>NZ_JACDUR010000001.1 GCF_013761175.1 Nonomuraea soli
GGGTAAGGCTCCCAGTAGACGACTGGGTTGATAGGCCGGAGGTGGAAGCACAGTAATGTGTGGAGCTGACCGGTACTAATAGGCCGAGGACTTGATCACAAAGCTAACACGTTCTGCGTGTGTAATGCTCGCGTCCACTACGCAATTCTGAGACAGCAAGCGGCTGTTTCGAGGGGTTGCGGTGGTTATGGCGGGAAGGAAACACCCGGTTACATTCCGAACCCGGAAGTTAAGCTTCTCTGCGCCGATGGTACTGCACTCGCCAGGGTGTGGGAGAGTAGGTCGCCGCCGCACAAATTTTGGTTCAGAAAGGCCCACCCGGGGTGACTCGGTGCGGGCCTTTCTGCGTTTCACGGCAACCCCGAAGGCCCGCCCGGCGCGGGCCTTCGGGGTTTCACGACAACGAAGTGTTCGGTACGGGCCTCCTGGCGCGTTTCGGCACCCCCAAACCCAAGCATTCCATGATCGAACAGGCGGGCTGAAACCAGCCTGCAACCGAGCGGCAAACTCCTGCCAGCCGCCTGACATCGCCGAAGCGCACCCTCGCTCCAACGGAGAGACGAGGAGCACGAAGATGCGGCGATCACTGCGCAATGGTGTGGCCCTGGTGAGCTTGAGCCTGGCCGGACTGAGTGTCGCGCCTGCCCACCAGGCCATGGCCCAGGAGCCCATGACCCTGGAGCGGGCCACCACCACCCAACAGGCGTCACGAACATCGCCTGAGGTGTCGATAGGTACCAGGCTGGCGGCGAGGACAGATCCGTCGGTGCGGCAGATCACCACGGTGTACCGCGCCACGATGAGCATCCCGCCGCCGAAGGCGACGAAGGCGTACTACCAGTTGTTCAAGAAGGCGGAAGCCCATGCGAAGGCCGGCCGGATTCCGTCCGACAATCAGAGCCGCCTCAAGTGGGTGCTCAAGACGGCGGGCGGGGATGTCGGCAAGTACTTCGTGCCTGGCAAGGCGGCCAGGGTCGCGCCGGGGGAGATTCCCGGCATCTGCACGGGCTGGTGGGTGACGCCGCAGGGTCATATGGTTACCGGCTCGCACTGCGTGGGCTGGAGCAAGGCGAGCTTCCAGCAGAACTTCGCCGAGATGTTCCTGCCGAAGCTGACCGCTGACGACGCCAAGGCCTTCCTGCAGCCGATGCGGAAGAGCGTGGTGATCGACGAGGGCCTGACGAAGCTCGCCCAGACGTTGTTCGCCACCTTCAACGTCAAGCACCTCAAGCTGAAGAACCCGCGCAGCGCCGTCTACCTCGGCTCGGTGGACGCCTACGTCGAGGGCAAGGCGCCGCGGCTGACGCTGCTGAGGAAGGGCGAGGACTGGCCGGGGCTCGACTGGGCGCTGCTCAAGGCGAGCAACATGCGGAACCTGCCGACCGTGCCGCTCGGCCGTGACGGGGACGTGCGCGTGGGCGACACGCTCTACATCAACGGCTACCCGGGCACCGTCGACATGAGCCCTTACCTGAGCCGCAAGTCGAAGGATCACCCGACGCTGACGCAGGGCGCGTTCAACGCGATGCGCACCTCGATCAGGGGCGTGCCGTACATCCAGACGCAGGTCCCGGTCTACGGCGGGAACTCGGGCGGCCCGGTCTTCAACAAGGACGGCAAGGTCATCGGCATCGCGATCGCGGTGCTGATCAGCGACCGGATCGGCGGGCAGACGGAGAACTCGACGCTGGTGCTGCCCGTGGACCTGATCAAGCAGCAGCTCAAGCTGGCCGGTGTCACCCCGGTGACGTCGCGGACCTCGGCGGTCTACTACTCGGCGCTCGACGACTTCTTCGCCGACCGCTACAAGGCGGCGCTGCCGAAGTTCGTCAAGGTGCTGCGCATGCACCCGCAGCACCTGTACGTGCGGAGCTTCATCAAGCAGGCGAAGCAGGCGATCGCCGCAGGACGCGACAAGAGCCGTTAATGATGCAAGGGGCCTGTGAGCCCACCGCAGACATCACCGCAAGCTCCACCCATGCGTAGATCGCTGACCGCAGTGGTCATGGTGGGGCTCACGGTGGTGAGGGCGTCGCCTCCGCCTCCCGCGGGGGCGACGCCGCGCCCGCGACCGGGACGGTGGTGGCGGCCAGGACCGATCCGGCCGTCCGCCGGCTCTCCCTCGTCGTCAGGGCCAGGCTGTAGGCGGCCGACAAACGCTACAAGCCCGCCCTGCTGAATGCACCCCCAGCACCTGCACGTGCGCGGCTACATCGCCGCGCTCACGGCAGGATGAGCAACGCGTCGCCCCCGGCCCGCTCGCGTCCGTGGTCACGGCAGGATGAGCAACGCGTCGCCCACGGCCCGCTCGCGGCCGTCGGACGGCTTGTTGACGACCTTCTTGCCGACCACCATCGCGCTGGAGCCGCCGCCGTCCAGGTTGATCGCCTGGACGGCGCCCATCCAGCGCATCAGCTGGGCGGCCTCGATCATGTTGGCCCCGACCGTCACGCCGGGCTTGCGGCCGTCGACGGTGGCCACGATGAGGCCGCCGCCGCGGGTCACGCCGACCATCGTGCGGGGGTGACGGCGCAGCACCATGTTGACCGAGTCGTGGCCGTCGCGCTTGGCCGACACCCGGACCCGGCCGTTGCGGACCAGGCCCACGCCGCCGCCGATGACGTGCACGTCGGGGGCGAGTGCGATGGCCGAGCCGGTGCGCAGGTCGATGACCTTGGTGTCGAAGGTCATCGTCCAGCCCTCCCAGGCGTGCTGGTAGAGCCAGTCGGAGGCGACGCCCGAGGCGTGCAGCACCCGGTGACCGGCCGGGATCGCCGCTCCGGAGGTGCGCAGCCCCACGATCTTGCCGGAGGCGTCGATCACCGCGTCGGCTCCGCCGTTGGCGGGGGTCTTGGCGCCCCATTCCTCGGTGTAGAGCACCATCTCGTCGGCGCCGGCGTTGCGGTTGACGCCCTGGACGTCGACCCGGGCGCTGTCCTGGGCGATGGCCGCCACGGTGGTCTTGATCTCGGTGACGCGTGCCGTACGGCCCTTGAGGACCAGGGCGGAACGGCCGGGCACGGCTTCGCTGAGCAGCCTGCCGCCGACCACCGAGACGCCGACCGGCTCGCCGCGCAGGGCGGAGAGGGTGTGGATGTTGAAGAAGCCGCCGTTGACGGCGGCCAGCGCGCCCGCCGCCTTGGCCATCGACGAGGTGGTCTCGCGCTTGGCGACGCTGGTGCCGAGGCTCGCGGCGTACGAGCCGCGGAAACGCCGGCCGTCGATCATGAGGACCTTCATGTTCCACGGTCCGGTGGTCTGCACGCCGTCGTCGCCGAGGAAGTCGACCTTCGACTTGATCCCGGCGTCCTTCAGCGCCTTGACCGTCTTGGCCGCTTCGTCCTTGTCCTTCAGCGACCACAGGCCCACGCGGACGGTGAAGTACTCCTTGGCGGGGCCGTCGGAGACCTGCGGCTTGACCATCGGCTGGACGCTCGGGGTCTCGCCCGCGGCCTCCACCTCGCCCGCTTTCAGCTCGGCGTCCTGGAGGGTGCCGTGATCACGGCCGTTCGGCATCAGGATGGTGACCGTGTAGCCGTCGGTGGCCTTGCCGGCCTTCAGGGTGAACAACTCCACGCCCTGCCCCAGGCTGGACACGGACTTGGCCGTGGGGCCGCCCAGGGGAAACTCCGAGCTGGGCAGATCGGCGGCATGGGCCGTCGCCGCCGAAACGGTGAGACAGGTGGCCGTGGCGAGACCGACGACGAGGGTGCGTCGTGACATGAACACTCCAGAGGGGACCTAACGGGACCGAACCATCCTGGCGAGGTGATCATGGACGGCGCGGCAGAACACGCAAACCCGGTTGGAGTGGTTACAGGATTGGGACACAATGGATCCATGACTCGAGTCAGCATGTGGTGGCGGCCGCCCGACGGCCCCTGACTTTCGCATGCTGCGCAAAGGCCGTCCCCGGGGACGGCCTTCCTGGGGACCTCGTCGATGGAGACCCAGATGAGACACACCGTGCTGACCGGCGACCGGCCCACCGGACCGCTGCACATCGGCCACTACTTCGGTTCGCTGGCCAACCGGATCAGGCTGCAGGACGAACACGACGTCTACGTGCTCGTCGCCGACTACCAGGTGATCACCGACCGCGACCTGCCGGGCGAGATCAGGCGCAACACCGTCGACGTGGTCCTCGACTACCTGGCCATCGGCCTGTCGAACACGACGATCTTCCAGCACAGCGCCGTCCCCGAGCTGAACCAGCTGCTGCTGCCGTTCCTGAGCCTGGTGACCGTCTCGGAGCTGCAGCGCAACCCCACGGTCAAGGACGAGATCGCGCACAGCTCCCAGGCGGCGGTCAGCGGGCTGATGTTCACCTATCCGGTGCACCAGGCGGCCGACATCCTGTTCTGTAAGGGCGACCTGGTGCCGGTCGGCAAGGACCAGTTGCCGCACATCGAGGTGACCCGGGTGATCGCGCGGCGCTTCAACGAGCGCTACGCGCCGGTCTTTCCCGTCCCCGACGCGCTGCTCAGCCAGACGCCGCTGCTCAAGGGGCTCGACGGCGGCAAGATGAGCAAGTCGCGCGGCAACGCCATCGCCCTGAAGGCCTCCGACGACGAGACCGCGGCGCTGATCAGGCGGGCGGTGACCGACGCCGAGCGGCACATCACCTTCGAGCCGGAGCGGCGGCCCGAGGTGGCCAACCTGCTGACCATCGCGGGCCTGTGCACCGGCCGCGCGCCCGAGGCGATCGCGGAGGAGATCGGCGACGGGGGTGCGTCGGCGCTCAAGCGGCTGGTCATCGAGGCGGTCAACGAGTTCTTCCGCCCCATCAGGGACAAACGCCGCTCGCTGGCGGAGGCGGACGTGCACGACGTGCTGCGCGCCGGCAACGCGCGGGCCCGCGAGGTGGCCGTGCGCACGCTCGACGAGGTACGGCAGGCGATGGGCTACGCGTTCGGGCCGTGAGGCATGACATTCGGCTGCAAGGGCTAGGTATAGGCATACTCAGGTGTTCTTCAAGCATCACCCGGACACTTCTAGCCATGAGAACCCTGCTGGCCCTCCTGGCCCCCGCCGTCGCCGCCGTCCTCCTCGCCGCGCAGCCCGCGAGCGCCGTGCCCTCCGTCAAGTGGGGCCCGTACCAGACCCCCGGTGGCAAGGCGAAGGTGCACGGCACCTACATCGCCGTCGGCGAGGACCACGACGTCCTGCCCACCGCCGACACCCTGACCGTCAAGGGCAAGCTCACCGACTACGCCCGCTCGCCCGGCACCTGCGCCTGGGTGATGTGGCAGTTCGCCATCCGCAAGGGCAACCAGTTCGTCATCAAGGAGAAGAACATCCGCGACTGCTCGTACGGCACGGCCCGGAAGTTCACGCTCGTCTACAAGGACGTCTACCAGGCAGAACTCAAGGTCTGCTCCGAGGGCAAGGCCGCGGAGCCGTCGGCTTCGTGCCGCTACTCGGGCACCTGGAAGATCATTTACAAGTCGCCGCTGTAGCCGTACCCCCTCCCGCGGACCGTCGTGTCACTGAGCGGTCCGCGGTCAGGTTCAGGGTTACCTCGGATCCCCCGGCGGCCTCGCGTCCCTAACGTCATTGTCTGGGAGGTGGGGGAGATGGTCGCCTTCGTGGGAAGGACGGCGGAGCGCACCGCGATCAGGGACGCGCTCCGCGACCGGACAGGGATCCTCGTCGTCGGTGAGCCGGGGGCGGGCAAGAGCAGGCTGCTGGCGGAGACGGTGCGCGGGCTGGGCGTCGTGCGCGTGTCGGGCGCGGGGCCGGAGATCGCCTTCGGGGCGTTCGCGCATCTGCTGTCGGGCGAACCGCAAGGGCTCAACCCGGTGCGCTGGGCGGCCGGGCAGATCGAGGTCGAGGCGCTGGTCGTCGACGACGCGCACCTGCTCGATCCGCACTCGGCGGCGCTGGTCAGGCACCTGGCGGAGCACCACGGCGTACGGCTGGCCGTCGCCGCCGTGAGCGGGGCGGCACTGCCCGGGCAACTGGTGGAGTTGTGGAAGGAAGGGCGGCTGGCCAGGCTCGACCTCGGCCCGCTGTCGGCGTCCGACAGCGCGAGGCTGCTGTCACTGGCGCTCGGCGGCCAGGTCGAGGGACTGACCTCGCGCAGGTTGTGGCACGCCACCCGCGGCAACGTACGGTTCCTGGTCGAGCTGGTCACCTCGGGGCCGTTCGCCTACAGCGGCGGGTTGTGGCGCTGGCCCGGCGAGATCGTCCTCACCGAGCGGCTGCGGCTGCTGGTGGAGGCCGCGATCGGCGAGGTCGACGAGCAGGAACGGTCGGTGCTGGAGTACGTCGCCTTCGGCGAGCCGCTGGAGCTGGCCACGCTCATCGAACTGGCCGGCACCGACGCCGTCGAGCGCATGGAGCGCCGCGGCCTCATCTCGGTGGGCGACCAGCCCCTGCGGGTCCAGCTGGCGCACCCGCTCTACGCCCAGGTGATCCGTACCTGGACCGGCCCCGTGCGTACCCGCGGCCACCTGGCCAGGGTCATCCCTTTCTCCTCCGGCGATCAGCAGATCTCCGAGCTGAGCGGCCGGGAGAAGGAGATAGCCCGACTGGCGTCGTGGAACCTGACCAACCGTGAGATCGCCGACCTGCTCACCGTCTCGCCGCGCACGGTCGGCAACCATCTGTGCCGTATCTATTCCAAGCTCGGCGTCAACCACCGGCTCGACCTGGCCAGGCTGCTGGCCTAGAAGCCGACGCGCGACAGCGGCTCGACCAGTTCGCGCTCCTCGTACGACAGGTGCGACAGCAGCGCGTCGGTGAGCAGGTCGACCTCCGCGCGCAGCAGGTCGAGACCGTCGGGGGACTCCACTGTGGCGACCAGTGCCTGGTCGACGCGCTCCAGGATGCCGTGGATGACGTGGTGCTCCTCTTCGAGCCTGGTCAGGACCGGGGTGAGGCCTGGGTCCGCCCGCCGTAGCCGGGGGAAGAGCGATTGGTCCTCCAGCGTGTGATGGGTGGTCACGACCCGGCAGTAGGCCGAGCAGTAGGCGCCGAGGGTCCAGTCGTTCTGGCGCATTGTCATGCGGTTGATCGCCGCGCGGGCCTGGCCCGCGCTCAGGCGGCTGGCGACGACCTGCTCGATCAGGTCTCTGACCTGCTCCAGCTCGGAGCGCAGGTGGTCGTGGACGTCGACCAGGTGCTGCCCGGCCGCCTGCTCCTGGTGGGTGAGCGGACGTGCCCCCGCGGGCACGGGGGCGGTGGGCCGGGTGGATTCGTCCCAAGCGCGCTCGCCGCTGAGCCGTACGCCGGGGGCGGGGGTGGCGATGGTCGCGGACTCGTGCGCGGCCGGCGCCTCCGGCTCCCCGGCGGGAGCGTCCTGCTCGCTCTCGATCAGCTCCCGTACGGCAGGCGCGACCTCGGCCGCGAACAGCTGGATCGTGCGCGGGTCGTCGTCGGCCAGCACGAACGTGCCCATGCCGTAGGTGAGGTTCAGCCCGGCCAGCCGCTCGGCCCACTCCGCCGCGGAGCCCTGGTGGCGGCCCACGTTGTAGAGCCTGCGCACGTCCTGCGGCGAGCGTCCCGCCTCCAGCGCGGCCTCATCGATGATCTTGTTGGCCTCGGCCAGCCGCTCGGGCGGGACATACGACTCGCTCGGCCACCAGCCGTCGCCCAGCCGCCCGACGAGCCGGAGCATGCGCGGCTTGAGCGCTCCGACCCAGATCCGCGGCCGGTGCGGCGGGATCGGGCCGGGCGGTGCGCCCTCCAGCCGGTAGTGCTCGCCCTCGAACGTGACGGGCTGTCCGGGCGTCCACAACGCGCGGATCAGCTCGATGGCCTCCTCCAGCGCCGCCACCGCCTCACCGGGCGAGCGCCGCGGGCCGCCCAGCATGGCCACCCCGTCGGGCATCGCGCCCGCCCCGAGCCCCAGTTCGGCCCGGCCGCCGGTGAGCAGATCGAGGGTGGCGACACTCTTGGCCAGCACCGCAGGCGGGCGCAACGGCAGGTTGGCCACGTTGAGGCTGACGTGTACGCGCTCGGTCCGCGCGGCGATGACGGCGGCCAGGGTCCAGGCGTCGAGGAAGGCGGGATGGTACGGGTGGTCCTGCACGGTCACCAGGTCCAGGCCCTCGCCGTCGGCGAGCTGCGCCAGAGGCAGCACCCGGTCGGGGGTGGGGGTCAGGAAGACGCCGAACTTCAATTCGTGGCCATAGGTCGGCATGACGCTCCAATCGTCTGTCTTTAAGATGATATATCAGGCAGAAGATTGACGAATCAAGCTAGGTAGAATGGCGCCATGACCACGGACACCGGGCTCGACGCCGACCTCGGCTGGGCACTCGGCACCGTCTTCCGCACGTACGTGAAGGCCGCCGACGCCGTCATCAGCGGCCTGCCCGGGGGGCCGCGCGGCTTCCAGATCCTCGCCGCGGCAATGCAGGAGACGCCCGCCAACCAGGGCGCCATCGCCAGACAGCTCGGCATCGACCGCACGGTGATGACCTACCTCGTCGACGACCTGGTCGGGCTCGACCTGGTCGAACGGCAGCCCGACCCGTCCGACCGGCGCAACCGCCGCGTGGTGGCCACCGCCCACGGCCGCGAGGTCTGGGCGCGGCTCCAGGACCGGCTGGCGCGGGTGGAGCAGCACGTGCTCGCGGCACTGGGCGACGACGCGGAGCGTTTCCGCGATCTGGTGGGGCGCCTGGCGGTGGCGCTGGGGAACGACGGTGACCGGATCATGGAGACCTGCGCCGCCGTGGAGGAACTCGGGCCCCTCTAGGGCCGCCGCTAGTGCGCCTGGTAGACCTTGCGGAGCGTCTCGTGCACCGTCCAGGTGGTCCTGGCTCCGGCGTCGAGCAGGCAGACGTCGCCGGGGCCCACCTCGATCGCCGGGCCGCCCTCCACTTCGATCGTGGCCCTGCCGGACAGGACCACGAAGATCTCGTCGTGCTCGACGTCGGTGACCACGCCCGGCGTGATCTCCCAGATGCCGCGTCCCTCGCCGAGCTCCAGCACCGAGACGGCGGGGGTGCCGGAGACGATCTGGGCGGGGTCGAGCTCGTCGGCTTCGAGCACGGCGTCACGGACGGAGAAGGCGCGCATGATGGTCCTCGGATCGGGATGTGGTGACAGGGAGAGCGGGGCGGGTCAGCGCGGCTCGCGGCGGAACGACTCAAGCGCCAGCAGGGCGACGTGCAACGACAGGCACGACTCGACGTCGTCGAGGTCGGTGTCGAGGATGCGTTCCAGCCGTCGCAACCGGTCGTAGAAGGCGGGACGCGACAGATGGGCCTTCTGCGCCGCGACCGCCTTGTTGCGCCCGGCGTCGAGGTAGATGCGCAGGATCCGCGTCAGGTCGCCGCCGCGTTGCGCATCGTGTGCCAGCAGCGGCCCCAGCTCCCGTTCCGCGAAGGTCTGCAGCCGGGCGTCGTCGCGCAGGAGGTGCAGCAGCCCGCGCAGGCGCAGGTCGGGCAGCCGGTAGTAGGCGCGGCCGTCGGGCTGGCGCACGGCGACGTCGGCCACCTGCTCGGCCTCCAGGAAGCTGCGCCGTACGTCGCGGATGCTCTCGACGACCGAGCCGGCGGCCAGCACGAACGCCGAGCCGGGACGCCACAGCATGCGCAGGCGGTCGGCCAGGGCGGTGAGCGCCGGCTCGGCACTGGTGCGCGGCGGAAGCGGCAGCAGCACTCCGACGCGGTCCTGGTCGAGCGCGCCCACCAGGGCGGGCAGGCGGGCGTCGCGGCAGGCGGCGGCGGTGGCCTCGGCGAGCTCGCCGAGCTGGGCCTGGCCGTCGAGGGGTGAGGTCTTCAGCCCGGGGACGCTGGGGGTCTGCTCGGTCGGCTCGGTGGGCCTGATCACGACGCTGATCAGCTTGCGCCCGGTGAGCGGCACGCCGACGGCGCGGGCGCGGGCGGCGGCCTCGTCGGGGTCGGAGTAGGCGTGGGTGAGGATGCCGGTGAGGATCGTGCCGTGCGCCTGCCGTTCGAGCGACTCCTGGTGCCGCTCCAGCAGGCGGCCCAGGGCCAGCGTGGTGGCGGCGCGCTCGGCGAGCACGAGGTCGCGCGGGGTGGGTGGAGCGTCGAAGACCAGGATGAGCCGGCCCCAGTCCTGGCCGCGCGCGCCGACCACGGTGACGAGCCAGCCGGAGGAGGGGTCGAAGGCGGTGCGCCCGGCGGGGGCGACGGCCCTGCTGCGCGACTCCCAGCCGGCGAGCAGTCCGCCGGTGTCGCGCCCGGCGGACTCGCAGGCGAGCACCTGGTGGGCCAGGTTCTCCAGCACCACGGGACGGCCCGACAGGCGGGCGACCTGGGCCAGCACCTCGGTGGGGGAGGCGCCCTCGACGGACAGCTCGGTGAAGACCTCGTGGAGCTGCTCGGAGGCGCGCAGCTCCTCCAGCTGGATCTCGATGATGCGCGAGTGCACCGATTCGGTGATCTGCACGAACGGGGTCTCGCGGGCCAGCACGATCAGCGGCAGGCCGTGGTCCTCGGCCGCCTTGACCACGGGCCTGGGCAGCTCGCGCACGAAGCGCCTGCCCAGCTCGACCACCAGCCCGGACGCGCCGACCCCGGCCAGCTCGGCGATGTAGGCGGCCAGCTTCTCGGGATCCTCCGGAAGCGCGACGCCGGTGGTCAGCACCAGCTCGCCGCCGCGCAGGAGGTGGGCGATGTCGGCGATCTCGCCCACGTGCACCCACCGCACCCGCGTGTCGAGCCGGTCGGCGCCCGCCACCACGCGCGGATTGCCCCGGCGGACGGTCTCCAGGGCGAGGACATCGGCGATGGTGGGAAGCACGGGAGCGAGCCTATCCGATCAGCCTGTAAATAGGGTTAATTATCCATTTACAGTTTGTTGCCTATCCTGTCGCTGTACGTCGCCACAAGATCACAAAGTGTATTCAGTGCCGGGTTCCTGCTCGCGCAACTCCACCCGCCGGATCTTGCCGGAGATCGTCTTGGGCAGCTCGGCGAACTCCAGGCGGCGGATGCGCTTGTAGGGGGCGAGGTTGGCGCCGCAGTAGTCGAGGATGGCGCGGGCGGTCGCCTCGGAGGGCTCGAAGCCGGGCGCCAGGACCACATAGGCCTTCGGTACGGCCAGGCGCACCGGATCGGGTGCGGGCACCACGGCCGCCTCGGCCACCGCCTCGTGCTCCAGGAGCACGCTCTCCAGCTCGAAGGGGGAGATGCGGTAGTCGGAGGCCTTGAAGACGTCGTCGGTGCGGCCCACGTAGGTGATGTAGCCGTCGGCGTCGCGGGTGGCCACGTCGCCGGTGTGGTAGTAGCCGTGGTCGTCCATGGACCGCCCGACATATCCGGACATGAGGCCTAGCGGGCGCCCCTCGCCCAACGGCAGGCAGATCTCCCCGTCGTCACCGGGCTCGCCCGTTACCGGATCCAGCAGGGTGATCTCGTACCCCGGCAGCGGCAACCCCATCGAGCCCGGTTTGACCGCCATCCCCGGCACGTTGCCGATCTGCGCGGTCGTCTCCGTCTGCCCGTAGCCGTCGCGGATCGTGATGCCCCACGCCTTCGCGACCTGGTCGATGATCTCCGGATTGAGCGGCTCCCCCGCGGCCACGGCCGTGCGCAGCGGCAGCTTCCACGCGGCCAGGTCCTCCTGGATGAGCATGCGCCACACGGTCGGCGGCGCGCAGAAGGTCGTGACCGCCTCGTCGCGCAGCACCTCCAGCAGCCTGGCCGCCGAGAACCGCTGGTAGTCGTGGATCAGCACGGTCGCTCCCGCGTTCCACGGCGCGAAGACGTTGCTCCAGGCGTGCTTGGCCCAGCCCGGCGAGGAGATGTTGAGGTGCACGTCGCCGGGGCGCAGCCCGATCCAGTACATCGTGGACAGGTGGCCCACCGGGTAGGAGGCGTGGGTGTGCTCGACCAGCTTCGGCTGGGAGGTCGTACCAGAGGTGAAGTAGAGCAGCAGCGTGTCGCCGGCGCGGGTCGGGCCGTCGGGGGTGAACTCCTCCGGGGCGCTGTAGGCCTCGTGGAAGGGCAGCCAGCCGTAGGCCTCGCCGACGCCGATCTTGGTGTAGGGCCCGCCGGTGAACTTGGCGGCGTCGGCCGCGTTGGCGATGACGTGCCTGACCTCGCCGCGCTCGATGCGCTCGGTGATGTCCTTGGCGGTCAGCAGGGTGGTGGCCGGGATGATGACCGCGCCCAGCTTCATCGCCCCCAGCATCGCCTCCCACAACTCCGGCTGGTTGCCGAGCATCACCAGGATGCGCTCGCCCCGCCGTACGCCCTGGTTGTGCAGCCAGTTGGCGACCTGGTTGGAACGCGCGGCCAGTTCGGCGAAGCCGTAGGACGGACCGCCGACGAACTTCAGCGCCATGCCCTCCTGGTGGTCGAACCAGTCGAGCGCCCAGTTGAACTCCTCCAGCGCCGGCCATCGGAACGTGCGCCGCGCGGTGGCGTAGTCGGAGTCGAGGAGCAGATCACGGGCGGTGCGGAAGTCGGTCATGCCTCCGATCCTGCTACGCGTTCACCCGAGCCTCAAGGCCGTCGAGCACGCACTCGAGGCCGTAGCTGAACGACATCCTCTGCGTCTCCAGGGGATCCATGTCCCTGGTGTCGCGGAAGGCGGCGAACAGTTCGGGGAAGTCGTCGGCGGTGGTCTTCTCGAGGATGTTCATCAGGTCGCCGGGCTGGATTTCCTGCTTGCCCATGGTCTCGCGCCACGTCACCTCCGGGATGGTCTGGCCCATGACGTAGGCCATCACCGTGCCCGTGGCGAAGCTGATCTCCAGGCCCTCGAACCCGGCACGCTGCATCAGGCGCATGATCCGGTCGCTGACGCTCAGCAGGTTGGGCCCCAGGCCGGGGATGCGGCCCAGCAGCCTGGCCAGCCACGGGTGGCGCAGAATGGTGGAGCGCAGGCTGTGGGCGAAGGTCGACAACGCCGGCCTCCAGTGGGCGGTCTCCGGGTCGAGCACCACCACGTCGACCCAGACCCGGTCGTAACACAGCTCCAGGAGCTCGTCCTTGTTGGCCACGTGCCAGTAGATGCTGGTCGCGCCCGCGTTGAGCCTGGCGCCGAGCTTGCGCATGCTCAGGCCTTCGACGCCTTCGGCGTCGAGGAGGTCGAGGGCGGCCCTGACGATCTGGTCGCGGCTGAGCCCTGGCGCCTTGGGCGGCCGCTCTTCGCGGGTCCACACGGAGCTGAACTGCTTCGTCACAAGGCCCAGCATAAATGCAGTCGCACAGTGTGCGAGTTTCGTCGTACAGTGTGCGAGTGGAATCGAACACTGTACGAGACCCCCGCCGGTGGTGGATTCTGGCGGTCCTGTGTCTCTCCCTGCTGGTCCTCGTGATCGACGGCACGGTCCTGAACCTGGCGATCCCCTCCCTGGGCAGGGAGCTGGGGGCCTCCACGTCCGACGTGCAGTGGATCCTGGACGCCTACGTGCTGGCGATGGCCGGCCTGCTCCTGACCGCGGGCAGCCTGTCCGACCGGTTCGGCAGGCGCCTCATGCTCGTCATCGGGCTGACCGTCTTCGGCCTGGCGTCCGTCGTGGCCGTCATGTCGACGGAACCGTGGATGCTCATCCTCGCCCGCGCCCTCATGGGCGTCGGCGCGGCGGTCCTCATGCCCTCGACCCTGTCCATCTTGATGACCGTCTTCGACGAGGAGGAACGACGCAAGGCCATGGCCGGGTGGATGACCGTCTCCATGGTGGGCGTCATCCTCGGGCCCACGCTCGGCGGCTTCCTGCTGGAGCACTTCTGGTGGGGCTCGGTCTTCCTGCTCAACATCCCCGTCGCGATCATCGCGATCATCGCCGCGTTCGTGCTCATGCCCGAGAGCAAGGGCAACGAGCACCGCAGGATCGACCCGGTGGGCGTGGTGCTCTCCGTCGTCGGCCTCACCTCGGCGGTCTACGTGATCATCGAGCGGGAGTGGAACATCCCGGTCATCGCCCTGGCCGTCGTCACCCTCGGCGCCTTCATCTGGTGGGAGCGCCGCTCCGACGAGCCGATGCTGCCGCTGGGAGTCTTCAAGAGCCGCGACTTCAGCGGTGCCGCCTCGACCCTGCTGCTGATGTCGTTCGGCATGGGCGGCGTCATGCTGATCCTCACCTACTACCTGCAGTACGTCCTGGGCTACAGCCCCATGCAGGCCGGCCTGGCCTTCCTGCCCTACGCGATCGCCGCGACCGTCTTCAACGGCCTGGGCGCCACGCTGGGCAAGAAGCTGAGCAACAAGACCCTCATGGTCTCCGGCCTGGTCATCATCTCCGGAGCCTTCGCGATCCTCGCCCTCGGGGAGGGCTACGGCGCGGTGCTCGCCTCGATGCTGGTGATGGGCGTCGGCGGCGGTCTGGCGGGGCCCGCGGGCTACGCCACCATCATGGGCGCCATCCCGCTGGAGCACGCCGGTGTCGGCTCGGCCATGAACGACACGCTCCAGCAGGTCGGCATGGCCATCAGCATCGCCCTGCTGGGCAGCGTTCTGGCGGGGGTCTTCGCCTCCAACATGCCTGCCGAGGTGCCGGCCGCGGTGGCCGACTCGATCGACCTGTCGTTCACCCGGTTCCCGGCGGCGGCCGAGCCCGCGCTCGGCGCCGCCATGTCGACAGGCTCCTGGGTCGCCGCCGCACTCAGCCTCGCGGCGGCGGTGTACGGCGCCTTCGTGCTGAAGGGCAGGAAGCCCGCCGCTCAGGACCCGGTGACGGTCGGCTGAGCCATCTTCTCCAGGCTGTCGAGCTTGTGCACCCGCTCGTCGTGGCCGATCTGGCGCATCAGGTCGGCCACCGAGCGGTAGCGCCCGTACTCGTCGGCGTAGGTGCCCGGGTCGGGAACGAACTCCAGGTCCGGGTTCTCCGCCACGAAGGTCATGTACTCGTGCTCGGCGTGATCCTCGAACTCGGCGTTCAGCCGGTAGCTCGACTTCGGGTGGACCAGGAACAGCAGCCACGAGACGTGGTAGTAGAAGAACGAGATCGCCCAGGGCGCCGCCCGGTGCAGCAGCCAGTTGCGCTTGAGCCCCTGGCGGTCGACCAGGTCCTCCATGATCAGCAGGTGGAACTGCTCGTTGTCCTGGTCCTCGCGGGCCTCGACGATGCGCTCGAAGACCCGTCGGGCCAGGTGGGACCGGCTGCGATGGCGGTGGACCGCCCAGTACCCCATACGCTCCCAGGCCTGGTACGGCACGCGGGCGATGATCTCCAGCATGGCGAACTTCGTGAACGATCCCTGCTTGCCGTACAGGATGTCCACGGGCTTGAACATCAGCTTGGCCAGCAGGCTGTAGCGCATCCGCGGAGTGTCGAGGGTCTCCTGCTGCGCCTGCTTGAGCTGCTCCCTGGTGAGCTTGACGGGTCCGGCGAGGGTCTGCGGCTTTTCGATCGTGATTGTCATGCATTGATGGTGCGGGCAGGGACCCTCGCCGGTCGTCGCCCGCTGGGAGGCATTGAAAACGCCCGGCGTACCGCGCCAGGTGGACGGGAGATCCCCTAGGGGGTGGACAGGATGTAAGGGGATTTCGCGCCCCGCCGACAGTTTGACGGTGGGAGCAGCCGCGCTGAGCAGGGATACTCGGAACATGTCCGACCTTCTCGCACGCCACCGGGCCGTCATCCCCAACTGGGTGGCACTCAACTACGCCGAACCCATCGAGATCGTCAGCGGCAAGGGCAACCGAGTCGTCGATCACACGGGCAAGAGCTACCTGGACTTCTTCGCCGGGATCCTGACCAACATGATCGGCTACGACGTGCCCGAGGTGCGGGAAGCCGTCGAACGTCAGCTGGCCACAGGCGTCGTGCACACCAGCACCGTCTACCTGCTGCGCGGCCAGATCGAGCTCGCCGAGAAGATCGCCAGGCTGTCGGGCATCCCCGACGCCAAGGTCTTCTTCACCAACTCCGGCACCGAGGCCAACGAGACCGCCCTCCTCCTGGCGACGTACGCGCGCAAGACCGACCAGGTGCTGGCGATGCGCCAGAGCTACCACGGCCGCTCCTTCGGCGCGATCTCGGTGACCTCCAACACCACGTGGAAGAACAACTCGATGTCGCCGCTGAACGTGCACTTCCTGCACGGCGCGGACCGCCACCTGCCGGCCTTCAGGGGCATGGGCGACGCGGAGTACATCGAGGCGTGCGTCGCCGACCTGCGCCACGCCCTGGCCACCGTCGTCTCCCGTGACGTCGCCGCGCTGATCGCCGAGCCGATCCAGGGCGTCGGCGGCTTCACCGCCGCTCCCGACGGGCTGTTCAAGGCCTACAAGGAGGTGCTCGACGAGCACGGCATCCTGCTCATCTCCGACGAGGTGCAGACCGGCTGGGGCCGTACGGGCTCGGCCTTCTTCGGCATCCAGAACCACGACGTCACGCCGGACATGATGACCTTCGCCAAGGGACTGGGCAACGGCTTCGCCGTCGGCGGCATCGTCGCGCGCGGCGACCTCATGGACGGCCTGCACGCGGTGGGCCTGTCGACCTTCGGCGGCAACCCGATCTCCATGGCCGCCGCCAACGCCACCCTCGACTACGTGCTCGACCACGACCTGCAGGCCAACGCCGCGCGGACCGGGAAGATCATCATCGACGGCCTGCGTGAGGCGGCCCAGCGCCTGCCCATCGTCAAGGAGGTGCGCGGCAAGGGCCTGATGTTCGCCATCGAGCTCGCCGAGCCCGCCCACGCCGGACGGTTCATGGAGGAGAGCAAGAAGCTCGGCCTGCTCGCGGGCAAGGGCGGCCTGTACGGCACGGCCATCCGCATGGCCCCGCCGCTCACCCTGACCGTGGAAGAGGCGCACGAGGGCCTCGACATCATCGTCAACGCTCTGGAAGTCATTCAGGATGAAGTTCGTTAAGCACTGGATCAACGGCACCGAACACGACGGCGACAGCCGCACGGCGCCGATCTCGAACCCGGCCACCGGCCAGGCCAGCGGCCAGGTCGCGATGGCCTCGGCGGCCGACGTCGACGCCGCCGTCGCCTCCGCCAAGGCCGCCTTCCCCGCCTGGCGCGACGCTTCGCTGGTCAAGCGGGCGCAGGTGCTCTTCCGTTTCCGCGAGCTGATGGACGCCCACCGCGACGAGCTGGCCGGGCTGATCTCCGCCGAGCACGGCAAGGTGCACTCCGACGCGCTCGGCGAGGTGGCGCGCGGCCTGGAGGTCGTCGAGTTCGCCTGCGGCATCCCGCACCTGCTCAAGGGCGGCTTCTCCGAGGGCGTCTCGACGCGGGTCGACTCCTACTCGATTCGCCAGCCGCTGGGCGTGGTCGCCGGCATCACGCCGTTCAACTTCCCGGCGATGGTGCCGATGTGGATGTTCCCCATCGCCATCGCCTGCGGCAACGCCTTCATCCTCAAGCCGTCGGAGAAGGATCCGTCGGCCTCGCTGCTGATGGCCCGGCTGTGGAAGCAGGCGGGGCTGCCCGACGGCGTCTTCAGCGTCGTGCAGGGTGACAAGGTCGCCGTCGACCGGCTGCTGGAGCACCCGGACGTCAAGGCGGTCTCGTTCGTCGGCTCCACGCCGATCGCCCGCTACGTCTACGAGAGCGGTACGGCCGCCGGCAAGCGGGTGCAGGCGCTCGGCGGAGCGAAGAACCACATGCTGGTGCTTCCCGACGCCGACCTGGACCTGGTGGCCGACTCGGCGGTCTCGGCGGGCTTCGGCTCGGCGGGCGAGCGCTGCATGGCGATCTCGGTCGTCCTGGCCGTCGAGCCCGTCGCGGACGAGCTGGTCTCCAAGATCGTCTCGCGGGTCGAGCAGCTGAAGATCGGGCCGGGCGACAACCCCGAGGCCGAGATGGGCCCGCTGGTCACCCGGGAGCACCGCGACAAGGTGGCCTCCTACCTCGACCTCGACGAGGGCTTCAAGATCGTGGTCGACGGCCGCGAGACCGAGGTGCTCGGCGGTCGAGGTGAGGGCTTCTGGCTCGGACCGACCGTCCTGGACCACGTCCAGGTCGGCTCGCGCGTGCACACCGAGGAGATCTTCGGCCCGGTGCTGTCCGTCGTGCGCGTCTCCTCCTACGAGGAGGGGCTCGAGGTCATCAACAACCTCGAGTACGGCAACGGCACAGCGATCTTCACCAACGACGGGGGAGCGGCCCGCCGCTTCCAGAACGAGGTCGAGGTGGGCATGGTCGGCATCAACGTGCCGATCCCGGTGCCGATGGCCTTCTACAGCTTCGGCGGCTGGAAGTCGTCGCTCTTCGGCGACACCCACGTGCACGGCACCGAGGGCGTGCACTTCTACACCCGCGGCAAGGTGGTCACCTCGCGCTGGCTCGACCCCTCGCACGGCGGCGTGAACCTCGGGTTCCCGACGAACAGGTGAACGACGTCAGGGGGCGCGGGCCGACCGGCTCGCGCCCCCTTCCCGTGCGGCGGCGGTAAGCTCCAGCAGACAGCCGAGGGCACGACCGAGGGGGACAGGTGCGCAGCCGTACACTCGCGACCGCACTGGTGGCGACGTTGCTCACCACGGGATTCACCCCGCCGCCCACCCCCACGGGCACTCCCGCGCCGAGTTCCGGCCCGACTCCCACCGCCACCCCCACGGCCACGCCCACCGCCACGCCCAGCGACGGCACGCTGCAGATCCTGGCCTTCAAGGGCTACATCGAATACGGCGGCTCCACCCCCAAGGTCAACTGGACCAGCGCGTTCCAGGACACCACCGGCTGCCGCATCGCCCGCCTCGACGTCGTCGGCTCGCGCGCCGAGCTGGACGAGGCGCTCGCCAAGCGGCCCTACGACGTCTTCACCGCCGGCCCCGAGCTGGCGGGCGAGCTGATCGACGGCAAGCGCGCGCAGCGGCTCGACACCGCCAAGGTCTCCGGTTACGCCGACCTGGGCAAGCGGCAACGCGATCAGGTGACGCGCGGCGACGACGCCTACGGCGTGCCGTTCCTGTGGGGTTCGTACGAAACCCTCTACGACTCCTCGCGGGTCAAGGCGCCCACGGCCGAGGCGCTCTACACTTCCCCGCGGGCGATCGTGCGCGACACCCCGATGACGATCGGCCACGCCGCCCGTGCCTTCGGCCTCGACCCGGCCAAGCTCACCCCCGCCCAGCTCGACGAGCTGTCGGGCAGGCTCGCAGCGGGCGAGCGCGGCTACTGGACGCGCGAGCTGGAGATCATCACCGGCCTGGCCACGGGAAAGATCGACTACGCCCAGGCCACGCCGTACATCAGGAGCCGCCTGCAGAAGGCGGGCCAGCCGATCAAGCGGGTCAGGACCGATCACACGATCGGGTGGTCCGACTCCTGGATGATGGCGGCGAGCACGCCCAACGCCGACTGCGCCTACCGATGGCTGAGCTGGATCGCCGCTCCCGCCACCCAGGCCGAGGCGGCCGCCTGGACCGGCCTGGCGCCCGCGAGCCAGAAAGGCTGCACCGGGGCCGCCGCCGAGGTGTGCAGGGCGTACGGCAAACCCGCCAAGGTCGACTTCTTGCCCGGCTCCACGGGGATTTGCGCCGCGCAGGACCGGGAATGCACCAGCTATGCCACCTGGGAAGAACGGTGGCTCAAGATCGTTAGCTGAGTCTCTGTTTGCCGAGGCGCCCCGGGTGTTCCCCCCGACACCGGGGCGTCTCCCTTTTTGTCCAAACTGTAACTGGCTGAATGGCCAGTCAGTACTGGCTGAACGACCAGTCAGCGAGTAGAGTCCCTGCATGAGAATCCTTCTTGTGGGAGCCGGAGGCGTCGGCTCCGCAGTCGTGCCCATCGCCGCCCGCCGAAAATTCTTCGAGCACGTCGTGGTCGCCGACTCTAAACAGGACCGGGCGGCACAGGCCGTCGCCAAGGCCGGTGGCGATCCCCGCTTCAGCTCCATCCAGCTCGACGCCTCGAACCGGGCGGAGGTGGCAGCGGCGCTACGCGAACACCGGTGTGACGTGTTGTTCAACGCGGTCGATCCGCGCTTCACCATGTCGCTCTTCGAAGCCGCCCTCGACGCGGGCGCGCACTATCTCGACATGGCGATGTCGCTGAGCAGACCGCATCCCGCCGAGCCGTACCGCAAGCCGGGCGTCAAGCTCGGCGACGAGCAGTTCGCCCTCGACGGCGAGTGGCGCGCCAAGGGCCGCCTGGCCCTGGTCGGCATGGGCGTCGAGCCCGGACTGGCCGACATCTTCGCCCGCTACGCCGCCGACCACCTGTTCAGCCGCATCGACGAGGTCGGCATCCGCGACGGCTCCAACCTGGTCGTCGAGGGCTACGAGTTCGCCCCCACCTTCTCCATCTGGACCACGATCGAGGAGTGCCTCAACCCTCCGGTGGTGTGGGAGGACGGCGACTGGCACACCACAGAGCCGTTCAGCGAGCCGGAGATCTTCGACTTCCCCGAGGGCATCGGGCCGGTCGAGTGCGTCAACGTGGAGCACGAGGAGGTGCTGCTGGTGCCCCGCTGGATCGACGCCAGGCGGGTGACCTTCAAGTACGGCCTCGGCCAGGAGTTCATCGGCGTGCTCAAGACGCTGCGCAAGCTCGGCCTCGACACCGCGGAGAAGGTGCGCGTCGGCGCGGCCGAGATCGCCCCGCGCGACCTCGTGGCGGCCAGGCTGCCCGACCCGGCGACTCTCGGCTCCCGCATGCGCGGCAAGACCTGCGCCGGCACATGGGTCAAGGGTGTCGGCGTCGACGGCGCGCCGCGCGAGGTCTACCTCTACCACGTGGTCGACAACGAGTGGTCGATGGCGGAGTACGGCTCGCAGGCCGTCGTGTGGCAGACCGCCATCCACCCCGTCGTCGCGCTGGAGCTCGTCGCGTCGGGCGTGTGGTCGGGCAGCGGCGTGCTGGGCCCCGAGGCCTTCGACGCGGTGCCGTTCCTGACGATGCTCGAGGAGTACGGCTCGCCGTGGGGCATGCGCGAGCACAGCCTCATGCGGGCTGCCTGACCGCCAGGTCCGTGAGGTCGCGGTTGGCCGTCTCCGGCAGCCTCACCAGCACCGGCAGCAGGCCGATCGCGACCACCACGACCAGCAGCCCCGGACTGAGGTCCCAGCCGGTCACCTTGATCAGCAGGTCGGCGACGAAGGGCGACAGCCCGCCGAAGGCCGCGGTCGCCATCGTGTAGCCGAGCGCCATGCCGCTCATCCGCCCGGCGGTCGCGAACTGCTCGGGAATGCAGGCAGCGGCCGCCGCGCTCACCGCCCCGGCACCCGCGGCCAGCACCAGCGCGCCGATCAGCACCTGCGCGGTGCCCCCGCCCGCCATCAGGCCGAACATGGGCAGAGGCAGCACGATGAAGGCCACGGTGAGGCCGATGAGCATCGGCCGCCGCCCCACGCGGTCCGACCACAGCCCGATGAAGGGCGTGACCACGATGACCGCCACCGCCGCGACCGTGGAGAGCGTCAGCGCCCTGGCCTCCGGGATCCCGGCGACAGTCGTCAGGTAGGTGGGCACGTAGGTCACGGCGACGTAGTAGGTGACCGAGCCGAGCGCGGAGACGGCGAACGTGCGCCACAACGCCAGGCGCTGGTTGACCAGCACGTCCTTCAGCGGGTTGGCCGGCAGGGCGCCGCTGGCCAGGGCCCGCTCGAAGGCGGGCGTCTCGCTGACCGTGGTGCGCATGAGCAGGGTGAGCAGCGCCAGCGCGGCGCCCACGAAGAACGGGATGCGCCAGCCCCAGACGTAGAGCTGGTCGCCCGGCACCAGCAGCACCACCAGCGTGGCCACCCCGGAGGCCAGCAGCGCGCCCACCTCGCTGGCCCCCGAGGCCAGGCTCGCCACGAAGCCGCGCCGGTGCCGGTCGGCGCTCTCCACCAGCATGACCAGCACCCCGGAGTACTCCCCGCCCACCGAGAAGCCCATCGCGCAGCGCAGCAGGAACATCAGCAGCGCCGCCCCCGCCGGGATCAGGCCGGTCAGGAACATCGCCACGGCCATGATGGTCATCGAGATGAGCAGCACCCGGCGGCGGCCGATCCGATCGCCGATCGTGCCGAGCACCGCCCCGCCGACCGGCCGCAGGATGTAGGAGACGGCGAAGACGCCGAGCGTGGCCAGGGTGGAGTCCTCGCTGCCCTCGAAGAAGACCTTGGCGAGGATGGGCGCCATGTAGAGGTAGAGCGTGAAGTCGTACCACTCGACGATCGTGGAGAAGGCCGCGATGAGCATCGAGCGGCGTGGCACCGAGGTTGCCACGGAGGTCCTCCCTGGTCGAGACCGAGGGGGACGGCTCCTAATCTACCCCGAGGACCTCGGCGCAGTCGGAGCAGGCCATCACGGGGGAACCGTCGGGCAGGCGGCCGATCCGCACCCGGGGCAGCGGCCACTGCTTGCGGCACGACACGCACGAGCGGCCCACCCGCTGCGCGGGTGTCAGGACATCGGGGGCGATCGTGGGGAGCCGGTGGACTCTCGTCGCAGCTTTCGGCGGTCGTGAGGTCACATGGCCTCCTTCAGGGCCGAGGGGCTTGACGGAACGTTACCCCCTGGGTCAGCGGAGAGGGAAGGCCACGACTGTGGCCAATGGGGCGGGGAACAGCGCCTCGGCGCAGTCGGTGCAGGCCATGACGGCTGACTCGTCGGGAAGACGGCCGACACGAACCCGCGGTCGCGGCCATTTCTTGTGGCAGACCACACAGGCGTCGCCGAAGCGTTGGGCCGATGACAGGCCCTCTGGGTCGAACGTCACCATGTCGTCCACCGTTCCGGTCGGACCCCAGTTCATCACGCTCCTTGCAGCACTCGCCCAGCCCTATACCGGATCCGTTATAGCCGTCTGCGATCAAGGGGGGCGTCAAGTGCGGGTACAGCTTCCCCAGGAGAGCCTGCCGTACACCAATAAAGAGGGACATCCACCTGAAGATGGATGCCCCTCTTTGTGGGATAAAGCGGGAAACGGCCTTGGTAAAGAGCTGATCAGAGCTCGCCCAACGCCTTCTCCAGGATGCCCAGGCCCTCCTCCAGCAGGTGCTCGGGCATGACCAGCGGAGGCAGGAAACGCAGCACGTTGCCGTACGTGCCCGCCGTCAGCACCAGCAGGCCCTCGGCGTGGCACGCCTTGACCAGGGCCTGCGTGGCGGCCGCGTTCGGGGTCTTGGTGCCGGGCTCGACCAGCTCGATCGCGATCATCGCGCCGCGCCCGCGCACGTCGCCGATGATCGGGAAGCGGCTCTTCATCGCCTCCAGGCGCGGGAGCATGATCTCGCCGATCCTGCGGGCCCTGGCGACCAGGTCCTCCGCCTCGATCGTCTCCAGGACGGCGAGCGCCGCCTGGCAGGCCAGGGGGTTGCCGCCGTAGGTGCCGCCCAGGCCGCCCACGTGGACCTTGTCCATGATCTCGGCGCGTCCGGTGACGGCGGCCAGCGGCAGCCCGCCCGCGATGCCCTTGGCGGTGCAGATCAGGTCGGGCACGACGCCCTCGTCCTCGCAGGCGAACAGGTCACCGGTGCGGGCGAAGCCGGTCTGCACCTCGTCGGCGATGAACACGATGCCGTTGGCCCGGCAGAAGTCGGCGATCCTCGGCAGGAAGCCCCGCTCTGGCACGATGAAGCCGCCCTCGCCGGCGATCGGCTCGATCAGCACGGCGGCCACGTTCTCGGCGCCGATCTGCTTCTCGATCATGTCGACGGCCTGCTCGTAGGCGTCGCTCGGGCCGCGGAAGGGATAGGCGAGCGGCACCCGGTAGACCTCGGGAGCGAACGGCCCGAAGCGGTGCTTGTAGGGCATGTTCTTGGCGGTCAACGTCATCGTCAGCAGCGTGCGGCCGTGGTAGCCGTGGTCGAACACGACGACCGCCTGGCGGCCGGTGGCGTGCCTGGCGATCTTGACGGCGTTCTCGACCGCCTCCGCGCCGCTGTTGACCAGGAACGAGCGCTTGTCGTGGTCGCCGGGGGTGAGCTCGTTGAGCTTCTCGCAGACCTCCACGTACGACTCGTACGGAGTGACCATGAAGCAGGTGTGGGTGAAGTCGGCGACCTGCTTGCTGACGCGCTCGACGACCTTCGGCGCCGCGTTGCCCACGTTGGTGACCGCGATGCCCGCGCCGAAGTCGATCAGGCTGTTGCCGTCGATGTCCTCCACGACGCCGCCGCCCGCCCGGGTGATGAAGACGGGCAGGGTGGTGCCGATGCCCTGCGGGACGGCGGCCTGCTTGCGGGCCAGCAGCTCCTGCGACCGGGGGCCGGGGATGGCGGTGACGAGGCGGCGCTCCTGCGGAAGACTCATGCTCCCGACGGTAGGACGGGGACGGCAAAGGGCCGATACTCCGTTGTGGCACGATATATCCAAACCATTAGTGCTGAATGGACAAAAGTGCCGCCGACTCTGGACACCGTGGTACGCAGGCTCCACCTCACCACGCTCGTGGGCGGGGCTCCGGCGTTGCGCTGGGTGGCTGTCAGCGAGCTGGAGGATCCGACCCCCTTTCTCGAAGGCGGGGAACTCCTGCTCACCACAGGCATGCGGCTGGCGGAGCCGTACGAGAACTACATCGGACGGCTGGTGGATCGCGGGGTCGCGGGGCTCGGCTTCGGGGTGGGCCTCTCGCACGCCGAGACGCCCGCGGGGCTCGTGCGCGCGGCGCTGGAGGCCGGGCTGCCGCTGGTGGAGGTGCCCAGGGAGACGCCCTTCATCGCCATCGGGAAGGTGGTCAGCGAACTGCTGGCCGCCGAGCAGTACGAGGAGCTCAGCCGGGCGTTCGCCGCGCAGGGCAGGCTGACCAGGGCGGCGCTCGAAGGGCTGGAGGCGGTGGTCGAGCGGCTGGCGCGCGAGGTCGGCGGGTGGGCGGTGCTCCTCGACGACGAAGGGCGCGTACGGCACGCGACGGCGGGGGCCCGGGTCGCAGCGGTCACGGCGGAGCTGGGGCGGCTGAGGCGCGGCGGCGCCTGGCGCACGGCTCCCGCGAGCCTGGCGTTCTCCGAGCCGGGGCAGCATGTCGTGGTCCAGCCGCTCGGCGGGGGCGCCCGGCCCCGGGCGTACTTCGGAGTGGGCTCGGAGCAGCCGTTCACGCCGGTGGGGCATACGGTGATCAACGCTGCCGGGTCCTTGCTCACGCTGGCGATCGAACGGGGGCGGGCGCAGCTGGAGGCCGAGCGCCGGGTTCGCTCCGCCGTCCTGGAGCTGGTGCTGGCGGGGGAGGTCCAGCGGGCCCGTGAGGTGCTGGCCGCCATCGGGCAGGAGCTGCCGGGAGAGCCGGTGACCGTGCTGGCGGCCGAGGCGGCGGCGATCGAGGCCGCGGAGTCGGCGGGATTCGCCGTGCGGCGGGGGGAGATCGTCATCGTGCTCGCGGCCGCCGAAGAGCTGACGGGCCCCGTAGGCGTCAGCCGGGAGGCGGCGTTCTCCGGGCTGGCCGGGGCGGTCGAGGAGGCCGAGCGGGCGCTGGAGGCGGCGCGGCGCGACGGCGGGCGGGTGCACTTCGCCGACCTGGCCGGCCAGGGCCTGCTGTCCGTGCTCGACCCCGTCGCCTCGCGGGCCTTCGCCCGCGCCCTGCTGGCGCCGCTGGCCGAGTACGGCTCGCGCGCCGACCTGGTCGAATCGTTGCGCGCCTACCTCGCGAGCAACGGCCACTGGGACAACGCCGCCCAGCACCTCGGCATCCACCGCCACACCCTGCGCTATCGCATGCGGCGCGTGGCGGAGCTGCTCGGCCGGGACCTGGAGGATGCGGGCGTGCGCGCGGAGTTGTGGGTCGCCCTGGCCGTCGCGGCCGGGTGAGGTCAGTTCTTGCGCAGATAACAGCAGATCGTCGCCGTGGTCACCGCGTCGTAGGTGCGCCCGTCACGCAGGTGCCCGGCACGTTCCAGGCTGATCGCCCCCTGCGCCGCCGCCCACAGCGCGTCGGCGATCTTGCGCGGCTGGGTGGGCACCAGATACCCGGCCGAGATGCAGTCGGAGATCACCCGGTCGAAGAGGTTGAGCGCCGCCCTGGCCAGCGTCCTGGCACGCTCGCTCGGCTCGAACCCCGGGATGGCGCGCTCGAACATCAGGCTGTAGTACTGCGGCTCGCTCTGGCAGGCGGCACGGTAGGCGGGGCCCAGCGCGGTCAGGTACTCGAAGGCGTCGTGGCGGGGCTGCACCGCCTCCAGGTGCTTCCTGATGCGCTCGAACCCCTCCAGATACAGCGCCTCGG
Organism: Nonomuraea soli; assembly: GCF_013761175.1. GTDB lineage: Bacteria > Actinomycetota > Actinomycetes > Streptosporangiales > Streptosporangiaceae > Nonomuraea > Nonomuraea soli. The sequence goes on from NZ_JACDUR010000001.1 coordinate 25,978, forward strand.
CCAGCCCCTCCCGGTTGCCGAACATGGTGTAGATCACCGTCGTGGAGCAGCCCGCCTCGGAGGCGATCCGGCGCATGGCCAGGCTCTCGGGACCGTCGGTGGCCAGCAGAGACACGGCCACGTCGAGCAGCCGGGTGCGCAGCTCGTCGTGGCTGGCCCGCTCGCCCAGCAGATACGCTCCCTGGAGGCCGAGTGGCGCCGAGGTCACGTGTTCGCTCACGGAGCCACGCCTTTCTGCTGAGTTGTCCGGTCGGATCCTTAGCCATGGCGGCGAACCTTCAAACCGCCCCACACGGTAAACATCCCGAATTGGTCCTAGTTTTGTTACATAGCCCCGTTTGTTCGTAACGGCAGAGTCACCTGGTGCTCTTGTGCAGGGTGGAGTATGGGCGCGCGGCGCCCGTGGCATAGCGTCGGGGGTATGGACGTGCGCACCTTCTGGCTGGCCGGGCGCCCCGCGACCGGCGACTCCTCGCTCACCGTGACCAACTCCCACACAGGGCAGGCCGTGGGCACCTACTCCGTGCCCACCGACGCCCAGGTGGAGGAGGCCGTCGCGGCCGCCGCCGCCGTCACGCGCGAGGCCGCCGCGCTCCCCGTCCACGTGCGCGCCGAAGCCCTCGCCCACGTCTCGCGGCGCCTGACCGAGCGCGCCGACGAGATCGCCAGGCTCATCACCGCCGAGAACGGCAAGCCCATCTTCTGGGCGCGCGGCGAGGTCGGCCGGGCCATCTCCACCTTCCGCTTCGCCGCCGAGGAGACGCGGCGCTGGTCGGGTACGGCCATGCGGCTCGACACCGAGCCCGCCGCGACCGGGCGCCTCGCCTACGTGTCGCGCGTGCCGTACGGCCCGGTGCTGGCGATCACGCCCTTCAACTTCCCGCTCAACCTCGTCGCGCACAAGGTCGCCCCCGCGATCGCCGTCGGCGCGCCGATCATCGTCAAGCCCGCGCCCGCCACGCCGCTGTCGTCGCTGCTGCTGGGCGAGATCCTGGCCGAGACCGACCTGCCCGCCGGCATGTTCTCGGTGCTGCCGGTCGAGAACTCCCGCGCCTCCGGCCTCGTCGAGGACCCGCGCCTGCCCGTCGTCTCCTTCACCGGCTCCGGGCCCGTCGGCTACTCGATCATGGACTCGGTGCCCAGGAAGCACGTCGTCCTGGAACTCGGCGGCAACGCCGCCGCGGTCGTCCTCGCCGACGCCGACCTCGACTGGGCCGCCTCCCGGGTCGCCCTGTTCTCCAACTACCAGGCCGGGCAGAGCTGCATCGCCGTCCAGCGGGTGATCGTTGAGGAGACGGTCGCCGAGGCGTTCACCGGCAAGCTGCTGAGCGCCGTCGGCGGGCTCGTCACCGGCGACCCGCTCGACGAGAAGACCCAGGTGGGTCCCCTGGTGTCGGAAGACGCGGCGATCCGCGTCGAGTCCTGGATCCAGGAGGCCGTCGCCGGCGGCGCCCGCCTGCTCGCGGGCGGCGGGCGCGACGGCGCCACGATCGAGCCGACCGTGCTGGCCGACGTGCCCGCGGGGGCGAAGGTCGTGTGCGAGGAGGTGTTCGGGCCGGTCATGGTGATCGAGACCGTGCCGTCGGTCGACGCCGCGTTCGCCTCCGTCAACGACTCGAAGTACGGGCTGCAGGCCGGGGTGTTCACCCGCTCGCTCGACGTCGCCTTCCGGGCCAACCGGGAGCTGGAGGTGGGCGGGGTGATCATCGGCGACGTGCCGTCGTACCGCGCCGACCAGATGCCGTACGGCGGGGTCAAGGAGTCGGGCGTCGGACGCGAAGGGCTGCGGTCGGCGATGGAGGATCTGACCTTCGAGAAGACGATGGTGCTGACGGGGCTGGCGCTCTAGGTTCGGCTCACGAGCCGATCAGCGGGCCCGGGGATCCCACGCTCGGCTCTGCGGTCGCAGGCTCTGCGCGATGATGCCGAGCCATCCAGCGATGAAGACGGCCCTGCCGAGCCAGCCCCACGAGCCGAGCTCCCAGTCGAAGACCGGCTCGAAGCCGTCGAACGGCCTGCCCGCGAAGGCCGCCAGAAGCTGGCTGATGACAACGACGGTGCCGATGGCGAAGAGAACCGCGTCCACCCAGGGGTGCGAGCGAGGCGGAGGGCGGGTGGACCCGAGGCCACGTAAATCGTCGAGTCGGTCGCTCATGTCCCGACCATCGCACGCGGGAAGGGCATTCGAAAGCCCTCTCCTGTCAACACACACGGCAGGATGGCGTTCATGGTGGAGATCGGCTTCCTGACCGAGTCCGACCGTGCGCGCTGGGAGGCGCTGGCCCGAGGCAAGGACGCGTACTTCGAGGTCGAACGCGGCGACGACGACTACGAACGAACCTGGCGGCGCCTGCTCGACGACGAGCGGGTGCGCGGGGTCGCCGCCCGGCTCGACGGCAGGATGGTCGGCATCGCGCACTACCTGTTCCACGCCAGCGTCTGGTCCGCCGGAAGGTGCTACCTGGCGGACCTGTTCGTCGACGCCGGCGCCCGGCGGCGGGGCGTGGCGAGGGCGGTGATCGAGTGGGTGGCGCGGGACGCCGAGGAACACGGCCACCCGGGCCTCTACTGGCACACGCTGGAGGACGCCCCGGCACGGGCGCTGTACGACAAGGTCGGCAGGCTCCACCAGGGGTTCATTCTGTACACGTACCGGCGTCGAGGAGGCGCTTCCTGAGGGTGGCGCACGCGGCCAGGACGGCATGCCGGTTCTTGGCGCTCTTCAGCCAGCCGGGCAGGCGGCTGGCCAGGCCGGCGTTGCGGTTGGGCTCACGTTCGCGAAGCGCCGCGCGCACGTACCGTTCGAGGAAGTCGAGATGCTCGGCGTCGTAGGCCCACAACACGTGGCCCCGGCACGGCGTCTGCAGCCACAGGTCCAGCCCGCCGACGGCCGGGGCGCCCGGCGCGGCATGCGGCCACCAGGTCACGGGCACGCGGGTGACGGCGCGGCAGCCAGGACACCTCACCGGCATCCATCGCGGAGGCGCCCCCGTACGGCTACCGCGGCGTTCGACGTCGCGACCGCAGGTGCCGCAGCGCCCGCGGGCGAGCGTGCCGATCCTGCCCGGCCAGCCGATGCCGGTCGCGTCCTTGGCGTATCCGCACGACAGGCACGTCACCCGCGTGGGCGTGACCACGGCGCAGCCCGCGCACCGTGGGCAACGCACGAGGACGCGGCCGGCGGTGCTCAGGTACTGGCGGGGGTGACCGCGGTCCGAGAAGCGGCGCCGCTCATCTGTGCCCATGCCCGCCAGGCTGACATCACCCGCTGCCGGGCGGCAACGCCACAGGCCACCCCTCGCCGTGCCGTACGGCAGGCGGGGGGTGGCCCGTGGAGCGACGTCACCTGCGGAAGAAGGCGCGGGCCGGGGGCAGGAGCAGCAGCACGATGACCACAGCCGAGGCCGCCATCGTGAAGGCGACGCGCCCCTGGGAGAGCGCCAGCAGCCAGCCGGGGTAGACGCTCTCGCTCGCCGCCAGGATGGCCGCGGCGTCGGCGCCGCTGCCGAGGATGCCCTGCAGATACTCCGCCCGCGCCAGCTGGCTGGTGAGGATGAAGAAGTCGAGCAGCAGGAAGATCGGCTGGACGACCAGGGTGAGGACGTGTCCGGCGCGTCTGCCCGCCAGGTTCAGCCACGCCAGGACGGCGGCGACGGCGGCGGTGACGGCCGGGATGACCAGCGCGTACCCGCCCTCGTCGAAGTGCAGGTTGTGCGTGGCCAGCAGACCGGGGTCGAGGCCCTGCCTGGCCAGCTCGGCCTCCGCCGCCGCCTGGACGTCGGCGCCGAAGAAGAGGCCGGCGACCGGGACGATCAGGAAGGCGAGGGCGAAGAGGACCTGGAGGACCGCGGCGAGGGTGACGGAGCCGGGGCGGACCTCGGCGGCGGGGGCGGTGCTGGCGGGGGCGATGTTCGCGGTGGCGGTGTTCATGGCACCGATGCTGGCCGGGCGCTCTAACAGGGGGCTTCCACGGCACTGATACACGCTGAGAGCCGGTGACAGCGAGCGCACAAAGGGGGAGAACGGTCCGTTTCCGGCCTTCAGGAACGTCACGTATGTGAAGGAGCGCATCGCCGATGAGTTCCGGCCTGCTCGCGTGTCTGTTCCGGTGCCACCGGCGCGTTCGCGACCCGGCTCCGCGTGGCCAGACTCTTACGACACATCACGGAGGATCCCCATGACGACCACCTCGGACGACACGACCACCGGGCTGTCCGGCCGCCCGCCCGTCGTCGACCTGGCGACCTGGCAGGCCGCCCGCGACGAGCTCCTCGTCCGCGAGAAGGCCCACACCCGCGCGGGCGACGCCCTCGCCGCGGCCCGCCGCCGGCTGCCGATGGTCGAGTTCGACGGGACCGTCGAGGTCGTCGGGGCCGGCGGGTCCGTCCCGTTCCTGGAGCTGTTCCAGGGGCGCGACGAGCTCGTGGTCTACAAGCACATGTGGCACGACGGGGCGCCGCACCAGGGGCAGTGCGAGGGTTGCACCTGGGCGGCCTGGCACCTGAAGGACGCCGTCTACCTCAACGCCCGCGGCGTCTCGTTCGCCATCGTGACCACCGGCGTGTGGGAGGAGGTGGCGCCGTTCGTCGAGTTCATGGGGTACACGCAGCCGTGGTACTCCGTGCGTGACGTGGCCGAGCCGGTGGGGGGTGACATGGGGCGCATCGCGTGTTATCTGCGCGACGGGGACCGGGTGTTCCTCACCTACTCCACGACCGGGCGGGGGAACGAGGCGGTCAATCCGTCGATGAGCCTGCTCGACATGACCCCGTACGGGCGCGGCGAGACCTGGGAGGACACGCCCGAGGGGTGGCCGGAAGGGCGCGGGGCGTGCTGGACGTGGCGGTCGGACGCGGAGGGGAACCCGGCGTGGGGGGAGACGAGCCGGCCGGTGCCGCAGTGGACCCGGCCGGGGGCGGGGGCGGTGGAGACGCTGGGGAGGCGGGGGGACTGCCACTGACGAGCCCCGCCCGCGAGGCGGCGCGACCTGGGTGCCCGTGATGTCAGGCGCGCTCCGCCGTACCGAAGAGCGCCTTGGCCGCGTCGCCGAAGTAGGGACCGTACATGGTCTCCCGGTCGTCGCTGTACTTGAAGCTGCTCACCGACATCACCGTCCCCCGCCCGGTGGACGGGTTGAACCCGCTCATCCACGGCCCCCCGCTGGACCCGGCCGTCATGTCGCACCCGAGTCCCTGGTCGCGGGTGGCCCCGTGGGGGTCGTCGCGGACGCGGCCGGCGCAGTAGATGAGGCGCTCGCCGTCGTAGGGCGGGTCGGCCGGGTAGCCGAAGCCGAAGATCTGGCCGCCGCGCCCGGCGTTGAAGGCGATGTCCTGGGTCCCGACGGCGTCGGCGACGTGCTTGCCGCCGTGCTTGTTGAGCGCCACCATCGCGATGTCGTAGCTGTCGTCGGCCGAGCGCGACCAGGGGCCGGCGACGAACATGCGGCGGGCGGTGAAGGTGCCGTACGGCCGTTCGCCCCCCTCGACGTAGCCGGGGACGAAGGTCCAGTTCTCGGCCCAGCCGCCCCGGCCGTCCTTGACGCAGTGGCCGGCGGTCACGACGACGTCCTTGTTGGCGGACTTCACCGTGCCCGCGGAGCAGACGAAGTCGACTCCGTCGAGCGTCAGGAAGACGCGCCCGGTGGTCTTGGCCACGGCGCCTCCCGTCACCCAGCGTGACCCCACGGTGGTGGTCTGCGGGCGCGCCGACTGGCGGCGCGGGGTGACTTTCGTGACGCCGTTGGCGATTTCGGGGGCGGCGCCGAGGCCGGTCCGGTTGCTGAGGCCGCTCAGCAGGCCGTCGCCGTCGACGGTCTTGGCGAGTTCGTCGAGCAGCTTGATCGGCAGGGCCGCCGCCATGCGCTCGGGAGTCCAGTACGCGAGCACGCGCCGCTGGTCGGCGGCGCTGCGGGTGGCGACGCGTTCGACGATGTCGGCCACCGGCGGAGTCCGCTCCTGCGCGGCGGAGCGGACGATCGGCCGGGACTCCACATGCGGCTCCGAAGGGGCCGCGCCGACGATTGCGGGGCCCATGAGGCCCGCTATGAGCGGTGCGGCCGCCAGCAGGGGGGTGCTCAGGGTCATGGCCCCCGAGTCTGCACTACGGAGTGTGTTCTTGTGGATACTTTCGGCAAATAGCCTCAGGTTGCGTCGGTGTTCTGCGCTTCCTTGTAAACGGCCTGTGCTTCATCGCCGAAATAGGGGCCGAACATCCAGTTCGGGGCGAAGTTGTACTTGAAACTGTTCACCGAATTCAGCGTGCCGGAACCGGAGGTCTCGTTGAAGTTGACGAACCACGGTCCGCCGCTGGAGCCGCCGGTCATGTTGCACGTGAGTCCGTGATCGCGCGAGAGCAGGAAGTCGTCGAAGGCCCGGCCTGCGCAGTGGATCAGCTTCGAGCCGTTGTACGGCGAGGCGGCGGGGTAGCCGAAGGAGTACATCTGCTGGCGCCGGTTCTGGTTGAACGCGATGCCCTGCCCGCCGACGACCTCCTGCAGCCGCTTGCCCGACTGGGGCGCGACGACGGCGGCGGCGATGTCGAAGTTGATGTCCTCCCGGGCGTTCCACTGCGGGGTGGTGATCAGCTTGGTCGCCACCCAGGTGCCGTAGGGCCGGTTGCCGTTGTCGTAGCCGGGCACGAAGACCCAGTTCGTGTGGAACTCGCCGCCCATCTTCACGCAGTGCCCGGCGGTGACGACGACGCTGCGGTTGGCGCTGGTCACGGCGCTGCCGGAGCAGGAGGCGTTGCGCCCCTGGTAGGTGAAGAAGACGCGGCCGGTGGTCTTGGCGACGGCGCCGCCCTTGGTCCACTGCGAGCCGGTGCTGACGGCGGCCTGCGGGTCGGTGGGCGGTGCCGTCCACGGGCTGTTGGTGTTGGGCTGGCCGGGCTCGCCCTGGCCGTTGCTGCCGGTCTTGGGCGCCGGCACGGTCAGCGGCTGGGCGTTCTGCATCCTGGACTTGGTCCAGTAGTCCAGGACGTCGCCCTGTTCCGCCTTGGTGTCGGCGGCTTCCTCCTCGGCGGGCGGGGGAGCGGTGGATGCGGTGGCGGGCAGTGCGGTGGTCAGAAAGGTGCCCCCCGAGGCGAGGGTGACGGCGGAGAGCAGAGCGAGTCTGCGGTGCATGAGGTACCTCCCGGAACCTGATCTGAGGTTGGAAGGTAGCGAGAGCAATATCCCGATTTCTCAAGATTTGCGGTTCTTGATATAGCTATATTTCTCGGAAAAGGGGCATTTATAAACTGCTGTCACAGGGGTTGCATATTTCGGCTCGGCCCCGCCGTACCGGGGCGCGGTCCAGGACCGCGAGAATGGACGGGTGCACTCACCTGACTCCCGCCCCGTCGTCGTCCTCGGCTCCACCGGCTCCGTCGGCACCCAGGCGCTAGACGTCATCGGCCGCGACCCCGGCGCCTTCCGCGTGGTGGCGCTCGCAGCCGGGGGCGGCAAGGTCGATCTGCTGGCTCGGCAGGCGGCCGCGTCCGGTGCCGAGGCGGTCGCGGTGGCCGACCCGCGTGCCGTACCCTCCCTGCGCGAGGCGCTGGCCGCGCACGGCTCGCGCGCCGCCGTCCTGGCGGGCGACGAGGGCGTGGCCGAGGCCGCCACCTGGCCCTCGACGGCCGGTACGGCAGGCGGCGGATCCGGGTCGCCCGTGGTGCTCAACGCCATCACCGGCGCCCTCGGCCTGACCTCCACCCTGGCCGCGCTGGAGGCGGGCCGCACCCTCGCCCTCGCCAACAAGGAGTCGCTGATCATCGGCGGCCCGCTGGTCAAGCGCCTGGCCAAGCCCGGCCAGCTGCTCCCCGTCGACTCCGAGCACTCCGCGCTGCAGCAGTGCCTGTGGGCGGCGGGCCCCGACGGCTACGACCCCGACGCGGTCAAGCGCCTGGTCGTCACCGCCTCCGGCGGGCCGTTCAGGGGCAGGAAACGCTCCGAGCTCGCCGACGTGACCCCCGAGATGGCCATGGCCCACCCGACGTGGAACATGGGGCCGGTCATCACGATCAACTCCGCGACCCTGGTCAACAAGGGCCTGGAGGTGATCGAGGCCCACCTGCTGTTCGACCTGGGCTTCGACCGCATCGAGGTGGTCGTGCACCCGCAGTCGATCATCCACTCGATGGTGGAGTACGTCGACGGCTCCACGATCGCGCAGGCCAGCCCGCCCGACATGCGCCTGCCCATCGCGCTGGCGCTCGGCCACCCGCACCGCGTCCCCGGCGCCACGGCCGCGGTCGACTGGACCCAGGCCCACACCTGGACCTTCGAGCCCCTCGACAACGAGGCCTTCCCCGCCGTGGCACTGGCCCGCGAGGTCGGTACGGCAGGCGGCACGGCTCCGGCGGTCTACAACGCGGCCAACGAGGTGTGCGTGGAGGCCTTCCAGGAAGGGCGCCTGCCTTTCCTATCCATCGTGGACACAGTTGCGTGCGTGGTGTCCGAACATACAGTGACATCCGCGGATACAGTGGGTGAGGTCCTGGCGGCCGACGCCTGGGCCCGGGCTCGGGCTGGGGAGCTCACCACCTAAACTGTCAAGGTGACTTCTGTAGCACTCGGCATCCCCTCGGTCCGTCCCAAGCCGATCGCCGAACGCCGCCCGTCCCGCCAAATCATGGTCGGCAGCGTGCCGGTCGGCGGCGACGCGCCGGTGTCCGTGCAGTCCATGACCACCACGGTCACGGCAGACATCAACGCCACCCTGCAGCAGATCGCCGAACTCACCGCCTCCGGCTGCCAGATCGTCCGCGTCGCCGTCCCCTCCCAGGACGACGCCGACGCGCTGCCGATCATCGCCAAGAAGTCGCAGATCCCCGTCATCGCCGACATCCACTTCCAGCCGAAGTACGTCTTCGCCGCCATCGAGGCGGGCTGCGCCGCGGTCCGGGTCAACCCGGGCAACATCAAGAAGTTCGACGACAAGGTCGGCGAGATCGCCCGTGCCGCCCGCGACCACGGCACCCCCATCCGCATCGGCGTCAACGCCGGCTCGCTCGACCCGCGCCTGCTCCAGAAGTACGGCAAGGCCACCCCCGAGGCGCTGGTGGAGTCCGCGCTGTGGGAGTGCTCCCTGTTCGAGGAGCACGACTTCCGCGACATCAAGATCTCGGTCAAGCACAACGACCCGGTCGTCATGGTCAACGCCTACCGGCTGCTGGCCCAGAAGTGCGACTACCCGCTCCACCTCGGCGTCACCGAGGCGGGCCCCGCCTTCCAGGGCACCATCAAATCCGCCGTCGCCTTCGGCGCGCTCCTGTCGGAGGGCATCGGCGACACCATCCGCGTCTCGCTGTCGGCCCCTCCCGTCGAGGAGGTCAAGGTCGGCGCCCAGATCCTCGAATCCCTCGGGCTGCGGGAGCGCGGGCTCGAGATCGTCTCCTGCCCGTCGTGCGGGCGTGCCCAGGTCGACGTGTACACGCTGGCCGAGCAGGTCCAGGCGGGCCTCGAAGGGCTCACGGTGCCGCTGCGCGTGGCCGTCATGGGCTGCGTCGTCAACGGGCCGGGAGAGGCCCGCGAGGCAGACCTCGGGGTCGCCTCGGGCAACGGGAAGGGGCAGATCTTCGTCAAGGGCGAGGTCATCAAGACCGTGCCCGAGTCGCAGATCGTCGAGACGCTGATCGAGGAGGCGCTGCGGATCGCCGAGGAGATGGGCGTCGAGATCGACCTCGACGACGACGCCCCCGGGCCTCAGGTGACCGTCGGCTAAAGGCAAGGGCCTCCCCACGGAGGCGCTTCGCGCCAGGCGGGGTCGGGCTCCCCTCACCGGGGGGCCGAGCCCCCAGACCCCAGCCGGGGCTGCCGCCCCGGACCCCGCATGGGTGTCCTTGGCGAGGGTGGGCATGGTGCGCCCCCAGCTGTGGTGGGCATCCGTGTCGACAGGGCACCGGAGGCCTTCGCGCTGCCGTGACGTCGAGTGAAGAGCGTCGCAGAAGCCGGTTTTGCTGGGTCGGTCACACCTGTCGGTGCGAAGGCGTTGCCTTTTGGCCAGTCCAAGGATGACCTGCACGGCCCTCTGCTCAGCATGTTCGTTGGCATGTCGGTGAACATGCCAGCGAACATGCCGCCTTCTCGAAGCTGGGTTCACCGGTTAGCCTGTGCACGCCCATGCAACTCACGTAACGAGGCTGCGCGATCCACGATGCCCCTCAAAACCCGGCCCCAGGCGATCCGGCAGTCGTGAGCTATGTGCGCCAAGGCAAGCGCGTAGCCATCCGCCCGATCGACCGCGGCGACTGCGCCGAGCTCGTGGTGCTCAACCGCGAGAGCGCCGACCTCCACGCCCGATGGATGCCGGGCCCTCCCATCGTCGACAGGGAGGCCTTCGACGCCTACCTGCGGCGTTTCGAGGAGGGCCCGCACGTCGGTCTGCTCGTCTGCGACAGCCGTACGGGCAGGATCGTCGGCCGGGTCAACGTCAACGACATCGTGCGCGGCTCGAAGCAGACGGCCACGCTCGGCTACGCCGCCTACGTGTCGACGACCGGGCGCGGTTACATGACGGAAGGGCTGGGCCTGGTGGTGGAGCATGCCTTCGGCGAGCTGGGGTTGCACAGGCTGGAGGCGAACATCCAGCCCGGCAACACCCGTTCCGTCAACCTGGTCAGGCGCGTCGGCTTCAGGAAGGAGGGCTATTCGCCGGACTTCCAGTTCGTCGACGGTGCCTGGCGTGATCACGAGCGGTGGGCGATCACGGTGGAGATGGTTCAGAGCCCGGCGGCGACGAGGTCGCCCGCCCAGCCGCGGTAGGTCAGGACTTCGGCCGCGCGTACCTCGCCGGTCTCCCTGTCGATCGTGTAGATGCGGTCGCCGAGCGTGGGCGGGTCGGTGCGTTCGCGGCCGCCGACTCGGGCGTCGGCGACGAGGATGCGCCGCTCGTCGAGAACGCCGGTCCGCATGGGGGAGATGTCCGGCGGGGCGCCGTTGAACGCGGCGCGGCTGCGTTCCTTGCCGGTCCGGGTGTCGATGGTGACGACGGTGTCGTAAGGGATCTGGCCCTCCTCGGTCATGTGCTGGTCGGTGGGTACGGTGCCGGTGATGGCGATCAGGCCGGTGCCGTCAGGGGTGAGTCCCGCGACCTGGAACCAGTGCTTGGGCCGGTAGAGCTCGCGGACTTGCCCGTCGGCCAGCAGGCCGATCGGCCCGCGCTCGCTGGTGACCACGGCGGGCAGGTCTCCGTTCGGGAGCTTGGTGGTGGTCCAGCCCTTGGGCACGGCGGTGGTCTCGCCGGTCTCCAGGTCGGTGATCGTGTCGTGGGTGGCCATGCGGCGGCCGTCGGGGGAGAGCATCAGCAGGGTGCCGCGGGAGACGAGTTCGGCGCGGGTGACGGTCTGCGGGCCGTGCACGATCCTGCCGCTGTCCAGCTCGCGGACGGCGAAGCGCTGGGCGGCCTCGTCGTAGTAGGCGATGCGCAGGCCGTCCGGCGTGATGGCGACGGGGGCCCCGGTGTTCATGTAGTTCTCGGCACTCTGCTCGGTGTAGACGCTGAGCGCTTCCGGCATGCGGTAGGTCTGCCCCGAGCGGGTGACGACCTTCCACTGCGTGCACGCGCGGCCGGTGAAGCTCGCCGTGTTGCCCCCCATATCCCACTTCTCGCCGCAGAAGTCGTAGTAGGCGTGACTGAGCGGCCCCACGCCCGACGGGGGCAGCGTCTCGGAGACGGTGCCTGTGGTCACGCCGTCGTCGCCGCCTCGGTCGGCGGTCACGGCGGCGGCGCCCAGCGACAGGGCGATCACCGCGGCCAGCGCGGACAGCAGCGTGCCCGCGCGCCGGCGCCGGGCGCCCCGTACGGCACGCTCGGCCAGGTCGCCGGGGCCGGAGGGGGCCTGGCCTGCCAGGTCTTCCAGGCGGTCGCGGAACAGGTGGGTCATGACGTGGCCTCCAGCAGCTCGGCGAGCTCGGGGGCCAGGACGCGCAGCCGGCCCAGGGCGTGATGGGTCTGGCTCTTGACCGTCCCGGTGGAGCAGCCAAGCAGCTCGGCGCTCTCCTCGATGGAGCGGTCCTCGTAGAAACGCAGCACCAGGACGGCCCGCTGGCGCGGGGTCAGCCGGGCCAGGGCGTCCTGGAGGGCCATGCGGCGCAGGCTGGCCTCGCCCGAGTCGTGTCCCTGCTCCGGCAGGACCGGGGTGGGTACGTCCCGGCGTAACCGGCGGCGCCACGAGATGTGCTGGTTGATCAGCGCCTTGCGGGCGTAGGCCTCCGGGTTGCCCCCGGCGGCCAGCTTGGGCCAGTGCCTGGCGACCCTGGTCAGGACGGTCTGCAGCAGGTCTTCTGCCAGGTGGGCGTCGCCGGTCAGCAGGTAGGCGCTGCGCATCAGCGACTGCTGCCGGGCGTGGACGAACTCCCGGAAGCCTTCATATCGGTCCAATGCGTCTCCTCTCGTCCTAGGAAACGCCATCGGCGGGCCCGGGGGTTGGAGGTCACGGCGCTATAACACAGTGCAATCTTGTGATTACAGAATGGCAATAGCCCAGGTCCCGGCGGTTCGTGCTTGGGAGCATGCCAGTCGTGAAACGGGCCGTCGGGATGATCACTGTATTGACGCTGCTGAGTGCGGGCATGACCGGGGCTGCGGAAGCCCGGACATTCCCCCGGGGAACGGTTGTATGGGGACCGTGCGGGCGGGCTCCGTCCGTGGTGGCCCAGATGCTCGGCGGGCTCACCTCGCAGCGCCGTACGCCCGACCAGCCCGGCGTGGAGTGCGCGACGGTCCGCGTGCCGCTCGACCATCGCGATCCGATGGGCCAGTCCATCAAGATCGCGCTCAACCGCGTCCGGGGCTCGGTCTCGCGTGACCACAACCACCTGGGCACGCTGCTGGTCAACCCCGGAGGGCCGGGGGCGAGCGGGCGCGAGCTGGCCGAGTACGTCGCCGCCGCGCTGCCCGCCTCGCTGGCCGACCGCTACGACGTGATCGGCTTCGACCCGCGTGGTGTGGGCCGCAGCGAGCCGAGCCTGCGCTGCGTCGACCCGGAGGTCTACTACGCGCCGCCGCGCCCCGACCACGTGCCGCGGACCGCGGCCGATGAGCGCACGCTCGTCGGCAGGGCCAAGGACTACGCCCAGCGCTGCGGCAACCTGTGGGCCTGGCTGCTGCCGCACCTGACCAGCGAGAACGCCGTGCGCGACCTCGACGTGATCCGCCAGGCGCTGGGCGAGGAGCGCATCAGCTACCTCGGCTACTCCTACGGCACCTACCTGGGCGCGCTGTACGCCACCATGTTCCCCACGCACGTCAAGCGCCTGGTGCTCGACAGCTCGGTCGACCCCGGCGCCGTCTGGTACGACGCCAACCTCGCCCAGAACCGCGCGTTCGACAAGCGGCACCGCGCCTTCCTGGCCTGGACCGCCGCCAACCGTTCCGTCTACAAGCTGGGCCGCACCCTCAAGCAGACCACCTTCGCCTGGTACACGATGCGTTCGCGGCTGCGCGAGCGCCCGGCCGGCGGCATCGTGGGCCCGAGCGAGCTCGACGACATCTTCACCGTGGGCGGATACTCCGACGCCGTGTGGCCGCAGCTGGCCGGCGCCTGGGCCGCCTACGTGCGCAAGGGCAAGGTCGACGGGCTCGTCCGTGCCTACCGCCAGCACGCGGCCAACGACGCGGAGAGTGAGAACGGCTACGCCGTCTACCTGGGCGTGCAGTGCCGCGACGCCGCCTGGCCGCGCGACTGGGCACGCTGGCGTTCGGACATGACCGAGCTGCACCGCAAGGCGCCCTTCATGACGTGGCCCAACGCCTGGTACAACGCGCCGTGCGCGTTCTGGTCCGTGCCCGGTGGCACGCCCCCGCAGGTCAAGGGCTCCAGCAAGCTGCCGCCGATCCTGATGCTGCAGTCACGGCTCGACGCCGCCACGCCGTACAGCGGGGCTCGTAACATGGCCAAGCTGCTGCCCACCGCGCACATGGTGGTGGACCCGGGCGGCAACCACGGCATCTCGCTGGCCGGCAACGCGTGCATCGACCGGTACCTGGCGCGATACCTCACCGACGGCACGCTGCCGCGCGCCACGACCTGCCCGGCGATGCCGGGGCCGAGGCCCGCAGAGCGGATGTCCGCAGCCGGAAGCGGGAGGCTCACGGAGATCCTGGTCCGTCGGAGGTAGGCTGCACATGTGATGCTGCGTACTTCGGCGTCGCGCGTCCTGGACGACAGCGATCGGGACGAGGTCATCGCACTCCTCGACACCGACCCGGTCGCCAACGTCTTCGTCGCCTCCAGGGTTCGCACCGTCGGGCTGAATCCTGCCCGGCTGGGCGGGCAGATGTGGGGATACGGGCCGCGCGGCGCGCTCGTGTCGCTCTGCTACGCCGGAGCCAACATGGTGCCGGTCAACGCCGGTCCCGAGGCGGTCCACGCCTTCGCCGACCGCGCCCGGCGCCAGGGCCGCCGCTGCTCGTCGATCGTGGGACCCGCCGACGCGGTCGGGCCGCTGTGGGAGCGGCTGGAGCCGTACTGGGGCAGGGCCCGCGCGGTCCGCTGGCGCCAGCCGGTGATGGCCACCACCCAGAAGCCGCCGGTCGCCGCCGACCCGCTCGTGCGGCGGGCCCGGCCCGAGGACTTCGACGTGATGTTGCCCGCGTGCGTGGCGATGTTCACCGAGGAGGTCGGCGTCTCGCCCAACATCGGCGACGGCGGCGCGCTCTACCGCACACGCGTGGCCGAGCTGATCCGCATCGGACGCTCCTACACCCGCATCGACGACGGCCGGGTGGTGTTCAAGGCCGAGATCGGGGCGGTCACCCCGCAGGCGTGCCAGATCCAGGGGGTCTGGGTCGCTCCCGACCTGCGTGGCCACGGGCACGCGGTGGCCGGGATGGCGGCGGTCGTGGAGGCGGCGCTGTCGTGCTTCGCCCCCGTGGTGTCGCTCTACGTCAACGATTTCAACCATGCGGCGCGGGCGGTCTACCGCAAGGTGGGCTTCCACGAGGTCGACACGTTCATGTCGGTACTTTTCTAGACGTGCCCAATGATGTGATCGCTGATTTCTGGCTCGACCCGTCCTGCCCGTACACCTGGAACGCCTCGCGCTGGCTGCTGGAGGTGACCCGCGTGCGGCCGGTGACCGTGCGCTGGCAGTTGCTCAGCCTCTCGGCGCTCAACGAGCACCTGGAGGTCGACCCGGAGGGTGACACCGAAGGCTACCTCTGGTACCCCGCCCGCGTCTGCGCCGCCGTCGAGCTGGAGCACGGCAAGGAGGCGCTCGGCACGTTCTACTCCGCCTACGGCAGGCGCGACGACTGGGACTTCGCCGCCGCGCTGACCGAGGCGGGGCTTCCCGCCGAGCTGGCGGAACGGGCCGGCGACACCGGCCTCGACGACTTCCTGCGCGCGTCCACGGCTCGCGGGATCGCCCGTGTCGGGCCGCACGTCGGCACCCCGATCGTCGCGGCGGGCGAGGTGGCGTTCTTCGGCCCGGTGATCTCCGAGATCCCGCACGGCGAGGCGGCCGGACGGTTATGGGACGGGCTGCTGCTGGTCGCGGCGACGCCGGGATTCCACGAGCTGAAGGGTCCCTCGGCGCCGGAGCAGCCCTGAGGATCTCCGGGCTGGTACGGATGTCCGTGTGAGCGGCCCGGCCGTACGATCCGGGCATGTCGTGGCTCCAGCGGTCGGCCTACGCCCTCGCCCTGCTCGCCCTCGTCTGCGCGGCCGGTGGATGCGTGTTCGCCGCGATCTCGCCCACTGCCGGTGACCTGGCCTACCTGGCCGTCGCCCTCGTGATCGGCGCGGCCTCGTGCGGGCTCGGGCTGGTCATCGCCCGCCGCCTCCCGGCCAACGCGGTCGGCCTGCTGATGGTCTGGCTCGGCTGCGGCGTCGTCGTCCTGACCGTCCGTGACCTGTACTGGAACACCCTGGCCCGCGAGCCAGGCGCCCTGCCGCCGATGGGCGAGGTGGCGACCGCCGTGCTCAAGGAGGCGGGCATCTGGCCCATCTGCGCCGCCGCGCTGCTCCTGCTCCTCTTCCCCGACGGCCGGCTGCCCTCGCCGCGCTGGCGCTGGGCGGCGATCTCGCTGGTGTCCGTCGCGGCCGTCGCCCAGGTGGCGGGGATCTTCAACCCGGTCGCGCCGCCACGCGAGAACGAGCCGCTCACGCTGCCGTTCGGGACCTGGCCAGAGGGCGTGCTCATGGTCCTGGACGGGCTGACCCTGTTCGGGCTCATGGCCCTGCTGATCGCCAGCGCGGCGTCGATGTTCGTCAAGTACGGCAGAGCCGGCCGGATCGGGCGCACCCGCCTGAAGTGGCTGGCCCTGGCCGGGATCTGCCTGCCGCTCTACCTGATCGGCTGCTTCGCCGAGTACCTGATCTTCGGCGAGCCCCTGTGGTTCAGCGTCGCCGCCGGCGTCGCCCTGCTCGCGGGCATCCCGCTGGCCACGGCGGTGGCGATGCTCAAGCACGATCTCTACGACATCGACAAGGCGATCGCCGCGACGGTCACCTACGGCGCGCTCACCGCCGTCGTGGTCGCGATCTACGCGCTGACCTCCTTCGCGGGCGGGCTGGTGGCCGCTGACGGTTCGGCGGTCGCGGCGGCCGCGGCGACGGCGGTGTGCGCGGTGGTGCTGGCCCCGGCGCACCGGCGGCTGCGGCGCGGGGTGGACCGGCGTTTCTACCCGCTGCGCGGGGCCGTCCTGGGCGCGGTGGAGGATCTGCTGCGCCGTACGCATGCCGGCCGTGCGGCGCCCGAGCAGGTGGAGCAGACCCTCCGGCAGGCGTTGCGCGACCCGGATCTGCGGGTCGGCTACGTGCTGCCCGGCCGAGACGACCTGGTCTCGTCCGGAGGCGACGCCATCGAGGGCGGGCGGACCGTCCCGGTGACGATGGGCGGCTCCAGGATCGGCGCGCTGCTGCCGGGCGACGACGGGCTCGCCTCGCCCGAGCTGCTGCGCGAGAGCGCCTCAGCCGCCGCCGTCCTGGTCGAGCTGGTACGGCTGCGCGTCGAGCTCGCCGGGGCGTTGCGCGAGGTGGAGGCCAGCCGTACGCGGCTCCTGCAGGTCGGCTACCGGGAGCGGCGGCGGCTGGAGCGTGACCTGCACGACGGGGTGCAGCAGCGGCTCGTGTCGCTCGGCATGACCCTGCGGCTGGCGCAGCGCAGCGCGCGTGCGGTGCCGGTCGACGAGCTCATCGACCAGAGCGTCGCCGAGCTGGGCACCGCCGTCGCCGAGCTGCGTCAGATCGCGCACGGGCTGCGGCCCAGCAGTCTCGACGATGGCCTCGACCAGGCGCTGCTCGCGCTGGCGGGCACGGTGCCGCTGCCGGTGGAGGTCGACGTGGCCGCGCGCGAGCTGCCCGACGACGTGGCGACCACCGCGTACTTCGTGGCCAGCGAGGCGGTGACCAACGCGCTCAAGCACGCCTCGGCCAGCCGCATCGCCCTGCGGGTGGGGCAGCACGACGGGCAGGTCAGGCTGGAGATCCGCGACGACGGCCGGGGCGGGGCCAGGATCGGCGGCAGCTCGGGGCTGGCCGATCGGGTGGCCGCGCACGGCGGCTCGCTGACGGTGCGCAGCCCCGCCGGATACGGCACCGTGGTCGAGGCGGTGCTGCCGTGCGCGTCGTGACGTGGTTCGAGCCCCGGAGGGTGACATCGTGCGCATCGTGATCGGTGAGGACTCCGCCCTGTTCCGCGAGGGTTTGTCGAGGTTGTTGTCGGAGGCCGGGCACGAGGTCGCGGCGCTGGCCGGCGACGCGGGCACGCTGGTCGAGGCGGTCGACCGCGAGCGCCCCGACCTGGCGATCATCGACATCCGCATGCCGCCCGACCACACCGACGACGGCGCGCGGGCCGCTCGCCGGGTGCGCGCCGCCCACCCCGGCATGGGCATCGTCCTGCTCTCGCAGCACATCGAGTCGCGCCACTCGGTCGAGCTGGTCGCCGCGGGACGTTTCGGTTACCTGCTGAAGGACCGGGTGTTCGACGTCGACGACTTCCTCGACGCCCTGCGCAGGGTGGCCTGCGGCGGCTCGGCGCTCGATCCCGAGGTGGTCGAGCGCCTCATCAAGGCCACCCGCCACGACGACCCGCTCCTGGCGCTCACCCCGCGCGAGCGGGAGGTGCTGGCGCTGATGGCCGAGGGCAGGACCAACGTGGGCATCGCCAGGCGGTTGTGGCTCACCGAGCGCACCGTCGAGACCCACGTCGGCAACATCCTGACCAAGCTCGGCCTGGCCGACGGCAAGGAGGACCACCGCAGGGTCCTGGCGGTGCTGGCGTACCTGAGGCGTTAGAGGCTGACGAGCTTGCCGAACAGGCGATCCAGCTCCTGGGCCGGATCGTCGGTGAGGCCGGCGTGCACGGGGCCGGCCTGCACGATCGTGCTGCGCGGGGCGGTGAGCCAGCGGAAGCGGCTGCCCGGGGACTCGCGTGACAGCGGTCCTTCCTTGTCGGCGCAGGCCAGCTCGTAGGCCGACAGCGCCTGCCGTACGGCACGCACGTCGGCGACCGGGTCGAGGGCGCGCAGCCGGGCGGCGTCGAGCTCGACCCTGGCGCACAGGTAGGTGCGCGGCTGGCAGTAGAGCAGTACGCCGGCGTTGATCTGCTCGCCGCGCTCGACCCTGGGGATGACGCGGATGACTGCGTACTCGTAGACGTCCATCACTGACCTCGGTGGAAGGCGCCGACGGAGCCGGGGCCGCTCTTGCGCCGCTCGGTGACGGCGCTCTCCCAGCCGTCGAGGGCGCGCCGGTGAAGGTGCTCCACGTACGCGTGCCGTACGTCGGCGGGGGAGCCGAAGCCGGGCTCGTCGGCCAGCCACTCGTCGGGCACGAGCGCGGTGACCTCCTCCAGCATCGCGCGGGTGACCTCCATGCGGCCCTCGCCCTCGGCGAACGGGGCCAGCACGTGGTCGGAGTCGTCGTAGGGCCGTCGCGGGTCGGCGCTCTTCCAGTTGTGGTGGAACCACAACGCCGCGCCGTGGTCGATCAGCCAGACGTCGTCGTGCCACAGCAGCAGGTTGGGGTTGCGCCAGCTGCGGTCGACGTTGTGGATCAGCCCGTCGAACCAGACGACGCGCGCGGCGAAGGCCGGGTCGGGGGTCCAGGTGAGCGGCTCGAAGTTGAGCGCTCCCGGCAGGAAGTCGACGGCCAGGTTGAGCCCGGCGCTGTTCTTGAGCAGCTCCTGGATCTCGTGGTCGGGCTCGCGCACGCCGAACTGGGCGTCGAGTTCGATGAGCTTCAGGTCGGGGGTGCGCAGGCCCAGGCGGCGGGCGAGCTCGGCGCAGATGATCTCGGCGACGAGCACCCGGCGTCCCTGACCGGCGCCGCGGAATTTCACGGCGTAGGTGCCGTAGTCGTCGGCCTCCACCACACCTGGCAGCGAGCCGCCCTCCCGCAGCGGGGTGACGTAGCGGGTCGCCGTGATCCGTTCAAGCACGTCCAGAGGCTATCGCCTTGACGCGGCGGAGCATCATCACGCGGATCAGGCCGCTCCCGGGACGGATCACCCGCCAGTAGCGCAGGAAGGCCCGCCGGGCCTCGGGGCTGGTCGCCGTGACCGTCGTCTCGGTGGTCAGTTTCGTACGGCCGGCGTGGTCCTCCAGGGTGAAGCCGAAGACGCCCTTGGCGTAGCCGGGCTCGGCGAAGGCCTCGAACGCGGCGGCGTCGGCGATCGTGACGTTGCGCGCGGCGCCGAGCTTCCACCACTGGCCGACGATGCCGCTGGTGAGCTCCTTGCCGGGGATCTCGGTGAGGGGCACGAACGCGGCGGGCAGGTCGCGCTGGAGGTGGCCGTGGCGTACCAGCGCGGCCAGGCCGCGGAGCACGAACAGCGGTTTGACGATCTTCAGGTCTCTCGCGGAGAAGGACTTCAGCGCCGCCCAGACACGTTCGGGCGGTGCGTCGATGACGATGCTGTGCCGTTCGGCGGCGTCAGGCTGGGTGTGAACCATTGTCGCATCACTCCATACGGTTGCGTATGGCCGGACCGTACGCTGGCGTATGGAAGGATGTCAACATGGCGAAGGTCACCGCGGACGACTGGGCGAACGCCGCCCTGGAGGCGATGGCGGAGGGCGGGCCCGCGGCGGTCGCCGTCGAGCCGGTCGCCACCAGGCTGGGCGTCTCCAAGGGCAGCTTCTACTGGCATTTCACCAACCGGCAGGCCCTGGTGGAGGCGGCACTGAGACGCTGGGAGACCTCGACGGGCGAGATCATCGATTACCTGGAGGAGATCCCCGATCCGGCGGCGCGCCTGCGGGCCCTGCTGGAGCTGGCCTTCTCCGACCCGCGAGACGCCTCGGTGTCGCTGCGGCTGGTCGGCGCCGCCGACGACCCCGCCGTCGCCGAGGTGGCGCGGCGGGTCAGTCAGCGGCGGCTCGGCTACATCGCGGCCGCGCTGGAACAGCTCGGCCACCCGCCGCAGGCCGCGCGCGACAGGGCGCTGTCGGCCTACAGCGGCTACCTGGGGCTGGCCGCGCTGCTGCGCATCGGGGCGGTCACCGAGGTGCCGCCCAACGCGGTCGAGGAGGTGCTGCGGGAGATGCTCACCTGATGATCTCTTCGGCGAACCTCTCCATGGTCACCCGCTTCAGCTCGAGGCCGCTCAGCGTGGCCTTCTCCTCGGGCGTTGCGAGCCACCAGGGCGCCGCCATCGTGGCCGACACGCCCTTGTCGTGCCATCGCCGGTAGGTGTCGCGATCGGGTAGCACGGCCAGCGGGGCGACGATCTCCAGGGCGTCGGCGGGCCTGCCGTACTCCGCCAGAAACTTGCGCAACGCCGCCAGCACCTCGTCGAGCTGCTCCTCGGCGTAGATGCGGTTGCCGATCCAGCCGTCGCCGAGCCGGGCCGCCCTGCGCAGGGCCGCCTCGCTGTCGCCGCCGACGTACACCGGGATCGGGCGCTCGGGCGTGGGGGCGATGGAGAACTCCGGGATGCCGGGCAGGGTCAGCGCCTCGCCGCTCCACAGCTGCCGCAGCCGCGGGATCATCGCGTCGAGGCGGCGGCCACGCGTGTGGAAGTCCTGGCCGGTCGCCAGGAACTCCTCCTTGCACCAGCCCACACCCACCCCGAACGTCACCCGGTCGCCCGACAGCACCGCCGCCGTGGAGACCTGCTTGGCCACGGTGAGAAGATCACGCGCGGGAGCGATGTAGACGTTCGGCGCGAAGCGCAGCCGCGTCGTCACCGCCGCCATCGCCCCGATCGTCACCCACGCGTCCGGCCAGTGCGTGGAGGCGTCCCAGCGCGGCTTCCCGCTGCGCGAGTAGGGGTACGGCGTGGCGAAGTCGGCGTAGAAGAGGTGGTCGGACAGGGTGAAGGTGTCGAAGCCGCAGTCCTCGGCGATCCGGGCGAGCTGGGTGAACTCGCCCGTGTCGACGAAGGAGGCGCCCAGCCAGTACCTCACTGGAACTCCGGGATGACCTTGGTGGCGAACAGCTCCAGGTTGCGCTTGACCGTGTCGAGCGGCAGCACACCCTGCTGTCCCTGCATGTACAGGCCGAACCACTCCAGGTCCGGCATGCGGTCGAGCATGCGCTGGATGCCGCGCTTGACGTCGTCGGGCGAGCCGAACAGCGCCATCTCGACGTCGTTCATGCGCTTGACGTCGCCCTTCTCCGGCGAGATGGGCTTGTGCCTGTCGTCCTCCTTCTTGCGCAGCACCTCCAGGTAACCGAACGGGCCGAAGAAGGCGGCGAAGTCCTTGGGGATGCCGCGGCCGTAGGTGTTGATCGCCTCTTCCGTCGTGTCGGCGATGCCCACGATCTTCAGGATGCCGGTGTGCTCGCCCAGCTTGTAGTGGCGCCCGGCCTTGGCCGACTCCTCCTGGTAGAGCTTGGCCTTGGCCGCGTGGTCGTCGGGGTTGGGCGTGAACATCCACGGCATGATGTCTTCTTGCGCGGCCCGGATGACGCTGCGGTCGGAGATCGTGAACGGCTGCCACAACTCGGGGTGCGGGTTCTGGTACGGCCGGGGGCAGACCGAGATCGCCTGGACCTTTCCCTCGTCGTCGAGCTCGCCCGGCGCGCCGAAGGTCTGCGTCCACTCCTGCGCGGGCCAGCCCTCGATGCCCTCGTAGGGATGGGGCACGGAGTAGTCGAGCACGTCCGACTTGTAGCGCAGCGTCTCCTGCGTCCACGCCATCTTCATGATCTTGAGCACTTCGCCGAAGACGTCGAAGTTGCGGTCGTCGGACTTGGAGCCGTCGGAGCGGGCGGCCGCGGCGTGCCAGCGCTGGCCCAGCACGTTCATCCACCGGTTCTGGTAGCCGCGCGCTACGCCGAGGCGCAGCCGGCCCTTGGAGAACTGGTCGAGCAGCGCCACGTCCTCGGCCGCCCGGATCGGGTCCCACGCGGGCAGCACCATGCCGAGCGGCGCCAGCAGGATGCGCTCGGTGCGGGCCGCCAGGTCCGTCAGGAACATCAGCGGGTTGACCGAGAACTCCATGCCCTCCGAGTGGAAGTGGTGCTCGGTCATCATGAGGGCGTCGAAGCCGATGCGGTCGGCGTGGACCGCGATCTCGCGCACCTCGTGCAGCAAGGCCTGGTACGACTCGGTGTCGCGGCCGATCGGCCGTTTGGCGCGCGCGTTCGCCTCCGCGGCGTACCCGGAGCCGGGGATCTGGGGGTTCAGGAAGATGGCGAACTTCACGTGAGACTCCTCAGCCATTCAGTGACGACAAGAGCGAATTCGGCAGGGCGTTCCTCGTGCAGCCGATGGCCGCTTCCGGGCCAGCAGATCGTGCGCGAGCGGGGGTCCTTCAGCAGGTCGGCCTCCCAGGCGGCCTGGGCCGGGTTGGCCCAGAACGACAGCACCGGGCAGGTCCGCTGCGACAGGTAGGCGTCGGCGGCCGGGCGGGTCCCGATCGCGTCCTGGCCGTCCCAGAGCGACTCGAACGCCTGGGCCAGCACGTGCGGCGGGGTGGCCAGCAGCCTCCTGCGGTGCCATTCGCGCAGCCAGGAGGGGGAGGCGGCGGTGTAGCACCACTGGTCGATCTGGACGGCCGCGGCCGCGGGGTCGGGGCCGCGCAGGCCGTCGAGGAGGCTCAGCGAGATGCGGCCCACGCCCGCGGGCCAGCCGTAGCCGGGGTCGACGGTGACGAGGGCCTTGACCAGCTCGGGGTGCTCGACGGCCAGGCGGGAGACGATGACGGCTCCCATCGAGTGGCCGACGGCCACGCACGGGCCGTCGAGGAGCCGGACGAGGTCGCCGGTCATCGCGGTCACGGTGTTGCCGGTCTCCGGGGCGGAGGAGTATCCGTGTCCGCGCAGGTCGACGGCGATCACCCGGTAGTGCTGGGTGAGCGCGGGCAGGTGGTGCACCCACTGATGCGAGTCCGCGCCCCAGCCGTGGACGAGCAGCAGTGTGGTGTCCCCGGAACCGTCGTCGGTGTAGAACAACCGAAACCCGTCCAACTCCACGAACATGGTCAGCAAGCTACTCTAAGATTCTGAACCGAGCAATCGCTTGGTAGAGAGAGGGGCGTCATGCGGCTGGGCGTCACGATGTTCGCCACCGACCGGTCGATCTCCATCACCCGGCTGGCCCGGGCCGTCGAGGAGCGCGGGCTCTGCTCGCTCTACCTGCCCGAGCACACCCACATGCCCGTCGCCACCCCGCACACGCCGGGGCAGCCCGACGTGCCGGAGCCGTACAAGCGCACGCTCGACCCGCTCGTCGCGCTCGCCGCCGCCGCGGCCGTCACCGAGCGCATCACCCTGGGCACCGGCATCCTGCTGGCCGCGCAGCGCGAACCGCTCGTCACGGCCAAGGCCATCGCCACCCTCGACCACCTCGCGCCCGGCCGGGTGGCGGTGGGGGTCGGGTTCGGGTGGAACGCGCCCGAGGTCGAGCACCACGGCGTGCCCTACGCCGAGCGCAGGGACGTGGCTCGGCGGCACATGCTCGCCATGAAGGCGCTGTGGAGCCAGGAGCAGGCCTCGTCGGAGAGCTTCGGTCCGACCTATTCATGGCCCAAGCCCACGGTGATGCCGCCGATCTACCTCGGCGGCGCGGCGGGGCCCAAGCTGTTCGCGCACGTGGCGGAGTACGGCGACGGCTGGATCCCGATCGGCGCCAAGGGCATCAAGGCCGCCCTGCCCGCCTTCCGCGACACCTGTGGCGACAAGCGCATCATCCCGTTCGGCTCGCTGCCCACACCCGACAAGCTCGAGTACTTCGCCACGCTGGGGATCGAGGAGGTGGTGGCCAACGTGCCCAGCGGCACCGCCGACGAGGTGCTGCCGGTGCTGGACACGCTGGCTGCCATAATCTCCCCCTATGTCGAAACTCGCCCCGCTTCGCGCTGAGGACCCGCGACGGCTGGGCGCGTACGACCTCGTCGGCAGGCTCGGCCAGGGCGGCCAGGGCGTGGTCTACCTGGGCGAGCCCGCGGCCGCCGTCAAGCTGCTGCACGCCAGCGTCGACGAGCGGCGCATGCGGGGAGAGATCGAGGCGCTGCGCCGGGTCGCGCCGTTCTGCACCGCCCCGCTGCTCGACGCGGGCATCGCCGACGGGCGGCCCTACCTGGTCAGCGAATACGTCGACGGGGTGTCGCTGCGCGAGCACGTCATCGCGAGCGGGCCCCGCACGGGAGGGTCGCTGCACCGGCTGGCGATCGGCATGGCCACCGCCCTGGCCGCCATCCACCGCGCCGGGGTCGTGCACCGCGACTTCAAACCCGGCAACGTGCTGCTCGGGCTCGACGGGGTGCGGGTGATCGACTTCGGCGTCGCGCGCCTGGTGGGCACCGACGTGACCACGGGGCTCGCGGTGGGCTCACCGGCGTACATGGCGCCCGAGCAGGTCAAGGGGGAGGTGGCAGGGCCGGCTGCCGACCTGTACGCGTTCGGGCTGACCGTCGCGTTCACGGCCAACGGGCGGCACGCGTACGGCGGGGCGACGTATCAGGAGGTGCTGGCCAAGATCGTGTACGGCAGGGCGGACCTGGGGGAGCTGAGCGGGTCGCTGCGGGAGATCGTGGAGGGCTGCCTGGCGCCCGACCCGGAGGAGCGGCCGTCGGCGGAGGAGGTGCTCCGGCTGCTGCGGCACCACGACGCGCCCGCCACGGCACGTTCTGAGGTGTCGGCGGCTCGTCCTGTCTTGGTGCGCACCCTGCCCGGCGGTGAGGCGGCGGCTCCGAGGCGGAGGCGCCCGGCGTGGTGGCAGGTGCTCGTCCTCGCGGCCGGACTCGCCGCGGCCGTGGCCGGATTCGTCCTCTGGCTGGACTCGCCCAAGATGCCCACCCTCACCGGCCATTGGACCGGCACCGCCGTACACCCTGCGGCGGGCCGCGTCTTCCCGGTCGAGCTGGACCTGGCGGGTGAGGGCGACTCACGCATGCGCTGGGGCGCCGACCTGCACTGCGAAGGCATGCTCAGCCCCGGCGGCAAGCCCCTGACCTTCAGTCTCGACCGCGTGGAGGGCAAGGAGTGTTACCCCGGCACCGTCGTCCTCGGCCCCACCCGCGACTCCAACCAGCTGGACATCAAGGTCTCGCGATCAGGTGACAACACCGTCACCTACTCGGGCACGGTGGCGCGCCCCTCCTGACCTGGTGTGTCACAGTCAGGCGGCAATCGCCCCGCGAACCGTTGACTGCCGATGGTACGTCTCATTCAGTGGAACCCAACGACGGGTTGCTAGCGAGGGGAGGCGCCCGTGCCCATCATGCAGCCGCTCAGGACGGGGGACCCTCGGCGACTGGGAGACTACGAACTGTCAGGCCGCCTCGGTGAGGGCGGTCAGGGAGTGGTCTATCTCGGCACCAGGAGTCCTGAGCGGGGAGAGCACGAGCCGCAGGCAGGGGCCCACCACGAGGTGAGCTGTGCGGTCAAACTGCTGCACGGCACCGTGGGGGACGAACAGGCCGCCTTCCTGCGCGAGGTCGAGCTGGCCAAGCACGTGGCCA
Organism: Nonomuraea soli; assembly: GCF_013761175.1. Taxonomy (GTDB): domain Bacteria; phylum Actinomycetota; class Actinomycetes; order Streptosporangiales; family Streptosporangiaceae; genus Nonomuraea; species Nonomuraea soli. The sequence continues at coordinate 51,816 of NZ_JACDUR010000001.1, forward strand.
GGTTCTGCACCGCGCAGGTGCTCGACGTCGGCTTCGCCGAGGGCCGGCCGTTCATCGTCAGCGAGTACGTCGACGGGCCCTCGCTCCACCGGGAGGTGGCGCTGACCGGGCCGCGGCGCGGAGCCTCGCTGGAACGCCTGGCCGTGGGCTGCGCCACCGCGCTGGCGGCCATCCACCGGGCGGGCATCGTGCACCGCGACTTCAAGCCGCAGAACGTGCTGCTGGGACCCGACGGGCCGCGCGTCATCGACTTCGGGCTGGCCCGCGCCCTCGACGCCGCCGCCACCCAGAGCGGGCGGGGTGTCGGCACTCCCGCCTACATGGCGCCCGAGCAGATCACGGCCTCCGCGGTGACCGGGGTGGCCGACGTGTTCGCGTGGGGCGCCACGATGTGCTTCGCCGCGAATGCCTCCGCCCCCTTCGGGCAGGACTCCGTCGCACCGGTGCTGCATCGCATCCTCACCGCGCCGCCCGCGCTCGGGCGGCTGGAGGGGGCGTTACGCGAACTGGTGGCGGCTTGCCTGGAGAAGGACCCGCGCAACCGGCCCACCAGCCGGGATCTGCTGCTGGAGCTGCTCGGCGGTGCCGAGGGGGTGCCGGCGGAGGTGCTGCGCTCACCTCCGCCGCACGTCTTCCGCGCGGCGCGGGCGGCGGACGCGGCGGACGCGGAGGACACGGACCCGACGGGGTGGATGGCGGCCGGTGTGTCGATCGGCGGCGCCCCGATCGCCGAGCCTGAGGCCACGGGAGCGGCCCCGGACTCGTACCGCCTGCCGGATGCCGAGTCAGCGGGCAGGGAGAAGACGGGGACGGGTGGCCTCGGTTCGAGTCTGGTCACCTCGCCCAGGGCCGGCGCCGTCAACCGCGCCGGGCTGGCCGTCTCCGGAGCGCTCCTGGTCACCGCCGCCATCCTGGTGGCCGTCGTCTGGCCGGGCATCTCCCGCCGGGACGACCCGCCGCCCCAGGCCGCCGCCGGGCCGACCGTGGTGGTGACGACGACGCCCCTCGCGCTCCACCCGCAACTGGAGAGCGAGAACTCCCTGGAGAAGCGCTCGGAAGCGCCCCCCGACAAGCCCGCCGAGCGGCCGACCGACAGGCCGCCTCCTGCCACCCAGGTCCCCGTCCCTGCCGTGGTGGGCATGGATCGGGCCGCCGCGCAGAAGGCGCTCAAGGCCGGTGGGCTGGTGCTGGGCGACGTGGCCGAGGTCGACTCCCCGCGGAAGATCGGCCAGGTGCTCAGCAGTGTCCCGGCGGCCGGGGCGAGGGTGGCGCCGGGTTCGCGGGTGAGCCTGACGCTGTCGGCGGGGATCACCGTGCCCAAGGTCGTCGGCCTGACCCGTCCGGCCGCGGTATCGGCCCTGACGGCGAGCGGTCTGGCGGTGGGCAAGGTCACGCTGACCTGTGCGGCGGGCGGCGGTAACAGGGTGACCGCGGCCAGTCCGGCGCAGGGGAGCAGGGCGCCCGCGGGGACGAAGGTCGCCCTGACGGTGGCGCGGAACGGCGCGCAGATGCCGGGGGTGGTCGGCAGCCAGCGCGCCCAGGCGACCAAGCAGCTGGCCGGCGCCGGGTTCACGGTGAGGGTGGTGCCGCGGCTGGTGAGCGATCCGAGCCAGGGTGACGTGGTGCTGGCCCAGAACGTGGCCGCCGGGACGTGTGCCAAGCCGGGGCGCGTGGTGACGCTGACGGTGGGCGTGATGGGGCAGACGGAGCCCGAGCCGGACCCGAGCGAGGACCCGACGACCCCGGCCCCGAGCCCCAGCCCCTGACTCCCGGGGCGGGGGTCAGGCCCAGCGGGAGAGCAGCTCCAGCAGGCTCTGCCGTACCGTCTCCTCCGGCAGGTCCATCGTGTGCACCATGCCGTACTCCAGCGCTCCCAGCGCCGCCCATCCCCGCACCCTGGTGAAGTCCGTCGGCTCGGGGCCGACCAGCTTGGCGTAGATCTCGTCGCGGAAGGTGCGCACCGCCTCGCCGGTGGATCCGGGCGGCGCCTCGTCGATGCGCCCGATGTCCTCCAGCATGAGCCGCACCACCGCGCGATGCCGTACGCAGAAGGTCACCAGTCCGTCGAGGCAGCGCGAGAAGGTGTCGAAGGTGGCGCCGAGGAAGTCGAACAGGTCGTCGGCGGCGGGTGCGATGAGCTCGGCGGCAAGCCGGTCCTTGGGGTGGAAGTGGTAGGCGACGGCCGTCTTGGTCAGTCCGACGGCGCCGGCGATGTCGGCGAGCGAGGTGGCGGCGTAGCCGCGCTCGGCGAACAGTTTCTGCGCCGCGGCGAGGATGCGGCTGCGGGTGTCGTTGCCGTGATCGAGTGTGGTCATCGTCTCACTTCCCAGGTGGTGCAGCACTGCTTATCGTAGGTCCTGTACGGGCGTACAGGACGAGGGGAAAGCCAATGTCGGGACTGCTGGGACGGTTGGGCGGCTGGTGCGCGCGGCACGGCCGCTGGGTGCTGGCCCTGTGGGTGATCGTCGCGGCGGCCCTGATGGGCGGCAGCCTGGCGCTCGGCAGCCCGGTGAGCAACGAGGTGTCGATCCCCGGCAGCGACGCCCAGCGGGCCCACGACCTGATGGCCGAGGGTTTCGGTCCCGGTTACGGCACGGGCGGGACGGTCCAGCTGGTCCTGTACGCGGACGCGGCCCTGGCCGCCGAGCCGCGCAAGCAGGCCCTGGACGACTCGGTCGAGCGCATCGAGCGGCTCCCGAACGTCGTGGACGCCGAGCTCAGGCCGTCGGCGAACCCGAACATCGGGATGATCGTCGTCAGGCTCGAAGGCCACGACACCACCAAGACGGCGCAGACCGCCCAGACGATCGCGAAGGCCGCCGACCCGGCGCGGGAGTACGGGGTCGAGGTGGTGCCCGCCGACAACTCCACGCCCGCCGACAAGGAGATCAAGACCGGCCCGAGCGAGATCGCCGGCGTGCTCATCGCCCTGCTCGTGCTGGTCCTCGCGTTCGGCACGCTCGTCGCCGCCCTGGTGCCCATCTTCAGCGCCCTCGTCAGCGTCGTGACGGGGCTGGGCCTGATCGGCCTGCTCGGCCACCTGATCGACGTGCCCAAGCAGGCGGGCATCATGGCCACCATGATCGGCCTGGGCGTCGGCATCGACTACGCCCTGTTCCTCATCTCCCGCTACCGCAGGCTCCTGGCCGAGGGCGTGCCGACCGTGGAGGCCGTGCGCAGGACCACCTCCAGCTCGGGCGGCGCGGTCGTGTTCGCGGGCGGCACCGTGATCATCGCGCTGAGCGCGCTCATGCTCGGCGGCTTCCCGCTGCTGCAGACACTCGGCTGGATCACCGGCCTGTCGGTGGTGTGCGCGGTGCTCACCTCGGTCACGCTGGTGCCCGCGATGCTCGGCGTGCTCGGACCGAAGATCAACGCGCTGCGGGTGCTCAAGGCGCGCGGCTCGGAGGACAGCGGCTGGGGCGGCCTGGCCCAGTGGGTCGCCCGGAGGCCCTGGCGGGTGCTGATCGGCAGCGTGCTGGTGCTGGCCGCCCTGGCCGCGCCCGCCCTGACGCTGAAGCTCGGCCCGCTCGGCGACTCCTACGCCGAGGAGGGCACCACCACCCGCCGCGCCTACGAGCTGATCCAGACCGGGTACGGACCCGGCGCCAACGGGCCGCTGATCGTGGTGGCCGACGGCACCGGTGACGCGCACGCCGTACGGCAGGCGCTGGACGAGGTGCCGGGCGTGGCGAGCGTCGGCCCCGCCAAGCTCAACGAGTCCGGCAGGTCGGTCCTGGTGCAGGTCATCCCCGACTACGCGCCCGGTGACCCGCGTTCCCTGGACGTGGTCGAGGCGGTGCGCGCGCTGGAGCTGCCCGGCGCGAAGGTGCACGTCGGCGGCGAGGTGGCGGCGATGGCCGACGTCGGCGGCCGCATGGTCGAGCGCACGCCGCTGGTCATCGGCGTGGTGGTGCTGCTCAGCGCGTTGCTCCTGCTGCTCGCCTTCCGCGCCCCCGTGGTGGCGGTCAAGGCCGCGGTGATGAACCTGATCTCGCTCGGCGCCGCCTTCGGCGCGCTGGCGCTGGTCTTCTCCCTGGGCCTGGGCAGCCGCCTGGTGGGCATGGACCCACCGGTCTCCGACGCCATGCTCGTGGAGTGGATCTTCAGCGTCCCGATCGACAACTACGTGCCCCTGATGCTCTTCGCGGTGCTGTTCGGGCTGTCGATGGACTACGAGGTCTTCCTGCTGACCGCGGTGCGCCAGGCCTACCTCAAGCACGGGGACAACCGCCGCGCCGTGGCCGAGGGACTGGGCTCGACCGGACGGGTGATCACGTCGGCGGCACTCATCATGGTCGCCGTGTTCGTCGCCTTCATCGCCTACCCCGACCCTCTGGTGAAGGTGTTCGGCGTGGGCCTGGCGGTGGCCATCGCGGTCGACGCGACCATCATCCGCGGGTTCCTGGTTCCGGCGACGATGGTGCTGCTGGGACGGGCCAACTGGTGGTGCCCGCGCTGGCTCGACCGGCTGCTGCCCAACCTGTCGGTCGAGGGGCACGAGGAGCACACGTCAGCACCACGTGAGCTGGTCGATGCGCGATAGAAGTGCTCTCGTGACAGTCAGGGCACAGACTTCGCCCATGTCTGTCATGCGCAAGGCGCTGACAAGCGCCATAGCCGCCGTGGCCCTGCTGCTCTCCCTCACCGCACCGGCCGGGGCCATCACGGGAGGCCTCCCGGACGGCAACCTGCACCCCAACGTCGGCCTCATCCTCTACTACACCGAGGAGGGGCGCTTCCGCTGCTCGGCCACCCTCATCTCGCCGACCGTCCTGCTGACGGCCGCGCACTGCACGGAGGGCACACTGGGCAGCACGCTCGTCACCTTCGACTCGGTGATCGCCGAGAACCCGCCGTCGCCGTTCCCGGTCGCCGCCGACCCGAGCGCGGGATACACCCCGCAGGAGATCACCGCGGCCGGGTTCCTGTCGGGCACCGCCCACACCCACCCCGAATACTCGGGCTTCACCGACCTCGACAACTGGAACGACATCGGCGTCATCGTGCTCGACCAGCCGGTCGCCGGGATCACCCCGGCCCAGCTGGCGCCGATCGGCTACCTCGACGCCTACGCCCAGCCGAGGCTCAACAAGACCATCTTCACCTTCGTCGGGTACGGCACCGAGGTCCGTAAGCCGCTGACCGGCCCGCAGAAGCCGCAGCCGATGACGTATCCGCTGATGCGCCGCTACGCGGAGTCTCCGGGTCAGAAGCTGACGCCGCAGATCCTGCAGGCCAACGGCAACTACAACGACAACCGCGGCACCGGAGGCACCTGCTTCGGCGACTCGGGCGGTCCCGGCTTCCTCAACGGCTACCTCGTCACCGTGACGAGCTACGGCTACACGCAGAACTGCCGCTACCTCGGCGGCTACCAGCGCGTCGACATCCCCGTCGTGGCCGACTGGATCGCGACCTTCCTGTAAGGGCGAGCGGGCGGGGGCGGGACGCGTGCCGTACCCCCGCCCGTCAGTCGAAGACGATGACACTGCGGGCCACCGAGCCCTGCCGTACCCTTTCGACCGCCGCGTTGATGTCCTCCAGCGGCACGCGTTCGGTGATCAGCCCGTCCAGGTCCAGCCGTCCCGCCATGTACTGCGCGGCCAGCATGGGCAGGTCGCGCAGCGGCGCGGCGTCGCCGCCCTGGGTGCCCATGAGCCTGCGCGAGGCGAACAGCAGGCTGGGGTCGATCTCCAGGTTCTGGCCGCGCGGCGGGCTGCCGACCATGACGGTCGTGCCGCCCGGGCGGGTGGCGGCGAAGGCCTTGGCCAGCACGCCGGGAACGCCGGTGGCGTCGAAGGCGTAGTCGACGTTCTGCGGGAACTCCTGGACCGGTGTCGCGCCGAACCGCTCGGCCAGCTTGAGCTTCTGCTCGGCGATGTCGGCGGCGTAGATCGTGGTGGCCCCGGCCAGCACCGCGCCCTGGATGACGTTGAGCCCGACCCCGCCGCAGCCGACGACCAGCACACTTGAGCCCGGCTGCACACGCGCCACGTTGAGCACGGCGCCGACGCCGGTGACGACGCCGCACGCGAGCAGGGCCATGGCGGCGAAGGGCGCGTCCTTGGCGATCTTCACGCACATGCGCTCGGAGACCACCGCGTGCTCGGCGAAGGAGCCGATGCCGATGAAGCGCCTGGTCTCGGCGCCGTCGAGGGTCATGCGCGGCAACCCGCCCATGATCGCGGTCATCCGCGCTGGGCCCGAGCACAGGTGGAACTCGCCCCCGGCGCAGCCCCGGCAGCGCCCGCAGGGACCGCTCATCGCGATGATCACGTGGTCGCCCGGCTTGAGTGCCGCGACCCCCTCGCCGACGCTCTCGACCACGCCCGCGCTCTCGTGGCCGAGCACGAAGGGCAGCTGGGAGACGACCGGGCTCTTGCCGTCGATGGCCTTCAGGTCGGAGCCGCAGATGCCGGAGGCCCGGATGCGCACGCGGACCTCGCCGGGTCCCGGGTCGGCCAGCTCGACCTCGCGGATCTCCAGGGGCGCGTGGAATTCGGTCAGTACGGCGGCGCGGGTCAGCATGACCGTCACGCTAGCCGGAGCACAATTGCGTAGCAAGCAGTTGCTTGGTGATGTCCGTAAATCTACTCTTCAGAAAACCGAGCGAGCGCTAGGTGGTTTTCATGAGGAAGCGGATGATTGCCGTCCTGGCCGCTGCGGGGCTCGCCGCCGCGGCCTGCGCGGCCGAACAGTCGGGCGGTACGGCCAGCGGTGCGGCTTCCGGTGTCACCGGCACCTCCATCAAGATCGGCGGGGTGCTCACCAAGACCTCGGCCAGCGGCTACTCCACCAAGGACGCCGAGATCGGCGCCAAGGCCAGGTTCGAGCGCGCCAACGCCGCAGGCGGCGTGCACGGCAGGAAGATCGAGTTCGTCGGCGCCGAGGACGACACCCAGGACGCGGCCAAGGGCGACGCCGCGGCCAAGAAGCTCGTGCAGAAGGACGGCGTGTTCGCCCTCGTGCCCGTGCACGCGCCCAACTTCGGCGGCGCCGCCTTCCTGGAGCAGCAGGGCGTGCCGTGGTTCGGCTGGGCGACCGGGCCGCAGTGGTGCGGCACCACGACCGGCTTCGGCTACAACGGCTGCCTGGCGCCCAAGGCGGGCGCGGGCTCGCAGACCTGGTGGGGACGGCAGATGGCCGACCTGCTCGGCGGCGCCCAGGGCAAGAAGGTCTGGGTGCAGACCTCCGACTCCAGCGGCAGCAAGTACGGCGGCAAGACCATCTCCCAGTCGTTCGAGGCGGCCGGCTTCACCCTCGTCGGCGTCGACTCCAGCCTGCCCGCCGCGGCCCCGCCGCCCGACTGGCTCCCGCACGTCAACAAGATCATGGCGACCAAGCCCGACGTCGTCGTCAGCGTCATCGCGGGCACCAAGTTCAACGCCGGGCTCTACGCGGGCCTGAAGAAGGCCGGCTACCAGGGCGTGCTCACCGACGCCACCAGCTACGACGCCAACATCCTCAAGGACCCCGCCCAGGCGCAGGCGTTCGAAGGCGTCATCGCGGCACCCATGTTCGAGCCCTTCGAGTCGACCGCCCCGGAGATCGAGCAGCTGCGCAAGGACGTCGAGGCCGTGGCGCCCGGCACCCAGCTCACCCAGCACCTGGCCATCGGCTACTGGGCGGCCGACATCTTCCTGAAGGTCGCCGACCAGGCGGGCAAGGACCTCACCAGGGAGAAGTTCCTGTCCGTGGCCAACGGCACCTTTTCCTACGAGAACGCCGGATTCGGGCGCATCGCCTATCCCAAGGACCACGACGAGCCCAACGGCTGCGGCGCGCTGGTGAAGATCAGCGGCGGCGCGTTCCAGGTGGCCAAGAACATGAAGTGCTTCGACAACGTGCCGCTCAAGCCGTGATCGGATACATCCTCAGCGGGCTCGTCACCGGCGCGATCTTCGCGGTGCTGGGCTCGGGACTGACCCTGTCGTACGCGGCGACCGGGGTGTTCAACTTCGCCCACGGCGCGATCGGCTTCCTGACCGCGCTGGTGTACTACGAGCTCTACGCCGGACTCGGGCTGCCGCGCTGGATCGCCGCCCTGGTGGCGGCCGGGCTGTTCGCGCCGCTGGTCGGGCTGGCACTGCACCGGGCGATGTTCCGCGGGCTGGCGGGGGCGGGGGAGACGGCGCAGATCGTCGGCACCATCGGGCTGACGATCGCGCTGCCCGCCCTCGGGCTCTTCCTGGTCGAGCTGGCCCTGCCCCTGGGGCTCGCGCCAATCGACGTGAGCGTGCAGCCGCGCGGCGTCGGCCCGGCGCCGCCCGCGCTGTTCGACCTCGGCATCGTCACGCTCGACAGCGACCAGCTGATCACCTTCGGCTTCGCCGTACTGGCCGCCGCCGGCCTGTGGGCCTTCATGCGCCACACCCCGTACGGCCTGCGCATGCGCGCCTGCGTCGACCGGCGCGGCCTGGCCGGGCTACGGGGCATCGACCCCGACTCCACCTCCGCCCTCGCCTGGATGCTCAGCTGCCTGCTCGCCGGCCTGGCCGGTGTGCTGGCGCTGCCCATCGTCGGGCTCGACGCCCACGCCTACACCGTGCTGCTGTTCGCCTCCGCCACAGCCGCGGTGTTCGGTCGGCTGCGCTCCATCCCCTGGACCTTCGCCGCCGGGCTCGGGCTCGGCGTCGTGACGAACCTCGTCGCCGGATACGGCTCGTTCCTGCAGGAGATCACCGGCCTTCGCTCCGCCGTACCCGTCATCCTGCTCTTCCTCGGCCTGCTGCTGCTCAACCGCTCGCGCGAGCGGGTGGCGGGCAGCTCGGCCGAGGACACGCCGCCGCCCGACTACCGCGCCGACCTGCCGCCGTGGCGGCGCCGCCTGCCCTGGCTCGCCGGCCTGGCCCTGCTGCTGGGCTTCACCTTCACCCAGTCCGACTACTACGTGGGCATCGTCGCCCAGGGCCTGGTCCTGGCGCTGATCTTCTGCTCGTTCGTGGTCGTCACCGGGATCGGCGGCATGGTCAACCTCGCCCAGGCCTCCTTCGCCGCGATGGCCGCACTCACCTGCGGATGGGCCTTCTCCGCGGGGCTGCCGTTCATCGTGGCCATCGTGCTCGGGGTGCTCGCCGCCACCGCCGTCGGCATGCTCGTCGCCCTGCCCGCGCTGCGGCTCGGCGGGCGCATCCTCACCCTGGCCACGCTGGCCCTGGCGCTCCTGGCCGACCAGGTGCTCTTCCAGATCGACGCCTTCAGCAACGGGACCATCGGGTGGACGCTGCCCGCGATCAACCTGGGCTTGGGCACCACGACCTCGCCGCAGGTGCGGGTGGTGCTGCTGCTCGTGCTGATCGGTCTGGTCGGGCTGCTGGTGCGCAACCTCGAACGGTCGGCCTCCGGCCGGGCGATCCTCGCGGTGCGCTCGGCTCCCGCCGCCGCGACCACCTCGGGGTTGTCGGCGGCGCGCACCAAGTTCCTGCTCTTCGCGCTGGCCTCGGCGATCGCGGGGCTCGGCGGGGTGCTGTACGCGATCTCCAAGGGGGCGACCACCGCCACCGACCTGCCGGCGTTCGCCGGGTTCGTCTGGCTCGCCGTCGTGGTGCTGCAGGGAGTGCGGCGCATCGGCGGCGCGGTGGTGGGCGGCCTCATCGCGGCCGTCTTCCCCGAACTGCTGTCGGCGTGGGGAGTGTCGGCGCACGTGGGGCTCATCCTGTTCGGGGCGGGCGGGATGATCCTGGCCAAACACCCGGACGGCGTGCTCGCCCAGCTCGCCGAGCAACGGTACCGCCGCCGCACGAAGGCCACGGCGGGGTCCACCACGGCGGACACCACGGCGGGCGCCACGGTGGACCCCCTGTCCGCCGCTCCCGGTGTCCCCCTCCGCCGCGTCGGTGAGACGGTGTACGGCGGAGCCCGGCGGGAGGCGTCCGGTGACCAGCCGTCCCCGCTGTTCGAGCTCCAAGGCGTGGTCGCCGCCCGAGCCGAGGCCACCGTCCTGCGGGGCGTCGACCTGGAGGTCCACGCGGGCGAGGTCGTCGCCCTCCTGGGAGCCAACGGCGCGGGCAAGTCCACCACCTGCGCCGTGGCCGCCGGAGACGTCCTGCTCACCGAGGGCCGGGTGCTGCTCGACGGCACGGACGTCACCACCTGGCAGCCGCATCGACGGGCCAGGGCGGGCATCCTCCTGGCCCCGGAAGGGCGCGGCGTCTTCCCCGCCCTCACCGTGGAGGAGAACCTGCGCACCTGGCTGCCCGACCCCGCCCCCGTCTTCGACCGCCTCCCGCTCCTGGCCACCCGGCGTGCCGTACCGGCCGGTGCGCTGTCGGGAGGCGAGCAACAGCTTCTCACCCTCGCCCCCGCCCTGGTCAGACCACCGAAGGTGCTGATCGCCGACGAGCCCTCCCTGGGCCTGGCCCCGAGGGTGGTCGAGCAGGTCTTCCAGCTGTTCACCGAGCTGCGCGACAAGGGTGTGGCGCTTCTCCTGGTCGAGGAGAAGGCGACGGAGGCGCTGGCGATCGCCGACCGGGTGGCGTTCATGCGGCTGGGCCGCATCACCTGGACGGGCTCCCGGTCGGAGGTCGACGGCGAGCGGCTGGCGGCGGCCTATCTGGGGGTGTCATGAGAGTCGAGGACGTGTCGGTCTCCTTCGGCGGGGTCAGGGCCCTGACGGAGGTGAACTTCGAGGCCCCGGAGGGCGGGATCTGCGGCGTGATCGGTCCCAACGGCGCGGGCAAGACCACGCTGTTCGACGTGATCTCCGGGTTGCGCAGGCCGAGCGGCGGGCGGGTGAGCCTCCAGGGGCAGGACCTGACCGGTCTGAGCGCGGTGAAGCGGGCCAGGAACGGCGTGCGCCGCACGTTCCAGCGCACCCAGGTCTTCGGCCGCCTGACGGTGGCGGAGAACGTGCTGGCCGCGCTGGAGTGGCCGCGCCAGAACTTCCTGGGCGACCTGGCCGCCTGGCCGTCGAGGCGCACGCTGGAGCGCGAGCGTGGCGGGCGCGTGGACGAGGTGCTGGCGTTGTGCGGGCTGACGCCGCTGCGCGACGCGTACGCGGCGGCGTTGCCGGTCGGGCAGCGGCGGCTGGTGGAGCTGGCCAGGGCGCTGGCCGGCCGGCCGAGGCTGCTGCTGCTCGACGAGCCGACCTCGGGGCTGGACGCCGACCAGGTGGCCAGGCTTCGCGAGGTCGTCACGGGCCTGGAGACGACCGTGCTGCTCGTCGAGCACGACATGGGCTTCGTGATGGGCGTGTGCGACCGGCTCGTGGTGCTGGACCTGGGCAAGGTCATCGCCCAGGGACCGCCCGAGCGGATCAGGCAGGACCCGGTGGTCAGGGCCGCCTATCTGGGTTAGCCGGTGCTCCGCTCCACGGTGATCCCCTCGCGTCCGAGGTCCTCGATGATCCCGTCGACCAGACGCGTGGCCACGGTGCGCTCCAGGCGGCCGTGGTCACGAAGCTCTCGTACGGCGGGCACCGGGTCGGCGTCGGCGAACAGGCGCTCGTCGCCGTAGTCGACCGGCCGCCCGGTGGGGTCGATCGTCCACCACGAGGCCTCCAGCGCGATGCCGTTGGGGTCGCTGAAGTAGATCGACCGCAGGAACCCGTGGTCGATCACGTCGGTGACCTCGCAGCCGTGAGCCTTCAGCCGGTCGCGCATGCGGTTGAGCGCGTCCTCGTCCGGCAGGTGCAGCGACAGGTGGTCGAACTGGGAGGCCTTCGGGTACGGCACGCCGGCCGGCTTGGCGAAGCTCTCGATGGGCTGGTCGGTGAACTCGAAGAACGCGATGGTGTTGCCCGGCGCGACCTCGAAGAAGTAGTGGCGGAAGGCGGGGATGGCAAGCGTGGTCACCAGGCGCGCGTCGAGGACGCCGTGCCAGAAGCGCACGGTCGCGTCCATGTCCGCTGTCACCAGGGCCAGGTGGTGGACTCCCCGCCACGGAACGGAATCGGTGGCCATGCCGCTGACGGTACGCCTTTCAACTATCCGTGGCGAGAGGTGAAGGCCAGGATCCTGCGCCACGAGTCGGCGCACGCCTCGGCCCACTCGGTCGCCGAGCGGTCGAAGAAGGAGTGCGGCGCGCCCTCGTAGACGTGCTGCTCGACCTCGATGCCCGCCCGCTCCAGGCTGGAGCGCAGGGCGGCGAACTGCTCGGGGGTCGCGCCGCGGTCGGCGCCGCCCAGGAGCATCAGCACGGGGGAGCCGGGCCCCTTCGGCTCCCAGCCGTCGATGAAGCGCAGCGAGCCGTAGTAGCCGACGCCGCCCGCGAAGCCCTCGACCGAGGCGGCCACGCGCCAGGCATGGGCGCCGCCGAAGCAGAAGCCGACGACGAAGACCGGGCCGGGCAGGGTGGCCGCCGCCGCCCTGGCGTCGGCGTCGAGCTGTTCGTCGGTGACCTGCCGCACGTGCGGCAGGTAGTCGAAGTCGTCGCCGCGCTCGCCGGTGCCCGCCGTGCGGCCGAAGTAGTCGATGGCCACGGCGTGGAAGCCGGCCTCGGCGTAGCGCACGGCCAGGTCGCGGTAGAACGGGTGCAGGCCGCGCACGTCGGGGAAGATGACGACGCCGCGCCCGTTGGGCTCGGCGGGCACGGCCCGGTAGGCCAGGAACGTGGTGCCGTCGGCGGAGGTGAGGGTGGTCTCGCCGTGCTCGGCGACCTCGCCCACGACAGGCGGTGCGGGCGGGCGGCTGTCAGGAGAGTGGCACACAACTGACAATCTCTCGCATCGACGGCATGGACCGGGCAAGGTTCTGCTACGGACGAACGAAAACAGGGGTCACGAGCGTCCAAGGGTCATGAGGTCACGCCCCACCGCCGCGGTGCTTCTCGGCCACGTGGCCCTCTACGGGCTGCTGCTCATCACGATCGACACCGCTGCTCTCCCCGAACCCTCCGACGCCGTCCGGTTCTGGCTGCGGATCGACGCCCAGGTCTTCTCCGTCGCCGCCCTGCTGCTGCTCTTCCCGACCTTCCTGGTCTACCGGGGCGACCCGCTGGGTTCGCTGCTCAGCGGCCTGATGGGCACGCCCTACCTGGTCGCCCTGGCCTGGCTGATCGGCGACGCGGCCGTCGGGCTGGCCGACTACGGTCCGCGCTGGTTCGTGGTGGCCAGGTTCGTGCTGCTGGTCTTCGCCGCGGGCACGTTCGTCGCGGGGCTGCTGGCCATCCCCGCCAACGCCGAGGCGCGGCCCGCGCGGGTCTCGGCCGCGGTGCTGGCGCACTCGTTGGGGTTCTGGCCGGTCGTGGTGGCGCTGTCGGTCGTCGCGCTGGCCGAGCCCCTGCCCGCCGGGACGGGGGTCTGGGGTGCGCGTGACGACGTGGTCTACGGGCTGTGGGCGTACTCGGCCGGGTTCGTGGCACTCGGCGTGGCCCTGGGGCTGCTCGCGCGCAGCGCCCAGCGCCGCGGCCCCACCACGGGCACGCTGATCTCCGCCGGGCTGCTCCTGCCGCCCTACCTCGTGCTGATGGAGCTGTTCACCCGCTTCGACCCCTTCCACCTGGCGCCCTACACGCCGCCCGAGTGGTACGGCTGGGCGGTGCAGACCATCACGGTGTGGTCGGCGCTGGCGCTGATGGCGGGGGTGGGGTTCCTGTTCAGGGAACCAAGCGTGCGCTAGGTTGGGTAGGTGGATCTCGACTTCACCCCCGCGGAACAGTCGTTCCGCGCCGAGGTGCGCTCCTGGCTGGCCGAACACACCCCGCGCCACCTGCCGTCCCTCGACACAGCCGACGGCTTCGCCGCCCACCGCGCGTGGGAGGCGCGGCTCGCCGCCGAACGCCTGTCCGTGGTCTCCTGGCCGGAGGAGTACGGCGGGCGGGGAGCCTCCCTCATCGAGTGGCTGATCTTCGAGGAGGAGTACTGGGCGGCCGGAGCGCCGGCCAGGGTCACCCAGAACGGCATCTTCCTGCTCGCCCCCACCCTGTTCACCTACGGCACCCCCGAGCAGCGCGCCACCTGGCTGCCGCGCATGGCCCGCGCCGACGACGTCTGGGCCCAGGCCTGGTCGGAGCCGGGCGCTGGCAGCGACCTGGCCGCACTCACCTCACGCGCCGTCCGCGCCGACGGCGGCTGGCGGCTGCACGGACTGAAGACCTGGAGCTCACGAGCCGCCTACGCCGGCCACGGCTTCGGCCTGTTCCGCACCTCGGGCGAGCGCCACCACGGCCTGACCTACTTCCTGTTCCCCCTCGACGACGTCGAGGTGCGGCCCATCGCTCAGCTCGACGGGGAGTACGGCTTCGCCGAACTCGCCTTCGACGGCGTGTTCGTGCCCGACTCCATGGTGCTCGGCGACGTCGGCCAGGGCTGGCGCATCGCCATGGCCACCACCTCCTCCGAACGCGGGCTCACCCTGCGCAGCCCGGGCCGCTTCCTGGCCACCGCCTCCCGGCTCGTCGACCTCGCCGCCGACGCCGGCGACCCGGTGCTCCTCGACCGGGCCGCCCGCTGCTGGACCGAGGCCGAGGCCTACCGCCTGCACACCTTCACCACCGCCCGCCGCCTCATGGACGGCACGGAGATCGGCGCCGCCTCCAGCCTCGGCAAGGTCTTCTGGTCCGAGCTCGACCTGCGCATGCACACGCTCGCCATGGACCTGCTCGGCGACCGGGCCGCCGGGACGCCCTGGTACGACGGCTTCCTGTTCTCCCTGGCCGGGCCCATCTACGCCGGGACCAACGAGATCCAGCGCAACATCGTCGCCGAGCGGGTCCTGGGGCTGCCACGATGAACTTCACCTTCACCGACGACCAGGCCGACTTCGGGCTCGTCGTCCGCGACGTGCTCGCCGGCTGCCGCGACGACCGGGGCGCCGCCGCCTGGCAGCGGCTGGGGACGCTCGGCTTCTTCGGGATGCTCGTCGACGACTCGCGCGGCGGACTCGGGCTTCGGCTCGCGGACGCGCTGCCCGCCCTGGAGGAGACCGGGCGGGCGGCCATGCCCGGCCCCGTCGTCGACACCGCCGTCGCGGGCGCGCTGCTGCTCGACGGGCCCGAACTCGACAAGCTCGCCGCCGGAGCGCTCCGCGTCGCCGTGGCCGACAGCGCCTCGACCGCCGCCGACGCCGACCTGGCCGACGTGATCGTCGCCTGGCCGCGCGTGGCCTCCCGCGACGCCGTATCGTCGCAGGCTCCTCAACTTCGTGTACGGCTTGAGCCACGGCCGGGCATCGACCCCGCCAGGCCGCTGTTCACCGTCACCCTCGACGGCGACACCCGCGAACTGACGGGCTCGGCCGTAACAGCGTGGCGGGCGGCCACCGTCGCCACCGCGGCCCAGCTGATCGGGGCCGCCCGCCACCTGCTCGACACCACCGTCGCCTACGCCCGCGAGCGCACCCAGTTCGGCCGGGCCATCGGCGGCTTCCAGGCGGTCAAGCACCGGCTCGCCGACGTCGCCATCGCCGTGGAGTTCGCCGCCCCCCTCGTCCACCGGGCGGCCCTCTCCTACGAACTGCCCTCAGGCGAGCGGGACGTCAGCGCCGCCAAGGCCGCCGCCAACGACGCCGCCCGCCTCGCCGCCGAAGCGGCACTGCAGGTGCACGGCGCCATCGGCTACACCCACGAGCTGGAACTGCGCCACTGGCTGACCCGCGTGTGGTCGTGGAGCGCCGCGTACGGCACCAGCGCAACACACCGCGCCCGCGTGCGCGCCCTGGTCAGGGAGGTACCGCGATGGCCGTGAAGATGAAGTACGGCGTGCCGCTCGGCCTGCTGCATCCCGCCGCGTGGAAGGACGTCGCCGTCGCCGCGGACGAGCTCGGGTTCGAATCCGTGTGGGCGCCCGAGCACCTCGTCTTCACCACCGACCTGTCCACCGCGACCTACCCGGGCACCAGCGACCCCGGCATCAGACCCGCCACGCCGATCTTCGACGCGCCCGCGTTCCTGTGCTGGCTGGCCGGGCTGACGCGCCGCATCCGGCTGGGCACCGCCGTCCACCTGTTCGCGCTGCGCCACCCGTTCGTGTCGGCGCGGGCCTTCGCCACGCTCGACGTCATCTCGACAGGGCGCGCCATCTGCGGGGTCGGCGCCGGGTGGTACCGGGGGGAGTGGGACGCGGCGGGAGTGCCCTTCGAGACGCGCGGTGCCCGGCTCGACGAGGCGCTGCGCATCGCCAGGCGGCTGTGGAGCGAGCCCGTGGTGGAGCACAGCGGGGAGTTCTACCGCTTTCCCGAGGTGGCGTTCGAGCCCAAGCCGGTGCAGCACCGGCTGCCCGTGCTGGCCGGGGGCGAGTCGCGTGCGGCCCTGCGGAGAGCGGCGACGCTGTGCGACGGGTGGATCAGCATGCCGCACACGCTGGAGTCGATCCGGCCGCAGCTGGAGGTGCTGTCGGAGCTGTCGGGCGGGCGCCGCGTGCCGGTGACGGCGCACGCCTACGACCTGGCGTCGCCCGGCGAGGTGGGGGAGTGGGCGGCGCTGGGGGTGGACCGGCTCATCGTGCGGCCGTGGAAGCGGTCGCGTGACGCGGTGGACGGGCTGAGCGCGTTCGCACGGGAGTACGGGGTGTCGTAGCCGGTCACCGGGGGGTGGCGGCGGGCTCGAGGTCGCGGTGACGACGGCCCCTCAGCGGCGCGTCCTGCACGAACCCCCCGGCCACCCGGAGGTCGGCGCGGCGGGCGTCGTGCGGGTGGCCGTCCGCCGCCGGGCGGTGGCGGCGGCCGCGGGTGGGTGCGCTCTCCTGGAAGCCCGCCTCGTCGCCGTGGACGGCGGTCTTGCGGCGGCGGCCCCGGTAGGCGGAGTTCTCGCGCGGCGCCAGGGCGTCGCGGTCGATCCCCGGGAAGGCACCCGCCGGCGAGGAGGCGGCCTGGTCGAGCCGCCGGTAGGTGGTTCGACGTCCCGAGGCGGCACGGAAGGCGTCGAACTCGGCGGTGACCTCGCCGCGCACCGGCTCGGCGGGGATCTCCCTGCGCAACCTGCGCGGCACCCGCTCGCCACGGCGACCGGCCGTCTCCGACGCCCCCGCCTCACCGGCCCCGGAGCGGCCGGACGCGCCGGCGAGATCGGCCGCTCCGGCGACGCGGCGCGCGGCGGTGCCGCCGGGCGATCCGAGGCCGTCGAGCGAGGCGGCGTCGAGGTGGGCGAGGGTGGTGGCGTCGAGGCGAGTCAGGATGTCGGTGTCGAGGGGGCTCGTGAGGTACGCCTCGTCCACCGGCGCGGCCAGGACGAGCGCAGGGTGCGGCATCTCCACGGAGCCGGAGAGGGGACCGGGGGCGGAGAGGGGACCGGAGGCGGCGATGGAGACGGTGCCACTGGAGGACGCGAGGCCGGAGGCGGTGGCGAGGCCGGAGGCGGTGGCGAGGCCGGAGGCGGTGGCGAGGCCGGTCGCCGAGGCGAGGCCGGTCGCGGTGGCGGAGATGAGGCCGGTGGTGGAGACCGGGCTGGTGACGGAGCTGGTGACGGTGACAGAGCCGGTGACAGGGCCGGTGAGCCCGATCCCGGCCTTCGACGTCTTGCGCCGTGTCCCCGCCGTACGGCCCGCGGGCCGTACGGTGGCGCGCTTGCGGCGGCGGCCGCGGGCGGGCGTCTCGGACGCCAGCGGACCGGCGCCGGCGAGGCGGGCCCGTACGTGCCTGGTCCTGGAGAACACCAGCACCGCCAGCGCCGCGACGAGGGCCGAGCCGACCAGCGCGGGCGTGCCGAGCGCGGCCACCGGGGAAGTGGTGGCGGCGGCGACGTCGACGATCGCGGGCAGTGGCTGCGTGGTCGCCTCCTGCGTGTCGGCCGTCGCGGGCTTGGCGTGCTTGCCCTTGGCGGCTGGAGTCCCCGCCTCGGCGTCAGAGGAAGACGACGACGAAGAACCAGAGGACGAGGACGTCGCTGAAGGCGCCGGCTTGGCCGTGGGAGGGGCGGGGGCGTCGGCCGCCTTGGGCTTGGCCGGGGCGGAGGCCTGGGGCGAGGCCTCGGCGCGCGGGAACAGGGCCGTGAACTCGTTGCCCGACTCCGCGTCGCCGTAGAAGGGCGTGTCGGGCGCGAGGGTGCCCTCCTCCTTCTGCGGGGCGTTGGCGGCGTCGAGCCTGGCCTTGATCTTCTCGGGGTACCCGTATCCGACGACCTTGCTGGTGTCTCGTTCCTTGCGCTTGGCGACCCCGCCGTCGATGTTGCCCTCGATGGTGTGGATCCGGCCGCCCTCGACGCTGGTGACGATGCCGACGTGGTCGATGCCGTCGATGTCGTCCGACCCCGACCAGTCGTAGAAGACGAACGCTCCCGGCTTGGGCTTGGTCCCCCAGGCGCCCTGCTCCTTGAACCATTCGGCGTGGGCGACGGTCCAGGCGAACTGCCCGATCCACTCCTCGTAGCCGAGCTTGGCCGCGGCCCACGACAGGTACATGTCGCACCACGGCTGGCCGCTGTAGTCGGAGTCGGTCTCGACGTTCCTGCCGTACCAGTCGCCGAACTTGGTGTAGGCGTTCGCCTTCTCCGTGTAACCGAGCTCCTTCTCGAGCAGCTCGATGTACTTGTGCATCTCTGGTGTCATGGAGGTTCGGGGGACCTTCCGGGGCAGCCTTCAACTTCTGTGATTGGGGAGGCTACCTGGGCAAACGAGCGGTCAAGCACAGACCAAGGAATCGCCAACCGCGGTTCGGAACCAAAAACCGCAGGTCAAGAGGTTGCCAGATATGCCGGAAATAGGTGGTGAAATCCGGAAAAGATCTACCTGTGACGTGTGTGATCCCTGATTCGAATGTCATTCTGTAGAACGTGTTCTAGTATGGGTTCCATGACGATGGAGCTCACTCCCGAGTCCCGCCTGGCCGCCCACTGCGAGCTCGCCCAGCAGACCCGCGACCTGATGGACGCCGTGGCACTGACGGAGGTCAAGGAGGACGAGCTGCTGGCCGTCACGGCCGAGCTGGCGGCGCTCACCGAGCGCCTGCGAGCCGCCTCCCGCGCCACTCCGCTGCCCTTCGATATCTCGCCCGACGGCAACCTGCGCCACCTGGGCAACGCCGTCATCGGCGGCGCCAACCCCATGGCGCTGCCGCTGGTCGTCGAGATGGACGGCCTGACCGCCAGGGCGGAGGTCACCTTCCGCCCCCTGCACGAGGGCCCACCCAACGGGGTGCACGGCGGCATCAGCGCCATGGTCCTGGACCACCTGCTCGGCCAGGCCGCCGCGGCCGCGGGCTTCCCCGGCATGACCGGCACCCTCACCCTGCGCTACCTGCGGCCCGTGCCGTACGGCACGCCCCTGGTGGCCACCGCCGAGCACACCCGCGCGGAGGGACGCAAGAGCTGGGCCGACGGCCGCATCGCGCTGCCCGACGGCACGCCCCTGGTGGAGGCGAGCGGAGTGTTCGTCATGCCGACCGCCTGGCTGGGACGGCATCCCGGCACCTGACGGTACGGTTTATGCATGGTCTACGAGACGCTGAAGGAGCAGATCATCGAGGGGGTGCTCCAGCCGGGCCGGCGTCTCGTCGAGCGTGAGCTCGGCACCGAGCACGGTGTCTCCCGGGTCCCCGTCCGCGAGGCGCTGCGGCGCCTGGAGGCCGAGCGCCTGGTCGTGGTCGTGCCGCGCAAGGGCGTGCTGGTGCGCCCGTTCACTCCGGCCGACGTCGCCGACCTGTTCGACGTGCGCGAGAGCCTGGAGGTGCTGGCCGCAAGGCTGGCCGCCGCGCAGGCCACCGACGCCGATCTCAAGCGCCTGCGTGCCTCCCTTGAGCATGCCGCCCGCCAGAGCGTGCCCTCGGAGATCGCCCGCGCCAACGCCGCCTTCCACACGGTCGTCGTCGAGTTGTCGGGCAACGCCCTGCTCGTCGACATCATGCGCCCGCTGGAGGCCAGGCTGCGCTGGCTGTTCAGGCTCACCTCCAGCCGCGACATCGCCCAGCAGTGCGCCGAGCACGCCGAGCTGTTCTCCGCGATCGCATCCCACGATCCCGACGCGGCCGCGGAGTGCGCGCTCAAGCACGTCAGCAGCGGCCGCGCCCCCTCGCTCGAGCTGGCCAAGGGCTGGAGCGCCGTCGACACGCTGGAGGTGGCGCGCAGCCGC
Source organism: Nonomuraea soli (assembly GCF_013761175.1). Classification (GTDB taxonomy): domain Bacteria; phylum Actinomycetota; class Actinomycetes; order Streptosporangiales; family Streptosporangiaceae; genus Nonomuraea; species Nonomuraea soli. Next base: position 71,755 of record NZ_JACDUR010000001.1, read on the forward strand.
CGCAAGAGGTCCTAGTACCCGGCTCCGGTGAGCAGCCCTCCGTCGACCGTGAACTCACTGCCGGTGCAGTAGCTGGAGCGGTCGGAGGCCAGGAAGGCCACCACGTGGGAGACCTCGATCGGCTTGGCGAAGCGCTTGATGACCATCGACTTGACGAAGGCGTCGGCGTCGACCTCCGTCATCATCTCGGGGTCGAGGACCATGTTCGTGTTGATCGCGCCGGGGTGCACGCTGTTGACGCGGATCTTGAAGGGGGCCAGCTCGCGCGCCGCGGCCTTGGTGACGCCGCGGATGCCGAACTTCGAGGCGGCGTAGGCCGACAGTCCCGCCGCGCCGATGAAGCCCTCGATGGAGGAGATGTTGACGATCGAGCCGCGTCCCGAGGCCTTCATGGGCTCGATCACCGACTTCACGCCGAGCCAGGTGCCCTTCAGGTTGACGTCCAGGACGCGGGAGAACTCCTCGATTGGCATATCGGCGATACGGCTAAATTTCAGGATCCCGGCGTTGTTGACCAGGATGTTGAGCTTGCCGTACGTCTCCACAACCGTCTCCACCGCCCGCGCCCATTCCTCGGGCCGGGTGACGTCCTGACGCACGAACGTCGCCCCGGTCTCGGCGGCCAGGGCCTTGCCCTCCTCCTCCAGCACGTCGCCGAAGACCACCTGGGCGCCCTCCTCCAGGAACAGGCGCACGTGGGATTCCCCCATGCCCCTGGCGCCCCCGGTGATCAGCGCGACCTTGCCGTCCAGCAGGCCCATCACAGACTCCTTCCCGCGGCGACGGCCACCGCCGCCGCCTCCATCGACCGGTAGACGGGCAGCCGCGAGGCGATGGCCCGTAGCTCGTTCTCGACCCCGGGCGGGGCGACGTCGGCGTTCCTCAGCACCAGGCTCAGCCGGGTGCCCCTGACCTGGACGAGCTCGCGCGCGAAGGCGTGGAGCGGCTCGGCGGAGGAGCCGTAGGTGAAGAAGCTCTGCACGTTGACGTGGGCGACGACGTCGCCGTACGGCAGGCGGGGGAGTATCGCCTCGATGGCCCTTCTGGCCAGGGAGGGGTCGGCGCGGGGGCCGACGGGGATCTCCAAGGGGTTGGCCAGCGAGCTGCCCGCGCCCAGGCCGAGGCCGTCGAGGGCGCCGTCGGGCAGGGGCGGCAGGGACAACCCCCGGCGGTCGAAGGCGTCGGCGGCCAGCACGCTCGCCCCGCCGCTGGGCCCGATGACGAGCACTCCGGCCGGACGCCGACCGGCGCCGTGATCGGCGGACGTAGAGTGAGAGGTCCCGTGATCGGCGGCCGGGGCGTGCGCCTGGAAGTAGGAGAGCACCCCGATCAGGTCGTCCTGGCTGTCGACGAGCACCGTGCCGGTCTGCTCGGCCAGCGCCCGCCACACCCGGCCGTCGCCCGCCATACCGCCGGTGTGCGAGGCCGCGGCGAGCCGTCCCTGGCGGGTGCGGCCCCCAACCAGCAGGGCCACCGGCTTGCCCGTCTCCCGCAGCGCCTCGAACAGCGCCCTCCCGTCACGCGGGTCCTCCAGGTAGAGCCCGATCGCCGTGGTCTCCCGGTCGCCGGCCAGCCAGCCGAGCAGCTCGGCGGGGCCGACGTCCGCGCAGTTGCCCACGGTGGCGACCCGGCTGAAGCGCAGCCCGCGCAGCTCGCCGACCTTGACGACCTCGCCGGCCAGGCCGCCGCTCTGCGAGACGAGGGCGATGCCGCCCGGCTCGCCGAGACCGCCGCCGACGAAGGTCTGGCGGCCTCGGGGCGAGTAGACGCCCATGCAGTTGGGCCCCAGCAAGCGGCTTCCCGGCGGCATCGCGCCGAGCAGCTCGGCCTCCAGGTCGGCGCGTCCCGCCTCGCCGAATCCGCCGCTCATCACCTGGATGTACGGCACGCCGTCCGCCTGCCGTACGACCTCGGCGCATCGGGCGGCGGGCACCGCGACCAGCGCGTAGTCCACGCCCGACAGCGTCGGCACGGCAGGTACGCCGTCGATGGAGGAGGCCGTGGGGTGCACAGCGACGACCGGGACACCGCTCTGCTTGTAGAAGCCGAGGAACATGTTGCCGAAGCCCGGCCTGGTGGTGGAGGCGCCCACCACGGCGACGCGCCGAGGCTCGAACAGCGCGGTGAAGTCGCCCGCGCGGCGGGGGGCGGGCGCGGGGGCGCAGCCCTCGATGTAGCGGGCGTCGACGGCCACCAGCCCGCCGGGCCCGGCGATGACGGGATTGAGCTCGAACTCGCCCAGTTCCAGCCGCTCCCACAACCCTCCGTTGCCGCCCAGGGCCAGCAGCAGCTTGACCAGGGCGGACACGTCGACGGCCGGGGTGCCGCGATGGCCGTGCAGGAGCGGGGAGCCGCGCAGGCCGTCGACCATGGCCCGCGCGTCGTCCTCGGTGATCGGGCACACGCGCAGCACCGTGTCGCGCAGCACCTCGGTCCAGACGCCGCCGAGACCGAAGAGCAGCACCGGCCCCGCCATGGGGTCGCGGACGAGCCCGGCGATCAGCTCGACCCCGGCGGGCGCCTGCTCCTCGACGAGGTAGGAGGCGAAGCCCATCTCGGCCGCCGCCGCGGGCAGGCCGGCGTGGTCGAGGCCGAGCCGTACGCCGCCCACGTCCGACTTGTGCAGCACGCCCGACGCCTTGAGCACCAGGGGCGCGGTCAGGGCGGCGCACGAGGTGAAGTCGCCGTCGGTGACCAGCACGCCCCTGGGCACGGGGATGCCCGATGCGAGCAGCAGCTCCTTGACCGCGTGCTCAGACCAGGTGGCCATACAGTTCCCGGATCTCCCGCCTGAGCAGCTTGCCGGGCCCGCCGGAGGCGTCCTGGAAGTGCGGCAGCTCGTCGGCGACCACGATGTGGTCGGGCTGCTGGTGGGCGGGCAGCGACTCCGACAGCGCGAGCGCGACCTTGGCGGCGTCGAGCGAGTGACCCGCGCGGGGCACGACGGCCAGCAGGATCTTCTGCTCCGGGGCGCCCTCGGGGACGCCGACCACGCCGGCCTCCGCCACGTCGTCCAGGGCCGCGGCGGCCTCCTCGACGGCGGCGGGCTGGCTCCAGTGGCCGCCCTTGGCGATGGCGTCCTCGCGCCGGCCGAGCACGGTGAGGACGCCGTCCTCCGAGACGACGCCGAGGTCGCCGCCGACGAACCATTCGCCGCGCAGGACCTCGTCGGAGGGCAGTCCGTCGTAGCCGGCCATGCGGTGCGGCCCGGCGAGGTTGATCTCGCCGGTCCGGCCGACGACACGTCCGCCGGAGGGGTCGGTGATCCGGACGGCGTTGCCCATCCTGGCCCGGCCGGAGGAGCCGAGCGGCGTGGATCCGTCGTCGACCCGTCCCATGCAGGTGTAGGGCGCCTCCGTCTGGCCGTAGTAGGAGTAGACCCCGGCCTCGGGCAGGCGTTCCTTGATGCGCGAGAGCATGGTCGCGGTGAGCGGCTCGCCGCCCAGCATGATCACCCGCAGGGACGACAGGTCGACCCCGGCGTGCTCGTCGGAGCCGAGCAGGGCCGCGTAGAACGAGGGGATCTGCGAGACATGGGTGACCTTCTCGCGCGGCACCACCTTCAGGAAGTTGCCGGGGCCCCAGTCCTGCTCCAGCACCAGCCGCATCCCCGCGTAGAGGGCGGGGCCGACGATGGCGGGGAAGCCGATGCCCCAGATGATCGCGCCGGTGCCGAAGACGGAGTCCTGGGAGCGCGGCACGTCGAGCCAGATCTGCGCCGTGGCGATGGAGGAGGCGTGGGTGTGCACGACGGGCTTGGGCAGCCCTGTCGTCCCCGAGGTGTAGTAGAGCGCCACCGGGTCGTCGTGGGATCCGCGGAGCTCTGGCTCGTCCTGGTTGTCCGAGACCAGCGACTCGGCGGCGATCCACGAGGTGATGCCGGGCAGGTTGGGCCTGATCTGCTCGATCACCCGCGCCACCGTGGCGTCGTAGACGAACGCCGTGCAGCCCGACCGCTCCACCACGGCCTGGAGCGTCTCGACCGGCCAGAAGGGGTTGAGCGCCGCGGTGACCGCGCCGAGCTTGGCCTGGGCCAGGTAGATCTGCGCCACCAGGAGCGTCTCGTTCAGCAGCGCGGCGACGCGCTGGCCGGGCACGATCCCGGCCGCCGCGAGCGCGTGCGCGCGCTCGTTGACGGCGCGGTTGAGCTCGTCGTAGGTGAAGCTCTGCTCGCCGCAGTAGGTGAGCGCGACCCGATCGGGAGTGCGCAGCGCGCCGGCCGTCAGGATCGCGTAGCCGTAGTTTCCATATGGCGACATGGGGGGTGCCTCCCGATCAGAGTGGCTGGTACAGCACGAAGGGGTTGCCCGACGGGTCGCGCAGCACCGCGCGCAGTTCGTGCGGCCCGCTCTCGGCCGGCCGCTCGACCTTCCCGCCCCGCTCCAGGAACTCCTGTACGGCCACGGCCAGGTCCTCGACCTTGAAGGAGGGCACCGGATCGCCCACCACGTGCTCGGCGGGACCGGCCAGCGCGATGGTGACCGTACCTCCGTCGAGGGCGGCGAAGCGGTCGCCGTCGCGGAACTTGACCGGCAGGCCGTAGAACTCGATCGCCTGGTCCAGGTCGGCGACGGGGATGAGCACGTTGCCGAGTTTCATAGGGGCCTCCACTGCGGTAGGTCGTCGGCGAAACTCACCCGCACACGCTGGCCGATGCCGACCTCGTCGGCGAGGATCCGCCCGAAGGCGCGCACGCCCTCGGGCAGGTCGATCCAGGCCAGGATGTACGGCTCGCGCCCGCGGAACTCGGGGACGAAGGAGCGGTGGACGACGGTGTAGGTGTGCACGGTCCCCTCGCCCGAGACCGGTTGGAAGGCGAGCTCGCCGCCGCAGTCGGGGCACTCCTCGGCGGGCAGGTGGACGTAGCGGGCGCAGGGATCGCAGCGCTGAATGACCAGCTCGCCGCGCGCGCATGCGGCCCAGTAGGCGTCCATCGATTGCCAAGCTAGCGCACGCTTGGTTGGGGCACAACAGGTCGAATCCGGCTCAACCGGGCGGCGGCTCGCTGATCACGTCGGTGGGCTCGGACTCGGCCGTGGGCATCGCCCTCGAGCTCGCCTCGGTCGTCGGCGACGGGACGGTCCTGGCCGTCGGCGACGGCGCGCTCTGAGAGGTGCCGGTCGGTTCCTGGCTCGGGCAGGGCGGCCCGTCCATCGGCGCCTCGCTGACCTCCGGGCCGCTGTCGGCCACGGGCACGGTGGCCACGATGATCCCGAAGTAGGCGCGCCTGCCGCAGGCCACGTCGCCCAGGTCGCGGGTGATCGGCTGGGTGTAGCTCGTCTCGCCGGTCAGGGTGCGCACCTCGGTGCCCAGCACGCGAGAGGTGCCGCCCTCCTCGCGCCGGGTGTAGGAGATCTTCAGCTCCACCGGTCCCGTGCCCGCCGCCGTCACCCGCACCGCGCCCGCCGAACCACTCCAGCCCAGGATGGTCGCGGCCCGCACGGCAGGACGGGCGGGGGCGGACTGCGACGATCGCGTGGGCGTGGGGGCCGGCGTCGTGGGAGGCGGCGGTGGCTGGCTCTGGCCCGAGGTCGGCGGCTGCTGCCGGGAGGTGGGCGGAGCGGTGGTGACGGGAGGCTTGGTGGTGGGCCGCCTGCTGGGTCTGCGGTCGGTGGGAGGCGGCCTGGTGCCCTCGACCGTCGGGTCGATCTGCCGCGGCGACTCGGGCGGCGGCATCAGGATCGGCCCGGTGTTGCCGGTGCCCCGCGCCACGAGGAGGGCGACCAGCATCGCCACCACCGCGCCGCCCGCGATCCACAGATGCGGCGGCAGCCTCGGCACGAGGGTGACCCAGCTGCGCCCGCGCCTGATGACGGCCGTCTCGCCTTCGCCCGGGTTGTCGGGCGCCGCCAGGGGGAAACGCAGCGCCAGCAGGGTGGCCAGTTCCGCCAGGTGACGCCGGCCGCGTTTCTCCCATTCGGGGCCGTAGCCCGCGAGCGCGTCCTCCTCCAGCTCCGACAGGAACTCGGTCGCCGAGCCGTACCTGGTCGCGGCGTCCTTGGCCAGGCCCCGGCGTAACAGGTCACGCAGCATGTCGGGCACGAGTTCCAGCGGGACGGGGTCGTGCAGGTGCCGGTCGCGGATCTCCGAGGTGGTGCCGCGGTATGGCACGCGGCCCATCACGCACTCGAACAGCTGGCACGCGGCGGCGTACAGGTCGGCGCGCGGGTTGAAGCCGTTGGTGTGCAGCCACAGCTCGGGGGCCATGTACGGCGGGCTGCCCTGCGGCACGTTGGGCTCCTCGACGTAGCCCACGACACCGAAGTCGCCCAGCTTGCTGGTGCCGTCGGCCTGCACGAGGACGTTCTCGGGCTTGACGTCGCGGTGCGCCACGCCCTTGGCGTGCCCGGCGGCCAGCGCCAGCAGGGTGCCCTTGAGCACGGCCAGCGCCGCCTCCGGGCTGGTACGGCCGTGCTCGGCGAGCAGGGTGCGCAGCGAGACGCCGTCGACGAGCTCCATCACCACGGCGGCCCTGGTGGGGGTCTCGACGTACTCGTAGAACCGCACGACGTTCTCGTCGTCGACCTCGACCAGGCGCGGCGTCTCGGCGGTGAAGCGGGACATGAACTCGGGGTCGCGGCGCAGGGCGGCGTTGAGGTACTTGATCGCGACGTAGGCGCCGGTCTCCTGGTAGGTCGCGAGGAAGACCCGTCCCGTGCGGCCGGCGCCAAGCTGACGTACTTCTCGGTACCCCGGGACCAAGATCAACCCCCATTGAGTCGCCCGTCTAGGATTCGACGGTCTCACCCGGGGTCCCGGTTGTCACGAGTCACGATATTTAACGTGTCGTGCTGGAAATATCACTCTATGTGAAGCGAGACAAGCCGGGCGCCGCCAAGCGCGTTGTGGGGGAGGGTCGAGATTGTTAAGCTCCAGAGGTGAACCAAGCAAGCGCTCGGCTAGCAGTGCTGGTGATGGAGATGCAGCGAGGAGTCGTCGGCGACCTCACGAAATTTCCTGACCTGGTGGATGACGGGCTGATCGACAACACCGCCTCGCTCCTGCGTGCCGCCCGCGCCGCCGCCATGCCCGTCGTGCACTGCACCGCCGCCTTCCGCGCGGACCGGGCGGGATCGTTCACCGACAACTGCCCGTTCATCGTGCACCTGCTGAAGGACCCCGGCCACATGCTGGAGGGCACCCCCGCCGTCGAGGTGCTGCCGCAGCTGTGGGACGACGGCGACCTGGAGAGCCGCCGCTACCACGGCTTCTCGCCCTTCACCGGCACCACCCTCGACCGGCGCCTGCGCGCGATGGGCGTCACCCACCTGATCGCCGCCGGGGTCTCGCTCAACCTCGGCATCCCCGGCCTGGCCCTCGAAGCGGTCAACCTCGGCTACCACGTCACCGTCGCCACCGACGCCGTCGCCGGCGTGCCACGGGAGTACGCCCAGGCCGTCATGAAGCACACCATCAGCCTGCTGGCCACCCGCAGGACCACCGCCGACCTCGTCGCGGCCATCAAGGAGAGGTGATGGAAGGACTGCGCCTGGACGGCAGGACGGCCGTCGTGACCGGGGGAGCCGGGGCCATCGGCGCCGCCATCAGCCGTGACCTGGCCGACCTCGGCGCCCACGTGATCGTCGCCGACCGCGACCTGCCGGGAGCCGAGAAGATCGCCGCCGAGCTCGTGGTCGAGCTGGGCGGCGGCACCCGGATGTGCCTCGGCAGAGCCGCCCACCTCGACCTGGCCTCACCCGCCTCGATCGAGGAGTTCGCCGCAGCCCACCAGCCCGACGTCGTCGTCCACAACGCAGGCGTCTCGGTCGTCGAGCCGTTCGTGGCGGGCGACCCCGCCATGTGGGACCTGATGTGGCAGGTCAACCTGCGCGGGCCGATGTTGCTGACCAAGCTCGTGCTGCCGCGCATGACGGAGCGGGGCTGGGGGCGGCTCGTCTACATCTCCTCCGACGGCGCCCGCGCGGGCTCGGGCGGGGAGGGTGCCTACGCCGCCACCAAGGCCGGGCTGTTCGGCCTGGCCAAGTCGCTGGCCAGGGAGGTCGCCAGGGGCGGGGTGACCGTCAACGTCGTCTGCCCGGGGCCCACGGACACCCCGATGCTGCGCCGGGTCTCCGCCGAGCAGCCCGGGCTGGTCGACAAGCTCGCCCGCGCCATCCCGATGCGCCGCCTGGGCGAGCCCGCCGACGTGGCCGGACTCGTGGCCTACCTGTGCACCCACCGCGCCGCCTACATCACCGGCCAGGTCCTGTCGGTGAGCGGCGGCGTGACGATGCATTGACATCCTCCCTCTCGTGAACGAAGGGGATTCCAACAGCACCTACCCCACGAGGAGGAGGTCACGTTGAGGTTCACGGTTCGCAGGCTCCGGCAACCCGGCGCCTCCCCGTGCAGCCACCGCATGCCCCGCGGCGGTATCCCGGACGTTGCATGCCGCGTTCACGTCGGCGTGCGCCTGATGTCCGCAGGCGACGCAGGCGAATCGAGATTGGCTCTCTCTCGACCCGGCCGCGCGATGCCCGCAGACATTGCAGGTCTGCGACGTGTAACGCGGGTTGACCCTGACCACCCTGCCGGGAGCCTTGTGCTCCAGCCGGGTCACCAGCCGGCCCCACCCGTTGGCGAGGATGCCCCGGTTCAGGCCCGCTTTCTGACGCACATTGCGGCCGGGCGCGTCCGGGGTGCCCCGCGCCGAACGGCTCATGTTCGCGATGTCGAGGTCTTCGACGGCGATCATGTCGAACCGGCGCGCAAGATCGGTCGAGCTCTTCTCGATCCAGTCCTTGCGCCGGTCCGTCTCGCGCGCCCGCAGCCTGGCGACGGCCTGCTTGACCTTGCCCCGCCGCCTGGAGCCGCGCCGGGCACGGGCCAGCCTGCGCAGCAGCCGCGCCATCCGTGTCTTCTCGCCCTCGCGCAGGCCGGGCACGTTCAGCATCTCCCCGGTGGACAGCGCCGCGCTGACGACGACGCCCCGGTCCACACCCACCACCTCGCCCGTCCCCGGCGCGGGGATCGCCTCCGGGACGGCGGCGAACGCCACGTACCAGCGGCCGGACGCGTCGCGGGTGACCCGGTAGGACTTCACCCCGTCGGGTACCGCACGCGACCAGCGCAACCGCACCCAGCCGACTTTCGGTACCTTGACCTCGCCCACCCGCCGCGACAGGCGGCGCACATCGCCCGCCTTGACGGCGATGATCCGAAACCCCTCGTGCCGTCCGGCCTTGCGCCACGTCGGCCGCCGGTGCCTGCCGGCGAAAAAGTTGGCCATGGCCTGCGCGAAATCGCGCAACGCCTGCTGCTGGACGGTCACCGATCCCGCCGCGAGCCACGGATGGGCGGCTCGCGCCTCGGTCAGCTGACGGCACTGCTCGGCGAACCCCGGCGCGCCCTTCCGGCCGGGACGCCAGTGCGCGTGCTGCTCGACGGCCAGATTCCAGACGAACCGGGCGTGCCCGCAGTGCTCGGCCAACGCCGCCTCCTGAGCGGGCGTCGGCGTCAGCCGGTAGCGGGACATACCGATCAACCTACCGACCGCCACCGACAAAACCAGGAGATCACAGTGCCGCATCGTGCCGCGTTTCCTCCCAGCACTGAAGGACGGCGCCTCCACGCTGCAGGTGTTCGGTGAACTCACAGAGCCTGGTACGACGCCTCCAGCAGGAGATAGCCGCGCAGCGCGCCGTCGGCGGCGCGGGCCAGGCGGTTCGGGGTGTAGCCGAAGGCCAGGCCGTGCTCCACGTCGCCCAGGCCGAGGAAGCCGCCCATGCCGGTGTGGCCGAACGCGCCCTCGTGGCCCGCCGTCGGGGTGAGGAAGGTCATGCTGGGGCGCATGTAGCCCAGGCCGAAGGAACTGTCGACGATCAGCAGCTCGTCGGGGCCGCTCACGCGCCGCCTGATGGCGTCGCGCAGGGTCCGCTCCTGGAGGATCTCGCCGGCGACCAGGGCACGGTAGAAGCCGGCCAGGGCGCGGGCGGTGGTCACCAGGCCCGCGGCGGGCCAGCCGGAGGCCATGACCGCCGGATGGTTGGCGCCGCCGGGCAGGAGCTGCATGTCGGGGTTGCCCAGGGCGCGGTTGAGCGGGCTCTGCGGGTCGGCGAAGGCCCGGTTCATGCGGGTGAACAGGTCGTCGGCCGGGGCCTGGCCATGGGCGGCGGGCGTCTCCACCGGGGCCGGGGCCGGGGCCGGGGGCTGGCCGTTGGCGGACGCCTCCATGGGAGTGGGCGCGGGGTCCGCCGTGCGGGCGGCCGGGCGGTTGGTGGTCAGGCGGGCCGCGCGGTCGATGACGTGGTCCGGTGCCCCCAGCCACATGTCCAGCCCCAGCGGCCCGGCGATCTCGGCCGCCACCAGCTCGCCCGCCGTCTTGCCGCTCACCCGTCGGATGACCTCGCCGAGCAGGAACCCGTACGTCAGGGCGTGGTATCCGTGCCTGCTGCCCGGTTCCCACATCGGCTCCTGGGCCGCCAGCCGCGCCGCGATCGCCGGATGGTCGGAGAACTCCTCGACCGGCACCGGATCGTCGATGATCGGCAACCCCGCCTGGTGGGTGAGCAGGTGTTCCACGGTGACGTCCGGCTTGCCGAACTCGGGCCAGTACGTCGCCACCGGCTCGCTCACCTTCACCAGCCCGCGCTCGACGAGCGTGAGCAGCACGGTCGCGGTGATCGCCTTGGTGCACGAGTAGGCGTAGGCGGGCGTGTCGGCGGCCCACGGCCGCCCGGTGTGCCGGTCGGCGACGCCGTCCCACAGGTCGACGACGGGTTCGCCGTGCAGGTAGACGGCGACGGCCGCGCCCACCTCCTCGCCCTTGGCGAAGCTCTTCTCGAAGATCTCTCGGACGCGGGCGAAGCGGGGATCACAGTGGCCGTTCACACGACTCCTAGGGGAAGCGAGCGCTTACTTGGTCACCGAGCCTAACAACTGGGGGCGTTTCGGCCCAGAGGATCAGCGGGGCACGCTCAACCTGCTGACCGGCGAGCGGGTGCTGGCCGCGCTGGCCGCCGCCGTCACCGGGCAGGTCCTGTGCCTGTCGATGCCGGTACGGCGAGGCGGCCCGCGGCTGCGCGGGCGCCCGGAGCCCCAGCACTTCATGTCCATCGACGGCGCCGACTTCGCCGCGGGCACCAGGCCCGTGGGTGCGGGGCTGCGGATGGCCGACGACGCGCTCATCGTCTCGGCGCACGGCACGACCACCCACATGGACGCCCTGTGCCACATGTGGGAGGGCGATCAGCTCTACAACGGCCACCCGGCCGCCCAGGTGCACTCGTACGGCGCCAAGCGGTGCGGCATCGAGCAGGCGGGCGGGGTCGTGGCGCGCGGCGTGTTCTTCGACGTGCCGAGGCACCTGGGGCTCGATCACCTGCCGCCCGAGTTCCGCATCTCCGGCGACCTCCTGGAGGAGATCGCCCCCGTCGGGCCGGGGGAGGTGGCGGTGATCAGGACCGGCTGGCCGCTGGTGTGGGATCGTTCGCCGGAGGAGTACTGGTCGGGCCAGCCGGGCCTGGCCGCGTCTGCGGGACGGTGGCTGGCCGAGCGCGACGTGGCGGTGGTGGCCGCCGACAACGCCGCGATCGGCGGGCTCAACCCTCGTCAGCTCTCCGACGAGGACCTGGCCGACGACCTGCACCTGATCCTGCTGCACCGCCACGGCGTCCACCTGATCGAGCTGCTGTGGCTGGAGGAGCTGAGCGCGACCGGCCGCTCCGACTTCGTCTTCGTCGCAGCGCCCCTGCGCCTGCAGGGAGGCACGGCCAGCCCGCTCAACCCGCTGGCGATCCTCTGACCGGGGCGACGGCGGGCCGGCTCGACCCCGCTGGCGGTCCTCCTGACCCTCACCAGGCGACGGGCAGCTCCTCCAGCGTGGCGATCGGATAGCCGGCGCGCGGTCTCGGCTCCCCGGCGTGCCGCAGGGCGGGGAAGGCCTCGAACAGCGCGCGGTAGGCGATGCGCAGCTCCAGCCTGGCCAGGTTGTGGCCCAGGCACAGGTGCGCGCCGTACCCGAAGGCCAGGTGCTCGCGTGCCTCTGGCCGGTCCAGGCGCAGCGTGTGCGGGTCGGTGAAGACGGCGGGATCGTGGTTGGCCGCGAGCAGGTCGATCGTCACCGTCTCACCGGCGGCGACCGTGCGCTCGTCGAGCTGCACCTCCTCCAGCGCGGCGCGGTTCGGCGCGCCCACCCGGACGATCGTCAGGTGCCGCAGCAGTTCCTCGACCGGGTCCGAGCGGTCCTGCTCGGGGTGGCGCAGCAGTGTGTCGACGCCCAGGGAGATCATCGCCGCGGTGGTCTCGTGCCCGGCCACCAGCAGGATCAGCGCGATGTTGGTGAGCTCCTCGACGGTCACCTCGGCCTTCAGCCCGCTGATCAGGTCGTCGCCGGGCTCCTTGCCGTCGATCAGGTCGCGCAGGTAGCCCGTGAGGTCGGCCACGGCCTGCTGCGAGCCGTACACCATCGCGGTCGAGTTGCTCTCGAAGAAGGCGTGGTCGGCGTACGGCACGCCGAGCAGCTCGCAGATCACCCGCGAGGGCAGGGGAAGGGCGAAGGCGCTCACCAGGTCGACGGGGGGTCCGTGGGTGATCATGCCGTCGATGAGCTCGGCGGCGATCCGCTCGATGCGGGGTTCGAGCAGCCGCATGCGGCGGGCGGTGAACTGGCCCTGCAGCAGGCGCCGGTAGTGGGTGTGCCGCGGCGGGTCCATGTGGATGAACCAGCCGGGCGCCGCGGGCTGGGAGGCGTCGTTGGGCCGGGCGGTGGGGAGCTGGGGGCGCTTGAGCTCCTGCCGGTTGCTGAAGCGCGGGTCGCTCAGGACCGTGCGGGCGTCTTTCTGAGTGCTGACCATGAAATGAGAGTAGACTTTCATTTCGGAGTTTGCTAGCGCTTTGTAGAATCTCAGCATGAGTCTGCGGGAGCGCAAGAAGGCCAGGACCCGGGCGCTGATCCAGCGCGAGGCACTGCGGTTGTTCCGGGATCAGGGCTACGCGGCGACCACCGTCGAGCAGGTCGCCGAGGCGGCCGAGGTGGCGCCGAGCACGGTCTTCCGCTACTTCCCGACGAAGGAGGACCTGGTCGTCATCGACGAGGACCAGGATTTCCTCGACGCGCTGCGCGACGCGCCCGCCGAGCTGGGCCCGGTGGGCGCGGTGCGACACGCCATGCGGGTGTGGACGGCCGCGCAGAGCGCCGACGAGCTGGCCGAGGGGGTCGAGCGGGAGCGGCTGATGCTCACCGTGCCCGAGGTGTGGGCGTCGAGCCTGAAGAGCATCACCGGGTCGGTCACGGCGATGCAGGAGCTGCTGGCGCGGCGGGCCGGGGTGCCGATGGAGGCCATGCGCAACCGCACGGGCGCCATCGTGGGAGTGATCTTCGCGGTATGGCTCACGTGGTCGTCGTCGCCGGGCTCCGACGGCCCGGCCGAGCTGGACCGGGCCCTGGCCGAACTGGAGGTCCTCGACACGGCCCCCGCGCCGCAGGTCAGGAACGCAGGGTGAGCAGGCGGCGCAGCCAGCGGGCGATCATGGGCTTCAGCGTCGCGTCGCCGTCGGGAGGCAGCACCGAGACGATCGCCGCGTAGCTGATCGCCTGGTTCACGGCCACCAGCGGCTCGGCCAGCTCCCACGCCTCCCGCAGCCGGTCCGGCGGCGCGTGTGCGGTCCAGGCGGCCAGATAGGCGTCGAGCGCGGCCGGGTTGGGCTGCCAGTAGAGCGTCACCAGGTCGAGAAACGGGTGGCCGACGCCCGCGTCCGTCCAGTCGAAGTAGACGAAGCCGCCGTCGGCGCGGGCGACGTTGGCCAGGTGGAAGTCGCCGTGCACGGCACAGTCCGGCAGGCCGTACGCCGACAGCCGCTCGACCGCGGACAGCAGGCCGGGTACGGCGGAGCGGATCGCCCGCGCCTCCTCCTCGTCCAGCCAGGACGCCGGGTCGGCGCCGGGCGGGACCACCGTGTGGTCGAGCGCGGCGGCCCAGGTCGACAGCTGATCGGCCAGCCACGGCAGGGTGCGCTCACCGCATCCCGCCGCGATGAGCTCGGCGGTCACCCCGGAGGTGGCCGCCTGGAAACGGCCGTAGGCGCCGAGCACCTCGGCGTGCACGTCGAGCGGGGCCTGGTGGCCGATCTCCGGAGGGAAGGGCCGCATGGCCAGCAGCCGCGCGCCTGGGTCGTGGGCGAGCGGCGCGGGCACCTGGCCGGGGAAGTGCCGGTGCAGGACGGTGACGACCGCGCCCTCGTCGACGAACAGCGGGGAGTCGGCGGCGGACTTCACGAAGACGTCGCCGTCCGAGGTGGGCACGCGCAGGACGCAGCTGAGGTCCCAGATCCGCACCTGCTCGGCCGGCCCCGTGACGGTGACGCCCGGCGGCAGCGCACCGGCCAGCCAGCGGGTGACCCGGTGGATCCAGCCCGGCCGGGCCCACGGGGCCTCGCCGGACCGCCCGCCGCCGGGCGTGGCCCCCGAGGTGCCGGAGGCATCGAATGACCCCGGGGTGTACCACTCCGGGGCGTGGCCGTCGGCGAAGTCGTCGCGGTGGGCGCCGAGCAGGGTCAGGTGCCGCACGCCCGTCTCGCTGTCCTCCTTCTCGGACAGCGCCTTGAGCAGCACGGCGTCGACCTGGCACGCGCGCAGCAGCGCCTCCTGCAGAGGGCGCGGCTCGTCGGCCCACAGGCGTCCTGGCAGCTCGACCGCGGGCAGGACCTGGGGCCCGCCGGGCCGTACGAGCTGCCATTCGACGATGGTGCGCCATTCGGGTTCGGTCACGGCGGTCCACTGTGCACCATCGTCGCCCGCCCGGGCCACCGAATATCAGGCCCCCGGGTAGTTCCCTCCGCCGTGGGCGGCGTCGAGCGCGTCGTAGTCGGGGGTGAAGCCCTTCTTCGGCACGGCCTCCACGAACACCACGCGCCTGGGTTTCTTGTAGGAGGCCAGCAGGCCCTTGACGTGCTCGATGAGCTCCTCCTCCGTGGCCTCGCCCTTGAGGGCGACGACGGCCTGGACCGCCTGGTGCCAGGTGTCGTCCGGCACGCCGATGACGGCGGCGTCGGCGACGGCGGGGTGCGTCTTGAGCGCGCGCTCGACCTCGGCGGGGTAGATGTTCTCGTTGCCCGACTTGATCATCCGCAGCTTCGGCCCGATGAACGTGATGGTGCCGTCGGGCTCGCGTTTGCCCAGGTCACCGGTGTGGTGCCAGCCATCGGCAGATTTGGCGGCGTTAAGCTCCGGCCGGGCGAAATATCCGGAGAAGAGGGTCTTGCCGCGTGCGCAGATCTCGCCCACCTCCCCCGGCGGCACCTCGATCCCGCCCGGACCGAGGATCCGCACCTGCACCAGCGGCGAGGGCCGCCCCGCGAACCCCGATCCTCCCGGCGCCAGCCCCAGGAAGGTGAGCATGCCGCCCACCTCCGTCTGGCCGTATCCGCCCATCTTGGAGCGGCACCACGGCGAGTCGTCGACCGTGGTCATGGCGTCCCACTCGGCCGAGTGGGAGATGAAGCGCATCGAGGACAGGTCGTACTTGCCGCCCGCGTTGGCCGCGACCACGGCGTCGATCATCTGCCCGAACAGGAACGCCTGCGTGACCTTCTCCGCGTCGACCAGCCGGCACAGCTCCTCGGCGTCGAAGGCGGGCATGAAGACGTTCTTGCCGCCGAGGTGGAAGGTGGCCAGCGCGAACATCGTCGTGCCGACGTGGAAGAGCGGTCCGCTGGCCAGGAAGGCGAAGTCCGGCTCCATGCGCCGCACGATCTGCAGCGAGGTGGCGTGCGCGAGCAGGGCGGCGCTCGACAGCAGGGCGGCGTTGGGCCGGCCGTCGAAGGCGGCGGTGTAGAGCGCCAGCACCGGCTCGGTGTCGGCGACCTGGTCGAAGGCGCGCAACGATCCGGAGGCGAGGAAGGCCTCGTACTCCTGCCCGGCCCGGATCCAGGCGCCGTCGGCCTGGACGAGCGGGGTGACGGCGTCCGACGGTTGCCACACCACGACGCGAGGCGTGAGGTCGCCGAGGACGAACCGCAGCTCGTCGGTGCTCTGGCGCCAGTTGGCTGGGCAGCAGACGGCTCCCAGCCGCGAGCAGGCCAGCAGCAGTTCCAGGACGGCATGGGAGTTCTGGCCCAGCCAGAGCACCCGGTCGCCGGGGCCGGTGCCGCGCTCGGCCAGGGCCGCGGCCAGGCGGGTGACGCGGGCTTCCAGTTCGGGATAGGTGAGCCGGACCTCGCCGTCGACCACGGCGGCGGCCTGGGGCCTGCTGCGCGCGTGGTCGGCCAGGACGTCGGAGAGGGTCAGGGAGTGGATCATCGCGCCTCCTGGAGAATCACAACATTCAGCGGAACGCCGGCATGACCTCGGCGGCGAAGAAGCGCATGACCTGCTTCATCTCCTCGAGCGGCATCGGCCTGGTGCTGCCGAAGTCGCACAGCAGCTGCCCGAATCCCGCGTCGCGCAGCACGGAGATCTGCTCGACGACCCGGCCGGGATCCCCGATGACCTCCAGCTGCTCCCACCGGAAGTCGTTGCTCACCGAACCGCCCTTGAGATAGCGGTCCTGGTAGTACTCGAAGCCCTGGGCGGCCTTGCCGGTGCGCGAATCGATCGGCGCGCTGCGCTCGTTGAAGATGCGCGAGCGGTCGAATCCGGCCTCGAACCGCGCCTGGTCCTCGCGTGCCTGCTCCAGCGTGGGCGCCACGTAGACGCTGCGCGCCACGACGAGGCTGTCGGCGCGCTGTCCCGAGATCGTCTGCCAGGTCTCGGCGGCCTGCACCACCTTGCGGAAGGGTGCCGCGGGGTCGGCCAGGATCGGGATGCCGCGCTCGGCGTACATCGTCACCGTCTCGGGGGAGACGGCCGCCACGTGGATAGGCGGGTGCGGCGTCTGCACCGGGCGGGGCGTCAGCGCCACCTCCGCGCCGGTCTTGTAGAACTTGCCCTCGTGCTGGAACGACTCGCGGGTGAACAGCCCGAGGATCACGTCCAGCGACTCGTTGAAGCGGTCGCGCGCCTCGGCCAGGTCGATGCCGAAGCCCTCGAACTCGAAGCTCTGGTAGCCGCGGCCGATGCCGAGGTCGAGCCGGCCGTTCGAGAGCACGTCGACCAGCGCCGCCTCCTCGGCGACGTGCACGGGATTGTGCAGGGGCAGGACCACGATGCCGGTGCCCAGGCGGATGCGCTCGGTCCTGGCGGCGGCGTGGGCGAGGATCGTGAACAGGTTCGGCACCACGCCGTAGTCGCGGAAGTGGTGCTCGGCCAGGCGCACGCCGTCGAATCCCAGCTCTTCGGCCAGCTCGATGAGCTCCAGGTGGTAGTCGTAGACGTCCTTGAAGCTCTGTCCATCGAACCGATGGAAGAGGTGGAAGGTCGAGAACTTCATGCCGGCCCCTCATCTGCTAACCAAGCGCTCGCTTGGGCAGCGTATCAGGAGCCATAGGATCACGCCATGCGTATCGCCGCCGCCCAAGCCCGCTGCCCCTGGCTCGACCCCGCGGCAGGAACCGCCAAGGTCCTGGACTTCCTCCACGACGCCGCCGACCGGCAGGTCGAACTCGTCGCCTTCCCCGAGACCTTCCTGTCCGGCTACCCGTACTGGCTCAGCTCCACCGGCGGCGCCGCCTTCGACGACCCGCTGCAGAAGCAGGCCTACGCCTGCTACCTCGACGCCGCCGTGGAACTGGGCGGCCCCGAGCTGGCGACCATCACCGAGGCCGTGCGCGACCTGGGGATCTTCACCTACCTGGGCATCAGCGAGCGCTCGGGAGGCACCGTCTACTGCACGCTGGTCGCGATCTCGCCCGACCACGGCGTCGTCTCAGCCCACCGCAAGCTCATGCCGACCTTCGAGGAGCGGCTGGTCTGGGGCACGGGCGACGGCCACGGGCTGCGCGCCCACACCTTCCGCGGGGTGCGGGCGGGCGGGCTCAACTGCTGGGAGAACTGGATGCCGCTGGCCCGCCAGTCGCTCTACGCCCAGGGCGTCGACCTGCACGTCTCGGTCTGGCCGGGCTCCACGGGGCTGACGCGCGACATCACCCGCTTCATCGCGCGCGAGGGCCGGGTCTACTCCCTGGCGGCCGGGGCGCTCATCTCCTTCGACGACGTGCCCGCGGGCTTCCCGTTCACCGTGGAGCAGCCGTCGGGCTACGACGGCGGCTCGGCGATCGCCGGGCCCGACGGCGAGTGGGTCGTGGAGCCGGTCTCGGGCGAGGAACGCCTGGTCATCGCCGATCTCGACCTGGCGCGGGTCAGGGGCGAGCGGCAGAACTTCGATCCCGCGGGCCACTATCACCGCGGCGACGTGCTCCGGCTGACCGTCGACCGCAGGCGGTTGTCGGGCGCCGAGTTCCTCGACTGATCCCCGTACGGCACGCGCCGGGCTGCACCGGCCCTGGCGCGTGCCGTACGGGAAGATCTCAGTGGTTGCCCTTGACCGTCCAGGTCACCGACTGGGTGAGCGGTCCGGCGAGGTGGGCGGGGTCGCGCACGTCGGGTGTCGTGTGCGAGACCTCCACGCGGAAGGTGCCCCCGTTGCCGCCGCCGACGGCCCGCACCGAGGTACGGCCCCGCCAGTCGGCCATCTCGTGGCCGTTCTTGAACCAGCGCACCGTCAGCCCCTCGACCGGGAGCGTGGTGATCGCCAGGGTGCTCTGTCGCGGCACCGGCGAGGTGTTCGGGGTGTGGGCGTCGATCGGCCGGGCGATCTCGAAGAACTCGGCGATCATCTTCTCCCTGCCGACCGAGTTGAACTCCCTGCGCAGGCTGCGCATCAGCGAGTTGTCGCTGGGACGGAAGGCGCCGTACTGCGTGTAGTAGGCGCCCTCGAAGGCGCCGGTCACGCCGCCGTCGGGGGTGGGGGAGCCGAGCCAGCGCCACCACTTGGCCCGCTCGGCGGTCATCTGCTCGGCGTTCTTGATCGTGACGTTGGCCTCGGCGAGCTCCGGGCCCTCGTAGCGGCTGCCGTCGCCGGGGAAGGCCCAGTACGGGTACTCGTCGGCCAGGTCGCCCAGCGAGTGGCCGAGCTCGTGCGGCAGGATCTCCGCGCCCAGCGCGTGCCCGCCCGCGAAGGTGACGAGTTCCTCCTCGGTGTAGCCGGCTCCGCCGTACTTGGTGGTGTTGGCCAGGACCGCGATCTGGTCCATGCCGGGCGCGAGCGCCGCGTGGGCACGCGCGGCGTCGATGTCGACGCACAGCAGCCGCTCCAGGCCGTCGCACCAGAACTGCGCGCCGAGCGGGGTGTCCTTGACGACGTCGGCGGTCGGGTCGCCGGTGACCCCGGAGACGGGGGAGACGACGTTGACCTGCCAGACGTTGAAGAGCTCGCGGTAGGTCCTGAAGGGCTCCTTGGCGGTCATGCGGGCCCAGGTGTCGGCCACCTGGGCGGAGTAGGAGGCCTGGTCGGCGGCGGTGTAGCCATCGCCGAGGAAGGTCAGGTCGATGCGGTTGGCAGGGTCGCCGTTCACCTCGACGGGGGTGACGGTGGCGGTGGGCGCCAGGCGGGCGCGCAGGCGCGGCTCGGGCAGGTCGACGGGGACGCGGGTGATCGTGCCGTCCTCGCTGAAGACCTCCATGGGCCGCGGTCCGGCCGAGGCCTGGGCGGGGGCGCCGATCAGGGTGAGCGTGCAGAGCAGGGCTAGGGTGAGTCGCCGCATGCCGAGGATCGTGGCCGCGCCGGATCACGGCCAGATGACGCGTTCTGCGGCGAAAAATCGGTATAAGCAGGTCAGCGGGCATCCATATCGCCGGTGTTATGGAATGTGATATGGCTTCTCCGTGAGCCTGGAGCTGCGCCACCTCAGAGCCGTCTGCGCGATCGCCGACGCCGGCAGCGTCAGCCGCGCCGCCACCGTGCTGGGCACCTCCCAGCCCGCGCTCACCGCCCAGCTTCAGCGCATCGAGCGGGTGCTCGGCGGGCGCCTGTTCACCCGCGGCAGGCACGGCGTCACCCCGACCCCGCTCGGCGCCTACGTGCTCGAACGTTCCCGCATCCTGCTCATCGGCATGGAGGAACTGCTCGCCGGCGCCACCGCCCGGCCCTCGGGCACGATACGGCTCGGCGGCGTGGCCGGGCCCATCCTGCCCGGCCTGGTCGAGCTGCTGGGGGCGGGCGTGAGCTCCTACGCCGACGACTCGCCCCAGCTCCTGTGCGACCTCGTCGCCGCCGGCCGCCTCGACGCCGCCGTGGTGGCCGACTACCGCGAGCACGAGCTGCGCCCGCCACCTCCGCTGCGCTCGGCGGTCATGGCCGAGGAGCCGATCTTCATGGCCGTGCCCGAGACCCACCCGCTGGCCGTGCGCGACGAGATCGGCCTGGCCGAGCTGGCGGGCGAGGCCTTCGTCCTGTCACCGTCCGACGGCGGCGGCTGGCCCGAGTGTTTCCTGCTGGCCTGCATGCGTGCCGGGTTCGCGCCACGCACCCCCCACCAGGCGGCCGACGGCTGGGTCATCCGCTCCATGGTCACCACGGGCGGCGCGGTCGCGCCCTGCCGCGCTACCTTCGCCGAGAGCCCCGGCCTGGTCATCAGGCCGCTGACCGGCACCCCGCTGACCATGCGCCACCTGCTCGTCTGGCACCCCCACGGAACGCTGGCCGAACGCTCGGAGGAGGTCATCGGGTACGGCACGCGCCTGTTCTCCGCCTATGCCCTCGACCGGCCCAGGTACGTGGAGTGGTTAGGGTTGCGGCGTGAGAGTGACGATGCCCGGCCTGACCGCCGTTGACCACGAGTTCGCCGTTCCGCTCGACCACGCCGACCCCGCCGGGCCCACCATCACCGTCTTCGCCCGCGAGATCGTCTCCCCCGACAAGGCGGGCCAGGACCTGCCCTGGGCGGTGTTCCTGCAGGGCGGACCCGGCGGCAAGTCCCCGCGCCTCGACGGCCCCGCCTACTTCTCCCACATCCTCAAGACCCATCGCGTGCTCCTGCTCGACCAGCGCGGCACCGGCCGCAGCACCCCGGCCGTCGCCGAGGGCTCGCCGAAGGAGCTCGCCCGTCGGCTCGGCCACTTCCGCGCCGACGCGATCGTCGCCGACTGCGAGCACATCCGCCGCGCGCTGGGCATCGAACAGTGGGAGACCTGGGGGCAGAGCTACGGCGGCTTCGTCACCCTCACCTACCTGTCGCAGGCGCCCGAAGGGCTGAAGGCCTGCCACATCACCGGCGGCCTGGCCGGGATCGACGCGAGTGCCGACGACGTCTACACGCGCACCTACCCGCGCGTCCGCGAGAAGATCCGCGCCTTCTACGCCCGCTACCCCGGCGACCGCGCCAAGGTCACCGCCATCGCCGAGCACCTGTCGTCCACCGGGGTCACCCTGCCCGACGGCGACCCGCTGACCTTCAGGCGCTGGCAGTCGCTGGGCATGATGCTCGGCAGGAGCGGCGGCGCGGAGAAGCTGCACTGGCTGCTCGACGAGGCCTGGATCGGCGGGCGGCTGTCCGACGCCTTCCTCTACGACGTGATGATGGAGACGTCGTTCCACGCCGGGCCGCTGTACGCCGTGCTCCACGAGTCGATCTACAGCCAGGGCCCGGCCACCGCGTGGTCGGCCGAGCGCCTGCTGCCCGACGACTTCCGGGCGCCCGACATGTTCACCGGCGAGATGATCTATCCGTGGATGTTCGCCGACATGCGGGCGCTGCGCCCCTTTCGCGAGGCCGCCGAGCTGCTGGCCGAGCGGGACGACTGGCCCCCGCTCTACGACGCGGCCCGCCTGGCGTCCAACGAGGTCCCGGTCGCGGCGGTCGTCTACCACGACGACATGTACGTGGACGCGGGACTCTCGCTCGACACCGCCTCCCGGCTGGGCGCCTGCAAGGTGTGGGTCACCAATGAGTACGAGCACAACGGCTTCCGCGCAGACGGGCGGCGCATCACCGCCCGCCTGATGGAGATGAACGCCGGCCTCGTCTAGGAGACGATCTCCCGCAGCGGCAGCCGTACCTCGAACCACGTGTCACCCGGCGCCGAGCGCATCTTGATCTCGCCGCCGTGGCGGCCGGCCACGATGCGGTAGGAGATGTCGAGGCCGAGCCCGGTGCCCTTGCCGACGCCCTTGGTGGTGAAGAACGGCTCGAAGACCCGTTCCTTGATCGCCTCGGGCACTCCGGGTCCGGTGTCGCCGATCTCGATGATCGCCTCGTCCTCGTCGTGCGCGGTGCGGATCGTCAGCGTGCCCTCGCCCTCCATCGCGTCGAGCGCGTTGTGGATGAGGTTGGTCCACACCTGGTTGAGCTCGCCCGCGTAGGCCGGGATCGGCGGGAGGGTGCGGTCGAAGTCGGTCACCACCGTCACACCGGGCGGGATCTTGCCACGGAAGATCGCGATCGTGCTCTCCAGCAGTTCGTGCACGTCGACCGTCTGGAAGGGCGCCCGGTCCATCTGGGAGTACTGCTTGGCCGAGGCCAGCAGCGAGCTGATGCGCTCGGTGGCCTCGGTGACCTCCTTGAGCATCTGCGAGATCTCGACCGCCTCCGACAACCAGCGCAGCGCGGTGCCGGCGTGCTGGTCGCCGACCTTGTGGCGCACCTTGTCCATGGTCTCGATGGTGAAACCGGCGTTGACCAGGCCGGGAGCCAGGTCCCACGCGTCGTCGATGCCGATCTCCTCAAGCGCGTCGCCGATCTCGTCCTCGGCGTCGGAGACCTCCATCGGGGTGCGCTTGGGCACGTTGCCCACCGCCTGCGCGCACATCTCGACCGTGTCGATCAGCGCCCGCAGCTTCTCGGGCGGGATGCCGCCCTCGGCCAGCTCGGCGAGCTGGATGCGGGAGTTGCGGATCAGCTGCCGCAGCTCGCCCACCGCGCGCACCGCCGCAGCGGCGGGGTTGTTGAGCTCGTGGGTGAGCCCCGCGGTGATCTGGCCCAGCGCGGCCAGGCGCTGCCGCCTGTCGATGATCTCCCGCTGCACGCGCCCGCCCAGGAACATGCCCTGCAGCAGGTGGGTGGCCATGGGGAACCACTCGGCGACGATGTAGGCGAACTTCTTGGCCGGCAGCTCGAAGGTCCTGCTCGGCGCGGTGGCCTTGAGCGAGTGGGTGTACAGCGGCGGCGCCTGCGGGCCCAGCCACGCCTGGGTGGCTCCGCCGTACACGCCGGGCTGGGAGGTGCGGGGCGCGGCGACCGTGCCCGCGGTGGTCTCGGTGATCATCTGCATCTCACCCTCGACCAGCACCACGAAGCAGGTGGCCTCCTCGCCCTGGGTGACGATCATCTCGTCCTGGGCGTAGGTGCGCTCGGCTCCCTTGGTCAGCAGCAGCTCCAGCTGCTCGTCGCTGAGCCTCTCGAAGAGGAAGAGCTTGCGAAGTTCGTCAGCGTTCACTGTTTCTCCAGGTACCTGTGCACCAGCGCCACCGCCATCGCGCCCTCGCCGACGGCCGAGGCGACCCTCTTGATCGAGTCGGAGCGCACGTCGCCGGCCGCGAACACGCCCGGCACGTTGGTCTCCAGGAAGTACGGCTCGCGCCGCAGCGGCCACTGCTTCGGCCGCCGGCCGCCGACCACCAGGTCGGGACCGGTCAGCACGAAACCCTTGCCGTCGCGCTCGACCGTCTCGTCCAGCCACGAGGTGTACGGCTCGGCTCCGATGAAGACGAACAGCCACTGCGCGTCGGCGAGGTATTCCTTGCCGTCCTCCTCGACGCGCAGGCGTTCGAGGTGGCCGTCGCCCTCGGCGCCGGTCACCTGGCTGCGGTAGTGCACCCTGATGTTGGGCTTCTCCGCGATCTGCTCGATGAGGTAGGCGGACATCGACTTCTCCAACCCGTCACCTCTCACCAACACATGAACCGTGCTGGCGAATCCCGACAGGTAGACGGCGGCCTGACCGGCCGAGTTGGCCGCCCCCACGATGTAGACCTCGCTGTCCTGGCAGCTGGGCGCCTCGGTCAGCGCCGCGCCGTAGTAGACGCCGCGGCCTACGAAGTCGTCGAGGCCCGGCGCGTCGAGCCTGCGGTAGCTCACCCCGGTCGCGAGGATCACCGCGTGCGCCGCGATCTGCTCGCCCTCCTTGAAGCTCACCACCCTGGCCTGGCCGTGCGGCTCCAGCGCGGTGACCTTCCTGGCGGTCAGCAGCTCGGCGCCGAACTTCAGCGCCTGCCGCCTGGCCCGGTCGGCCAGCTGCTGGCCGGACACGCCGTCGGGGAAGCCCAGGTAGTTCTCGATCCTGGAGCTCTGGCCCGCCTGGCCGCCGCTGGCGTGCGCCTCGACCAGGACCGTGTTCAGGCCCTCCGACGCGCCGTAGACGGCCGCGCCCAGCCCGGCGGGGCCGCCGCCGATGACGATCAGGTCGTAGAAGTCGGTCGCCGGAGTCGTCGACAGGCCCACCGCGGTGGCCAGCGTCGACTGGGTGGGCGCCTGCAACGCGTCGCCGCCGGCCGTCACCACGAGCGGCAGCCTGCACACCTCGGGGCCGCCGGCCGCGGTGATCAGCTGCGCCGCCTCGGGGTCCTCGGCCAGCATCCAGCGGTAGGGCACGTGGTTGCGGGCCAGGAAGTCTCTCACCTGGTAGGAGGGCGCCGACCAGCGGTCGCCCACCACGCGCAGCTCGGCCTGCTCGACCCGGTCGGCGCGCTGCCAGGCGTCGAGCTGGCCGTCCATCACCGGGTAGAACTTCTCCTCCGGCGGGTCCCACGGCTTGAGCAGGTAATGGTCGAGGTCGACGACGTTGATCGCCTGGATCGCCGCGTCGGTGTCGGCGTAGGCGGTCAGCAACACCCTGCGGGCGAAGGGATACAGATCCATGGCCTGCTCGAGGAACTGCACGCCGTTCAGCTGCGGCATCCGGTAGTCGGCCAGGATCGCGGCGACGTCGTCGCCGCGCAGGCGCATCTCCCGCAGGGCGTCGATGCCCTGCAGCGCCTCTTCCGCCCTGACAATCCGGTACTGCTGGCCATACCTGCGCCGCAGGTCTCTGGCGACGGCCCGGGAGACGCCCGGGTCGTCGTCGACGGTCACGATGATCGGCTTGTCCACACTCACCCATAGAGCATGCCATGCCGCTCTTCAGGCGATTACGTGCGCACTTCCGCCGTCGACCAGCAGGGAGGCGCCGGTCACGAACGAGGCGCGCTCGCTGGCCAGGAAGGCGATCACGTCGCCCACCTCCTGCGGCCGGCCGATGCGCCCGACCGGAACGCGGGCCGCGCGTTCCTTCAGCCCCTCCGGCGTGGAGAACGAGCGCAGCCGGTCGGTGTCGATCGGTCCGGGCAGCACGTTGTTGATCAGCACGCCCTTCGACCCGACCTCGCGGGCCAGCGAGCGCACCACCCCGGCCACGGCCGAGCGGGTGGCGTTCGACAGGGCCAGACCGTCGATAGCCTCGCGCACCGAGCTGCTGGTCACGGTGACGATGCGGCCCCACTCGCGCCCGACCATGTCGGGCAGCACGGCACGGATCAGCCGGACGGTGCCCAGCAGGTTGCGCTGGATGGCGACGTCCCAGTCGTCGAGCGACATGTCGGTGAAGCGCCCCACGGGAGGACCGCCCGCGTTGGCGACGAGGATGTCGGCGGGGCCGAGCACCTCGCGGGTCTCGGCCACCACCCTGGCCGCCGATCCGGGGTCCTCCACGTCGGCCAGGATGCCGTGCACCGTCGTGCCGTACTCCTGAAGCTCCACGATCGCCTCGGCCAGGCGCTCGGGGTTGCGGGCGCTCACGCAGACGTGGCACCCCTCGCGCGCCAGGCTCTTGGCCGCCGCCAGGCCGATGCCGGCACTGCCTCCGGTGATGAGGGCGACCTTGCCCGTGATGCCGAGATCCATAAGGAAGGACTATAGAACCCTCTGCAGTTTGTCGGGATTACCGATGGTGTAGATGTCGTGGATGAGCCCGTCGCGCACGTCGAAGGCCATCAGCTGCATGCGGCCACCCATGTCGACGAGCAGCGCCGGCTGGCCGTTGGCCTCGACGGGGGTGACCGATTCGAGGGTGTAGCGCCGCAGCAGCCCGGTGATGAACTTCACCACCGCCTCGCGACCGGTGATCGGCTTGAGCGCCATGCGCACCTTGCCGCCGCCGTCGCTCCAGGAGACGACCTCGTCGTGCAGGAAGCCGGTGAGCGCCTGCATGTCGCCGAGGCTGGCGGCGCGCAGGAACCCTTCGAGCAGCTTGGCGTGCTCCTCCGAGGAGGGGCTGAACCGGTCGCTGCCCTCCGCGAGCCGTACGGAGGCACGGCGGAAGAGCTGGCGGCAGTTGGCCACCGAGGTCTCGACGATCTCGGCGATCTGCTCGTAGGGCAGCTCGAAGGCCTCGCGCAGCACGAACACGGCGCGCTCAGGCGGCGTGAGCCGCTCCATCATGTGCAGCGTGGCGAAGGAGACGGTGTCGCGCAGCTCGGCGGTGTCGAGCGGGCCGATGTCGCCGGAGAGCACCGGTTCGGGCAGCCACGACCCGGTGTAGGACTCCCGCTTGACCCGGGCAGAGCGGAGCTGGTCGAGGGCCAGGCGAGAGACCACGGTGGTGAGGAAGGCGCGCGGTTCGCGCACCTCCTCCTGGTCGACGCCCTGCCAGCGCAGCCAGGCCTCCTGGACGACGTCCTCGGCGTCCCACATGCTGCCGAGCAGCCGGTAGGCGATGCCCAGCAGGGTGGGACGGAGCTCCTCAAAGTTCACGGGTCGCATCATAGGAAGGCCGCCAGTTGAGGTGGAGCCGGGCCCGGGTGTTGTCGGCGCCGCGCAGCCTGGTCATGTAGTGCACGCCGAAGGCGCCCACGGCCAGCCGCGCCAGGGCGGCGGGCACGCGCTTGGGCGCCGGGGCGCCGAGCCGGGCGGCCAGGGCGGGCAGCCACTCGCGGACGGCCAGCGGGTGGTCGTCGACCACGTTGAGCACGCCGGTGACCTCCCGGTCGAGCGCGGCCACGATCGAGGTGGCGGCGTCGTGGGTGTGGGTGAAGGAGAACACCGAGCCGCCGTCGCCGACGATGGGCATCTTGCCCGACCGGACGGCCTTGGTGACGTAGCCGTTCTTGTCGTAGGAGGTGCCGGGGCCGGTGAGGTGCCCGAACCGCAGCACCAGGCCGCCGGCCTCGGCGGTGCGCCGCTCCAGCTCCACCAGCGCGCCCAGGGTCTGGCGGAACTGCTTGGGCGGGTCGGCCAGGAGCGGCGCGTCCTCGTCGGCCAGGCCCTGGCCGGGCTCGTAGGCGAAGGCCACGCCCTGGGCGATCAGCCGGACGCCGGGCCCGGCGTCGACGAGGTTGCGCATGCCTTCGGTGCGCAGGCGGTTGGTCAGGGCGAACTCCGAGGCGAAGCGCCGGGGATTGAGCGCCTGCGGGATGGCGGTCGCCAGGTGGATCATCACGTCGGGGCCGGCCTGCCGTACGGCACGCGCGAGGCCCTCTCGGTCGAGCAGGTCCACGCCCGTGGACCGCGAGATCGGGACGACCTCGTGGCCCACGGCGTTCAGCAACGGGACCAGCTGACGGCCGATGACTCCGGTGGCTCCTGCGACGAGAACTCGCATGGTGGTCTCCTCAGGTTGTGCGCTTTCGGAGACTGGACGGGCGAGCCGCTCCGGATGTGACAACCGATCAGAAGGAGAACACGGTGCCCGTCTGTCGCAGCATCTCGCAGCGGTTGGGGAAGGTGTGCAAGTAGGTGATCTTGCGCCCCTCCCAGGTGCCGATGAGCCTGACGGCGTAGGGGTTGTACTCCTTGGTGCAGGCGCCCGCACCGCCCGGGTGGGCGGTCAGGTCGCCGTCGACGTCGCGCAGCAGGTCGCAGGCGGCCTCGGGGTCGGGGTGGGCGCCGCCGTCGGGGTCACAGGTGAGGTTGGTCCGCACGGCGGAGCTGATGATGGTCGTCCCGCTGAAGGAGGTGTTGGTCACCGACAGCTCCAGTGAGGTCCCCGGGGTCGGTCCTGCGGTCATGGCCGCCATCAAAACGATCTTGGTGAACATCATGAGCGGGGTGATTCCCCTGATCAGGTCCGCTCAGCGGATGGATTTGGTCAGCTGTCCGTGATGAGATGGCTGCCGTGGCGAGAAATCTCATTCTGTCAGGAGGCCTCTACCACGACTTCGCGGCGACCTCCCAGGCACTGTCCGACGTGCTGGCGGAGATCGGTGTGGAGTCCGAGATCACCGAGGACATCGCGGGAGCTCTGAGCGAGCCCTCGGAGTACCAGCTCA
Source organism: Nonomuraea soli (assembly GCF_013761175.1). Taxonomy (GTDB): domain Bacteria; phylum Actinomycetota; class Actinomycetes; order Streptosporangiales; family Streptosporangiaceae; genus Nonomuraea; species Nonomuraea soli. The sequence goes on from NZ_JACDUR010000001.1 coordinate 99,807, forward strand.
TCACCGTCAACGCGCTGCGCTGGCAGATGGGCCTGGAGCGCTTCGCCGACCAGCGGGACGAGTGGGGGTTCCGGCTTCCCGCCCAGGCCCGCACCACCCTGCTCGACCATCTCGACCGCGGCGGCGGCCTGCTGTGCATGCACGCGGCGTCGATCTGCTTCGACGACTGGCAGGGCTGGCCGAGGGTGGTCGGCGCGAGCTGGGAGTGGGATCGTTCGCACCATCCGCCGCTCGGCTGGGCCTCGGTGCGCGTCACGGGCGATCACGAGGTGGTGGCGGGGTTGCGCGACTTCGACCTGGTCGACGAGGTCTACAGCGACCTGCGCGTGATGCCCGACGTCAAACCGCTCGCCAGCGCCAACGGCCAGCCGCTGATCTGGGCACGGCCGGTGCGGCGCGGGCGGGTGTTCTACGACGCGCTCGGTCACGACACGCGCTCCTACGACAACGAGATCCACCGCACCCTGCTGCAGCGGGCGGCGTTGTGGCTCCTCAAGCGTCCGGTGCAGTTGAGAGACTGACCTCGGCCTCCGCCGCTTCCCGCGCCAGGCGGCGCAGGGCGTCGAAGGCCTTGCCGTACAACACCGTGCCGAGCACGACCGACTCGACGGTGCTGTCGCGCGGCCCGTCGGGGGTCACGGACGGGATCTCGATCTCGGTGACCAGACGGTGGGCCAGCTCGGCGTGGTGGCCCAGGTCGGTGGAGAGCTCCAGTTGCCTGAGGCGGTGCAGGGTCTGCACCAGCTCGGCGCGGGCGGGCGCGCGCCGGCCGATCCGCCAGCCTTGGGCGGCGATCAGGCGTTCCGCGTCGTGTTCTGCCTCGCTCCAGTCGTCGCCCGGCTCGGGTGCGACGGCGGCCGACAGGGCGTGGCGGGCGACGCCGAGCATGACGTGGGTGGGCAGGCTGTCGTCATCGACGGCGGAGATGATCTGCTTGATCGAGGCGATGGGCAGCCTGCCCACTTCGAGCAGCGCCCGGATGAGGCGCAGGCGGCGCAGGTGTGACTCGTCGTAGTCGGCGCGGGTGGCGGCGAGCGGGCGGCCCTGGGGGAGCAGGCCTTCGCGCAGGTAGTACTTGATCGTGGCGATGGCCAGGCCGGATCTGGAGCTCAGCTCGGACATGCGCATCGGTGGATACTAGCACTATCCAAACCGAGCAAGCGCTTGTGTTACGATGTGCGGCAACCGTCCGGCCGGGGCGGATCGCGCCCCGCCTCGGCCGGGCGTCCAGCGTCCGGGGAGAGACATGGCAGCCGTCGCCGGCATCGGGATGACCGCGCTCACCAGGCAGTCGGGACGCAGCGTGTTGTCGCAGGCGGTCCAGGCGTGCCGGGAGGCGTGCGCCGACGCGGGGATCGCGCCCGGCGAGGTCGACGGGCTGCTCAGCTACCACCTCGGCGACTCGGTGCCGGTCGTGCAGGTCGCGCGGGCGCTGGGGATCGAGCGCCTGGGCTGGCACAACGACATCTGGGGCGGCGGGACCCAGGCGGCGTCGATCCTGGGCGAGGCGGCCATGCTCGTCTCCAGCGGCACGGCACGCCACGTCCTGATCTATCGAGCCCTGAACGGCCGCTCCGGGCAGCGCATGAACACCGTGCCCACCCACCACGACGACTTCACCCGCAGGTACGGCATGGCCGGCCCGATCTCGATGTTCGCCCTGGCCGCCACCCGCTACCTGCACGACGCCGGGCTGACGGAGGAACACCTGCACGCCGTGGTGGCGCAGTCGCGCGAGAACGCGGCGGGCAATCCGCGCGCCCAGCGCAGGGAGGCTCTCGGCCTCGGCGACTATCTGGCCAAGCCGTACGTCAGCACGCCGCTGCGCACGGCGGACTGCTGCCAGGAGAGCGACGGCGCGGTCGCGCTGCTGGTCAGCGGCGTGCTCGGCGGGCCCCGCATCAGGACCGTCGTGCGCGGCGGCGGGCCCGGCTGCTCGGCCATGGACCGGGCTCCCGACGTGACCGCCGTGTTCTCGCAGTACCTGGCTCCCGAGTTGTGGGAACGCTCGGGCGCCAGACCGCGCGACGTGGACGCCGCGCTGCTCTACGACGCCTACTCCTGGCTGGTGCCCAAGCAGCTGACCGACTTCGGGATCACCGGCGAGCCGGGGCCCTATCTGATGGAGCGCGCGCACGCCTGGGTCAACCCGCACGGCGGGCTGCTCAGCGAGGGGTACGTGCACGGACTCAACAACGTCGCCCAGGCCGTGCGGGAGCTGCGCGGAGGCAGGAGCCTGGCACTGGTCACCGGCTTCGGCGGCTCCTACGGCAGCGCAGCCCTGCTCGAAATGACCTGAAGCCGGTCAGGAGGGCAGGAACGCCCGGTGCGGCGCCTCGGGTGACACCGTCCGGGCCGCGAGCCAGGCGGCCGCCGCCTCGCCCGGGCCCGCCGTCACCGGGGCACTGGGCGCCAGCAGCTCCCGTACGGCCCGGCGCACCGGGCCGTCGTTCGTCAGCACGCTGCCCGCCAGCACCGCGGGCGTTCCCGGCTCGTGCACCTCGTGGAAGGTCCTGGCCAGCAGCGCCGCGCCACGCTCGACGATCTCCGCGGCGGCCGGGTCGCCCTCCTCGCACGCCTGGCTGACCAGGGGCGCCAGCTCGGCCAGCGCCAGCGGCGGCGCGGCCTGGGCGATCACCGCCACCTGCTCGTGATCGTGTGCGCCGAGGTGCTTGAGCACCAGCTCGGTCAGGAGTCCCGGCCTCGCCCGCACGGCCGAGCGGGCCGCCTGGCGGCCGAGCCAGAAGGCCGAGCCCTCGTCGCCGAGTTGCCAGCCGAACCCGTCGGCGGTGCCGACGATCGTGTGGTCAATAATTTTTGCCGCGATGGCGCCCGTGCCGGCGATCAGTACGGTGCCCGAGGGGTCGGGCGTCCCCGCCGCCAGGGCCACCACCACGTCGCCGACGACCTGCGGGGGCACCGGGAAGAGCGCTTCGAGCTCGGCGGTGACCGCCTCGATGCCGGCCAGGCCGATCGTCGCCGCCACGACACCTCCGCGATCGACACCCGCCAGAGCGCCGTCTATCGCGGCCTTGAGCTGCGCATAAGCATGAGATGCCGACACCGCTGCCGGGTTGCCGCACCCCGCGCGCGCGTGGCCGACCACGTGACCGTCGAGCGTGGCGACGACCGCGCGAGATGATGTGCCTCCGGCGTCCACGCCGATTACCACTGCCATGTCAAAAATTATTGGCCATAACCCTTGACCGCGCTAGATGGTGAGCATAATTTTCACCATCAAGGAGGACGACGTGGAACTACTGTCCCGGATACGGGCCGAACAGGGCGAACTGCCCGAAGCGCTGCGCAAGGTCGCGGAGGTGATCCTGGAAGACCCGGCCGAGGCCGCCAGGATGACCATCGTCGACCTGGCCGAGCGCTCCGGCACCTCGACGGCCACGATCACCCGGTTCTGCCGGGCCCTGGGCTTCAGCGGCTACGCCGAACTCCGCGTCACCATCGCCACCGAGACAGGACGGGCCGCCCGCCAGCAGTGGGCCACCGACATAGGGCAGGAGATCCGGCCCGACGACGGGCTCGACAAGGTGCTCGGCGTGGTCTCCAACAGCGACATCAGGCTGATCCAGGAGACCGCCGCCCAGCTCGACCTGGGCACGGTGGAGAAGGTGGCGCAGGCGATCTCCAGGGCTCGCAGGGTGCTGCTGTTCGGCGTCGCCAGCAGCGCCGCGGTCGCCGGAGAGATGGAGTACCGGCTCCAGCGTATGGGCGTGCCCACCTGGAGCAGGTCCGACGCGCACAGCGCGCTCACCGACGCCGCCCTGCTCGACGACGGCGACGTGGCCATCGGCATCTCCCACAGCGGCCGCACCCGCGAGGTCATCGAGGTGCTCGCCGAGGCGGGCAGCCACGGCGCGATCACCGTCGCCGTCACCTCGCACCCCCGCTCACCCCTGGCCGAGGTGGCCGAGCTCGTGCTGACCAGCGCGGCACGCGAGACCACCTTCCGCGCCGACGGGTTCGCCGCGATCCACTCCCAGCTGCTCGTCCTCGACGTGGTCTACGTCGCGGTCGCGCAACGCACCTACGAACGGACGAAGGAGGCGTTCGACCTGACGGTGAGAGCCGTCACCGGTCACCGCTATGAACTACCTCGAACACCTGAAGAGCCTGATCGACCCGCTGGCTGACCAGCCCGTCGAGCAGGCCGCGACACTCGTCGGCAAGGCCCTCGACAACGGCGGCGTCATCCAGGCCTTCGGCTCCGGCCACTCAGAGGCGATCGCGATGGAGATCGCCGGCCGAGCCGGAGGGCTGGTGCCGACCAACCGCCTCGCCCTGCGTGACATCCACCTGTACGGCACCGCGGCCCGCTCCGAGCTCGAACGCTACGACCTCGAACGGGATCCTGCCGTCGCCCACCAGATCCTCGACGCCGCCCCCATCCACGAGCACGACCTGTTCGTGATCATCTCCAACTCCGGCGTCAACGGCGTCGTGGTCGAGCTCGCCACCCAGATCAAGGAACGCGGCCACGACCTGATCGCCATCACCTCGCTCCAGCACAGCAACGCCAGCACCTCCCGCCACCCCTCGGGACGCAAGCTGTGCGACCTGGCCGACGTCGTCCTCGACAACCTGGCCCCGTACGGCGACGCCGTACTGCCCCTGCCCGACGGCGGCGCCTACGGCGCCGTCTCCACCGTCACCTCCGCCTTGCTGGCCCAGCTCGTCGTGACCCGCGTCGTGCGCGAGCAGCTCGACGCCGGCAAGGTCCCGCCGATCTACCTCTCGGCCAACGTGCCCGAGGGCGACGCGCACAACCTCGCACTCGAGGCCCGCTACGCGGGCCGCATCCGCCGCGGCGCCTGACTCTCCTTTTCACCCCCCAAGGAGCTTCGCCATGTTCAAACACGTCTGGAAGATCGTTGCCGCCTTAGCCCTCGTGGTCGGACTCGTCGGCGTGGCCCACGCCAGCGCGGCTCCCGGCCTGCGCCTGCAGTACAGGAACAGCTCGACCGGGGCCACCACCCCGCAGGCCGAGCCCTGGTTCAAGCTCTTCAACGACGGCTCGTCCGCCGTGCAGCTCAGCCAGGTGAAGATCCGCTACTACCTGACCGGCACGGAGACCTACCGCTTCGCCTGCTCGTGGGCGGTCGTGAGCTGCTCCACGATCACCGGCTCCTTCACCGGGCTGGCGGGCGGCAAGCAGTACCTGGAGGTGGGCTTCACCTCGGGCACGCTCGCACCCGGAGCCAACACCAGCGACATGCAGCTGCGCTTCTACCGGGCCGACTGGCAGAACTTCACCCAGAGCGACGACCATTCCTACGGCGCCGTGACCTCCTACACCGACTGGAGCAAGGTCGCCGTCTACGTGGGCGGCCAGCTCGCCTGGGGCACCCCGCCCGGCGGCGGCGAGCCGTCGCCGTCATCGTCGCCCTCACCCACGGTCACCCCGACCGGCCAGCCCGGAGGCAAGCTCTTCGACGACTTCTCCTACACCGGCTCCGGCGACGCCCGGCTGGCCCAGCGCGGCTGGACCGTGCGCTCCAGCAGCGGAGGCCCCGGCGTGCCCGGCGCGACCTGGTCGCCCTCGGCCGTCACCTTCCCCGGCGGCCTGCTGACCCTGGAGTCGTCGACCAACGGCACCGGCTCCGGCACGGTGCAGACCGAGCTGTCGACGAGCAACCGCAAGTTCTTCGAGGGCACCTACGCCGCCCGAGTGAACTTCAGCGACGCCCCGGTCAGCGGCGTCCCCGACGGCGAGCACATCGTGCAGACCTTCTTCACCATCACCCCGCTCAACTCCAACCTCGACCCCAACTACGGCGAGCTGGACTTCGAGTACCTGCCCAACGGCGGCTGGGGCGAGCCCTCGAACATCATGTACGCCACCTCGTGGGAGACCTACCAGGCCGACCCCTGGCAGGCCGTCAACACCCACACCGCCGAGCGGGTGAGCTTCGCCGGCTGGCACGACCTGGTCATCCAGGTCTCCGGAGGCACCATCCGCTACTACATCGACGGCCGCCTGTTCGCCGAGCACGGCGGCATCTACTACCCCGAGACGCCCATGTGGATCATGTTCAACCAGTGGTTCATCGATCTGCAGGGCGCCACCACGCCGCGTACCTACCGGCAGCAGGTCGACTGGGTCTACCACGCCCAGAACGAGGTCGTCCCGCCCGCCGAGGTCCTGACCCGCGTCGCCGGCTACCGCGCGGCCAACACCACCTTCGTCGACACCGTTCCCGGGAGCGCTTCATGAAGCACCGGTTCCTGGCCCTAGCGGCCGTATTCGCCCTGACCGCCTGCGGTTCCACGCCGGACCCGGCCCCCAGCGCCGCCACCGGCGGCTCGCCCTCCGCCCAGGCCCCAGCCAAGCTCGTCGTCTGGATCATGGACGGCAGCGTCACCAAGGAGCTGCTCGGCAGCTTCGAGAAGGAGTACGAGGCCGCCCATGCCGGCATCGACCTCGACATCCAGATCCAGGCCTGGGACGGCATCGGGGAGCGTGTCACCGCCGCCCTGGCCAGCACCGACGCCCCCGACGTGATCGAGGTCGGCAACACCCAGGTCGCGCAGTACTCCGCCAGCGGCGGCGTGAAGGACCTGACCGACAAGACCGCCGACCTGCAGGGCTCCGACTGGCTGCCCGGCCTGGCCCAGCCCGGCCAGATCGACGGCAAGCAGTACGGCATCCCGTGGTACGCGGCCAACCGCGTCGTCGTCTACAACAAGGACCTGTGGGGAGACACCGCGATCCCCAAGACCCGCGACGAGTGGGTCGCGGCCACCGAGAAGCTCAACAAGGGCGGCAACCAGGGCATCTACCTCACCGGGCAGACCTGGTACGCGCTGGCGGGCTTCATCTGGGACGAGGGCGGCGACTTCGCCGTCCAGCAGGGCGGCAAGTGGGTCGGCGCGCTCGACAGCCCGCAGGCGCTGGCGGGGCTCGACTTCTACAAGAAGCTCCAGGCGCTCGGCAAGGGTCCCAAGGACGCCGACGAGGCCAACCCGCCGCAGCACGAGGTCTTCGCGCAGGGCAAGGTCGCGCAGATCATCGGCGTGCCCGGCATCGCCGCCCGGGTGCTCGAGGTCGAGCCGGGGATGAAGGACAAGATCGGATTCTTCACCATCCCCGGCAAGACGGCCGACAAGCCGGGCGCCGTCTTCACCGGCGGTTCCGACCTGATCATCCCCGAGGCGTCCAAGAACCACGACGCCGCCTACGAGGTGGTCAAGGCGCTGGCCGGCGAGAAGTTCCAGACCGAGCTGGCCAAGGCCATGAGCTTCGTGCCCAACAGGACCTCGCTCGCCGGCGTTCTGTCGGGTGACGAGGGCACCGCCGCGATGGCGGCGGGCGCGGCCAACGGCCGGGCGACGCCGAACACGCCCAACTGGGCGGCCGTGGAGGCGACCACGGTGATCAAGCAGTACATGACGGCCGTCCTGACCGGCGGCGACCCGGCGGCCGAGGCCAAGAAGGTCTCGCAGTCGATCACCGACACCCTCAACAGCGGCTCCTGACCGACCAGCCCCGCCGTACCTCGTGAGGGGACGGCGGGGCGTCCGATTCACCCCCGAGGAACCTCCGTGACCCTCACGACCCAGGCCCCGCCCAGGCGCGGCCAGCACCGCCCGCCCGCGGCGGCGCGCCGCCGCGCCAATCCCTGGCCCTACCTCCTCATCGCCCCCGCCGTGGCCGGCGGGATCTTCCTTCTCCTCTACCCCCTCCTCAAGGCCGCCCTCATCTCCTTCCAGCACTTCCGCATGGGCGAGCTGATCAGGGGCGGGGCGGAGCTGGTCGGCTTCGACAACTACCGGGAGCTCCTGGCCAAGGAGGAGTTCTGGCAGGTGGTCCTGCGCACGTTCGTCTGGACGGCCGTCAACGTCGTCCTCATCGTCGTCCTGGGCACCGGCATCGGCCTGATGCTCGCGCGCCTGGGCAAGCGGGCCAGGCTGCTGCTGATGTCGGCGCTGGCGCTGGCCTGGGCGACGCCGGTGATCGCGGCGACGACGATCTTCCAGTGGCTGTTCCAGTCGGAGCTGGGCATCGTCAACTGGCTGCTGGGGATCCAGGGATTCGCGTGGTTCGCCGATCCGGTGGCGATGTTCGCGGTGCTGGTGATCCTCGTGGTGTGGCAGTCGATCCCGTTCGTGGCGCTCACGCTGTACGCGGGCCTGACGACGATCCCGAACGAGCTGTACGAGTCGGCGCGCATCGACGGCGGCACGGGCTGGCAGATCTTCTGGAAGGTGACCTTCCCGATCCTGCGCCCGCTGTTCGCCCTGATCACCTCGCTGGAGATCATCTGGGTCTTCAAGTGTTTCCCGCAGATCTGGGTGCTGAGCCAGGGCGGGCCCGACGGGGCGACGACCACGCTGCCCGTCTACGCGTTCAAGATCGCCCGCGTGTTGCACCGGTACGACATGGGTTCGGCCGTGGCCATGCTGACGGTGGTCATCCTCGCCTTCGCCCTGATCACGAACCTGCGCCGCATGCTGAAGCAGGAGGCCGCCGCATGAGAAGAGTCGCGCTCAACACCGCCGCGGCCGTCACCTTCGTCGTGATGATCTTCCCGGTCTACTGGATGGTGATCACCGCCTTCAAGCCGACGAAGGACATCCAGGCCGAGACGCCGTCACTGTTCCCGCTGAGCCCGACGCTCCAGCACTTCGAGACCGCGATGGGCGCCGAGGGCTTCTGGCGCTTCTGGGCCAACAGCCTGCTCGTCACCGCGGGAGCCGTACTCCTGGCCCTGATCGTGGCGTTGCTGGCGGCCTTCGCGGTCAGCCGGATGCGCTGGCGCGGCAAGGGGCCGTTCATCGTCGCCGTCTTCGCCGCCCAGATGGCGCCCTGGGAGGCGCTGCTGGTGCCGATGTTCATCATCGCCCGCGACACCGACCTGCTCGACTCGCTGCTGATGCTCACGGGCGTCTACTTCATGATCACCCTGCCGTTCACCATCGTGACCCTGCGCGGCTTCCTGCAGGCGATCCCCGCCGACCTGGAGGAGGCGGCACTGGTCGACGGCTGCACCCGCGCCGTCGCCTTCAGGCGCATCGTCTTCCCGCTGCTCGCGCCCGGTCTGATGGCCACCTCCCTGTTCGGCTTCATCACCGCCTGGAACGAGTTCGCCTTCGTGAACGTGCTGATCATCAAGGATCAGGCCAACCGCACCCTGCCGGTCTGGCTGTCGTCCTTCCGCGACGTCTTCGGCACCGACTGGGGCGCCACCATGGCCGCGGCGACCATGTTCGCCCTGCCCGCGCTGGTGCTCTTCCTGTTCCTGCAGCGCCGCGTCGGCGCCGGCATGACGGCAGGGGCGGTGAAGGGATGATCCCCAAGGCGCACCACCAGGACCTGAGCCCAGGACGCAGGGGAGAGGTACGGCACGAGCCCGACGATCCCGGCCTCGGCCCCGAGGGCTACCGCCTCACCATCACCCCCGAGCACACGCTGGTCACCGCCGGCGGCCCGGCCGGACGTTTCTACGCCCTCGGCACCCTGGCCAGGACCACGGGCATCGGCACGATCGAGGACCGTCCACGGTACGGCTGGCGCGGCGTGATGCTCGACGTGGCGCGGCACTTCATGCCCAAGGAGTTCGTGCTCAAGCTGATCGACCTGCTGGCCGTCCACCGCATGAACGTCCTGCACCTGCATCTGACCGACGACCAGGGCTGGCGGCTGCACGTCGAGAGGTATCCGCGCCTGACCGAGGTCAGCGGCGAGCACTACACCCACGACGACATCCGCGAGATCGTCGCCTACGCCGCCGAGCGGTTCGTCACGATCGTGCCCGAGATCGAGATGCCGGGCCACGCCCAGGCCGCCATCGCCGCCTACCCGTGGCTCGGCAACGACCCGGCCCGCCAGCTGCCGGTCTGGGACGTGCCGGGCATCAGCAAGCACGTCTTCAGCCTCGACGAGCGCACCATCGCCTTCTGCCAGGACGTGCTCGACGAGGTGAGCGAGCTCTTCCCCGGCCCCTACGTGCACATCGGCGGCGACGAGTGCCCGACCGAGGAGTGGGAGGGCAACCCGCGCGGGCTGGAACCCGGCCAGGCGCGGGGCTGGTTCCTGTCGCGGCTGAAGGTGCCGGGCAAACGGCTCGTCTACTGGTACGAGCGCGACGACGGCCCGCCCGGCGCCGCCGCCATGGTCTGGCTGGAGGAGTCGCTGCCCGGCGACCGCGAGGTGATCTACGCCCCGCACGAGCGCACCTACCTCGACTACGCGCCCTGGCCCGGCGAGCCGGGCGCCAACGGCCGCGTGCTCACGCTGCGCCAGGTGTACGGCTTCGAACCGCCCGACGGCATCCTCGGCGTGCAGTGCCAGTTGTGGACCGAGTACATGCCCGACCCCGAGGCGGTGGAGCGCATGGCCTTCCCCCGGCTCTGCGCCTTCGCGGAGGTGGCCTGGGGGAGCGCCGGCGACGACTACACCGACTTCCTGCGCCGCCTGCCGTCCCACCTGGCCAGGCTCGGCGTGGCGTCGGGGGCGGTCATGCCCTGACCGACGGGTGTAAGGGCGAGATTTCAGGACAAATGATCGGCTCGTCGGTACCTTGTGCAGCCGGAACACGGGTTGCGGAGGCGGTCATCATGGCGTTCTGGAGCAAGAAGTCGATCGTGGATCCCACCTGTGGCGATCGCACGGCGGCCCGGCTCCGCGACGCCCTGACCAGACGCGACAGGCACACCGCCGCCACCCTGCTCGCGGCCGTGCACCACCCCGACGACCGCGCCTTCTACCTGGGCATCTGCGCCGGGGTCGACGGCCTGCAGGAGTGGATCGACGAGTGGATCGCCGCCGAGCCGGACTCCACGCTGCCCCTGCTGGTCAAGGGCGTGCACGGCGTCGACTGGGCGTGGGACGCGCGAGGCGGCGGCCGGGCGTCGGAGACCTCACCCGAGCGGTCCAGGGAGTTCCACCGCAGGCTGGAGATCGCCGAGAACTGCCTGGACCAGGTCGTCGAGCGTGACCCCGGCGACACCGAGGCCTGGGCGACGCTGGTCACCTCCGCCCGCGGCAGCCAGGTGGGGCGGGAGGAGGCCGAGCGGCGTTTCCGCAACGTCGTGACCCGCCACCCGGCGCACCGGGCCGCCCACGAGAGCATGCTGCAGTACCTGTGCGGCAAGTGGTTCGGCAGCGACGAGGAGATGTGGACGTTCGCCCGCGACGCCCCGCTGCCGCACCTGATGATCGACGCCCACATCGAGACGTGGATCGCCCACGGCCGTTCGGCGCTCGACAACGACGAGACCCGCGAGACGCTGCGCGAGATCGCCGCCAAGGTGCACTCGTACGAGGGGCACCGCGACCCCGGCTGGATCGTCGTGGAGAACGCCATGGCCCTGATCTTCTGCATCGCCGACGACTACGCCTCGGCCGCCCGTCAGTTCGACCGGATCGGCGACCGCGCCACCGACTGGCCCTGGTTCCATCTGGAGGGCGGGGCCGACAAGCAGTTCAGGTTCTTCAGGAAGGTCGCCTTCAAGGAGGGCTGACCCGGCGCGGCCAGGGGCGGCCATCCGGCCTGGTGGTGCGCCTCACCCCGAGGTGAACGCCTCGTGCGGGGCGTCGGGGTCGAGCCGGAGCGCCGCGAGCCAGGCCGCCGCGCCCGCGCCGTCGCGGGCCGTCGACACCTCGGTGCCCGCCAGCCGGTCGAGCACGGACCTGCGGACCGGGCCCTCGCTGGTCAGCACGCTGCCCGCCAGGACGATCGGGCCCGAGTGGTGCACCCGGCCCACCGTGGCGACCAGATGATCGGCCGCCTCCTCCACGATGGAGGCGGCCATGGCGTCACCCGCCTCGGCCGCCTGGCAGACCAGCCGCGAGACGGCGGCCAGCCGCATGTGGTCGGCCTGCGCGAGCCGGACGATGCGGTCGACCTTCGCACGGTCGGACGGCCACTCCTGCTCGCCCAGGAAGTGGGTGACGACCAGCTCGACGAGCAGGCCGGCCGGCTGGCCCCTGTCAAGGCAGTGCACGGCCGCCTTCGCTCCCGCGCGGCCGATCCAGAATCCCGAGCCGTGGTCGCCGAGCAGCCAGCCGAGCCCGTCGGCGAGCGCGTCGAGTTCCCTGCCGGCGATGCGCGCGGCCACCGCCCCGGTCCCTGACAGCAGCAGCGAGCCGTCGGGGGCGGACGAGCCCGCCGCGAAGGCGATGGGCACATCCCCGATCAGGGTGGGCGCCTGCGGGATGCCGTGACGGCTCCAGATGGCCGAAAGCGACTCGTGCAGGGCGTCGGCCTGGCCGGCGACACCCGCCAGCGAGCCGCGCACCTGGGCGGCGTCGACTCCGGTGAGCGCCAGGTCAAGGGCGTCGCCGATGGCGGCACTGGCCTTGGCCAGGCCGTGTGCGGAAGGGTTGCCGGGCCCCGCTGTGCCGTACCCCAGCCTGGTCCCGTCGAGGGCGTGGACGGCGACCCGGGTGGAGGTGGCCCCGGCGTCGACACCGACGACGAACGGTTTTGTCACGGTCCTGATTCTGGGTCTTGACGTGACCGTCTTGCAAGAATAATTTTCGCCGCAAGGTTCGGTGTTCGGAAGGAAATTTCCATGACACCTGGTGCCCTTGGCCGGATCGAGAGCGAATTACCCGGTTTGCCGGAAGCGTTACGCCGGGTCGGCGAGGTCATCCTCGAGGATCCGGCCGAAGCGGCCCGCTCCACGATCATCGCCTTGGCCGAGCGTGCGGGCAGTTCTCCCGCGACCGTCACCCGCTTCTGCCGGGCGTTCGGTTTCGCGGGCTATGCCGACCTGCGTGTGGTGCTCGCCACCGAGACGGGCCGCGCCGCGCAGGCGGGCTGGGGCGCGGGCGTGGGCCACGCGATCGGCCCCGACGATCCGCTCGACAGCGCCATCAAGATCATGGCCGCCGCCGACACCCGCCTGATCCAGGACACCGCGGCCCAGGTCGACCCCGATACCGTCGGCCAGGTGGCCGACCTGGTCGTCGAAGCACGCAAGATCCTCCTCGTCGGCGTCTCCACCAGCGGTAACGTCGCCGCCATGCTCGCCGGACGGCTGCGCAGGATAGGCCTGCCGTGCTGGAGCACCTCCGACGCGCACGAGGCGCTCTCGGACGCCGCCCTGCTCACCGCCGGAGACGTCGTGCTCGGCATCAGCCACCGCGGCCGCACCCGCGAGGTCATCGAAGCGCTCGCCGAGGCCGGCAGCCAGGGCGCCACCACGGTCGCGGTCACCTCCTTCGCCCGCTCGCCCGTGGCCGAGGTCGCCGACCTGCTGCTGGCCACGGCCGCATCGCCCGAGACCCCGCTGCGCCTGGGCGGACTGGCCGCCGCGCACGCCCAGCTGTTCGTGCTCGACGCCGTCTACGTCGCCGTCGCGCAACGCACGCACGAACGCACCAGCCAGGCCTTCGCCCGGACGATCCGGGCGGTCGAGAGTCACCGGGTGGAGAGATGACCGTGGGATATGCCGAACGAGTCCTGGACCTCGCGCGGGAGGTCGCGGGCACACAGGCCGAGCGGATCGGGCAGGCCGCCGCGCTGCTGGTCACGAGCCTGCGCGACGACGGCGTCGTCAACGCCTTCGGCTCCGGCCACTCCGAGGCCATCGCGATGGAGATCGCCGGCCGCGCGGGCGGCCTGGTGCCCAGCAACCGCCTGACCCCCCGCGACCTGGTCCTGTACGGCGGGCAGCCGCCCTCCGTGCTCACCCCGGAACTCGAACGCGACCCGTCGATCGCCCACACGATCTACGAGCTGGCGCCCGTCCGCCCGCAGGACGCCTTCGTCCTGATCTCCAGCTCCGGCGTCAACGGCACGGTCGTCGAACTCGCCACGCTGGTCAAGGAGCGCGGCCACCCGCTGATCGCGATTACCTCGGTCCAGCACAGCACCGCCATGACCTCGCGCCACCCGTCCGGCCGGCGCCTGCTCGACCTCGCCGACGTCGTGCTCGACAACGGTTCACCGTACGGCGACGCGATCCTCGACCTGCCCGGCGGAGGCGGTTACGGCGCCGTCTCCACCATCACCAGCGCCCTGCTCGCCCAGCTGATGGTCACCGAGACCATCGAGCGCCTGATCGCGCTCGGCCAGAGCCCGCCCGTCTACCTGTCCGCCAACATCACCGGCGGCGACGAACACAACCGTGCACTAGAAGCCCGCTACGCCGGGCGTATCAGGAGGTCCTGATGTCTGTTTCCCGCCGCGAGCTGCTGCGTGCCGCCGCGTTGATCCCCGCCGCCGGAGCCTTGGCCGCCTGCGCCACGCCCGTGCAGCAGACACCCGCCACCCAGGCGGCAGGGGCCAAGAAGGCGCTGGAAGTGTGGATCTTCGACGGCGGCTTCGGCCACCAGTACGCCACCGACATCCACCAGCCGCTCTTCAAGAGCAAGTTCCCCGACGTGGAGGTCAAGCACAACTTCACCAAGGAGATCACCAAGGTCCTGCAGCCGCGCTTCGCCGGAGGCAACCCGCCCGACGTGATCGACAACTCCGGCGCCAACGCCATGGACTTCGGCGCCCTGGCCCAGGACGGCCAGCTGCTCGACCTCGGCCCGCTGCTGGAGATGCCCAGCTGGGACGACGAGAGCGTCAAGGTGAAGGACACCGTCGACCCGGCGGTGATCAACTTCGGCACCTTCGACGGCAAGTTCTTCGTCCTGGGCTATGTGAACTACATCTTCGGCGTCTGGTACTCCCAGAAGGCCTTCACCGACAACGGCTGGGCCGCGCCCAAGACCTGGGACGACTTCATCGCGCTCTGCGAGACGATCAAGAAGTCCGGCAAGATGGCGCCCTTCACCTACGCGGGCAAGCACCCGCAGTACCTCTACGAGATCCTCCTCACCATGGCCGCCAAGATCGGCGGCAACGACGTCCTGGTCAACATCGACAACCTCGAGGACGGGGCCTGGAAGGCCCCCGCGATGCTGGAGGCGGCCACACGCTGGGCCGAGGTCGGGGCCAAGTACCTCATGGAGGGCACCGCCGGCCTCGACCACGTGCAGACGCAGACCGCGCAGAACAAGTACGAGGTCGCCATGCTGCCGTCGGGCTCCTGGCTGGAGAACGAGCAGAAGTCCACCACCCCGCCCGACTTCGCCTACGGCATGTTCCCCGTGCCCGACGTCACCGGCTCCGACAAGCTGCCGTACGGCACGCTGCACACCCAGCCGGGCGAGAACTTCATCGTCCCGGCAAAGGCCGCCAACACCCAGGGCGGCGTCGACTACCTTCGGGCGATGTTGTCGAAGAAGGCCGCCGGCGACTTCAGCAAGATGGTCGCCACCGTCTCGGTGGTCAAGGGCGCGGGCGAGGGCCTCGAACTGTCGCCCGGCGTCAAGAGCGCCTCCGCCGCCGTGGCCGCCGCCGGGTCCAACACCGTCTTCTACCGCTGGCAGAGCTGGTACGCCCAGCTCAAGGACGAGGCCATCGCCGCCACCGGCCAGCTCATGACCGGCGGCGTCACCCCCGAGAAGTACCTGGAGCGCATCCAGGCCAAGGCCGAAGAGATCAAGAAGGACTCCTCCATCAAGAAATTCAAGCGCTGATCCTGATGAGACGACGACTGTTCATCTTCTCCTTCCTCGTCGCCCCGGTGACGCTCTACCTGGTCTACGTCATCGCGCCGTACGCCCAGGCGTTCTACATCGCCATGACGAACTGGCGCGGCGTCAACGCCGCGCCCCAGTTCATCGGGCTGGAGAACTTCGGGCGGCTGCTGGGCGACGGGGTCTTCTGGAAGGCGGTGGGGCACAACGCGCTGCTGCTGGCCCTGCTGCCGGTGATCACCATCGCCCTGGCCCTGGTCTTCGCCTACCTGCTCAACGTGGGCGGCGCCGGAGGCAGGACCGGGGTCTGGGGGTCGAAGTTCTACCGCGTGCTGTTCTTCTTCCCCCAGGTGCTCGCGGTGACCATCGTCGCCGTGCTGTTCCAGCAGGTCTTCAGGCCCGACGACAGCGGCATGCTCAACGCCCCGCTCATGGCGCTCGGGCTCAAGCCGGTCGGCTTCCTGTCCAACCCGTCGATCGCCCTGTGGTCGGTCATGGCGGTCCTGATCTGGCAGGCGGTCGGCTTCTACGTCGTGCTCTTCTCCGCCGGGCTGGCCTCCATCCCGCGCGAGATGTTCGAGGCGGCGCAGATCGACGGCGCCGGCCGCATGTCGATGTTCTTCCGCGTGACCCTGCCGCTGCTGCGCGACACCGTGCAGGTGGCCTGGGTCTACCTCGGCATCATCGCCATGGACGCCTTCGCCATCGTCTGGGTCATGACCGACCAGCACGGAGGCCCCGACCGCTCCACCACGGTGATGGCGGCCGAGATCTACCGCAACGCCTTCCAGTACTTCCAGTTCGGCTATGCCTCGGCGCTCGGTGTGGTGATGTTCTTCTTCGTCCTCGGCTTCGCCGTCCTGTCGCTGCGCCTGTCACGGCGGGAACGGATCGAGTTCTGATGTCTCGCAAACACCACCTGGGTCCCCTGAACGTCCTGATGCACATCGCCCTGGCCGTCTGGGCGCTGCTCATCATCGTGCCGCTGGTGTGGACCTTCCTCGCCTCGGTCAAGAGCGAGGACGAGATCTTCAGCGACGCCTGGTCGCTGCCGGCCACGCTGCGCTGGGACAACTTCGCCAGAGCCTGGGAGCAGGCGCACATCGGGCAGTACATGCTCAACAGCGTCATCGTCGTCTTCTTCGGCGTGCTGGGCACGATGCTGCTCGGCTCCATGGCCGCCTACGTGCTGGCGCGTTACCCCTTCCGCGGCAACCGCGCCATCTACCTGCTGTTCGTCTCCGGGCTGGCCTTTCCCATCTACCTGGCGCTGACGCCGCTGTTCTTCGTCGTGCAGAACATGGGCACCATCCCGGTCATCGGCCCCTACATCGGGCTCAACACCCATGCCGGGCTGATCCTGGTGTACATCGCCTACTCGATGCCGTTCACGGTGTTCTTCCTCGCCGCGTTCTTCCGCACCCTGCCGACGGCGGTGGCGGAGGCGGCCCTGGTCGACGGGGCCTCGCACACGCGGATCTTCTTCCAGATCATGCTGCCGATGGCCCGGCCCGGCATAGTCTCGATCACCATCTTCAACGTGCTCGGGCAGTGGAACCAGTACCAGAAGCCGCTGGTGCTGCTGCAGGACCGGGACAAGTGGGTGCTGACGCAGGGGATCGCCGACATCTCGACGGCGGCGGGCTACGACCAGGACTGGTCGGCGCTGTTCGCCGCGCTGACGCTGGCGATCCTGCCGATGCTCATCGTGTACACGATCTTCCAGCGCCAGATCCAGTCGGGCCTGACCGCGGGAGCGCTGAAGTGACCTGGTACGGCGTCGCGGGTCAGCCAATCGTGAGCGTCGTTATTGGTGGTCATGGGACGGGGCGGGGCATGATCGAAGGATGACCAAGCGCATTCTGATCGTCCTCACCAGCCACGACGACCTCGCCGGTCTGCGCAAGACCGGGTTCTACGTCTCCGAGGCGGCCCACCCGTGGCAGGTGTTCCGCGAGGCGGGCTACGAGGTGGAGCTCGCCAGCGTGGCCGGCGGGGTGGCGCCGCAGGACGGCTACGACCCCGACGACGCCGCCCAGCGGGAGTTCGTGGCCGCCTTCGACCTGGAGCACACCACGGCCCTGGCCGACGTCGACCCCTCACGCTACGACGCCGTGCTGTACGCCGGAGGGCACGGCACGATGTGGGACTTCCCCGCCAACCCCGACGTCTCCCGCCCCGGGCGCGACGTCTACGAGGCGGGCGGCGTCGTGGCCGCGGTCTGCCACGGCCCGGCCGCGCTCGTGGACCTGACCCTGTCCGACGGCTCCTTCCTGCTGGACGGCAAGCGCGTGGCCGGCTTCACCAACGCGGAGGAGCAGGCCGTCGGGCTCACCGACGTGGTGCCGTTCCTGCTGGCCGACAAGCTGACCGAGCGCGGGGCGACCCACGTGCCGGGGCCCGAGTGGCAGCCGCAGGTCGTGGTCGATGGGCGCCTGGCGACCGGGCAGAACCCGCAGAGCGCCACCGCCCTCGCCCAGGAGATCGTGAAGCTGCTCTCCTAGCAGTCGGGCAGGCGGCCCTCGTAGATGCCGACCTTGTGCTCGATCACCTCGAGGCACGCGTTGAGCTCGGCGAGCTGCTCCAGCACGTGCTCGCGGTGACGCTTGAGCAGGTCCAGGCGCTCCTTCTCGTTGCCGGGGCCCTGCCGTACCAGCTCGGTGTATTCGCGGATCACCGGCAGCGGCATGCCCGACGAGCGCAGGCGGATGCAGACGCCGAGCCAGCCGACGTCGTCCTCGGTGTAGAGGCGCCGCCCGCCCGCGGCTCGCCTCACCGGGTTGGCCAGCAGCCCTTCGCGCTCGTAGAAGCGGAGCGTGTGCACGCTGAGGCCGGTGCGTTCCGCCACCTGCCCGATGCTGAGGGTCATCGTCCGCTCCTTGTCCGCTTGATCTAGAGTCGACTCTAACTCCTAGGGTGCCTAGCATGAGATATCGAGTTCTGGGTGGCACGGGCATCGAGGTCAGCGTCCACTGCCTGGGCGCCATGATGTTCGGCAGCATCGGCAACCCCGACCACGACGACAGCATCAGGATCATCCACGCCGCGCTCGACGCCGGCATCAACTTCGTCGACACCGCCGACATGTACTCCAGCGGCGAGAGCGAGGAGATCGTCGGCAAGGCGCTGCAGGGCAGGCGCGACGACGTCGTGCTGGCCACCAAGGTGCACTTCCCGATGGGCGAGGGACCCAACCGCCGCGGCAACTCGCGGCGCTGGATCGTGCGCGAGGTCGAGGACTCCCTGCGCAGGCTCCAGACCGACTGGATCGACCTGTACCAGATCCACCGGCCCGACCACACGACAGACATCGAGGAGACCCTCTCCGCGCTGACGGACCTCGTACGTGACGGCAAGATCCGCGCCTTCGGGTGCTCGACCTTCCCCGCCGAGGACATCGTGGAGGCCTACCACGTGGCCACGCAGCGCGGGCTGATGCGCTTCCGCACCGAGCAGCCGCCGTACTCCATCCTGGCCCGCGGCATCGAGGCCGACGTGCTGCCGACCTGCCGGCGGCTCGGCATGGGCGTGCTGACCTGGAGCCCGCTGGCCTCAGGCTTCCTCACCGGGAAGATCCGCAAGGGCGTGACCGCCGACTCCCACCGGGCCCAGCTGATGGCGCAGCGGTTCGACCCCTCGCTGCCGGTCAACCAGGCCAAGTACGAGGCCGTCGAGAAGCTCGCCGCGCTGGCCGACGAGATCGGGTGCACCCTGCCAGAACTCGCCGTCGCCTTCGCCGCGGCGCACCCAGGCGTCACCTCGGTGATCACCGGCCCGCGCACCATGGAGCAGCTCGAAGGGCTGCTGAAGGGGGCCGCGCTGGAGCTCGACGACGCCGTGCTCGACCGCATCGACGAGATCGCCCCGCCCGGCAGCAACACCTACCCGCCCGACGGCGTGTGGAAGCCGCGCCCGCTCGTCGAGCCCGCGCTGCGCCGCCGCCCCGCCGGGGAGCGCGCCGCGGGCTGAGGAATGTTCCGCCGCTCCCGGGCAGGTGAAGGGGCATGATTCTGGTACTGGGCGCGACGGGAACGATCGGCCGCCGGGTGGCGGCCCAGCTCGAGGCCGGGGGCCACCCCATACGGGTCGCCTCCAGACACACCCCGACCCCGTTCGACTGGACCGACGCCGCCACCTGGCGCCCGGCCCTCGAAGACATCGGAGCCCTCTTCCTCATGGCGCCCGACGGCCAGGAGATCGAGCCCGAACTGGTCGGCCAGGCCGTACGAGGCGGGGTGCGGCGCATCGTCCTGCTGTCGAGCGGCGGCATCGAGGTGATGGGCGACCAGCGCCTGCTCGCCGCCGAACGCACCGTGCGCGAGTCGGGGGCGCAGTGGACCATCCTGCGGCCGTCGTGGTTCGACCAGAACTTCGACGAGGGCTTCCTGCGGCAGGGGGTGCTGGCCGGGCACATCACCGTCCCGGTGGGGGAGCTGCGGCAGCCGTTCGTCGACGCGGGCGACATCGCCGCTGTCGCGGTCGCGGCCCTCACCCGTGACGGGCACGTGGGGGAGAGCTACGAGGTGACCGGGCCGCGGGCGCTGTCGTTCGCAGAGGCGGCCGCGATCATCGCGCGGGCGGCGGGGCGCGAGGTGCGCTTCGACGGCTCCGCAGAGGCGTACCTGGCGGCGATGACCGGCGTCGGGATGCCGGAAGAGCAGGTCAAGGGAGAGATCGAGGCGTTCGCGGCACTGCGCGACCAGGGGGACGCGCAGCCCACGGACGTGGTGCGGCGGGTGACGGGACGCGCACCCAAGCCGTTCGAGACGTACGCCTCGGAGGCGGCCGGGCGCGGAGCCTGGGCCGGCTGACCGGATCTCCGCACCACTTGATCGAAGAGACCAAAAGCCACGCCTAGGGTGCTGAGAGTGGAACCATCCCGAACCGCCTGGCGAAACACCACCCACGACTGGGCCGCCGACGTCGACCTCGGCCACCTCACCCGCATCCGCGAGAACCCGGCCGAGTTCGCCCCCGGCGGCGTGCTGCACCTGATCCTCGAAACGATCGCCTACCCGGCCGACGAGGCCGCGAGCACCGGCGGCGGCCGCTGCACCGTCACCCTTCACGCCGACGGCTCGGTGTCCGTGGCCGACCAGGGGCGAGGCACCGACACCCGCCTCGACGAGCGGGGACGGCCGGTGAGGAAACCCATCATGGCCACCAAGGACCTGCGCTTCTTCGACGACCCCGGGGCCGAGACGCTTCCCGACGGGCACGCGCGGCGCGGCATGTCCGTCGTCGCCGCGCTCAGCGAGTGGCTCGTCCACACCAACCGGCGTGCCAACGGGGCCTGGAGTCAGCGCTACGAGCACGGCATCCCCGTCACCGGCCTGGAGCCCCTGGCCGGGGGTGGAGGGACGGGGACGACGGTGCGGTTTCTGGCAGGGGCGCAGCTGGCGCCGCTCGCGGAGGACTTCGGCCGGTTCGCGGAGGCATGGCCGGGGCTGGCGGTGGACGTCGATGATCGGCGGGGCGGGCGAGCGTCGGCTGCCGGGGCCGAGCGGTAGGGGTACACCGGCGCTCGCCTCACCGGCCACCCCGATCGGCGCCCGCCGCGACAGGGCTGCCCACTGCCGGTCTGTCAGGTCATGCCGCCTCCCCGCCACTACGCTGGCCACGAGGTCTCGGGTATGTGGCTCTTCTTCGTCGTTGAACCAACTACCGGAGACTTCGTTATCTATCGAGCACCGCCACGCGTGAACCTCAAGCCCCTTTGAAAACGCGGCCTGGATCGATCTCTGGCCAATGGGGCCAACACGTGAAGAATCCTGGGCAGGACAGGCACTCCAACCCTCCAGAAGCCCTCCCCCAAGACACGCCCCACCATGGGCTGCCCGGGCGCAGCCCGGGCCGAGGCCGGGACGCCCGAGCGCGGAGCGCGAGGACCGCTGACCCGGGTGGGATCCAGGCGGGTGACCCAGGACGTGCGTCACGGGTGGGCGGGGGGTGCCGGGGGGCGGAGCCCCCCGTGCGGGGTCCGGGGCGGAGCCCCGGTGTCACAGCCCGCCGGCGAGAAGCGCGGAGCGCTTGCCCTCAAGGACCATGCCTAGGAGGCGGTTCACAAGCCCGCCCGTGCCTCCCGCGCCGCCTCCACCAGGTTCCCGAGCGCCGCCTCCACCTGCGCGTATGTCCGCGTCTTGAGCCCGCAGTCGGGGTTGACCCACACCTGTACGGCCGGCAGCGCGTCGAGGGTCGCCCGCAGGGACCCGGCGATCTCCTCGACCGACGGCACCCGGGGGGAGTGGATGTCGTACACGCCGGGCCCCAGACCTCGGCCGAAGCCCTGGACCCCGCCGAGGATGCGGGCTCCCGAGCGGGCCGATTCGATGGTGGTCACGTCGGCGTCGAGGCCGTCGATCGCGGAGAGGATCTCCTGTGCGTCCGAGTAGCACAGGTGTGTGTGGATCTGCGTGCGGTCGGACACGCCTGATGTCGCCCGCCGGTAGGCGGCGACCGACCACTCCAGGTAGGCGGGCTGGTCGGCGGCTCGGAGGGGGAGCAGTTCGCGAAGGGCGGGCTCGTCGACCTGGATGATCGAGATGCCCGCGGCCTCCAGGTCGGCGACCTCGTCGGCGATGGCGGCGGCGACCTGGTGGGTGACGGCGGCGAGGGGGAGGTCGTCGCGGTCGAACGACCAGGCCACGATGGTCACGGGCCCGGTGAGCATGCCCTTGACGGGTTTGTCCGTCAGAGACTGCGCGTACCGCGCCCACCTGACGGTGATCGGCGCCGGGCGGCTGACGTCGCCGTGGATGATCGGCGGGCGCGTGCAGCGCGAGCCGTACGACTGGACCCATCCGTGCCGGGTGACGGCGAAGCCGTCGAGGTGTTCGGCGAAGTACTGCACCATGTCGTTGCGTTCCGGTTCGCCGTGCACGAGGACGTCGAGGCCGAGGCGTTCCTGGACCCGGATGGCGTGCTCGATCTCCTGCTCGACGAGCTTGTCGTAGTCGGATTCGGCCAGCGATCCGCTGGTGACGGCGGCGCGGGCGGCGCGCAGTTGGCCGAGCTGGGGGAAGGATCCGATCGTGGTGGTGGGCAGCGGGGGCAGGTCCAGGTGGGCGGCCTGGGCGGCGGCGCGTACGGGGTAGGGGCTGCGGGCGGCGACGGGCGGCAGGGGGGCCGGGGCAGCGGTGGCCGGGGGCGGGCTGCCGGGCCGGCCGGTGGTCAGGAGCCTGGACAGTGCGGCGACCTCGGCGACCTTCTCCTCGGCGAACGCCAGCCGTTCCCACAGGCCGGGTTCGAGGGAGGTCTCGACGGCGACGGTGTACGGCACGTGCTGCAGGGAGCAGGAGGTGGAGACCACGACCTGGGCGGCCTTGACGGAGCGCAGCAGTCCGAGTGCGCGGTCGGTGTGGGTGCGCCAGATGTCGCGTCCGGAGACCACCCCGGCAACGATGATCTTGTCGGGTGCCGGGGGCGGGACGACGCCGCGCACCAGGTCCACGGCGATCGCCTCGACGGGGGTGGCGGCGAGCACGCCGAAGGCCTCGCCCAGGTCGCCGAAGTAGGAGGCGACCAGCAGCCCGGGCCGTCCGGCCTGGGCGCCGAGCCGGTCGTAGGCCGCGCGGACCGCCGCGAGCTCTCTCGGCGTGCGGTCACCGACCAGGGCGGGCTCGTCCAGCTGCACCCAGGTCACGCCTTCGGCGGCCAGTGCCGCCAGCAGTTCCTCGTAGCAGTCCAGCACCTCGTCGAGCCGCTCCAGCGCCCCGGCGAGCAGCAGGAAGGTGACCGGGCCCAAGATCACGGGACGCGTCTCGAATCCCAGCTCCAGCGCCTGCCGTACCTCGGAGATCGGCTTGGAGGCGTCGAGCTTGAAGACGGTGTCGCCTCCGATCTCCGGCACCAGGTGGTGGTAGTTGGTGTCGAACCACTTGGTCATGCGCAGCGGGGCGAGGTCGGCGGTGCCTCGTGCCATCGCGAAATAGGGGTCGTCGGCGTCCAGGTAGCGTGCCGGGGTGGCGCCGAGCAGCACGATCGTGTCGAGTACCTGGTCGTAGAGGGAGAAGGTGTTCGACGGCAGCCCGTCGAGGCCGAGGGCGTGGAGCCGCTGCCAGGTCCGCGCCCGCAGCTCGGCGCCGGTCGCCTCCAGGTCGGCGCGACCGGCGCGGCCGTCCCAGTAGGCCTCCAGGGCACGCTTGAGCTCACGGTCGGGCCCGATGCGCGGGTAGCCGAGCACGGTCGATGCGGGGAAGGTCCTCAAGGCCGACGGGTCCTGCGGTCCGGTGGGATTGCTCAAGGCCGACGGGTCCTGGTGTCCGGTGGGATTGCTCAAGGCCGACGGGTCCTGCGGTGCGGGAAAGGTTCTCATGGCGACGCATCCTGCAAGCCTTGACGGAAACCAGGCATCATTCATTCGTGCTGCTTATGCTTCGCGAGATCCGGTGTTTTGCCCGCGTGGCCGAACGGCTCAGCTTCTCGCGGGCCGCCGCCGACCTGGGACTGTCGCAGCCGGCGATGAGCCAGGCCGTCACGCGGCTGGAGAAAGCGCTGGCCGTACGGCTTTTCGAGCGTAATGCCCGCGAGGTACGGCTGACGCCGGCGGGTAAGGGGCTGCTGGAGCACGCGCGGCAGGTGCTGGACTCCGTGCACGCCCTGGAGTCGGAGGCTGCTCGGCTGGCGCGGCCGATCATTCACTTGGCTTATCCATCGCTGGCCGGGCCGCTGGCCGCCCGCATCGCCAGGCGGCTGGCGAACGCGCATCCGCCGGTGGTGGTGGAGCTGCACAACGCGGGTCGCGGCGCCGCGATCGCCGCGCTGGACTCGGGGGAGGCGTCTGTCGCGATCATGGCGATCCCGGCCCCGGCGCGCTTCGTGACCGGGGCGCGGTTCCACGTGGCGCTGGATCGTCTGGCGGTCCCGGCGGGCGACCGGCTCGCGCAACCAAGCGGCGGACGCCCGCCGAGGGTGCCTGTGGCAGGCGGGCACCCGTCCATGCCCGGCGGTCGCCCGGCGAGGACGTCCACGCCAAGCGGACGCCCGTCCGTGCCCGGCCTACGCCCGCCGAGGTCATCCCTGCCCGGCGCCGACCCGGTGGCCGAGGGGGTGCGGCCCGAGCAGCTGGCCGGGCGCGACATCCTCCTGCCGCGCAACCGCCCGCCCGGCGGGGCGTGGGCGAAGCTGGCCGAGCGCCTGCCCGGCCGCCACCGCGCGATCGCCGAGGACCTCGACGACTTCACCGGCGCCCTCGACCTGGTCGCCGCGGGTGCCGGCCTGTTGCCGATCCCTCAGCTGGTCGCCCGCACCCTGCGCCGCGACGACGTGCACTACGTCCCGCTGGAGGCGGGCGAGCTGCGCCTGACCTACGGCGTCGCCTGGTTGCGCGACCAGGTGACGCCCGACCTCCTGGCGCTCGTTAAGGCCGTGCAGGATTCGTTGTGGACGAGGTAGTCTCGCGAACATGAGACGCCGACATTGATCCATAACGCGCCTGAGGCGCAGGCTGTACGCCTACGCCTTCACCGAGGACTTCATCCTCATCTATCCGGTCTACGCGCTGCTGTTCGCCGATCACGGGCTGAACGCCGCCGAGATCTCCTCCCTGCTGGCCATCTGGTCGATCACGTCGTTCGTCCTGGAGATCCCTTCCGGCGTCTGGGCCGACGTGGTCTCGCGGCGCAAGCTCATGGCCTGCTCGCCGCTGCTGATGACGGCCTGCTACGCCCTGTGGACCTTCGCCCCCGGCTATCCCGCGTTCGCCGCAGGTTTCGTGTGCTGGGGCGCGGCGAGTGCGCTGCGTTCCGGAGCGTGGGAGGCGCTGGTCTACCAGGAACTCGCCCACCTGAAGGCGGAACGCGACTACGCCAGGGTGATCGGCCGGGCCGAGGTGGCGAGCACGATGGCCGTCATGCTGGCCTCCGCGCTGGCCGCCCCGGCGCTCACCGCCGGCGGCTACCCCCTGCTGGGGATCCTGAGCCTGCTCATGCCGCTGGTCACGGCGGGCATCGGCTGGTCGCTTCCGGAGAGCCGCAGGGTCGACGACGACGGCGAGGAGGAGCCCTCGGTCCGTCGCGTCATCACGGCCGGGCTGCGTCAGGTACGGCACAGCCGCAAGGTCAGGCAGGCGCTGATCCTGCTGGTGCTCGTCTACGGGCTCACGGGCATCGACGAGTATCTGGCGCTGCTGGCCGACGAGTCGGGCGCGAGCCCCGCGGACGTGGCGCTGCTGATCGGCGTGGTCACGGCCGGTGAGGCGGTCGGCGGCTGGCTGGCCGGGCGCGGCCTGCGATGGGAGCGCCCGCTGCTGGTGCTGGCGGGCCTGCTGCTCGCGCTGGGCGCGATCCTGCAGCACGCGGTCGGGTTCGTGCCGATCGCGGCGGCCTTCGCGATCTTCCGGTGGGCGGTCACGGCGGCTGACGCGAGGCTGCAGGAACGGATCGAGGACACCGCGCGGGCCACGGTGACCTCGTTGTCGGGCTTCGGTACGGAGGTGGTGGTGCTGGCGATCTACGCCGGATACGGCCTGGGCTCGCACTGGCTGTCGTCGTGGCAGCTGTTCGTGGTGGCCGCCGTGCCGTACGTCATCCTGGGACTTGCGCGACGTTCTTGAGGGCCTCGCGCCTGCTCAGGCCGCTGATTCCCTTGGCCGTGACGTAGCGCACGACCTCGCGGGCGTTGACCTTGGCGTACTCTCGCAGCGCCCAGCCGATCGCCTTGCGGGCGAAGAAGTCGTTGTCGGACAGGCTCGGCTCGATGCAGGCGTACAGGAGCGCGGTGTCGGTCTGCTCCTTGAAGCGGTTCTGCGACAGGATGGCGGTGCGGCGCTTCCACAGGTTCTTGTCGTGCGCCCATTCGAGCATGGTCGCGCGCATCGAGTCGGGGTAGCGCTCCAGCAGGTGGCCCATGCGATGGGTGGCCAGCTCGTCGACCAGGTCCCACCACGCGCCGGTGACGATCATCTCTTCGTACATCGGCACGGTGTAGAGCGTCTGGAAGTCGCGGTAGAGGCGGAAGCCCGCGAGCTCGATCGCGGCGTAGCGTTCCTCGCGGAACTCCGCCTCGCGCCACAGGGCGAGCACCGCGCGCCGCCACTCGGGCGCCCCGCCGAGCCGGTTGGCCAGGAAGACGGCCTTCAGCGCGAGCTTGCGCGGACCCGACTGCACCCCGAGGAAGGGCATGTCGGACTTCATGTAGGCCTGCATCGCCGGGGCCTTGTCGGCGTCGGCGATCTGGCGAAGCGCCTGGCGGGCCGCGTCGACGACGCTCATGAGCCCTGCTGGGAGGTCCGCTCGCCCGTGGCCAGGCCGTCGAAGAGCATCGTGATGTAGTGCTCGGCCAGGCCCGTGGTGTTGAGGCGCCCGCCCGGGCGGAACCAGCGCACCGCCACCCAGATGGTGTCGCGGATCATGCGGTAGGTGAGCTTGGGGTCGACGTCGGGGCGGAACTCGCCGGCCGCCTGGCCCGCCTTGATCTGCTCCAGCCACATGCGCTCCACCTCCTCCTCGGCCTTCATGAGGTAGGCGAAGCGGTCGCCGGGCAGCGACAGGAGGTAGTTCCAGTCGTTCTGCATGACGGTGATCGCGGCGCGGTGGGGCTCGAGGGTGCTGAAGCCGATGCGCACCATCTCGGAGAGCACCTCGCGTGGGGTGCCTCCGACCTCCAGCGCGGCGCGGTAGCGTGCCACCAGGTCGTCGAGGAAGGTGGAGAGCACCTCGTCGACGATCGTCTCCTTGGAGTCGAAGTGGTGGTAGAGGCTGCCGGACAGGATGCCTGCCTCGTCGGCGATCTGGCGGACGGTGGTGGCCTGGAAGCCCTTGCGGGCGAACAGCTCCGCGGCGAGCTTGACGAGATGGTCGCGGCGCTCTGAGGCGGATCCGCCCGACGGCCGCGGACGACGGGAAGCCGCTGGGGTCACTGCGGGACCGGCGTTCTTTCTGGTGGGCACCTCCCCATTATGGGCCCTCGGACAATCGCTTGTTCACCGACTCGCGCAGGTCATGCGCGTCAACCAAGCGCTTGTTACGCTTGGGACATGAGAGAGGCCTACATCGTCGATGCCGTCCGTACCCCCGTCGGCCGCCGTGGCGGCGGGCTGTCGGCCATCCATCCCGCCGACCTCGGCGCCCACGTGCTCAGCGCGCTGATGGAACGCACCGGCGTCAACCCCGCGGCCGTCGAGGACGTGGTCTTCGGCTGCGTCGACACCGTCGGCCCGCAGGCGGGCGACATCGCCCGCACCTGCTGGCTGGCGGCCGGACTGCCCGAGCACGTGCCGGGGGTGACGGTCGACCGGCAGTGCGGCTCCTCGCAGCAGGCCGTGCACTTCGCGGCGCAGGCCGTGCTGTCGGGCACCGCCGATCTGGTGGTCGCCGGGGGAGTGCAGAGCATGAGCACGGTGCCCATCTCCTACGCCATGCTGGCCGGCCGCGAGCTCGGCTTCGACAACCCGTTCGCCGGATCCAAGGGCTGGGCCCAGAGGTACGGCACGCGCGAGGTCTCGCAGTTCGCCGGCGCGGAGCAGATCGCCGCGAAGTGGGAGATATCCCGACAGGACATGGAGGAGTACTCCTTCGAGTCCCACCAGCGGGCGTTACGCGCGATCGACGAGGGCCGCTTCGCCGGAGAGATCGCCCCCATCGAGGGAGTCACCACCGACGAGGGGCCGCGCCGCGACACCTCGCTGGAGAAGATGGCCTCGCTCAGGCCCCTCGTCGAAGGCGGCAGGCTCACCGCCGCCCTGTCGTCGCAGCTCTCCGACGCCGCCGCGGCCCTGCTCGTCGCCTCGCCGCGTGCCGTACAGGAACACGGGCTGACCCCGCGTGCCCGCATCCACCACCTGTCGGCGCGGGCCGACGACCCGATCATGATGCTCTCCGCGCCCATCCCGGCGACCGCCCACGCGCTGGCCAGGACCGGGCTGGACATCTCCGACATCGCGGTGGTGGAGATCAACGAGGCCTTCGCCTCCGTCGTGCTGGCCTGGCTCAAGGAGACGGGCGCCGACCCCGCGCGGGTCAACCCCAACGGCGGCGCGATCGCACTGGGCCACCCGCTGGGCGCGACCGGCGCGCGGCTGATGACCTCGCTGCTGTGCGAGCTGGAGCGCACGGGCGGAAGGTACGGCCTGCAGACGATGTGCGAGGGCGGCGGCCAGGCCAACGTCACCGTCATCGAACGCCTGTGAACCAAATCGCACCCTGACGACTCTTAGTCTCTGTGAAGAAACTCCTGGTGGCGGCGCTTGCCGCGGGAACCACTCTGACCCTGATGGCGCCTGCCTCCGCGCAGGCCGCGACGACGACCTTCGGCCCGTACGGCTACGGCAAGGTCAAGCTCGGCATGAGCCTCAAGCAGGCCAAGGCCACGAAGAGGATCGTGCTCAAGATGAAGGGCGAGGGCGGCGGCTGCTCGGGCTGGGACCTCAAGGCCCATCCGACGGGCAAGGACAGCGTCGGCCTGTACATCTCGCGCAACGTGGGCGTGGCGGGCATCTTCGCCTGGAAGGGCGTCAAGACGCCGGAGGGCATCGGGCTCGGCTCCACGAAGGCCCAGCTGAAGAAGGCCTATCCCAAGCTCAAGACCGCCGCCTCCGGCTTCCCGATGGTGTCAGTCCCCGGCAATCCCAAGGCCTACTACCTGTTCCTGCTGAACTCCAAGGGGAAGGTGCGGGAGATGGGCCTGGCACTCGACACACAGGACTGCTTTAACTAGGGCACATGGCCAACCCTTTCACCCTGGGCGTGGCGTCGGGCGAACCACTGCCCGACGGCGTGGTCATCTGGACCAGGCTGGCGCCCGCCCCGCTGACCCTCGACCCCGCCAGGCCCGGCGGCCTACCCAGCCGGGCGGTCGAGGTGCGGTGGCAGGTCGCCGAGGACGAACGCTTCACCCGGATCGTGCGTGAGGGGGTCACGCAGGCCCAGCCCCGCTGGGCCTTCAGCGTGCACGTGCGGGTCGACGGGCTTCGTCCCGGCGCCGACTACTTCTACCGTTTCCGCAGCGGCTCCGACCACAGCCCGGTGGGCAGGACCCGCACCGCTCCCGACGCGGCCTCCGCCGTGCCGGTGCGTTTCGCGGTGGCCAACTGCCAGCGTTACGAGCACGGCTTCTACACCGCCTACCGGCATCTGGCCGCCGAGCGGCCCGATGTGATCTTCTTCGTGGGCGACTACGTCTACGAGTCGCCGCAGGCCGCCAATCCGGTGCGCACGCTGCCGAACACCTCCGAGGCCGACACGCTGGCCGAGTACCGGCTGCGCTACACCCGCTACAAGCTCGACAAGGATCTGCAGGCCGCGCATGCCGCCGCGCCGTGGGTGGCCACCTGGGACGACCACGAGGTGGCCGACAACTACACGGGCGCGCCGTCGTTCTTCCGCCGCCGCGCCCGCGCCTACCAGGCCTACTACGAGCACCTGCCGATCCGGGTGAAGCCCGACGCCCACCTGCTGCAGATGTTCCGCCGCCGCGTCTACGGCCGGAACGCCGAGTTCATCGTGCTGGACTCGCGCCAGTTCCGGGTGCCGGGCGACATGCTGGGCGCGGCCCAGGAGAAGTGGCTGCTCGAACGGCTGCGCACCAGTACGGCGCGCTGGAAGGTCCTGGTGGAGCCGCTCTTCTTCGCCCGCCGCTTCGTGCCGGGCAACCCGCCCAACCTCCGCCTGGACGCCTGGGACGGCTTCCAGGAGCAGCGCCGCCGCATCTTCGACGCCAAGGCCGGCGGCCTGATCGTGCTCAGCGGCGACGTGCACAACCACTGGGCGAGCGACCTGCGCGCCGACTTCCTGGATCCGCAGTCGCCGATCGTCGGCGCCGAGTTCGTGACCAGCTCGATCTCCAGCCGCCCGCCCTCCACGGACGCTCCGGCGGTGCTGGCGGCCAACCCGCACATCAGGTTCTTCGACGGCCGCCGGGGCTACGTGTCCGGTACGGCCGGGGCCTCTGACTTCAGGGTTTCGTACCGGGTCGTGGATTCTGTCGAGAAGGCAGGGGCCAATGTCCGGATTGTCGCCGAGTTCGTCACGGAAGGTGAGGGAATCAAGCGTTCTGACGTTTGAAAATGCCTCTAGCAAATAGGAAACTTTCCTATTAGATTTCGGGTCATGCCCACGCGCGACCGCGGCCTGAAAAGGCTTGCCGACTCCGTCCTGCTGCCCGGATTCCAGGGCACCTCCCCGCCCGACTGGCTGCGCCGACGACTGGGCGACGGACTGGCCGGAGTCGTGCTGTTCACCCGCAACATCGCAGGCTTCGCCCAGGTCGCCGAGCTGACCGCCGCCCTGCGGGCTGAGAACCCCGCCGTGCTGGTCGGCGTGGACGAGGAGTCGGGCGAGGTCACCCGCCTGGAGGTGGCCACCGGCAGCAGCCGCCCCGGCCCCTACGCGCTCGGCGTGGTCGACGACGTCGTGCTCACCGAGGAGGTCGCCTGTGGCCTGGGCGCCGACCTGGCCGGCGTCGGGGTGAACGTCGACTTCGCGCCCTCGGCCGACGTCAACTCCAACCCCGACAACCCCGTGATCGGCCTGCGGGCCTTCGGCGCCGACCCCGGACTGGTCGCCCGGCACGCCGCCGCCTTCATCCGCGGCCTGCAGTCGGCCGGGGTCGCCGCCTGCGCCAAGCACTTCCCCGGCCACGGCGACACCTCCGTCGACTCCCACTACAGCGTGCCCGTCGTCGGCGACGACTTCGAGGGCGCCCTGCTGCCCTTCCGCGCCGCCATCGAGGCCGGGGTCAAGACGGTCATGACGGGCCACCTGCTCGTACCTCAGGTCGACGCCGAGATGCCCGCGACGCTGAGCCACCAGGTGCTGACCAGGCTGCTGCGCGAGGAACTCGGCTTCGAGGGCGTGATCATCACCGACGGCATCGAGATGGCCGCCGTCTCCAGCGTCTACGGCCTGGGCGGCGCCTCCGCCATGGCCATCGCCGCCGGCGCGGACGCCATCTGCGTGGGCGGGGAGAACTCCGACGAGCTCAGCGCCATCGTCATCCGCAATGCCATCGTCGACGCGGTCGTCGAGGGCAGGCTCCCCGAGGAGAGGCTGCACGACGCCGCCCGCCGCACCTCCGCGCTGGGCGCCTGGGCGGCCGGTGGCGTGCGTTCGGCCGGCTCGCCCCGCGCCGAGGAGATCGGCCTGCACGCCGCCCGCCGCGCCGTCAAGGTGACCCGCAGGTCCGCCGCGCCCGTCCTGCCGATCACCTCGGCCCCGCACGTGATCGAGCTGTCGCCGGAGATGAACCTCGCCATCGACAAGAAGACCCCGTGGGGAGTCGGCGAGCCGCTGTCCAAGCTGATGCCCGGCACCGTCGTCACCCGCCTGCAGGGCGCCGACGGCCCGGCGCTGGAGAACCTGCTCTCCTCCACCAACGGCAGGCCCATGGTGATAGTCGCCCGCGACGCCCACCGCTACCCGTGGCAGCTCCAGGCGATCGAGCACCTGCTGTGCGCCCGCCCCGAGTCGGTCGTGGTCGAGATGGGCCTGCCCGAGCGCAGCGACCTCGGCGCCGTCCACATCGCCACGTACGGCTCGGCCCGGGTGTGCGGCCAGGCCGCGGCGGAAGTCATCACCGGACTGTCGTAGGGACCCTCTAGCATCCACGGGTGGAATTCGTAGACCAGGACCTGTCCGGCTCCTCCCTCACCGACCTGCCCGACGAGCCCCATCTCTTCCGCGGCTGCGACCTGTCGCGCGCGGAATTCTGGGGCGCGTCCCTGGCGGGCTCGCAGTTCCTCGGCTGCGTCCTGGAGCAGACCGACTTCCGCCGCGCCGACCTCGACAGCGCCGTCTTCGAGGGCGGCGGCGGCCTGCGCCCGCGCTTCGGCGACGCCGACCTGCTCGACGCCCGCTTCACCGACGTCGACCTGTCGTCGGCCGAGTTCGGCGGCGCCCTGCTGACCGACGCCGCCTTCACGGGCTGTCGCATGATCGGCGCCAAGCTCACCGGCTCGCGCGGCCCCGGCTTCGCCGTCGAGCGCAGCAACCTGACGATGGCCAACCTCGGCGGCTGCTCCTTCCGCGGCGCGCGGCTGTCGGGCGTGCGCTTCGACGACGGCGACCTGTCGGGCTGCGACTTCACCGACGCGGTGCTGGCCGACTGCCGGCTCATCGGCGCACGGATGATCAACGCCGTCTTCGAGCGAGCCGACCTGCGCGGAGCCGACCTCGGGCATCCCGACGACACCACGCTGCGGGTCTTCTCCGGCGCGGTGATCAGCCCGGCCCAGGCGGCGGCGCTCCTCGCCGACCGGGGGATCAAGGTGATCTGAAGCCCCAGGCCGCTAGCGCGGCAGCCGCGCCAGCGCCCGTTCGGCCTCGGCCATGACGCGCTCGATCAGCTCCGCGCACGACGGCAGGTCGTCGATCACACCGACGACCTGCCCGCTCGCCATCACCCCGAGGTCGGCGCGCCCGTCGACCATGGCCGCCTTCAGCAGCATCGGCGTGTTGCCCGCCTGCAGCACCTGCGCCCAGGTCAGGTCGCGGCCGTGCTTCATGCGCCGCCCCTCCCGCACGAGCGCCGCGATCGACAACCCGGAGACCGCCCTGAACCTCAGCCCGTTGCGTACGGCACGCAGCAACCTGGTCCGCTGCAGCGAATCGACGAACGGCGTGCGCAGCACCCGGTGCGGCACCCCGTCGACGTGGGTGGTGACCACCGTCTCCGAGGCGCCCAGGTAGGCCTTCTTGACCTCGTCGGGCACCGGGGAGTCGCTGGTGAGCAGGAAGCGGGTGCCCATGGCGATCCCGGCCGCGCCGTACGCCAGGGCGGCCACGAGCCCGCGCCCGTCGAAGAAGCCGCCCGCGGCGATGACGGGGATGTCGACCGCGTCGACCACCTGGGGCAGCAGCAGCGTGGTGGCGACCGGCCCGGTGTGGCCCCCGCCCTCGCCGCCCTGCACGATCACGGCGTCGGCGCCCCAGGCGGCGACCTTCTCGGCGTGGCGGCGCGCGCCGACGCTGGGGATCGTGACGACTCCCGCGTCCTTGAGCCGTTTGATCAGTTCCTGGCGCGGCGCCAGGGCGAAGGAGGCGACCCGCACCCCTTCGCGGATCATCACCTCGACACGCTCGGCCGCGTCGTCGGCGTCGGAGCGGATGTTGACGCCGAAGGGCGCGTCGGTGCGTTCCCTGACCTCGCGGATGGCGGTGGTCATCTGCTCGACCGACATGGTGGCGGCGGCGATGACGCCCAGGCCGCCGGCACGCGAGGTGGCCGCGGCGAGCCGGGCGCCGGCCACGTAGCCCATCCCTGTCTGGACGATCGGGTGGCGGCAGCCGACCAGGTCGGTCAGCGCGGTCCTCACGCGGCGACCTCCTTACCGCGCTGCCCGCCGGGATCCAGGCTCCGGAGCACCTCCAGCTCCTGAGCCGTGGGCAGGCGGGTCTGCGGCACGTCGCCCGGCACGGCCAGCGGGAAGCCGGTCGCCCTGACGACGTCGTCGACGCTCACGCCCGGGTGCACCGAGGCGAGCCGCATCGAGCCGTCGGGGGTGTCGAAGTCGAGGACGGCGAGGTCGGTGACGACGCGGCGCAGGTCGTACGCGCCCCGGTCGGTGCCCAGGCCGCTGATCATGTCGACCCGCTCGACGAAGACGCGGGGGGAGTGGCGGGGGATCCAGTAGCTGGTGGGGTTGCAGAGCGTGTTGCCCGGCGCGCCGCGCACGCCCAGGAGCTGCGCCTTGGGCCGGGTCCAGTCGCCGATGCAGGAGATGTTGGTGTTGCCGTGCCTGTCGATCTGCGAGGCGCTGAGCATGACGTGGCGCCTGCCGTGCAGCACCAGCCACAGGTGGTCGCGGAAGGGCAGCCAGCCTTCGACGGTCCTCGGTGCCGCCCCGAGTTCTGGCACGTCGCCGGTGAGCAGGCAGGTGCCGTCGGAGGTGAGCAGGTCGGGCTCGAAGGTGAGGCGGGCCAGGCGGGCTGCCAGCACGGTGATGGCGCCGCCGATCCCCGCGGCCAGCACCTCGCCGTCGCCGCGGAAGGCCTCGGCGCAGGCGATCACGCACACGTCAGCGCGGCTCATCGATGAACTCCTGCCAGGGGGTGGTGGTGTAGCGCTTCTGCCAGTCCTCGTCGCGCGGGTAGTCGGGCTCGCAGCTGGTGAACCACGCGCCGCCCGGCGCCTCCACGACGCCGGAGACCATGGCACGGCTGACCAGCAGCGACTGCAGCGGACCCTCTTTCAGCAGGTCGTCGACGACGCGCTCGCAGGAGACGAAGGTCTGCCGCGCCGCCTTGGCGTAGAGGTCGTCGAAGTAGGGGTCGGGGCCGAGGTACTGCCCGTTGCCGCGGGCGTCGGCCCGGTTGAGGTGGATCAGCGCCACGTCCATGGTCAGCGCGGGCACGGCGACCAGTTCCTCGTCGGAGTAGGGCGAGCTCACGGTGCGCAGCTCCGGGTTGACCCGCATCACGTCGGAGCCGAGCCCGGCCCTGGTCGGCAGGAACGGCAGCCGGTGCGCCGCCGCCAGCAGCCCGAACATGAACATGCCCTCGTCGTATTCGGTGAAGGCGATCGAGCCCTCCTGCCTGGCCTTCCTGAAGTGCGGTTCGAGGGGGATGGAGTCGAGCGTGACGAAGGGGGCGACCACCCGGCGCACCTTGCCCGCCGCGCACAGCAGGCCGACGTCGGCCCCGCCGTACGAGACGATCGTCAGGTCGGTGAGATCGGAGCGCAGGATGCCCTCGATCAGCGCCATGGGCTTGCGGCGCGATCCCCAGCCGCCCACGCCGATCGTCATCCCGCTCTCCAGCCGCGCGACGACGTCGCCGACCGTCATGACCTTCATCCGAGCCCCCTGCGTTTGCCCATCAGGTTCAGTTCGAAGGTGAAGCCCTGCTCGAAGCGGTAGCTGCCCTTGGGGTCGACCGGGTCGATGCCGTTGAGCGACTCCTTGGCGCGCCGGATGACGTAGGGGTCCTTGGCGGCGATCTGGGCGGCGACCTCCATGGCGGTCTCGCGCAGCTTGCTCGTGACGTGGAGCACGGAGCCGTAGGCGTGCAACTCCTGCGCGGTGACGGGCCGGCAGGTGTAGACCATGGCGCGCATCAGGTGTTGCGGCACCAGCCGGGCCAGGTGCGTGGCCGCGCCGAGGGCCCCGCGGTCCACCTCGGGCAGGGCGAAGTAGGCGTCCTCTGCGGCGACCACGATGTCGGCGTTGCCGGCGAGGCCGACGCCGCCTCCCAGGCAGTAGCCGTGCACGGCGGCGATCACCGGGACCTCGCACTCGTAGACCGCCGCGAAGGCCTCGTAGCACCCCCTGTTGACGGCGACCATCAGGCCCGGATCGTGTTCCAGCTCCTTGACGTCCACGCCCGCGTTGAAGCCCCTGCCCTCCGCCCGCAGGACGACGACCCTGGTCGCGGGGTCCTGTCCGGCCTGCCGTACGGCGTGGGCCAGATCGTTCCAGCCGCGGGCGGTCAGGGCGTTGACCGGCGGAACGTCCACGACGATCTCGGTGATCTCTCCGGGAATTGCCTCGATGCCCACTATTCCTCCACCTAACGCTTGCTTGGTACGGTAGCACCTGTGAGCCACGACTTCACCGGCAAGGTCGTGCTGATCACCGGCGGCACCAAGGGGATCGGCGCGGGCATCGCGCGCGCCTTCCTGGAGGCGGGCGCCACCGTGATCGTCTGCGCGCGCAAGGAACCCGGCGCCCCCATCAGGACCTGGCTGTCCGGCACCGAGCACCCCTGGCGCACGGCGCAGTTCGTGCAGGCCGACGTCCGCGAACCGTCCGACGTGACCCGGCTGATCGCCGGACTGCCCGGGCTCGACGTGCTGGTCAACAACGCGGGCGGCTCGCCTCCCGCCCCCGTCGACGGCACCTCGCCCCGGCTGCACGCCCGCGTCATCGAGCTGAACCTCGTGGCCCCGCTGCTGGTCTCCCAGGCCGCCTACCCGCTGCTGGCCGCCTCCCGAGGCTCGATCGTCATGATCGGCTCCATCAGCGGCTCCCGCCCCTCGCCCGGCACCGCCGCCTACGGCGCCGCCAAGGCCGGGCTGCACCACCTCGCCGCGTGCCTGGCCGCCGAGTGGGCGCCCGCCGTACGGGTCAACACGGTCGTCGTCGGCCTCGCCGAGACCGAGGGCGCGGCCGAGCACTACCCGCCCGGCGTCACCGGCGCCATCCCCGCGGGCCGGCTGGCCCGCCCCGAGGACGTCGCGGATGCCTGCCTGTGGCTGGCCGC
The DNA here is from genome assembly GCF_013761175.1 of Nonomuraea soli. GTDB lineage: Bacteria > Actinomycetota > Actinomycetes > Streptosporangiales > Streptosporangiaceae > Nonomuraea > Nonomuraea soli. The sequence goes on from NZ_JACDUR010000001.1 coordinate 136,434, forward strand.
GCCCGGCTACGTGACCGGCGCCGAGATTCTGCTCCACGGCGGCGGCGAGACCCCGGCCTGGCGGGCGGCCGAGGGCCGGGACACCCCTGGCGGAGGCGATCACCGTGAGGCATGATCAGCGCGTGCTTATCTGTGACGGGCGCGTCGTCATCATCACCGGAGCCGGCCGGGGCATCGGCAGGCAGCACGCCCTGGAGTTCGCCAGGCAGGGCGCCCGCGTCGTGGTCAACGACCTGGGCACCGGGCGATCCGGCGACGGCCGCTCGGGCGAGCCCGCCCAGCTCGTGGCCGAGGAGATCAGGCAGCTCGGCGGCCAGGCCATCGCCAACTGCGACGACGTGGCCACCTGGGACGGCGCCGCACGGCTGGTCAAGTCGGCGGTCTCCGCGTTCGGCGGCCTCGACGTGCTGGTCAACAATGCCGGCTTCCTGCGCGACCGCATGCTCGTCTCGATGACCGAGCAGGAGTGGGACGACGTGGTCAGGGTGCACCTCAAGGGCCACTTCCTGCCGTTACGCCACGCGGCCGGCTACTGGCGCGAGCGGGCCAAGTCCGGCGTTCCCCCGCAGGCCAGAGTGATCAACACCTCGTCGGGCGCCGGGCTGCTGGGCAGCGTCGGCCAGGGCAACTACGCGGCCGCCAAGGCCGGCATCGCGGCGCTGACCCAGGTCGCCGCCGCCGAGCTGGGACGGTACGGCGTCACGGTCAACGCCATCGCGCCGGCCGCGCGCACCAGGATGACCGAGGAGGTCTTCGCCTCCACCATGGCCGCCCCCGAGTCCGGGTTCGACCCGATGGACCCGGCCAACGTGGCGCCCCTGGTGGTGTGGCTCGGCTCGGCGGCCTCGGGGCACGTGACGGGGCGGGTGTTCGAGGTCGAGGGCGGGGTGCTGTCGCTGGCCGACGGCTGGCGCCACGGGCCCAGGGCCGAACGCGACACGCGCTGGGAACCCGCCGACGTGGGCGCCGCCGTGGACGAGCTCGTCCGCCAGGCCCCGCCGCCCGAACCGGTGTACGGCGCCGGCTGATCACCGAAGGGCGCGGGTCCAGCAGGTGTACGGCGCCGGCTGATCACCAGAGGTCGCGGTCCAGCAGGTGGACGACCAGCGCGGCGATGTTCCACGCGTCGTCCTCGCCCCGATGGTGCCGCCCTTCCAGCGGCAGCCCGGCGACCTCCAGCGCCTGCGCCATGCCGGGCCGCCTGGCCAGGCCGAGCGCCTCGGCGAAGCGGGCCTTGGCGTTGACGTGCACCTGGTTGAAGGGATACTCCGCCTGCCCGGCCCGGCACTGCCGGGTGAACTGCAGGCGGTCGTAGTCGCCCCAGCTCGCCCACGGGCGCAGCCCGGCGTCGTGGTCGCGGGCCAGGATCCGGCACGCCTCGGCGAGCGTGACCCCGCCGTCGACCTCGTCCTGGGTGAGCCCGGTCAGCTCGGTGCAGAAGGCGCTCACCGTGGAGCGTTCTGGGCGCACCAGGATCCCGTGGCGGCCGACCCGCTCGCGGGCTTCGGTGTCGACCACGGTCAGGCCGATCTCGATGATCTCGTTGGGCATGCCGGACGGGTTGGGCCCGTCCCAGCAGGTGGCCTCGACATCGACGACGTTCAGGAGCATGGCGGCAGGCTAGGACCGCGGCGCCCGCCCTCGCACGCCGTTTTTCAGCGCATGCCCGAGCGCGGGGTGGGGGCCAGGCGCAGGTGTTCCACCGGCGCGGTCAGCCACGGTGACAGGTCGGGGAGGGCCGGTGCGGGGGAGCCGGTCAGCCGGATCGCCACGTTGGCGTCGGAGCGCACCGGCAGCGCGGGGAAGGTGTTCTCCGCGTGCTCGCTGTGCCACGTGAACTCCCGGAGGGCCTCGGGCGGGACGTCGGGCGTGACGTGGCAGATCGCGGCCTCGAAGAGCGGGCCCGTGGCGTGCACGGGTGCGGAGGCGCGGAGCAGGAGCACGTCGTCGGAGTCGATCATCGTGGCGTTGGCGGCGTCGCGGTGTTCCTTCCAGGCGGGACTGTGCAGGTAGAAGGACTCAAGGGCGTGCCGCCGCACCTCCATGTCACGAAATTTCCGGATCCAGTGGATGACGTCGGGCCGGTCGAGATCCTCGAACATCGCCACCAGCCCGATCCCCGCCTCCTCCTGCGACTCGACGAAGTGCCGCTCGAACAGGGAGACGAAGCTGTCGCGCAGCCCGGGACGCAGCGTGTAACGCCGCCACTCGTAGATCATGCGCACACCGTAAGGCGGGATCCCTGTCAGCCCGCGTCAGTGATCGAGACGCAGAAGAATCTTCTAATTACTCTGCGCTACCAAACGATGACCTTCGGTTATATGATCGCTTTGGCTTTGACCTCCAAGGTCAAGTCGAGTCAAAGGGCTAGTCGTGTGCCTTCTGGGCCCGGGCACGAGACTGCCGGCCATCGGTGAACAGGAGCAGAAGTGATCAAGAAGCTGTGCGCAACCGGTGCCGTCCTGGCAGCGGCGACGGGCGTGACCTTGCTTGCCGCCCCAGCACACGCAGACAGTTGGACCAGCAACTGGAGCAGCAACAGCGACTCCTCGCAGTCCGGCAACAACTTCGGAAACGTCGCGGCCTCGAACGTGGGCGGCGGCGGCTCCACGAACGTCAACAACATCAACGGGATCGCGACGACTGCCTCTGACAGCAGCATCTCGGTGACCTACATCTTCAGGTAGCACGTGCCTTCGCCTCAGTCCTCACCCAGCACCTCCCTCGGAAGGAACTTCCCCATGCTCAAGAAGATCTGCGTCACCGGTATCGTCGTGGCCGCCGCCGGTGTCTCCCTGATGGCCGCTCCGGCCTCCGCCGACACCGACACGCACAACTCCAGCTGGAACAACGAGTCGTCGCAGTCCGGCAACAACTTCGGCAACGTGTTCGCCGGCAACGTGGGCGGCGGTCGCTCGACCAACGTCAACAACATCAACGGCAACGCCGTGACCGGCACCAACGGCAGCTGGGTGGGCGTGCGCGTCTTCGTCGACTAGCGATGCGCGGCGCGAGCCGGGTCTGCGCGCGGCCCGGCTCGCCGCCACACGTATGAGCGCTGAATGCGTCCAATACCATCACTTGGGTGACTATCTGTGCTTATGCGACATATGACGGCCCTGATGACGATCGGGAGCTCACGCTCGAAGCCTGGAGCGAGGCCGGCATCGACGGCCGTGTCGTGCGCTGGGACGACCCGGAGGCCGACTGGTCGGTCTTCGACGCCGTCGTGGTGCGCTCGACCTGGGACTACGTGGAGCGTCGTGCGGAGTTCCTGGCCTGGACGCGCAGGGTCGGAGAGGTGTCGCGGCTGCTCAACCCCGCCGAGGTGATCGAGCGCAACACCGACAAGACCTACCTGCGCGACCTGGGCGTCGCCACCGTTCCCACCCACTGGTCCTCGCACGACCTGCCCGACTGGCCCGAATACGTCGTCAAGCCCGCCATCTCGGCGGGCGCCAAGGACACCATCCGCACCGGTGACCGCGCCGTCGCGGCCGCCCACGCCGCTCGTCTGGAGGCCGCCGGCCGTACCGCCATGGTGCAGCCCTACCTCGACATGGTGGAGGCCGAGGGCGAGACCTCGCTGCTCTACTTCAACCGCCGCCTCAGTCACGCGGTACGGCGAACGCCGATGCTCGCCGCGGGCACGACCTCGGCGGACAACGCGCGGGCCGAGCTGCGCGATCCAGCCCCGGACCAGGTCGAACTGGCCGAGAAGGTGCTTGCCGCCATCCCCCAAGCCCTTCTCTACGCCCGCGTCGACCTGGTCCGGCTGTCCGACGGCAGCCCGGCCGTGATCGAGCTCGAACTCACCGAGCCCTACCTCTACCTGCGCTACGACAACGCCGCCAAGAACTTCGCGGCAGCGCTGCGCGAGCTGGTCTAGCAGGTGATGCCGCCGTCGACCGGGATGACCGTGCCCGTCAGGTAGGCCCCGGCCCGCGAGGCGAGGAAGATGGCGGTGCCGGCCATGTCCTCCGGCGAGCCGATCCTGCCCAGCGGCACGGAACCGGCGATGGCGCGGCGCGTGCCCGGATCGTCGAGGGCGAAGGCCATCATCTTCGACTCGAACGGGCCGGGCGCGATGGCGTTCACCGTGATGTGCTCACCGGCCAGCTGGCGTGCCAGGTGGCGGGTGAGCATGTGCACGCCCGCCTTGGTGGCGGAGTAGGGGTAGCTCTCCAGGGCCGGGACCCTGATGCCGTCGACGGAGCCGACGTTGATCACCCGTGCCGGGTCCTCGGCGGAGGCGGCCTTGCGCAGGTTCGGCAGCAGTTGCTGGGTGAGGAAGAACACGCCCTTGACGTTGATGTTCCAGAGCTTGTCGAAGGCCGACTCGGGGAACTCCTCCAGCGGAGCTCCCCAGGTCGCGCCCGCGTTGTTGACCAGCACGTCCACCCGTTCGGGCAGGGCCTCCACCAGGGTCGCGATGCCCTCGGGGGTCGACAGGTCGGCGACCACGCCGGTGCAGCCGATCTCCTCGGCCGCGGCGTTGACCTCGGCGCTCTTGCGCGCGGAGATGAACACCGTGGCGCCCGCCTCCGCGAAGCCCTGGGCGACCATCCGGCCGATCCCACGCGAGCCGCCGGTCACGACGACGGTCTTGCCCGATACGTTGAACAGAGTCATATTCTAGAGCTTAGTTCTCTTTGAGCCACAACGTCATCAGGCCGCGGAAGTGCTCGACGAAGCGCTCGTGCTCGCCCGGCGGATAGGTGTGGCGCACGGTGTCGACCAGCAGGTCGTCGAAGGCCGGACCGGCCACCCAGTCACGCACCACCTGGTCGAGGTGGGGCAGCCGCGTCGCGCAGAACTCGTGGTAACGCTCGGTCTCGAAGTAGTCGTCGGCCAGCCTGCGGTAGGCGGCCAGCCGTTCGGCGTAGTCACCCTCGATCTCGAAGTACTCGCGGGTGCCGAGATCGATGCGCGGGCGGCGGCCGGTCTCCGCGCAGAAGATCGTCCACTTGACCAGCGTCTTCATCGCCCAGGGGAAGTAGTAGTGCAGGCTCGTCAGCGCCACGTCCGGGCAGGCGTTGGCGTAGTCGATCGGGTGCACGTCGCTGCCCTTGACCAGCACCTCGCAGGAGTTGAACTCCCAGCGGAAGAAGGCGTTGACCAGCCGCGAGATCGTCACCACCTCGTCGCCGACCTGCGGCGACAGGAAGTTGTGGTCGACCGCGTAGCGCGAGTGCATGGGCAGCTCGGGCTGGAACTTCATGACCATGGTCTCCGCCCCGATCGACAACGACCGGGCGAAGGCGTCGTAACCGTCGATCGCCTTCTGCAGGTGCATGAGCATCTCGCCGCTGGCGTCGTAGGCGGCGTGCAGTTCCGCGGGCGAGCGCACGATCGACACGCCCCGCCAGGCGCCGCCGTCGTAGGGCTTCATGACCAGCGGGTAGCCCAGCGACTCGGCGATCTCGTCGAGGTCGAAGGGCCGGTTGTAGCGGGCCGAGGTGTAGGCGTACCGCGCGTTGTCCAGCGGGTTCTTGTACGGCACCAGCACGGTGTCGGGCACCTTGATGCCCATGCGCATCAGCGCGCAGTAGGCCGTGTGCTTCTCCATCGCCTGGAAGGTGAACGGGCTGTTGAGCACGTACACGTCGTCCATCATGGCGATCTTCTTGAGCCACTCGCGCGGGTGGTAGTACCAGTAGGCCAGCCGGTCGATCACGACGTCGTGACGCGGTTTGTCGCGCAGGTTGAACGGCTCGATGGTGACCCGCTCGACGTCGAAGCCGTCGGTGGCCTCGCGCATGATGGCCTCGAAGGCCGTCGGCCAGTCCTCCTCGGTGCCCAGCAGCAGCCCGATCAGATGTCTCATACGAACCTCCCCAGGTGGTGTGCGAGCTGGGCGCGCCAGGAGGGCCAGTCGTGCGGCACGTCGTGGCCCCACAGGTCGAGCTCGTGCCTGATGCCCTTGGCGGCCAGCACGGCCGCCAGTCGCTTGGTGCTCTCCAGCGCGCCGGTGGTGTCCTCCCACTGGCCCTGTCCGCAGACCAGCAGCAGGCTCAGCCGCCCGCGCAGCCAGTCCAGGTGGTCGCCGTGCAGGTTCGGCACGTAGTCCAGCGGGTTGTTGAAATAGGCCGACTCGCCGCGCTCGCCCCAGCCGTACCAGTGCGACGGGTCGTAGGTGCCCGACAGGCAGAGCGCCAGCGGGAACAGGTCGGCGCGCCGCAGCGCGAGGTTGGCGGCGTGGAAGGCACCCAGGCTGCAGCCGAACAGCATGATCTCCGCGGGACCCGCGCAGTCGCCGTGGATCGCCGGGACGACGCGGTCGAGGATCCAGCGCTCGTAGTCCTCGTGGCTCTTGGCCCTGGCCTCCATGGGCAGGTGCCGGTTCGACCAGCTCTGGGCGTCGTTGCTCGGGACGCAGTAGATCTTCACCCGGCCCGCCTCGACCAGGTGGCCGACGGCGGCGAGCATGCCGTTGTTCTCGAAGTCGGCGGCCTGGCCCTGCTCGCTGGGGAAGGCCAGCATCGGGCGCCCCCAGTGGCCGTAGGCGAGGACGCCGTCGCTCAGTTCGCGTCTCATCAGGTCATGTCCTGGAGTAACCGGCTCAGGTGGGGGTGGAAGGCGTCTCGCCAGGCCGTGTAGTTGTGCACATCCGCCACTTCCCGAAATGTCACGTCGTATCCCTGTAAGTCCAGAGCTTCCGCCAAAAGGTGGTTGTTGGAAAGGTTCTCCTCGGCGAGACCGCACGTCATGGCGACGGGCACCGGGCGCCCCTTGCCGCGCTTGGCGCTCTCGACGAAGTCCGTGATCTGCTCGAAGCGCGGGAAACGCCGCTCCTGGGGGTCGTGCTCACGCGTGAAGAAGCTGCCCGACTGCAGGAACAGCGCGTCGAACAGATCCGGGTGGCGCCGGTGGGCGTGCAGCATGGCCAGGGCCCCCAGGCTGGTCCCCATGCCGATCCTGCGCCTGGCGGGTATCCGCCCCAGGACGCTCAGCGCGTCCGCGTAGTCGTCGTCGGCCGCGTAGATCCGGTTGCGGTCGTGCGGCTGGAGCAGCGCGACCCACATCGGCCTGAACCAGGTGTGGCGGATGCCGAGCTCCAGGTATCGCAGCAACATCGCCAGCCGCGCGTATTCGGGGCCGTCGTGGACGACCAGCAACGAGGGGAACGGGGGCGGTTCCGCCGGGCCGTACCAGGAGATGTCGAGCCCGGGCGCGGACACGATGGTTTCGCGCGCCCACTCGTACGGCGGCGCGGGATCGCGCACCCACGACGGAGCGCGGTACTCGGGGAACTCCAGCACGCTCTTGTCGCCGAAGACCCCGGCGACCCGCAGGGGGTTGCCGGGATCGAGGATGGTCTCCCTGCGGCCGTCGCGGTGGGTGACCTCGAAGAGGTACTCCATCCGGTCGACCCGCGGACGGGGGACCTCCAGCCGCCAGCCGCCCTGGACCGGGGAGAGCTCCACCGTGTCGAGCCCCACCTCCTGGTAGAGGCGGACAGCCGACAGCCTCCCCTGATCCGGAAGGAAGAAGCTCAGCATCAAAGCCCCGGCATGCGCCCGTTTCTGAACAGGTCCACGAAGACCTGATGGTCCTGACGGGCCTGTGCCCCGTACGCATGGGAGAAATCCACCAACATCGATATAAATCCGGAAGTTTCGGAACCGATGCGCTCCACGATCGCCTCCTCCGTCGAGAAGTCGACCAGGTCGTGCGACGACTCGTCGTCGGCCACCGAGTGCATGCGCGCGACCGCCCGCCCGAGGTCACGCATGATCGAGCGCAGCTCCTCCGGCTCGTTGACGTCGTCCCAGTCGAGGTCGGCGGAGTACGGCGAGACCTCGGCGACCAGCTGCCCGATCCCGTCGAGAGTGGTGTAGCCGAGCCACGGATCGGCGTAGGCCTGCAGGGCGCGCTGCGACTCGGCGGTGCGGTGCCCCTGGTGCAGGAAGTACCCCGACACCCGTTCGTCGGCGATGTGCCGGGCGACCGCGGGCACCTGGGCCTGCTTCATGTAGAGGATCACGTCGTTCTCCAGTGCCTGCGAGCGCCCCTCCAGCAGCAGGTTGTACGAGGGCAGCCCGGCCGAGCCGATCCCGACGCCCTTGCGCAGCGCCACGTCCTTGATGTGGTGCTCGACAGGGCTGGAGGGCACCGGCAGCGTGCCCAAGTAGTCCTCGAAGGCCGCGCAGACCTTGCGCCTGATGTCCTCGTCGACCTCCGTGCGGGTGTCGGTGATGGCGAAGCGCCGGTCGTAGGTGTCGACGACCGTCTCGTGGTCGAGCATCGCGACCCTGGTCGACAGCCGGGCGGTCTGCAGCACCCGGTGGAGCACCCCGCTGGTGGTGTCGAGGGTGAGCGAGCCGATCGCGTCGTCGCCGCCGTGCGCGATGCCGGTGAGTTCGACCAGGTAGGCCTGGCCGAACTCGCTCACGAGCTCCGAGATCGCGGCGTCCGAGAGCGCCTTGGCGTATCCGAGCAGCGCCACGCTGGCCGCGAAACGCTTGAGATCCCAGGTGTAGGGGCCGACGTAGGCCTCGTCGAAGTCGTTGACGTTGAAGACGAGCACGCCGGAGGCGTTCATGTAGGTGCCGAAGTTCTCGGCGTGCAGGTCGCCGTGGATCCACACGCGCCTGGTCTGGTCGTCGAGGTAGGAGTCGTCGGCGAACGGCCCGGCCATGTCGGCGTAGAACAGGCAGGCGCTGCCCCGGTAGAAGGCGAACGGCGAGGCCGCCATCTTCCGGAACTTACGGGAGAAGGCGGCAGGGTCCCGCTTGATGGAGTCCCCGAACTCCGTCATGAGGACGCCGAGGACGTGGGACTCGCGAACCTCAGAGCTCATGATTCACAGTACGGCGCGCGGATCCTCGCGACCAGAGCTCGGCATGGCGCGCAGCCCGCGCACCCAGAGCGCGGGAACCAGGACGCCCAGCAGCGCCAGCTGGGCCGCGCCGGAGATCACGATCGCCTGGCTGAACTGGTGGTCGAGCAGGAGGGGCAGCCGGCTGGCCAGCAGGGGCAGACCCAGCACGCCCAGCGCCAGCGCCGCGGGGGCGTGGACGGGGCGCCGGGTGAGCGCCGAGACCGAGCCGACGGTGAGCAGCAGTGCCGCCACACCCTCGCCGGAGGCCCACGGCCAGATCCACATCCAGCTCTCGTCCAGGCCGGGGGCCGGCCCGGAGGTCAGCACGGAGGCGCTCACGTAGTACACGAGGCCCACGGCCATGGCCGGCACGATGACGAGCCAGGGCAGCACCGGAGTGGTCGAGCCGCCGTGGTGGCCGAGCAGCAGCGCGAGCGCGGCGACCACGGCCATGGAGGTCGTGCCGAGCCACGACTCGAACGCGATGTCACCGAACGCCAGGGTGATGGCGACCTGCTGGAACACGGTGAAGGCCAGGCCCGCCAGCGCCAGGCTCCTGGCGGGGCGCACCGCGCCACGGGCGAGGGTGGCGAAGGCCAGCAGCCAGCAGATCGCCAGTCCGAGGTTGGCCGCCTCGTAGAGCCGGTCGCTGAGCGGGTCGGCGAGGGCTGACATCAGCGTCGCGGACGACAACACGGCCTGCAGCCCGATGCCGAACAGTGCGGTGAGGCGCACGGTCTCGCCCCAGGCCGCGCCTCGGGGCCTCCAGCTGAGCCGCACCCTGACCGCCAGGGCCGCGACGCTGAAGATCTCACCCCATGGGGGCCGAGGTCCTGTCTCGTCGGGGGCGTCGTAGGCCTCCAGGAAGGCGGCGACCATCTCCTCCTCGCGCTCGGCCCGATAGGAGGCGGGCAGCAGCTTCAGGACGTTGCGGTAGCGCTGCTCCAGCAGGGTCATGAGGTCACCGTCCTGGCGCGCAGCCGCGCGGTGGCGGTCCTGACGTTCTCGGCCAGCCGGGCCGCTTCCTGTTCCAGGGCCGCGGCCCCGTCGTCGGTGAGGCGGTAGTAGCGGCGCAGCCGCCCGTTCTCCGCCTCTTCCCGGTCAAGCACGACCAGGCCCTCGGTGGCCAGCCGGTCGAGCACCCCGTACAACGTCCCGATCTTCAGCTGGGTCCGTCCCCCGGACAGCCGCTCGACCTCCTGGACGATGCCGTATCCGTGCCTCGGCTCGCCCACCAGGGCGGTGAGCGTCAAGAACATGGGCTCCGTCATATTCACACATGCATCATATCCTGCGAGCCACGATATGATGCGGCCATGAAGGAAGAGCTTGTCACCTACCTCCAGAGCGCCCGTGAGGCGATGGTCTGGAAGCTCCAGGGCCTGCCGGAGTATGACGTGCGCCGCCCCATGACCCCCACGGGCACGAACCTGCTGGGCCTGGTCAAGCATCTGGCCGCCGTCGAGCTGGAGTATTTCGGCCTGGTCTTCGGCCGCCCGTCCGGCGTCGTGCTGCCGTGGTTCGCCGACGACGCCGAGCCCAATGCCGACATGTGGGCCACGGCGCAGGAGTCACGCGAGGAGATCGTGGCTCTGTACCGCACCGCCTGGGAGAAGGCCGCCGCCACTTTCGAGGCTCTTGAGCTCGACTCGCCCGGCGAGGTTCCGTGGTGGCCCGCCGAACGTCGGAAGGTGACGCTCCACCGGATCCTGGTCCACATGATCGCCGAGACGAACCGGCACGCCGGGCATGCCGACATCCTGCGTGAGACCATCGACGGCGCGGCCGGGATGCGCGAGGGCAACGACAACATGGGCGCCCAGGGCCCCGAGTGGTACGCCGCCCACCGCGAGCGCCTGGAGGAGATCGCCGCAGGCGCCTAAGGGTGCTGGCTCGACACCGAGATCACCTCGCCGGTCATGTAGCCCGAGTAGTCGCTCGCCAGGAAGACGATCACGTTGGCCACCTCCCACGGCTCGGCGGCCCGGCCGAAGGCCTCCTGCGCGGCCAGTTGCCGGAGCAGCTCGGGCGAGGTGACCTTCTCCAGGAACGCGTGCATGGCCAGCGAGGGCGCGACGGCGTTGACCCGGATGCCGTGCGGAGCAGCCTCTAGCGCCACGCACCTGGTCAGCGCCATCACGCCGGCCTTGGCCGCGGCGTAGTGCGACTGCCCGCGCTGCGCCCGCCAGCCGATCACCGAGGCGTTGTTGACGATCACCCCCTGCCCGCGGGGGATCATGCGGCGCAGGGCGGCCCTGGTGCAGCGCATGGTGCCGGTGAGCGTCACGTCGAGCACGGTGTCCCATTCGCGGTCGGTCATCTCCGCCAGCTCCGCCGTACCCCCGAGTCCCGCGTTGTTGACCAGCACGTCGAGCGGGCCGCAGGCCTCGAACATGGCCTGGACCTGCTCCTCGTCGGTCACGTCGCAGGGGATCGCCAGGGCGCCGAGCTCGGCGGCGGCCTCCTTCAGCCGCCGCTCGTGGCGGTCGGAGACGATCACCCGCGCACCCTCCTCGGCGCAGCGCCGCGCGGTCGCGAACCCGATCCCGGCCCCGGCCGCCGCCGTGACCAGAACGGTCTTGCCGTCCAGCAGGCCATGACTGTTCATTTCGGCAGCCCCAGGACTCGTTCGGCGATGAGGTTGCGCTGGATCTCGCTCGATCCCGCGTAGATGGTGTCGGCGCGGCTGAACAGGTACAGCCGCTGCAGTTCGGTCAGCTCGCCGCCCGGCGCGACCAGCCCGCCGAGCCCTTGGACGGCCTGGGCCAGCTCGCCGAGCCTCCTGTGCCACTCCGACCAGTACAGCTTGGCCGTGGCCAGGTGCGGGTCTCGGTGGCGCATGATCTGCAGCTCGATCCACGACTGGGTGAGCCGGTCGAGCAGGATCGGGTCGCGCAGTTCCCCGGCGGCCGCGACCACCTTGGCGAACTCGCGCTGGAAGCCGATCTGCTGGGCGAGCGTCGAGACGCCGCGCTCGTAGCCGAGCGTCGCCATCGCCACCTTCCAGCCCTCGCCCGGCTCGCCCAGGATGTCGCCGGCGGCCGCCCTGGCGCCGTCGAAGAAGACCTCGTTGAACTCGCCGGTCCCGGTCAGCTGGACGATTGGGCGCACCTCGACGCCCGGCTGGTCCATCGGGACGAGCAGGTACGACAGGCCGCGGTGCCGGGCCGAGCCGGGTTCCGTACGGCACAGCACGAAGATCCAGTCGGCGACGTGGGCGAGCGAGGTCCACACCTTCTGCCCGGTGAGCACCCACTCGCCGCCCCGGAGCACCGCCTTGGTCTGCACGTTGGCCAGGTCGGATCCGGCATCGGGCTCGGAGTAGCCCTGGCACCACAGCTCCTCGCCGCGCTGGATCGGGGGCAGGAACCTGCGCTTGTGCTCCTCGGTGCCGAAGTCGAGGATCGTCGGGCCGATGAGGTTCTCGCCGATGTGGCCGACCCTGGCGGGGGCGTCGGCCCTGGCGTACTCCTCGTGGAAGGCGATCTGCTCCTCGACAGAGGCCGCGCGCCCGCCGTACTCCCGCGGCCAGCCGAGGCACGTCCAGCCGGCCTGGCCGAGGTGGCGTTCCCACGCCTGCCGTACCTCGAAGCCCTCGTGCTCGCGTCCTGGGCCGCCCAGGCCGCGCGCGTGCGCGAACGGGCCGTTCAGCGCCTCGCCGAGCCAGGCGCGCGCCTGCTCACGGAGCGTCACGGAAGGCCCCGTAGCCTCCGCGGAAGAACACCAGCGGACCGCCCTCGGCGTGCGTGTCGAGCTGCAGCACGCGGGCCACGACGATCACGTGGTCGCCCGCCGGGTGCTCGGCCTCGATGGAGCAGTCGATCCAGGCGAGCGCGCCGTCGAGCACCGGGCTGCCGCCCGGCGAGTCGCTCCAGCCCAGGCCGGCGAACTTGTCGCCGCCCCTGGAGGCCAGTTGCAGGCAGATACGCTGCTGGTCCTCGGCCAGGACGTTGACCGTCAGGGTCTTGGCGCTGCGCAGGCGCGGCCAGCTCGTGCTGGTGTGCGCGACGCAGAAGGCGACCAGCGGCGGATCCAGGGAGACCGAGGTGAAGGAATTGGCGGCCAGGCCGCAGGGATCCCCTGAGGTGGGGTCCAGGGCCGTGATCGCGACCACACCGGTGGCGAACCTGCCCAGCACCGTGCGGAAACGCTGACCGTCGAGCTGGTTCCCGTTATGGGGGTGCATGGCGGCTCCGTTGCGTGGGTGACCGTTGCACTCCTCGGGCGCGAGCAGCCGTGCCGCGTGAGTGCTCATGGTCGCCTCCTTCAGCCGTATCATACCAAGCGCTTGCTTGGACGGTAGGTGGCTTGCTCGGAAAGTGTCAAGCGCTTAGGTTGAGGGTGTGGCCAAGCGCTTGCTTGCTTTTTCTGATCGTACGGCCCTCGCGGGCATCGGATACACCGACTTCTCCAAGAACTCCGGCGTCAGCACCCTGACCCTCGCCTGCCGCGCCATCCTCGCCGCCCTCGACGACGCCGGGCTCGGCGTCGACGACGTCGACGGGATCGCCACCCACCGGGTCGGCGACTCCGTGCCGCCCTCCACCGTCGGGCCCGCGCTCGGCATGGGCGCCCCCACCTGGTACCTGGACCAGTTCGGAGGCGGGAGCGTCTCGCACTCGGTCGTCGGGCAGGCCGCCCTGGCCGTCGCCGCCGGACTGGCCGAGACCGTCGTCTGCTACCGGGCCATCAACGCACGCTCGGAGTTCCGCATGGGCACCGCCGCCTCACCCGGCATGGAGGCGCAGTACCAGGTGCCCTACGGGCTGGCCCAGCCGCTGCAGCACTTCGCCATGGCCGCCAGGATGCACATGATCCGCTACGGCACCACCGCCGAGCACCTGGGCCGGATCGCGGTGCGGCAGCGGGCCCACGCGGTCAAGAACCCGCGCGCGCTCATGCGGGTGCCGATCACCCTCGACGACTACCTGGCCAGCCGGTGGATCGCCGAGCCGTTCCGGCTGCTCGACTGCTGCCTGGAAACCGACGGCGCCTGCGCCGTGGTCGTCACCTCGGCCGAGCGGGCCCGTTCGCTCCGCCGTACGCCGGTCCTGATCTCGGCGGCCGCCTGGGGCGGCGGCGACTCGTTCCTGTCCGGCGCCTCACCCGCCGACCCGACCGTCACCGCCGCCGCCGAACTCGCCCCCCGCCTGTACGGCCAGGCGGGACTCGGGCCCTCGGACATCTCGGTGGCGATGTTGTACGACTGCTTCACCTACTCGGTGCTCGTGCAGCTGGAGGACTACGGATTCTGCGCCAAGGGCGAAGGCGGCGACTACCTGGAGGAGTCGCTGCCGTTCAACACCCACGGCGGATTCCTGTCCGAGGGGTACGTGCACGGGCTCAACCATGTCGCCGAGGCCGTCTCCCAGCTGCGGTGGGAGGCGGGCGACCGGCAGGTGCCCGGGGCGTCGGCCGCGCTGTCGACCTCGCAGCCGGGCTACGTCCTGCCGGCCACCTCGGCGCTCATCCTGCGGAGGGACTCGTGACCGATCGGGATTCCGCGGCGTGGTGGGAACGGGTGGCGGAAGGGCGGCTGGAGGTGCAGGAGTGCTCACGCTGCGGCACGCTGCGTTTCCCCGCGCGGGCCTTCTGCCCGCGATGCCGCGCGGAGGACTGGCGATGGCGCGCGGTCGAGCCGGTCGCCGAGGTGGACAGCTGGATCGTCGAGCGGCGCACGACGCCGCCGACCACGATCGTCCGGGTGCGGCTGGCGCGGGCACCGCACGTCGTCATGTACGGCAACTGGCGGGCGGAGCGGGAGCCGTCGCCGGGGGAGCGGGTCGGGGCGGTCTTCGAGGACGGGCCCAAGGTCAACTGGGTTCCTCGGCCCTGAAACGCTCGTGGGCGGCCTGTTTGGTGATGCCCATGGCGGAGCCGACCTGGGCCCAGGAGGCGCCGCCGGTGCGGGCGGCGGCGACGGCCTGGTCGAGCAGGGTGCGCTGCCAGCTCTCGACGTGCGACAGCAGGGTCAGGGCGGCCAGCGGGCGCTCCTGGGTGAGGTTGACGATCTGCTCGCACAGCAGGTCGGACTTGACCACCAGCCAGCCGGGCGGCGCCGCCGCGGCCAGGGGCATCACGTGGCGGTACCACTGCAGCTCCGCGTCCTTCGCGCCCTCGGGCGTGGCCGGTGATCGCCGACGGCTGGTCCAGCCGCACGAGCAGGTCGCCTGGTAGCCGACGAAGTCGCGGGTGAACAGCTCGGCGGAGCGCGCGAGCGAGCCGTCGGGCAGGACAGGTGTGGTGTGGCCCTCGTGATCCGGGACGTCGGGGAACCTCATGGGGCGTCAAGCTACCTTGACGATCCGATTGCCGTCAAGGTTGCCTGACGGCTTGAGGGACGGAAAACGCGTCCTGGCGGGCGTGGGGGACCCGCCAGGACGCGCCTCCTTCCCCGTACGTGATCGTGACCAGGACTCCGGCGAGGGTTGGAGTCCTAGCCCGAGTGCTCACGCACGGAGCCGGTGGGGGAGTGTTCCTCCTCGAGGTGCTGCCCGTGCCGGTAGCGCTCGGCGATGAGTTGCGCCGCGCCGACCGGATCGTCGATGGGATGCGTGATCGTCGCGCCCTCCTCGGTCCACACGAACGACCCGTCCTTGCACCACACGGTCAACTCGGTGAGCACCGACAACACGGACATGCCGTTGGCGTTGCTCTGGTAGGTGTGGGTGAACCCCTGGCGATGCAACGCGTAACGCAGTAAACGTGTTGCCTCGCGGGGGTCATGCCAGGGCAGATACGACGTGGCCGAGAGCACCGGGCTCACCCCCTCGAAGGACTCCGCCTTTGATGGATTTGTACCAACGAATGGATGATGCGGCTGTCAAGGGCGTCCGGTCAAGGGGTTCTGGCCTGCTAGAACCAGATCGTCTAAATTGTTGGAACAAAAGGGGTGAAAGTGGCAGCGTCCCCGCTTTATCGCCAGGTGGCCTCGATCTTGCGGCAGGCCATCTACTCAGGCGTCTACAAGCCCGGTGACGTTTTGCCCACAGAGGCGGAGCTTCAGGACAAGTACGGCATCAGCCGGAACACCGCTCGAAACGCCTTGATCATGTTGCTGAACGAGGGTCTCATCACCCGGACCCCGCGCATCGGTTCCGTCGTCCGCGAGCGCCGCGCGCTGCTCATCCATCCGCAGCGCGAGCTCGAGCCCCAGCCGGAGGGAGAGATCAGGGAGGCGTTCGCCACGGCGGTGCGGACCGAGGGGCGCGAGTTCAGCCAGGACATCATGATCGAGACCGTCGGCGCGGACGACGAGATCGCCGGCCGGCTGGAGCTCGGCGACGGAGAGTTCGCGATCGTACGGCGGCGCCTGCGTTACGTGGACGGCCAGCCGTACAACATCAACGACTCCTACTATCCGCGCAAGATCGTCCAGCTCTCGGAGATCGCGGAGCCCGGCGACATCAGAAGAGGCGCCAACCGGGTCCTGCAGGAGCTCGGGCACAGGCAGGTACGCGTCGTGGACGACATCATGGGCAGGATGCCCACGCAGCGGGAGGCCGAGCTCCTCCAGCTGGACGCCGGCACGTGCGTCCTGGTGTTCGTCCGCGTCGGGTACGACGCGAGCGACACGCCGGTCCGTGTCGCGGTGTCGGTGTTTCCCGCCGACAAGCACTTGATCAGATACGAGCTCGACCTCGACTGAGCGAGCTCGCTTGGGGGTGATCTCGCCGACCGGCGCCCCGCGAGCCTTTTCGGACTTGCCGCGCCGGTGATGGGAGTAGTGCATACTCCCGAAAATTCGATTTATCCAGAAATATCCGGATATGTGCAGCGCGCCATCACTCGAACACAGTCCGTGTTCACGCGCACACCCACCGCAACGAAGGGATGTCCGATGCACTCGAAGACCCTCCTTGCTCCACTGACCCTCCGGCGAGCGGAGCCCGGTGACCTCTCAGGTGTCCTCACCCTCCTCGCAGACACCGCCGAATGGCTGCATTCCCAGGGGGTGCGGCAATGGCCGCGCGGCGGGTTCGGCCCGGAGCGCATCGAGCCGCTGATCGCCGAGGGCACGCTCTACGTGCTGGAGTCCGGGCTGTTCGACCCCGTGGCCAGCATCGCGCTCGACACGCATGCCGACCGCGAGTTCTGGACCCCGGCCGACCGCCCGGCCGACGCGCTCTACGTGCACAAGCTGGCCGTCTCCCGCGGCTGGTCGGGAAGCGGCCTGGGCGACGCCCTGCTGGACTGGGCCGGCGGCTGCGTGGGGGACGCCGGGCTGCGCTGGCTGCGGCTTGACTGTGCCAAGGACAACGCGCGGCTGCAGGACTACTATCGGCGACGCGGGTTCACTCACCTGCGGACGGTGGATCTCCCCCACCGGGCCTCGGGGGCACTCTTCCAGCGTGCCGCCGCTCGCCACGACGACCACGAGCTCTTCCGGGATCTGACCACGTCCGAGCTGGTCAGCGCCTGAGGCTCCAGAAAATGCCCCCTTCCCGCCCGGAAGGGGGCAGATCAGGCGATAGCCTTTGCCCGATGACTGGTTCACTGCTTGAGGTGATCGCGCTCGACGTGCGCGACGCCGTGGCCGCCGAGCGCGGCGGTGCCGACCGCCTGGAGGTCGTCGCCGACATGTCCGCCGACGGGCTCACCCCCGCCCCGGAGACCGTCGCGGCCATCTCCGGCGAGTGCGCGCTGCCGCAGATGGTCATGATCCGTGCCACGGCGGGCTTCACCGCCGACGCCGAGACGCTCGACGGCCTGCGCCGGGCGATCAAGGAACTGTCGGCCGCCGGTGCGGCGGGGTTCGTCTTCGGCTTCCACGACGCCGCCGGCATGGTCGACCTGGCCGCCACGGAGGCGATGATCCACGCGGCGTCGCCGCTGCCGTGGACCTTCCACCGCGCCGTCGACCACGCGGCGGACATGCACGCCGCCTGGCGGGCCGTCCGCCTCCTGCCCAACCTCGCCACCGTCCTCACCTCGGGAGCCCCCTCGGGGGTGGCCGACGGGCTGCCGGTGCTCAAGGCCCGCGCGGAGGCGGGGGACGCTTCGCTGATCCTCGCGGGCGGAGGCCTGAAGCCCGAGCACGTGCCGGAACTGCTGTCGTACGGCGTGCGGGCCTTCCACGTGGGGAGCGCGGTGCGCGGCTCATGGCGCGAGCCGGTCGACCCGGCGCTCGTGGGCAAGTGGCGTCAGCTGGTGGATCGCGACTGAGGAGTTACTGCCCGTCCTGGTAGACCATGGGGCCCGACTCCAGGAAGGCCGCGCGGGAGGCGTCCTTGAGCCACGTGGTCGCGCTGGAGGCCCGGGTGAGGTTCGTGTAGACGGCCAGGGTACGGATCACGTAGCGGCCACGCTGCCCGGTCCACGAGTACAGCTGGACGTCCCACCAGTTCGACGTGTAGCAGATGCCCGACGATCCAGGACCCTCCTGCGGGCACCGGATGCCCCAGTCCTGCACGTAGACGTTCTTGAGCCTGGAGTACGCGGTGCGGGCTCTGGCCGCGTCCTTGAGCGGGACGACCCAGACGGTCACCATGATGCGGCCCTTCGGCGCGCCCGAGCCGATGTAGGCGCCCACGGCCATGTCGCCGCAGCGTGCCTTGCGCAGGGCGGACTTGACCCGCTCGTCGGGCCACGGGCTCGGGCAGTCCTCGACTCCCGCGGCCTCACGGCTGAAGCGCACCCCTTGAGGGCTCTTGAAGGACACCGGGAGCAGGGCGTCGGCGGTGATCGGGGTCGGGTCCGTGCTCTCCTTGTCGAGGTCGGCGGGGTTGAAGGGATCCTCGGTCGGTTGCTCGGTCGGTTCCTCGTCCGGCTCCTCCGAAGCGCTCGGCGACGGCGTCGGTTCGGAGGAGGCAGCGGAAGAGGTGGAGGGCTGGGACGTGGCCGCCGGGTCGCTTGACAGCGCTCCCTGGACGGCGTTCCTGACCACGGCTCGTACACCCACGACGACCAGGACCAGCGCCACCGCCCCTGCGCCGACGGCCAGGCCGATCTTCTTCGACCGTCCGCCGCCGCCGGCCGGAGGCGGGGGAGGTTCGCCCCACCCGGGAGGCGGCCCCGGCGGCGTCTGCGGGTGCGGCCGGAGGGTGAGCCGCTCGGACTCCGGCATGCCCGCCGTGGGGTGCGCGGCGGGCGGCTCGTCGCCGGTCAGGCGGCGCAACAGGGCGGCGGCGCTCGGCCGGGCCGCCGGGTCCTTGGCCAGGCAGGCCGTCAGGGCCGGGCGCAGTTGCCGGGGTACGGCCGACAGGTCGGGTTCGCGGGTGAGGATGGCGTGCATGATGACCGGAAAGGTGTCGCCGCGGAAGGCCTGCTGCCCGGTGGCCGCGTAGACCATGGAGGACGCCCAGCTGAACAGGTCGGCCGCCGGGGTGATCGGCGCTCCGCCGAACTGCTCCGGCGCCATGTAGACGGGCGTGCCCATCACGCTGTGCGTGGCGGTCTGGTCGGTGACCCTGGCGATCCCGAAGTCGATCACCACGGGTCCTTCCGGCCCCATGATCACGTTGTGCGGCTTGAAGTCGCGGTGGATGATCCCGGCTCGATGGATGGCCGCCAGCGCGGTGAGCGTGGCCACCGCGAGCCGTTCCAGCCCGCTGCCGGAGCGCGGGCCCTCGGTTCTCACCAGCCGGTCGAGCGAAGGCCCAGGGATGTGCTCGCTGACGATGTACGGCTGGTCGCCCACCAGGCCCGTGTCCAGGACCCGCGCGGTGCAGAACGGGGCGACCTGGCGTGCCGCCTCGGCCTCGCGCAGGAAGCGGCGGCGTGCGTTCTCGTCCGCTGCGGCTCCGGCGTGGAGCACCTTGATCGCGACCTGCTCAGGGGACGATCCACGGCCCAGGTAGACCGTTCCCTGGCCGCCCCGCCCCAGGACCGCGGTCACCCGGTAGGGCCCGATCTGTCGTAAATCTTGCGGCGTGAGCGCATGCACAAGATCTCACCCTAACCCCCTGGGGCTAGCGGGACCCGAGTGCGCTGTCCGCCCGCCGAAGGGCGGCGGCCAGGGTCTTGATGGTCGCCGGCTCGTCCATGACGCCCGCCACCTGGCTCTGCGCCTCCCAGGCGTCCACCCGCTCCCGGTAGGAGGAGTAGGTCGTCAGGTGGAAGGCGTACACGGTGGCGAAGCGGCTGACCAGGTGCGAAGGATGCATGTCCCAGCCCTGGTAGAAGCCGTTCGACAGCGAGTGGCGTACCAGCCGCGCGTGCCGTACCCACAAGGCGTGCACGTCCGATGCCGCGTCCGATGCGGGGGAGGCGGCCAGGGAGCCGTCCGACAGTTCCACGGAGGTGGTGGAGAAGGCGGTCTGCATGAGGTTGCGCGCGTGGTCGCAGGCGGGGTGGTCGAGGCGCTGCTCGTGCGGCGGCAGGCCGAGCGAGGCGGTGTAGTCGAACACGCCGAAGTGCGCCGCGGCCAGGCGCGGATCGAGGCCGGGGCGCAGGAACGGCAGGGTGCGCGGGTCCTCCACCTGGAGCTCGAAGGTCAGCTCCGAGCCAAGGGAGCCCAGCAGCGACGAGAAACGCGGGACGTACGACTCTTCGAGGACCTTCGGGAAGGTCACCGTGAATCCGGGCGGCAGGGACTCGAAGGACTCCAGGAACAGGCGCAGCGTGCGCTCCGAGCGCTCCTCGTCGTCGGCGAAGGACTTGACGCGCAGGCCCCAGCGCCGGGGCAGCGCTCCGGCGTCGTGCAGTGCCTGGACGGCGGCCACAGCGGCGGCGACGTGGCCGTCCTCCTGGCCGGGGCGGTTGCCGTAGCCGTCCTCGAAGTCGATGCGCACGTCCTCGATGGGCTCGTCGGTGAGCTTGGCGACGACCCTGGGGTGGACGTCACGGGCCAGGTCGAGCGGGACGTCGAAGACGGAGGCGAGCTCGTCGGCGGAGGGCAGGTGCTTGTGCAGCAGGTCCAGGGCCTCCTGGCCCCAGGTGGTCACGGTCGCGGCGGTGAAACGGTCCGCCGGAACGTAGACCGTGTGGATGGGCTGCCACCCTGACATGAGATTCCTCCAGAAACGTCCCCGAATCTGGCTGAGTGTCTCACACGGCGTGCTGTGTACGTTCGGCGAACCGCTGCCGGGCCAGCTCGATCTCCGAGGTATGCGACTCGCCCCAGTTCATCACCGTCCATGCGGATTCCAGCAGCGAGCGGCCCAGCTGCGTCAGCTCGTAGTCGACGCGGGGCGGGACGGTCGGGTGCACGGTCCGTTCCAGCAGGCCGTCCTCCTCCAGGGCGCGCAGGGTGGCGGTGAGCATGCGCTTGCTGATCGCGGGCAGGGCGCGGCGCAGCTCCATGAAACGGCGGGTGCCCGGCGACAGCTCGTGCATGACGGCCACGCTCCACTTGTCGCCCAGCCGGTCGAGCGTCTCCTTGGCGATGCACATGAGCTGGTTCCCTCCGTGTGACCGGGGCAGAAAAAAGTGCCGTCTGCCACTCCAGGGTAAACCTACTCACAATCAAGGGCATGACGACTTTCGCAGAGCCCGCCGACGCTGAGCAGCTTGAGCGGGCGACCCAGGGACTGACCGACCGTGGCTTCGCCGTACAGGTCGTGGACACCGCGGAGGAGGCCAGGAAACTGGTCGCCGACCTGGTGCCGAGGGACAAGGGCGTGTTCACCGCGGTGAGCGAGACGCTCAGGCTGGCGGGCATCAGCGCCGACCTCGACGAGTCGGGCGACTACCGGTCCGTCCGCGCCGAGCAGGGTGAGCGGGCGGTCGCGGCCACGCCCGACTACATCGTGGGCAGCGTGCACGCCGTGACCGAGGCGGGCCAGGTGGTGGTGGCCTCGGCCAGCGGCAGCCAGCTCGGGCCGTACGCCTCGGGGGCGGGCAGGGTCATCTGGGTGGTCGGCTCCCAGAAGATCGTGAAGGACCTCGACACCGGGCTGCGGCGCACCTGGGAGCACACGCTGAAGCTGGAGTCGGAGCGCATCGAGCGGCTGTACGGCCAGCCGTCGTTCATCGCCAAGCTGCTCATCGTGGAGCGTGAGCACGACCCGGAGCGGGTGACCGTGGTGCTGGTGCGCGAGGCTATCGGTTTCTGATCGCCGCGTTCATGGCGTCGAGGCCGACCAGCTTGACGCGCTCGCCGCGGTCCAGCGACCTGGCGAGCGCGGCCTCCGCGGCCTCGATGTCCAGCCAGTCGTCGTAGACGACGGGCCGTACGCCCTTGGACGCGAGCAGCGTGTCGAGGTCGGTCGTCCGTCCCGAGGGGGCGTCGGCCAGCAGGGTGCGCACGGTCTCCGCGGCGTCGGACTTGTTGGTGCCGATCACCCCGGTCGGCCCGCGCTTGAGCCATCCGGCGACGTATTCGCGCTCGCGCACCCGCCCGGCGACGTGGGGCACGGTCATGGTGTCGGTGGAGAACGGCACGCCGGGCAGCGGCACGCTCTGGTAGCCGACCGAGCGCAGCACCATGCCCACGGGAAGCGTTTCGTACTCTCCCGTGCCGACCACGCGCCCGTCGACCAGGTGGGTGCGCTCCAGCCGGAGCGCCTCCACGCGGTCGGTGCCGAGGATCTCGACGGGCCGCAGCCAGAAGCGCACGTCCAGGCGCCGGGGACGGCCCACGGGGGCGCGGGCGGCCCACGACTGCAGCACGTCGATGTTGCCGCGCACCTGGCGGGGGAAGTCGCCGCCGAGCACGACGGCCTCCTCGGGCCGCACGCACACGTCGGCGTTGGCCACCTCGCCCAGCTCGCGCAGTTCCTTCAGGGTGAACTTGGCGTGCTCGGGCCCCCGGCGGCCGATCATGTGGATCGCCTTGACCTGCGATGACTCCAGGCGCTCCAGCACGTCGTGCGGGATGTCGGTGCCACGCAGGTCGTCGTGGGTCTTGGCCAGGATACGGACCACGTCGACCGCGACGTTGCCCACGCCGATCACGGCCACTTCCGGGCTGTCGAGGGTGAAACGGTCGGGGGAGACGTCGGGGTGCCCGCAGTACCAGTTGACGAAGTCGGTGGCGGCCACGCTGCCCGGCAGGTCCTCGCCGGGGATGCCCATGCGCCGGTCGACCATCGCCCCCGTGCAGTAGACGACCGCGTCGTAGCAGGTCAGCAGCTCCTCGACGGAGAGGTCCGCGCCGAGCGTGATGCCGCCGACGAAGCGCACCTGGGGGAGTTCGAGCACCTTGCGCAGGTAGTTGGCGATGGACTTGATCGAGGTGTGGTCGGGGGCGACCCCGTACCTGACCAGCCCGTACGGTGTGGGCAGGCGTTCCAGGACGTCGACCTGGACATCAGGGGGTGCCAGCTTGACGAGGGCTTCGGCGGTGTAGATCCCGGCAGGTCCCGATCCGACGACTGCGACGGTCAGCGCCACCTGCGGCCTCCTTACGCTCCGACATGGGGGTCTGCCAGGGTCAACCGGCCAGTGCCGTCGATATATCCCCGGTCTCCGGTGCGCACGAACCCGTCACGGGCGAAGACCCTGACATTCCGGGCGGTCTCCACATATCCGCTCATGACGGCTCGTGATCGCAAAAGTACCGCCCCCACCTCGCCCCGGGCCAGGATTCGGCCGTTCGGATCCCGGATCGAGACGTCCACGCCCGCCCGAGGCCGCCCCACGGTGCGCTCGGCGTCGTCGGGCGGATCGTCGGGCCGGGTGCCCAGGCCGAGACCCGCCTCGGTGCACAGGTAGCGGTTGCACACCGGCACGCCGTACCGCTCGCGCAGCTTCCTGATCAGGCCGGGCCCGGCCGGCGCCCCGCTCGACAACACCAGCCGCACCTCGGGCAGTCGCGCGCCGGTCTCCATGACCTGGGCGAGCTGACGCGGGCTGCCCTGCAGTACCGGCAGGCGGTGGTCGCGCACCAGCCGGGCCGCCGCCTCGGGATCCCAGCGCGGCAGCAGGTGGCTGGTACGCCCGGTCTGCAGGAACACCGGCAGGCGGGTGGCGAAGGCCAGGTGGTCGAGGCGGGTGAAGACCATGCGGGCGTCGCCGGTGCCCCAGCGGGTGCCGGCGCCGTGCGCCCTGATCGCCTCCAGCTGCTTGTCGCCGAAGACGACGCCACAGCGATGCCGCGAGGTGTACACGACCACGACCGGCCGTTCGGGGCCCGGCGGGAAGGGCGGGGGCGGCGCCTCGCGACGGCCCAGCCGCTCCAGCGTGGACAGCACGATGGCGGGATCGGGATGCCCGGCGCCCGCCGTGACGGCGCCGATCTTGGCCGCGGCCACGTAGGCCAGCACCCAGTCGGGCCCTTCCGGCAGCGCCAGGGCGACCACGTCGCCGATGCGCACGCCGCGATGCGCCAGGCCCGCGGCCAGGCGGTCGGACAGCGTGTCGAGATCGGCGAACGAAAGGCACGAGGAACCGGAGACGACCGCCGCGCGCGCCCCGAACCGGCGTGCGGCCTCCCCGGCCAGCAGACGCAGCATGAGCGCTCCGGGAGGACGGGGGCGCCCTGTCTATACCCGCCCTGAACAGCAATAACCGTTCTCAGCGATTTCCCAGGCTTCTCCTCGGCCGATCCCAAGCCCGACCGCTTGGCTGGTCGCCATGAAGAAGACCCTCACTCTCGGCCTGGTGGCCGCCGCGTTGGTCACGACGGGCCTGGCCACCTCGTCGAGCGCCGCCACCGTCTCGCCGGCCGCGGCCGTGCGGCTCGACCCGGCGCCCCTTCCCGAGGGCGTCACCACGATCACCGACCAGATCCTCGACGCGGACCGCACCCTGCGCGGCCCCGGCCTGCGCAGCCGCTACAACCTGTGGGTCGTAGGCATCCACGGCACGGCCACGGTGCGCGACAAGGACTCGAAGTTCATCAACTACACCTGGCAGCGCGGCACCCTGACCGCCAAGACCGCCACCACGGTGACGGTCACCAGCAAGGACGGCGTCGTCCAGACCTGGGCGCTGCACGCGTCGACCCGCTTCCGGCGGGCGGCCAAGCCGGCCGATCTGACCAAGCTGGTCGTCGGCGACGGTGTCTTCGCGATCGGCGTGCCCGGGGCCGCCGGGCCGACGGCCGCGGCCGTGTTCGTGCCGAAGAACCGCGCCGTGCTGGAGGCTCCGGCGGTTCCTGGAAGCTGACAGCGGCCCGTGGCGGAGGCTCCGGTCTTCGCCACGGGCACCTTTACCCCAGAATGGGGCGCTATGACGGAAAAGGCCATCCTGGTCGTCGAAGACGAGCCGCACCTGCGCGACATCGTCGAGCTCGCCCTGCGCTTCCACGGTTTCCGCGTGACAGGCGTCGCCTCGGGCGAGGAGGCGCTGGCCGCGGTGGAACGCTCACAGCCCGACCTGATCGTGCTCGACGTCATGCTGCCGGGCATCGACGGCTTCGAGGTCTGCCGCCGCCTGGCCGAGCGCCACATCCCCGTCATCTTCCTGACCGCGCGCGACACCACCGCGGACACCGTGCACGGGCTGACGCTCGGCGGCGACGACTACGTGACCAAGCCCTTCTCCGTGGAGGCGCTGGTGGCGCGGGTCAGGGCCGTGCTGCGCCGTATCGAGCGGGCCTCGGGCGGCGGGGTGCTGCGCGTGGCGGACCTGGAACTCGACGAGGCCCGCTGGGAGGTACGGCGGGGCGGCAAGCCGGTGGAGCTGTCGCCCACCGAGTTCCGGCTGCTGGCCTTCCTCATGGCCCACCCCGGCCGCGTGCTCACCAAGCGCCAGCTGCTGGAGCACGTGTGGGGGTACGGCGGGCAGTCACAGGTGGTCGAGACCTACATCTCCTACCTGCGGCGCAAGCTCGACCCGCTCGGCGAGCCGCTGATCCACACCCAGCGCGGGGTGGGTTACGCCATCAGGCATCCGTGATGTCGCTGCGCGCCCGCCTGCTCGCCGGCCTGCTCGCGGTCAGCACGATCCTGCTGCTCACCCTCGGCACCGTCAGCGTGGTGGTGCTGCGCGACCATCTCGTCCAGCGGCTGGAGAGCCAGCTCGACACGGCCGCCAGGACCACCGCCGTGCGCGTCTTCGCCGCCCCGGGCGGGCAGCTCGACCGCATGCTGACCGGCTCCACCTACGCCGCGGTGAGCTTCAACGCCGGCACCGGCAAGGCCAGGCTCATCAACGGCGACGCCCCGGCCAGCGCCAGCGTGCCGGGACTGGTCGAGCGGCTCGGCCGCAACCTGGTGCGCCAGCACGCGGAGGCGGGACGGATCTTCATCCTCGACAACGGCATGCGGGCCAGGGCGGTCGCCCAGAACCGCCAGCCCAACCGGGTGATCGTGCTCGCCGTGCCGATGGACGCCGTCGAGGCGCCGGTGCGCCGGCTGATCCTGGCCGAGCTGCTCACCGGGGTCGGCCTGATCCTGCTGCTGCTCGCCGTGGGGCGCCTGCTCATCGTCGGCGGGCTCGCGCCGCTGTCGCGCATGGCGGCCACCGCCCATCACATGGCCGCGGGCGGCGACCTGTCGCTGCGCATGCAGGCTGGACCCTCCGAGGCGGGCCGGCTGGCCGGGGCGGTCAACGTATTGCTCGACCGCATCGCGGAGATGTTCCGCGACCGCTGGGCCTCGGAGGACCGCGTGCGCCGCTTCGCCGCCGACGCCTCGCACGAGCTGCGCACGCCGCTGTCGACCATCCGCGGGTACGCCGAGCTGTACCGGACCGGGGCGATCCCTCCCGCCGAGCTGCCCAAGATCATGGGCAGGATCGAGGACGAGGCCACCAGGATGGGCGACCTCGTCGGCCAGCTGCTGGAGCTGGCCCGCCTGGACCGGGGGGCGGAGCTGCAGCTCGACGAGACCGACCTGTCCGCCGTCGTGCGCGAGATCGCCGCCGACTGCTCCGCCGTCGCGCCCGCCTTCCCGATCATCGCCGACGTGCCCGACACGCTGAGCGCGGTGGTCGACGAGCCGCGCTTCCGCCAGGTCGTGGTCAACCTGCTGGCCAACGTCCGCGCCCACACCCCGGCCGGGACCTCGGCCGTCGTCCGGCTGTCGCGGCGCGAGCACGGAGGCGTGCTGCTCGTGGTCGAGGACGCGGGTCCCGGCGTCAAGGACCCGGACAAGGCCTTCGACCGTTTCCACAAGGGCTCGCCCGACGGCACCGGGCTGGGACTGGCGATCGTCAAGGCGATCACCGAGGCCCACGGCGGCCGCTGCTGGATCACCTCGGGCGGCGGGACCGCCGTCCACGTCGAGCTACCCGCGCTCGCCGGCTGACGACGCGCGCAGGGCGAGCTTGTCGATCTTCCCGTTGGCGTTGACGGGCAGCGAATCCACCACGAAGACCCGCCTGGGCACCTTGTACGACGACATGTTCTCCTTGGCCCACGCCACCAGCGTGCCCGCCTCGACCTCGACGCCCGGCCTCGGCACCACGAACGCCCACCCGCACTCCCCGGCGCGATCGTCGGGCATGCCGACCACCGCCGCCTGGGCGAGCGATCCCTCGCGCAGCAGCAGCGACTCCACCTCGGCGGGGGAGACGTTGAAGCCGTTGACGATGAACAGCTCCTTCTTGCGGTCGACGATGGCGACGTTGCCGGCCGGGTCGAGGTAGCCGATGTCGCCGGTGTGCAGCCACCCGTCGCCGTCGATCGCCTCGGCCGTGCGGGCGGGGTCGTCCCAGTAGCCGCGCATGACGCCGTAGCCTCGCTGGAGGATCTCGCCGCGCTCGCCGTCGGCGACCTGCTTGCCGTCGTCGTCGACGATCCTGACCTCGATCCCGGGTACGGGCCTGCCGGTGGTGGCGGCGATGACCTCGACGGGGTCCCCGGCCCTGGTCATGGAGACGACGGTGCCCTCCATCAGGCCGTAGGCGTTGATCATGCGCTCGACGCCGATCTCGTCCAGCACCCGCCGCACCAGCGCGGGCGGTACGGCGGCGGCGCCGCAGATGGCCACCCGCAGGGAGGAGAAGTCGCGCGGAGCCTGCTCGAGCTCGGTCAGGAGCCGGGAGAAGAAGGCCGGCGCACCCGCCAGGACGGTGACCTTCCCGGACTCGATGAGGTCGATCACCGTCTCCGGCGTGAACGCCGGCACCGGGATCATCGTCGCCAGCCGCAACACGCAGGCGAGCAGCCCGGCGTTGAGCCCGAACCCGTGGGCGAAGGGCGCGATCACCGGATACCGGTCGCCCTGGCGCAGGGTGACGATCTCGGCCCAGTCCCAGTAGCCGCGCAGCACCTGCGCGTGGTCGAGCATCACGCCCTTCGGCGTGCCCGTGGTGCCCGACGTGGACATGATCTCGCACAGGTCATGCGGCTGTACGGCCAGCGCGCGGGCGAGGGCGTCGTGGAGCGGCGTGTCGTGGGCGGCGGCCAGCAGCTCGTCGCGGGTGAGCGTGCCGCCCGGCCCGATCGTGTGGCGCAGGCCGCTCATGGGCGGCAGGAGCCCGGCCAGGCCCTCGGAGCCGACGAGCACCACCTCGGTGCCGGTCTTGGCCAGCAGAGCCTCGGCCTCGATCCCCTTGTAGCGGGCGGACAGCGGGACGATCACGGCGCCCGCGCACCAGACGCCGAACGCGTACTCCACCCAGGTGGCGTCGTTGACTCCCCACACGGCGACGCGGTCGCCCTGCCGTACGCCCAGGGACATCAGCCCCCTGGCCACCCGGGTGGCCCGGTCGGCGAGCTCCCGCACGGTGACGGCGCCCAGGACGGGCACGTCCGGGTGGTGGCCGGCCTGGTGGTGCAGCATGCGGGGGATGGTCCCCCAGTCGGGTAAGGGTTCCATCGCGCCTCCCGTGGGAGCCTTCAGGTCAGCAACGCGCGGTCGCGGCCCAGGTGCTGGCCGCGCTGGTCGGTGACGATCCCGGGGGTACGGCTCTCGCCCACCTCCGGGGAGATCTCGACGGCGATCTTGACCGGGGTGAGCCCGTGGAGCGCCTGCTCGATGCGCGACTTCCACATGGGGTTGCCCACCAGGCTCTGCCTGGCGAAGCGGATCGTCAACACGGCGGCGTCGAGGGTGCCCTGGCGGCTGACGGTCAGCTCCCAGCCGGCCACGCCGTCGATCTTCGACATGGCCTTGTCGAGGCGGGCGAGCGAGACCCACACGCCCCTGATGAGCAGGTGGTCGCCGACCGTGTGCAGGGAGCCGCGCATGACGTAGCCGGTGCGCAGGACCGTGTCGTCGCCGGCCACCACGATCTCGCCGCTGTCGGCGAACTCGTCCTTGCCCAGGCGGGCCTTGCGGAGCGCGGGAGCGAAGTCGGACTCCTGAGAGGAGCGCCAGGCCATCGCCGCTCCGGAGAAGGGGTTGGCCAGCACCTCGGTCACGGTCGCGTCGAACTCGCCGGCCAGGTGGGTCAGCGTGTGGGGCGAGGCGATCTCGCCCGTCACGATCACCTGGCGCAGGCCCAGGTCGAGCGGGTCGAGGAGGAACTCCAGATGGAGCCTGGCCAGGAAGTCCATCGCCCCGGTCGGGGTGGCGACGAGCGTCGTGGCCCGCACCGAGGACAGCAGGTGGTGCAGGCGCATGCGGCCGCGCGGCCCCGCGGTGGCGGCGGCCGCGGCGACCTCCGCGGAGGCGGAGGCCCACAACGAACCGGCCGGCTCCGCCAGGGCGACGACCACGCGGTCGCGCTCGCCGACCCCGGCGGCGCGCAGGGCGTCGGCGGTGGTGGCGACGTCGTGGGGGGTGAGCGGCACGGCACTGGAGGCGTCGGGCGACAGCTGCAGCAGGCCGGAGGCGGTGGCGGCGGACGAGGCCAGGTCGTCGCGGGTGAGCCAGCGAGCGGGGTGGTTCACTTCATCACCTCGGTCATGAAGCGGGTCATCGACTCGCACACGTGCTCGTGCGCGAGTCCGCCCACCTGGGCCTGGAGGATGAGGTCGGTGGCGCCCGCCTCGGCGATGCGGGCGACGGCCTTGCGCGAGCCCTCGGCGTCGTCGACCACGACCATGAGGTGCTCGCGCAGCGTGGCCATGGCCTCGCCGGGCGGCATGCCCGCGGCGAGCTGGCCCAGCACCCGGTGGGTGGCGTGCCTGGCGTCGTAGTAGTCGGGCGGGGTGACGAGGTTGACCTGGCGGCGGATGTACCACAGCACCGGGTCGGCGGCGATCTGCGCGGCCTCGTCGCGGGTGGCGCCGACGAACCAGGGGATCATCAGCGCGACGCGCCGGCTGTCGGGGTCGAAGCCGTTGCGCTCCAGCTCCGCTCGGTACTTGGCGATGTCCTCCGCCACGTCGTCGATGCCCTTGAGCATGGTCATGCCGAGCAGGTGGTAGCCGTGCTTGGCGGCGGCCAGGTAGCCCTCCAGCGAGGTGGAGGCCGTCCAGACCGGGGGATGCGGCCGCTGGGCGGGGCGCGGGTAGACGGCCACGTCGGGGATCTCGAAGAACTCGTTGGAGCGGGAGATCGGCTCGCCGTCGGCCTCCCAGATGGCCAGGACGGCCTCCAGGGAGTCCTCCCAGATCTGGCGCGACTTCTCGAAGGGCCGCTGGAAGGCCTGGTACTCCAGGGGTGAGGCGCCTCGTCCCGTACCGAACTCCACCCGGCCGCCGCTGAGCACGTCGAGGGTGGCGATGCGCTCCGCCGTGCGGATGGGTGACTGAAAGGGGAGCAGGACGACGCCGAGGCCCAGGTGGATGCGCTCGGTGCGCTGGGAGATCGCGGCGAGCACCAGGTCGGGCGCCGAGGAGTGGGAGAAGCCGCGGGTGAAGTGGTGCTCGACGAACCACGCGGTGTCGTAGCCGAGCCGGTCGCCCAGGACGACCTGGTCCATCACGTTCCGGAAAGCCTGCTGTTCGACCTCGCGAGTGCGCCCCCGCACCTCCAGCTCGTAGCCCAGGCTGATCCGCATTCGCCCCTCCAAGAACTCTTAACCAAGCGCTCGCTTGGGAAGCGTATCAGCCCCCGCCCTTGCGGGGAAGTAAACGGGAGACCAGAGTGAATGATCGTGAAGCGAAAGCACGGGCTGAGACGGCGGAAAGATGGGACCCTCCCTTCCATGAGGGGATTCCGCCGCGAGCGGCCTGTCGTGGATGAGCAGGCCTTGGCGAGTGCGCGTAGGTATGAGGCTTTCGGCCGGGTGATGGCCGCGTTGGCGACGGAGGCGGAGTTCATCGAGTCCTGCCGCGACCTGACCTGGTGGCGGGGCTCCGACCACAGCTGGCACCTGGAGTGGCGCGACGGTCCTTACGCCGCCGAGGTGGCCGAGCTGCTGGTCGAGCAGGTGTGCGACGCGAACGGAAGCCTGGTCGCCCCGGCGGGTCCCGGCAACCAGGCGACCGCCGTGCTCGACGTCATGGGGGTGCGCCTGGAGCTGCGCGCCGTCGATCCGCTCGGCCGCGAGCGCATGCAGGCACGCGGCGCCTTCTGGCGCCTCACCGAGGCGCTCGACACCTCCCGGCCCACCAACGCCCGCCGCCCATGGGAGGAACTTCTCGGAGGTTGATCATGCGCAGCACCATGCAGGACGTCCCCCTCACCGTTTCCCGCATCCTGCGCCACGGAGCCGCCGCCCACGGCGGCTCCAAGGTCGTCTCCTGGACCGGCGACGGCCCGCGCGAACGCAGCTTCGCCGAGGTCGCCGCACGGGCCGGGCAACTGGCCACCGCCCTGCGCGACGAACTGGGCGTCGACGGCGACCAGCGGGTGGCCACGCTCATGTGGAACACCGCCGAGCACCTCGAGGCCTACCTGGCGGTGCCCTCCATGGGCGCGGTGCTCCACACGCTCAACCTGCGCCTGCCCCAGCAGCAGCTCGCCTACATCATCCGGCACGCCGACGACAGCGTCGTGATCGCCGACGCCTCGCTCGTGCCCCTGCTGCCCGAGGTCAAGCGGCTGATCGTGGTGCCCGACGACTACGAGGAGCTGATCGCCGGGCGCGACCCCGACTTCGCGTGGCCCGAGCTCGACGAGCGCGAGGCCGCGGCCATGTGTTACACCTCCGGCACCACCGGCGACCCGAAGGGCGTCGCCTACAGCCACCGCTCGATCTACCTGCACTCCATGCAGGTCAACATGATCGACGTGCTGGGCTCCACGCCCGCCGACACCACGCTGCCGGTCGTGCCCATGTTCCACGTCAACGCCTGGGGCATCCCGCACGCGGCGTTCATGGGCGGGGTCAACCTGCTGATGCCGGGCCCGCACGTCCAGCCCCCCGCGCTGGCCGAGATGATCGAGACCGTACGGCCCACGCACGCGGCAGGGGTGCCGACCGTCTGGCAGGGACTGCTGCAGGAACTGCGCTCCAGGCCGCGCGACGTCTCCAGCCTCCAGGCGGTCGTCGTCGGCGGCTCGGCCTGCCCGCCCGCCCTGATGCGCTCCTACGACGAGGAGCTGGGCGTCAGGATCGTCCACGCGTGGGGCATGACGGAGATGTCGCCCCTCGGCTCGGTGGCCGTCGCGCCGCCCGCCGCCGAGGACGAGTGGTCCTACCGCGTCACCCAGGGACGGTTCCAGCCGGGTGTGGAGGCGCGGTTGTGCGGGCCCGGCGGCACGGTCCTGCCCTGGGACGGGCTCGCCGTGGGCGAGCTGGAGGTGCGCGGGCCGTGCGTCACCGCCTCCTACTACGCCGCCGACGCGCCGGAGAAGTTCAGCACCGACGGCTGGCTGCGCACCGGCGACGTCGGCACGATCACCTCCGACGGGTATCTCACCCTGACCGACCGGGTGAAGGACGTCATCAAGTCGGGCGGCGAGTGGATCTCCTCGGTGGAGCTGGAGAACCACCTGATGGCGCACCCGGGCATCCTGGAGGCCGCGGTCGTGGCGGTGCCCGACGACAAGTGGGGCGAGCGCCCGCTGGCCGTCGTCGTGCCGGAGGGCGAAGCCGACTTCCACGCGCTGCGCGACTTCCTCGGCGAGCGGGTGGCCCGCTGGCAGCTGCCGGAACGCTGGACGGTGGTGGAGTCGGTGCCCAAGACGTCGGTGGGCAAGTTCGACAAGAAGCTGATCCGCGCTCAGTACGCCGGAGGGGAGCTCGACGTCACGAGCCTGTGAAGGCGGGCGCGGTGCGCCTGCGGCGGCCCGAACAGCTGGGCGTCGGACGTGGCCCGCTTGAAGAAGCGGTGCGCGTCGTGCTCCCAGGTGATGCCGATGCCGCCGTGGATCTGGATGTTCTCGCCCGCCGCCGACAGGTAGGCCTCGCCGCAGTAGGAGCCGGCCACGGCCGCGGGCACGGCGCCCGCCACAGCCGCGGCCACGGCCGCCTCCGCGGACTCCACGAGCATCAGCAGGTCGGCCAGCTTGTGCTTGATCGCCTGGAACGAGCCGATCGGGCGGCCGAACTGCTCGCGGGTCTTCGCGTAGGCCACGGCGCTCTCCAGGCACCGCCGCGCCCCGCCCGCCTGCTCGGCTGCCAGCGCGATGACACCCAGGTCGCGCACACGCTCCGGGTCTCCCGCCGGCCCCAGCGGCCTGGCCTCGTCGATGTCGAAGCGGGCGAGCGGGCGGCTGGGATCCATCGTGTCGTACGGCATGCGCCGGAAGGCCGTCGCCTCCACCAGCCACTCGCCCCGGTAGGCGAAGACCCGCTCCCCGTCGAGCGCGTGGTCGCCCCCGTCGAAGAGCACGGTGGCGCTCGACGTCCCGGCCGCCAGGCTCGTGAGCGTCTCCGCGTCGCCCGCCTGCTTGACGGCCTCGACGGCCAGGAAAGTCTGCAGGAACGGCAAGGGGGACAGGGCCCGGCCGAGCTCGGCCGAGACGACGGCGAGCTCCTCCAGGCCGCAGCCCGCTCCGCCGTACTGCTCGGGGACGGTCAGGCCGGCGGCACCGAGCTCGCCGGCGAAGGCCGGCCACGCCGGGCCGGTCGCGAGGAAGGAACGGACGATGTCGCGCACCCGCCTATATTAACCAAGCGTTTGCTCAACTAGCCCTGCCTTGACTGAGTTTTACTTCCCCTGTAATGCGGCATATCGTGACGTATGGCCACTTTTGTCAGGGGGACGAAGAGGCCGGACAGAACTATGGATGACATACAGGTCGATTACGCCCACTATGCCGAGTACGACAGACGTCAGCGAGGCATCCAGCGTCACCTGCTGATCACCTTCTTCGGGGGAGTGGTGCTCGGCCTCGTCGGCATGGTCCTGCCCGCGTCACTCGCCGACGTCTACGACCCGTACGCCGCCATCGCTCTCGCCGTCGCGGTGGGAATGACCGCGAGCGGCTTCGGCTGGGCGCTGCTCACCTCGTTCCTGACCGCGGCCTCCGGCGTCGTGTCCACCATGGGACTCGGCACCCTGCTCGGGACGGCCGACTTCAACACCACCGCGGGCGGCGCGATCGGCCTCAACGTACTCCTCGTCCTGCTCGTCGCCGTCGGCCTGCTGGCCTACGTGACGCGCAGGAACGACCGATGGGGCGACCTCGCGGCCGGAGGCATCAGCGCCCTCGTCCTCACCGACGTCATCGACCGCAGCACCGCGGGCTTCGTCGACTTCGAGCCCGGCTTCTGGCCCTGGCCCGGCGTACTGCTGGCCCTGCTGGCCGTCGGCTCGGTCTTCCTCACCCGCAAGAGCCTGCCCGCGGCCCTGCGCGCCCTGGCGGTCGCCGCGACCATCACCGGCGGCTTCATGGTGGTCTTGGCACTCCTTTGATGTCCAGGACTCGATAGCCTGTACTTTCACACCTTCAGGCCCGACCGAGGAGTTCTCGTGCTGCTGCGCATGTCGTCGTTGTTTCTTCGCACCCTGCGGGACGACCCGGCAGACGCGGAAGTCCCGAGCCACAAGCTCCTGGTCCGCGCCGGCTACGTCCGCCGCGTCGCCCCCGGCATCTACTCCTGGCTGCCCCTGGGCAAGATCGTCATGGAGAACGTCGCCGCCGTCGTGCGCGACGAGATGAACAAGATGGGCGCCCAGGAAGTGCTCTTCCCCGCGCTGCTGCCCCGCGAATACTACGAGGCCACCGGCCGCTGGACCGAGTACGGCGACACCCTCTTCCGCCTCAAGGACCGCAAGGGCGGCGACTACCTCCTCGGACCCACCCACGAGGAGCTCTTCACCGACATGGTGAAGGGGGAGTACTCCAGCTACAAGGACTTCCCCGTCACGCTCTACCAGATCCAGACCAAGTACCGCGACGAGGCGCGTCCCCGCGCCGGCATCCTGCGCGGGCGCGAGTTCGTGATGAAGGACTCCTACTCCTTCGACCTCGACGACGACGGCCTCAAGCGCTCCTACGAGCAGCACCGCGAGGCCTACATCAAGACCTTCGACCGGCTGGGCATCCGCTACAAGATCTGCTTCGCCACCTCGGGCGCGATGGGCGGCTCGGCCTCGGAGGAGTTCCTGGCCCCCACCCCCACCGGCGAAGACACCTTCGTGGCCTGCCACAGCTGCGGCTACGCCGCCAACGCCGAGGCCTACACCACGACCCCGCCCGCCTCCGTCACCGGCGAGCACCCGGCGCTGGAGGTGCTCGACACCCCCGGCACCCCGACCATCGAGTCGCTCGTGGCGTGCATGAACTCCGACCACGGCATGGCGATCACCGGCGCCGACACGCTGAAGAACGTCGTCGTCAAGGTCACCACCCCCGGCTCGACCAAGTCCGAGATCCTGGTCATCGGCGTCCCCGGCGACCGCGAGGTCGACTTCAAGCGCCTCGAGGCCTCCCTGGCCCCCGGCGAACCGGCCATCTTCGAGGAGGCCGACTTCGCCAAGAACCCCGGCCTGGTGCGCGGCTACATCGGCCCGCAGGTGCTCAAGGACCTCGGCATCCGCTACCTCGTCGACCCCCGCGTCGTCTCCGGCACCTCCTGGGTCACCGGCGCCAACGAGCCCGGCAAGCACGCCCGCAACGTCGTGGCCGGACGAGACTTCACCCCCGACGGCACCGTCGAGGCCGCCGAGGTGCGCCCCGGCGACCCGTGCCCCCGCTGCGGCTCCGAGGTCTCCCTCGACCGCGGCATCGAGATCGGCCACATCTTCCAGCTCGGCCGCAAGTACGCCGACGCCGCCAAGCTCGACGCCCTCGGCCCCGACGGCAAGCCCATCCGCATCACCATGGGCTCCTACGGCGTCGGCGTCTCCCGCGCCGTCGCCGTCATCGCCGAGCAGTGGCACGACGAGCTCGGCCTCGTCTGGCCGCGCGAGATCTCGCCCGCCGACGTGCACATCGTCGGCACCGGCAAGGAGAACCAGGTCGAGAAGGCCCTGGAGATCGCCGCGGCGCTGGAGGCCCGCGGGGTGCGCGTCCTGGTCGACGACCGGCCGAGCGTCTCGCCCGGCGTGAAGTTCAAGGACTCCGAGCTGCTGGGCGTGCCCACGGTCCTGGTCGTCGGCCGCGGCCTGTCCCAGGGCCTCGCCGAGCTCCGCGACCGGGCCAGCGGCGAGAAGCAGGAGATCCCGATCGACGAGGCCGTGGAGCGCATCGCCGCGCTCGTGGAGGGCCCGGCCGCCTGACACGGCGCGGCGCCCCTTAGTGCGGCGCCGCGCCCTTTGGTACGGCGCCCCTTGGTACAGCGCCTCTTGGTATGGCGCCTCTTGGTATGGCGGGGTGCCTCTTGACATGGCGCGGCGCCCCGCCGGAGAAGGCCGGCGGGGCGCCGAATTGCCGCTTGGCGAGCGTGGACCTGTGGTCACCGCTTTTGAGGGTTGGGGCCCCTGGAATCGGACAGCGAAGACCCCGGCCCGCCCGCCACTGGGGTGCCCTACCGGCGACGTGTGGTCTTGCGCCAGGTGAGATTGCCGGGCAGGTTCAGTGACACGGTGCGGCGGCCGTCAGGGCCGTGGGTGACGCGGAAGAGCTTGTTGCCGTAGCTGTGCCCCACGCCCTTGTTGGACAGGTTGATCCGGAACGGTCCTAACTTGAATGATTTTCGATAGCTCAGTCCCATGGGCATCTCAGCTGCCCAAAAAACTGGCTAATAGTAGTGCCGGTTCCGCTTTCGTCCGATCGACTTGCTGAGGTGGAAGCCTCCGGGCAGGCGGAACGAGACATGACGCCCGCCGCCAGGGGTCGAGGTGACGTTGAACTTACGCCCGCCGACGCTGTGACCCACGCCGTGCGGGGTCAGGTGGATACGAAACGGCCCGATCTTGATGGTCTTCCTGTAATGCCAGCCCATGTCCAGGTCAACGAACGGCCAGGTCAGCTGGTTCCCTGCACCGAGTCGGGCATGCCGGGCAGCGCCCTGATCCGCCTGCGGAAGCCGTAGGAGCGGGTCACGGACTCCTGCATCGCCAGCGCCGCGTGACGGCGCAGCGCCACGTCGTCGCTGGCCGCCAGCTCCAGGTAGGCGGCCGTGATGCCCTCCTCGACCAGCACCGCCAGGTTGACGACCTGCGTGGCGCTCGTGGGGGTCTCGCCGACGTCGTAGGACGACTCGGTCTCGACCGGGCTGCCGCCCCGGCTGGAGATCATGACGCGCAACCTGTCGCGCGTGCCGCGGTGGGCGTTGAACGCCGCGGTCACGCGGGAGCGCAGGGTGCCGGTGGTACGGGCGCCGAGCATGCCGTAGGCGTAGACCGCCGCGTGCTCGGCCGCCAGCGCCTTGCGCAGCCGCTCCACATCGTTCACGACTGCCTCACGCTCGCTCCCCGGGGACGGACGGACGCCGGCTCGGCACGTTCCACGGAAACGCACCGTCGCGCCACCTGGACGCCGCACACCGGCCACGCGACCACACGGCCGAGGCTCTCCGCGCGCCCGACTCCCGCACGCCCGACTCCCGCACGCCCGACTCCCGCACGCCCGACTCCCGCACGGCCGACTCCCGCACGGCCGAGCACCGCGCGGCGGACTCCCATACGGCCGATCCCCGCACGCGCGACTCCCGTGCGGCCGATCACAGGGACCTCGGCAGGGCCACGGCGTGGGCGGCCTCGCAGGCCCCGATGCTGGCGATCAGCTGGGACAGCGACGCCGAGGCATCGGCCAGGTCGCGCGTGCGCTGAGCGGCCGCCTTGCGCTCGATGTCACGCAGCCGCGTCAGCGACACCTTCTGGACCGGGGCCGACGCCGACGGCGAAGGCGAGGCGGGCACGGTGGCCAGGCTCTGCGGCAGCCGCGAGCGCAACTGCGTCAGATGGGCGAGATGGCGGTCGAGAAAGGGCCGCAGCACCTCCCCGCCGGAGTCGACGAGCGCGCGGTAGAGCGCGATCGTGCGCTCCTTGTCGGCCACCAGCCGCTGCAGCAGCACCGTCTCAGGGTCGGGCGCCGGAGAGGCCACGGGCTCGGGCACGCTCGCCGCGCAACCCGACACCAGCAGCGCCCCACCGGTCAGCACGGCTCGCCTGGACAGTGTGTTCATACGACTGACGATGATACGGCCCCGAGCCAGATAGGGTGTGAACTGGTGTTGTGACAAAAGGGCGAGGTCCGCCCGAGAAATAGGGGAGGTCGACATGGGTAGTGCCGCATCCCGCGACCACCTGATGAAGCTGCTGGAGCCTGTTGTCGCGGCGGAGGGCCTCGACCTGGAGGACGTGAGCGTCACCAGCGCGGGCAAGCGCAGAGTGCTCAGGGTGATCGTCGACCGTGACGGAGGCGTGTCGCTCGACGACGTGGCCGAGGTCAGCAACGCCGTCTCCGCGGCGCTCGACGACGACGACCGGATGGGCAGCCAGCCGTACACTCTCGAGGTCTCCTCGCCCGGCGTCGACCGTCCGCTCACCGAGCCGCGCCACTGGCGCCGTGCGGCCAAGCGGCTGGTCAAGGCGGAGTTGCGCGACGGCAGCGTGGTGGAGGGCCGCATCGTGGCGGCCGACGAGACCGGCGTCGTCATCTCCCTGGAGAAGGACGAGCGCCGCATCGACTTTCAGGACCTGGCCCAAGGACGGGTGCAGGTGGAATTCCGTCGCTTCGATGACGAAGACGACTTCGAAGACGACGATGAGGGCTAAGGGGGAGCCTCGTGGACATTGACATGAGTGTCCTGCGCAGCCTCGAGCGCGAGAAGGACATCTCCTTCGACCTGGTCGTGAAGGCGATCGAGGACGCTTTGCTGATCGCCTACTTCCGCACCGAGGGTGCGGCGCAGAAGGCGCGCGCCGAGCTTGACCGGCAGAGCGGTCATGTGACCATCTTCGCCGCCGAGCTCGACGACGACGGCGAGATCGTGCGCGAGTACGAAGACACACCGAACAACTTCAGCCGGATCGCGGCCACGACCGCCAAGCAGGTGATCCTCCAGCAGCTGCGTGACGCGGAGGACGAGGTCAACTTCGGCGAGTTCGCCAGCCGCGAGGGCGAGCTGGTCTCGGGCGTGATCCAGCAGGGCCGCGACCCGAAGGTGGTCCTGATCGACCTGGGCCGCATCGAGGCGATCATGCCGGCCAACGAGCAGGTGCCTGGCGAGGAGTACGGCCACGGCGAGCGCATCAAGGCCTTCGTGATCCAGGTGAAGAAGGGTCACAAGGGCCCGTCGGTGACGGTCTCGCGCACGCACCCCGGTCTGGTGAAGAAGCTTTTCGCGCTCGAGGTGCCCGAGATCCTCGACGGCACGGTCGAGATCGCCGCGATCGCGCGCGAGGCGGGCCACCGGACGAAGATCGCAGTTCGGTCACGAAAGCAGGGCGTCAACGCCAAGGGCGCGTGCATCGGGCCGATGGGTTCGCGGGTGCGCAACGTGATGACGGAGTTGCACGGCGAGAAGATCGACATCATCGACTGGTCGGAGGACCCGGCGGAGTTCGTGGGGAATGCCCTCTCGCCCGCTCGTGTTTCCCATGTCGAGGTGGTCGACGCCGCAGCTCGGGTGGCCAGGGTGACCGTGCCCGACTACCAGCTGTCCCTCGCCATCGGCAAGGAGGGGCAGAACGCGCGGCTGGCCGCGCGGCTGACCGGATGGAAGATCGACATCAGGTCTGACGCGCAGGCAGAGGATGCCGCCGGTTCCGTAGATGCGTCGACACGGTAAGCTGGAATATGGTGGCCATGTTGGCCAACTCGCGGGTCCACAACGCACGTGCGTGGGTTGTCGGGTCCGCGAAGCCAAGTCAGAGCTTCTTCGCCTGGTGCTGGTAGGGGATCACGTCATCCCCGACCAGCGGGGACGACTTCCGGGCAGGGGCGCTTCGCTGCACCCCCGCCTGAGTTGTCTGGAGCTCGCCGAACGACGCCGAGCGTTCCCGCGCGCTTTCCGTGTGCAGGGTCCGGTCGATGTCACGCAGGTGCGGGCACACCTCGAGAAGGAGTCAGGAAATGTCATGTAGGACGCCGGATTAAGGGGCGGAGTCAGATTGCTATGAGCGCCTGATGAGCACGCGGCGATGAAGACGTCAACGTAACGACGGCCTGGACGGCACAGCCAGCCTCCCGGGCCGAGTAAGGGAGTGCAGTGGCGAAGGTCCGGGTATACGAGCTCGCTAAGGAGTTCGGCGTCGAGAGCAAGGTCGTCATGGCCAAGCTCCAGGAGATGG
This sequence comes from Nonomuraea soli, assembly GCF_013761175.1. Taxonomy (GTDB): domain Bacteria; phylum Actinomycetota; class Actinomycetes; order Streptosporangiales; family Streptosporangiaceae; genus Nonomuraea; species Nonomuraea soli. The sequence continues at coordinate 176,435 of NZ_JACDUR010000001.1, forward strand.
GGGAGTTCGTCCGTTCGGCGAGCTCGACCATCGAGGCGCCGGTCGTCCGCAGGCTCACGGAAGCTCTGGGCGTCCAGAAGGGCGGCTCAGCAAGGGGTGGCTCCGGCCGTGGCGGCGCAGCGCCGTCGGGTCCGAGGCCGTCCGCACCCGCGCAGGCAGAAGGCCGCGCGGGCAACGGCGTCTCCGAGACGTCCACTCCGCGGCCGGCGCCCAAGCCGGGTCCGCGTCCTGGTCCGGCGGCGCCTCGCCCGTCGGCCCCCAGTCCTCAGCAGCAGCAGCCGCAGTCTGCCGCGCCGCGCCCCGAGGCGCCGCGGTTCGAGGCTCCGCCCGCTGCTCCGCAGGCGCCTCGTCCCGAGGCTCCGCAGACCCGCTTCGAGGCGCCCAGCGGCGACCGCGGCCCGCGTCCGGGTCCCGGTGGTCCCAAGCCTGGCCCGCGTCCCGGCCCGCGGCCGGAGTCGTCGGCCGGCGGTCCGTCGGCGGGTGCTCCGTCCGGCAACGCGCCTTCCGGTCAGCGTCCCGGCGGCGACCGTGGCCCGCGTCCGGGTCCTGGTGGTCCCAAGCCTGGCCCGCGTGGCCCGCGTCCCGGCAACAACCCGTTCTCCTCGAACGCGAGCGGCATGGGGCAGCAGTCCCGTGGCCCGCGTCCCGGCGGCCGTCCCGGTGACGACCGCGGTCCCCGCCCCGGCGGCGACCGTGGCCCGCGTCCCGGCGGTCCCCGCGAGGGCGGCGCTCCGCGCGACGGCGGCATGCCTCGTCCGCAGGGCGGCCCGCGTCCGGGTCCGGCCGGTGCGGGTGGTCCGCGTCCCGGCCCCGGTGCCGGTGGCCCGCGTCCCGGTGGTGGCTCCGGTGGTCCCGGCGGTCCCCGTCCCGGCGGTCCGCGTCCCAACCCGATGATGATGCCGCAGGGTCGCCCTGCCGGTCCCGGCGGTGGCGGCGGTGGCCGTCCCGGTGGTCCCGGAGGCCGTCCCGGTGGTGGCGGCGGTCGTCCGGGTGGTCCCGGCGGTGGCGCCGGTCGTCCGGGTGGCGGCGGCGGTTTCGCCGCTCGTCCCGGTGGCGGCGGTGGCCGTCCCGGTGGCGGTGGCGCTCCCGGTGGCGGCGGCGGTTTCGGTGGCGGCGGTGGCCGTCCCGGTCCCGGCGGCCGTGGCCGTGGCGGAGGCACCGCGGGTGCGTTCGGCCGTCCTGGTGGGCGTCCGACCCGTGGCCGCAAGTCCAAGCGCCAGCGGCGTCAAGAGTTCGACAACATGTCGGCGCCGTCGATCGGCGGCGTGCAGGTTCCCCGTGGCAACGGCACGACCCTGCGCCTGCCGCGTGGCGCCTCGCTGTCCGACTTCGCCGACCGCATCGGCGCCAACCCCGCCTCGCTGGTGCAGATCATGCTGCACCTCGGCGAGATGGTGACGGCCACGCAGGCGGTCAACGAGGAGACGCTCCAGCTTCTGGGCGCCGAGCTCGACTACGTCATCCAGGTCGTCAGCCCGGAGGAGGAGGACCGCGAGCTGCTCGGGGCCTTCGACATCGAGTTCGGCGAGGACGAGGGCGACGAGGCCGACCTGGCCGCGCGTCCGCCGGTCGTGACCGTCATGGGTCACGTCGACCACGGTAAGACCCGCCTGCTCGACGCCATCCGCAAGACCAACGTGGTGGCGCGCGAGGCCGGTGGCATCACCCAGCACATCGGCGCCTACCAGGTGTCGACCGTGCACGAGGACGAAGACCGGAAGATCACCTTCATCGACACCCCGGGTCACGAGGCGTTCACCGCCATGCGTGCGCGTGGTGCGAAGGCGACCGACATCGCCGTCCTGGTGGTCGCGGCCGACGACGGTGTGAAGCCGCAGACGATCGAGGCTCTCAACCACGCCCAGGCGGCCGACGTGCCGATCGTGGTCGCGGTCAACAAGATCGACAAGGAGGGCGCAGACCCGAACAAGGTCCGTGCCCAGCTCACCGAGTACGGTCTGGTGGCCGAGGAGTACGGCGGCACCACCATGTTCGTCGACATCTCGGCGCGTGAGGGCATCGGCATCGAGAACCTCCTCGAGGCGATCCTGCTGACCGCCGACGCCGAGCTCGACCTGCGGGCCAACCCGTCGATGGACGCTCAGGGCATCGCCATCGAGGCGCACCTCGACAAGGGCCGCGGCCCCGTCGCGACCGTCCTGGTCCAGCGCGGCACGCTCCGCGTCGGCGACTCGATCGTGTGTGGCGAGGCCTACGGCCGCGTCCGCGCGCTGCTCGACGACAACGGCGAGAACGTCGAAGAGGCCGACCCGTCGCGTCCGGTCCTGGTCATGGGTCTGACGGCCGTGCCGAGCGCCGGTGACAACTTCATCGTTGTGACCGACGACCGCATGGCTCGCCAGATCGCCCAGCAGCGTGCTGCTCGCAAGCGCAGCGCCGACATGGCCAAGTCCTCGCGCCGCCGCACCCTCGAGGAGCTCTTCAGCGACCTCGAGAAGGGCCGCGTCGACGAGCTCAAGCTCATCATCAAGGGCGACGTGTCCGGTTCGGTCGAGGCCCTGGAAGACGCCCTGCTCAAGATCGACGTCGGCGACGAGGTCAGGCTCCGTGTCCTGCACCGCGCCGTCGGTGCGATCACCGAGTACGACGTCAACCTGGCCATGGCCGACGAGAACGCCGTCATCATCGGCTTCAACGTCCGGCCCGAGCCGCGCGCCCGCGACCTGGCGGAGCGCGAGGGCGTCGACATCCGCTACTACTCGGTCATCTACCAGGCGATCGAGGAGATCGAGGCGGCGCTCAAGGGCATGCTCAAGCCCGAGTACGAAGAGGCTCAGCTCGGCACCGCCGAGATCCGCGCCATCTTCAAGGTCCCGAAGATCGGCAACATCGCCGGTTCGATGGTCCGCTCTGGCAAGATCGTGCGCAACAGCAAGGCCCGGCTCATCCGCGACGGCGTCGTCATCTCCGACAACCTCACCGTCACCTCGCTGCGGCGGGAGAAGGACGATGTCACCGAGGTCCGCGAGGGCTTCGAGTGCGGTATCGGCATCGGTTACGGCGACCTGAAGGAAGGCGACGTCATCGAGACCTTCGAGATGCGGGAGAAGCCGCGCGACTAACACTCGCTGAGGCCGCCCGGTGGGATACGTCCCGCCGGGCGTCCCACCCGTGTTTACCGTTTTCCGGTACGGCTCGCCGTACCGGAAAAACGCTTGCCTAGCGCCCGACGGGCGCGGCAGTGTGCCGCAGAGGGCTCTCCCACCGCGAGCCCGCGGTTCACGCGACACTCCTCAGCCAAGCGGTGGTTGCCAACGATGTACGTAGGTGCTTTGACCCTGGACCTGCTGCTGGGCGACGTGAGATCGCTCAAGCAGAAACGTTCCGTGGTGCGTCCCATCGTCGCCGAGCTGCAGCGCCGCCATCCGGGCGTCGCCGTCGCCGAGACAGGTCACCTCGACCTGCATCGACGGGCGGAGATCGGGGTAGCAGTGGTCTCATCCTCGGCGGGCAACTGCAAGGAGGTTCTGGAGGCGTGCGAACGCCTGGTGGCCTACCGGCCCGACATAGAGTTGCTGTCCGCCAGACAGCGTCTCTTCACCGACGAAGACTGAGAACCTAGGGGGACTGACCATGGTGGACGCAGCACGCGCGCGCAAGCTCGCCGACCGCATCCAGCAGATCGTCGCCGAGATGCTCGAGCGCAGGATCAAGGACCCGCGGCTGGGGTTCGTCACGATCACCGACACTCGCATCACCGCCGACCTGCGGGAAGCCACGGTCTTCTACACCGTGTTCGGCTCCGATGCCGAGCGCGCCGACAGCGCCGCGGCGCTCGAGAGCGCCAAGGGCATCATCCGTTCCGAGGTCGGCAAGCAGACCGGGGTGCGCTTCACGCCCACCCTGACCTTCAAGCACGACCCGATCCCGGAGAACGCCCGGGCCCTCGACGAGCTGTTCGCCGCGGCGAAGGCCAGGGACGAGGAGGTCGCGCGGCAGGCCGAGAGCGCCTCCTACGCCGGTGAGGCCGACCCGTACAAGAAGCCCGACGAGGACGAGGACGAGTTCGACTCCGACGGTGCGGAGAGCCGGACGACGTGACCTCGCAGGCGAGTGAGCCCGAGGACCGCGAGGCCTTCCCGCCGCCCGCGGCAGGCTCCGCCGTCCCTTCATCCGGTACGGCGGAGCAGGGCGACCCCGCGTCACCCGGCTCCACCGGCACCGGTTCTCAGGCGTCATCGGGCGCCGGGTCCGAGGTGTCGTCGGGCGCCGCGTCCGACGAGTCTGGCCTGCCCGGTCTGCCCTCGGCCGCGTCGCTGGGGCGTCCGGGGACGGCGATCGCCGAGTACGCCTGGGAGCGCACCCTTGAGCTGATCGACGAGGCCGACGTCGTCGCCCTGGCCTGCCACATCTCGCCCGACGGCGACGCCTTGGGCTCGATGCTGGCCTGCGCCCGCGCGTTGCGCGTCACGGGCAAGAAGGTCGTCGCGTCCTTCGGCGACAAACGTTTCGCGGTGCCCAGGCTGCTGCACTTCCTGCCCGACCAGGAGCTGCTCTCGCGGCCCGACGACTACCCCGACAGCCCCGAGGTGATGATCACCTTCGACTCCTCGACCCTCGACCGGCTCGGCCTGCTGTCGGCCCATGCCACGAGGGCCACCGAGCTGATCGTCATGGACCATCACCCGTCGAACCCGGGATTCGGCACGCTCAGCCTCATCGACCCCGCCGCGGCCGCGACCGCCGTGCTGGCCGAGGAGCTGATCCGCCGCCTGGGCGTGCCGCTCGACCGTGAGATGGCCACCAACCTGTACGTCGGCCTGGTCACCGACACCGGTTCCTTCCGCCACGCCTCCACCACCCCGGCCGCTCACGAGATGGCCGCCCGGCTGGTGGCGACGGGCCTGCGCACCGACGAGATCGCGCGCCAGTTGTGGGACCGCGCCCCGTTCGGCTACCTGAAGGTCCTGGCGGCCGTGCTGGATCGGGTGGTCCTGGAGGGCGACCTGGTGTGGACCTACGTCACCCGTCACGACCGCCAGCGGTACGGCCTGCCGTACGACGAGGTGGAGGGCATCATCGACGTGGTGCGCCGCGCCGACGAGGCGGAGGTGGCCGTCGTGCTCAAGGAGGACGACGACGGTGCCTGGCAGGTCTCCACGCGCGCCAAGAACTCGGTCGACGTGGGCGCCATCTGCACCGCGCTCGGCGGCGGCGGTCACACCAAGGCCGCCGGATACACCTCGCACCTGCCGGTCGACGAGACCATGGCACGCTTTCGCGACCTGCTGAGGAAGGCCACATGACTGCAAGCGGCTTGATCATCGTCGACAAGCCGGCCGGCTGGACCTCCCACGACGTGGTCGGAAAGATGCGCCGCATCGCCGGCACGCGCCGCGTGGGCCATGCCGGCACCCTCGACCCGATGGCCACCGGCGTGCTGGTGGTGGGTGTCGAGAAGGCCACCCGGCTGCTGGGGCACCTGGCGCTGACCGAGAAGGTGTACGAGGCGACGATCCTGCTCGGCGTCACGACCAACACCGACGACGCCGAGGGCGAGGTGCTGTCGACCTCGCCGGTCGACGTCACGGCCGACCGGATCATGGCGGGCGTCGAGACGCTGACCGGCCAGATCATGCAGGTGCCGCCGCAGGTGAGCGCCATCAAGGTCAACGGCGAGCGGGCCTACAAGCGGGCGCGCGCGGGCGAGGAGGTCGAGCTCCAGGCCCGGCCGATCACCGTCCACGCCTTCGACGTGACGGGGATCGAGGGCCCGTCGATCACGGCCACGATCCGCTGCTCCAGCGGCACCTACATCCGTTCGCTCGCCCGCGACCTGGGCGCCTACCTCGGCGTGGGCGGCCACCTGACGGCGCTGCGCCGTACCAGGGTCGGCCCCTACGACCTGGGCCTGGCCCGCACGATCGACCAGCTGGCCGAGCAGTGCGACATCCTGCCGATCGGTGACGCGGTCACCGCGGCCTTCCCCAGACGCGACGTCACCGAGGACGAAGCGCGCGTCGTCAGGCACGGCGGCCGGCTGCCCGCGGCGGGGCTGGGCCAGGGGCCGATCGGCGTGTTCGGCCCCGACGGCGAGTTGCTGTCGCTGGTGGAGGAGCAGGGCCGGACGGCCAGGCCGCTGGCGGTCTTCGTCTAGTCGCCCGGCGGTGGCCGCCGGGACATGAGGAGTTCTCTCTTCTGCGGGAGGGTGCGGTCAGGCACCCCTCTCAGTACGAAGGACTCCCCATGGGTCACGGGCATCACCACCATCACCACGACGAACCGCCTCACGATCACGCCGCCGACCTGTCGGTGAAGGACGAGGAACTGGAGCCTGGCGAGCTCTCCCGGCGCTCGCTGATGCGCAGGGCCGGGCTCCTCGGCGCGGCGACCGTGGCCGCCTCGGCCGGCGCGGCCGTGGCCGCCACCGGGCCCGCCGCGGCCTCCGGCCCCGACCACGGTCGCGAGCCGCGCAACGGCTACCTGTGGCTGTCCGGCGACCACCACATCCACACCCAGTACAGCGGCGACGCGATGTACCGCGTGATCGACAACGTGCGCCACGCCGCCGCCTTCGGCCTGGACTGGATGGTGATCACCGACCACGGCGGGCCGCAGCACGCCAGGATCGGCGTGGAGAAGGTCAATCCCGACATCGTCGCCGCCCGGGCCGAGCACAAGGACGTGCTCGTCTTCCAGGGCCTGGAGTGGAACATCCCGGGCGCCGAGCACGCCACGGTCTTCGTGCACCCCGGGCGTCGCGAGGTCGAGGTGCTCAAGGAGTTCGAGAACTCCTACGACGGCTCGGTCAAGGGCTCCGGCAGCGGCCCGGCGGACGAGGCGCTGGCGGTGGCGGGCATCGCCTTCCTCGGCCAGGCCGTACGCAACAGGCGCATCCCCGACGCGCTGTTCCTGGCCAACCACCCGGCCAGGCGCGGCATCGACTCGCCCCACGAGATCAGGGCCTGGCGCGACGCCGACCCGAACGTGGCGATCGGCTTCGAGGGCGCGCCCGGCCACCAGGCGGCGGGCATGCCCAAGCCGCTCGGCCCCGGCAGCGGCCGCGGCTTCTACGCCGGCAGCCCGAGCGGCGCCTCCTTCCCCGGCTACCCGCTGGAGAGCTACCGCACCTTCGGCGGCTTCGACTGGATGACCGCCACCGTCGGCGGCCTGTGGGACAGCCTCCTGGCCGAGGGCCTGCCCTGGACGATCTCCGCCAACTCCGACTCGCACGTCGTCTACGGCGAGACCGCCACCCGGGGACCCGGCACCAACTTCGAGGTCAACGGTTTCCACGACGACCCGGTGTACGGCCAGCCGACGACGCTCACCGCGGGCGACTTCTGGCCCGGCTACTACAGCCGCACCACGGTCGGCGCGGAGGACTTCTCCTACGCGGCGGTCATGAACGCGCTGCGCGCGGGCCGTGTCTGGGTGGACCACGGCCACCTGATCGCCGGGCTCGACGTACGGCTGCGCGAGACGGGCTCGCGCCGGGGCGTCACCCTGGGCGGCACGCTGGAGGTCCGCAAGGGCCGCCGGGTCGAGCTGGTCGTCGAGGTCGACCTGGCCACCCGCCCGAACTGGGCGCAGTTCGTGCCCAAGCTGGCCAGGGTGGACGTCATCCAAGGCGACGTGACCGGCCCGGCGGCCGATCGCGACGTGTTCACCACGCCCACGACCAGGGTCGTGAAGTCCTTCGAGGTGACGGCGAACGCCGGGAACAAGGTCACCTTCGTGTATCCGGTGGGCGTCGTGGACCGGCCGATGTACCTGCGGGTGCGTGGCACGGACGGCAACCACTCCGCCGTCGGCCTGCTCGGCGCGCCGGTGGACCCGGCCGGCCCCAGGATGGACGTCGTGGGAGACGCCGACCCCTGGGTCGACCTGTGGTTCTACTCCAACCCCGTCTGGGTGCGGCCGGTCGGATGAACCTGATCGGCCTGTCCACGGGCCGCCGCGACCTGCCGGGGGCCGAGCACGTGCTCCACGAACTCGTGGCGCTGCTCGGCCGCCCGGCCGTCAGGCTGGCCTGCACGCACTTCGTCGGCGGGTTCGTCGAGCTCAGCCTGGAGACGGCCGCTGCCGTGCCGCTGCCGGAGGGCCTGTCACCCGGCGAGGCGGCCGTCGAGGCGCACCGGCTCGGCGGGGGCCGGGCGGTGCTGTTCGACGGCGCCGAGGAGCTGACGGGGGTGCTGACCGTCGAGGCGCTGGTCGGGCGGTCGGCGATCGAGAGGGTGACCGTGCTCGCCGGGGCGGACCCGGGACCTGAGGCGAGGGTGGACACGCTGGGCCACCTGCGGCCGGTCAGAGTCGGCGGCACGCTCACGCTGGCGACGACGCCGGGATTGCTCACGGGCGGCGGGCACGGGCTGGTGCCCTTCGAGCTGGCCGACCAGGGCACCTGCTGCGGCGGCCACTGACCACGGGCCCGGCCGGCCGGGGCTTACCGGGCGGGCTACACGGCCACGATGATGCCCGGCCGGGCTCACCGGGCGGGCTTCACGGCCACCATGATGTCGCGCACGATCGCCTGGTCGACCCGGTGCTCGAAGTCGGGGTACTCCCGCACGCGCAGCCCGTGCTTCACCAGGATCTCGCCCAGTTCGTCGCGGCCGCCGCCGTAGGTGTTCCACGAGATCCCGATCGCCCCGCCCGGCCTGAGCAGCTCGGCCCAGCCCGGCACGGCCCTGGCGATGAGGTCCAGGGGGCTGCGCGACAGCCCGCCGCCGCCGCTCCTGCTGCCGTGCTGCACGCCGTACGGCGCGTCGGTGACGACGAGGTCGAAGGAGCGCGGCTTGAAGAACTCGCGAGCCCGCAGCGTGTCGGCGTTCACGACGGCGACCTGCTGCACGTCTCCGGCCTTCTGCGCCTCCTTCGACAGCGCGAACGAGGCGTTGAGGCGCTTGCCCACCAGCGCCCGCTCCCGGCGTACCGGCACGACCTCGGCGGTGTGCTTGAGCCGCTTGTCCTTCAGCCATCGCCTGAGGAAGACGGTGTAGGCCTCGAAGTCCTTGGCGTCGACGTCCATCCCGTAGGCGTCGTAGCCGTACATGAGCGCCTGGTTGAGGGTGGTGCCGCGCCCGCACATCGGGTCGAAGACCGACAGCCGCCCGTCGAACGGCAGCCCCGAGGCGAGCAGGGTGACGTTGAGCAGCAGCTTGGTGAAGTGCTCGTTGGTCTTGCCCGCGTACTTCTGGATGGTCAGCAGGTCGCTGCTGAGCCGGTCGAGCGGGCGCATCTCCAGGGGCCGCAGCAGCGGGCCCTCGACGCCGAAGACGGCGTAGACCGACGACAGGTTCGACAGCAGCGCCACGTCGTCCTCGGACAGCTCCGCCTCGAAGGTGACATAGGGCACACCGCCGATGACGCTCTCCTCGATCGCCGAGATGGGCGACCGGGTCGCCGTGCCGAAGACCGCCAGCTCGCTCCTGGTCAGGCGCACGGCGCTCTCGCCGTAGACCCGGTTGAAGGCGGGCAGGATCAGCAGTGCGTAACGAGGCATGCAGCGGATGCTATCGCCCCCTCGATTGGGGGGAATCCCGGCGCGCATGGCACGCTTTGAATGAGCAAAGACGGTTGAGGAGGCCCGGCGTGCCGGATTCTGGAAGATCGGTCGTCACGATCGGCGTGTTCGACGGCGTGCACCGCGGGCACCGGGCGGTGGTGGAGCGCGCGGTGTCGCGGGCGCGCGAGCTGGGCCTGCGGTGCGTCGCGATCAGCTTCGAGCCCCATCCCGGCGAGGTCGTTCGTCCCGGCTCCCACCCGTCCCGGCTGACCACGCCGTCGCACCGCGCGCAGCTGCTGCGCGAGCTGGGCGTCGACGAGGTGCGGGTGATCGACTTCACCCTCGGCCTGTCGCGCACCACGCCCGAGGAGTTCGCGCAGTCGCTGCTCGTCGACGACCTGCGCGCGGCGGTGGTCGTCGCGGGGGAGAACTTCCGTTTCGGCCACCGGGCCGCCGGCGACGTCGAGACCTTGCGCACGCTGGGCGACAAGCACGACTTCACCGCCGAGGTGGTGCCGCTGGTTCCCGGGGTGTCGGCGACGCGCGTGCGCGAGCTGCTGGCGGAGGGCGACGTCGGCGCGGCTGCGGAGGCGCTCGGCCGCCCGCACCGGGTCGAGGGCGTCGTCGTGCGCGGCTACCAGCGCGGACGCCAGCTCGGCTTCCCCACCGCCAACGTGGAGTCGCCGCCGCACACGGCCATCCCGGCCGACGGCGTCTACGCGGGCTGGTTGCGCTGCATCCCGGTCGGCAACCTGCCCGCCGCCTACGACGGCGTGCGCTGGCCTGCCGCGATCTCGGTGGGCACCAACCCGACGTTCGAGGGCGTGCCGCGTACGGTGGAGGCCTACGCGCTCGACCGCGACGACCTGGAGTTGTACGGCACGCACGTGGCCGTGGAGTTCGCCGCCCGGTTGCGCGGCAACACCAGGTTCGACTCCATCGAGGCGCTCGTCGACCAGATCAACGCCGACGTCGACCAGGCGAGGGACCTGACGCGCGGCGCGTGAACAACGATGTGCGACCAGGTGTACCGCGATGGTAACCTTGCATGTCGGCTCTGTAATGGCTGCGTTCCACGCCGCCCTGGATGCCTTCATCGCGGCGACTGTCGGCACGCACGGTCGCTCGCATTCGATCCAGCGTGTCCGCATAGTTCAAGGAGAGTCGTGTCCCTCGACACCACTGCCAAGAAGGCAATCATCGCTGAGTACGCCAAGGGCGACAGCGACACGGGTTCCCCCGAGGTCCAGATCGCGCTGCTCAGCAAGCGCATCAGCGAGCTGACCGAGCACCTCAAGTCCCACAAGCACGACCACCACAGCCGTCGTGGTCTGCTCCTGCTGGTCGGCCGGCGTCGCCGCCTGCTGAAGTACCTGCAGAACAAGGACATCGAGCGCTACCGTTCGCTCATCGAGCGCCTCGGTCTGCGCCGATAGTGTGACAAGGGAGCGGCGTTTCGCCGCTCCCTTCTCCTTTAGACAACTTAAGATCCGAGACACTAATGCCCCCGCGTCCGCACGAGCACCTAGCGACCCGCGACGCATGCGGGCCGGTCCTCGGTAGTGGCTTCCGGTCGAAAGACCGGGCGCTTCGATCGATGACCGGCGCTGCACCTACACGAGGGTGCCGGTGATTTCTTGAGGGCGCGGGAGACCTACTGACCGAAGGAGGTCCCCCGTGGAGGGTGTCCACACCGCTGAAGCCGTCATCGACAACGGCGCATTCGGCACGCGCACGATCCGGTTCGAGACGGGCCGGCTCGCGCGCCAGGCGGCGGGTTCCGCCGTCGCCTATCTCGACGGCGAGACGATGGTCCTGTCCGCGACCACCGCCTCGAAGTCCCCCAGGGACAATCTCGACTTCTTCCCGCTCACGGTCGACGTCGAGGAGCGCATGTACGCCGCGGGCCGTATCCCCGGCTCGTTCTTCCGCCGTGAGGGCCGTCCGTCCGAGGACGCCATCCTCACCTGCCGCCTGATCGACCGGCCGCTGCGCCCGTCGTTCGTCAAGGGCCTGCGCAACGAGATCCAGGTCGTGGCCACCATCATGGCCCTGAACCCCGACCACCTCTACGACGTCGTGGCGATCAACGCCGCGTCGCTGTCGACCCAGCTCGCCGGGCTGCCCTTCTCGGGCCCGATCGGCGGCGTGCGCGTGGCGCTGATCGACGGCCAGTGGGTGGCCTTCCCGACGCACCCCGAGCTGGAGCGCGCCACCTTCGACATGGTGGTCGCCGGCCGCGTCCTCGACGACGGCGACGTCGCGATCATGATGGTCGAGGCCGAGTCCACCAAGGACACGCTGAAGCTGGTCGCCAATGGCGCGGTCGCGCCGACCGAGGAGACCATCGCGCAGGGCCTCGAGGCCGCCAAGCCCTTCATCAAGGTGCTGTGCGAGGCGCAGAACAAGGTCGCCAAGGTCGCGGCCAAGGAGACGGCCGACTACCCCGTCTTCCTCGACTACCAGGACGACGCCTACGCCGCGGTCGAGGCCGCGGTCAAGGGCGACCTGTCGGCCGCGCTGACCATCGCGGGCAAGCAGGAGCGCGAGACCGAGCTCGAGCGCGTCAAGTCGACGCTCGGCGAGAAGCTGCTGCCGGAGTTCGAGGGCCGCGAGAAGGAGCTGTCCGCCGCCTTCCGCAGCGTGATGAAGAAGCTCATGCGCGAGCGCGTCATCAAGGACGGCGTGCGCATCGACGGCCGCGGCCCGAAGGACATCCGCGCCCTGTCCGCCGAGGTCCACGTGATCCCGCGCGTGCACGGCTCGGCCCTGTTCGAGCGCGGCGAGACGCAGATCCTGGGCGTCACGACGCTGAACATGCTGCGCATGGAGCAGATGGTCGACACTCTCAACCCCGAGAAGACCAAGCGCTACATGCACAACTACAACTTCCCGCCCTACTCCACCGGTGAGACCGGCCGGGTGGGCTCGCCCAAGCGCCGCGAGATCGGTCACGGCGCGCTGGCCGAGCGGGCGCTGATCCCGGTCCTGCCGACGCGTGAGGAGTTCCCCTACGCGATCCGCCAGGTCTCCGAGGCGCTGGGCTCCAACGGCTCGACCTCGATGGGCTCGGTCTGCGCCTCCACCATGGCACTGCTCGACGCCGGTGTGCCGCTGCGCGAGATGGTCGCTGGCATCGCGATGGGCCTCATCGGTGAGGGCGACACCTTCATCACCCTGACCGACATCCTCGGTGCGGAAGACGCCATGGGCGACATGGACTTCAAGGTCGCCGGTACCAAGGAGGTCATCACCGCCCTCCAGCTCGACACCAAGCTCGACGGCATCCCGGCCAGCGTCCTGGCCGCCGCCCTCAAGCAGGCCAAGGGCGCGCGTCTGGCGATCCTCGACGTGATGCAGGAGGCGATCGACTCTCCGGCGGAGATGAACCCGACCGCGCCGCGCATCATCACCATCAAGGTCCCGGTCGACAAGATCGGCGAGGTCATCGGGCCGAAGGGCAAGATGATCAACCAGATCCAGGACGACACCGGCGCCGAGATCACGATCGAGGACGACGGCACCATCTACATCGGCGCGACCGACGGCCCGGCTGCGGAGGCCGCGCGTAGCGCCATCAACGCGATCGCCAACCCCCACATGCCGGAGGTCGGCGAGCGCTACCTGGGCACGGTCGTGAAGATCGCCTCCTTCGGCGCCTTCGTGAGCCTCATGCCCGGCAAGGACGGCCTGCTCCACGTCTCCCAGATCCGCAAGCTGCACGGCGGCAAGCGCATCGAGAACGTCGAGGACGTCATGAACGTCGGCGAGAAGATCCAGGTGGAGATCGCCGAGATCGACTCGCGTGGCAAGCTCTCGCTGGTCCCGGTCGAGGTCATCGAGAAGGAAGCCGCCGAGAAGGAGGCCAGGGGCGCAGCGGGTGACGAGCCCGCCGCCGAGGCCGCCGAGGCGTCCTCGGGCGACGACAAGCCGCGCCGCACCCGCACCCGCGTGCGGACCCGCCGCCCGGCCGACGGCGACGACCGCAACTCGTAACGAGGGGCATCACGACCGCGCGGCCGAAGCCGGCCGCGCGGTCGCTTTTTTGGGAGGCCCACGCGGCCCGTGAAAAGGACTTTTGGCGCAAGCCTCCAGTACGAGGCTTCCGAGGGAGTACGGAGTACGTACGGCGCAGCCGTACAGTGGGCGATGTGACGACGACGAAGTCGGCGCCCGGGCAGAAGGAGCGCGCGTTGATCGAGACCACCCTCCACCCGGGCAGGGAAGGCGTAGGCACGGTCAAACGCACCATCCTGCCGGGAGGGCTGCGAGTGGTGACCGAGACCATGCCGACCGTGCGCAGCGTGGCGGTGGGCATGTGGGTCGGCATCGGTTCGCGCGACGAGGCGCCCGAGCACATGGGTGCCACCCACTTCCTGGAACACCTGCTGTTCAAGGGCACGCCCAGCCGCGACGCGATGGAGATCTCCGCCTCGATCGAGGGCATCGGCGGTGAGATCAACGCCTTCACCGCCAAGGAGTACACCTGCTACTACGCGCGGGTCCTCGACGAGGACCTGCCGGTGGCGGTCGACGTGCTCGCCGACGTGGTGACCAGCTCGCTGATCGACCTCGACGACGTCGACGCCGAGCGGGGCGTGATCCTGGAGGAGATCGCCATGCACGACGACGATCCCTCCGACGTGGTGCACGAGCAGTTCTCGGCCGAGCTGTACGGCGATTCGCCCATCGGCCGGCCGATCCTGGGCACCGTGGAGTCGATCAACACGCTGCAGCGCGACCGGATCCTCGAGTACTACCGCCGCTACTACCTGCCCAGCCGTACTGTCGTCTCCGTGGCCGGCAACATCCGCCACGAGCAGGTCGTCGAGCTGGTCGCCAAGGCCTACGGCCGGGCGGGGGCGCTCGGCGGCCCCGCCGAGGCGGTGCCGCCGCGGATCGAGGGCCCGGGTGTCGCGCCGCGCTCCGGGGTGAGGGTGCTCGACCGGCCCACCGAGCAGGCCAACCTGGTGCTGGGCACCACGGCGATGTCGCGCACCGACGACCGCCGGTTCGCGCTCGGCGTGCTCAACGCGGCCCTGGGCGGCGGCATGTCGTCGCGCCTGTTCCAGGAGATCCGCGAGAAGCGGGGCCTGGCCTACTCCGCCTACAGCTACACCTCGGCCTACGCCGACACCGGGCAGTTCGGCATCTACGTCGGGTGCCTGCCGTCCAAGATCGACGAAGTGCTGAAGATCTGCCGCGACGAGGTCGCCCGCGTCGTCGACCAGGGCATCTCCGACGAGGAGCTGGTGCGCGGCAAGGGCCAGATGCGCGGCGGGCTCGTGCTCGGCCTGGAGGACACCGGCTCGCGCATGTCGAGGATCGGCAAGAACGAGCTCGTCTACGACGAGCTGCTGTCGGTCGACGACGTGCTCGCCAGGATCGACGAGGTCACGCCCGACGAGATCCTCGCCGTGGCCCGCGACGTGCTCAAGCGTCCGCTCACGCTCGCCGTGATCGGGCCCTACGGCGACAAGGACTTCTCCTCGGCGATCAGCTGACCCTGATCACGGCGCCGATGGTGGTGCCGCCACCGGGGATCCTGCTGATGGTGAGCCCGGTGGTGGTGCGCCGGCCGCGCACCTCCTCCTCCGGCTTGACCGCTCCCTCGTCGGCGACGGTCAGCCGCAGGCCACCCCGGTGCATGGTCAGGGCGAACGACACCGTCTTGGCCCGGCCGAACCGTTCTACTTCGGCCAGCGCGGCCCGCACCGTCTCGCGCGCCCGATCGGCCGCGGGACCGGTCAGGTCCTGCGAGGGCAGCGCCCAGATCTCCACCTCGATGCAGGTGCGCTGTGACCAGCTCACCAGGTCGTACTCCAGCAAACCGGAAAAGGTCCGCGGTTGCTCGCTTCCGATTGTCACGGTCCGGCCCTTCTTCAGCGCTCCGCAACGGTGCGGGCCACGACGGGACCGCACCGGTGCATGGTGAACAGACGCAGACCACCGGCCCCACCCGGCGAACCACCCCCGTGAGCAGCTCAGGACCGCGCTCCACCCCGTGCGATTCCTGGCTCTCCGGGGATGATTATGAGACCCGGTGCCCCCGCCCGCAAGATGCCGCTATGGGCACTCCTGCGCCGCCGTGGTGGCCAGCGCGTTGCACAGGTTGACCCGCCCGTGCCCGAAGGCGTTGTCGCGTCCCGGTATGCCCAGGTCATCGACGGTGGCGATGAGCCGGTTGAAGGCTCCCTGGGCGCTGAAGGCCGGGAAACGGGAGCGGATGGCGGCGATTACGCCCGTGGCGATGGGGGCCGCCATCGAGGTGCCGTCGAACTCGTCGTAGGCGTCGCCGACGATGGACGACAGCACGTCGTCTCCGGGAGCCGCCACGTCGACGAACGTGCCGGTGTTGGAGACCTGGCCGCTGCCGAAGGTGGCCAGGTTGTCACGGTCGTTGGTGGCCGAGACGGCGATCACCTGCGAGTAGGCCGCGGGGAAGACCTGGGTGCCCTGCTGGCCGGGTAGCACGTTGCCCGCCGCGGCCACCAGGGTCGCCCCCTGGACCAGGCCGAGCTGGAAGACGTTCTCGATGGCCTGGCGCAGCGTGGCGGAGTCGGCGCCGAAGCCGAAGCTCATGTTGATCACCTTGGCGCCCTGCTGCCAGGTCCACAGCAGGCAGTCGGAGACGTCGGCCACCGAGCCGCTGCCGTTGTTGTCGAAGGCCTTGCAGATGATGAGCCGGGCGTTGAAGGCCACCCCGGCGCCGCCCTGGCCGTTGTTGACGCGGGCGGCGACGATGCCGGCCACGTGGGTGCCGTGGTTGTTGCCGTCCTTGCAGCTGCCTTCGACGATGCCGCCGTTGAACAGCCCGGTGGAGCGGGCGCAGCCGATCACGTTGGCCGCGAGGTCCTCGTGGTCGATGTCGATGCCGGTGTCGACGATGCCGACCTTGACGGGCGCGCCGGGGATGCCGGCCTGGGCCAGGGTGAAGTAGCCCTCGGGCGCGTCGATGTCGGCGTCGGCGATGCCGCCGGTCTGGCCGGTGTTGTGCAGGTGGTACTGGTCGGCGAAGTCGGGGTCGGCGGGGAAGATGGGCGGCGGGACCGATCCGATCCGGATGAGGTAGTTGGGCTCGGCGTACTCCACCGCGGGGTCGCGGCTGAGCCCGGCGGCCACCTGGGCCGGGTCCTGGTCGGTGCGGAGCAGGTCGGCGCCGGTGCGCAGGGCGCGCAGCCGGCTGACACCCGAGCGCCGCTCGAGGTCGCGGCGCCTGGTGTCGGGGACGTCGGCGCGATACTTGACGATGACGGAGGTGGCGTCGTACGGCGGTGCGGCCTGCGCTCCGGCCGGGGCCGGAGCCACCAGGAACGCGGCCACGAGCAGCCCAATGACGATTCTCATGGGTCGTCCTCTCGGGACATGAGGGATTGGACTGAGGCGGCACCGGCCAATGTGCGCCCGTCAGGCGAGCGCTTCTATGCACAAGTGCACACAGCTCATGGCAACCTTCGCCGCCCCTGGGGAGTCCAGTAGCCTGACCCTGTGATCCGGGTAGGAGTGCTTGGCGCCAGAGGGCGCGTTGGTCAGGAAGTCTGCAAGGCCGTCGAGGCTGCCGCCGACACCGAGCTGGTGGCGGCGATCGACAAGGACGACCCCATCGAGGGGTTGCGCGACGCGCAGGTGGTGGTCGACTTCACCCACCCCGACGTCGTCATGGGCAACCTCGAGTGGGCCCTGTCCCACGGCATCCACGCCGTGGTCGGCACCACCGGCTTCGACGAGGCCCGGCTGCAGCAGGTCGGGCGCTGGACCTCCGGCGGCGCCAACTGCCTGATCGCGCCCAACTTCGGCATCGCCGCGGTGCTGATGATGCACTTCGCGCAGCAGGCGGCGCGCTACTTCGACTCGGTGGAGATCGTCGAGCTGCACCACCCGAACAAGGCCGACGCTCCGTCCGGCACCGCCCGCCGTACGGCCGAGCTGGTGGCGGAGGCGCGCTCGAAGGCGGGTGTGGGGCCGATGCCCGACGCGACCAGCACCGAGCTCGACGGCGCCCGGGGCGCGAACGTGCGGGGTGTGCACGTGCACGCCGTACGCCTGGCCGGGCTGATCGCCCACCAGGAGGTCATCCTGGGCGGCGACGGCGAGATCCTGACGATTCGCCACGACACGATGAACCGCGCCAGCTTCACGCCGGGCGTGCTGCTGGGTGTGCGCAGGGTCGCCGAGCTGCCGGGGCTGACCGTGGGCCTGGAGCACCTGCTCGACCTGTGAAAGTGAGTTGCCCACGGCACCCGACCGTGGGCAGACTCAACCACAAAGAGGGGGGTTGCCCGGCTCCGCACAGCCAGGCTCTCGATCATCACCTTACGCTACGAGGGGCCAATGGTTCGGTGGGCTGAGCTGGGCGAGTTGCCGGAGCTGGCGCAGATCGAGCGGGCGGCCGACGGCCTGTTCGCCGAGGTGGGCATCGTCTTCCCGCCGGGCACGACCATGATCGAGGAGGCCGGCGACCCTGGGCGGGTGCTCGTGGAGGGCGATCCGCCCGCCGGGTTCGCGATGCTCGGGTGGATCGACGGTCACGTGCATCTCGACCAGCTGGCCGTGCATCCCGCGCGCATGCGGCGGGGCATCGGCGGCCGGCTGATGGCCGCGGTGCTCGACCACGCGCTGGCCGTGGGCGCGCCGGGCGTGACCTTGACGACCTTCCGCGACGTGCCGTGGAACGCCCCCTGGTACACCAGGCACGGCTTCGCCGTCGTGCCCGAGCCCGCGTGGGGCCCGGAGCTGCGAGCCCTGGTGGAGCACGAGCGCGAGCTGGGCATCGAGCTGGCGCCCCGGGTGGTCATGCGCGCCGCGACAGCTCCATGATCCAGTTGTCGTGCCAGGTGGCGCCGCCGTCGGTCGAGAAGGCCTGGCGGAAGCGGGCCGACGCCGGGGTGACGAGGTCCCAGGTGTGCCGCATACGCAGGCCGTCGAGCTCCTGGTAGAACGTGCCGACCCCGTTCTCGAACCTGCCCACGTGAAGGCTCCAGTCGGGGGCGTGACCGCGGGCGTGGATGGCGTTGCTCCACCGGCCCGTGCCCGGATCGTGCGCGTGCACGTCGACGAAGGCCATCTCGCGTCCGTCGGGCAGCACGGCGGCGTACTCATCCACCACCACCTGCCCGCCGAGGAAGGCGGCGCCGGTGTTGACCGCGGGGAACTGCTCCCAGCCCGCCGCGACGGTGGCCGCCGGGTCGGCGATCAGCGAGGCGACGGCCTTGCGCCGGTTGCGGACGTCGAACACGCCGACGAGAAAGTCGAACTCTGCCATGCAGGCCAGCATCGGCGAACTCGGGCGCCGCGCCCAGGATTAGGCTGGGCCTTGTGATCGAGTACCGGCTCGGCCCGCACGACGTCGCCCGCGTGCGTTTCGGCCGTTCCCCGATGCTGGAACTCCTGGCCAGCGTGCGGCTGCTGCTCGGCGCGGGCGACCGGCACGTGCACCGTCCGTGGCTGCAGTCGCTGGCCCCGCACGGCAGGCGCGTGCTGAACCGGCTGCCCGTGCTCCTGGCCGATCTGCGCCACGTGCCGGAGGAGCTGCTGACGGAGCCGGCGGAGCACTTCGAGAAGGAGCTCGAAGGGCTCGGCCCGAGCCTGCGCGACGAGGTGGCGGCCTACTGGGCGGCGGCGATCGAGCCGGTCTGGCCGAGGCTGCGCGCCGTCCACGACGACGACCTCGGCTACCGGACGGCCGCGCTGACCACCGGCGGCCTGGCCGCGGTGCTGACCGGCCTGCATCCCGACGTCGAGTACCACGACGGGCTGCTGCGCATCAGGAAGCCCCAGGTCGACGAGTGCCTGCCGGCCAGGGGCGTGGGCGTGCTGCTCATCCCGTGCGTGTTCGGCTACCCCGGCCTGCTGGCCGCGCACGGCGACTGCGAGCCCACGCTGGTGTACGCGCCGCGCGGGGTCGCCCTGACCTGGCAGGCGACGCCGGTCTCCGAGCCGCTGGTGAGGCTGATGGGCCGTAACCGGGCGGCCATCCTGTCCCTGCTCGACCTGCCGCACACCACCACGGAGCTGGCCGTACGGCTCGGCATCACGGCGGCCGCGGTGAGCGAGCACCTGACGGTGCTGCGGGAGGCCAGGCTGGTCAGCCGCAGGAGGAACGGCCGCACGGTGCTCTACCAGCAGACCGGCCTGGCGGCGGAGCTGGGTGCGGGTAGCATCTGTCAGTGATTCGCGCAGAGCTGTGGCAGGTCATCGAGCCGGTCTACCGTGACATCGTCGCGCACCCGTTCCTGACCGGGCTGACCGACGGCTCGCTGCCGCGCGAGGCCTTCCGCCACTACGTGGTGCAGGAGGCGCACTTCCTGCCCGACTACGCCCGTGCCCTGGCCGCCTGCGGTTCGCGTGCCCCCGGCCCGGCCGCGATCCACCGCTTCGCCACCGACGCCGCCCGCACCGTCGAGGTCGAGCACAGCCTGGTGGTGGAGCTGCTGCAGGCCTTCGGCCTGGCCGAGGCCGACGCCCGTAAGCAGGGACCCGGGCCGACCACGGTCGGCTACGCCTCCTATCTGGTGCGCGCGTGCTCGCTGGGCACCTTCCCCGAGGCGCTGGCGGCGATCGTGCCCTGCTACTGGATCTACGCCAAGGTGGGGGAGCGGCTGCTGGCCTCCTCCTCGCCCGACCCGCTGTACGCCTGGTGGATCGAGACCTACGGAGGCGAGGAGTACCAGGAGACGGTGTCGGGCGTGCTCGACCTGCTCGACTCGCTGGAGCCCGATCCTGCCCTGCTCGACGTCGCCCTGACCACCGCCCGCTTCGAGTGGATGTACTGGGACGCCGCCTGGCGCCTGGAGGGCTGGCCATGCGGCTGAGGGAGCTGCTGCAGGCCGACCATCTGGCGCTGAAGGTGCTGACCGGGCACGACCTGCTCGACCGGCAGGTGCGCGGCGTCTCGACGACCGACCTGATCGAGCCGGGCCGCTTCGTCAAGCCGGGTGAGCTGGTGATGACCGAGCTGACCTGGCACACCGGGCCCGCCTCCTCGCAACGGTTCGTGGCGGCGCTCGGCGAGGTGGCCGCCCTGGTCTCTGGCACCGCGCTGAAGGTGGTGCCAGACGATCTCATCGACGCCTGCGCGGCGGCCGGGCTGCCCCTGCTGACCCTGCCGGTGGACGTGCCGTTCAGCGTCGTCACCGAACACGTCCTGCGGGCGCTGCTCGCCTCTCCTCCGAAGGCCAGGTACGGCTCGCGGCGCCGCCTGGCCAGCACTCTGGTCGACGGCGGCAGCCTGGCCAAGCTGGTCAACGCCGTGGCTGACGAGCTGAGCGTGGGCTGCTGGGTCATCTCGCCCACCGGCCGCGTCGTGGTCAGCTCCCGGCGCCTGCCAGGAGAGGACGCCGTACGGCTGGCGCAGGCGTTCCTGACCGCCCGTTTCCTGCCCGGCATGGCCGACGGCCTGTCGATCTTCCCGATCAGCCGGGGCGCACCGCATCGCATCGCCAACTGGTTCATCGCCTACGAGGGCACACCCGGCGAGCACGAGGACCTCATCGTCGAGCTGGCCGCGCTGGTGGCGCTGGAGCGCTCGCGCCTGGAGGCGGCCCACCGCATCGAGCGGCGGGTCCTCGACCAGCTCCTGGAGCTGCTGGAGTCCGGCGACGCCGCGCTGCCCTCGGTCGTCTCCCGCCTGCACACCCTGCACGTGGAGACCGAGCACGGCCTGCTGGCCGTGGTGGCCTCCGCGGGGCCCTCGGCGGAGGTCGGCGTCACCGTCCTCGACGAGTTGCTGCGGCCCCTGGCGCCCGGGGTGGTCACCGCCTCCGACGGCGTGGCCGTGGCGCTGGTGCCGCTGGCGGGCAACTCCGCCGAGGACCTGACCGCGCACCTGCTGCGCGGCGCCCGCACCCTGGAAGCCGGGCTCGAGCGCATCACCCTCGGGCTGAGCGGCGTGACCACCAGCCCGGCCGCGCTGAGCGGGCTGCTGGAGGAGGCCAGGAACGCCCACGCCCTGGCGGCGCTCGGCGGCTCGCCGGTCAGCCTGGTCACCGGCGACGACGCCGGCTCGCACCGCACCCTGCTCGCGGCCATCCCCGGCCCGTTGCGGCGCTCCTTCCGCGACCGGCTGCTCGGGCCGCTGGAAGACTACGACGCCGCCCACCAGACCGACCTGCTGGCGACCCTGGAGGCGTTCCTGGAGGAGTCGGGCAACTGGGCGGCGACGGCTGCGGGGCTGCACGTCCACGTCAACACGCTGCGATACCGGCTGCGGCGGATCGAGGAGCTGACGGGGCGCTCGCTCAGTTCATGGGACGGCAGGGTGGATTTCATTCTCGCGCTGCGGATGAAGTGAGAAATGCACGCCCGCCGATGACGAATGGCTCGGCGGCGTGACAATGGCGGATGTCATTCTTTCGAGGAGTCGGCAACCTCGAAGGGAAAAGAAATGATGATCGCCAAAGCAGCGGCGGTTCTCGCGGGCGCGGCCATGCTCGCCGGGACGATGCAGAGCGCGGGCCTGGCGGCCGAGGCCTGCGGGCCGCGGCTGGAGAAGACCTACCGCA
Organism: Nonomuraea soli; assembly: GCF_013761175.1. GTDB lineage: Bacteria > Actinomycetota > Actinomycetes > Streptosporangiales > Streptosporangiaceae > Nonomuraea > Nonomuraea soli. The sequence goes on from NZ_JACDUR010000001.1 coordinate 198,404, forward strand.
CCTACTCCGGCTGCGCCAAGGCGGGAGACGACGGCAAACGCTCGGGACGGTGGCGGCAGTGGGAGTGCCTGGCGGTGGCGATCGACCCGCCGCCGCCCGGGCACAGCGGCGACCTGTACGAACTGTGGGTCTACACCTGCAGGTGAGTGCCGAGGCCCCGCTCCCTGGCCTGGACCACCGCCTCCTCCTTGTTGCGCACCCCCAGGGCGTGCACGAGCTGCGTGACGAGGTTGCGGACCGTTCCCGGCGCCAGGTGCAGGGTGTCGGCGATGCGTGAGTAGCCGTATCCAGCGGCCAGCAACTCCAGGACCTGGTGCAGGCGGTCGGACAGCTCGGGGAAGGGCCTCGGCGGCTGCCCGAACGCTTCTCGGAAGTGGTCGCCGAGGCTCGGATCGAGCACGTGGATCCCCTCCGCCACGGCTCTGATCGCCTGCACCAGCACGCTGCGGCTGCTCTCCTTGTGGAGGAAGCCGCAGGCCCCGGCGGTGACGGCGGCGGCGATCCTGCTGCGCTCGCGGTACTGACTGAGCACGACGAATCTGGTGTGCGGCAGCTCCGCCGACAGGCGGCCGATGAGGTCGACGCCCGCGCCCGGGTCGCTGTGCAGTTCCAGGTCGACCAGGACGATGTCGGGAGGGTTGTCCCGGCACAATTCGACGGTCGCGGTGACGGTGTCGGCGTCACCGATGACCTCGATGTCGGAAATATCGGAAAGTGCGGTTTTCACTCCCGTGACATAGAGCGGGTAATCGTCCACGATCACCACCCGAATATTCATGCCTTCATTTAACTGATCCCGGAGCTCACATGAGATCGATCCGCCAGATCGATGCGGGTGGCCCGGCCACCGTCGTCAGCTGCGTGCTGATCCTGGTGCTGTCGGGCTGGGCGGCGATGGTCCTCACCCCGAGCCTCGACTACCCGCCGGAGCGCCTGGAGCGGGCGGCCGTCTGGCTCCTGCTCGGCCTGCCGCTCTACACGGCCGGATTCCTGCTGCTGGCCGGCCGCATCCGGCCGCGCCTCGGCGGCTGGCTGATGCTCGTCGGGGTGGCCTACGTCGCCGAGGAACCGCTGCGCGTGCTGACAGCACTGGCCGAGCTGCCCCTCGACCCCTGGATCCACCTGGCGGCCGCGATCATCCGCGGCACCTTCGTCCTGACCGCGCCTCTCTGGCTGCCCGGCATCACGGCACGCAGGTCCCTCGCCTGGGCGGTCTGCGCGGTCGTGGCCGCCTTCCAGGTGGTCGAGCAGGGGCTCGGGGCGCAGCGGGCGATCGCGGCCGCAGCCGCGCGCTCGTCCGGGCTGATGCCGGAATCCGCCGGTCCGCTGTACGGCTGGCTGCTGGAACACCAGCGCGAGCTCTACAGCGCGCTCGGGCTGCTGGTCGCCGCGACGATCCTCGCCGGCGCCCATGGCACCCCGGCCAGGCGGCTGCGGCTGACCGGCGCCTACGTCGTGTGGAGCGTGCTGTTCATCTCCGAGATCTGGGGCGAGAGCCTCGCCTTCCCCGCCGCGCTGGCCGGAGCCCTGCTCGGCCTCGGGCTCACCGCCTGGACCGTCGGCAGGGCCCGGCTGTGGCACCTCGAACGCGGCACCAGGCGCATGCTCGTGGTGTACTCCACCGTGGCCGTGCTCGCTCTGCTCGACCTGCTCTTCCTCGGAGTCACCGCCTACTACGTGGAAGGGGTGCGCGCCGAGATCCTGGGCGCGGCCGTCCTGACCGTCGGCATGGGCGTCAGGCCCGTGGGCGGCTGGGCCGTACGCAAGCTCGAAGGGTTGTTCTTCGGAGCGGGCGTGCGCCCGCACGAGGCGGTGCGAGCCCTGGCCGAGCGGCTGGACAGGGCGCCCGAGCCGCAGGAGGTGCCGGGAGCCGTCTGCCGGAGCGTCGTCGAGGACCTGGGCATGCCGGGAGCGCGGCTGGAGGTCGAGGCCAGGCCGTCGGAGTCGGTGACGCTCGCCTCCGCCGGCGAGCCGGTCGAGCTCGGCGAGTGCTTCGAGCTCAGCTACCAGGAACGCGTGATCGGCAGGCTGCGCGTGCTCGGCCCCGACGAGGGGCGGCTGCCGGCGCGCGAGGCCGAGCTGATCACCCTGCTGGCCGGGCAGGCCACACCCGCCCTGGCGGCGCTGCAACTGCTGGAGGAGGTCAGGGCCGCCCGCGAGCAGCTGATCCGCTCGTGGGAGATGGAGCGGCGGCGCCTCTACCGCGACCTGCACGACGGCCTCGGCCCGCACATCTCGGCGCTGCGGCTGCTGTGCGACACGCTCCGCTCGGGCGACTGCGCCTCGCCCGAGCGGGTGATCGAGCAACTCGCGGGAGGCGTCAACGAGATGTCGGTGCTGACCAGGCGGCTCATCGACCGGCTCATCCCCACGGAACTGGAGGAACGCGGACTGTACGGAGCGGTGACGTGGCTGGCCGGGCGGCTCGGCGTGGGGCCGCTGCGCATCGAGGTCAGGGCCGACCAGGCGGCGCTGCGCGGACTGCCGCTCCAGGTGGGGACGGTCGCCTACCAGATCGTCGGCGAGGCGCTCACGAACGTGGTCAAGCACGCCCACGCCACCCGCGCCGTGGTGGGCCTGGAACTGAGCGCCGGCGAGCTGATCGTGACCGTGGAGGACAACGGCCTCACGGGGGCCTCGCCGGTGCCCGGCCCCCGCAGGGGGACCGGGCTGGGCTCGATCGCCGACCGGGCCGCCGCGCTGGGCGGCTGGTCGGAGGTCAAACGCGAGGCGGGCGGCACCCGCGTCCGCGTCGGCCTGCGCCTGCAGGCCTGCTCGGGCTAGCGGGCGGCGTACTCCTCCAGCTCGGCCAGGAAGGCGTCCTTGAGGTGGCGCGGCAGCCAGGTGATCTCGAAGGCGTTGCGCTGGACCTGGACCAGCTCCTCCTGGGTGAAGCCCATCTCCGCCAGGTTCTCGGCCACGTAGCCGGGGAAGTAGGCGGGGTCGTCGGAGTTGATCGTCACGCGCACGCCCTGGCCGAGCAGCTTCTTGATCTCGGCGGCCTTGGTCGAGCGGGTCACGATGCCGTTGGAGATCGGGCAGCAGGTCAGGCCGATGCCCCTGTCGATGACCTTCTCGACGAGGGCGGGGTTCTCCAGGATGTTGACGCCGTGGTCGATGCGGTCGACGCCGATGTCCTCGACGGCCTGGCGGATGTGCTCGATGGAGTTCTCCTGGTCGACGTCGCAGTGCATCGTCAGCAGGTAGCCCTCCTGACGGGCACGCGCGTAGACGGCGGCGAACTTGGCGGGCGGGTTGCCCTTCTCGTCGGAGTCGAGGCCGACGCCGACGATCCACTCCTTGTACGGCAGGCTCTCCAGCAGCGTCGCCATGGCGTACTCCGCCTGGAAGTCGCGCAGGAAGCACATGATGAGCTGCGCCCTGATCCCCAGCTGCTTCTCGGCGTCGAGGATCGCCCTGCGCAGGCCGCGGATGACGAGGTCGAACGGCACGCCGCGCGAGGTGTGCGCCTGCGGGTCGAAGAAGATCTCGGCGTAGCGCACGTTCTGCGAGGCGGCCTTGCGCAGGTAGGCGAAGGCCAGGTCGTAGAAGTCGGGCTCGGTGCGCAGCACACCCATGCCCTCGTAGTAGATCTTCAGGAAGCTGGGCAGGTCGTCGAAGTCGTAGGCCGCGCGCAGTTCCTCGATCGTGGCGTACGGCAGGACGATCCCGTTGCGCCCGGCCAGCTCGAACTTGAGCTCGGGCTCCAGCGTGCCCTCGATGTGCAGGTGCAGCTCGGCCTTGGGCAGGCCCTTGATGAAATCGTTCATTGGATGACCTCCACGACGTCCAGGTTGACGCAGTCGACCAGACCGAGGTCGGTGACGGCGTAGTCGGGAATGGCGGTGATGGACAGGAAGAACAGGTACATCAGCGGCGCGGGCAGCGGGCAGCCCAGCTCGCGGGCCAGCTCGTCGAGGCGGGTCTCGGCGGCGGCCATCTCGTGGGCGGGCAGGTCGGAGACGATGCCGCCGATCGGCAGCGGCAGGCGTTCGCGCACCTGGCCGCCGACCACGACGACCTGGCCGCCGCCCATGCGGACGACCTCGTTGACGGCGACCGCCATGTCCTCGCGGGAGGCGCCGACGCAGATGACGTTGTTGTCGTCGGGGGCGGCGCTGGTGGCGATGGCGCCCTCGCGCAGGCCCATGCCGCTGACCACCGCGACGGCCGCGTTGGGCCCGTCCGTCTTGCCGTACCTCTCCACGACGGTCACCAGCAGCGCGTCGTGCTCGACGCTCGGCTCGACGACGCCGTCCACGACCGGCAGGCGCAGGTCGCGCCGCCTGCGGACGAAGACCTGCTCGGTGAACTCGATCGCGAGCACGTCCACCTCGGCGGCGTCGGAACGCAGCACGAAGTCGCCGGCGGTGACCTGCCTGACCGGGAAGGGCGTGACCTCGCCGCGGGCGGGCGGCGCCGTCGGGGCGATCATCCTGCCGTCACGGGCGACGACCGACCCGCCGGCGACGACCTCCCGGATGCGGAAGTCCTCCAGCGAGTCGACGATCAGCACGTCGGCCAGGCGGCCGGGGGAGATGCTGCCGACCTCGTGGTCGATGCGGTACATCTCCGCGCAGTTGACCGTGGCCATCTGGATCGCGGTGACCGGGTCGACGCCTGCCTTGATCGCCATGCGCACGAGCTTGTCGACGTGGCCGCCGGCCAGCACGTCGGCCGCGTGCACGTCGTCGGTGCAGAAGGCGATGCGGCGCGCGCCGGCCTTCTCGACGACCTTGATGTTCTCCTCGAGGAAGAAGGCGACCGACGACTCGCGGATGATGCCGTAGATGCCCTGGCGCAGCTTCTCCAGCATCTCCTCGTGGGAGTACGACTCGTGGTCGAGGCGGATGCCGGCCGCGGCCAGCCCGGCGATGCGGCGCGCGTCGGACAGCGGGGCGCAGCCGAACACCGGCAGCCGGTTCCTCCTGGCCAGCTCCAGCGCCTCGTGCACGGCCGGGTCACCGTGCTCGACCATCTCCTGGACGGTCTCCCAGATGCCGACGCACTCCGGCCAGGTGTGCGCCTCGCGGTGCTCGTCGGGGCCGAAGGTGAAGCCGACGTTCGACTGGGGCACGGTGTAGGGGGCCTTGGCGGGCGCGCCCCACCAGATGCGCATGCCCGTGCGCTTCGACTCGTCGAGGAAACGCCGCACGCCGGGCAGGCCCTCGACCACGAGGATCTGGTCCAGGCCCGAGACGACGCTGGTGGTGCCGAACGGCACGACCAGGTCGGCGAAGCTGGTGACGGAGAGCTTGCTGCACTCGATGTGCAGGTGGCCGTCGATGAGGCCGGGCACCAGGTAACCGCCGCGGGCGTCGATGACCTCCGCGCCGGGGCCGTGCTCGCGGGCCTGGCCCACGTAGGCGACGCGCCCCTCGAAGATCCCGACCTCGGCCGGGTAGAGCTCGCCGGTCAGGACGTTGACCAGGATGCCGTTGACGATGACCGTGTCAGCGGGCCGCCTGCCGTACGCGACGTCGAGCAGGGTCATGCCGCCACCTCCAGAACGCGGACGGGCCTGCGGTCGAGGGCGGCGTACAGGCCGCCGGCGACCAGGAGACCGAGGAAGATCGAGACGTCGGCGCCGCCGAGCAGCGTGGCGATCGGCCCGGCGTAGAGCGTCGAGTTGATCGACAGCGCGGCCACGACCATGCCTGCGGCCTGCGCGATCAGAGCCGGCCAGCGGTACGGCTCGGCGGCGGAGAACAAAGCGCCGGTGTCGTAGACGCCCCCGCGGCGCAGCCAGTCGGTCACGTACACCCCCGCCCACGGCGCCAGCCAGATGATCAGCAGGCCGAGGAAGGTGTTGAGCATGGAGTTGAAGTTCTCCGACATCACCGCCACATAGGTGATGATGACGCAGATCACCAGGTCGAGCACGACCGCCGTCGAACGCTTCAGCTTGATGCCCGCCGCCTGTAGGTTCAGGCCCGAGGAGTACAGGTCGGTGGTGTTGACCGCGAACAGCGTGACGATCGCCAGCACCAGGTACGGCACGACGAACCAGCCGGGCAGGGCGCTCGGCAGCCCCGAGATCGGGTCGCCCGCCTCGGCCACCACGGTGGCCACGGCCGCGCCCAGCGTCATGAGCAGCACGTACGGCAGGAAGCCGCCCAGGAAGGCCCAGCCGAAGACGGCCTTCTTGCTGCTGCCGGAGGGCAGGTAGCGCGAGTAGTCGCCGCCCAGCGGGCCCCACGACAGGCCGCCCGCCGACATGACCAGCGCCACGGCCATCGTGAACGTGGCGAAGTCGGCGCCCCCGGACGGCTGGAGGGTGACCTTCGGGGTGACGATGACCGCCATGACGGCGAACAGGGCGACGAAGACCCAGGTGAAGTACTTCTGCGCCTTCATGACCGCCGCGTGCCCGATGAGCGGCAACACCAGCTGGATCGCCGCCGCGACCAGGATCACCACGATCTTCACCCCGGTGGAGGTGGCCACCCCGGCCTGCTCCAGCAGCGTGAGCGACGCGAACGTGATCAGCACCATGCCGCCGGCCTCGAAGCCGACCATGTTGAGCCAGCCGAAGAAGCTCAGCGCCCGCGCGCCCTTCGTGCCGTAGGCGGCACGCGAGACGGCCATGGTCGCGGTGCCGGTGGCCGGGCCCTGCAGGCTCGTCAGGCCGACGAGCGGGAAGGCCAGCAGGTTGCCGACGACGATGGCGGCCACGGCCTGGGGGAAGGAGAGCCCGAAGGCGATGAGGACGGTGCCGTAGACGAGGGTGAAGATGCCCATCGTGGTGCCGGTCCAGAGGAAGAACAGGTCACGCGGCCTGCCGTACCTCTCCTCCGCCGGTACCGGCTCGATTCCGCGTTGTTCCATGGGCACAAGTGAACCAACCCGTGTTGACCAGGGCGGTTATCCGGATCTACGAGCTGCGGGCGGGGCGGTTGTATCCGTCTACAAGGTGATCGCGAGGCCGATCGTGAACAGGGCGCCGAAGAGCAGCTGGAGCTTGCCGGTCTGCTGCAGGACCTTGATCAGGTCGCGGCCCCGGGCGTGGTGGAGGACCGCGTGGATGGCCGGGATGGCCAGCGGCAGCGCGCCGATCGTGAGGACCGTCAGGGGGCGGACGAAGCCGAGGCCGAGCGAGACCAGGAAGGCGAGGCCGATGCACAGGGTGTACAGCGTGCGGGTGCGCCGGTCACCGAGGACCACGGCCAGCGTGCGCTTGCCCGAGGCGGTGTCGGTGGGGATGTCGCGCAGGTTGTTGACGACCAGCATCGCGCACGACAGCAGGCCGACCGGGATCGACGCGATCAGGGCGAGCCACGACAGCTGCTCGGTCTGCACGTAGGCCGTGCCGACGACCGGCACCACGCCGAAGAAGACGAACACCGCCAGCTCGCCCAGCGCGCGGTAGCCGTACGGGGTCCGGCCGCCGGTGTAGAACCAGGCGGCGGCGATGGCGGCGGCGCCCACGGCGAGGATCCACCACGCCTGCGTGAGGAGCACCAGCACCAGGCCCGCGACCGCGGCCACGGCGAAGCAGGCCAGCGCGGCGGTGAGCACCTGCCCGGGGGTGGCGAGCTTGGAACCGACCAGGCGCAGCGGGCCGACCCGCTCGTCGTCGGTGCCGCGGATGCCGTCGCTGTAGTCGTTGGCGTAGTTGACCCCGATCTGCAGCAGCAGGGCCACGAGCAGGGCGAGCAGCGCGCGGAGCGGATCGACGTCAGGGACGGCCAGGCCGGTGCCGACCGCGACGGGGACGACGGCGCTGGGAAGGGTACGAGGGCGTGCGCCGGCCACCCATTGACTCAGTGTCGCCATGGGTCAGCTGATATCGGTGGTGAGCCTGAGCATGCGCACCGGGCGGCCCATGTCGAGCACGCGCTCGGCCATGTCCTCGCCCCAGCCTGCCGACTCGAGAAAGCCGAGCACCGCGTAGTTTTCGGCGAAGGCCCAGGTCACGACCCTCTGGTAGCCGTCTTCGCGAAGGTAGTCGACGGTGGCGTTGAGCAGGCGGCTGCCGTGGCCGCGCCGGACGAAGTCGGGGTCGACCAGCAGGGTGAGCATCTCGGCCACCCGGGTCGGGTCGAGGTCGGGGTCCTCCGCGGGAGCGTGGGAGGCCAGGCCGACCACCTTCTCGCCGCCGCGCGGCGTGGCGGGCGCCTGCGCGCCGCCGAGCCCGAGTGCGGGAAAGCCCTCGGTGTCGAGGATGGTCTCGACGGCCACCAGCACCCGATGACGTGCGCTGGGCGGCGAGACGATCGCCTCGTCCCACTGGCGCAGCCACATCTTCTCGGCCGCCGGGCCGGTCATCTGCTCCAACGGCCCCTCGGGCAGGAAGTCCCGATAACCGTAACGCCAGGCGCGAATCTGAGTGTTCGCCACCTGGAGCACATCCTCGCGCCGGGCCGCCCGGACGCCTACGTCTGCCATCTCGGCCCGCTCCTTCGCCTGCCGTCGTGCGCGCGAACCGGAGGATCTCCCGCGCACGTGTTACACCGTATCGGTCATTGGGCCCTCCCGTTGACGCGAACCCGCCTTCCTAGCCCGGTAGGCGCGGGTTTTCGTGCGATTACCGCACACTCTCATGTCACACCAGGCTCGCGATCTGTTCTTCGAAGCGTCGATGAAAGCCCATTGACATGTGTGCTCCGCGCACACCTTCAGCCTCTCCCACCCCGGCCGCATCGTGGCGGCGGCGATCCTGGCCAGTCCCCCCTGCACGCCCTGGGCGATCGGGACGAGCGTCCCGGGCGTGTCCACCCTCAGCGGGAGTTCCGGGAGCCGCCGGTCCTGGCCGTGCAGGATCGCGCGCAGGCTCTCCCTGAGCGTGACCGCGAGAGCCAGGTCCTCCTCGGTGGCCCGATCGCCGTCGCCGATCAGGGAGCGCTCGCGCAACCACACGGACAGCTCGGCGGGAGACGACAGCTCTTCCGCCTCCGAGTCCACCGTGTAGGTGTTCAGGAAATCCCGGATGAGTGCCACCATGTCACCACTGTAGGACGTTCGGAGGTTGCTGTGATCGTGCGTACGTGGAGAGGCTGGACCCGTCCCGAGGACGCGCCGGCCTACGAGACCTACCTGATGAAGACCGGGTTCGCCGGGTACACCAGCACGCCGGGGAATCTGGGGGTGCACTTCACCCGTCGCGAGGTCGACGGCCGGGCGGAGTTCTTCCTGCTCTCCTACTGGGAGTCGATGGAGGCGGTGCGCGCCTTCGCGGGGGAGGATCCCTCGGTCGCGGTCTTCTACGACGAGGACGACGACTTCCTGATCGACCGGGAACGCACCGTCGAGCACTACGAGGTGTTCGCCAGCGCCTGAGTGCGGGCCAGGGCCCGGGCCAGGCGGTCGACGCCTTCGGAGAGCTCGGCGGCGTGGGCGGCCTGGTTGTGGCTGAGCCTGAGGCGGGGGCCGGGCGGCTCGGCCGGGTAGTAGATCCTGCCCGGGCTCACCAGCACGCCGCACCTCCTGGCCTCTTCGACCAGGGCGCCCTCGTCGGTCTCCGGCGGCAGCCGTACCCACAGGTGGTGGCCGCCGATGGGCAGCAGGTGCGGTTCCACGCCGGTGAGGCGGGCGGCGATCGCGGCGGCCAGCGTGTCGCGGCGCTGGATCAGGTCGGTGTGCACGGCTTTGAGGTGCCTGGGCCAGGCGGCCGACGTGACGAACTCCAGGGCCGTCTCCTGCAGCGGGCGGGCGACGAAGAACGACTCCACGAGCTGGCTGGAGCGCAGCCGCCGTCCGGCGGGGCCGCGGGCGATCACCGCGGCCAGGCGCAGGCTCGGCGAGAGCACCTTGGTCAGCGAGTTGATGTGGACGACGGTCCCGTGGTGGTCCATCGACACCATGGGCGCGGGCGCGTGCGGAGTGAGATAGCGGGCGTAGTCGTCCTCGATGACGAACGCGCCGTTGGCGCGGGCGATGTCGAGCACCTGGCGCCGGCGATCGGCGGTCAGCGTCGCGCCCGTCGGGTTGTGCAGGGTCGGCTGGCAGTAGAAGACCCGCGCCCCCGTCAGCGCGAACGCCTCGGCCAGCAGGTCGGGGCGCACCCCTTCTGTGTCGGTCGGCACCGCCGTCGCCCGCAGGCCCGCCGCCTTCGCCGCGGCCAGGGCGCCGGGGTAGGTCGGCGTCTCCATCAGCAGCGGGGTGCCCGGCGCGGCCAGCGACCTGAACGCGTGCGTCAGGGCGGCCTGGCCGCCGCTCACCACCAGCACGTCCGCCGCCGTCACCTCGCCGCCTGCCTGGTCGGCGAACCACCGGCGCAGCTCCGCCAGGCCGGTGAGCGGCGGCATCGCCCAGGCGTCGGGCCGGCGTACGGCACGCGCCGCCGCCTGGGCGAGGTGCTTGTCGGGTCTGATGCGGGGGTTGAGGTAGCCGCCGGTGAGGGGGATCACCCCGTCAGGAGGCGGGGTGAGGAGTGCGGCGACGCCCGATTCGTCCACGACTCTGTCGCCGAGGGCGACGGTCTGCCAGGAGAGGTCGGCGCTCTCGGTCGTCCTGGTGACCGGGTGGGCCACGTAGGCGCCGCTGCCCGGCCTGGTGACCACCCTGCCCTCGGCGGCGAGCCTGCCGATCGCGCGTGACACGGTCACGGGGCTGACGTTGTGGCGTCTGATCAGCTCCCGGCTGGAGGGCAGGCGGTCGCCGGGGGCGAGGGCGGCGGCCTCCGCCCGCAGTATCGCGGCCAGCTGGGCGATACTGCTATCGTCGTTCATGAAGAATGATGATAGCGCTACTGATGCCTGGACAGTAGCGGTTCCGCTGGCCATCCGGAGTGACGAGCTCGACGCCGTGGGCGCGAGGATGGCTGGACCTGCTGGACCTGCTGGCTCTGCGGCCGGTGCGGAGCGGCGTGGCACCGTCCTGGCCTTTCTCGGTGTGCTGGCCTTCTCCGGGTCCTTCCCCGCGACCGTGTTCGCCATGGAGGGCTTCGACCCCTGGCTGGTGGCCATCGGGCGAGCGCTCCTGGCCGGAGTGATCGCGGCGGTGTGCCTCAAGGCGGCGCGCCTCCCGCTGATGCCGCCGCGGGCCCTGTGGCCGTCCTACGCCCTGATCTCCGCCGGGGTGGTCTTCGGCTTCCCGGTGTTCAGCGGGCTCGCGCTGCACCTGGGCGCGAGCACCTCCCACTCGGCGGTCGTCATCGGCCTGCTGCCCGCCGCGACGGCCGCCTTCGCGGTCCTGCGCGCCGGAGAGCGGCCCAAGCCGTTGTTCTGGGCGGCGTGCGCGGCCGGAGCGGCGGCGATCACGGTCTTCACCGTCGCGCAGGGCGGCGGCAGTCTGACCTGGCCCGACCTGCTTCTGGTCGGGGCGCTGCTGTCGGCCGCCATCGGCTACACCGAGGGGGCGCGCCTGACCAGGAACGAGCCGGGATGGAGGGTGATCTCCTACACGCTCGTCCTGTCGTTGCCCGTCACCGCGCCCGTGACGGCCGCCCTGGCGGCCACGACGGAGATCACGTTCAGCTGGACGGCTGTCGCCGGGTTCGCCTATGTGGGGGCGATCTCGATGTTCCTGGGCTTCGTGCCCTGGTACAAGGGACTGGCCATGGGCGGGATCGCCAGGGCGGGGCAGACCCAGCTGACCCAGCCGCTGCTCACGCTGGTGTGGGCGTGGTCGCTCATGGGGGAGGAGTTCGGGCTGGAGACGGTGGCGGGAGCGCTGGCCGTCCTGGTGTGCGTCGCCGTCACGCAGCGCAGCCGCAATTGAACCGCTCAGACGGGGGCAGGGGGCCGGTATGGCAGACCTCAATGTGCCCGACGGCGGCTTCTGGCCCGCGCCCGAGGTGCCGCAGCCGAACATCTACCCGATGGAGTGGCGGGTCGAGACCGAGAAGCTGGCGCAGATCTACGAGAAGTCCAAACGGCAGGTGTGGAACCCCGCCGACCTGCCATGGGACGGGCTGCGCGCCGAGGACTTCAGCCGTGAGCAGCGGCTGGGGATCATGTACTGGTTCTCGGTGCTGGCCAACTTCGACGCGTCGGGGCCGGCGGTCTTCGCCCGCGCGACGATCCAGGCCTTCGAGAAACACGAGGAGGATCCGGTCCGCAAGTGCTTCTTCTCCATCACACGCGACGAGATGAACCACGAGGAGTGCTGCCAGCGCACGATCGCCCGGTTGTGGCCGGGCGGGCCGCTGAACTGGACGCCCGGCGACGACCTGGAGAGGGCGGCGCACAACAACGTCGGATGGCTCTACCACAACGGCGGGCGGTACTGGCACGGGTACAACGCCGCCGTCGGCAGGTACAGCCTGCCGGTGCTGTTCACCAGCTTCATGATGGGGGAGATGGCCGCTTCGACGCTGTTCAGGGGGATGGCGTCGGGGACGTCGCATCCGGTGTTCTCGGAGATGTTCCACAGGATCGGGCGGGACGAGTCCAGGCATCTGCAGATCTGCATGACGATCCTGGAGAACGAATGGCCGGGGCTGACCGACGACGTGCGCTCGCTGATCACCCGGCAGCTGCGGGCGGGGTTCGTGTTCCTGTCGATGATCCTCTGCGAGCCGCCCGGCGGGTTCTGGGAGCTGCCGCCGTACTTCCTGGACAACCACCGGGTGCTCATGAACCACGCGCGTGAGGGCGGGCTCGGGGTGTTGTCGTACGAGGAGCAGGCGGAGAACTGGCGGGTGGCGATGGCCCGGGTGCGGACGATCGTGGAGAGGTGGGGGATCGCGTTTCCGGCGATTCCCGAGCTGGATCTGGACGGGGTCGAGGTGGACGTGATCGATCCGGAGGACATCATCCCGGTGTTCTGAGGATCGGGGTTCCTCTGCGGCTCCTCTTTGGCTCCTCTGCGGTTCCTCTGTAGCCGATTCTGGCGTTACGACATATCCGGATTTATGCGGACGATAGGCTGCCGGGCGGTCATCTGCCAGGCGTCTTAGACGACATGCAACCGGGCTGCAAGTCCGATGTGGGTGGATGATCCGCAACCGCATCGAATGGAGTTCCGATGGCACACCGTCTCACGCGCGTCACCGCCGTGACCGGCAGCTTCTTCCTCGCCCTGACCCTCGCACCGGCCGCGGCAAGCGCCACCACCGGCGTCGCCGCCGGTGCCACCGCAGGCGTCACCGCGGCGCCGGTCGCGTCCGCCGCGTTCAGCGCCCCCACGGTCACAGCAGCAGTGGCACCGGTCCTCAAGGTTGGAGGCGCCTCCCTGGACACCGCTCGGGTGAAGGTCAACTATCCGACCAGGCAGAGCGCGTACCAGCCGATCAGCTACACCTACACCGTGTGGAAGTCCTACGTGTTCGAGGGCCAGGTGCTGGTCCTGTACACCGACATCAACCGGGGCAACGTCTCCAAGATCCGCATCACCCGCCGCGCCCCCAACGCCAAGTGCGGCGTACGCAGGGAGGGGCGCGACTACAACGCCTACTGCATCATCACCCGGCCCGAGAAGTGGAAGCGCTTCTCCATGACCGTCAAGGTCTGGCCGCGCCGCCTCTCGTCGGTCATCGCCGACCACTACTGGGGCGGAGGCGACTACGGCGTCAGCACCGACAGCATCGCCCAGGCCGACAAGTTCGCCCGCACGCGTACGCGCCTGCTCTACTGACACACGTTTCTCCCCTTGGGGCGTTCCCGGCTGCCGCCGGGGGCGCCCTTTTCGTTTAGGTTTGCTCTCATGCTCCGCCTCGAAGAGATCACTCCCGAGAACCTGCCGGACGCCGTGAACGTGAAGGTCGCACCCCAGCAGGAACGATTCGTCGCCCCGGTGCTCAACTCCCTCGCCGAGGCGTACGCGTCCAGGGAGACCGCCTGGCCGCGGCTCGTGTACGACGGGGAGCGGGCGGTGGCGTTCATCATGGGCAACTTCGACCCCGGCCACGAGATCGAGGCCTTCAGGTGCGGGATCTGGCGCCTCAACGTCGCCGGCGACGCCCAGGGCAAGGGGTACGGGCGGTTCGCGGTCGACGCGTTCCTGGAGGAGGCGCGCAAGCGGGGGAACGCGCGGGCGACCGTGCTGTGGGAGCAGGGGGAGGGCGGGCCGGAGGGCTTCTACCTGCGGCTCGGGTTCCGGCCCACGGGCGAGGTGCTGTTCGGGGAGACGGTGGGGGCCATCGAGCTCTGAGCCCTTCGTGAGGGGTACGGCAGGCGCACACGGTTGGCGTGCCTTCTCAGGTCCCCCCGCGCGGTCATCTCTTCCGCGCGGTCATCTCTTCCGTGCAGTCAATGCGAACCGCCACGCGGTCGCCCGCAACGGCATCCCTTCATGCACCCGCCGCAGCCGCTCGTCATACCCCTCCACCGAGAACCCCGGCACCTGCCAGTCAGCGATGCGCAGGAACAACACCAGCGCCCCCACATCCCGGAACACCGCCTCCGAGGCCCGCTCCTCCTGCCACGTAACCTCGAACCCCGCCTCCACCAACCCCCCGGCCGCCGACGCCAGGTCCCACTCGTACACCTCATGCCGGGGCCCACCCAGCGCCAGATTCACCTCCTCCAGATCCCGCCCACCGACCTGCTGCGTGACGAACACGCCACCAGGCTTCAACACCCGATACACCTCGCCAGGATCGAACGACTCGTGCCGGTTGATCACCAGCTCGAACGCCTCGTCCGCGAAGGCGAGCACCTCGTCCTCACCCACCTCCACCACCTCGACCCCCAGCGGCTCCAGCCGGGCCCTGGCGACGGGCACGTTCGGCGCATACCCCTCGGTGGCCGCCGTCCTGGCCGGCAGCGGCGCCAGAGCGGCCAGGAACTCCCCGCCGCCGGTGCCCATGTCGAGCATGGAGGAGACGGCGGCCATGCGGTCGCGCACGAGGTGCTCGTAGTTCCAGGGGAGGCGGTCGGTGTGCTCTTCATAGCGGTCCTTGAAGACGTCGAAGTCCCAGCCTTCGAAGGGGGTCGCCAGCGCTTCGGAGATCAGATGGTCGTAGTCCATGTGATCATTCTCGCCGCGGGGTCTAGCGGTTTTCCGGCCACGACTCGGGCGGCGCGACGAAGCTCCCTCGCTGCGGGACGGTGTAGATCCACCCTTGCTCGCGCAGGAGAGCGATGCCCCGGCGTGCAGTCTCCCGCGCCACGCCGTACCTGCTGACCAGGGCCGACTCGGTCGGGATCCGCCGCTTGGGCGGGAACTCGCCCGAGCGGATCTTCTGAACGATGTCGTCGGCGATCTGCTGGAACATGGGAGTCTGTCGAGGGGCTCTCGGTGCGTCGGTGGCAGTCCCTACGAAGGTTCCTTCGCCCTGGACCGTGTAGATGTGGCCCTCCTCGCGAAGAACGTGAATGGCTCGACGGGCTGTGGTCCGTGCGACGCCGAACTCATGCTGGATCTCGCTCTCGCTGGGAACGCGCGAACCTGGCGCGAGGTCGGCGATGCGATTGCGGATGATCTCTGCGACCTGCAGGTAAAGATGCTGGTCGCCGTCGTAGTCGAGCACACCCGCAAGATAGGCGAACCGGGATGTTATTGGGCAAATAGATACGCCTATTTAAGCGTTCTAATGGAAGTGACTAGTCAAGGAGATACAACTAGACGTAAGCTTGCGGCATGCGCTCCCCCCACTGCGTCGGCAGGCACGTGGTCTTCGATCCGGGCATCTGGTATCCGGCCGTGCCCCGAACGGATCGCCTGCGCGTCCGCGATCACAGCTGTAGTTGCGGAGTGGTGATCTACGAGCTGTGCGAGGCGGGAGGGCTGCAGTTCATCCGACGAATACGGCCTGGAAACGGACAAACGGTGGTCGAAGAATCCGGACGGGAGATCGCCTCGAAGATAGGCCCCCTATGGGCCCGCATGCTGCAGGGCGAGACGTGATCGCCATGAGGCGCATGAGGCGATGGCGGTGGTGGATGACGCGTCGCCGCCGGTCGGCGTGCCCGTGTTGCCTGGCGCTGTGCCGCAGGGCTTCTGCTTGATCGTTGCAGGTTGGAGAACATCAGCTCCCGGTCGCTCGTGTGTCTGACCTCGCACGGCGGCTGGGTAGCGGCTCCGCGGAGGAGAGGGGAGCCGCGGAGCCGCGTCAGAACTGCGCGAGGCCCTCCCCTCGCGCAGATGAACCCAGGATGGCGCGGTCGCGTCTCCTGAGGACCCTGCTTTGGCAAGCATCCATGGTTCACGTGTGGTGACGTCCATGGGTGTTGCTGGAGCGGGTTGCTGGTAGGAGGGCCCGATGATCATCCCCTTCGCAGTCACGAGAATCGGGCCCTTCGTGCAGCCAATGCCGACCGTTCGTCGACGCTGGGCGGATCGTGCGGCAGTCCTCTGGACCGCGGGGTGCCTTGACTGCGGTGGGCGATCTGATGGCCACCCCGATGAGCCGGGTCTTGGCGCAGCAAGAATGCTGGCAGCGGGGTCGTAGCGGTCCGGCGCCTGTCCGGGGAGGCGCTGGACCGCTCCCGTGCTTCGGTAGTTCCTGTTCCGAAGCCATGAGGAGCAAGCCCCATCGTGGCCGTGCTCTTGGGAACGGCGATCACGAGGCGCCCGACCATGGTGTGCGCGGCGAAGCCGCGCCTATGGAGCGCGCGCGAGCCGGAGGCGAGCACCGCAGATTCGGGTGGGATCCAAGCGAGTGACCCAGGAAGCGCGTCACGGGTGGGCCGGGGGCGGAGGCCCTCGTGCGGGGCCTGGGGCGGGGCCACAGTGTCACGGCCCGAGCTCGTCCGCGCCGGAGGCGCCGGCTGGCGAGGACCTTGCCGTGGGGATGCGGCGCCAGGCGGTGTCGGTGACGATCAGGTGGTCGAGGAAGCGCAGGCCGACGGTTTCCGCAGCCAAGGACAGGTGATCCGTCGCCGCGAGGTCGGCAGGGCTTGGGGTGAGGGAGCCGCTGGGGTGGTTGTGGGCGATGCCGAACGACGCGCCGCCCGAGGTGAGCACCGAGGTGATGACCTCCCGGACGGGGACGAGGGTGTGGTCGGTGCCGCCCTCCGTGAGAACGGTACGGCGGAGCACAGCGCCTCTGGCGTCGCAGACGATGACCGCCAGGCGTTCGCGGGAGTGGCCGCGGAGCAGGGGAGCGGCTACCGAGGCCAGGTCTGAGCTGCTGGTGATGCGGGTGCGTGAGGGTTGTGCCGCTGCTCGCCGTACGAGATCGAAGGCCGCGGCGACGCGGGCGGCCTTGGCGGGGCCGATGCCGGGTACGGCCAGCAGGCGGTGGGCTTCCGAGCGGGACAGGGAGGTGAGGTCGCCGCAGTGGGAGATCACCTGGGCGGCCAGGTCGACGGCGCTGGTGCCGTGGAAGCCGGAGCCGAGGAGGATGGCGAGGAGTTCGCGGTCGGCCAGGGCCGAGGGGCCGCGCGAGAGCAGGCGTTCGCGGGGGCGTTCGGTGGCGGGCAGGTCTTTGACGCGCATCAGTACACCTCCGGTTGGGCACCGGGATGGTTGTACCAGCGGGGGCTGACAATCCTCGGGCGTCGGCCGCGCGGAGGGCGGGGATGAGGATCTTCCGGAAGGGTGCGAAGGACGGGGGATCTTCCGAAGCGTGCAGAGGGGCCGGGAGGGGCGATCTTCCGGAGCGCGCGGAAGGTTGGAGGGTGGAGATCGTCCGGAGCGTGCGGGAGGGGCGGGGAGGGTGGGGATCGTCCGGAGCGTGCGAAGGGCCGGAGGGCGGGGATCCTCCGGAGGTGGAGGGGTCCCTGATGGGAGGGCCTCCGGAGGAAGCTGCGATGCCGTTCCCCGACACCGGCCCGCCCCGGTGCGAAGGCGGGCCGAGGTGCGTCAGACGGGCAGGCTGTAGACCACCTGGAAACGATCACCGGGGATGACGATGTCGCTCGTCTCGACGGGCCGGTCGCCGGCCCAGTGGGTGCGTTCGACGTGAAGCACGTGGACCCCCGCCGGCAGGTCGAGGGCGTCGCTCTCGCTGGGCTGGGGGACGCGGGTGTGGACGCGCTCCACGATCTCGGTGATCTTGATGCCGTGAGCGTACATCCGGGCGATCAGGCTGCGCCTGTCGTCGTCGGAGGCCAGCTCAAGAGGCTCGTAGGAGGTGGCGAGTTGGAGGGCCTTGCCGTCGTCGCGGTAGATGTAGTGCGTTTTCGCCACCGGGGCGGCCTCGTCGAGGCGGAGGCGCTGGGCGATCGCAGGCCCGGCTTCCGACTGCTCGCTGTGCCTGTCGAGGGTGACACGGCGGCCCTGGCTCTGCAGGTCCGCGGCAAAGGGGGAGGAGTGTTCAAGATGTCGCCATCGGTGGAGGGGGATGAGGTCGGGACGTTCCCTCACGTAGTGACCGGAGCCGACGCGACCCACGATGAGGCCTTCGTTCGCCAGGACACGGAGGGCGTGCCGGGCGGCTGTCTCGCCGACTTGGTATTTACGGGTCAACTGCGCCCGCGAGGGGATGGGCGCGCCAGGAGGGAGTGAACCGTCGTTGATCTGTCGTCGAATGTCCTCGACGACGCGCAGGTAGACCGGATCGGAGGTGGCCACGAGACCGTCCTTGTAGTGGAGGCCCTGTTAGGGCATTGGGCCCCATGTTGCCGTATTCGGCAGGTAACCTACCGTCATCGAGCGGAGATGGAGTGCCAACTTTGGGCAGGTGAAAAATTCTCCGCGAATCTCTGTAACACCCCCGTAAGGACCACCGATTGTCCGGTAGAGGTCGTCGATGTGTGTACCCCCGAGCACATATCGGCGGCCTCTTCCCAATGGGGCACCCCTACCTGGTTCGTGGACGGGGTTGAGGTTTTCCACAGATGAGGGGTGCCGGGGTCCAAGCGTTTTGCGAATCCGGGTACCGTTCGCTCTATGGCATCGCCTTCTCGTTCCACCGGAGCCCCCTTCGGCCGCATGCTGACCGCCATGGTCACCCCGTTCACCGCCGACGGCGCCGTCGACTACGACCGCGCCCAGTCGCTGGCTGCCTACCTGGTCGATGTCCAGCGCAACGACGGCCTGATCGTGAGCGGAACCACCGGTGAGTCGCCGACCACGAGCGACGCGGAGAAGGAGCGGTTGCTGAAAGCGGTGGTCGAGGCGGTCGGCGATCGGGCGACGGTGGTCGCGGGCGCCGGCACCAACGACACCCATCACAGTGTGGAGCTGGCCAGGTCCGCCGAGCGGGCCGGTGCCCACGGCCTGCTCGTGGTGACGCCGTATTACAACAAGCCCCCGCAGGAGGGGCTCTACCAGCATTTCACCGCCGTTGCCGACGCCACGGGCCTGCCCGTGATGCTCTATGACATTCCGGGCCGCAGTGGCGTCCCGATCGCGACGACCACGCTGATCAGGCTGGCGCAGCACGAGCGCATCGTGGCGGTCAAGGACGCCAAGGGCGACCTGTTCGCCGGCTCGCAGGTGATGCTCGCCACCGACCTGGTCTTCTACTCCGGCGACGACGCGCTCAACCTGGCCTGGCTCGCGTACGGCGGAGCCGGATTCGTCAGCGTCGTCGGCCACGTGGTCGGAGCGGAACTGGCCAGGATGATCGCCGATCACGGCGCGGGACGTGCCGACGAGGCGCGCGCGACGCATCAGCAGCTGATTCCGGTCATCGATGGGATCATGAATCGAGCCGGTGGAGCGATCATGGTCAAGGCGGCACTCAAGCTGGTTGGCCAGCCCGTGGGCGGGCACAGACTCCCCTTGGTGGCCGCCGACGAAGCGCAGATCGCCGAGCTGCGGGCATGCCTGGTGGCCGGCGGAGTGAAGTTGACAGACGTGTAAGGACTGGCGCGAAACGTGGTCACACGACTACCTGTCCAGCGACGAGCCGGTGACTCGTCCGGAAGGCGGTCAGACGAGCGCGTCTCGTGTCAGCAGACGGGGAGGAAAGGACATGCATGAGTCACCCGCATCCTGAACTGGGCTCGCCACCGCCGCTGCCGCAGGGCGGGCTGCGCATCATCGCGCTCGGCGGCCTGGGGGAGATCGGCAGGAACATGGCCGTCTTCGAGTACGACGGCCGCCTGCTGATCGTCGACTGCGGTGTGTTGTTCCCCGATCCCGAACAGCCCGGGGTCGACCTGATTTTGCCCGACTTCGACTACATCAGAGATCGGCTCGACGACGTCGAGGCGATCGTGCTGACGCACGCCCACGAAGACCACATCGGGGCCGTGCCGTACCTCCTGCGTGAGCGGCGCGACATCCCGCTCGTCGGGTCGAGGCTGACGCTGGCCTTCATCGAGGCCAAGCTCACCGAGCACCGCATCCAGCCGGTGAAGCATCAGGTCGTCGAGGGGGAGAGGCACACCTTCGGGCCGTTCGACCTAGAGTTCTTCGCGGTCAACCACTCGATTCCCGACGCCGTGGCGGTGGCCATCCGCACACCGGCGGGCATCGTGCTGCACACCGGCGACTTCCGCATGGACCAGCTGCCCAGCGACGGGCGGCTGACCGACCTGGGCGGATTCGCCCGGCTCGGCAGCGAGGGCGTCGACCTGCTGATGTCCGACTCGACCAACGCCGAGGTGCCGGGCTTCGTCACCAGCGAGCGCGAGATCGGGCCGGTCATCGACGAGGTCATCCGCACCTCGTCCAAGCGCGTGATCGTGGCCAGCTTCGCCTCCCACGTGCACCGCGTGCAGCAGGTGATGGACGCCGCCGCCAGGCATGGCCGCAAGGTCGCGCTGATCGGCCGGTCGATGGTGCGCAACATGGGTGTGGCCCGCGACCTGGGCTACCTCCACGTGCCGCCGGACCTGATCGTCGACGGGCGCGAGATCGAGGGCTGGCCGCCGGAGGACGTGGTGCTGATCTGCACCGGGTCGCAGGGCGAGCCGATGGCGGCGCTGTCGCGCATGGCCAACCGCGACCACCCGATCCGGGTGGCCGAGGGCGACACCGTGCTGCTCGCGTCGAGCCTGGTGCCCGGCAACGAGACCGCGGTCAACAAGGTCATCAACGGGCTGACCAGGTGGGGCGCCCGCGTCGTGCACAAGGGCAACGCCAAGGTGCACGTCTCAGGGCATGCCGCCGCCGGTGAGCTGCTGTACGTCCTCAACCTGGTGCGGCCGTCCAACTTCATGCCGGTGCACGGCGAGTGGCGCCACCTGCGCGCCCACGCCAAGCTCGCCGCGCTCACCGGAGTGCCCGACGACAACATCGTCATCGCCGAGGACGGCGTGGTCGTCGACCTCGTCGACGGGCAGGCCAAGATCACGGGCGCGGTTCAGGCGGGCTACGTCTACGTCGACGGCAGCAGCGTGGGTGAGATCACCGACGTGTCGCTGAAGGACCGGCGCATCCTCGGCGACGAGGGGTTCGTCTCGGTCGTGGTGGTGGTCGACTCCACCACCGGCAAGGTGACCGCGGGGCCGGAGATCCACGCGCGCGGGTCGGGCATCGATCCGACGGCGTTCGAGGACATCATCCCGCAGATCGAGAAGGCGCTGCAGGACCGGGCCGCCGACGGGGTGGTCGACATGCAGCAGATCCGACAGGTGGTGCGCCGCACGGTGGGGCGCTGGGTGAGCGACACCTATCGGCGGCGGCCGATGATCATCCCGGTGGTGGTCGAGGTCTGACGCGCCTGCGTGACGTACGGCGGGGCGGCGAGCCCCCGGGAGCCTGGCTGGATGCCGGGATTCGGGGGGTCGCCGCCCCGGCCTGTGTCGGGGGCACGGAAGAGTACGGCGGGTCGCGGGTCTGAGGCGGGTCCTGGGCAAGGGAAGGGGATGGCGGTCGCGGATCTGAGGCGCGGAGGGCGGCGCAACACGCGGATCGCTCGGCGGGTTGTGAGAGGGGGACGGCGCGTCGCGGATCTGGGGGCGCAGGCCAGAGGGACGGCAGGACACAGGTCTGAGGTGTGGCCGGGGCGAGGGTGATCGCTGCCTGGCCGGGTGTCAGAGGTCACGGCGGCGCAACGCCCAGACTCCCGCGAGCACTGGCACCACCGCGTACGCCGCCAACACCGCGGCGGCGCCTGATGCCGACAGGCGCGTGCCGTACACCGTGTTGGTCAGGTCCGCCCCCACGATGAGCCGCGGCAGCCCGCCGATCATCACCGACCGCCCCCACTCGCCCGCCACCCCCGGCACGTTGAAGGAGATGATCGGAAACACGTACAACACCCCCGCCAGGAGCGCCACGCATGCCGCGACCGACCGCAGCAGGGTGCCGAGCCCGAGGCCGAGCAGGCCGAGCACTACCACCGACAGCCCCGACACCACCAGCAGCGGCACCCGGTCGGCCAGCGGTTCGAGGTGGAATCGATCGCCGACGACGAGGCGCGTCACCAGGGCGGAGCCGAACATCGCGGCCTGCCCGACGATCAGGCCGATCGCGGCGATGCCGGCCGTCTTGCCCGCGAGCACGGGCCAGCGGCGGGGGACGGCGAGGTAGCTGGCCGGAATGTCCTTGACGGCGGCGAGCACGCCGAGGATGCCCAGGCACAGCTGCGGCACGATGATCACGACGTCTTCGAGCTCGGTCAGCTGCGCGGCGTCGCGCCGGGAGGCGGGGGCGGCGTCGTACATGCCGTTGGCCATGAGCGCCAGCCCCGCCGCCATGAGGATGGAGCCGAGCGAGACGGCCAGGACGAGCCAGGTGGAGCGGAGCGAGCGCAGTTTGATCCACTCCGCTCGCAGGGTGTGCGGTGTCATACGTCTCTCCTGGTGAACACGGCCCAGGCGGCGGCCAGCGGGACGGCGGCGTAGAGGAGCAGGAGCCCGATCGCGGCGAGCGGTTCGAGCCCGGCCCGCTCCGGCAGGAAGGCCTGCGGCACGAGGTTGGGCAGCAGGAACGCCCCGATCCGGGTGCTCCATGGCGTCGGCAGCAGGTTGACGATGCCGGGGACGACGAACAGCAGCGCCACCACCCCCGACACGGCGCCCGCGGTGGATCGGGTGACGACGCCGAGGCCGAGCCCGGCCAGGGACAGGACGGTGGCGGCGAGGGCGTGGGCGAGGAGTTGCGCGACGTCGAGCTCGGCCATGGGGTAGTCGCCGACCAGGCGCGCGGCCGAGGCGGTGGCCAGCAGGACGGCGGCGCTGACGGCGAAGGCCGTGAGGGCCACGACGGCGGCCTTGTCGAGGAGCAGGCGGCTGCGGCGCGGGGTGACGGTGAGCGTCTGGCGGATGAGGCCGGTGGCGTACTCCCCGGTCGCGGCCAGGACGCCGATGACGGCCACGGCCAGTTGCACCACCGGCAGGAAGCCCTCCTCGGCGGCAGCGGCGGAACGCAGGCCGCGCTCGTGCCAGATGGAGTCGACGTAGAGGGTCCAGGCGACGCCCAGCACGAGGACGAGGGCGGCCGTGCCGACGGCGTAGTGGGTGGAGGCGGTGCTCCTGAGCTTGATCCATTCGGCTCTCATCGGTACTCCACGCTGGAGCCCGTCAGCTGCAGGTACGCCTCCTCCAGCGAGGGGTAGGCGCTGGTCAGGTCGGAGAGGGGAGTGTCGGCGACGAGCCTGCCGCGGCCGATGATGACCAGATGGTCGGCGGTGAGGGCCATCTCGCTCATGAGGTGGCTCGACAGCAGGATGGTGCGGCCTTCCGCGGCCAGCCCGCGCATGAGGTGGCGGATCCACCGCACCCCGTCGGGGTCGAGGCCGTTGACCGGCTCGTCGAACATCAGCACCGCCGGGTCGCCGAGCAGCGCTCCGGCGATGCCGAGGCGTTGCTGCATGCCGAGGGAGAATCCGCCGACCCGCTTCCTGGCGACCGGGGTGAGCCCGACCTGCGCCAGGACTTCGGCGACGCGGATCTCGCCGATGCCGTGCGTGGCGGCCAGGGCCAGCAGATGGTTGTAGGCGCTGCGGCCCGGGTGCACGGCGGTGGCGTCCAGGAGGGCGCCCACCTCGCGCATCGGCTCGGGCGCCTCGCGGTAGGGACGGCCGTTGACCAGGGCCTGGCCGCTGGTCGGTGTGGCCAGGCCGAGGATGAGGCGCATCGTCGTGGACTTGCCCGCTCCGTTGGGTCCGAGGAAGCCGGTGACCTGTCCTGGCTCGACGCGGAAGGACAGGTCGTCGACGGCGGTGGTGCTCGCGTAGGTCTTGGTCAGGTGTTTGACGTCGATCACGGGGTTCACGCTCTCCCGCGAGGTGGGGGCGGGTCGTCAGACCGGGGGCCGATCTCACGCCCGGGGGTCAGACCAGGGGTTGAGGCAGCGGTGGCCGGGCGTTCCAGGTCAGACCAGGGGTTGAGGCGGCGGTGGCTGGGCGTTCCAGGTCAGACCTGGGGTTGACGCGGCTCGGGGTGGCAGCGGCTAGCGTCGTCGGCATGACCGAGGTGCGCCCCTTCTTCGCCAGGCGGCTGAGCCGTACCCAGCTGGTAGGACTGGACTTGCTGGTGGCCGTGGTGCTGACGATGGCGTTCCTGCCCGCGACGGACCGGCCGGTGCTGGGCGCGCTGCTGGCCCTGCCGCTGGCGGTGCGCCGGGTGTGGCCGCGGACGGTGTTCTGGCTGGTCCTGGCGGTGGCGGTGGTGGCCGTCGCGATGGGGGCCGTCGGTTACGCCTATCTCGCCCCGGCCTACGCGCTCTACGCCGTCGCCTCCACGGGAGGGGAGAGCCGCTGGGCGTCCACGGTGACGGTGTCGGCGGTCGGCGTGGGGTTGCTGGCCTTCCTGGCCGTGGCCGGAGCGGTGCCGGAAGGGGGAAGCGCGCGGACGGCGGTGGACATCATGTTCGGGCTGGCCGCGCTGGCGGGGGCGTGGAGTGTGGGGCGGGCGGTGCACGAGCGCCGCACGTACGCGGCCCGCGACGCGGCGCGGGCCGCCGAGCAGGCCGTGGCCGACGAGCGGTTGCGGATCGCCCGGGAGCTGCACGACGTGGTCACGCACAGCATGGGGTTGATCGCCGTCAAGGCGGGGGTGGCCAACCATGTGCTCGACCGGCGTCCGGAGCAGGCGCGGGAGGCGCTGGCGGTGATCGAGACGACGAGCCGGGGTTCGCTGAACGAGATGCGGTTGTTGCTGGGGGTGCTGCGGGCGGAGCCGTCGCGGCACCCGATGCCCGGCATTTCGGGCTTGGGGGAGTTGGTGGAGCGCAACGGGGGTGTGCTGGAGCTCGCCGTCGCGGGGGAGGTGCCGGAGGGGGCCGGGCTGGCCTGCTACCGGATCGTGCAGGAGGCGCTGACGAACGCCGCCAAGCACGCGCGGGGAGCGGCGTGCCGGGTGGTGGTCGCCGACGAGGGCGGCGCGCTGCGCATCGAGGTGACCGACGAGGGGCCGCCCGGCAAACGACAGCCCGCTACGGGCCACGGCGCGGGCACCGCACGGCAGGCGGGCACGGGCACCGCACGGCAGGCGGCCCCGGGCACCGGCACGAGCACGAGCACGAGCACGAGCCCGAGCACGAGTACGAGCACGCTACGGCAGGTGGCCGCGGGCGAGGGTCACGGGCTGATCGGGATGCGGGAGCGGGTGGCGATGTACGGCGGAGCGTTCGAGGCCGGCCCGCGCCCCGAAGGCGGCTTCCGGGTCCTGGCGACCCTGCCCTACCCGCATGGAGCCCACCCATGATCCGCGTCGTGGTGGCTGACGACCAGGCCCTGCTCAGAGGCAGTTTCCGCGCCCTGGTGGAGTCCGAGCCCGACCTGGCCGTCGTCGGCGAGGCGGCGACGGGGTTCGAGGCCGTCGAGGTGACCTTGCGCGAGCGCCCCGACGTGGTCCTCATGGACGTGCGCATGCCGCGCATGGACGGCATCGAGGCCACCCGCCGGATCGCGGGCGCCGCCAGGGTCCTGATCGTCACCATGTTCGACCTCGACGCCCACGTCTACGACGGCCTGCGCGCGGGGGCCTCGGGTTTCCTGCTGAAGGACACCCCTCCGGCCGACCTGCTCGCGGGCATCAGGACGGTCGCGGCCGGCGAGTCGCTGCTGGCCCCGACGGTCACCCGCCGCCTGATCGAGGAGTACGTGCGCGGCAGGACCCCGAGCGTGAGCCTGGAGGGTGTCACGGAGCGGGAGCGCGAGGTGCTGCTGCTCGTCGCCCGCGGCCTGGCCAATGCGGAGATCGCCGCGCATCTGCATCTGAGTCTGGCGACGGTGAAGACGCACATCGGCCGCCTGCTGGCCAAGCTGCGCGCCCGCGATCGGGCCCAGCTGGTGATCGCGGCCTACGAGAGCGGGTTGGTGATAGTTTCGCCGAAATGAGAGTGGTGTTCACCAAGTACGACGGGACCCTGCACTGGCACCACCCGAGCCGCAGGCTGGGTGAGGACGAGTACGGGGTCTGGATGGGGGCCGTGGCGGGCACGGTCGGG
This sequence comes from Nonomuraea soli, assembly GCF_013761175.1. GTDB lineage: Bacteria > Actinomycetota > Actinomycetes > Streptosporangiales > Streptosporangiaceae > Nonomuraea > Nonomuraea soli. Next base: position 224,465 of record NZ_JACDUR010000001.1, read on the forward strand.
CACAAGGGCGACGGGCCGCCGGTCGTGTGGAAGCAGGCGTTCGTGATGCTCTTCCCGCGCGATGAGGGCTGGGTGGCGCTGTTCAACGCCATGCCGCACGACTGCGAGGTCTACGTCGACGTGACGACGGTGCCGGTGTGGGACGGCGACACGGTGACCATGGCGGATCTGGATCTCGACGTGATCAGGCCGGTCGAGGGCGAGGTCTACCTGGACGACGTGGACGAGTTCGAGGAGCACCAGCGGGTCATGAAGTACCCGGAGGAGCTGATCGCGCAGGCCGAGGAGACCGCCCGCATGCTGATGACGGCGGTGAAGGAGCGCCAGGGCCCGTTCGGCGGCGCGCACGAGCCCTGGCTGGCGATGGTCACCTGACATCTCACTGCCGGGCCAGGGCCTCCCGCAGGGCGTCGAGCCGGGCAGGGGAGGCCAGGCCGGCGTGGTAGAGGTGGAACTCCTGCGCCCCCGCCTTGCCGTAGATCCGCAGGTGCTCGGCGAGCACACCGGGGTCGGCGGGCCGGGGCGGCAGGGCGAGAACGTAGGCGCCGACCCGCTGTCCCTCGGCGGCCAGGGCGCCGAGCGCGCCGAGGCGGCCGGCGTCGGTCACCGGATCGCCCCAGCAGCTGCCGACCAGCACGTGCGCCCGCGGGTCGCCGGCGGGCAGCGCGGCGAAGGCGCCGGTCGCCCACGGGTCGGGGTTGGCGTGCAGGGTGATCGGCAGCTCGCCGCAGGCGGGCAGCACGCGCTCGCGCAGGCCTGCCGACAGGGCGACCCTGACGTCGCGCACCTGGTCGTGCAGGTCGCCGAGCGCGTCGGCCATGGAGGTGGGGGAGCCGTCCACGGCGGCGCGGACGGCCTCCAGGGTGCCGGCGGGGTAGCGGTCCGCGCAGGCGGCGCAGAAGCACAACGACAGCAGGTCCTGGTGTACGCCGGTCCAGTCGGCGCCCGCGGTCTTCTCGTGCGGGCTCTGGTGGCCGTAGCCCATCGGGCCGCACGCCTCCAGGACGATCCCGTCGGGCTCGCCGGCGGTCACGATCTCGCGGACCAGGCGCTGGCAGTAGTCGAGCACGTCGTCGTGGGCGGGGCAGAGCGCGTGCGGGTAGGGGCCGTGGAAGGCGTTGCGCACGACCAGGTCCGGGTTGCGGGAGCCGAGCCAGGAGTTGTGCGTGAGCACGGTCCAGGCGAGCACCTTGAGCCCGGCCTCGCCCAGCGCGTCACGCGCCCGCAGCCAGGAGTCGGCCGTGGTCCAGCCGGGGGAAGCGGGCACCAGGCGGCCCCAGGCGCTGGGCCGTACGGGCAGGTAGAAGGCGGAGTGCGTCGCCTCCAGCACCCGATGGGCGGGGTGGTGGGGCGTGACGACGCGGGCCGAGTGGTAGGAGGCTGCCAGCGCGACCGCCTCGACGCCGAGCGAGGCGATGCGGGCGGCGGCCGAGGGGTCGCCGACGACGTCCCACGGGTAGACGTAGGCGATGTTCACCAGCGCGGCCTCCTGGTCGAGAATGCGGGCTCGAACCGCTGCATGTAGCCGGTGTCGTCGCGGGAGGTGATCCCGCAGGCGAGGTACTGCTCGTGCATGCGGGCCAGGGCGTCGCGGTCCAGTTCGACGCCGAGTCCGGGCCCGTCGGGAACGGGTACGGCGCCGTCGGCGAAGCGCAGCGCGCCCGGCGCGACCACGTCCTGCCCGTCCTGCCAGGGTGTATGCGTGTCGCAGGCGTGCGTGAGGTTCGGCGTGGCGGCGGCCAGGTGGGTCATGGCGGCCAGGCTGATGCCCAGGTGGGAGTTGGAGTGCATCGACAGCTCCAGGCCGAAGGTGCCGCAGAGTGCCGCGACCTGCGCCGACCTGGTCAGGCCGCCCCAGTAGTGGTGGTCGAGGAGCAGCACGCCGATGGCTCCCTGCTCCAGGGCGGGCGGCAGGTGCGCGGGAGTCACGACGCACATGTTGGTGGCCAGTTTCATCGGCACGTTCGCGGCGACGGCGGCCATGCTCGGGATGTCGACGGCCGGGTCCTCCAGATACTGCAGGATCCCGTCGAGTTCCTTGCCGACCCAGATCGAGGTCTCCACGGTCCAGGAGGCGTTCGGGTCGAGGCGCAGCGGGACGCCGGGGAAGGCCTCGGCGAGCGCGCGGATGGCGGCGACCTCCTGGGCGGGCTCGTAGACGCCGCCCTTGAGCTTGATCGACTGGAAGCCGTAGCGGTCGATCAGGAACCGGGCCTGCTCGACGATGCCCTCGGGGTCGAGCGCCGCGCCGAACCGGTCGTCTGGCTCGCCCGGGTGCCCGGCCCACTTGTAGAACAGATAGGCGCTGTACGGCACGGCGTCGCGTACCCGGCCGCCGAGCAGGTCGACGACGGGCACGCCCGCCGCCTTGCCGCGGATGTCCAGGCAGGCCACCTCGAAGGTGGCGAACACCCGGTCGACGCTCTTCTCCTTGGTGGCCACGCCGGTCAGCCCGTGCAGGTCGCTGACCACGTCGCCGACGAGCGTGTCGATGCGCCGGTAGATCTCGTTGGTGTGGTGCACGTCCACGCCGACCAGTGCCTGCGCGCACTGGCGCACCTTCTGGAGGTGGTCGAGGTCGCCGTAGGTCTCGCCCAGGCCGGACAGCCCCTCGTCGGTGATCACCTCGACGATCGTGCGCAGCGCCCACGGTTCGTGCACGCCGGCGGCGTTGAGGAGCGGCGGATCGCGGAAGGCGACGGGGGTGACCCGGATTTCGCTAATCTTCACTCTAAACTCCGTCCATATATGTGAACAGATATCATATTTCTAGACATATAGACTTGAGCTATATGACATTTCACTGAGAGGTGCTTTTCGGATGATTCAGGGATTCGACCCCCGCACCGGCCAGCCCACCGGCCTTGAACTCCCCGAGACCGACCGCGCCGGGGTGGACGCGGCGGTCGCCGCCGCTCTGGAGGCGGGGCGGGCCTGGCGCGGAGCCCCGGCCGAGGAGCGTGCCCGCGTGCTCGAAGCGGTCGCCGACGCCCTGACCGCGCGCGCCGAGGAGCTCTGGCCGCTGGCCGACCGCGAGACCGCGCTCGGAGAGGTACGGCTGCGCGGCGAGATCGGCCGCTCCGCCGGGCAGTTCCGCTTCTTCGCCCAGGTCATCCGCGACGGGGGATACGCCGAGGCGATCATCGACCACGCGGACACCTCGCTCACCCCGCCCAAGCCCGACGTGCGGCGCATGCTGCGCCCGCTGCCGGGCGTGGTCGGCGTCTTCGCCGCCTCCAACTTCCCCTTCGCCTTCTCCGTGGCAGGAGGCGACGTGGCCTCCGCGCTGGCCGCCGGATGCCCGGTGGTCGTCAAGGCCCACCCCGGCCACCCCGGCACCTCGGAGCTGACCGCCTCGGTGATCCGCTCCGCGCTCCCGTCGGCCGACCTGCTCGGCCTGGTCCAGGGCATGGAGTCGGGTGCGTGGCTGGTCCAGCACCCCTCGGTCTCCGCGGTCGGCTTCACCGGCTCGGTGCCCGGCGGCAAGGCCATCCAGGCGCTCATCGACGAGCGGCCCGAGCCCATCCCGTTCTTCGGCGAGCTCGGCAGCGTCAACCCGGTGGTCGTGCTGCCCTCGGCCCGGCGTGAGGGCCTGGCCCAGGGGTTCGCCGCGTCGCTGACGCTCGGTTCCGGGCAGTTCTGCACCAACCCCGGCCTCGTGTTCGCCCCCGAGGACGTGGTGAAGGAGTTCGCCGAGGCCGTCTCGGCCTCCACGGGCACGCCCATGCTCTCCTCCCGGATCCGCGACGGGTACACCAGCGGCGTCGAGCGGTTGTCGTCGCTGACCCTGCTGGCCACCGGCCAGGCGGGCGAGGGCGCCTGGGCCGTGGAGCCCAGGCTCTTCACCACCGACCTCGACAGCTTCGCCGCGCAGTTGCCCGCGGTCGCCGAGGAGTGCTTCGGGCCGTCGTCCATCGTCGTCACCTACCGCGACGTCTCCGACCTGCCCGGCGTGCTCGCGCGCCTGGAGGGCTCGCTCACCGCCACCGTCCACGCCACCGACCCGGCCGAGGCCGCGCCTCTGGTCGAGGTGCTGGCCCGCACGGCGGGGCGGCTGGTGTGGAACGGCTGGCCCACCGGCGTCGCCGTCACCTGGGCCATGCACCACGGCGGGCCGTGGCCCTCGGCGACCACCACCTTCACCTCCGTCGGCGCCACCGCGATCGCCCGCTGGCTGGCACCGACCGCCTATCAGGACTGGCCCGCCGAGCTGCTCCCGCAGGAGCTGCAGGACTCCAACCCGCTGGGCGTCCCGCAGCGGGTCGACGGCGTGCTCTCCCGCTGACGCACCACGGCCGGCGCCGGGTCGCACGGACCCGGCGCCTGGCGCGACGGCTTCACACACCCGCGATGTCCCTGCCCGCGGCGATCAGCCGCTCCAGCTCGGCGACGTCCTCGGGCGCGGCGTCGACCAGCGGGGGACGCACCGCGCCCGCGTCGAGCCCGCGCAGCCGTACACCTGCCTTGACCAGGGAGACCGCATAGCCCGGCACCTTGTCTCGCAGCTCCACCAGCGGGAGGTAGAACCCGGTCAGCAACCGCTGGCACAGCACCTCGTCGCCCGAGGTCAGCGCCTTGTAGAAGGCCAGCGCGATCTCCGGCGCGAAGGCGAAGACGGCCGAGGAGTAGAGGGTGACCCCGATTCCCCGGTAGGCGGGCATGGTGAACTCGGCGGTCGGGAGCCCGTTGAAGAAGGTGAACTCCCGGTCGGTCTCCTGGCGCACGGTGAGGATGATGCGCTGCAGCAGGTCGAAGTCGCCGATGCCGTCCTTGTAGCCGATCACGTTCGGGATGCCGGCGAGCTGGGCGACGGCCGGCGGGCCGAACCTGGCGTTGGCCCTGCCGTACACGATGATCGGCAGCTCGACGCTCTCGGCGACGGCACGCACGTAGGACACCAGACCGCCGGGAGGGGACGACACGAGATAGGGAGGCAGCAGCAACAGGCCGTCGACACCCAGAGCCTGGGCCTCGGCGGCGAAGGCGCGCGCCGTGGGCAGCGGACCGCCGGTCCCGGACAGGACCGGCACCCGGCCGCCTGCCGCGGCGATGGAGGTGGCCACGACCTGCCGGTACTCCGCCAGGTCGAGCGCGTTGAACTCGCCGGTGCCGCAGGCGGTGAACACACCGCCCGCCCCCGACTCCACTCCCGCGGAGACGTGTTCGGCCAGGACCGACTCGTCCACCGAGCCGTCGGACGCGAACGGGGTCACCGGGAAGAAGAGGACACCATCAAGACGCATAACCGAGATCCCTCCGAGAATGCGCCGGATGATGGATTATCGGATGCCCTCCCGGCGCAGAGTGGCAGCGAGTTTGCGGGTGTGCCGCACCACCGCCTCGGCGACCTGCTCGACCCCGGAGGGCGGCAGCGAGGCGGGCATCGAGACGCTGATCGCGTCGGTGGCCGGGATGCGGTAGTCGACCGCGACGGCCACGCAGGCCACCCCGCGCGTGCCCTGCTCGCGTTCGTGCGCCCAGCCGCGCGAGCGCACCTGGTCGAGCTCGTCCATGAGCTTGGCCGTGTCGGTGATGGTGTGGTCGGTGAGCGCCGTCAGCTCCGCGGGCAGCAGGCCGAGCACCTCGTCGTTGGTCAGCTGCGCCAGCAGCGCCTGGCCGAGCGCGGTGACGTGGGCGGGCAGGCGACGGCCCACCCTCGGGATCACGTGGTGGGCGACGCGCGAGTCGCGGGTCGCCAGGTACAGCACGTGACCGTCGTCGCGCCGGGCGAAGTGCACCGTGTGCCCGATCTCCTCGCGCAGGTCCTCCAGGGTCTCCTGCGCGTACGGCAGAGCCGGGTCCTTGTCGAGGTAGGCGGTCCCGGTCAGCAGGGCGTGCGGCCCGATGCCGTAGGCGGACTCGCCGGGAGGCGCCTCGATCCACTTCAGCTCGGCCAGGGTCCGCAGCAGCGCGTGCAGGCTGCTGCGCGGGAAGCCCGTGCGGTGCTGGAGCTCGGCCAGCGACAGCCGGTCGGGCGAGGACGACAACATCTCCAGGATGCGAACGGTGCGCTCCGCCGACTTCACCATCGAAGGCTCCATAAGATCCAGAATAGGGGATGAGATCCATGTATGTGGACACCTATCCCTTGACCGCGCCGCTGGTGAGTCCGCGCATGAACTGCCGCTGGAACGCCAGGAAGGCGATGATCGACGGCAGCAGCGCCAGGAGGGTCGCGGCCAGCAGCACGCCGATGCCCACCTCCTCGTCGGAACGCAGCGATCGCAGCGCGATGGGCAGCGTGTAGTAGCCCGGATCGTTGGCGACGATGAGCGGCAGCAGGTACTGGTCCCAGATCATGGTGAAGCCGAAGACGCCGATCACGCCGAGCGCCGGACGGCACAGCGGCAGGATGATCGTGAAGAAGGTGCGCAGCTCGCCCGCGCCGTCGATGCGGGCGGCCTCCTCCAGTTCGACCGGGACCTCCTTCATGAACTCGGTCATCACCAGGATGGAGAAGCCCCACGCCCCGACGGGAAGGATCATGCCCGCGTAGGTGTCGATGAGCCGCACGTCGAGCAGCGGCATGTCCGCCAGCACGAGCGAGAGCGGGATGGCGATGATCTCCTCGGGCAGCATCATCGTCGCCAGCATGATCAGCATGACCACGGTCATGCCCCGGAACTTCTTGCGCGCCAGGGCGTAGGCGGCGAAGACGCTGACGAGCATCTGCAGCAGCAGCCCGAAGCCGACCACGACGAAGGAGTTGAACAGGTAGCCGTAGACGTTCTTGTCGCCCGCCTGGGCGAAGTTCTCCAGCGTGAAGCCGTCGGGCCACAGGGCGAAGCTGGTCGGGTCGAGGGTCTGGCCGAAAGCGCTGACCAGCAGGCCCCACAGCGGGCCGGCGAAGACCAGGATCATGCCCGCGTACAGCAGCAGCTTCAGGACCGTCGCCACCGGGCCGCGCCTGGCCTCCAGGCCCAGGGCGCTGTCGAAACGATGCGGGGTCACGATGCCTGCCTCCTGCGCATCAGCTGCACCATGATCGTGAGCACCAGCGTCGCCGCGAACAGCACGATGCAGCCCGCCGCGGCCACGCCGAGCTCGTTGCTCTGGAAGCCCATCTTGTAGATCAGTGTCATCAGCACCTCGGAGGAGCCGTTCGGCCCGCCGTTGGTCAGCACGTAGACCTCGACGAAGACGCGCAGGCCCCGGATGGCGGCCAGGGTGGCCAGGATCCAGAAGACCGGGCGGAGCGCGGGCAGCGTGATGTGCCACAGGCGCTGCCAGGTCGAGGCGCCGTCGACGGCGGCGGCCTCGTACAGGGTGCGGTCCACGCCCACGAGCCCGGCCAGGAAGATCATCATGTCGTACGGCGTGCCACGCCAGATCATCATGCCCATGATCGACAGCAGCGAGGAGTCCTCGCTCGACAGGAACGGCTGCGGATCGATCGTGAGGAACCCGATGATCGAGTTGATCAGGCCGCTCTCCGCCGGGTGGTACATGATGCGCCAGATCTCGGCGACCGCCGCCATGGTCACGACCACCGGCAGGAAGGCAGCGGTGCGCACGAACCACAGATGCCTGGCCGTCCCCTCGATCAGCAGAGCCAGGACCAGGCCCAGCACCAGCGAGCCGACCGTGGTGCCGACGGCCAGCACGACGCTGTGCCACATCGCGCTGACGAACGCGTCGTCGGTCATGATGCGGCGGTAGTTGTCCAGGCCCACGAACTCGTCGCCGAGGAAGGTCTGGACCTTGAAGAAGCTCATCCGGAGGTTCTCGAACATCGGGATGAACTTGAAGTAGAGGAAGAGGATCAGCGCCGGTGCGAGGAAGAGCCAGGGCACGAGCCATCGCCCCCGCCGCCGGGCCTGCCGGCGGTGGGGGCTCAGGCGCTTCTCCTCGCGCACGAGGGTCATGCTCATGAGGCCTTCTGGTTCTGCAATTCCGTGGTCAGCTTGGTCGCCAGGCCGTCCATGGCGGTCTTGACGTCGGACGAGCAGTCGGCCCACACCGCGTTGATCGCGTCGGCCGAGGCCTGGCGGATCGGCGCCCAGTTCGGCACCGGCTGGCTGTAGACCGCGTCCGGGTAGGCGTCGGCGAAGACCTTCCAGCCCGGATCCTGCCGCTCGGCGGCCAGGTTGACGGTGGTGTTGACGGGCAGGCGCACGATCGCGCCGGGGGCGTCCTTGTTCATCCCGATGCGCTGGCCCTCGGCGGAGACGGCGAACTCGGCGAACTTCTTCTGGTTGTCCTCCTGCGCCGAGCCGGCCATCAGGTAGACGTTCTCGCCCTCGCCGAGGGTGCCGGGACCACCCGACGGGCCCTTGGGCACCGGGTGGACCTCGATCTTGTCGGCGCCCAGGCTCTTGACGAAACGCGCCAGCACATAGGGTCCGACCAGGTAGATGCCGCCCTGGCCCTTCTCGAAGACCTCGTGGGTGACGGTCGTGTCGTTGCTGACCGCGCCCGGGTTGACCGACTTGGCGGTGCAGAACTGGTCCTGCAGGAACTTGACGGCCTCGACGGCGTTCGGCTGGTTGACGGCCGGGGTGAACTTGCCGGCGTTGTTGGTCAGGAAGTCGCCGCCGTTGGCGTAGATCAGCGAGGAGGCGTACCAGGAGGCGTAGCCGCGCTTGGTGCCGGCCGGGATGACGAAGCCGGCGGTGTCGGCCTGGCCGTTGCCGTCGGGGTCCTTGTCGGTGAAGGCCTTGGCCAGCGCGGCCAGTTCCTCCCAGGTCTTGGGCGGCTGCATGCCGACCTTCTCGCGCCAGTCCTTGCGCATGATCAGCGCGAACGACTGGGCCGAGAACGGCGCGGCGTAGTACTTGCCGTTGCCCGCCTGGGCGGCCTTCCACGCGCCTTCCGCGAGCTTGTCGCCGCCGGCCAGGGAGGCCTTGTCGACCTCGCGCAACCAGCCCTGCCCCTGCATGTTGCCGAGCTGGGCGGTGTCGTTGATCACGATGTCCGGCAGGTTCTTCTGGGCGGCCTGCTGCTGGAGCTTGGTCTCGAAGTCGTCGAAGATCGCGGTGACCTTGGTCTTGACCCCGCTGGCCTTCGTGAAGGCGTCGGCAAGTTTCTGGGCCGTCTTCGCCGAGTCGGAATCGGGCGCCTGCCTGATCCAGATGTCCAGCGCTTCGTCAGATCCCGCTCCACTCGAACCGCAAGCCCCGAGGGTCACGACTAACACCGCGACACCGAGCAGATGGCGTGTCATCGGACCGCCTCCCGTTCACATACTTGGACGTTGTCTGGTGATGTGCATTTCGTCCAGCGGAACGTATATTGTGATCCGGGTCATAGTCAACAAGGCTTACGAACTCCTCAAGGGAGACCTATGCGGATCCTGGTGACCGGCGCGGCCGGCAAGCTCGGCATTCTCCTGCGGCCTCTCCTGGCCAGGCCGGGACGGACACTCCGGCTGACCGACCTGGTGCCCGTCGAGCCCGGCGAGAGGGAGGAGTTCGTCCAGGCCGACCTGGCCGACCCCGAGGCGATGGCGGCGGTGACCAAGGGCGTGGACGCGATCGTCCACCTCGGCGGGCAGAGCCGCGAGCACCCGTGGGACGACATCGTGCGCGCCAACATCACGGGCAGCCAGATCCTCATGGAGGCCGCCAGGGCCGAGGGGATCCGCCACCTGGTGCTCCTGGGCAGCCACCACGCCGCCGGCTTCCACACCCGCCCGGCCGACGGGGGCGAGCTGCCCGACTACGCCTTCCCCCGCCCCGACACCTTCTACGGGGTCAGCAAGGTGGTGCTGGAGGCGCTGGCCAGCCTGTACTTCGACCGGTTCGGCATCAACTCCACGGTCATCAGGCTCGGCACCTGCAACCACGCGTCAGGGGACACACGCGGGCTGGCGACCTGGATGTCGCCGCGCGACCTGGCCGCGCTCATCGAGGCGGGCCTGGTCGCGCAGGGATTCCACGTGGTGTGGGGGGTGTCCGACAACGACCGCCGGTGGTGGTCGCTCGACGCGGCGCGGGCGCTGGGATGGGAGTCGCGCGACGACTCGGAGGAGCACGCCACGCCGCTCATCGAGAAATACGGCGAGCCGGATCTGAGCGAACCACTGCACGACCGGGCCGGAGGGGCCTTCACGCTCAAGGAGCTCGGCGGGAAGTGGTGAAAAACGCTCCCGCCGCCCGGTGCTGATCGACAGGAAGACGCCTTCGAGCCTGGCGTCCGTGCCCTCTCCCCGCAGCGTGGTGACGCTGGGCACGGTCAGCCGGATCTGGCGCCGACAAGGTACGGCTCGCGCCGGTGAAGTCCAGGCGCGAGCCGTACGGAGAACTGCAAGGTCACGGGGTGATGACTCGCCCGCCGAGGGTCACGACCAGGCGGCCGTCGGAGGCGAAGGACCAGCCGAGCGCACCGGAGTAGCCGGAGCAGCGCGAGCCGTTGGTGCCCGCGTAGAACTGGTTGGAGCTGTCGGAGTTGCCGACGATCTTGTCGTTCGACCCGCTGGAGAAGCGGCACGAGGTGTTGTTGCGGAAGACCGAGCTGCCGGCGTCGAAGGTGAAGTTGCGCTCGGCGTTGTCGATGCTGATGTTGTTCGACACGGTCATCGCGCCGGGGTTGCGGTTGTAGGTGAAGCCGTGCTTGCCGTTGTTGTAGGCGAAGTTGCGGCGCACGATGTGGTTGACGCCGATGTCCTCGCCGCCGAGCTTGTAGCCGTTGCGGTCACCGTTGCCGGCCTGGCCGCCGTTGCTGAGGGTGCCGTTGTTGTAGGCGAGGGAGTCCTCGATCGTCACGACGCCGATGGCGCCGGTGTCGGTCTTGGTGTACAGGTCCCAGCCGTCGTCGATGTTGTTGCGCGCGACGGCGTAGCGGAAGACGTTGCCGCCGCCGACGGTGAGCTTGGCCGCGAAGCCGTCGGCGTCCTCGCCGTCGGAGTCGGCGTTGTCGTGCGACAGCGCCGAGAGGATGAGGTTGTTGGCCGGCCACTGGTCACGCGGGGTGCTCGACAACGTCCGCGAGAGCTGCAGGCCGGTGTCGCGGTTGAAGCGCGTCACGGTGCGCTCGAAGATGTTGTTGCTGCCGCCGACGAAGATGCCGTTGTCGCCGGCGCGCTCGACGATCAGGCCCTTGACGTGCCAGTAGTTGCCGTTCACCGCCAGGCCGCGGTTGGCCGGGTCCTCGGCCTGGGCCGCGAAGTTCAGCACCGGCGTCTCGCCCGGGTAGGCGGTCAGGGTCTTGCGGGCGCTGGAGGTGCCGTTGTTGCCCGTCGCGACCGTGACCGTGGAGGAGTAGGAGTAGGTGCCGCCGCGCATGTAGATCGTGCCGCCCGCGGCGACGCGGGTGAGCGCGGAGGTGAGCGTCGTCGGGTTCGAGATCGTCCCGGCCGCGCCGTCGCTGCCGGAGGGCGAGACGTAGAGCGCGTCGCCGGTGGGCGGCGGGGTAGTGGGGTTGCCGGTCGGCGTGATCGTCGGGCTCGGGGTGATCGTCGGGCTGGGGGTGCCGCCGGAGGTGGGGGTGAGCGTCCACTGCTTGGTGGAGGCGCTGTCGCACGAGTTCTGCTTGACCAAGCCGCTCTCGGCGTTGAGGCACTTGGCGCTACCGGCGTTGACCAGGCGGGTGCCGGAGACGGTCCAGCGCTGGAAGGTCGAGCCGTCGCAGGCCTCGGCGACGATCGCCTTGCCGGCACTGGTCGAGTCGCCGGAGACGCCCGCGCACAGGCCGTTGACCGACGAGATCAGGGCGCCCGAGTCCGACAGGGTCCAGCTGCTGCTCGCCGCGTTCGTGGTGAGCTGGCCGCCGGACGAGGCGGTGGTCAGGTACTGTCCGCTGGCGTTGTTCTTGATCGTGTAGACGGTTGCCGCGCTGGCCGAGGTGGCCACGGCCAGCACGCCGCCCGCCAGGGCGGTTGAAACGATGACGGCTGCGGATACGACATGTCTCATGGAGTGATCTCCTCGATGGGATGTCCCCCGATTCCCCTGGGGACCGCCCCCAGGGGGTTCAGGTACGGCCCGCGTCTCGCGAACGCGGGCCGTACGCGTGCTAGCGGATCCGCCCCGCTCCGGCACGTGCCGGGACGATGCCCTGCAGCGACCGGGGCGGGTCGATCCGGGTGAACAACGTGGGAGTCCAGCCCGCGTCCGGGGTGAGCGTCACCCCGGAGGCGGCGATCAGATCGGTCTCGACGCCGTCGACGAGATTGCCGCGCTGGCTGATCGCGGTGCCGCCGATGACCGACAGGAGCCTGGAGCCGACGAAGGCGTTGGACTCGGCGAAGACCTTGGAGCCGAAGCCGACGCCGATCGAGTAGGCGGTGATCCCCTTGTAGAGGTTGTTGTAGACGTGGACCTGGCCGAAGCGCACCCGCGGCACACGCTGGCCCAGCCCGTCGAAGTAGTTGTGGTGCACGGTGACCTTGAGCTTGTCGGCCTCGCCGTAGCTGTTCGGGTTGTCGGTGTTGCCGATCAGCGTGGTCTTGTCGTGGTTGCTCAGGTGGTTCCAGCTCAGCGTGACGTAGGTGGAGCCGCGCACCACGTCCAGCAGGCCGTCGTGGACCTGGTACGGCCGGCCGAAGTGGACGGGCTGGTTCGAGTCGGGGTTGTCGCCGTCGTCGAGGGTGTTGTGGTCCAGCCAGACGTGGGTGGCGCCGGAGACCTCGAAGTTGTCGAACGAGGCGTTCCAGGCGCCCTCGGCCCCGTCGGTCGGGTCCCAGGCGGGGAAGCAGTCGGAGGTGTCGGAGATCGACAGGTTGCGGACGATCACGTTGTCGACGTTCTGGATGCGGATGCCGAAGCTCTTGAGCGCGGCGTCGTCGCCGAGGCCGATGAGGGTCGTGTTGGAGCCCAGACGCACGGTGATGTGCGCGGCCATCGCGTTGTAGCTGGCCTTCCTGGCGTCCTCCATCGGGCCGCTCGGGCGGGTGGAGCGGCCCCAGACGGCGGGGTCGTAGGCGGCCAGGTAGCCGTCGAGGGTGTAGCCGGCGGTGGCGTAGTCAGCGCAGGTCAGGATTCTTCCCGAGCTGTCGACGTCGGCGTCGATGGTGCCCTTCACGTAGATGATCCGCGGGGTGTTGTCGGCGGGATCGCCGAGCGCCTCGACCAGCTCGGCGCGGCTGGAGACGACGTGCACGCTGTCGTTCCAGGCCGCGGAGCCGCCGGTCGTGCCGGTGGTGGCCGCAGCCCAGCCGTCGTTGGGGGCCAGGGTCTCGCGGCCGAGCCGGAAGGAGCCGTGCCCGCGGTGGCCCTCGGTGGAGGCCGCGAACTGGTCACCGGCCGCGCCCGCCGTCACCGCGGCACCGGCTGCGTCCGCCGGGCCCGCCGCGTGGCCGTGGTCGTGGGGGACCGGGTTCCAGCCGTCGTCGCCCGCCAGGTACCTCTGCGGGGTGAACTGCGCCGCCTCGGCGTCGGTGAGCTGCTTGCGGTCGGCGTTCGCCGTCGAGCCCGGCCCGCTGTTGCGGTACTCGGCGAAGCGCGCGTCCCGCCAGGAGAAGCCCGACATGTCGTCGTAAGGGATCTCCTTGACCTGCTGCCCGAGCCACGACTCGCGCACCACGAGCTGCCCGACCGCGGTGGCCGAGCCGCCGGCGTGCCAGGGCCTGGCCAGGAAGACGGTCTGCGCGGGCGCGGTGCTGACGAGCTGGCTGCGGTAGATCAGGAACCCGTACGGGTTGGTGATCTCGGTGCTGGGCGCCGCCACGTAGCCGTTGTTGGTCGTGCTGCCGCGGGTCAGCGACTTGATCCGGCACCGGTCGAAGACCGCGGTGGCCCGTCCGAAGATGAAGTCGACGTCGCCTTCGACGTAGCAGTTGCGGAAGTACTGCCGCGAGAAGCTCGTCGTCGAGGGGGAGTTGGCGTACAGGGTGTCCTGGTTGCCGATGAAGCGCACGTTGTCGTAGACCTGCCGGTCGCCGACGGTCCTGACGGCGACCGCCTGGCTGCTGCCGGCGGCTGCCTCGTCGTAGGCGTTCTCGAAGGTCAGGTTGCGCGCGGTGAAGTCGTCGGCGCTGATGACGTAGGAGGCGCTCCCGGAGGTGCCGTAGGTGCCCGAGCCGTCGGGCTTCTGCTGGGACGCGGCGGCGTCGAAGGTCAGGACCACGCGGGAGGGGTCACGCGTGGCGCCGACGAGGGAGATGTACGGCTTGTCGGCCGGGATGACGACTTGCTGCTTGTAGGTGCCCTCACGGACCAGGATCGTGACGGGCCTGGTGTTGCCCGGGGGCACGGCGTCGACGGCCGCCTGAACGGTGGTGAACTGACCCGAGCCGTCGGCGGCGACCACGAGGGTGGTGCGGTGCTGTGCGGCAGCCGGCGTCGGCGTCAGTGCCAGAACTGCCAGGGCGAGGAGTAACAGACGTCGCACGGGACGACCTCACTTGGGGGGTGGCACAACAATCGGTTGCACGAAACCATTACGTAATCCCGATTTCACGTCAATATCCGCTGAAAGATTCATAGATGCAGCCGCAATCGGTTGCAGAAAGATGCAGTTTCGCGCCACGACGAAGGCCCCGGCGGGAGATCCCGCCGGGGTAGGGAATCCGGGGCGCTACCCGAGCGCCCCGTGGACGGCGATGCCGGCCTCCTCGGCGCCCGAGCGGGTCTCGCCACCCGGCGCCCGGCCCTCGGTGCGCCACTCCACGAGCTCGGCGGCGCGTTCCGCGGGCAGGACGACCCCCTGCGGCTGCTCGGGGCAGACCTCGCGCCAGGGGAGCAGGTCACCGGCGGCCCCCGCCAGGAGCCGCGCCACCTCGATCGCCCCCGCCGCCGTGAAGTGGGTGTCGTCCACCTCGACGAACAGCGCCTTGGCGGCGCCCACGCCGACCTCGCCGTAGAAGCGCAGGCTCGCCTCCTGCAGGTCGATGAGCGGCACGCCCTCGAAGCCGGCCAGCTCCTTCATCGCCTCCGGATAGCGCCCGTGGGTGGGCTCGGCCGAGCGCCGTTCCACGGACGTGACGAGGATCGGCCGGGCGCCCCGCTCGCGTGCCCCGTCGAGGTAGCGGCGCAGGAAGACCTGGTAGCCGTCGAAGGGGGCGCTGAACCTGTCCTGGTCGTGCTTGGGGTCGTTGTGCCCGAAGCAGACCAGCAGCAGGTCACCGGGGCCGATGGCGGCCATGATGCGCTCGTGCATGCCCAGCCGCTCGATCGAGCTGCGCACGCTCGCGCCGGGGATCGCCTCGTTGACGATGTCGGCGTCCACGAACAGGCCGAGAGCCTGCCCCCAGCCCGCCATCGGCGCGGCCGCCTCGGGATAGGCCGAGGCGGTCGAGTCACCCGCGATGAAGATCCTCATCAGCCGGCCAGCTCCGCCGCCCGCTCCCGGCCCATCCGGCCGTCGGCGACGACCACCGTGATCGACCGGCGCAACTCGCCCTCCACCAGCAGCGGCTTGTCCCAGGCCAGCGCCGGGCCCACACCCGGATACTCGGCGACGCGCACGAACCACGGGTCGATCTCGCCGCGCTGCACGAACAGCAGGCTCCACGAATCGCTGACCAGGCAGAGCCAGGGGCTGGTGCTGCCGTGCACGGAGGCCTCGCCCCGCGACCCAGCGGTGAAGGCGTCGAGGTTCGCCGAGGCCTTGGGCGCGCGCCAGAAGAAGCCGCCGTAGCCCGCGCCGGCCCGGCCCTTCGTCGCCGAGCTCTCGATCTTCGCCGAGCCCGTCAGGGTGAAGGAGACGTCCAGCGCCCAGGCGTCGCCGAGCGAGCGGGTGAGCAGCGTGCGCTCCTCGGTCAGCAGCACCTCGCCGTCGGGGCCCGTCCAGTCGAGGTGCTCCAGGTAGCCGCCGTCGACCGGTTCCAGCCTGCGGCGGCGCTGCCTGCCGTGGTTGGGCAGGATCACCGGGCCGGTGCCCGGCACGAAGGTGGAGCCGCCCCAGAAGTTGACGCCGTTCACGTCGGAGATCGCCACGCTCGCCCCGAAGTGGTGGATGTGGTCGGCGGGCTGCAGCTCGGTGACCGGGACACCGCCCAGGGTGGTGACCGGGTGGAGATAGGGCCTGGGGGCCGAGGTGACGTCGATGTCGCTGCGGTAGAGATACGACGCCGTCTCGCCCAGCCGTACCTCCGGCCACGGGTCGTCGGCGGGCGCGCCGGGGAAGCCCAGCTCCGACAGGGTCTTCAGCTCGCGCGCGCTGCGCGCGGCGAACGCGGCGATGCCGGGCACCAGGCGGCGCTCCGGCTCGTCGGCCGACTCGATCGGGGCCGGTTCCGGGGCCAGGCGCACCGCGTCGAGGAAGCGGGTGAAGGCCTCGGTGGAGGCGAGCGGCACCAGCAGATCGGTGCCGTCACGCAGGTGGTCGAGCAGGTTGGCCAGCAGGTCGGTGCGCCCGTAGCCGGTGCGCACGCCGCCGGCCTCCAGCTCGTCGGTGGTGTAGAACAGCCGCGCGGTGCCGGCGGAGCCGTGCAGCTCCAGGAACGGCTCGTAGCGGCGCTCGGCGCACAGGCTCACGGTGACGGTGATGACCGTGCCGTCGGCCAGGCGCACCCGGGCGCTGGAGGTGTCGTCGGACTGGATGTCGTTGGCGTGGTAGAGCTCCAGGTCGATGCTCTCCACCGGGGAGGGGCCCGCGACCGAGAAGGCGGTGGCCACGGCGTGCGCGAACGGGTTGGTCAGCGCGCCGTCCATGACGTCGACGCCGTCGAGCCGGCGCTTGCCCGCCCAGGCCGCACGCGTGTAGTAGCTCTTGGGTCGCTCCCACGCGCCCGCGACGCCGATGCCGCGGATCTCGCCCACGACCGAGCGGGCGACCGGGATCGCGGCCGAGCCCAGCGACTGGAAGCCGACCTGCACGACCCCGCCGGTCTCGGCCGCCGCCGCGGCGATGCGCTCGAACTCGGCGACCGAGGGCGCGGGCGGCTTCTCCAGCAGCACGTGCGCCCCCGCCCGCAGGGCGGTGACGGCCAGGTCGGCGTGGGTGTGGATCGGGGTGGCGATGACGGCCACCCGCGCCCCGGTCTCGCGCACGAGCGCTCCCAGGTCGGCCGACTGCGGCACGCCCAGGTCGGCGGGCCTGGGGTCGCAGACGCCGGCGAGCTCGGCGCCCTCCAGGCGCGAGATGTTGTGCAGGTGGTGCTTGCCGAAGCCGTGCACCCCGGCGACGACGATCTTCACTCGAACCACCTCGTCGGATGACCGGTCGCGGTGAGCAGGCCGTTCTCGACGGCGACGGGGTACGGCTCGGCGAGCAGGCCGAGCTCGGCCAGGGACGCGTCCTCCACGTGTTCCACCATGACAGGATCACGCAGGCACAGCGCCAGCTGGCCCGACAGCTCCATGAGCAGATGCGGGTAGACGGGCACGTCGTAGGCCCTGGCCAGGTCCGCGATGCGCAGGAACGGCGTGATGCCGCCCACGCGCACCACGTTGGGCTGGATCACGTCGACCGCTCCGGAGGCCAGCAGCTCGCGGAAGCCGTACAGGGTGTAGACGTTCTCGCCCACGGCGACCGGCACGCCGATGGAACGCCGCAGCTCGGCCAGACCACGCCAGTCGTCGGCGGGCAGCGGCTCCTCGATCCAGGCCAGGTCGAACCTCTCCAGCGCGGAGACGGCCCGCCGGGCGCGGAACAGGTCCCAGCGCTGGTTGGCGTCGATCATCAGCTGCGTGTCGGGCCCGATCACCTCGCGGACCGCGGCCACCCGCTCGACGTCCTCGCCCAGGTCGGGCTTGCCCACCTTGATCTTGACGGCGGGCAGGCCCTTCCAGCGGGTCGCCTGCGCGACCAGCTCCTCCAGGGAGTAGTGCAGGTTGACGCCGCTGCCGTACACGGGAACCTCGGAGCGGCGCGCCCCGAGCACGCCGACCAGCGGACCGCGCAGACTCCACAGGGCCAGGTCGAGCCCGGCCATGGCGACCGTGGCCAGCCCGCCGCGCCCGGCCTCGCTCAGGTGCCAGGCCAGCCGGTCCCACACCGCCTCCGGGTGCGGCTCCAGGCCGAACACCGCGTCGCGCACGTCGTGGTCGAGCAGGGCACGCACGGCGTGCGCGCCGATCTGCGGCGTCCACGAGATCCCGGTGCCGACCCGGCCGTCGTCGAGCGTGACGTCCACGCGGACGACGTGGTTGTACGGCACGTCGGCGCCCCACGGCCGGGCCAGGGGCGCCGACCGCAGGGTGGTGGTCAGATCGACGATCATGCGGCTACCAGGGACAGGCCATGCTTGATCAGCGTGTCGAGCTCCGCCTCGTGCTCGGGCGTGAGGTCGGTCAGCGGCGCGCGCACCGGGCCCACGTCCAGGCCGCGCAGCCGGATCCCGGCCTTGACCAGCGCCACCGCGTAGCCGGGCGCCTTGCTGCGCAGCTCGACCAGCGGCGCGTAGAACTCCGTAAGCAGCCGGTCGTCACCCGCGAAGAAGGCCTTGGCGATCTCGGGGGCGAAGGCGAACACGGCGCTGGAGTACAGGTCGATGCCCAGGCCGCGGTAGGCGGGCATGGTCAGCTCGGCGGTCGGCAGGCCGTTGAAGAACATGAAGTCCTCGCCGATCTCCCGACGCACGGCCAGCACGGTGCGCTGCATGCGGTCGATGTCGCCCAGTCCGTCCTTGAGGCCCACGACGCCGGGGATCCGGGCCAGCTCCACCACGGTGGCCGGGTCGAGGACGACCGAGCCGCGCTGGTAGACGATCACCGGGAGCTCGGCCGCGATGGCCGTCACGTACGCGACGAAACCGGAGGTCGAGCCCTGCGTCAGGTAGGGCGGCATGAGCAGCAGGCCGTCGGCTCCCGCCTCGCGTGCCGTACGGGCCTGCTCCAGGGCGGCGCCGAGCGGGCCGCCCGCGCCCGCCAGCACCGGCACCTGGCCGGCGGTGGCGGCCACCGCGACCTGGACGGCCAGCGCGTGCTCGGCCTGCGAAAGCGCCGAGAACTCCCCGGTGCCGCACGCCACGAAGACCGCGCCCGGGTCGTGGGCCAGGCCCTGGCGGATGTGTTCCGCGAGCACCCGCTCGTCCAGCGCCCCGTTGTCGTCGAAGGGCGTCACGGGGAAGAACAGCACGCCGCTGAGGTTCACAGGCTCTCCTTGAGTTCGGTGCGCCAGCTCCGCTTGGCCTGCCAGCCGAGCATGCGCTCGGCCTTGGCGGAGGAGAAGGCGGGGGCGCTGCCGGTCAGTCCGGCGGCGAAGGGGGCGGTGGCGGGGATGAGCCGCGGCAGCAGCTCCGACAGCGGGTCGCGGGCCAGCGCGTCGGCGGCCCCGGCGAAGAAGACCTCGCCATTGGGCAGCTCCGGCAGCTTGGACAGCAGAGCGAGCAGCATGTCGGCGGCGTCGCGGGCGTCGAGGTAGTTGAAAAGCGAGACCGCCGCGAGCTCCGGACGGTCAAGCCGCTCGGCCATGGTGTGGCCTTGCTGGGTGGGGGCGCCCTCCCACTCCTCGGGCGCGACCACGTAGCACGGCCGGACCGCGGCCATCCGGGTCTCGGAGGTCCGCGCGAACGTCTGCATGGTCTGCTCGGCCACCAGCTTCGACAGGCTGTAGGCGTTCCACGGCTGGGCCGGGTGGTCCTCGTCGAGCGCGAGGTAGGCGGGTGTCCAGCCGTCAGGCTTGCCGTACCCGATGACCGTCGGGCTGCTGGCCACGACCAGCTTGGGCACGCCCAGCGCGGTGGCGGCGTGGCACACGTTGAACGCCAGCTGGGTGTTGGTGCGGAAGGTCACGCCGTCGCTGCGGCTGAACGGGGTGGCGATCGCCGCCAGGTGGATGACGGACTCGGGACGGAAGCGGGCGATCACCTCATAGGCCTCGCCGAGGTCGGTCAGGTCGGCGGGCAGGCATGCGGCGGCCTCGGGAGGGGTTCCGGGCGCGTTGTCGATGCCGATCACCTCGTGCCCGGCTGCGGCGAACGCGGTGACGACACTGCGGCCCAGGCGCCCGGCGCTCCCGGTGACGAGAGTTCTGCTCACGGGGGATGTCTTTCTGACGGTCTGCTGATGAGGGTCTGCAACCAGTTGCATAAACTCTGGCCATCCAGCGCGAGCTCTGTCAAGTGGCCAGCGGGTTTACCTCGCAACCGGTCGCAATAGTGCCTGGTAGGCGTGCAACCGATTGCGTTAGTGTGCGGCCATGGTGACGATTCGCGACGTAGCCAGGGCGTCGGGAGTGCACGTGTCGACGGTCTCGCGGACTTTCTCCGCGCCGCATCTGGTCAACGAGAAGACCCGGCAGGCGGTGCTCGCGGTCGCCGCGCAGCTCGGCTACCGGCCCAACCGCGCGGCCAGGGCACTGACCACCGGCCGCACGCACAACCTCGGCCTCATCGTGGCCGACATCGCCAACCCCTTCTTCCCCCCGCTGATCAAGGCGGCCCAGGGACACGCGCGCGAGCGCGACTACCACGTCTTCGTCGCCGACACCGACGAGGACCCGGTGCTGGAGCAGGAGCTCATCGAGACGCTGTCCAAGCAGGTCGACGGCGTGCTCCTGTGCAGTCCCCGGCTGTCGAACCAGACCATCCACCGGCTGCGCGCCGAGGTCCCGCTGGTGATCGTCAACCGCCGCGTGAAGGGCCTGACCACCGTCCTGATGGACGTCGGCCAGGGCGCGCGGGCGGCCATCGACCATCTGGTGGGCCTCGGCCACCGGCGCATCGCCCTGCTCACCGGGCCGCCAGGCTCGTGGACCAGCGGCGAGATCCGCCAGGCCGCCACCGACCGGGCGGCCGAGGCCGGAGTGCCGCTGACGGTCGTGGGACCCAACGAACCCACCGAGCAGGGCGGCCTGGCCGCGGCAGACAAGATCGCCGGGCACAGCGCCGTGCTCTGCTACAACGATCTGGTCGCGCTCGGCCTCATCGAAGGCCTCGTCGAGCGCGGCCTGAGCGTCCCGGGCGACGTGAGCGTCATCGGGATCGACGACAGCCTGCCCGGCCGGCTCAACCGGCCCAAGCTGACCACCATCACCATGCCGACCGCCGCCGCCGGGCGCATGGCGGTCGACCTGCTGCTGGCGGCCGTCGGCGCCGGAGAGCACGCCCCGCACACCACCGTCAGGCTGGAGACCAGCCTGGTGATCAGGGAATCCACCCAGAGAGCGAGTGAACCGTGAAGTTCGGCACCACCCCCGACGGGCAGCCAGTGGAGCGTATCCAGCTGTCCAACGGCCGGCTCAGCGTCGCAGTCCTGACGCTCGGGGCAATCATCCAGTCGATCGAGCTGCCCGACGGCGCCAACGTCGTGCTCGGGCTGGACAGCGTGAGCGACTACCTGGAGCGCAGCCGCTACTTCGGCGCCGTCGTGGGCAGGTTCGGCAACCGCATCGCCGACGGCGCCTTCACGCTCGACGGCGTGCCGTACGAGCTGGCCCGCAACAACAACGGGCATGCCCTGCACGGCGGGCTCAGGGGCTTCGACAAGCGGGTGTGGAGCGCCTCCCGCGACGGCGACCACGCCGTACGGCTCAGCCTGGTCAGCAAGGACGGCGAGGAGGGCTACCCGGGCACGATGTCGGTCTCGGTGACCTACACGCTCGACGGCGACGAGCTCCTGATCGCCTACGAGGCCACCACCGACGCGCCGACGGTGCTGAACCTCACCAACCACTCCTACTTCAACCTGGCCGACGCCCCTGACGTGCGCGGACACGTGCTGACCATGGAGGCCGACGCCTACCTCGAGGTGGACGAGGGGAAGATCCCCGTGCCCGGCGACCCCGTGCCGGTGGCGGGCACGCCCTACGACTTCACCGCGCCCACCGCGATCGGCGAGCGGCTGGAGGGGCGCTACGACCACTGCTACGTGTTGCGGCCGGGCGGGGGCATCGTGGTCGAGGAGCCGGTCAGCGGGCGTTCGATGCGGGTGCGCACGACCGAGCCCGGCGTGCAGTTCTACACCGGGCACATGCTCGACGGCGTCGTCACGCCCTACCAGGCCTTCGCCGGGTTCTGCCTGGAGACGCAGCACTTCCCCGACTCGCCCAACCGGCCCGATTTCCCCTCGACGGTGCTGCGTCCGGGGGAGGTGCACCGGTCGGAGACCGGGTACCGATTTGATTGCAACCGCTTGTAGCAAACCGGCTAGATTCTCGGAAAAGTTTTCCTCGGCTTCATCGTAAGGTAACGCTGTGACCTGGGTATACGCCGATAACGATATATCGGTAACGAGAAGGTAACGTCTGCAAAGGGTTGACGTAACTTTCCGTGGCGCTATAGGAAAGCGCCATCCACCCCCGCACAGCCGAGGGATATGTCAAGCCATGCCCCACCAAGTCTCCGTGTCTCCCTCTCCGAAGCAGGTGAGACTCGAACCCGCCCGCCCAGTGGGCCAGCACCGCGGGACGAAGAACGCGTGGAAGCGCCGTGAAGCCGGTGCGGCCTACGTTTTCCTCGCCCCGTGGTTCCTGGGCCTCATCGCGATCACCGTCGGTCCGATCGTGGCCTCGCTCTACCTGTCCTTCACCGACTACAGCCTGCTCGAAGAGGCCCAGTGGGTCGGCCTGGACAACTACGCCAGGATGTTCACCGAGGACGACCGCTTCCTGCAGTCGCTGAAGGTCACCACGATCTACGTGGTCGTCTCGGTGCCGATGCAGCTGGCCTTCGCGCTGCTGCTGGCCCTGCTGCTCGACCGAGGCCTGCGCGGCCTGACGATCTACCGCTCGGTCTACTACCTGCCCTCGCTGCTGGGCGGCAGCGTCGCGATCGCGATCCTGTGGCGGAAGATCTTCGGCACCGACGGTCTGGTCAACTCGGTCCTGCTCTGGTTCGGGATCGAAGGTCCCGGCTGGGTCACCGACCCCGACACCGCGCTCGGCACGCTGATCCTGCTGCACGTGTGGACCTTCGGCGCCCCGATGGTCATCTTCCTGGCCGGTCTGAGGCAGATCCCGCAGAGCTACTACGAGGCGGCCTCCGTGGACGGGGCGACCAAGCTCACCCAGTTCCGCCACATCACGCTTCCGCTGCTCACGCCGATCATCTTCTTCAACCTCGTGCTCGAGATCATCAAGTCGTTCCAGTCCTTCACCCAGTCGTTCATCGTCAGCAACGGCACCGGCGGACCGGTCGACTCCACGCTCTTCTACACGCTCTACCTGTACATGAAGGGCTTCAAGAACTTTGAGATGGGCTACGCGGCGGCCATGGCCTGGGTGCTGCTGCTCATCATCGCCGGTCTGACCGGGGTCAACTTCCTGATGTCGAAGTATTGGGTCTTCTATGGCGACACAAAGTAACCCCCGCGTGCCGCTGCTCTACAGGCGGCGGTTCAGCCGGGGTGCCAAGCACCTGATGTTGATCGGCTTCGGCCTGGTCATGCTCTATCCGCTGCTGTGGATGGTGTCCGCGGCGTTCAAGCCGGAAGAGCTGATCTTCCGCGAGCCCGGCCTGTGGCCCAGCGAGGTCACCCTCGAGAACTTCACCGAGGGCTGGTACTCACTGAAGAACTCCTTCGGCCACTACCTGTGGAACTCCGCGGTGATCACAGCTTTGTCTGTTATCGCTAACCTCGTCGCCTGCTCGATGGCCGCCTACGCCTTCGCCCGGCTGGACTTCCCCTTCAAGAAGTTGTGGTTCGCCCTCATGCTCGGCTCGATCATGCTGCCGCACCACGTCACCGTCGTGCCGCAGTACATCGTGTTCGCCAAGCTGGAGTGGATCAACACCATCTGGCCGCTGATCCTGCCGAAGTTCCTGGCCACCGACGCCTTCTTCATCTTCCTGATGGTGCAGTTCATCCGCACCCTGCCCAGGGAACTCGACGAGGCGGCGGCCATCGACGGAGCGGGGTACTGGCGCACGTACTTCAGGGTGATCATCCCGCTGTGCATGCCCGCCCTGGCCACCACCGGCATCTTCACCTTCATCTGGACCTGGAACGACTTCTTCAGCCAGAACCTCTACCTGACCAAGTCCGACACCCTGACCGCCAGCGTGGCCCTGCGCCAGTTCCTGGACGGCAGCGGCGAGTCGTCGTGGGGGCCGATGTTCGCCATGTCGCTCATCTCCCTCGCACCCATCTTCGGATTCTTCCTGGCCGGCCAGAAGTACCTCATCCGCGGTATGGCGACCACCGGCCTCAAGTAGCTCCTCCCACCCCCCTTCCATGGAGGTAATCGCAGTGAAGCGCAAGTTCACGGTCGCCCTGCTCGCGACCGCGGTGATGGCGGCGGCCGCCGCGTGCGGTGGCGGCTCCGAGTCCGGCACCGAGGCCGGCGGCAAGACGAAGATCGTCTTCTCCTACTGGGGCAGCGACTCCCGTCAGAAGCTCACTGAGCAGGTCATCGCCAAGTTCGAGGAGAAGAACCCGACGATCGACGTCGAGGGCGACTTCTCCGACTGGGGCAGCTACTACGAGAAGCTGGCCACCAAGGTCGCCGCGGGCGACGCGCCCGACGTGATGACCATCGAGATCCGCGGCCTGGCCGAGTACGCCGGGCGCGGCGCGCTGGCCGACCTGACCGGCAAGGTCAACACCGCCGACCTCGACCAGCAGGTCCTCGCCGCCGGCCAGGTGGACGGCAAGCAGTACGCCATCCCGAGCGGCGTCAACACCTTCGCGGCGATGGTCAACAAGGCCACCGTCGAGAAGCAGGGCCAGCAGCTGCCCGACGACAAGGCCTGGACGTGGGACCAGTTCATCGAGACCAGCAAGGCGATCACCGAGAAGAGCGGCGGCTCCGTCTGGGGCACCGACTACAACTTCAACCCCGCCTTCCTGCAGGTCTTCGCCGCCCAGCGCGGTGAGAAGTTCTACGACAACGGCAAGATCGGCATGTCGGCCGACACGCTGAAGGCCTGGTGGGGCATCCACCAGAAGCTGATCGAGACCAAGGCCGCGCCCGACGCCGCCAAGATGGCCGAGATCGGCACCAACGTCGAGCAGGCGCTGCTGGCCACCAACACCGGCGCCTACGGCATCTGGTGGAGCAACCAGCTCGGCGCCCTGTCCAAGGGCTCCGGCCAGGAGCTCGACCTGCTCCGCCTGCCCAAGCTCGAAGGCGCCCCCTCCGGCGGCATGTTCCTGCAGCCGGCCATGCACTGGTCGATGTCGGCCAAGTCCGAGCACACGGCCGAGGCCCAGAAGTTCGTCGACTTCCTGCTCAACGACGCCGACGCCGGTGGCATCCTGCTCAGCGACCGCGGCCTGCCCACCAACGCCAAGGTGCTGGAGGCGATCAAGAGCAAGCTGACCCCGACCGACCAGAAGACGCTCGACTTCATCGAGTCGGTCAAGAGCGAGCTCAGCCCGACCGTCGTTCCGCCGAAGGGCGCCATGGAGATGGAGGACATCCTCAAGCGCAACTCCGAGGAGGTGCTGTTCGGCAAGACCACGCCGGACGCCGCCGCCGCGAAGTTCCTGCAGGAAGCCAACGCCGCGCTCGCCGGCTGACCACCACTGATGCGGGGCCGTCCGCGAGATCGGGCGGCCCCTCGGGGAGACACCTCAGATGAGATACGCCTTCGTCGGCACCGGGCACCGGATCCAGATGTACGTCGACGCGCTCGTCGGCGAGTGGAGCGACACCGGCCACATCGTCGGCTTCTGCGACCGCAACCAGACCCGCATGCAGTACTACGTCGAGCGGGCCGGCCGCCCCGTGCCCACCTACAAGCCCGAAGAGTTCGACTCCATGCTGGAGCAGTGCGACGCCGTCATCGTCGCCACGGTCGACGCCACCCACGCGGAGTACGTGGTGCGCGCGCTCGACGCCGGCAAGGACGTCATCTGCGAGAAGCCCCTGACCATCGACGCCGACGGCTGCGAGGAGATCCGCGCCGCCGCCGAACGCAACCCCGGCAAGCTGGTCGTCACCTTCAACTACCGCTACTCGCCGCGCAACTCCGCCGTGCGCCGGCTCATCGCCGCCGGCGAGATCGGCGAGGTCACCTCGGTGCACTTCGACTGGTCGCTCGACACCATCCACGGCGCCGACTACTTCCGCCGCTGGCACCGCGACAAGGCCAACTCAGGCGGCCTGCTGGTGCACAAGTCCACCCACCACTTCGACCTGGTCAACTGGTGGCTCGCCGCCGCAGCCGAGACCGTGTACGCCCAGGGCTCGCTGCGGTTCTACGGCGACGCCAACGCCGCCGGGCGCGGCATGACCGACCGGCCCGAGCGCGCCCTCGGCGCACCCGGCCTCGGCACCGACCCCTACCTGCTCGACCTGGCCGCCGACCCCCGGCTCAAGCGGCTCTACCTCGACGCCGAACACGAGGACGGCTACCACCGCGACCAGGACGTCTTCGCGCCCGGCATCACCATCGAGGACAACATGTCCGTGCTGGTGCGCTACGCGGGCGGGGCGCAGCTCACCTACAACCTGGTCGCGCACGCGCCCTCCGAGGGCTACCGGGTGGTGTTCAACGGCACGGGCGGGCGGATCGAGCTGACCGTCTGCGAGCGCACCTGGACCCCGCCGCACGCCGCCATCGACCCCAGCGCGGCCTCCAAGGAACACGTCACCGACGCCTGGGAGAAGCTGGTGCTGCACCGGCTGTGGGAGCCGCCCCAGGAGATCGAGATCGAGCGGGGCGCCGGCGGGCACGGTGGCGGCGACCGGCTGCTGCTGGACGACGTCTTCCGCGGCGCCGGCGACGACCCGCTCAGGCGGCAGGCCGGGTACGTCGACGGCATCCGCAGCGTCCTGGTGGGCGCGGCGGCCAACGAGGCCATCCGCTCCGGCCAGGTCGTCCACCTGGCCGACGGCGGCACCCGGCTGGCGGCCCGTGCGGTCTGACACCCCGCGCCCGACGCCCGACGCCCGCCCCGCCGGGCCGCACGCTCCGGCGAACGGCAGGCCCGCCGTCGCGCCGGATGAGGCGCCCGTGGCCGTGCCTGGCTCCCCGGCCGTGGGCGTGCCGGGCTCTTCGGCCGGGTCGGGGTCCTCTGCTGTGTCGGGATCCTCTGCTGTGTCGGGGTCCTCGGCCGGGCTGGGGCCTTTCGCGGGGTTGGCCGAGGTGGCGGGGCGTCAGTTCGGCCTGTTTCCCGAGCCCGGCACCGAGCTCGGGCCCGAGGCTGGGCCCGAGCTGGCGAAGGCCGCGCGGGAGGCCATCGGCGTGCTCGACCTGGCCGCCGCCGACGTGCGCACCGAGCGCGCGTGGAGCGCCGACGGGCTGGCCTGCGAGGAGGTCTCCTGGGACGTCGGCTTCGGCCCCCGCACCCACGCCTACGTCCTGCGTCCCGCCGACGCGGGTGACGCGGTGCTGCCCGGCGTGGTGGCGCTGCACTGTCACGCGGGCATGAAGTGGGCGGGCAAGGAGAAGATCGCCGACCCGCCGTACGGCCCGTCCCCCGAGGTCGTACGGCTGCGCGAGGCGATCTACGGCGGCCTGGCCTGGGCGGGAGAGCTGGCCAGGCGGGGCTTCACCGTCCTGGCCCACGACGTCTTCACCTGGGGCAGCCGCCGCTTCCCCCTCGGCGACGCCCAGGGGGACGCCTATGACGAGGCGGCCGGGCTCCACGAGCAGGTCGTCGCCAAGCACTGCACCGTCCTGGGCACCTCCTACGCGGGTGTGGTGGCGGGCGAGGATCTGGCCGCCGCGGCGTACCTGCGGTCCCGCCCCGACACGGGCCCGGTGGGGTGCGCGGGGTTGTCGGGCGGCGGGATGCGCGCCGTGATGCTGGGCGCGTTCGACGCCGAGGTGGCCGCCGTCGCCTCGGTCGCGATGATCTCCTCCTACCGCGACCTGCTCGACGAGGGATACCTCGCCAGGCATACCTGGATGCTGTATCCTCCCGGCCTGTCCAGGCTGTGTGACCTGCCCGATCTGGCGGCGTGCGCGGCCCCCCGGCCGTTGCTGGTCTGGTACGGCGAGCACGACGAGATCCTTCCGCTCACCGGGATGCGCCGGGCCCATGCCATGATCGAGCGGCACTACGGGCATCGGCACGCACCGGGTGGCTACACCGGGATTTTCGGCGACGCGGGGCACAGTTTCGGCCGTCAGGCCCAGGAGCGAGTGTTTCGGTGGCTCGCGCGCCACCTGATCATGGAAGAAGGCACAGCGTGGCGGTGACGATTCGGGACGTGGCCAAGGCGTCTGGGGTGCATGTCTCGACGGTGTCGCGGACGTTCTCCGCCCCGCACCTGGTGAACGCCGAGACACGCACGAGGGTGCTGGCGATCGCGGAAGGGCTCGGCTACCGGCCCAACCGGGCGGCCAGGGCCCTGACGACGGGGCGTACCCACAACCTGGGGCTGATCGTGGCGGACATCGCCAACCCGTTCTTCCCCCCGCTGATCAAGGCCGCGCAGGCGCAGGCGCGTGAGCGTGACTACCACGTCTTCGTCGCCGACACCGACGAGGACCCGCTGATGGAGCAGGAGCTCATCGAGACCCTGTCGAAGCAGGTCGACGGGGTGCTGCTGTGCAGCCCGCGACTGTCGAACAGGATGATAGAGAAGCTGCGCGCCGAGGTGCCGTTCGTCGTGGTCAACCGGCGGGTGAAGGGACTGACGACGGTGCTCATGGACGTGGGGCAGGGCGCCCGCGCGGCCATCGGGCACCTGGTCTCGCTCGGCCACCGCCGCATCGCGCTGCTGACCGGCCCCGACGGGTCGTGGACGAGCGAGGAGATGCGGACGGCGGCGGCGAGCGCGGCGGGAGACTTCGACGTGGAGTTGTCGGTGCTCGGGCCGAACGAGCCGACCGAGCAGGGCGGCATCGCGGCGGCCGACAAGGTCGCCGGGTCGACGGCGGTGTTGTGCTACAACGACCTGGTCGCGCTGGGGCTCATCGAGGGGTTGACGGACCGGGGGCTGAAGGTGCCCGACGACGTGAGCGTGGTCGGGGTCGACGACAGCCTGCCGGGGCGGTTGAACAAGCCGAAGCTGACGACCATCACCATGCCGACGGCCGCGGCCGGGCGCATGGCGGTCGATCTGCTGCTGGCCGCCGTGGGTGCGGGGGAGTCGGGGACGCCGACGCTGGCGCGGCTGGAGACCAGCCTGGTGATCCGCGAATCGACCGGCGCCGCCCCCGCCTGAGGTCGCCCCACCCAAGGCCGAGAGGTTCAGCCGGGGGTGGGGTGCTTGGCCCGCAGCACCAGCACCGCCATGTCGTCCCTGATCGGCAGCGGCGAGTAGGCGTCGACCGCCTGCCGTACCCTCTCGGCCACCGCCCCGGCGCTGAGCCCCCGGCACTGCGCGAGCAGCCGCGCCAGGCCGTCGTTGTCGTCGAGCTGGCGCCGTCCGTCGCGCCGCTCGGTGACACCGTCGGTCACGCAAACGAGCACGTCGTCGGGCGCCATCTCGAAGGTCTCGTCGAAGAAGGTGGCCGTGGTGTCCACGCCCAGCAGCAGCTGCGCGGAGGCCACCGCCTCGACCCTGCCGTGGCGGCGCAGCAGCAGCGGCGGCGGGTGCCCGGCCGAGGCGATCGTGCACCGGGCGCCGCCGTCGGGCAGCGGAACCAGGGTCCCGCACAACATGCTGAGGAAGCGTCCCTCCTCGACCTCGTCCAGGAGCGCCCGGTTGAGCCGGTCGAGGATGTCGGCGACCGGGTAGAGCTCGCGGGCGAACAGCCGTACGGCATGGCGGGCCAGCCCTGTCACCGCGGCGGCCTCAGGGCCGCTGCCGCTGACGTCGCCCAGCGCGAAGCACCACTGCCCCGACACCTCGAACAGGTCGTAGAAGTCGCCGCCCGCCTGGGCGCCTTCGCCGGCGGGCAGGTAGATCACCGCGGACTCGACGCCCGGCATCGGGGCGGTGCGCATGGGCAGCAGGCTGCGTTGCAGGACCAGCGCGGTCTGCGTCTGGCGGGAGTAGAGCCGGGCGGTGTGCAGGTTGAGCGACACGTGGCGGCACAGGTCCTCCACGAGCGCGCGCAGCTCCTGCGGCAGGGGACGGTCAGGGCACGACACCACAAGCGTGCCGAGCCCTTCGCCGCCGAGGCTGAGCGGGAAGGCCACCACGCCCGGCAGGCCGACCCCTGGTGACCACAACGAGGCGGGCAGGCTGTCGCGCAGTTCGGCGTTGCGCCGCTCGTCGGCGTGCCAGGCCTGGGCCAGGCGGCTGACGCCGGTCTGGTCGGTCAGGTAGACCGCGGCCCACCGCGCGATCTTGGGTACGACGAGCTGGGTGGTCAGCGCGGCCAGCAGGCGCTCGTCGTGCACCCCGGCGAGCAGCTCGCCGGCCTCGGCCAGGAAGGTCAGCCGCCCGCGCTGCGCCCGCTCGCGTTCGGCCAGGCGCAGCCTGCCCACGGACACGGCGAGCCGGTCGGCCAGGTGCTTCAGCTCGATGACCAGCTCGCGCCCGAACCGGTCGGCCTCGGCCGCCACGGCGACCACGAACCCGGCCGTGGCGCCGCCTGACTCGACGGGCACGCAGGCCAGCGACCTGGCGCCGAGCCGTACGGCCAGCTCGGGGTCGGACTCGGCCAGGTCGTCCACCAGCCGCGGGCCTGGCCGGTCGGTCTCGAAGGGGCCCTTGGCCGGAAGCGGCGGCAGCTCGCGCGGGTGTCCGGCCTCCGCTGCGGCCGACAGCAGCCCGTCGGTCCCCGCCATGAGCACGTAGGCCGCGGACCCGCCGGCCGCCAGGTGCGCCATGCGTGCGGCGGCGTCGAGCAGCTCGGGGAGGGGCAGGTCGCTGTCGAGCACGTCCACGGCCCGGGTGGCGCGGGCCGGTGCGGCCGATTCGGCCAGCAGCCCGCCGTGCCGGGCGGCGACGATCATCCAGCAGGTCAGCGTGCCCGTGCGCACGTGGGACAGGTACACCGCGACCTGCCCGCCCGAGCGATGGCGCAGGGTGGCGGGCCCGCGCCAGCGCCCCAGCTGCAGCACCTGCTCGGCCGAGAGTTCCCGGTCGCCCGCGCCGCTCATCCCGGCCAGCTCGGCGAGCGGGAGCCCCAGGGCGTCGGCGGCGGCGTGGCCGAGCATGGTCTCGGCTTCGCCGTTCCAGGAGCGGATCCTGCCGTCGGGCCCGGCGGTGACGACCGCGATCGTCACGTCGTCGAGGTCGTGCGGCGGCGCCGGGGCGGGGTGAAGCGGGCCGTCGTCGATGTCCATGCGGAACCAGACCTGCTTGACCGCACGGCTGTAGGTGACGCCCCACGTCGTGGCGAGGTCGGCGGTCAGGGACAGGCCACGGCCGTGGCTCTCCAGCGCGCCGGGATCGGGCGCGGGCGCGGCGGGCACCGCGCGGGTCGGGTAGCGGTCGGTGACCGCGATCTCCAGGTAGGCGGGACTCGCGGTGAGCTCCAGCCGGCAGGTCAGCTCGACGTCGGTGCCCGCGTGGATCACCGCGTTCGTGACGAGCTCGCTGGTCAGCAGCACCGCGTCGTCCGCGGCTTCGGTCAGGTGCCAGTCCGTCAGGGTGTCTCGGACGAAACGACGGGCCGCGGCTGCCGCCAGGGGAGTGCCGGTGAAGCTCCGCGAGGAAACCCGTGTCGTGTTCACGTGACTTCCTAGAACATCACTCAATGTGCAGATTAGGTGACTCTCAGAGTGGCAGACTGAGTCGTCTGCTACAGGCAGTTGTGAAAGAAGGCTGCGATGGCTCCCCAGCTCGAGGCCGACCTCCGTCCCCTGCTCGTGGCCCTCCACGGGCTGCGCGACGGCAACTTCCACAAACGGCTGGAGGTGCCCCCCGACGGCGTCCTGGTCGAGCTGGCGATCGCCTTCAACCAGGTCGTCGACCGCAACGAGCACCTCACCAGGGAGCTGACCAGGGTGCGCAGCGAGGTCGCCCGCCAGGGTCATCTCGACGAGCGGGTCACGGCCAGCCCCGGCACGGGGGCGTGGGCGGTCAACGTGGCGGCGGCCAACACGCTCATCGACGCGCTGGTGATCCCGGCAGCCCGGGCCACGCGGGTGCTCAACGCGGTCGCGGACGGCGACCTGTCGCAGCGCTTCGACCTGCAGGAGGGCAACCGGCCCCTGCGCGGCGGCCTGCGGCTGATGGGCAAGGCGGTCAACCGCATGGTCGACCAGCTGGCGTTGTTCTCCGGTGAGGTCACGCGCGTGGCGCGTGAGGTGGGCACGGAGGGGCGGCTCGGCGGCCGGGCCAACGTGCAGGGCATGTCGGGCAGCTGGCGCGACGTGACCGAGGCGGTCAACGCGATGGCCAGCCGGCTCACGGCGCAGGTGCGCGACATCGCGGTGGTCACCACGTCGGTGGCCAACGGCGATCTCACCCGCAAGGTGACCGTGGAGGCGACGGGCGAGCTGCTGGAGCTCAAGCTCACCGTGAACACGATGGTGGACCAGCTGTCGGCGTTCGCTGACGAGGTGACGCGCGTCGCGCGCGAGGTCGGCACTGAGGGACGGCTCGGCGGCCAGGCGCAGGTCCGTGGGGTGTCGGGGGTGTGGAAGGACCTCACCGACAACGTCAACTTCATGGCCTCCAACCTCACCACCCAGGTCCGCGACATCGCCCAGGTCGCGACGGCGGTGGCGAAGGGCGACCTCTCGCGAAAGATCACGGTGGAGGTCAAGGGTGAGATCTACCAGCTGAAGGACACCCTCAACACGATGGTGGACCAGCTGAGCGCGTTCGCCGACGAGGTGACGCGGGTGGCGCGCGAGGTGGGCACCGAGGGCCAGCTGGGCGGCCGGGCCGAGGTGAAGGGCGTCTCCGGCACCTGGAAGGACCTGACCGACAACGTCAACTTCATGGCCACCAACCTCACCACCCAGGTGCGCAGCATCGCCCAGGTGACCACCGCGGTGGCCAACGGCGACCTGTCCAAGAAGATCACCGTCGACGCCAGGGGCGAGATCCTCCAGCTGAAGGACACCATCAACACGATGGTCGACCAGCTGAGCGCGTTCGCCAGCGAGGTGACCCGCGTGGCCCGCGAGGTCGGCACCGAAGGCCAGCTGGGCGGCCAGGCGCAGGTCCGTGGGGTGTCGGGGGTGTGGAAGGACCTCACCGACAACGTCAACTTCATGGCCTCCAACCTGACCTCGCAGGTGCGCTCGATCGCGCTGGTGACGACGGCGGTGGCCAACGGCGACCTGTCGAAGAAGATCACGGTCGACGTGAAGGGCGAGATCCTGCAGCTGAAGGACACCGTGAACACGATGGTGGACCAGCTGTCGGCGTTCGCCGACGAGGTGACGCGCGTGGCGCGTGAGGTGGGCACGGAGGGTCGGCTGGGTGGTCAGGCGCAGGTGCGCGGGGTGTCGGGGGTGTGGAAGGACCTCACCGACAACGTCAACTTCATGGCCTCCAACCTGACCTCCCAGGTGCGTGACATCGCCCAGATCACCACCGCCGTGGCCAACGGCGACCTGTCGAAGAAGATCACGGTCGACGTGAAGGGCGAGATCCTGCAGCTGAAGGACACCGTGAACACGATGGTGGACCAGCTGTCGGCGTTCGCCGACGAGGTGACGCGCGTGGCGCGTGAGGTGGGCACGGAGGGTCGGCTGGGTGGTCAGGCGCAGGTCCGTGGGGTGTCGGGGGTGTGGAAGGACCTCACCGACAACGTCAACTTCATGGCCGACAACCTCACCACCCAGGTCCGCAACATCGCCCAGGTCGCCACCGCCGTCGCGCAGGGCGACCTGACCCGGAAGATCACCGTCGAGGTGAAGGGCGAGATCCTCGAGCTCACCGAGACCATCAACACCATGGTCGACCAGCTGTCCGCGTTCGCCGACGAGGTCACCCGGGTGGCCCGCGAGGTCGGTACGGCAGGCCAGCTCGGAGGCCGGGCCGAGGTCAAGGGGGCCTCCGGCACCTGGAAGGACCTCACCGACAACGTCAACTTCATGGCCTCCAACCTGACCACCCAGGTGCGCTCGATCGCCCAGGTGACCACGGCCATCGCCAACGGCGACCTGTCCAAGAAGATCGACGTCGACGCCCGCGGCGAGATCCTCCAGCTGAAGGACACCATCAACTCCACCGTCGACCAGTTGAGCGCCTTCGCCGACGAGGTGACGCGTGTCGCGCGCGAGGTCGGCACGGAGGGTCGGCTGGGTGGTCAGGCGCAGGTGCGCGGGGTGTCGGGGGTGTGGAAGGACCTCACCGACAACGTCAACTTCATGGCGGGCAACCTGACCTCCCAGGTGCGCAGCATCGCCGTCGTGACGACGGCCATCGCCAACGGCGACCTGTCCAAGAAGATCACGGTCACCGCCCGCGGCGAGATCCTCCAGCTGAAGGACACCATCAACACCACCGTGGACCAGCTGCTGGCGTTCGCCGACGAGGTGTCACGCGTGGCCCGCGAGGTCGGCACCGACGGACGGCTCGGCGGCCAGGCGCAGGTGCGCGGGGTGTCGGGGGTGTGGAAGGACCTCACCGACAACGTCAACTTCATGGCCTCCAACCTCACCTCCCAGGTGCGCAACATCGCCCAGGTCGCCACGGCCGTCGCCAACGGCGACCTGTCCAAGAAGATCGACGTCGACGCCCGCGGCGAGATCCTCGAACTGAAGACCACGATCAACACCATGGTCGACACCCTCAGCCGCTTCTCCTCGGAGGTCACCCGCGTCGCCCGCGAGGTCGGCTCGGAGGGCAGGCTCGGCGGTCAGGCCGAGGTCGAGGGTGTCTACGGCACCTGGGAGCGGCTCACCAGCAACGTCAACGAGCTCGCCGGCAACCTCACCACCCAGGTGCGCGCCATCGCCGAGGTGGCCAGCGCCGTCGCCCAGGGAGACCTGAGCCGCACGATCTCGCTGGAGGCCAAGGGCGAGGTGGCCGAGCTGAAGAACAACGTCAACCTCATGGTCGCCACCCTGCGCGAGACCACCCGCGCCAAGGACTGGCTCGAAAGCAACCTGGCCCGCATCGCCGGGCTCATGCAGGGCCACCGCGACCTCGTCGAGGTGGCCGACCTCATCCTGTCCGAGATCACCCCGCTGGTCTCGGCCCACTACGGCGCCTTCTTCCTGGCCGAGCGCGACCCGTACGAAGAACCGGTGCTGGCCCTCATCGCGGGATACGGCGGCTCGGCCCTGCCCAGCCAGGAGATCCGGCCGGTCAAGTTCGGCCACGGACTGGTCGGCCAGGCGGCGGTGGAGAAGCAGCGGATCCTGCTGGCCGAGGTGCCCTCCGACTACATCAAGATCCAGTCGGGGCTCGGCGAGTCCGCCCCCGCGAGCGTCGTCATCCTGCCCATCCCCTTCGAGGACCAGGTGCTCGGCGTGATCGAGCTGGCCTCCTTCAACCGTTTCAGCGACGTGCACCTGGCCTTCTTCGACCAGTTCGTGGTGACCATCGGTGTGGCGATCAACACCATCATCGCCAACTCGCGCACCGAGGCGCTGCTGTCGGAATCGCAGCGCCTGGCCGTACAGCTGCAGGGCCGCTCGGACGACATGCAGCGCCAGCAGGCCGAGCTGCGCAAGTCCAACGCGGCGCTGGAGGAGAAGGCGCAGCTGCTGGCGACGTCGAGCCGCTACAAGTCGGAGTTCCTCGCCAACATGTCGCACGAGCTGCGCACCCCGCTCAACAGCCTGCTCATCCTCGCCAGGCTCCTGGCCGACAACCCCGACGGCAACCTGTCGTCGCAGGAGGTGGAGTTCGCCTCCACCATCCACAACGCGGGCAGCGACCTGCTGCAGCTGATCAACGACATCCTCGACCTGTCCAAGATCGAGGCGGGCCGCATGGACGTGCGCCCCGAGACGGTGCCGCTGAGCAAGCTGCTCGACTACGTCGACGCCACCTTCCGCCCGCTGACCGCCGACCGTGGGCTCGCCTTCGAGATCGAGGTACGGCCAGGCGTGCCGCGCGAGCTGTTCGCCGACGAGCGGCGCCTGCAGCAGATCCTGCGCAACCTGCTGTCCAACGCGGTCAAGTTCACCGCCAGCGGCGAGGTGCGGCTGGAGGTCTCCAACGCCGGACGCCACGCCTTCGACGACCCCTCGCTGGAGACCGAGGAGGACGTCATCGCCTACGCGGTCACCGACACCGGCATCGGCATCGCCGCCGACAAGCTGCCCGCCATTTTCGGTGCCTTCCAGCAGGCCGACGGCACCACCAGCCGCAAGTACGGCGGCACCGGCCTGGGACTGTCGATCAGCAGCGAGATCGCCCGCCTGCTCGGCGGCGAGATCCACGTCTCCAGCGAGCCGGGCAGGGGCAGCACCTTCACCCTCTACGTGCCCGCCCGCTGCCCCGCCCCGCTGGTCAGCCCTGGACCCGACGACGACCACCAGGCGCGGCCGGAGACACGGCACCGGCCGGCCGAGGCCCCGCCACCGCAGGAGCAGGACGCGGAATGGCCCGCCGAGCAGGGCGGCGAGCTGTGGTACTCCGCGGCCAGGCTGACCGAGCTCAAGGCGGGCCCGATCGGCAGGATGTTCGACGGCCGCCGGGTGCTGATCGTCGACGACGACATCCGCAACGTCTACGCCCTCACCCACGTGCTGAGCCGCCTCGGCCTGGAGGTGGCCTACGCCGAGAACGGCCGCGAAGGCATCGACACGCTCGAACGCGAGGAGCGGATCGAGCTGGTGCTGATGGACGTCATGATGCCCGGGATGGACGGCTACGAGACCATGGCGGTCGTACGGCAGATGCCGCAGTACACCACGCTCCCCATCATCGCCCTGACGGCCAAGGCCATGCCGGGCGACCGCGACACCGCCATCGCCAGAGGCGCCTCCGACTACGTGCCCAAGCCGGTCGACCTCGACCACCTGCTGGAGGTCATGCGCAGCTGGCTCGGCGGAGAGCGGCTGACGGAAGAGGTCGCCGGATGAACCGCCGGGTCAAGATCCTGCTGGTCGACGACCGCGACGAGAGCCTCATGGCGCTCGAGGCGGTGCTGCGCCCGCTCCAGCAGACCCTGCTGCGCGCCAAGTCGGGGCAGGAGGCGATGAAGCTCATGCTGCGCCATGACGTGGCGGTCGTCCTGCTCGACGTGCTCATGCCCGGCATGGACGGCTTCGAGACCGCCACCCACATCAAGCGGCTCGACAAGACCAAGGACGTGCCGATCATCTTCCTCACCGGCACCGACAGCGGGTCGGGCGCCTCCTTTCGCGGATACGCGGTGGGCGCCGTCGACTACATCACCAAGCCCTTCGATCCGTGGGTGCTGCGCTCCAAGGTCGCCGTCTTCATCGACCTGTTCCGCAAGACCGTGCGGCTGCAGGAGCAGACCACGCTGCTGCGCGAGCTGATCCGCCAGGACGACAGGCTGGCCGCCAACGGCAGGGCGATCGCCGAGTTCGGCGAGCGGCTGGCGGCCGTGGAGTCGCGGCTGAGCGGCGTCTGCGCCGAGCGGCCCGACGACGACGTGCTGAAGGAGGCGGTCGCGGAGCTGGCGGAGCGGGTGGCGGCCATGCAGTCGGCCTTCGAGGCGGTCAAGCTCTGAAAAGCGGGTTCGGGGGGCTTGTCCCGGCGTGGCACAGTGCGACCGGGCGGTCTCCGACGTACCTTTGGCATCATGGCCACCCGTACGCCGAAAAGCACATCGAAAGGGCCGGCGAAGCGGTCGACCTCCTCTCGGTCGGGGTCGGGCGGCTCACCGGCCAAGCGGACGACAAGCTCGGGCAGCTCGTCGTCGCGCTCGCGGCCCAGGGCGTCGGCCAAGAAGCCGGTGACGCACCAGGACCCCATCACCTGGGTGTTCACCATGATCGGCAAGCTGATCGTCGGCCTGTGGATGCTGGTGGCCAACGGGCTCGGTGCGGCCGCGCGGGCGCTGGGCAACCAGGCCAGGGAGCTCGATCCGGCGCACCGGCGCGACGGGGTAGGCCTGGCGTGGCTGGCGGTCGCGATCGTGCTGGCCGCGATGACGTGGCGCACGACCAAGGGCGACGTGGCCGGGTTCGTCTCCACGGTCGAGAGCGCGATCTTCGGCTCGCTGGCCTGGGCGGTGCCGCTCCTGCTGGGCCTGCTGGCCTGGCGCTACCTGCGTCACCCCGACCAGAACGCCGACACCGGACGCATGATCATCGGCTGGGCCGCGCTGCTCGCCGGGGTGCTGGGCATCGTCCACGTCGCCAACGGCACGCCGTACCCGTCGGGTGGCAACAACGACACGATGGAGCGGGTGTCGCAGGCGGGCGGCATGGTCGGCTTCATCGTCTCCGCGCCGCCGATGAGCATCCTGCCCGCCTTCGTGACGATCCCGCTGCTGCTGATCCTGTCGGTCTTCGGCGTGCTGGTGATCACCGCGACGCCGGTGCACCGCATCCCCGAGCGGCTGGCCGAGCTGCGCCACATGCTCCTCGACCGCGGCACTCCCCAGCCGGGCGATCCCGTGCGGCGCAGCCGTACGAAGAAGAAGGAAGGCCAGGACCTGCCCGACGGCGTCAAGCCGTACGACTCGCCGGTCATCAAGGAAGACGACAAGCGGGCCGACCACTCTCCGGAGATCGTGCCGGGTCTCACCGCCGACGACGACGATCCGCCGGTCAAGGTCTCCAAGCCCGAGCCGCCCGAGCCCACCCCCGCCCCCCGCAAGGTGGAGCAGCTCGTGCTCTCCCCGCAGGCCGGGCCGTACATCCTGCCCGACCTGCAGAGCCTCAAGGGCGGCAGCGCCCCCAAGCCGGCGACCAAGGCCAACAGCGTGGTCGTCAACGCTCTGACCAGCGTGATGGAGCAGTTCGCCATCGACGCGCAGGTGATCGGCTTCACCCGCGGCCCGACGGTCACGCGCTACGAGATCGAGCTGGGCCCCGCGGTGAAGGTGGAGAAGGTCACCGCCCTCACCAAGAACATCGCCTACGCCGTCAAGTCCGCCGACGTCCGCATCCTGTCGCCCATCCCGGGCAAGTCGGCGATCGGCGTCGAGATCCCGAACGCCGACAAGGACCTGGTGTCGCTGGGCGATGTGCTCAGGTCGCAGGTCGCCCAGGCCGACCACCACCCGATGATCGTCGGGCTGGGAAAGGACGTCGAAGGCCGGACGATCGTCGCCAACCTCGCCAAGATGCCGCACCTGCTCATCGCGGGCGCCACCGGCGCCGGTAAGTCGGTCTGCGTCAACGGCCTCATCACGTCGATTCTGATGCGCTCCACGCCCGACGAGGTGCGCATGGTGCTGGTCGACCCCAAGCGGGTCGAGCTGTCCGTCTACGAGGGCATCCCGCATCTCATCACCCCGATCATCACCAACCCCAAGAAGGCCGCTGAGGCTCTCGAATGGGTCGTGGGGGAGATGGACCGCCGCTACGACGACCTGGCGGCCAGCGGATTCCGCCACGTCGACGAGTTCAACAAGGCCGTCAAGGCGGGCAAGCTCCAGCCGCCCCCCGGCAGCGAGCGGGTCTACCAGCCCTACCCGTACCTCCTGGTGATCGTCGACGAGCTGGCCGACCTCATGATGGTCGCGCCGCGAGACGTCGAAGACTCCATCGTGCGCATCACCCAGCTGGCCCGTGCCGCGGGCATCCACCTGGTCATCGCCACCCAGCGGCCGTCGGTCGACGTCGTCACCGGCCTGATCAAGGCCAACGTGCCCTCCCGCCTGGCCTTCGCGGTGTCGTCGCTGACCGACTCGCGGGTCATCCTCGACCAGCCGGGCGCCGACAAGCTCGTCGGCCAGGGCGACGCGCTGTTCCTGCCGATGGGCGCGAGCAAGCCGATCCGCATCCAGAACGCCTTCGTCGGCGAGAAGGAGATCGCCGAGATCGTCGCCCACTGCAAGGGCCAGATGCAGGCCGAGTACCGGGAGGACGTCGCCGCCGCGCCGGTCAAGAAGGAGATCGACGAGGACATCGGCGACGACCTCGACCTGCTGCTGCAGGCGGCCGAGCTGATCGTGACCACGCAGTTCGGCTCCACGTCGATGCTCCAGCGCAAGCTGCGCGTCGGCTTCGCCAAGGCGGGACGGCTGATGGACCTCTTGGAAAGCCGGAATGTGGTCGGGCCCAGCGAAGGGTCAAAGGCTCGTGATGTGCTGGTCAAACCCGACGAGCTGGCCGGTCTGCTTGCGGATCTTCGCGGCGAATGACCCAGCTGTCCCCTGGGCATGGTGATTACTGATTGAATAAGTGTCACTACGCAAGGTCAGGGGCGGGGAGTGAACGAGCAGAGCATTGGCTCCATGCTGGCCGAGGCCAGGCGGGAGAAGGGACTGACCGTCGGGCAGCTGAGCGCGAGCACCCGCATTCGCGAGGCCGTGCTGTACGCCATCGAGCGCGACGACTTCTCCCTGTGCGGCGGAGACTTCTACGCCAGGGGGCACGTGAGGAGCTTCGCCAGGGCCGTCGGGCTCGACCCGGCGACCATGGTGCAGCTCTACGACGACCAGCACGGCGGGTTGCCCGTGCCGGTGAAGGCCACGGCCGTCTTCCAGGCCGACCGCAGGGTCAAGCTGCGCGAGCGGCGCGGCCCCAACTGGACGATGGCGCTGGGCGTGGCGCTGGCCATCGTCGTCGTGTTCGGCGTCGTGCGGGTGATGGGCGGCTCCGGCCAGACCCCGACGGCCGAGATCATGCCCGCCTCCAGCATCCCCAGCCTGCTGCCCAGCAACGTCGCGCCCGGCGACGTCGCCCCCGTCCAGCCGCGCCAGACCCAGGCGCAGTCCACCGCACGCAACCTCAAGATGGTCACCGTCAAGGTCCTGGCCAGGCGGTCGGCCTACGTGAACGTCCGAGACGCCAAGGGGCGCAAGCTCTTCGCCGGGACCCTGGCCAAGGGCAAGTCCTCAACCTGGAAGGCCCCCTCCGAGGTCAAGCTGCTCATCGGCGACGCCGGAGCGGTATCCCTGCAGGTCAACGGCAAGAACCTGGGCACACTCGGATCCCGTGGGCAGACCATCCGCCGCTCCTTCGGGCCCTCAGCGGCCAGGCCCCGGTGAAGGTGGTGGCCAAGTGCCGATACCGTAGAGGACACCATGTCATCCCGCAGAACCGTTTCCCTGATCACTCTGGGCTGCGCCCGCAACGAAGTCGACTCGGAAGAGCTCGCCGCGCGCCTGGAGGCTTCCGGCTGGCAGCTCGGTGAAGACGACCCCGACGTCGTCGTCGTCAACACCTGCGGGTTCATCGACTCCGCGAAGAAAGACTCCATCGACACGCTGCTGGCCGCCTCCGACTCCGGCGCCAAGGTGGTCGCCGCCGGCTGCATGGCCGAGCGCTACGGCAAGGAGCTGGCCGACGCCCTGCCCGAGGCCAGCGCCGTCATCTCCTTCGACGACTACACCACCATCGGCGAGCGTCTCGACGACGTGATGGAGGGGCGCGCGTTCGCCCCGCACACGCCGCGCGACCGCCGCACACTGCTGCCGCTCACGCCCGTCGAGCGCCGCTCGGTCGCGAAGAACATCCCGGGCCACGGCGAGACCGACCCGGCGGCGCCCTACCCCGCCAGCGGCCCGCGCGTCCTGCGCAAGCGGCTCGACGAGAGCCCCGTGGCCTC
Organism: Nonomuraea soli; assembly: GCF_013761175.1. Lineage (GTDB taxonomy): Bacteria > Actinomycetota > Actinomycetes > Streptosporangiales > Streptosporangiaceae > Nonomuraea > Nonomuraea soli. The sequence goes on from NZ_JACDUR010000001.1 coordinate 265,571, forward strand.
GCTCAAGCTGGCCTCCGGCTGCGACCGCCGCTGCACCTTCTGCGCCATCCCCGCCTTCCGCGGCTCTTACGTCTCCCGCACGCCAGAAGAGCTGCTGGCCGAGGCCGACTGGCTGGCCCACCGCGGGGTGCGCGAGCTGGTGCTGGTGAGCGAGAACTCCACCTCCTACGGCAAGGACCTGGGCGATCTGCGCGCGCTGGAGAAGCTGCTGCCGCAGCTGGCCGCGATCGAGGGCGTCGAGCGGGTGCGCGCGAGCTACCTCCAGCCTGCCGAGCTGCGACCTGGCCTGATCGAGGTGCTGGCCGCCACCGAGGGCGTGGCGCCGTACTTCGACCTGTCCTTCCAGCACGCCTCCGGCACGGTCCTGCGGCGTATGCGACGGTTCGGCGACCCCCAGCGTTTCCTGGAGCTGCTGGAGGCGGTCCGCAAACTCGCTCCCGAGGCGGGCGTGCGCTCCAACTTCATCGTGGGCTTCCCCGGCGAGACCGACGAGGAGTTCGGCGAGCTGGTCGGCTTCCTGGAGCAGGCCCGTCTCGACGTCATCGGCGTGTTCGGCTACTCCGACGAAGACGGCACCGAGGCCGCGACCTTCGAGGGCAAGCTGCCCCAGGAGGTCGTCGACGAGCGGGTGCGCCTCCTGACCGAGCTGGCCGAGGAGCTGACCTCGCAGCGCGCGGAGGAGCGCATCGGCCACGAGGTCGACGTGCTGATCGAGGAGGACCTGGGCGACGGCGGCTACGAAGGGCGCGCCGCCCACCAGGGACCCGAGGTCGACGGTTCCGTCACCGTGCAGGGCATCGGCCTGCTGCCCGGCCAGATCGTCCGCGCCACCGTGGTCGACTCCGAGGGCGTCGACCTGATCGCACGCATCAAGGCCGGCGGGCCGTGACGAAGGACGAGCGCCGCTTGGTGAGCCCCTGGAACATCGCGAACGTGCTCACGGTCCTCCGCTTGGCGCTCGTCCCGTTCTTCTTCGTCAGCCTGTTCCTGCCCGGCCCGACGTGGCGCTGGGTCGCCCTGGGCGTCTTCGCCGTGGGCTCGTTCACCGACTACCTCGACGGCGAGCTGGCCAGGCGCTACGGGCTGATCACCGACTTCGGCAAGATCGCCGACCCGATCGCCGACAAGGCGCTGACGGGCGCGGCGCTGGTGGGCCTGTCGATCCTGCAGGAGCTGCCGTGGTGGGTGACCGTGGTCATCCTCGGCAGGGAGCTGGGTGTGACGCTCCTGAGATTCTGGGTGATCCGCCACGGTGTGATACCTGCCAGCTACGGCGGCAAGGTCAAGACCGTCCTGCAGATGGCGGCGATCGTCCTCTACATCGTGCCCGGCGTGCCCGACATCGTGCGCTGGACCGTGATGGGCGCGGCGGTGGTGGTCACCGTGGCCACGGGTGTGGATTATGTCTGGCGGGCCGTGAAACTGCGTCAGGTCGCCAGGAAGGCCAGAGGGGAGTAGCCGATGCCCGCCGAGCACGTGCTGGACCTCCTCGTACGGCAGGCGGCCACGCTGGCCGTGGCCGAGTCGCTGACCGGCGGGATGATCGGCGCCGCGTTCACGGGAGTGCCCGGCTCGTCCAGGTCCTTCCGCGGCGGGGTGATCTCCTACGCCACCGATCTGAAGCACTCCCTGCTGGGCGTCCCAGACGACCTGCTGGCCCGCGAGGGCGCCGTGCACCCGGAGGTGGCCGCGGCGATGGCGCGGGGGGTGGCGGCGCTGTGCGGGTCGACCTACGGGCTGGCGGTCACCGGCGTGGCGGGCCCCGAGCCTCAGGACGGCCGGGCGGTGGGCACCGTTTTCGTGGCCGTCGCAGGTCCGGGAGGGGCTGTCCGTAGTAAAGATCTGAACTTGGAAGGGTCACGCGAACGTATCCGGGTAGAGACCGTTCAACAGGCAGTCGATCTGCTCGAAGGTGTGCTGAAGCAGAACATGGGGGAACATTCCGCATGATTACCGTGTTACGTCCCCAGCGAACATGCGATGCACGGTCTGACGCGGTGTCGGTGGATACGGGTACGGTGGAGCTGTGAGTGAGGTCCGTGAGCCATCTGGAAACCGGCAGCGACGCCCGATGATGACGGCGAGGAGTATGTACGAAGTCAAGAAGAAGGTTGCGCACGGCGGGGTGAAGCCGACCACGCCCGGGAGGGAGCGTCACATGATTCTGCTGCGTCAGCTGCTGGGTGACGTGCTGCGCCGGTTGCGTGTCCGGCAAGGACGCACTCTGCGCGAAGTGTCTCAGCTTGCGAGAGTCTCGCTGGGTTACCTGTCCGAGGTCGAACGCGGTCAGAAGGAAGCCTCTTCCGAACTGCTCGCCTCGATCTGTGGTGCCCTCGGCGTGCCGCTGTCGCAGGTGCTTCGCGAGGTGTCCGACCAGTTCGCACTCGCCGAGCTGCAGGCCACCCCGGTTTTGGCCGACGCACCCGAACACGAGCGTCTCCCCTTGTCGGAAACCGTCCCCGGTGCGATCACCGACACGGTCTTCCCCGAGGTCAAGGACATGGTGGCCGCCTAACGCGGCTGGCAGGTCCCACACCACAGGATCAGTCGCTCCTGTGGCGCTGCCCCCATCTCCCCGCGACTGATCAGCCCTCCGCATTGGCGACAGGGTCTTCCCGCCCTGCCGTAGACCCACCGACGATCGACCCGCCGCCGCGCGCCCTCTTCGAGGAGGCGCTGCGCCTGCGTGACCACGTCCTCCAGCTCCGCCACCTCACCGACCGGCCGCCACGGCCACAGCCCGCGCAGGAAGAGTGTCTCCGCGCGGTAGATCGTGCCGATCCCGGCCAGATTGCGCTGATCGAGCAGCGCCTCGCCGATCGTGCGCTCGGGCGCCCTCATGAGGTTGCGCGCCGCCAGCTCCGCATCCCAGTCGGGCCCCAGCAGGTCCGGGCCCAGATGCCCCACGACGGTGTCTTCGCGTTCTGTCCTGACCAGGTCGACCATGCCCAGCTTGAAGCCGACCGCCTGGTTGTCGGCGGTGGCCAGCACCAGCCTGACCTGGTCGCGGCCCGGCACCCGCGCGTACGGCGGCAAGATGCGCCAGCTCCCGTCCATGCGCAGGTGGGTGTGGACGGTCAGCCCGCCCTCCACCCTGGTCAGCAGGTGCTTGCCCCTGGAGACGGTCTCGAGCACCCGGCGGCCCGACAGGTCGGCCGTGGCGTGGCGCGGCACCCTGAAGTCGGAGCGCACCAGCACCTTGCCGTCGAGCGCCTCACGCAGCCTGGCCGCCGCACGGAAGACGGAGTCGCCCTCGGGCATCCCGGCTCACTCCCCGGCCAGCGGGCCAGTCACCGGCCTGCGGGTGTGGGATCGCTCCTCGGCCAAGACGCCGGTGCCCGGCTCGCGCGTGTGGGATCGCTTGTCGGTCATGATGGCGGTCGCTGTATCGCGCGTATGGGATCGTTGCCCGGTCATGGAGCCTGCCGCTCTTCCGCGCGTGGGAATCGTGTCCCGGTCAAGGCGCCCGTCGCCGGGCCGCGCGTGTCGGATCGGTTCCCGCATGGGAGGTGGGCTGCCGGCCCGCGCACGTCGGATCAGTCCCAGGCCGAGGGGTCGGCGGCCAGCTCGCGCACCCGGTTGGGCAGGTCGCCCTTGGCGACGTGCTCCAGGGTGACCTCCTCGAGGATCGCCCGCTCCGAGGCGCGCAGCGCGATCCACACCTGCTGGAGCGACTCGGCGGGCCCCCGGTAGCCCACGTGCTCGGGGCGCTCGCCGCGGACGTTGGCCAGCGGGCCGTCGACCGCCCTGATCACGTCGGCCAGGCTGATCTCTGCGGCGGGCCGGGCCAGCACGTAGCCGCCCTCCGGCCCCCGCTGCCCGCGCACGAGCCCGGCCCGGCGCATCTGCAGCAGGATGTTCTCGAGGTACTTGGGTGGCATGTCCTGCTCTTTGGCGAGCTCGCCCACGGTGGTCGGCCCGGCACCCGCCGCGGCGAGTTCGGCGGCGGCGCGAAGGGCGTAGTCGACACGAGCGGAAAGGCGCATGTAACCGATTATCCCCCCTGGTCAACACTGGTTAGGCGCAAGGTCGCCAGAACGGGCAGGTGATCGGAGTACGGCAGGCGGGGGACCTCGGCCTTCAGCACCTCGATCCCCTGCGTGACCAGCACGTGGTCGATGCGCTTGACGGGGGCGTCCGCCGGAGATGTTAACGGATTGCCCAGATTTGTCAGGGGATCTCGTAGTCCGGCATCGAGGAGAGGCGCCAGTCCCGGATCCCCGGCGGGGATGTTGAGATCACCGGCCAGCACCACCGGCCGCGGATCCCCGACTACGGCCGCCCTGGCCGGCATGCCGTCCTCCGTCGAGCGCATGCTGTCGAGGTCGAGGCCCCGGGCGAGCTCGCCGGCGATCCTGGCCACCTCGGGCGCCTGGCCGCCGGGCGCCTGCAGGTGGGTGTTGACGATGCCGACCTCCCTGCCGCCCACCTCCACGACGATCGCCTGAGCCTGCGCACCGGTCGGGTAGTCGTGCCGGCCGAGCCTGTGGGACCTCACCGTGACCGGCAGGTTCGTCAGCAGCGCGTCGCCCCAGCGTTCGTCGGCGGCGGGGGCGAAGACGTGACGCAGGCCGGTGAGGCGGGCGATGCGTCCCAGGTCGTCGTGGCCGCCGTTGAGCAGCCAGCCCCGGTCGACCTCGCTGAGCAGGACGACGTCGGGGGAGCGCTCGTTGATGAAGGCGGCGATCCGGTCAAGGGACAGGCGGCCGTCGAGGCCGAAGCCCATGCGGATGTTGTAGGCGAGCAGGGTGAACTGGTCGCCGGTCTTGCGCTGCACGGCCGGGTCGACGCGCACGCCTGTCGCGCCGACCACGGCGATCACCGCCAGCACCGCCGCCGCGACGAGCCGCTGCCGGGCGGGCGATGCCGAGGAGGGGGAGCCCAGAGGCGGTGGAGGCGTCGACCCGGCGTCGTGAACGGCGCCCGGCGTGGGAGGGAGCAGCGGATCGGCGCCCGGGGCAGGGGGGAGCGGCGGGTGGAAGGGCCGGTCGGTGCCGCGTGCCGTCAGCGCGAGGGCGGCGACCACGGTCAGCCCCATGACCAGCGGCACCAGCCGGTTGGGGAATCCGAGGTCCAGGTCGTACGCCGCGTAGTACACGAACGTCGCCACCAGGAACCCCGTCGTCCCGCCCAGCAGCGCCGCGCCCGGCCGCCGGGGCGGGGGGCGGCGCAGGGCGGTCGCCGACAGCGCGATCCCGATGGCGGCACCGATCATCGGCGAGGCGAGGGAGGCGTCAGGCAGGCCGGTGCCCACCACCAGCAGCACACCGACCATCCCGACGAGCGCCCAGCCGGGCCAGCGGGGGAGGGCCGCCGCGAGCAGCAGGAGAACCGCCGACAGCCCCACCACGCCCCTGGCCAGCACCTCGCCCCACATCCCCGGCGCCCAGGCGGGTGGGAGCGGCACCAGGTGTGACTGCCCCACCAGGAACAGCGCGGGCCCGAACAGTGCCCACGTCGCCGAGGGTGCGAGATCGTGCGAGGGCCTGGCTTCGCGCAGCGCGACGGCGAACCCCGCGCACAGGGCCACGACGCCCAGCCATGCCGGCACCTCGTCACGCCACACCAGGTCGACCTGGTCGAGCACCTGGTGCGTCACCACCGTGGCGGCCAGCCCTGCGGCGAGCCCGAGGGGAACCGCCCGGCGGTCGAGGGTGCGGGCGCAGCCGTACAGGAAGACGAGGCCCGCCGAGACGCCTGCGGAGGCCGTGTAGAGCTGCTCCAGCCCGGTCTGGAGCAGCAGCCGCGACACCACCAGCAGGGCCGCTCCGCCGTACAGGCACCATGACGGGCGTAGCAGGGCCGCGAGGAAGGGCAGGAGGAACCAGGCGGCGGCGTAGGCGCCCATGAGCTCGGGAGGAGTCTCGCCCGCCCGGCCGAACAACGTGATCAAGGACGGCAGGAACACCCGTAACACGTCAAAGAAGATCATGACGCCGAGGGCTAACGGCACGGCGGGCATTCAGGCATCATCACGGAAACCCGTAAGCGCTTGCAAGAGCGCTAAACTCTCAGCAACCTTAACGATTTGACGTTGGGATACAGCGTGGAGCGACGTCCTGGTGTGCCCCGGTTGCTACGGGAGATCAACGATCGGGCTGCCCTGGAACTCCTCCTGGCCGAAGGGCCGATGACCAGGGGACAGATCGGCGACCAGACCGGCCTGTCGAAGGTCACCGCCTCGCAGACCCTGGCCAGGCTCGAGGAACGCGGCCTGGTCGAGGTGGTCGGCGTGCAGGCGGGCGGCAGGGGCCCCAACGCCGCGTTGTATTCCGTGGTCTCCAACTCCGCCTACGTGGCAGGGCTCGACGTCGGTCCCGAAACGGTCTCGACCGCCATCGCCGACATCCACGGCCGCACGCTGGCGGAGGTGACGGTCAGCCCCAACGGCGACGACCCCGTGTCGGTGGTCCACAGCGCCGTCGTCAAGGCGTGCAAGAGCGCCAAGGTGAGCCTGTCGAAGCTGCGCGGCGTGGTGATCGGCACGCCGGGTGTGGTCGATCCGCGCAGCGGCGACGTGCGCTTCTCCTTCGACCTTCCGGCCTGGCACGAAGGCATCCACGAGGCGCTGGCGCGCGACCTCAAGCGCGAGGTGACGATCGAGAACGACGTCAACCTGGCGGCGATCGCGGAGCGCGCCGACGGGGCGGCCAAGGGCATCGACGACTTCGTGCTGCTGTGGGCGGCGCGAGGTATCGGCCTGTCGGTGGTGCTCGACGGCAAGATCCACCGGGGGCGTTCCGGCAGCGCGGGCGAGATCGGCTACCTGCCGGTGCCCGGCGTGCCGTTGCCGGAGGACATCAGGGCCGAGCCGGGGCGCCTGCCGTCGCTGGCGGGCGGCCTGCAGTCGCTGGTCAGCGCCGAGGCGGTGGCCGACCTGGCCAAGGGGTACGGCTTCGCGGTGAGCGACGCGAGCGAGAGCGTGAAGGCGGCGCTGGCCGCGGGCGAACGCGGCGATCCGCTGCTCGACGACATCGCCCACCGGCTGGCGCTGGGCGTGGCGGCGGTCTGTGTCGTGCTCGACCCGGGCCGTGTCGTGCTGGCGGGGGAGGTGTGCCGGGCGGGCGGATCGGCGCTGACCTCGCGCGTCGAGGAAGCCGTCGCGCGTATCTGCCCGATCCGCCCTGAGGTGGTGACCACGGCCGTCGAGGGCAACCCGGTGCTGCGCGGCGCCGTGCTGGCCGCCCTCGGACAGGCTCGTGAGGAGCTCTTCTCCTCCTGATTCTCCGGCTACTTCAGGCGGAAGGCCCTGGTCACCGTGGTGGTGACCGTGTTGCCGCGCCGGTCGTCGGCCGTCAGCCGCAGCGAGGCGAATCCGCCGGGCTTCGACGGGTTGAGCATCACGGCGCGATACTCCTGCGGCCCCGAGGGCAGCACGGCCAGCTTGTGCCAGGTCGCGCCGTCGTCGTAGGAGACCTCGGCGCCGACCTTGGCCGGCAGCGCCCTGGAGGTGCTCTCCAGTCGCAGCGGCAGCGTCATCGGCCCGGCGGGTGCGGCGTTGTCGAGGTCGAGCTCGGGCGCGGCCACGACGGCGAGCACCTGGGCGGGGCCGTCCTGCTGGGAGGTGAAGGTCCACGCCGAGGTGATCGGGGTCGACAGCTCCGAGGTGTAGCGGTCAGCCGTGCCCTCCATGACGACCCGGTATTTCCCGGCCGGGGCGGTGAAGGTGACGGGCGACAGTTGCATGGGCACCTGGTCGGCCGCGGCCACCTGGGTGCCGTCGGCGGCGTAGAGCGTGGTCCTGGTGTCCGACAACATCACGAAGCCGGTGCGGCCCTCGGTCGGCGTGTGCGCCAGCGGCATGCCGATCGTCAGCTTGTCGCCGGCGCGGCTCAGGCCGCCCCAGTCGGGCAGGGCGGGGGCGAGCACGGCCTGGTTCCACCGCTCGGCCCGGTAGCGCCTGTGCGCCTTGAAGGTGCGCTCCGGCTCGTGCTCAAGGGTGAGGAAGGTGTTGAGGCCGCGGGTGTAGCCGATGCCGGGGGTGAAGTACTCGGTGCGCTTGCTGGGCAGCGTGGTGTGCATCTCCAGCGCGCTGGGCAGCGGGCCCCAGGACGACGGCGGGCCGGCGAAGACGACCATCGGGGTGAGCAGCTTCTGCCGGATGGCGGCGAACTCGACCGGGACGGCGGCCAGGTCGCGGTCGCGCGCGGTGTGGCTCTCGGGGACGCGGCCCTCGGTCCTGAACATGAGGTAGTAGGCGTAGGGGCTGTCGGCGAAGTAGCCGTCGGCCCCGCGGCGGCCGATGACCGACCACAGGCGGAAGGCGAAGCCGTCGACCTCGCCGGTCGGGGTGACGGAGAAGCGCTGGCCCTCCTCGCCCGAGGCCGCGCCGACGAGGATCGGGGCGAGCCCGCCCGGCCGCTCGCGGGTGAAGAGCATCTCCTCGGCGGAGGTCTCGGAGTCGGGCTTGTCGGTCTTCACGTCCATGGTGCGGGCCGTACGGGCGTCGAAGACGATCTCGCGCTCCCCGGTGACCTCCACGTCGGGCAGGACCACGAGGCTGTTGTCCATCTCCTGGCCGGGCACGATCGTGAGGGGCGCCGCGATGGCCAGGTAGCGGCCCTCGGCCAGTTCGATCTCGGCCGAGCCGTTGGCCACGGGGAACATCAGGCGGGGGGCGCCCGACATCGACTCGAAGTAGACCGGCAGCGCCCGCGCGGCGGGGTCGGGGACGGTGCCCTCGCGGTCCAGCACGGTCAGCTTGACCTTGTGCGTGCGCACGGCCTTGTCGAGGCTGAGCCCGGTCTGCACGGCCACGGAGCCGTCCGCGCTGCGCGCGGTGATCCTTCCGGCGTACGGCCCGGCGACGCCGAGCGACGGTGTGGCGGTGACCTTCACCTCGGAGCTGCCGCCGGCGGGCACGGTCACCTCGGCGGGCACGGCGAACATCCCGGCGGGCGCGGCCTCACCGGTGTGCGCCGCGGCGGTGGCCGACAGCTGGAGGGTGACGGGCGCGCTGCCCGCGTTGGTGTAGGTCACGGTGCGTTCGACCACGCCCTCGTACGGGTGGGCGACCGAGCCGAAGGAGAGCGTCGTGGCGGTGGCGAAGACCTCCTGCCGTACGGCACGCGCCACGTCGAGGCGCCCCGAGCCCTGCTGGAAGGCCGGCGCGTCGATGGCCTTGGCGCTGCCCGTCAGCGCGCTCTTGAGCTGCTGCCAGGTCCAGTCGGGGTGACGCTGGGCCAGGACGGCGGCGGCTCCCGCGACGTGCGGGGTGGCCATGGAGGTGCCGCTCATGCTCGTGTAGCCGCCGTCGACCGCGGGAAGCGACGAGGCGGAGGAGCGGGCGGCCACGATGTCGACGCCGGGCGCCACCAGGTCGGGCTTGAGCGCGTTGTCGCCGGCCCTCGGGCCGCGGCTGGAGAATCGCGCCATGACGTCCTGCTTGTCGACCGCGCCGACGGTCAGCGCCGAGTCGCTGCTTCCGGGCGAGCCGACGGTGTAGCTCTGGTCGCCGTCGTTGCCCGCGGCGATCACGAACAGGGCGCCGGTCTCGGCGGTCAGCCGCGCGACGGCCTGCTCCATCGGGTCCTCGCCGGGGGAGTCGACGCCGCCGAGGCTCATGTTGATGATCTTGGCGCCGCTGCGGGCCGCCCACTCCATGCCGGAGATGATGCGCGAGGTCGCGCCGGAGCCCGAGTCGCTCAGCACCTTGCCGATGAGCAGGCGCGCTCCCGGCGCGACGCCCTTGTGAGTGGCGCCGAGCCCGGCGATCGTCGAGGCGACGTGGGTGCCGTGGCCGTGGCCGTCGGCGACCGTGCCGCCGTAGGTGAAGTTCTGCGTGGCCTCGATCTGCTTGGCCAGGTCGGGGTGGGTGGCGTCGATACCGGTGTCGAGCACGGCGACCTTGACGCCCTGGCCGGTGTAGCCGGCCTGCCAGGCCTCCGGAGCGCCCACCTGGGGCACGCTCTGCTCCAGGGCGACCTTCACCGGGGCGTCAAGCCAGATCTTGCTCGCGCTCACGCTGCGTGCGCTCATCAGGGTCTGCAGGATCGGCTGGTCCTTGGCGGGGGCCAGGGCCACGCCGTTGATCGACGGCAGCGCCGTGCCTCCGGCGGGCAGAGCGGCCCTGGCCGTGGCGGGATACTGCACGATCAGCGGCAACGTCGGCGACGAGGCGTCGTCGAGGCCGTCGGCCACCAGCCGGTTGACCTGGAACAGCCGCTCGTCCAGCACGCCACGGGCCACCAGGTCCGCGACGTCCGTGGGGATCACGGTCAGCTCGTCACCGGCGCCGAAGCGCAGGTAGGAGGTCTTGCGCCCGGACCCGGGGACGAAACGCAGCGCCTGGCCGCGCAGCGTGACCTTGTCGCCGGTGATCAGCGTGACGCTCTTCTCGGGCGCCGCGTCGCCCGGGGCGCTCCGCCCGGGCTCCGCGTGCGCGGGCGAGGCCGCCAGCAGCCCGGCCAGGACGGCCAGCGACAGGCTCGCCGCGCCCTTCTTTCTCCACACAGTCCTCTACCTCACAAGTCAGGAAATTTGAGCTGATCTTGTCGGGTGGGGTGGGTGTGAAGAAAGCGGTTACCGTGGCGAGTACCCGCCAAGGCGGATACTCGCCATCAGCGGGCCAGGGCGAAGAGCAGGAAGTGGTTGTCGCCGCCGACGAGCTCCTGCACATCGGGCTCCAGGATGGCCGGCTCGCGCACCACGAGCCGGTAGCCGTGGGCCGTGAACGCCGGCATCAGGTCGCGCTGGCGCGCGCCCACCTCCTCGCAGGCCGTCGGGTGCGGCCCGAAGTTCGGCACGGTGAACAGCAGCGGCACCCGCCGCGAGGCCAGGAAGCCCAGCCAGGCGTCGGCGGCGGTGTAGGGCATCTCGCAGAAGCTGTGGATGTTGATCGCCAGGTGGCACGCGCCGGGTGCGACGACCTCGTCCAGCTCGTCGGCGGCGACGGTCCGCGCGAGGTGGCCGGCTCCGCGGTGGCGCAGGTAGAACTCGCACACGTAGGTCGACTCGGGGATGCCGTCGGCGCAGTAGTAGGCGCCCAGGCCCGCCACCGCCTGGACCATGCGGTGCGCGAGCCTGCCGTACCCGGCGCCCACGTCGATGATCGTCGTGCCCTGCCGTCCCAGCAGGCCGAGGTGCCGGTCCAGGAAGGAGATCTCGTTGACCGAGTCGAGCAGGTCGCGGCTGACGGTGGAGAAGCGCTCGAAAGTGTGCGTCTGGCAGCCGAAGGCCCCGTCCTCGCCCAGGGCGGCGAGCAGCCCGCGAGTGTCGTGCCGGGAGACGTAGTCGGCGTAGACGTAGTACTTCAGCCGCTCGGCCTCGCCGAAGTAGCGGCCCTGCCACACGAAGCAGTTGTCGCCGCGGAAGGTGGCCAGGTCCAGGTCGCGCGCCACGAACTCGGGCGACCAGTGGGTGGTGCCGGTCAGCGGCGAGCGCAGCTCCCGGTAGCGGCGGCGCAGGTCGGCGAGGCGGGGGTCGGCGGGCGACGGGCCGGCGGGCAGCGGGGCAGCGGTCATGCCTGCTCCAGGACGTCGTCGAGGCGCCGCAGCAGGTGGGCGGCGACCTCGTCGCCGGTGGTCCATTCGAGCCCGGCCAGGTCGGCGGCTCCCCGCTCGCCGTTCATCACCCGTTCGAGCCGTGACCACAATTCGCGGGAGGGCGTCGACGGTTCGGCGTGCACGATGCCGCCGCGTTCGGCCAGCGCCGCGACCCGGCGGGGGAAGGAGTCGGCCTCGGGCATCTCCGGGTCGGTCAGGCCCAGGACCGGGCGCCGGTTCCACACCAGGTCGCAGGTGAGGGTGCCGTAGGCGTTGGTGATCACGGCGTCGGCCGCCGCGTAGTACGGCTCGGGGTCGGCGACCATCCCCACGTAGGCGATGCCGGCGTCGCTGCCGGGCTGTGCGGGGGCCTTGTCCAGGACGAAGAGGCGGTGCCCCGGCGGGCTGTGCCGCCGCCAGGCCGTCAGCACCGCTTCGGCGATGCGCCTGTTGTCGGGCCGCAGGGACATGCCGCCCACCGTGAGGACCGCGGCCTTGCGGTCCGGCGCCAGGCCCAGCAGCTCGCGCGATGCCGTACGGCCGGCGGACAGGCCGGCGGTCACCGGCCCGAGGCAGCGGATCGGCGCGCTGGTGGTGTAGGGGCCGGGATGGGCGGCGGAGAAGTCCAGCACGACGATCTCCCCGGCGTGGTCGAGCAGCCGGTCGTGCTCGGGCAGCCCGATCTCGGCGAAGAACCAGTCCGTCAGCAGGATGGCCCGCCGTCCCCAGACCTGCGCGCAGTACGGCAGCGCCCACACGACCTCGTCGCAGACGGTCAGGTCGGGACGTGGGCGCCCGGCCAGGGTCTCCCACACCACCTGGGCGGCGCGTCCCGACAGGTCCCACTCGTCGGCGATCGGCAGCTCGGTGAAGTCGATGCCCTGCCAGGCCAGGTACGTCGCGGCGCTTCCCGAGGCGAGCACCTCGACCGTGACGTCGGGACGCCGCCTGCGGAGCGCGGCGATGATCCGGGCGTCACGGGCGGCGTGCCCGAAGCCGTGCCCGCGCACCAGGAACAGGATCGTCGGCATCAGCGGTCCTCCTCGAGTGAGCGCCGGTGCAGTTCCAGCGCGCCGATCAGGGCGGGGAAGGGCGGCGGCCCGTGGGCGCCGGTCCTGCCGGTGGTCCAGCTGCGCATGGGCACGGGCGGGACGACCAGCACGTTGCGGCGCTCGGCCAGCGTGCTCACGTGCCGTTCCGTGGTGGGGTTGTGCCACGCGCCGGGCGGGAAGCCGGGGGCGACGGCCACGGGCGCGCGTGTGCAGTACAACGCCAGGAGGCTGGGGGAGTCGGCCAGCCCGAGGGCCAGGCGCGAGAGGTAGCCGACGGTGGCGGGGCACACCAGCACCGCGTCGGCCCACTCGGTCAGGCGCACGTGCGGCCCGGCGGTGACCGGTCCGTCCGGCCAGGTGTCGGAGAGGATCTCGGTGCCGGAGACGACGCCCAGGGCGGTGGGGGTGACGAACCGTTCCGCCGACCTGGTCAGCATGATCCGCACGTCGAGCTCGGGATAGGTGGTGCGCAGCCATCCGGCGTGCTGCGGGGTGTAGGCGGCGGGCACGGCCCCGGTGACGACCAGGAGCAGCCGCTCGAAGCCCACGGGAGGGAAGGTGTCACCCATCAGGTCTCCTCGCGGCCGGGCAGGGAGCCGAGGGCGATCTCCGCCACCGACGACTCCTCCAGCGGGTCGAGCCCGGTGGCGGTGGCGAAGGCGGCCGAGTCGCCGCCGCCGAGCGGGCAGGCCGCCAGGCCCATGGCGGTGGCGGCCAGGCAGACGGCTTCCATGACCACCCCGGCGTTCTTGAGCGTCAGGGCGTAGCTGATGCCTTCGTACTTCCAGCTCTGGCGCCCGAAGCGGGCGGCGAGCGTCAGGACCACGTGGGGCACGCCGGTTCCGCCCATGGCCCGGTGGGCGTGGTCGAGGATGCGGACCAGGGAGGTGACGTCGGCGGGGAACGGAACGAGGGTGTGGTCGGCGGGCCGGTAGCGGTACAGGCCGGGCGCCAGCCCGTCGCAGGTGCGGACGGCCAGGTAGTACTCCAGCTCGTGCATGCCGCCCGCCGAGGGCACCGGGCGGAGCAGGCCGTCGTGGCCGACCCCGGTGATCCTGGCGACGCGGTGGAGCAGCTCGCTCAGCCGGTCGGCGGGGATCGGCCGGCGGCCGAACGTGCGCACCGAGCGGCGGCGCTCCATGACGTCGGTCAGGGTGGGGTCGTCGCGTCTGAGCCGGTCGAGGTCGACCTCGGCCAGCGCGATCGGCTCGCCGGGCGCGTCGGCGCGCAGGGCGGGCGGGCGCGGGTGCCGGCCGTCGAAGCGGTTGGTGCCGCCCAGGCGGGTGTCGGTCAGGCCGGTACGGCTCAGCGCGTGCGCCCAGACGTCGTGGAACTCCCGCAGGGCGGCGGGCGGTTCGAGGTCCTCGGGCGTCAGGCCGTTCGCGGCGGCGGGCACGAGCAGGCCGAGCCCGGCCAGGAAGGCGACCAGCGGGCCGGTGCCCTGGTCGGGCGCCAGCTCCTGGAGCTCGGTCAGGGTGCGGGGCCGGGCGAGCAGCGACAGCAACACGACGTCGCGCGGGCGCAGCAGGGTCACACGGTATCCGGCGACGGGGGATTCGAGCACGAGATGCTCGCCGTGGCGGCGCAGGGCCGCGAACCGCGAAAGGCGCAGGACCGCGAACCGTGACAGGCGCGGGGGCCCGTGGGGATCGGGCGCCGCTCCGGCACCCGCCAGCCGGGAGGTCAGGACGGCCTCGGCCAGCCGCACGCCGCCGGCCTCGCACACCAGGGCGCTCCTCATGGCCGTCCTCCTCGCGCGTGCCCGAGCACGATCGCCTCGAGCATCGACTCGCCCAGCTCCTTCTCCAGCTCCCGCGCCCGCGGCGACGTGAGTACGCCCTGGGGGAGCGTTGTGAACGCCCGCCGTACCACCGGAGAGGCGATCACCTCGCCGAGCTCCGCGGCCCGCCCCGGCGGCAGCAGCCGTACGGCGGGCCGCGGATCGGCCAGGGCCGCGCCCACCAGGAACGACATGAACCACGCCGCCTCCAGCCCGGGGTCGGAGGCCAGCCCGCCGTGGCGTGCCAGCCGTTCGCGGGCCAGGGGGCGCACGGCCGCCGCCTCCAGGCCGAACTCACGGAAGGCCTCCTGCTCGGCCAGCACCCGCCACGGGTGGCGCAGGCTGTCGCGGCGGCCCACGCACACCGTCAAGGGCGGCAGCGTCGCCTCCAGGCGATGCGTGACGACGGGCAGGCGTTCGGCCAGCCCGACCGACTCCGGCGCCGGCCCGTCCCTGACGTCGTCGAGGAAGCACACCGAGTGGCGCGGGCCGTAGCCGTCGTTGCCGGTCAGGCTCTCCTCCTCGGCGTGCTCGACGAGGTTCGGGATCCGGCACAGAGCCCGCGTCCCCGCCGCCGTCATGAACTGCCGCAGCGCGACGTCGTCCTGCCCGGCGAAGGTGCCGGGCTCCTCGGTGGCGGCCCGGCCGAACGCGCGGGCCAGGGCGGCGGGCATGACGAGGGCCACCGACGGCACGTACTGGTCGGCGACCTCGGTCCACGTGCCTCCGGCCGCGGCCACCATCCGCAGGCTGTGGGCGGTGTGCGAGCCCCACTCGGCGAACAGCGACAGCGGCAGGCCCGGGTGGCGGGCGACGGCCGCCAGCACCCGCTCGGGGAAGTGCGCGCAGGGGATGGCGTCGTCCTGGACGACCAGGTGGTGCGTGACGCCGGGGGCGACGGCCGACCAGGCGGCGGCCGCCGTACGCAGGGTCGAGGGGCCTTCGTCCGGGGCGGGGTCCACGACGATCCGCGGCTCCAGGCGGGACAGCTGGGCGGCCAGGCGCCGGGCCCGGTCCAGCCGCGCGGGGTGGGTCATGACGACCGTCGACAGCACCGGCCTCATCGCGACAACTCCACGACGGCCAGGACCCTGGCCGAGCGGGGGAGCAGGGGGCACGACTCCGGCAGGTCGCCGAGCCGTACCCGGTGGGGCAGGAGCCCGGCCAGGCGTTCGGCGGCGACGCCCGCCTCGACCAGGCGGTGGCGGTACCGCGACGGGGTGAGGCGCTGGTCGCAGGTGAGCAGGACGGCCAGCTCGTCCGCGGCCGTCACCACCACCCACGCGTCCAGCTCGCCGCCCGCCAGGGCCATGGCCAGCGCCTCCTCCAGGTCGGCCGCGGGGCCGGGGACGGCGCCCTCGTGCGGGGGCGGCGCGTGGCCGGACTCGAAGTCCAGGGCGAGCAGCGCGCGATAGGTGTCACGCGCCGGGCGGACTGGCATGACCGTCACCTTTCGTAGACCCCGACCACGGCGGCGACCTGCTCCCGCCCGCGGTCCAGTTCGAGCAGCTCGCGCAGGCCGTCCGGCACCCTGAGCGTCCAGACCAGGTGATGCGCGCCCGTGGCGGGCAGGCGGGCCAGGACCCGCCCGGCCCGCAGGAAGGACCGGCGCAGCGCAGCCTCGCCGTGGGCGGCGTGCAGCCGTCCTGGCGTCGCGACCAGGACGAGCCAGGCCGTGGCTCCGGCGGGAAGGTCATCGGGCGGCTCGACCGCGCTCACGTCGGCGCGCGTCGCGATGAGCACGTCATCACGCGGCGAGTAACGGTGGACCGGGTACGGCAGGCCGGCGGCGCCGACGAGGTAGGTGTCGAGCGCCGGGCGGTCACAGGCGGCGCGGATCAGGCCGGCCAGCGCATCGGGGAGCGGGAAACGCGGCGAGGAGCCCAGGTCGGCGTCCCGCCACCGGTCGGGCTCCTCCTCGACCGGGCGATCCCATGGAGCCCTGCGGACCAGCCACTCGTGCCGGGCGATGGTGTCGCCGGGCACGTCGCAGGTGGGGCAGTCCGGCTCGGGTGGCACCTCCAGGCTGTGCTGCTCGAAGGTCCGCAGATCGATGCGGTGCAGCCGGCGGCCGGTGAGCAGGGGCGCGTGGCCGAGGAGCAGGGCGACGACCTCGGCGGTGGCCAGGGCGGCGGCCAGGTTCGCCGCCTCGGGCGGGACCGGCCCCGCCTTCCTGGAGGCGGCCAGGCAGGCGGGGCAGAGCGAGTGGCCAGGCCGCAGGAGCGGGCCCAGGTCGAGATGGTGGCCGTCGGCGGTGACGGGCAGGACGGTGGTTCCCCGCCGCCACCAGGGGGCGGGGTCGTCGACGACGGCGGGGGACAGGGCGACGCCCGTCGCGCGCAGGTCGGCCTCCAGGAGCGCGGCGAGCGGGCCGGAGGTGGCGACGTGCAGGACGTCCGACGACAGCGCCCGCCGTACACCCGCGCTGCCGCGCGGATCGCCGAGCCGCGACCAGAAGGGGCCCGCCGGTCCAGAGATGTCGGGATCGTGGTCGAGCAGGCCGGAGGAGTCCAGGAGGGCGACGATCTCGGCGACCTGGACGGCGGGCAGCTCCAGCCGGCGGGCGATCTGCTCGGCGGTGTGGTGCCCGTCGAGCAGCGGCAGGAGGCGGGGGAGCACCCGCGTGGCCGCCGCGCCCGTGAACACGCGCGGCTGGCGGCCGCCGGTGATGATCAGCGTGCCGTCGCCCTGGGTGGTCATCAGCCCGGCGGCCAGTGCCGGCAGGGTCATGGCGAGCGCTCCTCCCCGCAGCGCGGGCACTCGGGAGCCGGCAGGAGGGTGTGGGTGGTGAGGCGGAGGGTCGCCATGTCCACGAGGTGGATCTCTCCCGGTTCCGTGGCCGTCAGGAGTCGCTGGACGAGGGCCTGGGCGATGCGCACGTGGTGGGGCAGGTGCCCGGCGACGCCCGCGCCGCTGTCGGCCCGGCGGCGAGCCGCGGTCAGGTCGCGCAGCCGCGCGTCGCCGTCGTGACGGCGGCGGCGGATGAGGTAGCAGCGGTGGCAGGGCCCGCGCGGCGGGACGACCAGCGGGCCGGCGACGAGGTGGGGGTGGTCGACGACCACCGGGAGCCAGGGGAGGGCGCTCTCGAACGCTTGGCGGTCGAGCTCGTCGCAGAGCTCGGGCTCCGGCCGCCACGCCGCCAGGACGGTGACGGGCGGCACCGACGGCCCGGGATGGGCGAGCTCGTGGACGACCGGCCCGGTGACGGAGTCGTCCAGGAGGGCGGCGAGGGCGTGGCCGAACGGGCCCACGGCCACCACGCGCGGGCCCGTCAGGCGAACGGCTGCGGCCACGGGTTCACCTCCTCCCGCGTCCGGGCGGCGAACCCCATGCGCGCCGGCGCCTCCCGCAGGCGGGAGTGCGCGCGGAACTGCGCGTGCGGCCACGGCGACACCGGCTGCAGCTCGGGGACGATCACGGCCACGGCGTGCAGCCCCGCGTCGCGCAGCTCGCTCGTCGTGCGGTCCACGGCGTAGGCGCGCATGCCGAGACGCGCCAGGCGGCCGAGCACGTCGCGCAGGCCGTCGGCGGCCAGCGGGCGGGCCAGGCCCGAGGGGCCACGTTCGGTCAGGTCCTCGGTCAGGAACGAGAACGCCGCGCCGCGCTCCGGCCTGGCCATGGCCAGCGCGCTGCCCGCCGCGTGCTCGCGCGCCCCGGTGTAGCAGCTGAACCGGAAGGTGATCATCTCGATGAGGGCCTTCTCCGCGGCCTGACCCGGCGTGGACCCCACGGACCCGCCCAGCAGGTGCACGATCGCGGGATCGTGCGGCGCCGCCTGCAGCACGCACACGGTGGGCACGCCCAGGTCGGTGGTCGCGTCGAACAGGTGGGTGGTCAGGAACCGCCGGGCGCTGCGGTCGAGCAGGTAGCGCACGTCCCGCGTGTAGGCGCTCTCCTCCAGCGGGGGCAGGGGCAGCCGCAGCTGCCAGGCCAGCGCGATGGCGTCGCGTTCGACCACCTCCAGCACCCCGGCCAGCAGGGCCGCTTCGCGGTCGGTGTGGACGGCGTGCCCGGTGGAGATCTGGCAGGCGAACCGCTCTCCCGGGCCCGGCCGCAGCCCGTAGCAGGCCATGACCGCCGGGATCCAGGCGGGGGAGCCGGAGTGCAGGTCGGTGCCGGCGACCCAGCGGATCGGCACGGACGGGTCGGGCGGTTCGAGCGGGCAGTCCCGGCGGCCGTACTCCTCGGGGGAGCACAGGGGGACACGGGAGAGGTCGAAGGTGGCGACCTCATCGGCGGTCGCGGTGATCGTCGCGGGGTGGGGACGGAGCCCGGCGTAGCGCTCGGCGGCCTCGGCGATCGCGATCCGGCGCGCCAGGGCGTCGTCGTCGAGTAATCGGCCGATTCCCACCGCCGGTTCCATACCGGCGGAACAGAATGCCATCCGGTCGAATCCGCGGCATTTGGCGCCGGGTCCCAGGCGCGCGACAACCGAAAAGGGGCCGAGCAGCCGCTCGGCGAAGTCAATGTTATTCAGCATGGCGAAGAACATTCCGGTGACCGCTTTCACGGTCACCGGAATCGCGTTCTCAGCAGCAGCACCAGTAGGCCACCGGCGCGTTCTCGTCATCGCCGAGTGGGAGGTCGCCGGACTGTTCGAGCAGGTCCGCGACGAGGGTGTTCCAGTCGGACGTGCACTGGACGGACAGATCCAGCTTGTCGTAGACGGCGTTGTTCATTTCGCCTCCCTGGATACCGGGCAAGGAATAGTAAAGTTTCCTTGCTATTTCAATCATGGTCAGTATATGACGATGATCGGCCGGTATCCAGAGCGAATAAACGAATGGAACGTCACGCTGTGAGCAGTTCCACCGCGGCCTGCGCATTCGCGCGCGCCGCGCCGTACGTCGCGATGTAGGCGGCGCTGTCGGGCCGCCAGATGGGCAGGCCCATCTCGATGACGGTGGCGTCGGGACGCGCCGACAGCAGCCGCGACACGAGCGCGCGGCTCTCCGCGTAGCGGTGCGCGTCCTTGACCACGACCACCAGCGAACGCTGCGCCGCGCGGCCGAGCAGAGCCTCGGCGTCCGCCTCCGCCGGCTTGATCCGCACGGTCTCGGCCTGCGGAAGCTTCAGCCCCCACGGGACGTCGCCCACCGCGATGGTCGGGGGCGTGTCCACCTCGATGACCAGCGGGTCGACGAGGGGGCGGGTGGCGCCGGACAGCCGCACGGCACGGCGTGCCGCGTCGAGGCCGACCAGGTTCTGCTCGCCCGCCGCGCCGGAGCCCGCGGTGAACCACGACCGCAGCGCGTCCACCCGCGCCACCGCCTCCTCCAGGCGCGCGGCCGGGACGGTCGCGGCGACGTGCTCGATGACCTGCAGCACGTCCTCGTAGGAGGGCACGGGGCCCAGGCAGAGCAGGTCCGCGCCGGCGATCAGCGACTGCGCGGCGCCCCCGGCCAGGCCCACGCTCTTGGTGATGGCGTGCATGTCGAGGGCGTCGGAGACCACGACTCCGTCGTAGCCCAGCTCCTGCCGCAGCAGCGTGGTGAGCGCCTCGGCGGAGAGCGTGGCGGGCGTGGGCCCGGTCAGGACCGGGACCGCCACGTGCGCGGTCATGATCGACTTGGCGCCCGCCGCGATGGCCGCGCGGAAGGGCACGAGCTCCCGCTCGCGCAGCACGTCGAGGCCGACGTCGACCACGGGCACCGACAGGTGGGAGTCGACGCGGGTGGCGCCGTGCCCCGGGAAGTGCTTGACGCAGGCGGCCACGTTGACCGACTGCAGCCCCTCCACGGCGGCGACCGTGTGCCTGGCCACCAGGTGCGGGTCGTTGCCGAAGGAGCGGGTTCCGATCACCGGATTGTCGTCGGCGGTGTTGACGTCGGCATCGGGAGCCATGTCCAGGTTGATGCCGCACGCCGCCAGCTCCGAGCCGATCGCCCGGTAGACCTTCCTGGTGAGCTCGACGTCGTCGACGGCGCCGAGCGCGGCGTTGCCCGGGTACGGGCTACCCACGTGGTAGGCGAGACGGGTGACGTCCCCACCTTCCTCGTCGAGGGAGATGACGGGGTCGCCGGCGGCCTTGAGCGTGCTGGTGAGCTCGCTGACCTGCGTCGCGTCGGCGACGTTGAACCCGAAGAGCGTCACGCCGCCGAGCCCCGCTCCCAGCTCCCGCAGCACCCACTCGGGTGCCGTGGTGCCCTGGAACGCGGCCAGTAGCGTGCCCGCCGCCAAGCGACGCAGCCCCCGATCAGTCATGATTTTTCCCATCATGAGGTACGGCTTGCGCCATGGATCCGGCGCAAGCCGTACAGGACGTGCGGAATTTAGCCCTTCACCGCGCCGGCGACGAGGCCGGAGACCATGCGCCGCTGGACCAGGAGGAAGAACCCGATCACAGGGATGGTCATCAGCGTGGAGGTCGCCATGATGCCGCCCCAGTCGGTGCCCCGCTGGCCGAAGAAGTACTGCACGGCGACGGGCATGGTGTAGCTCGTGGAGTCCTTCATCAGCGTGAAGGCGTAGATGAACTCGTTCCACGTGGTGATGAAGGAGAAGATGCTGGTGGCCACCAGACCCGGCGCGACCAGCGGGAAGAGCACCTTCCAGAAGGTGGTGAAGCGAGAGGCGCCGTCGATCCAGGCGGCCTCCTCCAGTTCCTTGGGCACCGCGGCGACGAACGTGCGGAGCATCCAGATGCCGAACGGCAGCGTCATGCCGACGTTGACCACGATGAGGCCGAAGAGCTGGTCGTACAGGCCCAGCCGCTGCAGGTTGAGGAACAGCGGGATGAGCAGGGCCTCGGCCGGGACCATCTGCGCCACGAGGAGCAGGATGAGGAACGGCACCCGGCCCTTGAAGCGGAAGCGGGCCACCGCGGTGGCCGCCAGCAGCGAGAACACCGCGCCGATGACGACGGCCGACACCGCGACGATCACGCTGTTCTTGAGGTAGACCCAGATCGAGTTGCCGGCCACACCCTTGTCGAACACCCGCGAGACGTGGTCGAGCGTCGGTTCGGTGGGGAACGGGATGAAGTCGGTGGTGAAGATCTGGTTGTTGCTCTTGAAGGCGGTCGCCACCATCCAGTAGACGGGGAAGACCGCGAACAGGAACACCAGGATCCCCGCGGTGTTGAGCGCGACGTTGGTGATCCTGCGCCTGGTCAGCGGGTTCATCGGATGTCCTCCTGCTTGACGATCTGGCGCACGTACACGGCCGTGACGACCAGCAGGATCAAGGTCAGGAGCACCGCGATCGCCGCGCCGGAGCCCATCTTGGGCGGGCTGCGGAACGCCTCGGCGTAGGCGTACATCGACAGATTGAACGCCTCGCGGTTGGTGGTTCCGCCGGCGAGGATGAACAGCTGGTTGAAGACCTTGAAGTCCCAGATGATGGAGAGCACCGTCAGGACCGCGAAGACCGGCTTGAGCAGCGGCATCGTGATCTTCCAGAAGGTGCGGAAGGCCGAGGAGCCGTCGACCTTGGCGGCCTCGTACAGCTCACTGGGGATGCTCTTGAGCCCGGCCAGCACCGACACCGCGATGAAGGGGAACGACTGCCACACCACGGCGATCGTGAGGATCACGTAGATCGGCAGCACGTCGTTCAGCCAGGGGTAGCCGGTCCAGGAGGTCTGACCGTCCGGCGGGGCGGCCAGCCAGTCCGGCAGCAGGTTCAGGAACCAGTTGATGATGCCGGCGTCGGCATCGGCCAGCCAGCGCCAGATGACGCCGACCGCGACCGGGGGAACCGCCCACGCGGCCATGCAGCCGACGATCACCAGCTTGGACATCTTCTTGCCCAGGCGGTTGATGAGCAGGCCCACCAGGGTGCCGACCACCAGGGTGAAGGTGACGGCGAAGACGGCGAACAGCACGGTGTTGCGCAGTGCCGACCAGAACAGGTCGTTGTCGAGGATGGTCTCGAAGTTGCCCAGGCCCACGGACTCGGGCGGGGTTCCGCGCCGGATTTCGCGCAGGCCCACCTTCTGGGTGGACATCACGATCATCTGGAACAGCGGGTACAGCAACAGGCCCGCGATTATCAGAAGGCCCGGCAACAGAAGCGCGTAGGGAATCACCCAGGACGGAAGGCTCTTCCTGGGAGTGCGGCCCGTCTGCTTGCGGCGCCGCCCCGCGGCGGAGTGGTTGCCTCCGCCGCGGGCGATCGTTGACGTCTGGTTAGACATGATTACTGGTTGAGGATCTCTTCGAGTTCCTTGTTGGCGTCGGCCAGGGCGGTGTCGACGTCCTTCTTGCCCTCGATGACCGAGCGGGCCGCGTTCTGGAGCACGGCCTTGGTCTCGCTGGCCTCGTTCCAGTTGGCGTCGTTCGGGAAGCCGCGCGACTGGGAGAAGGCGTTGGCGAACGGAGCCAGAGCCGGGTCGGACGCGACCTGCTGGAGGCCTTCGGCGTAGTAGGGCAGCAGTCCGCCGTCGATCGCGTAGCGGGTGCCGAACTCCTTGCCGGCCGCCATCGCTACGAAGGCCTTGGCGACGTCGGGCTCCTTGGAGTCCTTCCAGACGGCGATGTCGTTGCCGCCCTGGAAGGCCGGAGCCGCCTGGCCGTCCTTGCCGGGGATGGTGAAGAAGGCCATCTGGTCCTTCTTGACCTTGCCCTTGCTCTCGGTCTCGATGGTGCCGATGTCCCAAGGAGCGGTGATGTACATACCGACCTTGTTGTTGGCGAAGCGGGCGCGGATGGCGTCCGTGGCCAGGTTCAGGCGGGACTTGGCGTTCACGCCGTGCTTGGCGACCAGGTCGGTGTAGAACTGGAAGCCTTCCTTGAAGGCCGGGTCGGTGAGCTTGCCGACCCACTTGCCGCCCTCCTGGACGGCGAAGTCGCCGCCGGCGGACCAGACGAACGGGGAGAGCGAGTAGTTGGCGTCGGTGCCGCCGACGAAGGCGAAGCCGTCGACGTCCTTGCCCTTGCCCTCCTGGATCTTCTTGGCCGCCGCGACCAGCTCGTCCCAGCTCTTCGGCTCAGCGATCTTGAGCTCGTCGAACCAGTCCTTGCGGTACAGGACGGCGCGGGTGCCGCCGCCCCACGGCAGGGCGTAGATGTCGCCGTCCACCGTCTCGTAGCCGTACTGAGCGGCGGGGATGCCCTTGAGGTCGGGGTTGCCCTCGACCACGTCGGTGATGGGGAGCAGCGCGTCCTGCGCCTGCCACTCCAGCACCTGGGTGTTGCCGATCTCGGTGACGTCCGGGCCCTCGCCGCCGGCGGCGGCGGTGGTCCAGCGGTCGTTGATGCCGGTCCACGGGATCCACTGGACGTTGACCGTGGCGCCGGTCTCCTCCTCGAAACGCTTCTCGAGGTCGTCCGAGTACTTCTGGATCTTCGGGTCGGTCGGCTCGCCGAGGCGCCAGACGGTGATGGTCTTACCGGCGAACTGCTTGCCGGCCGGGGCGGCGCTGGAGGCGCCGGCGTCGGGCGCCTTCGTCTCCTGGGTGGTGGTGCCGCCGCCGGAACCACATGCGGCCAGGCCCAGCGCGAGGGCCGCCGTGGTCACCGAGGTGGCCGTGATTCTCGAGATCCTCACTAGGGTTCTCCCTTCCCGGCTTCAACGCGTCGGGGTTGCGTCTATGGGGGTGCCGGGCCGCGGGGTCCGCACCTGGCTGATCGTCAGTCTGGCTGACTGCTGCTAAACTAACAAGAAACTTTCTTAAAAGAAACAAGTCGTTAGCCGATCGTGACGAGAGGGGGGCCGAGTGGTGGCCCAGAGCCCCGGGACACCCCGGTTGCTGCGCAGGCTCAACGACCGCAGCGCCCTCGAACTCCTCTTGTCGGATGGTCCGCTGACCCGTGCCGAGTTGGGTGAACTCACCGGCCTCTCCAAGGTAACCGCAGGTCAGCTGCTTGCGCGACTGGAGGAGCGAGGACTGGTCGAGGTCACGGGCGAGCGCGCCGGAGGCCGTGGCCCCAATGCCGCGCTCTACGGCGTCGTTCCCTCCAGTGCCTACGTCGCAGGCCTCGATATTCTGCCTGAATCGATCACCGTCGGTGTGGCGGACATCACAGGTAAAATCGTTGTCGAGGTCACAGTCGACCCGCTAGACGGTAAAGATCCGGTCAAGGCCGTCCTGAACGCGGTTCAACGCGCCTGCAACTCCGCCAGGATCGCGCAATCGCAGCTGCGATCCTTCGTCATCGGCACCCGAGGCGTCGTCGACCCCCGCACCGGCGAGGTGCGCTTCTCGATGGACCTGCCCGGCTGGCACGTCGGCGTGCTGGCGAGCCTGCGCCGCACCCTCGGCGCCTCCGTCATCATCGAGAACGACGTCAACCTCGTCGCCCTCGCGGAACACCGCTACGGCGCCGGCATCGGCCAGGACGACTTCGTCGTCATCTGGGCGGGCGTCGGCCAAGGCCTGGGCGTCATGCTCGGCGGCAGGCTGCACCGCGGCATCACCGGCGGCGCGGGCGAGATCGGCTGGCTACCGGTGCCGGGCGAACCCCTGCCGACCGACGTCAGCCGTCCCACCTCCGGCTCCTTCCAGCGCCTCGTCGGCAACGAGGCGCTCGGCGGGCTGGCCGCCGCCCACGGCATCCCCGGCCGCACCGTCCCCGAGCAGATCCGCACGGCCGTCGCCCGCGAGGCCACCGCCTACCTCGACGACGTCGCCACCCGCCTGGCCGTCGGGGTCGCCGCCGTCGCGGTGGTGCTCGACCCCGGCCTGGTCGTGCTCAGCGGCGACGTCGGCAAGGCGGGCGGCCCCATCCTGGCCGCGATGGTCGAGCAGGCCGTCGCCCGCGTCTGCCCGAGCCGGCCCAGCGTCCAGGCGACCCGCGTGGCGGGCAATCCGGTGCTGCGCGGCGCGCTCGTCGCCGCCCTTGAGCAGGCCCGTGAGCAGGTCTTCTCCGACACCGTGTGAGAATGAGGTCCCATGCGGGACGACATCGTGCTGATCTCCGACCCTCGCGTGGCGGCCATCCCGGTCTCGGAATCCGGAGAGCCCCTGGCCGACGCTCGCGGCCGGTTGCGGGTCGATTCCCGGCTGGCCGACCCGGCCGGCGCCTACGCCCACCTGCGCAGCGGCCTCCTGGCCCGGCTGGAGCGCGCCGAGCGCCGCCTGCCGTCCGGCTTCCACCTGCTGATCATCGAGGGCTACCGGCCCATCGCCACCCAGCAGGAGATCTTCGACTCCTACTCCGCGACGCTGCGCGCGACCTACCCCGGCCGCCCGCCCGCCGAGATCGCCACCATGGCCAGCCGCTACGTCTCCCCGGTCGCGGTGGCGCCGCACACCGCGGGCGCCGCCGTCGACCTGACCCTGTGCTCGCCCGACGGGGCGGAGTACGACATGGGCACGCCCGTCAACGCCACCCCGGAGGAGAGCGACGGCGCCTGCTACACCGACGCGCTCTCGATCTCGGGTGAGGCCAGGCAGCACCGCAAGATCCTCGCCTCGGCGCTCGAATCCGCCGGCCTGGTCAACTACCCCACGGAGTGGTGGCACTGGTCCTACGGCGACCGCTACTGGGCGCTGTCGACCGGCGCCGCCCACGCGCTCCACGGCCCGGTGCCCTTCTAGCGCTCGCCCGCCCGGTCCACGAACCTCCCCAGCAGCAGGCTGTCCCAGTTCAGGAGCCGGTCGCCGGCTCGACTGCGATAGCCCAGGTACGCATAGGAGCCGGGATCGACGAAGATCTCCTCGCCGCCGAGCCGGAGCGTCACGCCCTTGCGCTTGGCGAGATCGGCCGAGCGGCCGGAGTAGCGCACGCCGGGGATCTTCGCCATGGCGCCGTAGATCGCCGCCCGAAGGCCTTCTGGCAGCACCGACTCGCGCATCCCCATCGCCAGGTGCTGGAAGGTGAACAGGTCGCGCTCCTCGGGAGTGATCTTCCGCTTCAGCCTGGCCTCCCGTTCGTCGATGGCGGTGTAGGAGCGCTCCAGCAGGGCCGCCGGATCGGTGGGCAGCGACAGCAGGAAGCCATAGGTCACCTCGAACTCCGAGCCCTTGATGGTGCGCAGCTCGCCGTTCTCGATCACGGCGAAGGCGGAGTCGTCCACCCGCCTCCACAGCTCTTGAGTGGCGGTCCGGCCGTCCTGGAGGCGGACCATGAGCTTGGTGTAGGCCCACGGCCCCGTGGGCTCGGCGGGAGCGCCGGCGGCCTTGGCGGCGGCGCCGAGTGCCAGCCGTTCGGCGCTGGAGACAGGCCGCAGGGTCGGTGTCGTGGTGACCGCAGGGGTGGCGGCCCCGGGCCTGCGCGGGAGGCCGGGGTCCGGCCTGGCCACGAGGATCGCCGCCGCGGCCGTGGCCAGCGCCGCCGCTGCCATGATCAGGAGGAAGGGCCGCCTCGGCCTCGCGGCGTGAGACCTCGAGATCCGGCCGGTCAGCCGGACGCGCGCCGCCCGCGTGGCCTCGGGGGAAGGGCCCGGCTGGGCGTCGTGCCGGTGGCGCAGCAGCTGAATCTCGTCCATGAGGGGCCTACCTTTCGTCCGGGACGGACAACGCCGAGCGCAGCACGCGCCGGGCACGGTTGACACGGGATCCGACGGTGCCGACGGGGATGCCGAGGGCCGCCGCGACCTCGCCGTAGCTGAGCTCGGCGCACGCGACCAGCAGCAGGGCGTCGCGGTCGCCCTTGCCCAGGGCGGCCAGGCCGCGCGCGAGCGCCGGGGTGAGCTGCTCGGCGCTGACCCGTTCCGCCACCCGGTCCGCGTGGCCGTCATCGGCCTCGCGCTCCGCCGTACGGCTCAGCGCACGGTAGAGACGCAGCTCGCTGCGGCGGTGGCGGCCGATGAGGTTCGTGGCGATGCCGTACAGCCAGGGCCGTGCCTGCGGCCAGGCCGGGTCGTAGCGGTGCCGCTGGTCGAAGGCGGCCAGGAATGTCTCCGCGGCCACGTCGTCGGCGGCGGCGGATCCCAGCCTGACGGCCGCGTAGCGGTGGATCGCGGGGAAGTAGCGGTCGAAGATCTCGGCGAAGCACTCGGGCTCCGCCCGTGACCTGGCGATGATCGACGCGTCGCTCGTGCGCAGGTCAGGGGGCATGCGTCCGTCGCCTTTCTCGGGAACGTTCGCTGCTGATTGCCCGGAGCGCCGGGTCTTCTTCACGCCATCGTGCGCTCCAGGAGCGCCAGGCCCTCCTCGGCGTAGCGCCGCTCGCCGGTGCGCAGGCCGTAGGCGATGTCGCCGACGATCGCGCAGCGCGCGTAGAAGGCGACGCGTGCGTCCCATCCGGGATCGCGGTCGGGTGTGTAGGCGGCGGCCAGCAGCGCGCTGAAGCCGGGCCCGAGGTCGCGGTAGAGCAGCGCGAAGTCGCGGGCGGGATCGGCCACCAGGGCGTCGGTCCAGTCGATCACCCCGGTGACCTCGTCGCCGAGCAGCAGGATGTGCTCGTCGCCCAGGTCGTTGTGGCACAGCGCCTCGTGCTCCGGCTCGCCCGGCGGCGGCTGGGTGAGGAACGACTCGACGAGCACGCGGGCCCGGCCCGGGAATCGGCCGGCGACCTCCTCGAACTGCGCCGCCGCCGCGTCGAGCTGCTCGCCCATCGTCGGGGTGAAGCGCGGATGCTCGATGCGGCAGGTGTGCAGCACGCTCAGGAAGGCGCCCAGGGTCTCGGCCAGGCGGCGCGGGTCGGCGGCCGGGTGCTCGGCCAGGGGCGTGCCCGCGAGCCGGTGGTAGACGATCAGCCCCCGGGCGGGGTCGCTGTCGACCACGCGCGGCACCGGCAGCGGGGAGATCGGCGCGAGCGCGTCGAGCAGCGCGACCTCGCGGCGCGTCGCCTCGGGATCTGGGCGTTTGCCGACGCGGGCCAGCAGGCCGCCGTCGAGTTCGTGGACGGTGTTGTCCCAGCCTTCGCCGATCGCCTTCATCACGGCGAGAGCGTATCGGGCCGGAACCTTGCGCCGCGTTTGGTGATCATGTAAGACTTGCAAAATAAATAGGAAAGTTTCCTGTCTGTTCTTCCCTGGAGTGCCCGGGTGAACCTGACCGTCCCCGACTTACTCGTCGCCCGCGCCCAGCGGGAACCCGACCGCACGGCCATGATCGTCCACGGTCGGGAAGAGCTCACCTTCGGCGCATGGGCCTCGCGCTCGGGCGAGGCCGCCGCCGGCCTGATCGAGCGGGGCGTACGTCCCGGCGATCGGGTCGGACTGCTGTTCTCCGCCGCGGAGTGGACCGACTACGCCGTGGCCTTCTGCGCGGTCCTGCGCGCGGGGGCCGTGGCCGTGCCGCTGTCGGACCGGCTGGCCGCCGCCGACCTCGACCTCGTGCTGCGCGACTGCGGTGCGGTGGGCGTGGTGCACGGCGCCGTGCCCTACAGCGGCGGCTGGCACCTGGGCAGTGCGGCGGCCCCACCCGCCGAACTGCCCAGGCTCGCCGCCCGCGACCGGGCGCAGATCCTCTACACCTCCGGCACGACCGGGCGGCCCAAGGGAGTCGTGGCCACGCACGCCAACCTGGCCTACGGCATGGGCGGCAAGCGGCGGCCCTTCGCCCACTCCCGGCACCTGGCCCACGCCTTCCCCATCGGCACGAACGCGGGCCAGACCATGCTGCTGTCCGCCGTCGACGCCAGCCCCGCGGTGGTGACACTGCCGCGCTTCACGCCCGGCCGGTTCGGGGCGCTCATCGAGTCGTACCGCGCGGGCACCGTCTTCCTGGTGCCCGCGATGGCGATCGAGCTGCTCAACGCCGGTGTGCACGAACGGCACGACCTGTCGAGCGTGCTGCTCCTGGGCTCCGCCGCCGCTCCGCTGCCGGGGCCGATCGCCCAGCGGCTGACGGCGGCCTTCCCCCGGGCGGCGATCACCAACTACTACACCTCGACCGAGGCGGCGCCCGCCCAGACCATCATGATGTTCGACCCGGAACGTCCCGGCAGCGTCGGCAGGGCGGTCGCCGGAGGCGGCGTCCGCATCGCCACCTCCGGCGGCGCACCCGCCGCGCCCGGCGAGACGGGCGAGGTGTGGATGCGCTCACCCACCGTCCCGCGCGCCTACTACGGCGACCCCGCGAGCGACGTCTTCCGCGACGGCTGGGTGCGCATGGGAGACCTGGGCTACCTCGACGACGAGGGCTACCTGTTCCTGGTGGACCGGGAGAGCGACGTCGTCAAGTCCGGCGCGTTCAAGGTCTCCACCATCCGTGTCGAAGAGGCCGTCTACGCCCACCCCGATGTGGTCGAGGCGGCCGTGCTCGGCGTACCGCACCCCGTGCTCGGGCGCGCCATCGCCGCCGTGATCGTCACCCGCGCTCCGCTTCCGGCGGAGGACCTGCGGCTCTTCCTGAAAGACCGGCTCGCCCCGCACGAGGTGCCCGCGCAGGTGCACACGGTCGAGGCACTGCCCCGCAACCGGGGCGGCAAGGTCGACAAGCGTCAACTCCTGGGAGCATTGCAATGATCGAGGCTTCGCTCGCCCAGCGGGGCATGTGGGTGACCGAGCAGTTGACGGAGACGGGATCGGCCTTCCACGTGCCGCTCGTCGTCCGGTTCGGCGACGACCTGGACTCCGCGGCGCTGCTACGCGCCTGCGCGGCCCTGGTCCGCAGGCATCCGGCTCTGGCGGGGGCGCTGCGCGAGGACGGCGACCGCCTCGTGCTCGTGCCCGGCGGCAGGCCCTCCATCGAGAGCGCGGAGGGCGAGCTCGACGACTCGCTGATCCGCGAGCCGTTCGACCTGGACAAGGGGCCGCTGTCACGCTTCACCCTGTTCGGGCGGACCCTGCTGTTCGTGGCCCACCACGTCGTCTTCGACGGGCTGTCCAAGGAGATCCTCCTGCGCGACCTGGCCTCCTGCTACGCGCAGGAGCTCGAGGTCTCGCGCGCGGCCGCGTTCTGGGCCGAGCGCTGGAACGAGCCGGGCGAGACCGTCGTGCAGGGCGTGCCGTACACGGCCAGGCACGCGGGCCGCGCGCTGGCCACCGAGATCACCCTCGATCCGCCCGCGATCGCCGGGCTGTCGCGCTTCGAGCACCTGCTCGCCGCGCTGCACGTGCTGCTGCGCGGGTACGGCAACGCCGACGTCGTCACCGCCATCGACCTGTCCACCAGGACCTCCGACACCCACGACACCATCGGATCGTTCGTCACCGAGCTGCCCGTCGCCTCCAGCCCGCGGCCCGAGCAGACCTTCCTGGAGTTCGCCACCGGGCTGCGCGCCACCCTGCGGGAGATCTACCGCCACCGCGCCGTGCCGCTCGCGGCGGCCGTCCCCCACCTGCGCCCGCACGCGGCCCTGACCCCGGTGTCGGTGAGTTACCGCCGCAGGACCGAGCCGGAACCCGCCTTCGTGGGCGTCACGGCCGAGGTCGACTGGACCGTCTTCAACCACGCCGTCCGCGGCGCCGTCCACCTGCAGTGCGTCGACAGCGCTTCGGGACTGCGCATCAGCCTGCGGCACCTGCCCGAGGTGGACGGCCCACGGCTGGCCGCCGACCTCGCCGCGCTCGTCGCCGCCGACCCCGGCCGGGCCCTGGGCGAGCTCGTCGGCTTCGAGACCCGCACGACGTCCTCGCCCGTCGTGGCCGAGCAGGCCGCGCCCGCCGCCGCGAGCGAGCTGACCGAGCAGGTCAGGCAGATCTGGGAGGAGGTGCTCGGCATCTCGCCCGTGCTCGACGACGACGACATCTTCGACCTGGGCGGGCACTCGCTGACCATCACCCAGATCATCGCCAGGATGGACAAGCGGCTGGGCGTCAAGGTCGAGCTGGACGACTTCTTCGACAACCCCACCATCGCCGGGGTGCTCGCCCATGCCCGCTGAGGACGATCTCGAACTGCTCCTGCTCATCAGGCACTTCGAGCTGGCCCTGCTGGACCTGTTCGACCGGGGCGAGCTCAACGGCACCACGCACACCTGCCTCGGGCAGGAGTACGTGCCTGTGGCCCTCGGGCCGCTGCTGCGCGAGGACGACCACGTCTTCAGCAACCACCGCGGCCACGGCCACTACCTGGCCAGGTTCCGCGACTTCCACGGCCTGCTCGCCGAGATCATGGGCAGGCGGGGCGGCGTCTGCGGCGGGGTGGGCGGCAGCCAGCACCTGTACCGCGAGACCTACCTGTCGACCGGCATCCAGGGGCAGAGCCTGCCCGTCGCCGCCGGGGTGGCCCTGCACCTGAAGGGCAGCGGCCGGCTGGCCTGCGCCTACATCGGCGACGGTACCTGGGGCGAGGGCGCCGTCTACGAGGCGCTCAACCTGGCCGCCCTGTGGGAGCTGCCGCTGATGGTCGTCGTGGAGAACAACGGCATCGCCCAGTCGACGCCGACCGAGCAGCAACTGGCCGGCAGCATCTCCGGCCGGGCCGCCGCCTTCGGCATCGAGCACCGCCTGGTGACCTCCACGGTGATCGACGAGATCCGTGACGACGTCGCCGAGACCGTCGCCGCCGTGCGTACCGGCCGCCCGGCCGTCGTCGAGTTCGTCACCCACCGGGTCGGCCCGCACAGCAAGGGCGACGACACGCGCGACGCCGAGACCCTCGCGCTGGCACGCAAGCACGACTGGTACCCCCTCCACGAGGGCGGCCAGGCCGACCAGGCGGCCCGCGCGCGCATCCAGCAGATCGTCGGAGAGGTGTCGGCCCGGCCATGCGCGTAGTGGAGAACCTCAACCTGGCCCTGCACGGGCTGCTCGCCGACGATCCGCGCGCCTACCTGCTCGGCGAGGACGTCACCGACCCGTACGGCGGAGCGTTCAAGGCCACCCGCGGCCTGTCGACACGCTTCCCCGGCCGGGTCCTGTCCACGCCGATCAGCGAGGGCGCGATCACCGGGGTCGCGGGCGGGCTCGCGCTCGCCGGCGACACCGCCGTCGTCGAGATCATGTTCGGCGACTTCGTCGCGCTCGCCTTCGACCAGCTGTGCAACTTCGCCAGCAAGTCCGTGTCCATGTACGGCAGGCCGCTGCCGCTGCGGCTCATCGTGCGCGCGCCCATGGGAGGCGGGCGCGGCTACGGCCCGACGCACAGCCAGAGCCTGCACAAACACTTCATCGGCCTGCCCGGCCTGTCCCTGTACGAGATGTCGCCCTTCCACGACAACACGCTCGTGCTGCGGTCGATGTTGTCGCGCGGGGAGCCGGGCATCCTCTTCGAGGACAAGGTCCTCTACACGCGGCGCATGCACGAGGCCGACCCGATCTTCCGCGTCCGGCTCGACGGCGAGCTGGCCGTGGTCGACCTCGACGACGCGCCCGAGTGCGTCGTGATCGCCCCCGGCGGCGTCGCCCACCGGGCCATGGCCGCCATGCGGACGCTCCTGATGGAGCAGGAGCTCTCGTGCCGGCTGCTGGTGCCGTCGCGGCTCTACCCGCTCGACGTCGACGCGCTGCTGCCCTACCTCGGTGACGCGGTCGTGGTCGCCGAGGAGAGCACCGCGGGCGGGACGTGGGGGAGCGAGGTCGCCCACCAGCTGCACCAGCGGTTGTGGGGGCGGCTGCGCAGGCCCGTCGCGGTGGCGCACTCGCGCGACGGGGTGATCCCCGCCGCCCTGCACCTCGAACGCGAGGTGCTGCTGAACGAGGAGACGATCGGCACGGCCGTACTGGAGGTCCTCCGTGGGTGAACTGCTGGTTCCCAGGCTCAACCCGAACGACACCGAGTACCTGCTGGTGGAGTGGGTCGTGGAGAACGGCGCCGAGGTGCGGGCCGGGGAGGTGGTGGCGGTCGTGGAGAGCTCCAAGGCGGCCACCGACCTGGAGTCGCCGGGCGACGGGGTGTTGGTGCACGAGGTGAAGGAGGGGGCCTGGTGCGAGCCGGGCGCCGTGCTCGGGCGGGTCACCTTGGGGGGTTCCGCCGCGCCCGCCCCGGTGGCGGCCTCCGGTGACGGCGTGCTGATCACCGAACCCGCCCGCGCGTTGATGGCCGAGCTGGGCGTGACGGAGGCGGAGATCGCCGGGCTCGGGGTCGCCGTCGTGAAGCGCTCGCACGTGGAGGAGGTGGCCGGACGCCGGAGCCCGGCGCCCGCCTCCGCCGCCGGCGGCCTGCCGCTGACGCGCGTGCAGCGGGCCGTCGCCAGGGCCGTCTCCATGTCGCACCAGACCATCCCCGCCGCCTACACGGTGATGCGCTTCGACGTCGGCCAGGCGCTGGCCAGGGCCGAGGAGCTCACCCAGCAGGTGCGCAGGCCCGTCGGCCTGGCCGAGCTGTTCGTGCACGCCATCGCCGCCCTGCACCCCCGCTTCCCGCTGTTCTTCGCCACCCTCGACGGCGACCACGCGCTCCCGTCACCCACGCCGCACGTCGGCGTCACCTTCGACCTGGGCGAGGGCCTCTACGTACCCGTCGTGCGCGACCCGGCGAGCCTGACCGTCAAGGAGCTGGCCGTCACGCTCATGCGCTACCGCGTGGCCGCGAGCAAGGGCGAGTTCAAGGGCGCCGAGCTGACCGGGGCCACCATCACCCTGACCCTCCACACCGAGCCTGACGTAATCATGGCGATCCCGTTCGTCTTCCCCGGCCAGGTCGCCGCGCTGGCCCTGCCCGCCGCCAGGCAGGAAGGCGAGCGCATGGTCGCCGACGTCGGCCTGGCCTACGACCACCGGCTGATTAACGGCCGTGACGCGGCGCTCTTCCTGAGCGCGCTGAAGAACGAGGTCTCATGACGCTCACAGAAGCCAAGCGGGCGCTGCTGGCCCAGCGTCTGCGCCGTCGCGAGACACGGACGATCGAGCCGCGTCCCGAAGGCGTCGCGCCGCCGCTCGCGCACGCCCAGGAGCGGCTGTGGTTCCTCGACCAGTACGAGCCGGGCTCGACCGCCTTCGTGGTCCCCTCGCTGGTGCGCCTGCGCCGCCCGATCGACGAGCAGGACCTGCGCGTGGCGCTGGTCCGGCTGCTGGCCAGGCACGAGGCGCTGCGCATGAACTTCCGCGCCACCGACGACGGCAGGCCCAGCCTGGTACTGCGCGAGCCCGACAACCCCGCGCTGAAGGTGCGCAGGGCGGCGAGCCTGGAGGAAGGGCTCCAGCTCGCCGAGGCCGAGCTGGCGGTCCCCATTGACCTGGCCGAGGACCCGATGCTCCAGGTCCTGCTCGTCAGGCTCGCGCCCGACGACCACCTGCTGCTCCTCAAGGCCCACCACATCGTCGTCGACGGCTGGTCGGCCGAGATCGTCATGCGCGACCTGCTCGCCTGCTACGACCGGCGGCCGATGGCGGAACTGCCGATCGGCTACGGCGACTACGCGATCTGGGAGGCCGGGCGCGACTACGGCAGGGAGGTCGCCTACTGGCGGGAGCGGCTGCGCGACGTGCCGCCGCTGGAACTGCCCACCGACCGGCCGCGCCCGGCGGTGCGCAGGGACGCGGGAGCCGCCACCCCGGTGCGGATCGGCGCCGACGTGGTCGCCAGGCTGGCGGCGGTGAGCGCACGCGCGCACGCCACGCCGTACATGACCCTGCTCACCGCCTTCCAGGTGCTCCTGGGCCGGCTGACCGGGCAGGACGACTTCGCCGTCGGCACCCCGGTGGCCGGGCGCGGATTGCCGGAGCTCGACGGCGTGGTCGGGATGTTCGTCAACACCCTCGTGATGCGGGCCGGCCTGGCCGGCGACCCCACCTTCGAGGAGCTGCTCACCCAGGTCAAGGAATCGGCCCTGGACGCCTACGCGCACCAGGACCTGCCGTTCGAGCGGCTGGTCACCGAGCTCAACGTGCCGCGCGACGTCAGCCGCTCGCCGATCTGCCAGGCCATCTTCGCGTTGCAGAACTTCGACAGGGCGGGTGACGTCGAGGCGGTCGACGTCCCGATCACCAGCACCCGGGCCGACCTGTGCCTGTACCTGTTCGAGACGGGCGAGGAGCTGACGGGCTCGCTGACCTACAGCACCGACCTGTTCACCGGCGAGAGCGCCGAGCGCCTGGCCAGGCGCTTCGAGACGCTCGTGCGCTCGATCGCCGAGCACCCACGGGCCCGCCTGTCGGAGCTGGAGGTGATGGACGACGGCGAGCTGGAGCTCATCGACTCCTTCAGCCGCGGCGAGCAGGTGCGCCCGCTCCAGGCACGGCTGCTGCACGAGGTGCTCCAGCCGGGCGAGGGCGTCGCCGTCACATGCGACGGCGACGAGCTCACCTACAGCGAGCTCGACCGGCGCGCGACCCGGCTGGCGGTGGCGCTGCAGCGCCGCGGCGTAGGCCCGGACGTCCGGGTCGGCGTGCTGCTGGAGCAGTCGGTCGACATCGCGGTCGCGCTGCTCGGCGTGCTGAAGGCGGGCGGCGCCTACGTGCCGCTCGACCCCAAACTGCCGCAGGAACGGCTCGACTACCTGGTCGAGGACTCCGGCGCGGTCACCGTGCTGACCGACGTGACGGGCGAGGACGGCGAGTTACGCGACCCAGGCACCACGCCCGACCACCTCGCCTACGTGATCTACACCTCGGGCACCACCGGCAGGCCCAAGGGCGTGGCGGTGCAGCACCGGCAGATCCTCACCTACCTGGCCGGGGTCCGCGAACGCTTCGGCGTCGAGCCGGGCTCGCGGTTCGCGCTGATGCAGTCGCTCGCCTTCGACTTCGGCATCACGATCTTCTACCTGTCGTTGCTGACCGGCGGCACGCTCCAGCTGCTCGACCCGCAGACCCAGGAGCTGCCCGAGGCCGACTACCTCAAGCTGACCCCCTCCCACCTGGCCTCCCTGCTGTCCACGGGAGACCAGCGGCTGCCGCGCAAGCTGCTGATCCTCGGCGGCGAGGCCTCGCGCAGCGCCTGGGCGGGGGAGCTGTCCCGCAGGACCAGGGTGATCAACCACTACGGCCCCACCGAGGCGACCGTCGGCATCACCACCCACGAGGTCACCGGCCACGAGACCGAGCCCGCCCTGCCCATCGGCCGGCCGCTGCCCGGCGCGCGGGTGCTCGTGCTCGACGCCGCGGGCAGGCCCGTGCCGATCGGCGCCACCGGCGAGATCCACCTGGGCGGCGACCGCCTGGCCCGCGGATACCTCGGCAGGCCGGAGCTGACCGCCGAGAAGTTCGTCGAGCTCGACGGCGAGCGCTTCTACCGCACCGGCGACCTGGGCCGCTGGCTGCCGACCGGGGAGCTGTGCTTCCTGGGCCGCCGCGACCTGCAGGTCAAGGTCCGCGGCCACCGCGTGGAGCTGGGCGAGATCGAGGTGGCGCTGTCGGCGCTGCCCGAGGTCGAGCAGGCCGTGGTCGAGCTCAGGGGCGACCGGCTGGTCGGCTACCTGACCGGGGAGCGCCTGAGCGTCAGCGAGCTGCGCGCCCGGCTGGGCCGTACGCTGCCCGACTACATGATCCCGGTCCGCTACGTTTGGCTGGACGAGCTGCCGCTCAAGTCGCACGGCAAGGTCGACAGGGCCAGGCTGCCGGAACCCGACGAGGAGCGGCCCGACCAGGAGACCGCCTTCGTCGAGCCGTCGACCGAGCTGGAACTGGCCGTGGCCGAGGTCTGGGCCGAGGTGCTCGGGCTGGAGCGGGTCGGGGCGCACGACGACTTCTTCGACCTCGGCGGGCACTCGCTGCTGGCGGCGCAGGTGGTGGCCAGGCTCAAGCGGCGCCTGCCGCGCCCGGTGACCATCCTCGACCTGTTCCAGCATCCGACCGTGCGAGGCCTGGCCGCGCTGTCGCAGACCGCCGACTCGGGGCGGCTGGTCCACCGGCTCACCCGGGAGCAGAAGGCGACCGCGAGCGTCGTCTGCATCCCCTACAGCGGCGGCAGCGCGGCCATCTACCAGCCGCTGGCCGACGAGATGCCGGCCGGGCACGCCCTGTACACCGTGACGGTGCCCGGGCACGAGCTCGGCGCGCACGAGCAGGCCACCGCGGTCGAGGAGATCGCCGAGCGGTGCGCGGCCGAGATCCTGGAACACGTACGCGGACCGCTGTCGCTCTACGGCCACTGCGGGCTCGGCGTGATGCTGACGGTCGAGATCGCCCGCCGGCTGGAGGCTGCCGGACGTGACGTGGACGCGGTCTACCTGGGCGGCGTCTTCCCCTTCGCCCGGCCGCGCAAGGGCCTGCGCCGCGTGACCGAGGCGATCGAGAAACTCCAGGGCGACCAGCACTGGGCCAACGGCCTGCGCGCCGCCGGGCTCGACACCGACGGGCTGGACCAGGCCGAGCTGCAGTTGCTCATCGACAACCAGCGGCGTGGCACCAAGGAGGCGGAGGAGTACTTCACCCGCCTGTTCGAGGAGGACCCGATACGCCTGCGCGCCCCGGTGATCTCCGTCGTCGGCGAGCGCGACCCCGCCACCGACTACTACCAGGAACGATTCCGGGAGTGGCACCGCATCGCCGAGCGCACGGCGCTCGTCGTGCTCGACGAGGCCGGGCACTACTACCTGAAGTACCGGGCGGCCGAGCTGGCCCAGATCGTCACCAGGACCCACCACGAGTGGGAGCGGATCCCGCGCTCCACATGGTGGGTGGAGGGGGTCTCCGAGCAGGCGAACGCGCAGGCCGGTCCCGAGCCGACCATGCGGCGCTTCTCCGCCGTCGCCGCCGGCCAGCTGATCTCGATCATCGGCGCGGCCCTGACCGAGTTCGCCGTTCCGATCTGGATCTACACGACCACCGGCTCGCTGGTGAGCTTCGCGCTCTTCTCCGTGCTGGCGCTGGTGCCCGGCACGCTGGTGGCGCCGATCGCCGGGGCGGTCGTCGACCGCTACGACCGCCGCACGGTCATGCTCGCCGGCAGCACCGCGGCGGGCTCCACCCAGCTGGTGCTCGGAGTCCTGCTGTGGACCGGCAACCTGCAGCTCTGGCACGTCTACCCGCTGCTGGCGCTGCTGTCGGTGGCGCTCACCTTCCAGCGCCTGGCCTACCAGTCGGCGGTGCCGCAGCTGGTGCCCAAGCGCTACCTGGGCCATGCCAACGGCATCGTGCAACTGGTCACCGGCACCTCCCAGCTGCTCGTCCCGCTGATCGCGGTCGGCCTGGTGGCGCTGATCGGCCTGGAGGGCATCCTCGCCATCGAGGTGGTCTCCTACACCCTGGCCATCGGCACGCTGCTGATGATCCGCTTCCCCAAGGCGATGGCGGCGCGCAGGCGCGAGACGCTGGGCGCCGAGATCGCCGGCGGCTGGCGCTTCACGTGGGGCGTGCGCGGCCTGCGCGACATGGTGCTCTTCTTCACGGTGCTCAACGTCTTCCTCTCCCCGCTGTTCGTCCTGGTCACCCCGCTCGTGCTGGGGTTCGCCACACTCGCGGACGTGGGCAGGGCGGCGTTCGCGGGCGGCCTGGGAGCCTTCCTCGGCGGCCTGGTGCTGACGATCTGGGGCGGCCCGCGGCGGCGGCGCATGCGCGGCATGCTGCTCTCGGTGCTCGGGCTGGCGGCGGCCGCGCTGGTGACGGGCCTGCGCGCCGAGTTGTGGGTGGTCGCGGTCGGCGCGTTCGGCCTGTCGTTCGCCCTCACCACGGTCAACGGCATCTACGCCACGATCGTCCAGGTGAAGGTGCCGCGCCGCTACCACGGCCGGGTGTTCGCGCTGAACACGATGATCGCCTGGTCGACGCTGCCGATCGGGTTCGGGCTCGTGGCGCCGTTCGGCACGGCGCTGGTGGAGCCCCTGATGGCGCCAGGGGGAGCGCTGGCCGGCAGCGTGGGGGCGGTCATCGGCACGGGGCCGGGGCGCGGCATCGGCCTGATGTACCTGCTGCTCGCGCTGGCGATCACGATCGTGGTGCTGGTGGCGCTGCGGGCGCGCACGCTGGCCCGCTTCGACGAGGAGGTGCCCGACTCGCCGCCGGACGACCTCATCGGCTACCAGGAGATCAGTGCCCGGGCAGGCGGACCGTCCGCCACCGCAGAGGCTCCGACCGTCCGGCGCTGACCAGGCGCCCGGCGCAGGTGGTGAACACCTCGCCGGGCGCCTGGAGCCCGAGCGGCTCCCAGGTACCGCCGGGGATCATGGTGTGCACGTCTCCCGCCGCGTCGGCGGCGTAGAGCCGTCCGTTCATGGCGGACAGGCACCGCGCACCGGAGGCGGGACCGGCCGGGCGCCAGGTCCGCTCGCCGAAAGTCAGGCTCCACAACTCGTCGCGGTCGGTGGCGACGTGGAAGGCGTTGTCGGCCACGGCCAGCGCCAGGGCCCCCTCGGGGGCGGGCCCGAGGTCGCCGCGGTCGAGGCTGACCAGCCGTCCGGCCGCCGACAGCCCGAGCAGCTCGACGCCGATGCCGCCCGCCGCCTCACGCGGCACGGCCAGCGCGCGCAGCTCGCCGACGTAACGCACCGGCTGCCAGGCCAGGTTCTGCCCGCACAACTCGCGCGCCAGCAGCGTGCCGTGGGCGTCGACCGCGTGCAGCGTACGGCCCAGCACGGCCATGGCGCGGATGTCGGCGGCGGCCCCGATGACCTCCCAGCGCGGCGACGGCGCAGCGGACAGCCGGTCCAGCACGTTCCTGGTGACGCGCTCGACCACCGGATCGTGCAGCGTGTTACCCCAGTTGATGGTGGCGGCGTTGAACACGGTGCCCGCGCCGCTGGTGAACACGCCCATCGTGGCCATGCCGCCCTGGCCGTAGGCACTCCAGTGCCGCAGGTCGGCGGTGGCCAGCACGACGAACGACGACGGCGTGCCGTCCCGCGCGGTCACCCTCGGCACCCCGGCGACCTCCTCGAACTCGGCGGCGTCGGTCTCGTAGCCGAGGCTGCCCTGGCCGAACTTGTCGCCGTCGGTCAGGCCGGTGCCCTCGAACACCCAGTGGCCCGCGAAGCGCGTGGTGTACGACTCGTCGAGCATGCGGCGCATGTAGGGGCCCCAGGTGCCGGCGCCCGCGCGGAAGCTGGTGCCGGTCAGGGTGTTCTCCGGACGGCCCGTGGCGACCCACTCGGCGCTGCCGGTCAGGGGGTCGCGCTCGCAGACCATCGTGCGGCCGCCGTCCTCCAGCGTGATCTGCCACCAGGCGGTGTTGCCGGAGAAGAAGGCGACGTTGCCGCCGGCGGCCACGAAGTCCTCGACGGCGTCGCGCATGCCCATCGACCAGTACTCGTCGTGGCCGTTGACCACCAGCAGGCGATGCGCGGCCAGCAGCTCGGGATCGAGGTCGAGGTTGGAGCAGTAGGCTACGTCGTAGCCGGCGGGACGCAGCCAGCGGATCATGCCCTCCTCCCAGCGCTCGGGCGGCGGACCGCCTCCCGGCCGGTCGAAGCTGACGCGCGTGGCCCGCTCGGGGGACTCGGTCCAGTACAGGCCCTCGCCGGGCACGCCCGACCTGTTGTAGGCCTGCCAAGTGGTGAAGGGCACGCTGACCAGGATGGGCGAGGTCGGGCGTGCCTGCCGTACGACGAAGTACACCTCGTTGTCGGGGCAGGGCGCCGAGCCCGGCAGGCTGTACGGCCACGGCTGCTCGGGACCGAAGCATGCCCGGTAGAGCGAGCTGGGCCAGTCGTCCCCGATCCGCAGGGTCCAGTCGGCCCCCGCCCGGCCCTCGTGGACGATCCGGTCGTCGGCGACGTCGGTCACCACGACGGGCGAGGGGGCCGACAGCGTGAAGCGCAGCTCGCCGCCCTGGACGCAGGAGGTGGCGTGCGCGTAGGCCGCGATCATGGCCGCGCCGCCTCGACGAGCATCGACTCCAGATCGAGCAGGTAACGCTCCATGGCAGGCTTGGGCAGGTAGCGCGTGTCTGCCGTGAGCGAGACGCCCTCGGGGCCGACGTGCACGCAGAAGCGGCAGTTGAGCTTGTCCTGGCTCATCGGCCAGGTCAGCGTGCTCTCCTCCAGCGCCCGGTCGAGCTCGGCCCCGGTGCACGGCTCCGGCCCCGGATCGGTGAAGCGCATGTCGTTGAAGCAGCAGTTGGGATGCACCGGCTCGCCCCGGCGCTCGCTCTCGGCCGCCACGACGGCCGCCCGGTCGGCGGGGTCGTGGTAGGCGCTGCGGTAGGCCTGCAAGGCTGCGGGCGCGGCCGATCTGAGCAGCTCCTCGAACGGGCGGTCCACGTCGACGGTGAACAGGCCCTCCTGTGACAGCGTGCTGACCAGGCCGATCGTGTCGCGTCTGAACCGGTTGGCCACGATCGGCAGCACCGCTGTCGTGGCGCGCCCGGCGAGCTTGGCGACCGCGCTGAGGAGCACGGTCGAGGTCGAGACGGCGTGGCCGGCGGCCACCGCCCGCACCGCCAGGTTCAGGGCGGGGGAGTGGAGCAGCGCCCGCCAGATCGGCGGTCCCGCGGGTTCTGCCACCCGCACGGGGAACATGGTCGACGGCATGCGCGCGTGCTCGGCCGCCCAGTGCCCGGCGGCCTTGGCGGCGGCCCTGCGGCCGTCCGGCCCGCTCTGCCAGCGGGCCAGGTCCAGGGGCTGGGGCGCGGGCGTGCGCGGGGCGCGGCCCAGCAGCAGCACGCGCAGGTCGCGTACGGCCACCTCGGCGCCCAGCCCGTCGGCGGCCAGGTGGCAGAAGACCAGCACCAGGTGGGTGACGGCGTCGCCCTCCGTGATCAGGGCGACCCGGAGCGGCCATTCGTGCTCGTAGTCGAAACGCGTCGCCTCCAGCCCCGCCATCACAGCCTCGGGGTCCGCGCCCTCGTGGACGAGCAGCGGCAGCCGCCCCTTCTCGTGCAGGCGCTGGGCGCCGTCGTCGAGGAGCGTGCGGAGGGAGCCGTGGCGTTCGATCAGCCGGGCCAGCGCGTCGGCGGCCTCCTCGACGCTCACACCGGACGGCACACGCACGATCCGCCCGAAGTTGAAGTAGTGGTCGTCCGGCGCGGTGCGCTCGATCGTCTCCCAGATCGCCCGCTGACCCCAGGTCAGCGGGGCCGTACCCGATCCGGGACCGGCGAACTCGACGTTCATGGGACCGCGACGAAGGCCGCGAGCCGGTCGAGGTCGTCGAGCATGGCCAGGCCGTCGTCGGTCAGCTCCACCTCCACCCCGAACTCCGCCTCGATCGCGTCGACCAGCCGCATCTGGCCGATCGAGGTCAGGCCGAGCGCGCTCAGCGGCACGGCGGAGTCGAGGGCCTCCTGCGCGGTGACAGCGTTGTCAGAGGCCTCCGCGACCAGTTCGGCCAGTCTCTGCTTGATCATGTCAGCTCCTTTGCGAGGCGCTCCGCCTCCTCGTCGGAGAGCTGGTCCAGCTCGGCGACCAGCAGCTCCTCGATCGACCGCGCCAGGCCCTCGACGGTCGGGGCGGAGAACAGGGCGCGAATGGGCACATCCAGCTCGATCGTGGCGCGCAGCCGCGAGACTGCG
The DNA here is from genome assembly GCF_013761175.1 of Nonomuraea soli. Taxonomy (GTDB): domain Bacteria; phylum Actinomycetota; class Actinomycetes; order Streptosporangiales; family Streptosporangiaceae; genus Nonomuraea; species Nonomuraea soli. The sequence continues at coordinate 307,931 of NZ_JACDUR010000001.1, forward strand.
CGGACGGCGGACAACGAGTGGCCGCCGAGGGCGAAGAAGTCGTCGTACGCGCCGACCTTCTCCAGCTCGAGCACCTCGGTGTAGACCTCGGCCACCAGCGCCTCCGCGTCGGTGCGCGGGGCCACGTAGCCGGCCTTGACCGGCTGCGGCTTGGGCAGCGCGTTGCGGTCCACCTTGCCGTTCGGCGTCAGCGGCAGGCGCTCGACCACGACCAGGGTGGAGGGCAGCATGTAGGCCGGCAGGAAGCGGGCGGCGTGCTCCCTGACCACGTCGGGCTCACCGCCCACCAGGAAGGCCACCAGGGAGTCGTCCTGCACCGCGGCGACCGCCTGCCGTACGCCCGGGTGGCTCTCCAGGACCGCCTCGATCTCGCCCAGCTCGATGCGGTGGCCGCGTAGCTTGACCTGGTTGTCGGTGCGGCCGAGGAACTCCAGGGTGCCGTCGCGCAGCCACCTGACCAGGTCGCCGGTGCGGTAGCGCCCGCCGCCGAAACGTTCCGCCGTCAGCTCCGGGCGGCCCAGGTAGCCGTCGGCCAGGCCCGCGCCGCCGATCAGCAGCTCGCCGGGCACGCCGACCGGCACCGGCTCGCCGCGCCGGTCCACGACGTGCAGCGTGGTGTTGCGCAGGGGCCGCCCGATGGAGACGGACGTGGGCTCCGGCGGCACCTCCCACCAGGTGGACCAGATCGTCGTCTCCGTCGGGCCGTACATGTTCAGCAGCCGCGGCACGCGGGCGCGCAGCTCGGCGGCGAGCTTGACCGGCAGCGGCTCGCCCCCCGTCAGCGCGACCACCTCGGGCAGGTCACCGGCCAGGAGCACCCGCCAGCCCGACGGCGTCGCCTGGACGTGGGTGACCCCGGGCGGCACGCCGTCGTGGGCGCTCTGCGCGACCACCACCCGGCCGCCCGAGACGAGCGGCAGGTAGAGCTCCAGGCCGGAGATGTCGAACGACAGGGAGGTCAGCGCCAGCCAGACGTGTTCGGGGCGGGGGTCGAGCAGGTCGCTCATGGCGTGCACGAAGTTCGCGAGCGCCCGATGCGGGATCACCACGCCCTTCGGGCGGCCGGTGGATCCCGAGGTGTAGAGCACGTAGGCGGTCTCGGCCGGGGTGAGCACCGGCTCGGCGGGCTCGGCCTCGACGTCGGTGAGGACCAGCTTGGCGCCGGAGTCCTCCAGGACGTAGTCGAGCCTGGCCTCGGGGTAGTCGGGGTCGAGCGGCAGGTAGGCGGCGCCCGCCAGGTTCACGCCGAGGAGCGCGACGACCATGTCGGCGCTGCGCGGCAGCCGTACGGCCACCAGGTCGCCGGGGCCGATGCCCTGGCCGCGCAGCCGCTCGGCCAGCCCGCCGGCGCGGGTGACCAGGTCGCGGTAGGTCAGGTCGTCGACCGCGAGGTTGCCGGGAGTCCTGGCGGCCTGCTCCAGGACGAGCTGGGCGACGCTGCGCCCGTCGGCCTCGGCGGCGGTGTCGTTCCATGCTTCGAGCTGCCGCTTCTCGTCGCCGGGCAGGAGCTCGCCGGTCTCCAGCAGCGACAGGTAGCGCCGGGTCATCGCCTCGACGCTCTCGCGCTCGAACAGCTCCTCGCTGTAGATCGCCACGCCGAGCAGGCTGCCGTCGGCCTGGGGGTAGAGGTCGAGGGTGAGATCGTGGCGCGCGGGGTGCCAGCCGTGGTCGTACGGCTCGGCATCCAGACCCGGCAGCGGGTCGGCGACGCGGTCCTGGGTGTGGAGCGCGAACATGGTCTGGAACAGCGGAGTCCTGGACAGGTCACGCTCCAGGCCTAACGCGGTGATCAGGCGGTCGACCGGCACGTCCGGCCGGGACAGGGCCTGCAGTACGCTCTTGCGGGTCCGGCCGAGCACCTCGGTGAACCCGGCCTCGCCGCCGAGGTCGCACCTGAGCACCATCGTGGTCGACAGATAGCCGATCGTGCGGTCCAGCTCGGGGGTGCCGCGTCCGGCACCCGGCACGCCGACGCAGAAGTCGTGCTGGCCGCTGTGCCCGGCCAGCAGGAGCTGGTAGGCGGTGAGCAGTGCCATGAAGGGCGTGCACCTGGCGCGCTTGGCCGTGTCGGCGACCGCGGCGGCCAGCTCGGGGGTGATCGTGAAGCGCACCTCGCCGCCGGCCGTGCCGCGGACCGCCGGTCGCGCGTGGTCGGTGGCCAGGTCCAGGACCGGCGTTCCTGACAGCTGCTCGACCCACCAGTCGAGCTCGGGCTCTGGGCGCGGTGCCGGCTGGGGAGCGGGCGAGGTCGGCGGCGTGCCCGCATAGCAGGCGCCGACCTCGCTCTGCAGCACGGTCAGCGACCAGCCGTCGCCGTTGATGTGGTGCAGGACGACGCAGAGCACGTGGTCGTCGGGGGCCAGCTCGATGAGCGTCACCCGGAAGGGCGGCCGCTCGGCCAGGTCGAAGGCGGCGTTGGTGCGCTCCTTGACCAGCTGGAACGCCTGACCGGGCTCGGCCCTGAGCCGTTCGAGGCGGAAGCCGCCGGGCGAGTCGATCACCGCCTCCGGCCGTCCGTCCGCCTCGACGTAGCGGGTGCGCAGCGCGTCGTGTCTGGCGACGACCGTCTCGAACGCCGACTCCAGCCGCTCCGCGTCCAGGGGACCGCGCAGGCGGTAGGCGTAGGAGCAGTTGTAGGACGGGTCGTCCGGGTCGAGCCTGTTCAGGAACCAGAGCCGTTCCTGCCCGTAGGAGAGCACAGCCGTCCCCCCGGCAATCTTTTAAGAAAGTTTCCTATTAGTTATGGAGTATTCCATGATCTTGATTGGGCTACAAGCCCGAGTGGGTAGGAAATGCATATGGTTGCCCTTCTCGGGATCGAAGAGGAATACCTCATCGTCGACCCGGTCTCACGGGCCGTGGCCCCCCGGGCGGCAGAGGTGCTCGCAGCCGCCACCGAGGTCCAGGACCTCTCCCACGAAATCACCCGATTCCAGATCGAGGCCCGCACCCCTCCATCGGCCGACCTGACCGAGGTGGGCGAACGGCTGCGCGGCGCCCGCCGCGAAGTCGCCCGCGCCGCCCGCGACTGCGGCCTGGCCGTCGTCGCCAGCGGCATCCCCGTCCTCGGCGACGTCGTGCCCGCACCCCTGTCCGACGACGCCCGCTACGAGCAGGGCCGCGTGCTCTACCGGGCGCTCCAGGACGAGATCAGCATCTGCGCCCTGCACGTCCACGTGGACGTGCCCGACCCCGAGCACGCCGTCTACGTGGGCAACCACCTGCGGCCCTGGCTGCCCACGATCATCGCGCTGGCCGCCAACTCTCCGTACTTCGTCGGACGCGACACCGGCTACGCCTCCTGGCGGGTGATCAGCTGGAGCCGCTGGCCGGTGTCGGGCGCGCCGCCCTACTTCACGGACTACTCCGCCTACGAACGCGCCGTCGCGACGTTGTCGGAGTCCGGGGCGCTCATGGACGCCAAGACCGTCTTCTGGGACACCCGGCCCTCACCCAAGCTGCCCACCGTCGAGATCCGCGTGGCCGACGTGCCCCTCGACGTCAACGACAGCCTCGTGATCGTCGGGCTGATCCGGGCCCTCGTTGTCACCGCGCTGGCCTCGGTCACCCGCGGCGACCTCGGGCCGCCCGTCGCCTCCGAGGTGCTGCGCGCCGCCTACTGGCGGGCCGCCCGCGACGGCATCCACGGCTCCGGCCTCGACCTGCTGCACGGCGGCGGGCTGGTGCCCGGCACGGCCCTGGCCTGCCAGCTGCTCGAGCACGTACGGCAGGCGCTGGCCGAAGCGGGCGACCTGGAGTTCGTCGAGGAGGGGCTGGAGCTGCTCACGCTGCGGGGATCGGGAGCGGTGCGCCAGCGCCGGGCGCACGCCTGGGGCGGGGGACTGGCCGGGGTGGTGGACGACCTCATCGAGGCGACGGTGGCGTGAGGCTCGTCAGGGCGCTTTCGTGGGCGCCTCCGGGGTGGTTGTTTCCGGGGTCGCGGTTTCCGGGGTCGCGGTCGTCTCCGGGGCCGACGTTTCTGTGGCCGCCGTTTCCGGGGTCGCCGATGGCTGCCTGATCGCGTAGAGGCCCATGCCGTACAAGGCCACCCCGAGCACGATCATCCCGATCGCCACCGACCACCGCAGTCCGGGCTCCATGTACGTGGCCAGGAACCACGAGTGGTTCAGCTGCCCGTTGGCGAGGAAGACGCAGGCCACGATCCCCTGCGGGAACAGCGGGATCGCGCCCAGGCCGAACCCGATCCAGGCGACGGTCTGCTTCGACTTGGGCAGATCCTCGAACCTCTTCGAGCGAGACGACGCAGCCTTGCGGCCGGTGCGCATGGTGTGCAGCAGCTCGGGGCCGTGGGAGCGCAGGCGGGCCTCGGCCAGGCGGCCCAGGAACCACCAGCACCACACGCCTGTCGCCAGGCCGACGGGCACGCCCGCCCAGCCGTACTGCGCGGCCACGATGCCGGCCGGGGCGCCGGTCGCCGCCACCAGCGCCAGCATCAGGTAGGCCAGGCCCGTCAGGCCGTTGTTGTCCTCGCTGATGCGCAGCGGGTTGCCGCCGCGCTTGTGCGGGTCGGTGCCAGGGACCAGGCCGTAGATCGACACCACCGGCACCAGCCCCGCCGCGCCGCCGAGCAACGCGGGCAGCAGCGCCAGCAGGAGCGGCCACGGACCGCCGGAGATGGCGCCGAACCCGACCGTGACCAGCACCGCGACCGGCGTCACCGCCGACAACCACGCCAGCTGGCGACCGCGCACATCGGTCGCGCCGGGCGTCATGAGGGTCAGCCACAACGCTGTGCCGTCCATGGCGTACAGGCTGGAGGTCATGGAGGCGGCCATCACGATGAAGATCGGACCGGCGTACGGCAACATGCCGTTCCAGCCCAGGATCAGCGGCGCCGCGCCGAAACAGACGCCGTACGACAGGGCGAAGGTCAGCTGGTGGTTGCGCACCAGGTCGCGCGACCACGTGCGCAGCTCTTTGGCGATCAGCGCGCCGTTGGCCGTCGACGCCGTCATCGGCCGCCTCGGCCGGGCGTTCACCCGCCGGGCGCCGGTCCTGCGCGACAGCAAGGCCGCCCAGAGGCCGAGCAGCAGCAGGTCGAGGACGGCCAGCGCCGCCAGCGCGACCAGATCGCCCTCGACGGCACGCAGGCCCCAGCCGGACGGCAGCCACCACACCAGGCCGGGCACGCCCGTCTCGCCGAACGCCCAGAAGAAGACCCAGATCTGACCCAGCCCGGCCACGATCGCGCCGTTGATCACCCCGGCGCCGATCGCGCCGACGCGGGAGCGCAACGCCAGGCTCAGGGCGCCCACCGCGACCTTCGACACCAGGACGAACAGGGTGAGCTGCAACACGATCGCGGGTACGGCCAGCAGCGCGTTGCCGGCGCCCAGCCGTACGCCTGCCACCAGCAGGCCCAGCAGCGCCGACAGGCTGACCACCGGCGCGAAGCCCACGAAGGCGGCCATGAGCAGGCCCGTCGCCAGCCTGCGCGGAGGCAGGCCCAGGAGCGAGAAGTGCTCGGGCTTGAGCGTCTCGTCGCCCCCTCCCATGATCACCGGGCCCAGCAGCCAGCCGAGCAGCCACACCGCGTACGCCGCGGCCAGCATCTCGGGGCTCTGGGTGACGCTCAGCCACAACGTGCCCAGCGCCAGCACCCCGCCCAGGGCCACGCCCGTGAGGGTCATCTGGCCCTGCTGGCCGGTGCGGGAATGGCGCAGGACGGCGAGCTTCATCCTGGCCATCGTCACCGCGGTCGCGGCCACGGTCGTGGCGGGCGAAGCGGCCCGGGGCGCGGTCAGCTGGTCAGCCACGACAGCTCCTCGACCCCGTCGCCCGGCGTGCCGACCAGCTCCACGAAGGTGTCCTCCAGCGTGCGGCCGCCCCTGACCTCGTCGAGCGTGCCCGCCGCCGCGACCCTGCCGTCGTCGATCACCGCGACGTGATCGCACAGCTGCTCCACCAGCGCCATGACGTGGCTGGACAGCACGATCGAGCCGCCGCCCGCGACGAAACCACGCAGAATCGTCTTGATCGTCGCCGCCGACACCGGGTCGACCGCCTCGAACGGCTCGTCGAGCACCAGCAGCCGCGGCGCGTGCAGCAGCGCCGTGGCCAGGCCGATCTTCTTGCGCATGCCGGTGGAGTACTCGATGACCAGGGTCTTCTCGGCCTCGTCGAGCTCCAGCACCGCCAGTAGTTCCCGCGCGCGCTGCTCGACCGTGGCCTTCGGCAGGCCGCGCAGCAGGCCCAGATAGGTGAGCACCTCGCGGCCGGTCAGCCGCTCCGGCATCGCCAGGCCGTCGGGGAGCACGCCGACCAGCGCCTTGGCCTGCTCGGGGGAGCTCCAGACGTCCTGGCCGAAGATCTTCGCATGGCCGTCGTCGGGGCGTAACAGGCCCACGGCCATGGACAGGGTGGTGGTCTTGCCGGCGCCGTTCTGGCCCACCAGACCGTAGAAGGAGCCCGCGGGGACATGGAGGCTCACCCCGTCGACCGCCACCTTCTCGCCGAACCGCTTGGTCAGGCCCATCAGTTCGAGGGCGTCGCCCACGCCAGTCTCCTCATCAGTCCGCCGGACAACCCAGACAACCTTGTACCAGGGCAACGTCGAGATCAAGAAGATCTTCGAGATGGGATATGCGGGGATCCGCCTGCCTTGACGAACTCCCTCAGGCGCGCAGACGCAATCCCCGCGGGGTCGGGTGGAAACCGGCCGCCTCGAGCGCACCGGCCAGGGGAGAATCGATGATCGACTCGCCGTCGGCGCGCTCCACCGTCAGCTTGCCCAGCACCCCGTCGCGCACCGCCAGCGCCAGCGCGTCGACGGCCGGCTGCAGGCGCTCGTCGTCGGCGAAGGACAGCAGCGTCTTGCCGCCGCGTTCGACGTAGAGGACGAGGAAGCCGTCGATGAGGACGACGAGGGCGCCCGCCTTGCGTCCGGGCTTGTGCGAGACGTCGCCCGGGTGCGCGGGCCACGGCAGCGCCGCGCCGTACGGGTTGGCGGGGTCGGTCGCGGCCAGCACCACGGCCCGCCTCACCTCCGGCGCCCGCTCACCCACGGGCCGGCCCGGAGCCGACGCGAGCGAGCTCGGGGCCTGCGGGCCTTCGCCGGGCGCACCCCAGGCCGGAGGGCTTCCCCCAGACGCGCGTGGGGCCAGGGCTCGCATGCGGTCGACGGCCCCCGGCAGCGCGAACTGCGCCCCGCCCAGGCCCTCGACGAAGTAGCCGCGGCGGCACCTGCCGCTCTCCTCGAAAGCCCGCAGCACCTGGTACACGCCCGAGAAGCCCCCGGGCAGCCGCTCGGCGGCCACCGCGCCGCGGGTGATCACGCCGTGCCGTTCGAGCAGCACCTCGGCCTGCGCCTGGGCGCGCACGGTCGGCTCGGCCGACGGCGACGGCAGCAGCCACCAGCGTCCCGCCACCGTCGGCGGGCCACTACGCGTGGGCAGTACGGCACGCCGGCGCCGCGTGGTCGCCGGGCGGTGAGCGGGACGACCCGTGCCCAGCGTCGCCCGCAGGGGAGCCAGGGTGTCACCCGAGACCCGGCCCGACCACACCAGATCCCACAACGCGGCGACCAGAGCCGAGTCGTCGAGCGCGCCCGCCCGCTCGGACAGGCCGCGGAAGAACAGCGCACCGCCGTTGCCCAGGACCTCCAGCACCCGCTCGTGCAGCGGGGTCATGGTGACGTCGAGCGGGTCGGGCATCAGGAGCGGGGCGGTGTCGGCGAAGTAGAGGCTCACCCAGCCGTCGCCGCCGGGCAGCGAGCCCTGGCCCGCCCACAGCACCTCGCCCGAGGCGGTCAGCTCGTCGAGCAGCGCCGGGTGGTAGCCGGGGACACGGGCGGGCAGGACGAGATTTTCGAGCGCCGAGGCGGGGATGGCGGCGCCCTGGAGTTGTTCGAGGGCGTTGACCAGGGCGTCCATGGCCCGCGCCGGACTCGCGCCCCCACCGCGACGGTCGGCACCAGGACCGGAGACACCCCACGCCCCGTGCCCCCCGGACCCGGGAACGCCCGAGCCCCCGCGACCCCCGGCTCCCGGGAAGGCGCCCGCTCCTTGGCCGCCCGCCCCGTGGTTGCCCGCCCCGTGGTTGCCCGCTCCGTGGCCGCCCGCTCCGTGGCCGGTGGGTCCTGAAACCCCGGGGGTTCCATGGCCGCCAGGCGCTGAAACGCCCTGGGCGCCGTAGCCGGGGGCGCCTCCGTGGCCCTCGCCGTCCTGGTAGATGGAGGCCGTGATGCCGTGCCAGGCGGGCAGGAAGGTCGCCAGCGTCTCCGGGGCGACCGGCTCGACCTCCTTGCGCAGCCGCGCCAGCGAGCGCCGGCGCAACATGCGCAGCACCCCCGCGTCGCACCACTCCTCGCCCCGGCCACCCGGCCTGAACTCGCCCTGCACCACCCGCCCCGTGGCGGCCAGCCGGTTGAGCGCGTCGGTGACCACGGCGACACCCAGCCCGAACCTGGCGGCAGCCGTACCCGCCGTGAACGGCCCCCGGGTGCGGGCGTGGCGGGACAGGAGGTCGCTGAGCGGATCGGCGACCGGCTCCAGGAAGGTGTGCGGGATGCCCACCGGCAGTGGCGTGCCCAGTGCGTCGCGGAGCCGGGCGGCGTCTTCGATCGCCGCCCACTGCTCCTCGCCCGCGACTCGCACCCGGATCGCCCGCCGGGCACGCTCCAGCTCCGCCAGCCACGCCGGGTCGCCGCCGCGCACGCTGACGTCGTCGGCGAGCAGCGGGCCATGCGACCGCAGCAGGTCGGCCAGGTCCTCCTGGTCGCGCAGCGGCCGGTCGAGGCGGGCCAGCTCGCGCTCGCTGTCGGCGATCACGTCGGGGTCGAGCAGCTCGCGCAGGTCGGCCTGGCCGAGCAGTTCGGCCAGCAGCGACGTGTCGAGCGCGAGCGCCTGCGCGCGACGCTCGGCGAGCGGTGCGTCGCCTTCGTACATGAACGCGCCGATGTAGTGGAACAGCAGCGACGCCGCGAACGGCGAAGCCTGCGAGGTCTCGACCTCCACCACACGCACCCGGCGCGCGGCGATGTCGCGCATCAGCTGCACCAGCCCCGGCACGTCGAACACGTCCTGCAGGCACTCGCGCATCGTCTCCAGCACCACCGGGAAGCTGGCGTACTGGGAGGCGACCCCGAGCAGGTGGGCGGCCCGCTGGCGCTGCTGCCACAGCGGGGTGCGGCGTCCCGGGTTGCGGCGCGGCAGCAGCAGGGCGCGCCCGGCGCACTCGCGGAAGCGGGAGGCGAACAGGGCGGAACCGCCCAGTTCCTCGGTGACGATCTGACCGATCTCCTCGGGGTCGAAGGCGGCGACGTCGGTCGGGGGGTCGCTGAGGGTGTCGGGGATGCGCAGGACGATGCCGTCGTCGGAGTGCACCGCCTGCACGTCGAGGCCGTAGCGTTCGCGCAGCCGCCGGTTGATCGCCAGCGCCCAGGGGGCGTGCACCCGCGCGCCGTAGGGGGAGTGGATGACCACGCGCCAGTCGCCGAGTTCGTCGTGGAAACGTTCGACGAGGAGGGTGCGGTCGTCGGGGACGTAGCCGGTGGCTTCGCGCTGCTCGTGCAGGTAGGAGAGGAGGTTGTCGACCGCGTAGCCGTCGAGCCCGGCGGCACGCAACCGCTCCACCGCACCACCACCCGAGCCCGCCGCACCGGAGCCCGCCGCACCCGAGCCCGCCGCACCGGAGCCCGCCGCACCCGAGCCCGCGACACCCGAGCCCACGACAGCTGAGCCCCCGACAGCTGAGCCCGCGACATCGGCTCCCTTGGAGGAGCGACGCTTGCCCGTCGCCTTCGAGCCCTTCGAGCCCCCACGCCCGCCGCTCGGCTCCGGAGAGGCCGTCCTCCCCTCGGCTTCCGCCGACAGGTCGCGAAGGAAGGCGCCGATGGCGCGCCCCAGCTCGGCGGGTCGCCCCAGGGTGTCGCCGTGCCAGAACGGCAGCTTGCCCGGCTGCCCCGGAGCGGGCGAGACGAGCACCCGGTCGGCCGTGATGTCCTCGATGCGCCACGAGGTCGCCCCGAGCACGAACACGTCTCCCGCGCGCGACTCGTAGACCATCTCCTCGTCGAGCTCGCCCACCCGAGAGGCGCGCTCGCCGACGAGGAACACCCCGAACAGCCCCCGGTCGGGGATCGTGCCGCCGTTGGTGACGGCCAGGCGCTGGGTGCCCGGCCGCCCCTGCAGGGTGCCCGTCACGCGGTCCCAGACGATGCGCGGCCGCAGCTCGGCGAACTCCTCGCTCGGGTAGCGCCCGGCGAGCATGTCGAGCGTGGCCTCCAGGGCGCTGCGCGGCAGGGTGGAGTACGGCGCGGCGCGCTTGATCACCGTTTCGAGTGAGTCGACGGTCCACTCGTCGAGCGCCGTCATCGCCACGATCTGCTGGGCCAGCACGTCGAGCGGGTTGCGCGGGTAGCGCATCTCCTCGATCTGGCCGCTCTTCATGCGCTCGGCGACGACGGCGGTCTGGATGAGGTCGCCGCGATACTTGGGGAAGATCACCCCGCGCGAGACCGCGCCGACCTGGTGGCCGGCGCGGCCGATGCGCTGCAGGCCGCTGGCGACGCTGGGCGGCGCCTCGACGCAGGCGACCAGGTCGACGGCGCCCATGTCGATGCCCAGCTCGAGGCTGGAGGTGGCGACGACGGCAGGCAGGCGGCCCGACTTGAGCGCCTCCTCGATCTGGGAGCGCTCCTCCTTGGAGACCGAGCCGTGGTGGGCGCGCACGACCTCGGGCACCACGCCCTTCGTGCCGCCCGCCTGCGCCATCATCTCGGCCGGTGAGCGCCGGGCGCCGGGACCCGACACCTCGACGTGCTGCTCGCCCCCGCCCGTGGAGTCCCACAGCGACAGGTCGACGGTGGGGTTGGAGCGTTCGTAGGCCAGCTCGTTGAGCCGGGTGCACAGGCGTTCGGCCAGGCGGCGCGAGTTGGCGAAGACGATCGTGGAGCTGTGGGCGCCGATGAGGTCGAACAGCTTGTCTTCGACGTGCGGCCAGATCGACCTGCGGGCGGGCTCGGCGAAGTCGTCCTGCGGGGGCGGGGCGTCGAGCTCGGTCATGTCCTCGATCGGGACGACGACCTCGATCTCGATCTGCTTGTCGGAGGGCGGCTGGACCACGGTCGCCGGGCGGGTGCCGCCCAGGAACGCGGCCACCTCGCTGACCGGGCGCACCGTCGCCGAGAGTCCGATGCGCTGGGCCGGGCGTTCGAGCAGGTCGTCGAGGCGTTCGAGGCTGAGGGCCAGGTGGGCGCCGCGCTTGGTGGCGGCCACGGCGTGCACCTCGTCGATGATCACCGTCTCGACGCCGCGCAGCGCCTCGCGCGCCTGGCTGGTGAGCAGCAGGAACAGCGACTCCGGCGTGGTGATGAGGATGTCGGAGGGCTTGCTCGCGAATCGGCGCCGTTCCTCGGCGGAGGTGTCGCCGGAGCGGATGGCCACCGAGATCTCGGGCACCGGCAGCCCCAGGCGCCGCGCGGTCTGCTTCAGGCCGGCGAGGGGAGCGCGCAGGTTGCGCTCGACGTCGACCGCCAGGGCCTTGAGGGGGGAGATGTAGAGGACCCGGCAGCTCTTGGGCTGCTCGGGCTCGGCCTTGCGTGCGGATCTCGCCTGCCGTACGGCACGGCGCTCGGGCTCGGCCTGCCGATGCCGTACGGCGAGGCGGTCGAGCGACCAGAAGAAGGCGGCGAGTGTCTTGCCGGAGCCGGTGGGCGCGACCACTAGGGTGTTGTCACCGCGCGCGATCGACTGCCACGCACCCTCCTGCGCCGCCGTGGGCGAGGCGAAGGCACCGCGGAACCACTCCTGGGCCATGGGGCTGAACTGGTCGAGCGCACTCATACCTTCATGGTGCCGTGCCGCACCGACAGTTTCGCCCCGGCCCCCGTTCAGGGCCTCGCGTGCCGTACCAGACCGGAGATCAGCAGGTCGCAGACCGCCTCGAACTGGGCGTCGATGGCTGGATCCGACCATTCGGCCGCGTGCGCGGGGTCGTGGAAACGCGCCGTCGCGTCGAACACGGCCCGCGCCGCGCTGCGTGCGTCTGCCGTGGCCAGCTCGCCGCGCTCCACGCCCGCCGCGACGATCTCCTCCAGCTGGCCGACGAGCTCGTCGATGTGGGCGGCGATGACCGTGCTCGACTCGCCGACCAGCACCGTGTAGGTGGCGAACAGCTCGGGATCGTCGAGGACCTTCTTGCGCTTGGCCGTGAACAGCGCCGACAACCAGGCGCGCAGCCGTACGGGCGCGGGCCCGTCAGGAATGACGGCGAGTGCGGCGTGCGACTGCTCCAGCCACTGGTGGGTGACCGCCTCGCGCAGCGCGGCCTTGCTGGGGAAGTGCCGATACACGCTGCCGTGGCTGACACCGAGCGCCCTGGCCACGTCGACCACCGTCGCCTTGGCAGGGCCGTAGCGGCGCAGGACGTCCTGGGCAGCGGCCAGGATCTGCTCGCGTGTCAGCACACCGTCGCTCATGAGGTGATTTTCTCAGCGTTCACTGTCGAGGTGCGCCATCTGGGCGGGAGCGTAGCGATCTCCCGCCGCCGAACCGGCGGGCACGGCGGCCTCGATCGCTGCCAGATCGGCCTCCGTCAGCGAGACGTCGAGCGCGCCCAGCGCCTCCTGCAGGCGGTCGCGGCGGCGCGCGCCGATCAGCGGCACGATGTCGTCGCCGCGGCCGAGCACCCAGGCGATGGCCAGCTGCGCGACCGTCACGCCCTTGTCGTCGGCGATCGTGCGCAGCGCCTCGACCAGCGCCAGGTTGCGCTCCAGGTTCGCCCCGGCGAAGCGGGGACTGTGCGCGCGGAAGTCGCCCTTGCCCAGCTCACGCTCCGGCGACCAGTGACCGCTGAGCAGCCCGCGCGACAGCACGCCGTACGCGGTCACGCCGATGCCGAGCTCGCGGCAGGCGGGCAGGATCTCCTCCTCGATCCCGCGCGACATCAGGGAGTATTCGATCTGCAGGTCGGAGATCGGGTGTACGGCATGAGCCCGGCGGATCGTCTCCGCGCCCGCCTCCGACAGGCCGATGTGCCTGACGTATCCCTCGCGTACGAGGTCGGCGATCGCGCCGACGGTCTCCTCGATGGGCACCTCGGGGTCGACCCGGGCGATCCGGTAGACGTCGATGTGGTCGGTGCGCAGGCGGCGCAGGCTGTAGGCGACGAAGTTGCGCACGGCGATCGGGCGGCCGTCGTAGCCGAGCCAGGCGCCGTCGGGGCCGCGCAGGCCGCCGAACTTGACGCTGATCTGCGGCCTGTCGCGGCCTTCGAGTGCCTTGGCGATGAGCATCTCGTTGTGGCCCATGCCGTAGAAGTCGCCCGTGTCGAGCAGGGTGACGCCCGCGTCGAGGGCGGCGTGGATCGTGGCGATCGACTCGTTCTCGTCCGCCGGGCCGTACAGATCGGACATTCCCATACAGCCCAGCCCGAGCGTGGACGTCTGCATCTCACCAAGCTTGCGAGTATCCATGAGTCCAACTATGGACTATGGACTGACAGATTTCAAATTTTGTCAGCAAAGATTGATGTGCTCCATCCCGGAGATAGGAGGAGTGAGGTGAGCCCCCAGTGAGCGAGATCGACACGGCCCTGGCCGCGAAACACGAGCGCATCAAGCAGCAGCACCTGATACCGCACCGCCCCCCGAGCAGCGCCCGCGGCCTGCACCACTTCGCCCTGCTGTCGTCCGATGTCGAGCGGACCATCGGCTTCTACCAGGACCTGCTCGAATTCCCGCTGACCGAGATCTTCGAGAACCGCGACCACAAGGGGTCGAGCCACTTCTTCTTCGACGTGGGCAACGGCAACTTACTGGCGTTCTTCGACTTCCCGGGTCTCGACCTGGGCCCGTACCAGGAGGTCCTGGGCGGGCTGCACCACATCGCGATCTCGGTGGACCCGGTCACGTGGGAACGGTTGCGCGGAAAACTGGAGATGGCCGGCGTGCCGCACCAGATAGAGAGCGGCGCCTCCATTTACTTCAGGGACCCCGACGGCGCCCGGCTGGAGCTGCTCGCCGACCATCTCGGTGAGATGTACGGCTCGCGAGTGCTGTGAAGCGTTGTCGTGCGAGAAGGGTCAGCGGCGCGAGGCCCTTCTGGTGCGATCTATCCCCGCGCGCGGGTCACGCTTGAGCCCGGCGTGCCGTTCCGAACGATCGGCCTTCTCCTGAGCCACCGACTGGCGGATGAGACGGTCGAGTAAGCGGCGCTTGGCCCTGCCCACCTTGCTCTTGGCGGACTTGGCGGGCGATTTCTTGGGGGTCTTGGAGGATTTCGCCATGGCGGAGGTCCTACCCACTGCGACGGTGGTTCGATACTTGGTTGATGCGCCTAACTGAGTTCTGGAGAAGGATGCGCGCCCACTTCGGCGACGCCTACGCCGAGTCGTGGGCCCGCGACTACGTGCTGGCGCCGCTGGGCGGGCGCACGGTCGAACAGGCGCTGGCCGACGGCATCGGGGCCAAGGAGGTCTGGCGCGCGGTCTGCCAGGTCGAGCCGGTCGCCTCGGGACTGCGCTAGTTCCCCTCCGGCGGTCGCTCCGCGTCCGCGCCGAGGATCGCCTTGAGCGACTCGACGGTCATCTCCAGCTCGTCGGCGCCCCCCTGACCGCCGGGCGACCACAGGAAGAGCCAGCCACGCTGGGTGGGCGTGGCGAAGATCAGGGTCTGCCGCCCGGTGCGCGGATGCCACACCCACAACACGGGCTCGCCGCCGCCGACCATGCGCCCCACGAGCCCGTGATCGGGGAGCAGCTCGGCCAGGGCCTGAAGGTGGAGGCGCCGCTCCTCGGTGTACGTGGTCGCCACATCTTCAGCATCACCCCAGCTCACGACCCTGGCAACAGCGGCGGCGCATTGTGGTGGAATGTCTAGCCCGCCAGCCGCCTGGCGATCTCCCTGACGGTCCTGTGCGCCCGGAACGCCAGCAGCGCGGCGACCGCGACGAACACGCCCCCCACGATCGCGGCCGGCCCCCATCCGACGGCGATGACCAGCACGACGGTCATCAGCGCCGACGCCGCCACCGCCAGCCAGGCGGCCACCAGCCGGTCCATGGCGAAGATCGGCGCGGGCCTGACCGTGGCCCACACGCCGAAGCAGAACCACGCCGCGCACAGCAGCGTCAGCATCCCGAAGACCAGGTTCGTGCGGTCGGGCAGCGGGCTCGGCTCGCTCGCCCACAACGACACCAGCAGGGTGCCGCCCACCAGGCCGCCGACGAGCGCGACGACCCCGCGGAAACGCCGCCACGGCGTCACCTCTCCGCGGACCAGCTCGATGATCTCTTCCTCGTTCACTGCGACTCCTCCCTCAACCGCTCCTTGAGCATCCGGCGCGCGCGAAACAGCCGGGACTTGACCGTTCCGACAGGAACCCCGCAGATCTGCGCGCAGTCCTCGATCGGGAGATCCTCCAGGTAGAACAGGACGAGGATCTCCCGCTCGCGCGGAGGCAGCATGGCCAGGCCGTCGAGCAGCGCCGCCCTCTCCTCGTACGGCAGGGCGGGCGGCTCGGCCGTCTCCTCCGCCTCGGAGGACGACTCCTGCGTGCCGTACTCCTCGCGAAGCCTGTTGGTCACCGCGCGCCTGGCGATCGTGAACAACCACGGCGCGAACCGCGCGGGGTCCTTCAGCCGTGGCAGACCGCGCACCACCGCCACCCACACCTCCTGGGTCACGTCGTCGGCGCGGCCCGGGTCGAGCATGCGGCCGACATAGGTCCGCACCGGCTCGTGCCAGGCTCTGACCAGCTCTTCGAGCGCGTCGCGCTCACCGAGCTGGCAGCGGAGCACCAGGATCTCGTTCATGTCTCCTCAGTCGCGGACGGGACACGCCAGGTTCATGGTTCGGATGAGATCGAACAGTCGTTCGGCTAATATGGGAAGCAGCCGGGCGGTGGCTCGACCGCGGTTCGGCCAGAAAATGTCGGTGGCAGGCCGTAGCTTTCTCACGACTGACCGGACCACGTTCCTCCAAGGGGAGATCCCATGGCTATCAATGACCGCGAGAAGGCCCTTGAGACTGCCCTCGCACAGATCGAGCGTCAATTCGGCAAGGGCTCCGTCATGCGCCTCGGCGACGACGCCCGCGCCCCGATCGAGGTGATCCCGACCGGAGCCATCGCCCTCGACGTCGCGCTCGGCATCGGCGGGTTCCCCCGCGGCAGGATCGTCGAGGTCTACGGCCCGGAATCCTCCGGTAAGACGACGGTGGCGCTCCACGCGGTCGCCAACGCGCAGCGCGCCGGAGGCATCGCGGCCTTCATCGACGCCGAGCACGCCCTCGACCCCGAGTACGCCAAGAAGCTCGGCGTCGACACCGACGCCCTTCTGGTCTCCCAGCCCGACACCGGTGAGCAGGCGCTCGAGATCACCGACATGCTGATCCGCTCCGGCGCCGTCGACCTGATCGTCATCGACTCCGTCGCCGCCCTGGTGCCCAAGGCCGAAATCGAGGGCGAGATGGGCGACAGCCACGTCGGCCTCCAGGCCCGCCTCATGTCTCAGGCGCTGCGCAAGGTCGCCGGTGCGCTCAACAGCACGGGCACCACCGCCATCTTCATCAACCAGCTGCGCGAGAAGATCGGCGTCATGTTCGGCTCGCCCGAGACCACGACCGGTGGCAAGGCCCTGAAGTTCTACGCCTCGGTCCGCCTCGACATCCGCCGCATCGAGACCCTGAAGGACGGCACCGAGGCGGTCGGCAACCGCACCCGCGTGAAGGTCGTCAAGAACAAGATGGCCCCGCCCTTCCGCCAGGCCGACTTCGACATCCTCTACGGCGTGGGCATCTCCCGCGAGGGCGGCCTCATCGACATGGGCGTCGAGCACGGCTTCGTCCGCAAGGCCGGCGCCTGGTACACCTACGAGGGCGACCAGCTCGGCCAGGGCAAGGAGAACGCCCGCAACTTCCTCAAGAACCACCCCGACGTGGCCAACGAGATCGAGAAGAAGATCAAGGAGAAGCTGGGGGTCGGCCCGCGTCTCGACGCGCCCGCCGCCGACGGCGCCCCGGCCGCTCCCGGTGCCGCCGCTCCCGCAGCCGCCCGCACCGCCGCGGCCCCCGCCGCATCCGGCCGCGGCTCCAAGGCCGCAGCCATGCCCAAGCCGGGTGACGTCTGAGCGGTGGACGCGTGAACGAGCCTCGGGGCGACCGCGGACGCCGCACCAGGCGGCCGTCCGGCGACCCCAGCGGCTCGGGCTGGGTCGACTCCGACCCTGCCGCCATTCCCGACTGGGCGGCGGACGCCCCCTCCACACCTCCGGGCCACCCATCCGGCCCGGAGGAGGCGCCACGCCGCCCTGCCCGTTCTCCCCGGCCATCGCATCCGCGTGACTGGGGCGCCTGGCCCGAGCCACCCACCCGCGCACGCCGCCCCTCGCCCACGGTCCACCCGTACTGGGAGAACGGCGAACGACGCACGATCGACGACGGCCACCCGTTCTTCGGGCCGGGCGCTGACGAGGCACCGGCCGGCGCCGATGAGGTGACGGCCGGCCACCAACCGGTCGGCCTTGCTGGCGGTGAGGCGGCGGAGGGTCGCCAGCCCGTCGGCCGTGGTGGCGGTGAGGCGGCGGAGGGTCGCCAGCCGGTCGGCCCTGCTGGCGCTGGGGCGGCGGAGGGTCACCAGCCTGCTGGGCTCGATGCCGGCGAGGTGGTGACCGGACATCACCAGTTCTTCGCTGCGGCTTTCGACGACGATGACGGCCACCCGTTCTTCGGGGCCGACGGTGACGCGGGGGCGCCTGCCTTCGCCCTGGGCTCGGGCGACGACGGCGAACCGGTGATAGGCCTCGATTCGGGTGACGACGGCACCGGCCCACTCGCCGGCCTCGCCTCCGGAGACGACGGCACCACGCCTCGCCGCGGCGCCCGTCGGGGGGCACGACGGCGGCCTGCTCGCGGGGGGCGTGCGGGGGACGGGGACGGTTCGGGCGATGACGGCCGACTGGGTGAAGTGGGCGCGCGCGGCTTCGGCGCGACGCCGATGGAGGCGGTTGGGCCCCACCCGGGGGAAGGGCGTTCGTACGGCTCGGCGGAGGGCGATGAGGGTGTAAGCGCGCCGTGGTCGCTCGGTTCTGCGGAGCGCGGCGAGGGCGTGGAAGGCCGAGGGCCGCTTGGTTCGGCGGAGCGCGGCGAGAGCGTGGACGATCGAGGGCCGCTTGATTCGGCAGGGCTCAGCCAGAGCGCCAACGGGCGCCAGCCGATTGATTCGGCGGAGCGTGGCGCGGGCGTGGACGAGCGAGGGGTGCTCGATTCTGCGGAGCTCGGCGAGGGGGTGCGGCTGCTCGGCTCGCCGGAGCCTGGCGAGAGCACCGCGACGCAAGGGCTAGCCGGCTCAGCGGCGTCCGGTGAGCCGGTCGAGGAACGGAGCTCGGCCGGTTGGAGGCAGCCCTACGAGAGCCTTGGAGAGACGGGCTCCGGCCTGTTCGACACCGTGGAGCCCGAGAAGCGCGGGCGGCGCGGAGGCAAGGGGTCATCGAGGCGAGGCCGATACGGGTCAGGCAACTCCCGCGGCTACAGGAGCGGCGGTGGGTGGCGGTCCGACGGCCCCGACGCCGGTTCGTCCGCCGCCCAGGCGCCGCCGGCCGACCCGGAGGCCGTCGCGCGCAACATCTGCCTGCGCCTGCTGACCATGGCCCCCAAGACGAGGGCTCAACTGGCCGAGGCGATGCGCAAGCGGATGGTGCCCGACGACGTGGCGGAACGGGTGCTCGATCGTTTCACCGAGTTGGGCTTCATCAACGACGAGGCCTTCGCCGAGGCGTGGGTCGATTCCCGGCACCATGGCAGGGGGCTGGCCAAGCGTGCCCTCGCCTCGGAGCTACGGCAGCGCGGGGTTGACGGTGACACGGTGAAGGAGGCCGTCGAGCGGCTCGACGCTGATCAGGAGGCGGAGACGGCTCGGCGGCTGGTGGATCGGAAGCTGGCCTCGACCAGGGGGCTCGATTCGCAGGTCAGGGTCAGGCGGCTGGCGGGGATGCTGGCGCGGAAGGGGTATTCCGCTGGGGTGGCTTACCGGGTGGTGCGGGAGGCGCTGGAGCAGGAGGGGGTCGAGGTGGAGGACGACGACCCGTTCTGACCGACCTTGCGTCTGTCATTGACGATCCCGGCACCGGGCATGCCATGCGGCACCTGCCGATGACGAGCCTGGCACAGGGCATGCCGTGCGGCACCTGCCGGTGACGAGCCTGGCACAGGGCATGCTGTGCGGCACCTGCCGGTGACGAGCCTGGCACAGGGCATGCTGTGCGGCACCTGCCGGTGACGAGCCTGGCACAGGGCATCCAGTGCCATTGCCGTTGCTGGGGCGGCCTGGGCTGAGCATCCTGCGGCTCTTGCGGTTGCTGGGTCTGGTGCGGGGCATCCTGCGACCCTGCGGTTGGCGAGTCTGGCACTGGGAGTGCGCCGGAGTGCTGCGGCTCCTGCCGTTGGTGGGTCTGGTGCGGGGGCATCCTGCGACCCTGCGGTTGGCGAGTTTGGTGCGGGGCGTGCTGCGGGGCGTCCTGCGGGGCGTCCTGCGACCCCTGCGGTTGGCGGGGCTGGCGCTGGGTGTGCTGCGGGCCTCGCGGTTGGTGAGCCCGGCACGCGGCATCATCCCCGGGCTCTCTTGCCGTGATGAGCCTGGCGAGGACAGCCCGTTCGGCGGGCTTCAGCGGCCCCAGGGCGCTCGTCTGCCACACCCTGTCCCCGCTGCGGGGGCGGCGAGCAAGGGGGTGGGGAAGCGGGTGGAATGGTGAAATCTCGTTTTTGTCACGTGCTCCGACACGCTTGACAGGCCACCTTTGCTTGCCCGTTACCTCTTCGACGCATAACCTCGACGGCAGTGAGGAGTTACTCCGCGCAGTGCGGATTGCCATACCGGTGAACGACGGACGAACGCGATCGAGTGACCCAGGCGGGCAAGGCGCCGGCTATCACAGTCGGTGCCAGTTTCGCCTTGGCTTGTTTTCTCTCCAACTGGAGATGACAACGTTCGGGCTGTCCGCGCCGCGCCTGTGACGCCTCCCGTTTGGGCCACGTGTGCGCGAGGAGGGCGGGGCATCCATGGAGTCGCTGGTGCCGGTGCTGACAGTGGCGGTGCTGCTGCTTGCGGTAGCCACGATCGCGACGCTGGTGCTGGTGATCCGTAGGACGGGGTCCCCCAAGTCGGCCAAGGCGAGCCCGCAGCAGCTGGCGGAGGCGCACGACGAGCTCACGCAGGCCAGGCTGGAGGCGGGGCAGATCCGCGACAAGGCGGAGTCCGACGCCGAGGAGATCCTGCGCCGTTCCGAGGCGGCCGCGCAGAGCGCCACGCAGTTGCGCCAGGAGGTCGAGGAGGAGTCCCGGCTTCTCAAGCACGAGCTCAAGGAGCTGCGTGCCGATCTGGAGCGCAGGGAACGCCGCCTGGCCGAGCGCGAGGAGCGCCTCGACGAGGAGACCAAGCGCCAGGCCGACCGTGAGCGGAAGCTGACGGAGTCGGAGGAGGAGCTGACGGTCAGGCAGGAGAGGTTGCTGCAGGTGGAGGGCGAGCGCCGCAAGGTGCTCGAGCGGGTCTCCAGGCTCACCTCCGACCAGGCCAAGAACGAGCTGATCAAGGACATCGAGAACCAGGCGAAGCGTGAAGCGGCGCTGATCATCCGCGAGATCGAGAGCGATGCGCGCAAGGAGGGCGAGAAGCGGGCGACCAAGATCGTGACGCTGGCCGTACAGCGGATCGCGGCCGAGCAGACGGCGGAGTCGGTCGTGAGCGTGCTTCATCTGCCCGGCGACGAGATGAAGGGGCGGATCATCGGCCGGGAGGGCCGCAACATCCGGGCGTTCGAGTCGACGACGGGTGTGAACCTGATCATCGATGACACGCCGGAGGCCGTCCTGCTGTCGTGTTTCGATCCGGTCCGCAGGGAGACCGGCCGGCTCACGCTGGAGAAGCTGATCCTCGACGGCCGCATCCACCCGCAGCGCATCGAGGAGGCCTACGAGCGCAGCAAGGCCGAGGTGCAGGACCTGTGCGCGCGGGCGGGCGAGGACGCCCTGGTGGAGCTGGGCATCACCGACATGCACCCCGAGCTGACGCTGCTGCTGGGCCAGCTCAGGTACCGCACCTCCTACGGCCAGAACGTGCTCAAGCACCTCATCGAGTCGGCGCACATCGCCGGGATCATGGCCGCCGAGCTGAAGATGGACACGGCGCTGATGAAGCGTTGTGCGCTGCTGCACGACATCGGCAAGGCGCTCACCCACGAGGTCGAGGGCAGCCACGCGCTGATCGGCGCCGAGATCGCGCGCAGGTACGGCGAGAGCGAGGACGTGGTGCACGCCATCGAGGCGCACCACAACGAGGTCGAGGTCAGGACCGTCGAGGCGGTGCTGACGCAGGCGGCCGACGCGATCAGCGGCAGCCGCCCCGGCGCGCGCCGCGAGTCGCTGGAGGCCTACGTCAAGCGCCTGGAGCGGCTGGAGGAGATCGCCTCCTCCTTCGAGGGCGTCGAGAAGGTCTTCGCGATGCAGGCGGGGCGCGAGATCCGGATCATGGTCAAGCCGGAGAACATCGACGACATCCAGGCGCAGGTGATCGCCCGCGACATGGCCAAGCAGGTGGAGGAGGAGCTGACCTATCCGGGGCAGATCCGCATCACCGTGGTCAGGGAGTCTCGGGCGACAGAGTTCGCCCGCTGAGCCACTGAGCCGCTGACCCGCTGACCCGCTGAGTGGCGGGGCGGCGGGGCCGGTGTTCGCGAGCCACCGGCCCGTGAGCCGCCGATGTCCGAAGGGCGGGGCCGCGAGCGAGGAAACCCGGCCCACGGGCGAGGAAGCCCGAACCACGACCCCGGGGCGCCGCGCGGGCCAGGGGGCGCGCGGGCCAGGGGTCGCGGGACGCTGTTAGTCGAAGATCTGCTGGTAGAAGGCCAGCTCCGCCGCCAGCGAAGCCACCCGGGTCTCGGTGCGCCTGAATCCGTGCGACTCGCCCTCGAACGCCAGGTACGTGCACGGCACTCCCCGCTCCGCGAGCGCCTCGGCGAACCCCGACGACTGCTCGGGCGGCACGACGGGGTCGTCGAGCCCCTGCAACAGCAACATCGGGCACACCACCCCGTCGACCAGCGCGAGCGGCTCACGCGTGGCGTACAGCCCGGGGTCGTCGGGCCCGACGAGCCATTCCACATAGCGCGACTCGAAGTCATGCGTGTGCGCGTTGAGCGGCGCGAGCGCGCTGATGCCGTAATAGGACACGCCGCCCGCGAACGCCCGCGACCGGCAGCAGGCGGCCATGACCGTCCATCCGCCCGAGCTGCCGCCGCGTACGGCGATGCGCTTGGGGTCGGCCAGGCCTTCGGAGGCCAGCCATTCGGCGGCCGCGATGGTGTCCTCGACGTCGACGACGCCCCACTGACCGCGCAGCCGCTCCCGGTAGGCCCTGCCGTAGCCGGTGGAGCCGCCGAAGTTCACGTCGATGACGCCGATGCCGCGCGAGGTGAAGAAGGCCTTCTCCAGGTCGAGGGCGGTGCCGGCGTGTGCGGTGGGCCCGCCGTGCACGAAGACCACGTACGGCGGGGCGTCCTCGGAGGGGAAGTCGGGCGAGGCGGGAGGATAGAGGTAGGCGTGCACCCGGCGTCCGAACCGCCCGGTGAACTCCACCGCCTTGGCCGTGGGCAGGTAGGCGATGTCGGGAAGCTCCTCGATGCCGCGGCGCAGCCCTTCGACGCGCCCGGTGGCGAGGTCGACGCGGGCGAGCGTCGTCGGGATCGCCGGGCCGTACCCGACCCCGATGAGTGAGCCGCCGTCGGCGGCGAGCGCGGGCAGCCAGCCCGAGTAGGGCACATCGAGGTCGGTGAGGCTGCCCGATTCCGGGTCGAGCAGGCCCAGCCGCAGGTCGCCCTGGCCGTGCAGGACCGCCAGGCGCCCGTCGTCGAGGATGAGGTACGGCAGGCCGCCCAGGTTCCACAGCGGCCAGGCGAACTCCTCCTCGGCGGGGAAGAGCGCCTGTGACGAGGTGCCGTAGATGCTGATCTGGTAGAGGTTCCACCAGCCCGACCAGTCGGAGATCACGTACAGGTGCGAGTTGTCGCGGAACTGCGGGGCGAGCACGGACTCGGTGATCCCGCCCTTGACGGTCCAGGAGTTGCCGTCGGACAGGCGGGTCAGGCGCAGTTCGGTGCCGGTCCACGGCATGCGGGGGTGGTTCCAGCAGATGTAGGCCAGGTGCTCGCCGTCGGGGGAGAGGGTGGGGTAGGCGTAGAAGTCGCTGCCGGTGACGTGCTGGACGGGGTCGCCGCCGGCGAGCGGGATGGAGACGATCGAGCGGGTGACCTTGCCGTCGTCGTGGTGGCGTTCCTGCACGGCCCAGATGTCGTCGCCGTGGACGAGCAGGTCGGCGTAGCGGGCGCCGTCGTCGGGGGTCAGCGCGCCGCCGCCGACCAGGTGGAGACGCTGGTCGGCGGCGTTGGAGAAGATCACCTGGCCGGAGGGGGTGACGGCGTAGGGACGCCCGCCGTACTCATGCACCCGCGTGCGGGCGCTCCAGGGCGCCGCCAGCAGCTCCGTGCGGGTGCCGTCGGCGGCCCTGTGCATGATGGTCGAGCGTCCGCCCTCGTCGGGCCTGTCCTCCGTCCACCACACCTGCCCGTCGTGGGCGGTCGGCCAGCCCAGGTGCAGGCCGGATCGGGCGACGTCGGTGGTGGAGATCGGAGAGGCCCAGGGGGTCAGCGGCATAGCCGCATCCTGCCCGAAAGTCACCGCCTTCGCAGGTCCTATTCCATGCCTTCGAGCGCACCGGCCCCCGGAGTGCCGGTGCCCATGCCGACGGCGGCGGGTCCTGGGGGCGCGATCGGCGGCACGATCGACTTGCGGCTGCGGCGGCTGCGGCGCTCCAGCCACGTGGCCAGGGCGCTGAGCGCCATGTTGAGTCCCACGTAGATGATGCCGATGACGATCGCGGCCGGGATGAGCGAGCCGAAGAAGGCGGCGGGCAGGATCTTGAAGCCCATGTTGAGCAGGTCGACGTAGGCGATGATGTAGCCGAGCGCGGTGTCCTTCAGCAGCACCACCAGCTGGCTCACGATCGCCGGCATCATCGCGGTGACGGCCTGCGGGAGCAGCACCAGGCGCATGACCTGGTTCTTGCGCATGCCGATGGCGTAGGCCGCCTCCGACTGCCCCTTGGGGATCGAGCGCACGCCCGCGCGCACGACCTCGGCCAGCACCGAGCCGTTGTAGAGCATCAGGCCGAGCACGACGGAGATGAAGGCGTAGTCGCCGCCCCCGAACACGGTCGGGAACAGGTAGAAGATGAAGAAGATCAGCAGCAGCAGCGGGATGGCGCGGAAGGTCTCCACGACCGCGCCCGCGGGCACGCGGATCCACTTGTGGTCGGAGAGCCTGGCCAGGCCGAAGACCGCGCCGAAGACCAGCGCGAGCACGGCGGCCGCGCCCGCGGCTCTGAGCGTGCCGAGCAGTCCGGGGATGACAAAATCCGTCCAGGTGGTGGCCTGGAGGAACGGCTCCCAGATCTTGCCTTCCCACTGGTTCTTGGCGTCGAAGCCGGTGTAGATGAACCACAGGACCGCGGCGACCAGCAGGATGCTGACGACGGTCAGCAGGTGGTTGCGCACCCTGGCGCGCGGGCCGGGCGCGTCGAACAGGACACTCGTGCTCATCGTGCCACCGCCAGACGCCGGGCCAGCCACCCGGTCAAGAAGCCGATCGGGAGCGTCACGGCCATGAAGGCGACGACGATGCCGAGGAAGATCGGGATGGAGGCGCCCGTGGTGTCGAAGACCTCCTTCATGTTGGCCGCGGCGTCGGCGAGGTAGCCGCCGGCGGTCGCGACCGTGGTGTTCTTGATCATCGCGATCACCACGCTGCCCAGCGGGGCGATGACCACGCGGAAGGCCTGCGGCAGGACGATCAGCATCAGCGTCTGCATGAAGGTCAGCCCGATGGCGCGGGCGGCCTCGGCCTGGCCCATCGGCACCGTGTTGATGCCGGCGCGCAGCGCCTCGCAGACGAACGCCGCGGTGTAGGCCGACAGGCCCAGCGCGACCACCCAGAAGGAGTTGGTGCGGGGCACGTCGGAGAAGGCGAGCCCCAGGGTGTCGCTCAACCCCAGCGCGGAGAAGGCCAGCACCAGCGTCAGCGGGGTGTTGCGCACCACGTTGACGTAGATCGTGCCCGCTGCCCGCAACACCGGCGTCGGCGAGACCCTCATGATCACCAGGATGGTGCCCAGGACCATCGAGACCACGAAGCCCACCAGGGAGAGCTTGATGTTCTCCAGGAAGCCCTCGGCCAGGAAGGGGCCGTATTCAATGAGTTCGTCCACTGTGCTCCACCGCATAGGACAGCGGCGGCCGGGATCCCGGCCGCCGCGTCAGACCGGACCTAGGCGCAACCCTCGGCGGGCGGCGCGGACTCGGAGAGCTTGAGTCCTTCGATGCCGCCGAACCACTTGTCGAGCAGCTGCTTCATGGTGCCGTTGTCCCACAGCTTCTTCACCGCGGCGTTGACGGCCTCGCAGGTCTTGGTGTCGCCCTTCTTCAGGCCGATGCCGTACTTCTCGTCGGTGAAGCCCTGGCCGAGCACCTTGAAGTTGCCGCCGGCCTGCTTGGCGAAGCCCGCCAGGATCAGGTCGTCGGTGGTGACGGCGTCGAGGTTGCTGCCGGTGAGCTTCTGCACGCACTCGGAGTAGTTGGCAGCGTCGACCGTCGTGGCGTCGAGGTCGAGCTCGCCGTCCGGGGGCGGGTCGGTGATGCGCTTGTAGGAGTTGGAGCCCGCGGCCTTGCAGATGCGCTTGCCCTTGAGGTCCTGCGGG
Organism: Nonomuraea soli; assembly: GCF_013761175.1. Classification (GTDB taxonomy): domain Bacteria; phylum Actinomycetota; class Actinomycetes; order Streptosporangiales; family Streptosporangiaceae; genus Nonomuraea; species Nonomuraea soli. The sequence goes on from NZ_JACDUR010000001.1 coordinate 333,687, forward strand.
GAGGCGATCGTGGTGTCGTCCTTGCGGACCATCACGTCCTGGTGGGCGATCACGTACGGCCCGCCGAAGGTGACCTTCTCCTTGCGCGCGTTCGTGATGGAGTAGGTCGCGAAGATGATGTCGACGGTGCCGTTGGCCAGGAACGGCTCGCGGTTGGAGGAGGCCGACTCCTTCCACTCGATGCTGGCGTCCTTGCCGCCGTTCATCTCCTTCAGCACGGCCTTGGCGACGTCGACGTCGAAGCCCTCGGGCTCGGCGCCCTTCTTCAGGCCGAGGCTGGGCTGGTCCCACTTGGTGCCGACGACGATGGTCGCGCCGTCGGCGACCTTGTCCGAGACGCTGGCGTAGGTCTTGTCCCCGCCACAGGCCGCCAGGCCCGCTACCAGCAGGCCGGCAGCGCCCAGAGCGGCGCCGATCCGACGAATGCTCATCTGTTTTGTGCCCTTCAGTGCGTAAGGATCTTGGACAGGAAGTCTTTGGCCCGGTCGGTGCTGGGGTTGGTGAAGAACTCGTCGGGAGTGCTCTCCTCGACGATCTGGCCGTCGGCCATGAACACCACCCGGTTCGCCGCCCTGCGCGCGAACCCCATCTCGTGCGTGACGACCACCATCGTCATGCCGTCACGAGCCAGTCCGATCATGACATCGAGCACCTCCTGGACCATCTCCGGGTCCAGTGCGGAGGTCGGCTCGTCGAACAGGATCATCTTCGGGTCCATGGCCAGTGCCCGGGCGATCGCCACACGCTGCTGCTGCCCGCCGGACAGCTGCGCGGGGTACTTGTCCGCCTGGCTGGCGATGCCCACCCGCTCGAGCAGCTCCATCGCCCGCTTGTCGGCCTGGTCCTTGGCGATCTTTCGCACCCGGGTCGGCCCCAGCGTCACGTTCTCCCTGATCGTCTTGTGCGCGAAGAGGTTGAACGACTGGAACACCATGCCGACTTCGGAGCGCAGCGCGGCAAGCGCCTTGCCCTCGGCGGGCAGCTCGCGCCCGTCGAAGACGATCGTGCCCCCGTCGATGGTCTCCAGCCGGTTGATCGTCCTGCAGAGCGTCGACTTGCCGCCACCGGACGGACCGATCACCACGAGGACCTCGCCGCGCGAGACCGTCAGGTTGATGTCCTTCAGAACGTGCAGCGCCCCGTAGTGCTTGTTGACGCCCTCCATCTGGACCAGCGGGGTCGCGTCACCGTTGTCCGTCATGGATCACAACGTAGAGGGCCGAGGTGTTCTGGTCACTAACTGACCGGTCCCAATCAGATCACGGCATGTCAAAGCCGTAATGTGCACAGTTGACCCTGATCATGAGTGAGAGGCCTGTACGGCTCGCGCAAACTCCGCGAGCGCCTACCCTTGTAAGTGCCATGAGGACCTATGAGGTGCGCACCTACGGGTGCCAGATGAACGTGCACGACTCCGAGCGCCTGTCCGGCCTGCTGGAGGATGCCGGCTACGTCGCCGCGCCCGCGGGTGAGCAGGCCGACGTGGTGGTGTTCAACACCTGCGCCGTGCGCGAGAACGCCGACAACCGGCTCTACGGCAACCTGGGCCACCTTCGCCCGGCCAAGGTGAAGAACCCCGGCATGCAGATCGCCGTGGGCGGCTGCCTGGCCCAGAAGGACCAGGGCGAGATCGTCCGCAAGGCGCCGTGGGTCGACGTGGTGTTCGGCACCCACAACATCGGCTCGCTGCCGGTGCTGCTGGAGCGTGCCCGCATCGCCGGCGAGGCCCAGGTCGAGCTGAAGGAGTCGCTCGAGGTCTTCCCCTCGACGCTGCCCACCAAGCGCGAGTCCGCATACGCCGCCTGGGTGTCGATCTCGGTCGGCTGCAACAACACGTGCACCTTCTGCATCGTGCCGTCGCTGCGCGGCAAGGAGAAGGACCGCCGCCCCGGCGACGTCCTCAACGAGGTGCGCACCCTGGTCGAGCAGGGCGTGCTCGAGGTCACCCTGCTGGGCCAGAACGTCAACACCTACGGCGTCGAGTTCGGCGACCGGCTCGCGTTCGGGAAACTGCTGCGCGCCTGCGGCTCCGTGGAGGGCCTGGAGCGGGTGCGGTTCACCTCCCCGCACCCGGCGGCCTTCACCGACGACGTGATCGCCGCCATGGCCGAGACCCCCAACGTCATGCACCAGTTGCACATGCCGCTGCAGTCGGGCTCCGACACCGTGCTGAAGGCCATGCGCCGCTCCTACCGGGCCGAGCGCTACCTGGGCATCATCGAGCGGGTCCGCGCCGCCATGCCCGACGCCGCGATCTCCACCGACATCATCGTGGGCTTCCCCGGCGAGACCGACGCCGACTTCGAGCAGACCCTCGAGGTCGTACGGCAGAGCCGCTTCGCCAACGCCTTCACCTTCCAGTACTCCATCCGCCCCGGCACCCCGGCGGCGACCATGGATCACCAGGTGCCCAAGCAGGTCGTGCAGGAGCGCTACGAGCGGCTGGTCGCGCTGCAGGAGGAGATCTCCTGGGCCGAGAATAAGAAGCAGCTCGGCCGTACCCTCGAGGTGCTGGTCGCCGAGGGCGAGGGCCGCAAGGACGAAGCCACGCACCGCCTGTCGGGGCGTGCCCCCGACAACCGGCTCGTGCACTTCGCGGTGGGCGACGAGGTGCCGCGCCCCGGTGACATGGTCACCGTCGAGGTCACCTACGCCGCGCCCCACCACCTGGTGGCCGACGGCAGGACCCCGGTGGTGCGCCGCACCCGCGCGGGCGACGCGTGGCAGGCCCGCCAGGGCGCGGCCGCGACCGCCGCGCCCGGCGTCATGCTCGGCATGCCCTCGGTCGGGCGGCCCGCGCCGCTGGAGCCGGTCTCGACGCCCTGCTCCTGACCGGGGAGCCCGGTTCTCAGTTCCGGCCGAGACTGTCGAGCACCTCGTAGCAGTAGTCCCTGCGCAGATCGCGGAAGGTCGCGCACGGGTCGGGCAGCCCCCGGCGCGTGCGCGGCCGCTCTCCCGCGCGCGTCGCGGCGGGCGTACGGCCGGCGCCGCGGTGGGTCGTGGTCGCCGAAGGCCCACGCGGGGCGGGCACGACACGCACCCAACGATGCACGGGAGCGGCCACGGGCCCGTCCCAGCGCCGCCCGGGCCCGCCCTCGGGAGCGGCGATCGGCCCGCCCCACCGCGGCCCAGGCTCACTCCCAGGCTCACTCCACGGCTCACTCCTCGGCGAAACGGTGTGCGAATTGCGCCGATCATCGATAGCCGCGCTTTCCGATCCGAGAAACGCACAGGAGATTCCCAGGATCGCCACGGCGACGACGATTCCCACGCTCACCAGGGGCGCCGACCAGGGCCGCCGACCTGGGTAGATGCCATCAATGCGGGACAAGTCGTGATTCCTTCGTGATTGATGCGCGGGCATTGCACTTATGCGGCTAGTGTGGTCCATCACCTGCTTGAGCCGGTGAGCTTTCCCCTGATCCCGACGCAGGAGCTGTTTTCATGGAAGGCCACGATCCCGAGCGCCTCGACGTCCTGGCCGGACCCGCGGACGAACCCCGGCCGCGCAAAAAGCAGAAGAACAACACCAAGACCCTCGTCATCGCCGGTGCCGTGGTGGCCGCCCTCCTGGCCGCCGGAGGCATCGGATTCGCCGTGGCGGGTGGCGACAAGCCTGCCGCGGGCAGCCCGGTGACCGGCACCCAGACCACCCCGTCCGGCGACGCCCAGCAGGAAGCGCCCGCCGAGGACGGCTCCGAGGGCCAGAAGGGCGACCCCCAGGAGGACGCCCAGCCGCAGGACGGCGTGACCACGGACGTCGGCGGCGGCGAAGGCGACAGCGACGGCGGTGGCGGCCAGGAGGACACCGGCTCCGGCGACGGCTCGACCAGCGAGAACAACTCGGGCGACTCGGGCAGCTCGGGCGACTCGGGCGACTCCACGGGTGGCAGCACCACCAAGCCGACCGAACCGGCCGCCGACCCCGGCCCCGCCGACGGCCCCGCCGGCATGGTCGGCGGCGAATGCGCCGCCACCGGCTGCGGCTGACCGCCTCACACGATCGCCGCGGGGCGCTGACCGCCTCACACGATCGCCCCGGGGCGCTGGCCGCCTCACACGATCGCCCCGGGGCGCTGGCCGCCTCACACGATCGCCCCGGGGCGCTGGCCGCCGCGCCTGGTCGCCACGGAGTCGTGGTCTCGCTCGCTGACCCCGCGGGCCTGACCGGCAGCGGCGCCGCCCCGTGGCCGCAAGTGGATCCCGGCTTTCGCCGTCCATTGGCCATGGGGCAGCCGCGCCCGCGCGTCCTAGCGTCCAGGACATGACGAACGCCGCCGCCCTGCGCGCCCTCCACGTGCCGGGGGACCCGCTGATCCTGCCCAACGTCTGGGACGCCGCGTCGGCCCGGGCCGTCCAGGAGGCGGGCTTCCCCGCGCTGGCCACCGGCAGCGCGGCGGTGGCCGCGGTGCTGGGCTACGAGGACGGCGAGCAGACCCCGCCCGGCGAGATGTTCGCCGCGATCGCCAGGATCGCCAGGATCGCGACCGTCCCGGTCACCGCCGACGTGGAGCGCGGCTACGGCCTCGAACCCGCCGAGCTGGCCGAGCGCCTGTGCGGGGCGGGCGCAGCGGGCTGCAACCTGGAGGACTCCCGCCACGACACGATGGTCGCCGTCGACGAGCAGGCGCGCTTCCTCTCCGAGGTCAGGCGGGCAGCGGGCGACGACCTGGTGATCAACGCCCGCGTCGACACCTACATCCTCGGCTCCAAGGAGCGCGCCGACGCGGTCGAGCGTGGCCGCCGCTACCTGGAGGCGGGCGCCGACTGCGTCTACCCGATCGGGCTCGGCGACCCGGAGGAGATCCGCGCCTTCGTGCAGGAGGTCGGCGGCCCGGTCAACATCCTGTTCCGCCCGGGTGTGCCCGATCCGGCCGCGCTCGCGGCGCTCGGCGTGGCCCGCGTCAGTTACGGCCACGGCCTGCACCTGGCCGCGCACACCTACGCCAAGCGCCTGATCACCGCCGTCAAGGAGGGCCGCGACCCGTACGCCTCCCGATGACGGGACCCAGCCAACGAGGGCCGCGACCCGTACGCCGTCCGATGACGAGATCTTCGTAAGATGGGCTGGTGCTAGTCGCCGCGGCCGTATGCCCGCATCCGCCGTTGATCGTGCCCGAGCTGGCCGGCGCCGCCGCCCCCGAACTCGACGGCCTGCGCGCGGCCTGCGCCTCCGCCCTCGACACCGTGCTGGCCACCGACCACGACGTGCTGCTCGTCGTCGGCGCGGGCCCGAGCACCCGGCGGTACGGCGGGCGGGCGGCGGGATCGCTGCGGCCCTGGGGCGTCGACGTGCGCGCGGGGGAGGGCGAGCCCGAACTGCCGCTGTCGCTCACGATCGGCCGCTGGCTGCTGGGGCGCGACCCCGACGGCTTCCAGGCGGTCGACGACTCCTGCGACGCCGTACGGCTGGGCGGGTCGCTCGGCGACGGGAAGCGGCTGGCGCTGCTGGTCATGGCCGACGGCTCGGCCTGCCTGACCGAGAAGTCGCCGGGATTCCTCGACCCCGCCGCCCTGCCGTACCAGGAGAAGCTCACCAAGGCCCTGTCCGAGGCGGACGCCGCGGCGCTGGCCGCGCTGGACCCCGAGGAGGCGGCGCGGCTCTGGGTGGGGGGCAGGGCGGCGCTGCAGGTGCTGGCCGGTGCGGCGGGCGAGGGCGCCTACCGCGGACGCGTGCTGGCCGACCTGGCGCCGTACGGCGTGGGCTACACCGTGGCCGCGTGGACCGCTAGCGCAGCTTGACCGTCATCAGGTCGCGCGCGAGCACGACCCGGCCGCCGAAGCTGCGGCGCACCTCGGCGAGGAACCGGGGCTCCTCCTCCAGCCCGTACCTCTCGGAGAAGTGGGTGAGGACGAGCGTGCCCACCCCGGCGCGCTCGGCGACCTGGCCCGCCTCGAAGGCGGTCAGGTGCCCGTGCTCCTTGGCCTGGGCCTGCTCGGAGCTGAGGAAGGTGGACTCGATCACCAGCAGGTCGACGCCGTCGGCCAGGGCGAAGACGTTGTCGCACAGGCGGGTGTCCATGACGAGCGCGAAGCTCTGTCCCGGCCGGTGCTCGCTGACCTCCTCCAGGGTGACGCCGCGCAGCTCGCCGGTGCGCTGGAGCAGGCCGATGTCGGCGCCGTGGATGCCGCGGGCCCTGAGCTCGCCGGGGAGCATGCGGCGGCCGTCGGGCTCCTGGAGGCGGTAGCCGTACGACGGGATGGAGTGCGACAGGCGCATGGCGGTCAGCGGCGGCACGGCGGCGACGTCGCCCGACACGGGATGCTCGGCGATCACGTCGGTGTCCATGAAGGAGCTGGCGTGACGCAGCGCCTTCCAATGACGCGATCCCGCCGCCGGGAAGACGGCGTTGACCTGGTGCGCGACGCGGTCGCGCGCGATGCGCTGCACGATGCCGGGCACGCCGAGGCAGTGGTCGCCGTGGAAGTGGGTGACGCAGATCCAGTGGATGTCGTTCGCGCTCAGCCCCGCGTGGGCGAGCTGGCGCTGGGTGCCCTCGCCCGGGTCGAACAGCAGTCCCTGGCTGTCCCAGCGCAGAAAGTACCCGTTGTGGTTACGGTGTCTGGTGGGTACCGCGCTTGCCGTGCCCAGGATGACGAGTTCTCGCGAGGACATGATGGACACAGTGACACACGCGGGATTGTCGGTGGCGCCTGGCACGATGTCGTCGTGACCATGCAGCCCGTCGACGCCTCGTGGCTTTGCGGCGAATACGGCGAAGAGTGCTACAGCTTCATCTACGTCCGCGCCACCCCCGAGGAGGTGGTCGGCCGTCTCGGCGGCCGATGGGAGGAGTTCACGCCGGGACCGTTCCCCGACGATCCCGACGAGTTCCCGACCGACGGCGACCCGCTCGGCGTCACGTCGATCGGCGAGTGGACGTTCGTCTTCGACCCCGACTGGACCGGCACCGACGAGAAGGTGATCACGCGGCTGTCGAAGGGCACCCGTCTCGTCTCCCAGGCCGCGCTGGGGATCGACGACACCGACTACTTCTACTGGTGTGAAGACGGCGAGATCAGATACGGCTGGGGAGGCGACGACGGACCGCTCACCGAGGTCCCCGTCGAGCTCGCCGACACGATGGCCGAGATCGACAGGCTCTATCCTGGTGCTCCCCGGCTCTACAGAGGCCCCGCCTTCCTTCTCGTTGAGCACCTGACCGGCATCAGGCCGACGGAGCACCTGCTGAAGGGCCTCACGCTCAGATGGGGCAGGCTCATATGACCGATACCGTGACCTACGCCCAGGTCGACACCCCCGTGGGGCCCTTCGTCGTGGCGGTGTCCGAGCAGGGCCTGGTGGCCAGCGGCTGGGGCCGCCTGGAGCTGCCCATCGACACGGCCGACGACCCGGCGCGCGCCGAGGGCGTGGTCGCCGAGCTGCGCGCCTACTTCGACGGCGACCTGCGTCGCTTCGAGACGCCGATCGACTGGCGGCTCACCTCGGGCAGCCGCCGCACGGTCCTGAAGGCCCTGCACGGCGTGCCGTACGGCACCGCGGTCACCTACGGCGAGCTGGCGAAGCTGAGCGGCACCAGCGTGCCGCCGCGGGGGATCGGCTCGATCATGGGCTCCAACCCGATCCCCATCTTCGTGCCCTGCCACCGTGTGATCAGCGGCACCGGCCTGGGCGGCTTCAGCGGCGGCGTGGGCGTGGAGACGAAGCGCTGGCTGCTCACCCACGAGGGGTACCTGCAGCCAACGCTCCTCGACCTCTAGCCCTGCTTGCCGTCGATCTTGTCGGCGGCGTCCTTGGCCATCTGGGCGCCCTTGTCGATGTGCTCGTCGAACTTGCCGCCCGTGGCGCCACTGGCCATGTCCCTGGTCTTGTCGATGCCCTGGTGCGCCATGTCCTCGGCCTTGCCGCGCAGGTCGTCGATCATGTTGCCGGTGCTCTGGCCGGCGTCCTGGACGGAGTCCTTCGCCTGCTGCGCCGCGTCGGTCGTGGCGTCCTTGGCCTGGCCGGCGGCGTCGTGCGCCTTGTTCATCGTGTCGTCGGCGGCGTTCTTCGCCTGTTCCGGGACGTTCTGCAGCTTGTCCGTGGTGCCGCCGAACATCTCCTTGACCTTGTCGAAGATCGACATGACTTCCCCCGATGTGTTGAATGACGGCCCCCCCGAGCCGCCGTCACCTTCATACCCCGATCCTTGACACACTTATCGGTGTGCGTCAGCAGCCAGTAATCGCCGTCGTGGGTCCCACAGCCGCCGGAAAGTCCGATCTCGCCGTGGATCTGGCCCTCTCCTTGGGGGGCGAATGCATCAACGCGGACTCGATGCAGCTTTACCGAGGAATGGACATCGGCACGGCGAAGCTCGACGTTTCCGAGATGAAAGGTGTACCTCACCACCTCCTGGACATCTGGGAGGTGACGGAGGCGGCCAGTGTCGCGGAGTACCAGAAGCGGGTGCGTCCGCTGCTCGACGCGATCGCCGCGCCGATCCTGGTCGGAGGCAGCGGGCTGTACGTCAGGGCCGCCCTCGACGATCTGGAGTTCCCCGGCACCGACCCGGAGATCCGGGCGCGCCTGGAGGCGGAGCTGGCCGAGAAGGGCACCCACGAGCTCTACGCGCGGCTGCGCGAGCTCGACCCGGTGGCCGCCGAGTCGATCCTGCCCTCCAACGGGCGGCGCATCGTGCGGGCGCTGGAGGTGATCGAGTTCTCGGGACGGCCGTTCTCGGCGACGATGCCCTCCTACGAGGCGGTCTACCCCAGCGTGCAGATCGGGCTGGAGGTGCCGCGTCCCGAGCTAGACGAGCGCATCGCGCTGCGCGTCGAGCGCATGTGGCAGGCGGGTCTGGTGGCCGAGGTCGAGTCGCTGCTGCCCGGCCTGAGGGAGGGGCTGACGGCGTCGCGGGCGCTCGGCTACGCCCAGGTCCTGAGATTTCTCGACAAGGAGTGGACCGAGGAGCAGGCCTTCGACGAGACGATCAGGGCGACCCGCCGCTTCGCCCGGCGCCAGGAGTCGTGGTTCAGGCGTGACCCCAGGGTGGTCTGGCTGCCCTACGACTCGCCCGACCTCCTAGGCTTGGCTCATGAGGTTCTTGAAGGGGCACGGCACTGAGAACGACTTCGTCATCCTGCCCGATCCCGATGGCGAGCTCGACCTTTCCGCCGCGCTGATCGCCCGCGTCTGCGACCGCCGGGCCGGCATCGGCGCCGACGGCGTGCTCCACGTGGTGCGCACCAAGACCTCCGACGAGGTGGCCCATCTGGCCGACGAGGCCGAGTGGTTCATGGACTACCGCAACGCCGACGGCAGCATGGCCGAGATGTGCGGCAACGGCACGAGGGTCTTCGCCCGCTACCTGGTCGACGCCGGGCTGGCCGAGCCCGGCTCGTTCGCCATCGCCACCAGGGGCGGCCTGCGGGGCATCCGGATCGGCGAGAGCGGCGACGTCGCCACCGACATGGGCAGGCCCCGCGTGCTGGGCGAGAGCGTCGCGTCGGTGGCGGGCCACGAATACCCGGGGCTCCACGTCGACATGGGCAACCCGCACCTGGCCTGCGTGATCGGCGACCCCGTCGCCCAGCTCGACCTCGGCCACCAGCCGGGCTTCGACCCCGCGGTCTTCCCGCAGGGGGTCAACGTCGAGCTGCTCAACGCGGTGGGCCCGCGCAGGGCCGTCATGCGCGTCTACGAGCGCGGCTCGGGCGAGACCCGTTCCTGCGGCACCGGAGCCGTCGCCACCGCCGTCGCCGCCGCCCACCTGGCGGGGGAGAGCACCGGCGAGTGGACCGTCGAGGTCCTGGGCGGCACGCTCACCGTCACCCTGACCGAGGAGACCAGCTTCCTGGCGGGCCCCGCGGTGATCGTCGCCAGCGGCGAACTGGCTATTGCCGAATGATGTTCTGTTAGGGGATCCTGGGTTCGTTTCCCGAATCCAGGAGGTACGGCATGGCGGACCCGCGCACCACGGCAGCCTCTGTCAAAGGACCGATCGGCGTCCTCGGTGGCGGCTTCATGATCTCCCGTGAGGCCAAGGCGATCTGCGAGCAGTACGAACTCGGACCCCGCGAGCTCTACTTCCGCGGGCGCTGTGGCGTGATCGGCGAGACGCACGCCGACGTGATCATGTCGATCGCCCACTACTTCCCCGCCGACCACGTCGTCCCGAACTGGGAAGGCGGCAGGAAACTCCCCGTCGAGCAGGCCGTCGCCCTCTACGCCGGCATCTGCCAGGACTGGGGCCGCCGCAAGCTCGGCGGCTTCGACGGCTGCGCCAGGATCGCCGAGCTGCTGGAGAAGGTGGTCCGGGCGGCCTCGCCGCTCGCCGCCCCGCTGTTCGCCGGCTGGCGTGCCGTACCGCTGGCCGACGACGCGCCCGCCAGGGCTGCGCAACTCCTGCACGTCGTGCGCGAGCTGCGAGGCGGGCTGCACACCGCCGCCGTCATCGCCTCGGGGCTGACCCCGCTGGAGGCCACGCTCTCCGCCGACCACTCGGGCACGCCCTTCGGCAACAGCACCGGGGAGATGATGGCGAAATTCTTCGAATGGCCCGAGCCGTACCCGGCGATCACGCCCGAGGTGCTCGAGCGCAGGCGGGAGGTGGAAGAACGGACCGACGATCTCATGGCGCCGTCCTTCGAAGTGCTTACCGAGACGGAACGCGACGAACTCATCGAGCTCCTGCGTTTGGGGCATGCCCGTTGACCTGGCAGACTTTCTGCCCATGGACGTGGACATCTGGTCGTGGGTCGGCCAAATCCAGCAGCAGCTCTCCGAAGCGGGCCAGGCCCCGCTCGCCATGGCGCTGGGAGACCTGCCCGCGCAGGCCTACCAGGGCCGCTACGCGCAGCTCGACGTGGTGGCGCCCGCCATCGCGCAGCAGGCGGAGGCCATGGGCCAGCCGTGGCTGGAGTTCTACGCCCGTTACTGGCATCTGATCGGCCGCATCGGCGACCGCGCCCAGGGCGCGGTCGCGATCGGCGACGCGGAGCAGCTGGTGGCGTTCGCTGAGCGCGAAGACGTGCGCGACTGCCCGGCCGCGCCGGCCGCCCTGGAGGCGCTCGTCGTCACCCTGGCCAACGCCGACGCGCCCGGTTACGCCGACGAGCGCCTGGCCAAGCTCACCCCGGCGCTCGACGTGGCGCCCGAGTCGATCGCCTACAGCGGCATCGTGACGCAGTACGTCGCCGCGCTGATCGACGCCGGCCGCGCCGACGAGGCCGTCGCCTACGCCGAGTCGGCCGTCGAGCGCCTGCGCGGCGCCGGCCGCGAGGCCAGCTGGGAGCTGGGCGCCGAGAGCGCCCGCGCGCTGCTGGCCGCCGGCCGCGCCGACGCCGCACTCGACGCGCTCCAGGCAGCCGCCGAGTTCCAGGCCGACGACCCCGTCGCCAAGGAGCACCGCGACGGCGTACGGCGAGCGCTCATCCTGGCCGAGCTCGGCCGCATCGAGGAGTCCGTCGCCGCGCTGCCCGACCTCGACGTGGTCGGCGAGCACCCGCGCGTCTTCGTCGAGTGGAGCCAGGCCGTCGCCAAGCTGGCCTCCTCCGCCCAGATCACCAACACCTGGCAGCTGGGCCGCGTCCTGCGCCAGTGGATCGACTACTTCTCGACCATGGGCGGCTACCACGCCCGCTTCGAGCTCGCCGTCATCGCCGGCCACCTCGCCCTGGCCCGCCAGGGTGTCTGGCAGGCCAAGCTTCTGGCCGACCTGGCCGAGTCCTTCGCCGGTGAGCTGCGTTCCCCGGAAGGCGCCTCCGAGCGCGTCGCCGCGCTCCGCGCCGCCGCCGAGGCCGCCACCCCGCCCCAGGCGCCCGGCCCGCTCGACGACCGCGTCGGCCAGTTCGACGCCGCCGACGGCTTCAACGCCGACCCCGAGAAGTGGGTCGAGTGGCTCTCCCCGCTGTCGGGCACCGACATCGAGGCCACCCGCCGCCACACCACGACGCTCGGCTTCCTCGGCTACCCCGCCCAGGGCGCCGACATCTACTGGAAGCTCCTCGTCGACGACGGCGACGTCGCCCAGGCCGATCCGGAAGACGTCACCTATCTGGCCACCCTCCTCATCGAGGCACGCCAGGATGAGCGCCTCGAGCAGTTGGCCGGCCTGCTGCCCCACGTGCAGAAGCACACCACCCTGGCCCGCCTGCACTCCGCGCGCGAGCGCTGGCAGGAGGCCATCGGCGAGGCCGAGCACGCCGTCACCAACGGCGGCGGCATCTCCGCCCGCCGCCTGCTCGCCAGCTCGCTGCAGCAGGTCGGCGAGAACTCCAAGGCCGCCACGGTCCTGTTCAACGTCCTCGACGACGAGGAGACCACCGAGGAAGACGTCTGGCGCATGATCGTCATGGCGACCTCGGCGGAGGACTGGGACACCGTCCGCGCCGGCGCCGCCAAGATCGGCATGCCGATCTCCTCCACGGAGGGGCCGATCGAGGAGGAGATGGGCCTCATCCGGCTCATCCTGCCCGCGCCCGACGGCAGCCAGCGCCAGATCCTGTCCATCCGCACCGGCCCCGCCTCCGCCCGCCTGGCGCTGCCGCAGCCGCGCGGCATGGAGTACAACGCCGGCGACCTCATCGTCTTCGACCCGCAGCTGCTTGAGCCGGTGCCCGACAGCCACGAGGAGCGCGAGAACTTCGTGCCGCCCTTCGCCGCGGTCAGCATCCTGCGGCCGGGCGGATACACCAGCTACTTCTTCGACGGCGCCGCGCCGTCGGAGTCGGACTGGGCGGAGTTCACCGAGGTCATGGCCGAGCGCGGCTGGCCGATGTGGGTCTACAGCGACGACAACTACACCGTCACCCACCCGAGCAGCGGCGAGCGGCTGGCGGGCGTCTACGGCTGGGTCGCGGTGCCGCCCGGGGTGTCGGCCTCCGAGGTCGACGCGCTGCTCGACGACGCCACCGAGCGCTGGTCGCACCCGCTGGCCTGGCTCGACCTCGCCCGCGAGATCGACGTCGAGGTGGAGCGCCACGAGCGCATCGTGAAGGAGTACGGCCTCTAAGCAGGCCTCCAAGCACGCCTCCAAGCACGCCCGAAGGAGGGGTCATCCGGCGGATGGCCCCTCCTTCGTCATAGGCTGTGAGCAATCCCGTGGGCGGTCAGCGGATCCTGTCGACCACTCGCTGCGGTGTGAGCCGGATCGCCACGCGCACCACGTCGGGCGGCAGGGCCAGGTAGCTCTCGCCCGCCCCCGGCCCGTCGTAGCGTTCCGCCAGCTGCACGGCCAGCCGTCTGCCCTCGTCCACCGTGACGGCGGCCACGCCGCGGACCTCCACGTAGCGTTCCGGGTCGGTCAGGTCGAAGACGCTGAGACTGGCGCGTGGATCCCGCTCCAGGTTCACCACCTTGCGCCGCCCGGCGGCGGAGGAGATGACGACGTCGTCACCGTCGACGCCGACCCACACCACCGAGGTCTGCGGGCTGCCGTCGGGGTTGAGGGTGGCCAGGATGCCGATGTTCGGGGCGCCGATGATCTTCCGCGCCGAGTCGCTGAGGCGAACAGTCATGATCGCCAGACTACGCAGGTGCCGGGCGGTATCGCACGAACACCTCCGCCGTCCGGTCGCTGCCGTTGAGCAGCTCAAGGCGCACGGGCGCGCCCCCGGGGCTGTCGAACAGCCGCACCCCGTCGCCGAGCAGCACCGGTGCGATGTGCAGGTCGATCTCGTCGATCAGCCCCCGCTCCAGGAGCTGCCGCCCGATGGTCGGCGAGAAGACCTCGAGGTTCTTGCCTGCGGCGGCCTCCAGCCCGATCCGCACCGCTTCGGCCACGTCGCAGTTCAGGAACGTCACCCCTTCGGCGGGCTGGGCGTCCTCCGGATGGTGGGTCAGGACGAAGAGCCGGCCCTTCCAGGCTCCGCCGTAGATGGCGTCGGCGTGGGGAAAGGCGTCCCAGCCCCGGCGCCCGCCGAGCACGGCGCCGGTCGTCTCGGTGTACTCCTCGATGAGGCCGGGGCGGGAGGTGAAGCCCGTCATCCAGTCCATGCTGTGGCCGGGCCCGGCGACGAACCCGTCCAGCGACATGGTGAAGTGCCAGAGCACCTTGCCCGAGGCGGTCTGCCGGTCCGGCTCCGCCAGGGACGGGGTGCTCTTCGCTGTGTTCATGCTCGGTCCTTTCGTCGGTCACTCCTACGGTTGACCCACCCGCACCGGGAAACTCATCGGGGGGAAATGCGTTGGCACCCCGGTCCGCCCGGTGATTAACCTCGCAGGATGACCGCACAGCTCATAGCGCTCGGCTTCGACGCGAACGACCCTGCCCGCCTGGCCCGCTTCTGGGCCGGGTTGCTCGGCTGGGAGAGCGCCGACGACCCCCACGGCGGCATCACCCTGCTCCCCGCCGACGACACCGGCTTCCGCCTGCGCTTCCTGCCCTCGCAGGAGAAGAAGAACCGCCAGAACCAGGCCCACTTCGACCTGACGAGCACCTCCCTGGAGGACCAGCGGCGCACGGTCGCCAGGGCCCTGGAACTGGGCGGCAGCCACCTCGACATCGGCCAGGGCCCCGACGCCGACCACGTGGTGATGGCGGACCCGGAAGGCAACGAGTTCTGCGTCATCGAGCCGGGCAACAAGTTTCTCGCCGACTGCGGCTTCATCGGGGCGCTCGCGAGCGACGGCACCCAGGCGGTCGGCTACTTCTGGGCCGAGGCGCTCGGCTGGCCGCTGGTCTGGGACCAGGACGAGGAGACCGCGATCCGCTCGCCGCACGGCGGGCCGAAGATCACGTGGGGTGGCCCGCCCGTCGCCGAGAAGACCGGGAAGAACAGGTTGCACTTCGACCTCGCGCCCTCGCCGGGCGGCGATCTCGACGCCGAGGTCGAGCGGCTGATCTCCCTCGGGGCGACCCGGCTCGACATCGGTCAGGGCGAGGCCGGCCACGTGGTGATGGCCGACCCCGACGGCAACGAGTTCTGCGTCTACCCGTAAACCCGCCCGGCCTCGGTGCGGTCACGCACAGCTACGCTCGGAGCATGGATCGCGACCAGTACGTCCATGTCCGCGGCAGCCGCGTGCACAACCTGCGCGCCGTGGACGTCGACGTCCCGCGCGACGCCCTGGTCGCCTTCACCGGCGTCTCCGGCTCCGGCAAGTCGTCGCTGGCCTTCGGCACGCTCTACGCCGAGTCGCAGCACCGCTTCCTGGAGTCCGTCGCACCGTACGCCCGCCGCCTGCTGCAGCAGGCGGGCGTGCCCGACGTCGACTCGGTCACCGGCCTGCCGCCCGCCGTGGCGCTGGAGCAGCGCAGGTCGGTGCCCTCGGCCCGCTCGTCGGTGGGCACGATCACGACGTTGTCCAATTCGCTGCGCATGCTCTTCTCCCGCGCCGGGCACTATCCGCCGGGGGCGCCGCGCCTCGACTCCGACGCGTTCTCGCCCAACACCGCCGCCGGAGCCTGCCCGCGCTGCCACGGCCAGGGCGTGGTCTACGAGGCCACCGAGGACTCCCTGGTTCCCGATCCCGGCCTGACCATCCGTGAGGGCGCCGTCGCCTCCTGGCCGGGCGCCTGGCAGGGCAAGAACCTGCGCGACATCCTGGCGGTGCTCGGCCACGACCTGGACGTGCCCTGGCGGGACCTGCCCGCCGAGCAGCGCGAGTGGATCCTGTTCACCGACGAGCAGCCTGTCGTCACCGTCCACCCCGAGCGCGAGCCCGGCCGCATCCAGCGCCCCTACCAGGGCACCTACTCCAGCGCGCGCCGCCTGGTCCTGCACGCCTTCGCCGACTCCAAGAGCGAGTCCGCCCGCCGCCGCGCCGGGCGGTTCCTGCACGCCGACCCCTGCCCGGTGTGCGGGGGCCGGCGGCTGCGGCCCGAGGCGCTGGCGGTGACCTTCGAGGGGTACGGCATCGCCGACCTGGCCGCGATGCCGCTGCGCGACCTGGCCGGGCTCCTGCGCCCCCACACGGCGTCGGAGGGCCCCGCCGGGGTGCTGAGCAAGGATCTGGTCGCCCGCCTCGACGTCCTGTCGGAGCTCGGCCTCGGCTACCTCGCGATCGGCCGGCCCGCGCCGACCCTGTCCGGCGGCGAGCTGCAGCGCCTGCGCCTAGGCACCCAGCTGCGTTCCGGCCTGTTCGGCGTGGTCTACGTGCTCGACGAGCCCTCGGCGGGGCTCCATCCCGCCGACATCGAGGCGCTGGTCGAGGTGCTCGGCCGCCTCAGATCGGCGGGCAACAGCGTCTTCTTCGTCGAACACGATCTGGACGTGGTCCGGCAGGCCACCTGGATCGTCGACATCGGACCGGGCGCGGGCGTGCACGGCGGCCGGGTGCTCTACAGCGGCCCCGTCGAGGGGCTGGCCCGTGTCCCCGAGTCGGTCACCGGGCGCCACCTGTTCGACGACCGCCGCGCCGTCCCTCGCGAGCCCCGCCGGCCGCGCGGCTGGCTCAAGCTCCGGGGCGCCTCCCGCAACAATCTGCGCGACCTCGACGCCGACGTGCCCCTCGGCGTGCTCACGGTGATCAGCGGCGTCTCCGGCTCCGGCAAGAGCAGCCTGCTGGAGGAACTGGCCGAGCACGCGACGGGCCGGATCGTCCGCGTCGACCAGCAGCCGATCGGGCGCACCCCGCGCTCCAACCTGGCCACCTACACGGGCCTGTTCGACGTGGTACGCAAGCTCTTCGCCGCCACCGAGGCCGCCAGGGAGCGCGGCTACGACGCGGGCCGCTTCTCCTTCAACGTGGCGGGCGGCCGCTGCGAGACCTGCAAGGGCGAGGGGTACGTCTCGGTCGAGCTGCTCTTCCTGCCCAGCACCTACGCCCCCTGCCCCGACTGCCACGGCGCCCGCTACAACCCCGAGACGCTGGAGATCGTCTACCGGGGCAGAACCATCGCCGAGGTGCTCGGCCTGAGCGTCGACGACGCCTCGGCCTTCCTCGCCGACGTGCCCACCGCCGAGCGTCCGCTGCGCGCGCTGCGCCAGGTCGGCCTGGGCTACCTGCGGCTGGGGCAGCCCGCCACCGAGCTCTCCGGCGGCGAGGCGCAACGCGTCAAACTCGCCTCCGAGCTCCAGCGCACCGGACGCGGCCACACGATCTACCTGCTCGATGAGCCCACCAGCGGCCTGCATCCGGCTGACACCGTCGTGCTGATGCGGCAACTGGAGGCGCTCGTCGAGGCGGGCAACACCGTGGTGCTGGCCGAGCACGACCCGGCCGTCCTGGCCGTCGCCGACCATCTCCTCGACCTCGGCCCCGGAGGCGGCGACGAGGGCGGGCAGGTCGTCGCCCAGGGCACTCCCGCCGAGGTGGCCGCCGACCCGGCCAGCCGTACCGGGCCCTACCTCAGGGGCCGCCTCGGCGGGGGCGGTGCTTTCCCCGCGGGAGACGACAGGTAAGAATCCCTCCATGCTCGAACGATTCCGCCTGGACGGCAAAGTAGCGATAGTCACCGGCGCCTCCTCCGGCCTGGGCGTGGCCTTCGCCCGGGGCCTGGCGGAGGCCGGGGCCGACGTCGCCATCGGCGCGCGACGCAAGGACCGCCTGGAGGAGACGAAGCGGCTGGTCGAACAGACCGGCAGGCGCTGCGTGGCCGTGGAGACCGACGTGGCCGACCCGGAGTCGTGCCACGGCCTGGTCCAGGCCGCCATGGACGGGTTCGGCGCGGTCGACGTGCTGATCAACAACGCGGGTGTCGGCACGGCGGTGCCGGCGCTGAAGGAGACGCCAGAGGAGTTCAGCAGGGTCGTCGAGGTCAACCTGCACGGCACCTTCTGGATGGCCCAGGCGTGCGCGAAGGTCATGCGGCCCGGCTCGTCGATCGTCAACATCGGCAGCATCCTCGGCGAGACCACGGCCGGGCTGCCGCAGGCCGCCTACAGCGCGTCCAAGGCGGGCGTCATCGGGCTGACCCGCGACCTGGCGCAGCAGTGGACCTCCCGCCGGGGCATCCGGGTGAACTGCCTGGAGCCGGGCTTCTTCGCCTCGGAGATGACCGAGCAGTACAACCCGGGCTACATGGAGCAGATGCTGAAGCTCCGGGTGCCGATGGGACGGGCGGGCGACCCCGCGGAGCTGGTCGCCGCGGCGATCTTCCTGGCCTCCGACGCCTCCTCCTATGTGACGGGTGTGGTCCTGCCCGTCGATGGGGGAATCCTGATCACATGACACCTGACGAGCTCCTCACCACGACCCGCACCGTCCGCAAGCGGCTCGACCTGTCCAGGCCCGTCCCGCTGGAGCTGATCGAGGAGTGCCTGACGATCGCGCTCCAGGCGCCGAGCGGCTCCAACCGGCAGTCGTGGCAGTGGCTGGTGGTCATGGACGCCAACAAGCGGGCGGCCGTCGGAGAGGTCTACCGCAAAGCCTGCCACGCCTACCTGGAGTCCGAGGGCGCGGCGGGCAGGCTCTTCGCCGACGATCCCGAGCGCAGCCGGGTCCAGCGGCGGGTGCACGACAGCGTGGAGTTCCTGGCCGACCGGATGGGCCGGGCGCCGGTGCTGGTGATCCCGTGCCTGCGGACCGGGCGCCCGCTGCCGCCCGGCAACCAGGCGGGCCTGTGGGGCTCGCTGCTCCCCGCCGCGTGGAGTTTCATGCTGGCCGCCCGCAGCCGTGGTCTGGGCACGGCATGGACCACGCTGCACCTGAGCCACGAGGCCGAGGTGGCCGGGATCCTGGGCCTGCCCGACGGCGTGCACCAGGCGGCGCTCATCCCGACGGCCTACTACACGGGGGAGGGCTTCAAGCCTGCTCCGAGGGCTCCTCTGGAGCAGGTGCTGCACGTCGACGGCTGGTGAGCGCCGCCCTTCTCTCGATCTCCGACACCATCGCCTCGACCCGTACGTCGAAGATCTCCTGCTCGTCGACGGCGGCGAGCTCGTCGCTGAGCCGGGTGATGTGCGGGAACCTCGCCGGGTCCAGGGTGCGGTACTCCCGCGCCCAGGCCGCCAGGTCGCCTGCCTGCACGTCGGGGTCGAACAGGCGGAAGGCGGCCGTCTGCCCGATGAAGGCCAGGAGCGCGTCACCGAAGGAGCGGTAGAGCAGGGCGGCCTCGCCCCCCTCAAGCCCGGCCTCGTGCACGCATTCCAGGATGAACTCCACGATCAGGAACTCGCGTTCGCGCCGGGTCGTCCGGCTGGCGGTCATGGAGACGACGACCGGGTACTTCAGCGCCACCCGCAGCGAGCCCGCCGCCAGCGCGCGCAGCCGGTCCTTCCAGCCGAGCCCGGCGGGTATGCCGTCGATCGCCTCGCCGAAGGCGCGGTCGGCGACCGACAGCAGCAGCTCGTCCTTGTCGCGGAAGTGCCGGTAGATCGCCGTGGGGTCGGCGCCGAGCTCCTCGCCCAGGCGCCGCACGGTGAAGGCGTCCGAGCCGCCGCGTTCGGCGATGCGCAGGACGGCCTCGATGATCTGGTCCGGGCTGAGCTGGCTGCCGGAGCGTCTGGTCCTCGTTGCCATGATCGCGCCATTGTATCGGTTCGGCATCCGGAGAGCGCAACACCGTTGACAACAGTGTTGCGCTCAGCGTTCACTCCTCTCCAACACGGCAAGCGCGAGAGGGGATCTCCATGGTCGATGTGGTGTTCACCGGCGGCAGGGTCTTCACCGGGACCTCCGCGGAACCCGTCGAGGCGGCGGTGGCCGTCGAGGACGGCCGCATCGTCCGGATCGGCGCGCCGATCCCGGCCAGGGAGACCGTCGACCTCAAGGGCGGCCTGCTCGTCGCCGGCTTCCAGGACGCCCACGTGCACCCCGTCTTCGCCGGTCTGCAGATGGGCAACTGCGACCTGTCGGGCGAGCACAGCGTCGAGGGCTACCTGGCCGTCGTCGCCACCTACACCACCGGCGACACCTGGATCACCGGCGGCGGCTGGTCGATGGACGTCTTCCCCGGCGGCACCCCGACCAGGCAGCTGCTCGACCAGGTCACAGGGGAGCGGCCGGCCCTGCTGACCAACCGCGACGGCCACGGCGCCTGGGCCAACACCGCGGCCCTGCGCCTGGCGGGGATCGACGCCTCCACACCCGACCCGTTCGACGGCCGCATCGAGCGCGAGCCCGGCGGCCACCCCGCGGGCACCCTGCACGAGGGCGCCATGGACCTGGTCGCCAGGCACGTGCCGCCGCCCACCGGCGACGAGATGTACGAAGGCCTGCTCAGGGGCCAGCGGCACCTGTTCGGCATGGGCGTCACCGGCTGGCAGGACGCGATGGTCGGCGCCTACCCGGGCCAGCCCGACAACCTGCCCGCCTACCTGCGCGCCGCCGGTGAGGGCACCCTGCAGGCCCGGGTGGTCGGCGCGCTCTGGTGGGACCGCGAGCGCGGCCTGGAGCAGATCCCGGAGCTGGCCGAGCGGCGCACGACCAAGAACAGGTTCGCCGCGACCACCGTCAAGATGATGCTCGACGGCGTGGCGGAGAACTTCACCGCCGCGATGCTGGAGCCGTATCTCGACGGATGCGGCTGCCCCACCTCCAACAGCGGCCTGAGCTTCGTCGATCCCGAGATGACCAGGGAGGCGGTCCAGCGGCTCGACGCGCTCGGCTTCCAGATCCACTTCCACGCGCTCGGCGACCGGGCGGTACGGCAGGCGCTCGACGCGGTCGAGCACGCCCGCCGTACGAACGGAGCCAACGACAACCGCCACCACCTGGCCCACCTGCAGGTGGTGCACCCCGACGACATCGGGCGCTTCGCCAGGGCCGGGGCCGCCGCCAACATGCAGCCGCTGTGGGCCTCGCACGAGAAGCAGATGGACGAGCTGACCATCCCCTTCCTCGGCCCCGAGCGGGCCGCGCAGCAGTACCCCTTCGGCGACCTGGCCAGGGCGGGGGCCCGGCTGGTGGCCGGCAGCGACTGGTCGGTGAGCAGCCCGAACCCGCTGTGGGGCATCCACGTGGCCGTCAACCGCAGCTTCCCCAGCGACGAGAACCCGTTCTACCCCGATCAGGCGCTCACCCTGGCCCAGGCCCTGACCGCCTACACCGCGGGCAGCGCGTGGGTGAACCACCTCGACGACGTCACCGGCACCGTCCAGGTGGGCAAGCGCGCCGACCTCGTGGTGCTCGACCGTGACCCCTTCGCCGCGCCGCCGTCGGAGATCGGCGCCACCGAGGTCGTCCGCACGTACGTGGACGGCCGCCTTGTCTACGAAAGAAAGGCAACGGCATGAAAAAGGTCCTGGCCACGCTGGCCGTCCTGTCCCTGGCGGCCTGCGGCGGCGGCGCGCAGCAGCGGTCCGCGCCGAGCCCGAGCGCCGCCCGGCTCAGCACCGACACCCCGAAGGCCAAGGGCGAGATCGACTCCTTCACCTGGGTGATCTACGCCGAGCCGCCGATCCTCGACTACGCCTACGCCTTCGACTACCCGCAGAACCAGGTGCTGGC
The DNA here is from genome assembly GCF_013761175.1 of Nonomuraea soli. GTDB lineage: Bacteria > Actinomycetota > Actinomycetes > Streptosporangiales > Streptosporangiaceae > Nonomuraea > Nonomuraea soli. Next base: position 354,964 of record NZ_JACDUR010000001.1, read on the forward strand.
CAACGTCTGCGAGAGCCTGATGCAGTGGACGCCTGAGCTGAAGGTACGGCCCGGCCTGGCCGAGAAGTTCGAGCAGCGCGACCCCAGGACGCTCGTCTACACCATCCGCGAGGGCGTGAAGTTCCACGGCGGCGGCGAGCTGACCGCCGACGACGTCGTCTACAGCCTCAAGCGCCACCTCGACCCCGACGTCGGCTCCTACTGGATCTCGACCTTCCGCGACGTGGAGTCGATCGACAAGACCGGCCCGATGGAGGTGACGGTCCGGTTCAAGCAGCCCTACTCGCTGTTCAACGAGCAGATGGCGACGAGCGCCGGGACCGTCGTCAGCGCCGCGGGGGTCAGGTCCAGGGGCAGGGAGTACGGCACCGCCGACGGCGGCCTCGACTGCACCGGCCCCTTCAAGCTCGGAGCCTGGGCGAAGGGCCAGTCGATCACGCTCGACCGCTTCGACGGCTACTGGGGCGAGCGCGCCAGGTCCGGCAAGGTCACCTTCACGTTCGTCCCCGACTCGGCGGCCAGGGCCAACGCCCTTGTCACAGGCGAGGCCGACGGCAGCTACATGATCCCGACCACCGCCCTGGCCAAGCTCCGCGCCTCGGGCACGGGCACGGTCTATGCCGGACCCAACCTGACGACCATGAACCTGATCGTCTCCGACCTGGCCAAGGGGCCGCTGGCCGACCTGAGGGTACGGCAGGCGATCTCGCTGGCCCTCGACAGGGAGGGCCTGGTCAAGGCGACGCTCGGCGAGTTCAGCGGCGCCACCTCGGTGCTGGCCCCGGCCGAGTCGTGGCGCAACGCCGCCTCCGCCCGGCCCTCGGCCCCGCCGGTCGAACGTGACGTGGAGGCCGCCAGGAAGCTGGTCGCCGAGGCGGGGGCGACGGGCAGGAAGGTCGTCGTCGCCCAGTCGAGCATCGCGCCGGAGTTCCTGGTCCTGGCCAACTCGCTCCAGGCGGCGGGCAAGGAGATCGGCCTCGACGTCGAGGTGCGCCCGGTCGCCCCCGACGCCTACACCGCGCTCTTCTCCGACCCCAAGGCCCGCGAGGGCATCGATCTGTTCCCGACGAGCTGGTACCTGTCGGTGACCGACCCGCTGTCGATGTACGGGCTGTTCCAGACCGGCCAGTTCGAGAACTACGGCGGCTTCTCCGACCCCGCCTACGACGAGCTGGTCGTGGCCGCCAACAACGAGTTCGACCCCGCCAAGCGCGCGGCGATCACCGCCAGGCTGCAGGAGGCGGCCGCCGCCCAGCTGCCGTGGATCCCGGTCGCCGACATCGCCAACACGGTCTTCCTCAACAAGCGTGTCACCGGCGCGCCGACCAGCATCGCCTACCTGTACTACCCGTGGGCCGCCGACATCGGGGCCGCATGAGACGCGTGTTCTGGATGGCGCTCACGCTCGCCGTGTCGTCGTTCCTGATCTTCGGGGCGCTGCAGCTCGCCCCGGGGGATCCGGCGAGCTTCCTGCTCAGCGGGCGCTCGGCGACCCCCGAGGCGATCGCGGCCATCCGCGAGCGCTACCACCTGGACGAGCCGTTCCTGGCGCAGTACTGGCACTGGCTCGGCGGCGTGCTGACCGGCGACTTCGGCCGCTCGGTGCAGTTCCGCAGCGACGTGGGCGGCCTGATCGCCTCCCGGGTGCCCGTCACGCTGACGCTGATCGCGATGGCCTTCCTGCTCATCATGGTCGCCGGGCCGCTGCTGGGCCTGCTGAGCGCCGCCCGGCCCGGCCGGGTGGACCGCTCGATCCTCGTCGCGGGCTCCGTGGCGGTGGCGACGCCGTCGTTCGTGCTCGGCTTCGTCCTGATCGCGATCTTCTCGGTGAACCTGGGCTGGTTCCCCTCGATGGGCGCGGGGGAGGGCCTGGCCGACCGGCTGCACCACCTGACGCTGCCCGCGATCGCGCTGGCCCTGACCTTCGCCGGAGTGCTCGCCCGCGTATCGCGCTCGGCGATGATCGAGCAGCTCGGCCAGGAGTACGTCACCGTCGCGAGGGGCCGCGGCGTGCCGGAGCGGACCGTGCTGCGGCGCCACGTCCTGCGCGGGGCGATGACGGTGATCGTCACCTACGGCGGGCTGCTCGTGCCGGGGCTGCTGGTCTCGACCGTGCTGGTCGAGACCACCTTCGGCGTCAACGGGCTGGGCCAGCTGCTGCAGTACTCCGTGACCGTCAAGGACTTCCCCGTCGTGCAGGCGCTCACCCTGCTGACGGTCGCCCTGTTCGTGCTGGCCAACCTCGTGGTGGATCTGCTGGCACCGCTCGCCGATCCCCGGGTGAGGAACCGATGAACACCGTGGTGGTCAGGCCGGGCCTGCGCCGGCTCAAGGGCGACGGCCTGCGTACGGCGGCGCTGGTGGTGATCGCGCTGCTCGTGCTGACGGCGATCCTGGCCCCGCTGGTCGCCCCCGCGGACCCCGACGCGATCGACCTGTCGGCGACGCTCGCCGGGCCGGGCGGCGACCACCTGCTCGGCACCGACGCCTCGGGCCGTGACCTGCTGTCGCGGGTCATCCACGGCGCGCGTAGCGGCCTGCTCGGGCCGCTGGGCGTGGTGGCCATCTCCACCGTGCTCGGCGTGCTGGCCGGGCTGACCGCCGCCTGGCACGGCGGCTGGGTCGACACCCTGCTGTCGCGCTCGATGGAGCTGGTCTTCGCCTTCCCGGGACTGCTGCTGGCGATGCTCGTCGTCGCCATGTACGGCCCCGGCCAGACCGGCCCCATGATCACCCTGGCGGTGGCCTACACACCCTTCGTGGGACGCATGGTGCGCGGGGTCGCGCGGGCCGAGATGGGCAGGCCGTACATCGCCGCCTACCGCGCGCTCGGCTTCGGGGGTCTGGCGATCTGCCTGCGCCACCTGCTGCCCAACATCGCGCCGGTGATCCTGGCCCAGTCCACGATCAACTTCGGCTACGCCCTGCTGGATCTGGCCGGGCTGTCGTTCCTCGGCCTGGGCGTGCAGCCGCCCGCCGCCGACTGGGGTGCCATGATCAACGAAGGCCAGACCGCGGTTCTGATGGGCGCGCTCGGCCCGGTCCTGGTGCCAGGCGTGGCGATCGTGCTGAGCGTCGTCGCTTTCAACATCGTCGGCGAGAGCCTCGCCGACCGCGTCGCCAGGAGGTGAGGCATGCTCTCGATCGAGGACCTGACCGTACGGCTCCCGCACACCGCCCGCCCGGCGGTCGACGGCCTGAGCCTGACCGTCGCGGAGAACGAGACCGTCGGGCTGGTGGGGGAGTCGGGGTCGGGCAAGTCGCTGACCTCGCGGGCGGTGCTCGGCCTCCTGCCGCCCAAGGCCGAGGCCACCGGGAAGATCATGATGGACGGCGCCGACGTGCTCGCCATGAACCGCGCCGAGCTGCGGCAGCACCGCACCCGGTCGGTGGCGATGATCTACCAGGATCCGCGTGCCGCCATCAGCCCGTTCCGCCGCGTCGGAGACTTCCTCACCGAGACCATCGCCATGGACCGCGCGGCGGCGGCCGGGCTCCTGGAGACCGTCGGGCTGCGCGAGAGCCATCTGCGCAACCGCCCGCACGAGCTGTCCGGCGGCATGCTCCAGCGCGTGGTGATCGCCGCCGCGCTGGCCGGACGCCCCAGGCTGCTGCTGGCCGACGAACCGACCACCGCGCTGGACGTCACCACCCAGGCGGAGATCATCGCCCTGCTGCGGCGCCTGCGCGTGCCCGGCATGCTCTTCGTCACCCACGACCTGGAGCTGGCCGCGACCATCTGCGACCGCGTCTACGTCATGTACGCGGGTCGTGTCATGGAGACCAGGCCGACCGGCGAGCTCTTCCGCGATCCGCGCCACCCGTACACCGCCGGGCTGCTGGCCGCGACCCCGCGCCTCGACGAGCTCGGCACGCTGCCGCCCGCCATCCCCGGCCGCCCGCCCGACCTGCTGGCGCACCTGCCCGGGTGTCCGTTCGCCCCGCGCTGCCCGCACGTCCTGGACTCCTGCACGGCAGGCGTGCCCGGCCTGGTCGGCGGGGTCGCCTGCCTGCGCGCCGAGGAGCTGTGCGATGAACGACCTTGACGTGACCGGCCTGCGCAAGAGCTACGGCCGCTTCACCGCCGTGGACGACGTCGGCTTCACCGTGCCCGCAGGAGGCTCGCTCGGCCTGGTGGGGGAGTCGGGCTCCGGCAAGAGCACGACCGCGCGGCTGCTGCTCGGGCTGGAACGCCCCGACGCGGGCAGCGTGCTGGTGTGCGGACGGCCGGTGGCCGCGGTGAGCCGCCGCGAGCGGGCCAGGCTGATCCAGATCGTCTTCCAGGACCCCTTCGGCTCCCTGGACCCGCGCCTCACCGTCGAGGACTGCCTGACCGAGGTGCTGAAGCTGCACTTCCCCGCCCCGTCCTACGGCAAGCGGGTCGGCGAGCTGCTGGAGCAGGTCGGGCTGGGGCCGCGCGAGGCAGGGGCGTTGCCGCGGCAGCTGTCGGGCGGTCAGCGTCAGCGGGTGGCCATCGCCCGCGCGCTGGCCGTACAGCCGAAGGTCCTGGTCCTGGACGAGGCGGTGGCGGCACTCGACGTCTCGGTGCAGGCTCAGATCCTCGGGCTGCTGGCCGACATCAGGGCGGCCGAGGAGGTCTCCTACGTCTTCATCACCCACGACCTGGCCGTGGTCGGCTGCGTGGCCGACCAGGTGGCCGTCATGCGCCACGGCCGGGTCGTGGAATCCGGTCCCACCCGGCAGGTGCTCACCTCGCCCCAGCACGACTACACGCGGCTGCTGCTCGACTCCGTCCCGCGTGCCGCCTTCTAGAAGGGACAAGCATGTCCTACCTGTCCGCCACCGAGGCCGTGCGGCTCATGACCGCGCGCGAGCTGTCGCCCGTCGAGCTGCTCGAGGCCGTGATCGCCCGTGCCGGTGAGGTCGAGAACGTGATCAACGCCTTCACCGAGGAGCTCTACGACTCCGCGATGGCCCAGGCCAGGATCGCCGAGACGGCCTATCTCAGGCGCACCGCCCGGCCCCTGGAGGGCATCCCGGTGGCGGTCAAGGAGGAGCAGCCGATCGTCGGTCTCACCCACGAGGAGGGCTCGCTGCTGCTGAAGGGCACGATCGCGGAGGTCACTCACCCGGTGGTCACGCGCATCGTGCGGGCCGGCGGCATCGTGCACGCCCGCACGACCACGCCGGAGTTCAGCTGCGCCGCCTTCACCCACAGCAAGCTCTGGGGTGTCACCCGCAACCCGTGGAACCCCGCCTTCTCGCCCGGCGGCTCCTCCGGAGGATCGGGAGCCTCGCTCGCGGCCGGCACCAGCCTGCTGGCGACCGGCTCCGACATCGGCGGCTCCATCCGCATCCCCGCCTCCTTCTGCGGCGTCGTCGGCTACAAGCCGCCCTTCGGCCGGGTGCCCGCGCTGCCCCCGTTCAACCTGGACCAGTACTGCCACGACGGTCCCATGGCGCGCACCGTCGCCGACTGCGCGCTGCTGCAGAACGTCATCGCCGGACCGCATCCCTGGGACGTGGTCTCGCTGCGGCCCAAGCTGGAGCTGCCGCCGCTCACCGGCGACGTGCGGGGCATGCGGATCGCGTTGTCGCTCACGCTGGGCGACTACCTGGTCGAGCCCGACATCCTCGACAACACCCGGCGGGCTGCCGAGGCACTGCGGTCGGCCGGGGCGATCGTGGAGGAGGTCACGCTCCCGTGGACCAGGGAGCTCATCATGCGCGCGGCCGACGCCCACTTCGCCGGGATCTTCGGCGCGGGCATCGACGACGACGAGCTGCTGTGCGACTACACGCGGGCCTTCCGGGCGATCCGTCCAGAGCTCTCCTTCCACCAGGGGCTGGAGCTGGAGGGCGAGCTCTACCGGCCGCTCGGCGAGTTGCTGGAGCGCTACGACGCGCTGCTCTGCCCGACCAGCGCGGTGCCCGCCTTCCCCGCCGAGCACGACGGCGGGCCGCTGGAGGTCGCGGGCGAGTCAGGGCCCTACATGCTGGGGGTGATGACGGTCCCGTTCAACATCGCCAGCCGCTGCCCGGTCATCTCGGTGCCCTCGGGGCGGGCCTCGAACGGCATTCCGACCGGGGTCCAGGTGGTCGGGCGCACCTACGACGACGAGACCGTCTTCCAGGTGGCTCAGGCCCTGGAAGGAGCTCTGGCGCCGCTAGGCCACCCCTTGTAGCCTATGGTCGTTGCGTAGTCCGGTACGAGTTGCGTATTAAGGAACAACGCATGGTGAGCGGACCTCGTGTGGTGATCATCGGCGCGGGCATCGTGGGCTGCGCGCTGGCGGACGAGCTGACCGGGCGGGGCTGGAGCGACGTCACCGTCGTCGAACAGGGCCCCCTGTTCGCCGCCGGCGGGTCGTCGTCCCACGCGCCCGGACTGGTCTTCCAGACCAACCCCTCCAAGACCATGACCGAGTTCGCGAGCCACACGGTTCGCAAGTACCTCACCCTCGGCACCTTCGACCAGGTCGGCGGGCTGGAGGTGGCCACCACCGAGGTACGCCTGACCGACCTGCACCGGCGGCAGGGCTGGGCCGCGGCCTGGGGCGTCGAGGGCCGCGTGATCGGCCCGGAGGAGTGCGCCAAGCTCTGGCCGCTGATCGACCAGGGCAAGGTGCTCGGCGGCTACCACGTGCCCTCCGACGGGCTGGCCGACGCTCTGCGCAGCGGCGAGGCCCAGGCACGACGGGCGATCGAGCGGGGCGCGAGCTTCCTGCCCCACCACACCGTGGTCGGCGTCGAGCAGCGCGCCGGGCGCGTCACCGGCGTCTCCGTCAGCACCGACGAAGGCCTGCGCACCATCGCCGCCGACGTGGTCGTGTGCGCGGCGGGCTTCTGGGGGCCGACGATCGGCGCCATGGCCGGGGTGGCCGTGCCGCTGTTACCCCTGGCCCACCAGTACGCCAAGTCGGGGGAGGTCGCCCAGCCCGGCGGCCCCATCCTGCGGCACCAGGACAAGGACCTGTACTTCCGCATGCACGGCTCCCGCGTGGGCGTCGGCTCCTACGCGCACCGCCCGATGCCGGTCGCCCAGCACGAGATCGCGGCCAAGGCCACCACGATGCCCTCGCTCCAGGCCTTCACCGCCGAGGACTTCGAGCCCGCCTGGCGCGACGCCCGCGAGCTGATCCCGTCGCTGGAGGGCTACTGCGAGGGCATCAACGGCATCTTCTCCTTCACCCCCGACGGCTTCCCGCTCATCGGACAGAGCCCCGGCCTGGAGGGCTTCTGGCTGGCCGAGGCGGTCTGGGTCACCCACTCGGCCGGCGTGGCCAGGGCGGTGGCCGAGCTCCTGGTCGACGGCACCTCCGGCTACGACCTGCACGAGTGCGAGCTGTCCAGGTTCGAGCCGGTGCAGCTGTCACCCGCCTTCGTCTCCGAGCGCGGGCAGCAGAACTTCGTCGAGGTCTACGACATCATCCACCCGCTCCAGCCCATGGAGTCGCCCAGGCCGCTGCGCACCAGCCCCTTCCACCCACGCCAGCAGGAGCTCGGAGCCTGCTTCCTGGAAGGAGCCGGGTGGGAGCGCCCCCACTGGTTCGAGAGCAACCGGCCGCTGCTGGAGAAGCTCGTCACCCGCAGGCACGGCGGCCTGTCACCCGAACTGTTCATGGGCACCGCCCAGCGCGGCGAGTGGGCGAGCCGCCACTGGTCGCCGATCGCCGCCGCCGAGGCCTACGCCACCCGCGAGCAGGTCGCCCTGTACGACATGACCCCGCTCAAGCGCATCGAGGTCAGCGGGGCGGGAGCGGCCGCGTTCCTGCAGTACCTGACCACCAACAACGTCGACAAGAAGCCCGGCTCCGTCACCTACACCCTGCTGCTCGACGCGCGCGGCGGCATCCGCTCCGACCTCACCGTGGCCCGCCTCGACGAGGAGACCTTCCAGGTCGGGGCCAACGGCAACCTGGACCTCGACTGGCTGCGCCGCCGCGCCCCCGCCGGCGTGCGGGTGCGCGACATCACCGCCGGCACCTGCTGCGTCGGCGTCTGGGGCCCGGGGGCGCGCGACCTGGTCCAGCCTCTGACCGACATGGACATGTCGCACGCGGGCTTCCGCTACTTCACCTGCAGGAGCGGCTACCTCGGCCACGTGCCCGTGCTGGCCATGCGCGTCTCCTACGTCGGCGAGCTGGGCTGGGAGCTGTACACCGGCGCCGACCTCGGTCTGAAGCTCTGGGACACCCTCCATCGCGAGGGCGTGACCGCCGGGGGCCGCGCCGCCTTCAACAGCCTGCGCCTGGAGAAGGGCTACCGGCTGTGGGGCACCGACATGACACCCGAGCACCAGCCGCACGAGGCCGGGCTCGGCTTCGCCGTACGCGACGACAAGGACTTCCTCGGCCGCGACGCCCTGTCCACGGAGCTCACCCGCAAGCTCGTGCCGATGTTCACCACCGAGGTCGTCATGGGCAAGGAGCCGGTACGGCACGCGGGACGCACGGTCGGCTACACCACCAGCGCCGCCTTCGCCCACACGCTCGGCCGCCCGATCGCCTACGCCTGGTTGCCGATCGAGCTGGCCGAGCCCGGCACCCACGTCGACATCGCCTACTTCGGCAACCGGGTGCCCGCCCAGGTCGCCGCCGAGCCCCTGTACGACCCAGGGATGGAGAAGATCCGCCGGTGACCCCGCATCCGGACACCCTCTGGCGCACCCCGCGACCCCGGCGCTCCTACGACGTGGTGATCGTCGGAGGCGGCGGCCACGGCCTGGCCACCGCCTACTACCTGGCCAGGAACCACGGCATCACCAACGTGGCGGTGATCGAGAAGGGGTGGCTGGCGGGCGGCAACATGGCGCGCAACACCACGATCATCCGCTCCAACTACCTGTGGGACGAGAGCGCCGCCATCTACGAGCACTCGCTGAAGTTGTGGGAGGGGCTCGGCGACGAGCTCGACTACGACCTGCAGTTCAGCCAGCGCGGTGTCCTCAACCTGGCGCACAACCTGCACGACGTGCGCGAGGGCAGGCGGCGGGTCAACGCCAACCGGCTCAACGGCGTCGACGCCGAGTGGCTGGAGCCCGACGAGGTCGCCAAGTTCTGCCCGATCGTCAACACCACCGCGAGCGCCCGCTACCCGGTGATGGGCGCGACGCTGCAACGCAGGGGCGGCATCGCCAAGCACGACCACGTGGCCTGGGCGCTGGCCCGCAAGGCCGACCAGTACGGCGTCGACCTCATCCAGGACACCGAGGTCACCGGCTTCGAGATCACCGGCGGGCGCGCCGTCGCGGTGAAGACCACCAGGGGCACCATCGCGGCGGGCAAGATCGCCCTGGCCGCCGCGGGCCACACCAGCGTGCTCGCCTCGATGGCGGGCATCCGCCTGCCGCTCCAGTCGCACCCGCTCCAGGCGCTGGTCAGCGAGCTGCTGGAGCCCGTCCTCGACTGCGTCGTCATGTCGAATGCCGTGCACGTCTACGTCAGCCAGGCCCACAAGGGCGAGCTGGTCATGGGCGCGGGCATCGACGCCTACAACTCCTACGGCCAGCGCGGGGCCTTCCACGTGATCGAGGCGCAGATGGCCGCCGCGCTGGAGCTGTTCCCGATCTTCAGCCGGGTGCGCGTGCTGCGCACCTGGGCCGGCATCGTGGACGTCTCGCCCGACGCCTCCCCGATCATCGGGCGCACCCCGGTCGAGAACCTGTTCATCAACGCCGGCTGGGGCACCGGCGGCTTCAAGGCCACCCCGGGCTCCGGCTGGGTCTACGCGCACACCATCGCGCACGGCGAGCCGCACCCGCTGGCCGAACCCTTCGCCCTGGAACGCTTCACCACGGGCGCGCTGATCGACGAACACGGAGCGGCGGCGGTGGCCCACTGATGATGCTCATCGAATGCCCGCACTGCGGGCCGCGCGACGAGAACGAGTTCCGCTACGGCGGGCAGGCCGGGGTGGCCTACCCGGAGCGGCCCGCGGAACTCGGCGACGAGGAGTGGGCCGCCTACGTGTTCATGCGCGACAACCCCAAGGGCTGGTTCCACGAACGCTGGTTCCACACCAGCGGCTGCCGCACCTGGTTCACCGTCCACCGCCACACCGTCACCCACGAGATCCGCCCATGAACTTCCTCTTCGACGGCCGCTCCTACACCGGCCTGCCCGGCGACACCCTGGCCGCGGCCCTGCTGCGCAACGGGGTGCGCATCGTGGGGCACAGCGTCGACCTGGGCCGCCCGCGCGGCGTCTTCTCCGCCGGATCCGAGGAGCCGAACGCGCTGGTCCAGGTGGGAGCCGACCCCATGGTGGCCGCGACCACGGTCGAACTCCACGAAGGGCTCACCGCGCGTAGCCTGCGCGGCAGGGGCCGCGTCGATCCCGCCGCCGCCGACGAGCGGCGCTGCGACAAGGGCTACCTGCACGCCGACGTGCTGGTCATCGGCGCGGGACCCGCCGGGCTCGCGGCCGCCCTGGCGGCGGGGGAGGCCGGGGCGCGGGTGATCCTGGTCGACGAGCAGCCACGGCCCGGCGGCGACCTCCTGAACAGCCGGGTCGTGCTCGACGGCGCGCCGGGTCAGGCGTGGGCCGCGTCGGCCGCGGCACGGCTGGCCATGCTGCCGGAGACCCGGATCCTGAGCCGCACGACCGCCATCGGGTACTACGACCACAACTACGTCGTCGCCGTGGAGCGCAGGCCAGGCGGGGAGCGGCTGTGGCACCTGCGCGCCCGCCGCGTGGTGCTCGCGACCGGCGCCCACGAGCGGTCGGTCGCCTTCCCCGGCAACGACCGGCCCGGCGTGATGCTGGCCTCGGCCGCGCGCGCCTACGCCAACCGCTACGGCGTGCTGCCAGGGCGGCGGGCGGTGGTCTTCGCGTGCGCGGATTCGGGATACGAGGCCGCGCGCGACCTCGCCGCGGCCGGAGCGGAGATCGCGGCGATCGTCGACCCGCGCGGCGGGCCCGATCGCGTGACCGGCGTCGTGACCGGTGTTGTGACCGGTGTTATGACCGGTGTCGTGACCGGGACCACCGCCGACGGCGACGGCGTGCTCGACGGCGTCCTCGTCGGCGACCGGCTGGTCGAGGCCGACCTGCTGGCCGTCGCGGGGGGCTGGAGCCCGGTGGTGCACCTGTTCAGCCAGTCGCAGGGGCGGCTGCGCTTCGATGAGGAACTCCAGGCGTTCGTGCCCCACCTGTCCGCGCAGGCCGAACGCTCGGCCGGAGCCTGCAGAGGCGTGTACGGCACGGCGGCGGCCATCGCCGACGGCCTCGCGGCGGGAAGGCAGGCCGCGGAGCTGACGGGGTTCGCACAGCCCGTGCCGGTGCCGCGGGTGCCCGAGAGCGACGAGCCCGAGCCCTCCCCGCCCGCCGCCCTCTGGGTGTGCGGCGACGATCCCGCCGCCTCCTTCGCCGACCTGCACCGTGACGTCACCGTCGCCGACCTGGCCAGGGCCACGGGCGCGGGGCTGAGCTCGGCCGAGCACGTCAAGCGCTACACCACCGCGGGTACCGGCGCGGACCAGGGCAAGACCTCGGCGGTGCCCGGCGTCGTGGCCGCGCTGCTCGGGACCGGCCCGGGCACCACGACCTTCCGCCCGCCGTACACGCCCGTCTCCTTCGCGACCCTGGCCGGGCGCGACCGGGGCCCGCTGTCGGACCCGATCAGGGTCACCGCGATGCACGACGCCCACGTGGCGCGCGGCGCGGTGTTCGAGGACGTCGGCCAGTGGAAGCGCCCCTGGTACTTCCCGCTGCCCGGCGAGACGATGGAGGAGGCCGTCGAGCGCGAGTGCCGCGCCGCCAGGACCGGCGTGGCCGCCATGGACGCCTCCACGCTCGGCAAGATCGACATCCGGGGGCGCGACGCGGGGCTGTTCCTCGACCGGGTCTACACCAACCTCTACTCCACCCTGCCCGTCGGCTCGTGCCGCTACGGCGTGATGTGCACCGCCGACGGCATGGTCTTCGACGACGGCGTCACCTCCCGCCTGGCCGACGACCACTTCCTGATGACCACCACGACAGGCAACGCCGCCCAGGTGCTCGACTGGCTGGAGGAGTGGCACCAGACCGAGTGGCCGCGGCTGGAGGTGGCCTTCACCTCCGTGACCGACCACTGGGCCACCGTCGCCGTCGCCGGGCCGGGCGCCCGCCGGGTCGTCGCCGCGATCGCCCCCGAGGCCGTCGACCTGCCGTTCATGACCTTCACCGAGTTCGCCCACGGCAGGGTCTTCCGCATCAGCTTCTCGGGCGAGCTGGCCTTCGAGATCAACGTGCCCTGGCCGTACGGCAGGGCGGTGTGGGAGCGGGTGCTGGAGCTCGGCGCCGTGCCGTACGGGACGGAGACCATGCACGTGCTGCGGGCCGAGAAGGGCTTCGCGATCGTCGGCCAGGAGACCGACGGCACGGTGACCCCGCAGGACCTCGGCATGGGGTGGATCGTCTCCAGACGCAAGCCGGACTTCGTGGGCAAGAGATCGCACGCCAGGCCCGACACGGCGCGCACCGGCAGGAAGACGCTGATCGGGCTGGACACGCACGTGCCGGAGGGCGCGCAGCTCACCCTGGACGGACGCATGGTCGGGCATGTCACCTCCAGCTACCCGCGAGCGGTCCTCGCCATGGCCCGCGGCGTCGGCGAGGGCCAGCGTCTGGTGGCCCACGACGGCGGACGCGAGATCCCCGTGACCGTGGTGGCACCGGTCTTCTACGACCCCGAGAACCTGCGTCGCGACGGCGACCCCTTCGTGCAGGGCGGGGTCTCGTCGTTCGAGCCGGTACGGCACAGCCCGGCGGGAAACTTCGCCGCGCGTTTCGAGGCGGCGAGCAAGGAGCGGGTCCGGCTGCGTGAGGTGCCGTTCGTCCCCATGTGGGAGGTGCGGGGGCAGGACCCGGGCCGAGGACTGCGGCTTGGCCCCGCCTGGTGGCTGGTCACGGGGGAGCGGCCCGAGGGCGGCGTGGAGGTGTCGGGGCAGCGCACGGTCCTGGAGATCTCGGGACCCGGGGCGCGCGAGGTGCTGCTCACGGGCTGCCCCATCGATCTGCACCCGTCGGTGTTCACCGGCCACGCGCAGACGTCGCTGGCCAAGGCTGGAGTGATTCTGGAGCGGGTCGGCCAGGACGCCTACCGGATCTACGTGCGCTCTTCCTTCGCCGCCTACCTGAGCGAGTGGCTGCTCGATGCGCTCACCGCATATGTCGCATCTTTCCGGAAATAAGGTGGTATCTATACGCAAACTTTGACGAGCGGAGCGTGGCGGGGTGCGGCGGGCACTGGGTGGAAGGGCGCTGGGTGGGCTGGCGTGTGCGGCGATGCTGGTCAGCGGTTGCGGGGCGTTGGAGGCGGCCGACCAGCTGCCGCAGAGCAAACCGGACAGCACCTCCAAGCCGGGTGAGGCGCTGAAGAAACTCGAGAAGCTGGCCGTCAAGGGCCGCGCGCCGCGGACCGGCTTCGACCGTGACGAGTTCGGTCCCGCCTGGGCGGACGTCGACCGCAACGGCTGCGACACCCGCAACGACATCCTCAAGCGCGACATGACCGACGAGACGTTCAAGGAGGGCACGCACAACTGCATCGTGCTCACCGGAGTCCTCGAAGATCCGTACGGCGGCAAGACCATCAAGTTCAGGCGCGGCAACGAGACCAGCATGGCCGTGCAGATCGACCACCTGATCCCGCTGTCGGACGCCTGGCAGAAGGGCGCGCAGCAGTGGTCGGCGACCAAGCGCAAGGAGTTCGCCAACGACCCGCTCAACCTGCTCGCCGTCGACGGGCCGCTCAACAACCAGAAGAGCGACGGCGACGCGGCGACCTGGTTGCCGCCGCGCCGCGCCTACCGCTGCACCTACATCGCCCGCCAGATCGACGTGAAGGTCAAGTACGACCTGTGGGTGACGCGCGCCGAGAAGGACGCCATGGAGCAGATCCTGTCGTCCTGCTAGCCCTTCGTCCTGCAGGGGTCGCCGGCCACCTCGGGCGCCTCGTCGGCGACGGACACCTCCAGCTGGGCGGTCGAGGCCAGCAGGCTGCCGGCCGGAGCGCCCGCGACGGCCGCGTCGACGACCTCGCTGCGCTCGCCGAGCAACGCGAAGCTCGCGCGGTCGAAGATGAGATCGTCACGGGTGCCCGCTTGCGTGGTCAGGCCGACGCCGATCCCCTCACGCCCGGCCGCGTCCCTGACCTTCTCGGTGACGCTCACGCCCGGGATCGTCGCGACCGCCTGGTAGAGCGCCTTGCGCTGGGCGGCGGGCACGTAGGTCTCCCGCAGCAGGTCGCTGGCGCGGGTGAAGGCCGACTGGTCCGCCTCCACGCCCTTCTCGTTGGGCTCGTGAGCGGAGTACAGGTGCGCCCGCATGCCCTCGGCGTCGGACGGCAGCTTCTTGATCGCCGCGTAGTCGCTGCGCAGGTGGTCGGGGACGGTGCCGCCGTCGCAGTTGGCCAGCGCGATCAGCTCCGGCTTGCCGACGCCCTCGTAGGCCTGCTTCGGGATCGGCCAGCCGGGGAACTCCCGTGGTTCCAGCAGTTCCATGCGCAGCACGCCGTAGGCGTCACCCGTCTGCTCCGCGCGCAGCCAGATCGTGCGGCTGGTGCGATACAGCCAGCGTTCCTCCTTCTCGCCCATGCTGTAGGAGCCGTACATGGTCTGCGACTTGACGACCACATACTGGTCGTCGCGCGGGTCGAGCTCCTCGGCCACCGCCCCGGCCGCGCGGTCGAGCACCTCGCTCGCCGACATCAGCCTCACCTGCGGCCGCTGCTCCACCTGCGCGGGCCGGGTGACCACGAAGGTCGCCGCGAGCGCCAGCGCGCCCGCCGCCGCGACCACCACGTACGGCCTGCGCGCCCTTCTCGCTCCACCCGAGGCCAGCCTGGAACGGGCCGAAGCCCTGGCGCCCGGGTCGTAGGGCTCGGCCCCGGGGCGCTCGTCACGGTACAGGTCGATCTCGTTCATGACTCTTCCCCCAGGACGCGGCGGATCTTGGCACGGGTGCGGGACAGGCGGGACCGCACGGTCCCCATCGGGATGCCGAGCGCCTCCGAGGCCTGCTCGTAGGTGAGGTCGGCCCAGGCGACCAGGAGGAAGAGCTCACGTTCCTTACGGCTCAGCGCGGCGAGCCCGGCGGCCAGGCGCGGGCGCAGGTCACGCGCGCTGACGCGCTCGACGCTGCGCTGCTCGAAGCTGTCGCCGTCCGGCTCGGCCAGCCTGGCCAGGGCCCGCAACCGCCGCACCTCACCACGGTGGTGCTTGGCGATCAGGTTGGCCGCCATGCCGTACAACCACGGCCTCGCGTCAGGGCGCGAGCGGTCGTAGCGTGCACGTTTGCGGAAGGCGGCCAGGAACGTCTCGGCCGTGACGTCGTCGGCGGCCGAGACGCTCTCCGGGCCGAGCCGGCGCGAGACGTAGCGGTGGATCTCGTCGGCGTAGCGGTCGAAGAGCCCGGCGAAGCGCTCGGGATCGGCCAGGGACTCCTGGATGACCAGGGCGTCGCCGGTGACCTGCGCGGCCGCCGGGATCGTGGCGCTCACCACGGGGCGGGTCGTTTCATCGGGGATGGGTCCTCTCATCGGTGTCCCTCACCCCTTACTCACCCGCAGGCCGTCGCGGTGTTCCGCTATTCGAGCGCGGAGATGCGGTCGCGGGCCAGCCGCAGCTCCTCGCGCAGCACGGCCACCTCGGCCTCCAGTTCCAGGATGCGGCGGATCGCGTTGAGCGTCATGCCCTCGTCGGCCATGCGCGTGACGTGCTGGACGATGAGGATGTCATGGCGGGAGTATCGCCGCTGGCCGCCGGGGGAGCGGCCGGGGATGACCACCTCGTGCTGGTCGAGGCGGCGCAGATAGGCCTGCTGCACCTGAAGCATGTCGGCGACCTGGCCCAGGGAGTACAGCGGCGCGTGCTCGTCGTCGAAGGGCAGTCGCTGCGCCATCGTGCCTCCTCATGGCAGGAGGGACGGGCCGCGACGGCTCGCCCCTCCCCGGTGTCGTGGTCAGGCCTTGATGGCCTTGGCCTCGCTCTGCCGGATCTCGACCTTGCGCGGCTTGGCGCGCTCGAGAACCGGGATCCGGACGGTCAGCACACCATTGTGGTATCCGGCGTCGATGCCGTCGCTGTCGAGGTGTTCCGACAGGTAGACGCGGCGTGTGAAGGTGCCCATGGGGCGCTCGCGGACGAACACGCGCTCGTCCTGGGCGCTCTCCTCCTCGCGCCGGGCGCTGACGCTGAGAACGCCGCGGTCGACCGTGACCTCGATCGAGGCCGGATCGATGCCGGGCAGGTCGAAGCGGAGGACCACGTCGTCGGCTCGGCGCAGGCCGTCCATCGGCATGATCGGGCCGCCCTCGAGGGTCTGCCGGGTGAGCCGGTTGAACTGGCGCTCGAACTCCTGGAAGAACGGGTCGATCGAGGTGAGCAGCATCGGTACCGAACCTCCTCTTTGGAGAGTGGATAACTTCTAACTTGAGTTGTAGGTTAGCTCGCTCTCCGGATTGATGCAAGCTCAGTCGTCGTCGTTCGCGTCATCGCTGTCGTCGTCGGTGTCCGCGGCGTCCGGGGTGTCGGTGTCGTGCTCGAGCACCTTGCCGTTCTGGTCGTCGATCTCGAAGTCGTGCTCCACGTTGTCCTTGGTCACCTCCACGTCCCAGTGGCCGCGCTCGTGCTCGCTGTCGGTGAGGGCCGAGCCGGGCACCTGGTCCTGGGCGATCTTGACGGCCTGCTCCTTGGTGATCTTCGGGTCGGCCTGCGTCGCGGCGAAGGCGGCACTGCCCGCGCCGACCAGGCCCATGGTCACGAGGCTGGCTGCGATGATCTTCGTTGTCGTCTTCATGCCCCCAGCTCATCGCGATCCGGGGTAACGGCGCGCTAAGCGGCGGTTAACGTCCCAGAAGCAGCTCGACGCCCTGCTTCGACAGGCGCATCGAGCCTCCCGAGGCCTCGGCCGTGCGGCGCACGATGTCGAGCCCCAGCCCGGTCGAGCCCGCTCCGCTGCTGCCGCGCTCCAGCAGGGCGGCGTCGAAGCCCGGACCCTCGTCGTGCACGCTGAGCCTGCCGTCGGGCGTCAGCCGTACGGAGAACGCCGTGCCCTCGGGCGTGTGCGCGAAGACGTTGCCGAGCAGCGCGTCCACCGCGGCGGCCAGGTCGGCGGCGGCCACGGCGACCTGCACCCGGCCCTGCGGCAGCTCCACGGTGACCTCGCGCTCCTGGTCCTCGGCCAGCACCGACCAGAACCGCACCCGGTCGCCGACCACCGCCGCCGCGTCGCACGAGGTCTGCGCCCGCTCGTGATGACGGGCGTCGTTGATGATCGAGCTGACGGCCCGCTCCAGGTCGTCGACGCGGGCGGCGATCCTGGCCGCCTCCTCGCGGTCACGCAGCGCCTCAGCGTCGAGCCTGAGGCCCGTCAGCGGAGTACGCAGCCGGTGCGACAGGTCCGCGACCGACTCGCGCTCGGCGGCCAGCAGGTCGCCGATCCGGCCGGCCAGGTGGTTGAGCGCCAGCGCGACGCTCCTCAGCTCGGGCGGCCCGCCGGGCGTGGCGCGGGCCTCCAGGTCGCCGCCCGCCAGCCGGTGCGACACCCCGGCCAGCTCACTGATCGGCCCGACCAGCCGCCGCGCCAGCCGGTCGGCCAGCACGATGCCCAGCACCACCAGGGCCAGGCCCAGCACCAGCAGGGCCACCCAAGCCTCGTAGACGCCGCGTCGCAGCTCCTGCTCGCTCACGAAGACGCTGATCACCACCGTGCCCTGCGGCGACTGCACCGAGGTCAGGACCTGCCGGCCCTCGTCGGCCTCGGCGGTGACGCTACGGCCCAGCGCCGCCAGCCGCACCGCGTCCGACGACTGCGGCGTCACCCGCCTGATGACCTCGACCGGCAGCGAGGCCCGCTGCGCCGACAACTCCGGATCGGGCGAGAGCGCCACCGACTCGGCCGTCGTCGTCGCCCGGCCCATCGCGCCGTTCTCCGCCACCGCCCTGACCAGCAACGCCATCGGCACCAGCAGCGCGATCAGCACCAGGGAGGTGGTCGCGGCGACCAGCAGCGCCAGCCAGCGCCTCATTCCGGACCCACCAGCTTGACCCCCACGCCGCGCACGGTGTGCAGGTAGCGGGGGCGCGCGGCGGTCTCGCCGAGCTTGCGCCGCAACCACGAGATGTGCACGTCGACCGTCTTGTCCGCGCCGCCGTACGGGACCTGCCACACCTCCGTCAGCAGTTCCCGCTTGGTCACCACCTCGCCGGGTCGGGCCGCCAGGAAGTGCAGCACGTCGAACTCACGCGGCGTCAGATCGAGTTCGCGCCCGTCGAGCGTCGCCGTGCGCGCCTTCGGATCCACGGTCAGGCCGCCCAGCCTCAACGGCTCCACGGTCGCGGTGACCGTACGGCGCAGCACCGCGCGGATGCGCGCGTCCAGCTGGGCCGCGCTGTACGGCTTGACCACGTAGTCGTCGGCGCCCGAGTCGAGCACCGGGACCATCTCCGCGTCGCCGTCACGGGCCGTCGCCACGATCACCGGCACCTTGCTGACCGCCCTGAGCATGCGCAGCAGCTCGCGGCCGTCGAGATCGGGCAGGCCCAGGTCCAGGACGATCAGGTCGGGGCGGTCCTGCACGGCCAGGCGCAGGCCGTCGAGGGCGGTGGGGGAGCTGGCGACGGCGTGACCGAGATCGCGCAGGCCCCTGGACAGGGCCGTGCGGATGGTCACGTCGTCCTCGATGAGCAGGATGTCCGCCATATTGTCCCACCGTAACCGCTGGTTGGCCGTGGGCCGATCGGGCTTATCGGGCTCTTAACCTTGCCTTAGGAGTCCATGGGGGAAGGTGGTGGACATGACACGGCTCGTTCTGGCCTGGGTGGCCACCGCGCTGGCCGCCATCGCGGCGGGAGTGGCGGTGCTCGGGCTGCTCGGAGGGTCGTCGCTGGCCGGCGGCGGAGGCAAGGTGCTCGACCGCGACGAGGTCAGGGACGCCCTGGCCGCCGCCACCACCTCCCCGACGCCGTCAGCGGCCCCGTCCTCTTCCGCGGCTTCCTCTTCCGCCGCTCCCTCTTCCGGGGCCCCGTCCGCCGTGCCCTCGGGTTCGCCCTCGTCGCAGGCCTCCGTGCTCACCACGGCGGGCGGCACGATCGTCGCCTCCTGCTCCGCCGGGCAGGTGACCCTCAGGAGCTGGAGCCCCGCCCAGGGCTACTCCATCGACGACGCCGACCCGGGACCCGCCCCCACCGTGAAGGTGGAGTTCGAGCCGGAGGACGGCGACGAGCTCGAAGTGCGCGTCGGCTGCGCGGGCGAGCGCCCCGTCGTCCTCCCGTGAACCACGGCCCGCCTCAGGCCTCGGCGCTCAACGCCGACTTGGTCAGCTCCGCCTGCCGCCGGATCTGCCCCATCACCACCGGGTTGAGATTCCTGTCCTCGAACACGCTCACCATACGATCCATCACCGCGTAGGCCTGATCGAGATCGCCCTGCCTGGCCTCGGCCCTGGCCAGGCGGCGCATCACCAGGTTGAGCGTGATGTTGTCGACCGACGCCTGCCTGGCCACCACGCTGAGCTGCTCGATGCCCTCCTTGGGGTCCGGCGGGCGCACCTGCACACGGCCGTCGCGGATGCGCTTGAACTCGCGCTCCGCGTTGAGCCCCTTCACCATGCGCGCGTAGACGGCCAGCGGGTGGCCGCCGTGCCGGTCGATGACCTCCTCCAGCGCCTCGTTGCCCGAGCGCAGCGTGGGGGAGTCGGAGCCGAGCAGCGAGAACAGCTTGCCCTGGTCCTCGCCCAGCATCAGCTCCGCCACCTGGTGGTCGGCGGTGGTCACCGGATAGCGCACCTTGATCGTCAGCACGGGTGAGACGATGCGTGAGCCGTCGGCGGCGATGTACTGCGCCCTGACGCGATACTCGCCCGGCTGCTGGAAGTAGTGGCCCTCGCGTCCGTGCCCGATGTAGGCGCTGCGATACATGGCCGGGTTGTTCTCGTCGAGCCGGATCTCCAGCGAATGGTCCACGCAGTGGCGCATCATCGGCCGGTACAACACCGTGCGCCCGCTCGGCTGGGTGATCGACACCTGCGTGAACTCGGTGTCGGGATGCAGATGGCTGTGCGTGGTGCGCGCCTCGCCCGTCGACGACAACTTCAGCTCGACCACCACCGGCTCGCCCAGGCCGAACCACTCCTTGGCCCGCACCTCCAGCGCCAGGCCGGTGCGGTCCTCGACCGGCGGCTCGAACGGGGCGATCTCGGCCGCGCCCAGCCCGAACGCGTTCGCGCCCATCGCCACGTCGCGGAAGAAACCGTGACGCAGGTGGATGAGCTCGGCGTCGGTGAACTGGAAGGGGAAGGCCGCCCAGTAGCCCGCCTCGCCGCCCGGGCGGTAGTGCTGCACGTAGTTCATCCACGACAGGTCGCCGAACCCGCCGTCGGGGCCGAGCGGCTGCGGCGGCGTGGCCAGGTTCTTCTGCCAGGAGTGCAGCAGGTTGAAGGCGTGGCCGAGCTCGTGCACGTAGGTGCGCAGCTGGGCGCGCTGCGCCTGCGGGCTGTCGCCCTTGATCGCGTCGTAGAAGACCGCCGCGCCCTGGCGCTGGCAGCCGTCGTTGTAGTCGAACATGATGCCGCGGTAGCCGCCCACGTGCTTGCTGGCCACCAGCAGCCACACCCGCCACGCGGCCGCGTCGCCGTACTGACTGAACTGCTGGGTCATCGCGTGGTGCAGCTCCGCGTCGTCCCACGCCAGGTCGCGGCCCGAGCCGTCGGTCGGGACCACGCCGGGCTCGGCGACCCTCAGCTCGACACCCGCGTCGGCCCACGCCTCGCGCACGCCGATCACCCGCGGCTCCACCTGCGGGCCCGGCAGCGACCCCGTGTTGTACTCGACGAACGGGACCGTGCCCACCACCGAGTCCTGCTCCAGCAGCACGCTGCGGAAGAACGCGCTCGCGAACGGCAGCTCGTAACGGCGGCCGTCGATCTCCGCCGCTGCCACACCCTGTTCGATCGTGACCGTGACCTGCTTGGAGGTGACGGCCTGGGTGAAGGCGCCCTGGCCCTCGACCCGCGTGCTCGCGCCCTCGACCGTGATGGTCGGCGCGTGCACGACGAACGAGCCGATGTAGGAGGTCGTCGCCCCCGCCACGGTGAACAGGTCACCGCTGAGCCGTCCGGTCGGTCTCGTTCCGTCGACGTCGACACGGAGGTCGACCTGAGAGTCTCCGTCCTGGCCGCGATAAAGCCCGCTGATCATGGCGCTCCCCTCCTGATCCACTCAGTGGGGACGCTTCACCGCCGGGAGCGAGCTGTCAACGGCTTCCGCGGACTTCGAGGGCGGACAACAAATCCTCCGACACCCGGGTGATCTCCTCGACCGCCCGGTCGAACGCCTCGGCGTTGTGCTTGGCGGGCGCGCGGAAACCCGAGATCTTGCGGACGAACTGCAGCGCCGCCGCGCGCACGTCGTCCTCGGTGACGTCTTCTGTGAACGGCGGGCGCAGGGTCTTGATGCTTCGGCACATGCCACCCACGGTAGCCGCCGCCACCGACATCACCGGAAGAAGCCGATGCGCTGGCTGATCTCCGCGGCCCCCTCGGCCAGCAGCCCGGCCACCTCGGGCAGACGCTCCGGCGTGAGCCGGTACGAAGGCCCCGAGGCGCTCACCGCGGCGATCACCGAGCCGTCGGCGCCTCGGATCGGGGCGGCGACCGCGTTGAGACCCACCTCCAGCTCCTCCGTCGTCGCCGCCCAGCCGTCCCGCCTGACCGCGTCGAGCCCCAGCAGCTCAGGATCGGTGATCGTCCGGCCGGTGAAGCGTTCCAGCCGCGCCGGCAGAGGCAGCGCCCCGAACGCCAGCAGGACCTTGCCGCTGGAGGTGGCGTGCGCTGGGGTGCGCTGGCCCACCCAGTTGTGCCCGCTGATCGCCGACGGGCCCCTGACCTGGGTGATGTTGACCGCGAAACCGTCCTGCGCCACCGCGATGTTGACCGTCTCGCCGACCTCCTCGGCCAGGCGGCGGCACACCTCCCGGCTCTCCCGCGACAGATCGAGCTGCGCCGTGGCCGCGCCCGCGAGCCGTACCACCCCGAAACCCAGGCGATAACGGCCGCGCTCGCCGCTCTGCTCCACCAGCCCGCCCTGCTCCAGGGCGCCGAGCAGGCGGAACGCCGTGGACTTGTGCACCTCGAGCGCGGCGGCCAGGTCGGTCACCCGCGTGGCGCCGTCGCGGGCCAGGATCTCCAGGATCGCGATGGCCCGATCAACTGACTGAACTGAGCCGTTGCTCATAGCGCAACAGATTAATATCCCCGTCATGGCAAAACGGTCCGTTTTATGGAAGGCCCTCTGGCTCGCCCTCGTCGCCGTCGTGGTGCTGGGTTTCGCGGCCACCGGCTGCTCGCGCGTGAGCACCGAGACCGACGAGGTCGTGCTGCACTACGCGGGCGGGCCGTTCGAGGCGATCGCCTTCGAGAAGTGCATCAACCCGTCGAGCGGCCTGACCGTGCTGGGTCCGGGAGACACCGGCTACTCCTACCCCTTCGGGCAGCGCTCCTTCGACTTCTCCGGAGTGGAAGGCGCCGAATCGGGAGCCATCTCGGTCGTGTCACGCGACAACGTCCAGATGACCGTCGCCGGATCGGCCACCTTCACGCTCAACACCGAGTGCAAGGTGCTGCGGCAGTTCCACGAGCGCATCGGGCGCAAATACGGCGCCTACTTCGAGGACGGCCAGTCCGAGGGGTGGACGAAGATGCTCAACTTCTACTTCAAGCAGCCTCTGGACCGGGCGATGGACGCCGCGTCCCAGGAGTTCGAATGGAAGAAGCTCTTCAACGACCCCCAGGTCAAGCAGCAGTGGGAGCTTCGGGTGGGGCAGCTCGCCCGCGAATACATCAGGGAGGCGGCGGGGGCCGAGTACTTCTGCCAGCCGCTGTACGCGGGCACAGGCGACTGCGGTGACGTCGTGCTCACCATCCAGAAGCCGCAGCCGCCGGACTCCCTCATCGAGGCCCTCGCCGCGGAACAGGCGGCCAAGCAGCAGAACCTCGCCCAGCAGCAGATCAACGCGAAGGTGAAGACGGAGCTCGAGTCGATCAAGGACCTGGTCGCGGTGCTCGGGCCGAACGGGGCGATCCTGTGGAAGGCCATCCAGGACGGGAAGGTCGACGTGATCCCCGTACCGCAGAACGGGGCCATCAACATCACGCCCCGGCAGTGATACCCGGTTGCGTTGACGTTTTCGCAGGCTAGGGTCGTTGGGATGAAGGGCTCGTGGTGGACGCCGCGCATGCTCATCGCCGTCATCGCGGCGGTGAGCCTGGTGGCGTTCGCCCAGTCCGGCGGCGCCGGCACACTCCGGCAGGCGCAGGAGGCCGTCCACGTCCAGGCCTCCGAGAGCTGGGCGGCACCCGCCACGACTCCTCCCGTCGCCGCGCGTGAGCACCTCGGCGCCGGCTGGCACCTCACGCGCCCGCTGACACGACAGCCGGCGCCGCAGCCTCCGAGCCCGCCGCGGGCCTCCTGGCCCGACTCCGGCGAGTTCCGCGACCCGCAGCAGTCCTCGTACCTGACGGCAGGGCCCCGCAGTCCACCGATGAGCTAGGCGTTCCACCTCACCCCATCGCCGGCCGCCGCCCCCGGCGGCTCTCTTCGGCGCGCCCATCATCACGAAGGACTTCAGCATGCCCAAGCTCGGCAGTGTCCAGATCCAAACCCTCCGGGAGGCCCTGGAGGAGCAGCTCCGCTGGCGAATCGCGCAACTCGCCGAACTCAAGGTGACCGTCGCCGGCATCTCCGCCGAGGAGCCGACGTGGCAGGACGCGATGTCGTCCATCGCCGCCGCCGACCAGGCCATCGCCCAGACCGAGGAGAGCCTCGACCGGCTGGCCGCAGGGACGTACGGCACCTGCCACGACTGCGAGGCGGACATCGCCTTCGAACGGCTCAAGGTGCGGCCGCTGGCGCGGTTCTGCATGGACTGCCAGCGGCGCCGCGAACGCTGGTGACCCTCGCGCATGGGGCGGCGGTGCGCAGGCTTGTGGCACCGCCGCCCCGTGCGCCACCATCTGGCTGGGAGCTCGCTGTCGCCGGTTTCCGCCCTGGCCGAGGAGTGATGCCCATGACCGCAGACCGTCACCGTCCCGGCTACGTCCGGCGCCGGATCGGCAGGGCGCTGCTGGCCTACGCGGTGGCGCTCGCGGTGGGCGCCGCCGTCGTGGCGGCGTGGTGGCTCAGCCGGTGAGTCAGGCGACCCTCCACGTGCGGTCACCGAGCGTGGCCACCACGTCCACCGTGCCGCCCAGCGCGGCGACGTAGGCCCGGACCACCTCGATCCCGGACACCTCGCCGCTTTCAATGCGGGAGACCCGGGCCTGACTCACTCCGAGGGCCTCGGCCAGCTCGGCCTGGGTCACGCCCATCGCTCTGCGCATCTCGCTGAGCTGGTAGCCGCGCTGGTAGGCCTCACGCCGGGCCTTCGCCGTGGCCTGGCCCTCCTCGCGGTCATCATCGCCGCGAGGGTCGAGCGCTCGCGCCCTCGCCTTGACCTCGCTCCACTTGGCGAACTCGGTGCTCATCTGCCCTCCTGTCCCTTCAAGGTGATGAGGTGCTCGGTGAAACGCTTGTCGGCTAGTGGGATGGCGTCGTCA
This sequence comes from Nonomuraea soli, assembly GCF_013761175.1. Lineage (GTDB taxonomy): Bacteria > Actinomycetota > Actinomycetes > Streptosporangiales > Streptosporangiaceae > Nonomuraea > Nonomuraea soli. Next base: position 379,504 of record NZ_JACDUR010000001.1, read on the forward strand.
TACCAACGGTGCCAGTTTCCCGCTGCTAGGAAGATGGCTTCTCGAAGCGGGTTGAACGCGAACATGATCCTGATCTCTGTCGTCGATCCACCAGTGGACGCCGGGTCCTCCTCGGCCAGTTGATCGAGGCGTCGCGCATGAGATCCACGGTGGCCGGATCGCTCACGTAGACCGTCAGATACCACTCAGCCGCTTGCGGGGCAGGCTGATTGCCCAGCTCATCCTGAAAATCCACTCGAACGGACGTCAGCTGCCAGAGGTCGCCCGCTGTCGCAGGACCGGGGGCGGGCGGGTGGGCGGGCGGGGGGCGGGAAGGCGGGGGAAGCGGTCAAACTCGAGGTGCGAGCTCAGCGCCGAAGGCGAGGGCGATCTTCCGCATCCCCTCCGACAGCTCCTCCCGGTCCAGTGCGTCGATCCGCTCCGCCGGCCCCGACACCGACATCGCCGCCACCACCCGAGCCCCGTCGTGCACCGGCACCGCGAGGCAGTGCACCCCCAGCTCCTCCTCGCCCAGGTCGAGCGCGTACCCCTGGACCTTCACCCGGTCGAGTTCCGCGAGCATCGCCGCAGGGGTGGTGATCGTGTTGGCCGTCTTGCGCGGCATCCCCGTGCGTTCGAAGAGCGCGACCGCCTCGGAGGCGGCCCGGTCGGCGAGCAGGACCTTGCCCACGGCCGTGCTGTGCGGCAGCAGCCGCCGCCCCACTTCGGCGAACATGCGCAGCCGCCGCGGCGAGCTCGCCTGGGCGACGTAGACGATGAAGTCGCCCTCCAGCACCGCCAGGTTGGCCGTCTCGCCCGACAGTTCGACCATCCGCGCCAGGTAAGGCTGCGCCCACACGCCGACCATGCGTTCGGCGACGCCGCCGAGCCGTACGAGACCGCCGCCGAGCGCGTAGCGTTTGTCCGATTCCTGGCGCACGTATCCCCGGCTGAGCAGGGTTCTGAGCAGCCGGTGGATGGTCCCGTACGGCAGGCGCGTGCGTGCGGCGATCTCCGACAGCCCTGCCTCGCCCCCGTGGGAGGCGAGGGCTTCGAGCACGTCGAAGGCGCGTTCGACGCTCTGCACCGTGCCGTTGTCGCTCATGGCGATACCCCCCGGAGTGAAGCGTCCAGCACCTCGGCGGTGTGCGCGACCCTGATGGCCGAGCCGCGGCGGCGCATGGCGGCGGCGATCTGCATGGTGCAGCCGGGGTTGGCCGAGACGAGCAGGTCGGCGTCGAGGCCTGACACGGCGCGGGCCTTGCGGTCGCCGAGGTCGCGCGCGGCCTGGGGCTGGAAGATGTTGTAGGTGCCCGCCGAGCCGCAGCACAGGTCGGATTCGGGGATCTCCTTGAGCACCAGTCCGGGGATGTCGCGCAGGAGGTCGCGGGGCTGGCGGCGGATGCCTTGGGCGTGGGCGAGGTGGCAGGCGTCGTGGTAGGCGACGGTGAGGGGTACGGCGTTGCGCTGGGCGGCGGGGCCGAGTTCGGCGAGCCATTCGGCGAGGTCGACGACGCGCAGGGCGCGGGCTCGCGCGGCCCAGGGGGTGCCTTCGAGCAGGTCGGCGTACTCCTTCATGGAGGAGCCGCATCCGGCGGCGTTGACGACGATGACGGAGACGCCGGCGCGTTCGAACACGCGGATGGTGCGTTTGGCCAGCCGTCTGGCCTGGTCGGATCGTCCGGAGTGCACCGACAGCGCGCCGCAGCAGCCCTGGCTCGGGGGGATGACGACGTCGCAGCCTTCGAGGGAGAGCACGCGGGCGGTGGCGGCGTTCACCTGGGGGAAGAACTCGCGCTGCACGCATCCGAGCAGCATGCCCACCACGGCTCTGCGCGGTCCGCGTGCCCGCACGAACCGGGGCATGCGCTGCCGTACCTCGACGTGTGGTGCGAGGGCGGCCATGGCGCCGAGGCTCGGGTGCACCCGCTCCAGGAAGCCCTGCAGCGCGCCGGTCAGCCGCATCGGCCATCGCAGGAGCCGCAGCCTGCGCGGGTAGGGGAAGAGGCTGAACACCAGGCCGCGGACGGCGCGGTCCTGGGGGTCGCGTTCGTGTTCGCGTTCGACGGTGGCGCGGGTCTGCTCGATCAGCTTGTCGTATCGCACGCCTGAGGGGCAGGCGGTGACGCAGGCCATGCAGCCGAGGCACGCGTCGAAGTGCCCGGCCATCGCGGGGGTGATCGGGGTGCCCTCGACGTGCTGGGACATGAGGTGGATGCGTCCGCGCGGCGAGTCCATCTCCTCGCCCCACAGGGCGTAGGTCGGGCAGGACGGCAGGCAGAAGCCGCAGTGCACGCAGTCGTTGATCAGGTGGGGGTCCATCACACGCCTCCGGGAAGCCGGCCAGGAGCCAGGAGCCCGCCGGGGTCGAACCGCTCTTTGACGCGCCGCATGAGCTGGAGGGCGCCGACGCGTCCCCATCGCTCGACCCTGCGCGCGGCTTCGTGCGGGGCGGCCAGGAGCACGATCCGCCCTTCGTCGTCGTCGAAGCCGGCGCGGAGCGTGGTGACGAACGCGGCGACGGCGGCCGGGCCGGTGTCGGGTGGCAGGGCGATGCGCGCCACCAGGTGGTCGCCGAGCCACATCCGGGTGGCGGCGGGCACGCCGGCGTCGTCGCGCGCGCCGAGGACCGCCACGGCCAGCGCCTGCACCCGGCTGAGCGGCGCCCGCGCCTCGATCAGCACCTCGTCGCCGGGAAGCCGCGCCCACGTCGCGGGGGGAGCGTCGGCCACATCCGTCAGGCCGAGATCTTGTACGGCACGCGCCCGTCCTTCGGCGGCGCCGCCCTCGAACAGGGCGGACACGGTCATCTCGGAGGCGCCGGACGGCCAGTCGAGCTCGATGGCGCTGGGTTCGGCGTGGCTGGTGACGAGGGTGTGCAGGAGCCGGTCGAGGTCGCCAGGCAGCCAGATCGTCGAGCCGGTGTCGTCGCGGTCCTCGCGTGCCGCCGGGACCCGCCCTGAGGCCCAGAAGCGCTTGCTGGGCAGCGGGTGGAGGCGGAAGGTGGCTTCGGCGATCACGCCGAGAGTGCCGTAGGAGCCGGTGAGGAGCTTGCCCAGGTCGTAGCCGGCGACGTTCTTGACGACCTTGCCTCCTGAGCGGGCGACGGTGCCGTCGGCCAGGACGACGGTGACGCCGATGAGCAGGTCGCGCGCCGTGCCGTACCTCAGGGAGCGCGGTCCGGCCAGCGCGGTGGCGAGCGTGCCGCCGACGGTGGCGCCTTCGAGCGGCGTGTCGAGCGCGAGCTCCTGGCCCTTGCCCGCCAGGACGGCGGCGAGCGCGTCCATGGTCACCCCGGCCTCGACCCGGACGACGAGGTCGCCCGCGGCGTGTTCGAGCACCTGGTTCATGCAGCACAGGTCGAGCAGCACGTCGCAGCGGTCGGGCCGGCGTGCCCAGTGCAGCTTGGTGCCGCCGCCGACGGGCACGACGGCCAGGCCGCGCTCGGTGCAGACGCGCAGCACCTCGGAGATCTCCTCGACCGACTCGGGCAGGACGACCCATCGGGGGCGGACCCCGGCCACGTCGTCGTCGGGGCCCGCGTCGCGCACGCTCACCGCGCCGAACATCAGAACTGTTCCGCCTTCCCCGCCTCGACCAGCGGATGCGGGCCCTTGCGCACGCCGGGTACCTCGCCGCACAGGCGCGGCGTCGGGAAGACCTTGCCGGGGTTGGCGAGCCCCTTCGGGTCGAAGGCGCATCGCACGAGCTGCATGGTGTCGAGGTCGGTGTCGGAGAACATCTTCGGCATGTAGCGGGCCTTGTCGACGCCGACGCCGTGCTCGCCGGTGATCGAGCCGCCGTGTTCGATGCACAGGTCGAGGATCGCCCCCGAGACGGTCTCGGCTCGCTCGCCCGCGCCGGGTTCCGCGTCGTCGAAGAGCACCAGCGGGTGCAGGTTGCCGTCGCCGGCGTGGAAGACGTTGGCGACGCGGATGCCGTGCTCGGCGGAGAGCCGGTCGATGCCGGCCAGGACCTGCGGCAGCGAGGTGCGCGGGACGACGCCGTCCTGGACGATGTAGGCGGGGCTGATGCGGCCGACCGCGGCGAACGCCGACTTGCGTCCCTTCCAGATCGCCGCGCGCTCGGCGGCGTCGGCGGCGACGCGCAGCTCGAACGCGTCGGCGCAGATCTCCCGGAGCTGGGCGAACTGCAGGTCCACCTCGGGGGCGGGGCCGTCGAGCTCGACGATCAGCACGGCTCCCGCGTTCTCCGGGTAACGGCAGGCGACCGCGGCCTCCGCGGCCTCGATGGCGAGCGCGTCCATCATCTCGATCGCGGCGGGCACGATCCCGGCGGCGATGATCGCCGAGACCGCCCGGCCGCCTTCCGCGATGTCCCGGTAGGCGGCCAGGACCGTGATCACGCTCTCGGGCGTACGGCTCAGCCGTACCGTGATCTTGGTGGCGATGCCGAGCGTGCCCTCGGAGCCGATGAAGGCCCCGAGCAGGTCGTAACCCGCATCCATGCGGTCAAGCATGACGATGTCGCCATCAGGGGTGACGATCTCGCAGGCCAGGATGTGGTTGACGGTGAAGCCGTACTTCAGGCAGTGGGCGCCGCCGGAGTTCTCGGCCACGTTGCCGCCGATGGAGCAGATCTGCTGGCTGGAGGGGTCGGGAGCGTAGTAGAAGCCCTGCTCCCTGACCGCCTCGGTGATCGCCAGGTTGGTGACGCCCGGCTCGACCACGGCGCGGCGGTTGTCGAGGTCGATCTCCAGGACGCGCCGCATCCTGGAGGTGACGATCAGGACGCCGTCGCTGCGGGGGAGCGCCCCGCCCGACAGGCCCGTGCCCGAGCCGCGCGCCACGAACGGCGTGCCGTACTCGTTGCAGAGCCGCACGATCGCGGCGATCTGCTCGGCGGACTCGGGCAGCACCACCACGCCCGGTGTGGCGCGGTGGTAGGTCAGGCCGTCGCACTCGTAGGTGCGCAGGCGCACCGGGTCGGTGATGACCTCACCGACGTTCTCGAGCCGGGCGATGAGCCGTTTCATGGCATGCGAGCATAAGCCGGAAGTGTCAAGAATTCCGCAAAGTCGTCGTCGAGGGCGACCTCCTTGAACAACGCCTCCGCCTGGCCGTACAGCTCCTTGTCGTAGCCCGGCTCCTCGGCGATCTTGGCCAGTTCCTCGCCGATGATCTGCTCGACCAGTTCCTTGGTGACGACCTGCTTGGTGTCGTCGAGCTCGATGCCGTTGTGGATCCACTGCCAGATCTGCGAGCGGGAGATCTCGGCGGTGGCGGCGTCCTCCATCAGGTTGTGGATGGCGACCGCGCCGAGCCCGCCCATCCAGGCGGCCAGGTAGCGCAGCGCGACGTCGACGTTGGCGCGCAGGCCCGTCTCGGTGATCTGGCCCGGCGTGGCCGAGACGTTCAGCAGGTCGGCGGCGGTGACGTCCACGTCCTCGCGCAGCCTGTCGAGCTGGTTCGGCCTGCTTCCGAGCACGCCGTCGAAGACCTCGCGGCAGATCGGCACCAGATCCGGGTGGGCCACCCAGGAGCCGTCGAACCCGTCGCCGGACTCGCGGGTCTTGTCGTTGCGCACCTTGTCGAGGGCGATGGCGTTGACCTCGGCGTCGCGGCGCGAGGGGATGAACGCGGCCATGCCGCCGATGGCGTGCGCGCCGCGCTTGTGACAGGTGCGCACCAGCAGCTCGGTGTAGGCGCGCATGAACGGCGCGGTCATGGTGACGGCGTTGCGCTCGGGCAGCAGGAACTCGCGGCCGCGGGTGCGGAACTTCTTGATCACGCTGAACAGGTAGTCCCAGCGGCCGGCGTTGAGGCCCGCGGAGTGCTCGCGCAGCTCGTAGAGGATCTCCTCCATCTCGAACGCGGCCGGGTAGGTCTCGATGAGCACGGTGGCGCGGATGGTGCCGCGCGCGATGCCGAGCAGGTCCTGCGCCTTGTTGAACACGTCGTTCCAGAGGCGTGCCTCCAGGTGCGACTCCATCTTCGGCAGGTAGAAGTACGGCCCGCCGCCCTTGGCGATCTGGCGCGCGGCGCAGTGGAAGAAGTAGAGGCCGAAGTCGAACAGGCTGGCACTCGTGGGCTGACCGTCGACGATCGCGTGCTTCTCCTCCAGGTGCCAGCCGCGCGGCCGCACCACGATCGTGGCCAGCTCGGCGTCCGGCTTGAGCGCGTAGGCCTTGCCGCCGGTCTCGAAGTCGATGGTCCTGTCGAGCGCCTCACGCAGGTTGAGCTGGCCGAGCACGCAGTTGTCCCAGAGCGGCGAGTTGGCGTCCTCGAAGTCGGCCAGCCACACCTTCGCGCCCGAGTTGAGCGCGTTGATGGTCATCTTGCGGTCGACCGGCCCGGTGATCTCCACCCGGCGGTCCTCCAGGCCGGGCGCGGGCGGCGCGACCTTCCAGTCGCCGTCGCGGATGCCGGCGGTCTCGGGCAGGAACCCGAGCGTGCCCCCGGCCGACAGCTCCTCCTGGCGTGCCTGGCGGGCGGCGAGCAGCTCCAGGCGGCGCGCGTTGAATTCGCGCTGCAGCGTCTCCACGAAGCCCATGGCCTCGGGGGTGAGCACCTCGTCGAACCTGTCGTGCATCGGGCCGGTGATCTCCATGGTTTTCCGCCTTGTGGAAAGCTGATTCTGGATGATGGAAGCGAACCTATCTAAGGTGATCCCAAGGGTCAAAGGCAGGGTTGCCTCAGGGACCTACCCCGATGCCCGTACGGCACCGCGCGCGGGAGCATCTGAGGCATGAAGAAGATGGCTATCGCGGGGGCGCTGGCGACCGCCGCCCTGCTGACCGGTTGCGGCGTCGTCGGCGGTCCCACGCAGCAGGAGGAGATCTCCTACGACGTGGCCGACAAGGTCACCAAGCTGGTGCTCGACAGCGAGTCGGGCGACATCGTGGTCAACGAGAGCGACCGGGCGGGCATCAGGGTCGTCGAGACGCGCCACTGGAACAACGACAAGCCCAACGCCCAGCACAAGGTCAACGGCGACACCCTGGACGTCTCCTACGACTGCCCCGACGTCTTCGTCAACAACTGCTCGGTCGACTACCGGGTCGAGGTTCCCAAGGGCCTGGAGCTGACGCTGGAGACCGGCTCGGGCGACCTGACGTTGCGGACGCTGTCGGGTGTGGTGCGGGCCAAGAGCGGTTCGGGCAACATCTCGGCCAGCGGCCTGGTGGGCAAGCAGTTCCGCGCCGAGACCGGGTCCGGCGACGTCGAGCTCAAGTACGCCTCCACGCCCGACGAGATCAAGGTGGAGACCGGCTCGGGCAACGCCTCCGTGTGGGTGCCGCAGGGTCCCTACGACGTCCAGACCAAGACCGGCTCCGGCGAGACGGAGGTCGCCGTCACCGACGAGCCGGGCGCCTCGCGCAAGATCTCTCTTGAGACCGGTTCCGGCGATGTGAAAGTCCTGCTCGGATAAATCTGGTGAGTCTTGTCGGGCGTGCGTGGCACCATCGAGGGAAGACACCGGGATGTCCGGACGTTCCCTATAAGAGATGACAGGAATGCACGAAGAACTTCAGTTTGACCTCGAAGAGCGCCACGCCCTCCGACGTGTGGCCGGACTGTCCACGGAGCTCCAGGACGTCACCGAGGTCGAATACCGCCAGCTGCGTCTCGAGCGGGTGGTCCTGGTGGGCGTCTGGACCTCCGGCACCGCAGAAGACGCGGACAATTCCCTATTGGAGCTCAAACTCCTGGCAGAGACGGCCGGTTCGCAGGTTCTCGACGGGCTGATCCAGCGCCGTCAGAAGCCCGACCCGGCGACCTACATCGGCTCCGGCAAGGCGCTGGAGCTGAAGGACATCGTCGAGGCCACCGGAGCCGACACCGTGATCTGCGACGGTGAGCTCACCCCGGCACAGCTGCGCGAGCTCGAAGACGTGGTCAAGGTCAAGGTCATCGACCGCACCGCCCTCATCCTCGACATCTTCGCCCAGCACGCCAAGAGCCGCGAGGGCAAGGCCCAGGTCGAGCTCGCCCAGCTGCAGTACCTCCTGCCGCGCCTGCGCGGCTGGGGTGGCAACCTGTCGCGCCAGGTCGGTGGCCGTGCCGCCGGCGGCGTCGGCATCGGCGGCCGCGGCCCGGGTGAGACGAAGATCGAGCTCGACCGGCGCCGGATCAACGAGCGCATGGCCAAGCTGCGGCGCCAGATCAAGGGCATGTCGGTCGCGCGCGACACCATGCGGGCGCACCGCGCCTCGCGTGAGGTGCCCGCGGTCGCCATCGCGGGTTACACGAACGCGGGCAAGTCGTCGCTGCTCAACCGGGTGACGGGCGCGGGAGTGCTGGTGGAGGACGCCCTGTTCGCCACCCTTGACCCGACCGTGCGCAAGGCGCGCACGCCCGAGGGCCGGCTGTTCACGATCGCCGACACCGTCGGCTTCGTACGGCACCTGCCGCACCAGCTGGTCGAGGCGTTCCGCTCCACGCTGGAGGAGGTCGCCGACGCCGACCTGATCCTCCACGTGGTCGACGGCTCGCACCCCGATCCCGAGGGCCAGATCACGGCCGTGCGCGAGGTGTTCGCCGACATCGAGGGCGCGCTCGACGTGCCCGAGATCATCGTGATCAACAAGGCCGACGCGGCCACGGGCGACGTGGTCGACAGGCTCACCCGGCGGTTCGGGCACGACAGCATCGTCGTCTCGGCCCGGACGGGCGAGGGCATCGGGGCCCTGATGGACCTCATCGAGCAGCGGCTGCCCAGGCTCGACCACGAGGTCGAGCTGCTGGTGCCGTACGACCGCGGTGACCTGATCTCGCGGGCGCACAAGGAGGGCGAGGTCATCTCCGTCGAGCACACGCCCGAGGGGAGCGTCCTGCACGCCCACGTGCCGTCGAGCCTGCTGCATGAGCTCGGAAAAGTCGGCAAACCGGTCGAAAAGGTGTAATTCCGGATATTATTCGCGCCGTTAGTGAGGGTGCTAAGATTAGCCAAGCTTTCCCTCACTATGGCGCGGGTTTCGGATGTCGACTGCTGTGAGTCATGTCACCTGCGGGGGTCCCAGGGATGATTGGGCTTTCTTCCGAATAACCCTGTACAGCAGACGCGCCTGTGAAATAACGTAACTGAACTGAAATCGCCGGATCATGAGTCCGGCGATCGGTCACCGCACACTGTCGCGGGTGAGAGCAGGAGACCCCATGTCGTCCGGACCCGGAGCGGACTCAATGGGCGCGGCGCCCAGCCGTGCGCTCCTTTTCCGTACGCGTCCTTCGTACGGGCGGGTGATGCCGTGACAGTGAGGCTCCTGACCAACATCGGCCGGCTCTGGACCGGGCACGACACCCTGAGTAACGGCGCCATCCTGGTGCACAACGACCGGATCGCCTGGGTGGGACGCGCCGCGGACCTGCCGCAACACGTGCCCGGCGTCGTCGACGACATCGTCGACGTCGACCACGTCGAGAACCTCGGGGGCGCGCTCGTCACCCCCGGCCTGATCGACGCCCACACCCACCCCGTCTACGCCGGCAACCGTTACGCCGAACTGGCGATGATCTCCGGCGGCTCCACCCCCTCCGCGATCACCGCGGCGGGCGGCGGCGTGGGCTCCACCGTCACCGTGACCCGCGGCACCGACCCGTGGACCCTGTGCAACGGGGTGCGCGAGCGACTGCGCTCGTGGCTGCTGAGCGGCACCACCACGGTCGAGGCGAAGACCGGCTACCACCTCACGCGCGACGGCGAGCTCGCCGACGTGCGGCTCCTGCGTGAGCTGGAGAAGGAGCCGATGATGCCGCGCGTGCACGTCACCTTCCTGGCCGCGCACGTCCTGCCGCCCGAATACTTCGGCCGCCAGCGCGATTACGTCGAGGCCGTGGGCGCCTGGTGCGCCGACGCCGCCGCGGCGGGCGCCGACTCCGTCGACGTCTACTGCGACGAGGGCTACTTCTCTACCGAGGAGTCGCGCTGGGTCCTGGCCTCAGGGCGCAACGTCGGCCTGCTGCCGCGCATCCACGCCGGCGTCTACAGCCGCCGCGGCGCCGTCCAGCTGGCCGCCGAGCTCGGCTGCGCCTCGGCCGACCTGCTTCACTTCACCTCCGACGAGGACATCGCGATCATGTCCCGCTACGGCGTGCCGGCCGTCATCTGCCCGGCCACCGCCATGCAGCGGGGCAGCGTGCCGCCCGTCAAGCGCATGCTGAAGGCCGGCGTCACCGTCGCCCTCGGCAGCGACCACAACCCGGGCCACTGCGGCATCACCTCGATGCCCCTGGTCGTCTCGCTGGCCGTGGCGATGTTCGGCATGAGCGTCGGCGACGCCCTGCGCGCCGCCACGCTGGGCGGCGCGACCGTCCTCGGCGCCCCCGACCGCGGCATGCTCGCCCCCGGACGGCTCGCCGACATCGTGCAGTGGGACGCCGACCACGAGGGCGCCTTCGCCTGGTCCTACGGCCTCAAGCCGCGTCGTGTCTGGCGAGGCGGGACACCCGTTCAATAGTCTCGGCATATGCCGGTCGCCGTGGTCACGGACTCCACCGCCTACCTGCCTGCCACCGACGGGGTGACGGTCGTCCCGCTCCAGGTGATCGTCGACGGGGCCGAGGTGTCCGAACTCTCCTCTCCCGACCTCGCGCGCGCCACCACCTCCCGTCCCGCTCCCGCGCTGTTCGCCGACGTGTACTCCGGGCTCACGGGATTCGACGGCGTGGTGTCCGTGCACCTGTCGGGGGAGCTCTCCGGGACCGTGGAGGCCGCCTCCGCGGCGGCAGCGGCGGCGCCCGTGCCCGTCGAGGTGGTCGACAGCCGGTCCATCGCCATGGGACTCGGGTACCCGGTCCTGGCGGCCGCTCGTGCCGCCGCCTCCGGGGCGTCACTCAAGGCCGTCGCCGACGCGGCCCGCAGGTGCGCGGAGGTCACGCAGACGTTCTTCTACGTCGACACGCTCGAGTACCTCCGGCGGGGCGGCCGCATCGGCGCCGCGGCCTCGATGGTGGGGTCCGCGCTGATGATCAAACCGCTGCTGCACCTGGTCGACGGGCGGATCGAACTACTGGAGAAGGTGCGCACACCCTCCAGGGCGCTGGGACGCCTGGAGGAACTGGCCGTCAAGGCCGCCGGGGCGGCGCGCGTGGTCGAGGTGGCGGTTCAGCACCTGGCGGCCCCGGGGCGGGCGGAGGCGTTGTGCGAGCGGCTGCGGGGGCGGCTGCCCGGCGGGGCCCGGTTCACGGTCGTGGAACTGGGGGCCGTGGTGGGAGTGCACGCCGGGCCGGGGATGCTGGGAGTGACGGTTTCGCCGGGGGAGTGACGGTTTCGCCCGGGAAGTGAGGCCCCCGTCCACAGAACCGCGTTCGGCTCCGCCGGTGCCGCCCCGCCCTCCCTAGCCTCACCCCGTGCGCGCCTACGACCAGGAACGAACGGCGGCGGAGACCCGGCTCCGCTCGATCACCTCACCCCACGAGCCGCCCCGGCCACCGCGGTCCTTCCAGGCGTTCAGGGAGGCGGACACGGGCGCCCGTCCCGGGCCTTCAGCCGGGTCCCCTCTGCGGGCGCTGGTCGCCGTCGGCCTACTGGCGGTCCTCGTCGCCGCGTTCTTCGTGTGGCGGGCCCAGCCCGACGTCGAGCCCCTCGCGCCACTCACCCCCTCGCCGCCCGGCGCCACGACCGCGAAGGCCAGCGTCGGCCAGGTCATCGTCCACGTCGCGGGCAAGGTGCGCCGGCCGGGCGTCTACACGCTGGCCGCGGGCTCGCGCGTGGCCGACGCGGTCGAGGCGGCGGGCGGCGTACGGCAGGGGGCGGGCTCGGGGACGGTCTTGGGGTCCGTCAACCTGGCCCGGCGGGTGGTGGACGGGGAGCAGATCACCGTGGGCCTCGCCGCCACCGCCGCCGCCGGCGCGCAGGGTGATCCGCTCGTCAACCTCAACACGGCTTCCCCCGAGCAGCTGGAGCAGTTGCCAGGGGTGGGGGAGGTGCTCGCGCAGCGGATAGCGGCGTTCCGGGACTCGCACGGGGGGTTCCAGAGCGTTGAGCAGTTGCGGCAGGTCAGCGGGATCGGGCCTCGGAAGTTCGAGGAGATCAGGGACAAGGTGCAGCTCTGATGCCCGACGCGTCCGCCCCGTCCCAGACTCCTCGCCCTGTCCCGCCGCCTGCTGCGACCCCTCACCCTGCCCCACCGCATGTTGCGGCCTCTCGCCCTGCCCCACCGCGTGCTGCGCCCCGTCGCCCTTCTCCGCGGCTCGCCTCGGCCCTTCGCTCCGCGCCGCCGCGTGCTGCGGCCCCTCGCCCGCCTCTATCGCTCGCCTCGGCCTCTCGCCGAGTTCCTGCGCGAGCGCGCCTTCTCCTCGACGGCGCTCTCCTCGAACCGCGCATGTGGAGCCTCACCCTCCCCGCCGCAGGCGCGTGGCTCACCGCGCTGACCCTGCTCGCCCTCCCACCCCTCATCGCCACCCTCACCGCACCGGCCTGCGCAACCCTCGCCGTGCTCGCCTGGCTCCTCACCCGCCCATCAAGCCCTCACCCGCCCGGCCTCACCCCACACGTCCGCCACGCGGCCCCCAGACGCCCGCTAACCCGCCACCGCAAGCCGCCGCTCCCCACGATCCCCCTCCGCCACCGCCGCCCCCTCACCGCCCTCCTGAGCGCCATGGCCGCCACAGCAGCCGTCGTGGCCCTCACCCTCCACAGCACCACCACGGGACCCATCCCAGCCCTAGCCGCCCAGGGCGCCACGATCACCGCCGAAGTCACCCTCACCGACGACCCCAAAGCCCGAAAGTCCCCCACCAGCCGAGAGAGCATCGTCGCCCAAGCCCGAATCGATGCAATCCACCACCAAGGCACCCGCACCACCCTCAGCACCCCCGTCGTCCTGTTCGCCAACGGCCCGCAATGGGGCCCCCTCCTCCCGTCCCAACGGCTCCAGGTGACCGGCCGCCTGACCCCCGCCGCGCCCGGCGATCTGGTAGCCGCCTTCCTCCTGGTCCGCGGCCCGCCCCGCATCCTCACCCGCCCCACCTGGATCCACACCGCAGCGGGCGACCTCCGCGCAGGCCTGCGCGACGCCGCGGCGGTCCTCCCACCCGACCAGCGAGGGCTCCTCCCCGGCCTCGTCGTCGGCGACGTCTCCCGCATGGACCCCCAGGTGGCCGCCGACTTCCGCGACGCGGGCCTCACCCACCTCCTCGCCGTCAGCGGCGCCAACCTCGCCATCGTCGCCGGCGCCGTCCTCGCGCTGGCCCGCCTGGCGGGCTTCCCCCTGCCTGCCCGCGCTCTCCTGGCCTCGGCCGCCATGCTGGCCTTCGCGGTGGTCGCCCGCCCTTCCCCGAGCGTCCTGCGAGCCCTGGTCATGGGCCTGGTGGCCATGCTCACCCTGGGCACCGGCCGCGCCCGTGACGGCTTCACCGCCCTGTCGGCGGCCGTGCTGCTGCTGATCCTCTTCGACCCAGGACTGGCCCGCTCGTACGGCTTCGCCCTGTCCGTCTGCGCCACCGCGGGCCTGCTCCTCCTCGCCCCACGCCTCAGCAACGCCCTGGCCGGAGGCCCAGCCACCCATCACCCCACGCCCCTGCGCGATCGCCTGCGCAACCTGAAGACTCGGCACGTCACGTTCCTGCGCAGCGCGACGACTCGGCGAGCCAGCCCTCCGCTCAACCTGACGGCTTGGCGAGCCAAGCTGCACCGCTCCCTCCCACCCACCGACACCCCAGACCACCCCTCGGCGACCCATCCCCACCGCCAACCCTCCACAGGCCGCCGCCGCTTGCCCCACTGGATCGCGGAAGCCCTGGCCATCCCCATCGCCGCGCAGGCCGCCGTCACCCCGGTCCTCGTCCTCATGGCAGGCCAGCTCACCCTCATCGCCATACCTGCCAACCTCCTGGCGGCCCCCGCCGTCGCCCCCGCCACCCTCCTGGGGTTCGCCGCGGCGGTGGTGGCCCCCCTCTCACCCGAAGCAGCCGAACTACTGGTCATCCCCGCCGGCTACGCGGTGGCCTGGATCATCGCCGTCGCCGAGTGGGCGGCAAGCATGCCCCTGACGGAGATCCCATGGCCAGGCGGCCTACCGGGGCTTGCCCTCCTGGCCGTCGTCGTGGCGATAGCCGTGCCCCTTCTCCGCTCAGGCAGATGGCGCCCGCTGATCGCCGTGATCGTGTGCGCGGTGCTGCTGGCCGTGCTCGCCGTACGCCCGATGGTGGCCTCCTGGCCTCCACCCCGTTGGCTGCTGGTGGCTTGCGATGTCGGCCAAGGTGATGGCCTGGTGATCGCCGCAGGACCGGGCAGAGGCGTCGTGGTGGACACGGGCCCGGATCCGATCCTCATGGACAGATGCCTGCGAGACCTGGGCGTCAGAGAGGTGCCGCTCCTCGTGCTCACCCACCCCCACGCCGACCACGTGGCCGGGACATCGGGCGTCCTCAGAGGCCGCCCGGTCGGCGCCGTCCTGCTGAGCCCCGTCACCGAAGAGCACCCACGAGCGGAAAGAGAACCAGTTCCCCCAATCCCTGACCAGGGCCCACAGACCCCCAAGCCAGCGCGATGGGTGGCCACCCCCGGCTCCCGCTGGACCTTCGGCCCTTCGGAGGTGACCGTCCTCGGCCCGCCCACCGGCTCGCCTGCGAGCGAAGGCCCCGGCGAGGGCAGCGCCGTGAACAACGCCAGCATCGTCCTGCACGTCCGCTGGTCGGCGGGCTCGGCACTGCTCAGCGGCGACATCGAGACGGAGGCCCAGACCGCCCTCGTACGGCACGGCCTGCCGTCCGTCGACGTGCTCAAAGTGCCTCATCACGGCTCAGCGCGCCAGGACCCGGCCTTCCTGGCCGCCACCGGTGCACGGGCCGCCTTGATCAGCGTGGGCGCGGACAACCTCTACGGCCACCCCGCGCCCTTCACCCTGGCAGCCCTCCACCGTCTCGGCACCCGGATCTACCGCACCGACCAGGCGGGACATCTCGTGGTGCTGGAGCGCGATGGCCGACTGGCCGTCGGAGGCAGCGAATGACGGACCTCACACCCCACCGCATGCCACACCAGCCCTCCGAGCCCCGGATCCCCGAGCCCCGGATCCCCGAGCCTCGGATCCCCGAGCCTCGGATCCCCGAGCCCCGGATCCCCGAGCCCCGGGCCCCTGAGCCCCGGGTCGCCGTGCCGGGCCGCGCGTCCTCGGCGCGGCTGACCTCGCCCTGCCGCGCCTCCGTGGTCCGCATCGACGCGCCACACCGAGCCCCCGCGACCCAGCACACACGCGCCCCCCACCTAGCCCGTGCCCTCCTCCGAAGCATCACCGCCGCCCTGCTCCTGGCCACCACCATCCCCCTGATCGCCCCCGTCACCCACCGCGCCCTCGTCCTCGCCACCATCCTCCTGCTGCTCACCCTGGTCCCCGCCGCCATCCGACGTCTGACGCGCCGGGGCGCACGCCCGGCTGCACCCCTCGAACCGGGCCGCGTCCACAGCCGTGAACGACGTGGCGGGCACCCCTCGCAACGCCCCGATCATGGTCTCCTTCCAGATCGGCCCAGGCAGCGTGGCCCCCGCCACCGACCCGTAGTACCGCCCCCCGATCGTGACCCCGATCAGCTTGTGCGCCTGCGACCCCCGAGGATCGCCGATACTCACAGCCCCCGCCAGGTCGGGCGTGAACCCGGCGAACCAGGCGGCCGCGTAGGCGTCGGTCGTCCCCGTCTTCCCGGCGGCGGCGCGCCCGATCCCGCCCACCGAGCGCATCGTGCCCTTGGTGAACACCCCCGACAGCACCTCGGCGGTCGCGTCCGCGATGGCCGGTTCGAGCGCCTGCTTGCAGCGGGGCCGGTAGTCGGTGGCCTTGCCGTCGCGGTCGGTGATGCGGGTGATGGCCATCGGCGCGCAGTACCGCCCGCGAGCGGCGATGGCCGCGTAGGCGTTGGCCACGGTCACCGGGTCCATCTCGTTGATCCCCAGCGTGAACGTCTCGAACTCCTGGAGCTTGCCGCCGTCCGAGCGGTGGATGCCCAGCGATCTGGCCGTCTTGACCGTCTCGCACAGCCCCACGCGCTGTTCCAGCTCCACGAAGAACGTGTTGACCGAGCTCCACGTGCCGGTGCGCAGCGTCTTCCAGCCGGGCGAGCCCTCGTCGTTGGTGACCGTGTGCGAGGTGTCGCCGATGCCCTGGCCCTTGCAGTTCGTGAACGCCGCCAGGCTCGGCGCACGGTAGCCGGCCCCGGCGAGCAGGCCGTCGTCGAGCTTCATGCCCTGCTTCAGCGCGCTGATCAGGGTGAAGGTCTTGAACGTCGACCCTGCCTGGAATCCCATGCCTCCGCCGTGCTCGGCGTCGGCGACAAGGTTGTAGGAGACCTCGTGCTTGGACTTGCGCGTGCCGTACGGCCTGCTGGCGGCCATGGCCTTGATCGCACCTGTGCCGGGCTGCACGAGCGCCTCGGAGGCGACGGCGTTGTCGGAGGTGTGCACGTATTTCTTGATCGCCCGGTCGGCGGACTCCTGCATGGCCGGGTCGAGGGTGGTGCGGATGGTCAGGCCGCCGCGGTTGAGCATCTTGACCCGCGCGTCGGCGGTCTCGCCGAAGGCGGGATTGCGCAGGATGTCCTGGCGCACGTAGAGGCAGAAGTACGGCTGGGTGCTCGACTCGCAGCCTCCGGGCAGGCCGGTGCCCTTGTAGCCGAGTTTGGCGGCCTTCGCGGCGGCCGCCTGCTCCGGAGTGATCTTACCGAGTTCCGCCATGCGGGCCAGGACCACGTTGCGGCGCTTCAGCAGGCGCTGGCGCTGCTTCTTGCCCAGGTTGGGGTCGGTGGCGTTCGGGTCCTGTACGGCTCCCGCGAGCGTGGCGGCCTGCGGCAGCGTGAGATCACGCGCCTTGACGCCGAAGAACCTCTTGGCGGCGGCCTCGATGCCGTAGGCGCTCGCGCCGAAGTAGGCGATGTTCAGGTACTTCTCGAGGATCTGGTCCTTGGTGTACTTCTGCTCGACCCCCATGGCGTAGCGCAGCTCCGTCAGCTTGCGCCCGTAGCTGGCCTCCAGGGCGGAGTTGCGCTCGGCCTCGGTGTCGGCGGCGTTGAGCAGCACCTGCTTGACGTACTGCTGCGTGATGCTCGACCCGCCCTGGCTGACCCTGCCCGAGCTCATGTTGGTGGCCAGGGCGCGGATCGTGCCTTCGAGGTCGATCGCGCCGTGCTCGTAGAAGCGGTAGTCCTCGATCGCCACGATCGCCGTCTTCATGATGCCGGCGATCTGGTCGGCGCCCACGACCTGCCGATACTGCTCGTAGAACCGGGCCATCTCCTTGCCCTTGGCGTCCTGCACGATCGACACCTCGGCGAGCGGCGGCTCTTCGAGTGCCATGGGCGTGAGGTCGACTGCCGAGACCAGGCCGATCCCGGCCCCGCCCACGGTGGGGAAGGCGATGGCGGCCACCAGGACCCCCGAGGCGGCGGCTGCCGCGGCCAGCTGTGCGATCTTCGTCCCCCGACGCGCCATCAGAGCCTGCCGAGGCCGCGGGCCAGGATGGTGGCCGTCCGCGCGATGATCTTCTCGTCCGCGTCTGCTCCGGAGGCCTTGCGGTTGGTGAAGATCGCCATGATGATCGGCGCCGATGTGCGATCCGGCCAGACGACGGCGACGTCGTGCGCTGTGCCGTACACACCACCCGTGCCGGTCTTGTGCCCGACCACCCAGCTTGAGGGGAGTCCGGCCTTGATGCGGGCCTCGCCGGTCTCGGTGGCGACGAGCCAGGCGTTGAGGCGGTCGCGGTCCTTCGCGTGCAGGGCGGTGCCGACGGTGACCGCACGCAGGCCGCGCGCCATGGCCGCGGGCGTGGTGGTGTCGCGGCGCTCCCCGGGCGACCAGTCGTTCAGCTCGGTCTCCCAGCGGTCGAGGCGGGAGGCGGAGTCCTTGAGCGTGCGCAGATACCTGGTCAGGCCGGAAGGGCCGCCGATCTGCTTGAGCAGCATGTTGCCCGCGGTGTTGTCGCTCAGCGTGATGGCCGCCTCGCACAACCGCGCCACGCTCAGGCCCTGCTTGACGTACTTGGCGGTGACGGGAGAGTTGGGCTTCACCTCGGCGGCGCTCCAGCGCACGACCTTGCTCATCAGGCCCGGCTCCGAGGTACGCGCCTTGTGCAGCACCGCCGCGCAGGCCATCGCCTTGAAGGTGGACAACAACGGGAACCGCTCACGCGAGCGGTACACCACCGTCCGGCCGGTCGCGGTGTCCACGGCGTACGCACCGATGCGACCATCGAACGCCGCCTCCAGCGCCCGCAACGCCCGGCTCACGGAGGGCGCGACCCGCACGTTCGCCCGCACCGCGACGCTCCCCACCGGACGCACGTACGACCCCGTCGGCGTCACAGCACTCTCTGGCGGGCGCGCGGTCGACCCCACGCGCGCTCCGGCACTCTCGGACCGATGCACGTACGGCGTGGCGGCCGAGGCAACGCCCGCCGAGACGCCCGCCGAGACGCCCGGTGATGCGGCGGTCGAGACGCCCGTCGAGACGCCCGGTGATGCGGCGGTCGAGACGCCCGATGACGCGGCCACGAGCGGAACGGTGATCGCCAGGGCTGCCGGCAGGCGGCGGGTGTGGAGATTTCGCACTACAAGTCCCATCAACCGGTCGACTGTCAGAAGTGAGGAGCAAAGCAGACGTGATCAGATCGTGTCTAATAGCGATATCGACGGCCCGCGATATCGATTCGCATATCCATGCTGGTCGAGCTCAGAGCCATCCGAGCTTGGCAGCACGCACGCCCGCCTGGAATCTGCTGGTCACACCCAGCACCGCCGACAGCTCGCCGACGACACGGGTGACGGTCCTGGTCGAGACACCCAGCGCCCGCGCGATCGCGTCGTCCTTCGCCCCGGTCGCCAGCAGACGCAGGACAGCGCGCTGCTGGTCGGTGAGCTCCTCGCCGTCGGCGCCGCGCGGCACGTCCTTGGGCTCGGAGGCGGTCATCCAGCAGTAGTCGAACAGCGCCGCAAGGGTCGCGGTCAGCGGGTGGTCCTCGATGAACAGCGCCCCGGCCTCCAGGTCGCCGGGCGCCACTTCGACGATGGCGGTCCGCCGATCCATGATGATCATGCGCACCGGCACGAAATGCGCCGTCCGCACCTCCACGCCGTGCTCCATCAGCGCCTGGATGTGCTCGCGGAGGACCGGCATGTGGAGCTGGCCGTGGCTGTGCATCACCCGCACCCGCACGCCGCGCTCGACGGACTCGCGGTCGTTCTCGAAGGCGTAGGCCAGCCGGACCGGATCCCACGTGTGAGGGGTGTGCATGGCCACGATCTCGCCGGTCGCCGCCACCTCGGCCGTCCGGAGCCGCCGCCGCAGCTCGTCGACCCGGCTGCGGGGGAAGAACTCCACCGGGCCGTCCTCACGCGTGCCGTACGGCAGGTCGAGGTAGTGCTCGGTGAGCGCCCGCGAGGCGGCCCGCTGTACGGCGAGGCGGTGGATCAGGTCGTCGCCGTCGGAGATCATGCGCGTCAGCGCCGCCATCGCGTCCACCGCGATGTCGGCGCCAGGGTGCAGCAGCCCGAGCTCCGCCAGCCTGTCCCTGGCCTGGTCGAGCTCGCCGGGACGCAGCGCCAGCGCCTTGGCCGCGGTCTCGAAGGGCTCGCCCTGCTGCCGCATCCGCGCGTAGACCCGCCTGGCCGCCGCCTCTTCTCGCACTGCCCGTCTCTCCTCTGGTTCCGATCTCCGCCATGTCGCAAAGCGGAAGGCGGTTTCGCTGGCTCGTGCCGCCGCGGCTCCGCGAAGATCGCAGAGAGGGTACGGCCACGCGAAGGGCCAAGATACCCAACCCGTGTATGGCATTGGAGCGGAGACTATGATCACCCTTGCGCACAGCCTGGTCACCTACCACGTGAGCGGCCTGGAGCCGGACAGCTGTCCCCACTGCGTGAGCGCCATGAAGGCGGCACTCGCGCAGCTGCCCGGCGTGGTGGGTGTGGACGTCAACCAGATGACGGGCAAGGTCAGCCTGCTGACCGAGGGGATGGTGGAGGAGAGCTTCGTGGTGGCGGCCATCGAGGACAGCGGTTGCGTGGTGGATCGGGTGCCGCGCTGGCACACGTGATCGGATGCCATCGCGGCGGCCTACAGGGTGACCGGGGTCGGGCCCCGAACGGTCACCGGGACGAAGCCCCACACGGCGGCCGAAGACAGCGGTTCGGGGTGGCCGTTGGGGCGGCTGCCGGGCTGGCTGGCCCGTGACGCTCGACGGCGAGCGCTGATGCCGCTACACCAGCGGCGGGCGGCGCGGTTCCACCATCAGGCCAGATCGAGTACCTGATTGTCGGTACGGCATGGCATGCTGCTCGGCATGGCGCAGACCCCACCGGACCTTGTGACGCTCATCGTCGGCGACGAGGAACTGCTCGTCGATCGGGCTGTGTCGGCGGTCGTGGCCGCGGCGCGTCAGGCCGATCCCAACGCCGAGGTGCACGACCTGGTGGGCGGAAAGGTCGAGTCCGGAGAGATGACCCGGCTGACCTCGCCGTCCCTGTTCGGCGACCAGACGATAGTGGTGATCAGGTCGGCGCAGGACCTGGCGAAGGAGGTCATCGCCGAGGTCCTCGCCTACGCCAAGGCTCCCTCCGACGACACCGTGCTCGTGCTCGTGCACCCCGGCGGCGTCAAGGGCAAGGCGCTGGTCGACGGGGTCAAGAAGACCGGCGCCCGGACGACGACGATCGCCAAGGTCACCAAGGCGACCGAGCGCATGGAGTTCATCAAGGCGGAGTTCAAGCGAGTGGGGCGCAGCATCTCGACCGACGCCGCCCAGGCGCTGCTCGAGGCCGTCGGTAACGATCTGCGCAACCTGTCGGCGGCGTGCAACCAGCTGATGTTCGACACCGAGGACAAGGCGATCGGGCTGGCCGCCGTCGAGCGCTACTACCGGGGGCGGGCGGAGGTCACCGGGTTCACGGTCGCCGACTCGGCGGTGGAGGGGCGGCTGGCCGAGGCGCTCGAGCAGGTGCGCTGGGCGATGGGCAGCGGTGTGGCGCCGGTGCTGCTGGTGAGCGCGCTGGCCGGAGGGCTCAGGGGGCTGGCGAAGGTGGCCGGCGCGCCGCGCAACCTGCGTGGCGGGCAACTGGCCGCGCACGTGGGCATGCCGCCGTGGAAGGTCGACCGGGTGAGCAGGCAGCTCAAGGGGTGGGGGCCTGAGGGGCTGTCACGGGCGATCAAGGCTGTGGCCTATGCGGATGAGCAGGTCAAGGGGGGCGGCGCCGACACGGGGTATGCGCTGGAGCACGCCATCCAGGAGATCGTCGCCAGCCGCACGGGACGCTAGCCGACCAGCAGTCCCAAGCCCAGGCCTCGACTGGCGGCGGGCCGGGCGGAGGCCGCGGCTGGCGGTGGATCGGGTGGAGGCTGCGGCCGGTGGCAGCTGAGCGTGGGCCGCGGGATGGTGGCGGGCTGGATCGGGGCTCGGCTGTGGCGGGTCGTCTGGGTAGCTACGGCTGGTCTCGCCCCGGGCGCAGGCTGCGGCTGGCGGTGGGCCGGGTGGAGGCTGCGGCCGGTGGCGGCTGGGCGTGGGCCGCGGCTGCGGGCGGGCGGGGCGGAGGCTGCGGCTGGTCTCGGTTTGGGCGCGGGTTTCGCCTGGTGGGGGTCGAGCGGAGGTTTCGCGTTCAAGACTCCTGCAGCACCGTCTCCCGCAGGACCCCGTCGCTGATCTCCAGCACCCGGTCCGCCAGGGTGATCAGGCTGGGGTCGTGGGTGGCGACGAGGGCGGTGACGCCCTCGCTGCGTACGAGGGCCCGCAGCAGCTGCATGATCTGGCGCCCGGTCTGGGAGTCGAGCTGCCCGGTGGGCTCGTCGGCGATGAGCAGCCGCGGCCGGTTGGCCAGGGCGCGGGCGATGGCGACGCGCTGGCGCTGGCCGCCGGACAGTTCGTAGGGCCGCTGGTTGACGTGCTGTTCGAGGCCGACGAGCGACAGGAGCATGCGGATGCGCTTCTCGCGTTCGTCGACGGGGGTGCGCAGCAGGCGCATGGGCACGCCGACGTTCTCGGCGGCCGACAGCACCGGGATGAGCCCGAAGGACTGGAAGACGAAGCCGACGACGTCGCGCCGCAGGGCCAGCAGCTGGTCCTCGCCCAGTGCGGTGACCTCCTGCCCGGCCACGGTCACGCGTCCGGCGTCGGGCCTGTCGAGGCCGCCGATCTGGTTGAGCAGGGTGGTCTTGCCCGAGCCGGAGCGGCCTCGGATGGCGATGAGTTCGCCCGGGTAGGCGGAGAAGGTCACTTCGCGCAGGGCGACGACCTCCTTGGGCCCGGTGCGGTAGACCTTGCGCACGCCCTCGACGACGACCAGGGGTTCATTCACCGGTTTCCTCCGAAGGCGAAGCGGGCCACACGCCGATGTGGTCGGACTCGAGTTCGAGCCTGACGCGGCGTTCCATGTTGAGCGCGTTGGTGAAGTCGCGGGGCAGCTGGAGGCGGCCGACGCGGTCGAGCACGGCGTACTCCTGGGCGTGCCCGCCGGAGGAGCGCACGGTTTCGCTGGAGGTGCGCCCGTCGCGGATGCCGATGGTCCTGTCGACCTGCTCGGAGACGAGCGGGTCGTGGGTGACGATGACGACGGTGACGCCCAGTTCCTTGTTGGCCTTGCGCAGCGCGTCGAAGACCTCGGCGGAGGTTTCGCTGTCGAGTTCGCCGGTGGGCTCGTCGGCGAGGACGAGGGTGGGCGAGTTGGCCAGGGCCACGGCGATGGCGACGCGTTGCTGCTCGCCGCCGGACATCTGGTCGGGTTTGCGGTCGGCGCAGTAGTCGACGCCGAGGAGTTCGAGCAGGTAGGCGGAGCGTTGGGCGCGTCCGCTCCTGCCCGCGAGTTTCAGCGGCAGCTCGACGTTCTCGCGCGCGGTCAGGTAGGGCAGCAGGTTGCGCGCGGTCTGCTGCCAGATGAAGCCGACGACCTCGCGCCGGTAGCGCAGCCGGTCGCGGGCGGTCATCGACAGCAGGTCCATGCCGCCGACCTTGGCGACGCCCGCGGTGGGGATGTCGAGGCCGGACAGCACGTTGAGCAGCGTCGACTTGCCCGAGCCCGAGGCGCCCACGATGGCCACCAGTTCGCCCTTGTCGATCAGCAGGTCGAGGCCCTGCAGGGCGACGACCTCGACTCCCTCGGTCTTGTAGATGCGCACGAGGTTGTCGCAGACGATGTGGGCGTCACCGCCGAAGGCGGCTTTCTCCGACAGTGCCTGCGCTTCCAGCTCTGACAGGGTCTGTTCCACTTAGTCCCCCACTCGTAGAACCGAGCCGAGAGTACGGCGGCGGGTGATGATCGTATGGACGAGGGCGCCGAGGATGGCGACGAGGGTGAGTCCTGCGGCCAGCAGGATCGGGGTGAGCAGGTCGACCTCGTAGGCGCCGACGGCCACGTCTCCGGCGTAGGCGGACAGGTCCACGCCTGGCCCGAGCGCGCTGGGCAGGGCCAGTCCGAGGCCCAGGCCGACGAGCGCGGTGATGAGGATCAGGGGCGACACCTCCAGCACGGTGAGCCGTTGCGCCTGGCCGGTGGACAGTCCCAGGGTACGCAGGAACGACAGGGCGTCGGCCCGGTCGGCGGCGCTGATGACCAGCGAGACGATGACCGCGACGCAGGCGTAGACGGCCATCGCGATGGTGGCGACCAGGAGGGTGGTGCGGATGACGGAGGTCAGCGGATCGTCGGCGATCTCGCTGTAGATCTGGTCATAAGTCTGGATCTGGGTGGCTACGCCGGTCGCGGCGAGCAACGCCTGGGCGTTGGCCGCGCCCTTGACGAGCAGCACGTTCGGCGCCACCCGCGTCCCGGCCCGCTCGTTGGCGTCGTACGGCACGACGGCGAACTTGCCGCTGGAGAAGAACCCCGGCATGGCCGCGAGCTCACCGGCGGGGGTCAGGGTCATGCGCGTCTGCCACCCGATGTCGAGCTTGGTGACGCCCTTGAGCTCCTTCGACACCAGCGCGGGAATGCCCTGGCCGGCCGGCTGCGCCGGCAGCGGGACGGGCGAGCCTTCCGCGATCCGGGCGAAGCCGGCCAGGTCGACGGCGAGCACGGGGAAGCGCTGCGCCCCCAGCCCCAGCTGGACGATGCCGGTCTGGGCGGGCAGCACCTCCTGCACCCCGGCGACCTCGCGCACCCGCTCGATCGCCTCGGCGCTGAACTCCAGCTCGGTGGTGAGCTTGATCGGCACGCCCACCCGCTGCCAGGCGGCGAGTTTCTGCGTGCTGTCCAGGCCGGTCGCCATCATCGAGGCGAAGACGGAGACGCCCAGGGCGGGCAGCAGGATGAGCACCGGCAGCACGCTGAAGGCCTTGGCCCGCGCCGCCCTGGTCAGGCCCAGGAACGGCACGGCGGGCCGGCGCCGGGCCGCGAGCCGTACGACCAGCCGGAGCGGATAGGGGTAGCAGCGCAGCGTGATCAGCGCGGCGGCGACGGTGAGCGCCATCGGGACCAGCAGCAGGAACGGGTCCTGCCCCTGCTCGGACACCTCAGTGGTCACGCCGCGGGTGCGCAGCAGGTAGGCGCCGCCCAGGGCCAGGCCGATGACGAGGATCTCCAGCGTGATGCGCCGCGGCGAGGGCTTGGGGGAGACGACGTCGCCGCGCCGCTCGTGCAGTGGCGTGCGGTGGGCGCTCGCCATCATGACCGCCGAGAAGGCCAGCACGGTCAGCAGGACGAGCAGGGGCGCGATGTGGACGATCGGGGTGGCGGGCCCCGGCACCAGGTACGACAGCGCGTAGCCGGCGAGCGCGGCGGGGACGGTGCTGAGGGCGATGGGCGCCAGGCCGGTCCGTACCACGGTGGCCAGCGCGCCGCCGCGGGCCCGCATCAGCGCCAGCGCCTGGTCCATGCGCTCCAGCAGCAGTTGCGCGGCCAGCACGATCACGCCGAGCGCGACGAGCAGCAGCCCACCCAGCACGAGGAAGAGGATGGTCTCCGCGGTGGCCAGCTCGGTCCTGAACTCCGTCAGCCGCTCGCCCAGGAGCGAGTCGAGCCGGAAGGAGCCCCAGCTGGGTTCGATCAGCCCGAGGTCGCGGCGGTAGTCCTGCAGGGCGGTGAGCAGTTCGCCGACGCGCAGCGAGCTCACGGCGGCCGTGTCGAGCCCCAGGATCCAGCTGTAGACCACCTGGCGGTCGGTGTCGGCCAGCGTCGACACGCTCGCGTCGGCGATCAGGGCCGTGTAGCGGAACTCGTCGGAGGTGGTGCCGGGCTTGACGCTGACCGCGGCCCTGAGCATGTCGGGGTGGTGCGTCCAGTAGGCGGAGTCGGGCTGCTTGGCCTTGAACACGCCGGTGACCTTGAGCCGCAGCGGCTTGGTGGCGCCCACGACGTATTCGCTGCCGAGGGCCAGGCCCATCTTCTCGACCGCGTGCTGGGTGACGCCGATCTCGACCAGCGTCATGCCGCCGCTCGCGCGCGGCGGTCCGGGAGGGGCGCCGCCGACCCACTCGATGCGCTGCGCGGCGTCGCTCATCCAGCCCATGTCGAGGTACTTGTCGGGCGCGCCCATGACGGGTGCGGCCAGGGTCCTCAGGCTCATGTGCGAGGTGCCGGAGCCGGGCGGGCGCACGATCGCGGACAGCGGCCGCGGCAGCTCCGAGCGCACCAGCCGGTCGCGCTGTTCGAAGGCGGAGCGGTCCCGCATGCCCAGCCCGTTGCCGCTGCCGGGCTGGAAGCGCACGCTCAGGTCGACCTCGCGCGCGGTGACGGAGTCGAGCTTGCGGCTCAGCGCGTCGTCGAAGGCCCCGTTCATGGCGCGCGGCAGGCCCGACACGAGCAGGGTCGCGCTCAGGGTGAGCAAGGCCAGTACGGCGACCGCACCGGCGTGCACCCGCGCCAGGACCCCCGAGTTCACTGTTCCTCCCCGATGCGCAGCACCCGGCCCAGGCCCTGCTTGCGCATGTTGCGGGCCAGCCCGGCGACGATGGCGAACAGCAGTGCCGCCACCACCACCAGCATGGCCACGGTGGCCGGCCACGGAATGTCGAGCAGCACCGACGGCGTGACCGCCGAGGCCTGCCCGGTCAGGACGATGTGCGGGACCACCAGCGTGCCCACCACGAGGGCCAGCACGGTCCCGGCGGTCAGCGACAGTCCGATGATGAAGGTCTGTTCGATCGCCAGCAGCCCGAAGATCTGGCGGAAGCTGACGCCCAGCGCCCGCAGGATGGTGAATTCGGCCATGCGCTCGCGTGCCGCGACGGCCGCGTTGACCAGGAAGCCCAGCGTGGCGAAGACGAGCGCGGCCAGGAAGCCGAGGATCAGCGCGCCCTGCAGCCCGCTGGCCAGCGGGTCGTCCTGGAGCTCGGTGGCCAGGGTGGCCTGGTCGAGCGCGGTGAAGTCCCACTGGGGGCTGGTGCGCAGCTTGGCCAGGGCGGCGGTGGTGTCGTCGGAGGCGAGCCACCATTCGGTGGCGGGCCTGGCCATCGCGCCCGCGGCCATGTCGTGTCCTTGCAGCGTGGTCCAGTCGACGAGCACGGCCTGCTGGTCGGGGGAGGTGGTCGGCATGCGCTCGACGATCCCGGCGACCTTGATGTCGATCGGGCGGCCCTCGAAGACGACTCGCCCGGTCTGTCCTTCGGTCAGCTTCAGGGTCGCGGCCAGGCCGGAGGTGAGCACGACGGGCAGCGGAGTGGCCGCGGCCGGCGGCTGGCCCGACGGCAGGGCGAGGCTGGGCGTGCCGTCCTCGATCGCCAGGGTGAAGGTCCAGGGCACCGGCACGCCGTCGGCGAGCATGCGGTCGACCTTCAGCGACACCGGCATGCCCTGGGTGTTGGTGCCGATCATGCCGCGCAGGCTCAGCGGGTAGCTGATCTGACCGCTGCGTCCGGCCAGGCCGGCCAGGTCGACCTCGATGTGGTTGGCGCCCGGCCGTACCCCGGTGACGTTGAGCCCGCGCCAGACGCCGAGCGCGTCGGAGACGACCAGCCGCAGGGGCGAGAAGTCGACCTTGGAGCTCTCGACGCCGACGTCGAGGGTCAGCTTGCCGGGCCTGCCCGGCAGCTCCAGCGCCTGGGGCTGGGCGACGGACAGGGCCTTGCCGAGCTCGGCCGGCGTCTGCCCGGACAGGTCGGGGCGGAGCTGGAACAGCTGCCGCAGCTTGGTGGCGTCGAGGGCGAGCAGCACGCTGCGCACGTCGCCGAAGTCGGCGTCCTGGCGCAGCGCGGGACCGGCCTCGCGCACGCCTGGCAGCGAGGCGAAGGCGGTGCCGCGTCCGAGCGCGCCCAGTTCCTGGCCGTCGGCGGGGCCGGTCAGCCGCAGGTCGGCGCCGGTCTGGTGGCGGGCCTGGTCGGCCTGGGAGGAGCGCCAGGTGGAGGCGGTGGCCATGGAGACGATGCCGATCGCGATCGCCATGGTCAGCAGCAGCGCGGGCCCGGCGTACCGCAGCGGGCGGCGGGCCACCTGCCAGGCGCCCAGGGCGGGGGCCAGGCTCGCCCGCCTGCTGGTGACCCGTTCGGCGATCTTCGACACCCTGGGGACCAGCCGCAGGCCGAGCATGCCGCCGGTGAGCAGGGCCAGGGCCGGCCCGGAGATGATGAGCGGGTCGATGCCCAGCTCGCCGGTGACCGTACCGGTGACCGGGGCTCCGTAGTGCTGCAGCTGCCAGATGGCCAGCGCGGCGACGACGAGCAGGGCCAGGTCGGCTCCCGCGCGCTGGATGAGGCCGCGCGCCCCCGACCGGCCCCGCGACGACTGCTCCTCGACATAGGTACGGCGGGCGCCGGCCAGGGCGGGCAGCGCCAGCAGGACGGCGGAGGCCAGCGCGACCGCGGCGGAGACCAGGAAGGATCCCAGGTCGGGTGTGGGGGCCAGGTGCACGCCCGAGGACCGGATCCAGGGCAGGGAGTTGATCAGGGCGAGCATCGGCGGCCCGAGGAAGGGGGCGACGATCGCGCAGGGCACCGCCACCAGCAGGGCCTCGCCGCCGGCGAGGAAGCCCAGCCGCCAGATGCCGGCGCCGCGCGAGCGCAGCAGCGCGACCTCCATGCGGCGGTGGTCGGCCAGCAGGCGCGCGGTGAGCATCAGCGCGTAGGCCGACAGCAGCAGCAGCTGCAGGACCGGGATGAGCATGGTGGAGCGGGCCACCAGCGAGGCGGTGCTGAGCTGGGTCAGCATCTCCGACAGGCGTCCCGTGGTGGTGCAGGAGGAACATCCGGCGCGCTTGAGCTCGTCGCGCAGGCCGGAGAGGCTGGCGGCCATGGGCCGCAGCTGCTCGGGCGTCAGGGAGCGCAGGTCGGGTTCGGCCGTCCAGGTGGTGCTGACGTTGGTGGCGAACCGCGACAGGAACGTCTCGCGCCCCACCATGAGCGGGCCGTAGCTGGTGAAGTTGAGGGTCTCGATGCCCCGGCCGAGCAGCGGCTCGGAGGTCCAGCGGGCGCCGAACGGGTCGTCGAGCTGGAACAGGGCGGTGATCTTCACCTTGACCGGCTTGTCGTCGAGCCGGGAGCGGGTGACGAACTCGTCGCCCACCCGCAGCTGGGCCGTGGCCGCCGCGGTGACCGAGACCGCCGCTTCGACCACCGGCCCGCCGTCGGACGGCCAGGCGCCCTCGACGATCTTGGCGTGCTCCTGGAGGGCCTCGTTGCTGCCGAACCTGAGCAGCTCGGGCGTCTTGAGGCGTTCCTGGCCCGGCCGTACATAGGAATCGGAGCGCATGCTGGTCGTGACGGCCAGTGAGACGTTGGCGTAGGCCTTGCTCAGCTGCTCGCGGACGATCGAGTCGAGTTCGGCGAAGCTCTCGCCGGTCACCGGCGCCGACACGGTCGCCGACGTGGTGCCGAATCCGGCCTTCTCCATCGTGCGCCGCACGCCGACGTCGGCGATCGTGGAGGCGTACATGGTCAGCGAGACCAGTGTCGTGGTCGCCAGCAAGATCGATCCCAGCGCCGCGAGCAGCAGCAGCGGCTCGCTGAACGCACGCTTGACGACAAGAGGCACCTGCCCCCGCATGGGTCCTCCGCTTCCCCGTACTTTCACCTGTTCAGAGCACTCTCGACAGTCGTGCCGGGCTGGATCAAGGCGCGCGTGTCAACGGATGCGCAGCCGATACGCTGCGGCGATGCCCGCGTGATATCGGAACTGTGACACAAACCGCACCTGATCCCAATGTTCTTACTCATTGATACGAAGTATCAGTAAGGGGTCAAGCAGCAACGGCAGCGCCAGCCCCGCGGCCACGCCCGCCAGCGCCCCGAGCAGCACCACGGGAGCCACCTGGACCAGGGTCAGCCGCCGCGCCTGCCCTGCGGTCAGGCCCAGCGTGCGCAAGAGCGTCAGCGCACCGCCGCGCTCCTTCGAGGTGATCACCAGCGCCAGGACGACGGCCAGCGCGGCATAGCCGGCGAAGAGCAGCGTGGCCAGCAGGAACGTCGTCTGGACCAGCCCGGTCAGCGGCGCGGCGCGCATGGTGGACAGTACCTGCGAGCGCAGGGTGAGTGTGACCCCCGGCCCCAGGGCCGCGGCAAGGCGGTCACGATCCACGCCCGCTCCGCGCACGTACAGCAGGGCCGGATCGCCGAATCGAGGGTCGGCGGGGATCACCACGACCCGGCCACCGCGCCCGGGGAAGCCCTCCAGTGGCGCGCTCGCCGACAGGGTGATCTTCCCGCCCCAGTACATCTCCAGCTCCTGGCCCACGAGCTCCGGGGGGACCAGCGCCGCGATCGCGCCCGGAGCGGCGGGTGGCAGTGCGGGCGGCGGTGCGGGCGCCCGCACAGGGGTGTCGCCGACGAGCTCGCGGAAGGCCGCCAGGTCCAGCGCCAGCACGGTGTGCTCCTGGTAGTCGGCCAGCCGGGTGCGCTTGACCTGGATCGGCACCACCCCCGTGACCCCCGGCACCCGCCGTACCCTCTCGACCGCGCCGGCGGGAAAGCCGCCGGCCGCCTCGGCCTGCGCGTCCGCCCCCACCTCCGACCAGGCCCGCCGCTCCTGCCCGTCGGCCAGCGAGGCGCTCACGCCCGCGCCGAACACGGAGACGGCCAGCGCGGGCACCAGGACCAGCACCGGCGCGGCCGACAGCAGGCGGGCGCGGGCCGCCATGACCAGCCCCAGGTACGGCACGGCGTCACGGCGCCTGGCCGCGAGCCGTACGAGAAGCAGCAGCGGCAGCGGATAGACCCGCAGGGCCGGCACCGCGCCCGCCAGCGTGATCAGCAGCGGCGCCAGCAGCACCAGCGGATCGCCGCTCAGCCCCCGCGCGCGCAGCAGGAGCAGCGCGGTGACGCCGAGCCCGACGAGCGCGACCTCGATCGCGACGCGCACCGGCCCCGACCGGCGTCCTGCCAGGTCGCTCCGGTGTTCCGGCAGCGGGACACGATGCCGTACGGCCAGCAGCACCGCGCCGCCCGCGGCCGTCGCGAGCGCCAGGGCGGCGGGCGCGGCGTTGTGGAGCGGCACCGCGGGGCCGGGCACGAACCAGAGCACGACCTGCGCGGCGACCGTCGCGGGCAGCGCACCCAGCGCGATCACTGCCGCCCCGCTCAGCGCGATCCCCGCCAGGGAGCAGCCGCGTGCCCGCATCAACGACAGCGGCCGCTCCAGCCGCCGGCACAGCAGCAGCACCGCCAGCGCCAGCACTCCGGCGGCCACCAGCAGCAGCGCCCCGAGCACGAGGTAGACGACGGCCGACGCCGAGCGCAGATCGGCCAGATAGGTCTCGATGATGCGCGGCAGGTCGGTCCTGAGCATGGAGATGGTGCCGGGCA
Organism: Nonomuraea soli; assembly: GCF_013761175.1. GTDB lineage: Bacteria > Actinomycetota > Actinomycetes > Streptosporangiales > Streptosporangiaceae > Nonomuraea > Nonomuraea soli. Next base: position 410,084 of record NZ_JACDUR010000001.1, read on the forward strand.
GCTCGCTGTGGTAGCCGATCTGGCCGCCGAACTCCGCCACACCCGCCGGGATGCCGGGGGCGGCCCGCGCGTCGGGGCGGCCGGGGTCGAGGGGGAGCACCCAGCTGTAGGTGAGCTCGACCGCCCGCCCGGCCAGGCCCGGCAGGCCCGCGTCAGGGACCAGGCCCATGACGTGCCGCTCCAGCTGGGCGTCGGGGCCCGGCGGGTAGACGTACTCGATCGCGCGGGCGCGGCGGTGGTGGTCCCAGAACCGGTCGGCCGGCGACAGCGGCTCGTAGAGCCCGGTGACCTCGACGGTGAGCGCGGACGGCGCGCCGATGCGCAGGGTCGAGCCCACCTCGACGTGCAGTTCCTCGGCTGCCGACCGGGGCAGGCCCACCTGGACGGCCTGCTCCCCGGCTCCGGGCGGGCGCCCGGCGACCCAGCGCACGCGGTCCCGCAGAGCGGAGGCCCATACGAGGCCGAGGTAGGAGCGGCGCACGTCGGTGCCCGCCTCGATCGGGCGTGTCGGCAGCTCCAGCCGGTGGTGCCCGGCGGTGACCAGGCCGCGCAGGGAAGCGGGCAGGCGTTCGCGCAGCGACGCGTCCTCGTAGGCGAAGTCCTGGACGGTGGAGGGTGCGCGGCCGCCGCCGTAGGCGCTCATGGTGACGGTCAGGTCGGTGTGCAGGGCCGAGGCACGGCGCAGGGTGTCGGCCATGGCCGCGTCGTAGGCGCCCTCGACCGCCTTCGGCGCCCCCGACACCAGCAGGGCCGCGGCGAACAGGAGCACGCCCAGCGTCACCACGGCGCCCCGGCCGCCGCCCGCCAGGCGCAGGGCCGTGCCCAGGGGCGCCGGCCTCATCGTTCCTCCCCGATCCGCAGCGTCCGCCCCAGCCCCGTCCTGCGCAGGCGGCGGGCGAGCGCGGCCAGCACGGCGAACAGCACCAGCGCGATCCCGGCGAGCATCGCCAGCACGGCCCCCCACGGCAGCTCCAGCACCACGGCGGGCGTGACCTGGGCGGCCTGGCCGGTCAGCACCATGCGCGGCACCACGTACGCCGACACGCCGGCGGCCAGCAGCGTGCCGACCACCAGCGACAGCCCCACCACGAACGCCTGCTCGACGGCCAGCAGCCCGGAGACCTGGCGGAAGCTCACGCCCATCGCCCGCAGAATGCCGAAGTCGGCGGCCCGCTCCCTGGCCGCGACGGCGGCGTTGACCAGGAATCCGAGGACGGCGAAGACCAGGGCGCCCGCGAAGCCGAGGATCAGCGCGCCCTGCAGCCCTCCGGCCAGCGGGTCGTCGCGCAGCCGCACGATCGTCTCGCCGAGCGAGAGCGCCGAGGTGTCCCATTCCGGGGTGCGGCGCACCCGCTGCAGTGCCTGGTCGCCGGTGGCCGACAACCACCACTCGCCGGTGGGCCGCACGGGATGGCCGAGCCGGTGCTGCTGCTCCTGCAAGGTCGCCAGATCCATCAGGACCACCGGCTGCTCCTGATCGGCCGAGGGCACGGCCCGCAGGACCCCGGCCACCGTGATCTTCGCGGGCCAGCCGTCCAGCGCCAGATCCCGGCTCTGGCCGGTGGTGAGCTTGAGCGTGCCGGCCAGGCCGGCGCCGAGCACCACAGGGATGGGCGGCTCGTGCTCGTCGGTGCCGAGCCGTACGACCAGGGGGTGGGAGGCCCTGGGCACGCCGCCCGACGCGACGGAGAGCTCGAAGCCGTCGCCCATCGGCCTGATCGACGCTTCGGGCAGCGGTGTGGCCGAGCGGAACAGCCGCGACCACTGGCCGGGCAGGCCGGAGACGGCCAGCGTGAGCCGCCCGTCGTCCTGCCCCAGCGGCACGTCGAAGGTGAGCCCCCGCAGCCCGACCGGCCCCGACAGGCGCCCGCTGCGCCCGGCCAGCAGGCCGGCGTCGAGTTCGAGCCGGTTCTCGCCCTCCTGGAGCGGGCCGAGCCGCACGTCGTGCCAGACGCCCTGGCCGTCCACGAGCGTGGCCCTGAGCCTGACGGAGTCGCGGCCCCGGACCCGTACGGAGAACACGAGCCGTCCACCGGGCATGGGCAGCAGCCGCGGCTCGGGACGGCCCGCCCGCAACGCCGCGCCGAGCTGGGCGAGGCCGCGGTCGCCCAGGTCGGGGCGGAGCTTCATGACCTGCTCCAGCCGGTCCGCGTCCAGGGCGAGCACGGCGGTGTACAGGCCCGACATCTCCAGGCCGCCGCGATGGGCCGGGCTGAGCGCCGTGACACCGGGCAGTCCGGCGAAGGACGCGCCGCGCCCGAGCGGTCCGAGCTCCTGGCCGTCGGGCGATCCGGTCAGCCGCAGGTCGGCGCCGACCGCGTGGGAGGCCTGGTCCACCTGCGAGGCCCGCCAGGTCGCGGTGGTGGCCAGGGAGACCACGCCGATCGCGACGGCCATGGTGATCAGGAGCGCGGGCCCGGCGTAGCGTGCCGGGCGGCGGCTGACCTGCCACGCGCCGAGCGCGGGCGCCAGGCCGGGCCGCTTCGAGGTGACCCGTTCGGCGATCCTCGAGATCCTGGGCACCAGCCGCAGGCCCAGTAGGCCGCCGGTGAGCAGGGCGAGCGCGGGCCCGGTGACGATCAGCGGATCGATGCCGAGCTCGCCCGCGGCCGTCGAGGTGACCGGCGCGCCGTACCTCTGCAACTGCCACAACGCCAGCGCGGCCACCACGAGCAGCACCACGTCCGCGCCCGCCCGCTGGAGCAGGCCGCGCTCGCCGCGTGAGGTCTGCACCTCGACGTAGGTGCGGCGGGCGCCGGCCAGCGTGGGCAGCACGAGCAGGACGGCACAGGCCAGCGCGACGGCGCCCGACAGCAGGAAGGCCCGCGGGCCCGGCACCGGTTCGAGGCTCACGCCGGTGGCGTGGATCCACGGCAGACCGGCGACCAGCGCGATCAGCGGCGGCCCGAGGAACGGCGCGACCACGGCGCAGGGCAGTGCCACCAGCAGAGCCTCGCCCGCCGTCAGCAGCGACAACCGCACCGTTCCCGCGCCGCGCGCCCGCAACAGCGCCACCTCCATGCGCCGGTGGCCGGCCAGCAGCCTGGCGGTGAACATCAGCGCGTACGCCGACAGCAACAGCAGCTGCAGCACCGGAATGAGCATGGTGGAGCGGGCCACGAGCGCGGCGGTGCGCAACTGGGTGAGGGTCTCGGGCAGGCGGGAGGCGACGCCGCACCGCTGGCATCCCTGCGCGGCCAGGCGCTGCTTGAGCGCGGCGACGCGCTCCGCCAGCGGACCCAGCGCCGCCGGCGGCAGGCCGCGCAGGTCGGGGACGGTCGTCCAGGTGGGCGTGACCAGGCCGGTGAAGTGCCGCTGGAAGGCCTGCCTGGTGACCATGAGCGGGCCGTGGGTGGTGTAGCTGCCGTACGACACGCCTCGCACCAGCATCGCCTCGGACCGCCAGCGTTCGCTGGAGGGGTCGTCGAGCTGGAAGACGCCGGTGACGCGCACCTTCACGCCGGTGTGATCGAGGCGGTTCTCGGTCGTGAACACCTGGCCGGGCACGAGGTCGAGCGCCTCGGCGACGGGACGCGAGACGGCGGCCTCGACCATGGGCCCGGGGGAGGGCCAGCGGCCCGCGATCAGCCTGGCGTGCTCGGCGAGCTGGTCGTTGGTGGCGAAGACCAGCAGGTCGGGATGCTTGCGGTCCTCCTGGCCCGGGACCACGAAGGAGCCGGAGGTCGCGCTGAGATACGTCGCGGCCCTGCCGTAGAGCGAGGCGTTCGTCGCGCGGATCAGCTCGTCGACGGCGGTGAAGTCCGCGGACCTGACCGGGCTGGTGACGGTGGTCGACGTCGAGGTCAGCGAAGCGGTGGCCAGCGCCCGCTCGACGCCCGCCTCGACGACCGAGGAGGCGAACATCGCCAGCGCCACGAGGGTCGTGGTGGCCAGCAGGATGGCGCCGAAGGCGGCAGCGAGGAGTAAGGGTTCGTCACGTGCCCGCGTCACCACCAGCCCCCGCATGCGGCCCATGCTCAGCGGAACGAAGTACGGCGGGCAAGAGTCCTTGATCGACTCGAGACCCTAGTGTGATCGTCCGGAAACGCGGCCGGGCACGCGAAAACGCCGCACCCCGTCCCAGGGCGCGGCGTTCGGCGTGGTGCTCTACTTGGCGGCGGCCAGAGCGGCGGCCTGCTTGGCGATCGCCGACTTGCGGTTGGCGGCCTGGTTCTTGTGGATGACGCCCTTGCTGGCAGCCTTGTCGAGCTGGCGGGCGGCGGCGCGCTGCGCGGCCACGGTGGCCTCGACGTCGCCGGACTCGGCGGCCTCGCGGAACTTGCGGACGGCAGTCTTCAGCGAAGACTTGACGGCCTTGTTGCGCAGGCGAGCCTTCTCGTTCTGCTTGTTGCGCTTGATCTGGGACTTGATGTTCGCCACGAAGAAGCCTCGGTGAAAGTCTGAGTGTTGGATGGGACGCGCGGGCTCACGAGAGAGGGCGCGCCACACGCAGTTGTTCAGGTTACCAAACCTGGAGAGCCGGCCGGAACCACTGTTCAGTGTACTCGTGCCAGTCCTGTTCGGTGGCCGCGAAATCCACATAGAGGGCCAGACCGTAGCGATCGCGCCTGCCATGGGCGCTCAGCGCGAGCCTGGCCGCCCTCGCGGCGGTCGCCACACTCTCGGAGGCGTCGGACCAGGCGAAGGCGTGATCATGGTAGGCGGGAGCGCCGATGAGCAGGAGCTTGTCCTGCGGGACCAGGTCCAGGGCACGTTCCGCCTGCCGGACGACATGGCCGCCGTAGAGGGACTCGGCCGGCATGAAGGAGTCGTAGGTCATGATCGCCACCTGGTCGACACGCTCGACGACCTCGGAGAAGTAGCCGGGCGACCAATACTTGTCATGACTTATCGTGACCCGGGCGGCCAGACGCATGCCGGGATACGGCTCGATCTGCGGCGTCGAGGTGGACAGCAGCTTCGTGTGCGCACGCGTGCGCTCCAGCAGGTCCAGGAACTCGGCGTCGCCGTCGCCGATCGGCTCGAAGTTGTAGTGGATGCCGTCGAATCCCAGGGCCATCGTGCGCTGGACGCCGGTGAGGATGTTCGTCCTGGTGGCCGGGTCGTCCAGGTCGAGGATGCCGTCCACCGCCTGGCCCAGCCACGCGGAGACCCTCAGGCCATGCCTCCTCGCCGCGGTCGTGAAGACCTGGGTCTGCGGCTCCAGATCCAGTGTGCCGTCGGGGTTGAACGGGCCCGTGTGGACGTAGAGGTCCTTGATTCCGGTACGGCTCAGCCGTACGGCCAGATCGTCGACGTCCGCCTCGGATTTCCGGCCATCCACCCACATATGGCCCAGCCACAGAGCGTCGTTGCCGGTGCTCTTCGCCCAGTCCTCCGGGGCGCCGGTAAACTTGACGTGGTGAGTGCCGGCGACCAGCCCGGCCAGCAACACCACGAGCGCGGCGGCGAGCGCGACAAGGCGCAGGCCGCGGCGGACGACGGTCCGGGAAACCATCCGGACATGTCACCATGGATTTGACGTTGAGCTCAACCCTGTCGAAACGGACCCCGGTGCGCATTCAGCCTGGCCAGACTGACCCCGCGTTGATTCGCAACTTCTGCATCATCGCGCACATCGACCACGGCAAGTCGACCCTTGCCGACCGGATGCTGCAGATCACCGGTGTGGTCGACGACCGCTCCATGCGCGCGCAGTACCTCGACAGGATGGACATCGAGCGTGAGCGCGGCATCACCATCAAGTCGCAGGCCGTGCGCCTGCCGTGGGACGGCCACGTCCTCAACATGATCGACACGCCGGGCCACGTCGACTTCACCTACGAGGTCTCGCGCTCGCTGCAGGCGTGCGAGGGCGCGATCCTGCTGGTCGACGCCGCGCAGGGCATCGAGGCGCAGACCCTGGCCAACCTGTACCTGGCCATGAACAACGATCTGCACATCATCCCGGTGCTCAACAAGATCGACCTGCCGGCCGCCCAGCCCGAGAAGTTCGCCGAGGAGATCGCCGGCCTCATCGGCTGCGACCCCTCCGAGGTGCTGAAGGTCTCGGGCAAGACCGGAGTGGGCGTGCCCGAGCTGCTCGACCACGTCGTCCAGACCGTGCCGGCGCCCGTCGGCGACGCCGACGCCGCCGCCCGCGCGCTGATCTTCGACTCGGTCTACGACACCTACCGCGGCGTCGTCACCTACGTCCGGGTCATGGACGGCCATCTCGGCAAGCGCGAGCGCATCCTCATGATGTCGACCCAGGCCCAGCACGAGACGCTCGAGATCGGCGTCATCTCGCCCGAGCCGAAGATCTCCGACCAGGGCCTCGGCGTCGGCGAGGTCGGCTACCTCATCACCGGCGTGAAGGACGTGCGCCAGTCGCGGGTGGGTGACACCGTCACCACCGCGGTCCGCGGCGCCCAGGAGCCCCTGGCCGGCTACGAGCACCCCAAGCCGATGGTCTTCTCCGGCCTCTACCCGATCGACGGCGACGAGTACCCCGAGCTGCGCGAGGCGCTCGACAAGCTCCAGCTCAACGACGCCGCGCTGGTCTACGAGCCCGAGACCTCTGCCGCGCTCGGCTTCGGCTTCCGCGTCGGCTTCCTCGGCCTGCTCCACATGGAGATCGTGCGCGAGCGGCTCGAGCGCGAGTTCGGCCTGTCGCTGATCTCCACGGCGCCCAACGTCGTCTACCGGGTCGTCATGGAGGACGGCAAGGAGCTGACCGTCACCAACCCCTCCGAGTTCCCCACCGGCGGCAAGATCGCCGAGGTCTACGAGCCGGTCACCAAGTCCACCATCCTGGCGCCCGCCGAGTTCATCGGCGCGATCATGGAGATCTGCCAGGGCCGCCGCGGCCAGCTGCAGGGCATGGACTACCTGTCGGAGGACCGGGTCGAGATCCGCTACACCCTGCCGCTCGGCGAGATCATCTTCGACTTCTTCGACCAGCTCAAGTCGCGCACCAGGGGCTACGCCTCGCTCGACTACGAGCCCGCGGGAGAGCAGGCGTCCGAGCTGGTCAAGGTCGACATCCTGCTCCAGGGCGAGGCCGTCGACGCCTTCTCGGCCATCGTCCACAAGGACAAGGCCTACACCTACGGCGTCGACATGGCCAAGAAGCTCAAGGACCTCATTCCCCGGCAGCAGTACGAAGTGCCGATCCAGGCCGCCATCGGCGCCCGGGTCATCGCGCGCGAGAACATCCGGGCCATCCGCAAGGACGTTCTGGCCAAGTGCTACGGCGGCGACATCACCCGTAAGCGCAAGCTGCTGGAGAAGCAGAAGGAAGGCAAGAAGCGCATGAAGATGGTCGGGCGCGTGGAGGTGCCCCAGGAGGCCTTCGTCGCGGCGCTGTCGACCGAATCCTCCGCCGACAAGGCCGCCAAGAAGTAGTCCCTCACGCGCCGATACGCCGCCGGACCAGCGCCGACAGCTGGTCCACGGCGACCACCAGCACCAGCACCACCAGCAGGTGGGTGACCATCTCGTCGAACCTGAACAGCTTGATCGACTGGTTGACGAGGAAGCCGATGCCGCCCGCGCCGACCAGGCCGAGCACCAGCGACGAGCGCACGTTGACGTCGAGGCGGTAGAGCAGCAGGCCCAGACACTGCGGCAGGGCCGCGGGCAGCACCGCGTGCGCCGCCACCTGCACGCGTGAGGCGCCGTTGGTGCGCAGCGCGTCGCGCGGGCCCAGGTCGATCTCCTCCATGGCCTCGGCCCAGAGCTTGCCCATGACACCGGTGTTGTGGAAGATCAGCGCCAGCACCCCCGCGAACGGGCCCAGCCCCACCGCGGTCACGAAGACCAGGGCGAACACCACGTCCGGCACGGCACGCAGGAACGACAACACGGTCCGCGCCGCCTGGTAGACCCAGCCGCCCGAGGTCGTGGTGCGGGCGGCCAGGACGGCCAGCACCAGCGCGGACGGCACGGACAGGGTGGTGCCGAGCAGGCCGATGTAGAGGGTGACCAGGGCCGCCTCCACCGCCGCGCCGAGCACCTCGCCCGACAGGTCGGGCGGCAGCGCCTGACCCAGGAAGTCGGCCATGCCCGCCCAGCCCTGGACCAGGGCGGCGGGGGAGAACTCCGTCGCCTCCCAGGCCAGCACGTGCACGGCGACCAGCGCCACGGTGACGGTGGCGGTGACCAGGGTGACGGGGCGCCGCCTGGGCGGGGTGAGCGTCATGCGGCCGCCCCTTGCTCGCCGTACAGGAAGTCGAGGTCCGCGGGATTCAGCCCGGCGGCGCGCTCGTCCAGCGTGACCCGGCCGGCACGCAGGCCCACGACGCGGTCCGCGTGCCGTACGGCCAGGCCCGGCTGGTGCAGCACCGCCGCGACGGCCAGGCCACCCGTCCTGGCCAGGTCGGCCAGGAGCGCCACCACCTGCTCGGCCGCCGACGGGTCCAGCGCCGACACCGGCTCGTCGGCCAGCAGCACCGAGGCGCGCTGGCACAACGCGCGGGCGATGGCGACCCGCTGCTGCTGGCCGCCCGACAGCCTGCCCGCCCGATCGGCGGCCCGGCCGGCCAGGCCCACCCGGTCCAGGCAGGCCATGGCCTCCTCGCGCAGCTCGCGCGGGAAGAGCAGGGGATGCAGCGACCGGCGCAGCGGCAGCCGCCCGAGCGCCCCGGCGCTCACGTTGTCGATCACGGTACGGCGCGGCACCAGATGGATCTGCTGGAAGACCATCGCGGCGCGTGAGCCGGTCTCGATCGTGCCGCCGTCGGCCTGCTCCAGGCCGACGACGCAGCGCAGCGCCGTGGACTTGCCCGAACCGTTGGCGCCGAGCAGGACCACGAACTCCCCGGGGGCCACGTCCAGGTCGAACCCGTCGAGAACGGTCCGCCCGCCGTACGCCTTGCGCAGCCCCCTGATCCGCAGGCTCATACGTCCTTCTCCGTCAGGCCCAGCGTGGCGGCCAGGTCGAACAGCGGCTGGTAGGTCTCCTTGGTGACCGCGACGAGCGGTCCGGGCGGGTCGACGTCGAGGAAGGCGCCGACCTTGGCGACGTCCTCGGGCTTGAGCCGCAGCAGCGCCTGGGAGACGGCCTCCCGGAAGGCGGGGGAGGCCTTGCCCGAGACGGTGATCGGGTCGTTCGGGATGGGGTCGGAGGTCCAGATCTGCCGGAAGGCGGCCGGGTCGAAGCTGCCCTCCGCCGCCGCGGTCGCCAGCTGCTGGCTGTTGATCTCGGCGGCCTCGACCTTGCCGTTGGCCAGGGCCAGCAGCGCCTCGGGGTGGCCGCCCGCGTAGTCGAGCTTGAGGTCGGACTCGGCCAGCCCGGCCTGCTTGAGCGCGAAGCGCGGCAGGGCGTCACCCGAGGTCGAACCGGGGCTCGACAACGCCAGCGACCTGCCCTTGAGATCGCCGATGGCCTTGATCGGGGAGTCCGCGGGCACCCAGATGCCCGCGGTGTAGGTCGTGAGCGCGCCCTTGGCGTCGGCGAACGAGGCGAGCGGCTGGGCGCCGGCCTTCTCGCTGGCGAACACGAAGCCGAGCGGGCCGAACTGGGCCAGCTCCAGCTGGCCGTTGCGCATGGCCAGGACCTCCGCCGAGTAGTCCTCGACGACGGTCAGCTCGACCGGGCAGTTCAGCTGCTTGCTCAGCGCGTCGGCCAGCACCTGGTAGGCGGGCTTGAGCTTGGCCGGGTCCTCGTACGGCTCGATGCCGAAGCGGATCTTGCCGTTGGGGCAGGTGGCGGCGGCCTGGGTGGGGGTGGCGTCGGTGCCGCAGGCGGTCAGGGCGAGGGCCGCGGCGGCGGCCAGGGCCAGGAGTCGGGGGCGCATCGGGGGCCTTTCAGGCGAGAAGGGTGTCGAGGACGTGCGGAGCGAGGCCGAAGGAGGTGGTCATGCCGACGCCGGAGGTCACGGCGACGACAGCCACCCCTGGCAGGGGGAACTCGGTGAGGAACGGCTCGCGTCCCGAGGCGTAGACCCCCAGCCAGCGTTCGCGTACGGCCGGCGGACCGCTGCCGAGCAGCCGCGCGGTCTGCTCCAGGACGAGCGTGTCCAGCTCCTCCGGCTGGAAGGGGTCGTGGGTGACCGCGTAGGCGTGGGTGTCGCCGATGGTCAGGTCGCCGTCGGGGCGCTGGGTGAGCATGAGGTTGAGCCCGGCCGCGACGAGTTCGGGGTGCTCGGCCCCGAGCCTGGCCCGTACGGCGGGCAGTGTCGAGCAGCCGTCGAACCCGGCGTACCTCAGCATCGAGAAGCCGCTGAGCACGGCCGGCTCGATCGTGCGGCCGTGCGGATCGCGCACGCGTAGCATGTGCAGCACACAGCGCCGCAGCCCCAGGCGCTCGGCCAGGCCGGGGAAGTGGCGGTCCACGTCGTGGCCGACCGCGACCACGATCCTGCCCGCCCTGATCACCCCGCGCGAGGTGCCCAGCAGGCCGGGCTCGATCGTGTGCACCGTGGTGGACCAGTGGAAGCGCACCCCCTGGTCCGCCAGCCAGGCGGCGACCGCCTGGACCGCCTGGCGAGGGTCGACCCGCAGGTCCAGCGGGAACCAGGCGCCGCCGACGGCTCCGGCGACCGGAACCCGCAGGTCCTGGCGGTCGAGCAGGACCACCTGGTCACCGCGCGCCTGGCGGAACTCCTCCAGCACGGCGTACTCGTCGTCGGCCCTGGCCACCACGACCGCCCCCGACTCGCGCAGCCACAACCCGGCCTTCTTGGCCAGGTCGAGCCAGGTCTCGCGGGCCTTGAGCGCGTAGTCGAGCGCCGGGCCGGACATCGCGGTGACGCAGGCGTGGCCGAAGTTGCGGACCGATGCGCCGACGGCACGTTCGTCGCGCTCGACCACCACGACCGACAGGCCGCGGCGTACGGCCTCGACGGCATGGGCCAGGCCCACGATCCCGGCGCCCACGATCACGACATCGGGCTGGGGAGAACTTGTCATGACAAGTACGGTGGCGCGGAGCGGCGAGCATCGTCAACATATGTTCGGAGATGTCACCCTGCGTTCACCTTGCCCTGGTCTGCTTGCGTTTCCGTGGAGGTTCACCTGTATTGTCAACTGACATGGACCGGCCCATGCACGAACGCATCGCCTCCGACCTGCGCCGCCACATCGCCAACGGCGAGCTCGCCGTCGGCTCCCTCGTGCCCTCCGAATCCCAGCTGGGCGAACAGTGGGGCGCCTCGCGCGGACCCGTCCGCCAGGCACTGGCGGCGCTGCGAGCGGAAGGGCTCATCGGCGGCGGCCGGGGCAAACCCCCCACCGTCCGCAGCCGGGCCGTCGCGCAACCCTTCGAGACGTTCCTGAGCTTCTCCAGCTGGGCCGAAGGGCTCGGCAGGATCCCCGGCCAGCGCACCCTCGAGATCGCCCGGCGACCCGCCGGCGCCGAGGTCGCCGACGCCCTCGAGCTCGAAGAGGGCGAACCCGTCGTCCAGCTGCTTCGCCTGCGGCTGCTCGACGGCACCCCCACCATGATCGAACGCACCACCTTCGTCTGGGAGGTGGGCAGGATGTTGTTCGACCACGAATGCGACTCGGGGTCGATCTTCGCCTTCCTCAGCGGCCGGGGCGTCGACCTCAGCGTGGCCAGGCACGTCATCGACGCCGTCGCCGCCGACGCCGCCGACGCGGCGCTGCTCGGCATCGCCCAGGGAGCGCCGCTGCTGCGCGAGCAGCGCATCACCGCCACCGCCTCGGGGCGGCCGATGGAACGCTCGGACGACCGCTACCGGCCGGACCTGGTCACCTTCATCATCGAGAACTCCCAGCAGGCCGGGCGCCCCGCGCTGGCGCGCAGCCCGCTGGACATCCAGGAGAGCACATCATGATCGACCTCGCCGTGCTGGACATCGCTGGCACCACCGTGGAGGAACACGGGGCCGTGTACGTGGCGCTGGAACAGGCCGTCAGGGCCGCGGGCGGGCAGCCTGGGGCGGGGGACATCCAGCGGTGGATGGGAGCCGACAAGCGGGAGGCGATCGCCGCCCTGCTCGCCCTGCCGGAAACCGATGCCTCCCTCGTCGGGGGCGTGGGTCGCTCGGCCGCCGACGCCTCCCTCGTCGAGGCCACCTTCGCCGACTTTCGCGCCCGCCTCGACCACCTCTACCGGGAGCGGCCGCCCGCCCCTCTCCCCGGCGTCCCCGAGGCGCTGGCCAGGCTGCGGGAGGCGGGCGTCAAGGTGGCCCTGACCACGGGCTTCGACCGCGACGTCACCTCCGGCCTCCTGAAGCACCTGGGCTGGGACGAGGGCGTGCTCGACGCCATGGTGTGCGTGGACGACGTGGCGGCCGGACGGCCCGCGCCGTACATGATCTTCCGCGCCATGGAGCTCACCGGTGTACGGAGCACCGAGCGCGTGCTCGTCGCCGGGGACACCACACGCGACCTGGAGGCCGGGACGAACGCCGGAGCCGGATACGTGGTCGGCGTGCTCACCGGCGGCCTCGACGCCGTCGCCCTCGGCCGCACCCGCCACACCCACCTGCTGCCCGGCGTCGCCGACCTGCCCAGCCTCCTCGGCCTCGACCGTCCTGCCCACCCGAAGTAGGCCCTCGCACCTCGTGCGCGACCCGCGTGCCGTCTGCGCGACCCGCATGCAGTCTGCGCAACCCGCATGCAGTCTGCTCGACCCGCGTGCTGTCCGCTCGACCCGCGTGCCGTCTGCGCGGCCCCACCTTCGCTTGCGGAACACGGGCCGATTCGCCGGCCGGGGCAAGGCTTACGCGGCCCTGGCGACGTAGCCGTAATACGCGCAGGCCGCGAAGAACGTCCCCCGCTGCCCCGCCCGCTTCAGCCCGGCCAGCCACACCGCCTGCTCGTCGTCGGAGATCAGCCCCTCCCGCACCGTCAGCGGCGAGAACGTCTCGGCCAGCCCCAGGAAGAACCCACCGCCCCCCACCTCGGTCAGCAGGTGCCCCTGCACCTCCACCAGCTCCAGACCGCACGCGCGCAGCAGCTCCGGCAGGTCGCGCATGACACGAGGCTGGCTGACCACCACGGCCAGCAGCGCCTCCTCCATCGCCCGTCCGAGCGTGTGATCGGCGCAGGCGAAGGTCAGCGAGGCGTAGTCGCCGTCGAAGACCGCCACCACCCCGCCGGGCCGCACCACGCGCCGCGCCTCGCGCAGCACCCGCGCGGGGTCGGCGACGTGGCTGATCAGCGTGTGCGCGACGAGCACGTCGAAGCTCGCCGACGGGAAGTCCAGGGCATGCGCATCTCCCCGCCGGAAGTCGACCTTCAGCCCCTCGGCCGCCGCGAACCCGCGGGCGGCCTCCAGAAGCACCGGGCTCTGGTCGACCCCCGTGACCGTGTAGCCGGGGACGCGCGCCAGCGCGCGGGCGACCACGCCGGTGCCGCAGCCGACCTCCAGCACCTCGCCCTCGGGCGGGAGCTCGGCCAGGTAGGAGTCGCGGAAGGCGGTGAAGCGGGGATCACGGCCCCTGGCCTCCAGGCGGTCGACGAACCGCCGGAGAGTGGCCTGGTCCTGCTCGTTGATGTGTTGCATGGCGTCTCGAGTCATGCCTCCGCTGTATGCCTCGAGACGCCTGCCGTCCAGGGACGAATGCACACACGACCGGTCCTAGATGGACGGGATCGCGGTGGTGAAGCGGAAACAGTGCGCCGGATCGTGGGTCGCCTTCAGCCGCACGAGGCGCTCGAAATCGGCCGGGTCGAAGGCGCTGCGCACCTCGTCCGCTGTGGCCGGGCCGTACTGGAAGTTGAGGAACCTGCCCAGCGGCCGCAGCCCCTCCGGCACCTCCCAGGCGCCGGCCGCGACGATCTGCAGGAGGTAGGCGGCGTCGCGATGGCCCATCATGTTGGCCGCCGGCTTGGCCAGCGCGCCGCCGAGGTGACGAACCTGCACGACATGGGGCGAGTCGGCGATCGCCGCGGCGGGCAGATCGGCCAGGAAGACGCCGCCGCCCGCGTAGCCGTGCGGGTCGGACGGCTCCTGGGCGATGGAGCCCGACTCGGTGTAGGGCATGACGCGCAGGCTGTCGTCGAGCACCTCGCCCGCCTGACGCAGCGGCGCGACAAGCCGCTCACCCTCGGCCGCCTCGCCCGCGAAGGCCACACGGACCGCCGCGAGCCGCCGGTCGGGCGTCGGGATGAGCGCCAGGCTCGACGTCAGCGTGTCGGGCAACGTGGTCGTCCACGCCAGGTACGCCTCGATGAGCTCCTCGCTCGCCGGGAAGAGCAGCCCGCCTCCGTAGAGCTGCTCGACCGGGACCAGGGCGAACTCCAGCGCCGTCACCACGCCGAACGCGCCGCGCGTGCCCAGCATCGCGGCGAACAACTCGTCGCCAGGAGTGAGCACCACCGGGGCGCCGTCGGCCAGCACCGCCTCGATGCGGGTGACATGATCGGCCGCGTAGCCGTACGTTCGCGACATCAGGCCCAGGCCGCCGCCCAGGGTGTACGGCACCGCGCCCAGGTCGGGGAAGCTCCCCGAGACCGGGGCCAGGCCGTACGGCGCGGCCGCCTCGATCACCTGCCGCCACCGCACGCCCGCACCGATGCGCGCCGTACGGCGATCAGGGTCGATGGTCACCTCGTCGAGGCGGCCCGTGGTGATCAGCACGCCCTCCTCGGCGGCGACGGTCAGCCCATGACCCGCCGCCTGGACCGCCACGGGCAGATCATGGGCGGCGGCATGGGCGACGGCCGCCCGGACGTCGGCCGCGTCGGCGGCGACGACGACGAGGTCGGGGTGGTGGCGATGGGACGTCTGGAAGCCGCTTCGCTCACCGTCGTAGCCGTTGTCACCGGGGCGGAGGACGGGACCTTGCACGTTTTCCATCATGGGCGGCACCCTAGCCAGGCCCACCGACAGTTCCGGCGGGCGGCGAACGGCTCACCGCTGCCATCGCCCGCTCCCGCCGCGCGCCGCTGGTGGTCAGCCGCCACTGCCGCTGGCCCCACGGTCGCTCGCGGCCGGGGCCTCTACACTCGCCGCCATGACCCTCCGGACCGCGAGGTTGTCGCTGGACAGGCCATCCATCACCGACCTGGCCGACGTCCACGAGATCCACGCCGACCCCGAGACCAACCGCTTCAATCCCGCCGGCCCCAGCCCCGACCTGGCCACCACCAGGCAGATGCTCGCCGGGTGGCTGGCCGACTGGCGCGAGCACGGCGTGGGCTACCGGATGGTGCGCCTGCTCGACGCCCCGCGGGTGATCGGCGTCGCGGGCCTGCGCCAGACCGAGCTGGACGGTGAGGTCGTCCGCAACCTCTACTACCGCTTCCGCCCCTCCGCCTGGGGTCAGGGGTACGCGCTGGAGGCGGCGCGGGCGGCCATCGCCGGTGGCGAGGGCGACGGCCCGCCCGTGGTGGCGCTGATCCGCCCCGGCAACCTGGCCTCGCGCAGGGTGGCCGAGGGGGCCGGCCTGCGGTTGCACATGTCGATCCTCCATCTCGGCGGTCCGATGGAGCTCTACCGCTGAATTCTGTCGGTGCCGTTGCCTACTCTGCTTCTCGAACGGATGTGCGAGATGGGAGTGGTGTTCCATGAGTGTCGCCGCGGAGCGGTTCGAGCGGGCGGCCATCCTGGGCGTGGCGATGGCCGAGGAGACCAGGCGGATCCTGCGGTCGCATCTGCGGCCCGCGGAGGTCTCGGCCGACGGCACGGTGCTGGTCAACGTGCCCTTCCCCGATTCGGCGGTGCTGCGCGTCGTGCTGGAGGTGGCGACCGAGTGCTTCGCGCGCGCGGGCGCCTCGCCCGAGCAGGCGCGGCGCGAGGCCCTCGAGTCGGTGTTACAGCTGGCCGGTCCTGAGACCGAGAGACGGCGCGACATGGGCTAGCGTTCCTGGCATGCGCGTTATTTCGGTCAATGTCGGCACCGCGGTCGACGCGGAGTGGGCCGGGAAGGTGAAGCGGACGGCGATCGACAAGCGCGCCGTCTCCGGGCGAGTCGAGGTGCGGCCCAACGGCCTGGCCGGCGACGAGCGCGGCGACCTGGCGGCTCACGGCCGGCCCAGCCAGGCGGTGTACTCCTATGCCCGGGAAGACTACGACTGGTGGGCGGGCGAGCTCGGGCGTGAGCTGCGTGACGGCCAGTTCGGTGAGAACCTGACCACCAGGGGCGTCGATCTCGGCGGGGCGAAGCTGGGGGAGCGGTGGCGCGTGGGGAGCGCGCTGCTGGAGGTGTCGTCGCCGCGGGTGCCGTGCGTGGTGTTCCGCAACTGGCTCGGCGAGCCGGGGTGGGTCAAGCACTTCACCGCCGCCGAGCGTCCCGGGGCGTACTTGAGCGTGATCGAGACGGGTGAGCTGGGGGTGGGTGACGATGTGGAGCTGGTCCACCGGCCCGACGACAGCGTCACGGTGGTCGAGTCGTTCCGCGCGTATCACGGTGACGTGGAGCTGATGCGCCGCATCCTGGCCTTCGACGGGCACGCGCCGGTGTGGGACGCGGTGGCCAAGCGGGTGCTCGGCACCTCCTGAACCCGCCCGCGATTCGGAGCGTGCTGAGGCAGAGCGGGCGTGCGCGCCGGTGGAGAGCAGGCGTGCCGCCACTGGCCGGGCATGCGGTGCCGTGGCGGCTCAGAGTGCGGTGGCCGCGCGCGGGGGCAGGCCCGTGCGCGGCCACCGGTCCTCCTGCGACTACCAGGTCCCCCGGCAGGTCGCCGCTAGCGCAGCACCCGGTAGAGGGCGCTGGTGAGCGAGGCGTTGGCGTCGTCCTGGTCGACCGACCACATCATCGACCCGCCGAGCCCCCTGGCCCTGATGTACAGCGCCTTCTCGGTGACGGTCGTGGGGTCGTCGTAGGACCAGAACTGCGTGCCGTCGTACAGCCACACCGCTCCGGTCCGCAGGTCGCGGTACCTCTTGCCGGGCTTGGTCAGCAGGTCCTTGTAGTCCTCCGACCCCGCCTCCCACTTGCCGGGCGCCGCGCCCGTGGCGGGCTGGTAGACGCCGTCGCCGCGCGGTCCCGGCGGGACGCCGGTCCAGCCCTTGCCGTACGCGGGCACGCCCGCGACGAGCTTGCGGATCGGGGCGCCGCGCTGCAGGTAGTAGCCGATGGTGGAGTGCAGGCTCTCGCGGATGTCGTTGGGGTCGCGCCGGTCGTTGAAGAGGTTGGCGTGGTGCCCGGTGATCTTGTCCCATGGCCCGTGCAGGTCGTAGCCCTGGACGGTGGCGTAGTCGAACAGCTTGAAGAGCTTGCGCACCTCGAAGCCGGCGTCGATGACGCGCTCGGCGGCGGGCAGGAAGGCGGTGAGGAGCTGGCCGCGCTTGTAGGCGTCGAGCTGGCTGCGCAGTTCGGTGACGAACGCGGTGAAGTTCTGCTTGTCCTCGGGCCTGATCACGTTGCCGGCGTTGCCGGGGTAGCCGGGCCACTCCCAGTCGAGGTCGATGCCGTCGAAGACGCCTGCGCCGGCGCCCTCGGGCAGGCCGGGCAGGTTGCCGCGCAGCCACAGGTCGATGCACGACTTGGCGAGCTTGGTGCGCGACTCGGGGGTGAGCACGGCGTCGGAGAAGTGCGCGGAGCCGGTCCAGCCGCCCAGGGAGATGAGCACCTTCAGGTTGGGGTGCTTGGCCTTCAGCTTGCGCAACTGGTTCATGTTGCCGTTGAGCGCCTGGCCGGGCTCGTCGGCCACGCCGTCCACGCTCTGCTCGGCGGGCACGGGGCGCTGCCAGTCGGCCCACGCGTCGGCCGAGTAGCACTCGGCGTTGGCGTTGACGAATCCGAACGCGTAGTTGATGTGCGTGAGCTTCCTGGCCGCTCCGCTGGCCTCCATGTCCTTGACGTGGAAGTTGCGGCCGTAGATTCCCCACTGGATGAAGTAGGCGACACGTTTGAAGTCGGAATGGGCCTCAGCCGGCACGGCCAGCATCGACATGCCGAGTAAGAGGGAGGAGAGGGCGAGAACGACCTTCTTCACAGGGCGACTCCGGGGGGCTGAACTTATAGGAAACTTTCCTATAAGTTGCCCGGATAGTAGGACGGGCGGATCTCGCAGTCAATGGCAGGCGGCACACTGGAAGGCGTGCCTTCCACCCTTCCCGACGGCGATCCGGTCCCCGCTTCGGGCGAATTGTCCGAGAGCGCGCTTGCCGTCCTGGGCGAGCGCCCGTTCGGCTTCTACGTCCACGTGCCGTTCTGCGTGACCCGCTGCGGCTACTGCGACTTCAACACCTACACCGCCTCCGAGCTCGGGCCGGGCGCCTCGCAGCGCGACTACGCCGACACCGCCGTCGAGGAGGTACGGCTGGCGCGCAGGGTGCTGGGCGAGGCGGATCTGCCCGTGAGCACGATCTTCTTCGGCGGCGGCACCCCCACCCTGCTGCCCGCCGACGACCTGGGCAGGATCCTGGCCGCGATCGACGCCGAGTTCGGCATCGCGCCGGGCGCCGAGGTGACCACGGAGGCCAATCCCGAGTCGGTCGACCCCGCCTATCTCGAGACGCTCAGGAGCCGCGGCTTCAACCGGGTCAGCTTCGGCATGCAGAGCGCGCGGGAGCACGTGCTGAAGGTGCTCGACCGCCACCACACCCCCGGACGCGCCGCGCAAGCCGTACGGGAGGCCCACGAGGCCGGGTTCGAGCACGTCAACCTCGACCTCATCTACAGCACGCCCGGCGAGTCCGACGACGACTGGCGGGCCTCGCTGGAGGCGGCCATCGCCGCCGGGCCCGACCACGTCTCGGCCTACGCCCTGATCGTCGAGGAGGGCACGCGGCTGGCGGCCCGCATCAAGCGCGGCGAGCTGCCGATGCCCGACGACGACGCGGCGGCCGACCGCTACCTGATGGCCGACGAGCTGCTGAGCCAGGCCGGGTTCACCTGGTACGAGGTGTCCAACTGGGCGACCTCGCAGGAGGCGCGGTGCGCGCACAACCTGCTCTACTGGACGGGCGGCGACTGGTGGGGCGTCGGCCCCGGCGCGCACAGCCACGTCGGCGGCACCCGCTGGTGGAACGTCAAGCACCCCGCCGCCTACGCCAGGCGGCTGGCCGAGGGCTCCTCGCCCGCCCACGCCCGCGAGGAACTGTCGGGCGACGACCGTGAGGTGGAGCGGCTCATGCTGGAGCTGCGCCTCGACACCGGATACCCGCTGGCCGACGTCAAGCCCTCGGTCCGTACGGCTGTCGCGAGCGCGCTGGGTGACGGGCTGCTGGAGACGGAGGCGTTCAAGCGGGGGCGCATGGTGCTCACGCTGCGCGGCCGCCTCCTGGCCGACGCCCTCATCCGCGACCTGGCCTGACATCCTGGCGCAGGCCGTCCGTGGAGAGGACGGCCTACCGCCCGGTCAGCTGACCATCCGGATCGCGAACGGGTAGCGGTAGTTCTCGCCCCGGTTCGCCGCCATCGCCGCCATGATCTCGAAGATCAGCGCACCGATCCAGACCACGACGATCAGCACGAAGCCGATCAGCACGAACATCAGCACCCAGCTGATCATGTAGGCGATGAAGAACGTGATCTGGAAGTTGAGCGCCTCGGCCGACTGGTCGCGCACGTAGGGCGACTGGTCCTTCTTGATGAAGTAGATGATCAGCGGGCCGATGAAGCCGGTGAAGATGCCCAGGAGGTGCGCCAGCATCGCCATCGAGGTGTCGTCGGTGCCGGGACGCGGACCGTAGCGGCCGGGAACGTGCGGCTGCGCGGCGTAGTGGCCCGGCTGCTGGTAGCCCTGGGGGTACCCAGGCTGCTGGTAACCCTGCTGGTAGCCGGGTTGCTGATACCCGGGCTGCTGATAGCCGGGCTGCTGGTATCCGGCGGGCATCGACGGCGGCTGGCCGTACCCGTATCCGGGCTGCTGGTAGCCCGGCTGCGGTTGCTGGTGACCCGACGGGTAACCCGGCTGCTGGTAGCCGGGCGGGGCCGAAGGCGGCTGGCCGTAGCCGTACCCCTGCTGCGGGCCCGAGCCGGGCGGGGGCGGCGGGTAGCCCTGCTCGGGCTGAGGATCGGAGTTCGGGATGCGCCGGGTGGCGTCGTCGTCCGAGGGCTGACTCATGAAACGAGGCTAGTCGGACTCACCGGGATTAGTCACGAAGTCGATGAGCTCCTCCACCCGCCCCAGCAGTTCGGGTTCGAGGTCCGCGAACGTCGACACGCTCCCGAGGATGCGCCTCCACGCGTCGGCCGGCTCCATGCGCCAGCCCAGCGCGGCGATGACGCCTTCCTTCCACGGCACCCCGCGCGGCACCACGGGCCAGGCGGGGATGCGCAGCACCGAGGGTTTGACCGCCTGCCAGATGTCGACGAACGGATGCCCGACCACCAGCACGTGCGGCGAGGTGACCTGCGCGGCGATGCGGCTCTCCTTCGAGCCCGCCACCAGGTGGTCGACGAGCACCCCGAGCCGCCGTCCGGGGCCGGGCTCGAACTCCTCGACGATGGCGGGCAGGTCGTCGACACCCTCCAGGTACTCGACCACCACGCCTTCGACGCGCAGGTCGTGGCCCCAGATCTTCTCGACCAGCGCCGCGTCGTGCACGCCTTCGACGTAGATGCGGCTCTCGCGCGCGACCCGCGCCCGCAGCCCCTCCACGGCGATGGACCCGGACGCGCTGCGCAGCGTGCCCTTCTGGGCTTGCGCGGCGGGGCGGACCAGCGTCACCGTCTTGCCCTCCAACAGGAAGGCCGCGGGCGCCAGAGGGAAGAGCCGGCGTTTGCCGAAGCGGTCCTCGAGGGTGACGGCCTCCTTGTCGCAGGCCACGATCGCGCCGCAGAACCCGCTGTCGGCGTCTTCCACCACCAGGTCGAGCTCGGCGGGAACCTGGGGGATCTTGCCCTTCATAGGCCTGCGCCAGTTTCCCGCGAGCACGTCTCCGTCGTAGCGACTCACATCCGGGACGGTAGCAAACGCCTGCGCGCCGCGCGCCGCCGTACGACCACCAAGATCGTCGTGGCGAGGCCGACGGCCAGGCCCGCGCCGCACAGGATCAGCATCATGCCGGTCCCGGACACGACACCCGTCAGCGGTGCGCCGATGCCGAACCGCGAGGCGCCCTGCTCCTGCCCCGTGGTGCACAGGAACTGGTAGTCGCCCGCCGACGGCACGGTGATCGTGGCCAGCCGCTCCCAGGTCAGCCCGTTGAGCGTGATGGTCTGGGAGCCGCCGGCCCGCTCCAGCCTGGCCGCGCCGAGGCTCTTGCAGGAGTAGTCGGTGTTGGGCCCGCTGTAATACAGCACGGCTTCCTGCGCCGGGTCGAGGCGCACGGTGGCGGTCTCACCGGCGACGAAGGTACGGCTCGGCGCCGCGCTGGTGATGCCGCCGACCACGCCGGAGAAGAAGACGCCGACGCCGACGGCCACGCACACCACGGCGATCGCCCACGCGCCGCCCACCCACCACAGCGACGGGCGGACCCTGGGCGCGGGAGGCGGCGGTTGCGGCGCCCACTGCCGCGGCGGGCCGTACTGGGCCGGCTGGTAGGGGTAGGAGGGCGGCTGCTGTTGATACTGGGGCAGCCCCTGAGGCGGCGGGGAATACGGGCCGGGTTGCTGCCAGGGCGGGGGAGCAGGGGGCAGATCGTCCCTGGACACGCGCCTGGTCGGATCGTCGGGCGGGGTCGGGGAGTCGGCTGTCATAGTCAGCAGTCTGACCTCCCCGCAGGCCGCCCGCCACCTCGGGTTATCGCACCTTGCAGGCGAGAGCCGTACACTTGGCACTCGGGAACACAGAGTGCCAGATCTGACGTTTTCCGAAGAGCAACACAGGAGGTGAGCACGTGCTCGACGACAGGAAGCTCGCAGTGCTCCGCGCCATAGTCGAAGATTACGTGTCCACCAACGAACCGGTGGGCTCCAAGGCGCTGGCCGAGCGTCACAATCTCAACGTCTCCCCGGCCACGATCCGCAACGACATGGCGGTGCTGGAGGAGCAGGGCTACATCGCCCAGCCCCACACCAGCGCCGGGCGTGTGCCGACCGACAAGGGCTACCGGCTCTTCGTCGACCGGCTCTCGCAGGTCAAGCCGCTGTCGTCGGCCGAGCGGCGGGCGATCGAGACCTTCCTGGTGGGCGCGGTCGACCTCGACGATGTGGTCACCCGCACCGTGCGGCTGCTCGCGCAGCTGACCAGGCAGGTCGCCGTGGTGCAGTACCCGACCCTGACCCGCTCGACGGTCCGCCACGTCGAGCTGGTGCCGTTGAGCGAGCGCCGGGTCATGCTGGTGCTCATCACCAACACCGGGCGGGTCGAGCAGCGTGTCATCGAGCTGCACGAGGTCGCCGACGACGCGCGGATCGCGCACCTGCGCGCCGTGCTCAACGCCTGTCTCGACGGATGCGGCCTCAGCAGCGTCCCCGAGCTGGTGGCCGACCTGCCCGAGCGGGTCCCGGCCGAAGACCGGCCCATGGCGGCCACCATCCTCTCCGTCCTCCTGGAGACCCTGGTCGAACGGCACGACGAGAAGATCGTCTTCGCCGGTGCGGCCAACCTGGCGGGCGCCGACTTCAGCAGCGGGCTGCGCGACGTGCTGGAGGCTCTCGAAGAACAGGTCGTGCTCATGCGGCTGCTCGGCGAGACATCGCCCGACACGCCCGCGGCGCTGACCGTGCGCATCGGATCCGAAAACCCCTACAGCGGCCTCCGCGGCACATCCATCGTGGCTACCGGCTATGGTTCAGGCGACAGGCAGCTCGCCCGGCTGGGCGTTCTCGGCCCCACCCGCATGGACTATCCCGTCACGATGGGCGCCGTGCGCGCCGTGGCTCGCTACGTCAGCCAGATCCTGGCTGCTTCATAAGAGGTCGATAAGTGGCAAACAGCGACTACTACGCCACCCTCGGGGTACGGCGTGACGCCAGTCAGGACGAGATCAAGAAGGCCTACCGCCGTCTTGCCCGTGAGCTGCACCCTGACGTGAACCCGGACCCCACGACCCAGGAGCGGTTCAAGGAGATCACCCAGGCCTACGAGGTCCTGTCCGACCCGAACAAGCGCCAGATGTACGACCTGGGCGCCGACCCCTTCCAGGGCGCCTCGGCGGGAGCGGGCGGCTTCGGTGCCGGCTTCCCGTTCAGCGACATCATGGACGCCTTCTTCGGCACCGGCGGCGGCTCGCGCGGCCCCCGCTCGCGCGCCAGGCGCGGACGCAACGCCACCATCCGGGTCGAGCTCGACCTGAAGGAGTCGGCGTTCGGCACCACCCGCGAGCTCCACGTCGACACCGCCGTGCTGTGCGAGGTGTGCTCCGGCGCGGGCACCGCCCCCGGCACCCACCCCGACACCTGCGACATGTGCAACGGGCGCGGCGAGATCCAGCAGGTCACCCGCTCCTTCCTGGGCCAGGTCATGACCTCGCGGCCGTGCCCCCAGTGCTCCGGATTCGGCAGCATCATCCGCCACCCGTGCCAGGAGTGCGCCGGCGACGGCCGTGTCCGCACCCGCCGTACGATCAAGGTCCGCATCCCCGCGGGCGTCGAGGACGGCACCCACATCCAGCTCGCCGGCGAGGGCGAGATCGGTCCCGGCGGCGGACCTCCCGGCGACCTGTTCCTCGAGATCGTCGAGCGGCCCCACGAGATCTTCGAACGGCGCGGCGACGACCTGCACTGCACCGTGCAGATCCCGATGACCGCGGCCGCGCTCGGCACCTCGCTCACCATCGAGACCCTCGACGGCCCCGAGGAGGTCGACGTACGGCCCGGCACGCAGTCCGGACAGGTGATCACCATGTACGGCCGAGGCGTGCAGCGGCTGTCGGAGTCGGGCCGCGGCGACCTGCTCATCCACGTGAACGTGGAGACCCCCATGCGGCTGGAGCCGGCGCAGGAGGAACTCCTGCGGGAGCTGGCCAAGCTGCGCGGCGAGGAGCGGCCCCCCGGCAAGTTCGCGCCGGGGCAGCAGGGCTTCTTCTCGCGCCTGCGCGACGCGTTCAACGGCCGCTGACGCCTCACGCGGGCCGCCGATCCCCCACGAGACGCTGACGCCTCACGCGGGCCGCCGACCCCCTACGAGACGCTGACGCCTCACGCGGGCCACCGGCCCCTCCCATGGGACGATGACCCGGTGAGCGTTCCAGTCTTCCTGGCCGACCGGGCCGAGTTCGGTAAGAGCGAGATCCTCCTCGGCGGCCCGGAAGGCCGCCACGCGGCGACCGTACGGCGCCTGCGCGCGGGAGAGAGGGTCGACCTCACCGACGGCGCGGGCGCGGTGGCCGAGTGCGTCGTCGCCGAAGAACGCAAGGACTCCCTCCTGCTCGACGTGCTGAAGACCTACGACACGCCACCGCCCGGCCCCCGCCTGGTGGTCGTCCAGGGCCTGCCGAAGGGCGACCGCGGCGAACTGGCCGTGGAGATGATGACCGAGGTCGGCGTCGACGTCATCGTGCCCTGGGCGGCGGCCAGGAGCATCACCCAGTGGAAGGGCGAGCGGGCGGCCAAGGCGCTGGGCAAGTGGCGGGCCACGGCGCGGGAGGCGGGCAAGCAGGCGCGGCGCTTCCACCTTCCCGAGGTGACGGAGCAGGCCTCGACGGTCCAGGTCGTGCAGCTGCTGCGGAAGGCCGCGCTGGCCGTGGTGCTGCACGAGGAGGCCGACATGCGGCTGGCCTCGGTGGAGTTGCCCGCGGAGGGCGACATCGTGCTCGTGGTCGGGCCCGAGGGCGGCGTCGCGGGTGAGGAACTGGCGGCCTTCACCGGCCAGGCCGGGGCCGTACCCGCTCTTCTCGGCACGACGGTGCTCAGGACCTCGACGGCGGGGGTGGCGGCGGCGTCCGTGCTGCTCGCGCGCACCGGACGCTGGTAGACCCCCTGACGTCAGCCGCTCGGCTGCACCAGGGGGCTGTAGAACTCACTCGGCTCCGGCGTCAGGGGCGGCTCCTCGGGAGGGCACTCCTCGACCGGGCACGTAGCCTCGGGCTCGACGGTCTCGCTGGGCGTGGGGGTCGGACTCTCCTCGGGGCAGTCGTCGGCCGCGTCCTGCTCCTGCGTCGGGCACGTCGGCGTCGGGCTGGCCGAGGGAGGCGACGGCTTGGTGGTCGAACCGGCCGTCTGCGGCGCCTTGACGGGCTGCGTGGGCGCGACGACCTCGGGCGTGGCCACGGAGTTGACCGGAGGCGGGTTCTGCTCCGACTGCGTGCGCTCGGAGCGCTTGGGCCTGGAGGTGGACTCCGAGCTGGGCGTGGGTTTGACGTCGTCGGTCCAGTTCACCACGGTGGTGACGACGCTCTCCCGCCACTCGGGGACGATCATGACGACGGAGGCGGCCACCAGCACGGCGCTCGCTCCCGCCGCACCGGCCCGCCACCAGAACAGGTTCCTGACACCGCGCCGCGCGATGCGGTCGCGGATGATCTCGAGACCTTCGGGAGACGGAACCACCTGATCCGCCTCCGCGCGGAGTACACGGCGCAGAATGTCGCCGTGCTCGTCGGGGCGTAGGTGGCTCATGTGAGGTTCTCCAGGACGGAACGCAGGGCTGCCATGCCACGTGCGGTGTGGCTCTTGACCGCCCCCTTGCTGATGCCCATGGCATGGGCGATCTCAGCTTCTGACAGGTCCCCGTAATACCGCAGGACCAGGGCCTCCCGCTGCCGGGCAGGCAGCGAACGCAGGGCCTCGATGACGGCTGAGCGCTCCAGCTCGCCGATGGCGCCGTTCTCGGCGCTCGGCGCGTCGGGCATGCCCTTGGGTGCGTACTTCTCGACGACCGCGCGGTGACGCAGCACGGAACGGGACCGGTTGACGACGGATTGTCGCAGGTAGGCCAGTGCCTTGTCGGGGTCACGGAGGCGGCGCCACGCCCCGTGCAGGGCCACGAAGGCGTCCTGCACGACTTCCTCCGCGGTCGCTATGTCGCGCACGAGCAACACAGCGAGACGCACTAATGACCGAAAGTGTGCGCTGTAGAGCGCGGTCACGGCCATGTCGGCGTCCCAACCGACGGGCACCGCTCCCAACGACCTGTCGGCCAGCAGGGTTTCGGTGGTCACATCAGTGGGACGCGCGGCCTTCCCAGAGGGTTTACGCTCATCTGGTCCAAGCGGCTTTCCTGGTTCCTTAGGGTGCATGACCCGGTCGTGTCCTCGACAGGTGGCCTCGCCCGACCCTGAATCGTCTTATTTGTCGGTGAAAGTTCGGGTGAAAGTCTCGCACACCCACCCTAACCGCGGGGATCATCGAAAGCGATTACCGATTGGCAACGGCGATAAGGTCTTGTCGTGAGCGACTGTCTGTTCTGCAAGATCGTGGCCAAGGAGATCCCCGCGACCGTCGTCTACGAGAGCGACCGGGCGCTGGCCTTCCGTGACATCAACCCGCAGGCCCCGACCCACGTGCTGGTCATCCCGAAGCTGCACGTCGCCAACGCCGTCGAACTGGCCGACGCCGGCGACGGCCTGGCCGACGACGTGCTCAGGGCCGCGCACGCGGTGGCCGAGCAGGAGGGCGTCTCCGAGGGCGGCTACCGGATCGTCTTCAACACCGGCGCCGACGCCGGTCAGACGGTCTTCCACGTGCACGCGCATGTTCTCGGCGGGCGAAGCCTGACCTGGCCGCCCGGCTAGAAACCCACGCGACCTTCCCCCAGCTCCTCGATACGATGGGGGAAGAAGAACCTGACCGAGGAGGCACAGGCCAGACGGGCCTGCCCATGTCCGAGCCAAACGAATCCCGCAGACCGGCGCCACCGACCCGCACGCAGGCCAAGGTGCTGATTCCGGACGAATACTCGATGGTCAGCCTCCTGGGATCCCGGGACGAGCTGCTCCGCGTCATCGAGGGCGCCTTCCGCGCCGACATCCACGTCCGGGGCAACGAGATCACCATCACCGGCTCCCCCGAGGAGAGCGGCGCCGTCGTGCGCCTCTTCGAGGAGCTGGTCGAGGTGCTGCGCAGCGGCGGTGAGCTGACGGCCGACGCCGTCGAGCGCGTCATCGCCATGCTCAAGATGGCCTCAGAGCGACCCGCCGAGGTGCTGTCGCTCAACATCCTGTCCTCACGCGGCCGGACCATCCGGCCGAAGACGGCCAACCAGAAACGCTACGTCGACGCGATCGACAAGCACACGATCGTCTTCGGCATCGGCCCGGCCGGCACCGGCAAGACCTACCTGGCCATGGCCAAGGCGGTCTCCGCGCTGCAGGACAAGAAGGTCAACCGGATCATCCTGACCCGGCCCGCGGTGGAGGCGGGTGAGCGGCTGGGCTTCCTGCCCGGCACCCTCTACGAGAAGATCGACCCCTACCTGCGTCCCCTCTACGACGCGCTGCACGACATGCTCGACCCCGACTCGATCCCCAAGCTCATGGCGGCGGGCACGATCGAGGTCGCGCCCCTGGCGTACATGCGTGGCCGTACCCTGAACGACGCCTTCATCATTCTCGACGAGGCGCAGAACACCTCGCCCGAGCAGATGAAGATGTTCCTCACCCGGCTGGGCTTCGGCTCCAAGATCGTGGTGACCGGTGACGTGACGCAGGTCGACCTGCCCAGCGGCACCGAGAGCGGGCTGCGCGTCGTGCAGCGCATCCTGAGCGACGTGCGCGACATCCACTTCGCGAGGTTGTCGAGCGAAGACGTCGTGCGACACCGCCTCGTCGGCGACATCGTCGACGCCTACGGCCGCTACGACGCCGAGCGCCAGGCCGAGCAGCAGGAGTTCAAGCAGGTCCGGCCGCAGGGCCGCAGCAGGTACGGCACGCGCTCGGGGGAGCGGTCGTGACCGGGCACGTACGGCACGCGCTCCGGGGCGCGACCGGGCAGCGCGGCGCACGGGGGGAGCGCTCATGAGCATCGAGATCAACAACGAGTCCGGGGTGGAGGTCGACGAGGAGCGCCTCGTCGGCCTGGCCGCCCACGTGCTGGCCGAGATGGACGTCAATCCGCTCGCGGAGTTGTCGATCATCGTGGTCGACGAGGACGTCATGTCCGAGCTGCACGAGAAGTGGATGGGCGAGCCCGGTCCCACCGACGTGCTCTCCTTCCCGATGGACGAGCTGCGTCCGGGCGGCGGCGCCCGCGGCGATGGCGAGGGCCCGGCCGATCCGGCGCTGCTGGGTGACGTGGTGCTCTGCCCGACGGTGGCCGAGAAGCAGGCCAAGGAGGCCGGGCACAGCACCCGCGACGAGCTTGAGCTGCTGTGCACGCACGGCATCCTGCACCTGCTCGGCTACGACCACGCGGAGCCCGAGGAGCACAAGGAGATGTTCGGCCTGCAGGCCAAGCTGCTGGAGTCGTGGCGAGCCCGATGAACGGCTGGTTGCTCTTGGCCATCGTGCTCGTCGTGTGCGGTGGCCTGATCGCGAGTGCCGAGACCGCGCTGTCGCGGATCTCGCGCGTGCGCGCGGAGGAGTTCGTCCGTGACGGCCGGCCGGGCGCCAAGCGCCTGCAGGCCATCGTCACCGATCCGCCGCGCTACCTGAACCTGCTCCTGCTCCTGCGGCTGAGCTGCGAGCTGGTGGCGACGGTGATCGCCGCCTCCCTCTTCATCGACCTCATGGGCGACCAGGGCTGGGCCTACGTGACGGCCGCGGCGGTCATGGTCGTGGTCAGCTATGTGATCGTCGGCGTCTCGCCGCGTACTCTGGGCCGCCAGCACGCCGAGCCGATCGCGCTGGCCAGCGCCCCGGTGGTCTACGTCCTGACGAAGATCTTCGGCCCGCTGCCCACGCTGCTCATCCTGCTGGGCAACGCGGTGACGCCGGGCAAGGGCTTCAAGGAGGGTCCGTTCACCTCCGAGGCCGAGTTGCGTGACCTGGTCGACCTGGCCGAGGAGCGCCGGGTGATCGAGCCCGACGAGCGCGAGATGATCCACTCGGTGTTCGAGCTGGGTGACACGCTGGTGCGCGAGGTGATGGTGCCGCGCACCGACATGGTCTTCATCGAGCGCGGCAAGAGCCTGAACCAGGCCTTGTCGCTGGCGCTGCGCAGCGGTTTCTCGCGTGTTCCCGTGGTGGGCGAGAACGAGGACGACGTCATCGGCATCGCGTACCTGAAGGACATCACCCGGCAGGTGCACGAGTCGAGCGCGGGCGCCGAGCGGGTCGACTCCGTCATGCGTCCGGCCAGCTACGTGCCGGAGAGCAAGCCGATCGACGAGCTCCTGCGCGAGATGCAGGCGCGCCAGATCCACGTGGCCATCGTGATCGACGAGTACGGCGGCACGGCCGGCCTGGTGACGATCGAGGACATCCTGGAGGAGATCGTCGGTGAGATCACCGACGAGTACGACCAGGAGGCTCCGCGCGTCGAGGAGCAGCCCGACGGAGCGTTGCGGGTGACCGCCCGCATGCCCATCTACGAGCTGGCCGAGCTGTTCGGCACCGAGATCGAGGTCGACGACGTCGAGACCGTCGGCGGCCTGCTGGCGCACGCCCTGGGCCGGGTGCCGATCGCGGGTTCCGAGGCGGAGGTGGCGGGGCTCAGGCTGACGGCTGAGAGCCTGGCGGGCCGCCGCAACCGGATCAGCACGGTCCTGGTACGGCGAGCGGTCCACGAGGATGACGACGAACCCGTCGAAGCCTCCGCACAGCAGGATTAATCGGCATCAAGCGTTCTACAAGCGGATTGCAAGGGGGGTCGGCCACTCTCTTCTCAGACGCCCTGTGCGGTGGGCGTCTGGGGGGGAGTCCAAGGGCCGGGAGGGGTTCGCGGCCCGAGGACGATCCTGGGGGGTGAGCAACGAGAGTTGCTCGACGACTAAGGGTGCTCTCGCCTGGCGAGGGCACCCTTAAGCGTTTATTGGCGAGTGTGGTGGATTGCCTCTTTCGGCAGCTGGGCACATGGTTGATCGTGAATCGGGGACTTTGGAGCACACTCGCCTGCGCTGCGTTGCTTCTGGCGGGTTGTACAAGCGGGGGCGGCCAGTACACCGACGGCGAGGTGCACCAGGAGCTCGTGCGCCTGCGTCAGATGCTCAACCGAAGCCCGGCGCTGCCCGACGGCTTCTCCGACAAGGCCCAGCCGGCGTGGAAGCCGCCCTTCGCGGCGGGGAGCCGTGCCTGCCGTGCCATCCTGCAGGCGACCTCGGGGCACGCGCCGCCGCGCGCGATCATGGCCCAGGCGGCGGTCACCTACGAGGGCGACCTGCTCGGCGAGCTGGCGGCGGTCGGGCTGGCGTCGTACACGGGAGGCGAGGCCGACTGGCACATGCGCGACCTGGGCAAGGCGCTCGACGGTTGCGCGTCGCTGGCCTCCGGCTCCGGCACGTCGCTGCCGATGAGGGACCTGCCGCTGCCCGTGCTGGGCGACGGCGTCGACGGTGCGGTGGCCAGGCAGGCCAGGGGCAGGCTCAACGGCTATCCGTACGCGCTGAACCTGATGCTGGTGCGTTCGGGCGACACGATCATCTCGATCGTGCACACGGGGCTGTCGAAGGTGGATTCCAAGCGCACCCAGCAGCTGGCGCGCTCGTTCCTCAAGTAATCTGGGCTCTCATGGATCCCGAAGACAGCAAGATCATTACCCTGGCCCGCGCCGCCCGCGCGCGCAACGGTTCCGCGCAGGGCGCGGCCGTGCGCGACGAGACCGGCCGCACCTACTCCGCCACCAACGTGGAGCTCGCTGCGCTGCGCCTGTCGGCGCTGCAGGTGGCGGTGGCCATGGCGGTCTCCAGCGGCGCCGAGTCGCTCGAGGCGGCGGCGCTGGTCAGCGGCGGCGACGGCCCGAGCGCCGACGACGAGGCCGTCGTGCGCGAGCTGGGGGCCCAGACGCTGCTCGTGGCGGGGCCCGACGGCGAGCTGCGGAGCTGACCTCGATGATCGACTGTCCGGCCTGCCCGAGCAGGAGCAGGAGCTGGAGCCGACGATGATGGCGATGTCCCCCTACCTGGCAGGCCTGCGCGCGGAGGTCGGCTCACGGCTGCTGCTGCTCCCCTCCGCGGCCGGATTCGTCTTCGACGAGCACGGCAGGCTGCTGGTCGCCCGGCACGCCGACACCGGCCTGTGGGCGCCGCCCGGCGGCAGCATGGACCCCGACGAGAGCCCGGAGGACACGGTCGTGCGCGAGCTGGCCGAGGAGGTCGGCGTCGAGGCCGAGGTGCGCGGGCTGATCGGCGTGTACGGCGGGCCGGACTTCCGCACCGTCTACCCCAACGGCCACGAGTGCGCCTACGTCATCGCCGCGTACGGCTGCGCCGTGGTCGGCGGCACACCGATGCCCGATCGTGACGAGATCCTCGAGGTCAGGTGGGCGGGCGAACACGAGGCGGCGGGGCTGCTCATGCCCGCCTGGACCACCCATGTGCTGCCCGCGGCCTTCAGCTGGTGGGACAATCATTAGGTGACCTCTGAACATCGAGCCGGATTCGCCTGTTTCGTCGGACGGCCCAACGTGGGCAAGTCCACGCTGATGAACGCCCTGGTCGGCCAGAAGGTGGCGATCACCTCCAACAAGCCGCAGACCACCAGGCGCGCCATCAGGGGCATCGTGCACCGGCCTGACGCCCAGCTGGTCATCGTCGACACTCCCGGCCTGCACCGGCCGCGCACGCTCCTCGGCGAGCGTCTCGACAGCCTGGTGTTGTCGACGCTCACCGAGGTCGACGTGATCGGTTTCTGCGTGCCCGCCAACGAGAAGGTGGGCAAGGGCGACCGTTTCATCGCCGACAAGCTCACCGCGGTCAAGAAGACCCCGGTGGTCGCCGTGGTCACCAAGTGCGACCTGGCCTCCCGCGAGCAGATCGCCGAGCAGCTGCTGGCCGTCTCCGAGCTGGGTGAGTTCGCCGACGTCGTGCCGGTCTCCGGCGTGTCGGGCGACCAGCTCGACATCCTCGGCGACGTGCTCATCAAGCACCTTCCCGAGTCGCCGCCGCTCTACCCCGACGGCCAGCTCACCGACGAGCCCGAGCAGGTCCTGGTGGGCGAGCTGATCAGGGAGGCCGCGCTGGAGGGCGTGCGCGACGAGCTGCCTCACTCCATCGCGGTGGTGGTCGACGAGATGCTGCCCCGCGAGGGGCGCGACGACCTGCTCGACATCTACGCGCACATGTTCGTCGAGCGGCCCTCGCAGAAGGCGATCGTGATCGGCCGCAAGGGCGAGCGCCTGCGCGAGGTCGGCACCACGGCGCGCAAGCAGATCGAGGCGCTGCTCGGCACCCGCGTCTACCTCGACCTGCGCATCAGCGTGGCGAAGGACTGGCAGCGCGACCCGAAGCAGCTGCGCCGGCTCGGTTTCTACGACTGATCGCCAGCACGGCGCAGAGCGTCGCGACCAGCGAAGCACCCAGCGCCGCGTAGCAGCCGGGCTGGATCACCGTGCCGACCGTCAGCCAGTTGCCCAGCCGCAGGTCGACCGCGCCGGTGGCGTGCACCAGGTAGAGCACGACCAGCACCCCCGCGGCCAGCGCCGGCACGGCGGCCAGGCCCGTGAGCAGGCGGCGGCCCGCGTAGGCGCCCGTCGCGCCCAGGGCGATCACGATGATGCCGCAGATCAGGACGAGCAGCCCGAGAGGGTTCTCCAAAGCGCGCTCCTGGGCGAAGGAGCCGCTGATGATGGTCGTGCCCGCCTCGATGGCCACCCAGGGCAGGGTGGAGCAGTAGACGAGCACCACACCGGCGACGACGACGAGCAAGGCCATGACACAACCCTAGGTCGCGTACGGCCCGACAGCCAGGGCATGACACCGTGGCACGCACGCCGGAGTCCGATGCCGGGGGTCTACGACGGCGGCACCTGGGCGAGGCCCCAGTCGAGGCGCTCGCGCAGCTCGACCGCGTCGGCGGCCAGGGCCTGGACCAGCGTTCCCGGTCCGGCCAGCGGCATCACCACCACCCCGTCGGCCACAGCCCCGTCGGCCACAGCCCCGTCGGCCACAGCCCCGTCGGCCACCGCCGTGTCGCACGGCCGCGTCGTCAGCACGCTGCCGACGCACCGGGCGCCGCCCAGCACGGCGGGGGAGCAGGGGCCGGTGCCGAGCTCCAGCTCCTGCCTGAGCAGCGGCCGGCCGCCGGCCGTGGCGTCGAAGCGGGTGACGCAACGCCCGCCCGCCTCGCCGTACCTGCCCATGACGACCTCCTCGCGCCACCACACGCGGGCGTCGCCGTCCAGCGACAGCCGTACGGCCATGCGGTGGTCGCAGCCGTCGGCCAGGACGGTCGGTTCCGGGGCGAAGCGCAGCGACGCGCCCGCGCCGACGTGCGCCGTCACCGTCATGGACGACGGGCCCTCACCCGGCAGGACCAGCGTGGAGGCGATCGAGCCGACCTCGAGCGTCGTGCCGGGGGCCACGCGCAGGTCCAGTTCCAGCTCGTCGCCTCCGAGCGGCCCCGCCGCCGTGGAGACGAGGTGGACGGTGACGGGTCCGGTCTGGCGCAGGGTGAGCGGAGGGCTGGAGCGCAGGACGGTGAGGGCGGTCCGGCCCGCGGAGAGGGTCGTGGCGATCTCCGCCCGCGCCCGCATCGCCCGCCGCGCCGCGACCGCGGCCAGGCTCACGCGTGCACCGGATGCCCGTGGTCGTGCCCGTGCCCGTGGTCGTGCCCGTGCTCGTGCTCGTGGGACCACTCGTGGACCTGTTCCGTGACCCAGGCGGCCACCTCTGCCGCCCCCTCGGTCCTGACCGAGGTGAACAGCACCGGCTTGCCCTGCCGTACGGCGGCCGCGTCGCGGTCCATGACGCCCAGGTCGGCGCCGACCATCGGCGCCAGGTCCGTCTTGTTGACCACCAGCAGGTCGGCGGAGGTGACGCCGGGGCCGCCCTTGCGCGGCACCTTGTCGCCGCCCGACACGTCGAGGACGAAGATCTGCCGGTCGACCAGGCCCCGGCTGAAGGTGGCGGTCAGGTTGTCGCCGCCACTCTCGACGATCACCAGGTCGAGCGGCCCGAAGCGCTCCTCCAGCGTCTCCACGGCGTCCACGTTGGCCGCGATGTCGTCGCGGATGGCGGTGTGCGGGCAGCAGCCGGTCTCGACGGCCAGGATGCGCTCAGGGTCGAGCACCCCGGCCCTGCGCAGGAAGTCGGCGTCCTCGGTGGTGTAGATGTCGTTGGTAACCACGCCCAGGCGCAGCGAGCCGCCCAGCGCGCGGCACAACGCCGCGGTCAGGGCGGTCTTGCCGCTGCCGACCGGGCCGCCGATGCCCAGGCGCAGGGCCCGGCCGCGGCCGTCGGGAGCGTGGTGGACGTCGTCGTGTACTGCGCCCATGATGGGCTCCTTTCAGGAGACGAACAACCGGACGGGGCTGCGGCGGTGCCGCTCGGCGAGCAGGTCGAGCAGCGGAGCCGAGGCCGCGGGCAGCCCGTCGGGTGAGGGAAGGTCGAGCGTGGCCAGGACCCGGTGGACCGCCACCGGGTCCAGGCCGAGCAGCCGCACCGCCGCCGTGGCGGGGCCGGTGACCGCGTGGTAGGCGGCCGCGGCGCCGGCCTCGCGCGGGGTGGCGCCCACCACGGCGGCCGTCACACCCAGGGCGATCGGGTGGTGGGGGCTGGGGAGCCTCCCGGCCAGCTCCTCCAGGGCGGGGGAGGGCCAGATGCGCCTGGCCACCCGGAGCAGCAGCCGTCCCTGGGTCCTGGCGGCCTCCCGCTGGGCCGGGGAGGCGGTCCTGGCGTCGAGCTCCGCGTCGAGCTCGACCGGGTCGTGCCCGGCGCACGCCTGGGAGGCGAAGCCCGCGGCGACCGCGCCCGCCGTCCTGAGCCGCCCGGCGAGGAACGACTCCAGGCTGGCCAGGTCGTGGACCAGGCCCTCCTTGACGGCCTGTTCCATGCCTCCCGAGTGGGCGTGGGAGCCGGCGGGAAGGCGGGAGTCGGTGAGCAGGAGGAGGCCTGGCGTCATCAGAACAGGAAGTATCGCTGGGCCAGGGGCAGCACCGTGGCGGGCGAGGGTTCGACGCGTTCGCCGTCGATGCGCACCTCGAAGGTGTCGGGCGCGACCTCGATCCTGGGCATGGCGTCGTTCAGCGGCATGGAGGCCTTGCCTCGCCGCCGTACGTCGGCCACGGGCGCCAGCCGGCGGCGTACGGCGAGCCGGTCGCCGAGGCCCGACTCCAGGGCGAGCGGCGAGATGAAGTGCAGCGAGGTGGCCGCCGGAGTGGCGCCGAACGCGCCGAACATGGGCCGGGGCAGCACCGGCTGCGGCGTCGGGATGGAGGCGTTGGCGTCGCCCATCTGGGCCCAGGCCACCACGCCGCCCTTGAGCACGAGGTCGGGCTTGACCCCGAAGAAGGCCGGGTCCCAGAGCACCAGGTCGGCGAGCTTGCCCGGCTCGACCGAGCCGACCTCCGCCTCCAGGCCGTGGGCGATCGCCGGGCAGATCGTGTACTTGGCGATGAAGCGGCGGGCCCGCAGGTTGTCGGCCACCGGGCCGAAGCGCCGCTCCATGACGTGGGCGGTCTGCCAGGTACGGATGATCGTCTCGCCGACGCGTCCCATGGCCTGGGAGTCGGAGCCGATCATGGAGATCGCGCCCAGGTCGTGGAGCACGTCCTCGGCGGCCATGGTCGAGGGCCTGATGCGCGACTCGGCGAAGGCCAGGTCCTCGGGGATGGAGGGGTTGAGATGGTGGCAGACCATCAGCATGTCGAGGTGCTCGTCGAGCGTGTTGACGGTGTGCGGGCGGGTCGGGTTCGTCGACGACGGCAGGATGTTGCCGTAGGAGGCCACCCGGATGATGTCGGGAGCGTGCCCGCCTCCGGCGCCCTCGGTGTGGTAGGCGTGGATCATCCGGTCGCCGATGGCCTTGAGCGTCGACTCGACGAATCCCGCCTCGTTGAGCGTGTCGGTGTGGATGGTCACCTGCACGCCGGTGGCGTCGGCGACGGCCAGGCAGGCGTCGATGGCGGCCGGGGTGGTGCCCCAGTCCTCGTGCAGCTTGAAGCCCGAGGCCCCGGCGCGCAGCTGCTCCAGCAGGCCCTCGGAGCTGACGGTGTTGCCCTTGCCGAGCAGAGCGAAGTTGAGCGGGAAGGCGTCGAGCGACTCCAGCATGCGGCCCAGGTACCACGACGGGGTGACGGTGGTGGCCTTGGTGCCGTCGACCGGTCCGGTGCCGCCGCCGATGATCGTGGTGATGCCGGAGGCGATCGCGGTGTCGAGGACCTGCGGGCAGATCAGGTGCACGTGCGAGTCGATGCCGCCCGCGGTGAGGATCTTGCCGTTGCCGCCGAGGATCTCGGTCGACGGGCCGATGACGATGTCGACGCCGTCCATGGTGTCGGGGTTGCCGGCCTTGCCGATGGCAGTGACGCGCCCGTCGGTCACGGCGACGTCGGCCTTGATCACGCCCCAGTGGTCGAGGATGACCGCGCCCGTGATGACCAGGTCGGGAGCGCCCTCCGCACGGGTGGTGCGGGCCTGGCCCATCGACTCGCGGATCACCTTGCCGCCGCCGAAGACGACCTCGTCACCGGCTCCCGCCGGGCCCATGGAGCGGTCCTCGGTGACCTCGATGAACAGGTCGGTGTCGGCCAGGCGCACCTTGTCGCCGACGGTGGGGCCGTAGAGGGCGGCGTAGCGCGCGCGGGAGATCTCAGGCATGGGGGTGATCCTCGGTCGAGCGGGCGCGGGAGATCTCAGGCATCGGGGGCTCCTCGGTCGAGCGGGCCTGCCCACTCGGGGCGCAGTCCTGGCACGATCCGGTTGCCGGCCAGCGGCACCAGGGTGACGTCGCGCTCCACGCCGGGCTCGAAGCGCACGGCCGTACCGGCGGGGACGTCGAGGCGGTGACCCCAGGCGGCCTTGCGGTCGAAGGACAGGCCGGGGTTGACGGCGGCGAAGTGGTAGTGGGAGCCGACCTGGATCGGGCGGTCGGCGGTGTTGACGACGCGCAGCGTGACGCGCGGGCGGCCGGGATTCAGCTCGACGGCCTCGTCGGGCACGACGTACTCGCCGGGGATCATGGGATCGGCCGGTGGACGGTGACGAGCTTGGTGCCGTCGGGGAAGGTGGCCTCGATCTGGACCGACTCCAGCATCTCCGGCACCCCCTCCATGACGTCGTCGCGGGTCAGCACCTCGCGGCCCGACTGCATGAGCTCGGCCACGGTGCGGCCGTCCCTGGCGCCTTCCATCAGGAAGGACGCGATGATCGCGGTGGCCTCCGGGTAGTTGAGCTGGAGGCCTCTGGCCCGGCGCTCGCGTGCGACCCCGGCGGCGACGTGGATGAGCAGGCGCTCCTGCTCGTGAGGGGTAAGCCGCATGCCCGGACCCTAGGGACGGGGCATTTCCAAGGTGTTGCCGACGTATGTCGCGCCGGTTTCCCTGGGTTGGCCTCGTGTCGCGAACGAGCGGTGAAGTCCGGGCAATCCGCAATTAACCGTCGCGATCTTCAGGGGAAATCCCCGCCGTTCACGCTGCTTGCGAAACGAGAGGGGTATACCAATGCGACTGTCCAATGCCCTGTTGGCGACAGCCCTGATGGTCGCCGCCGCCGGATGCGGATCCACCGGCTCCACCGGTTCCGCCGAAGGCGGTGACATCAAGGTCGGGATCCTGCACTCCCTCAGCGGGACGATGGCCATCAGCGAGGTCACCGTGCGCGACGCCGAGCTGCTGGCCATCGAGGAGATCAACGCCGCGGGCGGCGTGCTGGGCAAGAAGCTCGTGCCCGTGGTGGAGGACGGCGCCTCGGACTGGCCCACCTTCGCCGAGAAGGCCACCAAGCTCATCCGCCAGGACAAGGTCGCCACCGTCTTCGGCGGCTGGACCAGCGCCAGCCGCAAGGCCATGCTCCCGGTCTTCGAGCGCAACAAGGCGCTGCTGTGGTACCCGGTGCAGTACGAGGGGCTGGAGGCCTCGCCGTACATCTTCTACACCGGCGCGACCACCAACCAGCAGATCATCCCCGGCCTCGACTACCTCAAGGAGCAGGGCAAGAAGAAGATCTTCCTGGTGGGCAGCGACTACGTCTTCCCGCGCACCGCCAACAAGATCATCAAGGCGTACGCCACCGCCAACGGCATGGAGGTCCTCGGCGAGGAGTACACCCCGCTGGGCCACACCGAATACTCCACGCTCGTCAACAAGGTCGCCCAGGCCAAGCCGGACGCGGTCTTCAACACGCTCAACGGCGACAGCAACGTGGCCTTCTTCAAGCAGTTCAAGAGCGCGGGCCTGACCGCCGAGGCGATGCCTGTCCTGTCGGTGAGCGTCGCCGAGGAGGAGGTCACCGGCATCGGCGTCGACAACATCGCCGGCCACCCGGTGGCGTGGAACTACTACCAGACCACCGCGACCCCCGCCAACGACAAGTTCGTCGCCGCCTTCAAGGCCAAGTACGGCGCGCAGAAGGTGACCAGCGACCCGATGGAGGCCGGCTACAACGCCGTCTACCTGTGGGCCGAGGCGGTCAAGAAGGCCGGCACCACCGAGGTCGAGGCCGTCAAGAAGGCCGCCGGCGGCATCGCGCTGGAGCGCCCCGAGGGCCTGGTGACCATCGACGGCGAGAACCAGCACATGTACAAGACCGCCCGCATCGGAATCATCCAGACCGACGGTCTGATCAAGGAGGTCTGGAACTCCGGCCAGCCCATCAAGCCCGACCCCTACCTCAAGGGCTACCCCTGGGCGAGCGGCCTGACCGCGGGCTGACCGGGCGCCGGGCCGCCGAGAGCGCGAAAGAACGCATCTGCCCGGCGGCCCGGCCGGACCTCCACTGGAAAGGACGGCCTTGGAAGCCTTCGTCAACCAGCTGCCGATCGGCCTGTCGATCGGCGCCGTGCTCCTGCTCATCGCCCTGGGCCTGACCTTCACCTTCGGGCAGATGGGCGTGATCAACATGGCGCACGGCGAGTTCATCATGGCGGGTGCCTACACCGCCTTCCTCCTGCCCGGCCTGTTCGTGCCCTCGCTGGTCGTGGCCTTCTTCGTGGCCGGGGCGATGGGCCTGGTCCTGGAGCGGCTGGCCATCCGGCACTTCTACGGCAGGCCGCTCGACACGCTGCTGCTCACCTGGGGCGTCAGCCTGGTGCTGCAACAGCTCGCCCGCGACCTGTTCGGCGCCCCGAACGTGCAGGTCAAGGCGCCCGACTGGCTCGCCGGCGGCATCGGCATCCTGCCGTACAACCGCCTGTTCATCATGGGCCTGGCCATCGCCAGCGTCGTGGGGGTCTGGCTCTACCTGGTGAGAACCAAGCACGGCCGGCGCATGCGCGCGGTCATGCAGAACAGAAGGCTCGCGGCGACCAGCGGCATCGACACCGGCCGCGTCGACATGCTGACCTTCTTCATCGGCTCCGGGCTGGCGGGCATCGCAGGGGT
Organism: Nonomuraea soli; assembly: GCF_013761175.1. GTDB lineage: Bacteria > Actinomycetota > Actinomycetes > Streptosporangiales > Streptosporangiaceae > Nonomuraea > Nonomuraea soli. The sequence goes on from NZ_JACDUR010000001.1 coordinate 449,071, forward strand.
GGCGCTCACGCTCGTCGGCCCGGTCGGTCCCTCGCTGGGCACCTACTACATCGTCGACGCCTTCCTGGTCGTGGTCGCGGGCGGTCTCGGACAGCTGCGCGGGGCGGTCCTGGCGGCGGCCGGGCTCGGGCTGCTCAACTCCTACGCCGAGTTCTGGTCGGACGCGAGCCTGGCCAAGGTCATCGTGTTCGCCGCCGTCATCGCGTTCCTGCAGTTCCGGCCGCAGGGCCTGTTCACCGTCAGATCGCGAGCCCTCTCATGAACAAGACCGACGTCATGAACAAGGCCGACGTCATGAAAAAGGCCGATGTCATGAAAAAGGCGATCTATCCGATCCTCGTCGGCCTGCTGGTCGTCGCCGCGCCGTTCCTCATGGACGCCTTCCGGCTCAACCTGCTGGCCAAATACCTCTGCTTCGCGATCGTCGCCCTCGGCATTGGCCTGGCCTGGGGACAGGGCGGCATGCTCACCCTCGGCCAGGGCGTCTTCTTCGGCCTGGGCGGCTACTCGATGGCCATGTACCTCAAGCTCCAGGAAGGCGGCCTGCCCGACTTCATGGTCTGGAGCGGCGTGGAGAAACTGCCCGCGCTGTGGACGCCCTTCGCCAACCCCGTCTTCGCCCTCGCGACGGCAATCCTCGGGCCCATGCTCCTGGCCACCCTGCTCGGCCTGCTGGTCTTCCGCCAGCGGGTGCGCGGCGCCTACTTCGCCATCCTCACCCAGGCGCTGGCCGCCGCCCTGGTCATCCTGCTCGTCGGCCAGCAGGGCCTGACCGGCGGCACCAACGGCATGACCAACTTCTACGACCTGTTCGCCTGGGACCTGGCCGAGGACTCCACGCAGCGCGGGCTGTACTTCGTGGTCGCCGTCGTGCTCGCGCTGCTCTACCTGGGCGCGCGTCAGCTGGTCAGGAGCAGGTACGGCAGGCTGCTGGTGGCGGTGCGCGACGGTGAGGACCGGGTGCGCTTCCTCGGCTACGACCCGGCCACCGTCAAGACCGTCACCTTCGCGATCTCGGCGGGCATGGCGGGCCTGGCCGGAGCGCTGTTCGTGCCCGTCGTCGGGATCATCTCGCCCGCCCTGCTCGGCGTCGTCCCGTCGCTGGAGCTGGTCGTCGCCGTCGCGGTGGGCGGACGCTACGCGCTGGCCGGAGCCGTCCTGGGCGCGGTCGTCATGGGATACGCCAAGACCGCCTTCAGCGAGCAGTTCGCCGACGGCTGGCTCTACCTGCAAGGGGCCCTGTTCATCCTGGTGATGACGCTCGCCCCGAAGGGAATCATGGGGGTGATCAAGCGTGCTCGAACTGCGTGACATCCAGGTCGACTTCGACGGCTTCAAGGCCCTCGGCGGCGTCGATCTCACCGTCGCCGAAGGGGAACTGCGCTTCCTCATCGGGCCCAACGGCGCCGGCAAGACCACGCTGATCGACGTGATCACCGGCCTGACCAGGCCCACGTCCGGCACCGTCGGCTTCGACGGCCACGACCTCGTCGGCCGCAAGGAACACCACATCGTCAGGCTCGGCGTCGGCCGCACCTTCCAGACCGCGGTGGTCTTCGAGGAACTCACCGTCCTGGAGAACCTCGACCTGGCCGCCAGCTTCCGCAAGCCGCTGTGGAGCCTGATGAGACAGCGCAAGGGCGTCACCGAGGCGGTCGAGGAGGCTCTGAGCAGGACCGGCCTCGAAGAACTCGCCGAACGTTCGGCCGGCGTTCTCTCGCACGGCCAGCGCCAGTGGCTAGAGATCGGCATGCTGCTGGCCCAGAGGCCCCGGCTGCTGCTGCTGGACGAGCCGGTCGCCGGCATGTCGCGCGAGGAGCGCGAGCGCACCGGCGAACTGCTCACCGGCATCGCCCGGGACCACACCGTCATCGTCGTGGAGCACGACATGGAGTTCCTGCGGCGCTACGCCTCGCAGGTCACCGTGCTCCACGAGGGCAAGGTGCTCACGGAGGGGTCGGTCGACCAGGTACGGGCCGACCCGCGCGTCCAGGAGGTCTACCTCGGGAGGAGGGCCAGTGATGCTGTCGGTACGGGATCTTGAGTCGGGGTACGGCAGAGCGCGCGTGCTGTTCGGAGTCTCGCTGACGGTCGAACCCGGCGAGCTCGTCTGCGTCATGGGACGCAACGGCGTCGGCAAGACCACCCTGCTCGACACGGTGATGGGCGTCCTGCCCGTCACCTCGGGCACCGTCACCTTCGACGGGCGCGACATCACCAGGCTCAAACCGCACGAGCGGGTACGGCTCGGCATCGCCTACGTGCCCCAGGGACACGACACCTTCCCGCAGCTGTCGGTGCTGGGGAACCTTCAGGTGACGCTGGAGGCCTCGAAGGGCTCGCCGTCGGCGCTCGACGAGGCGCTCGACGTCTTCCCGGCGCTCAAGCCGCTCCTCAAGCGGCAGGCGGGCTACCTGTCGGGCGGCCAGCAGCAGCAGCTGGCCATCGCGCGTGCGCTGGTCACCCGGCCGAGGATGCTCATCCTGGACGAGCCGACCGAGGGCATCCAGCCGTCGATCATCATCGAGATCGAGGAGGCCATCGAACGGCTGCACGGGTCGGGGCTGTCGGTGCTGCTCGTGGAGCAGTACGTGGACATCGCCCTGCGGCTGGCCGACCGGTTCGTCATCCTCGACGCCGGCCGCGTCGTGCGCGAGGGCGAGGCCCGCGAACTGCGCGGCGAGGAGGTGCAGCACCTGCTCGCCGTCTGAGCATCGCGCCGTTTGAGAGGCCGGGCCGGTGACACCGCCTTCGCCGCCGGTGCGGCGGGTGCGAAGGGGCCTTTCAATCTGCGTGCTTGAGGAGTGCAATCGCCGTGCAAGAGCCGCCCCCTACCTTCGCCTCATGACGAAGAGACTCCTGCTCGGCGCGGCGGCCACTGCGGCCACGGCCGCCCTTCTGCTTCAGCCCGCGGCCGCGCAGGCCGCCTCGCCCAAGCCGGTCACGGTGTCCGGCAAGCTGTTCAAGGCGTGGGTGGCCGGCGACGAGGCCAAGGCGCTGAAGTACGGCTCGCCCTCGGCCGTGAAGACCTTGTTCGCCTACCCCTACCGCACGCCTGACGTGGGCCCGAAGTGTTACGGCAAGGTCTGCGACTTCGCCCACACCAGCGTGACCGTGCCCGGTGCGCTCAACGGCATCCGGATGATCGTCTCCGGCTCGAAGGTGGTCAAGGTCTACACCTCGCGCCACCTGACCAAGCCGTCGCACGCCGCCAAGTGGCTCTACAAGGCCTACCTCGCCAACGACAAGAACGCGGCCATGGAGGTCGCGACCTTCAAGGCCATCACGCAGCAGTTCAAGGCCAAGTACCAGCCCGGTGACCAGATCCACCAGTTCATGGGCTGCGAGAAGGAGTCCAAGGGCTACATCTGCCACTGGTACTACGAGGGCGGCGCGGCCAACATGCACGTGCGCGGCAGCAAGATCCGCGGCTACTACGTCGACCACATCACCTACGTGGCTGACTAGGCGCCCCTTACTGCCGGTAGTTCTCCACCTGCCCGGCGGGGCGCACGCCGGCGGCGTCGGGGTCCTCGCCGGCCGAGCGGCGGGCGCGCCGCTGGCGCAGCAGGTCCCAGCACTGGTCGAGGGCGACTTCCAGCTCCCTGACGCGGGTGTTCTCCTCGTCGGAGCCGAGCGTGCCCTCCGACAGTTTGGTGCGCAGCTCGTGCTCCTCGGCGACCAGCTGCTTGATCCGGCTCAGAATCTCGTTGTCCTGCATGATCCTGACTGTACCGACACGGTGATAGAAAGCCTTCTACGGCAGGTATTGCCCTGGTCAGGGAAGCGGTTGCGTCACCTGCCTGTCAGCACCACTTGCCAGGTAGCCCACTGGTCGAGCGGCCGGAACCCCATGGCGTGGTTGATGGCCAGCATGTGCGCGTTGGAGTCGGCGTTCCAGGTGAGGATCCTGTCGAGCGACGGGTCCGCCTCGCGCATCCAGCGGGCGTTGGCCAGCTTGACCAGCAGCCCCAGCCGGTGTCCGCGATGCGCGCGCAGCACCGCGGTGTCCTGCTGCTTGGCCCAGCCGCCGTGGTCCTCGTCGACCGCGACCATGGTGAACGCGGCGGGCTCGCCCGTGGCGTCATGGGTGGCCATGGTGATGTAGAAGGTCACGCCCTTGGCGTGCAGCCGCTGCTGGAACTCCTGGTAGCGGGCGGTGGTCCAGCGGGTGGCGGCGAAGTCGATCTCGCCGGTGGGGATGTCGTTCATCCCCTCCATCAGCGTCACCAGCGCGGGCAGCAGCTCCTCGGGAGCCGGCCAGGGCAGGTGGGTGACGGTGTAGCCGGCGGCGTGACCGGCGGCCTCCCGCTCCAGCTCGGCGAAGTGGCCCACGCCGGAGAGGTCGAGCACGCTCCTGGTCTCGGGCAGCGCGGGAGTGCCGCCCACGGCGGCCGAGAACTTCGCGCCCGGCATGCCGTCGGGCGTCTCCCAGACCACGGTGGTGCGGCCCAGCGCCCTGGCCCGGCCGATCGCGTGCTCGAACAGGGCACGCCCGATGCCCTCGCGCTGCCGGCGGGGATCGACCACCAGCGGGCCGATCGAGGTGAAGTGGAGGTTCTCGGCCAGCGGGGCACGCAGGCTGTACCAGCCGGACAGATCGGATGTGACCCACGCCTCACGCGCGTCCGTCGACGGCGGATCGCACACCATGGCCCGCACCATTCGCTCACTCAGCAGGGGGCCGGAAAAGTCCTGGTGGGAGCGGACGTAGAGGTCGTACATGGCGGGCAGGTCATCAGGCTCGAACGGTCGCATCGAGTCAGTCAACCACGCCACAAGTCTTCTCAGCATCTGAGATACGGTCCGGGGCTCCGCGAGACGTCTGGTAGCGTCGTTGACATGCTGCGCGGGCTGCTTCTTCTTAGCCGCCGCGGCGGGGGCCTGTAAGAGGCCGGCTCCCTCGCCGCGGTGCCGCTCCTGCGCGTCGGCCGTTCTTTTCCCTGAAAGAAGGACCGATGACTTCTCAGCAGCCCAGCGGTATGCCCATTCATCGTTACCCGGCCTACGAGCCGGTACGTCTGACCGACCGCACCTGGCCCGACAAGGTGATCACCAAGGCGCCCCGCTGGTGCGCGGTCGACCTGCGTGACGGCAACCAGGCGCTGATCGACCCGATGGACTCCCATCGCAAGCTGCAGATGTTCGAGTTGCTGGTGCGCATGGGTTACAAGGAGATCGAGGTCGGCTTCCCCGCGGCGTCGCAGACCGACTTCGACTTCATCCGTAAGATCATCGAAGAGGGGCGGGTCCCCGACGACGTGGTCATCCAGGTGCTGACCCAGGCGCGTCCCGAGCTGATCGAGCGCACCTTCGAGTCGCTCCAGGGCGCCAAGCGGGCCATCGTGCACCTGTACAACTCCACCTCGACGCTGCAGCGCCGGGTGGTCTTCGGCCAGGACCGCGAGGGCATCACCGCGATCGCGGTCGAGGGCGCCAAGCTCTGCAAGAAGCTGGCCGAGGCCACGGACGTCGACGTGTACTTCCAGTACTCTCCCGAGTCCTTCACCGGCACCGAGCTCGACTACGCCGTCGAGGTCTGCGACGCGGTCAACGAGGTCTGGCAGCCCACCCCCGACCGCAAGGTGATCATCAACCTGCCCGCCACGGTCGAGATGGCCACGCCCAACATCTACGCCGACCAGATCGAGTGGATGCACCGCAACCTGAAGCACCGCGACTCGATCATCCTGTCGCTGCACCCCCACAACGACCGCGGCACCGCCGTCGCCGCCGCCGAGCTGGGTTACCAGGCGGGCGCCGACCGCATCGAGGGCTGCCTGTTCGGCAACGGGGAGCGCACCGGCAACGTCTGCCTGGTGACCCTGGGCATGAACCTGTTCACCCAGGGCGTCGACCCCGAGATCGACTTCAGTGACATCGACGAGATCCGTCGCGTCACCGAATACTGCAACCAGCTGCCCGTGCACCCGCGCCACCCGTGGGGCGGCGAGCTGGTCTACACCGCCTTCTCCGGCTCCCACCAGGACGCCATCAAGAAGGGCTTCGAGCACCTGGAGCAGGACGCCGAGGCCGCGGGAGTCCCGGTCGACCAGCACACCTGGGCCGTGCCGTACCTCCCCGTCGACCCCAAGGACATCGGCCGCACCTACGAGGCGGTCATCCGGGTCAACAGCCAGTCGGGCAAGGGCGGCGTCGCCTACATCATGAAGGCCGACCGCCAGCTCGACCTGCCGCGCCGGCTGCAGATCGAGTTCTCCAAGGTGGTCCAGCAGCGCACCGACGACCAGGGCGGCGAGGTCACCCCGGCGCAGATGTGGGAGATCTTCACCGACGAGTACCTCCCCAACCCGGCCAACCGCTGGGGCAGGCTGGGGCTGATGGCCCACCGCAACTCCTCGACGGTCGACGAGAAGGACCGCATCAGCGCCGACATCCGTCTCGACGGTGAGATCCGCGAGGTCGAGGGCGCCGGCAACGGACCGATCTCGGCCTTCGTCGACGCCATCGCCTCGCTGGGCATCCAGGCGCGCGTCCTCGACTACGTCGAGCACGCCATGAGCGCCGGCTCCGACGCCAAGGCCGCCTCCTACGTCGAGGCCGAGGTCGACGGCCAGGTCCTGTGGGGTGTCGGCATCGACGCCAACACCACCACCGCCTCGCTCAAGGCGATCATCTCCGCGGTCAACCGCGCATCGCGCTGAGCAGACGATCCACCGGCAGGCCGGGCACGCGGTGCCCGGCCCGCCCCTCCATGGTCCGACCGGCCACCAGAGCGTTCAACACGGCCTCCTCCACGGCCTGCACGACCGCCTCATAAAAGGGGTCGAGCCATCCCCACGGCACGAAGACGATCTTTTCGTACGGCGCGGCGCCGACCGGAAACCCACTGGTCAGCGCCCCGGGGTTGGCAGTGGAGAACGCGAGGAAGACGTCGCCGGAGAAGTGCGACCCGCTGGTCCCCGTGCGGGCCAGCCCCAGCGGCACCCGCCGGGCCAGGGCCGTACACTGCCCGGGCAGCAGCGGCACGTCGGTGGCCAGCACGACGATGATCGATCCGGCTCCCGAGTCGAAGGGGTTGTCGTCGAGCAGGCCGGGGCCCACGTGCCTGCCCAGCACGGTCAGCTCGCGGCGCGAGCCGAAGTTCGCCTGGACGAACACGCCGACGGTGTAGGAGTCGTCGCCGTGCCTGACGATCCGCGAGGCCGTGCCGCTGCCGGCCTTGAAGCCGTAGCAGTTCATCCCGGTGCCGCCGCCGACCGAGCCCTCGGCGATCGGTCCCGGCCTGGCGGCGTCGATGGCCGCGACGGCGTGGGCGGGCTTGACGTGGTCGCCGTTGATGTCGTTGAGGTAGCCGTCCCAGGTCTCGGCGACCACCGGCAGCAGCCACTCGTGGGCGCCCTCCGGCCGCTCCCTGGCCACCCATTCGATCACCCCGCGGTGGCAGGAGCCGACGGCGTGGGTGTTGGTGATCGTGACGGGCAGGGCCAGGGAGCCCGTCTCGCTGATCCAGGTGGTGCCGGTCATCTCGCCGTTGCCGTTGAGCGAGAACCAGCCGGCCGCGCAGGGCCGCGCGAGGTCCGCGCGTGACCTGGGCAGGATCGCGGTGACGCCCGTCCTGACGTCGGAGCCCTCGATGAGGGTGGTGTAGCCGACCTCGACGCCGGGGACGTCGGTGATCGCGTTGCCGGGGCCGGTCACCCCGGGCAGGGCGAGGATGTCGCGTGCCCTCACAGGTGCACTCCCGTCATGGTCGAGGCGTACGCGCGGATCTGCCTGGCCGCCTCGTCGGGGGAGACGGTCGGCACGGCCATGGTGGCGTGCAGGCCGTAGCCGTCCTCGAGGGCGACGAGGTTGCGCGCGATCATGGTCGAGTCCTGGCGGAGCGCGAAGGCGCCCGAGGCGCTGCCCGCTTCCAGCACGGCCACGTAGATGCCCACCTGCCTTTCGTAGAGCCTGATGTACTCGGCGGCGCACTCGGGATCGCGCCTGGCGATCGCGCCCAGTTCGTAGAGCAGGATGCACAGCTCGTCGCGTGGGTCGTCGGGCAGCCCGCTGTCGATCATCGCCCGAAGCCGGGCGACCGGGTCGGGCTCGGCCCGCACGGCCTCCTCCCGCGCGGTGCAGAAACGCTGGACCGCCTCCCTGTGCACCTCGCGCAGCAGCTCGGTCAGGCCGGGGAAGTAGTAGAGCACCGAGCCGGAGGACATGCCCGCCGCGTCGGAGACGTCGCGCAGGCGCAGCCCGAGCAGGCCGCGCTCGACCACGCTGCGCCGGGCGGCGGCGATCAGATGGGCGCGGCGTTCGTGCGCGCGATTGGGTCTGGCCATAGTTATCTGAACACCATTCAAAGCTATTGACGGGGTCTACGCCGAGTTCTTTGATGCTTGTTAAAAGAACTAGACGTGGAGGCTCTCGATGGCCCTGCGACGTGGTTTGCGCGCCTTCGGCACCCTGCTCATCGTCCTGTCCGCGATCACCCCCGCCTCGTCGGTCTTCATCATCGCCCCCGGCGTCATCCGCCAGGCGGGCACCGGCGCCTTCTGGAGTTACGTGCTGGCCGCGGTGGTCGGCGTGTTCATGGCCTTCGTCTACGCCGAGCTCTCCTCCGCCTACCCGCTGACCGGCGGGGAGTACACCATCATCGGGCGCACCCTCGGCCGGCTGCCCGGCTTCATGGCGCTCGTCCTGGTGCTCGTCACCCAGTTGCTCATCCTCGCCGTGATAGCCCTGGGCGTCGGCATCTACCTCGGCGCCCTGCTGCCGGGCCTGCACGGTCCGACGATCGCCGCCGTCACCGTGCTGGTGTCGATGGCCCTGGCGGTCCTCGACATCAAGGTCAACGCCGTCGTCACCGGGATCTTCCTGGCCGTCGAGATGCTCGCCCTCGTCGTGGTCACCTGGCTCGGCCTGGCCAACGTCACGCGGCCGTTCGGCGACCTGCTGGTCAGCCCGGTCGCCGCCGACGGCTCGGCCGTCTCGTTCGGGATGATCGCCATCGCCACCGCCGTCGCGATCTTCTCCTACAACGGGTACGGCTCGGCCGTCTACTTCGGCGAGGAGACCCACGAGCCGAGGCGCGACATCGCCAGGGTGATCCTCTGGGCGCTGGTCATCACCGTCGCCTCCGAGCTGATCCCGATCACCGCGGCCCTGCTGTCGGCGACCGACCTGGGCGGCGACGTGATGCTGGAGTTCGTGGCCCAGCGCGGCGGCCAGACGGTGACGACGCTGGTCAGCCTCGGCATCGCGCTGGCCATCGTCAACGCGGTGCTGGCCATCATGTTGCTGTGCGCGCGCCTGGTCTTCAGCAGCGCCCGCGACGCCACCTGGACCAGGGGCGCCAACCGGGCGCTGTCGAGCGTGCACCCGCGCTTCGGCACCCCGTGGGTCGCCACGATCGCCGCCGGAGTGGTCAGCGCCGCCTTCTGCTTCGTGCCGCTGCAGTTCCTGCTCGTGGTCACCGGCACCTCGCTGGTGGTGCTCTACGCCGCCCTGTGCGTGGCGGTGATCGCCGGGCGGCGCAACGGCAGCACCTCGCGCGGCGCCTACCGTATGCCCCTCTACCCGCTCGCGCCCGTGGCCGGGCTGGCGGCACTGGGCTACGTGCTCTACGCCAACGCCATCGACCCGGTGTTCGGCCGTCCCAGCCTGTACGTCACCGCGGGCCTCCTGGCCGTGGCCGCGCTGCTCTACGCCACGCTCATCAGGCGCGGGTGGAGCATCGGCGACGTCAGCGAGGACTGAGCCCGAGGTAGGCGGCCATCGACAGGGCACCGTGCTCGAAGGTGGCCGCCCGCTTCTCGACGATGTTGTTGTACATGCCGAACAGCTCGAAGCTGACCGCGCCGTAGAGCCACGTCCAGGCGTGCAGCCCCCGAAGCGCCACCTCGGGGTCGACGTCGGCGAAGATCGTCTCGCGCAGCTTCTCGGCGTCGGAGAAGGCGCCGACGGGGGCGTCGGTGGGCGGCGGCACCCGGATCTCGCCCGCCCGCGAGGCCTCCGACAGCAGGCGTGAGAAGCGGATCCCGTCGCGCGCGGCCGGATCGACGGTGTCCTGCGGTGCCTGGTATCCGGGGACCGGGGTGCCGTGGATCAGCGCGTATTCGTGCGGGTGCGCCAGAGCCCAGGCGCGCACCGCCCGGCACATGGCCATCCACCGGCCGGCGTAGTCGTCGCGCGGCGCGGCGTCGTCGGCGTCCTCGACGGCCTGGCCGACCGCGTTGTACGCGTCGATGATCAGCGCCGTCAGCAGGTCGTCCTTCGTCGGGAAATAACGATGGATGGCGCTCGACACCATGCCCATCTCCCGGGCCACGGCGCGCAACGACAGCCCTCCTGCGCCGTCGGTCTCCAGGTGGCGCCGGGCGATGTCGGTGATCTCCCTGGTCAGCTCGGCTCTGACTCGTTCTCTCGCGGTACGGCCTGCGCTCATGCCCCCACCGTAGCAGAGCGGTGAGAAGAAAAGAGAGCACCGCTCTTGACGTTTGTTGCTCTCTTGAGAGAGCATTGCTCTCAGAAGGGAGCAATGATGACAATTTTCAAGGGTGCCAACCTCCTGCTGATGTTCCTGCTGGAGCTGGGGGTGCTGGCCGCGGCGGGACTGTGGGGCTTCACACTCCAGGCGGGCTGGCTGGTGCGCGTCGTCGCGGGTCTGGGAGCCCCCGGGGTGTTCATCGCGGTGTGGGCGCTGTTCGGAGCCGCCAACGGCGCCAAGTACCCCCTGACCGGCCTGGCGCGCTTCGTCCTGGAACTGGGGTGGTTCGGCGGCGGCGCCGTCCTGCTCTACCTGGCCACCTCGGCCGCCCCCGCCGCCGTCTTCTTCGGCCTCTGGGTCCTCAACGGCGTTCTCCGTCTCGTCTGGAAGCAGGTCTGATCATGGGAAAGCATCTTGTCGTCGGAGCCGGTCAGGTCGGCTCCCACCTGGCCCGCACGCTGGCCGGCCAGGGTCACGAGGTCGTGCAGGTGAGCAGGTCGGGCAGTGGCCCGTACGGCGTGGCCGCCGACGCCAGCGACCGCGCCAGGCTGACCGAACTGGCCAAGGGCGCCGACGCCGTCTACAACTGCGTGAACCCCGCCTACCACCGCTGGCTGACCGACTGGCCGCCGATGGCCGAGTCGTTCCTGGCCGCCGCCCGCGAGAACGACTCCGTCCTGGTCATCCTGGGCAACCTCTACGTCTACGGCCCGGTGGACGGGCCGATGACCGACGACCTGCCTCTCAGGCCCTCCTCGGAGAAGGCCGCGGTCAGGGCGAAGATCTGGAACGACGCGCTGGCGAGCGGGGTGCGCACGGTCGAGGTGCGCGGCTCCGACTACTTCGGCCCCGGCTCGACCGACCAGGGCTACTTCGGCGAGGAACGGTTCCTCAAGCCGCTGCGCGAGCGGAAGACCATCCGCACGGTCTGGCCGCTGGACGTCCCGCACACCTTCACCTACCTGCCCGACGTGGCCGAGTCTTTGGCCATCGCGGGCAGCGACCCCAGGGCCTGGGGCCGGGCCTGGCACGTGCCGTCGAACGAGCCGACGACCTTCCGCGAGATGGGCAGCCGCATGGCCGCCGTGCTCGGCCTGCCCGAGCCTCGCATGTCGGCGATGCCGTGGCCGATGGTCAGGATGGCCGGGCTGTTCTCCCCGATGGTCGGCGAGATGAAGCACGTGCGCTACCAGTTCACCAGCCCGTTCGTGATGGAGTCCGCGGACTTCACCACCACCTTCGGGCTGCGGGCGACCCCCATGGACGAGGCGCTGCGCCGTACGCTGGGTCGATGAAGATTGCCATGATCGGACTGGGCGACATCGCGGAGAAGGCCTACCTCCCCGTGCTGGCCGCCCAGCCCGACCTCGAACTCCACCTGTGCACCCGCAACAAGGCCGCCCTGGACCGGATCGGCGACGCGCACCGCGTCACCGGCCGGTCCACGGCCGTCTCCGGGGTCGTCGAGGCGGGGGTCGACGCCGCGTTCGTGCACGCCGCCACCGCGGCGCACTTCGAGATCGTGGAGCCGCTCCTGCGCGCGGGAGTGCCGGTCTACCTCGACAAGCCGATCACCTCCGACCTGGCGTCGAGCACGGAGCTCGTACGGCTGGCCGCAGGATCGGGCGTCTCGCTCATGGTGGGCTTCAACCGGCGCGTCGCCTACGCCGGACTGGCCGGGCTGCCGCGCGACCTGGTGCTGATGCAGAAGAACCGGGCGCACCTGCCCGACGAGCCGCGCAGGGCGGTCTTCGACGACTTCATCCACGTGGTCGACACCCTGCGCTTCCTGGCGCCCGGCGAGGTGACCTCGCGCCACATCCGCACCCGGGTGCGCGACGGGCTGATCGAGCACATCGTGCTGGAGCTCGCGGGTGAGGGCTTCTCGGCCATCGGGATCATGAACAGGGTCGGCGCGGCCTCGGAGGAGTCGTGCGAGGTGATGGGCGCGGGAGCCAAGCGCCGCATCGTCAACCTCGGCGACGTGATCGACTACTCGGCCGAGGGGGAGACGCTGCGGCGCAGGCCCGACTGGGTGCCGGTCTCGCGCCAGCGCGGCATCGAGCAGCTGTGCCTGGAGTTCCTCGACGCGGTGCGGCAGGGGCGGGTGCTCGACGCCTCCGACGCGCTGGTCTCGCACGAGATCTGCGAGGAGATCGTCCGCCAGGCGAGCTGAACTGCGAGGGCGCTGCCCGGCCGCCGCGCGGGTGCGGGCGCGGCGGCCGGGAGGTCTCAGGGGCCGGTGTACTCCGACGCCAGCCGGCGCAGTCTGGCGTGCGCCCCCTCGTAGACGTCGCCGCCGCCACCCAGATACCTCTTGGCGACCTTGGCGACCATCGTGTAGTTGGTGTCGCAGACGTTGCCCACCGGGGCCTGCCCCGCCTGGCTGACCAGCTGGTAGGCGTCGAGCGTGTCGAGCCCGGTCAGCTCGCAGGTCCAGGTCACCAGGTCGTGCTGGCTGATGCGGTAGGCGTCCTCCAGCGGCCTGGCGGAACCGGTCGACATCAGGTGATCGTCGTCCTCCAGCCGGGGCCAGGGCGTCGGCACCCCCTTGATCAGCTCGACCGCGACCACGGTGTTCATCGCGCACTCCAGCGCCGTGCCGCACACCTCGCCCTCGCCCTGGCGGGCATGGCCGTCGCCCACGGCGAACAGCCCGCCCTCCACGTTGACCCCGAGGTAGACGGTCACCCCGGCCCGCAGCTCGGTGGTGTCCATGTTGCCGCCGTGCGCGTCAGGAGTGATCGTCATCCTGGCCTCGCCGGCCGCGGGCGCCACGCCGACGGTGCCGTGCATCGGGTCCATCGGAAGGGCGACGGTGAAGTCGCCGTTCCTGGCCTGATACCTGGCGACCTGGCGGTCGAGGTCGAGGTCGTAGCGCCAGACGCGCTCCTCCAGCGGGGGCTGGAGCGTGGCGGTCGTGTGGGTGCCGGTCAGCGCGCCGAACAGCGGGAACGTCGAGGACCACGCGTGGTCGCGCGCCGGGGTGATCGAGACGAAGTGCAGGGCGAGCGTGTCGCCCGGTTCCGCGCCCTCGACGTGGAAGGGCCCGGTCACCGGGTTCAGGTAGGGGAACTCGCACACCTGCGAGGGCAGGTCGTCGACGCTCTTGACCCGGCCGGCGAAGCAGTCCTCGGTGAACAGCTCCAGGATCGTGCCCGGCCGCAGCTTGCCCACGGCGGCGCGGCCGCCGAAGGTGTAGCTGTACTCCTCGGGCGAGGGCCGGTAGGACACGATGTTCACGAAACCTCCTGAGGGAGAGAGGGCCGGCGGCCGAGCAGGTAGGAGACGCCCAGCACCACCAGGCCGATGCCGAGCCAGATGAAGCCCAGCACCTGGGCGGCCACATTGGCGTTGACCACGACGAAGACCAGCACGGCGAAGCCGATCGCCGGAGCGACCAGGTGGGCGAGCAGGTCGCGGCTGCGTTGCCGTACGACGAAGTGGACCACGACGGCCACGTGCAGGAGCAGGAAGGCGGTCATGGCGCCGAAGTTGACCAGCGAGACCAGCAGCGACACGCCGTCGTCGAGGGTGTTCATCCACAATCCGACGCCGAGCGAGATCAGGGCGACCACGAGCGTGGCGTTGACCGGGACCTTGTGGCGCGGGTCCACCTTGGCCAGGAACGCGGGCAGCTGCCGGTCGCGGCCCATCGCGAACAGCAGGCGTGAGGTGGCGGCCTGGGCGACCAGGGAGTTGGCGAAGCCCCAGGCGACCGCGGTGGCCACGGCGGTCAGGATGGCCAGCCACGGGCCGCCCGCGAACTCGGCCAGCGCGTAGAAGGCGTTGTTCTTGACGTCGTCGTCGGTCATCACCGCGGCGCGGTTCTGGGTGAGCAGGGCCGCGACCCAGGTCTGGGCGATGAACAGCACGCCGACCAGGGCGAGCGCGGCGACCATGGAACGGCCCAGGCGCGCGGCGCTCTCCCTGTTCTCCTCGGCCAGCGTGGAGATGCCGTCGAAGCCGAGGAACGACAGCACCGCCACCGAGGCGGCGCCGAAGACGACGGTCCAGGAGAAGGTGTTGGGGTCGAACACCGGCGAGAGGGTCTCGGCCTGGCCCTTGCCCGAGGCCAGCGCGACGACGCCGACGACGAGGAAGACGGCGAGCACGGCCAGCTCGGCGATCAGCATGATCTTGGTGACGCGGGCGGTCATCTGGATGCCCAGGTAGTTCACCACGGTGTTGAGCAGCACGAAGATGATCAGCCAGCCCCAGATGGGGATGGCGGGGACGAACGAGGCCATGGCCGCGCTGGCGATCAGGTAGAGCAGGCTCGGCACCAGGATGTAGTCGAGCAGGATCGCCCAGCCCGCCATGAAGCCCACCGGCGCGGCGATGCCCCGGCCCGCGTAGGTGTAGACCGAGCCCGCCATCGGGAAGGCACGGGCCATCTGCGCGTACGACAAGGCGGTGAAGGCCATGGCCACGAGGCCGACGAGGTAGGCCAGGGCGACCATGCCGTGGGAGGCGCGGAAGACGTCGCCGAAGATGCCGAAGGGGGCGATCGGCACCATGAAGATCAAGCCGTAGATCAGCAGGTCGGCGAAGCCGAGGGAGCGCTGCAACTCCTGGCGGTAGCCGAACCTCTCCACGGTCTCGGGGGGTGTGGTCATCATGAGCGGAGCCTAGAACTGATATTTTCTAATGAAAAGGTTTCTCTAGAAAGAATGACAGCCCGTCGGCCCTGCCCAGGTGCACCCGCTGGCGCACCTGCCGGTCGACCAGCGTCAGTTCGCCCCTCGCGCTGGTGATCGTGGCGCCGTCGGCATGCCTGTCGATCGTGTCGACGTCGAGGGAGCCCGCCCGCCTGATGAGGCTGGCCAGCATCATCACCGCCTCGTAGCAACCGTGGCCGTGCGCGTTGAGCAGCGGAGCGTGCGGGCCGAACCGGCCGGTGTACCTCTCGGCGAAGCTCAGTCCGGCATCGGTGTCGAGCCCGTGGAAGTAGCCCATCGAGGCGAACAGCTCGCCCGTCTCGTCGCCGCCCATGCCCAGCAGGCCGTGCTCCTCCAGCGCCGCGCACAACCTCGGCACCGCCAGGCCCTCCTGGACGAAGGCCCGGTTGAAGCGCACCAGGTCGCTGCCGATCAGGGTGAGCAGGATCGCGTCGGGCCTGGCCGCCCTGACCCCCTCGACCGCCGCGACCGCCGCGCCGTGCGGCACGTAGGACTCGCCGACCACCTGGTCCAGGTAACCCCTGATCGCGCCGTTGACCAGCCGCGGCCACACGTAGTCGTTGCCCAGCAGGAACCACCGCCGCGTCCTGCGGTGGGCGCGCAGCCACTCGATCGCCGGCCGCAACTGCCGCACCGGCGTCTCGCCCAGGAAGTACAGCCCCCTGGCCTGGCCCCCGCCCTCGTACGGCGGCGCGTACACGAACGGCACGCGTCCCCGCAGCAGGTCGACCACGGCCACCCGCACATCGCTCGCATGCGTGCCGGCCAGCGCCTGGATCGTGCCGCTCGCGACCAGCCCGCCGACCTCCGCCGCCACCTCGCGCGGCGCCCGGCCGCCGTCGATCAGGACCAGCTCGACCCGCCTGCCCAGCAGCCCCCGCCCGTTGACCTCCTCGGCCGCCAGCAGGGCGCAGTTGATCGCGCACGGGCCGACCAGGCCCAGCACTCCCGACACCGGCACGATCAGCCCGATCCTCACCGCCGAGGAGGGCAGCAACCGTGCCTCCAGCGGATCGACCATCGGTGCCACGCGCCGAGTATCCTCCTAAACTGGACGCCATGACGAATGCCGGGCTCGGCTCCTCTCTGGCCTATCTGCTCAGCCGCGCCGAACGCAGCGTCAACCGCGCCCTGTCCGCCGTGCTGTCGGCGGAAGACATCACCGTCGAGCAGTGGCGCATCCTGCGGGCCCTCGGCGACGGCCGGGGCCATTCGATGGGGGAGCTCGCCACCGCCGTCCTCATGCCGCACCCCACGCTGACCAAGGCCGTCGACCGGCTCATCGACCGCTCGCTCGTCTACCGCGGCCCCTCCTCCGAGGGCGACAGGCGCAGGGTCGCCGTCTTCCTCGCCTCCAGGGGCGACGAACTGCTCGCCCGGGTCGAGGGCGGCATCGCCGAGCACCACCGGCTCATCGAGGCCGCGTACGGCACCGCGCGCACCGAGGAGCTCATGCGCGCCCTCGAAGACCTCGTGCAAGCCCTGGAGCATGGCAATCCTTGATCAAGCCATTCCCGCCCCTAGTGCACCCAGCGGGAATGACTCCGGGCATGACAGCACAGACCTCCACCTCCACCTCGGAGAAGACCACCCTGGGCGCGCTCTCGCGGGTCTGCCTGGGCGCCATGGTCCTGCTGGAACGGCAGGTGCGCCAGACGCTCACCGCCCAGCCCGGCAAGGTGGGCGACGCGACAGCGGTCGTGCTGGGCATCGCCGACCGTACGGCCTGCGCGGCCCGTGACGTCCTGGGCCGCGGCAGGCGCGCCGTCACCGACCCCGTGGGCACCGGCAAGGCGCTGGCCGGCTCACCGCCGGTGGCCTGGATCACCAGCCCGGCGCGCGGAGTGGCCTCGAAGGTGGCCGCACGGCTCGACAGCCTCGCCGCGCACGGACGCACCGTGGCCGACGAGGTCAGTGACGACGCGGCGGCCTTCCTGAAGGTGGAGTCCGACCGGGCCATCGCCTGGGCGCGCACCACCGTGATCCCGCCGATCGTGGAGGACCTGGCCAACAACGAGAAGATCCGTGACCTGGTGTTCAACCAGGCGCTCGGCGCGGTCTCCGACGCCTCCCGCACGGTCAAGGGCGTGGCCAGCGACGCCGACGCCCGCGTCGAGGCCGGGTTCCAGCGGCTGCTGCGGCGCGGAGAGGCCGCCGATGGCGGATGACGCCTACGCCGGGCTCGTCTCCCGGGTGATGGCGCTGCTGATCGACGTGCTCGTGCTGGTGCTCGGCACGGCGGCGGTCTACCTGGTGCTGGTCGAGGGGTCGGAGCTGATGCTCGGCGGCTCGCCGTCCTGGGTGCGCCCCGTCGCAGGCACCGTGATGGGCGTGCTGCCGACCGCCTACTTCACCCTCGCGTGGTGGCTCACGGGACAGACGGCCGGCGACATCGTCATGGGCGTGACGGTGTCGAGGGCGAACGGCGAACGGCTCGGCTTCCTGCACGCCCTGCTACGGGCCGTGGTCGGGCTCGCGCTGGCGCCGCTGTGGCTGGCCGGGATGGTCACCACGCTCATCGACGGGCGGCGGCGGGCATTGCTCGACATGCTCTTCGGCACCGTCGTCCGCTACGGCGGCGCCCGCACGAACCTGCAGCTCCTCTGAACCCGGCTGGACGCGCGGCCGCCGGCGGGCGGACAGTGGAGTCATGGCTGTCGACCTGAACCACACGATCGTCCCGTGCCGCGACCCCAAGGCCTCGGCGGAGTTCCTCGCCGCGATCCTCGGACTCCAGGCGGGCAAGCAGCGGGGCCCGTTCATCCCGGTCGAGACCGCCAACGGGGTGACACTCGACTACATGGAGGCCGGGCAGTTCCGGCCGATCCACTACTGCTTCATCGTCAGCGACCCCGAGTTCGACGAGATCTTCGCCAGGATCGAGGAGCGCGGGCTCGACTACTGGGCCGACCCCGCGCACCGCGAACACGGCACGATCAACCATCTGTACGGCGGGCGCGGTTTCTACTTCGACGACCCCAACGGGCACAACATGGAGGTCATCACCGCCCCCTACGCCTAGATCCAGTAGTTGTCGTGCTGCGCGTAGAACTCCGGCCCCTGCTGCTCCAGCAGACCCTCGAAGTAGCCCTCGCGCGGCGCACCCGGCGAGAAGTGGATGAGCATCGAGGCGGGGGCGCCCGACTCGTTGCGGAAGCCGTGCACCCCGCCGATCGGCACGTGCACGAAGTCGCCGGGGCCGCACTCCAGCCACTTCTCGCCGTTGTAGATGGTGACGGCGCCCTCGAGGACGAAGAACGACTCGGTCATGGTCCGATGGAAGTGCGGCGCGGGCCCGGACGGCGTGGCGGGCATGTTCCACCGGTAGAGCCCGAACAACCCGCCGGTCGAGGCGCCCGTCGCCAGGTAGTGGGCGCTGCCGCCGTGCGGGTAGCGCAGGTCGGGTTCCTGGGAGGCGGGGCGGAAACTCGCCGTGATCTCGCCCTTGTCGCCGAAGTACTTCGGGTCGGGATAGGTCATGACGTCCATTAAAGGTGAGGGGTTCGTGCGGGGGCGGGGTGACCCCCGCCAGGAGTACGGCTCGCGCCCGCCGTCAGCGAGCGGCAGGCCAGATGCAACGCCAGCCGGTCCAGCGACGCCACCGGCCCGCCCAGCAGCCGCTCCAGCACCGTGATCCGCTGCGTCACGGTGTTGCGGTGCAGCCCGATCGCCTTTGCCGTCTCACCCGGCGACGACCCGCACGTCAGATAGGCGTCCAGAGTGCGCAGCAGCATGCCACTGTCGGGCGCCGCGAGCACCGGCGCCAGCAGCCGGGCCGCCTGCTCGCGGAAGGCCTCGGTGGTGAACCAGCGCCACATCAGCTGCTCGGGGCCGACGTCGTCGATGTGCTCCACCACGCCGGGGCCGTCGCTCGCGGCGGTGAGCGCCGCCTGGTGCGCTTGACCCAGCGTCGCCGCGACCGCCGCCGGGCCCGTCGCAGGCCGGCCGACTCCGGCGGCGAGCGGCACGAACGAACGGTTCTCGGCGTAGGCGGCGTTGAACCACGCCAGCACCTTCCGCAGCCGCGCCGCCAGCAGGCCGACCTCCTGCTCGGAGGGCCTCTCGGGCGAGGTCACCCACGACGACCAGCCGTCCGCCCGCTCGAACACCGGCAGGGCGAACCCCTCCTCCTCCAGCGCGGACGTCAGCTGCGGTGTCAGGTCCGCGGACGTCTGCTCCCCGCCGTACCCCCACGTCAGGTGCACGCCCACATGCCAGCCGTCCAGCACGATCCCCGCCCGGGCGGCCCGCCGGGCGACATGCTCGGGGATGACCGGCGCCCCCTCCAGTTGCAGCAGCTCCGTCAGCAGGCCCGCCAACCTGGCACGGTCGCGTTCCTGCCGGAGCCGGTCGTGCGCGACCCACGCCCCCGCCGCGACCGCGGCCGTCTGCGTCACCGCCCGCGCCGCCTCCTGCCACGCCGGGCCGCCGTCGGCGGTTTCGGCCACCAGCCACAGCCGGTGGCCGCTGCCCGGTACCGGGCACGACGCCCACGCATGATCCGGCAGCCGCTCGGTGGTGATCGTCGCATGGCGGGTGACCTGCTCCGGCGTCGCCCACCGCAGCCCGCCCGACACGATCCGCCCCTCAGCGGCGACCACCGCCGCTGTGCCGCGCAGCGCCTCGGCCGCGATCGCCACGACCCGTTCCAGGGTGTCGGCGGTCACGAGCTTGGACACCACTCCCGCCATCGCCCGCGCGTACAGCAGCTCCGGCTGCTGCACCAGCCCGAGCAGCCGCGCCGTCAACGCGGCCGCCGACGCGGGGATCGACGTCGGCGCGACCGCCACCAGCGGCAGCCCGAACCGGTCGGCCAGCCTGATCGTGGACTGCGTGGCAGCCTCCACGTTGCCGACGATGACCAGCATTCTTCCGCCGCGGCCATGCAGGCGGCGGCAGAACACCTCCACCAAGTGCTGCGCCGACACCCCCGCCCGGTCGCCGAGGTCGGTGACGCCGACCGAACCGGGCGCGATCCGGCTCAGGTCGGCGCCCGTCTGGATCTGCGCCGCGTTCCGTACGACGTGGTCCAGCCCGGACGCGCCGCCGAGAAGCCGGTAGCCGTGGAAGGCGGGGTCGTTGAGCAGATCACGAGCGGTGACGACGGTCATCGGGCCCGGCCTTCCGGCGTGCGATCGTCGAGGACGCCCAGGCCGAACATGGGCGGAGCGACCAGGGGGTAGGCGTCGGCGGTCAGCCACTCGGCCGGGGCCGGGATGCGGATCACCTCGACGTGCCTGCCGGGCGATATCTGCTCGGCGGAGATCGGCTGCCAGGTCCGCTTGTCCAGCACGCAGATGATGTCCGGCACGTGGGCGGTGACGGCGCCGTCGTCGATGGTCATCGCGTACTCGTCGGCCATCTCCACCCGCATCACCCGGCCGGGGTCGCTTTCGTGCTCCAGGGTGAGCGCGCCGCCGGTACGCGGCCGGGGGTGACGCACCACCTCGATCACGACGCCGGAGAACAGCGGGCTCGCGCCCGCTTCGGCCAGCATCGCCGCCCTGGAACGGCGATCGCGCTGCCCCTCCCGCAGAGCCCGTCCCAGCCGGATCGTGTCGGAGAACGCGCCTCGGATGCCGCACCTGGCCGCCTGCCCTGCCGTCATCGGGTAGAGGGCGGTGGCCGCCCACCCGCCCAAGGCCGGGAGCGCGGCCCGCAGCAGCCGCTCGGCGTCGGCGTTGTCCCTGGCCGCGTTGATCGTCACCAGGTTCCCGCTCGGGTCGGCCAGCACCACCGGAGCCGCCGCCACCCCTCCCGGGTTGAACGTGACCTGGTCCACGCGCGGGAACGCCCGGCCCATGCCGTCGGCGTCGATCAACGGCAGCCGCGACCAGGCCGCGGCCGCCACCGCGAACAGCGCGTTCGCGCCGCCCGCCTCGAAGCCGAGAATCGCCGCCACGTCCCGCCCCAGCAGAGCGCCGACGGCCGTGACCGCGTCGGTGAAACAGTGGGCCGCCGGGAGCCGTTCGAGCATCACGGTGATGGATCCGGTCGCCGCCACCGGCACCACCAGCGCCTCAGAGGGGAGGCTGCCGGCGTCGGCGAGCCGCACGGGGCCGTGCTGCCGCAGCGCGTGCCGCAGCAGCACCGCGACGATGGAGGTGTCCCCGCCGCCGCCCGACCCCTTCAGGGTCGCGCCGGCGGCGAGGTCGTCGACCACCCCGGCCGTGATCTCCACCCGTCAGGGCCCGCCCACGAGCTGCTCGACCGGCACGTACGGGTCGTCCAGGCCGAACCCGGCCGGGCCGAAACACGCCAGCGCCTCCGGCGAGCGCATGATGCGCGGCGTGGAGATGGCGTACACGGTGAGCCGCTGCCCGTACGTCAGCGCCTCCGTGGTGACCGGCGCCCCCGTCTCGCTGTTGAGCGTGCAGATCAGGTCCGGCACGATGGCCGCCGGTTGCCCGTTGCGTCGCGCCACCAGGTGCTCGTTCTGGAACACGATCTCCATCTGGTCGCCCGGGTCGTCCATGGCCGTCAACCGCACCCGCCCGCGTGCGAACCCGGCCACCGTGCGCCGCTCGATATCGGCTACCTTGCCCCGGAACAGCACCACGCCATGACTGTAGATGGTGTCGGCCAGCATCGCGGTCAAAGCCGCGAACGGGTCCCGGTGATCGTCCCTGGCCTGACGCAGGGTCGCCCCGATCCTGGCCGCCAGCGTCAGCGTGCCCGGCACCGCCGTACGGCGCACCTCGCGGGCGTCCATCGGGTAGTCGCAGATGTAGGCCGACCCGCCCATCTGCACTGTCACCGCCCGCGCCAGCATCTCCATGCGCCGGTTGTCGACGGCGTCGATGATGCCCGCGTCGCCGTGGTCGGAGGCGATCGACATGGGCGAGCCGGGCACGCCCATCACGGCGAACGTCTCCATCTGCAGCTCGGGAAAGGCGCGGCCCATCCCGTCCGCGTCCACCACCGGCAACCCGGTCTCGGCGCCGAGCACCAGCGGGATCATCGAGTTGAAGCCGCCGCACTCGATCGGCATCGTCGCCGCCGCCCGCCGCCCCAGCCTGTCTTCCAGCGTGCGCAGCGCGGTCACGATCCCGGCCGCGCCGGGCAGCTTCTCGTGGAAGACGGTCGGGGCGCCCATGAGCGCGCACGGCAACACCAGCGCGTCGTCGGGCAACTCGTCGACGCCGATGATCCGCACCGCACGGCCGGCGCGCAGCTGCTGCTCGACCAGCAGCCTGCCCACGTAGGGATCGCCGCCGCCGCCGGTGCCGAGCACCGCGGCGCCCTCGGCGAGGTCCCGCAGTGTGTCCAGCGTCAGTTCAAAGCCGCCCACGGCTCGCCCTCCTGCCTGCTCGTGGCCACCGCGAGATCCAGGTCGCCGACCGCTTTCACCCGCACCCGCACCGCGTTGCCGGGCAGGTACGACACCGCCACCTCGTCGATCTCGGTGATCTCGACGCTGTCCGGCGCGGCCCCCGCCGACACCGCCCGCTCGATCGCCTCGGCGCGGGCCTGCTCCAGCACCTCCTCCCGGGTGCGCGAGGCGGTGATCGCGAACAACCGGTCCACGTCCCCTCCGATCTGCCCGATCGCAGCGCCGATCGCGTTGGCGACCGCGTGGTGTTCGGGCCGGTACACCGCGGGCACTCCTGGCAGGTCGGGCGGGACCAGGACGCTGCCGCCGCCGACGAGCACCACCGGCAGCGGCGTGTCGGAGACCCGCATCTGGTCGACCAGGTCCGCCACCGTCCGCGTCATCCACTCCACGCCGGTTTTGACGAGGCCGCGGTCCAGGTGCCGCACCAGCGACCGGTCCCCGATGTCGGCCAGCCCGTACGCCACGGCGAGGTCGGTCGCGGTCAGCACCTGCCCGCCGAACACGAGCGCCGCCTCCGTCAGCCGGTACCCGACCGAATCGGGCCCCACCTCCAGCGTCGGCGACGTCAGGACCCGGCTACCGCCGCCCAGGCCGTGCGACAGCACGTCCGGCATGCGGAAGTTCACCCGGACCCCGCCGATGTACATCTCGCCGGCCGCCTGCCGCGGGTAGCCGTGCACCAGCACGCCCACGTCCGTGGTCGTTCCGCCGATGTCGACCACCGCGCAGCTGGGCAGGTCCGCCAGGTGCGCGGCGCCGCGCATGCTGTTGGTCGGGCCGCTGGCGAACGTGCGGACCGGGTAGCGGCGCGTGTATTCGGCGTCCATCAAGGTGCCGTCGTTCTGCGACAGGTACAGCGGAGCGGCCACGCCGACCGCCGCCAGGGCGGACGCGAACGCCTCGACGATGTGGCCGGCCAGCTCACGCAGGGCCGCGTTGATGATGGTGGCGTTCTCCCGCTCCAGCATCCCGATCCTGCCGATCTGGTGCGACAGGCTGACGTGCAGGTGCGGCAGCTCGGCCAGCAGGATGTCGGCGGCGGCCTCCTCCATCTCGGCGTTGACGGGGGAGAACACCGAGCTGATCGCGACGGTTTCTATGCCGCGCGCGGCCAGGTCGCCGGCGACTCGTTTCAGCTCCTCAGGCTTCAGCGGCGAGATCGGCCGCCCGTCGAACTCGTGCCCTCCGTGACACAGGTGCGTGGAGGGCCGGATGGCGTCGATCAGGCGCTGCGGCCAGTCCACCAGGGGTGGAAGCGCTGAGGTGGCCGGTAACGCCAGCCGTACCACGCCGGTGGCGGCCAGGCCCCGGCCGGTCACCAGCGCGTTGGTGAAGTGGGTGGTACCGATCATGACGCCGTCGATGGCGGCGCGATCCACCCCGGACGAGGAGAGGACCTGCTCCAGAGCGGACACGATCCCGGTGGTCACGTCGGCGGTGGTCGCTGTCTTGACGGACGCCAGGACGGTGGTCCCGTCCATGAGGACGGCGTCGGTATGGGTGCCGCCGACGTCGATCCCTACTCGCACGGTGGGCTCCTGATTCTCGGTGGGAAGGCACAGGGGAGGGGAGTGGCGCGGCCGTCAGGCGGAGGCGGAGACTCCGCGCGTGCGGGCCGCCCCGGTCAGGCCCGCCTTGCCCGCGATCACGTACAGCACGAACGCGGCCAGGAGCGAGTTCAGCGCCGGGATGCCCCAGGCCAGGTAGTGGCCGACCAGCGCCGCCGCGATCCACACCACCAGCGCCGCGGGCACCCAGCCGGGCGCCGTCGAAGGGAGCTCGCCGGTGGCGCGGGACTCGTCCAGCAGCGGCCGCCACGCGCGGACGACGTAGTACTCGGCGACCATGATGCCGGCGATCGGCGGGACGGCGACGCCCAGCAGGATCAGGAAGTTCACCAGGTGGTCGGCGATGCCGAGCGCGGCCAGCGCGGTGCCGACGACGCCGAGCACGACGGTGACGGCGGCCCGCCCGGACCGCATGCCGAACGCGGTGTGCAGCGCGTTGGTGACCCCGAGACCGGCCGCGTACAGATTCCAGTCGTTGGTCTTCAACGTGGCCGCGACCAGGATGATCGTGCCGACCACCCCCGAGGTGGTGGTGACGATCGCCACGACGTCGCCGGTGCGCAGCGCGTGCGCGAGCAGCACGCCGACGAGGGCGAGCACGTACTCGCCGAGCGTGATTCCCACGACGGTCTGCTTGACCACGTCGGCGGCGGACTTGTTGAACCGGCACATGTCCGGGCTGATGACCGCGCCGACGATGAACCCGCCCGCGACCAGGGTCGCCCCCTGGGCGAGGCTGAGGGCGGGACCGGCCGGCTGCGAGGCGACCAGCTCGCCGAGCGGGTGCTTGCCGAGCTCGACCGCGATCGCCCACCCGGCCAGCGCCAGGAACGCCGGGACGGTGATCCACGCGGTCCACGCCATCCCGAGGAAGCCCGGGACGACGATCGCCGTGATGGCCAGGCCGCCGACGACGGCCCACAACCAGGCCGGCCCGCCCAGCAGCGCCGCCATGCCCGAGCCGAGCACCGCGGACTGGACGCCGAACCAGCCGAGGAGGCAGACCGCGATCACGACGCCGACCAGGCCCGACCCGTACCGGCCGAACCCGGTCCATCGGGCCAGCACGGTGGTGGACATGCCCTCGCGCATGCCGGCGATCCCGATCGCGATGGCGACCAGCTCCAGGATCACCGCCCCCAGGGTGACGGCGAGGACGGCCTGCCAGAACGTCATGCCCATGCCGAGGGTGGCGCCGAGCAGGAACTGCGACAGGGCGCTGAGGAGGCCGAACCGCTGGATCGCGACGGTCGCCCAGCCGTAGCGGGCGGTGGTGGGTACGCGCTCCAGGGCGTAGTCGTCGCGGGCTAAGCCTCCGTCAGCCGGTGTGGGGGTCATTGGCGTTCCCTTCACGTTCATCCCGAGAAGAGAGACGCTAAGGCTCGCCGGTCATCCGATAAAGGGGCAAAATGCCCTCAGCTCCGCGCGATCAGGGCGTCCTGCACAGTGCCTCACCTGGGGCTCCCGCCGGTGCCCGGGTTCCCGGAGGGAACCCGGGCGTGGGGGTCACGGGTACAGGCCCCGCAGGGTGTGCGCCTCTGCGACGCGGCCGACGCCGATGACGTGGGCGGCCTGCCGCAGGGTGATGCCGCGCTCCGCCGACAGCGAGCGCACCTCGGCGAAGGCGCTCTCCATCAGGTCGCGCAGCTTGACCTCGACCTCGCCGGCGCTCCAGGAGTAGGCCTGCATGTTCTGCACCCACTCCAGGTAGGAGACGATCACGCCGCCGGCGTTGGCGAGGATGTCGGGCACGACGACGACCCCGGAGCCGGCCAGGATCTCGTCGGCCTCGGGGGTGGTGGGGCCGTTGGCGCCCTCGACGATGAGGCGCGCCCTGACACGGGGCGCGTTCTCGGCGGTGACGACGCCCTCGAGGGCGGCCGGGACCAGGACGTCGACGTCGAGCTCCAGCAGGTCGCCCAGGGGCATCGCGTCGGCGTCGCGGTAGCCTGCCACGCCGCCGGACTCGGCGACCCAGGCGCGCACGGCCGCGACGTCGAGGCCGTTGGGCGCGTGGACGGCGCCGGTGGCGTCGGAGACGGCCACGACCGTGCAGCCGGCGTCGGACAGGTACTGCGCTGCCAGCGCGCCGACCTTGCCGAAGCCCTGCACGGCGACGGTGACGCCCTCGCCCGAGCGGCCCAGCGCCATCATGGCGGCGATCTGCACGCCGCGCGAGGTCGCCCCGGCTCGGCCGAGGGAGCCGCCGAGCGTCATGGGCTTGCCGGTGACCACGCCGGGCACCGAGTAGCCGGCGTTGACGCTGTAGGTGTCCATGATCCAGGCCATGGTCTGCTCGTCGGTGCCGACGTCGGGGGCGGGGATGTCCTTCTCGGGGCCGATGAGCGGCAGGATCTCGTTGACGTAGCGGCGGGTGAGCCGCTCCAGCTCGCGGGTCGAGAGCCCGGACGGGTCCACGGCCACGCCGCCCTTGGCGCCGCCGTACGGGATGCCCACCAGCGCGCACTTCCAGGTCATCCACATCGCCAGCGCGGTGACCTCGTCGAGGTCGGTGCTGGGATGAAAGCGGATGCCGCCCTTGGCGGGGCCGCGGGTGATGTTGTGCTGGACGCGGAAGCCCTGGACGATGTCCATCCGCCCGTTCTCGCGGCGCACCGGCACCGACACGGTGAGGGAGCGGCGGGGGGTGGCGAGCATCGTGTGCAGGCCCTCGTCGAGGCCGAGGTGTTCGGCCGCGTGGGCGAGCTGGTGGAGGGCTGAGTCGAGGGCTTGACGCCCGGGAGTGATCAGGGCCGGCGTCGTTGACGGCACCATGACGGTCATGGGGTGAGCCTCCTCAAGGAGTCCAGGCGCCATTGCCTGAAACCCTTATGGGTGTTGTGTCGCAATCACCCTAGGGTGACCGGTTTCACCCTGGCTAGAGGTGAACGTTGCGCAGAGGGGGTATTCACATGCGTCTGTTGCCGCTTCGAAGCCGATCCGTTGCCGGTAGCCTGATCATGGGAAGGGAACGGGCATGCCAGAACTCTTGGTCGGGCCGATGTTGCGCTACGTCGACGAGACGAGCGCGTCCATCTGGGTCGAGACCAGTCAGCCGTGCGAGGTGACGGTAGAGGTCGGAGCGACGCGGGGCAGGGCCTCCACCTTCACCGTCCACGGGCACCACTACGCCATCGTCGACGTCGAGGCCGAGGGCGCCTACGAGGTGCGCCTCGACGGCGAGAAGGTGTGGCCGCCGCCCGACAGCCGGGCCAGCCGCATCATGCTGCTCGACCTGTCGAAGCCGGTACGGCTGGCGTTCGGCTCCTGCCGTACCAGCGTGCCCCACGACGCGGCGCACAACGCCACCCACGGCCCCGACGTGCTGCGGGCCTACGGCGCGCACCTGATGCAGACGGCCGACGACGACTGGCCCGAACTGCTGCTGCTGCTCGGCGATCAGGTCTACGCCGACAGCCCGTCGCCGGAGATGCTCGACTTCATCAAGGAGCGGCGCCCCGGCCAGGAGCCCGCCAAGGAGATCGCCGACTTCGAGGAGTACGCCGAGCTCTACCGGCAGGCCTGGACGGAACCGGAGATCCGCTGGCTGCTGTCGACCGTGCCGA
This sequence comes from Nonomuraea soli, assembly GCF_013761175.1. Taxonomy (GTDB): domain Bacteria; phylum Actinomycetota; class Actinomycetes; order Streptosporangiales; family Streptosporangiaceae; genus Nonomuraea; species Nonomuraea soli. Next base: position 476,661 of record NZ_JACDUR010000001.1, read on the forward strand.
CCGCGATGATCTTCGACGACCACGACCTGCGCGACGACTGGAACACCTCGCGCGACTGGCGGCGCAAGATGGCCAAGGTCGAGTGGTGGCCGCGCAGGGTGATCGCCGGGCTCGGCGCCTACTGGGTCTACCAGCACCTGGGCAACCTCTCGCCCGCCGAGCGGGCCGACGACCCCCTGCTGCAGAAGCTCACGGCCGGAGGGGGAGCCGAGGTGCTCGACGCCTTCGCCGCCCGCGCCGACGCCGACCCCTCCAGCAACCGCTGGAGCTACTCCCGCGACCTCGGCGACACGCGCCTGATCATGGTCGACACCCGCTGCGCCCGCCAGCTGGTGCCGCGCGACCGCATGATGCTCGACCCCGCCGAGTGGTCGTGGCTGCTGGAGCAGGTCGACTCGCCCGCGCGGCGGCTGATCATCGGCTCGTCCATCCCGTACCTGCTGCCCGAGGGCGTGCACTACGTGCAGAACTGGAACGAGGCGCTGTGTGACGGCAAGTGGGGCAAGCTCGTCGCCAGGCTGTCCGAGGCCTTCCGCCAGGCCTTCGACCTGGAGCACTGGGCCGCCTTCCGCCAGTCGTTCGACCAGCTCGGCAGCCTGCTGAAGGACCTGGGCAAGCCCGTCATGATCCTCTCGGGTGACGTGCACTACTCCTACGCCGCCAGGTCCGGCAACATCCACCAGCTCGTCTGCTCGCCGATCCGCAACCCGCTGAGCCGTACACTCCGCCTGGCCAACGTGATCACCCAGTTCGGCATCGCCACCCTGATCGGGCGTTTCCTGGCCAGGCTGGCGGGGCTGCCCAGACCGCCCTTCCGCTGGAAGATCGTCAAGGGCCCGTGGTTCCAGAACGCCCTGGCCCAGATGGAGCTGGGGGAGGGCACCACGGTGTCCTGGTACGGCGCGCAGAAGAAATTCGAGGAGATCGACAGCGTGAGGCTATGACCGACCACTACTCCGTCGCCGTCCCCTTCTACGACCTGTGGCACGACGATGGCCACGTCCCCGACATGCGCGAGAAGCTGCCTTCCGTGCTGTCGGGCGTACGGCGAAGCGTGCTGGAGATCGGCGCGGGCACCGGGCGCATGACGGAGGTGATCGCCGCCGCGACCCCCGCCGAGATCTTCGCCGTGGAGCCCTCGCTCGGCATGCGCGGCGTGCTCCTGTCGCGCCTGGCCGACCGGCCCGACCTCATGGAGAGAGTCACCGTCCTGCCGTACGACGCCCTGAGCGTCGAGCTGGACGAGCCCGTCGAGGCCGTGGTCATGATCGCGGTCCTCTACACCTTCAGCGCCGCGGAACGCGCCAAGCTCTGGCAGGTGCTCGCCAGGCAGCTGGAGCCCGGCGGGCTGCTGGTGTTCAACTGGCGCGAGCGTCCCGTCGCCGAGCCGGGTGAGCTGGAGCAGCTCGACACCTACCGGGTGGGCCGCCACGACTACGAGATCTGGGCGCAGACGCTCACGGCCTCCGAGGAGCTCTCCACCGCCCGCTTCCTCTACCGGATCCGCCACCGCGGCGTCGTGATCAGCGAGGACGAGGTGGTCAGCAGCAGCCACCGCCCCGGCCTCGACGCCCTCACCGCCGAGCTGACCGCCGCCGGATTCGTCCCCGGCGACGCCCCCGAGGGCCTGCTCACCTGGCGGCTGCGGAAATAGTGGGAACCGGGGGCGGCGCAGCGGCCAAGGACAGGGTGACAGCCTGCCCACCCCCGAGAGGACCACGAAGGTGCTCACGCTCGACGACGCCACGCTGATCGGGCGGTCGTTAGGCGAGCCGGAGATGTTCGCCCAGCTCTTCGACCGGCACGCGGACGAGATCTTCCGCTACGCCGCCAGGCGGCTGGGTCCCGAGCTCGCCGAGGACGTGGTGGGAGAGGTCTTCCTGACCGCCTTCCGCCGCCGCTCCGGCTACGACACGACCCGGCCGGACGCCCGGCCCTGGCTCTACGGCATCGCCACCAAGAAGATCGCCGCACACCGCCGGGCCGAGATGCGCAGGGCCAGGGCCATGGCCCGGCTGGCCGCCGAGCGGCCTGACGGCTTCGACGAGCGAAGCGCCGAACGCGTGACGGCCGAGCAGCTGCAGCCACGCCTGGCCAGGGCGCTCACCAGGCTCAACGCCGGTGAACGCGATCTGCTGCTCCTGCTGGCCTGGGCGGACCTGACCTACGAGGATGCGGCGCTCGCACTCGGCGTCCCCGTCGGCACCGTCCGCTCCCGCCTGCACCGGCTGCGCGCCAAGGTCCGACGGGCCCTTCCCGAGGAGTTCCACCATGGATGAGGAGATCCGTTTCTTCGCCGACAACCGGCCCGGCGCCCCGCCCTACCCTGACGAGGCGCGCGCCAGAGTACGGCAGCGGCTGGAGAGCCGGGGGCGGCGTCCGCGCTTCCTCCAGCCCGCCCTGGCGGCGTTCGCGCTGACGATCGCCCTGGTGGCGGGGGTCACGGTCCTGCTCTCGGGCGGACGGGACGGTGACGACGGCGTCGCCGTGACGGCCCTGCCCGAGCTGGATCCGCGGCCGGGACAGTTCGTGCTGATCGAGGCGCGGCATTCCTACACCGACGAGCAGGGCAGGGCCACGGTGTATCACACGCGCGCCTGGCAGCCGGTCGAGCCGAGCCACGGCACCGGCGTCGTGGAGAGCACCGGGGCGGACCGGCCGGCCTGGACCCCGCCCCAGGAGGTGGCCTTCGGCCGCACCGAGTGCCCGCCGATCCTCGAGATCGCCCGGGTCGACTACCAGTACCTCGCCGGCCTGCCCGTGGACGCGGCGGGCATGCGAGAGTGGCTGGAGCGGCGCATGGCCGGCAACGGCGCCGAGGTCGACTTCTGGGAGCTGGAGTCGTTCCTGCAGGTCACCTACCTGCCGCAGGCGCAGCGCAGGGCGCTGGTCGAGGCGATCAGGACGCTGCCGGGCGTGCGGGTGACCGAGAACGTCACCGACGCCGACGGGCGGACCGGCCTGGCGCTGGGCTTCGTGACGGAGGGAGTGGGGGTGTCGGGCGGGGGCACGATCCGGGTGACGGAGCAGCTCATCTTCGACCCGGCGACTGCCGCCTTCCTGGGCGTCAGGAACGAGGGCCAGGGCACCCGCGCCTCGGCCCGTGTCGCGCTCTCGCTGGTCGATGCGCCAGCCGCGGTCAGAGACGGCGGATGCCTGGTCGCGCCCCCGCCTATCCCTGTGACGGCGCCGACCGAGATGGGGAACATGTGGATGACGCCGCAGCCCTCGCCCTCGACGACCGTGCCTGACGAGGAGCAGCCCGAGCTCGAGATCCGCTCGACGCTGACCCCGGAGCCGGTCGAGTCGGTCCTCCCGACCCCGATCCCCGAGTCGGACACCGTCACCTTCACCCCGGTCCCGACCCCCTGAGAACTCCGGTACGGCTTGGCCGAGCCGTACCGGAGCACCCGGCTACTGGAACGACTCGATCGTCTCGGCGAGGCGGTCGACCGCCCACAGCAGGTCTTCCTCCGAGATCACGATCGGCGGCGCGAGGCGGATCGTCGAGCCGTGGGTGTCCTTGGCGAGCACGCCGCGGGCCATCAGCGCCTCGGAGATCTGCCGTCCGCTGGCCAGCGACGGGTCGATGTCGACGCCCGCCCACAGGCCACGGCCGCGGACGGTCACCACGCCCTTGCCGACGAGGGTCGCGAGCCTCTCGTGCAGGATCACGCCGAGCCGGGTGGCGCGCTCCTGGAACTCGCCGGTGTTGAGGATGTCGATGACGGCGTTGCCCACCGCGCAGGCCAGCGGGTTGCCGCCGAACGTGGAACCGTGCTGGCCGGGCTTGATGACCCCGAGCACGCCGGCGTCGGCCGCGATGGCGCTGACCGGCACGACGCCGCCGCCCAGGGCCTTGCCCAGGACGTAGATGTCGGGCACGACGCCCTCGTGGTCGCAGGCGAAGGTCTTGCCGGTACGGCCGAGGCCGGACTGGATCTCGTCGGCGATCATCAGCACGTTGTTCTCGGTGCAGATCTCGCGGACCTGGGTGAGGTAGCCGTCCGGCGGCACCAGCACGCCCGCCTCGCCCTGGATGGGCTCGACCAGGACGGCGACGGTGTTGGCGTCGATCGCCTCGCGGATCGCCTCCGCCGAGCCGTACTTCACGATCTTGAAGCCCGGCGTGTAGGGGCCGAAGTTCGTGCGGGCGTCGGGGTCGGTGGAGAAGCTCACGATCGTGGTGGTGCGACCGTGGAAGTTGTCCTCCATGACGATGATGTTCGCCTGCTCGGCGGCGACGCCCTTGACCTCGTAGCCCCACTTGCGCGAGACCTTGATGGCGGTCTCGACGGCCTCGGCGCCGGTGTTCATCGGCAGGATCATGTCCTTGCCGGTGAGGTCGCCGAGCCCGGCGGCGAAGCGCGCGAACTGGTCGTGGTAGAAGGCGCGGCTGGTGAGGGTCAGGTTGCGCAGCTGCTCCTGGGCGGCCTCGATGATCTTCTCGTTGCCGTGGCCGAAGTTCAGGCTGGAGTAACCCGACAGGAAGTCCAGGTAACGCTTGCCTTCGACGTCGGTCACCCACGCGCCGTGGGCCTCGTGGATCACGATCGGCAGCGGGTGGTAGTTGTGCGCGCTCCGGCGCTCGCTGATCTCGATCTGCTCGGTGGTCTTGCTCATCGAATCTCCAGGGTGCAGCACTTGGGACCGCCGCCTGCCTTGCGCAGCTCGGACAGGTCGACCGGAATGACCTCGTATCCTCGGCGCTTCAGCTCGAGCTGCAGGTCATTTGCCTCGACATTGATGACGACATGGCTGCCGTCGCTCACCGCGTTGAGGCCCAGAACCTCGGCGTCGGCGAGGGTCGCCTGGATCGCGTCCGGGAACATCCGGCGCAGCACTTCCTGGCTCCCTAGAGAGAACGCTCCGGGGTAGTAGGCGATATTCCGCCCGTCGAGCGGGAACAAAGCGGTGTCGAGGTGGTAGAAGCGGGGATCGACCAGCTGGAGCGTCACCACGGGGCGGCCGAGGAACTCCTGCGCCTCCAGGTGGGCCGAGCGGTCGGTGCGGAATCCGGTGCCCGCCAGGATCACGTCGTCGAGGGTGAGGAAGTCGCCCTCGCCCTCGTTGACGAAGCCCGCCTCCAGGGTCTTGCCGAAGCCGTTGTCACGGAACCACCGCAGGTAGGCCGGGCCCTCGGGGCCGCGCTCCGGGAAGGCGAACCGCGCGCCGTACACGCGGCCGTCGACCACGAGCGCGCCGTTGGCGGCGAACACCATGTCGGGCAGGCCCTCGACGGGGTCGATCAGGCTGACCTGGTGGCCCAGTTCCTCGTAGGCGGCCTTCAGCGTCTCCCACTGGCGGATCGCCAGCTCGCGATCGGCGCCCTTGGCCGGGTCCATCCACGGGTTGATGGCGTACTCGACCGCGAAGTGCTCGGGGCGGCACATCAGGAAGTGCTTGGGCATGCAGGTCTCCGTCGTCATTGAGGGGATCGTGACCCAGGGTCAACGGAGCAATGCTAGAAACCGGTGTTTACGCAGGCCAAGCACTACAGCTTGCGTGTTGGCGCGGGTCTGTTGCGTTTCTAGGCGGGGTTTGCGGATCCGTTGCGTTCCACCGGGACGGCCGTGCCCGGGGTGGCGTCGACCAGGCGTGAGAGCACGATCGCCGACTTCGTCCGCACCACGAACGCCTCGGCCGCGATGCGTTCGATGACCCGCTCGACGTGGCGCACGTCTGTTGCGCGGATGTGGAGCAGGGCGTCGGCCTCGCCGGTGATGGTGGCCGCGCTCACCACTTCCGGGAACCGCATGACGGCCAGGGCGATGTCGGAGGGTTTCGTCTTGCCCGCGCAGAAGAGCTCGACGTAGGCCTCGGTGGTCCAGCCCAGGGCCTGGGGGGAGACGCGGGCGCTGAAGCCGGTGATCGCGCCCGACTCGCGCAGGCGGTCGACGCGGCGCTTGACAGCCGAGGCGCTCAAGCCGATGGCCGCCCCGATGTCGGCATATGTCGCCCGGGCGTCCTCGACGAGCGCGCCGATGATGTCACGATCCAGCCGATCCAGTTCCACGAGAGTCCTGTATACCGCTTGTCGCGCACCCATGACGCCCCGAGGCGGGCCTACCGGCTCTCGCCCGGCAGCACCTCGGCTCCGAGCTGCGGGAAGACCTTCGACACCTTGCTCAGCAGGTAGTCGCCGTAGGTGCCGGTGAAGGCCCGCAGGTCCTGGCCGTCCCACCGGGCCCGCCCGCCGGGCGTGTACGGCAGAGGCGGCACCTCGCAGTCCCACCCGGGATCGAAGAAGAACGGGAAGCTCAGGCGCTCGTTGCCGCTCAGGTTGCGCACCCGGTGCGGCGTCGAGCGGTAGAGGCCACCCGTCAGCTTGTCGAGCATGTCGCCGATGTTGCACACGAACGTGCCCTCGATCGGCGGGGCCTCGATCCAGCCGTCGCGGGTGTGCACCTGGAGCCCGGCGTTGTCGTCCTGGAGGAGCAGGGTCAGCAGGCCGTAGTCGGTGTGCTCGCCCACACCCCAGCCGTCGGCGTCGGGTTCGCTCGGCGGGTAGTGGAAGACGCGGAACAGGACGGTGGGGTCGGCGGTGTAGCCGGTGGAGAAGTAGCCGGGGTCCAGGCCCAGGCTGCGGGCGATGCCGCTCATGACCCGCTGGGCCGTGCGGGTCATGACCTCCAGGTACTCCAGGACGGCCGGCCCGAGCTCGGGGACCTGCTCCGGGAAGAGGTTGGGGCCGCGCAGCGGCAGCCCTGACGCGGGCTCCTCCCTGCCGAAGTAGACGCCCTCCTTGAGGTCGGGCCTGCCGGAGGTCAGCTCGCCGCCGACCGGGAAGAAGCCGCGCCAGGCCCGGCCGCCGCGCTCCATCGAGATCTCGGCCTTGACGTGCTCGGGGAGGTCGAAGAAGCGCCTCGCGGCCGAGTCGAGCCGCTTGATCAGCTCGGGTGGTACGCCGTGGCCTGACAGGTAGAAGAAGCCGTTGTCGCGGCAGGCCTGGCCGATCTGGTCGGCGACCTGGTCGTCGGGCTGGCTCAGGTCGATCACGGGGAGCGTGCTCATGAAGTGAATTATCGTCGGGCGAGACCCGCTGCAGGGCCGCTAGCGTATTCGCATGTTCCCGGAGAAGATCCATGGCGCCGCCACCCGGATCGTCGGTGACCCGTCGCGGGTGGCGCTCCTGCTGCCCGGCCGTGGGTACAGCGTGGCCAGGCCGCTGCTCCACTACGCGCGCAAGGTGCTGCTCGCCCACGACTGGACCGTGCAGGAGATCTGGTGGGAGGTGCCGGAGGATCTCTCCGTCGACGACAGCCCGGCCTGGGTGGCCGGCCAGACGCGGCGGGCGCTCGATCGGGAGGACGCCGGGAGCGTCATGCTGGTGGGCAAGTCGCTGGGCACTCTCGCGGCGCCCCTCGCCGTCGAGCGCGGGCTGCCCGCCATCTGGCTGACGCCGCTGCTCCACATCGACGGCATGGCGCGCACGCTCGGGCTGTCCACCGCGCCGACCCTGCTCATCGGCGGCACCAACGACGCGTCCTGGCCGCCGGGGGCCGCCGAAAGGACCGGGCAGGAGTACCTGGAGTTGCCGGGCGCCGATCACGCGCTGGAGCTGATGGGCGACCCGCTGGGCTCGGTGGAGCACCTGGCCAGGGCGACGGCGGCCATGACGGCCTTCGTCGGAGGCCTCGGCCGGTAAGGAGAACCCTGCCTAGCTCTCCCGGGCGCGCATCCAGGGGCCGAGTGCCGTGTCGGTGGCCTCGGTCATGCGGCGGCGCGTGGTGTCGAGGTCGTCGCCAGCCTCCTCCAGCAGCACCTGCAGCGCTCCCGTGATGGCCCCGACGAACGCGCCCACCAGGGCCGCGGCGCCCACCTCGTCGAGCTCCTCGGGAAAGGCGGCGTGCAGGTGCCGGGCGATCTCGCGCTGCGCGTCGAGCTGCAACTGCAGTCCGCGCCCCCGCACGGCCGGCACGGTCCGGATCAGCCGCATCCGCAATGCCGCCGTGCGCCCCACCATGTCGTCGCTGTCGCGGTTGGCCTCGCGCAGCGCCCTCAGCAGCACGTCCGCGGGCCCGTCGTCGGCCGCGCGCGTCGCGATCGCCTCGAGGACGGCCACGATCCGCCCGTCGCTCTCCGGCCAGAGCACCTCCTCCTTGCTCGCGAAGTAGCTGAAGAACGTCCGGCTCCCGATCTCGGCCGCCTCGGCGATGTCGGCGATGGTGGTGCCGTCGTAGCCGCGCTCCTCGAACAGTTCCACCGCGGCCTCGACGATCGCGCGCCGGGTGCGGCGGCGCTTGCGGTCCCGCAAGGTCAGTTCAGCCATGCCGCAACCCTATCGCAGGCGATGCAATGCTGCATTCATTGCAAATCTGCATTGAGTGCAGTTACTGTCGTGCCCATGACAACCGTTCTGATCTCAGGAGCAGGCATCGCCGGCGGCACCCTCGCCTACTGGCTCGCCCGCCACGGCTACGAGCCCACGATCGTGGAGCGCTCGCGCGGCCGGCGCTCCAGCGGCAACCCCGTCGACGTGCGTGCTCCCGCCCGTGACGTCGCCGAGCGCATGGGCCTGCTGCCCCGGCTGCGCGAGGCCGCGACCAGGGTGAACCGGCTGACCTTCGTCGACAGCCAGGGCCGGCGGGTCGCCGGCATGCGCATGTCGCCGTCCGACATCGAGCTGCCCCGCTCCGACCTGGCGCGCATCCTGTCCGAGGCCGGCCAGGACGACACCGGCTACCTCTACGACGACACCATCACCTCGATGCGCCAGGACCCCTCAGGCGTGGAGGTGACCTTCGAGAATGCCGCTCCCCGCCGCTTCGACCTCGTCGTCGGCGCCGACGGCCTGCACTCGGCCGTGCGCCGCCTGGCCTTCGGCCCGGAGGAGCGCTTCGCCTCCCACCTGGGCATGTACGTGGCCACGCTGCCCATCACCGGACTCGACCTGGACCCCACCGAGGTGACCATGCACAACACGCCGGGCCGGGCCGTGGCCCTTCATCCCGGCGCCGGTCAGCCGGGGGCCGCCTTCATGTACCGCGCGCCCGCCGTGCCCGGGCTCGACCACCGCGACACCGCGCGGCACAAGGAGATCCTGGCCGCCGCATACGCCGGCGCCGGCTGGCGCGTGCCGTACCTCCTGGAGCAGGTACGGCACGCCGACGATCTGTTCTTCGACGCCGTCAGCCGGGTACGCCTCGACACCTGGTCCGCCGGGCGGGTCGTGCTGCTCGGTGATGCGGCCTCGTGCGTGTCGCTGTTCGGCGACGGCTCCACCCTGGCCATGGCCGGGGCCTTCACGCTGGCCGAGGCCCTCGCCGCGCATCCGCGCGACCACGGCGCCGCCTTCCGTGCCTACGAGACCCGGCACCGGGTGCTGGCCGACCCCAAGCAGCGCCTCGTCGCCCCGGCGTCCCGGCTGCTCGTCCCCGCGACCGGATACGGCATCGCCGCGCGGAACGCGGGAGCCCGCCTGCTGTCGGCGGCCTCCCGCGCTCGCGCGGCGTGATGTCCTACGGCTGGTGGAAGGCCACCTCGGGGTTGTCCTTCGTGGGCGCGTCGAGCAGCGGCTCGTTCTCGCCCTTGAGGTGCCGGTCGAAGAAGGCGCCCACGTAGGCGCGCGGGATCTCGCCCGAGCGCTTGCCCGACAGCGGCGCCGCCGGGTCGACCATGCCGAGCTGGGCGCCCAGCACCGGCAGGTCGACGAAGCTGAGGTGCCCGGTGTCCTTCACCGTCAGCCAGCGCTTCCATCCGCCGAGCCGCTGCCACGAACGGTCCCACGAGGCGTCCACGCCGCCGGGGGAGTGGCCGCTGCGCGTGCCGACCATCATGAAGGGCCGCTTGAGGCCGTCGACCGGGGTGAAGAACGTGCCGTCGAGGTTGACGCCCGCGCGCACCCGGCGATCCTCCGCCATGACCCGCGCGGCCGTGTTGCCGCCGATGGAGTGCCCCGCCATGCCGATGCGGCTCCTGTCGATCATCTTCGCGTACGGCCAGGCGGACCGGGGGCCCGTCAGCCGGTCGAGCAGGAACGACACGTCCTTGGCCCTGCCCTCGGCGACCTCGGCCAGGCCGCCCTCCTTCACCTTGTCGCAGGCCACGCAGGTGGTGATCCTGCCTCCGGGGAAGGCCGTGCCGTACGACTCGTTGGCGTGGTCCACGGCCGCGACGACGTAGCCGCGGCTGGCCAGGTCCTCGGCGAGGCCGGTGAGCAGGCCGCGGGGCAGGGTGAAGCCGGGCGACAGCACGACCAGCGGGTGGCGGCCACGCGCCGGGGCGGCCCCGGCCTTCGCGTTGACCTTGGTCGCGCTGACCATCTCGGCCGCGCCGGGCTGGTCACGCTTCTGCCCCTTCAGCAGCAGGCGCGCCTCCTCGATGGTCATGTACGGGGCGGTCGCACCGCCGCCCGGCAGGGCCGGGTAGTACATCGACACCATCAGCTCGCGCGGGCCCTTCCCGGTCCACGGGTCGACCCGGTCACGGTCCACGAGGTGCAGCACCTCACGCCCGACCGGGCTCTGCCCGGTCACGGCGGGAATCTCCAGCTGGACGGCGGCCTGTGCGGGAGCGGCGGCGACGGTCCCCGCGGCGATCAAAGCGGCGGCCAGTGCGGTGGTGAGGGTCTTCTTCGTCATGGGGAAGAAGCTACGGATCACCCCCGGGGCCCCGGCACTGACGAAAGTCAACCCGGGGCCCTGCCGTTGGTCACCAGTCTTCGCGCGCCCGGTCTTCGCGCGCCCGGCCTTCGTGCGCCTGGCCTTCGTGAACCCGGTCTTCGCGCACTCGGCCTTCGCGCACTCAGGTGTCGCGCGCCCAGGTCTCGCGCACCCAGTCGAGCGCCTCGGGGGCCGTGCGCAGGATGGAGATGTGCCCGTCGTCCGCGCCCGTCCGCGCGAGCGCGCCGGGGATGTGGCCGGCCAGCCAGCGGCCGTGCGCGGCGGGGATCACCCGGTCGCGGTCGCCGTGCACCACCAGCGTAGGAACGGCGATCCGCGCGGGGTCGAACCCCCACGGCGCGACGTAGGCCAGGTCGTCGTCGATCAGGGCTCCAGGACCGTTGTCCATCGCCGCTCCGACCACGCTGCCGAACCACGCCCACTCCTGGTCGAGGGCCGCGTGGTCGCCGGGCGTGAACATCTCCGGGTCGTACTCCGCGACCGCCTCGTGGGCTTCCTTGGCCTCCCGGCCCCGGGCCGCCGCGCGTAGCGACGCCACCCCCGACGGGGTCATGCCGCCGAACCAGTCGAGCCCCTCCGCGTCGTAGGGAGCCGGGCTCGACACGCTCACGACGGCCCGCACCCGGCCCGGTGACAACGCCGCGCAGGCCAGCGCGTGGGCCCCGCCGCCCGAATGCCCCATCACCACGTAGTGCTCCAGGCCCAGCTCGGCGGCGACCCGCTCGGTGTACGCCGCGGCCGAGGCGATGTCGCGGCCCGGACTCGGCGTCGAACCGCCGTAGCCGGGGCGGTCGTAGGAGATCCAGCGCACCCCGGGAAGGAACAGCGGCCGCGGCGGGGCGCCGATGTTGGGGGTGCCGTGGTGCCAGAAGACCGGGATCTCGCCCGTCCGCGTGTCGTAGACGTGCAGGATCCGGCCTTCGCCCAGGTCGAGATCGAATTCGGCGGTCATCCGCGCAGTGTAGGACGCGCCACCGTCAATTCGCCCTGCGCACCTCGAACTGGAAGCAGCCGAACTCCACCGCCCTCACGTGCACGACGGCCACGCCCGGATCCTCGAAGAGCTCCTTCAGCGCCACCTCGGGGTCCTCGCCCTTGGCCAGGTACTCGCCCCCGGCGATCGTGCCCTGCGCGGTGTAGGCCCGCATCATGCGGTGCGCGGTGTGCGCCGCGGGCCAGCCCGCCTCCCGCGTGCCCTCGCACGGCTCCGCGTGCACGAAGATCGGCCCCACCTCGTCGTAGGCGCCGGGATCCACGCCGGTCTCCGCCGCCCACCTGCGCAGCGGGGCGTAGGACAGCAGCGCCACCCGCTCGCCCGGCCGCGCCTTCGTCAGGCAGCAGCGCAGCGGGCTGCCGCCCTCCTCGTCCACCTTGACCACCGGCCGGCGTCCCGCGTCGTCCGTCTCCAGCAACGTTCGCACCACATCCGGGTGGATAGCTCTGACCTTGAGTTCCATACCTCGATGGTCGCCCCGCAACCACGGGGGCGCTGGCGGGATCCGGACCTGTCATGGCCCGCCAGGGGGCGCCGTGTGCCACGGCCGCCCATACGAGGCAGGATGGGCGTCTAGGCTCGCATGTGCGAAAGGTGTGGTGAGGGCTTGTGACGACGTTCCGGATCAGCGAGGCCGCTGCCCTGCTGGGGGTCAGCGCCGACACCGTGCGCCGGTGGGTCGACGCGGGCAGGCTGGCCGCCGAACGCGACGAGCACGGCCACCGGCAGGTCAACGGCGCCGACCTGGCGGCCTTCGCCCGCTCCCAGGTGGGCGCCGGTGAGGACGGCGTACGGTCCTCGGCGCGCAACCGCTTCCGCGGGATCGTGACCGAGGTGATCCGCGACGCGGTGATGGCGCAGGTGGAGATCGCGGCGGGTCCGCACCGGGTGGTGTCGCTCATGAGCCGCCAGGCCGCCGACGAGCTGGGGCTGGAGCCGGGGGTGGTGGCCGTGGCGGTGATCAAGTCCACCAACGTGGTCGTCGAACTCCCCAGCCACGACCGCGCCACAGGACAGGACCGCGCCACAGGACAGGACCGCGCCACGGGTCACGACCGCGCCACGGGTCACGACCGCGCCGCCGCTCACGATCGCGGCGCCGGCCAGGTGTGAGGGGACACGCGGTGGCAGGTCCCGACAAACGACCACCCGGTGCGCCCGGCACACCCGAGCCTGGCGGGTCGTCCGCGGAACGCGGCCCGGCCGGAGCCGACGCGGCAGCCGGGCGGCTCGAACCCGGGCAGCTCAAACCGGGGCGGCTCAAGGCCGGGCGGTTGCCGTGGATGCTGGTGGTGCCGGCCGTGCTCGGGCTGGCGTTCCTGGTCCTGCCCCTGGCCGGTCTGCTGGTCAGGGCCCCGTGGTCGACCCTGCCGCAGCGCCTGGCCGAGCCGCAGGTGCTGGAGGCCCTGCGGCTCTCCCTGGTCACCGCCACCATCGCCACCGCCGTCTGCCTCCTGCTCGGCGTGCCCCTGGCCTGGCTGCTGGCCAGGGTGGAGTTCCCCGGCCGCCGCCTGGTGCGGGCGCTGGTGACCGTCCCCCTGGTGCTCCCCCCGGTGGTGGGCGGCGTCGCCCTGCTGCTGGTCCTGGGACGGCGCGGCCTGATCGGCCAGTGGCTGGAGAGCACGTTCGGCGTCACCCTGCCCTTCACCACGGCCGGGGTGGTCGTCGCCGAGGCGTTCGTGGCCATGCCGTTCCTGGTCATCAGCGTCGAAGGTGCCCTGCGTGGCGCGGATCGGCGCTTCGAGGAGGCCGCCGCCACCCTGGGAGCGTCGAGGATGACGGTCTTCCGCCGGGTGACCCTCCCGATGATCATGCCGGGCGTCGTCGCGGGGGCGGTGTTGTGCTGGGCGCGGGCGCTGGGTGAGTTCGGCGCGACGATCACCTTCGCGGGCAACTTCCCCGGCACCACGCGGACCATGCCCCTGGCCGTCTACCTGGCGCTGGAGACCGAGCCCGAGGCGGCGATCGTGCTCAGCCTGGTCCTGCTGGCCGTCTCGGTGATCATCCTGGCCAGCCTGCGCGACCGGTGGCTGTCGTGAAGGCGCACCTGGTGGTCACCCGGCCCGCCTTCACCCTCGACATCGAGCTCGACGTCGCCCCGGGCGAGGTCGTCGCGCTGCTCGGGCCCAACGGCGCCGGCAAGACCACCGCCCTGCGCGCCCTGGCGGGGCTGATCCCGCTGACTCGCGGCGAGATCGTGCTCGACGGGCAGGCGATCCACACCCGGCCCGCCGAGCAGCGCCCCATCGGCATGGTCTTCCAGGACTACCTGCTCTTCCCGCACCTGAGCGCCCTCGACAACGTCGCCTTCGGGCCGCGTTGCCGCGGCGTCTCCAAGACCGAGGCTCGCCGTACGGCTGCCGCCCTGCTGGAGCAGGTCGGGCTGGCCGGCCACGCCTCCTCCAGGCCGCGCCGGCTGTCAGGAGGGCAGGCGCAGCGGGTCGCCGTGGCCCGCGCGCTTGCCGTACGGCCGGCGTTGTTGCTGCTGGACGAGCCGCTGGCCGCCCTGGACGCGCATACCAGGCTGGAGGTCAGGTCGCAGTTGCGCCGCCACCTGGCGGGGTTCGAGGGGGCGACCGTCCTGGTCACCCACGATCCGCTCGACGCCATGGTGCTGGCCGACCGGCTCGTGGTCGTCGAGAACGGCTCCGTCGTGCAGCAGGGTGTCCCGGCCGAGGTCGCCCGGCGGCCGCGTACCGACTACGTGGCCAGGCTGGTCGGGCTGAACCTGTATCGCGGGGTGGCCGACGGGCACCGGGTCACGGTGGGCGATCTGCTGCTCAGCGCGGCGGACACGATGGAGGGGCCGGTGTTCGTCGCCTTCCCTCCCGCCGCCGTCGCGCTCTACCGGACCCGGCCCGACGGCAGCCCGCGCAACGTCTGGCAGGCCAGGATCGACGGCGTCGAACGGCACGGCGACAACATGCGCGTGCACCTGACCGGGCCGGTGACCGCCTTCGCCGACATCACGCCCGCGGCCGTCGCCGAGCTCGACCTGACGCCGGGCCAGGAGATCTGGGCCTCGGTCAAGGCCACGGAGACCCACGCCTACCCGGCCTGAACGCCGATGGGCTCACTCCCACAGGGAGTCGGCCGAGATCACCCTGATGTCGGTGACCTCGCCGATGTGCCGTGCCCCGCACCGGTCGCCCGGCATCACCAGGTGCGGTCCGCGCCCGTCGAGCTCCTGGCAGTCGATGCTGACGGCCAGCAGCGCGGCGGTGTTGCCGAACTCCGGGTCGATCTCGCCCCACGACAGCACCACCCGGTGCCCGTCGCGCCCGAGCACCGTGACCAGGAACCTCAGCCGGTCTCTGCGGTCGCCCGACGCGAAGAGCGGCTCGGCGGCCAGCAGCACGTCGATGAGCAGGGGGCCGGTGAAAGAGTGACGCCTCGGCCCCGAGCTGCGGCACTCGAAGGTGACCGTCAGCTCCCGCTGCGGCATCGCCCGCAACGTCGCGACGCTCAGCCAGGCCGGGGCGCGCACGTCGCCGGACAGCGCCGTCAGGCCCTCGGCACGACGATCGATCTGCTCCACCAGCGCCCTCCTCGTCACGGCCCCTCATGCCCACGATCACCGATCGGCACGCGCGGATGCAAGCCGTGTCGCCGATACCCCTCGCAGATGCGGACACAACGCGGCCCCCGCCCTCTGGTGAGGGACGGGGGCCGCGTGGAGACGCCGAGGTGTCAGCCCTTGTCGGCCTCGCCGGTGCTGGCCTCCTGGACCTCCTCGGGGGAGGCCTCCAGGTCCTGCTCGGCGTCGGCGCCCGCCTGCGCGGAGGCCTTGTCGAGCTTGACCCAGCTGTAGACGCTCTCCACCGAGAAGAGCACCAGCAGGTAGGCGGTGAGCACCGCGAGCACCCACGTCAGCTGCCCGGCCGCCGCGGCCACGCCGATGATCAGCAGGCGCAGCTCCCAGCCGAGCCCGGCGTGGAAGACCCACGCGGGCGGCCAGATGCTCTGGCGGGTGCGGTAGACGGTGTCGTAGGTGTGGTAGCCGACCACGTACAGCAGGACGAACAGCAGCCAGCGCGGCGCGTCGGCGGCCAGGCCCACCAGGATGATGATCAGGAACTCCAGCCCGCGCACCAGCGGGGGAGTCAGCCAGTCGAAGCGGCCCAGGTGGTCGCGCGCGGCGGTCGGCAGCACCAGGACCAGCGCGATCAGCGACGGGACCAGGAGCCAGAAGCCCGAGGTGAGCTGCCCGGCCACGGCCAGGCCGATGACCGCGACGACCGCGACCAGCAGCGTGGGGACGGGCGGCAGGCCCTTGCCGAGGCGCGGGGCCAGGGCGTGGACGAGCGGGCCGTCGTCGCGGTAGGCGAGCAGGCGCGCCGTCTGGACCCTGCGGCGCTCCTCGTCGGGGTCGGGCGTGTCGGTGGACAGGGCCTGCGGCTGGGTGATCATGATGCGAGCGACCTCAGGAGACGACCGGAGAGGGAGTAGCAGGCGGCGACGGTGCCCCAGATCAGCAGCGTGAGGAAGGTGATCCGGGCGTCGAAGAAGGCGGCGGTGATCGCGATGGCCGCGAACCGCTCGCCGATGGGGAAGACCAGCATCTTGCGGACCCAGTGGACGGACTTGTACCTGCCGGCCTTGGTCCACATCTTCAGCAGGCCGCGGATGCCGCCACTGCGCTCGTTGCGCCGGATCTCCAGCTGCTTGCGCAGCGGGCGGTCGTCGGGAGCGGTGAGCTCCAGCGTGGGCAGCGGCCTGGGCGGCTTGCGACGGCTCGCGGCGCCGTACGAGAAGTCGAGCAGGTGGCGGATCGACTGCAGGCCGATCGCGGCCATGGCCAGGGTCCAGATCTCGTCGCCGTGGCCGGTGACCACGTAGCCGACCGCGAGGCCGGCGAAGACGACGTACTCCTTGAACCGGTCGAAGGTGGCGTCGAGCCAGGCGCCGAGCACGCCGAACTTGCGGGCGTAGCGGGCGACCTGGCCGTCGACGCAGTCGAAGACGAAGGCGAAGTAGATGAGGATGCCGCCCGCGACCATGCCCAGGCGCTCGCCGGTGGCGAAGCAGGCCGCGGCGGCCACGCCGAGGGCGATGGAGATCAGCGTGACCTGGTTGGGGGTCAGCCCGCGCCTGGCCGCCCAGCGGGCGATGAAGCGGGAGTAGGTGCTGACGAAGTAGGTGGTGAAGAAGCCGTCGGCGCCCTTGACCGCGTTGTTGAGCCTGGCCCGGTCTTCGTCCATGCCGCCGATCTCGGCGCTCGCCTCGTTGGCCTCCGCCTGGGTGGTGACCCGGCGGAAGAACAGGTCGCGGCGGCCGCGGATGCCGACGGAGACGCCCTGGCGCACGAGGCCGAAGACCACGATCTGGATCAGGTCGTCCTCCGGGCCGAACAGGTGGGTCAGCTCGGCCAGCTCGCGGCAGGTCTGGGCCAGCACGGGGGCGTGGCGCACGTTGAGGTGGAGCGGTCCCAGGAGGACGGTGTTGGGCCGGGTCACCGCGTGGTGGGCGGTGCCGACCGAGATCACCCTGGACCTGCCCGCGCGGGTGCGGACCATGAGCCCTTCGAGGGTGCGGTCGCCGATCTCCGGCGCCGCCTCGTCGATGGGGATCTCGTCGGTCTCCTCGCCGTTGGTCTCCGGCCGAGGCTCCTTGACCACGAGGGCCTGCGCGGCACGCTTGGCCTTGTGGAGCTGGTAGAGCAGCTCGTCGTGGACGACGGAGTTGTCGGGCAGGATCAGGAGGTTCTCGGTGGCGGCCTCGGCGACATCGGCCAGGGCGCGCAGCATGGTGGCCACGTCGCCGTGGGCGACGGTGGCGGGCTGCGGGTCCAGGGAGAGGACCTGGCTGTGCAGGCGCTCGGCGACGGTGGGGGTGCCGGGCAGCGCGGTCAGCCGGAGGCCGGTCGGGGCGGCGTCATGGCCGGGCGAGGAGCCCAGCAGGACAACGCGAGGCATGTCTCCCTTTCGGAGGGGGGCGAAGGACGGGGCAGTCGTCAAAGTCTAGTGAGCCTTGAGTAAAGCCCGTGCATTCGAGGTTTGGGGGCGCCGCATTCCATAGAATACGCAGGTGAGTCTGTATCGTGACGAAGGCGTTGTGCTGCGCACTTCCAAACTGGGCGAAGCCGATCGCATCGTCACAATTCTTACAAAACGCACAGGGAAGGTTCGCGGCGTCGCCAAGGGCGTGCGCCGCACCACCTCGCGCTTCGGCGCGCGCCTGGAGCCGTTCACCCACGTCGACCTGCAGCTCCACACCGGACGCACACTCGACGTGATCACCCAGGCCGAGACGCTCCGCCCGTACGGCGAGGCGCTCGCGCACGACTACCCCCGCTACACCGCCGGGCACGCGATGCTCGAGACCGCCGACAAGCTCACCCACGGCGAGAAGGAACCCGCGCTCAAGCAGTTCCTGCTCCTGGTCGGCGGGCTGCGCACCCTCGCCGACGGCAGCCACGAGGCACGCCTGGTGCTCGACGCGTTCTTCCTGCGCTCCCTGGCGGTCGCCGGATACGCTCCGGCGATCCACCAGTGCGCCAGATGCCAGGCTCCCGCCGTACGCGCCTTCGCCATCGTCGCCGGCGGAGCGGTGTGCGGGCCGTGCAGGCCCGCCGGCTCCGCCGTGCCCGCCCTGGAGACCCTCACGCTGATGGGCGCGCTCCTCAAGGGCGACTGGGCGAGCGCCGACGTCTCCGACAAGCGGCACCGGGCCGAATGCAGCGGTCTGGTCGCCGCTTACCTGCAATGGCACCTCGAACACGGCATACGCTCTCTGCGACACGTAGAAAGGGAGCCCGTCACGTGAAGTACCGCCCGCCGACCCCCCACCCCTCCGGCGCGACCCCGCCGCCGATCCCGCGTGATCTGGTGCCGCGGCACGTCGCCATCGTCATGGACGGCAACGGCCGCTGGGCCAAGCAGCGCGGCCTGCCGCGCACCGAGGGGCACAAGGCGGGCGAGTCCTCCCTGTTCGACGTGATCGAGGGCGCCCTGGAGCTGGGCGTGCCGTACCTCAGCGCCTACGCCTTCTCCACGGAGAACTGGAAGCGCTCGCCCGAGGAGGTGCGCTTCCTCATGGGCTTCAACCGCGACGTGATCCGCCGCCGCCGCGACGAACTGCACGCCATGGGCGTGCGCGTGCGCTGGGCCGGGCGGCCAGGACGCCTGTGGAAGAGCGTCATCTCGGAGCTGGAGACCGCCGAGGAGATGACCAGGGACAACCGCAAGCTGACGCTGCAGTTCTGCGTCAACTACGGCGGACAGGCCGAGATCGTCGACGCGGCGCTCAAGCTCGCCAAGGACATCGCCGACGGCAGGGTCAACCCCAGGAAGGTCAACGAGAAGGTCTTCGCGCGCTACCTCGACGAACCCGACATCCCCGAGGTCGACCTGTTCGTCCGCTCCAGCGGGGAGCAGCGCTTCTCCAACTATCTGCTCTGGCAGTCGGCCTACGCCGAGATGGTCTTCCTCAACCGCCTGTGGCCCGACTTCGACCGCCGCGACCTGTGGGAGGCCTGCGAGGTCTTCGCCAAGCGCGACAGGCGGTACGGCGGGGCCGTGCCGAACGAGGTCGCCGGATAAATCCGGGATGCGGCGGGGCCGCACCCGGTGAGAAGGTTGCCCCCATGACCTCGCGCAACGACCAGCTCGACCAGCTCTGCTCGCAGGTGTCCGACCACTACGTCTTCCCCGACGTGGCCAACGAGATCGTGGCGGTCCTGCGCGGCCGCATCGCGGAAGGCACCTACACCGGCCTCGACGACGACGCCGCGTTCGCCGAGGCCGTCACCCGCGACCTGCAGTCGGTCAACGGCGACAAGCACCTGCGGCTGGTCCACAGCGTCGACGTCGTGCCCGAGCACGACGCCTTCGACATGGAGGCCTACCGCCAGCAGGCCGCGCTCAGCGCGTACGGCTTCGCCCGCGTGGAACTCCTCGCGGGCAACGTCGGCCTGCTCGACATCCGCAGCCTCTACGACGCCGGGCTCGCGGGCGAGCGCGCCACCGCGGCCATGACCCTGGTGGCCGAGGCCGACGCGCTCATCGTCGACCTGCGCCGCAACGGCGGCGGCTCACCCGACATGATCGCCCTGCTGTGCAGCTACCTGTTCGACGAGCCCACCCACCTCAACTCGCTGTACTGGCGCGCGAGCGACACCACCGAGCAGTACTGGACGCTGCCCTACGTGCCCGGCGCCAGGTACGGCGGCGAGAAGCCGGTCTACGTGCTCACCAGCGCGTACACCTTCTCGGGCGCCGAGGAGTTCTCCTACAACCTGCAGTCGCGGTCGCGGGCGACCCTCGTCGGCGAGACCACCCGCGGCGGCGCCCACCCGGGGACGCGCTACTACATCGGGCCGCACCTGAAGTCGGCGGTGCCCAGCGGCCGGGCCGTCAACCCGGTGACGGGCACCAACTGGGAGGGCACCGGGGTGCAGCCGGACCTCAAGGTGGCGGCGGACGACGCGTTCGACGTGGCGTACGCGCTGGCGCTGCAGCACGTGCTCACCCTGGGGGAGGAGGGCGCCCGCCGGCCGGTGGCCGACGCCGCCCGCGAGGCGCTCCAGGAGCTCGGCTGACGCTGCTCCGGCACGCTTAGTCCGCTCCGGGTGAGACGAGCAGCCGCTCGCGCTCGCTCAGCAGCCGCAGCCGGTCCCGGGCGGCGGCCTCGCGGCCGTTGACGATCGCGGCGAGCATGCGCTCGGCCCAGCGCGCGACCTCCTGCACGCCCCGCTGGGTCTGCTTGATGCGGTCGTGCTTCATCGCGTCGGTGATGATGTTGTCGAAGAACGTGTCGACGAACCACCGCGTGTCGACCTCGGGCAACGTCGGCTTGGCGCGGATCCCGAGGTCGGCCAGCTCGCGGGCGAAGACGTCGAGCGCCCGCTGGGCCTTCCACACGGCCCGCTCCGCCTGCTTCAGCCGGTCGTGCTCGAACGCGTCCGCGACGAGGCCGCCGCCCAGCATGTCCCAGCCGGAGAGATTTCGTGCCGAGTCGAGCAGCTTGAGCACCGCGGCGACCTCGCGCTGCGCGGCGAGCCCGGCCTGGCGGGCCTCGTCGTGCTCGCGGATGGCCTCGCCCACGTCGGTCAGCAGGACGCCCAGCTCCGCCAGCCGCGCGGCATTCGGTTCCCCGCGCTCCAGGATGTCGCGCTCCCTGGCGGCCAGCAGCGCCGGGTAGGCGGCATGGGCGTCGCCGAGCCGCCCCAGCTCCCGCTCGATGCCTGCCAGATCCTCCAGGAGACCGGCCAGTCTCTCCGTCTCGCCTGCGAGGCGCTGCCACGCGGCCAGCGCTTCGGCGCGCTCGCGGGTGAGTCTCTCGTCGCGGGAGCCTGTCAGCCCGGCCAGGAACCCGCTGAACCCGCTCTCGAGCCGCGCGACGTCGCGTTCCTCTTCGGTTACCCGGCGCTTGAGCTCGGCGATCGCCCGCCGTACCTCGTCGGCTTGGTCGGTCGCGGCGGTTCGTTGCCGCCGGAGGTGGTCGCCGCGCCGGACGAGGGCCGCGCACTCTTCGAGATCCACGCCCGCTCCAACGAAAGGGGCGAAGGGCCGCGTTCCCGTCAGGCGCGGCGGCGGGCGCGGTAGGCGGCGACGTGCATGCGGTTGCCGCAGGTGCGGCTGTCGCAGTAGACGCGCGACCGGTTGCGCGACTCGTCGACGAACACGCGCTCGCAGTCGGGCGCCGAGCAGGTGCGCAGCCGCTCCCACTCGTCTTCCACCAGCAGGTGGGCGAGGGCCACGCCGCAGTCGGCGGCCAGGTGCTCGGCCAGGGCGGCGCCGGGGGCGAAGTAGTGGACGTGCACCGGGTGCCCGTCGTGCTCGGCCAGGCGCGGCGTGATGCGGGTGCCCTCGAGCAGAGCGTTGAGCAGCCGGATGGCGTCGGCCCGGTCGGTGGCGGAGAAGATCTCGTGGAAGGCGTCGCGCACCCGGCGTGCCTGGTCGAGGTCGCGCTGGGTGAGCTCGCCGATGCCGCTGATCTCGCGCGCGTCGACGAGGGCGCGCAGTTCGTCGAGGTCGAGCAGCTCTTCTCCCGCGGAGGTCGCCGGCGAGGTGTTGACCAGCGAGACCACGGTGCCCAGCGAATGCACCATGTCATGGCCAAACGGCATATTGACTCCTGACTGCGGCCGGTCCTAGCGTGAAGACTATCGCTGCGGTAGGCCATCGGGGGTTTCTGTGAGTGCACATCGCCGTACCGTGGCCATCGCGGTGGCAGGCGCGCTGATCATCTCCACGTCGGCTCTGCTCGTACGGCTGGCCGACGTCTCGCCGGCCACCTCGGCGTTCTACCGCTGCGCCTACGCCGTGCCTCCCATGGTCCTGCTGGCCTGGCTGGAGCGGCGCCGGCTGGGGCCGATGCCGCGGCGCGGGCTGTGGCTGTCGTGGTCGGCGGGCGTGTTGTTCGCGCTCGACCTGCTGTTCTGGCACCACACCATCGCCTACGTGGGCGCGGGCCTGGCGACCGTGCTGGGCAACCTGCAGGTCTTCATCGTGGCCTTCGCCGCCTGGGCGATCTTCCGCGAGCGGCCGAGCAGGAATCTGATGATCGCGACGCCCGTGGTGTTCGGCGGCGTCGTGCTGATCTCCGGGATCTTCGACAGCGCCGCCTACGGCAGCGACCCGGGTCTCGGGGTGCTCACCGGGGTGGCCACGTCCCTGGCGTACGCGGCCTTCCTGCTGCTCATGAAGGCCGCCCCGCAGCGGACGGCGGGGCCGCTGGCGCATGCCACGACCGTGGCGGCGGTGGCCATCGTGGCGCTCAGCCCGCTCTTCGGCGGCGCCGACCTGACCCCCTCGTGGCCCGCGCACGGCTGGCTGCTGCTGCTCGCGCTCGGGCCGCAGCTGATCGGCTGGCTGCTGATCACGTACTCGCTGCCCAGGCAGCCGGCGGCCCTGACAGCGCTGCTGCTGCTCGTGCAGCCGATGACGACGATGGCGTTGTCGGCGGTGCTGCTGGGGGAGCGGCCCTCGTGGCTGCAGCTCGGCGGCTGCGCGGTGATCGTGCTCGGCGTGCTCTACGGCTCGCGCCGGGCTCAGCGCGAGGTGCGTGAGACCGAGCACTCCGCGCAGGTGCCGAAGACCTCGACCGTGTGAGTCACCTCGGTGAAGCCGTGTTCGGCGCCCACGGCCTCGGCCCAGCGTTCGACGTCGGGCCCGGCGACCTCCACCGTGCTGCCGCACTGGCGGCAGACCAGGTGGTGGTGGTGGGAGTCGGTGGTGCACGCGCGGTAGACGGACTCGCCGTCGTCGGTGCGCAGCACGTCGACCATCCCGCCGTCGGCCAGCGCCTGCAGCGCTCGGTAGACGGTGGTCAGGCCGATCTTCGCGCCGTCGGAACGCAGCTGGGCGTAGACATCCTGGGCACTGCGGAAGCTGGCGCTGCTGCGCAGGATGTCGTGGACGGCATCGCGGCGGCTGCTCATGCTGCGGACTCCTTTCTGCGGCGAACGAATCTACCCAGTCCGAGCGCCAGAACGAATCCGGCGAGAGACACCAGGACGATCGCCGCACCGGGGGGAACCTTCGCAGAGAGCGTAGAGCTCAGCAGGCCCCCGACGGCGGCGACCACGCCGAAAACCATCGCCAGCCCCATGGTCGCCCGGAAGCCGCTGGTGAACTGCTGGCTGGTCGCGACGGGGATCACCATCAGCGCGCTGACCAGCAGCAGGCCGACGACCCGCATGGCGATGACCACGGTGAGTGCGGCGGTGATGGCGATCACCATCGACAGGAAACGCACCGGCAGGCCGCTGGCCTTGGCCACCTCCTCGTCCTGGCACAGGACGAACAGCTCGCGGCCGAACACCACGACGACGCCGATCACCGCCACGGCCAGGCCGGCGATGATCCACAGGTCCTCGGCGGCCACGGTGGCGATCGAGCCGAACAGGTAGGAGTTGAGCTTGGCGTTGCTGCCGCCTGGCGCGATGGCCATGAGCAGCACGCCGCCCGCGATGCCGCCGTAGAACAGCAGCGCCAGGGCCACGTCGCCGGTCGTGCGGCCCCGCGCGCGCACCAGTTCGATGGCCACCGCCCCGGCGACGCTGACGATGATCGCGGTCACGACGGGGGCGGTGCCGGTGAGGAAGCCGAGCGCCACACCGGTCAGCGCCACGTGGCCGATGCCGTCGCCGAGCAGGGCCAGGCGGCGCTGCACGATGAAGGTGCCCACGGCGGGCGCGCACAGGCCCACCAGCAGCGCGGCCACCAGGGCCTGCTGGAAGAAGGGCAGCTTGAGCAGCTCGATCACGGTGTCACCTGGGTGGTCTCGTAGGCTCGGGAAACGCTCACGGTTTCACCTGCCAGCTCTCCAGCGGGCTGCCGGGCTCGCGCTCGCCCGTGTGGGGGTGCAGGTGTTCGTGGCCGGGGCGGGCGCACTCGCCCTCGGGCTGCGGCGGCCGCCCGTCGTGGGCGATCAGCCCGTCGCGCACCACCACCCCGCGGGTGATGAGCGGCTCCAGCGGGCCCAGCTCGTGGGCCACGAGCACGATGGTCTTGCCCGCCGCGACCAGCGACTTGAGGGTGTCGGCCAGGAGCTGCTGGCTCTCGGCGTCGACGCCCGCGGTCGGCTCGTCCATGACGAAGGTGTCGGGCTCGCCGGCCAGCGCGCGGGCGATGAGCACGCGCTGCTGCTGGCCGCCCGACAGGTCCTGCACCCGGTCGCCTGCCCGGCCTGACAGGCCCACGGCCTCCAGGGCGCGGGTCACGGCCAGCTTGTCGGCCGCGCTGGTGAAGCGCAGCCGCTTCTGGCGGGCGATCCGGCCGGAGGCGACGATCTCGCGGACCGTGGCGGGCACGCCGCCGCCGATCTGCAGGCGCTGCGGCACGTAGCCGACGCGCCACCACTCGCGGAACCTGGCGGGCGGCGTGCCGTACAGCAGAGTCTGTCCCGCCGACAGCGGGGTCAGCCCGAGCAGCGCCCTGATCAGGGTGGACTTGCCCGAGCCGTTGGCGCCGAGCACGGCCACCACCTCGCCGGGGCAGATGGTCAGGTCTATGCCGCGAAGCACGTGACGGCGGTCCAGGGTCACCTGGCCGCCGGTCATCGCGAAAGTCGTGTCTGTCAAGAGCATCCCAGTGCGGTCCGCAGGGTCTGGAGGTTGGCGCGCATGGCCGACAGGTAGTCGCCCTGCTCGGGCCCGCTCTCCAGGGGGTCGAGCACCGCGGTCTTGGCCCCCACCTCTCCGGCGAGCACCTCGGCGACCTTGGGGCTGACGAGGGTCTCGGTGAAAATGGTAGTCACCTTCTCGTCCTTGGCCAGCTTCGCCACCTCCGCCAGGCGGGCGGGGGAGGGCTCGCTCTCCGGGTCGATCGTGATGCCGACCTGCTTGAGCTGGTAGCGGTCGGCCAGGTAGCCGAACGCCTCGTGGCTGGTGACCAGCGTCTTGCTCGTGCAGGTGCCCAGGCCCTTGGCCATCTCGGCGTCGAGCGCGGTCAGCTCGGCGGCGGCCTTGGCGGCCCGGTCCTTGAAGCCCTGGGCGTGCGCGGGGTCGGCCGCGGCGAGCTTGTCGCCGAGCTGGGTGGCGACGGTAGCCAGGCGGGAGGGGTCGAGCCAGATGTGCGGGTCGTAGGAGACCTCGTGCTCGTGCTCGGCGTGCTCCGCCTCGGTCTCGCCCTCGTGGCCTTCCTCGTGGGCGGCTTCGAGGGTCTTGACCGCGGTGGCCGCGTCGAAGCTCCTGTCGGTCGCGTGCTGCTCGATGGCCTCGTCGACGGCGGGCTGCACGCCCTTGATGTAGACGGCCATCTGCGCCCCGGCGATCTCGGCGACCTGCTGCGGGGTGAGCTCCAGATCGTGCGGCTCGACGCCGGGAGCGGTGAGGTTGGTGACGGTGATGTCGCTTCCGCCGACCCGCTCGGTCAGCCACTGCAGCGGGTAGAGGGCCGTGACGACCTCGCCGGCGCCGGTGGTCTCAGCGGCGCCGGTGCCGCAGGCTGTCGTGGCGAGGAGGGTGCCCACGGCGAGCAAACCAGCGGCACGCAGACGGAAATTTCCTGACATCATGCCGACCAGTATGCGGCAAAATGAAAACGGTTGTCAAAATCGACGATGGTGGGATGCCGCTCGGCCGCCGGGGGCCGGGACACGCCGGACGGCATCCCGCATCACCCCGGTCGGCGTGCGCGGGCCGAGCCGTGGCCCGTGCCCGGGGTGACGTCTACGCGCTCTCGCGCCCGCGCTCATCGACCTCCATCCGCTGCTCGCCCGCGTAGACGTTCATCGACTCCCCCCGCAGGAACCCGATGAGCGTCAGCCCCTCGGCGGCGGCGAGCTCCGCGGCCAGCGAGGAGGGCGCCGAGACCGCGGCGAGCATCGGGATGCCCGCCATCACCGCCTTCTGCACCAGCTCGAACGACGCGCGCCCCGACACCATGAGCACCGTCCCCGACAGCGGCAGCCGGTCCTCGCGCGCCGCCCACCCGAGGATCTTGTCGACCGCGTTGTGCCGACCCACGTCCTCCCTGACGCACAGCGCCGTGCCGTCCGGGGCGAACAGCCCGGCGGCGTGCAGGCCGCCGGTCCTGTCGAACACCCGCTGGGCCGAGCGCAGCAGGTCGGGCAGCGCGATGACGAGCGAGGGCGCCACCCTCATCGGGTCGTCGCGGACGCTCCACCTGGCGACCGTGCTCACCGCCTCCAGCGAGGCCTTGCCGCAGACCCCGCACGAGGAGGTGGTGAAGAAGTTGCGAGGCGCCGGCGCCGCCACGCCCGGCGCCAGCCGTACGTCCAGGACGTTGTAGGTGTTCAGCCCCTCGGCCGTCGCCCCCGCGCAGTAGCGGATCGAGGAGATGTCGCCCGCCGAGCCGACGGCCCCCTCGCTGACGAGGAAGCCGGCGGCCAGGTCGAAGTCGTCGCCGGGGGTGCGCATGGTGACGGTCAGCGGCGTGCCGTCGAGGCGGATCTCCAGCGGCTCCTCGGCGGCCAGGTGATCGATCCGCCGCGAGGGTACGGCGGAGCGGATCTTCAGCACCGGGCGGCGCAGCGCTCTATACGTAGCCATACCCGAAGCGTCCCTTCACGCACAGGTTGCCGTGGGTGACCGGGTTGTCGTGCGGGGAGGTGACCTTGACGATCCTGTTGTCCTGCACGTGCAGGGTGAGATTGCAGCCCACCCCGCAGTAACTGCAGATCGTCGTGGTCTGCGACTGCCGCGACTCGTCCCAGGTGCCCTCGGCGCGCATGTCGAACTCGCTCTTGAACGACAGCGCCCCCGTGGGGCAGACCTCGACGCAGTTGCCGCAGTAGACGCAGGCGGAGTCGGTCAGCGGGGCGTCGAACTCGGTCGAGATCGTCGAGTCGAAACCGCGCCCGGCGACGGCGATGGCGAAGGTGTTCTGCCACTGGTCGCCGCAGGCGTCCACGCACTTGTAGCACAGGATGCACTTGTTGTAGTCGCGCACGTAGAGCTCGTTGTCGACCTTCACGGGCTGCTCGACCCTGGCGGCCTCCTCGCCGAACCGCGCGGGGTCGGCTCCGTATTCGGCCATCCACTCCTTGGCCCTGGGCGTCGTCGACAGGTCGACCGACGACGCCAGGAGCTCCAGCACCACCTTGCGGCTGGAGGTCGAGCGCTCGCCCGAGGTGGCGACCTTCATGCCCGTCTCGGCCTTGCGCGAGCAGGAGGGCACGAGCGTGCGCGAGCCCTCCACCTCCACCACGCACACCCGGCACGCGTTCTTGGGCGTGAGGGTGTCGCCGTGGCAGAGCGTCGGGATGTCCTTGCCCGCCGTACGGCAGGCGTCCAGGATCGTGGAGCCCTCGGGGACGCGGACGACCTCCCCGTCGATCTCCACGTCGATCAGGCGGCGGGGCGGCTGCAGCGGGATCACTTGAACACTCCCAGGCGGTCGATGGCCGATTCCACGGCGTTCCACGCGGTCTGGCCCAGGCCGCAGATGGAGGCGTCGCGCATGGTCTGCCCGACCTCCCGCAGCAGCACCAGGTCGTCGGAGGTGACGCGCTTCGACAGCCGGTGCAGGGCCTCCTCCTGCCGCACGGTCCCCACCCGGCAGGGCACGCACTGGCCGCACGACTCGTCGCGGAAGAACTCGGCGATGCGCAGCAGGATGCCCTTGAGGTCGACGCTCTCGTCGAGCACCATCACCACGCCGGAGCCCAGCGTGGTGCCGGCGGCCCTGGTGCCCTCGAAGGTCAGCGTGATGTCGAGGTCGGTGACGAACGATCCGGCCGCCCCGCCCATGAGGACGGCGCGCACGTCCCCGGTCGGCTGGGCCAGGTCCAGGAGCTCGCGCAGGGTGGCGCCGAACGGGAGCTCGTAGACGCCCGGCCTGGCGACGTTGCCCGACACGCAGAAGAGTTTCGGCTCCGCCGCCCGGTAGGCCTCGGGGCCGCGCTCCAGGATCGGCAGCACGTTGACCAGCGTCTCGACGTTGTTGACCACCGTGGGCTTGCCGAACAAGCCCTTCTCCACCGGGAAGGGCGGCTTGGTGCGCGGCTCGCCCCGGTAGCCTTCGATGGAGTTGAAGATCGCGGTCTCCTCGCCGCAGATGTAGGCGCCGGCGCCCCGGCGGATCTCGATGTCGAAGCGGAAACCCTGCCCGAGGATGTCGTCGCCGAGCAGCCCCCGGGTGCGGGCGGTGGCGATCGCGTGCGACAACCGGGCGGTCGCCAGGGGATACTCGCCCCTGATGTAGAGGTACCCCTTGGCGCACCCGGTGGCGTAGGCCGCGATCGTCATCGCCTCGATGAGCGCGTACGGGTCGCCCTCCATGACCACGCGGTCCTTGAAGGTGCCCGGCTCGCTCTCGTCGGCGTTGCACACCAGGTAGTGCGGATGGTCGGGCTGCGAGGCCGTGGCCGCCCACTTGCGCCCGGTCGGGAAGGCGGCGCCGCCCCGCCCGACCAGCCCCGCGTCGGTGACCTCGCGGATCACCCCGGCGGGGCCCAGCTCGAAGGCCCTGCGCAGGGCCGCGTAGCCGCCGGTGGCCCGGTAGTCGTCGAGGCTCGACGGATCGACCGTGCCGACCCGCCGCAGGAGGGTCAGCCCGGCCTGGCCGCGCTGCGGCACCGGGGTCACCTCGGGCGCGTCGATCTCCCACGACGGGCGCTCACCGGCCGTCAGGGCCAGGCAGGCGGGCGCCCGATCGCACAGGCCGAGGCAGGGGCTGTCCACCCAGGTCGTGCCCGGCGGCCCCAGCTCGGCCTCGACGCGCTGCCGTACGCCGGCGGAGCCGTTCGCCGCGCAGGCCAGGTCGGTGCAGACGTGCAGCACGCGCGGTGTGCGCGGCTCCAGCGACAGCAGCGAGTAGAACGACGCGACGCCGTACGCCTCGGCGGGCGGGACGGTCAGGCGGCGGCAGATGTAGTCGAGCGCGCCCTCGCTGATCCACCCGACCCGGTCCTGCACCGCGTGGAGCGCGGGCAGGAGCAGGTCGCGTGCGGGTTCGGCGCGGGTGGCGAAGCGCAGATCGGCCTCGGTGCGAGCCCCGCCCTCCCATGCGGAGGCGGGCGGGCCGAGCAGGGCGTCGACCGCCGCGCGCTCCTCATCGGCGGGTTCGACGCCGCGCAGACGGATGTCCATCAGCTCACCGCCACGAGCTTCTCGACCCGGACGGCGGCCGCCTTGAACTCGGCCGTCCCCGCGATCGGGCAGGTCGCCTCGATGGTCAGGGCGTTGGTGTCGACCTCGTCGGGGAAGTGCATGGTCATGAAGACCAGACCGGGACGCAGGGCGGGGTCGATGTAGACGGGCGCGATCACCGAGCCGCGCCGCGAGGTGATGCGGACCTCCTCGCCTTCCACGACGCCTAATCTCACGGCGTCCTCGGGGCACAGCTCGATGGTCTCGCCGCGCCGCAGGGGAGAGGCGAAGCCCGACGACTGCACGCCGGTGTTGTAGGAGTCGAGGCGGCGCCCGGTCGTCAGGCGCAGCGGGTACTCCTCGTCGAGCAGGTCGACGGGCGGGGAGTGCCTGAGGATGCCGAACGGCGCGGGCGGGCCCGGGTTCTCGGTCCACAACCGGCCGTGCAGGTACGGGGGTTCGAGCTCGGTCAGCGACGGGCACGGCCACTGGATGCCCTGCAGCTCGGCCAGCCGCTCGTAGCTCATGCCCTGGTGGGCGGGCGACAGGGCGCGCAGCTCGTTCCACACCTCTTCCGCGCCGTCGTAGTGCCAGTCGTGGCCGAGGCGGCGGGCGATCTCGCACATGATCCAGATGTCGTCGCGCGCCTCGCCCGGCGGCTCGACCGCCTTGCGCACCCGCTGCACGCGGCGCTCGCTGTTGGTGAAGGTGCCGTCGGCCTCGCACCACGCGGCGCTGGCGGGCAGCACCACGTCGGCCATCTGCGCGGTCTTGGTGAGGAAGATGTCCTGCACGACCAGGTGGTCGAGCATCGACAGGCGCTTGACGCAGGCCAGCGAGTCGGCCTCCGACTGCACCGGGTTCTCGCCGATGAGGTAGCAGGTGGTGACCTCGCCCTCGGCCATGCCCTCCAGCATCTGGGTGAGGTTGAGGCCGTACCTCGGCTGGATGCCGATGTTCCACGCCTGCTCGAAACGGGTCCTGACGGTCGGGTCGAGGATGTCCTGGAAGCCCGGCAGGCGGTTGGGGATGGCGCCCATGTCGCCGCCGCCCTGCACGTTGTTCTGCCCGCGCAGGGGAGAAAGGCCCGAGCCGTAGCGTCCGACGTGCCCGGTGAGCAGGGACAGGTTGATCAGGGCGCGCACGTTGTCGGTGGCGTTGTGGTGCTCGGTGATGCCGAGCGTCCACACCAGCTGCGCCCGGTCGGCGCGGGCGTAGGTGTGGGCCAGTTCCCTGATCGCCTCGGCGGGCACGCCGGTGACCTGCTCGGCGACGGTGAGGGTCCACGGCTCGACGGAGGCGGCGAACTCCTCGAAGCCGGCGGTGGCGCGCTCGATGAAGGCCCTGTTGTGCAGGCCGGCGTGGATGATCTCGCGGGCCACGGCATGGGCGAGCGGGATGTCGGTGCCGACGTTCAGCCCGAGCCACCGGTGCGCCCACTGGGCGGTGCCGGTGCGCCGGGGGTCGACGGCGAACATCCGCGCGCCCTTCTTCAACCCCTTCAAGACGTGGTGGAAGAAGATGGGATGCGCGTTGCGGGCGGCCGAACCCCACATCACGATCACATCGGTGTCCTCGACCTCCTGGTAGGAGGAGGTGCCTCCGCCGCTGCCGAACACGGCCGACAAGCCCGCCACGCTGGGGGCGTGGCAGGTGCGGTTGCACGAGTCCACGTTGTTGGTGCCCACCACCACGCGGGTGAACTTCTGGCCCACGTAGTTCATCTCGTTGGTCGAGCGGGCGCACGACAACATCGCGAAGCAGTCGGGCCCGTGTGCCTCGATATTGCGGCGGAAGCCTTCGGCGGCCCTGTCGAGCGCCTCCTCCCAGCTCGCCTCGCGCAGCACGCCGTCCTCACGCACCAGTGGACGGGTCAGGCGGTCATAGCTCATGATCCCTCCATTCTGTATACAGCCTACGGTATGAGACTTTCGTTGAGTAGGTCGCTCACCGCGTGGATCGCACGCAGGGTGGGCACCTCGGCCCCGGTCAGGTCGGCCAGTTCCACGACCGCGGCCAGCAGCACGTCCAGTTCGAGCGGCTTGCCCTTCTCCAGGTCCTGAAGGGTCGAGGTCTTGTGGTCTCCCGCCTTCTCCGCGCCCGCCAGGCGGCGCTCGACGGAGACGCCCGGGTCGCACCCGACCCGGCGCGCGACCTCGACGGTCTCGCGCATCATCGCCATGACCAGCTCGCGGGTGCCCTCGTGGCGGGCGATGCCGGCCATGGTGGCGCGGGCCAGTGCGCTGATCGGGTTGAAGGCGATGTTGCCCATCAGCTTGATCCACACGTCCTTGCGCAGGTCGGGCTCGACCGGGCACTTCAGCCCGCCCTCGACCATCGCCTCGGAGAACTCCCGGCACCTGTCCGTCGGCAGGCCGGTCGGCTCCCCGATGGAGAAGCGGGTGCCCTCCAGGTGGCGGATGACGCCGGGCTCTTCAATCTCGGTGGCCGCGTACACGACGCAGCCGATGGCGCGCTCCAGCGGCAGGGCGGCGGTCACCGTGCCGCCGGGGTCGACGCTCTCGATGCGGTAGCCCTCGTACGGCCCCGGCAGGCCGTGGAAGTACCACCAGGGGATGCCGTTCTGCGCGGCGATGATGCTCGTGGCCTCGTGCAGCAGCGGCTCGATCATGGGGCCGGCGGCGGCGTAGCCGTTCGCCTTCAGGCCCAGGAAGACGTGGTCCACCTGGCCGACCTGGGCTGGGTCGTCGGTGGCATGGGGGTGGGCGGTGAAATCGCCCCGGGGGCTGAGCACCCGCACACCGTGGCGGCGGATCGCCTCCAGGTGGTGGCCTCTGGCGATGAGATGTGTTTCGACTCCGGCCTGGTGCAGGGCGGCTCCCACGTACGCGCCGATGGCGCCGGCGCCAAGAACAGCGACCTTCATGCTGCGCTCCGTTCTCGCGTCGGATTGTGCATTCGGTATACAGTATGGAAAAATGCCGGTCAAGGAGTCGCCCATGACTGTTGTCGGGACTGGACTTGATACACGTCGGCTTCCGGCGGAGGCGTCGGCTGCGGGTCACGGCGAGCGCGCCGGGCCGTCTTCCGAGGTCCCGGCGGGTGCGCCCGCCGTGGAAGGGCACGCGATGTCATGGGCGGAGGCGAGGGAGGCCGCCGTCGCGGCCGGGGCCGCTCTGACGCCGGTCGCCGTGGAGGTGCCGCTCGCCGAGGCGTACGGCTGCCGCC
This sequence comes from Nonomuraea soli, assembly GCF_013761175.1. Taxonomy (GTDB): domain Bacteria; phylum Actinomycetota; class Actinomycetes; order Streptosporangiales; family Streptosporangiaceae; genus Nonomuraea; species Nonomuraea soli. The sequence goes on from NZ_JACDUR010000001.1 coordinate 508,969, forward strand.
TGGCCGCCCCGCTGCGCGCCCTCGTCGCGTTACCGGGCGTGGACGTGGCGGCGATGGACGGGTACGCCGTGGCGGGCGAGGGGCCCTGGCGGGTGGCCGGGCACGTGCTGGCCGGGGGCGAGCCGTACCAGAGGCCGCTGCCGCCGGGCGCCTGCGTCGAGATCGCCACGGGCGCCCCGGTGCCCCGCGGCGCCGACCGCGTCGTGCCGTACGAACACACGAGCCGCGGCGAGAACACCCACGACCAGGACGAGCCGGCCCACGACCGGCGTGACCAGGGCGAGGACCCGCGAGGTCGCCCGTTCCTGGGTGCTGTCGTAGGCGAGCGGGAGCCCTCGCGTCGCCCCCACATCCGCCGTCGCGGCGAGGACGTCGAGCGCGGCGCGGTGGTCCTGGGCGCAGGGGCCGAGGTCACGCCCGTGGTGCTGGCCCTGGCCGCCGGGCTCGGCCACGACACGCTGCCCGTCCGCCCGCGACCCAACGTCGCCGTGCTCGTCACCGGCGACGAGGTCGTGCACGAAGGCCTGCCACGCCACGGCAGGGTGCGCGACGCCATCGGCCCGTTCCTGCCCGGCCTCGTCGAGTGGGCGGGCGGCCGCGTCTCCGGCCGCCTGCGCCTGCCCGACGGGCGGGAGGCGCTGGCCAGGGCACTGACGGGCTGGGCGGTCAGGGGCGAGGGCCGCTGGGCGCCGAAGGAGGCCGACGTGCTCGTGGTCTGCGGCGCCTCCTCCAAGGGACCCGCCGACCATCTGCGCGCGGTGCTCGCGGAGCTCGGCGCCGAGGTGCTGGTCGACGGCGTGGCGGTGCGCCCGGGCCATCCCCAGCTCCTGGCCCGCCTGCCGGGGGCGGGTCCAGGGGCGGGCCCGTTCGTGGTGGGTCTGCCGGGCAATCCGTTCGCCGCTCTCGGCGCGGCGATGACCCTGCTCGTGCCGCTCCTGCGCGGCCCGTCCAGGCAGCTGTCCGCCCTGGCGGGACCGGTGCGGGCGCACGCGCGGGACACCCGGCTGGTCCCGGTGCGCAGGACGGGCCGTGGCGCGGTCCCGATCGGCCACGACGGCCCCGCCAGCCTGTGGGGAGCCGCCCTGGCGGACGCCCTGGCCGTGGTGCCTCCCGGCTGGGACGGCGAGCAGGCCGAGCTCCTCGAGTTGCCGAGAAAGGTCTAGACACGCGGTTCACATGAGGGTAACCATAGCCCTCATACGGTATGCAGTATGCGGAAGACAGAAGGGTCGCTCCCATGTCGGAAACCATCTCCGGTGGTCATCTCGTAGCCAAGGCCCTGAAGGCCGAGGGCGTGGACGTGATCTACACGCTCTGCGGCGGCCACATCATCGACATCTACGACGGTTGTGTGGACGAGGGGATCGAGGTCATCGACGTCCGCCACGAGCAGGTGGCCGCCCATGCGGCCGATGGGTACGCCCGCATCACCGGCAAACCCGGTTGCGCGGTGGTGACGGCGGGTCCTGGCACGACCGACGCCGTCACGGGCGTGGCCAACGCCTTCCGGGCCGAGAGCCCGATGTTGCTCATCGGCGGTCAGGGGGCGCTGAGCCAGCACAAGATGGGCTCGCTGCAGGACCTCCCGCACGTCGACATGATGACCCCGATCACCAAGTTCGCCGCCACCGTCCCGAGCACCGAGCGCATCGCCGACATCGTCTCCATGGCCTTCCGCGAGTGTTACCACGGCGCTCCCGGCCCGAGCTTCCTGGAGATCCCGCGCGACGTGCTCGACGCCAAGGTCCCGCTCGACAAGGCCCGCATCCCGCTCGCGGGCCAGTACCGGGCCTCCACCCGGCAGCAGGGCGACCCGCAGGCGATCGAGAAGCTGGCCGAGCTCCTGCAGCGCAGCGAGAAGCCGTGCATCCTGCTCGGCAGCCAGGTCTGGACCTGCCGCGCGACCGACGCCGCGATCGACTTCGTCAGGGGACTGAACGTCCCGGCCTACATGAACGGCTCAGGGCGCGGCACCCTGCCCCCCGGCGACCCCCACCACTTCCAGCTCAGCCGGCGCTACGCCTTCACCGAGGCCGACCTGATCATCATCGTCGGCACCCCGTTCGACTTCCGCATGGGGTACGGCAAGCGGCTCAGCCCGACGGCCAAGGTGGTCCAGATCGACCTCGACTACCGCACCGTCGGCAAGAACCGTGACATCGACCTGGGGATCGTCGGCGACGCCGGCCTCATCCTGTCGAGCGTCCTGCAGGCGTCGAAGGTCACCGACACCTTCGCCAAGCGCAAGGCCTGGATGGACGAGCTGCGCACGGTCGAGACCCAGTCCTACGACAAGCGCCTGCCGCGCCAGCTCTCCGACAGCAAGCCGATCGACCCCTACCGCCTGGTCCACGAGATCAACGAGTTCCTCACCGAGGACACGATCTACATCGGCGACGGCGGCGACATCGTCACCTTCTCCGGCCAGGTCGTGCAGCCCAAGTCGCCGGGCCACTGGATGGACCCGGGTCCGCTCGGCACGCTCGGCGTCGGCATGGCCTTCGCGATGGCCGCCAAGCAGGCCCGCCGCGACAAGGAGGTGCTGTGCCTGTTCGGCGACGGCGCCTTCAGCCTCACCGGCTGGGACTTCGAGACGATGGTCCGCTTCGACCTGCCGTTCATCGGCGTCATCGGCAACAACTCCTCGATGAACCAGATCAGGTACGGCCAGGCCGCCAAGTACGGCGAGGACCGGGCCCGCATCGGCAACACGCTGGGCGACATCCGCTACGGCGAGTTCGCCAAGCTGCTCGGCGGCTACGGCGAGGAGGTCGGCGACCCGGCCGAGATCGGCCCCGCGCTCCGGCGGGCTCGCGAGTCCGGCAAGCCGTCGCTGATCAACGTATGGGTGGACCCCGAGGTCTACGCGCCCGGCACCATGAACCAGACGATGTACAAGTAGGGGCCTTCCATGACAAAAGCCTTGGAAAACGTCCGAGTCCTCGACATGACCCACGTGCAGTCCGGCCCGAGCGCCACCCAGCTGCTCGGCTGGCTGGGCGCGGACGTCGTCAAGCTGGAGGCGCCCACCGGCGACATCACCCGCCAGCAGCTGCGCGACAAGCCGGGCGTCGACAGCCTCTACTTCACGATGCTCAACTGCAACAAGCGCAGCATCACCCTGAACATGAAGTCCGAGCGCGGCAAGGAGCTGTTCACCGAGCTGGTGAGGTCGGCCGACGTCCTGGTCGAGAACTTCGGGCCCGGGGCGGTCGACCGCATGGGCTTCACCTGGGAGCGCCTGCAGGAGATCAACCCCCGGCTCGTCTACGCCTCGATCAAGGGCTTCGGCGCCGGCAGGTACGCCAGGTTCAAGGCCTACGAGGTGATCGCGCAGGCCATGGGCGGCTCGATGGCCACCACCGGCTTCGAGGAGGGCCCGCCGCTGGCCACCGGCGCCCAGATCGGCGACTCCGGCACCGGCATCCACGCCGTGGCGGGCATCCTGGCCGCCCTCTACCAGCGCGAGTCCACCGGCCGGGGGCAGCGCGTGCAGGTCGCCATGCAGCACGCCGTGCTGAACCTGTGCCGCGTGAAGCTGCGCGACCAGCAGCGCCTGGCCCACGGGCCGCTGCGGGAGTACCCGAACAAGACCTTCGGCGCCGAGGTGCCCCGCAGCGGCAACGCCAGCGGCGGCGGCCAGCCCGGCTGGGCGGTGCGGTGCGCGCCCGGCGGTCCCAACGACTACATCTACGTGATCGTGCAGCCGGTCGGCTGGAAGCCCATCGCGACCATCATCGGCCGCCCCGAGCTGGCCGAGGACCCCGAGTGGGCGACCCCCGACGCGCGTCTGAACAAGCTGGACAAGATGTTCCAGCTGATCGAGGAGTGGACGCTCAACCACGACAAGTGGAGCGTGCTCGACCGTCTCAACGCCGAGAACATCCCGTGCGGCCCGATCCTGTCGACCAAGGAGCTGGCGGAGGACGAGAGCCTGCGCGACGAGGGCATCGTGGTCGCGGTCGACCACCCCGAGCGCGGCGAGTTCCTCACCGTCGGCAGCCCTCTGCAGCTGTCGGACTCGCCGGTCGAGGTCAGGACGCCGCCGCTGCTCGGCGAGCACAACACCGACATCTACGGCTCCCTCGGCGTGAGCGCCGAGGAGCTGGCCGAGCTGAAGACGAACGGAGTCATCTAGTGCGGGAGATCATCGAGAAGGCCCTGGCGGAGGGGCGCACCGCGCTGACCGCGCCCGAGGGGCGGGCGATCTGCCAGCAGTACGGCATCGCCACCCCGGGCGAGGGCCTGGCCACCTCCGCCGCCGAGGCCGAGGCGCTCGCCACCGAGCTGGGGCTGCCCGTCGTCCTGAAGATCGTCTCGCCCGACATCCTGCACAAGACCGACGCCGGCGGCGTCCTGGTCGGGCTCAGGACCGCCGAGGAGGTACGGCAGGGCTACGACACGATCCTGGCCAACGCCCGCGCCTACGACGCCGACGCCCGCATCGACGGCGTGCAGGTGCAGCAGCTCGTCGGCGGCGGCCACGAGGTCATCGTGGGCGCGGTCACCGATCCGACCTTCGGCAAGGTCGTCGCCTTCGGCCTCGGGGGTGTCCTGGTCGAAGTCCTGAAGGATGTGACCTTCCGACTTGCCCCGCTTTCGGGTGATGATGCCCTTGCGATGCTGGATGACATCAAAGCGGCAGAAGTGCTGCGTGGTGTCCGGGGCGCCGAGCCCGCGGACAGGAAGGCGCTCGCGGATCTGATCGAGCGCGTCGGCAGGCTGGTCGACGACCACCCGGAGATCATCGAGATCGACCTCAACCCCGTGTTCGCGAGCTCGAAGGGCGCCGTCGCGGCGGACGTGCGGATCATCGTCGGCGAGCGGCCCGCGCAAGGCGAGAGGCTGAGCAGGGACGTCATCCTCGGCCAGATGACCCGCATCTTCAAACCCCGCTCGATCGCCGTCATCGGCGCCTCCAACGAGCAGGGCAAGATCGGCAACTCGGTCATGCGCAACCTCATCAACGGCGGCTACCAGGGGCGGATCTTCCCGATCAACCCGAAGGCGCCCGAGATCATGGGGCTGCCCGCCTACGACTCGATCGCCGCGGTGCCCTACGACATCGACGTCGCCGTCTTCGCCATCCCCGCCGCCTTCGTCGCCGGGGCGCTGGAGCAGGCGGGGCAGAAGGGCGTGGCCGGGGCCATCATGATCCCGTCGGGCTTCGCCGAGACCGGCAACCACGAGGGCCAGGCCGAGATCGTCGCCATCGCCAGGAAGCACGGCGTGCGCATCCTGGGGCCCAACATCTACGGCTACTACTACACGCCCGAGAACCTGTGCGCGACGTTCTGCACGCCGTACGACGTCAAGGGCAGCGTGGCGCTGACCTCGCAGTCGGGCGGCATCGGCATGGCCATCCTGGGCTTCAGCCGTACCACCAAGATGGGCGTCTCGGCGATCGTGGGCGTCGGCAACAAGGCCGACGTCGACGAGGACGACCTGCTCACCTTCTTCGGCCAGGACGACAACACGCGCGCCATCGCCATGCACCTGGAGGACCTCAAGGACGGGCGCGGCTTCGTCGCGGCCGCCCGCGAGGTCGTGCCGCACAAGCCGATCATCGTGCTCAAGGCGGGACGCACCGCGCTCGGCGCGCGGGCGGCCGGCTCGCACACCGGCGCGCTGGCGGGCGACGACAAGGTCTACGACGACATCCTGCGCCAGGCGGGCGTCGTGCGCGCCCCCGGGCTCAACGACATGCTGGAGTACGCCAGGGCGCTGCCGCTGATGCCCACGCCCCAGGGCGAGAACGTCGTCATCATCACCGGCGCGGGCGGCTCAGGCGTGCTGCTCTCCGACGCGGTGGTCGACGCCGGGCTCTCCCTGATGGAGATCCCGCCGGACCTCGACGAGGCCTTCCGCGCCTACATCCCGCCGTTCGGCGCGGCGGGCAACCCGATCGACATCACCGGCGGCGAACCGCCGTCGACCTACGAGAACACGGTGCGGCTGGGCCTGACCGACGAGCGCATCCACGCGCTGGTCCTGGGCTACTGGCACACCATCGTCACCCCGCCCATGGTCTTCGCCGAACTGATCGCCCGCGTCGTGGGCGAGGAGCGGGCCAAGGGCAACCACAAGCCGGTCGTGGCCTCACTGGCCGGGGACACCGAGGTCGAGGAGGCCTGCGACTACCTGTTCGAGCATGGCGTCATCGCGTATCCGTACACGACAGAGAAGCCTGTGGCGGTGCTTGGCGCCAAGTACCGCTGGGCGAGGGCTGCTGGATTGCTGCGTTAGAGCCGTGACGCAGTGGGGGCGTAATTCGGGGAACCGCGCCGCAGAAGAACCAACCCCCCAGGAGGTCCGTAAGTGGACACGTCGAAAGAACCGGTGGTAGCGCCGCCGGTTGAAGCAGAACGAGTATGGAAAGCGGGCCGGCTGGAGCCGATGCCCATCAGGAAACTGCCAGACGCGCCGCCCTCCGTGCACATCCTGGGGCCGACCGTCTTCCTCGTCGCCCTCGGCGTGGGCATGGGCGAGTCGTACATGTGGCCCAGGCTCGTGCTGCTGTTCGGGCCGGAGATCCGCTGGCTGTTCCTGATCGGCGTCACCCTCCAGGCCGTGGTCATGCTGGAGATGGCCCGCTACGCCATGGCGACGGGGGAGAGCATCTTCTCCGGCGCGGCCAGAGTGTTCAAGCCGCTGATGTGGTTCTTCTTCGTCGTGGCGATCCTGGTCTACATCTGGCCGGGCCACCTGTCGGCGGGCGCGGCGGCGTTCGAGGAGATCACCGGCATACCGTGGACGGTCACGGCCGTCACGGGCCTGATCCTGGTGGGGGTGGTCTTCAGCCTCGCCAAGGTGATCTACAACGTTCTCGAGAACGTCCTGTCCCTGCTCATCGGCGCTCTCGTCCTGGGCACCGCGGTGGTCGCGGCCATGGTGGGCTCCTGGAGCGACGTGGTCACCACGATCACCGGCATGTTCTCCTTCGGCTACCTGCCGTCCGAGGCGCTGACGGCCGCGTGGTTCCCCGTCATCGTGGGCGCCTGCGCCTTCGCCGGCCCGTCGGGCATGCAGCAGATGTGGTACACCCTGCACCTGCGCGACTCCGGCGCCGGCATGGGCGTGCACATCCCCAAGGTGCGCGGCCTGAGGCACGCCGGCGAAGAGGAGGAGATGCCCTCCCGCGGCTTCATGTTCGACACCGAGGACCCGGCCGAGATGGCCAAGTGGAGGGGCTGGCGGCGCTGGGTCACCTTCGACGCCCTCCTGCTGTTCTGGGGCATCACCATGCTGGTCACGATCTCCTTCACGGTGATCGCGCAGGCGGCGGTGCGGCAGAACCCGGCCGTGCGCACCGCCATCCAGGGTGACGACCGCGAGGTCGCGCTGAGCGCCATGTCCGACGCCGTCGCCTCGGCGGGCAGCGCGGTGCTCGGCACGATCTTCCTCGGCTTCATCGCTCTGATCGGCCTCAACGCCACGCTGGGACTGTTCGACTCCTTCTCGCGTGGCCAGGCGGACATGACCCACAACTTCGTCCCCGGGGCGAAGAAGGTGAAGATGTCCTACCTGTACGCGGGCTTCCTGTGGGGCGTGATCATCTTCGGCATCCTGATCCTGCTGTTCGGCCCGGCCGACGGACCGAGCGGGATCCTGGACACGCTGGCGTTCCTGTCGACGTTCGCCATGGGCGCCTACTGCGTGACGCTGCTGCTGGTCAACAACCGCATGCTGCCCAAGCCGATCAGGCCGAAGTGGTGGACCAACGCCATCATCGGCTTCGGAGCGGTGTTCTACCTCGGCATGCTGTTCTACAGCCTGTTCGCCTTCGGCGTGGTCGTGGGCTGATGAACCTACGGCACAGCCTCGAACTCGCCCTTCCCGGGGTGCTGATCGGAGCCGTCGCCGGTGCCATCGCCGGTGGGCTGACCCTCCTCGTGGGGCAGCCCTCCGGCCTGGTGCTGGCCGTACCTCTCGCGATCTTCGGCGGCCTGTACGGCACGCTGCTCGGCAAGGGTTTCTTCCGCCCCGGCGCGTTCGGGCCCGCCGGGCTGTACTGGATGCTCGCCTTCCCCGTCGCCCGGCTCATCCAGGAGTCGCTGACGGGCCTGGGCATGCGCGACGGGGTCCTGCTCTTCCTGGCCTACCAGGCCCTGGTCAGCGTCGGCTTCGCGATCGGCTTCATCTGGATGCACGAGCGGATCATGCCGCACTGGCTGCTGCGCCGGGCAGGTGACAACCCCCGGGCGGCCGCGCTTCTCGATTCCTACGTACAGCAGGCAAGGAGGATCAGCCGTTGAACCTGCCCACCTGGATCTGGCTGGCCACGATCGGGGGGTTCTGCCTGATCCTGGCCCTGGACTTCTACCTGGTGGCCCGCAACCCCCACGAACCGTCGTTCAAGGAGTGCGTGGGCTGGGTCAGCTTCTACGTCGGCCTGGCGGTCGTCTTCGGCGTCGGCCTGCTGGTCCTGTCGGGACCGGCCCACGGCGGGGAGTTCTTCGCCGGTTGGATCACCGAATACTCGCTGTCGGTCGACAACCTCTTCGTCTTCCTGCTCATCATGAGCCGCTTCCAGGTGCCCAGGCAGTACCGCCAGAAGGTGCTGCTCATCGGGATCATCCTGGCGCTGGTGATGCGCGGGGCGTTCATCGCGGCGGGCTCGGAGGCCATCACCCGCTTCGACTGGCTCTTCTACCTCTTCGGCGCCTTCCTCATCTACACCGCGTGGAAGCTGATCGGGCACGAAGAGGAGGAGGCGGAGTTCTCCGAGAACATCGCGCTGCGCACCGTGCGCAGGGTGCTGCCGACCACCGACACCTACCACGGCGCCAAGCTGACGGTGCACCTCGGCCGGCGCATGGTCACCCCGATGCTGATCGTGATGGTCGCCATCGGCACCACCGACCTGCTGTTCGCGCTCGACTCCATCCCGGCCATCTTCGGCCTGACGAAGGAGCCCTACCTGGTCTTCACCGCCAACGCCTTCGCCCTGATGGGCCTGCGCCAGCTGTTCTTCCTGATCGGAGGGCTGCTGGACCGGCTGGTCTATCTCAGCAAGGGCCTGTCGGTGGTGCTGGCCTTCATCGGCGTCAAGCTCATCATGGAGGCGTTGCACCACGACGGCGTGTCGTGGGCGCCGGAGATCCCGATCGTGGTCTCGCTCGGGGTCATCGTCGGCACCCTGGCCGTCACCACGGTGCTCAGCCTGCTGAAGTCGCGCAAGGACAGGCAGGCACAGCCGGCCGAGCGTTGATCAGGCCGCGGGTGGGCGAGGAGTCGCCTGCCCGCGGCCTTCTGCCGCGGCGCTCCACACCTCCAGGTAGCGGTCGGCCTCCTCGGCCGAGTAGTGCTTGCGCAAGGCGGCGCTCAGACCCAGGCCCAGCGCCCGCCCGTCCGCGGGCGCACCGGCAGGATCGGAACGGAGAAATCTCAGTAAGGCATTCATGGATTCATTCTCTGCCCGAGGTGTTACGGGCCAATCTGGAGGACGTTAAATGCTGCGCGGCCTGCGGCGGCGCACCGGTTTCTGCACCGGCTCCACCGGCTCGCCCGCGCGTTGCTCCATGTAGGAGGAGCGGGTGTGCTCGGTGTGCTCGCGCATGATGTGCGCGGCCCGGTCGGCGTCACCCGCCTCGATGGCGGCGATGAGCGCCTGGTGCTCGTCCCATGAGGTCATGCCGCGCTGCCGTGCCACCGGCGTGTGGTACCACCGCACCCGGCGCGCCACCTGGGCGGCCAGCTCGGCCAGCACCTTGTTGCCGGACTGGAGGACCACCTGGGCGTGCAGCGCGGAGTTGGTCGCCACCGCGGCCTCCACGTCGTCGGCCTCCACGGCCGCGCGGCCGCGCAGGCACAGGTCGCGCAGCTCCTGCACGCCCTCGGGGCTGGCGTTGAGTGCGGCCAGGCGGGCCGATTCGGTCTCCAGGAGGGCGCGTACGGCCAGCAACTGGTCGGCCTCCTGCAACGTCGGCACGTGCACGAAGGCGCCCTGCCCTGGATGCAGATCGACCCAGCCCTCGCCACTGAGCTGCTGCAAGGCCTCGCGCACCGGCTGGCGTGAGACGCCGAGCAGTTCGGCCAGCTCGCTCTCCACCAGGTGCTGACCCGGCTTGAGCTGGCCGGAGACGATCAGCTCCTGGATGGCCTCGATGACGCTCTCGCGCAGCGTGGCCGGGCGGGGAATCTTGGCCTGGTCCGACACCAACATCACATGACCCCACTTAACGGTTTGTCGTCGACTGCCTACAGCATACAGTTTGTGAGAAACACTTGGCTGGTGAGGCTCGTCACACGGGAATCGTGGCAGGCAGACGCGGCGCGCGCAGCCGTACGCACGCAAGAAGCGCCACCGCGGCCAGTGCCCCGGCAGCCGGGAGCGCGCCGCCGGCGACCAGGGCCGCCGCCGCGAGCCCCGCGAGTGCCTTGGTGCTGTAGACGGTGGCGTGCAGGTGGCGGTCGCTGCCGAAGTAGTCGTGCGCCTGGCGGGCCACCAGCGGGTAGAACGCGCCGCCGCCCAGTCCGGCCAGGATCGTGCCCAGCCAGAGCGCCGCCCCGCCCGCCTCCGCGCCCGCGATCCCGGCGCCCAGCAGCGGCTGACCCGCCGCCAGGCAGACGAGCACGGCCCCGAGCACCCGGCGGCGGCCGAACCGCTCCGACACCCGCATGGCCACGGCGCGCCCGCCCCCGTTGAGCGTGATCAGCAGTACCAGCGCGCCCCACGACCCCGACCCGGCGACCACGACGACGTCGAACAGCGACACGGCGCCCGCGCACACCAGGATCAGCACCAGCTTGGCCAGCGTCGCCGAGCGCAGCGCCTGGGCGGGCGAGAACTGGCGGGCGGCGCTCGGGGTGCGGCGCAGGATCACCTTGTCCAGGGCGCGGGCGCGCGGGTCGACGGTCTGCGGCCACCACGACGCGGGAGGCAGGCGCAGGTGGCGCGCGGCCGCGGCGATCACCACGAGGGCCAGCAGCGCGGCGGCGGTGAAGGCGGCGGCGCCCGCGGCCGGATCGAGGCTCGCCCACCACACCAGCGGCGCGGCGCCGTAGGCGAAGGCGCCGGTCACCAGGCCCACCCGGGTGGCCGGGCGGTCGGGGTACCAGCAGGAGACGACCTCGGTGCACACGGCGTAGACCAGGCCGCCGCCCGCACCGCCGAGCACGCCGTATCCGGCGAGCACGATGAGCGAGGCGGCCCCCGGGTCCGCCGTCGAGAGGGCGAGGGCGCCCAGGCCCAGGCCGCTGAGCACGCTCCCGGCGGCCAGGGCGGCGCGCACGCTCACGGTGCCCCTGCGTACCAGCCGGAGCGCGGGCAGGGCGGTGGCCGCCTGGCAGATCACCCAGACGACCAGCGGAGTCATGGTCCCGCCCGCGAGCAGGGCGGCGTAGCCGTACTGGAGCGGCCCGACGGCGGCCATGGCAGCCCACGCGAGCCAGAACATGCGGCGGCGGTCGGCGGGGACGGGGCCGAGGAGGTAGGTACGGCCGCGCCAGTCCTTGATTGCATTCTCCATACTGTATGGAATAACCATCGGGCCTCTCCTTGTCGAGACCTAGACGGCGCATATTCCATACGGTATACCGTCTACAAAGGAGGCTTCGAATGGACCTGTTCGAGTACCAGGCGAAGGAACTCTTCCGGCGGCACGGCATCCCCGTCCCCGCCGGCGGCGTGGCCGTCACCGCCACGCAGGCGCAGGAGATCGCCGCATCGCTGAACGTACCCGTTGTGATCAAAGCCCAGGTGAAGACCGGTGGACGCGGCAAGGCGGGCGGCATCAGGACCGCCGCGGGCCCGGCCGGGGCCGCCGACGAGGCGGAACGTGTCCTCGGCATGGACATCAAGGGCCACATCGCCCGTGCCGTCCTGGTCGAGGAGGCGACCGTGCCCTTCGAGGAGCACTACGCCGCCTTCCTCGTGGACCGGGCCTCGGGCGGATTCCTGGCCATGCTATCCGCCCAGGGCGGTATGGAGATCGAGGAACTGGCCGTGAGCGACCCCGGCGCCCTGATCAGGGTGCCCGTCGACCCGGAGGCGGGAGTGGACGGCGCCGTGCTGGCCGCGGCGGCCGGGCTGCCCGAGGCCGCCGGCGAGGTGCTCGACCGCTTATGGGAGGTCATGGTCGCGGAGGATGCCCTGCTGGTGGAGGTGAACCCGCTGATCTCGACCGCCGACGGGCGCGTCGTCGCGCTCGACGGCAAGGTGAGCCTCGACGACAACGCCGCCTTCCGGCACTCGTGGCCGCAGCCGGAACCGGCCTCCTCCCTGGAGGACCGGGCCCGCTCGCGCGGCCTCAACTACGTCAAGCTGGAAGGCTCGGTCGGCGTCATCGGCAACGGCGCCGGGCTGGTCATGTCCACCCTCGACGTCGTCGCCCTGGCCGGAGCGGCGCCCGCCAACTTCCTCGACATCGGCGGCGGCGCCTCGGCCCGCATCATGGCCGACGGCCTGGAGATCATCCTGTCCGACCCCGACGTGCGCTCGGTGCTCGTCAACGTCTTCGGCGGCATCACCACCTGCGACGCCGTCGCCACCGGCATCGTCACGGCGCTCCACTCGCTGGGCGAGGTCACCAGGCCCATCGTGGTCCGGCTCGACGGCAACAACGCCGAGGTGGGACGGCGCATCCTCAGCGACGCCCGGCACCCCGCCGTACGGCAGGTCCCCACCATGGACGGCGCCGCCTCCCTGGCGGCCTCTCTGTCTGGAGGCTCGTGATGGCCATCTTCCTCACCAAGGACAGCCGCGTCCTCGTCCAGGGCATGACCGGCTCGGAGGGCGCCAGGCACACCGCCCGCATGCTGGCCGCGGGGACCGACGTGGTCGCCGGCGTCACCCCCGGCAAGGGCGGCCAGGTCGTCGACTTCGGCGAGCGCACCGTCCCCGTCCACTCCTCGGTCGCCGACGCCGTCGCCGAGACCGGAGCCGACGTCAGCGTGGTCTTCGTGCCGCCGCGCCACGTGCACGCCGCGGTCGCCGAGGCCGTGGCCGGCGCCATCCCGCTGTGCGTCGTCATCACCGAGGGCGTACCCGTGCAGGACACCATCCGCTTCCGCGCCCTGGCCACCGCCTCGGGCACGCGCATCATCGGGCCGAACTGCCCCGGGCTCATCTCACCCGGCCAGTCGTCGGCCGGCATCATCCCCGCCGACATCACCACCGCCGGGCGCATCGGCCTGGTCTCCAAGTCCGGCACGCTGACCTACCAGCTCATGTACGAGCTGCGCGACCTGGGCTTCTCCACCGCCGTCGGCATCGGCGGCGACCCCGTGGTCGGCACCAGCCACATCGACTGCCTCCAGGCCTTCCAGGACGACCCGGGCACCGACGCCATCGTCATGATCGGCGAGATCGGCGGCGACGCCGAGGAACGCGCCGCCGCCTACATCTCCTCCCACGTCACCAAGCCCGTCGTGGCCTACGTCGCCGGCTTCACCGCCCCCGAGGGCAAGACCATGGGGCACGCGGGGGCCATCGTCTCGGGCTCCTCCGGTACGGCCCAGGCCAAGAAGGAGGCGCTGGAGGCCGTCGGCGTCCGGGTCGGCGGCACCCCGTCGGAGACGGCCAGGCTGATGCGCTCGGTCCTCTCGGCGGCGGCCCGATGACAGGCCCGAAGTTCGACGTCAACCTCTCCATCCTCCTGACCCACCTGCCGCTCCTGGAACGCCCGCGCGCCGCCGCGGCGGCCGGGTTCGACGCCGTGGAGCTGTGGTGGCCCTTCGACGGTCCCGAGCCGCCCGACCGCGAGCTCGACGCCCTGCAGCGGGCCATCGAGGACGCCGGCGTGCGTCTGGTGGGACTCAACTTCGACGCCGGCGACATGGCCGCGGGCGAGCGCGGACTGCTGTCGGACCCGGCGAGCTCCAAACGGTTCACGGCCAACATCGACGTGGCGGTCGGCTGGGCGGAGCGGCTCGGCTGCCGGGTGCTCAACGCCCTGTACGGCAACGGGCCGGGCGCCGACCCCGAGCTCGCGCGGGAGAACCTCGCGGCGGCGGCCGACGCGGCCTCCGGGATCGGGGCGACGGTCGTCGTGGAGGCGCTCAACTCCCACGAGAACCCCCGCTACCCGATCACCTCCTCCGCCCAGGCCTTCGCGGTGATCGACGCGGCCGGGCGGCGGAACATCGCCTTCCTGGCCGACCTCTACCACCTGCACCGCATGGGCGAGGACGTGCTCGCCGTGCTGGAGCGGCACGCCGGGCGCATCGGGCACGTGCAGATCGCCGACGATCCGGGACGCGGGCAGCCGTTCAGCGGGCGCATGCCGTACCAGCAGATCCTCCGCGCCCTGGAGGGCTACGACGGCCACGTCGGCCTGGAGTACAAGGACACCTCTCCCGACCCGTTCAGCTGGAGGACACGATGAGCATCGCCTTCATCGGCCTCGGGATCATGGGCAGCCCGATGGCCGCCAACCTCGTCAGGGCCGGATACGACGTCACCGGGTACGACGTCACGCAGGACCGCGTCGACCAGCTGGTCGACCGGGGCGGCCACGCGGCACGGAGCGTGGCGGAGGCGGTCAAGGGCGCCGACACGGTGATCACGATGCTGCCCGACTCGCCCCAGGTCGAGCAGGTGGCGCCGACGATCGTCGACCACGGCGGCCCCGACCTGCTCTACATCGACATGAGCACGATCCGCCCCGACACCTCCCGCTGGATCGCGGGCCAGGGGATCCGATCGCTCGACGCGCCCGTCAGCGGCGGCGAGAAGGGCGCGATCGACGCCACCCTGTCGATCATGGTCGGCGGCGACCCGCAGGACTTCGAGCGGGCGCTGCCCCTGCTGAAGGCGGTGGGCAAGACCATCGTGCACGTCGGCCCCTCGGGCGCCGGGCAGACGGTCAAGGCCGCCAACCAGCTCGTGGTGGGCGGGATCTACGGCCTGGTCGCCGAGGCGATCGTGCTCCTCGAAGCCTCGGGCGTCGACCCCGGCAAGGGCCTCGACGTGCTCGCCGGCGGCCTGGCGGGCTCACGGATCCTGGAGCTGAAGCGCCGCAGCATGGTGGCGCGGGAGTTCGCCCCCGGCTTCCGCATCGACCTGCACCACAAGGACATGGGCATCGCGCTGGCCGCCGCCCGCGAGGCGGGCCTCGCGCTCCCGCTGACCGGCCAGGTCGCCCAGCTGGTGGCCGCCGCCCGCGCCCAGGGACACGGGGCGCTGGACCACTCCGCCCTGCTCAAGGTCATCGAGAGGCTCAACTCATGAACCGTATTCCCTGCATGGAAGCCGTCGTGAGGGTGCTGGAGTCGGAGGGGGTCGACACCGTCTTCGGCATCCCGGGGGCGGCGATCCTGCCGCTGTACGCGGCGCTCCAGCACAGCTCGATCAAGCACATCACCGTCCGCCACGAGGAGGGCGGCACGCATGCCGCCGACGGCTGGGCCAGGGCCACCGGCAACGTCGGGGTGACCATCGGCACCAGCGGACCGGCCGGCACCAACATGATCACCGGGCTGTACACCGCGATGGCCGACTCGATCCCGATGATCTGCGTCACCGGCCAGGCCGCCTCCGGCAAGCTGCACCAGGAGGCCTTCCAGGCGGTCGACATCGTGGAGATCGCCAAGCCGGTCACCAAGTGGGCGGTGCAGCTCAAGGAGCCGGGGCAGGCGCCGTGGATCTTCCGCGAGGCGTTCCGCGTCGCCAGGAGCGGACGGCCGGGGCCCGTCCTCATCGACCTGCCGATCGACGTGCAGCGCGGCACCTGCCTGTACGACCCGGAGCTGGACGCGCCGCTGCCCGTCGAGGAGCCCAGGCCGCTGGCCTCGGCGATCAGGCGGGCGGCCGAGATGGTGCAGCAGGCCCGCAGGCCGCTGATCCTCGCGGGCGGCGGCGTGATCATCGCCGACGCCGCGCAGGAGTTACGCGAGCTGGCCGAGGCGCTGCGGGTGCCCGTCCAGGTGACGCTCATGGGCAAGGGCGCCTTCCCGGAGGACCACGAGCTGTTCGCGGGCATGGCGGGGATCCAGACGCAGACCCGCTGGGGCAACGCCGCCTTCCTCGACAGCGACCTGGTGCTGGCCGTCGGCGCCCGCTTCGGCGACCGGCACACCGGCGATCTGGACGTCTACCGGCGCGGCAGGACGTTCATCCACGTCGACATCGAGCCCACCCAGATCGGCCGCGTCTTCGAGCCCGACCTGGGCGTCGTCGGCCACGCCCGCCCGGTCCTGGCCGAGCTGCGCAAGCACGCCGTGCCCGGCGACCGCGAGAAGTGGGTGCGGAAGATCGGCGAATACCGGCGCACCCTGCTGCGCCGCGACGACTTCGACGAGGTGCCGATCAAGCCGCCCAGGGTGTTCAGGGAGATCAACGAGTTCTTCGGGCGCGACACCACCTTCGTCACCGCCATCGGGCTCTACCAGATCTGGTCCGGCCAGTTCCAGACCACCTTCCTGCCCCGCCGCTACCTGGTGTGCGGCCAGGCGGGACCGCTCGGCTGGGAGATCCCCGCGGCGATGGGCGTCAAGTGCGCCCATCCCGAGCGCGAGGTGGTGGTCGTGGTCGGCGACTACTCCTTCCAGTTCCTCATGGAGGAGGTCGCGGTCGCCGCGCAGTACCGCATCCCGTTCGTCATCGTGATGATCAACAACGAGTACCTGGGCCTGATCCGCCAGGCGGAGATCCCCTACGACATGAACTACGCCGTGGACCTGCACTATGGAGAGGGCGGGATCGACCATGTCAAGGCGATGGAGGCCTTCGGCTGCCCGGCCCGCCGCGTGGACCTGCCGGGTGACATCGCCGGCGCGTTGTCGTGGGCGTCGGCCACGGCCCACCGCGAAGGGCTGCCGGTGCTGGTGGAGGTGATGGTCGAGCGCGAGGCCAACGCGGCCATGGGCGCCTCGCTCGACGCGATCAGGGAATTCGAGCCGCTGCCGGAACTCGTCACCGTCGATTGGTCGGACTGATGAACATCAAGCCAGGGTACGGCTGGCAGGACGCCTACGAGCGCTGCCGCGCGATCGCGCCGGAAGCCTTCCACGACGACCGAGTCCTCAACCACTGGGGCGGATTCTGGCAGCGCGACGGCCGCCCGGCGCCCGCCTTCTCCCCGGTCGACGGCACCGCCATCGCCGGGCCTCCCCGCCTCGACCGCTCCACCGCCGCGCGGGCCGTCGCCGCCGCGGCCGAGCAGCACGGCCAGTGGCGGCACGTGCCTCTCGACGAGCGCAAAGCCAGGGTAGGCGCGGCCGTCGGGGCCATGCGCGCCCATCGCGACCTGCTCGCGCTGCTGCTCATGTGGGAGATCGGCAAGCCGTGGAAGAGCGCCTGCGCCGACGTGGACCGGTGCCTCGACGGAGTGCTCTGGTATCTGGACGAGATCGACCCGATGCTCGCCGGCCGCGCGCCGCTGCACGGGCCGGTGAGCAACATCGCCAGCTGGAACTATCCGATGAGCGTGCTCATGCACGCCATGCTCGTCCAGGCGCTGGCCGGCAACGCGGTCATCGCCAAGACCCCCACCGACGGCGGCCTAGCCTGCCTCACGCTGGCCACCGCGCTGGCCGTCCACGAGGGCCTGCCCTTCACCCTGGTCAGCGGGTCCGGCTCCGAGTTGTCGCCGGTGCTGGTCGCCGGGCGCGAACTGGGCTGCGTCTCGTTCGTCGGCGGCCGTACGGCGGGCACGCAGGTGGCGGCCTCGCTGTCGGACCGCAGGCACGTGCTGGAGCAGGAAGGGCTCAACTGCTGGGGCGTGTGGGAGTACGCCGACTGGGACACGCTGTCCGGCCAGATCCGGGCCTCCTTCGAGTACGGCAAGCAGCGCTGCACCGCCTACCCGCGCTTCGTGGTGCAGCGGGGGCTGTTCCACGAGTTCCTGGAGGCCTACGGGGCGGCGGTGCGGGCGCTGAGCTTCGGCCATCCGCTCGCCGTGCACGATGACGCCGACCCGCTGCCCGAGCTGACCTTCGGCCCGCTGATCAACGCCTCCAAGGCCAAGGAGCTGGCCGACCAGGTCGACGCGGCGATCGCCGGGGGAGGGGTGCCGTTGTTCAGGGCGTCGCTCGACGACGGGCACTTCCTCCCGGGGCAGGATATGTCGGCCTACCTCCCGCCCACCGCCCTGCTCGACCCGCCCCGCTCCTCACCCCTGTTCCACGCCGAACCCTTCGGCCCGGTCGACACGATCGTCCTGGTCGACACCGAGGCCGAGCTGCTGGCCGCGATGAACGCCAGCAACGGCGCCCTGGTCGCCACCCTGTCGTGCACCTCGCAGGCGACCTTCGAACGCCTCGCGCCCGAGGTGCGCGCCTTCAAGGTCGGCCACAACCGGCCCCGCTCCAGGGGCGACCGCGAGGAGCTGTTCGGCGGCCTGGGCGCCTCGTGGCGCGGCGCGTTCGTCGGCGGCGAGCTCCTGGTCCGCTCCGTCACCGAGGGCGCGCCAGGGGAGCGGCTGCCGGGCAACTTCCCCGCCTACACGCTGCTGCCCTGAATGCCCCTAGGGTGAAGCGGCATGTACCGCATCGTCCCGTTGACACCCGAGCTGATCCCCGCCTGGCACGAGGTCGTGGCCGCCACAGCGGCGCACGACCTGCCCGGCGAGCCCCTGCCGACCCCGGAGCAGGTGCACGCCCAGCTGACCACCCCCGGGCTGAACAGCCGCCGGGCGGCGTGGCTGGCGCTGACGCCCGGCGGCGACGCGGCCGGGGTGGCGGCCCTGCGCCTGTTCGACGCCGAAGGGCAGGCGCACCTGTGCGAGCTCGAGGTGCGCGTGCGGCCGGAACGGCGGCGTGAGGGCGCGGGCTCGCTGCTGCTGGAGGCGGCCGTCTCCGCCGCCGACGGCGAGCGGCGCCGCAGCATGATCGGGGTGGCCGCCGACCCGGGTCCCGGCGCGGAGTTCTGCGCGGCGCGCGGCTTCGACCGGGTGCTGACCTTCAGCAACCTGCTGCTCGACGTGACCGGAGCCGACCTCGACGTGGCCGCGCCCGAGGGCTACGAGGCCGTCATGTGGCAGGGCACCGTCCCGGACGAGCTCGCCGAGGCCTTCGCGGCGGCCAAGAACGCCATGAACGACATGCCGACCGGCAAGATGGACTACGGCGTGCAGCGCTGGGACGCCGACCGCGTGCGCTCGATGGCGAAGGTGCTGGCCGACCGCGGCGACACGCTGCTGACGGTGGCGGCACGGCGCGGCGGGGAGCTGGCCGGCTTCACCGAGATCGTCATCCGCTCGGGCGAGACCCGCCGCGCCCTGCAGTACGACACCGTGGTCGTGCCCGCGCACCGCGGGCACGGGGTCGGGCTGTGGCTCAAGGCCGAGATGGTCGGGTGGCTGCGCGCGGAGCGCCCCGGCATCGCCGAGGTCGAGACCGACAACGCCGACGACAACACGCACATGCTCGCGGTGAACAACAGGCTCGGCTTCCGCCTCCACCGCCGATCCAGTGAGTTCCAGCTCTCGCTCAGAAGCTGATCAGCCCGAAGCGGGTGGCGGCGACCAGCACCAGGAAGGTGAGCATCACCACCCGCAGCAGTTTGCCGCCCGTCGTCAGCGACGGCCACGACAGGTAGGCCAGCAGCCCGACGAAGGCGATCACCGGCAGCACCGCCACCCCGCCGAGCCAGCTCTGCACGGCGAAGCCGGCCAGCAGCAGCGCGACCATGGCGACCGGCACGATCCACCGGGGCACCTGGGTGAACAGGTAGGCCATGGGGGTGGCGCTGCGCTGCTCGACCTTCTTGCGCAGACCGGTCGCGCCGGGGGTGAAGAACTGCTCGCCCGGAGGAAGAGAACGTTTCTGTGCGGCCACAGCCCGATGCTAGCGCCGGTCGGCGGTAGCATGGCGGATACGGCGACACCCGCGCCGAACCGCCTCAGGCGGCCGTCCACGCCGGCCGCGGCACCACGGCGGCAAAGGGGACCTGCGAGCCTCGGGATGAGCCTTCGACCGGCCTGACCGTTCAGGCGGACGGAGCCAGGCGGGCGTGGACCGCGGCTCCGCGACGCCGCGAAACGGATCAGGTGTGACAGACAAGAAGCAGCTCAAGGCGCGCATCCGCGCCCGCATGGCCAAGACGGGCGAGAGCTACACCGCCGCCCGCCGCCACCTCGTCGGCGGCGACGAGGTTCCCCGCGACGGCGCCTGGACCTTCCAGGGCGGCCGCCACCCCTACACCTCGGTCGTCGCCCGGCTCACCGGCGTCGCCGAGCCGCTCGTCTTCCTCGCCGGAGGCGGCATCGGCGCGGGCTACATCCTGTGGGAGTTCAAGCATCACGACGCCGCCGTGCTCACCCTCGGCTTCCGCAACACCTGGCAGTACCACGACCGCTGGCTCGACCGCACGCTGGAGCGGCTCAACGTCTCCTACGACACCGAGCAGACGGGCGGGGCCAAGGGCGCGGCCAGGCGCCTGGCCCAGGAACTCGACGCGGGGCGGCCCTGCGTCGTGGTGCCCGACCAGCAGCGGATCGGCTACTGGCGGCTGCCCGGCTTCCTCGACGGGCACGGCGGTCACCCGGTCATCGTGTACGGCAGGGCAGGCGGCGCCCTCAAGGTCGACGACCGGGGGCGGGTGCCGATCCTCGTCCCCGAGGAGCGGATGCAGGAAGCACGCGGCCGGGTCTCCTCCTACAAGAACGCCCTGTGGGTGATCGGCGAGGCCAAGCCCGACCTGGCGTCAGCCGTACGGGAGGGGCTGCGTGACTGCCACCTGCACCTGACGCAGAAGTCCGATTCCTTCTCGCTGCCCGCGTGGCGCAAGTGGGCGCGCACCATGACCGACGCCAAGCACGCCAAGGGCTGGCCGAGGGTCTTCGCCGACGGGCGGGGGCTGGCCGGGGCGCTGCTGTCGATCTGGGAGGGCGTCGAGCCGGTCGGCATCGACGGCGGCAACCTGCGCGACCTGTTCGCCGACGGGCTGTCGCAGGCGGCCGGGCTGCTGGGCGAGGAACGCCTCACCGAGCTCGCGGCGGAGTTCACCCGGATCCACGGCATGTGGCACGGCCTGGCGGAGGCGGCCGTGCCCGCCGAGGTGTACGGCAGGGCGCGCGAGCTGACGGCGGCCATCCGCCAGGCGGTGGCGGAGGAGGGCGAGGCCGGGCAGGCGGAGGCGGCCGAGTTGTGGGAGCTGCGCGCCCGCCTCGACGCCGAGCCCGCGCGCGCGGACTTCGCCGACCTGGGCGCGCGCCTGCTGGCGATCCACGAGGCCGAGACGGCCGCGATCGCCCGCCTCGGCACGATCGTCTGAGGCGCGCCCGGACCGTGGGACGCCTTCACGCGGTGCAGCGGCCCAGGGCCTCCTCGGTGGTGGCGGCCCGTCCTGCCGCCCACTGGGCGTCGTAGACGTCGCCCAGCCGCTCGCGTAAGCCCCGGACGGTGTCCTGCCACTCGAACTCGTCGTCGGCGTTGCGGCAGTCTCCCGTGGCGGTCCTGATGGCCGCGGCGTGGCCGAGCAGCCAGGCCGGCAGCTCGGCCTCGCCGAGGCCCGACAGCGCGTGGGCCAGCCCCTCCATCGAGCGGGCCAGCCCGCCCCTGTCGCCCACCGCGTGCCGCAACGCCACCGCCCGCACGTGCAGCTCGGCCCCGCCCCGATGGTCGCCGCCGTGGTCGAGGATCCTGGCCAGCGCCTCGACCGCCCGCGCCTCGCCCCGCTCGTCGCCCAGGCCGCGGAACTCCTCGATGCTCTCGCGCGCCAGCGACGCCGCCCTGCCCAGCGTCGCGGTGGTCTTGCGCAGCGCCAGCGCCAGGTTGACCCGCAGCAACGCCGTGTTCCACCGGTCGCCCAGCGCGAGGAACCGCTCCAGGCCGCGCTCGAAGTGCTCGGCGGCGGCCTCGTGGTCGCCCTCGTCGAGCAGGATGTTGGCCAGGTTGTTGAACGCGGTCGCCACCCCCGGCGCGAAACCGGCCGCCTCGAACATCTCCAGCGCCCTGCCGTGCGACTCCCGCGCCGAGGCCCTGTCGCCCTGATCCCTGGCCAGGTTGCCCGCGGCCTTGAACGCCAGCCCGCGCACCACCGGCGGGCTGTCGCCCGGCAGGTCGAGCGCCAGCTCCAGCCACCTGCGCCCCTCCGCCAGGCGCCCGTGCATCTCCCAGAACCGCCAGAGCGCGCCGGTGATGCGCTGGGCGCGGGTCGCGTCGCCGAGCTCCAGCGCGTGCGCGATCGCCCTGCGCAGGTTGTCCTGCTCGTCGACGAGCAGGGCCAGCCAGTGCCGCTGCCCGGCCCCGATCAGCTCCCTGTCGCCCCGCTCGGCCAGATCGGCGAACCAGTCGAGGTGACGCAGCCCCATCTCGGCGCTCTCGGCCGCGCCCAGGAGCTCGGCGGCGTACTCCCGCACCGTCTCCAGCAGCACGAACCTGGTGCCGGAGCGGTGGACCAGGCTGTTGTCGACCAGCGTGGCCAGGTCGTCGAGCTCGCAGCCGCAGATCTCCTCCACCGACTCCAGGGTCCAGCCGCCCGCGAACACCGACAGCCTGGCGAGCAGCGCCCGCGCTCCCTCGTCGAGCAGGCCGTGACTCCAGTCGAGGGTGGCGCGCAGCCCGCCCTGGCGGTCGGAGCCCGGGCTGAGCAGCGCCAGCCGGCCGGTCAGGCGGCGCAGCAGCTCCTCGGACGTCAGCACCTTCATCCTGGCCGCCGCCAGCTCCAGCGCCAGCGGGAGCCCCTCCAGCCTGGCGCAGATCCGCGCCACGACCGCGGGAGAGGAGTCCTCCAGGCGCCAGTCCGGCCAGTGGGCGCGCACGCACTGGGAGAAGAGCGCCACCGCGGGGTTGGCGGCCAGCTCCGCCGTACTGGAGGAGGGGTCGGGCGTGCGCAGCGGGCGGACCGCCACCTCGTGCCCGCCGCGCAGGCGCAGCGTGCGGCGGCTGGTGACCAGGCACGTCAGCCCGGGACACTCCGCCAGCAACCCGCCGAGGATCTCGGCGGCCCGGTCCGCCAGGTGCTCGAAGTTGTCGGCGACCAGCAGGCACTGCCGCCCGCGCAGGTGCTCGACCAGGGTGCGGGCCAGCGGCCCCGCGCCGTCGTCGCGCACGCCCGCCGCCTGCGCGACGGCGGCGAGCGCCAGTTCGGGGGTGCCGGCCGCCGTCAGGTCGGCGAAGAAGACACCCTCGGGGAAGGCGGGCGACAGCCGCTGGGCGGCCGCCAGGCACAGCCGGGTCTTGCCGACCCCGCCCAGGCCCGTGAGCGTCAGCAGCCGCACGTCCTGGCGCTCCACCAGCTCGCAGATCGCGGCGATCTCCGCCTCGCGGCCGACGAGCGAGGTGAGCGGCGCGGGCAGCGACAACACGGCCGACAGGGCCGGATCGGCGGCGCGTCCGCGCGCGGTGGCCTCGAACTGCGCGCGCGCCGGGCCCGACAACTCCAGCGCGTCGGCCAGCAGCCGGGTGGTCTCCTTGCGCGCCGTACGGTAGATGGCACGTTCCAGATCGCTGATCGAACGGGCGCTGACCGTGGAACGGTGGGCCAGCTCCTCCTGGGTGAGCCCGACGCTGACCCGCAACCGCCGTAACAGGTGCGCGAAGGACTCCTCGGCCATGCGCTCACGATAAGTCGCGGATGTTCCTGTGAGGGAGCTGTCAGCCGAACTTCATGGTCCACCAGGTTCGCCCTCCCTAGCGTCGAAGGCAGTCGAACCCCGTCGACCAGGGAGGGAACCCATGATCCGCAAGCTCGTCCTCGCACTCGCCTCCGTCGCCCTCGTGCTGACCGCCGCCCCCGCGCAGGCCTCCGCGAACACCGCCTCCACCGTGCGCCTGCGCACCCAGCAGATCGTGCGCTTCGACCAGCTCGCCGGGCAGCAGGCCTGGCGCGGCTCGGCGATGAGCAGGGTCGCCGCGGCGGCCTGGTACTTCTACGACAACGGCACCTTCGCCTTCACCACCACCAACGTGCGCACCGACCTCTACCCCCTGCGCGGCAGGTACCAGGTCAACGGCGACAAGGTCACCTTCTCCGCCAACAACTGGGTGCGCATCGGCGGCAGCAGCGCGTTCACCGAGATGATCGGCAGCATCGACTTCGGCTCCCGCCCGCCGGTGATGCGCCTCAACTGGGCCAGCGGGGCCGGCTACGGCGCCGTCGTCAACGACCGGCGCTTCGGCTCGACCGCCTCCTCCCACTATCAGGTGATCCTTACCGTGGCCCAGTTCTGAGCCCGAGGAGGAGATCGTCTGACATCCTGGACCTGTGCTCGCCGTGATTCGCTACACCGTTCCAGAAGCGCAGTCCCAGGACTTCATGAAGCAGGGACAGCACATCATCGACACCCTCGCCGCCCAGCCGGGCTATCTCAGGGCCCGGCTGGCCCGCTCGGTCGACGAGCCGAACCTGTGGGCCCTGGTGAGTGAATGGGAGGGCGCGGGCTTCTACCGCCGTGCCCTGTCCGCCGCCCGTATGGCCATGTATCCCTTGATGATCTTGATGTTGAACGAGCCAAGCGCCTACGAGGATGTCTACGTACCCGGGCAAGACGAATAGTCGCGCGCGAGGCCGCGGGGGCGTCCCCTAAGCTTGGGTTTCATTCATCCTCCGACCTCCAGCCGGAAAGAGACTCAACCAATGGCACGCCGGACCGACGTCATGGACACCATCGTCAGCCTCGCCAAACGCCGCGGGCTCGTTTACCCGTCGAGCGAGATCTACGGAGGCCTGCGGGCGTCGTGGGACTACGGTCCGCTCGGGGTCGAGCTCAAGAACAACGTCAAGCGCGAATGGTGGCGCTCGATGGTGCAGGGCCGCGACGACGTCGTCGGCCTCGACTCCTGCGTCATCCTGGCCCGCGAGGTCTGGCAGGCCAGCGGCCACGTCGAGACCTTCACCGACCCGCTGACCGAGTGCCAGTCCTGCCACAAGCGCTACCGCGCCGACCACCTCGTCGAGGCCTACGAGGAGAAGAACGGCAAGGCGCCCGAGAACGGCCTGGCCGACATCACCTGCCCCAACTGCGGCAACAAGGGCGCCTTCACCGAGCCCAGGCAGTTCAGCGGCCTGCTGAAGACCTACCTCGGCGCCGTCGAGGACGAGTCCGGCCTGGCCTACCTGCGCCCCGAGACCGCCCAGGGCATCTTCATCAACTACCTCAACGTGCAGCAGTCGGCGCGCAAGAAGGTGCCCTTCGGCATCGGCCAGATCGGCAAGTCCTTCCGCAACGAGATCACGCCGGGCAACTTCATCTTCCGCACCCGCGAGTTCGAGCAGATGGAGATGGAGTTCTTCGTCAAGCCCGGCACCGACGAGGAGTGGCACCAGTACTGGATCGACGAGCGCTTCCGCTGGTACTCCGACCTGGGCATCAACAAGGACAACCTGCGCCAGTACGAACACCCGCAGGAGAAGCTGTCCCACTACTCCAAGCGCACCGTCGACATCGAGTACCGCTTCAACTTCACCGGTTCCGAGTGGGGTGAGCTCGAGGGCATCGCCAACCGCACCGACTTCGACCTCACCGCCCACGGCAAGGCCTCCGGCGTCGACCTGTCGTTCTTCGAGCAGGAGTCGGGCGAGCGCTTCGTGCCGTTCGTCATCGAGCCCGCGGCCGGAGTCGACCGCGCCACCCTGACCTTCCTGCTCGACGCCTACACCGAGGACGAGGCGCCCAACTCCAAGGGCGTCATGGAGAAGCGCACCGTGATGCGCCTCGACCACCGCCTCGCCCCGGTCAAGGTGGCGGTGCTGCCGCTCAGCCGCAACACCGACCTGTCGCCCAAGGCCCGCGACCTGGCCGCGCAGCTGCGCAAGCGCTGGAACGTCGAGTTCGACGACGCCGGCGCCATCGGGCGCCGCTACCGCCGCCAGGACGAGATCGGCACGCCGTTCTGCATCACCGTCGACTTCGACACCCTCGAGGACCACGCGGTGACGGTGCGGGAACGCGACTCGATGGGGCAGCAGCGCATCGCGCTCGACCAGGTCGAGCCCTACCTGCGCCAGCACCTCAACGACTGACCGCAGCACTCGCGAACGGCCCCCTCCTTGGGGGCCGTTTCCGTTTCCGGACGTACGGCGCAGCGGGCGTACGGCGCAGCGGCGGCGCTTGAGCACGGTGGCGCTCACCGCGGCACTGCCTGCTGCCGGGGCGCGGTGGTGGGGCGCTTGGGTGGGCGGGCTTACGCCAGGTGGGTCTCGAACCAGGCCGTCACCTTCTCCCAGGCCTCGGCCGCGGCCTGGGGGTTGTAGCGCTGGCCCGTGTCGTTGAAGAACGCGTGCCCCGCCCCCGCGAAGGTGACGATCTCGTGCGTGAGTCCCGCCTTCTCCAGCGCCGCGCGCGCCGCGTCGCGGGTGGCGTTGACCCGGTCGTCCTGCTCGGCGTAGACGCCCAGCACGGCCGCCTGGGTGCCGGTGAGGTCGGCGCCGCCCGGCAGCGGACCGTAGAAGGGCGCTGCGGCGGCCAGGCGCGGTTCGTCGCTCGCCAGCAGCAACCACGTCATGCCTCCGCCGAAGCAGAAGCCGATCATGCCGAGCTTGGCCCCCTCGGCCCGGCCGGCGATCTCGCCGAGCGCCGCCTTCATGTCGGCCACGAACTGCTCGGGCCGGATCTCGCCCAGCTTGGCGGTGGCCTGCGCGGTGTCGGGGAAGGCCTCGGTGCCGCCGTCGCGGGAGAGCAGGTCGAGGGCGAGCGCCGAGTAGCCCGCCGCGGCCAGCCGTCCGGCCACCGAGCGGGTGTGGTCGTTCAGGCCGCGGTTCTCGTGGATGACCAGGACGGCCCCCTTGGCCTCGGCCGCCTCGGCCCAGGCGCCGCGCAGCGTGCTGCCCTCGGGCCCGGCGAAGGTGATCGCCTCGGTGGGCAGCGGGCTCGGCCCCGCGGGGGAGCCGGTGGGGCTCGGCGCGGCCGTCGCCGGGGTGGTGGCCGGGGTGGCGGCAGGGCTGGTCGGGGCGGCCGTGGTCGTGGCGCTCTGCTCCGGCGCGCCGCAGGCCGCCAGCAGCGCCGTGGCCGCGGGCAGGCCGAGCCCGAGCAGGCCCAGCCTTCGCAGCGCTTCGCGGCGCGGGATGAGCCCTTCGACGTGATCGAGGGCGACTTCCTCGGCGAGGTAGCGATGGAAGGGTGACATCATGTCCGGACCCTGCGCCCGTACACCGAAAAATCGCATAAAGGACGGCGTTACGCCTGTTTTCGCGGTCGCTTGATGACATGTCGTGAAACCCGAGGAAGGGATTTCATGGCACGCATCTGGAAGAGCGCCGCAGCGCTGCTCGTGTTCGCCGGGACGGCCGTCGCCGCCACCGGCAGCGCCGTGGCCGAGCCGTACGAGCCCTATGACCTGGTGATCGTCGTGGACGACTGCCCGGAGCAGCCATGACGGACGCGCGGACCCTCGAGAAGGCCCTGTTCGAGGTCAAGCGGGTCATCGTCGGCCAGGACCACCTGGTGGAGCGGCTGCTGGTGGCCGTCCTCGCGCGCGGCCACTGCCTGCTCGAAGGGGTCCCCGGCATCGCCAAGACCCTCGCCGCCGAGACGGTGGCCCGGGTCGTCGGCGGGTCGTTCCACCGCATCCAGTTCACCCCCGACCTGGTGCCCGCCGACATCGTGGGCACCCGCATCTACCGGCCCTCGACCGAGAGCTTCGACATCGAGCTCGGCCCGGTCATGGCCAACCTCGTGCTCGCCGACGAGATCAACAGGGCGCCCGCCAAGGTGCAGTCGGCGCTCCTGGAGATCATGGCCGAGCGCCAGGTCAGTATCGGCGGGGTCACCCACCGGGTGCCCGACCCGTTCCTGGTGCTGGCCACGCAGAATCCGATCGAGTCGGAGGGCGTCTACCACCTGCCCGAGGCGCAGCGCGACCGTTTCCTGATGAAGGTCGAGGTGGGCTATCCCAGCGAGTCGGAGGAGCTGGCGATCGTCTATCGGATGAGCGTCGACCGGCCGGTGGCCGCACGCGTGCTCGACCCTGCCACGGTCGTCGAGCTGCAGCGGGCGGCCGACCGCGTCTTCGTGCACCACGCCATCGCGGAGTACGCCGTGCGCCTGGTGTACGCCACCCGCGAGCCGTCCAGGTACGGCGTGCGCGACCTCGACCGGCTGCTCGCCTTCGGCGCCTCGCCGAGGGCCACGCTCGGCCTGCTCGCCGCGGCCCGGGCGCTGGCGCTGCTGCGCGGGCGCGAATACGTCCTGCCCGACGACGTGCGGGACCTGGCCCACGACGTGATGGCCCACCGGCTCGTGCTCACCTTCGACGCCCTGGCCGACGCCGTCTCCCCGAGGGAGATCGTCGACCGGGTGCTCGCCGCCGTGCCGCTGCCGGTCATCGCGCCCCAGCAGGAGGTCGCATGAGGTCCTACCTGGCCGCCGAGCCCGCGCTGCGCAGGCTGGAACTGGTCGTCACCCGGCGGCTCGACGGGCTGCTGCAGGGCGAGCATCTGGGGCTGCTGCCCGGACCGGGGAGCGAGCCGGGCGAGGCCCGCGCCTACGTGGCGGGCGACGACGTGCGGCGCATGGACTGGAACGTCACCGCGCGCTCGGCCGAGCCGTACGTGCGTGACCCGATCGCCGACCGCGAGCTGGAGATCTGGGTCCTGCTCGACGCCACCGCCAGCATGGACTTCGGGACCGCCCGGATGGAGAAGCGCGACCTGGCGCTGGCGGCGGTCGCCTCCATCGGGTTTCTGACCCAGCGGCTCGGCAACCGGATCGGCGCGCACCTGCTGCACTCCTCGCTGTCGGTCGTGCCCGCCAGGACCGGTCGTGCCCATCTGATGGCGCTGCTGCAGCGGGTCTTCTCGCTGCCCAGGCAGGGCTCGTCGGTGCCGGGGCTCGGCGCCGCGCTGGAGCGGCTGTCACGCACGCTCGTACGGCGGGGCGTCGTGGTCGTCGTCTCCGACTTCCTCGACCCGCCCGAGGGCTGGGAGCGGGCGCTTCGGCGGCTGGCCGTGCGCCACCAGGTGCTGGCCGTCGAGGTCGTCGACCCGAGGGAGCTGACGCTGCCCGACGTCGGACTGCTGACGCTGGTCGACCCCGAGACAGGGCGGCGCAGGGAGGTCTCCACCGCCAGCGGACGGCTGCGGCGACGCTACGCCGAGGCCGCCGCCGGGCAGCGGGAGGCCATCGCGTCGGCGCTGCGCGGCGCCGGTGCCTCGCACCTGCGGCTGCGCACCGACCGAGACTGGGTGCGCGACCTCGTCCAGCACGTGATGCGCCACCGCCGCCTCGCCAGGGCGGCAGCCGTACCCGCCCAGAGACCGCCGGGTGCGGCAGCCGTACCCGGCCAGGGACCGCCGGGCGGGGGTGACGTGGCATGACGTTGTTGTCGCCGGTGTGGCTACTGCTGCTCGTGCCCGTGGCCCTCATCGCGGTCACCTACGTCGTCATGTCGCTGCGGCGCAGCGCCTACGCGGTGCGCTTCAGCAACCTGGACCTGCTCGACAAGGTGGCGCCCAGGCGGCCGGGCTGGCGGCGGCACCTGCCCGCCGCGGCGCTCCTGGGCATGTTCGTCGTCATGGTCGTCGGCTTCGCCCGGCCCACGGCGGAGGTCCAGGTGCCCAGGGAGCGGGCGACGATCATGGTGGCGTTCGACGTGTCCGCCTCCATGGACGCGACCGACGTCGCCCCCGACCGCTTCACGGTGGCGCGGGAGGCGGCCAGGCAGTTCGTCGAAGGGCTGCCGGAACGTTTCAACCTGGGACTGGTGTCCTTCTCGGGACAGGCCTCCGTGGCGGTGCCGCCCACGACCGACCGGGGGCCGGTGCTCGACGCGCTGGAGCGGCTGACGACCGCGTCGGGGACGGCGATCGGCGAGGCGGTCTTCCAGTCGCTGCAGGCGATCGAGCAGGTCGACACGCAGGACGAGCCGGTTCCCGCGCACATCGTGCTGCTGTCCGACGGCGCCAACACCTCGGGCAGGACCGTGACCGACGCCGCCCAGGCGGCGGCCTCGCGCGGGGTGCCGGTGACGACGATCGCGTACGGCACGCAGGAAGGGGTGATCGAGGTCCAGGGACGGGAGATCCCGGTGCCGGTGGACGGCCCGGCGCTGCGGACGCTGGCCGAGACCGCCGGTGGCGGGTTCTACGAGGCGGCCAGTGGTGGTGAGCTGCAGGCGGTCTACGACGACATCGGCAGCTCGGTCGGGTATCGGACGGAGCGGCAGGAGATCTGGATGTGGTTCGTCGCCGCGGGACTGGTGCTGGCGGCGCTGGCGGCGGCGGGCTCCATGCTGTGGTTCTCGAGGCTCCCATGACCGGGCCTGTGATCGTGCCAAGCGGTGGGCAGAGCGGTGTGCAGACCGGTGGGGCGGGGCCGCGCGGGATCGGGGAGCCGCGTGGGCCCGAGTTCGTGCCCGGTGAGCTCGGCCCGCAGCCCGTCCCCGCTGGCCGGCTCCCTGCGGTAGGTGCGCGTCGCGCGCCCTCGCGCCTCGTGGGCACCGTGCTCGTGGCGGCCCTGGCGGGCGGCCTCACGGGCGGGCTCGCGGGCGCCGGGGGAGCGTACCTGGCCACCCCTCGCGGGCAGGCGCCGGTCCAGGCCCTGCCCAGGGCCGCGCCGCTGCCGTCGCAGAGCGCGCAAGGGCTCAGCGTCACCGCCGCGCGGGTCCTGCCCAGCGTCGTGTCGGTCACCGTCGGCAGGGGCGGCGGCTCCGGCTTCGTGATCGACGCCGCCGGGCACGTGCTGACCAACGCCCACGTGGTGAGCGGCGAGAGCCGGGTGACGGTGATCCTGGAGGACGGCAGCAGGCGCGCCGCGAGCGTCCTGGGCGTCGACGAGGGCGAGGACCTGGCCGTCCTGGAACTGGCCGACACCGCGGGACTCACGCCGGCCGTCCTGGGCCGCTCGTCGGACCTGCGGGTGGGCGAGCAGGTGCTGGCCATCGGCTCGCCCCTGGGCCTGTCGGGCACGGTCACCGGCGGCATCGTCAGCGCCCTCGACCGTGAGGTACGGCTCGGCGGCGCCAGGCGGACGGCCGTGCAGACCGACGCCTCGATCAACCCGGGCAACTCGGGCGGCCCGCTCGTCAACGCCAGGGGCGAGGTCGTCGGCGTCAACACCGCGATCGCGACCGGCAGGGGCGGCGGGAACATCGGGATCGGCTTCGCGATTCCCATCGACCGGGCGGCGCCCATCGCCGAGAGAATCATCAGAAACTAGGAAATATGCGCTTGCTGGTGGTGGAGGACGAGGAGGACCTCGTCGACGCGCTGCGTGTCGGCCTGGTCCGCGCCGGATACGCCGTGGACGTCGCCTTCGACGCCCCGACGGCGCACGAGAAACTCGAGGTCAACTCCTACGACCTGGTCCTGCTCGACCTCAACCTGCCGGGCGGCGACGGTTTCCAGCTGTGCCGTACGGCCCGCGCGGGCGGCAGCGGCGTGCGGATCATCATGGTCACCGCCCGCGACCGCCTGGACGACCGGGTCAGGGGCCTGGACGAGGGCGCGGACGACTACCTGGTCAAGCCGTTCGCCTTCCCCGAGCTGCTGGCCCGCGTCCGGGCCCTGCTGCGCCGCGACACCGGCGGGACCTCGGTGCTGGAGGTGGGCGAGCTGCGTCTCGACACCGCGCGCATGGAGGTCTCGCTGGGCGGCCGGTCGCTGGCGCTGACGCCCAAGGAGTACGGGGTGCTGCACTACCTGATGACCCGCCCGGGGCACGTCGTCTCCTCCGAGGAACTGCTGGAGCACGTGTGGGACGAGCACA
Organism: Nonomuraea soli; assembly: GCF_013761175.1. Taxonomy (GTDB): domain Bacteria; phylum Actinomycetota; class Actinomycetes; order Streptosporangiales; family Streptosporangiaceae; genus Nonomuraea; species Nonomuraea soli. The sequence continues at coordinate 540,498 of NZ_JACDUR010000001.1, forward strand.
CCGACCCGTTCACCCACACCGTGCGGGTGACGGTCGGCAACCTGCGGCGCAAACTGCAGACCGAGGGGCTGATCGAGACCGTGATCAGCCGCGGCTACCGGCTGAAGGAGCCCGCATGATCCACACGGTCCGGTTCCGGCTCACGGTGCTCTACTCCACGCTCGTCTTCGGCCTGGCCGCGCTCATCCTCGGCGGTATCTACCTGGCGGTCTCCAACATCACCGACGCCCGGCCGTACTCCGCCGAATACGCCAAGATCGTCAACCGCTCCGGCCAGGTGATCGACAAGCAGCAGGTCGTCCGCCTCACCGAGGTCGACAACGCCGTGCGGGTCAGCACGCTGTCCTCGCTGCGCGACTACAGCCTGGGCATGCTCGGCGGACTGTTCCTGGCGAGCCTGGCGATCGGCTGGATCCTGTCGGGCAGGGTGCTGAGGCCGATCGCGGCCATCACCCGCGCCGCCGCCGAGATCCAGGCGACGGACCTGACGCGGCGCATCGCCCTCGACGGTCCGCGCGACGAGCTGCGCGACCTGGCCGACACCGTCGACACCATGCTCGACCGCCTCGAATCGGCCTTCACCGCCCAGCGCCAGCTCATCGACGACGCCTCGCACGAGCTGCGCAGCCCGCTGTCGATCATCCGCGCCAACGTCGATGCCGTGCTGGCCTCGCCCGAGGCGACCGAGGAGGAGCGCGAACGAGCCGTCGCCATCGTCGACCGGGCCACCACCCGCATGACCCGCCTGGTCGAGGACCTGCTGGCCACCGCGCGCCGGCAGGGCACCGCCTTCGCCGACGCCGACCTGGACCTGGCCCGCGTGGCCGACGAGGCGGCCGAGGAGTTCGCCGCCGTCGCCGCCGGGCGCGCGGTCACGATCCGCCGGCTGCTCGCCTCCGGCCTGGTCATGTCGGGTGACCACGACGCGCTGCGCCGCGCCGTGGCCAACCTGCTGTCCAACGCCGTACGGCTCTCGCCGGGCGGCGGCGTCGTCGAGGTCGTCGCGGGACGCGGGCAGTCGTGGCTCTGGGTCGCGGTCAGGGACGCGGGGCCCGGCATCTCCGACGCCGACCAGCCGCGGGTCTTCGACAGGTTCTGGCGCGGCGAGGCCAGCCGCCGTGACCGGCACACCGGGCTCGGCCTGGCCATCGTGCGGCAGATCGTGGAGTCGCACGGGGGGCGGGTGCGGGTCTTCTCCAGGCTCGGCGCCGGGAGCACCTTCGTGTTGTGGCTCCCGGCCCGCGAGGGGGCGACCTCGGCTCCGCCCGAGCTCAACCCCCTCTAGGCCGCAAGAGTCACGTGGATCTGCGGCGGCAGAAGGCCAGCGTCGCCGCGTAGGCGATCGGGGGCAGCACGAAGATCGCGATCCGCAGGCCGTACGTGATCATGGTCAGGGTCTCGTGGCTGACGGCGACCAGCGGCGTGTAGTCGTCCATGGGCACGTTGAACCAGGTCGCGGCCCAGGCGATCGTGAAGAACGTGATCACCGCGACGCCGAGCGCGGCGCGGTGGGGCATCTCCGACGGCCGGTCGTTGAGGTGGTGCGTGCGCCGGTCGCCGGTCAGGCGGCGTTCGATGAACGGGTAGACCAACAGCACCGCGAAGAACCCGGCCAGCACGAGCACGGGCACGAGCAGCCCGATGTCGATCGGCCCCAGATGCCAGGCGGGCATCAGCCGCAGCAGGCCGTCGAGCACGCCGGAGTACCAGAACGGCTGGGCGGCGATCGGGTGCGACGACATCGTGTAGGCGCCGCTCATCCACACCGGGTTGACCGTGACGAACGTGGCCAGCGCGGTGATGACGGTGAAGGTGCCGAGCGAGGTGATGCCCTGCTTGACGGAGAAGTACGGGAAGAACGGGCCGCCGGTGACGCGGCGCTCGTCGGAGCCCTGCGCGCGCCGCTCGGTGTGCTTCTGCCGCCAGGTGAGCACCAGCGCGTGCAGCGGCACGATCGCCAGCAGGATGCCGGGCACCAGCAGCACGTGGGCGACGAACAGGCGGGGGATGACGTCGCCGGGGAAGCCGCCGCCGAACACCAGGGCCGACAGGTAGGTGCCGACCAGCGGGATCGACAGCAGCAGGCTGTCGGCCTGGCGCAGCCCCGCGAAGGCGACGTTGTCGGCGGGCAGCGAGAAGCCCAGGAACGACTCGAACAGCGCCAGCGCGAACAGCAGCACGCCCAGCATCCACGTCAGCTCGCGCGGGCGGCGGAAGGCGCCGGTGAAGAAGACCCGCAGCATGTGCAGCACGATCGAGAGTACGAAGATCGTCGCCGACCAGTGGTGCATCTGGCGCATCAGCATGCCGCCGCGCACCTCGATGGTGAGCTCGGTGACGCTCGCGTAGGCCGTCTCGGGAGTGGCCTGGTAGAAGAACGTCAGGAAGGTGCCGGTGAGCACCAGCATCACGAAGGAGTAGAGCGCGAACTCGCCCAGCAGGAACGACCAGTGGCCGGGGAAGAGCTTGCGCAGATTGGGCCTGAGCCAGCGGCCCAGCCCGAGGCGGTCGTCGAGGTAACGTGCGCCGCCGGCGGCCGCGTGCGCTGAGCCCGTGGCTAATCGCTCGCGACGGCCCGGCTTCGTCGGCGTGGTCATGAGACCGATTGTGCGCCTCCCGCCTGAGTTGTTCAAGAATTGGTTTACACCAATTGGTCTAATCCAATTCTTGTGCATTGGATTAGACCTTATGGAGCGTGTTGACCTGCGAAAACGGGAAGTTAACGGTTGGGTGCAGTTTCTTTATCTTTTGTGTCGGTAGAGTCCGGGCAGAGTCGTGGAAATTCCCCAGAAGGAGCGCTCGTGGCCAAGTTTGTTTACGACTTCACCGAGGGCAACAAGGATCTCAAGGACCTCCTCGGAGGAAAGGGCGCCAACCTTGCCGAGATGACGAACCTGGGCCTGCCCGTTCCTCCCGGCTTCACGATCACCACCGAGGCGTGCCGCCACTACCTGGAGCACGGTGATCTTCCCGAAGGCCTGACCGACGAGATCGACGCGCACCTGGCCGCCCTGGAGAAGCGGATGGGCAGGCGGCTCGGCCAGTCCGACGACCCGCTGCTCGTCAGCGTGCGCTCGGGGGCCAAGTTCTCGATGCCCGGCATGATGGACACGGTCCTGAACATCGGGCTCAACGACGAATCGGTCCACGGCCTGGCCAAGCAGGCCGGAGGCAACGAGCGCTTCGCCTGGGACTCCTACCGGCGGCTCATCCAGATGTTCGGCAAGACCGTGCTCGGGGTCGAGGGCTTCGAGGAGGCGCTCGACGAGCTCAAGGGCTCCCGGCAGGACACCGACCTCACCGTCGACGAACTGCGCGAACTCGTCCGCACCTACAAGCGGCTCGCCCCCGCCTTCCCCAGCGACCCGCGCGAGCAGATGCGCATGGCCGTCATGGCCGTCTTCGACTCGTGGAACTCCGAGCGCGCCGTGCTCTACCGGCGCCAGGAGCGCATCCCCGCCGACCTGGGCACCGCGGTCAACATCTGCTCCATGGTCTTCGGCAACTGCGGTGACGACTCGGGCACCGGCGTGGCCTTCACCCGCGACCCCGCCTCCGGCCGCCAGGGCGTCTACGGCGACTACCTGTCCAACGCCCAGGGCGAGGACGTCGTGGCCGGCATCCGCAACACCATCTCCCTGCAGGAGCTGGAGGAGCTCGACAAGGGCGCCTACGACGAGCTGATGGCCATCATGGCCACGCTGGAGAACCACTACCGCGACCTGTGCGACATCGAGTTCACCGTCGAGCGCGGCAAGCTCTGGATGCTGCAGACCCGCGTCGGCAAGCGCACCGCCGCCGCCGCCTTCCGCATCGCCACCCAGCTCGTCGACCAGGGCCTCATCGACCTCGACGAGGCGCTGCGCCGCGTCAACGGCGACCAGCTCGCCCAGCTGATGTTCCCCCGCTTCGCCAAGGACGCCGACCGCAAGCTGGTCACCAAGGGCATGAACGCCTCGCCCGGCGCCGCCGTCGGCAAGGCCGTCTTCTCCTCCGAGCGCGCCGTCGAGCTGGCCGCCAAGGGCGAGGACGTCATCCTCGTGCGCCGCGAGACCACCCCCGACGACCTGTCCGGCATGATCGCCGCCAAGGGCATCCTGACCTCGCGCGGCGGCAAGACCTCGCACGCCGCCGTCGTCGCCCGCGGCATGGGCAAGACCTGCGTCTGCGGCGCCGAGGAACTGGAGGTCTCCATCTCGGCCAAACGTTTCACCGGTCCCGGCGGCGTGGAGGTCGGCGAGGGCGACCTGATCTCCATCGACGGCAGCACCGGCGAGGTGTTCCTCGGCGAGGTGCCGGTGGTCGACTCGGCGGTGGTCGAGTACTTCGAGAGAGGCGAGCTGTCCGACGAGCTCGTGACCGCGGTCGACCGGATCATGCGCCACGCCGACTCCATGCGCGCACTGGGTGTGCGGGCCAACGCCGACACGCCCGAGGACGCCTCGCGCGCCAGGCGCTTCGGAGCCGAGGGCATCGGGCTGTGCCGTACGGAGCACATGTTCCTGGGTGACAGGCGGCAGCTGGTCGAGGACCTGGTGCTCGCCTCCGACCGGCAGGAGCGGCAGGCCGCGCTGGACGCGCTGGAGCCGCTGCAGCAAGCCGACTTCACCGGGATCTTCCAGGCCATGGAGGGGCTGCCGGTCACCATCCGGCTCATCGACCCGCCCCTGCACGAGTTCCTGCCCGACATCATCGACCTGTCGATCAAGGTCGCCGCGGGCGACGCGACCGACAAGGACCGCGAGCTGCTGGCCGCCGTCAAGAGACTGCACGAGCAGAACCCGATGCTGGGCCTGCGCGGCGTACGGCTCGGCCTGGTCATCCCCGGCCTCTTCGCCATGCAGGTGCGCGCCATCGCCGAGGCCGCCAAGCAGGTGCCGGGAGCACGCGCCGAGATCATGATCCCGCTCGTCGGCGCCGTCCAGGAGCTGGAGGCCGTCCGCGAGGAAGCCGCCAGGATCCTCTCGGACGCGGGCGTCGAGGCGCTGATCGGCACCATGATCGAGGTGCCGCGCGCGGCCCTCACGGCCGGGCAGATCGCCGAGGCGGCGCAGTTCTTCTCCTTCGGCACCAACGACCTCACCCAGATGACCTGGGGCTTCTCGCGCGACGACGTCGAGGCCGCGTTCTTCTCCCGCTACCTGGAGCTCGGCATCTTCGGTGTGTCGCCGTTCGAGACCCTCGACCGCGACGGCGTCGGCAGGCTGGTGCGCATCGCCGCCGAGGAGGGCCGCAAGGCGCGGCCCGACCTCAAGCTCGGCATCTGCGGCGAGCACGGCGGCGACCCCGACTCGGTGCACTTCTGCCACGAGGTGGGGCTCGACTACGTCTCCTGCTCGCCGTTCCGCATCCCCGTCGCCCGCCTGGAAGCCGGACGTGCGGCCCTGGAAACCGGGGGTTCGGACACGCGCTGACCTGGTGGTGTAGACAGTCCTTCATGGCATACACCGAACACGACCAGGCCAGATGGGTTCCGGAGCCAGGAAACCCCGAGCGCGGCGTGTTCGAACGCGACCGCGCCAGGGTCCTGCACAGCGCCGCGCTGCGCCGCCTGGCCGCCAAGACGCAGGTCGTCGGCCCCGCCGAGTCCCTCGGCGCGGGCCAGCACCAGCCCCGCACCCGGCTGACCCACTCCCTGGAATGCGCCCAGGTCGGACGCGAGATGGGCGCCAGGCTCGGCGTCGACCCCGATCTCGTCGAGACCGCGTGCCTCGCCCACGACCTGGGCCACCCGCCCTTCGGCCACAACGGCGAGGCCGCGCTCGACGAGCTCGCCGCCGGATGCGGCGGCTTCGAGGGCAACGCCCAGAGCCTGCGGCTGCTCACCCGCCTCGAGGCCAAGGTGCTCACCGAGGACGGGCGCAGCGCCGGGCTCAACCTGACCAGGGCGGCGCTCGACGCCTCCACCAAGTACCCCTGGCCGCGCTCGGGACCGGGCAAGTTCGGCGTCTACGACGACGACCTGCCCGTGTTCGAGTGGATCAGGGAGGGCGTCACCGGGCGCGGCGTCAGTTTCGAGGCGCAGATCATGGACTGGGCCGACGACGTCGCCTACTCCGTTCACGACCTCGAGGACGCGCTGCACGCCGGGCACGTCGACGTGCAGGCGCTCCGCTCACCCGCCGAACGCGCCGCCGTCTGCGAGGTCACCCGGGCCCACTACGCGCCCGACGCCACGCTCGCGGAGCTCGAGGAGGCCTTCGGCGGGCTGGTCGCGCTGACCGCCTGGCCGCGCCGCTTCGAGGCCACCCTGGCCGACCTGGCGGGGCTCAAGGCCCTCACCAGCGGCCTCATCGGCCGCTTCTGCCGGGCCGCCCAGGAGGCCACCCAGCAGGCGTACGGCAGGCGCCACCGGGCCCGCCTGGTCATCCCCCGCGCGGCCCGCCTCGAATGCGCCGTGCTCAAGGGTGTCACCGCCCACTACGTCATGAACCGCGACGACCACCACGCCACCCAGGCGCGCCAGCGCGAGCTCATCCAGGAACTGGCCGCCGCCCTCACCCTCGGCGCGCCCCACACCCTCGAACCCGCCTTCCGTCCCGCCTTCCGGCACGCCGCCGACGACGCCGCCAGAACCCGCGTCATCATCGACCAACTCGCCTCACTGACCGACACCTCCGCGACCGCCTGGCATCGGAGAATGAGGCTATGACCACCTACGTAATCGTCGGAGGCGGGCTGGCAGGGGCCAAGGCCGCGCAGACCCTCCGCGAGGAGGGCTTCGACGGCTCGCTCGTCCTCATCGGAGCCGAGCACGAGCGCCCCTACGAGAGGCCCCCGCTGTCCAAGGGATACCTCCAGGGCAAGAGCGAGCGCGAGAAGATCTTCGTCCATCCGGCGGACTGGTACTCCACCCAGGACATCGAGCTGCGGCTCGGTACCGAAGCGGTCGGCCTCGACCTCGACGCCCACACGCTGACACTGTCGGACGGCTCGCTCCAGCCGTACGACAAGCTGCTCCTGGCCACCGGCGCGACCCCGCGCCGCCTGCCGGGACCCGGGCTGGTCCTGCGCACCGTCGGCGACAGCGAAGCCCTCAAGGAGCGCTTCGCCGCCCAGGGCCGCGTCGCCGTCGTCGGCGCCGGCTGGATCGGCCTGGAGACCGCGGCCGCCGCCCGCCAGGCCGGATGCGCGGTGACCGTCATCGAGCCCGCGCCGACGCCGCTGCACGCCGTCCTCGGCGCCGAACTCGGCGAGATCTTCGCCGGCGTGCACCGCCGCAACGGCGTCGACCTGCGCCTCGGCACCGGCGTCGCCGAGGTCGTCGAGTCCGGCGTACGGCTCGACGACGGGACCCTCGTCGAGGCCGACACCGTCGTCGTCGGGATCGGGGCGGCTCCCAACGTGTCACTTGCCCGGTCGGCCGGACTCGAGGTCGAGTCGGGGATCGTGTGCGACGCGTCGCTGCGCAGCTCCCATCCGGACGTGTTCGCCGCCGGCGACGTCGCCGAGCCGTACAACCCGTTGTACGGCCGGCACCTGCGGGTCGAGCACTGGGCGAACGCCCTCAACGGCGGGCCGGCGGCGGCGCGGGCGATGCTCGGGCAGGACGTCGTCTACGACCGGGTGCCGTACTTCTACACCGACCAGTTCGAGCTGGGGATGGAATTCTCGGGCGACACCACCGGGTACGACGAGGTGGTCTACGACGGGTCGGTGGAGAAGCTGGAGTTCGTGTGTTACTGGAAGCGGGAGGGGCGGGTGATCGCCGGGATGAACGTCAACGTGTGGGACGTGGTCGGCGACATCCAGCAGCTCATCCGGGGAGAGTCGTAGGGAACCGCGCCTGGGCACCGAGACCCGATGCCCAGGACACCCACGCCATGTGCGGCCGGGCAGCCCCTCCCTGGCACACCGGGCCGCTCAGGCGCATAGGGCCGCTCAGGGGCACCGGCCGCTCAGGCGGGGAACGTCGTCGGCTGCGCGGTCGGCTCCGGCGTGGGCTGCGGCCGCGGCGGCTCCTCCTCCCGCTCGGCCTTCTTGCTCGGCTTCTTCGCCGAGCACTGCACCGTGCAGCCCGGCGTCTCGCCGACCTTGCCGCGCAACTCGAACGTCTCGTGCCGGGGCGAGAACGTCGCGTTCCCCTCCCGCCACGCGTCGAGGTAGTTCCACGGGTTGACCATGCCCCGCCGCACCCACCAGTAGGCGGGCCCGGTCTTCCACGAGATCGCGAAGTACAGGTTCGGCGCGGTGTCACGAGCGTTGCCGGTGTTGCCCACCGTGCCCAGCCGCTGCCCCGCCTTGACCTTCACCCCGGGCCGGACCCCCTCGTCGATGGTGTCGAGATGCCCGCCGAGATAGCGCACCCCGTCCTCACCGATGATCGTGACGAACCGCCCCTCCCGCGTGGCGCCCGCATCGACGCTCGGCTTCCACCGGTTCTGCAGGTTCACCTCGTCGACGACCCCGTCGACGGGCGAGACGAACGCGCACCCGCGCCCCGCCCAGATGGTCGTCTTCGGCAGCACGAGCAGCCTCTTCTGGTAGCTCGTGCTGCACCCCTTGACGGGGAAGACGTAGGAGTACTTGGAGAGCTTGGGCGGCGGCACCTTCACCGGCTCCTCGGCGGGCGGCTTGATCGCCCCCGCCTGGTGCTCGCTGGTCGGCACCGTCGTCGCCGTCGTCTCCGGGATCGTCGCCGTCACCGACGGGCTCGCCACGGGCGGCGTCTCCGGGGGCTTGGTGGCCACCCCGGCCACGCCCGTGCCCTGGGCACACGCGCTGCTGAGCAGCAACACAGCCGCAAGTCCGCCTATATGCCCCGATCGCATGGTCCTCACCTGTGTCACCGTATCGAACGACAACCTTTACCTTTGTAGCCGACTTGGGGACAGGTCATGACCTCTTTGACTGTTTCACCCTCATCTCCTCGGCCCACCCATGGCTCACCTCCGGGGTCACCCGCCTGCCGCCCACCCGGAAGGCGCTCGCTCCGCTCGCACGCCCTCCTCGGCCCGGGCTGCGCCCGGGCACACCCAGCTGGGGCGGGCTCGGGGCGGGGATTGATTGGCGCCTGGGGGCGGATGGTTTGTGGGCCATTGCCGTGGAGTTGAGAGCGTGGCCAAGCCGTACCTGACCTTGACATCGGTGTTGGGTGCTTGAGGCCGGGGGTTGGGGTCCCACTCCGCCATCGGAGGCCAGCCGCCGGTCACCCCATTGACCTCCGGCCAGAGGAGGGGCCCGGTCGAGCCCCTAACTCCCCGCAGCCCGCTCCCTGAGCACCCGGCGCTGCTGCTCCAGCGCCACCAGCTCCCCGAACAGCCGGTTGTACTCCGCCTGCTCGTCGACCGGATTCAGCCGCTGCATCCGCGACTTCGCCTGCGCGATGGCCCGGTCGACGGCCACGGCCTCGATGGCCGCGAGCATGGCCGAGCCGTACCTCTCCTCCACGTGCGACTCGGCCCGGATGGGGTCGACTGCGAATCGCGTGATCAACCCCCGCGCCGCCTCGTCGGGCGCCTCGGCCAGCAGCGCGTCGACCCACTCGCGCCCGCCGTGCCCGGCCCGGTCCATCCCGCCCGCCGCGACGATGATCTTGTGTACCGCCACATGGTCGGGCGCCGTGAACGCGTCGGGTTCCAGCGTGTCGAACCGCGGCCCCAGCAGTGCGGGCCGCTGGACGGCCAGCTTGATCAGCTCGGCCTCCACCCGCACGTGCGGGTCGACGGGCGCCTGCCGTGGTGCCCGTTGCGGGCGGCCGGCCTGGGCGTTGCCCACCTCGGCGATGCGCTGCATGACGAACCGTTCGTCCATGAAGCCCAGCCACCGGTCGAGGTCGATGGCGTAGCGCTTGCGCAGCCCGACGTCCTTGATGCCCGCCACGATCGGGGCCGCGGCGTCGAGCGCGGCGATCTTCCCCTCGTTGCTGCGCAGGTCGTAGCGGCGGATGGTGCTGCGGATGGCGAACTGGAACAGCGGCTCGCGCGACGCGATCAGGTCGCGCACCGCCGCGTCGCCCTGCTTGACCCGCAGGTCGCAGGGGTCGAGCCCGTCGGCCTGCACGGCGACGTAGGTCTGCGTGACGAACTTCTGCTCGTCGGCGAACGCCCGCAGCGCCGCCTTCTGTCCCGCCTCGTCGCCGTCGAAGGTGAAGATCACCTCGCCGCGGAACTCGGCCTGGTCGAGCAGGAAGCGCCGCAGTACCTTGATGTGCTCTTCGCCGAAGGCGGTGCCGCACGTGGCCACCGCGGTCGGCACGCCCGACAGATGGCAGGCCATCACGTCGGTGTACCCCTCGACGATCACCGCCTGCAGGCGCTTGGAGATCTCCCGCTTGGCCAGGTCGATGCCGTACAGCACCTGCGACTTCTTGTAGAGCGGCGACTCCGGCGTGTTCAGGTACTTGGGCCCGTCGTCGGAGTCGAGCAGCTTGCGCGCGCCGAACCCGATCACGTCGCCGGTGGCGTCGCGAATCGGCCACATCAGCCGCCCGCGGAACCGGTCCATCGGACCCCGGCGCCCCTCCTTGGCCAGCCCGCCCTTGACGATCTCGTCGGCGGTGAACCCCCGCGCCAGAAGGTGGCGGGTCAGCCCTTCCCACTCGTTGGGGGAGTATCCGACCCCGAAGATCTCGGCGTCGGCCCGCTCGAAGCCGCGCTCGGACAGGAACTTGCGTCCCGGCGCCGCGTCGGGCGCCACGAGCCGCTCCATGTAGAACTCCGCGGCCACCTTGTGCGCTTCGACCAGCCGGGCCCGCTCGCCGTGGTCGCGTTTGGGTACGTAGCCGCCCTGTTCGTACTGCAGCTGGATGCCCGCCCGCTGGGCCAGCCGCTCGACGGCCTCGGTGAAGGAGAGGTGGTCGATCTCCTCGACGAACTTGATGACGTCGCCGCCCGCCTGGCAGCCGAAGCAGAAGTACATGCCGCGTTCGGGGGTGACGTTGAACGACGGGCTCTTCTCGTCGTGGAAGGGGCACAGGCCCTTCAGGTTGCCGCCCCCGGCGTTGCGGAGCTGCACGTAGTCACCGACGACCGAGTCGATCGGGGAGCGTTCACGAACTAGTGCGATATCGACGTCACGGATCCGGCCTGCCACGCCAGCGAGTCTATTGGCCCCAGGCGACAGATTCCGACCCATCCGGTACGGCCTGGCATACGCGCAGGACGCGTGGCCTCAGTCGAGGCAGAACTCGTTCCCCTCCACGTCCTGCATCACGATGCAGGACTCGTTCACCCCGTCCGCCTCCAGCAGCCGGACCCGCACCGCGCCCAGCTCCACGAGCCGCGCGCACTCGGCCTCCAGGACGGCCAGGCGTTCCGCGCCCACGAGCCCGGTTCCGGCGCGGACGTCGAGGTGCACCCGGTTCTTGGCGACCTTGCCCTCGGGCACCCGCTGGAAGTACAGGCGAGGCCCCACCCCGGTGGGGTCGCTGCACGCGAACCATGATCCGCGCTCCTCCGGGGGCAGGGTGCGCGCGTGGTCGTCCCAGGTGTCGAATCCCTCGGGCGGGGGCGGGGGGACGTATCCCAGCACCTCGCACCAGAAGCGGGCGACCCGCTCGGGCTGCGCGCAATCGAACGTGACCTGGACCTGCTTCACTGACGGCATCGTTCCACGTTAGCCGGGTTCATTCGTCCTCCAGCCGGCGGGTGGCCACGTCGCCGGCTTCGGTGGTGCGGCGCAGGAAGGTGGCGATCAGTTCGAGCTCGGACTCGGTGTAGTCCGCGCAGATCTGTTCCATCTGCTGGTTCATGCCCGAGAAGAGCTGGTACAGCTCCGCGTTGCGCTCCTTGCGCGCCCGGATGGTGACGGCACGCCTGTCGGGGCTGTCCGGGTCGCGTTCGCGGGTGATCCAGCCGCCGCGCTGCAGGCGGTCGAGGACGCCGGTCATGGTCGCCGGGTGCAGCCCGGCGCGGCGGGCCAGGGCGCTGGGGGTCAGCGGGCCGTACCTGTTGAGCAGGTCGACGCAGTTCCAGTCGACGTCCTTGAGCTCGGCGCGGGCGCCGAAGCGGCGGTTGAGGAGCGACAGCTGGATGTTGAGGTCGCGCAGGGCCTCGCGGACGTCGGTCACGAGCCTGCGGCGGTCCCTGGAGCCGGGTGTTACGTAGCTCATATTGTATGACTCTCGTATTAAGTCGTATGGTTTCCATATGATACGACACACGGAAGAGCTCGTCCTGGTCACCGGAGCCACCGGCCTGGTGGGACGGCCGCTGGTGGATCTGCTGCTCGCGCAAGGGGTCCGCGTCCGGGCCGTCAGCCGGCGGCCCGAGGAGGCCGGGCTGCCCGACAAGGTGGACGTCGTCGCGCCAGGGGCCGGGATGTTCGAGGGGGTGGGCAGGGTGTTCCTCAACCCCCGGGCCGTGGGGCTGGAGGCGGCGGAGTTCCTCGCCGAGGCCCGCAGGGCCGGCGCCGCCCGGGTGGTGGCGATGTCCGCGCTCAACGTCGACCACCCGCTGGAGCAGCAGCCCTCACGGCAGCGCGGAGACTTCAACAAGGAGAGCGAGCAGGCGGCCGTCGCCTCGGGGCTGGACTGGTGCGCGCTGCGGTCCGGCTACTACGCGGTCAACACCGTCAGCCAGTGGGGGGCGCAGATCCGGGCCGGCGACGTGGTGCGCAGCCCGTTCCCGGAGGCGGCGTGGGCGCCTCTGCACGAGCGGGACCTGGCCGAGGTGGCGGCGCGTGCCCTGCTCGGCGACGAACTGCTGGGACGGCGGCCGGTGCTCACCGGGCCCAGGGCGCTGACGCAGCAGGAGATGATCGAGGCCATCGGGACGGCGGCCGGCAGGCCGCTGCGGTATCAGGCGGTCCCGGCGGAGGCGGCCGAGCAGGGGCTCGTGCGCCAGGGGTTCTCCGAGGGGGCGGCCCGGGGGTTCATCGCGATGCAGGGACTGTCATACCTGCAGCCGGGGCTGGTCTCGCCCGAGGTGGAGGAGATTCTCGGGCGGCCGGGACTGGGGTTCGAACAGTGGGCCGCCGAGCACGCGGCGGACTTTGACCGGGCGATTCCGGCGCATGCCGTACGTGATCCGCGCGGCCCTAAACGATGATCTCTATCGCCATTCCCTGTCGACCGGAGGAGAATGCGGAAGAACGCACGCACCAAGGCCGCCCTGGCCGCTCTGACCTCGGACGACCGCGCAATAGGCATTACTTTCCTGATCAAACTCCGGCCAAACCTTGCCCAGATATCAATTTGGTAATGATGCAGGGCTTACCTTCTGTGACAAAAATAGGTCTGCCATTTTCACTTACCAATACTGCAGACTGTGTCCCGTGGGTGCATCGGTGCTGCCAAGTGGACCGCCTTCGGTAGATCAGGTGGCGGACCTCGTCGCGAAAGGAAGGGAGCGCGGAAGCGTAACCGTCGATGACGTCGCAGCCGCGCTTGACCGATCCGAGCTTCCCTCCGACGCGCTGGAGCGTGTCGTGCGGATGCTCGCCGAGAACGGCGTGGAGGTGCTCGAGCCTCAGGGCGACGAGGACGTCGTCCGCGCCGATGAGGAGGACGTAGGCAAGCGGGCGCCGACCAGCGACCTGGTCCGTATCTACCTCAGGGAGATCGGCAGGGTCCCGCTGCTCACCGCCGAGGAGGAGGTGGAACTCGCCAAATCGATCGAGGCCGGACTCTTCGCCGAGGACAAGCTCGGCGGCGGTGTCTCACGGCTGGCCTTCCCGGAGTTCAGGGAACTCGTGTGGGAGGGAACCAGGGCCAAGCAGCGGCTGATCGAGGCCAACCTGCGGCTCGTCGTCTCCATCGCCAAGCGCTACGTCGGGCGCGGCATGCTCTTCCTGGACCTGATCCAGGAGGGCAACCTCGGCCTGATCCGCGCGGTGGAGAAGTTCGACTACACCAAGGGCTACAAGTTCTCCACCTATGCCACGTGGTGGATCCGCCAGGCGATCACGCGAGCGATAGCGGATCAGGCGAGGACCATCCGGATCCCCGTGCACATGGTGGAGACGATCAACAAGCTGGTCCGGGTGCAGCGGCAGCTGCATCAGGACTACGGCCGCGAGCCGACGCCCGAGGAGATCGCGAAGGAGATGGACCTTCCGGTCGACCGCGTGGTGGAGATCCAGCGCATCGCGCAGGAGCCGGTCTCGCTGCAGTCGCCCATCGGTGAAGAGGACTCCGACCTCGGTGACTTCATCGAGGACGCCGATGCCGTCGTACCCATGGAGGCCGCGGCCTTCATCATGCTGCAGGATCAGCTCGACGACATCCTGGCCACGCTCTCCGACCGTGAGCAGCGCATCATCCAGTTGCGCTTCGGGCTGGCCGACGGCCATCCGCGGACGCTCGAAGAGGTCGGACGCGAGTTCGGCGTCACCCGCGAGCGCATCAGGCAGATCGAGTCCAAGACCCTGGCCAAGCTCCGGCATCCGACCAGGGCGCAGATGCTGCGCGACTACCTCGACTGACGAGGCCGCCTCGACTGAGGGGGATCCCCCGGCCGCCATGGCCGGGGGATCTTTTCGTCCCGGGCGCGCCCCTTCCCCGCGTGGCCCGTCCCGCGTGCGCCCCTTCCCCCGCGTGGCCCGCCCCGCGACAATCGGCCCTATGCCGCCCCTCCCGCGCCGACGGTTACGACTCACCGCGCCAGGAGGCGCCGCCACCTTCCTCACCCTCCCGCGCCGCTGGTTGTGGCTCGCCGCCCTGGCCGGCGCCGCCGCCTGCCTCGCCCTCCTGACCCTCGCCCACCCTCTCCCCGCGGCCGCCCTGGCGGGTGTGGTGGCGGGCGCGCTGGGCACGCTGGCCGCCGCCCGCCGTACGCTCCTGGACAGGCAGGCGCAGACCGTCCGCCTGACCGCCCAGCTCCAGAGCCGCGCCGACCAGGTCAGCGCCCTCGGCCACGAGCTGAAGACGCCCCTGAGCACGATCAAGGCCGCCGCCGACATGCTCCAGGAGGGCACGCTGACCGGCAGGCAGGCCGACTTCCTGCGCATCATCGACCTGCAGTGCGCTCAGGTGATCCACCTGTGCGAGAGCCTGCTGATCCACGCCCGCCTGGAGTCGGGCCTGTTCGAGCCGGCCTTCGAGCAGGCGGACCTGAGCCGCCTGACCCGCGAGGTGGTCGCGGCGATGCGGCCGCTGTGCGCGCAGAACGACCAGCGCATCACCCTGGACACCCCGCAGGTCACACCCGAGGTGCGGGCCGATCCGAGACTGCTGCAGGCGGCGGTGACGAACCTGCTGGCGAACGCGAGCCGCTTCACCACGGTCGGCGGGCGCATCGCCGTACGGGTCGCGGTGATCGACACCGGCATCGCCCTCTACGTCACCGACGACGGCGCCGGCATGACCCGCGAGCAGCGCAGGGCGCTGTTCCGCCCGTTCGCCACCAGCCGGCCGCTCGGCGACGGCACCGGGCTCGGGCTGGTCCTCACCAAGACGATCATCGAGCTCCACGGAGGCGCGATCATGGTCGACACCGCGGCGATGAAGGGCACGACCATCCTGGTCACGGTGCCCCGATGAGGCGGGCGGTGGTCCTCGTCGTCGACGACAACCCGCAGATGGCGATGATCGTCGCGATGGCCCTGGAGACGGCCGCCTTCGACGTGCTGGTGGCGCACGACGGCGCCACCGCGCTCAACCTGCTGAACACCACCCGCGTCGACCTGGTGGTCCTCGACATCACGATGCCCGCGATGGACGGGCTGACCGTCCTGGGGATCATCCGCACCCGCTGGGCGCAGCTGCCGGTGATGTTCCTCACCGGCCGCGACAGCCCCGACGACGTGGTGGCCGGCCTGGAACGGGGCGCCGACGACTACGTCGTCCTGCCCTTCCATCCGCGCGAGCTGACCCTGCGGGCCAAGGCCCTGGTACGGCGCAGCGGCCGCGACGACCGGGTCATCCGCAACGGCAAGCTCACCATCGACCTGGCCGGGCGGGAGGCGTACCTGAACGGGCGGCGGCTGGAGCTGAGCGATCTCGACTTCGTCGTGCTGTCGATCCTGGGCAGGCATCGCGGCACCCCCGTGAAGTGGAGCGACCTGTGGGAGCAGGCCTGGCAGACCGTCGACCTGCACGGCGCCTACGACGTGGTGAAGTCGCAGATCTACCGGCTGCGCATGAAGCTGGCCGCGGTCGACCCCGGCACCGTCTACATCCGCACGATCAGGGGCGTCGGCTACCTGATGCCGATCTTCGGGGAGGGCGGCGGTGAAGGTGACGGCGGCCTCACCTAACCTCACCCGCCGTTCACCGCGGGCCCGGCGCGCGAATCTACCGTGAGGCCATGAAGAGGACCTTAGCCATCCCCATCGCCCTCACCCTGGCGAGCGCCGCCTGCTACGGCGGCGGCAAGGACCGGATCACGATCGCCTGCGGCGCCCACGAGCAGTGGTGCGCCACCATGACCCGGCGCTTCACCGAGCAGACCGGCATCGAGGCCGGCTTCGTGCGCCTGTCGAGCGGCGAGGCGATGGCCCGCATCAAGGCCGCGCGCGGCAAGCCCGAGTTCGACGCCTGGCACGGGGGCCCGGCCGACGGATACGAGGCGGCCAAGAAGGAGGGCCTGCTGGAGCCGTACCTCTCGCCGGCGGCGGCGCGGATCAAGCCCGAGTGGCGCGACCCGGGCGGTGCGTGGACCGGGGTGTATCTGGGAGTCCTGGGCTTCTGCAACAACCCGGACGTGCTCGCCGAGACCGGGCTGGAGCCGGTCACCAGCTGGCGGGCACTGCTCGACGAGCGGCTGCGCAAGAACGTGGGCGTTGCGCATCCGGCCACCTCGGGCACCGGCTACACGGTGTTGTGGACGCAGGTGGCGCTCGGCGGCGGCAGCCAGGACGCGGGCCTCGACTACCTGCGGCGCCTGCACCCGAACGTGCTGCAGTTCAACAAGTCGGGCAACGCCGCCGCCCAGCAGGCGGGCAGGGGCGAGGTCGGGGTGGGGATCGTCTTCTCCCACGACTGCGTCGCCCAGCAGCAGCAGGGCTACGCCAAGCTGCGGGTGACCTTCCCGGAGGAGGGCACGGGCTACGAGATCGGCGGCGTCGCGGTGATCAAGGGGGCGCGCAACCCGCAGGGGGCGCGCGCGTACGTGGACTGGGCGCTCAGCGCCGAGTCGCAGCGCCTGGGGCCCACGGTGGGCTTCTACGCGCTGCCCACCAACGCCGGGGTCACGCCCGACTCCAAGGCGGCCGACCTGTCGAAGATCACGCTGGTCGACTACGACGTGCCGGGGGCGGGGCAGGCCAAACCGGGGCTCGTCCGGCGGTTCGAGGACGAGATCATGGCGGCCTCGTGAGCCGCGACCGCGGCGGGCGCCTGCCGGTCAGGGTCGCCATCGGGGCGGCGTCGGCCCTGGTCCTGGCCGGCACCGTCTACCCGCTGGCCAGCGTCCTGGCCGAGGCCGCCACCCCGGCGGCCCTGCCGCGATACGCGCGCCTGACGTCGGCCTCCGACCTCGGCATTCTGCGCAACACGCTGGTGCTCGGCTTCCTGGTCGCCACCGCGGGCACCGCGCTCGGCCTGCTGTTCGCGTTCGTCCAGACCCGCCTGGACGTGCCGGGCAAGCGCCTGCTGCACTGGATCGCCCTGATCCCCATGGTCAGCCCGCCGTTCGCCGTCGCCACCGCGACGGTGGTCCTGTACGGCAGGCGCGGCCTGATCACCCACGGCCTGTTCGGGCTCGACTACGACATCTACGGCCTCGACGGGCTGGTCCTGGTGCTGTCGTTGTCGTTCTTCCCCGTCGCCTACCTCGGCCTGCTCGGCATGATGCGCGCCCTGGACCCGGCGATGGAGGAGGCGGCGATGAACCTGGGCGCCTCCCGGCGGCGCGTGTTTCGCACGCTCATCCTGCCGCTGCTGGCCCCCGGCCTGGCCGCCCCGTTCCTGCTGCTGTTCGTGGAGGCGATCGCCGACCTGGCCAACCCGCTGGTGCTGGGCGGCGACTACGTGGTGCTGGCCAGCCGCGCCTACCTGGCGGTGACGGGGGAGTACGACACCACCTCGGCGGCGGTCTACAGCCTGGTCCTGCTGGTGCCCGCGATCGGCCTGTACCTGGCGCAGCGCCACTGGGTGGGACGCAAGGTGCGGGTCACCGTCACCGGCAGGCCGGCGGGGCGGGTGCACCTGGTGAGCGGCTGGGCGCGCTGGCCCTTCTACGGCCTGGCGGTCCTGGTCGCCCTGGTCATCGTGAGTCTGTACGGCACCGTGCTCGCGGGCTCGGTGACCGAGGTGTTCGGCGTCGACTTCACGCTCACGCTGGACCACCTGCGGGTGGCGCTGGGCAGCGAGGCCATCGCCGACACCACCGTGCTGGCGGCGGTGGCCACGCCCATCGCGGGACTGGCCGGGCTGGTCATGGCCTGGCTGGCCGTACGGCATCTGCGGGCGGGGTCGGGCTGGCTGGACTTCGCCGGCACCCTCGGCATCGCCGTACCCGGCACCGTGCTCGGCATCGGCTACGTGCTCGCCTACCGCTCCGACCTGGAGATCGGCGGCGTCACCGTGCTGCCGGGGCTGGTCGGCGGCGGCGCGGTCGCGGGCGGGTCGCTGGCGATCGTCCTGGCCTTCGTGGTGCGGAGCGTCCCCGCGGGGCTGCGAACCGCCACCGGCTCGCTGGCCCAGCTTCATCCCAGCATCGAGGAGGCCTCCACGGGCCTGGGCGCCCGGCCGTTCCAGACCTTCCGCAGGATCACGCTGCCGCTCATCAGGCCCGCCCTGCTGACCGGGCTCAGCTACAGCTTCGCCCGCTGCATGACCTCGATGTCGACCATCGTCTTCCTCGTCACCCCCGACACCAAGATCATCACGGCGCAGGTGCTGAGCGCCGCGGGCATGGGCTACTACGGCGTCGCCTTCGCCTACTGCACCGTGCTCACGGTGATCGTCCTGGCCAGCCTGGCCGCGATCAGAAAGGTGGTCGCATGACCGGCCTGCTCCGGCTCGAGAACCTGACCAAGAGCTTCACCTGGGACGCGCCTCCCGTCGTCGACGATGTGAGCCTGGAGGCGGCGCCCGGCGAGTTCATCACCCTGCTCGGCCCCTCGGGGTGCGGCAAGACCACGACGTTGCGGATCGTCGCGGGCTTCGAGACGGCCACCTCCGGCCGGGTGCTGCTGGACGGCGTGCCGCTCGACGACGTGCCGGCCCAGCGCCGCTCCATGGCCATGGTCTTCCAGAACTACGCCCTCTTCCCGCACCTGTCCGTCTTCGACAACGTCGCGTACGGCCTGCGCCTGCGCGACCGCACCCGCGCCGAACTCACCGAGGCCGTGCGCATCGCCCTGACCAGCATGAACCTCGTCGGCCTCGAAGGGCGCCACCCGCACGAGCTGTCGGGAGGCCAGCAGCAGCGGGTCGCCCTGGCCCGCGCGATGGTGGTGCAGCCGCACGTCCTGCTGTTCGACGAGCCGCTGAGCAACCTCGACGCCAAGCTGCGCGGAGCGATGCGCGCCGAGATCCGCCGCGTGCAGAACCTGCTCGGCATCACCTCGCTCTACGTCACCCACGACCAGGACGAGGCGATGGCCATGTCCGACCGCATCGTCGTGCTCGACCGGGGCCGCGTCGAGCAGATCGGGACGCCGGCCGAGATCTACCTGCGGCCGGCCAGCGTGTTCGTCGCCGACTTCATCGGCAGGGCGAACTTCCTGGAGGTGCCGGCGTCGATGACGGGCGGCCAGGCCATCGTGACCGTGCTGGGCCGCCGCCAGATCGTCGCCGCCCACCCGCTGCTCACGGGCGACTCGACGGCGTTGCTGATGATCCGGCCCGAGTCGGTCCGCGTCACCCCGACGGCCGTCGAGGGCAACGGGAGCGTCCTGGGCGTCACCTTCCACGGGGCCAGCGTCGACTACCAGGTGGAGACCGCCGGCGGCACGCTGACCTGCACGGTGGCGGGGCCGCATCCCGGCGAGCTGCTGGCGGAGGGCACCAACGTCAACGTGTCGTTCGCCGCCGACCGCGCGTACGCCCTGCCCCGCCGCTGACCCCCCATCGCCGGAAGGGGGAGAGGTCAGCGGGGGAGCGCACCGCCGATCGAGTGCTCGTCGTCGGCGGGCTCGTAGTCGAGCCGGGCCGCCAGCGCCTCGGCCGCGCTCCGGTACTCGCCGGCCCGGTCGAGCAGGCCCATCCGGTGGCAGGCCTGCGCCAGGTCGCCGAGGATCGGCAGGCTGAGGTCGGGGGTGTACTGGTCCCGGCTCAGCTCCAGGGCCGCCTCCCACCAGGAGATCGCCTCCTCGGCCCCGACCGTGCGGAAGCGCACCGTGCCGATGCCCGCCAGGCCGCGGATCTCGCTGCGCCGGTCGCCCACCTGCCTGCTGGTGCGCAGCGCCTGCTCGAACCGCTCCATGGCCTGGTCGAGGTCGCCGCCGAGCAGGTGGGTGGTGGCCAGCTCGACGAGGGTGACCGACTGGCTCTGCAGCGAGCCGGTCTCCTCGGCCAGAGCCAGGAGCTCCAGCTGGGCCGTCAGGGCGCGGTCGAACCGGCCGGTCCTGGAATGGGCGCGTGCCAGGCCCCATCGGGCCAGGACCTGGGCGAAGAAGTCGTCGTGGGCGAGCGACAAAGCCAGGGCGCGCTCGCACTCGCGCTCGGTCTCGTCGAGCCTGCCCAGGTTGAAGTGGGCATCGGCCAGGTAGACCCGCGAGACCGCCTCGGCGTGGTGCAGGCCGAGGCGGTGGTAGTGCTCCACCACGCACTCCCGCAGCCGCAGGGCCTGCCGTCTGCGGCCCTGGACGGCGTAGTAGGAGGCCAGGCTGGAGCTGGTGGCCGCGACGCCGAGATCGTCGCCCGCGGCCTGCGCCGCCGCCACGGCGACGCTGTGCGTGTCGATCCACGCCTGGTCGTACCCACGGATGAAGAACAGGTGCTGGAGTTCGTGGCAGATGCGCCAGGCGTGCTCGGCCAGGCCGTCGGCGGCGGCCCTGCGCACCGCGGCCACCAGGTTGGCCCGCTCGCCCTCCAGCCACGCCCACGCCTGGTCCACCTCCTCGAACGGCGGCAGCGGCACCGCCGCCGCGAAGGCGGACGGAGGCAGGAACGGCGGGCGGAACCAGTCGACCACGTCCATGGCGGCGCGCGCGGAACAGGCGTACCAGTCGAGCAGCCGGGTCAGCGCGGCCCGCCGCTCGCCCGGGTCGTCCTCCGCCTGCGACCGCTCGGCGGAGTAGGCGCGCAGCAAGTCGTGCAGGAGGTGGCGTCCGGCACCCGCGTCCTCGACGAGGGAGGCGCGGCGCAGGTCCTGCAGCAGGCGGCGGGCCACGGCCTCGGACAGGCCGGCCAGGTTGGCCGCGGCGTGGACGTCGAAGTCGGGGCCGGGGGCGAGCGAGAGCAGGCGGAACAGCCGGGCGGCGGGTTCCCGCAGCGCCCGGTAGGACCAGGAGAACACCGTGCGGACGTCGGCCAGGGGGTCGCCGTGCGCCTCCAGCAGGTCGAGCCGCCCGCTCTCCTCGGCGAGCGCGTCGACGAGCTCGCCGAGGGCCATGCCGGGATGGTCGAGCAGGTGCTCGGCGGCGATCCGCAACGCCAGCGGCAGCGCGGCGCAGTAGGCGACGACGGCGCGGCGTGCCTGCGGGTCGCTCCCGGCGCGCTCGTGGCCCAGGAGCCTGCCCAGCAGGTCGTCGGCCTCGTCGTGGGACAGCGGGCTCAGGCGCAGGCGGCGGGCACCGTCGCGGGCCACCAGGCCGGGCAGGCTGTCGCGGCCCGTCACCAGGACCAGGTGCCCGGCCGTACCGGGCAGCAGCGGGCGGACCTGCTCGGCGGTGCGGGCGTTGTCGAGGAGGATGAGCATGCGCTTGCCGGCCAAAACGCTGCGGTAGAGGGCGGCGCGCTGGTCGGGGGAGTGCGGCACCGTCTCGACGCCCAGGCCGCGCAGGAGCAGGTCGAGGGCGGCGCCTGGCGACAGCGGGTCGAGCGGGTCGTAGCCGCGCAGGTTGAGGTGGAGCTGGCCGTCGGGGAAACGCCCGGCCGCGCGGTGCGCCCAGTGGACGGCGAGTGCGGTCTTGCCTACGCCTGCCGTACCCGAGACCAGGCAGACGACGGGCGAGTCGCCCGGCTCCGCGGCGAGCTCGTCGAGCCGGGCGACGGCTTCGCGCCGCCCGGTGAAGGCCGGCACGTCGGGCGGCAGCTGGCGTGGGACGGGAGCCCGGCCGGTGACGACCGCGGCGGGAGCGGGAGCCTGGCCGGTGACCACCGCGGCGGGTGCGGTGGCGTCGCCGGAGAGGACGGCCTGGTGCGCACGCGCCAGCGCCTCGCCCGGCTCGATCCCGAGCTCGTCGAGCAGCAGCCGGCGGGCGCTCTGGTATTCGGCGAGCGCCTCCGACGTACGGCCGGCGCCGTGGAGGGCGGTGATCAGCTGCCCGCGCAGGTGCTCGTTGAGCGGGTGCGCCGAGGTGAGCTGCCTGAGCTCGGCGACCAGTTCGGTGTGCAGCCCCAGCCGCAGGTCCACGTCGATGCGCCCGGACAGGGCGGCCAGCCGCTGCTCCTCCAGCGGGCCGCCCTCGCTCGCCTGGAGGTCGGGGCGCACCCCCACCAGGGCGGGGCCGCGCCACTGGGCCAGGCCGCGCCTGAACGCGGCGGACGCTCCCGCCAGGTCTCCCGCGGCCGCGGCGGCGCGGGCGGCGGCCGTCTCGGTGGCGAACACGTCGAGGTCGGACTCGCCCGGCCGCACCCTGAGCAGGTAGCCGGCCGGCGTTCCCGCCAGGTCGGCGGGGTCGGGCAGCAGCCGCCGGATCGCCCACAGGTGCGTGTGCAGGCGCCGCAGCCCGGTCGGCGGGACGTCCATGCCCCACACCGCCTCGAGCAGCCTGCCGGGCGGCAGGACCGTGTTGGCGTTGATCACCAGGACGGCGAGCAGGCTGCGGGCCTTCAGGCCGGGCACGGTGAGCGGCCGGCCGTCGCTCAGAAGCTCCACGGGGCCCAGAATCCGAAATCTCACGCACCCTCCTTCAGGGAGATCATGGGGGTTTGGCCGGGTTTGAGACAAGGGCTTGACAGGATCGAGAGCGGCCAGTGTGACCATTGTTCCCGAGGATGGAAAGAAGCCCGATTGTTGCTTTGACAAAAGGGCTGACTTTGCGGGGAACACGACAAGCCGGGGCGGGCGCGAGGACACCACTCCGGCTTGTCGCGCTCGTGTGCATCCAGAGCTCCGGCCTGACCGGTGTAATGACATTAATCAACAGAAAATGAGACTGCTGGGCCATCGGGAAAGCCGGGCCTATTGCCGTCCCGCTGTCAATCCCGGGACTTCGGCCGGGCGCGCAGGTGCGCCCGCTCTCCCTGGGTGCCGAACAGGCTCAGGAACTCCACCGCCTCGTCGTCGGCGGGGCCGAACCAGTGCGGCACGCGGGTGTCGAACTCGGCGGCCTCGCCCGGTTCGAGCACCAGGTCGTGCTCGCCGAGCACGATCCTCAGCCGCCCGTTGAGCACATACAGCCACTCGTAACCCTCGTGGGTCTTCGGGTCGGGCGACCGGCGCGGGCTGTCGGGTGAGATCACCAGCTTGAACGCCTGGATGCCGCCCGCGCGGCGGGTCAGCGGCAACATCGTCATGCCGTGGCGGCTGATCGGCCGCAGGTGGATGCGCGGGTCTCCGGTCGGCGGGGCGTCGACGAGCTCGTCGAGCGTTACGCCGTACGCCCTGGCCAGCGGCAGGAGCAGCTCCAGCGTGGGGCGCCGCACCCCGGACTCCAGGCGCGACAGGGTGCTCACGGAGATGCCCGTCGTCGCGGCCAGGTCGGTCAGCGTGATGTCGCGCTGGGTGCGCAGCTCGCGCAGGCGGGCGCCGACCGCGTCGAGCGTGATGTTCAGGTCGTCCTCCATGACTCCAGTTTGCCAGATCGGCAACGAAGTTTGCGAAATGCGTGGGTAGGTTCGCATAGTGGACGCGGAGGTGGTCGAGATGACCGATGAGCTGAACAGCAGCTATGACGTGGTGGTGGTCGGCGGGGGCGCCGCGGGGCTGAACGGGGCGCTGATGCTGGCCCGGTCGCGGCGATCGGTGGCGGTGATCGACGCGGGGGCTCCGCGCAACGCGCCGGCCGAGGGCGTGCACGGGCTGCTCGCCAGGGAGGGCACACCTCCTGCCGAGCTGCTGGCACGCGGCCGCGAGGAGGTCAGGGGCTACGGCGCCCACGTGGTGACCGGCGAGGTCGTCGCGGCCGAGCGCCGGCCCCTCCACGGGCACGGCCACGGGCACGGGCACGGGGGCCACGGGAGTACGGCGGAGCACCCCGCTGACGAGCACGAGTTCGTGGTCACCCTGGCCGACGGCAGGAGCGTGCGAGCACGCCGGTTGCTGGTGACCACCGGGCTGGTCGACGAGCTGCCCCCGATCCCTGGCCTGCGCGAGCGCTGGGGCAAGGACGTGCTGCACTGCCCCTACTGCCACGGCTGGGAGGTGCGCGACCAGGCGATCGGCGTCCTGGCGAGCGGCCCCATGTCGATGCACCAGGCCCTGCTCTTCCGCCAGCTCAGCGACGACGTCACCTTCTTCGCCCACACGCGGCCGCTCAGCGACGAGGAGGCCGAGCAGCTGGCCGCGCGCGGCATCCGCGTGGTCACCGGCGAGGTGGCGGCGGCCGAGTCCACCGGCGGCAGGCTCACCGGCCTGCGGCTGGCGGACGGCACGCTGGTCGAGCGGGACGCCCTGGCGGTCGCCACCCGCATGGTCGCGCGCGCCGGCCTGCTGGAGGGACTGGGCCTGCGAGCTGTCGAGCACCCCAGCGGAGCGGGCGAGCACGTCCCCGCCGACGCCTTCGGCCGCACCGAGGTCCCCGGGCTGTGGGTCGCGGGCAACGTCACCGACCTCATGGCGCAGGTGGGCGCCTCCGCGGCGGCGGGGGCCATGGCCGGGGCGCAGATCAACGCCGACCTGGTCGCCGAGGAGACCAGGGCGGCCGTGGCCGCGAGCAAGCAGTTCTCCCGCGAGTACTGGGAGGAGCGCCACCGCTCCGGCTACCAGCCCGAGAACGTCAACGCGCACCTGGAGAAGGAGAGCGCCGACCTGACCCCGGGACGGGCCCTGGAGGCCGGATGCGGCGAGGGGACCGACGCGCGCTGGCTGGCCGGCCGGGGCTGGCGGGTGAGCGCGGTCGACATCAGCGCCGCCGCCCTGGACAACGCCAGGGCCAAGGACGCCGGAGGCCTGGTCGACTGGCAGCGGGCCGACCTCACGGAGTGGAAGCCCGAGGACGAGGCCTACGACCTGGTCTACTCCGCGTACGTGCACCCGGCGGGCCCGCGCGACGACCTGATCGCCCGGCTGGCGGCGGCGGTCGCGCCGGGAGGGACCCTGCTGATCGTCGGGCACCACCCGTCCGACGAGCACAGCGCCGCCCACGCCTCGGGGCCCCAGGTGCACTTCACGGCCGAGGAGGTCGCGGCCGGGCTCGACCCTGCCCGGTGGGAGGTGTTGACCGCCGAGCCCAGGACCCGCACGGTGAGGGCGCACAACGGGCACGGGATGACGATGCGGGACACCGTGCTCAGGGCCCGCAGGCGCTGAAAGGGCCGGGAGAGGCGGGGGCTAGCGGCGGCGGGCGATCACCAGGTGCTCGCCGTCCGCGTGTCCCACCGGCTGCCTCTCCCATCCGCCGTAGACGGCCTCCACGTCGAACCCCGCCGCCTCCAGCGACTCGCGCAGCTCCTGCTCGGTCCTGAACCGCAGTGTCGCGGAGCTGACGAGCCGTTCGCCGGGGAACAGGTAGTGGTGCACGAAGCTGACGTCACGCTCGGCCACGGAGGTCACCTCGGTCCACCACTCGACCTCGGCTCCGCCCGGCAGCCGTGTCACGGTGCGCGACTCCTCCGGGTTCCACCGCTCCCACCGCCGGTCGTGAGGGTCGCGCGAGTCGAAGACCAGCCGCCCGCCCGGCACGAGCGCGCGGGCCAGGTCGCCGAGCGTGGCGGGCCACTCCTCGTCGAGCAGGAACTGCGCCACGTGCGCACTCATCACGACCAGGTCGAAGGAGCGCTCGGGCGCGGCGGACGAGACGCCCTCGATCCACGTCACCCGCTCGGCGCCCGGCTTGGCCCTGGCGGCCTCCAGGGAGGCGCGTGCCGGGTCGATGCCGGTGACCCGGTGCCCCGCCGCGGCCAGCGCGATCGTCACCCGCCCCGTGCCGCACCCCAGGTCGAGCACCCGCGAGCCGGGCCGCTCCCTGGCGACGGCCAGGAAGAAGTCGTCGTCCCTGCCCCACCCGAACGCCGCGTCGTACAGCTCGACCAGGCGCGGATCGTTGAACTCGGCATTACGCATCCGACGATGCTACGAGCAGCCCTCGAACTGCGGAACGGCGACCGTCGACAGGTCGATGCCGGACTGGCCGAACCACTTGTCGAGCAGCATGCGCGCGGTGCCGTCCTGGTACATCCCGGTGATCGCGCGGTTGAGGTCCTCGCAGGCCCGGACGTCGCCCCTGGGGATGCCGACGGCGGTGCGCTGCTCGTTGAAGGTCGCGCGGACGATGCGCAGGTTGGCGCCGGGCTTGGAGGCCAGGCCCGCCAGGATCGTGTCATCGGTGGAGATCGCGTCGATCGTCCCATTGGCGATCATGGTGAGGCAGGTGTTGTAGTCGGGCGCGGCCACCGCGGTCGCCTTGACGTGGCGCTCGTCGATGATGCGGGTGGCGATGTTGGTGCCACGCACCCAGCAGATCTTGCGACCCGCCAGGTCGCGCACACTGCGGATGAGCGAGTCGTCGTCCCGCCGTATGGCGATGTCCTGGTGGGCGATGTGGTACGGCCCGGCGAAGCCGATCGTCTTCTTGCGCTCCTGGGTGACCGACATGTGCGCGAACACCAGGTCGGCGCGCCCCTCGGCGAGCACCTGAAGCTGCTCGCCCGCCTTGATGGGCAGCCAGCGCACCGTCTTGCCCACGCGCCGGGTCAGGTCCTTGGCGACCGCCACGTCGTAGCCGTCGAAGCCGCCCGGCACCTGGAAGCTGATCAGCGGCATGTCGAGCCGGATCGCCACGGTCAGCTCGTCCTTGTCCATGATCGAGGCAGGCCCCGACCCCGAGCAGGACACGGTCGCGAGCAGGCACAGCGCCACCAGCGTCCGCCTCACGAGCAGCCCTCGAACTGCGGCACCGCCACGATCGACAGGTCGATGCCGGACTTGCCGAACCACTTGTCGAGCAGCATGCGCGCGGTGCCGTCCTGGTACATGCGGGTGATCGCCCGGTTGAGCTCCTCGCAGCCCCTGACGTCGCCCTTGCGCAGCCCCACGCCGCTGCGCTGCTCGTTGAACTGGGCGTTGAGCAGCTTGAGCCCGGTGCCGTCGCGCAGCGCCAGCCCGGCCAGGATGATGTCGTTGGTGGTGATGGCGTCGATCTCGCCGCTCTTCAGCTTGGGCAGGCACGTGTCGTAGTCGGGTGCGGGCACCAGCCGCGCCTGCACGCCGCGCTCCTCCACGACCCGTTCCGCCGCGTTGGAGCCCTCGACCGCGCACATGGCGCGCCCGGCCAGCGAGCGCACGTCGGTGATGCGGCTCTCGTCGGGGCGCACCAGGATGTCCTGGTAGGAGATGTGGTACGGCCCGGCGAAGCCGATCTTCGTCTTGCGCTCCTGGGTGATGGAGAAGGTCGCCACGACCAGGTCGGCCTTGTCCTCGAGGAGGAGCCGCTCGCGGTCGGCGGCCAGCGCTCTGACGAAGGTGATCTCCTTGCCGAGCTCCTTGCCCAGGTAGGCGGCCACGTCCACGTCGAAGCCCTGGAAGCTGCCGGGGGAGACCTCCAGCCCGATCTGCGGCAGGTCGGGCCTGACCCCGACGACCAGGGTGTCCTTGTCCATGATCGATTCGGGTTCGCCCGCCGAGCACGCGGTGACCAGGCATGCGGCGGCCAGGACGGCCAGCAGTGCGGCCGGGCCCCGCCTCACCGGTACTCCTTCAGCCGTGGCCGTACGCCGGCCAGCACGAGCGCGCCGGCCAGCACCAGCGCGGCCGGCACCCACCGCCACAACGCCTCCAGCGCGCCGGCGCCGGAGTCGATGGCGCGGTTGAAGTCGACCTCGTGCCGTTTGGCCAGCGTCTCCATGGTCTGGTCGTAGGCGGCGTAGTCGGCCTTGGCCGCCTGCTGGAAGACGGCGATGCCGCCGCGCACGTCGGAGGCGCGCAGCTGCGAGTCGCTCTGCTGGAACCGCTGGAAGGCGGTGAAGACCTTGACGCGGTCCTGGCCGACCAGGGTCGTGCCGAGCAGGCCCACGAAGTCGTCGAAGGCGCCGTTGAGCCCGGCCTGGTAGTCGCCCAGGCTCTTGGCCTCGATGTAGACCAGCGACTGGGACTTGTCGAAGAAGGTGTGGTTGTAGGTGTCGCGCCGCTCGGGGTCGATGAGCGAGCGGATCTGGTCGCCGTGGAGGCTGTTGCTGATGGCCCTGGCGCGGCTGAGCACCAGCACCTCGTCGAAGCTGTCCTGCTTGGCGGCTTGCAGCGCCGAGTCCTGGGAGTTCAGCAGCGCGGCGCCGCCGATCAGGCCGACGGCGACGAGCGCGGTGGCGCCCAGCAGCATCGGGTTGAAGACGCGCCGGTATCGCCTGGTCAGATAGACCTGCAGCACGACGAGGAGGGCGAGCGTGAGCACGCCGGTGAGGGCCACGGCGCCGTTGGCGAGCGTGGCGGAGGAGCGCGCGTCCTCGTAGGCGCGGCGCACGATCGTGCCGCTCTCCAGCGTCAGGTTGTAGGCCTGCGGCAGCAGTTCCTTGTGCATGAGGTCGGTGGCGCGCTGGTAGACGGCGACCACGTCGTCGGGTGGTGGGCCCGGGGCGTGCTGCGACTGGCGGTCCAGCAGCCGCGCCTGGGAGGCGAGCCGCTCGTAGCGTCCCAGTCCCTCGATCAGCGAGGTGATCGTGTTCTTCTCCGCGGTGTTGTCCAGGGCCAGCTCGTGCGCGCCCAGCAGGGCCTCGGCGATCTGCCGCCGGCGCTGGTCGTACAGCTCCAGGTCGGCCTGCTCGGGACCGCGCTCGCGGCCCTGGAGCAGCGACTCGGCCGCCAGGGCGTCCATCTCGGACATGTTCCGGTACAGGCCGGTCGTGGCCAGGGCCTGCGGGCCGGCGTCGCGCCCGATGTCGTCGACTCCCGCCCCGGCCACCAGGGCGCCCAGGACGACGGAGCCGAGCATCAGCGCCAGCGCGCCGAGCGACAGCCCGGTCAGCAGGCGCACCCGCCCCGGCACCGAGACGGGCCGTGGCGGGCTTTTCACCGGGGTCTTCGCCGGAGCGCCGGGGGCGGGTGCCGGGCGTGTGGCGGGCGCCTGCGTGACGGCCATCAGGCGCTCCCCCGGATGGTGATCAGGGTCCAGGCGCCCACGTGGATGCGGTCGCCGTCGCGGACGGGCTCGGGCACGTTCTCGTGCAGCGGCCTGCCGTTGAGCTGGGTGCCGTTGGCCGAGCCCGGGTCGACCAGCACCCAGGTGCCGTCGTCCTGGCCCAGCAGGACGGCGTGCAGGTGCGAGACGCCCGGGTCCGGGGGCGCGGCGCCCAGGTCGATCTCGGGGACGGTCCCGCGCGAGCGGCTGGCCCGTCCGATGCGCACCTGCTGCCCGCTCAGCGGGAAGGAGCGCTCGGGACAGTAGGGCGGGAACAGCATGGCTGCGGCGTCGGGGCCACCGTCGGCGATGACCTTCTCGAAGTAGGCGCGGTCGGCGGAGACGACCGCCTCCCAGGAGACGGGGCCGGCGGCGGGGGCGGCCGGGACCACGGCGGCCAGCGAGTCGTGGCCGCACACCTCGCAGTAGCGGTCGGCCAGCACTTCCTGGCAGACAGGGCACAGCGTGGGCGCCGGCGAAGACGACGAGGAGGTGGGAGCGGACGAGGCAGCGGCTCCGGCGATGCGGTCACCGCAGGTGTCGCAGTACTCGTCGTCGCCTGAGGTGTGGCCCTGCGGGCAGATCGCCGTCACGGCCGCCTCACCGCCCCGCGGGCGCGCCGCCCGCGGGCGCGCCGCCCGCGCCGTCGCCGCCCGCGCCCGGCTCGCCGCGCTTCAGCCTGCTGGTGCGCACGGAACCGGTGTCGAGCTCGATCGCGTCGGCCTTGTCGACGTTGCGCCGCAGCCGGGCCGTACCGCTCTCGTCCACCTCGACGATCTTGTTGAGCAGCCGGGCGGTGTCCTCGCGTCCCGACGACTCGGCGAGCTTGACGGCCTTGCCCAGGCGGGCGGTGGCGGTGTCCTCGTCGCCGCCCTCGCGGGCCCGCAGGCCCTCCTGGATCAGCGTGTGCAGCTCCGCCTGGCCGGTGTAGTGGGCGACCTTGCGGTTGATCCTGGTGGACTGGGCCAGGTCGTCGGTCCAGGTGGCCAGCACGTTGCCGGAGGCGAAGACCTCCTGCGTCTCGGGCAGCATCAGCTTGACCCAGCCGGCCCGCACCTCCTGCCCGAGGTTGCGCACGGGCATCTCGATGCACAGGTGGAACTCGCGCTCCTCGGCGCCCCAGGATCCGGTCGGGTAGTCGCCGGTCAGCTCGTTGACCTCGGTGCGCTTGCCGGTCAGGTCGAGCAGGGTGGGGGAGACCTGCTTCAGGTAGAGGATCTTGGCGTCCTTCGGCACCCACACCCGCAGGATCAGCTCCGCCACCGTCTTGCTCATGGCGGTCCTGGTGAGGGTGCGGAAGTAATCGGCCAGGGTGCTCTGGTCGCGCACGAACGTGTGGGTGCCGAGCAGCGCGTCGGAGATCTTGGCCAGCTCGCTGGGCACCCAGTCGGTGCCGATGCCCATGCTGTCGCAGGTAAAGCGCCCCTGGCAGGCGGTCAGAGCCTTCTGGAAGACGGTCGCGGACTCGTTGTTCTGGCCGTCGGTCATGAGGATGGCGTGCCTGACGGCCTCGGGGTGGCCGTCGAGCAGGTCGCCCGCCAGCCGCAGCCACTTGCCGATCTCGGTGCCGCCGCTGGCCAGCAGGCGCCCGATCTCCTTGACGGCCTCGGAACGGGTCGCGTGGGAGGCGAGCGCGAGCTGCTTGCCGCGCGGGTAGATCAGCCTGGCCTGGTCGTCGCCGGAGATCACCGCGAAGCGGGCGCCGTCGGGCAGGGCCTGCACGGCCGCGGCCGCCGCCGCCCTCGCGTCGCGGATCTTGCTGCCGGACATCGACCCCGAGGTGTCCACGATGATCACTTCGGCCGCCTGGGCGGGGCGGCTGGTCTCCACGGTCACCTCGGAGGTGGACTCCACGGTGAGGACGGCGTGCACCTGGGTGCCGTCGGCTGGCAGGTACTTGTTCTGGTCGACATGGAGGACGAAAGTCATGCCGGGCCTCCCGGGATGAGAACGATGGTCACGTTGTCGCGGCCGCCCGAGGCGAGCGCGTGGCGCAGCAGGTCCCTGGCACGCTCGAGCGGCGTGCCGGACCTGGGGAAGGCCTCCCTGGTCAGGTACTCCCACAACCCGTCCGAGCAGGCGAGCAGAAGACCGGGCGACTCGGGGGCGAAGGTGTGCACATGGGCGTCGACCACGTCGGCGTCGGCGCCGAGCCAGCTCGTCAGCACGCCGTGGGAGGCCACGTCGTCCTGGCTGAGCAGGACGGCGGGAGCGGACTCCGGCAGCCAGTAGGCGCGGCTGTCGCCGATCCACCCGATGGTGATCGTGCCGGGTTCGACGATGGCCGAGACATAGGTGCAGGCCGGCGCGTCGTCGGGCACGCCCATGGCGGCCACGGCCGCGGCCGAGACACGACAGGCGCGCACGGTGGCCTCGTGGTGGGTGGCGCCCGCCGCCAGCTCCTCGAGCAGCTTGGCCGCACCCAGTTCCGAGGCGGAGATCGCCGCCTCGTCACCACGCGGGGAGGTGGCGACGCCGTCGCAGACGACGCCGATGACGAGTTTGTCGGACGAGACCAGGGCCATGGCGTCCTCGTTGCGGCGCCGCCGCAGGCCCCGGTCGGTGATGCCGGCCGCCCCGTCGTCGAGTTCGATCTCCAGGTGGTCGCGCCCGGTCGGCATGCTCTGGCCGCACTGCGAGCAGTAGCCGGAGCCGTCGGTGTCGAAGCCTCCGCATGCCGTACAGGTGGCCGCCGCCAGCTCGTGCCCGCAGTTCTCGCAGAAGGAGTGCTCTCGCCGCACCGGGGAGTCGCACACGGGGCACTTCATATCCACGTCCTGGGTCTGACGGCGTTCGCGCGGTCCACGTACTCGTGCCGCTCCTGCCGGTTGTCGGAGGCCTTGGCCAGCCGCCGGTACAGGTCCGAGAGCCGGCGGCGCACGGCCGTGGCGGTGAACTCGGTGCCCGCGATCTTGAGACCGGGCGCTCCGGGGAACCTGAGCGCGGTCTCCAGGAGGGTGGAGACGAGCAGGTCGCGGCGGCGCTGGTCCAGGTCGTGCAGCTCCTCCAGCCGGTCGGCGGCCAGGGGCAGGTCCTCGGCCCGTCGCGGGCTGCGGGCCAGGGCCTCCACGATCGTCAGCACGGCCGCGGGATGCCGGCTGGAGCTGCGCGGCACCTGCTCCAGCACGGTGATCGCGCCGTCCAGGTCTCCTGCGCGCAGGCGGTGCCTGGCGATCCCGAAGGCGGCGCTCACGTAGGTGCGGTTGGTGCGCCACACCACCTCGTACCAGCGCACCGGGTCGTGCCCCGCGACCTCGGCCGCCAGGCCGAGCGCCAGCTTGGGCGCCAGCTCGCCCGGCAGGAACGACAGCACCTCCTCGAAGAGCGCCGTCGCCTCGTCGCCCCGCTCCTCGGCCAGGGCCAGCAGGCCCTGGCACCAGGTGACGCGCCAGTCGCCGGGCAGCGCACGGGAGGCGGCGACGACGGCCTCGCGGGCGCCGGGCAGGGCGTTCTCGGCCAGCACCCTGGTCTTGGCGAGCACCACCTCGGGCGTCTCCTGCAGGGTGCCGAGCTGGGCGACCAGCTCGGCGGGATCGCGGGCGATCAGGCCCGCGAGCGCGCCGGCGGCGGGGTCGTCGGGATCCACCTGGGGCGCCGGCAGCGTGTCCGGCCCCGGCCGGTCCGTCACCCGCCCGTGGGCCAGGCGGTCGGGCCCGAAGAGGTTCGAGGGGCTTTCGTACGGCCGGCCCTCCTCGGCCGCGCTCAGCTCCCTCAGCACGCCGCGCAGCTGCTCGGCCATCTCCGCCGAGCTCTGGAAGCGCCGCTCGGGCCGCTGCGCGGTGGCGCGCGCCAGCACCCGGCGGAAGGAGTCGTCGCCGCAGTCGGAGGGCAGCGGGTTGACCTTGCCCTGCGTGGTCGGCGAGAAGCCGGGAACGCACAACGCCGCGATCGTCCTGGCGACGGTGTACAGGTCGGAGGAGACCGTCGCGGGCTTGGTCTCGACCTCGGGCGCGTAGTAGCCGAGGGTCGCCCACGAGGTGCCCGCGGGCGAGCCGAGCCGCTGCACCGCTCCCAGGTCGATGAGCTTGAGCTGCTTGCCCACGCGGATGGCGTTGTGCGGTTTGAGGTCGCAGTAGACCAGGCCCAGGTCGTGCAGGTAGCCGAAGGCCTTGAGGATCTCCAGCCCGTAGCGGATGGCCTCGCGCATCGGGATCAGGCCCTGCTTGCGCAGCTCGGCCAGCGGCGGGCCGCCGACGTACTCCATGACGATGTAGTCGGCGCCCTGGTGCTGGCAGAAGTTGTAGATCTTGACGATGTTGGGGTGGTCGGCGCTGATCAGGACGCGCCGCTCGGCCTCCGCGGCGAGCCTGGCCTCGGCGTCGCCGGCGTTGAGCAGGCCCTTGAGCACCATCCACTTGCCGTCGAGGTTGCGGTCGGAGGCCAGGTAGATCCAGCCCAGGCCGCCGTGCGCAAGCGCGCCCTCCACCTCGTACTGCCCCGCCACCAGGTCGCCCTTGCCCAGCTTGGGCTCGAAGTCGAACGGGGTGCGGTCACGCGGGCAGAATCCCCGGGTGCGGCCGGGCTGGCCGGCGATCGACTGGCCGACCAGTTCGTCGCACTTGACGCAGACCCGTTTGTGCTCGGGGACCATCGGGTTGGCCATGATGACGTCCTGTGGGTTGCGCACCGGCACCTGAGGCAGGTCCTCGAGGTCGTCGCGCAGCTCGCCGCGCGAGCGGCTGGCCGAGCCGGTCGAGCCGGTGGAACGGCTGACCGGGCTCGTGACAGGGCTGCTCACGGGCGTGCTCATCGGGGTGCTCACGGGCGTGCTCACGGGCGTCGAGCTCACCGGGCTCGACGGCGCGGGAGCGGCCGCGATCGGGGTGGACACGCTCGCGGTGTCCTGGCTGCCGCAGTAGTCGCAGTAGCCGTCCTGGATCTGTCCTGAACAGCCGGGTTCACGACAGGCCGTCATCGGTTGACCTCCCTGCTGTAGCGTTCGACCAGCTGTGCTGCACGGTTGAGGTCGCACGGCGCGGTCCACAGCAGCTGGCGGGCCTCGTCGTATAACCGGCTCGCTTCTGGATCTTCCGCGAGTCGCTTTCGTACGGCTTTCGCCTGACTTGCAAGGAGCCGGCCGCGCAACTCCTCGCGCCTGCCGAGCAGCCCCCTGAGGGCTCCGGCCCGCCGCAGCGCCTGGGTCTCGGCCTCGGCGGCGGAGCGCTCCAGGGCGGTCAGCCGGTCGGCGCGGGCCGACCAGCCCTCGGCGGAGGCGTCGATCGACTCCAGCTCGGCGCTCAGCCGCCCGGCGCCGTCCTGCGGACGGGCGGTGGGCGGGAGCAGGATCTTGACCGCCACCTCGGTGTGCGCCAGCCTGGCCTGCTGCTCGGCCCCCGCCACCTTGGCGATCACGGAGGTGAGCAGCTCCTTGCGCCTGCCGTACTCCCGCATGGTGGCGACGGCCGCGCGAAGGGCGGTGAGCCGGGTGCGGAGGGCGGCCAGCACCTGGTCCAGGCGCGCGGCGGGCAGCGTGGTGCCGAGAGGGTCGAGCAGGGCCGCCTCACGCATCGCGCGCACCTCGTCCTCCGCGCCGCCCAGGCCGGGGCTCTCGCCCAGTTCCGCGGCCAGGTCGTAGGCCTCCTTGACGGCCGCGGCGGCCTCGTCGAGGCGGGGGAAGGCGGCCGACCAGACCGCGTCGACGGCCTCGACGACCTCCATCACCCGGCGGAAGGCGACCTCCATGCGGTCGACGACCTCGTCCAGGCTGATGCGCTCGTCGGGGGCGGGCAGCAGGGTCAGCGGCCCGGATCCGGGCGAGGGGATCTCGATCGTGGGGGCGTTGAGCAGCTCGTTCAGCTCGGCCAGCTCCTGCGAGCCGACCCTGGCGCGCCTGGCGCGCACGTCCTCGGCCTGGCGCATGGTGCGCCGGTAGGCGTCGTTGAGCGCCCACATCGTGGCGGCGGCATCCTGGGCCGCCGACCACCTGACCAGGGTCCCGCCGCGTAAGGCGGAGCCGTCGAGCAGCTGGTAGGTGGTGTTGGACTCCAGGGTCAGCAGGCTCTCGGAGATGCGGTCCTGCTCGGCCCGGCGCGCCTTGAGCGCGTGGTCGACCCCGTCCTTGCTGATGGGCGTGCTCATGAGCGCCTCCTGGAACCCCCGTGCCCCCTCGCTATGAGCTGATTTATCGGGTCAACGGTTGATCTGTCCAGGCGGTTCCCGCGATATTGGGCATGGATTCACACGCGAGGCGTGGCCGAAATCACACGGGCAGCACCGGCCCGATCTCCAGAGCGTCGTCACGGGTGCGGTAGGTGGGGATGTACTCCGCCAGTCCGACCAGCTCGATCAGGCGCTGCGGCGACGCGCGCAGGCCGCACATCGCCAGGCTGCCGCCGGTCTGCTTGGCATGGTTGTAGGCGTGAAGGATCACCCTGATCCCCGCACTGTCGAGGAATCCCAGCTCCGAAAGATCGAGCAGGAGGTGGGGAGAAAGTTTCACAGCCTCGTCGATGGCCGCCTGCAGCCGGTCCGTCGTGGTGGAGTCGACTTCTCCGACCACAGCCGCCACCGCGAACGGTTCGACCAGATCCACTGACACATGCAAAGTGACACCTCGTCCATAATCGTTGTCCTGATGCAACCGTAGGCCTATCACGGGCCGAGTGGCTTCTCTAGTGTGGTGTCCCATGACATTTGGCAATGTGGTCGAGCGGTGCCGGCAGAACGAGTCCGAGCTGGTACGGGAGTGGCGCGAGGTCGTGGCGCGCTCCCTGGCCGGACGGCTGCCGGCGGCTCTGGTGGAGAAGGAGCTGCGCGACATCCTCGACGCGTTGCTCGGCGCCTTGGAGGCGGGCGGAGGCACCGATCCGCAGGCCGAGCCGTACGCCGAGGTGCGAGCTCTGCTGGTGGAGCTTTCGCGCGACCGGGCCCAGCAGGGTTTCAGCCCGCGCGAGACCGCGGTCAGCGTCTTCGGCCTCAAGGAGGCGGTCAGCAAGGTCCTGGGTGACACCGATGTCACCGGCTTCTTCCGCGTGATCGACGAGTTCGGTCTCTACACCTTCGAGACCTACACCAAGGCCCGCGAAGAAGTCATCACCAACCAGGCCGAGCAGCTGCTGGAGCTGGCCACCCCCGTGGTCAAGCTGTGGGACGGGGTGGTGGCGCTGCCGCTGGTGGGCACGCTCGACTCCGCCCGCGCCCAGGTCGTCATGGAGAAGCTTCTGCAGACCCTGGTCGACACCGGCTCCGAGCACGCCATCATCGACATCACCGGCGTGCCCGCCGTCGACACCCAGGT
This sequence comes from Nonomuraea soli, assembly GCF_013761175.1. Lineage (GTDB taxonomy): Bacteria > Actinomycetota > Actinomycetes > Streptosporangiales > Streptosporangiaceae > Nonomuraea > Nonomuraea soli. The sequence continues at coordinate 576,940 of NZ_JACDUR010000001.1, forward strand.
CGCCCAGCACCTGCTGCGCACCGTCGTGGCCGCCCGGCTCATGGGCGCCGAGTGCATCATCTCCGGCATCCGCCCGCAGATCGCCCAGACGATCGTGGCGCTGGGCATCGAGTTCGGCGACATCGCCACCAAGGCCAGCCTCGCCGACGCGCTCATGCTCGCCCTGAGCCGCCTCGACGTGGACGTCAACGCCGAGATCGCCAAGCGGAGCCGCTAGATGGAGCGCATCCCGGTCCTCAAGATCGGCGACACCCTGCTGGTGTCGATCCAGACCGATCTGCACGACCAGATGGTCCTGGCGCTGCAGGAGGACCTGGCCGACCGCATCGCCGCGACGGGCGCGCGCGGCGTGCTCATCGACATCTCCGGACTGGAGATCGTCGACTCCTTCGCCGGGCGCATGCTGGCCGCCATCGCCGGCATCTCGAAGATCCTCGACGCCGAGACCGTCGTGGTCGGCATGCGTCCTGCCGTCGCGATCACCCTCGTGGAGCTGGGGCTGTCGTTGAACGGCATCAAGACGGCGCTCGACGTCGAGCGCGGTCTGCGACTTCTGTCATGACGGCGCAGGAGCTGCCCATCCACGGCGACGCCGACGTGGTGCGCGTGCGTCAGGCGGTCCGCGCCCTGGCGATCGAGGCCAAGCTCTCGCTGGTCGACCAGACCAAGCTCGTCACCGCCGCCAGCGAGCTGGCGCGCAACACCCTGACCTACGGAGGCGGCGGCAGCGCCACGATCGAGCGGGTGGAGAACGGAACGCGCGCGGGCGTGCGCGCGCTCTTCCACGACGACGGCCCCGGCATCGCCGACCTCGCGCTCGCGCTGCGCGACGGCTACACCTCCGGCGGCGGCCTGGGCCTGGGCCTGGGCGGCGCCAAGAGGCTGGTCGACGCCTTCGAGATCCGCTCGGAGCCGGGCAGGGGCACGACGGTGACGGTGACGAAGTGGGCCCGATAGCCAAGCAGGCGTGGATCCACCTGACGGGCGACGGTGAGATCGCGGCGGTGCGCCGCGCCGTCTCCGACCACGCCCGCGAGAACGACCTGCCGGAGCACCGCGCGGGCGAGCTGCTCATCGCCGCCACCGAGCTGGCCACCAACCTGGTCAAGCACGCCGGCAAGGGAGCCATGCTGGTCCGCCGCACCGGGGCCGGGCTGCAACTGCTCACGCTCGACTCCGGTCCCGGCATGCCCGACCTGCTGCCCTTCGAGCGGCAGCCCGGCTCCACGGCCGGCACGCTCGGCATCGGCCTGGGCGCGATCGCCCGGCTCAGCGACTGGTACGACGCCTACTCCCTGCCCGGCCGCGGCTCGGTCTTCGCGGCGGGCTTCGGCTGCGAGCAGGAGGAGGCCGACGGGCTGATCCGGCCGCTGGCGGGAGAGTCGGCCTGCGGCGACGGCTACGCCGTACGGCGTGAGGACGGTGTGACGCGGCTGATGCTGAGCGACGGCCTCGGGCACGGGCCGCTGGCCGAGTCGGCGACCCGCAACGCGATGCGGGCCTTCCTCGCGGCCACTCCGCAACCTCCCGCCGAACTCCTGCGCCACCTGCACGAGGAGCTGCGCCACACCCGTGGCGCCGCAGTGGGCGTCGCCGAACTCGACCCGGCGGCCGGACGATTGCGTTTCGCCGGGCTGGGCAACATCAACGGGGTGATCGCCGGACGCAACCAGCGCAACCTCACGTCGCTGCCCGGCATCGTCGGCCACCAGTCGCCGACCGTGCGGGAGTACGACTACACGCTGCCTCCGGCCGCGCTCGTGATCCTGCACTCCGACGGCCTGAACCCGCGCTGGGACCTCGACTCCTACCCGGGCCTGCGCACGAGGGCGCCGCTGGTGATCGCGGCGACGCTGCTGCGCGACGCCGGGCTGCGCCGCGACGACGCCGGCGTGCTGGTGGCACGGACATGAGCGACAACGCCGACCTGCTCTCCCTGGAGCTGCGCAGCGAGGCCGATGTCTTCACCGCCCGCCAGCTCGGCCGGGCCGCCGCCGCGGCGGTCGGGCTCGACTACCAGGACCAGGTCAGGGTGGCCGCTGCCCTGAGTGAGGCAGGCCGGGAATGTCTGAGCCGTGGCGCGGCCACCACCGCCGTGGTACGCCTGGGCGATGACCGGCTGGAGCTCGTCCTGCGCCAGCGCGGGCTGACCACGCGGGCCACGGGCATCATCGCCGCGGCCCGCCTGATGGACGGCACCGAACTCGATGAGGAGGACATCATCCTGTTCAAGGCACTGCCGCGCCTTCCCCGCGCACGGCTGCGCGAGCTGCGCGAGCACCTGGCCGGCCTGGTACGCAGCAGCCCGCTCGACGAGCTGCGGGCCCAGAACCAGGAACTGCTCGCCGCCCTCGAGGACGTCCAGCGCACCAACCTCGAGCTCGAGGAGACCAACCACGGCGTGATGGCCCTCTACACCCAGCTGTCGGAGGAGCTCGAACGCACCAACCAGGGAGTCGTGGCCCTCTACGCCGAGCTCGAGGACAAGTCGGCGCAGCTGAGAGAGGCCAGCGAGGCCAAGAGCCGGTTCCTGGCCAACGTCAGCCACGAGCTGCGCGCGCCCGCCACCTCCATCCTGGGCCTGACCCGCCTCATGGGAGGCGGCCGTGAGGTGGAGCTCGTGCGCTCCTCGGCCAACGACCTGCTCGGCCTGGTCAACGAGCTGCTCGACCTGGCCAAGGCGGAGTCCGGCCGCCTGGAGCCGCATCCAGCCGACGTGGACGTGCGCCTGATGCTGGCGCGCCTCGACGGCCTGCTGCGCCCGCTGGCCCCCGAGGGCGTCGAGCTGGTGATGGACGACCCGGACTCGCTCGATCTGCTGCACGCCGACCCTGAGATGATGACTCATGTGCTCCGCAACCTGCTGACCAACGGCCTGAAGTTCACCAGATCAGGCACCGTCCGGCTGAGCGCGCGCGCCGAGGGCGACGTGGCGGTGCTGACCGTCGCCGACACCGGCGTCGGCATCCCCGACGACCAGCTGGGGCGCATCTTCGAGGAGTTCTACCAGGTCAAGGGCGACCACCAGACGGGCGTCAGGGGCACGGGGCTCGGCCTGCCGTACGCCAAGAAGCTCGTGGAGATCCAGGGCGGCACGCTCGGGGTGCGCAGCCGGCTCGGCGAGGGCACGACCTTCGAGGTACGGCTCCCGCACCCGTACACCCTGCGGCTGGACCGGGTCCTCATCGCCGACGACGACCCCGCCTACAGGCGGGTGGTGCGCTCCCTGATCGAGGAGAGCGCCGAGGTGATCCACGAGGCCGAGGACGGCCTCCAGGGACTGGAACTGGCCCGGCGCGAGCAGTACGACGCGATCCTGCTCGACGTGTTCATGCCGGGCATGGACGGGCTTGAGGTGCTGCGCGAGCTGCGGGCCGAGGAACGCACCCGGACGGTGCCCGTGGTGCTCATCACCTCGGCCGAGCTGACTCGGGAGCCGGAAGGGGCCAACGCCGTCCTGGCCAAGGCGACGCTCACGCGCGGGCAGCTCCTGCGCGCGCTGGCCGGTGTCGAGAATGAGTGACCTGATCCTCGTCGTGGACGACCTGGAGGCCAACAGGTACGTGGTCTCCACGTGGCTCCAGCAGGCCGGATACCAGGTGATCGTGGCGGGCACCGGGCGGGAGGCCCTGGACCAGGTCGCCCAGGCCGGACCCGACCTGGTGCTGCTCGACATCAGCCTGCCCGACATGAGCGGCATGGCGGTCTGCGAGCAGATCAAGGCCGACCCGCTCACCGCGGCCACCCCGGTCGTGCACCTGACCGCCACCGCCGTCCAGGTCACCGACTGGGCGGAGGGCCTGGCCCGCGGCGCCGACGGCTACCTGATCGAACCCGTCGAGCCCGAGGTGCTGCTGGCGACCGTCAACGCGATGCTGCGCTACGCGCGGGCACGACGGCAGGCCGAGCAGCTGGCGCACATGCTGGCCGGACTGGCCGACACCACGCTCGCCGTCAACCTGGCCGAACGGGTCGAGGACCTGCTCGCCGCCGCGGCCGAGGGCGCCGGGAGAATCTTCGGCGGCCCCGCAGCGGTGCTCGCGGGCACGAGATACGCCACCTCGATCCCCTCCGCCGGCGAGTACTCCGGTGACAAGGTCTGGACGTCGCCGACCGGGCTGACGATCACCGTGGAGCAGGCGGACACCTGGCCGGTGAGCCTGGTGGCCGAGCAGGAGCAGTGGGTCGCCGTCTCCAGGCCCAACCCCGCCAGGCCGCCCGTGGCCGTCACGGTGCCCGTGGAGGCGGCGCCCGGCGAGGAGCACCGGCACGTCCTGGGCCAGCTCGCCCAGGCCGTCACGCTGGCCGTGGAGGCGTTGCGCGCCCGCGACGAGGAACGGCGCATCGCCCTGACCCTGCAGAGCGCGCTGCTGCCCCCCGAACTGCCCGTCGTACCCGGATTCGAGCTGTGCGCCCGCTACGTGCCCGCCAGCCGCGAGGCCGAGGTCGGCGGCGACTTCTACGAGGTCGTGGAGCTCGAGGACGGCCTCCTGGTGGCCATCGGCGACGTGATGGGGCACTCGGTGCACGCGGCCACCGTGATGGGCGAGATCCGACACACGCTGCGCGCCTACGCCCTCGAAGGCCACACCATGAGCGACGTGCTGCGACACGTCAACCGGCTGCTGCTGCGCTTCCACCCCAAGGAGGTCGCCACCGTCTGCCTGTTGTCGGTCGACATCGCGACCGGCGAGGTGCGCGCCGCCAACGCCGGCCACCTGCCGCCGCTGATCGTCGACGCCTCCGGCCGCGCCGAGTACCACACCCTGCCGGGGCCGCTGCTCGGCGCCGACCTGCCCAGATCGGGCGACGTCAACCTGACCATCCCGCCCGGCGGCACGCTCCTGCTGGTCACCGACGGGCTCATCGAGCGCCGCGACATGCCGCTGATCGACGGCCTCGACCGCCTCCAGGCCCTGGCCGGACAGGTCAGCGGCAGCCTCGACGAGATCTGCGACAGCATCCTCGGCGGGCTCGCCGGCGACGAGCACGAGGACGACATCGCCCTGCTCGTGCTGCGCAGGGCTTTTCCACCGGCGCCCACGCGCGCATAGTGGGTGGATGGAGGGCCGGCCGGCTGTCGACGACGCCGCGCTCGAACGTGAGGCGCTGGCGGTGCTCGAAGCGAACTGGACGGGGGTCGCCACGGTGCCCGCGCCCGGCCTCTACCCGCACCAGTGGAGCTGGGACTCCGCCTTCGTCGCCATCGGCATGGCCAGGCACCGGCCCGCCCAGGCGGCGCAGGAGCTGCTCAGCCTGCTGGAGGGGCAGTGGGCCACGGGCATGGTGCCGCACATCGTCTTCCACACGCCCGAGATGTACTTCCCCGGACCGTCCGTGTGGCGCTCCCAGGACCAGGAATCGGCGCCGAACTCCGTCCTGACCTCCGGGCTGACCGCCCCGCCGATGCACGCCCTGGCGGTGTGGTGGTTATGGCGCCACGGCTCGGACATGGCGGGATTCGTCCGCCGGGTCTTCCCCGCCCTGGCCGCCCAGCACCACTACCTGGCCACCTCGCGCGACCTCGGCGGCGCCGGCCTGGCCGCGATCGTGCACCCGTGGGAGTCGGGCATGGACGACAGCCCGGCCTGGGACGAGCCGCTCGCCGCCCTGCCCGAGATCAGGTACGGCTACCGCAACGTCGACCTCGACGAACGCCACCCCGACAGCGCCCACGACCGCTACGTCTGGCTGGCCCTGCGCTACCGCAACGCCGGATACCGGTCCGAATACCTGCGCGACGAACACCCGTTCGCCATCGAGGACCCGATGTTCAACGGCATCTGGCTGGCCGCCTGCATGGCCCTGGCCGAGCTGGCGCCCGTCGCGGGCGAGGACCCCGCCCCGCACCTGGAACAGGCCGCACGCATCCGCCAGGCGCTCCAGGAGCGCCTCTGGGACGGCTGCTTCCACGCCCGCGACCTGCGCGGCGGCGACCACCTCATCCCGATCAGCACCGTCGGCTCCTTCGGCCCGCTCCTCGACCCCGCGCTGCCCGCCGAACGAGTCGTCAGCCTCATCGAGGTACTGGAGTCCGCGCGCTTCATGGGCGCCACCGGCTACCCCGTGCCCAGCTGCGAGATCCGCGCCGCCCAGTTCGACCGCACCCGCTACTGGCGCGGGCCCTCCTGGGTGAACACCAACTGGCTGCTGCGCCGCGCCGCCGCCGTCCACGGCCTGACCCACCTGACCCAGCTGCTCACCACCGGCACCCTGCGCCTGGTACGGCAGGCGGGCTTCCGCGAATGCTTCGACCCCTTCGACGGCAGCGGGCGCGGCTGCCGCGACTTCTCCTGGAGTGCGGCGCTCACCCTCGACCTGCTCGCCGATACCGTGAACGGATGAGCTTTCTTCGCCGGACTCCCGCCGCGGTGCGGGAACGCCTCCTTCGCGGTGAGCGCCTGCTCGTCTCCGCCCCCTCGGGCGAGGGACATCTCGCCGCCACCGACCAGGCCCTGCTGCTGCCCGACGGCGGCCGCCTGCCGTACGAGGAGATCGAGAAAGCCTCCTGGGACCAGCGCGGGCTCACCGTGATCCGGGCCGACGGCACCACCGTGCGCGTCGCGGTCACCGAACCCGGGCGCGTCCCCGAGACCCTGCGCGAACGCGTCAACTCCACCATCGTGGTCAACAAACACGTCAACCTGCCCGGCGTTGACGGCGGCGTGCGCCTGGTCGCCCGCCGCAAGCCCGGCGGCGAGGTGCTCGGATGGACCTTCGTCTTCGACGAAGGCCTGGATCCGGCGGATCCAGGCCTTCGTGCTCAGGCCGAGCAGGCGTTGGAGGGAGTACGCCGCAGCATGGGCGTCTGACCGCCGCTAATACGGCAGACCGCTCCTGTCGAGCTTCTCGTCCTCCCGCGCGCCCGGCTCGGGCCAGCCGGTTCCCGTGTCCTTGTGGTTGTTCAGGAACGGGAGCCGGTTGTGCAACGTGTCGCCGACCTTGGTCCTGGCCACGTCGGTGACCTTCGACACCTGCGCGCCGATCAGGCCCGCAGCCTCCTGCACGGTCGGGCTGTCCGCCACGCGCTGCGCCGTGCGCTTGATCTGCTCGTACCGCTCGCGACCCGCGCGGCTCCCGAGCACGTAACCGACCGCCACTCCGACGGCGAACGCCATCCGATATCGCATGTTCCACCTCCGCTTCTCCGGGCCTACCCCGACGACGATGCGACACGCACTCCAGGAGTGCGCTAATCTATTCCTGCGCCGCAAGGAAGGGCCCAAACGCCCGGCCGAGCAGCGCGAAGTCCGATCCCGTGTAGCTCAATCGGCAGAGCAGCCGGCTGTTAACCGGCAGGTTATAGGTTCGAGTCCTATCGCGGGAGCTGGCCCTCGGGCAAGCTGACGCAGCGTAAGGCCCCTATCCGGATCACCGGGTAGGGGCCTTCGCCGTTCCGGGGAGCCACTTGCGTCTCGGGCTCTCCTCCCTGGAGGTCGCCGCGTCCCGGCAGGGAGGTGATGACGTGGGCGCGGAATTTCTTTCTCGCTCTCCGCTCATCCGCGCCTGCGGCAAGCGCATCGCGGAGCTCTTGAGGGGTCAGGGGACGGCTGTCGAGCCGGCCATCCGGATCGTAGAGGCTGAGGTCGCCGAGCGCACCGCACGGTCCTTGAGCACTTCACTGACGTGGTGGTCGATGGCTCGCACGACGGCGAGGAACTCGTCCTTCGGGATCAGTCGGCGCTGAGGGTCGTAGTTTCGCGAATAATCAATGTCGACGAGATACGCGCCAAATCTCTCGCGGAACTGCCAGAAGGGGCATTGCCTCTCAAGATTCTCGCCCTCGCCCGCACACATGAGAGCTGGCGAGTCGCCATGGAGTGAAACCGTCGATAGGGACATTGGGACGATGGGTCCATAAGGGTTCTCCTCGTCAACGAGGATCCTTCCGTAGGGCGCGTCTCGCTGTTCCGCCTCGGCGGAAGACGGGCTGGCTAGACGATGAACTCGTTGTACAAGCCCGTCCCACTTCCTCAACCGCGCTTCCTCGTCTCCGAAGAACAAAGCCGACTTGCCCTGTGGCTTCCCGTCGAGGTCGAGACTGTCAGTTTCTGGATTCAGGTCTTCGGGCGACGCCTTCCAGGCCCCATTGGCCGATTTCGTCGGAAGCTGTTCGACCGGAAGCAGGAGGTCGTCCATCGTGACAGCGTGGGTCTTGAGGGTTGTTGCGCAGCCAGCCGTGATGGAGAGTACTGCCGCAATCGCAACCTTTTGTCGAAGGCGCACGGATGTGATCCTGCCGCACTCATGTGAAGAAAGTGTGCAGCTCTGGTGCGCGACAATTACCCATTTGAAGGCCATGCCCGCATCCCTCAAGCCGTCGCCTGCGGCGTTTCCGGTGTGTCAGGATGCTCGGCATGTCTGGTCGCGCCTTGAGTTTCGGAGCGGTGGCGGAAACCTACGAACGCTTCCGCCCCGGCTATCCCGACGGGTTCTTCGACACGGTGACGGCGTACGCGGGACGGCCGATCATGACCGCTCTCGAGATCGGCGCCGGGACCGGTAAGGCGACCCGGTTGCTCGCCGGGCGCGGGGTCACGGTCACCGCGACGGAGCCCGACGCTGAGATGCTCGCCGAGTTGCGCAAGCACGTGCCGGGCACCGTCAGGACCGTCCAGGCCGCGTTCGAGGACCTGCGGCACGGCGAGACCTACGACCTGGTGTTCGCGGCGGCGGCGTTGCACTGGACCAGCCCTGAGCGCCGGTGGTCGCGCATGGCCGGGCTTCTGGAGCCGGGTGGCGTGTTCGCCTCGTTCGGCGGGCCGGTCCAGCTGGCCGACCCCGCCGTGGAGGAGGCCGTCCGCGTGGCGCGCTCGCCGTTCCTGGCGAGCGACGAGATCCCCTCCCCGGACGGCACGCCTCCGGAGCACGAGATGCAGTGGCCGGGGACGGAACTCCAGCGTTCGGAGTGGTTCGGCGACGTCCGGCAGGCGGTGGTCGAGCGGCGCCTGACGATGAGCGCCCACGACTTCGTCGGCTACCTCTCGACCGTCTCGGCCTACCTCGTCCTGCCGGCCGCCGAACGGGAGCAGGTGTTCGGCCGGATCCTGGAGGTCCTGCCCGACGCGGTGGAGATCGCCGCCGACATCACGGTGCACCTCGCGCGCCGGCGGTGAGCGGCCGAGGGGGGTCTCACGGACCCTGCTGGATGCGAATCAGGTTGCCCGACGGGTCGCGGAAGGCGCAGTCGCGCACGCCGTACGGCTGGTCGATGGGCTCCTGCACCACGTCGGCCCCGCTGGCCTGAACCTTCTCGAACGTCGCGTCGACGTCGTCCGTCGACAGCAGGATGCCCGCGTAGGTGCCCTTGGCCATCATCTCGACGATCATGCGGCGCTCCTCGTCGGAGACGCCGGGATCGGAGCCGGGAGGCTCCAGGACGATCGAGAGGCCCGGCTGGCCCGCCGGACCGACGGTGAGCCACCGGATCCCGTCGTAGGACACGTCGTGGCGCACCTCGAAGCCCAGGGCGTCGCGGTAGAACGACAGCGAGGCGTCGGGGTCGTCGGAGGGCAGGAAACTGGCGTGAATCGTGATGTCCATGGTCGTCACGCTAGGCCGGGGCATGGGCGGACGCTTCTCGATTCCTGACCGGTCGCGGTCGCGTAGGTTGAGCGGCGTGGCGATCGCCCGTTTGGCTCTGGCTCTGCCGGCCGTGATGATGGCGGCCGCGTGCTCGGCGGGGCCCGCCGTGGTGGAGGCTGCGCCGTCGGGCGCCGTGGACTGCCCGGAGGTCTGGCCCGCGCGCTGGGCGTACGGTCCCGAGCCTGGGCCGTTGGTGCCCGCCGAGGGTGTGGTGTCGGTGACCCTGTGCGAGCTGGGGATCGTGCGCCGTGAGGGCAGGGAACCCGACCGGCGGCGGACCGTCGAGGGGGACGTGGGCCGCCTGGTGGAGGTGCTCAACGGGCTTCCACCCGTTGACAAGACGGGGATGCGGGTCTGCTCGCAGGTCGGCTTCACCCACGAGCTGTCGATCCTGGTGCGCTACGACGACGGCACGGGCGCCCTGGTGTACCTGGACCGCAACTGCCGTACGGCCGAGCGCGACGGGCGCACCCGGCGCCTCGACCACTCCGTGGTCGGGGCCTTCCTGGAGCCGCGCCGCGGGTAAGTCGCCCATCGATATTACGGTGAGTAACCATAAGATCGCAGATTTTCCCATTTACCGGGACAAGCCCAGGGTTTGCAGTGAAAGATGTGCTTGCCGTGGACAAAAGACCGGGTGGCGGGAAGGGCGCCATCGCGAGGGCGGCGCCACCGGCCCGGAACCGGAGGGGCGGCTCGAAGAGCGGAATGTGTTGGTTGCTGCGTGCGCGCTTGGATCAGGGCATTGCGTCCATCGCACGGTGTCGCCGTGCGGAACGGAAGACCGGAAGGCTCGGCCGTCCTGGACAGGACACCGGAGGCCGTCCAGCGGACGGATCTCGGGGAGGCCGAGCGGTTCGTCGAGTTGTACTGCGCGGAGAACGGCGGTGACCCGCCGGCAAGGATGCGGGAGATCGCCAGGGAGGTCGCGAGGACGGGGACGTACACGCATACCCCGCAGGAACTGGCCTTCGGCGCCAGGGTGGCATGGCGCAACAGCAGCAGGTGCATCGGCCGGCTGTACTGGCGTTCGCTGAAGGTGCGCGACCGGCGCAAGGTGAGCACCGCGGAGGGGGTGGCGCTGGAGTGTGTGCAGCACCTGCGTGAGGCGACGGGCGACGGCAGGCTGCGCCCGACGATCACGGTGTTCGCGCCCGACCGGCCGGGGCGCAGGGCGCCGAGGATCCTCAACGAGCAGCTCATCCGCTATGCCGGATACCGCCTGGACGACGGGACGATCATCGGTGACCCGCGCAACGTGGAGATCACCGATCTGGCTGTGAAGCTGGGCTGGACCGGCAGGAACGGCGCCTTCGACGTGCTGCCGACGATCATCGATCCGGGCCGGGGCAAGACGCTGTTGTGCAATCTGCCGGGTGACGCTGTCCTGGAGGTGCCGATCCGGCATCCCCATTTCGCGTGGTTCGCCGAGCTCGGCCTGCGGTGGCACGCCGTACCCGCGATCTCGAACATGTGCCTGGAGATCGGCGGGATCTGCTACCCGTGCGCGCCCTTCAACGGCTGGTACATGGGCACCGAGATCGGTGCCCGCAACCTGGCCGACGAGGATCGCTACAACCAGCTTCCCGTCATCGCCAGGCGGCTCGGCCTCGACACCTCCAGCGAGCGCACGTTGTGGCGCGACGCGGCGCTGGTGGAGCTGAACGTGGCCGTCCTGCACTCCTTCGAGGAGGACGGGGTGACCATGACCGACCACCACACCGAGGCCAGGCGGTTCATGAAGCATCTGGAGAAGGAGGACAGGGCGGGGCGCGTCTGCCCGGCCGACTGGTCGTGGATCGTGCCGCCCATGTCGGGTTCGCTGACGCCCGTCTTCCACCGCTACTACGACGACAGCACGCTGTCACCGGCCTTTGTTCATCACCCGCAATAGGGTAGAACATTGTTCTATGACCGAACTTGTGCTGTCCGACCTCGACCGGGGCGTGCTGACGCTGACGTTCAACCGCCCTGACCGGCTGAACGCCTGGACCGACGCCATGGGCAGGCGCTACTTCGACGCCCTGGCAGACGCGGAGAAGGACCCCGAGGTCAGGGCCATCGTCGTCACCGGCGCGGGCAGGGGCTTCTGCGCGGGCGCCGACTTCCAGACCCTGGGCGAGATCCAGGACGGCTCCTACGCGCAGGAGCCCGACCCCCGTCCCAACACCTTCCCGACGACCATCGGCAAGCCGATCATCGCCGCGGTCAACGGCGCCTGCGCGGGGCTCGGGCTGGTCCACGCGCTCGTGTGCGACCTGGTCTTCACCGCCGAGGAGGCCAAGTGGACCACGGCGTTCGCGCGCCGCGGCCTGGTCGCGGAGTACGGCCTGGCCTGGGTGCTGCCCAAGCTCGTCGGCCAGCAGCGGGCGATGGACCTGCTGCTGTCGGGCCGGACCTTCACCGGCGCTGAGGCCTACGAACTCGGGCTGGTCAACCGGGCGGTGCCGGGCGAGCAACTGCTGGACGCGGCCCGCGCCTACGCGCTGGAGCTGTCCGTCCACAGCTCGCCGGCCTCGATGGCGGTGATCAAGCGGCAGGTGTGGGGTGACTGGGAGGCCACGCTGGAGCAGTCGGCGCACACCGCGGTCAAGGAGATGCTCGACAGCTTCAGGCGGCCCGACTTCGCCGAGGGGGTCGCGAGCTTCCTGGAGCGCCGCGACCCCGCCTTCCCGCCGCTCTAACCGGCCCCCGCCGACGCCTCACGACGCCGGCCCCCGCCGCGCCTCACGACGCCGGCCCCCGCCGACGCCTCACGACGCCGACCCCCGCCGTTCGCCGGAGCCTCACGACGACGTCACCGTGGCCGGGCCGTACGTGGGCCGCCCTAGGCGATTTTGTGGGCCCCGGCCGAGGGTACGGCGGGCATGAAGCGCGGCTCGGCCCAGCCCTTGGCCGCGAAGGCGGCGGCCACCGACTCCCGTACCGAGGCCACCCGCTCCTCGGCGACCAGGGCGATGGCCGAGCCGCCGAACCCGCCCCCGGTCATGCGCGCACCCCTGGCGCCGCCGCGCAGCGAGGCCTCCACGGCCACGTCGAGCTCGGGCGAGGAGACCTCGTACTCGTCGCGCAGCGACAGGTGCGAGGCGTTGAGCAGCGCCCCGATCTCGGTGATCGCCCCGGCGCGCAGCAAGCCGATGAGCGCCTCGACCCGGTGGTTCTCGGTCACGACGTGCTGCACCCGCTTGCGTTCGTCGCCCTGCAGCCGCGACAGCGCCCCGGCGAGGTCGGTGACGTCGCGCAGCGCCTCGACGCCGAGCTTGCGCGCGGCCGACTCGCAGTCGGCCCTGCGCTTGGCGTACTGGCCGTCGGCCAGCTCGTGGTGGACGCGGGTGTCGATGATGAGGATGCGCAGCCCGTGCGCGGCCAGGTCGAGCGGCACCTGGCGGAAGCTTAGCGAGCGGCAGTCGAGGAAGAGCGCCCTGCCCTCCTGCGAGCAGGCGGAGGCGGCCTGGTCCATGATCCCGCAGGGCATGCCGACGAAGTCGTTCTCGGCCTTCTGGCCGAGCAGGGCGATCTCCATGGGTGTCATGCCGAGCCCGTGGATCTCGTTGATCGCCGAGCCGACCGCGACCTCCAGCGCGGCGCTGGAGCTGAGTCCGGCGCCGGCGGGCACGTCGCCGTCGATGGCGATGTCGAAGCCGCCGGCGCGCACGCCGAGCCCCTGCGAGACCAGCGTCGCGGGGACGCCGACGACGTAGCGCTGCCACCCGGTGGCCTGCTCGTGGGTGCCGAGCGTGACGGGCTCGGCGGCTCCTTGGAGGGACAGCAGCCTGATGGCCCCGTCGTCGCGCCGGCTGACCGCGGCGCTGACGCCCCACGGCACGGCGAAGGGCAGCACGAAGCCGTCGTTGTAGTCGGTGTGCTCGCCGATCAGGTTGACCCGGCCGGGAGCGCGCCAGACGGTCTCGGGGTCGGCACCGAAAGCCGAACGGAAAGCTTCAACAACGCCCATAATCCAACATACCTCCGCCGGTACTCTAGCGGCATGGAGGTGGCCGGAGTCCAGATCTCGCTGCTGCACGACGACAACAAGCCGCGCAAGCTGAAGTACAACCTCGGCCACCCGCGGGTGCTGGCCTTCGGCGGAGCATATTCGAACCTCGTCACCGCCGTGGCCAGGGCGGGGCACGAGCAGGGGTTCGAGACGATCGGGGTGATCCGCGGCGAGGAGCACCTGCCGCTCAACCCCTCACTGGCCAGGGCCGCCGCGCACGGCATGCGCCTGACCTACCTCGACCGCGCCGCCTACCGGCTGAAGCACACGCCTGCCGTACAGGAGCGGCTGAGGGAGGAGTTCGGCGAGGTCTTCATCCTGCCCGAGGGCGGCAGCAACGCCGCCGCCGTGCGAGGCTGCGCGGAGCTGCCCGGGGAGATCGAGGACGACTACGACGTCGTCTGCTGCCCGGTCGGCACCGGCGGCACGCTGGCCGGCATCGCCGCGGGCCTGCCGCCGGGCAAGCGGGCCATCGGCTTCGCCGTGCTCAAGGGCGGCGCCTTCCTCAACGACGAGGTGGCCAGGCTCCAGCGGGAGTACGGCAGGCGGACCGGCAACTGGTCGATCGAGCTCGGCTACCACTTCGGCGGCTACGCCAAGACCACCCCCGTGCTGGACGCCATGGGCTTCGAGCGGGTGTACGTCGCCAAGATGATCTATGGCATCCTCGACCTCGTACGGCGGGGCCGCTTCGCCAGGGGCACCCGCATCGTGGCCGTGGTGACCGGTCAGCCCGACACGCCGGTCGAGGAGTGGGGCTCGCCGACCGGTTTCGACTCGGGTGACCCCCGCTGGCGCAGGTAGATCGAGAGCACCACCATCGAGGCCACGGCCAGGAACTCCGACTGCCAGTTCTGCAGGGTGCGGCTCCAGAAGTCGGGCGAGAGCACGTACTGCCCCCACGAGATCGGGTCGCGCAGCTCCGACAGTCGTTCGCCGTTGTGCGCGGCCATGCCGGCCACCGACTGCGCCAGCCACGAGGCCACGAAGACGAAGCCCATGGTCAGGCCCAGGGAGTTGCTGAACAGCCAGTGCCTGAACCCGGTCTCGGCCGCCCAGGCGGGGGAGTCGGCCTTCGCGTGCCTGCCGACCTTCTGCTCCTCGTCGGATCCCGCCCCCTCCTCGCCCGGCGGTTTGGACTCGGTCGAGCCGCGCTGGATCAGCCACACGGTGACCAGGACGAACAGGAAGAACTGCAGGTATTCGGACTGCCAGTTCTCCGCCACGTCCACCGCGAACTCGGAGGTGGCGACGTACTGCACCACTGAGACGGTCGAGCCGCCGTCGACCAGCTGCCGATCGTTGTAGTCCGCCGTCCCGGCGATCGCCTGGCCGACGAGGGCGGCGGCGAACAGGCCGAGGAAGGCCAGTGACAGGGCGTTCTGCCTGATCTTCATCGGTGCAGCACCCCCATCGCGAAGAACCAGATCAAGCCGATCACGATGATGGCCACCGTGACCGCGAAGACCATCCGCATGGCTCAGTCCTCCACTTCGCAGTCGTAGGGCAGCTCCGGCCGCTGCTCGCATCCGGCGGCCTTGACCTTCCAGCCCTCGGCGTAACGGTGCAGGAAGAGCGTGTCCTCGCTGAGGCGTACCTGGGCCTCCTCACCCCACGCGACCGCCTCCTGGAGCGAGCCGCCACTCAGCGCAAGCTCGCCCAGGGCCTGACCGCAACTCTGCCCGTCGTCGGGCAGCTTGGCCGCCGTGCGGGGGGCGAGCAACAGGCAGGCGGCGTCCGGGCGGCCCTCGGACAGCGCACGGTAGAAGTCTTCCGCGACTCTCGTCGGCGCTGACGTGTCGGTGGCGCAGCCTGCGAGGAGCAGCGCTGCGATCACGATGAGCAACCCCTTCATGACGGGCCACTACCCGGAATCACGCCCATCATGAGTCACACGACGCTAGGGCCCGAGTTGTCCCAGGATCGGCGAGAGGAGCGCGTTGAGCTCTTTGACCAGCACGATCAGCGCGCGCTGGGCACGATCCTCGACCCCGTCGTGCGGTCCTTCCGGCGCGGGCGGCAGCTCCGAGAGGGGGATCGGCGCCTGCATCAGGAGCGAGGCGCGCAGGAACGGCGAGCGTGTCAGGTCGTGCTGGGTGGGCTCGACGTACTGTCCGAGGGTGCGCTGCCAGCCCTGCCATCCGCGGTCGCGCCACCAGGCGGCACGCGAGCGGTCGAGGCTCTCGGGCAGCGGCGCGGCCAGGCGCACCTCGGCGGTCAGCGAGCCGTCCCAGGTGTTGCGCAGGCAGTGGGCGTGGAGGATGCGAGGATCGCGGTGCACGTGGCCGGGGGTCAGGAACGGCGGGGTGGCGATGTGCCACGCGGTGCACGCGAAGGTCACGGGGGCGATGTCGCCCCAGCTGTCGGCGAATTCATGGACGTTTTTCCGGACATGGGTCGCGTATCTGCTGTCACCCCGGTCGAGCCAGAACGCCTTGGCCATGCACTCTCCCTTCGCCTCGTCCACCGTAAGGCTCAACACCCGATCGTGGGTTCTGCTCTCCGCGAAGATAAGCGTCCGCTTAGTATGTAAATCATGGAGGATCTCTGGGAGGGCGTCGAGTCCGAGGCGGCGCGCAGGCTGCTGCGGGCGGCGGTGGAGCTGCTGGCGGCCAGGGGCTACGGCGGCGCCTCCACGCGGGAGATCGCCGAGCGGGCCGGGCTCAGCCCCGCGGCCATGTACGTGCACTTCCCGACGAAGGCGGAGCTGCTCTACACGATCATTCACACGGTGCACGTCACCGCCCACGCCGCCGTCGTGGCGGGCGGATCCGCGCGCGGCGGGGTGCGGGACTCGCCCGCCGCGATGGTGCGCGGCATGGTCTACGCCCTGGCCGCCTTCCACTCCCGTCACCAGCTGGCCGCCCGCGTCACCCAGAACGAGCTCGCCGCCCTCCCACCCGCCCAGTGGGCGACCATCCGCGGCATGCGCGACGCCACGGAGGGCCTGATCCTCGCCGAGGTCGCCAGGGGCGCCGCTGGCGGGGAGTTCGACGTGGCCGACCTGACCGGCACCTCCAGGGCGATCGTCTCCATGTGCGTCGACGTCGCCCGCTGGTACCACCCCGAGGGCCCGCGCACCCCCGACGAGGTGGGCGCGCTCTATGCCCACCTGGCCGCCAGGATGCTCGGCGTGAAACCATAAACTAAGCGTGCGCTTAGGACGAGAAGGGCAGCACATGCGACGCAGCATCTACGGCGAGGACCACGAGGCGTTCCGCGAGACGGTACGCGAGTTCGTCGCCCGTTCCGTGGCCCCCAGGGCCGAGGAGTTCATCGAGCGGCGCCTCATCGACCGTGAGGTGTGGCGGGAGGCGGGCAAGCAGGGCCTGCTCGGCCTGGAGGTGCCCGAGGTCTACGGAGGCGGCGAGGCGGGCGACTACCGGTTCAACGCCGTCCTGGGCGAGGAGCTGTCGCACGTCAGCGCCGCGCTGGCCTCCGGCTTCGCCATCCACTACGACATCGTCGCGCCGTACCTGGTGGAGCTGACCACCGAGGAGCAGAAGCGGCGCTGGCTGCCGCGCTTCACCTCGGGCGAGCTCATCACCGCGATCGGCATGACCGAGCCCGGCGGCGGCTCCGACCTGGCCGCGCTGGCCACCGGCGCGGTGCGCGACGGCGACGACTGGGTGATCAACGGCTCCAAGACCTTCATCACCAACGGCTACCAGGCCGACCTGGTCATCGTGGCCGCCCGCACCAGCCCGGAGAAGAAGGCCAGGGGCATCACCCTGTTCGCCGTCGAGGCGGGCATGCCCGGCTTCGAGCGCGGGCGCAAGCTCGACAAGGTGGGCCAGCCCGAGGCCGACACCGCCGAGCTGTTCTTCAAGGACGTGCGGGTGCCCGACGCCAACCGCGTCGGCGAGGTCGACCACGGCTTCATCGCCATGATGGAGCGCCTGCCGCAGGAGCGGCTGTCGTGCGCGGTCTCCAACGTCGCCCACGCCTCGGCCGTCCTCGACGAGACGCTGGCCTACGTCAAGGAGCGCAAGGCCTTCGGCCAGGCGATCGGCGGCTTCCAGTACAACAAGTTCACCCTCGCCGACCTGGTGACCCGCCTCGACGTCTCGCGCGCCTACGTCGACCAGTGCGTCGAGGCCCACGCGCGGGGCGAGCTGACCGCGGTCGACGCGGCCAAGGCCAAGCTCTGGACCTCCGAGGTGCAGAACGAGGTCATCGACGCCTGCGTGCAACTGTTCGGCGGCTACGGGTACATGCGGGAGTACCGGGTGGCCAGGGCCTGGATGGACGCCCGCGTGACCAGGATCTGGGCGGGCAGCAACGAGATCATGCGCGAGATCATCGGACGGGATCTGGGCCTGTGAACGACTACCACTACTGGCGCTCCATCCCGAGCCGCTGGAACGACAACGACTCCTACGGCCACCTCAACAACGTCGTCCACTACGAGATGGTCGACTCGACGGTCAACACGTGGCTGGTGGAGAAGGCGAGCTTCGACCCGCGCGGTCCGCGGATCGGCATGTGCGTGGAGTCGCGCTGCGTCTACAAGGCCGAGGCGAGCTTCCCCGACGTGATCAGGGTGGGCCTGCGCATCGGCAAGCTCGGCACCTCCAGCGTGCGCTACGAGCTGGGCCTGTTCCGCGACCACGACGACGTGCTCATCGCCGAGGCGGAGTTCACGCACGTCTTCGTCGACCGGGTCACCCGCCGGCCCGCCCCGATCGAGGGGCGCACGCGCGCCGCGATGGAGGCGATGCTGGCATGACGCTGACCACCAGGGCGGCCGTGCTCGTCGAGTCCGGCCGCCCGGCGCCCTACGCGCGGTCGAGGCCGCTGGAGATCCACGAGCTGACGCTGCGGCCACCCGGCGAGGGCGAGTTGCTGGTCAAGGTCGGCGCCGCCGGGCTGTGCCACTCCGACCTGTCGGTGGTCAACGGCTCGCGTCCCCGCCCGCTGCCGATGGCCCTGGGGCACGAGGCGGCAGGGGAGATCGTCGAGGCCGGTCCGGGCACCACCATGCGGCCGGGCGACCACATCGTGCTGACCTTCGTCCCGGCCTGCGGCTCGTGCACGATGTGCGCCAAGGGCCGGCCCGCGCTGTGCGGGCCGGGTGGGGCGGCCAACCGGGCGGGCACCCTGCTCAGCGGCTCGCGCAGGCTCTCCGGAGGGGTCAACCATCACCTGGGCGTCTCGGGATTCGCCGACTACGCGGTCGTCTCCGAGCAGTCGGCGGTCAAGGTCGATCCCGCTCTGCCGTACGAGATCGCGGCCCTGTTCGGCTGTGCGGTGCTGACCGGCGCGGGAGCGGTCCGGTACGGCGCGCGTGTCGTCGCCGACGACACGGTGGCGGTCTTCGGGCTCGGGGGAGTGGGCCTGTCGGCGCTCCTGGCCGCCAGGGCCGCGGGTGCCGGCACGCTCGTCGCCGTCGATGTCGTCGACGCCAAGCTGGAGCTCGCCGGGCAGCTCGGCGCCACCCACGTGATCAAGGGCGGTCCCGGTGCGGTCGAGGAGGTACGGCAGGCGACGGGCGGCGGCGCCGACAAGGTCATCGAGACCACCGGGGTGGTGCCGGTGCTCGCCCAGGCCTACGAGGCGACCGCGCCGGGCGGCGTGACCGTCACCGTGGGCCTGCCCGATCCCGGCGTGCCGCTCAGCCTGCCCGCCCTGTCGCTCGTGGCGGAGGAGCGCACCCTCAAGGGCAGCTACCTGGGCTCGTGCGTGCCGCGCCGTGACGTGCCGGCCTTCATCGACCTGTACAAGCAGGGCCTGCTCCCCGTCGACCGGCTGCTGTCGGGCCGGCTCACCCTCGACGAGGTCAACGAGGGCTTCGACCTCCTGCACACCGGCGAGGCCGTGCGGCAGGTGGTCATGCTCTAGCCGGTATCTCGAATAAGAGATACCGTCGGTGGTATGGACGATGACGACCTGCCCCTGCTGCCGGGCTTCCGCGAGATGGCCATGGCCCGCCGCGACATGATCGAACGGCTGGCCGAGGAGCGCAGGTCGTCGGGTCTGTCCCAGACCGAGGTGGCCGCCAGGATGGGCACCTCGCAGTCCGCGGTCGCGCGGCTGGAGTCGGGCGAGGCCGATGTACGCGCCTCCACGCTCGAACGGTACGCCGCCGCGATCGGCCACCGCATCAGCTGGAGGTTGAGCCTTGACGCTGTCACCGGAACGCCATCGGAGCCCACAGAGACAGACCACGGGAGCGGCCTCGTCCGCGAACCCCGCCCCCTCCTCGACCCTCGCACCCCGCCATCCACGGGAGGCGGACTCGGCTCCAGGAGACTGCGACGCCCCGGACGGTCCTGAGATCCCCGACACGCCGGACCTCCCGGACGTCTCCGCCGTCAGCGACGTCCCCGAGATCCCGGAGGTCCTCGACCTGTCCGCGCTCGCCGACGTGCCGGATGTGCCCGGCCTCCCGGAGATCCCGGAGATCCCCGAATCGCCCGGCGAGCCGAGAGCCGGGTTCGTCGGATTCCAGGCCCGCTGGACCCCTCCCGGCCTGCCTCCCGAGCGTCCAGGGCCGCTGCCGCCGCTGCCCCGCCCCGAGCCGATGCCCCTGCGCGGCCCCTCCTACTCCGTCCACGTCACCCACGACCCGATCGCCGAGCGCCTGTTCGAGCAGCGCATCGTGCTGGCCCACGGCGAGCTGACCGAACAGAACGTCACCCCCTGGTGCGCCGGCCTGCTCACCCTCGGCGCCATCGGCCGCCAGCCCATCAAGCTGCACCTGAGCATCCCTGACGGGGAGCTGGGTGCGGTGCTGACCATGCTCGACACCCTCGACTCGCTGACCGTCGAGGTGCACGCCCAGGTGACCGGCAGGCTCGGCGGCCCGGCCCTGGCCCTGCTGGCCGCCGTGACCCGCCGCCGAGGCTCGCCCAACTCCCTCTTCCGCATGGGCGAGCCGCACCTGACCGCGCGCGGCACCACCGAGGAGGTGCTCGACCAGCAGGAGCAGAACCGCCGCATGCTCGACACGATCTATTGGCGGCTGTCCGACCTGACCGGCAAGGAGGTCGACGAGATCCGGCACGACTCCGTCAGGGGCCGCCACCTGAACGTGGAGGAGGCTATCGCCTACGGGCTCCTGGAGGGCCTATAGTGGCCATTGAATGACCGAATAAGGAAATCGGGTCAAACAATGGGCACCAAGAAGGCAGGACGGCCGCCCGTCGACGCGGCGCGCCAGCTGGAGCGGGCGCACCGCATCCTCGACGCGGCGGCCGGGCTCGTCCTGCGGTGGGGGTACGACAAGACCACCATCGAGGACGTGGCGCGGGCGGCCGAGGTCGCCAAGGGCACCATCTACCTGCACTGGCGTACGCGTGACGAGCTGTTCGTCGCCCTGCTGCGCCGCGAGCGGGTGGCCATGCTGCGTGCCGTACGGCAGGCGGATCCCCAGACGCTCGACGACCTGGTGCGTCACCTGGCGCTCGGCGTGATGCGCGACCCCCTGATGCGCGCCAGCGTGCTCAACGACTCGCAGGTGCTCGGCAAGCTGACCAGGCACAAGCGCGCCGACACCGAGCTGGTCTCAGGCTTCCTCGGCTATTTCGAGACCCTCGCCGGGCTGGGCGTCATCCGCGGCGACCTGCACCCCGGCGAGCACGCCACCGTGCTGGGCTCGGTGCTGCACGGCTTCCTGACGGTCTCGGCACGCCTGCCCGAGGAGTTCCGCCTGCCCGACGAGCGCGTCGCCGAGCTGGTCGGCGAGAGCGTGCACCGCACCCTGGAGTCCGGGAGCCCGTTCGGTCCAGAAGCCGTCGAGGCGACCAGGGCGTTCCTCGCCCTGGCCATCGACGTGGCGGAGAGCAAGCTGAAGGAGGCTCTCGGATGAGGATCATGCCCCTCGACGACCCCTCGGCGGACCTGGCCACGGCCGGCGGCAAGGGCGCCTCGCTGGCCCGGCTGAGCCGCGCGGGCCTGCCGGTGCCGCCGGGCTTCGTGGTGACGACCCAGGCCTACCGCGAGGACCCGCCCGAGCTGCCCGAGGAGATCCTGAAGGCCTACGACGGCCTGCTGCACCTCCTCGGCCCCGACGCCGCCGTGGCGGTGCGCTCGTCGGCGACCGCCGAGGACCTGCCCGGCCTGTCGTTCGCCGGCCAGCAGGACACCTTCCTCAACGTGCGGCGCGACGGCCTGGTGGAGGCGGTGCGCCGGTGCTGGGCCTCGCTGCACAACGAGCGCGCGGTCGCCTACCGCCGCCGGCACGGCGTCCCCGACGACGACGTGGCCATGGCCGTGGTGGTGCAGGAGCTCGCCGACGCCGAGGCCGCCGGCATCCTGTTCACCGCAGACCCGGTCTCCGGCGACCGCTCGACCACCGTGATCAACGCCTCGTGGGGGCTGGGTGAGGCCGTCGTGGGCGGCCTGGTCACCCCCGACACCTACACCGTGGGCGACGCCGTCGAGGCCGAGGTCTCCGACAAGACCGTGATGACCGTGCGCACCGCCGACGGCACCGCCGAGCGGCCGGTGCCCGAGGAGTCGCGCCGCGCCCGCGTGCTCGACGACGCGCGGGTACGCGAGCTGACCGCGCTGGGCCGCCGCATCGAGGAGCTGTACGGCACGCCGATGGACGTGGAGTGGGCGCTGCGCGACGGGCGCTTCCTCATCCTCCAGGCCCGGCCCGTCACCGGCCTGCGGGAGGAGTGGAACGACAGCAAGGGCCACCTGTGGTTGTGGTCCAACGGCAACCTCGGCGAGGCCATCCCCGACGTGATGACCCCCGCCACCTGGTCGCTGGTGCAGATCTTCATCGCCAAGGCCATGTCGACCACGGCCATGCCAGGCTTCCGTTTCGTCGGCAACATCGGCGGCCGCTTCTACATGAACCTCAGCTCCGCCCACACGATGCTCCACGCGCTCGGCATGCAGCACAAATCGGGCGTGATGGACCAGGTCATGGGCAGGCTCCCGGCCGGCGTCGACGTGCCGCTCATCCCCGTCGGCCGCTGGCAGGTGATCAGGACCGTGGTGCCGGTCGCGATCCGGCTGCGCCGTCGCGTCGCCTTGAACATGCGCAAGCTGCCCGCCTACGTGGCGGGCGCCCAGGGCCGCTGGGAGGACATGCGCCGCAAGATCGCCACCTCCGACGACCTGGCCGGCCTCTGGGAACGCGAGCTGGAGCCGTACTTCCTGGAGACCTGCGAGATCTTCGAGGCCTCCACCCGGCAGGGCGGCAGCACCCTGGTCTGGGTGCGCGACCGGCTGCGCGCGCTGGCCGGCGAGTCCGACGCCGAGGCCATGCTCACCGGCGCCAACCACGACGGCGGCCTGGCCAGCCTCGGCCCGGTCCTGGGGCTGCAGCGCCTGGCCGACGGGGAGATCACCGCCGGGGAGTTCGCCGTCCGCTACGGTCACCGCGGCCCGCACGAGTTCGAGATCTCCCTGCCCCGGCCGGGCGAGGACCCCGCCTGGATCGCCAGGCAGGCGGCCTCGCTCGGCTCGCTCGACCGGCTGCTGGAGAAGCAGGAGGAAGCCAGGCGGGCGGCCTGGGAACGGTTCGCCGCCCGCCACCCGCGCAAGGTGCGCCCGATGCGGCGCGAGGTCGCGCGGTGGGCCAAGGTCGCCCGCGACCGCGAGACCATGCGCTCGGAGGTCATCAGGGTCTTCTGGTCGCTGCGCGACTTCGTGCTGCGCGCCGGCGAGGTGACCGGTCACGGGGAGGCGCTGTTCTTCCTGTCGATCCAGGAGATCCTCCGGGTGCTGCGCGGGGAGCCGATGCCCGACGTGTCGGTCAGGAAGGCGACCTACGAGCACTACCGCTCGCTGCCGCCGTACCCCACCGTGATCGTCGGCGAGTTCGATCCCGACCGGTGGGCCGCCTCGCCCGACCGGCGCGGCGATCTCTGGGACCAGCGCGGCGTGACGGCGCCGCAGGGCGAGGCGGTCACGGGCTTCCCCGGCGCGCCCGGCGTCGTCGAGGGCGTGGCGCGCGTGCTCGGCGGGCCCGGCGACGGCGACCGGCTGGCGCAGGGAGAGATCCTGGTGACCGTGCTGACCAACATCGGCTGGACCCCGCTGTTCCCGCGGGCCGCCGCGGTCGTCACCGACATGGGCGCGCCCTTGTCGCACGCCTCGATCGTCGCCCGCGAGCTGGGCATCCCCGCCGTGGTCGGCACCGGCAACGCCACCGCCCGCATCCACGACGGCGACCTGATCCGGGTCGACGGGGCACAGGGGAAGGTCGAGGTAGTCCAAAAAGCCGGCGAGTGATCACGCTCTGTGGTCACCATGGCGGTCATGACCGAGGCGGAGGCGGAGCTGGAGGCGCGCTGCGCCGAATACCGGGTGGCCAAGCTGGCCCTGGACCGTGGCGTGGCCCTGGAGGCTATCCTGGGAGCGCGCAGTCAGGGCGCGACCGGTCCGCGGGCAGGGCTCAGCCCACCTGATCAGCACGTGAAGTGATCAACGGCTCCTTCCGGCCTGACCATGCGGACATCGGGCGCAACGGAACGGAGACGCGCGCATGATCCGCCTGCCCGACCATCCCAGCCTCGAGAAGCTGCGCAAACTGGCCAAACGCCTGGCCAGGCAGGTCCACGACGGCGAGCCCCGAGCGCTCGCCCTGGTGGCCGAGCTGCATCCGCGACCCCCGGCCGAGTTCAGGCTGGCCGACGCCCACCTGGTCACGGCCCGGCTGTACGGCTTCGCCAGCTGGCCCCGGCTGGTCGAGCACCTCGAGACCGTCGAACGATACTCCCGCTCACCGCACACCGTGCCCGAGGCCGCCGACCCGGCCGACGAGTTCCTGCGCCGCGCCTGCCTGACCTACGGCGCCGACCATCCGGGGCGCCTGGAGTCGGCGCGCTCGGTCGCCTACGAGCCCACCGTGCACACGATGGCCGCCACCGGCTCCTACGACGAGCTGCGCGCGCTGCTGGCGCGCGAACCCGGCCTGGCCGTCGCCCAGGGCGGGCCGTTCGGCTGGGAGCCGCTGCTCTACCTGTGCTACGCCCGCGTCGGACCGGGACGCCACGTCGACGCGGCCCGCCTGCTGCTGGAGCACGGCGCCGACCCCGGCGCCGGATTCCTGTGGGAGAGCCTGCCCAGCCCGTTCACCGCGCTGACCGGGGCCTTCGGCGGAGGAGAGGGCGACCAGCCGCCGCATCCGGCGGCCTTCGAGCTGGCCGGGCTGCTGCTGGAGCACGGGGCCGACCCCAACGACGCCCAGACCCTCTACAACAACGGCCTCGGCGGCTCCTGGTCCGACCGCACCGACATCCTCGGCCTGCTGCTCGCCCACGGGCTCGGCCGGGGCGACGGCGGTTCGTGGAAGAGGCGGCTCGGCCATGCCCTGGCCCCGCCCGACCAGCTCATCCGCGAGGAACTGGCCACCGCGGCGCTGCGCGGCGGGCCGCGTCGGGCCCGGCTGCTGCTGGAGCACGGCGCGCAGCCCGACGGGATCGCCGCGCATCCGGCCTTCGAGGAGCGCACGCCGCTGGAGCTCGCCCTGCTGCACGGCCACCACGAGGTGGCCGAGATCCTGCGGGAGGCGGGCGGCAGCGCCTCCCTGAGCACGATGGAGCAGTTCGTCGCCTCCTGCATGCGCGGCGAGGATCCGCGCGATCCGGAGCTGACCGCCCATGTGCGCGCCACGCACCCGGGGCTGATCAACACCGCGGCCGGTCACCGCAACGTCGCGGCCGTCCGCCTGCTGGTACGGCTCGGCTTCGACGTCGACCAGCTGGAGCGCGCGACCCCGCTCCACGAGGCCGCGTGGAACGACGACGTGGAGATGGCGCGCACGCTGGTCGAGCTGGGCGCCGACCCGTCCATCGAGGACCGCGAGCACGGGTCGACGCCCCTGGGCTGGGCGCAGTACGGCGGCAAGCGCCGCGTGCTGGCCTACTTGGCGTCGTTGTAGAGGGTGTCGATCACGTCGGCGTACTTGCTGTGGATGACCCGCCGCTTGAGCGAGAACTTGGGCGTGAGCTCCTCGCTCTCGGTGGTCCACTCCACCTCCAGCAGCCGCCACTGCTTGACCTGCTGCACCCTGGCGAGCTTGGCGTTGGCCGCCTCGACCGCCTGGTCGATCTCGGCGATCACCTCGGGCGACTGGGTGAACTCCGCGAGGCTGGTGTAGGTCAGGCCCCTGGCCGCCGCCCATCTCGGAGCCATCTCCGCGTCGAGCGTGATGAGGGCGACGGGGTAGGGGCGGCGGTCGCCGTAGGCCAGGGCCTGGGCGATCAGCGGGTGCTGCTTGAGGAAGTTCTCGATGAGCGAGGGCGCGATGTTCTCGCCGCCCGCCGTGATGAACAGCTCCTTCTTGCGATCGACGATGCGGTAGAAGCCGTCGGCGTCGACCTCGCCCACGTCGCCCGTGCGCAGCCAGCCCTCGTCGTCGAACAGCTCAGTCTCGGGCAGGTTGCGGTAGCCGGCGGTCGCGATGGGGCCGCGCATGAGGATCTCGCCGTCCTCGGCGATCTTCACCTCGATGCCGGGCACCGCCGGGCCCACCGAGCCGAAGGCGTAGTTGTCGGGGCCGTTGGCGGTGAAGGCGCCGGTGGTCTCCGTCATGCCGTACACCTCGAGGATGTTGATGCCGAGGCCGGCGAAGAACTGCTGCACCTCCAGCGCCAGGGGAGCGGCGCCCGAGCCGACCCAGCCCGCGCGGTCGAAGCCGATCAGCGCACGCACGCCGGCCAGCGCCGGGGCGACCTGCTCGTAGAGGGCCTTGATCTCGTCGGAGGGCGTCGCGCCCTTCTGCCCCGCCTCGTAGTAGGCCAGCGACACCGCCATCGCCTGCTTGAGCTGGGCCTGCTTGTCCTCGGGCTGCATCGACAGCGCCGCCTGGAGCCCCGCCATCAGCTTCTCCCACACGCGGGGGACGCCGAAGAAGGTGACCGGCCTGACCTTGCCGAGCGTGGCGCCGAGCTGGGTGGGGTCGGGGCAGAAGTGCACGTGCCCGGCCTTGAACAGCGGCAGGTACATGCTCAGCACCCGCTCGGCGATGTGCGCGTAGGTGAGGTAGGAGATCTGCGGGCCCAGCGGCTCCAGCTGGCCGATGCGGTCCACGACCGCCACCTCGTAGGTGACGTTCGTGTGCGTGAGCGGCACGCCCTTCGGGTTGCCCGTGGTGCCCGAGGTGTACAGGACCGTCAGCACGTCGTCGGGGCCGACCGCCTCGTAGCGCTCGGCCACCTGGGCTTCCTGGTAGGTGCTCTGGCCGAGCTTGACGAAGGCCTCCCAGGTCAGGAAACGCTCACCTTCGGGACAGGCGTTGGAGTCGAGGACGATCACCTTGCCGATGTGGTCGAGCTCCTGCAGGGCGTGCTGCCAGCGGGCCAGCTCGGCCTCGCCGCCCACGATCGCGACCTTGGACCCGCAGTCGCGCGCGATGTAGGTGACCTGCTCGGGCGCGAGGGTCGAGTAGACCGTGATCGGCACCGCGCCGGCGTGTAAGGCGCCCAGGTCGGCCAGGCAGTGCTCGGTGCGGTTGACCATCATGAGGGTAACGCTGTCGCCGGGCTCGACGCCCAGCGCGATGAAACCGGCGGCCAGTTCCAGGACACGCCGCCTGGCCTCGCCGTAGGTGATGGTGTCCCAGCCGTCGCCGGAGGGATTGGAGTACGCGGGGGCGTCGGGGTGCTGGGCGGCGATGTCTTTCAGCTGGCCACAGATGGTGTGACCGGCGATCTCGCCGAGAATGTCTGAACGATCCTGGAGAATATCGGCCATGCGCGCTCTCCGATCAGTAACCACTTATTGGCGGGTGGCTGTATCTGACCATGTGCGACAGAGGGTGACAAGAGGGAGCTCTTATGGCGTTGACAGCACCCTTGTTATCGCTAACACTCAGGTCACCTCGCCCGGATCGGCACTGTGAGCGCCTAGGGTTGTTAGCGCGAACATCGGCAGGTGACCATGTGATGGCGATCCTCCCCGCTTTACGCGAGCAGTTCACGCGCCACCGCGAACGCACAAGGAGGATGCCGTGAACCAGGTCATCAGGGTGGGCGTGATCGGCACCGGCTTCATGGGCCGCGCCCACGCCCACGCCTGGCGCAACGTCGGTCACTTCTTCGACCTGCCCGCCCGGCCCGTGCTCTCGGTGCTGTGCGGGCGCACCCTCACCGCGCCCGCCCTCGGATTCGCCGCGCACGAGAACGACTGGCGCCGCCTCGTCGAACGCGACGACGTCGACCTGGTCGACATCTGCAGCCCCGGCGCCACCCACGCGCCCATCGCCCTGGCCGCCCTCCGGGCGGGCAAGCACGTGCTGTGCGAGAAGCCGCTCGCCAACACCGTCGAGGAGGCGGAGGCCATGACCGAGGCCGCCGCGTCCGCGCCCGGACTGGCCATGGTGGGCTTCAACTTCCGGCGCCTGCCCGCCGTCGCGGCCGCCCGCGAACTGGTCGCCGGCCTGGGACGCGTCCGGCACGTGCGCGGCAGCTACCTCAACGACATGCTCGCCGACCCGGCCACGCCCATGGCCTGGCGGCTGCGCGCCGGCGAGGCGGGCAGCGGGGCCCTGGGCGACCTCGCCTCCCACGCCGTCGACCTCGCCCAGCACCTCGCGGGCGACCTGATCACGGGCGTCAGCGGGCTGACCGAGACCTTCGTCGCCGAGCGGCCCTCGGAGGAGGGGCGGCCGGAGAAGGTCACCGTCGACGACGCCACCGCCTTCGTCGCCCGCTTCGGCGGGGGCGCACTCGGCGTCTTCGAGGCCAGCCGCTACGCGCCGGGGCGGGCCGAAGGGCTGCGGGTGGAGATCGACGCCGAAGGGGGGAGCGTCATCTTCGACCTCGGATCGCCCAACGACCTGCTCGTGCTCGGCGGCGACGGGGTCAGGGGAGACGGGTTCAGGAAGGTGCGGGTGAGCGATCCCGCCTGGTGGTACGGGCACGCCATCGGGTACGAGCACACGTTCGTGCACCAGGCCAGGGACCTGGTGGAGGCGATCTGCGCGGGGCGGCGGCCCGAGCCGTCGTTCGCCGGCGGGCTGCGGGTGCAGCGGGTGCTGGAAGCGGTCGCGAGCAGCGCGGGCCAGTGGCGCGAGATCCCGCGCTAGCCGTACGGCGGGCCGCCCCACCCGGGCGCTTCCCCGCCTGCTCTCACGGCACCCGGGGCGCCTCGGCGCGGGGCGACGGGTGCGGCCACGGGGCGGGCGGGTGGGGCCAGACATCGGCCGGGTCGTGGCGGTCAGGCGCCGGGCAGGCGGGGAGGCGCACGATGAAGGCCGCGCCGACCCCCGGCCGCCCGTCGGCGGTGATCGTGCCGCCGTGGCCCTCCACGACCTCCCGCACCAGTGCCAGCCCCAGCCCGAACCCGCGGTTGCCGCTGGCGTACCTGACGAACAACCGCTCGCTGTCGCCGGGGTCCAGCCCCACCCCGTCGTCCCTCACGACGAGCTCCACCAGCTTCGGCCCGCCCGACACGGTCACCCACACGTGCCCGCCCGCCCCGGTGTGCCGCAGCGCGTTGTCGATGAGCGCCGAGATCACGCGGCGCAGCGCCGACGGCACCCCGCTGACCACCGGCCCCGCCGTACCCCGGCACCGCTGCTCGATGCGGATGCCGAGCGAGTGCGCGCGGGCCTGCTCCAGGGCGATCTGGTCGGCCGCGAGCTCGGCCAGATCCACCGGGTGGAAGGTGCGGTCGAGCTGGGCGAAGCGTGCCGACAGCAGCAGGTCCTCGACCACCTCGCCCAGTTCCTTGCTGCTGGCGACGAGCCGGTCGACCTCGTCGGCGAGCACGGCGGGCTCCGTGCCGCGCCGTAGCCGGCGGGCCAGCAGCTGGGCCCTGGTGTGCAGCCTGGTCAGCGGGGTGCGCAGCTCGTGGCTGAGGTCGGCGGCGAACCTGCGCTGGCGGGCCAGGGCCTGGCCGAGCGGCGCGATGGCCCGGCGGGCGACGATCTGGCCGATCAGCAGCGCGGCGAGCAGCCCGGCCAGTTCCGAGACGATGAGGGTGTGCAGGAGCCTGCTCCGCTCGCTCGCCTGGGCGTGCAGGTCCATCGCCGCCTGGACGGCGACGCCGCCGCGGCGCAGGGTGTGGACCAGGTAGGTGCGCCCGCCGGCCGTCACCTCCTCGACCCGCTCGCGCCCGCCGGCGGCGACCTGGTCCAGGGCGGAGGCGAGGGGAAGCGCGGCCGGGGCGCCGGGCGAGCCGCGCGCGGCGCCGGGGGAGCTCCAGGAGAAGAGCCACACGCACGGCGGCGGGTTGTCGAGCGTGGCACGCTGGGCGATGGAGGCGAGCTCGCGCCGCGACGAGGAGTGCTGGTCGTGCAGCCCCACGCAGAAGACGACCGCGCCGAAGATCGCGAGCACGGCCGAGATGGCACCCGCTACCTGGACGGTCAGCCGCCGTCGTGCCTGCAGCAACAGGCGATGATCATGATCCATCACAGCTCACCCAGCCGGTAGCCCACCCCGCGCACCGTGCTGATCACACCGGGCCCGAGCTTGCCCCGCAGGTAGTAGACGTAGGTGTCGACGATCGAGTCCTTCTGCGCGCCGTCGAAGACGCGATGCCGCAGCGAGGTCCGCGTGTGCACCTGGCGCGGACGTCGGGCCAGGGCCGACAGCAGCCGGCACTCCTGCCCCGACAGCGTCACCTCCTCGCCGGACGGCAGGCTCACGATGTGCGACTCGGGGTCCAGCCAGCCGGAGCCGAGCGGCAGCAGCGTGGCCCGGTCCAGGTTCCTGCGGTGCAGGGCGCGGACCCGGGCCAGCAGCTCGTCGATCTCGAAGGGCTTGACCAGGTAGTCCTCGGCGCCGGCGTCGAGCCCCTCGACCCGGTCCTCCAGCGAGCCGAAGGCGGTCAGCACGAGCACAGGCACGGTGACGCCGCGCTGCCGCAGGCGGCGCAGCAGCTCGACGCCGTCCATCGTGGGCAGACCCCGATCGATGATCATCGATTCGTAGGTGCGGCTCAGGGCCAGGTGCAGCCCGCGCTGCCCGTCTCTGGCCAGGTCGACCGCGTAGCCCTGCTCGGTGAAGAGCTCGGCCAGCAGGTGGGCGAGCTCGCAGTCGTCCTCGACGAGGAGCAGTGGTGTCGGCGCCACCCTCCAACGGTTGCACCGCCACCACCGGATTTCCAGGGCCGGTCAGGCATCGGCCCGCTCCAGAACGGGACTCTTCTGCTGCTGGGGCTCGTGCTGGTCGGGCAGCGCCAGCTTGTACAGCGGCAGAGCGCCGGCGGTGGTGATCACGGCGACGAGCACGAGCATGGCGAACAGCTCGCTGGTGATCATCCCCTGGGCCAGGCCGATGTTGATGAAGATGAGGATCATCAGCCCGCGCGCGTTCATGAGTCCGCCCACGGCGTACGATTCGCGCCAGCCGAATCCCATGCCCCGCATCGCCAGCGCGCACCCGAAGTACTTGCCGACGAAGCCCGCGACGAAGATCAGGCCGAAGGCCAGCAGCATCGCGCCGCCCGCGATGCCGCCGAGCTGCGTGTTGAGCCCGGAGAAGGTGAAGAAGACCGGCAGCAGCAACGTCGAGACGACCTCCATCATGCGGCCGTGCAGCGCGTCGCGGAAGGCGGGATCGCGCGGCATCGCCAGCCCGGCGACGAAGCCGCCGAAGACCGCGTAGACGCCGATCCAGTCAGTGATCCACCCGGAGGTGAGCGCCACCAGGATGACCACGTACACGGTTGTGGGGCTGAACCTGCCGGTCCTGGCCACCGCCGTGCCCAGCGGACGCAGCAGGGGGCGGACCACCAGCAACATCACCGCTGCGAACACCGCCGCCAGCACGATGGTCGGCACCGCTCCCTCGAAGCCGCGTCCCAGGTGCACCGCCGTCAGTACGGCCAGCAGGCACCAGGCCAGCGCGTCGTCGATGGAGGCGGCCAGCAGGCTGAGCCGGCCGAGCCGGCTGTTCTCCAGCCCGCGCTCGTACAGGATCCTGGCCAGCATCGGGAAGGCCGTCAGCGACAACGCGCCACCGACGAACAGGGCGAACTCCCACCGGCTCACGTCGGGCACGGAGAGCATGTCGTACAGCAGTAGTCCGGCGCCGCCGCCGAGGGCCAGCGCGGGAACGATGCCCGAGGCCGCCAGCGCCGAGCCCTTGCGCACCTCGCCCGGGCTCTTGGCGCTGTGGTCCATCCCGGCGCCGACCAGGAACATGTAGAGGGTCAGCCCGATCGTGGACAGCACGTACAGCACCGGCCGGACATCCTGCGGGAACAGCGCCGCCTGGGCCTCGGGGAACAGCCAGCCGAACAGGGTCGGGCCGAGCAGCACGCCGGCGACCATCTCGCCGAGCACGCGCGGCTGCATCACCATCATGGCCAGGCGGCCGCAGATCGCCGAGGTCAGCAGGATGACGACCAGCGCGGGGAAGACCTTGAGGACCAGCTCAAGGTTGGGGTCGAGCATGCGCGTTCTCCTCTCGTTCGAAGTGGCGGGCGCACAGGCGCTGCCTGCGGGCGTCCCACACCATGTAGGTGCCGAGCACGAGCTGGACGAGGCTGCGCCAGACGTCCTCCCACCGGTCGCGCAGGCGCATGAGCGCCAGGGCGCCGGGCGCGGGCACGCCGCCGGGCGTGGTGATCAGGCAGGGTCCCCGGTTGGGCATCGACCTGGTGTGCGAGGCGGCAGAGTGCAGCGCGTGGCGGCCGAGGATCTCCTCGGTGACCGCGCGCATGGCGATCGGCGCCAGCCGCCAGGCCGGGCACGGCCGGTTGGCGGCCACGCCGAACGGCAGGTGGTGGGGCCACCGGGGACGGTCGGGATCGAAACGGCCGGGCTGGGGAGTCCCGGCGTGGTGGAAGGCGGGGTAGTCGAAGCACAGCACGGACCCGGCGGGGATGCGGCCGCCCCCGCCGAGCTCGATGTCGGCGACGGTGACGCGATGGGCGATGCCGAACAGCGGGTAGAGCCGCATCGTCTCCGCCATCACCCGGTCGAGATGGCCGGGCTCGCCCGCCCTGGCCCGCCGCTGCGCCGCCGGATGCCGGGCCAGGACCAGCAGCAGGTGGGCCATGGCCTCCGACATCTGCACGACCGCGGTGACGAAGAAGGTGCCCTGCAGGTAGAGCGCGCGCTCCTCGTCGGACAGGCCTTCGGGCAGCGGCAGCCGTACCCGGTGCAGATTGGCCTCCAGGTAGGCGGTCAGCCGCTCACGCCGATCCATGTGGCGCAGCCCACAGCACTTGAGCGCGGTGGCGACGTCACCGGCGGCGCCCACGATGAGCTCGCGCGCCTTCGGCGGGCAGCGCTCTGCGAAGACCAGCTCGTAGGAGAACTCCGCCCACAGCGGCATCATCAGGTCGCGCAGCCGGACCCGTCCCGAGGTGCCGATCACGGTCGTGGCCGTGCAGCGACGGGCGAGCTCCTCGATCTCCGCGCGCCGTACGGACAGCAAGGCCCTGGTGGTGAGCGCCACGGCGGTGTAGCGCTCACCGGCTTCCAGGTGCTCCTGGTGGATCTCGGCACCGGGCGACAGCCAGTACCAGAACAGGTCCGACAGGGCCGCGCCCTTGCTGCGGCCGATCGCGGCCGGATGGCCGTAGATCTCCTCGAACCGGTCGGCGGTGACCAGCTCGCCGGGGACGGTGATGCCGTCGTCGCCGTTGATCCGCGCGAACAGCCGCGTGCGCAGGGCCACGATCCGGTCCGGCAGCCACCACGGCAGGCCTGCCACGACGACGGCGGCGGCCGCCAGGAGGATCAGCATGGCCGTCTCACCAGGTCGGGGCCGATGTCGTCCAGGCCCGCGCAGCCGCACATCGTCAGCGCGTACTCCAGCTCGTCGCGCAGGGTGGACAGCACGCGGGTCACGCCCGGCTCGCCGCCGGCCGCCAGCCCCCACAACACCGGGCGGCCGACCGCGACCGCGTCGGCGCCCAGCGCCAGCGCCTTGACGACGTCGGTGCCGCGCCGCACGCCGCCGTCGAGCAGCACGGGTACGGCCCCGCCTACGGCCTGGGCGATCCCCGGCAGCACCTCGACGGTGGCCGGGACCGTGTCGAGCTGGCGCCCGCCGTGGTTGGAGACCACGATCCCGTCGGCGCCGTGGTCGACGGCGAGGCGGGCGTCGTCGGGGCGCAGCACACCCTTGATCACGATCGGCATCGTCGTCATCTCCCGCAGCAGGGCCAGGTGCTCCCAGCCGAACGCCGGCGACATGACGATGGGCCGCACTCCGTCGCCGTCGCGCAGGTTCTCGCAGTGCAGGCCCTCGGGCAGGTCGGTGAAGCCCCGGTCGTCGTCGCGGCGCCCCCTGACGGGCGCGTCGACGGTGACGACCAGCGCCCTGCATCCGGCCGCCTCGGCGCGGCCGACGATCGAGCGGGTGAAGCCGAGGTCCGGCTGGATGTAGAGCTGGAACCACAACGTCGCCCCCGGCGCGGCGGCAGCGACGTCCCCGATCCCCACCGTGGACGCCATGCTCACGATCATGATCGTGCCGGTGGCGGCGGCCGCCCGCGCGGTGGCCCGCTCGCCCTCGGGGTCGGCGAGCCGGTGGAAGGCGGTCGGCGCCACCAGCACCGGCGCCGCCGTCGGGCATCCGAGCAGGGTCATGCCGGTGTCGAGCTTGCCGGCGCCGCGCAGGACACGAGGAAGCAGCCGCAGCCGCCGGAAGGCCTCCTCGTTGGCGCGCAGGGTGATCCCGTCGCCCGCCCAACCGGCGTAGTAGGCGACGTGCGCGGGATCCATCCGGGCCTCGGCCTCGGCCCGGTCCGCGGACCAGGACATCAGCCCATCGCCTCCGCCAGGAAGGCCCGCAGCGGCTCGACGTGCACCTCGGGCGAGGTCCACTCGTTCTCGAGGTTCTCGGTGATGTGGTGGACGGCGGGCGGCCGGCCCGGCCTGTGGTGGCGCACCACCGGGTGCAGGTAGTGGCCCTCGGCGGCGCGGGCGGCGTCGTTCTGCCTGATGCGGCCCACGTTGACGTCGAACGGGTCGACCTGGTCGTGGTGCGGGCCGTACTCCAGGGTCACCGCGATGTGCTCGCCCTCCTCCAGCCCGACGGGCAGTTCCTCGCGGTAACGTGCGCCGTCGCCGCCGAGGGTGATGACGTCGCTCATCAGCCCGAACTGCTGCCACAGCGCCGAGCTGTGGTTGACCCGCGCGATGATCGCGTCGGCGACGGCCTGCGGGTCGGCGGGCAGCTCGCGGTACGGCCACGGCACGCCGTGGTGCCTGGACTCCAGGATCCGGTGCAGCGCGCGCACGCCGTACCTGAACCCGTGGATGAAGCCGCTCGTGCCGCGCTTGAAGTCGCGCGACTGGGTGATGGTGCCGGCGAAGTAGAGCCCCGGCACGTTGACCGACTCGTAGGCGGGGGTGACCTCGGGGAACCTGCCGTCGATGACCAGTGCGGGCGCCACCTCCTCGGCGAAGATCGAGGAGTCGAAGCGGAAGCCCGTGCAGACGATCACCCGGTCGTAGGGGATGTCCTTGGTGATCTCGTTGGCCCTGGCGAAGGCGACCGTCACCAGGTAGGTGCCGTCGACCTGGCGGGTGATCTGCCTGACGTCGCCGTCGAGCACGGCGTTCTGCGATTTGAGCTGGTAGGTGTCGAGGAAGTTGTTGTTGACCGCGCGCACGTGGCCGACGTAGTGCGTGCGCCAGGCCATGCGGATCGAGTGCGGTCCCGCGACGTGCACCACGGCGGCCGTCTCGACGAGGTTGTCGGCGGTCTCGAAGGCGGAGTTGCCCTTGCCGATGATCAGGACCCGCTGGTTGAGGTAGCTCTCGGGCGCGGTGTCGGCGCTGCCGTACAGCTCGGCCTCCTCGATGCCGGGGATGGCCGGGACGTTGGGCCTGCTGACGCCGGTGGCGACGACCAGGCGCCTGGCGCGATGGCGGCCGTCGACGACGAAGTCGTCGCCGCTGCGGGTGATGTGCCTCACCGGGGTGTCGTAGGCGATGGGAAGGCCGCAGGCCTCGGCGTAGTCGCCCAGGTAGCGGACCATGTCGTCGGCGTCGGGGAAGTAGCGGTCGCTGTAGCCGGTGAACAGCAGGGCGGGATCGTCCGATAACAGCGAGTTCCAGTCCATGCGGAGTCTGAGCTCGGGGTCCTCCCATCCGGTGTGCTTCTTGTTGATCGAGATGAGCGTGCGGTGGCGGGGAAAGGTGCGGAAGAACGTGCCGGGGGAGGGGCCCGCCTCCAGGATGAGGTGACGGCGACCGGCCCTGTGCAGGTGGTGGCCGAGCTGGAGCCCGGCGGGACCGGCGCCGATGACGAGATAGTCGTAAGTGGTTGAAATCACAACTCATTGTTGGCGGGGGTTTCTCAGAGATTGCTCAGAGCCCAGCAGCGCCCGCTTGTCCGGCTTGCCGCTGGGCGCGACCGGCACGCCCGTCACGACGGTGACGGTCTTCGGGACGTGGTCGGCGCCCAGTTCCCGGCGCACGAGCGCGGCCAGCTCCTCCTGGTCCGGCGCGCGATCCGCGGCGGGCATCACGAACGCGTGCACCGCCTCCCCGGTGTCGTCGTCGGGCGCCCCGGCCACGTAGGCCTCCGCGACGCCGGGATGGGAGGCCAGCACCCGCTCGATCGGGCCCGCGTACACCACCATCGCGTTCACCATGATCACGTCGCGGGTGCGGCCGTCGAGACGGAGGAAACCGCCGTCCATGCGCCCCAGGTCGCGGGTGTTGATCCAGCCGTCGTGGGGCGCCGCGCCCCAGTAGCCGGTCATCATGTACGGGCTGCGGACATGGACCTCGCCGTCCCTGATGGCGACCTCGACGTTCGGATGCGGCCTGCCGACCGAGTCCGCCGCCCCGGGCAGGTCCTCGGGGGTGAGCATGGAGATCGAGCCCGCCTCCGTCTGGCCGTACCCCTGGAAGAGCACGGGCCCGAGCCGCTCGGCGGCCTGCGCCAGCCGGGCCGGGCTGATCGGCGAGCCGGAGACCATCAACGCCTTCAGACTGCTGACGTCCACCCCGGGCTCCTGGAGCATCCCGTGCAGCCGGGGGACGGTGATGATCGCGCCGGTGATGCGATGGCGCTCGATCGCATGCGGGAACAGCGGGCGGCCGTCGTCCTCCGGGATCACCGCCACACCCCCGCCCAGCAGGCACGGGGCGACGAACTCCAGCACGACCATGCTGGCCAGGGTGCCGAACAGCAGATAACGCTCGAACGCCTCGGCGAAGCGGGCGGCGACGGGCGACCACACGCGCGGCTGCCAGGCCCAGTGCTCGCCGAGCGCCCGGTAGGTGAACGCGCAGCCCTTCGGGCGGCCGGTGCTGCCGCTGGTGAAGGCCAGCAGGGCGACGTCGCCGGGCCGTGCGGTCTGCTCCAGGGGGCCGCCGTCGCCTGGCAGCGTGAGCAGCTCCTCGATCACGAGCGTTCGGGCGTGCGGCGTGCTCGCGTTCATCCGATCCACCAGCACCGCCTCGACCCCCATCGACAGCACGTGGGCGAGCTGCGCCGGCGGATAGCCCGGCCGCACGCCCACCACCCGGCAGCCGATCGTGTGCAGCGCCAGGTGCGCGGCCAGCGCCTCCGGCGTCACCTCCGTGCGTACGGCCACGCCCGTGCCGGGGCCGAGCCCCGCCGCCCTCATCGCCGCCGCCAGCCGCCTGATCAGCCCGAGCAGCTCGCCCCGGCTGACGACCCTGGACCCATGCTCGACCACCGGCCGGTCCGAGGCCTTGCCGAGAGTTTCGAGCAGGGGGTGTGGAAACAGATCCGCCATGGTTCATTGGTAGACGGCGCAGATCAGAGTTCGATCGGAAAGGCATCCGGATGAAAGTGATCGGCGCGGGGTTCGGGCGCACCGGGACCAGGTCGTTACAGGCCGCGCTCGACCTGCTCGGCTACGGCCCGTGCTACCACATGGCCACCGTCATCGACCAGCCGCGCAGGGTACGCCAGTGGCTGGAGATCGGCGAGGGTCGCCCGGCCGACTGGGACGAGGTGTTCGCCGGTTTCCACTCGGCCGTCGACTGGCCCGCCGCCTCCTACTGGCAGGAGCTCGCCGACCGCTATCCCGACGCCAAGATCGTCCTCACCGTGCGTGATCCCGGCGCCTGGTACGACAGCGTCAGCGCCACCATCTTCCGCAGCGCGCTCGCCGAAGGCCGTCCGGCGCCGCTGCGGCGGCGGATCACGCGCTGGCTGGTGGCCCGCCGCGCGCCCGACTTCGCCCTGTACCCGCGCATGGCCAGGGCGACCATCATGGACCGCGTCTTCGACGGCCGCGTCGGCGACCGGGCCCACGTGCTGGAGGTGTTCGACCGGCACGTGGAGCGGGTGCGCGCGACCCTGCCAGAGGAGCGGCTGCTGGTCTTCGACGTGCGGGAGGGGTGGGGGCCGCTGTGCGCCTTCCTTGGCGTGCCGGTGCCACCCGCGCCGTTCCCGCAGGCCAACGAACGGACCGCGTGGTGGGGCAAGCGGGCGCGCAGGAGGGCGAGGCTGATCGTGCTGGGGCGGTGAGATGCCACTCCGAGTCGGACCCTAGCGGGCCTGCTCGATGCTACGCTCGCGCCCTGGACGGTCCCGGCCGGAGGCTCCGCGGCCCTGAGCGGAGCGGAACAGGGTTCACCACATGGCCGAGAACGCGCACGACCCTGGGATGAGCCGGTTGGCCGCCGAGCCATGGCTCTATTTCTTCTTGAGCCACGCACACGTGAAGCCGCACCATCTGATCGACGACGATCCCGGTCGCCTTGTCATGACCTTCTTCCGGGACCTGTGCCAGCACCTCATGCAGATGACGAACTGTCCGGGCGGGGAACTGCCCGGTTACGTCGATCTGAGCATGCGCAGCGGCACTGAATGGGACCCCGAGATAAAACGCGCGCTCGGTGTGTGCCGGGCCTTCGTCCCGCTGTACGGCCCCCGCTACTTCGCCAGCGAATACTGTGCCATGGAATGGGGGGCCTTCTCCCATCGGGAACAACTGCATCGGAAGGCGAGCACGGTCAGCTCCACGCAGAGGGCGATCGTCCCTGTGCTGTGGTCGCACTTCGATCCCGGCGGAGCCCCCCAGGTGGCACGCAACATTCAGCTCACGAGTTTTGACATGGACGCCCGGTATCGCCGGATCGGGATATACGGCCTGCTGTCCACCAAACGTTGGGACGATTACGACACAGCCACCTACGAGATCGCGCGTGACATCGTGGAGACGGCGGAGTTGACGCAGATCGAGCCCTGCGATCCCTCGATGTTCGACAGCATCGAGAATCCCTTCCAGGGGACAATTGAGGTGGGTCCGTGAATGCCATCGACGCCGCCAATGACGACTCGCAGGCCCCGCTCTTCTTTCTCAGTTACGCGCATACGCCCAGAGTCGGTGCGGAAGAGCGCGGTGATCCGAACATCTGGGTCGCCAAGTTGTTCCGTGATCTGTGTGATCAGATCACGCTGTTGCTGGACGAGCCGATCGATG
Source organism: Nonomuraea soli (assembly GCF_013761175.1). Classification (GTDB taxonomy): domain Bacteria; phylum Actinomycetota; class Actinomycetes; order Streptosporangiales; family Streptosporangiaceae; genus Nonomuraea; species Nonomuraea soli. The sequence continues at coordinate 615,806 of NZ_JACDUR010000001.1, forward strand.
GATCGCTTGGTTTCATGGACAAGTCGCTGGAGTCTGGCCAGAACTGGTCGCAGGAGCTCAGCGTGGCACTGGCCACCTGCAAGGTTTTCGTGCCGCTCTATTCTCCGCGCTACTTCGCAAGCGAGAGCTGCGGCAGGGAATGGGCCGCGTTCACGCAGAGTCGGCATCAGCATGACAACGCCTCGAGTCCGATCCTGCCGGCGATCTGGGTGCCCGTTAACTCTGCCGACCTGCCCACACTGGCGCGGAACATCCAGCATGCGCACGCCGATCTGGGGCCCCGATACGCCGAAAACGGCTTCTACGGGCTGATGAAGCTCTCCAGGTATCGTCAACAGTACAGCCGCGCCGTGTACGAGCTGGCGAGAGGGATCGTCGAGGTAGCCGAACGCTCCGATGCCCCGGCGGGGGAGCCGGTCGACTTCCTGTCAGTCAGGAGCGCCTTCGATTTCGAGGACGCGCGGCCGATCGTCCGTGTGACCGTCCTGGCCTCCAGCCTTGGCGGACTGCCACGATCTCGCGATCCGTACTTCTATGGGCGCAGCTCCATCGAGTGGAGTCCGTTTCGCGATCGCCATTCCAGCCGGCCGCTCGGAGACGTCCTGGAGGGTTTCCTCGCGTCTCTCGGATACCAAGTCGAGGTCCGTGACTTCGGTGAGCGTATGCGGACCGGAACTCAAACGGCGGAGCCGGAGGTGGTGATCGCCGATCCATGGCTGCTGGCACATCCGGATCACTCGGAGGATGTGGCCGCGCTCGCCGAGATGCAGTCGTCGCGCGTGGCCATCCTGGCTCCGTGGAACCCCGACGACGAGCAGTTGCCCGCCGCCGCCGATCTCCCGGCGGACCTGCGAGTGACGCCGGTCAGTAGCGCCGAGGACGTCGGCAGGACGGTCTCTGCGGTTCTCGCCAAGCTCACCCAAGAATCCGGCGGCGATCCCGGCCTCTGAACTGTGGCTTCATCATGGAACGAGCGGGAAGCCCGGCGGACTGGCGTTTGGGAGATCGTCTGTGGTCTCATTTCTCCAGAAGTTGTGGGAGACTGCACACTTGCGGGGCGGTAGCTCAGCTGGTCAGAGCAGTGGACTCATAATCCATGGGTCGCGGGTTCAAGTCCCGCCCGCCCTACTCGCAATACCAGCCCTAACGGGACAGAACACTTTCGCTGTCACGATCGTCTAACCGGACATGCGGAAGATCATGATCGTCGGCCTCGGGGCGGTGCTGATCGGTGCCGCCGGCGGCAGCGCGCCCCCGTCGGTCTCGCGGCTGCCGCCCGCCGAAGCCGCGGGCACGCTCGACGAGCTCGCCGCGATGCTGCGCCCGCATGAGGCCCCCGACGAGGAGTCGTACTTCCAGGCCTACGACGTCTTCTCCCTGTGCACGGGTGCGCTGAGCGACGAGGCCGAGCCCCGCGGCGTCGCCGCCTACGCCGCCCGGCTCCGCACCGATCCGCCGATCCACGTGCGCTTCATGAGGCTGGCCGACGCGAAGGCCGCGCGCGAGCTCGCTCACGCGGCCGGCGGCGAGGCGGGCGCCTGCGAGGGACCCGCCGCCGAGGAGTACGGGGCGGTGATGGAGGGCGACGTCGGCGTGGCGCCGTACACGCGCGGCGGCTGGGAGGGGGTCCAGGTCGTCTCCGAGACGATCGCCAAACGTCCCACGGCGTGGATCTACAAGCCCCGGACCGAGGGGCACGTCGTGGCGCACAAGGGCCCGTGGGTGGCCCATGTCCAGTGGGAGGTGAGCGGCGCCTTCGGATGGCCGATGCGCCACTGGACGACCGGCGGCCTGGACCAGGTCGAGTGGGCGCTCTCCCACGCGGGCGCGGACGAGCCGCCGACGTGGCTGAGCCGGGTCCTGCCCGATCCCGGACTGTACGGCACGCGCATGGAGGTCCGGCCGAGGGTCGACCAGGACACCGACCTGGCCTGCGCGAACCTGGCCTCCCGGACGTTCATCGTGGGCTCCACGCAGTCGGTCGACCGCTCGATGCTGGGGGATGCGGCCGTCCACGAGAGTGTGCACGTGGCCGCCGACGAGGTCCAGGCCGAGCGGATCCGGCACGGCAGGATGCATGACGAGTCGGCCCGGATCCACCCAGGGTGGGTGCGCGAACCGTGCCGCCACTGGGACGACCAGAACCTGGAGGGGGCGGTCGGGATCCTTCCGGCCGTCGAGGCGTTCGAGCACGGCCGGTGGACGGGGGAGATCGAACGCTTCGCCGGGCGGGTGCGCAGCATGCCGGACGAGCCGACCTACCGCGACTCCTACGCCCACGTCGCCGTCTCCGTGCGCAGCGGGACCACCGTGGTGTACCTGCAATGGCAGGTGGCGGCGGGCACCGATCTCGAAGGGGCACTGCGCAGGGGCGAGCCGGTGCTCAGGAAGGCGCTTGATCACATGAGCACGATCGTGCCGTCATGAGGGATCGCGCGGCGGTGCTCATGCGGGCGGCCGGGCCTTACACGCTGGTGGTCCTGGGGCTCAACGTGGCCGCGGTCCTGCAGACGCGGGGCAACCTCGACGGCGTCACGGTCGGCCATCCGGCCGGTCCCGTGGCGGCGTTGGAGGAGTTCGGCGTCCAGCGCTCCCTGGTGATCGCCGCCGTCCAGGCAGGCTTCGCGGGCTTTTTCCTGTGGGCCGCCCGCAGGCGCTCCCCGGCGGTCCTGGCGGCGACTGGCGCCGTGACGGGGCTCTACTGGGCAGGGTTGCTGCTGGTGCGCTGGTTCAACCCGGTCAGCGACCTCCCGGTGGAGGGCTTCAGCAGCCCGCCGTTCGAGCGGCTGGAGCCCGGCTGGTACCTGCCGTCGCTGACCGTCGTGCTCTGGGCCGCCGCCGCCACGCAGCTGGCCGCCGTGGTCCTGGCGGTTCGCGGGAGTTCGTGGCGGGAGGGAGGTCAGGGTTCGCGGCTGCTGGTGGCCGGGCCGATCCTGGCGGTCGCCGCCTACGCGGTGGTCAACCTGGTGGCGATCCGGCTGGCGACGGAACCGCGCACGCCCGCCGACGTGTTCGGCTCGCCGTGGAACGACGCCTCCCGCTCCTCGCTCGTACGGCGGGCCTGGGAGTCGGCGGGCCTGCTGGGGCGGTGGCTCCTGCTGGTCGGTGCCGCGGCGCTGCCCGTCGTGGTGCTGGGACGGCGCATGCTGAGGCGCGGGGTCACGCCGGGCAGGCTCGTGACCGCCCTGCTCTTCAGCGTGCCGTACCTGCTCCTGCTCGCCCTGTTCACGTGGCTGCACCCGTTGTCGGATCAGATGAACTACGACGACCAGTCGGGATACATCCAGCAGAGCCCGGTGTGGCACCCGGCCGCCCTCGTCGTCGTGTGTGTCGCGGCGGTGGCTGTCCAGGCGGTGGCGCTGGTCAGGGCGACGCCGAGGACCTGAGGCGGTTAGCGGCGGCTGCGCTCCAGCACCTCCTCCACCGACAGCGGGGCGCGCGGATGGTGGCTCAGGCACAGCGGCGCCTGGATCTTCACGAACGGTTCGCCGTCCAGCGCGGCGTAGAACTGCCCGGTGCGCAGCCGGGCGATGTCGTCGACGGAGCTGCCCTTGGCCGAGGCCAGCTCGCGTGCCGCCGCGATCTGGGCGGGGGCGTTGAGCAGGCCGAAGAACTGGGTGGCCGCGTTGCCGGGTATGCGGTTGTGCAGGCCGCGCGGCGCCTGGGTGGCGAACACCAGGCCGAGGCCGTACTTGCGCGCCTGGGCGGCCAGGGCGAGCGTGCTCTGCGTGCACGCGGTCATGGTGCCGGAGGGGGCGAAGGTCTGGGCCTCGTCCATGACGAACAGGCCGCCGAGCGGCCGGTCGCCCGCCGGGTTCTTCCTGATCCAGGCGAACAGCGCCATCTGGAGCTGGTTGACGAAGCTCTGGCGCTGGTCGTCGGCCTGCAGCCCGACGAAGCTGATGACCGAGATCCTGGCGCGTCGGCCGGGGGAGGGGGTGAGCAGCACTCCGGGGTCGGCGGGTGCGCCCGAGCCGCCGAACAGCGGATCGATGATCATGGCGGCTTTGAGGCTCTCACCGATCTCGGCGGCGATCTTGTGGGCGCCGTCGAGGGTGCTGAGCCCGTCGGGCAGGTCGCACAGCAGGTCGACCAGGCCCGCGAGGCCGGTGCGTCCGCGCCTGCCGTAGAAGTCGATCGCCTCGCGGAGCAGGGCCTGGCCGCGGTGGGTCTTGGCGGTGCGGCCCTCCAGCTTGGCGCGCGGGATCAGGGAGGCGACGGCCGACTCGACGGCCTCGTTGAACTCGTCGGGGTCGTCGATCACCGCGGTGAAGTCGGGGAGCGGCTGGAAGACGAGGGGCCTTCCGCCGTCGCGGCGCGGCGTCCAGACGACGACCTCGGCGCCGTGCAGGTACTCCTCGGCGCGGGCGGCCTCGTGGTGCGGCTGCGGCCAGGGGTCGCCGAGGCGGGCCAGGTCGTTGTTGGGGTCGAGCACGATGGCCGAGACGCCGAGGAGCGCGCACTCCTCGATCAGGCGCCTGATCAGCACCGTCTTGCCCGAGCCGGATCCGGCGAAGATGACGGCGTGTTTGCGGAGGGCCTCCAGGTCGAGGCGGGTGGGGGTGCCGGTGAGCAGGTCGCGGCCCACGGGGATGACCGGCGGCGCGGCCGGTTTCGTGGACGGCTTCGCGGGCGGGCTGGGCGCGACGGCCCGGCCCGGCGTTGACGGCGTGCTTGGCGTTGATGGCGTGCCCGGCGTTGACGGTGTGTCGGGCGATGACGGCGTGTCGAGCGATGACGGCGTGTCGGGTGTCGACCGCACGTCAGGCGTCGATCCCACGTCGGGTGTCGGCCGCAGCCGAGGTGTCGACCGCACGTCAGGGGTCGACACCCCTTCAGCCGGTGTGGCGGGCGCCGGGTCGCCGAGGGCGTCCTGGAAGACCGCCAGGTCGCGGGTGGGGCGGCGGGTGGCCAGCCAGTCCGCCAGCCCCGGCGGATTGACCGCCAGCAGATCCCGCAGCGCCCCCAGCAGCGCCAGATCCTCCGCCCCGAGCGGCAGCACCCGCCCGCCCCGCTTCTCGAACTCCTCCACGGTCGTCCGCGTCACGGGCCCGCCGGGCCAGGCGCCGTTGCGCAGCACGAACAGCCGCCGCTTGGGCACCGCCGAGTCCAGCCCGGCGGCCACGGAGGCGACTCGCAGCCGGGAGAGCACCGCGTTGTGATGCTTGGCGCTGATCGCGCGGAACGCCCAGTGGATCTCGTCCTCGGTGCGCTCGTCGAGCGCCCGGCGCAGCCGCGCGTGCAGGGCGGGCTTGGCGCTCGGCGGGGCGTCCTGCCGGTAGGCGCCCGCCTCGGGCCCCTGCTCCATGATCCAGGCGGCCAGTCCCGCCGCCAGCAGCGGCGGCATCACCTGGTCCTCGGAGTCGGGCTCCAGCCGCGGGTTCTGGTCCGTACGGCTCCGCAGCCCGGCCCAGAGCGCGTCCACTTCCGCGTGGTCGTGCTCGGTGGGCGCCACGGGCACGGAGGGCACGCTCGCCCCGGCGCCGAGCTCCCTGACCACCCCGTCCTTGAGGCAGTCCTGCACGTGCCGGTCGATGTCCAGCAGCAACTGCCGCGGCGTGAACTCGGTGGCCTCGCGGAGGTATTCCGGCCGCACCGGCCAGGTCGGGTAGGCGGGTTCGAAGCCCAGCTCGGAGAACCGTACGGCGAAACGCCGCGCGACCAGTGCGAGCGCCCGGTCCTCCGTGCCGAGGTGCTGCAGGAACGGCACCTCGCGGAACCGGTCCTGGACGGAGTCCGTGGCGTGCTTCTGGATGAGCGTCCAGGTGGAGGGCAGGCAGCTCAGCACGGTCAGCGTGCGGGAGGTGACCTCGCGCAGCGACATCAGCCCGCCTCCGACCCGTTCCACGACGAGCCGGTCGTTCCAGGAGAAGCCCTCTTCCGCCGAGGTGGTCATACCCGCCTGGGCCAGGAGCGTGTCGATCTGGTCGACGGCGATGACGCAGTGCCCGGTCAGCGCCAGCAGCCGGGAGATCCCGCGGACGATCTCCTGGGGCGTGGGCCGCGCGCCGCTGATGCCCCAGCGGCCGCGCTCGCCGGGCTCGCCCTCGGCCACGCAGGTCAGGAAGGACTCGCCGATGTCCTGCAATCCCAGGTCGCCGGCGCCGAGCAGGACCAGGGCGCGGGCGACGTCGCGCTGTTCGCGGCCGGTGCGCGGATGCAGCAGGCGCAGTTTCTCCACCAGCTCGTCGAGCGTGGCCCGGGTCAGCGGGGAGCGGCCGTCGGCCTCGCGCCGTTTCATCCTGGGCAGGTTCGTCTCGGCCGCCAGCTTGGCCAGGAACGCGGCGAGCTGGGTACGGCCGTCCGCCGAAGGCCTGGCCAGGCCTTCCAGCAGGGAGATCACGACGCTCTCCCAGAAACCCTTGGCGTCGAGCAGGCCGACCAGGAAGAAGTAGCCGCCCTCCGCCTGGGTGCGCTCGCGCAGCCAGCCGAGCAGGTGGGTCTTGCCCGTGCCCCTGATGCCGCGTACGGCCAGGCCCACCGGGCTGGCGCCCTGGCTCTGGCGGGCTTCCTCCAGTGCCGAGCCGATCACGCGCTCGGCGGCCGGGTACAGCGCCTCGACGTGGAACGGCGACGGGCGCCAGACGTCGTCGGCGTGCTCGACCGGGTGCAGCCTGAGCGCGGCCAGAGCCTGAAGCTCGCTCATCAGGCGCCGATCGCCAGCAGGTGCTTGTCCTGGTTGCCGATCACGATCGCGGCCGCCCTGTCGCCAGGTGTCAGGGTCTTCTGGTTGCCCTCGGGGATCAGGATGCCGTCGGCCCTGTTGAGCTGGACCAGGGCGGCGTCGACCGCGTCGCGGGGCAGGTCGGCCAGGTGCTCGCGCAGGACGGCGAGGCGGACCCACTCGCCGGGGCGCGCGGCGAGGGCGGCGTAGGCGGCGCGGACCCGCCCTTCCGCGTCTTCGTGGTGCCCGAGCACCGCCGTCGCGCCTTCCGTGGCCGGCGCCGTGCTCGCGGACACCTCGTCGGGGGCGAACAGCTCGGCCAGGCTGCGCTCGCCGCGCCGTACGGTGGCGCCGAGCCAGGCCAGCAGCACACGGGCCGCGACGGTGCCCGCCCGCGACGGCACGGGCACGCCTTCGCGCAGCGCCTCCGCGGCCCTGGCCCAGCCGGAGTCGGTCAGGACGTGCTCGAACCCGCGTCCGTGCCTGTGGCTCTCGACCAGCTTCGCCTCGTTCAGGGTGCGCCGGAGCTGTCCGTCGATGGCGCTGCCGTACCGGTCCTTGAGCACCGTGTTGGTGGCCTGACCTGTCTCGGCCATGAGCATGAGCAGCGCGCTGAGCTGGGAGAGGGGGAGGGTCATGGTCAGCCTTCTCTGCGGGTGCGGAGGAAACGTTCGATCCGTGCCACCACGGACGCCACATCGGTGAGGACGTCCTGGTTGGTGAAGCGGAGCACGGCGAAGCCGTCGAGCTGGAGGTCGACGTCGCGGCGGCGGTCGCGGGCGAACTTGTCCGGCCCGCGATGGTCGGGGCCGTCCGCCTCCACGACACACCTGTCGGCCCGCCACATCAGGTCGGGATGGATGGGCGGGTGCAGCGGCGTGTGCTGGTAGGTCCGGTTCCATTCGCGGCCCGCCGCCCACGGATGGCGGGCCAGGGCCTGCTCCAGCCGCAGTTCGGCGGGGCTGCCCGGATGCGGGCGCCCGGCCACGGGCGGGTAGCACGACGCGGGAAGATCCGGGTGCCAGCGGGAGGGCGGGTCGACGGGCACCTCGGCGCCCTCGATCGGCTCGCGCAGCTCGGCTCCGGTGAGCCAGACGCCGAAGCGGCCGGACCTGGCCAGCCAGTGCGCTCCTGACACGAACGCCCGCTCGTCGGCGGGGTCCAGGCCCTCGGGGACGCGCACCAGGAGGGCCGCCGACGCTCTGCCGTACGAGGCGGCCAGGACTCTGGACAGGCCCACGGCCCTGGTCTCGGCGGGGAACCGGCGCCCGCGCGAGCCGGTGACGGCGCGCTCGGCCAGGTCGCTCAGCCACGGGCCGAAGTGGGAGGTACGGCGGGCGAGGTCGTGGGCCAGGCTCCGCGCGGCGGCCGGCGCGGCGCCGCCGGATCCGGACAGCCCCTCGGCGCCGGGTAACCAGGCGGGGAACAGCCGCAGGCAGGCCGACTCGACCTCGTCGAGCGCCTGCGACGTCAGGTCGCGCCCGCGCGGGCTAAGCACGGCGACGGCGGGCGTCAGCGGGCTGGACGCCGGCGCGTCCGTGCGCGTGCCGGTCACCCGTACGGCCCGGCCCACCGGCAGATCGTTCCACCCCGACCCGATATTCAGCATCAGGCGTGGTTATACACCAACGATCAGCGCATCTGCTGGTTCATACGGGATCCGGACGGTGCCACCCTCGGGAGGCACCGTCCGGAAGGTGGATTACGGACGGTTCAGGCCGATCGTGTAGGAGCCTGAGCCGCTGTAGGCGTGCACCCGGTAGCGGTAGTAGCCGGAGGTGCCGTTGTAGGTGGTGCTCTCATCGGGTCCCGAGCCGCTGCTGGTGGCGACGGTCGCCCAGGAGGAGCCGTTCCACTTCTGGAGGTAGAGGTCGAAGTCGACCCCGGCGGGACCGTCGAGGCAGCCCGCGTGGGTGCCGGAGGCCGAGGAGTAGTAGTAGGAGTTGTTCGGGTGGTACTGGTTCTGGCCGGAGGAGATCGACGCGGTGAACTTCTCGTTGTAGGCCGCGCATCCGGTCGGCGGGTTCGGGCCGCCGCCCGCCAGCACCAGGGTGTAGCCGCGGTTGAGGATCTCGGCGAGCGGCTGGAAGTAGGTGGTGCCGCCGGAGGTGCAGTTGCCGCTGCCGCCCGAGGTCATGCCCTGGGCCTGGTCGTTGGTGATGAACGCGCCGCCCGAGTCGCCGCCCTCGGCGCAGACGGTCGTGCGGGTCAGGCCGGAGACGGTGCCCTCGGGGTAGTTCACCGTCTGGCCGAGCGAGGTGACCGTGCCGCAGTGCCACTGGGTGGTGGAGCCGGAACGGCAGATCGAGCCCTGCGGCTGCGTGACGGTCTGGCCGCGCACCGGCAGGATGCCCGCGCTGTAGCCGTTGACCACGCCGGGCGCGGTCCAGCTGGAGTTCGTCTCGACCCAGGCGTAGTCGTCGCCGGGGAACGACGAGACGCGGAAGGTGCCCTGGGCCTGCTGGTTGGCGCCGTTGGTCGCCTGGCCGACGTCGCCGCAGTGCCCGGCGGTGGTGAAGCCGAGCGCGTTGTCGCTGTTGCGGCGGGCGGCGAAGCCCACGGAGCAGCGGTAGCCGGCGGCCGGGATGTAGTAGGCGTCGCCGCCGCGGATGTCGGCCAGCGGCTTGGGCTGCTCTGCCGACGCGACGATCTTCACGCTCGCGGGGTCCACGCCCGCGGAGGCGATCCACGCCTGCGCGGCGGAGGCGTCGGAGGCGGCCACGACGATCGCGTTGTCCTGCGGGGAGACGCCCCACGAGTGCACCGACGACGACGGGCGCGCGGCCTTGTCGAGGCCTTCCTTGGCGCCGTTGAGCTGGGCCAGGGAACGGGCGACCACCCTGGCCTGGGCGCCGGCGCGGCGGATCGCGCGCGAGTCGGAGCTCTTGACGGTGCCGACCACGAACGTGCCCTCGGGGCCTTCGTACCAGGCGCCCGCGTAGGAGTCGCCGAGCTGCTTGGCCAGGTCAGGAGCGGTGGCGTTACCGTGTGCCTCGTTGGCCAGGCGCTTGATCGCCTGATCCTGGCTGATGCCCAGGTCGCGCTCCATGGCGTCGACCATGCCCTGCGGGGGCTCGGCGGTGGGTGCGGCCGAGGCGGGGACGGGGGTCAGGAGTAAGGCGCCGATCGCGATGGCGACCAGCGCGGGGGTGCGTAGCATGGTTTCTCCTTGCTCGCTGGGGGGTGCCGTCACCGTAACGGCGCTCCCGGCGGCCGAGGACTACCACTTCGCCCCTATCACGGGGTTATGGACCAGCCACGCGTCGTAGACCGGGCTCTGCCGTACCGCCTCCTGGTGGGCGAGCCTGGCCTGGGCCAGCACCCACGAGGCGCCGGGCGTCGACGGATGCCAGCCCAGCAGGTGGCGCCAGCGCAGCGGCGCGCCGCGCAGGGGCAGCATCACCAGGCCGGGCGCGGGCCGGTGGGTGGCCTGGCAGAGCACCACCGCCCGTCCGACCCTGGCCAGGTGGTAGCAGGTCGCCACGTCGGTCTCGTACATGGTGCCCGGGGTGAACCCCGCCCGCGCGCAGGCCGCGGCGAAGCAGTCGCCGAAGCAGCCGTCGCCCGGATTGACCGCCCAGTACTCCCCGGCCAGGTCCGACAGCTCCACGTCGTGCTGCCCCGACAGCCGGTGCCCCTCGCCGACCATGACGAACACCGGGTCGGTGCCGATCGTGCCCCAGCTGATCGACTCTCCCGGCGGCCCCGCGTCGCCGCAGACCCCGACCAGGACGAAGTCGAGCCGCCCGAGCTCCGCCATCGTCGCCAGCTCGTTGGCCGACCAGGAGGTGGAGGTGCGCACGGGACCGTGACCGGCCAGGCGGTCGACCAGGCCGCCCAGCACGTTCCCCGCCGTGGCGCCGATCCGGTAGCCGGTCGTCGGCCCGTTGGCGAAGCGCACCGCCTCGTCCTGCAGCTCCTTGGCCGCGGGCAGCAGCACCTTGGCCCGGTCGAGCACCAGCTCGCCCAGCGGCGTCGGCCGCGCCCCTGTCCTGTCGCGCTCGAACAGCGCCCCGCCGAGCAGCCGTTCGATGCGCTTGAGCTGGGCGGTCAGCGCCGGTTGCGCCAGCCCTAATCGGGTCGCGGCCTTGCTGACACTCCCGGCGTCCGCGACGGCGCGGACGATCCTGAGGTGCCTGAGCTCGAGGTCCATATGCGGAGTGTGACACATATGTCAGGAAATATGACGAGCAACTGTCGGGCATTCCTGGGTAGAGGCTGCCCCATGACAGCCATGGGAATCGACCCGCGCGGCCTGACCGAGGACGACCTGCTCCGAGAGTTGCGCCACCTGCACCAGACCAGGACCGACACGTTCCTGCACGGCTCCGACGACGCCCTGGCCCGGCACACCTCGCGCACCAATGAACTGGAGAGCGAGTACCTGCGGCGCCACCCGGAGCGGCACGTGGAGCCGGGCAGGCTCAGGGAGGGGGCACGAGAGCGATGAGCGATCACGACGTCCAGGGATTGTCCGACGCCGACCTGCACGTCTACGAGGCGGTGGCCGCGGAGGCGGTGGAGGGGAAGGGGGCGTTGTTCGACGACCTGTGCCGGTTGACGGGCCTGCCGGAGGACGCCGTACGGCAGAGCCTGACCAGCCTCGTCGCCCAGGGGCACGTCGTTCCCCGCGGAGAGGGGTACGGACTGGGGGAGCACACGTTCGAGGTGGACTACTAGGCCGGGTGCCCCTCCTGGCCGAGCACGTCGAGCAGGCGGGCCGCGTACGCGCGCGGATGGGTGACGCCCCCGTCGTGGCCGCCGGGAAACACGACCGGCTCGATGCCGAGCAGGCCGGCCAGCTCGGCCGCGCACCGATGGGCGAAGCTCGTCGGCGGCGTCGCCCCGCCGTACGCCGGCACGATGCGCACCGTGCTCTCCCTCAGCGGCGCGTAGTCAACGGCGTCCTGGGTGAGCGCGGTGCAGTCGTGCTCGATGAGGAACCCGAAGTTGACCACCCGCCGCGGGGTGAGCGGGTGCGGTGTCAGTCCGGGCTCGACCGGCGCTTCTGACAGGCCGAACGACCTGGCGACGGCCCTGAAGGCGGCGGCCACGCCGTCGCGCCGGTGGATCTCCTGGATCCCGGCCAGCTGGCGCTCGTAGTGCCCGCGGGCGAGGGCGGGCAGCAGCGGCGGCGCGACGGGCTCGTGCGCCACGAGGGCGCCGACCTGCGCGGGATGGCCCAGTGCCAGGTGCAGCCCGATGACGGCGCCGATGCCGCAGCCGAGCATGCGGACGGGTTCGTCGGTGAGCCCGGCGACGAGGTGGTGGAGATCGTCCGCGTGTTCCGCCATCGTGACCCCGGCTCCTCGCCGGTCCATGGCGCTGCGTGACAGTCCGCGCCGGTCGTAGGTCACCACGGTGTAGTGATCGACCAGCCGGTCGACCAGGTCGACCGTGTATCCGGCGTCGCCTTCGAGTGTCGGAGAGACCACCAGAATCGGCCCATTGCCGCGTTTCTCGTAATAAAGGGTCATGTCGGGCGCAACGCTAAGCTTTGTGGCTGCTGGTCCGAATCAGTAACACGACTGGTGGGAGAAATTACGTGCTCCACGGGCGCGAAGCCGAACGGGCGGTCATCGACAGGTTGGTGACCGACGCCCGGGCCGGCCGCAGTGGAGCGGTCGTGGTGCGGGGTGAGGCGGGGATCGGCAAGAGCGCGTTGCTGCGATACGCGGCCGACACCGCCGAGGGCATGCGGATCCTGCGCGGCGTGGGCGTGGAGACCGAGGTGGGGCTGGCCTTCGCCGGACTGCACCTGCTGCTCGGCTCCTTCGCCGACCGGATCGCCGCCCTGCCGCCCCTCCAGGCCGAGGCGCTGCGCGGGGTGTTCGGGCTGACCGAGGCCCGCCCCGCCGAACGGTTCATGGTCGGCCTGGCCACCCTGTCGCTGCTCAGCGAGCTGGCCGAGGACCGGCCGCTGCTGTGCGTGATCGACGACGCCCACTGGCTGGACCAGGCCTCCGCCGACGCGCTGCTGTTCGCCAGCAGGCGCCTCGACGCGGAGGGCATCGTGATGATCCTCGGGGCCCGCGACGGCGTGCCGTTCGCCGCGCCCGGCCTGCCCGACCTGCGGCTGGGCGGGCTCTCCCGGGCGGCGGGCGCCGCGTTGCTGGCCGAACACCCGACCGGCCTGGCACCCCACGTGCGCGACCAGATTCTCGACGAGGCCCAGGGCAATCCGCTGGCCCTGCTGGAGTTGCCGGGCGCGCTCACCGCGGCGCAGCGGGCGGGCGAGCTGCCCGTCGAGGCCTTCCGGCTGGGCGCCCAGCAGTTGTCGGGCCGGCTGGAGGAGCAGTTCGCCCAGCGGTTGCGTGCGCTGCCCGAGCGGTCGCGGCTGCTGGTGCTGATCGCCGCCGCCGAGGAGAGCGGCGCCCTGGACGTCGTCCTGGACGCGGCGAAGATCCTCGGGGCCTCGCTCGACGACCTGGAGCCGGTGGAGATCGACGGCCTGGTCGGCTTCGTGGACGGCCGCCTCACCTTCCGTCACCCCCTGGTGCGCTCGGCCGCCTACCGGGAGGCCACGGTCACCAGGCGGCTCGCCGTCCACCGGGCTCTGGCCGAGGTGTCCGGCGCGCGCGGCGACCAGGACCGCCGCACCTGGCATCTGAGCGCCGCCGCCATCGGCCCCGACGAGGAGCTCGCGGCGGATCTGGAGCGCATCGCCGAGCAGGCCTTCGCCCGTGGCGGTCACGCCGCCGTCGCCGCCGCCTACCAGCGCTCCGCCCAGCTCACCCCGGACACCGAACGGCGGGCGGAGCGGCTGGCCCGCGCGGCCGAGGCCGCCGCGGACGCCGGCCAGACCCAGGTGGCCGCCGCCCTGGACGAACAGATCGTCGCCTCCACCGCCCGTCCGGACGTCCTGGCGCGCCTGGCCAAGATGAGGATCACCCTCGCCCAGGAGCAGGAGCACGGCGCGCAGGCGGTCGAGCTGGCCGAGGTGGCCGCCAGAATCGCGGGGGAGGCGCCCGCCGAGGCGGCCTTCCTGTTCCTCAACGCCATCGTCTCCGCCTGGTCGGCGGGGGATGTGCCCGCCATCACGGGCCTGGCGGCACGCACCGCGGCAGGATCCCGCGACCCCCTGCTGACCGGCGCCACGAGCGCGATCGCGCGGCTGGCCGACGGCGCGACGGCCCCCCTGCTCGATCTCATGGACTCCATCGGCGCCGACCCGGAACGCGGCCCCCGGGAGCGGCTGATCCTGCACTCGTGGTTGTCGTGGGTGGCCGACGCCGAGGCCGCCCACGACGAGGCCCTCGCCATCGTGCGGGAGTGCCGCGCGCGGGGCGCCATCGGCGCGCTCCCCAAGGCGTTACTGTACGCCGGCCGCGCCCAGTGGCTCCTGGGGCGCTTCCGTGACGTGGAGGTCACCGCCTCCGAAGGGCTGCGCATCGCCCAGGACACCGAGCGCACCCACTACGGCAGGCACCTGGCCGGCCTGCTGGCCTGCGTGGCCGCGATCCAGGGCGACGAGGCGCGGTGCAAGGAACTGACCGACGACATCCTGCGCCACGGCATCACGGAGAGCGGGACCGAGGCCCTGGACGCCCGCGACCTCCTCGACCTCAGCCTGGGCCGTCACGAAGAGGTCCTGAGGTGGAGCGTGCGGGACGTCTCCAGCGGGCTGTTCGCCATGAACAGGACCTACTTCCACCTGGCCGCCCACGTCGAGGCCGCGGTCCGCGCCGGACGGCCCGAGCTGGCGGCCGAGCCCTCGTCGAGCCTGACCGCCTGGGCCAGGGCGACGGGACAGCCGTGGGTGACCGCCGTCGCGCTGCGCTGCCAGGCGCTCCTGGCCGAGGGTGAGGCGGCCGAGCGGCTGTTCGGGCAGGCCGTGCGCCTGCACGGATCGAGCATGGTCCCCTTCGAGCAGGCCAGGACCGAGTTGCTCTACGGCGAGTGGCTGCGGCGCGCACGCCGCAGGGCCGAGGCCCGCCCCCGCCTGCGCAGCGCGCTGGAGATCTTCCTGCGGCTGGGCGCCACCCCCTGGGCCGAGCGCGCCTCCACCGAGCTGCGGGCCACCGGCGAGACGCCCCAGGCCCGCGAGCAGGCCCCCGACCTGCTGGCCCAGCTCACCGCCCAAGAGCTCCAGGTCGTACGGCTGGCCGCGGCGGGCATGAGCAACCGCGACATCGCCGGGCAGATGTTCCTCAGCCCGCGTACGGTCAGCCATCACCTGTACAAGGCCTATCCCAAGCTCGGCGTCGCCTCCCGTCACGAGCTCGCCCGCATGGATCTACGGTAACGCGACAGATTCGGCCCCCCAGGGCCGCCGCCTAGCGTCCTCGGCATGGCGAACCACGAATCACACGGCTTTTCCTCCACCGGGCTGCGCAGGCTGCACGAGACACTGGCCCGGCACGTCGACTCGGGCAAGGTCCCCGGAGTCGTCGCCCTGGTCAGCCGGGGCCGGCAGACACACGTCGAAGCGCTCGGCACGATGGCGGTAGGCGGCAGCGCTCCCATGCGGCGTGACACGATCTTCCGGATGGCCTCCACCTCCAAGCCGGTCACGGTCGCGGCGACGATGGTGCTGGTGGACGAGTGCCGGGTACGGCTGGACGACCCGATCCAGCAGTGGCTGCCCGAGCTGGCCGACCGGCAGGTGCTCAAGCGGATCGACGGCCCCCTGGACGACCTCGTCCCGGCCCGGCGGCCGATCACCGTGCGGGACGTGCTGACCTCGACCTTCGGGCTCGGCCTCGACTTCACGGCGGTGGGCACGCCGATCTTCAACGCGATCTTCGAGCAGGGGCTGACGCCGAACCTGCCGGTGCCGATGCCCGAGCCGGACGAATGGCTGCGCCGCCTGGGCACGCTGCCGCTGATGAGCCAGCCGGGCGAGCGCTGGCAGTACCACATCGGCAACGACCTGCTCGGTGTCCTGGTGGCCAGGGTGAGCGGCCGGCCGTTCGAGGAGTTCCTGCGTGAACGGATCTTCGACCCGCTCGGCATGAAGGACACCGGCTTCCACGTCCCGGCCGACCAGCTGTACCGGCTGCCCGACCTGTACGCGCCCGACCCGGAGACCGGCGAGTTCCACGTCTGGGACCCGGCGGACGGGGGACGCCACAGCCGGCCGCCCGCCTTCCCGTCGGGCGGCGGCGGACTCAACGCCACCGTCGACGACTACGACGCCTACTTCCGCATGCTGCTCAACGGCGGCGTCCACAACGGGCGGCGCATCCTGTCGCGCGCCGCCGTCCGGCTGATGACCACCAACCGGCTCACCGCCGAGCAGAACGCCGCACGCGACGAGCTGGCCCGCGACAACGTGCACATCTCCTTCGGCCAGGGCCAGCACGGCGGCTGGGGCTTCGGCATGGCGGTTCGCACCTACCAGAGCGACTACGCCCCGATCGGCCAGTTCGGCTGGGACGGCGGCAGCGGCGCCTCCGCCTACGCCGACCCGGTCAACGGGCTCACCGGCATCCTCGTCACCCAGGTGGGCCTGTCCGTCCCCAACTCGGCCCACGTCTTCCACGACTTCTGGACCACCGTCTACCAGGCCCTCGACGACTAAGGAGCAGGCGGCGGGCTAGGACCACAGCTCGAACGGCTGGTCGATCCGCTCACCCGCGAGAAACGCCCCCAGCAGCCGTGGCAGCTCCCGCGGGTAGAACAGCTCCGCACTCCCCACCACCTCGTCCACCTCCCACCACCGGAACCCGAAGTAGTCCTCGTCCTCGAACTCCACCCGCCCGCCACCGTCGACGGCGGGTCCTGGCACTCCCAGCCGCACCGCGACCACCACCTCGTGCTGCAGCCGCCGGGTCCCCCGGTACCGGAACGACGCGTCGCGTCGCCACGTGGGCGCCGAGACCTGCTCCGGCGACACGACGATGCCCGTCTCCTCGCGCAGTTCCCTCACGGCCGTCTGCGCGGGGCTCTCGCCCGGGTCGATCCCGCCCCCGGGCAGCTCCCACCACTGCCCCTTCTCGGGCATCGTCGGGTCTCTGGTGTGGAAGAGCAGGATCCGGTCCGCGGAGTCGATGACGACCACGCGGACCGCGTCGCGTTCGATGATCGGCAGGTTCTCGGGTGGCACACCGGCCACTCTAGATCCGCTTCAACCGCGCCCACGCGAGGAAGGCGCCGCCGAAGACGGCCATGGCGGCGCCCGTCCACAGGTTGGGCGCCTCGCCGCCGATCAGGCCGACCGCGATCAGGATGACGCCGTAGAGCAGGAACAGCCCGCCGATGACCTGCCTGATGTCGAGCTTCACAGGATCACTCCGTACATGGCGATGGACAGGACGAGGGCGCCGATGCCCAGGAAGAGCGGGTTGCGGTACCAGCGTTCGTCGCCCTTGAGCGCGTCGTCCTCGACGTCGACGGTGAGCCCGTACACCAGGCCGCGCAGTTCTTCGACGGGCTTGGGCGCGGTGACGAAGGTGACGAGGACGGAGATGAGGATGTCGGAGGCGAACGCCAGGCCCGCCCCCCAGAAGCTGGCGTTGAGCTCGGTGCCGAAGTCGATCGTGCCGCTCTTGTACAGCACGTACGAGGCGATGGCGACGAGCGTTCCGCCGAGCAGTCCCCAGAATCCCGCCCAGGCGGTCATGCGTTTCCAGAACAGCGCGAGCAGGAAGGTCGCGAACAGCGGGGCGTTGAAGATGGAGAACAGCGCCTGCAGGTACTCCATGATGTTGGAGTAGCCCGCGGCGATGAAGGCGGTGCCGACGCCGAGGGCGACGCCGACGACGGTGGCGATGCGGCCGACGCGCACGTAGTAGGCGTCGTCGCGGCCCTTGACGACGTGGGCGGCCCACAGGTCGTTGGTGAAGACGGTGTTGAAGCCACTGATGTTGGCCGCCATGCCCGCCATGAACGACGCCAGCAGGCCGGTGACGGCGATGCCGAGCAGGCCGTTGGGCAGCAGGTCGCGCATCAGCATCGGGATGGCGTCGTTGTAGGCGGAGTCGCCCTGCCCCAGGCCGTCGAACATGACGAGCGCCACCAGGCCGGGGATGACGGTGACGAGCGGGATGAAGATCTTGGGGTAGGCGGCGACGATCGGGGTCAGCCTGGCGGCGTTGGTGTTGCGGGCCGACAGGGCACGCTGGACCTCGGCGAAGTTGGTGGTCCAGTACCCGAAGGAGAGCACGAAGCCCAGGCCGAAGACGATGCCGATCCAGTGCGCCTGCATGGGGTTGTCGCCGGCGGTGTCGGCCCAGGTGTGCAGTCCGGCCTCTCCGAGGGTGCTCTGCCGTACCCGGTCGGCCAGGCCGTCGATGCCGCCCACCCGCATCAGGCCCAGGACGGTCAGCGGGATCAGCCCGGCGAGGATGACGAAGAACTGCAGCACCTCGTTGTAGATCGCCGACGACAGCCCGCCGAGGGTGATGTACGACAGCACGATCAGCGCGGAGACCAGCACGGAGGCGGGCAGCGGCCAGCCGAGGAGCGCCTCCATCACCAGGGCGAGGGCGTACAGGTTCACCCCGGCGATGAGGATCTGCGCGACGGCGAACATGATCGCGTTGAGCAGCTGCGTGGACGGGTTGAACCTCCTGCGCAGGAACTCGGGCACGCTGCGCACGCGTGAGCGGTAGTAGAAGGGCATCATCACGATGCCGAGGAAGACCATGGCGGGCACCGCGCCCACCCAGTAGTAGTGCACGGTCATCGCGCCGTACTGCGCGCCGTTGGCGGCCATGCCGAGGATCTCGATGGCTCCCAGGTTGGCCGAGACGAAGGCCAGGCCGGTGACCCAGGCCGGCAGGCCACGGCCGGCCAGGAAGAAGTCGTCCTGGGTGGTGATCGCCCGGCGGGCGGCGAAGCCGATGCCGAGGACGACGACGAAGTAGATCGCGATGAGCGCGTAGTCGAGGAGGTTGACGTCCAGCCGCATGGGAGCGCCGCTACCCGGAAATGTCACGACATCACGGTCTGGACGGAGCGGGACTCGGGGGGATAAGACCAACTATGGAGGTTGCCAGACTCACCCCCGCCCAGGCGCGCGCCAGGTTCCGCCACGGCGAGAAGGCTCCCACGGCGGGCTGGTGCGCGGGCTGGACCCAGGCGAACCTGATCGCGGTCCCCGAGGAGTACGCCGGTGACCTGGAACGTTTCGCCCGGCTCAACCCCGCGGCCTGCCCGCTGGTCGACGTCGGCGAGCCCGGCGCGCACAGCACCCGCTGGTTCCCCGGAGACCTGCGCACCGACCTGCCCGGCTACCGCGTCTACCGCGACGGGGCCGCGCGGGAACACGGCGAGGTGACCGGGCAGTGGCGCGAGGACCTCGTCCCGTTCCTGATCGGCTGCAGCTTCACCTTCGAGGAGGCGCTGCTGGCGGCCGGAGTGCCGGTGCGCCACCTGGAGCTGGGCCGCAACGTGACGATGTTCGTGACCAGCATCGCGTGCCGGCCCGCGGGGCGGATCTCGGGCCCGATGGTGGTGTCGATGCGGCCGATCCCCGACCGGCTCGTCGCGACGGCGATCGAGGTGAGCCGGAGGTTCCCGCACGCGCACGGCGAGCCCGTCCATGTCGGTGACCCCGAAGAGATCGCCATCAATCTCGACAAGCCAGATTTCGGGGATTTCGTGGAGGTACGCCCGGGTGAGACGCCGGTCTTCTGGGCCTGCGGCGTGACGCCCCAGGTCGCGATCATGGTCAGCGGGGTGCCCTACGCCATCGCGCACCTGCCCGGCCACATGGCGATCACCGACCTGCCCGCCGATCGACCTCCAGGTGAGGTACGGCGGGCGGCTCGTCCACTCTGATCGCCTTCAGCCACTCGTCGAAGCCGGCCAGCTTCGCCGCGTCCTGAGGCCGCCCTCGCGCCTCCAGCCGGGAGCGCAGCGTCGGCCCGTCGGATCGCACCCAGACCAGATGCACGGCGGGCCCGCCGAGCTCCTCCACCCACGCCTCCCACAACGACGCGGAGTGGATCTGCGAGGTGAAGGGCGCGTCGAGCATCACCGGGCAGCCGTGGGAGCGGATCTGCCTGGCCAGGCGGGTGAGCCCGGCGTATTCGTGGCGCTTGACGTGCTGGTCGTACCAGGGGCCCTCGCGCTCGCCGAACGGCCTGCCGTACGCCTGCAGGATCGCGCCGGCGAAGTCGCCGTAGACCGTGTCCTTGTCGAGCAGGGCCGGCGTGGGGGAGAGCGTCGCCAGGAGTTCGGCGGCGACGGTCGACTTGCCCGCTCCCGGCGGTCCGCTGATCACCCAGACATCCACGGACGCCACGGTATCCGGTGGCGGATGTAGCCCCTTACGCCAGGTCGGAGCGGCCGGAGAGTGGCGCAATCCCGCCGTTATTCCCTTATTCCTACCACCTAAGTAGGGTTAATAGGGAAAGGAGGTCGCGATGCGGACACGCGCGGATCGTGCCAGGCAGGTGGCCGACCTGCTACGCCGGCAGGTGCTGCACGGGCAGTTCGGCGACCGGCCGCTGCCGCTGGAGGCGGCGCTCGCGCGGGAGTACGGCACGACGCGCAACACCGTGCGCGAGGCCCTCGACCTGCTGCGGCGCGAAGGCCTCATCGACCGCTGCCCCGGCGTGGGCACCACCGTCGCGGGCGAGAAGTACCCGCACGGCCTGCACCGGCTGCTGGGCCTGGCCGAGACCCTCCACGAGCACGGCCAGGTGGTCAACGAGGTCAGATCGATGACGATCATCGAGGCGCCCGCCGCCGTCGCCGGCCGCCTGCGGATCGCCGAGGGGGAACCGGTCGTCTACATCGAGCGGCTGCGCAGGCTCAACGGGGTGCCGCTCTCGCTGGACCTCACCTACATCGTCACCGACGTGGGCGAGCCGCTGTTCGACGCCGACCTGGCCCACAACGACATCTTCGTGCTGCTGGAGCGGATCGCCGGCCAGCCGCTGGGCAGCGCCGAGCTGACCCTCGAGGCGATCAACGCCGACCCCCACACCGCCGCCGTCCTCGGCGCGCCACGCGGCGCCGCCCTGCTGATGGTGGAACGCCTGGCCCACCTGGCCGACGGCCGCCCCATCGACCTTGAGTTCATCCGCTTCCGTGGCGACCGCCTCACCATGCGCGGCCACCTGAGCAGACAGGAGAGCCCGTGAGTCTCGTCAACCAGCGCGTCGAGGTCCCCGTGACCATCGACCAGGCGCTGTGCATCAGCGGCTGCACGCTCTGCGTGGACGTCTGCCCGCTCGACTCCCTGGCCATCAGCGACGAGACCGGCAAGGCCTACATGCACGTCGACGAGTGCTGGTACTGCGGACCGTGCGCCGCCCGCTGCCCGGCCGACGCCGTCACCGTGAACATCCCCTACCTGCTGCGCTGAAGGACCACCGCCATGAAGCTCCGGACCACGCTCGCCCTCCTCCTGCTGGCGACCGGCTGCTCGCTCTCCCAGGCCGCGCAGCCCGACAAGCCCACCCTGGTCGTCGGCTACCAGTCCAAGACCATCAACACCGTCACCGCCGGGACGCTGCTGCGCTCGCTCGGCTACCTGGAAAGGCGCCTGCCCGGCTACCGGATCACCTGGCAGGACTACGACACGGGTGCCCCCATCACCGCCCAGATGATCGCCGGGAAGATCGACATCGGCTCGATGGGCGACTACCCGCTACTGATCAACGCCTCCCGCTCGGGCGGCAGCACCCAGATGGTAGCGATCACCGGCTACAACCTGCGCGGCGGGCTCAACATGGTCGTCGTCCCGCCGGACTCGACGGTCAAGACCCTCGCCGACCTCGAGGGCGCCAAGGTCTCGGCCAGCGTCGGCTCCGCCGGGCACGGCACCCTGGTCCAGGCCCTGGAGAAGGCGGGCGTCACCGGCGTCGAGGTCGTCAACCACCAGCCCCCCGTCGGCGCCTCCGCGCTGCAGTCGGGCGCCGTCCAGGCCTACGCGCAGTTCGTCGCCTGGCCGGGACTGCTGGCCTTCCAGGGGCAGGGACGGCTGATCTACGACGGCTCCGCGCTGGACGTGCCGACCTTCCACGGCACCGTCGTGCGCAAGGCCTACGCCCAGGACCGGCCCGACGTCGTCGACGCCTTCCTCAAGGCGCAGATCGAGGCCACCCGCTACCTGCACGAAAACCCCCTCAAGGCCGCCGAACTGGTCGCCAAGGAGACCGGGCTGCCCGCCGAGGTCGTCTACCTCTACAACGGCCGCAACGGCATCGCCACCTTCGACACCACGCTCAAGCCGCGACTGCGCGCCGCCCACGAGCACGACGTGCCGTACCTGAAGCAGATCAGCGCCGACTTCGGCTCCGTCGACCTGGCCGCCTTCTACGACGACAGCTACCTGCGCAAGGCGTACGGCCAGGCCTACGACAGCGACACCGCCTCCACGAAGAACCCGGCCGCGATCACCGGCACCGACCCGGTCTGCGGCACCGCCGTCTCCGACCCGGCCCTGGCCTCGGAGGTGTGGATCGAGGGCGCCGCCGACACCCAGCCCGCCGCCAGCCCCACCTGCCTGCTCAGGCAGATCGCCGCGGCCACCGGCAAGGTCCGCGCCGCCTACGTCCCCGACGCCGCGACCGGCACCCGATGGTTCGCCGACAAGGCGGTCTGGGTGCGCGACGGCGACGGCTTCCTGCCGTTCACCACCCAGGACGGCGCCGCCGCCCACCTCAAGGCGCGCCCCGGGGCCACCGAGATCACCTACGCCGACGCGCTCAAGGCGAGCGGTGACGGCCGATGAGCTCGATGAGCTCCTGGGCGCGGCGCATCCTCGCGCTGCTCGCCGCCGCCGGGACATGGCAACTGCTGACCGCCACCGACGCCGTGCTCTGGCTGCGCTTCGACCGCCTGCCCACGCTCGGCGAGATCGCCGCCGAACTGCTCCAGCAGGTGACCACCCCGATCTACTACCTCGACCTCCTGCAGAGCGTCATCCGCATCCTGACCGGCTTCGCACTGGCCGCCGCGGCAGGCATCACCGTCGGCATCCTGATCGCCCGCTCGCCCAAGGCCTCCGACCTGCTCACACCCCTGCTGGAGGCCGTCCGCCCGATCCCCGCCATCGCCCTGGTGCCGATCGCGATCCTGCTCTTCCCCCAGGACGAGCAGGGCATCGTCTTCATCACCTGCGCCGCCGCGTTCTTCCCCATCATGGTCAGCACCCGCCATGCCGTACGGGCCCTGCCGACCCTGTGGGAGGACGCCGTCAGGACCATGGGCGGCGGACGGCTGCACGTGCTGCGCAACGTCATCCTGCCGGGCGCGCTGCCGGGCGTCTTCGGCGGCCTGTCGGTCGGCATGGGCGTGGCGTGGATCTGCGTCATCTCCGCCGAGATGATCTCCGGCGACTTCGGCGTCGGCTACCGCACCTGGCACGCGTACACGATCGTCGACTACCCGGCGGTCATCGTCGGCATGATCACCATCGGCGCGCTGGGGTGGCTCGCCTCGGCCGCCATCGAGCTGACCGGCCGCCGCACCACCCGCTGGCTGCCGCGAGCGGAGGGGAGCTCGGCATGAGCCTGTCGTTCAGACTCGACGGGGTACGGCTCGGCTACGGCCACGGCGCGGTGCTCGACGGCATCGACCTCGACGTCGCCCCGGGCGAGCTGCTGGCCGTCGTCGGCTCCTCGGGATCGGGCAAGTCCACCCTGCTGCGCGCCCTGGCCGGGCTGCTGCAGCCGTACCAGGGCAAGATCCTCGCCGACGGCGAGGAGGTCCGCGGCACCTCACCCGACCGGGCCATGATCTTCCAGGAGGACGGCCTGCTGCCCTGGCGCACCGTGCGCCGCAACGTCGAGCTGCCGCTCCGCATCCGCCGCAAACCCCTCGACGTGAGCGCCTGGATCGAGCGTGTGGGCCTGGCCGGGCGCGAGGACCGGCTGCCGCGCGAGCTGTCAGGCGGCCAGCGCCAGCGGGTCCAGCTGGCCCGCGCGCTGGTCGGCGGGCCGCGCGCGGTGCTCATGGACGAACCCTTCGGCGCCCTGGACGCCCAGACGCGCGCCGACATGCAGCGCCTGCTCCTCGACGTGCTGCGCGACACCGCGGCCACCGTCGTCTTCGTCACCCACGACGTGGACGAGGCGCTGCTGCTCGGCGACCGCGTCGCCGTGCTCGGGCGCGGCGGCATCAAGACCGTGCTCACCTCGGCCACCCGCGAACGCATCCTGGAGGAGTTGTAGATGGACGACCGGCTCGAGCTGGAGTGCGAGGTGCTGGTGGTCGGCGGCGGCACGGCGGGCACCATGGCCGCCATCACCGCCGCCGAGCGCGGCGCGCGGGTCCTGCTGCTGGAGAAGGCCCACGTACGGCACAGCGGCGCCCTGGCGATGGGCATGGACGGGGTGAACAACGCGGTCATCCCCGGCAAGGCCACCCCCGAGGACTACATCGCCGAGATCACCCGCGCCAACGACGGCATCGTCAACCAGAAGACCGTGCGCCAGACCGCCGAGCGCGGGCACGCCATGGTGCAGCGCCTGGAGAGCTACGGCGTCAAGTTCGAGAAGGACGAGTACGGCGAGTACGCCGTGCGCCGGGTGCACCGCTCCGGCAGCTACGTGCTGCCGATGCCCGAGGGCCGCGACATCAAGAAGGTGCTCTACCGGGTGCTGAGGCGCCGCGACATCAGGTCGAAGGTGACGATCGAGAACCGCGTCATGCCGGTCAGGGTCCTCGTCTCCGGCGGCAGGGCCGTGGGCGTGGCCGGGTTCGACACCCGTTCAGGACGCTTCGTCGTGGTCAGGGCCGGGGCCGTCATCCTGGCCACCGGCGCGGCCGGACGGCTGGGCCTGCCCGCCAGCGGCTACCTCTACGGCACCTACGAGAACCCCACCAACGCCGGGGACGGCCACTCGATGGCCTACCACGCGGGGGCCGAGCTCAGCGGCATCGAATGCTTCCAGATCAACCCGCTGATCAAGGACTACAACGGTCCCGCCTGCGCCTATGTCGCCAACCCGTTCGGCGGCTACCAGGTCAACAACAGGGGCGAGCGGTTCGTCGACTCCGACTACTGGTCAGGCCAGATGATGGCCGAGGTCGCCGACGAGATCGCCTCCGCCCGCGGGCCCATCTACCTCAAGCTGTCGCATCTGCCGGAGGAGACCGTCAGCGCGGTCGAGACCATCCTGCACTCCACCGAGCGGCCCACCCGCGGCACCTTCCACGCCGGACGCGGGCACGACTACCGCACCCACGACGTGGAGATGCACATCTCCGAGATCGGGCTGTGCGGCGGCCACTCCGCCTCCGGCGTGTGGGTCGACGAGCACGGCCAGACCACCGTGCCCGGCCTCTACGCCGCGGGTGACCTGGCCTGCGTGCCGCACAACTACATGATCGGCGCCTTCGTCTACGGCGACCTCGCGGGCGAGCACGCGGCCGCCCACCTCCAGACCCCCGGCGAACTGCCGGAGGACCAGATCGCCGAGGCGCACGAGCTGATCTACCGGCCGCTGCGCAACCCCGAAGGGCCCCCACAGCAGCAGGTGGAGTACAAGCTGCGCCGCTTCGTCAACGACTACGTCGCCCCGCCCAAGAGCTCGGCCAAACTGGAGATCGCGCTGGAGTCCTTCGAGCGCATGAAGGACGAGATCGCCGCGATGGGCGCCACGACCCCGCACGAGCTCATGCGCTGCGCCGAGGTGAGCTTCATTCGCGACTGCGCCGAGATGGCCGCGCGCTCCTCCCTGGTGCGCACCGAGAGCCGGTGGGGGCTCTACCACGCCCGCGCCGACCTGCCCGAGCGCGACGACTCCGGTTGGATGTTCCACCTCAACCTGCGCAAGAGCGACACCGGTATGGAGTTCATCAAGCGGCCGGTCGAGCCGTATTCGGTGCCCGTGCCCGAGTTCACGCCCGTCACCGCAGAACCCGAGGTCATCGGCAGCTTCAGCGCCGCCGCCGTCCACCAGGCCACCGCGCGGAACTCCGCCGCCGGGCCGGTCGCGCGCTCGCCGCGCATCCTGGAACTGCTCCGCCTCGCCGAAGGACAGCCCTCCCTGGAACAGATCCGCCCCTTCCTGGCCGACACCGACCCGAACGTGCGCCGCGCCGCCATCGCCACCCTCACCGAGACCACCCCACCCGGAGTCGGCCCCGCCCTCGTGCGGGCCCTGTCCGACACCCACGGCACCGTACGGCGGGCGGCAGCCTCAGGACTGCGGGAACTCGTCGAGGTGCTCACCCCCGACGTCGCCGACGGGCTGCGGGAACTCGCGGGCACCGGCGGCACCGACCCCGTGGTGCGCGCCACCGCCCTCGACGTGCTGCGCGCCCTGCGGCTCGGCCGGCCCGCCCTGTACACCGCGGCCCTGGTCGACGCCGACCACCGGGTGCGCATCGAAGCGGTGCGCGGCCTGGTCTCCCACGACGCCTGGGACGCCGTCGCCACCGCCACCGCAGACGCCTCCCGCGAGGTGCGCGTCTGGGCCGCCAGAGGACTCGGCACCATCGGCAAGCCCGAGTCGGCCGGGGTGCTCAACACGCTCACCGTCGACGCCGACCCGCTGGTGCGCGCCGCCGCCTTCGAGGCGCTCGGCGCGGTGTCCAGGCCCGACGTGGACGCCGCCGTCGCCGCCCTGGCCGACGGCAGCTGGCAGGTACGGGTGGGCGCCGCACGCTGCCTGGCCGCGGCCGGACCGGCCCTGGCGGCCGCGCCGCTCGTGGCCGTGCTCGCCGACGCCAACCTCGACGTGCGCAAGGCCGCCGTCCAGGCTCTCGCGGGCTGGGCCGACCGGGCCGAGGTGGCCGAGGCGCTGCGCGGCGTGCTCGCCGACCCGGACGCCGACGTCCGCGCCTACGCCCGTCGCGCCCTCGCCGCCTGACCTCGGTTTCGATGTGTTGTCTTCCTGCTGGTCGCGGCCCGCCGTACGCTGATCTGCGTACGGCGAAGCCGCGGCTCGGCGGACGCCCGCCAAGGGCCGGGAAGCCAGGCTGTCCGGCATGCTGATGCGTGCCCTGCGCCTGCCCGACCTGCGCAAGAAGATCCTCTTCACCGTGGGGATCATCGTGCTGTTCCGCCTCGGCCAGGTGCTCCCGGCGCCGGGCGTCGACGTGGTGGTCGTACGGCAGTGCCTGGCCGGGGCGTCGGGGGGCTTCTACGACATCGTCCAGCTCTTCAGCGGCGGCGCGATGCTCAAACTGTCGGTGTTCGCCCTCGGGGTGATGCCCTACATCACCGCGAGCATCGTCATGCAGCTCCTGTCGACCGTCGTGCCCCGGCTCGACCAGCTGCGCAAGGCGGGGGAGCAGCGCAAGATCACGCAGTACACCAGGTACCTGACCGTCGCCCTGGCCGTCCTGAACGCCACCACCGTCGTCACCATGGCCCAGAGCGGGCAACTGCTGTCGAACTGCCCGCACCCGCTCCTGCACGACACCGGCCTGCTGGCGATCGCCGTCATCATCGTTACCATGGTCGCGGGCGCCTGCGCGGTGATGTGGCTGGGCGAGCTGATCACCGAGCGCGGCGTCGGCAACGGCATGTCTCTGCTGATCTTCACCCAGGTGGTGGCGGTCTTCCCGTCCTACCTGGCGAGCATCTACGTCGCCAGCCCGTTCGCCCTGGTGGTGCTGCTGGGCACCGGCGTCTTCCTGGTCGCCGCCGTCGTCTACGTCGAGCAGGCGCAGCGGCGCATCCCCGTGCAGTACGCCAAGCGCATGGTCGGACGCCGCATGTACGGCGGGAGCAGCACCTACATCCCGCTGAAGGTCAACCAGGCCGGAATCGTGCCCGTCATCTTCGCCTCGTCGCTGCTCTACCTGCCGGTGCTGCTGCAGCCGGTGCTCGGCGACTGGGTGGCCCTCTACCTGACGCGCGGCGACCACCCCGTCTACATGGCCGTCTACGTCACGCTCATCGTCGGGTTCACCTACTTCTACGTCTCCATCACCTTCAACCCGGCGGAAGTGTCCGACAACATCCGCAAGTTCGGCGGCTTCGTGCCCGGCATCAGACCCGGCCGCCCCACCGCGCTCCACCTGTCGCACGTGCTGTCGCGCCTCACCGCTCCCGGCGCCCTCTACCTGGGCGTTCTGTCGCTGCTGCCGCTCGTCGCGATGGCGGTCCTGCGCGACCCCTCGACGCAGCAGAACTTCCCGTTCGGCGGCGCCACGGTGCTGATCATGGTGAGCGTCGGGCTCGACACCGTCAAGCAGGTCGAGGCACAGCTGCAGCAGCGCAACTACGAGGGCTTCCTGCGCTGAGTCAGGGCAGGGCCAGGCCCGACCTGATCGCGAACACCACCAGCTGCGCGCGGTCACGGGCGTGGAGCTTCAGCATCGCCCGGCTCACATGGGTGCGCACGGTGTCGGGGCTGATCACCAGCTCCCTGGCGATCTCCTCGTTGGACCGGCCGGTCGCCACCCAGGCGACCATCTCACGCTCGCGCGGCGTCAGCGTGTCGACCCCGTCGACCGGCGCGGCGCCGTGCCCCCCGAACCGGTCGATCACCCGGCGGGTGATCGACGGCGACAGCAGGGCCTCACCCGCCGCCACCACCCGCACCGCGTTGACCAGCTCGTCGGGCGGGCTGTCCTTCAGCACGAACCCACTCGCGCCCGCCTGGAGCGCGGCGAACACGTACTGGTCGAGGGCGAACGTGGTGAGTATGACCACCCGCGTCGAGACGCCCGGCTCGGCGGCGATGTCGCGCAGCGTCTGGATGCCGTCCTTGCCCGGCATCTGGATGTCGAGCAGGAGCACGTCAGGGGACAGGCGCCTGACCAGCTCGAGTGCCGCACCACCATCGGGCGCCTCACCCACGACACGCAGGCCGGGCTCGCTGTCGACGAGGGCACGCAGCCCCATGCGCACGACGGCCTGGTCGTCGGCGATGGCGATCGTGATCTCGCCGGAGTTGCCGGTCACGCGGTGATCGCGGGGGAGACGGCGGTCGCGGGCGTCCCGGTCGTCGCGGGCACCGAGGTGGTCGCGGGCGTTGCCGGGAAGCGGGCGACCACCTGGAAGCCGCCGCCCTGGCGCGGGCCCGCCGCGAAGACCCCGCCCGCCGCGGCGACCTGGGCGCGCATGCCCGCCAGGCCCCGGCCCTCCGGGGCGGGCAGGAGGGCCCTGCCCTGGTCGGCCACCTCGACGACGAACTCGCCCGGGGTTGAGGCCAGCTTCACGCAGACGCCTGCCGTACCGGCGTGGCGCAGGACGTTGGTCAGCGACTCGCGGACGACGCCGTAGACGGGGGCGGCGAGGTGGGCGGGAACGGGGTCGCCGGGCGCGACGGCCACCACAAGCCCGGCCGCCCGCACCCCGGCGATCAGCCGCGTGAGATCGGCGCCGGGGACGGGGTCTTCGAGCATGGGATCACGGGGGACGGGATCACCGGGCACAGGGTCGCCGAGCACGGCATCACCGGGCACGGGGCTGCCGGTTATGGGGCTGCTGGTTATGGGGCTGCCGGGCACGGGGCTGACGGGCGTGACTTGAGCGCCACGCACCGGGTGGGTGCCGGGCAGGGCGTGGGTGGCGTGGTCGGCGGCCGGGGGCCGGGCTCCGGAGGCCGGGTCCATGGCGTCTAGTGCGCCCCGGAGCCTGGTCAGAGCCTCGGTGCTGGTGTCGCGGATCGCCTCCAGGGAGGCGCGGGCCTGCTCGGGGTTCTGCTCCAGCAGGCGCAGGGCGATGTTGGCCTGCATGGCGATCGCGGCGAACCCGTGCCCTGCGGCGTCGTGCACCTCGGCGGCCAGCTTGGCCCGCTCCGCGCTGAGCGCCGACGACGTTCCGCCGGGCACCGCCGTACCACTGCCCGCCGACCCGGCGGGAGGATGCTGCACGACCGGGAACGCCGCTCCGGGAACGGTGGCGACGCGAGCCACCTCGTCCGCCGAGGGGAGGGCGTGGACGCGCGTGACCTCGTCCGCCGAGGGGAGGGCGCGGACGCGCGTGAACTCGTGTGTCGAGGGGAGGGCGTGGACGCGGGCGACCTCGTGCGTCGACGGCGGCAGAGCGGTGCCCTGGCCGCCGGTGGTCTCGGTGGCGGTGTGGGCCTGCGCGAGGGCGCCGAACGACCACGGCATCGCCAGCCAGCCCGCCCAGGCGAGCATGGCGACGGCGGGAAGGTCGCCCAGACGCGAGAGGGCCGCCAGCGACGTGCGCAGGCGGCCGTCCGGCTTGGTGCGCGCGGCCCTCATGATGCCTCGAGTTTAGTCACTCCCGACCGCCCCCGCGGCGCCCGTCAGGCGCCGGCCAGCCACCGCAGGGGGTTGTCGTGCACGAGGGTGCGGATGAGCTCCTCGTCCACTCCGGCTTCGCGCAGGCGCGGCAGCAGGATGTGGAAGATGTGGGCGTACCCGCCCCCGGAGTAGCGCTGGATGTGGGCCATCCGGTTGACGCCGCTGCTGAGCAGCAGCCGCTCGGCGTGGCCGTCGGCGATGAGGTCGAGGGCGAGCCGTACGGCGTGGTCGGAGCCGAGGGCGAGGCTGGCGAGCGAGACGTAGGCGCCCGCTTCGGCGATCTTGCGCAGGACGGCGGGGTCGTTGCCCGCGTAGGAGACGCTGACGCGTGAGCCGGGCAGGCCCTCGCCGAGGAGGGTCTCCAGGATGCCGAGGCCGTCGCGGCCGTAGGTGGCGACGGGCAGCTGCGAGGAGCGGGAGGCGCGGGCGGCGGCGACGAGGCAGCGTTCCTCTGCGCCGGTCAGTTCGGCGCCCCAGCAGCCGACCTCGCCGATGACGCCGGGGAAGACGCCGGTGCCGTCGAGGCCGGAGGTGATCTCGTGCATGAGGCGGGCGGTGAGCTCGTCGACGTCGGTGGCGCCGACCCTGGTGAAGGGCTCGGTGAACAGGCCGGTGGCGGCGACGACGGGGACGCGGCTGCCGGTGGAGATGCGGGTGAGGGCGGCGGCGTCACGGCCCATGCCGATGCAGCTGAGCTCGACGACCAGGCCGAGCTGGTCGGAGTGGCGCAGGTCGCGCAGCTCGCCGGTGACGGCCTGCTCCTCGTCGAGCCAGCGGTGCGGGTCGGAGTCGACGCCCACGCCCCAGCGCAGGTCGGTGCGCAGGTGCTCGTGGGGGAGTACGGCGCCGGTGATGGCGGCGACGCGAATCGGGCCGGTGACGGCGCGGAGCATGGGCTCCATCCTGACCTGGGGCATGCCAGACATTAACCGATATTTTTGCGAAAACCATGGTTGAGCCGGAAAGCTTTACCCGGCCAAGCCGTCCTCAACCCATACGCAAGCGACGCCCGTATCCTGGGGGCGTGGACGTGAAGAACTCGGAGACGGGCAATGCCGACGAGCTGAAGGAAGAAGCCGCGCGGCGTTCGCCCCTGCAATCGTGGCTCGACGGCGTGCGCTCCACCCGCACCGGCGCGCTGACGCTCAAGATCGTTATCGGGACGATCGGCGCGGTCATGGTGGTGGGCGGGCTCATCATGGTGCCCTTCCCCGGCCCCGGCTGGCTGGTGGTCTTCGCCGGGCTGGCCGTCCTGGCCACGGAGTTCGACTGGGCGCACAAGCTGCTGGAGTTCGGCAAGCGTGTGCTGCACGCCTGGACCGAGTGGTACAAGCGGCAGGGCTGGACCGTGCGCATCCTGGTGCTCATCGTCACCCTCGCGACCATGGCCGCGATCATCTACCTGGGCATGAAGAGCATCGGCATCGACCTGATCGACCTGGGCCGCGGCTTCCTGGAGCGCTAGAGGTACAGGCCCGTGCCGTGGTCGGTCTCCTGGGTGGCCACGGCGTGCAGGTCGCGCTCGCGCATCACCAGGTAGCTCTTGCCGTGCACGTCGACCTCGAGCTGGTCTTCGGCGTTGAGCAGCACCTTGTCGCCCACCTTGACCAGGCGCACGTTGTTGCCGGTGCCGCACACCTCACCCCAGACCAGGCGGTTGGGCGTCTTGACGGTCGCCGGGATCACGATGCCGGCGCCGCTCCTGCGCTCTTCGGCCTCCTGCTCCAACTGGATCATCACCCGGTCGTGCAGCATCTGGATCTCGAACTTCGGATCTGGCACACGGGCAGTCTAGCCCCGATGGCCCGCTGGACATTTCCCCAGGTAAGTGTCTTCGCCGGTGGTCGATCAGGCGGGCGCGTTATAACCGTTCGATGATTGTGCTGCTGGGCGCCTCAGGATTCATCGGCCGCCGCGTCGAGGCCGCGCCGCGAGAGCGGGCCGCCGGATGACCGGCACGCGTGCCGTACGGCCCGGCCCCACGGCTCCCGCGAAGGGGCGCCAGCAGGCGGTGGCGAGCTCCGTGCCCGCTCTCGTCCCCGCCTACTTCCACCCCGCCACCGCCTCCGACTCCTGGCGCAGGCTGCTGGCCAATCCGCCCAGGATGGTGGTCGTCAACCTCGACGCCGGACCGGGCCGCGCCAAGGATCCCGAGCTAGCCCCCCTGATCGGCCGCCTGGTGGCGGCGGGCACCGAGGTGCTCGGCTACGTCGACACCGACTTCGGCGTGCGCCCGCCGTCCGACGTGCGTGCCGACCTGCGCAGCTACCGCGCCTGGTACGGCCTGCGCGGCGTCTTCCTCGACCAGGCGGCGGCCGACGAGGACAGCCTCGACCACTACCGCGACCTGGTCGAGGGGGTGCGGGGCACGATCGTCCTCAACCCGGGCGTCTATCCCGATCCCGGCTACGCCGACCTCGCCGACGTGCTGGTCACCTTCGAGGGGCCGCTGGCGGCCTACCAGGCGATGAGCGAGCCCGCCTGGGCGAGCGAGCTGGCGCGCGGCCGGTTCTGCCACCTCGTCCACGACGTGCCCTCGCCCGCGCTGGAGCGCACCCTGCGTCGCGCGCTCGGCCACGCCGCCACCGTCTACGTGACCGACCGCAGCGGCCCGCAGCCCTGGGGCGAACTTCCGGCTTACCATGGCAGGCCGATCGTGACAGGATGATCCGCATGATCACGGCGTTCGGCGCATCCGGCTGGCAATGGGTCAATCCGCCGCGAGAATGGGTCGCCGACGACGGCTTGAGCCTGTTCTGTGATCCCGCCACCGACATGTGGCGCGTCACCCACTACGGCTACACCTACGACTCGGCCCACCTGTTCGGCCGGGTCTGCCCCGGCGACCTGCGCCTGAGCACCACCTTCTCCGGCGAGTTCGCCGAGCAGTACGACCAGGCGGGCGTGGTGCTGCGCATCGACGAGCGCTCGTGGATCAAGGCAGGGGTGGAGTACGTCGACGGCGGCCTGCATCTGAGCACCGTCGTCACCCGCGACTTCTCCGACTGGTCGGTGCTGCCGCTGGGGCGCATGGCCGAGCGGGTCACCTTCGACCTCGAGCGCACCGGCGACGCCGTGACCGTGCGTTACGGTCTCGACGGCGGGCCCGCCGAGACGATGCTCCGCCTGGCCTACTTCCCGCCCGGCCAGCCCGCGCTGGCGGGAGTCATGGCGGCGGCGCCGGTCGGCAAGGGGTTCTCCGTACGTTTTCGTGAGTTGTCCATTTCTGGGTGATATGGACCACTCTGGGTCAGAGGTAAGCCTTGCCTACGTTAGGCTTCCCTAAGTTCGGCTGACCCACTGCAAGGATCTTCGATGTCGCCCAGGTTCCACCGCTACGCGGCCGCCGCCGTCGCGGCCCTCTCCCTCACCGCCTGCTCGTCGACTCCCGAGGCCACCACCTCGGCCGCGCCGACGCCCGCGCAGTCCAGCGCGGCAGCGGCCGCCTTCCCCGTCACGATCAAGCACGCCCTGGGCGAGGCGGTGATCAACGAGGAGCCCAAGCGGGTCGTCACGCTCGGCCAGGGCTCCGCGGAGACCTCGATCGCGCTGGGCGTCGTCCCGGTCGGCATCGAGGAGTACACCTGGGGCGCCGACCCCAAGACCGGCTACCTGCCGTGGATCCACGAGGCGGTCACCAAGGCCGGGGGCGCCCTGCCCAAGCAGTTCGCCGGCATGGAGAACCTCGACGTCGAGTCCATCGTCGAGCTCGACCCCGACGTGATCCTCGCCCCGTGGTCGGGCATCACCAAGGAGCAGTACGACGTCCTGAAGGACATCGCGCCCACGGTCGCCTACCCCGACCTGCCCTGGTCCACCAACTGGGACCAGCAGATCGAGACGGTCGCCACCGCGCTGGGCAAGCCCGCCGAGGGCCCGCGGCTCATCGAGCAGGTCAAGAAGCAGCTGGCCGACGCCGGCGCGACCCGCCCGCAGTACAAGGACCTCTCCTTCTCCTACATCTACAACACCGGCCCCGGCACGCTCGGCATCTTCAAGCCCGACGAGCAGCGGGTGGCCTTCCTGTCGATGCTCGGCCTGAAGGTCGACCCGGTCGTCGACGAGTTCAAGGAGACCGAGGGCACAGACTCGGCGCTGATCGGCCTGGAGAACGCCCAGAAGCTCGCCGGCAGCGACATCCTGTTCACCTTCTACATGGACGAGAAGGCCCGCAAGACGGTCGAGGCGCAGAAGCTCTACGCCGAGATCCCCGCGGTCAAGCGCGGCGGCATCGTCTACAGCCACGACACCTCGTTCGTCACCGCGTCGTCGATCATCAACCCGCTCACCGTGCCGTGGGTGGTCGACAAGTACCTGCCGCTGATCGACAAGGCCGTCGCCACCGTCAAGAAGTGACCCGCTTCCTGACCAAGCTCATCGTGGCCCTCGCCGTCCTGGCGGGGGCCATGCTGGCGAGCATCGCCTTCGGCAGCCACCCCACCTCCTTCGGCGACGTCCTGGACGTGCTCTCCAGCACGGCGGACCCGAACGTCGCCACCGTGATCGAGAGCCGCTACCCGCGCACCGCGCTCGGCGTGCTCGCCGGGGTGTGCCTGGCCGTGGCGGGCACCCTGATGCAGGGCGTGACGCGCAACCCGCTGGCCGACCCCGGCCTGCTGGGCGTCACCGCGGGCGCCTCCGCCGCGATCGTCACCTCGATCGCCTTCCTGGGCATGTCGGGCGACGCCGTCTGGTGGGCGCTGCCGGGCGGCCTGCTCGCCGGGCTCCTGGTCCACGTGATCGGCTCGTCCGGCGGCGGTTCCGGGGTGGCCAGGCTGGTGCTCGCGGGCGCCGTCGTCAGCGCCGTGCTCACCGCCTACGTGCAGGCGGTCACGCTCAGCCTGCCCAAGGTCTTCGACAGCTACCGCTACTGGGTGGTGGGCGCGCTCGGCGGGCGCGGCTTCGACGTGCTCACCTCCGTGCTGCCCGTGGCCGTGGCCGGGCTGCTGCTGGCCGCCGTGCTCGGCTCCGGCCTCAACACCCTGGCGCTGGGCGAGGAGTCGGCGGCGGCGCTGGGAGCCAACCCCGGGCTGACCCGCGCGCTCGGCATGCTGGCCGCGGTGCTCCTCAGCACGGCCGCCACCGCCGCGGTGGGTCCCATCGCCTTCGTGGGACTGGCCGTGCCGCACATCGCGCGCTGGCCGGCCGGCAGCGACAGCCGTGCCCAGCTCCTCTTCTCGGCCCTGGTCGGGCCCGCCCTGCTGCTGCTGGCCGATGTCGTGGGCAGGCTGGTGCTGGCGCCGACGGAGCTGATGGTCGGCGTCGTGACCGCCTTCGTGGGCGCGCCCGCGCTGCTGCTGGCCGTACGGAGAATGAAGGCGGCCGCATGATCCGGGTCCCCATCGCGCGCAGGGCCGTGGCCGTCGCGGCAGGTCTGGTCGTGCTCCTGCTGGCCGCGGGAGTCGCCACGCTCACCCTGGGCCGGCTGGGCCTCTCGCTCGCCGATCTGACGAGCTGGCCGCCCACGGGCAAGTCGAAGTTCGTCCTCGAACGGCTGCGCGGCCCCCGCCTGGTCGTGGCGGCCGGCGTCGGCGCAGCGCTGGGCCTGTCGGGCGCGCTCTTCCAGAACGTCACCCGCAACCCGCTCGGCAGCCCCGACGTCATCGGGCTCAGCACCGGGGCAGGGGCCGGCGCCGCCATCGCCGCGCTGCTGTTCCCCGGCGTGGTCCCGACACCGGCCGGCGCGCTGGCCGGAGCGGTCGCCGCCATGGCCCTGGTCTACTTCTCCACCGGCACCGGTTTCCGCCACCCCGGACGGCTCATCGTCGCGGGCATCGGCGTCTACGCGATCGGCACCGCGATCATCCAGTACGTCGTCTACGCCGTCGAGCGCGACAAGGCCAGCGTGCTGACCGCCTACGTCAACGGCAGCCTCAACACCCGCTCCTGGGAGCAGGCGGCGACGATCTGGGTGGTCCTGCTGGCCGTCGTGCCCTTCGTGATGCTGCTGTCGCGCCGCCTGACCATGTCGGAGCTCGGCGACGAGCTCGCCGCCGGGCTCGGCGCGGAGCCGCAGCGGACCCGCGTGGCCGCGGTGGTGCTGGCGATCGTGCTGAGCGCCGGCGCGGTCGCCGTCGCCGGGCCGATCTCCTTCATCGCGCTGACCGCGCCCCAGATCGCGCGCAGGCTGACGCGGCTGCCCGGACCGCACCTGACGCTGTCGGCGCTGACCGGCGCGCTGCTGCTGGTGCTCGCCGACCTGGCCGCCCAGCAGGCGCCGATCCCGGTCAGCCTGCCCGTCGGCATCTACACCCTGGCCCTCGGCGGCCTCTACCTCGGCTACCTGCTGATCCGCGAGTGGAAGAAGGGCACCCTGTGAAAATCGCCACGCGGAACCTGACGATCTCGTACGGCGGAGCCCCCGTCGTCGGCGACCTCACCCTCGACATTCCCGAGGGCGAGTTCACGATGATCATCGGCCCGAACGGCTGCGGCAAGTCGACCCTGGTCAAGGCGCTCGGCCGGGTGCTCAAGCCCGACTCCGGCACCGTGGAGCTCGACGGCAGGGACCTGTGGTCCTACCGCGGCAGGGAGGCGGCACGCAAGGTCGCGCTGCTGCCGCAGAACCCGGTCGCCCCCGAGGGCATCACCGTCTCCGGCCTGGTGCGGCGCGGCAGGTATCCGCACCACACGCTGCTGCGCCAGTGGTCGCGCGACGACGAGGGCGCCATCGCCGCGGCGCTGGAGCGCACCGGCCTGAGCGAGCTGGCCGACGCCCAGGCCGGGCAGCTGTCCGGCGGGCAGCGCCAGCGTGCCTGGATCGCCATGGTGCTGGCCCAGCAGACCGGTCTGCTGCTGCTCGACGAGCCGACGACCTTCCTCGACATCTCCCACCAGTACGAGCTGCTCGAGCTCTGCCGCGACCTGCACGACGAGGGCAGGACCATCGTGGCCGTGCTGCACGACCTCAACCAGGCCGCCCGCTTCGCCACGCACCTGATCGTCATGAACGGCGGCACGGTCGTGGCGCAGGGCCCGCCTTCGCGGATCGTCACCACGGAGCTGGTCC
This sequence comes from Nonomuraea soli, assembly GCF_013761175.1. Taxonomy (GTDB): domain Bacteria; phylum Actinomycetota; class Actinomycetes; order Streptosporangiales; family Streptosporangiaceae; genus Nonomuraea; species Nonomuraea soli. Next base: position 652,555 of record NZ_JACDUR010000001.1, read on the forward strand.
GCGACGTCTTCGGCCTGGCGTGCGACGTGCTGCCCGACCCGCGCACCGCGACGCCGATGGTCGTCCCCCACGCCGGGCGGGTGGCTACGGCACCGTGAGGTCGGCCATGACGGGCCGGTGGTCGGTGCCCGCCAGGGGGAGCACCTCGAAGCCGCGCACCCCCAGGCGGCGGTCGGCCAGCACGTGGTCGATCGTCACCCCCGGCACCGCCCCGTAGCCCATCATCGGCCACGTCGCCGTCAGCCCCTGTCCGGTGACGTCACCCGCGTCCCGGTATCCGCCGTCGAGCAGGTCGCGCACCAGCGGGTGGTCCAGCGTCGCGTTGAAGTCGCCCGCCAGCACGACCGGGCGCTCACCGCCCGCCCGCGGCAGCGCCTCCAGCCCTTCGCGCCAGCAGGGCAGCCGTTCGCCCCGCTGCGGCGCGCACGGATGCACCGAGACGACCTCCACCTGACGGCCCTCCGGCATCGTGACCACCGCCCTGACCTGGCGGAAGTGCCCGTACTCGATCAGCGGCAGCTCCGTCAGCGGATGGCGCGCGTAGATCGCCGAACCGACCGCACCGCCGGTCTCCCGCTCGATCGCGTACGGCAGCAGCCGGCCCAGCCGCCGCTTGGACGCGGGGGTCAGCTCCTGCACCGCCACCACGTCCGGCCGCACCCTCTCGACCAGCTCCAGCACCGCCCCGGCGTCGGCGCCTCCCAGCCGCAGGTTCATCGCCAGCACCCGCAACGGCCGGCCTGCGGGCTCGGCGCCCCCATCGGAGAAGTAGCGCGGCAGCACCGCCGCGGCCAGCGCGAGCGTGGCCACCAGCATCGCCCCGATCGCCGCCCGCCGCCGCGCCAGCACGGCCACGAACAGCCCGAGCGCCGAGGCCAGGGCGACGTACGGGGTGTAGGCCGCCAGGGCCACCCACAACCACACGTGGTCGAGCGGGGAGTAGCGGAGAACGGCCCAGGTCACGAAGAAGCCGGTCACGGCATAGAGGATCCACTTCACACCCGGTATCTCCACTCGCGCGATCAGGAGTTCGCCTGCGAAGGTAAGCCTCATGCATGATGTGGAAGCGCGGGTGCTGAACGCGATCGATGACGCCGAGACGGTCGAGCTGCTGGCCGAGACGGTGAGGGTGCCCAGCGTGACCGGCACCGATGCCGAGTCCGACCTGCAGCACCGGTTCGCCCGCCTGCTGACCGAGGCGGACCTCGACGTCGACGTCTGGAAGCTCGACCTCGACACGTTGCGTGCCTCCGAGGGGTTCCCCGGCACCGAGGCCGAGCGGGTCGAGGGTTACGGCGTGGTCGGGGTGACGCCGGGCGAGGGTGAGCCGGTCCTGGTTCTGCAGGGGCACGTCGACGTGGTGCCGACAGGCGATCTGGCCAAATGGCAGGGCAGCGACCCGTTCGCGGCGCGGATCACGGGTGACACCCTGCACGGGCGCGGCGCCTGTGACATGAAGGCGGGCCTGGTGGCGAACCTGGCGGTGGTGCGCGCGCTGCGCCGGGCCGGGGTGCGGCTGGTGCGGCCCCTGGCGGTGCACTGCGTGGTCAGCGAGGAGGACGGCGGCCTGGGGGCCTTCGCCACCCTGGCGCGCGGGCACTCGGGCGAGGCGGCGGTGATCACGGAGCCGACCAGCGGCACCGTGATCACCGCGAACGCCGGGGCGCTGACCTTCCGGCTGGAGGTCGCCGGGATGGCGGCCCACGGCGCCACCCGCGCGGAGGGTGTCAGCGCGATCGAGATGTTCTGGCCGGTTTTCGAGACCCTCAGGCGCCTGGAGGCCTCGCGCAACCGCGATCTGCCCGCGCTGTTCGACGGCAACGCCCTGCCGTACCCGATCGAGATCGGCACCGTCAGGTCGGGCGACTGGGCCAGCACCGTGCCCGACCTGCTGGTGGCCGAGGGCCGCCTGGGCGTGCGCCTCGACGAGGACCCCGCCGAGGCGCGTGCCGCCTTCGAGGAGGCCGTGGACGGCATCGCGCATCCGTGGCTGCGCGCCCACCCGGTGGCGGTGACCTGGCCGGGCGGGCAGTTCGCCAGCGGGCGGCTCCCGGCGGCGCACCCGCTGCTGGGGGAGGTGAACGCCGCCGTGGCCGCCGTGCGGGGTGGCGTCCCGGCCGAGACCGCCGCGCCGTACGGCAGCGACCTGCGGTTGTACAACGGCGGCGGGATCCCGGCGCTGCACTACGGCCCCGGCGACGTGCGCTTCGCGCACGCGCCGCGCGAGCAGGTGGCGCTGGGCGAGCTGCGCGAGGTCACGCGGGCGCTGGCGCTGCTGGCCGTACGGCGGTGCGGGGTGCGCTAGCGGTGCGTGGGTCAGACGGTGACGCCGGTCTCGACCGGAAGTCCCGCCTCCACCCAGTCCTGGATGCCCTCACGGTACTTGCGCACGTTGGTGTATCCCAGCCTGTCGAGCCTGAGCGCCACGGCCTCGCTGTTGGCGCAGGCGGGGTTGGAGCAGTAGGTGACGATCGCGGCGTCCCGGTCGGGCAGCAGCTCGGCGGCGCGCTCGGCCACCTCGCTCTCCACGAGCGCGATCGCGCCCGGCAGGTGCTGCTGGGCGTAGTAGTCGCCGCCGAGGGCGTCGACGACGGTCACGGTGCCCGCGGCGATCGCGGCCTCGAGTTCGGCGCGCGAGATGAGCTCGGTCATTTGCAGCCTCCAGATCAAGTGGACTACAGTCCGTTTTGTGGATGGCTTGGAAATTACCGGACCGCAGTCCGTTTCGTCAAGGCGGGTTCGTGCCGATGCCGCGCGCAACCGCGAGAAGGTGCTGGCGGCCGCGGCCCGGTTGTTCCGCGAGAAGGGCGTCGCGGCCGTCTCGATGGACGCCGTCGCCGCCGAGGCGGGAGTCGGCAAGGGCACGATCTTCCGCGCCTTCGGCGACAAGTCGGGACTGGCCGTGGCCCTGCTCGACACGCAGGAGACGCTGCTGCAGGAAGGTGTCCTGTCGGGGCCGCCGCCTCTCGGGCCGGGCGCGCCCGCGCGCGAGCGCCTGGGCGCCTTCTTCGACGCCTACCTCGACTACCTGTTCGGCCACCTGGACCTGGTCCGCATGTCGGAGACCGCCAGCCCGGGAGCCCGCTACCGCATCGGCGCCTACCGGTTCTGGCACCGGCACGTGACGGTGCTGCTGGAGGAGGGCGGACCGAGGGCCGACGCGGCGGTGCTCGCGCACCTGCTGCTGGCCGGCGTCTCAGGCGAGCTCGCCGGGGTGCTGGACGAGGAGTACGGCAGGGAGCGGGTGCGGGCCGCGATCACCGCCCTGGTCGAAGCCCTCGTCTGAGCGGCGGCCCGGCGTGTTGGGCGGCGGCGTCGAGGACCCGCTCGAAGGCCTCCATGGTGGGCAGCTTGGCCAGCACGTCCGCGACGGCGTCGACCGCGAAGCGCCGGTGCTCCGGCTCGGCGCCCTCGTCGGCGGCGAGCCGCGCCTGGGCGTCGAGGTAGTTGAGCAGGACGGCCACCTCCATGGAGAAGGCCCCCAGCCCGCCCGGCGGCTCCAGGCCGCAGGCACGCCGGTAGGCGGCCACGGTCGCCTTCACGCCGCCGCCGTCCACCTCGCCGTCGTGGTGGTGCCAGCGCAGCAGCGTGCCCGCCAGCTCCTGCTCGGGCACGCCGGGGCCGGCGTTGTCCCAGTCGAGCACCACCAGGCCGCCATCGGGGGCGCGCATCAGGTTCGACTGCTTCATGTCCAGGTGGCACAGCCGGGCGCGACCCGGATCCGCGGGCCGGACCAGGGCGGCCAGCTCGGCGAGCCGCTCTTCGTACGGCGCGGCCTCGGGGATCTCGCTCCACCGCCCGGGCGCCGCCACCCGGTCGTACCAGGGATCGACGGGCCGCTCCGTGGCCAGTGCGGTCGCGTGCAGGGTGCCCAGGACGGTGCCGACCTCCTCGGCGCCCGCCGGGCTCCCGGGGACGCCGTCGGCCCAGGAGTACAGCCGGACCTGGACGCCGTCACGCTCGGCCAGGTAGCGGCCGCTCGTCGTGGGCAGGTTCAGCGGGGCGCGCAGGCCCAGCTCCACGGCGCGATCACGCAGGGCGGCCTCCTCGTGGACGGCCCGCTCGTCGAGGCCGGCCCAGAAGAACTCCTTCATCGCGTAGCTCCGGCCGCCGCTGTCGAGGCGCCAGACCCTGCCCATCGCGCCTCGCCCGGCCACGCTCATCGTGCCGTCGGCCAGGCCGTACTCCGCGAACACCCACGCCATCGACATGGCACGCAGCCTGCCCGCCCGGCCCGCCTGCGGTCCACCGGATATTCAGAGGCAGTGCTCGCCCGGCGCGGCCTCGGCGCGCATGTTGCAGGTCATCATCCGCATCGCCGCCTCGGCCAGGTCGGCGTGGATGTGGGCGACGCAGTCGGCGGCGACCCGGACGTCGAACTCCCGCACGTAGGCGTCCAGGGCGCTGTAGAGCACGCACTGCTCGGTCACCTGCCCGGCCAGAACCACCGTGCCGACCCCCTTCCTGCGCAGGAGGTAGTCGAGGGAGGTGCCGTAGAAGGCGCTGTGGCGCACCTTGGGCAGGAACGCGCAGCCTTCGGGAGGGAGGATCGGTTCGACGAGGTCGGGCCGCCGCCCTTCCAGGGCGCGCCGCGTGAGCTCCGCCGGGCCGGCGGCGAAGTCGCCGTGGTTGTCGTTGACGTAGACGAGTTCGACGTCGTCACGTTCCTCCGCCTGCCGTATCAGCGCGGCCAGCGGGCCGACGACCTCCTCGACGCTCTTGGCCAGCAGGTCGGCGTCGTCGTGGTCGTAGCTGTTGAGCATGTCCATGACGACCAGCGCGGTGACGTTCATCCCGGTCCCCTACCCAGGCCGGCGTGTCCGTATCTGACAGTTAACTGTCGTTGCAGTCATTCGGTGCATTAAGTGACAATCGAGACATGTCCACCGCACATCGCGTCGTGATCGCGCTCTTCCCTGACGTCGACCTGCTCGACGTCACCGGCCCGGCCGAGGTGTTCGCCCTGGCCAACCGGGTCGCCGGGCGAGCACTCTACGACGTGCGGCTGGCCGGGCCGGAAGGCGGCCAGGTCACCACGTCGGCCGGGGTGCGGCTGCTGGCCGACCTCAGCTTCGACGAGGTCGGCGACCAGGTCGACACCCTGCTGGTGCCCGGCGCGGTCGAGGTCACCCCCGACGGGCCGCGCGCCCTGACGGATCCCCGGGTGGTGGCCTGGGTACGGCACGCGGCACCCGCCGCGCGCCGGGTGGCGTCGGTGTGCGTCGGCGCCCACATCCTGGCCGAGGCCGGGCTCCTCACGGGCCTGACCGCCACCACCCACTGGTCCACCGCCGCCCAGCTGGCGGCCGACCACCCGGAGGTCACGGTCGACCCCGACCCCATCTTCGTGCGCTCCAGCGCCCGGGTGTGGACGGGGGCGGGCATCAGCGCCTGCCTCGACCTGACGCTCGCCCTGGTCGCCGAGGACCACGGCGAGGAGACGGCCCTGGCCGTCGCCCGCGAGCTGGTCATGTACCTCAAACGCCAGGGAGGCCAGAGCCAGTTCAGCGTGCCGCTGGCGCACGCCGCCACCGGACGCCGCGACATCGACGAGCTGCGCCTGTGGATCGCCGAGCACCTCGACGAGGAGCTCACCCTCGTCGAGCTGGCGGCCAGGATGGGGCTCAGCCGGCGCCAGTTCGCCCGGGTCTTCCGCCAGCAGACCGGCACCACACCCGCGGCCTACATCGAGTCCGCGCGGGTGGAGGTGGCCAGACGGCTGCTGGAGACCACCGACCTGCCCCTGCCACGGGTGGCGGCCGACAGCGGGCTCGGCTCGGTGGAGACCCTGCACCGGGCCTTCCGCCGCCGCCTGGGCACCGGCCCCGGCACCTACCGCCGCCGTTTCCACACGGTGGCCTGAACCCGGCTCGCTCGAATGCCGCCACGCGGCGGCGCGAGCGTGCCGGAAAACGAAAGGAATCACGCCATGAGCACCACCGTCTCCACCACGTTGCGCGAGGTCGTCGGCCTGCCCGCGGACCTGCCGCGCCTGGCCGGCACCACCCTCGTCATGATCGACTACCAGAACACCTACCGCACAGGGGTCATGGCCCTGCCCGGCGCGGAGGCCGCGATCAAGGCGGGCGCGCGCCTGCTGGAGCGTGCGCGCGCAGCCGGGGCCGGCGTCGTGCACATCGTCAACGACGGCGGCCCCGGCACGCCGTACGACATCCACGCGGAGATCGGTTCCATCAGCCCGGAGGTCGCGCCGCGCGAGGGCGAGCCCGTGGTGGTCAAGACGGCGCCCAACGCCTTCCACCAGACCGGCCTGGAGCGGGTGCTCAAGGACCTCGGCGCCGGCGGCGACCTGGTGCTGGCCGGGTTCATGACCCACATGTGCGTGACGTTCACCGCCGAGGGCGCGTTCCTGCGCGGCTACCGGCCGGTGGTCGTGGCCGACGCCTGCGCGACGCGCACGCTGGCCGGCCCCGGCGGCACGCCGGTGGACGACGCCACGCTGCACCGCGCCGCCCTGACCACCATCGGCGACCTGTTCGGCCTGGTCGTGCCCACCGCCGCCGCCCTGGAGGACTGAGGCTCAGAAGGTCGCGCGGACCTCGACGATCTCGGCGAGCGGGAACTCCAGGTAGTCGCCCGCCTCCTCACACCAGGCGTCGAGCACGCCCGCCCGGAGCTCGCCGTGACTGATCGTCGCGGTGAGCCCGTCGGTGAGCCGGATCCCCGCCCGCACCCCCCGGTCGACCACGAACCCCAGCAGCGACTGCTGGGCCGTGGGCAGCCTGGTGGCCGTGCGCCCGATGACCGCCCATGTGCGGGCGCCCACCTCCACGCTCTCGTGGGCGGTGACCAGGCGCTTGGCGTGTTCGTGCGGATCGGGGGTCGGCTCGGTGAGCACGTAGGGCGGCGGCAGCTCGGCGACCTGGCCGCCGGGCAGCAGGATGAGCTTGCCGTTCTGCGGCTCCTCGACCCTGGTGCGCCGCCTGATCTCGACCTCGCCGGTGTCGGCGACGGTGACGGGCGCGTAGCCGTTCTCCCGCAGCAGGGCGAGCGTTCGCTCGGCCGGGGCGGAGCTGACCAGCACCGTGGGCGCCAGCAGCCGCAGGCCCAGGCGCGACAGGCGGCGGTGGCCGGCGATCTCGGCCAGCAGCCCCGGGTCGGAGGCCTGCACGATGCAGCCGACCGTGGTCACGGTGACCTCGCCGTGGCGGCGGGCCACGTCGCGCACGAGGTACTCCAGCGGCTGCGGGATGGCGCCGACGGAGGCCAGTTCCTCAAGGAGCTCGTCGCAGTCGTAGCCGTCGTCGAGCGCGCGGCGCACGCTCTCGGCCGAGAAACGCCAGACCGAGGCGGCGCCGCGCGACTCGCGGTCGGCCGAGCGGTCGAGCAGGGCGGCCAGTTCGGCGGAGGGCGGCCCGGTCACCACGGCGGTCAGGTCGGGGCCGAACAGCGCGCTGCGCCGCACGCTGGCCAGGGCGCGGGTGGAGACCTCGACCAGGCCGGGATCGTGCTCGACGACCGGCACGCAGTCGTCGTTCTCGTCGCCCGCCTTGCCCGCCAGGCCCGCGAGCGCCCGGCCCAGGTCGGTCAGGGCGTTGTTGGCCAGGACGCCGAGCAGCCTGGCCTCGTCGAGCACCGCGGGGGCGCACTCGGCGAGCAGGGCCTGGTCGAGCAGCGGGGCGTGCCAGTGGACCGCGCGGACCAGCGCGCCTCGTTCGGCGAACGCGATGCCGGACGGCAACGAGCACAACACCTGCACGACGGCGCGCCGCACGCGGGCGATGGCGGCGCCCGACTGCTCGTCGCCGAGCGCGGTCGGGTACTTGCCGTCGATCTTGCGCAGGGACGAGCGCTCCATGCGCCACCACGCCGACAGCAGCACGCGCAGCCGGGCCGAGCCCTCGTCGAGCCGCCAGCGGTCGAACCGGTCGGTGGGCACCATGCCGCCCGACTTGTCGTCGAGGGCCAGGAGCCGCGCGACGGCGCAGATCTCCAGGAGCAGCCGGGCCTCGTCCTCGTCGCAGCCGGTCTCCTTGGCGAGCCTGCGCACCTCGCGCACGCCCACGCCGCCGGTCTTCAGCAGGGGCAGCGGCGTCTTGGCGGTGTTGTCGAGCAGGGCGGCGCAGCGCTCGACGAGATGCGGCGCGGCCAGGGTCATCAGGTGGTCGACCTCTTCCGGATCGACCGGGATGCCCGGGATCTCGGGGGCGACGGGGGTGAAGGGCGGGTGGTAGTCGGGGCCGCGCAGGCTCAGCGCCACCTCGCGCGGCATCTCGGCGACGTGCCAGTTGGGGCGGTAGAGCAGGCCGTGGTCGGCGGCCCAGCGCTCGGGGGTGCCGGGCAGGACGAAGCGGTTGCCGTCGACGTCGCGCAGCGGGCCGTCCCAGGCGAACTCCTCCAGGAACTGGCGCGTGCCCGCCGGGGCGCTGGACAGCAGGCCGGTCAGGCGGGTGGCGTCGCCGAGCACCTCGGCGACGCGGGAGATCGTGCGCCGCCGGTTGCCGTGCGGCGGGAGCCCCAGGTTGCGGGAGAGCAGGCGCAGCGTGTCGTTGCTGATCGTCCAGGAGTTCAGGTAGTGGTCGAGCGGCTCGCCCAGTCCGAGCGGAGCGGTCCACCACCGCGAGACGGCCTCGGCCAGGTGGATGTGGCCGTCGCGGTCGGGCCAGGCCAGGGCGTGGTCGTAGAGGCCGTCGAGCCAGTGGCGCACGTCGTCGGCGGTGGCGTCGAGGAAGTCCGCGAGCGCGGGGACGGTGGGGGAGTCGAGCACGAGGCAGGTCTGCGCCAGCTCCAGGCAGGGCTGGGGCAGGCTGCGCATCGCCTCCATGACGGCGAAGCCGTTGGTCAGCCGCTGCGCGAGCGATTCCAGCCGCCGGGGCCAGGGCGCCGCGATCGCGTCCTGCCGGTTGGTGAGGACGCGGGCAAGTCTGTCTTCGTCGAGTGTTCGCAGCCAGCCGAGCAGGTGATCATCCATCGGTCAGCACTCTCAGGGGTCGCGCGCGGGACTCGCGAGCTGTTGGGCGCTCATCCCTTCTCGTTCGCTTCGCGGGCGGCTTGCTGCGCCGCGCCGACCGCTCCGCTCACTCGTCGGGTTCGCGCCGCGAGCCATGACCATCCACGGTAGTGCAGATCACCGTTGTCAGGAGAGGACTGCCCAGACGATCTTCCCTTTTGGTGAGAGTGCCGACCACCCCCAGCGGAGCGCCAGCGAGTCGACGATGTGCAGCCCGAGCCCGCCCACGTCGAGCGGCCCGGCGTAGCGCAACACCGGGACCGAGGGCCCGGGGTCGGTGAAGGCGCAGGTCACCAGCCTGCCCCGCCGTACGAGAGACATCTGTACGGCCGGCGGCACCCCACCCAGGGCCAGCCCGTGCCGCAAAGCGTTGGTCGCCAGCTCCGACACGACGAGTTCCATGTTGTCCACGACCTCCGTCAGCCCCCAGGCGGCGAGCGTCCCGGCGGTGAAGCTGCGCGCCGAGTGCACGGACGAGGCCGCGGGGGGAAGGGCGAACGTGGCGCTGGAGGCGGGACCGCCTTCGAGGAGGTCACGGGCCGCGTCGGGCCACCAGCCGACCGGGGGCCACCAGTCGAAGGTGGTCCAAGTCATTGTGGACTGCACATGATCATTCTGAGGCAGAATGTCGTGCATGTGCAAGAGCGAATGCACGTGCAGAGAAGGCGTGCATTCGCTACGGTTACGGATGAAAAAAGGTACTCCGGGGGAAAGGAACCTTCCTGTCAGACTATGAGTTAGGAACCGACTAAGGAGCAGCACGTGTCCATGGATCCACCTGGATCGGGGTCGACCGTCCGGCGCATCATGCTCGGAGCGAGCCTGCGCCGGCTGCGCGAGAACGTGGGGCTGGAACGCGATGCGGCCGGGTTCCATATCCGCGCGTCCGCGTCCAAGATCAGCCGCATGGAGCTCGGCCGCGTCGGCTTCAAGACACGTGACGTGGAGGATCTGCTCACGCTCTACGGCGTCAGCGACAACGCCGAGCGCCGTGCTTTGCTGGAGATGGTGCGAGAGGCCAACACCCCCGGGTGGTGGCACAAGTACTCGGACGTCCTGCCCGGCTGGTTCACGACCTACGTGGGCCTGGAAGAGGCGGCGACCCTGATCCGCACCTACGAGGTCCAGTTCGTGCCCGGACTGCTCCAGACGGCCAACTACGCGCGGGCCGTCTACCGCCTGGGCAACCCCGATGCAACTCCCGAGGACGTAGAACGGCGCGTGCGCTCACGTCTGCAGCGCCAGCAACGTTTCACCCAGAAAGACGGCCCCCGCCTCTGGGCGGTCATCGACGAGGCCGCGCTCAGGAGGATCATCGGCGGTACGGAGATCATGGCCGAGCAGCTTCAGCATCTGCTGCACGTCGCGACCCTTCCGCACATCACCATCCAGGTGATGCCGTTCAAGTACGGCTCGCACGCCGCGGAGGGTGGCGCGTTCAGCATTCTGCGGTTTCCCGAGTCCGACCTGTCGGACGTCGTCTATGTCGAACAGCTCTGGGGTGCTCTCTACCTGGACAAGCGTGAGGACATCGACCCGTACCTCACCGCCATGGACCAGCTGTGCGTGGAGAGCACCACGCCCGGCGGCACCGTCGAGCTCATCGACGCTCATCTCAGAAAGATGTAGATGGACCACACCTACAACGGCATGCCCGCCCGCGACCTCACGGAGCTCACCGGGGCCGCGTGGCGCAAGAGCCGCTACAGCAACTCCCAGGGCAACTGCGTGGAGCTCGCCGAGCTCCCCGACGGGGCGATCGCGGTCCGCAACTCGCGCTTCCCCGACGGTCCCGCGCTGATCTACACCCGAGCAGAGATGCGGGCCCTGGTGCTCGGGGTCAAGGACGGGGAGTTCGACACCCTCCTGGTGTAACTGCGTGTTAACAGCCCGGCGCATCCGCTTAACGCGGGTGCGCCGGTGATGTAACAGGTCAGCGGCACAATCGGGACCATGCTCGACCAGATGACGCTCTACCCGATAGCCGACGACGTCCTCATCGCCCCCGGCGGCAAGGTCGTGGTCCGCACCTACGGCATCGCCTCCGACTCCGAGCGGGTCTCCTACCGCACCTGGGTCACCGGCCTTCGCGACCAGCCCCGCTACTGGCACTGGGGACGCTACGAGGAGGCCGCCACCGGTCACCGCAAGGTGCTCGAGTGGCTGACCGGACGGGGGCCACAGCCGATGGTAGCCTAGCAATCGCTTGGTCAAATCCAGCGAGGAGGGCCGCCGATGCGCCGCGGGATCTACCTGATCGAAGAAGTCGACTTCCGGCCCATGAACTCCCGCAGGCCCCTCGAATACCTCACCTGGCTCACCCGCTACAAACGCGAGGACGAGAACCTCCAGCGGCACACGCTCACCGAGGGCATGTCCATCAGATCCCGCGAGATCGACCTCGTCGGCGCCTTCTACGCCGTCGGCATCACCGGGCACCAGCAGTTCAAGGCCGTCACGCTCTGGCACTGCCACGGAGGCTGGGACGGAGGCTGGCGCCAGATGCTGGAGATCTACGACGGCGTCGGCGACAAGCTGTTCCTGTCCGACATCGACGACCTGCGCTTCTCCGCCTTCTCCCGCCCGCTCGGGGCCGTGCACGGCACCCCGGGGCTGGGCGACACCGTCAGGCCCCTCTACCTCTACGAGAGCGCCACCGTCCGGCCGGGCGCCGCGCTCGACTACCTGGCCGCCGTGCGCGAGGAGCGGCTGCCGGTGCTGCGCGAGCACGGCCACGACCTGGTGGGCCTGTACGAGGTGCTGATGTGCGACAACGAGGTCGTCACGCTGTGGGGCACCACCATCGACGCCCACCTGGCGGTGCAGCGGGCCCGCGACGCCGCGCTCGGGCTCGACGACGAGGTGGCGCCAGACTCCCGCCTGCTCGACTGGTCCAAGCGTGCCCGCGACTACCTGGAGGGCCCGTGGCGCGAGACCCTGCTCGCTCCCTTCCCCGGCTCTCGCCTTGCGCCCGGCTAGCGGGTAGCGTCGGCAGGCGGAGGCACACATGGCCGACGAATACTGGCGGAACGGGCAGCCGCGGCCGTCGCGGCATGGCCCGGACTGCCCGGAGTGCGCTCTCGCACTGGCGTCGATAGGGGTCCTGGAGCAGGAGATCGCCCCGCCGCCGCGCTTACGCGAGGCGGTGCTGTCCAAGGCCGGGCGTGTCAGGCCGCCGGCCAGGCCCGAGGTCGTCGAGGCCGCGGTGCCGTACGCCGCCCAGCTCGCCCTGATGGACGAACTGCTCGCGGAGCTGAGCGAGGACGAATGGAGCGCGCCGGTCGTCAAGCACGGCACGGTGCGCGGCATGGTCGAGCACCTGGCCGCCAACGACCGCCCGGTGGCCGCGCTCATGGGCGTGCCGGAAGGCCCGTGGCCCCGCTTGTGGCGCGGCCAGGCGACCACGCTGCTCGAACGGTTCTCCCGCAACGCCGGGCCGCTGCTGGAGGTCGAGGTGGACCTGGCGGGCCGCGCACCCGCCCGCGGACCGCTGCGCGCGGCGATGGTGCAACGGGCCTTCGAGACGTGGACCCACGCCGACGACATCCGCACCGCCCTGGCCCGGCCGCTGACGGCGCCCGATCCCGAGCACGTGCGCCGTATCGCCGGTTTCGGGATCCCGAAGCTGCCCGGGGCCCGCCAGGGTCCGCCGCGCGACGTCGCGGTGATGATCTCGCTGCTCGGCCCGGGCGGCGGCACCTGGACGGTCTCGCTGTCGGAGGTGCCCGGCCGCAGGGTGCCGCTGGCGCTGACGCTCAGGGCCGACGCCGTCGGCTTCTGCCGCCTGATGGCCGGACGCGTGCCGCCCGACGACTTCCCCTACGAGGCGGAGGGCCGCGCCTCGCTCGCCCACGAGGTGGTCTGGGCCGCCTCCAGGCTGGGGTGTGACTGATGGACGACCACGCGCTGCACATCCGCCTGGTGGCGGGCGACCTCGACGCCCTGGCCGAGCTCTACGACCTGCACAGCCCCTTCGTGTACGGCGTGGCCCTGCGGGTCACCGGCAGCGAGGGCCTGGCCGAGACGATCACCCAGGAGCTGTTCGCCCACCTGTGGGAGCAGCCCGGTCAGTTCGACCCCGCGCTCGGCTCGCTGCGCGGCTGGCTGGTCTCGCGCAGCCTGCACGACGCGGCCACCCGCATCGAAGTCGGCTGATCAGCCCGCCACGGGGGCGTTCCAGGTCAGCACGACCTCCCTGGCGTGCTCGTGGCCCAGCCGCGAGTAGGTGCCGGTGTCGAGGCGGAAGAAACGGCCGTCGGCCGCGGGCAGCCCCAGCCACCGCGCGGTGAGGACCCGCAGGAAGTGGCCGTGCGCCACCAGGGCCACATCGCCCTCCACGTCCGTCACGCGGGCGATCACCCGGTCTGCACGTGCACCGACGTCGTCGGCGCTCTCGCCGCCCGGCACGCCGTCGTCCCACAGGTACCACCCGGGCCTGGACTCCCTGATCACCGGGGTGGTGATGCCCTCGTAGTCGCCGTAGTCCCACTCCCACAGGTCGGGCTCGACCTCGTAACCGGTCAGCCCGGCCAGGTCCGCCGTACGGCGTGCACGTGCAGCGGGACTCACCAGCACCAGGGCGAAATCGTGCGCCCGCGCCACCGGGGCCAGCAGCTTGGCCTGCGACTCGCCGTTGGCGGTCAGGGGCAGGTCGGTGCGGCCGGTGTGGCGCCCGTTCCTGCTCCACTCGGTCTCACCATGCCTGAGCAGCAACATCTCGTTCATGGCTCCATCATCTACGTGCCGCTCAGCTCTTCCACGACGGGGGTGAACCTGTCGAGGTCGTCGTCGTAGTGCAGCACGTAGGTGGAGATGTCGTGCTCCGAGCGCCAGTGCCGGAGCTTGTCGGCGACGTCCCGCGTGGTGCCGGGCAGGACCTGTGGCGAGCCCTCCGACCCCTGGGCGAAGCTCCACGACCGTCCGGGGCGGGCGTCGCCGACCTGGAGAACGCTGGTGCCGAGTTCCAGCTCGTCGTAGCGCTCCGCCGCGCGCAGCAGGTCGACCTTGGCCGCGAAACCCGTGTCGGCCGGGTCGGGGCCGCTGCCGTCGGGCAGCACCCGCGAGGCCAGGTTGATCACGTCGGCCTCGCGCGCGGCGAGCTCCAGCAGGCGCCGGCCGCCCCCGCCGAGCAGCAGCCTGGGCCGCCCGGAGGGCTGCTGGCGCAGCGCCTCGATCCGGTAGTGCTCGCCGTGGAAGGTGAGGGGCTCGCCCGACCACAGACCCTTGAGCACGGTGATCGCCTCGGCCAGCCGTGCGATCCGCGTGCCCGGAGGGTCGAAGGCCAGCCCCGAGCCCGCATAGTCCTGCGCGAGCCAGCCCGTGCCCAGCCCCAGGTCCAGGCGTCCGTCCGAGAGCAGGTGCAGGGTGGCCGCCTCCTTGGCCAGCACGGCGGGATGGCGGAAGTCGTTGGCCAGCACCAGCGTGCCGACGCGCAGTGTGCTCGTGGCGCAGGCGGCCGCGGTGAGGGCGACCATCGGCGCCAGGCGGTCGCCGACGAGATGGTCGGGCACGTAGAGGGCGTCGAAGCCGGTCGACTCCAGCCGCCTCGCCTGCTCGGACCACTGCTTGGCGGAGGCCGCTGAACGCAGGACCGCCGCGAATCGGAAGCGCCGCATGCCCGGACTTTACCAAGCGCTTGCTACACGCAACACTGGACGCCATGCGCGATGTCACCGACCACGAGATCGCCGCCTTCAGGCGCGACGGCTGGGTGCACCTGCCCGGACTGGTCGAGGAGGTGGGCGAGCTGCGCGAACGCGCGATCGAACGGCTTCGTGCCCGCTCCACGGCCCACCTCACGCTGGTGGACGAGGCCTTCGGCCAGAGCCGCGACGTGGCGCTGGAGGAGCGGTGCTTCGCCGGGCTGATGACCTCCTTCGGACCCAACGCCGTCCGGCTGCTGCACGGCGTGGACGCGGTGCGGGTCCAGGTCACCAACCTGCTCGTCAAGGAGCCGGGCGAGCACGGCGCCACCGAGTTCCACCAGGACTTCCCGTGGATGCCGATGGACCGCTCGGCCATGCTCACGCTCTGGGTGGCGCTCGTGGACGTGCCCGCCGAGATGGGGTCGCTGCGCTTCTACACCGGCTCGCACGCCTACGGCCTGCTCGGGCGCAGCTTCGTGCGCGAGGGCGACGACCAGATCACCGCCCATCCGTGGCTGCGGGACCTCACCCTCTCGCCGCCGCTCGACCTGGCCGCGGGCGACGCCACCGTGCACCACAGCCTCACCGTGCACGGCGCCCCCGCCAACCGGGCGAGCGGGACCCGCCTGTCGTTCACCGCGACGTACTTCGACGCCGAGACCCTCTACACCGGCGCGCCGTACAAACAGACCGACGAGCTGGAGCTCAAGGTCAACCAGCCCTTCGACCACCCGAGGTTCCCGTGCCTGAGACCGTGAGAGGCCCCGTCGCCGACCTCGGCGCCACGCTCATGCACGAGCACGTCTTCGGCCTCAGCCCCGAGATCCTGTGGAACTGGCCGGACATCCCCGAGCGGCGCGACATACGGCAGGCCGCCGCCAAGCTCGACGCGCTCAAGGCGGAGGGCATCGACACCATCGTCGACCTGACCGTGGTCGGGCTGGGGCGCTACGTCCCCGCCGTGCAGGAGGTCGCCGCGCTCACCGAGGTCAACATCGTGGCCGCCACCGGCCTGTACACCTACGACGCGCTGCCGCCCTACTTCGGCAACCGCGGTCCCGGCTCGCTGTTCGGCGGCCCCGACCGGCTGGCGGAGTTCTTCGTGCGCGACATCGCCGAGGGCATCGGCCGCACCGGGGTCAAGGCGGCCATCCTCAAGTGCGCCACCGACAAGCCCGGCATGACGCGCGGCTGCGAACGGGTCTTCCGCGCGGTGGCCGAGGCGCACCTGGAGACCGGGGCGCCGATCACCACCCACAGCAGCGAGCCGGGCGGCCTGGAGCAGCAGCGGCTGCTCGCCGAGTGCGGCGTCGACCTGACGAACGTGGTGATCGGCCACGCGGGTGACTCCACGAACCTGGCCTACCTGGAGGAGCTGCTCGCGGGCGGCTCGTCGCTCGGCATGGACCGCTTCGGCATCGACACCTTCTGCTCCTTCGAGGACCGCGTGGCGACGCTGGTGACGTTGTGCGAGCGCGGCCACGCCGGACGCCTGGTGCTGGGCCACGACTCCTACTGCTTCAACGACCGCTTCGACGCCGACGTGGTACGCCGGCGCCATCCGGACTACCAGCTGCTGCACATCCCCCGCGACGTGCTGCCGGAGCTGCGCAAGCGCGGCGTCACGGAGGAGCAGATCACGCAGATGCTCGTCGACAACCCCCGGAGGATCCTCGGTGGACTTTGACGTCTCCTCGGACTGGCACGTCGCCGCGCCGTACGGCTTCCTGCGCACGCTGCGCCACGAGCACCCGGTCTTCCACAGCGAGCACCTGGGCGCCTACGTGCTGAGCCGCTACAGCGACGTGCGCGGCGCCTACGCCGACCCGCGCCGCTTCTCCTCCAAGGGCTCGCTGACGATCTCGCGCAGCCTCACCGAGGAAACCAGGGCCAGGCTGGGCGAGCACGGCTCGTTCCTGTCGAGCTTCGTCGCCAACGTCGACCCGCCCGATCACACGCGGCTGCGCCGTTCCGTCTCGCGCGCCTTCACCCCGCGCGCGGTCGCCAACCTGGAACGACAGTTCCGCGAGCTCAACGAGCGGCTGCTCGACCGCGTCGAACCGCAGGGCAAGGCCGAGTTCGTGGCCGAGCTCGGCCACGAGCCCTCGGTCAAGCTCACCGCCCGCTTCATCGGCGTGCCGGAGGAGGACGAGGCCTTCGTCCAGGCCAGGGTGAAGGACTGGTTCCAGCTGTTCCTGTCGCCGCAGCCGCCCGAGCGCCAGCTCGAACTCGCCGACAGCTTCCTGACCTATCTCGCCTACGTGGACCGCCTGGTCGCCGCCCGCCGCGACGACCCACGTGACGACTTCGTCACCCTGATGACCGGCAGCGAGCTGTCGCACCGCGAGGTGGTGGAGCTGATCTCCACGATCCTGCTGGGCGGCAACGACACCGTCCCCAACCAGCTCGGCAACAGCGTGCTGCGGCTGCTGCGCGAGGGCGTCTGGCCGGTTCCCGGCGACCGGCTGGCCGGAGCGGTCGAGGAGTGCATGCGCATCGACGGCGCCTCGCTCGGTTCCTTCCGCTACGCGACGGAGGACATCGAGCTGCACGGCGTGACGATCCCGCGGGGCTCGCTGGTGCTGCTGTCGACCGACTCGGCCGCCCACGACGAGACCGTCTTCCCCGAGCCGGAACGGTTCGTGATCGACCGGCCCAACGCCGACGCCCACCTGGTCTTCGGCTACGGCATCCACTTCTGCGTGGGCGCCGCGCTCGGCCGCCTGCAGCTGCGCACCGCCCTGGAGGTGCTCGGCGACCGGCTGCCGGGCCTGAGACTGGTCGAGCAGCCGGTCGTCTACCGCACCTCCCTCGTCGGCCGGGCGCTCGCCGCCCTGCCGGTGGAGTGGGCCTAACGCTTGAGCAGGCCCAGGGAGACACCGCCCATGCCGGCAGCCAGTGCGGCCCAGGCGATCGCGGCGAACACGTTGCCGAGCCCGGCGAACCAGGCGACGGGGACCAGGAAGGGCGCCACGATCAGCGTGATCGCCGCCCAGGCGGGACCCGTCCTGCCGAGCAGGACGGCCACGCCCAGGATCACCAGGCCGACCAGGCCGGCGAACCACAGCAGGCCCAGCGGCGAGGTGGGCAGGTCGTTCATCTCCGCGTTGTAGAGCCTGGTCGCGGCGGTCACGTCCAGCCCCGCCTTGCTGGCGGCGTAGAGGGTGTCGTCGGTGTTACCCGACAGGGGAAGCGCCAGCGAGAAGGCCAGGATCATGCCGACCAGGCCGAGCGCGGGTCTGCCTGCGCGCGCCACGCGGGCGACGCCGAAGAGCGCGGGGATCGTCAGCACCATCGCCAGCGCGCCGATCCACGCCGACATGGGGTAGGAGCCGAGGTTGTCGTAGAAGTTCTGGACGTACGGCCGGCCCTCCTCGGTGACCCCGGGCGGGGCGGTGACCAGGAGCAGCACGAACAGCAGCGGCATCAGGAACGCCGAGGCGACCATGGCGTAGCGGGCGAAGGTGTCGGCGCCCGACCTGGACGTGGTGTCGAGACTCGTCATGGCTTCAAGGTCACTCGGCCGGGGACGGCGGGCATGAGTACGCCATACTCAAAACTCGTGGAGCCAGTATCTGTGGGTTTGGTGGGGGCGGGTCCGTGGGCTGAGCTCGCGCACGCGCCGATGTTGAAGTCCGGGCCGCACACCCGCCTGGCGGGTGTGTGGGCGCGCAGGCCCGAGGTGGCCGCGCGGCTGGGCGTGCCGGTCTACGAGCGGATCGAGGAGCTGTTCGAGGTCTGCGAGGCGGTCGCGTTCTGCGTGCCGCCCGGCGTGCAGGCGGACCTGGCGGAGCGGGCGGCCAGGGCGGGCAAGGCCCTGCTGCTGGAGAAGCCCCTGGCCGACTCGCTGGAGAACGCCGAGCGGCTGGCCGGGGTGATCGCCGAGACGGGCGTCGCCTCGCAGATGATCCTCACCATGCGTTACGCGCGGGCCACCAGGGACTTCCTGGCCGCCTGCCGGTCCATCGAGCCGCTCGGCGGCCAGGCCATCAGCGTCTCCGGCGCCCTGCTCGGCGGCGACTTCGCCACCCCGTGGCGGCTGGAGCGCGGCGCGATCCTCGATGTGGCGCCGCACGTGGTCGACCTCATGGACGCGGCGCTCGGCACGATCACCGCGGTGCGCGCGCACGGCGACCCGCTGCGCTGGGTGGGGCTGCTGCTGGAGCACGAGTCCGGCGCGGTCTCCGAGGTGTCGTTGTGCCAGGCCTCCAAGGATGAAATGCAACGATTTGTCATCGTTGGCCGCGACGGCCTGGTCACCCTCGGGCACTCCGACGACGACCCGCTCGACGTCGTCGCCGAGGAGTTCGCCCAGACCGTACGGCAGGGCGGCGGCCACGAGCTCGACGCCCAGCGTGGTCTCCACCTGCAGCGTGTCCTCGCCGAGGCGGAGAGGCAGCTCTTGACGTAAGGCCACTCCGGAGAATTGATAGCGTTTGTCTGACGCGCATTGCTGCAGCGAAGTCCGGTGCGAATCCGGCGCTGTCCCGCAACTGTCATAGCCAGGTCGCCTGCCTTTGCGCTGACGTCATCAACCCTCGTGGAAAAGGGTGATCCGTCGCTTCAACGCGGGTCTCTCGGTTCCAGCAGTGAAAGGACAACTCGTGAGACCCGTAGGAAAGGTCTTCGCGGGCCTGATGCTGGGTGCCCTCGCTCTGGCCGGCTGCGGCCAGAACAGCGCGAGCGCGCCCAGCCCGTCGGCCTCCTCCGCCACCTCGGCCGCGGCCCCCGCTCCCTCCACCTTCCCCGTGACGATCGAGGCGGGCAACGGCTCGGTCGCCATCGCCAAGAAGCCCGAGCGCATCGTCTCGCTGTCGCCGACCGCGACCGAGACCCTCTTCGCCATCGGCGCGGGCGCCCTGGTCGTCGCCGCCGACGACCAGTCGAACTTCCCCGCCGAGGCGCCCAAGACCGCGCTGTCGGGCTACAAGCCGAACGTCGAGGCGATCGTCGCGCACAAGCCCGACCTCGTCGTCGTCGCCAACGACACCGACAAGATCGTCGCCGAGCTGGGCAAGCTCAACGTGCCCGTGCTGCTGGAGCCGGCCGCCATGAAGCTGGAGGACGCCTACGACGAGATCCTCGACCTCGGCGCCGCCACCGGCAACGGCGACCAGGCGGAAGAGCTCGTCAACACCATGAAGGGCCAGCTCACCGAGCTCGCCGCGGCCGCGCAGAAGGACAAGAAGCTCACCTACTACCATGAGCTCGACCAGACGCCCTACGCCGCGACGTCGACCACCTTCATCGGCCAGATCTACTCCCTGTTCGGCCTGGAGAACATCGCCGACAAGGCGCCCGACGCCGCGGGCGGCTACCCCAAGCTGTCGGCCGAGTTCGTCGCCCAGGCCGACCCGCAGCTGATCTTCCTGGCCGATGTCAAGTGCTGCCAGCAGAGCAAGGAGACCCTGGCCAAGCGGCCCGGCTGGTCGAAGCTGTCGGCGATCAGGAACGACCAGGTGATCCAGCTCGACGACGACATCGCCTCCCGCTGGGGCCCGCGCATCGTCGACCTGGCCAAGAGCATCTCCGACGCGGTGGGGAAGGCCGCCTGATGCTCGCGGCCGACCGGCCCCTCCTGCGGGAGCCGCGGTGAGCCGGATCCGGCCGCTGATGGCGGCCGGGGCCGTCGTGGTCCTGGCCGCCTCGATGATCGCCGGGCTGCTCGGAGGCGCGGCGGACATCTCCCCCTGGCAGGTGGTCCTGCAGTGCCTGGACTGGCTGCCCCTCGTCGACGTCGACTCCGGCCTGGCCCCGGTCGAGCAGGGCCTGCTGTGGGAGCTGCGCCTGCCCAGGGTGCTCATCGCCGCCGCCGTCGGCGGCCTGCTGGCGATCGCGGGAGCCGGCTACCAGGGCGTCTTCCGCAACCCGCTCGCCGACCCCTACCTGCTGGGCGCGGCGGCCGGGGCAGGGCTGACCGTCACCCTCGTCATCGTCGCCTTCCCCGGGGCGCCCCTGTCGATCCCGGTGGCGGCCTTCGCCGGCGCGATCGGCGGCGTCATGCTCGCCTACGCGCTCGGCAACACCGCCGGGCGGTCCGGCGGCACCGCCACCCTGGTGCTGGCCGGAGTCGCGGTCACCTCGTTCCTGACCGCCATCCAGACCTTCGTCCAGCAGCTGAAGGTCGAGGAACTCCAGCGCATCTACGCGTGGATCATGGGCGATCTCGGCGGCGGCTGGGACCAGCTCGTCCTCGTCCTGCCGTACGCGCTGGTGTCGGGGGTCGTGATGCTCCTGCACGGCCGCATGCTCGACGTGCTGTCGGTGGGCGAGGAGGAGGCCGTCAGCCTCGGCGTGCGCGCCTCCCGGGTGCGGCTGGTGGTGCTGCTGGCCGCCTCGCTGGCCACCGCCGCCGCGGTCGCGGTCAGCGGGCTGATCGGCTTCGTCGGCATCGTCATCCCGCACGCGGTGCGCCGCGTGTTCGGGGGCAGCTATCGCGTCGTGCTCCCGATGTCGCTCATCGTCGGCGCCGCCTTCCTGGTGGTCGCCGACCTGTTCGCGCGGACCGTCATGGCGCCCGCCGAGCTGCCCATCGGCGTCGTCACCATGTTCGTGGGAGCGCCCTTCTTCGTCGCCGTGCTCCGTACGACCAGGAAGGTGTCGGTGTGATCTCCGTCCAGGGGCTGTCGGTGACGCTCGGGTCCCGCGAGGTCCTGCACGAGGTGCGGGCCGACGTCGCGCGCGGGGAGTGGCTGGCGGTCATCGGGCCCAACGGCGCGGGCAAGTCCACGCTGCTGCGGGCGATCATGGGCCTGGTACGGCACGGCGGCACCGTCACGCTCGACGGCCTGGAGACCGGGACGATCAAGCCGCGCCGCCGGGCCAGGCTGATCGCCTACGCGCCCCAGTCGCCGCTGCTGCCGCCCGACATGACCGTCTTCGACTACGCCCTGCTGGGCCGCACGCCGTACATCCCCTATCTCGGACGGGAGAGCCGCCACGACCGCGAGGTCACCGGCTCGGTGCTGGAGCGCCTGGACCTGGCGGAGCTGGCCGGCCGGCCCCTGGCCCACCTGTCGGGCGGCGAGCGCCAGCGGGTGGTGCTGGCCAGGGCGCTGGCCCAGCAGGCGCCGATCCTGCTGCTCGACGAGCCGACCACCGCCCTCGACCTGGGCCACCAGCAGCAGGTGCTGGAGCTGGTCGACCGGCTGCGGCTGGCCGACGGGCTGACCGTGCTCACCACGCTGCACGACCTCAGCGTGGCCGCGCAGTACGCCGACTCGCTGCTGCTGGTCGCCTCCGGGCACGCCGCCGCCTCGGGGCGCCCCTCCCAGGTGCTCACCGAGGCGCTGGTCTCGCGGCACTTCGGCGCCCATGTGAAGATCGAGCCGGGCCCCGACGGGCGGCCCGTCGTCCACCTGGTCAGGGGAGGACCGTGAACCTGTCGTACCGCGACGAGGACGGCGCCGAGCTCGGCGCGCTGCTGTGGGAGCTGGAGCCGGGCTGGCGGGCGATCTCGTCGGCCATGGTCGGCGGCGGCATCGGGCCGGTGTCGTGGGTGCTGAACGCCCAGGTCGTCGCCGGTTACTCGCGCATGGACCCGGTCGACCACCTGCTGTCGCTTGCGCCCGGCGGGCCGGGCGTCGGCATGATGACCGCCGCGTACGTCTCCCGCTACGTGGCGGTCGACGACGAGGACGTCTCCGTCGTGGCCACGGTCGGGCTGCGGGTGCCCACCTGGGCGGCCGCGCCCGCCGGGACGGCCGACCCCGAGCTGCGCCCGACGCGCGTGGGGACGATCAACATCGTGGCCTTCCTGCCCGTCGCGATGTCGGACGCCGCGCTGGTCAACACCGTGATGACGGTGACGGAGGCCAAGTGCCAGGCGCTGGCCGAGGTCGGCTATCCGGGCACCGGCACCGCCTCCGACGCGGTCTGCGTCGCCGTACGGGCCGAGGGGGAGCAGGAGCTGTTCGGCGGCCCGCGCTCGGTCTGGGGCGCGCGCCTGGCGCGCGCCGTCCACCGGGCGGTACGGCAGGGCGCCGAGGACTGGCGCAGGGTGGCCGAGCGCATCGACTACCAGCCGCTCGCCCGCCCGATCGAGCCCACGCCCTGACGAGCGCCCGGCCGGGCACACGCCGGGACGAGCGCCTGACTCACCGGCCGGGCGCCTGGTCCGGTGTGCCGAGCCCGGCGCCGCCGGTGGTCTCGACCACGAAGGCCTCACCGGCCGCGAAGCGCACGTTGTTGGCCTTCGACGGCAGCCGCTCCAGCGTCCCGTCCAGACGCCGCTTGAAGAAGCCGCCGAGACGCCCGGGGGAGCCGCCGTCCCGCCCCGGCGGCGCGTTCCTGAGCCGGTCGCCCCGGGTGGTCACGTGGGCGTCGGCCAGGAAGCGGTAGACCGTGCGCGACCCGCGCCCGCCCCGGTGGCGTCCCTCGCCCCCGGAGCCCTCGATGACCTCGATCGACTCCACGATCAGCGGGCAGCGGCTCTCCACCGGCTCCACCTGCGGCACCGAGTTGCGCCCGATCCCGAAGTGCACGCCCGTCGCGTCCGGCCCGTCGAGCCCCGGCCTGGCGCCCACGCCGCCGAAGTCGTAGGCGAGGTGGATCCAGTAGGGCGCACCCACCGCGGCGATCGAGAACGGCTGCAGGATGCCGCTGGGCGCGATCGCCCGCTCCGGCACCGCCTCCGACAGCGCCTGGAAGATGGCCTCCATGGCCGCGTAGATGGGGACGAAACGCCCGCCGCACGGGTGCGGGGGAGTGGCGTTCAGCAGTGAGCCGGAGGGCAGGTGGATGTCGATCGCGCGCAGGCACCCGTCGTTCATCGGGATCGACGGGTCGAGGAAGCACCGCACCCCGAACACGGCGGCCGCCAGCGACTGCGAGGCCGAGGCGTTGATCGCCGCCGGCACCTGGGGATCGGTGCCGGAGAAGTCGGCCAGGACGCGCCCGCCCCCGATCTCCAGCGCGAGCCGTACGACATGCGGCCTGTCCTGGTCGATGCCGTCCTCGTCGATGAGGTAGCTCGACTCGAACCGCCCCTCGGGCAGCAGCGCGATCGCCTCCCGCGTGCGCTGCTCGGTGTGGCGCAGGTAGTCGTCGATGCCCTCCTGCAGGCCCGCCTCGCCGTACTCCCCGATGAGCCGTTCGAGGCGCCTGGCGGCGACGGCCGTGCCCGCGATCAGCGCCCGCACGTCGCCCATCACCTTGTCGGGCGTGCGGCTGTTGGCGCGCAGGATCGCCTCGATCGCGCCCTCCACCCCGCGGGCGGTGGCCAGTCTGACCGGCGGGAGCTGCAGTCCCTCCAGGAAGATGTCGGTGGCCAGCGGCGCCATGCCGCCGGCCGACAGGCCGCCCAGGTCGGAGACGTGGATCATCGTGGCGGTGAAGTAGCGCGGTCTGCCGCCGACGAAGATGGGGCGGTAGACGAGCAGGTCGTTGGTGTGCACGCCGCCCCGGTAGGCGTCGTTGAGCGCGTAGACCTCGCCCTCGGCCATCGTGTGCGCGGGGATGTCCTTGAGCACCTCGGGCAGCGCGGTGGCCAGGGCCATGCTGTTCATCAGCGTGGTGGCCGTCGACTGGGCGATCAGGCGTCCCGCCGCGTCGAGGATGGCGGCCGAGGCGTCGGAGCCCTCGACGATGAAGGTCGAGTAGGCCGAGCGCACGACCACGATGCTCGCCTCCTCGGCGGCGACCACCAGGGCGTTGCGCAGGACCTGCGCGGTCAGGGCGTCAGGCATCGCCGCCTCTTCTCAGGTGGACGGCACGCGTCCGGTCGGTGGTCGCCGTCCAGCCGGGCGGGACGACGATGGTGGACTCGGGGTCCTCGACGACGGCCGGGCCCCGCATGACGGTCAGGTGCTCCCTGGCCAGCACGGGGATGTCGGTGGTCCCGCCCAGCTCGGGGAAGAAGGCGGGCCTGGTCGCGTGGACGGGCGGCCCCGCGCCGGGCGGCTGCGCCGGTGGCGCGGCAGGTGAGGCGTCGAAGTGGCGCGTGAGCCGCACCCGGTACGACACGACCTCCACGGCGCCCTCCTGGGCGATGCCGTACACCTCCTCGTAGCGGGCGAAGAACCTGCGCGCCAGTTCCTCGGGCAGGTCCGACCAGTCCACGGTCAGGTCGTGCGACTGCCCGGCGAAGCGCACGTCGGCGGAGCGGCCGACGGAGACGGTTGGGTCGTCGAGCGAGACGCCGAGGTCGTCGGCGGCCGAGGAGGCGAGCGAGGCGAAGACCGCGGCCGGGTCCTCGGCCGCGAGCTGGGTGCGCACCCGCGAGGTCGACAACGACCCGGCCAGCAGCCCGGCCGCCGAGGCGACACCGCAGTGCGCGGGCACGATGACGTGCGAGATCCCGAAGCGCTCCGCGACCCTGCACGCGTGCATCGGCCCCGCGCCGCCGGTGGCGACCAGGGACAGGCCGCGCGGGTCGACGCCCCGCTGCACGGTGACGACCTCGACCGCCGAGGCCATGGAGGCGCAGACGATGTCGTAGACGGCCAGCGCCGCCTCCTCGCGGGAGACCCCGAGCGGCTCGGCGATGCGGTCCACGGCCTTGTGCGCCTGGGCGGGGTCGAGGGGCAGGCAGGCCGAGCCGAGGTAGCCGAGCACCAGGTTGGCGTCGGTGACCGTGGGCTCGGTTCCGCCCAGGCCGTAGCAGGCGGGCCCGGGGGACGAACCGGCCGAGAGCGGTCCGACCCTCAGCGTGCCCGACGACAACCACGCGATGCTGCCTCCGCCCGCGCCGACCTCGGCAAGGTCGACGGCGGGCGTCTTGATGGGCAGGCCGGTGCCCGCCCGGCGCCCGCCGAAGCTGCCCTTGCCGCCGACGTGGAACTCGTGGGTGATCGCCGGCCGCCCGTCGCGCACCACGCAGGCCTTGGCGGTCGTGCCGCCCATGTCGAAGGCGATGGCCGGGCCGTAGGGCACCGCCGCCAGCGCTCCGGCGGCCGGTCCCGACTCGACGGTGGAGACGGC
Organism: Nonomuraea soli; assembly: GCF_013761175.1. GTDB lineage: Bacteria > Actinomycetota > Actinomycetes > Streptosporangiales > Streptosporangiaceae > Nonomuraea > Nonomuraea soli. The sequence goes on from NZ_JACDUR010000001.1 coordinate 678,091, forward strand.
GCGCCGCGCGGCCAGGTCGGCCGAGACGACGCCGCCCGCCGAGTCCATCACGTAGACGGGAGCGGTGATCCCGAGCCCGGCCAGCGCCGAGCGCAGCCGCGACAGGTACGCGGTCATGAGCGGGCCGACCTGGGCGGAGACGATCGTGGTCGTGGCGCGCTCGTACTCGCGGATCTCCGGCCAGATCTCGCACGAGGCGACGACGGAGGGCAGGTGCTCGCGCAGCACGGCGGCGACCTGCCGCTCGTGGGCGGGATTGGCGTAGGAGTGCAGCAGGCAGACCGCGGCCGAGGTCAGGCCGCGCTCCACGATGGCGCGGGCCGCCTCCCGCACGGAGCCGGGATCGAGCGCCGTGAGCACCTCGCCGCGCGGCCCGACGCGCTCGGTCACCTCGAAGCACTCCACGTCGAGCCGCGGGGGAGTGAACCGCAGGTCGTAGCGGTCCTCCTCGACGCGGGCGTAGCGCCCCAGGGGGATCAGGGAACGGAAGCCGCGGGTGGTGACGAAGGCGACGCGAGCCCCCTTGCCCTCCAGGATGGCGTTGGTCGCCAGCGTGGTCGCGTGGACCACCCGGGTGACGTCGATCAGGCCCAGTCGGGTAACACCGTGAACTATTCCGGCGATGGGGTCGTCGTGAGTGGTAAGCACTTTCGCGACCCGGACGGCGCCGGCGCTGTACACAACGTCGGTGAAGGTGCCGCCCACGTCGATGGCCAGGGAACCCATCGCAGTAAGGTAAAACACGTACCAAGCGCTTGTCTCCCTTGACTTACGCTTGGCGCTTGGGACCCTGGTCCTAGGCTCTGCAGGGGAGACAGAGATGGTCCGAGTCACCGCGTCAGCCACCGCATTGGCGGTCGTGCTCCTTGCCATGGGAGCGCTTCCCGCGACGGCTCACGAGCATCCCAGCGGGATCACCGATCTGGTGACCCCGTCGGTGGTGCGCGTCGAAGCCGGCCAGCGCGTCGACATCACCCTCCTCGACCACGTGAGCGAAGTGGTCAAGGTCAAACGCAGCTACGACGTGCCCGTGGGCTCCGGCACCGGCATCATCGTCAACCCCGAGGGCGCCGTCGTCACGCTGACGAGGGTCGTCAAGAGCGATCAGAACGCCGCGATCTACGCGGCCAACCGGATCTTCGCCGACCACCACAAGGTGAAGGTGCCCGCCGACTTCGCCAAGCACACGGTGAAGGACGACATACTCAACCACCACCTGCAGTCGTGCTACACGCCCGAGAAGGACACCTCGGCGTGCATCGTCGAGGTCACCCCGACCATCACGATCTTCCCCAACATCAACCCGCCCGACCCCAAGGGTTACGGCGCCGTCCTCACGCTCGCCGGTGACAAGCCCGACGCGCCCGCCGTGCTGACCCCGGTCGGCCGCGCCGACGGCGGTGTGGGCCTGCCCACCGCGCCGCTGGCCGACAAGGTGCCCGACCAGGAGGGCGCCCCCACCTCGATCGCCGGCTTCCTGGGCAAGCCCGCCGCCGACGTGAAGATCACCACCGAGATCGCCCACCTGGGCAAGGGCGGCGCCGCGGGTGAGGGCGGACGGCCCTTCTCCGACCCGCAGAAGAAGGTCGACGAGCCGGTCAAGCTGGGCGCGCTCGCAGACAAGGGCCTGCTCGGCGCGCCGGTGATCGGCGACAAGGACGGCCACGTGGTCGGCATGCTGATCGGCGGCGGCAAGGACGCCCGCATGATCGGCGTGCGCGAGATCTCCACGACACTCACCAAGGCCAACGTCCCGCCCAGGCGCGGGGTGGTCGACGCGGCCTTCGAGCACGCCCTGGCCCGCTTCCACACCAAGTACTACGCCGAGGCCACCCCCGGCTTCCAGCACGTGCTCGAGCTCTACCCCGGCCACACCGTGGCCGCCGAGCACCTGAAGACCTCGCTGGCCAAGCGCGGCACCGCCGAGGACGCCGGCACCAAGCGGGTCGCCGCCCAGCCCGTCAAGACCACGACGCCGCTCTGGCCCTACATCGCCGCGGCCGCCGCCGTCCTGCTGCTGGCCGCCCTGGCCGGGGCCTTCCTGCTGTGGCGCAGACGGCGCACTCCAGGCGAGCCCGTGCCGCCCCCCGCGGTCACCACGCCTCCGCCACCCCTGGCGCACACGCCGGTGCCCTACGATGAGGGTGCGCACGAGACGGTCGTGGTTCGCCGTTCGCAGCTGCAGGAGGCTCTGCAGCAGCAACCACAGCCCGTCCTGACCGCGCAAGAGGCCACCTTCTGCACGGCCTGCGGGGCGAAGCTGGGCCGGGGACACCGGTTCTGCGGGTTCTGCGGTCACCCCAGCGAGACGTGATGCATGTGAACGAGCGCTCCCTCATCGGCCAGGAGGTGGCTGGCTACTACATCGAGGACGTCATCGGCAAGGGCGGCATGGCCGTCGTCTACCTGGCCCTCGATCCCCGGCTCAGCCGCCGGGTGGCGTTGAAGATCCTCAACCCGATCCTCAGCGTCGACGACCGTTTCCGCCAGCGCTTCATCCTGGAGTCGCGCACGGTCGCCAGCATCGAACACCCCAACATCATCCCGATCTACGAGGCCAACGCCGACGCCGGCGGCGTGCTGTACATCGCGATGCGCTACGTGGAGGGCCTCGACCTGAGGCGTTTCATCCACGAGCGCGGCCCGCTGCCGGTGGGCAACGCGCTGCCGCTGTTCGCCCAGATGGCGGCGGCGCTCGACGTCGCCCACCGCCACGACCTGATCCACCGCGACGTCAAGCCCGCCAACATCCTCGTCGCGGGCGACCACGTCTACCTGACCGACTTCGGCATCACCAAGCACCGCACCTCGATCTCCGGGCTGACCCAGACCGACCAGTTCATCGGGACCCCCCGATACATGGCGCCCGAGCAGATCAACAAGGAGGTCATCGACGGCCGCTGCGACCAGTACGCCCTGGCCTGCGTGGTCTACGAGTGCCTCACGGGCCGCTTACCGTTCGAGCGCGACAACGACATCGCCCTGCTCTGGGCGCACCTGGCCGAGTCGCCCGCACCGCTGTCGCAGCTGCGGCCCGAGCTGCCCCCCGCCGTCGACGCGGTGATGATGAGGGCCCTGGCCAAGGCCCCCGAGCAGCGCTACTCCAGCTGCAGCGCGTTCGTCACGGCGCTGCGCGACGCCATCAGCGGCATCGCCCCGGCCACCGCCCCCACCCTCGGCGCGGTGCCCGCCGTGCGCAAGCCGCCGGGCAGGCTGCCGATCATCCTGGTCTCCGTCGTGGGCGCGCTCGCGGCGGTGGCGCTGATCCTGATGCTGGCTCTGGGCGGCCTCGGCGGCGGCGGCGAACCCGAGTGGAGCGCCTACGCCGGCAACCCCGGCGCTCCGGTGGCCTACGAGCATCCGGCCGACTGGACCGTCCGTACCCACGAGGACCTGTTCTCCGTGGCCTCGCCGAAGGCGCAGGAGTTCGAGACGCTCTTCTTCGCCGGCACGGGCGCCGACTGGACCCCCATCTCCGCGCTGATGAAGTCGGAGCCGGAGTCGGTCACCGGGCTCTACGTGCAGCTGGCCGACGGCATCGACTACAACGCCGACGCGGCCCAGCTGAAGGGCGCGCTCGACGCGATCCTGCCGGGTGAGGTGGAGATCGGCGTCAAGCCGGTCACCGACAGCCTCGGCACCACGACCGCGGCCCGCCGCTTCGAGGGCACCATGGTCGACCGCAAGAGCCGCACCTCCGCGCTGTCGTTCACCGGCTACGTCGTCGACCGGCCGGGCAAGCGGCTGCTCATGCTCTACTTCTGCGCGGGAACGGCCTGCAGCGACACCACCCAGGAGCGGATCAGGAGCAGCTCCCGGTTGATCTGACTTGCGGCTGACTTGTGGCGGGCTTGGCGGCCCCCCACCGGCCCTGTCGCCGCGCGTCGCGCCCGATTACCCTCCCTACGTGGGTATTCGCGTCGTCATCGCAGACGATCAGGCCATGGTCCGGGTGGGCCTGCGCATGGTCGTGGACAACGAGCCGGACATGACCGTGGTCGGTGAGGCCTCCGACGGGCTGGAGGCGGTCTCCATCGTGCGCCGCACCCGGCCCGACATCGTGCTCATGGACATCACGATGCCGCGCCTGGACGGCATCTCCGCGGCCGCTCAGATCCTCGACGAGCCGGGCGCGCCCCGCGTCATCATCCTGACCACCTTCGACACCGACGAGAACCTCTACGCCGCGCTCCGGGCCGGCATCAGCGGGTTCCTGCTGAAGGTCTCGCCGCCGGAGCAGCTCATCGAGTCGATCAGGGTCGTCAACAGCGGCGAGGCGCTGCTGGACCCGGCGGTGACGGGCCGCGTCATCGCCTCCTTCGCCGGGCGGGCGGAGGTCGCCCCGCCGCCCGAGCTCGACGATCTCACGCCGCGCGAGCTGGAGGTGCTGACGCTGCTGGCGCGCGGGCTGACCAACGCCGAGATCGCCCAGGAGCTGTTCGTCGGCGACGCCACGGTCAAGACCCATGTGGCGCGGGTGCTGATGAAGCTGCACCTGCGCGACCGGGCTCAGGCGGTGGTCTTCGCGTACGAGGCGGGCGTGGTGCGGCCGGGCGCGTAGAAGGAGGCCCAGGCCTCGTCGCTCATGCGCAGGATCCGCACGCCGATCCAGCCGATCGCCACGACGGGCGCGGTCCACATCGGGACGGTCGCGGGCCCGTACGGCACCGCGAAGGTGCCCAGGTACCCGGCGGCGGTCACCAGCGGCACCCACCACGGGGCGTGGCCCGCTCGCCAGACCACCACGAGCAGCAGCGGCAGGCCGAGGATGGCCATGAACATCCACGGCATCTGGAAGCCGAACGTGGGACCGGGCAGCCCCATCATCTCCTCCAGGATCTGCTGGGCCCGCTCGGGCGGGTAGTGCTGCCCCAGCCACCACTCGACCGGATCGGTCAGCAGCAGGCCCGAGGCGTTGATGTAGCCGACGACGGTGATCGCGCCCAGGATGTGGCCCGAGCGGAAGTGGCTGCGCCGGGTGAGGTGGATCAGCCCGAGCGCCCCGATGGCCAGCAGGATCCAGCTCCAGTGGTAGAGCACGGACTGCACCTGGGCCAGGGCGGGGTTGTCGCCGAAGCTGACGGTCTCGCGGTCGTCGCCCCAGGTGCCGGGGTCGACCATGACGGCCACCGCCTGCAGGAGCGGGGCGAGGATGAGCAGGATGCCGGAGACGGTCCGGCGGAAGCTGATGTGGTCGGACAACATAGAGCGCGACCGTAGCCGCGTCCGCGTGGGGCCGTCGTCCCCCGCCCGGCCTATCCCGCATCGTCCACCAGGTGGACACCTGGCGGACCATCCCCTCTTTGTGTGTATATTTTCCGTTATTGAACGTATTTGGCAGGAGGATTTATGTTCCCGCGCGTGTTGTTCGACGAGACACACGGTCAGGCCTGGACCATCAGGCGTGAACTGGCCGAGCAGCTGAACCCCGGCCACCCGGACGACAGCAGCTACGCGCGCGCGGCAGGGCATCTGCGCCGCCTGGGCCACCAGGTCACCGCCGGCGGCCTCGACCTCGACGGCCAGGACGTGCTGGTCATCGCCCACCCCTCCGACCCCCGCTTCGAGAAGGTGCTGCCGGGCAGCCCCGTCTACTCCGCCGGCGAGCTCGACGCCATCGAGGAGTTCGTCAGGCTCGGCGGCGGCCTGGTCGTGCTGGCGGAGGAGGAGCAGGACAAGTACGGCAACAACCTGCGCGAGCTGCTGCAACGCTTCGGGGTCGGCGTCGAGCACACCACGGTGCGCGACGTCGCCCGCTCCCACCGCGAGGTGGCCACCTGGGTGCTCGGCACGCCCGGCTCCGGCGGCCTGCTCGCCGGCGCCTCGCGCGCCTGTTTCTACCGCTCCGGCACGCTCGTCGCGCCGCCGTCGGCCCAGGTCCTGTTCGCCTCCTCCCCGTCGGCCTCGCCCGCGGGCGCGCCCCTGGCCGTCGCCCTGCCGTACGGCCAGGGCCGGGTCGTGGTGTTCGCCGACTCCGACCTGTTCGGCGACGACTCGATCGACGACTACGACCACCTCGCCCTGTGGGGCAACATCGTGACCTGGGCGGCGCGGACGCCCGCAGACACCTCGGGCCGCTCGCAGGACCCGGCCAAGGCGGCGCTGTTCGGCGAGCTCAAGGCCGCGATCGAGGAGCTGCGCCCGCTGCAGGCCAAGGACGGCTCCGTCGAGCCCGCCCTCCACGGCCGCGCGCGCGAGCTCGTCACCCGCATCTCCGCCACGGTCGAGAAGCTGGCGCCCTACTTCCCGCACGACGCCGCCTACCTGGCGCAGGTGCGCGCCGACCTGGCCGCGTGGGACCTCGGCGTGCCCGACTTCCTGCGCTCACTCGACCTGTTCCACCCCGACACCCAGCGCGTCGACGGGCTGGAGCACCTCGTGCTCTTCCCGATGTACACCCAGAACGGCAACCCGGGCCGCAACTTCGAGGCCGTCTGGCTGCGCACCATCTGGCCGGACTGGATCGCCGAGCTGGAGTCGTCCGGCTACGACAACCCGATGTTCGTCCCGATCGCCTTCGAGGACTTCACCGCCGGGTACGACACCTTCTCCGCGGTGCTCTTCCCCGAGACCGTCTCGGTGGCGGCCAAGCCCGAGAAGTTCTCGTGGGGCGGCATCTTCGCCGACCGCGAGGCCGCCCGATTCCGCGTCGTGTCCGAGGCCGCCGCGAAGACACTCAAGCTCGACCTGCCGCCGGACGCCGAGCGCCTGCTGGCCTCCCAGCAGCTCGCCCAGGACGTGTTCGTGATGTGGGACCTCATCCACGACCGCACCCACAGCCACGGCGACCTGCCCTTCGACCCCTTCATGATCAAGCAGCGCCAGCCGTACTGGATGTACGCCCTGGAGGAGCTGCGCTGCGACCTCACCGCGTACGGCGAGGCGGTCAAGCTGGAGGCCCAGGGCGTGGCGCACGCGCGCTTCGTGCAGCTGGCCATCCTGTTCGACCGGCTCTTCCGTTTCCCGATCACCGGCGAGCGGGTGCGCAACTACGACGGGCTCGGCGGGCAGTTGCTCTTCGCCTACCTGCACCGCAACGACATCGTGCGCTGGACCGACAACAGCCTGTCCATCGACTGGGCGCGCGTGGCCGACGGCATCGCCGACCTGCGCGGCGAGGTCGAGAAGCTGTACCGCGACGGTATCGACCGGGCCAAGGTCGCGCACTGGCTGGCCGCCTACGAGCTGGTCGCCGAGTACGTCGAGCCGCACCCGATGTCGGCCTGGAAGCGGCGCGAGCTGCCCGAGGAGAACAAGGCCATGGTCGACGCCGTGCTGTCCGACGAGTTCCCCCTGAGCATGTTCTACGAGGCGCTGCGTCGTAAGCTCGCCGCAGTGGTGGAGTCGACGCGAGGGATCCGGGCATGATCATTCTCATCACGGGTGGGGCGGGCCCCACCGGACAGGCTGTCGCGGCACGATTCGCCAAGGACGGCCACACGGTCATCAGCGTCGACAAGGACGACGTCGATCTCCTCGACCGCTCCGCCGTACAGGAGCTGGCCTCGCGCGTCGAGGCCGAGCACGGCCGCGTCGACGGCGTGGTGCACCTGGTCGGCGGCTGGCGCGGCGGCAAGACCTTCGCCGAGACCGACCTGGACGACTGGGACGCCCTCCACAACCTGCTGGTGCGCACCCTGCAGCACGTGTCGCTCGCCTTCGAGCCGCTGCTGCGCAAATCCGGAAAGGGCCGCTTCGTCATCGTCTCCGCCAAGGCCGCCGAGCGGCCCACCGCGGGCGGCGCCTGCTACGCCGCTGCCAAGGCGGCCTCGGAGGCCTGGGTCATGTCGCTGGCCGACGGCCTGCGCGACTCCTCGGCCGCCGCGACCATCCTGGTCGTCAAGGCGCTCCTGAACGACGCGATGATCGCCGCCAAGCCGGGGGCGGCGTTCGCCGGGTTCACGCACGTGAATACGCTGGCCGATGCGGTGGCCGGACTCTACGACCGGCCCGGCACGCAGATCAACGGCACGCGATTGGACCTCACGCAGTGATTCCCCGGCACGACCCCGACCTGAAGGCCTTCGCCAGCGACAACTACGCCGGCGTGCACCCGGAGATCCTCCAGGCGATCGTCACCGCCAACGGCGGCCACCAGGTCTCCTACGGCGACGACGTCTACACCGAGGCGCTCCAGGACGTCTTCAGGCGGCACTTCGGCCCCGACGCCGTCGCCTACCCGGTCTTCAACGGCACCGCGGCCAACGTGGTGTCGCTGCGCTCGATGACCGCCCACTGGGAGGCGGTCATCTGCGCCGAGACCGCCCACATCAACTGCGACGAGGGCGGCGCCCCCGAGGTCGTCGGCGGCATCAAGCTGCACACCGTCGCCGCGCCCGACGGCAAGCTCACCCCCGAGCTGGTCGACCGGCAGGCATGGGGCTTCGGCGACGTGCACCGCGCCCAGCCGCGCGTGGTGTCGATCTCCAACAGCACCGAGCTCGGCACCGTCTACACCCCCGGCGAGATCCGCGCCCTGTGCGACCACGCCCACTCACTTGGGCTTGCCGTGCACCTCGACGGCTCCCGCCTCACCAACGCGGCGGCCGCCCTCGACGTGCCGATCGCCGCGCTGACCACCGACGCGGGCGTGGACGTGGTCTCCTTCGGCGGCACCAAGATCGGCCTGCTGTACGGCGAGGCGGTCGTGGTGCTCAACCCGTCGGCGGCCAAGGGCGTCGACTACATCCGCAAGTCGTTCATGCAGCTGTCGTCGAAGATGCGCTTCGTCTCCGCGCAGTTCGAGGCGCTGCTCGGCGGCGACCTGTGGCAGCGCAACGCCAGGCACGCCAACGCCATGGCCAGGCGCCTGCACGAGGCCGTGCGCGATCTGCCGGGGCTGAGCGTGGTCCGCCCGGTGCAGGCCAACGCCGTCTTCGCGGTCCTGCCCGCCGAGGTGACCGAGCGGCTGCAGAAGCGTTTCCGCTTCTACACCTGGAACCCGGCGACGGGCGAGGTGCGGTGGATGTGCTCGTTCGACACCACCCCCGACGACATCGACGCCTTCGCGGCGGCGGTGGCGGAGGAGCTTCAGTGAGCCCGGCCGCGCGCGCCTAGCCTCAGGTCGACCAGCGCGACCACCAGGGCGCACAGCACGAAGACGAGCACGACGAGCAGGCCGAACCTGAAGGCGGCGGCGAAGTCGCCGTGGTCGCGGGCCACGGCCGCGAAGAAGGCGGAACCGACCGCGGCGATGCCCACCGCGTTGCCCATGCGCTGGCCCGTCTGCAGCACCCCGCCCGCCGTACCTCCCTGCTGGAAGGGAACCTCGGCCAGCGCGAGGGTCTGGTTCGGCGCGATGACCAGGCCACTGCCCAGCCCCGTGACCAGCAGGGGCAGGGCGGTGGCATAGGCCGCGGAGTGGCCGGGCACCAGCTCGACGGCCAGCCAGGAGGCCAGCAGCCCGGCGCAGACGACGACGAGACCGAAGACGATCAGCGCCCGCCCGTACCTGGACACCAGGCGGCCGCCCACGAAGGCGGCGATCGCCGAGCCGAGCGCGAACGGCGTCACGGCGACGCCCGCCTGCAGCGCGGTGTACGACAGACCGCTCTGCAGGTAGACGGTGAAGATGAAGAAGATCGCGGTGAAGCCCGCGAAGTACACCAGGCCGAGCAGCGTGCCCAGGGCGTAGGACCGCAGCCTGAACAGGGTGAGGTCGACCAGCGGCGACTCCACGCGGCGCTCCCACGCCACGAACACCCCCAACACGGCGGCCCCGAGCGGCAGCAGCAGCCACTTGTACGGACCCTCCCACGCCTGCTCCTGCAGGAACGGCAGCATCAGGCAGACGACGCCGACACCCAGCAGCGTGACGCCGACCGGGTCGAGGCCCTTCTGCTCGCCGTAGATCGGCTCCGGCAGCAGCCGCCTGGCCAGCGGCAGGGCGACCAGGCCGACCGGCACGTTGACGTAGAAGATCCAGCGCCAGTCGGCCACCTCGATGAGCAGGCCGCCGAGCAGCGGCCCGACGGCCGTCGCGATGCCGACGACCGAGCCGAGCACGCCGAAAGCCCTGCCGCGCTCGGCCCCCTGGAACTGCTGCTGGATCAGGCCGGAGACCTGCGGCGTGAGGATGCCGCCCGCGGCGCCCTGCACCAGCCGGGCGACGATGAGCAGCTCGATCGTGGGAGCGATGCCGCACAGGGCGCTGGCCACGGTGAAGGCCGCCAGGCCGAACATGAACACCGCCCGCCTGCTGCGGGCGTCGCCGACCCGACCCGCGGGCACCAGCATCAGGCCGAAGGTCAGCGCGTACCCCGACAGGATCCACTGCACGCCGGCGTCGCTCGCGTGCAGCGCGCCCTGGATCGAGGGCAGGGCGACGTTGACGATGCTGACGTCGATCAAGGTCATGAAGGTCGCGACCAGCGCCACCGCCAGCGCGCGCCACCGTCTCCTGTCGTCCACATCTGCGCAGCTCCCCGCCATTCCGGCAAGGAAAACCCCGCAACGCCCCTAGGCCTGGCCGCGGAGCCGGGCCGGGCGCCGGGCGTCGTGGGCGATCAGCCGCGCCGCCTGCCATCCGCCCATGCCGTGCACGCTCCCGCCGGGCGGGGTCGAGGCCGAGCAGAGGTAGACCCCGGGCAGCGGGGTGCGCCACGGGGTGAGCGACCACACCGGGCGCTTGACGAACTGCCCCAGCGTGGCCAGGCCGCCGCCGATGTCACCGCCGACGTAGTTGGCGTTGTGCGCCGCCAGGTCGGCCGTGTTCATGGCGTGCCGGGCCAGGATCCGGTCGCGGAAGCCCGGCGCGAACCGCTCGATCTGCGCCTCGATCTCCGCCGTCATGTCGCGGGTGGAGCCGTTGGGGACGTGGCAGTAGGCGTAGAGCGGATGGCCGCCGCGGGTGGGGTCGGCGGCGTACGGCTGCACGAGCAGCACGAACGGCCTGGGGGAGTGGCGGCCGCGGAACGTCTCCGCCTCACTCGTCACGATCTCCTCCAGGCTGCCGCCCAGATGCACGGTGCCCGCCCGCGCCACCTCCGGATCGCGCCACGGCACCGGGCCGTCGAGCGCCCAGTCGAGCTTGAACACCCCGGGGCCGTGCCTGAAGGAACGCAGCCGCCTGCCGTACGGCTCGGGGAAGTCGGCGGCGAACTGCACGGGCTCGGCGTCGAGCACCACCGTGGGCGAGTCGAGCTCGCGCAGCGAGCGCACCCGGTGGCCGGCCACCGTCTCGCCGCCCAGCTCGCGGAAGGCGGCGACCAGCGCGTCGGCCAGGCGCCCGCTGCCACCCCGCACCACCGGCCAGCCGGCCAGGTGCACCAGGGAGGCGAGCACCAGGCCGTAGCCCGCCGTGATGGGCAGCCGCAGGTCGATCATGGAGTGGGCGGCCATGCCCGCGAAGGCGGCGCGGGCGCGGCCGGTCCGGAACAGGCGGGCGAGCGCGGTCGCGGGCGGCGCGCCGTACAGGCCGAACCGGGCGGCCCGCAGCGGGGCACGCGGGAGGCCGAGCGGCGACAGGAGGGTGTCGATCAGGTCCTGATGGGCGCTCGTGCCCACGGTCGCCCGCCAGGCGCGGCCGTCGGGTCCCAGCTCGGCGACCGTGCGCTCCAGATCGCGGTGCAGGAGGACGGCGGGGCCGTCGTCGAGGGGGTGCGCGGCGGCGACGGGAGGGTGCGCGAACTCCACGTCGGGGCGCAGCGCGCGCATCGCGGGCGAGGCCAGGGCCATCGGCACGACGGTGGCGCAGACGTCGTGCACGACGCCGGGAAGGGTCAGCTCGGCGCTGCGCAGCCCGCCGCCGAAGGTGCCGGCCGCCTCGACGAGCAGGACCCTGCGGCCGGAGCGGGCCAGCAGGATCGCCGCCACCAGCCCGTTGGGACCGGAGCCGACCACCGTCACGTCGTGGGCCACCCGACCAGCCTAGACGGCTAGGTGAGAGGTGCCGCTCCGCGGTGTCGCAGCAGGTCGGTCATGAGCTTGATCTCGCCGCTCTGCCCGCCGACGATCTTCTGCGCCATGCGCACCACCTCGTCACGGTCCGACACCGCGAGCAGCCCCTTGGCCATGTCGACGCCGCCCTGGTGGTGACGGATCATGAGCTGCAGGAACAGGACCTCCGCCTCCTGCCCCTTGAGGCTCTTCAGCCTGGCCAGCTCCTCCTTGGTGGCCATGCCGGGCATCGCGGCGGGGGCGTCGACGGTGCCGCCGTGCCCGTGTCCCACCATCCACGCCATCGGCCGGCGCCCGCCGTTCTCCGGCAGGCCCCACTGCTCCAGCCATCCGGAGAAACGGCCACGCTGGCTGGACTGGGTGTTGATGATGTCGAAGGCGAGGTTGCGCACATCGGGCGCGGTGCCCCGGTCGTAGACGAGCCACGACATCTCGACGGCCTGGCCGTGGTGCACGCCCATGTCGCGGGCGAACCCCGCCTCTGGCGAGGTGTCTGACGGCGGCCGCAGGGAGCTGAACAGCACGAACGCGCCCGCGACGAGCAGCAGGGCGACGGCGGCGGCGAAGAGGGTTCTGGACTTTTGCATGACACGTCCAGGGTACCGACCCACGTATAAGGCGCACTTATTCTCCATATACGCCCCAAGGGCATAGGGTGACCCCTGTTTGGTACGCCGATGGAGGAACGATGACGAAGGAGAAGGCGCAGCAGCGGCGCGATCAGCTCGCCAAGATGCGCGCCCAGCAGCGAGCCAAGGATCGCCGTGGCGCGATGCTCATGTGGGGAGCAGGCGGCCTCGTCATCGTGCTTCTCGTTGGATTGGTCGGTTTCTACCTGGTGAGGCAGGCGCAGCTCACGAACCTCGACGCCGCCATCTCCAAGAAGTACGAAGGCAGCCAGCACGTCTGGGAAGCCGTCAAGTACGAGGAGAACCCGCCGATCGGCGGCCCGCACAACAACCTGTGGCAGCAGTGCGACATCTACGACAAGCCCATCCACAACGAGCACGGCGTGCACTCCCTGGAGCACGGCGCGGTGTGGATCACCTACCGCTCCGACCTGCCCAAGGCCCAGGTCGACAAGATCAAGGAGATCGCCTCCTCCACGGGCCAGCAGGACTTCATGCTCGTCAGCCCGGTCCAGGACCTGCCCTCGCCCATCGTGGCCAGCTCGTGGGGTCACCAGCTGAAGTTCGCGTCGCTGGAGGAGGAGCGCCTGGCGGCGTTCATCAAGAAGTTCCAGAACGGCCCCGACACTCCTGAGCCCGGCGCCACCTGCGGCGGCCAGTACGCGGTGACCACCACCGCCGACCAGGCGCCGCTCCCGCCGGAGCCGCAGCCGGAGGCCACCGCGACGCCGAGCGTCCAGCCCTCCGCCCAGCCGTCGGCCGAGGCCTCCGCCTCGCCGTCGCCGTCCGAGTCCAGGTAGGGCTAGCCTTCCTCGAAGGGCACCCACCCGAGTCCGTGCGCCTGCGCGACCGGCTCGCTGGTGAGGTGCCCTTCGTGTGTGCTCAGCCCCCTGGCCAGCGCCTGGTCCTCGCCCAGCGCCTGCCGCCAGCCCAGGTCGGCGATGGCCAGCGCGTAGGGCAGCGTCACGTTGGTCAGCGCGTACGTCGAGGTGTGCGGCACCGCTCCCGGCATGTTGGCCACGCAGTAGAACAGCGACTCGTGCACCCGGTAGGTGGGCTCGGCGTGCGTGGTGGGACGTGAGTCCTCGAAGCAGCCGCCCTGGTCGATGGAGATGTCGACGAGCACCGAGCCGGGCTTCATGTGCGAGACCAGCTCGTTGCTCACCAGCGTCGGCGCCTTGGCGCCCGGCACCAGCACCGCGCCGATGACCAGGTCGGCCTCCATGACCGCCTTCTGGATCTCCAGCGCGTTGGAGGCCACCGTCTGGCAGTGGCCCTGGTAGATGGCGTCGGCGTGGCGGAGCTTGTCGATGTCGCGGTCGATGAGCAGGACCTCGGCCTGCATGCCGAGCGCGATGGCGGCCGCGTTCATGCCCGAGACGCCGGCGCCGATGACCACGACGTGCGCGGCACGCACGCCTGACACCCCACCCATCAGCACGCCGCGCCCGCCCTCGGGACGCATCAGGTGGTAGGCGCCGACCTGCGGCGCGAGCCGCCCGGCGACCTCCGACATGGGCGCCAGCAGCGGCAGCCGCCCGTCGTCCGTCTGGACGGTCTCGTAGGCGACGGCGGTGACGCCCGAGTCGAGCAGCGCCCTGGTGCACGCCTCGGAGGCGGCCAGATGCAGGTAGGTGAAGAGCACCTGGTCCTTGCGCAGGCGGTGGTACTCCTCGGCGATGGGCTCCTTGACCTTCAGGATCAGGTCGCCCTCGCCCCAGACGTCGTCGGGGCCGGGCAGGATGACGGCGCCCGCCTGTTCGAAATAGGCGTCGGGGATGGCCGACCCGGCTCCGGCGTCGTGTTCGACGAACACCTGGTGGCCGTGACGGACCAGTTCGTGGGCGCCGGCGGGGGTGAGGGCGACCCGATACTCGTGGTTCTTGACCTCGCGTGGGACTCCGACCTTCATAAAACCTCCCCTACCCGCGATTACCCGGCATTCGCCTCTCCTCGATAGGCTCGGGCGCGTGTCGACGATGGAGAACCCCCCGCCCGTCCAGGTCGAAGAGGCCGAAGACGCGACCAAGGCGAGCAAGTTCACCACCATCGTGCTGCTCTCCGCGCTCGTCCTCGTGATCGTCACCGCGGGCGTCCTCGGCACCGTGGCCGTGCTGATGACGCGCAACCCCGACAGCCCCCTGCTGGGCGGCAAGAAACCCGTCCAGCTGGCGCAGGGCATCCACTTCGCCCCGGTCACCGAGACCAAGCCCGCGTGCCCCGGCGAGCAGGCGGCGACGGACGCCAAGAACGTCTGCTACTTCCTGGCCGAGGGCGTCACCGTCACCGCCGTGCAGAAGATCGAGACGGTCTCGCTCGCCGGAGGCACCTACGGCGTGCGCATCGCCTTCGCCCCCGCCTTCCTGGAGCGCATGACCAACCTGACCGAGGAACTGGCCCGCGCGCAGCAGCAACTGGCGGTCGTGCTGGTCGACAACCCGCAGATGGTGCTGGCCGCGCCCCTGGTCACCCAGGCGCTCAAGGGCGACAGCCTCATGATCACCGGCTTCACCAAGGCCGAGGCCGACGCGCTGCGCGACTCGCTTCTCGGCGGGGCGGGCGCCACGCCGACGCCTTCGTCGCCGGTGTCGTCCGGCGCCTCTCCGACCCTGCCGCCGGTGCAGAGCACGAGCCCGCCGGTGGGAGCCACGACGCCCGCGGCGGTGCCCTCCGGTGCGCTCGACCGCAGGTTCTCCAGCTGCCAGGAGGCCATCGACAACGGGTACGGCGGGCCGTACACCAAGGGCGTGCACCCGGAGTACTCCTGGTACCAGGACAAGGACAACAACGGCGTGGCCTGCAACCCGGCCGACTTCTAGCCGAACTGTCCCACGAAGAAGTACACGACGAAGATCAGCGACGTCACCCAGAGCAGCACCGGGATCTCGCGAGGCTTGCCGGACGCGAGCTTGATGACCGTGTAGGAGATCACGCCCGCCGCCACGCCGTTGGTGATGCTGTAGGTGAACGGCATCAGCGCGATCGTCAGGAACGCTGGCACGGCCATCTCCAGGTCGTCCCAGGGGATCGCCCGGCTCTGCGTCATCATCAGCGCGCCCACGAGCACCAGGGCGGGCGCCGCCGCCGCGGCGGGCACGACCGTGGCCAGCGGCGTGAACAGCAGCGTGAGGCAGAACATCGCACCCGTGACCACGCTGGCCAGACCGGTGCGCGCGCCCTCGCCGACACCCGCCGCCGACTCCACGAAGACGGTGTTGGCCGAGGCGCTCGCGGCGCCGCCCACCATGCCCGCGACGCCGTCCACGGTCAGGATCCTGCCCAGGCGCGGCACCCGGCCCCGCTCGTCGATCAGGCCCGCCTCGTCGCTGACGCCGATGATCGTGCCCATCGCGTCGAAGAAGCCCGACAGCACCAGGGTGAACAGCACGACCGTGGCGGTGATCGCGCCCGCCCTGGCGAAGCCGCCGAACAGGTCGAACTGGCCGACCAGCCCGAAATCCGGCCAGGCGATGAGCGCGTCGGGCACTCGCGGCACGACCAGGCCCCACGTGGCGGGATCGATCGTGGCGACGGCGTTGACGACGATCGCGACCACGGCGGTGACGACGATGCTGATGAGGATCGCGCCGGGGACCCTGCGCACGTACAGGGTGATCATGAGGAGCAGGCCGAAACAGAAGATCGCCACCGGCCAGCCCGTCAGGTGCCCGGTCGCGCCCAGTTGCAGGGGGGTGCCCGTGCCCTTGGCCACGAAGCCCGAGTCGACCAGGCCGATCAGCGCGATGAACAGGCCGATCCCCACCCCGATCGCGTGCTTGAGCGCGAGCGGGATGGCGTTCATGATCAGCTGGCGCAGCCCGGAGACCGCCAGCACGATGATGACGAGGCCCTCCAGGACCACCAGGCCCATCGCCTGGGCCCACGTCATGAACGGCGCCGCCTGGTAGGCCACCACGGCGTTCAGCCCCAGCCCGGCGGCCACCCCGAACGGCGCGTTGCCGACCAGGGCCATCAGCAGCGTGCACAGCGCCGCCGCCAGGGCGGTGGAGGTGGTGAGCTGGGCCAGGTCCAGCTTGGCGCCGGTGACGTCGGTCGCCCCGCCCAGGATGATCGGGTTGAGCAGGATGATGTACGCCATCGCCATGAACGTGGTCAGGCCTCCGCGCACCTCGCGTGCGACGGTCGTGCCACGTGCGGACAGCTCGAAGAACCTGTCCACCGATCATCCCCCTCCTGGCGTGCGAGGGGGATGATCGTCGTCCTACCCGTTGCGGTGAGCGCCTACGCGCGCTCGTGCTTGCCGCCCCCGATCAGGGCGACGAACTCGTCCAGGCCGATGAGGCCGTCACCGTCGCTGTCGGCGGCGGCGATGGCGCCCTCGATCTCCGCGTCGGACAGCCCGTCGGTGCCCATCGCCTCGTTCACCTTGCGGATCTCCTCGGCGGAGATCCGGCCGTTGCCGTCGGTGTCGAACCGCTCGAACTCCGCCTTGGCCGCGGCCTGCACATCAGACATCGCACAATCCTCCCGTTAGTCAGGCGGGGGTCAATCTACCGAAGTGCGATGTCCTGCGGGCGCAGGGGGACGCGGTGCAGGTCCAGACCTGTGGCATCGCGCACGGCCGCCATCACCGCCGGAGTCGAGGACAGGGTGGGCGGCTCGCCCGCACCGCGCAGGCCGTACGGGGCGTCCGGATCCGGGAACTCCATGACCTCGACCTGCATGGGCGGCATGTCGAGGACGGTCGGGATGAGGTAGTCGGTGAACGACGGATTGAGCACCCTGCCGTCGCGGACCTGGATCTCCTCCATCAGCGCCAGCCCCAGCCCCTGGGCCGAGCCGCCGTGGATCTGGCCCTCCAGCGCGATCGGGTTGAGCGCCCTGCCCACGTCCTGCACGGCGTCCAGCGCGACGACCTTGACCAGGCCCAGCTCGGTGTCCACGTCGACCACCGCGCGGTGCACGCACAACGCCAGCTGCGTGTGCGAGTCGCCCTGGCCGGTCACCGGGTCCAGCGGCACCGTCGGACGATGGCGGTACTCCCGCGTCTCCTCGATCGGGCCGAACCTCTCCACGGCCTGCGCCGGCGCCAGGCCCTTGCACCTCTCCCGTACGGCCAGGCAGGCCGCACGCACCGCCCCGCCCGTCACGTACGACTGACGCGAGGCGCTGGAGGAACCGGCCGAGCCCACCGAGGTGTCCGCGGTGGCCACCGTCACCCGCTCCACACCCAGCTCGGTGCGGGCGATCTGCGCCTGGACGGTCACCAGGCCCTGGCCCACCTCGGCGGCGGCGGTGTGCACGGTGACGTGGGGCTCGCCGTTGAGCAGCTCCAGGCGCACCCGGGCCGTCGAGTAGTCGTCGAAGCCCTCGGAGAAGCAGATGTTCTTGATGCCCACGCCGTAGCCGACGCCCCGCCGTACGGACTCGCCGTGGGTCGTCTGCGAGACGCCGCCCGGCATCGAGCGCAGGTCGTCGTCGGCGGGGCCGGGCAGCGGCAGCGCCTCCAGCCTCTCCAGGAGCTCGGCCAGCGGCGCCGGGGAGTCGAGCAGCTGGCCCGTGGCAAGGCGCGAGCCCTGCTTGACGGCGTTCCTGCGGCGGATCTCCAGCGGCGTCAGGCCGCACGCCCTGGCCAGCCTGTCCATCTGCGACTCGTAGGCGAAGCACGCCTGCACCGCGCCGAACCCGCGCATCGCGCCGCACGGCGGGTTGTTGGTGTACACGCCGATCGCGGTGACGTCGACGTTGTCGCATTCGTACGGCCCGACGCCCAGCGAGGCCGCGTTGCCCACCACGGCTGGCGAGGAGGAGCAGTAGGCGCCGCCGTCGAGCAGGATCTCGGCCTTGACGTAGACGAGCCTGCCCTCGCGCGTCGCCCCGTGCTCGTAACGCATGCGCGCGGGATGACGGTGCACGTGGCCGAAGAACGACTCCTCGCGGCTGTAGGAGATCTTGACGGGCCGGTTCAGCCTGAGCGCCAGCATGCAGGCGTGCACCTGCATCGACAGGTCCTCGCGCGCCCCGAACGCGCCGCCCACCCCTGCCAGCGTCAGCCGTACCTTCTCCGGCGCCAGCCCCAGGCACGGCGCCAGCTGGTCGCGGTCGACGTGCAGCCACTGGGTGGCGATGTAGAGGTCGACGCCGCCGTCCTCGGCGGGCACCGCCAGGCCGGACTCGGGGCCGAGCGGCGCCTGGTCCTGCATGCCCACCTCGTACTCGCCCGTGACGACCACGTCGGCGACGAAGGTCTCGCCCTTGGTGACCGGCTGCCTGCGCAGGACCCTGGTCGCCTTGGCGGGATCGGTGACGGCCTGCCGTACCTCGTAGTCGACGACGATCGCTGCCGCCGCGCGTCTGGCCGTCTCCGGGTGCTCCGCGGCGACCAGCGCCACCGGCTCGCCCTGGAAGTTGACCTCGTCGATGGCCAGGACCGGCTGGTCCTTGTGCTCCAGGCCGTAGAACTTCTCGCCCGGCACGTCCTCGTGCGTCAGGACGGCCAGCACGCCGGGGATCTTCAGGGCGGGGCCGACGTCGATCGACCTGATCCTGGCCGACGGGTGCGGGCTGCGCAGCGTGACGCCCCAGACCATGCCGTCGAGCCACAGGTCGGAGGCGTAGGCGAACTCCCCGGTGACCTTCAAGGTGGCGTCCGGCCTGGTGGTGCTGGCGCCGACGCCCTGCGAAACGGCGGTGTGCGTCATCTACCGAGTACAGCACTACGGGATGGTCACTCCTATGTCACTACCGTTAAATAACGACATATCTCGGCAACATGCTGCTTGTATATTCCTCCAAATGCGGCTCAGCGACCTGTCCCCGCTGCGCGTCGAACTCCTGGCCGGAGACGCGGAGCGGGAGTTCACCTCGGTCTACGTCACCGACCTGCCCGACCCCGGGCGCTACCTGTCGGGTGGCGAACTGGTGCTGACCGGGCTCATGTGGTGGCACGCGCCCGGCGACTCGGCGCTCTTCGTCCGGCGGCTGCTGGACGCCGGGGTCGCGGCGCTGGGGGCGGGACAGGGGTGGCTCGGGCACGTGCCCGACGACCTGGTGGCCGCCTGTGCCTCGGCGGGGCTGCCGCTGATCGAGATCCCGGCGGACGTGTCGTTCCGGGCGGTGCTCGACCTCACGGCGCGGCGGCTGGCGGGCGACGCCAGGGAGGCGCTCGGCCGCCACCGGCGCCTCGTCGCCGCCGTGGCGGAGGGCGCGGACCTGCCGGAGCTGTTCGCGGCGATGGGAGTCACGGGCGCGGTGCTCTCGGCCACGGGCACCACCATCAGCACCACCGGCCCGGCACCCTCTGGCACCGCTGCGGAATCCGCCACCACCGTCACCACCGCCGCCACCGCCGCCACCGCCACCGTCACCGGCCCTGCCGCTCCGGCCCCTGTCATCGGCCCGGCTCCCGCCCCTGCCTTGTCCGATGCCGCCCTCGCCGACTCCGTTCGGCTGGCGCGGGCCTTCCTCGCCGCTCCTCGCCTGCCGTACCTCGTCTCCGGCCGCACCCTCTTCGCCGTGGGCCGCATGCCGCGCGCCGCCGGCTGGGTGCTGGTCGTCGACGGCGACTTCACCGACCGGGCCGACCTCGGCTACGAGCTCGCCTCCTGCGTCGCCCTCGTGCGCCGCCGCCTCGACGAGGGACGCCTGGTCGAGCGCCGCCTGCTGGCCGAGCTCCTCGACGCCCCCTCCGGCGCCCGCCTGGAGACCTGCGGCCTGTCCCGGGGCGACGCCTTCTGCGTCGTCTCGGCGACCTGCCCGCCCGAGGTCCTCGAAGAGCTCCTCGACCGCCACGTGGTCGCCGCCTCCGGCCCCGCCTCCACCGCGCACTCCGGCCCCGCCTCCGCCGCGCACTCCGTCGCCGTCGTCCCCGCCCCCGACCGTGCAGCCTGGGAGGCCGTCGCCGCCCGCCTCCGCTCCGCCCTGGCCGTCCTGTCCGACCCGTCCCTGCCCGGCCCCTCCCTGTCCGTCGGCCTCAGCGGCCGCCTCATCGGCGCCCCCGCCCTCCGCGGAGGCCTGGAGGAGGCGGGCCACGCCCGCGGCCTGGCCGAGTCACGCTCGGGCGGCGTGGTCACCAGCGACGAGATCTACACCCACGCCCTCCTCCTGGCCACCCTGCCGGGCGACGTGCGACGCTCGTTCACCGGCCACCTGCTGGGCCCGCTGATCGACTACGACGCCGCCCACCAGTCGGAGCTCGTCCGCACCCTCGAGGTCTTCCTCGACAGCGCCGGCTCCTGGCAGGTGTGCGGCGAACGCATGCACGTGCACGTCAACACGGTCAGGTACCGGATCAGGCGGGTGGAGGAGCTGACGGGCAGGGATCTGTCGTCGATGGCGGACCGGGTCGACCTCTACCTGGCACTGCGCGCTAGATGATCTTCGCCAGCCGCGGCCCGCCGTCCGGTCCTTCTGCCTGGGTCAGGAGGGTTTCCTCCTCGTGGAACTCCTTTTCCCAGACGCCTCTGCGCGACCTTCGGCCCAAAATCGCGGCGGCCTCGTTCAGGTGGCGGCGGGCGGCGGGCAGGTCGCCGGCGAGCCGATGGGTCTGGGCCAGGCCGAGAGCGCACTCGAAGGACGTGATCTTCGACTGCGTGACCTGCGCCAGCTCCTGGCCCTCCTTGAGCAGGCGCAATGCCACGTCGTAGTTGCCGAGGCCGAGGTGGATGCGTCCGAGCTTGGCCGTCATGATGCTCACGTGCCAGCGATCTCCGGCCTGGTGAGCCGACTCCAGGGCCCTCTCCATGGAGGTCCGGGCCTGCTCCGGCCGGCCGAGGCCCAGGTGTGCCAGCCCGACGCTCAGGAGGGCGTAGCGCCTGCCGACCTCCGATCCGATCTCGGTGGCGATGCGCAGCTGCTCGGTCGAGTGTTCCAGCGCCTCGCTGTAACGCTGGGCGGTGTCCAGGGTCGCGGCCATGTTCGCATGCGCCCGCTGCTCGCAGAAACGATCGCCCAGCAGGCGGGCGAGCTCCAGCTGGTGCCGATGGTGGACGAGTGACTCGTCGGTGCGGTCGAGCGCGTTGAGCGCCGATGCGACGTGGTTGTGCGCCTCCAGCGCCATCCTGACGTCCTCCAGCCGTCGGCTGAAGTCCAGGACCCGCTCGTTCAGCCGCAGCATGTCCCAGGCCTGGCTGCTGATGTGCAGGTGCCAGTGCAGGCCGAACACCACGGCCACGCCGAGCCGTGCGATCTCGTCGTCGGGCTCGGCCAGCGCCTGGGAGGCCGCTGCCACCAGGTTGGTGTCCTCGCGCGACAGCCATTCGTGGGCGGAGGTGGCGTCGGCCAGGGGGAGCGGCGCGCTGCGGACCTCGGGCGCCACGGCCTGGACCCGGTGCGGGTCCGCCAGCACGGCGGCGGAGCGGACGGTGGCGGCGAAGTGCCCCAGCGCCCGGAGCAGGACCGACCGGCGTTTGGCGGGGGCGAGCTCGGCCGCGAACAGCCGGATCAGATCGTGCATGTGATAGCGGCCGCTGCTGCCCCGCTCGAGCAGGTGCGCCGAGGCCAGGCGTTCGAGCGCCAGGTCGGCCTCGGCCCAGGTGCCGCCCAGCATGGCGGCGGCCGTGTCCGTGGTCACGTCGGGCACCTGGAGCTGGCCGAGCAGCGACAGGGCTCGTGCCGCGCTCCGATCGAGTGCCTCGTCGCTGGAGGCGAGCGCCGACCAGCTCGTCGCGAAGCTCGTGCGCACCGCGAGGTCTCCGGCCTGCAGCTCCTGCAGGCGCCTGCGCTCGTCGGCCAACCGGTCCGCCAGCACGGACATGTGCCATCCGGGCTGATCGGCCAGCCTGGCGCCCGCGATGCGGAGGGCGAGAGGCAGCCCGCCGCACAACCGTACGATGCGTTCCGCATGCTCCGGATCGGCGGCGCAGCGCTCGGCTCCCACCAGCTTCGCCAGCAGGGTGAAGGCCTCCGTCTCCGGCATGCGCCCGAGCCGGACCTGGACGCAGTCGTCGATGTGCGACAGGGACTCGCGACTGGTGACGAGCACGCTGCATCCGGCCGGCAACGGCAACAACGGGCGGATCTGCGCCGGCCCCGCCGCCCCGTCGAGGACCACCAGGATCCGCTGCCCGGCCATGACCTCGCGCAGGCGCTGGACGGCCTCGCCGGGTTCGCGCGGGATCTCCTCCCGATCCTCGCCCAGAGCTCTCAGGAGCCGGCCGATCACGTCCAAGGGGCGCAGCGGTTCGACCCCGGGAGTCGCTCCCTGGAGACTCACGAACAGCCGCCCGTCGGGGAACCCGTCGCCCGCCAGGTGCGCGGCGTGGACGGCCAGGGCGGACTTCCCTGCTCCGGGTGGGCCGGAGATCGCCACGACGGCGGGTGGAGGGGAGCCGTCCCACGGAGCCAGGACGGACCTCAGCCGGATCGTCTCGGCATGGCGGCCCACGAAGCTCTGCAGATCGCGGGGAAGCTGGTTCGGCGCCGCCCGGTGCTCGCGCAGGACGGCGGGGGGCGCCGCCCGCCGGATGATGTCGTGGCAGCGTACGAGGCGCTCGCCCGGAGCCACTCCCAGCTCGTCGGCCAGGATCCGGCGGCCGTCTTCGTAGACGCGGAGGGCGTCGGCGGTCCGTCCCGCCTGGTGCAACGCCACCATGAGCAGCTCGCGCAGCCGCTCGCGCAGGGGGTGCAGGCGGATACGCCCGCTGAGATCGTCGATGGCGTCGTCGGGTCGCTGGAGATCGAGCAGGAGCTGTCCCCGCGTCTCGGCCACCCGCAGGTGAAGCTCCTCGAGGCGCGTGCGCTCGGCTTCCGCGAAGGGACCGGGTAACCCGCAGAGCGGAGTGCCGCGCCACAGGCGTCCGGCGCGTTCCACCAGCGCGAGGGCGGCCTCGGCCGGGAGCTGCCTGGCCTCATGGAGATAGGCGTCGTACAGGAGGGAGTCGACGTCGCGCGGATCGAGGTCGAGCCGGTAGCCCTGTGGGGCCGCGACGAGCAGGGCGGCGGGCGCCCGCGGCCCCCGGTCGGGTTCCAGCGCGCGCCTCAGACCGGCCACATAGGTGTGGAGGTTCTGGAGGGCGCTCCTCGGAACCCGCTCCCCCCACAGATCATCGATCAGGCGATCGGTGGGGACGACCTGGCCTGCGTTCGTCGCCAGGATCGCCAGAACCGCACGCTGGCGGGGCGAGCCCAGGGCGACGGCGGCCGACTTCCTGAGCGCGGTGACCTGACCCAGGAGTCGAACGAAGACGATGCCAGACAACGAGGTGCTCCGCGGTGGCTGGGGGAGATCGGAACCGCAGCCTAACGGCATCACCGACCACAGGTAAGTGTCTGCGGTCATGTAGTTGAAATGTAGAGCTCTCGCCTACCCTGGCCGGTCTCGGCTTGGTCAGAGCCGGGACCCGCCAGGTGCGCTTGGCGCACCTTCACGGGGTGCGCCAAGCGGTGGTCAACAGCAGGGCGAGTCCGCGTATGCACTCAGGGGGGACACGGTGGCGTGTGCGGTCGTACTATTGCCACCAAGTGTTACCAGAGCCGCGACGGCGGCAATGAGCGCGGACAGGGCAATGCGCTTGCGCATGGGGGGTTCTCCCTCGCCAGGTGAGTTGCTGGGACTATCTTCTCAGGGAGTGGAAGCGGTGGCCACATCTGACTTGGTCGGACTGCGAATTAAGACGGTTCGGCGCCAGCGCGGTCTGTCTCAGGCGCAACTTGCTCATCCCGAACTGTCCGACAGCTATATCTCATTGATCGAAAGTGGTAAGCGCACTCCGACTCCCTCCGTCCTCGAACTTCTGGCCCAGAAGCTCGATTGCTCGTTGTCGTATCTGCTCAACGGCGTGACCGCGGAGCAGATGCGCGACCTCGAACTGGCACTGGGCTATGCCGATCTCGCGCTGGAGAATGGCGAAGCCTTCGAAGCTCGTGTCCGATTCGTGGAGCTTTTGGCGGACAGTAATCTGACAGGTCTGACTGCCCTGCGTCAATCCGCGGAATTCGGGCTCGCCCGCGCACACGAGGCATGTGGAGAGCAGAAAGAGGCCATCGTCATCTTCCGCAGGCTTCAGGGCGAGCAGCTTTCCGACGAGCAGCAGATCGAACTCGCCAAGTCGCTGTGCCGCCTTTACAGGGTCAGCGGACGTCTGACCGAGTCTGTCGAGGTGGCCGAGTCCACTCTGGCGTCCCGCTCGGCGTGGTCCGACGCGTATGTCGAGCTCGGCGCCACTCTGCTGGCGGCTTACTGGGAGCGGGGCGACCTGCTGCGCGCCCGTCAGTTCGTCGCCGAACTGCTCGACGCCGCCGAGGCGCTGGGCTCGCCGCGCGCGCTGGTCGCGGCGAACTGGAACGCCGCCTACACCGCCCGGCGCACGGGACACGGCGGCGAGGCGCTGAACTTCGCGGAGAAGGCGCTGGCCGTGCAGGTGGAGAACGGGCCCTCCCGCTTCTCTGGCGCCATGCACGTGACCGTCGCCAACCTCTACCTCCGGTTGCGGCCGGAGCAGACGTCCCGCGCGATCGAGTTCCTCGAGCGGGCCATGCAGATCTTCTCCGAGTCGCCGGCCACCGCCTTCGAACAGGCCAACGCCCGGCTGGAGCGATCGCGCGCCGAGATCATGTCCGGACGCCTCGACACGGCGATCAGCTTCGCCGAGGAGGGTCTGACCCTGCTGCCCGACTCGGCGCAGATCCTCGCTACCGAGGCGCACCTGCTGAAGAGCCGCGCGTACGGCCTGCAGAACCACGCGGAGGAGGCGGCCCGCGAGCTCAGCCTCGCCCGCGACGTGCTCTTCACCATGGAGAAGGCCGACATCGCCGTCGAATACTGGTTCGCCGCTGCCGAGACCTCTGAACTGCTCGGCGACTCCGACGGTGCCGTGGACGCCTACCAGAAGGCGCTGGCGGCGGCAGGCCTGTAGCGACGTCCAGACCGGGTGGTGCCGTGGGTAGCCTTGGGGGTGCCATGAAGAGATCCCCGCTCGCGGCACTCACCGCGCTTCTCGCTGCCCTGCTGGCCCTCGGCGTCGCCACCCCCGCGCTGGCGCACGACACCCTCAAGGGCAGCGACCCCAAGAAGGACTCCACCGTCGAGAAGGTGGAGCAGGTCAAGCTCGAGTTCAACGCCAGGGTCCGCATGCCGTACGTGATCGTGCGCGACGCGGGCGGCAAGGCGTTCCAGGACGGCAAGCCGGAGCTCGACGGCAGGTGGGTCACGCAGGCGCTGACGGAGACGTTGCCCGACGGCGCGTACACCATCGCCTACCGCGTCGTCTCCTCCGACGGTCACCCGATCGAGGGTGAGGTGCCGTTCACGGTCAAGGGCGCGCCCAAGGCCGAGCCGAGCGAGAGCGCCACTCCGGAGGCGAGCGCGAGCGCCGCGGCGACGCCGGTCGGCACGCCGACGCAGGCGCAGGCGACGGCGACCGAGCAGGCGAGTGCCGAGCAGGCGAGTGCCGAGCAGGGTCAGGAGGGCGGCGGGTTCCCGGTGTGGCTGATCGTCGTGGTCGGCGCGCTCGTGGGCATCGGCATCGGGTTCCTGATCAGCGCGCGGAAAGCCAAGCCATGAGCCGGGCGGCGCGGCTCGGGCTGGTCGCGGGCGCGGCCGCGCTGGCCGGTCTGGCGCTGGCGATGGTCCTGGGCGGGGCGGCGTTCCCGAGGATCATCCCGGGGCTGCCGACGGCCGACGCCTTCGTGCGGTGGGCGCTGCCGGTCTCGAGGCTGGTCATGGATGTGGCCGGCGCGCTGACGGTGGGTCTGCTGATGGCGGCGGCCGCGTTCTTCCCCAGTGACAAGGGCATGCTCGGCGCCACCGCGCAGGGGTATGTGAAGGCGGCTTCGTGGTCGGCCGTGGTGTGGGCGGCGGGCGCGGCGGCGACGCTGCTGTTCGGGGCGGCCGACACCTTCCCCGACCCGCTGCCGGTCGTGGTGCAGGATTATCTGACCAGTTACGCCAGCCAGACACCGCAGGGCATCGGGTTGACGCTCGTGGTGCTGTTCGCGCTGGCCATCGCCCTGTTCTCGCGCGGCGCGATCACGGTGGGCGCGGCCGGCGGGCTGCTGGTGCTGGCGATCGCGACGATGTTGCCGCCGTCGCTGACGGGCCACGCGGCCAGCTCGCCCAACCACGACATGGCCATTTCCGGCCTGGCCGCCCACGTCGTGGGCATCGCGTTGTGGGTGGGCGGCCTCGCGGTGCTGTCGTTCCACGCGCTGCGCAAGGGGCCGCAGCTGGAGATCGCGGCCGACCGCTTCTCCCGCATGGCGCTCTGGGCCTACATCCTGGTCGGGCTGTCGGGCCTGTTCAGCGTGCTGGCCAGGCTCGCGGCGGTCGACGACCTCTGGACCTCCTCGTACGGCATGCTGATCGTCGCCAAGATCGCCGCTTTCGTCCTGCTGGGTTATGCCGGGTGGTGGCACCGTCGTTCGACGCTCGCCCAGCTCGGCAAGGGTTCGCAGCAGGCGTTCGTCAGGCTGGCGGTCGGCGAGGTCGTGCTGATGGCGGCGACGATGGGCCTGGCGGTGGTGTTGTCGCGCACCCCTCCGCCGGTGGTCGACCTGCCCGCCGATCGTGCCTTCGAGCTGCTGGGCTTCCTGATGCCGCCGGAGATCTCGGCGGCCAACCTGGCGAGCCTGTGGCGGTTCGACCTGTTCACGGCCTCGATCGCGGCGCTGCTCGGCGGGCTGTACGCCGCGGGTGTCGTCCGGCTGGTCAGGCGGGGCGACGCGTGGCCGTGGGGCCGCACGATCTCCTGGTTCGTCGGTGTGGCCATCCTGGTCGTGGCCACGCAGAGCGGCCTGGCCCGCTACGCCATGGTGATGTTCAGCGCCCACATGGTCGAGCACATGACGCTGACCATGGTGGTACCGATCTTCCTGGTGCTGGGCGCCCCGATGACGCTGGCGCTGCGGGCGCTGAAGCCCGCCGCCAAGCGGGGCGACCGGGGGCCGCGCGAGTGGCTGACGGTGATCCTCAACAGCGGCTTCGTCAAGGTAATCTCGCATCCGGCGATCGCGACGGCGATCTTCGTCGCCTCGACGTACGCGCTGTACTTCACGCCGCTGTTCCAGTCGGCCATGGAGGAGCACCTGGGTCACATCGTGATGACCGTGCACTTCCTGGCCAGCGGGTGCCTGTTCTTCTGGGTGATCATCGGGGTCGATCCGGCTCCGCACCGCCTGCCGTACGTCGGGCGGCTCCTGACGCTCTTCGTCACCATGCCCTTCCACGCGTTCTTCGGCATCGCGCTGATGATGTTCGGCTCGGTGATCGCGCAGGACTGGTACGAACAGCTGGGCCGTACCTGGGGCGGCACGCTGCTGGAGGACCAGAACAACGGCGGGGCGATCGCCTGGGGCTTCGGCGAGATCCCGACGCTGATCGTGCTGATCGCCCTGGCCTACCAGTGGTACCACGACGAGGAGCGCAAGGCCCGGCGCTCCGACCGCCGCGCGGAGAAGGGCGACGTCGAACTCGCCGCCTACAACGCCTACCTCGCCAGGCTCAACAAGGCCGACAAGGGAGAGTAGCCACGAAGGCCTCCCCTTTTTCCGGTGCGCGGGTAGCCTGGCAAGTGGGGGAGGGGCATCGCCACCTACGGAAGGCGAGCGATTGGTGGATGAGACGCGCATGCGCGGGGGGCGGAGCCTGGCCGAAACCTTGGGGGAAGATCTCGACGAGTGGTCCGCGCGCACGGGCATCACGGTCGAGACGTGGGCTCTGCCCGACCATGACGTCCCCCCGAGGCTGGCCGACGGGATCAGGCGGGCGTTGCGCGAGGCGCTGGCCAATGTGGAACGTTTCAGCCGGCCCCGCGTGGTCTCCGTGGCGATCACGGTGTCGCCCAGCGGCCTGCGCATGACCGTGGCCGACGACGGCGAGGGCACCGGCTGGGAGCTCGCCGGGCTGCGCGCCGTCTTCGCCGAGCTCGGCGGGCGGGTCTCGGCCAACCACCTGCCCGGCCAGGGCACCACCCTGACCGGGGTCGTGGCTAGGGCGCGGTGAGGATCTCGCTGCCCGAGTCGGTCACCAGGATGGTGTGCTCGAACTGGGCGGTGCGCTTGCGGTCCTTGGTGACGGCGGTCCAGCCGTCGGCCCACATGTCGTAGTCGATCGTGCCGAGCGTCAGCATGGGCTCGATCGTGAAGGTCATCCCCGGCAGCAGCGTGACCTGCAGCGACGGGTCGTCGTAGTGGGGCACCATGAGGCCGGAGTGGAAGGTGGTGCCGATGCCGTGGCCGGTGAAGTCGCGCACCACGCCGTAGCCGAAGCGCTTGGCGTAGGCCTCGATCACGCGGCCGACGACGTTGAGCTGGCGGCCGGGCGCGACCGCCCTGATGGCGCGGTTCATCGCCTCCTCGGTGCGCTCGACGAGCAGCCGTGACTCCTCGTCGACCTCGCCCACCAGGAAGGTGGCGTCGGTGTCGCCGTGCACGCCGCCGATGAAGGCGGTGATGTCGACGTTGACGATGTCGCCGTCGTTGAGCACGGTGTCGTCGGGGATGCCGTGGCAGATCACCTCGTTGATCGAGGTGCACAGCGACTTGGGGTAGCCCCGGTAGCCCAGCGTGCTGGGGTAGGCGTCGTGGTCGAGCAGGAACTCGTGGCCGACGCGGTCGAGCTCGTCGGTGGTCACGCCGGGCGCGACGTGCTTGCCGACTTCCTGCAGCGCCTGGGCGGCGATGCGACCGGCGATCCGCATGCGCTCGATGATCTCGGGCGTCTTGACGTCGGATTCGCCGGTCTTGGGCCGCTTCTTGCCGACATACTCCGGCCGCTCGATGTGGGCGGGGACCTTCCGCATGGGCGAGATCCGCCCTGGCTGGAGCACTGTCGTCATGGGACCGAGTTTAGTGGAGCGACTCGGCAAGCCGGATCGTCAGGATGCGGCTCCTTGTGCCGGAATCCTTCAGCCTTCCGTCCTGACCGAATTCGCCGACCCCGAAGTCGTTGTCGTTGGCGATGACCAGCGTGCGCGCGTCGAGCAGGGCCACGCCCTCGATCTTGTCGGGGACGCCGGGGATGGCCTCCAGGTCGACGGCGAGCCGCTTGGTGACGGGAGTGACGCCCTGCGTGCCCGTCTCCAGCGGCAGGTCCTTGCCGAGCACGTCGGTGGCCTTGCGCAGGTCGACCACGTAGAGGCGGGCGACGGCGTCGGTGCGCTCCTCGACCAGCAGGCGGTCCTTGCCGAGCGCGACCAGGCCGGAGATCTTCAGGTCCTTCTGCTCGGCCTCGAAGCTCGCGGCGTCCTCGAACCGGTAGACGTGCTCGGCGGCGGGCTTGCCGGTGCGGAGGTCCACGACGAGCAGGCGGCCGGTCCTCGACGACTTGCCGGTCTTGGTGTCGGGGTTGGCCAGCGGGCTCTGCACGGCCAGGTAGAGCCGGTCGCCGTCGATCGCCAGGCCCTCGAAGCCGCGGTTGTCCTGCCGCTTGAGCAGGATCTCGGGCAGCGTCTCGACCACGGGGTAGCCGGCGCCCCTGAGCCCCATGCCCTTGGGCACGTAGCGGGCCAGCACCCGGCCGTCGCCGGCGATCTTCAGCAGGGAGGGCCCGTACTCCTCGACCACCCAGAAGTTCCCGCTCCTGTCGCGGACGATGTCCTCGGTGTCGACGCCGTTGGGGTCGTACGGCAGGACGTCCTGGCCGTCCCAGCCGTACGGCTTCTCGTGGCCTTCCTTGTTGGGCAGGCCGCTCACCGGGGTGCCGTCGCTCTGCTTGATCGTGATGGACCTGGCGATGACCGCCTTGCCCTTCTTGATCTCGACCCTGACGATCGCGGGGGCGAAGTCGGCGACCGGGAAGGTGCGCTTGTCGCCCAGCTCGCCGTTGGGGCCGCGGTCGGTGACCATCCAGAAGGCGCCGCTGTGGTTGGCGGGGAACAGGCCGCTGCCCACACCGCCCAGCTTGACGCCGCGGTCGTCGGCGACCGGCTGGAAGTCGCCCAGCGCGGGGGCGGGCAGCTCCACGTCAGCGATGATCTTCGCGGCGGGGGCCGCGTGGGCGTCGGGGACGGCGAGGGTCGCGGCGATCACCGCGACCCCGGCGGCCAGAAAGCGTTTCACGTTCTCTCCTGCACCAAAAGGGACATACGGCTCGAAACGTAGTGACGCTTCTGGTCGCGGAGATGGCGGCAGCGTGAACGACCGGCTGAGATCAGATGTCGGTGATCCGCAGGCCGGCGTGCGCCTTGTAGCGGCGGTTGATGGCGATCAGGTTGGCGGTGAAGGCCTCGACCTGGTGAGCGTTGCGCAACCGCCCGCCGTACACGCCCCTGATGCCGGGGATCCGCTCGGCCAGCGCCTGCACCAGGTCGGTCGCCTCACGGTCGTCGCCCAGGACCAGCACGTCGAGGTCGACCTTCTCCACCGCGGGGTCGAGCAGCAGCACGGCGGAGACATGGTGGAAGGCGCCCACCACGCGGCTGCCGGGCAGGACCGCCGCCGCCTGCTGGGCCGCGCTGCCCTCCTCGACCGGCAGCGGGAAGGGGCCCTGCTTGTCGAAGCCGAGCGGGTTCACGCAGTCGACCACGATCTTGCCGGCCAGCGGCTCGCGCAGCGACTCCAGGAGCTCCTTGTGCCCGTCCCACGGCACCGCGACGATCACGATGTCGGCGCGGGCGGCCACCTCGGCGTTCTCGGCGCCGGTGGCGCCCTCGCCGATGCTCTCGGCCGCCTCCTGGGCCCGCTGCGCGTTGCGCGAGCCGATGATCACCGGGTGCCCCGCGAGGGCGAAGCGCCGTGCCAGACCCTTGCCCTGGTCGCCGGTGCCGCCGAGGATGCCGATGGAAAGTCCCGTCACGTCTGTCATAGGCCAGATCATGCCAGGGCGACCCCGGCCCCGCCGTACACGGGGGGCTGTACGGCGGAGCCGGGTGGTTCGGTGGCTTCTCCCCGGCGGAGCCGGGTGGTCCGGCGGCTGGAGGGCACGTGGGCCGGTACGGCGGAGCCGGTGGTTCAGCAGGTGGAGAGCGCGGGCACGCCGATCACGCGCAGCGCCAGCCACTCGATGGCCAGCGGTCCTCCCTCGACGGCGCCGATGACGTGGTTGCCGCCGGGGAAGCTCGCCCAGCGCACCGTCACCCCCGCCGAGCAGTACTGCGAGCGCAGCGCGGCGCCGACCGCGTGCGGGATGATCTCGTCGCCCTGGGCGTGGTAGAGGAACATCGGCACCCGGGGAGCCGTCGTGCCGAGCCGGTTCTCGGTGAGCCTGGCGACCCACTTGGGCTGGTTGAGCAGGTCGATCGGCGACAGGTCGGAGAAGCGCAGCCCCGCCAGCTTGCTCAGCTCGCCCACGCAGTCGTCGCTCGCGTCGGCCAGCAGCGCCCGCCCTCGGTCGTTGAGGTCGGCCTCCAGGTCCAGTTCTGGGTAGGCGGCGTCGAAGCCGACGCCGGCTGCGGCGCCCAGGCCGAAGTTCGCCGTGCCGTCCAGGTGCTCGGCGACGGCCTTGAGGTCGGCGGGCACGCCGCCCGCGGCGACGCCGCGCAGGCGCAGGTCGGGCGCGTACGACGGCTGGAGCTGCGCGGCCCACGCCGCCGACGCTCCGCCCTGGGAGTAGCCCATGACCCCGACCGGCGCGGCCGTCGACAGCCCGGCGCCCGGCACGCGCATGGCCGCGCGGACCGAGTCGAGAACCGCGTGGCCCTGCGAGATGCCCGCCATGTAGGTGTGCGTGCCCGGCGTGCCGAGCCCCTCGTAGTCGGTGACCACGACCGCGAAGCCCTTCAGCAGGAAGAGGCTGATGAGCGCCAGCTCCGCCTCGCGTCCTTCGCGCATGCTGGCCGATGGCGCGCACTGGTCGCCCAGGCCGTGGGTGCCGACCGCGTAGCCGATGATCGGGCGGCGGCCGAGCAGCCAGGACGCCTTCGGGACCAGCAGGGTGCCGCTGACGGTGTTGATCTGCCCG
This sequence comes from Nonomuraea soli, assembly GCF_013761175.1. Lineage (GTDB taxonomy): Bacteria > Actinomycetota > Actinomycetes > Streptosporangiales > Streptosporangiaceae > Nonomuraea > Nonomuraea soli. Next base: position 710,413 of record NZ_JACDUR010000001.1, read on the forward strand.
ATGGCCGAGGTCGAGTTGTAGTGCAGGCTCCAGGCGTTGACCGGGACCTTGAGGAGCTGGCCCGGCAGCAGGTAGACGGTGGTCGGCTGGGCCGAGACCACGGTGCCGGGAGAGGCGGCCCGCGCCGGTGGGGCCAGGCCCAGGGCGGCGATGAGGAAGGCGACGAGGAACAGGACGCTACGGCGCATGTTGAGCCCCTCTCATGTAATTGTGAGCCGATGGTTACTCGGCGGTAACCCCTCGTCAAGACCCAAATGACCCACGGAGGAAGGCTCGGTCAGGCACGATGGGTTGATGGACTCAGGTTCTGTGGAAGTCCTGCGTGACCTGCTCGCCGGCTCCGGCTGGCTCGAGCGCACCAGGGAGTTCGGACTGGCCCTGCGGACCACCCGCTCACCAGGCGGGCTCCTGCTCGTCGGCACGCCGCTCGAGGAGCCGTGGCACCTCACCGCGCACCTGACCGACGAGGCCCGCTACGCCGACCTGCCGCAGCTGACGCCCACCCTCGTCCGCTGGAGCCCGCCGCCGGGGGCGCCGCCCCACCTGGCCATCGGGCTCGAAAGGCTGGAGGCCGCCAGGCGGGGGGAGACGCTCCTCGTGGTTGCCGAGCAGGAGGCGCCCGTGCCGCTGCTGGAGCGGGTCGACGACGCCCGGCGCACCGGGGCCACCATCCTGGCTCTGGAGGGGGGCGACAGGGAGCTGGCGGGGCTGGCGCACGACGCGATCATCGTGCCCTTGGACGCGCCGGTGTCGTTCGACGGGGCCCAGCACCTGGTGAGCGCGGCGGCCGGCGAGATGCCCAAGCGCCCGGGGCTACGGGACCGGCTGGCGCGGCTGCTGGAGCGCGTGAGCGGGCCTCAGGTGGACTGACCGGCTCAGTGTCGCGCCGAGCTCACGCCGGTGTCTCGTGTCAGGCGCTTCAGTGTCGCGCCGGGCTCACGCCGGTGTCCCGTGTCAGGCGCTTCGGTGTCGTGTCGAGCTCACGCCGGTGTCTCGTGTCAGGCGCTTCAGTGTCGCGTCGAGCGCCTGCGTGGCCTCCTCGATCGCGCCGATCACCACGGCCTGCACGGGATCCGGCTCCCCTGAGCGCGTGCGGCTCACGCGCGTCACGACGTCGAGCCGCCGCGCCCCCACGTCCGTGATCGAGCTCACCCGCACCTCGCCCTCCGGCACGTCGAGCAGCGCCAGCGAGGGCACGATCGCCACCCCGTGCCCCGCCGCCACCAGCGCCAGCACAGGCGCGAACTCCGTGATCACATGCACCCTGCGCGGCACGAACCGGTGATGCGCCGCCAGCCGTTCGAGCGCCTGCCCGCAGGCCTGCGATGGCTCGCCCGCCACCCACGGCACCTCGGCCAGCTGCTCCACCGAGTGGTAGCTGTCGGTCCACGAGGGCGGAGTGACGATGCGGTACTCATCGATGTGAATCGTCCGGCTGGCCAGCGAGGGCTGCGAGAGCGCGGGCAGCGACATGTCCTGCTCGGTGATGAGCACGTCCACCGCGCCCAGCCGCAGCTCCTGCAGAGCTGCGGCACCCTCGACCTCGTGGATCAAGGGGATGATCTTCGGATGTTCCGCCGCCAGCGTGCGCATCGCCGGCACCAGCACATGCTTGATCGCGGTGTTGAACGCCGCGATCGACACCGGCCCGGCCAGCCGCTCGGTGAAACGCGTGAGCTCCTGTCTGGCCTCGGCGAGCTCCTCCTCCACCCGCTCCGCGTACCCGGCCAGCACCCGCCCGGCCGGCGTCAGCGAGACCGTGCGCTGGGAGCGGTCGATGAGCGCCAGGCCCACCTCGCGCTCCAGCTGGGCCAGCTGCTGGGAGACGGCGGAGGGGGTGAGGTGCAGCGCCTCGGCGGCGCGCATGACCCCGCCGCGCCGTGCCACCTCGTGCAGCACGCGCAGCCGTCGGGGGTCGATGTCCATGCAGGTCAGCTTACGCTTGGATTTAGATAACGTTATTTGCGCTTGACCTGACAGGCTCGGAAAAATCAGGGCATGAGCATCCTGATGGCGGTCATCGGCTGGGGCGGCGCGGCCCTGCTGCTGTACGGCTACGCCATGGTCTCCAGTTCCCGCATGTCGGGCGACGGCCTGCCGTACCAGCTGATCAACCTCGCCGGCGCGCTCGGCCTGATGATCAACTCGGCCTATCAGGGCGCCTGGCCCTCGGCCATCCTCAACGTCGTCTGGACCGGGATCGGCGTCGCCGCATTGATCAAACTGTCGAGAGTGAAGGCACCACGATGATCGTCGAGCTGAGCCACCGCATCACCGACGGCATGACCACCTACCCCGGCGTGCCAGGGCCCGTGCTCGGGACCCACCTCAGCCGCGAGGACTCCAAGGAGGTCTACGCCCCCGGCACCGAGTTCCACATCGGGACGATCAGCCTGGCCGCCAACACCGGCACCTACCTGGACACTCCCTTCCACCGCTACCCCGACGGGCAGGACCTGGCGCGGCTGCCGCTGGAACGCATGGCCGACCTGCCAGGGCTCGTCGTCCACGCCAAGCCCGACACGCGGGAGGTGGGGGTGGAGCTCTTCGAGGGCCTCGACGTACGCGGGCACGCGGTGCTCATCCACACGGGCTGGGACCGGCACTTCTCCACCGGCCAGTACTTCACGCAGCACCCATACCTGGCCCCCGAGGCGGCGTCGTGGCTGGCGGAGCGGGAGGTGGCGCTGGTGGGGATCGACTCGCTCAACATCGACGACACGCCGCCCCGGGGCGAGCGTCCAGCCCACACGGTGCTGCTGGGGGCGGGGGTCGCGCTGGTGGAGCACCTCACGGGACTGGACGCACTGCCGGACAGCGGGTTCCGCTTTCACGCGGCACCGCCGATGATCGTCGGCATGGGCACATTCCCCGTCCGCGCCTACGCCATCGTGCCGTAGCCACCTCACGCCTGCCGTACGGCTCGCGCCCCGTGGAGCCGCCGCGCCCGCCGTACGGCTCGCATGCCGTCGCGCCTGCCGTACGGCTCTCAGGTCGTGAGGCCGTCGTGTCTGCCGTACGGCCAGCGTGTCGTAGCGGGCTGTGGCGTAGGAAGGGCGCGCTGGCGCCGTGAAAGCCGTCGGCCGCCCGGTGATCCGTGGCGCGCGGGATCAGGCGGGCGGCCGGTCGACGTGCGTGGCGGGGCGCCTCAGACCGTGGTGCCTCAGGCGGCGGTGCCTAAGACTGTGACGCTGTAGGCCGTGATGCCCAAGGCTGTGACGCAGTGGGCGGGTGATGCCTCAGGCTGTGATGCCGTAGGCGAGCAGGGCGGCCTCGGTGCGGTTGGCGGCGCCGAGCTTGCCCCGCGCGTTCTCGACGTGCTTCTCGACCGTGCGCGGGCTGATCTCCAGCTTCCTGGCGATCTGCACGTTCGTCAGCCCCTGCGCCACCAGGCCGAGAACCGCGCTCTCCCGCTTGGTGAGGAACTCGTCGGCGTCCGGGTCAGCGATCAAGATGGCGTGCGGCGACACCGCTCGAACCACCAGACCTTCCGGAAGCGACTCCAGCAAAGCTCGCAACCTCGACATGACGCGACCTCTCTTAAGGGGCGGACCATCTCCGAGTGTGCGGGTGGCGGTTGCAGTTGGCATGAGTACCCCTGTACTCACTCCTCGTCGTCTCTCCCGTCGTAGGCCTCGTTGCGCTCCTTGGCGCGCTGCAGCGCCCCGGCGGCCTCCTGCTCGGAGGCGTAGGGACCCATGCGGTCCTTGTTCGGGCAGCCCTGCTCGGGCTCGACCCGCTGGTGCTTGAGGCAGAACCACCACTGGCTAGTGCTCATGCGGTGGATTCTGCCCCGCGCGCGGGATCACAACCAGCCGGCGTCCTGAGCGATGCGGATGGCGTCGATCTTGTTTCTGGCTCCCGTCTTGGTGATCGCTCCGGTCAGGTAGTTGCGCACGGTGCCCGTCGACAGGTGAAGGCGCTGGGCGATCTCCTCGGCGGAGGCGCCTCGCGCGGCCTCGCGCAGCACGGTCGTCTCACGCTGGGTCAGCGGGCTCTCGCCGTACTCCATGGCCGCCGCGACCAGCTCCGGGTCGAGCACACGCAGGCCCGCGGCGGTGCGGCGGATCGCGTCGGCCAGCCGGTCGCCGGGGGCGTCCTTGACCAGGAAGGCCTCGATGCCGTGGTGCAGCGCGCGGCGGACCTGGCCCGGCTGGCCCATGGCGGTGAGCACCAGGATGCGGGTCTGGGGCCGTCTGGCCCGGAGCTCTGCGGCGGCGGTGATGCCGTCGACCACGGGCAGGTCGATGTCGACGATGGCGACGTCGGGCTCGGTCTGCAGGGCGCGGGGCACGATCTCGTCGCCGCGCGTCACCTCGGCGACCACGTGGATGTCGCTCTCCAGGCGGAGCAGGGCGGTGAGGGCGGCGCGGATCATGTGCATGTCCTCGGCCAGGAGCACCTTGATCACGCGGGCACCTCCACGCGTACGCGGAACGCGCCGCCGTCGCGGCAGGCCGACGACCGGCCGCCCGCCTGTTCGGCGCGTTCGCGCAACCCCGTCAGCCCACCGCCCGCCTCGACCACGCCGCCGTCGCGGGTGGCCACGGAGGAGGAGCGGGGGTTCGCCTCGGCCGCGTCGTGGTGTGAGGGGCCGGCCGAGCCGCTGTTCGCCTCGCCACCCGATACACCGTCGTTGACCACCTCCAGTTGCGCCGACCCGCCGCCCACCACCGTGGTGATCGAGCACGTCGTGGCCCGGCTGTGGCGCAGCACGTTGGTCACCGCCTCCCGCACCGCCCACGCCAGCGCCTCCTCCGAGGCCCTGGGCAACACCGCCGCGGCCAGGTTGACCTGGCACTCCACTCCCGAGGCCTCCAGCAGCGCCACCGCCCGATGTGTCTCCTGGGCCAGCGAGATCTCCCGATACCCCCTGGCCACCTTGCGGACGTCCTGCGCGGCCTCGCGGGCGACGGAGACGAGCTCGGCCACCTCCACCCGCGCGGCCCCCGGGTCGCGGTCGAGCAGCCGCGAGGCCAGGTCGCCCTTGAGCGCGATGGCCGTCAGGCTGCGCCCGAGCCCGTCGTGCAGGTCGCGCGAGATGCGCAGCCGCTCGCCGAGCACGGCAGCCTCGGCGAGGTCGGCGCGGGCCTGCTCGAGCTCGGCGGTGACGCGCACCAGCCGGATCAGGGCGTAGATCGCCGTGGAGCCGAGGAACAGGTTGAGCGCGTTGGTGGTGAGCGTGACGATCGCGACGCCGGCCGGCAGCATCGACGCCGCCGCGCTGTCGAACAGGACCGCGAAGTGGTAGCCCGACATGGCGAGCGTCATCGGGATCGAGAACCGGAGCGGCACGAGGGCCAGCAGGGCGCCGCCCAGCAGCGGCGCGGTGACCCCTGACCAGCCGTCGGGCAGGTAGGCGTCGGGCAGGAAGGTGGCCACCGCCTGCACGAGCAGGGGGAGCGGGTGGAGCGGCGGGCGGGCGCCGTCGAGCGCGGCCCGCATGTTGAGGAAGTGGGGCACGCAGACCCCGGCCACCGCCAGGGCCACGGTCACGCTCAGCCAGGGGATGCCGCGCCCGAGGTAGAGGACCGTCGCCCAGGTGAGATACAGGAGGGAGAAGCCGGCGATGACGGTGATGGCCAGCCTGCGGGCGGTGATGCTCATGCCGGGATGGTAGCCAGCCCGGTCATCGCCGGGGTTCCCAGCGGAACGCCCTGTGGATAACCAGGGCGGCCAGGATCACGCCCGCCCCGACCCGCAGGATCGCGGGAAGGTAGTCGGTCCCGCCCGTGTAGGTCTCGCCGAGGGCGTCGGCGACCGCGATGCCCGGCCACCAGCCCAGCACCTGCGCCACCCAGCCGGGCAGGAGTTCGATCAGCGGCCCGAACCCGCCCGAGCCCAGGCCGGCCAGCATGAAGAACGGCATGGCCAGCACCGGGGCCAGTTCGGCGCGCGGCACCACGACGGTGAACGCCGCCCCGAGTGCCGCCAGCACGATCGCGCCCACGACCACCCACGCCGCGAACAGCACCGGCTGGGCGGGAGGGGGCAGCACGCCCATCACCCAGAGCGCCACCGAGATGATCATGACCTGGACGACCGCCTGGAGAGCGATGTTGGCGATCTCCCCAGCGAGGATGGAGCCGTCGCCCAGGCCGGTGGCGCGCATGCGCTTGGCCACGAGCTGGTCGCGCCTGGCCGTCAGGGTGATGGCGGCCTGCTGGAAGGCGATGATCGTGAACACCATCGCCAGCACGCCGAGGTGCGTGCGTGTGTCGGCCGTCGCCCCGAGCCTGTGCATCATGACGGGCAGCCCGATGCCCAGTCCGAGTGGCAGCGCCAGCCCCACGGTGAGCACCACCCGGTCGCGCCAGTACAGCCGCCCGGCGAACCGGGCCACGGTCAGGGTTTCACGCATCGGTACCCACCTCCAGGAACAGCTCCTCCAGCGACGCCGTACGGACCTCGAGGCCGCGCAGCCGCACACCCTGCGCGGCCGCCCAGCCCAGCAGGGTCTGGGCGGCCAGGTCGGGGTCGTCGGCCGAGCACACCCAGCGCCCGCCCTCGACGCGCACCGGCAGCGGCAGCGATGAGGGGTCGATCCCCGGCAGCGCCTCGAAGATCACCCGCCCGGTCCCGGCGGCCAGGATCTCGGCCATGCCGCCCGTGGTGACGATCTCCCCCTTGTCCATGATCGCCACAGAGCGGGCGAGCTGCTGGGCTTCGTCCAGGTAGTGGGTGGTGAGCAGGATCGCCGTGCCCTCGTCCGCAAGGGAGCGCACGACCTCCCACGTGGCGCGGCGGCCCTCGGGGTCCATGCCGGTCGTCGGCTCGTCCAGGAACAGCACCTTCGGTCGTCCCAGGAGCGCCAGCGCCAGGTCGAGCCGCCGCTTCTCGCCACCCGACAGCTGCCGCACCTTCACCGCCGCCTTCTGCAGCAGCCCGGCCAGCTCCAGCGCCTCGAACGCCGGCCGCGCCGAGGGGACGAAGGCGCGCCACGACTCGGCGGTCTGGTTCACCGTCAGGTCGGGGAAGAACCCGGCCTCCTGCAGCATGATGCCCGTGCTCCGCCGTACGGCACGCCGGTCCTTGACGGGGTCGAGGCCGAGCACGCGCACCTGGCCCGCGTCGGGCCTCTGGAAGCCGGCCAGCAGCTCCAGCGTGGTGGTCTTGCCCGCCCCGTTACGCCCGAGCAGGGCGAAGATCTCGCCCCGCGCCACCTCGAACGAGACGCGCCTGACCGCCTCGAAGCCTCCGTAGGACCTGCTCAGGTCCCGAACCGTGATCGCTGTCATGCCTACGATCGTTGGCGATCGGCGGCGCAGGCGGCAGTGAGGAATTCACAATCTCGCGGCGACCGCCTCCGGGTCGGCCAGGTGGTGCAGGTGGTGGCCGGGGATCTGCTCCACGGTCCAGCCGCGTGCCTGGGCCTCGCGGGCGTCGTCACCGTACGGCGGGCCGTACCAGAGGTAGGTGCAGGGACGCGCGTCCCACCCGGAGGGCACGGGCACCGTCTGCTCGAAGTAATCGAGCGGCAGTCGCGGCTGCTCCTCGCTCACCCGCCTCCTGATCTCCTGCGACGGGAAGAGCGCGGCCACGTCGGGCTCCATCCACCAGTCGGTCCAGCGCGGCAGCACGCCGTCGAGGTCGGCGAGCTTGCGCAGGAACGCCACCTGCTCGTCCTTGCCCGCCGAGACGGACCCCTCCGCGGGAGGCAGCAGCGCGTCGACGAAGACACACCGCTCGACCTCCAGGGCCTGGCACAGCAGCGGGACGAACAGCCCGGCGTTGCTGTGCGGCACGAGCGTCAGCGGACCCGCGGGCACCTGCGCCGCGACCGTCTCGACGACGCTGTTCCAGTACGGCGGAGCCTGCCTGGCGATGCGCCTCAGATCCGGCACCACGGCGCCCGGCAGCAGCGCGGCGACGGGGGACCAGCTGGCGGGACCGAGCAGGGGGCTGTGGAGCAGGACCACGGTCATGCCAGTGACGTTCCCAGATTTCACACGATCAGTGCATGGCGCGTGCTCCTGGCGGCGCTGCCGTCGTAGGCGGCCCAGGCGCGGGCGAGGTCGCGTACGGCGGCGCTCAGCTCCTCCCGCGCGAACAGGAAGTGCAGGCGCATGCGGTCACCCGCGGCGCCCAGGGGGTCGAACCCGCGCCCGGGGGCGATGGCCACGCCGTGACGCTGGGCGAGCTGGGCGAAGGCGTCGACGTCGCCGCGGGGGATGCGCACCCACAACGTCTGGCCGCCCATCGCGGGCCTGAACTCCCAGTCGGGCAGGTGCGCCGCCAGCTCGCGGCACAGGTGGTCGTGGCGCTCCTTCAGCAGCTCGATCCTGCTGCGCCGTACCTCCTCCATACGTTCCAGGAGCCAGGCGGCGGCCAGCTGGGAGGCGACCTCGCCCCCGAGGTCGTGGATGGCCCGCAGCCTGGCCAGGCGCGAGACCAGCGGCGTCGGGGCGCGCACCCAGCCCACCCGCATGCCGCCCCAGACGGACTTGCTCATGGACGAGATCGTGATCGCGCGCTCGTCGAAGGCGGCCAGGGGAGGGGGCACCTCGCCGTCGAAGCACAGCTCGGCGCAGACCTCGTCGTCGATCACCGGGAAGTCCTGCCCGGCGAGGTGCCGACGGGTCGCCGTGTCCATGATCGCGCCGCCGGGGTTGCTGGCCGTCGGGATGACGTACAGCAGGGCCGGGCGCTCGCCCCTGAGCGCACCGCTCAGGGGATCGGTGTCGACGGGCCTGATCACGGCGCTGGCCTGGCGGAAGACCTCCAGCGCTCCCGGATAGGTCGGCGACTCGGTCAGCACGGTGTCGCCGGGGCTCACCAGCAGCGTCGTGAGCAGCGTGAGCGCCTGCTGCGCGCCGGTGGTCACGATGATCTGCTCGGCACTCGTGGGCAGGCCGCGGCGGCGGTAGGAGGCGGCGATCGCCTCGCGCAGGAGCGGATGCCCGGCGGGCTGGTAGCCCAGGTCGTGGCGGGTGCGGGCGATCGTGGACGCCGCGTGGTGGTAGGCCTCGGCCAGGATCGCGGGAGGCTCCTCGGGGGCGGCGCAGGTCAGCAGGCGCACATTGTCGGGCGGGTTGAGGATGTGCATGAGCAGGGGATTGGGGATGACCTCCTTGTTCGCCGACGGCGCGGCGTCCATCTCGGCCACCCGCGTGCCGCTGCCCTGCCGCCGTACGACGCGGCCTTCCTGCTGGAGCAGGTCGTAGGCGGACACGACCGTGCCGCGGCCGACGGCGAGCCGCTCGGCCAGCATCCGGTCGGGCGGCAGCTGGGCGCCGGAGCCGAGCACGCCGTCGTCGATCAGCGCGCGCAGGCGGGCGGCCAGCAGCAGGTAGAGCGGCCCGCGACCGGAGGCCCAGCGGCCGAGCAGGTCCACCAGGTCATCCAGATTGGCTCCATTCATGGACCAATTTTGCATGATTGGCTCTGACATCGGGCCATTTGGCGAGAAATCCTGAAGACATGCGACCTGAGACCCGTACCGTCCGCCTGCCCCAGCCGCCCGTCACCGGCAGCACGCCGATCACCGTCCCCCTCTACCAGACCTCGGGTTTCGTCTTCGACGACGCGCAGGCCATGGCCGAGGGCATGAGCCGCCCCGACGGGGCGTTCGTCTACGGCCGCTACTCCAACCCGACCGTGCGCTCCCTGGAGGAGGCCGTATCGGGCCTGGAGGGCGGCGTCGCCGCGATCGCGACCGGGTCCGGCATGGGCGCGATCAACAGCGTGCTGCTCGGACTGCTCAAGCCCGGCGACCACCTGATCGCCCAGGAGGCCCTGTACGGCGGCACCGCCGCGATGATCAACGAGCTGGTGGCCAGATTCGGCGTCACCGTCACCTACGTGCCCGAGACCGACCCCGCCGCGCTGCGCGCCGCCGCCACCCCCGCGACCAGGCTCGTCTACCTGGAGACCATCGCCAACCCCGTCGGCCAGGTGGCAGACCTGCCCGCCATGTGCGCCGCCGCCCGCGAGCTCGGCCTGACCACCGTCGTCGACAACACCTTCGCCACCCCCGTGCTGTGCCGCCCGATCGAGCACGGCGCGGACATCGTGGTGCATTCGCTGACCAAGTACATCTCCGGCCACACCGACGTGGTCGGCGGCATCGCGGTCTTCGCCGACGACGCCCTCTACCGGAAGGTCTGGCACTTCGCCATCGAGCTCGGCGCCTCCGCCGACCCCTTCGCCGCCTGGCTCACCCTGCGCGGCCTGCAGACCCTGGCGCTGCGCATGGAACGCCACTGCGCCAACGCCCAGCTCGTCGCCGAGCGCCTGGCCGACCACCCGAAGGTCACCAAGGTGCACTACGCGGGGCTGCCCGGCCACGCCTCCCATGAGGTGGCGGCCAAGCTCCTGTCGGGCTCCGGCGGCGTGCTCGCCTTCGACCTGGCCGGGGGCAGGCAGGCGGCCGAGGCGTTCATGCGGTCGACGCGGCTGGTGCTGCTCGCGCCCTCGCTCGGCGGCGTCGAGACGCTGATGCTGCACCCGGCCAGCACCTCGCACCGGGCGCTCGACGAGGCGGAACTGGCCCGTACAGGGATCTCGCAGGGCACGGTACGGCTCGCGGTGGGTATCGAACACGCGGAAGACTTGTGGGAGGACATCGCCCAGGCATTGGACAACGCATGAAATTTCAGGACGCGCTCGACGCGGCCGAGCGGATCTCGGGGTACGTCCTGCGCACCCCGACCCTGCGGGTGACGCCGACGCTGACCTTCAAGCTGGAGCTGCTGCAGCACTCCGGATCCTTCAAGGCGCGCGGCGCCTTCAACCGCATCCTCACCGGTGACGTGCCAGAACCGGGCGTCATCGCCGCCAGCGGCGGCAACCACGGCCTCGCCGTCGCCTACGCCGCCCGGCGGCTCGGCGTGCGGGCCGAGATCTTCGTGCCGACCGTGACCAGCCCCGTCAAGGTGGCGGGGCTGCGGGCCCTGGGAGCCGAGATCACCCAGACCGGGGCCATCTACTCGCAGGCCGCCGAGGCCGCGGCCAAACGTGCCGCCGAGACGGGGGCGCTGCAGGTGCACGCCTACGACCAGCCCGAGGTCATCGCCGGGCAGGCGACGACCGGGGTGGAGGTGATGGAGCAGGCGCCCGACACGGACACGATCCTCGTGGCCGTGGGAGGCGGCGGCTTCGCCGCAGGCGTCTCCCTGGGCAGCGGCGCCGTGCCCGGTACGGCGGGCGGTGGGGGGCCGAAGATCGTCGCGGTGGAGCCCGAGCTCATCCCGACGCTCAACGCCGCCCTGAAGGCGGGCGAGCCGGTGCAGGTGCCGGTCAGCGGGGTGGCGGCCGACGCCCTGGGCGCCTCCAAGCTGGGGGCGCTGGCGTTCGACCTGCTCAGCCGTACGGCACTGACCAGCGTGCTGGTGACGGACGAGGCCATCGAGGACGCTCGCCGTACGCTCTGGCGTGATCACCGGATCGCGGCCGAGCACTCGGGGGCGACGGCCTACGCGGCGCTGCTGTCGGGAGCGTACGTTCCGGCGCCCGGAGAGAGGGTGGTCGTGGTGATCTGCGGCTCCAACACCGATCCGGCCACACTGGTAATCAATTGACAACTCTGAGTCAATGTGATCCACATGTGTGCCGGTAGGGGGCTCGCTAGCATGGAGGAGTGAGCGTACCTAGAGAGGAATTCAACGCCTTGGTCGAACGAGTGGAAGTGCTCGAGACCTGGGCGGGCCCCGGCCAAGCCGAGGCCCTGGCTCAGACGATCAGAAGCACACGTACAGATGTCACCGACATCAAGGGGCGCATGACGAAGATCGAGAGCCGAATGACATCGCTCGAGAGAATGGTCACGGTGATTCAGCAGGAGCACGGCGTGCTCCTGAGGGAGATCCTCGACCGCCTCCCGTCGAAGTAACGGAACAGGTCACTCACGAAGTCCGGGCGACCCAGCGCCCGGACTCCGCAAGCCCGGGTTAGCTGTAACTGTGCTCCCGCGTCGGGAACGCCCCGTTCACGACCTCGTCCGCGAACGAGCGCACAGCCTGGTCCATCGCCTCGTGCATGTTGAAGTACTGCTTGACGAACTTGGCAGGCTGCGGGGTGAGCCCCATGAGGTCCTGCCAGACGAGCACCTGCGCGTCGGTCGAGGGTCCGGCGCCGATGCCGATGGTGGGGATCGACAGCGACGTGGTCACCCGCTCGGCGAGCTCGAACGGCACGCATTCGAGCACCACGGAGAAGGCGCCCGCCGCCTGGAGGTCCTTGGCGTCGGACATCAGCTCGTCGCCCGCCTGGCCGCGGCCCTGCACGCGGTAGCCGCCGAAGGCGTTGACCGACTGGGGAGTCAGCCCGAGGTGCGCCATCACCGGGATACCCGCGCTGACCAGGGCTTCGACCTGGGGCAGGACCCGGCGGCCGCCTTCGAGCTTCACCGCGTGCGCGCCCGCCTCCTTCATGAAGCGCGCTGCGGTCTCGAGAGCCTGCTGGGGAGAGGACTGGTAGGAGCCGAAGGGCAGGTCGGCCACGACCATCGCCCGGCTGGAGCCCCGGACGACGGCGGCGGTGAGCGGCATCAGGTCGTCGACCGTGACGGGAAGGGTGGAATCGTAGCCGTAGACGACCATCGCCGCGGAGTCGCCGACGAGCATGACCGGGATGCCGGCCTCGTCGAACACCCGCGCCGTCATGGCGTCGTAGGCGGTGACCATGGGCCACTTCTCGCCGCGGTCCTTGGCCGCCGCGATGTCGCGGACGGTGATCCTGCGCCCTGCCTTGCCGCCGTAGAGGGTGGTCGGCTGGCTGGTTGAGGACATAACTATCCCTCCAGATGAGTCTCGAGGCGCCCCTAGTGGCGTACCCGGACGTTTCTGATGATTGCACGCGTCGCACTGGATTCAACACCCCTGGGTGCGCAGGTAATCCGGTGGCGAAACTGTCGGTGCCTCCCGTCACAATAGAGGTGGAGGTAAGCAATCAACATGGCTATCGAACCTTACCGGCGTCTGCTGCAACTGCCCGGTGTGCGCACCCTGCTCCTGGTGGGGCTGATCGCGCGCATCCCGGCCACCGCCACGGCGATGGCCCTGACCCTGCACGTCGCGCCCGCGTCCGGCCTCAACATGGGCTTCGCGGCGGCGGGAGTCGTGGGCATGGCCAGCACCATCGGCATGGCCGTCGGCTCGCCGCTGTCGGGAAGGTTCGTCGACCGGTACGGCATGCGTCCCGTCCTGCTCGCCACGACCCTGGCGCAGGCGCTCTTCTGGGGCACCGCGTGGCTCATGCCGTACTGGGTGCTCGTGGTCGCCTCCGGGCTCGCCGGCCTGCTGGCGCTGCCGGTGTTCTCGGTGATCCGGCAGAGCCTGACCGCGATGGTCCCCGTCGAGCAGCGGCGCGTGGGCTTCTCCTTCGACTCGATGTCGGTGGAGTTGTCCTACATGGCGGGCCCCGCCCTGGCCGTGCTCGGCTCCACGATCCTGGGCAGCACGTGGACGATGGCGGTCATCGCGGTGGGCATGACCGGTTCGGGCGTGGCGCTGCTCGTCCTCAACCCCCCGGTGCGCTCGGCCGCCGAGCAGCGGGAGGCCGCTGTCACCGTGTCGCGTCGCAGCTGGTTCACGCCGGCCTTCGTGGCCCTGCTCGGCACGACCGCCGCCGCCACCTTCGTGCTCACCGCCACGGAGCTGTCGCTGGTGGCGACGATGGAGCACACCGGGGCGCTGCAGTGGGTGGCGCTGGCGGTGCCGATCTGGTGTGCCTACTCCCTGGCGGGCGGGTTCATCTACGGCGGGCTGCCGCGCGGGTTCTCGCCGCTGTTCCTGGTCGGCGCGATGGGGCTGCTCACGATCCCGGTGGCGCTGCTCGCGCATGACTGGCGGCTGGTGGTGCTGGCGCTGGTGCCCGCGGGTCTGTTCTGCGCCCCGTCGCTGACCTCGACGGTCGACGTGCTCAGCCGGTGGGTGCCGGCGGGGGCGCGTGGCGAGGCGATGGGCTTCCACGGCACGGCGCTGCTCATCGGCGGCGCGGCCTCGGCGCCGATCGCGGGCGCCATCATCGACTCGGCCGGCCCGGCCTGGGCCTTCGCGATGGCGGGCGGCGTGGGGGCGGGCATGGTGCTGCTGGCCCTGCCGTTCTGGCGGCGCCGCGGCTCGACGACCGAGACGCCGGCGGAGGAGGAGCTGGTGCAGGAGAGCATCCCCGCTTGAGTTCCCCGACTCAAGGCGCCTTATGGAGGCGCTCCTCCACCGCCGCCCTTCGACGTGGCGCCCGGGTCGACGCCCAGCGTCATGGTCAGCGTGTACCCGTCCTCCACCACCGACGGCGTGAGGAGCGTCAGTGTGGGCACCATCGCCTTCGGGTCGCCCCCTGACCGCTCCGCCTCGCCGTACACCTGGTCGTCGGCGAGCTTCGTCGGCTCCAGCACGTGCCGCGCGTACGGATCCAGCCCGGAGTAGGCTCCGACCACGTCGTCGGGAAAGAGGATCTGCGTCGTCTGCACCGTGGTCCCGCCGTCGTACGTCCTGCCGATGTCACCGCCCTGGTGCACCTTGACGTGGATGTGCGTGACCCGCGGGCTGTACCACCCGGGCACGATGCTGGTGAAGGTCGCCACCCCGGACGCGTCGGTGACCTGGACGCCGCGCAGGAACGTCTTCTCGTCGCCGGTTCCGTCCTCGGCGGGCACCTGTCCGCCGGGTGACTTGTCGGTGTAGCCCGAGTAGTACCCCCACGCGTCGCAGTGCCAGATCTCCACGGGGGCGTTCGAGACGGGCGCGCACCCGTCGGTCAGGTCGACCACGGTGAGCGTGAGGGCGAGCGGGAAGCCGGGTTTGCCCTCGGTGATGTCCTGCCGTACGAGCTGGTTGTCGAGGTAGTAGGGCCCCTGGGTGACCTCGGGGGTCATGACGCAGACCGCGCCCGAGGTGGCGGTCGCGGTGCCGCCTGCGGACCCTCCGGCCGCACCGGTCTGGCCGGAGGTGCCGCAGGCGGCGGTCAGTCCGATGGCGAGGCCCGCGGCCAGCACGTCGCGGCGGCTTGGTGCGATGTCGTCCGTCACAAAAGCCACTCTGACCAGTGCGGATCCATGACCGGGCAAAGGCCGGTCCCGTGGCGCCCCCGACTTTACGAAACGAGCCCGTTGCGTATCGGAATACCTTGCGATACGCTCACGTTGCGAAACTCAAGCGTATCGAAATGAGGAATGAGGCGGGACCATGTCTGAGGAAGCCGGACACCCGAAACGCTGGACCATCCTGGGAGTGCTGGTCTTCAGCCTGCTGGCGGTCGTGCTCGACAACACGATCCTGAACGTCGCCATGAAAACGATCGCCGATCCCGTCCAAGGCCTGGGCGCGACCCAGGCCGAGCTCGAGTGGGCGATCAACTCCTACACGCTGGTCTTCGCCGGTCTGCTGTTCACCTTCGGCGTGATCGGCGACAGGACCGGCCGTAAGCGCATGTTGTTCATCGGCATGGCCCTGTTCGGGCTGGCGAGCCTGGCCAGCGCCTACGCGCAGGATCCCATGCAGCTGATCCTGGCCAGGGCGGCGATGGGCATCGGCGGAGCCGCGATCATGCCCGCGACCTTGGCGATCATCTCCAACGTCTTCCCCGCCAAGGAGCGCGGCAAGGCGATCGGCATCTGGGCCGGCGGCGTCGGCCTGGCCGTGGCGATCGGCCCGATCACCGGCGGATTTTTGATCGAGCACTTCTGGTGGGGCTCGGTCTTCCTGATCAACGTGCCGATCGTGCTGATCAGCATGATCCTCATCGGCACCATCGTGCCGGAGTCGCGCGACCCCAAGCCGTCCAGGCTGGACCTCGTGGGTGTGCTCCTGTCGATCATCGGACTCATCGCGCTGACCTACGGCATCATCCGGGCGGGCGAGCTGGCCACGCTGGCGAGCGCCGAGGTGCTCGTGCCCACGATCGCCGGCGTCGCGGTGCTGGCCGCCTTCGTCTGGTGGGAGCGGCGCATCCCGAACCCCATGTTCGACGTGCGCAGCTTCGGCAACGTCCGGTTCTCGACCGCCATCGGCATGATGGGCATCGTCTTCTTCGCCATGATGGGCGGGATGTTCTTCCTGACCTTCTACATCCAGATCGTCAGGGGCTTCAGCCCGATCGAGGCGGGCGCGCTCATGATCCCGTTCGCCGCCGCCCAGCTGATCTTCGCTCCGCTCAGCCAGCGCGTGAACGAGCGCTTCGGCGCCAAGCTCACCGCCAGCGTCAGCCTGCTCGTGGTCACCGGCATCCTGGCCTCGTACGCCACGCTCGACCTGACCACCAACATCGTGCTGATGGAGGTGCTCTTCTTCCTGCAGGGCGCGGCGATGGCCAACATCATGCCGCCCGCGACCACCGCGATCATGGAGTCGCTGCCCAGGGAGAAGGCGGGTGTCGGCTCGGCCATGAGCAACACCGTCCGCCAGGTCGCCGGCGCGATGGGCGTGGCGGTGCTCGGCTCGCTGCTGTCGTCCACCTACCGCGGCGAGATCGCCCCGGCGCTCGCGGGCCTCCCGCAGGACGTGCAGCACGCGGCGGGTGAGTCGCTGATGGCGACCGTGGCCACCGGAAACCCGGCGCTGATCCCGCCGGCCTTCGACGCCTTCCTCGACGGCATGCACCTGACCACCCTGGTCTCGGCCGGCATCACGCTCCTGGGCGTGCTGATGGTGCTCAAGTGGATGCCCGGCAAGGAGCCTGCCGCGCCGAAGCAGCAGGAAACCAAGGAACCAGCGGTAGTGTGAGGCCGCGATGAGCACGACAGAGACCGGTACGGCCCGCCCCGCGGGCCGTCCGCGCAGCGAGAAGGCCGAGAAGGCCATCCTGGAGGCCACCCTCGACCTCATCGGCGAGGGCAGCGGCGTCACCGAGCTCACGATCGAGGCGATCGCGGCACGGGCCGGCGTGGGCAAGACGACGATCTACCGGCGCTGGTCCAACAAGGAGGACCTGGTCGTCGACGCCCTGGCCACGCTGAAGTCGCCGGTGCCCCACCTGTCGGGCGAATCGGTGCGCGGCGATCTCATCGTGCTCATGGAGGCGATGCGGCTCGACGCCCTGCAGAGCGACCGCCGATGCGTGATGAACATCGCGATGAGCGAGTCCGACCGCTATCCCCACCTGTTCGAGAAGTTCCGCCGCATCGCCATCGAGCCGCGGCGCGAGGCGATGCGTCAGGTGCTGCGCAGGGGGGTCGCCAACGGCGAGCTCCAGCCGGATCTCGACATCGACCTGGCCGTGCAGATCGTGAGCGGCCCGATGGTGATGTTCACCCGCTGGGCCGACCCCGAGGACCTGACCGAGGACCTGCCGCGGCGGATCGTCGATCAGGTGCTCGCCGGTCTAGGCAGAAAGTGAACAATGCTCTAGTCTCCGCCGCATGCGCCGTTTATTCGCCCTGGTCGGTCTGACCCTGGGGCTGCTCCTGCCCGCGAGCGCCGCCTTCGCGCACGAGGAGCGGGAGATCACCATCCCCGACGGCTCCGGCTCGGTCCCCGCCCACCGGCAGGCCGAGCCGGACCTGCTCGTCTGCAAGAGCGACAAGGCCGCGTTCGAGCGGGCCGTCGCCGACTTCCCCGCCGAGCTCAAGACCCGCAACCTCCAGCTGTGGGAACGTTGCCAGCAGGACGGCACCCGGCACCTGCAGGAAGCCGTCGACAAGGTCGACCGCCCGGGCATGACGATCGCCATCCTGCCCGGCCTCTACCTGGAGGAGCCCAGCCAGGCCGCCCCCGCCGGAGACTGCGCGAAGCTGCCCGCCCGCTGGTCGGACTGGGGCTACCAGATCCTCACCTTCGAACAGCAGCAGAAGTGCCCGCACAACCAGAACCTGGTCGCCATCCTCGGCAAGCGGGACCTGCAGATCGAGGGCACCGGCGCCGCCCCCACCGACGTGATCATCGACGCGGAGTACCGCAAGCTCAACGCCGTGCGCGCCGACCGTGCCGACGGGATCTACTTCCGCAACTTCACCGCCCAGCGCACCACCTTCAACGGCGTCTACGTGCTCGAGACCGACGGATTCGTCATCGACCGGGTGCTCGGCCGCTGGACCGACGAGTACGGCTTCCTCACCTTCGCCACCGACCACGGCCTCTACACCGACTGCGAGGCCTACGGCAACGGCGACGGCGGCCTGTACCCGGGCAGCGCCTCCAACCTCAACGACGGCAAGGGCCACGACGTCGAGCGCTACGCCGTGGAGATCCGGCGCTGCAAGTCGCACCACAACGCCCTCGGCTACTCGGGCACGGCCGGCGACTCGGTCTGGGCGCACGACAACGAGTTCTACGACAACATGGTCGGCGCCACGATGGACAGCCTCTGGCCCGACCACCCCGGACTCCCGCAGAACCACGCCAAGTTCGAGAACAACAAGATCTACAACAACAACGAGGACTACTACCGCCACCTGCGCGACGGCACCTGCTCCAAGCCGCCCGCCGAGCGCGGCTACGAGAACGGCGTCGTCTGCCCCCAGGTCGGCGTGCCGACCGGCGTCGGCCTGCTGGTCGCGGGCGGCAACTACAACCTCTTCAAGGGCAACCAGGTCAGCGGCCACCGCACCACCGGATTCCACCTGTTCGGCGTGCCCGCCTTCATCCGCGGCGAGGAGGACCTGGCCAAACAGGCCGACACCTCCAACCACAACCGCTACGAGGGCAACGTCTTCACCGGCAACACCCTCGACGTGTGGTGGGACGGCCAGGGCACCGGCAACTGCTTCCAGGGCGACACCGGCGCCTCCAGCCCTGCCGCACTGCCCGTCTGCACCTCCGAAGGGCTGACCGGCGGCTCCAGCCGCGTGCTGGCCGAGCCGATGAAGGTGATGAAGCTCTACCTGTGCTCCGACTTCAGCGCCCGCGACGTCCGGCTGCCCGCCGGCTGCGACTGGTTCGGCGCCTCCGGGATCGGCATGGTCGAGACCCAGGTCGCGCTCGGCGGCTCCCTCGTGCTCGCGCTGCTGGCCGTGCTGTTCGCCGTCCGGGTACGGCGCGGCCTGGTGATCGTCGCCGCTGCCGCCGGAGTCGTCGGCCTGGCCCTGGACGTCTTCGCGGCCGCCACGGGCTCCACGCTGCTCACCGGGGCGGCGGTGGCCCTGATGGGCGCCTGGCTCACGCTGCTCGGCGCGGTGCTGCGACGGGAACGGCCGGTGTTCGGGTGGTTCACGCTGCTGCTGGGCGTGCTCACGCTGGCCGACGCCGTCGACCGGCTGATCTACCTCATCCCGCTGATCCCGCTCGGGCCGGGCTGGTTCAGGGGGCTGTTCACCGGCATCTGGGTGTTGTGGGCGGTCGTCGTGCTGGCCCCCCGGCCCCGCCGTACGGTCAAGCAGGCCGCATGAGGGCCTGGCTCGCCCTCGCGGCCTGCCTCGCCCTGGCGGGGTGCGGGCCGCTGTCCGACACCCACCACCGGCCCGGCACCAGCCACCAGGTGGTCACCGGCACGCCGACGGGCGCCGCCGACGCCAGCGCGACCGTCACCGTGAGCGGCGGCAAGGTCTCGCCGCCGCCCGGCTGGCTGTCGGTGGCCAAGGGACAGCAGGTCAGCCTCACCGTCACCAGCGACGTCGCCGACGAACTGCACGTGCACGGCTACGACGTCACGGCCGAGCTCCCCGCCGGGCAGGCCGTGACGGTCACCTTCGTCGCCGACCTCACCGGCGTGTTCGAGGTCGAGACGCACGGCAGCAAGCTGGTGCTCGTGCAGGTGGCCGTCAAATGATCTTCGCGCACGGGGTCGGCAGCCGCAGCGATCTGCCGATCCCGCTGTTCTACGCCTACGCCGGGGCCTTCGCCGCCCTGGTGATCTCCTTCCTGGCGCTGGGACTGCTGTGGGCCGACTCGCGCTTCGACGCCGACCGCGGCCGCGCCCTGCGGATACGGCCGCCGCTGCGGGCGCTGCGGTGGCTGACCCTGGCCGGTCTCGTCTACACCCTCGGCTGGCTGATCCTCGGGCCCGCCGACGACAACGCCGCGCCGTACCTGATCTACGTGCTCTTCTGGGTCGGCCTCGTCCCGCTGTCGCTGCTGTTCGGGCCGGTGTGGCGCGCCCTGAGCCCCTTCCGCCTCCTGCCCGACCGCCCCCGCGCTCCGCTGCCCGCCCGCCTCGGCTACTGGCCCGCCGCCATCGGACTGCTGGCCTTCACCTGGATGGAACTCGTCGCCCCGGAACCCGCCGCCCCCGGCACGCTCCTGGCCTTCCTCCTGCTGTACGGCACAGCGCAGGTCACCGGCGTGCTGCGCTACGGCCACGCGTGGCTGCAGCGCGGCGACCCGTTCGAGGCCTACTCCACGCTCATCGGCCACCTGTCACCCGTCGGCAGACGCGATGGTGCGCTCGTCCTGCGCAACCCCTTCGACAACCTCGACGCCATAGCCCCGGCGCCCGGCCTCGTCGCCACCGTCTGCGTCCTGCTCGGCAGCACCGGCTACGACGGATTCTCCACCGCGCCCGCCTGGGTCGACGCCCTCCAGTCCGGCCCCCTCGGCCGCGTCGGCCTCGGCACCGCCGGCCTGCTCGCCGCGATCACGCTCGTCGCCCTGCTGTACGGCGCGTGCCTGCGCCTGGCCGGCCTCATCGGCGGCGCCCGCGACCTGACCCCGCGCTTCGCCCACTCCCTGGTACCCATCGCGATCGGCTACCTGGTGGCGCACTACTTCTCGCTCCTCGTCATCGAAGGCCAGCGGGCGGTCATCCTCGCCCTCGGCCTCGACGCGCAGGTCAACCAGGAACCCGTCTCGCCCGGCGTGATCGCCACCGTCCAGGTGCTGGCCATCATCGCCGGCCACGTCCTCGGCGTCGTGGCCGCCCACGACCGCTCCGTGCGCCTGCTGCCCGCCGACCGCGCGGTGGCCGGGCAGATCCCGCTGTTCGTGCTGATGCTGTGCTACACCCTCGGCGGGCTGACCCTACTCTTTGCGGCATGAGGCGAACACCGGTCCAGCAGCGCAGCGTCGAGCGGGTCAACCAGATGCTCGACGCCGCCGCCGAACTGCTCGAGGAAGGCGGCTACGACGCGCTCAGCACCCGCGCCCTGGCCGCGCGCACCGGATTGCCGATCGGCTCCATCTACCGCTACTTCTCCGACAAACGCGCCCTGGCCGAGGCGCTCACACGGCGCAACCTGGAGCGCTTCCGCCAGCGGCTGGAGCAGCGGCTGGAGGGTGTCAGCCGGCTCGAGACGATGATCGACACGGTCGTCGCCGAATACCTCGACATGAAGGCGAACGTGCCCGGCTTCGCCGTCATGGACTTCGGCGACAACAGCGAGGTCGCGGGGGAGCTGGCGGGCATGGTCTCGGTGCTGCTCGGAGCGCCGCTCGACGACCGGCTCCGCCGTACAGTGCTGGCGGCCGTCGAGGCGGCCGACGCGTTGCTGCGCGCGCACCACGACGATCCGGAGATGATCGAGGAGACGAAGGAGCTGCTCCGCGCCTATCTGGGAAGGCGGCTGTCGATCGTTCCCCCTCCCTGAGCCTCCGCTCCATCGCCCGGCCAGGGTCTTTCCGCACTGAGCCGCACCGACCAGTAGGCGGCCAGCAGGCGCCGGAACTCCAGCACCCGCCCCGCGTCGTAGGAGAAGTGCGACAGCAACCACGAGGCAGGGAACGACAGGGAGACGTGTTCGACGATCTCGGCCAGGTCGTAGGCGCGGTCGCAGCGCCCCGCTCGTCCGCTCCACCCGCCCGCCTGGGCGCGCCGTCGGCGGGGCAGGAGTGCAGCGTTTTGATCGCGGCAGCCATCGCCGCCACGTGCTCGGGTGTGATCTGCAGGGAGCGCAGTGGCACTCCCGGCAGGCGGGTCATCACCACCCGCGTCCCGTCGGACTCGATGGGCTCGGGTGCCAGGCCGGGGGCGTGTTCGGCCAGGTATGTCAGCGTGCGCCACTCACGCTCGGCGCCGCCCGGATCGTCAGGGAAGTCCTTGACGAAGGGCGTCACAGCGTCTCGCGCCACCGGTTGGTGATCGGCAGGCGGCGGTCGCGGCCGAAGTTCTTCGGCGTGATCTTCGGCCCCGGCGGATACTGCCGCCGCTTGTACTCGGCGATGTCGACGAGCCGGATCACCCGCGCCACCAGCGCCGGGTCGTGTCCGGCGGCGATCAGCTCGGCCGAGCCCATGTCCTTCTCGACGTAGTCGTCGAGCAGCCGGTCGAGGATCTCGTACGGCGGCAGCGAGTCGGTGTCACGCTGGTCGGGCCGCAGTTCGGCGCTGGGCTCCTTGGTGATGGAGTTGGCCGGGATGGGCTCGGCGGCGTCGAGCATGAACCAGTCGTAGGAGTTGCTGTTACGCCAGCGCGACAGCTCCCAGACCATGGTCTTGAGCACGTCCTTGATGGGCGCGTAGCCGCCCGCCGAGTCGCCGTAGAGCGTGGAGTAGCCGGTGGCGAGCTCGCTCTTGTTGCCGGTGGTGAGCACGAGGTGGCCGTGCTGGTTCGACAGCGACATCAGCAGCATGCCGCGCACGCGGGCCTGGAGGTTCTCGGCCGCGAGCCCGGAGATGGAGATCTCCTTCTCGAAGGCTTCGACGATGTCGCCGACCGGCACGATCTGCGAGGTGACGCCCTGGCGGCGCACGAGTTCCTCGGCGTCGGTGATGGAGTGGTCGGAGGAGTAGCGCGAGGGCATGAGGATCACGTTCACGCGCGAGGGCCCGATGGCGTCGGAGGCGATCGTGGCGGTCAGCGCGGAGTCGATGCCGCCCGACAGGCCCAGGATGACCGACTCGAAGCCGTTCTTGGCGACGTAGTCGCGCACGCCGAGGACCAGGGCGGCGTAGACCTCGCCGATGTCGTCCATGCGCGGGGCGATGGCGGGCGGGTCGGGCGTGTAGGCGGGGACCGGCTCGGACGTCAGCACGAAGCGGTCCACGGTGATCATGCTGCCGTCTCCTGCGTCGAACGGCGTCTGGCCCGGCTCCGCCGTACCTTCTGGCAGGTCGAGGTCGACGACGAGGAGTTCCTCCTGGAACTGCCCGGCGCGGGCGACGAGGTCGCCGGTGGCCGAGACCACGATGGAGTCGCCGTCGAAGACGAGCTCGTCCTGGCCGCCGACGGCGTTGCAGTAGACGAGCGCGCAGCCGGCCTCGCGGGCGCGCTCGGCGCACAGCTCCAGCCGCACGTCGTCCTTCTCGCGCTCGTACGGCGAGGCGTTGGGGACCACCAGTAGCCCGGCTCCGGCCTGGCCGACGACGGAGACGGGGCCGCCCTGCTGCCACAGGTCCTCGCAGACGGCGATGGCCACGTCGACGCCGTGGAGCCGGAAGATCGGCAGCCGGTCGCCGCGCACGAAGTAGCGGTATTCGTCGAAGACGCCGTAGTTGGGCAGGTGGTGCTTGGCGCTGCGGGTGACGACCCGGCCCTCGTGGAGCAGGGCGACGGCGTCGAGCGGCGCGCCCTTGGGCTGGCCGACGCGGGGTGCCAGGCCGGCCCGGTCGACGTAGCCGACGACCACGGGCAGCGAGCCCAGTCCGGCCTCGGCCAGTTCGGTGGCGGCCGATTCCAGCGCGGCGATGGAGGCCTCCACGAAGGAGGCGCGGAGCACGAGGTCCTCGACGGGGTAACCGGTGAGGAACATCTCGGTGAAGACCGCGAGGTGCGCGCCTTGTGAGGCGGCCCGACGGCTCCACTCGATCAGCTTGGCGGTGTTGGCGGCGAAGTCGCCGACCACCGGATTGGTCTGTGCCAGGGCAATGCGCAGCTGTCCCACATCAGGAACCCTATCACCTCTCGTCAGAGTGACGATAAGTAGGGTGCAGTCCGTGGACCAGCTCCCTCACCTCGCGCGCGACCTGGTCCATGCCCGCGTGCAGATCGGCCAGCAGCCGCTCGGTGTCGGCGGGCGCTCCGCGCAGGCCCGCCACGGCGACGTCGACCGTCCCGGCCATCCTGGCCAGCGCGGGAGCCAGGCCGTCGTGCAGGTCGCCGCGCAGCCGCCGTCGCTCCTCCTCGCGGGTGGCCAGGATGTGCTCGCGCGAATGCTGCAGGTCGGTGGAGACGCGCACGGCATGCGCCACGTCGGCCGCGTACGGCACGGCGGCGGCGATCAGGCGCTCCACGTAGTCGGCGGGGAAGTGGCGCGCCCCGGGCGGCCCGACGAGCAGCGTGCCCACGGGCTCGCCGTGCCAGACGAGCGGCACCTCCCGCGACCACGGTCCTTCGCGCCCCACCTCCACGCTGCGCCCGTCGCGCACGCGGATGGCCAGTCCTGCCGTGCCCAGCCCGTCCATCGTCACCTCGGCGACCGCCCCGAGCGCCCGCATCGGATCGGCCGCGCCCACCTCGGCGGCCAGGCGCCTGGCCAGGCGGCGCGGATCGCCGTGCGTGCCGTACATGGCCTGGTCGACCAGGCTCCGCAGCCGGAGGCGCAGGGGCTGGAAGAAGATGCCCGCGATCATCGCCGCCGCGAGCCCGGCGAGCGAGTCGTACTCCGAGACGAGCAGGCCGGCCAGCGCGGAGACGCCCAGGTAGACGGCGGCGACGGCGGCGAAGATCCCGCCGCCGACCACGGCCCGCCCGACCAGGACGTCGATGTCGAGCAGGCGGTGCTTGAGCACGGAGAAGGCGATGGACGTCGCCGTGAAGATCACTCCGAGCTGGGCGGGCAGCCAGAACGACGGCCCGGCCACGATCCCGGCGACGTAGAGCACGTAGCCCGCCGCGGGCCAGGCGATCTGCCGCCTGACCAGCGCGTCGCCCCGCCGGGCGCGCACCACGAAGGCGATCAGCGCCAGGACCAGCATGCCCTGCATGGAGGCCATGTAGAACAGGCGGATCGGCTCGCTGAGGCCGAACAGGTGGAAGGCGTGCGGGTTGGGGATCACCTCCGGCCAGGGATATCGCGACATGTCCGGCGGGTTCGGGCGCACCAGGTTGCGCACGATCTCGACCACCATCAGCGCGATCGCGAACGGCACGACCCACCGCCACCGCCGCGAGGGCAGCTTCCCGTCAGGCAGGTACAGCGGCAGCAGCCCGGCCAGCAGGACGCCGCCGATCACCCAGCCGATGTGCGCGGGCCAGCGCAGCGCCGCCGCGAGCTCCAGGTCGCCCGAGGCCGCCGCGGCCAGCATCGCCGTGGTCATGGAGACCTTCACCGCGCAGCCCAGCCCGCCCGCCACCGCCAGCCAGGCCAGCCGGTAGGTGGGCCGCTGAGCCAGGATGAAGGCGCCGATGGCGGGGAAGGCCAGCGCGGCGGCGAAGTCGGGGATGACGGGCGCGCCCTCGTTCGCCAGGGACGGCCGCCAGGCTTCCGGCAGCGCGTAGCCGTACGCCAGCCCCCAGACGGCCAGCACCGTCGACAGGCCCGTCAGCATCACGGCCGCCGTGGGCGCCGGCCCGCACCAGGTGATGTCGCGCAGCGCCCTGCCGTCGAGGAGCCGCAGGGCGAGGCCTCCGCGAGAACGTGTGGTCACGACGAGGGCTTCACCAGGCCCGACTCGTAGGCCAGCACGACCAGCTGGGCCCGCTCGATCAGCCCGAGCCGCCCCAGCAGCCCGGCGATCGCCGTGCCCACGTCGGGCTCGTCGAGGTGCAGCGTGGCGGCGATCTGCGCGTTGGTGAGCCCGCGCGCCACCAGCCTCACCAGGTCGAGCTCCTCGTCGCCGAATCCGGCCAGCGCCGGGGGAGCCGTCGGGTCGCTGCGCCCGGCGAAGGAGGCGATCAGCCGTGTCGTGACCGCCGGGTCGATCAGGGCGTCGCCCGCGGCGGCGGCGCGCATGGCGGCGATGAGCTGCTCGGGAGGCGAGGTCTTGAGGATGAACCCGCTGACCCCGGCCCGCAGCGCGGAGTACAGGTTGTCGTCGGTGCCGAACGTGGTCATCATGACGACCTTCGGCGGGTCCGGCTGCGACAGGATGCGCCGCGCGGCGGTGAGGCCGTCGACGTTGGGCATCTGGATGTCGAGCAGCACCAGGTCGGGCCGGTGCGCGCGGACCGCGGCGATGGCCTGCTCGCCGTCGGACGCCTCGCCGGCGAACTCCAGGCCGGGCTCCGACTCCAGCACCACCCGCATCCCGGTGCGGACCAGCGCCTGGTCGTCGGCGACGAGCACCCGCAGCCCCGCCCCCGCCGGGACGGCCGGGGCGGCGGGCGCGGGCGGCACGTCGAGCCGCTGGGCCAGCATGTCGCCTTCGAGCTGCTGCAGCGCGGCCGACAGGTCGAGGCCGAGCTCTTCGCGCCAGGAGTGGCGGGCGCGCCGCAACGCGCCGAGCGCGTCGCCCTGACGTCCCGTGCGATACAACGCCAGCGCCAGCAGCCGCCAGGCCTCCTCGCGCAGCGGGTGCGCCGAGGCGTGCGCCTCCAGGTCGGGGACCAGCGCCCCCGCCTTGCCCAGCTGGATGCCGGCGTCGGCGCGCCGCTCGACCGCCATCAGCCGCAGCTCCTCGAGCCTGGCCGCCTCGCTGGCCGCCCACGGCAGGTCGGCGAACTCCGCCAGAGCCGGGCCGCGCCACAACGAAAGCGCCTGCTCCATCGCCGCCCACACGGCTTCTGGACCGCCTGCCGTACGGACCACCAGGCTCTCCAGCCGCCAGGAGTCGACCTGGTCGGCGGGCACCCTGATGGCGTAGCCGGGCGGCGCCGACACCAGCACCGCGGCCTCCTCGCGCGGCGCGCGCTCGGGCTCCAGCGAGCGCCGCAGCCGCGACACGTAGCCCTGGATGGTCGACAGGGCCTGCGCGGGCGGGCTGCCCGGCCACAACTCGTCGATCAGCATGCTCACGGGTACGGCACGGCCACGCGCCACCAGCAGCCGCGCCAGCACCGCCATCTGGCGCAGCCCGCCCAGATCGAGCGTCTCGTCACGCAGGCGCACCTGGAAGGGGCCGAGCGTGTGGAAGCTCAGGAGCTTCTCAGAGTGGTAGGTCGGCGTGGACAACCGTTCCGCCCCCTTCTGCGGGCCGTACCGTGCAGGTGCCGCCGAGTTCGGCGGCACGCTCGCGCATGGAGCCTAGTCCCACGCCGGCCTGCGGCCGTAGGGGCAGCCCGCATCCGTCGTCGCTGACGCTCACCCGCAGCCGGTCGCGTTCGCGCACCAGGCACACCTCGATCGTGCGCGCTGCCGCGTGTTTGCGCGCGTTGGTGATGGCCTCCTGCAGGATGCGGTAGGCCGCGACCTCGACCGCGGCGGGCAGGCCCGCCAGCTCGCCCTCGGTGCGCACGGCAGCGTCCAGGAGCTGCTCGGCGGCTCCGGCCAGGCCGAGCTCGTCGAGGGCGGGCGGTCGCAGGCCGTACACCAGGGTCCTGATGTCGTCGCTGACCTCGGCCATGCCGGTGCGCAGACGGCCCAGCAGCTCCTCGGCGGTGTCGGGGGAGTCGCGCATGGTCATCCTGGCCAGGTTGATCGACATCGCCATGCCGGTCAGCGACTGGCCCAGGCCGTCGTGCAGGTCGCGGCGCAGGCGGCGGCGTTCCTCCTCGCGCGCGGTCAGGATGCGCTCGCGTGAGCGTTGCAGGGCCGTGGTCAGCCGTACGGCATGCGCCGCGTCGGCCAGGTACGGGGTGAGCGTGGCCAGCACCCGCTCGTCGTGCGCGGCCGGGAAGCGCCGCTTGCCGGGCGGCCCGATGAGGAGCGTTCCAACCGGCTCGCCGTGCCAGGTCAGCGGGATCTCCCTGACGGTGTGGGTCAGGTCGCCGCTGGTCGTGGTGCCGCCGTCCAGGCGTACGGCGGCTCCGGTCACGGCCAGGCCCTCGCGCAGCACCTCCAGCGTGGCGAGCAGGCCGTCGGCTGGCTCGGCCTGCTGCAGGCGGCGCTTGATCTCCTCGGCGAGCGCGGCCGGGTCGCCCGTGCTGCCGTACAGCATCCGGTCGACGCCGCGCTGCACGAGCTTGCGCATCGGCTGGAAGAACACTCCGGCCAGCAGCGCGGCGCCCAGGCCCGCGACCTGGTCGACGCCCGACAGCAGGACACTGGAGGCGGCGACGCCCGCGAAGTACACGCCGACGATCACGATGGCCAGGGCGATGCCGATCAGTGCCCGGCTGATCAGGGTGTCGATGCCGAACAGGCGGTAGCGCAGGATCGCCACCGCGATCGCCGCGGGGATGAGCGGGATGGTCAGCGTCGAGACCCACCACACCGGATCGCCGATGATCCACGGCACGATGACGAACGGCAGGGCGACCAGCAGCCAGAGGATCTGCCTGCGCTCGGCCTCGTCGGACTTGCGGAAGCGCAGCACCAGCGACAGGAACGCCACAGCCAGCACCAGGCGGTGGGCCTGGTCGAGCAGAGGGCGCCAGTCAGGCGTGCCGAACCAGTACACCGCCGACAGCACGGGCGCGGCGATGATCAGCCAGCGCCAGCGCGGCGACGGCAGCCTGCCGTTCGGGTAGAGCAGGGGCAGCAGCAGCCCGCACAGGAACATGAACAGCTGCCACGACAGGGCCACGACCGGCCAGCGTGCCGGGTGCGAGCCGGCCAGCCAGGCGGCGTTGGCCGACACGATGTTGACCGCCGCCGCCAGCCCGCCCAGGGACAGCAGCCACCCGATCACCAGGCGCGGGCGGTGGTGGACCAGGATCGCGCCGAAGATCGGGAAGGCGGTGCCCGCCATGTCCTCGGGCTGCATGGGCAGGGGGGTGTAGGGAGAGGGGGGCAGCTGGGCGGTGATCCAGACGTCGGTCAGTTCGAGCACGACGGCGAGCGTGGCGATGCCGATCGCCACGCTGCGAGCCCACTGTGTCCGTCCCATGATTGATGGGGAACTTAGCGGACATTTGCCAACAACCGATCAAAACTCGTTCAATGCGGCACGCTCGCGGATCGCCGGGCCCAGCGTGAGCAGGGCGGCGGCCGAGACCAGGCCCACCCCGGCCACGGTGAACCACAGCGCCATCGGGCTGATCTCCAGCAGCGCGCCGCCGAACAGCGGCGCCAGGACCGCGGCCAGCGCCCAGGCGAAACCGAACAGCCCCGAGTAGCTGCCCCGCAGGTGGGCGGGGGCCAGCGCGGCGACCACCGTGCCCGCGATGCCCGCGGTCGCGATCTCGCCGGCCGTCCACACCACGATCGTCAGCGCCAGGCCCATCGTCGAGGTGACGAACGCCGTCAGGCCGAAGCCGATCGACATCACCGCGATGCCCAGCGCCATCGTCCTGGCCCAGTCGAGCCGGGCGATCAGGTCGGAGACCAGAGGCTGGACCACCACGATGAGCACGCCGTTGAGCGCCATCGCCAAACCGAACTGCCCGGTCGTCAGCCCGGCCTCCGTCATCGCCACCGGGAGCATCGTGACCGTCTGCATGTAGACCAGCGCGTTGCCGAGCACCACCAGCGTGAAGACGACCATCAGCCGGTCCTTCAGCACGATCGCGAAGCCCGTGCCCCTGGCCGTGGACTCCGGCCTGGTCTCGGGGACGGCCCGCCACACCAGCACCGCGAAGACCAGGCTGGTCGCGGCGTTGATCCAGAACAGCCAGGTGAAGCCCATCTCGGCCAGGCGCCCCCCGGCCGTCATCCCCACCGCGTAGCCCAGGTTGATCGCCCAGAACAGCAGGCCGTACGCCCTGGGACGGTCGTGCGGCGAGATCAGGTCGGCCACCATCGCGTTCGACGCCGGCCGGTAGGCGTCGATCACCAGGCCCAGCAGGAACATCGCGGTCAGCAGGGCGGGCAACGTCGTGCTGTAGCCAAGAGCGATCATCGTCGCGGCGGTGGCGAGCATGCCCCCGGTCAACGTGGCGCGGCGGCCGATCCGGTCGGTCAGCACCCCGGCCACCAGCTGCGACAGCAGCGCGCCCGCGCCGTACACGCCCATCACCAGGCCCGCCGCCGCCACCGACATGCCGCGGCCCTGCGTCAGGTACACGCCGATGAAGGGGGAGACCACCGTGCCCAGGCGGTTGACCAGCGTGCCGCCCCACAACGCCCAGAAGGGTTTCGGCAGCCCGCCCACTTTTGCTTGCATGAAAGTCGTCGCACTCATGCTCGCATCATGCGGAAACGCCCGTCGCCGCTGCGATCGATTTAGCCTAGATTAAAAGGTATGGCCATCGAATGGGTGCTGACCGCGGAGGATGTGGCGCGCATCCGGTTCGCCTTCTCGCCCCTGTGGGAGCTCGTCGCCAGCGTGCGCACCCTCCAGGACCCGGCGCGCCAGTCCATCCACCTGCCGTGGATCAAGGCCGTGCGCAGCCGCCTGCCCGACCTGTCGGAGCTCGTCGAACTGGTGCCGCGCGAGGGGTACATCGCCGACTTCATCACCCCGCCGCCCAACACGCCCCTGCCGGACTTCCACGAGGAACTGGCCAGAGTACGGCGCACGCCACCCGAGCAGGCGCTCGACGAGATCGGGAAACTCTCCGGGCTGGAGCGCTTCAGGGCCGACCCCGCCGCGGGCGTGCAGCGCGTCGCCGACACCCTGGAGGCGTACTGGCAGGCCTGCTTCGCCGAATACTGGCCGCGCATCTACGCCCTGCTCGAACGCGACGTGCTGCGCCGCTCACGCCAGCTCGCCGAGGGCGGCGCCCAGGAACTCTTCGGCGCGCTCGACCCCGCCGTGGTGTGGACGGGGGAGCGGCTGCTCATCGACCGGCCCCACTGCAACCGCGAGGCCCTCGGCGGCGAAGGCGTGCTCCTGGTGCCCAGCGCCTTCTACTGGCCCGCCGTCGCCGTCATGTCGATGCCCTACCAGGCGACCGTCATCTACCCCGTGCAGGGCGTGGGCACCCTGTGGGAGCAGGGGCCACCGCCCGCCCCCGACGCGCTCGCCTCACTCATCGGGCGCAGCAGGGCCCAGATCCTCCTCGCGCTCGGCGAGCCGGCGACCACCTCCTCGCTGGCCCGCCGCGTCGAACTCACCCCCGGCGCCGTCAGCCAGCACCTGGCCGTCCTGACCGGCAGCGGGCTGACGGTCGGCATCCGCGACGGCAAGCGCGTGCTCTACCGCCGCACCTCCATGGGCAACGCCCTGTCAGGCGTACCTGGTTGATTCCAGCAGCCAGTCCAGGTGCGCGCGCGGAGCGGCCAGGAAGGCGCAGGCCACCTTGCTGACGTCGCGGGCGGTCTTCGGGTCGACGTCGCCCAGCGGCAGCGTCCTGGCCGCCACGTGCATGTCGTAACAGCGCTCGGCGATCCGGTCCAGCACCCAGGCGGTGGCCGCCTGCTCGTCGAGGCCGTACTCCCTGGTCGCCAGCACCACCAGGTTGTGCGGGTCGCCGTGCTCCTTCGGCTTGCTCGCCACGTCGTTGCACCACGCCGTCACGTCGCTGCACGCCTCGACCAGCTCCTGCCACGGCTCGCTGCTGTGCAGCCAGGCCGGGACCTCCACGCGCAGGCACGGCTCGACCAGGTCGAACAGGTACGGCCCGACCGTGCCCCTCCTGAGCGCCGGGTACTCCGTGAGCGTCGGGGTGCGGCCCGTCAGCCGGTTCTCCGCCTCCGTACGGCACGCGTCGTACTGGATCTTCAGGTGGCCGGCGAACCGCGAACGCCAGTGGTCGCTCATCCGCGAACTCGTCACCCGCCACAGATCCGCGAACGACGACTCCAGCGGATGCTCGGCCGAACCGTTGAGCAGACCGTGGAAGATGTCCAGCGGGCACGGGCCCTCGTCCAGCTCGTCGTCGAGATGGAACAGCCACGTCAGCCACTGCGCGAACAGCGCCGCCGCCGCCGCGTCGAACTCGGCGAACGCCCGGCCCGCCAGCCGATGGAAGCCCACACCGGGATCGGCGCGCAGGCCCGTACGGCGGGCCCAGTCGATGACGGCCGCCTCGATCGCGTACACCGACGGGTGCATCCGGCACGGCGCGGCCATCGCGGGGACCCGCTCCACCAGCGGCAACAGGTCCTGCGCCGCGATCCTTGCGGGGACGCGGCTGCGCGGGATGAGACTGGACAGGGATTTCAGGACCGACCTCACAGCGACCTCGACTCTTCCACGCTGACCTTCACCGGGGTCCGCGCAGGACCCCGCACAGGACCCCGCACGCAGGCCCTCACAGGGACCCGTGCGAAACCCCTCACCGGGCCCCCGCGAGGGACCCTCACAGGGACCCTCACAGGGGCCCGAAAAGCCAGTTGCCCGGGGCGTGGGGATCGTCGCCCGTGTAGTACTCCCTGACCGCCAGCACCAGCTCGGAGACCGTCAGAATGCCGTCATGATCACGGTCGAGCCGGTCGAACGCCTCGCCGACGTCGTCGTAGGCGGTGCCGAACGCGCCCAGCATCAGGCGGAACTCGCGCATGCCGATCGTGCCGTCGCGGTTCTGGTCGCACAGCTCCGCCACCGCCTCGACAGCCGGGCGGAACACCGCGTCGTAGCCGGACCCTTCGACGAAGGCGGCCGTCATGCCCTTGCGGAAATCCTCGGGCGACAGCCGGGCGTCGTTGTCACGCTCCAGCGACCGCGTCAGGGCCGTCCAGATCCCGTCGAACCCGTCGACGAGCCTGCGCCCGATCAGCGAGGTGGGAGACTCGCCGAAACCCACGAGGAGCCGGG
The DNA here is from genome assembly GCF_013761175.1 of Nonomuraea soli. GTDB lineage: Bacteria > Actinomycetota > Actinomycetes > Streptosporangiales > Streptosporangiaceae > Nonomuraea > Nonomuraea soli. The sequence continues at coordinate 742,773 of NZ_JACDUR010000001.1, forward strand.
CGCCCAGGCCCAGCACATCCTCGCGATCGATCTCGCCCGTGCCGCTCACGTCGAGATGACCAAACGCACGATCGAGCTTGTGATCGCGCAGGTCAATAGGCATTTTGCCTCCCCCGAGACTCTGCTTGGATCACATTAGGGGCAGTGGGTGAGGTTTGTCAGCGAGGCGCGTCGTCAGCGGCTTCGCCGGGTCTTTCACAGAACCCCCTCGTAACGTGTGCGAAACACGGACACGGCATGCTGGTATGGAGACACCGCCGTCTATTTCGCAAGGGGAATCCGTGGACCGTCAGCAGGAGTTCGTGCTGCGCACGCTGGAAGAGCGTGACATCCGGTTCATCCGGCTGTGGTTCACCGACGTGCTCGGCTTCCTCAAGTCCGTCGCCATCGCCCCCGCCGAACTGGAAGGCGCCTTCGCCGAGGGCATCGGCTTCGACGGCTCGGCCATCGAGGGCTTCGCCCGCGTCTACGAGTCCGACATGCTGGCCAAGCCCGACCCGGCCACCTTCCAGATCCTGCCCTGGCGCAGCGAGATCCCCGGCGCGGCCCGCATCTTCTGCGACATCCTCATGCCCGACGGCTCGCCCTCGCACGCCGACCCCCGCTGGGTCCTGAAGCGCGCCCTGGCCAAGGCCGCCGACATGGGCTTCACCTTCTACACCCACCCCGAGATCGAGTTCTTCCTGCTCAAGCAGCGGCCCGCGCCCGGCGTCAAGCCCGAGCCGATCGACGCCGGCGGCTACTTCGACCACACCCCGCACAGCGCCGGCCACGACTTCCGCCGCCAGGCGATCATGATGCTCGAGTCGATGGGCATCTCCGTCGAGTTCAGCCACCACGAGGGCGCCCCCGGCCAGCAGGAGATCGACCTGCGCTACGCCGACGCCCTCACCACCGCCGACAACATCATGACCTTCCGCCTGGTCATGAAGGAGGTCGCGCTCGAGCAGGGCATCTGGGCCTCCTTCATGCCCAAGCCCTTCACCGAGCACCCCGGCTCCGGCATGCACACCCACATGTCGCTCTTCGAGGGCGACCGCAACGCCTTCCACGAGCCCGGCGCCGACTACCAGCTCTCCAAGATCGGCCGCTCCTTCATCGCGGGACTTCTCAAGCACGCCGCCGAGATCACCGCGATCACCAACCAGTGGGTCAACTCCTACAAGCGCCTGTGGGGCGGCGCCGAAGCCATCGCGGGCATGGGCGGCGAGGCGCCCTCGTACGTCTGCTGGGGGCACAACAACCGCTCGGCCCTCGTGCGGGTGCCGATGTACAAGCCCCACAAGGGCGGCTCGACGCGCATCGAGTTCCGCTCGCTCGACTCGGCGTGCAACCCCTACCTCGCCTTCGCCGTCATCCTCGCGGCTGGGCTCAAGGGCATCGAGGAGGGCTACGAGATGCCCGCCGCGGCCGAGGACAACGTGTGGGCCCTGACCAGCTCGGAGCGCCGCGCGCTCGGCATCAGGCCGCTGCCGCAGTCGCTCGACGAGGCGATCGGCATCATGGAGCAGAGCGAACTGGTGGCGGAGACGCTGGGGGAGCACGTGTTCGACTTCTTCCTGCGCAACAAGCGCAGCGAGTGGTCGGAGTACCGGCGCCAGGTCACGGAGTACGAGCTGGGGCGCTACCTGCCCGTCCTGTAGCTCCCACCCGATAGATCAAATGCAGCACCCGGTCCCCCTCCACCACCGCCCGGGGGTTCCCCAGCATCGTCAGCGGCCCCCCGAACCCGCCGAAGAACCGCTTGCCCGTCCCCAGTAGCACCGGCACGACGTTGAGGTTGATCTCGTCCACCACTCCCGCCTCGAACGCCTGCCCGCCCACCTCTCCCGCGGTGACCGACACCACCCCGTCCCCCGCGTACGCGCGCGCCTGGGCGATCGCAGCCGTGACCCCGTCGGTGACGAACGTGAACGGCGCGTCGGGGAAGGGCCAGTCGCCGGGCGCCTCGTGGGTGACGACGAAGACGTGTTCCCCGGCGGCCGGGACGCCGTTCCAGCCGTTGGTGAAGTCGAACAGGGTGCGCCCGATCACGCAGGCGCGCACGTCCGCGGTGCTGGACCGGATGAACTGCGCGCTCTGCGGGGTGACGTGGAAGACCCTGTCCGGGTCGCCCATGGTGATGGGCACCTCGCCGTTGCCGTACCAGTCGAAGAGCGGGTCGACGGTGTTGTCGTGGTGGGCGATGAAACCGTCGAGGGATACCGTCGCGCTGACGATCACTGTGGCCATGTCCGTACAGACCGGCGCCGGCGGGAGAACTCATCGAATCCTCGCGAACTGCTCCGCGCTGAGCCTCACCTCCAGCGCCGCCACGTTCTCCTCCAGGTGCCCGATCGACGTGGTCCCCGGAATGGGGATGATCGTAGGCGACCGGTGCAGCAACCACGCGAGGGCCATCTGTGCCGGGCTGGCGCCCAGGTCGGCGGCGATCTCGGCGACGGGTGACCCCGCCCCGGCGTGGCCTCCCATGGCGATGGGGAAGAACGGCAGGAACGCGATCCCTTCTCGCGCCGCGTGGTCCACAACGTCGTCGTGGCCGCGTGCGGCGAGGTTGTACAGGTTCTGCACGGCCGCGATCGGTGTGATGGCGGCGGCGGCCGTCAGCTCGGCGACCGTGACCTCGGACAGCCCGATGTGCCGCACCTTGCCCTCCTCGCGCAGCCGGTGCAGGGCACCGATCTGGTCGGCGAGCGGCACCGTGGGGTCGATGCGGTGCAGCTGCAGCAGGTCGATGCGTTCGACGCGCAGGCGCCGCAGGCTGAGTTCGGTCTGCTGGCGCAGGTATTCGGGGCGGCCGAGGGGCACCCATTCGGCCGGGCTGGGCCGTACGACGCCGACCTTGGTGGCGACGGCGACGCCGGGGAAGGGGTGCAGGGCTTCGGCGACGAGTTCCTCGTTGCCGCCGAGGGCGTAGGAGTCCGCGGTGTCGATGAGGGTGACGCCGAGTTCGACGGCGCGGCGCAGGAGGGTGATGGCGGAGGCGCGGTCGGCGGGGGTGCGCCAGATGTGGGCCTGGTCGGCGGGGCGGGTCCTGGGGTCGTCGCTGAGGCGCATGGTGCCGTAGCCGATGCGGTTCACGCGCAGGTCGCCGCCGAGGAGGAAGGTCTGGTCGATCTCGTGAGTTGTCATGGCTGAGAAGCTAGGACTTCTCACTGATGTGAGATTCAAGTCGATGTGAGGAGCGTCACACCGTGAAGATCGGGGAGCTGTCTCGGCACACCGGGGTGAGCGCGCGCCTGCTGCGCTACTACGAGGAGCAGGGGCTGCTCGCGTCTGTCAGGACCGAGGGCGGCCATCGGCATTACGGCGCCGACGCGCCGGAAACGGTGGCGCACATCCGGGCGCTGCTCGACGCGCGGGTTCCGACGAGGACGATCCGCGAGCTCCTGCCGTGCGTGGAGGGCGAGGGGCCGTCCGGGCCACGCATCAACGCGTGCGTCTCCGGCCTGCTGCGGGATCATCTGGAGGCGATGGAGCGGCAGATCGCCGAGCTCCAGCAGTCGCGGACGGCTCTGACCGGCATTCTGACCGCCTGACAGCTCGCGGAAAATTGGGCCTTGCCTCCCGGTGAAGCTATGTGAAATTTTACACATCACATTCCATAGCCCCCCGGGAGTGTTCCATGCGAATCGTGTTAGCCACCCTCCTCACCCTGGCCGGCTTAGCCGTACCGGCCCAAGCGGCGACAGCCGCGGCCCAGGAACCCCCGCCCAGGCCCGCCGCCACCGCGCACGACCACGACCACGACCACGAGCAGCTCAAGCCCGAGGACCGCCCGCCGCTGTCCGCCGACAGCAAGCAGGAGCTGCGCCGAGAGTACGACGACGCGAACAGCGCCCGCCCCCAGGCCCGCTCGCTGGCGGCCGCAGCCTGCGACGTCGCGAACTTCACCGGCAACACCGGCTCCGCCCTCGTCGCGGCGATCAAGGCCGCCGACACCACCTGCGTGAACACGCTGTTCTCGCTCACCGGCACCCAGGCCAGCCAGGCTTTCAGGGAATCGCAGATGGCCACCGTGGCCTGGGCCCTGCGCGACAACGGCCAGTCCTACCCGGGTGACAACAGCACCCAGACCCTCCAGCTGGTGATGTACCTGCGCGCCGGCTACTTCGTGCAGTGGTACCACCCGTCGGACGTCGGCTCCTACGGCCAGACGCTCAAGACCGCCATCCAGGCCGGTCTGGACGCCTTTCACAACAGCTCGGGCGCGGCACGCGTCACCGAGGCCAACGGCGAGGTCCTCGGCGAGGCCGTCACCCTGATCGACAGCGCCCAGGAGAACGCCCGCTACCTCGGCGTCGTCAAGCGCCTCCTCACCGGCTACACCAGCAGCTACGGCTGGTACATGCGCAACGCCGTCAACAACGTCTTCACCGTGCTGTTCCGCGGCCACCAGACGACCGGCTTCGTCGCCGCCGTCCAGAGCGACACCGCGGTGCTCACCACGCTGCGCGACTTCGCCGTGCGCCACCTGAACCTGCTCGGCACCGACAGCAGCTTCCTGCCCTCGAACGCCGGCCGCGAGCTGGCCCGCTTCGTCCAGCACTCCGCCCTGCGCTCGACGGTCCGCCCGATGCTGACCGACCTGCTGCAGCGCACCCAGATCACCGGGCCGACCGCGCCGCTGTGGGTCGGCGTCGCCGAGATGGCCGCCTACTACGACGACTGCGCCTACTACGGCCTGTGCGACCTGGCGACCCGCCTGACCGCCGCCGCGCTGCCCATCACCCATACCTGCGGCGCCACCCTGAAGATCCGCGCCCAGCAGATGAGCTCCGCCGAGCTGGCCGCCACCTGCTCCAGCCTCGCCGGGCAGGACTCCTACTTCCACGGCATCGCCCGCGACAGCGGCCCGGTCAGCGGCGACAACAACGCGGCGCTGGAGGTCAACGTCTTCGACTCCAGCACCGACTACCAGACCTACGCCGGGGCGATCTTCGGCATCGACACCAACAACGGCGGCATGTACCTGGAGGGCGACCCCAGTGCGGCCGGCAACCAGGCCCGCTTCATCGCCTACGAGGCCGAGTGGGTGCGCCCCGACTTCCAGATCTGGAACCTCAACCACGAGTACACCCACTACCTCGACGGCCGCTTCAACATGTACGGCGACTTCGGCGCCGGGGTGAGCACGCCGACCATCTGGTGGATCGAGGGTTTCGCGGAGTACGTCTCGTACGGCTACCGCAACGTCGTCTACGACGCCGCCCTCACCGAGGCGGCCAAGAAGACCTACGCCCTGTCGACGCTCTTCGACACCACCTACGACCACGACACCACCCGCATCTACCGCTGGGGCTACCTGGCCAGCCGCTACATGATCGAGAAGCGGCGCAGCGACATGGACACCGTGCTCGGCCACTACCGCTCCGGCAACTGGAACGCCGCCCGCACCCTGCTCAAGTCGCGCAACTACGACGCCGACTTCGCCGCCTGGCTGGGCACGCTCGGCGGTGGCGGCGGCACCAACCAGGCGCCCGTCGCGAGCTTCACCTCGGCGGTCAACGGCCTCACCGTGAGCCTCGCCGACACCTCGACCGACTCCGACGGCACCATCGCCGCGCGCCTGTGGGACTTCGGCGACGGCACCACCGCGACCACCGCCGGCCCGTCCAAGACGTACGGCACCGCGGGCACCTACACGGTCAGGCTCACCGTCACCGATGACGACGGCGCGAGCGCGACGACGACCAGGAGCGTCACCGTGACCAGCACGCCCGAGTGCCCGGGCTCCGACACGCGCGCCCTGGGCAAGAACTGCAAGCGCGGCAACGTCGCCCACTCCCAGGGCAACTACGCCTACTTCTACATCCTGATCCCGTCGGGCGTCCCGAGCCTGACCGTCACCGTCTCCGGCGGCACCGGCGACGCCGACCTGTACTACAACGCCGCCTCCTGGGCGACGACCGGCTCCTACACCCAGCGCGCCACGGGCGCGGGCAACAACCACACCCTGACGATCACCAACCCGGCGGCCGGATACCGCTACATCAGCCTGTACGGCACGGCGGCCTTCTCCGGGGTCACCGTGACGACGTCCTACTAGAAGGAAGCTCTCCGGGCCGCCGTGTGTCACAAATCACGCGGCGGCCCGGAAGTCTCGTGTGCACAGTGGCGTTACCCAGGCATAACGACCCCGCAATCACCCCCTGTTTGGCTGGACGAACCAGGGATCCGGTAAAATCGGTCCGCTCAAAACCGATATTTCCGGACTTGACCCCTTTTCAGGAGTGGTGTGGCATGACGACGGCTGCCCTTCAGACCTCGCTCACGGTGCCCGAACGGTTCCGCGGCCCTGCCGGGATCGCCAACGGCGGCTGGATCGCGGGAACGGTGGCCGACGCGCATCTGGGCGAGCACTCCACCGTCGAGGTCACCCTCCACGCGCCCACCCCGCTGGAGACCTCCCTGTGCCTGTCGCAGGTCGCCAACACCGCCTCGCTCTCGCACGGTGAGAAGCTGCTGGTGGAGGCCATCCCGGTGGCCGAGGACCTGGAGGCCCCGGCGTTCGTGCCGCTCATCGACGCCGCCCGCGCCGAGGCGGGCTTCGCCGGGCTGCAGGGTCACGCCTTCCCCGAGTGCTTCGTCTGCGGCCTGCGCGAGCCGGGCGACGGCCTGCGCATCTTCCCCGGTTCCGCGGAGGGCGCGGACGTGGTCGCGGCCTCGTGGCGGGTCCCGCACTCCGTCGTCGAGAACGGCGTCGTGCCCAACTCGATCATCGGCGCGGTGCTCGACTGCGTCACCGGCTGGGCGCACTTCGCGCCGGGCGAGTCGGCGCTGCTGGGCCGCCTGACCCTGCAGGTGCACCGTCCGGTCAGCCCGGGCGGCAGCTACTCGGTCGTCGGCAAGGCCACCGGCCGCGAGGGGCGCAAGCTCTTCGGGCAGAGCGCCATCTACGAGGTCGACGGGTCCCTGGTGGCCACCGCCAAGGCCGTTTGGATCGTTCCCCGCTAGTTTCCTCGAAGGACGGCCCTTGTACGGGGGCCGTCCTTCATGCTGTCAGGCGGTCGGCCACCAGCGCGGCGCAGCGGGGGTCGAGCAGGATCGTGTAGTGGTTGCAGTCGTCCACCATCTCGTCACGCACCCGCGAGGACCACGGCGCGACGAGCACGTCGGGCACGAAGGGCTCCGGCTGGTCCAGCAGCCCCCGGGGAGCCCGCAGCAGCGTGATCGGCGCGGAGACGCGCTCCAGCGCCCCGGCGATCGCCTCGCCCCGGGTGCGCAGCCAGCGGCCGTCCTGCCGTACCGCCTCCTCGACCGCGCGCGAGCGCAGGGCGCCCTCGGGGCCGACCAGGTCGTAGGTCACGTAGTCCTCGGCGTCCTGGTTCCATCCGCCCGCGAACGCGGGATGCCGCTTGAAGAAGTCGACGTAGGCGGCCTCGTCGGCGAAGGTCAGCCCCAGGCGGGCGACGGCCGGGCCCAGGGTCTGCTCCATCACCGCGTCGACGTCGGCCTCCGGCGGCAGCGGCGGCAGCGGCAGCCCGCCGTCGACCAGGACGACCTTGCCGAACCGGCGCTCCGCCGCCGCCAGCACGGCGACGAAGGCGCCCATCGAGTGCCCGGTCAGCACCTCGGGGCGGTAGCGCTCCGCGACGGCCAGCACGTCCTGCGCGTGCCGCGGCAAGCCGTACGGCCCGGGCAGGTCGCGGCTGTGCCCCCGCCCGCGCAGGTCCATCGCGACCAGCGACCAGTCGTCCGGCAACCTCCTGGCCACCGCCTGCCAGGCCATGAGCGAGGCGGTGATGCCGTGGACGGCGACGATCGTGCGCTCGCCCGTCCCGAACCTGGCCACACGCAGGCCGTTCACCGAATCGATGTCCATGCGCATACCCTATGAGCCACTATGCGCATCACCGTCATCGAGCACGAGGCCGACGCGGGCCTCGGCTATCTGGAGTCCTGGCTCGGCATCCCCTGCGACGTGGTCCGTCCCTACCTGGGCGAACCCGTGCCGGAGCGGGCCGCGGACGGCCTGATCGTGCTCGGCGGCGAGGCCTCCGCCTGGGACGACGCCGGTTACCCGTGGTTGCCCGCCACCCGTGACCTGCTGCGCCGTGCCGTGGAGGACGGCGTTCCCACCTTCGGCATCTGCCTCGGCGCGCAGCTCGTGACCCTCGCCCTCGGCGGGACCGTCGAGCGCGGCGCGGCGGGTCTGGAGGTCGGCGCCTGCCCGGTCACCGCCCTGCCCGCCGCCGACGCCGACCGGCTCCTGGCCGGCCTGGGCACCGCCGTCGCCGTGCAGTACCACCAGGACGCCATGACCCGCCTGCCCGAGGGCGCGGTGCTGCTCATGACCGGCGCGCAGTATCCCCACCAGGCCTACCGGATCGGCTCGTCGGCGTGGGCGGTGCAGTTCCACCCCGAGGCGACCCCCGAGATCTTCTCCTCGTGGACCGCGGCCGGCGGGAAGCAGGAGCTCGACGCGGCCGTCAAGGCCGCCGAACCCGCCCTCGTCGCGGCCTGGCAGCCTGTCGCCACCCGCTTCGCCGCCGTCGTCCGCGAGCGGGCGGCTGAGGCCTAGAACCAGCGGTCGGCGGGCGGCGTGCTGAGCAGCTTGGCGATGCCGTGCACGCCGCCGACCGCGACCAGGAACAGCGCCACGCCCGACAGCGCCGACCGGCCGCCCGACACCTGCACGCCCTCGGCCCTGAGCCTGCGCCAGGCCCAGACGGAGTACGGCAGGACCACGGTCGCCGCGGTGAGCAATCCGGGCGTGTACCCCCGTGTGAGCAGCCCCTGCGCCAGGTGGATCACCCCGTGCAGTCCGAACCCCGCCAGCGCCGTCTGGAAGAGCCGGCTGCGCGGCCCCGCGGCGCACGCGGCCGTCATGACCAGCCCCATCAGCCCGATCGCGATCGTCACATGGCGCTGCGAGACCCGCAGCAGATCCCATCGGATCCACGGGTACATGCGCTCCAGCCGCGGCCGTTCGCGTTCGACCCATCCGGCCATCGTCGCCAGTTCCTCGGCGTCGTGGACGGCCCAGGCGACCAGCAGACCCCACGGTGACATGAGATCCTCCTTCCAGGAGAGTGCAACGCAACGTTGCGTTGTATTATTGACCACTATGGCACCCAGAGCACAAGAGCGCATCTTCGAGGCGACCCTCCGTCTCCTGGCGGAACACGGCTACGACGGCCTGACCGTCGAGGGCGTCGCCAAGGAGTCCGGCGTCAACAAGACGACCCTCTACCGCTGGTGGAGCTCCAAGGCGGCCCTCGCCAGGGACGCCCTGGTGCACAGCGAGCTGCTCGCCCTCGACCCGCCCGACACCGGCAGCCTGCGCGGCGACCTGATCGCCCTCGTCGAGCACGTGATCGGCCTGCTGACGCTGCCGAGCGTGCGCGCCGTCGTCGCCGCGATGGCCGGGGCCGCGGGCAACGGCGAACTCGCCGAGACCGCCAAGGCCTTCTTCGCCGACCGCTTCGACCGGGAACAGGCGATCTTCGAGCGGGCGCGGGAACGCGGAGACCTGCCTCCGGGAGCCGACCCGATGCTCGTCGTCGACCTGCTGGCCGGAGCCGTCTGGACCAGGCTGCTGCTGCGCCAGGAGCCCCTCGGCGACGCCTTCGCCGCCCGCGCCGTCGATCTGGTCCTCGGGGGTTCTCCTGGATCTCCCCGCCCTGCGTAGACAATGGACGGGTGCCCAGGATCGAGTCCAACGCCGCCCGGTTGGCCAAGCTCGGCTTCGCCGACGCAGCGCGGGCCGAACGCCTGCTCGCCGGGATCGGCGGGCTGCCCGACCCGGTCATGGAGGTGCTGACCGAGGTCGCCGACCCCGACCTGGCCCTCACCTCGCTGACCAGGATCGCCGAGCGTGCGCCCGAGGCGGCGGGGATCGACGGCCGCCTGCTGCGCGTGCTGGGCGTGAGCGACGCCCTGGGCGAGCACCTGGTCCGGCACCCGGGCGACCTCGACCGCCTCGACCGCCCCCGGCGCAACGCCAGGGACGAACTGCTGGAGGCCGTCGGCGCCGCCGACATCCAGGCCGCGGAACCGGAGGCGCTGGCCAGGCTCCGCGTGGCCTATCGCGGGCGCCTGCTGGCCCTGGCGGCCCGCGACCTGGCGGGCGAGGCCACCTTCACCGAGGTCACCGCCGAGCTGTCCGACCTCGCCGCCGCCGCGCTGGAGGCCGCGCTGGCGATCGGCCGCGCCGAGACCGGCGCCGATGCCGTACGGCTGGCGGTCGTGGGCATGGGCAAGTGCGGCGCCAGGGAGCTCAACTACATCAGCGACGTCGACGTGATCTTCGTCGCCGAGCCGGTCGAGGGCGCCGACGAGGTCGAGGCGCTGCGCCAGGGCACCCGCCTGGCGCAGGCGATGATGCGCGCCTGCTCGGCCGTCACCGCCGAAGGCGCGCTGTGGGAGGTCGACGCCGGGCTGCGCCCGGAAGGCAACGCCGGACCGCTCGTGCGCACCCTCGCCAGCCACCTGGCCTACTACCGCCGCTGGGCCAAGACCTGGGAGTTCCAGGCGCTGCTCAAGGCCCGGCCGGTCGCCGGCGACCTGGAGCTGGGCGCGGCCTACGTCGAGGAGACGAGCGAGCTGGTCTGGTCGGCGGCCACCAGGGAGAACTTCGTCGAGGACGTGCAGGCGATGCGCCGGCGCGTCGAGGAACACGTCAAGCGCGAGGGCGAGCGGCAGCTCAAACTGGGCCCTGGCGGACTGCGCGACATCGAGTTCGCGGTGCAACTGCTCCAGCTGGTGCACGGCCGCCTCGACCCGCTGCTGCGGCGCCGCGGCACGCTGCCCGCGCTCAACGCGCTGTCCAGGGGCGGCTACATCGGCAGGGACGACGCCAAGGCCCTGGCCGAGGCCTACACCTACCTGCGCCGCATCGAGCACCTGCTGCAGCTTCACCGGCTGCGCCGTACCCACCTCGTGCCCGAGGGCGAGGCCGACCTGCGGCGGCTGGGCCGCGCGTTCGGCCAGTACACCGACCCGGTCGGGGAGTTCACCCGGCGCTGGAAGCAGCACGCCAGGGAGGCCCGCCGCCTGCACGAGAAGCTGTTCTACCGGCCGCTGCTCCAGGCGGTCGCCCGGCTGCCGGAATCGGAGGACCGGCTGTCGCCGACCGCCGCCGCGGCCCGGCTGCGGGCGCTGGGCTACGAGGACCCGCAGGGCGCGCTGCGCCACATCGCCGCCCTGGCCACCGGCGTGACCAGGCGTGCCGCCATCCAGCGCACCCTGCTGCCGGTCATGCTCGGCTGGTTCGCCGACACGCCCGACCCCGACGCGGGCCTGCTCGGCTTCCGCCAGGTCAGCGACAAACTCGGCACCACCCCCTGGTACCTGCGGCTGCTGCGCGACGACACCGCCGTCGCCGAACGCATGGCGCACGTGCTCGGCAGCAGCCGCTACGCCACCGGCCTGCTGCTGCACGCGCCAGAAGCGGTCGCGCTGCTCGGCTCCGGCGCCGAGCGGCGCGGGCCCGCCGAGTGGGCGGCCGAGGCCGCCGCCGCCGTGACCCGCCACGAGGAGGCCGAGAGCGCGGTGGCCGCCGTCCGCTCCCTGCGCCGCCGCGAACTGTTCCGTACGGCCGTGGCCGACCTCGGCGGCGAACTCGACATCGAGCAGGTCGGCGTCACCCTCTCCGACCTCAACGACGTCACCCTCCAGGCCGCGCTCGACGCCGCCATTGCCAAGGTCTGCCTCGAACGCCACCGCCGGCCCCGCTTCGCCGTGATCGCCATGGGCAGGCTCGGCGGCATGGAGTGCTCCTACGCCAGCGACGCCGACGTGATGTTCGTGCACGCCGACGGCGACGAGAGCGAGGCCGCCTTCGCGGTCGCCAACGAGCTGCGCCGCCTCCTGGCCCTGCCCGCGCCCGACCCGCCGCTGCTCATCGACCCCGACCTGCGGCCGGAAGGACGCCAGGGCCCCCTCGTCCGTACCCTGGCCTCCTACCGCGCCTACTACGCGCGCTGGTCGTCGCCCTGGGAGTCGCAGGCGCTCCTGCGCGCCCGCTTCTGCGCGGGCGACGCCGCGCTCGGCACGGAGTTCGCCGCGATGGTCGACGAACTGCGCTACCCGAAGGGCGGGCTGCCCGAGACGTCGGTGCGTGAGATCAGGCGGCTCAAGGCCCGCATGGAGGCCGAGCGGCTGCCCCGCGGCGCCGACCCCGCCCTCCACACCAAACTGGGCCGCGGCGGGCTGTCCGACGTGGAGTGGGTCGCCCAGCTCCTGCAGCTGCGGCACGCGTCCGACCACCCGGGGCTGCGCACCACCAGGACACTCCAGACCCTGCGCGCCGCCGTCGCCGCGGGGCTGCTCGACGCCGCCGACGAGGCGGTGCTCGGCGAGGCCTGGCGCTTCGCCTCCCGCATCCGCGACGCCATCATGCTCGTCAAGGGGAGGGCGGGCGACATGGTGCCCGCCGACGGCCGCGACCGCCGCCTGATCGCCCGCACGCTCGGCTACCCGCCCGACGGGTCGGAGGACTTCCTCGACGACTACCGCCGCGTCACCCGCCGCGCCCGCCAGGTGGTGGAACGGGTCTTCTACGGCGACTGAGCGGGCCGCACGATGAGATGGAGCGGTACGTCCGCGCCGATCGACAGGGCCTTCCTGGCCGCGGAATCGGGTTTCCTCCGCCCCGGACGCTGATCCCCCAGGGCCGCCGCCACTGGCTCCTCCACTGACGCGATTTCTGTCGGCTCAGGCCGATATCCTGCCCCATCATGAGCGCCTGGACCGACATCCGCGACCTCATCGACCGGCACGACGCCGACTCCGTCGCGGCCAGGGTCGCCACCCTCACCGCCGACGAGCGGCGCGAGGTCGCCAAGCAGTTACCCGGGAGGCTCAAGGAGCTGCGCCAGCTCCACGACAGCTGGCGCGGCGCGGGCGACCACGCCGAGGCGCTGCGCGCGGCGGGCGCCGGCACCATCGAGAGCGCCACCTCCGTCGCCTCGTGGCTGACCAGGCGCGGGCTCATCGGCGCCAGGGAACGGGTCGCCGACTCCGGCCGCCTGCTCGCCCTGGTGCGCCGGCGCGACCCGGCCTGGCAGGTCACCCTCGCGCAAGAGCTGGCCGGCCGCCTGCGCGGCCGCGACTCCAGCTACGAACTGGCCGCCATGCTCATCCGCGACACCGGCATCGACCCGCCCGACGGCGACGGCTTCGTGGCCGGCTGGGTCGCCGCCTGCGTCCAGGAACGCGACGTCGCCGCCGTGCTGGAGGCCGACCCGCTGCTCGACCTGCTGCTGCCGCGCGTCTTCCGCGCGCAGGGCGTCGCCGAGATCCTGCAATGGGAGAACGACCCCGCCAACTCCATGAGCATGCTCGGCGGGCTGTGCCGCCTGGTGGAGCGGGGGCGGCTCGACCGGCAGGCCTTGCTGGGGGAGTGCGTCGCCCGGTTCCTGCGTGGCGGCACCGCTCTGGAGCTGCGCTTCTTCGTCCGGCTGCACCACGCGTTGCAGCCCGCCTCGAACGAGGCGTTCCTGCGCGACTACCTGTGCCTGCTGCCCGTCGCGCCGGGGCCGGTCGCCGAACTGGCCCTCGATCATCTGCGCGAGCACGACGGCTTCACCCCGGCCGAGCTGGGGGAGGCGTGGCAGGCGCTGCTGTTCCGTCCGGAGAAGAAGCTCGCCAGGGCCGCGCTCGGCTGGCTCGACCGCTCGGCCCGGCTGTCGCCCTCCCACCGCGAGGAGGCGGCCGTGGCCCTCATGGCCGCCTTCGCCCACCCGGCCTACGAGTTGCAGGATCGCGCGGTACGGCTGGCGCGCAGGCTCGGGCTGGTGGAGGCCGTGTCGAGCGCGGCCCACCTGCTGCCCCCGGACCTCAGGCGCGACTTCGCAGCGTCGTTCCCCACCCCGGAGACCGCCGGGGGAGAAGACCACGAGGGGCCGCCTCACGCCGCCTCGACGGGCCTGGCACTGGGCGACATATCGCCGGGCGACGTGGGGCCGGGCGACGTGGCATCGAGCGACGTGGAGCCGGGTGGCGTGGCATCGGGTGGCGGGAGGTCAGGTGGCGGGTCGCCGGACACGGACCCAGGTGGCGTGGCGGCCGACGACATGCGGCTCGCGGGCGGGGCAGCGACCGCGGGCGTGGCGGCGGGGGGCCTTCCCCTCACGGGCGTGGTGCCAGGGAACGCGGAGCTGGCAGCTCCTCCCGTGCTTCCCCCGATGCCGCCCCCTCTCACCACCCCCGGCGAGATCGTCGCCACGATCGAGCGCCTGACCGACCCCCGCGACCTGAGCCCGATGCCCGAGGAGTGGTGGCTGCTGCCGCGCCGCGAAGACATCGACCCCGTCCTGGAGTGGCTGCTCATCGAACGTCTGATGGCCGCCCTCGTCACGGTGGCGCAGCCCGGCGACGAGGGCGCGCGCGACGCGTTGAGCCGGGTGGGCAGGGTGGGCGGCGACACCCCGCTGGCCTGGATCACGGCCGCCTGCCGCGATCTGGCGACCGGGCACGTGCCCGAGTTCGCGATGCCCACGTGCGCCGTCGGCCTCGACCGGCTGATCATGCGGCGAGTGGCAGAGCTGCGCCGGGCGCTCAGCAGGCCCGGCCTGCCGCCCGTGCTGCTGGCCACTCCCACCCGGTCGAGCGGTCACGTCGACCCCGGCGTGCTGCTCGCCCGGCTGGAGGCCGTCGAGGCGGCGGGCGCCGAGCCGCTGCGTGCCGACCTGCAGCAGGCGTTGTTGCGGTTGCCGCGCCGCATCGATCCCGCCGACGCCGCGCGGGCGGCCAGGCTCGGGAGCGAGGCGGGGCGGGTCGTCGCCGGGTGGATGGCGGGCGACCGGCCGCGGGTCGAGAGCTCGGTCCGCTACATGAACGACGGGCGCGACCATTTCACCGAGGCGCCGCTGCCGGGGCGGGTCTCCTTCACCTCGCCCGTGCCCTGGCCCGACCTGGCGGCGCAGCGGTGGACCGGCCTCGACCTGATCGACGGCCTGTTCCACGAGCCGCAGCGGTACGGCTACGGCCGCGGCAGGTTCGCGGGGTGGTGGGCCTTCGTGGTGCCGTCCGACCCTGAGGTGGCGGCGGCTCATCTGATGCCCGATTTCTTCTACAACGGCGGCTTGCGTTCGCCTGGTCCGGTCGTGTTGCGCGGGCTGGCCGGGGCCGACGGCGGGCTCGGTGCCGCGTGTGCCGTCGTGTTGATGTCGCAGCTCAACCATGACGATCCCGGGGAGCGGGGGTCGGTGGGTGATGTGCTGCTCTCCCTGGCCGCTCGCGGGGTGTTGCCTGGTCACGAGCTGGGTGACCATCTGGGCAGGCTGGTGCGCATCGAGCAGGTCATGGTGACGAGGGCCGTGCCGGTGCTGCGGGAGCTCGATCGGATGGGGGTCGATCTCTGGCCGGTGGTGGCGGGGGCGCTGGCGTGGCTGATCCCGGCCGAGGGTGAGCGGCCGGCCGCGGGACTGGCCGACCTGATCGCGCTGGGAGTGGCGGGTGCGCACCCGGACGCGGTCGCGTCGGTGCCGGGCCTGGCGGAGCTCGCGGCGCGCAAGGGGTCGAGCCGGATGATCAAGGAGGCCCGCCGCCTGGTCGCGATGAGGTAACGCGACCAGGCGGGCCTCAGTCGCAGGCGGGCCTCAGTCGACCGTCGCGCGGCGGATGTCGTCCGGCCAGGCCAGCGGGACTCCCAGCGCGCCGCTCAGCAGCTCCTGGAAGTCCCGCGGCTCAGCCCGCACCTCGGCCGGGGTGCGGCCCGTGTCGAGGCAGTGAACGGCGAGCGCCCCCGCTGCCTCGCCGATCGACCACTCCACCGGGTGCAGCCGGTAGGCGCCGTTGGAGATGTGTGTGGTGCCGATGTTCTTGTTCGCGGGCACGAAGTTGGCCACGTCCGGCGACACCAGCGCCCCCAGCGGGATCTGGAACGGATAGGACGCGATGTCCACGTAGGTGCGCCCTGACGTCGAGGGGTGCAGGTCGATGCGGTAGTAGCCGATGCCGACGCTGTCGTCGAAGATCGCCGATCCGGCGCCGGGCCCGCGCATGGCGTGTCCGACGTGCGCCTCGGTGACGGTGAACAGCGCCTTCATGCGCCGCGACTCCCTGATGTAGGCGGTCTTGGCCAGCCCGTCGAGGGTGCCCAGCACGTCTCCGCGCAGCCGCAGCTCCGGATAGCCCTTGCCGCCGTCGTGCCGTGGCGCCTCGGTCTGCATCCAGCGCACGAAGGAGAGCGTCAGGTCTCGCGCCCTGCGCAGCGCCGTCTGCCGGGTCTGGGCGTCGACGCCGAGCAGCGGCAGCTCCCAGTAGTCGGTCTGCGGCCAGTTGATCAGGGAGATGTCCGCGAACCCGGGGCGGTCCAGGAGTGCGCGCGACAGGATGCGGCGGTAGTGCCACAGCCCGCGGTCGTCGTGGCAGGCCGCCTCGTCGGGGTCGCGCAGGAACAGCGGCCTGTCGCGCTCCTCCAGGGTGATCGGATGCACGTCGAGCCACGACAGCTGCGGCCCTGGCCAGCGTTTGTCCACGGTGTCGCGCCAGTGCCGGTATCCGGCGGGCTCGTCGATCACGTGCGACTCACCCGCCCGGTACTCCACCGCGGCGCACCAGGTGATCGCCTGCTGGTCGAGAGGGTCGGCCCGGTCCGGCGCGTGCAGTTCGCCGGTCTGCGCGCGCGACTCCGCGCCCATGACGTACGGGATGTGCGCCAGCTCCAGCAGGTCGCCCAGTTCCGTGGCGTCCAGGATGAACCCTGCGCCGAGCCGTACGGTGGAGCCGTCGCGGTGCCGTACGGTCACCGAGGTCAGCCGGTCGCCGTCGCGGGCGGCGGCGACCGGCTCGTGCTCGCGCAGGACCAGCAGGCGGCCCTGTGCCACCCACGACGAGAGCATCTCGTCCAGGACGGCGGCGGCGACGCGCGGCTCGTGGCAGAGCGCGGAGACGAAGCCGTGTCCGGGGTTGAGCAGCGGGTCGCCGAGGGCGGACGGGGTGAGCGGGTAGGCGCGCCGGTAGTGGTCGCGGATGCCTTCGCGTAACGCGCGGTAGCCGCGCGAGCCGTGCTGCTCGATCCACGGGTGCTCGTCGGGCGGCACGCCCTGGCTGGTGAGCTGGCCGCCGAGCCAGTCGGTGGCCTCGGTGAGGATGACGCTGCGGCCCAGGAGGAGCGCGGCGCGGGCGGCGGCGACCCCGCCGAGCCCGCCGCCCACGATGACGACGTCTGCTTGGTGCTGGTTCACGTGACCCCGAATCTGTTAGCCCTTGATGCCGCCCTCGGACAGGCCCGCGATGAATCCCCGCTGGTTGGCGAGGAACACGGCCATGACCGGGAGGCTGACCAGGATGGTGGCGGCCATCAACGCGCCGTACTTGACGTTGCCGGTGGAGGCGAAGACGGTGATCGCCAGCTGCACCGTGGTGCTCCGCTCCGAGGTGGAGACCACCAGCGGCCACAGGAAGTCGTCCCACACCCCGGTGAAGGAGAAGACGGCCACCAGGGCCAGCAGCGGGCGTGCCAGCGGCAGGTAGATGCTAAGGAAGATGCGCAGCTCGCCGGCGCCGTCCATGCGCGCCGCCTCGGCGAAGCCGCGGTCGAGTCCGGAGAAGTACTGGCGGGACAGGAAGATGTTCATGGTCCCGACCAGGTACGGCAGGAGCAGGCCGCCGAGCGAGTCGAGCAGCCCGCTGCCGCCCTGCCCGAGCAGGTCGTTGCCGCCGGTCAGGGGGAAGTGCTTGGCCATCAGGAAGAGCGGGATCAGCGTGACGGAGACGGGGATGGCCGCGGTGGAGATCAGCCCGTAGAAGATCACCTTGCTGCCGCGGAACGGCAGGTGGGCGAAGGCGTAGCCGGCCAGGACCGGCACCACGCAGTTGGCGGCCACCGCGATGATCGTGACGATGGAGGAGTTGGCGAAGGCCCGGTCGAGGTCGGCCGCCTGGACGGCGGTGCCGAAGTTGTCGAGCGTGGGCCGGTCGGGCACGAAGCCGATCGGGTCGCCCTCGGGGGTCAGGGCCAGGCTGATCATCCACCAGAACGGCAGGAGCACCACGGCGGTCACCGCGGCCAGGACGAGCGCGCGCCTCATGACTTCCTTCCCCTGATGACCAGCACGGTGAAGCCCGCGATGAAGGCGAACAGCACGAACGCCATGGCCGAGGCGCTGCCCATCTCGTTGTACTGGAAGGCCTCGGTGTAGATCAGGTAGTTGACCGTGGTGGTGCTGCCGTACGGCCCGCCCTGGGTGAGTACGAAGATCTCCGGGAAGCCCTGGGCGAGGTAGATGACGTCCATCGCGACCACGTAGGTGAGGATCGGCCGGATGCCCGGCAGGGTGACGTGCCGGAACCGCGCCCACCTCCCCGCGCCGTCGACCTTGGCCGCCTCGTAGAGCTCGCGCGGGACGGTGTGCAGCCCGGCCAGCAGCAGCACCATGTTGCTCCCGAGGGCCTTCCACACGCGCATCGCCGAGGCGGCGTTGAGCGCGGCGTCCTCGCTGACCAGCCAGCGTTGCTCGGGCAGCCCCA
This sequence comes from Nonomuraea soli, assembly GCF_013761175.1. Taxonomy (GTDB): domain Bacteria; phylum Actinomycetota; class Actinomycetes; order Streptosporangiales; family Streptosporangiaceae; genus Nonomuraea; species Nonomuraea soli. The sequence continues at coordinate 761,196 of NZ_JACDUR010000001.1, forward strand.
GCAGCGCCAGCACGTCGTTGACCAGGCCCTGCTCGGAGTAGATCCACAACCAGATCATGCTGACGGCGGTCAGCGAGACGATGTGCGGGATGTACAGGGCGGTGCGGAAGAATCCGACCCCGCGGAAGGCCTTGCCGGCCAGCAGGGCCAGGCCGAGTGCGATGCCGACGGTGAAGGGCAGGACCTGGAGCACGTATCGCCCGGTGACCAGCAGCGCCTGGACGAACTCCGGGTCGTCGAGGAGAGCGGCGTAGTTGTCGAGGCCGACGAAGACGGCGCCCTCCCGGCTGAGCGGGCTGTAGCGGCTGAAGCTGAGCACCAGGCCGTAGAGCACCGGGCCGAGCTGGAAGATCGCCACGTACAGCGCGGCCGGGAGGACGAACAGCAGGCCGAAGAGCCTGCGGCGGTCAGGAGCCCGTCGCAATGATCTTGTCCACGTCGGCGGTGGCCCGCTTCAGCGCCTCGGCGGCGGGCAGCTTGCCGTGCAGCGCCATCTCCAGGCTCTTGCCCATGGCGTCGCGCATGCGCACCCAGCCGGGCACGTTCGGGTTGGCGTGGTTGACGGGCAGCGCCTCGACGGCCTTGCGCAGCTCGGCGTTCTGGCCGATGTAGGGCGAGTCGACCGAGGAGGCGCGCACGGGCAGCGCGCCGAGCGCCTCGGCGTAGCTCAGGCTGGTGTCGGCGCCCATCATGTGGGCGATGAACTGCCAGGCCGTGTCCTTCTGCCTGCTGTCCTTGTTGATCATCAGGCCGTTGGCCGGGCCGCCGAACGCCCGGGGGCCGTGGCCGTGGAAGCCGGGCGGCGGCATCAGGCGCAGGTCGCGGTCGGGGGCGGCGGCCTGGTACTTGACGATGTCACCGGCGTTCGACAGCTGCATCGCGGCCGCGCCGGTGACGATCGGCTGCTCGGCGGGCGGCGAGTTGGCCCAGGTGGCCCCGAGGGTGTTGTCGACGGCGCTCGCGCCCTGGTAGAGCCCGGCGAAGAACTCCAGCGACGCCAGCGCCTGCGGGGTGTCGAGGGTCGCCTTCTTGCCGTCGGGGGAGAGGAACTCGCCGCCGTTGGACCACAGGAGCGTGCCGTACGACTGCTGGATGCCGATCGGGTTGCTGGGCAGCACCAGCCCCGCCTTGACGATCTTGTCGCCCTCGCGCTCGGTCAGTTTCTCGGCGGCGGCCCTGACGTCCTGCCAGGTCTCGGGCGGCACCTCCGGGTCGAGCCCGGCCGCCTTGAAGTCGGCGCCGCTGTAGACGATCATGCGCAGCGTCATGATGAGCGGCACGATGTACTGCTTGCCGCCGACCTGACCGCCGGGCAGCGCGGCGGCCAGGTCGGCGCGCCCCTCCAGCTTGGCCACGTAGGGGGTCAGGTCCTCGATGCGGTCGTTGGCCGCCAGGTCCGCGGTGGCGGCCACGCCGTGGCCGATCACGTCGGGGGCGGTGCCCGCGGCGAAGGCGGCGTTCAGCTTGGGCGAGAGCTCGGCCCAGTCGACGTAGGTGACCTCGACGTCGGCGCCGCTCGCCTTCTCGAAGGCGGGCACGATGCTCTCCTTGACGAGCTTCATCTCCGCCTCGCTGTTGCCGGGGAACCACACGGTCAGCTTGCCGGGGGGCTGCCCGCCGGAGGGGGCGGCGGAGGAGCACGCGGTCAGGACCAGGGCGAGCAGGCCCGCGGTGAATAAGGTGCGCATGGGGGACCCCCTAGGAGATGCGGTTCAGCGTGGCGCCGGGTGCGAAGCCGCAGGGCAGCCGTTCGTGGTAGTGCAGGTCGCGCCGGCCGTCGAGGACTTCGAGCAGCAGCTCGACGGCGCGGGCGCCCATGGCGCGCCGGGCGACGACCAGATGGGTCCAGTCGTGGGTGACCGGGGTGGATTCGTTGATGGAGTCGAGGCCGACGGCCGACAGCCTGCCGGGGATGTCGACGCCGAGGGCGGCGACCTCCTCCAGTTGCTCGGTGCTCTCGACCAGCAGCACGGTGGTCTCGCGGGCGAGCAGGCCGTCCAGCCAGGCCCGGTCGAGCTCGCCGTGGCCGGCGAAGCTCTCCCCGGTGACGGTGAGCCCCAGCTCGGCGCAGGCCGCGGCGAAGGACTCGCGGCGCTCCACGCGCGGCTCGGCCCGGTCGGCCAGGCCCAGGTAGGCGACACGGCGGTGGCCGTGCTCGTGGAGCATGGCCACGAGCTGCGCCATTGCGGGGGCGTAGTCGGCGGTGACGTACGGCATCAGCGCGGCGGCGCGCTCCCTGCGCCCGATGAAGACGAAGGGGAACCCCTCGGCGGCCAGCCGCTCCAGCTCGTCGTCGTGCTGTTCGAAGCCGAGGATGATCGCGCCGTCGGCGATGCGCAGCCGGTTCTGGCCGCCGCGGAAGACACTGGGGTCGCCTCCCTGGTGCATGGAGGTGAACAGCACCAGGTCCTGCCCCGAGCGGATCGCCTGCTGCTCGATGCCGATCATGAATTCGTCGTAGTAGGACTCGCGCCCGGTCGGGAACAGCGGCTCGAAGGTGTGCACCCCGAGCAGGCCGTTGCGCCCGCCGCGCAGGGCCCGGGCGGTGACGTTGGGCACGTAGCCGAGTTCGCGGATGGCGTCGAGGATCTTCTGCTCGGTCTCTCTGTTGATGCCGAGCTCGGCGGTCTTGCCGTTGAGCACGAGGGAGACCGTGGTCTGGGAGACGCCCGCCAGCTTGGCGATGTCTCTCTGGCGCGGCCTGCGTGTCACGGCTGGGACCCTTCTAATTGGAATTAGACGGGATCGTAGACAGACCCCCGATTACTGTCAACGGCGCCTTGGATGGCTCTAGCACGAATCTAATTTGTATTAGATGGCTTGACGGCGGGCGGAGCGGCAAGGACTGTTCGAGCATGTCTGGAAATATCGCCCGACGCCGGTTTCTCGGCTACTCCGCCGCGGGCGCCGCGGCCGTCATGCTCGGCACCGGCGCGTGGTCGACGAACGCGGCCAGAGCCGCCGTCTTCGCCAGCACGCCCTTCACTCTCGGAGTCGCCTCGGGTGACCCCTCGCCTGACGGGGCGGTGCTCTGGACCAGGCTCGCCCCCGACCCACTGGCCGCCGACGGCCTGGGCGGCGTGTCCGGCACCGCTCCCATCGCCGTGGAGTACGAGGTGGCCGAGGACTCCGCCTTCACCGCCGTCGTCCAGCGGGGCACCGTCCACGCCACCAGGGAACTGGGCTGGTCGGTGCACCCCGAGGTCGCCGGGCTGCGGCCGTGGCGCCTCTACTGGTACCGCTTCAGGTCAGGGGGCCACATCTCGCAGGCCGGCAAGTTCAGGACCGCGCCGGCCCCGGGCACCATGCCCTCGCAGCTGAGATTCGCCTTCGCCTCCTGCGCCAGCTACGAGGGCGGGCGCTACACCGCCTACTACTACCTGGCCAGGGAGGACATCGACCTGGTGGTCTTCCTGGGCGACTACATCTACGAATACGGCGTCACCAGCACCGCGCACCACTACGACATCCCGCTGCCGTCGTACATGGCCGCCAAGTGCACCGACCTGACCCGCTTCCGCCTGCAGTACGCCCTCCACAAGCTGGATCCGAACCTGCGCAACGCGCACGCCAACGCGGCCTGGATCATGACCTACGACGACCACGAGGTGGAGGACGGCTTCGCCGCCGACCTGTCCAGGTACGGCACCGATCCCGCGGTGTTCCGGCGGATGCGTGCCGACGCCTACCAGGCGATGTACGAGAACCTGCCGTTACGCCAGACCCAGGTGCCCTCGGGACCCTCCATCGGCATCCACCGGCGCCTGCAGTACGGCCTGCTGGCGGACTTCACGATGCTCGACACCCGGCAGTACCGCACCGACCAGCCGGTCTGCTCGACCGGTTGCCCCGAGCGGTTCGACCCCAACGCGACCATGCTCGGCGCCGCCCAGCGGCAGTGGCTGATGGACGGGCTGACCACGTCGCAGGCCCGCTGGAAGATCGTCGGCAACCAGCTGCCGATGGCCGAGACCGACCGCGACGACAGCGCGGCCAAGGTGGTCTGGACCGACCCGTGGGACGGTTACGTGGCCGAACGCAACGCCATCCTCGGGCAGGCGCGCACCGCGGGGGTCAAGAACCTGGTCGTGGTCACCGGCGACCGGCACACCAACTACGTCATGGACCTCGAGACCACCTACGAGAACACCAGCGGCGTGAAGGTGGGCACCGAGTTCGTCGGCACCGCGATCTCGACCATGGGCGACCGCGACCCGGCCGAGATGGCCGCCATCGCGGCGAAGTACATGCGCGCCAACCCGCACATGAAGTGGTGCGACATGCTCCACGGCTACAGCCGGGTGACGGTGACGGCGGCCCAGCTGGTCAACGAGTTCCGAACCGTGCCCTACATCGAGGTCACCGGAGGTGGCATCAGCACCAAGGCCACCTTCGTCGTGCAACACGGTGTACCGGGTGCGCAGGTGGCCAGCGTGTAGTGTTGCGCGCTCCCCGCCGCGGGTGTATCAAGGCGCGGGGGTGATCGCTTTGCTGTCGCTTTACGCGGACCTGGCCGTCGGCCTGGTGATGCTCTTCCTGCTCATGTCGCTGCTGGTGAGCGGCCTCAACGAGGCGTTCGTCAGGCTGCTGTCGATCCGCTCCAAGTTCCTGTGGGCCTACCTGCGCGACACCATGGACGGCAGCGACGAGCAGGGCAAGTCGTGGCTGCCGGCCAAGGTGCGCGACGTCTTCGCCGCGCTGCCCTTCCAGCGTGACCCGCGGCCGGAGTTCAGCGACCAGCCCGCGCCCAGCGATGCCGCCCCCGCGCCGACGGCGGCGGAGGAGGCGCCGGCTCCGATGACCGAGCGCCTCTACGAGCGCGTGCAGGAGATCGACCATCCCAGGACCGGCAGGACCAGCATCGCCAACATCCCGCCCGAGCGGTTCGCGGTGGCGGTCGTGGAGATGGCGGCGGCCGAGCCGGAAGGTGTCGAAGGCCTGCTCGGCAAGCTCCAGGAGCTCAAGAGCCCGCTGCACGGCCACCTCAAGGGCGTCTGGGAGGGCGCCCAGCGCGACATGGACCGCTTCCGCCAGGGTGTCGAGATCTGGTTCGACGCCGAGATGCAGCGCCTGTCGATGCTCTACAAGAGGTACGTCAAGTGGGTCGTGGCCGTGCTCGGCCTGCTGATCACGCTGATCTTCAGCCTCGACGGGGTGGAGTTCGCCAAGTCGGTGCTGCGCGACAACGGCTACCGCGCCGCCGTCGCCGCCGCCGCGTCGGGAGGGCCGGAGGTGGTCGAGCAGCTCAAGGTCAAGTGCACCCAACCGGGGGAGTCGAGCGACCTGGCCGGCTGCATCACCGAGACCCTCAGCTCGCCCGCGCTCATCCAGGCGCTCGGCAACGCCGTCGTGAGCGTGTCGGTGCCCGCCGAGGGCGACCCCAGCGTCCAGTGGAACGGCGGCGCCTGGTGGGACCGGCTGACCACCTGGACCCACTGGCCCGGATTCCTGCTCACCTATGTCGCGCTGCTGTTCGGAGCGCCGTTCTGGTGGGACATCCTGCGGCGAATCACCGGTTTCAAGCGGTCCTGACCTATGACGACCACCTTGTGTAGACATCGCCTGACTTGACTACCTAAATTCCTACCGGGATTATGGGGAATATGCGGATTCCCCATCGTCTCCTGCCCGTCCTGACCGCCCTCGTCGTCACCGTCACCGCCTGTTCGTCCGCGGGAGCCAGCCAGGGAGCCGCTGACGCGGCGGTGCTCAAGCTCCAGGACCCCGGCAACGCCGGACCCCTCGCCTACGCCAAGAAGACCGGCATCCTCGAGCAGCGCCTGGCCAAGGTCGGCGCGAAGGTCGAGTGGGGCGGCAGCTACGCCTCCTTCACCGCCACGATCGACGCGGTGCGCTCCGGCTCCGTCAACGTCCTGCAGGGCGCCATCTCGCCGGTCCTCGGCTACCTGGCCAACAGCAAGGACATCAAGATCTTCTCCTTCACCGACCGGGTGACCGACCCGGCCGCTCCCAAGACCGACGGGCTGGTGGTCCCGGCCGGCAGCCCCGTCAAGGACATCAAGGAGCTGGCAGGCAAGCAGGTCGCGGTCAACAAGGGCGGACGCGGCGAATACCTGCTGCTGCTCGCCCTGGAGCAGGCCGGAGTCCCCGTCGACCAGGTCAAGCGCGTCTACCTCAACCCCGACCAGGCCGCCTCCGCCTTCGCCACCGGCAAGGTCGACGCCTGGTGGGCGATCGTGCGCGCCTACCCGGAAGTGATCGCCAAGGGCGCCCGCGTGCTCGTGCACAGCAACGCCCTGCCCGACCAGGACATCAGCATCTACGCCGCGCGCAACGAACTGCTCGACCGTCACCCCGAGGCGGTCAGGACCTACCTCGACGTGGTGCGCGAGCTGACCGAGGAGGCGAAGAAGAGCCCGGAGAAGTTCCAGAACGTCTTCCTCCAGCAGGGCCCGACCGCGCTCAGCGGCGAGCGGCTGCAGATCGAGCTCGACAAGTCCCGTTACGCCAACCCGCCCCGTCCGGCGACCGCCGCCGACGGAGCGTTCGTGACCGACGTCGCCTCGATCTTCACCAAGTACGGCGTGCTGCCCGCCGCCATCGACCCCGCCTCGGTGATCCACGAGTTCAGGAAGGCGGCGGCGTGAGCACGCTCGCGCAGAGCCCGGCGCTGCCGGCGGAGGCGGCCGGCACCCTCGAGACCCCGCGCCACCTCGGCGTGCGACGCCGGCCCGCCGCCCTCTCCCTGACCGTGCGGCTCAGCGTTCCCCTGCTGCTCCTGCTGGCCTGGTGGTACGGCTCGGCGTCAGGCGCCCTGTCACCCGACGTCCTGGCCGGACCCGGCGCCGTCCTCGGCGCGCTGGGCGAGCTCATCGCCACCGGGCAGCTCGGGGAGTACCTGGCCGCCTCGGCCGTGCGCGCCGGTCTCGGCGTCGCCGTCGGCGCGGGACTCGGCCTGCTCCTGGGCGTGCTGTCCGGCCTGTCGGCGCTCGGCGAGGAGCTGATCGACCCGACCATGCAGATGAAGCGGGCGGTGCCGTTCCTGGCACTGGTCCCGCTGTTCATCTCCTGGTTCGGCGTCCAGGAGACCTTCAAGGTCGTGCTCATCGCCGTGGCCGCCGCCGGACCCATGTACGCCTACGTCTACCTGGGCGTACGCGGCGTCGACCGCAAGGTCGTCGAGGCCGCGCGCGGCTTCGGGCTGCGCGGCGCCCGCCTGGCCTTCGGCGTGATCATTCCCAGCGCGCTGCCGAACATCCTCATGGCCCTGCGCATCTGCCTGTCGATCTCGCTCACCGGCCTCATCGCCGCCGAGCAGATCGGCGCCACCGAGGGCATCGGCTACCTGGTCACCCTCGCGCAGCAGTACTACCGCAGCGACTACATGGTGTTGTGCATCGCCATCTACGCGGTGCTCGGCCTCGCCATCGACCTGGCCATCCGCGGGGTCGAGCGACTGGCGATGCCCTGGCGTGCGCACCTGGCGGCCCGATGAGCGCCGTCAAGATCAGCGGGCTGCGCAAGAGCTTCGGGCCCAAGACCGTCCTGGACGGGGTCGACCTGGAGATCCGGCGCGGGGAGTTCTTCGCGCTGCTCGGGCCCAGCGGCACCGGCAAGACCACCCTGCTGCGCATCCTGGCCGGACTCGAACTGCCGGACGCGGGCACCGTGCTCGCCCCGCCGCGCCGTACGACCGTCTACCAGGAACCCCGCCTCGTGCAGGCCCGCCGTACGCTGCCGAACGTCACGATCGGCCTGCCGCGCGGCTCGCGCGCCAAGGGCGCGCAGGCGCTGGCCGAGGTGGGCCTGGAAGGGTACGGCGCGGCCTGGCCCGCCACGTTGTCGGGCGGCGAGGCCCAGCGCGTCGCCCTGGCCCGCGCGCTGGTGCGCGAGCCCGAGCTGCTCCTGCTCGACGAGCCGTTCGCCGCGCTGGACGCGCTCACCCGGCTGCAGATGCAGGAGCTGGTCGCCGAGCTGTGCGCCCGCCACCGGCCCGCCGTCGTCCTGGTGACCCACGACGTGGACGAGGCGGTACGGCTGGCCGACCGCGTCGCCGTCTTGCGCGACGGCCGCTTCGCCGTCGAGCAGCCGATCGAGCTGCCGCACCCGCGCGACCGCGACGACCCCGACTTCATCGCCCACCGCCGCCTGTTCCTCTCGACTCTTGGAGTGTCATGACTCAGATCTGGTACACCCGCTGCCCGGTGCCCACGGCCAGCGGCCTGGCCCACCGGCTCGGCTGGCTGGCCGACGAGCTCGGGCAGGTGGGAGTCCTGCAGGACGCGCCGCCCGAGATCGCCAGGCACCACTTCGACCACCAGCTGCTCGGCCTGTTCCGCGAGGGCGGCAACGTGCCCGCCCTGGCGGCCCGCTCGGAGGGCGCGCCGACCCGGCTGATCGGGCTCACCTGGATCGAGGAGTGGCAGTCGATCCTGGTACGCCCCGATTCGGGGATCACCGACGCCGCCGGGCTGAAGGGTGCGCGCTTCGCGCTGCCGCGGTGGGCGGCCACACGCGGGGAGAGCTTCCCGCGCGCCATGGCGCTGCACGGCGCCAAGGGGGCGCTCGCGCAGGCCGGGCTGACCCTCGACGACGTCACCCTGGTCGAGGTCGAGCAGCCGCCCTCGCGCATCGGCCGCGCCGAGCCCGGCGCTCCTCGCGGAGCTGCCTGGTCGTGGCCCGGCATCGCCGAGCTCGCCGCCGGTCAGGTCGACGCCGTCTACGTCAAGGGCGCTCGGGCGGCCGAGCAGGCCGCCGAGATCGGCGCCGTCGTCGCGGTCGACCTCGACGCGCACCCCGACCCGCGCACCCGCGTCAACAACGGCACGCCCCGCCCGATCACCGTTCACGAGCAGCTCCTGAAGGAGCAGCCCGAGGTGGTCGTCAAGTTCCTCGTGCAGTCGCTGCGCGCCGGCGACTGGGCCGCCTCCAACCTGCCAAGCGTGCACGAGATCCTCGCGGGCGAGACCAACTCCGGCCTCGACGGCGTGCGCACCGCCTACCGCAACGACTTCCACCTCGACCTCCACCCGGACCTGTCGGCCGAGCGGCTGGAGCTGCTGGGCATCCAGAAGCGGTTCCTGCTCACCCACGGTTTCCTGGCCGCCGACTTCGACCTGGAGTCATGGGCCGCCCCCGAGCCGCTGGAGCAGGCCCGGGCGCTGCTGGCGGACAGGCAGGCCGCGTGATGGCCGTGGAGTTCCACATCACCCTGCCCACCCGCGCCCGTCGCCGTCGCCCCTTCCCCGAGCACCTCACCGACCCGGCACGCCCGGTTCTCGGGCACGCGCCCGCCGACCCCTACGACCACATCGCCCAGGTCGCGCGCGCCGCCGAGCTCGCCGGGCTGAGCGGTGCCGTGGTGCCGTTCGACCCCGACGGCGAGGAGAGCTTCATCGTCGCCGGGGGAGTGCTGCGCCGCTCGCGCCACCTGCGCGTCGCGGCCGAGTTCCACCCTGCCATCGCCACCCCCGTCTACGCCGCCAAGCTCTCCGTCTCCCTGGCCCGCTTCTCCGGCGACCGGCTCGACTGGAAGCTCGGCGACCTGGACCCGCTGACCGCCCGCGCCCACGGCGACTTCCTCGACGGCCCCGAGCGCCACCGCCGCGCGGCCGAGTTCCTCACCATCGCCAAGGGGGTGTGGTCGCAGAGCGGTTTCACCTACGAGGGCCGCCACTTCCAGGTGCTGGAGGGCGGATTCGCCTCCGTGCTCGACGACGGCGTGCCCTCGCCGCTCGGCGGGCGGCCCTTCCCGCGTGTGCACCTGTCTGGCACCTCGCCCGAGGAGCTCGACCTGTCGGCCGAGCACGCCGAGGTGCACCTGTTCGACCCGTGGGACGACATCGAGTCGGCCGTCGAACGCCTGCCCGGCCTGAAGTACGGCGTGCGCCTGCGCGTGGCGGCCCGCGAGGACGCGGCCGAGGCACGAGACCTGGAAGGAGACCTGGTCGGCAGCTACGACAACGTCGCCGCGGGCATCAGGGAATTCGTCTCGCGGGGCGTCACGATCTTCCACCTGGAGGCGACGCCGCACCTGGAGGAGACCTACCGGATCGGCGAGCACCTGCTCCCGCTGCTGACCAAGGAGAGTGCCGATGTCCATTGACGTCTACTGGCGCATCGGCACCCACGGCGACCAGCCCTCGCTGCGCCGCCGCGTGTCCAGCAGGGGCGGCTGGGCGCCTGTCGGGCCCGGCAGCCTGGCTCCCGGGCTGCGCGACGGGCGGCCGGACGGCTACAGCCACGTCGAGCACATGGGCGACGTCGCGAGGGCCTCCGAGAGCGCCGGCTTCGTGGGCGGGCTGCTGCCGTCCTTCCCGTTCACCGACGACCCGTGGTCGGCCGCCGCGACGCTGGCCAGGGAGACCTCCACCTACCGGTTCATGATCGCCTTCCAGCCCGGCTTCCTCCACCCGGTGCAGGCCGCGCGCATGTCGGCCTCCCTGCAGCGGGCCACCGGAGGGCGTGTCGTCTACAACATCATCTCCGGCGGCGGAGGCCCCCAGCAGCTGTGGTGGGGCGACAAGGTCGACCACGACGACCGCTACGCGCGCACCTCGGAGTTCCTGGACGTGCTGCGCGGAGTCTGGAGCGCCGAGCCGTACCGGCACAAGGGCCGCTTCTACCAGGTCGACGGCGCCGCGCTTCCCGAGGAACTGGCCGCGCAGCCCTTCCCGGAGATCTACTTCTCCGGCTCCTCCAAGGCCGCGATCGACGCGGCCGGGCGGCACGCCGACTACTACCTGTCGTGGCTGGAGCCGTTCGGGCCGCTGGCGGAGAAGTTCGCCCAGGTGCGCGAGGCCTCCGACCGGGACCCGCGTTTCGCCGTGCGCATCGACGTGGTCGCCCGGGAGAGCGAGGAGGAGGCCTGGGACGAGATCCGCCGCGGATGGGACAACATCGACCCCTCCGTGCTGCGTGACGCCACCGGCGACTCCATCGGCTGGCAGCGCAGCCGCTCGTTCGTCACCGGCAAGGTCACCGGCCACCGGGACCTGGAGGTCGAGCCGAACGTCTGGGGCGGCTTCCACCTGCTGCGCGGAGGGCCCGCGTTCGGGCTGGTCGGCAGCTACCAGCAGGTCGCGCAGCGGCTCGACGAGCTGATCGAGCTCGGAGTCGGATCATTCATCCTCGCCGGTGTCCCGCACCTGGAGGAGGCCTACCGGGTGGGCGAGAACGTCCTGCCCTTGTTGAAGAGGAGCACGTCATGACGGTCCGTGTTGGATATTTCCCCCACAACAACTCCCTGTGGGTGCTGCGGCACCGCGGCATCCTGGAGAAGAGCCTGCCGTCGGTCGAGTGGGTGGACTTCCGCTCGCTGCCCGCGGGCGAGCGTCCCTCTCCGCAGGAGGGCCTGCCCACCGCGCACGGTGACCACCTGTTCGACGGCGGATACGACTTCATCGGCACCGGTTCGACCCCTCCGGTCACCGCGCAGGGGCAGGGACACGACGTCGTCTACGTCGCCGTGTCGGGCTCCCGTCACGAGAACGGCCGGCTCGTCGTGCGGGCCGACTCGCCCGTGCGGTCGGTCGCCGACCTGAAGGGCCGGCGCGTGGCGCTCGGCCACGGGTCGTGGCAGACGACGTTGCTGCTGTTCGCCCTGGACGACGCCGGGTTGTCGTGGAAGGACATCGAGCCGGTCGACGCCGGGGTCAACGCGGCCCAGCTGCTGATCGACGGCGAGGTCGACGCCTGGGTGGGCTCCTACCCGTCGCTCGGCGGCATCGAGGAGCAGACCCGCACGCTGGTCGAGACCGACGGGCTGTTCAGCCACCGCTCGCTCTGGTTCACCCGCCGCGACTTCGCCGAGAAGCACTTCGAGGAGCTGTCGGCCATCGTCGCGGCACTGAAGGAGTCGGACTCCTGGATCACCGGCAACTACCGTGAGGCCGCCGAGCTGTTCGCCGCCGACGACGGCGGCGACGTCGAGCGGTGGGAGCACGCGCTGCGGCACCGGCCGTTCGGTCTGGAGCCGGTGACCGACGAGTTCGTCGCCGAGCAGCAGCGGGCCGCCGACCTGTTCCACGCCGCGGGACTCATCGACAGGAAGGTCGTCGTCGCCGACGCGGTGCTGCCGGAGATCAACGAGCTGGTCAGCCGCTGACGGTGGGGTGAGCCAGGCCGGGGCGATGGCGCGCGCCCCGGCCTTTCCCCGTCTCGCTCGGTCTAGCCGAAGGTCAACCAGTTCACGTTGACGAAGTCGGCCGGCTGACCGCTGCTGAAGGTCAGGTAGACGGTGTGGGTGCCGGTGGTCGCGGCGAGGGCGCCCGGCACCGTCGTCCAGCTCTGCCAGCCTCCGGTGTTGCCCACGGCGAAGTCACCGATCGGTGTCGCCGTGGGGCTGCCCAGCCGTACCTGGACCAGGCCCGACACGCCACCCGCCGCGCCCGAGGCCACCCGGACCCTGAACTGGGTGGCGGCGGTCGAGCCGAAGTTGACGTTGTCGAAGCGCAGCCAGTCGCCGTTGGCGATCCAGCCGACGTTCTGCCCGCCGCCGCTGTCGGAGGTCGCCTCCAGCGCCGTGCCCGACTGCGCCTGATAGCTCTCGGCCTGGATCGTGGAACGCGCGTCGACGCCGCCGGGATCGCTCCCGCCGCCGTTCGACTGCCACACGGCCACGTAGTCGACCACCATCGGACGGCCGGAGACGGTCTGCGCGGTCGGCGTGGCGAAGCCCGCGACGCCGTTGGGGAAGGCGCCGCCCATCGCGACGTTGAGCAGGATGAAGTACCCGGCGTGGCCCGTCATGTTCGACCAGGTCGTGGCGTCGAACTGGCTCTGGCTGACGCTGTGGAACTGCTGGCCGTCGACGTACCAGCGCAGCTGGTTGGGGCTGACGCTGCGGTCCCATTCGAAGCGGTAGGTGTGGAAGGCCGACTGGCAGGTCGAGCCGGGGCAGGCGCGGCTGGCGCCCAGGCCGTTGTTCTCGTTGCACGGCCCGCCGGGAGCCACGCCGCAGTGCAGCACGGCCCAGACGGAGTTGATGCCGTTGACGTTCTCCATGATGTCGAACTCGCCGATGGCCGGCCAGTTCCAGTAGTTGCCGCGGTACGGCGAGCCGAGCGCCCAGAACGCCGGCCAGTAGCCGAGGGCCTGGTTGCCCGTCACGTTCGGCATCTGGATGCGGCCCTCGATGCGCAGGATCCGGCCGTCGGCGGGCTTGAAGTTCGAGCGCACGGTCTCGATGCGGGCGCTGGTCCAGCTCTGGCTGCTGCCCAGCGGGGTGATGCGCAGGTTGCCGGAGCCGTCCAGGCTCACGTTCTGGGGGCTGTTGGTGTAGTTCTGGATCTCACCGGTGCCCCAGTTGGCGGGGCCGCCTGGGTAGTTGTGGCCGGTGTCGATGATCCAGTTGGCCGAGCTCGGCAGGCTGCCCGCCGTACCGTTGAAATCGTCCGACCAGACCAGGGACCAGCCGCTCGGCGTCGGCGGCACGGCGGCCGACACGGGCGCCGCGGACAGCACCAGGGCGGCCGCGGCCATAACAATCAGGACTAAGCGTGGCATCGGCAGGCTCTCTCCTTTGGGGGGTGCAGGGCTAGAGAGCGCTCTCTGAGAGAGATGTGAACATGCCCTTTACTCCGTGTCAACCGCAGGTTTCGCGCGGTGTGAGAGCGCGTTCTCGGCGGCGGTGCGGAAACGGCGGCCGGCGGGTCCCCGCCGCATCGGTCACCAGGGCGGATCGCTATCTTTCTGGGGATCGTCCTCCCTGAGTAAGGTGACCCCCGCATGAAGCAGTTTCCCGAGATCAGCCGCCGACAGGCCCTCGGCGGCCTGAGCGCCACCGCCGCCCTCGCCCTCGCCGGCTGGCCCGGCGCCGCCCACGCCTCGCCCGGCGGTCCGGTCACCATCACCGTGATGGGCACCTCGGACCTGCACGGCAACTGCCGGAACTGGAACTACTTCAACGATGACGTCTACAAGGACTCCGCCGGCAACCACATCGGCGTCGCCAAGGTCTCCTCGCTCGTCAAGCAGATCCGCAAGGACCGCGGCGAGAAGTACACCCTGCTGTTCGACTCGGGCGACACCATCCAGGGCACCCCGCTCACCACCTACTACGCCAAGATCAAGCCGATCACCGAGACCGGCGAGCTGCACCCGATGGCGCGGGCCATGAACCCGCTCCGGTACGACGCCGTCACCCTCGGCAACCACGAGTTCAACTACGGCATCCCGCTGCTGAACGCCTGGGCCGAGCAGATGAACGCCCCCGTCCTCGGCGCCAACGCCCTCGTCCACGGCACCGGCAAGCCCGCCTTCCGCCCCTACATCGTCAAGCGGATGCGGGTCCCCGGCCAGGGCAGGCCCATCCTCGTCGGCGTGCTCGGCCTGACCAACCCCGGCTCGGCCGTCTGGGACAAGGACAACGTCGACGGCAAGCTCGACTTCGAGGACATCGTCGTCTCGGCCAGGAAGTGGGTCAAGGTCCTCAAGGACCAGGAGCGCTGCGACGTCGTCGTGGTCACCGCCCACGCCGGCGACGACGGCTTCTCCTCCTACCTCGACGTCAACAACGGCGGCACCATCCCCGTCGAGAACGCCTCCAAGCTCGTCGCCCAGCAGGTCCCCGGCATCGACGTGATCATCTTCGGCCACGCGCACAAGGAGGAGAAGGGCTACCTCGCCTCCGGCCCGAACGGCGAGCAGGTCCTCGTCTGCTCGCCCAGCAAGTGGGGCATGCGCCTGGCCGTCGTCGACCTCACCCTCGCCTGGAAGCGCGGACGCTGGACGGTCACCGCCAAGACCTCCACCACCGTCAACGCCAACACCGTGGCGGAGGACCCCGAGATCGTCGCCGCCGTCGACGCGCAGCACGAGGTGACCAAGAAGTACGTCAACACGGTCGTCGCCACCTCCACCGAGGCCATGTCGGCCGCCGAGGCGACCTACAAGGACGCGCCGATCATCGACTACATCCAGTACGTGCAGACGAAGGTCGTCAAGGAGGCGATCGCGGGCACGGAGTACGCGTCCCTGCCCATCGTCTCGATCGCCGCGCCCTTCAGCCGCACCGCGGCCTTCCCCGCCGGGGAGGTGTCGATCAAGAACATCGCGGGGTTGTACATCTTCGACAACACCCTCATGGCGAAGGTCATCACCGGGGCGCAGATCAAGGACTACCTGGAGGACAGCGCCGACTACTTCAACACGGTGCCGGTAGGCGCTCCGGTCGACGTCGCGACCCTCACCAACGCCGTCGTGAACGGGCAGGCGACGCCTGACTACAACTACGACCACATGGCCGGGGTCTCCTACGACATCGACATCTCCAAGCCGGCGGGGTCGCGGATCGTGAACCTCACCTTCGAGGGCGCGCCCGTCGACCCGGCGCAGCGGTTCGTGATCGCGGTGAACAACTACCGGGCCACGGGGGCGGGGCAGTTCAGGCACATCGCCGGGGCGCCGACGATCTACAACAAGCAGGTGGAGATCCGGCAGGCGATGATCGACACGGCGGTGGCCGAGGGCGTGATCGACCCCTCGACGTTCGCGGTGTCGAACTGGAAGCTCGTGCGCGAGGGCGTGCCCGTCTTCTGACGGTCCGAGCTCCCGGGATCCGAGGATGGTTCGGCACCCGCCCATACGAAAGGCCATCGGCCGCGCCCCGTGAGGGCCGGCCGATGGCCTCCGGAACTCCTGGGAGATCAGACGTCGTAGTACAGCTCGAACTCGTGCGGGTGCGGACGCAGCCGGATCGGGTCCACCTCGTTGACCCGCTTGTAGTCGATCCACGTCTCGATCAGGTCCGGCGTGAACACCCCGCCCTCGAGCAGGTAGTCGTGGTCGGCCTCGAGCGCGTTGAGCACCTCGGTCAGCGACCCCGGCACCTGCGGGATGTTGCGCGCCTCCTCCGGAGGAAGCTCGTACAGGTCCTTGTCGACCGGCTCCGGCGGCTCGATCTTGTTGCGGATGCCGTCGATGCCCGCCATCAGCATCGCCGCGAAGGCGAAGTACGGGTTGCACGACGGGTCGGGCACCCGGAACTCGATGCGCTTGGCCTTCGGGTTGGAGCCGGTGATCGGGATGCGCACGCAGGCCGAGCGGTTGCGCTGGGAGTAGACCAGGTTGACCGGCGCTTCGTACCCCGGCACCAGGCGGTGGTAGGAGTTCACGGTCGGGTTGGTGAACGCCAGCAGCGACGGGGCGTGCCTGAGCAGGCCGCCGATGTAGTAGCGCGCCGTGTCGGACAGCCCCGCGTAGCCGACCTCGTCGTAGAAGAGGGGCGCGCCGTCCTTCCACAACGACTGGTGGCAGTGCATGCCCGACCCGTTGTCACCGAAGATCGGCTTGGGCATGAACGTGACCGTGTGACCGTACTCCAGCGCCGTGGACTTGATGATGTACTTGTACAACATCAGGTTGTCGGCGGTCTTGAGCAGCGTGCCGAACTTGAAGTCGATCTCGGCCTGGCCGGCGGTGCCCACCTCGTGGTGCTGCATCTCGACGTCGATGCCGCACTCAATGAGGTTGCGGACCATCTCGCTGCGCAGGTCGGTGAAGTGGTCCATCGGCGGGACCGGGAAGTAGCCGCCCTTGTAGCGCGGCTTGTAGCCGAGGTTGCCGCCCTCCGAGGCCTTGCCGGTGTTCCAGGCGCCCTCGATGGAGTCGATGGAGTAGAACGCGGCGTTCTGCTTCGTCTCGAAGCGCACGTCGTCGAAGATGTAGAACTCGGCCTCGGGCCCGAAGTAGACCGTGTCGGCGATGCCGGTGCCCTTGAGGAACTCCTCCGCCTTGCGGGCGACGTTGCGCGGGTCGCGGCTGTAGGCCTCGCCGGTCAGCGGGTCGTGCACGAAGAAGTTGATGTTCAGCGTCTTGTGCTGGCGGAACGGGTCGAGCACGGCCGTGCTGGGGTCGGGCAGCAGGAGCATGTCCGACTCGTGGATGGCCTGGAAGCCGCGAATCGACGAGCCGTCGAACATGAGGCCGTCGCTGAAGACGCTGGCGCTGAAATTCTCCACGGGAAAGGTGAAGTGGTGGGTCGTTCCGGGCAGGTCGGTGAACCTGACGTCGACGAACTGCACCTCTTCTTGCCCGATGAATTTAAGGACCTCGTCGGCGGAGTTGAACACTCTCGAAACCTCCCAAGGGACGGGCTATCAGCCCGACGCTAGGGCTCTGGGGTTTCCGTACCGTGTCTCGTTTGTTTCGAGGTTGTTAAGGAGACTTGCGTCACACCGGCTTCGTCCACCGGCAACCATCCCGGTCGTCCTCGTCGAGTGCGTACGGGTCGACCAGCTCCCTGTCCTTGACCTTGAGGGCTTCCTGGTCGGGCGCCGAATCGTCGTAGTAGGGGTGCACGAAGCCGTCGCCGACGTCGCATCGGGCGCCCGACACGCCCCCGCCGTTCCACGATCGCACCCAGTGCACGCCGTTCGGGTAGAGCCACACCTCGCCGACGTTGTGGGCCACGATCCGCCGGGCGGTCCGCGGCTGGCCGGGCCGCTGGATGGCGTAGACGAACAGGAAGTTCACCTTGACCTTGGCGCCGCGCCGGCCGTTTCTGTCCTCGAAGGCGCCGAGGCTGGACCTGCCGTGCACCTTGATCACGTCGGTCACCAGTTCCGCCGTCTTCGGGGCGAAGCTCGTGACCCACTCCCGGGTGTCGCTCTCGTCCTTCTGCTTGTCGAGGTGCGAGGTGAACCACCGGCGATCGGAGGGATCGAGCAGCTTCATCAGCGCCTTGGGCTTGCCGCCCATCAGCGTGGCGCGGTCGAGGTGCGAGGCGGCGAGCATCGCCCGCACCCGCTTCAGCCCTGCCGCCACCTGCGCCTTGGAGACGCCGCCCATCGCCTTGGCCTTCGGCATGGCCAGCCCCGCCTGCCCGTCGGCGTACTGCTCGGCCGGCGATCCGGCGAACGGCCCCGCCGGCGTCTGGGCGGCGGTGGGCGTCGCCGAGGCCTCCACCGTGCTCTCAGCCGCACCAGCCGCCGTGCTCTCGGCCGTACCCTCCGCGTCGGACGGCGGGCCCATGCGCACGGGCGCGGTCTCCTCCGGGATCGGCCCCGTGGCCTCCAGCGAGGCCGAGCCCAGCCACTCCGGCTGCAGCGTGACCATCACTCCCGCCACCGAGACGACGGCCACCACGGACCACGCCGCCAGCCAGGCCCGCCGCCGGCGGTGACCTCGCACGCTGGGATGCCGCTGACGCGCCGCCTTGGCGGCGCCCTTGGAGGCGGCCGCCCGCATGCGGCGGCGTTCCCCCTCGTCGAACTGCTCCATCAACTCGGCAAATCGTGCGTCAATGTCATCCCCGTGCGACATGGGGACAATGATGCAGACGGCGCAGATCAGGGTGAAGCGCGGTTGGGTCACGATCCCGACCGGCCACCAGGCCGGATACCGTTAGTACATGAGCAAGGGCCCCCAGTCCAAGAAACCCCAGAAGAAGTCCGAGCCGGTCAATCCGCGGTGGACGCAGACCTGGCTGGGCGGGGTGCGGTCGGCCGGAGTGGATCTCGGCTACCCCGGCGAGCGGCTGGGCCTGCCCGAGGAGGGCCCCGAGTCGATCGCACGGTTCGGCCGGCGCATCGGCGCGCTGGTCATCGACTGGATGATCTGCACGTGGGCGATCACCCAGGCGCTGCTGCGGATCAACCCCGGCGAGTCGCCCTGGGTGCCGGTGGTCGTCTTCGGCGTGCAGTACCTCCTGCTGGTGGGGCTCACCGGCCAGACGTTCGGCCACCGCCTGCTCGGCATCCGGGTGGCCGCGATGGACGGCGGGCGCCCCGCCTGGTTCCCCACGCTGGTGCGCACGGTGCTGCTCTGCCTGGCCGTACCCGCCCTGATCTTCGACCGCGACCAGCGCGGCATCCACGACCGCGCCTCCAACACGATGGTCGTGCGGAGCTGAAAGACGCCGTCAGGGCTGTGCGCCGCAGATGAAGATCGCGGTGCCCGGCAGGTGGTGGCCGCGTAGCGGGCTCCAGCCGCCCCACACGCCCGTGTGGCCTTCCGGCCACTCCGGCTCCACCAGGCCTTCCATCCGCAGCCCCGACGCGACGATCAACGCGATCCAGTCGCCGAGCGTGTGATGGTGCTCGATGTAGGTGACACGCGAACCGTCGCGTTCGGCGTACGGCGTGCGGTCGAAGTAGGAGCGGTCGGAGGTCAGCCCGCGAGGCCCCGGATCGTCGGGGAAGGCCCACCGGATCGGATGGCTGGTGGAGAAGACGAAGCGGCCGCCGGGCCGCAGCACCCGCCGCACCTCCGCCAGCACGGCCGCCGGATCGGCGACGAACGGCATGGCGCCGTAGGCGGAGCAGACCAGGTCGAACGAGCCCGCCGAGAAGGGCAGCTCTTCGGCGTCGGCCTGGACGACTGGGACGGTCAGGCCGCTGTCGAGATCGATGCGCTGGGAGTGGCGCAGCTGGCGGTGGGAGATGTCGAAGGCGGCCACGCGGGCGCCCTGGGAGACCAGCCAGCGGCCGCACTGGGCGGCCCCGCAGCCGATCTCGAGGACATCGCGGTCCTTGACCTCGCCGAGCAGCCCGGCGGAGGCCTCGTCGAGCCCCTCGGGACCCCAGATGAAGGTGGAGTCGCCGAGAAACTCGCCGTGTTCGACCTGGTAGTCGTCGGCGTTGCCGTCCCACCAGTGCCGGTTGGCGGCGCTGGAGACCCGCACTACCGCATCTTCGGGCCGCGCGGCATGCGCGTGCCCTTCGGCATCGGACCCTTGGGCATCGGGAGGTTCTTGGGCAGGGAGCGCAGCCGGTCCTTGACCTCGTTGACCGAGGGCTTCTTGAGGTTGCGCGGCAGCTTCATGATGTGGCGCTGCAGCTTGGCGATGGGCACCTGGCCCTCTTCGTCGCCGCACTGGATGTCGTAGATCTCGACGCCGAGCACCACGCGGGCCACGCGCTTCTTCTCGGAGGCGAGCATCTTGCCCACCCGGCTCTTGGGACCCTCGGAGACGAGGATGACGCCGGGGAAGCCGACCACCATGTGGATGAGGTCCTGGTCGCGGTTGACCGCGATGGCCGGGGTGACCTGCCAGTTGCCGCGCATGCCCTGCAGCACCGCGGCGGCGGCGCCGGTCTGGCCGTGGAGGATGGAGTACTGCGCCTTCTGGGCGAGCTGGCCGAAGACGATCAGGCCGACCAGGACGGCGAGCATGAGTCCCAGCGGGATCGCGTACCAGACGAACCCGAGCAAGAGGCCGAGCACGACGACGACAGCCAGCGTGGCCACCGCCGAAAGGAAGACGATGGGCATGCCCTTGGGATTGGCCTGCTGGATGATCTGCGCGATCATGCGGAGCTGCTTGATGCGCCCCGGCTTCTCGTCGGACGTCGCCATACTCTGAAGGATATCGAGAAAGCGGGCCTGCTCCTGCATTGGGAGCAGGCCCGTCGTGCCGTACTAGAGGGTGATCTGGTCGCTGAGGCGGATGTCGGCGTAGGAACGCCCCACCTCGACCGTGTACGAGCCGTTCGCCGTGTGCCACGCGCCGTCTTCCCACTCCTGGAAGGCCCGCTCAGGCAGGAAAAGCGTGGTGACGACCGTTTCGCCGGGACCAGCCTCGATCACGTCGAATGCGGCCAGTGTACGGTCGCGTCCCTCGCCCGAGACGTACGCCTGGACGACCTCCCGGCCCCGCCGCGAGCCGGTATTGGTCACCGAGACCGTGACAGAACCGTTGCCGGCCTCGACGGCGTTGTAGCCCCACTCGGTGTACCCCAGCCCGTGCCCGAACCAGAAGGCCGGCGCGACGTCGCCCCGCGCCCAGGCGCGGTAACCGATGAACACCCCCTCGGTGTACGGCACGGCGCCGTCGACCGGGGTGACGTCCACGACGGGGCAGTCCTCCAGCGTGACCGGCCAGGTCGTGGGCAGGCGCCCGCCGGGTTCGGCGTCGCCGTACAGCACGTCGGCCAGCGCGAGCCCGGCCTCCTGCCCCGGGAACCACGTGAGCAGCACCGCGGCGACCTCGGACAACCACGGCATCTCGACCGGCGAGCCCGCGTTGACCACGACGATCGTGCGCGGGTTGGCCGCGGCGACGGCCGCGATCAGCTCGTCCTGGCGGCCGGGCAGCTTGAGGCTCTTGCGGTCGAAGCCCTCGCTCTCGACCTCCAGCGTGGTGGAGGCGACCACGACGGCCACGTCGCTGGAGGCCGCGGTGGCGACCGCCTGCGCGATGAGCTCGTCCTCGCCGAGCGTCGGGTTGGCGTGGCCGAGCGTGAACATGATCAGGACCATGCCGTTGAAGCTCGAGACCGCGTGCTGGCGCAGGGTCAGCTCGATGCGTTCGCCCTCGTCGAGGGTGACGGGGAAGCGCCGCTCGGGCGCGTGCAGGAACGCCACCGCCGGGTCGTCGCCGTCGGGCGCGATGGAGTCGTCGAAGACGACCGTGTCACCCGCGGTGAGGGTGAAGCGGCCCACGCCGGAGATCGAGAACTGGTGCTCGCCCGCGGCGTCGGCGGTGTAGGCGGTGCGGATCTCGACCGCGGCCAGCCGTTCGACGTCGACGTCCGAGGGCGCCTGGCCGACCCAGCGGGCCTCGGAGTTGGGCACCGCGTGCTCGGCCAGCACCTCGCCGGAGGCGTCGAGGAAGAACGCGCGGCTCTCGGCGGCGATGGGGGAGAGCTTGACGCGCGGGTCGGTGCCCAGCGCGTAGCGCACCTCGACGGTGCGCTCGCTCAGTCCCTGCAGCGGCGAGACGATCCTGTCGGGGAAGACCTGGGCGCTGCCGCCGCCCATGATGCGGGCCTCGTCGGCTGCCGAGCCGATCAGGGCCAGGCTGTTCACGCCGGCCAGCGGCAGCAGGCCGCCGTCGTTCTTGAGAAGGGTGAAGGAGCGGGCCGCCACCTCCCGGGCGAGCGCGATGCCGTCGATCTCCTCGCGGACCGGCTCGTCGAGGTCGCCCAGGGCCCCGGTGCGGTGCGCCAGGCGCAGGATCCGGCGGACCTTGTCGTCGATCACCGATTCCGGCACCCGGCCCTCGCGGACCGCCTCCTCCAGCTTCTCCCCCCAGGGGCCGTTGGGCCCCGGCATGGCGACGTCGGTGCCGCCGACCGCCGCCGGCTCGGTGCTGCGCACCGCGGTCCAGTCGGACACGACGAAGCCGTCGAAGCCCCACTCCCGCTTGAGCACCCCGTTGACCAGGTCGGAGTGCTCCGACATGGTCGTGCCGTTCACGGAATTGTAGGAGGTCATCAGGCCCCAGGCCCCGGCCCCCACCACCCGCTCGAAGGGGCGCAGGTAGACCTCGCGCAGCACCTTGTCGGTGACCTTGACGTCGACTGTGAAGCGGTCGGTCTCGAAGTCGTTGGCCACGAAGTGCTTGGGCGTGGTGGCCACCCCGCCGCCCTGCACGCCCTCCACGTACGCCGCGCCGATCTCGCCGGTCAGGTGCACGTCCTCGGAGAAGCACTCGAAGTGCCGCCCGCCCAGCGGGCTGCGGTGCAGGTTGATCGTGGGAGCGAGCAGCACGTGCACGCCCTTGCGCCTGGCCTCCTGGGCCAGCAGGCCGCCGACCTTCCTGACCAGGTCCACGTCCCAGGTGGCGGCCAGCGCGGTCGGGCTGGGCATGGCGATCGACGGGTCGGCCGAGCTCCACTGCTCGCCGCGCACGCCGATGGGGCCGTCGCTCATCACCAGGCGCTTGAGCCCGATGCCGGGTACGGCGGGCAGCGACCACATGTCGGCGCCGGTGAGCAGGTTGACCTTGGTAGCGAGGTCCAGTTTGGAGATGAGTGCGTCGAAATCCACTCGCCCAGTGTTATACGTCTAACCGAGTACTAGCTAGGTTTGTTACCTTGAGGTTATAAAAAAGGCCGCTCCCCAGGGGGAGCGGCCTTGATCTCAGACGTTCTGTCTGGCCTCGATCGCCTGCTTGTAGAGCTTGCCCGCCCGGTAGGAGCTGCGGACCAGCGGTCCCGACAACACCCCGGCGAACCCGATCGCCTCGGCCTCCGCCTGCAGCTCCACGAACTCCTCCGGCTTGACCCAGCGCTCCACCGGGTGGTGGCGCGGCGTCGGGCGGAGGTACTGCGTGATCGTCAGCAGGTCGGTGCCGGCCTCGTGCAGGTCGCGCATGGCCTCGACGATCTCGTCGCGGGTCTCGCCCATGCCGAGGATGAGGTTCGACTTGGTGACCAGCCCGGCGCGGCGGGCCTTGGTGATCACCTCGAGGCTGCGCTCGTAGCGGAACGCGGGCCGGATGCGCTTGAAGATCCGCGGAACCGTCTCGATGTTGTGCGCGAACACCTCGGGCTTGCTGGAGAAGACCTCCTCCAGCTGCTCGTCGACGTTGTTGAAGTCGGGGACCAGCAGCTCGACGCCGCAACCAGGCAGCAGGTCGTGGATCTGGCGCGCGGTCTCGGCGTACAGCCACGCGCCGCCGTCGGGCAGGTCGTCGCGGGCGACACCGGTCACCGTGGCGTACTTCAGGCCCATCTGCTGCACCGACTCGGCGACCCGGCGGGGCTCGTCCTTGTCGTACTCCTTGGGCTTGCCGGTGTCGATCTGGCAGAAGTCGCAGCGCCGCGTGCACTGGTCTCCGCCGATGAGGAAGGTCGCCTCGCGGTCTTCCCAACACTCGTAGATATTCGGACAGCCCGCCTCTTCACAGACCGTGTGCAGGCCCTCGCGGCGCACCAAGGATTTCAGCTCGGTGTACTCGGGACCCGTCTTCAGCTTGGTCTTGATCCACGGGGGCTTGCGCTCGATAGGGGTCTGGGCGTTGCGCACCTCAAGTCTGAGGAGCTTGCGACCATCAGGAGCAACTGTCACGTTGCCAGCTTACGTCCATCACGAGATCAGGCCGAACCCGCGTACCGCCCGGATGTAGTGCCTGCTCAGCTCGTGATCTACCGCCGCCGACGCTTCGTCCGTGAGCAGGGCGTTCGTTCCCTCGGGCACCCGCTCCAGCACGCCCCGCCTGATGGCCTCCACGCTCTCGCCCCGCAGCGCCGCGGCCTGGATGGGGGCGATCCTGCGCGAGTCGAGCGGCCGCGGCACCGCGGGAGGGCCGGCCAGCGCCGTCAGCCCCCGCTCGGCCAGCAGCACCGGGCCGACGAACACCCGGCCCAGCGTACGGCCCAGCATGCCGGTCACCTCGTAGGTGGTGTCGGGCGCTCCCAGGCTGATGGCGGCGGTCATCTGCGTGTTTGCCTCGACGCGGCTGCTGAGCGGAGCCGAGTGCAGCAGCGCGTCACGCCAGGCCTCCAGCGTCGTCAGGGCGCTCTCGACCAGCAGGCCGCGGTCGTGGCGGCTGTAGACCTCGACCAGGTGCTCGACCCGTTCCGCGGGGGAGAGGGTCAGCCAGGCGGGCAGGCCGATGACGAGGACACCGCGCACGTACTCGCTGGTGGTGCCCAGGTCCCTGATCGCCACCGCCTTCGGCCGTACGGCACCGCACGCCTGCGCCACACGTTCGGCGGCGCCGTACAGCATCTGGGCCCGCGCCCGGTCGAGCACCTCGGCGTCGGCGGGCACCCGCCTGCGCCTGGGCCGCAGCAGCACGCCGACGGCGATCAGCAGCCCGCCCAGCAGCCAGGCGGGCCACAACGTGCGGTTGACCAGGATCACCCAGAGACCGAGCAGCAGGAAGGCGAGAGTCGTGAGATGGACGGATAAGGCCAGGACGACAGTGGTGACGCGCTTCACAGCGCGATGATAACTACACCCGCCTCAGGTCTTCCTCGTGCATTTCGTACGGCTCCCGCCCGAGCATCTCCGCCAGCCGCTTCTCGGCGATCGGCATCACCTCGTCGACCACGATGCGCCGCCCGGTCTCCGCCGACAGGCTCGACACGCCCGCGCCCGCTATGCCGCACGGGTCGATGCGGTTGAACCAGCGCGGATCGTTGGCGCAGTTGAGCGCCATGCCGTGCATCGACACGCCCTTGACCAGGCGCACCCCGACCGCGCCGAGCTGCCGGTCGGGCAGGCCGAGCGCGGCGTCGCCGGTGGCCCAGACGCCCGCGCGTCCCAGGATGCGCCGGGCGGTCACCCCGAAGTCGGCGCAGACCTGGATCATCGTCTCTTCGAGCCGCCCGACGTAGTCGCGCGCGTCGGTGACCCGCATGATCGGATAGGCGACCAGCTGTCCGGGGCCGTGCCACGTGATGCGTCCGCCCCGGTCGACGTCGACGACGGGCGTGCCGTCGGCGGGCCGCTCGTGCCCGGCGGTGCGCCTGCCCGCGGTGTAGACGGGCGCGTGCTCCAGGAACAGGACCGTGTCGGTCACCTCACCGGCCACGCGCTGGGCGTGGACGGTGCGCTGCAACTGCCAAGCCTGCTCGAAGGGGACGTCAACCCCAAGGCGGACAATCGCGAGGCGGGAGGGACCTGTGTGCACATATCAAGGGTAAGTCAGCCCGTAAGGAGCCGAGGCTCGATCCTGAACTCCTTGTCCCTTTCGATCTTGTATGCGTAGCCCTGGGGGTCGACCGTCACGGCCTGGATGAACTCGGTGCCGACGTAGTGCAGCCCCACGCCCTCGTCCGCGGCGTAGCCCTCGGGCAGTTCGCCGCTGGCCACCGATGCCTGCAGCAGCTCTCGCCGCTGCGGGTCGGAGTTGTAGTGGACGCCGCAGGAGTACGGCAGGAAGCCCAGGCCCTCGGCCCAGACCTGCAGGGTGGGCCCGAAGGAGTCGGTGTTGCCTCCCACGTGCCAGCACAGCGCTCCCGCGCTCTGCCCTGACAGCACCACGCCCGCTTTCCAGGCCTCGGCGAAGGCCTCGTCGAGGCCGTGCAGCCGCCACAGCGCCGCCAGGTTGGCCACGCTGCCGCCGCTGACGTAGATCATGTCCTGCTCGAGGATCCACTGCCGGGGGTCGGCGACGTTGGGCATGGGGAAGACGGTCAGGTGGCTGACCTCGACGTCCCATCCCGCGAACGCGCCGTACATCTTCAGCAGCCAGTCGGCGTTGTCGCCCGTCGCGGTGGCGAGCAGGCCGAGCTTGGGGCGATCCTGGCCGGTCAGATCCAGGGCGTAGCGCAGCAGGGGACTGGCCTCGATGAAGCCGTATCGCTCACTGGGACGGAAGGATCCTCCGCCGATCGCGAGAATGTGAGACTGGCCGCTGCTCATCGTTGGAACTCCCACTGGTTGTGCTCGTAGAACAGGCGCACCCTACCGCCTCGCCTCGCCCGCCTGGTTAGAGTACGGCGGCCAGCGCCTGATCGAGGTGGGTATGGGCGAACGCGTAGCCGCTGTCAACCAGCTTTTTCGGGATAATGCGGTGGCTGGACAGCAGGGCCTCGTCGCCGAAGTCACCCAGGCCCAGTTTGAGCGCGGTTTTCGGCACGGGGATCGGCATCATGGGGCGCTTCAGGGATTTGGCCAGGATTTGTGAGAATTCACGATTGGTGACCGGATTGACCCCTGTGAGATTTACTGGGCCACTTATTTCCGGATTTTTCAGGATGTGAACGGTGGCCTGGACCCAGTCGTCGACCGTGATCCACGACCACCACTGCCTGCCGTTGCCCAGCGGTGCGCCCAGCCCCATTTTGAAGATCGGCAGCATCGGCTTGAGCGCACCGCCCTTGCCGGTGAGCACCAGCCCGGTGCGCAGCTGGGCGTTCCGTGTCGCGGACGTGTCCGCCGCGGCCTCCCACTGCTCGCACAGGTCGGCCAGGAAGCCGTGGCCCTTGGGGGCGCTCTCGTCGATGGTCAGCTCGCCGGTGTCGCCGTAGAAGTCGACGCCCGACGCGGTGACGAAGACCCCTGGCGGGTCGTCGAGCCGTTCGATCGCCTGCCTGAGCGTGCCCACGCTGCGCAGGCGGCTCTGGACGATGTCACGCTTGGCGTCCTCGCTCCAGCGGCGGTTGATCGGCGTGCCCGACAGGCACACCACCCCCTCGGCGCCGCGCAGGACGCCGTCGTCAACGTGGCCGCTCCCCGGGTCCCAGCGTGCCTCGTCAGGGGATGCCGGCGCTTGCCGTACGAGTCTGGTCACCTGCAGGCCGGCGGCCCGCAGGCCGCCGATCAGCGCGGTGCCGAGCAGGCCCGAGGCCCCGGCTACAACGATCGCCATACGACCTTTCTACTCGATCACCAGCTCGACCGGGATGTTGCCACGCGTCGCGTTGGAGTACGGGCACACCTGGTGGGTGGCCTCGACGAGGGCCCGGCCCTGCTCGGGGGTGAGGTGGTCGGGCAGTTCCACGCGGAGCGTGGCCGCCAGCCCGAAGCCGCCCTTGCCGTTGCTGTTCAGCTCGATCTCGGCGGTCACCGACGCGTCGCCGATCTCCAGCGACTGCTGCTTGGCCACCAGCTGCATCGCGCTGGTGAAGCAGGACGCGTAGCCGACCGCGAACAGCTGCTCGGGGTTGGTGCCCGAGCCGTCGCCGCCCAGCTCGGTGGGGAGCGAGAGCTTGACGTCGAGCTTGCCGTCCGAGGTCACTCCGCGGCCTTCGCGCCCGTTCGCCGTGCCGATCGCCGTGTACATGTCGTCTCCCTCAAGAATCGAACAGACAGGTCTGTCTGGCTGTGAGCCCACAATAGACAGGTCTGTCTGGTATCGTCAAGGCGTGTCCACTCGTTCCGTGTCCCCGGCCCGCCGGAGGGTCCTGTCGACGGCCAGCGCGCTCTTCTACGCCGAGGGCATCCACGCCGTCGGGATCGACCGGATCATCGCCGAGGCGGCGGTGGCGAAGGCCACCTTCTACCACCACTTCCCGAGCAAGGACGCCCTCGTCCACGCCTACGTCGAAGAGCAGGCCCGCACCCAGCGCGAGGCCATGGCCCAGGTCACCGAGACCGCGCCCCGCGAGCGGCTGCTGCGCGTCTTCGACGCCATGGGCGAGATCGGCGCGCTGCCCGGCTTCCGCGGCTGCCAGTTCATCAACGTCGCCGCCGAATACCCCGAACGCGACCATCCCGTACGGCAGGCGGTCGACGCCCATCGCCGCTGGTTCCACGAGGAGTTCCGCTCGGAGCTCGCCGCCATGGGCGACCCCGACCCCGCGGCGACGGCCTCGATGCTGATGCTCGTGCGCGACGGCATCGCCGTCGGCGCCAACCTCGACGACCCCGCCGACGTGCGCGCCATCGTGCGCCAGGCCGTCACCCGGCTGCTCGGACCGGCCGTCTAGACCTCGTCGTCCCAGGCCATGGAGCTGATCCGCCAGCCGTCCGGCGTGCGGACGAACTGGGTGGTCTTGTGCCCCGCGCCCTCGAACGCGTCGCCGTCGAGGCGGCCGGCCTTGCGGTAGTGGCTGAAGCGGTGGGCGACCGTCCCGTGGATCTCGGTGCGCTCGGCGACCTCCCACTCGGAGAAGTCCGTCAGTGTCCCGTCGGTGAGCATGCGCTGGCGGGGCTCGATGAACGCGCCGAGGTCCTGCACGACCGGCTGCGCCCCGAGATTCTTGATGATCCTGGCCTCGGGGATGAACACCTGGCGAAGGCTCTCCAGGTCCGGCCGCCGGCCGCCGGTGTTGTCGAACGCGCCCAGGAAGGCGGCCGCGAGCCGGTCGAGCTCCTCCTTGTCGCCGGAGCGGCCGTCGTCGTGCCGCCACTCCGAGGCCAGCACCGACCAGATCTGCACGTCGCGGCGCGGTCCCTCCCGGCCGGGCAGGACCTGGCGCAGGGTGCCGTCCAGGCTCATGCCCAGGCGCTTGGCCACGGCGACGCTGCGCGTGTTGCCGGGCAGCGTGCGCCACTCGGCCCGGCTCAGCCCGCGCACGCGGAACGCCCAGTCGATCATCATGCGCGTCACCGGCGTGATCAGCCCGCGTCCCTCGGCCGCCGGCTCCAGCCAGCAGCCGAGCTCGCACACCCCTGAAGCGGCGTCGAACGAGACGAACATCGTGCCGCCGACCAGGACGCCGTCGAGCCAGATGCCGAACAGCCGCCGCCGGTCGGCCGCCTGGTCGTCGGCATAGCGCTGCAACACCCGGCGTGCGCCGTCCAGGCCGGACGCGACGAAGCTCTCGCCGACCCACGGGGCGATGTGGGCACGGGCGCGGTCCAGGTGGGCGGCGAACTCCTCGGCGTGGTACGGCTCCAGCGGGCGCAACTGGGCGTGGCCTGGCAGGGACAGGGCGAACATGGCGGCCTTCCGTTTACATAACAAGCGTTGTGCGAATGTATCCTTCCGGCATGCCGCGCCACAAGGGAGACCACGACGCCCGCCGCCGCGAGGTGTCGGGAGCCGTCAGGAGGGTGCTGGCCGTGCACGGCTTCGGCGGCCTGACCCTGCGCGCGGTCGCCGCAGAGATGGGGGCCACGACCGGGCTCCTCACGCACTACTTCCCGAGCAAGCGGGACCTGGTGGCCTACGCCCTCGAGGTGCTCGACGAGCAACGCACCAGCCGGCCCAGGCCCGCGCCCGACACGGGGGAGGGCCTGGCGGGAGTACGCGCGATGCTCGCCGACATCCTGCCGACCACGGCGGAGTCCGTGGCGTCCAACCGGGTCTGGGTGAGCTCGTGGGACGCGGCGCTCGGCGACCCCGAGCTGGCCGCCGGGCACGCGGCCCGCTACCGGCGCTCGCGCGAACGGCTCCAGCGGCACGTGGAGGCCGCGCAGGAACGGGGCGAGGTGGCCGAGGGCGACGCGGGGGAGGTGGCGGCGGCGCTGCAGTCGTTCGTGCTCGGGCTCATCGTCCAGGTCCTGCTGGAGGTGGACGCCTTCCCTCCCGAGCGGCAGCTGCGGCTCCTGGACGACTACCTGGCGTCGCTGCGCCCCTGAGCCCGGACCGCTCCGCCGTACCCAACGGAAAAGCCGGGCACGACCGCGACGGTCGCACCCGGCCTCTCGCCGTCAGGCGTGTTACGCGAGCCCGAGCTGGGCCTCGAAGCGGCCCTCCTCGAGGCGCTTCTTGATGGTGGTCAGGAAGCGCGCGGCGTCGGCGCCGTCGACCAGGCGGTGGTCGTAGGTCAGCGCGAGGTAGACCATCGACCGCACGGCGATGACCTCACCCTCGGGGGTGTCGACCACGACGGGACGCTTGACGACGCCACCGGTGCCCAGCATGCCGACCTGCGGCTTGTTGAGGATCGGGGTGTCGAACAGGGCGCCGCGGCTGCCCGTGTTGGTCAGCGTGAACGTGCCGCCGGCCAGGTCGTCCGGGCTGATCTTGTTGGTGCGGGTGCGGTCGGCCACGTCGGCGATCTTCCGGGCCAGACCGGCCAGGTTGAGGTCACCGGCGCCCTTGACGACCGGGACGATGAGGCCCTTCTCGGTGTCGACCGCGATGCCGAGGTTCTCGACGTCGAAGTAGGTCACCTCGTTGGTCTCGTCGTTGATCGTGGCGTTGAGCTTCGGGTGCTGCTTGAGCGCCTCGACCGCGGCCATCGCGAAGAACGGCAGGAACGACAGCTTGGCGCCCTCACGGCGCTGGAAGTCGGCCTTGGCCCGGTCGCGCAGGCGAGCGATCTTGGTCACGTCGACCTCGACCACCGTGGTGAGCTGGGCCGAGGTCTGCAGCGACTCCAGCATGCGCTTGGCGATCGTGGCCCGCAGGCGCGTCATCTTCTCGGTACGGCCACGCAGCGTGGTGTCGACCTCGACCGACTCGGGAGCCGCGGACGCCGGGGCGGCGGCCGGAGCCTGAGCCGCGGGCTGAGCCTGCTCCTGGGCGGCCGGAGCCGGGGCCTGCGCCGCGGGAGCGGCGGCCGGAGCGGCCTGCTCACGCTGGGCGTTGGCGGCCTCCAGGACGTCCTGCTTGCGAATGCGGCCACCCACGCCGGTGCCGGTCAGCGAGTTGAGGTCGACGCCGTGCTCGCTGGCGAGCTTGCGCACCAGCGGCGTGACGTACGGGCTCTCACCGGACGACGGCAGCGGAGCCGGCGCGCTCGCCGGGGTCGTCGCGATCGGCGAGGACTGCTGCTGAGCCTGCTGCGGCGCCTGCTGGGGGGCCTGCTGCTGCGGGGCCTCCTGCTGCGGCGCGGGAGCCTGCGCCTGCTCCGGAGCGGGCTGCGGGATCGAGGAGGCCGCGGGGGCGGGCTCGGGCTCCGGCTGGGGCTCGGGCTCCGGCTGCGCGGCCGGAGCCTGCTCCTGCGCGGGGGCAGAGGCGCCTTCGGTGCCGTTCTCGTCAATGATGGCGAGCTCGGCGCCGACCTCGACGGTCTCGTCCTCCTGGACCACGATCTTGGTGATCACACCGGCGGACGGAGAGGGGATCTCCGTGTCGACCTTGTCGGTCGAGACTTCGAGGAGCGGCTCGTCGGCCTCGACGCGCTCGCCCTCCTTCTTCAGCCAACGGGTGACCGTGCCCTCGGTCACGCTCTCACCGAGCTGGGGCATCTGTACAGAAACCGGCATCGTTTTATCTCTCGCTATCGAGGGCCTGTTAGTTGTGAACGTGGAGCGGCTTGCCCGCGAGAGCCAGCATGGCCTCGCCGACAGCCTCCGACTGGGTCGGATGGGCGTGGATCAGCTGGGCGACCTCCGAAGGGAGCGCCTCCCAGTTGTAGATCAGCTGCCCCTCGGTGACGAGCTCGCCGATGCGGCGCCCCACCATGTGGACACCGACGACCGGTCCGTCCTTCTGCGCGATGACCTTGACCGCGCCAGCCGTACCGAGAATCTGGCTCTTGGGGTTGCCGGCCAGGTCGTAGACCTGCTCGACGATCTCCAGGCCGCGCTCGCGCGCCTGGGCCGAGGTGAGGCCCACCGAGGCCACCTCGGGGTCGGAGTAGGTGATGCGAGGCACCCCCGCGTAGTCGATCGGCGCCGGATCGAGCCCCGCGATGTGCTCGGCGACCAGGATGCCCTCCGCGAAACCGGCGTGCGCCAGCTGCAGGGTCGGGATCAGGTCGCCGATGGCGTAGACGCCGGGCACCGATGTCCGGCAGCGGTCGTCGACCACGACGGAGCCGCGCTCGACCGTGACGCCCTGCTCCTCGAAGCCCAGCCCCGCGCTCACCGAGCCGCGGCCGACCGCCACCAGGAGCTGGTCGGCCTCGAACGTCTTGCCGTTGGCGAGCGTCACCACGACGCCGGTGTCGGTGGTCTTGACGCCCTCGAAGAAGACGCCCAGCTCGAACTTGATGCCACGGCGGCGGAAGGCCCGCTCCAGCAGCTTGGAGCTCGACTCCTCCTCGGTCGGCAGCAGGTGCGGCAGCGCCTCGACGATGGTCACCTCGGCGCCGAAGGAGCGGTAGACGCTGGCCAGCTCGACGCCGATCACGCCGCCGCCCAGCACGATCACCGAGGCCGGGAGGCGGTCCATGGTCAGGACGTGCTCGCTGGTGATCACCCTCGAACCGTCGATCTCCAGACCGGGCAGCGACTTCGGCGCCGAACCCGTGGCCAGCACGACGTTGGCGCCCTCGACGATCTCGCCGTTGACCTGGATCTGCCGCGGGCCGACCATCCGGCCCTCGCCCTCGATGACGGTGACGCCGGCGGACTTGAGCAGGCCCTGCACGCCCTTCCAGGCGCGGGTGATGATCTTGTCCTTGAAGGCGTGAACGCCCGGCAGGTCGATGCCCTCGAAACGGGCCTTGACGCCGTACGCCTCGCTCTCGCGCGTCTCGTCGGCCACCTCGGCCGAGTGCAGCAGCGCCTTGGTGGGGATGCACCCGCGGTGGAGGCAGGTGCCGCCGATCTTGTCCCTCTCGATCAGCGCGACGGACTTGCCCAGCTCGGCAGCTCGCAGAGCGCAGGCATAGCCGCCACTTCCGCCACCCAGGACGACGATGTCATAGGCCACAGGATTGCTCATGACATCATCTTTTCACTTGGCAAGGCCGGATGCGTGCCGCTCGGCCAGTCCGATGAGGGTGCGCACGAAGGCGCCGGTGCCGCCCTTGGGGGTGTAGCCGTGGGGCTCGCCCCGGTTGAAGGCGGGTCCTGCCATGTCGATGTGCGCCCACTTGACGCCGTCGGGCACGAACTCCTTGAGGAAGATGCCCGCGGCCAGCATGCTGCCCCAGCGCTCCGGCTGCAGGTTGGCGATGTCGGCGGTGGGGGAGTCGAGACCCTTGCGCAGCTCCTCGGGCAGCGGCATGCCCCAGGCGCCCTCGCCCTGCTGGCCGGCGACCTCGACGACCAGCTCGCGGGTGGCGTCGTCGTTGGACATGACGCCTGCCGTACGCCAGCCGAGCGCGACGATCTGCGCGCCGGTCAGGGTCGCGACGTCGACGATCAGGTCGGGCTCGTCCTCCAGCGCGCGGGCGATGCCGTCCATGAGCACCAGGCGGCCCTCGGCGTCGGTGTCGAGCACCTCGACGGTCTTGCCGCTGTAGCTGTGGAGCACGTCGCTGGGGCGCTGTGCCGTACCGGAGGGCATGTTCTCGGCCAGGCAGAGGTAGCCGACGGCGTTGACCTTCAGGCCCAGCCTGGCGATGCCGACCAGGGCGCCGAAGACCGCGCCCGCGCCGCCCATGTCGGACTTCATCCAGTCCATACCGGCGCTCGGCTTGATCGACAGGCCGCCCGAGTCGAAGGTGATGCCCTTGCCGACGTAGGCGACGGTCTTGTCGGCCTCGGGGTGGGTGTAGGACAGGCGCACCAGCCGCGGCGGGCGGGCGGAGCCCTGGCCGACGCCGAGGATGCCGCCGTAGCCGCCCTCCTTGAGCTGCTTCTCGTCGAGCACCTCGACCTTCAGTCCCGCCTGGCCGCCGGTCTCCTCGGCGATCTCGGCGAACCGGCCGGGCCACAGGTCGGACGGCGGCGTGTTGACCAGGTCACGCACCAGGTTGACCGCGTCGGCCAGCGTCCTGGCCCGCTCGGTGTCGCCGTCGGTGAGCACGTCGAGCGCCTCGACGCTCTCGTGCTTGTCGGCGCGGTAGCGGTTGAAGGTGTAGGCGCCCAGCAGCGCGCCGAGCGCGACCGCCTCGGCCTGCTCGGGGCTGCCCGCGGGCAGCGCGAGCGCCGCGCGCTTCGTGCCGGCCAGCGAGCGTACGGCGGCGCCGGCCGCGCGGCGCAGGCCCTCGGAGTCGGCCGACTCGCCCAGGCCGACGGCGACCAGGACCGGTGCGGTGATGGAGCCGAAGGTCGGCACCTTGGCGACTTCGCCGGCCTTGCCCTTGAAGCCGAGAGACTTCAGTGTCTGGGCGAGCTTGCCGCCGAAAGCCTGCTCCAAGCCCTCGACGCCCGTCGTGGGGGCGTCGGAACCCGGGTGGAACCCGACGATGAGTGCGTCGGTGTCGTACGAGACAGGGTCTGCTGAGTTCAGCCGCACAGTGGTCACGTAAACCGATGCTATCCAGGGTTTGTCCCTATGCATAACACAGGGTCATCCCATCAATATGAAGCTACCGGGGGTGGCACCATCCGGCTGATGGTGCTAGTTTCATTGGCATCATGCTGCTGACGCTGAACCTGAACGACCCGCGGCCACTCCACGAGCAGGTGGCCTCGGCGATCCGCCATGCGATCGCCGAGGGCTCCTACTCGGCCGGAGACCGGCTGCCACCCGCCCGCGACCTGGCCGACGCCCTCGGCATCAACGCCAACACCGTCCTGCGGGCGCTGCGCGAGCTGCGCGACGAGGGCGTGCTGGAGTTCCGGCGCGGGCGCGGGGTCAGCGTCGCCAGCGTGGTCGAGGGCCGGCTCGCCATCCTCACCAAGGCGCGCGAGCTGCTCGAAGAGGCCCGACGCTACGGCTACAGCCGTGATGACCTGATCGAGATCGTGAAGGAGTTGCCATGACCTCCCGCAACCGTGCCCTTCTGGCCGGCGCCGCCTGGGGCGTGCTCGTCACCGCCGCCGTCGTCGCCGTCTCCTTCGCCTTCCGTGATCGATTGCCCTCACCGCTGGCCACCCACTGGGGCTCGGGCTTCGAACCCGACGGCAACTCCGGCTTCACCGCCATCCTGCTGTCGGTGCTGGGCATGTGGGCGCTGTTCTGGGTCGTCCTGATGGGCATCGCGGCCGACGGCCGCGCCTTCGCCCGGCGGCTGTCACGCGCCTACTGGTGGGGCGCGCTGATCTGGAGCGGCTCCTTCGTCGCCCTGATGCACGCGTCGACCATCCTGGCCAACCTCGACGCCCCCGCCTGGACCGACGCCCACCTGTCCGGGTGGAGCGTCGCCGCCGTCGTCGCCGTCCCGTTCGCCCTCGGCGCACTCGCCGGCTTCCTCGGTCGCGGCGAGCCCGACCAGCCCACCCCCGCCGGCGAGGCCCCGCCCCAGCTCCGCCTGCGCGCCGGCCAGCGCTCCGCCTGGGTCAGCCGGGTGACCAACGCGTGGCTCTACCCGCTCTCCGTCGTCCCCCTCGCGGTCGCCGTCGTCGCCGCCGTGCTCTGGCTGACCGGCGTCCTGCCGCCCGGCGTCACGGCCACCGTGGTGCCGCTCATGTTCGTCGCCGCGGCCGCCGGGATCGCCACCTGCGCCGTCACCGTCCGCGTCAGTGACGACGGCGTCGCGATCGGCTTCGGGCCCTTCGGGTGGCCGGTGCGGAGGATCCGGCTCTCCAAGATCGAGTCCGCTTGGGCGGAGGAGCGTTTCCCCAGCCAGGTCGGCGGCTGGGGCTTCCGCGGGGTGCCGGGGATGGCGGCGATCATGATCAGGGGAGGGGAGTGCCTGGTGCTGCGGTACCACTCCGGGGGGCAGCTGGTGATCAGCATCGACGATGCGACGCGGGGGGCCTCGCTGCTCAACGCACTCATTCAGGAGCGAGTGTCATGACCACCCATCCCGAACCCGCCGCCCCCGCACCCCGCCCGGTGCCCGCCCCTGCTCCTACCTCTGCCTCCGGCCCTACCTCTGCCTCCGGCCCTGCCCCTGATTCTGCGCAGGGCCCCGGGCCTGCCCCTGCCCCTGCTTCTGCTCAGGGCCCCGGTCCCGCCTCTGCCTCCGCCTTCGCACCCGCCTCCGCACCCGGCGAGGCGGGGGCACGCCCGGCCTCCACGTCAAGCGAGGCTGGGGCTCGCCCCACGCCCTTGCCCAGTGAGGCCGAAGCTCGTTCCGCCTCCGCACCCGCCTCCGCCTCTACCCCCGCCTCCGCCTCTACCCCCGCCTCCGCCTCTACCCCCGCCTCCGCCTCTACCCCCGCCTCCGCCTCCGCGCCGACGCTCACACCCGGCGAGACCGGGGCTCTCCCGGCGTCCATGCCCGCCAAGGCCGCAACCCGTAGCCCCAAGCCCTTGCCCGGTGAGGCCGACCCTCGCCCCACGCCCTCACCCGGTGAGATGGCCGAAGCTCGCCCCACGCCCTCGCCCCGCGTGGCCGAAGCCCTCCCTACGCCCTCGCCCAGCGAGGCCCGAACTCGCCACTCCACCCCCACACCCAAGCGCGACCTCGTCGTCTTCCTCGCGGTGTCCTTCGGCCTGTCATGGCTCGTCGCCCTGCCCCTGTGGCTGGGCGACGGGCTGGAGTCCACCCAGTTCCTCCTCTGGGGCTCCCTCCTGATGCTCACCCCCACAGTCGGCGTCCTCGCCGTCTGGCTCACCCGCCGAACCCCGTTCCGCCGCTTCGCCAACGAGACAGGCCTCACCCTCGGCCCCGCGCGAGGCCGTACCGCACGCCTGATCCTGGCCGCCTGGCTGGGCATCCCGGCCATCATCCTCACTTCGATCGCACTCAGCCTGCTGCTCGGCTGGCTCCAGCCCAACCTGTCCGGCCTGGCCGCCACCCTGCGCTCAGCCGGCCTCCCCGTCCCCGCCGACCTCGCACCGGCCTTCATCGCCCAGGTGGTGGGCGCCACGCTGATCGGGCCGTTGGTCAACGCCGTCCAGAGCTTCGGCGAGGAGTGGGGCTGGCGCGGCTGGCTGCTACCCCGCCTCGTCGAGGAGCGCGGCGTGTGGTTCGGCGTGCTCGTCTCCGGCGTGATCTGGGGCGCCTGGCACGCACCCCTGACCTTGCTCGGCTACAACTACCCCGACCTGGGCGCCTGGGCCGCACTCATGTTCGTGGGAGCCACGGTGCTGATCGGCGCCCTGTTCGGGTGGTTGCGGCTGCGCTCGGGAAGCGTCTGGCCTGCTGTGGTGGCGCACGGGTCGCTCAATGCGGTGGGGCCTGTGGTGCTGGCGTTCGGCGGCTCTCCCAACGCCGCTCTCGTCGGCGTCGCGGGGGTGGCCGGGTGGGTGGTCCTGGCGGTGGTGACGGCGGTGCTGTTCCGCGCGTTCCCGGTGCGGCGGGCGGAGGTGGCCGGCGCCTGAGGCTGCGGTGGCATGAGGCACACGGCGGGGGCATTCAAGGGTGCCGTGAAGTCTGCCCGCGCGATCGTGGCGCGTTTGAGACGGGCCCCGCGTGATGCTGGCCCCTCGCGCGGGGGGATGTGTGCAGGGCCTGTGGTGTGCTGGCCCGCGTGATGCCGGGTCCGCATGGCGTCGGCTTGCATGGCGTCGACCTGGGTGGCGCTGGTCCGTGTGGTGCTGGCCTGCGTGGCGTCGGCCCGTGTGGTGCCGGCTCGCGTGGCGTCGGTCTGTTTGGCCGTGGGCGTGTGGCGTCGGTCCGCGGCCAAAGACATTAAGGGGCGTCGTGATGCCGAGCGGCCGCGGCAGAGCGTGCGAGGCTCGTGCGGCCATCACACGAGCGCGGCGAAGACGACCAGGGCCGCCGTGGTAGCGGTCTCGACGAGAGCGCCGAGCACGTCGCCCGTGACGCCGCCGAGCCGCCGCCTGGTGTGACGGAGCAGCAGCAGCGCCACCGCCAGCCCGCCCAGGGCGGCCAGCGTAGGCGTGAGGGTGACGAGCCAGCCCTGCTCGACGAGCGAGCCCTCCGCGAGCCCGCTCTGTTCGATGACCGCGTCGTTTGCTGCGAGCCGGGTTTGTTCGGCAGGCGAGCTCGCGGCAACCGGCAAGCTTTGCTCGGCGATGCGAGCTGCGCCTGTCGCCGGCACGATCCACTGCGTGCCCACGCCCACGAGCGGCACGGCACCGACCACGACCAGGGTGACGACGAGCACCCAGCTCCGCCGTACGGTGCCGGCCACCATGGCGCCGAGGCCGTCGGGGCGGGCGCTCGGGACGGTGGTGCGGCAGGCCCAGGTGAGGGCCAGGCGTCCGGAGACGGCGGCTGTCACCAGAGCGACGGGAGCCAGGCCGGGGCCGAGGCTGGAGAGGGCGGCGGCCTGGGTGAGGAGGAGGAAGATCAGTGACATTACGCCGAAGGGGCCGATGTCGGATTTCTTCATGATCTGCAACGCCTGGTCGGCGGGTTTGCCGCTGCCGAGGCCGTCCGCCAGGTCGGCGAGGCCGTCGAGGTGGAGGCCTCGGGTGAGGAGGGCGAGCAGGCCGAGGCTGAGCGCCGCCCCGAGCAGGTCGGGCCGCCACCACAGGGGGGTGGCGGCGATGAGGCCGAGGAGGAGGCCGGCCGCTGGGGCGAGTGTCATCGCCCGGCCCGCCACGTCGCGGTTCACGACGGTCACGTGGATCGGGAAGATGCTCAGCGTGCCGACTGCGAATCGGGCACCCGCACTCCAGGACATGACCGTTGATCCTAGGCGGGTCCGTGTTCGCCCTGGTCGGGTGCCTTGGCGACGGGCCGGTGGGGGTGAGTAGGTGACCCTGGTGGTGGGACGGGTCGGGGAGCCGTGGTGGCGGGCGAGCTTGGCGGGTGGACGGGGCAACCGGCCGGTGCCGGTAGGAGGGGCGAGGTTGGTGGGCCGGTGGAGATCGGCGTGCCCGGCCGCGGAGCCGGTGAGGCGAGTGAGACCGGGTGAGGCGAGTGAGAGCGGGTGAGGCGGGTGAGGCTAGTGAGGCGAGTGAGGGCGGGGGAGTTCGGTGGCGGGCCCAGGTGAGTGGGCGAGCTTGGCCCGTGGGTCGGTTGCGGGCGCCGGTGAGGCGTGGCGCGTTAGAAGAGCTCGTCGATCAGCCGGTAATACGCGAGCCTCGCCGTATCCGGCGCGTGCAGGCCGTACGCCGTGAAGAACTCCCCGACCGCCCCTTCCCCGAAGTCCTCGCGCAGGTCGCGGACGGCCAGTGCGAGGTCGCGGTAGCGGTCGCCTGTGCCCACGCGCCCGAGGTCGATGAGCATCCCGCCGTTCAGCACGTTCGACGGTGTGAAGTCCCCGTGCGTGACCACGAGGTCCTCGTCGCGGGGCCGCTCGGCGTGGAGCCGGTCGAGGACCTGGCGGGCGGTGAGGCCGAGGTTGTCCTCGTCGAAGTCCTCGACGTCGACGAGGCCTTCGATGACCTGCCGCCGCGCCCGGGTGAGTTGTACGTCGAGGCGTTCGTCGAAGGGGCACGTGGCGACGGGTAGCGCGTGGAGAGCTTTCAGCACCGACCCCATGACCGCGCCGATCCCGGGTGGTGGGGAGGTGGCGAGGCTGGGTGCGCCGGCGTCGGCGAGGACGAGCACGTCGTCCTCGAAGGCGGCGACCTCGGGTACGGCGATGCCGTGCGCGCCGAGCCAGGTGAGCCGCTCGTGCTCGCGGCGGGCGTGGGGGCCGCGTTTGACGTAGTACGCGTCGTTGACGAAGGCCACGGTGCCGCTGAGCCCCTCGTGGGCGTCCGACCAGGAGGGGGAGGGGCCCAGCAGGGCGGCCACGGAGGGCGGGAGGGGGAGGACGAAGGCGGGGTCGTCGAGGGCGGCCAGCGCGGCGCGGGTGCCGGCCGCGAGCGACGGGTCGCCTGGAGCGGCTTTGCGCACGGTCAGGTCGCTTGGGGCGGCTTTGCGCACGGTCAGGTCGTCTTGGGCGGCTTCGCGCAGGGCCAGCGCTTCGGTCAGCAGGTCGCGGGCCTCGTCGAGCCGGCCCTGTTCGCCCAGCGCCTTGCCGAGGTGCTGCAGCGCGAACGAGACATACACGGGAGCGGCCGTGCGGGCATGGGAGAGGGCGCGGCGGTAGAGGGTCTCGGCTGTGGCGGTGTCGCCCGCGTAGCGGTACACGTCGGCGAGGTTGATCGTCACGGCGACCACGCGCGCCGGGGTGTCGGCCAGTTCCATCGCCTGGTCCAGCAGGTCGAGTGCCTGGTCGTGGGAGCCCAGCGCGAGGTGGCCGATCGCGGCGGCCCGCAGGTCGGCGAAACCGGAGGGCGGTGTGGGGGAGAGTGCGACGAGAGCGGCTAGGGCGTCACGATCGCCCGGGATCATCCGCTGCCGAGCGTCATACGTGATCAGTTGATTTATCTGCTCATGTAGCACGTTTACGCACGTTATCGTGAGCTGCGTGTATGCGCTTGAGCTGACCGGGGTCACCGTCAACGTCGTAGGCAGGACTCTCCTGGCGGGAGTCGACTGGCAGGTGGGGTACGGCGAGCACTGGGTGGTGCTCGGCCCGAACGGAGCGGGCAAGACCACGATGCTCTCGCTCGCCGCCGCCGTACGGCACCCGAGCGAGGGTACGGTCACCGTCCTCGGACATCGCCTCGGCCGGGTCGACATGCGTGAGCTGCGCCGCCACCTCGGCCTGGTCAGCGCCAGCCAGCACCTGATCGACGAGGAGCTCCTGGAGGAGGAGGGCGCGACCGCGCACACGGTCGTGCTGACCGGGCACACCGGCACGAGCGCGCCGTTGTGGGACAGGTACGGCCCCGCCGAGCGCGAGCGTGCCACCCGCATGCTGGCTGACCTGGGCTGCAAGGAGCTGGGGGAGCGGCCGTTCCGTGTCTGCTCGCAGGGGGAACGGGCGCGGATCAGGGTCGCCCGTGCGCTGATGCCCGAGCCGTCCGTGATTTTCCTGGATGAGCCGTTCGCCGGGCTGGACCTGCCGGCCAGGGAAGATCTGATCGAGGCCGTGGAGGAGTTGGCGGGCAACCGGCCGATGCTCACCACCGTGACGGTGACGCACCATCTGGAGGAGATCCCCGCGACGACCACACACGCGTTGCTGATGAAGGACGGCAGGGTTCTGGCGCAGGGCGAGGTCGAGCAGGTGCTGACCGGGGAGCTGCTGTCGGAGTGCTTCGGCCGTCCGCTGCGGGTGGAGCGCGACGGGGGGCGCTGGTACGGCAGGCGGGGCTGACCAGGGGCGGAGGATAATTTCATATAAAACCAGTAGGAAATGTTGACTTAGCCTCATGCCCTCCTTACCGTTGAGGGCATGACGTGCTGTTGCCGCTCCTGAGGCGGCCCTTTTCGGCCCCTTCGCGCCACTCATCCGTTTCACGTTGAAGGGTTAGCCATGTCCCCCCGTTCACTCAGGTACGTTCTGCCTGCCCTCCTGCTGGCCCTGAGCTCCGCCTGCGGCTCCGGCTCCGAGACCGCGGCCGCTCAGCTCAAGCCCACCGACCCCCTGCCGACGACGGTCCCGCAGGGTACCGTCCTGAGAGTGGGCGACCCGTCCACCAAGGTGGCGCTGACGTTGTCGGGCCAGATCGACTCGTTCTCCTTCAAGATCGAGTGGGCCAACCTCAGCGGAGGCCCGCAGACCTCCGAGGCCTTCCGCGCCAAGGCGCTCGACGTGGGCGCGGTCGCCGAGATCCCGCCCATCCACGCCGCCTGGACCGGCCTGCCGACCAAGATCGTCGCATCCCGCTACCGCAAGGACGCGCTCAACCACCCGACCTACGTCCTGGGCGTCGCGCCCGGCACCGCCGTCACCACCCTGCAGGAGCTGCGCGGCAAGAAGATCGCCTTCAGCCCCGGCCAGGCCCAGGGCGCCCTGATCCTCAAGGTGCTCAAGAAGGCGGGACTGACCAAGGACGACGTCACCCTGATCGAGCTGCCGAGCACCGGCGACGTCTACGCCAAGGCGCTGGCCTCCAAGCAGGTCGAGGTGGCGCCGATCGGCGGCGTGCAGATCAAGCGCTACCTCGCCCAGTTCGGCAAGGACGGCGCGACCACGGTCAACCACGGCCTGCGCGACGATCCCGGCCACCTCTACGTGCCGACCGAGGTGCTGCAGGACCCGGCCAAGGCCGCCGCGGTCAAGGAGTACGTGGCCGCCTGGGCGCGCGCCGTCAAGTGGGTCCACGAGCACCCGAAGGAGTGGATCGACGGCTACTACGTCAAGGACCAGGGCCTGACCCCCGAGGACGGGCAGTACCTGGTCGACGCGGCAGGGGAGCCCGAGCTGCCCGCCGACTGGAGCGAGGCGATCACCCGGCACCAGGAGACCGTCGACCTGCTCGCCGCGGAACTGGGCAACAAGCCGCTGAAGGCGGCCGACCTGTACGACCTGCGGTATCAGACCGTGGGAGCCGACGCGATCAAGGCAGGTGCCTGATGACGACCGTCCACGCCCCCGCGACAGAAACGGCAGGTGCCTGATGGCGACGCCCCAGGAGTCCGCGACCGGAACGGCAGGTGCCTGATGACGACGCTCCAGGAGTCCGCGGCCGCCGCGGCGAGTGCGCTCTCGCCTGCCGGACCGCCCCTGCCCGCCCCCGTACGGCGCGCCAGGCGCGGCACGCTGCGGCCCGGCGCCCCGATCAAGTTCGGCTTCCTCATCGGCCCCGGCCTCATCCTGGCCGCCTGGGTGATCGGATCCGCCGCCGGGCTGATCGACCCCAGGTTCCTGTCCGCCCCCTGGCAGGTCGTGGCCACCACCGTCGAGCTGATCGAGAGCGGGCGCCTGCAGCAGAACCTGCTCGCCTCGGTGCAGCGCGTCGCCCTGGGCCTGGGCTTCGGCGTGCCGATCGGTGTCGCCCTGGCCGTCGTCAGCGGCCTGAGCCGGGTGGGCGAGGCCCTGATCGACGGCCCGATCCAGCTCAAGCGCTCGATCCCGTCACTGGCGCTGCTGCCGCTGCTGATCCTGTGGCTCGGCATCGGCGAGGGCATGAAGGTCACCATCATCGCCCTCGGCGTGATGATCCCGATCTACATCCACACCCACAACGGCCTGCGCAGCATCGACAGCCGCTACATCGAGCTGGCCGAGACGGTGTCGCTGAGCAAGGTGCAGTTCATCCGCACGGTGGTGCTCCCGGGAGCGCTGCCCGGCTTCCTGCTGGGCATGCGGTTCGCGGTGACGATCTCGTGGCTGTTCCTGGTGGTCGCCGAACTGATCAACTCGACCGCCGGCATCGGCTACATGATGGACCTGGCCAGGACCTACGGCCAGACCGACATCATCCTGGTGGGCCTGGTGCTGTACGGCCTGCTGGGACTGTTCTCCGACGCCGCCGTGCGGCTCGTCGAAAGGAAGGCCCTGTCGTGGCGCAAGACGCTGGCGGACTGATCACGCAGGCGCCTGCCGTATCGTCGCAGGCTCCTCAACTTCGTATACGGATCAGGAACCTGACCAGGACGTACGGCGAGCGCGCGGTCCTGGACGACCTCGACCTCGACATCCGGCCGGGCGAGTTCGTCGCCCTGCTGGGGCACAGCGGCTCGGGCAAGAGCACGCTGCTGCGCGCGCTGGCCGGGCTCGACTACGACGTGAGCGGCCACGGGGAGCTGGACGTGCCGGCCCAGGTGTCGGTCGTCTTCCAGGACGCCCGCCTGCTGCCGTGGCAGAAGGTCCTCGACAACGTCGTCCTGGGCCTGCCCGGCGCGGAGGACAGGGGCAGGCGGGCCCTGGAGGAAGTGGGGCTCAAGGGGCGGGAGAACGCCTGGCCCAACGAGCTGTCCGGTGGCGAGCAGCAGCGTGTCGCGCTGGCCAGGTCGCTGGTCAGGGAGCCGGAGCTGCTGCTGGCCGACGAGCCGTTCGGCGCGCTCGACGCGCTGACCAGGCTCAAGATGCACGCCCTGCTGAAGAAGTTGTGCCTCGCGCACAACCCGGCGGTGCTGCTGGTCACGCACGACGTGGACGAGGCGATCGCGCTGGCCGACCGGGTGCTCGTGCTCGACAACGGCCGCATCGCCGCCGAGCGGCGCAGCGACGAGCAGGGCATCAGGGACGACCTGCTCCGGGCGCTGGGGGTGACGGCGGCCTGACCGCCTCCGGGGACGGGCCCACAACGGCGTGGCCCCTCCCCGGGCTCCACCGGTCGCGGCTCACAGCCGCGTGACACGTCCCGCCACGACCAGGCAGACCTCCTCGGACTCCGCCGCCAGGCGCTGGTTCACGCGTCCCAGCGCGTCGCGGAAACGGCGTCCGCTGGTCGTGGCGGGCACCACGCCCATACCGACCTCGTCGGAGACGGCCACGACCGGCGCCGGCGCCTGCCGCCAGGCCTCGACGAGGTCGTCGCAGCGGGACTCGA
This sequence comes from Nonomuraea soli, assembly GCF_013761175.1. Taxonomy (GTDB): domain Bacteria; phylum Actinomycetota; class Actinomycetes; order Streptosporangiales; family Streptosporangiaceae; genus Nonomuraea; species Nonomuraea soli. The sequence continues at coordinate 805,033 of NZ_JACDUR010000001.1, forward strand.
ACCCGCCGGGGTCGAGCCACTGCACGGTCGACACCCACGTGCCGATCCCGTCGATCAGCAGCGGTGTCTCGGCCCCGGCGATGACCTCGGCCAGGTCGGTGCTCTCGACCGTGCGCCAGTGGGCGGGCCTGCGCTCGCGGTGGGCGGCCACCCTGGCCGCCCACTCAGGGTCGTCGTCGCCGGACGGGCCGGTCGCGACATAGGTGACGTACGGCTCGGCGGCCAGCCTCAGCTCGGCCTCGGCCGACTTGCCCGACCGTGACCCGCCCAGGACGAGGGTGCGCCGGGGCATCGGCCGCGCGGCCGAGGGGGCGCGGGTGTCGAGGACGAATCCGTCAGGTACGGCACGCGCACCCCACAGGGCCAGGCGGCGCTCCAGCTCGTCGAGGGAGCGCACCCGGTGGTCCAGGCCGACGGCCACCACGTGGACGGAGCCGTCGAGCCCGGCCCGCCGCAACTCCGCCAGGCGCTCGGGCAACGTCGCCACGTCGAGCAGCACCACATCGGGGGGCAGCTCGGCGGGGACCGTCGCCAGCGGCGCCCGGTGGTGTTGCGGCGGCGCCAGACAGGACCTGCACGCGCAACCGGGCGCCGCCCAGCCGCCGGGGGCCGCCGTACCGAGGAAAACGATCTCCACGGGGCCCAGTCTCCCAGCGCGGGCCGAGGGACGGGCAAGCGGGGCGCCCGGCGACGCGGCGCCCCGGAGCACGCCCCGGCGTGGTGACCTGGAGCGCCCCTGCGTGGTGGGCCGGTGTGGTGGGCTGGCGTAGTGCCCCCGTGGCCCCCGGCGTGATGCCCCGCGTGGCCCCCCGCGCCCCCGGGCGTGGCGCTCCGGCGTGGCCCCCCGGAGCGGTGGGCCGGCGTGGTGGGCCGGCGTGGTGGGCTGGCGTGGTGGGCTGGCGTGGTGCCTCGCGTGCCCCCGCATGGCCCCCGCATGGCCCCCGCATGGCCCCCGCATGGCCCCCGCATGGCCCCCGCGTGGCCCCCGGCGTGGCCCCCCGGCATGGTGGCCCGGCACGGTGGGCCGAGAGGGGGTGGGCCGAGAGGTAAGGGGCGGCCGGGGGTGGGTGGTGTGCGGCGGTGCCGGGTCAGCGGTGAGCCGGGCCGGGGGTGGGTGGTGTCCGGCGGTGCCGGGTCAGTGGCGGGCGGGGGTGCGGCGGCGGGTCGCGAGGAGTGCGCCCCCCGCCACCAGCACCACCGCGCCCGCCCCGCCGAGGATCCAGCCCCACGGCACCCCGTCCGACGCGGCGGCGGCGGTGTTCTGCTCGCCCGCGCCCGCCGGGGCGGCCAGGTCGGTGCCCTGGGCGCGAGCCGGGTACCCGTTGACCGCGACCACCTGCTGCGACCCGTCCACTCGCGCCTTGGCGGCGCCGGCCAGCAGCTGCAGGGCGGTGGCGTCGGCGGAGCCCGTGGCGCAGGTCAGCACGCCCTGGGTGGGCGGCTGATCACCGGGGTGGGCGTCGACCTCGGCGTCGCCGAAGTCGACGGCGATCACGACGCGCTTGCTGCCCGCGGGCGCGGCGGCCTGCTTGCCGCAGACGGTGGCGAAGTCGGGCACCTCGCCGCCGGGCGGTTCGGTGTCGGTCCCGGCGGAGAAGCGCCAGCCGATCACCGAGCCCTCGGGGGGCGACTCGGCGGAGGAGGCGGACAACCAGGCCGTGCCGTCGCTCTGCCAGAAACTCCAGCTCCGCGGAGCGTTGGGGTCGGCCAGAGCGGGGGAGGACAGGGTCAGTGCGGTGACGAGTGAGGTTGCGACGGCGGAAAAGGTGGCGACACGAAATGCGCGCAGCATCGATCGGCCTCCATGCTCGGGAGTAGGGTGCAGCCTGAATGATGGTCCGCGCGAACCGGTGTGAAAGAGGAGCGTAATTCATGACATGGCGGTGGCGTTATGAAAACGCCAATGGTGGTGAGGTAACGGATCGCCCTCTGCCCAGAGAGGTCTTTCCGAGCCAGGCGGATGCGGAATCCTGGCTCGGCGAGAACTGGCGTGAGCTGCTGGAATCCGGAGTAGAACAGGTCGCGCTCCTCGAGGACGACAGAATTGAATACGCCGGTATGTCATTGCGCCCCGAGTGAATGAGAAAACCCCTTGAGTCGAATGTGACTCAAGGGGTTTTCGCATTCACCGGTTACGGACGGGTCGCCGGGCTGACGGTCTTGGCCGGGTCGCGCTCCACGATCGGGTCGAGGATCGCGTCGATCTTCTTCAGGACCTCGGAGTCGAGCTTGACGCCGGAGGCCTTGACGTTGTCGCGGACCTGCTCGGGGCGGGTCGCGCCGACGATCGCCGAGGCCACGTTCGGGTTCTGCAGCACCCACGCCACCGCCAGCTGCGCCATCGTCAGGCCCAGGTCGGCGGCGATCGGCTTGAGCTCCTGCACGCGGGTGAGGACCTCGTCGGTGAGCATGCGGTTGATGAAGCCGCCACCCGCCTCGGAGGTGGCGCGCGAACCCTCGGGCGGCGCCTGGCCGGGAAGGTACTTGCCGGTCAGCACACCCTGCGCGATGGGCGACCAGACGATCTGGCTGACGCCCTCCTTCTCGCTCAGCGGCACGACCTCGGACTCGATGACCCGCCAGAGCATGGAGTACTGCGGCTGGTTGGAGACGATGCGGTCGAAGCCCATCTCGTCGGCGATCTTCAGCGCGGCGGCGATCTGCTCGGCGTTCCACTCGCTCACGCCGACGTACAGGACCTTGCCCTGGCGGACCAGGTCGTCGAAGGTCTTGAGGGTCTCCTCGAGCGGCGTGAAGCGGTCGAAGCGGTGGGCCTGGTACAGGTCGACGTAGTCGGTCTGCAGGCGGCGCAGCGAGCCGTTGATCGACTCGGTGATGTGCTTGCGCGACAGCCCGCGGTCGTTCTTGCCGGGGCCCGTCGGCCAGTAGACCTTGGTGAAGATCTCCAGGCCTTCGCGGCGCTGGCCCTTCAGGGCCCGGCCCAGGACCTCTTCGGCCTTCGTGCCCGCGTAGACGTCGGCTGTGTCGAAGGTGGTGATGCCCTCCTCCAGCGCCGCCTGAACGCAGGCCTTGGCGGCGTCCTCCTCTACCTGGGAGCCGTGGGTGATCCAGTTGCCGTAGCTGATCTCGCTGACGAGCAGGCCGCTACGGCCGAGGTGACGAAATTCCATACATCCGACCTTAGGGGCTTGGGACAACCGCTGCCGCCACGGCCTGGCGATAGGGTCGTCGCCGTGGCGAACATCCTGCGGGCGTTGCTCACCGCCGCCGTCCTGGCCGCGATCGTGGTGCGGCTGCGCCGCCGCGGAAGCCGTACGAAAGCCGAACCTGTGCCGTCGCCCGCGCCAAAGGCCGGGGAGAGCCGGGAGAGCCCGGGGAGTACGGGGAGCCGGTGGGTGCCCGTCTCGGTGGCCGCCGGTGCGCTGGTGATCACGCTGGCTGTGGTGCTCACCCCCTCGGTCTCGCGGGGCGAGCGCGCGGACTCCGTCGCGGGCCCGCACGTCACCCCGGCCGCGAGCGCAGCGCCGGGCTTCCGGGCCACCGGTTGGATGTTCGGCTCCCGGACCACCGGCTCCCAGAACACAGCCTCACCGACCGGCTCCCAGAACACAGCCTCACCGACCGGCTCCCTGGCCACAGCCTCGCCGACCGGCCCCCTGGCCACCGGCTCACCGATCGGCGCCGAGGCCGACCCGGCCGCGGGCCCCACGCCGTCGCCCTCCGTCACGCCGCCGCCCCTCGCCTGCCCGGCGCCGCGTCGGACGGTCACGGTCCGCGCGATCTCACCGCAAGTACGGCAGGCGGTCGCGCGCCAGTGGCGGCGTATCGAACGCTGGATGGCGGCCAACGCCCCGCGCTCCCTCGCCGAGCTGGGAGGCCGGGGCCGGGTCGGCACGGTGGCCGTCGCCGAGGCCCGTATGGGCGTCGACCTGCCCGACGACCTCAGGGCCTCGCTGCTGCGCCACGACGGAGGGCTGATCCTGCCGCCGATGCAGGTCGGCCCCGCTTACGGCACGCGGCAGATCCTGCGCTCCTGGCGGGAGCACTGCGCGGGAGGCGGCGGCGTGCTGGTGAGGGCGGACGACGGAAGCTGGGCGGTGCGCCCTGTCATCCCGGTCGCGTCGTTCGCCTGGCTCGACCCGGTCACCGGCGCGGTGGACTACACCCTCCCCCAGAGTTCCTCGTCGTTCCCCGTCCGCCTGGGCGCTTCGTGGGCGCACGCGCTGCGTGCCGTCGCCGTTGCCCTGGAAGGAGACCTTCCTGTGAACGGTTTCCGTCCTCGCGTGGTCGACGGGCGCCTGCGCTGGGAGACGGCGAACTGAAACGCGCCGAGGTGCGCGGGCCGAGCGCCCGCGCACCTCGTCTCAGGCACCGCGATGAAGAAACCCCCAGGAAAGGGCAAAAACTCAGCGCTTGGGCTGAACGGGCTTGCCGCCGGGCGCGAACTGGGGCGGCGGGAAGCGCAGCTTGCGGATCTGGAGCGCCCGCATGGCGGCGTAGAAGCCGATGCCCTTCATCGACTCGCCGGGGAACTTCGCCAGCGCCTCCTTCTTCACCTTCCACGAGACGTAGATCGAGGTGAAGAGCACGCCGACCATCATGATCGGCCAGCCGACCGTGATCACGTAGGTGTAGACGAGCCCCTGGGTCTGCGGGTTGCCCCACGGGATCCAGGTGAGCAGCAGGATGAGCAGCGAGAACGGCAGGAAGTACTGCGAGGGCAGGCGACGCGAGTCGACCCAGTCACGGGCGAACTTGCGGACCGGGCCGCGGTCGCGGGCGGGGAAGTACTTCTCCTCGCCGCGCATCATGCCCTCGCGGGCCCGCGAGCGCTCGGCGGCCTGCTTGGCCCGCAGCTGCCGGTAGGCCTCTTTGCGGTCCTTGGGCGCGCTCACGGGCTGGCGCCGGCGCCCTTCGGCGTCTCGGCGCTTGGGAGTGGGTCGTCCTTTACCCTGGGGCTTAGGATCGTCAGCGGGGACGGGGGAGTCCGCGGTGGTCTGGGAACGGCGTCGCAACACGACGTCAACCCTACCTGGACTGCAACTTAGTGACGCCCCCGTGCGTTATGCGTAGGGTAATCCCAAGGCGGCTTGGGTGACCGACAGCACAACCTAAGAAGGGGATGGCCGACGCGCATGAGCGTGATGAAGAGACTTTCCATGATCTTCAAGTCCAAGGCCAACAAGGCCCTGGACAAGATGGAGGATCCGCGCGAGACGCTGGACTACTCCTACCAGCGACAGCTCGAGCTGCTGCAGAAGGTGCGCCGCGGCGTCGCCGACGTGGCGACCTCGCGCAAGCGCGTGGAGCTTCAGATCAACCAGATCGAGGCGCAGGCCAGGAAGCTGGAGGACCAGGGCCGCAAGGCGCTGTCCGTGGGCCGGGAGGATCTGGCCCGTGAGGCGCTGACCCGCCGTGGCAGCCTGAACACGCAGATCGCCGACCTGCGGGTCCAGCACGACAACCTCCAGGCCGAGGAGGAGAAGCTCACCACGGCCTCGCACCGCCTGCAGGCCAAGGTCGACGCCTTCCGCACCAAGAAGGAGACCATCAAGGCCACCTACACCGCGGCCGAGGCGCAGACCCGCATCAACGAGGCCTTCTCCGGCATCTCCGAGGAGATGGGCGACGTGGGTCTGGCGATCCAGCGCGCCGAGGACAAGACCGCGCAGATGCAGGCCCGCGCGGGCGCCATCGACGAGCTGCTGGCCAGCGGCGTGCTCGACGACTTCAGCGGCAGCCGTGGCGACGACATCCAGCTGGAGCTCGACCGCATGGGCGGGCGCGACGTGGAGCTGGAGCTGGCCAAGATGAAGGCCGAGCTCGGCATGGGCTCGCAGCCGCAGCAGTCGATCGAGCAGGGTCAGGGCGAGCCCCAGGCGCAGCCGACCCAGCAGAACCACACGCAGCAGCAGCCACAGCGCCAGCCGGGGGAGGGCGTATGATCATCAGGATCATGGGCGAGGGGCAGGTGGAGGTCGCACCCGACGACATCGCGGTGCTCAACGACCTCGACAGCGAACTCGAGGCGGCCATCGTCGCCGACAACGAGGACGAGTTCCGTACCAAGCTCCACGCGCTGCTCGACAAGGTCCGCCACGTCGGCAAGTCTCTCCCCGACGAGAGTCTTGAGCCGTCGGAGCTGATCCTCCCTCCCGCCGACGCCTCGATCGAGGAAGTGCGGGAGATGCTGACCGACCAGGGTCTCATCCCCGGTTAGGCCAGCGACCGTGCGTTCGCGGTTCGCCCCCGACGCTCGCCTGATCCGGCGCATGCTGGTGACGCTGGCGCTGCTGTCGGTGCTCTATGTCGCCTTCGCGGCCGCCCTCATCGCCTTAGGCGTGGGGGCGGCCATCGCCACCGGGGTCGTGGTGGCCGTCCTCGTGGTGCTCCATCTGGCCGGTGACCGCATGGTCGTGGCGGCGATGGGGGCGCGCGAGGTCTCCCCGGCCGAGGCTCCCGAGCTGCACGCCATGCTCGACCGCCTGTGCGCCCTCGCCGACCTGCCCAAACCTCGCCTGGCCGTCTCCGAGTCGGCCGAGCCCAACGCCTTCGCCGCCGGGCACACCTCGCGCCGGGCGGTCATCTGCGTGACCAGGGGCCTGCTCGACCGGGTCGACCGGCGCGAGCTCGAAGGGGTCCTGGCCCACGAGCTGAGCCACGTGGCCCACCGCGACGTGGCGCTCGGCACGATCGTGTCGGTCTTCGGCGTGGCCGCCGGGCTGCTGTGGGGCATGGCGATCGGTCTCGGCCTCGGGCCGCGCCGCCGCTTCCTGATCCCGCTCGGCCTGGTCGTGGCCGCGGTCGCCGCCGTCGTCCACGTCGTCAGCCTGCTGCTCACCCGGGCCTTCTCCCGCTATCGCGAGCTGGCCGCCGACCGTGACGGCGCCCTGCTCACCCAGCAGCCCTCCGCCCTCGCCTCCGCGCTGACCAAGATCACCGAGGATCTGTCGGCGCAACCGGCCCACGCGCTGCGCGGCTCCCACGCGCTCAACGGCGCCATGTTCGCCCCCGGCCTGTCGGGCGACCGTGTCAACGCCCTGCTGGCCACCCATCCACCGACCGCGCGCCGCCTGGAACAGCTGCGATGGATCGCCACCGAGCTGGGCACATGAACCTTCCCGGCCGCCCGTGAGGTGGCTCGACGCTCTGCTGGGGCGCCAGGCTCCGGCGGAGCCCGACCTCGACGCGCTGTTCGCCCTGCCGCAGGCGGCGCCCCACCTGGAGGGTGCCACCGGCCTGGCGCCCACCGGTCAGGGAGCCGTGTGCTTCCGCGCCGCCGAGGGCAGGGCCTTCACCCGCGTGCAGAAGGACGCCAAGGCGCTGCTGGGCAGCCGTGTCCGGGAAACCTCCGACCCCTACGGCTACACCTGGCTGACGGTCGACCATCCTCTCGACAAGCTGGTCGCCGAGCTCCACTCGGTCAACTCCACCCTGGAGGGCGCCGACTTCGCCCCCTCGCTGCTCTGCTCGGCCGTCGCCTTCGCCAACGGCTCGCAGCGCCTGGCCATGGTCTACCTGTACCGTCGCGGCAGCTTCTACCCCTTCGCCCCGCTGGCCGGACGCGGGCGCGACACCGCGCTGGAGCGCAAGGTCGCCGCGACGCTCGCCGGCGACCTGCCCGTCGAGCCCGACGAGGCCCGGTGGTTCGCGCTCTGGGACAGCCCGATGGCGTGACAGAGGATGTCAGTGTTCGCCGCCTAGAGTGCGCCCATGATCTACGAGGTCCGTACCTACCGGCTCAAGCCGGGCACCCTCGACGACTTCGTCCACGTCATGCGGACCCAGGGTGTGCCCCTGCTGCGCAGCTTCGGCATCACCGTCGTCGCCGCCGGGCCCTCCCTGGTCAAGGAGGGCGACTGGGAGGAGGCCTACATCATCAGGGCCTTCGCCGACGCCGACGAGCGCGACCGCCTGGAGGAGGCGTTCTACGGCAGCCCGGAATGGCACAACGGCCCACGAAACGCCATTCTGGAGCGAATCGAGCACTACCACACCGTAGTGATTCCGGACAGTGATCTAATGATCACGTGGAGCGAAGACTGATCATCGGCGCCGCCTGGGCCTTCGTCATCGCGGCGATCTTCTACAGCGCGTGGGTGACCGGCCAGTTCGTCGACCCGGCGGTCGACCGCAGCAGCGGCTACGTCAGCGAGCTGGCGGCGCGCGACCAGTCGTGGTCGGCGATGTTCAGGCTGACCACCGCGGTCGCCGGGCTGGCCACGCTCGCCGGCGTGGCGCTGGTGCCCAGGGTCGCGCACGAGTGGGCGGGCTGGCTCGCCCTGGGGCTGTTCGGCCTGTTCACCTTCGGGGAGGCGCTCTTCCCGCTCGACTGCGCGGCGCTCAGCGACCCCGCCTGCGAGCGGGGCGGACGATCGTTCTCGCACCACGCGCACTACGTCACCGCCGCCCTGGCCATCGCCTCGGTGACGGTCTCGATGCTGCTGCTGAGCCGTACGAGACTCGCGTGGGCCGTGACCGGCGCCGCGCTGCTGGCCACCGTCGCCGAGCTGGCGGCCATCGCCGCCGGCACCCTGGCGGGCCTGGCCCAGCGGACGCAGCTCGCACTGATCGCCGTGTGGCTGCTCTACATCGCGCTGCGGCTGGTCACGCATCGCCCGGTGATCGACCCGGGCGTTCAGCACGTGGTCCGCGCGGGAGAAGGGCCGGCCGTCCTGATCACCTCGGGGCCTTCCGGCGCCTGGTACCACTGGGACAGGGTCGCCGACGAGCTGGCCGTACGGCACCGCGTGATCCGCTTCGACCGGCCGGGCCTGGGCCTGAGCGCCTGCGAGGAGCTCCCTCCCACCCTGTACGGCGAAGCGGCCAGACTCGCCGCGCTGTCGCCCGCGCACCCCGAACTGGTCACCGTGGTCGCCCACGCGACCTCCGCCTGGCACGCCGAGGCCTTCGCCCGCCTGCACCCCCTGCGCATCAGGAGCCTCGTCCTGGTCGACCCGGTCGTGCAGCGCGCCCGCAAACGCGGCACCAGCCAGCTGGGCCGTACGGTGGGCCGCTGGCTGCCGGCCCTGGGCGGCACGTGGGGAGCGCACGCGGCGGCCGTGACCGCCGGGCCCGCCCTGCATCGCGCGGTCACCGGCGCGAGCGACCGCAGCGGCCTGTACCGCTCGGGACGGGTGCTCGCGGCGACGCTGGGAGAGTGGCTGGCGGGCCGCGACATGTGCGCCGAGCTGTGGAAGGTGCGCGAGGAGCACGACTTCCCGGCGATCCCCGTCGTGATCATCAACGCCGGCCGCCCCGACGCGGGACAGGAGGTCCTGGCCCGCTCGCTGGGCGCCCGCATCGTGCGCGCCGAGGAACGGGTTCAGTGGCGGCAGCCCGATGTCGTCGTCCGGGCATGCGCGCCACAGGCACAATAGGGGCATGTTGGACCTGAGGCCGGGCGATCCCTCCTGGGTGGGGGAGTACGCCCTGACCGCCCGCTTAGGCGAAGGCGGGCAGGGCACCGTCTACCTGGCCGAGGCCAAGACCGGCGGCAAGGTCGCCGTCAAGCTCATGCGCGCCGACCTCGCGGGAGACCGCGAGGCCTCGGAACGGTTCGTCCGCGAGGTCTCGCTGGCCCGCCGCGTCGCGCCCTTCTGCACCGCCCAGGTGATCGAGACGGGCATGTTCGGGCAGCGGCCCTACATCGTCAGCGAATACGTCGCCGGGCCCACGCTGGGCGAGGTGGTGCGGGCGGAAGGCCCGCGCTCGGGCTCCTCGCTGCACCGCCTGGCCATCGGCACCGTCACCGCGCTGGTCGCCATCCACCAGGCCGGGATCGTGCACCGCGACTTCAAGCCCTCCAACGTCGTGCTCGCGCCCGACGGGCCGCGCGTCATCGACTTCGGCATCGCCCGCGCGCTCGACCTGACCTCCTCGCTGACCGCCGCCGCCATCGGCACGCCGTCGTTCATGGCGCCGGAGCAGCTCGTCGAAGGGCAGCCCGGGCCCGCCTCCGACCTGTTCGCCTGGGCGTGCACGCTGCTGTACGCCGCCTCGGGGCACGCGCCGTTCGGGACCGACAGCCTGCCGGCGGTGTTCAACCGCATCATGAACGTCGAGCCGGACCTGGGGGTGGTGGCCGATCCGGCGCTGCGGGCGCTGGTGGCCGACTGCCTGGCCAAGGACCCCGCGCGGCGGCCCACGGCCAGCCAGGCGCTGATGCGGCTGCTCGGCCACACGGGCGCCACCACGACCGGCGGCCAGAGCGGGCCCGCCCCCTGGACCCCGAGCCCGCCCAGCCGGCCCACGAGCCAGCCCACCGGCCAGCCCACCGGCCAGCCCACCGGCCAGCCCATTGGCCAGCCGCACCAGGTGCCCGCCGGGCCGCCCTCGGGTCCCGCGCTCCTGGCCCAGGGCAGCGCCGCCTCCGCCCCGCCGCCCCACGCCACGCCCACGTCACCGCCACCCCACGTCTCGGGGCCGCAGAACCCGGCCCACCCAGGGCCCCACCCGCACGGGCCCGTCTACACGGGATCCCACCCGGGCGCCTACCCGTCGCAGCCCCACGCCCCCGGACCGCACCCGCCGAGCCGTCCCGCCGTGCCGTACGCCCAGCCCGCCCCGGGCGCCCGCCCGAACGCCGGGCGGTCGGGCCGGTGGGCGATCGTCGTGTCGGTGGTCGCCGCCGTCGTGGTCCTCGTCGCGGTCATCTACGTGGCCGTACGGCTGACCCGCCCGCCCGAGGTCACCGGCACCGGCCCCACGCCCACCCTCACCCCCGTCACCCAGCCGCCGGCGTCGCCCTCGATCGCCCCCACCGGCACCGCGCTCAAGCTCCCCGGCGCCCCCGTCACCCTGACCGAGCACGCCTCCGACCCGATCAGGCTGGCCAGCTACAGCGTCGACGGCGGCACCAAGCTGTACGTACGGCAGGGCAGGACGTTCGTGCTCAACGCCGACTACTTCGAATACGCCCTCAGCCCCGACGGCAAGCAGGCCCTGGCCACCGATCGCGACTACACCAGCGACAGCTACGCGCAGGTCTCGATCGTGCAGCACGCCACCGGTTCCAGGAAGGCCATCACGCTGAGCAAGGCCCCGATCTACCCGACCACGCCGCGCTGGTCGCCCGACGGCGGCACCGGCCTGGTCACCCTGTACAAGGCGGAGGGCGACAGCAGCGTCGCCTACGGCTTCGGCACGATCGACATCGCCACCGGCACCGTCAAGATCTTCCCCGCCAAGGAGAAGGGCGCGGGGGAGTGGCGCTACTTCTGGGCGGGCGAGGACCGGGTGGCCACCTGGGCGGGCGGCAGGATGCGCTTCTACGACCTCGACGGCACGCTCGTGAGCTCCGAGGGCTCGGTCGGCGCGCCGCTCTGGGTCGAGAGCGGCACGGTGTCACCGTCAGGTGAGTATTTCCTGTCCCACTGCACCACGGCGGGCAGCGCGGTCTGCGCCCATCCCGTGTCGGGCGGAGGCGAGCCCGTCACCATCCCGCTGGTCAGCACCCGCCTGATCGGGTGGTTCGGCGACGATCACATCGCCGGATGGGTCGCCGACGGCACCGGGCAGAAGGCCGTCATCGTCGACCTGCGCGGCAAGGTCGAACGTGTGCTGGCCACCACGACTGACCCGGTGGCTCTCGGGAAGATGGGCCTGCGCTTCACCGGTGCCTAGAGATGGTCAAGTCACCGCGTCGTATCCGGGGCCCCCGGACGGGTGGTGACATGACTCATATGATCAAGTTGACTCCCGGCCGCTGCTGACGCTGCGAGGCTGACGATGGACCACACACACGAGCAGATCACGGTCGTCGGAGAGGGCGCGATCACCGCGGCCCCCGACCTGATGCGGCTGATGGCCGGGGTGGAGGTGCGGCGCGCCACGCCGGGCGAGGCCTTCTCCGCCAGCCGCACGGCCGCCGCCAAGCTGACCAGGACTCTCGTCGAGGCCGGCATCGACGCCAAGGACCTGCGCACCAACGAGCTGTCGCTGGGGCCGGAGTACGAGGCCTACCCGAAGGTCGCCGGCTACCGCGCCGCGCAGGGCGTCGAGGCGGTCATCCGCGACCTGGTCAGGGCCGACGAGATCATCGACACCGTGGCGGGCGTCGGCGAGGAGGTGCGCCTCAACGGCGTCGCCTTCGAGTTGTCGCAGCCCGACCAGGTGCTGGAGAAGGCACGCGAGCGCGCGTTCGGCAACGCCGCCGCCAAGGCCGGGCAGTACGCCACGCTCGCCGGACGACGGCTCGGCCGCGTCGTGTCGGTCAGCGAGGAGGTCAACAGCCCGCCGCAGCCGCTCATGGCCGCCGCCGAGTCGTTCGACGCCAAGGGGTCGGTGAGCCCGGGCCGTCAGACGATCTCCGTCACGGTCAGAGTCGTGTACGGCTTCGCGGACTGACCCCGCCTGCCCCCGGCGGCCTGGTCACCGCCGGGGAGCTCTCCCGGGCACCGCCCCCGTTACGGCAGGGCGAGCATGCGGTCGAGCGCGACCCTGGCCCAGTGGGCGGTGTCGTCGTCGACCGTGATCTGGTTGACCACCTCGCCCAGCACCAGCGACTCCAGCGCCCACACCAGGTGCGGCAGGTCGATGCGGTTCATCGTCGAGCAGTAGCAGACCGTCTTGTCGAGGAACGAGACGTTCTTGTCGGGGAACTGCTGGGCCAGGCGCTTGACCAGGTTGAGCTCGGTGCCCACCGCCCAGCTGCTGCCCGGCTCGGCCGCCTCCAGCTTCCTGATGATGTACTCCGTCGAGCCCACGTGGTCGGCCTTGGTCACCACCTCGTGACGGCACTCCGGGTGGACCAGGACGTTCACGCCCGGCACGCGCCGCCGTACGTCGTCGACCGACTCGGCGGTGAAACGGCCGTGCACCGAGCAGTGGCCCTTCCACAGGATCATCTTCCTGCCGCGCAGCTCCTCGGCCTTCGGCGGCCGGTGGGGGCTGTACAGCACGCAGTCGTCGAGCGACATGCCCATCTCCAGCACCGCGGTGTTGCGGCCCAGGTGCTGGTCGGGCAGGAACAGCACCTGCTTCTTCTGTGAGAAGGCCCACTCCAGCGCCCGCTTGGCGTTGGAGGAGGTGCACACCGCGCCGCCGTGCCGTCCGCAGAAGGCCTTGATGTCGGCACTGGAGTTCATGTACGTGATGGGAATCACATCGTCGGCGATCCCCGCGTCCTCCAGCGCCTCCCACGCCTCCTCGACCTGGTCGAAGGTCGCCATGTCGGCCATCGAGCAACCGGCCGCCAGGTCGGGCAGGACCACCTTCTGCCGCGGCGTGGTCAGGATGTCGGCCGACTCGGCCATGAAGTGCACGCCGCAGAAGACGATGTACTCGGCCTCGGGGCGGGCCGCGGCCTGCTGGGCGAGCTTGAAAGAGTCACCGGTGACGTCGGCGAACTGGATGACCTCGTCACGCTGGTAGTGGTGGCCCAGGACGAACAACCGGTCGCCCAGCGCCTCCTTGGCCTTGCGCGCGCGCTCGACCAGGCCGGGGTCGGAGGCGGCGGGCAGCTCGCCCGGGCAGTCGACCCCCTTCTCGCTGTGCGGATCGGTCTCCTGGCCCAGGATGTACAGCGGAATCGCCATGGCGTACCCCTTATCGTCGAAGTGACGAGTATGGAGTCTACACGCCGGGGAATGTGTGGCATCGGCGCGGTGTTGGTAGCGTCTTAGTAGGACCTCAGAACGGGAGTCAGCACATGACGGTTGAGAGCAGCGAGACCACGGCGCAGGGCCTGAACCTGACCGACGCGGCCGCGGCCAAGGTCAGGAGCCTGCTCGAGCAGCAGGGTGAAGAGGGTCTGCAGCTGCGCGTCGCCGTGCAGCCGGGCGGCTGTTCGGGCCTGCGCTACCAGCTCTTCTTCGACGACCGGTCGATGGACGGCGACGTCGTCACCGACTTCGGCGGCGTCGGCGTGGTCACCGACAGGATGAGCGCCCCCTACCTGATGGGCGCCACGATCGACTTCGTCGACACGATCGAGAAGCAGGGCTTCACGATCGACAACCCCAACGCCACCGGCTCCTGCGCCTGCGGCGACTCCTTCAACTAGAAGGGGTGGTGAGGCCTCGTTCGCCTTTGGGGTGAGCGGGGCCTTCGCGTATCCTCGTGTGGCTTCACTTTGGCCTGCTGACAACGAGGAAGAAGAATCCCGTGCGCATCGCCGTCACCGGCTCTATCGCGACAGACCACCTGATGACCTTCCCCGGCAGTTTCGGGGAGCAGCTCATCGCCGAGCAGCTCGACCGGGTATCCCTGTCGTTCCTGGTCGACGACCTGCAGATCCGTCGCGGTGGATGCGCGGCGAACATCGCCTTCGGCATGGGATGCCTGGGGCTCAGCCCGATCCTCGTCGGCGCTGTCGGCAACGACTTCGCCGACTACCGCTCCTGGCTCGAGCGCCACGGCGTCGACTGCGCCTCCGTGCACACCTCCGACGTGCACCACACCGCGCGCTTCCTGTGCACCACCGACGAGCACCACAACCAGATCGCCTCCTTCTACACCGGCGCGATGGCCGAGGCCCGCCAGATCGAGCTGGGCCCGATCGCCGACCGCGTGGGCGCCCTCGACCTGGTGCTGATCAGCCCGAACGACCCCGACGCCATGCTGCGCCACACCGACGAGTGCCGCCAGCGAGGCATCCCGTTCGCCGCCGACCCCTCCCAGCAGCTGGCCCGCATGGGCGACGAGCAGATCCGCCTGCTCATCGACGGCGCCGCCTACCTCTTCTCCAACGACTACGAGAAGGGCCTCATCGAGCAGAAGACCGGCTGGTCCGACGAGGAGGTCCTCGACCGGGTCGGCGTCCGGGTCACCACGCTCGGGCCCAAGGGCTCGCGCATCGACCGCAAGGGCGAGCCGTCCATCCACGTCACCCCCTCGCCCGAGCTGGGCAAGGTCGACCCCACCGGCGTCGGCGACGCCTTCCGCGCCGGATTCCTGGCCGGTCTCGGCTGGGGGCTGTCGCTGGAGCGCTGCGCCCAGATCGGCAACCTCACCGCCACCCACGTGCTGGAGCGCGTCGGCGGGCAGGAGTACGAACTGGGCCAGAAGGTCTTCCTCGAGCGGTTCACCGCCGCCTACGGCAAGGACGCCGCCGCCGAGGTCGCCGAGCACGTGCGCTGCCACCACGCGTGAGCCGCTAGCTCTTCCTGCAGTCGACCGACCCCTGGGTCCCGGTCGGCACACCGGCCGTCGTGCCGGGGTACTTCCACTGGCACACCTGGTGCGGGCTGTAGAAGTCCATGCCCGAGGTGATGCAGGACAGGTTGTACCACGACCCGGCGGCCGTGCCTCCCTTGGCGGCGCAGAACGCCTCGGCGTCCGCCCATACCAGCGTCCCGCTCTCGGCCGCCTTCGGCTCGGAGGTGGGCACGGGGGACTGGGTGGCGGTCGGTTTGGTGCTGGGCTTGCTGCTCGGCTTCGAGCTCGGCCTGGCCGTGGTCCTGTCCGGGGTGGGCTCGGGCTGGACCGCGGCCTTCGTGGTCTGGGCGGTCGGTCCTGGGTTGGTGTCGCCCTTGGGCGAGCGTGCCGGGCTCGTCGGGGCGGCGGTCTTGCGCTTGCCGGGCTCCTGGCGTTGCCGGTCACGGTGGGCCGGGGTCGTGGTGGGGCTGGGGGAGACCGGGTTGAGGGTCGGGGACGGGGTCGTGGTGGCCGCCGACGCCGGGGGCACGGTTATCGGATCGGAGGGCCACAGGGCGTAGCCGGTTCCCGCGGTCGCGACGAGGACGACCGCCCCGGCCCACGCCAGCCGCCGCCGAAGCCGCCGCGGGTGGTGGCCGGGCGCCGAGGCCTGCACGGCCGGTGACGGCTGCGTGGGCCGTGCCGGTACGGCGGGCGGGTGTGCTTGAACGGCGGGCGGACGGTCCGTCAAGGCGGGTGGGTGTGCCGGTCCAGCGGGCGGACGTGCCGTTGATGCGGGCGGTCGGGCCGACTCCACTGTCGCCTGCCAGGCCGGGGCAGGCAGCGCGCGCAGGCGCTCGGCGACCGACGCCGCCGAGGGCCGCAGGCTCGCATCCTTGGCCAGGCACTCCAGCAGGATCCCCCGCAGCGGATCCTCCAGCGTGCCCAGATCCGGCTCGCCGTACACGATCGAGTGCATGAGCGCCGGAATCCGTTCCCCGGGAAAGGCGTGCCGCCCGGTGGCCGCGTAGACCATGGTGGCCGCCCAGGCGAACAGATCCGCCGCCGCTCCCACGGGCCCGCCCGCGAACTGCTCGGGAGCCATGTAGGCAGGCGTCCCGACGATCTGGCTGCTGATCGAGGACCGCGTCAGGTCCACGGCGCGGGCGATGCCGAAATCGATCACCACCGGCCCGTCAGGGCTGAGCACCACGTTGCCCGGCTTGAAATCCAGATGGATCACGTCCGCCGCGTGGATGCCCGCCAGCGCGGTCACTGTGTTGATGGCCAGCCGCTGCAACGCCCCCGCTCCGCGCGGGCCGGAGTCGCGGACCGACTCCTGCAGCGACGGCCCGTCGACGAACTCGCTGACGATGTACGGCCGGGAGCCGTGGAAGCCCGAGTCGAGCACCTGGGCCGTGCAGAACGGCGCCACCCGCTTGGCGGTCTCGACCTCGTCGAGGAAGCGGTCGCGGGCGCCGTCGAGTGGCGGGTCGAGCAGCTTCACGGCGACGGAGGCCCCGTCGGACCCCCGCGCCGCGAACACCGTGCCCTGGCCGCCGGAGCCGAGCCGGGCGTGCACCTGGTACGGCCCCACGCTGGGCGGATCTTCCGGCAGCAATGGCCGTAAGCTGGGCACATCGCCTCCAACTCCCTCGACTGGGGATGATCGTATCCCCGTCGAAGGAGTGTCAGGCGCCCGCGTAGATCCGGTGCACGAAGTCGGCGAGCTGGTCGTCCGGCAGGTGCTTGGCCAGATCGGCCTCGCTGATCATGCCGATGATCCGGTGATCCTCGATGACCGGGAGCCGGCGGATCTGGTTCTCCTGCATCCGCGTGAGCGCCTCCTGAACCGTGGCGTCGGCCGGCACCCACACCAGGCCGGTGGCCAGGTCCGCGGCGGTGACCTTCGACGGGTCCTTGCCCTCGGCGATGCACTTCACCACGATGTCGCGGTCGGTGATGATGCCCTGGAGCCGGTCGTCAGGTCCGCAGATCGGCAGCGCGCCGACCCCGTGGTCGCGCATCATCTGCGCCGCGCGGTCGAGCGTCTCGTGGGACGGGATGCACTCCACGCCCGAGCTCATCAGATCGCGAGCGGTCTCGCTCATCGGATTCTCCCCCGGAATGTCGATGATGTTCCGAGGTTGATTTACCCATTTCGTCCGGACCGCAACGGAGGGCTCAGTAATTCCGCCGCACGTGGATGGCCCACCCGCCCTGCGGCAGTTCATACGTTCCAACATGCGGATGCGACTTCAGCCTGCACCACGCCGGCACGTCCGTGTAGGCCGCCGGGTCGTCGGCGAGCACGGCGACCACGGCGTTGAGCGGCACCGCATTGATCTGCTCGGCCAGCATGATGATCGGGATCGGGCACTTCTTCCCGAGCGCGTCGATCGTCAGAGCGGGCTGAACCGGCGAACTCATGCGACTCCTGCGTCTAGGCGGATCCTGCGCACCACGTCGGGAAGAACGGTCAGGAAACGCTCCACATCGGCGGCCTGCGCGCCTCGCGGCAGCGAGACCCGGACGTTGCCGTGGGTGAGCACCCCCATCGCCTCCAGAACGTGCGATGGACGTAGCGTACTAGCGGTGCATGAACTGCCCGACGAAACGGCG
Organism: Nonomuraea soli; assembly: GCF_013761175.1. Taxonomy (GTDB): domain Bacteria; phylum Actinomycetota; class Actinomycetes; order Streptosporangiales; family Streptosporangiaceae; genus Nonomuraea; species Nonomuraea soli. The sequence continues at coordinate 822,694 of NZ_JACDUR010000001.1, forward strand.
AATCCGAGCCGGTCGAGCTCGGTCAGCAGCACCTCGCCGTCGACGTACAGGCACGAGAACGTGACGATGTGCGGGGCCCGCTCGACCGGGTCGCCGATGACCTCCACGTCGGGCACGAGCTCCGGGACCCGGCGCCTGACGAGGTCGACCAGGGCCGACAGCCGGGCGTTCTCGGCCTCGGCCTCGGCGAGCGAGGCGCGCAGGGCGGCGGCGGAGGCGACGATGGCGGGGACGTTCACGAAGCCGGGCACCCGGCCGCGCTCACGCTCGTCCTCGGGCAGGGCGGAGCGGAAGCGGGTGCCCTTGCGCACGGCCAGCACCCCGACGCCCGACGGGCCGCCCCACTTGTGGGCGCTGGCGGCGAGCACCGACCAGCCATCGGGGACGGGCAGCCGCCCCGCGGTCTGGCAGGCGTCGACCAGCAGGGGCACGCCTGCCGTACGGCACGCGGCCGCCGCCTCGGCGACAGGCTGGAGCGTGCCGACCTCGTGGTTGGCCGTCTGGAGGCAGGCCAGCGCGGTGCCCTCGGCGGACACGGCCGCGGCGAACGCGGCCAGGTCGACGCGGCCGGTGAGCGACACGGGGACGGTCACCAGCCCCGGCGAGCCGGACGCCGTCGCGGGTGCCGTGGCGGGCGTCGTCGCGGATCCGAGCGTGGCCGCGTGCAGGACGCTGGAGTGTTCGACGGCGCCGGCGACCACGCGGGAGCCGACCCGGCGGCGCCCGCCGAGAGCGCCCAGCACGCCGAGGTGGACGGCCTGGGTGCCGGAGGCCGTGAACGACACCTCGTCGGGCCGGGCGCCGAGCGACTCGGCGATCTCCGTGCGGGCCTGATCGAGCAGGAGCCGCGCCCGGCGAGCCGATCCGTAGAGCCGTGCGGGGTCGGCCCAGCCGGTGTCGAGCGTGGTCAGGAGTGCTTCGCGGGCCGCGGGGTGGAGCGGCTCGGTGGAGGCCGCGTCAAGATACGCCACGATAGTTATCGTCCCATCGAGGGGTCGCGCGGGAGGCCGGGGGGCCTGCACGCTAATGTGTCTGGCTATCAGCTGTGCATGACTTGAGTAACTGGAATACGAGCGCCCAGGAGGGACTCCTGGGCTTCATCTGTGGGGTAGGCGATCCGTGAGTCCGACCCGCCGTTCGATGCGGCGTCCGTGGGCCCGGCGTGGAGTGATGAGCGCCGCCGCTTTGGCGTTGCCGCTTATGCTCGCGACGGCGTGTAGTGGTGATGAGGGCGCGAGCCTGAGCAAGTCGGCGCAGGAGGGTTTTCTCCCGCCGGAGGGGCGGATCACGGCCGAGGCCGACATCGTCCGCAATCTGTGGGACGGCGCCTGGATCGCCGCTCTCGCCACGGGCGCGGTGGTCATCGTCCTGATCCTGTGGGCGTGTTTCTTCCACCGTAAGCGCAAGAACTCCGCCGCGCTTCCGGCGCAGGTGCGCTACAACCTGCCGATCGAGATCTTCTACACGCTCGTGCCGCTGGTCATGGTGTCGGTGTTCTTCTTCTTCACCGCGCGCGACCAGAACGCCATGCTGGCCGTCAACAACGACGCCACCGTCAAGGTGAAGGTGGAAGCGGTCCAGTGGAGCTGGCGCTTCACCACCGAGTCCGGTGGCAAGGTCAAGCAGGTGATGGGCAAGCCGGTGAGTGACTACACCCAGGGACCCCAGCTGGTCCTGCCGGTCGACACCAAGGTCGAGTTCCAGCTCGAGTCGCCTGACGTCATCCACTCGTTCTGGGTTCCCGCCTTCCTGTTCAAGCGCGACGTCATTCCCGGCATCGCCAAGGAGAAGAACCGCTTCGAGGTCACCACGCTGAACAAGCCGGGCGTCTACGCCGGGCGTTGCGCCGAGCTGTGCGGTGTCGACCACAGCCGGATGCTCTTCAACGTCAAGCTCGTCTCGAAGCAGGAATTCGAGCAGAACCTCGCCGCGGGGAGCTCGCAGTGACCGCCATTCAGGAACCCATCAGCACCACCGGTGTCCGGCCGGTCACCAAGGGACAGATCATCGCCAAGTGGCTGTCCTCGACCGACCACAAGGTCATCGGTCACCTGTACCTCATCACGTCGTTCATCTTCTTCCTGATCGGCGGCGTGATGGCCCTGGTGATGCGGGCCGAGCTCGCGGGCCCGGGGCTGCAGTTCGTCAGCAACGAGCAGTTCAACCAGCTGTTCACCATGCACGGCACGATCATGCTGCTGCTCTTCGCGACGCCGCTGTTCGCGGGCTTCGCCAACGAGCTCATGCCGCTGCAGATCGGCGCCCCCGACGTGGCCTTCCCGCGTCTGAACATGGTCAGCTACTGGCTCTACCTGTTCGGCGGCATCATCACCGTCTCGGGTTTCTTCACCCCCGGCGGCGCGGCCAGCTTCGGCTGGTTCGCCTACGCCCCGCTGTCCGACGCGATCTACTCGCCCGGCATCGGCGGCGACCTGTGGATCATGGGTCTGGCCCTGTCGGGCCTGGGCACGATCCTCGGCGCGGTCAACTTCATCACCACGATCATCTGCATGCGCGCGCCGGGCATGACGATGTTCCGCATGTCGATCTTCACCTGGAACGTCCTGCTCACCAGCATCCTGGTGCTCATGGCCTTCCCGGTGCTGGCCGCCGCGCTGCTGGCGCTGGAGGCCGACCGCAAGCTCGGCACCCACATCTTCGCCTCGGAGACCGGCGGTGCGATGCTCTGGCAGCACCTGTTCTGGTTCTTCGGGCATCCCGAGGTGTACATCATCGCCCTGCCGTTCTTCGGTATCATCACGGAGATCCTGCCGGTCTTCAGCCGCAAGCCGATCTTCGGCTACATCGGCCTGGTCGGCGCGACGATCGCGATCGCCGGTCTGTCGATCACCGTGTGGGCGCACCACATGTACGCCACGGGACAGGTGCTGCTGCCGTTCTTCGCGTTCATGACCTTCCTCATCGCGGTACCGACCGGTGTGAAGTTCTTCAACTGGATCGGCACGATGTGGCGAGGCCATCTGAGCTTCGAGTCGCCGATGTTGTTCTCGGTGGGCTTCCTGATCACCTTCCTCCTCGGTGGTCTGACCGGCGTCATCCTCGCCAGCCCGCCGCTCGACTTCCAGCTGTCCGACTCCTACTTCGTCGTGGCGCACTTCCACTACGTGGTCTTCGGCACCGTGGTGTTCGCGATGTTCGCGGGCTTCTACTTCTGGTGGCCCAAGTTCACCGGCAAGATGCTCAACGACAAGCTCGGCAAGCTGCACTTCTGGCTGCTGTTCATCGGTTTCCACGCCACCTTCCTGGTGCAGCACTGGCTCGGCGCGATCGGCTTCTCCCGCCGCTACGCCGACTACAGCGTGATCGACGGCTTCAGCACGCTGAACATGTTCTCGTCGGTCGGCGCGTTCCTGCTCGGCGCCTCCACCATCCCGTTCCTCTACAACGTGTGGCGGACCTGGAAGACGGCGCCGAGGGTCACGGTCGACGACCCCTGGGGTTACGGCGGTTCGCTCGAGTGGGCGACCTCCTGCCCGCCGCCGCGGCACAACTTCACCTCGCTGCCGCAGATCCGCTCCGAGCGCCCCGCGTTCGACCTGCACTACCCGCACGTGTCCGCCAAGCGTCCCGTCGCTGCCGTCGAGGGTGAGGCCTGATGAAGGTTCAGGGTTGGTTGTTCCTGCTCTGCGGCGTCTTCTTCGCGGCCGCGGACATCGCCTACTGGTTCTGGACCAAGGCGGAGAACGGCGTCGGCGAGCCGGTCGGCACGACGGCGATGGCCATCTCGGTGGCCTTCGCCTTCATGATCGGCTACTACCTGATGTTCACGGCCAAGCGCATCGGGCACCAGCCCGAGGACGACAAGCAGGCCGACATCAGCGAGGGCGCCGGTGAGATCGGCTTCTTCTCGCCGAGCAGCTGGTGGCCGCTGTTCGTCTGCCTCGCCGCCGCCTTCGCCTTTGCCGGCTTCGCGGTGGGCCTGTGGATGTTCATGATCGGCACCGCCTTCGTGATCATGGCGATGGTCGGCTTCGTCTTCCAGTACTACCGGGGGAACTTCTCCCACTGAGCAGTCGAGGATCAGCAGCCGGTACGCCTCGCCGTACCGGCTGCTTTTTCGTTGTTTTGACTCGCCGGATGTGGCTAATCGATCACTTAGGGTAATAACCCGGTGACAAGCTGGATCTTTCGGTGGGGGAGTTCCCATGGTGCGCGGCACAGTCGGGCTGCTGGCCCTGTCCTCGATGGTCGCCTGCTCGGCGGTGAGTGCGTCGGACGGCGAAACGGCCAGCCCGGCGCCGGTGGCCGAGGCGAAGCTGACGGTGTTCCCGCAGCACAAGGCGGACAACGTCGACACGGACGCTCTGGTGACCGTCGGGGCGGTCGACGGGACGCTGCAGAGCGTCAAGGTCCGGGCGGCGGGCGGGGAACTGGCCGGCGACCTGAGCGCCGACGGCACCCGCTGGCGCAGCGTGCGCACGGCCAGGCCGGGCACCACCTACACGGTCACCGCCGTCGCGGTGAACCCGCAGGGGCGCAAGACCGAGACCAAGACCACCTTCACCACCGACGACGCCGAGCGCACGTTCGACATCGAGCGCATGCTGCCGAACAAGGACGAGACCGACCTCACGGTCGGCGTCGGCATGCCCATCATGATCGAGTTCAGCCGGGACATCACCGACCGCGTCGCCGTCGAGCGCAACCTCATCGTGCGCAGCTCCAAGCCCGTCGAGGGCGCCTGGCACTGGTTCGACGACCGGCACATCGACTTCCGCCCCAAGACCTACTGGCCCGCGCACACGCGCGTCAGGCTGGAGGCCAGGCTCGCGGGCGTCGCCGGCGGCGACGGCCTGTACGGCAAGCGCGACCACGTGCTCAACTTCAAGATCGGTCGCGAGCAGATCACCAAGGGCAACATCGACAACCACCACCTGACCGTGCGCCGCAACGGCAAGGCGATCCGCGAGATCCCCATGAGCGCCGGGCAGGGCGGGGCGTGGAAGTACTACACGACCTCCGGCGTGCACCTGGCGATGTCGCGCGAGCCGGTGACCATCATGATCTCGCCCGGGATCGGGCCGGGGCAGGCGGGCTACTACCGCAAGACGGTCTACAACACGGTGCGCATCTCCAACTCGGGCGAGTACGTGCACAGCGCCCCCTGGTCGGTCGGGTCGCAGGGCTACGCCAACGTCAGTCACGGCTGCGTCAACGTCAGCCCAAGTCACGCCTCGTGGTTCATTAGAAACACTTTGATCGGCGACCCCATCGTGTTGACCGGCACACCGCGTAAGTTGGAGCCGACCAACGGTTGGGGGCACTGGCAGGAGGACTGGAAGCAGTGGCTCAAGTGGAGCTCCACCAAGTCCTTCCCCACCGGCACGCTGTAGTCACGCGCCGGCGGGCGCCCGTTCGCGCGTCCTGCACGGCACCGGGGCTCCGCCCGGACGGACGGGCGTCTCGTACGGCACGCGGGCTCACCCCGGACGGACGGGCGTTTTGTACGGCACGCGGGCTCACCCCCGCCCGCCGTACGGGGCCGGGCTCTGTCCAGGGAGACGCCACTGCGGTGTGCGTGGCCGGGCGCCGTGACGCGACGGCTAATCGGCAACGGGTCGCACCCGCTTGGAGGGTGGGTGTGGCCTGCTCCGGGGCGGTGTCCGCCGCTGCGGCGCCCCGGGTGCGTCGCCCCGCCGTGAGCGTGCCCGTTCCCCAGGGTGGAAGGCGAGGGTGTGCGGTGGCCGGGCAGCACGCGCAGCCCGGCGACAAGCCGCGCCCGTTATTAGCCGGGCGGCCGCTGTGGCCGCTGTGGCCGCCGTGCCGCCGTGGTCGCTGTGGCCGCCGTGGTCACCTTGTCGCTGTGGCCGCGCGCAATTCCGGTAGGCGGTGCTGTCGAGGCCGCGACCCTGCCGTGGGCCCTGACGCTGCGGCCCCATAATCCTCTGAGCGGCCCTGATGCGGCCGCCTGCGACCTCCGGCGGCCGGACGCACCCCCGGTGCCGCCGCGCCCCGATGATCGGCTCAGCGACGTCTGCAGGGCCCTGGCTCAGCCCGCGGGGCGGAACGAGCGGCTGACCTCGATCCAGCGGTCGAGCGTCGAAGCCGCGCGGCCCGAGTCCACCGCCTGGATGGCCCGCGCGTAGCCGTCGATCATCGCCGAGTCGAGATCGTCGCCCGCGCCCTCCAGCGACACCAGCGCCGCCGCCGCGTTGAGCAGCACCGCGTCGCGCACCGGCCCGTGCTTGCCGCGCAGCAGGTCGTGCACCGCCTGCGCGTTGAAGGTCACGTCGCCCCCGCGCAGCGCCCCCACGTCGGCCCGCGCGATGCCGAGCACGGCCGGGTCGAACGTCGTCCGCGTGGCCTGCCCGTCGCGGACCACCCACACCGTGGAGGTGGTCGCGATGGTCAGCTCGTCGAGGCCGTCGTCGCCGCGGAACACCAGCGCCGAGACGCCGCGCTCGGCGAAGACGCCCGCGAGGACCGGCAGCATGTCGGTGTCGTAGACGCCGATGGCCTGGGCGGCCGGGCGGGCGGGATTGGTGAGCGGGCCGAGGAAGTTGAAGACCGTCGGGACGCCGAGCTCCTTGCGCGGCGGTCCGGCGAAGCGCAGCGCGGGGTGGTAGACGGGGGCGAAGCAGAAGGCGATGCCCGCCTCCTGGGCGACCCGCGCGGTCTGCTCGGGGGACAGGTCGAGCACGATGCCCAGGTGCTCCAGCACGTCGGCGGCGCCGCACGAGGAGGAGGCGGCCCGGTTGCCGTGCTTGACCACGCGCGCGCCCGCGGCGGCGGCCACGATGGCGGCCATCGTGGAGACGTTCACCGTGTGGGCGCGGTCACCTCCGGTGCCGACGACGTCGACGACCGGGCCGGGGACGCTCAGCGGCGTGGCCAGGTCGAGCATGGTGCGGGCCAGGCCGGTGACCTCGGCCACGGTCTCGCCCTTGGCGCGCAGCGCGATCGCGAAGCCGGCGATCTGGGCGGGGGTCGCGGTGCCCGACATGATCTCGCGCATCGCCCAGGCGGTCTCGTCGGCCGTCAGGTGCTCGCCGGCGAGCAGAGCCGACAGCAGCGCCGGCCACGTGGTGCGGGAGTCCATCGCAGTACCTACTTCGCGTCGTCGTGGGCGTCTGTCGGGCATCTGTCGGGCGTGTGCCGGGCGTGTGCCGGGCGTCTGTCGGGCGTGTGCCGGTGGTCGGTCGGGCGTCTGTCGGGCATGTGCCGGGCGTCTGTCGGGCGTCTGTCTGGCGGCCGGCAGTTGGAGGCGCCGGGCGGTAGGGCGGGCTTGGTCCGGCCGGTCCTGTGGCCTTCGGCTGGTCCCTGCGGGCCGGCCGCCCTGGGGAGGCGGCCCGCGGGATCACGGGCGCCGCGCCGTACGCCCAGGTGCGGTCAGGCGGTCAGGCGGGTGGCGGTGCGCTTGCGCATCAGCTCGGCCACGGCGTCGGCCACGGCCACCGGCTCCAGCGGCTGCGCCACCACGGCGTCGGCCTTGGACCAGTCGGCCAGCCACCGGTCGTCGCGCCGCGCGATGAGCAGCAGCACCGGCGGGCAGTCGTACACCTCGTCCTTGGCCTGGCGGCAGACGCCCATCCCGCCCGCGGGCTGGGTCTCGCCGTCGAGGACGGCCACGTCGATCTCTCCGGAGGCGAGCCACTGGTGGACCTTGGGCTCGGTGGCGCACTCCACGATCTCCACGAGGGGGAGGTCCGCGGCGGGACGTCGGCCGATCGCCAGGCGCACCTTCTCCCTGGTGTTGGCGTCGTCGCTGTAGACGAGGACCTTCATCGTGTCGTCGGCGGTGGTGCTCACGTCACGGCTCACTATCGGTCGTAGCTTGTCTGGTCATCAGGATCGTACCGGGGTGCCAGGTCGGATACCGAGGGTGGCGGTACCGGTAGGTGATTTATTCCCATTATCCCTGCTTGGTGCGACCTCACTTGCCACTATCGGGGGGTCGAGAAGCGACCCGACCATGGGAACCGCAATAATGCTGCCCGTGGCGACAGCATCCGCAATAACTTCGACGACAGCACACTCGTCGCGCAGACCGAACCTGGTCAGCGTGGGGACGATCGTGTGGCTGTCCTCTGAGCTCATGTTCTTCGCGGCGCTGTTCGCGATGTACTTCACCATCCGGTCGGTGAGCCTCGGCGAGGGCTTCGCGTGGGAGCCTTCGCTCCCGCCCGCGGGCACCGAGGGCACAGCTCACCTGAACATCCCGTTCGCGACGGTCAACACGATCATCCTGGTTCTGTCCTCCGTGACGTGCCAGCTGGGCGTGTGGGCCGCGGAGAAGGGACAGGTCGGCAAGCTCCGCTTCTGGTACATCGTCAGCTTCCTGATGGGCGCGGTCTTCGTCGCCGGTCAGATCTACGAGTACATGGAGCTGGCGCACGAGGGCGCGACCCTGTCCGCGAACGCCTACACCTCGGTGTTCTACCTGACGACGGGCTTCCACGGCCTGCACGTGACCGGTGGCCTGATCGCGTTCCTGTTCATGCTGGGACGCACGTACGCCGCGAAGCGCTTCACGCATGAGCAGGCCACCAGCGCGATCGTCGTGTCCTACTACTGGCACTTCGTCGACGTCGTCTGGATCGGTCTTTTCGCGACCATCTACATCATCCGATAGGGACGGGATCTCTGTGTCTAGGATCACCGCTCGACGGCGGCATCCCCTCGCGAGATACGCCGTCCTGATCTTCGCCTTGGCGATCTTCGGTGTGGGTTACACCACGATCGCCAAGTTCTCGCGTCCGGCCGAGGCGACACTGGCCACCGGCCAGGACCCCGTGGCCGAGGGCAAGAACCTCTTCCAGGCGCACTGCTCCAGCTGCCACGGCCTCAGCGCCGAGGGCACCTCGACCGGCCCGACCCTGATCGGCGTCGGCGCCGCGGCCGTCGACTTCCAGGTCAGCAGCGGCCGCATGCCGGCCGCCAACCCCGGCGCCCAGGCGCCGCGCAAGCCGACGGCTCCGTGGGTGACCCCGGAGAAGATCGAGGCGCTGGCCGCCTACGTGCAGTCCCTGGGCGGCGGTCCGACCGTGCCCGAGGAGAAGTGGCTCGACGCCTCGCTGGGCAGCGAGGCCAAGGGCGGAGAGCTGTTCCGCGCCAACTGCATCCAGTGCCACAACTGGGCGGGCGGCGGCGGCGCGCTGACGCAGGGCAAGTACGCCCCGGCGCTCAACGCCCCGTCCGAGAAGCAGATCTACGAGGCGATGGCCACCGGTCCGCAGGCGATGCCGGTGTTCAACGACAGCACCATCACGCCCGAGCAGAAGCGCGACATCATCGCCTATGTCAAGGGCGTTCGTGAGCAGACCGACCCGGGAGGTTTCGGTCTCGGGCGCATCGGCCCGGTCACCGAAGGCCTTGTAGCGTGGATCGTGGGCATCAGTGTGCTCGCCCTCGCCGCCATCTGGATCACCGCGAAGAAGCGACAGAAGCCATGACAGACAACGAGCACGAGATCGAGCAGCCGGAAAGCCGCGTTCCCAAGCGCGTCATCGGCACCCCTGCGCCGGGCACCTCGATGCTCGGCGCCCAGGAGGCCAGGCACGACTCCGACGACGAGCCGGGCGTGATCCTCCCCGACGAGGTCAAGGCCCGCAAGGCCGAGAAGATCGTGGCCCTGTGCTTCATGGTCACCTTCGCCGCGGCGATCGCCTTCCTGGTCTTCTACGTCATCCTGCCGGTCGACAGCCTCGACAACACGGCGCTGTCCAACCTGGCGCTGGGTGGCACGCTGACGCTGGCGCTGCTGGGCCTGGCCTCCGGCATCGTGATCTGGGTCCGCCAGCTCATGCCGAAGTACAACCTGGTCCAGGAGCGTCACCCGATGGCGACCGACGGGGAGACCCGCGGCTACGTCGAGGAGACCTTCCTCAAGGGCGCGAACGAGAGCGGCTTCGTCAAGCGCAAGATGCTGCGCCGCACCCTGCTGCTGGCCTCCGCGCCGCTGGGCCTGCTTCCTCTGGTCCTGCTGCGCGACCTCGACAACAACACGCCGCTGCCCGCGTCGAAGTTCCACACGACGCTCCGGCACACGGTGTGGGGCACCAAGACCAAGGAGGGCAAGAACCTCCGCCTGGTCGTCGAGGGCACCGGCCAGCCGATCAGGGCGGCCGACTTCAACTCGCCCGGCGGCATCCTGTCGGTCGTGCCGGAAGGCTACGAGCACGACCTCAACGCACTCGCCAAGGCCACGCTCATCCTGATCAAGTTCCGCCCCGAGGAGATCAAGGGTGGCGTGAACAAGAACTGGACGCACGACGGGATCGTGGCCTACTCCAAGATCTGCACGCACGTGGGCTGCCCCGCGGCCCTGTACGAGCAGACGACCCATCACATCCTGTGCCCCTGCCACCAGTCGACGTTCGACGCGGCCGACGGCGCCAAGGTCATCTTCGGCCCGGCCGCCCGGCCGCTGCCGCAGCTGCCCATCGCCGTCGACGAGCAGGGCTACCTCATCGCCCAGGGAGACTTCGCGGTGCCGCCCGGCCCGTCCTACTGGGAGCGCGGCGACGCCGAGCAGCTGGCCCGGGAAGAAGGTAAGTCAGCATGAGCGAACTGAAGGCGACTCCCAAGGCGATCTCCGGCCCGTCGAGCTTCATCGACGACCGCATCGGCGCGGGCAGCTTCCTCAAGCGCAACATGCGCAAGATCTTCCCCGACCACTGGTCGTTCCTGCTGGGGGAGATCGCGCTCTATTCCTTCATCATCCTGCTGCTGACCGGTACGTTCCTGACGTTCTGGTTCCAGCCGAGCATGGGCCACGTCGAGTACAACGGCCCGTACGCACCGCTGCAGGGCGTCATGATGTCGGAGGCCTACGCCTCGGCGCTGGAGCTCAGCTTCGAGGTCCGTGGCGGTCTGCTCATGCGGCAGATGCACCACTGGGCCGCCCTGCTGTTCGTCGCCGGCATGATGGTGCACATGCTCCGCGTGTTCTTCACGGGTGCATACCGCAAGCCGCGCGAGCTCAACTGGGTCATCGGCGTGCTGCTGCTCACGCTGGCCCTGGCCGAGGGTCTGACGGGCTACTCCCTGCCCGACGACCTGCTGTCGGGTGCCGGTCTGCGCATCACCGAGGGTGTGGCGATCTCGCTGCCGCTGGTCGGCACGTACATCACGTTCTTCCTGTTCGGCGGCGAGTACCCGGGTGTCGATGTCATCTCCCGGTTCTACTCCCTGCATATCCTGCTCATCCCCGGCATCATCCTGGCGCTGGTCTCGGCCCACATGGTGCTCATGTGGGTGCAGAAGCACACCCAGATGCCGGGCAAGGGCCGCGACAACAAGAACGTGGTCGGCGCGCCGTTCTACCCCGCGTTCATGCTCAAGGCCGGGGCGTACTTCTTGTTCACCTTCGCGGTGATCGCCGGCCTGGGGACCTTCGCCCAGATCAACCCGATCTGGATCTTCGGTCCGTACAACCCGGCCGACATCTCCGCCGGTTCGCAGCCGGACTTCTACATGGGCTTCCTCGAAGGCTCGCTGCGACTGATGGTGCCGTGGGAGATCAACCTCGGCGGCACGAACACCTGGGGCACGCTGCCACTGAGCGTGATCATCCCGGCGCTCGTGCCGATGGGCATCATCATGACGGGCCTGGCGCTCTATCCGTTCCTGGAACAGTGGATCACGGGCGACCGGCGTGAGCACCACATCGCCGACCGTCCGCGCAACAACCCGCACCGCACCTCGATCGGCATGGCCGCGATCGCCTTCTACGGCGTGCTGTGGCTGCTGGGCGCCAACGACGAGCTCTCGTGGGTCTTCTCGATCAGCCTGAACTGGACGACCTACATCGGCCGGGTCGCGGTGTTCGTGCTGCCGGTGATCGCCTACATCGTGACCTACCGCATCTGCCTCGGTCTGCAGCGTTCCGACGCGGCGATCATCGGGCACGGGGTGGAGTCCGGTGTCATCAAGCGGCTGCCGCACGGTGAGTTCATCGAGATCCACACGCCGCCGGCGGACGACATCGAGGCTCACATGCGCGGCAAGGAGGCGGTGCCGATGGTGCCGGTCCTCGTCGACAGCGCGGGCATCCCGCCCAAGGGCATGCGCGGGCCGATCGGGAAGCTGCGGGCCCGGATGTCCAGGGCCTACGGCGGGGAGAAGATCCCCTTGGACGACGGTCACGGGCACGACGGTCACGGCGACGACCACGCCGCGATCGGTACGGGTGGCGACGAGAAGTCGATCACGCACTGACCTGATCGCTTGAAGGAGGGGCCCGGGCGGGGATTCACCGCCCGGGCCCTTTCGCTTGCCGTACCGCAGGAGCCAGGGGCCAGTGGCCGGGGCCGTGTCGGACGGCAGGGCCAAGGGGCGGGGGCCTGTCGGACGGCAGGCGGCGCGGGGCGCCTGCCGCGTGGCGTACGGCGGAGCCTGTCGCCTGTCGGTGATCGGCCCTACACTCACCCCTCATGACCGAAGTAGACGAGCACGGCCGTCCGGAACCGCCGCTCGCGGGGGACGAGGTCGGAACGCTCCTGACGTTCCTCGACTACCAGCGCGCCACCTTCGCCTGGAAGTGCGAGGGCCTCGACGCCGAGGGGCTGCGCGCGACGGTGGGCGCCTCGTCGATGACGCTGGGCGGCATGCTGAAGCACCTGGCCTACGTCGAGGACGACTGGTTCGGCCACTGGCTGCACGGCCTGGAACTGCAACCGCCGTGGGACGAGGTCGACTGGGACGCCGACCCCGACTGGGACTGGCACTCCGCGGCCGAGGACCCGCCGCAGGAGCTGCGTGAGCTCTGGCAGGCGGCGGTGGCGCGCTCGCGGGTCAGGATCCAGCAGGCGATGGCCGCGGGCGGCCTGGAGTACCTGTCGCTGCGCGGGTGGCCCGACGGCAGGGCGCCGAGCCTGCGCTGGATGCTGGTGCACATGATCGAGGAGTACGCGCGTCACAACGGGCACGCGGACCTGATCCGGGAGTCCGTGGACGGCACGACGGGCGAGTGAGGCGCCCGGCCCGCGCCCGTCAGGCGGTGGCGGCGAGGGCCGGAGCGCTCCGTCCGGCCAGCCACAGCCGCCTGGCCATCCAGGCGACCCCGATCGCGGCCATCACGAGCCCGCCCAGGTAGACGGGTTCCGGTACGAGGTTGCGCAGCGATCCCGGCGTCATCCCGGCCGCGTACAGCACGACGGCGGGCACGGCCATCGCGCGGCTGCGGATGGCGGCCGCGCTGAAGGCCAGCACGCCCAGGAGCAGGATCACCGAGGTGACCAGGAACGCCCGGCCGGTGGTTCCGGCGAGCAGGCCGGTGACGACCGGCCGGTCGAGGTAGGGGAAGACGAAGTGGAGGATGTACTCCACGGCGAAGGCGCCCGTCAGCCCGGCCGCGTTGAGGACGAATCCGGCGAGCCCGAGCCGTCCGGCGGAGTCGCGGATGAGCAGGTAGATCCCGACGATGGCGAATAACCCGGCGAGTGCGGCGAACGGTGCGATGGCATGGGTGAAGGCGGTTTCCGGCAGGAACCCGCCGCGCCGTGCGGCGTTGACGACGAGAAGGGCGGCGCAGGCGAAGCCCGCTGCCGCGCTGACCTGATAGATCCTCACTGTGCTCTCCTTCCGAGGGCGATAACGCTTGTTATGATGCGCGTTATCGCGGGATATGGTGAGAGCGTGGCGAGAGACGTAAGCACCTCGAAAGATCTCGGCTCGCTGCGCCGCGACCTGCTCGACGCCGCCGTGCGCGTGCTGCGCGACGAGGGGGCCACGCATCTGACGCTCCGCCGCGTCGCCGACGCCGCCGGCACCTCCACGATGGGGATCTACACCGCGTTCGGCGGCCGGGCCGGGCTCCTGGAGGCGGTCTACGAGTACGGCTTCGGCGTCCTTCACGGGTCGCTGACGGCCTCACTGGAGGGGCACGCCGATCCGATCGGCCGGATCCTGGCGGTGGCGCACGGCTACCGGGAGTTCGCCCTGGCGGATCCCCGCCTCTACGCGCTGATGTTCGAGCGGCCGCTCGCGGGCTTCGATCCCTCGCCCGAGGTGCGCCGAGCCGCGCTCGACCGTACCTTCGCCCTGCTCACGGCGGCGATCGAGGCGGCATCGCAGGCGGGTCTCATCCGTCCGCCGGATCCGGTGCGCGCGGGCTATCTGGTGTGGACCACGATCCACGGCATCGTCAGCATCGAGCTGACGTGCGGCGGCAGGAGCCGGTTGCCCGGCTGGTTCCTCGACTCCCGCGAGGAGGGCGAGCGGGTGCTGGCCGAGGGGGTCGCGACCCTGCTCGCCGGGCTGGGCGCCCGCGAGGTCACGGCCGCCCGACGCTCATGTAGGTGAAGCCGAGCGCGCGCATCTTGGCCGGGTCGAGCAGGTTGCGCCCGTCGAACATGACGGGCCGCCGCATGAGGTCGTGGGCGTCGTGCCACGGCAGCTCGCGCAGCTCCGGCCAGGCGGTGGCCAGGATGACCGCGTCGGCGCCGTCGAGGGCGTCGAGCGCGCGCGGGTGGCGAGTGGTCTGCGACCACGGCTCGGGCAGCTCCTGAGGCGCCAGCGGGTCCCAGCAGCGCACCCTGGCGCCCTCGGCGAGCAGCCGGGCCGCCAGGACCGTGCTGGGCGACTCGCGCATGTCGTCGGTGCTGGGCTTGAAGGTCATGCCGAGCAGCGCGATCTCGGTGCCCTCCAGGCTGCCCAGGGCCTGCTTGAGGGTCTGGATGGCGCGCCGCTTCTGCAGGTTGTTCACCTCGATGGCGGCGTTGAGCAGCTGCGGGTGGTATCCGGTGTTGCTGGCCAGCTGCTTGAGCGCCTCGGAGTCCTTCGGGAAGCAGCTGCCGCCCCAGCCGATGCCGGCCTGCAGGAAGTGGGAGCCGATGCGGTGGTCGAGCCCGATGGCCTTGGAGACGAGCTCGACGTCGGCGCCGGTCAGCTCGCACAGGGCGGCGATCTCGTTGATGAAGCTGATGCGGGTCATGAGCGCGGCGTTGGCGGCGAGCTTGGTCATCTCGGCGGAGGCGACGTCCATGATCTCGATGGGCGCGTTGATGCCGTGGTGCAGGTCGGCGACGAGGCGGATGGCATCCTGGTCGGAGCCGCCGATGACGATGCGGTCGGGGGTCATGAAGTCGGCGACGGCGCGGCCCTCGGCGGTGAACTCGGGGTTGGAGGCGTAGCCGACGTGCTCCAGGCCCGACTCGTTGAGCACCGTGCGGATCCGTTTGCCTGTGCCGACCGGCACCGTGCTCTTGACGACCACGGCCAGCAGGGCGGGCGCGCCCCTGAGGGAGTCGACGACCGACCACACGCGTGACAGGTCGGCGTCGCCCGAGACGGTCGGCGGGGTGTCGACGCAGACGTAGGCGACCTCCGCGGCGGCCAGGGCGGTGGCGGCGTCGAGGGTGAAGCTGAGCCGCTCGGTGTTGCGGGCGATCATCTCGGCCAGGCCGGGCTCGAAGATGGGGACCTCGCCCGCCTGCAGCCGCTGGACCCGGTCGGGCTGGATGTCTCGGACCACGACGGCGTGCCCGAGCTCGGCCAGGCAGGCGGCGGTGACCAGGCCGATGTATCCGGCTCCGAAGACGGCGATGGTGCGTGGCATGGCAGCCCGTCCTGTATGTGATCGCTGGCGGTCAACCACCTTACCGCTGAGTTCATGCATTGACATATAAAGCCTATTTTCCTACTGTCTATGTAGGTAATGTGGAGAAAGGGACCGGAATGACGGCAAGCCCTGTTGACCTGGACACCTACGGCCCCTACGGCAGGGGCACGCCGACCTACCCCTTCCAAGGACGGATCGGCTCTCCCCGATTCCCGGCAGAACCCGGCCGCTACCACCTGTACGTCGCGTGGGTCTGCCCCTACGCGCAGCGAGCGGTCATCGTGCGCCGGCTCAAGGGCCTGGAGGACGTGGTGAGCCTGTCGTACGTCGACGACGAGCGCGACGGCAGGGGCTGGGCCTTCAGGCAGCGGCGCGGCGCCGACCCGATCAACGGTTTCGACTTCCTGGAGCAGGCCTACCATGCCACCGAGCCCGGCTACCCGGGCCACATCTCGGTGCCGGTGCTCTGGGACAAGCAGCAGGGCGTCATCGTGAGCAACAACTACCCGGACATCACGATCGACCTGGCCACCCGGTTCGGGGGCGGCGGGCCCGACCTCTACCCCAAGGACCGGCGCGCCGAGATCGACGAGCTGAACGACTGGATCTTCCACAACGTCAACAAGGGCGTCACCCCCGGCAGCCTGGAGGTGCTCGACGACCGGCTGAAGGACCGGCCGTACCTGTTCGGCGAGGAGATCACCGAGGCCGACGTGCGGCTGTGGCCGTCGCTGGTCCGCCTGGCGCCCTTCCCGGAGCACAAGCACCTGTGGGACTACACCGGCCGCCTGCGCGAGCACGACGCCTTCGGACCGACCCATGCGTAAGCAGGTCCACCTCGCCGCGCACTTCCCCGGCGTCAACAACACCACCGTCTGGGCCGATCCCCGCTCCCTGAGCCAGATCGCCTTCTCCTCCTTCGCCCACCTGGCCCGCACGGCGGAGCGCGGCACCTTCGACTTCTTCTTCCTGGCCGAGGGGCTGCGGTTACGCGAGCACAAGGGCCTCATCCACGACCTCGACGTGGCGGGGCGGCCCGAGGCGCTGACCGTGCTGTCGGCGCTGGCCGCCGTGACCGACCGCCTCGGCCTGGCCGGCACGGTCAACGCCACCTTCAACGAGCCGTACGAACTGGCCAGGCGCCTGGCCAGTCTCGACCACCTCAGCGCGGGCCGCGCGGCGTGGAACGTCGTCACCACCTCCGACGCCTTCACCGGCGAGAACTTCCGGCGCGGCGGCTATCTGGACCGCGCCGACCGCTACCGCAGGGCGGAGGAGTTCCTGCACGTGGCCGGCGCCTTCTGGAACTCCTGGGAAGCCGACCCCTTCCAGGGCCAGGACTTCGTACGGCAGGGCGCGATCAGACAGGTCACCCACGAGGGCACGCACTTCGGCGTCACCGGCACCGCCACGCTGCCCGGCGGCCGCCCGGTGATCATCCAGGCGGGCGACTCCGACGAGGGCAGGGAGTTCGCCGCACGCAACGCCGACGTCATCTTCAGCCGCCACGGCACCCTGGAGGACGGCAAACGGTTCTACACCGACGTCAAGACCAGGCTGGCCGGGTACGGGCGCAAGCCGTACGAACTCAAGATCATGCCCGCCGCCACCTTCGCCCTCGGCGGGACCGAGGAGGAGGCCAGGTCCAACGCCGACGCCATCCGCCGCCAGCAGGTCGGCCCGCGCACGGCGCTGGCCTTCCTGGAGCAGGTGTGGGGGCGCGACCTGTCCGGCCACGACCCCGACGGCCCGCTGCCCGAGACCGACCCCGACGACGGCGAGGGCGTCACGCAGGGCCGGGTGCCGCTGGGCGACCGGCAGGCGATCGCGGCCAAGTGGCGCGCGCTGGCCGCCGAACGCGGCCTGACCACCCGCGAGCTGGTCATCGAGGTCACCGGCCGCCAGACCTTCGTCGGCACACCCGAGCAGGTGGCCAGGCAGATCGACGAGCACGTGCAGGCCGACGCCGCCGACGGCTTCATCCTCGTGCCGCACCTGACACCCGGCGGGCTCGACGACTTCGTCGACACCGTCGTACCGCTGCTGCGCGAACGCGGCGTCTTCCGCGAGTCCTACAGCGGCTCGACCCTTCGAGAGCACCTGGGGCTGACCCGATGAGCCTGCACCTGGCGGTGGCGCTGGAAGGCGCCGGATGGCATCCCGCGGCCTGGCGGGAAGGGCTGCTCACCCCGTCGGAGGTGTTCGACGCGCAGTACTGGACCGCGCTGGTGCGCGAGGCCGAGCGGGGGCTGCTCGACTTCGTGACCTTCGAGGACTCCTTCGGCCTGCAGTCCACCCTGCTCGACGGCCTCGACTCGCGCACCGACCAGGTGCGCGGGCGGCTCGACGCGGTCCTGCTCGCCGCCCGCATCGCGCCCCTCACCACCCACATCGGGCTGGTACCGACGGCCACGACCACGCACACCGAGCCGTTCCACGTCGCGATCGGCATCGCCTCGCTCGACTTCGCCAGCGAGGGCAGGGCCGGCTGGCAGCCGCGGATCTCGGCCCGCTCGTCCGAGGCCGCGCTGATCGGCAGGAGGGACTTCCCGATCCTGGGCACGGGCACGCGAGCCCAGGCGCACGAAGGGCGCCCGACGGCCTTCGAGGCGGCCATGGACGACGACTTCCGACGGCACGTCGCCGGCCTGTTCGAGGAGGCGGGCGACGCGGTCGAGGTGGCCAGGCGGCTGTGGGACAGCTGGGAGGACGACGCGGAGATCCGCGACGAGGCCACCGGGCGATTCCTCGACCGCGACAAGCTGCACACGATCGACTTCGAGGGGCGCTTCTTCAGCGTCAGGGGCCCGTCGATCACCCCGCGCTCGCCGCAGGGCCAGCCGGTGGTGACCGCGCTGGCGCACTCGCGGGTGCCGTACGAGTTCGCCGTGCGGCACGCGGACGTGGTGTTCGTGACGCCGCATTCACGCGAGGAGGCCGCGGCCACGGTCGCAGAGCTCCGCGACCTGGAAGCCGGCTCCTCGCGCGGACCGGTCAAGATCTTCGCCGACCTGCTGGTCTTCCTGGGCGACGACGCCGCCGAGCGCAAGGCCCGCCTGGACGCGCTGGACGGCGCCCCGCTCGCCTCGGACGCGCTCGTCTTCGCCGGGAGCGCCGAGGAGCTCGCCGACCTGCTCCTGGACTGGCGGGAGGCGGGCGTCGAGGGCTTCAGGCTGCGCCCCGGCGCCCTGCCGTACGACCTGAAGGTCATCGCCCGCGAGCTGACCGCCGTCCTGCGCGCCCGCGGGGCCTTCCGCGACGCCTACGAGGCCGGCACGCTGCGCGGCCATCTCGGCCTGACCAGGCCCGCCAGCCGCTACGCGGAGGTGTCATGAAATTTCTCGGCATCACCCTGATCACCCACCTGGACGGCTCCACTCCCACCGAGCGGCTGCGTGAGGTGGTCGACACCGCGGTGCTCTTCGAGGAGCTCGGCTTCGACGGCTTCGGCGTGGGGGAGCGGCACGAGCGGCCCTTCATCTCCTCCTCGCCGCCCGTGGTCCTCAGCCACATCGCCGCCAGGACCCGCGACATCAGGCTCTTCACGGCGGTGACGACGTTGTCGCTGCTCGACCCGGTGCGCGCCTACGAGGACTACGCCACGCTCGACCACCTGTCGGGCGGGCGGCTCGAACTGATCATCGGCAAGGGCAACGGCGCCGCCCAGCGCGAGCTGTTCAGCGTCACCCCCGACGACCAGTGGGAGCGCAACCGGGAGGGCTACGAGCTGTTCCGCAGGCTCTGGCGCGAGGACAGGGTCACCTGGAGCGGGAAGTACCGGCCGCCGCTGCGGGACGCCGAGGTGCTGCCCAGGCCGCTGCAGAGGCCGGTCCGCGTCTGGCACGGCAGCGCCACCAGCAAGGAGTCGGTGGAACTGGCCGCCGCGTACGGCGATCCGCTGTTCTCCGCCAACGTCACCAACCCCATCGGCCCCTACGCCGAGCTGGTCGACCACTACCGCGAACGCTGGGCCCACCACGGCCACGACCCGGCCAAGGCCCTGGTCGGCGCCGGAACGGCCGCCTTCTACGCCGCCGAGAACTCCCAGAACGCGATCGAGACCTACCGGCCGATCTTCACCGAGCGGCTGAAGCTGTTCGAGCGGGCCGGCCTCGACCCGGTCTTCCCCACCGTGGAGGACTTCGCCGAACGCAGCTCCGCCCTCATCGGCAGCCCTCAGCAGATCATCGACAAGGTGCTGCGCTACCACAAGCGCTTCGGCCACGAGGTGATCCACATCCCGGCGGACCGCGAAGGGCTCACCGAGGCCCAGCACCGCCGCACCCTTGAGCTGTTCCAGAGCGAGATCGCCCCCGTGCTGCGCGACGAGATCCCGGCGGTGAAAGCATGACCGCGTTGTCCATCCTCGACCTGGCCCCCATCCCCTCGGGCGGCACCGCGGGCCAGGCCCTGCGCAACAGCATCGACCTGGCCGTCAAGGCCGAGCAGTACGGCTACCGCCGCTACTGGGTGGCCGAGCACCACTTCGCCAGGGGCGTGGCGAGCGCGGCCCCCGCCGTGCTCATCGGCCTGGTGGCCGCCGCGACCTCCCGGATCCGGGTGGGATCGGGAGCGGTGCAGCTCGGGCACCAGACGCCGCTGTCGGTCGTGGAGTCGTTCGGCCTGGTGGACGCCCTGTATCCGGGACGCGTCGACCTGGGCATCGGACGCTCGGGGCAGCGGCGTGCCGAGCTGGCGGCCGAGGCGCCGCCGCCGCCCAGGTCCGAGGCTCGTGTGGTCGACGGGCTGCTGATCCCGCCGCCGTTCGACTACTCCGTCCTGGTCAAGCACCCGCAACTGCGCCACCAGATCGCCTTGCTGCAGCAGCCGGGCGCGCAGACGCCCGACTTCGCCGACCAGATCGACGAGGTCGTCGCCTTCCTCGACGGCACCCACCAGGCGCCCGCCGTCCCCGGCGAGGGCGCCCGGGTCGAGCTGTGGATCCTCGGCAGCAGCGGCGGGCAGTCCGCACGGGTCGCGGGGGAGCGGGGGCTGCCCTTCGCCGCCAACTACCACGTCGCGCCCTCCTCGGTCCTGGAGGCGGTCGAGGCCTACCGGGAGGCGTTCAAGCCGTCCGCCACGCTCGCCGAGCCGTACGTGATCGTCTCGGCGGACGTGGTCGTGGCCGGCACCGACGACCACGCCCGCGAGCTGGCCTCCCCGTACGGGTTGTGGGTGCGCTCGATCCGCAGGGGCGACGGCGCGATCCCGTTCCCCACCCCGGAGGAGGCCGCCGCCTTCGACTGGAGCGAGGAGGACAGGGCCCTGGTCCAGGACCGGCTCGACACCCAGTTCACCGGCTCGCCCGAGACCGTGGTGGAGCGGCTGCGGACCCTGCGCCGGGTGACCGGCGCCGACGAGCTGCTCGTCACGACCATCACGCACGACCACGCGGACCGGGTCCGCTCCTACGAACTGCTGGCCAAGGCCTGGGAAGGACGAAAGTGAAGATCCTGCGGGCAGTGCTGCCCCTGGTGTTGCTGGCGGCGGCGTGCGGGACAGGGGCGCCGCAGGAGGCGGCCACCGGCACCGTCACGGGCACGAGCCTGACCTGGGCGATCGAGACGCAACCCGTGACGCTCAACCCGCACCAGTGGGCGCAGAACAAGGCCAGGCTGCTGGTGTTCAACCAGTTCGACGCGCTGATCGCCCGCGACAAGACCGGAAATTTCGTGCCGTGGCTGGCGAAATCGTGGCAGGTTTCGCCCGACCACCTGACCTACACCTTCGAGCTGCGTGACGACGTCACCTTCCACGACGGGACGAAGTTCGACGCCGCCGCGGTCAAGGCGAACCTCGACCAGTTCGGCAAGGCCGACTACAACGCCGTCGTCAAGGCCATCCAGCTGCGCAACCTCGAAAGGACCGAGGTGCTGTCGCCGACCTCGGTCAGGCTCACGCTCAAGAATCCCGACGCGCTGCTGCTGGACTTCCTCGCCTCGCCGTACGGAGGGCAGGTCTCGCCGAAGTCGCTGCAGAACGCCAAGGACCTCAAGGCGGGCGGTCCCGACCTGGTCGGGACCGGGCCGTTCGTCCTGGAGGCGTTCGTGCCGGGCCAGGAGATCCGCTACCGGCGCAACGACGCCTACGCGTGGCCGCCCGCCACCGCCGCGCACCAGGGCCCCGCGCACCTGTCGACGCTGACCTACCGCATCCTGCCCACGGCCTCCGTGCGCGTCGGCGCGCTCACCTCGGGCCAGGTCCAGGTCGTCGAGGGCGTGCCGGCCACCGAGATCCCCCTGATCAAGGCCGATCCCGAGCTGACGTTCGCCAGCGAGCTGAACACCGGCACCTCCTTCACCTACTACTTCAACGTCTCCCGGGCCCCCTTCGACGACAAGCGGGTACGGCAGGCCTTCCGCGAGGCCGTCGACGTCGACAAGGTCCTCGCCTCCGTCTACCAGGGCAGCGCCAGCCGCGCCTGGAGCCTGGTCGGCAGCCGCAGCCCCTTCTACGACGCCTCCCTGGAGAAGAGCTACGGCGGTGACACCGCCAAGGCCAACGCGCTGCTCGACGAGGCCGGATGGACGGCGCGTGACGCCGAGGGCTTCCGCACCAAGGACGGCAGGCGGCTCACCGTCAGGACCGTCGCGGCCGCCCCGTTCGTGCGCGACCGCCGCGACGTGCTGGCCCAGGCCATCCAGGCGCAGGTCAAGCAGAGCGCGGGGATCGACTTCCAGGTGAAGATCGTCGACGCGGGGACCGCCACGAAGGCGGTCGAGGACAACGAGTACGAGCTGTTCGAGAACTCGCGCGGGGACTCCGACGTGGGGGCCGCGCTCAACCTCATCCTCCCGGCCAAGGGCGCGATCAACCGGACCAGGCGGGACGACCCGGAGCTCGACGCCTGGCTGGTCGAGGCATCGACGACGTCCGACCCCGCGCGGCGCAAGGAGCTGTACCTGAAGGTGCAGCAGCGGGTCGTGACGGAGGAGGCGATCGTGCTGCCGGTCTACCAGCCGGCCGACCAGATCGCCGCCCACCGGAGCGTCGGCGGGCTCGGCTTCGACCCGTCGTCGGGCACGCCCGGCAGCGCCTACGACGTGCGGATCGGCACGTGAAAACCGTCGTCGTCCGGCTCGCGGGAGGCGTGGGCGTCATGTGGGCCGCGGCGACCGCCTCCTGGCTGGCGTTGCTCGTCGCGCCGGGCGACGTCACCAGCATCCTGCTCGGCGACGGCGCCGACACCCCCGAGATCCGCGCGGCCATCGCCCGAGAATGGGGCCTCGACCAGCCCCAGATCGTGCAGTACCTGTCGTATCTGGCCCGGCTCCTCCAGGGCGACCTCGGCCGCTCCTACACCCTCCAGCAGGGCGTCGGCGACCTCCTGGCGGGCCAGCTCGGACCCACCGTCGAGCTGATGCTGGCCGCCACCGCGACCGGCATCGTCCTGGCGCTCCTGCTGGCCGTCGCGACCGCCGGCAGGGGCCGCTGGCTGCGCGGCGCCGTCTCCGGCGTGCAGCTCGCCTGGGTGTCGGTGCCGCCGTTCCTGGTGGGCATCCTGCTGCTGTTCGTCTTCTCCTTCACCCTCGGCTGGTTCCCCGTCTCCGGCGCGCGCGACACCTCGGCCCTGGTGCTGCCCGCGCTCACGCTCGGGCTGCCCATCGCGGGCTCGCTCGGCCAGGTGCTCAGGGAAGGGCTCGAACGCGCGCAGGAGCAGCCGTTCGCGGTGACGGCGAGGGCACGCGGGCTGACCGAGAGCGCCCTGGTGGTGCGTCACACGCTCCGGCACGCCTCGCTGCCCGCCGTCACGCTGGCGGGCATGCTGACCGGCAGCCTGCTGGGCGGCGCGATCATCACCGAGTCCCTGTACGGCAGGCCGGGGCTGGGACAGCTGACCCTGACCGCGGTGACCAGTCAGGACCTGCCCGTCATGATGGCGATCGTCATCCTCGCCGCCGCCCTGTACGTGCTGATCAGCACCGTGCTCGACCTGCTCTACCGGATCATCGACCCGAGACTGCGGAGCGCGTGATGGCCGGAGTCCTCGCCCCCACACCCTGGGCGCCACGCCTGGGCGCCCGCATCGTCACCGCGCAGCTGTTCCTGCTGCTCCTGGCTCTGGCGGCCGCCGTACCCTCCCTGCTCACCCCCGTCGACCCGCTCCAGGCCGACCCCCTCACGGCGCTCGCCCCGCCGAGCTCCGAGCACTGGTTCGGCACCGACCACCTCGGCCGCGACGTGCTCGCGCGGGTCGTGCACGGCGCACGCTTCTCGCTCGGCATCTCCCTGGCCGCCACCGGCCTGGCCCTGACCGCGGGACTGCTGCTCGGCCTCGCGGCGGGCCTGGCGCCCCGCTGGCTCGACGAGCTCATGACCCGCGCCTTCGACGTGCTCTCCACGCTGCCGGAGATCCTCTTCGCCCTGCTCGTCATCGCGATCATCGGCCCGGGCACCGCCAACGTCGTCGTCGCCATCGCGATCGCCCAGCTGCCGAACTACGCCCGCGTCGTGCGCGCCCAGACCTTCGTCGTGCGCCGCTCCGGCTACGTCGAGCAGGCCGTCACCCACGGCCACCGGCCATGGGTGATCACCACCCGGCACGTCCTGCCCAACGTGCTCGGGCCGCTGCCGGTGCTGGCCACCATCGGGCTCGGCACCGCCATCGTGGCCGCGGCGGGGCTCAGCTTCCTTGGCATGGGACCGCAGCCGCCCGCGGCCGAATGGGGCGCCATGTTGTCCGAGGCGCGCAACTATCTGCGCGTGGCCTGGTGGGAGGCGTTCTTCCCCGGGCTCGCGGTCACCGCGACGGTGATCAGCCTGACCGTCGTCGGCAGGCGCCTGCAGCGGCGCTTCGAAGGCCGGCCTTCCGAGAGGGGTGTGGGGTGAGCCTGGTCAGCATCGACGACCTGCGGGTCTCGTTCGCGGGGACGCAGGTGGTCAGGGGGATCTCGCTGACGATCGAGCCGGGCGAGTGCGTCGCGATCGTGGGCGAGTCGGGGTCGGGCAAGAGCGTGACCGCCAGGTCGCTGCTCGGCCTGGCCGGTCCCGGGTCACGGGTGGAGGCGTCGCGGTTCCTGCTCGGCGGGGAGAACGCGCTGGCCTTCGGGGAGAGGCAGTGGCGGCGGGTGCGGGGGCGGTTCGCCGGTCTCGTGCTCCAGGACGCGCTGGTCTCGCTCGACCCGCTGCGCACGGTGCGGGCGGAGATCGCCGAGTCCCTCCGCCGCCCGGGACCCTCCGCCGCGCTCGCCCCCGCCGGTTCGACACGGCAGAGAGTCCTCGACCTGCTCACCGCCGTCGGCGTCCCCGAGCCGGAGACGCGCCTCGGCCACTACCCCCACCAGCTCTCCGGAGGCCTGCGCCAGCGTGTCCTCATCGCCTCGGCCATCGC
Source organism: Nonomuraea soli (assembly GCF_013761175.1). Lineage (GTDB taxonomy): Bacteria > Actinomycetota > Actinomycetes > Streptosporangiales > Streptosporangiaceae > Nonomuraea > Nonomuraea soli. The sequence goes on from NZ_JACDUR010000001.1 coordinate 847,548, forward strand.
CGCCGACCCGCCCCTGATCATCGCCGACGAGCCCACCACCGCCCTCGACGTCACCGTCCAGGCCCAGATCCTGCGCCTCCTGGCCGAGCGCAAGGCAGCGGGCACAGCACTGCTCCTCATCAGCCACGACCTGGCCGTCGTCGCCTCCGTCGCCGACCGCATCCTCGTCATGAAAGACGGCCTCGTCGTCGAACAGGGCAGCACCGCCCGCGTCCTCGGCGAACCCACCCACCCCTACACCCGCCGCCTCCTGGCCGCCGTGCCCTCCGCCGCCTCTCGCGGCCACCGCCTCTCGGACGGCACCCGCGTCACGGCCGAGCGCCCCCGCTCCGACGAGGTGGTCCTGTCCGCCTCCGGCCTGTCCTTCTCGTACGGCACGCGCACGGTCGCCCAGGACATCGGCTTCGTCCTCCACCGCGCGGAGACGCTCGGCGTGGTCGGGGAGTCGGGCAGCGGCAAGACCACTCTCGCCCGCCTGGCCCTGGGCCTGCTGAAACCCACCTCGGGCACCGTCACCCTCCTGGGCAGCCCGTGGAGCGGCGTGACCGAGAAGTCCCGGCGCCCCCTGCGCCCCCGCATCCAGGTGATCTCCCAGAACCCGCTCGACTCCTTCGACCCCCGCTACACCGTGGCCCGCCTCGTCTCCGACCACCGCCGCCTGCCGGAGGAACGCATCGAGGAACTCCTGGAGTACGTCGGCCTCGACCTGTCCTTCGCCGCCCGCCGCCCGCGCGACCTGTCGGGCGGGCAGCGCCAGCGCGTCGCCATCGCCAGGGCCCTCGGCTACCGGCCCGACGTGCTGATCTGCGACGAGCCCGTGTCGGCGCTGGACGTCTCCGTGCAGGCGCAGGTCCTCGACCTGCTCGCCGACCTCCAGGCGGAGCTGGGGATGGCGATGGTGTTCATCTCCCACGACCTGGGAGTGGTGCACCACGTGTCGGACCGGGTGCTGGTCATGAAGGACGGCCGGGTCGTGGAGAGCGGGGAGGCGGACGACATCTTCTTCGACCCCGGCCACCCGTACACGAGGGAGCTCCTGGCCGCCGTCCCCGGCCCGGTCGTCGGCGTGGCGGCTATTGGCGAGTGAACCGGGTGGGCCGCACCACCAGCACCACCCGCCGCTCGGCATCCCCCACCGGCCTGTCGTACGGCAGGCCGTACCGCCGCGCGAGCACGTCGAAGAACTCCCCGCCGGGATCCGCCTCCACCCGCTCGACCGTGCCGCGCACCTCCAGGTACCGGTACGGCTGGTCGGGATCGTTGATCGACATCGCCACCCGCGGCCGCGCGGCGGCGTTGCGCCCCTTCTGACGGTCATGGGTGGTGGTGAAGCGCAGGAACTCGCCGTCCCAGATCGTCCACACGGGCGTGACCTGCGGGCTCCCGTCGGGCATCAACGTCGCCAGGTGGGCGAAGAGCGGACGGTCGAGCAGATCGGCATGAGTCTCAGGAATCATGCCGAGCAAACTATCAAAGCTTTTATGGTTATCAAGACTCGAATGCTCCGAGCGTCTTCGTCGCCCTCTCCAGCAGCGCCCGCAGCTGCGCCCGCTCGGCCTCCGAGAACGCGTCGAACAACCGCCGCTCGACCCCCGACGCCGCCTCATCGGCCCGCTCGACCAGCGCCTCGCCGTCGGGAGTGAGCCGGGTGACGAGCACCTGGGCGTGATCGGGCGAAGGGGTGCGCTCGATGAGCCCCCGGCCCTCCAGGGTCTTCAGCACCGTGGTCATGCTCTGCGGCGTCACCAGGCACAACCTGGCCAGCCGCGCCCCCGAGACGCCGGGCACCAGCCACAGGGACAGCAGGGCGGCGTACTGCGGCACCGTCAGCCCGAAGGGGCGCAGCACGCGTGTCTTCTCGGCGATCAGCGCCTGCTCGGCCTGCTTCACGTACCCGCCGAGCCGCCACTCGGTCGCCTTGATGCTCATGGGTCGAGGGTATGCCATCAGGGGGTTGACGGTTCATCAGCGCGCTGGGCGCCGCATCGGCCTCGTCGGCTGGATCACGCGATCACCGGCGGCCCACTGACGCCACGCTCATCGAGGCCGCACCACCCTCTCCAGGGAAGCGCCGCACGACGTCCGCCACCGAACCAGCGCCACGACCGGGGTCCGGGGCCGGCAGGCCCCGGCTGGGGGTCGTGGAGGGCTTGGCCCCCGCTGAGGGAGCCCGAGCTCGGCCCGCGCCGAAGGCGCACGACCGGCGAGGAGCTTGCCGTGACGAGGTCAGTCGGATTCGGTCAGCCCGATGGAGAACGCCGCGTCCAGGTCATGCTTCGAATACGCCCGGAAGGCGATGTGCGTCTCGGTGTGCAGCACCCCGGGCACCTTGTTGATGCGCCCCGGCACGACCTCGGCGATCTGCTCGTAGGCGGGCACGCGGACCATCGCCAGCAGGTCGTACTCGCCCGTGATGGAGTACACCTCGCTGACCCCGCCGATCTCGGCGATCGTCTGGGCGATCTCCGGGATGCGGTCCACCTCGGCGTTGATGTGAACGATTGCCGTGACCATGAGCCACACTGTATCGGCCCCCGGACTCAGCGCGGATACCCGCCTTGGTAGGCCTGGTCGAGCCGGGCCTTCACGCGTGCCGCGCCGTGCACCGGCAGGGCCCAGTCGCCCTCCACCTGGACGAGCCGCACGCCGGGTGACTCCAGCCAGCGCAGGATGGTCTCGCTCTCCTCGGCGGTGGCGGCGTGGACGGGGCCGTGGCCCGGGATGACGGTTTCTGCGCGGGCGATGAGGGAGTCGACGAACGGGGTCGGGTGGGCGCCGCGGGGCATGACGCCGGCGGCGCACAGGCGGCCGTGGCGCACCACGTGGATCTCCCAGCCGCCGTCGAAGGCGGGGGAGGCGGCCACCAGGTGGGGGATGCGGGTGAGGGCGGTCAGGCGTTGCATGCGCGCCGCGGTGCGGACGTAGACGGCGAGCCGGTCGCGGTCGAGGGAGGCCTCTTCGTAGCGTTGCTCGACCGACAGGCGTTCCATGCGGGCGAGCAGCGCGGTGTAGACGGGGGTGATGTCGGTGAGCATGGCGCGGCGGGCCACGTCGGTGTGGACGGAGTAGTCGGCGACCGACTCCCTGCCCTCGCAGGGCGCGCCGCAGCGGCCCATCTCGTAGAGCACGCACGCGCGGCGGCTGCCGGTGAGCGACAGCCGGTCGGAGCACTGGCGCAGCGGCACGGTGTCGTAGAGGGCGGTGCGGGCGTCGTCGGCGGCCCGCTGGTTGGGGAAGGGGCCCAGGTAGGTGGCGGAGTCGCCGCGCAGCTCGCGCACGATCGACAGGCGCGGGAAGGGTTCGTCGGTGAGCTTGAGCCAGACGACCTTGTCGGGAAATTTCGACCGCCGGTTGTAGCGCGGCTTGGCGCCGCCGATCAGCCGCAGCTCGCGCACCTCGGCCTCGAGCGTCGTGGCGCACACCACGTGGCGCACCCGCTCGGCGATGCCGATCATCTCGCGGATGCGGGGGCGGGTCTCGCTGGCGGTGAAGTAGGAGCGCACCCGGTTGCGCAGGTTGGTCGACTTGCCGATGTAGAGCACCTCGCCGCGCTCGTCTTCGAACAGGTAGACGCCGGGCGCGTGGGGGACGTGCTCGGCCAGGTGGCGTTTGCGCTGCTGCTCGGGCGTGGGCGCGCGGACGAACGACTTCAGCTCCTCGAAGGTGTGCACCTGGAAGGAGCCCGAGCGGGCGATGAGGCCGTGGAGCACGTCGACGGTGGCCCGCGCGTCGTGCAGGGCGCGGTGGATCGGCTCGGTGGTGCTGTGGAAGAAGCGGGCGAGCGTGCCGAGCTTGTGGTTGGGGGTCTCGTCGCGCGTCAGCACCCGCCTGGCCAGGTCGACGGTGTCGAGCACGGCGTTCTTCGGCGGCGCGTAGCCGTGTTTCTGGCAGGCGGCCTTGATGAAACCGGTGTCGAATCCGGCGTTGTGGGCCACGAGCACCGTGCCGGAGATGAATTCGAGAAAGGAGGGCAGCACCGCCTCGATGCGCGGCGCGGCGACCACCATGGCGTCGGTGATGCCGGTCAGCACGGAGATGAACGGCGGGATCGGCCCGCCGGGGTCGATCAGGGTCGCGAACTCCCCGAGCACCTCGCCCCCGCGCACCTTGACCGCCCCGATCTCGGTGATGGCGTGCTCGGCGTGGGAACCCCCGGTGGTCTCGAGGTCGAAGACGACGAAGGTCACCTCCTGAAGGGGTGTGCCCAACTCGTCGAGAGTGCCCTGAACCGCGTCCACGACCAAGACCTTAGAAGGGGCCACCGACAGTTCCTTGGCAGGTCCGTTACTCTGCCCTTTATGTCTGGGGGACGACTGGCCGGGCGCTACACCTTCATCCGGCAGCTGGGCGCCGGCGGTATGGGGACCGTCTGGCACGCCCGCGACGAGGTCCTTGACCGTGAGGTGGCGGTCAAGGAGCTCACCCTGCCCGAGGGCATCGACGAGGCGAGCAGGCGCGAGATGCTCACCAGGGCGGTGCGCGAGGCCCAGGTGACCGGCAGCCTGCGCCATCCGGCGATCGTGGCGCTGCACGACGTGGTGGAGGAGTACGGCAGGCCGTGGCTCGTCATGGAGCTGCTGCGGGGCCGCAACCTCGGCGACGCCGTACGCGATCACGGCCCGATGTCCCCCGAGCAGGTCGCCCGCATCGGCGCCGAGGTGCTCGACGCGCTCATGGCCGCCCACGCGCAGGGGCTGCAGCACCGCGACGTCAAGCCGGGCAACATCTTCCTCACCGATACCGGCCGCGTCGTGCTCACCGACTTCGGCATCGCCCGCCAGGAGGGCCAGGCGACGCTCACCCAGGCCGGGATGATGATCGGCTCGCCCGGCTTCATCGCCCCCGAGCGCCTGGAGGGCGAGCTCGGCGGCCCCGGAAGCGACCTGTGGTCGCTCGGCGCCACGCTCTACTCGGCGGTCGAGGGCCGCCCGGCCTACGAGGGCCACGCGGCCGACCGCATCCGCGCCACCCTGAGCGGGCCGCCGCCGCCCTGCCGGGTTCCGCTGTTCAACGCGATGATGGCGCCCCACCCGGCCTCCCGCCCGTCGACGCAGGCGGCGCTGCACGCCCTGCGGCAGCTCGCCGCGGGCCGGCAGGTCGATCTGCCCGAGGCGACCCGGCTGAGCCGCAGGCCCCGCCGTACGAAAGCCGCCGCGATCGTGGCGACGGCCGCGGCCGTGCTGGTGGCCGCGGGCGTGGGCGGCTACCTGTACCTGAACCGCGCGCCGGCCAAGCCCACCGCCTTCACCCTGCCCGTCGACCTGTGCACGCTGCTCACCCCCGAGCAGGTCGGCGCGATGCTTCCGGCCAAGAACCCTCCCAAGGGCGTGTCCGACACCGACGACGAGGGGCCGTCGTGCGGGTGGACGATGGTCAACATGGGCCTGCAGGTGCAGGCGCAGAAGGACTCCGACGCGCCCAGCCCGTGGGCGATGACCCCCGAGCGCGCCCGCTCGCTGATGATCGCCCAGGACCGCAAGTGGAGCGGGTCGAAGGGCACCTGGTCCTGGCCGGAGATCGGTGTCGGCAAGGCGCAGAAGGCGGCCTTCACCAAGTCGCGGTGGCTGCAGGGTGTGGGCGAGGAGGCCTTCGCCATGGAGATGACCGGCCCCGACGGGCGCGTGCACACCGGGCGCGTCTACTACCGGCTGGCCAACCTGGTGGTGCGCGTCGACTACACGACCATCATGAGCAGGCCCACCGACGACGACATCCGGCAGACCGCGCTCAGGGCCGCCAAGGCCACGGAACAGGCACTGAACCGTGCAGGGTGAACTGGCGGGCCGCTACCGGCTGCTCGAACGGCTCGGCGAGGGCGGGGCGGGCACCGTCTGGCGTGCTCACGACGTGATGCTGAACCGGCTCGTGGCCGTCAAGCAGGTCCGCATGCCCGCCGACCCGCGCCAGCGGGCGGAGTTCGCCCAGCGCGCCATCCGCGAGGCGCAGTCCGCCGGGCGGCTGCGCGACCCGGCCATCGTGCTCGTGCACGACGTGGTCGTCGACCACGGCCAGCCGTGGATCGTCATGGACCTGGCCACCGGCCGCTCCCTCGACAAGGTCATCGCCGAGCACGGCCCGCTCCCCGCCGAGCACGTGGCCCGCATCGGGCTCCGGGTGCTGTCGGCCCTGCGGGTCGCGCACACGCACGGCATGCTCCACCAGGACGTCAAGCCCGGCAACATCCTGCTCGACAGCGACGGCACCGCGATGCTGACCGACTTCGGCATCGCCACCCCCATCTACGGCAGCAGCGACGGCTTCAGCAGCGCCGGCTCGCCCGCCTACATGGCGCCGGAGCGGTTCAACCACCAGCCCGCCGGGCCCTCCTCCGACCTGTGGTCGCTCGGCGCGGCCCTCTACGCGGCGGTGGAGGGACGCGGGCCGTTCGAACGGCCGATCCCGGCCGCCGTGGTCGCCGCCGTGATCATGCAGGATCCGCCCTTCCCCAAGCGGGCGGGCAGGGAGCTGGGCTCGCTCATCATGGACCTGCTGGCCAAGGACCCGGCGCGCAGGCCGGGCGCCGACGAGGTCGAGCGGCGGCTGTCGCTCGGGCCGTCGCGGGCGCCGGTCGGCAGGAAGTGGCTCCTGGCGCCCGTCGCGCTGGTGGTGGCGGGCGGGCTGGCCTGGGGCGGCTTCGCCGTACTGAACAGACCGGCCGAGACCGGGAGGTTCGCGACGGCGCCCGACCCGTGCGCGGTGATCACCGCCGACCAGGCGGCGGGCCTGCTCGGCGGCAAGGTCGAGCTGTCGCGCGGACCCGCGGGCGTGTGCGGGTGGAAGAGGTTCGTGCGCAGTACGGCGGAGCGCACGCTGACGCTCAGCCTGCGGCCCCAGCGGCCCTCGGGCAGGTCGAGCGGCCCCGAGGTGGCCAAGCGGGTCTTCGACGGCGAGCGGGTCAACCAGGGCGACGTCGCCGACCTGCAGGGAGTCGGAGAGGCCGCCTACATCCGGCACGACGACCAGACCGGCAGGAACCGGGGGAGAAGCACGGTGCGCTTCCGGCTCAGCAACCTGCTGGTCGAGGTCTCCTTGGACGTACGGCGCGACAGCGGGCTCTCCCCGCAGGACCGCGACATCGCCCAGAAAGCCGCCCAGACCATCGCGAAGGAGCTTTAAGCATCCTGCAAGCGCCATTACTAGCATGTGTGGCCATCTGATGGGCTTACCTCAGGAGTCTCAGTGACCGAACCCCCCACCAACCCCTACCGAATGCCGCAGCAGCCCTACTACCAGCCGCCGACCCAGCCTCCGACCCAGCCGCAGCAGCAGCGGCGGCGCGGCTGGATCCTGCCCGTTGGCGCCGCGGTCGTGGTCGTGCTGGTCGGCGGGGGCGTGGGCGGCTACCTGTGGCTCGAGAACCGCTCCTCCGGCAGCCCGGCGGGCACGCCCGACGTGGTCGACGTCAAGACCTCCCAGGCGCCGGTCGCCGCGTCGGCCGCCGCCCCGCCCGACGTCTGCACCATGCTGCCCAAACAGGAAGTCGAGCGCCTGGTGCCCGACGCCACCGTCCGCGGCGACTCACGCGAGAGCGACTACACGGTCGACTTCGACTGCACCTGGGAGAACCTCAACATCTCCTTCGGCGAATACACGCGCTCGCGCACCATCGAGGTCAAGATCGACCAGCACAAGCCCGACGGCGCCAAGACCGGCCGCGCCATGGCCGAGCAGTCCTACGACTTCGACTACACCTCCGCCCGCTACCGCGAGACCCACAAACCCACGCTGAAGCCGGGCGAGAAGGACTACTCCTCCTCGGTCACCGAGATCCCCGGCGTCGGCGACGGCGCCTACGCGCAGTACACCTGGCGCCGCGACAAGGTCCTCGCCTACGCGTACGGCCAGGCCTTCGGCCGGGTCGGCGACATGACGATCGAGGTCCGCTTCCAGGCCGGCCAGCAGCGCAAGGACGCCCTGGTGCTCACCAACGACACCAAGCAGTCCATCACGGAGGCCAACGCCATCCGCGAGGTCAGCGGCATCATCGGGCACATCGCCAAGGGCCTGGCCGACTGGCAGGCCAAGCACCCCGGCGCGCTCGCCTCACCCAAACCCGCCGCCACCACCTCGCCCAGCGCCCGCCCCACCCCCTCGCAGTCGACGCTCGCCGCCATGCCCCCGCTCTGCCAGGCGGTCTCGGAAGCGGCCACGGCGCTCGTCCCCGAGCCCCTCGTGCGCACCCGCGCCCAGGAGGACGGCAACGACAGGCAGACCGAATGCCGCTGGCTCACCCAGAACGGCCCCGCCTCCGCCGGGATGAAGCGGCTCGCCTCCGTCATGATCACCATCCACGACTTCGCCAACCGCGCCGGCACGGCGGACCCGGTGTCGGCGAAAGGGTTCTACACGAAGAAGTACGGCTCGGCGAAGCTGATGCAGGACTTCATCGGCGACAAGCGCATGACCTGGGGGCCGCTGACCGACCACAAGGGGCTGGGGGAGGCGGCGTTCTCGCAGTACCTGGGGGATCGCAAGAACGAGTTCTTCAACGGCAGCACGAACCTGTTCGTCAGGAAGGGCGCGCTGGTCGTCGAGATCTCGTACGGCGGGGCGGTGCTGCCCGTCGACGCGGCCAACAACAGCCCGAAGGTGAAGATCTTCGAGCCCAAGGAGGCCGACGCGGGGGCGTTGAGCGTCGCCAGGGCGGTGGAGGCCTATTTCAAGGGCGGCGCCACAGGCAGCTGACAGGCAGCTGACGGGGCATGGCCGCGCGCCGTGCCTCACCGTACCACGAACGGCTCCAGCAGCCCCGGCACCGCCTCTCCGGCCAGCTCCAGCCCGTCGTCCTGCCCCACGTCCACCACGTCGTAGTGCCCCGCCCCCGCGGCCGTCGTCGCGCGGACGGTGATCAACCCGAGCCGCCGCTGGAAGTACGACTGCTTGATCTCCCACCCGATGATGCCCTTGCGCTCCAGCGCCACCGTGCGCAGGTTGCTCACCCCCATCCGCGTGACCAGGTGCCGGGGCGCCAGGGCGTTGCCGAGGGCGCGGTAGTCCGCGCGGGCGTGCCACAGCGTGAACGGGACGTAGGCGATCAACGCCGCCCACACCCACGACGGCAGCCACAGCCAGTCGGCGGCGGCGAGCGCGGCCACGACGACGGCGACCTCGACCAGCGACATGCGCACCCGCTTGGCGCGGGCCGCCGGCGGGTGCGGGTGCAGGCGGGGGAGGGGGCCGCCGGTGAGACGGTCCGCGAGCCGTACGGCATCGGCGCGGGGCAGCGGCGGCGTCAGCGCCGAGAGGTCCTCGGCCGTCTCGTTCTCCTCCGCCTTGCGCTTGAGACCCGTGGCCACCACCTTGAGCCGCGCCGCGCCGCCCAGGCGGGCCAGCAGCGGCTCCGACAGCTCCACGCCGCGCAGGCGGCGCTCCTCCATCGTGAGTGAGCGGGTCGTGAGCAGGCCGCGGCTCAGCTTCAGGCGTCCCGGCTCCTGCTCCAGGCGATAGTTGCCCCACTGGACGGCGAACACGACGGCGGCGCCCACGACGCCGAGCAGCACGTTGGCCAGCAGGATCAGGGGGACGCGCAGCCACGGGTCGGCGGTCAGCCAGTTCCAGGCGGCCTCGCGTACGGCGTTGTCCCACAGGTCGACGCCGAGCCAGCCGAGCGGCTTGGAGACGATGCCGACGACCAGGGCGGCGCCGATGAACGACCACACCGTCAGCGGGGCGAACCTGGTCCACGACCAGTCGAAGCTCGACAGCGGGCCCTGCTCGGCGGCCGTCCCCTCGGCGGCCTGGTGCCCGGAGTGGAGGAGCACGCCGCGCAGGTGCTCGGCCTCCGTACGGCTCAGCGGGTCGAGGGTGAGGGTGCTGTCGCCTCCGGCGTTGTGCTCGCCGGTGCCGACCTTGACGACGGACAGGCCCAGCACGCGGCGCACGGGGTCGGCCTTGAGGTCGACGCTGCGCACCCGGTCGCGGGGGATGGAACGGTGCTGGCGTACGGCGATGCCGCTGCGCAGCTCCAGGCGCTCGGCGGTGAGCCGCCAGGTGGTGGTGCGCAGGCGGAGCAGGTCGTAGGTGAGCACGGCGACTATCACCAGGACGAGGGCGGCGGCGCAGGCGGCGACGACCCAGGACATCGGCCAGTGCTGACCGTTGGCGAAGCGCAGGACGGCGAGCGTGACGGGGACGGCGATGGCCAGGGAGAGCACGGAGGAGGCCGCCAGGCTCCTGTTGTCGAGGGTGCGCCAGGCGGGCGCCCCAGGTTCCGGTGCCGTGCCGAGGTGCTCCGGCCGCCTGGTCGGGCCGGTCGGGCCGGTGGTGCCGCTCACGTGGCATCTCCGGGCGTCGCCTGGGTGATCGCGGTGAGCCGCGCCGCGAGGTCGGCGGCGAGGTCGGCGTCCAGCGCCTCGATGGCGATCGCCCCCGACGCCGACGCCGTCGTCACCTTCACGTCGGCCAGCCCGAACACGCGCTGCAACGGCCCGCGCTTGGTGTCGACCGTCTGGATGCGCGACATCGGCGCCACCCGCCAGGTCTGCTCGAACCATCCCTTGCGGGTGTACACGGCCTCCTCCGTCACCTCCCACCGCTGGAAGCGGTAGAGCATCCGCGGCCCCACGAACGACATGACGAAACAGAACACCGCGAGCGCCGCCACGAGCAGCGTCAGCCACCACGGCCGGTCGGTGAAGAACCAGTAGGCGGCGAACGCGACACCCACCACGATCACGGAGAGGATCAGCCGCTCGGTCGTCCACCAGGCCACGGCCCTGGGGTCCACCTGGTTGCGCGGAGGTCGGAGTGTGGTCACCGTCGTTCCTTCTTCTGGACATTGCGAGAACTCTGCGACGCCGCCGCCAGGCAGGTCGCCGTGCCGAGTACGGCGACGGCGATGCCCGCGAACAGCTCGTGCCCGTCGAGGACGGGCAGCAGGTTGATCACGAACCAGCCGCTTTCACTGATGGCGGCGCCGACACCCTGGATCACGGCCAGGACGCCGACGACCTCCAGAAACACCCTCATGCTCCCAGAGTGGCCCATGGGAGGCGCCCGCCACGTCGGACGACAGTCGAACGACCCACCGACTTTGGTAGCTGTCTTCTCGCAGGTCGCAGCGCCTAGGCTCGGATGGTGTGACGGAGTATCGGTGGCTGCTCCCCTCGGTGCTGCTGGGGGACGGGCAGGACGGACGGACGGTCAGGCGCTCGACGCGTGACTGGTTCGTCGACATCGTGATCTTCGCGTTGTGCGCGTTCGGCACGCTGGCGCTGCTCGGCGAGCTCCAGGCGTCGGGCACCCGCGTCTCCGACTTCGAGCAGCTCCTGGCCGCGCTGGCCTGCGTGGCGGTGTGGCTGCGGCGGCGGTGGCCGGTCGGGTTGTGCCTGGTGCTGACGGTGATCACCACCTACTTCATCCTCGCCGGGCCGCCGGCCGCGGTCGCGCTGTTCACGGTGGCCGTGCATCGCGCGTTCAACGTGTCGGGGCCGATCCTGCTGCTCAACCTGCTCACGGTGCTGCCGTCGGCGCAGCTGCGGCCGGATCCGACGCTTCCGTTCTGGGTGAACGTGGGGATCACCGAGGCGGCGCTGCTGGCGATCTTCGCCTGGGGCATGGTGGTCAGGGCCAGGCGGCAGCTGGTGTGGTCGCTGCGGGCGCAGGCCGACAAGGCGGCCGAGGAGGCCAGGCGGCTGGAACGCGAGCGCATCGCCCGCGAGATGCACGACGTGCTGGCCCACCGGATCTCCATCCTGAGCCTGCACGCGGGGGCGCTGGAGTTCCGTCCCGACGCTCCGGCGGAGGAGATCTCCAGGGCGGCGGGGGCGATCAGGGGCAGCGCGCACCAGGCGTTGCAGGATCTGCGCGAGGTCATCGGGGTGCTGCGCGCCGGTGACGCCGAGGAGCCGACGCCCGAGCGTCCCCAGCCCACGCTGGACGACCTGCCAGGGCTGGTCGCCGAGTGCCGTCAGGCGGGGATGCGGGTGGAGCTGGAGGTCGAGGCGGGAGAGGTGCCCGAGCGGGTGGGACGCGACGCCTACCGGATCGTGCAGGAGGCCCTGACCAACGCGCGCAAGCACGCTCCCGAGGTGCCGGTGTCGATCAGCGTGGGCGGGGTGGCGGGTCAGGGGCTCGGCATCCGGGTGCGCAACCGCCTCCCGGCCAGGGCAGGGCGGGGGATGGGCATCCCGGGCTCGGGGTCGGGGCTGATCGGGCTCACGGAGCGGGCCTCGCTTCTGGGGGGACGGCTCAGCTACGGGCCGACGCCGGGAGGCGAGTTCGAGGTCGAGGCCTGGCTGCCGTGGAAGACGTGAGCGGGCGATGAGAAGCGGGGAGGTGGGTGTGACATGGTGGACGGCATGATCCGTGTGGCCATTGTCGACGACGACGCCCTGGTGCGGGCCGGTCTGTCGATGATCCTCGGCGGCGCCGCCGACGTCGAGGTCGTGGGGGAGGCCGCCGACGGCGCCGAGGTGCCCCGGCTGGTGGCCCTGCACAAGCCCGACGTGGTGCTGATGGACATCCGCATGCCCGAGGTCGACGGCCTGACCGCCACCGAGGCCCTCAGGGCGGCCCCGGCGCCTCCCGAGGTGGTGGTGCTGACCACCTTCCACGCCGACGCCCAGGTCCTGCGGGCCCTGCGCGCGGGGGCGGCCGGCTTCCTGCTGAAGGACATCCCGCCGGGAGAGCTGGTGGAGGCCATCCGCAGGGTCTCGCGCGGCGAGCCGATCCTGTCCCCGGCCGTGACGCGCCAGCTCATCACGCACGTCGCCGACGGCAACGACGACCGCCGCACCCGGGCGCGCACCCTGCTCGGCAAGCTCAGCGACAGGGAGCGCGAGGTGGCGATGGCGGTCGGCCAGGGCAGGTCGAACGCCGAGATCGGCGCGGAGCTGTACATGAGCGTCGCCACGGTCAAGGCGCACGTCTCGCGCGTCCTGACCAAGCTCGACCTGAACAACCGGGTGCAGATCGCCCTGCTGGTCTACGACGCCGCGTAGACCCGGACTCAGTCGCCGAGCATCTGTTCTATCGCCGCCCGGTGCATCACCAGGTCGTCGGGATCGTCCGGCATCTCCTGCTCCCCGAAGTGGATCCGCCGATGCCACACCCTGGCCATGATGATCCCGTGCCGGAGCGCCGCGTACATCTCGTAGAACTCCATGTCCCGCGGCTCATGACCGGAAATGTCGTGGTAGGTGCCGCAGACGTCGTCCCGCCGCATGAAGTCCGGTAACCCGGGCAGCTCGAACACCTCGGCGACGTCCTGGAAGAACCGGTGCAGGAAGATCATCCACCCCAGGTCGACCTCCCGTGGCGCGTGCGCCGCCATCTCCCAGTCGAGCACCGCCACCGGCGAGAAGTCGCGGTACATCACGTTCCCGATCCGCGCGTCGCCCCAGTTCAGCACGTCGGGCCCGGGCGAGGCCGGCCAGTGCTCCTCCAGCCACCCGAACGCCCGCTCCAGCACCGGGATCCGCATCGCCGCGTGCGCCCACTCGTAGTAGGCCCGCGAGGCGTCGACGTGGGCGCGCAGCCCGGAGACCGGGAACAGTCCCGGCGGCACCTCGGCCTCGTGCAGCCGCGCCAGCAGCCCGACCGTGCGGTCCTGCAGGGCGCGGCGCTGCTGCGGCGCCGCCTCCAGGAGCCAGCCCTCGAAGGTGTACGGCATGACGTCCGGCGGCACCATGCCCTCCTCCCGCTCCATCACCAGGAACGGCGCCCCGAGGAAGCCGGGATCCGGCTCGTACCACAGGGCCCTGGGCGCGGCGACCAGCTCTCCGGCCAGGCGCATCACCTCGAACTGCGTGCCCAGGTCGTAACTGGGGAACACGGGGACGGCCTCCGCGGCGGGGGCGAGGCGGGCGACGCAGCGCTGTGCCGTACCGATGGTGAAGAAGAGCGTCTCGCTGGACATGCCGTTCGCCTCCGGCCGCTCCAGCTCGGAGACGGTCGCGGGTGCGCCCAGGCGGCCGCCGAGCCAGGCGGTCAGGCGGGCGCGCAGGTCGTCGAGATCCCTGGTGGAGGTGCGCAGCTGCTCCGGCATGGCACAGTCGTACACGCCAACCAAGCGCTTGTCTAGGTTCACCACTTGTTCGGCAGCCGTACCCTTGTGACAGAAAGACAACGTGATGGAGGCACCGGGATGAGCTCAGCCGGAGAGGGCCTGTCTCGTCCGCTTCCTGAGCAAGTTCGGCTCAACGTGGTGGATCTGGCGGCTCAGGTGCTCGGGTCGATGCCCGCTGCGCTCGTTCCGCCGCCCCTGCGCAACATCGCGAAGTTCGACCCTCGCAAGCGCGCCAAGCTGGGCAGCGCCCCCATCGCCGCGCAGCTCGAGAACGACAAGGAGTTCCGCGAGGCGGTCGCGGAAGCGGTCGAGAAGGGCTGGCCCGAGCTGGCCGCCAGCCTCGCCGAGGGCACCGTCCCGCCCGCCGCCGACCCGGTCGTGGTCGCCGCCGCCGCCTACCTCATGCGCCCGCCCGGCTGGCCCGACATGGTCGAGGCCGCCCGCGCCGACCTGGAGCAGGTGGCCGCCGCGGCCGAGGGCAACGCGCAGGAGCAGACGGTCACACGCCTGCGCGAGCAGCTCGCGGCGCAGAAGAGCTCCTCCAAGGAGGAGATCGAGCGGGTGCGCGAGCAGCTCAAGGCCGCCCGTGCCGAGAACGCCGACCTGCGGCGCAAGCTCCACGACGCTCGCGAGCGCGCCAAGGCGGCCGACCACCGGGCCACCGAGCTCGACCACGAGGCGCACGCCGCCCTGGAGTCGAAGGCCGCCGCCTCCGGCGCGCTGGAGGCGGAGCTGCGCCGTCTCAAGGAGCGACTGGCCGACGTCGAGAGGCAGCTGGAGGCCTCGCGCCGGGCCGCGCGCGAGGGCCGCAGCATCGAGGACGCCCGCATCCGCGTGCTGCTCGACGCGCTGCAGGACGCCTCGGCGGGCCTGCGCAGGGAGCTGGCGCTGCCCACGACCATCCACCGGCCCGCCGACTCGGTGGTCGGCGCGAGCGCCGAGGGCAGTGGCGTGCGCGTGCCGGCGCGCGCCCTGGCCGACGACGACCCGCAACTGCTCGACCAGATCCTCGCCCTGCCCCAGGTGCACCTCATCATCGACGGCTACAACGTCACCAAGACCGGCTACGGCACCCTCACCCTGGCCGACCAGCGTGCCCGGCTGATGACGGCGCTGGCCGGCCTGGTCGCGCAGACCCGCATCGAGGTCACCGTGGTCTTCGACGGCGCCGAGCTCAACTCGCACGTCGCGGTCAACGCGCCGCGCGGTGTCCGGGTGATCTTCAGCCCGCACGGCCAGATCGCCGACGACATGATCCGCCAGCTGGTGCGGGCCGAACCGGCCGGCAGGGCCGTAGCCGTGGTCTCCTCCGACCGCGAGGTGGCCGATTCGGTGCGGAAAATGTCTGCCAGACCCGTTTCGTCTGCGTTGCTGCTGCGCAGGCTCGGACGGGCTTAGGTTACAAATCGGGCGAAGGTGGGTTTTCCCATCCGCCACTTCTGTACTATTTCGCCCCAGGCGTGATCACTGGGAGGCGAAGCTGTGAGGTTGGGCCGGGTGCCGCTGGCCGCCGCGATGGCGGCGGGGGTGTTGCTGATGCATCCCGGTGGGGCCATGGCCGATCCCAGACCCACGATCAAACAGGCCAAGGCCCGCCTGGAGAAGCTGAACGACAAGGCCGACAAGGTCGTGGACCGCTACAACAAGGCCGCGGAGGAGTACCGCGCGGCCCGCGGCCGCTACACCAAGCTCAACGGCACCTACAAGGAGAAGCTGGCCACCGTCGCCGGGCTGCGCGGCCAGGTCACCCAGATGGCCGCCGACACCTACCGGATGGGCACCACGGTCGTCTCCTGGCCCGCCATGATGGGCGGCGACGACCCCACACTCCTGCTCAACGGCATGGCCCTGTCCAGCCAGATCACCGGCGAGCGCGCCCAGCGCCTGCAGCAGTTCGACGCGGAGAACCGCGGGCTCAAGGCCAGACGCGACGCGGCCCAGGCCGCCCTCGCCGAGGCCGACAAGCACCGCGACGGCGCCGCCGCCGAGCGCGCCGAGGTGCTCAAGCTCATCAAGCAGCAGAAGGCCCTGCTCGTACGGCTCGGCGCCTACCGGGTCGGCAACCCCAACAGCACCGGCATCAAGTACTCCGGTCCCGCCACCGGCAACGCCGCCGCGGCCCTGTCGTTCGCCTACGCCCAGGTCGGCAAGCCCTACCAGTTCGGCGGCACCGGCCCCGGCGGCTACGACTGCTCGGGGCTCACCCAGGCCTCCTGGCGCCAGGGCGGCGTCGACCTGCCCCGCACCACCTGGGACCAGTGGAACTGGGGCAAGACCAACAACCGCATGGTCGACCTGAACTCCCTGCAGGCCGGCGACCTCATCTTCAGCGAGGGGCTCGGCCACGTCAGCCTCTACGCGGGCGACGGGAAGATCGTCCACGCGCCGCAGACCGGTGACGTGGTCAAGGTCGTGTCCCTGTCCGACTACGGCAGGCCGCTCGTCGGAGCCGTACGGCCGTAAGGCGTGTCGCTCCCTCCTGGCCGCTCGCCGGTCGCCCACCACGGCCCCAGCCGCGGCTGACCGGTTACAGGGGGCTTCGTCGGGGGATGCTGGCGGGATATATCCCCCTTTGATCGCGAGGCCCTCGATGACCGACTGGCTGCGTGACGCAGTGCTGTACCAGATCTACCCCCAGAGCTTCGCCGACGGCAACGGCGACGGCATCGGCGACCTGGCCGGCCTGGAATCCCGCCTGGAGTACCTCGCCTGGCTCGGCGTCGACGCCGTCTGGCTCAACCCCTGCTTCGACTCCCCGATGGGCGACGCCGGCTACGACGTGCGCGACTACCGCACCGTCGACCGCAGGTACGGCACGCAGGACGACATGGTCAGGCTCGTCGAGTCCGCCAGGAGCAAGGGCATCCGCGTCCTGCTCGACCTCGTCGCCGGGCACACCTCCGACCAGCACGCGTGGTTCCGCGCCGCCGCCGACGACCCGTCCGACGACCGTTACATCTGGTCGGACGGCCAGGTCACCGGCTTCGTGCCCTCGCCCGGCAGCCGTCCCGGCTCCTACCTGCCCAACTTCTTCTCCTTCCAGCCCGCGCTGAACTTCGGCTACGCCCGCACCGACCCCGCCGAGCCCTGGCGGCAGCCGGTCGACGCCGAGGGTCCCAGGCGCAACCGGCAGGAACTGCGCGACATCATGACCCACTGGATCGATCTGGGAGTGTCGGGCTTCCGGGTCGACATGGCCGCCTCGCTGGTCAAGGACGACCCCGACCGCGCCGAGACCGCCAAGCTCTGGCGCGAGCTGCGGGGCTGGATCGACCACAGGCACCCGCAGGCGGTCCTGCTGAGCGAGTGGAGCGACCCCAAGGTCGCGGTGCCGGGCGGCTTCCACGCCGACTTCTTCCTGCACTTCTCCGGCATGGCCTTCCGCTCGCTCTGGGACAACGGCGCCGTCAAGACCCGCTGGGCGAAGGTCGAGTCGTGCTTCTTCGACGCGGCCGGCCTCGGCTCGCCCGAGGACTTCCTGGCGGAGTGGCGCGAGGCCGTCGAGGCCATCGACGGCAGCGGCCACATCTCCCTGCCGACCTCCAACCACGACTGGCCGCGCCTGGCCAGCGGCGCCCGTACGGCGGAGCAGCTGCGCGCCGCCTACACCTTCCTGCTGACCTGGCCGACGCTGCCGGCGATCTACTACGGCGACGAGATCGGCATGCGCTACGTCCCCGGCCTGCCGGACGTCGAGGGCAGCCAGATCACCCCCGACTACAACCGGGCGGGCTCGCGCACCCCGATGCAGTGGGACAAGGCGGACCCGGCGGTCACCTACCTGCCCGCCGACCCCTCGCCCGACCGGCCGAACGTGGCCGACCAGCGTGCCGACCCCGGCTCGCTGCTGCACACCGTGCGCGACCTGATCGCGCTGCGGCGCGCGAACCCGGAGCTCGGCACCTCGGGGGAGGTCGAGGTGCTGCACGCCGGATACCCGCTCGTCTACCGCCGCGGGCGGTTCCTGGTCGCGGTCAATCCCGGGGCCGCGCCCGCCGCCGCGCCGATCGATCCGCCCCGGGGGCGGCTGATCTTCGGAGCGGGCGCCGAGGGCGCGCGGCTCGACGGCTTCGGCTACGCGATCTACGAACTGGTGTGACATATGTGACAGGAGTGACTTGACCGTCGCTGTGAGGAGGCGAGTGTGACGAGCATCACATCCTGGTAACGTTCCACGGATTTATCAGGAGCTGACGCCCTGACTGTTAGGCGTCGAAATTCTGACTCTTTACGTTCGCTTTGCCCTGCCCTCATGAGCCGAGTACCTTCTGGCCTCGCGGCGCTCAAGCCATGTCGCCGCATTTCACGCATCGGCCGCCCCAATGCCGCCGATCTGGACAGATAGAGATCCGCTTGCCGAATCCGCGCAGCCAGGAGGCGCGGAACCGGGGACCCAAGGTACTGGGGTGAGTCGGCGCGACATCGTGCCGTAGGGCGACTTCCACGCCCGAATCCGTCAGCTAACCCGGTAGGCGTTCGTGGAAGTCCCAAGGAGACACACTGTCTACCCGTCGAATCCCCCGTCTGTCGTGCCTTGCCATGGGTGGAGTCGTCCTGACCACAGGACTGGCCGTCACCCACACCGCTCCCGCCTCCGCCTCCACGCGGCCGGTTCAGGTGCAGGCAGCGCCGACAGGCACCCAGGCCGTCACCGGCGTCAGGACCGCCAAGGTCACCCTGAGCGCTCGTGCGGCCAGGGCCGCCAGGCAGAAGGCGAGGGCCTCCAAGGCCGTCGCCACCGCCAAGGCCCAGCTGGGTGACCCGTACCGCTACGGCGGCACCGGTCCCGGCTCGTTCGATTGCTCCGGCCTCGTCCAGTTCTCCTGGAGGAAGGCCGGGGTGAAGATCCCCCGCGTGACGCACAGCCAGTACGCGCGCATCCGCACGAAGGTCTCGTGGCGCAACCTGCGCCCCGGCGACCTGATGTTCTTCAGCGGTCGCGGGCACGTGGGCATGTATGTCGGCAACGGCAGGATGATCCACTCGCCCAGCACGGGCAAGACCGTGCGCATCGAGAAGCTGGACGGCTGGCGCAAGCGGTCGTTCGCCGGCGCGGTGCGTCCGGGAGGCTGACCCGCGCACGAAGGCCCCGGCCCCCCCAGGCCGGGGCCTTCGCGCTGTCCGCCCGGCTCCCACCCGGGTCGGCGCCTTCGGCGGCCCCCTGGTCTCACCCGGGTCGGCGCCTTCGGCTGTCCGCCCGCCGCCCGGATACTCTTGCGAACGTGTCCGTCCAGGTGAGCCGCAGAGCAGCAGCGCTCGCGTTCCTCACCGTGACCGCGGCGGCCGCGGCGCCCACGGGCCTGTCCTCCTTCTTCGCCGACGCCGTCTTCGCCCGGGGCGAGCGCTCCACCGTGATCGGCCACCGCGTGCCGTACGGCCTGCTCGACGATCTGGCCCGCAGGGCCGACAGGGCGGCCCTGCGAGTCGGAGCGGTTCTGGGGACCCCGGTGCGCCCTCTGGTCGTCGTCCCCGCCTCCGACGCCGAGGCCGCGTCGCTGGCTCGCACCGGCGCCGTCGACGGGCTCGCCGCGCTGGCCGACCGGGGCAGGGTCATCGTCGTCCCCACCACCTTCGCCACGCTCTCGCCGACGGGCCGCGACGTGGTGCTGACCCACGAGCTCACCCACGTGGCCGCGGGCACCGGCAGGGCGCCGCTGTGGCTGCGCGAGGGCCTGGCCGACTACGTCGCCTACCGCGACGCGGGGCTGCCCGTGCCCGTCGCCGCCGCGGAACTGGCCGCCGAGGTGCGCGCGGGCCGGGTCCCGCGAGTGCTGCCAGGCCCGGAGGCGTTCGCTCCCGGCGGGCCCCGGCTGGCGCAGGCCTACCAGGAGTCGTGGCTCGCCTGCCGCATGATCGCGGCCGAGTTCGGCGAGGAACGGCTGGTGAGGCTCTACCGTGATGCCCTGGAGGGTGACACGGATTTGTCGCCCTTCGGCGACGTCACCACCCGATGGCGCGCCTATCTGCGCGAGCAGCTCGAAGGGGGAGCGGGATGAGCGAGCGGCAGGACACCGAGCCCGACGCGGGCCAGGCGGCAGCAGGCGGCACTGGCCTGGCCGATGCGGCGGGCGCGGGGAGCACGCGGACGCTGCGGCGGGAGGCGGGCGTCGCGCTGGCGGTGCTGGGCGCGGCGATCGTGGCGGTCGTCGGCTTCACCACGCCCTGGCAGCTCCTGCCCCTCACCGTGCAGCCCGACCCCGCCCGCGACTTCACCGCCGCCGAGATCGCCCGCTCCCAGGCCTTCGACGCCGCCGTCAGCACGCCCAGCTATCTCTCCCTGGGCCTGACGATCCTGTTCGCCGGGATCCTCGTCGTCACCCCCTTCGGCCGCAGGACTTTGGCCCGCCTGAAGGGCCCCTGGTGGATCCAGGTGCTGCTGGCCGTCCTGGTGCTCACCGCGATCGTCGAGGCCCTGCGCTGGCCGCTGGGCATGTGGTACGAAGTCCAGCTTCGCGACTTCGGCCTGTCCACGCAGGACTGGGCCTCCTGGAGCGCCGACCGGCTGAAGAACATCGCGGTGCGCGTCGTGATGCTCGGCATCATGATCGTCGTCCTGGTGGCCCTGGCCGGACGCCTGAAGCGGTGGTGGATCCCGGCCGCCGCCGGAGCGTTCGCCTTCACGCTGCTCGCCTCCTTCATCTACCCGCTGGTCTTCGAGCCGCTCTTCAACGACTTCCGCTCGATGCCGCCGAGCAAGCTCAGGACCGACCTGCTCGCCATGGCCCAGCGCGACGGCGTGCCGGTCGAGGACGTGCTCATCGCCGACGCCTCGCGCCGCACCACCGCGCTGAACGCCTATGTCTCCGGCTTCGGCGCCACGCGCCGCATCGTCGTCTACGACACGCTGCTCAAGGCCCCCGAGGACGAGGTCGAGCTGGTGGTCGCCCACGAGCTGGGTCACGCCAAGAACAACGACGTGCTGCACGGCACGCTGGTCGGCGGGCTGGGCGCCGCGTTCGGCGCGGGGCTGCTGTTCCTGCTCTTCCCGCTCGTGCGGCGGCGCGCCGGGGTGGCGTCGATCGCCGACCCGAAGGCCGTGGGCGTGGTGATGGGCCTGATGAGCCTGGCCACGGTGCTGTCGGGCCCCGCCCAGAACGTCGTCAGCCGCCACATCGAGGCCAGGGCCGACCTCAACGCGCTCGACCTGACTCGCGACCCCGCCACCTTCATCGCCATGCAGAAGCGCCTGGCGACCACCAACATCGCCGACCTGTCGCCGGATCCGCTGGAGTACGTGCTGTACGCCTCGCATCCCACCGCCCCCCAGCGCATCGCGATGGCCCGCGCCTGGGCCCTGGTGAACCGGCTCCCAGAGCCGTGACGCGGGTCCTGGTCGTCACCAACGACTTCCCGCCCCGTCCCGGCGGCATCCAGTCGTTCGTGCACGGCCTGGTCTCCAGGCTGCCCGGCGTGCTCGTCTACGCGCCGTCCTGGCCCGGTGACGCGGACTTCGACCGGCGCCAGCCGTACCCCGTCTTCCGCCATCCCACCTCGCTCATGCTGCCCACCCGCGACGTGGGCCGCCGGGCCGCCGCGCTGGTCGAGCGGCACGGCGTCGACACGGTCGTGTTCGGCGCGGCGGCCCCGCTCGGGCTGCTCGCGCCCCGGCTGCGCGCCGCCGGGGCTCGGCGGATCGTCATGCTCACCCACGGCCACGAGGCGTCCTGGGCGGCCACCCCCGGCTTCCGCGCGGTGCTGCGCCGCATCGCGCGCGGCGCCGACGCTGTCACCTACCTGGGCGGCTACACCCGCCGCAGGCTGGAGGCGGTGATCCCGCCCGCTCTGCTCGTGCCGCTCGCGCCCGGCGTCGACCCCGGGCGTTTCCATCCCGAGGTGCCGGGGACGGTGGTCAGGCAGCGCCTCGGCCTGGGCGAGCGCCCGGTCGTCGTCTGCGTCTCCCGGCTGGTGCCGCGCAAGGGCCAGGACCGGCTGATCCGCGCCTGGCCGCGGGTGCTGCGCGGGGTGCCGTCCGCGGTGCTGCTGCTCGTCGGCGAGGGACCCTACCGCCGCCGCCTGGCACGGCTCGGCGCGGGCCTGGGCGACGCGGTGCGTTTCGCGGGCGCGGTGCCCGCCGAGGAGCTGCCGCTCTACTACGCGGCGGGTGACGTCTTCGCGATGCCCTGCCGTACCCGATGGCGCGGGATCGACGTCGAAGGCCTCGGCATCGTCTTCCTGGAGGCGTCGTCGAGCGGCCTGCCCGTGGTCGCCGGCTCCTCCGGCGGAGCCCCCGACGCCGTACGGCACGGCGAGAGCGGCCTTGTCGTCGACGGCGACGGCGTCGATGAGCTGGCGGAAGCCCTGGTGGACCTGCTGTCGGACCCCGTGCGGGCCCGCAAGATGGGCGAGCTGGGCCGCGAGTGGATCCTGCGGGAATGGGCCTGGGACCAGGTCATGACGCACTTCGACGACATCCTGCGTCATCGGTGACGCCGACGACTGTCATGGAGGACTTGCGCTGACGTCGCGATGATGTCATGATGACGTCATGGAGTTGACGACCTACATCGAAACCCTCCGCCGGGAGCTCGGCTCCGCGGCGGAGGTCGCCGGGCCGGAGGTGAGCGCCGCCGCCGAGCGGCTGGCCATGGCCCTGGACCCCGCGGTCCGCATGACGCTGATCGAGGTCCTGTCCGACGCGGCCGACGAGGTCACCAGGCAGATCGACCCGGGCGTCGTCGAGCTGCGGATCAGGGGCCGCGAGCCCCAGTTCGTGGTCACCGCGCCGCTCGTCCACGAGCACGCCGCCCCGATGGAGCCCCCGGCGCCGCCGGCCCCACCGGCCCCGCCCTTCCCGGGCGAGGGCGAGGACGGCACCGCCCGCATGACCCTGCGCCTGCCCGAGTCGCTCAAGTCGCGCATCGAGCAGTCGGCCGCCTCGGCCGGGGTCTCGGTGAACGCCTGGCTGGTCAGGGCGCTGGGAGCGGCGGTCGGCAACCAGCAGTCCGGCCCGCCCTACGGCCCCCCGCCCGGCTACGGCCCGCCCCCCGGCCGTCAAGGCCCCGGCAAGCGCATCAGCGGCTGGGCCCGCTGACCCACGAGAGGACCAGAGATGACCGAGTTCCCCACGCCCAAGCCGATCACGCTCCACGTCGACGTTCCCGCCGGACGCGTCGACATCACGGCCTCCGACCGCCCGACCACCGAGGTCGAGGTGAAGGCGGCCAGGTTCACCGACGAAAGCTACGCCGAGCAGGTCAGGGTCGAGCAGAACGGCGACACCGTCTCCATCGTCGCCCCGCACGAACGCCGCGGCCTGCGCTCCTCCAGCCTGCGCGTCACGGTGTCGCTGCCCACGGGCTCGCGCCTCGACGTGACCACGGCCTCCGCCGACGTCACCGTCACCGGCCACGTCGCCGACGTGATGCTCGGCACCGCCTCCGGCGACGTGAAGGTGGAGTCGGCCGACAGCGTCCGCATCAAGACGGCGTCAGGTGACGTCAGATGTGACGTCATCGCCGGTCAGGCCACTGTCACGACCGCCTCGGGTGACATCGTCCTGCGCTCGGTCGGCGGCGCCGCCGAGGTCGGCACGGCCTCGGGCGACATCACGCTCACCGACGTCGGCGGCGACCTGCTCGCCAAGTCCGCCTCCGGCGACCTGTCCTTCGGAGCGGTGCGCGGCGGCCGCGCCGAGGTGCGCTCCACCTCGGGCGACGTGCGGCTCGCAGTCCCCGAGGGCACCGCCGCCTGGCTCGACGTCTCCAGCCTGTCCGGCGACATCTCCTCCTCCCTCCACCAGGGCGAGCAGCCCTCGGAGGGCGAACGAACCATGGAAGTCAGCGTCCGCACCCTGAGCGGCGACATCTCGATTGTGAGGACCCGATGAACGACGACATCATGCTCCAGGCTCTGACCATCGAACACCGCGAGCGCATCGCGCAGGCCGACCACCACCGCCTCGTGCGCAAGGCGCCCCGGCGCCGCAACCCCGTCCGGCACCGCATCGCCAGTGCCCTTCACCACCTCGCCAACGCCATCGACTGACGGCGGCGCGTCATGAGAACGACCGCGAACCCCGCTCCGGCAGGCCCCACGGGTTCTGCCGGACCACTCCCCGGCGTGGCGGACCGCCACACCTGCCCGCCCTCCCGCCCGGCCGCCGATCGGCCCGGAGCTCGCCCCGCAGGCCACCCCGCAGGTCACCCCGCGGGTCGGCTCGCTGGGCAGGGTCAGGTCGGAGAGCCGCGGCGGGTGCGCAGGGCGGTGGTCGTGGCCAGTGCCACCCGCCAGACCGCCAGGCCGTGCTCGGCCAGCCTGGCCTCGCCAGCCTGACCGGCCACCCCGACGGCCATGCAGATCCGCCCGTCCGGCCCGAAGACCGGGGCCGCGGCGCAGGAGAGGCCCCCGGAGAACTCCTCGCGCGAATAGGCCACCCCTCGCCGGTGCACCACCGCGAGCTCCTGCTCCAGGGCGGAGAGCCGGGTGATGGTCCGGCGGGTGAAACGTTCCAGGACCCCGTGGCCGAAGAACGCCCGGCGCAGGCCGGGATCGAAGGCCAGCAGCACCTTCCCGGCCGCCGTGCAGTGCAGCGGAGCCCGGTCGACACCGTCGGAGGGCGACTCCACCCGGTCGTAGCCGTAGAGGCGCTCGATGTAACCGGCCTCCAGACCCTGGCCCACGGCCAGGTTGACCGTCTGCCTGGTGGTTTCGTACAGGTGGAGCAGATGCGGCAGCACCACCCGGCGCGTGCCGGGCACCCGGGTGCGCAGCGCCCCCGTGAGCTCGGACAGCTCCTGGTCGAGTGTGTAGTCCGTGCCCACCCGGCGGGCCAGCCGCTGGCCGCACAACATGCCCAGCAGCCGATGCACCGTCGACTTGGGCAGGCCCGTCTGCCGTGACACGTGGGCCACGCCGACCGGATGCGCGTTGCCGGCCAGCGCGCGCAGGATCTCGACCCCCTTCTCCAGACTGCTTGGCTGCGCTTGCGTGGAAACATCCTCATGAACGGAGAGGGTCCGCGCCATCCGTTGATCGAACCTCTCTGTGGCCCCGATGCCGTGCAGGTCAAACCCTCCTCAGTGGAGGTCAAAACTTTGACTACCCTGCGTCGCGGGCGATCACACCTGGTGTTCCAGCCGGACGGCGCGCGCGATGGCCGGTCCTGTCAGCCCCGCGGATGCCAGGAGTTCCTCCCGCGTGCCGTGCTCGACGAACGTCCGCGGGAGCCCGAGTGTGCGGACCCGGGCTCCCGGGGCGCAGGCCTGTATGACGGCGGCGCCCACGCCGCCGCTGACCACGCCGTCCTCGACGGTGACGACCAAATCGTGCTCGGCGGCCAATTCGGCCAGGCCGGGCGTGACCGGCAGCGCCCAGCGCGGATCGGCGACCGTGACGCCGATCCCGGCCGAGGTCAGCCGCTCCGCCGCGTCCACGCAGGCCGCCGCCATCGCGCCGACGCCCACCAGCAGCACGTCCCGGCCGCTGAGCCACAGGATGTCGAGGCCTGCGGACCGTTCCAAGGCGGCGAGTTCCGCGCCCGCCGGGCCCTTGGGGAAACGCAGCACCGAGGGTCCTGGCAGTGACAGGCATTCGCGCAGCAGCTCGCGCAGCCGTACGGCGTCTCTCGGAGCGGCGACGGACAGGCCGGGCACGGCCGACAGCATCGCGAGATCCCACATGCCGTGGTGGCTGGGGCCGTCGGGTCCGGTGACGCCCGCGCGGTCCAGCACGATCGTCACCGGCAGCTCCCGCAGCGCGACGTCGAGGAGCAGCTGGTCGAAGGCGCGGTTGAGGAAGCTCGCGTAGATCGCGACGAGCGGGCGCAGCCCGCCCAGTGCCAGGCCCGCCGCGGAGGCGACGGCGTGCTGCTCGGCGATGCCGACGTCGAACATGCGGCCCGGATACCGGGCGCCGAAGGCCGACAGCCCGGTGGGGCCCGGCATCGCGGCCGTCACGCACACCAGGTCCGGGAGCTGTTCGCCGAGCGCGCACAGCTCCTCGGAGAACACTCTGGTCAGCGAGCGCGCGCCGGCGGCGGGCACCGCGTGCAGGTGATCCTCCAGATCCTGCTCGGCGGGACGGTAGCCGGCGCCCTTGCGGGTGATGCAGTGCACCACCACGGGACCCCTCAGTTGCCGGGCCGTGCGCAGCGCCGACTCCAGGGCCGCCAGGTCGTGGCCGTGCACCGGGCCCAGGTAGCGGAAGCCCAGGTTCTCGAAGACGGTCACGCTCAGCCGGTCGCCGCGCAGCGCCGCCAGGTGGTCGGCGATCGCGCCGTGGGTGGGGGCGTAGGAACGGCCGTTGTCGTTGAGGACCACGATCACCGGGCGGTCCTTGGCGGTTCCGAGGTTGTTCAGCGCCTCCCAGGCCATGCCGCCGGTCAGCGAGCCGTCGCCGACGACCGCCACGACCGCGTGCTCGCGGTCGCCGGCCAGCTGCCTGGCCTTGGCCAGGCCGTCGGCGTAGGACAGGGCGGTGGAGGCGTGCGAGTTGCCGATCACGTCGTGCGGCGACTCGGCGGGCTCGGGATAGCCCGACAGGCCGCCGCGCTTGCGCAGCTTGTCGAAGCCCGCACGCCGCCCCGTCAGCAGTTTGTGCACGTAGGCCTGGTGGCCGGTGTCGAAGAGGATCGTGTCGCCGGGGGAGCGGAAGACCCGGTGCAGCGCGATCGTCAGCTCCACGACGCCCAGGTTCGACCCGAGATGCCCGCCCGACGCGGTGACCTTGCGCACGAGGAAGCTCCGGATCTCCGCGGCGAGCGCGGGAAGCTGTTCCGGCGCGAGCGCACGGAGATCGTCCGGGGAGGAGATCCGCGCCAGCAGCCGGCTCAGAGTCGTCGACATGTGGTCGAGTGTGGGCGGATCGGGCGTCCGAGTGAACACATTGTTCCGCTCTTCGGGATGCGGCATTTACTTCCTGTGATAGATACATGACCTTGCGTATACCGAAGGTTCGGGGGACGGAAGGTTCTGGAGTGACGACTGAGACCATGGGACGCACCGACGATCGCACGCGCTGGCTGCGCGCGCGCGTGGACGAACGGCTGGCCGCGTTCTTGACCGAGCACGTCTCGCCGGTCGACGACCCCGACGTCGTCTCGGCCTACGCCCTGCTGCGGGAGTTCGTGCTCGACGGCGGCAAGCGCATCCGCCCGGTCCTGTGCTACTGGGGCTGGCGCGGGGCGGGAGGCGACGACTGCGAGGAGATCATCTCGGCCGCCGCCTCGCTGGAGTTGTGCCACGCGGGCCTGCTGATCCACGACGACATCATGGATGCCAGCAACACCCGCCGAGGCCGCCCGACCGTGCACCGGGTGCTGGGCGAATCACCCGCGATCCTGCTCGGCGTGCTCGCCATGACCTGGGCCGACGAGCTGATGGCCGGCTGCACCTCCGACGCCGCCCGCCTGCGCGGCGCCCGGCTGCGCTACGACGCGATGCGCACGGAGGTCATCACCGGCCAGTACCTCGACCTGCTCGCCCCCGCCCGCGACGGCGTCACCGTCGAGCAGACCCTCACCACCATCCGCTACAAGACGGCCAAGTACACCGTGGAGCGCCCGCTGCAGATCGGCGGGGAGCTGGCCGGGGCCGACGCCGCCTTGCTGGGCGCCTACAGCCGCCTGGGCCTGCCCCTCGGCGAGGCCTTCCAGCTCCGCGACGACATTCTCGGCATGTTCGGCGACCCCGCCCAGACCGGCAAGTCACGCCTCGACGACCTGCGCGAGGGCAAGCACACCGTGCTCATCGCCCACGCCCGCGACCACGCCGCCGGGTCCGCCGCCCACTACCTGCGCACCTGGTACGGCAACGCCGCCCTCGGCGAGGAGCACGCGGAGCAGATCCGCGAGATCGTCGCGGCCACCGGCTCGCTCGCCCACGTCGAGCAGCTGATCGCCGACCGGGTGGGCCAGGCCCTGGAGACCCTTCACACCGCGCCGATCACCGAAGAAGGGCGGCAGGCGCTCAGCGCGCTGGCCGACCGCATCGCCAATCGCTCGCGATAACCGCGATCGATGTCCTTACCAACTGATGGGTGGTGTTCAGCATGACCGAAACCGTCGAGAACGGCCAGAGCCAGCTCAGCCTCGGTACCGCTGCGGCGAGGAACCTCGCCACGACCACGAAGACAGCCCCGCAGATGCAGGAGATCACCTCCCGCCATCTGCTCAAGGTCCTGCCCTGGGTACAGGTCGTCGGCGGCGCCTACCGGGTCAACCGCCGCCTGTCCTACGCGCTGGGTGACGGCCGGGTGACCTTCACCAACACCGGCGCGACGATCCGCGTCATCCCCGCCGAGCTGTGCGAGCTGGCCCCGCTGCGCGGCTTCGACGATCCCGAGGTGCTCAACGAGCTGGCCGAACGGTTCGTCCAGCGTGAGTACGAGCCCGGCCAGGTCATCGCCGAGGCGGGCGCCCCCGTCACGGAGGTGCTGCTGCTGGCCCATGGCAAGGTGAACAAGATCGGCGAGGGAGCCTACGGAAACCAGACGCAGCTCGGCGTGCTGGCCGACGGCGACCACCTGGGCGACGAGGTGCTCACCGGAGAGGAGGCGGCCTGGTCGTTCACCGCGACGGCGGTGACCGCGGTCACCATCCTGGCCCTGCCCGCCGCAGCCCTGAACGACCTGCTTGACCGTGAGGAGGGCCTTCGCGCGCACCTGCTGCTGCAGCGCGACGGCGGTGACGGCAGGGCGTCGAACGCCTTCGGCGAGGCGGCGATCGAGCTGACCTCCGGTCACACGGGCGAGCCGGTGCTGCCGGGCACGTTCGTCGACTACGACCTGGCGCCCCGCGAGTACGAGCTGAGCGTCGCCCAGACGATCCTGCGCGTGCACTCGCGCGTCGCGGATCTGTACAACGAGCCGATGAACCAGACCGAGCAGCAGCTGCGCCTGACGATCCACGCCCTGCGCGAGCGTCAGGAGCACGAGCTGGTCAACAACCGCGACTTCGGCCTGCTCCACAACGCCGACCTCAAGCAGCGCATCCACACCCGCTCGGGCCCGCCCACCCCCGACGACATGGACGACCTGCTGGCCACGGTCTGGAAGGAGCCCGCCGTCATGCTGGCGCACCCGAGGGCCATCGCCGCCTTCGCCCGCCAGTGCAACGCGCGCGGGCTCTACCCCGACGCCGTCGAGATCAACGGGCAGAAGGCGCCCTCCTGGCGCGGCGTGCCGCTGCTGCCGTGCAACAAGATCCCCGTCACCGAGCACGGCCTCAGCTCGATCATGGTGATGCGCACCGGCGAGCAGAACCAGGGCGTCATCGGCCTGTGGCGCACCGGCCTGCCCGACGAGTACGAGCCCGGCCTCTCGGTCCGCTTCATGGGCATCAACGACCAGGCGGTCATCAACTACCTGGTGACGACCTACTACTCCGCCGCGGTGCTCGTCCCCGACGCGCTCGGCATCCTGGAGAGCGTCGAGGTCGGTTAGTGTCCAATGAGTCCGGGCTCGCAAGCCCGCCCTTCAGTGTCGACTACTACCTCCCGTATCCGGCCCGCCTCAATCCCCACATGGAGCGGGCCAGGGCGCACACCAAGCAGTGGGCGCGCGACATGGAGATGATCGACGACGTCGTCTGGACCGAGGCCAACTTCGACGGCATGGACTACGGGCTCATGTGCGCCTACACCCATCCCGACTGCCCGGCCGAGGAACTGGACCTGGTCACCGACTGGTACGTCTGGGTCTTCTTCTTCGACGACCACTTCCTGGAGACCTTCAAGCGCAGCAGGGACATCGCGGGCGGCCAGGCCTACCTGGACCGGCTGGAGCTGTTCATGTCCGACGACCCGCCCGAGCCGGGCAACCCGTGCGAGCGCGGGCTGAAGGACCTGTGGGAGCGCACGGTCCCGCACCGCAGCCAGTGCTGGCGCGACCGCTTCGTCGACGTCACCCGCGACCTGATGCAGGAGTCGATGTGGGAGCTGTTCCACATCGAGACCGGCCAGGTCTCCAACCCCATCGAGTACATCGAGGAACGCCGCAAGGTCGGCGGCGCCCCCTGGTCGGCCTGCCTGGTCGAACACGTGTCAGGGGCCGAGGTGCCCCCGCGTGTGGCCTACAGCAGACCGGTCAGGGTGCTCATGGAGACCTTCTCCGACGCCGTGCACCTGCGCAACGACCTGTTCTCCTACCACCGCGAGGTCGAGGTGGAGGGCGAGCTGTCCAACTGCGTGCTGGTGTGCGAGCGCTTCTTCGGCTGCGACACCCAGCAGGCGGCCGACCTCACCAACGACCTGCTCACCTCGCGGCTGCACCAGTTCGAGAACACCGTGATGACCGAGCTGCCGCCGCTGTTCGCCGACCACGGCCTGCTCCCGCACGAGCAGGCGGCGGTGCTCAGCTACGTCAAGGGGCTGCAGGACTGGCAGGCGGGCGGCCACGAGTGGCACATGCGCTCCAACCGCTACACCAAGGGCGGTCAGAGCGCGGGCGTCTCACCGCATCACCTGCTCGGACCGGGCGGGCTGCGCAACCTGACCGCCCCGCCGTACCCGAACGTGGGGGTGGTCGACGAGCCCGACTTCTACATGCCGTTCAAGGCGGGCGACAACCCCCACTACGACGCCGCGCGCAGGGCGGAGCTGGCGTGGGCGCATGCCATGGGCTTCAACGACGGTGTGTGGACCGCCCACAAGATCGACATCTTCGACTTCGCGCGGTGCGCCGCGGGCATCGACCCCGACGCGACCGAGCGTGAGCTGATCCTGTCGACCAACTGGCTGACCTGGGGCACCTACGCCGACGACTGGTTCCCGGCGGTCTTCGGCCGCCGGGACCTGACGGCGGCCAAGGCGCAGAACGCCAGGCTGTCGCTGTTCATGCCGCTCGACCTGGTGCCGGTGGCGACCCCGCTGAACCCCCTGGAGCGCGGCCTGGCCGAGTTGTGGCTCCGTACGGCCGAGCACATGGAGGAGCCCGGCCGCGCGGTCTTCCGCCACACGGTCGAGACCATGACGAGCAGCTGGATCTGGGAGCTGGCCAACGTCATGCAGAACCGGGTGCCCGACCCGGTCGACTACATCGAGATGCGCCGCAGGACCTTCGGCTCGGAGCTGACGGTGGAGCTGTCGAGGCTGAAGGCCGGGCGCGAGGTGCCGGCCGACGTCTGGCGCAGCCGCCCGCTGTGGAGCCTGACCAACGCGGCCCACGACTACTGCTGCCTGATGAACGACATCTTCTCCTACCAGAAGGAGATCCAGTTCGAGGGAGAGGTCAACAACGGCGTCCTGGTGCTGAAGACCTTCTTCGGCTGCGACCTGCCCCAGGCCATCGGCATCGCCGACGCCCTGATGACCTCCCGGATGCGGCAGTTCGAGCACGTGGCCGCCACCGACCTGCCCGCCTACCTCGACGACTACCAGATCGGTGAGAGCGCCAGGGCGAGCGTCGCCGGATACGTCGACGGCCTGCGGGACTGGATGTCGGGCGTGCTGCGCTGGCACCGCGAGACCGGGCGATACGTGGAGTACGCCCGCTGGGAACCCGGTCCGCGTGGCTTCGGCACCGCCACCACCCGCATCGCCAACCTGCTCGGAGGAGCTCGATGACCACAGACCAGTCCGAGATCGCCTCACAGCTCAGCCTGAGCACGGCGGCGGCTCGCAAGCTCGCCTCCCTGAGCAAGACCCCGCCGCAGATGGCCGAGATCACCCCTCGCCACCTGCTGCGGGTGCTGCCCTGGCAGGAGGTGACGGGCGGCGCCTTCCGGGTCAACCGCCGCCTCACCTACACCGTGGGCGACGGCCGGGTCTCGTTCGTCAACACCGGCGCGTCGGTCCGCGTCATCCCCGAGGAGCTGCGGGAGATCCCGGCCTTCCGCGACCACGACGACGTCGAGGGCCTGGCCGGGCGGTTCGTCCAGCACGACCTGCGGCCCGGCGACCGGGTGCCCGACGCGGGGCTGGTCCTGGTCGCACACGGCAAGATCAGGGCGTTCGGCGCCGGCACCTACGGCTCGCGCGCCGACCTGGGCGTGTACGCCGACGGCGACCACTTCGCCGTCGCGTCGGCCCCCTCGGTGCCCGCCCCGGCCGCCGAGGCCATGCCCAGCTTCGTGCCGTCGGTCGAACCCGCCGCACCGGGCGTCAGGCCGACGGCCGGGCGCGAGGTGCGCGAGGCCGAGGCGATCACTCCCTGCACCGTGCTCACGCTCCCGGCCGAGGAGCTGGCCCGCGTCGCCGGGGAGGGCGACGCGGACCGGCCGGCCAGCAACAGGTACGGCGAGGCGGCGATCGAGCTGACCTCCGGCCACAGCGGAGAGCCCGTGCTGCCGGGCACGTTCGTCGACTACGACGCGGCACCCCGCGAGTACGAGCTGAGCGTCGCCCAGACGATCCTGCGCGTGCACACCCGCGTGGCCGATCTGTACAACGAGCCGATGAACCAGACCGAGCAGCAGCTGCGCCTGACGATCCACGCCCTGCGAGAGCGTCAGGAGCACGAGCTGGTCAACAACCGCGACTTCGGCCTGCTCCACAACGCCGACCTCAAGCAGCGCATCCACACCCGCACCGGGCCGCCCACCCCCGACGACCTCGACGAGCTGCTGTCGCGCCGCCGCAGCTCGCACTACTTCCTCGCGCACCCGAAGGCCATCGCCGCCTTCGGGCGCGAGTGCAGCAGCCGCAGGATCTATCCCGACACGGCCGGTCCCGGCATCATCGCCTGGCGCGGCGTGCCGATCCTGCCGTGCGACAAGATCCCCGTCTCCGACCGCGGCCTGACCTCGATCATCGTCATGCGCCTCGGGGAGGAGAAGCAGGGCGTGGTCGGCCTTCGCCGCACCGGCCTGCCCGACGAGTACGAGCCCGGCCTGTCGGTTCGCTTCACCGGCATCAACGAGCAGGCGGTCGCCTCCTACCTGCTGAGCACCTACTACTCGGTGGTGCCGCTGGTGCCCGACGCGCTCGGCGTGCTGGAGAGCGTCGAGATCGGCCGGTGAGGATGTCCTGAACCGGGCGGGAGCCGGGGGTCAAGGGGTGCGGTTGCGCAGCCTGCCGTACGTCTTGAGCAGGCGGTCGGCGGGCGCCCGCAGGGCGGGGCTGGCCAGCACGGTGTTGCGCAGCGCGCGCACGGGCACGGTGGTCGCCCAGTGCAGCGCGGCGGCAGGCGTCGCGCGTGCCAGCCGCCCCTCGGCCACCGTCAGCGCGCCGTTGCTGAGCTTGTCCTTGTACTCCTTGGCGCCGCGGCCCAGGTCGATGAGGGCGATGCCGTGGGCGGCGGCCTCGCGTGCCATGGCCAGGTGGTGGATGAGGCCGGGGGAGTAGCGGGAGAAGGCGGGGTCGTAGGCGGGGAACCAGCCGGTGAGCACCTTGTCGCTGCGCAGGCCGAAGTGGCCCGCGACCGGCAGGCCGTCGGCGTAGACCAGGTCGAGCACGCCGCCGAAGCCGGGGGTGTCGATCAGCAGCAGCTCCTCCACCAGCCGCACGATCCACGGTGCGGCGAAGCGGTCGGTGCGCCCGGTGCGCCGGTACTGCCTGCTCTTCCAGCCCAGCAGCGTGCGCAGCGCCTCGGGGTCGGTGGTGGCGTAGTCGTGGCGCACCGCCCCGATGTCGCGCTCGAGCTTGCGCTCCTTGGCCATCGTGGACTTGACGGTCTTGTTGGACGGCAGGCCCTTGCGCAGGTCGATGACGGGGGAGGGGTGGCGGCTGGTGTGGAAGGCGGGGAACTGGTCGGCCACCAGATGGTCGAACTCCCACACCGACAGCCCGCAGGCTTTCAGCAGCGCGCCCACCTCGAGCTCCAGGCCCTCGGCCAGCGCGGCGCCCTGGGCGTCGGTGAGGCCGGCGCCGACCGGCCTGCCGATGCCCAGCCGGTCGCGCTGGAAGGGCAGGAAGCCGGCCGTCCGGCCCGACTCCTCGATCACGGCCACCCGCACGTCGTCACGGCAGCGGCCGACGGCCTGGGCGAACTCGGGCGCGAGGAACGGGTTCACCAGCTCGTGGCGCGACCGCAGCAGGTCGTGCCAGGTCGTCACCTCGCTCGCGCCCAGCTCTTCCGGGCGAATCACAGTGATCTTCAGGGAACCCACAAGAATTCACGCTAGGCCGGGCCCGTGAAGATTGGATGAGATTCAGCTGCAGGTTAGCTTCGGCTCCGGCGCGTAGACCGTGTGGAAACGCTCCTCCTTCAGGACCTTGCCGTCCCGCTTGAAGATGCGCCAGACGTCGATGTCGAAGCCCTGGGCTCCCGGCATCGGGATGCACTCGGGGCCCGACTCGCTGAGCGTCTCGAACGAGCGGTGGTTGTACGGTCCCGACGTGCGCGAGGAGATGTCGTAGCGCTTGGTGCTCCAGAACTGCACGGTCACCGAGGTGGCGGTGTAGGAGGCCTTGACCAGCACGCCGTACTTCGAGTCGTTCTTCCACCGGAAGTCCGGCTGCGGGAAGGAGACGGTCGACTCGCGTCCGGCCGGGTAGCGGGAGATGTAGTACTGGTGCGCCCGGTGCTGCACGTCCTTGAAGCCGCCGAAGAACACCGCGTTGAACATGGTGGTGGCGAACTGCGAGACGCCGCCGCCCACGTCGTTGACGAACCGGTTGTTGAGGATCATCGGCGCCTCGACGAAGCCGCGGGCCTTGTCGCGCTTGCCGACGACGCCGTTGAGCGAGAACGTCTCGCCCGGCATCACGACGTGGCCGTCGAGGATGTCGGAGATCACGTGGATGTTGGTCACCCGCGGCGCGCAGCAGGGATAGTTCGTGGTGAACTGGCTGACCTTCTCCTTGATGCCGAGCTTCTCCGCCTTCTCCGTGGTGAGCTTGGGAGCGGTCTCCTTCAGCGGCACCTCGACCGTACGGCTGCCGCCCTGCGCCAGGGCGGCGGCGACGGCCTGGCCGAGCGCGGGCTCGTCCAGGCCCTTGCCGGGTACGGCGGGCACCACGCGCGGCCTGCCCTTGACGATCTTGAAGGAGGCGTCCTTGGGCAGGTGCTCCTCGTCGACGAGCCGGCCGCCCAGGTCGGAGGTGAGCTTGCCGGCGTTGAAGCGCGGCTCGAAGCCGCCCTTGCCGTCGGACAGGAAACGCAGCCTGGCGGCGAGCTGCTCGCGGGTGAGCGTCGCCTTCCTGGATCCGCTGGTGAGCGTCAGCGGGGCCGCGATCGCCTCGCGCGCGGTGGTCGCGGCCAGCTTCTCGACCGTGGCGCGGTCGGCCTGCGGCAGCACCGGCTTGACCGGGATGGTGATCGGGCCCTCGGCGCGCAGGTACGCCTGCCGTACGGCCTGGGCGGCGGCGTCCCTGTCGACGGCGCGCCCCGCCTTGGGCAGCACCGTCACCGGCTCCAGGCCCCGGTAGAGCACGCCGCCCTCGCGCGGTTTCTGGTCGACCTTCTTGGCCTCCTCGGCGATGGCGGCCGACAGCTTGGCGTCGTCGACCTTGACGACCGGCGGCACGGCTCGGCGCCCGAACAGGGAGCGGGCGACGCCGGCCGGGGTCAGCGCGCCGTCGCGGGCGGTGGCCACGGTGGCGGCGGTGTCGAGGGAAAGGCCGAGTTGTCCGGGCCTCAGCCGTACCTCGGTGCCGGCGAAGTCGAGCGTCAGGGGTCCGTCGGCCAGGTAGGCCAGGTCCGTGGCGAGCTTCGCCTCGGCGGCACGGGGATCCAGGCCGCCCAGGTCGACGTCGGCCACGCGGGTGCCCGGCGGCACCTCGCCCGCCAGCGTGGCGGCGGGGATGCCGTAGGCGAGGGCCGGGAGGAGGACCAGCGCGGCCGCGAGCATGATCCAGGGCCGCTTAGCGTGCGTCCTCATGGGCACACTTTAGTGGGATTTAGCCACCATAAAGGGCGTCGATCTCCCCGGCGAAGTCCCGCATGACCAGGTTGCGCTTGACCTTGAGCGTCGGCGTGAGGTGCCCGGACTCCTCGGTCAGGTCCGACTCCAGGACCACGAACTTCTTGATCTGCTCGGGCCGCGAGACGGTCGCGTTCGCGGCGTCGACGGCCTTCTGCACCTCGGCCTGGATCTGCTCCTGCGTCAGCCGCACCTGCGCCAGCGCCTCGGGGTCGAGCGTGACCAGCACCGCCACGAACGGCCGGTTCTCGCCCACCACCATCGCCTGGGAGACGATCGGGCTGGCCCGGACGATGTCCTCCAGGGGCCCCGGCGCGACGTTCTTGCCCGCCGCGGTCACCAGGATCTCCTTCTTGCGCCCGGTGATGCGCAGGTAGCCGTCGCCGTCGAGCTCGCCCACGTCGCCCGTGGCGTACCAGCCGTCGGACAGCGCCTGGGCGGTGGCCTCCGGGTTGTTCCAGTAGCCGTCGAAGATGTGGCGGCCCCTGGCCAGCACCTCGCCGTCGTCGGCGATGCGGACCGAGGTGCCGGGCAGCGGGCGGCCGACGGTGCCGACCTTGTTGCCGCCCGGCATGTTGACCGAGATCGGCGCGGTGGTCTCGGTCAGGCCGTAGCCCTCGAAGACCTCGATGCCGACGCCGCGGAAGAAGTGGCCGAGCCGCTCGCCCAGCGCCGAGCCGCCGCTGACGGCCGCGGTCAGGCGGCCGCCCGTGGCCGCGCGCAGCTTGCCGTACACCAGCCTGTCGAAGATCCAGTGCAGGAACTTCGGCGAGCCGGTCCTGCTGTAGGAGACCGCCACCGAGGCGGCCTTGGCGAAGATCCTGCCCTTGCCGTCGGCCGTCGCCTTCTGCTCGGCGCCGTTGTAGACCTTCTCGAACACGCGCGGCACGCCCAGCAGGAAGCTCGGCTGGAAACTGGCCAGGTCGGGCGCGACGTTCTTCATGTTCGGCGTGTGGCCCAGGACGGCGCCGGTCTCCACGAAGACCACCTGGATCACCCGGGCGAAGATGTGCGCCAGCGGCAGGAAGAGCAGCGCCGAGACGCCGGGACCCGAGAACAGCGGCGCCAGCGGCCCCTTGACCACGTTGAGCGCCACGAACAGCAGGTTGTCGTGCGTGATCCGGCAGCCCTTGGGGCGGCCGGTGGTGCCCGAGGTGTAGACGATCGTGGCCAGGTCGGCGGCCTTGAGAGCCGCGCGGCGCGCGTGCAGCTCGTCGTCGGAGACGCCCGAGCCGTCGAGGGACTCGTCGACGCGCCAGACGTTCTTCAGCTCCGGCACCGCCTCGGCGACCGTCTTGGCGTGGTCGTCGAGCTCCACGAAGGCCGCCTTGGCGCCGCTGTCGGTGAGGATCCAGCGCACCTGCTCGGCGGAGGAGGTCTCGTAGATCGGCACCGTGACCGCGCCCGCCGCCCAGATCGCGTAGTCGACGAGGGTCCACTCGTAGCGGGTGCGCGACATCAGCGCGACCCGGTCGCCGGGGCCGATGCCCGCGGCGATCAGACCCTTGGCCACGGCGGCGACCTCGTCGCGGAACCGGGCCGCGCTCACCTCCGGCCAGGCGTCGCCGTCCTTGCGGCGCAGCACCACCGCGTCGGGCTGCTCCTGGGCGCGTCGGAAGACGGTCTCGGCCAGATTCGCCGACTCGGGCACATCCACCAGGACAGGGACGCTGTACTCACGCACGGAAATACTCCTCAGGACGGACGATACTCACGCTAGCAGCAGCTCCGTAGGATGACGGCCATGCGACTTCATGTCGTCAGCGACGTCCACGGCAGGGCCGACGCCCTCGCCCGCGCCGGTGAGGGCGCCGACGCCCTGATCTGCCTGGGAGACCTCATCCTCTTCGTCGACTACGACGACCCCGCGCAGGGCATCTTCGCCGAGCTGTTCGGCGCCGACAACGCCGCGCGGTTCATCGCGCTGCGCACCGCCAAACGTTTCGACGAGGCCCGCGCGATGTCGGCCGCGCTGTGGGCGTCGCTGGACGGCGATCCGCGCGAGCACATCGAACGCAACGTGCGCCGGCAGTACGAAACGCTGTTCGCCGCGATGCCGGAACCCGCCTACCTCACCTACGGCAACGTCGACCTGCCCCGCATGTGGGCCGACCACCTGCGGCCCGGCCACCGGGTGCTCGACGGCGAGACCGCCGAGATCGGCGGGCTGCGCTTCGGCTTCGTCGGGGGAGGGCTGCGCACCGTCTACCGCACGCCCAACGAGCTCGACGACGACGTCTTCGACGCCAAGGTGGCGGCCCTGGGCGAGGTCGACGTGCTGTGCACACACATCCCGCCCGCCGTTCCCCAGCTGCTCTACGACACCGTCGCCCGGCGGCACGAGCGCGGCAGCGAGGCCACCCTGGAGCTGATCAGGAGAGTCCAGCCCCGCTACGCCCTCTTCGGCCACGTGCACCAGCCGCTCTACCCGCGCATGCGCATCGGGCGCACCGAGTGCGTCAACGTCGGACACTTCCGGGGAAAGGGCGTTCCCTACATCCTCGAATGGTGACCTGACCGGTACGGTGGTCGCATGGCTGATCGCACCACTTCGAGCATCACCATCGCCGCCGACCGCGCGAGCGTGATGGCGGTCATCGCGGACTTCGCCGCCTACCCCGAATGGGCCGGGCAGGTGAAGAAGGCGGAGGTCCTCAGCTACCACGACGACGGGCAGCCGGCCGAGGTGCGCTTCGTGCTGGACGCCGGGGTCATCAGCGACGCCTACACCCTGCTCTACCAGTGGGAGCACTCGGGCGTCTCCTGGCAGACCTCCGAGTCGGGCACCATGGTCTCCACCCTGACCGGGAGTTACCTCCTGGCCGACGTGGGCAGTGGAACCCAAGTGACATACGAACTGGCCGTCGAGCTCAAGGTGCCGATGATCGGCATGATCAAGCGCAAGGCCGAGAAGGTCATCGTCGACACGGCCCTCAAAGGCCTGAAGAAGCGTGTAGAGGCTTGATGAGGGTCCTGCTGTTCACCGGCAAGGGCGGGGTGGGCAAGACCACGGCCGCCGCCGCGACGGCCACACTGGCGGCGCGGCGGGGGCTGAAGACCCTCGTGGTCTCCACCGACACGGCGCACTCCCTGGCCGACGCCCTGGGGGTCGAGGTCGGGGACGAGCCCGTCGAGATCGCTCCGGCGCTTCACCTGCACCAGGTCGACACCCAGCGCTCGCTAGAGCGCCACTGGGGCGAGCTGCAAGACTACCTGCGCAACGTCCTGGGCGAGCTGGGCCTCGACGAGATCACCTCCGAGGAGATCACCGTCCTGCCCGGCGCCGAAGAGGTCATCGCCCTGCTGGAGCTGCGCGAGCAGGCCCAGACCGGGCGCTGGGACGTGATCGTGGTCGACTGCGCGCCGACCGCCGAGACGCTGCGCCTGCTGGCCCTGCCCGAGGCGCTCGACTGGCACGTCAGCAAGCTGCTGCCGGTCGGCCGCAGGATCCTCAAGATCGTCGGCCCGTTCGTCAAGAGCATGGCCAGGGTCAGCACCCCGGGCGACGACGTCATGAGCGCCACCGAGCGGTTCCACCGCGGCATGCTGGAGGTGCGCGAGCTGCTCACCGGACCCGGCGCCTCCGTCAGGCTCGTGTTCACCCCCGAGTCCGTGGTGCTCGCCGAGGCACGCCGCACCCTGACCCTGCTCAACCTGTACGGCTACCGCGTCGACGCGGTGATCGCCAACCGGGTCTTCCCCTCCGAGGGCGCCGACGCCTGGCGCGCCAGGTGGGTCGAGGCGCAGTCGCGTTTCCTGGGCGAGGCCGAGCAGTCGTTCGCGCCCCTGCCGATCCACACCGTGCCCTACCTGGCCGCCGAACCCGTCGGGGTCGAGGCGCTGGCCGAGGTGGGCCAGGCCCTGTACGGCGACGCCGACCCGTTCGCCGCTCCCACGATGGAGCCGCCCCTGCGCGTCGAGGGCACGACGCTCACCCTCGACCTGCCAGGAGCCCGCAAGGGTGACGTCGACCTGGCACGCAAGGGAGAGGAGCTGATCGTCACCGCCGGGCCGTACCGCAGGATCATCGCCCTGCCTGCGGCGTTGTCGCGGCGCAAGGTCGCCTCGGCGGCGCTCGACGACGGCGTCCTGGAGGTACGGTTCGAGGCATGACTGAGACTCCCAGGCAGCCGGGCAAAGACCCCATCGGCACCGTGACCGACGAGGCGCGCAAGCTCTTCGAGGCCATCCAGGGCCGCGCCACCCGCCAGGTCGGCAAGTCGGTGCTCGGCTCCTTCACCGGGGGCGGGCGCCAGGACCGCGGAGACGTGTGGAGCGAGGCGGTCTCCGAACACGACGAATACATCTGCCGGGCCTGTCCCTGGTGCCGGGCGATCGCCGCCCAGCGCGAAGCCGGAGGGTATCGCGAAAGCGGCGCCGACGTCGCCGAGCACCTGGCCGCGGCGGGTGGCGAACTGTTCGCCGCCTTCCGCCAGGCACTCGACACGCTGAGCCGACCCGCACCCAGGCGACGCCCAGACGACGAGACCAGGCAGAATGTGGAGCACATCGACCTGGGCTGAAAGGGATCGGCGGAATGCTCACGATCGGCATTGACATCGGCGGTACGAAAGTGGCCGCGGGCGTGGTCGACGAGGAAGGCACGATCCTCGCGCAGGCCCTGCGGCCCACCCCCGCCGACCGGCCGGACCAGGTCGCCGAGACCGTGGCCGACGTGGTGCGCGAGCTGTCGGCCGACCGGCAGATCGAGGCCATCGGCGTGGGCGCCGCAGGATTCGTCGACGAGACGCGCTCCGTGGTGCGGTTCGCCCCCAACCTCGCCTGGCGTGAGGAACCACTGCAGAAGAAGATCACCGAACTGGTCGGCCTGCCCGTGGTCGTCGAGAACGACGCCAACGCCATGGCCTGGGCCGAGAGCAAGTTCGGCGCCGGACGCGACCAGGACCACATCGTCTGCATCACCGTCGGCACCGGCATCGGCGGCGGCCTCATCTTCGACGGCGCCCTGTACAGAGGGCGCTGGGGCATGGGCGCCGAGCTCGGCCACATGCAGGTCGTGCCCGAGGGCAAGAAGTGCGGCTGCGGCAACCTCGGCTGCTGGGAGCAGTACGCCAGCGGCAACGCCCTGGTCGCCCACGCCCGCGAGATCTCCACGGCCACGCCCGAGCGCGCGCGAATCCTGCTGGAGCTCGCAGGGGGCAGCATCGAGGGCGAGGAGGTCACCGAGGCCGCCCGCCAGGGCGACGAGGCCTGCCTGGAAGCCTTCGCCTCCCTGGCCGAGTGGCTCGGCCAAGGCATGGCCGACCTGGCCGCCATCCTCGACCCCGGCTGCTTCATCGTCGGCGGCGGCGTCTCACGCGCCTCCGACCTGTTCCTCGACCGCGCCCGCGACAGCTTCCAGCGCAGGCTCACC
Source organism: Nonomuraea soli (assembly GCF_013761175.1). Classification (GTDB taxonomy): domain Bacteria; phylum Actinomycetota; class Actinomycetes; order Streptosporangiales; family Streptosporangiaceae; genus Nonomuraea; species Nonomuraea soli. The sequence goes on from NZ_JACDUR010000001.1 coordinate 888,666, forward strand.
GGCCGGGGCCACCGGCCCTTCGCCGAGGTGCGCCTGGCCGAGCTGGGCGCGTCCGCCGGACTCGTCGGGGCTGCGGACCTGGCCCGCCAGCGCTAACGTCTGGGTGTGCGGATCGGCACCTACAACATCAGGGGCATGCACGACGACGTCCCCGCCCTGGTCAGAGTCATCCAGGCGATGGACTGCGACGTGTTGTGCGTCCAGGAGGCCCCCAAGTTCCTGTGGTGGCGCAGCAAACGCCACGAACTGGCCGACCTCACCGGCATGCGCATCGCCGCCGGTCGCCGCCTGGCGGGGCTGGCCGTCTACGTCCGCCCGGGGGTGAAGGTCCTGCACGAGGAGACCCACGTGCTGAAGATCTTCTTCCCCCGGGAGATCCGCGGTCTGGCCCTGGCCGTCGTCGAGGTCGAGGGCGTACGGCTCGCGGTCGGCTCGATCCACCTCGCCCTCGTGCCCGCCCAGCGGCTGCACCACGCCAACCAGATCATGAGCCTCGTCGAGGCCGCCGCCGCCCGCTTCTCCGCCATCCCCGTGGTCTGCGGCGACCTCAACGAGACCGACCACCAGCCGACCTGGCGCTACTTCGCCGGCCGGCTGTCCGACTGCTACCCGGCGGCGCCACGCGGCGACGGCCGCACCTTCACCGCCCGCAACCCCTCCTCGCGCATCGACGCCGTCTTCGCCGGGCCAGGCCTGCGGATCGACTGGTGCGGCGGCGCCGAGGCCGCCCCCGCGGACCTCGTCAGCGCCACCGACCACCTGCCGGTCATCGCCTCGCTGACACCGGCACCTCCGCCCGCCGATACTCCATGAGCCAGTTCGTCTCGTAGGTCACCCCGTCGTCCTGCGAGACCGCCTGCTCCCACGCCACCGTGCCGTCCGCCCTGCGCTCCCAGCGGAAGCGCAGGCCCGGCGCGTGGAACTCGCCGTGGTCGCCGTCGAACCTGCCCACCACCGGCGTGAAGTCGGGGGAGACCCGCGAGTCCAGCCACGCGTGGTGCCACAGATCCGTCGCCGGGTCGTAGGCGATGATCGCCAGGCCCTTGACCCGCTGACCGTCGGGGAAGACGGCCTGGAAGTTCTCCAGGATCACCCGGCCGTCGAGCCTCGGCTCGGCCGTCACCTGGGCCGTGAACTCCTGCCACTGGCCGTCGCGTGATTTCTTGGAGTTGACCACGGTCCACGAGCCGAGCAGGAAGTCGAATGCGTTCATGGGCCCAGGCTGCCGGGGCGGGGCCGCTCACAGCCACCATTCAGCCGTGGCCTAATCCACGTCACGGTACGATCAGGACATGACCCGTCGCTACCTGCGGCGTGCGATGGCTACGTGGGCGGCCGCCCTGCTCGCAGCATTCGCTGCCGGGCCAGCCGCGCACGGCGATCCGAAACCTCCGACGACGATCGAAGCCTGGCAGCAGTCGACCAGCATCAGCCTCGACGCCGACGGCGCGCTGACCGACGTCCAGGCGCTGCCCTCCGGCGACGTGTGGGCCGTCGGGCAGCAGCAGATCTGGGACGTCTGGCGCAATCGCGGCGCCATCCGTCACTGGAACGGCACCACCTGGAGCGAGGTGGCCGTACGCGACTCCATGGGCGCCAGCCTCCTGCGCGGCGTCTCGGCCTCCTCGGCCACCGACGTGTGGGCGGTCGGCGACGGCCACGACGGCCTGCCGTACCTGGCCCACGGCGACACCTCCGGCTTCGACCGCATCCGCGTGCCCGCCCTCACCTCCCGCGACCGCCTCACCGGCGTCGACGTACGGCCCGGCCGCGTCTTCGCCGTCGGCAGCCGCGGCGGGCACCCGCTCATCCTCACCGGTCAGCAGCAGCAGTGGAACGCCACCTCCTTCGACCGGACCGGCTCGCTGTACGCCGTCTCCGGTTCCATCGCGGTCGGCGACACCGGCAAGGCGCCCCTCGCCTTCCGCTACGCGGCGGGCACGTGGAGCCCGATGCCGATGCCGTCCGTGCCCGGCGGCTACCTGCGCGACGTCCAGGCCGACGGCGCCAAACGAGCCGTCGCCGTCGGAGGCGTGTACACCCAGGCCGGCGACGTGCAGCCGCTCGTGCTCTCGTGGAACGGCAAACGGTGGAGCCGCCTGGCCCTGCCCGTGACGGGAGCGCAGCTGTACGGCGTCGCCGGCGACGGGCAGGGGCGCTTCTGGGTGTCGGGGTTCGACCCGTCGACGCCGGGCGAACCGTTCCTGATGCGGCTCGAGAAGGGGGCCGCGACCGTCATCCGGGGCGGATCGGTGGCCGGGCGCAGCAGCGTGCGGCTGCAGGCGGTGACGTATCTGCCGGACAAGCGGCTGGTGTGGGCCGTGGGACACGCGGTCGACGCGGACGACCGCTACACGGGCGTCGTGGAGACCTTCGGGCCGCGCACGGCCAAGTCGACGGTGAGCTAGCTTCTCACCCTCGACTTGACCGTGCGGCGATGACTTTTCCCGGCGCGGCGAGTCTCCCCCTTGGGCAGAGGGACCTTCCCTGCCCCACGAGAGAGGAGATCCGGCCATGGCCGTGGGAATCTTCGCGGGAATCCCCGTGCGCGACTGCAAGAGCGCCGTCGAGTGGTACACCAAGCTGCTCGGCAGGGATCCGGCGTTCTGGCCCAACGACGTCGAAGCCGTGTGGCAACTGGCCGACGACCTGTACGTGTACGTCATCGAGGACGCCGCGCGGGTCGGGGGCGGCGTGAGCATGATCTGGGTCGACGACCCAGCCTCCGAGGTCGACAGGATCGCGGCGCGCGGGATCAGGCCGACGGGCAAGGAGGAACACGGCGGCGTCTGCAAGTGGGTCTTCCACGACGCCGACGGCAACGAGACCGGCATCGGGGGACAGGTCGCGTCATAGCGGCCTGCCGGGCGGCACCGTCCATCCGCCCGCAGGTCAGATGCCGCGGGTCTGGTAGGTGCAGCTCGGATCCGACGCGGCGCCCGTGTCGAAGAGCACGGCGAACCTCACGAACACCTGGTGGCCCTTCGGCCTGCTCACCGCGATGTTGTGCTGGCCCGTCCCGCCCCCGGTGAATCTCAGCGCCTTGAACACGATGTCCGGCTGGGCGTCCCGCATGAAGGAGAACCGGATATGTTGTCGGACCCGCCTGCCATGCTGGGCGCGTGAAGGTCGTATTCGATGCCGAGTTGTGGATCTGGGACGCCCGCAGGGCCGACAGCTGGACCTTCGTGAGCCTGCCGGTGGAGGAGTCGGAGGAGATCCACGACCTGACCGGCGGGTCGCGGCGCGGGTTCGGCTCGGTGCGGGTGCGGGTGACGATCGGCGTGAGCAGTTGGAAGACGTCGATCTTCCCCGACAAGGGCAGCGGCCGCTACGCGTTGCCGATCAAGCGAGCCGTACGGCGGGCGGAAGGACTCGACGCGGGCGACGTGGCGAGCGTCACCGTCGAGCTCGTCGACTTCTGACGCCCAGGACCGGGGCCGGTCCGAGGAGCGGCGAACACTCTGGGTTACAGTCCGTTGCATCAGGTGACAGCGAGGGGGCGGTCATGCGTGGTGTGGTCATGCACGGAGCCGGAGACGTCAGGGTCGAGGACCGTCCCGATCCGGTGATCGTGGAGCCGACCGACGCGATCATCCGGGTGAGCGCGGCCTGCGTCTGCGGCTCCGACCTGTGGCCCTACCGCGGCCTGGAACCGGTCACCGAACCCCGGCCGATGGGGCACGAATACGTCGGCGTCGTGGAGGAGGTCGGCGACCAGGTCACCACCCTCAGACCGGGCCAGTTCGTCGTCGGCTCGTTCTGGGCCTCCGACAACACCTGCGAGATCTGCCGGGCGGGCTACCAGAGCGCGTGCGTGCACCGGGTGCTGATGGGCACCATCGGCACCCAGGCGGAGCGGGCGCGCATCCCGCTGGCCGACGGCACCCTGGTCGCCACCCCCGGCGTTCCCGCCGACGACCTGGTGCCAAGCCTGCTGGCCGCCTCCGACGTGCTCGGCACGGGATGGTTCGCGGCCGTCGCCGCGCAGGCGGGGCCGGGCAAGACCGTGGCCGTCGTCGGCGACGGCGCGGTCGGGCTGTGCGCGGTGCTGGCCGCCCGCGAACTGGGGGCGGAGCGGATCATCGCGATGAGCCGCCACACCCCGCGTCAGGAGCTGGCGCGCCACTTCGGCGCCACCGACATCGTCACCGAGCGCGGAGCCGAGGGCGTGGCGCGGATCAGGGAGCTGACCGGCGGGCTCGGCGCGCACAGCGTGATCGAGGCCGTCGGCACCCAGGAGTCGGTGATGCAGTCGATCGGGTCGGCCCGGGCGGGCGGGCACGTGGGGTTCATCGGCTACCACGGCGAGGTTCCGGTCGAGGAGCTGTTCTACTCGCTGGTGCACCTGCACGGCGGGCCCGCTCCCGTGCGCAGGTTCCTGCCTGAGCTGGTGGAGGCGATCTGGCACCGGCGCATCGATCCCGGCGCCGTCTTCGACCTGGAGCTGCCCCTGGAGGAGGCCGCCGAGGCCTACCGCGCGATGGACGAACGCCGGGCGATCAAGGCCCTCCTGCGCCCGTGACCTGACGGACCCGCCGACCCGCCGACCCGCCGAGTCGTGGGGGGTCGTGTGGCGGGGTCGTGTGGCGGGGTCGTGTGGCGGGGTCGTGTGGCGTCGTGGGCCGGGGGCCGGGCGGCCGTGGGGTCACGGCCGGCCCGGCTTACACGACGGCGCCGTCGTCCCAGCCCGAGTCGTTGGGCGGGCCGTCGCCCATGCGCACCACCAGCACCACGAAGCCGCCGATGAAGGCCGCCACCGCGAGGATGACCGCCCACCCCTCCAGCGGCCACTTCGCCATCGCCGCCACCAGGAGGTAGGCGGGCCCGCCGAACAGCGCACCCCAGGCGATCTTGGTCGTGACGTCGACCTTGGGCAGCGGCGGGGGCGGTGGAGGGGTGTATCCGTCCTCCTCCTCGGCCGGCGCCTCGCCGTCGTCGTCGTCCTCGTCACCCGCTTCGCCCGCGTAGCGTTCGCGCGCGAACTCGCCGGCACCGGAGCCGGAGTCGGGGTCCTCGGTGGGCTTGACCACGCGACGGCTCGGCTCGGCGGGAACGTTCTCGCTGTCGGGCCATGGCTGATCCGCCGAGTCGCGCTCGGCCGTGTCGTTGAAGGACGCGACGATCTGGCGCCAGACCTCGTCCTCGTCACTCTGGGGCGTCACCCTCGCGCCTTCCCCTCCGCACGAACACACGTACTCCACCGGACCTGGTGCCCCCCGGCGTGCGTTCAGTCCCTCTGCAAGGGTACCGAGGCATGTGTCCTGATGAAGTCGAGGCTCCCGGCAAAGATCGTGTCCGCATCGTTGTCCAGAGTCGCAACATGATAGCTATCTGACAATTCCTCAATCTGGGTGTTAGGCAGGATTCTTCTGATGATGGCGACACTGGTCGGTTTCACCACGTGATCGTCGGTGCTGTGGTAGACGAGCAGCGGCTGGGTGACCTTCTCCAGCTCCGCCTGGACCAGCGACCACAGCCGGGGCAGGGTCGAGGCGGCGGCGACGGGCGTGCGCGTGTAGGCCAGCTCCGTCACCCCCTCCTTCTTGACGTCGTTGGCCACGCCCGGCACGGAGCGCACGAACCAGCGCAGCACCGGAGCGATCCTGAGCAGGGGCACGTCGTTGGCGATCGACGGGTTCACCGCGACGACCCCCCTGATGGCCTCGCCGTGCACCTGGGCGAGCCGCAGCGCCATGCATCCCCCCAGGCTCAGCCCGGCGACGAACACCTCGGGGCAGCGCCCGCGCAGATCCTGGAAGGCCTTCTCCAGCTCCGAATACCAGTCCTCCCAGCGCGTGCGGTTCATCTCCTGCCACGTGGTGCCGTGGCCGGGCTGGCGTGGCAGCGACACGCTCAGTCCGTGCGCGGCCAGGTACTCCGCCCACGGCCGCAACGACTGCGGCGTCCCGGTGAACCCGTGGCAGAGCAGCACGCCGACCTGCCCCGCTTCGTGCCTGTACGGCTCCGCGCCCGCCATGAGCGGCATAACAAGCTCCTCGGATGGAAATCATCCCGAATTTCCCGATCGTTGCACGATCGGGGGCGGTTGTGCGAGAGCTGGGTGTAGGAGCACACGCGAACTGATGCGAAGATGACCGTGCACGACATTGATGGAGGTGGCCGGGTGTTCTACTGGGTGGCTAAGGCGATTCTGGCGCCGATCCTCCACCTGCTGTTCCGCCCCTGGTTCGAGGGCATCGACAACGTGCCCAAGCAGGGTCCGGTGATCCTCGCGGGCAACCACCTGTCGTTCGCCGACCACTTCTTCGGGCCGCTCCAGCTCAAGCGCAAGGTCATCTCGCTGGGCAAGTCCGACTACTTCACCGGGCGCGGCATCAAGGGATTCTTCACCCGGCTGTTCTTCAGCGGCGTGGGCACCGTCCCCATCGACCGCTCGGGCGGCAAGGCGTCGGAGGCGGCGCTGCGCACGGGCCTGCGCATCCTGCGCGAGGGCCAGATCCTCGGCATCTACCCCGAGGGCACCCGCTCGCCCGACGGCCGCCTCTACAAGGGCAAGACCGGCGTGGCCCGGCTGGCCCTGGAGTCGCGGGCGCCGGTCATCCCGTGGGCGATGGTCAACACCTTCGAGATGATGCCTCCCGGGCACCCGCTGCCCAAGATGGGCATCCGTCCCGGCGTGCGGTTCGGCAAGCCGCTCGACTTCTCCCGCTACTACGGCATGGAGGACGACCGGCTGGTGCTCAGGGCGGTGACCGACGAGATCATGTACGCCCTGATGGAGCTGTCGGGCCAGGAGTACGTCGACAAGTACGCCGCCAGCGCCAGGGTCGAGATGGAACGCGCCGCCCGCGCGGCGTCGTCCGCCGAGTCTCGCTAGGGGGTCACCCCGGCAGGTGGGCGCGGACCTGCCTGATGTGCTCGGGCGTGGTCCTGCAGCACCCTCCGACGTAGCCGGCGCCCCACGCGGCGGCCGCCTCGCCGTACTCCACCGGGTCGGCCAGGCCCTCCCAGCGGCGCGCGGCCGCGTCCCACCGCTCGCCCGAGTTGGGGTAGGCCACGGCAGGCTTGCCGCTCAGCCGCTCCAGGAGGCCGGGCACGAAGCGTGGCGCGGTGCAGTTGACCCCGAACGCCACCACCTGCGGCAGGTCGGCGAAGAGCTTGGCCGCCTCGTCGATGGGCGTACCGTCGTTGAGATGCCCGTCGTCGCGGCACGACACGGCCACCCACGCCCGGGTGCCGGGCGACTCCTGTAGCAGGCGGGCGACGGCCCTGAGCTCTACGACCGAGGGGACGGTCTCGACGGCGAGCAGGTCGGCTCCCGAGGTGGCGAGGATCTCCCAGCGCGGCCGGTGCCAGGCGACCAGCCCGTCCTCGTCGAGGTCGTAGTCGCCGGTGTATTCGGCGCCGTTGGCCAGATACGCGCCGTACGGCCCGACGGAGGCGGCCACGAGCCCGGAGCCGTGCGTGTCACGGGCCTCGACGGCGAGCGACACGGCCTTCCTGATCAGCGCCTCCGCCTCGCCCACGCTCAGCCCGCGGCGCGTGAAGCCCTCGAGGGAGGCCTGGTAGCTGGCGGTGGTGGCGACCTCGGCGCCGGCCGCGAAGTAGTCGCTGTGCACTTGCCGGATCAGGCCGGGGTCCTCCAGCAGCAGCCGCGCCGACCACAGCTCGTCGCTGAGGTCGGCGCCGAGGGTTTCGAGATGGGTGGCCAGGCCGCCGTCGAGTACACGCGAAGTCATCTGATCAGGCTACTCACTCGTAGCGCTGCCCGATCTGCCTGACCACCTCCACCCAGTTGGCCCCCGCGTCAGGGGCGTACTCGCCCGGTGTGTAGACCACCTCGGTGATGCGCCCGGTGAACGGGAAGGAGCCGTTCTCCCACACGACGGGCGAGCGGCGGTCGACGCCGACGTCGATGCCCTCCATCGGGCAGAAGCCCGTCAGCATCGGCAGCCCGGCGAGCTTGCCGCGTTCCTCGCCGTCGACGCTGACGGTGGCCTCCCACATCCAGCCGCCCGGCGCCGCCACGTCCAGGCGGACGCGCTCGCCCGGAGGGCCGCAGCGCAGGGTGCGCAGCTCGCCGTGGCCGTTGTGGGTGAAGGTCAGCTCGTCGTCGACGTAGAGCACGTAGCCGCCGCCCTGGCCGCCGTGAGCGACCAGGACGCCCCTGCCGGGCCGCGCGAGGGTGACGTCGACGGTGAACGCGCGCCACTGGATGAGCTGGAGGGAGGTCCAGCGCTCCAGCGTGTGCACCTGCGGCGTCAGCCGTACCGGGGCCGGGGCGGAGTGCCACGGCGGGCGCAGCAGGAAGCGCAGGCGCGAGCCCTCGTCGAGGGGGTAGACCTGGTTGGCGTGGGCGGCCCGCTCCCACGCCCCGGCCAGTTCGGCGACCAGGTCGGGACGGTCGGCGGCCAGGTCGTGGAGCTGGGTGCGGTCGGCGGCGCGGTGGTAGAGCTCCCACTCGTGGTCGCCGAACGGCGTGAGCGGCTGGTGACGGGTGACGATCTCCCACTCGCCGCGCACGTAGCCGCGGTGGCCCTGCAGCTCGGAGTACTGCTCCTGGTGGGCGTGGGCGGCCGTGGCGTCGCCGACGATCCCGGCCATGGAGTGCTCGGCGCCGGGCTGGAGCCCGGCCAGGTCGAGCAGGGTGGGCAGCACGTCGGTGACGTAGGCCCACTGGTGGCGCAGCTCGCCGCGCTGGGGCAGGGCTGCGGGCCACGACAGCAGGAAGGGTACGGCGTGGCCGCCCGAGTGGGTGTTGCACTTGTACAGGCGGAAGGGCGTGTTGGAGGCCATGGCCCAGCCGCGCGGGTAGTGGGCCAGGACCCGGGGGCCGCCGATCAGGTCGTAGCGCTCCACGTCGGCGGCGGGGTCCTCGCGGTCGTTGCCGCTGATCTTGGAGATCAGGGTGCGCAGGTACTGCGTCGTGCCGTACTCCTCGCCCTCGCGGGAGCCGCCGTTGTCGGAGGTGAACACGAAGATCGTGTTGTCGAGCTCGCCCAGGTCGGCCAGGGCGGCGCGCAGCTGCCCGACGCTGCGGTCGATGCCGGCGACCATGGCGGCGTAGACCTCCATGTAGCGGGCGTAGAGCCGCTGCCGCTCGGGCGGCAGCTCCGCCCAGGCGGCCACGTCGTCGCCCGGCTCGGCGTTGCGTCCTGGCAGCTCGGTGCCGGGCGGGATCAGGCCCAGCTCCCGTTGCCGCTCGAAGCGGCGGCGCCTGATCTCGTCCCAGCCGTCGTCGTACACGCCCGCGAAGGCCTCGATGTCGCAGGCGGGGGCCTGCAGCGGCGCGTGCGCGGCGCCGTGCGCCAGGTAGAGCAGGAACGGCTTGCGCGCATCCGAGGCCTTGGCCTGGCGGATCATCGACACGGCCTGGCCGGTGAGGTCGTCGGTCAGGTAGTAGCCCTCCGGGTACTCGTCGACCTCGACGGGGGAGTTGTCGCGCATGAGCCGGTGCGGCTGGTGGAAGTTGGTGAACGCCTCGAGGAATCCGTAGTAGCGGTCGAAGCCGCGCTGCAGCGGCCAGGCGTGCTTCGGACCGGCCTCGGACATGTCGCTGTCCTTGGTGAGGTGCCACTTGCCCACCGCGAAGGTGTGCCATCCGGCGGCGCGGAACAGCTCGGCCATCGTCGGCACGTCCGCGGCGATCTCGCCCGCGTAGCCGGGGAAGCCGGGGTCGGAGTTGGCGATGTGGCCCACTCCCGCCAGGTGCGGGTTGCGCCCGCTGAGCAGCGCGGCCCTGGTCGGGGAGCACATCGGGGTGGAGTGGTAGTCGGTCAGCCGTACGCCCGCCCCGGCGAGCTCGTCGAGGTGCGGGGTGGGGATCTCCGACCCGTAGCAGCCGAGGTCGGCGAAGCCGACGTCGTCGACGAGCACGACCACCACGTTCGGCGCCCCCGCCGGGGCGGCGGGGCGCTCGGGCCACCACGACTCGGATCCGGCGATCGTACGGCCGACGCGGCCCTGGAACCCGCCATAGGGGATCATTCCCGGAGTATAGAACGATGTTCTACACTCCGGGCGTCTCCCAGGTCAGCCGCGCTTCCAGAACGGCCTGCGCTCCGGTGTGCCCTCGGGCCCGGCCAGGCGTGCCAGCACGTCGATCGCCCGCTGCCACAGCGCGCCGACGTCGGCGCCCGGCCGGTCGGCCCGCTCCAGTTCGCGGGCGAGCGCCTCCAGCTCGGCATGGCCGCCGAGGAAGGCCGCCAGCGCGGACAGGCGGCTCGCCAGGTCGGCCAGATAGAGCTCGCGGTCAGCGGTCACCTCGCGCAGCCGGACGAGCTCGGCGGCCAGCTGAGCCTGCACGTGGTCGGTGGGGGCGGGTGCGGGACGCATGGCACGCTTGGCGAACCCCCGGCCGCGTGCCGCGGGCGGCGGCGGGGGACCGGCGGGCGCGCCGGGTGCGACGGGACCTCGCGCGGGTGCGCCTGCCTGGGCGGCTCCTCCGGCGAGGAAGTCGGGCAGGTCGAGCTCCGCCTCCTGCGCGGAGTAGGCGGCGGGCGCGAAGGAGCGGGAGGCGGGCTTGGGCATCGGCATGGCGGCGGCCATCATCGGCGCCGCGGCGGCCACCGGCATCTCCCAGCCGCTGGGCAGCTCCACGGGCTGGATCACCCGGTGCTGCGGCCCGCCCTCCGCCACCACCCGGTTGTCGATCGCGACATAGGCGGTGAAGCGGCACAACACCCCGTGGTCGAGCGAGAGCCGCACGATGCGCGGCTCCAGCGCGTGCTCGCCCATCGCGTAGCGGTCCTCGAGCTCACGCAGCCGCGCCCGCGCCCACAACGCGGGCAGGGCGGGGTTGGCGACGGTCACCGGGGCGACGCTCTGCTCCCACGGGCTGCCCGCCGCCAGACCGTGCACGGTGAGTGGCCCCTCGCCGGAGCAGCGCCCGAACACCTGCAGCGGCACTCCGGGGAAGATCGACCCCAGGTGGGTGACCTCCTCCAGCCCCTGGCCCTTCAGGGACAGGTCGGTGACGAGCGGCGCGCCGATCCTGCGGTGGATCTGCTCCATCGCGGCGTCGAGCCGGTCCTCCGACTCCACCAGCTCGCAGCGGCCCGCGCCGAGCCCCGCCAGCCGTCCCAGGAACCCGGCGTTGACCGCCCTGTCGATGCCCACCACGTGCACCCGCATGGCCGACAGGGCGCCGCCGACCTGCTCCAGGATGTGGTCCTCGTTGCCGACCTGGCCGTCGGTGACCAGCACCACGACCCGCTCCCTGCCGGGCTCTCCCAGCAGGGATACCGCCTGGCGCAGCGGGTCGAGCAGTTCGGTGCCGCCGCGCGCGTCGACCCGCGACAGGTGCTCCACCGCGCGGAAACGGTTGCGGTCGCTCGCCTCGCGCAGCCCGTCGAAGGCGGACTCGACCACGCTGTCGAAGGCGAGGACGGCGAAGCGGTCGGCGGCGGTGAGGGTGTCGACGATCCTGGCCGCGGCCCGGCGGGCGGCGACCATCTTCCAGCCGCCCATGCTGCCCGAGCGGTCCAGGAGCAGCACCACGTCACGCGGCACCCGGCCCTCCGGTACGGCGGGCGGCACCACGGTGAGCGAGAAGGCCCCGCCTTCGTCCACCTGAAGCGACGTCGAGGCGGCGAAGCCCAGGCGCAGGATGAAGTCACGGTCGAGCCGCTCGCCCGGCCGCACGCTGACCGTCGTGCCCTCCTGCTCCACCACGTGCAGGCTGGAGGCCAGCTCCGTCAGCTCCAGCCCGGCCGCGTCGACGGTGGCCGACAGGCTGAGCCGTACCGGATGGGGGAAGCCGGGCAGGAGCACGGGCGGCGTGATCCGGGAGGCGTCGGGCACCTGGTCGGTGTCGGGGTAGGCGCCCGAGCCCGCCTGCTCGCCGTCGAGGGGCGCGCCCGGGATGTAGCGGGGGGCGACCACGAGCGGGAAACGGAAGGTGGCCGCGCCGTCCTCGTACGGCAGCGGCTGGCTGAGCGTCAGCCGGACCGTGACACGCTCGCCGGGCACGATGTTGCCCACCGTGATGGTGAAGACGTCGGGGCGGTCCTCCTCCGCGAGCGCCGCGCGCCTGCCCTCGCGCACGGCCTGGGCGTAGTCGGCCCTGGCCTGGCCGCGCTCCTTGAGCACGCCCTCGATCACCCGGTCGTCGGCCTCCATGCGGAAGCCGGTCACCGCCGCCCTGTCGGGCAGCGGGAAGACGTAGGTGGCCTCCAGGGAGACGTCGAACGGGTTGCGGAAGCCCTGCGCCACCTCCACGCCGGCGATCAGGCCGGTGATGGACGCCTTGACGTCGAGGGACTCGAGAGGCAGGTTGCCCTGCTCGGTCCTGAGGGCGCCGAAGCCGGAGTCCTCCAGGGGGAGGCACAGGGTCGGGTCGAGCGAAGTGATCTTCACAGGAGGCTCCGTTCTTCGAGTACCTCGAGGAGCGGCCCGGCGGCGGCCAGGACTGCCTCGATGTCGTGTGGAGTGGGGGTGCGGGTGGCGCCTTCGAGGAGGAGCGTGACGTGCGGGGTGAGCTTGATGCCGTGCAGCGGCGTGGGGGTCGCAGGGGCGGCTGAGGGAGTGGTCGTCGGGCGTGCCGTCCAGAACCTGGGCGCCGCACGTGTCGCGCCGGGCGGCGGCTCGGCGGGCGGTGCGTCAGTGAGTGGTGCTTCGGGCGGTGGCGTGTCGGCCACCTTGGCGAGCACTGAGTCGGGCGCCCCCGCCAGCGCGGCCTGGATCTCGGCGATCGACAGCCCGCTCGCCTGCAGCCGCTTGACGGCCACGAGCTGCAGCAGGTGGCGCCTGCCGTACCTGGCGACCCGGCCGCGGCGGGTCAGTGGCGGGTCGACCAGGCCGATCGTGGTGTACCAGCGGATGAGCCGCTCGCCGGGCACCTCGCGCACGCGCCCGTTGGCGGCGGGGGATCCGCCGCCGAGGGCGTCCGCCGCCTGCTGGGCCAGCTCGCCGATCGTCCAGGTCTCGCTCATGCTCCCACAATGACACTGTCATAGTTACAGTGTCAAGGTGGGAAGATTCGGGCGCTGGAAGTGGTTCTTTAAGGGGTAGGACAAACGCCGAACGACGGAGGAAAACAGCTCATGGCACCCATCACCGGCCCGCTGTCCGGCACTGACAAGGCGACTGTCGCGGAGGCGCTCCAGGGCGCGCTGGTCGACCTCGTCGACCTGTCGCTCGTGGCCAAGCAGGCGCACTGGAACGTCGTAGGCCCGCACTTCCGTTCCATCCACCTGCAGCTCGACGAGCTCGTCGCCATCGCGCGCGAGCACGCCGACACCATCGCCGAGCGCGCGGTGGCGCTGGGCGTCAACCCCGACGGCCGCTCGGCCACCGTCGCCGGGAACACCGCCATCCACCAGCCCGAGAACGGCTGGATCGAGGACGGCAAGGTCATCGCCACGATGACCGACATCCTGGAGGGCGTCGGCAAGAGGCTGCGCGAGCGCATCGCCGCCACCGAGGAGGCCGACCCGGTCACCCAGGACCTGCTGATCGCCGTCGCCCAGGACGTCGAGAAGCAGCACTGGATGTTCCAGGCGCAGCGGTGACCCCCGCGCGGCGCCCGGCAGACGACGGTCTGCCGGGCGTTTTCGCGTTTAGAGGGCCGTGAGACTCGCGTGGGAAGGGCCGTCAGAGCAGGTCGCGGGCCAGCCGGGCGATCGCCGGGCGGGTGGCGAGGAACTGGCGCAGATCCCCCTCGTCGGTGAGATCCGCCTCCATGAGGGCGCGGGCCCAGGTGTCGCCGTCGGCGTTCTGCGCCGCCGTCTCCAGGCGGGCCAGCAGGCTGGTGCCCGGATGTGACTCGCGGCCCAGGGCCGCCAGCAGGTGCGGCCAGCGCACGGTCAGCGCGGCGAGCTTGGCCACCTCCATGTCGGTCACCCTGACGCCTCCCGCCTGGTGGCGGCGGAAGGTGACGAAGGCGTAGAAGCGGTAGACGTTGAGGTAGCGCTTGACCTCGCGGGGATTGCGCAGGCCCAGCGCGGGGAGGGCGGCCTCGATGGCGCGGAAGGCGTTCTCGTCGCTGTGGAGCTCGTCGAAGACCCGCTCGGCGGCGATCCTGGCCGGCTCCGACAGCCGTCCTGGCCGGGTGGGGAAACCCAGCGTGTCCTCGGCCCGATGGGCGGCCTCGTCGAGGGTGTCGATGGTGGGGGCGTGGGCGCGGATGAGGACTTCGAGGTGGTCGACCAGCTCGGGGTGCACGACGGTGCGGGCGGCGGCGCGGGCGTCGATCCGGGCGGCCGGGGGCACGCTCGCCGCGGGTCCGGACGTCGCGCTCTTGACGCCCGGCTGCGCCGTACTCCCCCCTGTCGTCTCGGCGACGTGAGGCGCGGGGGCCTCCGGGGAGGGCGGCAGGCCGAGGAGGGTGCGCACGTAGGCGGGCAGGCGCTCGTCGTCGTCGAGCAGCGGCACGCTGAGCGGCAGCTGAACGATCTTCTCCAGGAACCTCCACCCGATGCTCTCGTCGGGCAGGTGGCACATCAGCTGCCGATAGGCCACCTGCACGTGCGCCGCCACCACTTCGGGCTCCATGGCCAGCACGAACACGCAGTTGGGGAACTCCCCGGCCAGGAACAGGTTGATCGCCTCGATGACCTGCGCGACCGTGCTCGACGAGCACCGGTCGAGGTCGTCGACGAAGACCACCAGCGGCCGGTCCTCGGTGGCGACCAGGGCGAGCACCCGGCGCATGTCCGTCTGCACCAGGTGCAGGAATCCCGCCTTGGAGCTGTAGGCGTGCTCGGGGATGATCCCGCTGGTCGCGAAGGGGTCGGGCTGGTTGATCAGCGTGCCGAAGGCCCCGTTGGCCGATTCGCCGAAGAAGGTGCTCAGCCGCAGGGTGCCGGCCACGACCGAGGCCAGGCATCCGGCCGAGGCCACGCCGGCCGCCGCCTCGGCCAGCCACGGGAACAACGTCGACCCGGCCCAGGCCGAGCCCGACAACACGAGCGTGACCGCGAGGCCCAGGGCGACGGGCGCCAGCCTGGTCACGGCCAGCCGGTACATCCGGCGCCTGACGGCCTCCCTGTCGATGCGCGACAGGTTGAGCTCCAGCCAGAACCGCTCACGGTCGGTGCGCGACATGCGCCCGGTGACCTGGCTGATCAGCTCGTGCGCCAGCCCGGCCCACACCTGCTCGCCGTTCTGGTACATCCACGGGTTGAACCACACGGTGGGCCGCCAGCCGGGGTCGGCGACGGACTCGGCGCTGTCGTACGGCACGCCGCCGGTGTGCAGCCGCTGCAGCACCTCGGCGTTGGTGACGTCCCCTGCCCGCCCGCCCAGCCGCAGCGTGCCCGCCGAGCCCGGGTCGAGCAGCTCGCGCACCATGCGCATCAGCGAGGTCTTGCCCGCCCCCCACGGTCCCTTGATGCCGATGGTCAGCGGCGGCGCGGTGTCGGGGTGGCGGATGAAGGCGGCGATGGCCTCCGCGTACACGCGGTGCCCGAGCCGGTCGTCGACGGTCCACTGGTCGGGGGTCAGCCGCGTCCTGGGCGGCACGGGACGGCTCTCGGCCCGGTGGCGGCGCAGCAGGACCGAGACGCGTGCCGCCTCGTGGGAGGGCATGCGCGCCAGCCCGAGCTCGCGCACGGCCGGGTGCTGCGGCCCGGTGAGCGCCCATCCGGCCAGTTCGGCGAAGCCGTCGGCGGCCTCCAGCCGGGCGGCCAGGTCGGGGGTGAGCGGCTCCCGCAGCAGGCAGGAGCGCCGGAGCAGGGTCTGGGCGGCGGGCGACAGGTGCAGGTCGTAGACGCGGGAGGCGATCTCGGCGGGGGTGCGGGGCAGGGACTGCTCGCCCCGCTCTGCCAGGCGCCGCAGCGTCTCGGCGAGCGGGTCCTCGACCGCCTCGTGCCCGCTCTGCGCCGGGACCAGGGGGAGCGCGTCACCCGGCGGGCGTCCCGCCGAGACCTCGACGTCCTCGATGTCGCCGTGGCTGAACAGCATCGGGCACAGCTGGGAGCCGAGGCGCTCGTAGTGCTGCTTGGCCAGGCCGTACAGGTCCTGGACGGTGACCCGGCCGCGTCCGGTGAGCAGGCCGTCGGCGAGCACCTCGGTCAGCGAGGGCGCCGCGCCCGGCCGCTCGCCCGCCGCCGCGGACGAGGCGGTGAGCGAGGCGGTCAGGGCGGCGGCCGCGACCGGCGGGTCGCCCGGCACGTTGAGGCGGGCGTGGCCCGGCTCCTGCGGGCCGGCGGACAGCACCCAGCCGAAGTCCACGACGAGCAGCAGCGCGGTGGCGCTGGAATGGCCGACCCCCCGCCCGAAGTCCATGATCAGCTTGGTGAAGGAGCTCGGCACCCATCCGGATCCGGACGGCCAGCGGATGACCAGCAGCTCCCCGGGCGCGGCCGCGCTCAGGAAGGCGGCCAGCGCGGGGTAGGGATCCTCCCCGGTGTCGGTGGTGACCTCGAAGCCCGACACCCGCAGGGCGTGGGCGAAGCGGGCCGCCTCGCCGTCGAGGAAGACCAGGGCCCGCCGGGCGCGGATGGCCGGAGGCAGCTCTACCAACGCTGTCATAGGTGAGGAATGTGCCGACTCGGGGAAGCCGTCAGCGTAGGGTTTGCAGAGAGTTTGACGTTCCCCAGCAGCCTCATTCATGTTCCCCCAGTCGGATAGTGCTCATGTTGCGCAGAACTCTCCTCCGCAATGGCGCCCTGGCGGCCCTGGCCGGTTCGTTGTGGCGCGGCTCGTGCGAGCCCGCGGGGGTGTCACCGGCCGCCAGGACGACCCCGGCCGGTCCGCAGGCCCCCTACGGCCCGCTGCGCCCGCCGAACACCGACGGCCTGGCCCTGCCGGAGGGCTTCTCCAGCCGCGTCGTGGCCCGCACCGGCCGCAAGGTGGCCGGTTTGCGCTGGCATCCCGCCCCCGACGGCGGCGCCTGCTTCCCCGACGGCGACGGCTGGATCTACGTGTCGAACTCCGAGGTGCCCGTGGTCGGCGGCGCCTCGGCGCTGCGGTTCGGCGCCGACGGCCGGGTGCGCGAGGCCTACCGGATCCTGTCGGGCACCGACGTCAACTGCGCGGGCGGCGCCACCCCGTGGCGCACGTGGTTGTCGTGCGAGGAGGTCGAGCGCGGCCGGGTCTTCGAGTGCGACCCGTACGGCACGCGCTCGGCCAGGCCGCGCCTGGCGATGGGCCGCTTCAAGCACGAGGCCGCCGCCTGCGACCCCGAGCACGAGGTCGTCTACCTGACCGAGGACGAGCCCGACGGCTGCTTCTACCGTTTCACCCCCACCGACTGGGGCGACCTGACCGAGGGCCGGCTGGAGGTGCTGTGCGGCGAGGGGCGCGAGGTGCGCTGGCGCAAGGTGCCGCAGCCGGCCGCCCTCCACCAGCAGACCCGCCATCAGGTCGAGCAGGCCCGCCACTTCAACGGCGGCGAGGGCTGCTACTTCTCCGGCGGCGTCTGCTACTTCACCACCAAGGGCGACAACAAGGTCTGGGCCTACGACGCGGAGCGGTCGACGCTGGAGGTGATCTACGACCGTCACTCGCCGCTGACCGGCGTCGACAACATCACCGGCACCCCGGCGGGCGACCTGTTCGTCGCCGAGGACGGCGGCAACATGGAGATCAACGTCATCACCCCCGAGCGGCTGGTCGTGCCGTTCCTGCGCCTCGACGGCCACGGGCGCTCCGAGATCACGGGACCCGCCTTCTCGCCGGACGGCACGCGGCTGTACTTCTCGTCGCAGCGCGGCCGCAGCGGGGTGCGCGAGGGCACCGACGGTCACACCTTCGAGGTCACCGGCCCCTTCAGGGCGGCCTCCGGGTGACGGGCCGCCCCCGAGCTCGTGGTCATCGTTCCAGCGTCCGTGACCAGATCTGCTCGGTGACCGGCAGGCCGTTCTCCGTGCCGGGCTCCGACGACTCCAGCTCGAAGCCCGCCGCCTCGTAGAGCTTGCGCGCGCTGGTCAGGCAGTCGCGGGTCCACAACATGATCCGCTTGTAGCCGGAGGCGGTCGCGTGCCGCAGGCACTCGTCGAGGAGCCGCCCGCCGATGCCCAGGCCGCGCGCGGACGGCTCGACGAGCAGCATGCGCAGCTGCGCGGTCTCGGGATCCTTCTCGTAGCAGAAGACGCAGCCCGCCCGCTCGCCGCCGACCTCGGCGATCCAGCCGGCGTCGGTGCCGGGCCGGTAACCCTCGCAGATGCCCAGGACGACCTTCTCGAAGCCGTGACCCCAGCCGTATTCGCGGGCATAGACCTCGGCGTGCCGCCACGCCACCCAGCTCAGGTCGCCCGAGCGCGGAGGACGGATCACATACGGCTCGCGGGCGTCGTCGGGCTGGAGCACCTCGCGGATGGCGGCCATGCTCCGCGCCAGCCGCTGCTGACCTGCCTCGGGCAGGTCGTGGAGCATCGCGCGGACCTGCTCGGCGCTGAGCCGGTCGAGCTCGGCGAAGGCCTGCGAGCCCGCCTCGGTCAGCCGCAGCACCTGCTTGCGCGCGTCGGCGGCCGAGCGCTCGCGCACGAGGAGCCCCTCGGACTCGAATCGGGTCAGGATGCGGCTGAGGTATCCGGCGTCGAACCCGAGCATGCGGCGCACCTCGCCGGTCTCGAGCCGGCCCGCCTGGGCCAGCTCGAACAGCACCCGCCCCTCGGCGAGAGAGTACGGGGAGCCGTGCATGCCGCTCTGGAGCACGCCGATGACCTTGGTGTAGAAGCGGTTGAACGCCCGGATCTCCGAAACCCTTGCTTCCGTCAACGAATTCATTGTCATAGTCAACCATGAGAGGATGCCTGCTGTGAAGCACCTCTACCTCGGCGGGTACGGCCCGGCCGTCGTCCTGATCGACGAGGCCCTGCAGCCCCGGGCCCGCGCCCCCTTCCCCCGCGCCTCCTTCCTGGCGCTCCACCCCACCCAGCCGGTGCTGTACGCCGTCGGCGAGACGGACGAGGGTGTGGTCGCCGCCTTCGACCGAGACGGGCTGACCCCGACCGGCGAGCGCTCCAGCGGGGGATCGGTCGCCTGCCACCTGGCCGTGCATCCGTCGGGCGACGTGCTCGCGGTGGCCAACTACGGCGACGGCACGGCGAGCCTGCACCTGCTCGACGAGCGTGGTCACTTCACCGGCGAGCCGATCCTGCTGCCCCACACCGGCAGCGGCCCGGTCTCCGACCGCCAGCAGAACCCCCGCGCCCACCAGGTGGTCTTCGAGGGCGACGTGCTCCACGTCTCCGACCTGGGCACCGACGAGATCCGCCGCTACAGCCTGTCGGGCGAGCCGCTCGGCTTCGTCCGGCTCGCGCCCGGCCTGGGCCCGCGCCACTTCGCCTTCGACGGCGCCCACTGGCACGTGGCCGGCGAGCTCGACAACTCCGTGACCTCCTACGACGCCTCCTGGCAGCCGGTCGCCCGCGCCGACGCCTCCGCCACGGCGGGCAGCTTCCCGTCACACCTGGAGGTGCGCGACGGCCTCGTCTACGTGGCCAACCGCGGCCCCGACACGATCAGCGTGCTGCGCGCGGGCAACCTGGAGAAGGTGGCGGAGGTGCCGTGCGGCGGCGCCTGGCCCCGCCACTTCGCCCTGGCCGACGATCGCCTGCTGGTGGCCAACCAGAACTCCGGCGAGGTGGTGGGCTTCATCCTGAAGGACGGCGTGCCCCAGCCCGACGGGCTCGTCATCTCCCTGGAGAGTCCTGCCTGCGTCTTGCCCGCGTAAGGAGCTCGCCAAGCCGGTCGTGGGTCACGCGCGGGCCGGTCCAGCATCGTGGGTCGTGCGCATCCTGTTCATCATCGCCGCCCTGCTGCTGCCGTCCGCGTGCTTCGCCGTACCCGACGCGGAGCCTCCGCGACGGGCGGCCCAGGGCGAGGCCGCGCTCGACGGCACGGCCCTCGGCGGCGAGACGGGTCGGGGCGGCGCGGCCACGGCGGGCCGGGCCGCGGGCACGCCGGTCGACTGGCGCATCGAGCGCCCCCGCGGCGTCGAGGGCTTCGCCGACCGGGTGAGCGTGCTGCCGGGGCAGAGCTTCAGGCTCTACGTCTCCACCCGCGCGCCCCGCTTCGTCGCCAGGGCGATGCGGGTGGGCTCGCCCACCACCCAGGTGTGGGTCTCCGGGCCGGTCGAGGCCGTCAGCCAGCCCGCCGCCCGGCTGACGGGCGGCATGGTGAGTGCCTCCCACTGGAAGCCGTCGCTGACCGTCGAGACCACCGGCTGGCCCGAGGGCGCCTACCTGATCAGGCTGGAGACCTCGCGCGGCCACCGCTACGTGCCGATCACCGTGCGCTCGGCCTCGACCGCGGGCAAGGTGGTCATCCTCAACGCCGTGACCACCTGGCAGGCCTACAACCAGTGGGGCGGCAGGAGCCTGTACAGCGGGCCGGGCGGATTCTCCGGGCGTTCGCCACGGGTGAGCTTCGACCGCCCCTACGACCGCTCGGGCGCGCGGCTCTTCCTCGACTTCGAGCGTGACGCGATCGAGCTGGCCGAGCGCAGCGGGGCGCCGCTGGCCTACCTGACCGACCTCGACCTGGTGCCGGGGGCGCTGGACGGCGCGACCGCCCTGTTCTCGCTGGGCCACGACGAGTACTGGTCGCCGACGATGCGCTCGGTCGTCACCCGGGCCCGCGATCGCGGCACCAACCTGGCCTTCCTCGGCGCCAACGCCGTCTACTGGCGCATCGCCGTCAAGGGCAGGGTGGTCGAGTGCGACAAGGCGGTCAGGTGCCGGCTGTGGCGGTCGGTCAAGCCGGAGAGCGAGCTGGTCGGGCAGCAGTACGACTGCTTCCCCGCCGAGGCCGCCTACGTCGTGACCAGGGCCGACCACTGGATCTTCGAGGGGACCGAGGGCAGGAGGTTCCCCGGCCTGGCCGGGGTGGAGACCGACAAGGTCTCGCCGGGCTCGCCCGCCAACGTGCGGATCCTGGCCGAGTCGCCGGTCAACTGCGGCGGGCGGCGGACCGTCGCCCACTCCACCTACTACGCGGCCGACAGCGGGGCGGGGGTGTTCGCCTCCGGCACCATGCGCTGGATCTGCGGGATGCGCGGCAGCGCCTGCGGCCACGGTGTGACGGACGCGGCCGCGGCCTTCACCCGCCGCGCCACCATGAACCTGCTGCGCCGCTTCTCCGCCGGTCCCGCCGAGTCAGTCCGCTGAGGGCTTCCTGCCCGCGATGAGCGCGTCGAGCTGGCGCTTGATGTCGTCCTCCGCCTTCTGCCTGGTGACGCCCATCTCCTCCAGCACCACCACGCCGGGGGAGTCGGCGCCCAGGTGGAGCAGGCCCAGCAGGATGTGCTCGGTGCCGACGTAGTTGTGGCCGAGCCGCAGCGCGTGGCGCAGGGTCAGCTCCAGCGCCTTCTTCGACGAGGCGCTGAACGGGAAGGGCGGCGACAGCTGGTCGGAGGCGGGCCTGAGGCAGGCGGTCACCCGCTCGCGCACGTCGTCGAGCGAGGCGCCGAGATTGACCAGCGTCTTGCCCGCGATCGCGTCGGGCACGTGCAGCAGGCCCAGGATGAGGTGCTCGGGCTCGATGTGGCTGCAGTTGGACAGGCGCGCCTCCTCCTGCGCCGCCACCACGACGTGGCGGGCGCGCTCGGTGTAGCGGCTGGCCTTCTCGATCTCCTCGGCCAGCGAGGAGCCGCCCTCCTTGGGCACGAAGCGCTTCTGGGCGGCCTGCTTGGACACGCCCATGCTGCGGCCGATGTCGGTCCACGAGGCGCCGCCGCGCCTGGCCTGGTCGACGAAGTGGCCGATCAGGTGATCGGCCACCTCGCCCAGGTGCTCGCCCAGGGTCACCGCGTCGCTGAGCTGGTGGAGGGGGTCGGTGTCGCGGCTCTTGATGGCGTTGATGAGGTCGTCCAGGCGGACTGTGTTCTCCATGCGTCAACCATAGGTTGACGACTCGGAAGCGTCAACCCTGAGTTGACGCCAGCCGTACGGCATGCCGCCAGCGTTCGTAGGCCTCCTCGTCCCGCGTGCCCGGGTCGAAGCGGCGGTCCAGCTGCCACGTCTCGTGCAGCTCCTCCTGCGACTTCCAGATCCCCGCTCCCAGCCCCGCTAGGAACGCCGCGCCCAGCGCCGTCGTCTCCTGGATGCGCGGGCGCTCCACCGGCACCCCGAGCTGGTCGGCCTGGATCTGCATGAGCAGGTCGTTGGCACTGGCCCCGCCGTCGGCCTTGAGCACCGAGATGGGCGGCATCACCCCCACGACGTCGCGCACCTCGTAGGCGACCGCCTCCAAAGTCGCCCTGACCAGGTGGGCGCGGGTGGTGCCGCGGGTGATGCCGGTGATCAGGCCGCGGGCCTCCGGGTCCCAGTGAGGTGCGCCCAGGCCGGTCAGCGCGGGCACGAAGACCACGCCGCCGCTGTCGGGCACGGTCCTGGCGACGGCCTCCGACTCGGGCGCGCTGCCGATCACGCCGAGCCCGTCGCGCAGCCACTGCACGGCCGCGCCGGTGACGAAGATCGAGCCCTCCAGGGCGTAGGTGAGCTCGCCCGACGGGGTCTGCCAGGCGACCGTCGTGAGCAGGCCCGCGTCGGAGCGCACGATCTGCGTGCCGGTGTTGACCAGGATGAACGAGCCGGTGCCGTAGGTGCACTTCACGTCGCCGGGGGTGAAGCAGGTCTGGCCGAACAGCGCCGCCTGCTGGTCTCCGGCCACGCCGCTGATGGGCAGCTCCAGGCCGAGGAAGACGCCCGGGTCCGTGGTGCCGAAGTCGCCGTAGTTCGGCAGGATCTCGGGCAGGCAGTCGCGCGGCACCCCGAACAGGTCCAGCATCGCGGGCTCCCAGCCGCCCGACGCCAGGCCGTACAGGAGGGTGCGCGAGGCGTTGGACGGGTCGGTCACGTGGCGCGCGCCGGCGGTCAGGCGGGCGATGAGATAGGAGTCGACGGTGCCGATCGCGTAGTCGGCCAGGTTCGTCCCGTTCTCGGCCAGCCAGGTGAGCTTGGTGGCGGTGAAGTACGGATCGAGGCGCAGGCCGGTGAGCTCGGAGACCTCGCTCTCGTGGGGCCTGAGCCGTTCGCACAGCTGGGCCGTCCGGCGGTCCTGCCAGACGATCGCGCGGCGCGGCGCGGCCAGCGTGCGCCGGTCCCACAGGACCGCCGTCTCGCGCTGGTTGGTGATGCCGACGCAGGCCGGCGCCACCTTCGTCTGCGCCAGGGCACTCTGGCACGCCGCCAGCGTGGCCTGCCAGATCTCCTCGGGAGCGTGCTCCACCCAGCCCGGGCGGGGGAAGTGCTGCGCGAACTCCTCGTAACCGCGCGCGGCGATCCGGCCGTCCTCGGTGACGATGAGCGCGGTGACTCCGGTCGTTCCCGCGTCGATGGCCAAAACGCTCACGTGCGGAGCCTCCTTATGACACCGTTTGGTCTAGACCAATGCCCGCGCGCGCGGGCACAATGCGATTCTGGTTCGTGAACCCCATCGGGAGGAACCCCGCCATGCGTATAGGAGTGCTGACCGGAGGCGGCGACTGCCCCGGTCTCAACGCTGTGATCAGGGCTGTCGTGCGCAAGGGGGTGAGCGTATACGGGCACGAGTTCGTCGGATTCCGCGACGGCTGGCGCGGCCCGCTCGAAGGCGACACCATGCCGCTCGACATCCAGGCCGTCCGCGGCATCCTCCCGCGCGGCGGGACGATCCTGGGCTCGTCCCGCACCAACCCGATCAAGATCGAGGGCGGGGTCGACCGGATCAAGGACAACCTCGCCTCCGGCGACGTCGACGCGTTGATCGCCATTGGCGGCGAGGACACCCTCGGCGTGGCCAAGCAGCTGTTCGACCGGGGGGTGAACGTCGTCGGCGTGCCCAAGACGATCGACAACGACCTGTCGGGCACCGACTACACCTTCGGCTTCGACACCGCGGTCAACATCGCCACCGAGGCCATCGACCGCCTGCACACCACCGCCGAGTCGCACCACCGGGCGCTGATCTGCGAGGTCATGGGACGCCACGCGGGCTGGATCGCGCTGCACGCAGGCCTCGCCGGCGGCGCCAACGTCATCCTCATCCCGGAGAAGCCGTTCGACATCGACCAGGTCTGCGAATACGTGGAGTCGCGCTTCCGCACCCGCTACTCGCCGATCATCGTGGTCGCCGAGGGCGCGCACCCGACCGAGGGCTCGATGGCCGTGCAGACCGGCGAGCTCGACTCCTTCGGCCACGTACGGCTCGGCGGCATCGGCGAACTGCTGGCCAAGGAGATCGAGAAGCGCACCGGCAAGGAGGCCCGCACCACCGTGCTCGGCCACATCCAGCGCGGCGGCACCCCGACCGCCTACGACCGGGTGCTGGCCACCCGCTTCGGGCTGGGCGCCATCGACGCGGTGCACGACGGCGACTTCGGCAAGATGGTCGCCCTGCGCGGCACCGACATCGTGCGCTGCGGGCTCGACGAGGCGACGGCCGAGCTCAAGACGGTGCCGCCGTCGAGGTACGCCGAGGCCGAGGTCTTCTTCGGTTAGGAACTTGCAGGCGGGCTGCAAGCGGCCCGCCTTACGTTGAACACGCAAATCCCCTTCGAGAGTACGGCTGGCGCCGGATCCATCGGCGGCCCACCACACCCGGTGCCAAGCCGTACTCTCTCTTTTTTCGCCCTCAGGCCTTGAAGAGGTTGCCTTCGCTGGAGGTCGGCTCGTCGTCGCGGCGGTTGAGCCGGGCGCGAAACTCCTCGTCGCCGCGCAGTTCCTTCTCCGACGGCGAGAGCAGCACGGTCAGCAGCAGGCCGACGGTGATCATGCTGATGCCGACGATCAGCGGGAGCAGGAAGTCGATCGCCTTGGCGCCGTGGATCTCCCCGTGGTCGGCCATGACCTGGACCGACATCGAGAACATGCCGGTGTAGTGCATGCCCGTGACGGCCACGCCCATGATCAGCGCCGCGGCGCCGATGGCCACCGCGCCGCGCACCCGCAGCGTGAACCACAGCGCCACGGTGGCGGCCACGACCGCGATGAGCACCGACAGGGCGACGATCTTGATGTCGTAGTTGACGTGGCCCGCCATGTTCATGGCCGCCATGCCCAGGTAGTGCATGCCCGCGACGCCGATGCCGGCCAGGGTGCCGCCGCCCAGCAGGTAGGCCGGGCGGCTGCCGCCCCTGTTGACCAGGAACAGGCCGGCGCCCACGACGATCACGGCGAGAAGGGCCGAGACGACCGTGCGCAGCACGTCGTAACGGATGGTCGTGCCCTCGACGGAGAAGCCCATCATCGCGATGAAATGCATGACCCAGATGCCGGTGCCGCCGATGGACACGGCGGCCCCGACGAGCCACCAGCGCGCTTCCTTCGGGCTGAGCAGCCGAGCGCGCGAGGTGAGCAGGAGCCCCAACATGGAGCCGGCGCTCGACATGATGTAGGCCAGAGCGGGTGTCAGAGCACCAAAGGAGAAATGATCAATAGGCGACATGGGGGTCCCTTGAAAAGTGAATTCAAGGGAGTATGAGGGATATTCATATAAAAGGGCAACTAGCGGTGAGCGGGTGGCGGCAGAGGGCTGCGGTGATGGGTCGTGCGGCGGGCTCGCAGGCGTTCCAGGAGCTCTTCGTCCTCACGCTGCTCGGCCTCCGACGGCGACAGGATCGCCATGAGCAGCATCGTCAGGGTGATGAGGCTTACCACGGTCATGAGCGGCACGAGGAAGTCGATCGCGTCGGCGCCCGCGACATGGGCGGCCGGGTCGGACAGGGTCACCTCCATGGCGAACATGCCGGTGTAGTGCATGCCCGCGACGGCCACGCCCATGATGGCCGCGGCGAGAGTGATCCAGACCGTCTTCCTGACCCGCACCGTGAACCACAGCGCGACCGTGGAGGCGACCACGGCGATGACCACGGACAGGGCCACCGTGGGCAGCCGGTAGGCCACGTGCGCGGACATGTTCATCGCGTACATGCCCAGGTAGTGCATGCAGGCCACGCCCAGGCCCGTGAGCAGGCCGCCGCCCAGCAGGGCGGGCAGCCGGCCCTCACCGGCCGAGACCAGGAAGAGCCCCGCGCCCACGACGGTTATCGCCACCAGGGCCGAGGCGACGGTGAGCGGCACGTCGTAGCGGATGGTGGTGCCATGGACGTCGAAGCCCATCATGGCGATGAAGTGCATGACCCAGATCCCGGTGCCGCCGATCGAAATCGCGGCGCCCGCCAGCCAACGGTAACGCGTCGCCCCGCGGCTGCGGTGAGCCTGGGCGGTCAGGCGCAGGCCGAGCATGGATCCGACGCATGACATGGCATACGCGAGCAGCGGAGTCACGGGGCCATAGATGAAATGATTGACAACGGACATATAACGGTGCATCCCATCGATCAGGTACCTTTCCCGATTTTTACGGGGATCCCGTACGTCACGCATGGATATCCCAACTATCTGTCAAGAAGCTCTGTCGGAAACGCGAGAATTTTTCATGGGTATTGAGGGGCCCTTCTGGCGGGCGATCGCGGTCTTCCGCGTCGCCTCCCTCGCCTACGCGGCGGCGCTGATGGTCCAGCACGACGGCTACGCCGAACCCGCGCTCGGCTGGACCGTCATCGGGCTCATGGCCCTGTGGACCGCGGCCTCCATCTACGCCTACTCCGTCGAAACCCTGCGCCGCTGGCCGCTGCTGGCGATCGACATGCTGGTCACCCTCGCCTGCCTCCTGGCCACCCCCGACGTGCAAGGCGACCTTCAGGCCGGACCCGGCACCATGCCCGTCCCCGCCACCTGGGTCGCCGGACCCGTCCTGGCCTGGGCCGTGTACGGCGGGCGCCGCCTCGGAGCCGTCGCCGCCGCCATCGTCGGAGCCGTCGACATCTGGCTGCGCTGGCAGGTGCCGGGCGTACCCATCCTGCTCAACGGGACCGTCCTGCTTTTCCTGTCAGGAGTGGTCGTCGGACACGTCGCCCGGCTCGCCAAACAGGCCGAGGAACGCATGCAGCGCGCCGCCGAGATGGAAGCCGCCCAGCGCGAACGCGACCGGCTCGCCCGCGGCATCCACGACTCCGTCCTCCAGGTGCTCGCCCTCGTCCAGCGGCGCGGCCAGGAACTCGGCGGAGAGGCGGCCGAACTCGGACGGCTGGCGGGCGAGCAGGAGATCGCGCTCAGGCAGCTCATCGCCACCCGGCCCCAGTCCTTGGAGGAGGGCTCGACCGACCTGCGCACGCTGCTGCTGCCGTACGCCACCGCCCGCGTCACCGTCTCCACGCCCGCCACCCCGCTCGACCTGCCCGCCCGGGTCGCCACCGAGACGGCCGCGGCCGTGGGGGCGGCGCTCGACAACGTCCGCGAACACTGCGGGGCCGACGCCCGCGCCTGGGTACTGGCGGAGTCGGGGGAGGGGACGGTGATCGTCAGCATCAGGGACGAGGGACCCGGCATCCCGGACGGCCGCCTGGCCGAAGCGGCGGCGCAGGGGCGCCTGGGGGTGGCACAGTCGATCCTCGGGCGGGTGGCGGACCTCGGGGGGTCGGTGGAGGTCGTGTCGCGGGCGGGGGAGGGGACGGAGATCGAGATCACCGTGCCCACTTGACCGGCCCCCGCCTCTTCTCGCCTCGCGCGCCACCGCTCCCCGCCGCCCACCTCTGTCTCCGCGCACTGTCTCCGCGCCTTGGCTTCGGCGTCCGCGCCCCGGCCTCGGCGTCCGCTGCCCGGTCTGCGCCTCGACTTGCCGCCCGCCTCGCTCGCTCCCGCGTCCCGACCTCCCGCGTCCCGACCTCCCGCGCGGCCGCGCCCCCGCTTCCTGCGCGCCCGCTTCGCCCGGTGGTCAACCTCCTTCTCCTGCTCCTCGGCGCCCTGAAGTACGCTGCCGACATGGTGCGGGTCATGGTGGTCGACGATCACCCGATGTGGCGCGACGGTGTGGCCAGGGACCTGGCCGAGGCGGGCTACGAGGTCGTCGCCGCCGTGGGCGAGGGGCGGCAGGCGGTGCGGGTGGCGCAAGCCGTACGGCCCGACGTCGTCGTCCTCGACCTGCAGCTCCCCGATCTGTCGGGGGCCGAGGTGGCGCGCGGTCTGGCGACGCTGGAGCAGCCTCCGCGGGTGCTCGTGCTGTCGGCGAGCGCCGAGCAGGAAGACGTGCTCGAAGCGGTCAAAGCGGGTGCGTCGGGATATCTGGTGAAGTCGGCCCAGCGGGAGGAGTTCCTCGACGCCGTGCGCAGGACGGCCGACGGCGACGCCGTGTTCACGCCGGGGCTGGCCGGGCTGGTGCTGGGGGAGTACCGGCGGCTGGCCGCGCAGCCCACGCCCGCCGAGGGGCCGCGCCTGACCGACCGCGAGACCGAGGTGCTGCGCCTGGTCGCCAAGGGCCTGTCGTACAAGCAGATCGCCGACCGCCTCGTGCTCTCCCACCGGACCGTGCAGAACCATGTCCAGAACACCCTCAACAAGCTCCAACTGCACAACCGGGTCGAGCTGGTCAGATATGCGATCGAGCAAGGTCTGGACGAGGACTAGACTGGAGGGCTGTCCCCCACGGAAAGGTCCCCTGTCATGACGATGTCCGCCCTGGGTGAGCCATGCGTTCTGCTCAAGCTGGGCGAACTCGTGCTGAAAGGCAAGAACCGCGAGCTGTTCGAGCGGCGGCTGGTCGGCAACATCCGCGCGGCGCTCAAGGAGTTCGAGCTGAAGGTCGACGTGCGCGCCCGCCACGGCGTGATCGCGATCTTCCTGCCTGAGGGCACCACGGTCGAGCAGGCCGACGCCATCGCGCAGCGCGTCACCGACGTGCCCGGCACCATCTGGATCCACCGCGCCTGGCGCGTGGCCAAGGATCCCGACTCGGTCGTGAAGGCCGCCGTCGAGCTGGTGCGCGACCGCCCCGAGACCGCCCGCGGCGCCTCCTTCCGCGTACGGTCGCGCCGCCGCGACAAGCGTTTCCCGCTTACCTCCGCCGAGCTCGACCGCATGGTCGGCGGCACCATCAACGACGAGTTCAAGCTGCCGGTCGACCTGAAGAACGCCGAGCTCAGCATCTACGTCGAGGTCGACCGCGACGAGGTCTTCGTCTTCACCGACGGCCTGCCCGGCCAGGGCGGCCTGCCCGTCGGCATCAGCGGCCGCGCCCTGGTCCTCATGTCCGGCGGCATCGACTCGCCGGTCGCCGCCTACCGCATGATGCGTCGCGGCCTCCACGTCGACTTCCTGCACTTCTCCGGCATCCCGTTCACGACGAGCGAGTCGATCTACAAGGCGTACGCCCTGGTGCGCAAGCTCGACCGCTTCCAGGGCAGGTCGCGGCTGTGGGTGGTGCCGTTCGGCAAGGCCCAGCAGTCGATCCGCACCTCCGGTCAGGACCGCCTGGCCGTGATCGCCCAGCGGCGGCTGATGCTGAAGACCGCGGAAGAGGTGGCGCACCGCATCAGGGCCGAGGCCCTCATCACCGGTGACGCGCTCGGGCAGGTCTCCTCCCAGACCCTGGCCAACATCACCGCCCAGGACAACGCGGTCGAGCTGCCGATCCTGCGGCCGCTCGTGGGCTGGGACAAGACGGAGATCATGGCCGAGGCCCGGCGTATCGGGACACTGGAGATCTCGGAGCTGCCGGACGAGGACTGCTGCTCGTTGCTGGCGCCCAAGCGCGCCGAGACGCGGGCGAAGATCGAGGATCTGAAGCAGATCGAGAAGCGGCTGGATGCCGAGGAGCTGTGCGTGCAGCTGGCGGACTCGATCCAGGAGTACACCCTCTGAGCGCACGGGGTGTTCGCTGGGGGAAGCCGGCGGGCGGGTAACCGGGGGGAGCGGAGTCGAGGTGGCTGCGTCTCGCGACGAGCGGGTCAGGGCCGGGCTTGGCTGCTCCTGACAGTAAAGACCTAACCGCCGGCGTCACGCTGCGCCAGCGTGGCGACCAGCTTCAACCCCTCCCTCTCGAACAGCGCCCCCGCCTGTTCTCCCGGCGCCCGTTGCTCCAGGAGGACCAGGCGGGACGAGCCGTCCGGCTGCCGGACCACCCGGACGGAGCGCACCTCGCTGGAGCCGATCTCCTGCAGCCCGGGGTGGATCGCCGTCGGCGACCAGGTGACCTTCCAGGCGCGGTCGAACTCGATGACCTCGAACTCTCCCTGGTAGGAGTAGGGCACCGGGCCGTCGAGGGTGACGGAGAAGGTCACCAGGTACGTGGCTGCCTCGCCGACGTTGAGGTGCTCCTTGGCGCGCAGGCCAATCTCCCCGACCGTGATCCGCCTGACCTGGGCGCCCTCGGTGAAGGCCGCGTAGGCCTGGTCGAAGGACCGTGGCGCTTCGACCACCTGGGCTCTCATGGCCGCCAGATCCCCACGCTGCCATGCCGACAGGAAGGCGGTGGCGGTCTGTTCCGGTGAGCCCGGGGTGCGCGTGGCCAGGTAGGCGGCGGCGGCCAGGGCGATGAGGATGACCGTCGCAAGAGCGGCGGTGAAGCGGCGGGAATGGGTCATTGCCGGACAAAGTGTAGAGGGCCCGGCCGTCAGTCGATGGCGGCGAGGAAGGCGAGGGTGCGCCGCGTCAGCGCCGCCGAGGCGTCGGCGTCGTAGGTGGGCAGGCTGCTGTCGGAGAACAGGTGCCGATCGCCCGGGTAGAGGAACAGCTCTCCGCGCTTGGCCGAGGCGACCAGGTCGCGGGCGGCGTCGAGGTCGCCCTCGCCGGCGAAGCTGGGGTCGGCGTCCATGCCGTGGATCTGGACCGGCAGGTCGTCGGGCCAGGAGGCGCCGAACTCGGAGGCGGGCAGGCACGCCTCGAAGAACAGGGCGCCCCGTGCCCCCGGCCTGGTCTGGGCGAGCTTCTGGGCGGGCATGACGCCGAGCGAGAAGCCCGCGTACACGAGCTCGCCCGGCAACGGGTCGGCGGCGCGGGTGCCGCGCTCCAGGAGGGTGGCGAAGCCGACCTCGCGGGCGTGGGACAGGCCGTCGTCCAGGGTGGCGAAGGTGCGGCCGTCGAAGAGGTCGGGCGTGTGCACGGTGTGGCCGGCGCGGCGCAGTTGACCGGCGAAGTCGAGGAAGCCGGCCGTCTGGCCCTGGACGTGGTGGAACAGCAGGACCTCGGTCATGAGGGTCGCCTTTCATCCGGCAAATGCTGAACGTCCGGGAAATCCCGAACGATCGATGAGGCTAGACTAATCGCACCATGTCCAGCAATCCACCGGTTCCGGAGGGCGATCCGGCCGTCCCGGACTACGACCTGGCCGAGGTGATCGAGCTGACCACTCCGGCGCAGGTCAGAGCCATCGGCGATCCGTTGCGGACCACCATCCTCGGCCTCCTGCACGAGCGCGCCGCGACCGTGACGGAGCTGGCCGCCGCGGTCAGGCGGCCCAAGGGCACGGTCGCGCACCACGTCAACGTCCTGGCCGAGGCGGGGCTGCTGCGCGTGGTGCGGACCCGGCGGGTGCGGGCGCTGGAGGAGCGCTACTACGGCCGTACGGCACGCATGTTCTACGTCGGCGTCGGCGAGTCCGCCGACGGGGGGACGATGCCGCTCGACTTCAACGACTTCGAGGTGGCGGCGAAGGAGTCCGCGGCGGCGTTCCAGGCGCACCGGCTGTGGGCGTTCATCCGGCACGCCCGGATTCCGGAGGAGCACGCCACGGCGTTCTGGCACCGGATCAAGGAGCTGGTGCAGGAGTTCGACCACCTGCCTCGCTCGGGTGAGACGACCTACGGGTTCGCCGTGGGGCTGTACCCCATCACCGACTACCCGGCGCTGCCGGTGCGGGACGAAGGCTCTTGATCTCGAGTGTGAGCTTGTGCATGGTGCGCCCGCCCGGCCTGTGAAACCTTCGTCGGTGTGAGACGGTCACGCGTTCTGATCGCGACCCTCGCACCGCTGGCCACGGGTGGGCTGGCGTGGTGGGCGTGCGTCGCCGGGGGCATGGATCTCGACACCACCGGGATCGTGGTGGGGCTGGTGGTGCTCCTGCCGGCGACCCCGCTGGCGATCTGGGCGGGGGCGGGGGAGTCCAGGCGGGCTCCGGTGCGAGAACCGGTGAGGCCGGAAGGCGGCGCCGCCGCGATCGGGGAGGTGCCGCGCCGGCCCAGGGCCTTCCAACAGCGGCCCGGCCTGCGTGACCGGATCGAGGAGATCCTCGCCTCCGGCCGCCCCTGCTGCCTCATCGGCGGCAAGGGCGTGGGCAAGACCCAGCTGGCCGCCGCCTACGCCAGGACGTGTCTCGACGACGGCGTTCCCGTCGCGTGGCTGGCCGCGGAGCCGCTCACGGCGGCGCTCGCGGAGATGGCGGGGGAGCTCGGCCTGCTGCGCGAGGGCGACGGCCCGGAGGAGGTCCGGCGCAAGGTCAGGAGCTGGCTGGCCGGGCGGCGCGAGCCGTACGTGCTGGTCCTGGACAGCGCGGCCGATCCGGACGAGGTCGCGGCGCTGCTGCCCGCCACCGGCGGGACCCGGGTGCTGATCACCACGAACACGCACGCCTTCGAACGGGTCGCCGAGCCCGTCGTCGTCGACCGGTTCACGGCGGGGGAGGCGCTGGCCTACCTTCGGGAGCGAGTCGGGCCGGGCGACGTGGCCGCCGCGCGGGCGCTGGTGCGGGAGCTGGACCGGCTGCCGCTGGCGCTGGCCGTGGCGGCGGCGTGCATGGTGGGCCCGCCGAGGCTCCCCTACAGCGCCTACATCGCGCGGCTGCGCGCCGAGCCGGTGGACCGGCTGCTGGAGCGGCCTTCGGGCGAGCCGTACCCGAGGGGGGTGGCGCAGGCGATCCTGCTGTCGCTGCGCGCGGTGGGCCGCGCATCGCGCGAGCTGCTGGCGGAGCTGTCGGTGATGGCGCCCGCCGGGGTGGGGACGGAGTTCCTGGAGGGCGAGCGGCTGACGGAGCTGGCGGGGCAGTCGCTGATCAGCTTCAGCCGCGACGGCTCGACCGTGGTCGTGCACCGGCTGGTACAGCGCGTCGTCAGGGAGAGCGAGGGCTCGCTCGCCGCGACGGTGGAACGTGCGGGGCGGCGCCTGCTCGGGATCCGGGAGGTGGCCGACGAGGACACCTGGCGGCGCCTGCCGTACATCAACGCGGTCGACGGGCACGCGGCGGCACTCTGGCAGCACACGAAAGGCGACACGAAAGGCGACACGAGAGGCGGCCCGAGAGGCGGCCCGAGAGGCGACGCGGCCGCGGAGCTGGTCCTGGAGGTACGGCAGGCGGTCGCGCAACACTTCCTCTACCTCAACGACGGCCTGAGGGCGGCCCCGATCCTGCGGGAGGTGGCCGAGGGGTGGGCGCGGCTGCACGGCCAGGACGATCCCCGCGTCCTGGAGGCGCGGCACCGGCTGGCGACGGCGCACGAGTTCGCCGGCCGCTTCGAGGAGGCCGTCGAGCGGTTCGGGCAGGTGGTCGCCGATCGTGCGCGGGTGCTGGGCTCCGGCCATCCCGACACGCTGCACTCCAGGGCCAGGCTCGCCTCGTCGCTCAGCGGCGCGGGGCGGTTCGCGCCGGAGTTGTTCGAGAGCGTGGTGGCCGACCAGGCGCGGGTCCTCGGCCCGGACGATCCGGCGACGCTGATCACGCGCTTCAACCAGGCGCTCGCCCATGCCGGGGCGGGGCGGCACGAGGAGGCGGTCGCGCTCTTCGAGGCGGTGGTCGCCGACCAGGGGCGGGTGCTGGGCGAGTCCCATCCGGAGACGCTGGTGTCGCGCGGGCGGCTCGCTCAGGCGTGCGCGGGCGCCGGGCGTACGGGGGCGGCGATCGTGTTGTTCGAGCGGGTGCTGGGCGATCAGGAGCGGGTGGTGGGGGCCGATCACCCGGACACGCTGATCACCCGTCTGGGGCTGGCCGCGGCCTACGAGGCGGCGGGCGAGCGGGAGGAGGCGCGGCGGGAGTACGGGCGCGTGGCCGAGCGGATGGAGGCGGTGCTGGGCGCGCAGCAGCCGATGACGGCGGCGGCGTGGGAAGGGCTGGCGAGGGTGTCGGCCGGGTGAACGCTCAGGCGGTCCCGGTCGCGGTGCCCTCCTCCGGCGCGTGCAGATCGGCCAGGTTCACGATCTCCTCCAGCTCGTGCAGCTGGTAGTAGCCCGGCACCCCCAGGGCCATTCCGCGCCGGGTGATCCGGTACCAGACCTCTCCTGGCTGGGCCCCCGGCTCGCGGATCTGGGCCATGAGCAGGTGAAGGCTGCCTGCCTTCAGCTGGACGGGCTCGACGCGGAGCCCGTCCGGTCCCTCGAGGTATGGAGACACGCCTCCAGATGTATCACGCGTCCACTTTGAACGGATCGTGCTGGGCGAGCAGTTTGTCGAGCCGGGCCTGGTCGACGCGCGTGGAGACCGTCGACAGCTCCTGACGGTCGCGCACGACCTTGGCGAGCATGAAGCTGGAGGTGACCAGGTAGAGCATGCCCACGGCGAGGAAGCCGCGGACCCAGGCGTCGGCCGGCAGGTAGGCGATGCCGAGGGCGACGGCGACGAGGGCGAGGCCGAAGGAGATCACGGCCTGCAGATAGAACGCGGTGGTGCTGGTGGGCTGGATCGGCTTTGTCGTCGAAGTCATGGTCACATGCTGATTCAGCGCGATATGGCGGCACATGAGGGGAAGTACTCAAGTTACCCGTGAGTACAACGGCAGCCCGCTGCAGCCTCCCCCGACCCCCGGTGGCAGTATGGCCAGGGTGAGTGAGGCCAAGAGCGAAGAGTCGCGCCTGCCCCCGGGCCAGTACGTTCCTCGTGGGAGGCCCGTCATTCACTACGGAAGGGTGCCGGAGTTCAAGCCCGACAAGTGGGACTTCCGCGTCTTCGGCGCCACCGCCGACGGCCGGGAACACGTCTTCACCTGGCCCGACTTCGATCAGCTGCCCAAGACCGCTGCCCTGGCCGACTTCCACTGCGTCACCCGGTTCTCGATCATGGGCAACGAGTGGGGCGGGGTGGACCCCGCCGTCCTGCTGAAGATCGCGCCGCCCGATCCCGGCGTGAGGCACGTCATGATCTGGGCGGAGTACGGCTACAGCGCCAACATCCGCATGAGCGACCTGACGGCCGACGGCACCCTGCTCGTCACCGAGCTCGACGGCAAGCCCCTGACGGCCGACCGCGGCTTCCCGCTGCGCATCGTGGTCCCGCACCTGTACGCCTGGAAGAGCGTCAAATGGGTGCGCGGCATCGAATACCTCCTGGAGGACCGGCGCGGATTCTGGGAGGAGCGCGGCTACCACAACGTGGCCGACCCCTGGCGGGAGCAGCGTTACTCCTACCAGGAGGAACCAGGCGAGGGCCCACCTTAGGTATTCGTCCCGCTACAGAGGGCAAACGCCGCTACGGTTACCCGCATGTCGACCCCGGCCTGGGTGGCCCTTGTCGCGATCGCGTTCGGGTGCGGCCTGCTGCTCTCGCGCCGCCGCCCCCACCTGCCCTCCGGTGGATGGAAGGACGAGGCCACCTTCACCACGCTCCACATCGCCGCCCTGGCGGGCCCGTCGTTGCGCGACGGCCTCACCCGCGACTCGGCCCGCAAGGCCGTACGGCACCTGCGCTGCCTGCTGGGCACCGAGGCCGTCGCGCTGACCTCCACGGAGGCGGCGCTCGCCTCCGACGGCCCGTGCGGCGGCGACGTCCTCGCGCAGGTACGGCAGGCCCTGGCCTCGGGCCGCCCCCAGGTGACGGGCGCCTCCGTAGCGGTGCCGCTGGCCGTGGCCGGGCGTACGGTGGGCGCCCTGGCCGCCTATGACGCCGAGGTCAACGGGGCGCTCGTGCGCACGGTCACCGAGGTCGCGCGATGGATCGGCGGGCAGCTGGAGCTGGCCGAGCTCGACGCGGCGCGGCGGGAGGCGCTGGCCGAGCTCGACTCCTCCAGGCGGCAGGCCGTCGAGGCGGAGATGCGCGCGCTGCGCGCCGAGATCTCCCCGCACTTCATCTACAACGCCCTGACCACGATCGCCTCCTTCGTGCGCACCGACCCGGTGCGCGCCCGCGACCTGCTGCTCGACTTCGCCGACTTCGCCCGCTACGCCCTGCGCCGCACCCGCGACTTCACCACCCTGGCCGACGAGCTGACCTGCGTCGACCGCTACCTGCTGCTCGAACGTGCCCGCTTCGGCGACCGGCTGCGCTTCACCGTCCAGGTCCCGCCCGAGGTCCTGCCGGTGCCCGTGCCGTTCCTGTGCCTGCAGCCGCTGGTCGAGAACGCCATCAAGCACGGCATGGGAGGCGAGGTCCGGGTGGTGGTGCGCGACGCCGGCCCCGAGGTGGGCATCAGCGTCGAGGACGACGGGGTCGGCATGGACCCGGAACGCGCCCGAGACCTGCTCGACGGCGACACCCGCCGCGAGGGCGGCATCGGCCTGGCCAACGTCGACGTGCGGCTGCGCCAGATCTACGGCGAGGACTACGGGCTCGTCGTGGAGACGGCTCCCGGGGCGGGCACCAAGGTGCTCCTGCGCATCCCCAAGACCTCCACCTAGCTCTTTGTAGTCAAACTTTTACCCAACGTAGGCGAGTCGCTTGTGAAGGACGCGCTCTTGCGGCAGGTTGGTGGGCATGCTGCGCGTGCTCGCCGTCGATGACGAGGTGCCGGCCCTGGAGGAGCTCGCCTACCTTCTGCGCCGCGACTCACGGGTGGAGCACGTCGTGACCGCCTCCGACGGGGTGAGCGCGCTGCAGGACATGGTGGCGATGATCGGCGCGGGCGAGCGGATCGACGGAGTCTTTCTCGATATCCGCATGCCGGGCCTCGACGGCCTCGACCTGGCCAGGATGATCGGCGGTTTCCCCGATCCGCCCCGGCTGGTCTTCGTCACCGCCCACGACGACAGCGCGGTGCAGGCCTTCGAGCTGCGCGCGGTCGACTACCTCCTCAAGCCGGTGCGGGCCGAGCGGCTGGCCGAGGCCGTCCGCAGGCTCGAAGCGGTCACGGCGCCGGTGGCCGACACCGGACCCGACGACGTGATCCCCGTGGAGCTCGGCGGGCGCATCCGCTTCGTGCCGCAGCAGGCGGTCTGGTTCGCCGAGGCCAAGGGCGACTACGTGCGCCTGCACACCGGCGACGGCAGCTACCTCGTGCGCATGTCGCTGGCCGCGCTGGAGCGGCGCTGGGCGAGCGCGGGCTTCATCCGCGTGCACCGCAGCACGCTGGTTTCGGCGCGCCACGTCACCGAACTGCGCTTCGAGCAGGGACGGGTGCTGCTGACCGTGGGCACCGAGACGTTGCCGGTCAGCCGCCGTCACACCCGCCAGGTGCGCGAGCAACTGGTCCACCAGTTCAGGGCGGGGCTGGTGTCGTGAAGCGCGTGACCGTCGAGCGGCGCCCGGCCCCCGTCGGCCGCGTCGTCCTCGAACGTGCCGCCGATCCGCACGGCCACGACCCGCTGAGCGTGGCCCGCGTCAAGGCCGCCCAGCTGCGCCAGGCGCTGGCCACCGTCGCCGTGGTCCTCGGGGTCCTGGTCGGCCTGCCGCTGCTGGTCGCCGCGCTCGACGGCCCCACCGGCTGGGCGGTGCTCACGCTCGCCGCGCAACCGCTGTGGATGGCCATAGCGGTGTGGCAGCTGCGGCGCGCCGAGCGTCTGGAACGCTGATGCTCGCCGCGGTGCTGGCCGGCGTCGCCGCGGTGCTGGTCCTGTCGGTCGTTGTCGGGATGGTA
Organism: Nonomuraea soli; assembly: GCF_013761175.1. Taxonomy (GTDB): domain Bacteria; phylum Actinomycetota; class Actinomycetes; order Streptosporangiales; family Streptosporangiaceae; genus Nonomuraea; species Nonomuraea soli. The sequence goes on from NZ_JACDUR010000001.1 coordinate 926,044, forward strand.
CGGCCCCGCCGCTACGCCACGGTGGAGCAGTTCTACCTGGCCGCCCGCGCCGTGCCGCCCCTGCGCAACGGCGCGGCGATCAGCTCCGAATACACCTCGGCCGCCGCCTGCCTGGGCCTGGCCGGGCTGATCGCCACCCACGGCTCCCAGATGCTCTGGTATCCGGTTGGCGCCGCCGCCGGGTTCGTGGTCCTGCTCGCCCTGGTCGTGGCGCCACTGCGCCGTTCCGGCACCTACACGCTCTCCGACTTCGCCCAGTGGCGTTTCGGCTCCTCCGGCCTGCGGCGCCTGACGACCTGCACGGTGCTGGTGATCGGGCTGGTCTACCTGGTCGCCCAGTTCCACGCCGCGGGCGTGGTGCTGCGCCTGCTGACCGGGCTGCCCGCGTGGGGCGGCTGGCTGGCGGTGGCGGTGCCCGCGGTCGGGATCGCGCTGGCCGGGGGCATGCGGAGCGTCACCCGGGTGCAGGCGACGCAGTTCTGGCTCAAGCTCGTCGTCTTCACCGGCTGCGCCCTGGTGCTGTGGTGCACCTGGCGCTGCCTGGCGGCGCCGGAGCCGCTGCGGGTGGCCGGGTTCGCCGGGCCGTACGAAGGGGCGGGCACCCTGGCCGGGGCGGGGGACCCGTCGCTGCCGGGCATCCTGACCGTGCTGCTGGCCTGCGCGCTGGGCACCATGGGGCTGCCGCACATCGTGGTGCGCGTCTACGCCAACCCCGACGGGCGCAGCGCCCGCCGCTCCATCGTCGCCGCGCAGGTGTTGCTGGGCGTCTTCTTCCTCGTCCCGCCGCTGTACGGCATCCTCGGGCGGGTGCACGTGCCCGACGCGCACTCCGACGAGGTCGTGCTGCTGCTGCCGTCCATGATGCTGCCGGGCGCGGCGGGCAACGTGCTGACCGGCCTGCTGGCCGCGGGGGCCTTCGCCGCCTTCCTGGCCACCTCCTGCGGAGTCCTGGTGGCGGTGGGCGGCGCGGTCTCCTCGTGCGTCAGCCGGGTCTCGGTCACCTCCTTCCGCGTGGCCGTCGCGGTGGTCGCGGTGGCGGCCCTGGGCATGGCGGCGCTCACGAGCCCCGGCAGCTCGGTCCTGCTCGTCCTGGTCGGCTTCAGCCTGTCCGCGGCCACTTTCTGCCCCCTGCTGGTCCTGGGGATCTGGTGGCGCCGGCTGACGGCCGCCGGGGTGGTGGCCGGGTTCGTGGTCGGGGGCGGCCTGACTCTGACCCTTGTCTACGCCGATCTGGTGGGCTTGAAGGCAGGGCTCGCGGCGGCCTATCCGGCGGCGTTCTCGGTGCCGGCGGCGTTCGTGGCGATGGTCGTGACGTCGCTGGTCACGCGGGGTCGGGTGCCGGGGAACGTGGATGCGCTCATGGCGCGCATGCACTGGCCGGAAGACCGCTCGTCGCGCCAGGATGCCCGCTCGTCGTTCTGACACTCTCCGTATGTCGATGACTACAGACCGTTGGGCGAGCTGTGCCGAAACCGGGGTTCGCTTCCAAGATCGCGACCGTAGTGTCTACGCATCGGAAGCCACACCGCCGCAATGGGGGGGCACGGAGCCACAGGCTCAGGACAGGCCCCTTGCGTCGGATCCACGGCGGCCCTCGGGGCCGCCACGGTCGCCGGGCCCTCAACCGGGGGGTAGGGCCCGGCGACCGAGCCGTGGAGGGATGTCCGCCGGGCCGCGGAAAGGACCGCGATCCGGCCAAACGGGGGCGGCCGGATCGCGGGGCGGACATCCCTTCACAGGCACGACCCCGGGGGTTCACGGGGCCAGGGCGGGCGACAGCCGCCGACGAGCAGGACGTGCACGAGGACGCCTCCCTGGCCGGGGTGACCCGATGCCAGGGAGGCGTCCTCGTCACGCGTCGCGCAGAGACTTCAGCAACGCGATGTCGACCCGGTAGTCGTCGGCCTTGCCCGGCGTCTCGATGCAGAACGGGATGCCCGCCGCCACCGGGTGCGCGAACAGCTCGGCGAAGGCGCGCTCGCCGATGTGGCCCTGGCCGATCTTCTCGTGCCTGTCCTTCTTGGCGCCGCAGACGTCCTTGGAGTCGTTGGCGTGGATCAGTTTGAGCCGGCCCGGCGCGATCTTGTGCAGCGCGTCGAGCGTCTCGGCCACCCCGCCCTCGGCGGCGAGGTCGTGGCCGGCGGCGAAGGCGTGGCAGGTGTCGAAGCAGACACCCGCCTTCGGGTGCCAGTCGAGCGCCGCCAGGTACGGCTCGAGATCCTGCACGGTCGCGCAGAGCATCGCCCCCTGACCGGCCATCGGCTCCAGCAGCAGGTCGGGGCCGCCGTCGGGGATCTCCTCCAGCAGGGGGAGCAGGTGCTCGTGGAGCTGGCGCATGGCGTCGTCGCGCGGCTGCGAGACGGCGCTGCCGGTGTGCACCACCACGCCCTTGGCGCCGGTCTCGACGCCGCGCCGCAGCGTGTAGCGGGTCAGCGCGATCGAGTTGGCCAGCGTCTCGGGGTTGGGCGAGCCGAAGTTGACCAGGTAGGGGAGGTGGATGTAGCTCTCCACTCCCGACTCGGCGAGCTTGGCGTCCTCGTCGGACTTTCCCTCGGTCAGCGCCCAGGCGCGGGGATTGGTGACGAACACCTGCATCATCTCGGCGCCGATGTCGGCCATGTACTTCAGGCCGCCTGTCGCCAGGCCGCCCGCGACGGACACGTGTCCGCCGATCAGTGATGTGTGAGAGCTCATGATGGCGCCAAGTCTAGGAGATGCCCTGGAGCTCCTTCAGATATTCCGCCAGCGGCCGCAGTCCCGCCTCGGCGCGGCGCTTGTCGACCTCGGCCTCGTTCTCGATGCCGATCTGCGGCTTCCACTTCCCCTGGGCGTCGGTCTCCCACTGCGTGCCGTACACCTGGGGCTTGTTGTCCTTCACCCTGACCCGGTCGGTGAGGTAGGCCAGGTCGCCCTTGGAGGCGTCACCCGCCTCCACGGCCTTGCGCAGCAGGCCGAGGCCGCGCCGCTGGAAGTCGGGGTCGAGGTCGGCGTGCTGGACGAGCGCCCACGCGGCCGTGGAGCCGTCCTTGCCCACCATGGCCCACCCCGGCCAGCCGTACTGGTCGAGGACCTGCTTCATGCGGGCGGTGTTGGCCTTCTCGACGCGGTCGAACTGCTCGTCGGTGACCTCGGCCGTGCGGGTCAGCTGGTCCTCGTCGAGCATCTTCAGCAGCTCCGCCCGCAGGAGCGGGTTGCTCGGGCGGCTCGGCGGCTCCTGGGCCGTGGAGCACGCCGCCAGGGTGGCGAAAGCCAGGAATGCGCAGAAAAGTGCTCGCACGGACGCACCGTACCACGGAGCATCAGCCCAGGCGGAGGGCCAGGAAGAAGTCCACCCGGTCCTCCAGGCGCGACAGGTCGCGGCCGGTCAGGTCCTGGATGCGCTGGATGCGGTAGCGCAGCGTGTTGACGTGGACGTGCAGCAGCTCGGCGCACCTGGTCCAGGAGCCCGAGCACTGCAGGAAGGCCTCCAGGGTGCGCACCAGCTCGGCGCGGTGCACCTGGTCGTAGGAGCGCAACGGGTCGAGCAGGCGCACCCGGAACATGTGGCGCACGTCGTCGGGGACGCTGGCCAGCAGCAGCACGTGGGTGGCCAGCTCGTCGTGGCCGACGACCGCGTCGGGGCCCGACGCCGAGACCGGCCGGCCCTCGGCCATGCGCCGCGCGTAGCGGGCCTCCTCGACCGCGCCGCGCAGGCCCTCCACGGGAGCCACGCCACTGACGCCGACGGTGAGCCGGGTGCCGCCGAGCCCGGGCGCCAGGGCGTGCACGGCGGCGCGGATGCGGGTGGTCAGCTCGGCGTCGGCTGCGGGGATGAGAGCGATCGCCTCGTCCTCGATGACGCCGATCACCGGGTGTATCGGATGTGCCCCGGGTGCCGCTGCGGCTCCGCCGTACAGGATCTCGCGCACCACCGAGCGCAGCTCGCCGGGACGCAGACCGCCGTCGGAGCCCCCGCTGGCCTGGGCGGCGACGGCGACGAAACCCTCGGCGCCGGCCAGCCCCGTGACCTCCAGCCTGGGCAGGATGTCGCTGGGCTTGCCGTCGGTCAGCACGAGCCGCACCAGCTCCTGGGCGATGCGGCCCTCCGGGCTGAGCCGGTCGTCCTGCCGCACCCGCTCCAGCGCCGCCACGGCCGCCAGCTCGCCCGCCAGCGCCTGCCGCTCCTCCGGCCAGTCGTCGTAGGAACCCTCGAAGGCGACGAACCAGTCGGCCACCCGCGAGGTGGTCTGCTCGTCGACCGGGAAGATCGAGTAGCCGCCGCGCACGCACGGCATGCGCTTGGCGGTGAGGAAGACGCGGGCCAGCATGGCCGCGGCGTCCGCGGCCAGCTCGGCGTTGCCCGACACGACCCGGCCCGACGCCGTCAGCACGGCGCACCGCATGCCCAGGTCGCGGCCGATCATCTCCAGCACGGGATCAAGCCCGGCGCCCGAGACGAGCTGCCGGTGCCGGTCGAGCACGGCCTTGACGTCGGAGGCCCGCTCGCCCGACAACCGCCGCACGATGTGCTCGGTGACCTCGGCGAACCCGAGCGCCTGGGGCACGTGGAAGAGCGGCACCCGATGGCGGGCGCACGCCTCGACCAGGTCGGCGGGCAGCTCGCCGCTGGAGGCCTCGCACGCGCCCAGCGCCGACACGCCGGCGCGGGCCAGGGCCGCCACGAAGGTCTCGCTGTCGGCCGGGCGGGTGCGCCAGACGAGCCCGGTCAGCACCAGCTCTCCACCGGTCAGGTAGCGGCCGGGATCGAGCAGGTCGGTCGTCACCACCCAGCGGATGGGGCGGGCCAGCTCGTCGTGCCCGCTGAGCGCGGACAGGCCGAGCTCGGGCATCTCGAGCAGGGCTTGCAGTCGCATGTCTATTAGTAACGCACAGGTGAACGTGCAAAGAACTTGGAGCATGACACGAAAGGGCCAGGCCAAGCCTTGGGCTGTTTCGGAGTTCTCGCCGCTGGACCGGGCATGCCGGGCATGTGTGTACTGCTGGCATGCCGATCGCTCCAACCGAGCAGGACCTGCTGACCTGCTGCGCCTCCCGGGCCTTCGCCCGGCATGTGGCCGCCCTGCGCCCCTACCGGGACCTGGCCCAGCTGACGACCGTGGCCGACGCCGCCGTGCGCGGCCTGGAGTGGCCGGACGTGCTGGAGGCGCTGGCCGCCCACCCGCGCATCGGGGAGCGCGCCGCAGGCGCCGACCGTGAGGCCGCCTGGTCGCGCCAGGAGCAGTCGGGCGTGACCGACGGCACGCGCGCCGAGCTGGCCGAGGGCAACAAGGCCTACGAGGAGCGGTTCGGCCACGTGTACCTGATCTGCGCGACCGGCCTGAGCGGTGAGGAGATGCTGGCGCGGCTGCGCGAGCGGCTGCTCAACGACGCCGAGGCCGAGCAGGCCGTGGTCCGCGAGGAACTGGCCAAGATCACCCGACTGCGATTGGCGAAGATGCTGTGAGTTTCTCCAGTCATGTTCTGAACGCGGCTAGCGGCCGCCCGGCCCAGGGCGTGCACGTACGGCTGGAGCACGAGGGGCAGACCGTCGCCGAGGGCCGCACCGACGAGGACGGCCGCGTCAAGGGCTGGAATCCGGGCCCAGGAGTCCACCGGGTGATCTTCACCGACCTGCCCTACCAGGACTTCTACCCCGAGGTGATCATCACCTTCCGGATCGACGACCCCGCCCAGCACTACCACGTCCCCCTGCTGCTGAGCCCCTTCGCCTACTCCACCTACCGCGGGAGCTGAACCGTGACCCTCCTCCTAGGCCCCAACAGGTACGGCAAAGCCGAGACCCGCCTGGTGCGGGTCGTCCGCGACGGCGACGTCCACCACCTCAAGGACATCAACGTCTCCTCCTCGCTCTCCGGCGAGATGGAGTCGGTGCACCTGACCGGCGACAACGCCGCGGTGCTGCCCACCGACACGCAGAAGAACACCGTCTACGCCTTCGCCAGGCGGCACGGCGTCGACCAGATCGAGGACTTCGCGCTGCTGCTGGCCCGCCACTACGTCGACAGCCAGCCCACCATCCACCACGCCAGGGTCGAGATCGAGGAGTACGCCTGGGAGCGCATCCCGGCGACCGGCCACTCCTTCGTCCGCACCGGCCAGGAGGTGCGCACCTGCGTCGTGCACTACGACCGCGACGGCTCGGTCAGCGTCGTGTCGGGGCTGAAGGACCTGGTGGTGCTCAACTCCACCGGCTCGGAGTTCCACGGCTACATCGTCGACGGCTACACGACACTGAAGCCGACCACCGACCGCATCCTCGCCACCGCGGTGACGGCGCGGTGGCGGCACTCCGTTACCGACGTGGATTTCGGGAAATCATACGCTGAAGTGCGGAAACTCCTGTTGGAGGCCTTCGCCGACACGCACAGCCTGTCCCTGCAGCAGACGTTGTACGCGATGGGGCGGCGGGCCCTGGAGGCCAGGCCCGAAGTGTGCGAGATCAGGTTCGCGATGCCGAACAAGCACCACTTCCTGGTGGATCTGGAGCCCTTCGGACTCGACAACGACAACGAGGTGTTCTACGCGGCCGACCGGCCCTACGGGCTGATCGAGGGCACGGTGCTGCGCGAGGACGCCCCTGACGCCGGACAGGCGTGGGAGTGACGGGCATGGACTTTCTGCGACCTTCGAGCTGGGACGAGGCACTGGCCATGAAGGCCGGGACGCCCGGCGCCGTACCCATCCAGGGTGGCACCGACGTCATGGTCGAGATCAACTTCGACGTGCACAGGCCCGCCGCGCTGCTCGACCTCAACCAGGTGCCCGAGCTGTTCACCTGGGAGCGGATCGACGGCTCCTACCGGGTCGGCGCCGGCGTGCCGTACGTGCAGATCATCGCCGAGCTCGGCCACGAGCTGCCCGGGCTGGCCCAGGCGGCGCGCACGGTCGGCTCGCCGCAGATCCGCAACCGCGGCACCGTCGGCGGCAACCTCGGCGCGGCCTCGCCCGCCGGCGACAGCCACCCGCCGCTGCTGGCCGGCGACGCGATCATCGAGGTGGCCTCGGCCGCCGGCACCCGCATGATCCCCGCCCACGAGTTCTACCTCGGGGTCAAGAAGTCGGCGCTGCGGCCGGACGAGCTGATCAGGGCGTTCTGGATGAAGCCCGCCGACGGGCCGCAGTACTTCTCCAAGGTCGGCACCCGCAACGCCATGGTCATCGCGGTCTGCTCCTTCGCCGTCGCCCTGCACCCCTCGGAGCGGCGCGTCGGCACCGGCATCGGCTCGGCCGCGCCCACGCCGCGCAGGGCCCTCGAAGCGGAGGCGTTCCTCGCCGAGTCGCTCGACTGGGAGGCGCGCATGGATCCCGAGGTGCTGCGCCGCTTCGGTGAGCTCGTCGCGGCCGCCGCCTCGCCGATCGACGACGTGCGCGGCACGGCCGACTACCGCAGGCACGCCCTGGCGGTCATGGCCCGCAGGACCCTGACCTGGGCCTGGAACGACTACCGGAAGGTTCGTGCGGCATGAGAGTGAACTTCACCGTCAACGGCCGCGCCGAGGCCGTCGACGACGTCTGGGAAGGCGAGAGCCTGCTGTACGTGCTCAGGGAGCGCGTCGGGCTGCCCGGCTCGAAGAACGCCTGCGAGCAGGGCGAGTGCGGATCGTGCACGGTCTACCTGGACGGCACGCCGGTGTGCTCCTGCCTGGTCGCGGCCGGGCAGGTCGAGGGGCGCACGGTGCGGACCGTGGAGGGCCTGGCCACCGAGGACGGGCTCGACCCCGTGCAGGAGGCCTTCGTGGAGTGCGGGGCGGTGCAGTGCGGCTTCTGCACCCCGGGCCTGATCGTGCAGGCGCACGACCTCATCGACCGCGTGCCGGACCCGTCCGACGCCGAGATCCGCGAGGCCCTGGCGGGCAACCTGTGCCGCTGCACGGGCTACGAGAAGATCCTCGACGCCGTACGGCTCGCCGCCTCGCGGAAGGCCGTCAGCTCGTGATCATCGAAAACGTCTACATCGCCCCGGTCGCGGGCGCCGAGATCGAGTCCGGCTACATCCGCATCGAGGGCGACAGGATCGCCGACCTCGGCCCCATGACCCAGGCGCACGCCGTACCCGGTGAGCGCATCGACGGGCGCGGCATGCTGGCCACCCCCGGCCTGGTCAACACCCACCACCACCTCTACCAGTGGGCCTCGCAGGGCCTGGCGCAGGACGCCACGCTCTTCGAATGGCTGGTGGCGCTCTACCAGGTGTGGGCGGCCATGGACGCCGAGGTCGTGCACGGCGCCGCCTCCGCCGGGCTCGGCTACCTGGCCCTGTCGGGCTGCACCCTGTCGAGCGACCACCACTACGTCTTCCCCAAGGGCCGGGGCGACCTGTTCGCCGCCGAGATCGAGGCCGCGCGGAGCATCGGGCTGCGCTTCCACCCGGCGCGCGGCTCCATGGACCGCGGCCAGTCGCAGGGCGGCCTGCCCCCGGACGTCGTCGTCGAGCGGCTCGACGAGATCCTGGCCGCCACCGCCGAGGCCATCGACATCTACCACGACCCCTCCTTCTCCTCGAAGCTGCGGATCGCGGTCGCGCCCTGCTCGCCGTTCTCCGTCAGCCGCGACCTCATGACCGAGGCCGCCTCGCTGGCCAGGGGCAAGGGCGTGCGGCTGCACACCCACCTGGCCGAGACGGTCGACGAGGAGGAGCACTGCCTGGAGCAGTTCGGGCTGCGGCCGGTCGACTACATGGAGAAGCTCGGCTGGCTCGGGCCCGACGTGTGGTTCGCCCACAGCGTGCACCTGTCCGACGCCGACATCGACAAGTTCGCCCGCACCGGCACCGGCTCGGCCCACTGCCCCTCCTCCAACGGGCGGCTGGGCGCGGGCATCGCGAGGGTCTCGGAGATGCTCAGGCGCGGCGCCAACGTCGGGCTCGGCGTCGACGGCAACGCCTCAAGCGAGCTGACCCCGATGGCGGGCGAGATGCGCCAGGCGATGCTCTTCCAGCGCGCCAGGTACGGCCCGACCGCGCTGACCGCCCGGCAGGCGCTGGAGATGGCCACCCTCGGCGGCGCACGCAACCTGGGCCGCCAGGGCGAGCTCGGCACGCTGGAGGTGGGCAAGCTCGCCGACATCGCGCTGTGGCGCGTCGACGGCCCCTTCACCTCGGCCGTCGCCGACCCGGTCGCGGCCCTGGTCTTCGGGCCGCAGCCGCCGCTGGCCAGGCTGCTCGTCGGCGGCGAGACCGTCGTGCAAGACGACGAGCTGAAGACCGTCTCCCAGGACCACGTCGGCCGGCTGGGCGCCGAGGCCTCGCGCCGGCTGCTGGCGCTGGCCGAGAAGAAGGGCATCACCGCCCAGAAGGAGGTGCACCAGTGACCACGCCGCTTCGCGCGCCTCGCGAGATCGCCGCCCCCGGCAACGGGGGAGTGGGCGACAGCCCGCTGCGGCCCGACGGGACACTCAAGGTCCGCGGCGAGTTCGCCTACTCCAGCGACCTGTGGATCGAGGGCATGTTGTGGGGCGCGACGCTCCGCAGCCCGCACCCGCGCGCCCGCATCGTCTCCATGGACATCGGGCTCGCCCTGGCCATGAACGGCGTGCACGCCGTCCTGACCCACGACGACGTGCCGGGACGCAAGCACTACGGCCTCGACCTCACCTGGGACCAGCCGGTCCTGGCCATCGGCGAGGTGCGCCACCAGGGCGAGCCGATCGCGCTCGTCGCCGCCGACCACCCGGAGATCGCCCGCCGCGCCCTGAAGGCGATCGCGATCGAGTGGGAGGTGCTCGAACCCCTCACCGACGCCCGCAGGGCCGCCTTCGACCCCACCTACCCGCAGGTGCAGGAGCGCCCCAACCCCGCCCGCTACCAGCCGGTGCGCTTCGGCGACGTCGAGTCGGTGCGCGACCGGGCCGAGGTCGTCGTCACCGGCACCTACGAGGTCGGCATCCAGGACCAGGCCTTCCTCGGGCCCGAGTCCGGCCTGGCGGTGCCGCGCGAGGACGGCGGGCTCGACCTGTACGTCGCCACCCAGTGGATGCACAACGACCTCAAGCAGATCGGGCCGTGCCTGGGCCTGACCGACGAGCAGATCCACATGACGCTCTCGGGCGTCGGCGGAGCGTTCGGCGGGCGCGAGGACCTGTCGATGCAGATCCACGCCGGCATGCTCGCCCTGCGCACCGGGCGGCCCATCAAGATCGTGTACAACCGCGAGGAGTCGTTCTTCGGCCACGTGCACCGGCACCCGGCCGAGATGCGCTACGAGTACGGCGCCACGCGCGACGGCAGGATCCTCTACGCCGACGTGGAGATCCTCCTCGACGGAGGCGCCTACACCAGCGCCACCCTCAACGTCGTGGGCAACGCCGCCTCCCTGGGCGTCGGGCCGTACGCCATCCCGAACGTCAAGATCGACACCTACGGCGTCTACACCAACAACCCGCCCTGCGGCGCCATGCGCGGCTTCGGCGCGGTCCAAGCGTGCTTCGCCTACGAGTCGATGATGGACAAGCTCGGCGCCGCCTGCGGCATCGACCCCGTCACCATCCGCCAGATCAACGCCGCCTCCCAGGGCACGCCCCTGGCCACCGGCCAGATCATCTGGGCCCCGCTGCCCATGGCCGAGATGCTGGAGCAGGCCAGGCGGCTGCCCATGCCCGCACCGCTCGACGCCTCCGACATCCGCAACCTGCCGGGCGGCGCCTCCCAGACGACGCACGGCGAGGGCGTACGGCGGGGCGTCGGCTACGGGGTCGGGCTCAAGAACATCTGCTTCTCCGAAGGCTACGACGACTACTCCACCGCCCGCGTGCGGCTGGAGGTCATCGGCGGCGTCGCCACCGCCCTCGTGCACACCGCCGCCGCCGAGGTCGGCCAGGGACTGGTCACCGTCGAGGCCCAGATCGCTCGCACCGAGCTGGGAATCGAGCACGTGGTCATCCACCCGGCCGACAACGGCGTCGACAGCGCCGGGTCCAGCTCCGCCTCCCGCCAGACGTACATGACCGGAGGCGCGGTCAAGACCGCGTGCGAAGCCGTACGGCAGGAGCTGTTCGCGCGGGTGCCCGGCGGCCACACCGACCTGTCGCTCGTCGGCGGGAAGATCGTCTCGGAGAGCATGGGCGTGCTGGCGGCCATCGAGGACGTCCTCGGCGAGGACGCCATCGAGGAGACCAGGCGCTTCCACCACCACCCCACCACCGGCATGGACAAGCGGACCGGGCAGGGCGACACCCACGCCCAGCTCGGCCTGTGCGTGCACCGGGCCGTCGTCGACGTCGACGTCGAGCTCGGCCTGGTCAAGGTGGTCGAGCTGGCGGCCGTCCAGGACGTCGGCAAGATCATCAACCGCCTGTCGCTCGAAGGCCAGATCCACGGCGGCACCGCCCAGGGCCTGGGCCTGGCGGTGATGGAGGAGATCGTGGTGCGCGACGGCAAGGTCCGCAACCCCTCCTTCACCGACTACCTCATCCCGACGATCCTCGACATGCCGCCCATGCGGCTGGAGATCCTCGAGAACGCCGACCCGCGCGCCCCCTACGGCCTGCGCGGCGCCGGAGAGCCACCCACGCTCTCCTCCACGCCCGCCGTCGTCGCGGCCATCCGCGACGCCACCGGCCTGGACCTCACCCGGGTCCCCGTACGGCCGGAACACCTCACGGAGTGATCCCTGCTCCGGGTTAGTTGATCAACAGGGGCAGTCCCCCAGCGGCTCCACAACCAACCCGAGCGGCAGGACTCGACGAGTCCTGCCGCCGGTCGACCACGCCCTTAGGAGGGCCCGACCGATGACCCAGCTCCAATCCCCGCCCACCACCGGCCTCGACCGGTTCTTCCAGATCACCCCGCGCGGCAGCACCGTCGGCCGGGAGGTGCGCGGCGGCATCACGACCTTCGTGGCCGTCGCCTACGTCATCCTGCTCGTGCCGATCATCCTGTCCGGCGCGAAGGACGTCACCGGCGCCTCGCTGACCATCCCGCAGCTCACCACCGCCGTGGCGTTGTCGGCCGCCATCACCACCATCCTCATGGGACTGGTCGGCAACGCGCCCTTCGCCCTGGCCTCCGGCCTCGGCATCGCCCCCGTCGTCGCCTTCCAGGCAGCGCCCCACATGACCTGGTCGCAGGCGATGGGCCTGGTCGTGCTCGAAGGCGTCGTCATCGTCATCCTCGCGCTGACCGGCGTCCGGCAGCTGATCATGGACGCGATCCCCACCCCGATCAAACACGCCATCGGCGTCGGCATCGGCATGTTCATCGCCCTCATCGGCCTCGTCGACGCCGGCTTCGTCGGCAAGGGCGCGGGCACCCCCGTCACCCTCGGCGAAGGCGGCCACCTCGTCGGCTGGCCGATGGTCGTCTTCTGCGCCGGCCTGCTGCTCACCTTCGCGCTCTACGTGCGGCGGGTGCCCGGCGCGATCCTCATCGGCATCGTCGCCTCCACCACGCTGGCCATCGTCGTCAACGCCCTGGTCTCCGGCATCAAGTGGCCCGGCGTCGTGCAGCCCACCATGCCCTCCGACATCGTCGCCCTGCCCGACTTCGGGCTCTTCCTCGACATCGACCTGTTCGGCGGATTCGCCCAGGCCGGCCCCCTGACCGCACTCGTGGTGCTCTTCACCCTGGTGCTGTCGGGCTTCTTCGACGCCATGGGCACCATCCTCGGCGTCGGCGAAGCGGCCGACATGGCCGACTCCCAGGGCCGCATCCGCGGCATCGGCAAGATCCTCACCATCGACGGCTTCGGCGCCATCATCGGCGGCGCCACCGGCGGCTCGGCCAACACCATCGTCGTCGAGTCGGCGGCGGGAGTAGGGGAGGGCGCTCGCACCGGCCTCGCCAGCCTCGTCACCGGCACCCTCTTCGCCGGCGCCATGTTCCTCACCCCGCTGGCCGCCGTCGTCCCCGCCCAGGCAGCCGCGCCCGCCCTCGTCCTGGTCGGCGCGCTCATGATGACCGCCGTCCGCAAGATCGAATGGGACGACCTGGACCTGGCCATCCCCGCCTTCCTCACCATCTCGCTGATGCCGTTCACCTACTCCATCACCAACGGGGTCGGCGCCGGCGTCATCGCCTACACGGTGATCAAGGCCGCCCGCGGGCGGCTCGACCAGATCCACTGGCTGCTGTGGGTGATCAGCCTGATCTTCGTGGGCTACTTCGGGATCGGCATCCTCAGCTGATCCGGCGGTGCGGGCCGCGCCCGTCACCCCGGCGCGGCCCCCTCTTCTCGTAAGGAGCACGTCATGCGGGAACTCGCCCCGGCCCTGCGCGCCTGGCTCGCCGAGGGACGCGCCTTCGCCGTCGCCTCGGTCGTCTCCACCAGCGGCAGCGCCCCCCGCCAGCCCGGCGCCGCCCTCGCGGTCAGCATCGACGGCGAGGCGATCGGGAGCGTGTCGGGCGGGTGCGTGGAGGGGGCGGTGTACGAGCTGTGCCTGGAGGTGATCTCCACGGGGCAGGCCGTGCTGCGGCGCTTCGGGTACAGCGACGACGAGGCGTTCGCGGTGGGGCTGACGTGCGGGGGGATCATCGACGTGCTGGTGTGGCCGGGGGCGGACGGGCTGGCGGGGTACGTGGAGTCGCTGGCCGCGGACGAGCCGGTGGCCCTGGTGCGCACCCTGCCGGATTCGGAGGTCACACCGTATTCGCCGCCCGATCGGGGCCTCACGCCCGCCTCGCCGCCCGATCTGGGCTTCACGCCGCCCGCGTCCCCCGATCTGGGCCTCACGCCCGCTTCGTCGTCCGCTTCTCCCGGCGCGACGCGGCCCCGGCTCACCGTCGTCTGGCCCGCCCGTGACAGCGGCGGCGACCCCGAGCTGGTGGCCGAGGTTCGGGCCATGCTGGAGGCCGGCCAGACCGGCGTGCGCGACCTGTGCTCGCGCCGCGTCTTCGTCGAATCCCACACCCCGCCCCCACGCATGATCGTCTTCGGCGCCATCGACTTCGCCGCCGCCCTGACGAAGGTCGGCCGCCTCCTCGGCTACCACGTCACCGTCTGCGACGCCCGCCCCGTCTTCGCGACCCCTCGCCGGTTCCCCGACGCCCACGAGGTCGTCGTCGAATGGCCCCACCGCTACCTCGCCCGCACCCCCGTGGACACCCGCACCGTGATCGCCGTCCTCACCCACGACGCCAAGTTCGACGTCCCCCTCCTGGAGGTGGCGCTGCGCCTGGACGTGGCCTACGTGGGCGCCATGGGTTCGCGCCGCACCCACGACGACCGTCTCGATCGCCTGCGCGCGGCCGGCCTCACCGATGGCGAGCTGGCCCAGCTGCACTCGCCGATCGGCCTCTACCTCGGCGCCCGCACGCCTGAGGAGACCGCGCTGTCGATCGCCGCCGAGTTCGTCGCGCTGCGCCGCGGCGGCACGGGCCTGCCGCTGTCGGCGACCACCGGCCCGATCCACTCCCGCCTCCGCCCGGCCGTCTGAGCGCCTCCGGGCCTAAGGTGTGCTGTCCGGTGCCTGCCTGATCCGTTGCCGGTATGCGCGGACCTTGGCGATGCTCCCGCATCCGCGTGCCTCGCTGCCGCCCGGGTTCATCACGCACCAGCGCCTGCTCCCGTTGCGGCTGTGGTCGTAGAACACCCATCCGCAGTCCGGGCACGCCTTCAACCTCGCCCACCGCCCAGCCCCCACCGCGTCGGCCACTATCGCCAGGATCCGGCCGACCGCACCGTCACGCTCGGGCCTCAGCACCACCCCGCCCTCGGTGAACTCCACACGAAGGGGGTGCCGCTCCGCCCACTCCTGAAGCGCCACCGGGTCACCCAGGGCCTCGCGCAGTGCCGTACGAAAGCCCTCCAGGCCGGCCTCGGCCGGGATCCCCGGCATCTCCCGCCGCCATGCCCCCGCGTCGGCGGCGAGTGCGGGGAGGCGGTCCTCCGGGACGCGGGTCTCGTTGGGCAACCACCACGTGTTGAGGAAGGTTCTGACCTGCTCCAGCTCGCCCGGTGCCTCGCTCTCCGACATGTAACCACTTTACCACTTAGCCGGTAACAGTTACCGTCTATAGATATGACTGGTAACAGATACGCGCAAGTCCTTCGTGCTCCCGGGCTGCCCGTCTGGCTCGCGGTGCTGGTCGCCCAGCGGTTCCCGGTGGCGATGGCGCCGCTCGCCCTCGTCTACCTGGGCCACGCCGCGACCGGTTCGTACGCGATCGGAGCGTTGCTGGGCGGCGTGCACGCGCTCGCGGAGGCGGTGGCCGCCGCGCCGCTGGGACGTCGCTTCGACCGTCGCCCCGCCCGGCGGGAGGTGGCCGTGGTGCTGGCGGTGGAGGCCGTGGTGTTCGCCGTACTGGCCCGGTTCTCGGGGGAGTTGCCGCTGGCCGGGCTCCTGGTCCTGGCCGCGATAGGCGGGGCTGCTCCGGCGGGCGCGCACGGCGGGTTGCGGGCCTGGGTGGTCCGTACGGCGCCCGCGAGCGCGCGGGTGCCGGCGTTGAGCGTGGAGTCGGCACTGAGCACGTTGGTGTGGACGGCCGCGCCGGGGCTCGTCGCGCTGCTGGCCGTCGTGGCGCCGTCGGCGGCCGTGTACGGCATGAGCCTTCTGGCGGCGGTGGGGGCGCTGACCGGATTGTGGCTGCGCGACCCGGCGGCGCAGGGAACCGCCGGGCGGGGGAGGGACGGGACCGGCGACGAGACGCGGGGGAGCGAAGGGGCCGGGGACGGGAGGCCGGGCGTTGGCAGGCCAGGCGATGGCAGGACAGGCGATGGCAGGACAGGCGGTGGCGGGACGGGCGGCGAGGGGCCGAGCGGTGGAGAGGCCGGCGGCGTGACATCGGCCGGGCGGCGGGAGGCGGGGCTCTGGCGGGTGGCGTGGACGGCGATGGCCTTCGACGCCGGGCTGATGTTCGCCTTCGCGGGCCTCAGCTTCTGCCTGCCCCTCCTGCTCACCGGCTTCGGCGCCGGCGCGGGCCTGGCCGGTCCGATCCTCACCGGCTTCTCGCTGGCCGGCATCGCGGGCGGCCTGCTGTACGGCGCGCGGACCTGGCGGGGTACGCCGTTGCGGCACGCGGTGGTGCTGTACGTGGCGATCACCGGGGCTCTGGTGATCGCCGTGTCCATGCCGTCGTTGCCCGCCGTGGCGGCGCTCGTGGTGGTGGCGGGGGCGTTCTCCACCCCGGCGCTGACCGCGCGGGCGGTGGCCCTGCAGGACAGGCTGCACGAGAGGCAGTGGGCCGCCGGATTCTCGGCCGCCTATGCCGCCGCGGGGGTGGGGTTCGGGGCGGCGGGGCTGGTGGTGGCGCGGATGGTGGAGTCGTGGGGCGCCCAGGCGGCGATCGGGCTGTGTGCGGTGGTGGGCGCCGTCGTGGCGCTCGCCTCGTCGGCGGCGGAGGCGCGTGCCCGGCGCACCACCGGGCAGGCCGCCATGCACCTCCAGAAAGCCCCGGAGCAGGCCGCCGAGCAGGCCACCGAGCAGGCCACCGAGCAGGCCACCGAGCACGCCGCCGAGCAGGCCGCCGAGCACGCCACCGAGGCGGCGCGGGGCCGGTGAGCGCTCAGGCGTGGGCCAGCGCCGACGGCGTGCGGCACCCGTTGATGGCCGGAGCCTCCTGGACGAGCGTGTCGTCGGTGAGCGCCGCCACCATGAACAACGCGAAGTCCACCCGCCGCGTCATGTTGCTGGCCAGGATCGGGTCCCCCACGTGCCTGCTCCAGACCGGCAGCCCCTGGCTCTCGCCCTCCTCCAGGTCGCTCCCGCGCACGACGGTCCACCGGGTGTCGCTGGCGAAGATGCGGCGGCAGGCCTCGATCTGGTCGTCGATCTCGGCGAAGCGTGCGAGCCGCATCAGCGGGGCGACGACCTTCAGCATCAGCCGGAAGGTCCACGGGTAGACGTCGCGCCCGTCGCGGGTGATGTGCCACCCGCACGAGAAGATCAGCCGCGCTCCGGGCTCGGCGTGGTCGAGCACCGCCTGGGCGGTGCCGCTGGAGTACTGCTGCACCCTCCACGGCACCAGGACCGACAGCACCCCGTCGCACCCGGCGACGGCCTTGCGGATGACCTCGCGGTCGTTGGTCTTGCCGGGCAGGATGGTGATGCGGTCGGCGTACGGCGCGAGCTTGCCGACGCTGCCGGGCCGGCAGACGCCGACGACCTCGTAGCCTCGCTCGAGGCAGTGCTGGACCATGTAGCGCCCGAGTTTCCCCGAAGCGCCGACGATGCAGACCTTCATGCGATCCCTCCGATGACGACCTTGCCACGGGCGTGGCGGCTCTCGACGTGGCGTACGGCCTCGGGCACTTCGGCGAACTGGAAGACCTGGTCGATGACGGGCCTGATGTCCCCCGCCTCGGCATGTGCGGCGAGGCGGCGCAGCGACTCGGCGCCCGGCTCCCAGGTGATGGGGGTGATGTTCTGGCGTACGAAGCGCGTCATGAGCGAGCCCGTGACGATCTGGATGAGCGGCCCGAACAGCCGTCCGCCGCCGGTCAGCCCGCCGACCAGGGCGAGCGTGCCGCGGGGGGCCAGGGCGCGGCGGAAGCGCCGCAGCGAGTGGTTGCCGACGAGGTCCACGATGAGGTCGTAGCGCTCGCCCGAGCGGGTGAAGTCGGTGCGGGTGTAGTCGACGACGCGGTCGGCGCCGATGGAGCGCACGAGGTCGGCGTTGCGGGTGCCGCACACGCCGGTGACGACGGCTCCGGCGGCCTTGGCGAGCTGGACGG
The DNA here is from genome assembly GCF_013761175.1 of Nonomuraea soli. Lineage (GTDB taxonomy): Bacteria > Actinomycetota > Actinomycetes > Streptosporangiales > Streptosporangiaceae > Nonomuraea > Nonomuraea soli. The sequence goes on from NZ_JACDUR010000001.1 coordinate 943,647, forward strand.
CGCAGGTGCCGATGCCTCCCGCTGCCCCGTTGACCAGGACGTGCTGGCCGGGCCGCAGCGTCTCCAGCGCCTTCATGGCGGTCTGGCCGGCCATCGGCAGGGCGGCGGCCTCCTCGAAGGTGAGGCCGTGGGGCTTGGCGGCGAGGCGGCCCTGCGGCGCGGAGACGAGTTCGGCGAAGGCGCCGAGCTGCACGTCGCCGAAGACCTCGTCGCCGGGGCGGAAGGCGGAGCCGGCGGGTGCGTCCTCGACGACTCCGGCGAGGTCGGCGCCGAGGATGGAGCCGGGCTTGGGGCGGCGCAGTCCGGCGTACAGCCGGATGAACTGCGGGTCGGCGCGCAGGTGGCGCCAGTCGTAGGGGTTGACGGAGGCGGCGCGCACCCGCACCAGGACCTCGCCCTCCTTGCGCAGGGGCGGGTCGATGTCACGCATCTCGAGCACGTCGGGAGAGCCGTAGCGCTCCCAGGTCCAGGCCTTCATGATCGCTCCATACGCTGTAAGGTTGCCATACGCCATAAGGGTGCCATACGGCGTAAGTCTGTCAAGGCCCAGAACTGAGAGGGTTCTCAGGAGGAGCGGCGGCGCTCCAGGCCCTCAAGGAGCAGATCGAGCCCGAACTCGAACTCGGACTGGTCGTCGCACCAGCTCAGCGTGGTGTCGGGATCGTCGTGCACGATCGCCGCCATCATCCCCGCGATGTTCGGGAACTGCTGGGCCATCATCGCCATCATCTCCGGGTCGTCGTCACCGGAGCCGGCGTCGTCGGGCTGGAAGAGCTCCATGGCGAAGCCGATCGCCCTGCTGCCCAGGGCGTGGATGGCGTGGTGCGCCAGGTCCCAGGAGAAACCGCCGGATCGCAGGATGGCCAGCACGCCGTCGTAGTAGGCGATCAGCGGCGCGGCGATCTCCTTGCGGGTCTGGAAGACCGCGGGCGCCCACCGGTGGCGCAGCAGCACCTCGCGGGCGGCCAGGATGCGCCGCCGCAGCGCCGCCTGCCATCCGTCGTCGCCGGACAGGCCGCCCACCGCCTCCAGGATCTCCCCGACGATCACCTCGATGAGGCCGTCGAGGATCGCCTCCTTGTTGGCGACGTGGTGGTAGAGCGACATGGGCTCGACGCCGAGCTCGGAGGCCAGCCGCCGCATGGTGAGCGCCTCGACGCCCGCCTCGTCGGCGATCGCGACGGCGGTGCGCAGGACACGGCGTCTGCTCAGCGGGACGCGCGGCTGCGCGTCGGTCTCCTCATCGATCCACATGGGACAGCTTACGCTCCAGGGGAGTACGGAATCTCGGAATCACCTTCGCACCACCGAGCCACTTCGACAGGCTCGCCGCCTCGGCCTCGATCAGCGCCCCGGCGTCGGACCCGACGTCGTCGAGCAGCTCCCAGACGATCTCGCCGTCGGCGCGGGTCGCCCAGCCGCCGACGATCCTGCCCTCCCACCATACGGTCGGCCCGATGTTGCCGCTCCGGTCGAACAACGCCGCCCGGTGCTCGGGCTCCAGGTAGAAGTCGCGCTGCTGCCAGCCCATCGGCGTCGGGTCGAGCGCGGGCAGGAACGCCGCCCAGGGGCCGGGCGCGGCGACGGGTTCGAGGTCGTCGGGCAGGACGAACCCGCAGTCGACCTCCACGGCCCCGACCGCCGCGAGCGCCCTGCGGGTGTCGCCCAGGTTCCAGCCGGTCCACCACTTGACGTCGGCCTCGGTGCCGGGGCCGAAGGCGGCCAGCCAGTGCCGTACGAGCCGCGCCTGCGCCTCGCGCACGTCGAGCTCCAGGAGCGGCGGCCCCGCCGACCAGTTGTGCTGCTGGCTGATCCAGGTGCCCGCGGTGCGGCCGCGCCGGACGATCCTGCCCTCCATGCCGAGCAGCGCGATCAGCCGCGAGCCGATCGCCTGGCTCGTTTCGTACGGCTTGCCGATCCCGAAGCGCATCTGCTCGCGCAGCCGCGGCTCGGCGGCGGTCAGCTCGTTCACGCTGATCTCGCCGTGCTCGGCCACCAGCCGCAGCACCGCCGCCTCGACGTCGGCCATGTCCTCGGGGCTCCATGCGAGCCCGCCCTCGGCCATGTGCTTGACCAGCTGCCTGCGCTCGCGCACCGCGATGGCGGCACTGGTGGAGAAGTGCACGACGGGCGCGAGCTCGGCGGGCACCACGAAGACGGTGCGGCGCATGCCGTGCAGGCGCACCAGCGAACCGTCGTACAGCTCCCGCTCGATGCGCTCCAGCCCGGGATCGGCGATGCGGGCCCCGGCCGACAGGTAGACGGTGGCCGGGTCGGTGGCGTGCAGGGCCACGACCGCCGAGGCCGCGGCGGCCACGCCGGGAGCAGGAGCCGTCAGCGCGTGCCGCACACCCAGTCGGGCGCGGCGCTCGGCAGCCGTGATCGTACGCACAGCACCGATTGGACCATGGCACAACTCCGGCGCGCCAACCGGCACGGAGCTTCGGACGTCTTGCCGCTATCGCGAGCGCCGGAGCGGATTGTGTACTGGGACACACGAAGCCAGCAGGTACCGCGCCGCCCGGCTCGCACCCGGGCGGACCTACGGGCCTCACCTTGCGAGAGGACCTGCGATGGCCCTGATGTTCCTCAACGGCGGCGCCATGCGCGGCGGACCCCTCCACCACCTGCTGGACGGGTCGCCGCTCGTCGCCGAGACCGAGACCGCAGCCAAGTACCGCTTCTACTCCGTCGGCGGGCGCTGCCCCGCCCTGTCGCCCGTCTCCCACGGCGGCGCCGCGATCGCGGGCGAGCTGTACGACGTCGACCTGGACGTCCTGCGCGACAGGCTCCTGCCCGCCGAACCACCCGAACTCGAGCTGGGGGTGATCGAGCTGGCCGACGGCGGCTCGTCGCTGGCCATGCTGCTGCGCCGGCCGGTCGTCTCGCACGCCGAGCTGGTCGACATCACGACCCGGGGCAGGTGGGCCGGATGATCAGATTCGACGTGAACTGCTCCATCCTCTTCACGCACCTGCCGGTGACCGAGCGGCCCGCCGCCGCTCGCGCCGCCGGATTCGAGGGGGTGGAGTTCTGGTGGCCGTTCGCCGCCGACGTGCCAGGGGAGCGCGAGGTCGACGCGTTCGTCCGCGCGGTGGAGGACGCGGGGGTGCGCCTGGTCGGGCTGAACTTCGCCGACGACATTCCCGAAGGCGGGCGCGGGCTGTTCTCCCGTCCCGCCGACGCCGTACGGCTGCGCGACAACCTCGACGTGGCGGTCGGCATCGCCGGGCGCCTGGGCTGCACCGCGCTCAACGCCCTGTACGGCAACCGGGTCGGCGGCCTCGACGCCCAGCAGGACGAGCTGGCGCTGGAGAACCTGCGCCTGGCCGCCTCCAAGGCCGCGGGCATCGGCGCCGTGGTGCTGGTCGAGGCGCTCAACTCCTACGAGTCGCCCTCCTACCCGCTGGTGTCGGCCAGGGCCGCGCTCGACGTGATCGAGGCGGTCGGCGAGCCCAACGTGCGCTTCCTGTGCGACCTGTACCACCTGGCGCGCATGGGCGAGGACCTGCCCGCCGCGCTGGCGCACCCCCTGACGGGACACGTGCAGATCGCCGACAACCCCGGCCGCGGCCGCCCCGGCACGGGCGAACTGCCCCTGGCCGAACTGCTCGACGGCTACGACGGCTGGGTGGGTCTTGAGTACAAGGACCCGGATCTCGACTTCGAATGGATCAAGGAGTTCACGCAGTGAAGATCGCCTTCATCGGGCTGGGCATCATGGGCCGTCCCATGGCCGGGCACCTGGTCGCCGCCGGGCACGATGTCACCGGCCACGACCTGCAGCCGGTCGACTTCGGCGGGCGCTTCGCCGACAGCGTGGCGCAGGCCGTACGGGAGGCCGAGGTGGTCATCACCATGCTCCCCGCCGACCCCCAGGTCCTGGCGGTCTTCCCCGAGATCGCCGAGCACGCCCCGGCCGGCGCGCTGTACATCGACTTCTCCACCATCACCCCGCAGACCTCCCGCACGCTCGCCTCCCAGTGGAAGCGCACCCTCGACGCCCCGGTCTCCGGCGGCGAGAAGGGCGCGGCCGACGCCGTCCTGTCGATCATGGTCGGCGGATCCCAGGACGACTTCGAGGCGGCCCGCCCGATCTTCGAGGCGGTCGGCAAGACCTTCAAGCTCGTCGGCGGCCCGGGAGCGGGCCAGTTCGTCAAGGCGGCCAACCAGCTCGTCGTCGGCGGCACCTACGCCCTGGTCGCCGAGGCCATCGTGCTGATGGAGGCCGCGGGCGTCGACGCCGGGGCCGGGCTCGACGTGCTCGCCGGAGGGCTGGCGGGCTCGCGCATCCTGGAGCTCAAGCGCACCTCGATGCTCAACCGGGAGTTCGCCCCCGGCTTCCGCATCGACCTGCACCACAAGGACATGGGCATCATCCTCGACGCCGCTCGCACCGCCGAGGTCGCCCTGCCCATGGGCGCCCTGACCGCCCAGCTCATCGCGAGCGCCCGTGCCCAGGGGTACGGCTCGCTCGATCACTCCGCTCTGCTCAAGGTCGTCGAAGGGTTGTCGTCCCGATGAAGATGCCCGCAATGAACGCCGTCGTCCACGTCATGCGCGACGAGGGCGTGGACGTGGCCTTCGGCTGCCCAGGCGCGGCGATCCTGCCGCTGTACAAGGCGATGGAGGAGCTCGGCGGCATCGAGCACCTCATCGTCCGGCACGAGGAGGGCGCCACCCACATGGCCGACGGCTGGGCCCGCACCAACGGCAGGGTCGGCGTCGCCATCGGCACCAGCGGCCCGGCCGGCACCAACATGATCACGGGCCTGTACACCGCCTTCGCCGACTCCATCCCGATGATCGTCATCACCGGCCAGGCGGCCTCCACGAAGCTGCACCAGGAGGCCTTCCAGGCGGTCGACATCGTCGAGATCGCCAAGCCCGTCACCAAGTGGGCGGTCCAGCTCAAGGAGGCCGGCCAGGCTCCGTGGATCTTCCGCGAGGCCTTCCGCGTCGCCCGCTCGGGACGGCCGGGCCCGGTGCTCATCGACATCCCGGTCGACGTCGCCAGGCAGATCATCGAGTACGACCCCGCGATCGACGCCCCGCTGCCCGTCACGAAGGTCGAGCCGCACGCCCCCCGCGTCGAGCGCGCGCTGGACATGCTGCTGGCCGCCGAGCGCCCGCTCATCCTCGCGGGCGGCGGTGTGATCCTCGGCGAGGCCTCGGCCGAACTGCGCGAACTGGCCGAGCTCCTGCAGATCCCCGTGCAGGCCACCCTCATGGGCAAGGGCTCCATCGACGAGGACCACCCGCTGTACGCCGGCATGACCGGCATCCAGACCTCCCAGAGGTACGGCAACGCCTCGTTCCTGGAGTCTGACCTGGTCCTGGCCCTCGGCGCCCGGTTCGGAGACCGCCACACCGGCACCCTCGACGTCTACCGGGGCGAGCGGCAGTTCATCCACGTCGACATCGAGCCCACCCAGATCGGCAGGGTCTTCGAGCCCGACCTGGGGGTCGTCTCGGACACCCGGCTGTTCCTCCAGGCTCTCATCGCCTCGGCCACAAGCCGTGGCCTGAGCCGTACGCCCGGAGCGTGGACGGCCCGCGTCGGCGAGCTCAAGCGCACCCTGACCAGGCGCGAGGACTTCGACGACATCCCGGTCAAGGCGCCGCGCGTCTACAAGGAGATCAACGACTTCTTCGACGACGAGACGTACTTCGTCACCGCGATCGGCCTCTACCAGATCTGGGGCGGCCAGCACCAGAAGGCGGGCAAGCCCCGCCGCTACCAGGTCTGCGGCCAGGCGGGCCCGCTCGGCTGGGAGATCCCGGCCGCGATCGGCGTCAAGAAGGCCGCCCCCGAGGCGCAGGTCGTGGGCGTGGTCGGCGACTACGGCTTCCAGTTCCTCGTCGAGGAGCTGGCCGTGGCGGCGCAGTACGACGTGCCGTTCGTGCTGATCATGCTGAACAACGAGTATCTGGGCCTGATCCGCCAGGCGTCGATCCCGTACTCCATGAACTACGAGGTGAACATCCACTTCGACGAGTACGGCACCGACAACGTCAAGATCATGGAGGCGTACGGCTGCGCGGGACGCCGGGTGTTCGACCCGGCCGACATCCGGCCCTCGCTGGAGTGGGCGGTCAAGGAGTCGCAGCGGCTCTCGCGGCCGGTGCTCGTCGAGATCATGATCGAGCGCGAGGCGAACACCCCGCACGGTCCGTCGATCGATGCGGTGGCCGAGTTCGAACCGCTCGCGGCCCAGGTGTGATGATGGGGCACGCCTTCCTGCCCGCTCGCACCGGGCAGGAAGGCGTGTTCCGCCTATTGTTCATCATCGCCGGAGGAGTTCGCAGTGGTTGACCCCGTCCAGAACCACGCCCGGAACCATGTGTTGATCGCACCCGACAAGTTCAAGGGCTCGCTGACGGCCGCCGAGGTCTGCGCCCACCTGGCGGCCGGGCTCGGCGTGCCCAGTGTCGCGCTGCCCGTCGCCGACGGGGGAGACGGGACTGTCGACGCGGTGGTGGCCTGCGGTTTCGCACGGGTCGAGGTGTCCGTCACGGGGCCGACGGGGGAGCCCGTGACCGCCTCCTACGCCTGGGACGACTCCGGCCGCACCGCCGTGATCGAGCTGGCGGAGGCCTCGGGGCTGCGGCGGCTGCCCGGTGAGCTGCAGCCGTTGACGGCCACCAGTTTCGGCACCGGCGAGCTGATCGCCCACGCCCTGGACGCCGGCGCCCGCCGCATCGTGCTCGGCCTCGGCGGCAGCGCCTGCACCGACGGAGGCGCGGGCCTGGTCCAGGCGCTCGGCGCCCGCCTGCTCGACTCCTCCGGCGCCGACCTGCCCAGGGGCGGCGCGGCGCTGCGTGAGCTCGACCGCGTCGACCTGTCGGGTTTCACCGGCCTCGCGGGAGTCGAGGTCGTCGTGGCGAGCGACGTCGACAACCCGCTGCTCGGCCCGCACGGCGCGGCCGCCGTGTACGCCCCGCAGAAGGGCGCCACCCCCGACGACGTCGCCCTCCTGGAGTCGGCCCTGGCCCGCCTGGCCGCCGTCGCCACCCACACCCACGGTCTCGTGGGCGCCGTCGAGCACGACGGCACCCCACGCCCGATGGGCGTCGCCGGAGCTCCGGGCGCGGGCGCCGCGGGCGGCGTCGGCTTCGCCGCGCTCGCCTTCCTCGGCGCCGAGGTACGGCCCGGCATCGAGTACCTGCTCGACCTCCTCGGCTTCGGCGAGCACGTCACCGGCGCCCGCCTGGTCATCACCGGCGAGGGCTCGCTCGACGCGCAGTCGCTGCGCGGCAAGGCGCCCGTCGGCGTCGCCCAGGCGGCGGCCAAGGCGGGCGTGCCCGTGATCGCCGTGTGCGGCAGGCGCGACCTCGGCGACGAGGAGCTCCAGGCCGCCGGCATCGAGGCCGCCTACGCCCTCACCGACCTCGAACCCGACACCGGCCGCTGCATCGCCGAGGCCGGACCCCTGCTGGAGAAGCTGGGCGCGGTGGTGGCGCGGGAGCGGTTGTCATGAGCCACGAAGGAGGACAGGCGAACATGAGCGAGCACGACCTGGTGATCCGCTCCACCAGGGTCGTCACGCCCGACGGCGTGAGACCCGCGACGGTGGTGGTCGACCGGGGCAGGATCAGCGCCGTCGAGCCGCACGAGTCCGGCGTGCGCGGAGCGCGCGAGGTCGACCTCGGCACCAAGGCGCTCCTGCCGGGCCTCGTCGACACGCACGTGCACGTGAACGAGCCGGGCAGGACCCACTGGGAGGGTTTCGCCTCCGCGACGCGCGCGGCGGCGGCCGGCGGCGTGACGACGATCGTCGACATGCCGCTGAACTCCCTGCCGCCGACGGTCGACGCCGACGCGCTGCGGACCAAGCAGAAGGCCGCGACCGGCCAGTGCTGGGTGGACGTGGGCTTCTGGGGCGGGGCGATCCCCGGCAACCTCGCCGACCTGGCCGCCCTGCACGTGCAGGGCGTGTACGGCTTCAAGTGTTTCCTGTCGCCGTCGGGCGTCGAGGAGTTCCCGCACCTGAGCCTCGACGAGGTGCGCCAGGTCATGACCCGCCTGGCCGGGCTCGACGCGCTGCTCGTGGTGCACGCCGAGGACCCCCAGCTGCTGACCGAGCCGGAAGGGCCCTCCTACGGCCAGTTCCTCGACAGCAGACCGGGCAGGTCGGAGCGGCGGGCCGTCGAGCAGGTGATCGAGCTCGCCCGGCAGACCGGGGCCAGGACCCACATCCTCCACGTGTCGAGCGCCGAGTGCCTGGAGCCCCTGGAGGCGGCCCAGCGGTCGGGCGTACGGATCACGGCGGAGACCTGCCCGCACTACCTGACCCTGGAGGCCGAGCTGGTGCCCGAGGGCCAGACGGCGTTCAAGTGCTGCCCGCCGATCCGCGACTCGGCCAACCGTGACCGGTTGTGGGAGGGGCTGGCGCGGGGGGTGCTGAGCTGCGTCGTCTCCGACCACTCGCCGTCGACCGCCGACCTGAAGGTGCCCGACTTCTCCAAGGCGTGGGGCGGGATCGCCTCGCTCCAGCTGGGGCTGACGGCCATCTGGACGGAGGCGTCGCGGCGGGGGCACACGCTGAGCGATGTGGTGCGGTGGATGGCCGAGGCACCGGCCGCTCTGGGCGAAATTTCAGGAAAAGGTGCTATTAAGCCGGGTAACGATGCCGACCTCGTCGCCTTCGACCCGGAAGCCGATCACCTGGTCGACGCCGGAGCCCTGCACCACAAGAACCCGGTCACGCCTTACCACGGCCGGCGGCTCAGGGGAGTGGTGGAGACCACCTGGCTGCGCGGCGGCGAGATCGGCAGCGAGCCGTACGGAATGTTCCTGAAGAAAGTGAGCACGTGAGATGACCCGCTTCACCAGCCTGCCCGATCTGGCGCTGCGCGGCCACGGCGGGGCGGTGATCGCCGCCAACGACGAGTCGTTCGCCGAGAGGGAGAGCCTCATCCGCCCGGGACGTCCGGCCTTCCAGGCCGAGACATTCGGCAACAAGGGTCAGGTCTACGACGGCTGGGAGACCCGCCGCCGCCGCGAGCCCGGCCACGACTGGGCGATCGTGCGCCTCGGCCTTCCCGGCGTGATCCGCGGCATCGTGATCGACACCGCGTGGTTCAAGGGCAACTACCCGCCCCACGCCTCCGTGGAGGCCAGCGCCGACCTGGAGACCTGGGTCGAGATCGTGCCCAGGAGCGAGCTCAAGGGCGACGCCGAGCACCACTTCGAGGTCGACGACGACGCCACCTACACCCACGTGCGGCTCAACATCTTCCCCGACGGCGGCGTCGCGCGCCTGCGCGTGCACGGCGAGGTGCGCACCGACCTGTCGATCTACGACGGGCTCGGCCTCGACCTGGCCGCCCTGGCCAACGGCGCCCTGGTGACCGAGTGCTCCAACGAGTACTACTCCGCGCCCAACAACGTCATCGCGCCGGGGCTCTCCCGCCACCAGGCCGAAGGCTGGGAGACCGCGCGCCGACGCGTCGAGGGCAACGAGTGGCTGGTCATCCGGCTGGCAGCGCGCGGCACGATCAAGCTGGTGGAGATCGACACCACCAACCTGATCTTCAACGCGCCCGGCTGGGTCTCCCTCACCGGCATCGACGGCGACACCGAGGTGGAGCTGCTGCCGAAGACCAGGCTCGACCCCGACGCGCCGCACCGCTTCCGGCTGGCCGACGCGCCACCGGTCACGCACGTGCGCGTCGACATCTACCCTGACGGGGGCCTGGCCAGGGTGCGCCTGCTGGGTCACATCACCGACACCGTGTGATTCCCCGGCAGGCCGACCCGCTGCACCATCAGGTACGGCAGGCCGGGCCGTACCGTCACCACCGCCCCTGAGTAGCCGGCGGGACGCACCGCCCCACGGGCGTGCGCCCGCCGGAGCCGGTGTCCAGCACGAACACCTCGTCACCCGAGACCAGCAGCCGAGCCGCGGCCCGGTGGCCGGGCGGCCTGCCCGACAGGGGCGTCATCGGCGCGTGCATGCCCGCCCCGGGCTGGGATCAGTGCCAGAGCGTGACGGTCGAGCCCGGGGGCACCTCCGCCAGCGGCGGACCGGGACGCTGGAAGCGCACCACACCGGTGCCCAGCAGCCGCTTGACCTTCACCTTGAAGCCCAGCTGCTGCAGCTCCTGCTGGGCGTCCTTGAGGTTCTTGCCGACCACCGACGGGACCGTGGAGAAGCCGCTGTCGTCGCGCGCCTCGCCGTCGTTGCCGCGCATCCACCAGTCGGGCAGGCTGAAGCCGCAGTTGACGACGGTCAGCTGGGTCTGCTGGCCCTTGGTGACGGGCGACTTGGCCTTGGGCACCTGCGCGATGACCGTGCACGGCTCGGCGTCGTCGTCGACCTCCTGGACCTGCACACCCAGGCCGAGCCCCTGCAGGTGCGCCTCGGCCTCCTGGCGCGGCAGCCCGGCCATGTCGGGCATGAGCATGCCGTTGCTGATGCGCACCTCGACGGTGGTGCCCGCCTTGACCTGCTCGCCGGCCGCGGGACGGCTCTCCAGCACCTTGCCCCGCTCGACCTCCAGGTTCTCCATCTTGACGACCTTGGCCTTGAGCCCGGCGTCGGCGAGCTGGGTGCGGGCCTGCTCCTCTGTCAGGTCGCGCAGGCCGGGCACGGTGACCAGCTTCGGCCCGAGCGACGGCACGATCGAGAACGCCGAGGCCTCCTCGACCGAGGTGCCCGCGGGCGGGTCGGTCGACAACACCCTGCCCTTGGCCACCTTGTCGTCGTACTGGCCGTCGACGACGGTCACCTTGAAGCCCTTGGAGGCGGCCGCCTGTTTGGCCGTGGTGACGTTCTGGCCGACCAGGTCGGGGATCTGCACGTAGGTGGGCTGGGCGACGAAGTAGGCGGTCAGCCCGATCGCCGCCGCCATCATGATCGCCAGGCCGATGAGGAACCAGTTGGGCCGGAACCCGCGGCGCTCGGCCCGCACCTCGGCACGCGGCTGGATGAGGGTGTGCGAGGGCGCGGCCTGCGGCGCGCTCGGCATCGCGTGCACGCCCGTCACCGGCGGCGCGGGCATCGGCGACGCGGTCACCTGATGCGCCCCGCTCCCGCCGTGCCTGGGCAGCAGGCGGTGGGCGTCGACCGCGGCCACCAGCATCGCCGAGGCGTCCTGGTAGCGCCGCTCCGGCTCGTGCGCCGTGGCCTGGGCGATCAGCATGTCGATCAGCTGGGGCGTGTCCGGGGCCAGCGAGGCGGCCGGGGGCACGGTCTCGTGCACGTGCTTGTAGGCCACCGCCATCGGGGTCTGGCCTTCGTACGGCTGCCGCCCGGTGATCAGCTCGAACAGCATGATGCCCGCGGAGTACACGTCGCTGCGCACGTCGGCGCCGCCCGTGGTCACCTGCTCGGGCGACATGTAGCCGATCGTGCCGATCATCATGCCGGTGCGGGTCTGGTTGGTCGCCTCGATCGCGCGCGCCAGCCCGAAGTCGACGACCTTGACCCGGCCGTCGTCGGTCAGCAGGACGTTCTCCGGCTTGACGTCGCGGTGCACCATGCCCGCCTGGTGGGCCGCGCCGAGCGCCGCCAGCACCGGGATCATGATCTCGAGCGCCTCGCGCGCGGCCAGCCTGCCGCGCTCGCGCAGGATGTCGCGCAGGGTGCGACCCGGCACGTACTCCATCGACAGGTACACCACGTCGTTGTCGGTGCCCTGGTCGAAGACGTGCACGACATTCGGGTGCGACAGGCTCGCCACCGACTTGGCCTCGCCGATGAACCGGCGCACGAAGGCGGGGTCCTCGGCCAGGGAGCGGTGCATCACCTTCAGCGCGACCGTGCGGTCGAGCCGGACGTCCAGGGCAAGATAGACGGTCGCCATTCCGCCGCGGGCGATCCGGGACTCGACGCGGTATCGCCCGTCGAGTAGCCGCCCGACGAGGGGGTCCGCAGTCGTCGTGTCCACGGAGCCGAGTTTACGGGCGATTTGCCACCGGGAGGGCAGGAGCATCCGAAACCGATGCCGTTTCGATGGCCGGAGCGCCTTCCCGCAGGTCGTTTTGGGCCGATGTGAGTAGTGGGGGTGAAGGGACGGCCACGACGGGGCCCGGCCGGGCCCCGCCGCCCCGCCTCAGTCCATCGGCGACGACGCCAGCGCGTGGTGCCGCTTCGGGATGCGGCCCGCCTGCCTGGCCATGCGCCCCGACTCCACGGCCAGGCGCATCGCCCCGGCCATCAGCTCGGGGTCGCGGGCGCGCGTCACCGCGGTGGCCAGCAGGACGGCGTCGCAGCCCAGCTCCATCGCCAGCGCCGCGTCGCTCGCGGTGCCGATGCCCGCGTCGAGGATGACCGGCACCCCGGCGGCCTCCACGATCAGCTCGATGTTGTGCGGGTTGCGGATGCCCAGGCCCGAGCCGATGGGCGCGCCCAGCGGCATCACCGCCGCGCAGCCCGCCTGCTCCAGCCTGCGCGCCAGCGCCGGGTCGTCGCCGATGTACGGCAGGACGACGAAGCCGTCGGCGACCAGTCGCTCGGCGGCGTCGAAGGTCTCGATCGGGTCGGGCAGCAGGGTGCGCTCGTCGGCGATGACCTCCAGCTTGACCCAGTTGGTGTCGAGAGCCTCCCTGGCCAGGCGGGCGGTCAGGACGGCCTCGCCCGCCGTGAAGCACCCGGCGGTGTTCGGCAACACCCTGATGTCCCGCTTTTTCAAGACATCGAGCACGGAGCCCCGCGCCCCCGGATCCAGCCGCCGCATCGCCACGGTCGTCAGCTCCGTCGCCGACGCGACCAGCGCCCGGTCCAGCACCTCCAGCGAAGGAGCGCCGCCCGTGCCCATGATGAGCCGCGAGGCGAACTTCTCGCCCGCGATGATCAGGTCATCCACCTTGCACCGCCGTCAGCACCTCGACCCTGTCTCCTTCGTCCAGGGCGGTGGACTCCCACGCGCCCCGCCGTACCACCTCGTCGTTGACCGCGACGGCCACACCGGTGGTCTGCTCGGTCAGTTCTCGTACGGCCTGCGCCACGGTGATGCCCTCGGGCACCTCGTGCGCGGCCCCGTTGATCGTCAGCTTCATAGGAACCTCTCCGGTGAGCACAGCGCCGCCGGCTCGCTCGCCTCGCCCAGGACGATCGCGGCGGTGAGCGGGGCGAGCAGCACCCCGCCGCGGTGATGGCCGGTCGCCAGGGTCAGGCCCCGGTGCGGTCCGATGAGGGGAAGGTTGTCGGGAGTGCCGGGACGCAGGCCCGCCACCGACTCGGCCAGCTCCAGCTCGGTGACCCCGGGAACCAGCTCGCGGGCGTCGCGCAGCAGCTCGTAGACGCCTCCGGCGGTCACCGTGGTGTCGAAGCCGAGCTCCTCCTGGGTCGCGCCCACGACCAGCTCGCCGTCGCCGCGCGGCACGAGGTAGACGGGGCGGCCGTGCACCAGGCCGCGCACGCACCTGGACAGCAGCGGCCTGGGGGAGCGCAGGCGCAGGATCTGGCCCTTGACCGGGCGCACCGGCACGTCGGCCAGCCCGCCGCTCCAGGCCCCGGCCGCCAGCACCACCCGTTCGGCCTCGACGACCTCGCCGCCCTCCGTCAGGACCGCTCCGGGCCGCACCTGCTCCGCCCTGGCGCGCACCAGCCGGCCGCCGCGGCGGCCGAGGGCCCTGAGCAGGGCCGCCGTGACCTTCCTGGGGTCGACCCAGGCGTCCTGGGGCGCGTGGATGCCGCCACGCACCGACGGCGCCAGCATCGGCTCCAGGCGGCGGCACTGGCGGCCGGTCAGGCGCTCGACGGGCAGGCCGAGCTTGTCCATGAAGGAGGCCAGCTCGTCGAGTGCCGCCAGGTCGTCGGCGTCGAAGCCCACGTCGAGCGTGCCCTCGGTCCGGTAGTCGAGCATCGCCGCCCAGTCACCGGCGGGTGCGGCGTCGGCGGCGAGTTCGGCCGCGAACGACGGCCACAGCCGCAGCGACTCCACCCCCAGCCGCAGCAGCGATTCCTCGGTGTAGTCGGTCTCGCTGGCCGGGGCGAGCATGCCCGCGGCCGCGTGGGAGGCGCCGGAGGCGGGCGCCGGATCGACGACCGTCACCGGTCGTCCCGAGCGGGCCAGCCTCCAGGCCACGGAGAGCCCGGCGACGCCGCCGCCCACGATCACATCCATGTCCGCTCCCTTCGCCGGCATGATCCGGATCAGGTGTCTGCGGTCGAAGGCCCGCGAAGCCTTCCTCTCAGCCCGGTTCGGCCGGACTCCCGCGCGTCTTGCGGCTTCAGCCTACCGGTTAGGGTCTGAGTGTGAATCGAGTGGTGGTCGTCGGCGCCGGTCTGGCCGGAATACGCAGCGTTGAGGCCCTTCGCGGGCGCGGCTTCGAGGGACACATCACCCTGGTGGGGCAGGAGAGACACCGCCCCTACGATCGTCCACCGCTGTCGAAGGCGGTGCTCATGGGCCAGACCGACACCACCACGGTCGACTCCGACCTCGAGGCGCTGCGGGTCGACTTCCGGCCGGGCGTGGCCGCCAAGGGCCTGCGTGAGGGCGTCGTCGAGACCACCGAGGGGGAGCTGCCCTTCGACCGTCTCATCATCGCCACCGGCGCCGACCCGATCACGCTGCCCGGCGACGGGCCGCAGCAGACGTTGCGCACCATCGACGACGCCCACCTGCTGCGCGTGACGTTCGTGCCGGGCGCCCGCGTGGTGATCATCGGCGCCGGCTGGATCGGCGCCGAGGTCGCCACCGCCGCCCGCAAGGCCGGATGCGACGTGACGGTCGTCGAAGCGGGTCCCGCGCCGCTGAGCCACGTCCTCGGCTCCGAGATCGGCGCCCGCACCCTGCCCTGGTACGAGCACATCGACCTGCGCCTGCGGACCATGGTCAGGGAGGTCGACGAGGGCGGCGTCCTGCTGGCCGACGGCGAGTTCCTCGACGCCGACGTCGTGGTCACCGGCATCGGCGTGCGCCCGGCCGTCGAATGGCTGGCCGACGCCGACATCGACCTGCACAACGGCGTCGTCACCGACGAATACCTGCGCGCCTCCATGCCGGGCGTCGTCGCCGTGGGCGACTGCGCCAGCTGGTGGTCGCGCCGCTACGGCCGCCACCTGCGGGTGGAGCACTGGGACACCGCGCTCAGCGCCCCCGAGGTCGCCGCCGCCACCGTCCTGGGCGAGGAGCAGGCCTACGACCCGGTGCCGTACTTCTGGTCGGAGCAGTTCGGCCACATGGTCCAGTTCGCCGGAGACCAGCAGGGAGCCAGGCTGGTCTATCGCGGCGAGCAGGAGCCGAAGTGGACCGCGTGCTGGCTCACCGACGACGACCGGCTCAGCGCCGTCCTGACCGTCGACCGCCCGCGAGACCTCGTCCAGGGCCGCCGTGTCATCGAATCAGGTCAGCATGTCGACGTGGCGTTGCTGGTGGATCCACAGGTATCTCTACGAGACTGTGTAGTTTGAGCAAGGACGGCATGTGGTAGTTGTGGTGTCGTGACGCTCTCTGTTGCACAGATAGACCGGGAGACCGAGCAGCTCGTCGACGAGTGGCTGACTCTCCCCGAAGTGGCCAAGCGCCTCGACCTGACGATCGGCCGGGCCAAGCAGCTCCTGAAGGACCACAAGCTCCTCGGCGTACGACGGGGCCCGGGCGGGCCGCAGGTGCCCGCCGCCTTCCTCGACGGCAAGGACGTGTGGAAGGGCTTGCCCGGCACCCTGACCGTGCTCTTCGACGCCGGCTACGACGACGTCGAGGCGCTGCGCTGGTTGTTCACGCCCGACGAGTCGCTGCCGGGCGCGCCCATCGACGCGATCAAGGCCGGTCGGCACACCGAGGTCAAGCGGCGGGCACAGGCCCTTGCTTTCTGACGCCAGGCTCTACCTCTGCACCGACGGACGACGGGAGCGCGGCGACCTGGCCGACTTCCTCGACGCGGTGCTGGCAGGCGGCGTCGACATCGTCCAGCTCCGCGAGAAGGGGCTGGAGGCGCGAGAGGAACTCGCGCTGCTCGAGGTCTTCCGCGACGCCTGCGACCGCCACGGCAAGCTGCTGGCGGTCAACGACCGCGCCGACATCGCCTACGCCGCCAAGCCCGACGTGCTGCACCTCGGGCAGGACGACCTGCCGGTGGCGGTGGCACGCGACCTGCTCGGGCCCGACATCCTGATCGGCCGCTCCACGCACTCCGTCGAGGAGGCGTCGGCGGCGGCCGTGGAGGAGGGGGTCGACTACTTCTGCTGCGGGCCGATCTGGCCGACGCCGACCAAGCCGGGGCGCCACGCCCCTGGCCCGGCGTTGCTCAGGCACGCGGCCGGGCTGGGCACCGGGCGGCCGTGGTTCGGCATCGGCGGCATCGACCTGGACAATCTCGACGAGGTCATGGCGTACGGCGTGCGCCGCGTCGTGGTGGTCAGGGCGATCACCGAGGCCGGCGACCCGGGCGCCGCGGCGTCGGAGTTCGCCAAACGCCTGAGCCAAGCCGCCTGACCCCGAGCCGCCTGACCCGAGCCGCCTGAGCCCGAGCCGGCAAACCCGTCCGAGCCAACCCGCCCGAGCCAACCCGCCCGACCAGGGCGGTCCTTCTTCGAGCCGCGCAGCCCCATGGTTGCGCGGCTCCTGACTTTTCAGGTCTTGCGCGCCGTGGCGGCGATGGCCAGCTCGATGAGCGCCCGCCGCGAGTCGTCGGTGATCGGCGCGCCGTCCAGCGCGGTCAGCGCCTGCTCCAGGTAGTCGGCGATCAGGTCCTCGCACTCCTGAAGAGCCCCCGTGTCCTCGAAGATCGCGCGCAGCGTGGCCACCCCCGCCGCGTCGAGCCCCGGGTCGCCCAGCAGCTCGCGTACGGTGGCCGCCTCGGAGGGGGAGGCGGCGGCCAGGGTGCGCGCCACGAGCATGGTGCGCTTGCCCTCGCGAAGGTCGTCACCGGCGGGCTTGCCGGTCTCCACGGGGTCGCCGAACACACCGAGGATGTCGTCGCGCAGCTGGAAGGCGATGCCCACGCGCGTGCCGTACCCGACGCACAGGTCGTCGATCCAGGGCGCGGGCGCGCCGTTGCCGAGGGTGAGGCCGAGCCGCAGCGGCTGCTCGACGGAGTACTTGCCGCTCTTGTACAGGGCCACGCGCAGCGCCGAGTCGAAGGTGTTCTCGCCGTGCGCCTGCTCCAGCAGGTCGAGGTACTGCCCGCACATGAGCTCGGTGCGCATGTGGTCGTGCACCGGCTGCGCGGCGGCCAGGGCCTCGGGCGGCAGGCCGCTGGTGCGCCACATCTCACCCGACCAGATGAGCAGCAGGTTGCCCAGCAGGATGGCGGAGCCGACGCCGAACTGCTCGGCCGAGCCGTACCAGCCGGACTCGGCGTGCAGCGCCTCGAAGCGGCGGTGGGCCGAGGGCTTGCCGCGGCGCAGGTCGCTGGAGTCCATCACGTCGTCGTGGACCAGGGCGCTGGCCTGCAGGAGTTCGAGTGAGGCGGCGGCGGTGAAGATCTCGGGGGTCTGCTCGCGGCCGGCGGCGCGCCAGCCCCAGAAGCAGAAGGCGGGACGCAGTCTCTTGCCGCCGGACAGCAGCTCGCCGGCCGCCTGGAGGAGCGGGGCGAGCTCGGGTCCGCTGACGATGGCCGTCTGCCGGTCGACGAACTCGCGCAGGGCGTGCTCGACCGAGGTGCGCAGGCCGTCCATGCTCGCGGCTTCGATGGTCATGCTTTGAGACTAGTGGCTGGGTCGTAGCTCCCAGTGTCGGTACCCTTGGTGCATGGCTTTGGGTCGCCCCTCCGTTCTGCCCGACCGTGTTCCGACCGTCCGCGAGCTCCTCGCGACGGGGCGCCGCACGTTCTCCTTCGAGTTCTTCCCGCCGAAGGACGACGCGGGCGAACGGCAGTTGTGGCGGGCGATCCGGCAGCTTGAGGCGTTGCGGCCGACGTTCGTCTCGGTGACGTACGGCGCGGGCGGCTCGACGCGCGACCGCACGGTCGACGTGGTGGAGCGCATCGCCCACGAGACCACGCTGACCCCTGTGGCGCATTTCACGGCCGTCAACCACTCGATCCGCGAGCTGCGCCACCTGGTGGGGCGCTTCGCCGACGCCGGGGTGCGCAACATCCTGGCCGTGCGCGGCGACCCTCCCGGCGACCCGATGGGCGAGTGGGTCCAGCACCCCGAGGGCGTGCTGTACGCCGAGGAGCTGGTCCGGCTGATCAGGCAGTCGGGCGACTTCTGCGTGGGCGTGGCGGCCTTCCCGTACAAGCATCCGCGCTCGCCGTCCATCGAGTCCGACGTGTCCTACTTCGTCAAGAAGTGCGAGGCGGGCGCCGACTACGCGATCACGCAGATGTTCTTCGACGCCGACGACTACCTGCGGCTGCGCGACCGGGTCGCCGCCGCCGGATGCGACACCCCGATCATCCCGTGCGTCATGCCGGTGACCGCGATGGGCACCATCGCCCGCTCCGAGCAGCTCACCGGCGCGCCCTTCCCGGCCGCGCTGGCCGCGAGGTTCGAGGCGATCGCCGACGACAAGGCGGCCGTGCGCAGCCTGGGCATCGACCACTGCGCCGAGATGAGCCAGAGGCTGCTCGACGAGGGCGTCCCGGGCCTTCACTTCATCACCTTCAACCGCTCCAGCGCCACGGCCGAGGTCTTCCAGCGCATCCAGACCGCGCAGGCACTTTCCGCCTGACGGAGCCGATGTCATAGTCGAGGTATGCGAGCGGACCTCGCCGCCGGGGCGCGGGCAGGTCTGGTCATGGGAGCCGTGTTCGGCGCGCCGCTGGCGCTCGCCGCACCCGGTTCCCGGATCCTCCTGCTCGTCTGGCTGCTGATCTTTCCCGCGGGCTGGGTGGTCGCCCGATGGTGCAAGGTGCGCGATCCGGCCATGACCGCGATCTGCGCGCCCGTCGGGGCGCTGGCCGCCCTCCAGCTGGCCGAGGTGCCGGTGGCCCTGAGGTACGGCGGGGCGATCCTGCTGGCCGTGGCGAGCTACGCGGTGGCGGCCTACGTGACCGGGGCGCCACTCTGGCAACGGATCACCGCCGCGCTGCTGCTCGTCGTGGTCGCGGTGGTGCCGGTGGTCACCGACAGGGCCGCGGAGGCGGTCCCGGCACCGATGCCCCTGCAGGTGGAGTTCCCGCCCGAGCTCCTGGAACCTGCCGGTCCCGTCCGCCTCGACGACCCGCACAGGTCGTACGTCGAGACCTACCTGCGCGACTGCCTGATGCTCGACGACGAGGCCACGGAGCGGCTGATCGAGGACATGCGAGCGGTGCGGATCGTCCCGCTGACGAAGGAGGAGCAGGAGAGCGTCCGCGACTCGATGCAGGCGACCCTGGAGCTGCTGGAGAAGGACTCACCGTAGCGGCAGCGTCGTCCCCGCGATCGCGTACAGCTCGTGCCCGCCGGGGAACACGAACGGGCTGAGCAGGTCGACGAACCCCAGCTTGCGATACAGGTGCCGCGCGATCGTGGGCTGGTCGTGCGTCGACAGCACGACGGAGCGCTCCTGCCGCCCCGCGCACAGGGCCTTGATGAGCGCCCGCCCGACCCCTTTGCCCTGGTAGTCGGGGTGCACGTGGATCTCCGCCAGCTCGAAGGCGTTGCCCAGCCAGGCGTCGGCCGCCTCCCTGCCCTGCTGCTCGGCCAGGGCGCGGTGCACGACGTCGTGCCACCACTGGCCGTGCGCCCCGTGGAAGCCGTAGGCGAAGCCCACCGTCCGGCCGTACAGCTCGGCGAACAGGCACTGGAACGCCGGGTAGGAGCCGTGGCTGCGCATGATCGACTTGCGGCCCGGCAGCTGTTCCACCGGCGCGCGCATGGCCTGGGCGTAGACGTCGATCACCTCGTCGAGGCGGGTGTCGAACTCCGCCGCTTCGGCACCGCGCAACTCGATCATTCGACGTCCACCGGGGTCCCATCCGTGATCCGCAGCAATTCCTCGAAACCGGTGGGGAAGACGGTGTGCGGATGTCCGCCCGCCGCCCACACCACCTCGTGCTTGGCCAGCCAGGTGTCGACCAGGGTGCGCACCCTGGCCGGGTGGCCCACGGGCGCGACGCCTCCGATCGGCTGCCCCGTGGCCGCCCGCACGAACTCCGGCGTGGCCCGGCGTACCTTGCTCACCCCGGCGGTCCTGGCCAGCAGCTCCACGTCGACCCGGTGCGCGCCGCTGGTCAGCACCAGCAACGGCTCGCCGTCCGCGTCGAAGATCAGGCTGTTGGCGATCGCCCCGACCTCGCAGCCCAGCTGGGCCGCGGCGGTCGCCGCGGTGGGCGCGGACTCGGGCAGGACCACGATCTCGCCGGTCGCGCCGAGCTCACGCAGAGCGGACGCTACCCGTACGGCGTTGGGGTGCAACTTTTCCGACATGCGGACACTCTAAACAGCTTGACCGGCGAAATACCCTTTCATGGTGGTGCGCTAGGGTCGCTTGATTCGATTGTTAACGCTATGTGGGGGTGATAATTGTGAGCCTTCGGCAACGGGGATTGGCCGTGGCGCTCCTGACAGCGGGTGCCGTCCTTGTCGCGGGATGCGGTTCCGCATCCGTGCCGGACAGGATCGCCGCTTCGACGATCCTGTCCACTCCGGTTTCCTCGGTCTCCACGCTCGTGCCCACGGCCGCCGCGGGGGCGGCGGTCGATCCTGTGGTGGCACCGGGCAAGACTCTCAAGCTGGGAGCCAAGGGCAAGGCCGTCAAGTGGCTGCAGCAGCGGCTGAGCTCGCTGGGCTACCGTCCTGGCAAGGCTGACGGGAAGTACGGCGGCAGCACGCTGACAGCGGTGTGGGCCTTCCAGAAGGTCAACGGCATCAAGCCGACGAGCACGATCGGCAAGAAGACCTGGGTGGCGCTGGAGAACCCGGCCACGCCCAGGGTCCTGGTGCCCAAGGGCAAGCCGACCAGGGCCGAGGTCGACCTGACCAAGCAGATCATGGTCTTGTACGTCGACGGTGAGCAGAAGCTCATCACGCACATCTCCTCCGGCAGCGGCGTGCCGTACTGCGAGACGGCGGTCTGGCAGGGCAAGAGCCAGCGCTTCTGCGGGTCGGCCACCACGCCGACGGGGAACTACAAGACCACCTGGCGGCGCGACGGCTGGCACAAGTCCTACCTGGGCCAGCTGTACAACCCGATCTTCTTCAACGGGGGCATCGCCTTCCACGGCGCGCTCTCGGTGCCGCTCTATCCCGCCTCCCACGGGTGCGTGCGGTTGCCGATGAACGTGGCCGAGGCGCTGCCCGCGATGCTCGGGAAGGGCGTGCCGGTGCACGTCCGGGGCAAGTTCAAGCGCTGACACCCGGGCAGAGCTCTTCCCAGAGCGCTTCGGGCACCCGGCGGCCGAAGGCGGCGACGTTGGCCAGGACCTGTTCCGGCTCGTGTGCGCCGAGCAGGACCGAACCGACCGCCGGGTGACGCAGCGGAAACTGCATCGCGGCGGCGGCCAGCGGCACACCGTGCCGGTCGCAGGCCGCCGCGATGGGCTCGACCTCGCGCGGCACGGGCTCGGCGCCGGTGAGCACACCCCGGTGGAACACTCCGGCCGCCACGACCGTGATGCCCCGCTCATGACACAGCGGGAGCAGTTCCTCGAAGGCCGAGCGGCGCAGCAGTGTGGCCTGGTTGGCGGCCAGGATCACGTCGGGGTCGGCGTGCCTGACGAAGTCGACAAGCATGCGCGACTGGTTCATGCCCACGCCGATCGCCCGCACGACGCCCTGCGAGCGCAGATCGGCCAGGGCGGGGAAGGCCTCGTCGAGCGCCTGCGGCCAGTGGTGGTCGGGATCGTGCAACAGCAGCAGGTCGATCCGGCTCACGCCGAGCCTGCCCAGAGACTGCTCCAGGCTGCGCAGCACCCCGTCGCGCGAGAAGTCCCACTCGGCGTGCCGGGTGTCGGAGATGGCGAAGATTCCGGGAGCGCCCGGACCGGGCTTGACCAGGCGCCCTACCTTGGTGGACAGGATGTACTCCGAGCGCGGCCGGTGCCGCAGCGCGCGCCCCATGCGGATCTCCGACAGGCCCAGGCCGTAGAAGGGGGCCGTGTCGTAGTAGCGGATGCCCGCCTCCCAGGCCGTGTGCATGACGGCCTGGGCCTGGGCGTCGGAGATGGGTCGAAGGTAGTTGCCGAGCGGTCCGCCGCCCAGGCCCAGAGCGGGCACTCTCACGCGGGCTCCAGGTGCATCCAGGCCGTGACCACCTCGGTGACCGCCTCCAGATGGTGCTCCTCGCCCGCTTCGACGATCAGCACGTCACCGGCGGCGAAGCCGGAGGCCGTCCCGTCGATGTGGGCCACCCCTGCGCCCGAGACGATGACGAAGATCTCGGGCCCCTCGTGCACGTGCGTCCTTCCCGCGTGGCTCACCGCGCCGGGAGGCAGGGTGGACACGCCCTGAGTGCCGATCCGGTAGCCCGGCGGGCACAGGCTGCTCCTACGCAAGGACACCAGCCTCCTTGGCGGTCCTGTCGATGAAGGCGAGCTCGTCGTCGGTGAAGCCGAGCCGGTCCACCGCCGCCACGTTGCCCTCCAGCTGCTCGGGACTGGAGGCTCCGACCAGCAGGGAGGTGACGCGCGGGTCGCGCAGCGCCCAGGCCAGGGCCAGCTGGGCCACGCTCTGGCCGCGCTCGGCGGCCAGGTCGTGAAGGGTCCGGACGAAGGCGACGACCTCCGGCTTCACGTCGGAGGCGGTCAGGAACCGGCCGCCCGCGGCCCGGCTGCCGGCCGGGATGCCGTCCAGGTAGCGGTCGGTCAGCAGGCCCTGAGCGAGCGGAGAGTAGACCACGCAGCCCACCCCGTGCTCCTCCAGGACGGCGAGCAGGCCGTCCTCGATGCGGCGGCGCAGCAGGGAGTACTGCGGCTGGTGGACCGTCAGGGGGGTGCCCAGCTCGCGCAGCAGGGACGCGGCCTCGGCCGTGCGCTCCGGCGTGAAGTTGGAGACGCCCACGTACAGCGCCTTGCCCTGGCGCACGATGTGGTCGAGCGTGGCGACCTGCTCCTCCAGCGGCGTTTCCTGGTCGTCGCGGTGCAGGTAGTAGATGTCGACGTGGTCGAGGCCGAGGCGCTTCAGCGACCGGTCGAGCGTGGCCAGCAGGTGCTTGCGCGAGTTGCCCGCGCCGTACGGTCCGTCCCACATCGGGTTGCCGCCCTTGGTGGAGACGACGATCTCGTCGCGCAGGCCCCGCAGGTCCTTGCGGTAGATCGTGCCGAAGGCCTCCTCGGCGGCCCCCAGCGGCGGGCCGTACCTGTCGGCCAGGTCGAGATGGGTGATGCCGAGCTCCAGGGCCTTGGCGATGATCGCGCGCTGGTCGTGCAGCGTGCGTTCCTGGCCGAAGTGGAACCAGAGGCCGAGGGAGATCGCGGGCAGCTTCAGGCCGCTGCGGCCGCAACGGCGGTACGGCTGGCGTTCGTAATTCAAGGATCACCTTCCTGAGATGCCGGTCATGGTGATGCCGCGGATGAAGTGTTTCTGCGCGGCCAGGAACACCACGACGACGGGGACGAGGGCCATCAGCGAGACGGCCATCATGAGCTGGTACTGCTGCTCGAACTGCCCGCGGAACAACGCGATGCCCAGCGGGACGGTGTAGAGCTCGGTGGTGCGCAGGTAGATGAGCGGGTCGAGGTACTCACTCCAGTTGCCGATGAACGCCATCAGCGTGACGGTGGCGATGGCGGGCTTCGACAGCGGGATCATGATCCGCCACAGGATCCGCAGCTCGCCCGCTCCGTCGATGCGAGCGGAGTCGACGAGCTCCTGCGGGATGGTGGTGAAGAACTGCCGCAGCAGGAAGATGTAGAGGGCGGTGCCGAAGAAGCTGGGCAGCACGATCGGCCAGTACGTGTCGACCATGTCGAGCTTGGAGAACATGATGAACTTCGGCACCAGCGTGACCTGGCCCGGGATCATCATCGTGGCCAGCATCGCCGCGAACATCGGTCCGCGCAGGCGCGAGCGCAGCCGGGCGAAGGCGTAGGCGGGCAGGACGCACGAGATCAGGCTGCCGATCACCTGCAGGCCGGTGAGCAGCACGCTGTTGGCCAGGAAACGATTGAACGAGGTGGAGTTCCACGCGTTCCAGTAGTTCTCCCAGTGGAACTCCTCCGGGAGGAAACGCGGCGGGAACTCCAGCACGCTGCGGGCGTCCTTGAGGGAGGTGGTGATCATCCACAGCAGCGGCAGCAGGAACGCCGCCGTGCAGACGATCAGCAGCAGGTAGGCGCCGGTGCGCTGGACCTTCCTGATCCGCTCGGCCTGTTCCGGGGAGTGGGTCATGGCCTCACCTGTGCTCGTAGTGGACCCATCGCCTGGCCAGCAGGAACTGCAGGGCCGTGAAGACGATGACGACGAAGAACAGCGCCCAGGCGATCGTGGAGGCGTAGCCCATGTCGAAGAACTTGAACGCGTAGCGGTAGACGTACAGCCCCAGCACCAGCGAGGCGTTGCCGGGAGCGCCGTCGGTCATGAAGAGGATCAGCTGGAACGCCTGGAGGCTGCCGATGAAGCCGACGACCAGGTTGAAGAAGATGACCGGCGACATCATCGGCACGGTGACGTGGCGGAAGCGGCTCCACCAGCCCGCGCCGTCGAGCTGCGCGGCCTCGTAGAGGGAGACGGGCACGCCCTGCAGCCCCGCCAGGAAGATGATCATCGCGTTGCCGGTCGTCCAGACCGACATCAGGATCAGGCCGGGAACGGCCCAGTCCTGGTCGATGAGCCAGCCGGGCCCCTGGATGCCGACGCTGCCGAGCAGGTGGTTGATCAGGCCGTAGTCGGGGTGCAGGACGTGGATCCACAGCAGGGCCGTGGCGATGCCCGACAGCACCGAGGGCATGTAGATGATCGTGCGGAAGATCGCCTGGCCCCGCAGTCGCATGTTGAGCAGCAGCGCCATCGCCAGGTTGACGATCACGCTCAGGACGGCGGAGCCCGCGCCGAAGTACAGCGTGTTGTCGAGCGCGGTCCAGAAGACGTCGTCGCCGAGCAGCTTGTCGTAGTTGTCCAGTCCGATCCACCGGGGTGTGCCCAGCAGGTCCCACTGCGTGAAGCTGATGGCGATCGAGGCGATGATGGGCCCGCCGCTGAAGAAGACGAAGCCGATCACCCAGGGGAGGGCGAAGAGCAGGAACCTGCGTGACTCGCGCCGGGCCAGCGGACCGGCCGCCATCAGGCGTTCTCCGACAGGATCGGGGTGACGTCTTCCTTGATCTTCTTGAGTCCCTCGGCCAGCGGGATCGTGCCGATGCGCACCAGGTCCCAGGTGGCCAGCGTCGTGGTGAGCACCTTCGGGGTGGCGGGGCCCTTCAGCACGCCGTCGGCCGTGCCGTACGTCTCGACGGCCTTCTTGGCGACCTCGGTGGCGGCGGCGGGAGCCTTGATCGCCGCCAGGTTCTCCTCGAAGGCCGACAGGCGGGCGGGCGGCATGTTCATGAAGAAGCGGGTGCCCGCGGCCGACAGGAACGCGTTGAGCACGATCCAGGCGGCGTCGGGATGGGCGGACTTGCCGGTGATGCCGAAGGAACTGCCCACGACCGGCGCGAAGCGGCCCTCCGGGCCCTCGGGCAGGTCGGTGAGCCCCCATTCGTACGGCGTGGCGTTCTTCTGGGCGATGACCGCCTGCAGGATCCACAGGCCGTTGACCGACAGCGCCGCCTTGCCGGAGCGGAACGGGTCGACGTTCTGCAGCGCCTGCTTGTCGGCGATGGTCAGCACGGCGTTGTGCTTGAGCTGCAGGTCGATCCAGGGCTGCAGCACGTCGACGGCCTGGTCGATCATGACCGTGCGCTCGTCCTCCGACAGGAAGCGGGCACCGAAGGGCCGCAGGTAGATCGGGGTGATGTCGGTGAACGGGTCTCCGGGGAACTGGGCGAAGCCGAAGGTCCTGGTCGCGCCCTTGCCCTGGGTGAGCTCCTTGGCGGAGGTCTGCAGCCGCTCCCAGGTCCAGGAGGAGTCGGGCACCTTCGCGCCCGCCTTGTCGAAGATCGTCTTATTGTACCAGAGCAGCTTGGGCGCCGAGTCGGTCGGCACCGCGTAGAGCTTGCCGTCCTTGGTGAAGTAGCTGAGCGCGGCCTGGGTGAAGTCGTTGTCGCGGCCGAAGCCCGCGCTGGCGGCGATGCGGTCGTCGAGCGGGATCAGGATGCCGTGCTTGATGAAGTTCTGGGCCCAGCTGTAGTGGCAGTACATCAGGTCGGGCAGCGAGCCGCCGGCGGCCTGGGTCATGTACTTGGTCAGGTAGTCGGCGAACGGGGTGATCTCCCGTTTGATCTCGATGTTCGGGTGCAGCTCGGTGAAGAACTTGGCGAACTGCGCGTGCCGTACCTCCGAGTCCTCGCCCGCGGTGATCGCCATCGTGACCGTCACCTTGGAGGTGGGTTCCGGCACCTGGGTGGCGGGCCACTCCAGCGACTTGAACAGCTTCTCGGCCTCGTCGAAGGGGTAGACGGCATTCTCGGGACGGTCGGCGTCGATAGGCGCGGTCCTGGCGCCCTGCGGGGTGGCCGAGGGTCCGGCCTGGCGGGTGCGCTGGTCGCCGCCGCAGGCCGCGGTGATCGGTACGGCCATGGCCGCCATCGCCGCCAGCCTCAGGGCCTGGCGCCGGTTCATGCGGGAGGAGTCGAGCCTGGCCAGGTTCTCCAGGAGCAGGCGCTGGTCGTCATTCATGGAGGGCTCCGTTTTCCAGGAAGAGCTCGATCACGGGCACCGCGACGTCGGGGCGTTGCACCGGGAGCTGGAGGGTGAGGGTGCCGTCGGGCAGCGAGCCCAGCTTCGTGTGGCCGCTGTCGAGGGCGGGATCCGGATCGAGGATGCCGATCTCGGACGCGTCGTTCAGCAGCTGCGCGTAACGGACCAGGCCCTTCAGCCCGGGCAGGTGCAGGTGCCGGTACGGCCAGGCGAACAGGTGCACGTACAGCCGGTCGCCGCGCCGGGTGTAGCGGCAGTCGGGCGGCGGCGTGAACGGGGCGGCGTCCGCGCCGTGGATGGAGCGGCCGTGCAGGCGCATCCACTCGCCGATGCCCCGCAGGCTCGCCAGCGCGCGGGGGCCGAGCTGGCCGCGCCCGTCGGGCCCGACGTTCAGGAGCAGGTTGCCGCCCTTGGAGACGGTGTCGATCAGCATGCGGACCAGCAGGTCCACCGGCTTGTCGTCGAGGTTGTCGCGGTCGTAGCCCCAGCTGCCGTTGAGCGTCTGGCAGGCCTCCCACACCTGTCCGGGCGCCGCCGGGGGCTGGAACTGCTCGGGGGTGACGAAGTCGCCGGGGATCTCCAGCCGGTTGTTGATCAGGATGCCGGGCTGGAGCCTGCGGCACAGGTCCATCAGCTCCTGCGAGCCCCAGTCCTCGGCGCCCTTGCCGCCGGGGGTCAGCAGGCCGTTCCTTCTGCGCTGGGAGTAGGAGAAGTCAAACCACATCGTGTCGATGCGGCCGTAGCGGGTGAGCAGCTCCTCGACCTGGCCGTGCAGGTAGGCGCGGTATTTCGCGATGTCCCCGGGCCTGTCCTCGGGGTAGCGGGGGTGCAGGCCGTCGATCGGGAAGTCGGGGTGGTGCCAGTCGATCAGGGAGTGGTAGAAGCCGACGCCCAGCCCGCGCTCGCGGAAGGCCTCGACGATCGGGCCGACCAGGTCCCTGCCGTAGGGCGTGGCGCTCACGTCGTAGTCGGTCAGCGCGGAGTCCCACAGGCAGAAGCCGTCGTGGTGCTTGGTGGTGAGCACGACGTAGCGCATCCCGGCGCCGGCCGCCGCCTCCGCCCAGGCCGCCGGGTCGAAGAGGTCGGGGTCGAAGACGTCGAGGTAGCGGTCGTACTGCTGGTCGGTGAGGTGCTCGCGCTGCTTGACCCATTCGTGCCGGGCGGCGAGCGCGTACAGGCCCCAGTGGATGAAGAGTCCGAACCGCTGGTGACGAAATTCGGCCAGGCGGGCCTCAGAGGTCCGATGAATGCCTGTCTGATGCGGCATGGCCGTACCGTAAGGGCTCTAATTAACTTCGTCAAGAATTGAATCGGAACGTGTTGCACTCTACGCTTTTGCGCACCGTGAAAGCCCTTTCCTGACAGAAGGCAGTAGCCATGACCGAGTGGACGATGCGGGAGGACGACCTGGAGGCGGTGGTGCGTCTCGACGCCGCCAGCCGTCCGATGATTGAGGTGCGGCACGCAGGGGTGACCGTCATCCGGCCGTCACGGCTGGGCCTGCGGACCGCGCACGCCGACCTGACCCGTGACCTGCACGCCAGCGGCCTGTCGGTGCGCCGGGTCGAGGAGGACTACACCACGCTGACCGGCAAACGACGTGAGCACTCCTACCGGGCGACCGAGTGGACGCTGGCCTTCTCCGAGGGACTCGAGCTCCAGGTGCGGATCGGTGGCGGGGGAGTGGCCTACCGCTACCGGGTGACCTGGAGCGGCCCGGTGACGGTCTGCGAGGAGGTGTCGGAGTACGTGCTCGACCCCGGCGCCCGCGCGGTGCTCCTGCCGTACGAGAACGGGCGGTGCGACTACGAGGAGATCCACCACCACACCACCGCCGGCCTGGCCGAGCCGATCCTCTACGGCTACCCCTCGCTCTTCCAGGTGGGCGAGAGCTGGGTGCTGCTGACCGAGTCGGGGCTCGACAGCGGGTACGCCGGGTCCCGGCTGGCCTTCAACGGCCGCGAGTTCCAGCTCGACCTGCCCGACCCGTACGTCGTCGCGGCCAGCCCGCTCGTCACCCCGTGGCGCACGATGGTCATCGGATCTCTGGCCGACGTCGTCGAGAGCGACCTGGTGACCTCGCTGGCCCCGCCCAGCCGCGTCGCCGACACCTCCTGGATCAGGCCGGGCGCCGCCGCCTGGTCGTGGTGGTCGGACGGGCCCTCCTGCCGGGACCTGGAGGCCCAGCGGGGCTGGGTGGACTTCGCCGCCGAGATGGGCTGGCCGTACCTGCTGGTCGACGCCGGCTGGAACAAGGAGTGGATGCCCGAGCTGATCGCCTACGCGGCGTCGAGGAACGTCGGGATCTGGTTGTGGTCGCACTGGCAGCACGTCGACACCGAGCTCGAGCACCGCGAGAAGCTGGCGCTCTGGAAGAGCTGGGGCGCGGCCGGCGTGAAGATCGACTTCACCGAGTCCGACGGCCAGGACCGCATGCGCTGGTTCGACTCCATCCTGGCCGCCACCGCCCGCCTGGAACTCATGGTGGTCTTCCACGGCGGCACCATCCCGCGCGGCACCGAACGCACCTGGCCGCACTTCATGACCGCCGAGGCGGTCAAGGGCGCCGAGTGGATCAAACCCAAGCCCGGAAAGGAGCCGCTCTACCAGCCCTCCCACTACCTGTCGCTGGCCTTCACCCGCAACGTGCAGGGG
Source organism: Nonomuraea soli (assembly GCF_013761175.1). Lineage (GTDB taxonomy): Bacteria > Actinomycetota > Actinomycetes > Streptosporangiales > Streptosporangiaceae > Nonomuraea > Nonomuraea soli. Next base: position 972,863 of record NZ_JACDUR010000001.1, read on the forward strand.
CCGATGGACTTCACCCCCTGCACCTTCACCGCGGTCCGCAGCATCTCGGCCGCCTTCGAGCTGGCCCTGTCGGTCATCTTCGAGTCCGGCGTCCAGCACTTCGCCGACGGCATGGACGCCTACCGCTCACGCCCCGAGGCCCGGCGCCTGCTCGCCGAGGTGCCGGTGGCCTGGGACGAGACCCTGATGCTGTCCGGCGACCCGGCCGACCACATCGTGCTCGCCCGGCGCGACGGCTCCGACTGGTACGTCGGGGCTGGCTTCTCGGGCGAGCCCCGCACGTTCACCCTGTCCTTCGACTTCCTGCGCGAGGGGGAGTGGCGGGCCGAGCTGTACCGCGACGCTCCCGGCGACCGGATCGTCCACGAGGTCGTCACCGTGGGGCCGGCGGGCAAGCTCGCCGTCCCCGTCGGCCACAACGGCGGCTTCACCCTGCACCTGAGGAGAACTTCATGAAGTACGGCTTACGCCTGGCCGCCGTGCTGGCGGCGCTCGCGCTGTCCGGCCCGCTCACCCCCGCTCTCGCCGCGGCGGACCCGCTCACCCCGGCCGCAGACCCGGGCTCGTCCGGCTCGTCGGGTTCGTCGGGCTCGTCCGGCTCGTCCGGCGACTGGCGGTTGCGCTGGCATCCCAGCCCCTCCCGTGACGGGCTCAAGGCCTTCGAGGCCATGGAGGACGACCGCCGCGGCTCCCACCCCGAAGGCTTCCCGCACGTGTATCCCGAAGGCCACGCCTACAGGTTCACCATGCACCTGGAGGATCGCGACGGCTCCGACCGCCAGCGCAACGAGGTGCGGGGCATGCGCGACCGCGAGGGCCGCGCACTGGAGATCCGCAAGGACGAGGTCTGGCGCCTGACCTGGGACATGTACCTGCCCGACACCCTCGACGCCACCTCGAACTTCACCCACATCTGGCAGGTCAAGACCTCCGACACCAGTACGCCGGTGATGCAGCTGAGCCTGCCGGTCAAGAGCGGGGTGCCGTCGATCGAGGCACGCTACTGGACGCTCGCCGACAACCAGGTGCACCCCTTCGCCGCAACGCCCCTGGAGCCGCTGCAGAACCGGTGGATCACCACCACCGTGGAGTGGAAGTCCTCCGACGCCGGGTACATGCGGTGGATCCTCTCCGAGGGCCGCAGGACCCTGGTCGACCAGCGCGTGGACGGCATCGACCTGCACTGGAGCGAGGAGCAGTACAACCGGCCCAAGTGGGGCCTGTATCGCAGCATCCGCAGCGCCGGGCTGCAGGACACCTTCATGCTGATCAGGAACTTCAAGGCCTGGCAGCTCGGCCCGGCCACCCCGCCCGTCCAGCTGCCGCCCCCGGACCGTTCGCCAGGCGCCTACGAGGCCGAGCGGACCGGCAACATCATGGAGGGTGCCGCGGAGCCGGTGTACTGCCGCATCTGCTCGGGCGGGCTGAAGACCATCCTGATCGGCGGCAACCACTACGACTACACGGTGGTCAAGGGCATCTGGTCCGACACGACGGCGACCAGGGAGATGACCGTGCACGCGATCGTCAACGGCACCCAGTCCTTCCGGATCAGTGTCAACGGCGCGGACTCCGTCGAGGTGCCCATGACGGGCACCCCTGACAAGATCACCACGGCCACCGTTCAGGTGCCTCTGATCAACGGCGTCAACCAGATCAGGTTCTTCAACCTGACGGCCCGCACTCCCGAGCTCGACAAGATCGTCATCAGGTAGGGAATCCTGCAGTCAGCCGGATGACCTCACTCGCCGCCGGGGGCGCGCCGGCGCTCCCGGCGGCCCCGGCCACGCCCGCCGGGGCCACCACGGAAGATTCACCGAACTCCAGCGAGGGCCACCGCCGCCGGTCGCAGGCGCTGCTGTTCGACGGGCACCAGGAGATCGACCCGCACCACGTGGCGGCCAGTACCAGGCCCAGTTCCTCGACCGGCTGCGCGATGGGCCCAGGTGAGCGGGCTCAGGTGAGCTCCAGCAGTCCTCCGACCGGGACCTCGAGGACGTGAACACCGGGGCGCAGGCGCAGAGCCCGCGCCCCGGTCCGTTCGCCCCGGCAGTCCACGACGGTGGCCGTGGCCGTACGGGGAGCCGGGACGGTCAGGACGACGGCGGTCGAGGCGTCGGCGTTGGCCAGCAGCAGGCGGCCGGTGGCCGGAACGGGCACCGGCAGCGGGCCGTAGCGCGCCGTCACGGTCGTGCCGTCGCCCTCCGCGCTCACCAGGGGATAGCCCAGATCGGGCCGGAAGGGACGCAGGCGCCCGTGCTGGAGCACATCGACGTGGCGGCGGCAGAAGTCCAGCCAGAAGCGCAGCACGGCCAGCCGGTCCTGGTCCAGAGCGGTCAGGTCGACGGAGATCTGCGGGACCGAGAAGAGCGTGTTGATCAGCTGGACGGCGATCCGCTCGGGGCTCTCGTCCCGGTGCCACATCATCATGTCGGCGTGTACGGCCAGCGGCCCGGCGACCAGCCGCAGGTCGATCGTGCGCTGGCGGTTGTGGGCCAGGCCGAGCGGACAGTCGGAGGCGCGGATCATCGTGGCGTACGGCCACAGGGCGGGGCTGACGTACGGCTGGCGCAGCTCGACGAGCGCGCCCTCGGGCAGGCGGGCGCCCAGCTCGGCCAGCAGGCGGCGGACGCCCTCCGTGACGCTCTCGCAGTCGGCGCCCGCGGCAGGGGCGGGCGCGTCGGGGACGTGGAACTGGTCGATGAAGTCGATCTTCAGGCCGTCGGCGCCCCACTGGGTCACCGCCTTGGCCAGGCTGCCGGCCAGCAGGTCGCGGATGTGCGGGTGGCGCGGGTCGACGATCGCCGCGTCCATGTGCTCCTTGAAGGCCAGCGTGTACGGCTGCACGCGCTCCCACAGGGTGGTGCGGCGGCCGACGAAGGGCAGGGCGTACCACAGCAGGTAGGCGAGTCCTAGGGCGCGGACCTTGGCGACATGGGTAGCCATGTCCGGAAATGTCGTGCGTGACGGTTCCCATTCGCCGACGAACGCGTACCCGCGGCCCCGGTCGTCGCTGTGCCACCCGTCGTCCACGATGACCGCCTCGCAGCCCAGCTCCGCCGCCGCGGCCGCCTGCCGTTCGACCCCCTCCGCGTCGACGTGCTGCTGCATCGCGTACCAGGTGGAGTAGGCGGGCAGACGCGCCGGGCGCGGAACCTCGCGCGTGCCGTACTCCCGCCCCCACCAGCGAGCGACGCCGGCGAGGGTGTCGGCGAAGTGCCGCCCGCTCAGGTCCAGCCGCAGGCGCAAGGGGCGGTCGGGCCCGGCCTCGTGCTCGGCCCAGAAGCCGAAGTCGCCGGTCTCCTCGACCACGCCGGTGCGGATGCGCACCTCCCGCACCACCTCCGCGACCGCGTAGGTGACCAGCGACCTGTCGTCCGCTCCCACCAGGGCGCCGACCGGGGCGCCCTTCTCCAGGGAACTGGTGCGGGGACGGCGCCAGAAGGGCGGCAGGCTGCGGTGCTCGCCGCTGTCGGGCACCCAGAAGGCCGTCACGCCGACGCAGGGCACCTGCCAGGCGACCCTCACCACCTGGGGCCGCGCCGGGACGATCTCGACCTCCCAGACCCCGGCGGGCGCCGCCCGGTCCGCCTCGCGGCCGTCCGCCCGGTCCGCCTCGCATTCGTCCGCCCGGTCCACCGCCAGCGCCCGGACCGCCGCCGTGTGCTCACCCGCCGAGACCGTGACGTCCAGTCCACCCACCCGTAACCGCGTGATCGCCACCGGCCCGGACGCGGCGTCGTGCGGCTGCCAGATCCCCGTCGCCGTCATCCCCGTCGTCACCTATCTCTCCCTGAGGGTGAAGAGCGTCTTGATGGCGATGGCCGCCGCGCCACGCGCCCAGTGCTCGAACGTCCGCGGACGCAGCACCACCTCGCAGCCGGCCGCCGCCCCGAACGCCTGCCCGGCGAAGGTCTGCCTGAGCTGCCCCTCCAGCAGGCCGTACGAGGCGAGCCCGGCCACGTCGCCGGTGACGACGATCCGGGCGGGACCGAAGAGGTTGGCCATCGCCGCCATGGCCAGCCCGATGGCGTGCCCCGCTCGCGCGAAGACCTCGCGCGCCCGCTCGTCGCCGTCGTGCGCGGCCTGAATGGCCTCGTCGATCGTCATGCCGGGCCGGTTCGTCGCGGCCCTGACGGCCGCCAGAAGCGGCCCGGTGCCGGCGATGGCCTCGACGCAGCCGTGGCCGCCACAGTGGCAGGGCGGAGCCTCCCCGCCGACCGGGATGTGGCCGATCTCTCCGGCCACGCCGTGCGCGCCCACCACCACCCGGCCGTCGATGACCAGCCCGCAGCCGATGCCGATGCCGATGGTGACCAGGGCGAAGTGCGACAGCCCGATGCCCTCGCCGAACCACTGCTCGGCGGCGGTCAGCGCCTTGACGTCGTTCTCGATGGTGACGACCAGGCCCGTGGCCTGGGCCGCGTACGTCGCCAGGGGCACCTGGCGCCAGCCCAGGAAGGGCGAGTAGCGCACCATCCCCGTGTCGTGGTCGACGTCGCCCGAGATCGACAGCCCGAGATGATGGCAGCGCTCGCCGTACTCCGGCCGTCGCGCGCGCAGCCCGGCCACCAGCGCGGCCAGGTCGGCCAGCACCGACTCCACGCGGGCGTCGGCCAGGGGACGGTGGTCGGTCTCCAGCACCTGCGCGCGCAGGTCGGTGAGCACGCCGATCAGGCCGTCGTCGGTGATCTTGACGCCGATGAAGTACTCACGCTCGGGCCGGATCGCCAGCGGGCTGGCCGGACGCCCGGCGCCGGGGCCCGTGTGCTCGGTGGCCTCCATCTCCTCCAGATAGCCCGCCTCGATGAAGGGCCGGGCGGCCTTGGTGACCGCGGCGGACGACAGGCCCGTCCGCTTGGCTATCTCGACGCGCGAGACCGGGCCCTGGGTGAGGACCATGGTGAAGACCGTGGCCGCCGCCGGGCTGGTCAGGGGCTCGGGGCGGCGCGTCAGAGCTGGCATGCGCGCATGGTAGCACTAATTAACTTCCTGAAGAATTGAATTCTTTCACTCTCTGCCTATTTGCATGCGACATCGGGCAGGCGGCTACCTGCGCGCCCTCGACGGCGAAGGGGCCGACGCGAGGATCCCGGTGGCCTTCCGTGACCCCAGCCCGGCGCGACCGCCACGCGCCCCTTCATAAGGCCATGGTCAACGACTGATCACCGCCGTCACCACATCGTTGATCGAACCCATGTTCGGCGTTTCAGTTGACACTGGCGGTGATCGAAATTATGTTCGATGTAGCGATGTGAGGCTCGCGGCTCACGTCGAGAGCCTGGTCGGGGGTGTCACTTTCCCCAAGTGGCGCCCCGGGCCGGGCTCGCTCGGGCGAAGGGCGCGTCCTCGTCGTCGGCGGAGACGAGTGGGCGTGTCCCGGCCGGACGGGGAGAGGGGAAGCTCCTCGTCCGGCCGCCCGGCGGAAATGTCGGTGGGGTCTGCAATCGTTGGCTTCACCGGTGGAAACGCTGGGAACGGCCATGACCCCAAGGAGGCTGGCAGAGATGACCCCGCGGCGAGACGACGCGCACGGGCCCCGGCTGTCGACCGCGGTCCGGGCACACCTCAACGACTCACGTTCCTGCCTGGCGGAAGCGGCCACGGCCCGCACTCCGGCGACCCGATACCAGTCGGCGCACATGGCGGCCCTGCGTGCGGCCGCGGCCATCCTGGCCGCCCGTCCCCTGCCCACCCAGGGCCGGCGCCGGCGCCTGCGCAGCGCCTGGGACCAACTGCCCGAGGCCGAGCCCCAGCTGGCCGAGTGGGCGGCGCTGTTCAGGGCCAGCGCCACCAAGCGCGCCGAGGTCGAGGCGGGCATCGTCCGCAACGTCTCGGCGTCCGACGCCGACGAGCTCCTGGCCGAGGCCGAGACCTTCGTGACCCGAGTGGAGGAGCTTCTGGGCGTCCCCGCCCAGCCCCTTCTACCCCTCGAGGTGCCCTTGGCCGGTTGAAGAGTGAAGCCCGAGATCAACCGCCCAGCATGACCGAGAGGATCAGCGCGGCGGTGACGGCGAGGATGACCATGGTCCAGTGTGCAATCTTGCGCATCTCCTCAGCGTGAGAGCGCCCTCTTGTGACCGGGTTGGAGCTCGCAGGTAGCGACCAACCGACTGTCCGGGGCGTCGTGGAAAACCGGGGAAGTTTTCCTCACGCGTGAGGGACCCGGGCGTCGCCCTCCCTCTGACCACGTCGTCGCCGAAGCGGCTCACCATGGCCAGGGTGATGTCCGCGCAGGACACCCGACGAGGTGATGCTCAGGTCGCGTTCCGTGAGCGGGCCCATCAGCAGTCGGCCGTTCAGGAACTGCGACGACCTTCCTCGGCCTCGTGGCGGAGCCGTACCCCTCAGGCCCTTGAGCGCCGTGGTCAGCAGGGCCACCAGGCGATGACGCAGCCGGGCCGTCGAAGCGGAAGCGACGTCGTCCCGTGACGGCTGTCCCGGCATCCCTGGTGTAGAGCTCCATGCATGGGCCTGTCCGCTGCCGTGGATCGTCCAGGCCTGCTCGATCTACAACCCATCGCCATCAGCGTGTCGACAAAGCCCTCGGTGCCATCCGCCCACAGGGGCGGTGGACGGTCGTCGTGCGTTCGGCCGCAGCGGTGAGAAAGCAGGACGCGGCCAGGATCGACTTGGAGCCCGGGATGGGGGATGAGAGGCACGATTGACCCCACGAAGGGCGATCTTTCTCGCTTTGCCGGGGATGTCTTTGCAGGTAGAGCGATATTTCCTGACAGCCAGGAAAATACGCTCATCTCTATGAGCAGCGATCCGCGCCCTGCGTCCCGCCCTTCTCAGCCCGGCTCGCCCTACGGCGGCGTCGCCTCCACCGGCAGCCCACCTGAACTGGGTGCAGCCCCTTACGGGGGTGTCGGGGCGGGTGAGCGCCCTTCGCGGGCTTCTGAGCGGCCTTCAGGGGGCTTGGGGCAGGACGGCGCTCTCAGATCCGGGGGTCCAGCCGGGAACCCCGTAGCGGGGGCTCCAGGGCCAGAGACGGGCGGTGAGAGCGTGACAGGCGCGGGGCCCGGCGCCCAGGCATCCGGCGGTCCGGCATCCGGCGCCCAGGCATCCGGCGCCCAGGCATCCGGCGGTCCGGCATCCGGCGGTCCGCCATCCGGCCCCCCGGCGTCCGGGGGTCCCGCTTCCGGCGCCCAGGCACCCGGCGCTCTGGCGTCCGGTGATCCCGCGTCCGGCGGTTCGGCGCTGGGCGGTCCGTCGCCCGGTGATTCGACGCTCAGTCGTCCCGCTGCTCCGGACCCGGCGACGCGGCCCACCTTCCAACCGCCACCACCTGCCGGTGCCATGCCTTCGGTCGCTCCCGGAGCTGCCGGGGGCGGTCACGCGGGTGCCCCACCGCCGCCCACCTCGGGTGCAGGGGCTCCAGCCCCCGCCCCAGCGTCTGGCATGGCACCCGGCCCCGCGTCCGATCCGCCGCCCGGTCCGCCGCCCGGTCCGCCGCTCAGTCCGCCACCCGGCCGAGCGCCTGGCATGGCGTCCGGCTCAGTGCCCGGCTCAGTGCCCGGCCCGCCGCCCGGCCCGCCTCCTGGTGTGGCGTCGAGTTCAGCGCCTGGCATGGCACCTGGCCCAGTGTCCGGTCCGCCGCCCGGTATGGCGTCCGGGGCGGCGACCGGGCAGGTGGCCAAGGTGGGCATCGTGGCCGCGGTGGCGTTGGCGATCACGGCGCTGCTGCCGTGGGTCTCGATCGACTTCCTGGTCTCGACGTCGATCGCCGGGGTGAGGTCACCGGAAGGCAAGTTCGTCCTGCTGTTCGGCGTGGCGGCCGTGGTGCTGGCGGCGTTGTGGCTGACCAGGCGGCAGGTGGCCTTCCTGTACGGCACGGCGGCGGCGGGAGTGCTTGCCGTACTGACACTGGTCATCTTCGCGGCCCGCATCGGGTCGTCCGTCGAGGACGCGCTTCCACCGGGCGGGGTCGGCGACGAGCTGGGCCGGTTGGCCAGGGAGGCGGTGGGCCTTGACTTCGGGTGGTACCTGGCCATGCTCGCCGCCTTGGCGCTGGTCGGCGTCGCCGCCTACGGCTGGTGGTCGAGCCGCAAGGAACGCAGCTGACGCGCCGCGTGAAGAGCTGAAGAACCGCTGAACGCCGCGTCTGCGGCCTTCAGGGCACCTTCACGAGTGCTGAAGGGGCCGCTGTCACCGTCACCGCAAGGTCAGACGTGGCAGGAGACGCGCCATATGACAGGTCGGGGACAGCCGCCTTATCGGTGGTTCTGGCCGGGTCCGGGGAGGTGACGAGCCTTGCCTGAACGAGCAGGACGGCCCCGAGGCCGCCGCCCAGCCGGCGTGAGACGGCGTGTCGATGGCGTTCACCGTCAGTGGCTGGTTCCTGCGGCGACGTGGACACCTGTGCGGCGAGCAGCATGGGCGTGACGGGCTCCTAGTACGCCTTGCTCGGGTCGAGGAGCTGCACGTGTTCCTATTTGATCGAGTGATCCGCGCGGGGGTCCGGCATTACTTTCGGCGAGGCGATCGAGCTGCACGGCTGGCGGCTCCGCTACAAGCGGGCGGGCGGATAGACGGATGCACCTTGGGGCGCGGCGGAAACCAGGGCGACATCGGCTACTACAGCACAGGTTCGTTGGCCCCGGCCCGCACCTTCTACTACGACTCGCTACGTCGATGCGCAGGATCCGTACCCCTCTTAGGGTGACGCCCTCTGCAAGTTCGGCCGCAGCTGCACGACCATCCACGGCACCAACCACCTCACCGTTTTCAGCATCCTGGCGAAGGACGGCAAGTGCGCCGACCGTGACGGTGGCGGTCCGTGGTACGTCTACGGCAGGGAAGCCCATGGCGTGCGCTTCGGCGGAACTCACTTCCGCTGCGCCACCACCCGCGACAAAAACGCCCTTAACCCGAAAAATCGGGTCAAGGGCGTTTCCTTGAGAACGTCAGAACGACTCGACCGCGCGGCGGGCCTCGGCGTCGAGTACGCCCCAGCTGATGAGCTCCTCGGTCAGCTCGCTGGGCGACTTGTCGTAAATGACGGCCAGGGAGCGAAGGTCCTCCTGCCGGATCGACAGGACCTTCCCGTTGTAGTCACCGCGCTGCGACTGGATCGTGGCCGCGTACCGGGCCAGGGCCCCGGCCTTCTCCTTCGGCAGCTGAGCAAGGCGCTCAAGGTCGATCACAAGCTTGGGCGTCGGCCCGAGCGGCGACGGCGCGGCACCGCCGGGCAGCAGCTCGGAAACAGGAACCCCGTAGAAGTCGGCAAGCTCGGCCAGCTTCTGCACGGTGACCGCACGGTCGCCGCGCTCGTAGGAACCCACGACCACGGCCTTCCATCGGCCACGCGACTTCTCTTCGACTCCGTGCAGGGACAGGCCCTGCTGGGTGCGGATGGCGCGGAGTCGAGCACCCAGCGACTTTGCGTACTCAGACGGCATCGTGTGGCCCCCCGGCTTCTCTATGTAGTGCTCTCAGTAGATTGTGCTACCTCGCGGCTTATGCCCGAGCCACCGGGGGGTCTGGTGCCACGAGAGCGCCATCGGTAGCCATGGGTCTGGTTCACCCAGAATCGCCACGAGGTGTGGTTACGCACAGTGACGGTAAAGGTGTGGGAGCCTAAGGTCAAGCTGATTGGAAAAAAGATGCCGAATCCGGTCCGGCGGGATGTGCCTCATATGTCCCAACGACACCACCTGCACCACTACGTCGTCATTGTTTGCCAGGCTGTCTAGTGAGGATCATCACAGGACGCTGAGCGGCCTTGATGATTTTCAGCGAGGTGTCCCCGAGGAAGACGCGGCGCAGGGGACCGGTGTTACTGGACGCGCAGATGATCAGCTCGCCCGGCAGCCACTCACACGAGTCGAGCCCCTGCTTGACCGAGCCGCCCTCCAGCATCTCCACCTCGACCTGGATACGCCGCCGCTGGCCGCGCGCGGCCGCCTTCAGGTCGGCGATCGCCTGTTCGCGCAGGCTCTCCAGCATCTCCCGCTCGATCTTGGCCGTCCGGCCGGAGGAGACGACGAGAGTGACCAGCCGGAGCGGTACGTCGAGCAGGACGGCGGCCCGCGCGGCTGCCTTGACCGCCCCGTCCGCGCTCGGCCCGCGCCGGTAGGCCAGGGTCAGCCGCTCGAACTCCGGCGGCGGCGCGTCGCCGTACCCTCGCGGCGCCAGCAGGACCGGCACCGAGGAGGAGTGCAGCAGCTGGTCGGCGGTGCTGCCCAGGCCGATGCGCCCCCTGGCGCCGCCGGGGGCCGATCCGATGACCACCACGTCGGCGTCCTGCTTGCGCGCGAGCTCGACGAGCCCGCGCCCGCTGCCCTTGTGGGAGCCGACGATGTACTCGGCCTCGGGCCCGGCCAGCTCGCGCGCCTGCTCCAGCGTGGCCTCGGCCTGCTCGCGCAGGTAGCCGAGCCACGCGCCCTCGTCGGCCCGGGCGGGGCCGGGAGGCTGCCACCGCGGCGGCTGCACGACGGCGACGCTGAGCGCCGCCCGCGCCTGCCTGGCCAGGAGTACGGCCAGCGCCAGCCCGTCCCTGCCGCGCGACTCCGGGATGAACCCGTTCAGCACTTTGTCGATCTTCATGCCAGCCTCGAATGGCGGTAGCCGTACAGGAAGTAGGCCAGCAGCCCGATCGCCATCCAGATCAGGAACGCCAGCCAGGTGACGCCCGCCAGGCCCGCCATCACCAGCACGCAGAAGATCACGCCGAGGATCGGCGTGATCGGGAACAGCGGGGTGCGGAAGGAGCGCGGCAGGTCGGGACGGCTGTAGCGGAGCACCAGCACGCCGACGTTGACGATCGCGAAGGCGAACAGGGTGCCGATGCTGGTGGCCTCGGCGAGCTGCCCGAGCGGGATGAGGCCGGCCAGGATCGCCACGAACACGCACACGATGATGGTGTTGGCCACCGGTACCTGGCGGCGCGGGTTGACCTTCTGGAACACCTTGGGCAGCAGCCCGTCGCGCGACATCGCGAACAGGATGCGGGTCTGGCCGTACAGCACGGTCAGCACGACGCTGGCGATGGCGATGACCGCCCCGAAGGAGACGACCAGGCCGGGCCAGGTCTGCCCGGTGGCCTGGTTGACGATCAGGGCGAGGCTGGCCTCGGTGCTGTCGGGGTCGAACTCGGTCCACGGCATGGCGCCGATCGCGGCGATCGCGACCAGCACGTAGATCGCGGTCACGATGACGAGGGAGAAGATGATGGCCAGCGGCAGGTCGCGCCTGGGGTTCTTGGCCTCTTCACCCGCCGTGGACGCGGCGTCGAAGCCGATGTAGGAGAAGAACACCTGCGAGGCCGCGGCGGTCACGCCCGCGATGCCCATCGGGGCGAAGGGCGTGAAGTTGCCCGACTGGAAGGCGGTGAAGGCGACGATGCAGAAGAACGCCAGCACCGCGATCTTGACGAGAACGAAGATCGCGTTGGCCGTGGCCGACTCCGACGAGCCGCGCAGCAGCAGCCAGGTCGCCAGCACCACGATGAGGATGGCGGTCAGGTTGACGACGCCGCCCTGGTCGCCGGGGGAGTGGGTGATGGAGGCCGGCAGGCTCCAGCCGAACATGCCCTCCAGGAACGTGTTGAGGTACTCGCCCCAGCCGACCGCCACCGCGGCCACCGACACGGCGTACTCCAGCATCAGGCACCAGCCGCAGATCCAGGCGACGATCTCGCCCATGGTCGCGTAGGCGTAGGAGTAGGACGAGCCGGAGACCGGGATGGTGCCGGCCAGTTCGGCGTAGGACAGGGCCGAGAAGAGGGCGGTGACGGCCGCCAGCACGAACGCCAGCACCACCGCCGGTCCGGCCTTCGGCACCGCCTGGCCGAGGATGACGAAGATGCCGGTGCCGAGGGTGGCGCCCACGCTGAAGAGCGTGAGCGACCACAGCGACATGGTGCGGCGCAGCTCGCCGCCCTCGCCCTGGCCTCCCTCGGCCACGATCTGGTCGGTCGGTTTGATGCGGAACAGCCGCTGCGCCAAGGTCGACATCAGAGCGTGCTCTCCAGGGGCCAGGTGGCATTCGGTGTGACGATGGTTCCCGCCGTGCCGTCGAGAATGTCCATGGCCTCGTCGAGCTTGCCGACGGCGGCCATGTCGCCGGTCGTCTCCACGAAACGGCAGATCGCCTCGACCTTCGGGCCCATGGAGCCGGCCGGGAAGTCGATGGAGCGCAGTTCGTGGGGCGTGGTGTGGCTGATCTCGCTCTGCTGCGCCGTCCCGAAGTCGCGCATGATGCGCGGCACGTCGGTCAGGATCAGGAAGGCGTCGCACTCCAGCGCCTCGGCCAGCATCGAACCGGTCAGGTCCTTGTCGATGACCGCCTCGACGCCCGACAGGCGGCCGTTCTCGTCGCGGATGACCGGCACGCCGCCGCCTCCCGCGCAGACCACGGTCACGCCGTCGCGCACCAGCTTGCGGATCAGCCGGGTCTCGACGACCCGCTGCGGCTTGGGCGAGGGCACGACGCGCCGCCAGTACTGGCCGTCGGGCTTGACGGTCCAGCCGTTCTCCTTGGCCAGCTTCTGGGCCTCGGCCTGGTCGTAGACCTGCCCGACGAACTTGGTCGGGTTCTCGAAGGCCGGGTCGACCGCCGAGACCAGGGTCTGCGTGATGATCGACAGCACCTGGCGGCCGGGCAGGGCGTTCTGCAGGGCCTGGAGCATCCAGTACCCGATCATGCCCTGCGTCTCGGCGCCGAGCGTGTCGAACGGGTAGGGCCTGGTCAGGTTGGGGTCGCCGGCGCTCTCCAGCGCCAGGACCCCCACCTGGGGGCCGTTGCCGTGCGTGATGATCAGCTCGTGCTTCTCGGCGACCTGGGCCAGCGTCTTGACCGCCGTCTGCACGTTGGCGATCTGGATGTCGGCGTCGGGGGTGTCGCCGCGTTGCAGCAGCGCGTTGCCCCCGAGCGCGACCAGGACTCTCATCACTGGTCCCCGAGGGTGGCGACCATGATGGCCTTGATGGTGTGCATGCGGTTCTCGGCCTCGTCGAAGACGATCGAGCGCGGCGACTCGAAGACGCTCTCGGTGACCTCGAGCGCGTCGAGCCCGGTCTTCTCGTAGATGTCCTCGCCGACCTTGGTGCCGCGGTTGTGGAAGGCCGGCAGGCAGTGCATGAACTTCACGTTCTGGTTGCCGGTGGCCTTCACCACCTTGTCGTTGATCTGGTACGGCTTGAGCAGCTTGATTCGTTCGTCCCACACCTCCTTGGGCTCTCCCATGGAGACCCACACGTCGGTGTAGAGAAAGTCGACGCCCTTGACGCCCTTGGCGACGTCGTCGGTGATCGTGACGGTCGCGCCGGTCTGCTTGGCCAGGTCCTTGGCGGGCTTGACCACCATCTTGGAGTCGGGCCACAGCGACTTGGGAGCGACGAGCCGCACGTCCATGCCGAACATCGCGCCGGTGACCAGCAGCGAGTTGCCCATGTTGTTGCGGGCGTCGCCGAGGTAGGCGAAGGAGATCTCCGACAGCGGCTTGTCGCTGTGCTCCTGCATGGTGAGCATGTCGGCGAGCATCTGCGTCGGGTGCCACTCGTCGGTCAGGCCGTTCCACACCGGGACTCCGGAGTAGGCGGCCAGCTCCTCGACGTTGGCCTGGGCGCTGCCGCGGTACTCGATGCCGTCGAACATGCGGCCCAGTACGCGGGCTGTGTCCCTGACGGACTCCTTGTGGCCCATCTGCGAGCCCGAGGGGTCCAGGTAGGTGACGTGCGCGCCCTGGTCGTGCGCGGCGACCTCGAACGCGCAGCGGGTGCGCGTGGAGCTCTTCTCGAAGATGAGCGCGACGTTCTTGCCCTTGAGGCGCTGGCGCTCGACCCCCGCGTACTTGGCCGCCTTCAGGTCGGCCGAGAGCTTCAGCAGGAAGCCGAACTCCTGGGGCGTGAAGTCCAGCTCCTTGAGGAAGCTGCGCCCCTTGAGGTTGAAAGCCATGACGTTTCCCCCGAAAGTCGTGTCTAGATGCCGTCGCGCTCGAGCGGGCAGCTCATGCAGCGGGGTCCGCCCCGGCCGCGTCCCAGCTCGCTGCCCCGGATGGTGATGACCTCGATGCCCTCGGAGCGCAGGAAGTTGTTGGTCGTGGTGTTGCGCTCGTAGGCGACCACCACGCCGGGCTCGATGGCCAGGACGTTGCAGCCGTCGTCCCACTGCTCGCGTTCGGCGGCGTAGACGTCCTGGGTCGCGGTGAGGACCTTGATGTCGTCGAGGTCGAGCGCCCTGGCGATGGCCTTGTGCATGTCTTCCGGAGCGTGGTCGGTGACCTTCAGCTCCTTGTCGTTGTCGCCCGGCTCGATCGTGTAGGACGGCAGCATGCCCAGACCGGCGTACTTGGTGAAGACGCCCACGTCCACGTTGGTCATGACCGTGTCGAGGTGCATGAACGCCCGCGCCTTCGGCATGTTCAGCGCCACGATCTTCTTGGCGGCCCCGTTCGAGAACAGGTTGTGTGCGAGCATCTCCACGGCCTGCGGCTGGGTGCGCTCGCTCATGCCGATCAGGACGGCGCCGCGGCCGATGACCAGGACGTCGCCGCCCTCGATCGTGGCGGGCGCGGCGGCCTGGCCGGGCATCCACACGTGGAAGCCGCCCGACTGCGGCCGGCCGTAGCCGTCGGCGAACAGCGGGTGGTAGCGGTAGATCGCCTCCATGTTGACGGTCTCCCGCATCCGCGCCTTCTTCTTCATGGCGTTGATGGAGACCCCGTTGTACACCCAGCACGAGGTGTCGCGGGTGAACAGGTGGTTGGGCAGCGGCGGCAGGATGAAGTCGTCCATCTCCAGCACGCGGAAGGCGACGGACTTGGGGTTGCACCCCATCTCCATGAGCTCGCGCTTGGTGATGCCGCCGGTCAGGTACGGCTGGAGCGTGGCCGAGTCCATCGAGTCGAGCGTGTTGCGGATGGCGTCGGTGGCCATCGGCCCGAACCAGCGGTCGTCGATGATCCCGTCGAGGATGTGCTTGCGCGCCTCGGGGATGTCGGTCGACTGCTGGAGCAGCTCGGCCAGCATGTAGACGGTGATGCCGCGGTCGCGCAGCACCTGCTGCCACTCCTCGTGCTCCTCCAGGGCGCGCTGAACCCACAGCACGTCGTCGAAGAGGAACTCGTCCTTGTTGGTCGGGGTGAGGCGCTTCAGGGCCAGCTCAGGCTTGTGCAGCATGACCTGGTAGAGCTTGCCTACCTCGGAATCCACGTGAAATGTCATGACTTGGCCACTCCATATTCGCCACGCCTGGCCTTCTGCCAGATGTAGACAGGTACCCCGATGAGCATGATGAGCATCGCCAGCAGCACCGCGTCGGCGCCGGAGCCGTAAACGATCCAGAACGAGAAGAAGATCGCGATGATGGCGATGGTGATGTCCTTGGTGAGACTGCCCTTGTGGACCTGGCGTTCACCGGTGTAGAGCCACCACAGCTGCGCGCAGGCCGAGAAGAAGTAGGGAATCGCCGTGGTGAAGCTGGCCAGCAGGACGACCGAGTTGAAGGCGTTCTCCTGGAAGTAGGCGAACACCGCCATCAGCGAGGTCAGGATGGTGCCGATGAGGATGCCGTTGATCGGCGCCCCGCGCCGCGACTCCTTGGCGAACAGGGTGGGGAACATCCCGTCCTTGGCCGCCGCCAGCGGCATCTCGGCGACCAGCATGGTCCAGCCGTTCAGCGCGCCGATGCCGGAGATGATGGCGCAGGCGGCCATGATGCCGCCGCCCCAGGTGCCGCCGAACATCGTGTTGATGGCGTCGGCGAAGGGCGCCGCGGAGTTGACGAGCTGGCCGTGCGGGACGATGCCCATCACGGCGACGGTGCTGAGCAGGTAGAGCACCGCGCAGGCCAGGACTCCCAGCAGGCTGGCGCGGCCGATGTTGCGGGCCGGGTCCTTGATCTTCTCCGCCGCGATCGTGACGCTCTCGACGCCGGAGTAGATGAACAGGGTGATCGCGCCGGCCGCGCTGATGGCCACCAGCGTGGCGGCCAGGCCGGAGCCCTCGGCCAGGAACGGGCCGAAGTTGCCGCCCTGGATGAAGAAGATGCCGACCAGGCCGACGAAGAGCAGCGGAACGAACTTCAGGACCGTGGTGACCATCTGGAAGAGCGCCATGTTCTTGGCGCCCGCCATGTTGATCAGAGCGGGGATCCACAGGCCGATCAGCGCGATCACGATCTTGCCCGGCCTGCTGTCCCACGGGACGAAGTAGTTGACGTAGGCCACCCAGCCGACGGCGATGGCGGCGTTGCCGATCCAGGCGGTCAGCCAGAACGACCAGGCCGTCCAGAAGCCGATGAACTCGCCGAACGCCTCGCGCGCGTAGGCGTACGGCCCGCCGCCCGCGGGCACGCGTGCTCCGAGCTTGCCGAAGACCAGGGCCAGCGCGACGGCGCCGATCGTGCACAGCACCATCGCGATGAGGCTGACGGTGCCGAACGCGGCCAGCGAGGTGGGGAGCACGAAGATGCCGGTGCCCACCACGTTGCCGACGAGCAGGGCGATCGCGGCGCCCAGCCCGAGCGTGCGCTTGCCGTCACCGGCGGCGACCGCCTGCTCGGGCGTCGTTGTCAGGCCGCCAGGCGGCCTCGGTTCCCCCATGAGTGCCCCCGCACATTACCCCCCGATATTACGAAGAGTGACGTGCCCGGCACTAAAAGTGTCAAAACGTAGTGGTCAGGGTGAGTGTGACGGCGAACACGGCCAGGCAGACGGCCAGGAGCGCGATCGGCCAGGCGTCCCAGCGGCCAGGGATGCGCTCGGCGGTCACCGAGCCCCGGCCGTGATCGGCGAGGTCACGGCTGAGAATCGGGTCTTCGGCGATGAGCTGCGCGGCGATCTTGCGGAGCTTGCGCTCTTCCCGAGACGTCAAGGCCATGGAAACCTCCCCCAATGAGACTTGAGGGATGTTTTATCCGTTTTTACCGTTTTGTGCCAACTACTGCTTCAGTGCCTCGACGCCGCCCACGATCTCCGTGAGCTCGGTGGTGATCTCCGCCTGCCTGGCCTCGTTGGCCTGCCTGGTGAGGGCCGAGATGAGGTCGTGGGCGTTCTCCGTGGCCGACATCATCGCCGTGCGCCGCGCCGCCCACTCCGCGGCGGCCGAGGTGAGCATCATGAACCAGATCCGCGAACGCACGTACTTGCGCAGCATCTCGTCCAGCACCTCCCTGGCCGAGGGCTCGAACTCGTAGGGCGGCAGCGCCGTCCCCTCGCCGCCCTCCGGTGCCTCCTCGATCTCCATCGGCAGGATCCGGTGCACGGTCGTGCGCTGGTTGAGCATCGAGACGAACTCGGTGTAGATGACGTGCACCTCGCCCACGCCGCCGTCGCGCGTGGGCATGTCGAAGGCGTCGATCAGGCGCTGTCCCACCTCGGCCGCCGTGGCGTAGTCGGGCTGGCCCGTCATGCCCGCCCACTGCCCGGCCATCTCGCGGTCGCGGAAGCGGAACCAGTCGACGCCCTTGGAGCCGATCACGTAGTACTCCGGCTGCTTGCCCTCCCCGCGCAGGAGCTCGGTGAGGGCCTGGGCCTGGCGGATGACGTTGTTGTTGTATCCGCCGCAGAACCCGCGGTCGCTGGTCATGAGCACCACGGCCACCCGCGAGGTGTCCGGCCGCCGGTTCAGCAGCGCGTGGTTGACCGCCAGATTGTGGCTGACCAGGATCGAGGCCGCCTTGGCGATCTCGCGCGCGTACGGCCCGGCGGCGAAGGCGCGGTCGCGGGCCTTGCCCACACGCGACGAGGCGATGAGCTCCTGGGCGCGGGTGATCTTCGCGGTCGACTTGATGGACTTGATCCGCTGGCGGATCTGGCGCAGCTGCGCACCCACTGCATCCCCCCGATGGCAGAGTGTGATCACCCACGGTACCCCCCACCTGTCGCAGCAGGTGGCGCCTGGTACTGTGTGTCTCGACCGACACCCTTTTAAGACCCGTCCCGTGAGGCGGGAAAGGCGGTGAGCTTTTCGCATGTCCGAAAACTCCTCATCCAGGGCCGTGCTTGAAGGCCCTGACATCCACCGGGCTCTGACCCGCATCGCCCACGAGATCCTCGAGCGCACCAAGGGCGCCTCCGACGTGATCCTCCTGGGCATCCCCACCCGCGGCGCCACCCTCGCCCATCGCATCGGCGAGCGGCTGGAGCAGGTCGAGGACGTCAAGGTGCCGGTCGGCTCGCTCGACATCACGATGTACCGCGACGACCTGCGCACCAAGCCCGCCCGCGCGCTGGGCCACACCGAGCTCCCCGCCGACGGCATCGACGACAAACTGATCGTCCTGGTCGACGACGTTCTCTTCTCCGGTCGCACCATCCGCGCCGCTCTCGACGCGCTCAACGACCTGGGCCGGCCGCGTGCCGTACAGCTGGCCGTCCTGGTCGACCGAGGGCACAGAGAGCTGCCCATCCGAGCCGACTACGTCGGCAAGAACCTGCCGACCGCCAAGAGCGAGAAGGTCAAGGTCTTCCTCGCGGAGACCGACGGACGCGACGCCGTGGAGCTGATTAAGTGAACAAGCACCTCATTTCCGCAGCCGACCTGTCCAAGGACGACGCGCTGCTCATCCTCGACACCGCCGAGGAGCTGGCGAGGGTCTCGGAACGTTCCATCAAGAAGCTGCCGACCCTGCGCGGCCGCACGGTGGTCAACCTGTTCTTCGAGGACTCCACCCGCACCCGCATCTCCTTCGAGGCCGCCGCCAAGCGCCTGTCGGCCGACGTCATCAACTTCTCGGCCAAGGGCTCGTCGGTCTCCAAGGGCGAGTCGCTGAAGGACACCGCGCTGACCCTGGAGGCCATGGGCGCCGACGCGGTCGTCATGCGCCACGGCGCCTCCGGCGCGCCGTACCGCCTGGCCAACTGGATCCGCGGCAGCGTCGTCAACGCGGGCGACGGCACCCACGAGCACCCCACGCAGGCCCTGCTCGACGCCTTCACGATGCGGCGTCACCTGAAGAACCTCGAAGGCCGCAAGATCACGATCGTCGGCGACGTGCTGCACAGCCGCGTGGCCCGCTCGAACGTGCTGCTGCTCAGCACCCTGGGCGCCGACGTGACCCTGGTCGCGCCGCCCACCCTGCTGCCGGTCTCGGTCGGCACCTGGCCGTGCGACGTGTCCTACGACCTCGACGCGGTGCTGCCCAAGTCCGACGTGATCATGATGCTCCGGGTGCAGAAGGAGCGCATGAACGCCGCCTACTTCCCCAGCGAGCGCGAATACTCCCGCCGCTACGGTCTCGACCGCGACCGGTTCGCCAAGCTGCCCGACGACGCGATCGTCATGCACCCAGGGCCGATGAACCGGGGCATGGAGATCGCCGCCGAGGTGGCCGACTCGGCGCGCTCCACCATCGTCGAGCAGGTCGCCAACGGCGTCACCACTCGCATGGCCGTCCTGTACCTGCTGCTCGGGGGAGAGATCTGATGATTATCAAGAACGTTCGCATCCTGGGCGGCGAGGCCGCCGACATCCGGATCGAAGACGGCGTCATCGCCGAGATCGGCCAGGACCTGACCGGCCCTCAGGAGATCGACGGCCGCGGCGCCATCGCGCTGCCCGGCCTGGTCGACCTGCACACCCACCTGCGCGAGCCCGGCCGCGAAGACGCCGAGACGGTGCTCACCGGCACCCAGTCGGCCGCCAAGGGCGGCTACACCGCCGTGCACGCCATGGCCAACACCATGCCCGTCGCCGACACCGCGGGCGTCGTCGAGCAGATCTGGCGGCTGGGCCAGGAGCACGGCTACTGCGACGTGCAGCCGGTCGGCGCGGTCACCGTCGGCCTGGAGGGCAGGCAGCTGGCCGAGCTGGGCGCGATGGCCGACTCGGCCGCCCGCGTCCGGGTCTTCTCCGACGACGGCAAGTGCGTCGACGACGCGGTGCTGATGCGCCGCGCCCTGGAGTACGTCAAGGCCTTCGACGGCGTCGTGGCCCAGCACGCCCAGGAGCCCAAGCTCACCAAGGACGCCCAGATGAACGAGGGCGTCGTCTCCGGGCGCCTGGGCCTGGCCGGCTGGCCGGCGGTCGCCGAGGAGGCGATCATCGCCCGCGACTGCCTGCTGGCCGCGCACGTCGGCTCGCGCCTGCACGTCTGCCACGTCTCCACCGCCGGCTCCGTCGAGATCATCCGCTGGGCCAAGGGCAAGGGCTGGAACGTCACCGCCGAGGTCACCCCGCACCACCTGCTGCTCACCGACGAGCTGGTGGAGGAGTCGCCGGTCGGCTCCTACAACCCGATCTACAAGGTCAACCCGCCGCTGCGCACCTCGGCCGACGTGGAGGCGCTGCGCGCCGCGCTGGCCGACGGCACGATCGACATCGTCGCCACCGACCACGCCCCGCACCCGGTCGAGGACAAGGAGACCGAGTGGGCCGCGGCGGCCATGGGCATGATCGGCCTGGAGACCGCGCTGAGCGTGGTCCAGGAGGCGATGGTCGACACCGGCCTGCTCGACTGGGCGGGCGTCGCCGAGCGCATGTCGGCCGCCCCGGCCCGCATCGGCCGCCTGTCCGGCCACGGCCGTCCGCTGGAGGTGGGCGCTCCGGCGAACATCGTGCTCTACGACCCCACCGCGCGGACCGAGATCAAGCCCGACATGTTCGCCTCCAAGAGCCGTAACACCCCTTATGAAGGCATCTCGCTGCCCGGCAAGGTCGTCGCGACCTTCCTGCGCGGGAAGGCCACCGTCCTCGAAGGGAAACTCGCTTGAGTAACGCCGTCCTGGTCCTGGAAGACGGACGCGTCTTTCGGGGCACCCCCTACGGCGCCGAGGGTGAGACCTTCGGCGAGATGGTCTTCAACACCGGCATGACCGGCTACCAGGAGACCCTCACCGACCCCTCCTACCACCGCCAGATCGTCGCGATGACCGCGCCCCACATCGGCAACACCGGCGTCAACGACGAGGACCCCGAGTCGTCGAAGGTCTGGGTCGCCGGATACGTCGTGCGCGAGCCCTCCCGCGTCGTCTCCAACTGGCGGGCCAACCGCTCGCTCGACACCTACCTCAAGGAGCAGGGTGTCGTCGGCATCGCCATCCAGGGCACCCGCGCCCTGACCCGCCATCTGCGCGAGCGCGGCGCGATGCGGGCCGGGATCTTCTCCGACCCGTCCGAGTCCGTCGAGGCCCTGGTCGAGAAGGTGCGTCAGGCGCCCCAGATGACCGGCGCCGAGCTGGCCACCGAGGTCTCGGCCGCCGAGCCGTACGTGGTCGAGGCGATCGGCGAGAAGCGGTTCACCGTCGCCGCGATCGACCTGGGCATCAAGGGCATGACGCCGCAGCGCATGGCCGAGCGCGGCTGTGAGGTGCACGTGCTGCCCGCGACCGCGACCTTCGAGCAGATCACCGCCGTCGCCCCCGACGGCGTCTTCTTCTCCAACGGCCCCGGCGACCCCGCCACCGCCGACGTGAGCGTGCTCCAGCAGGTGCTCGCCGCCAAGATCCCCTTCTTCGGCATCTGCTTCGGCAACCAGATCTTCGGCCGCGCGCTCGGGCTGGGCACCTACAAGCTGCGTTACGGCCACCGGGGCGTCAACCAGCCGGTCCAGGACCGGCGCACCGGCAAGGTCGAGATCTCCGCGCACAACCACGGCTTCGCGGTCGAGGCTCCCCTGGACCGAACCTTCGAGACCCCGTACGGCGATGCGGAAGTCTCGCACGTCAACCTCAACGACGACTGCGTCGAAGGGCTGAGGTTGCTCGACGGCACGGCCTTCAGCGTGCAGTACCACCCCGAGGCGGCCGCCGGTCCCCACGACGCCGCCTACCTCTTCGACGAGTTCTGTGAGGTCATGAGCCGTGCCCAAGCGTGACGACATCAGGTCGATCCTGGTCATCGGTTCAGGGCCGATCGTCATCGGCCAGGCCTGCGAGTTCGACTACTCCGGCACCCAGGCCTGCCGGGTGCTGCGCGCCGAGGGGTTCCGGGTCATCCTGGTCAACTCCAACCCGGCCACGATCATGACGGATCCGGAGTTCGCCGACGCCACCTACGTCGAGCCGATCACCCCGGAGTTCGTCGAGAAGATCATCGCCAAGGAGCGCCCCGACGCGCTTCTGCCCACCCTGGGCGGCCAGACCGCCCTGAACACCGCGGTCGCGCTGCACGAGGCGGGCGTGCTGGAGCGCTACGACGTCGAGCTGATCGGCGCCGACTTCGACGCCATCCAGGCGGGGGAGAACCGCGAGAAGTTCAAGGAGATCGTCGCCAAGGTCGCCGCGGAGAAGGGCCTCAACGCCGACTCCGCGCGCAGCGTGATCTGCCACACGATGGAGGAGTGCCTGGCCGCGGTCGACGTGCTCGGCTACCCGCTGGTCGTGCGGCCCTCCTTCACCATGGGCGGGCTGGGGTCCGGCTTCGCCTACGACGAGGACGACCTGCGCCGCATCGCCGGTGCCGGGCTCGACGCCTCGCCGACCACCGAGGTGCTCCTGGAAGAGTCGATCCTCGGCTGGAAGGAGTACGAGCTGGAGGTGATGCGCGACAAGGCCGACAACGTCGTCATCGTCTGCTCGATCGAGAACATCGACCCGATGGGCGTGCACACCGGCGACTCGGTGACCGTCGCCCCGGCGCTGACGCTGACCGACCGCGAATACCAGAACATGCGCGACGTGGCCATCGCCGTCATCCGCGAGGTCGGCGTCGACACCGGCGGCTGCAACATCCAGTTCGCCATCGACCCGCGCACCGGCCGCATGATCGTCATCGAGATGAACCCGCGCGTCTCCCGATCCTCCGCCCTGGCCTCCAAGGCCACCGGATTCCCGATCGCCAAGATCGCCGCCAAACTCGCCATCGGCTACACCCTCG
The DNA here is from genome assembly GCF_013761175.1 of Nonomuraea soli. Classification (GTDB taxonomy): domain Bacteria; phylum Actinomycetota; class Actinomycetes; order Streptosporangiales; family Streptosporangiaceae; genus Nonomuraea; species Nonomuraea soli. The sequence continues at coordinate 995,626 of NZ_JACDUR010000001.1, forward strand.
ACGAGATCCCCAACGACATCACGAAGGAGACCCCCGCCTCCTTCGAGCCGACGCTCGACTACATCGTGGTCAAGGTTCCGCGCTTCGCCTTCGAGAAGTTCCGCGGCGCCGACCAGACCCTCACCACCCACATGAAGTCGGTCGGCGAGGCGATGGCCATCGGCCGCTCCTTCCCCGAGGCGCTGCAGAAGGCGCTGCGTTCGCTGGAGAAGAAGGGTTCCTCCTTCTCCTGGACCGGCCACGTCGCGCCCAAGGGCGAGCTGCTCGACGACTGCCGCACCCCCCACGACGGCCGCCTGCGCACGATGCAGCAGGCCATCAGGGCGGGTGCGACACCCGAGGAGCTTTTCGAGGCGACCAACGTCGACCCGTGGTTCATCGACCAGCTCTTCCTCATCGACGAGCAGGCCCGAGCCGTCGCCGCCGCCCCGCAGCTGTCGCTGGAGGTGCTGGCCACCGCCAAGCACCACGGCTTCTCCGACGCCCAGATCGGCGAGATCCGCGGCATGGACGAGTCGCGCGTGCGCGACCTGCGCCACGCCCTGGGCCTGCGCCCGGTGTACAACACCGTCGACACCTGCGCGGCCGAGTTCGCCGCCAAGACGCCCTACCTGTACTCCACCTACGACGAGGAGACCGAGGTCCCGTACGGCGACCGCCCGAAGGTCATCATCCTCGGCAGCGGCCCCAACCGCATCGGCCAGGGCATCGAGTTCGACTACGCCTGCGTCCACGCGAGCTTCGAGCTGTCGCGCGCCGGATTCGAGACCGTCATGGTCAACTGCAACCCGGAGACGGTCTCGACCGACTACGACACCTCCGACCGGCTCTACTTCGAGCCGCTCACCCTCGAAGACGTGCTCGAGGTCGTCCACGCCGAGCAGCAGACGGGCCCGGTGGCGGGCGTGATCGTGCAGCTCGGCGGCCAGACCCCGCTGGGCCTGGCGCAGGCGCTCAAGGACGCCGGGGTGCCGGTCGTCGGCACCTCGCCGGAGTCGATCCACCTGGCCGAGGAGCGCGGCGCGTTCGGGCGCGTGCTGGCCGAGGCCGGGCTGCCCGCGCCCAAGCACGGCACGGCGCTGACCGTCGGCGAGGCCCTGGCCATCGCCGAGGAGATCGGCTACCCCGTCCTGGTCCGCCCCTCCTACGTGCTGGGCGGCGCGGGCATGGCGATCGTCTACGACGACGAGACCCTCACCACCTACATGGCGGCGCAGGAGGGCGGGCACCCCGTCCTGGTCGACAAGTTCCTCGACGAGGCCATCGAGATCGACGTCGACGCCCTGTTCGACGGCGAGGAGCTCTACCTCGGCGGCGTGATGGAGCACATCGAGGAGGCCGGCATCCACTCCGGCGACTCGGCGTGCGCGCTGCCGCCGATCACGCTCGGCGGCGCCGACATCAAGCGCATCCGCGAGGCCACCCTCGGCATCGCGCGCGGCGTCGGGGTGCGCGGCCTGCTGAACGTGCAGTACGCCATGTCCGCCGGCGTGCTCTACGTGCTGGAGGCCAACCCGCGTGCCAGCCGTACGGTGCCGTTCGTCTCCAAGGCGACCGCGGTGCCGCTGGCCAAGGCGTGCGCGAGGGTCATGATGGGCGCCACCATCGCCTCCCTGCGCGAGGAGGGCATGCTCCCGGCCGAGGGCGACGGCGGCACGCTGCCGCTCGACGCCTCGATCGCGGTCAAGGAGGCGGTGCTGCCGTTCAACCGCTTCCGCGGCGTCGACACCGTGCTCGGACCCGAGATGCGCTCGACCGGCGAGGTCATGGGCATCGACGAGTTCTTCGGCATCGCCTACGCCAAGTCGCAGGCCGGAGCCTACGGCGAGCTGCCCACCAAGGGCCGCGCGTTCGTCTCGGTCGCCAACCGCGACAAGCGCTCGATGATCTTCCCGGTGCGCGCCCTGGCCGACCTCGGCTTCGAGATCCTGGCTACCGAGGGCACCGCGGAGGTGCTGCGCCGTAACGGAGTCCATGCCAAGATCGTGCGAAAGCAGAGCGACGGCGCGGGACCCGACGGCGAGCCCACGATCGTCCAGCGCATCCTCGACGGAGAGGTGGACCTGATCGTGAACACCCCGTTCGGCAGCCCCGGGCAGTCCGGGCCGCGGCTGGACGGCTACGACATCCGCACCGCTGCGGTGCTGCGCGGCATCCCGTGCATCACCACGGTCCAGGGTCTGGCCGCCGCGGCGGCGGGTATCCAGGCGATCGTGCGGGGAGATGTGGGCGTACGGTCCCTTCAGGAGCACGCACGATCCTTGCGGGGGTGAGCTTACGGCCACGACGCCGGTGCAGGTGACCGGCACGGTGCTGACGACGCGCCGTGTCGATGCCTACCATGCGCTGACCGTGGTGGCGCCCGGCATCGCCGAGCGGTTCCGCCCCGGCCACTTCGTCTCGGTGGCCGTCGGCGGCTCGCGCTCGTCGATGCTGACGCGGCGCTCGTTCTCCGTCCACGACGTGCGATCCGACTACGGCGGCACGGTGGAGCTGGTCTTCACCGTGCGCGGCCCCGGCACCGAGTGGCTGGCGGAGCGGCGTGCCCGCGACACCCTCGACCTGGTCGGACCGCTGGGCAGGCCCTTCCCGGTGCCCCGCGACCCGGTCAGCGTGGTGCTGGTCGGCTTCGAGTACGGCTCGGCGGTCCTGTTCCCGCTGGCCGACACTCTGCTCGCGCGCAGCTGCCGGGTCGACTTCGTGCTGGGCGGAGGCTCCGCCGACCGGGTCTTCGGCGCCATGCGGGCACGGCGCATCGCCGAGACGACGACACTGTCCACCCGTGACGGCTCACTCGGACTCCGTGGGGAGGTGACGGACGTGCTGGCCTCGGTGATCACCGACACCCGCGCCGACGTCGTCTACGCGTGCGGTCCGATGGAGGTGATGCGGGCGGTGACCTCGGTGGCGATCAAGTTCGACATCCCGGTCCAGGTGGTCGCCGAGGAGGCGATGGCCTGCGGGATCGGCATCTGCATGACCTGCGTGCTGCCGGTGATCGGCGACGACGGGGTGACGCGGATGGTGCGGGCGTGCGTCGACGGGCCGGTCTTCCGCGGTGAGCGGGTGCGGTTCGAGGACGTGGGCACCATCCCGTTCGACGCCCAGGGAGCGCCAGGAGGAGGCGCCCGCCATGTCAGCTGAGCACCGGCAGGGAGGCGCCCGCCATGTCCGTTGACATGCGCACCTTCCTGGCGCACGTGGAGCTCGACGGTCCCGTCATCACGGCCGCGGGCTGCGCGGGCACCGGCAGGGAGCTGGCGCAGTTCTTCGACCTGCACCGCCTCGGCGCGCTGACCACCCCGTCGATCACCATGGCGCCCCGCGCGGGCCGGCCGACGCCGCGCATGGCCGAGACGCCCTCGGGCCTGCTCAACGCCGTCGGGCTCCAGGGCCCCGGCATCGACTCCTTCCTGGAGCGGGAGCTGCCCTGGCTGGCCCAGCGCGGCATCAGGACCGTCGTGTCGATCGGCGGCGGGACGGTCAACGAGTACTCCGCGCTGGCCAGGCGGCTGGCCGACGCGCCGGGCGTCACGGCCGTCGAGGTCAACCTGGCCTGCCCCAACATCGAGGACCGCGGCAGGGTCTTCGCCCGCGAGGGCGCCGCCTCCGCCGAGGTGGTCGGCTCGGTGCGCTCGATCATGCTCGGCGACGTGCCGGTCATCGCCAAGCTCTCGCCCGACGTGGCCGACATCGTGGCGGTGGCCACGGCCTGCGCCGACGCGGGCGCCGACGCGCTCTCCATGATCAACAACCCGCTGGGGATGGCGATCGACACCGCGACGCTGCGGCCCGCGCTCGCCGCCGGCACCGGGGGCCTTTCGGGGCCGGCGATCCTGCCGCTGGCCGTCCGCTGCGTCTGGCAGGTCCACGCGGCCCTGCCGCGCGTGCCGATCATCGGCATGGGCGGGGTGCTGACCGGCTCCGACGCGCTCCAGCTCATCCTGGCCGGAGCCTGCGCCGTCGGCGTCGGCACCGCGCTCTTCCACGACCCGTACGCGTGCCTGCGCATCGAGCGAGAACTCGCCGATCTGCTGCAGGCACGCGGATTCCAACGTCTCGCCGACGCGGTCGGCGTGGCCCACCGGCCGCCCGGCAGCCCGGCGCGGCACCTGCACGAGGAGAGTTCACTGTGAATTCGGGCATGACTCCCGCCCCCATCGCCGTCGCCCTGGACGCGCCCGACCTGGAGACCGCCGCCCGCTGGGCCGCCCTGGTCACCCCGCACGTCAGCACGGTCAAGGTCGGGCTGGAGCTCTACCTGCGCTACGGCCCCGACGTCATCGCCTCGGTGCGCGGCGCCTCGGGCGTCCAGGTCTTTCTCGACCTCAAGCTGCACGACATCCCCAACACCGTCGCGGGCGCCACGCGCGCCGTGGCCCGGCTGCGGCCGGCGTTCCTGACCGTGCACGCCGCGGGAGGCCCGGCCATGATCCGCGCGGCGGTCGAGGCCGCCCCGCACACCCAGATCGCCGCCGTCACCGTGCTCACCTCCCTGACCGACGCGGACCTGGCCGCCGTGGGCCTGGCGGGTCCCGCCGAGGACGCCGTGCGCCGCCTGGCCGCCCTGTCGGTCGGCGCGGGCGCCCGCGCCCTGGTGTGCTCGCCGAACGAGGTGGCGGCCGTGCGCGCCGAGGTGGGTCCCGGCATCACGCTCATCACCCCCGGCGTGCGGCCGCCAGGAGCCGACTCCCAGGATCAGGCCAGGGTCGCCACGCCCGAGCAGGCGCTGGCCGACGGGGCCGACCTGCTGGTGATCGGGCGGCCCATCACCGGCTCCGCCGACCCCGGCGCCGCGGCGGCGGGCATCGCGGCCTCGCTGCGCCGCACCTCGCACCCGGTCTGACCGCGAGAACCGCTCCGGGGCCCGGCGGCGGGCCCCGGAGCGGCCGTCCCTACGGGGTGACCGTGATGTTGGTCAATCCCGTCACCGCGTTCGCCACGGTGTTGGAGGCGTACACGACATTGGGGTCCGCCGCGCACTTCGAGGTCGAGCTGATGTAGATCGCGTACTTCCCGGTCCCGCCGAGGTTCGAGCCGTTGCCGCGCCAGACGTTGCCGCATCCGTTGAGGAACGACGGCGTCGTCGACGGGTTGTGCGTCTCGTAGCCGTTGGCGAAGGTGCCGGGGGAGGAGAAGGTGCCGGTGTTGCCCTCGATCACGTAGCCGGTGCCCTTGACGTCCACCCAGGAGTCGCCGGAGTTCTGCCCGGAGATGCCGGTGCCGTTGAAGGTGTTGTCCTTGATGAGGCCGCCGGAGGTGCCCTCCTTGACGTCGATGTGCTCGGCGGCGATGCCGGGGCCGAAGGTGTTGCCGACGACCTTGACCCGGTCGGAGCGGTCGACGCCGCCCGAGTTGCCGTGGCAGCCCCAGTTGGAGGCGGCCGAGCCGAGGTAGACGCCCTCGCCGTAGCCCGGCTGGACCAGCCCGGCGTGGGTGATCGTCGAGTTCTGGATCACCCCGTCGGCCGAGGACCTGCGGAAGTGCACGCCCTCCTCGTCGGTGTGGTGCACGGTGACGCCGTCCAGGGTCACGTGATGGGAGTCGTCCAGCACGATGCCCTTCTTCGACTCCTTGACCGTGAAGCCGGTGAGCTTCCAGTACGGCGCGCCGTACAGCCACACCCCGTAGCCCGAGTCCCAGCCGGCGGCCGGCGCCGGGCACGACGGGGCGCTGCCCGAAGGACCGTCGTTGATCAGGACCGCGTTCTGCGGCCCCGTCAGGGTGATCGGGGAGGAGGCCGTCCCGGCCCGCTGGGTGACGAAGGAGCCGCGATACTCCCCGGCCGCCAGGCGGATGGTCTGGCCCGGCTGGGCGGCGGCCAGGGCGCTGCTCAGCTGGGCGGCGGTGGAGACGTCGACGACGGTGCCGCCGCCCCCGCTCTGGGTGGTGGCGGTGACGGCGTCGCTCGCGCCGGAGGTGTTGCCCGCGGCGTCGCGGGCCTTGACGGTGTAGGTGTGGCTCGTCGAGGGGGTCAGTCCGGTGTCGGTGTGGGTGGTGCCGGTGACGGTGGCGACGAGGGTGGACCCCCGGTAGAGGTCGTAGCCGGTGACGCCGACGTTGTCGGTGGCGGCGTTCCAGGCCAGGCTTATCGTGGACGACGTGGTGCCGGTCGAGCGCAGGCTGCCGGGCACGCCCGGCGGGGTCGTGTCGCCTCCGCCCGATCCGGGCGTGCCGTACACCTGGACCTCGAACAGGGAGTAGCCCCACTGGGTGCCGCGCGCCGTGCCGTACACCCGCACGTAGCGTCCGGTGCCGCTGACCGCGATGTCGTCGACGCCGCCGTCGCCGGTGGCCGTGCTGTGGACGCTCGTCCAGGTGGAGCCGTCGGGTGAGGTCTCCACGCGGTAGCCCCTGCCGTAGGCCGCCTCCCAGGTGAGCTTCACCCGCGAGATGGTCGCGCTCGTGCCGAGGTCGACCTGGATCCACTGCGGATCGACGCCCTCCAGCGACGCCCACCGGGTGGAGGTGGTGTTGCCGTCGAACGCCTTGGCCGCCTCGAAGCCCGGCGCCTCGATCGAGGAGGCGGTGGCCGGGCGGCCCTGCGAGAGCAGGCTCTCGGCGCCGCCCTGGGCGGTGGTGGCGGTGACGGCGTTGCTCGCGCCGGAGGTGTTGCCCGCGGCGTCCTTGGCCTTGACCGTGTAGGTATAGCTGGTCGAGGGGGTCAGTCCGGTGTCGGTGTGGGTGGTGCCGGTGACAGTCGCCACCAGGGCGGAGCCGCGGTAGAGGTCGTAGCCGGCGACGCCGACGTTGTCGGTGGAGGCGTTCCAGGCGAGGGAGACGCTCGTCGTGGTCGTGCCGGTCGAGCGCAGGCTGCCGGGCACGCCGGGCGGCGTGGTGTCACCCGGTTCGCCGCCGGAGCTCTTCAGGAAGAGCGAGCCCGACGAGTCCGTCATGGAGGCGTGCACGCCCGAGCCGGTGAAGTCCACCGTCTCCCGCCCGGCCCAGTCGGGGATGGTGCTGCCGCCGGTCGCCAGGTGCTGGAACCGCGAGGCGTCGGAGGCCGAGCTGCCGAACTGGTAGAGGCGCTGCCGGTCGGGATAGTAGGCCTGGTAGGCGCCGCCCTGCGTGGTCTGCTTGGTCAGCTGGTTGTTGTAGAACACGTTCTGGGGGCCCGTGGAGCCCGACCACTTGGCCGCCTTCGGCCCCGCACCCCACCAGATCGGCCACCAGCTCGAATCGTCGGGCTCGGCGCCGCCCTCGCCGCCGCAGTTGGCCCGGCAGTTGCCCGACGCGTGCTCGTACGGCACGGCGACCTTGTTGTTCTCGAACAGGTTGCGCCGCTCCCAGCCGCCGTGCAGGTTGAGGTCGGAGTCGAAGTCGTTGCCGATCGCCACGTTGTTCGACGCCGACCACTGGAAGGTGAAGTGGCGCAGGTTGCGGCTGGTGTTGTGCGCGTACAGCGAGTCCCACACGCGTGAGCCGCGGAAGTAGCCGTTGCCGCCCTTGCCCTTGTTCCACGAGCCGTCGAAGCTCGACTCCTGAACCTGGATGTTCTTGGCGCTCTCGGTGACGACGGCGTGCGAGCCGGTCATCAGCGTGCCGACCCGGCGGATCCACACGTTGGCCGCCCATTTCAGGACGATGCCGTGCTGGGCGTACTCCGGCGCCATGTTGCCGTAGTTGAACCTCGCGTCGTCAGGGGTCACGTCGTAGGTGCCGCCGCCGAGCTTGGGCATGCCGTCGAGGTCCTGGGTGAGGGTCAGGTCCTCGATGCCGACGCCCTGCACGACCTTGAGCGGGGTGACGCGGCTGGGGTAGACCGTGCCGCCGATCGCGGCGGAGCCGTCGGAGGTGGAGTTGAGCGGCAGGTCGTACTCCAGGGGCTTGTCGATCGTGAGGTGCCTGCCCGAGGCGTCGACGGCGGTGATCTGGAAGATCTGCTGGCGCATGTGCAGGTTCATGTACTGCGCGGTGTCGGTGACCGTCTGCTGCTGGTAGAACTTCACGCTGTTGGCCGCGCCCACCCACAGGTGGCCGCCGACCTTGAAGCGCGACATGTCGGCGTTGGTGGCCAGCTTGATCTGCGTGGCGCCGGTCGCCGAACCCTCACGCAGCGGCACGCCGCCGGCCCAGTGCTGGTTGACGCTGCCCTCGAAGATGTCCTTGCGGTTGGCCGGGGCGGAGGAGTAGTCGGAGGCGTACTTGCTGTGCACCTCACGGGTCTGCACCCGCAGCAGGCCGCGGCCCGGCCACGTCCAGCCGCCCTTGCCGGCCCCGTGGGTCATGCCGTCCTCGTCCCAGTCGCTGCCGTCCGGGGTGAGGGTGTCGTAGCGGGTGTTCACGTCGGGGCGGAAGGCGAGGATCGTCCGGCCCATCCCCGCGCCGCGCAGGATCAGGTAGTCGGCGTCGAGGCCGAGCTGCCTGGAGACCACGATCCGCCCGGCCGGCAGCGTGATCGAGGCCAGCTTGTCGTAGCCGCCGCCGGGGGTGCAGGTGGTGCGGACGAAGTCGATCGCCCGCTGCAGCCCGGCGCTCGCGTCGCTGCCGTCGGCGCGCACGCCGTACTGGGAGGCCAGCGTCGCGGGGGTCAGGTGGCAGGCCGTGTCGGGGTGGCCGGGGCCGGGCAGCGCGGCGCCGCCCCGGTAGCCTGCCTTGCTCCAGTCGGGCAGGGCAGGGATGGGGGCGCGCCGGTTCGCGCTGGTCAGGTCGGGTACGGCTGCCGCCGGCGCGGCGGCGTGCGCCACGAGGGGCGTGGCCGAGAGGGCGAGAACGACAGCGGAGAGAACACGTAACATCCAGTGCTCCTGGCTGGGGTTTAGTTAGGAAGGATTCCTAACTTTTCCGGGAGCGTAGGTCGCCGCCACAGGTCTCGGCAAGGCCCAAATTCAGTCGGCTGTCCTTTGTTCACATATGTGGACGTTGCGGGGTGACGAGCCCCGACTCGTAGGCGAGCACCACGAGCTGGGCCCTGTCACGCAGGCCGAGCTTCACCATCGCGCGGCTGACATGCGTCTTCGCGGTCAGCGGGCGCATCCCCAGACGACCGGCGATCTCCTCGTTCGACAGGCCCGCCGCCACCAGGGCGACGACCTCCCGCTCCCGATCCGTCAGCACGGCCAGGTCGCCAGGCGCCGCACCCGCGGCCGGATCGCGGTGCAGCTGCGCGAAACGCTCGATCACCGTCCTGGTGACCCCGGGCGACAGCAGGGCGTCGCCCCGCGCGACCACCCTGATGGCCTGGAGCAGCTCCTCGGGCTCGGCGTCCTTGGCCAGGAAACCGCCCGCGCCGGCGGCCAGGGCGGCGAAGACGTTGGCGTCCTCCACGTACGTCGTCAGGATCACCACTCTGACCCCGTCCAGCGCCGGGTCGGCGGCGATCAGCCGGGTCGCGGTCAGGCCGTCGACGTGCGGCATGCGGATGTCCATGAGGACCACGTCCGGCCTGAGCTCGCGGGCTTGCTGCACCGCCTGGCCGCCGTCGCCGGCCTCGCCGACGACCTCCACGCCGGGCTCGGTGCCGAGCAGGGCGCGGAACCCGGTGCGCACCAGCGCCTGGTCGTCGGCGATCAAAACCCGGATGGGACGTTCCCGCGCCTCGCTCACAACGGCAGCCTCGCCGTGACCCGGAAGCCGCCCCGCGGGCCCGCCCCCGTCTCCAGGGAGCCGCCCAGGGCCTGGCATCGTTCCCGCATGCCCGCCAGGCCGTGCCCCGTCGCGGGCGACCCTGCGGGGCCCCGGCCGTCGTCGCTGACCTCGATGGCCAGCTCCGCCGCGCCGTAGCGCAGCAGAACCCGAGCGGTCGCGCCCGGCCCCGCGTGGCGCAGGACATTGGTGAGCGACTCCTGCACGCACCGGTAGGCCGCGTGCCCCGTGTCGTCGGGTACGGCACGCGCCCGGCCCTCCACCTCGGCCTCCACCGGCACCCCGGCGTTGCGCACCGCGTCGAGGAGCGTGCCGAGCCGTTCGAGGCCCTCGGCGCGCGCGCCGCCCTCCCGCAGCTCGCCGACCGTGGCGCGCAGGGACGCCAGCGCCTCCTTGGCCGCCGAGCGGATCGAGGCGACGGAACCGGAGACGGCGTCCGTGTCGTGGGCGGGCAGGCGCTCCAGCATGCGCAGCGTCGCCGCCGCCTGGACGGCGATCCCCGCCATGCTGTGCGCCACCACGTCGTGCAACTCCCTGGCGATACGCAGGCGCTCCTCCACCACCCGCCGCTCGCCCTCACGCCGCGCCTGGGCGACCCTGGCCTCCGCCGCCTCCCTGCGGGAGGAGACCATCTCGCCGAGCAGCACCGGGCCGCCGAAGATGGCCGCCACGACGCCGAAGAACGCCACCACGGTGCCCGTGGCCGTGGCCGCGTCGCCGTACAGGGCCACGATCCTGGGCACCCAGCGGGCGGCGGCCAGCACCGCGACCGCCAGCGCCAGCAGCACCTCGCGCCGGTGCCTGCCGGTCAGCGCCGCCGTGAGCAGGCAGAGCATCACCGGCAGGACCACGGGACCGACGGGGTAGCCGCCGGCCATGTACGCGGCGAACAGGCCCACCGTCAGCCACAACGCCAGGCGCGGACGGGTGGAGCGCACCACCAGGGCCAGGGCCGACAGGACGAGCAGGGTGAGCGCCAGCCAGTCGAGATCGGTGTTGCCGAGGCGGACCGGAGGGTTGCCTCCGGTGTCGTAGACGTAGACGGGCACCGACACGGTCAGCGCGCCGGCCAGCTGGACCGGCACCATCGCCAGGGCCAGGAGCCAGTCGCGGGTGGGGGGCACGGTCAAATCGTACGGTGCACGACCTGCCGGCTCAGGGCCAGCAGCACGTCACGGGCGGGATTGGCGGGCAGCGCGCGGGCCACGGCCGCGGCCTCGGCGGCGTAGCGCTCGACCTCGGCGCGGGCGGTGAGCATCGCGGGGGAGCCGCGCAGCAGCGTCAGGGCCTCGGCGTGCAGGGAGGGGTCGGTGAGCGGGCCCAGGGCCAGCAGCTCCGCCAGCCGCCCGGACTCCAGGGCCAGGGCGTGCAGCGCGGGAAGCGTCAGGACCCCCGCCCGCAGGTCGGTTCCCGCGCCCTTGCCCGACTCGTCCGGCTCCGACAGCACGTCGATCAGGTCGTCCGACAGCTGGAACGCCATTCCCAGCAGCTCGCCGTACTCCGCCAGCGCGGCCGTGACGTGCGGCGGCGCGCCCGCGCACAGGCCCCCGAGCCGTGCCGAGAACCGGATGAGCGCGGCCGACTTCTCCTGCAGAACCTGCAGATAGTGGTCGAGCCGGTCGTCGCCGGGCGCGGGACCGGCGCTCTCGCGGACCTGCCCCGCCACCAGGTGCGCCACGCATCTCGCCTGCTCCACGCGGGCCTGCTCGGGCAGCTCCAGCCCCGCCGCGCGGGCGAAGAGGTAGTCGCCCACGAGGATCGCGACCTTGGTGTCCCACTTCACGTGCGCGCTCGGCACCCCGTGACGCAGCGGGGCCTCGTCCATCACGTCGTCGTGGTAGAGCGAGGCCGCGTGCACCAGCTCCACGCTCGCCGCCGCCGGGATCACCGACGGCGCGCCCGGATCGCCGAACTCGGCGCCGAGAAGCACCAGCAGCGGGCGCAGCCGTTTGCCGCCCGCCTCCAGGAGATGTCCGGCCGCCTCGCGCAGCATCGGGAAGCCGTCGGAGACCGCCTCCCTCAGGTGCATTTCCACGAGTTCTAGCCTGTCCGAAACTCGGGCGGCCATGGCGGGGCCGCCCGCTCGCACCAGTTCCCGCATGCTCGGCAGACCCGGATCCGGCTTCATGTCGATCTCCCTCCGTCCCTTCGATGCTGCCGCCCGGCGCGCGCGGGATCATCGGCCCGCAGGAGGGTTCCGAGACTGCGCCCGGGGGAGAAGGCTGCTCCCCGGGGAGTAGTTCGCGGGAGGCTGAATACGCGGAAGTGAGGGCGATTTGATGGACGGGCGGTAGTTTTTTCGGCACACAGGGTGATGAAGTTGATTTTGTGATGAGAGAAACCGCTCTTGACGTTGCTAAGGAGCCGTTGACCAGCTACTTTCCCTTTTCGACCGAGTACATCGACAGAAATTCGAGGTGACCCGGCGTGGCTCTTCCTCCCCTGACCCCTGAGCAGCGCGCCGCAGCCCTGGAGAAGGCTGCCAAGGCCCGCAAAGAGCGTGCCGAGGTCAAGAACGATCTCAAGCACGGTCGCATCGCGCTCGCTGAGGTGCTCAAGAACGGGCAGACCGACGACGTCATCGGCAAGATGAAGGTTTCGGCCCTGCTGGAGTCGCTCCCCGGCGTGGGCAAGGTCCGCGCCAAGCAGCTCATGGAGCGGCTGCAGATCGCCGAGTCCCGCCGCGTGCGGGGCCTCGGTGCGAACCAGCGGGCAGCCCTCGAGCGCGAGTTCGGTGCCGGCGAGGGCTAATCTCGTTAGCACCACAAGCGCTAGCAGTACATGGGGGTAGGAGAAGTGACCGAAGGTTCCATCATTGGTGACTTCTCTCCCTCGAGACGCCTGACGGTCCTGTCCGGTCCGTCGGGCGTCGGCAAGTCCACGGTCGTCGCCGAGATCCGCAGGGCACACCCCGAGGTGTGGCTGTCGGTCTCGGTGACCACCAGGAAACCCCGCCCCGGCGAGCAGCACGGGGTGGAGTACTTCTTCGCCGACGACCCCGAGTTCGACCGCCTCGTCGCGAGCGGCGAACTTCTGGAGTGGGCGGAGTTCGCGGGCAACCGGTACGGCACGCCGCGCCGTCCCGTGCTCGACAAACTCGCCGCGGGCGTGCCCACCCTGCTGGAGATCGACCTCCAGGGCGCGCGCCAGGTACGGCAGAGCATGCCGGAGGCGCTGCTGGTCTTCCTCGCCCCGCCCACCTGGGAGGAGCTGGAGAAGCGGCTGCGCGGCCGGGGCACCGAGCCCGACGACGTCATCGCCCGCCGCCTCGACGCGGGGCGCGTCGAGATGGCCGCCGAGCCCGAGTTCGACACCACGCTGGTCAACACGGACGTCCACGATGTATGCGTGCAGCTGATAGCCTTGATGACTGACCCATCCGCGGTCACTATCGCTTCCAACCGAGAGGTCTGACGCACGTGGCAGGCATTGTCCCGGTGGCCGAGGGCATCACCAACCCGCCCATCGACACGCTGCTCGACATCGTCGACAGCAAGTACTCCCTGGTGATCATGGGTGCGAAGCGGGCTCGCCAGATCAACGCCTACTACTCCCAGCTGGGCGAGGGCCTGCTGGAGTACGTGGGGCCGCTGGTCGAGACCCACGCCCAGGAGAAGCCGCTCTCGATCGCGCTGCGCGAGATCTCCGAGGGGCTGCTCACCGCCGAGCCCATCGAAGGCGCGGTCTGAGCCAGGCTCCACAGACGCCCGGTGGCCGGTGCCACCGGGCTTCGCTGTGCCCGGGATCTCCGGCGCCTGCGCGCCTCCCGCTCCCACGCCCTGGGCCCCCGTCCCTTTACCCCCTTCACCCCCGCTTTCCCGGGGCCGGATGACCATCGGGTCGCCGGCGATGGTTGGCTGGGCTCGGAAACCTCGCGCCTCGGCGAAGGCCCGCGCGATCGGTGACACGGAGGAGGGTCCGGCAGTGAAGAACGTCGTGCTGGGAGTGGGAGCCGGCATCGCCGCCTACAAGGCGTGCGAGCTGCTGCGCCACTTCACCGAGTCCGGCCACCGGGTCCGGGTGGTGCCCACCCGCGACGCCCTGCGATTCGTCGGCGAGCCCACCTGGGCCGCCCTGTCCGGGCAGCCGGTCACGACCGACGTGTGGGACTCCGTCCACGAGGTGCCCCACGTGCGCATCGGCCAGGAGGCCGACCTCGTCGTGGTGGCGCCCGCCACCGCCGACATCCTCGCCAAGGCCGCCCACGGCCTGGCCGGCGACCTGCTCACCAACACCCTGCTCACCGCCCGCTGTCCGGTCGTGTTCGCGCCCGCGATGCACACCGAGATGTGGGAGCATCCCGCGACCAGGGCCAACGTCGAGACCCTGCGCTCGCGCGGCGCCATCGTCATCGACCCGGCCGTCGGCCGCCTGACGGGCAAGGACACCGGCCCCGGCCGGCTCCCCGACCCGTCGTCGATCTTCGAGGTCTGCTCGCGCATCCTGCGCGGCGCGCCCCACGATCTCGCCGGCCGTACGGTCGTGATCTCCGCGGGCGGCACCCGCGAGGCGATCGACCCGGTGCGCTTCATCGGCAACCGCTCCTCGGGCCTGCAGGGCTACGCGCTGGCCCGTACGGCCGCCGCGCGCGGGGCCGAGGTGGTGCTCGTCGCCGCCAACGTGGCGCTGCCCGATCCGGCCGGGGCGAAGGTGGTGCGCGTGGAGTCGGCGCTGGAGCTGCGCGAGGCGGTGCTGGCCGCCTCGGCCTCGGCCGACGTGGTGGTGATGGCCGCGGCCGTGGCGGACTTCCGTCCGGCGGACCCGCGCGGCTCGAAGATCAAGAAGACCTCGGGGGAGCCCGACCCCATCGACCTGGTGAAGAATCCCGACATCCTGGCGGAGCTGGGCGAGCGGCGCCGCGACGGTGTGCCGTACCCGCGCGTGATCGTCGGCTTCGCCGCCGAGACCGACGACGTGCTCGCCAACGGGCAGGCCAAGCTCGAACGCAAGGGCTGCGACCTGCTCGTGGTCAACCAGGTCGGCGGCGGCCTCGCCTTCGGCACCCCCGACAACGCCGCGACCGTCCTGGTGGCGGGCGGGCAGCCGGTGGAGGTGCCGCGCGGTCCCAAGGACGACGTGGCCGACGCGGTCTGGGACCAGGTCGCCGCGCGCCTGTCCTGACAGGCCGGATCCGGACATTCCGCTTGCCTGATCAGCTGTTGCACCCCCTGGCCCGGCTGCGGATACTGGGCCAAAGGGGGACAGTGCATGCCGGTGAGCTCCACTATCAGAGACCGTTGCCGGACCTTCCTCAGCCGTGACGAGGAGATCCGCTACGTATTCCCGGCCCTGTCGGTGGGGCCGCCCGGAATGACCAACTTCCTCGTCGTGGTGACCGGCCGCTTCGTGCGCGTGCTGGCCACCCGGATGTTGCGCGCCGACCGGCCCGTCTCGGTCTACGCGACCTACCCCAGGAAGACGCGGCTGGGACCACTCCTGTACGGCCCCGGCCCGCTGATCGAGGTGGGACCGATGACGCTCGAGATAGACGAGGAGTACGCTGCCGTGGTCTGCGCCGCAGACGCGGAGGTGTTCGCCCCGGAGACCCTTCCGCCCGATCCCCTGCCCGATCTTTGAATCCACGGGGTTCGGTATCTGGACGATTTCGCTACGCGTCCCGGGGTACGGCTACACTTCGGCGAAGCCTGATTCGACGGAGTGGCGCCGGTCAACCCGCCGCAGGCGTTACAAACCGTCAGCAGCCGCTGCATGAGGAGCCACTGAGTTGTCACGTCGCCTGTTCACTTCCGAGTCGGTCACAGAGGGCCACCCGGACAAGATCGCCGACCAGATCAGTGACGCGATTCTCGACGCCATGCTCAAGGACGACCCCAAGAGCCGGGTCGCCGTCGAGACGCTGATCACCACCGGCCAGGTCCACGTCGCGGGCGAGGTGACGACCGAGACCTACGTCGACATTCCCGCGCTCATCCGCGAGACCATCCTGGGCATCGGCTACGACGCCTCCCACAAGGGCTTCGACGGCGCCTCCTGCGGCGTGTCGGTGTCCATCGGCGCGCAGTCGCCCGACATCGCCCAGGGCGTCGACGACGCCCACGAGCACCGCGAGGAGGGCGCCGGCGACGAACTCGACCGCCAGGGCGCCGGCGACCAGGGCCTCATGTTCGGCTACGCGACGAACGAGACCGCCGAGCTGATGCCGCTGCCGATCCTGCTGTCGCACAAGCTCGCCCGCCGCCTGTCCGAGGTGCGCAAGTCCGGCACCGTGCCGTACCTCCGCCCCGACGGCAAGACCCAGGTCACCATCGAGTACGACGGCGACAAGCCCGTCCGCCTCGACACCGTCGTCGTCTCCACGCAGCACGCGGCCGAGATCGACCTGCGCGAGATGCTCACCCCCGACATCAAGGAGCACGTCGTCGACTTCGTGCTCAAGGACGTCGACATCGACACCGAGGGCTACCGCCTGCTGGTCAACCCGACCGGCCGCTTCGAGATCGGCGGCCCGATGGGCGACGCCGGCCTCACCGGCCGCAAGATCATCGTCGACACCTACGGCGGCATGGCCCGCCACGGTGGCGGCGCCTTCTCCGGCAAGGACCCGTCGAAGGTCGACCGCTCGGCCGCCTACGCCATGCGCTGGGTCGCCAAGAACGTCGTCGCCGCCGGCCTCGCCGACCGCTGCGAGGTCCAGGTCGCCTACGCCATCGGCAAGGCGCACCCGGTCGGCCTGTTCGTCGAGACCTTCGGCACCGAGAAGGTCGAGGTGGAGAAGATCCAGCAGGCCGTGCTCGCGGTCTTCGACCTCCGCCCGGCCGCGATCATCCGCGACCTCGACCTGCTGCGCCCGATCTACTCCGAGACCGCCGCCTACGGCCACTTCGGCCGTGAGGGCTTCTCCTGGGAGTCGACCGACCGCGCCGACGCCCTGCGCCAGGCCGCCGGCCTGTAACCCGCGCCCGTCCGAAGGAGCCGCACCCCGGGACCGGGGTGCGGCTCCTTCGTTCATGCCCGCACGACCGGGTACGGCCAAGCGCGCCGGTGGCGGTTGGCAATCGATCATGGCGGGGTCTGGTAGACCTTTCCCGTGACCGACGACGCCCTCCTACCCCTTGAAGCCGTACGCGGCAAGACCAGTGCCAAGGGGGCGGTGGTCGCGGCCGACAGGCTGCCGGTCGCCCGGGTCGCCGTCGACAACCCGCTGCCCCACCTCGACAGGACCTTCGACTACCTGGTGCCGCAGACGCTCGACGACGCCGCCCGGCCGGGGGTGCGGGTGCGGGTACGGTTCGCGGGCAAACTGACCGACGGATACCTGCTGGAGCGGGTGGAGCGAAGCGACCACGAGGGGCGGCTGACGCCGCTGGAGCGGGTGATCTCGCCCGAGGTGGTGCTGACGCCCGAGATCGCGGGCCTCGCGCGGGGGGTGGCCGACCGCTACGCGGGCACACTCGCCGACGTCCTGCGCCTGGCCGTACCGCCTCGCCACGCCCGCGTGGAAACCGAGGCCCCGAAACCGGACCCCCGGCGCGCCGCCGCCTCGAAGCCGCCCGTCTCGGAGCCGCCCGTCTCGGAGCCGCCCGTCTCGGAGCCGCCCGTCACGGGGGCCGTCTCGGAGGCCGTATCCGCCGCCTACGACGCCGTCGCCCCTGTCGGCGCTTCGTCTGACGATGCCCCCGCCTCCACCGATGCTTCATCTGACGACGCCTCCGCCGCTTCGCCCGCCATCGGCGGCGCCGTCGCGTCGTCCAACGCCGCCTCCTCTCCCGGCGACGAGGCCGCCTCCGCTAGCGGTTCGTCCGATGACGCCTCCGACGCCTCCGGAGCCTCGGCTCCGGCCTCCACCTCTGCCTCGGCCCCGGCCTCCACCTCTGCTTCGGCCCCTGCCTCGGCCTCCGCTTCCCAGCCCAGTGCGTGGGACGAATACCCCATGGGCCCCTCCTTCCTCGATGCGCTGGAGCACGGCAGGGCGCCCCGGGCCGTCTGGAACGCTCTGCCCGGACGGTGCTGGGCGCGGCCGGTGGCGGAGGCCGTGGGGGCGACGCTGGCGGGCGGCAGGGGCGCCGTGGTCGTGGTGCCGGACGGCAAGGACGTCGCCTACCTCGACGAGGTCCTCACCGAGCATCTGGGCCCCGGCAGGCACGTGGCGCTCACCGCGCAGCTGGGTCCCGCCGAGCGTTACCGTCGCTGGCTGAAGGTGCTGAGAGGCGAGGTGCGGGCCGTCGTCGGCACGCGGGCCGCCGCCTTCGCGCCCGTCGCGGAGCTCGGCCTGGCGGCGATCTGGGACGACGGGGACGACCTGCATGCCGAGCGGCTGGCGCCGTACCCTCACGCGCGCGAGGTGCTGGCCCTGCGCGCGCACCGCACGGGCGCGGCGATGCTGATCGGCGGCCATGCCCGTACGGCGGAGGCCACGCAGCTCATCGCCACCGGCTGGGCGCGGCAGATCGTCGCCCGCCGCGAGACGATCAGGGCGGTCGCGCCGAGGGTGCGGCCCGCGGGCGAGGACGCGGAGCTGGCCAAGGACCAGGCGGCCAGGGCGGCCCGGCTGCCCAGCCTGGCGTGGAAGGTGCTGAAGGAGGGGCTGGAGCAGGGGCCGGTGCTGATCCAGGTGCCGCGGCGGGGGTACGTCCCGGTGATCGCCTGCCAGAACTGCCGCGCCCCTGCCCGCTGCAACCAGCCCCCGACCCGCCACAGCCGCCAGGAGCCCACCGGACGACAGGAGCCGCCCGGCCGCCAGCGGCCGACCGCGTCAACGCCCGGCTCGCCATCCAGCACGCACTCCGGCTCGCCGTCCAACGCGTCCTCCGGCGCATCGTCCGGCGCGCCTTCCGGTTCGCCGTCGGTCCTTGCGTTGGGGCTGCCGGGCCTCGACGCCGACGCGCCGCGAGGTGGCGTGAGGGGAGCGGGCCCCGAGTCCGGTGACCCCGGCCACGGCGCCGAGGGCGACGGCTACGCTCTCGGCGCAACCCCCCGGAGCGAGCAGATCTGCCACGGCCCTCTGGCCCTCAGAACCGGCCACGCCGCCCCCTACTGCCGCTGGTGCGGCCGGGTCGACGCCGCGTGGCGGTGCCCGGCGTGCGGCGGTGGGCGGGTGCGGGCCGTCGTCGTCGGGGCCAGGCGCACCGCCGAGGAGCTCGGCCGTGCCTTTCCCTCCGTCCAGGTGAAGACGTCGGGCCGCGACGGCGTCCTGGCCACGATCGGCCCGAAGCCGGCGCTCGTCGTGGCCACGCCGGGCGCCGAGCCCTCTCCGGAGGGCGGCTACGCGGCCGTCGTGCTGCTCGACGGCTGGTCGATGCTGGGCAGGGCCGATCTGCGCGCCTCGGAGGAGGCGCTGCGCCGCTGGATGAACGCCGCCGCGCTCATGCGCCCGGCGGCCGAGCTGGTCGTCATGGCCGACGCCGCGCTCCCGGTGACGCAGGCCCTCATCCGCTGGGATCCGATCACGCACGCGGAGCGGGAGCTGGCCGAGCGGGCCGAGCTGGGGTTCCCGCCTGCCGTCCGCATGGCGACGCTCACCGGCGGCGCGCCCGCGTTGCGCCAGATGCTGGAGGAGACCCGCCTGCCGCCGAACGCCGAGGTCCTGGGCCCTGTCATGGTCGGTGACGACCAGGAACGCATGATGGTGAGGGTGCCGAGACAGGAGGGTGCGGCCCTGGCGGCCGCGCTCAAGGGGGCCAGTGGGGTGCGTGCGGCCAGAAAGGCGCCTGACGTCGTGAGGGTGAGTGTCGACCCACTCGACCTGATTTAGTCCTTTTCCCCGATTCGCGGGCATGGCGGTAACCCGTTAGCGTGCCCCTGTGTCCATCGATTGGGTGAACAGAGCCATCGACGACCTACGAGCATGGGGGCGGGCCGGCGGCGTCGAGGTGGATGCCGACGAGATCCGGTTGTTGTGCGACTACGCCAGCGACTACCTCAAGGCCGAGCAACTGGCCGATTTCACCCCGGCGACCTTCGACGAACTCCTGCTGTCCATCTACCCCCGCAAGGTCATCGCGCCACCCGAGAGCGCTCCGGAGACCGTCGCGGCGGCGCGCACGCTGGTCGACTTCCTGTGCGCCGAGGGCCACACCGGCCCCGAGACCGCCGCGGCCATGCGCGTGCGGCTCGACGACATCGCGATCAGGCTGCCCGAGGCCCTGGCCGACGAGTCGAACTTCGGCATGACCAAGAGCCTGTTCAGCTCCATCGGCCCCGAGTCGCTGGAGCAGCCGATCTCCATCCCGTCGGGGGAGCAGCCCCAGCAGCACTCCGAGTGCGACTGCCCGGGCTGCTCGCCGCTGCCCGCCGTACGGCTGGCGCCCCTGCCCGAGCTGGTGGCGGCGGCCCGCGAGGTGCCGCTGCTGGCCGGCGAGAAGCCCGGACGGCTCGACGAGCACCTCGACGGCGTCACCGACCCGCTCGACCGCTGGGCCGCCACGGTGGAGTTCCTGCTGGAGCACGACACCGGCGGCGAGATCACCGGCAACGAGCAGGCGGACGCCGAGCTGTACGACCTGTTCGACATGCTCTTCCGCCTGCAGGTGCCGGTGCCGGTGGCGCTGATCGCCGAATACCTGGAGGAGATCGTCGAGGTCGGTCCCGTCGAGGTCGACAGGGCCGTCGCGGGCCTGGTGCACGCCGGGCTGGTCGCGCTCGACGCCGAGACGGTGGCGCTGACCCCGCTGGCCGTCTGGGGGCTGCGCGAGCTCTACCTCGAACGCGGCATGCACTCTCCCGAGGCGCCCGACCTGGCCGACGCCGACGCGATGGGGCTGATCGAGGGGCTGCTGCAGGGCATACCCACCGAGCTGGCCGAGGAGGACATCCGGCGCTGGCTGGAGGGTCGCACACCCGCCGAGGCCGCCGACGAACTGCTCGGCACCGCGTCGGGCGCGCCCGCCGTGGCGCGCGGCATCGCGATCACCATCGTCGACCGCCTCGGCAAGGAGGCCGAGCCCGCCGTACGCTCCTGCCTGGGCGACCCGGAGCTGCGCCCGCACGCCATCCACTGGCTCAACGCCCGCGGCCTGCCCGCGCCCGCGCTGACCCAGCAGGAGCTCCTGTGGGTGAGTGTCGACATGCTCGCCCTGGCCATGCCCGCGGCCGAGGACGACCCCGAGATGTTCGCCGAGAACATGGCGGCCTCCGGACCGCCCGCGCATATGATCGAGGAGATGTGGCGGGTCGACCACCCCGACGTGGTCGAGGTCCTGGAATTGCTGGGCCGCTCCCTGCCCGACGGCACTGTGGCAAAAGCTGCCAGAAAGGCCGCCTTCAAGGCCCGCTCTCGCGCGATCGGGTGAGCCTGTTACTGAAGTGATGTAAGTTTCCTGGGTGGCAAACAACGTCATCGACCTGCGCAGGCCCACCGGAGAAGGCTGCGGCTGCGCAGCCTGCGAGAAGCTGAGCTTCCCCCCGGTCGAGCTGGCCGCCGACGCCGAGCTGGCCGCTCGGGTGCCGGTGGTGCCGCTGGTGGCGGACGCGGTCGCCCTGGCCCGATGGACCGGCACCCGGCCCGTCGGCCCGGAGGCGATGCTGCCCGAGGCCGACGCCGCGCGGGCGGTCCGGGAGCTGGGGTTGCGGCCCGAGCGGCTGCGGCTGCTGTGGGTCGTGGCGGTCAACACCGGCCTGCTGCGCATCACCCGCCAGCAGGCCGTGCCGGGGCCGTTCACGTTCGGCAAGGGCGTGGAGGCCACGCTGGAGTTCTGGGACGGCGTCGTCATGGACGTGCTCGACCGCGCCGACGAGGGGCTGACCGGCTCGGCCGTCATCGATGAGCACCTGGCCGAGACGCTGGCCACCGTCTACTCCGTGCGCACGGGGGTGTCGGTGCCGGTCCTGGCCAAGGGCATCCTGCAGTCGCACGAGGTCGCCTGCGGGCCGTACAAGGGCGAGTCGATCCTGCGCGAGCTGACCTCCGCCCTGGAGCTGCTGGCCTACTGCGGGCTGGTCGAGACGACGGGCGAGCCGATCGCGTCGGGCAGCCGCATCAGGCTCACCCCGCTCGGCACCTGGGCGGTGCGCCAGGACCTGCGACGCGAGGGCCACGACGCGCCCACCGCCGCCCAGGTCAGGGTCTTCGCCGAGCTCGACGCCTCCGAACTGGTCGCGGCCATGGTCGCTGGCGGCGTCACGCCGAGCGCGGTCGCCTCGTGGCTGGAGCGCCGCTCGCCGCTCGAGGCGGCCCGCGCTCTGACGGCCATCGCGGCGTACGGCAACGCGGGCGAACGCGGCGCGGCCGGCACCGTCCTCGACGAGCTCGGGCCCGAGGCGGAGGGCCCCCTGCGCGCGGCGCTCACCGAGCCTCTGCTGTGGCGTTACGCCGCCTCCTGGCTGCACATCCGCGACCTCCAAGCGCCGTCGCTGACGCCCGACGACCACGCCTGGCTCGCGGTCGACACCCTCGCCGCGCTGCTGTACCTGTCCGACGCCCCCGGCACGCTCGGCGGCCTCGACGAGGACCTGCCCGGCCTGGTCGCCCAGCTGCCCTCCGTCGACCACCCCGACACGCTGGCGGTGCTCGACCTGCTCGCCTCCCACCACGACGACCAGGTGGTGGCCAAGGCCGCGCGCAAGGCCGCGATGAAGGCCAGATCGCTGGGGCCGCTTAAGCTGTAGGGGTTCGATTCCGACGAGAGAGAGGTTCCCTTGGCGATCCAGGCGATCCGGCTGTTCGGAGACCCGGTGTTGCGCACCCCTGCGGCTCCGGTCGTCGACTTCGACAAGGAGCTGCGCAAGCTGGTCAAAGACCTCACCGACACGATGATGGACGCCCCGGGCGCAGGCCTGGCCGCTCCGCAGATCGGTGTGGGGCTGCGCGTGTTCACCTACTACGTCGACGACCAGCTCGGCCACCTGATCAACCCGGACCTCGACCTCTCCGACGAGCTCGACGAGGAGGGGGAGGAGGGCTGCCTGTCCTTCCCCGGCCTGTCGTATCCCACCCCGCGTGCCGTACGAGCCGTCGCCAAGGGCTTCGACATGCACGGCGAGCCGGTCGTGCTGGAGGGCACCGACCTGATGGCCCGCTGCTTCCAGCACGAGACCGACCACCTCGACGGCATCCTGTTCATCGACCGCATGGACCTCAAGCAGCGCAAGCTGGCCATGAAGGCGATCCGCGAGGCCGAGTGGACCGGCGCCGCGGCGCCGACGTTCAAGCTGTCGCCCCACGCCACCGGCGGGCGGGCCCTGTGAGACTCGTCTTCGCGGGCACCCCCGAGACGGCCCTGCCGTCGCTGCGTGCCCTCATCGACTCGCCCCGGCACGAGGTCGTCGCCGTCGTCACGCGGCCCGACGCGCAGTCGGGACGCGGGCGCAAGGTGCACCCGTCGCCGGTGGCGCAGCTGGCCGAGGAGTCGGGCATCGAGGTGCTGCGCCCGGCCAAGGCCTCCGACCCCGCCTTCCAGGAGCGGCTGCGGGAGATCGACCCCGACTGCTGCCCGGTCGTCGCCTACGGCGCGCTGCTGCCGCAGTCGGCCCTCGACATCCCGCGCCACGGCTGGATCAACCTGCACTTCTCGATCCTGCCCGCCTGGCGTGGCGCCGCGCCCGTGCAGCACGCCGTGCTCCACGGCGACGAGATCACCGGGGCGTGCACCTTCCAGATCGTCAAGGAGCTCGACGCCGGGCCCGTCTACGGCGTGGTCACCGAGGAGATCCGGCCTGCCGACACCAGCGGCGAGCTGCTGGAGCGGCTGTCGATCTCCGGCGCGGGGCTGCTGGCCGCCACCCTCGACGGGGTGGAGGACGGCGCGCTGGAGGCTCGCGCGCAGCCGCTCGACGGGGTGTCCTACGCGGGCAAGATCGGCGTCGACGACGCTCACGCCGACTTCACCGCGCCCGCCATGCGGGTCGACCGGCTGGTGCGGGCGTGCACACCGAACCCGGGCGCGTGGGCGGAGTTCCGCGGTCAGCGGGTCAAGCTCGGTCCCGTACGGCTCGCGCCCGACGCCGAGCGGCTGGCGCCGGGGGAGATCCTGGCGTCGAAGAAGTCGGTGCTGGTCGGCACCGCCACGCATCCGGTCGAGCTCAGCGACGTCCAGGCGCAGGGCAAGAGGGTGATGAGCGCGGTGGAGTGGGCACGCGGCGTACGGCCGGCGCCCGAGGATCGGCTGGGCTGATGGCTGGAGGATCGGGGGGATCCGGCGAGCGCCGAAACCAGAGCGGCCAGCGAGGCGGCGGTCCGGGGCAGCAGAGCGGTGGTTCCGGACAGCGGGGTGGCGGTTCCGGGCAGCGGAGCGGTGATTCCGGGCAGCGGAGCGGTGGTTCCGGGCAGCGGAGTGGCGGTTCCGGGCAGCCGGGCGGTGGTTCCGGGCAGCGGGGCGGGGCTGGGCGGCCGGGCAAGCCGGTGCGTGACGACGCGCGCAACGCCGCCTACGACGTGCTGCGGGCCGTCGACGAGCGCGACGCCTACGCCAACCTGCTGATGCCCAGGCTCCTGCGCGAGCGCGGTCTCGGCGGGCGCGACGCGGCCCTGGCCACCGAGCTGGCGTACGGCACGCTGCGCGGCCTGGGCTCCTACGACAAGATCATCGCCGCCTGCGTCGACCGCGACCCCGACCCCGAGGTGCTCGACGCGCTGCGCCTGGGCGCTCACCAGCTGCTGCGCATGCGGGTGCCCCCGCACGCCGCCGTGGGCACGACGGTCGACCTCGTCCGGCTGCGCATCGGCCAGGGCGCGGCGAAGTTCGTCAACGCCGTGCTGCGCAAGATCGCGGCTCGCACGATCGACGAGTGGCTGCCGATCGTGGCTCCCGCGAAGGAGGCCGACCTGCTCGGCCACCTGGCCGTCACCCACAGCCATCCGCGCTGGGTGGTGGCCGCCTTCCGCGACGCCCTGGGCGACGACGCCCGGCTGCCCGAGCTGCTGGAGGCCGACAACGCCCGGCCGGCGGTCACCCTGGTCGCGCGCCCCGGCCGCAGCGACGTGGCCGAACTGGAGGAGTCGGGCGCCGAGCCGGGGCGGTACTCGCCGTACGCGGCCTACCTGCCCGAGGGCGATCCCGGCAGGATCCCGGCCGTGGCCGCCTACCGGGCGGCGGTGCAGGACGAGGCCAGCCAGCTGGTGGCTCTGGCGCTGGCCAGGGTGCCGCTGGAGGGGCCCGACCGGTTGTGGCTCGACATGTGCGCGGGCCCCGGCGGCAAGGCGGGCCTGCTCGACGCCATCGCCGCCTACGGCGACGAGGCGGGGCTGGAGCGGGAGAAGAGAGAACACGAGGAGAACGGCCGTCGCGCGGCCTCCGACGGCGCCTCCGACGGCGCCTCCGACGGCGCCTCCGACGGCGGATTCGACGGCGGATTCGACGGCGGATTCGACGGCGGGCCTGGCAGTGGGCGCGGCGGTGGGTCCGGCGGGTTCGAGGCCGTCCAGGCTTTCCCCGGTGGCGCCCACCTGGTGGCCGCCGACGCGCAGCACCATCGCGCTCGCCTGGTGTGGGAGACCACCCGCGAGGCGGCGGTGATCACCGCCGACGGCACCGAGCCGCCCTGGCGCCAGGGCGTCTTCGACCGCGTCATGCTCGACGCCCCCTGCACCGGCCTGGGCGCCCTGCGGCGGCGTCCCGAGGCGCGCTGGCGGCGCGACGCGCGCAGCGTGCCCGAGCTGACCAAGCTCCAGCGTGCCCTGCTCGACTCCGCCGTCGCCGCGCTGCGCCCCGGCGGCGTCCTGGCCTACGTCACCTGCTCGCCCCACCTGGCCGAGACCCAGGTGGTCGTCTCCGACGCCCTCAAGCGCCACCCGGAGCTGGAGCAGCTCGACGCCCGCGCCTACCTGCCCGAGGTGGGGGATCTCGGTCAGGGGCCGCACGCGCAGTTCTGGCCGCACCGGCACGGGACGGACGCGATGTTCCTCGCCCTCCTCCGGAAAACAAGCAAGCGTTAGGTCACAGTTCGGGGACGAAGGCTTGCCTGACGCGAGCCCTCGTGTGATGCCATCACGGCGTGAGCCCCCTCGACGACCTGCGCGCCGCCGAACTCGACCCCATCGTCTGGCTCCAGAGCCTGCCCACGGCACTGGAGCCGGTAATGGAGTTCGTGTCGCTGTTCGGCACCGAGACCTTCTTCCTGTTCCTGCTGCCGCTCTTCTACTGGTGCGTCAGCCCGCGCGCCGGCCTGCTGATGGGCGCGGTGGTGCTGGCGAGCGCCTCCACGAACCTGGTGGGCAAGCTCCTGTTCCACGCGCCCAGGCCGTACTGGATCGACGCCAGGATCCGGCCGCTGGGCGTCGAGGAGCAGTTCGGCATGCCCTCGGGGCACGCCCAGATCGCCACGGCCACCTGGGGCGCCCTGGCGAGCCTGGTGCGGCGGCCGTGGGCCCCGTGGGCATGGTGGGCGGCGGGCGTGATCACCGCGCTGATCGCGCTGTCGCGGGTCTACCTGGGCGTGCACTTCATCTCCGATGTGGTCCTGGGCGTGGTGCTCGGGCTCGGTGTCCTGCTGGCCGTCCTGGGTCTCGAAGGGCGCGTCACGCGCTGGTGGCTGGCCCGGTCGCTCTGGGCGCAGTTGCTGTTCGCCGCCGCCGTGTCCGGCATCATGATCGGCGCCGCGGTGCTGGCCAACCTGCCGCACGACGGCTGGACGCTGCCGCAGGCGTGGGCGGCGGCCGGGCGGATCGACCCGGAGAACCTCGACTACATGGTGGCCCTGTCGGGTTCGGCGCTCGGCATGCTCGCCGGCGTCGCGCTCATGTGGCGCCTGGGCTGGTTCACCACCGCGGGCCCGGTACGGCAGCGCGTGCTGCGCTGGGCACTGGGCTCGGCGGTGGTCGGGCTGCTCTGGTACGGCACGCGCGAACTGCTCCCCGACGACAGCGCCTGGAGATATCTCCGCTATGCCGCGATCTCCCTGTGGGTGCAGCTGGGCGCCCCCCTGACCTTCATCGCGCTCGGACTCATGACCCGCGAGAAGATCGGGGCTCGCGCGCCCTAGACTCGGATCCATCATGGCCATGCAGATATTTCCCAGCATCCTGTCCGCCGACTTCGCCCGGCTGGCCGACGAGGCGGCGCGCGTGCCCAACGCCGACTGGCTGCACGTCGACGTCATGGACTACCACTTCGTGCCCAACCTGACGCTCGGCCTGCCCGTGGTGGAGTCGCTGCTCAAGGCGACCGGCACGCCGCTCGACTGCCACCTGATGATCGCCGAGCCCGACCGGTGGGCGCCCGCCTACGCCGAGGCGGGCGTGGGCAGCGTGACCATCCACGCCGAGGCGGCCAGGGCGCCGGTGCGCACCCTGCGCGAGATCCGCAAGCAGGGCGCCCGCTCGGGCTTCGCGCTCAGCCCCGCCACGCCGGTCGAGCCGTACGAAGACCTGCTCGGCGAGATCGACATGCTGCTGCTGATGACCGTAGAACCGGGCTTCGGCGGGCAGAGCTTCCTCGACATGGTGCTGCCCAAGATCAGGCGGACCCGCGAGCTCATCGACCGCCACGGCGGCGAGATCTGGCTGCAGATCGACGGCGGGGTGTCGGAGGAGACCATCGAGCGCTGCGCCGAGGCGGGCGCTGACACCTTCGTCGCGGGCAGCGCGGTCTACGGCGCCGCCGACCCCGCCGCGGCGATCGACAAGCTGCGGGCGCTAGCTCAGGGCGGGGTCCAGGACGACGTCTGACCCGTGGGTCGTGGGCGCCTCGGGGAAGTGACACGCGGTCAGGTGCCCTTCCGCGTTGCCGCCGAGCCGTACGAGAGGCGGCTCCTCCAGGGCGCACCTGTCCCGCGCCTTCCAGCAGCGGGTGCGGAAGCGGCAGCCACTGGGCGGGTTGACCGGGCTCGGCACGTCCCCGGCCAGCCTGATGCGCTCGCGGCGCGGCGTGTCGGGATCCGGGTCGGGCACCGCCGACAGCAGGGCGTGGGTGTACGGATGCCGGGGCCGCTCGTAGAGCGAGTCCCGGTCGCCGATCTCGACGATCTTGCCGAGGTACATGACGGCGACCCGCTGCGAGAAGTGCCGCACCACGGCCAGATCGTGGGCGATGAACAGGAACGCGATGCCCATCTCCCTGCGCAGCCGCTGCAGCAGGTTGACCACCTGCGCCTGGATGGAGACGTCCAGGGCGGAGACGGGCTCGTCGGCGACGATCAGCCTGGGCTTGAGCGCCAGCGCCCTGGCCACGCCGATGCGCTGGCGCTGGCCGCCGGAGAACTCGTGGGGGAAGCGGTTGTAGTGCTCGGGGTTGAGCCCGACGATCTCCAGCAGCTCCTTGATCCCGCGCTCGGTGGGCCGCAGCCCGTTGACCTCCATGGGCCCGCCGATGATGGTGCCCACGGTGTGGCGGGGATTCAGTGACGCGTACGGGTCCTGGAAGATCATCTGGATCTCGGAGCGGATGGGCCGCATGCGCCGCCTGCTCCAGTGGCTGATGTCCTGGCCGCGGTAGGAGACGGTGCCGGACGTCGGCTCCTGGAGCCTGGCCACCAGGCGGCCGGCGGTGGACTTGCCGCATCCCGACTCGCCGACCAGGCCGAGCGACTCGTGCTCGCCGATCGACAGGCTGATGCCGTCGACCGCGTGCACCACGACGCGGCGCCGCTTGAGCGGGAAGTGCTTGGTCAGCTCGGTGAGCTGCAGGAGGGGCTCAGCCACGGATCTGGTCCTTCACGGTCTGGGACAGGTAGCACGCGCTGGAGTGCCCGGTGCGCGGATGCAGGTCGGGCCGCTCGGTGCTGCACAGGTCCACCGGCACCCGGTCGGCGTAGTCGCAGCGCGGGTGGAACGGGCAGCCGGACGGCAGGGTGAGCAGGCTGGGCGGGGTGCCGCGCACCGGGCGCAGCGGGCTGTCGGGATCGGTGGCCAGGTGCGGCATCGAGGCGAGCAGGCCCCAGGTGTAGGGGTGGCCGGGCGCTTTCAGCACCTCGCGCCGGGTGCCGCGCTCGATCGCGCGTCCCGCGT
The DNA here is from genome assembly GCF_013761175.1 of Nonomuraea soli. Taxonomy (GTDB): domain Bacteria; phylum Actinomycetota; class Actinomycetes; order Streptosporangiales; family Streptosporangiaceae; genus Nonomuraea; species Nonomuraea soli. The sequence goes on from NZ_JACDUR010000001.1 coordinate 1,024,049, forward strand.
ACATCACCATGACCTCGTCGGCGACGTCGGCGATGACCCCGAGGTCGTGGGTGATCATGATGATCGCGCTGCCGGTCTCCTCCTGCAGCGCCTTGAGCAGGTCGAGGATCTGAGCCTGCACGGTGACGTCGAGCGCGGTGGTGGGCTCGTCGGCGATCACCAGCTCCGGGTCGCACACCAGCGCCATCGCGATCATCGCGCGCTGGCGCATGCCACCGGAGAACTCGTGCGGGTAGGCGTCGACCCGCAGCTTGGGCTGGGGGATGCCGACCCTGGCGAGCATCTCGATCGCCCGCTCGCGGGCCTCGCGCCTGCTCGCCCCCGTGTGCTTGGTCAGCACCTCGCCGATCTGGCTGCCGACCGTGTGGAACGGCGACAGCGAGCTCAGGGAGTCCTGGAAGATCATGGCGACCTTCCTGCCGCGCAGCGCCTCCATGCGCCGGGGCGTGGCGGTCAGCAGGTTCTCCCCGTCGAGCCAGACCTCGCCCGAGACCTCCGAATAGCGGGGGTCGTGCAGGCCCATGACGGCCATGCTGGTCACCGACTTGCCGGAGCCCGACTCGCCGACGATGCCGAGCGTCCGGCCGCGATCCAGGCCGAACGACAGGCCGTCGACCGCCTTGACGACGCCGTCCTCGGTCTTGAACTGGACATAGAGGTCACGCACGGTCAGGAAGGAAGGGTCGGGGATCATGACAGGCGCACCCTGGGGTCGATGACGGCGTACAGGGCGTCCACCACCACGTTGATCAGCACGATGGCGCCCGCGCTCAGCACGGTGATGCCCAGCAGCATGGGCAGGTCGGTGTTGGTGAAGGCCTGGGTGACCAGCTCGCCCAGGCCGTGCAGGCCGAAGGTGAGCTCGGTGACGATCGCGCCGCCGAGCAGCACGCCCAGGTCGATGCCGAACTGGGTGACCACCGGGATCATCGCGCCACGCCAGGCGAAGCGGAAGAAGGTCGTACGGCGGGACATGCCCTTGGCGCGTGCCGTACGGACGTAGTCCTCGTTGAACTGCTCCAGCAGCATCGACCGGGTCAGGCGGGTGTAGTTGGAGTAGAAGATGACCGACAGCGCGATCCACGGGATGAGCAGGCCGACGAACCACTTGGCCGGATTGTCGCCGAACTCGGTGTAGCGGGGCCGGGGCAGCAGGCCGAGGGTGTCGCTGAGCACGAACACCATCAGCGGGCCGACGAAGAAGATCTGCATGCCGCCGCCGATGTTGGACAGCGACGTGGCCAGCGAGTCGATCCAGGTGCCGCGCTTGGCGGCGGCCAGCATGCCCGCGCCGATGCCGACGGTCAGGATGACGGCCGCGCCGCCGAGGCTGAGCGAGACGGTGACGGGCAGGCGGTCCAGCACGGTCTCGGTGACCCATTCGCCCTTGGCGAAGGAGTAGCCGAAGCAGGGCGCCTCGCAGCGGCCGACGCCCGGGAAGTCGCGTCCGGCCACGACCCCCTGGGCCCAGGCCAGGAACTGCTGCCAGATCGGCAGGTCCATGCCCATCTCGTGACGCAGCAGCTTCAGGTTCTCCGGCAGGCACAACTTGCCGCAGAAGGCACGGGCCGGGTCTCGGGGCAGGGCGTAGAAGAGCAGGAAGACGGTGGCCGCGACCACCATGACGATGCCGGCGGCGCTGACCAGCCGCCGCAGGAGGAAACGGATCATGTCGCTCCAGGGGAAATGCGGCCCCGGGGAGGAGTTCGGGGCCGCACGCTCGGCTGCTTACTCGTTCACGTAGGCGGTCAGCAGGTTGGTGCCGCCCCAGTAGTAGTCCATCTCCGCCCAGACCTTGGAGCCGCGCATGTCGATGTAGGTCAGGTAGAAGCCGGGGATGAGCGCCGCGTCCTTGACGATCATCTCGTCGATCTTCGACCAGGCCGCGCCGCGCTCCTCGGCGGTGGCGAGCTTGTCGGCCTCGTCGATGGCCTTGTTGACCTCGGGGTTGTCGTAGTTGGAGTAGTTGCTGGCCCCGTCGGCGACCAGGCGGCCGTCGAACAGCGGCGGCAGCACGGTCTGGCCGTCGGGCCAGTCGGCGCCCCAGCCCGAGCGGTGCACGTCGATGGCCTTGTCGACCTGGCCGATCGTGTCGCCCCAGCTGTTGGCGTCGATCTCCTTGCCGACGTACGTGAAGCCGGCCTTGGTCAGCGCCTCCTGCACCAGTACCGCGATCTTCTGCTGCAGCGGCCGGTTGGCGTAGGCGTAGACGATGGTCGGGTTCTGCTCGCCCGCCTCGGCCAGCAGCTTCCTGGCCGCCTCGACGTCGCCGTCGGGCTTGTCGAGCTGCCCCCAGACGTCGAACTTGCGGAAGCCCACTCCCGTCGGGCTCATGATCGTCGTGCCCAGGTAGCCGAAGCCCATGTCGCCGCCGGCGAGCTTGTGGATCGCACCCATCGGCCAGGCCTTGATCAACGCCTCGCGCACCTTGGGGTCGGTGATCCGCTTGGTGTTGATCGCCCAGTACTCCGTGAAGGGGGTGATGCCGGTGATGGCGCGCTTCATCAGCTCGGGGTCGGCCACCACCTCGGGCAGCCGCTCGGGGCCCAGCCCGAAGATGTTGACCGCGTACTGGTCCTCGCCGCTGTCGGCGATGAAGCGGTCGGTGGCCTGCTGGACGGTCACGCCGAACTCGAACGTCCACCGGTCCGGGTAGGCGTTGCGGATCGGGTCGGTGGCCGCGTCCCAGTGCGGGTTGCGCTCCATCTCCATCGACTTGTCGGGCGTGTGCTTGACGATCCGGTACGGCCCGCTGGCGTGCGGGCGTTTGTCGTAGTTCTTCTCGTCCTTCACGTCCTGGGTGTGCTTCTTGGGCACGATCGCGTAGCCGGGCATGCCCAGCGCCATGTTGAAGTCGCCGTGCTGCTTGTCGAGGTGGAAGACGACGGTCCTGGCGTCAGGCGTCTCGATGGTCTTCAGTCCCTCACCGCCCTTGTAGGGCCCCGGGTACTTGGCGCGGTAGTCCTTGGAGCCCACCAGCCACTGCTGGACGTAGGTGGGGCCCTGGTTGATCACCGGGTCGTAGAGGCGCTCGAAGCTCCACTTCACGTCCTCGGAGGTGATCGGCGAGCCGTCCTCCCACTTGACGCCGTCCTTGAGGGTGAAGGTCCACGTCTTGCCGCCGTCGCCGCTGGTGCCGGTGTCGGTGGCCAGGTCGCCGACGATCAGGATGTTGCCGTCGCGCTGCTGCTTGAAGCCGATCAGGCCGCGGCTGATCAGGCCGGCGATCTGCGACTGGTCGGAGTAGTAGATCTGCCCGGGGTCCAGGTGGGCCGGGCCGACGCTGAACAGTCCGGTGATCGTGCCGCCGCGCTTGGCGCCGGAGACCTCGGTGGCCGGTCCCTGTGAGTCGGCGGCGCCGCCCACCCTGATGGTGGCCACCTTCGACTCGGAGGTGGCGGTGGGCATCGGCGGCGGCTGGGTGGCCTGCGACCGGGGTGCGCCGCCTCCCTTGGCGCACCCCGCCAGGACCAGGGCCCCCGCGGCCAGGACGGCTAACGCTCTGTTTCTCATCACAGCCCCTTGGTTTTCGGATCCAGGGCGTCGCGGATGGCGTCGCCCATGAGGTTGAAGCAGACGATGAAGATCAACATCGCCAGGCCCGGCCAGAGCAGGTACGGGAAGTCCAGGTGGTAGTACTGCACGCCCTCCAGGAACATCCGGCCCCAGTCCGGCACGTCGGGACCCAGCCCCACCCCGAGGAAGCCGAGCCCCGCCTCGACGCCCACCAGGATCGGCAGCTGCCAGGTGGCCAGCACGATGATCGGCGACCACAGGTTGGGCAGGATCTCGCGGAAGATGATGCGCGCCGGGGAGGCGCCGCTGACCTTGGCCGCCTCCACGAACTCCCGCTCGCGCAGGCTCAGCACCTGCGAGCGCAGGATGCGCGCGCTGCCGGCCCAGCCGAGCGCGGTCAGCACGATGCACAGGGTCGCGAAGCGCAGCCAGGTGGGCGTGGCCTCCTCGGGCCCGACCAGCATGCTGTCGACCACCGGCACCAGGGCGATCAGCATGAGCTGGCTCGGGAAGGCCAGCAGCACGTCGATCACCCGGCCCGCCCAGTAGTCGGTCCTGCCGCCCAGGTAGCCCGCCGCGATGCCGACCGTGATGCCGATCAGCATCAGGCCCACGGTGGCGATCAGGGCGATGGCGAGCGAGGTGCGGATGCCGAAGACCAGCTGCATGAACACGTCGCGGCCGAGGCCGGGCTCGATGCCGAGCCAGAACTCCGGGCTCATGCCCCCGGTCGGAGGGGGCGGATATCCGCTGGCGTCGAGAAGCCGGTACCCATACCTTTCATGGGCATTCTTTCCATAAGCCAGTGAAATCAGAGGAGCGGTCGCGGCGATAATGAAGAAGGTCGCCGACACGAAAAAGCAGAATACCCCGGTGCGATTTCTCTTGAATCGTCGCCAGGCGATCCTCCCTGGTGAAAGCCCGATGGTCACGGTGGGCTCGGCCGTTTCCGGCAGCACGACGGTCGCCATGATGCGCACGATGGCACCGTTTTAGCGGCCTGTGAAACACATCACGGAATTGTGACCTGGCACGGACGATACCGGCTAATCATCTTGAGTCCGTGACGTTCCCTGCACGGGAGTGTGACTTACCGCGGAACGGGGTAATGTTTTACTTACAGGAGGTGTCAGAATGGATCACGGGCTGTTCGGTCCGCAGTCGGTCACCTGGCGGGTGATGGGGGAGCCGATCCTCCTGGTGGGCGGCTTCCGCGCGCTGCTGATGCAGGGGCTGCACCCCTGGGCGATGCGGGGCGTGCTGCAGAACTCCGCCTTGATGGACCCGCGCGAGGCGTGGTCGCGCTTCCTGCGCACCACCGAGTTCGTCCGGGTCAGGACCTACGGCACGCGCGCAGAGGTCGAGCAGGCCGGCAGCCGGGTGCGCAGGATCCACGCCACCCTCGGCTTCGACGACCCCGACACCGGGCTGCGCCACCGCCTCGACGAGCCGGAGGCGCTGCGCTGGGTGCACGTCGGCGAGGTCGACTCCTACCTGTCGGTCGCCCGCCGGGCCGGGGTGCGGCTGTCCGACGCCGACGCCGACCGGTTCGTCCTGGAGTGGCGCTCGGCCGCCGAGGTCGTCGGGCTCGATCCCGCGACCGTTCCCGGCGACGTGGCCTCCCTCAGGTCCTACATCGACGACGCGCGGCCGGGGCTGCGCTTCGTGTCGGAGGCGGCCCATCCGCTGCGGCTGTCGCTGAACGCGCCGCTGCCGGTCTACCTGGCTCCGCTCAAGCCGGTCCTGCCCGCGCTGACCCTGCTCGCCTTCGCCACGCTGCCGCGCTGGGCCCGGCGCCTGTACGGCCTGCCCGCCACCCCTGTGGGCGACCTGTGGGCCACGGCCACCCTGCGCAGCCTGCACGCCGGGCTCAGTTTCGTGCCCCCTCAGGTGCGTTACGCCCCGGACGCCCGGCGCGCCAGGAAGCTCATGGCCGCTTGACCAAGCGACCGCTTGGTATCAGGATGGGGGTGCGTCGCGACCGCTTGAAGCGGCGTGGCACACTGTGAGGAAGAACAGAGCTAGCGTGCTCCGGGGTCGGTGAAAGTCCGAACCGGCGGTGACAGTCCGCGACCCGGCCGATGCCATCGGCCGGTTGACCCGGTGGAATTCCGGGACCGACGGTTAAAGTCCGGATGGGAGGAAGCGCGCAGGTGTCCGGCCGTGCAGGCTGGGCGCCGCTGTGGTGCTTTGGCACCCTTATGTGACCCCGGGGACCGCTCCTTGCGTAACGAGGAGGTCCAGGGGTGGCCGATCCCACCGGTCCCGACCAGGCGCACATGGCACGCGCCGTCGAGCTGGCCGCTCTCGGGCGTGGCACCACCAGCCCCAACCCCGTCGTCGGATGCGTCATCACCAGCGCTTCCGGCGAGGTCGTGGGCGAGGGCTACCACGCCTACGCCGGCGGCCCGCACGCCGAGATCGCCGCCCTGAGCCAGGCGGGCGAGCTCGCCCGCGGCGGCACCGCCTACGTCACCCTCGAACCCTGCGACCACACCGGCCGCACCGGGCCGTGCTCCGAGGCACTGCTCGCCGCCGGCGTCGCCAGGGTCGTCCACGCCGTCGCCGACCCCAACCCCCGCGCCGGCGGAGGCGCCGACCGGCTGCGTGCCCACGGGGTGACGGTCGAGCAGGGCCTGCTGGCGGAGCGGGCCGAGGCGGTCAACATCGAATGGCTGACCTCCGTACGGCTCGGCCGGCCGTACGTGACCTGGAAGTTCGCCGCCACCCTCGACGGACGCTCGGCCGCGGCCGACGGCAGCAGCCAGTGGATCACCTCCGCCGAGGCGCGCGCCGACGTGCACCGGCTGCGGGCCGAGGCCGACGCCATCGTGGCCGGGATCGGCACGATCCTGGCCGACGACCCCCGCCTGACCGCACGCCCCACCCTCGACCTCACCGCGGACCGCGCGCCTGAGGGGGCGCCCGGGCCGGGCAAGCGTCTCCTGCGCGTCGTGGTCGACGCCGACGGCCGCACGCCGCCGACGGCCAGGGTCCTCGACGGCCAGGCGCCCACCCTGGTGGCGGTCGCCGACGACGCCGACGCGCGCCCCGACGCCGACCTGGTCCGCCTGCCCAGGACCGAACACGGCCTCGACCTGCGCGCCCTGCTCAAGGAGCTGGCCGGCAGGGGCGTGGTCAGCGTGTTCCTGGAAGGAGGGGCGACCCTGGCGGGTTCCTTCCTGAGAGACGGGCTGATCGACCGAGTCGTCGCCTACCTCGCCCCGGCCTTCCTGGGCGAGGGCCGGGCGGCGGTGGGCCCGGCGGGCGTCGGCACCATCGCCGGCATCCACCGATGGCACTACCAGGACATCCGGCTGATCGGGCCGGATCTGCGGATCATCGCACACCCCCTAGAGATGAAGGAGCGGTGATGTTCACCGGAATCGTGGAGGAGCAGGGCGAGGTCGTCGCCCTGGAACAGCTGGGCGAGGCGGCCCGGCTGAGCGTGAGAGGCAAGATCGTGACCGGGGACGCCGGCCACGGCGACTCCATCGCGGTCAACGGCGTGTGCCTGACCGTGGTGACCGTCGAGGGCGAGGTCTTCACGGTCGACGTGATGAGGGAGACCCTCGAGCGCAGCTCGCTCGGTGGGCTCGTGAGCGGCTCGAAGGTCAACCTCGAGCGTGCCGTACGGGCCGACCAGCGGCTGGGCGGGCACATCATGCAGGGCCATGTCGACGGTGTGGGCACGATCCTGGCCAGGGAGCCGGGCGAGCACTGGGACGACGTGACCGTCGCCCTGCCCGCCGACTTGAACCGTTATGTGGTGGAGAAGGGCTCGATCGCCGTCGACGGGGTGAGCCTCACGGTGACCAAGGTCGGCGCGACCAGCTTCGGGATCAGCCTGATCCCGACCACGCTGCAGCTGACGAACCTGGGCGCCAAGCAGCCGGGCGAGCAGGTCAACCTCGAGGTCGACGTGATCGCGAAGTACGTGGAGAAGCTGGTGGCGCGATGAACTGGGCGGAGTCGGGATTCGAACTGTTCGGCCTGCACGTCCTGTGGACCGACTTCGTGGGCAGCCTGGCCGCCCTGGTGCCGGTCGTGCTGGCGATGCGCAAGTCGATCTGGAACTGGCCGATCCAGTTCGTCGCCGCGGTGCTGCTGGCCATGGCCTACGCCACCATCCCGGCGACCGGCAGCGTGCTGAAGAACATCATGATGGCCGGCCTGGCCGTCTACGGCTTCGTCAAGTGGCAGCGCGGCATCCGCGACGAGGGTGAGCTGGTCATCCGCCAGGGCACCTCGCGCGAGCGGATCGGCATGCTGATCGCCCTCGTCGGGGGCACGGCGCTGTTCTGGGTGCTGTTCTACGTCACCGGCTGGTCGTGGGGCCAGTACTCCGAGCCGCCCGAGCGCTACTTCCTCATCGCGGCCGACGCCTACATCTTCGTCGGCGGCGTGGTGGCCACCTGGGCGATGAGCAAGGCGCTGGTGGAGTTCTGGCTCATCTGGATCCTGGTCGACCTCGTCGGCGTGCCGGTCGCCTTCCGCGGCGGCATCTACTTCAACGGCTCCGTCTACGTCGTCTTCTTCGTCCTGGCCCTGGTGGGCTTCTTCAACTGGCTCAAGCAGTCGCGACCGCAGGGGGTGACCGCATGACGATGCTCGACTCCATCGAGCGGGCGATCGAGGACATGCGCTGCGGCCGCCCGATCGTCGTGGTCGACGACGAGAACCGCGAGAACGAGGGCGACCTCATCTTCGCCGCCTCGAAGGCCACGCCCGAGCTGCTCGCCTTCACCATCCGCCACACCAGCGGCGTCATCTGCGTGCCGATGGAGGGCGACGAGCTCGACCGGCTCGGCCTGCCGCTCATGGTGCACCAGAACCGCGAGCGGCTGCGCACCGCCTACACCATCAGCGTCGACGCCCGTGACGGCGTGACCACCGGCATCTCGGCCGCCGACCGCGCTCTGACCATCCGCGCGCTGGCCGACCCCGCCACCGAGCCCGACGAGCTCGTACGGCCCGGCCACATCTTCCCGCTGCGCTACCGGCCCGGCGGGGTCCTGGTACGGCGGGGCCACACCGAGGCGGCGGTCGACCTGGCTCGCATGGCCGGGCTGGCGCCCGCCGGGGTCCTGGCAGAGATCGTCAACGACGACGGCACCATGGCCAGGCTGCCCGAGCTGCGCGTCTTCGCCGACGAGCACGACCTGGCGCTGGTCTCCATCGAGCAGCTGGTCGACTACCGGCGCCGCACGGAGAGCATGGTCACCAGGGTCGCCCAGACCCGCCTGCCCAACCGTTACGGCGAGTGGCAGGCCTACGGCTACGCCAGCGCCCTCGACGGCGGCGAGCACGTGGCGCTGGTCCTGGGCGACCTTGAAGACGGCGAGAACATCCTGGTCCGCGCCCACTCCGAGTGCCTGACCGGCGACGTCTTCGGATCCCTGCGATGCGACTGCGGCGTGCAGCTCGACAACGCCATGGCGATGATCGCCGAGGAGGGCCGCGGCGTGGTCGTCTACCTGCGGGGCCACGAGGGCCGCGGTATCGGCCTGCTGGCCAAGCTGAAGGCCTACGGCCTGCAGGACAACGGCAGCGACACCGTCGACGCCAACCTGGAGCTGGGACTGCCGGTCGACGCCCGGGAGTTCTCCAACGCCGGGCAGATGCTGGCCGACCTCGGCATCAAGTCGATCAGGCTGGCCACCAACAATCCGGCCAAGCTGCGCGGCATGGACGGCTACGGCATCAAGGTGCTGGGCCGCGAGCCGATGCCGGTGGCGCTCAACCCGCACAACGAGAGATACCTGAAGGCCAAGCAGGAACGATTGGGACATCTGACATGAGTGGAGCAGGGCGGCCCGCGGTGGCTTCGGTCGAGGCCGAGGGGCTGAGCGTGGGCATCGTCGCGGCCAGCTGGCACGGGAAGATCACCGACCAGCTCGTGGCGCGTGCCGTACAGGCGTGTGAGGACAGCGGGGCCAGCCCGACGGTGGTGCGCGTGCCGGGGTCGCTGGAGATCCCGGTCGTGGCGCAGGCGCTGGCGCGGCGGTTCGACGCGGTGGTGGCGCTCGGCGCGGTCATCCGCGGCGAGACGGCGCACTTCGACTACGTCTGCGACTCGGTCACCTCGGGGCTGACGCGGGTCTCGCTCGACGAGGAGACGCCGGTCGGCAACGGCGTGCTCACCTGCGACACCCTCGACCAGGCCCTCGACCGCAGCGGCCTGCCGGGCAGCGTCGAGGACAAGGGGTACGAGTCGACCGTGGCCGCCCTGGAGACCGCGCTGCTGCTCCGACGGCTCTGACCCCCCCTGCCGCCATGGGGGCGTCCATCGCCGCTGGTAGGTTGACCGGGTGAATCCTCCGGCCCTGCCCGTGACCTGGCGCCCCCACCGCACGCGGTTCGTCGCGTACGGCTTCGCGGCGCTGATCATGATCGGCGCGGTGGTCATGGCTTTGGCCATGGCCGAGCCGTGGACCTGGCTCGACCGGCTCTTCCTGGTCCTGTTCGCCGGCCTCGTCGCCGGCATCCTCCACCTGCTGGCGCGGGTGCGGGTGACCGCCGACGAGCGGGGACTGACGATCGTCAACGCGCTCAGGACCCACCGCCGCACCTGGCCGGAGATCATCGACGTGGGCATGGTCCCCGGCGAACCCTGGCCCAAGATCGACTTCTCCGACGGCACCTCCGTCGGCGTGATGGGCATCCAGGGCTCGGAGAAGGCCAACTCCGCCCGTGCCCTGGCCGAACTCGACGCCCTCATCCGTGACCACAGCGACTCCAAGGACATCTGAATGCCCGCCTCGGTCGACCTGACCTCCTGGCCCCTGCTCCGCGCCGTCCAGGGCGGCCGCCTGACCGTCGAGGAGGCCGAGTCCCTCGCCGCCGGCCTGAGCGAGGTGCTCGACCGGGCCCGCGCGGAGGACACCCGCTTCGCGATCGTGGTCGACCAGCGCGACCGCCAGGCGCCCCAGAAGGGCGCCCTGGAGGGCATCCACGCCTTCTGGGCCGAGCACGCGGAGCAGATCGCCCGCTGGTGCTGCGGCTACGCGAGCGTGGTGGCCACCCGGGAGCTCGCTGACCTGGTGGTCAACCCGGGCCCCGGCGGGCTCGTGGTGTTCGGCTCCGTCGACTACGAAGAGGCCCTGTCGTGGGCCAAGGCCCGCCTGGAGTGATCGGCCCTTCCGCTTTCCGAGTGGCGCAGTAGCCTGAAAGCGTGCTGCGGCGGACAATCAGGGCAATGAACATCGAGTCGCCGGACAAGCTCGTCGAGCTGCTCGACCGGCATGCCTACCTGGCCGACGAAGGCCTGGCCACCGCGGCCTTCCTCGCCCTGCGCATGGGCCGGCCGCTCTTCCTCGAAGGCGACGCGGGCGTCGGGAAGACCGAGCTGGCCAAGGCGCTGGCCGGGCTGCTGAAGGCGCCGCTCATCCGCCTGCAGTGCTACGAGGGCATCGACGCGGCCCAGGCCCTCTACGACTGGGACTTCGCCCGGCAGCTCCTGCACCTCAAGGCCGCCGAGGCGGGCGGCGTGCACGACGTGGGCCGGCTGGAGGCCGAGGTCTACGACCGGCGGTTCCTCATCGCCCGGCCGCTGCTCCAGGCGATCGAGACGCAGCCCAGCGTGCTGCTGGTCGACGAGGTCGACCGGGCCGACGACGAGTTCGAGGCGTTCCTGCTGGAGGTGCTGTCCGACTTCACGATCAGCATCCCCGAGCTGGGCACCGTCAAGGCCTCGACGCCACCGGTCGTGGTGGTGACCTCCAACCGCACCCGCGAGGTGCACGACGCGCTCAAGCGCCGCTGCCTCTACCACTGGCTGGAGCACCCCGACTTCGACCGGGAGGTGGCGATCCTGCTGCGCAAGGTGCCCGGCTGCGGAGAGCAGCTGGCGTTGCAGGTCGCCAAGGCGGCCGAGCGGCTGCGCGCGGCCGACCTGGTCAAGCCGCCCGGCATCGCCGAGACGATCGACTGGACCCAGGCGCTGCTGACGCTGGGCGCCAGGGACCTCGACCCCGACCTGGCCGCCAGGACGCTGGGGGCGGCGCTGAAGTACCGCGAGGACGTGCAGGCCGTCGTCTCGAACGGGTTGCTCGCATGACGATCGCCGCCACCATGATCGGATTCGCCCGCACTCTGCGGGCGGCCGGGGTGGCGGCCGACCACGAACGCACCCAGCACCTGCTCAGAGCGCTGGAGCACCTCGACGTCACCGACCGCCGGGGCGTGTACTGGGCCGGGCGCCTCACCCTGTGCGCCACCAAGGACGACCTGGCCCGCTACGACCGCTGCTTCGAGGCCTACTTCGGCGGCATGCGCGCCGGACGTGCCCAGGTCAGGACCGTGACCAAGGGCCTGAGCGCGGTCGACGACGGCGACGGAGAGGGTCAGGGCCGCGCGTTGCGCGCCAGCGCCAGCGAGCTGGAGGTGCTGCGGCAGCGCGACGTCACCTCGCTGACCGAGTCCGAGCGCGCCGAGGTGCATCGCCTGCTGGGCCTGCTGTCGGGCCGCCGCGCCAGGCGCAGCTCGCGCAGGTTCCGTACGGCACGCGGCGGCCCCCTCGACCGCGCCCGCACGATCCGCCGGGCGCTCAGGCGCGGCGACGTCGCCGAGCTGCTGCACCACCGCCACGGCAGCAGGCCGCGCACGGTGGTCCTGCTCGTCGACGTGAGCGGCTCGATGGCCGCCTACGCCGAGACGCTGCTGCGTTTCGCGCACGCGCTGGTCAGGAGCGAGCCGGGGGCGACCAGGGTGTTCTCGGTGGGCACCAGGCTGACCCCGATCACCGCGGAGCTGCGCCACCGGGATCCGGGCACGGCCCTGCGCGAGGTGTCGAGGAGCATCCCCGACTGGAGCGGCGGGACCCGCCTGGGCGAGGAGCTGCGCTTCTTCCTGAAACGGCACAGCGCGCGCGGGGCGATCACCGTCATCGCCTCCGACGGCTGGGAGCGCGGCGACCCCGCCCTGCTGGGCGAGCAGGTCGCCCGCCTGTCGCGCCAGGCGCACCGGTTGATCTGGGTCAACCCGCACAAGGGGCACGCGGGTTTCCAGCCGCTGACCGGGGGCATGCGTGCGGCCCTGCCGTACCTGGACGACCTGGTGGCCGGGCACAGCCTGGCCGCCTACGAGGATCTGGCGGAAAGGCTCTCGGGGGAGCGGCGAGGGACGGGAGGTCCGGTCCATGCGTGACGTGTTGCCCGAGATCATGCGCTGGTGGCGCTCGGGGCTGAGGTTCGGCCTGGCCACGGTGGTGAGCACCTTCAGCAGCGCCCCGCGCCCGCCGGGCGCGGCGATGGCGGTGCGCGGCGACGAGGTGGTGGGCAGTGTCTCGGGCGGCTGCGTCGAGGGCGCGGTGTTCGAGCTGGCCTCCGAGGTGGAGGCGCCGGTCCTGCAACGGTACGGCGTGAGCGACGACGACGCCTTCGCCGTGGGCCTGACCTGCGGCGGCATCATCGACATCCTCATCGAACCCATCTCCATCGAGACGTATCCGGAGATGGGGGAGATCTACCGCTCCGTCCAGCGCCACGAGCCCGTCGCCGTCGCCACGGTCATCGACGGGCCCGGCGTCATCGGCGCCCGCCGGGTGATCTGGCCGGAACGTTCGTCCGGCACCCTGGGCGTGGCCAGGCTCGACGACGCCGTCGACGACGACGCCAAGGGCATGCTGGCCCAGGGACTGACCGGCGTGCGCCACTACGGCGGCCACGGCGAGCGGCGCCTCGACGAGCTGTCGGTGTTCGTGCAGTCGTTCGCCCCGCCCCCGCGCATGCTGGTCTTCGGGGCGATCGACTTCGCCGCCGCGGTGGCCAGGATCGGCAAGTTCCTCGGCTACCACGTGACCGTGTGCGACGCCAGGCCGGTCTTCGCCACGCCCAAGCGGTTCCCCGACGCCGACGAGGTCGTCGTCAGGTGGCCGCACGACTACCTGGCCACGCAGACGGTCGACGAGCGCACTGTGATCTGCGTGCTCACCCACGACCCCAAGTTCGACGTGCCGCTCCTGGAGGTGGCGCTGAAGACCGACGCCGGCTACATCGGCGCCATGGGCTCACGCCGCACCCACGAGGACCGCCTCGACCGCCTGCGCGAGGCGGGCGTGCAGGAGGAGCAGCTGGGCCGCCTGCGCTCGCCCATCGGCCTCGACCTGGGCGCCCGCACCCCGGAGGAGACGGCCGTGTCGATCGCCGCCGAGCTGATCCAGCTGCGCTGGGGCGGCACGGGACGGCCGCTGACCGACACCGAGGGGCGCATCCACGGGGAATCGTGATCAGCCTGCGACGATGGAGGCATGATGGACTCTCGGGTGGCGGGGCTGCTGCTCGCCGCGGGCGGCGGCACCCGGCTGGGCACGCCCAAGGCGGCCCTGGAGCACGATGGCGAACGCCTGGTCGACCGCGGTGTCCGGGTGCTGGAGGAGGGCGGCTGCCATCCGGTGGTCGTCGTGCTCGGCGCGGCGACCCTCCAGGTGCGGCGGGCGGTGGTGGTGCAGAACCCCGACTGGCGCTCCGGCATGGGCTCCTCGCTGTGCGTCGGCCTGCGGGCACTGCCGCCGCAGGCGGAGAAGGTGGTCATCGCCCTGGTCGACCAGCCCTTCGTGGAGCCTGAGGCGGTGCGCCTGCTGATCGGCAGCGGCGCCGGCGTGGCGGTGGCCACCTACCAGGGACGGCGCCGCAACCCGGTGCTCGTCGCCCGCGAGCACTTCGAGCAGGTGATGGAGTACGCCGTCGGCGACGTGGGGGCCAGGGAGTTCCTGCGCGCCTACCCCGAGCTGGTCACGGAGGTGGAGGTGCCGGGGGATCCCCGCGACATCGACACGCCCGAGGACCTGCGTTACCTACAGCCGGAACGCGGCTAGCGCCGCGCGGTGGTCGCTGCCGCTCGCCGGGGCCACGTCGGCCCAGGTGGCGGTCATGCCCCGGTAGAGCACGTGGTCGGGCCGCACCACCGGGAACGTCGAGGGCCAGGTGAAGCCGAACCCGTCGCCCGCCTCGGCCTGCGCGTTGAGCAGGGGAGGGGTCAGGCCGTCGAGGGCCCGGTCGGTGGTGGCGGTGTTGAGGTCGCCCAGCAGCAGGATGCGCTCGCTCGGGTCGTCGTCGATCAGCTCGCGCGCGGCGGCCAGTGACTTGTCGCGCGCCGCCGTCTGGCCCGGCCGTGCCGAGCCCAGGTGCATGACGTAGACGGTCACGTCGCCCTTCGGCGTCTTGAGTACGGCACGCAGGGCACGCTTCCAGCCCAGCCCCGGATCGATGGACTTGCGCTCCACGATGGGATAGCGGCTCCACAGGCCGATGGTCGAGACGGTGTAGGAGTTGTCGAACATGGCGTTGAGCTGCTTGGCCGCCGGCCCGCCAGGGGTCAGCTCCTGGGCGGCCAGCACGTCGAGCTCTCCGGCGACGGTCTTGACCGCCACGCCCGAGTTGTTGTTCACCACGCCCACGTTGACCGTGCCCACCCGCAGGTCGCTGTCGCCCCCCGGAGGGTTGGCCAGGGCGGTGCCGCCGTACATCACCGCCCACACCGCGCCGGGCACCAGCGCCGCCGCCAGGGCCAGGCCCGAGCGCGCGGCCAGGGCCAGCAGGAGCAGGACCGGCACGCCCCAGCCGAGCCAGGGCAGCAGGCTCTCGAGGATGGTGGTGAACCCCTCGAGAGGAGGCAGCAGGCTGTGCAGCGCCAGCACGGCGGCCAGCAGCAAGGAGGCGACGATCACAGCCCGCTTCAGCATTCCGCCAGGCTATTATGCGAAGCGACAGAACAAGATTCGGTTGGTGAGGGGCGCGGCATGCGAATCGGGATGGCACTGAACTATTCGGGCGGTTTCAAGGAGACCGTCGCCGAACTGGCCGACTTCGAGAAGGCCGGGCTCGACATCGTGTTCGTGGCCGAGGCCTACAGCTTCGACGCCGTCAGCCAGCTCGGATACATCGCCGCCCGCACCGAACGCCTGCAGATCGCCTCCGGCATCCTGCCCATCTACTCCCGCACCCCGACCCTGCTGGCCATGACCGCGGCCGGACTCGACTACGTCTCCGACGGGCGGTTCACCCTGGGCCTGGGCGCCTCCGGGCCGCAGGTGATCGAGGGCTTCCACGGCGTGCCGTACACCGCTCCGCTGGGCCGTACCCGCGAGGTCATCGAGATCTGCCGCAAGGTCTGGGCCCGCGAGCGTGTCACGTACGAGGGCAAGCACTACACGCTGCCGCTGCCCGTCGAGCGCGGCACCGGCCTCGGCAAGCCGCTCAAGCTGATCAACCACCCTGTGCGCCAGAACATCCCCGTCCTCATCGCCGCCATCGGCCCGAAGAACGTCGAACTGGCCGCCGAGATCGCCGACTCCTGGCAGCCGATCTTCTACCTGCCGGAAAAGGCCGCCGACGTCTGGGGCGCCTCGCTGGCCGCGGGCAAGGCCAGGCGCTCGCCCGAACTGGGCGAGCTCGACACCGTCGGCCAGGCCTTCCTGGCGATCGGCAAGCCCGAGGAAGTGCGCCCCTACATCGAGCTCGGCCGCCCGATGGCCGCGCTCTACATCGGCGGCATGGGCGCCAAGGGCAAGAACTTCTACAACGACCTGGCCCGCCGCTACGGCTTCGAGAAGGAGGCCGAGCAGATCCAGGAGCTGTACCTGTCGGGCAAGAAGGACGAGGCCGCCGCACTGGTGCCGCAGGAGCTCATCGAGGGCATGTCGCTCATCGGCGACGAGGGCTTCGTGCGCGACCGCATCCAGGCGATGCGCGAGTCGGGGATCACCACGCTCAACGTGGCGCCCCTGGGCAGGACCCACGAGGAGCGCATCAAGCTCATCGAGAGGGTGCGCGAGCTCTCTATGTGACGCAGATCACTCTATTTCAGGGAATCTGAGTGGGTTAACCGTCTGTTGAGAAATCCTGTGAGGTTTCTTGTGACGCACGTGTGGCTGGTGGAGCGGCTGCACATCGACCTGTGCCGGGCCACCGGCGCGACGCTCTGTCGCTGAGTCCGTTCTTCGCGCCCTTCCTCATCCCATCTTTCGGAGCTCCACAAGTGAAGAGACTCAGCTTCTCCCTGCAACTTCTCCTGGGCCTGGTGGCGGGCGTCGCCATGGGCCTGGTGGCCAGAACCTGGGACGTGTCCTGGCTGGCCGCCACCCTCACCCAGGTCGGCGCGATCTTCGTCCAGCTGCTCAAGCTGGCCGTGCCGCCGCTCGTCTTCACCGCGATCGTCGTCAGCATCGCCAACCTGCGCAACGTCGGCGGCGCCGCCAGGCTGGCGGGCAAGACCCTGCTGTGGTTCCTCATCACCGCCCTGGTCGCGGTGGCCTTCGCCATCGCCCTCGGCCTGATCATCAACCCCGGCCAGGGCGTCACCCTCGACCTCGGCAAGGCAGAAGCGGTCGACCTCGAAGGCCGCGGCACCTGGTTCGACTTCCTCGTCGGCATCGTGCCCACCAACATCTTCACCGCCTTCTCCGAGCCGAACGTGCTCCAGATCGTCTTCCTGGCCGTCGTCTTCGGAGCCGCAGCCATCGCCGTGGGCGAGAAGGCCGAGCCGTTCCTCAACCTCACCCGCTCGGTGCTCGAACTGATCCAGAAGGCCCTGTGGTGGGTCATCCGGCTGGCCCCCATCGGTACGGCGGCGCTCATCGGCAAGTCGATCGCCAACTACGGCTGGGACCTGCTGGCGCCCTTCGCCAAGCTCACCGCGGGCGTCTACATCGGCTGCGCCATCGTGCTCGTCGTGATCTACCCGGTGCTGCTGCGAGTCTTCGGCAAGGTCAGCCCGCTGCAGTTCTACAAGAAGATCTGGCCCGCCTTCGAGCTCGCCTTCGTCTCCCGATCCAGCGTCGGCACCCTGCCGCTCACCCAGCGCGTCGCCATCGAGCGCCTGGGCGTCGACCGCGACTACGCCAGCTTCGCCGTGCCGTTCGGCGCGACGACCAAGATGGACGGCTGCGCCTCGGTCTACCCGGCCCTGGCGGCGATCTTCATCGCCCAGATCTTCGGCGTCCAGCTCGGAGTCGGCGACTACCTGCTCATCGCCCTCGTGTCCGTGATCGGCTCGGCGGCCACCGCGGGCCTGACCGGCGCGATCGTGATGCTCAGCCTCACGCTCACCACCCTCGGGCTGCCCCTGGAGGGGGTCGGGCTGCTGCTGGCGATCGACCCGATCCTCGACATGATCCGCACCGCCACCAACGTGACGGGACAGCTGGTCGTGCCGGTGATCGTCGGGCGGTCGGAGGACAAGCTGGACGACAGCGTGTACGACGCGCCTCCGCAGGACCTCGACGACGCCCCGTCCGAGCCGGTGAACACCCGGACGACGGAGCCGGCACTGGCCTGACGTTCTGACCGCGAAAGGGCGGGGAGCTTCGGCTCTCCGCCCTTTCGTGCTGTTCGGAGGCGGCGTCGACCACGCGGTTCCACGCCCGGAAGTCCAGTAGCGGCGTTAACGGAGTGATCCAGCCGACTTCCTGCTCGATCGTGGGCGTGTATCGCCAGCGACCGTCCTGGTAGGCGAACCCGGAGGCCCACTCGAGACCGCAGCAGCTCGTCTCGTTGGCTCGCGTGACTGCTCGGGCGACGTGTGGCTCCCGTACGCACTCTTCTTCGTCAGCGGCGCGGCGACGGACACGTGCAGGCGCGGTCCTGATCTCGCCGCGGTCAGGCGAGCGGCCACCCGCGGATGAAGATCACCGCCATGCTCAGCGCCTCCAGCCCCAGCCCCACGTACATCAACATCTGCCCCGCCTGATACCACCGCTTCTTGCGCTCCCACACCCCGTACCGGCCCGCCCAGAGCTGGCGCGCGTGCTTGGCGTCCGCCGAGGCGAGGCTGCGCACGATCGCCATGCGCGCGTAGTGCACCGCACGGACGTAGGCGAAGAAGGCGATCGCCGAGGCGCCGAGCGAGAGCAGCCCGAGGAAGAGCGTGAGCCTCACCGCCAGCGCCTGGCCGAAGACCAGCTCGTGCGGGAGCTGCGTGAGGAACGCGGCGACCACGGCCAGGGCGAGAGACACGTTGAGCGTCACGTGGCGCGCGTCCTCGGCGGCCGTCTCGATCAGCCCCTTGATGTACTCGACGCGCAGTTCCTCCGGCCCTTCCAGGTCGGTCAGGTCCGCCGGGTAATGGATCTCGTCGCTCACGTGCACCTCCACACGGAGATCTGCCGCACGGGGACCAGAGTTACGGCAGATGGCCACCGCGTGACGATCACGCGGTGGCCATCCGGGGTGTCCTAGGCGGTGAAGGAGCGCGAGCCGCGCGAGATCGTGGTGCCGCGCTCGCCCCAGTACGACCGGGCGGTCGCCGTGTAGGTGGCGTTCTCGGTCAGGCTGACGGTCCAGCACAGGCTGCCCGGGTCACCGTAGTAGTTGTTGTTGTCACGGTAGGTCCGGCCGTTGATCCGCACCTCGACCCAGCGGGCGCCCTCGCTGTCGTAGGCCTCGACGCAGAGCCGGTTGCCCGTGTCGACATAGGTGATCAGGCCGTCGCCGACGTTCCAGGAGAACGAGCTGGCGGAGGCGGGCTGGGCGATGGCCAGGGTGGCGGCCGCGAAGCCGATTCCGGCGACGGCGGTCTTGACAATGTTCTTCAGCATTGTTTTCCCTTCCGAATCTGGCGGAACGACACGATCTTGGATCGGGCCGTCGACCAGCGGAAGGCCGGCGAAGGAGTGTTCCTCGACGCTTTGCCGGGCGTCTGGAAACGTTAATTCCCGGAGTGCGAAGGGGGCCGTGAGTTCATCGGCTCTTCTTCCTTCAAGCGCGCGACCGCTGTGACCGATGGGGCAGGGGCGCTCCCCGTCCCCTTTATTGTGTCTTGGGTGAGCGATGGACAGATGCCGGAACAGGTGCTGAGCGGGCGTTACCGGCTGGATGAGGTGATCGACCGCACCGGCACCAGCGAGGTCTGGCGTGGTCACGACCTGCAGGCGGACTGGGCCGTCGCGGTCAAGCTCCTGGAGGAGGGCGGCGACGCCGTCACGCGGGGCCGCTTCGCCCGCCGGGCGCAGGCGCTCGCCACGGTGCTGCACCCCAACGTGGTGACCGTGCTCGACGTGGGCGACCGCTTCGTCGTCATGGAGTACCTGCCCGGCAAGGGCCCGGCGGGCCCCAGCCCCTCCGACGAGGTGCGGACCGTGCTGGGGCAGGTCGCGTCCGGGCTGGAGGCGGCGCACCGGTCCGGCATCGTGCACGGCAACCTCAGCCCCGCCGACGTCCGGCGCGCCGGCAGCGGCGTGCTCAAGGTGACCGGGTTCGGGCTGCTCGGCGACGGCCTGCCCGTGCCCGAGGTGCCGGTGACCCCGTACCGCGCGCCCGAGCAGCTCGACGGGGAGACCGGCAAGCCCGCCGACGTCTACGCCCTGGGCTGTGTCGCCTACGAGCTGCTCACCGGCCAGCCGCCGTTCGAGGGCGACGACCTGGAGGCGCAGCATCGCACCGCCAAGCCTGAGCGGCTGTCGGGCGTCCCGGAGGAGCTCGGCACGCTGGTGCAGTCGTGCCTGGCCAAGGATCCCGCCGCCCGCCCCTCGATGTCCGCCGTACGGCAGGCGCTCACCAGCCCGCTCGGCGCCCCCCGCGAGCCCGTGGCCGCGGCGCCGTCCCAGCCGGTGTACGGCACCGCGGTGATGGAGCAGCCGCTGGGCGACGAGACCGCCCTGTACGAGCAGCGGCACGAAGACCTCGACCGTCCCGACAGGCGCATGCTCGTGCAGCTGGGCATCGCCCTGGCGATCATCGTCGCGGCGGTGGCGGCCTTCGCCTTCTGGCCGCGCGGCTCCGAGACCCCCGACCCGGTCGTGCAGGCCACGCCGACCACGGTCACCGAGGAGCCGACCCCCGAGCCGACCCCGTCGCAGACGCCGAGCGCCAGTGAGAGCCAGGAGCCGCCCTCGACCGTCGGGCCGGTCCAGACGCTCGGGCCGCAGCCGGTGGGCGACAGCTACGAGCTGCGCACCGACGTGCCTCCGCCGGGCGGGTGGGACACGTGGCTGGGGCGCTTCCACGAGGCCGTGGAGGACGAGGAGGACGCCCGCGCCATCGAGCCGGGCGTCGCCCAGCGTGCCCACCGCGACATCGACGACGCCGCCAGGCGGATCCGCCAGGGGCGCGTCGATCGTGGCATCAGGGATCTGCGCAAGGTCGCCGCGGAACTGGGCCAGGCCCGCGACCGCGGCGACGTGCGGGGTGACGGATCGCTGGCGGAGTTCCTGACCAAGTTCAAGCTCTGGCCCTGAGCCCTGAGCCCTGAGTTCAAAGACCCCCCTCCGGTACGGCAGCAGTGCGCATGCCGTACCGGAGGCGAGAGGCCGCCCGAGGGTCAGTCGCCCGCCATCAGCGTCAGCGCGTAGAACGCGATCGCCGCGAAGTCGTCGGCCGGCTCGGAGGCCTGCCACGACCGCACGTCGTCCACGAACCGGCTGTCATGCCCGGTGAACCTCTCGTACCGGTCCACCTCGTCGGCCGGGCACGCGGGCATCTCGTCGAAGCGCCCGCCGAGCCCGCCCTCGAACAGCGAGACGTTGTTCGGCCCGTTCACCACGGCCCCCACGACCGGCTTCCCGGTGATGTTGGAGATCTGGTAGTGCGGGCACGTGATCGCGTTCTCGCCGACCCCGGCGACGAACGACACGCCCCACGGGTTGCCGCCGAGCGCCCAGTTCCGCTGCTGGGTGCCGAAGGCGTCGTAGGAGCGGTCGCCCGTCACCCGCTTGTAGAGCCGCGAGGTCGCCGCCAGCCCGAACGTGCGCGGCACGGAGTCGAACTGGTCGTAGCGCGCCCCGGCGCGGAAGGGGTCGGCCGAGGCGCGGGCCAGGCCGATCTCCAGCTGGTCCTTCAGTCCGGCGATCAGCCCGGCCTCGTCGATCGCCAGCCCGGTGGCGCGGGACTTGCGCAGGGCCTTGACCAGGTCGGCGTGGGCGAGGGCGCTGACGTCGTAGAGGTTGAGCGTGTCGCCCGCCTCGTGCTCCAGGTACTGCGCCGCCCAGTGCGCGGCCTGCCGTACCCACTCGCCGGCACGCGAGTCGCCGAGCCTCAGCGCGGCCAGGGCCAGCTGCGCGCCGCCGAGCTCCATGTCGTCGCGCCACACGCTCTCGGGGTAGAACGCATGCGGCAGGCTGGTGACGAGCTGGCCGACGTTCTCGGTCCTGGCCATGGCGTAGACGGAGGCGGCCTTCTCGAGCCACCGCGCGGCCTTGCGCGGGTCC
The DNA here is from genome assembly GCF_013761175.1 of Nonomuraea soli. Taxonomy (GTDB): domain Bacteria; phylum Actinomycetota; class Actinomycetes; order Streptosporangiales; family Streptosporangiaceae; genus Nonomuraea; species Nonomuraea soli. Next base: position 1,045,707 of record NZ_JACDUR010000001.1, read on the forward strand.
GGTTCCACCTGCGCGGCCAGGGCGAAGGCGGCAGCCGTACGGCCGGCGAGGTTGGGGCTGATCGGCTCGCCGGGAGCGGCGGCGCGGAAGACGGGGCGGTTGCGGATGTACTGGCGTCCCTCGGCCGTGTCGTGGTCGTCGGCCTCGGGCAGGCGCCAGATGTCGTGGTCGCCGGCGAAGGTGCCCTCGGCGTTGCCCGCGCCGATGCCGACCTGGATGTAGAGCGTCCTGGACTGCTCGTCCCACATCTTGTCGAGGTACTTCAGGCCGTGGGTGGCCTCGGCGCGCAGGCGCGGGTCCACGGCGCCGTCCCTCTTGGCCGCCCAGAGCATCGTGTCGACGTAGGACAGGATGTGGGTGAACTTGAGGTAGTCGCCGGCGTCGAACCAGCCGCCCTCGACGTCGACCGGGCCGCCGATCTTCGTCAGCTCGCCCTTGATCTGGTCGGTGTCGGGACCGGTGAAGACGGGCCAGTCGTAGACGGAGGCGCTGCGGTCGTTGAGGTGGCTGGGCTTGCGCAGGGCGTGCGCTCCGTCGCGCTGGCCGCCGAAGAAGGTCACGATCTTGGCCGCGGGCACCGCCAGCAGCGCGGAGGGGGCGATCGTGAACTCGGCGGAGACCAGGGACCCCGCCTTGATCCGGTAGTTGCCGGGGGCGCGCAGGCGGCTCAGGTCCAGGTCGTAGACGTGGGGGTAGGCGGCGTTCCAGGTGCCGAGGTCACGCCCCGCCGTACCTCTGAGAACCTGGCGGCCCCGGCGGTCGACGACCGTGAAGCGGGTGGCCGGGGCGCCGGCCTCGGTCATCAGGTAGGCGTGCTTGGCCTCGCCGGGGGCGAAGCCGACCTGGTCGACCCGGATGAAACCCTGCGCACCGGGTGAGGCCATCGCGGGACTCCCTGTGATCACGACTGCTAGCGCGGCTGCGGCGGCGGCGAATCTCATAAGACCTCCAAAGTTAGGAAACCTTCCTAACTTGCTGGGGACGGTAGCCGGGGCGCGAGGCGAAGGTCAATACGCGTACATTGACGAAATGACCGTCAATTTCGGAGAGCGCCGGGCACAACTGGCGGCGATCCTGCCCGGGGTGCCCGCACTGCTGGTCACCCGCCCGGTGAACGTGCGCTACCTGACCGGACTGGACAGCTCCAACGCGGCCGTCCTGGTCTGGGCCGACGGCTCGGCCACCCTGGCCACCGACTCGCGATACATCGAGATGACCCGCGGCCTCGACATCGAGGTCGTCGAGGACCGCGACGTGGTCGGCCGCCTGGCCGCGCAGGGCGTCGGCGTCGAGGCCACCCACATGACCGTGGCCGCCTTCCGCCGCCTCAACGGCGTCGTCCCCCTGGACCCGCTCGTCGAGCAGCTCAGGATGGTCAAGGACGAGCACGAGATCGAACTGCTCCGTACGGCGTGCGCCATCTCCGACCGCGCCTTCAGCGACATCTCCGGCAGCATCCGCCCCGGCGTGTCGGAGAAGGACCTCGCCCGCATCCTCGAGGCCAGGATGATCGAGCTGGGCGCCGACAAGCCCGCCTTCGACACCATCGTGGCGGCCGGGGAGAACGGCGCGGTGCCCCACCACTCGCCGACCGACCGGCAGCTGCGCCCCGGCGACCTCGTCACCATCGACTTCGGCGCCCGCTACCGCGGCTACCACGCCGACATGACCAGGACCGTGGCGGTCGGGCACGCCGCCGACTGGCAGCGCGAGCTGTACGACCTGGTCGCCGCCGCGCAGCAGGCCGGGGTCGAGGCGGTCAAACCCGGGGCGATCGCCGGCGATCTGGACGCCGTCTCCCGCTCGATCATCGAGGCCGCCGGGCACGGCGAGGACTTCCGGCACGGCCTGGGACACGGCGTCGGCCTGGAGATCCACGAGGACCCGTTCCTGGGCCCCGCTCGTACCGGTAAACTAGAGGATCGAGTTCCTGTGACCGTTGAGCCGGGGGTCTACCTCCCCGGCCGGGGCGGGATCCGCATCGAGGACACCCTGGTGGCCCGCGACGCGGGCCCGGAACTCCTCACCAAGACGACCAAGGAGCTGCTCGTCCTTTGAGCGGCCGCACGCGGGAGAATGACGAGTGGCGACGACCAACGACCTGAAGAACGGCCTGGTGCTGAAGCTCGACGGTGGTGAGCTCTGGTCCGTCGTGGAGTTCCAGCACGTCAAGCCGGGTAAGGGCGGCGCCTTCGTGCGCACCAAGCTCAAGAACGTCCTCTCGGGCAAGGTCGTCGACAAGACCTTCAACGCCGGCGTGAAGGTCGAGGTGGCCAACGTCGACAAGCGCGAGATGCAGTTCTCCTACAAGGACGGCGACGACTTCGTCTTCATGGACACCGAGACCTTCGACATGGTCAACGTGCCCTCCAAGACCGTCGGCGGCGCCGCCAACTACATGCTCGAGAACACCAACGCCACCGTGGCCTTCAACGAGGGCGCGGCGCTCTACGTCGACCTGCCCGCCGCGGTCGAGCTGATCATCTCCAACACCGAGCCGGGCCTGCAGGGCGACCGCTCCACCGGCGGCACCAAGCCGGCCACCCTCGAGACCGGCGCCGAGATCAAGGTGCCGCTCTTCATCACGACCGGCGAGAAGGTCAAGGTCGACACCCGCAGCGGCGAGTACCTCGGCCGCGCCTGATGTCCGCACGCGGTAAGGCGCGCCGGCGCGCGCTCGACATCCTCTTCGAGGCGGAGCTGCGGGAATCCGACCCGCTCGCCATCCTCGCCGAGCGGGTGGCGCGCGCCGAGCCGCCGGTCAACGAATACACCTCGGCCATCGTCGAAGGCGTGGTCCGCCACCGTGACCGCATCGACGAGCTGATCACCACCTACGCCGAGGGCTGGACCCTCGAGCGTATGCCCGCGGTCGACCGCAACCTGCTGCGCGGCGGCACCTACGAGCTGCTGTGGATGCCCGACGTGCCTGAGGGCGTGGTCATCAGCGAGTGGGTGCACCTGGCCAGCGAGCTGTCCACCGACGACTCGCCGACCTTCATCAACGGGCTGCTCGCGCGCTTCAAGGCCCTCAAGCCCACGCTCGCGCTCTGAGCCCGGACGGCGAGCGCGCCTTACCCCGGCCGCCGGGAGCGCCGCGGCGGGGCCCCGGGTGTGGCCCAGGGTGTGGCCCACGGCGGGGTCCGCGGCGATGCGCACGGCGGGCCCCACGGGGTCCGCTCCCGCGGATCTTCGGCGCCGTCGCCGCCCGATGGTACGGTGACCGCCATGGCGGTTGACGAGGTCGAGTTCAGGATCCTCGGTCCGCTCGAAGCCGTGGTCCACGGGCGTGTGGTCAAGCTGGGCGGTCCACGGGCCCAGGCGGTCCTGGCGACACTCCTGCTCGACTACGGGCGCACCGTCTCCGTCGACCGGCTGGCCACCCTGTGGGGCCACCCCCCGCCCTCCTCGGTGCGCAACCAGGTCATGATCGCCGTCGGCACCCTCCGCAAGGCCCTGCGCGAGGCGGGAGCCAAGGCGACGATCATCGAGACCGTCGGCCAGGGCTACCGCGTCGCCACCGGCAGCCTCGACGCCCGCTCCTTCGAGGAGAGCGTCACCGCCGCGCGCCAGGCGGCGGCGGGCGGGCGCCACACCGCGGCCGCCGTGCTCTACTCCCAGGCCCTGGCCACCTGGCGCGGTCCCGCGCTGGCCGGGCTCGACCTCGGCACGAGCGTCACCGCCGAACGCTGGAACGACCTGCGCCCCGCCGCCGCCGAGGAGTGGGCGGAGGAGGAGCTCACCCTCGGCCACCACCGCGAGGCCGCCGCCGAACTGCGTGGCTGGCTCGCCGAGCACCCCCTGCGCGAGCGGCTGCGCGGCCTGCTGATGCTGGCCCTGTACCGGTGCGGGCGCAAGGCCGAGGCCCTGGAGACCTACCGCGAGGGCCGCACGCTGCTCGGCGAGGAGCTCGGCCTCGACCCCGGCCCCGAGCTGCGGCGCCTGCAGGAGGCGATCCTCAACGACTCGCCCGAGCTCCAGCCCGCGCCGGCCGCGGCGTCCGGCCCCCGGGTCGTCCCCGCGGAGCTGCCCTCCGACGTGGCCGGGTTCGCGGGCCGCGTGGCCGATCTCGACCAGCTGAAGCGCTGCCTGTCGCCCGGCTCCTCCACCACCGCCCCGATCGTCGTGGTGTCGGGAAACGCGGGCGTGGGCAAGACGGCGCTGGCCGTACGGTTCGGTCACCTGATGGCCGACGAGTTCCCCGACGGGCAGCTCTACGTCAACCTGCACGGCTACTCCCGGGCGCCGGCCATGAGCTCGCTGGAGGCGCTGACCCGGCTGCTCGGCTCCCTGGGGATCGCGCCCGACCAGATCCCGCCCGACGAGGACGCGGCCGCCGGGCTCTACCGCTCGCAGCTGGCCGGTCGCCGGATGCTCGTCCTGCTCGACAACGCCCTGTCGGCCGAGCAGGTCAGGCCCCTGCTGGCGGCGGCGCCCGGCAGCGTGGTGATCGTCACCAGCCGCGACAGGCTCACCGGCCTGGTCGCCAGCCACGGCGTGCGGCGCCTGCCCCTCGACGTGCTTCCCGTCGACGAGGCGCTGGAGCTGGTGGGCGCGGTGGCCGGGCCGGAGAGCCTGGCCGCCGAGCCCGAGGCGGCGCTCGAACTGGTCAGGCTCTGCGGCGCGCTGCCCCTGGCCCTGCGCGTCGCCGCGGCCACCCTGGCCGACCACCAGGACCCGGGCCATGATCCAGGTGAGGGGGGCGGTGCGCTGGAGGGCTACGTGGCGGCGCTGTCCGCCGGGCGGCTCGACACCTTACGGATCGACGGCGACATGGCCGTCGGCGGCGCGCTGGAGCTGACCTACGCCCGGCTCCCGCAGCCCGCGCGCCGCCTGTTCCGCCTGCTCGGCCTCATGCCCGGCCAGGACATCACCCCGGGCTCCGCCGCCGCCCTGTGCGGCCTCGGCCACGACGCGGCGGGCCCGCTGCTCGACCGGCTCGCCACCGCCAGCCTCCTCGAAGAGCACAGGACCGGCCGGCTGACCTTCCACGACCTCGTGCGCGAACACGCCCACGAGGTGGCCATGCGTGAGGAGCCCTACACCGAGCGCCAGGCCGCTCTCACCCGCCTGCTCGACCACTACCGCCACCTGGCCGACGCCGCCCACGACCTGATCAACCCCAACCGCAGGCGCCTGCTCCCGCCCCCGCCCAGGCCGGAGGGCGACCAGCCGGGCCACGCCGACCGGCAGGCCGCGATGGCCTGGCTCGACGGTGAGTGCGGCAACGTGATCGCCGCCGTCCGCGCCGCCGTCCAGGCGGCCGGGCACGTCGCCGACCGGCGGCACGACGAGCACGTGTGGCAGATCGCCACCGACCTCAACCCCTACCTCATGGTGCGCGGCCGATTCGCCGAGAGCGCTGCCCTGAGCGACGTGGCCGCCTCGGCCGCCCGCCACCTGGGCAGGCCGCGGTTCGAGGCGCTGTCGCTGTTCGCCGCCGCCCTGGCCGAACAGGCGCACACCGGCCGCTACCGCCAGGTCCTGGGCTCGCTCCAGCGAGCGCTCGACCTGGCCGGCGCGGCGGACGACCGGTGGATCCAGGCGCAGTGCCTCGGCCTGGCCGGATACCTCCACCACTACCTGGGCGACTACCCCGAGGCGCTCCGCTGCCAGCGCCAGGCGATTGCCGCCCACGAGGAGGTCGGCAACGCCCTCAAGCAGGGGCTGGCCCACTCCGACCTGGCCGGCACGCTCATCGTGCTCGGACAGTACGGCCCGGCCGACGAGTCGCTGAAACGCGCCCTGACGATCTTCCGCGAGATCGGCTTCCAGCTCGGCGAGGCCGCGGCCCTGCACCACGTGGCCGAGTCGCTGTGCGGCCAGGGGCTCCACGAGCAGGCGCTCGACAGCCTGGCCGACAGCCGCCGCCTGCTCACCGCGCTCGGCGACCCCGTCATGCTGGCCACCGTCGTCGGCTCCATCGGCGACACGCTGCGGTGCCTGGGACGCCTGCCCGAGGCGCGCGCGGCGCTCGACGAGGCGTTCGCCCTCATCGAGGGGCTCACCGCGGTGAGCGTGTCGGCCGCGCTCTCCAACCAGCTCGGCCTGCTCCTGGCCGACCAGGGCGACCCGCTGTCGGCCGTGACCGCGCACGAGAAGGCGTTGCGCCTGGCCGCCGGGTCCGAGCTCCGCCTGGAGGAGGCGCGGGCCCACCACGGCCTGGCCGCCGCCCGCCAGGCCTGCGGCGCCGACGCGGCGGCGGCGGAACACCGGGAGCGGGCCGCCGCGCTGTTCGACGCCCTGGGCGTCAACCCCTGACCCCACGCCGGGGACGCCGCGATCGATGGCGCGCGGGATACCGTGGGGGGATGGCCACTGAGGATGACGCGCGGACCCTGGCCCTGGCGCTGCCCGAGACCTCCGAGCGGCCGATGTACGGCACGCCCGCGTTCTACGTCGTGAAGAAGTGGTTCGCCCGGATGCACGAGATGCCCGGCGTGATGGTGCTGCCGCTGGCCGCGGAGGAGCACAAGCACGAGCTGGTCGCGGCCGATCCCGGCGTGTTCTTCACCACCCCGCACTACGACGGCTACGCGGCGGTGCTGGTGCGCCTGGCCGAGATCGGCCACGAGGAGCTGGGGGAGTTGCTGGCCGAAGCCTGGCGCCTGCGCGCGCCCAGACGCCTCCAGCGCTGACCGGCCCTCGCGCGCACCCGCCGTCTCGCGCTCTTCAGGCGCCCCGCTCAGGCATGTTTGGCCCCCTCGTGGTCCAGGTGCCCGCGCGGCTCCAGCTGCAGCGTGGAGTGCTCGACGTCGAAGTGCCCGCGCAGGCAGTCGTGCAGCTCGTCGAGCAGCCGCCCGTCGCCCAGCCGCGAGTCGTCGACCACGATGTGCGCGGTCAGCACCGGCAGCCCCGAGGTGAGGGTCCAGGCGTGCAGGTCGTGCACGTCCACGACGCCGTCGCGGCCGAGCAGGTGCGCGCGCACGTCCGACAGGTCCATGCCCTTGGGCGTGGCCTCCAGCAGCACGTCGACGGCCTCCTTGAGGAGGTTCCAGGCCCGGGGGAGGATCATCACCGCGACCACCACCGAGGCGACGGGGTCGATGACGTACCAGCCGGTCAGCTTGATGGCGATCGCCGCGACCAGCACCGCCACGGAGCCGAGCAGGTCGCCCATGACCTCCAGGTAGGCGCCCCGCACGTTGAGCGACTCCTTCTGGCCGCGGTAGAGCAGCACCATGGAGACCGCGTTGACCGCCAGGCCCACCAGCGCCACGACGATCACCAGCCCCGACTGGACCTCGGGCGGGGCGAAGAAGCGTTCCCACGCCTGGGAGAACACCCAGATCGCCACGCCGAACAGCAGCACCGCGTTGGCCACCGCGGCCAGGATCTCGATCCGGTAGTAGCCGAAGGTGCGCCGGTCGGTGGCGGGCCTGGCGGCGAAGTGGGCGGCGACCAGGGCCATGAAGACGCCGGTGACGTCGGTGGCGGAGTGCAGGGCGTCGGAGATCAGCGCCAGGCTGTTGGCCACCAGCCCGCCGATCACCTGGGCCACCAGGACCACCGCGGTGACGCACAGGACGACCAGCATGCGTGAGCGGTGCTGCGCCGTGGCGCTCACCTGCCCGTGCCCGTGTCCCCCGCCCATGTGTCCCCCCGGATCATCGCCCGGACTCCTTCCTACCCTTCCCCCGCCCGCCTGCCACCTGGCATAGGCTGGCCCAAGACCTAACGAGGAGGCGGGCTTGCAAGGGGTCACGAGAGCTCCGGGGGTGCGGACCGCGGTGGTGTGGGACGCCCTGCGGGCGGTGCTGGCGGGCAGGGACCGGCTCGACATCGTCGACGCCGGTGGCGGCACGGGCGGCTTCGCCGTACCGCTGGCCGAGCTCGGACACACGGTGACGGTCGTCGACCCGAGCCCCGACTCGCTGTTCGCGCTGGAGCGCCGGGCCGCGGAGGCCGGTGTGGCGGTGCGGGCGCTGCAGGGCGACGCCTCCGACCTGGGCGACCTCCTGCCGGCCGACAGCGCCGACCTGGTGTTGTGCCACAGCGTGCTGGAGTACGTCGACGATCCGGCCGGGGCGCTGGCCACCGTCCACGGCCTGCTGCGCGGGGGCGGCGCGGTCAGCGTGCTGGCGGCCAACCCGGTGGCCACGGCGATCCACCGCGCGGTCGCCGGCCACTTCGACGAGGCCAGGCAGGTCCTCGACCAGGGCCGTTGGGGGGCCAAGGACCCCACGCCCCGCCGTTTCACCGCGCAGGAGCTGGCCGCGCTGCTCAGGGAGGCGGGTTTCGAGCCCGCCCAGACCCACGGCGTGCGGATCTTCGCCGACCTGGTCCCGAGCCGGCTCACCGACGGCGAGGCGGGTGCCGCGGAGGCGCTCATCGCCCTGGAGAAGGCGGCCGCCGACCATCCCGTGCTGCGCGACATCGCGACGCAGCTCCACGTCGTCGCCAGTCGAACATAGAATCGAAGCGTGGCGAGAAAGCAGATCACCGGAGTCGGGCCGACTCCGCGGGGCGGTGCGGGCGACAGCGCCGGTGGCGGTGTCGACGACGACGGCTGCCCGATCCTCCACGTCGACATGGACGCCTTCTTCGCCAGCGTGGAGCTGCTGGAGCGTCCGGAGCTGCGCGGGCTGCCGGTGATCGTCGGCTCGCCGTCCGGGCGCGGCGTGGTGCTCAGCGCCACCTACGAGGCCAGGGCCTACGGCGTGCACTCGGCCATGCCCATGAGCCGGGCCAGGCGCGTCTGCCCGCAGGCCACGATCATCCCGCCCAGCCACGGCAAGTACGGCGAGGTCTCCAAGGGCGTGATGGAGATCTTCCACTCCGTCACGCCACTGGTGGAGCCGATCGCCTCCGACGAGGCCTTCCTCGACGTGGGCGGGGCGCGCAAGCGGCTGGGCTCGCCCGCGACGATCGCCCGGCTGATCCGCGCCCAGGTGCGCGAGCGCTACGGCATCACCTGCTCGGTGGGCGTGGCGAGCAGCAAGTTCGTCGCCAAGCTGGCCTCCAAGCAGTGCAAGCCCGACGGCCTGCTGGTGGTGCCCGAGGCCGATGTGGTCGCCTTCCTCCACCCGCTGCCGGTGAGCGCCCTGTGGGGAGTCGGAGAACGCACGGAAACGGCCCTCACGCGGCTTGGAATCCGGACTGTGGGGGATTTGGCAAGAGTGCCCGTTCCGACGCTCCAGCGCGAACTGGGGCCCGCGGCGGGGGGTCACCTGGCGGCGCTGGCCTGGGGGCGTGACGAGCGCCCGGTGACCGCGCACGTGCCCGACAAGAGCATCGGCAACGAGGAGACCTTCTCCGTCGACATCGACGACCCCGAGGTGATCAGGCGCGAGCTCCTGAGATTGTCCGAACGCGTGGCCTCCAGGATGCGTAAGAGCGGCTATGTGGGAAGGACGGTAAGCGTGAAGCTTCGCCGGGCCGACTTCTCCACGATCAACCGGTCCAAAACTCTCAGGGAACCCACAGATGTGGCCCAGAAGATCTACTCGACCGCCTGTGCCCTGTTCGGGGCGTCGGGTCTCGAGCGGGTCCGCCTGCGCCTCGTCGGCGTCCGCATGGAGCAGCTGACCCCGGCCGACGGTGCGACGCACCAGCTCAGCCTGGGTGAGCGCGAGAGCGGTTGGAGAGAGGCGGAAAGGGCTATGGACAAGGCGATCCGGCGTTTCGGGCCCGATGCGGTGGTCCCGGCTTCACTGGTGCGAGGACGACTTGATGAAATGGATGCATGATGGGCCATGTGGGGACTAGGTCCGGGGGTGCGGGAATGATCTCTTTGTCACCTCCGGTTTGGTCTGCGTTGGCCGTTTTCTTTCGCCTACGTCTACAGCCTCGTATTCTGGGGATAACCGACCGCGAGGTTCGGACACCCCGTGTCGTCCGTTGCCGTCTTCCCCGTTATGGGGCCGTCCTTGGGAGGCGCCGTGCCGCTCTCTGAGCACGAGCAGCGCTTGCTCGACCAGATCGAGCAGGCCCTCTACGCCGAGGACCCGAAGTGGGCCAACACCGTAAGGATCAGTGACCCACGCAACCATTACAAGCGACGTCTGATCAAGGCCACCATCGGCTTTGTTCTCGGCATCGTCCTGCTGATGGTCGGCGTGGTCATGAACATGATCCCGCTCGGCGTCGGCGGTTTCGTGGTCATGCTCGCCGCGTGTCTGTGGGGCCTGTCGAGCTGGAAGCGTATGAGTGGAATAGGTGACGCGGCCGCGTCGGGGGCAGGGGTGCCTCCGGCGAAGGGCTCGCGTCGTGGTAACCGCGGATCCTTCATGGAACGCATGGAGGAACGCTGGCGTCGTCGTCACGACGACCGCTAGAACGTCGATGACCGCCTCCCGCCAGGGGGGCGGTCCGCTCGAATCGGTTACCGCTCCACGGCTTCCTGCGTGCTGCCGTCGTGCTGCCCGCCGGGAGCTCTCGTCGTGCGGCTCAGGGTTAACCCCCTTCTCAGCGTGCTTCACGCTGCCGAGACTGGGGCCATGCGCACCACGGCGATCATCCTGGCCACCCTGGCGTACGGCCTGTGGGCGGTATGGCCCACCTACGCCTACGACGCCCCGAAGGCCACCCTGCTGCTCGTCGGCCAGGTCGCGCTGGCCGCCACGGGCGCCCTGTTCCTGGCGGAGTCGCGCCTGATCGGCGTGCTCTTCGTGGCCGCCGCCTGGGCGGAGCTGACGGCGGAGCTCGTCAACCGTGCCTGGGGCTGGTACCCGTTCGTCGCCGCCGTGGCCAGGCCCGTGCCGGCGCTCGTCCTGATGACGATCCTGCTGAGCTATCCGCGCGAGCGGATCGGCTACCCGCGCTTCGTCGCCGCGGCCTGGGCGCTCATCCTCATCGGCAACGCCGCCGACAACCTCACCTGGGATCCCGACCCTCCGGGACAGCCCGCGGCGCCCTTCGCGTGGGTGACCGTCTTCTCCAGCGGGGCCGAGCAGCGTCCCGGCTACGGCCTGTACTGGTTGTCGGTGATCGCCGTCGTGCTGGCCGCGCTCGCCCTCGTCGTGCACCGGGCGCTCAGGTCGCGCGGGCTGGAACGCCGCGAGCTCGCCCCGGTCTTCCTGGCCTCGGCGGTGTACGGCTTCGCGCTGATCTCCACCTCCGTCTGGATGGTCATGCCGTGGATCACCGGGGCGGGCGACCCCATGGAACGTGCCCACGTCCCCGACGTGGTGTCGATCTCGCAGGTCGCCGCGCCGCTGCTGATCCCGCTGGCGTTCCTGGCGGCCGCCGTCAGCCGCGGGCTGGACCGGGCCAGGGTCGCCGACCTGGTCACCGGCCTGGCCCGCCCGGCGACCCTGGAGTCGGTACGGCAGGCGCTGCGCGACGCGCTGGCCGATCCGGACCTGGATCTGGTCCTCGGCGAGGCGCCGCAGCGATCGAACCGTCTCGTGCTCCCCGTCACCGGCCGCGCCCACGTGCTCACCGCACCCGAACTGCGCAGACGCGACGACGTGGTGCGTGCCGCCCTGGAGGCCGCCGCGCTCGCCCTCGACCACGCCCGCCTCCACGCCGACCTCCAGGAGCAGGTCCGCCAGGTGGCCGAGTCCCGCGCCAGGATCGTCGAGGCGGGCGTCGCGGAGCGCCGCAGGGTCGAGCGCGACCTGCACGACGGCGCCCAGCAGCGCCTGCTCACCCTGGCCGCGACCCTGGGCCGCCTGCAGGCCACCAGCGACGATCCGGCGGTGCGCGAACTCGTCGACGAGGCCAGGAGCGGCCTGCGCGCCGCCCTGTCGGAGCTGCGCGACCTGGCCAGGGGCATCCACCCGGCGGTGCTGGAGCAGATCGGCCTGGCCGCCGCCGTGCGCGGCGTGGCGGAGGCGCTCCCGGTCGAGACGGAGATCGACATCCCGCCCGTCTCCGTCAGCCCGGCCGTGGAGACCACGGCCTACTTCGTGATCTGCGAGGCCCTGACGAACGCGATCAAGCACGCGCGTGCCCGCCGGATCACGATCGCGCTGGCCGCCCACGAGAACGTGATCACCGTCACCGTGGCCGACGACGGCACGGGAGGCGCCGTCCTCGCCCCGCGCGGCGGTCTGGCCGGGCTCCAGGACCGGGTCGCCGCCCTGGGAGGCTCGCTCACCGTCCAGAGCCCTGCCGACGGCGGTACGCTCCTGCGGGCGGACCTGCCCGCCGCGCCCTCCGAACCGGCCGGGAGCCCTTGATGCGGATCATGCTCTGCGACGACTCGGCCCTCTTCCGCCACGGCGTCGCCCTCCTGCTCCAGACGGTGGGCGTGGAGGTCGCCGGTCAGGCGGGCAACCTGGCCGAGCTGCACGAGCTGCTCGCAACGGATGTGCCGGACGCGGTGATCCTCGACATCAGGATGCCGCCCACCTTCACCGACGAGGGGCTGGCCGGCGCCGCCGACCTGAGGGCCGCCCATCCGGGGCTGGGCCTGCTGGTGCTGTCGACCTACGCCGAGAGCGCCTACGCCAGGCAGCTGCTGGAGATCGGCCCGTCCGGCGTGGGCTACCTGCTGAAGGACCGGGTCGACGACGCGGCCACCGTGCGCGACGCGTTGTCGCGCGTGATCGCGGGGGAGTCGGTCATCGACAGCGAGATCGTCTCGCGGCTGTTCACCCGGCGCACCGCCGTCTCCGGCCTCGACAGCCTGACAGAGCGCGAGCAGTCCGTTCTCACACTGATGGCGGAGGGCCGCTCCAACGTCGCCATCAGCAGGCGGCTGCACCTGGGCGTCAAGACCGTGGAGACGCACATCGCCGCCATCTTCGGCAAGCTCGGCCTGGAGCCGGGCGCCGACGACAACCGCCGGGTGCTGGCCGTCCTGACCTGGGTGCAGTCGGGCGGGTGAACCCCTCGGGGACCACCCGCCCGACCGATCACCTGTTGACCAGCTCCCGCGACGTCGTCTCCTCCTCGGAGCCGCCGCGCCGCAGCCGGATGTTCTCCAGCCGGTCGAAGCCGTCGAGCAGCTTCTCGCCCAGGCCGCGGATACGCTGCATGGTCGAGGGAGGCATCAGCGCCGCCCTCAGCCTGCGGCCGCGCGTCACCGTGTCGGCCAGCGCCCGCCGTACCGTCTTGAGATGCGGCTTGAGCGGATCGATGACGCCGGGCTCGCGGGCGAACAGCACCCGCTCGACCGCCGTGGAGATCGCCGCGATGGCCTTCGCCGCGTCGGCGTCGAACTCCAGCTGCTCGGTCAGCCGCCTGGCCAGCGCCCTGGGCGTCTCGCTGGGCTGCCTGGCCATGCCGTAGTCGCACAGCACGTCGTCGAGCTCGGCCCAGGCTGCGGCCACCGGCGGGCTGACCCGCGCGGTCTTGGCCGTCACCTCGTCCGACGGCCCCGAGATCCTCCACGACAGCGACCGCACCCGCCTGCTCCTGGTGACCAGGCGCATCGCGGCGGGGATGAGCAGGAGCAGCAGCAACGCCGCCGCGCCCAGCCCGATCTTGCCCCAGAGCGGCATGCCCTCCTCGACCATGAGGCTGCCGTTGCCCGCCAGCCGGTCCTGCTCCAGCTCGCGGATGTTGCGCAGGGCGTTGGGGTTCAGGGACGGCACCTCGCCGACCTCGGGGTTGACCGTGTTGTCGGGGCCGGTCGTGCTGGAGCTCTGCTCCGTCGGGCGCACCGTGTACCCGGGCACCCGGGCGGTGCCCTGGCCCAGCGGCGCGGAGGCCGTCGGGGTGGGCTCGAAGGCCAGCCAGCCGACGCCCTCGAAGTACAGCTCAGGCCAGGCGTGCATGTCGGCGGTCGTGACCTGGAAACCGTTCTCGACCTTGCTGCCGCCGGTGTAGCCGATGGCCACCCTGGCGGGGATGCCCACCGCGCGTGCCAGCAGCGCCATGGCGGCCGCGTACTGCTCGCAGTAGCCCGTCTTGCTGTAGATCAGGAAGTCGACCAGGGCGTTGTTGTTCTGCCCCTGCGTCTGCAGGCTGTAGGTGAAGCCGTTCGTCTTGTCGGTGAACAGCTCCTGGAGCATGGTCGCCGCTTCGTACGGGTTCTTCGCCTTGGCGGTGGTCGTGTCGGCCAGATCCCTGATCTCCTGCGGGAAGCCGGGCGGCAGCTCCAGCAGCTTCTGCTCGACCCGGTCGGCCGGGGCCGGCTGGGAGGCGGCCAGCAGCTCGGGCGTGGGCTTCGGCTCGATGCTGGAGACCTCGTACTCCATGCCCGAGGCGTCCTCCTCGGTGGTGAAGACCATCAGGCTGCTGACGTCGGCACGCCAGTCGCCGTCGGCCCGCACCTGGGAGGCGGGGTAGGGGGTCGGCAGGAACCGGAGATCCTCGACCTCCTCACTGATCTGGATCTTGGTGTTGACCTCCTGCACCGGAGTGCTGTCGCCCAGGCCGGGCGGCCGGGGGAGCGGGCCGTTCTCGGTCCTGTTCTCCGGCGCGCCCTTGGGCGGCGTCATGCGGAACTGCTCGCCGTCGAAGACGTCGAGCGAGTAGATCCGCAGGTACCTGGGCTGGTTGTCGCTGTTGGAGTAGGTCAGCACCGTGCGCTTCTCCGGAAGCTGCAGCTGACCCTTCAGACCGGCCACCGGATCGGGGATGGTGATGGAGTTGCCGCTGCCGCCCCTGCCCGAGCCGCCCACGCCGAAGGTGAACGGCTGGAACGGCTCCATCGTGGGCACCAGCGCCGGCAGCACCAGCGCCGCGCCGATCGCGGCGAACCCGATCCGCTTGCCCGACAGCCGCAGCCCGCGGGTGTCGGCGGTGTCACGCGGGCCCGAGGTGGCGTGGCGGGTCCTGCGCACCAGCACCGCGCGTCCCCAGTGGCCGATGCGCTCGCGCCCGTCGGCGATGAGCAGGCCGGTGAAGCCGAGCGCGGCGATGATGAACGACGGCCAGCCGATCGGATCGCTGAGGATCGTCGCCGGCACGGTGACCAGCGCCAGCAGCGGCAGTCCCGCCAGGGCCGCCCGGCGCAGCCGCGTGGACAGCAGGTCGACGATGATCGCGATCCCGCCCACGCCCGTGGTGGTCAGCAGCGACACACCCGTGTTGGAGGGCACCGGCGCGGCGTACCGCTGGATGTCGGCCCAGCCCGCGGCGTACAGCTTGCCCAGGTGCGGGATGGAGTCGGTGGTCGGGAAGAGCAGCGCCCAGGCCTTGGTGCCGCTGAAGACGGCCGTGATGTAGAGCAGCATCGCCAGCACGCCGACGAACGGCGCCGCCCAGGCGGGCAGGGCGAGCTTGCCCGACAGCACGCTCGCGCCGAACACCACCACCACGGCTCCGAGCGAGCCCCAGAACCAGCCGCCGCCCGACAGCAGCGGGTAGAGCACGATCGCCACGGCGAACGTGGCCACGGCCGACGCCAGCGAGAGCCTCATGCCGCACCTCCCGTGAGCGTGAAACGGTTCTTGTTGGCCGCGTCAGGCCAGACGGCGGCGATGGAGGCGCCCGCGGGCAGCCTGACGATGCGCCAGCCGAACCCCGCCATCAGGTTCGTCACCGTCTGGTAGTTCTCCGCCGAGCCGTACGAGCGCACGTCCCACGACTCCACGTCCATCAGGACGGCCACGCCCGTGACGCCGCCGTGGCGCAGCTTGGCCAGGTCTCTGGCCTCCTCGGGGTCCAGCGAGCCCAGCACCGCCACGATCAGACCGTCGCCGCCGTCCTGCCGCAGGGCGGAGATGCCCATGTCGAGTGAGCGGTTGGGGCTGCCCTTGACCACGGCCAGGGTGTCGAGCAGCGAGTGGGACACGCCGCTGTCGGTCAGGTGCTCGGCGCCCTGGTCGGTGACCAGCCGCAGGCCCAGGCCCTCGTGCGCCAGGTGCACGCCGATCGAGGCCGCCGCAGAGACCGCCACCTCGAAGGAGGAGCGCGGGCCCTCGCCGCGGTGGGCGTAGCGGCGGGTGTCGAGCAGGAGCGCGCCGCGGCTCTGCCACTGCTGCTCCTCGCGGCGCACCATCAGCTCGCCGTGCCGCGCGGTCGAGCGCCAGTGCACCCGCCGCAGGTCGTCGCCCTGCCGGTACTCGCGAGGCGCCACGTCGTCGTCGCCGGCCGCCGCCACCGACCGGGTACGGCTGTCGCCGCCGCCCGTCCACTCTCCCGACAGCCGCACGTGAGGCAGGGAGAGCACCTGGGGCGTGACCGTGAGCGTGTCGGTGATGGTGAAGGCACGCGTCAGCTCGACCAGGCCGAAGGGGTCGGTGATCCGTACGGCCAGCGGGCCGATGGAGAAGCGGCCCCGCAGGTCCGAGCGGACCCGGTAGTCGATCTCGCGGATGCCGCGCGCCTCCACCCGGTCGAGCACGAACCGGGGACGCACGCCCAGCGCGTAAGGGACGGTGTCCTCGATCAGCAACAGCCCGGTGGGCAGCCGGGTGACGTTCTCCAGGCGCAGCGTCACCGTGGTCTCGCCGCCCGCCTCCACGCGTGCGGGCGACAACCGCCGCGCGCACGACAGGCGGTACCTGGTGCGCGCCACCACCATCGCCGCCAGCAGCGGCAGGGAGGCGATCAGCACGCCGATCCGCAGCAGATCGTGCTCGCCCAGCAGCACCGCCATGAGCAGGGCTGCCACCCCCGCCGCGAGGAAGGAGCGGCCGCGTGAGGTGAGAGCGCTGAGTCCGGCTCTCATGGCCCGGCCCTCCTCGTCAGGGTCATCGCCGCGCCGGCTCTCATGGCCCGGCCCTTCTCGTCACTGTCCTCGCCGTACCGGCTCTCATCGGCCTCGGGTCTCCGGGACCGGCACGCGCCGGATCAGCTCGGAGACGACCTGGTCGGGGGTACGGCGCTGGCCGTGCGCCTCGACGCTGGGCAGCAGCCGGTGGGCCAGCACGGGCACCGCCAGCTCCTGAAGGTCGTCGGGGATGACGTAGTCGCGGTTGGACAGCGCCGCGTGGGCGCGCGCCGCCCTGATCAGCTGCAGCGTCGAGCGCGGCGAGGCGCCCAGGCGCAGGTCGGGGGAGTGGCGGGTGGCCACGACCAGATCGATGGCGTACTTCTTGACCGCCTGGGAGACGTAGACGCCGCGCACCGCCTCGATCAGCGCCTTCACCTCCTCCGTGGTGGCGACCGGCTGCAGCTTGTCGATCGGCGAGGTGCCGCCGTGCACGTCGAGCATCTCCAGCTCGGCGGCGGGCTCGGGGTAGCCCATGGCCACGCGCGCCGTGAAGCGGTCGCGCTGCGCCTCGGGAAGGGGGTAGGTGCCCTCCATCTCAATGGGGTTCTGCGTGGCGATGACCATGAACGGGGTCTCGAGCTCGTAGGTCACGCCGTCGACGGTGACCTGGTGCTCCTCCATGCACTCCAGCAGCGCCGACTGGGTCTTGGGCGAGGCCCGGTTGATCTCGTCGCCGACCACGATGTTGGCGAAGATCGGGCCCGGCTTGAACTCGAACTCCCTGGTCTGCTGGTTGTAGGCGCTGACCCCGGTGATGTCGCTGGGCAGCAGGTCGGGAGTGAACTGCACGCGCCGCACCGACGAGTCGATGGAGCGCGCCAAGGCCTTGGCCAGCATCGTCTTGCCCACACCCGGCACGTCCTCGATGAGGAGGTGGCCCTCGGCGAGCATGACGGTCACAGTGAGGCGGACGGCGTCGCTCTTGCCCTCGATCACCGATTCGATCGCCTGCCGAATCCGGTGAGCCGTGGACACCAGCTCATCGAGCTGAGGCGGGACGTCATGGGTTACTGCCACCAGGCCTCCATGAGAGATGTGAAGGCTTTCCCGCGCGGGGGTGCTATTTGCGGGAGCCATACCATTCCTTTTTCATTGTGTGTACCGACCCTACGACGCGGCGGGTTCGCAAGCGACTTTTGCCGAACATTCGGACAGAACACTCAGTGTCGGGGTGATGGGTTCGGTTCTTGTCGCGTGGACGTGCCAATCCCGTGACGTGGCGTTCCACTTTCCTCCACCGCGTTCGGGATCGCCGCCGCAGAAGGGCTTCCCGCCGTCCTTCCGGCGCTCGGCGACACGCCCAGCACCCTGTCGGGCCCCTCCGTGCCCTCCACTTCGCTCCACCGCTTTGACCTGCGGAAACGTTGTGTCAAGTGGCGCTGAGCTGGATTGGAATCAGTTGACGGTGGAGAGAAGTGGAGTATGGTGGTGCGCAGTGGAGGGCCGGTGCGCCAGCGCACTGACACTTCACAAGGCGTGGGAGGTGGGAGGCGATGTTCCTCGGCACCCACCAACCGCGCCTTGACGACAAGGGACGGCTGTTCCTGCCGGCTAAGTACCGCGAGGAGCTGGCGGAGGGTCTTGTGATCACCAAGGGCCAGGAGCGATGCCTCTACGTCTTTCCCGTAGAGGAGTTCCAGCGCATTACCGAGGCTCTCCGCACTGCGCCCGTCACGGCCAAGGCGGTACGCGACTATAGCCGCGTCCTGTTCGCCAGCGCATCCGACGAGACACCCGACAAGCAGGGACGCATCACGATCCCGCAGAGCCTGCGCCAGTACGCGGGGCTGGAACGTGACTGCGTGGTCATCGGAGCCAACACCCGGCTCGAGATCTGGGACTCGGCGGCCTGGGACACCTACCTCAACGAGCAGGAACAGGCGTTCGCTGATCTGTCCGAGGAGGTGCTGCCAGGGATTCTCTAGCAGATGAGGCCGCCTGAGGCGGCCGGCCGTCGGTGATGTCGTTCGGCGAGGTCTCCAGCCGCAACCGTGCGCCTTCCAGCTGATGCACCTTCCCCGGTGTCAGGTGGGTCGGCGCTAGCAGAGGATGCGGATGGGGACCTGGCCGGACGGCACCGGGTCGGCGAAAGTACACAAGGTGGGGGTTCCGGGCTGTTCGCCGACGAATGTGGTCAGCCGCGAGAGGGGGGTTCGACGATGAGCGAGAGCGTGCACGTTCCCGTGCAGCTGGAGCGCGTGCTGGAGCTGCTGGCTCCCGCGCTCGAGGCGCCCGGCGCCGTCGTCGTCGACGCCAACCTGGGCCTGGGAGGCCACTCCGAGGCGCTGCTCGCCGCACACCCCGGTCTCCACCTGATCGGCATCGACCGCGACCCTTTCGCGATCGAGCACTCCACACGCAGGCTCGCGCCGTACGCGGACCGGGTCACGCTCGTGCACGCGGCCTCCGACGACCTGCCGGCCGTGCTGGCCGACGCGGGCCGTAAGACGATCAACGGCGTCCTGTTCGACCTGGGCGTCTCCTCGCCGCAGCTCGACGAGGCGGGGCGCGGGTTCGCCTATTCCTACGACGCCCCGCTCGACATGCGCATGGACTCCACTCAGGAGCTCACCGCCGAGGTGGTCGTCAATACCTACTCCGCTCCCGAGCTTGTCCGCATCCTTCGCGATTACGGGGAGGAACGGTTCGCACAGCGTGTCGCGGGCCTAATCGTGCAAGAAAGGGCCAAGGAGGCCATAACGTCGACTTTGCGGCTGGCGGAGATCGTTCGTGCGGCGATTCCCGCGGCCACTCGACGTACCGGGGGCAACCCCGCCAAAAGGACTTTCCAAGCGTTGCGCATCGAGGTCAACGCGGAGCTGAGCGCTCTAGAAGCGGCGCTCCCCGCCTCCCTCGACGCGCTGGCGCTCGGTGGGAGGGTCGTCGTGCTCTCCTACCACTCCCTCGAGGACCGGCTGGCCAAGCAGGCCCTCGCGGCGCGAACCAAGGACACCAGCCCGCCCGGGCTCCCGGTGCCGCTTCCGGCGCACCAGCCTCGGTTCCGCCTCCTGACGAGGGGAGCAGAGCTCCCCACGGACGAAGAGGTGGCCCGCAACCCGCGGGCGGCCTCGGCCCGGATGCGGGCGGCAGAGAGGATCCGACTTGACGAGGACTGAGCAGGAGATCAGACCCCAGCGGGGCCGCGGTAGCACCATGCCCAGGAGCCGCGCGGCGCGGCCCGCGAGCGGTGCGGTTCCCCGGCCGCGCGTCGCAGCGCAGCCGCGCCGCGTGCCCTCGCAGGCGCGCCGCCCCGGCAACCCCCGCAAGCAGCGCACGCCGTTCGTGCTGCTCGTCGTCGGACTCATGCTCGGCGGGCTGGTCAGCCTGCTCCTTCTCAACACCGTCCTGGCCCGCGACTCCATCACCGCCACGCAGCTGCAGGAGGAGATCGCCACCGCCAAGCTGCAGAAGGCCTCGCTGGAGCGCGAGGTCTACCAGGCGCAGCTGCCGGAAGAGGTGGCCAAGCGCGCCGAGGGCCAGGGCATGACGCCCGACGACGGCATCAACTGGCTGGGTAACGGTCGGTGAGAGACTCCGGCGGCCGGGGCCAGGGCCCCGGCCGCAGCTCAGGCGGCGCCGGCTCTCCGGGAGGGTCAGGCGCCGTTCGACGTGGCCCGGGCGGCCCGGGCCGGTCTGGGCGCCCCGGCGCGTCCGGGGGAGCAGCCCGCTCCGAGGGGGCGGGCCGCCCGGGTCCCGAGGAACCGCCGCGCCGCCGGCCCACGCCGTCGGACCCGATCGACCTGCCGCGCTTCGAGCCGCCCCGCAGCCGCGACCGCCGCAACCCGGCCGACCGCCGCCCCGCCGACGAGACCGACTCCGCCCGCCGCGGCCGCCCCGACGACACCGACCCCGTACGGCGCAGCCGACCGGGTCGTGAGGACGACGTGGACGGGGTTCGACGCGGCAGGTCGGGCCGTGAGGATGACGCGGACGGGGTTCGACGCAGCAGGCCGGGTCGTGAGGACGACATGGACGGGGTCCGGCGAGGCAGGCCGGGCCGTGACGACGACGCCGCCGACGGTGCGCGCCGGGGCCGGTTCGACGACGAGACCGACGAGTTCCCGCCATCGCGGGGCGGCCGCAGCCGATCCACCGACGACGGCCGCAGCCGCTCTACCGACGACGGGCGCAACCGCTCCGCCGACGGCCGGGGCCGTACGGGCGAGTCCCGGCAGGCGCGTGAGTCGGCCAGGCGCGGACCGGCCGGGCGAAGCGGCGAGAGCAACGCGCCCGGCCTGGGCGTGCCGCGCCCCCGTGGCGCCACCCCGCAGCGCGAGGGTGTGAGGCGACCGGGCCCGCCCGGACGCAAGCCGCCGCCCCCGAGGCCTCCGCAGCCGCCGCGCCCGCCGATGGTCGTGCGCCTGGGCAACCCGCGCAGGCGCATCAAGATCGGCGTCATCGCCATGGCCTTCATCCTGTCGATCTTCGCGGGCCGCCTGATCCAGATGCAGGGCCTCGACTCCAAGGTCTACGAGGCCGCCGGCGCCGCCAACCGCGTGCGCACCGAGGACATCCCCGCCAAGCGCGGCACGATCGCCGACGTCAACGGCAACCCGCTGGCACTGACCGTGGAGGCGCGCGAGATCTCCCTCGACCCCTCCAAGATCGTCCCGGCCAAGCGGCCCGACGTGGCGCGCAAGCTCGCCGCGGCCCTCGGCGTGCCCGAGGCCGACATCCTGGCCAAGCTGGCCAAGACCAGCACGCGTTACCAGCGCATCGCCAAGGACGTCGAGCCGCTGGTGGCCGACGCGGTGCTCAAGCTCGACCTGCCGACCGTCTCGGCCAAGAAGCACTACAAGCGCATGTACCCCGCCAAGGACCTGGCCGGAAGCGTCATCGGCTTCGTCGGCGCCGACGGCGCGGGCCTGTCGGGCCTGGAGGCGGCGAAGAACACCCTGCTCGCCGGCCAGGACGGCACCCAGCGCGTGGAGATCGGCCGCGACGGCCAGCGCATCCCGATGACCAGCAGCCAGCGCAAGCCCTCGGTCGACGGCCGCGACATCCGCCTGACCATCGACCGCGACATCCAGTGGGCCGCGCAGAAGGCCATCGCCGAGCAGGTCGCCGCCACCAAGGCCGACAGCGGCACGGTCATCGTGATGTCGGTCAAGGACGCCCACGTGCTGGCCATGGCCAACGCGCCCGAGGTCGACCTGAGCAACTGGGGCAGGGCGCCGAGCTCGCTCTTCGTCAACCGCGCCGCCGCGGAGGTCTTCGAGCCGGGCAGCACCAACAAGGTCATCACGGCCGCGGCGGCGCTGGAGAGCGGCGTCCTGCGGCCCGACACGACCCTGACGGTCGCCGACAAGATCAAGTGCTTCGACAAGGTGCTGCGCGACTCCCACCCGCACCCCACCGAGAAGATGACCTTCCAGAAGGCGATGTCGCAGTCCAGCAACACCGCCGTCGTCCAGGCCGCCCGCAGGATCGGCAACGAGCGCCTGCACGCCATGCTGAAGGCCTTCGGCTTCGGCAGCAGGCCGGGCGGCGGCATCCCGGGCGAGGAGGCGGGCATCCTGCCCGACCACCAGAAGTGGTCGGGCAGCCAGAGCTGCACGATCGCCTACGGCCAGGGCGTGTCGGTCACGGCGCTGCAGATGGCCAGCGTCTACCAGACCATCGCCAACGGCGGCGTGCGCATCGAGCCTCAGCTGATCGCCGGGCAGACCGACGAGTCGGGCGTGTTCGTCCCGGCCGTTCCCGGCCGGCAGACCAGGGTGGTCAGCGACGCGACGGCCAAACAGCTCACCGGCATGCTCGAAGGCGCCGTCGGGGCCGACGGCACCGGCCAGGCCGCGGCCATCCCGGGCTATCGGGTGGCGGGCAAGACCGGCACCGCCAACCGCTACGACGCCGCCATCGGCGACTACAAGGGCTACACCGCCTCGTTCGTCGGCTTCAGCCCGGCCGACGCTCCGCAGCTGGTGGTCCTGTCGGTGCTGCAGAACCCCACGGTGGGCCACTTCGGCGGGCAGATCGCCGCGCCGGTCTTCAAGGACGTCATGACCTTCGCGATCAAGAGCAAGAAGATTCCACCCTCCGGCGCGACACGCGCCGCAGGATGAGCGGGGAAGGTACGCTCTCGCCGTGCTCTCCCCGTCCAACACCGACCGCGCCGGGTCCGCCAGAGACGCCAAGGCCGCCAGAGCGGCGGCCGAGGCGGGCTCGGGCGTGCCCGCTCACCACGCCGACGACGTCGTGTCCGGTCCCACCTCCGCGCCCGCCGGCGACCGGCCCATGGGCCCCGCCTCCGCGTCCGTCGGCGACCGGCCCATGGGCCCTGCCTCCGCGTCCGTCGCCGACCGGCCCATGCGCCCCGCCGACAGCCCGCCGCGCCCGCTGAGCGGGCTGGCGACCATGCTCGACGCCGACACCTCCCGCTCGCCGCACGCCGCCATCACCGGGGTCTCCATCGACTCGCGCAAGGTACGGCGCGGCGACCTCTACGTGGCGCTGCCCGGCAACGTGGCGCACGGCGCCGCCTTCTCCGCCGAGGCGATGTCCCACGGCGCCGCCGCCATCCTGACCGACCCGGCCGGCCACGACGACGCCGCCCGCACCGGCCTGCCCGTCCTGATCGTGCCCGACCCGCGCGGCGTGCTCGGCCAGATCGCCTCGTGGGTGTACGGCCAGCCGGCCCACGAGATCGCCGTCATCGGCGTCACCGGCACCAGCGGCAAGAGCACCTCCACCTTCATGCTGGAGGCGGGACTGCGCGCGGCCGGTCACACCACGGGCCTGATCGGCGGGGTCGAGATCCACGCGGGCGACCTGGAGTTCGCGCCCCGCCTGACCACGCCCGAGGCCTCCGAGCTGCACGGCCTGTTCGCCCTCATGCGCGAGCGCGGGGTCAGCGCGGCCACGATGGAGGTCTCCAGCCACGCGCTCGCGCTCGGCAGGGTCGACGGCCTGTTCTACGACGTGGCCCTGTTCACCAACCTGTCGCAGGACCACCTCGACTTCCACAAGGACCTCGACGACTACTTCCTGACCAAGGCCAGGCTCTTCCAGCCGGAGTTCAGCCGCGTCGGGGTGACCAACCTCGACGACGCCCACGGCCGCGAGCTGCTGCGGGTCGCCAAGGTGCCGATGACCACGTTCTCGCCGTCGGGCTCGGACGAGGCCGACTGGCGGGCCGTCGACGTCCGGCTCGGCGCCGACGGCAGCACCTTCCGCGTGCTCGGCCCCGGCGGCATCGAGGCCGACGTCGAGGTGGCACTGCCCGGCCCGTTCAACGTCGCCAACGCGCTGGGCGCGATCGTGGCCCTGGTCGAGGCCGGGGTGTCGCTGCAGGCGGCTGTCACCGGCGTCGGCGGCATGCGGGGGGTGCCCGGCCGCATGGAGCGCGTCACCGAGCCCGGCCACCCGTTCCAGGCGATCGTCGACTACTCCCACAAGCCGGGCGCGGTCGAGTCGGTGCTGGGCGCGCTGCGCGAGGTCACCACCGCCCGCCTGACCGTGGTGCTCGGCTGCGGGGGAGACCGCGACAGCGGCAAGCGCCCGCTGATGGGCGAGGCCGCCGCCCGCCTGGCCGATGTGGCGATTTTCACCAGCGACAACCCCCGCTCGGAGGACCCGCTGGCCATCCTTGTTGCCATGATGGACGGAGCACTGCGCGTGCCGAGCGCCGAGCGAGCCCACGTGATCGTGGAGCCGGACCGGCGCGCGGCCATCGGCCTGGCGATCGCCGGAGCCCGGCAGGGCGACGTCGTCGTCGTGGCGGGCAAGGGGCACGAACAGGGCCAGTACATCGCCGGCGAGGTGATCCCGTTCGACGACCGCGAGGTCGTCGCCGAAGCACTCAGGAAGGTAGTTCCATGATCCCGATGCCGCTGGCGCGGATCGCCGAGATCACCTCCGGCGCTCTGTCGGGGACAGCGGACCCCCGGGCCGTCGTGCGCGGCCCGGTCGTCACCGACTCCCGTGCCGTCGAGCCGGGATCGTTGTTCGTGGCCATCCGCGGCGAGCGGGTCGACGGCCACGACTTCGCGGCCGAGGCCGTGCGCTCCGGCGCGGTGGCCGTCCTGGCCGCCCGGCCCGTCGAGGCTCCCTCGATCATCGTGCCCGATCCCGTGACCGCGCTGGCCGACCTGGCCTCGGTGGTCGCCTCCTCGCTGCCCGCCGCCACCGTCGTCGGGGTGACCGGGTCGGCGGGCAAGACCACCACCAAGGACCTCATCGGCCGGCTGACCGAGCTCGCGGGCCCGACCATCGCGCCGGTCGGCAGCTACAACAACGAGATCGGCCACCCGCTCACGGTGCTGCGCGCCGACGCCGACACCCGCTACCTGGTGCTGGAGCTGAGCGCCCGCAACACCGGGCACATCGCCTTCCTGGCCCGCATCGCCCCGCCGTCCATCGGCGTGGTGCTCAACGTCGGCACCGCCCACCTGGGCGTCTTCGGCGGCAAGGAGGCCATCGCCAAGGCCAAGGGCGAGCTCGTCGAGGCACTGCCGTCGGGCGGCGTAGCGGTGCTGAACCACGACGACCCGCTCGTGCGCGAGATGGCCTCGCGCACCTCCGCCCGGGTCACCTGGTTCGGCGAGTCGCCCGACGCCCACGTGCGCGCCGTCGACATCGTGCTCGACCCCTCGGGCCGCGCCGCCTTCACCCTGGTGACGCCCTCCGGCTCGGCGCCCGTCTCGCTGAGCCTGTACGGCAGGCACTCGGTCTCCAACGTGCTCGCCGCCGCCGCGGTCGGATGGGAGCTCGGGCTGCCCGTGGCGACCATCGCCCGCGAGCTGTCGGCCGCCGAGCCGCGCAGCAGGTGGCGCATGGAGGTCACCGAGCGGCCCGACGGTGTCACGGTCGTCAACGACGCCTACAACGCCAACCCCGACTCGATGCGCGCGGCCTTCTCCGCCCTGGAGTCGCTCGGGCGCGGACGGCGCCGCTTCGCGGTCATCGCCGCGCTGCGCGAGCTGGGCGACGACAGCCCCGCGCTGAACGAGGAGCTCGGCCGCCTGGCCGGGGGCAGCGGCCTGACCGGCCTGGTGGTGGCCGGGCCCGACGCCGAGCCGGTCCTCCAGGGCGCCCTGTCGGCGGCCGCGTCGACGACGGCGCAGGCTCCCACTCTCGCGCCCGCCGCGCTCCCCGACTACGCCCCCAGGGTCGAGGTCGTCCACGTCCCCGACGCCCAGGCCGCCGCCACCCAGCTGACCGCCTGGCTCAAGCCCGGCGACGTGGTCCTGGTGAAGGGCCCCAGGGCGATGGGACTCGAACGCACGGCCGCGCTCCTGCTCGGGGGTGCCGGCCAGTGACCAACATCATCATCGCCGGAGCCGTCGGCCTCATCCTGTCGATGCTCGGCACCCCCCTGGCGATCCGGCTGCTGAGCCGGAAGAACTACGGCCAGCAGGTCCGTGAAGACGGCGTCCAGGCCCACCTGGGCAAGAAGGGCACGCCCACCATGGGCGGCATCGTCTTCGTGCTGGCGGCGCTGCTGGCCTACGGCGCCTCCCACCTGGCGATGTGGGACCCGCCGACCGTCAGCGGCGGCCTGGTGCTCTTCCTGATGACCGGCCTGGGCCTGGTCGGCTTCCTCGACGACTTCATCAAGATCTACAAGCAGCGCAGCCTGGGCCTGCGCAGCGGCGCCAAGGCCCTGGGTCAGCTGATCGTGGGCGCGGTCTTCGCCGTCCTGGTGACCAACTTCCCCGACCCCTACGGCATCACCCCCGCCGAGACCCGCCTGTCGTTCCTGCGCGACTTCGGCCCCTCGATCGGCCTCATCGGTTTCACCATCTGGGTCCTGATCATGATCGTCGGCTTCTCCAACGCGGTGAACCTGACCGACGGCCTCGACGGCCTGGCCTCCGGCGCGACCGCCACCGTGCTGGCCGCCTACGTGCTGATCGGCAACTGGCAGCTGCGCAACAACTGCATCGACCAGCTCGGCCCCAACTGCTACATGGTGCGCGACCCGCTCGACCTGGCGGTGGTGGCCGCCTCGGTGCTGGGCGCGCTCATCGGCTTCCTGTGGTGGAACGCCCCGCCCGCCAAGATCTTCATGGGCGACACCGGCTCGCTGGCCCTGGGCGGCGTGGTGGCCGGTCTGGCCATCTGCACCCGCACCCAGCTGCTGCTCATCATCCTCGCCGGCCTCTGCGTCATGATCACGATGTCGGTGATCATCCAGGTGGGCTTCTTCAAGATGACGGGCAAACGGGTCTTCCGCATGGCGCCGCTCCAGCACCACTTCGAGCTCAAGGGCTGGGCCGAGACCACCATCGTGGTCCGGTTCTGGCTCATCGCCGCCCTGTGGGCCGCCGTCGGCATGGGCCTGTTCTACGTGGAGTGGATGCCCAAATGACCGTGACGTGCGTGGCCGGGCTCGGAGTCTCAGGCACGGCCGCCGCCCGCGCGCTGGCCGAGCGCGGCGAGCGCGTCGTGGTGGTGGAGGCACTCGACACCGACGCGCAGCGACTGGCCGCCGAGGCGCTCGAACGGCTCGGCGTCCAGGTGCGCCTGGGCAGCCAGGAGCTTCCCGTCGAGGCCTCCAGGCTGGTCACCACCGGCTGGGCGCCCCACCACCCGCTGATCGCCGCCGCCCTGGAGCGCGGGGTCGAGGTCGTGGGCGAGGTCGAGCTGGCCTGGCGGCTGCGTGAGGGCCAGGCCGCGCCGTGGCTGGCGCTGACCGGCACCAACGGCAAGACGACCGCCGTGCGCATGCTCACCTCGATGCTGCTGGCGGCCGGCCGCAAGGCGGCCGCGGTGGGCAACGTCGGCGTGCCCGTGGTGGAGGCCGTCGGCGAGCCGTACGACGTGCTGGCCGTGGAGCTGTCGAGCTTCCAGCTCCACTACAGCGACAGCCTGGCCCCGCACGCCGCGGCGATACTCAACCTCGCGCCCGACCACCTCGACTGGCACGGGTCGATGGAGGAGTACGCCAGGGCCAAGCAGCGCATCTTCGACCGCGCCGGAGTCGTGATCTACAACGCCGACGACCCGCGGGTCGCGGCGCTGGCCGAGCCGTACCCCTCCAAGGTGGGCTTCACCCTGCAGGTGCCGCGGCCCGGCGAGGTCGGCCTGGTGGAGGAGCTGCTGGTCGACCGGGCGTTCGTCGACGACCCGCGCGAGGCGGTGGAGCTGGCCACGCTGGCCGACGTCAGGCCGTTCGCACCGCACAACGTGGCCAACGCCCTGGCCGCCGCGGCCCTGGCCCGCTCGCTCGGCGTGCCCGCCGAGGCCGTACGCCAGGGGCTGCTCGACTTCCGCCCCGACCCGCACCGCCTGGCCCACGTGGAACGTGTGGGCGAGGTCGACTACGTCGACGACTCCAAGGCCACCAACCCGCACGCCGCGGCGGCGGCCCTGAGCTCCTACCGCACGATCGTGTGGGTGGCGGGCGGCCAGCTCAAGGGAGCCGACGTCGACGAGCTCGTACGGCAGGCGGCCCCGCGGCTGCGCGGCGCCGTGCTGATCGGGGTCGACCGGGCCAGGATCGCCGAGGCGCTGGCGCGACACGCGCCGAATGTCCCTGTGGTCGACATCGCCGAGCGCGACACTGGGGTGATGGACCGTGTCGTCGCCGAAGCCGCCCGGCTCGCCTCCCCTGGGGACACCGTGCTGCTGGCTCCCGCGGGAGCCTCCCTTGACATGTTCGCCAACTACCCCGCGCGGGGGGAGGCCTTCGCGCGTGCCGTACGGGCGCTGAAGGCCGGCGCGTGACCACCACCAGCGGCGCCGGCGAGCGCGCGCGGCGCGCGCAGGAGGAGGGCCCGGTCAGCTGGGGCCGCGAGCAGTTCGGCGTGCTGCGCGACCTGCTCGACCGGCCGCTGACCAGCTACTACCTGATCATCGGCTGCAGCTCGCTGCTGCTGGCGCTGGGCCTGATGATGGTCCTGTCGGCCTCCAGCATCGAGGCGCTGCAGCTGACCGGCAGCCCGTTCTCGTGGTTCATCAAGCAGTCGTTCTCGGCCGCGCTCGGCCTGCTGCTGATGTGGCTGTGCTCGCGGCTGCCGCACAAGTTCTTCAAGTGGGCGGGCTACCCGCTCATGGCGCTGTCGATCCTGGCCCTGGTCATGGTGCTGTTCATCGGCTCGTCCGAGTTGGGCGCGCAGCGCTGGATCTACATCGGCTCGCTGACCATCCAGCCGTCGGAGCCGGCCAAGCTGGGCCTGGCGCTCTGGGGCGCCGACATCCTCGCGCGGCGGGCCAGGATGGGGCGCATCGAATGGCGCCAGCTGCTGCTGCCGCTCCTGCCCGGCGTGGCGCTGCTGGCCGTGCTGGTCATGCTCGGGCGCGACCTGGGCACCACCCTGGTGCTGATGATGATCTTCCTGGCGCTGCTGTGGGTGGTGGGCGCCCCGATCAAGCTCTTCGGCGGCATCCTGTCGGTGGTGGTCTTCGCCGCGCTGGTCATGATCTGGGTGGAGCCGTACCGCCTCGACCGCATCACCTCGTTCCTGGCGCCGTGGGACGACCCGCAGGGCGACGGCTACCAGGCCGTCCAGGGCCAGATCGCGATGGGCTCCGGCGGCTGGTTCGGCCTGGGCCTGGGCGCCAGCCGCCAGAAGTGGAACTGGCTGCCCCACGGCGAGAGCGACTTCATCTTCTCGATCCTGGGCGAGGAGCTCGGCCTCATGGGCACCCTGGCCGTGGTCGCGCTCTTCGGCCTGCTGGGCTACGCGGGCCTTCGCGTGGCCTCGCGCACCACCGATCCGTTCATCCGGCTGTCGTCCGCCGCGGTGGTGGCGTGGATAGCGGGACAAGCCATCGTGAACATGGGCGCCGTCATCGGTATCCTGCCCATCACCGGCATCCCGTTGCCTTTGGTGTCCTATGGTGGTTCCGCCCTGTTGCCCACCCTCGCCGCGCTTGGCATGTTGTTGTCGTTCGCCAAACGCGAGCCGGGGGCGCGCGAGGCGCTGGCCGCTCGTGGCCCTGGGCCGCTGGTCCGGGCTCTAAGCTGGCTGGGACTTCAACGAAGGGGCTGACCACATGAGGGTGGTGCTCGCGGGCGGCGGTACGGCCGGCCATATCGAGCCCGCGCTCGCCCTCGCCGAGGCCATGCGCAGGCTCGACCCGTCGACCTCGATCACATGCCTGGGCACCGAGCGAGGCCTGGAGACCAGGCTGGTTCCCGCACGCGGCTACGACCTGCAGCTCATCCCCGCGGTGCCGCTGCCGCGCACGCTGACCCCGGCGTTGCTCAGCATGCCGGGCCGCCTGTCGGGCGCGATCAACGCCGCCGCCGCGGTGCTCGACAAGGTGCGGGCCGACGCCCTGGTCGGGTTCGGCGGCTACGTGGCCGCCCCCGCCTACCTCGCCGCCAAGCGGCGCGGCATCCCGATCATCGTGCACGAGGCCAACCCCCGGCCGGGGCTGGCCAACCGGCTGGGAGCACGCTACGCCGCACACATCTTCAGCGGCCACCCCGAGTGCTCCCTGCCCAAGGCCGACTACATCGGCACTCCGCTGCGCGGCCAGATCGCCTCTTTGGAGCGTTTCTCCATGGGCGACAAAGCCCGCTCCTGGTTCGGCCTGCAGACCGACCGGCCGACTCTGCTGGTCTTCGGCGGCTCCCAGGGCGCCCGCTCGCTCAACCACGCCGCGCTGGCCGCCGCGCCCACGCTGCGCAGGGCGGGCGTGCAGGTGCTCCACATGCTCGGCCCCAAGAACACCCTCGACGAGGAGCCGCCGCCCGGCGATCCGCAGTACGTCGTGCTGCCCTACGTCGACCGCATGGAGCTGGCCTACGCCGCCGCCGACCTGGCCCTGTGCCGCGCCGGGGCGCTGACCTGCGCCGAGCTGACCGCGGTGGGCCTGCCCGCCGCCTACGTGCCGCTGCCGATCGGCAACGGCGAGCAGCGCATCAACGCGGCGACGATCGAGCGGGGCGGCGGGGGCCTCATGATCGACGATTCCGACCTGACACCTGATTGGATCATCCAGAACGTGCTGCCCATCCTTCGTGACCCCAACAGGGTCGCCGCCATGTCGGAGGCCGCCTCGGCCCTGGGACGCAAGGACGCCGACGTCGTCCTGGCCAGGAAGGTGCTCTCTCTATGAGTCTGGTGAAACTGGTCGACCCCGTCGCGGCCGAGGAGCTCGGGCGGGTGCACTTCATCGGCATCGGCGGCGCCGGCATGTCCGGCATCGCCCGCATCCTGCTCAAGCGGGGCGTGAAGGTCTCCGGCAGCGACGCGCGCGGCTCCGACATGGTCGCCGAGCTGCGTGAGCTCGGCGCGGTCGTGCACATCGGCCACGCCGCCTCCCACATCAGGGACATCGACACCGTCGTGGTCTCCACCGCCATCCGCGACTCCAACCCCGAGCTGGGCGAGGCGCTCAAGCAGGGGCTGCGGGTCATCCCGCGCGCCGCCGCGCTCGCCTCGGTGATGGCCGGGCGCACCGGCGTGGCGGTCGCGGGCACGCACGGCAAGACCACCACGACCTCGATGCTCACCGTGGCGCTGCAGAAGTGCGGCGCCGACCCGTCCTACTGCGTGGGCGGCCAGCTGGTCACCACCGGCCTGGGCGCCGACGAGGGCAGCGGCGGGGTCTTCGTGGCCGAGGCCGACGAGAGCGACGGCTCCTTCCTCATGCTCGCCCCGGAGATCGCCGTGGTGACCAACGTGGAGCCCGACCACCTCGACAACTACGGCGACGAGCGCGCCTACCGCGCGAGCTTCGACCGCTTCGCCCAGCGGGTCGGCGGCGTCCTGGTGCTGTGCGCCGACGACCCCGGCGCGATGGCGCTGGCCTCGCGCACCTCCGCGCGCGTGGTGACGTACGGCGTCGCGCAGGGCGCCGACTACCAGGTGGCCGACGTGCGCCCCGACGGCTTCGGCGTGGTCTTCACGGTCACGGGCCGGGGCGAGGTCCGCCTGGCCGTACCCGGCGCCCACAACGCGCTCAACGCCACCGCGGTCATCGCCGTGGCCGAGGCCCTGGGCCGGCCCTTCGACGACGTCAAGGCGGGTCTGGCGGCCTTCACCGGCGCCAAGCGCCGCATGGAGGCCAAGGGCGAGGCGGGCGGCGTGGCCGTCTTCGACAGCTATGCCCACCACCCGACCGAGCTCGCCACCGACCTGCGGGCCGCGCGCGACGTGGTCGCCTCCTACTCCGGCGACGGGCGCGTCATCGCGATCTTCCAGCCGCACCTGTACTCCCGTACCCGCTTCTTCGCCGACGAGTTCGGCACCGCGCTCGGCCTGGCCGACGAGGCGGTCGTGCTCGACGTGTACGGCGCGCGCGAAGATCCCGAGCCCGGCGTGTCCGGCGCCATGGTCGCCTCGCGCATCCCGCACGAGCGCGTCACCTACGTGCCCGACAAGACGGCGGTGCCGCGTGTCGTGGCCGATCTGGCCCGGCCGGGTGACATCGTGCTGACCATGGGCGCGGGCGACGTCACGGAGCTGGGCCCGCTGATCGTGCGGGAACTGGGCGCCTGACCGGGTGGCCCGCCGCGGGGAGGGGGTCGCCGGGTGAGAGCGCGCACGCTGTTGATCGTGTTGCTGACCGCCTGCGTGGTGGGCAGCGCGGCATGGCTGGTCTTCGGCTCGCCGGTGCTCGGCGTGCGTTCGGTGGCGATCGTGGGAAATCTCACAGTCGCCACCGACGAGATCAGGCGCCGCGCCGCCGTGCCCGAGCTGCAGCCGCTGGCCACGGTCGACCTGGCGGGGGTGGAGGGCAGGGTCATGGAGATCCGCAAGCTCGCCGCCGTCGAGGTGAGCCGGTCCTGGCCCAGCACGCTGACGATCGAGGTGGTCGAGCGGGAGCCGGTCGCGGTCGTGCCGGTCAACGGCAAGGCCGCGCTGATCGACCGCGAGGGCGTGGTGACGGAGATCAGAGACGTCGCCCCGCCGCGGCTGCCGGTGCTCAAGCTCGACCGGCCGGGCCCGGCGGACCCGGCGACACGCGCCGCGCTGCTGGTGGTCAACTCGCTTCCGCCGGATCTGGCGCGGCAGGTCGACCAGATCAGGGCGACCTCCGCCGACGGCGTCTCGCTCCTGCTCGCCGACGGGCGTCAGGTGGTCTGGGGCGCCCCCGACCAGGCAGAGGCCAAGATCCGGGTGCTCGGCACGCTCCTGGCCAAGAAGGCCAGGATCTACGACGTGAGCTCGCCGGACGTCGTCACCGTGAAATAGGACAGGCGGACCGTGCGCGACACGCCGAGGCGCTTGCGGCGGGGTTAGTTGACCCGCCCGGAGGGGGCCCCTACTGTCCGTATCGACCCTCAGGTTGACATAAATCTGAATCTCAACTTGAGGTTGAGAGTTTGACCCGCGGAAATCATTCCGCACCCGAAATGGCAAGTCAACGAGCGGAAAGGCCCCTCGTCGTGGCAGCACCGCAGAACTACCTCGCGGTCATCAAGGTCGTCGGCATTGGCGGCGGCGGAGTGAACGCCGTTAACCGGATGATCGAGGAGGGACTCAAGGGCGTCGAGTTCATCGCCATCAATACCGACGCCCAGGCGCTGCTGATGAGTGACGCCGATGTCAAGCTGGACGTGGGTCGCGAACTGACCCGCGGCCTGGGCGCCGGGGCCAACCCGGAAGTGGGCCGCAAGGCGGCCGAAGACCATCGTGAGGAGATCGAGGAGGTCCTCAAGGGGGCCGACATGGTCTTCGTCACGGCGGGCGAGGGTGGCGGCACCGGCACGGGCGGCGCGCCCGTCGTGGCCAACATCGCGCGCTCGCTGGGCGCGCTGACGATCGGTGTGGTCACCAGGCCCTTCAGCTTCGAGGGCCGTCGCAGGGCCATGCAGGCCGAGGCCGGCATAGAGACGCTGCGCGACGAAGTCGACACCTTGATCGTGATCCCGAACGACCGGTTGCTGTCGATCTCCGACCGGCAGGTCAGCGTCCTCGACGCCTTCAAGGCCGCCGACCAGGTGCTGCTCTCCGGTGTCCAGGGCATCACCGACCTGATCACCACGCCCGGCCTGATCAACCTCGACTTCGCCGACGTCAAGTCGGTCATGTCGGGCGCGGGGTCGGCGCTGATGGGAATAGGGCATGCGCGCGGTGACGACCGTTCCGTGGCAGCCGCCGAGATGGCCGTCTCCAGCCCGCTGCTGGAAGCCTCCATCGACGGTGCCCACGGCGTCCTGCTGTCGATCGCGGGCGGCTCCGACCTGGGCCTGTTCGAGATCAACGAGGCGGCGCAGCTGGTCTCCAACGCGGCCGCGCCCGACGCCAACATCATCTTCGGCACGGTCATCGACGACGCCCTGGGCGACGAGGTGCGCGTCACCGTCATCGCCGCCGGCTTCGACGAGGTCAAGCCGCTGCCGAAGGAGGCGCCCAAGCCGCAGGCCCGTCCTGCCGCCGCCGCGCCGGTGCGCCCGACCGTGAAGGCCGAGCCGCCGCGACCGGAGCCGACGCGCCCCGAGCCGGTGCGCTCGGAGCGTCCCGACTACCGCAGCGAGCCGGCCCGCACCGAGTACCAGCCGCGCGCCGACTACCCGACGCAGCGGCCCGAGTCGCGTGCCGACTACCAGGCTTCGCGTCCCGAGCCCGCTCCCGCTCGCCAGGAGTACCAGGCGCCGCGTCCCGAGCCGGTTCGCCCCGAGCCGGTGCGCCCGGTCGAGAGCGTGACCCCGGCTCCCGCGCCCCAGCCCGCTCCGCAGTCGGCTCCCCAGGCGTCCGCCCCGGCCGCCGAGCCCGCCGCCGAGACGCCCGCCGCTCCGGTCTCCATCCCGAAGCCGGCGCCCGAGCCCGCCAACGCGCCCACGCCCATCACCTCGCGGCTGAACGAGCCGGGCAAGCGGCGGCCGGTGGTGTTCGAGGAGCAGGAAGAAGAGCTTGACGTCCCCGACTTCCTCAAGTGATCTGAGCCGCCGCGACGAGATCGCCGCCAACCTGGCGGCGGTTGAGGAGCGGATCGAGCAGGCCTGCCGAGAGGCGGGCCGCGCCCGTTCCGAGATCACCCTGATCGCGGTGACGAAGACCCGTCCCGCCGCCGATGTCCGGATCCTGTCCGAGCTCGGGGTGCGCGACGTGGGGGAGAACCGCGACCAGGAGGCGGCCGGCAAGGCGAGCGAATGCGCCGAGCTGCCGCTGACCTGGCATTTCATCGGTCAGTTGCAGACCAACAAGGTGCGCTCGGTCGCCGGATACGCCGACGTGGTGCACTCGGTCGACCGCCCGCGCCTGGTCTCCGCGCTCGGCCGCGAAGCGGTGCGGGCGGGCAGACGGATCGGCTGCCTGATCCAGGTGGACCTCGACCCCTCCGAGGGACCGGCCGACGGCCCGGGGGAGCGCGGTGGCGTACGGCCGGACGGCGTGCTCGATCTGGCGGCGCTCGTCGCGGAGGCCGAAGGGCTGAGGCTCGACGGCATCATGGCCGTGGCCCCGCTGGAGGCGGATCCCGGCCCGGCCTTCGCCCGGCTCGCCGAGGTGGCGGAAGCCGTCCGGAAGGTACATCCCTCGGCCACCACGGTCTCGGCCGGAATGAGCGGGGATTTGTCCCAGGCTGTGGCACATGGTGCGACACACGTGCGGGTTGGTACGGCGTTGCTCGGCCGTCGCAAGCCCTTCGTCAGGTAATGTCCCTTCACGCGGGCCGGGTGGCCCGCACAAGCGGTGGGCTCCAAGGGGGGTAAGGCTGGGGAGTGGTCCCGAGCGGACCAGGCCCCTAACACCGCCTCTGGACCGACAGCAGGAGGACGACGGAACGATGGCCGGCGCGATGCGCAAGATGGCGGTCTACCTCGGTCTCGTCGAAGACGACCGCTACGAGAGGTACGAGACCTACGAATACGGCTATGAGGACGAGCCGTCCCGAACCGGCGAGGATCGGGCGGTGGTCACGCAGGAGCCGGAGGAGGACTCCCAGGCTGGGGTCCCCGCTCCCAGGCCCGCCACGACCGTCCTGGAGCGTCGTACGACCGATCTGGCGCGCATCACGACCCTCCACCCGCGCACCTACAACGAGGCACGGACCATCGGTGAGCACTTCCGCGAGGGCACCCCGGTCATCATGAACCTGACCGAAATGGTCGACTCCGACGCAAAGCGGCTGGTTGATTTCGCAGCAGGTCTGGTCTTTGGCCTACATGGCACGATTGAACGTGTTACCAACAAGGTGTTCCTGTTGTCCCCTGCCAATGTCGAGGTGACCGCCGAGGACAAGGCCCGAATCGCGGAACGCGGATTCTTCAACCAGAGTTAGAGTCTCTGTATGTCATCACCCTCGACCCGAGGGCAGTTCGATGGAGGAGGCGCGGCCGACCCGTGGCGATCGTGAGTCAGATCTTGGTCGTAGTCCTTTCCCTCTATCTGGTGCTGCTCATCGGACGGATGATCTTCGAGACCGTGCAGGCGTTCGCCCGTTCGTGGCGGCCTTCGGGGGTCGTTCTGGTCCTCGCAGAAGCCACATACACCGCGACTGACCCGCCTCTCAAGTTCCTCCGCCGTTTCATTCCTCCCCTCAGGTTGGGTACGGTGGCCTTTGACCTAAGCTTCACAGTGCTGTTCATCGTGGTCCTGATATTGATCCAACTCGTTGGGTCACTGGGCAGGCTGTGACGTCCCGGTCAAGATCCGACTCGTGTCCGCGCTGAAGTGATTCGCACGGCCTGTCCCGCTGGGAAGGGACAGACCTTCAAAGCGCGCCAAGGAGACCAAAAAGATGCCGCTGACGCCCGCTGATGTGCGGAACAAGCAGTTCAGTACGACCCGGCTGCGGCCGGGCTACGACGAGGAAGAGGTGGATGCCTTTCTCGACGAAGTCGAGGCTGAGCTTGACCGCCTGATCCAGGAGAACGAGGAGCTTCGCGCCAAGCTGGCCGAGTGCCTGCGTGGGAAGGTGCCAGGGGGCATGCAGATGCCCATGGCCTCCGCCCCGGTGCAGCACGCGCCTGAGCAGCAGCCGATGATGGCGCCGCCGATGCCGATGCAGCAGCCGGAGCCGCCGAAGCCGGAGCCGATGCATGCGCCGCAGCCGCAGCAGCAGCAGCAGCCCGTCCCCGTCGGCATGGGCATGCCGCCCGCCGAAGACAACATGGACACCGCGGCCCGCGTTCTCGCGCTGGCTCAGCAGACCGCCGACCAGGCGATCGCCGACGCCCGCCGTGAGGCCGACGAGACCGTCACCCGCGCCCGCCGCGAGGCCGACGACATCCTGACCAAGGCGCGCCGCCAGGCCGAGCAGGTCATCGGCGACGCCCGCGCCCGTGCCGAGACGCTCGAGCGCGACGCCCAGGAACGTCACCGCCAGGCCATGGGCTCCCTCGTCCAGACCCGCGACGAGCTCGAGCGCAAGGTCGAGGAGCTGCGCAGCTTCGAGCGCGAATACCGCAGCCGTCTCAAGCTCTACCTCGAGAACCAGCTGCAGGAGCTCAGCGCCGGCGGCGAGGTCGGCGGCAGCGGCGGCTTCGGAGCGATCTCCGGCGGCCCGTCCGGTGGTGCCCCCGCGATGGCCCACGCCATCCCTCAGGGTGGCGCCCAGCCCCTGCCCGGCGGTCAGGCTCCGTTCGGCGGTGAGGCCCCGCAGCACCAGGGCGGCTTCCCCGGCGCCGACGGCCCGCACAACGACCGCAGGTAACAGCTCCAGACAGGCCCCCCTGTGATCCTCATCAGTGCTGGACTGGTGCTCGCGGCCATCGTTTTGCTGATCGCGGGCTTCGTCCTGACCAAGCCGTTCCTGATCATGTGGTCGATCGTGGTGTGCGTGCTTTCCGCGCTCTTCCTCGTGATCGGAGCGTACCTGCGGCGTCATGAGCTGTTCCCGGGCGGACGCAAGGCCGGAGCTCCCGTGGAGCCCGGCCAGAAGGCGGCCCAGCCTTCCGCCGTCACCGCCCCCCACGCTCACGTCGGACAGCCGCAGGCCGTCCCCCCTCGGACGCCTGTCCTCCAGGCCCAGCCGATGGGGGCGCCCCCCACGCTGCCTCGCCCGCACCCGGTCCCCCCAGGACGCCCGCACAGCCGCCCCGCGGCCGGCGGGATCTCCCCCGACGCGCTCGTCCTGGTCATCCCCGGACGCAAGCGCTACCACGTGGCCGGCTGCAGGCAGCTCATCGGACGGGATCACGAGGAGCTGACCTACGAGGAGGCACGGGAGGAGGGCTTCTCGCCCTGCACCAGCTGCCTTCCCGACGCGGCTCTCGGCGGACGGCAGCTGCCGCCCGTCGACCCCACGGAGTCCGGCACGACGTCGGCCTCCCCGAGCATCGGGCTCCCCGCCTCCGGCGGCGCCCCACCCGGTGCTCACCCCAGCACCCCACGCCCGGGCGCCCCGTCGTCTGGCGCGCCTTCGACCGGTGCGGCTTCGCCCGGGGCAGCTTCGACGGGCGCAGGTTCGACGGGTGCGGCTTCGTCCGGCTCGGTTTCGTTCGGTGCGACCTCGGCTGGCGCCCCGCCGTCCGGGCCCCCGTCGGCTGGCCCGGCGTCGTCCGGCGCCTCGCCCTTGGGCGCCACGTCGCCCGGCTCTGCTGCGTCCGGTGCACATTCGTCCGGCGCCACGCAGCCCGGCGCCCCTTCACCCGGTGCCGCGTCGCCCGCGTCTTCGGACGACGACGCCGCGGCCACCACCGGGAGCGACGACCCGCGCATGGCCGGGCCTACCCGCGAGCTGCGAGTGCCGCGGCCCGGTGACCTGGCCGCGGCGACACCGTCACCCGCGCAGACGCCCGCTTCACCGAAGCCCGAGGCGACAGGCGGATGGTTCACGCGTGAGGAGCCCGAAAGCGCGGGCACCCGCGTCAACCCTTACGCCGCCGAGCGGGCTGAGGCGCCTTCTGAGGGCGCCGGGAGTCAGGCCACGGGGCGCGAGACCCCCGCGAGCGGCAAGGCCGTCACGGGGGCTTCTGAGGGCACAAGGCGCGCGGAGGACGAGCTGCCCGCCGATGACGCGTCGCCCGCCGCGGCGAGCGCCTCCGAGCCGGTGACCACAGCCGACGAGCGCCCCGCGACACAGCCGGAGAGTAGCGGCCCGACGAGTGGCGACGCCGCGCCCGAGGAATCCGTCCCCGAGGTCTCCGCGCCCGGGGAATCCGTGCCCGAGAGCTCGGCGCCCAAGGCCCAGACCGCCGAGACCGTGTCCGAGGCGGAGGCGCCTCGCGGGGATGACGACACGGGGCCCGTGCCGGTCGTGAGGGCGGAGGACGAGGGTGGTGGCCGTTCCGGCACCGTGACGGTCATCGTCGGCACGCGTCGCTTCCACAGCGCCACCTGCCCGCTCGTGAAGGGCGCCGGTGACAACGGCGTCGAGAGCATGACCGTCGCCGCCGCCGAGGCGGCCGGGCTGACCGCCTGCTCCGTGTGCCAGCACGAGCGCGAGAGCGTCGGCTGACGCACCCCGCTTCCGGCGGCCCGCCGTACGACAACACGAAAGGTGGCCGGTCCCTTCACGGGACCGGCCACCTTTCTTCGTACGGCTACGCGCGGCGCAGCTGGAAGGTGAGCCCCAGGTCGGGCTCGCCGTGCACCGGCAGTTCGGCCGGAGCCGCCCCCTCCGTCAGCGACGACGCCAGCACCTCGTCGGCCACCGTCTGGCCCGACGACCGCAGCGCGGCCGCCAGTTCCTCGGACGAGGAGTTCCACCACAGCTCGATGCGGTCGGTGATGGACAGCCCGGTCGACTTGCGGGCGTCCTGCACCAGCCGGATGACCTCGCGCAGCAGGCCGGCGCGGCGCAGCGCGTCGGTGATGGCCAGGTCGAGCGCGACGGTCTCGCCGGTGCCCGTGCCGATGGCGCCCGTCTCGACCGCCCAGCCCGCCTTCGGCTGCTCGGTGACGATGACGTCGTCGGCCTCCAGGGTGACGGTGCCGAGCTCCTCGACCTCGACGGTGACGGGCGAGCCCGAGCGCAGCGCGCCCGCGAGGGTCGCCGGGTCGGCCGCGGTGACGGCCGAGGCGACGAGCTTGGTCTGGGAGCCGAACCGCTTGCCGAGAGCGCGGAAGTTCGGCTTCACGGTGAAGGACACCAGGCCGGCGTCGTAGCCGGACAGGTCGTGCAGCTCCTGGACGTTGAGCTCGTCGGAGATCAGCTCGCGCAGCGACTGCGGCATCGCCGACCAGCCGGGAGCCGACACCAGGGCGCGGCCGAGCGGCTGACGGGTCTTGACGCCGGAGGAGGCGCGGGCCGAGCGGCCGAGCTCCACCAGGCGGCGCACCAGCGCCATCTGCTCCGACAGGGCGGGGTCGAGCAGCGCCTCGTCCACCGCGGGCCAGCCGGTCAGGTGCACCGACGGTGCCGCGTCGACGCCGCGCAGCACCTCCCACACGTAGTCGGTCAGGAACGGCGTGATCGGCGCCATGAGCCGCGTGACGGTCTCCAGGCACTCGTAGAGCGTCGCGAAGCCCGACACGTCGCCCGACCAGAAGCGGCGGCGCGAACGCCGGACGTACCAGTTGGACAGGTCGTCGAGGAAGTCGCTGAGCAGCCGTCCGGCGCGGGTGGTGTCGAAGCCGTCGAGCGCCTCGGTCACATCGCGCACGGTCTTGTGCAGCTCGGCCAGTGCCCAGCGGTCGAGCAGCGGGCGGTCCGCGGGCGCGGGCGCCTCGGCCGCCATGGACGGCGACCACGACTCGGCGTTGGCGTAGAGGGTGAAGAAGGAGACGGTGTTCCAGTAGGTCAGCAGGACCTTGCGGACGATCTCCTCCAGCACCGAGTGGCCGATGCGCCGCTGCGCCCAGGGCGAGCCGGAGCACGCCATGAACCAGCGCAGCGCGTCGGCTCCGTGCTGCTCCATCACGGGGATGGGGGCGAGCACGTTGCCCAGGTGCTTGCTCATCTTGCGGCCGTCCTCGCCGACGAGCAGGCCCTGGCAGAGCACGTTCTCGTAGGAGGACTCGCCGAACACCAGGGTGCCGACGGCCATGAGGGAGTAGAACCAGCCGCGGGTCTGGTCGATGCCCTCGCAGATGAACTGCGCCGGGTACATGCCCTCCGGCTTGCCGCGCGATCCCCACTGGGCGAAGGGCATGGATCCGGAGTCGTACCAGGCGTCGATGACGTCGGGCACACGCGCGGCCGTACCCTCGCAGGACGGGCAAGGGAAGGTCACGTCATCCACAAAGGGACGATGTGGATCCAGGGTGGACAGATCTTGACCCGCGTATTGCCCGAGCTCCTCCAGGGAGCCGACGCACGTGACGTGGGAGTCGTCGGCCGAGCACACCCACAGCGGCAGCGGCGTGCCCCAGTAGCGGGTGCGCGACAGCGACCAGTCGACGTTGTTGCGCAGCCACTCGCCGAAGCGGCCCCACTTGACGTTGTCGGGGTACCACGCCGTCTTCTCGTTCTGCGCGAGCAACTGGTCCTTGACCGCGGTGGTGCGGATGTACCAGGAGGGGAGCGCGTAGTAGAGCAGCGGGGTGTGGCAGCGCCAGCAGTGGGGGTAGGCGTGCTCGAAGTGGCCGCCGCGGAACAGCAGGCCGCGTGCCCGCAGGTCGGCGGTGAGCGCCTCGTCGGCGTCCTTGAAGAAGACGCCGCCCACCATGGGGACGTCGTCGACGAACTTGCCGTCGGGCCCGACCGGGTTGACGATCGGCATGCCGTACGCCTTGCAGACGGTCATGTCGTCGGCGCCGAAGGCCGGCGCCTGGTGGACCAGGCCGGTGCCGTCCTCGACGGTGACGTAGTCGCCGAGCACCACGTAGTGGGCGTCGGGGATGTCGACCAGGTCGAAGGGGCGCTTGTACGGCGTGCGCTCCAGGTCGCGGCCGGTGTAGCGGCCGACGACCTCGACGCCCTCCTCGCCCAGGACCTTGGCCAGCAGCGGCTCGGCCACGACGAGGACCTCGCCGCCGACCCTGGCCGCCACGTAGGTGACGTCGGGGTGTACGGCCACGGCAGTGTTGGAGACGAGGGTCCACGGCGTGGTGGTCCAGATGAGCAGCGAGGCGCCTTCGAGCGGCCCGGCGGTGACGGGCATGCGCACGAACACCGAGGGGCTGGTGACGTCTTCGTAGCCGCCCGGCTGGCCCAGCTCGTGGTCGGACAGGCCGGTGCCGCAGCGGGGGCAGTAGGGCGTGATGCGGAAGTCGCGGAAGAGCAGCCCCTTGTCCCAGATGACCTTCAGCGACCACCAGACGGCCTCCACGTAGGAGGGGTCCATGGTCTTGTAGGCCTGGGACAGGTCGATCCACTGGCC
Organism: Nonomuraea soli; assembly: GCF_013761175.1. Lineage (GTDB taxonomy): Bacteria > Actinomycetota > Actinomycetes > Streptosporangiales > Streptosporangiaceae > Nonomuraea > Nonomuraea soli. Next base: position 1,087,313 of record NZ_JACDUR010000001.1, read on the forward strand.
GAGCCGGTGGGTGAGCGTCTCGAACTCGTCGACGTGGCGCAGGACGGACTCGCGGCAGCGCTCGTTGAACGCGGCGATGCCGTACGTCTCGATGTCCTTCTTGCCCGACAGGCCCAGTTCCTTCTCGACCGCGACCTCGACGGGCAGGCCGTGGCAGTCCCAGCCTGGCTTGCGGGGCACGTTGAAGCCCTGCATGGTCTTGTAGCGGGGGAACAGGTCCTTGAAGACGCGGGCCTCGGTGTGGTGGACACCGGGGATGCCGTTGGCGGTGGGAGGGCCGTCGTAGAAGACCCAGGTGGGGCCGCCTTCGTTCTGCTCGATGGAGCGTTCGAAGATCTTGCCGTCCCGCCAGCGGTCCAGGACCTCACGCTCGAGCGCGGGCAGGTCGACCTGCGCGGGAAGGGAGCGGAAATAGTGGGACATCTGTGGCGGGGCCTCCTTCAGCCGGTGTGGACACAGCCGAAGGGACGAGGCCGGAGCCCCGCGGTACCACCCTTCTTGGCCCCCTGACGGGAGCCCTCTTCGTTTGTCTGCTGCCGGTTCTACTGGGCCGGTGGGCCGTTCTTCCGGCGGCTCGGGAGCGATGCCCCTGTGAGATGGCTCACAGGGCTCCTTCGGCGCCTTGCAGAGCACCACCATAACGCAGAGTGGAACCCGGAGCTTCCCGGTTTTGGGGCTGCTGCGAGAGCCGAGTCGCAAGTCATCACAAAGAGCGGGGAATGGAAGGTTCAGAGGAGGAGTTGAACGGCGCGGGCGGGATAGTACGGACCTGGTAATCCCAGCGGCGGGTCGTTTGCCGATCTGTTATCGGCGGCCTAAGCTTCCCGCACCATTAAGGACCTTGATCAGCATGGAGGCAGCCATGACGGCAGTCACGCAGACCGCCACCCCGTCGATGTGGTCAGAGGCAGAACTGGCCGAGGTCCGCGCCGCGCTCGCGCAGGAGGTGGCCGAGCTCAACGCCGACATCCTCCGCCACGAATCGGAGATCGCCTCCGGCGACGTCACCAAGGGCGCCGGCGACGACCAGGCCGACGCGGGCGCCAAGACCTATGAGCGGGAACGCGAGATCGCCCTTACCCTGAATGCACGCGACCTGGTCGCGCAGAACGAACGTGCGATCGCCAGGATCGACGCAGGGACTTATGGAGTGTGCGAATCGTGCCACAAGCCGATCGGCAAGGAACGCCTTCAGGCGTTCCCGAGGGCGACGCTGTGCGTGACCTGCAAGCAGAGGGAGGAGCGCCGGTAGAACCGGCCTCCGAGGCCGAGGCCCCCGCGCCCGTCGCGGGGGCCCGCCGCAAGCTCGTCGTCCTGCTGGCATGCCTGGCCCTCGGCATCTACGCCGCCGACCTGATCACCAAGACCATCGTCCTGCGGACCCTGCCGGAGTACGGCCCGCCGACGGTGGTCATCCCCGAGGTGCTGCAGTTCCGGCTGATCTTCAACTCCGGCGCCGCGTTCAGCATCGGCACCGGGATGACGATCATCTTCACCATCATCGCCGCGTCGGTCGTCGTGGCGATCATCCGCACCGCGCGCAAGCTGCGCAGCCTCCCCTGGGCGATCGTCCTGGGCATGCTGCTGGGCGGGGCGCTGGGCAACCTCACCGACCGCCTGTTCCGCCACCCCGGCGGGCTGCAGGGTCACGTGGTCGACTTCATCGAGATCTTCCCCGGCCACTGGCCCATCATCGAGAACTTCCCCATCTGGAACATCGCCGACGCCTCCATCGTGTGCGGCGGCATCCTGGCGGTGATCCTCGCCTGGCGCGGCTACCAGATCGACGGCACCAGGGAGACGGGCAAGTGAGCGAGACCCGCAGTCTTCCCGTCCCCGACGGCCTGGAGGGCGAGCGCCTCGACGCCGCCCTGTCGCGGCTGTTCGGCTTCTCCCGCACCAAGGCCGCCGAGCTCATCGCCTCGGGCGACGTCACCGTCGACGGCAGGGAGCCGGCCAAGTCCGACCGCGTCCACGGCGGCGCCTGGCTGGAGGTCACCCTCCCGCCGCCGGTCACGACGCCGATGCCGGTCGCCGAGCCGGTGCCGGGCATGACGATCGTCTACGAGGACGACGACCTCCTGGTCGTCAACAAGCCGATCGGCGTGGCCGCCCACCCCACCGTCGGCTGGACCGGGCCGACCGTCATCGGCGGGCTGCTCGGGGCGGGCCACACCATCGCCACCAGCGGCGCCGCCGAGCGGCAGGGCATCGTGCACCGCCTCGACGCCAACACCACGGGCGCGATGGTCGTGGCCAAGAGCGAATACGCCTACTCGATGCTCAAGCGCGCCTTCAAGGAGCGCACGGTCGACAAGCGCTACCACGCGCTGGTCCAGGGCCACCCCGACCCGTTCCGCGGCACCGTCGACGCCCCGATCGACCGCCACCCGTCGGGCGACGGCCGCTTCGCCGTGGTCGCGGGCGGCAAGCCGAGCGTCACCCACTACGACACGATCGAGGCCTTCCGCGCCGCCTCCCTGCTCGACATCAAGCTGGAGACCGGGCGCACCCACCAGATCCGGGTGCACATGTCGGCCCTGCGCCACCCCTGCGTCGGCGACCTGCTCTACGGCGCCGACCCCACCCTGGCCGCCAGGCTGGGCCTGACCAGGCAGTGGCTGCACGCCGTCCGGCTGGGCTTCGAGCACCCCTCGACGGGCGAGTGGATGGAGTTCTCCACCACCTACCCCGACGACCTGCAGCGGGCGCTCGACATCGTCAGCGCGGAGTCCTAGCCCCGGCCTCAGCCCTCGTCGTCGCCTTCCACCGAGCTGGGTTCGACCCGGCCGGGCCCGTCGTCGTTGTCCTCGGGCTCGTCCGCCTTCGACGGCTTGCCGGACGGTTTGTCGGACGGCTTGCCGGTCGGCTTGCCCGAGGGCGACGCGGGCGTCTTCGACGGCTTCGAGCCGCGGGTCGGGGTGCCCGAGGGGTTCGACGAGCCGAGCCGCTCGGGTGTGGCCCCCGAGGGGGTGTCCGACGGCTGGCTCGGGGTGCCCTGCCGTACGCCGTCGTCCGTCCGCGAGACGCTGCTGGAGGCGGCGGGCGGGGCGGAGGGGCGCTCGCCCGCGGCGCCGCGGTTGGTGAACCAGGCGGCGCCGCCCGCGACCAGGGCGACCGCGAGCGCGGCGGCCGCCACGGCCAGCACCCTTCGCCGCGGGCCGGGCCCGGAGTCCGGCGGCGGGGGCACGGGCCCGGTGGGGCCCGCGGGCGCTCCGGTGACGATGGCCGCCAGCCGCTGCTCGGTCTCCTCCATGGTCATGCGCTCGTCCGGGTGCTTGCGCAGCAGCCCGGTGATGACCGGCGCCAGCGCTCCCGCCCTGGCCATCGGGGCGGGCTGAGCGTGGATCACCGCGCCCAGGGTGGCCAGGGGGTTGTCCCGCTGGAAGGGGGAGCAGCCCTCGACCGCGTGGTAGAGCGTGACGCCCAGCGACCACAGGTCGGAGGCGGGCGTCGCGTCGGAGCCCATGGCCCGCTCGGGGGCGATGAAGGCGGGCGTGCCGACCAGGACGCCCGTCCGGGTCACCGTCACGTCGTCGGGCGTGGTGGCGATGCCGAAATCGGTCAGCACCGCCCTGCCGCCCTCGGTGAGCAGCACGTTGTCGGGCTTCACGTCACGGTGCAGCACCCCGGCGGCGTGCGCGGCCCGCAGCGCCGCCAGCACCTGCAGCCCGATCTCGGCCACCCGGCGTGGTGGCAGCGGCGCCAGCGAGCCGAGCGTGTCGGAGGGCACCAGCTGCATGACGATCCACGGATGGCCGCCCTCCTCCAGCACGTCGTAGACGGCGGCCACGCCGGGATGCGAGACCCGGCCCGCGGCGCGCGCTTCACGGAAGGTGCGCCGGGTGAAGGCCTCTCGGTCCTCCTCGGTCAGGTCGGCGGGAGGGAACACCTCCTTGACCGCCACGTCACGGTCCAGCACCTCGTCGTGCGCGTGCCAGACCTTGCCCATGCCGCCACGCCCGATGGGCCGAAGCAAGCGATATCGTCCACCGACTATCCCCGCACTGTCGGACATGCCGGACGCGCTACCCGAGAAGCAGCCTCACAAGCGCGGTGACCACGGCGGCCGAGGCCAGGATCACGAGAAAGGGCGCGCGCAGCAGCAGCGCCACCACCGCCGCCCCCAGCCCGCAGGTGCGCGCCACGTCGAAGTGCAGCTCACCGCTCTGGGTGAAGGTCTGCACCGCGATCAGCGCCGCCAGCAACGCCACGGGCACCAGTTCGGCGAAGCGCCGCACGCGGGGATGGTCGAGCACCCGGCGCGGCGCCGCCAGGCCCGCCACCTTCAGCGCGTAACACCCCACGCAGACCACAATGATCGCCCACCACAACGTCATCGCATCATCACCACCAAAACGGCCACGGCGGACAACAGGACGGGAACACCGGCGGGCAGCAGCGGGGTCGTCGCCAGGGCGATCGCCACCGCGCCGAGGGCCAGCAGGCGCAGCTCGGGACTCTCGGCCAGGCGCGGCCACAGGATCGCCAGGAAGGCCGCCGGGCCCACGGCGTCCAGGCCGAAGGCGGCGGGGTCGCCCAGGAACTCGGTGCCGACCGCCCCGGCCAGCGTCGTCAGGTTCCACATGAAGTAGAGGGTCACGAAGGTCGTGGTGAAGCCCTGCCGGGCGCTCTCGGGGTCGGGCTGGGCCATGGCCACGGCGGTGGTCTCGTCGATCACGCCCTGGGCGACCAGCAGCCGCCTGGGCCCCGACACCTTCAGCACGTCGGCCATGCGCAGGCCGTACAGGGTGTTGCGGCCGCCGAGCAGCAGCGCTCCCGCGCTGGCCGCCAGCAGGTCGCCGCCCCCGGCGACGGCGCCGATCAGGGCGAACTGCGACGCACCGGTGAAGGCCAGCAGGCTCAGCACACAGGCCTGCGCCACGTTCAGGCCGGAGGTCACCGCGGCGGCGCCGAAGGCCACCCCCGACAGGCCCACGGCGAAGCCGACCCCCAGTCCATCGCGGATCGCGGTGGAAATCTGTTTCATACTTCTGAGGGTATTTAGTGCGTCTTGTACGTTCCTGCGGCCCTCTGGTAGGCGGCGGGCGGCACCCCCACGATGCGCTTGAAGTGCCGCGTCAGATGCGCCTGGTCGGTGAAGCCCACCTCGGCCGCGACCCTGGCGGCCGGCATGCCCGCGGCCAGCAGGCGCCGGGCCTCGCGCACCCGCAGCGTGGTCAGGTAGGCGTGCGGGGGCAGGCCGGTGGCGGCCTTGAACGCCCGCAGCAGCGGGAAGGGCGCCGACCGCACCGCCTCGGCCAGGCCCTCCAGCGAGGGCGGCTCGACCAGGCGCTCGTGCAGCAGCTCCACCGCCTGCCGTACCTCCTGCGAACCCGCGGCGGCCTCGCGCGGAGGTCTCGGCGAGGCGTGGCGGGAGACCAGCTCGGCGGCGAAGGTGCGCATGAGCGTCGAGGCCGCCAGATCGTCGCCGTGCTCGGCGGCCGCGTGCGTGCGCAGCAGGAGCCCGGCCAGCGCCGGGTCCTCGATCACCGGATCGCCGAAGTACGGCGTGCCGCTCTCGGAGATCGTCTCCACGGGTGGATACATCATCCGGTAGGCCCAGCCCTCGGGCACGCCCGCCTGGCCGGTGTGCTCGTACTCAGGGCTCACCACGACCAGCTGGCCCGTGCCCGCCCTGTAGGTCGAGCCCCGGCAGGCGAACTCCTCCACCCCGGCCACGATCACGCCGATCGCGAACTCCTCGTGCGTGTGACGGGCGTAGCGGTGGGTGACGTAGCGGGCGTGCAGCAGGTCGACCCGGGGCAGGGCCGGGTGACGCCAGAACCTGGCCTGCTCCTTCATGACGGGCGGAAGGTCCTGGCGAAGGCGTCGAAATACTTCAGGTCCGCGGCCCAGCTGTACTGCGGCGCCTCCCAGTACAGGGCGAACGGGCGGCCGTCGGCGGTGCGGAAGCCGCGGTTGATCACGTGGATCTGGATGCCGCCGCGCTCGCGGACGAACTCCCAGTCGGCGGCGGGCACACCCTGGTAGGTGAGGTCGCGGATGGCGATCCTGCGGTAGGCCTTGAACTCGCCGCGCTCCATGATCTGGCTCTCCAGGTCCCGCCAGTGGGCGCTCTCGTCGGAGTAGTCCTTCTCGTGCTCGGTCCACTCCACGGTGAGCTGGCCCTGGACGCCGGGGCCGCTGAAGTTGACGCTGGCGCGGGTCCGGTGCTTGGTGGCGGTCCAGCCCTTGGGCAGGCCGATGGAGAAGCCGCCCGCCTCGGAGGTGACGCGCCGCCAGCCTCGGGGGAGCGCGGTCGGCGCGGGCGTGCGGGTGACGGTCGGGCTCTGGGTCGGGGTCGGGGTCGGGGTCGGGGTCGCGGTGGGGCTGGGGCTCGTGGTGGGGCCCGAGGCGGTGCCGGTGCCCGTGCCGCTGAGCCACCACCAGCCGCCGCCCGCCGCGGCGGCCACCACGATGGCGGCTGCGGGAACGATCCAGAGGGCGGGGCGCCGCCTGGACGGACGGGTGGGCGGCCTGTGGGTGCCGTGGAGGGTGGAGGGCGCGGGCGTCACACCCGGGGGACCGTACGGCGCGCCTGGTCCACCCGGTCCACCCGGTCCTCCCGGTCCACTCGGTCCACTCGGTCCGCTTGGTCCGCTTGGTCCGCCCGGGAAGGAGGCCGAGGTGCTGTGCTGCGCCTGGGCGGCGTGCAGGATCGCCTCGGCCTGCGCCGCGCTCATGCGCGCGGCGGGGTCGGCGTGGAGCAGCCCCATGATGGCCGGAGCCAGGGGACCCGCCAGGCGCGGCGGCTCGGGCCTGTCGCGCAGCACCGCGGCGACGGCGGCGGCCCACGAGTCGCCCCCGAAGGGCGCCCGCCCCTCGGCGGCCGTGTACAACGTCGCGCCGAGCGACCACAGGTCGGAGGCGGGGGTCGCGGGCAGCCCGTTGAGCCGCTCGGGCGGCATGAAGGCGGGCGTGCCGACGAGGTGGCCGGTGCCCGTCATGGCGGGATCGGACTCGGAGGAGGCGATGCCGAAGTCGGTGAGCACGACACGGCCGTCGTCGGCCAGCAGGACGTTCTCCGGCTTGACGTCGCGGTGCAGCACCCCGCCGGCGTGGGCCGCGCGCAGGGCGCTCAGGACGGCCAGGCCGACGCGGGCGACGTGGGGCACCGGCAGCGGGCCGTGCCTCTTGACCGCGGCGGCCAGCGAGCGCGAGGGCACCAGCTGCATGACGATCCAGGGACGCCCGTCCTCCTCGACGACGTCGTGGACGACGACGATCGCCGGATGGTCGAGCCGGCCGGCGGCTCGGGCCTCGCGGACGGTGCGCCGGTTGAGCTCTTCGCGCCGGCGGTCGCCGACCCCGGCGTAGCGGACCTCCTTGACCGCGACGACGCGGTCGAGCAGCTCGTCGTGGGCGCGCCAGACGATGCCCATCCCGCCCTCGCCGAGGGGTTCGATCAGCCGATACCTCTTGGCGACGTGCCTGTCCACCCGCGAAGCCTACCTACTTGGCCGGCTTGAACGTGTCGGCAAATGTCTCGAAAAAGTGGAAGTCCTTCTTCCACCGGCTGTCGAGGTTGTGCCAGTAGATCGAGTAGCCCATGCCGCCCTTGGTGACGAATCCCCGGTTGAGCACCCGCGTCTTGCCCGAGTTGGTGACCCAGGTGAACTCCCAGTCCGCGGCCTTCTCCATGTAGTCGACGGCCTTGATGCCGACCAGCTTGTAGCCCCCGAAACGGCCGGGGGCGCCCTTGTCGGAACGCTTCCAGTCGGCGACCGGGTCGGGACCGGCCTTCTTGACCTGGTCGATCGCCATGAACGCGTTGGAGGCGGCGCCCGGGCCGCGGAAGAAGACCTGCGAGCCCTCGCGCTTGTACGGCTCCCACCCCTTGGGCAGGCCGACCTGGAAGCCCGACTCGTCCTTGTACATCTTCCAGCCGTCGGGCAGCGCCGCCTTGGGCGGCTCCGTGGAGGCGGAGGGCGTGGGGCTGGGGGCGGCCGTGGTCGGCGGGGCGCTGGGGCTCTCGCTCGCCTGCTGGGAGGCGCTCGGGGTGGAGGACGGCGTCGAGGAGGCCTTCGCGGCCTGGCTCTGCGGTGTGACGGTGCTCTCGGGGTCGCCGGCCGACTTCATGCCCAGCCAGGTTCCCAGGCCCGCCACGACCGCCACGGCGGCGACCACGGCGACGATCGCCCCGACCTTGCGGTTGCCGGGCCGGTCCGCCTCCACCGTGCGCTCGGGGGCTAGGCGGGCGCCCGTCTCGGGCAGTGCGGGAGGCTCGGGGCTGCGGGCCGCCTGGGCGGAGGCCTTGGCGGAGCGCGCGGGGGCGGGCGGCACCGGACGCAGGTTCGGGTCGGTGGGCGTGTCGTCCTCTACCGGCATCACTTCAGTGTGTGCCCGTTGCGTCACATTGCGCAATGTCGGCGGGGGAGCGGCGGGCCGTTCGGGGGCGGACACGTCGCGCAGCTTGCGCATCGCGTCGCCGTACGACAGCCGGTCCTCAGGCTCTCTGGCGAGCAGGCCCAGGATGACCGGGGCCAGCGGGCCGGCCTTGGCGGGCGGCGCGGGGTCGTCGTTGAGTACGGCGTGCATGGTGGCCATGACCATGCCGCGCTCGTGCGGCGCGCGGCCCTCGACGGCGGTGTAGAGCGTGGCGCCGAGCGACCACAGGTCGGACTCGCGCCGCGCGGGCAGGCCCTTGAGCCGCTCGGGCGCGATGAAGGCGGGCGTGCCGGCCAGCCCCGTCATGGTGAGCTGGGTCTCGGTCTCCAGGGTGGCGATGCCGAAGTCGGTGAGCACGACGCGGCCGTCGTCGGCCAGCAGGACGTTCTCCGGCTTGACGTCGCGGTGCAGCACCCCGGCCTCGTGCGCGCCGTGCAGGGCGTCGAGGACGGCCAGGCCGATCTCGGCGACCCGGCGGTACGGCAGCGGCCCGTCCTTCTTGATCACCGTGCCGAGGGAGCGCGAGGGCACCATCTGCATGACGATCCAGGGCTGGTCGTCCTCCTCGATCACGTCGTAGACGACGATCACGTTGGGATGCTCGAAGCGGGCGGCGGCCCTGGCCTCGCGCATGGTGCGCCGGTTCAGCAGCTGCACCTCCTCGCCCAGGTCGCTGCTGTAACGCACCTCCTTGACCGCCACGGTGCGGTCCAGGAGTTCGTCGTGGGCACGCCAGACGATGCCCATTCCGCCCCTGCCGATGGGCTCCTGCAGTTGGTACCGACCGGCGATCCGGCGACCAGGGTTCTGTCTCAACGGCCACAAACCCCCTTCTAAGCCAACAGATACTCCCATAGCGATCGGTGATCGGCGACTCGCGTGGGAGCCAGGCTTACGGCATGGCGAATCGCCTGCCCGATTGGAGATGATTTATGGCAAGGTGAGGTTGTTGAGTAGGCGCTTCGGGCCGGAATCGATCTGCCTGGCGACCAACTCGCCGAGCCGCCGGTAGCCGTCCGCGGTCGGGTGATAGCTGCGGCTGTAGACCAGCAGGCGCTCCACGTTGACGTCCAGGGCGTTCATGTACGGCTGGGCGCGGCCGATCTCGTGACCCTCGAAGGCATCGTAGGGATCGACGAACTCCGCGCTGCCAGGACCCTTGAACGCCGCGATCGCGCGGTCGAACTCGGCGACCGCCGCCCCGATGGTCTCGTTCAGGCGGCGCCCGACCCGGTTCAGCCAGCGCTGGTCGTCGGGGGAGAGGTTGTCGACCCGCCCGCCCGGGTCGCGCGGGAAGATCCGCGGGTAGCCGACCACGACGACACGGGCCTGCGGCGCCCGGTCGCGGATGGCCCGCAGCACCTCGCGCATCCTCGGGCCCAGGTCGTCGATGCGCTTGAGCACGGCCGGCTCCTGCTCGACGCACGTCGACGACCACGGCAGCCGCACGATGCACTCCTTGAGCACGTCGGTGAAGCCCGCGTCGTTGCCGCCGATGCTCACCGTCACCAGGCTCGTCTCGGCCGTGACCCGGTCGATCTGGGGGCTGTGGCCGTGCTGGCCCTTGAGCAGGTTCGTGGTCGTCGCGCCCGCGCACGCCCAGAACGAGGCGCCGCCGGCGAACGGGTGGCTCCTGGTGATCTGCGGCACGTAGGAGCCGCTGGAGCGGTGGCACAGGCCCGCCCCCCGGTCGATCGGTGGCGCGCCCGGATCGTAGACGCCCTCACCCGAGGAGAAGGAGTCGCCGAGGGCGATGTAGGCGCCGCTGAGCGCGGCCTGCTTCGGCGTGAGGCGCTTGACCTGCGGGAGCGTGCCCGTCGTGGTGTCAGGACAGCCGATGCCGAGGGCCTTGCAGGCGACGACGTCGAAAGCGCCCGTCCAGAACGCGGTCAGCGCGAGCGCGACCCCGAGGACGGCGGAAAGTACGGCATGCGTGAATGGGCGGTTCGCCGCGTCCAGAGTCATCCTCCCCGATTGCCTCTTTGGGGAGGATAACCCGGCGTCGAGATCGTTACGCCAGGCGTTTTCCGGTCAGGCGCCTGGTCCGTTCACGCGCCTTCTGCCGATCATGCGCCAGCCCGCCCAGATCGCCAGCGCCAGCAGCGGGATGCAGAAGAAGGCGATCCGCTGGTCGGCGTCGGCGAAGGCCATCAGCACCACCACGAGCGCCAGGAAGGCCAGCGTGCCCCAGTTGGTGTACGGCGAGCCCGGCATCGGGAAGCTGGAGCGGTGACCGGTCCTGCGCAGCATGATCTGGCAGTACACCAGCGTCCCCCAGGTGGTGATCACGCCGAGGGAGGCGATGGCGGTGGCGATGTTGAAGGCCCGCTCCGGCACGGAGGAGTAGAGCGCCACGCCCAGCAGGAACACCGCGGCCGTCATCAGGATCCCGCCGTACGGCACGTGCCTGGCGCTCAGGTTCCTGGTGAAGGCGGGCGCCTCGCCCTTGAAGCCCATCGAGCGCAGGATGCGGCCGGTGGAGTACAGGCCCGAGTTGCACGACGACAGCGCGGCGGTGATGACGATGAGGTTCATCGCGTCGGCCGCCCACGGGATGCCCAGCTTGCCGAACACCGTCACGAACGGCGACTCTCCGGCGCTGTAGGCGGTCCACGGCAGGACCATCGCCAGCAGGAGGACCGAGCCGACGTAGAAGACCGCGATGCGCCACACGACGCCGTTGATGGCCTTCGGCATCACCTTGCGCGGCTCGGCGGTCTCGCCCGCCGCGATGCCGACCAGCTCGATCGAGGCGTAGGCGAAGACCACCGCCTGCAGGCTCATCAGCACCACGGGGAAGCCGTTGGGGAAGAACCCGCCGTGCGCGGTCAGGTTGGCCGGACCCGCGCCCTCGATCGCGAAGATCACCATCACCAGGCCGACGACCAGGAAGGCGCAGATCGCCAGCACCTTCAGCAGCGCGAACCAGAACTCCAGCTCGCCGAAGAGCTTGACGGAGACGAGGTTGACGACCAGGACGAAGGCCAGGCTGACCAGGGCCGTGAGCCACTTGGGGAAGTCGGGCGCCCAGTAACCGACATACGTGGCGACCGCCGTCAGCTCGGCGATGCCGGTGAAGGCCCAGTTCAGCCAGTACATCCAGCCGCTGGTGAAGGCCGCCCACGGGCCGATGAACTCCCCGGCGTACTCCACGAACGAGCCGCTGGTGGGGCGGTAGAGCACCAGCTCGCCCAGGGCGCGCATGACGTAGAAGGCGGCCAGGCCGGCGAGCGCGTACGACAACACCAGCGCCGGGCCGGCGGCCGCGAGGCGTCCTCCGGCGCCCAGGAACAGGCCGACGCCGATGGCGCCGCCGATCGCGATCATCTGAACCTGGCGGTTGCCCAGGGACGGCTCGTAGCCTTCGTCAACGCGTGATCGACTCACTACGCAACGATATCGACGCTGCTGGGAGGAGGGTGACGGACACGCCCTAGGGGGCGGTGTGTCGGGAAGGTCGGTGCGTGCCGTACAGATCGTCAGCGTCTCGCGAGGCTGCGCCGGACTGTCGGTCGGGGCCACTAGAGTCAGAGCCGCACATCTCTAGCTTGAGGGGGTCTCCGCTCCATGACGTCCAGTGACTCGTTCGTTCACCTTCATGTGCACACCGAGTATTCGATGCTGGACGGGGCGGCGCGCCTCAAGCAGATGTTCAAACAGGTCGGCGACCTGGGCATGCCGGCCATCGCGATCACCGACCACGGCAACATGCACGGCGCCAACGACTTCTACAAGCAGGCGACCGCCGCCGGCATCAAGCCGATCATCGGCATCGAGGCCTACGTGGCGCCCGAGATGCGCCACAACAAGAAGCCGGTGCTGTGGGGCGAGCCCTCGCAGAAGAGCGACGACGTCTCCGCGGGCGGCTACTACACCCACATGACGATCTGGGCGCGCAACAAGTCGGGCCTGCACAACCTGATGAAGCTCTCCTCGCGCGCCTACACCGAGGGCTTCGTGCGCAAGTGGGCGCGCATGGACGCCGAGACGCTGGCCGAACACTCCGACGGACTGATGGCGACCACCGGCTGCCCGTCGGGTGAGGTGCAGACCCGCCTGCGGCTGGGGCAGTACGACGAGGCCGTGAAGGCGGCGGCGAAGTACCAGGAGATCTTCGGCAAGGACAACTACTTCCTGGAGGTCATGGACCACGGGCTCGACATCGAGCGCCGCGTCCGCGACGGGCTGATGCGCATCTCGCGCGAGCTCGGCATCCCGCCGCTGGTGACCAACGACTCCCACTACACCTACGAGGCCGACTCCGCCTCCCACGACGCGCTCCTGTGCATCCAGACCGGCAAGCAGCTGTCCGACCCCGACCGCTTCCGCTTCGACGGCTCCGGCTACTACATCAAGACCGCCGACGAGATGCGCGCCATCCACGCCAACGACGAGTTCTGGCAGGAAGGCTGCCGCAACACCCTGCTCGTCGCCGAGAAGGTCGACCCCACCGGGTTCTTCGAGTTCAAGAACCTCATGCCGACCTTCCCCGTGCCCGAGGGCATGACCGAGGAGGAGTACTTCCGGCAGCAGACGTGGGAGGGCCTGGCCCGGCGCTTCCCCGAAGGCGTCGACGAGGAGCACCGCGCCTGGGCCGAGAACGAACTCGGCGTCATCATCCAGATGGGCTTCCCGAGCTACTTCCTCGTGGTCGCCGACTTCATCATGTGGGCCAAGAACAACGGCATCCGGGTCGGACCCGGCCGTGGATCGGCCGCCGGATCCCTGGTCGCCTACGCCCTGGGCATCACCGACCTCGACCCGATCCCCCACGGACTGATCTTCGAGCGGTTCCTGAACCCCGAACGTGTCTCCATGCCCGACGTCGACATCGACTTCGACGAGCGCAGGCGCGCCGACGTGATCAGGTACGTCACCGAGAAGTGGGGCGCCGACAAGGTCGCCATGATCGCCACCTTCGGCACCATCAAGGCCAAGGCCGCCGTCAAGGACGCCGGACGCGTCCTGGGCTACCCCTACGCGCTCGGCGACCGCATCAGCAAGGCCTTCCCGCCCGCCGTGATGGGCAAGGACATCCCGCTGTCGGGCATCTTCGACAAGGAGCACCAGCGCTTCAACGAGGCCGGAGAGCTGCGCAAGCTCTACGAGGAGGACGTCGACGTCAAGGCGACGATCGATCTCGGGCGCGGCCTGGAGGGCCTGATCCGCCAGACCGGCGTGCACGCCGCGGGCGTCATCATGTCGTCGGAACCGCTGACCGACTACATCCCGATCATGCGCCGCGACTCCGACGGCGCGATCATCACGCAGTTCGACTACCCGACCTGCGAGTCGCTCGGCCTGCTCAAGATGGACTTCCTGGGCCTGCGCAACCTCACGATCATCGACGACTGCATCAAGATGATCGAGTCCGGCCGGGGCGAGAAGATCGACCTGCTGGCCCTCCCGCTCGACAACGTCAAGGCCTACGAACTCCTGGCGCGCGGCGACACCCTGGGCATCTTCCAGCTCGACGGCGGCGGCATGCGCACCCTGCTGCGGCTGATGAAGCCCGACAACTTCGAAGACATCTCCGCCGCCCTGGCGCTCTACCGTCCCGGCCCGATGGGCGCCAACTCGCACACCAACTACGCCCTGCGCAAGAACGCCCAGCAGGACATCACCCCGATCCACCCCGAGCTCGAAGAGCCGCTTTCGGAGATCCTGTCCACGACCTACGGCCTGATCGTCTATCAGGAGCAGGTCATGGCCATCGCCCAGAAGGTCGCCGGCTACTCCCTCGGCGGCGCCGACCTGCTGCGGCGGGCGATGGGCAAGAAGAAGAAGTCCGAGCTCGACAAGCAGTTCGAGTTCTTCGAGAAGGGCATGCAGGACAACGGCTTCTCCGCGGCGGCCATCAAGGCGCTGTGGGACATCCTGCTGCCGTTCTCCGACTACGCCTTCAACAAGGCCCACACGGCCGGCTACGGCCTGGTCTCCTACTGGACCGCCTACCTGAAGGCCAACTATCCGGCCGAATACATGGCGGCGCTCCTCACGTCGGTCAAGGACGACAAGGACAAGTCGGCGCTGTATCTGAACGAATGCCGCCGCATGGGCATCAAGGTCCTGCCGCCCGACGTCAACGACTCCGACTTCGACTTCACCCCGCGCGGCACCGACATCCGCTTCGGCCTGTCGGCCATCCGCAACGTCGGCGGCAACGTCGTCGACGGCATCATCGGCGCGCGCAAGGAGAAGGGGCGCTTCGCCGAGTTCAAGGACTTCCTGCGCAAGGTGCCCGCGATCGTCTGCAACAAGCGCGTCATCGAGTCGCTCGTCAAGGCCGGAGCCTTCGACTCGCTCGGCCACGTCCGCAAGGGCCTGGTCATGGTGCACGAACAGGCCGTCGACGCCATCATCGACATCAAGAAGAACGAGGCCATCGGCCAGGACTCCCTGTTCGGCGCCGTCGAGGACGGCGAAGACCAGACCTTCGACGTGCAGATCCCCGTCGGGGAGTGGGACAAGACCACCCTGCTGCAGTTCGAACGCGAGATGCTCGGCCTCTACGTCTCCGACCACCCGCTGCTCGGCGTCGAGCACATCCTCTCCGCCGGGGCCGACTGCTCCATCGCCGCGCTCCAGGACGAATCCCGGCCCGACGGGCAGATCGTCACCGTGGGCGGCATCCTGTCCGGGGTGCAGCGCAAGGTCACCAAGAAGGGTGACACCTGGGTGCTCACCCAGCTGGAGGACCTCGAAGGCGCGATCGAGGTGATGATCTTCCCGTCGGCCTACCAGCTGTGCTCCACCATCCTCGCCGAGGACGCGATCGTGTTCGTCAAGGGGCGGATCGACAAGCGGGAAGACGTGGCCAAGATCATCGCGATGGAGGTGTCGGCGCCCGACCTCACCGTGGAGGCCGGGGGGCCGCTGCTGGTGTCGATGACCTTGCAGAAGTGCATTCCGCCGGTGGTGTCGCGGCTGAAGGAGATCCTCACCACGCACCCGGGCACCTCGGAGGTGCACCTCCAGGTGCACAACGGGCCCCGCACCACCGTGCTGCGCGTGGAGGACCGGTACCGGGTGACGCCATCGCCGGCGCTGATGGGGGACTTGAAGCAGCTCCTTGGGGCCAACTGCCTCGGCGGCTGACAGCTCGGTCCTCGCGGGGTCGCGCGCCTTCGGGCATGGGCCTCGCGGGGTCGTGCGCCTTCGGCGCCGGCGGGCTCGGGCTGTGCCCGGTGGGGGTGGTCCTTCGGCCCACCCCCACACCCCCGAGGTCGATGGCCTGGGGACCATCGGCAACCCGTGCGGGTTCGCGGGTGTGCGCCCTCAAGACTGGGCCGGGGCGCCTTCGGTAGAGGGTTCAGGCTGTGCGTGGTTCTTCGGTCCTCGACGCCCCGAGGGCTATGGCCAGGCAAACCGGTGACGAGACTATCCGTGGCCAGAGGCGCCCCCGCAGCCTGAACGCACGTGAGAGGCCCCTCCTAGCGGATGGACGTTGCTTGTCGGCGGGCGAGGTCTCCGGGGCTGCCGAGCGGGCTTCCGTCGCCGACCTCCAGGTAGTCGCGCAGGCTCGACATGTAGTGCTGCCAGCTGCGGGTGCACATGCCGAAACACTCGAGCTCCTCACTCAGGCCCCGGTGGCGGAAGAAGAGCTCGGTTGTGTCTCCGTCGCCCGGGGTGATGGTGAACGTGGGCCTGGTGCCGACCCAGTCGGGCAGGAAGGGGCAGTCCACGACGGTCCATCGCACCGACGACGGCCGGGTCGCCTCCTCGACGTGGATCACGAGGGGATGGGAGGCGTTCATGTGAAACCGGAGCTCGCCGCCGGTCACGCCGGACCCGGTGGCTGGATTCCACCAGGCGGCCAGGCCCGTGACGGTGGTGAGCGCGTCGAAGAGGGCGTCAGGGGAAGCTTTCGCCCGCACGGTCGTCTGGTAGTCCGCTGTAGTTGTCATGGAGAGGTCCTTTCAGTCCGGACGCTGGTCGTTGTGGCGCGGGAGTGGCGTACTGCTGTCGAGATGCTCGCCGAGCGCCTGGAGGCGGTCGTCCCAGTCGTGGGCCAGCGCTGCCAGGAACTGCTGCGCGAGCCGGACGGGTGCGGAATGGAGCCGGTAACGCACTCGCCGCCACTCGCCGCGTTCCGGGCTCACCAGACCCGCGTCCGTCAGCAGGGCGAGGTGTTTGGCGATCGCCTGCCGCGTGATCGGGAGGTGATCGGCCAGGTCGGTGGCCGTGGCTGGGCCGTGTGCCGCCAGCCTGGCCAGGATCGCTCGGCGCGTGGGGTCGGCCAGGGCTTGGAAGACCTGCTCCGCGATCGCCTCGATGTCAGGCGGCGTCAAGGCGACGGGCCAATGCGTCGAGCTTGCCCGCCCATCCTTCGGCGTGGCTTTCGTAGGCTTTGCCGCGGAAGCCGTCCGGCATCTGAGCGAAGCCGGTCTCGACGACCCGCAGGCGTGTGCCGGAGCCGGACGCTTCGAGGGTGAACTCGACGTAGGTGCGGCGCGGATCGTCGTCGGGAAGATCGGGGAGCCGCCAGGTGAACCCGAACACCACCGGTTCCTCGACCCGTTCGACCCGCATGTCGACGGTGCGCCCGCTGCTGACGGTCAGCTGGGCGGATCCGCCGGGCCGCAGGTCGATGGTCACGTTCTCGCCGAGCCAGGACGACAGGCCTTCGCACGTGGTGAGCGCGGCCCATACCTGCTCGGGCGTGCTGGCGAGCAGCACGCTTCGCTCGATCCGGTCGGGGAACGCCATCGCAGCCTCCAGCACATAGCAACCAGTCGGTTGCCATCTTATGGCAACCGACTGGCTGCATCAAGGGTCCGGGGGAGCGGCTGTTGGTCGTATGCCTCTGAGAGGCGATGGGTTGATGCTCAGCTTGCCGTAAGGACCTCCACTCCGAGCGCCTTGACCTGTTCGACGACCGGGTGGTGCGCGTCGGCGTCGGTGATCACGCCGCTGACCTTCTCCCACGGCAGTACGCGGAAGCGCGAGGCGGTCCCGAGCTTCTCCGAGGAGGCGAGGATGTACGTGTCAGCCGCCCGTGCGGACAGGGCGCGCTTCATCGCCGCCTCCTCTGCGTCTCCCGTGGTCAGGCCCACCTCGGGGTGGACGCCGGTGACGCCGAGCAGGCACAGGTCCGCGGAGACGTTCTGCGCGGCCTCGACCGCGGCGGCTCCGCAGGTGACGGCCGAGTGCTTGAAGACGCGGCCGCCGAGCAGGAACAACTCTGCCCGCGGGTGATCGAGCAGGGCGGCGGCGATCGTGGGGCTGTGGGTGATCACCGTGCAGGAGAGCTCCTTCGGGAGCGCGTGGGCGACGGCGAGGGCGGTGGTGCCGCCGTCGAGGATCACCGCGCCGCCGGGCCGTACCAGCCCCGCGGCGACGGAGGCGACCTTGCGCTTGCCGTCCGGGGTCACGGTCTGCCGGGCCGCGTAGTCGGCCACGGCGGGTGAGACGGGCAACGCGCCGCCGTAGACGCGCTGGCACAGACCTTCGGCGGCGAGGTCGCGCAGGTCACGCCGCACGCTGTCTTCGGAGATGCCCAGGTCGGCGGCGACATCTTTGGCGACGACCTTGCCCTGGCGGGCGAGGAGTTCGAGCAGGTGGTCGCGTCTCTCAGCGGCTAGCATTCACGTTGTCTCCTGTTCTTGCACGTTTATGCATGTATTGTAGCGGTCATGACAGACAAGCCCATGCTCATCCTGATCGCCGGACCGTATCGTTCCGGGACCGGCGGCGATCCGCAGGCCATGGCGGCCAACCTCGCCCGGCTGGAGGCCGCCGCGTGGCCGATCTTCGCCGCCGGTCATCTGCCGGTGATCGGCGAGTGGATCGCGCTGCCGGTGCTGCACTCCGCTGGTGCGGGGCCCACTGATCCGCTGGCCGACCAGGTGCTCTATCCGGCCGCCGACCGGCTGCTCGGCCACTGCGACGCCGTGCTGCGGCTGCCCGGCGATTCGGCGGGGGCCGACCAGGACGTCGCCACCGCGCGGCGGCGCGGCCTGCCGGTGTATTACGACGTGGCGGACATTCCGCGCCTGGCCAAGGAGGAGGTCGGGTGACGGGTGGTCACTGCGTAGCGCCCGGCTAGGAGCTTGACCTGTCCGAGCGGGGGGTCGGCGCCCGTGACGGCGGTGTCGACACGACCCCGCGCAGACAGCCCCTCCGAGCCCCTGACGCCCGGACCCGCGACAGCCCCAGGACCCGCGACAGCCCCAGGACCCGCGACAGCCGCCGAGCGGTCAGCAGACGTCACGGTAGGGCACCCCCGGCAGGTGCTGCTCCCACTCACCCCGCGTCAGCTGCCGTCCCACGCGGGCGCACAGCAGCTCCACCGCTCGCTCGGCGTCCGTGATGTGCGAATACACGATGCCCGTGCTGGTCACGGCGTGCAGGGTGCGCCCGTCAGGGGAGAAGCCCAGCGCGAGCACGGAGTCGTCCCATCCAGGAAAGGCCAGGTCCGACACGGCCCCCGTGGGGGCGTCGAGCAGCCGGATGCGGTTGCCCCGGTCGGCCGTCGCCAGGGTGCGGCCGTCCGGGGCGGGGGCGGTGGAATCCACGCCGTCGGCCCCGGTGAGCGGGGATTCGAGCAGCCTGCCCGTCCCGAGCTCCACCTGGTGGAGGGCGTCGGCGGGCACGAGCGCGGATCGGGCGTCCGGGGTGAGCCCTGTCAGGCCGATGACAAGGTGGCTCGTGTCGGTGCGCCATCGGAGCCGCCCGGTGGCGGGGTCGATGAGGACGAGGCCGTCGTTGTCCAGCGCCACGAGTTCGGTGCCGTCCGGGGTGAAGGCGAACGGGCCCCGGACGCCGGGCGTGGTGTGGGCGCGCCGCCATCCGGAGGCTGCTGTCCAGGTCTGGGTGACGAGCTCCGCCCGGTGGCATCCGGGCGGGACGCGGTGGGCTCCGGAGGCGACCAGCGTCCTGCCGTCCGGGCTGAAGGCGACGGCCTGCTGCCCCCACGTGTCGCCCGGCCGGCGGGCGGGGCGGTCGACGAGACGGGCCACCTCGCGGCCGGTGCCGACCTCGCTGACGCGAACCGCGTCGTCGGGGGTGATGGCGGCCAGGAGGGTGCCGTCCGGGCTGAGGTCCACCTCACGGAACGGGTCGTCGCCTCCGGTGCAGGCGGACGTGCTCTTCGGCTCAGAGGAAGAGGAGCTGGGAGAGGTGTAGACGGTCGTGGGGCCGATCTGGCGGCGTGAGTGCAGGTCCCAGACGCGGATGCCGTCCGGTGCCGTCATGGCGATCCGGCCGGACCGCGTCGACAGGGCGGCGCCGGTGGCTTCCCCGCCCATGCCGTGCAGTCGCGGGGGAGCCGTGTAGGGGACGAGGTCGACGGCCAGCGGTTCGCCCGTCCTGGGCAGGATCACCAGGCTGCGGGCCTCCTGGGCGAAGGCCATCTCGTCGGCTGCCTGCGGCAGCGGGGACATGACGGTCGTCGAGCGGCCGGTGCGCAGATCCCACAACCGCACGCTCTGCCCGTCGGCGGTCGCCAGCCATCGGCCGCTCGCGTCGAGCGCGAACTGGTGGGTGATGTGACCGGCGCCTACGTGATCCACACGCTCGGCACCGGAGGAGGGGTCCCAGAAGCGGAGCTCGCCGTTGTTCGAGACGAGCGTGGTCCCGTCGGCGGTGAACCTCAGCCTGCGGACCTCCTGCTCGCTCGCCTGCTCGACCTCCTCGGCCGTCTCGGGCACCGTGAACGCGCGAGTCGTCCGCCCCGAGGCGAGGTCCACCAGTTCCACCCGCCGCCCTTCGACGGCGATGGCCAGCGTGGAGGCGTCGGGGGACAGGGCGACCGCCATGACGTTCTTCCTGGTCACGTCCGCCACCCGGTTGCCGCGCGTGAGGTCGAACACGGTGACCGGCCTGCCGGAGGCGTAGGTGAAGGTCGCCGCGCGGCGGCCGTCGGCGCTGAAGGCGGCGCTGTTGCCGGGCGCGGAATCCTCGCCGAGGAGCCTGCCGCTTCGCACGTCGTAGACGCGGGTGACGGTCTGCGACGCGTCGATGGTCAGGAGCGTGGAGGCGCCGGGGCTGAGGAAGGCGTTCGTGCAGCACCCGGGTGAGCCGATCGTGGCGACCCGGGTGCGCGAACCGGGGTCCCAGATCTCCGCCCGGTCGCTGTCCCACGACAGGACGCGGCCGTGGTCGGCGACCGCGAGATACGCCCCCTTGATCCCCAGCGCCACCTGCGGCTGAGCGAGTGACGACAGCACGCTCGTGCGCGCCTCGGCCACGGGCGAGATGCGCCAGGCGGCCACGCTGAGCAGTTGGGCGGTGGACGGGGCGAGGGTGCGCAGGGAGGGCACACGCGCCGCCAGGCCGCGGGCGATCGCCTCGTCGCGCTGGGCGACGACGACCCGGCGCTGGCTCTCGGCCAGCGTGGCCAGGACCGCTGTCAGCGACAGCAGCAGCGCGAGAGTGATCAGCAGGAGCCGGCGGCGCCGCACCCGCCGTCCGGCCAGGGCGGACGACGCTGCCAGGAAGTCTCGTTCGAGGGGGTTGAGCCTCAGGTTGCGCCTGGCTCCCGCCGCCCAGCGGTTGTCGCGTTCGAGCGCCGAGCCCTGGTCGAGGTCGGCGTCCCTGCGGCCGTTGGCCGCCCACATGCGCGCCGCCTCGCGCAGGCGGTGGTGGTCGGCCTGCCCGGGCCTTTCCTCGTCGAGCCAGCCGGTCAGCCGGGGCCAGGCCACCGGCAGGGCGGGGGCGGCGATGGCGACGCCGTCGCCGGACGTGGTCAGGATTCCGGCGCGCGCGAAAGCCTCGACGACGGCGCGTACGGCGGGGTCGTCGCCGAGTTCGTCCGTGGGCGCGGTCCTGAGCCGGTCGTCCGGGCCCAGTAATCGCAGCAGCACCCCGGCGGCCGCGGCCTGCTCGGCCGGGGGCAGCGCCCGGAAGACCCGCTCCGCGCGCTCGCCCAGCGGCGGATCCTCGGCGCTGTCGCGCGGGCCGATCACGCCGGCCGCCGCGCGTCCCGCCTCCATCAGGCGAGCCGGGTCCGGGCGGTGGTCGAGCAGCCGCAGGAGCAGGTCGCGGCTGTCCGGCCGGTCCTGGGGGTGTTCGGCCAGCCCGGACAGGACGAGCGAGCGCACGGGTTCCGGCAGCTCGGCATAGGGCGCGTGGGCCCGGTACGGCAGGCGGGCGGTGGCGGCGTAGAGGATCACGGCAGCCCAGCCGTACACGTCCGCCGCCTGACCTGCCGCCGAGCCGCGCAGCACCTCGGGTGCCATGTACACCGGCGTGCCGACGGGACCGTGGGCGCCGGAGGAGACCGGGCCGGTGAGCAGCCGGGCGATGCCGAAATCGATCACACGCGGACCGCCGGGGCCGAGCAGCACGTTGTCCGGCTTCAGGTCACGGTGCACGACCCCGGCGTTGTGAACGGCCACCATCGCGGTGGCCGTCCCCACGGCGAGCCGATACAGCTCCTCGCCGCGCAACGGCCCGTGCTCCTGGACGACCGCGCGCAGGCTGGGGCCGGGGACGAACTCGCTGACGAGGTACGGCCGGGCGGCGTCGAGATCGAACTCGATGATGCGGGCCGTACAGAAGGGAGCCACCCGCAGGAGCGCGGCCACCTCCCCGTTCATCGGGCGCAGCATGGCCACGTCGGCGTGAAGCACCTTGATCGCCACGCGGGCACGATCGGGGCCGTACCCCTCGAACACCACCCCCTGGCCGCCCGCGCCGAGCCGCCCCGCCAGGACGTAGCCGCCGATCCGCTGGGGATCGCCTTCGGCGAGCGGGCTGGCGGCCATGATTCATTCTGACGCGGGGTCCACGCGGGAGGAAGCCACGCCCGCTCCTCCGGAGCCGCGGGCGTGGCTCAGGTTCCCGCCTGCGGCAGTGCCGTACGCAGCCGGGCCTGGGCCTGGCGCATGCGGGTGCCCTCCAGTGCGAGCGCGGGGTCGAGCAGCGACTGGAACAGCAGGCCGTTGAACATCGCCAGCACCAGCCCGGCCGCGTCGTGGCCGGCCGGGTCGTCGCCCAGGCCGAGGACGGCGGCCAGCGCCGGGCGTGTGCGCAGGAAGCCGTCGGCGAGCAGGCTCCTGACCCGCTCGTCGTGCTGCGCCTTGGCCAGGGAGGTGAGCAGGTGGGCGGCCAGGCCGGAGCGGCGGCTCGTCTCCAGCAGGTCGCCCGCCCGGCGCGGCCGCTCGGGCTTCGGCACGGAGGTCAGCTCGTCGGCGATGCGCGACAGCCACCGGTCCAGGCCGAGGATGACGGCCTCGGTGATCAGGTCGTCCTTGGAGCCGAAGTGGTAGCTGATCGAGGCCGCGTTCGCGCCCGACTCCTCGGCGATCACCCGGGCCGTGATGCGCTCGGGAGGCAGGCGCTCCAGGCAGCGCAGGGTGCCCTCGATGAGGGCCAGGCGATTGCTGCGCTGCGGGCTCACCGGCGCGATTGTATGTGCATCCTCCCAGTCAGGACAGGCAGTAAGGAAGATCCCTCAGGGGGGCCTACGCACCGTTCCGAGGAGTACGTAATCCTCGGAGATCGCCCAGTGGGGCGGCTTTTACGTACGGATACCGATCCCGATACGGATGTCCTGCCACCCAGTGAGGATCTACGGTCAAGCCGCCAGGTGAGCCTAGCTCACCTCACCCCCCAGATAGCGTCCGCGCCTGCCCCCACGAGGGTCAGGCGCGGAGGCAACCATGAAAGGAGCTGGCGAGTGAGACGACAAGCCCTCCTCGCGGCTGTCGCCGGGCTGGCCACCACAGCCGCCCTGGCGATCTCCCCTGCCGCCGTGGCGGCGGCACCGCCGAAGGATCCCCGACCCAGCCTGACCGCAGCCGACCCCGGGGCGCGTGCCGCCGCGGCGGCCGACCAGGCCGTCTCCAGCGGCCTCGACGCCTTACGCAAGGGACCCGACGAGACCTACTGGCGCCGAGCCGTCACGGCCGGCGCCAGTGGCATGTTCTACGTCTCCTACGACAGGACCTACAAGGGCCTGCCCGTCGTGGGCGGCGACGCGGTCGTGGTGACCGACTCGGAAGGCAAGGTGCAGGACACCACCGCGGCCAGCGGGCCGAGCCCGGAGAACCTGGGCATCCGGCCCAGGGTCAACGCCGAGCGCGCGGCGAGGATCTCGCGCGGCAAGCTGGACAAGGTCGACCTGGCCGAGGCCCCGAGGCTGGTCGTACTGGCCTGGGGCGCGCAGCCGATCCTGGCCTGGGAGACCGTCGTGCACGGCGTCGCCGCGGGCAAGCCGAGCAAGCAGCACGTCTTCGTCGACGCCAGGTCGGGCGCGATCGCCGACTCCTACGACGAGGTGCGCCTGAGCAGCTTCGGCACGCGCGCCGCCGTCCAGGGGCCGGTCAGCGTCAAGGCGGGCGCGCAGAGCGCCCTGGCCGGCTCGGGCAGCGGCTACTACAACGGCAGCGTCACGATCGACACCAGCCAGGCCAGCGGCACCTACCGCATGGTCGACACCAGCCGTCCCGGCCTCCAGTGCGGCGGCCAGAACGGCTCGGCCTACA
The DNA here is from genome assembly GCF_013761175.1 of Nonomuraea soli. Classification (GTDB taxonomy): domain Bacteria; phylum Actinomycetota; class Actinomycetes; order Streptosporangiales; family Streptosporangiaceae; genus Nonomuraea; species Nonomuraea soli. The sequence continues at coordinate 1,111,135 of NZ_JACDUR010000001.1, forward strand.
CCGGTCCCGACGACGTCTGGGGCAACGGCCAGGGCACCAACCTGGAGACCGCCTGCGTCGACACGCTGTACGGCGCGCAGACCGAGTGGAAGATGCTCAGCGAGTGGCTCGGCCGCAACGGCATCGACGGCGCCGGCAGGGGCTTCCCGGCCCGCGTCGGCCTCGCGGACGTCAACGCCTACTGGAACGGCAGCTACACCAACTTCGGCCGCTCCCAGGACAGCCAGCGCCAGGTGACCCCGATGGACGTGGTCGCCCACGAGTACGGCCACGCCATCTTCCAGACGACGCCGGGCGGTGCCGGAAGCGGCAACGAGAACGGCGGCATCAACGAGGGCACCGGCGACATCTTCGGCGCGCTCACCGAGCACTACGCCGGCAACGCCAACGACCCGGCGGACTACGAGGTGGGCGAGGAGGTCAACCTCGTCGGCCAGGGCCCGATCAGGTACATGCACGACCCCAGCCGCGTCGGCGACCCGAACTGCTGGTCCAGCAGCATCCCCAACACCGAGGTGCACGCCGCGGCCGGACCGCTGAACCACTGGTTCTATCTGCTCGCCGAGGGTTCCAGCCCCGGCGGCGGCAAGCCGAACAGCCCGATCTGCTCCGGTGGACCTTCCTCTGTCACCGGAATCGGCATCCAGAAGGCCGGCAAGATCTTCATGGGCGCGCTCGGCCGTAAGACCTCGTCCTGGCGTTACGCCAACGTGCGCAGCGCCAGCCTGGCCGCGGCGGTGGAGCTCTACGGCGCCAACAGCGTCGAGTGCGCCACGACCAAGGCCGCCTGGAACGCGGTGAGCGTCCCGGTCCAGTCCGGCGAGCCCACCTGCCAGGCGCCGTCCCAGGACTTCTCGATCTCGACCAACCCGGCCTCGGGCACCGTCGAGCCGGGCCAGTCCGCCACCACCACGGTCGGCACCCAGACGACCTCGGGCAACGCGCAGACGGTGAACCTGACCGCGAGCGGCCTGCCCTCAGGGGCGAGCGCGAGCTTCAGCCCGGCCAGCGTGACCAGTGGCAACTCCAGCACGCTGACCATCTCCACGTCCGCACAGACCCCCGCGGGCACCTTCACGGTGACGATCACGGGCACCGGCCAGACGGCCACGCACACGGCCACCTACTCCCTGCGTGTCGGCTCCGGGCCATCCCCGACCGACCCGCCGGACATCAGCCTGGCCAACGTCAAGGCGCACGTGAACCAGTTCGGGACGATCGCCGCCAACAACGGCGGCAACCGTCGCTCGACGGGACCCGGCTACACCGCCAGCGTCACCTACATCGAGCAGAAGCTGCAGGCGGCCGGCTACACGACCAGGCGGCAGAACTGCGGCTCCACCTGCACCTCCGGCGCGGGACCCAACCTGATCGCGGACTGGCCGGGCGGTGACACCAACCAGGTGATCATGGCCGGCGCCCACCTCGACGGCGTCTCGGCCGGCCCCGGCATCAACGACAACGCGTCGGGCTCCAGCGCACTGCTGGAGGTCGCCCTGACGCTGGCCGCGAAGAACCCCACGATGGCCAAGCACGTCAGGTTCGGCTGGTGGAGTGACGAGGAGCAGGGCCTGAACGGCTCCGAGGGCTACGTGGCCTCCCTCACCACCGCCGAGCGGCAGGCGATCCAGGTCTACCACAACTACGACATGGTGGGCTCGCCCAACGGCGGCTACTTCATCAACAACATCACCACCACCGCGGCGCAGCACCTGAAGGCGTTCTACGACGCCCTCGGCCTGCAGCCGGAGGAGAACACCGAGGGCGCCAACCGCTCCGACGACGCCTCCTTCCGCAACGCGGGCATCGCCACCTCCGGTGTCGCCGCCGGCGCCAGCTACACCAAGACCACGGCGCAGGCGGCCAAGTGGGGCGGTACGGCCGGACAGGCCTACGACCGCTGCTACCACGCGGCGTGCGACACCGTCAGCAACATCAACGACACCGTGCTGGACCGGGCGGCCGACGCGGCGGCCTACGCGATCTGGAAGCTCGCCGTCGGGACCTCCACTCCCGGCCAGGACTTCTCCATCGCCACCAACCCGTCCAGCGGCAGCGTCCAGGCCGGCCAGGCGGTCACCACCCAGGTGACCACGCAGACGACCCAGGGCAACGCGCAGACGATCAACCTCAGCGCCTCCGGGCTGCCGAGCGGGGCCACCGCCTCGTTCAACCCGGCCAGCGTCACCAGCGGCAACGCCAGCACGCTGACGATCAGCACCACGGCCTCCACCCCCGCGGGGAGCTACCAGGTGACGATCACCGGCGCCGGTGCGAGCGGCAGCAAGACCACCGTCTACTCGCTGACCGTCCAGGGCACCCAGCCAGGGCGGACCTTCCGCAACGACACCAACTACACGATCCGCGACTACACCTACATCCAGTCGCCGATCACCTCCACCGCGACAGGGACGGCGCAGTCGCCGGTCCAGCTCTCGGTGACCAGCAACCACACCTGCATCGAGGACCTGGGGATCTGGCTGCGCGGCCCGAACGGCACGTGGTACCAGCTCCGGGCCCCCGGCGGCACCTCCTGCTCCGTCTTCGGCACCCGCACCTTCTCGGTGCCGGTGACCCAGCAGGCGGCCGGCACCTGGGTCCTGTACATCGAGGACGTCTACGCCGGTGACACCGGAATCCTGGACTGGTGGAGCATCACCGTCTAGTGATCGCCCGTCGTGGTTCCGGCTGACTGATCCTCAGCCGGAACCACGATCTCGGTTCTCGATCGCACGCCGAGTTTGCGCAGGAGGGTCGCGACGTGGGTCTCGACAGTGCGTCTCGACAGGAACAGCACCTCGGCGATCTCCTTGTTCGTACGGCCCAGCGCGACGAGGCGGGCGACCTCCCGTTCGCGCTGGGACAGCACCCCGGTGCGCCTGGGCGCGGGTGCGGCCACGCCGTACTCCCGCAGGGCGTGCCTGCACCGGGCGGCGTCCCTGGTCGCGCCCAGAGCCGCGAACCGTTCCGCCGCCTCGGCCAGCACGTTCGCCGCCGCCGTACGGTCACCCAGCGCCAGCAGCGCCCCCGCCTCGGCCTCGCCGGCCCTGGCGGCCGCGTACGGCTGGGGCATGGCGGCGTAGGCGCCGCGGGCCCTGGCGTAGTACTCGGCGGCCCGACGGGGATCGCCGGAGGCGAGCAGGCCGCGCGCGAGATGCAGCCCAGCGCCGGCCGAGGGCGCCATCTTGCCCTCGATGCCCTGCGCGAGCTCCTCGACCAGCACGGTGGCCTCGTGGGAGCGCTCCACGGCCAGGTAGGCCGAGACGGCGGCGGGCACCAGCTGGTCGCCCCAGGCCCACACCCCCTTGCGCCGCAGCCTCTCGACGGCCAGATCCGCCTCCCGCGCGGCCGCCTGCGGATTGCCCCTGGCCAGATGCAGTTCGATCATGCCCGCCCAGGCGGCGAAGACCATCGGCACGTAGATGGAGTCGGGCTGGTTGACCCCGGCGGCGGCCAGGTGGCTCTCGGCCTCGGTCCACTCGCCGGCGGCCATCGACAGCCAGCCCAGCACCAGATGCGCCTCGACGCCGCTGAAGGGCAGGTCGGCGGTCTCCTCGACCAGCGCGGCGGCCCGCGCGGCCAGTCCCTCCCACCGGCCGGTCATCCAGTCGATGCGCAGCGCCACCCCCTGCGCGAGGAAGGCGGGGAAGGGCGCACCCACCTCCTCGGCCAGCGGCATGCCGACGCTGCCGTACTCCTTGGCCAGGGTGAACAGGCCCAGCGTGGCCGACAGGTCGTACAGGTTGCAGTAGGCGCGGGCCACCTGGCGCCGCACGGCGGCCGACGGGTCGTGCACGGGCAGGCGCGGAGCCAGCTCCAGCACCTCGGGCGAGCCCATCGCCATCGCCAGCGCGGCCCGGTTGGCCTGCACGGCGGTGCTCTGCTCCGGGTCGCCGCCCGCGGCGGCCAGCCGTTCGGCCAGCGCCATCCATTCCTCCTGGACCGACACGTGCTCGCCGCCCCAGCCCGGCATGGCCAGGCTGGCCCAGCCGCGGGCGGCCAGCGCGGGCTGGTCCTCCAGCTCCCTCAGGGCTGCTTTGAGGACCGGGCGTCCGGTCGCCACCTCGCCGACCTGGAAGGAGAGCATCATGCCCAGCGCCAGCCTGGCCTCGCCGCGCAGGTCGCGCGAGAGCTCCTCGTCCGACAGCAGGTGGCGCAGCAGCCGGATCACCCGCCGGTGCGACAGTCCCGCGATCGCCAGCCTGCTCAGCTGCAGCACCAGGGGCGCGCGCTCGGAGGCGGGCAGGTCGGGATCGGCCAGCAGGCTCTCGATCACCTCGACGGCCAGCGGGGTGTCGCCGATCGCGGCGGCGCGTTGCGCGGCCGCCGTGCCGTACTCCAGCCACGCCTTCAGATCGCCCGCGCGCCGCGCGTGGAAGGTGAGCTGCACCAGCGGCGGCGGGTCGGCGTCGGCCAGGGCGGCCACGGCGCGCTCGTGGGCCTGGCGGCGCTCGGGGCCGGGGATGGTGGCGTAGGCGGCCTCCTGGGCGAGCGGGTGGCGGAAGCCGTAGCGGCCGTCGCCGTGCTCGTGCAGCACCCCCAGCCGCAGGGCCTCGACCAGGCCGTCCAGGTCGCCGGCGACGACGGCCAGCGGGCCCTCGCCGACCGGCAGGCGCAGGACGGCGGCGGCGCGGGCGACGGCCAGCCCGGCGGGGGACAGGCGGGCCAGCTGCTCGGCGGTGGCCTCGCGCAGCATCAGCGGGACCGGCAGCTGTTCCAGGCTCTGCTGCGGGCCCAGCGCCCGCACCACCTCCTCGACCAGGAACGGGATGCCGGAGGTGCGTTCGTGCAGGCGCCCGGCGAAGTCGGGCGGCAGGTCGGAGCGATGCAGGAGGGCGGCGGCCAGCAGGCCGACGTCGCGGGCGTCGAGCGGCTGGAGGGAGACGACGACGTTGGCGTAACCGAGGGGCAGCCCGGTGGCGGGCCGGCGGTAGGTCAGCACCAGGGCCAGGTCTTCGGGCGGGCGGCCGGTCAGGAACCGTAACAGGTCCTGGGTGCCGTCGTCGGCCCAGTGCAGGTCCTCGATGATCAGTACGGCGGGGCCGGCCGCGGCCAGCAGCTCGCGCACCGCCCGGAACAGCCGGTGGCGCTCGGCCCCCGGGTCGGCGAGCGGCGGCGGCGCGGGCGGCAGCACGGGCAGCAGCTCGGGCAGGTGCGCGTGGAGCGCCCCGGTGACGGGGCTGAGCTCGCCGAGCCGCTCCTGCGGCAGGTCGCGCAGCGCCTCGAAGACCGGCCCGTACGGGAACGGCTCGCGCAGCTGGTGGCAGTGGCCCAGGAGGAGGGTACGGCCGGGCCCGCAGGTCTGCGCCGCCGCGGCGCGCACCAGCCGGGTCTTGCCGATGCCCGGCTCGCCTTCGACCAGCGCGACGGAGGGCGGGTGGGTCATGACCTCCCGCAGGATCCGCATCTCGCCGTCGCGTCCGACCAGCCTGGCCGCGGCCACATCGCTCATCTACGACTCCGTGGGCTAGGGGACCCCCTCCGGAAGTTATCCACCCCCTGACACAGCGGGTCAATCCCGTCACATAACCGCGTTATTGCGATGCGGTGACGAAACCCTCAATGGAAGCGGAACGGAACAGGTCAGTGGCGACGGTACCAGCGAAGGCGGGGCAAACGGTCACGAACCCATCGCGGACTGTTCCCCCACCGCCGCGCCTCCGCGGCCCGGCGCTCCGCCTTGAGCGCCTTCTCCAGGCCCGGCGTGTGGCCGCCGCCGAATCGGCCCATGTCAGGCCCCACGAAGCCGGTGCCACGCGTGTCGCGCAACGCGCCCGCCATCGACGACACCCAGATCGGGCCGGGCAGCGCGGCGCCCTGGACGGAGCCGTAATAGCGGGAGCCGATCTGCACGCCGGTGAGCGGGTAGCGGTAGGAACCGCGGATGTCGCCCACGCTCACCGCCGCCGCCAGGTCCGGCGTGTATCCGGCGAACCAGGCGGAGGTGTAACCGTTGTTGGTGCCGGTCTTGCCCGCGGCCGGCCTGCCGATGCTCTGGCCCTTCATGGTGCCCTGCGAGAAGACACCGCGCAGCACGTGGTTGACCGCGTCCGCGACCTCGCGGTCCAGCGCCTGCTCGCAGGCGGGTGAGATCCGGGTGCGCTGTCCCTCACGGTCGAGGATCTCCACGATCGCCTGCGGGCGGCAGTAGCGGCCGCGGGCGCCGAACGAGGCGAACGACGCCGCCACGGTCACCGGGTCCATCTCGTTGACGCCCAGGGTGAAGGTGGGCACCTCGCGCAGCTTGCCGCCGTCGGCGCGGGCGATGCCCAGGGACCTGGCGGTCTGCACGACGTTGCAGAGCCCGACCTTGCGCTCCAGCATCATGTAGAAGATGTTGACCGACTTCCAGGTGCCGGTCGACAGGCTGTGCGGCCCGCCCTTGCCCTCGCCGCTGGCGTTGTAGATCTTGGCGTTGGGGTCGTTGACCGGGTGGCCCGAGCAGTCGCGGAAGCCCGCCGACGGCACGAACCTGCCCGGCGTGCCGAAGCCCTGGTTGAAACGCCAGCCCTGCTGCAGCGCGGTGGCCAGGGTGAAGACCTTGAACGTGGAGCCCGCCTGGAAGCCCATGCCGCCGCCGTGCGCCACGTCGGCGGGCAGGTTGTAGGTGGTGCGCGGCCCGTTGTTCTTGTTGCCGGGATTGCGGCCGAACTTCTTGCTGGCCGCCATCGCGCGGATCAGCCCGGTGCCCGGCTCGACCATGGCCTCGGCCGCCACCTCGGTGTCCTGCGGGCGCACCCGCGAGGAGATCGCCCGCTCCGCCGCCCGCTGGGCCGTGGGGTCGAGACTGGTCTTCAACACCAGGCCGCCGCGCGACAGGCGGCGGCGCCGCTCCTGGACGGTGTTGCCGAAGACCGGGTTGGACAGCAGCTCGCGCTGCACGTAGAGGCAGAAGAACGGATAGCGGCTGGCCTCGCAGCCACCCGGGACGGGCGTCATGCGCAGGCCCAGCGGAGCCCTCTTGGCCCCGGCCGCCGCCTTGGCGGTGATCACGCCGAGCTCGGCCATGCGGTCCAGGACGGTGTCGCGGCGCTCGGCCAGCTTCAGGCGCTGCTTGGAGCCCAGCGACGGGTCTGTCGAGAACGGGGTGCGCACCGCGCCGGCCAGCGTGGCCGCCTGGGGCAGCGACAGCCTGGCCGCCGGGACGGAGAAGAACCGGCTGGCAGCCGCCTCGATGCCGTAGGCGCCGGCGCCGAAGTAGGCGATGTTCAGGTACCGCTCCAGGATCTCGTCCTTGCGGTACTTCTCCTCCATCGCCAGGGCCAGGCGCAGCTCGCTGATCTTGCGGGCCAGGCTCGGCGCCGTCGCGTCCTTGCGCTCGGCGTCGGTCTCGGCATTCTCGACCAGGATGTTCTTGACGAGCTGCTGCGTCAGCGACGAGCCGCCCTGCCGTACCCCTCCGGCCTGGGTGTTGGTCAGGGCGGCGCGCAGCGTGCCCTTGATGTCGAGGCCGCCGTGCTCGTAGAAGCGGGCGTCCTCGATCGCGACGATGGCCTTGCGCATGACCGGCGAGACCTTCGACAGGGGCACGGTGGTCCTGTTGGCCTCGTAGAACTGCGCGAAGCGGCGGCCGTTCTTGTCGAGCAGGGTGGTGACCTGCGACAACGGCTCCTCCCGCGGGGCGGGCGGGAGGTCGACGAAGGTGGTGGCCACATTCCTGGCCGCGAGCCCGGCTCCGCCCACGGCCGGGATGACCAGCGCCGCGGCGAGCACTCCGCCGGCCGCTCCGGCCGCACCCAGTTTGATCACCTTCACAGAAGGTGATCTTTTACCGGGAGCCGCGGCTCAAACGCGGGGTGCCGTTCCTTTGCTCAGATTCAGGCCAAGCGAGACGAACTGTTCGAAGGGGTGGTGATAGCCGCGTTCGATGTGATGCACCCCGCGCAGCACCGACGCGCCGTCGGCCACCGCCGCCGCCAGAACCGCGGAGAAGCCCGCCCGGATGTCGGGCAGGGTCACGTCGGCGCCGCGCAGCTTGGACACGCCGCGCACGACCGCCGAGTGCTTGGCGTTGGTGTCGTGGTAGCGGCAGGCGGGACCGCCCAGGCACTGGTCGAACACCTCGATCTCGCAGCCCATCTTCTGCAGCGCGGGCACGTAGACCAGGCGGTTCTCGAAGACCGTCTCGTGCAGCACGCTCATGCCCTGCGACTGGGTGAACAGCACCATGAGCGGCGTCTGCCAGTCGGTCATGAAACCGGGATGGGTGTCGGTCTGCACGGCCGCCGAGCGCAGCCCCTCCGGCGGTTTGGTGGCGCAGAGGTACTCGTCGTTGATCTCGAACTGGGCGCCCATGCGCGCCAGCGTCGTGATCGCGGTCACCAGGCGGTCCTGGTGGCATCCGTGCACCCGCACCTCGCCGCCCGTCACCAGGCCCGCGGCCAGGTAGGAGAAGGCCTCGATGCGGTCGCCCGCGAGCCACGTCGAGGCGCCGTGCAGGCGCTCGACGCCCTCGATGACGATGCGGCGGTCGGGCGACAGCTCGATGAGCGCGCCCATACGCTGCAGGAACAGCGCCAGCTCCACGACCTCGGGTTCGGTGGCGGCGTTCTTCAGCACCGTCTTGCCCTCGGCCAGGACCGCCGACATCAGGATCGTCTCGGTGGCGCCCACGCTCGGGTACGGCAGGACGATCCGGGTGCCCTGCAGCCGCTTGGCCTTGGCGTAGACGCCCTTGTCGGAGATCTCGACCTCGGCGCCCATCTGCCGCAGCGCGTCGACGTGGAAGTCGATCGGGCGGCGGCCGATGGGGTCGCCGCCCACCAGCGGGACGAACGCCTCGCCCGCCAGGTGCAGCAGCGGGCCGAGCATCAGGATGGGGATGCGGTTGAGCCCGGTGTACTCGGCCGGGACCCGCGGGTTGATCTCCGGGCCGCGGGCGATGCGGATCTCCGAGTTGGAGATCTCCACCTCGATGCCGAGCGCCCGCAGCATGGCGGCGGTGATGTGCACCTCGCCCACCTCGGGGGCGTTGTGAATCGTGCTCTCCCCGCCGCCCAGCATGGCGGCGACCATGTGCTTGGAGACGCCGTTCTTGGAGCCCCGGACCACGACATCGCCGCGCAGCGGCCCGGAGGGCTCGATGTGCCAGACCTCTTCTTCGTTCACTCGCCTAAACGTAGTCCTTTAGGGTGATCAAAGCCGACACCTCGTCCACCGACGGCGGCGCGCCCTCCTGGTTGCGCTGCCAGACGTTCATGCGCAGGGCGAAGTCCTGGTTGGCCTCGCTGAAGGGGCGCATGACCTTCTCGTAGCCCGCCTGGCCCTCGCCCCTGGCGAGCTCACCTGCGAGGACGTAGGCGCCGACGAGGGCCATGCTGGTGCCCTGGCCCGACAGCGGCGAGCCGCAGTAGCCCGCGTCGCCGATCAGCGTCACCCGGCCGGTGGACCAGGAGTCCATGCGGATCTGCGCCATCGCGTCGAAGTGGAAGTCCGTGGACCTGCGCATCTCGGCGAGCAGCCGGGGCACCACCCAGCCGTCGTCGGCGAAGCGCTCCTCCAGCAGGCGCCTGGGCGTCTCGGTGTCGCGGTGGTCGAGGCCGAGGGGCGGCGAGAAGAAGCCCATGACCGCCCTGGCCTCCCGGTTGCCGCGCACGGTGTACAGCCCGCACATGCGGTCGTCGTGCCGGTGGAAGGTCTGCCAGCTGTCCAGATCGAGGAAGTTGGGGACGCTGAAGACGGCCAGGTAGGTGTCGAGGTGGTGCAGGTAGCGCTGCTCGGGGCCGAAGGCCAGGCGGCGCACGGTCGAGTGCATGCCGTCGGCGCCCACGATCAGGTCGAAGCTCTCCGGCGCGTGCTTCTCGAAGGTGACGTGGCCGGTACCGGCGTCGACGGAGGTGATCGTGTCGTCGAAGAGGTAGCGGGTGGAGCCCCGGGTGGCCTCGTAGAGGATGTCCGCCAGGTCGTCGCGGAGGATCTCGATGTCGGGGTTGTCGATCACGCCGCCGGTCAGGGTGGCCTGGGTGTCGCGGAATAGCTCCGTGCCCTCGCCGTCCACGAACGACATGCCCTCCATGTGCACGGCCGCCTCGCGCAGCTCCCGCATCAGGCCCATGCGCTCGATGACGGTCAGGGCGGTGCCGCGCACGTCGACGGCCTGGCCGCCGGGGCGGATGCCGGGGGCGCGCTCGACGATCGTGGTGGTGTAGCCGTAGCGGTTGAGCCAGAAGGCCAGGGCGGGTCCCGCGATGCTCGCGCCGGAAATCAGAACGTTTCTCATGTCGATGAAGGTACGGCGTACCTTGTAGGCGTCACAACTGGTCTGTACTAGGATAAGGCAGGTGGCTGTACTAGGACAGAGGTATCAGGAGATCGCCGCCGACCTGCGGCGCGGCCTCGGCGGGCCGGGGGAGCCGGTGCCCTCCACCCGGCAGGTGGTGCGCACGTACGGCGTCGCGCTGGCCACCGCGGCCAGGGCCCTCGACGTGCTCAGACAGGAAGGGCTGATCGAGGCGGTGCCCAGGGTCGGATACGTCGTCGCCGCCCCGGCGAAACGGCGCCCGCGACGACGCGACCACGCCGAGCTCGTCTTCGACCGCATCGTGGCGGCGGCCCTGGACCTGGCCGACGAGGAGGGACTCGACGCGGTCTCCATCCGCGGCGTCGCCGGACGCCTCGGCGTGCCCGCCATGTCGCTGCACCGGCACATCGGCGACAAGGAGACGCTCGTCCTGGCCCTGGCCGACGCCGCCTTCGGCGACCTGGTGCTGCCCGCCGACCCCGGGGGCGGCTGGCGTGCGCGGCTGGAGGCGTCGGCCCGCGCGCAGTGGCAGCTGTATCGCAGGCGGCCCTGGCTGGCCCAGCTCAACCCCCTCGGCCGTCCCGTCCCCTCGCTCAACCTGCTGCGACACGCCGACTGGCTGATGGCCTCGCTCGTCGACCTCGGCCTGACCCCCGAGACCCAGATGACCATGCACATCACGCTGTTCAACTACGTGCGCGGCATCGCCGTCAACCTGGAGGCCGAGGCCAGGGCGCAGGCGGAGAGCGGGCTGAGCGAGGACGAGTGGCTCGAGCGGCAGACCTTCCCCGACGTGGTCGCCTCGGGCGAGTTCCCCAGCTTCACCCGCGTCGTGGGCGCCCTCGCCGAGGGCTACGACTTCGACCTGGATCACCTGTTCGGCTTCGGGCTCGCCGCGCTGCTGGAGGGATTTGCCGGGGTTGTCCGCGAGGCGGGTTACCATCGGGAAGGTCCTGACCCTTCCTGAGGAGCGTGGCGTGCGGCGGCAAGTGCGGGCGTTCGCGGTGACCGTCGGCGTACTCGCCGCGCTCGGAGCCGTCGCCGGGCTGACCTGGTCATGGGTGGCGCCGCGCGCGCCCTACCTCCCGACCGACAGGGGCCTGATCCTCGCCGACCCCACCACCCAGGCGCTGATCGCCGCCGACGGCTGGTTCGCGATCATCACCGGCGTGCTCGGCCTGGCCTGCGGCATGGTCGCCTGGTGGCGCGGCCGCGAGACCGGCCTGGCGGTGGTGCTGGGACTGGCCGCCGGAGGCGTGCTGGCCTCGTTCGTGACCTACTGGGTGGGCACCCGCTTCACCGTCGGAGCCGCCACCGTCGCCGCGGCCGCACCCGGCCTCGACGTCGTCGGCGGGCTCGACCTCACCACCCAGAGCGTCCTGGTGAGCTGGGCGTTCATGGCGCTGGCCGTCTACGCCGCCATCGAGGGCGTGCTGCTCTACCGGCGTTCGCCGCTGCGCCAGCCCTATGGCGCGCAACCCTACAACGGGGGCATCGCTAGGCTCCCGGAGTGACCAGCCCCGACTCGTAGGCGGCGATCACCGCCTGCACCCGGTCACGCAGGCCCAGCTTGGTCAGCAGGTTGCTGACGTGCGTCTTGACCGTGTGCTCGCTGAGGACCATCGTCTCGGCGATCTCCGCGTTCGACAGCCCCCGGGCGATCAGCTCCAGCGTCTGACGCTCGCGCTGCGTCAGGACGGCCAGGCGGCCGGGCGAGAGCGTCCCGGAGGCCGGCCTGGCGGCGAAGTGGGCGATCAGCTTGGTGGTGATCGCCGGGGCGAGCAACGACTCGCCCGCCGCCACCACCCGCACCGCGTGCACCAGGTCGTCGCGGCGCACGTCCTTGAGCAGGAAGCCGCTCACCCCGGCACGCAGGGCGTCGTAGACGTAGTCGTCGAGGTCGAAGGTGGTCAGCATGATCACCTTGGTATCGCCTCTGGCGCACACGATCCTGGCCGCCTCCAGGCCGTCCATCCTGGGCATGCGGATGTCCAGGAGCAGGATGTCGGGGCGGTGCTCGTCGACCAGGGCGATCGCCTCCAGGCCGTCACCCGCCTCGGCCACCACCTCCAGGCCGGGCTGGGCGTCGAGGATCATCGCGAAGCCGCCCCTGACGAGCTCCTGGTCGTCGGCGACGACCACCCGCACCGTCGCGCCGGCCAGATTGGCCGGGTTGGCCGAGGCCCGCTCGTGGCTCACGGGCGTGCCACTTCGCTGGTAGCGTCAGCGGCTCCGGCCGCCGGGCGCGCTTCCCCGGTCTCCGCGTCGCCCGCTTCGGTCGCGCGTGGGTCCTCGGTCTCTTCCTCGGTCGCGGCTCCGGCCGCTTCGGTCGCCGGGCGGGTGGTCGGGCGGTTCAGCGGGAGCCGTACGAGCACCTCGAAGCCCCGGCCGTCGCCGCGGGGGCCGGCGGTGGCCGAGCCGCCGCAGGCCGCGGCGCGTTCGCGGATGCCGATCAGCCCGTGGCCGCCCGAGGGCGGCGCGGCGCCGGCGCCGTTGTCGATGATGCTCAGCATCAGGTCCTCGTTCTCCCACTCCAGGCGGACGACGGCGCGGGTGGCGCCGCTGTGCTTGACGACATTGGTGAGCGCTTCCTGGACGATGCGGTAGGCGGCCACCTCGCCGTCGGGGGTGAGGCCGCCGGGCTCGCCGGCGCGGGTGAGGACGACCGTGACCCCGGGCACCTGCTCCACGAGCGCGTCCAGGCCGTCCAGCGTCGGCTGCGGCTCCAGCCCTGCCTGTCCAGGCTCCTCCTTGAGGACTCCCAGCAGGCGGCGCAGCTGCACCATGGCGTCGCGGCCGGTCTCGGCGATGGCGTCGAAGGCGCGCTCGGCCCGGCCGGGATCGGTGCGCACCACGACCGGGCCCGCCTCTGCCTGCACCACCATGAGCGCCACCGCGTGCGCCAGGATGTCGTGCATGTCGCGGGCGATCCGCGCCCGTTCACGCTCGGCGGCCCGCTCGGCCTCCAGGCGCCTGGCGTGCTCCAGCCGCTCCGCCTTCTCCTCCAGCTCGGCCGCGTGGGCGCGGGAGGCGGCCGAGGCCCGGCCCAGGGCGTAGGCCGCCACGCCGAGCACGGTGCCGCGGACGAGTGTGTCGGATGAGCCGACGGTGAGGGCGCCACCGGCCAGGGTGACCGCGGCGATGGCGATGCGCGGCAGGAAGGCGCAGTGCGCGGCGACCGTGTACATCGCCAGCAGCGGGCCGTACCAGACCGGCTGGGGGGCGGCGTGGTCGGCCAGGTCGTACATGCCGCTGAACACGGTCGTGACGATGGCCACCGTGATCGGGGCCAGGCGGCGCACGACCAGCGGCAGCGAGGCGCCGCACGCCGCCGCGTACCCCCACCAGTGCCAGGCGACACCGTCGGGCGGGACGCGGGTCAGCAGCGGCCAGAGCTGGACGACCAGGACCAGCCCTGCGAGGCCGCCGTCGAGCCACAGCGGCGGGATCCTGGTCCTGAGCGTCGCGATCATCGCCGTCCATTGTGGACTAGGCGGACGCAAACCGGCGCTCCCGTACGAGGGGGACAAAAGCGACGAGCATCAGGATTCCGGCCAGGGGGAGCAGGTCCAGGCTCACGATCGGCAGCGCCACGGAGACCGCGACGGCGACCGGCGACCAGACCGGCATCCGCCGGGCCACCGCCAGCTGGACCGCCAGCGCGAGCAGGGCCAGGTAGAACAGGATCGGCCCGAAGGCGTAGACGACCGGGACGACGCCCGGCACCGACTGGACCTGGTCGAACAGGGCGCTCATCTCGGCCTTGTCGGCGGCCATCAGCCCGACCGCGATGTCGATGACGAACTGCGCCGCCGCCGCCGCGATCCCGGCGAACCCGGCGGCCACGGTGACGGTGGCGGCGGTTGTACGGCCCAGCGCGGAACGCATGCCCAGGAAGACCGGTACGAACAGCGCCAGGGCGGCGAGGAAGGCCAGATGGCCGAGCGTCCACAGGGCGCCGGGGCCGCGGGCGCCGTCGAGGCCGTCGAGCAGACGGATCAGGCCGTAGGCGGTGACGAGGGCGGGGGCGAGGACGAAGGGGAGTCTCATGCCCCTCATCCTGGGTTTCCGCCCTCGTCCGGCGGATCGCCGGTGCGGCCCCATCCACGACTCACTCTTGAGAGTGAGTCACAGTGCCGGGCGCCGCGTGCCGTACCCCGTGACCTGCTCGAACGCGCGGGCGAAGCGCAGCACCGTCGCGTCGGCGAAGGGCCGGCCGACGATCTGCACCCCGACGGGCAGGCCGGACTCGGTGAACCCGGCGGGCACGCTCGCGGCCGGGGCGTGCAGCACGCTGACCCAGTAGGCCGAGCGCATCCAGGCCAGGTAGTCGGGCATCGGATCGCCGTCGACCTCGGTGACGTACGGCTGCTCGACCGGGAAGGGCGGCACCTGGCTGACCGGCGCGATCAGCACGTCGTAGGTGTCGAAGAAGGCGGCCATGCGCTGGTAGAGGCCGGTACGCAGCTGCTCGGCGCGGGCCAGGTCGTCGCCGGTGACGCGCCTGCCCTGCTCGACGTTCCAGGCGATGTTGGGCCCCGGATCCCGCAGCCCGGAGAAGTTCATCGCGTAGCTCCAGGCCCGGTAGACGCGGAAGGCGTCCTCGGCGTCCGACAGGTCGAGGTCGACCTGCTCGACGTGGGCGCCCAGGCTCTCGAAGACCCGCGGCGCGGTGGCGGTGACGGCGGCGGTGGCCGGGTCGACCGGCAGGCCGCCCAGGTCGGGGGAGTAGGCGACGCGCAGGCCCTGCACCGACAGCTCAGGGTCCGGGGCGAAGGGCTCGGTGATCGCGTACGGCGAGCCGGGGTGGAAACCGGAGATCACCTGGAACATGAGCACGAGGTCGTCCACGGTCCTGGCCATGGGACCGAGTGTCGCCAGCGTGAACCAGGCCGCCCTGTCGGCGATGTCGGGCACCCGGCCGGGCGTCGGCCGCAGGCCCACCACGTTGCAGAACGAGGCGGGGTTGCGCAGCGAGCCGCCCATGTCGGAGCCGTCGGCCAGGGGGACCATCCCGGATGCCAGCGCCGCCGCCGCGCCGCCGCTGCTGCCGCCCGCGCTCCTGGAGCGGTCGTAGGGGTTGCGGGTGGCGCCGAACACCTCGTTGACCGTGTGCGAGCCGGTGCCGAACTCGGGCGTGTTGGTCTTGCCGACCGTGATCGCGCCCGCCGCCCTGAGGCGGGTGACGATCAGGTCGTCGGACTCGGGCACGTGATCGGCGAACTGCAGCGAGCCGTACGTGGTGCGGATGCCGGCGGTGTCGACCAGGTCCTTGTGGGCGATCGGCAGGCCGTGGAGCGGGCCGCGCGGGACGGACGTGTCGGCCTCCTTCGCGCGTTCCAGCGCGCTCTCCGCGGTCAGCGTCACGATCGCGTTGACGCCCGGGTTGACCTGCTCGATCCGGTCCAGATGCGCCTGGACCAGCTCGACGGCGCTCACCTGGCGGGTGCGGATCAGCCTGGCCTGCTCGACGGCGCTCATGTAGTGCAGTTCGCTCACCTGTCCGATCCTGCCTCACGGGCCGGTGGCGGAACGATGGCAGGGTTTGCCGAGATGTCGTGATCTACATTGTAAAGGCGCGGCCCGGGGTGTGGCCGAAGGCCTGCTTGTAGACGTGGATGAAGGCGCTCGCCGAGGCCCAGCCGCAGCGGTGGGCGACCGTGGTGACCTGCGCGCCCTCGGCCAGCAGGAGCAGGGCGCGGTGCAGGCGCAACTGGGTGCGCCACTGGGGGAAGGTCATGCCCAGGTCGCGGCGGAACAGGCGGGCCAGCGTACGGCCGCTGGCGCCGGCGACCCTGCCGAGCTCGTCCAGGGTGCGCTCGTCGGCCGGGTCGTCGTGCAGGAGGCGGCAGAGCCGGGCCAGGCGAGGATCGGCGGGGGAGGGCAGGTGCACGGGCTGCCGGGGGGCCAGGTGGAGGCGGTCGAGCAGGACGGCCCGCAACCTGTCCCGCTGCGGGCCCTCGAAGGCGCTGCCGCTGCCGGTTGCGGTGTCGGTGTCGCTGTCGGTGTCGCTGTCGGTGTAGGCCAGGATCAGCTCGCGCAGCAGCGGGTCGACCGACAGGACGGCGGGCCGGTCAAGCGGCAGCCGCCACCCGGCGGCCACGTCGCCCGGCGATTCGTGCACGAGATCCTGAGTCACCATCTCGCCCGGGAGGCCGATCAGGCGGAGCTCGGTGGAGCCGTGGGCGCGGTGCTCGTGGACGGTCCCGGCCGGGATCCACAACGCCCTGCTGGGCGGGGCCACCCAGCTGCCCGCCTCGGTGATCACCTCGATCACCCCGCTGCGGGCGTGGACGATCTGGTGGTCGTCGTGCCGGTGGGCGTCGATCCCGGTGCCGGGCGCGAGGCGGCGGCTCCCGGTGGGGGCAACCGGCATGTGGCGAGAATTCGACATAAATCGGCATTTTATGGAAAGCGGGCCACCTCCTAACCCGCCCAGGATGGCCTCATGGCCAAGCACAGGATCGCCCTGCTCTCGGTGGGGCACGCCGGCGTCGACTTCTACCAGGGCGCGGTCCCGGCCATGGTCCCGTTCCTGGTCGCCGAGCGCGGCTACGGCTACGTCGCCGCCTCGGGCATCGTGCTGGCCCTCACCCTGCTCTCCTCGGTGGTGCAGCCGGCGTTCGGCGCGGCGGCCGACCGGTGGCGCATGCCGTGGGTGGTCCCGGTGGCCATGACCACCGCCGGGCTCGGCGTCGCCGTCTCGGGAGTCACCGGCGACTACCTGCCGACGTGGCTGGCGGTGGCGCTGACGGGCCTCGGCGTGGCCGCCTACCACCCGGAGTCCGCCCGCCTGGCCAGGCAGGCCAGCGAAGGCAGCCACGTCGGGATGAGCTGGTTCTCGCTGGGCGGCACGCTCGGCTTCGCGCTGGCCCCGGTGCTGGTCACGCCGCTGCTGGCCGCCGGTGGACTGGCCGCCTCGCCGTATTTGGTGATCCCCGGGGTGCTGGGCGCGCTGCTGACGGTGTCGGCCATGCGCGGCGGCGCGGCCGGGCCGGGCGCGGGCGGCCCCGCCGGTGACGCGCGCGACGACTGGCGGGCGTTCCTGCGGCTGGGCGCCGTCATGGTGTTCAGGTCGATCGCCTACGTGGGCCTCAGCGCGTTCGCCGCGCTGCACGCCGGCGGTGGTACGGCAGGCGCGGTCGCGCTGTTCCTGCTGTTCGCCGGGGGCGCGGCGGGCACCGTGCTCGGCGGGAAGCTGGCCACGCGCTTCGGCCGGGTCAGGGTGCTGCGCTGGGCCTACGCGCTGGCCGTGCCCGCGGTGCTGGCGGCGGTGCTGATGCCGCTGGCGGGGATCTTCTTCGCAGGGCTGGCGTTGTACGTGCCCTTCTCGCTGCACGTCACGCTGGGCCAGGACTACCTGCCCAACCGCCCTGGCACCGCCAGCGGTGTCACGCTCGGCCTGGCCGTGAGCGTGGGCGGCCTGGCCAGCCCCCTGGTGGGCGCGCTCGCCGAGGCCACGACGCTGGGCGGCGCCCTGCTGGTGCTGCCCGTCTTCGCGGCCCTGGCCTGGCTGGTGTCGTGGCCGCTGGCCGAGCCCGCTATCCGAGTTTCGCGATAGGGGCGGTGATCGCCCCGGCGAGGTCGACGAGGTTCGCCGGGGCGGTCTCGATCTGCAGGCCCCGCTTCCCGGCCGAGAAGTAGATCGTCTCGAACTCCAGCGCCGAGGCGTCGATGACGGTCGGCAGGCGCTTGCGCTGGCCGAGCGGGCTGATGCCGCCGACCACGTAGCCGGTCACCCGCTCGACCTTGGCCGCCTCGGCCATCGCCGCGCGCTTGCTCTTCAGCGCCGCCGCGAACGCCTTGAGGTCGAGCTTCCCGGCCACGGGCACGACGGCCACCGCCAGGCCGCTCTCGACCTCGGCCACCAGCGTCTTGAAGATCCGGTCGTACGGCACGCCGAGCGCGTCGGCCGCCTCCTCGCCGTAGGCCTGCGCGTTGGCGTCGTGATCGTAGGGGTGCAGGGTGAACTCGACCTTCGCACCGGTCAGAGCCACGGTGGCGGGAGTGCCCGTGCCGCCCTTCTTCGCCTTGCTCACCAGCCGATCGTAGCGTCCGGCCGGCAGGCCGTCGGCTTCACCCAGCCTGCCCGTCCTTGACCGCGGACGGGACCGACCGCTTCCGCGCGGTGTCCGGATGATGGACAAATCGGGTCCACGCATGAGGACTCCGTAGACTGGTGGGGTGATTTCCCGTATCGACCTGCGCCACGGTCTGCCCGAAGACCTGCGCGACGTGCTGCCCCGCGCCGAACTCGACGTGGAAGCCGCCCTGGAGAAGGTGCGGCCCATCTGCGAGGACGTGCATCATCGCGGGGCGGCAGCCGTACGGGAGCTGACCGCCAGGTTCGACGGTGTCGCGGTGGAGTCGACCAGGGTGCCGCGCGAGGCGCTCACGGAGGCGCTCGAGAGCCTCGACCCGAGGGTCAGGGCCGCGCTGGAGGAGTCGATCAGGCGCGCCCGCCTGGTCCACCGCGATCAGCGGCGCACCGACACCACGACGCAGGTGGTCCCCGGCGGCACCGTCACCGAGCGGTGGGTGCCGGTCGACCGGGTGGGGCTGTACGTCCCCGGCGGCAGGGCGGTCTATCCGTCGTCCGTCGTGATGAACGTCGTCCCGGCGCAGGAGGCGGGGGTGCGTTCGCTGGCGGTGTCGAGTCCGGCGCAGAAGGAGTTCGGCGGCCTGCCGCACCCGACGATCCTAGCCGCGTGCGAGCTGCTGGGCGTCGACGAGGTGTACAACGCGGGCGGCGCCCAGGCGGTGGCGATGTTCGCCTACGGCACCGAGGAGTGCGAGCCGGTCCGTATGGTCACCGGCCCCGGCAACATCTGGGTGACGGCGGCCAAGCGGCTGCTGAAGGGCCGCATCGGCATCGACTCGGAGGCGGGTCCGACCGAGGTGGCGGTGCTGGCCGACGGCACGGCCGATGCGGTGTTCGTGGCGTCCGACCTGATCAGCCAGGCCGAGCACGACGTGATCGCGGCGGCGGTGCTGATCACCGACAGCGAGGAGCTGGCCGACCAGGTCGGCAAGGAGCTGGCGGTGCAGGTCGAGGCGACCAAGCACGGCGAGCGGATCAAGGAGGCCCTGGCGGGCCGCCAGTCGGGCATCGTGCTGGTGAAGGATCTCGACGACGCGGTCGAGGTGGCCGACGCCTACGCCGCCGAGCACCTGGAGATCCACACCGCCGACGCGGCCGCGGTGGCTGCGCGCATCAGCAACGCGGGTGCGATCTTCGTGGGCGCCTACGCCCCGGTGTCGCTGGGCGACTACCTGGCCGGTTCCAACCACGTGCTGCCCACGGGCGGCTGCGCCTGCCATTCGGGCGGGCTGAGCGTGCAGACGTTCCTGCGCGGCATCCACGTCATCGACTACACGCGTGAGGCGCTGGCCGATTCGGCGCTGCATGTGACGGTGCTCGCCGACGCCGAAGACCTGCCCGCGCACGGAGCCGCCATCCGCGCCCGTTTCGACTGGAATGTGCCTCAGTGAACCTGGAAGACCTCCCGATCCGCGACGACCTGCGGGGCATGAAGGCCTACGGTGCCCCCCAGCTCGACGTCGCGGTCCGGCTGAACACCAACGAGAACCCCTATCCGCCCTCCGAGCGGCTGCTCGACGACCTGGCGCTGACCATCAGGCGTGAGGCGGCCGAGCTCAACCGCTATCCCGACCGCGACGCGATCGAGCTGCGCGAGGAGCTGGCCGCCTACCTCGGCCACGGCCTCGGGCGTGAGCGGGTCTGGGCGGCCAACGGCTCCAACGAGGTGCTCCAGCAGATCCTGCAGGCCTTCGGCGGTCCCGGCCGCACGGCGATGGGGTTCGAGCCGAGCTACGCCATGCACCCGCTGATCACGACGGGCACCAACACGACCTGGGTGCGAGCCTCCAGGGAGGCCGACTTCTCGCTCGACCCGGCCGGCGCCGTCGCGGCGATCAAGGAGCACGACCCCGACATCGTCTTCCTCACCTCCCCGAACAACCCGACCGGCACCGCGGTGCCGATCGAGACGATCGAGGCGGTGATCGAGGCCGCCCGGGGCATGGTGGTGATCGACGAGGCGTACTTCGAGTTCGCCCGCACCGGCACGCCGTCGGCGCTGACGCTGCTGGGCCGCCATCCGCGGCTGATCGTCACCCGCACGATGTCGAAGGCCTTCGCCATGGCGGGCACCCGCCTGGGCTACCTGGCCGCGCATCCGGCGGTGATCGAGGCGCTGCTTCTGGTGCGCCTGCCGTACCACCTGTCCACGGTCACCCAGGCGACGGCGCGCACCGCGCTGCGCCACCGCGAGGACCTGCTGAAGGACGTGCAGCGGCTGCGCGAGGAGCGCGACGCGACCGTCGGGTGGCTGCGCGGCAGGGGGCTGGAGGTGGCCGACTCCGACGCGAACTTCGTCATGTTCGGCCGCTTCCCCGACCGCCGGAAGATCTGGCAGGGTCTGCTTGATCAGGGAGTGCTGATCCGCGAGGTCGGGCCGCCGGAGTGGCTGCGCGTCTCGATCGGTACGAAAGATGAAATGTCGGCATTCCGGCAGGCGATGGAGAACGTGCTGTGAGAATCGGGCGTATTGAGCGGGTCACCAAGGAGACCTCGGTCCTGGTCGAGGTCAACCTCGACGGCACCGGCAAGGTCGACGTCGCGACGGGCGTCGGCTTCTACGACCACATGCTGGCCCAGCTCGGCAAGCACGGCTCCTTCGACCTGACCGTCAAGACCGAGGGCGACCTGCACATCGACTCCCACCACACCATCGAGGACACCGCGCTCGCCCTGGGCGCGGCCTTCCGCGAGGCGCTGGGCGACAAGGCGGGCATCAAGCGCTACGGCAACGCCTCCTGCCCCCTCGACGAGGCGCTCGCCGAGGTCACCGTCGACCTGTCGGGCCGTCCCTACCTGGTGCACCACGAGCCCGAGGGCATGGCGCCCATGATCGGGCCCGAGTACGACACGACGATGACGCGCCACATCTTCGAGTCGTTCGTCGCCCAGGCGGCCATCTGCCTGCATGTGCGCGTGCCGTACGGCAGAAACGCCCATCACATCGTCGAGGCCCAGTTCAAGGCGCTGGCCAGGGCGCTGCGTTACGCCAGCGAGCCCGACCCGCGCGCCTCGGGGATCCCGAGCACCAAGGGCGTGCTGTGAGTGTCGCGACCGGCATGAGCGTGGCCTCATGACCGACAACTGGATCGCGATCGCGATGACCTTCATCGCGCTGTTCCTCATCGGCGGCGTGGTCTCCATGTTCAAGCAGGGTCTGAAGATCGGTGCGGTCATCTGCGGCGTGCTCGCCGCCGGTGCCGCCGTAGGGGCGGTGTTGTGGTGGTGAGCAAGCCGGACGTCGTGGTGCTCGACTACGGATCGGGCAACCTGCGCTCCGCCGAGCGTGCGCTGGTCAGGGCGGGCGCCGAGGTGACGGTGACCTCCGACTTCGATCAAGCGCTGGAGTGCGACGGGCTCTTCGTGCCCGGCGTGGGCGCCTTCGCGGCCTGCATGTCGGGCCTGCTGCAGGTGCGCGGCGAGCAGATCATCGGCCGCCGCCTCTCGGGCGGCCGCCCGGTGATGGGCGTCTGCGTCGGCATGCAGATCCTGTTCGCCAAGGGCGTCGAGCACGGCATCCAGACCGAGGGCTGCGGCGAGTGGCCCGGCACGGTGGAGCAGCTCGACGCGCCCGTCCTGCCGCACATGGGCTGGAACACCGTCGAGGCACCCGAGGGCAGCGTGCTGTTCGACGGCCTCGACGCGGCCACCCGCTACTACTTCGTGCACTCCTACGGCGTGCGCACCTGGGAGCTGACGCCCGGCGAGGGCTTCAGGGAGCCGCTGGTGACGTGGGCCGAGCACGGCGTGCCGTTCGTGGCGGCCGTCGAGAACGGCCCGCTGTGCGGCACCCAGTTCCACCCGGAGAAGTCCGGCGACGCGGGGGCGACCCTGCTGCGCAACTGGGTCCGCACTCTTGAGTAAGGAACGTGCCCAGCGCCGGGCCCAGCGGGAGGCCGAACGGGCCGAGGCCGCCCGGCGCAACGAGGAGCGCATGGCGCGCAGGTCGCGCCGCCGCGCCCTGACGCAGCGGCTGACGCCCAGGCCGGTGCGCATCGCCCGGCAGGGCGGGGTGCTGGCGCGCCGCCGCCGCGTGCAGAATGCCGTGGTGGCGCTGGCGTTCGTCCTGGTCCAGGTGCTCGCCTGGCTGGTGTGGGGCTCGTGGGGGATCAGCCTGGCGGTCCTGGTGCTGTCGGTCCTGTTCGTCCCCGTGATCGTGACGTTGGCCTTCGACCGGAGGAACTAGATGTCGTTCGTACTGCTGCCCGCCGTTGACGTGGCGGGCGGCCAGGCCGTGCGCCTGGTGCAGGGTGAGGCGGGCACCGAGACCGGCTACGGCGAGCCGCTGGCCGCCGCGCTGGCCTGGCAGGAGGCGGGTGCCGAGTGGATCCATCTGGTCGACCTCGACGCGGCCTTCCGCCGCGGCTCCAACCATGAGATCACCCGCGAGATCGTCGGGCGCGTCGACGTCAACGTCGAGCTGACCGGCGGCATCCGCGACGACGAGACGCTGGAGGCGGCTCTGGCGACGGGCTGCGCCCGGGTCAACATCGGCACCGCCGCGATCGAGAACCCCGAATGGTGCCGCAAGGTCGTCGCCGAGCACGGCGAGCGCATCGCGGTCAGCATCGACGTGCGCGACGGCAAGGTCGCCACGCGAGGCTGGACCGAGGAGCGCGGCGAGTTGTGGGAGCTGCTCGAACGGCTCGAATCGGAGGGCTGCCCGCGCTACGTCGTCACTGACGTGACCAAGGACGGCATGCTCCAGGGACCCAACCTCGATCTCTACCGCGAGCTGTGCGCGCGCACCGACAAGCCGGTGGTGGCCAGCGGTGGTGTGTCGAAGCTGGACGATCTGGTGGCGCTGGCGTCACTGAGCCCTGCCGGGCTGGAGGGTGTCATCGTGGGCAAGGCGCTCTACTCTGGCGCTTTCACGCTTCAGCAGGCGTTGGGGGCGGTATGAAGCGATCGGGCAACCGGGTCTTCTCCGGTGGAGTGTGGGAAGAGCGTTACGGCTATGCCAGGGCGGTGGTGGCCGGGCCGCGCGTGGTGGTCTCCGGCTGCACGGCGACCGTCGACGGCGAGGTGCAGCACGTCGGCGACGCCTACCAGCAGTCGCTGACGGCCATCGACATCGCCCTGCAAGCCGTCCAGGTGGCCGGGCAGGGTGCCGAGGACGTGGTCATGGTCCGTTACTACGTGGTCGACGACCGGGCCTTCGACGAGTTCGGCCGGGCCTTCTTCGAGGTGTTCGGCAAGGTGCGCCCGGCGTGCACGGGTTTGCGCGTGGCCGGGCTGGTCGACCCGCGCATGCTGGTCGAGGTGGAGATCGAGGCGTACAAGATATGACAGTCGCCGTCAGGGTCATTCCCTGCCTGGACGTGGACGCCGGCCGCGTGGTCAAGGGCGTCAACTTCGAGAACCTCCGCGACGCCGGAGACCCGGTGGAGCTGGCCCGCCGCTACGACGAGGAGGGCGCCGACGAGCTGACCTTCCTCGACATCACCGCCTCGTCGGGCGAGCGCGAGACCATGCTCGACGTGGTCAGGCGTACGGCGGAGCAGGTGTTCATCCCGCTCACCGTGGGCGGGGGCGTGCGCTCCACCGACGACGTCAACCGGCTGCTGCGGGCGGGCGCCGACAAGGTGGGCGTCAACACCGCGGCCATCGCCAGGCCCGAGCTGCTCACCGAGGCGTCGCGGCGTTTCGGCGCCCAGTGCATCGTGCTGTCGGTCGACGCCCGCCGCGCTCCCGGCACCCCGTCGGGGTTCGAGGTCACCACGCACGGCGGCCGCCGGGGCACCGGCATCGACGCCGTCGAGTGGGCCGCGCGCGGCGAGGAACTGGGGGTGGGCGAGATCCTGCTCAACTCCATGGACGGCGACGGCACGCTCGACGGCTACGACCTGGAGATGATCAGGGCCGTACGGCAGGCGGTCAGGGTGCCGGTGATCGCCAGCGGGGGAGCGGGCAGGCTCGACGACTTCCCGCCGGCGATCGAGGCCGGCGCGGACGCGGTGCTGGCGGCCAGCGTCTTCCACTTCGGCACCTTGAAGATCGGCGAGGTGAAAGACTCCCTGAGGTCGGCCGGGAACCCCGTCCGCTAGAAGACCCGCAGGTGGTGGAAGAGCTCGTAGGCGGTGTCCTTCTGCTTGAAGGCCGCCGCCTCCGACCGTTTGACGGCCAGGTACGCCCGGGTGCGCAGCGGTCCGAGCGCCCGCGTCAGCACCTCGTCGCGTTCCAGCGCGTCGAGCGCCTCCTCCAGCGATGACGGCAGCCGGGGGTAGCGGTCGGGCACGGTGTCGGGATCGACGGTGGCCGGCTCGCCGGGATCGAGCTTGCGCCGGATGCCGTCGAGGCCGGCGTGGATGACCGCGCCCAGCGCCAGGTAGGGGTTGGCCGAGGAGTCCGACGGCTTGAGCTCCAGGTTCGGCTCGCCCGACTCGCCCAGCGGCGAGCACACCCGCACGGCCGCCTCGCGGTTGTCGGGACCGTGACAGACGTAGGCGCTCGACCACATGCGCGGCGCCAGCCGCCGGAAACTGTTGACGCTCCCGCAGGTGAGCGCCGTGAGCGCGGGCAGGTGTTCGAGGAGCCCGCCGATGAACCACTCGCGCACCTCCTCGGAGCCGCCGAAGACGTTGCGGTCGTCACGCCAGAGCGACAGGTGCAGGTGCGCGCCGTTGCCCGCCTGGTCGGCCAGGGGCTTGGGCGCCAGGGAGGCCCACATCGCCATGCGCAGCGCCACGCCGCGCACCGTCTCGCGGTAGAGCACGTGGTTGTCGGCCGCGCGCAGGGCCGGCGCGTGCCGTACGGACAGTTCCTGCTGGCCGGGGCCGAGTTCGGGGTGGTAGTGCTCGACGCGCAGGCCCTGCGACTCCAGGGCGCGGATGAGCTTGATCGTGTAGTCGTGGGCGGTGTCGAAGCCCAGCCCCGCGTAGCAGAGCGTGTCGTCGAGCGGCACCAGCCGGTCGGGGCCGCCGTCGGGTGAGGGCAGGCGGCGGCCCAGCGTGAACTCCGGCTCGAACGCCGCCACCAGGGTGTAACCCTCGTCGGCGAGGGTGGCCACGGCGTCCTTGAGGAAGGTGCGCGGGCACGCCTCCCATGGCGAGCCGTCGGGCTGACGCAGATCGGCCATCATGGCGGCGGCGCCAGGAGAGTAAGGGAGAGGGACGAAGGTGGACGGGTCGGGTACGAGCCGTACCTCGCCCACCGGGCCCAGCTGCTCGACCTGCTGGAGCTGGTCGAGCATGTTCATCGCCATCATGGCCACGGTGTGCCCGATGCCGGTGTCGAGCCGCTCTGCCAGCCGCGAACGTGACGCCGCCTTACCGCGGATGACTCCGCCGTGGTCGGCGTAGAGAAAGCGGATCAGCTCGACGCCCTCGATCTCAGCACGTTCGAGAATACGCTGGGCGGCTGGATCAGGCTGCTTGAGCTTGGTGACGCGCTGGCGATCTCTCATCATGTCTGCGTAACACGAACCGCCGGCGCGGGGAAGCTGTCACCTGATAACGCTGGTAAAGAATGTCGCAAGCTGGTTGGCGCCGGTGATGATGCCACCGAATACACCGTTCACCGCGTCGGCAGCTTCGGCCGGGCGGGTGAACAGGTAGAAGACCACGAACGCCACAGCAACGTATGTGACGATCTTCTTGACCTGCATGGGGGGCCTCCCGCAGTCAGTTCCCAGCCGTGTATACCCATCAAGCTTCAGGACGATGTATTGATCTTAACGGGACGGAGCGATTTCTAGGCCATGCTACGACCAACGGGTCTGACCGGCGTGGCGCTTGGCGGCCTTTTTCTCAGGTACGGCAGGCGCACGAGCAGGTAGAGGGGCAGGGCGAGGGGCGACAGCAGAATCGTGAAGATCAGCAGCGGGGCCATGAGGAAGGGGTTTATGCCCAGCTCGCGACTGTCGAGATAGATCCACCGGCCCAGGAACAGGTCCCAGGCGAGGATCTGGGCCCACAGGGCGGTGAGTGCTTCCGGGTCGGAGACCAGGCGCTGCACGCCTTCGAGAGTGGGATTGCTCACGGCCGTCCAGAACTCCGGAAGAATCGGGACGAGGAGCACGATCTCCACCGCGACGGTCGGCAGGACGATGTACGGCGTGGCCATGACCGCCCGGGTGACCCGCCATCCCGGCGCCACGATCATCAGCGCCCAGAACGGCGCGGCCACGTAGAAGGCGAGCTGGAACAGGGTCGCGGTGCTCATCGGTGGCTCTCCGTCTTCGGGGTCGCGGTGTTCGCTGCGGCCTTCTCCGTCTTCTTCAGGCCGGCGACGATCGCGCCGAGCGTCACGACCAGCAGGACACCGAGGGCCGACAGGGTCAGCCCGTCGGGCTGGAGCAGCGGCTGGCCGCGCAGGGCCTGCCAGGTGGCCAGCGCCAGCAGCCCGGTGTAGAAGCCGCCCGCGATGAGGACCAGGCGCAGCCGTACGGTCTCGGAGGCGACGATCAGGGCCAGGCCCATGGCCAGCAGGGGCATCAGCTGCAGCCCGTGCATGCCGACGAAGTGGGGGATGCGCAGGTCGCCTCCGGTGGTGCTCCAGCCGACCAGGGGCAGTCCTGGGCCGCCGTCCGGCACGCCGACGCTGTGGGCGCCGGCGATGCCCTCGGGGAAGTCGGTGCCCAGCACGGGGAAGGCCATCAGGGCGCCGAGCCCGATGCCGACGGTGGAGATGACCAGCCCGAGCCGGATCGCCCAGGTGCTGACCGGGTCGGCCTGCCGCTCGATGAGCACCAGCGCGGCGGCGATGACCTGCGCGAACAGCAGGACCCCGATGGTGATGCCCATCAGTGCCCAGATGGTGGCGTCGAGCGGCGTCGACTCGTTGAAGTGGCTGCGGTGCACGCGGGCCGCCTGGTAGACGATCAGGCCGACCTCGATGACGCCGAACACGGCCATGACGGTGCCCGACCACCAGGCCGTGCGGGTGGCGCGGTGGCGCAGGGAGAACAGCCAGGCCCAGGTGAGGAAGTACAGGGAGAAGGAGACGGTGAACTTCAGCGGCTTGGCCCATAACGGCATGCCGTCGAGCTGCCTGCCGTCCGCTAAGTAGAGGACCAGGAAGGCGGCGGCGGCCAGGGCCATCAGCGCCGTCGCCGCCATCAGGGGCTTGTGCCACGTTCTCATGAGCTGTCCTCATTTATGGATAGTGGATAGTGCTACTTACTACTATCTATAGCTAAGCTATCCAAGGAGCGCAAGAGGAGAGTGAAGCTGTGCGGATGGCCGAGCTGAGCGCGGCGACCGGGGTGCCCGTTCCGACGATCAAGTACTACGTCCGTGAAGGCCTCGTGCCCGCGGGCCGCCCCACGGGCCGCAACCAGGCCGACTACGACGACGGGCACGTGCGCAGGCTCAAGCTCGTGCGCTCGCTGAGCGAGTACGGCGGGCTGTCGATCGCGGTGATGCGCGACCTGATGCAACGGCTCGACAACCCGGAGGAGCACGACTTCGACCTGCTCGGCGCCGCCCAGAAGACCATCACCGAGCACCGCGAGGCGTCACCGGGGACCGACAGGGACCAGGCCGAACAGGAGCTCGCCGAGCTCGTCGCCCGGCGCGGCTGGCGCTGGGAGCCCCACCACCCCGCCACGCGCACCGCCATCGGCATCCTGGCCAGCCTGCACGAGGTGGGTCGCGACGACATGGTCGAGGTGCTCGACTCGTACGCCGCGGCGGCGGAGCTGATCGCGGAGACGGACATCCGGCTGCTCGGCGACGACCTGACCGACCGGGAGCGCGCGGTGGAGATCGTGGTGATCGGGACGGCGGT
The DNA here is from genome assembly GCF_013761175.1 of Nonomuraea soli. GTDB lineage: Bacteria > Actinomycetota > Actinomycetes > Streptosporangiales > Streptosporangiaceae > Nonomuraea > Nonomuraea soli. The sequence goes on from NZ_JACDUR010000001.1 coordinate 1,139,205, forward strand.
GGGCGACACGCTGATCGCGGCGCTGCGCCGCATCGCCCAGGCCACGCTGGCGCGCCGCACCTACCCGGCGGAGCGGGCCGGCCAGAGCCGCTGACGCGCACGCCCCGCTAGGGGCCGCCGGCGCGGGTCAGTCGCCGGCGACCCTGATCACCCCGAACTCGCCGTCGAACCCCGGCTCCCGGCCGACCTGTCCGCGCCTCATCCGGACGACCGCCTCCGCCAGCTCGGGCGACTGCCCGGCCAGGACCTCACCCGGTAAGTCCCGCAGGATCACCAGTTCCGCCCCCAGTGCCGCGACGAGCCGGTCGGCCTCCATGGCCACCTTCTTGCTCCTGGGCCCCACGCCGAGGATCTGGCCGAGCACCTCGGGCAGCGGGACGAGGTTGACGAACCCCGCCGCGCCGCGCGGCCGGCGGTCGGTGGGCTGGTCGGAGGGGCGGTCGGCGAGGTCCTCGACACGGCTCAGCACGCCGACCGTGAGCTTCCTGCCGCACACCGGGCAGCGCCCGCCCAGCCGCCGCGTCTCCTCGGGCTCCAGCCGGACGCCGCACGCGCGGTGCCCGTCGACGTGGTACTTCCCGTGCTCGGGGAAGAACTCGACGGTGCCCTCCAGGCCCTTGCCGGTGCGCATCGCCTCAAGGACGGCGAAGTAGTCGAGGTCGGTCTCGAAGAGGGTGCTCTCGCGGCCGACGATGGGCGGCGAGTGCGCGTCGGAGTAGCTGACCAGCCGGTAGCGGTCGAGTGCCGACACCCGCCGGTTCATGGCCGGGTCGCTCGACAGGCCCGTCTCCAGCGCGAAGATGTGCTCGCTCAGGTCGCCGAAGCACTCCTCGACGCTGTCGAAGCCGGACTTGGAGCCGAGGATGCCGAACCACGGAGTCCAGGCGTGGGCGGGGACCAGGCAGGCGCCGGGCCCGCAGGCGAGGGTGATCTCCAGCAGGTCACGCGAGCTCAGCCCGACCGTGGGGCGGCCGTCGACGCTCAGGTCGGCGACCTTGGCCAGCTCCCTGTTGAAGCGCTCGACCTGGTCGAAGCCGGCCAGGTGCACCAGGTGGTGGATCTTGCGCGAGCGCCCGCCCTGCCGGTAGACGGCCGAGACCTCGACCGACAGCAGGTAGCGCACGGGCGCCTCGGCGACCGAGGCGGGCAGCGGCGCCGACGCCTCGCGGTCGATCTCGTCGCGCAGCCTGAACAGGCCGGGCTCGGCGGGTTCGAGCGAGGTCCTCAGCTGCTCCAGCCAGGCCGGGTGGGTGAAGTCGCCGGTGCCCATCAGGGTGACGCCCTTGCGGCGTGCCGACCTGGTCAGGTTGACCAGGTCGCTGTGGCGGCTGCAGGCGTAGGCGTACCTGGAGTGCATGTGCAGGTCTGCGTGGAAGCGCACGGGCACCTCCTGACCCGCTCAGGGCATACGAAACTCCGGGATCACAACCCGATCGCGGCGTTGCGCAGCCGGGCGACCGCGTCGTCGTCGCCGACGTAGTCGACCCTGGCGTGCTTCTGGCGGCCGAAGCAGAACAGGATCAGCTCGCTCGCCGGTCCGCGCACCTCGACCTTAGGGCCCTCCGACGGCCCGGCCAGCGCGACCTGGCCGTCGTGGCGCAGCACGACCCCGACGGGGGCCTTGCGCAGCATGAGCTTGGCGCCCATGCTGACCCGCTTCCACATCAGCCGCTCGAGGTCGGCAGGCAACGCGCGGGGTTCCCACTCGGGCTGGGCGCGGCGCACGTCCTCGTGGTGGACGAACATCTCCAGCGTGTTGACCTGGGCGTCCAGGAACGACAGCAGGCCGTACAGCCCGCCGGGCTTGCGGACCATGGAGACGAGCTCGGGGAAGGGGTGCTTGGCCTTGAGCCCGCGCTGCACGGACGCGGTGTAGCCGGCCAGCGGCTTGATCGCGATGCCGCCGGCGGCGTCGAGCCGCCGCTCGCGCAGCACGAGGTGGGCGGCCAGGTCGTAGGCGGTCCAGCCCTCGCACAGGGTCGGCGCGTCGGGGCCGACCCGGTCGAGCAGGTCGCACAGGGCGGTACGTTCGGCGCGGGCATGTGTCACGGTCCCACCCTAGCCGCCCGCCTGATCCACTCCTCGTCCACCTCGATCCCGAGGCCGGGGCCCGCGGGCACGTGCGCGACGGGGCCCTCGACGGCCAGGCCGCTCGCGTACGGGCTGGCCAGGAACTGGCGGCCGTTGAGATCGACCGGCGTGCCGAGGCCGAACGCGGCGAACAGGTGCAGGGAGGCGGCCAGCCCGATGTCGGACTCGGTCAGCCCCGACCCCCAGACGGCCAGCCCGCACGCCTCGGCGAGGTGGAGCTGGCGCAGCGCCAGGGTGAGGCCGCCGACGCGCTGCACCTTGGCCACGACGACGTCGACCGCGTTCATGCTGACGAACGTGGCCAGGTCGGTGGGGTGGCGCAGGCTCTCGTCCACGGCGATCGTGACCGGGCTCGCCTCGCGCAGGCGCCTGAGCCCGGCCAGGTCGTTGGCGGGCACGGGCTGCTCGAACACGGCGACGTCGAGCTCCTCCAGGCGGCGCGCCAGGCGCAGGGCGGCGTCGGCGGTGAAGGCCTGGTTGGCGTCGACCCAGACGACCGCCTCGGGAGCCGCCTGCCGTACGGCACGCACGGTCGTGAACGGGTCCTGGCCCGGCAGCCCGACCTTGACCTTGAAGTGGCGGTATCCGGCCGCCAGTCCCTCCTCCACCGAGCCGGGACCGGTGACGATCCAGGCCAGCTCGATGGTGTCGCGGCGGCGCTGCCCCCACAGCTCGCCCAGCGACAGACCGCGCGAGCGGGCGAGCGCGTCGTGGCAGGCGACGTCGATCGCCGCCCTTGCCAGGGGCATGCCGATGGAGTAGCCGCGGTTGAGCGTGCGGTCGAACAGCCGGACCAGGCCGTCGAGGTCCCACAGCGGACGGCCGAGGGCGGCCGGGGCGAGGTAGCCCTCGATCGAGGAGACGATCGACTCGGTGGTCTCGTAGGTCCAGGCCGGGATGGGTGTGGCCTCGCCCCAGCCGGCCGAGCCGTCGTCGGCGGTGACCTTGACCAGGACCCGCACCGGGTCGACCCGGCCGCCGGAGATCGCGAAGGGCCGCAGGGCGGGCAGGGGGACGGTGAAGGTCTCGATGCGGGCGATCAGTGCCATTGGTCCTTGTCCACCACGTTCATGAGGGGCAGGCCGGCGGCGAACCGCCGGCAGTTCTCCAGGAGTACGGCGAAGCGGCGTTCGTCGGCGTGCGGCCCGGCTCCGGCCACGTGCGGCGTGATCAGTGCCCTGGACCACAGGGGATGGCCGTCGGGCAGCGGCTCGGTCTCGAAGACGTCGAGGGCGGCGCCTTTGAGCCGGCCGGAGTCCAGGGCGTCGACGAGGGCGTCGAGCCGGACCGTGGGGCCGCGGCCGACGTTGACGAACAGCGCGCCCGCCCGCATGAGGGAGAAACGCCGCGCGTCGAACAGGCCCTCGGTGGCGGGGGTGTGGGGCACGGTGACGATCACCAGGTCGGCGTGGGGGAGCAGGCCGTCGAGCTCCTCCGGAGGGCCGAGGCGGGCGAACCCGGCGGGCGGGTCGCCGGTGCGGCGGGCGTCGACGCCCGTCACGCGGGTGCCGAAGGCGGCGAGCAGGCGCCCGATCTCGGTGCCGAGCGCGCCGACGCCGACCACCAGCGCCGTGCTCTCGCCCAGCGGCACCACCAAGGAGGGGTCCCAGTCGGGCTGCCAGCTCGTCGCCCTGGCATAGCGGGGGATCTGCCGGCACAGTGCCAGGACCAGGGCCATCGTGTGGGTGGCCACATGGTCGGTATAGGTGTCGCGCATGTTGGTGACGACCACCGGGTGCTCGACGAGCGCCCGGTGGTAGAAGCCGGGCGGCGGTCCCGCCTGGGGCGCCTGCAGCCAGCGCAGCCGCCCCGCCCTGGCCAGGTCGTTCTCGTCCAGCCCGCCGTACACCGCCTCGGCCTCGGCCAGGTCGGCGGTGAGCCGCACCCCGGCCGCCTCCAGCCGCGCGGGCCAGTCGGCGGGATGCGGGGCGAGCAGCATCAGGGGCCGGCCCGCCGTGCTCACGCCAGCAGCTCCAGCCGCTTCTCGGTGATCTCGTGCAGCAGCGGCTCGCCCGCCACGTACCTGTCCAGTTCCTCGGCCATCAGCCGCCCCTGGCGGCGCCGCTCGGTGCCGAGGCTGCCCGCCAGGTGCGGCGTGAGGACCACGTTCGGCAGCGTGTACAGCGGCGATCCGGGCACCGGGGGCTCCGGATCGGTGACGTCCAGGACGGCGAACAGGTCGGGGCGCTCACGCAGCACCTCGATCAGCCCCGCCTCGTCGACGAGGCCGCCGCGCGCGGTGTTGACGAGCGTGGCGTACGGCCTCATCGAGGCGATCAGCTCCCGGGTGATCATGCCGCGCGTCTGCTCCAGCAGCGGGGCGTGCAGGCTGACCACGTCGGAGGTGGCGAACAGCTCCTCGAGGGAGACCGATCGCACCCCGTCGATCGTGGTGAACGGGTCGTAGGCCTGCACCACCACATCGTGGCGGGCCAGCCGCTCCGCCGTACCCCTGCCGGTCGCCCCCAGCGAGACCAGCCCGACGACGGAGCCGTTGGCGCCCGCCTCGCTCGCGCGGCGCAGAAGGGAGCCCTCGGAGCGGGCGTGCAGCATGTGCCGCCAGACCTGTTTGAGCGACATGAGGATCTGCGCGAGCGCGAACTCGGTCACCGGGATCGCGTTCGCCGCGGCGGCCGAGGTGATGCGCACGCCGCGCGCCCACGACTCGGGCGTCACCACCGGGCGGACCGATCCGGCGCCGTAGAGCACCAGCCGGAGCCGGGGCGCCGCGGCCAGGAAGGCGGCGTCCATGCGCGGTCCGCCCCACGAGGTGACCAGCACCTCGACCTCGGCCAGCAGCTCGGGGGTGAGCCGGTCGGCCTCCATCGGAGGGGCGGGGATGCGCAGGTGCCGTTCGAGTGCCTGCCGTTCGAGAGGTCCGTAGACGTCGTCGAACCGGTGGAGGTGCATGACGTAAAGGCCGTTGAGTGTCATCCCTTGGTCGCTCCCGCGAGGCCGCGTACGAAGTACTTCTGAAAGAACAGGAAGATGATGAGCATCGGTGCGAAGGAGATCGTCATCCCTGCGGCGAATCCGGTCCAGTCCGTGACGTGCTCGCCCTGGAACGACAGCATGCCCACCGCGAGGTTCTGCAGCTCGGGCTGGCCGAGCGTGAAGACCAGCGGGATGTTGAACTCGTTCCAGTTGGCGATGAACTGGAAGATCACCACCACCGCGATGACCGGCTTGGCCAGCGGCAGGATGAGCGAGAAGGTGCGCAGGAAGCCCGCGCCGTCCATCTTGGCGGCCTCGAACAGCTCGTCGGGCACGCTGGAGAAGAAGCCGATGAACAGCAGCACGTAGAGGGCCCCGGCGGCGCCCGACATGGCCAGGATCACCCCGGCGCGGGTGTTGAGCAGGCCGAGCTGCTCGATGAGCACGAACTGCGGGACGATGATCGACGCCACGGGCACGAACAGGGTCGCGATGATCATCTTGTGCAGGAAGTCGCGCCCGGGGAACCGGTAACGCGCGATCACGTAGCCGCACAGCGCCGACTTGACCAGCTCGATGAGGGTGGAGCTGACCGTGTAGAGCACGGTGTTGGCGAAGAACCGGGAGAAGCCCGCGTTCACCCAGGCCCGCTCGAAGTTCTCGAAGCTCCACAGGTCGGGCATCAGGCTCGCGCCGCCGGTGAACATGCCCTGCTGCGTCTTGAAGGCGGCCGAGATCGTCCACAGGAAGGGGTAGGCCCACACGGCCCCGACGACGAGCATCACCAGGGTGACGGTCCAGCGTCGCGCGGTCATACGCCGTACTCCTTCCGCAGCTCCTGCGCTCGCTTGACGATCAGGCCCTGGCCGCTGACCAGGATGAAGGCGAGGAAGGAGAAGAGCAGCGCGGCCGCCGAGGCGTAGCCGTACTGGAACGGGATCGAGCCGAAGGCCTCCTGGTAGATGAAGTAGGAGACCACGTAGGTGCTGGTGCCGGGACCGCCGCCGGTGAGCGTGACCACCAGGCCGAACACGTGCATGGCGTTGACCAGCGCGAGCAGCAGGATGATGACGGCGACCGGCTTGATCAGCGGCAGCGTGATGCGGGTGAGCTTGGTCCACTCGCTCGCACCGTCGAGGTCGGCGGCCTCGTAGACCTCCTCGGGCACGTTCTGCAGGGCAGCCATCCAGTAGAGCATGTACTGCCCGAAGATCTGCCAGATCGACACCAGCACCAGCGCCAGCATGGCGCTCCAGCGGCTGGCGAAGACGTCGAACGACTTCTCGATGATCCCCAGGTCGCGCAGGATCGAGTTGAGCGCGCCGTTGGAGGGGTTGAGCAGGTAGGTGAAGACCATGCCTGCCATGGCCACCGGGATGACCAGGGGAGCGAAGAACATCGTGCGGAACACCCGCTTGAGCCGGACCCACCGGCGGGTCATGAAGATCGCGGCGACCAGTGAGAGCGGGAGCTTGATGGCGGTGTTCACCACGGCGAACAGCACCGTGTTGCCCACCGCGAGCCAGAACAGCTCGTCCTGGACGATCGAGGTGTAGTTGCCCGCCCCGACGAAGGTCTCGATCGGCCCCATGCCCGACCAGTCGAAGAACGAGTAGTAGACGGTCGCGGCCAGCGGCCACAGCGTGAAGCCGAGGAACAGGACCAGGAAGGGGGCCAGGAAGGCCGCGATCCACAGCCGGTCGAGACCCTTCGCCGGGGTCCGCATCAGTACCTGTCCAGTCCGTAGTCGGTGACGTAGTCGAAGTCGGGGAAGGTGTAGCAGTCCATCGAGACCTTCAGCCCGCTCGCCGCCTCGGCCTTCAGCCCCTCCTCCAGGGCGCTCTGCCGCGCGGTGACCAGCTCCTTGGCGGCGGCGTCGAGGGTGCCGCCGTTGTTGAGGGTCTCGGTGATGATCTCGGAGGCCCAGTCGGGGCGCTTGGAGATCGCGCTCTGGTAGGCCTTCGACCTGGCCAGGTCCGGGCACTTCAGCAGCGGCACGGGGATGTTCACCCGGAAGCCGGGTGTCTCGGCGATCTCCATGATCTTCCTGAGCGCCGGGTCGGTGACCATCTTCTTGTTGTCGGCGTAGCTCAGGGTGCCGAAGCCGCCCTTGTAGTACTCCTGCACGAAGAAGCCGTCGGGCTTGGTCATCCAGTCGAGGAAGGTCCAGGCCGCGTCGTGGTTGCCGGTCTGGGAGCTGACGAAGTACTTCTCCAGGTTCGGCTCGCGTCCCGGTGCTCCGGTACGGCCGGCGTCCGGGAGAGGCTGGGCGGCGACGGAGTACTTGTCGCTGGTGAAGCCCTGGCTGGTCCACACGCTCGGCATCCAGGTGCCGTCGAAGTAGATGGCGGCCTGCCCGGCGGCGAACTGCTGGCGGGAGAAGTTCTTGTCGTTGGTTCCCGGGGCTATGTACCCTGCTTTATTCAACTCCTGAATAAAGTTGAACGTAGAAAGGATCTTGGGGTCGTCCAGGCTGAACCGCCCGTTCTTGAGGTCGAACCCGCTGCCGTTCATCACGACACCGGCGAAGGAGTCGAACAGGCGCATCACGTCGGCGCCCTTGTTGGGCGAGGTGATGCACTCCGCCTTGGTGGCCGACCTGATCTTCGCGCAGGCCGCCTTGAGCTCGGAGAAGGTTCTCGGCGGGCTGGCGGGGTCGAGGCCGGCCTGCTTGAACACGTCGTTGTGCATGAACATGTAGCCGCCTCCCCAGTACAGGTTGTCGGTGAAGGGGAAGCCGTGGGCCTTGCCGTCGATGAGGTTGACGCCCTCGATGAACGAGCCCTGCGGCCAGCGCTTGATGAACTCGTCGGGGGCGGTGCCACTGGGGTGCAGCGGCTTGATCCAGCCGTTGTTCAGCAGGATCCGGGAGTTGAGCGGCCCGTTCTCGCTCCAGTAGAAGATGTCGGGGGACTGGCGGCTCTGAAAGGCCAGGGGCAGCGTGGTCTTGTACTCGGCCTGGGCGATCGAGCGCCATTCGACCTTGATGTTCGGGTGTTCCCTGGTGAACTGGTCGGTCACCTTCTTGTGGAACTCGACCTGCTCCATGGAGAAGTCCCAGATCTTCAGGGTGATCTGGCCTCCGGTGGTGTTCTGGCTGGACCCGCTCGTGCCGCAGGCGGCTGCGGTCAGGAGCAGGAGGGCGAGGCCGGTGGCGGCGGCTGGCTTCATGGGGTCTCCCTGGAAAGCGCTTGCCGCGAGAGTAGCCACGACGGGAGCCGGAAACAAGCCTGCTGTGAATGCGTTTTCACGTCTACATTACTTTGAGACATGCGGTGTTAACCGCCTATGCAAACGCTTTCAGAAGGAGGACGGGCATGCGGCTGCTGGTCTTCACCAAGCCTTTCGGCGCTGCTCAACCGGGCCGGCTCGCCGAGATGGTGGCCACCACCGGAGCCGACGGCGCCGACCTCGTCGTGCGCGACGGGCAGAGCGTCACCCCAGGTACGGCGGCACTGCTACCGGTTGCGGCGCGTGAGCTCGCGGCGGCGGGGGTGCCGCTCGAGCTGGTGACGACCGACTTCCTGGCGGCCCCGCGCGCTGCTCCCGCCTCCGTCCCGCCGCACGCCCCGCCGCACGCCCCGCCGCACGCCCCGCCGCACGTCCCGCCGTACGCCTCGCCGTACGCCTCGCCGTACGCCTCGCCGTACGCCCCGCCATATGCCCCGCCGTACGCCTCGCCCGATGTCGAGCGGGTCTTCGCCGCCTGTGCCGAGGCCGGCGTCACCCTCGTCCGCGTCGGCTTCTATCCCTACGACCCCGCCCGCGGGTACCGGGCCTGCCTCGACGACGCCCGCCGCGGCCTGGCCTCGCTCGCCGGCCTGGCCGCCCGCTTCGGCCTGCGCCCCCTGCTCCAGCTCCACCACCAGACCATCCACCCCTCGGCCGCCCTGGCCCTGCGCCTGGTCGACGGCCTGGACGTCGGCGTCTACGGCGACCCGGGCAACCAGACCAAGGAGGGCGCGGAGGACTGGCGCATGTCCCTCGACCTGCTGGGCGACCGCCTGGCCGCCGTGGGCGTGAAGAACTCCTCCTGGAACGGCTCCCGCGTCGACTGGCAGCCGTTCGCCGACGGCGGCATCGTGCCCTGGCCGGAGATCACGAGAGGCTTGCGTGAACGCGCTTTCAGCGGCCCGCTCTCCCTGCACGTGCACTACCCTTCTGATGACCCGGTGGCCGCCGTGACCAGGGATCTGGCCCATCTGCGCGGCCTGGTCGTGGAGGTCTAGGTGCGCGGTCGTCGGGCGACGATCAACGATGTGGGACAGGCGGCCGGAGTGTCTCCCGCCACCGTGTCCAGGGTGCTCAACGGCTCGGCCCCGGTGGATCCCGCGCTGGCCGAGCGCGTGCTGGAGGCGGTGCGCGCCCTCGGTTACCGTCCCAACGCCGCCGCGCAGGGCCTGGCCAGGGGCGAGTGGGGCACGCTCGGCGTGCTGGTGCCCGATCTGGGCAACCCCTACTTCCCCGACGTGCTCAAGGCGATCTCGGCCGCGGTGCAGGCCAGCGGGCGGCGCGTCATGGTGATGGAGTCCGACGAGCGGCCCGAGCGCGAGCGTGAGCTGGCCGAAGACCTGATGCGCTGCTGCGACGGCGTGCTGCTGTGCTCGCCGCGAATGGACCGCTCCGACGTGGTCGACCTGGCCGCGCGCAGGCACCCGATGGTCCTGGTCAACCGCATCGTCCAGGGTCTCGACGTGCCCGCCGTGTCGGTCGACTTCTTCGGGGCGATGACCCTGGTCTGCGGCCATCTGACCAAGCTGGGCCACCGCCGCGTGGCCTATCTCAGCGGCCCGCCGTCCGCCTGGGCCAACACCGAGCGCATCAGGGCCTTCGAGGCGGCCAGGGCCTTCGGCCTCGACACGGCGATCATCCCGTGCGGCGCCACGAGCCAGCTCGGCTACGACGCGCTCCCGAAGGCGCTCGGCACGGGGGCCACGGCGGTGGTCACGTATAACGATCTGGTTGCTTACGGCGCCTTCACCCGCCTGCAGGAGATGGGCGTGGAGGTGCCCGGCGAGGTGTCGCTGATCGGTTTCGACGACCTGGCGCGCGAGCACCTGGCCGGATTCCAGGTGACCACGGTCTCCGTCAGCCGCCGCAGTCTCGGCACTGTGGCCGCTCAGCTGCTGGTCGACCTGCTGGCAGGGCGCCACGACAGCGAGCCCCGGTTCCTGCCCGTCGAGCTCCAGATCCGCGAGACGTGCGCCCAGGCGCGGGTGTGACCCACGGGAATAACCAGCAGACCTGCCGTGATAGTCACTTATGGAGAATTATCCCCCGCTTGGAAGGATCCCCCCGAGTGACGAACAAGGTCACCTCCGCCGTCATGCGCGACGGCCTGCGCGTGCTCGGGGTGGCGATCCGGGCGGAGAAGCTGGTGTTCACCGCCGCGGTGCTGGCCAGCGGACTGTACGGCGGCATGACGGTCGCCTCCGCCTGGGCGCTGGGCTGGGCCACCGAGAACGTCGTCCTGCCCTCCTTCGAGTCCGGTGACGTCACCTCGGCCGCCCTGTGGACCGGCGTGCTCTTCATCGTCGGCACCGCCGTCCTCAAGGCGATCGGCGTCGCGGGACGCCGCATCTGGGCCGGAACGATGCAATACAACATGCAGGCCCGCTCGCGTCGCGACGTGACCAAGCAGTACCTGCGCCTTCCCCTGTCGTGGCACCACCGCCACCCCACCGGCCAGCTGCTGTCGAACGCCAGCTCCGACGCCGAGGCGGCGTGGGCGCCGCTGGCGCCCCTGCCCATGGCGGTCGGCGTCATCGTCATGCTGATCACCGCCGCCGTCGCCATGGTGATCACCGATCCGGTGCTCGCCCTCGTCGGCTTCCTGATCTTCCCCGCCATCGCCGTGCTGAACCTGGTCTACCAGCGCAGGCTCAGCCCCCTGGCCACCCACGCGCAGCAGCTGCGCGCCGAGGTCAGCGAGATCGCGCACGAGAGCTTCGACGGCGCCCTGGTCGTCAAGACCCTGGGCCGCGAGGAGCTCGAGACCGAGCGGTTCCAGAACCGGGCACACCGCCTGCGCGACGCCAACATCGCCGTGGGACGGGTGCGCGGCCTGTTCGACCCGCTGCTGGAAGCCCTGCCCACGCTCGGCGTGCTGGCCGTCCTGGCCGTCGGCGGGATGCGCCTGTCGTCGAACGCCATCACCTCGGGCGAGCTGGTCCAGGTCGCCTACCTCTTCACGCTGCTCGCCTTCCCGATCAGGGCGCTCGGCTGGGTGCTGGGCGAGCTCCCCCGCGCCGTCGTCGGCTGGCGCCGGGTGCAGGACGTGCTCGAGGCCAGCGGCTCCATGGAGTACGGCGAGGCGGAGCTCAAGGGAGCGCAGCCGGCCACCCTGGAGGTCGACGGCCTGACCTACGCCTACGAGGAGGGCCGCGAGGTCCTGCACGGGGTGAGCTTCACCGTCGCCGCCGGCCGTACCGTCGCCCTGGTCGGGCCCACGGGTTCGGGCAAGTCGACGCTCATCCAGACCCTCGTACGGCTCGTCGACCCGCACGAGGGCGTGGTGCGCCTCGACGGCGTCGACCTGACGGAAATCGCTTACGGCGGCATCGCCGACACGGTCGCGCTGGTCCCGCAGCAGACCTTCCTGTTCGACGACACCGTGCGCGGCAACGTCACCCTCGGCCTGCGGATCGACGACCAGGATGTCTGGGCGGCGCTGCGGCTGGCCCAGGCCGACGGCTTCGTGAGCAGGCTCGGGGACGGGCTCAACACGCGCGTCGGCGAGCGCGGCACGACCCTGTCGGGCGGCCAGCGCCAGCGCCTGGCCCTGGCCCGCGCGGTGGTGCGCCGGCCCAGGCTGCTCGTGCTCGACGACGCGACCTCCAGCGTCGACCCCCAGGTGGAGGCGCGCATCCTGACCGGGCTGCGCGACGCGTCGGCGACCGTCGTCGTGGTGGCCTACCGCATGGCCACGATCGCGCTGGCCGACGAGGTCGTCTATCTGGAGCACGGCCGGGTCGTGGACCGCGGCCCCCACGACGAGCTGCTGACCAGGTGCGGCGGTTACCGCAACCTGGTGACGGCCTACGAGCGGGAAGAGGCCGAGCGCGCGGCCATCGAGGCGGACGAGGAAGAGGAGATCAGCGCGTGAGCACGAGCATCGTCAAGGACAACGAGCGCTCGGCGCTGGCCACCATCCGCCGTGGCCTGTCGCTGACGCCGGAGTTCCGCAAGGGCCTGGCGGTGACGCTGATGCTGGCCGTCGTGGCGACGGTCGGCAAGATCATCGTGCCGATCGCCGTGCAGCAGACCATCGACTCCGGCATCAAGAACGGCACCCCCGACGTCGGCTACATCGTCCAGGCCGTGTCGTGGTGCGCGCTGGCCGTGCTGCTGACCGCGCTGGCCGGCTACCTGATGAACGTGCGGCTCTACCGGGCCACCGAGTCGTCGCTGGCCACCCTGCGCATCCGCGGCTTCCGCCACGTGCACGACCTGTCGGTGCTCACCCAGAACACCGAGCGCCGCGGCGCGCTGGTCTCCCGCGTCACCAACGACGTGGACCAGATCAGCACGTTCATGCAGTGGGGCGGCCTGATGATCATCGTGGCGTTCGGCCAGCTGCTGGTCGCCACGGTGCTGATGTTCGTCTACTCCTGGCAGCTCACCCTGCTCGTGTGGGCCTGCTTCATCCCGCTGATGATCGCGCTGCCGCGCTTCCAGCGGTGGTTGTCGTCTGCCTACACCATCGTGCGCGAGCGCACCGGCGACATGCTCTCGGCCGTCAGCGAGTCGGTCGTCGGCGCCGCCGTTATCCGCTCGCACAGCTCCGAGCAGCGCACCGCCGAGCGCATCGACGCGGCCGTCGAGGGCAACCGGCGCGCGCAGCTGCGCGCGCAGAAGATCGTCGCGTTCGTCTTCCCGCTCACCGAGATCGTCGCCGCCGTGGCCATCGCCGGGATCGTCCTGCTGGGCGTACGGCTGGGCCTGTCGGGCGGCATCACCCAGGGCCAGCTGATCGGCTTCCTCTTCCTCGTCACGCTGTTCGTCTCGCCGCTGCAGATCGCGACCGAGGTGCTCAACGAGGCGCAGAACGCGGTCGCCGGATGGCGGCGCATCCTCGGCGTGCTCGACACCCCGCCCGACGTGGCCGACCCCGGCGACGAGGGCGTCGCGCTGCCGCGCGGGCCCATCTCGGTGGCCTTCGAGGACGTGCACTTCGCCTACCCGGGCGGCAGCCCGGTGCTGCGCGAGGTCACGCTGGAGATCCCGCCGCGCACCCGCATCGCGGTCGTCGGCGAGACCGGCTCGGGCAAGACCACCTTCGCCAAGCTGCTCACCCGCCTGATGGACCCGGTCGCGGGCCGCGTCACCGTCGACGGCGCCGACCTGCGCGAGGTGCGCTTCTCCTCGCTGCGCGAGCGCATCGTCATGGTGCCGCAGGACGGCTTCCTGTTCGACGGCTCGCTGGCGGAGAACATCAGGTACGGCAGGCCGGACGCGACCGACGCCGAGATCGCCCTGGCCCTGACCGAGCTGGGGCTCGCCGACTGGCTCGACGGCCTGCCGGCCGGCCTGGCCACACCGGTCGGGCAGCGCGGCGAGTCGTTGTCGGCGGGCGAGCGCCAGCTGGTCGCGCTGGCCCGCGCCTACCTGGCCGACCCCGACCTGCTCCTGCTCGACGAGGCCACCTCCGCCGTCGACCCGGCCACCGAGGTACGGCTGGCCAGGGCGCTGGAGGGTGTCACCCGGGGCCGGACGGCGATCTCCATCGCCCACCGGCTCTCGACCGCGGAGAACGCCGACGAGGTGCTGGTGTTCGACTCGGGGCGCCTGGTGCAGCGCGGGCCGCACGCCTCGCTGGTGGAGGAGGACGGCGTCTACGCCGACCTGCACGCCTCCTGGATCTCGGCCGCCCGCAGCTAGGGCCTGCTCGCCAGGAGCGGCAGCAGTACCTCGTCGACGATGGCGACGATCGTCTCGTCGGGGATCGGGGTGCCGTGGAAGAGGAACTCCTGGCGGAGCATGGCCTGGGCGACGTCGAGCCGCCGGGGGGTGAGCACCCGGGGGTCGACCTCGCCTCGCCCGGCCGCCCGGCGGCAGATCTCCTGCATGCCGCGGCGGCCGCCGCCGCGCGACAGGTCGCGCAGTTCCCTGGTGCGGCCGCGGTCGCTCAGCACGTCGCTGAGCAGGCCGCGCAGCGCCTCTCCCGCCGGGCCCGCCAGCACCTCGGCGTTGCCGCGCAGCATCGCCAGCAGGTCGCCGCGCAGGCTGCCGGTGTCGGGTGGCGAGGCCGGGTCGGGCAGCGAGTGGTAGACGGCCTCGACGGCCAGCTCCATCCGGCTGGGCCAGCGCCGGTAGAGGGAGGCCTTGCCGGTCCTGGCCCGTTCGGCCACTCCTTCCATGGTCAGCCTGGCGTAGCCGACCTCGGCCAGCTCCTCCAGGGCGGCCTGGAGGATGGCGGCGTTGAGCTCCTCGCCCCTGCGGCGGGGGAGACTGCGGTGGTCGGCTGCCATGGCGGCGATCCTACGCATCCGCGCCGCGGCCGGGAGCCGCGGTGGCGGGGCCAGGGGTGGCGGGATCAGGGGTGGCGGGATGAGAGGTGGCGGGATCAGGGGTGACGGGATCAGGGGTGGCAGCATCAGGGGCGGCGTCCGGGGCCTGGGCGGCGGTGACGTGGCCGGTGTCCCCGTCGACGGTCACCATCTGGCCGTCGTGCAGGACGGTCGTGCCGTCGGCGCTGCCCATGATCGCGGGAATGCCGTACTCCCGCGCCACGATGGCCGCGTGCGAGGCCATCGAGCCCGCGTCCACCACGACCGCCGCCGCCCGCTGGAACAGCGGCGTCCACGACGGATTGGTGTACGGGCAGACCAGCACGTCACCGGGCTCCAGCTTGCCGAACTCCGACGGCTCCCTGATGACCTTCACAGGACCGGTGGCCAGGCCGTTGCCGCCGGGCGTGCCCGATACGAGCGCGTCGCCGTGCTCACGCGGCGGGAAGACGGAACGCGGGTCGATCAGCCGCACTCCGGCCAGTTCCTGACGCCTGGCCCGCCGCGCGGTCATCGTCTCGCGCAGCCCGTCGCCGCCGCTCTCCAGCTCCTCCAGGCGCAGGTGGAAGACGTCGTCCGGCGCGTCGAGCACGCCCCGCTCCGCCAGCCGACGCCCGATCTCCAGCAGGGACCTGCGCAGCACGGGCAGGGGCAGGGTGAAGTAGAAGTGGCTGTCCTCGCGGAAGGCCACCCCCGCCTGCGCCGCCCTGACGAGCCTGGACGGCTCGGGCGTGTGCCGCTCGCCGGGCCTGGGCGGCGAGGAGGCCAGCATCCGGACCGTGTCGAGCACCGTCTGGGGCTGCTCTCCCATCGTGGGCGGGGTGACCAGGATCGGGGAGGCGGTCTCGCGGTGGCCGTACTCCGCCAGGAACGCCTCGAAGGACGCGGCGAACTCCGGGAAGGCCGCGATGCCGTCAGGCGTGAGCGCGCCGGCCAGGCCGGGAGTCGTGCGCACCTGCCCGGCGAGGCGTTCGAGAGCCTCGTTGGCGTCGGTGGTGCGGGTGCTCGCGCCCGCGATCAGGTCACCCAGCCGCCTCCTGCGCCCGGTCAGGGTCAGGACGGCCAGCAGTCTGAGCAGGGCCAGGCCGGTTCCCGGCAGGTAGTCGATGCGCAGGCGGGTGACCGAGCCGACCAGGTCGAGCGCCCGGCGGGGGACCCGGATCAGCTCCTCCCAGGACATGGCGGCCAGGTCCTCGGCGGCCAGCGCCTCGCACGCCGCCGTGAACGCGGTGAAGCGCGGATCCTGGCGCCAGCGGGCCGGATCGTGGCGGCGGGCCTGGGCCACCAGCCGGAACGGCAGCGCCAGCATCTTGGGCGTCGGCCGCGGCGCTCGGGGAACGAGCCGGTCGACCACGCCGTCGACCTCGGGCAGGATGCCGGCGAAGACGCCCTTGAGCCCGTAGTGCTCGCCGATCTTCGCCATCATGCCGACGGGTCCGTGGGGGATCCAGGTGGACATGTCGATGGGGTAGGGCCTGATCGGCAGGTAGTCGAGCAGGATCGAGCCCATCTTGCGCTCGACGGCGTTGAGCTTCACGGGAGGCGGGGGCAGCGCGGTCATGGGACGGGCCTGGACCAGGAAGACCGTGCCGTCGTGGCCGACGGCCCACTCGGTGTCCTGGGGCCGGCCGTAGTGCCCGGCCACCGCGCGGCCCAGCCGTACCAGCTCGGCGAGCTGAGCTTCGCCGAGCCGTACAGGCGTGCCGGAGGCGGCGTCGTGGACGACTCCGCCTCCGGCGGCGGCCCTGATGACCACCTCGCGGCGGCCCGCCGTGAAGCCGACGACGCGGCCGTCGAGGTCGAGCACGTAGTGGTCGGGCGTGACCAGCCCGGAGACGACCGCCTCGCCCAGCCCCGCGCTGGAATCGACGACGATGCGGTCGCGCGCCCCCGTCACCGGGTCGGCGGTGAACATCACTCCGGCGAACTCCGCCTCGACCATCACCTGCACGACCACCGCGATGCGCACCTCGCCCTCGAGGCCGAGTTTCGCCCGGTAGGCGACGGCCCGGTCGGTCCAGAGCGATCCCCAGCAGCGTCGCACCGCGTCGATGACCGCGTCCTCGCCGGTCACGTTGAGGTAGGTGTCCTGCTGCCCGGCGAACGCCGCGCCCGGCAGGTCCTCCGCGGTGGCGCTCGACCGCACGGCCACCGGCCCGCCGCCCAGCTCCCGGAAGGCGGCGGCGATGAGCTCGCGCAGCGGCGCGGGCACCTCGGCCCGCTCGAAGGCGGCGCGGATCGCCGCGGGCTCGGCCGTCAGGTCCACCTCCGCCGCGACCAGCGCGTAGGCGTCGGTGGTGACGACGAAACCGCCGGGCACGGGGAAGCCGTGGGACACCAGCTCGCCGAGGTTGGCGGCCTTGCCTCCCGCCCGGTCCAGGTCGTGCTTGCCGAAAGCGCTCAAGGGCGCGACGAGACTCATACCGTCTCCTTGACGTAGGCGGTCGTGCGCAACGGACGCACGGGCAGGGCGAACGAGAGCAGGAAGGCGACCACGAGCAGCGGCGCCATGATCGCGAACACGTGCGGCACGGTCGTGGCCAGATCGCCGCCCGTGACGACGGCTCCGGCGACGGCCACGCCCGCCGAGGCGCCGATCTGGCGCAGGAACGTCACCGAGGCGGTCGCCACGCCCAGGTCGTCGCGGGAGGCGCCGTTCTGCGTGATCAGCACCATGACCTGCATGACCAGTCCCACCCCGAGCCCGATGACCGGCATCGCCAGCACGAGCGCCACGGGTCCCGGGTCCAGGACGGCCAGCGCCGCCAGCCCCGAGGCCGCCAGGGCCGTTCCGGCGATGGGGTAGGGGCGGTAGCGCCCGGTCCTGGTGATCAGCCGCCCCGACAGCACCGTGGTGACCAGTACCCCGGCCATCAGGGCGGTCACGATCAGGCCGCCTCCCGTCGCCGAGGCGCCCTCGGTGATCTGCAGGTAGGCGGGCAGGTAGGTCAGGGTGCCGAACAGCGCGAAGCCGATGAGGAAGCTGATGGTCACGGGTACGGCGAAGCCCCGGTCGCGGAACAGCCGCAGCGGCAGCACCGGGTCCCGCGCCCTGAGCGCGGTCACCGTCCAGAGGGCGGCCCCGGCCACGGCGACGCCCAGCCAGGCCGGCTCGCGGGTCTGGCCGAGCATGACCACACCGACGACCGCGACGGCCAGCGCGGCGGCTCCGGCGTAGTCGATGCGGGCGCGGTGCGACGGCCGGGGCAGGCGCAGCGTGAGCGCCAGCAGGACGAAGGCGATCAGGCCCAGGGGCGGGTGGATGGCGAAGATCCACCGCCAGCTAGCCCGGTCGACGACCAGGCCGCCGATCAGGGGGCCCGCCACGATCGCCACCGCGTAGGCGGCGCCGATGAGGCCCAGGTAGCGTCCCCGTTCGCGGGGGCTGACCAGCTCGCCGATGATCGCCTGCGAGCCGACCATCAGGCCGCCGCCGCCCAGGCCCTGGATCACCCGGAAGGCGATCAACTGGGGCATGGTGGCGGCCAGGGCGCACAACACGGCCCCGGTGACGAACAGGGCGATCGCCGCGAGCATGACCGGCTTGCGGCCGAGGGCGTCGCCCAGCTTGCCGTACAGGGGCATGACCACCGTGGCGGTCACCAGGTAGGCGGTGACGACCGCGGGCATCTGCTCCAGGCCGCCCAGGTCGCGGGCGATGGCGGGGAGCGCGGGGGTCATCAGGGTCTGGTCGAGCGCGGCCAGCAGCATCGCGAGCAGGAGGCCGGGAAGGACCCGCGAGATCGACATGGCCGCCCCTTAGAGAACGTATCGTCTTCTAAGGACAGTAGTCGTTCATTGTTGGGAACGCAACGTTCACTATCTCTTCGCCAAAGGGGAGACGTATTTGCGCCTCCCCCAGGGGGAGCGGGCAGGGTGGACGGCATGTACACCATCGGTGAGCTGGCCGGACGCACCGGGCTGACGGTCAAGGCCATCCGCTTCTACGCCGACCGCGGCATCGTGCCCGAGAGCGGGCGCAACGCGGCGGGACACCGCGTCTACGACGGCGACGCCGTGGCGCGGCTCGAACTCGTGCGCACGCTGCGGGCGCTGGGCATCGACCTGGCGACCGTGCGCAGGGTCGTGGAGCGGGAGAGCACGCTCGCCGAGGTCGCCGACGCGCACGCCCGCGCGCTGGAGGTGCAGATCCGCACCCTCCGGTCGCGCCGCGCGGTGCTCACGGCGGTGGCCAGGCGCGGATCGAGCCCCGAGGAGATGGATCTGATGCACAGACTCGCGAGCCTGTCGGCAGCCGAACGGCGGCGGCTGGTCGACGACTTCACCGGCCAGGTGTTCGCCGGGATGGGAGAGGGCGTCGTGCGGTCGGTGACGCCCGAACTTCCCGACGACCCCTCCGACGAGCAGGTGGTGGCATGGGTGGAACTGGCCGAGCTGACGGGGGACGACGGCTTCCGCGAGGCCGTGGCGCGCATGGTGGAGGGCTTCGTCGCCGAGCGGCCGGAGGGGCTGCGGGCCGACGTCGTGGCCGTGGCCGTCACGCGGGCGCGGCCGGAGCTGGATCCCGCCTCGCCCGAGGCCAGGGAGATCGTCGACGACCTGGTCCGCCGCCACGCGCGTGAACGAGGGGAGCCGGGCGGCGCGCAACGGCTGGCGACCCGCCTGGCCGAGGCGAACGACCCGCGCTGGGCTCGCTACCGCGTCCTGCTCGCGGTGATCAACGGCTGGGAGGCGCCCCAGGACCATGCCCCTGCGCTCGACTGGACACTCGCGGCGATCCGCGCCTCAACGGGACCGGCTGCCTCAACGGGACGGGCTCACCCGGCTCACCCGGTCCACCCGGATCACCCGGATCACCCGGTCCACTCGATCTCGCGCGAGCGGTGGAAGCCGATCCCCTGAGCCTCCCAGCGTGCCGCGTGGGGCGACAGCCGCGAACGGAACCCCTCCCAGTCGCGGCTGTCCGCGCTCGACCAGCCGACCTCCGCCAGGGCGGGCAGCCGGGGAAAGGCCATGTGGTCCAGGTAGACCGACGGTTCCGGGTACTGCTCGTGCGAGGTCGGCAGGCTCGTGCTGTCGCGGTAGGCACGATCCGACCACAGCGGCGCCCCGACCCCGAGGATCTGCTCCTCCCGCAGCCCCAGCATCTCGGCCGGCTCCCACGCGTAGGCCTTCTCCACCGGCACGAATCCGGCCCAGCGCAGGCCGTACGGCGTGCCGGCGTCGTACTTCATGTCCAGGTAGGCCCGGTCGGCGGGTGACAGGACCACCTTCGCCCCCTGCGCCAGGGCCTTGGCGACCAGGTCGGAGTCCTCGCCGTCTGGCGCCCAGTACTGCACCACGCTGCCCGGCGGCAACGGCCCCTCGCCGATCTGGTGCCAGCCGATCACCCGCTTGCCGTTCGCGGTGACCGCCGCGCCGGCCGTCCGGATGTAGGCGGCATAGTCGGCGGCGGTGGTCGAAGGCACCTCGTCGCCGCCGATGTGCAGATAAGGGCCGGGGAACAACGCCGAGACCTCACGGAACACCGTCGACACGAACCTGCCCACCGCCTCGGTGTTCTTCAGGCACAGCACGCTCACCTTGACGTCGAAGCCCTGGTACGGCTGGCGGGCACGCCCCGAGCAGTTCAGCTCCGGCACCGACGCCATCGCCGCGGCGGTGTGACCGGGGCCGTCGATCTCCGGCACCACGGTCATGTAGCGCGCGGCGGCGTACGCCACGACGTCGCGGATCTCCTGCGCGGTGTAGAACCACGGGCCGCCGCTCCAGCCCGCCTGGGTGGAGGCGCCCACGCCGGTCAGCGCCGGATATCCCTCGACCGGTACCCGCCAGCCCTGGTCGTCGGTGAGGTGCCAGTGGAAGACGTTGACCTTGTACTGCGCGGCCTGGTCGATGAGACGTTTGACCTGCTCGACCGGGACGAACCTGCGCGCCACGTCGAGCATCACCGCCCGGTAGGCGAAACGCGGGCGGTCGGAGATGTCGACCGCGGGCACGCTCACCTGGCCGCCCGGACGGGCCGGAAGGAGCTGACGCAAGGTCTGCAGCCCGCGGAACAGCCCTTCGGCGGTGTGGGCCCGCAGGGTGATCCGGCCGTCCGCCTTCAGCAGGTAGCCCTCACGGCCCAGCTCCGACGGGCCGAGGGCGTCGAGCGTGATCGCCGCCTCACCGGACTCCCTCACCGGCAGCGGCAGCCCCGTGACCTCGCGCAACTGCCCGGCGAAGGCCTGGATCTCCTCCGGCTGGCCGGGACCGATCAGGATCGCCGACCCGCCGTCGAGCCGTACGGCGGAGCCCTCGGGCCGGCCCACCGACACGGGCTGCGGGACGAGGGCGAGACCCGGCGCGACGGACGGGCGCTCGGGCGCCGCCGCGCACGCCGGGAGCGAGACGGCCAGCAGGAGCCCCACCAGGGCCAGACGCGGCGACACGGTGGCCATGATCCCCGATCGCCAGGTGCCCGACAACGTCAGGCGTGGGCGGCGCGGTAGTGGAAGCGGCCCTGGCCGACCTCGGCGGCGTTCTTCATGAGCTCGACGTTGGCCCAGCCGATCACGTGGCCGAGGGGATGCGGGAACCAGGCGACCTCCTGGCCGAGATCCGTCACCGTGTCGAGGGCCGCCGACCACTGGTCGTGCAGCGCCGTCAGCCAGGAGACCGTCGACGGCACGTCACCCGGCCACAACACGGTTCGCACCTTGTCGTCCCAGGTGAAGGCCTGGCCGCGGGCCGTACCGAACGTGTGGTCGTAGGCCGAGCTCCACCACAGGCCGATGTGCCAGGTGACCCAGGCGACCGACGGTGGTGAGGGGTCCTCGGGCTCCGGCATGATCCAGTCGCCCAGCCAGCCGCCTTCGCCGCGCCGTACGGTCCACGACTGCGGCGAGGGCTGCCACAGGGCCTCCTCCTCGGTCAGGCGGTCGAGGTGGTGGGTCAGCAGCGACCAGGAGACGTGGAGCTGCCAGCGCAGGGGTTCGATTGTCACCGGGCGAAGGTAGGCGGCGGGCGGGGGCAGGCTCAACGGGTTTTCGGGTCTCACCGGCTCGCGGGTCTCTCGCAGGCTCACGGGGATCGCGCGGCGAAGCGCACGATCGTGCCGGTGCCGCCGGGGCCGGTCACGAAGCTGATCTGCGAGCACAGGCGGCGGATCAGCCAGATCCCGCGCCCGCCCCCGGAGAAGCTGGCCGGCAGCCGGTCGCGGTCGATCCACGCGGCGGGAATGCCAGGGCCCGCGTCGCTCACCTCGCACCACACGCGGCCGTCCTGGCGCCACAGGAGCAGCTCGCCCGAGCCGCCGCCGTGCACGACGGCGTTGGTGACGATCTCGTTGACGGCCAGGACGAAGTCCTCCAGGGCGCGGCCCGACAGGCCGCGGAAGGCCGCCTGCTCGCTCACCGCCTGGCGTACGGCGGTGATCCGGCCGCGCGAGAAGGACGCGGCGAACCGGGAGCCGTCGGAGCCCGGCTCTCCCGCCTCGCGCGAGGAGGGTGTGTCGTCGCCGGCCCGGCGATCGCCGGTCATGGCCCCGCCGGCCGCACCGACAGCCGGTCGACGTCGTCGGCCCTGATCAGCGACAGCAGCCGCGCCACCGCGGGCGAGCACACGATCACCGTCTCGTTCACCCGCAGCTCGGCCGTGCGGGCGAGGAGCCTGGCGCCCTCCGCGTCGAGGTAGCCGAGCGCGGTGGCGTCGATCGTGAGAGCGCGCGCCACCGGCACCAGGGTGTCGAGCACCGACGCCAGTGCGGCGATGTTGGTGCCGTCGACCTCGCCCGCCAGCGTCAGGCCGCCCGGCGTGCGCGCGAACCGCAGCTCGGCCTCACCGGGCGTGATCGGGTGCACGGCGGCGGCCTGGTCGAAGGCCTCGCCGCTGAACCGGCGGCGGTCGTACTGGCACACCAGCGCCATCCAGGACCCGGCGAACAGCGCGTTGCCGCGGGCCTCCACCTCCAGCGACAGGCCGGGATCGGCCCGCAGCCGCCAGGAGGCGTCGACGAGCACGCTCACGCCGCTCGCCCCGAGCCGTTCGGCATGACGGCCGAACGCGGCCAGGCACGTCAGCGCGAGGTCGGGGTCGAAGCGCCCCCGGCTGAAGTGGCTCTCGTCGGCGGGCAGGATGGTGAGCCGCCCGCCCGCCTCGGCGGCCTCGGCGTCGAACCATTCGCCGGTTCCGTCGCCGGGCCCGGCGAGATGGCCGCGCACCTGCTGAGGGGTGTCGGACTCGGTGACGAGCAGCACCAGCCGCCCTTCGCGCAGCCCGTTGAGGGTGATGGCCCGCACGGCGGCGATCCGCTCGCCGTCGGTGTCGAACGGCAAGCAGACGTGGTCACCCAGCCGCGGGTTGAGCGCGGAGCCGGTCGTGCGCGCGCCGAGCACAAGGGCGAGCGTATCGCGGCTGTCCGTCATCGCCAATGCACGCGCGGTGAGCGACGTCCGGGTGTACCGTCAGGGCGGAAATATCGGCATCGCCTGGGAGTAGGGCCCATGAGCATGCTGGAGATGACGCAACGTCGCGAACGCGGGCACACCGTCGTCGCCCTGGAGGGCGAGGTCGACCTCGACAGCGTGGACCGGCTGAGGGAACGGCTCGACGGGATCGTGGCGATCGACGGCCCGTGCCTGATCGTCGATCTGACCGGCGTACGGTTCATCGACACGACCGGCCTGGGCATGTTCGTGCGTTTCCTCGACGGCGTACGGCGGCGCGGGGGCAGCCTCGCGCTGGTGGCGCCCCGCGGGCAGCCGCTGCGGGTGTTCAGCCGGACCAACCTGGCCAGGCTCTTCCCCATCTACGACTCGGTCTCCGACGCGGTGGCCGGCGCCGGTTAGGGCAGGCGGAACCCGGGGCCAGGGGACCATGGCGGGTGATCGTGTGGATCGGGGCAGTCCCTGGACTGCCCGCCGGACCTGGTTGAATGGCCGCATGTCCCTCGACCCCGCGATCGCAGAGCGGCTCAAGCGCACCTCCGACGGGCTCGTGCCCGCCATCGTCCAGCAGTACGACACCGGCGAGGTGCTCATGCTCGCCTGGATGGACGACGAGGCGCTGCATCGCACGCTCACCACGGGCCGGGGCACCTACTGGTCGCGCAGCCGCCGGTCCTACTGGGCCAAGGGCGACACCTCTGGCCACGTGCAACACGTCAAGTCGGTGGCGCTCGACTGCGACGGCGACACGCTCCTGGTCAAGGTCGACCAGGTGGGCGCGGCCTGCCACACCGGCGACCGCACCTGCTTCGACGCCGGGCTGATCGAGCAGTCGTGAAGCGCGAGATGTGGCTCTGGCTGGGCGTGACCGCGCTCGGCGCCGTCGCCGTGCTGCTGGCGGCCGGTCGCGAGTGGGGCGCCGCCTCCGACCCGGCGGGCGCTCCGGCGCTGACGCCTCCCGCCCTGGCCGCGCTGGCGGGCGTGGTGGCGGTGCTGGCCGCCAAGGGCCTGGGCCGCAGGATCGTGGGCGGGCTGATCGCGCTGTGCGGGGTGATCACCGTGATCGCCGCCTGGGGGCCGTTCGGCACCGTCTGGCCGTATGTGGCCATCGGCGGCGGCCTGCTGGTCCTGCTGGGCGGGATCGCCACGGTCGTGCGCGGGGTGCGCTGGCAGGCCATGTCGGAGAGGTACGGCAGGGACCGGCCCAGGACCGAGGACGGCGACCGTTCCATGTGGGATGCCCTCGACAGGGGAGAGGATCCAACCTCGTGAGGTATCTCCTTGAGATGGTGGTTTGTCGGTAAACTGCGAGCCTCAAAAGCCAAGAGGAGTGCAGACGATGACCTACGGTCCCCAGGACGGAAGCGGCGGTTACGGCCAGCAGCCGCCGAGCGGCGGCGGCGGTTACGGCCAGCAGCCCGGTTACGGCCAGGGCGGCTACGGTCAGCAGCCCCCGAGCGGTGGCGGCGGTTACGGCCAGCCCGACTATGGCCAGCAGCAGCCTGGCTACGGCCAGCAGCCCGGTTACGGCCAGCAGCCGCCGAGCGGCGGCGCCTACGGCTCGGGCCCCCAGCAGGGTTACGGCCAGCCCTACGGCGGTTACTCGCCCCCGTCCGGCGGTTACGGCCAGCCCGGCGGCTACGGCGCGCCCCCGCCCACCAAGACCAACGGCATGGCGATCGCCTCGCTGGTGTGCGGCCTGGTCGGCCTGGTGCTGTGCGGCGTCAGCTCGGTCGTGGGCATCATCCTCGGACACATCGCCCTCAACCAGGTCAAGCGCAGCGGCGAGGAGGGCAAGGGCATGGCGGTGGCCGGTCTGGTCACCTCCTACATCGTCGTCGGCCTCTGGCTGATCTTCGCCGTGATCTACTTCGTCGTCCTGGGCGCGGCGCTCTCGTCCTACTCCAGCTACAGCTAACCTGGGGCGATGACGGCGCTACAGGCATCGAGGGGCAGGGCGCTCCTGGCGCCGGCCGGTGTGGCCGCGGCCACGCTGGCCGGAGTGGTCTTCGTCGGGATGGTCGACCCCAACGAGCCGGGCCACTACCCCGTCTGCCCGTTCTACTGGGTGACGGGGCTGTACTGCCCCGGCTGCGGCACGCTGCGCGCCGTCCACGGCATGGCCACCTTCGACCTGGGCGCGGCGATGTCCATGAACCCCCTGCTGGTGGTCATGGTCCCGGTGCTGGTGTTGTGGTGGGCGCGCTGGATGACGGCCGCCTGGAGCGGCAGGCGCCTGTCGTTGCCGCGCCCGGCCGTGATCTGGAGCTTCATCGGGGTGCTCGTGGTCTACTGGGTGGTGCGCAACCTGCCGTTCGCGGCCTTCCTGGCCCCGTAGCGTCCCGTAGCCGGGACCCGGCGGTCGGCCGAGCCCGGCCAGGCCGATACCATCGCAGCGAGGCGGGATGTGATTTATCTCGCCCACCCCCACACAGTCGACCGGAGGGACCCCAAGCGCGTGAGTGAGCGGACAGAATCTTCCGCGGCGGGTGGCCTCGGCGTGCTCGAAGGCATCATGGCTGGCGTCCGCGAGGACCTTGCCGAGCGGCAGAAGACCACCTCCCTCGACGAACTCAAGGAGCGCGCAGGGCGGGCTCCCGCGCCACGCGACGTCATGGCGGCGCTCGGCGGCGCCCGCGTGTCGGTGATCGCCGAGGTCAAGCGCTCCAGCCCGTCCAAGGGCGCGCTGGCCGCCATCGCCGACCCCGCCGCGCTCGCGGCCGACTACGAGGCGGGCGGCGCCCACGTCATCAGCGTGCTCACCGAGGAGCGCCGCTTCGGCGGCAGCCTGGCCGACCTGGCCGCGGTGCGCGCCAGGGTCGACATCCCGATCCTGCGCAAAGACTTCATCGTCACCTCCTACCAGCTGTGGGAGGCGCGGGCGCACGGCGCCGACCTGGCTCTGCTCATGGTGGTCCTGCTGGAGCAGGAGGCCCTGGTGTCGCTGATCGAGCGGGCCGAGTCCATCGGGCTGGTGCCGCTGGTCGAGGTGCACACCGAGGAGGAGTTGGAGCGGGCGCTGGCCGCCGGGGCCAAGGTCATCGGGATCAACGCGCGCAACCTCAAGACCCTCGAGGTCGACCGCGACGTCTTCAGCAAGATCGCGCCGAAGATTCCCGACGGCGTGATCAGGATCGCCGAGTCCGGCGTGCGCGGCCCGCACGACCTGCTCGCCTACGCCCGCGCCGGTGCCGACGCCGTCCTGGTCGGCGAGAGCCTGGTGACCGGCAAAGACCCACGCAAGGCCGTGGAGGCGCTGGTGACGGCCGGCGCCCACCCCGCCACGCGTCCCGACCACGGATCAGAGGGATAGAGACAGCAGTGGCACACGACGGCACCATCCTCACCGCAGCGGATCTGGCGGGCAACGGCACCTACGGCAACGACCCCGACCTGCGGGGCAAGTTCGGCATCTTCGGCGGCCGCTACGTTCCCGAGGCGCTCATCCCGGCCCTCGACGAGGTCGCCCAGACCTACGAGAAGGCCAAGAACGACGCGAGCTTCATCCGCGAGTTCGACCATCTGCTGCGCACCTACGCGGGCCGTCCGACCACGCTGACCGACGTGCCGCGCTTCAGCGAGGAGGCCGGGGGCGCCCGCGTCATCCTCAAGCGCGAGGACCTCACGCACACCGGCGCGCACAAGATCAACAACGTGCTGGGCCAGGCACTGCTGACCAAGCGGCTGGGCAAGAAGCGGGTCATCGCCGAGACCGGCGCCGGACAGCACGGCGTGGCCACCGCCACCGCCGCCGCGCTCATGGGCCTGGAGTGCGTCATCTACATGGGCGCCGTCGACTGCGAGCGCCAGGCGCTCAACGTCGCCCGCATGAAGCTGCTCGGCGCCACCGTCGTGCCCGTCCACAACGGCAGCAAGACGCTGAAGGACGCCATCAACGAGGCCTTCCGCGACTGGGTGACCAACGTCGACAGCACCCACTACCTGTTCGGCACCGTCGCCGGGCCGCACCCCTTCCCCGAGATCGTGCGCGACTTCGCCCGCATCATCGGGGTCGAGGCCCGCCGCCAGATGCTGGAGCTGACCGGCCAGCTGCCCACCGCGGTCTGCGCGGCCGTCGGCGGAGGCAGCAACGCCATCGGCATCTTCCACGCCTTCATCGGCGACCGCGACGTGCAGATCCACGGCTACGAAGCCGCCGGCCGCGGGCTCGAGTCGGGCGAGCACGCCCTGACCCTGACCGCCGGCAGCGTCGGCGTCCTGCACGGCTCGCGCACCTACGTGCTGCAGGACGACGAAGGCCAGACCATCGAGTCGCACTCGATCTCGGCCGGTCTCGACTACCCCGGAGTCGGCCCCGAGCACGCCTGGCTGAAGGACTCTGGCCGCGCCACCTACCACGGCGTCACCGACGACGAGGCGATGGCCGCCTTCTCGCTCCTGGCGCGCACCGAGGGCATCATCCCCGCCATCGAGTCGTCACACGCCCTGGCGGGCGCGCTCAAGCTCGGCCAGGAACTCGGCCCGGAGGCGACGATCCTGGTGAACCTGTCCGGTCGCGGTGACAAGGACATGGGCACCGCCATGAAGTACTTTGGACTGTGATCATGACGACTCTCCAGGACGTTTTCGCCAAGGCGAAGGCCGAGAACCGTGCGGCCCTGATCGGATACCTCCCGGCCGGCTTCCCGAGCAAGGAAGGCGCGGTCAAGGCCGCCGCCGCCATCGTCGAGGCGGGCTGCGACGTCATCGAGATCGGCCTGCCGTACTCTGACCCACTCATGGACGGCCCGACCATCCAGGACGCCGTGCACGTGGCGCTGAGCCAGGGCACCCGCATCGCCGACGTGATGCGCACCGTCGAGGGCGTCGCCGCCACCGGCGCCGCCACGCTCGTCATGACCTACTGGAACCCGATCGACCGCTACGGCGCCGACCGGTTCGCCCGGGACCTGGCCTCCGCGGGCGGAACGGGCACGATCACGCCCGACCTGACGCCCGAAGAGGCCGAGCCGTGGCGGGTCGCCTCGGCCGAGGCCGGCATCGACACGGTCTTCCTGGTCGCGCCGAGCTCCACGCCCGACCGCATCAAGGCGGTCGTCGACTGCTGCACCGGCTTCGTCTACGCCGCCTCGCTCATGGGCATCACCGGCGCGCGCGACTCGGTCAACGCCGCCGCCGAGGGCCTGGTCGCGCGCACCCGCGCCCACACCGACCTGCCGGTCTGCGTGGGCCTGGGCATCGGCAACGGCCGCCAGGCGGCCGAGGTGGCCGCCTACGCCGACGGTGTCATCGTCGGCTCGGCCTTCATCCGGCTGCTGCTCGACGCCCCCGACGAGGCGTCCGGCCTGGCCGCCGTGCGCAAGCTGGCCGCCGAGCTGGCCGAGGGCGTCCGGCAGCGCTGACACGATCACGACGACGAGGGCGGGCGCTCCCAGGGAGCACCCGCCCTCTCGCGTCACGCGGCGGTGAGGCGTACCTCCAGCGGCCCCACCTGGTCGAGCTCCAGCACCACGATCTCGTTGGCCCCCGCGCGCAGCAGGGGAGCGGGCACGTACAGGCGCTGCTGCGGCCCGCGCTCCCAGTAGCGCCCCAGGCAGAAGCCGTTCACCCAGACGTACCCCTTGCCCCAGCCCGGCAGCTCCACGAAGGTGTCGCCCGGCTCGGCGACGTCGAACTCGCCGCGGAAGAAGCTGCGCGGCTCGGCCACGACCTCGCCGAACCCGGCGGGCACGGTCAGCGGGTAGGCCGTCACCTCCCAGTCGTGCAGGAACTGCTGGTGGTGGCGCACCCCGCGCAGGATGCCCTTGCGCTCGCCCAGATGCGGGCCGAAGTTGGTGCGTCCCATGGACTCCACCAGCAGCTCGATCTCGGCGGGTCCGGGAATCTCCAGCGCGTCGTCGGCGTCGCGGGAGAACACCGCGCGCAGCTCGCCGTCGACGAACACGTGCGCCCGGTCGTGCAGGCCGTCGACGACCAGCTTGTACGGCTTTCGCGGACCGGGGACACGGGTGCGGTAGGAGACCAGGCCGTGCTCCAGCCCGAGCTCCTCGAAGGTGGGCGGGAAGGGGGCGGTCGAGCGGATGCCGGTGCCCGCGTCCGCGAGCCGTACGGACCCGGTCAGGGCGACCGCCGACGGCGGGAGAGCGGCGGGCGCCTGCGGCACCTCGGGCACGTCGGGGTTGTAGCGGCGCAGAATGTCGCGGAAGAGCCAGAACTTCTCGGTCGGCGCGCCGTTCTCGGCGATGGGCGCGTCGTAGTCGTAGGAGCTGATGGTGGCGTGGTAGGCCTCGTGCCGGTTGGCGCCCGACCAGGAGCCGAAGCTGGTGCCTCCGTGGGCCATGTAGAGGTTGACCGAGGCGCCCATCGCCAGGATGCGCTCCAGCGAGTCGGCCGCGTCGGCCGGTTCGCGCGTGATGTGCTCGCCCGCCCAGTGGTCGAACCAGCCGCACCAGAACTCCATGCAGAACAGGGGTTCGCCGGGCCGGTGGCGCTTGAGCGTCTCGAAGGCGCGCTCGGGCTCGGAGCCGAAGTTGACGGTGGCCAGCAGCCCTGGCACCGTCCCGCCGGTCAGCCACCAGTCGCCGGGCCCGTCGGAGGTGAACAGCGGCACCTCGATGCCGTGCGCGATCAGCTCGTCGGCCAGGTGGCGCAGATAGGCCTGGTCGGTGCCGTACGAGCCGTACTCGTTCTCCACCTGGACCATGATCACGTTGCCGCCGCGGGTGATCTGCCGCTCGGCCACCGACGGGATCAGCTCGGCGAAGAAGCGGTCCACGTAGCGCAGGTAGCCGGGATCGGAGGTGCGCACCCGCACGTCCGTCAGCCACCAGGGCAGGCCGCCGTTGTCCCACTCGGCGCAGATGTAGGGCCCGGGACGCACGATGGCCAGCAGACCCTCCTCGGCCGCGGCGTCGAGGAAGGCTCCCAGCAGCTCCAGGTCACGGAACTCGCCGGGCCGCGGTTCGTGCAGGTTCCACGGCACGTAGGTCTCGACGGTGTTGAGCCCCATCGCGTGCAGCATGCGCAGCCGGTGGGCCCACTGCGAGGGGTGGACACGGAAATAGTGCATCGCGCCGGACAGGACGCGGAAGTCCTGCCCGTCCAGCCTGAACGACTCGCCATCGATAACGAAATTTCGGGACATGGATAGAATTTCGCAGGTCAGCGGGGCCGCGGTCGATGGACAAACCTGGATGGGGTGTTGGACTGATGTATCACCATTGGTCGCGCTACCTCACCCCCGACCCGCTCCACCTCGACCTGGGACTGGCCTGCCTCGGCGTCGGCCACCAGGAGGGCCGCCTGCCCGTCGTCGGCCCGCGGGTCCTGCCGCACCACGTCGCCGTCCTGGTCACCGCGGGCTCCGGCTGGTTCGGCCAGGTCCCGGTCGAAGCCCCGGCCGTGTTGTGGCTGACGCCGGGCGTCGCCCACCACTACGGCCCGCACGAGGAGTGGACCGAGTGGTTCGTCGACTTCGCAGGGCCCGCCGCCGCGGCCTACGCCGAGCTGGGCTTCATCGGCACCGGCGTGCAGGCCCTGGAGACGGCCGACCCGGTGGCGCACGAGATCGGCCGCATCGCCAGGGTCTGCCGAGAAGAAGGCCCCTACGCCCAGGTCGAGGCCTCCTCGCTGGTGCACGGCGTGCTCATGGCCATCAGGCGCAGCCGTACGGCCGAGCACGCCGACCCCCTGCTGCAGGCGCTGGCCAGGGACGCCTGCCTGCCCATCCCGGTGACCGAGCACGCCAGGCGCCTGGGCGTGCCGCTGTCGGAGCTGCGCCACATCGTCAAGCGGCTGACCGGCGCCAGCCCGAAGGACTACCTGCTGGCCATCAGGCTCAACCGCGCCAAGGACCTACTGGCCACCTCCGACCTGCCGGTCGCGGCGGTCGCGCGGCGGGCGGGATACGACGATCCCGCCTACTTCACCCGGATCTTTACCCGCCGGGTCGGCATGCCGCCCAGCGAGTTCCGGGCACAGCAATACCGTGGTCACACCGCTTAGCTGAGGCTTATTCCAGGCATGGTCGGATGGTTCCGGGTACTGTGCGGATCCCCAAGCCCGCTCACATAGGAGTCGATCGTGTTCGCGTCGCAACAGTCACGCAGAGGTGCGGTGGCGATACCCTGGGTCACGACCGTTGCCCGGCTGATCCTGGGCGTCGTGCTCATCGCCGCCGGGCTGCCGAAGTTCCGCGACCCGATCCAGTCCGTGACCGCGGTCAAGGCCTACCAGCTCCTGCCGGAGTCGATCGCGACCACGGTGGGGCACCTGCTGCCGATCGCTGAGATCATTCTGGGGATCCTGCTGGTGGTGGGCCTGCTCACCAGGATCAGCGCGGTGCTCGGCGGGCTGCTGATGCTGGCGTTCGTCTTCGGCATCGCCTGGGCCTGGGCCAACGGTCTGAAGATCGACTGCGGATGTTTCGGCGGTGGCGGGCAACTGGCGGCGGGCCAGGAGCCGACCTACCTGCTCGACATCGTGCGCGACTTCGGCTTGGTGGTCTGCGCGGTCTGGATCGCGCTGTTCGCGCCGGGGCGCCTGGCGCTGGACACCAAGCTGGGTCTCGGCAAGAGCGAGAGGGAGAACGACTGATGGGCAAGGCTGACCGCGAGAAGTCGGCGCGCGACCGGATCAAGCAGCAGCAGGCCGAGGAGCGCGCCCGCGAGAAGCGCAAGAAGATCGTCACGTATGTGACGGCCGGTGTCGTGGCGCTCGCGGCCGTCGGGGCGGGCTACTGGTTCAACGCCAGCCGCACCCAGACGGAGGAGGCCGCCGCGGCGGCGCTGGCGCCGATCACCGTGGCCGCCGACGGCTCCATCGTGATGGCCAAGCAGGGCGTCGAGAAGCCCGTGCTCGACGTCTACGAAGACTTCCAGTGCCCGGCCTGCAGGGAGTTCGAGTCGGTCTCCGGCCAGACCTTCAAGAACCTCGCCTACGAGGGCAAGGCCAAGGTCGTCTACCACCCGCTGACGATCTTCAGCATGGAGCCGACCAAGGGCAACTCCGAACGCGCGGGCGCCGCCGCCATGTGCATCCCCGGCGGCAGCCAGTGGATGGCCTTCCACGACAAGCTCTTCGAGGAGCAGCCGCCGGAGACCGTCGAGGGCTTCAAGGTCGACGACATGGTCGGCTGGGGCGAGGAGGTCGGCGTCACCACGCCGGGCTTCGCCGACTGCGTGCGCAACCAGAGCAAGCTCGCCGCCCACACCGCCTTCTCCAACGCCCAGCTGGAATCCGCCAAGATCCAGGGCACGCCCACCATCAAGCTCAACGGCACCCAGCTCGAGGGCAACCAGCTGACCCCTGACGGGCTGCGTCAGGCTGTTCAGGATGCGGCCAAGTAGCCCAGGGTCCGCTACTCTCACGTGACATGCCCCTAGCATCGATTCCCAGCCCCGCCCAGGCGGTCTGGTACCTCGGCCCGATCCCCCTCAGGGCCTATGCGCTGTGCATCGTGCTCGGCGTCATCGTCGCCGTCTGGCTGGGCGAGCGCCGCTGGCGCGCCCGCGGCGGCGTGCCGGGCACGATCGTGGACATCGCCGTGCCCGCCGTCGTGTGGGGTCTGATCGGTGGCCGCCTCTACCACGTGATCACCGACTGGCAGATCTACTTCGGCAGCAAGGCGGTCAAGGAGCCCTACGAGGCCCTGTTCATCTGGGAAGGCGGCCTGGGCATCTGGGGCGCGATCGCGCTCGGCGGCTTCGGCGTGTGGCTGGCCTGCCGCAGGCGCGGCCTGTCGCTCAGCGCCGTGGCCGACACCCTCGCCCCCGGCATCGCCTTCGCCCAGGCGATCGGACGCTGGGGCAACTGGTTCAACCAGGAGCTGTTCGGCGGCCCCACCGACCTGCCGTGGGGCCTGGAGATCGAGCCGGGACGCCCCGGCACGGTCGAGGGCTACACCGGGCTCTACCACCCGACCTTCCTGTACGAATCGCTGTGGAACGTCGCGCTGGGCTTCCTGCTGCTGTGGGCGGGCAAACGTTTCGCGCTGCGCCACGGGCGCCTGTTCGCGCTCTACGTGGCCGGCTACACGCTGGGCCGCTTCTGGATCGAGGGGCTGCGCACCGACCCGGTCGGCGGCGTCAACCAGGCGGTGGAGTTCTTCGGGCTGCGCATCAACCAGTACACCGCGCTGGTGCTGTTCGTGGGGGCGCTGGTCTACTTCTTCATGACGCGCGACAAGACCACGCCGGAGATCGTCAACCCGGAGTCGCCCAAGCACGGCGGGGTGCCCGTCGCCGTGGGCGCGCCGGCGGCGGAGGAGTCGGCGGAGACCGCGGCCGCTGAGTCGACGGCCTCCAAGCCCGCGGCCACTGAGTCGACGGCCTCCAAGCCCGCGGCCGCTGAGTCGACGGCCTCCAAGCCCGCGGCCGCTGAGTCGACGGCCTCCGACCCTGGCGCCGCCGAGCCTGCCGCCGCCGAGGCCGCGGCGCCGGAGCCCGAGTCGCCCAAGCCCACGCCGTCCAAGCCCGCGGCCGCTGAGACGGCGGGCACCACGGCGGGCACCACGGCGGGCGAGAGCACCTCCGCCGAGACCGGTGACTCCACTTCCAAGGACAAGGAGGAGAAGCCGGGGGAGAATCCGGCTTCATGACGGACCTCGACCGTCGGACCGGGATGGGCACGCCGTGAGAACCTCCGCCCCGCCGCGCAAGCGCCGCCGCCCGCCCAAGTCCGACTGGCAGTTCCCCGGCCTCACCGGCATGGGGCTCAAGCCCCAGCAACAACGCCTCCTGGTGATCATCGGCACCGTGGCGGCCGTTGTGCTGGCCGCCACCGGCCTGGTGGCGATCCTCACCAACCTGGGCAGCGGGGCCAGTGCCCCGCCGCTCCCGGCCGGTGACGATCCGCCGCCGGGCCAGGCCAGGCCCGCCGAGTTCCAGGGCTGGGTCTCGCCCAAGCTGTTCGCCCCCATCGCCGACCGCGGCCAGGACGCCAAGCCGCTGACGGCCAAGGAGCTGTTCGGCGGCGCCAAGACCCTGGCGGTCAGCAAGAAGGTGTCGCTCAAGCTGGCCGCTCAGGACCTGACGCCGTCGTGCGCCACGGTGACGTGGGGGCGCGAGCTGATCGAACAGGTGTCGGCGGCGGGCTGCTCCCAGGCGGCGCGCGGGCTGTACGTCAGCTCCGACCAGCGCTACATCGCGCAGTACACCGTGCTCAACCTGCGCGATGTGAAGGCCGCCGACGAGCTGGTGCAGTCGCTCAAGACGCTCTACCTCGGCGGATGGGTCCAGCCTCTGCCGTACGACAAGGTGCCCTTCCCCTCCCACGGCCACACCGAGGGGGCGGCCTACGCGCTGGGACACTACGTCGGCCTGGTGTGGCTGGCCCGCGCCGACGGCGCAGAGCGCGGCGCCAAGGACGACTTCTCGGCGCTGGGGCTGGCACTGCGCGCGGTGGAGAAGCCGCTCTACCGCCGGATCGTCGCGATCACCGGACCGGGGACCTCCTGATGCGGACCAAGATCATCGCCACCCTCGTGGTGGCCGTCGCCGCCGCCGGGGCGGGCGCGTTCTGGCTGGCCGGGCGCGACTCGGCGGTCAGGCCCGCCTGGTTCAGGGGCGAGGCCAGCTCGGCGCTGTACGCGCCGATCGACACGCGCGAGGCCGACGGCTCGCCGCTGACGGTGGCCGAGCTGTTCCCCGTGGCGACCGTGGGCGGGCTGGCGCGTGGCGCGACCGGCGAGTTCGCCGACTGCGCCGAGGTGCTCGACGGGGTCGACGCCGCCGGCTGCACGCAGGCGTTGCGCGCGGTCTACTCGGGCGGGCCGGTCGCCGGGCAGTTCGTCGTCTTCAACCTCGCCGACTCGGGCGCCGCCGACGCCCTGGTGTCCGCGCTGGGCAAGCAGGGGTTCGTACGGCAGGCGATCGCCTTCGAGGCCGGGCGCAGCCGTGCCCAGGCTCGCGCGCTGGGCCACTACGTGACGGTGAGCTGGGTCGGGCCGGTCTCGGGCGCGGCCGACGTCTCCGAGGCGCACGTGGCGCTCGACGGCGTGAGCCAGGCCCTGCTGCCCCGCGTGGTGGCCGCCGGCTAGTCCCGCCGACCGACCCGGATTCTCCCGACGCCGCGCCGGGCGGCTCCGATGGCCCGCCGGGCGGCTTCAACGGTCCGCTGGGCGGCCCCTATGGCTCGCCGGGTGCCCCCCAGGCCCGCCGGGTTGCCTCCCAGGGCTCGCCCGGTGGCTCCGGTGGCGGGGCCGGTTTCCGGGCGATCAGCTCCTGGCGCTCACGTGACCGCGCCGACGCGGCGCAGGGTGGCCTCGATCGCCGCCGGCAGCGCCTCCAGCAGGTGCATCGGCGCCTCCACCGGCGCCAGCCCGTCGGCCCACGGCGCCGCCTCGGCGATGATCGCGCGCGCCTCGTTCTTGGTGAGCCTGACCTTCCGCTGCTTGGCGTGCCAGATGAGCGGCTCGCGCCAGGTGTTGCCCAGCTTGCCGTGCCCCTTGCCGAGCAGGCGCTGCGTCAGTTCCGCGACCGGGTCCTGCGGCGGGTCGAAGGGCCAGTCGAGCCGGATGCCCTGGACCACGGGCCCGCGCGTGGAGATCATGTACAGCGGCGCGAGCACCCGCTCGATCCGGTCGAGGTCGCCGGGCAGTGCCTTCATCCAGACCCTGATCCTGCCGGGGTGCCCGGCCAGCAGCACCCTGACCAGCGCCGCCTCCATGCCGGAGGGCAGCGAGACGGCCACGTTGGCCTGCGGTCCGGCGAACGGCTTGGCCAGCCAGGTCGCCAGCTGTGCGCGTGGCAGGTCGACGTCCTTGGACCACTCGCCGACCAGCAGGTTCCAGTCGAAGTCGCCGAAGTCGTGCCCGGGGGTGCGCACGAACGGGGTGGCCGCCTCGATCGACTGGGGGCCGTGGGTGTAGATGGCGGTGGCGTAGCGGTCGACGCGGGCCGCGACGGCGGGCCGGGTCTTGGAGGTGGGCCGCAGGATGTAGAGGTCGGCGGCGGACCCGATCGCCTCCGCCCCGAAATAGCGGTTGAAGTCGGGATACATGGCCTCGTAGGCGAGGTTCAGCTCCGACAGGCTGTTCTGCACCTTCAGCGCCAGCATCGGGGTGCGCTCCGAGGCGCCGTAGGCCAGCAGCACGCGCCCGTCGTCCTTCAGCCCCTCGACCGCGCGCGCCACGAACAGCCCGATGCCCTCGGGGGTGTACGGCGGGTCGGTGATCGCCAGGTCGTGCTCCTGGACCGAGGCGGGAAGCCCCAGCCGCAGGTCCGCCCAGCGGGTGCGCACCCCCAGGCCCTGCGCGTCGATGTAGGCCAGGATGCGGTCGTCGACGTCGACCACGGTGACCTCGGCCTCGGGATGCACGAGCTTGATCGCCAGCGAGGTCAGGTCGTGGTCGCCCACGCACAACACCTTGGCGCCGTGCAGCCAGAACCGCGCACCGAGCAGCAGCGCCCGGCGCATCACCGTCTCGGGCGTGGCCGAGACGTGGTCGAGCTCGGCGCGGGCGCCGGGCGCCGCGGCGATGAGCCTTTCCAGCCGCTCCAGCACGTCGCGGTAGTGGGGCAGCAGGTGCTCGACCGGGTCGGCGGGCGGCGGCGCCATCGCGAACAGCGCCTGGTGCTCGCCCGCCTTTTCGAGCGGCACGCGGAAGCGCTCGCCGTCGTGCTCCAGCTCCAGCGCGCCGAGCAGCGCCTCGATCGAGCGCCTGGAGGTGGCGCTGCGGCGCACCAGGTCCGCCCGGGTCCACCACTGGCCGTCGCACACCAGCATGAGCGCGTGGCGCAGCCGTCTGCTGTCGGCGCCCGCGGTGTCCAGGAGGGTGTCCAGGCCGGTTCCAAGCATGCGATCACCCTAGAGGACGTGGTGCTGGCATCCCGCGCGCATCTCCGTGCTGGCACCCTCGTGGGCCTCCCGCGTGATCTCTACCGTCGTAGACAGCTGAAGAACGACCAGGGAGGGAACCCCGAGATGCGCGCACTGCTCGCCGCCGCCGTCGCCGCGGCCGCACTGATCACCGTCACCCCCGCCGCCCAGGCCCGGACCTCGGCGTGCGACCCCGGCCTGATCCCGGAACCCAACAGCCTCATCCGCCGCCTGTGGGAGTACAAGGGCGGGGAGAACAGCGCCTACCGCTGCCCCGTCACCAAGGAGTACGGCTACGCGGACAAGCGCGGCTCGTGGCAGGTCTTCCAGTACGGCAAGATCGTCTGGTCGCCCAACGTCTCCGAGCGCATGCTCCTGCGCGTCTACCGCCAGGACTTCGGCATCTCCTTCGCCTGGGAAAGCCTCAAGACCGAGCGCTACAACGTCATGTGGAAGACCCAGAACGGCTCCTGGCAGCAGTGGGGCGACATCAGGAACCTCTACATGAGGATCAACAAGAGCTTCTTCCTGCCCGACGGCGACGAGTCGAGGACCGCCCGCGTGCACTTCAAGGTGCAGGGCTGCAACAGCGGTGGTTTCCTGGCGAGCTCGAAGTGCACCGCCTGGAGCTACCCGATCGCCCTCGACTGGCCGGCCTCATAGGGCACGCAGCTGGGCGGTGGACAGCTCGTCCTTGCGGATGTAGCGCACCGCCCCGCAGGTCAGGGCGCCGGGGGGAAGGTCGTCGACGGCGTAGCTCGACACCAGCACCACCTTGGTCGCGGGGGCGGCCGCCAGGATGAGCCTGGTGGCCTCGATGCCGCTGATGTCGGGCAGGTGGATGTCCATGAGCACCACGGCGGGCCGTACGGCCAGGGCCTGGGTGACGGCGTCGTGCCCGGTCTCCGCCTCGCCCAGCACCCGCCAGCCGGGCAGCGCCCCGACGAGGGCACGTGCCACGGACCTGAAGGGCCGCTGGTCGTCCACGATCAACACGGTTGCCACCCCACCAGAGTGGGGCGGGGGACCCGCCGCGGCCAAGGGTGCTGGCACGAGGGCTCAGGAGCCGCCGTGGGCCGACAGGTACAGCAGGACCGCCATGACCCGCCGGTTCAGGTCGGGCTCGTTGCCCAGCCCGAGCTTGGGGAACAGGGCGTTGATGTGCTTCTCGACGGCCCGCTCGGTGAGGAAGAGCGAGGCGGCGACCGCGGCGTTGCTCTTGCCCTGGGCGATGTGGGCGAGCACGTCGCGTTCGCGTGGCGTGAGCGCGGCCAGCGGCGAGCTGCGGGCCAGCACGTTGTCGGCGACGAGCGCCTCCACCACGAGCGGGTCGATGACCGAGCCGCCGCGCGCCACCGCGCGGACCGCCTCGGCGAGCGCCCCTGGATCGCCCACCCGCTCCTTCAGCAGGTAGGCACGGCCGGAGCTGCCGCCCGACAGCAGCGGGGTGGCGTAGGCGGGCTCGGCGAACTGCGACAACACCACCACCCCGACGCCCGGATGGGTGCGCTGGAGCGTGGTCGCGGCCTGGATGCCCTCGTCGGTGCCGGTGGGCGGCATGCGGATGTCGGTCAGGACCACGTCGGGCGTGTGGTCGCCGACGGCGGCCAGCAACCCGGGCAGGTCGCCGCAGGTGGCCACCACCTCCAGATCCTCCTGCAGGTCGAGCACCCGGCGGACGCCCTCGCGCACGAGGAAGGAGTCTTCGGCGATCACGATCCGGATGGCCACCCGGCCAGCCTAGTGAGTGGGATCTCACCGCGCACCACCGTGCCGGCGCCGGGGGAGGACTCGACCTGCAGCGCGCCGCCGATCGCGCCGAGGCGGTCGGCCATGTTCACGAAGCCGTGCCCGTCGCCGCCGGAGCCCGGCTCGAAGCCGCGCCCGTCGTCGCTGACGGTGAAGCGCAGCGCCGCCGGGTCGGCCCAGACCCGCACGCGCACCGAGGCGCCCTCGCCGGCGTGCTTGCCGGCGTTCTGCACCGCTTCCAGGCAGCAGAAGTAGACCGCCGCCTCCACCTGCTCCGGGTAGCGCTCGGCGGTGGAGACCTCCACGCTGTACGGCAGCGCCACGCGCCTGGCCACCGATCGCAGCGCCTGGCCGAGCCCGTGGTGACGCAGCAGCGGCGGATAGATGCCGTGCGCCAGCTCGCGGACGGCGGCGTTGGCCTGGCGCACGTCGTCGCGCAGCTCCTCCAGCAGCGCGGGAAGCGTGGCGGGCTCCTGGCGCAGCAGCTCGGCCGCCAGTCCCAGCTTGACGCTCAGCGCCGCCAGGTGCTGCTGGGCGCCGTCGTGCAGGTCGCGCTCGATGGCGCGGCGCGAGGCGTCGGCGGCGGTCACGATGCGCAGCCGGGAGGCCTGCAGCTCCTCGTTGCGCCGCCGCAGCTCGGCCAGGGAGGCCTGCAGCGCCGTGTCGAGACGCATGTTGTGCAGCGCCAGGGCGACCTGCCTGGCCAGCTCGACGAGGATGCGGTCGTCGTCGTCGGTGAAGTCGCCCTCGCCGGGCGCTCGCCGTACGACCAGCAGGCCCAGCAACTCGCCCAGGTGCGCGGCCGGGGCGGCGCGCACCGGCGCCGGGCCGTCGAGCAGGGCGGGCAGCCACACCGACAGCCACGTGTTGCCGCCGGTCCTGGTCCTGCCGACCACGACGCGCTCCTTGGCGTCGAGGACGAGCTCGGCCGCCTGCCGTTCCGGCACGCTCGCTGCCAGGGAGAGCCGGCCGTCCGCGCCGACCCACACCTCGGCGCCCGCCGGGCCGAGCGTGGCCCTGAGCGACTCGACGAGCTGCAGCAGCAGCTCGTCGAAGGGGACCGCGCGGCTCATCCTGGCGCCGAAGGAGGCCAGCAGCTCGGCCGGGTCGGGACCGTGGCGTTGCAGCAGGGAGTGGCCGAGCGCCACCAGGCGGAAGCGCATCGGCAGCGCCAGCGCGACGGCGGTGATCGATGACAGGATGCCGGCCAGCAGGACGTCGCGCTCAGCGCCGACCGGTGAGCGGCCCAGACCCACCACCACGGTCAGGTACACCGTCACGACCAGCACCGTCAGCCCCGCCACGACCAGCGACTCCACCAGGACGCGCCCGGCCAGCCGGGCGGTGGCGGGTAACCGGCCCAGGACCAGCCCGGCCGCCGGCAGCACCAGCGTCGCCGGCACCCACGGCAGAGGGGAGGCGGGGAAGCCGAGCAGCAGGTGCAGCGCCAGGAGTACGGCCTGCGCCGCGCCCGCGACGACCGTCGTGGCCGCCAGCCACTGCAGCCTCCTGCGGCGGGCGGCGGCCAGCCTCGCCACGCGCAGCACCAGGCCCACCACCAGCGCCATGACCCAGGTGAGCGCGAGCGAGGCGATGATCACGGGCTCACTCCGCCCGGAGCACGTGGCCGATGCGCATGCGCGCGGCCCGCCGTCCCGGCCAGACCGCCAGCGCGTTGGCGACCAGCACCGCGACCGGCGTCACCAGCAGCAGCGCCCAGAACGCGATCGGCGGCTGGTAGAACAGCGGCGTCTGGTCGGCGACCACCCGCCACAACGTGCGTCCCAGTGCCACTCCCAGGGGCACGCCGAAGCTCAGCCCGATCACCGCCAGCAGCGTCGCCTGCATGATCACCACGGTCCTGGCCTGGCGCCTGGTCATGCCCAGCGCCCGCATCACCGCGACCTCGACCGCGCGCCGCCGTACGGCTGTCGCCAGCGCGTGGCCGACCGCGCCCACGGCCAGGACCGCCAGGAAGACGGCGAGCAGGATCGGCAGGACCCGCAGGTTGCTGATCTCGGTGGCGGCCTCGGGCGGCTGCACGAAATCGACCGACATGGTGTTCTCGCCCGGCAGCGACCGCAGGGCTGCGGCCAGCCGTTCGTGCACGGCGGCCGGGTCGGCGCCGGGGCGCAGGGCCAGCATCGCGCCGAAGTACTTGAAGCCGTCGCCGAACATGGCGCGGAAGCCGTCGCCGGTGAGCCAGCCACCCTCGTGGTACTCGTTGTGCGCGGCGGGCATGACGAAGCCGACGCCGGTCACCCGCAGCTCGTGCCCGGAGAGGGTGACCACGTCGCCCACCTCGGCGCCCAGCGCGCGGGCCGACGACACGCCCAGGGCCACCTCGCCCGCGCCCGCGGGCATGCGTCCCTCGGTCAGCACCGCGTCGACGGGCGTGCCGTCCGGCTCGAAGGAGAACAGCGCGACGGAGGTGTCGTCGGCGTTGCCCACATCGCTGTAGGCCAGGGTCACCCCGGCGACGCCGGGATCGGCGGCGGCCAGGCGCGCGGCCTGCTCGGTCGGCCCGAAGACCCTGCCGCCCTCGCCCATGAAGAGCATGAGCTGGTAGGTCATGCCGAAACGGGCGGGATTGGACACCGCGTCGGTCACGCCGGCGGAGAAGGTGAAGGCCGCGAGCACGCCGAGCACCCCCGCGACCGCGCTGAACAGCGCCGGGCGGACGGGCACGCTGGTGCGGCCCCGGCCCGGCTCCAGGGCGAACCGGGCGCCGACCACCACCGGCACCGGCAGCCCCGCCCGGGCGGCGGCGGTGGCCACGGCCGACCGGCGCGGGGCGCCCGGCGTCGTGAGCGCCAGCCGTCCCGCCAGCAGCGCCCCGGCCAGCACCAGCACCGGTACGGCCACCAGCCCCGCGATCAGCACAGGCCAGTCGGCGTCGAGGCCGGGATCCGGCTCGACCAGCGAGGCCGCGCCGATCGGGGTCCACCACGACGCGGCCAGGGCCAGCGCCACCCCCAGCGCCGCGCCCGCCACGGAGACCAGCACCGGCGCGGCTACCGCGGCGGCCAGCGACTGGCGGCCGGTCAGCCCGCTCGCGCGCAGCGCCTGGAGTTCGCCGACCGAGGCGGTGGTGTAGCGGGCGACCGACTGGCCCACCAGGACCATCGCGGCGATCAGGGCGGCCAGCGCGAAGGCCAGCAGCGAGTCGCGCTCGAAGCCCTGCATACGCTGCAGGTGGCGGGTCTTGTCGTGCAGGTTCATCAGCTCGATGTTGGTGCGGCCGGTCGCCTCGGCCAGGCTCTTGCTGAACGCGGGAATGGCCTGCTCGCCGCCGCGCAGCCGGACCAGGGCGTTGACGAAGCCGAAGTCGCGCCGGGCGCCCAGGAAGTTGTCGGTGTACCTCTGGACGAGGGCGGGGGAGGGGAACAGGTTGCCCGGCGTGGTGATGCTGTCGGAGAAGAACGGGGAGCGCACGACGCCGACGATGCGCGCGGGCACCAGCGGTCCGCCGCCCGCGCCGCTCCACGTGCTGAGGTCCTCCGCCTGCTGCGGGGTCATCAGGCGCAGGGTCAGCGTGTCGCCCAGGCGCTTGCCGTACGTGGTGAGGAAGAGCGGGGTGGCGGCCACCTCGTTCGCCCGTGCCGGGTCGGGCACGCGGCCGTCGAGGACCACCGGGCGCTCGATGGTGCGCATCGCCTCGGTGTCGGCGGGCGGCAGGTAGCCGAAGAACTCGGGCAGGCCCTCGACGAAGAACGGGGCGATCGCGATCCCGGACAGCGCCTCGACCTCGGGCAGCGCGCGGATCGGCGCCCAGTCGAAGCCGGGCTGGTTGGGCAGGGCGATCACGTCGGCGGGCAGGGTGCGGGCCGTCAGCCGCTCGATGGCGCTGTCGCCGCGCCTGGCGGCGGCGACGCCGGCCAGCACGGTGCCGGAGGCCAGCGCGATCAGCAGGCCGAGCGCCGTCAGGCTGCGCAGGCGCCGGCGTAACTCCAGCCGCAGCCAGTGGGCGGTCAGCGCGTTCATGCGACCCGCCCGTCGCGCATCAGGATCGCCCGGCTCGCGCCCGCGGCGACCTCGGGGGAGTGCGTGACCATGATGATCGTCTGGCCGTCGTCGTGCAGGCGGCGGAACAGCTCCAGCACCTCCAGCCCGCCCTCGCTGTCGAGCGCGCCGGTGGGCTCGTCGGCCAGCAGCAGCGTCGGCGCGTTGACCAGGGCGCGGGCGATCGCCAGGCGCTGGCGCTGCCCGCCGGAGAGCACCGAGGGCAGCTGCTGCGCCCGCTCGCCCAGTCCGAGCAGGTCGAGCAGGTCACGGGCCCGCGACTCGGCCGCCCTGCGCCGCATCCCGGCCAGCAGCCCCGGCATGACCAGGTTGTCGAGCGCCGAGACGCCGTCGAGCAGGTTGAAGAACTGGAAGACGAACCCCACGTGGTGGCGGCGGAAGCGCGCCAGCCAGTCGTCCTCGCGCCCGTCGACGCGCTCACCCGCGACCTCGACCGTGCCCTCGTCGACGACGTCGAGCCCGGCGATCACGTTGAGCAGCGTCGACTTGCCGCAGCCGGAGGGCCCCATGACGGCGACGAACTCGCCTTGCGCCACCTCCAGGTCCACGCCGCGCAGAGCCCGCACCGGCGCCAGCTCGGCGGCGAACGTGCGCCGCGCGCCCTTGACCCGCACCGCCATCGTCGTCTCACCCACGAGGGCATTCAACCGGGCGTGCGAGCCGGGTGGAAGGGTGCTAGCACCCCCGGAGATCCCGCGTGATGGGATAGCGCATTCCAGATGGCAAGACCCGGCTAATGTTCGCGATCCGGACCTGGTGGGCACTATTCCGGCGAGGTGCGGTAACCTTCTACGCACGAACGCAGCAGGGCCAACGTCGTCCCCGCCTGCAAGCAAGTGACGCAGACGAAGACGACGGGAGGGTTTCTATGCCTGCTGCCCGCTCCGGCTCCTTTGGGGGATTCCCCGAGCCCCAGGGCCTGTACCACCCCGCCAACGAGCACGACGCCTGCGGTGTCGCGATGGTCGCCGACGTGGCCGGACGCCGTGGACACGGGATCGTGGTGAAGGCGCTGACGGCCCTGGTCAATCTCGATCACCGGGGGGCCAAGGGTAGTGAACCGGACACCGGTGACGGTGCCGGCATCCTCACGCAGGTACCCGACGCGTTCCTCCGCTCCGTGGCGGAGTTCGAGCTGCCCGCGGCCGGCGCCTACGCCGTGGGCATGGCCTTCCTCCCCTCCGACGAGGAGGCCCGCGGGATCGCCACCCGCATGATCGAGGAGATCGCCGCCGAGGAGGGCCTGACCGTCCTGGGCTGGCGCGACGTCCCGGTCGACAACCTGCTGCCCGGGCCGAGCGCCCGCGCGGTCATGCCGTTCTTCAAGCAGCTGTTCGTCGGCTCGCCCGACGGCCTGAGCGGCCTGGAGCTCGACCGGCTGGCCTTCTGCCTGCGCAAGCGCGCCGAGCACGAGGCAGACGTCTACTTCCCCTCGCTGTCGAGCCGCACGCTCGTCTACAAGGGCATGCTCACCCCCGACCAGGTCGAGCCGTTCTTCCCCGACCTGTCGGACGAGCGGTACGACTCGGCGATCGCCCTGGTGCACTCGCGCTTCTCCACCAACACCTTCCCGAGCTGGCCGCTGGCCCACCCGTACCGCTACATCGCGCACAACGGTGAGATCAACACGGTCAAGGGCAACCGCAACTGGATGCGGGCCCGCGAGGCGATGCTCTCGTCGGAG
The DNA here is from genome assembly GCF_013761175.1 of Nonomuraea soli. Classification (GTDB taxonomy): domain Bacteria; phylum Actinomycetota; class Actinomycetes; order Streptosporangiales; family Streptosporangiaceae; genus Nonomuraea; species Nonomuraea soli. The sequence continues at coordinate 1,183,364 of NZ_JACDUR010000001.1, forward strand.
CTGATCCCCGGAGACCTGGAGCGGCTGTTCCCGATCTGCGACCCGGACGCCTCCGACACCGCCTCCTTCGACGAGGTGCTGGAGCTGCTCCACCTGGGTGGCCGCTCGCTGCCGCACGCCGTGCTGATGATGATCCCCGAGGCGTGGGAGAACCACACCGAGATGGACCAGGCCCGCCGGGCCTTCTACGAGTTCCACGCCTCGATGATGGAGGCCTGGGACGGTCCGGCCTCGATCACCTTCACCGACGGCACCCTGGCCGGCGCCGTGCTCGACCGCAACGGCCTGCGCCCCGGGCGCTTCTGGGTCACCGAGGACGGCCTCGTCGTGCTCGCCTCCGAGGCGGGCGTGCTCGACATCCCCGAGGACCAGGTCGTGCGCAAGGGCCGCCTGCAGCCGGGCCGCATGTTCCTCATCGACACCGAGCGCGGCAAGATCATCGAGGACGACGAGATCAAGGCCGAGCTCGCCGCCGCCCTGCCGTACGAAGACTGGCTCCACGCCGGGCTGGTGCGCTTCGAGGAGCTGCCCTCGCGCGCCCACGAGGTGCCCACCCACGAGGCGCTCATCAAGCGCCAGCAGACCTTCGGCTACACCGAGGAGGAGCTGCGCATCATCCTGTCGCCGATGGCCTCCTCCGGCATCGAGCCGATCGGGTCGATGGGCACCGACACCCCGGTGGCGGTGCTGAGCGAGAAGCCGCGCCTGCTGTTCGACTACTTCTCGCAGCTGTTCGCGCAGGTCACCAACCCGCCGCTCGATGCCATCCGCGAGGAGCTGGTGACGTCGCTGGCCAGCGTGCTGGGCCCGGAGGGCAACCTCCTGGACCCGGGACCGAGCTCCTGCCGCCAGCTGGTGCTGCCCTACCCGGTGATCGACAACGACGAGCTCGCGAAGATCATCCACATCAACGACAAGCACGACCTGCCGGGCTTCCACCCGTACGTCATCTCCGGCCTCTACGAGGTCGCCGGCGGCGGCCAGGCGCTGCGCGGGCGCCTGGAGGAGATCAAGGCCGAGGCCTCGCAGGCCATCGAGAACGGCGCCCGCATCCTGGTGCTGTCGGACCGCGGCTCCACCGCCGAGCTGGCGCCGATCCCGTCGCTGCTGCTCACCGGCGCGGTGCACCACCACCTCATCCGCGAGAAGACCCGCACCCGCGTGGGCCTGGTCATCGAGACCGGCGAGGCGCGCGAGTGCCACCACATGGCGCTGCTCATCGGCTACGGCGCGGGCGCGATCAACCCGTACCTGGCCATCGAGACGGTCGAGGACCTGGTCGACACCGGAGTCCTCCAGATCGACAAGACCAAGGCCGTGCGCAACCTGATCAAGGCCTACGGCAAGGGCGTCATCAAGGTCATGTCGAAGATGGGCGTGTCCACGGTGGCCTCCTACACCGGCGCGCAGATCTTCGAGGCGCTCGGCCTCGGCTCCGAGGTCATCGACGAGTGCTTCACCGGCACCACCTCCCGCCTGGGCGGCGTGGGCTTCGACATCCTCGCCGAGGAAGCCGCCAGGCGTCACCGGCAGGCCTACCCGCGCGTGGAGAACGCCCACCGCAAGCTCCGGGTCGGCGGCGAGTACCAGTGGCGGCGCGAGGGCGAGCCCCACCTGTTCAACCCCGAGACCGTCTTCAAGCTGCAGCACGCCACCCGCACCCGGCGCTACGAGATCTTCAAGGAGTACACCGGCCTCGTCGACTCCCAGGCCGAGAAGCTGATGACGCTGCGCGGACTGTTCAAGTTCAGCAGCGACAGGAGCCCGGTGCCGCTGGAGGAGGTCGAGCCGGTCAGCGAGATCGTCAAGCGCTTCTCCACCGGCGCGATGTCGTACGGCTCCATCTCGATGGAGGCCCACGAGACCCTCGCCATCGCCATGAACCAGCTGGGCGCCAAGTCCAACACCGGCGAGGGCGGCGAGGACCCCGAGCGCCTCTACGACCCGTCGCGGCGCAGCGCCATCAAGCAGGTGGCCTCCGGCCGCTTCGGCGTGACCTCGGAGTACCTGGTCAACGCCGACGACCTGCAGATCAAGATGGCCCAGGGCGCCAAGCCCGGCGAGGGCGGCCAGCTGCCCGGCCACAAGGTCTACCCGTGGATCGCCAAGACCCGGCACTCCACCCCGGGCGTCGGCCTCATCTCGCCGCCTCCTCACCACGACATCTACTCGATCGAGGACCTGGCCCAGCTCATCCACGACCTGAAGAACTCCAACCCCGCCTCGCGTGTCCACGTGAAGCTGGTCGCGGAGGTCGGCGTCGGCACCGTCGCCGCGGGCGTGTCCAAGGCTCACGCCGACGTGGTGCTCATCTCCGGCCACGACGGCGGCACCGGAGCGTCCCCGCTCACGTCGCTGAAGCACGCGGGCGCGCCGTGGGAGCTCGGCCTGGCCGAGACCCAGCAGACCCTGCTGCTCAACGGCCTGCGCGACCGCATCGTCGTCCAGGTCGACGGCCAGCTCAAGACCGGCCGCGACGTGGTCATCGCCGCGCTGCTGGGCGCCGAGGAGTACGGCTTCGCCACCGCTCCGCTCGTCGTCTCCGGCTGCGTCATGATGCGCGTCTGCCACCTCGACACCTGCCCCGTCGGCGTGGCCACGCAGAACCCCGAGCTGCGCAAGCGCTTCAGCGGCAAGCCGGAGTTCGTGGTCAACTTCTTCGAGTTCATCGCCGAGGAGATCCGCGAGTACCTGGCCGAGCTCGGCTTCCGCTCGCTCGACGAGGCGATCGGTCACGTCGAGGCGCTCGACATGAGCGCCGCCGAGGACCACTGGAAGGCCCACGGCCTGGACCTGTCGCCGATCCTGCACCAGCCGGAGCTGCCCGCGGGCACCCCGCTGCGCCAGGTCGTCACCCAGGACCACGGCCTGGAGCACGCCCTCGACAACACCCTCATCCAGCTGGCCGAGGGCGCGCTGGCCAACGGCACGCCGGTCATGCTGGAACTGCCCATCCGCAACGTCAACCGCACGGTCGGCACCATGCTCGGCCACCAGGTGACCAAGCGGTACGGCGGAGCCGGGCTGCCCGACAACACCATCGACATCGGCTTCACCGGCTCGGCGGGCAACTCCTTCGGAGCGTTCATCCCGCGCGGCATCACCCTGAGGCTGACCGGTGACTCCAACGACTACCTCGGCAAGGGCCTGTCGGGCGGGCGCCTCACGCTCAAGCCCGCCGGCTCGCTCGACGGCCACATCATCGCCGGCAACGTCGCCCTCTACGGCGCGACCTCCGGCGAGGTGTTCATCCGCGGCGTGGTCGGCGAGAGGTTCTGCGTCCGCAACTCCGGCGCCACCGCCGTCGTCGAGGGCGTGGGCGACCACGGCTGCGAATACATGACCGGCGGACGCGTGATCGTCCTGGGACCGACCGGCCGCAACTTCGCGGCGGGCATGTCGGGCGGCATCGCCTACCTGCTCGACGCCCACCACGAGCGGGTCAACCGCGAGATGGTCGCGGTCGAGCCGCTGGCCGAGGCCGACGGGGAGTTCCTGCGTGAGCAGGTCGACAAGCACTTCGCGGAGACCGGCTCGCCGGTGGCCAAGGAGCTGCTGGCCGACTGGCAGGGCGCGCTCGCCCGTTTCACCAAGATCATGCCGACCGACTACAAGCGGGTCCTGCGCGCGGCCGAGGCCGCCCGCATCGAGGGCCGCGACGTCGACGAGGCGGTCATGGCGGCGGCGGTGCAGGCATGACCAAGTTCGTCAACACTCCTGGCGCCGGGCCCCGCCGTACGGTCTCCCGGGCCCTCGTGGCCCGCACGCTCGTCCCGCGCACCCTCGCCCCGAGGTCGCTCACCCCGCGAGTCCTCGCCCAGACGAAGATCCAGACGAAGGAGGCGTAACCGATGGCCGACCCGAAGGGTTTCCTCACGCACGACCGGGAGCTGCCGGCACGCCGCCCCGTCGACGTCCGCATCCAGGACTGGCGGGAGGTCTACGAGGACTTCCCGGCGCCCAAGCTGACCAAGCAGGCCGCCCGCTGCATGGACTGCGGCATCCCGTTCTGCCACAACGGCTGCCCGCTGGGGAACCTCATCCCCGAGTGGAACGACCTGGTCTACCGCCACGACTGGCAGGAGGCCATCGAGCGGCTGCACGCCACCAACAACTTCCCGGAGTTCACCGGCCGCCTGTGCCCGGCTCCGTGTGAGGCGGCGTGCGTGCTCGGCATCAACGCCGACCCGGTGGCGATCAAGCGGGTCGAGGTCGAGATCATCGACCGCGCCTTCGCCGAGGGCTGGGTCAAGCCGCAGGTCCCGGCGGTGAGGACCGGTCGCCGCGTGGCGGTCGTCGGCTCCGGGCCCGCCGGGCTGGCCGCCGCCCAGCAGCTGTCGAGGGCCGGTCACGACGTGACCGTCTACGAGCGGGCCGACGCCGTCGGCGGGCTGCTGCGCTACGGCATCCCCGAGTTCAAGATGGAGAAGCGCCACATCGACCGCCGCATCGAGCAGATGCGGGCCGAGGGCACGACGTTCGTCACCGGCTGCAACGTCGGCGTCGACGTCACCGCGGCCGAGCTGCGCGAGCAGTTCGACGCGGTCGTCCTGGCCGGTGGCGCCACCCAGTGGCGTGACCTGCCCATCGCGGGGCGCTCGCTCAACGGCGTCTACCAGGCGATGGAGTACCTGCCGCCGGCCAACGTGTCGATGGCCGACTCGCCGATCAACGCCCGCGGCAAGCACGTGGTCGTCATCGGCGGCGGCGACACCGGCGCCGACTGCATCGGTACGGCGATCCGCCAGGGTGCCGCCTCGGTCACCCAGCTCGAGATCATGCCCAAGCCGCCGGGTTCCCGCGCCGGTTCGCAGCCGTGGCCGACGTTCCCGACGCTGTTCAAGATGGAGAGCGCCCACGAGGAGCTCGAGGACGGCGGGGGAGCGCGCGTCTACGCTGTCTCGACGGTCGAGTTCGTCGACGACGGCGAGGGCAACGTGCGCGCCCTGCGGGTCGTCGACGTCGAGGGTCCGCAGACCGGCTTCAAGCCGATCCCCGGCACCGAGCGGGAGATCCCCGCGGACCTGGTCACCCTGTCGATGGGCTTCGTCGGCCCGGAGAAGGGCGCGCTGCTGACCGACCTGGGCGTCGACTACGACCCCCGGGGCAACGTGGCGCGGGACAAGACGTACATGACCAGCGTCTCCGGCGTGTTCTCGGCCGGTGACATGGGCCGCGGGCAGTCGCTGATCGTCTGGGCCATCGCCGAGGGCCGCGCCGCCGCGTCGTGCGTCGACCGCTTCCTCACCGGCGAGACCGCCCTGCCGTACCCGATCCTGCCGACCGCGCGACCGCTGGTCTAGCGAGAACGTGGAAGGTCCCGCCCGGCGGCCCGGGCGGGACCTTCTGCCTTTGCGGGTGGTAACGCCGGGGTTATGTCCGTCCCGGTGAAATCGGGCCGTGCTCTCGCTGCTGTCACGCCATCGCCCCTTCGCCGTGATCATCGCTCTGGCCCTGCTGGTCAGAGCCGCGGTCGTCCTCGGCTATCCGCCGGCCCGGCTGTACTGGGGCGACTCCTTCTCCTACCTGGACATCGCCCTCGACCTGCGCCCGGAGCCGACGCTGCGGCCGGTCGGCTATCCGCTGTTCCTGCGGGCCCTGGCGCCGCTGCACAGCGTGGCGGCCGTGGCGGTGGTGCAGCACCTGATCGGCGTCGCCACCGGTGTCCTCGTCTACGCCGTGGCGCGCCGCCGCTCAGCGCCCGCCTGGGCGGCGAACGCCGCCACCCTGCCGGGCCTGTTCGGCGAGGGGTTCCTGCGCCTGGAGCACGCGATCCTGGCCGACACGCTGTTCGTCTTCCTGATCGTGGCGGCGCTGGCGGTCGTGCTGTGGCGGACGGACCTGGGCCATCGGGCCGCGCTGGCGGCCGGGGTGCTGCTGGCCTACGCCACCCTGGTGCGCACGATCGGCGTGCTGCTGATCGGCGTGGTGATCGTCGTGCTGACCGTGGCACTGCTCCTCCGGCGCCGGGGCCTGCGCCCGCTGCTGACCTTCGCCGCCGCGGCCACCCTGCCGCTCGCCTGCTACGCCGCCTGGTACGGCACGCATCACGGCAGGTTCGCCGTCAGCGGCGCCGACGGCGTCATGTTGTGGGCACGCACGATGACCTTCGCCGACTGCGCGAAGATCAGGCCACCGGCCGACCTGGCCGCCCTGTGCCCGAACGGCACCGTGACCGACGCGGCCTCCGAATACGTCTGGCACCCGGAGTCGGCCGTCAACCTGCTGCCGGGCGGCGCCTTCGCCAACAACGACCGCGCCCGCGGCTTCGCGCTGCGCGCCATCGCCGCGCAGCCGCTCGACTACCTGTGGCACGTGGCCAAGGACACCTCCATCGCCTTCCGCTGGACACCGGAACCGCATCCCGACCGGACCACGCCCGCCTTCGGCTTCGCCCACGGCCGGTGGGACCTGCCCGGCGTGCCGCTGGTCGAGCGGCTCAGGCGCGACTACGCGCCCGACATCGGGGCGATGCGGTCGGTCTCGCCGTACGCCGACCTGCTGATCGCCTACCAGTACGCCGCCCACCTGCGCGGGCCGGTGCTGCTGGCCGTCCTGGTGGCGGGCGCGCTGCGGCCGCGGCGCACGCTCCTGCCGTGGGCGGCGGCGATGACCTTGCTGGTGGGACCGGTCGCGGTGCTCGACTTCGACCATCGCTACGTGCTGCCCGCGATCCCCGTGGCGTGCCTGGCCGCCGCGCTGGCGGCGGTTCGCCGCCCAACCCAGCTAGCATTTACCGAAATGTCAGGATTTATTGCTTCGCGCAAACCATCTCAAGACGTCGCACGTCTTAAGGCAGTAAAGGGGGCATAGATGGGCAAGATCGGCGCAGCGGCCATGGCGGTGGCGATGGCGGCCTCAATGCTCGCCTGCGCCCCCGCCTCGCCCCGATCGGCGCACACCGACAGCTACCTCGTCTTCTACGCCGACCCGGCAGGCGCCAGGTCCGCCGTCGAGCGGGCCGGTGGACGCTTCGTCAGCGACGAGCCGAAACTCGGCTACCTCATCGCGGAAGGCGACCGCTCGCTGCCCGACGAGCTCGACGGCGACCCGGCCGTGGCCGGCGTCTCCACCGACGGTGTGATCGGCCGCGCCACCGCCGTCCCCGCCGCGATGCCCGCCGCGATGCCCGATGTGTCGTCCATGACGCGCAAGGGCGACCCCGCCAAGGCCGAGCCGCTGGCCCGCCGCCAGTGGGACATGAAGATGATCGGCGCCGACCGCGCCAACGCCGTCCTGCCCGGCTCGAAGAAGGTCCTGGTCGGCGTCATCGACACCGGCGTCGACGGCAGGCACCCCGACATCGCCCCCAACTTCAACCGCGAGCTGTCGCGCAACTTCGTCACCGACATCCCCAAGGACGCCGACGGCGAGGAACTCGACGGCCCGTGCGAGGTCAAGAGCTGCAAGGACCCCGTGGACGTGGACGACGACGGCCACGGCACCCACGTGGCCGGCACGATCGCCTCCCCGGTCAACGGCATCGGCATCGCCGGCGTCGCCCCGAACGTGCAGATCGTCAACCTGCGCGCCGGCCAGGACTCCGGCTTCTTCTTCCTCAAGGCCAGCCTCGACGCCCTCACCTACGCCGCCGACATCGGCGTCGACGTGGTCAACATGAGCTACTACGTCGACCCGTGGCTGTTCAACTGCGCTGACAACAAGGCCGACACCAAGAAGCAGCGCCAGCAGCAGCGAGCCATCGTCACCGGCATGCAGCGCGCCCTCGACTACGCCCGCGGCAAGGGCGTCACGCTGATCAGCGCCCTCGGCAACGGCTCCACCGACCTCGGCGACCCGCGCTCCGACGAGGGCAGCCCCAACTACCCGCCCGGCCGCGAGAAGACCCGCCGCGTCGACAACTCCTGCATCAACGTGCCCGCCGAGTCCAAGGGCGTCATCTCCGTGGCCGCCGTCGCCCCCAGCGGCACGAAGGCCGGCTACTCCGACTACGGCCTGGAGCAGACCGACCTGTCCGCGCCCGGCGGCGACATCAGCGACGGCAGCGGCATCGCGGTCACCCGCTCCATCCTGGCCCCCGCCCCCGAGCACGTGCTGCGCGCCACCGGCAAGCTCGACGCCGACGGCAGCCCGAACACCAGCGAGGTCGTGCGCGACTGCACCGCCGGCCCCTGCTCGTACTACCAGTACCTCGACGGCACCTCGATGGCCGCGCCGCACGCCACCGGCGTCGCCGCCCTGCTGATCAGCCGCTTCGGCAAGCCCGGCAAGGGAGGCCTGCACCTGGACCCGGCCACCGTCGAGAAGTACCTGTACGGCACCGCCACGAAGAAGGCCTGCCCGGCCTCCTACCCGCTGGGCCACAAGTGCGAGGGCGACAAGGCCAGGAACGGCTTCTACGGCCGCGGCGTCGTGGACGCGTTCAAGGCCGCGACGTTCCGGCCCTGACCTTCCGCGACGTAGGGTCGGCGCCATGATGTATCGCCTGATCGGGGAAGCCGCGATGGTGGTGCACTTCCTCTTTCTCGCCTTCATGGCCGTCGGCGGCTTCCTGGCCTGGCGCTGGAAATGGCTGATCTGGCCGCATCTGGCGGTCGCGGCCTGGGGGATCGTCTCGGTCGTCACCGGCATCGAGTGCCCGCTCACCGTCGTGGAGAACTGGGGCCGCCACCACGCCGGCCTGGCGGGCCTGCGGCCGGGCGGCTTCATCGACACCTACATCGAAGGCGTAATCTATCCGGAGGAACACACAAATCTGGTACGGCTAGGCGTCGTGATCCTGGTGTTGACCTCCTGGACCGGTTTTGTTCTCCGAAGACGGTGACTGCCAAGTGGTCTGTACCAATTAAGGTAGGACCTGTGACTCGTCGCGCGAAAATCGTCTGCACCCTCGGCCCCGCAACCTCCTCCCCGGAACGGCTCCGCGAGCTCATCTCCGCCGGGATGGACGTCGCACGCTTCAACCTCAGCCACGGCACCCACGAACTCCACAAGGAGATCTACGACCGGGTGAGAGAGGTGGCGGCCGACCTCGGCCGCGGCGTAGGCGTCCTGGCCGACCTGCAGGGGCCGAAGATCCGCGTGGGCAAGTTCGAGGAGGGCCCGGTCCGCCTCGGCTTCGGCGACGTGTTCACCATCACCACCGAAGACGTCGGCGGCGATCGCGAGCAGGTCTCCACGACCTACAAGGGCCTGCCCAACGACGTGCGCGCCGGCGACACCATCCTCGTCGACGACGGCCGCCTCGTCCTGGAGGTCACCCGCGTCGACGGCCAGCGCGTCACCACCCGCGTGGTGATCGGCGGCATGATCTCCGACAACAAGGGCCTCAACCTGCCCGGCGTGAACGTCTCCGCGCCCGCCCTCACCGACAAGGACGAGGCCGACCTGCGCTGGGCGCTGCGCACCGGCTGCGACATGATCGCGCTGTCGTTCGTGCGCAGGCCGTCCGACGCCGACGTCGTGCGCAACATCATGGAGCAGGAGGCCGTCAGGCTTCCCCTGCTGGCCAAGATCGAGAAGCCGCAGGCGGTCGACCGCCTCCCCGAGATCGTCGAGGCCTTCGACGGCATCATGGTCGCCCGCGGCGACCTCGGCGTCGAGCTCCCGCTCGAAGAGGTGCCGATCGTCCAGCGCCGCATCATCGAGCTGTGCCGCGAGAAGGCCCGCCCGGTCATCGTCGCCACCCAGATGCTCGACTCGATGATGCACAGCCCGCGCCCGACCCGCGCCGAGGCCTCCGACGTCGCCTACGCCGTCATGGACGGCGCCGACGCGGTCATGCTCTCCGGCGAGACCTCCGTCGGTAGCTACCCGGTCGAGTCCGTGGCCACCATGGACCGCATCGCCTGCGCCGCCGAGAAGGCCTCGCTCACCGCGACCCACAACCTCGACCGGCTCCCCGAGACCACCGGCGGCGCCATCGCCCGCGCCGCAGCCGAGGTGGGCGCCATCGTCGGCGCCAAGGCGCTGTGCGCGTTCACCATGTCGGGCGAGACGGCGCGCCGCCTGGCCCGCTACCGCTCGCCGATCCCGCTGCTCGCCTTCACCAGCGCCCCGCACGTGCGCGGCCAGCTCTCGCTCACGTGGGGCGTCGAGACCTTCCACGTGCCGTTCGTCCACCACACCGACGACATGGTGCGCCAGGTCGAGGCGTCGCTGCTGGCCCTCGGCAAGGTCGAGAAGGGCGACAAGGTCGTCATCGTGGCCGGCTCGCCTCCCGGCACCCCCGGCTCGACCAACGCGCTGCGCGTCCACACCATCGGCTCCGCGGTCTCCCACCCGTAGTCTCACGACGAAGGTCCCGCCTTTCGAGGCGGGACCTTTCTCGTTGCCGGTGAGTTTCGCCGCCCGCGCGAGTCGGTATCTGTGACACACCGTCACCGCGAGGAGGGCACCATGACCGCCACCTACACCTTCGACGTCTTCTCCAGCCTCGACGGCTTCGGCGCCGCCACCGGCGACTGGACCGGCTACTGGGGAAAGCAGGGCCCCGAGCTCCTGGCCCACCGCCTGGCCGTCTACAGCGAGGACCAGCACATGGTCTTCGGCGCCACCACGTACCGGTCCTTCGCCCGGATGCTCGCCGAGAGCACCGAGGACTCCGACGTGCGCGACCCGTGGGTCACCCGGATGATCACCCTGCCCGCCACGGTGGTGTCGACCACGCTCCAGGGCCCTCTCGGCGAGCTTGACGCGGACATCGTGAGCGGCGACGCCGTCGAGGTGGTCGCCAGGCTCAAGGAGGAGTCCGCCGTACCGCTGCGCTCGCACGGCAGCCTGGCGATGAACCGCGCGCTGATGGCCGCCGGGCTCGTCGACCGCGTCCAGGTGACGCTCTTCCCCGTGATCACCGGGCGGACCGGGCTGGACCCCGTCTTCGGCGGCGCGGCCGACTTCGACCTCGAGCTGATCGAGCACCGCACGCTCGACGGCGACATCCAGGAGCTGGTCTACCGCCCCACCCTGCACGGCTGAACCTGAGCCGCGATCGCGGCGTCTGACCTTTCATGATCCTCCTGCTGGCGCTGACCCTGGCGGCCATCCCGCACGGCTTCCTCACCCTCGACGCCACCGCCGCCCTGCCCGACCACGACGAAACCTGGAGCGAGGTCAGCAACGATCCCGGCAAGCAGCTCGTCCTCAACCCGTGCGCGCGCAAGGCGCCCGTGACAGGACGCTATGCCGCCCGCACCATCATGATCAGCACCTCGGCGCCCTCCGCCTACGGCGAGCAGCTGGCGCTCTACCACGACACCGCCGACGCCAAGGCGCACTTCTCCCGCCTCAAGACCGACCTGAAGCGCTGTGCCAGGAAGACCAAGGGCCACCGCTACCTGGCCACCCGCACCCGCGTCGGCGACGAGGCCGTCTTCGTCCGTGGCCGCACGTACTACAGCGAGATCAGGGCGTGGGAGTCCTCCCAGTGGTGGATCGTCGCCCGCCGCGGCGGCGCGCTGATGGTGTACACCTCCACCTACGGCCACTCGACGGGCGACGCCGACGCCCGCAGGGAGCTCACGGCGGACGCCAGGCGCATGGCGGCCAAGGTCTGCGGGCTCAGCAGCGCCGAGCGGCCTAGCGGCCCGTGCTGACGGCGAACCTCACCTCGGGATGGCGCGACGGCCCTTCCAGGACTCCCTGCTGGCGCCCCTTCAGGTGCAGATCGAGAAAGGCGCCCACGTACGTCCTGGTGAGCTCCGACCCGCGCTCCGCCGCCGGCATCCCCGGCAGCGGCTCCAGGCCGATCGTGCGCGCCAGCAGGGGGACGTCGGTGAACGACTGGTGCTCGCCGTTGGTCAGCACGATCCAGCGTTTCCACCCGGTCAGCAGCTTCCAGTCGCGATCCCACGTGTGGTCCCGCCCGCCGGGGACGTGCTCGCGCGAGCCCAGGAACATGAACGGCCGGGACAGCCCGCCCTGAGGGATCCGCGCGTACGTGGTCCCGTCCATGTCGATCCCCGCCCGGACGCGGGGATCGACGACCATGGCCGCGACCGCGCCGGCCCCGCCTATCGACTGGCCGACCATCGCGATCCTCTCCCGGTCGATCACCTCCGCGTGCGCCCACCGGGACGCGAGCTCGTCCAGGACGAAGGAGACGTCGGCCGCCCGCACCCTGACGAGCGCGGCGCGGAAGCCGGGGTCGGTGTCGCTGTCGCAGGCCAGGCATTCGGCCACCCGGCCGTCGGCCAGGGTCGTGGCGTAGCTCTCGTAGGTGTGGTCGACGCCCGCCACGACGTACCCGCGGCTGGCCAGGTCCTCGGCCAGGGAGGTGAGGGTGCTGACCGGCTTGGTGAAGCCGGGTGAGAGCACCACCAGCGGCAGCGCCCGCCCGGCGGGGGCGGCGTCCTTGACGGCGTGGGTGCGCGTCATGCTCAGCGCGGAGGCGGGCGAGGTCGAGCTGCCCGAGCCTCGCAGCAGGAGTTCGGCCTCCTTGACCGACATGTACGGCGCGCGCGGGCCGTCACGCCGCGCCGCCGGGTACCACAGGGTGACCTTGAGCTCCCTGGTGTCGGCGTCGAGGTTCCAGGGATCGGGGCGCGAGCCGTCGGTCAGGTGCAGGACCGTGGTGCCGACCGGCCGGGGACCGGTGGGGGCGGGCAGGGTGACGGGACCTGACGGTTGCGCCTGCCGTACGGCGGAGCGTGGAGGCGCGGGCGCGGAGCAGGCGGTCAGGACGGCCAGCCCCGCGGCGACGATCAGAAGTCTTCTCATGGCGGGTGACGGATCCCTTCACGCGGGCAGCAAGGACAGCGCCTTGGCCAGGGCGGCGTCGTGCCCGGCCGCGGCGTCGTGCCCGGCCGCGGCGTCGGCCGGGGTCGCGGGCACGTGGTGGTCGGGCGGCACGCCGATCCGGTCGATCACCTCGCCGCCCGGCGCGCGGTGGTGCCTGGAGGGCAGGCTCAGGAAGGTGTTGTTGGCGAGCAGGTACGGCCGGGCCGGACCGGAGATCAGCCCGGCGGTCCTGGTGCCGACGAGCGGTCCGAGGCGCAGGTCCTTGACGGCGGCGGCGAAGTGCTCGCAGGCCGAGGCGCAGCCCCGGTCGGTGAGCACCACGAGCGGCAGGCGCAGCAGCTCGACGGTGTCGTCGGTCGGCGTGGTCTGGCAGGCGCCCTCGGCGGTGCACTGGTAGGCGGTGTTCTCGCCGTGGACGAACGCGCTCAGCAGCCGCGTCGCCTCCACCGGGCTGCCGCCGCCGTTGCCGCGCAGGTCGAGCACGACGCCGGCCAGCGTGCGCCCGGCGCGCATCCGGATGATCGCGCGCAGGACCCGGTTGGCGGAGTCGGGGGCGAATCCGGTCATCTTCACGTAGGCGACGTTCCGCAGGAGTTTCGACCGCACCACCTGCAGGCTTTCCAGGTCACGCGGGAAGAGGCCGGGCTTGAGCGTGACGTTCCAGCGGGTGCTGTTCCGCAGCAGGCGCAGCCGTACCGGCCGTGCCTCGGGGTAGGCCGGATGGAGGGCGGCAAGGACGGGGGAGGCGCGCCCGTCGACGAAGGGCGCGGAGCCGTTGATCGATTCGATGACGTCGCCGGGCCGCAGCCCGGCGGCCAGGGCCGAGCCTCCCTGGACGGCGGTGACGAACAGCGGCGGCGCGGCGGCGGCCAGGTCGCCGGAGGCCTGCCTGCCGCTGACGCCGGCCTCCAGGCCCAGGCCGTAGCCGTCGCCGTCGTAGAACCCGGGCGGGCGCGGGACCTGACGGGTCCAGGTGGCGTGATTGTCGCCGAGGGCGGCCACGAGCGCTTCGAGCGTGACGACCGCCAGCCGGTCGCGCAAACCGGGAACCCGCTCGGTGACACTGTCGATGATCTTGCGGTAGGCCGCCTCGAATGCCGCCCAGTCGGCCGTGCGGTCGCCGCTCAGCGCGGGCATGACGGCCTCGGGCACGTCGTGACCTGACCGGTCGAGTTCTCTGGTCAGCGCGGCGAAGGCGGCGACCAGCAGGGAGCGGGCGTCGAGGGTGGCGCCGCCGTAGTGGTTGCCGAGGATGCAGCGGTAGGCCTGCCCGATGACGTCGATCGTGGTGGCCGTCTCCGCGCCCGGTGCGGCCCCGGGCGGAGCGCAGGCCGTACCGGACTGCGCGCCCGCCTCGGCGCGCGGCGGCGCGGGCGCCGTGCAGGCCGCCGCCAGGACGAGCACGAGCGCCGCCGCCATGATCCTGGCGATCGTCATGACAGGCGCCTCCTGATCCACCAGAAGGAGAACACCGTGAGGCCGAGGGTGAGCAGGCCGTAGATCCCGCTCTCGATCCACTGGAACGGCCAGAACCGCTCGAGCGGATGGTAGGTCGCCTGCTGCCGGTAGCCGAGCCGGTTGATCTCGGCCGTGCACCCGCCTCCGGTCAGCGCCTGCGGCGAGCAGGGGCCCGACGTCGTGGAGACCGGTACGGCGCGCACGATGGTCGACGACGGTCCGGAGCTGCCGTCACCGGCGGAGACCGCACGGCCGGACCGATCGATGAGCCTGCTCGACAGCACCCAGGCACCGGGGTGCCCGGGAACGGCCGAGGTCCTCAGGAACACCTGCAGCGATCCGCCCTGTGGCGCGCCGATGCCGTCGAGGTTCTCCCGGCCGAGCTCGAAGGTCCCGCTGACCGGCGGCATCAGGTGGGGGCGGACGAGCAGCGGGACGGCGAGCTGGATCGCGGCGAAGGCGACCAGCGTCAGGGCCATGGCGGGCAGCATGCGGCGCACGAGCATGCCCACGGTCACGCCCAGGACGAAGGCGAAGGCCGCGTACCCCATCGGGGCGATGCCGCGGGCTCCGAACACTATGGGCGCCATCTGCGCCATCTCCGGAACGGCCGACCTGTCCAGCGGCGCCGACCACCAGGTCACCGCCAGGCCGCACACCCCGGCGGCGGTCATGGCCGCCAGGCCCGCGAGCCCGAGCTTGACCGCCAGCCACCGGCCGCGGGTGACGCTCTGGTTCCACACGAGCAGGTGGGTGCCCGCCTCCAGCTCCCGGCTGACCAGCGGCGCTCCCCAGAAGAGCCCGACCAGCGCCGGCACGACCAGCACGACCAGGGTGAGGGCCAGGAAGGCCATGTCGTGCTCGGCGAAGAACCGGTCGAAGAAGTCGATGCAGGTGCCGTCGGGGACGCATGCCTCGATCCCTACGGCGTAGGTGGAGGCCAGCTCCGGCCCGGTGAGGGCCAGGGCGGTGGCCAGGACGACGAGGACCGCGGCCGTCATCGTGGCGGAGCCGCGCAACTGGCGCCAGGTGAGCCAGATCATCGCCGCACCTCCGCGACCGCGCTGCCGTCCATGTAGGCCAGCACGAGGTCCTCCAGGCCTAGTGGGGGATGGCCGGCCAGCAGCCGGCCGACCTCCCCGGCCACCTGTACGCGTGATCCGGCCAGGACGATCACGTAGTCGCAGATCTGCTCCAGGTCGGAGACCAGGTGGGAGGAGAGCAGCACGCTCAGCGCGTGCTCGGCGGCCGCCTGCGTCAGCTCCTGCAGGAACGCGCGGCGGGCCAGCGGGTCGAGCGAGGCGACGGGCTCGTCGAGGATCAGCAGCTCGGGTCGCTTGGCCAGGCCCAGGGTCAGGGCGAGCTGGGCTCGCTGCCCTCCGGACAGCCTGCCCGCCTGCTGCCCGCGCGCCAGGCCGAGGCGCTCGACGCGCTCCAGGGCCAGGGGCGCGTCCCAGCGGGGGTTGAGCCTCGCGCCGATCCGCAGGTGGTCGGCGACGGTCAGAGTGTTGTAGACGGGGGTGCCCTGGGCGACGAAACCGACCTTGGCCAGCTGCGCGGGCTCGTGCCCCGGCCTGCCGCCGAGCACGGTGACGGCGCCCGAGGTCGGTTCGAGCTGCCCGGCGGCGAGCTTCAGCAGCGTCGTCTTGCCCGCGCCGTTGGGGCCGACCAGGCCGACGACGCGGCCGGCCGGGATGTCGATGGTGCAGTCGCGCAGGGCCCAGCGCCTGCCGTACTTCTTGCCCAGGGCCTGGGCTTGTAGGACCGAGGTCACGCGATGTCCTCCTGAACCGCTTCGTCGGGGTCTCGACCGTAGGCGCGGCCCGCTCGGCGACGCCTCGGCCGCCGAAGCGATATCGCCTCCGTCGCCAGGACGACGGGCCGCCGGGTCATCCCCGCGACCTACTCCCTGAGGTCACGAGGCTCGTCACGGCGGCCGATGCGGCGACGGCGGCGCGGGCATGACAATGGGCCCGTGGAGAACGGCGAACGGCCGCCCTGGTGGCGGCATCGGCTCGGCCTCGGCAGCGGGCGTGGGGCGCCGCCGGGCGGGGAAGGACCGCCCAGGCCCTCACGCCGGGCGCTGGCCGCCGACGCGGCGGTCGCGGTGGTGCTGACCGTCGTCGCGCTCGCCGTCGCGTCGAGGCACCCGGCGATCGGCCCCGTCGCGGACCATCCCGACGTGCTCGACTACTTGCAGCTGCGGCCCGCCTCGCCCGCCACACCCGACTCCGCGCCGCTGCCCGATCCTCCGATCGGCCACCCGCCGGCCGCCGACGTGCCGTTCCCGCCCCCCGACCCCGTGCCGTCCGGCCCGCGGCCGTACGACCCGCCCGAGGTGCTCGTGGCGCTGACGGCGCTGCCGCTGGCGGCGCGGCGGCGCTTCCCGCTCGTCACCTTCTGGGCCGTGATGGCCGCGGCGCTGGCCACGCACCAGGGGGCGACCTGGATCACCGTGCTGACCTGCGCCGTCGCGGCGTACGGCGCCGCGGCCCACGGCCGTAACCGGTTCCTGGCCGTGGGCGGTCTCGTGCTCGCGGCCGGTCTGGCCGGAGGCGCCTTCCGCGACGTCGCGCCCGCCCTGCCGGACTGGATGGGACCCTTCGTCGTCCTGCTGGGCGTCGGCGCCGCCGGGAGCTTCGCGCACGTCTGGCGGCGCCAGCTCGGAGCCAGCAGGAGCCGCTTCGCCGAGCTGGAGCAGGCGCAGGCCGACGCCATGCGAAGGGCCGTCGCTGAGGAGCGTTCGCGGATCGCCGCCGAACTCCACGACGTGGTCACCCACAACGTCAGCGTCATGGTCATCCAGGCGGGCGCCGCTCGCAAGATCATGGACGAGGAGCCGGAGCAGTCGAAACAGGCCCTGCTCGCCATCGAGTCCGGTGGCCGGGCCGCCATGTCCGAGCTGCGCAACGTCATGGGCCTGCTCGCCGGTCCCGGCGGCGACCGGCTCGACGGACCGGCCGACGGCCTGGCGCCGCAGCCGGGGCTCGACCAGCTGGGCGAGCTGGTCGAGCGGGTGCGCGCCGCAGGGGTGCCGGTGCGCGTCACGGGGTCGCCGCCCGTGCCCCTGCCGCCCGGGGTCGATCTCGCCGCCTACCGCGTCGTCCAGGAGGCCCTCACCAACACGATCAAGCACGCCGCCGGGTCCGCCGCGTCCGTGACGATCGGCCACGAGGGCGACTGGCTGGAGATCGAGGTGAGCGACACCGGCGGCGGGCGGACCGCCGGCCCGCGGGCCGGCGGCGGCAGGGGGCTGATCGGCCTGCGCGAACGGCTCGCCGTCTACGGTGGCACCCTGCACGCCGGGCGTACGGCGGGCGGCGGATTCCTGATCAAGGCCCGTGTCCCGTGGAGGACCCCATGACCGGACGGCTTTGCGTCGTCATCGCCGACGACCAGGCCCTGGTGCGCACCGGCTTCCGCATGATCCTCGCCGCCGACGGCATCGAGGTCGCCGCCGAGGCCGCCAACGGCGAGGAGGCCGTCGCCGCCGTCCGCCGCAGCAGACCCGACGTCGTGCTCATGGACATCAGGATGCCGCAGATGGACGGGCTCGAGGCCACCAGGCGGATCCTCGCGGGCGGCGCCGAGGGCACCCGCGTGCTGATCCTGACCACCTACGACCTCGACCACTACGTCTACGCCGCGCTCGCCGCGGGCGCGAGCGGATTCCTGCTCAAGGACGTCACGCCGGAACACCTGGTGGCGGCGGTGCGCCTCGTGCGCTCGGGCGACGCGCTGCTCGCGCCCACCATCACCCGCCGCCTGGTCGAGCGCTTCGCCCGGCGCGACAACGCCCGGCCCGACCTGCACCGCGACCTGTCGGAGCTGACGGCGCGCGAGCTGGACGTGCTGCGCCTGCTCGCCACCGGGCTGAGCAACGCCGAGCTCGCCGACCGGCTGACGCTCAGCGTGGCGACGGTGAAGACGCACGTCGCGAGCATCCTGTCGAAGCTCGGCCTGCGCGACCGCGTCCAGGCCGTGGTGGTCGCCTACGAGACCGGCCTGATCGCTCCCGGCGGACCGGCCTCGTAAGCCCCGGCTCGGCCCTCTGGTTCTCCGGTGTGGGCCTGCTGAGCCCCAGGTCGGCCCTGTGGGGCCTTTAGAGCCCAGGTCGGCCCAGTGGGAGCCCGCGGGCTTCAGGAGGCCTCAGTTGGCGTGCAGGGCCGCGTTGAGCTCGATCCCGGTGCCCTGGCGCTGCACGGCCTCCACGGCGCCGTTGCGCGAGTTGCGGCGCAGCAGGAGCCCGTTGCCGCCGGACAGCTCCTTGGCCTTGACCACGCGCCCGTCGGGCAGCGCCACCTTGGTGCCCGCCGTCACGTACAGCCCGGCCTCGACCACGCAGTCGTCGCCGAGCGAGATCCCGATGCCCGAGTTGGCGCCCAGCAGGCAGCGCTCGCCGACCGAGATGACCTCCTTGCCGCCCCCCGACAGCGTGCCCATGATCGAGGCGCCGCCGCCCACGTCGGAGCCGTCACCCACGACCACGCCCGCCGAGATGCGCCCCTCGACCATCGAGGCGCCCAGCGTGCCGGCGTTGAAGTTGACGAAGCCCTCGTGCATGACCGTCGTGCCCGAGGCCAGGTGCGCGCCGAGCCGTACGCGGTCGGCGTCGGCGATGCGCACCCCGTACGGCATGACGTAGTCGACCATGCGAGGGAACTTGTCGACCCCGTAGACCGCCACCGCGCCGCGCGCGCGAAGGCGCAGCCTGGTCCGCTCGAAGCCCTCGACCGGGCACGGCCCGTGGCTGGTCCACACGACGTTGGCGAGCAGGCCGAAGATCCCGTCGAGGTTCAGCCCGTGGGGACGCACCAGGCGCGACGACAGCAGGTGCAGGCGCAGGTAGGCGTCGTGCGTGTCGGCGGGCGGCTCGGACAGCTTGGCGATGGCGGTGCGCACCACCACGACCTCGACGCCGCGCGCCGGGTCGGGACCGGCCAGCTCGGCGAACTCGGCGAACTCGGCGGCGCGCTCGTCGCCCGCGGTCAGCCGCTCGGTGCCGACGAAGGACGGCTCGCCCAGCTCGGGCGCGGGGAACCAGGTGTCGAGGACGGTGCCGTCGGCGGCGACGGTGGCGAGGCCCGTGCCGTAGGCGCCGGTCACGGTGGGATCGAAAGCAGTCACGTGCCCAAACTACTGGGTGCCCTGGGTGGGATTCGAACCCACACTTGACGCTGTTTGAGAGCGCTCTCTCTGCCGTTGGAGTACCAGGGCAAGGGAAATTTCCCCGTTGGTTGCCGTCAGCTTACCGTCGATCAGATCCACGGGGGCTCCGGCCTCGCTCTAATCTAGCGGACCTCGGTACTCTTGCGCTCGTGAGTACGCAGCGGCGAGTAGTGATCGCGGAAGACGAGGCCCTGATCCGCCTTGACCTCAAGGAGATGCTCCAGGAGGAGGATTACGTCGTCGTGGGCGAGGCCGGCGACGGCGAGAGCGCGATCAAACTGGCCACCGAGCTCCGCCCCGACCTGGTCATCCTTGACGTGAAGATGCCCATTCTCGACGGAATCTCGGCGGCCGAGCGCATCGTGGCCGAGCGGATCGCCCCGTGCCTGATCCTGACCGCCTTCTCCCAGCGTGACCTGGTCGAGAGGGCCAGGGACGCCGGCGCGATGGCCTACCTGGTCAAGCCCTTCACCAAGGCCGACCTGGTCCCGGCGATCGAGATGGCGGTGAGCCGTCACGAGGAGATGGTGGCGCTCGCCCAGGAGGTCTCCAGCCTCAGCGGCCAGCTCGAGACGCGCAAACTGGTCGAGCGGGCCAAGGGTCTGCTCATGGCCAAGCACGGCTGGAGCGAGCCGCAGTCCTTCCGCTGGATCCAGAAGGCCTCCATGGACCGCAGGCTGAGCATGAAGGAAGTCGCCCAGCTCGTCATCGACGACGCGGCCCAGAACGGCTGAGGCGCGGCTACGGCAGCCCGCAGACCTCCTTGGCGTAGTCGAGCATGAGCCGCTGGCTCTGCTCGTCGGGCACGACGATCACGACCTTGGCCTCGTCCTGGCCGAGCGCGGCGCGGACGGGGAACAGGTAGGCCTTCTTGGCCTCGGCGAAGGCGTGCGGGTCGCAGCGGCCCGGCAGCACCACCACGGGCACCTCCAGCCGCTGCTCGGTGCCCTTGAGCACCGACTTCGGCGCGCTGATCTGGTAGTGGGTGGTGCCGTCGACGGACACCACGGTCACGGGATCGGTGCCGGTGCGCCTGCTCACCTGGAGCGTGCCGTGCAGTTCCTCGCCCTTGCGCGTCCACGCGGACCCGAAGGTGAGGTCGACGACCTGCTTGATCAGGTAGGCCTGGCACTCGTCGCGCAGGAGCCGCTGGAGCAGCGGGTCGGGGTGCGGCACCGGGAAGATCACCTTGCGCAGCGGCTGGTCGCCGACGCGGATGTGCGCGACCACCGAGGCGGGCTGGAGCGGGGGAACGCCGTCAGGACGGCATCTGGCCGCGCCGTACGGCATCTTGAGGTCGGTTCGTTTCGTACGGCGGAGCGTCGCGTCGGTGCGCGCGGGCGGCAGGATCTCGAAGGAATCGCTGACGAGCTGGACATCAGCGAAATAGATGGGAATGTCGGTCGAATTTTTAACCGCCGCCTGTAAGCGGTGGACGGGTTCGTCCATCCGCCACTGCCCCAGGCCGACCGTGACGCCGACCGGCGGGTCCGTGGAGGGCGGCGGTTTCGCGGTCGTGGCGGGCTGGGCGGAACAGGCGGCGACGGTCAGGATCGCCAGCAGTACGCGCTTCACCTCTCGCACATTAGGGCTGACCTTCACTCTCGTAAGTTGAGGAGTGATTACGACTCCGCATCCAAGTGCCGACAGTTCTTCCATGACTCTGGCCCAGATCAGCAGGAGTTTTGTACGTTTCCGTCATTCGATCGGGAACCGTCGGCGGTGCTGACCTCTCCCGGGCCTGGATGGAGGAGACATTTCATGATCCGCATTGCCCCTCTCGGGCGCGCGCTGGCCGTCGCGGCTGCGGCGAGCCTCGCCCTGGCGGCGTGTGGCGGCGGGGGAACCACCGCCAACCCACCCGCGGCCACCGACACCGGCAGCGCGGCGCCCGCCACCTCGGCCGCTGCGCCTGCCAAGGGTGACGGCACGCTGATTCTCGGCACGCTGCTGCCCCAGACCGGCTCGCTCGCCTTCCTCGGCCCGCCCGAGTTCGCCGGCGTCGACGTCGCTGTTCAGGAGATCAACGAGGCCGGTGGTGTTCTCGGCAAGCAGGTCGAGAAGATCCACACCGACTCCGGTGACACGACCACGAACATCGCTTCGCAGTCGGTCGACAAGCTGCTCGCGCAGAAGGCCGACGCCATCATCGGCGCCGCCTCGTCCTCGGTGTCCGAGTCCGTGATCGACAAGATCACCGGCGCCGGCGTGATCCACTTCTCGCCCGCCAACACCTCGGACAGCTTCACCACGATCGAGGACAAGGGCCTGTACTTCCGCGCGGCTCCGCCGGACAAGCTGCAGGGCCGCGTGCTCGGTGACCTGATCCTGGCCGACGGCAGCGACACCGTGGGCATCATGGCCATGCAGGACTCGTACGGCACCGGTCTGGCCGACAACACCACCAAGGCCGTCGAGGCCGGCGGTGGCCAGGTCGTCGCCCGTGTCGACTACGACCCGAAGGCCGCGGACTTCTCGGCGGACATCGCCAAGATCAAGGCCGCGAACCCGAAGGCGATCGCCCTCATCGGCTTCGAGGAGACCGCCAAGGTCATCCAGGAGCTCGTCAAGCAGGGTCTGACCGCTGACAAGCACAAGTGGTACATGGTCGACGGCAACCTGTCGAACACGAACTACGTCAAGATGCCCAAGGGCACGCTGACCGGCGTCAAGGGCACCCAGCCCGGCGCCGCGGCTCCGGAGGACTTCCAGAAGAAGGCCCTGGCCATCAACCCGGACCTGAAGGACTGGAACTACGCGGCCGAGTCCTACGACGCCGCCAACCTCATCGCCCTGGCAGCCGAGGCCGCCAAGTCCGACGCGGGCGTCGACGTCGCCAAGGAGCTCATCAACGTCTCCAAGGGCGGCGAGAAGTGCAAGGACTTCAAGACCTGCGTCGAGCTGCTGAAGGCCGGCAAGGACATCGACTACGACGGTCTGTCCGGCCCGATCGAGTTCGACGAGGTCGGTGACCCCGCCGTCGCCACCATCGGCATCTACACCTACGGCGAGGACAACACCCTCACCGACAAGGTCGACTACCGCACGGGCAACATCGCCGGCTAAGTCCGCCTGAGCACGACGAAACAGCCCCCGGCCGTCACGGCCGGGGGCTTTTCACTTGCCCGCGCAGTGTTTCCTGATCTCGTCGGTGGCCGCCCGGTACTGCCTGAGCAGCTCCACCTGCCTGTCGTGGGGTGTGTCGGCGATCGAGAGCCCTGCGGCCGTGCGCTCCACCTCGGCGGCCGCCGTACGGGCCTCGGCGGGCAGCCGCCCGCCGAACTCGGCGTTGATGCCCCGCGTCTCGGCGATGCGCCCCAGGACGGCGGGCTCGAAGTTCTGACCCTCCTCCTGGCCCTTCGGCGACAACATCAGCTCGGCGTACCCGATGGCCGACACGACGCGGGCGCAGGGGGAGTCGGTGTTGGAGTTGCTGCTGTACTTGGGGGGCGGCTCGCTCTGGCAACCGGTCAGGAGCACCAGGACGGCCAAGACCAGAAGAGATCTCACCCGTCCCACACTAAAGGGGTACGGCCGGCCGGCCGTACCCCTTGTGAAGCGGACGAGACGTCAGGCGCGCGCGAGCGTGCCCAGGTAGAGCTCGATGACCTTCGGGTCGTTGGCGAGCTGCTTGCCCGTGCCGGAGTAGGCGTTGCGCCCCTGGTCCAGCACGTAGCCGCGGTGGCAGATCTGCAGGCAGCGCCTGGCGTTCTGCTCGACCATGATGACCGTGACGCCCGCCTTGTTGATCTGCTGGGCCTGGATGAACACCAGGTCCTGCAGCTTGGGCGACAGGCCGGCCGACGGCTCGTCGAGCAGCAGCACCGACGGCTCGGTCATGAGCGCCCTGGCCATCGCCACCATCTGCCGCTCACCGCCCGACAGGGAGCCCGCGCGCTGCTTGCGCCGCTCCATGAGGGCCGGGAAGAGCTCGGCGACGAAGTCGAAGCGCTCCTTGAACCTCTTGGGCTGCTGGAAGGCGCCCATCTCGAGATTCTCCTCGATGGTCAGGCTCGGGAAGACGTTGTTGGTCTGCGGGACGTAGCCGACGCCACGGGAGACCAGCGAGTGCGCCTTCATGTTGGTGATGTCCTCACCATTGAGCTTGACGGTGCCCCGGCGCACGTTGACCAGGCCGAACATGGCCTTGAGCAGCGTGGACTTGCCGGCGCCGTTGGGGCCGATGATGCCGATCAGCTCGCCCTGCTGGGCGTAGAGGTCGGAGCCGTTGAGGATGTTGACGCCGGGCAGGTAGCCGGCGATCAGCTCGTCGCAGCGCAGGACCGCCCCTTCGGCGCCGCTGAGGTGGGAACTGCGGTCGATGACCGCCGCCTTGGACTCGGATGCGGAGCTCATTTGGCGGCCTCCTCCTCTGCGGCCTCGGCCTCGAGCGCGGCCTCGGCTTCGTGCAACTGCTGCTGCAGCTCCTCCTCCGACAGCGGCGCGTCGTGGTGGGCGCCCAGGTAGGCGTCGATCACCCGATGGTCGGACATGATCGAGTCGGGCGGGCCCTCCGCGATGATCGCGCCCTGGGCCATGACGATGACCCAGTCGCTGATGTCGCGGACCATGTCCATGTCGTGCTCGACGAACAGCACCGTCATGCCCTGCTCGCGCAGGTCCTTGACGTGGCCGAGCAGCGACTGGGTGAGCGCCGGGTTGACGCCCGCCATGGGCTCGTCGAGCATGACCAGCTCGGGGTTGACCATCAGCGCCCGCGCCATCTCCAGGAGCTTGCGCTGGCCGCCGGACAGGCTTCCCGCGAAGTCCTCGCTCTTGGCGTCGAGCTTGAAGCGCACCAGGAGTTCCTCGGCGCGCTTGGTGATCTCGTCCTCCTGGCCGCGCCACGAGCCGGGGATCAGGGCGCGGAAGAAGTTCTCGCCCTTCTGGCCCTGCGCGCCCAGCCGCATGTTCTCCATGACGGTGAGCTTCGACAGCGCCTTGGTCAGCTGGAAGGTGCGGACCATGCCGGAGCGGGCGACCTTGTGCGCGGGCACGCCGTTCATGGCCTTGCCGTTGAAGCTCCACGAACCCGCGTCGGCGGTGTCGAAGCCGGTGAGCTGGTTGAAGAACGTGGTCTTGCCGGCGCCGTTGGGGCCGATCAGCGCGGTGATGGAGCCGCGCTGGATCTCGACGTGGCCGACGTCGACGGCGGTCAGGCCGCCGAAGCGCCTCACCACGTTGTCTGCGGTCAGGATCGCGTCGGGCTTGGCCACGCCGGGCTCGTGCTCCAGCCCCTGGAAGGCGGCCAGCGCGGCGGCCTTGCGGGTGGTCGTCTGGTTATCGGGCATCGAGTGCGATCTCCCTCTTGTCACCGAAGATGCCCTGCGGCCGGAAGACGAGCAGCAGGATGAAGCCGAGACCGACCAGGGCGTAGCGGATGGGCCCGACCTGAGTCTCGGTGATGACGGTGATGTACCCCGCCCGGACCGCCTCGCTCAGGAAGTTGCCGATGAAGACGAACAGCACCCAGAAGACCATCGCGCCGACGACGGGCCCGAGGACGCGGGCCGCGCCGCCCAGGATGACGATGGTGTAGGCGAAGAAGGTCATCTCGGTGCCGAACACGTCGGGCTGGACCGAGCCGTTGTACAGGCCGTAGAAGAAGCCGCCCAGGGCGCCGATGACGCCGCCGAGGATCAGCGACTGCATCTTGTAGGAGAAGACGTTCTTGCCGAGGCTGCGCACGGCCTCCTCGTCCTCCCGGATGGCCTTCAGCACGCGGCCCCACGGGCTCTTCATGAGCAGGTAGACCACCGCGCAGCACACCGCCAGCGTGACCCAGCCGACGACGAGCAGCCAGAAGGTGCGCTCGTTGAAGCCGAACGGGCCGATGCCGTAGTGGCCGGGCGGGAACGGGTTGATCTCGTAGAAGTCGTTGTTGAAGCCGCGCCGGCCGTCGGATCCGCCGAAGGTCTCCTTGAAGGCCACCGAGCGGAAGATGAGCCGGATGATCTCGGCCGCGGCGATCGTGACGATCGCCAGGTAGTCGGCGCGAAGCCGCAGCGTGGGCACACCCAGCAGGAGGGCCAGGAGCACGGCTCCCGCCAGGCCCACGAGGATGCCGACCCAGAACGGCAGGCCGATGACGACGATCGTCACCGCCAGGCCGTAACCGGCGACCGCCATGAAGGCCGCCTGACCGAAGTTGAGCAGGCCCGTGTAGCCGAAGTGGATGTTGACGCCGATCGCGGCGAGGCCGTAGACCACCACCTCCCAGCCGATCGCGGCGTGGACGGTGGTCGTGAGAATCGTTAGCCAGTCCATGAGTTACCCCCCGTCAGCCGATCCGCTCGCGGCGGCCCAGGATGCCCTGCGGCCGGACGAGGAGCACGATGATCAGAATGGCCAGCGCGCCGACCGACTTCAGCTCCGGCGGCACCCAGAGCGTCGAGACCTGGATGAACACGCCCACGACGATGGAGCCGACGAGCGCGCCGAACGCGGTGCCGAGGCCGCCGAGGGTGACGCCGGCGAAGATCAGGAGCAGGATGTCCTGGCCCATGGTGAACTTCAGCGACTGCGACAGGCCCAGCATGATGCCGGCCAGCGCGGCGATGGCGGCGCCGAGAGTCCAGATGATCCGGATCACCCGGTCGACGTCGATGCCCGAGGAGGCGGCCAGCGCCGGGTTGTCGGAGACCGCGCGGGCGGCCTTGCCCAGGCGGGTCTTGAGCAGCGCCACGCCCACGACGATCAGGACGAACAGCTCGATGCCCATGGCCCACAGGTTCTTGGGGGCCACGGTGATCGGGCCGAGCTCCATGCCGGCCTGGGCGGTGTAGTCGGAGAACGACTCGTTCTGGGCGCCGAAGAAGAACTGGATCATGTTGCGCAGCAGGATCGCCACACCGATCGAGATGATCATCATCGCGATCACGCCGGTGCCGCGCTTGCGCAGCCGGCCCCAGAAGAAGCGGTCCTGGAAGTATCCGAAGGCGCCGCAGACGATCAGCGACAGCAGGGCCGCCAGTTCCAGAGGCATGCCCGACCAGCCGAAGATGCCGGTGTTGAACATGAACGCCACGACGGCGCCCAGGGTCACCAGCTCGCCGTGGGCGAAGTTGGTCAGCCCGGTCGTTCCGTAGATCAGCGACAGGCCGAGTGCGGCCAGGGCGATGATCAGGCCCAGGTTCAGGCCCTCGAAGGCGAGCTGTGCCGCCTGACGGAAGAGGGCACCCTCGCTGGGGTCCGCCGCCGGGGCCTCACCTGGCGCCGCTTTGGCTTCCAAGGGGAAGAGCACCGTACTGACGTTGCCCTCGAAGACCTGCGGCGTACGGACGTTCTGTCCTCCACGCGGCTGGAGGTTGGGGGGCAACGTGCTGGCGTCCAGAGTGACCTTGTACTTCCCGGCCTTCGGGACGGCCACTTCCCACGTGCCCTGGGCGTTGGTGGTGAGCTCCTGGACGGGTTGACCGTCCTCGGTGGTCACGACGATTTTCGCGCCATTCACTGGTTGGCCTTGGTGTGTGAGAGTGCCCTTAAGCCCCTCGCCTTCGGCCGCGGCGCTTGCCGGGCCGGCGAACAGGAAAATGAGCCCACCCAGGAAGGCCGTGAACGCGATCACGGCTCTGCGCAATCTTGCTCCCTTGAAGTCCGAGGGGGTCCGGTCAGGACCCCCCTTCTCGACACGCAGGCATCGCAGGCACGACTGGGATGCTGTTGCGGGAGCCTATTCCGGGTACGCCCGGTTCCAAACCGTTCGTCACCAATTAGTGATGGGACTGATGTAAGGAATCCACCGAGGTCAGTGACCTGGTAGGGGCAAAATTGGGACTATCGGGGAAATGTCCTACGAATTCCTTTGGGAGTGGTCCCCGCGGGGATTGAGGGCGTCCGGAAGTCGTCACGGACGGTGGTGGGGAAGATCGAACCCGGGGGAGGACCTTTGGGACCATGAAGGGCTTCCCCGGCCCCACACGTTATCTACTCGGCCTCCCCGCGGGCTCTGCTGGGACAACGGTAGCGACCCCGGGAGCCGTGCGCAAAGGGAGACCGAAACTCACAGAAGGTTCACTGGTCGCAAGGTGTGTCGCCCGTTACGGGCGGTCGCGCAGCATGCACGTGATGCGGGAGGTGCACACGCGCCGGCCCTGGTCGTCGACGATCTCCACCTCGTAGGTCGCCAGGGTGCGCCCGGCGTGCAGGGCGGTCGCCGTACCCGTCACGAAGCCCTCGGTGGCCGAGCGGTGGTGGGTGGCGTTGATCTCGATCCCGACCGCGATGCGCTCGGGACCGGCGTGGATGGCGGCGGCGATGGAGCCGACCGACTCGGCCAGCACGACCGAGGCCCCACCGTGCAGCAGGCCGTACGGCTGGGTGTTGCCCTCCACCGGCATCCGGGCCACCACGCGCTCGGCGCTCGCCTCGAGGAACTCGATGCCCATGCGCTCGCCGAGGGTGCCCTGGTTCAGGGAGTTGATGAAGTCGGTGTCTGTCAAGGTCAAGGTGTCGTCTCCTCAGGTTTTCTGTCGCACTTGGAGACTAGGCTGCGTGTGTGCCGAAGAGTGAAGCGACCCCCGTGAGGCCCCGTCTCCTGCTGCTGGACGGGCATTCCCTGGCGTACAGGGCGTTCTACGCCCTCAAGGACGCGAACCTGATGACCACCGACGGCCAGCCCACGGCGGCCGTCTACGGGTTCACGTCGATGCTGACCAACATGATCAGGGATGAGCAGCCCACGCACATCGCGGTCTGCTTCGACCGGTCGGAGCCGACGTTCAGGCACGAGACCTACGGCGAATACAAGGCCAACAGGTCGGCCACCCCCGACGAGTTCCGCGACCAGATGCGGCTCATCTTCGAGCTGCTCGACATCCTGCACGTGCCCTACCTGTCGAAGCCCGGCTTCGAGGCCGACGACCTCATCGCCACGCTGGCCACCCAGGCCGCGGCGGCCGACATGGACGTGCTGATCGTCACCGGCGACCGCGACGCCCTGCAGCTGGTCAACGAGCGCATCACCGTGCTCATGACGCGGCGCGGCATCAGCGACATGACCCGCTTCACCCCCGACGCCGTCTTCGAGAAGTACGAGCTGACGCCGCAGCAGTATCCCGACTTCGCGGCACTGCGCGGCGACCCCAGCGACAACCTGCTGTCCATCCCCGGCGTGGGCGAGAAGACCGCGGCCAAGTGGGTGCGCGACTTCGGCTCGCTCACCGCACTCGTCGACCGGGTCGACGAGGTCAAGGGCAAGGTCGGCGAGAAGCTGCGCGACCACCTCGACCAGGTGCTGATGAACCGCCGCCTCACCGAGCTGCTGCGCGACGTGCCGATGGACGTCGCCATCGACGAGCTCAAGCAGGGCCAGTGGCAGCGCGAGGAGATCAACAAGCTCTTCGACTCCCTCCAGATCCGCGGCGAGCTGCGCGAGCGCGTGTTCAAGGTGCTCGGCACCGGCGAGGCCGACCCCGAGCAGGGCTTCGAGGTCGAGACCGTGATCCTCGGCCCCGGCCGCGTCGCCGGCTGGCTGTCGGCGCTGCCCGAGGGCCGCGCCGGGCTGGCCTTCAAGGGCGCGTACGGCAGCGGCACGGGCCGCATCGACGCCATCGCCGTGGCCTCGCCCGACGGCACCGCCGCCCACATCGACCCCGTCAAGCTCACCGAGGACGACTTCACCGCCCTGGCCACCTGGCTGGCCTCCGACGCCCCCAAGGCCGTCCACGACGCCAAGGGGCCGATGCTGGCGCTGTGGACCATGGGCATGGAGCTGGGCGGCCTGTCGTGCGACACCGCGCTCGCCGCCTACCTCGCCATGCCCGGCCAGCGCACCTTCGACCTCGAAGACCTGGCCCGCCGCTACGTCAACCGCGACCTGCGCGCCGAGACCGAGTCCAGCGGCCAGGCCGCGCTGTTCGGCGACGACGAGGACGCCCCCGCCAAGGACCTGGCCCTGCGCGCCGCCGCCGTGCGCGAGCTCGCCGACGCCCTCGAAGACTTCCTGGGCGAGCGCGGCGGCACCAACCTGCTCGGCGTCGTCGAGCTGCCGCTGCTGCGCGTGCTGGCCGAGATGGAGCGGGCGGGCATCGCCGTCGACCGCGCATACCTCTCGGGCATGGAGGCCCAGTTCGCCGCCGGGGTCAAGCAGGCCGTCGAGGAGGCCCACCGCGTCGTCGGCGAGCAGTTCAACCTCGGCTCGCCCAAGCAGCTGCAGGAGATCTTCTTCACCAAGCTGGGGCTGCCCAAGACGAAGAAGACCAAGACCGGCTACTCCACCGACGCCGAGCAGCTCGCCTGGCTGGCCACCCAGACCGACCACGAACTGCCCGTCATCATGCTGCGCCACCGCGACCAGCAGAAGCTCATGACCACCGTCACCGGGCTGCTGGCCGAGATCTCCGACGACGGGCGCATCCACACCACCTTCAACCAGATCGTCGCGGCCACCGGACGGCTGTCGTCGGAGAAGCCCAACCTCCAGAACATCCCGATCCGCACCGCCGAAGGCCGCCGCATCCGGCAGGGCTTCACCGTCGGATCCGGCTTCGACACGCTGCTCACGGCCGACTACAGCCAGATCGAGCTGCGCATCATGGCCCACCTGTCGGAAGACCGGTCGCTGATCGAGGCCTTCGCCTCCGGCCACGACTTCCACCAGGCGACCGCCTCGCGGGTGTTCGACATCCCGCCGGAGCAGGTCGACGGCGAACTCCGGGCCAAGATCAAGGCGATGAACTACGGCCTCGCCTACGGCCTGTCCGACTTCGGGCTGGCCGGGCAGCTCAACATCCCCGTCGCCGAGGCGCGGGCCCTGAAGGACGAATACTTCGAGGAGTTCGGCGGCGTGCGCGACTTCCTCCAGGCGATCGTCCAGCAGGCGCGCACCGACGGCTACACCGAGACCATCATGGGACGGCGCCGCTACCTGCCCGACCTCACCAGCGACAACCGCCAGCGGCGCGAGATGGCCGAACGCATGGCGCTCAACGCGCCCATCCAGGGGTCGGCGGCCGACATCATCAAGGTCGCCATGCTCAACGTGCGCCAGGCGCTGGGGGAGGCGGGGCTGGCGTCGCGGATGATCCTCCAGGTGCACGACGAGCTCGTGTTCGAGGTGGCGGCGGGGGAGCTGGAGGCGCTGACGGCGCTGGTGCGCGAGCAGATGGCGCAGGCGTATCCGCTGCGGGTGCCGCTGGAGGTCTCCGTCGGCGTCGGCCGCACCTGGGAGGACGCGGGCCACTGACCCCGCCTCCGGCCGGGCCTCGCGGTTTCGTCCGGCCCCGACGCCTCGGCCGGGCCTCGCGGTTTCGTCCGGTCCCGACGCCTCGGCCGGGTCTGCGGTCCCGGCCGTCGCCCCGGAGCCGTCGCCCCGGAGCCGTCGACCCGCCGCCTTCGGCGCTCTCTTCGGCCCGCCCCCTTCGGCCCGCCCCCTTCGGCCCGCCCCCTTCGGCCCGCGGCCTAGGTCGCGGATCCGCGGCCTCCGCCGTGGCCTACGGTCTCGGCCGTCGACCAGTCACCTTCGGCCCGGCCCTGGAGTCTTGGGGCCGCCGCCTTGGTCATGGCGTCGCCGCCTCGGTCGTCCGAGGCTCCGCCTTGATCACGGCGCTGCCGTCTCGCCCGTGGGGCCGCCGTCTTTGTCGTGGGCTCGCCGTCTGAGGCGCGGGCCCAGGCCGGGCGCTCGTTGCCCGCAGCCAAGACGCTCGTCGCGTGGCGCGAGGGGCGACGGCTCCCGCCCCCGGCCACGTCCCGTGCTGCTCCAGGGCCGGACGCCCCGTGCTGCTCCCAAGCCCGGCGTGGCGCCCCGTGCTGCCCCGCGAGTCCACTCCTCCCCGTGCTGCCCCGCGAGCCCACTCCTGCCTGGGCGGCTCCGAGCCCGCCGCTCTCCCCGTGCCACCCCCGTGGAGCCACTCCACGGGGAGTTCGTGACCAGCCCGCCCTCACCCCCATGCGCGCCAGGTGAGCCCCAGCGGTCATGACCGTGGTCCCCCTCCGTCATGTCCGTATTTGCGCCCGGTTCCACTACGCTGAAGATTTGCTGGCAGCCCCTTCGGCCATGGAGTTCCGTGCGGAGTACAGCGTCACTCGCCCGAATCATCGCGACAGCCAACGTCGTCGTCGTGGTCCTCGCTCTGGCGGCCCTGTGGTTACTGCCCTCCGGCGAGCCCGACACGGCGGTGCGGCCCGCGGCTGACCGGCCGAAGCCGCAGCCGAGCGCCGTCTACCAGCCGCCGCCCGGCGTGGTGGCGACGCCGGCCTTCGCCAAGCAGGTCAAGGCGAACGAGTCGGGGCTGATCCCGGTGCTCATGTACCACCGGATCATCAAGAAGCGCCTGGCCTCCATCGATCGCACGCCGTCGCAGTTCCGCAAGGAGCTGGAGAAGCTGGCCAGGCAGGGCTACGTGCCGATCACGGCCAGGCAGTTCGCGACGGGCGACATCCGGGTACCGGCGGGCAAGTACCCGGTGGTGCTGACCTTCGACGACGGTCATGAGTCGCACTTCCGCCTGGGCGCGGACGGCCGCCCCGAGCGGCACACCGCGGTGGGGATCCTCATGGACGTGGCCAGGAAGTACCCCCACTTCCAGCCGGTGGCGACCTTCTGGATCAACAAGCGGCCCTTCGGCCTCGACGACCCGGCCGAGCAGGCCAGGGCGGCGCAGTGGCTGGTGCGCAACGGGTTCGAGGTGGCCAACCACACCTGGAGCCACTACAACCTGCGCACGCTGAAGACCAAGAAGGTGCGCGAGCAGATCGTGCGGCTGGAGCGGCTGCTGAAGAAGCTGGGCGTGGAACCGTCCCAGACGATGGCTCTGCCGTTCGGGAGCATGCCGCGCAGCAAGAAGGCGGCGGCCAAGGGTTCGTGGGACGGCACGCCGTACGGCATCGCGGGTGTGTTCCTCGCCGGGGCCGAGCCGTCGGTTTCGCCCTACGCGAAGTCTTTCGACCCGGGAGCGATCCAGCGGATCCAGAGCAACGGCAAGAAGGGCGAATGCCGCAAATGGTGCTCGCAGTACTGGCTGGAATGGCTGAACAAGCACCCAGGTGAGAGGTATGTCTCCGACGGAGACCCTGATCACGTCTCCGTTCCCAAGGCCCTCCGAGGTAATATCCACCCCAAGCGGAAGGGCCAGATCATCGCCTACTAGGCGGCTGCCGAACCGGCCTCGGATTGACCCCTGGCTCCAGGTCTCATATGCTGATCGCTGCGCTGTGGGCTCGCGCGCGCCTCAGACGGAGCGGGCTCGCGCTCGATCTGGTCGAACCGGCTTGAACGAACAAAGGCCTGCAACGCGCCCGCCAATCGACTTCTGTCCGCGTTCGGAGCAATTCCACACATGACGTCCAGCACTGAGGCCACCTCGACCACCCCGCAGGTTGCGGTCAACGACATCGGGTCCGAGGAAGCCTTCCTCGCCGCGATCGACGAGACCATCAAGTACTTCAACGACGGCGACATCGTCGAGGGCACCGTCGTCAAGGTCGATCGAGACGAGGTTCTTCTCGACATCGGCTACAAGACCGAGGGTGTCATCCCCTCGCGTGAGCTTTCCATCAAGCACGATGTCGACCCGGCTGACGTCGTGGAAGTCGGCGAGCACGTAGAGGCTCTCGTCCTCCAGAAGGAGGACAAGGAGGGCCGCCTCATCCTGTCCAAGAAGCGCGCTCAGTACGAGCGGGCCTGGGGCACGATCGAGAAGATCAAGGACGAGGACGGCATCGTCACCGGCACGGTCATCGAGGTCGTCAAGGGCGGTCTCATCCTCGACATCGGCCTGCGCGGCTTCCTCCCGGCCTCCCTCGTGGAGATGCGCCGGGTCCGCGACCTGCAGCCGTATGTCGGCCGTGAGCTCGAGGCGAAGATCATAGAGCTCGACAAGAACCGCAACAACGTGGTTCTGTCGCGCCGCGCCTGGCTCGAGCAGACGCAGTCCGAGGTCCGCCAGACCTTCCTCAACACCCTCCAGAAGGGCCAGGTCCGCAAGGGCGTCGTGTCCTCGATCGTCAACTTCGGTGCCTTCGTGGACCTGGGTGGCGTCGACGGTCTGGTCCACGTGTCCGAGCTGTCCTGGAAGCACATCGACCACCCCTCCGAGGTCGTCGAGGTCGGCCAGGAGGTCACGGTCGAGGTCCTCGACGTCGACATGGAGCGCGAGCGCGTCTCCCTGTCGCTCAAGGCGACCCAGGAAGACCCGTGGCAGCAGTTCGCCCGCACCCACCAGATCGGCCAGGTCGTGCCGGGCCGCGTCACCAAGCTGGTGCCGTTCGGTGCGTTCGTCCGCGTCGAGGAGGGCATCGAGGGCCTGGTCCACATCTCCGAGCTGGCCGAGCGCCACGTGGAGATCCCGGAGCAGGTCGTCCAGGTCGGCGACGAGATCTTCGTGAAGATCATCGACATCGACCTCGACCGTCGCCGCATCAGCCTCTCGCTGAAGCAGGCCAACGAGAACGCCGGTGTCGACGTCGAGTTCGACCCGACGCTCTACGGCATGGCCGCGACCTACGACGACCAGGGCAACTACATCTACCCCGAGGGCTTCGACTCGGAGACCGGTGAGTGGCTCGAGGGCTTCGACAAGCAGCGCGAGGAGTGGGAGCGGCAGTACGCCGAGGCCCAGACCCGCTTCGAGGCTCACAAGAAGCAGATCGAGGAGGCCCGCAAGGCTGAGGCCGAGGCCGGCGAGGTTCCGTCCACCTACACCGGTGAGACCGCCCCGTCCGCCCAGGCTCCTGCCACGCAGGGCGCCCTCGCCTCCGACGAGGCTCTCGCCGCTCTGCGCGAGAAGCTCGCCGGCGGCCAGAGCTGAGCTCGGCTCTGAGGTAGCTTCATAGAACGGCCCCGCACTCCGGTGCGGGGCCGTTTCTGCGTTCCCGGCGATCGCTCGGGAAGCCCGCGATCCGATCCCCCGATCCGATCCCCCGATCCGATCCCGTGGTCCCGGCGTGTGCCCCCGGCCTCTGGTCGCGGGCCGCGCGGTCGCTCGTCATGTACGGCACGCATGGGTCACCCCCACCCGCCGCACGGGGCTGGGCCCCCTCCAGGGACACGGGCGACGAGCGGGCGTGGCGGGCCGCCGTGACGATCCGGGGCGGTTCGGGTCTCTCACCCGCGATCCACGAGGCCCTGCGGTGTCTCCAAGCCCACCCCAAAGGACGGACAGTCCGTGCCCGGCGGAACCTGGGCCGGGCACGCGGTCGTTCCCAGGGCAGTGACTCCCGTGGAGCGACATCACGCCCCCCGGCGCCCCAGCCGATCGGCCAGGGCGCGCCCCCTGCTGTGGGCCCAGGTGGCCGTGCTGGCCGCGGGCCTGGGGTGTGTGGCCACCGGCCTGCTGCCGATGGCCGAGGCGCAGGCGAGCATGGTGCGCATCGCCCCCATCCTGCTGTTCCTGACCGGGGTGCTGGTGCTGGCCGAGCTGACCAAGCAGGCCGGGGTGTTCCAGCTGATCGCCGCGAGGCTCGCCTGGCTGGCGGGGGGCAGCTACCTGGCGCTCTTCCTGCTGTGCTCGATCTTCGTCGCCCTGGTCACCATGTTCCTCAACCGTGACACCGCGGCGGCACTGCTCACCCCGGTCCTGCTGGCGCTGGCGCCCAAGGCGCGCATCAAGGTGCTGCCGGTGGCGATCATGTCGGTGTGGCTGGCCGACACCGCGAGCCTGCTGCTGCCGGTCTCCAACCTCACGAACCTGCTCGCGATGAACCGCCTCGGGCTGAGCACGCACGAGTTCGCCGCTCGGATGTGGGTGCCGCAGGTGGTGTCGCTGACGGTGTCGATGTCGTTCCTGTGGCTGCTGTACTGGCGGCGGGGCAGACGTCAGGCCGACCGCTACACGCCCCCGGAGCCCGAGCGGCCCGCGGACCGGGTGCTGTTCGGCGCGGCGGCCCTGGCCTGCGCTCTGTTCGTGGTGCTGGTGCTCGCCAACGTGAGCGTGCACGTGGCCGCGCTGGTGGCGGTGACGATCGTCGTGGCGGCCTTCGCGGCCAGGGCTCGGGAGAAGCTGACCTGGGGGCTGATCCCCTGGCAGTTGCTGATCTTCGTGACGGGCCTCTTCCTCGTCGTGCCGACCCTGGGCCTGCACGGGCTCGACACGATGATGCGCTGGCTGATCGGGGCGGAGGGCGGGGCGGAGGGCGCCTTCAGGGCGGCGGCCGCGGGGGCGGCGTTGTCGAACCTGGTGATCAACCTTCCGGCGTACGTGGCCGGGGAGCACGCGTTGGCGGGGGCCGGCACGGATCAGCTGCTGGCGTTGCTGGTCGGGACGAACGTGGGGCCGATCATCACGCCGTGGGCGTCGTTGTCGACTCTCATCTGGTTCGAGTACATCAGGCGTCATCGGGTGACGATCTCGGTTCGTTCGTTCATGCTGGCGGGAGCGCTCCTCGCCGCGGGAGCCGTGCCCGCCACCGTCGTCGCGCTGCTCCTGACCACCTGACGCCCGCTCCCGACCGCCTGAGCCTCACCCCGACAGCCCCGCCCATCCAAGGAGGTTCGCTGGTGAAGTCGCCCGGCTGGTTCCGCCGCATGACCCGCGCCCAGCTCGGCTGGGCGTTGTTCGGCCTGATCGTGCTGGGAGGAGTGATCGCCCTCGGCTCGGGCGACATCTACAAGATCTACAAAGCTGACGAGTCCTTCGTCGCCGGCTCGATGCTGGCCTTCACCGGCTTCTGCTTCGGCCGCGCCTTCTCCCGCCGGGGGATCGATGACGCGCGGGCGATGGTTCACCAGGGCGAACGGTCCGAGCTCGCTGAGGAGCTGGCCGAGGAGTTCGCCAGACGGCTGAACGCCCGCCAGGCGTTCCCCGAGCTCCGGGAGGCGCGGCTGCACATCGCCGCCGAGGTGAGGAAGGCGACCGAGAACTACGACGCGCTCGCCAAGGACCCGCGCTCCTACGAGCAGGTCACCGAGATCCGCAACCGCCTGATCAACCTCGACCGCTCGCTGGCCGCGCTCGTCAGGCTGGAGCTGGCGATGACCTCGGGGGCGGGCAGCTCCTACGTCTTCGACCCCGGCGACGTCTCTCACCTGGAAGCCGCCCAGCGCGACACCCGGGAGGCCGTACAACGCGGCCTGGACGCGTTCGTCCCCCTGTCGGAGCTGGTGCCGTACACGACCGCTGACGCGTTGTGGGGCGCCTTCAGCGTGCTGTGGTCCGACACCCTGAAGGCGCTGCGTGACGTCGAGTCCCTGATGGTGGGATGCTTCGCCCATCCGCCGCTGGGAGCCCTGGTGACCGTGCGCGGGTACCTGAGCGCCGCGCTGGCGCGATCGGAGGAGCTGCAAATGATCATCAAGGAGCGGCAGCTGCAGATCCCGCCGGCGTTGCAGACGATGAACACGGACCTGGCCAACGCGCTGCACCGGCTCCAGGACGTGGGACTCGGGCGGCTTCCCGCCGGTGGGTGAGCGGGCCGGATGATGAGTAGGGTGGCCGCGTGGCGCACATGACGCGGATCGAACAGGCCCTGCCGGGCGACGCCGGCGAGATCCTCACCCTCACCAGGGCCGCCTACGTCAGCGAGGCCCAGCTGTACGGCGACCCGTTCATCCCGCCCCTGGTCGAGTCGCTCGAGCAGGTCCGCAAGTCCATCGAGACCGGCATCGTGTTCACCGCGCGCGACGGCACGCGCGTCGTGGGTGCGGTCCGCGCCCGGATGGCGGGCACGACCTGCCTGGTCGGACGCCTGGTGGTGGCGCCCGACGCGCAGCGGCGCGGCATCGCGACGGCGCTGCTGGGCCACCTGCACGAGCGGTGCCCGGACGCCGAGGCGTTCGACCTGTTCACCGGCCACCTGTCCGAGGGCAACCTGAGGCTCTACCGGAAGCTCGGTTACCGCGAGACGCACCGCGAGCGTATGGACGACCACCTCACGCTGGTCCACCTGAGGCGAGTGCGACCCGGCGATGGTGGAGGCCGATGACCGGCGTCTCCAGCGGGGTCCCGGCGTACAGGTAGTGGGTCATGCCGAGCAGCAGCCGCCGCACGTCGGGGCTGGGCCGTACGACCAGGCGCAGGAACTGGCTGGTGGTCCCGAGCTTGTTGCCGCACTCGCGCACGTGCACGTTGTGCCGTTCGAGCAGGTGGTCGCGCAGCTGCACCCCGTCGTGGCCGTCGGGCAGCTTGACCAGCAGGAAGTTGCCCTGGGAGGCGAAGACCGTCAGCCCCGGCATGGCTCCGAGCTGCTGGAGCATGATGTGCCGGTCCTGCGCCAGGCGGCGCAGGCTGTCGCGGTAGTCCGCCAGGTGCTCCTTGAGCATGAAGACGACGACCTCGGCGAAGGAGTTGAGGTTCCACTTGGGCAGCGCGCCGCGGATGCGCCCGGCCAGGGCGGGGTTGGCGATCAGGTAGCCGAAGCGGATGCCGTGCAGGCCGAAGTTCTTGCCGAGGCTGCGCAGGACGATCACGTTGGGCCGCACCGCGGCCTCTCCGGCCAGCCCCGGGTACGGCTCGGCGTCGACGAAGTCGCCGAACGACTCGTCGACGATGACCAGGTCGAGGTCGATGAGCCGGTCGAGCAGCCGCACCACCTCGTGCCTGGGCAGATAGCCGCCGTCGGGGTTGTTGGGGTTGCAGATCACGGCCACCCGCGAGCCGCGTGAGCGGATGAACCGCACGTAGTCGTCGACGTCGAGGGTGAAGTTGCGGCTCTCCAGCAGGGGGTACATGTCGACCCGCTTGCCGGTCTCCAGGGGCTGGTCGGTCCAGCGGCCGAAGGTCGGGATGGGGATGGCCAGCGATTCGCGCACGAGCAGGTGGTCGATCCAGGTGATGAGCTCGGTGGAGCCGTTGCCCATGACCACGGTGCGGGGGTTGAGCCCGAGGGTGGCGCTGAGCTCGGCGGCGATGGTCTCGGAGTCGCTCGGGTAGTACTTGAGGATCGCCTCCAGGTTGCCGCCCAGCGTGTCGAAGATCTCGGGTGTGGGGAAGTACGGGTTGCACGGGATGCAGAAATCCACCGGCGCCTGCTGCCCCGGTGCCTCGCGCACCAGCGAGAAGTGGGAACGGCTGTGTGCCTGTGCCAGGTCCAACGCGACCTCCGAGATGAGCCCGTCCGTTATGCGGGGATACGCGGGAGCCGTTGAGAAGGTTCAACCTGGTTGGCAAGCGCTTTCCCGAGGGGTGGCGGCGGCACCTTCACCGGCGCGGTGAGGGTTCGCCTATAGGCTTGCCTCTGTGCTGAAAGTAGGTCTCACCGGAGGAATCGGGTCGGGTAAGAGCGAGGTCGCCAGGCGGCTGGCCGAGCGGGGCGCGGTCGTCATCGACGCCGACAAGATCGCCCGCGAGGTGGTCGAGCCCGGCACCCCGGGCCTGGCCCGCGTGGTGGCGTCCTTCGGCACCGAGGTGCTGCACCCCGACGGCTCGCTCAACCGCGAGAAGCTCGGCTCGATCGTCTTCGCCGACCCCGAGCGCCTGGCCACGCTCAACGGCATCGTCCACCCGCTCGTCGGCGAGCGGGTGGGCCTGCTGCAGAGCCAGGCGGCCGATGACGCGATCGTCGTCTACGACGTGCCGCTGCTGACGGAGAACAAGCTGGCGCCGCTGTACGAGGTGGTCGTCGTGGTCGACGCCTCGGAGGCCACCCGCATCGCCCGCCTGGCCGAGCATCGCGGCATGGCGGGGGAGGAGGCGCGGGCGCGCATCGCCGCCCAGGCGACGCGCGAGGAGCGGCTCGCGGTGGCCGACGTGGTGATCTCCAACGAGGGCTCCCTCGAGGAGCTCGAACGACAGGTCTCCGAGCTCTGGGAGCGGCTGACCGCACGGGCACGGGCGTGAGGTAACTCGCGGCGGCGGCCTCAGCAGCGAAGACGGCTGACCGCACGCGCGCGGGCGTGAGAGCATGCCGCTGTGCGGTGGCGGCTGAGCTTTCTCGACGGGGTGGCCGTGGGGCTGCCGGTGCTGGGCGTACTGCTCGTCCTCGTGGGCCTGTTACCCGTCGAGGACGTGGTCGAGAGCCTGGACGAGGTCGTCCCGCTGCTGGGTTTCCTGACCGGCCTGATGGTGCTGGCCGCGCTCAGCGCCAGGGCGCAGGTCTTCGACGCGGTCGCGGCCCGCCTGGCGGTCCTGGGCCGGGGCAACTACGCGCTGCTGTTCGCGGCGAGCGCGGGGTTCGCCACGGTGGTCACGATCTTCCTCAACCTCGACACGACGGCGGTCCTGCTCACCCCCGTCCTGCTGGCCCTGGCGGCCAGGTCGGGCATCTCGCCGCTGCCCCTGGCCATGACGACCCTCTGGCTGTCGGCTGCGGCCAGCCTGCTGCTGCCGGTCTCCAACCTGACGAACCTGCTCGCCACCGACAAGATCCACCTGTCGGCCGCCGAGTTCGCGCGGCTCATGCTCGTGCCGCAGGCGGCCGTCCTGGCCGTCACGCTGGTCCTGCTGTGGGTGATGTTCTGGCGGCTGGCCAGGCGCGGCGAGCGCCGCTACGAGCCCCGGCCGCCCGAGCGGGTCGCCGACCGGGTCACCCTGACCGCCTCCGCCGTGGCCTGTCTGCTGTTCGCCGCCGCGATCGTCGCCGGGGCCGAGGCCTGGCTGGCCGCCCTGTCCGCCGCCGCGATCGTCGTCGTGGTCTTCGTCGTGCGCGACCGCTCGGCGCTGTCGTGGTCGCTGATCCCGTGGCGGCTGCTCGGCCTGGTCGCCGGCCTGACCCTGATCGTCCCGGCCCTGGCGGCGTACGGCCTGGCCGACCTCATGGCGGCGCTCGTCGGCGACGACCGGGCGCGCACCGCCGCCACCGGGCTGGTGCTGGCCAACGCCGTCAACGGCCTGCCCGCCTACCTGGCCGTGCAGCTCGCCGTCCCGGTCGGGCGGCCCGAGCAGCTGGCCGTCCTGCTGGCCGCGGTCAACGCAGGGGCGGTGATCACCCCCTGGGCCTCGACGACGACGCTGCTGTGGCTGGAGAGCTGCCGGCGGTACGGCGTGAGCGTGCCGCTGGGGCGGTTCATGGCCTCGGGGCTCGTCCTGGCCGTCGCGGTCACGGTCACCGCGGTCCTGGTCACCGGATAATCACCTTTCCGGCTTCGGACAAGCACCGGCGCGCCGCATCAAAAGCGGAGATCGTGGATCCACCAGCTGTCAGCCGACCCAGGGAGGGAACCCATGCTCTGCTCGATCGTCCCGCCGGACCTGCTGCTCGACCTCGGCGTCGACGCCCGCCAGCTGGAGCAGGCGAGCGTCATCCGCACCCAGCGCACGCTGCTGGCGGCCGCCCAGCGCAGCCTCAACCTCCGCCTCACCCTCGACGAGGAGGCGCCCGGCCTGCTGCGCACCATCTACGACGCCGGGCACGGCTCGTTCGGCAGCCTGCCGGGGGTCAAGGTGCGCGGCGAGCACGACCCGGCCACCACCGACGAGGCGGTCAACGACGCCTTCGACAACGCCGGCCGTACCTACGCCTTCTACAAGGAGATCTTCGACCGCGACAGCATGGACGACCGGGGCATGGAGCTCGTCTCGTCCGTGCACTTCGAGACCGACCACAACAACGCCTACTGGAACGGCTTCCAGATGATCTACGGCGACGGCGACGGCGAGGTCTTCCTGCGCGGTTGTTTCCCGAAGCTGCTCGACGTGGTGGCGCACGAGCTCACCCACGGGGTCACCGACTTCACCGCCGGGCTCGTCTACAGCAAGCAGCCAGGCGCGCTCAACGAGTCGTTCTCCGACGTCATGGGGGCGCTGGCCACGCAGTACGCCCTGGGCCAGACGGCCGACCAGGCCGACTGGCTGATCGGCAAGGGCTGCTTCGGCCCGGCGATCGCCGGTGAGGCCCTGCGCTCGATGAAGCAGCCGGGCAGCGCCCACCCGCACGACCGCCAGCCCGCGCACATGCGCGACTACCTCGACCTGCCCGACGACGGCGACCCGCGCAACGACCACGGCGGCGTGCACCTCAACTCGGGCATCCCCAACCACGCCTTCTACCTGGCCGCGACCGCCCTGGGCGGATACGCCTGGGAGCGGGCGGGAAGGATCTGGTATGTCACACTGACGGAACGGCTGGGACCGGTGTCGCAGTTCGACGACGTGGTGGAGGCGACCGTGGCGGTGGCGGGGGAGTTGTACCAGGCGGACTCCGACGAGCAGAAGGCCGTGCGGAGCGCCTGGCAGCAGGTGGGCCTGCTGCCGTGAAGGTGACGGTAGTGCAGGGAGGCGGATTCGGCGGCCTGGTGCTCACCACCACCGCCGACACCGCCGCCATGCCCCTCGACGACGCCATCAGGGTGCGCGAGGCGGCACGCGGCTTCTTCGACCTCCCGGCCGTCGTGGGCGGGCCGGGACACGCCGACCAGCTGCTCACCGAGATCACCGTGGAGGACGACGAGGGCAAGAGCCACACGGTGCGCTTCGCCCAGGACGAGCGGCTGGGAAACCTGGCCGCGCTGGTCCGCGCCGCGGGCAGGCCCGGCGGATGACACCCGACGATCCCGAGCGGCGTGAGCTCCTGCTCGACGCCGCCCGGCATGTCGTGAGCGACCCCTGCCCCTCCCCGCGCGGCCTGAGCGGCCGCCTGCCGTACCCCTGGGGCTAGAACCAGCCGCGGTGCCGCGCCATCGCCTCCAGGCCCCGCTGGAGGGCCTGGTCGGCGGTGGCGGGCGGGTCGGTGTAGCGGACGGTGAAGCGGTTGTACGCGTCGTGGCCCGAGCTCAGGAAACCGCCGCGCTTGTCGGCCTCCAGGATGACGTCCATCTGCGCGGGACCGGCGATGAAGGTCAGCTCCAGCTCGTTGAAGTAGCGCCGCCAGTCGCCGCCCGCGTAGTACTCGATCTCCTGGAAGAACGGCATCGTCGAGCCGTACAGCGTGCCGCGCTCAAGGTCGGCCTTCTTGAAGTGGAAGCCCATCCGGTCGAGCGCCGCGATGACGTACTCCTGCACGGGCAGCGGGTTGACGAACAGCGGGTCGAGGTCGCCCTTGTCGAGCGCGCCCGCCAGGGCCAGCTCGGTCTGCACGCCCAGGCGCATGCCGTGCAGCGGGTGGCCGCCGATCGCGCTGATCGGGGTCTCCCACGGCATCGGGATCTCGAACGGCTGGCTGTGCGCCGCCCCCGCGGCCAGCTGGAACGATCCGGCCACCTGCTGGCGCAGGAAGCTGTAGGTCGACTTGTACTCGTTGTCGCCGCTTTCCACCTCGACGACGGCGGTCAGGTCGATGAAGATGCCCTCGACCTTGTAGTCGGAGCTGCCGCCGCGGAAGTTGACCACTCCGCGCAGCAGCTCACCCGGGCGGACGCTGGTGCCGCTCAGGACCGTGTCGACTTCGACGCCCGCCCCGAAGGCGGCCATCAGCTTGCGAAACACCATGGGGTTCTCTCCTAGTGGGGTTCTTTCCCGTTTGCGGCGATTCTCGGGAGGAGCTGGGCGAGCAGGAGCGTGGACAGGGCGGAGTCGTCTCCGTTGCCACGCGTGCGGACGACCAGCGGCTGAGGGGCGCTCTCCGCGAGCTTCGCGCCGACGTCGAGTCGCCGGCGAGCCAGTTCGTACTGCAGGACCGCGCGGTTGTCGCGGTAGGACTCGGCCAGCCGGCGCAGCGCCTTGGCCTCGTTCTCCGCAGCGGTCAGTTCGGCACGGCCGCGGGCCTCGATCTCCCAGCGCACGCGCTGAGCCTCGGTCTCGTGCTCCTCCAGCATGCGCGCGACGTCCTTCTTCGCCTTGTTCAAGGAGGCCTTGACCTCGACGATGCGGGCGTCGCGGGTCTTCTTGGCCCGCTCGATCTCCATCGACAGGGTGTCGATGCGGCGCTTGCGGGTCAGCTCCCACTCACGCTCGTAGGCCGACAGCTCCTTGGCGACCTTCTCGCGCGTGGCCAGGTGCTGCTGGTACTGGTCGGGCAGCTGCACGTCGGGGATGTTGGCCCCCGTGACGCGCACGCCGTAGCGGCCCAGCTGGCGGTTGAGCGCGTCCTGCATGTCGCCCACGTCGCTGCCGCGCAGGTCGTAGGCGCGTTCGGTGTTGACCCTGCGGCCGCGCTGGCGGATCGCGTCCTGGACGGCGCTGGAGAGCACCAGGTCGAAGTTGCCCGCGCCGATGGTGCGGACGAACGCGACCGGGTCGACGATCCTGAACTTCAGGAAGAACTCGATCGACTTCAGCGGGACGTTCTCCGCGGTCGGGCAGGCCACGATCGGCGCGGAGTAGGGGATCTCGGTCGACGTGTCGACGACCGCGTCCACCCGGTCCCACGGCAGCCACAGGTAGTGCCGCCCGGGCGGCAGCACGCCGGTGATCGCGCCCCACCGGCTGCGCACGCCGGTGGTGCCCTCCTCGATCTCGATGATGGCCCTGCGCCACATCC
Organism: Nonomuraea soli; assembly: GCF_013761175.1. Lineage (GTDB taxonomy): Bacteria > Actinomycetota > Actinomycetes > Streptosporangiales > Streptosporangiaceae > Nonomuraea > Nonomuraea soli. Next base: position 1,226,918 of record NZ_JACDUR010000001.1, read on the forward strand.
AGACCAGGGCGACGAGCATCAGGAGCAGCCCGATCGCGATGCCGAACGGGTTGAGCGTGCCGATCGCGTACAGCGCCAGGAAGATCAGCGAGATCCACGCGAAGCCGCGCCGGTCCTTGGGGATGACGACAGGGACCAGCTGGCCCTGCTCGCCGCCGCGCAGCAACTGGCGGATCTCCGACCAGGAGGCCAGAGATTCCTTGATCTTGGAGAATTCACGGCTCATCGGACCTCACCACCCGGAAGGGCGCGCTCCACGGTCGTCTCGCTGTCGATCTCAGGCTCCCTGACCTCGGGTGTCTCCGTCTTGAGCAACGAAGAGATCTCCTGCTGGCGTTCCGAGATGCGCTGGGCAATTTCGGAGAGGCGGCCACGGATGGCGGCCATGTCCTCGTCGGAGAACAGGGCGGTGTCCTTGCTGCCCACGAGCTGCTTGGCCAGCGCAAGGAAGTCGATGTCGGTGTCGTCGCCGACCTGGACCACCTGCGGCAGGCGCGCGGCCACGCCCTCCAGCTTGTTCATCAGGTCCTGCTGGAAGCGGTAGTCGAGGATCTGCGGCGCCTCGGCGGCGCTGAGCGCGCGGATGTCGAGCGCCTGGGCCTCCAGGAGCGCCGCGTTGGCCTTGGCCGTGGTCTCGGCCTCCACCAGCCGCTGCTGGGCCTGGGCCTTGGCCTGGTGCGTCGCGCGCTCCAGGGCCGTGTCCATGCGGGCCTGGTAGGCGGCGATCTCGGCCTGGATGGCGCTGAGCGTCTCCTGCAGCCCGGCCAGCTCCTTGATCAGGTCGCCCTCGTTCTGCTCCTTGCGCAGCACCAGCTCGTACTCGTAGGTGTAGGCCTCCTTGGCCACCCTGACCATCTCGGGGGCGGCCAGGTCCATGCGGTACTCCTGGCTGGACGGCTCGGCGTGCGTGATGTTCACGTCCGTGAGCCGTACGGCGGGCAGGAACTGCTGGTTGAGCGACTCGAGCATGCCCTGGGTGCTCTCGCCCACCAGGTCGTAGATGTCCTCGGCACGCTGCGCGTAGATGAGGCTGCGGGTGACCTCGCTGATGGCGTTCTGCAGCTTGGAGGAGAACCCGCTCACGCTGCCGAGCACGAAGATGAACTCGGCCGGGTTCTCGATGCGGAACTGCAGGAACAGGTCGACGCTCGCCTTGACGCCCTGCTGGGTCGGAGCCTCGCGGATGGGGGCGTTGAACGGATACTCGCGCGTGGTGTTGACGATGTAGCTGACCCGCTTCCACGGGTTGAACAGCGTCACCCGGCCCGGCGGCGCGACCTGCACGAGCTTGCCGAACTTGGTGATCAGCGCGTGCGAGCCGTCGGGCACCATGACCACGCTGCGCCTCCACCACAGGAAGGCCAGCGCGAGCACCAGCACGATCCAGTAGTGGATGCCGAACAGCACCGCCGCGATCTCGATGAAGCCGCCGAGCAGCCCGATCAGTCCCAGGCCCACCAGGACGATCATCGGGATGATCAGCTTGGCCGTTCCCGCCTTCGGGATCACCACGGGCGAGATCACGTGGTTGCCGGCCTGGTCGGTGAAGCTGCGGGCGAGCACCTCGCCGGCCTCGTTGATGGAGACGCTGCGCGCCTCGATGACGGTGCCGATCGAGACGCTGCCGTCCCTGGCCGCGGCGAAGTCGCGCGGGTTGAGGGCGAACGCCCCCTGCTGGCCCTGCTGGCCCGGCTGCCCGCCGGGGCCCATGACCTGGCCGACCGCCTGGTCCATGGCCTGACCGACCGCCTGCCGTACGTTCCCGCCCTGGACCACGGCTTGCGCTATACCCTGCCCTGCCTGCAGCAGGGCCTCCCTGGGTCGTGACATTGCACCTCTCTTCGCAAATCCCCGTGATTCCGACCGTATCTATCCCGACTTGCTAACCGCTTGCAAGCGATGTCGCACACCTCTTGCCATTTGTAGTAGGTGTGCTACAAACGGAGCATGAGTGCTATGCCTTCGTTAGAAGACGCAGTGCACGATTTGGCAACGGACGTCATCCGCGTCCACGACCTGCGGATGAGCTACGGCCCTGTCGAAGTGCTCAAAGGCGTCGATTTCACGGTACGGCGGGGCGAGGTGATCGTGCTGCTGGGACCGAACGGGGCGGGCAAGACGACCACCATCGAGATCCTCGAAGGTTTCCGCATGCGCTCCGGCGGCCAGGTCACGGTGCTCGGCGTCGACCCGGCGCGCGGCGACGAGGCCTGGCGTGCCCGCCTGGGAGTGGTGCTGCAGTCGTGGCGCGACCACGGCCGATGGAAGGTCGGCGAGCTGCTGGCCCACCTGCGCGCGTTCTACACGCCCTACCGCACCCCCTTCGACCTCGACGAGCTGCTCGCCGCCGTCGGGCTCGCCGAGCACGCGGGCCGGCGCCTGTCGAAGCTCTCCGGCGGGGAACGCCGGCGCCTCGACGTCGCCATCGGCATCGTCGGCCGCCCCGAGCTGCTCTTCCTCGACGAGCCCACCGCCGGCTTCGACCCGCACGCGCGGCGCGACTTCCACGACCTGCTCCACCGGCTGTCCGACCTGGAGGAGACCACCATCCTGATGACCACGCACGACCTCGACGAGGCGGAGAAGCTGGCCGACCGCATCCTGATCCTCGACGAGGGCGGCATCGTCGCCGACGGCAGCCCCGACGCGCTCGCCCGCAAGGTGGCCAGGGACGCGCAGGTGCGGTGGAGCGTCGACGGCGAGCACTTCGTGCACGCGACCGACGACGTGACGGCGTTCGTGCGGGGACTGTTCGCCCAGCACGGCGACGCCGTCCAGGACCTGGAGATCCGGCGGGCCACGCTCGAGGACACCTACATGGCGATGGTGCTGAAGGAGGTGCGGCGATGATCTGGCACGCCGTACGGCTGGGCCTGCGCCGCGGGCTGACGGAGACGAAACACGCCTTCCGCGAGCCTCAGGAGATCTTCTTCACGCTCTTCTGGGCCGGATCCTTCCTGGTGGTCATCTACTTCCAGCGCGACGCCACCATCGCCGGGGTCTCCCTGGCCGCGCTCACACTGCCCAGCCTGGTCACCCTGGGCATCGCCTTCAACGGGCTGATGGGCATGGTCGGCGGGCTGGCCGTCGAGCGAGAGGACGGCACCCTGCTGCGCGCCAAGTCGGTGCCGCACGGGATGGTCGGCTACGTGATCGCCAAGGTGGTGCTGATCTCGCTGAGCTCGCTGACCGGGTCGATGCTGGTCCTGCTGCCGTCGTTGTTCATGGTGTCCGCGCTCGACGCGGTGGGCGTGCCCGGATGGCTGGGCCTGTTCGGGATCCTGATGCTCGGGCTGCTGGCCACCCTGCCCTGGGGGGCCGTCATCGGCTCGTTCGCGAGCAACCCGCAGACCGGGGCCGGGTTCTCGATGCTGGGCCTGGCGGGACTGGCCGCCATCTCCGGGATCTTCTACCCGATCACCTCGATGCCCGGCTGGCTGCAGGTCGTGGCCCAGGTCTTCCCGCCGTACTGGCTGGGACACGGCGCCAGGGCCGCCGTGCTGCCGCCGGGATTCGCGGCGGCCGAGCTGACCGGTGCGTGGCGGGTCGAATGGTGCGTGCTGGTACTGGCGCTCTGGGCCGCGGCGGGTTTCCTGATCGCGCCCGGCGTTCTGCGTAGGATGGCGCGCCGGGAGTCGGGTTCGGTGATGCAGGCCCGGCGTGAGCGTGCGATGCAACGAGTTGGCTGATATTTCGTGACCGAGACCGTGTACAACCGCATTGCCCTGCTCCGCGCGGAGCGGGGCATCAGCCGTCGCCAGCTGGCCGACGCCCTGGGCGTGCACTACCAGACCGTCGGCTACCTCGAACGCGGCGAATACAGCCCGTCGCTCTTCCTGGCCCTGCGGATCGCGAGCTTCTTCGAGGTGCCCGTGGAAGTGATCTTCTCGGTCACCCCGTTCCCTCGCATCGGCGAACGGTCAGCCTAGGAGCTCGTCGAGCAGATCGTTCCGGAATTTCCCCTCCGGGTCGAACCGCCCGGCGAGCTCCAGGAACCGGGGATCGATCCCGGGCCGGGCGACGAAGATCTTCCCCCAGTGCGGGCGGGGCTCGAACGGGCTCAGCACGCTCTCGACCAGCTTCACCGCCTCCATCACCCTGGCGGGCTCCTTCAGCCAGGTGAAGTGCACCGCCACCGTCGCCCTGCCGTACGCCGGGCTCAGCCACAACCCGTCGGCCGCGACACTGCGGATCTCCGAGACGTGCAGCACCGGCCGCAGCCGCTCGCCCACCTTCGCCAGCTCCGCCAGCGCCTCGTCGGCGTGCTCGCGCGCCACCATGAACTCCGACTGCAGCTCCTCGCCGGCACTCGGCAGGAACTCGGCGCGGAAGTGCGGCAGCCGCTCGTGCCACGGGCCGGGCACGCCGAGCTGCTGGGTGCAGTTGCCGGTGGGCATGCCCGCGATCGGATGCCGCGGCCCGTCGGCCGCGGTCCTGGACACGCGCGGCGGCGCGGTGTCCTTCACCCAGAGCTGGGCGCCGTCCCAGTCGGTGAAGACGCTCACGCTGTAGCCGGGCGTGGCGTAGTCGGTCGTCAGGGCGTCGTCGAAAACGTACTGCCCCAGCTCGAACGCGGGCACCAGATCCAGCGTCAGCGCCGTCACCACGCCCAGCGCGCCCAGGGAGACCACCGCCCCGTCGAATCCCTCGTCGCCCCTGCTCAGTGTGACCACGTCGCCGTGAGCGGTCACCAGCTCGACGGAGGCCACCGACGTCGACAGGCAGCCGTTGTGCTCGCCCGACCCGTGCGTTCCCGTGGCCACCGCCCCGGCGACGGAGATGTGGGGGAGCGAGGCCAGGTTCGCCAGCGCCCAGCCCTCGGCGTCGAGCCGGGGGCAGATGTCGGCATAGGTCAGCTCGCCGCCGATGCGCACCTGATGGCGGTCGGTGTCGAGGTCGAACGTCCGCGGCATGCGCGCCAGGCTCACCAGGTCGCCCGTGGTGTCGGTGAGCTCGTTGAAGGTGTGTCCGGTGCCGACGACCCTGAGCCGCGGCGATCGGGCGACCAGAGCCTGGAGGGAGGGCCCGGTGGAAGGAGAGTGGAGTTCCCTGGCGCGGAAGGTGACGTTGCCAGCCCAGTTACGCATCACGTCACAGATCGTAGGCTCCACCGTCTCCTTAGGCGCCGGACGCACCCCACTTCTCGGAGCGATGCAAGAAATGTCGGAGCGGTTTCCTACAGTGGACACCATGCGACCGGTGACAGACTTGCAGCGTAAGGTGGCCCCCTTCGAGGTCGTCACCGAGATGACCCCGTCCGGCGACCAGCCCACGGCCATCGCCGAGCTGGAGCGCCGCGTCCTGGCGGGCGCCAAGGACAACGTGCTGCTCGGCGCCACCGGCACCGGCAAGACCGCCACGGTGGCCTGGCTGATCGAGCGCCTCCAGCGCCCGGCCCTGGTGATGCAGCCGAACAAGACCCTCGCCGCCCAGTTCGCCAACGAGCTGCGCGAGATGCTGCCCAACAACGCGGTGGAGTATTTCGTCTCCTACTACGACTACTACCAGCCCGAGGCGTACGTCCCGCAGAGCGACACCTACATCGAGAAGGACTCCTCGATCAACGACGAGGTCGAGCGCCTGCGCCACTCGGCGACCAACTCGCTGCTCACGCGCCGCGACACGATCGTCGTCGCCTCCGTGTCGTGCATCTACGGCCTGGGCACCCCGCAGGAATACGTCGACCGCATGACCCGGCTGAAGGTCGGCATGGAGGTCGAGCGCGACCAGCTGCTGCGCCGCCTGGTCGACATGCAGTACACCCGCAACGACCTGTCCTTCACGCGCGGCACGTTCCGGGTGCGCGGCGACACGATCGAGATCATCCCCAAGTACGAAGAGCTCGCCGTCCGCATCGAGATGTTCGGCGACGAGATCGAGAAGCTCTCCACGATGCACCCGCTGACCGGCGAGGTCATCACCGAGGACGAAGAGCTCTACATCTTCCCCGCCTCCCACTACGTCGCCGGCGAGGAGCGCATGGCCAGGGCGGTGGGGCAGATCGAGGTCGAGCTGGAGGAGCGCCTGGCCGAGCTCGAACGGCAGGGCAAGCTGCTGGAGGCGCAGCGGCTGCGCATGCGCACCACCTACGACATCGAGATGATGCGCCAGATCGGCACCTGCTCCGGCATCGAGAACTACTCGCGCCACATGGACGGCCGCGAGGCGGGCAGCGCGCCCAACACCCTGCTCGACTACTTCCCCGAAGACTTCCTGCTGGTCCTCGACGAGTCCCACCAGACGGTGCCGCAGATCGGGGCCATGTACGAAGGCGACGCCTCCCGCAAGCGCACCCTCGTCGACCACGGCTTCCGCCTGCCCTCCGCGCTCGACAACCGCCCGCTGAAGTGGGAGGAGTTCCTGGAGCGCATCGGCCAGACCGTCTACCTGTCGGCCACCCCCGGCGCCTACGAGCTCGGCCGCTCCAAGGGCGAGGTCGTCGAGCAGGTCATCCGGCCGACCGGCCTGGTCGACCCCGAGGTCGTCATCAAGCCCACCAAGGGCCAGATCGACGACCTGGTCCACGAGATCCGCACCCGCGCCGACCGCGACGAGCGGGTCCTGGTCACGACACTGACGAAGAAGATGTCGGAAGACCTCACCGACTACCTCCTCGAGCTCGGCATCCGGGTGCGCTACCTCCACAGCGAGGTCGACACCCTGCGCCGCATCGAGCTCCTGCGCGAGCTGCGCCTGGGCGAGTTCGACGTCCTGGTGGGCATCAACCTCCTGCGCGAGGGCCTCGACCTGCCGGAGGTGTCGCTGGTGTCGATCCTCGACGCCGACAAGGAGGGCTTCCTGCGCTCGGAGACCTCGCTCATCCAGACCATCGGCCGTGCCGCGCGAAACGTCTCCGGCCAGGTCCACATGTACGCCGACAAGATCACCCCCTCGATGGAGCGGGCGATCGACGAGACCAACCGCCGCCGGGCCAAGCAGATGGCCTACAACGAGGCCAACGGCATCGACCCGCAGCCGCTGCGCAAGAAGATCGCCGACATCCTCGACTCGCTGCAGCGCGAAGACGCCGACACCGAGCAGCTCATGGGATCCGGACGCCAGCAGTCCCGCGGCAAGGCGCCGGTGCCGGGCTTCGTCGCGAAGCAGGCCGGGCAGCACGCCAAGGCCATCGCCGGGGAGCTGCCCAGGGCGCAGATGGAGTCGCTGATCGAGTCGCTGACGGAGCAGATGCACCAGTCCGCGGCCGACCTGCAGTTCGAGGTCGCGGCCCGGCTGAGGGACGAGATCAAGGAGCTGAAGCGGGAGCTGCGCGACATGAAGGAGGCGGGGGTCAAGTAGGGGCTCCCACCGCTCCCACCCTTCCCGCCCGCCCCACCCCGCCCCCGGTCCTGCTCGGGCTGGGGCTTCTGGCAGTGACCCGCCGCCGTGGTGGTGGCTGGTGGCGGGCCGCGGCGTGTTTGGCTGGGCGCCGTTCGCCGCCGTTCGCGGGGCGACGCTCGCGGCGTGGGCTGAGGTTCGTGGGGCGACGCTCGCGGGGCGGGGCTGAGGTTCGTGGGGCTGAGGTTCGTGGGGGTCGACATCCGCACGCCCCCGCAGCCGTCCGTTCAGGCGGCGGTGCCGTACGACTGCAGCTCCAGCAGGTTGCCGTCGGGGTCGCGCAGGTGGGCCGTGCGCAGGCCGCGGCCCCAGTCCGGCCGGTCCGCCGGCGCCGCCACCAGGGTGCCGCCGTGGCTCAGGCACACCTCGTGGGCGGCGTCGACGTCGTCCACCCGGCACACCAGCATGGCCCGGTCCCGCCCGGTCCCGCCGCCGGTCTCGGCCAGGCCCGCCATCCCCGCCTGGTCGAACAGCGACAGCACGCCCTCGCCTTCCACATCCCAATGGGCGTAGGGGCCCTCGGCCGATCCGTGAGCCCGTACGGCTCCGGCGATGCGCGGGAGCACCGCGTCGTAGAAGGCGAACGCTGCCGGGAAGTCGTTCACCAGCAGCCGGGGGTGCAGGGCATCCATGTCTCTCCAATCGTGGGCTAACACCAATCGTTGGTGTGACCCTACAATAAGGGCATGATCGATGCTCCGCCGACGCTGCTGGCGCTCAGCGCCTACCTGCTGTCCAGGGCGGGCAAGTCCGCCCGCGCCCGCGTGGCCGTCCACCTGGCGGCCGAGGGGTTGCGGTTGTGGCACATGGCCGTGCTGGCCGCCCTGGCCGACTTCGGTCCGCACGTGCAGGGTGACCTGGCCGCGCGGCTGGGCATCGACCGCAGCGACATGGTCAAGGTCGTGGACGAGCTGTCGGAGGCCGGCTTCGTCGAGCGCACCCGGGACCCGGCCGACCGGCGACGGGTCCACGTGAGTCTGACCCCGGCCGGTGAGGCGGCGTTGCGGCGGCTCGTGTCGGATGCCGGGGCCGTGGACGACTCCCTGCTGCGACCGCTCGATCCTGAGGAGCGCGCGACGCTCCGGACCCTGCTTCTGAAGATCCTCGCGGCGAACTGACGCCCGCTCGGGCGGGGTCGCGAATGATCAGGTTATCGGCCAGGACCACCGGGCGGACGGGCCCTCCGGAACGATGACGCGCTCGTTGACGGCGAGCGTGGGCGCGGTGGCGCGTACCTCGTTGACAGCAACGGGGCGGATCTCTTGCAGGAAGGAATCCGTGTGGTTTGCCGACGAACCGCCCGTCCGATAGGAAGGTCGGATGTTGCGAGGCGACAAGGTCGGGCTGCGCGCCCGGTACGAGGCCGACATCCCCATCCTGCTGACCGAGCTCTACGACGACCCGGTCAACTCCTCACGCTCCGAGAGTCGCCCGTGGCGGCCGATCACGCCGGGGTCCAAGGATCCCCGGCTCGTGGTCGACGACACCCAGCAGGGGCTCGTCCAGTTCTCGATCGTCGAACTGGAGGGCGGCACGCTGGTCGGCACCGCGACGTTCTGGGGCATCGACACCCACAACCGCAACGCGCACCTCGGGCTCGGCCTGCTGCCGTCGGCTCGCGGCAAGGGGTACGGCGCCGACGCGGTCGCGGTGTTGTGCCATTACGGCTTCGTCGTGCGCGGATTGCAGCGGTTGCAGATCGAGACGCTGGCCGACAACGCCGCGATGTTGCGTTCGGCGGAGCGCAACGGGTTCGTGCGTGAGGGTGTGCTGCGCTCGTCGGCGTGGGTGATGGGGGAGTTCCTCGACGAGGTCGTGCTCGGATTGCTCGCCCAGGACTGGAAGACTCTTCCCGGCGCCGGTAACTCATCGTAGAGTGAATTTCTGTGCGAAGAGCCCACGCGGTCACCGGCTCCACCGTCTTCTTCTTGCTGGCCCCCGGTACGGTGGCCGCCCTCGTGCCCTGGTGGATCACCGGCTGGCGGATGCTCAGCCCGCTTCCGTCGTGGGCGATGCTCCCGTTGCGGGTCGTCGGCGTGCTCCTGATCCTCGCCGGGCTGCCGGTGCTGGCGGGGGCGTTCGTCAGGTTCGTCGTGGAGGGGCTGGGGACGCCTGCTCCGGTGGCCGCGCCGGAGAAGCTGGTCGTCGGTGGTTTCTATCGGTATGTACGCAACCCGATGTATGTCGCCGTCTTCGCGATCATTCTCGGGCAGGCCGCTCTGCTCGGTCAGGGGTCATTGGTGGTCTACGCCGCCGTGGTCGCGGTTCCCGTCTACCTGTTCGTGCGGTTCTACGAGGAGCCGACCTTGCGGGCCAGGTTCGGCGGCGACTACGACGCGTACCGGGCCCAGGTGCCGAGCTGGTGGCCGAGGTGGCGTCCGGCCCGGCGGTGAAGGGCCGGCGGTGAAGGGCCGGTGGTGAACGGGCCGGTGGTGAACGGGCCGGTGGTGAACGGGCCGGACGCATGAGGAAGGAGCGCGGCGCTACATCTGCGCCCGGTGTTCCTCGCTGAGCTGGATGAGCTGCACGTAGTTGCCGTCGGGGTCGATGGCGGTGGCGAAGAGGCTGCCGTCGCGGTCCTCCAGCTCGGCCAGCCAGGTGACGCCCAGCGTGTTCAGGCGCTCGACCGTGGCGCGGGCGTCGTCGACCTCGAAGTTGAGGATGACGCGCCCCGGCTCGGGGTTCTTGTCGCCGATGTCGTTCCGGCTGTCGATGAACAGGTGGAAGCCCGCGAAACCCAGCACGCCGTAGTGGTCGACGTCGGTGTCGCGCGCGGGCTGGAACGCCTCGGTGTACCAGGCGCGAAGCCGCGCCGGATCGGTGCTGGACAGCAGGACGCTGCCGAGTTTGGTGTCACTCATGACGATGCAGACTCGCCGCCCGCCGGAAACTCATCGCGGGAGCGGGCGGCGATTCGCCTGCGGGCCGAGCCCGTTGCTCACAAGCCGAGCCCGTTGCTCACAAGCTGAGCCGGTTGCTCACAAGCTGAGCCTGGCCTCGCGCAGCAGCAGCGCCGCCAGCGCGTCGGGATCGGCCGCGGTGACGCCCTTGGAGGCGAACCAGGTGGCCACGTTGCGCGCGTCGCGCTCGAGGAACTCGGGCCCGCTCGGGTGGGAGATGACGTCCACGATCTGCGGCAGGTCGATGACGACCAGCCGCCCGTCCTGGACGAGCAGGTTGTAGGCCGACAGGTCGCCGTGGGCCAGGCCCTCGTGCGCGAGCCGTACCATCGCCTCGACCAGCTGCTCCCACAGTGACTCCAGGCCGTCGGAGACGGTGGCGAGCCGGGGGGCGGCGAAGCCGTCGGCGGTGCCGATGAACTCCTGCAGGATCTCGGTGCCGACGATCTGCACCGGGTACGGCACCGGCAGCCCGAGTGAGTGCAGCCGGCACAGCGCGTCGAACTCGGCCTGCGCCCACTGCCCCGCGATGAGCTTCATGCCGAACGAGGTGCGCTTGGCCATGGCGCGGTTCATGCGGCTCTCCTTGACCGTGCGGCCTTCCAGGTAGCCCGCGTCGCGGTGGAAGAGCCGGTGCTCGGAGTCGCGGTAGCGCTTGGCGGCCAGCAGGCACACCCGGTCGGTGCCGGGCACGCCGCGTGAGATCAGGTGGACGTCGGCTTCCTTGCCGGTCTTGAGGATGCCGAGCTCGGTGTCGACCGCGGCCAGCTCGGTGACGAGCCAGGCAGGGTACGGCTTGGGCCCGCGCTCGGTGGGCGTGGACTGGTCCCAGGTGGACCAGCGGTCACCCGTGGGCGGAAGGTCGTAGTCGACGGGGTTGGCCTCCAGCCACTCGACGTCGTCGGCGTCGAGAGCCTTCTTGCCACGGGAACGGTACTGCGTGTGCTTCGGCACGGTGGGTTTCTCCTGAACGAGAGTGGTGCCCCACCGGCGCGCAGGTCAGAGCGGCGTCCGCCCGGTGGGAGGAATGAGGAGCGTGGAAGGCACGCGGACAGGCGTCATCACGGTCTCATCCTCCTTTCGCGTCGCAGCGATCAACGGGCATGAGTATGGCCTGCGAAAATGCGGTTGCGCAAGTCGTTATTGTCGAAGGCATGGACAGGTGCGCCGACTGCGGGCATTTCGCGCCCGCCGGCGCGCCCGAATGCGGGGTCTGCGCGGCCCAGGTCGACGAAGTGGTCGAGCAGGGCTGGCGGGCCTTCGTCGCCGACTGGGACGACGCCGACGAGGTGGAGCTGGCCCGCATGGTCGCCGACGAGCCCGACCGGCACGAATGGCGGGTCGTGGACGCCGCCTACGACCGGCTGCGCTGCCCCGACTGCGGCGAGCGGCTGACCAGGGGACCGGTGGGCTGCGGGCCGTGCAACCTCAACCACGGCTTCCGGTTCTCGGCGATCGAGATCGACCGGCCGGGCGTGCCGCCGGGCAACGAGCACGGGCTGAGGGTCAACGTCGCGGTGGTGCGCAGGCCGCACTGGACCTCCGCCAACGAGCTGCTGGCCCGGCGCCTGGCGCTGCCGATCCTGCTGGCCGGGCAGCTGCCCGACACAGCCAGGGCCCAGGCCGCGGCGGCGATCCTGCGCACGCGGGGGCGCGAGGCCTACGAGGACTACATCTACCGGGAGTGGGTCAGCTGACCGGCGGGTCGTGCTTGTCCTGCATGGCGCGGCGGTAGAGCTCGTCGATCTCGTCGAGCGGGTCGACCGTGCGGCGACGCGCCTCCAGCTCCAGGTCGGTGCGGGTGCCCAGCTCGTCGATGCCGCTGGTGGCGTGGTGCATCTGGGCGCTCATGAGGTCGGCGCGGATGCGGGCGCAGATGGCCGTCAGCTTCGCCTGGTGCTCGCGCAGCCGCTCCAGCGTGACGTGGTCGACGTAGGGGGAGGTACGGCGCTGCGCGGCGTACATGCCCAGCTGGGTGTCCTGGATGTCGGCCTGTCGGGTCAGCTCGGCGAACACCTCGGGCAGCTCGCCCAGCCCCCAGCCCTGGCGCTGGGCCTGCTCGATGCCCTGACGGGTCAGCCCCACCTCGCGGCGCAGGTCGAGACGCAGGCGCTCGACCTCGGCGGCCTCGCCGGTGCCCATGGCGTTGACATGGGCCGAGAGCCGGGTGGCGGTGTCACGCGCCTTGACGGCGGCCTTCCTGCCCAGCTTGACCATGAAGAAGACGGCAAGGCCGCCCAACACGAGGAACAGCAGCAGGAAGATAGCCAGAAGCGTAAGCCCGAGCTCGATCGGAGACACCTCCCAGAAGGGGAACCTGCTTCGAGCATAGTCGCCGTCTCGGACCCGGGGTCCGGGCAAAGTCTTGTTGAACGTTGATCTATGTGCCAGATTCGACGCATGACGGTGGAACCCACCACACGCGCCGTCATCGACGCCATGACGGAGCTCTTTCCCAGGGTCGGCGTCAACGTGCACGACGCGGTCGAAGCCCGGCAGGTGATCGCCCAGATCCCGCCGCTCGAGGCCGCGCCGCAGCCGGTCCACGCGGTCGAGGACCGCAAGGCCGGCGAGATCCCGGTTCGTGTCTACTGGCCGGGCCCGCAGCTAGGGCTGCCCATCCTGATGTACTTCCACGGTGGCGGCTTCTCGCTGTGCACCCTCGACACCCACGACAACGTCTGCCGCGCGCTGTGCGCGGACGCGGGCGTGATCGTCGTCTCGGTCGACTACCGGCTCGCGCCGGAGGACCCGTATCCCGCGGCGGTCGACGACGCCTACGCGGCCACCCGCTGGGCCCACGAGCACGCCGACGAGCTGGGCGGCGATCCCGGCAGGCTGATCGTGGCGGGCGACAGCGCGGGCGGGAACCTGGCCGCGGTCACCTGTCTTCGCGCCCGCGACGAGGGCGGCCCGCCGATCGCCTTCCAGGTGCTCGTCTACCCGGCGACCGACGCGGCCATGGACTCCTCCTCGCACAGGGAGAACGCCGACGGCTACTTCCTGACCGGCGACGCCATGCGCTGGTATTGGAACAACTACATGCCGGATCCGGCCAGGCGGGAGGAGCCGTACTGCTCGCCCATCAACGCCGACCTGCACGACCTGCCGCCGGCGCTGGTGCTCACCGCTCAGTACGACCCGCTGCGCGACGAGGGCGAGGCCTACGGCGCCCGGCTGCGTGAGGCCGGGGTCAGGGCGCGCACCGTGCGCTTCGACGGCATGTTCCACGGTTTCTTCGGCCTCGGTGCGATGCTGCCCGCCGCCAAGGAGGCGATGGCCGTGGTGTGCGAGGCCGTCAGGAGAGTGTGAGAGCCCGGCGGCGACGCACCGACGCCGCCGGGCTCTGAACCCGTGAGCACGTGGGGCGGGGGCCACCGAGGCGCTCACGAGGAACACCGTAGAAGGCCGGACCCCGGCGGCGGATCCGCCGCTAGGGTGATCGCCGATCAGCCCTCCGGCGGACCCGCCTGACCTTGCGGATCGCCCACCAGGCCAGCAGAGCCAGCACGATCAGCGCCAGGATCACCAGCACCGGGGTGAAGATCGCGATCAGGCTCATGCCCAGCGAGCCCGCGTCCTCGACGGTCGAGACCACCGGAGCGCCGACCCCGGCGGTGCCGGCGTTGACGACCGGCCGCGCCGTCGTCTTCAGGGCGTGGACGGCCAGCGCCACGACGATGCCGAGCAGCCAGCCCATCCACGGGTTCTCCGCCATCCAGGTGGAGTTGTCGAGCTCGGCTGCGGCCGTGGTGGCGCTGAAGACCACCCCGCCCGACGCCGGCCGTACGGCGGTCTGGATGAGGTCGTTGACGCTGTCGACGGCCGGGATCTTGTCGAGCACGAACTCGGCCGCGAGCAGGACGGCGATGACCGCCAGCACGCCCCAGTTCGACAGCCACGTGTAGCCGTCGGGCAGCTTCACGGCGTCGGTGAAGTTGGCCAGGATGCCGACGACCAGCAGCGGGATATAGGCGTTCAGACCGGCCGCGGTCGACAGACCCAGGCCGGTGAGAGCAGCGAACATGACACCTTCCTACCCGACGGGGCCGGGTCTAGGGCGCCAGGCGCTCGACCGCCTCGGCATACTCGCTGATCATCTCGTAGACGACCTGCTTGGCGGGCTTGACCTGATCGAGCTGGCCGACGACCTGGCCGACGAAGTAGTTGGCCAGCTCCACCGCGCCCGGCTCGCCCCGCTCGGCGGCCGGGCCGATCGTGGCCATCGCCCCTTCGGCCAGGAGCATCTGCAGCGGCATGCCGAGCGGTCCCGGGCTGTTCTCGCCGTCCCACTCCCTGGTCCAGGCGGAGCTGAGCTGGCGGGCGGGCTTGCCGGTGCGCGAGCGGGAACGCACGGTGTCGAGCGAGGAGGCGGCCAGGAACTTGCGCTTGACCGCCTGCGGGGTCTCGGCCTCCTCGGTGGTCAGCCAGACCGACCCGCACCACACGCCCTGGGCGCCCAGGGCGATCGCCGCGGCCATCTGGCGGCCCGACGCGATGCCGCCGGCGGCCAGCACCGGGATCGGGGCGACGGCGTCGACCACCTGAGGGACGAGCACCATGGTGGAGATCTCGCCGGTGTGCCCGCCCGCCTCGGTGCCCTGGGCGACGATGATGTCGGCCCCCGCCTCACGCTGGCGCAGCGCGTGCTCGACGGTGCCGACCAGGGCGGCGACGGGCACGTCCGCCTCTCGGGCCAGCGCCACCATCTCGGGCGGGGGCGGGCCGAGCGCGCTGGCGATCAGGCCGATGCGGTGCTTCAGCGCGACCTCGATGAGGCCGGTGGCGCCCGACGCGGTGACCCTGCGTGCGACGTCGTCGGCGGCCGAGCCCGCCTGGGAGCCGGTGGCGCGGGAGGGCGGCGCCATGCCGTACTTGGAGAAGAGCGTGTCGAGGAAGGCGCGGTGCTCCTCGGGGATGAGGTCGGCCACCCGCACGCCGCGCGCGTCGAGCTTGCCCGGCACGAGCACGTCGACCCCGTACGGCCGGCCGCCGGTCTCGCGGTCGAGCCACGACAGCTCGGTGTCGAGCTGCTCGGCGGAGTAGGCGACGGCGCCCAGGACGCCGAAGCCGCCCGCGTTGGTGACGGCGGCGACGACGTCGCGGCAGTGGCTGAAGGCGAAGATGGGGACGTCGATGCCCAAGCGCTCGGTTAACCGCATGCACCGACTTTACGAGTCGTCCTCATCATCGTCATCCCCTTCGACGGTCCAGGTGACCGAGGTGACCGACGGTTCCAGGCTCAGCCGGCTCGTGGCCCGCTCGAACAGGCCCTCGTCGCGCTTGAGGCTGTCGACCATGGCGTGCACCTCGACCTGGCCGCGCACGTCCGCGTCGTGGCTGTGCAGGCTGCGCAGGCGCAGCTCGGGGCGGGTGAGTGCGGCGACGATGAGGCTGCGGACGTGCGCCTCGTCCTGCTTGGGGCACAGCACCTCGAAGCGGTAGCGGGTGCGCTGGCGGGCCCGGCGGCGGTCCAGGAAGCGTCCCAGCGGCCGCATCAGCGTGTTGGCGCCGACGATGAGCAGGGTGCCCGCGGTGGCCAGGACGAACATGCCGGCCCCCGCCAGCGATCCGACCGCCGCCGCGCACCACAGGGTGGCGGCGGTGTTCAGGCCGCGGATGTTGAAGCCCTCGCGCAGGATCACGCCCGCGCCCAGGAAGCCGATGCCCGAGACGATCTGCGCGGCCACCCTGGTGGGGTCGGCGGTCCCCGCGTCGTTGCTGAAGCCGTAGGCGCTGAGCAGGACGAACAGCGCCGATCCGACGGCCACCAGCAGGTTGGTGCGGATGCCCGCCATGCGGGCGCGCCACTGGCGCTCCATGCCGATCACCGCGCCGAGCCCGCCTGCGACGATCAGGCGCAGCATCAGCTCCAGATCAGCCATGTCAGGACATTTCCCCAACTGTGATGGCCTCTGGCAGTCGCTGACAGAGGTTTGGCAGAGGCATGGGCCAGCGTTTGACCCATGACACACGTACTGATCGCCGGCGCCGGGCCGACCGGTCTCACCCTCGCCATCGAGCTGGCCCGCAGGGGCGTCGACCTCCGCATCGTCGAACGTTCGCCCGAGCACCCGTCCGGCGTGCGCGGCAAGGGGCTGCAACCGCGCACGCTGGAGGTATTCCACGATCTGGGGGTGATCGACGAGATCCTCGCCACCGGCTCGGTCTACCCGCCGATCCGCGGCTACCAGGACGGCCGGGTCGTCTGGGAACACCGGATGCACGAGCCGAAGCAGCCCTCGCGGGCCGTGCCGTACCCGATGGTCGTCATGCAGCCGCAGTGGCGCACCGAGCGCATCCTGCGCGAGCGGCTGGCCGCCCTGGGACACCACGTGGAACTGGGCACCGAAGTGGTCGCAGCCGAACAGGACGGCGAGGGCGTCACCGTGACGCTCGGCGGCGGCGAGCGGGTGCGCTGCGCCTACCTGGCCGGCGCCGACGGCGGCAGGAGCACCGTGCGCAAGCTGGCCGGGATCGGCTTCCACGGCGAGACCTTCGAGACCGAGCGCATGACGCTCAAGGACGTCAGGGTCGACGGGCTCGACCGCGACCACTGGCACATGTGGGGCGACGAGAACGGCTTCGCGGGACTGTGCCCCATGCCGCACAGCGACGTCTTCCAGCTGACCTGCACCCCAGGCGTCGAGCCGCCCGTCGAGATCCGCGAGGTGCTGTGGGAGTCGGAGTACCGGGTCAACATCCGCATGGCCGAGCGGTTCAGGAACGGCCGGATCTTCCTGGCCGGCGACGCCGCCCACGTGCACTCGCCCGCCGGTGGACAGGGGCTCAACACCGGCGTCCAGGACGCCTACAACCTGGGATGGAAGCTCGCGCTCGGCCTCGACCGGGTGATCGACACCTACGAGGCCGAACGGATGCCAGTCGCCGAGCACGTCCTCGGCCTGAGCACCCGGCTGCTGCGCGAGCAGGACCTCAAGCGCGACGAGGAGACCCAGCAGCTCAACCTCGGCTACCGGGACAGCCCGCTGTCGGAGGGCGAGCGCGGCGGCGAGCGGCTGCCCGGCCGCCTGGAGGAGCTGCGCGGCACGCACTTCACGCTCTTCGGGGCGGCCGAGATCGCCGACCCGCGGGTGCGCGTGCATCCGGGGGAGGGGTTCCTGCTGGTGCGCCCCGACGGCTACATCGGCTTCGACGGCGACGACGAGAGCAGGCTGAGGGCGTACCTCTCCGGGCTCGGCATCGTGGCCTGACCCGAGCGCAGCGCCCGCGCCGCGTCCAGCAGCCGCTGCGAGCCGCACCAGGCGGCGGCGTGCTCCAGGACGATCGCCCGCGCCGTGCGGTCCGGGTGCCCGTCCATCAGCTCCAGGGCCC
This sequence comes from Nonomuraea soli, assembly GCF_013761175.1. Classification (GTDB taxonomy): domain Bacteria; phylum Actinomycetota; class Actinomycetes; order Streptosporangiales; family Streptosporangiaceae; genus Nonomuraea; species Nonomuraea soli. Next base: position 1,244,491 of record NZ_JACDUR010000001.1, read on the forward strand.
GGCGCAGCGGCTGCGGCGAGGCCGTCGCGTAGGCCAGCTCCACCTGGACCTGGGCGGCGAACTGGTCAGGCGCCTCCTGCCCCATCAGCAGCCGCAGCGCCTCCTCGGCCCGCTCGCGGTCGGGCGTGCCGCGCCTGCGGGCCACCTCGGCGCGCGCGTGCGCGATTCTGGCCAGCGCCAGCGGATCGTCGACGTCCAGCGCGTCGAGCGCCGCGTCGGCCGCCGCGAATTCACCCAGCTCGGCCTGGAGCCGGGCCACGCGCACCCCGAGATGGGCGGGACCGGGAAGCGCCTGCACCCCGCCGATCTCCGTGGCGGGCTCCACCGAGCGCAGCGCCAGCTCCAGGGCCCCGGCCGGGTCGCCGCGGTTCTCCGCGGCCAGGGAGAGCCAGTACAGCGCCAGGGCCAGCCCCCAGCGGTCACCGGTGGCGCGGAAGCCGTCGAGCGCCTCAGGCAGCAACCGCTCGGCGCGGGCGGCGTCGCCGTACTCGAACTGCGCGATCCCCGCCATCAGGGCGGCCACCGGATCGCCGGGACGCCGGGAGACCTCCCCCTCGGCCAGCTCGATCACGTCACGCGGCGGGGCCAGGCGCACCGAGAGCGCCCACCCGGCCCTGGCCGCCGGATGGCCGGACTCCGTCAGGCCGGGCGGCAGCTCACCTGTCGCGATCAGCTCGCACAACCCGCGCGCCGCACCCGTGGTGCGATCCAACAGGGCGGCGGCCCAGGTCTGCGCCTCACGGCGCCTGCCGCGCATCATCCAGAACCAGACCCTGGCCAGGAACGCCCGGTCGGGAGACCAGGCCATGGCGGCGTCGAGATTGCCCGACTCCGCCTCGAACAGGGCCAGCGCGCCGAGCTGCCGCGCGCCGCTCCTGAGCTCGGGCTCGGCACGTTCGGCCAGCTCGACGAAGTAGCGGGCATGGCGTGCCGCGAGCCCGTCGTCGTCCAGATGCTCGGCGGCGAAGCGGCGGACCGTCTCCAGCAGGGCGTAGCGCTCCCCGCGCAGCTGCACCAGCGACTTGTCGACCAGCGACGCCAGCACCTCGCCCTCGGCCCCGCACACCTCCAGCACCGCCCCGGACGTGGCGCCGCCGGAGAAGACCGACATCCGGCTCAGCAGCCGCTGCTCGGCGGGTTCGAGCAGGCGCCAGCTCCACTCGATCACGGCGCGCAGGGTGCGGTGCCGCGGCTGGGCCGTACGGCTGCCCCTGAGCCCGAGCACGTCGGCCAGCTGCTCCGACACCGTCGAGGCCGGCATGGTGCGCAGCCGGGCGGCGGCCAGCTCGATCGCCAGCGGCAACCCGTCGAGGCGGCCGACCGGGACCGACTCCACCTGCGCGTCGGCGCGTACGGCCAGGGCCCGCTCGGCGAACAGCCTGGCCGCCTCCCGCTCCGGCAGCGGCGGCACCACGTGGACGCTCTCGCCCGTCACGTCGAGCGCCTCCCGGCTGGTGGCCAGGATCCGCAGCCTCGGATGCGCCGACAGCAGCCGCTGCGCCACCGCCGCCGCCTCGTCGACCACGTGCTCGCAGTTGTCGAGCACCAGCAGCGGCGCGCTGTCCTTGAGCGGAACGACCGCCTCGACCGCGGCCCGCACGTCGGCGGCGCCCGCGAGCTCCACCAGCCAGGCGCCGTCGGGGACGTCCAGGGCGGCGGCCACCTCCAGGGCCAGCCGCGTCTTGCCGACACCGCCGGGACCGGTGAGCGTCACCAGCCGGTTCGACCTCACCAGGCCGCGCACCCGCTCCACGTCGGCCTGCCTGCCCACGAACCCGGTCAACGGGGCGGGCAGGTTGCCGCGGCGCCGCTCACGAAGCGCGTCGAGATGCGCCTGCCGCAGCTCGGGGCCGGGATCGGCGCCCAGCTCCCCGGCCAGTCTCGACCTGATGCGCTCGAAGGCCTCCAGCGCCTCGCCCCGCCGGTCCGCGCCGGCCAGCGCCCGCACCAGCAGGGCGTGGAAGGGCTCGCGCAGCGGGTGGGCGGTCGTGAGCTCCTCCAGCTCCGGCAGCACGTCGTGCTCGCCCAGGTCGTCCTCGATGCGGGCGGCCAGCGAGCGCAGGCGCAGCTCCTCCAGGCGCGCGGCGGGAGCCTGGGCGAAGGGCATGCTCCGGGCGTCGGCCAGGGCCGTACCGCGCCACAGGGCCAGGGCGGCGCGGTGCTCGCCCGCGCGGGCCAGCCGCTCGAAGAGCGCGGCGTCCACCTCGGCGTCGAGCACGTAGCCGGCCGGATGGGAGGAGATCACGCCGGGCACCTCGCGCCGGGCGCGGGAGACCAGCGACTGCAGCGCCGCCGCGGGATGCTCGGGCGGCTCCTCCGGCCACAGGTCGTCGATCAGGCGCTCGGAGGTCACGACCCGGCCGGGCTCCAGGGCCAGGCGGATCAGCAGCACCCGCAACCGGCTGCCGCCGACCCGGCGCCCCGAGATCTCCAGCGGCCCGAGAACGCCGATCATCGGGCCGGGCTCACGCGGGCGTCCGGCCCGTGGCACACCCGGCGGGCGGGCACGGGATGGGTACGGGGCTCACGCGGGCCGGTCCAGGGCGGCCACGCCCGGCGTACGCCAGCCGTCCTCCGGCGTGTAGGTGCGCACGACCCGCCCCGGCACCCCGGCGATCACGCTGTGGTCCGGGAACTCCCCGCGCACCACCGCGCCGCCCGCCACCACGCACTGCCGCCCGATCCGCGACCCCGGCAGGATGATCGCCCCGGTCCCGATCCACGAGCCGCTGCCGATCGACACCGGGTTGTTGCGCGGCCACTGCCGCCCGATCGGCACCTCGGGATCGTCGTAGACGTGGTTCTGGTCGGTGATGTAGACGTACGGGCCGGTGAAGACGTTGTCGCCGATGTCGATCGACTGGTGGCCGACGATGTGCGAGCCCCGCCCGATCGAGCACGACTCGCCGATCCGCACGATGGAGTGCGGCCCCAGATCGGGCCCCGGCATCATGCCGCAGGAGATGGAGACCCGCTCACCGATCAGGGTGCGCGCGCCGATCTCGATCCACCGCTCCCCGAAGATCGCTCCTGGCGGGAAGGCGATGCTCACACCCTCGCCGAGACGCCGGAAACGGTACCCGGCCGGGTTGGCGGGGGAAATCGCCCCCACTCGGCGGATCATCGCGTATGCGCGGTGAACCAGCGCGCCCACAAATGACATAGCCCCTTAAGTTACCGGTCGGTCCCTCCCATTCACGCATGTGGATGGCGTTGTTTGATATCCTGAGAGCCCGTGGACACAAGGCCACACCTCGAGCCACGGGAGACTCCTTGCGCAGCGCATCGCAAACCAAGCATCTGTTCGTCACCGGCGGTGTCGCCTCCAGTCTCGGCAAGGGCCTGACCGCCTCCAGCCTGGGCAGGCTGTTGAAGGCGCGGGGGCTGCGGGTCACGATGCAGAAGCTCGACCCCTACCTCAACGTCGACCCCGGCACGATGAACCCGTTCCAGCACGGCGAGGTCTTCGTCACCGACGACGGCGCCGAGACCGACCTCGACGTCGGCCACTACGAACGATTCCTCGACACCGACCTGCACGGCAGCGCCAACGTCACCACCGGCCAGGTCTACTCCAACGTGATCGCCAAGGAGCGCCGCGGCGAATACCTGGGCGACACCGTCCAGGTCATCCCGCACATCACCAACGAGATCAAGGAGCGCATCCGCGGCATGGCCGGTCCCGACGTGGACGTGGTCATCACCGAGGTGGGCGGCACCGTCGGCGACATCGAGTCGCTGCCCTTCCTGGAGGCCGTGCGCCAGATCCGCCACGAGGTGGGCCGCGACAACGTCTTCTTCCTGCACGTCTCGCTCCTGCCGTACATCGGGCCCTCCGGCGAGCTCAAGACCAAGCCGACGCAGCACTCCGTGGCCGCGCTGCGCAGCATCGGCATCCAGCCCGACGCCATCGTCTGCCGCTCCGACCGGCCGATCACCGTGTCGCTGAAGCGCAAGATCTCCCTGATGTGCGACGTCGACGAGGACGCCGTCGTCTCGGCCGTCGACGCCGCCTCCATCTACGACATCCCCAAGGTGCTCCACTCCGAGGGACTCGACGCCTACGTCGTGCGCCGCCTCGGCCTGCCCTTCCGCGACGTCGACTGGAAGGAGTGGGAGCAGCTCCTGCGCCGCGTGCACCGCCCGGCCAAGGAGGTCACGATCGCCCTGGTCGGCAAGTACATCGACCTGCCCGACGCCTACCTGAGCGTCACCGAGGCGCTGCGCGCCGGCGGATTCGCCAACGACGCCCGCGTCAACATCCGCTGGGTCAAGTCCGACGACTGCGAGAGCGAGGAGGGCGCCGCCCGCGAGCTCGAAGGGGTCGACGGCGTCCTGATCCCCGGCGGGTTCGGCGTGCGCGGCATCGAGGGCAAGATCGGCGCCATCCGCCACGCCCGCGAGCACCGCGTCCCGCTGCTGGGCATCTGCCTCGGCATGCAGGGCATGGTCATCGAGGCCGCCCGCAACCTGGCCGGCATCGACGACGCCAACAGCGCCGAGTTCGACGCCGACAGCAAGCACCCGGTCATCTCCACCATGGCCGACCAGCAGGACGTGGTCTCCGGCGAGCGCGACATGGGCGGCACCATGCGCCTGGGCTCCTACACCGCCAAGCTCGGCGAGGGCACCCTGGCCCGCCAGCTGTACGGCAAGGCCAAGGCCGACGAGCGCCACCGCCACAGGTACGAGGTCAACAACTCCTACCGCGAGCAGCTCGAGAAGGTCGGGCTCGTCTTCTCCGGCCTGTCGCCCGACGGCCGCCTGGTGGAGTACACCGAGCTGCCCGCCGACCAGCACCCGTTCTTCATCGGCACCCAGGCCCACCCCGAGTTCAAGTCCCGCCCCACCCGCGCGCACCCGCTGTTCAAGGGCCTGGTCGCGGCGGCGCTTGCGGGGCAGAAGTGACCATCTCCGACTACCCCGAGCAGTGGCCGGTCACGGCCACCAAGGACCACTTCCAGGGGCGCGTGTTCGGCGTGCGCACCGACACGGTCGAGATGCCGGGCGACGACGTCGCCGACCGCGACTACATCGTGCACATCGGCTCCGTCGCGGTGCTCGCGCTCGACGACGACGACCGGGTGCTGATGATCAGGCAGTACCGTCACGCGGCCGGGCACCAGCTGTGGGAGCTGCCCGCCGGCCTGCGCGACGTCGAGGGCGAGCCGCTGGCCGAGACGGCCGCACGGGAGCTGGCCGAGGAAGCCGGGCACCAGGCCGCCACCTGGTACACCCTCGTCGACCTGATGAGCTCGCCCGGCATGACCAACGAGCGCATCCGCGTCTTCCTGGCCCGCGACCTGTCACCCGTGGAGATCGACTTCGTGCGCACGCACGAGGAGACCGACATGCCGGTCGAGTGGATCCCCCTGCCCGACGCCGTGGAACTTGCCCTGATGGGTAAGATCCACAATTCTCCGGCCGTGGCCGGTATTCTCGCCGCATACGCGGCATCGGCCGAGGGTTTCCACACGTTGCGCCCCTCCGACGCCCCGGAGGCCTGAAGGGAGTCCCAGTGGAGGCGGTGCTGTCCAGCTACCTCGCCCACCTGGCGGTGGAGGAGGGACTGGCCGCCAACACGCTCGCCGCCTACCGGCGAGACCTGCGCCGCTACCTCGAACACCTGCGAGACCTGGGACGCAGCAAGATCGACGAGGTGGGCGAGGCCGACGTCCTCGCCTTCCTGTCGGCCCTGCGCCAGGGCGACGGCGAGCGCCCCGCCCTGGTCGCCAGCTCCGCCGCCCGCGCCATCTCCGCCGTGCGCGGCCTGCACCGCTTCGCCCTGCGCGAGGGCATGGCCGGCCACGACCCGGCCCACGAGGTCAGGCCGCCCAGGCGCCCGCGCCCGCTGCCCAAGGCGATCTCCGTCGCCGAGGTCGAGGCGCTCCTGGCCGCCGCCGGACCCGCCGACGCGCCCCTCACCCTCCGCAACCGCGCGCTCCTGGAGCTGCTGTACGGCACGGGCGCGCGCATCTCCGAAGCCCTCGCCCTGGCCGTCGACGACCTGGAGCCCGACCAGGTGCGCCTGCACGGCAAGGGCGGCAACGTCCGCGTCGCCCCCCTCGGCACCTACGCCCGCCAGGCACTCGACGCCTACCTCGTGCGCGCCAGGCCCCTGCTGACCCCCCGCACGCCCGCCCTCTTCCTCAACGCCCGCGGCGGCCCCCTGACCAGGCAGGGCGCCTGGGAGGTGCTGCAGAACGCGGCGGAGAGAGCGGGCATCGACGGCGTGTCGCCGCATGTCCTGCGCCATTCGTTCGCAACTCACCTCATTGACGGCGGGGCTGACGTTAGGGTGGTGCAAGAGTTGCTCGACCACGCCTCGGTGACGACCACTCAGGTCTACACCCTGGTGACGGTCGACAAACTTCGCGAGGTCTACGCCGCGGCGCACCCTCGCGCCCGTCAGTGATCTATAGTCTTTGCCGACGTGCGGCTATGCGGTGTGTTGCCTTGCCGTACAAAAGCTGACGCCATAGTGTCCGTCCGGACGGTCCGGTTCGGGACCGTCAGGGAGGTTCGAGCTGGTGACTGTGACCGCCAATGGTTCGACCCCGGGGACCCCCGAGAACCCCTGGGGTGACACGAAGACCGACACCGCCAAACGCGGCGGGAATCTCGGCCCCACCGGTCGTCCCCGACCGGTGTTCCCGGAACCCGTCCTGCGCGACACGCACGGACCCGCCCGGGTGGTCGCGATGGTCAACCAGAAGGGCGGGGTGGGCAAGACCACCACGACCATCAACCTGGGCGCCGCCCTGGCCGAGCTCGGCCTGAAGGTGCTGCTGGTCGACTTCGACCCCCAGGGCGCCCTGTCGATCGGCCTGGGCATCAACCCGCTGCAGCTCGACCTGACCGTCTACAACCTCCTGATGGACCGCGACGTCTCCGGCGAGGACGTGCTGCTCGAGACCGGCGTCGACAACCTCGACCTGCTGCCGTGCAACATCGACCTGTCGGCCGCGGAAGTCCAGCTCGTCACCGAGGTCGCCCGCGAGCAGGTGCTCGGCCGCGTGCTCAAGCCGCTGCTGCCGCACTACGACGTCTGCCTCATCGACTGCCAGCCGTCGCTCGGCCTGCTCACCATCAACGCCCTCACCTGCGCCCACGGCGTCATGGTGCCGCTGGAGTGCGAGTTCTTCGCCCTGCGCGGCGTGGCGCTGCTCATGGACACCATCATCAAGGTCCAGGAGCGCCTCAACGACGAACTGGTCATCGAGGGCCTGCTGGCCACCATGTACGACGCCCGCACCCTGCACGGCCGCGAGGTCCTCGCCCGCGTCGTGGAGGCCTTCGGCGACAAGGTCTACCACACGGTGATCAACCGCACCGTGCGCTTCCCCGACGCCACCGTCGCCGGGGAACCGATCACCAGCTTCGACCCCACCTCGCTGGGCGCCAGCGCCTACCGCGAACTTGCCCGCGAAGTGCTCTCGCGGTGGCCGGTGCCTGCGACAATCGGTAGGTGACGTCGGGAGAGGTTGAGCAGCAGCAAGGCTTCCAGGTTCACCTGGACGTCTTCGAAGGCCCCTTCGACCTGCTGCTCGGCCTCATCTCCAAGCACAAGCTCGACATCACCGAGGTCTCCCTGTCCAAGGTGACCGACGAGTTCATCTCCTACATCAGGTCACGCGGCCCCGAATGGGACCTCGACCAGACCTCCCACTTCCTGCTCGTCGCCGCCACCCTCCTCGACCTGAAGGCCGCACGCCTGCTGCCCTCCGGCGAGGTCGAAGACGAAGAGGACCTGGCCCTGCTGGAGGCCCGCGACCTGCTGTTCGCGCGGCTCCTGCAGTACAAGGCCTACAAGGAGGTCGCCTCCGTCTTCTCCGGCCTCATGGCGCGCGAGGCACTGCGCCACCCCCGCATCGTGCCCATGGAGCCCGCCTTCGCCGACCTCCTGCCCGAACTCGTGCTCGGCATCGGCCCCGACCAGCTCGCCCGCATCGCCGCCCGCGCGTTCACCCCCAAGCTACCGCCGACCGTCAACCTCGGGCACGTTTACCAACCGCTCGCCAGCGTGCGCGAGCAGGCCGCTATCCTGGTCGCTCACCTGCGACGCCTGCGGGTGGCCACCTTCCGGCAGCTGACCGCCGACTGCGAGGGCACCATCGAGGTCATCGCCCGATTCCTGGCGGTGCTGGAGCTCTTCAGGGAGTCAGCGGTCACCTTCGAGCAGCTCGAACCTCTCGGCGACCTGCACGTGACCTGGACCGGCACCGACGACGGCGACGTCGCGGTCGGTGACGACTACGAGGAAGAGAACCGCTCCGACGATGAGTGAACGGCTCGACGATCTCCCCGCGCCCCGGCGCTCCCTCGAGGGCGAGCACTCCCCGCCCCTCACCGGCGCCGTCCCCGCCCAAACCCCCGCCGACGGTACGGCGGAGCCCGGCACCTCATGGGCGCCGTCGTCGTCCCCGGACGACGACGAGGCGCCCGCGAGCGGCCCCGGCCTGCACGCCGCCCTCGAAGCCATCCTGCTCGTCGTCGACGAACCGGTGGCCGAGATCACCCTCGCCCAGGTCCTCGAACGCCCCACCCACGAGGTCGCCGAGGCCCTGCGCGCACTCGCCGCGGAATACACGGAGGCCGGACGGGGTTTTGACCTGAGAGAGGTGGCCGGCGGCTGGCGTTTCTACACGCGCGCCGACTGCGCACCCCTCGTCGAACGGTTCGTCCGCGACGGCCAGCAGACCCGGCTGACCCAGGCGGCGCTCGAAACCCTCGCAGTCGTGGCCTACCGCCAGCCGGTCAGCCGCGCCCGCGTGGCCGCCGTACGCGGCGTCAACAGCGACGGCGTGATGCGGACCCTCGTGGCCAGAGGCCTGGTCGAAGAGGCCGGACAGGATCCGGAGAGCCAGGCGGTTCTCTACCGCACAACCGCATATTTCCTGGAACGACTGGGCCTCAAGGGCCTCGACGAGCTTCCCGAGCTCGCCCCGTTCCTTCCCGACGACATCGACAGTCTCGACTCTTAGGAGAGTTCAGTGAACAACAGGCGTAGCACCCCGTCCGGTGATGGACGCGGTCGTGGACGCAGTGGGCGTCCCGCCTTCGGATCGAACGAGCGCCGCGGAGGGCCGCGCCGCAACGACTCCGGATCCGGCCGCGACTCGCTGCGCGCCGGACGCGACGGCTCCAGGTCCGGCGGCTCCACCGGCCGCGACGACCGCCGCGGCGGCTCGGGCTCGCGCGACCCGCGCGACTCGCGCGGCGGCTCGTACGGCTCCGGCTCGCCCCGCTCGGGTGCCTACGGCTCGGGCTCGTACGGCTCGGGTTCTTCCGGCTCGGGTTCTTCCGGCTCGGGTTCTTCCGGCTCCGGCTCGTACGGCTCTGGCTCGTACGGCTCCAGCGCGCGCGGTGACTCGCGCGGCGGCTCCTACCGCGACTCCGGCGGCGAGCGCGGCGGCTACTCGCGCGACTCCCGTGGCGGCGGCCGCGACTCCCGTGACTCGCGCGGCGGCGCCCGCGATTCGCGCGACTTCCGCGGCGGCTCGGGCCGCGACTCCCGCGGCGGCGACCGCGGTGGCTTCTCGCGCGATGAGCGTGGCGCTTCGGCCCGTGGTGGCGAGCGCGGCGGTTTCTCTCGCGGCGGTGAGCGCGGTTTCTCGCGTGACGACCGCGGCGGCGACCGCGGTGGCTTCTCCCGCGATGAGCGCGGCGCTTCGGCTCGTGGTGGCGAGCGCGGCGGCTTCTCCCGTGGCGGGGAGCGCGGTTTCTCGCGCGATGACCGTGGCGGGGACCGTGGTGGTGAGCGCGGCGGTTTCTCCCGTGGCGGTGGCTACTCCCGCGACGACCGTGGCGGGTCCTACGGGGCCGGGCGGCCGCGTGGCGGCTCCTACGACGGCGGCTACGAGCCGCGCGACGAGCGTTCGGCTCCGCGAGCCGGGCGTGGCGGTTCCCGCGTCGACAGCGGTCACGACTTCCGCGACACCTCGGCCGGCGCTGGCACCCGTGGCCGCTACGGACGACGCGACGACTCGTCGCAGGAGCGCGGCTTCGGCGGCTCCGGCTACGGAACCCGCGACTCCGCCCAGCGCGACAACGCCCCGCGCGACTACGCCTCCCGCGACGACCGCCACGACGGCCGCCGCGACGACCGTGGCGACCGCCGTGATGACCGGCGCGACGACCGGCGCGACGACCGGCGTGGAGGGTCCACGCGGGAGAGCGTGAGCCGTGACTTCGGCCGCGGCAGCCGCCCCGGCTCGGGTTCCGCTCGCCCCGGCGTGCAGACCATCGGTGGCGGACGCGCCTCCACCGGCGCGGGCCGTACGGCCGGCGGCGGGCAGCGTGACCGCTTCAAGAGTGCCCGCCCGGTCAAGGACCGCGACTTCTACGAGCCGTGGGACCAGGAGGAGCGCGACACCACCGAGGTTCCCGACGGCGTGCGGCTGCAGAAGGTGCTCGCCCAGGCGGGCGTCGCCAGCCGCCGCGCCTGCGAGGAGATGATCGGCGAGGGCCGCGTGACCGTCAACGGCCAGGTCGTGCGCCGTTTCGGTGCGAAGGTCGACCCTGCCAAGCAGGTCATCCACGTCGACGGCAAGCGCATCCCGACCGCCCCCGACCTGGTGTACTACGCCCTGAACAAGCCCATCGGGGTGGTCTCCACGATGGAGGACCCGGACGGCCGCCCGTGCCTGGCCGACTACGTGCAGGAGCTGGCGCCGCGCCTGTTCCACGTGGGCCGGCTCGACACCGAGACCGAGGGCCTGCTGCTGCTCACCAACGACGGCGAGCTCGCGCACCGGCTGACGCACCCCAGCTACGGCGTGCAGAAGAAGTACTGGGCCAAGGTGCCGGGCCCGATCCCGCGTGACCTGGCGCGCCGCCTGAAGAAGGGCATCGAGCTCGAGGACGGCATCGTCAAGGCCGACAGTTTCGCGATCGTGCAGGAGCACGGCCAGCAGGCGCTGGTCGAGATCGTCCTGCACGAGGGCAAGAAGCACGTCGTGCGGCGCATGCTGGAGGAGGCGGGCCACCGCGTGATCGACCTGGCCAGGATCGAGTTCGGTCCGGTCAAGCTGGGCCGTACGAAGCCTGGCACGCTGCGGGCGCTGTCCCTGCACGAAGTCGGCGAGCTGTACGCGGCGGTCAAGCTGTAATCTGTCGGGACATGTCGGGGCCCGTGCTGGGCTCCGGCAGCCGTCTTTTTCTAAGGGGCACGACGCATGGTGCGGGCGATCCGCGGAGCGATCCAGGTTGAGGCCAACGACCGCGACGCGATCATCGGAGGAACGGCGGAGCTCGTCACGACGGTGATGGAGCGCAACGAGCTGTCCACCGACGAGGTGATCAGCGTGTTGTTCACCGCCACCCCCGACCTGACCGCCGAGTTCCCCGCCCTGGCCGCGCGCAAGCTCGGCTTCCACGAGGTCCCGCTGATCTGCTGCACCGAGATCGACGTGCCCGGCGCGCTGCCTCGCGTGGTGCGGCTGATGGCGCACATCGAGACCGACCGGCCGCGCGACCGGATCCAGCACGTCTATCTGCGCGGCGCTGTCGCGTTGAGGCAGGACATAGCCCAATGAGAACCGTTCTGATCCTCGGCACCGGCCTGATCGGCACCTCGATCGGCCTGGCCCTGCGCGGCAAGGGTGTCGAGGTGCTGCTGGCCGACCGTGATCTGACGTCGGTTCGGCTGGCGCGCGAGCTGGGCGCGGGCGACGAATGGCACTACGACGACAAGGTCGATCTGGCCGTGGTCGCGGTGCCTCCCGCCCATGTGGCGAGCGAGCTGAGGGGCCTGCAGAGCCGCGGCGTGGCCCGGTTCTACACCGACGTGGCGAGCGTCAAGGCGCAGCTGATCGACGACGCTCAGGCACGCGGGTGCGACATGTCCACCTACGTGGGTTCTCATCCGCTCGCGGGCCGGGAGAAGTCCGGTCCAGGAGCGGCGCGCGCCGATCTGTTCCTCGGCCGCCCCTGGGCGTTGTGTCCCACCGGCGAGACCGCGCCCGAGGCCCGTCAGGCCGTGCTCGACCTGATCGGCCTGTGCGGCGCCAACGCCGTCGAGGTCTCCGCCGAGGAGCACGACCAGGCCGTCGCCGTGGTCTCGCACGCCCCGCACGTGGCCGCGAGCGCCGTGGCCGCCCGCCTGGCCGACGCCTCGGACGTGGCGCTCGGCCTGGCAGGCACCGGCGTGCGCGACGTCACGCGGGTGGCCGGCAGCGACCCTGGGCTGTGGCTCGGCATCCTGTCGGGCAACGCGACCCCGGTCGCCGAGGTGCTGGAGGCGGTCTCGCGCGATCTCGCCGAGGCGGCGGTCGCGCTGCGCGGCCTGGCCTCGGGCGATCCCGCCGCCGCCGAGGACGTCACCCAGCTGCTGAAGCGCGGCGTCGCCGGGCACGGCCGCATCCCCGGCAAGCACGGCGGTCCCGCCGCGCGCTACGGGGTCGTGCAGGTCGTCATCGGCGACCGTCCCGGCCAGCTCGCCCGCCTGTTCCAGGTGTGCGACGAGCTCGGCGTCAACGTCGAGGACGTACGGCTGGAGCACGCGCCCGGGCTGCCGCTGGGCATGGCGGAGCTGTCGGTGCAGCCCGACGCCGTCACCACGCTCACCACCGGGCTGCACGAGCGCGGCTGGCAGGTCCCCTAGACAAGGGGATCGCGGATCTTCTAGAACTCTGGCTCGTCGTCGACGCGCAGCACCAGCAGGGCCGTGTCGTCGCCTCCTCCCTTGGTGGCGAAGCGCCGCAGGTCCTCGTGGACGGCGTGGATGAGGTCGTCGGCGGTGAAGCCGGGCGCCGCGGCCAGGGCGGTCGACAGGCGCTGCGGCCCGTAGAGGTGGCCGAACTCGTCGCGGGCCTCGGTGACGCCGTCGGAGTAGACGATGAGCGCCTCGCCGTACGCCAGCTTGATCTCGTAGCGGGAGTAGCTGGCGTCCTCGAACAGGCCCAGCGGCAGGCCGCCGCCCTCCGCCTGCCGTACGACCCCGTCGGCGCCGCGGACCAGCGCGGGCGGGTGGCCCGCCGACGCCAGGCGCACGGTCATGCCGCCGCTCACCTGCTCGACCTGCGCGACGATGGCCGTGACGAACCGTTCGGTGTCGGGGTGGCGGATCAGCGCCTGGTTGATCTCCTGGAGCAGCTGGGCCGGGTCGCCCGTGCGCCCGGCCAGCACGCGCAGGCCGTTGCGCGCGATCGCGGTGATGGCGGCGGCCTCGTCGCCCTTGCCGCACACGTCACCCAGCACCAGCCCCCAGCCCGCGCGGCAGGGGAAGACGTCGTAGAAGTCGCCGCCGACCAGCTCGCCCTCACCGGCGGGGGAGTAGAGCGACGACAGCTCGCAGCCGGGCACCTCGGGCAGGCGGCGCGGCAGCAGGCTGGCCTGCAGGGCATGGGCGGAGCTGGTGCGGGCGCGGCGGACCCGGTCGGCGCGCAGCGCCAGCGCCACATGGCGGCCGATGCGTTCGGCCAGGCGCAGGTCGTCGGTGTCGAAGCCGGAGCGGTCCGAACGCCGGATGAGGGTCAGCGTGCCCTCCATGCCCGTCTCGTCCCCCACCGGGACGATGACCGCCGATCCGGCGCGCAGCAGCGTGAGTGCGGGCAGTCCTGACTTGTCGCGCCCCAGGGCCAGCTCGTCGTCGATGGGGTTGAGCAGGGTGCTGTAGCGGGTCTCCAGCGGCGGCAGGCTTTCGAGCAGACCGATGCTGTCGAGCTCGCCGGGGTCGCCGACCACGGCGGCGCGGTGGCGGGCGCCGTCGGCCCGGTCCCGGTCGATCACGGCCAGGTCGGCGTAGGCGGCGGTGAGCACCTCGGCCGAGCGGCGCAGCAGCCAGCCCTCGTTGCACTCGCGGTCGGACAGCAGCACGGTCGTCAGCTCGGTGATCACGTCGAGCCGCCCGTCGGGCAGGGCCCGGGCGGGCGCGAGGTCGCTGCCCGGCAGGCTCACCGTGACCGCGACCTGGTCCTCGACGGGCAGGTTGATCAGGGCGAGGTCAGCCTCGACGGCCTGGCCCCCGAGACACAGGCGGGTGGCCAGCGGAAGCCGGGGCAGGCCGCGCAGCACGGCGCCGAGGTGGGAGCGGAAGACCGGCCGGTGCGGCAGGTCGACCAGGACCGCGAACGGCTTGCCTTCGAGGGACTGCCGACGGCGTCCGAAGGGGTGCCCGGCCGACCGGTTGGAGCGCACGATCGTGCCGTTGCGGTCGAGGATGAAGATCGGGAGCGGCAGCTGGTCGAGCAGCGCGCACAACGACCGCCGGTGGTGGTGTCCGCTCCGGCTGGACGCGGCGATCTCGTCGCGGTAGGTGGTGAGCTCGTCGCTGGCCTGCTCCAGTTCGAGCAGGGCCGCCTGCAGGAGCTGCGGTGTCTGCGCAGGGTCGAGGTGGGACACGGCCTTGAGAGCGGAGATCCGCTCGCTCAACGTCATCTCGGCGACCCGGGCGCCATCCATGGACCGAGGGTAGCGGACCGTAACTGTGAGCGAGCGGAATTCTCAGGAGTTGTCCTCCACATTCATGACCAGGATGACGCCCTGGGGCGATCCGCCCTCCGCGCGCAGGCCGGTGAGCTGGATCGTCAGCCGGGTGGGCCGGCCGCGGCGGTTGACCGCGTCGACGGTCAGCTCGTCGGAGAGGTCACCGTCGAGATGCGGAGCCACCTGCTCGTACGGCAGGCCGATGTCGAGACTGTCCAGAGGCTTGCCCACCGCCTCCTCCGAGCGCAGCCCCCACAGGTCGGCCGCACCCGGGCTCCACACGAGCACGCGGTGCTCGCCGTCGAGGACCATGACCGCGTCGCCGATGCTGCGCACCAGCGAGCCGAGGAAGTCGTTGGCCAGGTCGAGCTCGATGCTGCGCGCGTTGAGGGTGTCGTTGATGTGCTGGAGCTCGTCGTTGGTCGACTGCAGCTCCTCGTTCATCGTCTCCAGCTCCTCGTTGGTGGACTGGAGCTCTTCGTTGGTGGTCTCCAGCTCCTCGTTGGTGGACTGGAGTTCCTCGTTGGTGGTCTCCAGCTCCTCGTTCAGCGACTGGAGCTCCTCGTAGGCGTGCTCCAGCTCCTTGTTGGCCTGCTCCAGGTCGTCGCGCAGGCGGCGGTAGCGGGTGATGTCGTAGAAGCTGATGCCGACGCCCACCAGCGACGCCTCGGGATCCTGCAGCGGCGTCACCGAGATGTCGAACACGTTGGCCTCCGCGGCGCCCGGCCGGTGCCAGACGACCTCACGCAGCTCGACCGGCCGCAGCTCCACCTGGACCTGCTCGATCACCGAGCGCAGCTCCACCGGCCGGTAGGAGACCTCCAGGTCCTGGAAGGGCCGGCCCACGTCGCGCGGGCTCAGGTTGAACAGCACCTCCGCGCGGGAGTTCACCAGCGCCAGGTGTCCCGACAGGTCGAGGGCGATCTGCGCGACGGGCCCGGCGGCCAGGGCGGCGTGCTCCAGCTCGCTCACGCGGGCGCCGGGATTCTGGAGCGTGTGCCCGGAGATCCACGGCGAGCGGTGGCCCGTGTCGTTGTGCACCTTCTTGAACAGGCGCATGCGCAGGTCGACGGGTTCGAACTTGTCGCTGTGGTTGAGCAGCATCTCGGCCTTGCCCAGGAACAGGTAGCCGGGGTTGGCCAGCGCGAAGTGGAAACGCCGCACGATGCTGAGCTGGGTCTCGGCGTTGAAGTACATCAGCGTGTTGCGCGCCAGCAGCAGGTCGACGCGGGAGTTGGGCGCGTCGCGGGTCAGGTCGTTGCGGCCGAAGATGAGCTGGCGGCGCAGGTCACGGCGGAAGGCGAACCCCTGGTCGGCGGGCTCGAAGTAGCGTTCGCGCAGTTCGGGAGGCAGCTCCGCGAGCTGCCGCTCGCCGTACGTCGCGGCCCTGGCGACCTGCAGCGCCTTCTCGTCGAGATCGGTGGCGTAGATCTTGACCCGCTCGCGGAAGGCGTCGTGGCCCAGCTCCTCCGCCAGCGCCATGGCCAGGCTGTAGGCCTCCTCGCCGGTCGCGCACCCGGCGCTCCACACCCGGACCGCCTTGCCCGACGGCTTGCCCGCCAGCAGGGCGGGGATGATCTGCTCGCGCAGCGTCTGCCAGGCGGGCGGGTCGCGGAAGAAGCTGGTGACGTTGATGAGCAGGCTGTCGAACAGCCTGCCGAACTCCTCGGGTTCGAGCTCCAGGTAGTCGCGGTACTCGCCGTAGTCCTGCAGCTTCAGCGACTCGAGGCGCCGGCTGATGCGGCGCATGAGGGTGGTGCGCTTGTAGCCGGTGAAATCGAAACCGCGGGTCTCCTTCAGCATGTACAGGAGATCGTCGAATTCCCGGTCGTCTTCCGCCTTCACAGCAGACCACCCTACGCCTGATCGGCCTGCTCAGGAGGCTGTCGGAGCGCCACCGATCTGTTGCTGGAGTGCCCGTAGCGTCTCGAGTGCCTCCCTGGTGCCGTCACGGTCCTCCTCGAAGCGCCGGGCGGTGTGGTTCTGGCCGCGGTCGCGGGCCGAACGCACCATGCGGTCGAGGAGCCTGGCACGCTCCTCCAGGCGCAGGATCGCCATCCACAGCGCCCGCTCCACCGACTCGCCCTGCGATTCGATCATGGACTGCGCCGACCAGGCGTGACCGACCCTGCACTCGTAACGTTCGGGCGGGCCCTCGTAGATCGGGCCGCTGCACTCCGGGCAGGTGAAGGCCGTCAGGTTGCCCACCGGCGTGCCTATGGCCTCCTGGCGGAGGAGCAGCGCGATCTCCCGTTCGAGCTCCGGGTCCCTTCTCGGCTCGTGCGTCACTACGGGACTCCTGCTGTGCGTGACGATCCAATCGGCGATCTTCGCCGCGGGCAGCACCTGCGCTCCGGTCGTGGCCGCCAGGGCGGCGCTGGGCATGCCGGAGAAGGCGCTCTCGTCGGGATCCTGTACGGCGACGGCCCCGCCGTACCTCTCGATGGCCGCGCTGCCCGTCGCCCCGTCGTCGAGCGTTCCGCTGAGCACCACGCCGATGGTGCGCGGACCGGCGTCGATGGCCGCGCTCAGGAACAGCGGATCCGCCGCCGGACGCATGCCGTTGTGGCGCGGACCGCGAGACAGACGGGCGGTCTGCCGATGCACGAGGAGGTGGTGGTCGGGGCGGGCGACGTAGACCCGGCCGGGCTGGAGCGGTTCACCGTCGCGGGCCGCCGAGCAGGGCAGTGGTCCGGAACGGTTGAGGATGCCGGACAGCGCGCTGCCTCCGCGCGGTGAGATGTGGACGACGACCAGCAACGCCGCCTGCAGGCGGCTGGGCAGACGGCCCAGCAGGGTGCGCAGCGGCTCGATGCCACCCGCCGATGCCGCGATGACCACGAGGTCGCGGCCGGGATGCTCGTCCACCATGTGTCCCTGTCCACATCTCCACGAACTATGCGCGGTGAGGGGAAAAACGGGTAGGGGACCATGGTGGGGCTGACAGTGGAGTTCGTTCGCCGAGACCGCGACCGGCTCAGCCTGCGACTGGTGGGCGAGCTGGACATCGCGGCCTCCACCTGGTTGCGCACCGGCCTCGCCGCGCTGCCCGCGCAGGGAGTGCGGCGCCTGGAGGTCAACGTCGTACGGCTGAGCTTCTGCGACGTCGGCGGGGCGCGGGTGCTCAAGGACGTGCACGAGCACCTCAGGGATCTGGGCGGGGGCCTGGTGCTGGTCGGCGGCGGCATGGTGCGCCGGGTTCTGGAGCTGGCCTGGCCTCAGGACTACCCGCACGGGCGGGCCGTGGGCCACCCGCTGCGGGTGCGCGGCGGAGCCCGGCCCCGTACGGCCATGCGACAGCCGGCCGAGCCGGCCCGGCACCCGGCGCTGGAGCGCGCCGAACGGCTCAGGAAGGAGGCGTCGCTGCGGGTCGAGATGGCCCGGCGGAGCAGCGCGCTGATCTGCCTGCGGCTGGCGCAGATGCACGAGTCGCTGGCCTCGCTGCACGCGGGGCTGGGTTCGCAGGAGAGCTGCCGCCACCTGGAACTCGCCCGCGGCTACCGCGAAAAGGCCCTCGCCCCCGGCTAACGGCCCCCGGCTCCGGCCCGCGACCCTGGCTGGGGCGTCTGCCCCGGCCTCCGACCCCGGTCCTCCGATCACGGCCTCCGATCACGGCCTCCGATCACGGCCTCCGATCACGGCCTCCGATCACGGCCTCCTTCCTCGGCCTTTGCGCCCGGCCGCCGGTCCCGTCCCCTTACGGCGTTGCCGGCCGACGCCTCTGCCCGTCCCTTCCCGGCCCTCGCCTCATACCCGGCCTCCCTCTCCGCCCGTGACTCCGTCCGACCGCGTCCGCCCTCTCCAGTCACTGGTGACCGGTCGAGCGGCCTGAAGGGCGTGGCGAAGCCGGTAACCTTGACAGGTTGATTCCATACCGCGCCTTGAGCCTGGGGAGAGCCGTGTCCGCTCTGGTCATCGCCGTCGACGGACCTTCGGGGTCCGGCAAGTCGAGCGCTTCGCGTGGCGTCGCCCGCGAGCTCGGCCTGCGCTACCTCGACACCGGTGCGATGTACCGCGCGATGACGTGGTGGATGCTGCACCACGGCGTCGACGTGCACGACTCCGAGGCCGTCGCGGCCAGGGCCGCGGACCCGGGCATCGTCTCGGGCACCGACCCCGACGGCCCGACGATCCACGTCGACGGCGCCGACGTCTCCGGTCCCATCCGCGAGCAGGAGGTCACCGCTGCGGTCTCGGCCGTTTCGGCGGTGCCCGAGGTGCGCAGGCGCCTGGTCGCCCTGCAGCGGGAGATCATCGGCGAGGGTGGCATCGTGGTGGAGGGGCGCGACATCGGATCCGTCGTCGCCCCTGACGCGCCCGTCAAGGTCTACCTGACGGCCTCGGCCGAGGCTCGCGCGCTGCGCCGTACGGCGGAGCTGGCGGGCACGACGGTGGAGGCGCAGCAGGCCGCGATGCGGCAGCGTGACACCCTGGACTCAACGCGGAAAACGGATCCGCTCTCGATGGCGGCTGGCGCCGTCGAGCTCGACACCACGGCGCTCGACCTCGACGAGGTCATCGCGTCGGTGTTGAGACTGGTCAAGGAGCGCGCCTGAAGCACAGGTGCGGTACTCAAAGGATGAAAAATCATGTCAACGGGGGATTCCGGCTGGATCGAGGCCGAGCTCGCCGACCTTGAGGTCGACGCCGAGCACGGCGCGGCCGACGAGGGCCCGCTTCCGGTCCTGGCCATCGTAGGCCGACCCAACGTGGGCAAGTCCACGCTGGTCAACCGCATCATCGGCCGCCGCGAGGCGGTCGTCGAAGACGTGCCTGGCGTCACGCGCGACCGTGTCACCTACGACGCCAACTGGCGCGGCAGGCGCTTCACCGTCGTCGACACGGGCGGCTGGGACCCTGAGGCGACGGGGATGAACCTCCGCATCGCCGAGCAGGCTCAGGTCGCCGTCGAGCTGGCCGACGTGATCCTGTTCGTGGTCGACGCCACGGTCGGCATCACCGACGCCGACCAGGAGGTCGGCAACGTGCTGCGGCAGTCGGGCAAGCCGGTCATCCTGGCCGCGAACAAGGTCGACAACCAGCAGCTGGAGCTCGAGACCCACGCCATGTGGTCGCTCGGCCTGGGCGAGCCGTTCCCGGTCAGCGCCCTGCACGGCCGCTCCAGCGGCGACCTGCTCGATGAGGTGCTCGACAAGCTGCCGGAGACGCCCGCCGAGACCTTCGGCGCCGAGCGCGGCCCGCACCGCGTCGCGCTGCTCGGCAAGCCCAACGTCGGCAAGTCGTCGCTGCTCAACAAGCTCGCCGGCGAGGAGCGGGTGCTGGTCGACCCGATGGCGGGCACCACCCGCGACCCGGTCGACGAGCTGATCGAGCTGGGCGGCAAGACCTGGCGTTTCGTCGACACCGCCGGCATCCGGCGGCGCGACCGCGAGCTGCAGGGCGCCGACTTCTACGCCGCGATGCGCACCCGGGCCGCGCTGGAGAAGGCCGAGGTGGCGATCGTGCTGATCGACGCCAGCGAGCCGCTCACCGAGCAGGACCTGCGCATCATCGGCCTGGTCATCGAGTCGGGCCGGGCCATGGTCGTGGCCTTCAACAAGTGGGACCTGGTCGACGAGGACCGGCGCTACTACCTGGAGAAGGAGATCGACCGGCAGCTCGTGCGCACCCCGTGGGCGCTGCGTGTCAACATCTCCGCGCTCACCGGCCGCCACGTCGACCGGCTGGTCCCGGCGATCGAGACCGCCCTCGACTCGTGGGCGACTCGGGTGCCCACCTCCAGGCTCAACGCCTTCCTCACCGAGTTGGTGCAGCAGACGCCGCCTCCGGTGCGCAGCGGCAAGCAGCCGAAGATCCTTTTCGCCACGCAGGCCTCCACCGAGCCGCCCAAGTTCGTGTTGTTCACCTCGGGCTGGCTGGAGGAGACCTACCGGCGCTTCATCGAGCGGCGCATCCGTGAGGAGTTCGGCTTCGCCGGCTCTCCGATCGAGGTGACCATGAAGATCAGGGAGAAGCGAAAGAAGCCCTGAGCTCGGGCGGCAGCCTGATCAGCCCACCGTGCGGCAGGCGCACGAGACCGCGGTCGTCGGGGACGACCGTGGTTTCGTGCTCTTCGAGGTAGAGCATGCCCGCGTAGACGCTGACGAGCATGCAGGCGGGCACGTCCGTCTCGGTGTAGCACACGGTGTAGCAGCGCTCGGAGCAGGTCGCGAGCTCGGCCGTGGCGGCCGGGACCTCGATCGGCGCGGTGGGCCGGGGCAGCGGTTCCGCGATCGGCCGGGCGTTCACGGGCGCCGGTTGGCACCCCGCCGCCAGCAGGGCCGCCGCCGCCAGCGCGGCCAGATGTCCTCTCATGAGCCCAGGGTCGCGGCAGCGCCAGGGCGGGGCATGAGTATGCCCTACTCCACTCTGGCGATCCCGTCGGCCGGGGCGCGCTGGGGATCTGGCCGGTCGACGGCGCCGGAATCCGGTTCGGCGCCGCCGGAATCCGGTTCGCCGCCGGAATCCGGTTGGCCGTCGCCGGTGGCGGTGGTTATGCTCGTCGGCAACGCGCTGAGGGAACCGAGTACCCCGAGGAGCACGCGGGCCGAGAGAGCCGCCGGCAGCTGGGAAGGCGGCCCCGCGTCCACGGGCGAAGACACTCCCTCGCGACGGCGCGCGCACGGCAAGAGGCCGCCGGTCCGGCGGCGAAGGTGTGGTGGCACCGCGAGTGTCCCTGCTCGCCCGCACCTCCCAGGGCTCACTCTGAGGAGGTGTGAAGATGTCACGTGTCCTGTCCGCCGCGCTCACCGAGCACGCGGGACACTCCGTCACGATCGCCGGCTGGGTCCATCGCCGCCGCCGGTTGAAGTCGGTCTCGTTCCTGATCGTCCGCGACCGCGCCGGGCTCGCCCAGGTGGTCGTCCACGAGGGCGAGCTGCCGCCCGAGGAGAGCGTCGTCGAGGTCACCGCCACGGTCGTCGCCAGCCCGCAGGCCCCGGGCGGGGTCGAGCTGGTCGAGCCGGAGATCACCGTGTTGTCGGAGCCGGCCCAGGCGCCGCCGTTCGACCTGTTCCGCCCTGCCGTACCCGCCGCGCTGCCCACGGTCCTCGACCACGCGCCCGTGGCGCTCAGGCATCCGGCGCTGCGCGCGGTGCTGGAGATCTCCGGCGCGAGCGTGTCGGGTTTCCGCGCGACGCTCGACGGCGCCGGGTTCACCGAGATCCACACGCCCAAGCTCGTCGCGTCGGCGACGGAGTCGGGCGCGAACGTCTTCCCGGTCGACTACTTCGGCCGCACGGCCTATCTGGCGCAGTCGCCGCAGTTCTTCAAGCAGATGATGGTCGGCGTGTTCGAGCGCGTCTACGAGGTCGGCCCGGTCTTCCGCGCCGAGCCGCACGACACCGCGCGGCACCTGGCGCAGTACACCTCGCTGGACGTCGAGCTGGGCTTCGTGCGCGACCACCGCGACGTCATGGCGGTGCTGCGCGAGGTGCTGTCCGGGATGGTCGAGTCGGTACGGCACCGCGGCCACGCCGTCGGGCTGCCGCACGTGCCGCAGGAGATCCCCGCGCTGCACTTCACCGAGGCCAAGGCGCTTACCGGCGACGACGGCGAGCCCGACCTCTCACCGGCGCAGGAGCGGGCACTGTCGGAGTGGGCGCTGCGCGAGCACGGCTCGGAGTTCGTCTTCGTCACCGGCTACCCGATGGTCAAGCGGCCGTTCTACACCCATCCCGACCCGGACAGGCCCGGCTACTCCAACGGCTTCGACCTGCTCTTCCGCGGGATGGAGCTGGTGACGGGCGGCCAGCGGCTGCACCGGTACGCCGACTATCTGGCCGCTCTGGACGAGCGTGGTGAGCCGGTGGAGCCGTACGAGGGCTACCTGTCGGCCTTCGCCCACGGCATGCCGCCGCACGGCGGCTTCGCCATCGGCCTGGAGCGGTGGGTGTCGCGGCTGGCGGACCTGCCGAACGTCCGGCAGGCGGCGCTGTTCCCGCGCGACCTGCACCGGCTCTCGCCCTAACCGCAGGGCTCTCCCAGGGCTGATCACTGGGCTGATCACTGGGCTGATCACTGGGCTCAGGGCCGCTGCCTTTCGCGGAAGGCGGCGGCCTTGGTGCGGCTGCGGCAGGCAGGGGAGCAGAAGTGCCGCGCCCCGTTGCGCGAGCCGTCCACGTAGACCCGGTCGCACTCGGCCGCCTGGCAGACGCCGAGCCGCCCGCCCAGGTCGGAGCCGATCGCGAGCGCCAGGCTCGCCGCGCAGCCCGCGCTCCACCCCACGGCCACGGTGTCGTCGGGCCCGTGGAAGTGCACCTGCCAGGGCTCGCCCGGCGCCTTTTCGAGCTGCGGCCGGGCGCCGGTGGCCAGCAGCAGGGTGTTGACCACGGTGGCGGCGGTGTCGAGGTCTCCGGCGTGCGCGGCGTCGAAGACCTTGCGCATCTCCAGCGCCGTGCCGACGAACCTCGCGGCCTCCCGGTCGGTCACCGTGGCCCTGGTCGGCAGCGCGGCGCCGATGGCGGCGGGCAGGTCGGGGCCGCGGGGCGCGGTGTAGGGACGGCCGCGGGCGTGGCCGTCGGTGAGCAGGTTGACCAGGGACACCGAGGCGTCCAGCAGATTCACGATGTGACCATCGAACAGCATTTGACTGGTCATCCCTTCGCAAGGCATAGTGACCGGCGAAACACGTTTCGGAGGTCATCCTATGCCGCGTACCGTCTGGCTGCTCATCGGGGCCAGGGCGATCAACCGCCTCGGCGCGTTCTCGATGACGTTCCTGACCGTGCTGGTCGCCACCGAGTTCGGCGTGCCCGCCACCACGGCGGGGCTGGTCGCGGCGGCCTTCGGCGTGGCGACGATCCCTTCGCGGCTGCTGGGCGGCTATCTGGCCGACCGTGTCGGGCGGCGCACGACGATCCTGCTGGGGCTGCTCGGCTGTGCCGTCGCCCAGGCGGGCATCGCGGTGGCGCCCTCGCTCGCCGTGCTGACCGTCTTCGCGGTCCTGCTCGGGCTGGCCTTCGAGCTCTACGAGCCGCCCAGCCAGGCGATGATCGCCGACGAGGTGCCCGTGGCCCTGCGCACCCGCGCCTACAGCCTGCTCAACGCGGCGATGGCGGCGGCCGGGCTGGGCGCGGGCCTGATCGCGGCGGCCGTGGGACGGTGGGATCTGCGCTGGTTGTTCGTCGTGGACGCGGTGACGTGCCTGGCCTGCGCGATCGTCGTGCGCCTGGTGCTGCCCGCCGACCGTCCCGCCCGCCGCGGCCCCGCCCGGTCCGCCGTGTGGCGCGACCGCGCGCTGCTGGCGATGCTGGGGATCGGCACGGTCTTCGCGACCGTCTACATGACGATCGTCATGGTGCTGCCGCTGACGCTGCCGGTGCCCGCCGACGCGGGCATCCTGTCCACGGTCGCCGCGCTCACGCTCATCGCCGGCCAGCCCTTCGTGCGCCGCCAGAGCCTGACGCTGGGATTCGTGCTGCTGGCCGCCAACCTCGTCGGGTACGGCTTCGCGGACTCGCTGCCCGAGCTCGTCGCGTTCACGGTTCTCGGCGGTGTCGGCGAGCTGTTCCTCATGGGCCGGCTGATGGCGATCGTCGCCGATCTCGCCCCCGACGACGCCCGCGGGCGCTACCTGGCCTTCTACGGCATCTGCTGGGGCTTCGCGACCGTGATCGCACCGCTGGCGGGCACGTGGCTGCTGGAGTCGGCCGGAGCGCGGGGCCTGTGGCTGACCCTGGCGGGAGTGACGCTGGCCCTCGCCGCCGGCACGGCGAGGGCCAGGGTGACGCGCGTGGCTCAGCCCAGCGCGTTGAGGTAGGCGCGGTGGCTGCGGGAGAACTCGAACCCGTTGTACTTGTCCCAGTTGATCGACCAGGTCATCAGGCCGCGCAGGTTCGGGTAGACCCCACGGGGCTTGTACGGCCCGCAGTTGGTGCCCTTGGCCAGGCAGTCGAAGGCCTTCTGCACCTCGGCCACGGTGGTGAAGCCGTTGCCCGCCCACGGCGCGGCGGGCAGGCCGATGGCCACCTGGTCCTGGCGCAGCGCGGGGAAGACGTTGTTGACGTCGCCCCTGATGGGGAAGCCCGCGAGCAGCATGTCGGTCATCGCGACGTGGAAGTCGTGGGTGCCCATGGTGTGGTACTGGTTGTCGAGGCCCATGATCGGCCCGGAGTTGTAGTCCTGCACGTGCAGCAGGGTCAGGTCGTTCCGCATGGCGTGGATGACCGGCAGGTAGGAGGCGCTGCGCGAGTCGGCGCCGCCGGTGCCGGGACCGTAGAACTGGTAACCGAGCTGCACGAAGAAGGTCTCCGGCGCCATCGTCAGCACGAACCGCGAGCCGTACCTGGACTTCAGGGTGCGCAGCGCGGCGATCAGGTTGACGATCACCGGGGTGGTCGGCGCCGACAGGTTGGTGTCGCCCGCGTTGAGGTAGAGCGAGTGGCCCTCGAAGTCGATGTCGAGGCCGTCGAGCCCGTACCTGTCGATGATCGCCGACACGCTGGAGACGAACGCGTCACGTGCGGCCGTGGTGGTGAGCTGGACCTGGCCGTTCTGGCCGCCGATCGAGATCAGCACCTTCTTGCCGAGCGCCTGCTTGGCGCGGATGCCCGCGATGAAGTCGGCCTCGGACTCGACGTTGGGGCACTCGGCGACCGGGCACTGGCGGAACCTGATGTCGCCGGAGGTGACCGAGGTCGGCTCGCCGAAGGCCAGGTTGATGACGTCCCACTCGTTGGGCACGTCGGCCATGCGGATGTAGCCGGAGCCGTTGGCGAAGGAGGCGTGCAGGTAGCCGACCATCACGCGCTTGGGCAGCGTGCCCGGGTTGCCCGCGACGGTGACCGACACCTGGTTGGACGCCGCCGACTCCACGCCGCTCGTGTGGAAGGCCCTGACGTGGTAGGTGTGCGTGCCGGGTCCGGGGGAGTCGGTCGCGGCGGTGCCGGTGACCGTCGCGACGCGCGTCGTGCCTCGGTAGAGGTGGTAGCCGGTCGCGGTGGGGGCGGCGTTCCAGGACAGCGAGACCGCCGAGCCGCTGACCGTGCCGGTCAGGCCGGTGGGCGCGGGCGGCGGCGGGGGCACGTCGTTGCCGACGGTCACCGAGACGGCCGCCGACTGCGCCGACTCGCCGGCGGCGTTGGTGGCGCTGACCCGGTAGCTGTAGGTGCCGGGGCTGGGGTTGTCGGTGTAGGCCGCCTCCGTGGCCGAGCCGACGCGCGTGCCGTTGCGGAAGATGTTGTAGCCCGTCGCGCCGGTGACGGCGGTCCAGGTCAGCCGGGCCATGTTCATGCCGCCGGTCCCGGTGAGCCCTGTCGGTACGGCAGGCGGCTGGCCCTGCCCGGGCGGACCGTCCAGGACGACGTCGTCGGCGTGGTAGGCGCCCTGGCCGTACCAGCCGTTGACGTGGATGGTCACGCTGTTCACCCCGGTGCCGGTGGTGAACGAGGTGGTCAGCTGCGACCAGGCGGCTCCGGGCGAGCCCCAGGTGCTGGCGTTGATCCCGGTGCCGGTGGCGCCGAGGAAGACGTAGGCGCCGCGCACCCAGGCCGACAGCGTGTAGGCCTGGCCGGGCTGGACGGCGAGGGTCTGCTGGCAGCGGGCGGTGTCGCTGCCGGCGGGGGTCGCCTGCAGGGCGCGGGTGCCGCCGTGCACGGGTGTGGTGACCGCCTGGGCTCCTGAGGTGGCTGAGCAGGTCCAGCCGCTCAACCCGCTCTCGAAGCCGGGGTTCGTCACGATGTTGGCGGCGTGGGCGGGGGAGGCGGGCGCCAGTAAGGCGCCCAGGAGCAGCGCGGCCAGGGCCGCCGGCTTCCAGGCTCTCATCATGGACCTCGTGGGGGGTGAGGCGGCTTTCTTTTAGGAAAGTTTCCTAAGAGTTGCCGTGATGGTAGTCCCGGCCGACGACGCGGGCAAGGCCCAACTAGCGCTCCCGCATGAAGATCGCCAGGACCACCCCGAGTACGCACAGCACACCCGTGACGAGGAACATCTCGGTGTACTCCACGTGCAGGGCGGCGTTGATCTTCGCGGCGTACTCGGCCATCTGCCTGGCGTAGGTGATCGCGTCGACACCTACCGGGAGCGGGGTATCAAGATCCGCGGTCAGCGACTGGAACCGGTAGAAGCCCCACGACGACACCGCCGCGACGCCGATCAGCATGCCCATCATGCGGGCCACGACCACCGCGGCCGAGGCGACGCCGTGTTGCTCGGCCGGTGTGGTGCGCAGGACCGCCGAGGAGACCGGGGCGATCACCAGGCCGAGGCCGGCGCCCGCGACGATCAGGGCGATGTCGATCGGGTGGTTCTTCAGGTCGAGTGGCCACTGGTACATCAGGACATAGCCGACGGCGGCCAGCAGCATGCCCGCCACCGTCACCGGCCACTCGCCCGCCCGCCGTGCCAGCCAGCCGCCCAGCAGCGCGGCGACGGGCAGGGCGATGAGGAAGCGGGCCAGGACGAGCGAGGCCTCCAGCGGCGGCAGGCCCAGCAGCGTCTGGGCGGCCAGCTGGACGAACACCATCGTGACCAGCAGCGCGGCGCCGGTGGTGAAGCTGACGCCCAGCGTGGCCAGCAACGGCCCCTTGCGGGTGCCCGACAGGTCGAGCACCCGGACGGGGGAGCGGATCTCCCACCAGACGAACGCC
Source organism: Nonomuraea soli (assembly GCF_013761175.1). GTDB lineage: Bacteria > Actinomycetota > Actinomycetes > Streptosporangiales > Streptosporangiaceae > Nonomuraea > Nonomuraea soli. The sequence continues at coordinate 1,271,505 of NZ_JACDUR010000001.1, forward strand.
CCGGCGACGGCCAGGCCGGCGGCGATGAGCGGCAGGCCCCACGGCGGGAGCACGGCCTTGGCGGGGTCGGGGTTGTAGAGGCCGACGACGAGGAGGGCCAGGCAGGTGGCGAGCAGGAGGCCGCCGGTGAGGTCGATCTTCGGCGCGGGCCGTACGCGGACGTCCTTCCCGTGCGCGGTGCTCGTCGTGGCGAGGGCCGGGCTCGGCCGGACGCCGCCGGGGACCGTCAGCTGGACGGCGATCGCCGCCAGGGCCACCAGCGGCAGGTTGATCCAGAAGATCGCCTGCCAGCTCCCGAACGCCAGCGCCAGGAATCCGCCGTACAGCGGCCCGAGCGCGCTGCCCAGTTCCTGGGCCGCCCCCACCGCCCCGAGGGCCACCGGCCGCTCGCGCTCCTGCCACAGGTCGCCGATGAGCGCCATCGTGATCGGCAGCAGCGCCCCGCCCGCGATCCCCTGCAGCGCACGCCCCGCGACGACGGTCCACAGCCCGGTGCTGAGCGCGGTGATCAGCGAGCCGATCGCGAAGGCGGCCAGGCACGCGTGGATCAGCGGACGCCTGCCGTACCGGTCGGACAGCTGCCCGAGCAGCGGCATCGCCGCGATGTAGCCGAGCAGGAAGCCCGTCACCACCGGCGTGATGCGCTCCAGCCGGTTCACCGGCACGCCGACGGTGTTGGCGATGTCGAGCAGCACCGTGACGACGACGTACGCGTCGAGCGCGGCGAGCAGGACGACCGCGCCGCCCGCCGCGAGAGCCAGACGCCTCATCCGACCGGCGGCGGGGTGACGGTGACGGCGGCGTCGTAGTCGGACAGCGACACGATCACCGAGCCGCCCTGCAGCGGCAGGGTGACCTTGGTCAGTCGCGACGTGGCCTTGTCGACCAGCAGCTGGGCGCTGACGTCCTGGGTGACGCCGGGCACCAGCGTGGCCAGCTGCGCCTTGGTCAGCGCCGCGGTGACCTTGTACGCGCCGCCCTCCTCGCCGTCGACGGTGGGGTTCGTGGCGGCGGCCAGCAGCGTGGAGACGCCCTTGTCCGGGCTGAGCACCATGGAGGGGTCGTACTGCAGCAGCTGCATCAGCTGGGCGCGGGGCATCTTCTGGTAGGAGCCGGTCGGTCCCTTGAAGTAGACCGTGTCGCCCTGCAGCACGAAGTTCATCTCCGTGAGCTGCCCGAACACCTCGACGGAGATCGTGCCGTCGGCGTCGCCCGCGGACGTGATACGCCCGTCGGCCTTGCGCAGCGGCACCTGCGGGGTGCCTTCTGTGGCTATGGAGAACGAAGCCGACTTGACCGCCTTCATCGCGTCGGCCGTCTTCTTCATCAGGTCGGGCCCGGAGGGGAGTGCCGTCTCGCCGCCACCCGCGCATGCGGTGGAAACCATGAGCGCGACCAGCAGGAGCAGGAGCCGTTTCACCATGAGGGGAGTCTACGAGCGCAGGCTCTTGAGATGTTCCACGATCGGGGCATATGCCCGTTGCATCTCGGTCAGCTGGTCGGTGCTGAGCCGGTCGACGAAGTGTTCGCGCACCGCCGCGACGTGGTGGGGAGCGACCTCCTTGATCGTGTCCCAGCCGTTGTCGGTGAGCACCGCGAAGGTGCCGCGCCGGTCGTCGGCGCACTCCTCCCTGGTGACCAGGCCCTTGGCCTCCATGCGGGAGATCTGGTGCGACAGCCTGCTGCGCGACTGGATCGTGGCGTCGGCCAGGTCGCTCATGCGCATGCGATGGCCTGGACTCTCGGAGAGGTTCACGAGGATCTCGTAGTCGTTGATCGACAACCCGAACTCGTGCAGCTCGCGATCGAGTCGGTGCATCAGCAGCTTGTGCACCACCAGATGCGCACGCCAGGCCTGCTGTTCTGCCTGGCTCAACCACCTTGGCGCACTCATGATCTGAATGTACCGCAAGGTGGGATAACCGGATGCGTACGATGATCTACCATGAGTGACAGCTCGGGAGAAAGCCTGATCACGGTCGTCGTGGCGGGCCTGGCCAACCTGGCCATCGCCGTGGCCAAGCTGGTCGCGGGCCTGATCAGCGGCTCGGCGGCGATGTTGTCGGAGGCCGCGCACTCCTTCGCCGACACCGTGACCGAGGTCCTGCTCGTGGTGGCGGTGCGCTCGGGCGCCAAGCCCGCCGACCGGCGCCATCCGTTCGGGCACGGCCCCGCGGGCTACTTCTGGGCGCTGCTGGCGGCGGGCGCCACCCTGGTCGGGGGGGCGGGCTTCTCGATCACGCACGGCCTGCACACCATCTCCCACGGCGAGGACCTGTCCGACCTCACCCTGTCCTACATCGTGCTGGCCGTGTCGTTCGTGATCGAGAGCGTCTCGTTCCTGCGCGGGCTGTCGCAGGTGCGCGGCGAGGCCCGCAAGTGGAACGTCAGCTCGTTCCGGCTCGTGCGCGCCACGCCCGACACCGCGCTCAAGGCGGTCATGCTGGAGGACACGGCGGCGCTGATCGGTCTGGTGCTGGCGGCGCTGGGCCTGCTGGGCAGCCAGCTCACCGGCTCGGCGCTCTGGGACGGCCTGGCCTCGGTGGCCATCGGCGTGCTGCTGCTGGCGGTGGCGCTGAGCCTGATCGTCGCCAACGCCTCGCTGCTGATCGGCCGGTCGGCGCCGCGCACGATCGAGGGGCTGATCCGCACGGTGCTGATGGAGCAGCCCGAGGTCGAGGACGTGGTCGAGCTGCTCACCATGATCCTCGGGCCGAACGAGGTGCTGGTCGCCGCCAAGGTCGACTTCACCGACGAGGCCAGCGCGGCCGGGGTGGAACGTGCCTGCGAGGAGGTCGACCAGCGGCTGCGCGCCCGGGTGCCGGGCGTCGCGCACGTCTTCCTGGATCCGACTCCGAGCAGGCGTTAGACGTCGAGGGCCATGACGATCGCGATGCCGACGACGTGCATGACGACGACGATCGTGATCAGGGAGATGAACACGAACTTGGCCGGACCGTGCTCGAAGGTCTTGCCCTCTTCGAGCGGCTTGCGCTTGGCCACCCGCTCGGCGATCCGCTCTTCGATGGGCTTCTTGTAGAACACCCCCTCAGCGTATCCGCAGAGGTGGGGCATCGGTAATCGAGGCGGCCATCACCCCGTCGGGCTCCTCCCACTCCAGCAGGTGCCCGGTCGGGCTCCAGGGCATCGAGGAGAGCGAGTCGAGAGTGAGTTCACCCCGTTTGACCAGGGCTTCCTTGCGGGTCCACAACCTGATCAGCTCCCGGTTGTCGGACACGTGCTCGCCGGGGGCGCACAGTTGTGTGACCAACACCTCCACCAGCGGCCCGTCGGGCACCCGCTCGGCGTCGACGCCGACCCGGCCGGGGCCGACGGCGGCGCACACGTAGCCGCGCGTGTGGCTGAGGCTGACGCCGAGCTCGGGGGCCTGCTCCAGGTACGGCACGCCGTGACCGGGGCCGTGCACGGGGCAGTGCTGCAGCAGCGTCACCGTGGCGGGATCGAGGCCTAGGTAGTGGGCGGCGCACTGCCGTACGAGCAGGTGGGCCGCCACGAACGTGACGCGGTCGTCGTCGCGCAGGAACCGCTCGGCCCGTTCGCGCTCGGCCTCGGTCAGCCAGTCCATCGATCCGCCGACGTCGCCCGACCGCGCCGCCATGATCACCGCCTGCTCCATCGGGCCAGCCTAGCCTCCGACGGAAGGGTGATTTGTCATTACAAATGCTAGTAAATCTTGTAAATGGGCCTTGTGTAACCACTTGAGGTTATTCATATTGGGGCGGTACCCGGGAGAGGCGCCCTCCCGACCTACCCCCCGAGGCCAGCCGACGGGGCTGGCCGGCATCCCCCAGGAGGCTCCGCACATGAGCATCCGTCCCCCGCGAGCAGGGCTGATCGTCACCGCGGCCGCTCTGCTCACCGGATCCCTCATCCTCTCGCCGACGGCGCAGGCGACCCCGCCGACGCCGGAGGCGGCCGACCCGGCGGCCCTGGCCGCCACCACGCTCGACGCGCAGCTGGGCGTGCGTGACGCCGGCTCGTACTTCGATCACGCGCAGGGCAAACTCGTCGTCACGATCACCGACGACGCCGACGCGCAGGCCGTCCTGGCCGCCGGAGCGATCCCGAAGAAGGTGGTCCGCAGCTCCGACGACTTCGACAAGATCATGCGCAGGCTCGACCGCGCCGCCCGCGTCGTCGGTACGGCATGGGCCGTCGACCCGGCCACCAACCAGGTCGTCGTCTGGTTCGACGAGTCCGTCGACGCCGGCCAGCGCCAGCGTGTCGAGGCCATCGTCAAGCAGCTCAACGACGAGGAGGCGGCCAAGAGCGTCGAGCGCGCCGCGGCCGGACCCGCCGTGCGCACCGAGAACCAGGCGGGCACATTCGACCTGTTCATCCAGGGCGGCGACGCCATCTACACCGGATCCTCCCGCTGCTCGCTCGGCTTCAACGTGCGCAGCGGATCGACGACGTACTTCCTGACCGCGGGCCACTGCACCAACATCGGCTCGACGTGGTACGCCAACTCCTCGCGCACCACGGTCCTGGGCACCAGGACGGGCAGCAGCTTCCCGGGCAACGACTACGGCATCGTGCGCTACACCAACACGAGCATCGCCAAGCCGGGCAGCGTCAACCTCTACAACGGCAGCTCGCGTGACATCACCGGCGCGGGCAACGCCTACGTCGGCCAGTCCGTGCAGCGCAGCGGCAGCACGACCGGCCTGCGCAGCGGCACCGTCACCGCGCTCAACGCCACCGTCAACTACGCCCAGGGCAGCGTCTACCAGATGATCAGGACCACCGTCTGCGCCCAGGGCGGCGACAGCGGCGGACCCCTGTTCTCCGGCGGCACCGCGCTCGGCCTGACCTCGGGCGGCAGCGGTAACTGCACGACCGGCGGCACGACCTTCTTCCAGCCGGTCATCGAGGCGCTCAACGCCTACGGCGTGGCCGTCTACTAGTCCTTCTTCGAAGGTTCGGGGCTCGGCGTGGTCTTCTGCGGGTCGCCCAGCGGCGTCTCCTGCTCCTTGGCCGCGCCGAGCACCGTCACCTCCTGGACCTTCCAGCCGTCGGGCTCCTTGATCATCAGGAGCTTCAGGTGGGAGTCGCTCACCACCCGCATCGCCTGCTCGGACTTGACCTGGGAGTCGACCACCACGATGGCCCTGGCCGTGGTCTCGCTGACGTCGGCGAGGTAGACCTCGCGGGAGGTCGCCTGGGAGACGGCCTTCAGCTTGATGATGACCTGCTCCATCGCGCCGCCGAACTCCTGGTCGTACAGGGTCTGGAAGTCGCCGGTGGCCAGGTCGCGCAGCTTGGCCCTGGCGGAGGGCAGATCCTGGTAGTCGTAGGTGAGCAGGGCCTGGGCGAAGTTGTGGGCGGCCTCGGAGACCTCCAGCCGCAGGGTGCGGTCGGCCTCCAGGCGGGCCTGGGCGTCGCGGGCCTGGCCGGCGCCGATCCACTGGATGAGGGCGAATCCGGTCAGCGCCAGCACCGCCACGACGGCTACGGCGGCCGTGATCCACCGCGTCCACGAGACACCGTTGGCCGGTGGGACGCTGGACGGTGCGGCGGTGGACGGCGCACCACCCTCGGCGGCCTGCTCGCTCGCGCCATCATCCGCCGTCTCGTCCGTGGCCGTGTCCGTGTCCGTGGCCTCGTCCGCTACCTCGTCTGCGGGTTCGCTCAGCGGGAGAGGCTTGGGCGTGATGCGCCAGGCTCGCCGGACCGCGGGCTTCTGGCCGACGGCAACGTCCTGCTCGGAAGGCATACTGCTACTCCGTTCCACGGCGGCGGGCCGCCCGGCCCACGGCGATCCAGCCCACGATGCCACCGCTTGCCGCGACTGCGAGGAAAATCGCCACAATCAGCGGAGTGGTGTCCAGCGGGGCGGGGGCGGCCACCTTCTTGGGGCTGCTGGATGTGGTTTCCAGGGGCTCGAGCGTCGGCTCGGGCTCGGTCGTCTCGTCCTGCGTGGGCGCGGCCCGCCGTACCTGCCGCTCCTGCGGCTCCTCCCGCTCGCGCTCGCCGCCGGGCACGGCGGCGTCGGGGTGGGAGTGCTCGGCGGCCACGGCTTTGGGGCACGAGCGCACGCCGGGCACCGCCGGCGGGCCCAGCGGGTCGGCGTACTCGTAGGCGGGCGTCGGGCCGCCCGGCACGCTGAAGATGAACGTGTTGCGCCCGTACGTCGTGTTGCCCTGCCGGTCGCTGATGTCGTCGGCCAGGGCGAGCGTGGTGGGTACCAGCCCGAGCAGATGGTGGGCGTAACGCTCGGACTCGGCGGAGAAGGCCGGCCGGTGCGGCAGCCCCGCGGCGGTCAGCGCGCACGAGAAGCCGGGCCTGGCCTTCAGCATGAGCTCGTGGAGCTGGGCGAACACGCCGGGTCCCTGGTCCAGGAAGGCGTACAGGTCGGTGCGCGCGTCGACGACGGAGTCGGTGACCAGGCCGGTGTCGCGGATGGCCGAGGAGATCTTGTGCCGTTCGCCCGCCAGCGTGTGGGTGAGCCTGGTCAGCTCCACGGCCAGCTCGTCGAGCACCTTGGAGTTGTCGGCCAGGGTGTCGGTGACGTCGTGCGCGTCGTCGATGATGGCGCGGATGTCGGGCGCCCGCCCCTCCAGGGCGACGGCCAGCTCGTGGGTGATGGTCCGCGCGTCCTCGGGCGGCACGGCGTTGAGCAGCCTGCCGACCCCCTGGAACAGCTTGCGGTAGTCGAGCGGCACGGAGGTCCTGGCCAGCGGGATGAGGTCGCCGGCGGCCAGCACCGGTCCGCCCGCGCCGGTCTTGGGCGGGGTCAGCTCCACGTACGGCTCGCCGATCGCCGACTTGCGGCGCACCTCCGCGGTGACCGACCTGGGCAGCCTGATCTCCTTGTCGATGTCGAGTCCCACGACGATCTTGCCGGGCGCGAGCCGTACGTCGCCGATCCTGCCGACACGCACGCCGAGGTAGGCGACGTCGAAGCCGTGCACCAGGCCGGGGGAGGAGGCGAACTCGGCCTCGACCCGGTAGGGCCGCTCGATCACGTCGAGCTTGATGATCGTGCTGAACGCCCAGACGGTCATCACGATGCCGAGGATCGCGAAGACGGCGAGGTTGAGGTAGACCCGGTTCCTCATCGCGGCGGCTCCATCAGCAGGCGGAAGTCCTCGGCCCGGTTGGGTTCCGGGCCGCGGGTGACCTTGGGGTCGTTGGGGACGGTCTGGCCGCCCGGCAGGATGAGCCCCTTCAGCCACACGTAGATGAGCACCTGCCCGTTGACGGTGATGGGCGGCGCGTCGATGAACTTCTGCATGCGGTCCACCAGCGTCTTGAGGTCCTCCTTGCCGCGCACCATCGCCGAGGTGATGCCGTCGAGCTCGCGCAGCAGCTCTCGCAGGCGGGCGGCGTGGCGCGGGTACACGGTCGTGTTGGCCTCCTCGGCCAGCTCCGTCAGCGCGGCGAGGGCCTGCTTGATGTGCTTGCGCCCGTGGTGCACGCGCTCGGTGGCGCGGGCCAGCTCGCCGGGCAGCCTGTCGAGATCCTTGCTGCCCTTGGCCAGGTCGTCGCCCAGTTTGGCCAGGGCGTCGACGGTGGTGGCGATGTCCTGGCGCGCGGCGGCGTAGGCGTCGGTCACCAGCGCCGTCTGCTTGATCAGCTTGTTGACGTCGTCGCCCTTGCCCGACAACGCCGTCGAGGCGGCGTCGAGGATGGCGTTGACGTCCTGCGCGCCGAGCGCCTCGATGAGCGGCCCCGCCCGCTCGGTGACCTGCTCGATGTCGGGTTCGACGCTGGTGTCGGTGATGGTCGAGCCGCTTTTCAGGTACGGCCCCGCGTCGAGGGCCCCGGGCGGCACGAGCTGCACGTAGTTCTCGCCGAGGATCGAGGTCTTGGCGACGGTGGCGGTGGTGCCGACCGGCACCTGGTCCACCGACTCGATCGACATCGTCACCTTGGCCTGGTAGCCCTCCAGCGCGACCGCGGTCACGGTGCCGACCCTCACGTCGGCGATCTGCACGCTGTGCCCGGCGACCAGGCTCTGCACGTCGGTGAAGACCGCCGACAGGGTGTAGCCGCCGCCCCCGGCGCCGAGCGTCTGGATCGAGCAACCCCCGGCGGCCAGGAGCGCGAGGATCGCGACGGCCCTTCTCATCGGCTTCTCGCACAGTTGCTCAGCCCGCCCGGCAGGCACGGCACCCGGCCCAGGTTGAGCGCCTCGAACAGCGGCGTCAGCCAGGCCCTGGTCATGGCGTTGAGCACCACGCGGATCTTCAGCAGGTGGTTCTCCCTGTCCCACGCCTCGACCAGCACGTCGGCGAAGTCGGCCGAGCCCTTGATCGCCTTGGCCATCGAGTCGCTGTTGGCGCGGACCACCAGCACCAGCTCGGCCAGGGTGCCAGCGGCCTGCGGCAGCCGCTCGCTGTAGGCCTCGATCAGCACGTCGCCGCGCCGGACGAAGCCCGCCATGCCCTCGATGAAGCCCTTGAGCCGCTGCCGTTCCTCGGCGAGGATCGCGCTGGCGTCGGCGAAGGCGTCGATGGTGGACTTCACCTGCCGCTCGCGGCTGTTGAGGTTGGCGGCCAGCCGGTTGAGGCCCTTGGCCAGGTCGATGAGCTGCTGGTCCTGCTTGGCCAGGGTGCCGGTGAGCTTGGCGGTGTCGTCGAGCGCGTTGTTGATCGCCTTGCCGCGGCCGTCGATGCCGTCGGCGAAGTCGCTCGTCACGTCGCCGACCTTGTCGGCGTCCAGGGCCTCGGTGAGCCTGGTGAAGGCGTCGAGCGCGTCGTCGATCTCCACCGGCAGGTCGGTGCGGTCGAGGGGGATGGTGGCGCCCGCCTGGATCCGCTGGTCGCCAGGCTTCCACGGCGGGTGGAGCACGACGTTGCGCTCCCCCAGGGTGTTCTGCGGGGCGACGACCGCCTTGACGTCCGAGGGGAGCGGGATCCGCGGGTCGATCGAGAGCACCACGCGCACCCTGTCGCCCTCGATGGCGATGCGCTCGACGTATCCGGCGTCCAGGCCCATCACCTTGACCCTGGCCTGCTCGTAGAGCGAGGGCGCGGAGGAGAAGATCGCGGTCAGCCGGAGCGGCTGGGGGCCGAACAGGGTGCAGCCGCCGCCGGTGAGCAGGAGCAGGAGAGCGGCAGCCACGGCTGTCAGCCGTCTGCCCGCCGTACGAGGGAAGCTCATCGGGCGTCACTCCGATCCCTGGCGATGGCGCCGATCACCTCGGGGTTGATCGGCCCGAGCCCGGCGGCGATCGCCTCGATCCACGGGCCCTGGCCGCCCATCGTGGCCAGGCCGGAGAAGGTCGGCCCGACCCAGGCGAGAACGCCGTTGAACTGGGCCTTGGTGGCGGCCAGCCGGGTGGTGATGGCGCGGTTGTCGTCGAGCACCTGAATGAGGCTCTTCTCGTGCTCGCTGATCAGCCGGGTGGTGCTGGTGACCAGCTCGCTGCCGGAGCCGAGGAGCAGGCGCAGCTCGTCGCGGCGCGAGCGCAGCTCGGCCAGCATGACGTCGAAGGCGTCGATGAGCCGGTTGATCTCCTTGTCCTTCTTCTCCAGCACGTCGATGATGCGGTTGCCGTTGTCGAGGAGCTTCTGCAGCTGCGGCTCGCTCTGGCTGATGGTGTCGGACAGGTCGCCGATGTTCTTCAGCAGCCGGGTGATGCGCCCGCGCCTGCTCGTGTCGATCTTGCCGAGCTCGGTGAGCAGGTCGTCGACCGCCTCGGTGTCGAGCCGCTGGACCAGCCGGGTGGCGTCCTTCAACGCGTCGTTGATGAGCGTGGGCACGCCGGTGCGGTCGGCGGGGATCACCCGCTGCGCTTCCGGCAGCTGGTCGATGTAGGGCTCGGAGACGGCGCCGGTGAGCTTGACGTAGCGGCCGCCGAGCAGGTTGGAGAGCGTGACGTCCGCGCGGGTCTGGCGGCCGAGCCGGACGTCGGCGTCGACCCGCCAGGTGACCACCACGTGGCCCTGGGTGTAGTCGGCGCGCACCTCGGTGACCTCGCCCACCCGCACGCCCGCCACGCGCACGTCGTTGCCGGACTTGAGCCCGCCGGAGTCGGCGAAGATCCCCGACATGGTGTAGCCGCCCTCGAAGACGCCGAGCGTGCCGACGAGGAAGGTGCCGACCAGGATTGCGGACAGGACGGCCAGCGAGACCAGGCCGACCAGGACGCGGTTGCGGTCGCGGAACGACTTCGGCGCCATCGTCAGCCCCCCACCAGCAGCCGCCGCAGGTCCTTGGCGGTGGAGACCCGGTAGCTGTCGCGCAGCGGAGGCGGCGTGTTCATGGCGTAGGGGCACGGCGAGGGGCCGAGCGCCAGGCAGGGCACCGCCGAGACGAAGTAGTGGCCCCGGTTGACGCTGCTGAAGGCCCGTTCGAACAGCGGCTGGATGGTGGTGATCGTGCGCTCGATGCGGCCGACGTTGCGCCGGATGCCGCCGGTCAGGCCGGTGAGGTGGTCGGTGAGCAGGCCGAGCTCGCGGGCGTTGCGGCCGAGCACCTGGTTGGCGGTGTCGAACTCGGCCGACAGCTGCACGATCGAGTCGTCGACGAGCCTGCGGTTGCGGGCGAAACCCTCCGACAGCAGGACGAGGTTGTCGACCAGCCGGGCGATCTGCTTGTGGCGCTTGGCCACCACCTCGGTGACGGTGGCGTAGTCCTTCAGCAGTTCCTTGATGGTTTCCTTGCGCTGGGCGACCGTGCCGGTGATGTCGTTGACGTTGTCGAGCAGGCGCGGCAGGTTCCTGTCGTTGCCGTGCAGCGCCTTGGCCGCCGCGGTGAGCAGCTGGTTGATCTGCTCGGGGTCGAGGCTCCTGGTCAGCGGGCCGAGGTCGCTGACCAGCTCGCCGATGTCGACGACCGAGGAGGTGCGGGTGATCCGCGAACCCGCGGCCAGCCTGCCGGGCGCGGTGCCGGGCACCAGGTAGACCACACGCTGGCCGATGGCGTTGCGCCAGCGCACGGCGGCCTCGGTGTCGGCGGGCACCCTCACCTTCTCGTCGACCTCGAGCACCACCTCGGCGCGGCCGCCGACGACGCGGATCGATCTGACCTGGCCGACCGGCGCTCCGGCGATCTTCACCTGGTCGCCTTCGAGCAGGCCGGAGACGTCGTCGAAGACGGCGGTCAGGGTGTAGCCGCCGCCCGTGCTGACCCGCGCGATCTGGATCGTGATCACCACGATCAGGCTGAGCGTCACACCCAGGAACAGCAGGAAGCGCGCCATCAGCCAGAGGCGGGAGGACCTCATCGTTTCCTCCCGTCGGTGGGGCCGCAGGAGCCGACGATGAGCTGGCAGACGTCGCCGAGCAGGAAGGAGACGGTCTGCAGCTGGTGGGCCTGGCCGGGACCCGGCGCCTCGATGAGCTCGTTGAGCAGGTCGACCAGCGTGGTCAGCCCGCGCACGCCGTCGCCTGCCAGGCCGAGCTGGGCGTAGACGAGGGAGGCGACCCGCTCGCCCGAGTGCACGCCCGCGCGCAGGTTTCCGCGGTGCTTGCGCAGGCCGTGGGCGCCCAGCTCGGAGACGGAGGCGATCTCCTTGAGCAGGACGCGCACCTTGTCGGCGCGCTGGAGCAGCTCGGGGGTGAGGGTGTTGATGTCGCGGGCGATGAGGACCAGGTCGTCGCCCTTGTCCTGCAAGGTGCCCGACAGCAGGGCGCTGTCGCTGAGGAACCGCCTGGCCCGGTCACGGTGACGGTAGGCGACCTCGATCACGGTGCCGGAGTCGTCGATGAGCTCGCGCAGCGGCCTGCCCTTGCCCTCCAGGCCCTTGGCCAGCGTGTGCACGATGACGGTGACCTCGCGCGGGTCGACCGCGTCGACGCCCCGGTACAGGTCGCCCAGGGAGTCGGACAGGTCCACCGGCTCCTCGCCGTCGCGGATGACCGCGCCGGAGGCCAGGTAGGGGCCGGTGCTCTCGCCCGAGCCGAGCTTGAGGTCGACGAACTTGGGGCCGAAGACCGAGCTGGGCTCGATCGCCGCCGTGGTCGTCTGCGGAAGCCGTACGGCAGGCTCGATGTGCATGGTGACCACGGCCCTGCCCTGCGGATCGAGCGTCACGGCCGTCACGTCGCCGACGGTGATGCCGCGCACCTTGACCGGCGAGTTGGCGTCCAGTCCCTGGCCGGCCCGGTCGAAGATGGCCACGATCCGGGTGCCGGCCACCTCGGTGACGCCGCGCACCACGAAGAAGGTTCCGGCGGCCAGCGCGGCCACGACGGCCACGGCGACGGCCAGTCTCAGCGGCAACGAGTGGTTCACGCCCTCACCCCGTCAGCTTCAGGCTTCCGCCGCCGCCCCAGAAGAGCCACGACAGCAGCAGGTTGAGCAGGACGATGGTGACGATCGACTGGCGGATCGCCCGGCCCGCGGCCACCCCGACGCCGACGGGGCCGCCGGTGGCGTAGAAACCGTGGTAGCAGTGGATGACGATCACCGTGAAGGCGAAGACGCCGACCTTGACGACGCTGAAGACTATGTCGCTGACCGGCAGCCCGATGTAGAAGTAGTAGTCGTAGACGCCCGGCGCCATGCCGAACAGCACCGTGCACATCAGGCGGGTGGCGAAGAAGCTGGCGAACAGAGCGATCAGGTAGATCGGCATCAGCGCCACGAGCGCGGCGACCACGCGGGTGCAGATGAGATAGGTGAAGGCGTTGATGCCCATCACCTCCAGCGCGTCGATCTCCTCGGAGATGCGCATCGCGCCCAGCTCCGCGGTGAAGGCCGAGCCCACCTGCGCGGCCAGGGCGGTGGCGGCGATGATCGGGGTGATCTCGCGCACGTTGGCGAAGCTGCCGACCAGGCCCATGAACGACTCGGCGCCGATCGAGGCCAGGCCCTGGTAGCCCTGCAGCCCCACGGTGGCGCCGACGACGAAGGCCATGGTGAAGACGACGAAGATCATGCCGCCGCCGATGACGGTCGCGCCGACACCCACGACCACGTCGCTGATCTGGCGTAGGACGACCTTGAAGTACTTCAGCCGCAGGACGACGTCGCGGACGGCGTAGAACAGCACCTTCCACACGAACAGCGGCCAGTCGCCGAGCTGGGCGAACCGCTCGGCCAGGTCGCGGCCCTTCAGCGCGGCCCTGGCGCCCGCCGTCCTGGCGACCATCAGAAGGCCTTGGGCGGGTAGGCGAGGAAGTACACGGCCGAGATCACGTAGTTAAAGGCGAAGACCAGCATGAAGGTCACGACCGTCGACTGGTTGACCGCCCTGCCCACGCCCACCGGGCTGGTCTGGCAGGTCATGCCCTTGTAGCAGGCGACCGCGGCGGCGATGAAGCCGAACACCCAGGCCTTGAAGAGGGTGACGTACAGGTCGCTGCCGACGACCAGGCTGAGCGCGCCGTCGAAGTAGGCGCCGGGCGTGACACCCTGGACGACGACGTTGAAGAAGTAGCCACCGGTCGCGCCCGCCAGGATGACCAGCGGGCACAGGCACACCGCGACCGTCGAGGCCGCCCACATGCGCGGGGTGACCAGGCGGTGGATCGGGTTGACCGCCATGACCTCCATCGCGGCCAGCTCGTCGCGGATGTTGCGGGCGCCGATGTCGGAGGTCATCGCGCTGCCACCGGCCCCGGCGATGAGCAGCGCGCTGGCCAGCGGCGCGACCTCGCGGATGAGGCCGACGAAGACCGCGCTGCCGGTGGCGCTGGCCGCGCCCAGCTGCCAGGCCAGCTCGCCCACCTGTAAGGCCACCGTCGCGCCCAGCGGCAGGCTGACCAGCAGGACCGGGACGCTGGTGATGCGGGCCAGGAACCAGCACTGCGCGACGAACTCCCAGAACCAGTTCCGCACGTCCCACGTGCGGCGCAGGCCCTCCAGGACGATCACGAACAGCTCGCCCACCTGGCCCAGCGCGGACCCGGCCTTCCGGCCGACGAAACCGGTCAGGGCCATCGGCACCTCGACATCGTGGGGGGCTACGGATCAGCAACCTTACTGACGGGTTGTCCAGTAAGTCGATGATTTGGCGGTAATTTGCGGTTTCCGTATGACTGCAGGCCAGGCGATTGTCGGAGGCGGATAATCCCCTACGAACGCGCCCCCGGAAGCCACACCGTGAACACCGTGTCACCCGGGACGCTGGAGACCTCGACCCTGCCCCCGTGAGCCGCGGTGACCGCCGCCACGATGGCCAGGCCCAGCCCGGTGCCGCCCACCTGCCGGGAGCGGCCCGCGTCCCCACGCGTGAACCGGTCGAACAGGTCGGGCAGCACCTCGGCGGCGATGCCGGGGCCGTCGTCGCGCACCCGCAACGCCAGCCATCCCGACTCGACCGTGAGGGTCGTGGTGACCGTGGTGCCGGGCGGGGTGTGGGAACGGGCGTTGGCCAGCAGATTCGTCACCACCTGGTAGAGGCGGTCGGCATCGCCGACCACGCACAGCTCGTCGTCGGCCAGCGCCCCCGGCTCGGTGGCGTCTGGCTCGGTGGCGTCCGGCTCGTCGTCGCCGGGGCCCGGCTCGGGGCCGGCGCCGGGAAAGTCGACCAGCCACCTGTGCTCGCGCGAGGCCGCGTACGCGTCGCTCACCGCGTTGACCAGCAGCGGCCGCAGATCCAGCTCCTCGCGGGCGAGCGGCCGCCCCGCGTCTAGCTTGGCCAGCAACAGCAGATCCTCCACCAGCGCCGTCATCCGTGTCGTCTCCGAGCGGATGCGCCGCAGCGAGTGCTCGTGGGTGCCGGGGTCGCGGGCGGCCAGCTCGGCATAGCCGGCGATCGAGGCCAGCGGGGTGCGCAACTCGTGGCTGGCGTCGGCGACGAACTTGCGCAGCCGTACCTCTCCCGCGTGCCGGGCGGCCAGCGACTCCTCGATGTGCCCGAGCATCTGGTTGAGCGCGACGCCCACCTGACCCACCTCGGTGCCGGGATGGGAGTAGGCGTCCGGCACGCGTGCCAGCCGTACCACGTCACCACGGTCCAGCGGCTGCTCCGAGACGCGGGTGGCGGTGGCGGCCAGGCGGTGCAACGGGCGCATCGCGCGCCGCACCATGGCCGTGCCCAGCAGGGCGGCCAGCACGACGGCGGTCAGCGCGACGACGGCCTCCATCGCGATGAAGCGGCTGATCGTGGCGTTCATCGGCGCTTCCGGCAGGCCCGTGACGATCACGTCGCCGGTGCGGCCGCGCTCGGCCACCATGCGGTAGTCGCCCAGCTCGTCGCCCAGCGACACGGTCACCGGCCGGCGGCCGACGCCGAGAAGCGCCGGCGGCGCGTCGACCGTGTCGATCGCGGTCTCCGACGACAACACGGTCGCCTCCGCCACCGCGCCGTCGCGCAGCCGCGCGCCGAACGTGCCGATGCTCTGGCCGGGCACGAACAGGTAGTCGGCGGGCGCGTCGCCCGGGATGCGCGAGGCGGCCATCACCGCGCGCCTGGCCGCGTCACGGACCCGGTCGTCGAGCTGGGCACGCTGCGAGGCGTGCAGCTGCAGGGTCGTGGCGGTCGCGATGACCAGCGTCAGCGCCGTCAGCAGGACGATCGCGACCGCGACCACCCGGCTCGTCAGCGAGGCGGTTTGACGACGTAGCCAGCCCCGCGGACCGTGTGGATCAGCTGCACGCCCAGCTTGCGGCGCAGGTACGACACGTACAGTTCCACCACGTTGCTGTTGCCGCCGAAGTCGTATCCCCACACGTGCTCCAGGATCTGGGTCTTGCTCAGCACCCGCCGGGGGTTGTTCAGCAGGAAGCGGAGCAGCTCGAACTCGGTGGGGGTGAGCTGGACCGGCTTGCCCGCCCGCCACACCTCGTGGGTGTCCTGGTCCATGACCAGGTCACCGAGCGTCAGCCGCGAGTCGGGCGGCGCCTGGGCGGCCCCCGAGCGGCGCAGGAGGCCGCGCATCCGCACGATGATCTCCTCCAGGCTGAACGGCTTGGTGACGTAGTCGTCCGCGCCGGCCGTCAGCCCTGCGATCCGGTCGGCGACCTCGTCCTTGGCCGTCAGCATCAGCACCGGCAACGTCGGGCTGAGCGCCCGCAGCCGCTGCAGGACCTGCAAGCCGTCCATGTCGGGCAGCATCCAGTCGAGGACGACCGCGTCGGGCAGTACGGCACGCGCCTGCTTGACGGCACTCTCCCCGTCGTGCGCGGGCAGCGCCTCCCAGCCGGCCAGCCGCATCGCCATCGTGAGCAGCTCGGTCAGCGGAGGCTCGTCGTCCACCACGAGGATGTGGATCCGCCTGTCGTTCATGGATTCCAAGGAAACGCGCCCAACGTGAGAAAAGGGTTAGAACCCTTCCGGCCAGCTGCTGTCGGGGAACCCGCCCGCCGACGCGTCGGGCAGCACCACCTGATCCTTCTCACCCAGCCCTGAGACGATCTGCACGTACTGGTCGCCGCGCACGCCGACCTCCACGAGCCTCTGGCCGTCGCGGGTGGTGACCACCGAGGTGCCGTCGGGGCGGGTGGTGACCGCCTGAACCGGCACGTAGACGGCGGCGTCCGCCTGGTCGAGGGTGAGCACCACGCTCGCCGTCTGGCCGATCATCAGGCCGGGCGGCGGCTCGTCGAAGGCGACCGTGACCGCGTAGCGCACCAGGCTGTTGCTCGTCGTCGCGGTGGGGGAGATGTGGGTGACCGTGCCGGTGAGCCTGCTCTCCGGGGCGTTCGCCAGGGTCACCGCGGTCTCCTGGCCGATCTTGACCTGGGCGATGTCGCTCTCGGTGAACAGGGCCTGGACCTGGAGCTCGTCGAGGTCGCCGAGGGTGACGAAGGCGCCGGAGCCGGAGCTCTCGCCCACCTGGCCGGCGACGGCCAGCACGGTGCCGGCGGCGGGGGCGACGATCTTCGTGCCGGTGAGCTGCTCCCTGGCCTTCTCCAGGGCGGCTTCGGCCTGCTGCAGCTGAGCTTCGGCCCTGTCTCCGGTGGAGCTCCCCGTGGTCGCGGAGCCGCCGGTGGTCGCGGAGCCGCCGGTCGTGGAGCCGCCGGTGGCCGAGGTGGTCCGGGTGCCGCCGGTGGGGGTGGTGCAGGCGCCTGGCTTGGTGGTGTCCTTGGCGCTCGTGGTGGGGCGGGCCGACGCGTTCCCGGACGGCCTCGTGGACGGGCTGACGGACGGGCCGGCGGTCGGGCCGGCGGTCGGCTTGGCCGATGGCTTGGGCGTGGTCTCCCCGCTGGCCGGCGGTGAGGTGGCCGGGGAGGCGCTCCTGCTCGGGGCGGCGCTGCTCGGGGCCGGGGTGCCGGGTGCCGGGGTACTGGGGCCGGTGGTCGGGGTCACCGTGACCGTCGCGGTGGCCGTGACCGTCGCGGTGGCCGTGACCGTGGCTGTGACCGTGGCCGTCGCGGTGACCGTCACGGTGACGGCGGGCTCGGGCTCGGGTGAGTGCTCGCCGGTGGGCCGCGGGTCCGGCTCGGGCTTCTCCCCGGTCGCCGAGGGGGACGGCGTGGCCGGGCCGAGCTCCAGGGCCGCGGGCCGTACGGCGGCGCGCGTTCCGTCGATGCTCCCCGGCGTGGCGGCGTCCCCTGACGTCGATGCGGTCACGCTCGCCGATGCCCTGGGCGACGCCGAAGTGCTGGGTGACGACGACGGTTGCGTGCCCGCCGTACAGGGCGCCGGCGACCCCTTGCCCGTCGAAGCCTCCGAGGCGTTCGAAGACGACGAATCCTCCACCGCCTCCTTCGCGGCGGCCAGATCCGCCTTCGCCTGGACGTAGGCCTCCTGGGCGGCGGTCGCGTCGATGCGCGCCAGCACCTGCCCCTTCTTCACCCGGTCACCCACCTTGACGCTCAGCCGGGTGACCGTGCCCGAGGTGGAGAAGGCCAGGTCCCGGCTGTCGCCCGCGGCCGTGTTGCCCGGAGCGGAGATCACGGACGTCACCGTCCCGCGCTCGGCGGAGGCCAGCCGTACCCCTACCGCCTCCGGAGCATCGTCACGGAGAGTGAGGTAGCTCGCGCCGGCAACGGTGAGGGCCACCGCAGCCGCCAAGGCGCCGATCCGCACCCTTTTTGCACTCATGGGCGGCCATCATGGCTGGTAGATATGGGAATTTGCTAGGCGCGGCCTGTGTCTTTCCTATGGTTGCCTGTGCGGTTCCTTTCTCATCAGATTTTAAGGAAAACGCAGAAAAATCCACATCTGAGCGTGCCACGGTCACGCAGTGTGAAGTTCAGACGCAGAGGCCTGCTGATCAACGGGGCACTCGGAATCCTCCTGCTGGGTGGCGCGGGCGCGATCTACAACGCGCTCGGCCTCGGCGGGGCCACGCAAGAGGCCGCCGTGCGCACGGTCGCCGCCTCCCGCGGCACCGTCGTCGCCTCGGTCTCCGCCTCCGGCTCCGTCGAGAGCGCGCAGACCCGCTCGCTGTCCTTCGACACCAGCGGGACGGTCGAGAAGATCTACGTGCAGGTCGGCGACAAGGTGAGCAAGGGGCAGATCCTGGCCCGCCTCGACGACGACAGCGCGCGCGAGGGCCTGGAGGCGGCGCTGGCCGACTACCAGGCCGCGGCCGAGGACTCCGGCTCCTCCGCCGCCGCCTACGCCTCCTATGTGAAGGCGCGCATCGCCTACCGCGAGGCGCAGCGTGAGGTGGCGGGGACCGTGCTCAAGGCGCCCTTCGGCGGCACGATCACCGCACTCAACGGCACCGTCGGAGGCTCGTCCTCGGGCGGCTCCGTGGCGAGCACCACAGCCGGCTCCGGCGCGAGCACCTCAGGCGGCTCCGGCGCGAGCACCGGCGGGTCGACGGGCTTCCTGACCGTGACCAACACCGCCAAGCTGCAGCTCACCGGCAACTTCACCGAGACGGACGTGGCCAGGCTCAAGGTCGGACAGGAGGCCACGGTCACCTTCGACGCGCTCTCGGGCGTATCGGGCAAGGGCGAGATCACCCAGATCGAGCCCGTCTCGGCCACGAGCAACAACGTCGTGCAGTACCCGGTGACCGTGGCGTTCACCGAGGTGCCCAAGCAGGTCAAGCTCGGCCAGACCGCCACGGTCAGCGTCGAGGTGGGCCGCGCCGCCGACGTGATCGCCCTGGCCTCCAGCGCGATCACCACCGCCGGCGGCCAGAGCACGGTCACCCTGCTCAAGAACGGCCGGCAGGTGCGCACCCCGGTCACCCTCGGCGTCAAGGGCACGGTGACGACCGAGATCAGGTCCGGCCTGTCGGAGGGCGACCAGGTCGTCCCGCCCGCCACCACGACCACCACCGGCCAGCAGGGCAACCAGATGCGCGGATTCGGCGGCGGCGGTGGCTTCACCGGCGGCGGCGGCCAGCCCCCGGGCGGTGGCGGCCGATGAGCCATCCCGTCCTGCGCGTGGAGAACCTGGTCAAGGAGTACGGCGAGGGCGACGCCACCGTGCGCGCCCTGCGCGGCGTCACCCTCGACGTCGAGAAGGGCGACTACGTCGCCATCATGGGCGCCTCCGGATCCGGCAAGTCGACCCTGATGAACATCCTGGGCTGCCTGGACGTGCCGAGCGCCGGCCGCTACCTCATCGACGGCGTCGACGTGGGGGATCTCGGCGAGCACCAGCTGGCCGTCCTGAGGAACCGCAAGATCGGGTTCGTCTTCCAGTCGTTCAACCTGATCCCGCGCATGAGCGCCCTGGCCAACGTCGAGCTGCCGCTGACCTACGGCGGGGTCGGCTCGGCCGCCAGGCGCGAGCGGGCGCTGGCCGCGCTGGAGCAGGTGGGCCTGTCCGACCGTGTGCACCACGACCCCAACCAGCTCTCGGGCGGCCAGCAGCAACGGGTGGCCGTCGCCAGGGCGCTGGTCACCGCCCCCGCCATGCTGCTGGCCGACGAGCCCACGGGCAACCTCGACACCAGCTCGACGCGGGACGTGCTCGACATCTTCGACCGGCTCAGCGTCTCCGGACGCACGATCGTGATCATCACCCACGAGGACGACGTCGCGGCGCACGCCAAGCGGGTGATCAGGCTGGTCGACGGGCGGATCATCGAGGACCGCCGCCAGTCGCCCGTCGACGGTCCGCCCCCGCGCACCTCGGAGGCGGACCGCCCCCAGGCGACCGTCGTGGGTCGGCCTCCGACCACCTCGGAGGCGGACCGCCCCCTTGCGCCCGTCGACGGCTCGCCTCCGCGCACCTCGGAGGCCGTGCTGTGAACCCGCTGGAGATCCTGCGCTTCGCGCTCAAGGGCCTGGTGGCCAACAAGCTGCGCAGCGCGCTGACCACGCTCGGCATCCTCATCGGCGTCGCCGCCGTGATCCTGCTGGTCGCGGTCGGCGAGGGCTCGTCGCAGTCGATCACGCAGAACATCCAGCGGCTCGGCGCCAACACGCTGACGATCTCCTCCTCCACCACAGGAGGCGGCGGCTTCCCCGGCGGTGGAGCGGGCCGGTCCAACAGCGGCCCGCGCACCCAGGCACGCCAGCTCACCCTGGCCGACGCCAAGGCCCTGACCGACCGGGCGCAGCTGCCCTCGGTCACGACCGTCTCGCCGATCGTCACCGCGAGCTCGGCCACCGCGACCTTCGAGGGCGCCAGCCACTCGATCGCGCAGCTCGTGGGCACCTATCCCAGCTACTTCGAGGCCGCCAACAAGCCGGTGGCCCAGGGGCAGTACTTCGTCAACGCCGACGTCAGCGCCGCGCGCAAGATCGTGGTGATCGGGCGGACCGTGGCGGAGAACCTGTTCGGCGCCCAGGATCCGATCGGCAAGGCCGTCACGATCTCCGGCGTGCCGTTCACGGTGGTCGGCGTGCTCAAGGAGAGCGGCTCCAGCGGTATGCAGGACGCCGACGACGTGGCCATCGCGCCGCTGCCCGCCGTACAGCAGTCGCTGACCGGCTTCGGGTCGCTCAGCCAGATCCTCGTCCAGGCCACCTCCGCGGAGGCGGCGACCACGGCGCAGGCCGAGATCACCGCGGTGCTCAACCAGCTCCACGGCATCCCGGCCACCGGAACCGCCGACTTCCGCATCCTCAACCAGGCCACCCTCCAGGAGACCGTCAGCGCGGCCACCGGCACCTTCACCGTGCTGCTCGGCGCGGTGGCGGCCATCTCGCTGCTGGTCGGCGGCATCGGCATCACCAACATCATGCTGGTCACCGTCACCGAGCGGACCAGGGAGATCGGCATCCGCAAGGCCATCGGCGCGCCCAGAGGGGCGATACTCGGCCAGTTCCTGCTGGAGGCGACGCTGCTCTCGCTCGTCGGCGGCCTGTCGGGGGTGGCGATCGCGGTGATCGGGGCGCAGTTCACCATCGCCGGGATCGAACCGGTGATCGTGCCCTCCTCCATCGTCCTGGCCCTGGGCGTCTCGGTCGGCATCGGGCTGTTCTTCGGCAGCTATCCGGCCAACCGGGCCGCCAAGCTCCGCCCCATCCAGGCACTCCGGCACGAATAGAGGTTCATGATCATGAAGGACACGCTGGAGAGCTCGCCGTTCGACGGCGATCTCGAGGCCGAGCTGCGGGCCGCGCCGAAGAAGGGGGTGGGCAGGCTCACCGTGGTGCTGGGCGCGTGCGTGGTGCTGGCCGGCGGGGTGCTGCTGGGCATCCAGGCGCAGAAGGCCTTCGGATCGTCCAGTGCCTCGTCCGGTACGGCCCAGCAGGCCGGCGTACGGCCCGGCGGCATGGGCCAGATGGGCCAGATGGGCCAGAACGGCGGCATGGGCCAGAACGGCGGCCGCCAGATGGGCGGCTTCGGAGGCCAGGCGACCGTGGGCACCGTGACGAAGGTCGACGGCGACACGCTCACGCTCAGAACCCAGGACGGCACGGAGATCACGGTCACCACGACCGACGAGACCGCCGTGCTGGTCACGGGGAAGCTCTCGGAGCTGAAGAAGGGCGGCACGGTCACCGTCCAGGGCGCCACGGGCGACGACGGATCGGTCAGCGCCACGACGATCAGGGAGGGCGCCGCCGCGACCCGGCCGTCGCGGTGAGTCCTCGATCCCCTCGAACAAGGACAGTCCAGTGAAGATGCGTATCGTTCTGGCCACCGGCGGCCTGCTGCTCGCGGCCCTGACCGCGTGCGGTTCCGGCGAGGAGACCACGACGGCCACGGCCGGGGACTTCGCGACATACCAGGAATGCCTGAAGGAACAGGGCGTCGAGCTGCCCCGGGGGCGGGGCGGCCAGGGACGCCCCAGCGGCCGGCCCTCCGGCGACCCCGGCGCCGGCCCCTCCGGTCAGCCCAGGACCAGGCCCTCCGGGCAGCCGAGTGGCCGGCCGTCGATGTCGGCCGAGATGCGCAAGGCCATGGAGGCCTGCGCCCGGTATCGACCGGAGGGCGGCGGCTTCCCCGGCGGTGGCCAGGGCGGTCAAGGAGGTCAGGGCGGCCAGGGCGGCCAAGGCGGCCAGGAGCGGCCCGCAGCCGAGCCCACCGGCGATTCCTGACCATTGCAGGAGCGCAGGCCCGGCCGTTCACTCCACGGCCGGGCCTGCGCCTTTCACCGGCCTGTGTATCAGCTGTGAACGCCCATAACCCACGCACAGGTTCATTTCATCTTCCTTCAATGTTCACCTGGTGTTCTACCGGTCATGGAGATGAAGGACGCCGGTCACGCGCTCCGGGCGCCCAGCAGGCTGCACGCCTTCAACCGGTACGAAATCAAGTATCTGGTCGACCAGTCGGTGGTGCCCGCGCTGCGCGAGGATTTCGCACGACGGCTCGACGAGGACGAATACTCGGGATACGGCGGCTATGCCGTCGAGAGCGTCTATTACGACACCCCCGCGCTGCGTTTCTACTGGGAGAAGATCGAGGGCCTGCGTTTTCGCCGGAAACTGCGCGTGCGGCATTACGGCGACAGCGCCGGGCTCACCGATGAGACGCCCGTTTTCGTGGAGATCAAGCAGCGGGTCAACCGGGTGACGCAGAAACGCCGCATCCGCGTGCCGTACGGCATGGCCAGGAGGTTGTGCGACAAGCGCGAGATGATCCCGCACCACGAGTCCCAGCGAGGCTTCGTCGAGGAGGTGCTCGGGCTCGTCGGCACGCTGGACCTGCGGGCGGTGGCCACCACCGGCTACCAGCGGGAGGCGTTCAAGGGCCGCGACGCCGACGTGGGGTTGCGCGTCACGATGGACCACCGGGTGCGCGGCAGGGACCGGGACTTCGAGCTCGGCGCCGCGGCGACCAACCGGTTCACCGTCGCGCCCCACCTGGCGGTGCTCGAGGTCAAGGCCAACGAGCGCGTGCCGTACTGGATGACCGATCTCACCGCCCGCCACGGCCTGCAGGTCGTGCGCATCTCCAAGTACTGCCAGAGCATCGAGGCGTTCGGTCTGGCGCCCCGATCCGTTTTCCACGTCCCCGAGGAGCTGTAAGTGGACTTCAGTTTTCAGGACCTGTCCGGCACGTTCAGCGTGGCGGACATCGCGATCTCGCTCGCGCTGTCACTCGTGCTGAGCATGATGATCGGCTGGGTCTACCGCGCCACGCACCGGCACGTCTCCTACAGCCAGTCCTACGTGCACACCCTGGTCATCCTCGGCATGCTGGTCTCGGTCATCATGCTCGTCGTCGGCTCGAACATCGCCCGCGCCTTCGCGCTGGTCGGCGCGCTGTCGGTGGTGCGCTTCCGCAACGCCATCAAGGAGACCCGCGACGTCGGCTTCATCTTCCTGGTGATGGCGATCGGCATGGCCGTCGGCACCCGCTTCTACGCGCTGGCCGCCATCGCCGCCGTGACGATCTGCCTCGTGGTGCTGGTGCTGCAGCGTTTCAACCTGTTCGCCCTCAACGTCCAGCGCCAGGTCGTCAAGGTCCAGGTGCCCGCCGACGAGGACCACACCGGCGCCATCCAGGACGCGCTGATCGCCCACACCGACGAGTTCGAGCTGGTCAGCCTGGAATCGATCAGGGGCGGCGCGCTGACGGAGCTGATGTACACGGTCAAGCTCAAGAAGGGCAAGGAGCCCGGCGAGCTCATCAGCGTGCTGCGCCAGCGCACCTCGGGGCAGCGGGTGACCATCCTGACCGGGTACGACCAGACGGACCTGTGATGAGGCGGCTCCTGCATCGGCTTCCGGTACGGCTGCGCCACCACTGGAAGCTGCCCGCCGCCTTCGCCGCGTTCCTCCTCGTCCTCGGCCTGGTCGCCGGGACCGTACGGATCACGCCGATCGTCGCCTCGGGCGGCAGCGAGGTCGAGGCCGCCGTGGCGCAGGACGTGGCGGGGCGGGAGGACCTCTGGGACGCCTCCGCCCCCCACACGATCTCGGTCAGCTACGACGCCACCGCCTACGACGAGATGCTCGACGACTATTTCGACGACGACGAGAAGACCTGGATCAAGGCGGACGTCGTCATCGACGGCACCACGATCCAGAACGCCGGCCTGAGGCTGAAGGGCAACTCGACGCTGCGCGGGCTGAAGGACGCCCGCCCCGGCGCCAAGACGACGACGCGGCAGCAGGGTCCCGGCGGCCGGGGCGGGTTCGGCGGCATGACGAACCTGTCCACGGACAAGCCCGCCGACCTGCCCTGGCTCATCGACTTCGGCAAGTACGAGGAGGGCCGCACCTACCAGGGCCTGGAGCAGCTGTCGGTGCGTCCCGCCGCGCAGGGGTCGGAGCTGAGCGTCAACGAGGCGCTCGCGCTCTCGCTGGTCGCCGAGTCGGGCGAGCCGTCACAGAGGTACGCCTACTCGTCGTTCACCGTCAACGGCGGCCGGGCGGCCACCCGCCTGGTGGTGCAGCACCCCGACGAGGAGTACGCCTCCTCGCTCGGCGACGGCGTGCTCTACAAGGCGCTGGCCACGGGCGCCTTCTCCTACCAGGGTGACGACCTGACCGAGTACACCGACGACTTCAAGCAGATCAACAAGACCGGCTCGCAGGATCTCACGCCGGTCATCAGGTTCCTGAAGTGGCTGGACTCGGCGTCGGACGAGGAGTTCGCGGCGCACCTGGCCGACCACGTGGACGTGGAGTCGTTCGCGAAGTACGCGGCGCTGCAGAACCTGCTGCTGAACTTCGACGACATGGCCGGGCCGGGCAAGAACTTCTACCTCTGGTACGACCTGGGCAGCGGCAAGCTCAGGGTCATCACCTGGGACCTCAACTTCGCCTTCTCGGGCGACACGGCGCTCAAGCCGGGGGAGACGGCGAGCATGGGCGGCGGCATGATGCGCCCCGGCGGCCAGCAGGGCCAGCAGGATCAGCAGGGCCAGCGCCCGGAGATGCCGGAAGGCGGCCCACCCGAGGGCTTCCCCCAGCAGGGCGGCCAGGAGGGGCGAGGCGGCGGGATGCGGATGGGCAACACGCTCAAGACGAAGTTCCTGGCCGCGGAGGCGTTCAAGGACGACTACGAGCAGGCGTATCGCGAGCTGTACCGGACCCTCTACGCGGACGGGGCCGCCACAACCGTCCTCGACGCGCTGGAGAAGGTCGTCGGCGCCGGCCAGGTGACCCGGCTGCGCGAGACCGTCGAGGCCCGCACCAAGGCTCTCGCCTCGGACCCGGTCATCACGGGCGGCTGAGCCGATGCGTCAGGCCATGGCCACCCCACGTAGCCTTCCCGAGTGTTGATCCTGGTACGGCATGCGATGCCCGCTTTCACCCCCGACGTTGCGCCCCACGAGTGGGAGCTGAGCGACGAGGGCCGGGAGCGGGCACGCGAGCTTATGGCACGCCTGCCCGCCCCCGCGCACCTCGTCTCCAGCGCCGAGCCGAAGGCCTGGCAGACCGTGGGCGGGTCCGCGGCTCGTGACGGGCGGTTCAACGAGGTCGGCCGGGACGAACCGTGGGGCGGTGACTTCCGCGAGCGGCGCCTGGCCTACGTCAGCGGCGCCGATCACCCCGGCTGGGAGCCCCGGCAGGAGGTGGCCGGAAGGTTCGACGCCGGGATCCGTGAGCACCTGGAGGCGGCCGGCGGCGGGCCCGTGGTGGTGGCGACCCACGGCATGGCGATGACCGTCTGGCTGGCCGCCCGCATCGGCCTGCCCGACCCCGGCGAATTCTGGAGCGGGCTGCGGTTCCCTGACGCCCACGTGGTCGACCTCGACGCGGGCGTCGCCCGGCGGGTGTGAGTGCGCCACGGGCGGACCGCGTGGCGCACGGCGACGATCAGTCCAGGAGCGTCGCCATCCACCCCTCGACCTCGTCGGGGTGGCGCGGCAGCCCCGCTGACATGAGCCGGGCGCCGTCGGAGGTGATGACCAGGTCGTCCTCGATCCGCACCCCGATCCCCCTGAACTCCTCCGGCAGCGTGAGGTCGTCCGCCTGCAGGTAGAGGCCGGGCTCGACGGTGAGGACCTGGCCCTCCTCCAGCACCCCGTCGAGGTACACCTCCGCCCGCGCCCTGGCGCAGTCGTGCACGTCGAGGCCGAGCATGTGCCCGCTGCTGCACAGCGTGTAGCGGCGGTAGAGGCCGGATTCCATCAGCGCGTCGACGCTGCCGTCCAGGAGTCCCCACGAGGTGAGGCCCTCGCAGATGACCCGCATGGCCGCCTGGTGGAAGTCGCGGAAGCGGGCGCCGGGCTTGAGGGCGGCGATGCCGGCGTTCTGGGCCTCGTAGACGAGGGAGTACACCTGCCGTTGCACGGGGGAGAAGGTCCCGGACAGGGGGAGGGTACGGGTGATGTCGGCGGTGTAGAGGGTGTCGGTCTCGACGCCCGCGTCGAGCAGCAGGAGCTCGTCGCGTGACAGCCGGCCGTCGTTGCGGATCCAGTGCAGGACGCAGGCGTGCGCTCCAGAGGCGACGATGCTGTCGTAGCCGACCGCGTTGCCCTCCAGGCGCGAGCGCAGGCCGAAGACGCCTTCCAGGTAGCGCTCGCCGCGTGCCTCGCGCAGGGCGGCGGGGAAGGCGCGGACGACGTCCTCGAAGCCGCGGGTGGTGGCGTCGACGGCGTGCTGCAGCTCGCCGACCTCCCACTCGTCCTTGACCAGGCGCATCTCCGACAGGAACGAGGCGAGCTCGGTGTCGCCGTCGCCCGAGGGCAGGGCGGCGTCGACGGCGGGGTCGACGCCGCGCAGCACCCGGGCCGGGCCGGACAGGGACAGGTCGCGGATGTGGGCGGTGGTCACGCCGTACAGGTCGGAGGCTTCGCGCAGGTCGGGGCGGCGGCCCACCCAGAACTCGCCGTAGCGGCGGTCGCGGTAGAACTCCTCGCCCGACGAGCGCGGGGAGCGGGGACGCAGGTACAGGACGGCCTCGCCGGAGGGTTCGACGACGAGCACGTCGTCGGGTTCGCCGTGGCCGGTGAGGTAGGAGAAGGCGCTGTGCGGCCGGAAGCGGAAGTCGCTGTCGTTGCTGCGTACCTTGAGCGTGCCCGAGGGGATGATCAGCCGCTCGCCCGGGAACCGTCCGGCCAGGACGGCGCGCCGCTTGGCGGCCCAGGGGGCGATGGGCAGCGCGGCCAGGTCGGTGCGGGCGGTGTCGGCCCAGCCGGTGGCCATGAAGGCGCTGAGTGCCTCGGTGACCGGGAGGTCGTGGCTCCCGGTGTTCAGCTGCTCGGTCACGGTGGAGGATCCCCTTCAGGCAAACTTAGTGGTATTTCACATACTAATCAGGAAAACGTGCTCTAGGTGTTTGCCCGATCCTGCGCTTAGTCTGGTGCCTCCAAGGGGAATGTCCCTCCTATCGGCCGCCGAGGAGGTACACATGCTGATCGGATCGATCCTGCGTGCCAAGGGCAGCGAGGTCATGACCGTGTCGCCGGATGCCACCGTACGTGAACTGCTCGCCCAGCTGGCAGAGCACAACATCGGTGCCGTGGTGGTGTCGTCGGACGGCACGACGATCGCCGGCATCGTGTCCGAGCGTGACGTGGTGCGCAGGCTGCACGACCGGGGTCCGGAGGTGCTCGACGCCACCGTCTCCTCGATCATGACGACGGAGGTGCGGACCGTGGGTCCCAACGCCAACGTCGACGATCTGCGCCGCACGATGACCACGCACCGTTTCCGCCACGTGCCCGTGGTCGACGCGGGGCGCCTGGTCGGCATCGTCAGCATCGGCGACGTGGTCAAGAGCGCCATCGAGGAGCTCGAGACCGAGCGCGCTTCGCTGGTCGACTACCTGCACCGCTGACCGCTACCCGTGGAGGGGGCGGGTCTCGTCGGCCCAGCGCCTCAGCAGCACGTCGTCATGGCTGATCGCCAGGACGCCGGCCCCGCTCTCCTCCCGGTACTGCCGCACCACCCCCACCAGCAGCGCCTGCGTCGAGGCGTCGAGCATGCTCGTCATCTCGTCGCACAGCAGGTAGCGCGGCCGCATCGCCAGGGCGCGTGCCAGGCAGGCCCGCTGCAGCTGCCCGTCGGACACCTCGTGCGGCCGTCGCGTGAGCAGGTCCGCGGTCAGCCCGACGCGGTCGAACACGCCGTCGTCGAGCGTCACCCGGTTGGCCGCGCACGGCTCCGCGACGATCGCGCGCAGCGTCAGCCGCGGGTCGACCGCCAGCCGCGGCTGCTGGTAGAGCAGGGCGACGCCGGTGCGCAGCGCGCGCGGCGCCCGCTGACGCCAGCCGCGCACCGCCGTGCCGTCCACGCTCACCGTTCCCGACGCGGGCTTCAGCATGAGCGCCAGCACACGGGCCAGCGTCGACTTGCCGCATCCGCTCGGCCCGGCCAGCCCGACGATCGCGCCGGGCTCCAGCTCGAAGGCGAGCCCGTCGAGGACGGTCCGCCTGCCGTACCTAACCGTGATGCCGTCAGCTCGCAACATGGCAGGCCACCCCGTTGTCGAAGGCCGGTACGGCGGAGCAGGCCGGCACCGCCGAGGCGCAGCGCGGCTCGAACGCGCACCCGGAGGGCAGGCGGGTGAGCTCGGGCGGCGTCCCGGGGATGGGGACGAACGCCCGGTCGGGCTGCGCGTCGACCAGGCCGCGCGCGTAGGGGTGGCGGGGCGCCTCCAGGGAGCCGATCTCGACGACGCGCGAGGCGTACATGATCGCGAACTCGTCGGCGATGCGTTCCGCCGCCCGCAGGTCGTGGGTGATGAGCAGGACGGCCCTGCCCTCGTCGCAGAGCGAGCGCAGCTCGTCCATGGTGCGCTCGACGAGCGGCCGGTCCAGGCCCGAGGTGGGCTCGTCGGCGACGAGCAGCCCGGGATCCCCGGCCAGCGCGATCGCGTTGGCCACACGCTGCGCCATGCCGCCCGACAGCTCGTGCGGGTAGCGGTCGAGGTCGCCGGGCCGCAGCCCGAACCGCTCGGCCAGCGACGAGGCGTCGCAGGTCGATCCGAGCTCGCGCAACGCCTCCTCCAGCTGGGCGCGGGCGGTGCGGACCGGGGTCAGGTGGGTGGCGGGACTCTGCGGGATGAGCCCGACCCTGCGGCCGCGCACCCGCCGCGCCATGACCGGCGGCGGCGCCGAGACCAGGTCGAGCTCCCCGTCCAGTACGGCCGAGCCCGACACGGAGGCGTTGCCCGGCAGCAGCCCCAGCAGGGCGTGGGCGAGCACGGACTTGCCGCATCCCGACTCGCCCACCAGCGCCAGGCAGCTGCCCGGCCGTACCTGGAAGGAGACCTCGGAGACGGCCCGCACCACCCCGCCGGGGATGCGGAAGGTCACGGTCAGCCCTTGGACGTCGAGCTTCACAGCGCCAGCTCCGATCGCATGCGGGGGTTGAGGCGGTCGCGACCGCGTTGCGCCAGCACCGAGACCGCCAGCGTCGGCGCCAGGATGAACAGGCCGGGCGCCAGGCTGGACCACCAGTCGCCCGCCAGCAGCGAGCGCTGCCCGTCGTTGATCATGTTGCCCAGCGAGGCCAGGTGCGGCGGCAGGCCCAGGCCCAGGAAGCTGAGCGCGGTCTCGTGCCAGATCGCGTGCGGCACCATGAGCACCATCGCCAGCAGCAGATGGGGCAGCAGGTGCGGCAGCAGGTGCCTGGTCAGCAGCCGGCGGCGGCTCGCGCCTGCGGAGATGGCGGCCTCGACGAAGGGCCGCTCGCGCAGCGACAGCACCTCCGAGCGCACGATGCGCGCCGCGGTGGTCCAGTGGGTGACGCCCACCGAGACGATCACCGCGTACGGGCTGGGCGCGAACATCGCCACGATGAATATGCCCAGCAGCAGGTGCGGCAGGGAGGAGAAGCCGTCGACGCAGCGCATGAGCAGGCGGTCGGGCAGGCCCCCGAGGCTGCCCGCCACCAGGCCCACGGTGCCGCCGATGATCATGCTGACCAGGGCGGCGACGAGGCCCACCATGAACGACACGCGCAGGCCGTACACGCAGCGCAGCAGCACGTCGCGGCCGACCTCGTCGGTGCCGAGCGGGTGGGCGGGTGAAGGCGGCAGACCCGCCTGGGACAGGTCGACCAGGTGCTGGTCGAGCTGGACGATCGGCGGGACCAGCAGCACGGCCAGGCCGAGGACGACAAGGGTGAGAGCGGCGAACCTGGTCATACGGCGACCGTCCTGGTGCGGGGGTCGGCGACCCGGTAGGCGAGGTCGGCCAGCAGGTTCCCGGCCACGACCGCGATCGTGCCCATGAGGGTCAGGACGGCCAGCAGCGGGAAGTCCACGGCGAGCGCTGCCTGCACGGAGGTGGAGGCGACGCCCGGCCAGGAGAAGACGGTCTCCACCAGGATGGCGCCGGTGACCAGCTCGGGCACGCGGGCGCCGAGGATGGTCAGGAACGGCAGCAGCGCCGAGCGCAGCGCGTGCCGTACGAGCACGGTCCGCTCGCGCAGGCCGCGGGCGCGGGCTCCGATCACGTAGTCCTCGCGCAGTGTCCCGATCACCGACTCGCGCACGTACAGCACCAGCCACGACGACTGCGAGATCGCCAGCACGACGACCGGCAGGACCAGGTGGTGGGCGACGTCCAGCGGCTCCAGCGTGCTGGAGGACGCGTCGCTCAGCCCGCCCGCGGGCAGCCAGCCGAGCTTGAGCGCGAACACGTAGATCGACAGCAGCGCCAGCCAGAACACCGGCACCGACTCGTTGGCGAACGCGCCCCCGGTGATCACCCGGTCCAGGAGCGAGCCCTTGCGCCAGGCCGCGAGCGTGCCGGCGACCAGGCTGCCGGCCAGCATGAGCACGATGGCGCCACTCGTGGCCATCAGGGTCCAGGGCAGCCGCTCCGCGACGATCTCGGCCACCGGGCGGTGGAAGGAACGGGACTCGCCGAGGTCACCGGTGACCAGGTTGCCCAGCCAGGTGGCGTACTGCTCCAGGAAGGGCCGGTCCAGGCCCCAGTTGGCGCGGATCTGCTCGACGACGGCCGGATCGGTCACCATCGCGCGGTCGCCCAGATACTGCCTGACCGGGTCGAAGGGGGAGGCCTGGGCCAGGGCGAACATGCCCGCCGTCACCCCGACCAGCAACGGCAGGGCGAAGGCCGCCCGCCAGGCGATCACTTTGATCATGCCGCGCGCTTCCAGGTGTGCAGGTCGCGGAAGAGGCCGCCGGTGGCGTGCTCGTGGGCGTCGACGCCCGGCCGCACACCCTCCACCTGGCCGCGGATCACGTAGACGTGCTTGAGGAAGACCAGGTGGACCCAGGGCTGGTCGTCGTGGACGAGCTGCTGGAAGCGGGAGTAGGCCTGCTTGCGCTCGGCCTCGTCGCCGGAGGCGCGTCCCTTCTCCAGCGCCGCGTCGACCTCGGGGTTGTCGTAGTGGCCCGGGTTGAAGAAGCCCTTGCCCGCGTAGGCGGAGTGGTAGAGCTCGTAGTTGACGTAGTCGGGGTCGTACGGCGAGCCGTACCCCATGATCAGCGCGTCCTTCGCCATGCGGGGCTCGATGGCGTCCCAGTCGAGGCCCTCGGGCGTGACCTCCAGGCCGATCTTCTTGGCGTCGGAGGCGGCGGCCAGGGCCAGCTCCTTGCGCAGGGAGTCGCCGGCCGGGTACATGAGCGTGAAGGCCGCCCTGACACCGTCCTTGGCGCGCACGCCGTCGTCGCCCTGCTTCCAGCCGGCGCCGTCGAGCAGGGCGGCCGCGGCGGCCTGGTCGGGCTTGGGCGATCCGGTCGCCGCCGGGTCGTACCAGGCGATGTCGGGGGAGATCGGCCCGAAGGCGGGCTTGCCCGCGCCGGCCAGGATGGTGTCGACCATGGCCTGCCGGTCGACGGCCAGTCCGAAGGCCTTGCGCACGGACACGTCGGCGGTCACGGGGTTCTTGAAGGGGAACATGACGCCCCGGTAGTCGGCGCTGTCGACCTGGTGGACGGTGGTGCCCTGCTGGTTCTCGAAACGCCTGGCCGCCTTGGGCGGCAGCACCGTGGCGTCGAACTCCCCGGCCGCGAGGCGGGTGGCGCGCACGTTGTCGTCTTCGGCGAAGGCCAGCACCACCCGCTTGATCGAGGGCGCTCCGCCGAAGTAGGCGTCGTTCGATTTGAGCGTGATCTTGTCGCCCGGAGTCCAGGAGACGAAGGAGTAGGGCCCGGTGCCGACCGGCTTGGCGGGGTCGGTGACGCCGCCGGGCACGATGCCGAGCGTGGTGCGCTGCACGAAGGGCGCGTAGGGGTACTTCAGCCGGAACTCCACCGTGCGCGGGTCCTTGGCGGCGACGCTCTCGACGGCGGCGAAGTCGCCGCTGATGGGGGAGTTGGTCTTCGGGTCCAGCACGCTGCGGTAGGTGGCCACGACGTCCTCGGCGCCGAGCGCCCGGCCGTCGTGGAAGGTGACGCCCTGGCGCAGGGTGAAGGTCACGGTCCTGCCGTCGGGCGCGGTCACCGGCGCGGCGTCGGCCAGCGACGGTTCCAGCGTCAGGTCGGGCTTGCGCCTCATCAGGCCGTCGAACATCAGCGCGCCGCCGTCGGCGGCGAAGCCCAGGACGGGGCTGAGGTTCTCGAACTCCGAGCTCAGGCCGATGACGAAGGCGTCCTCGGCGGGGGCGGCCGGTGCCTGGCAGGCGGCCGTCAGGCCGGCGGCGACGATCAGGGCTGCTGCGCGCGTCCTCATGGTTGCGAGACTCTAGTAGATGCAAATAAATCGCAATAAGCCGGGGGTAAGGGATGGCATGGCAGGCTTGCCCTGTGACGTACGGCCCCCCAGAACCCACGCGCGCACCCAGCAGCCCGACGATCCTGTTGCTCGTCTCCGGGCTCACCGGCATGATCGGCTTCCTGATCGGGCTGTTCGCCGGGATCGGCATGGCGGATCCCGTCGCGCAGGAACGTCCGAACCCCTCCTCGACGCTGCACCTGGAGCCCGAGGAGACTCCCGGCGCCGAGACCACCGCGCCCGTCACGGAGATGCCGACCCTGCCGCCGGAGCAAGCCACCGATCAGCCCACCCCGCCCACGACCCCGCCCACGATGCCGCCCTCGACCCCGCCCGCGACGCAACCCCCGGCGCAGGCGACCGACGGGCCCCTGGGCGGCATGCGCGTTCTGCTCGTCGGCACCGACATCCAGCCGGGCACCTACCGCACCACCGGCCTGGCTCCCGGCCAGCAGCAGTGCTTCTGGGCCCGGCTGAGCAGCACCGATCCGGCCCTCGACAGCGTCATCGACGGAGGCATGGCCACGGGCGAGACCACGGTCACCATCCAGCCGACCGACAAGGCCTTCCAGACCAGCGGATGCGCCGAATGGGTGCGTCAGGGCTAGCCAGCGGCGTCGCGGCACACGAAGATGCCCTCATGTCGGTCCTGCAAAGCTTCGTCACCAGCATCCGCAGCGGCGCCATCGAGGTCATCGACCTCACCGCGCCCCTGTCGTCCGAGACGCCCATCCTCCAGCTGCCGGAACCCTTCGGCAACACGATCCCCTTCAGCCTGGAGGAGATCAGCCACTACGACGACCGGGGCCCGGCGTGGTACTGGAACGACATCCACACCGGTGAGCACACCGGCACCCACTTCGACGCGCCCGTCCACTGGGTGACCGGACGCGAGGGCCACGACGTCGCCCAGGTTCCCGTCTCCCGGCTGCTCGCGCCCGCCGTGGTGCTCGACTTCACCGCCGAGGCCGGCAAGGACCCCGACTTCCTGCTGCGGATCGAGCACGTACGCGAGTGGGAGCGGGTCAACGGCGCCCTGCCGGAGGGCGGCTGGCTGCTGTACCGCACCGGCTGGGACCGGCGCTCCGACAACGCCGCGGACTTCCTCAACCAGGGCAGCTGGCCCGGCATCTCCATCGAGTGCGCCGACTACCTGGCCTCCCAGACGGCCATCCTGGGCCTCGGCGTCGAGACCGTCGGCACCGACGCGGGCGCCGCGCACTCCTTCGACCCGCCCTTCCCGTGCCATTCGTTCTTCCTGGGCAACGACAAGTACGGTCTGACCCAGCTGCGCAACCTGGAGCGCCTGCCGGTCACGGGCGCCGTGATCGTGGCGCCGCCGCTCCCCATCGTCGGCGGCTCCGGCAGCCCCGTGAGGGTGCTGGCACTGGTCGAACGATGATCGTCGCCCAGGCCGTCGGCCGCGTCCTGGCCGCTCTGGGCTGCGACGCGGCCTTCGGCGTGGTCGGCAGTGGCAACTTCCACGTCACCAACGCCCTCATCGAGCACGGCGTACGCTACGTCGCCGCCCGGCACGAGGGAGGCGCGGCGACCATGGCCGACGCCTACGCGCGCCTGAGTGGCACCGTCGGGCTGCTCACCGTGCACCAGGGCCCCGGCCTGACCAACGCGATCACCGGGCTGGCCGAGGCGGCCAAGAGCCGCACGCCGATGATCGTGCTGGCGGGCGAGGCGACCGACCCGCGCTCGAACTTCGCCGTCGACCAGGAGGCGCTCGTGCGCTCGGTGGGCGGCGTCGCCGCCCGCGTCCGCAACGGCCACACCTGTGTCGAGAAGACCATCGCCGCCTTCCGTACGGCGGTGCACGACCGCACCGTGGTGCTGCTCAACCTGCCCCTCGACGTGCAGCAGGAGCAGGTGCCCTGGGACGGCGCCGTCGCCGCCTTCCACGAGCGGCTCATCCAGGACGCGGCCCTGGGCCCCGCGCAGCCCGCGCTCGGAGCCGGGCCGCGCACCCTGGAACGCACCGCGGTCGAGGCCCTGGCCGAGATGCTCGCCACGGCGGAGCGCCCGGTCTTCATCGCCGGTCGCGGCGCCAGGCACGCCAGGGCCGAGCTGGAGGAGCTGGCCGGCCGGTCCGGGGCGCTGCTGGCCACCTCGGCCGTGGCCAGGGGCCTGTTCCGCGGCAGCCCGTGGGACCTCGACGTCAGCGGCGGCTTCGCCACCCCGCTGGCCGCCGAGCTGATCGGCGCGGCCGACGTGGTCGTCGGATGGGGCTGCGCGCTCAACATGTGGACCACCCGGCACGGCAGGCTGATCGGGCCGCGCGCCAAGGTCGTGCAGGTCGATGTGGAGGTCGCGGCGCTCGGACGCCAGCGCACGGTGCACCTGCCGATCCGCGGCGAGGTCTCTGCGGTCGCCTCGGCCGTCTCCCGCGCCTTCGACGACAGGCTCGGACGGCCGCCCGGCGAGCAGGGTGACCCGCCGCAGCCGGGCTACCGATCGCCGGATCTGGCCGAGCGCATCGCCGGGCAGGGGCGCTGGCGAGCCGTGCCGTACGAGGACGACAGCGGCGGCGGCAGGATCGATCCGCGCACGCTCACCATCGGCCTCGACGACCTGCTGCCCGCCGAGCGGGTGATCGCCACCGACTCGGGCAACTTCATGGGCTACCCCGCCATGTTCCTGGAGGTCCCCGACGAGCAGGGCTTCTGCTTCACCCAGGCCTTCCAGTCGATCGGACTCGGCCTGGCCACCGCCGTCGGCGCCGCCCTGGCCAGACCGGACCGGCTGCCGGTGGCCGCGCTCGGCGACGGCGGCGCGCTCATGGGAATCTCGGAGCTGGAGACCGTGGTCCGCCTGGGGTTGCCGATGGTGATCGTCGTCTACGACGACGAAGGCTACGGGGCCGAGGTGCACCATTTCGCGGGCGGGCCCCTGGAGACCGTCACCTTCCCGCCCGTCGACTTCGCCGAACTGGCCAGGGGGTACGGCTGCGCGGCCGTCACCGTGACCGGGCCGGGCGACCTGTCGGGCGTGGCCGAATGGCTGAAGGGGCCGCGCGAGCGCCCTCTCCTGGTGCACGCCAAGGTCACCGGGGACCGCGGATCGTGGTGGCTGGAGGAGGCCTTCAGGGGCCACTGACCCCCGGCACCCTCACCCGCTCTTGCGGAAGCCCCGCGCCTCCTCCGCGGCGGCGAGCACCTGCTCCAGCGAACCGCCGCCGCCCGCGGTCACGGCGGCGGCGATCGCGCCCTCCACGAACGGCACGTCCGCCAGCACGATCCGGCCCGGCTCCTCCAGCAGCCGCGCCGTCAGCACCGAGCTGCCCAGATCCGGCACCAGCACCACGCCGTCACCCTGGTCGACCGCGGCGACGGCCGCCTCGATCAGGTCCACGCTCGTGCCCAGCCCGCCGTCGGCGTCACCGCCGGCCGCCGCGACGGGCACCTCGCACCCGGCGATGCCGCGCGCCAGCGCCGCCGCCTCCGCCGCCAGCCCCGCGCTGTGCGAGACCAGCACGAGCCCTACCACGTCGCCGCCAGGGCCCTGATCAGCAACGCCGCCGAGGTCGCCCCCGGATCCCGGTGGCCCTCGCTGCGCTCGCCCAGGTAGCTCGCGCGCCCCTTGCGCGCCCGCATCGGCGTCGTGGCCGCCGCGCCCTCCTCGGCGGCCCGCGCCGCCCGGTCGAGGGCCTCCCTCACGCCGATGCCCTCCTGGACGGCGAGCGCCATCGCGTTGGCCGCCGGGCGGAGCGCGTCGACCATCGTCTTGTCGCCCTCCACCGCCTTGCCCAGTTTCTCGACCGCCTCGACGGCCTGCTCCAGGGCGGTGCTCAGATCGGCGCCCTGGGACAGCGCCTTGCCCATGGACCGCAACGCCGAGCCGTACAGCGGGCCGGAGGCCCCGCCGACGCGGCGGATCAGCAGCGAACCTGCCGCCACGAGCTGCGCGCCCGGCTCCGCCTCGTCGCCGAGGTCGAGCTCCGCCACGATCGCCTGGAAGCCCCTGTCGAGATTGGCGCCGTGGTCGGCGTCGCCGATGGCGGCGTCGAGCCCGGTCAGCCGCTCACGCTCGGCGGCGACGACCCTGGCGCACTCCTTCAGCCACGCCCCGGCGGCCATCAGCGCCCCCATCGCAGGCCGGGGGTGGATACCGGGGCGTCCCACAGGCGGGTGAGGTCGTCGTCGAGACGGCACACGGTGACGGAGAAGCCCTGCATGTCGAGGCTCGTCACGTAGTTGCCGACCAGGCTCCTGGTGATCGTCGCCCCTTTGCCCTTCACGTAGGCGGCCACCTCGGCGAACACCCCGTACAGCTCGATGAGCGGCGTGCCGCCCATACCGTTGACCAGCACCAGCAGCTCGCCCTCCAGCGGCAGGTCGCCGTGGACGGCGTCCATCGCCACCTCGGCCAGCTCCCGCGCGCTAGCCAGCGGCACCCGGCGCCTGCCCGGCTCCCCGTGGATGCCGATGCCCACCTCCACCTGGTCCTCCGGCAGGTCGAAGGTGGGCTTGCCGGCGGCGGGCACCGTGCAGGAGGTGAGCGCCACGCCGAAGGAGCGGCTGCGCGCGCCGACCAGCTCGGCCACCGCCGCCACCTTGGCCAGCGGCGCGCCCGTCTCGGCCAGCGCCCCGGCGATCTTCTCCACGAACAACGTCGCGCCCGTGCCGCGGCGGCCCGCGGTGTAGAGGGAGTCCTCGACCGCCACGTCGTCGTCGACCAGAACGCTCGCGACCTCGATGCCCTCCTCGGCGCACAGCTCGGCGGCCATCTCGAAGTTGAGCACGTCACCGGTGTAGTTCTTGACGATGTGCAGCACCCCCGCGCCCTGGTCGGCGGCCTTGGTGGCCTCGATGAGCTGGTCGGGGACGGGGGAGGTGAAGATCTCGCCAGGACACGCCGCGTCGAGCATGCCGTACCCGACGAACCCGGCGTGAAGCGGCTCGTGCCCCGATCCGCCGCCGGAGACCAGCCCGACCTTGCCGGGCGTGAGCGCCGCCCTGGTCACCACCTGGTTCTCGAGATCGACGGCCAGTCCGGGATGCGCGAGCGCCAGCCCGCGCAGCGCATCACGGACCACGGCGTCGGGGGCGTTGATGAGCTTCTTCATGGTCATAACCTGTACCCAAGCCCGCCATATCGCAAGGTTACGGTGGCGTAGGTTACTGTTCAGTTCATGGCCGAGCTCGTCTATACCCCGGTGATCGCCGCAGCCAAGACCGTCTTCCGCGTCATGGACTACCGCTTCCGCATCGAGGGCACGCACAACGTGCCACGCAGCGGTGGCGCGGTCCTGGTGAGCAACCACATCAGCTACCTCGACTTCATCTTCGCCGGATACGGCGCGTTGTTGTCGGCGGGCAGGCTGACCAGGTTCATGGCCAAGAAGCAGGTCTTCGACCACCCCGTGTCGGGACCGCTGATGCGCGGCATGCGCCACATCCCCGTCGACCGCGCGGCCGGCGCCGACTCCTACGCGCGGGCCGTCGGCATGCTGCGCGCGGGCGAGGTCGTCGGCGTCTTCGCCGAGGCCACCATCAGCCGCTCGTTCACGGTCAAGGAGATCAAGAACGGCTCGGTGCGCATGGCCCAGGAGGCCGGGGTGCCGCTCATCCCGATGGCCCTGTGGGGCACCCAGCGCCTGTGGACCAAGGGCCGGCCCAAGCAGCTCGGCCAGCGGCACGTGCCCATCACGATCGTGGTCGGCGAGCCGATGCGGGTCTCGCCCGGCGACGACGTCAACGCCGTGACCCTGGACCTGCGCGAGCGCATGACCGCGCTGGCCGAGCGGGCCCAGAGCGACTATCCCGACCGTACGGCCGGCGCCTGGTGGCTGCCCGCCCATCTGGGAGGAAGCGCGCCCACTCCTGAGGAGGCGGCGGCGATGGACGCCGAGGAGGCGGCCTCGCGGCGCAAGGGCGACTGACCGCTCAGATGGCGGCCGGGACCGCTCAGATGGCGGCAGGGTAGGAGGGGCGCAGGTCGGCCAGGAGGATGGCGGCCTGCTCCTGGGTGAGGCGGCGCGCCGGGTCGGAGCGCAGCAGGCCCTCGATCACCGGTCGCAGCGCCCCCGCCCGGCGCGGGGGCGGGTAGGAGCCGCTCTGGACCATCGCCACCACGGTGGGCGCGTCCTTGCCGGGAAAGGGCGGCGTGCCCTCGACGGCGGAGTAGAGGGTGGCGCCGAACGACCACATGTCGGCCTCCTTCGTCGCCGCCCCGCCGTACAGGCGCTCGGGGGCCATGAAGGCGGGCGTGCCGCGCAGGCCGCGGGAGGTCGTGGCGGTCGCCGTGCCGCTGTCGGCGGTGGCGATGCCGAAGTCGGTGAGGACCACGCGGTCGCCGGTGAGCATGACGTTGGCGGGCTTGACGTCGCGGTGCAGGACGCTGGAGCGGTGCGCGTTGCGCAGGGCGGCGAGCAGGTGGCGGCCGATCCCGGCCACCGACTGGGCGGGCAGGGTGCCGACCTGGGAGAGCAGCTGGTGCAGGGAGAGCCCGTCGAGGTACTCCATGACGATCCAGAGCCGTCCGCTCTCCTCGATGAGGTCGTGGACGGTGACGATGTTGGGGTGCGACAGGCCTGCGGCCATGCGGGCCTCCCGCAGGACCCTGCGGCGCACGGCCGCGGCCTCCCCGGTCAGCGTCAGCTCCTTGAGCGCCACCTCTCGGTGGAGAAGCTGGTCGAACGCCCGCCAGACAACGCCCATCCCCCCACGACCGGCCTCCTCGTTAAGGAGGTACCGTCCGCCGATCTCCCGCATACCATCCCCTCGTCGCTCGATCGTAATCATGTCACTTGATCGAGGCGTGAGGGACACTTACCGTGATCCGGATATGCCCGCCAGAGCGGTCTCGCAGGTCAGGCGGGGCGAAATCAGTTGCGGGAAAATCAGCGCCCAGGCGATCAGGCACAGGGCCACGGTGGTGACGAAGACGGCGGGCAGGCCGAAGGCGGTGCCGATGAGACCGCCGATGAGCGAGCCGAGCGGCATGCCGCCCATGCCGATGAGGCGGTAGGCGGAGTTGACGCGGCCCATCAGCTCGGTGGGGATGAGGCGCTGGCGCATGGAGATGACGACGACGTTGCTGCCGGCATTGGTCAGTCCGAGCAGGAAGGCGACGGGGAACAGCGCCCAGAGCGTGGGAGCCAGCAGCGGCACCAGCAGCAGGAGGCTGTTGACCAGCCAGGCGCCCAGGACCGTGTGGCCCTCGCCGAGGGCCGCCGAGACACGTCCGGCGAGCAGCGAGCCGATGATCGCGCCGGTGGCCAGGACCGCGGAGATCGGGGCGAAGGCGGCGGGCTCCAGGCCCATGCGGGAGCCGGGGCCGACGGCGTAGAGCACGAACACGGCGAAGTAGGCGGAGTTGGCCAGGTTCATCAGGCCGGCGCAGGCCGCCAGGCGGCTCAGGAAGCGGTGGTCGCGCAGGTAGCGAAGGCCCGTGGCGATGTCGCTCATCAGCGGGGCCGTGGAGACCGTCGCGGGCCGGTAGGAGCCGCGCATGCCCAGCAGGAACAGCGCCGCCCCGGCGAACAGCAGCGCGGGCAGGCCCAGCACCGCCGCGGGGACCGCCGCGACCACCAGTCCGGCCAGCGGCGCGCCGAGGAAGTCGGTGCCGATCGTCTGCGAGCTCACCACCCGCCCGTTGGCCCTGGCCAGGTCGCCGGGCTCGACCGTCATCGGCAGCACGCTCTGCGCCGAGGTGTCGGAGAAGACCTCGGCCACCCCGGCCAGCAGCACCGCCACCAGCAGCAGCCACAGATTCAGCACGCCGAGGGAGGCCAGCAGCGCCACCCCGCCGAGGGAGACGGCGCGTGCCGTGCTGGCCAGCATCATGATGCGGCGCCGGTCGGCGCGGTCGGCGATGGCGCCCGCGTGCAGGGCCAGCAGCAGCCACGGCAACGTCGTGGCGACGCCGATCAGGGAGACGAGCGCCGGGTTACGCGTCATCGTCACCGCCAGCAGGGGAGCGCCGGCCTTGAGCACGCCGTCGGCCAGGTTCGACACGACGCTCGAGGAGAGCAGGTAGCCAAAGGGTCGCATGGGTTATCCTCGTTGCAGAGAAAGGTGTGCATAACTTCCTTTGCAAAGATAGGTGTGTAAGCCGTGAACCGCAAGCTCGACGCCCGGACTCTGAAGTCGTTCACGCATCCGCTGCGCCTACGGATCTACGAACTGCTCGAGGACCAGGGGCCGCAGACCGCCACCACCCTCGCCGTCGAGCTCGGCGAGAACACCGGCGCCACCAGCTACCACCTGCGAGAACTGGCCAAGCACGGCATGATCGAGATCGCCGAGGGCGTGGGGAAGGGCAAGGAGAAGTACTGGCGCGTCACCCCGGGCGGGTTCATGACCGGGCCACCCTGGGAGGAGAAGGACCCGGCGGCCGCCGCGGGCGCCGAGGTGATGCTCGACAGCACGCTGCGCCGCCGGGGCGAGGAACTGGCCCGCTGGCGGGAGGAGGGCGCCACGACACCCCAGGAGTGGATCGAGGCGAGCGTCCTGGCCCACCGCGTCTTCCGGCTCACCGCGCCGGAGATGGGGGAGATGACCCGCGAGGTGCTGGCCGTGCTGGAGCGTTACCGGCTCATGAGCGAGGCCCACGTGGAGAGGCGGACCGAGGACGCCGCTCGGGTCGTGGTGCACTTCGACACCTTCCCCGTGGGGGTCAGCGCAGCACCACCGGCGTGAGGTCGGGATCGGCCATCGAGGCGTCGAGCGGATGGATCGGGCGCTCCAGGCGCCGGTAGCCGAGCGAGTGCAGATCCTGGCAGACCCCGCCCAGGCTGAGCGCCAGCACCGAGCCCGCCGCCACGCGGTGCAGGTCGGGTTCCAGATAGCCGATCTTGATCGCGGTCAGGTCGTGCTCGCGCGGATCCAGGCCGAGTTCGAGCAGGTCCCTGACGAAGTGGTACGGCTTGCGCCGGCTCGTCAGCACAGCGTGCACGCCTCCCGCCCTGACCACCGCCAGGTCGCCGCCGACCGGGTCGCCGAGCCGTACGGCATGCACGACGCCGGACAGGGGCGTCGGCTCGTCGCCGGAGAAGCAGCCGCCGACGGCCAGGTCGACCCGGCCCCCGACACCCGCCGCGAGGCAGGCGGCCACGGCCGCCGCGTCGACGCAGGAGGCCCAGATCGCGCTCCTGCCCCCGGGCACGGTCTCCAGGAGGTCGGCCAGCAGCCAGGTGGCGTCGCCTGAGCCGCCCGCGGTCGGGTTGTCGCCCGAGTCGCTGACGAAGTACGGCCTGGCGGGCGAGGCCAGGGCCTCGGCGATCGCCTCGCGCGGCGCCAGCGCGGGCACGCAGAAGGCGAAGTCGTCACGCGCCCGCCACAACCGTACGGCCAGCTCGCGGGCCCGCCGCTCCACGGCCCGGGCCGAGGTTCCGCAGACGAGCACGTTGACGCTGCTGCGCGGGGCGTCGGCCCAGGCGTACCCGATCCAGATCGAGGAGTCGAGCACCCCGTCCGGCCGCTCGTCCAGCTCCGCGTAGATCGACCGGGCGGGCTCCAGCCGCGTGCTGGTGCGCTCGCCCGGCAGCAGCAGCGGCACCCTCACCCAGGCACGCACCGGCCGCTCACCCGAGCGCAGGCACTCCACCAGCATCCGGCAGGCACGCTCCCGGGTCTCCTCCACATCGACGTGCGGCGCCGTGCGGTAGGCGGTGGGCAGCTCCACCAGTTCGGCGAAACGCCGCGAGACCTGGCCGTGCAGATCCATGGAGGCGGCCATCGGGCAGTCAGGCCCGACCACCGAGCGGACGCGCCCGGCCAGCTCCGCCTCGACGTCGTCACGTCCCTCGACGTGCATCGCGCCGTGCAGGTCCAGGTAGACGCCGTCGAAAGGTCCGGAGGCGGCCAGGCGCTCCACCAGCTCACCCTCCAGTGCGCTGTAGGCCGCCTCCGTCACCTGGCCGCCGGGCAGC
Source organism: Nonomuraea soli (assembly GCF_013761175.1). Classification (GTDB taxonomy): domain Bacteria; phylum Actinomycetota; class Actinomycetes; order Streptosporangiales; family Streptosporangiaceae; genus Nonomuraea; species Nonomuraea soli. The sequence goes on from NZ_JACDUR010000001.1 coordinate 1,314,144, forward strand.
GCCCGGGCGACCAGGATCGGGACGAACTCCACCTCGTCCCGCCACTGGTCGAGGAAGGGATAGCGGGACAGGTCCCGCCACACGGTGAAGTCGCTCTCCACCGTGCGGTGGGCACTGAAGGTGCTGGACTCGGTGCCGATGCCGGCGATGGCGACGCGCTTGCTCACCAGAGCTTTCTACAGGCGCTGCCAGAGTGCGGGGACGTTCGGGGGCTCCCAGCCGACCTGGGCGGTGTGCCCCTGCAGGCACCGGTAGCTCGCTCCGCCGTAGGTGACCGTGTCACCGGCGCGGTAGGTGGTGCCCGCCCGCCACGTGCCGGTGGGCGGAGGCGAGGTGGGCGGAGGTGAGGTCGGAGGGGGCGAGGTCGGCGGGGTGCCGGGGACGTTCAGCACGAAGTCGAAGCTCGCCTCGCGGGCGTTGCCGACCGTGCGCACCGTCATCAGCAGCGCCGGGTTGAAGATGGTGTCGGTGGAGTTGCGAGGCTCACCCGGGAAGTACAGCTGGGTGGTGAGCACCGGGCGGCCCGGCGCCTGCACCTTGACGTGGATGTGGCGGGTGCGGCCCGGATACAGGCCGGGCACGATCGTGGTCAGGCGGAAGGCGCCCGTGGCGTCGGAGAACTGGTGACCACGGAAGTTGTAGCCCACGTTGTCGTAGCCGCCGTTGTTGTCGGCCTGCCAGAAGTCCAGCAGCGCGTTGGCGATCGGCTGGCAGGCCAGGCCGAACACGAAGCCGCTGACCGTCAGCCGCACGCCCGGCGTGGTCGAGGTGATCAGGGAGGTACGGCGGGGCGAGCTGGGCTTGAAGTAGGGCCCCTCGGTCTGCGGAGGCGTCGGGTCGTCGCCGTCGTCGCAGAAGGGCGTCGGGGTGAGCGGCTCGGTGGCGCTCCTGGCCAGTGCGGGCAGTTGTGGCACCAGCAAGGGCAGGGGAGCGGCCACCAGAGCGGCCTTCAGCAGAGTCTTGCGAGACAGGGGTGTGTCTTCGGACATGGGCTCGGCTCCAATCGGCTGTGCGGTCAACGCTGACAGCCGCACCCGGTGGCGAACACCCTACGGATCCCTATCCGGTGCTGTTATGGCTGGTTCCTGGCGGCGCGGTAGTGTGCGGGCGGCGTGCCGTACTGGCTGGTGAAGGCCTGTCTGAGGGCTTCGGCCGTACCGAAGCCGCACCGGGCGGCGATCACCGAGACGGGCAGCCCGGTGGTCGTCAGGAGGTGGGCGGCGGCCTCGGTGCGTACCCGGCGCACGAACCTGGCCGGGCTGATGTCGAGGTGGCGCGCGAACAGCCGGGCCAGGTGGCGCTCGCTGACGCCGGTGGCGGCGGCGAGCGCGGGCGTCGACAGGTCGGCGGCCAGGTCGGCGGTGATCAGCTCGACCGCCTGGCGCACCACGGGGTCGCCCGCGGGCGGCGCGGCGGTGAAGATGCTCATCTGCGCCTGGTCGCCGGGGCGCTGCAGGTAGGTGACCAGGTGGCGGGAGACCTCCCGGGCGATCTCGGGGCCGCGGTCCTCCTCGACGAAGGCCAGGGCCAGGTCGAGAGCGCTGGTGACCCCGGCGGCGGTGATCACCCGGCCGTCACGGACGAAGATCGGCCGGGCGTCGAAGCGCACCTCGGGATAGCGTTCGGCGAAGATCGGCGCCCACATCCAGTGGGTGGTCGCGCGGCGCCCGTCGAGCAGGCCCGCGGCGGCGAGCACGGCCGAGCCGGTGCAGACCGAGGCGACGCGGCGGCTCTCGCGGGCCAGGCGGCGCACATGGGCCACGATGTGCCGGTCGGCCGCCGCCTCTTCGCAGCCGACGCCGCCGGCCACGACGAGGGTGTCGAGCGGGCCCTTGACGCGCTCCAGGGCCTCGTGCGCCTGCACGGTCAGCCCGTTTCCGCAGGTGACGGGCCTACCGCCGAGGGCGGCCAGCCGGGTCTGGTAGATCGCCGGGCCGGGGTGGAGGTTGGCGGTCTCCAGGGTGGTGGTGACGGCGGCGATCTCCAGGAGCTCGGCCGCGTGGTAGCCGACGATGACGACCTGCTGGATGTCCACGCCCGCAATCTACGTCATGTATCCCAAGATTTCCGACATATTGCGACTCGATCCTTGGGTCCTCGCGCGAGCCCGGCCACAGTGGGGCCCATGAGATTCTGGCTGCACTACCTGGAGATGATCCTGGCGATGGTCGCGGGCATGCTCCTGCTCGGCCCCCTCGCCGACCTGCTGTTCGGCGACCTGCGGCCGGACGTCGACGCGCTCGTCATGGCCACGAACATGAGCATCGGCATGACCGTCTGGATGCTCATCAGGCGTCACTCCTGGCGGGAGATCCTCGAGATGGACGCCGTCATGTACCTGGCCTTCGCCGTGCTGCTGGTGCCGTACTGGACGGGCGTTCTCGACGAGCACGGCCTGATGATCGGCGGGCACGTGATCATGCTGCCCGCCATGCTCCTCGTCATGGTGGTCCACCAAAGAAGGAATAGGTTAGCCTTGCCTAAGTTCTAAGGAGCAAACATGGTCGAACCCTTCCGAATCTTCGATGTCCGCGTGCGCCGCCTGGAGCGGCTCAGCCCTCATTTCCTGCGAGTCACCTTCACCGGCGACCGCCTGCACCTGTTCGCGGACAACGGGTTCGACCAGCGGATCAAGGTGATCTTCCCGCTGCCGGGCATCGGCGTGGCCACCTTCCCCCGCGGCGCCGACTGGTTCTCCGTCTGGCGCTCGACGCCCTCGGGAGAGCGGCACGAGATGCGCACCTACACCGTGCGCGCCGTACGCCCCGAGGCCGGGGAGGTCGACGTCGACTTCGTCATGCACGGCGACGAGGGCCCGGCCGCCCGGTGGATCAACCGTGCGGAACCCGGCGTCGAGGCGGCCCTGTTCGGCCCGCAGGCGGGCTACGACGAGCGGCACGGCGGGCTGGAGTTCCGCCCGCCCGCCGACTGCGGCACCGTGCTGCTGGCCGGGGACGAGACCGCCACCCCGGCGATCCTGACGATCCTGGAGGGACTGCCGGCCGGCTTCACCGGTGAGGCGCTGCTGGAGGTGCCGGGGCCCGAGGACTTCCTCGAGGTGCGCGGCTCCAGCGACGTCAAGGTCACCTGGCTGGCCCGCGGCGACGGCGCCTGGGGAAGCAAGCTGCAGCCCGCCGTGGAGCTCGCGGCCGGCCGCCTGCTGGTGCGCGGCGACGGCGCCGAGTCCTTCGTCGACGTCGACGTCGACGCGGAGGAGCTGTGGGAGGTGCCGGAGGAGACGCTGCCCTCCGGTTCGGTCTACGCGTGGCTGGCCGGCGAGGCCGCGATGATCCGCGGGCTGCGCCGTCACCTGGTGGCCGAGCGCGGCATGGACCGGCGCGCGGTCGCCTTCATGGGCTACTGGCGCATGGGCCGCGCGGAAGTCACCGAGTAAACGGGACCCCGGTGTTGGCACCGAGGTAAGGCAAGGCTAACCTAAGGGTACTTGCTGTCGCCTTCCCCCGGAGAACCCATGTCCGACGCCCTGTCCGGCACCGACCTGGTTTTGGGCTACGCGGGCGGCACCGTCGTCGACGGCGCCAGCCTGAGCCTGTCCACGGGGCGCGTCACCGCCCTGGTGGGCCCCAACGGCAGCGGCAAGTCCACGCTCCTACGTGCGCTGGCCAGACTGCACCGGCCCCAGGCCGGCGACGTGCGCCTCGGCGACGGAACCTCCGCACTGGGGCTGGCGGCCCGCGACTTCGCCCGCCGGGTGACCCTGCTGTCGCAGAGCCGGCCCACCCCGACGGGCGTGCGGGTCTGCGACGTGGTCGGCTACGGCCGCCACCCCTACCGGGGACGCTGGCGCACCGGCGACCCCGACGGAGACCGCGCCATCGCCCGCGCGATGGAGCTGACCGGCGTCGGCGCCATGGCCGAGCGCGCCGTCGACGAGCTGTCCGGCGGCGAGATGCAGCGGGTCTGGCTGGCCACCTGCCTGGCCCAGGACACCCGCGTGCTCCTGCTCGACGAGCCGACCAACCACCTCGACCTGCGCTACCAGGTCGAACTGCTGGAACTGGTGCGCGACCTGGCCGACAACCACGACGTCGCCGTCGGGGTCGTGCTGCACGACCTCAACCAGGCCGCCGAGATCGCCGACCGCGTGGTTCTCCTGCACCACGGCCGGGTGCTCGCCGACGGCACACCCCCCGAGGTGCTCACCGAGGACCTCCTGACCCAGGCGTACGGCATCCGCGTGGAGGCCACGATCGACCCCCTCTCCGGGACGGTGCGGACGCGGCCGGTGGGCCGCCACCTCCTGGCGAGAACCTGAAAGGACAACCCCGAGTCATGCGTTCCCTCCTGGCCGTGCTCGCCGCCGCCCTGACACTGACGGCCTGCGGCACCACCGAGGCCCCGGTCGACACCGCGGCCGGCGCGAGCCCCGCCCCGAGCGCCTCCGCGACCCCCATCACCATCACCGACGGCCACGGCCGCGAGGTCAAGCTCGACAAGCCCGCCACCCGCGTCGTCGGCCTGGAGTGGGGCGAGATCGAGATGCTCGTCACCCTCGGCGTGATGCCCGTCGGCGCCGCCGACGTCAAGGGCTACGGCACCTGGGTGACCTCCGCCCCGCTCGACGCCTCCGTCAAGGACGTCGGCACCCGCCAGGAGCCCAGCGTCGACTCCATCGTCGCCCTCCAGCCCGACCTCGTCGTCATGGAGTCCGAGCGCGACGCCGCGCTCGTCGAGCAGCTGGAGAAGTTCGTCCCCGTCCTGGTGGCCAAGGGCAGCGACGCCTCGGGCAACCTCCAGCGGATGCGCGACGACCTCACCATGATCGCCACCGCCGTCGGCAAGACCGACGTGGCCACCAAGGTCCTGGGCGACTTCGACGCCGCCCTCGCCGACAGCAAGGCCAAGCTCGCCGCAGCCGGCGCCGCCGGCAAGAAGTTCGTCATGGCCGACGGCTGGAAGGAAGGCAGCAACGTCAACGTCCGGCTGTTCGGCAAGGGCGCGCTGGTCTCCGACGTCGCCACCGAGCTCGGCCTCGTCAACGCCTGGACCGGCGAGGTCGACCCGGCCTGGGGCCTGGGCACCACCGACGTGGAGGGCCTGACCGCGCTCAAGAAGCAGGACGTGCGCTTCTTCTACAACGCCTCCGACGGCGAGGACGTCTTCGCCGACGGCCTCAAGGACAACGCCATCTGGAAGTCGCTCGACTTCGTGACCAAGCAGCAGGTCACCAAGCTGCCCAACGGCATCTGGACCTTCGGCGGCCCGCTGTCGTGCCAGCAGTACGCCGAAGCGCTGGTCAAGGCCTTCTCCGCGTGATCGACACCGCCAAGGCCCCCGTCGAACCCATGACCCCTCTGCGGGGGCTGGGCGTGGCGGGGGCCTTCGCCCTGGTCCTGGCCGCCGTCGTCGTGCTCTCGGCCGTGCACCTGACCCAGGGCACCTCCAGCGTGGGCGCGGCCGACCTGGCCAGGCTGATCTTCGGCGGCGACGACCAGGAGACGCTCAGCGTCCTGGTCGCCTCCCGCCTGCCCCGCCTGCTGGCGGGCATCGCCGTGGGCGTCGCCCTGGGCGCGGCGGGCACCCTGCTGCAGTCGATCGCCCGCAACCCGCTGGCCTCGCCCGACACCCTGGCCGTGAGCAACGGCGCCTACCTCGCCGTCGTCATGGCCTCCGCCCTGGGCATCGCCCTTCCCGTCCTGCCCTCGGGCGGGCTGTCGTTCCTCGGCGGCCTGGCCGCCGCAGCGCTCGTGCTGGCCCTGTCGGGCGGCGGGCGCACCGGCACCACCCGGCTCATCCTGGCCGGCTCGGCCGCCTCCCTGGCCTTCAGCTCGCTGGCCACCCTCCTCATGATCCTCTTCGAGGAGCAGACCACCGGCCTGTTCGCCTGGGGCAGCGGCTCGCTCACCCAGAGCGACCTGGTCGCCGTCACCCAGATGGGCCCGCTCATCCTGCTGGCCCTCCTGACGGCCATGCTGCTCGGGCCCCGCCTCGACATCCTCGGCCTCGGCGACGACACCGCCGCGGTGCTCGGCGTCAACGTGCGCAACCTGCGCCTGACCGTCACCCTGCTGGCCGTCCTGCTGTCGGCCGCCGCGGTGACCGTGGCGGGACCGATCGGCTTCGTGGGCCTGTGCGCCCCCGTGATCGTCCGCCTCATCGGCCGGATCCTGCCGGGCGTGCACCGCCACCGCGTCATGCTGCCGCTGTCCGGGCTCGCCGGCGTCGCGATCATGCTCGCCGCCGACATCATCCTGCGGGCCGTCCTCGGTGGTCAGGCGGGCGTCGACATCCCGCCGGGCGTGGTGACCAGCATGATCGGCGCGGTCGTCCTCATGTGGCTGGCCCGGCGCCACCGCGACGCCGGGCCCACCCGCCAGCCTCCGACCGTGCGCACCGGGCACCGCTCGCGCACGGGCTTCCTGGTCATCGTCTCGCTCTGCGCCGCGCTCCTGGTGGCCGCCGCCTTCGCCGGGATGCTGCTCGGCGACACCTGGCTGCTCGGCGGCGACGTGACCAACTGGCTGCAGGGCCGTACGGGCAAGGCCCTCACCTACGTGCTCGACCAGCGCTACCCGCGCGTGCTGGCCGCCATCCTGGCCGGGGCCGCCCTGGCCGTGGCGGGCACCACCATCCAGGCGGTGTGCCGCAACCCCCTGGCCGAGCCCAGCGTGCTGGGCATCACCGCCGGAGCGGGCGCGGGCGCCGTCGGCCTGCTCACGCTGGTGCCGCTCGCCGGCATCGGCGGGCTGTCGATGGCCGCGGGAGCGGGCGCCTTCGCCGCCTTCGCCCTGGTCTACCTGCTGTCGTGGAAGGGCGGGCTCAGCTCCGACCGGCTCCTGCTCATGGGCGTCGGCGCGCAGGCCCTCTTCACCGCGGTCACCGTGCTGATCATCGTCAAGTCCGACCCGTGGAACACCGCCAAGGCGCTGACGTGGCTGTCAGGCTCGACCTACGGCCGCATCCCCGCCCAGCTCATCCCGGTCGCGCTGGCGCTGGTGCTGTTCCTGCCGCTCGCCTACCTGCTGCGGCGCGACTTCGACCTGCTGGCGCTCGACGAGCAGACGCCGCGCATCCTCGGCGTGCCCCTGGAACTGGTACGGCTGGCGGCGCTCGGCGGCGCCGTGGTGCTCACCTCCACCGCCGTCGGAGCCGTCGGCGTGGTCGGCTTCGTGGGGCTCGTCGCCCCGCACGCCGCCCGCGCACTCGTCGGCGGCCGCCACTCCCGGCTGCTGCCCGTCGCAGCCCTGCTGGGGGCGCTGCTGGTGAGCCTGGCCGACACGCTGGGCCGTACGGTAATCGCTCCGGCGCAGGTGCCGGCGGGACTCGTCACGGCACTGCTCGGGACGCCTTACTTCGTCTGGCTGTTGTGGAGATCACGAGCCCGATAGAACTGGAGGCATGGACACCAGCCAGCTCCTCCCGTACGGCGGCGCCATCTTAGGCCTGTTCCTGCTGCTGTGGGTGCTCGACAAGTTCACCGGCGGCATCGTGGAGGAGCTCGGCAAGCGCACCCTGGACCGGCTGGTGCGCCGCCCCCGCCAGGGCGGCCTGTTCGGGCGCCGCGCGCTGCGCTCCTACGCCTGCGCCGTACGGCACGCCTTCGGCACCCACACCATGGGCTTCCGCAAGGACGACGCCCCGGTGACGGTCGAGGAGGTCTACGTCCCGGTGCGGTACGAAAGCGAGGGCCGCGGCGCCGAGCTGGAGCAGCTGCTGGCCACCCGCACCCGCACGATCGTCGTCGGCGAGCCCGGCGCGGGCAAGTCGATGCTGCTCAAGCACCTCATGCTCGGCTGGGCCCGCGAGCCGCGACGCGACCGCCGCGTCCCGGTCCTGGCCGACCTGCACCAGTTCGGCGCCCTGACCCTGCTCGACCTGCTGACGCGCTCCCTCAGCGGCGGGCGGCACCCGGTCACCACCGAGCAGGTCCGCGAGGCGCTCGGCGACGGGCGGCTGCGCGTCTACTTCGACGGGCTCGACGAGGTGGGCCGCGACCACCTGCCCGCCGTCCTGGCCGAGCTTCGTGAGCTGGCCCGCGACCACCCCGACTGCCCGATGGTCGTCACCTGCCGCGAGTCGGTATACCAGGGCGAGCTGGCCGCCGAGTTCGGCGCGCCCGTCAAGGTCGTCGAGCTCGACGACGCCGCGCTGAGGGTGCTGCTGCGTCACCTGGTCGGCGCGGGCGAGCGCGCCGACCGGCTGCGGGCCGCGCTGCACGCCGGCCACGCGGTGCTCGAACTGGCCCGCAGCCCCATGCTGCTCACGATGATCTCCTACCTGTTCCTGGAAGGCGTCTTCGGCGAGCGCGCCGAGAGGCTGCCCAGGTCACGCTCGGAGTTCTACGAGCTGGCCGTCTCCTACCTGCTGCGCCGCGACGCCGCCCGCGGCCTGGGCGGCGCTACGCGCTTCGACTCCCCGGTGAAGCTGGCGGTGCTGCGGCGGCTGGCGCTGCACCTGATGAGCAGCGGCGACGGGCGCACCATCGGCCACCGTGACCTGCTGGCGCTCGTGCGGGCCGAGGCCGGCGACTTCAACCTCGACCCCGCCCAGGCGGCGGCGCTCGTCGACGAGATCGTGGATCGCAGCCGGCTGCTCATCCGGCTCGCCTCGGGCGAGGGCGTCTACGCCTTCAGGCACCTGACCCTGCAGGAGTACCTGGCCGCCCTTGAACTGTCGAAGCGCGGCCAGGAGCTGGCGGAGCGATACCGGGCGGCCCCCGCGGCCTGGCACGAGGTCGTGCGGATCTGGTGCGCGGTGGTCAGCGACGACTGCACCTGGCTGCTGCGCGACCTCTACGCCGACACCGACTCCCACGTCCTGGTGCTGCGCTGCCTGGCCGAGGCGACGCGGGTCGAGTCCGGCTTCGCCGAAGCCGTCATCGACGGCTTCCTGGCACAGGTCAGGCATCGTGTGCCGCTGCCCGATCCGGCGGTGAAGGCGCTCGGCGCGCTGGCGGCCATCGACAGCCCGCGCGGGAACCGGGCGTTCACCGAGCTGCTGCGCCTCACCTCCGCCGACCCAGGCGACCAGACCGCCTACATGGCGCTGGCCGCCTCGGGACGCCCCGGGGCGCTCAGCGCCATCGTCGCGGCCGCACAGGAGTCGGGAGCCGCGCGGGAGGCGCTGAGCTCGATGGGTGACCTCGCGGTGCCCGAGCTCCTCAGGGTCGGCACCGACTGGGCGATCGACGAGCTGGGCTGGATCGGCACCCCGGCCGCCGCCGAGGCGCTGGCGCTGCTCGTGACCGAGTCGCGCAAGGTCCGCGCCGCCTGGTGGCTGGCGGTCCGCCTCAACCGCGACGACGTGCGGGCGGGCTTCAACGCCCAGCGTGACCACGCCCCCACCTCCGTGCTCAGCGAGCCGTACCGCGACGACTGGTCGCCGCGCCTGCGCGCGGTCTTCGAGGAGGTGGTCCGGGCCCTCGGCGGCGCCGACGCCCCCGGCGCACGGCCGGAAGGGCTGCTGCCGATCTTCCCGCCCGTGGCCCTGGCGGTCATGGCCCTCGACCGCACACCCGGCGTCGGCACCGTGTCGAAGGCGCCGCTCGCCGACGACGCCAAGCGGGCGACGCTGATGGTCCTGTCGCAGGTGCGCACGAAGCCCCTGCTGACCGGGCGTGACGACACGCAGATGGCACTCGTGGCGCTGGCGGAGGTCACCGAGCGCCACGGCGAGGACCAGGACGTGGCGAACGCCGTGCGGCGCCTGTCCACCCAGCTCGTGCTCCGCATGACGATGCTCCCCGCCACCAAGGCCGTGCTCCGCTCCGTCGAGTGGCACGCGCAGGCGGCCATGCTGGGCCGTTTCCCCAAGGGCTGGGGCCTGGACCAGTGGAAGCTGCTGGCCGTCGAGCGGCCAGAACCCAGGGCGCTGCGCCGGGCCTCCATCGCCTCCGTGGTCGTCCTGTCGCTGGTCGTCGCCGGGATGGGAGGCTACGGGCTGCTGAGCGCCATGACCGGCTCCATGCCCGTCACCCCTTCCTGGCTGCCCGCGCTGACGCTCGCCGGCACGTTCGCGTTCCTCGCAAGCCTCTTCAGAGTCGAGACGGTGCTCGGCTTCGTGTTCTTCGTCATCGGCGGGCTGGCGGGAGCCTTCGGCTGGTTCTGGTTCGCCGTGTCGACGATGACCGATTCGTTAGGCTTCAACGCGGGCGGCGGGCTGATGGCCGCCCTGACGATGCTGCCCTTCGTCCTGCGCCTGGTCTACTCCCACCGCAGACGGCGCTGGGCCAACCCCTTCCGCGAGGTGCTGGCCCAGTGCGCTCCCCGCTTCCTGCCGCGCGGGTCACATCCCCGCTGAGCCGAGCCTGCCGGTGGCCAGGAAGTCGACGGCGATCCGGTAGAAGCCGGAGATCGACTCGCCGCCCTCGGTCCCGTCGAGGAACTGCTTGCGCACCTTGGTGAAGGGGAAGGCGACGGCGTTGTTGGGGAAGCGCACACCCCAGCCGTCGTCGCCGGTGTGGTGCCACGCGCCGCCGGCGGCCTCGACGAGGCAGGCGCCCAGGAAGGAGCCGAGCACGCCGACGAGGCCGTCGATCCGCTCGGGGTCGAAGTCGGGGCGCTCCCGCTGGCGGTCGATGAAGCCCTCGACCCAGGCGACGGAGGGCGCGTTGAGCCCGAAGTCCACGTCGCTCAGGGGGCCGAGCTCGTCGATGGCCAGGCGCACGTTCTCCTCGATCATGCGCATCTCGTCGTTGGTCATGGCGAAAGGGTGACATCGGCCGCGGCGGGCGATCAATCGGAATTCCCGCCGACGGCGCCCGGCTGCTCAGGAGCGCCCGTCCCGCCAAGCGGCCAGAACGCCGCGGACCCGGCTGCTCAGGAGCGCCCGTCCGGCCAAGCGGCCAGAACGCCGCGGACCCGGCTGCTCAGGAGCGCCCGTCCGACCAGGCGCGCCACAACGCCGCGTAGCGGCCGCCCGCGGTCAGGAGCTCGGCGTGGGTGCCGGTCTCGACGACGCGGCCGCCGTCCATGACCACGATCCGGTCCGCCGACGCGGCCTGGGTGAGGCGGTGGGCGACGACGAGGGTCGTACGGCCGTCCGACGCCCGGTCGATGGCACGTTCGAGCACCCGCGCGCCGGCGCTGCCCGCCTCGGCGGTCGCCTCGTCGAGCACGGCGACCTCCGGGTCGGCCAGGATCAGGCGGGCCAGGGCGAGCTGCTGGCGCTGGGCGGGGGTGAGGCGGTGGCCGCCCTCGCCGACGACGGTGGCCAGGCCGTCGGGCAGCGCCTGCGCCCAGTCGAGCGCGCCGACCAGCGACAACGCCCGGCGCAGCTCGTCGTCGGTGGCGTCGGGCCCGGCCAGGCGCAGGTCCTCGGCGAGCGGCCCGGCGAACACGTGGACCTCCTGGGTGACCATGCCGACGCCGCGCGCGGCGACCTTGCCGCCGGTCGGGGTGTGCAGGCCGGCGATCAGCTTGGCCAGGGTGGTCTTGCCCGCGCCGCTCGCGCCGACCAGGGCGACCCGTTCGCCGCCCGCGACGACCAGGTCGACGTCGTGCAGGACGGGACGTCCCGTCACGTAGGCGTGGCCGAGGCCGCGCACCTCGACGGCGGCCTCGCCCGACGGCTCGACGTGGGCGGCGGGCGCCGGGAGCGGCAGGTCGGTGACGCCGACCAGGCGGGCCAGCGCCGCGGTCGCCGACTGGGCGTCGTCGAGCAGCGCCAGCGCCGTGTTGACCGGTCCGAAGAGGCTGTGGAAGTAGAGCGCGGCGGCGGTCGCCTCGCCGATCGAGGCCTGGCCGTTGCGGACCAGGAGGAAACCGGTGATGAGGACGGCCGCCAGGCCGGCGTACTCGGCGATGTGCAGGCGGCTGTAGAAGCCCATCGCCAGGCGCAGGCCGCGCATGGTCAGCTCGACCGCCGCGAGCGAACGGTTCTCGACACGGCCGAGGTGCTCGTCGTGGCGCAGGAACGCGCGGACCGTCGGCGCGCCGCCGATGGTCTCCAGCAACTGCTGCTGCTGGGCTCCCGCGGCGGTCCGCTGGGCGGCGTACAGGGGTACGGCGTGGCGGACGTACCAGCGGGCGGTCAGCACCTGCACCGGCACGGCGATCAGCGCCGCCACGAAGAAACGCCAGTCGACCAGGGCGAGCGCCCCGAGTGTGAGCACGATCGTGAGCGCCGAGCGGGCCAGCTCGGGCAGCGCGCTGCGCACCGCGTCGGCGACCCTGCTGACGTCGGCCGTGACGCGCGCGGTCAGGTCGCCCGAGCCCGCCCGCTCCACCTGCTCCAGCGGCAGGGTCAGGGCCCGCGCGACGAAGTGCTCGCGCAGCTCGGCCAGGACGGTCTCGCCCAGCTGGGCGACCTTGGCCAGCCCGAGCGCGGTCAGCGCGCCGGCGGCCAGGGCGACCACGACCAGCAGCGCGATGGGCGGCAGCAGCGCGCCCTCGCCCGCGGCGACCAGGTCGATGACCCAGCCGAGCAGCGGCTGGGTGGCCAGTCCCGTCGCGGTGGCGACGACCATGACGCCGAAGCCGTACACCGCCAGGCGGCGGTGCGGCCTGACCAGCTCGCGTACGGCGGAGCGGGTGCGCGCCGGGGTGGCGACGGGCAGCAGGTGACGCTCGGGGGCGCTCATGCCAGCACCGCCGTCCGGTAGGTGTCGCTCTCGTGGACGAGTTCGGCGTGGGTGGCGTCGGCGGCGACGCGTCCGCCGTCGACCAGGACGACCCGGTCGGCCGCTGCCAGCAGGGCGGGGCTGGTCGTGACCAGGATGGTGGTACGGCCGGGACGCGCCTCCCGCAGCCCGGCGGCGATGCGCGCCTCGGTGACGGCGTCCACGGCGGTGGTGGGTTCGTGGAGCACCAGGACGGGGCGGTCGGCGGCCAGGGCGCGGGCGAGCGCGACTCGCTGGCGCTGCCCGCCCGACAGGCTGTTGCCGCGCTCGCCGACCAGGCTCTGACCGCCCTCGGGGAGCGAGTCGATCACCTCGTCGGCGCCCGAGGCAGCGAGCGCGGCGGGGGTGTGGGCGCCCAGGTTCTCCAACACGGTGCCCTCGAACAGGTCGGCATCGTGCGCGGCCACCAGGATCGCTTCGCGCAGGGCCGCGGGGTCGACGCCGGTGAGGTCCACGCCGTCCAGCTCGACGACGCCGCCGAGGGGATCGGCCGAGCGTCCCAGGCAGTGCAGCAGCGCCGAGGCCGCCGCAGGATCGGGGGCGACCACGCCGAGCAGTTCGCCGGGCCGTACCTCGAGGTCGAGGCCATCGAGTCCGCCCAGGCGCACGCCGCGCAGCCGTACGGAGCCCTGGACGGGGGAGGGCGCCGGCGTGGAGCCGGGGGCGACGGCGGGCGGGGCGGCGAGGACCTCGGCGACGCGGGCGGCCGAGGCGCGCGCCTGCGCCAGCTCGCTGTTGACCCAGGCCAGCAGGTGCAGCGGCCCCATCAGGAACAGGGCCAGGCCCACGGACGAGACCAGCTGGCCCAGGCTGATGGTGCCCTCCTGGGCCAGGCGGGCGCCGATGTAGGCGACGAGGGCGACGAAGAGCCCGGTCAGCGCGAGCACCAGGCCGTTCTGCAGCGCCTGGGCGCGCGCGGCGCGCATGGTCGCGGCGAGCGAGTCGCGGCTGGTGCGCCTGTAGCGCTCCACGGCGGCCTGCTCGGCGCCGATGCCCTTGAGCACGCGCAGCCCGGCGACCAGGTCGGCGGCGACGCCCGAGGCGTGCGCGGCGCGCTCCTGCTCGGTGGAGCTGCGCCGCTCCAGCGGCTTGGCCAGCAGGTGGCCGAGCCAGGCCAGGGCGGGCGTGCCGAGCAGCACCAGCAGGCCGAGCGGCAGCGAGGTGTTGAGCAGCACGACGGTGCCGACGGCCAGGCCAGACAGGCCCGCCGCGGCCACCGCGACGACCAGGTTGACCGCGCCTGCGCGCCGCACGTCCTCGGTCGCGATGGTGGTCAGCGCGCCGGGCAGCCTGCCGTCCTCGGCGCCGCCGCCCGCGTGCAGCACCCGGCGCACCACCCGCAGGCGCAGGTCGTGGGCGGCACGCTCGGCCGAGCCTTCGGCGATGCGCCCGCCGAAGCGGTAGCTGAAGGACAGCACGACGTACACGCCGGCCAGCACGCCCAGCCACGACAGCAGCGACGACAGCTCGGTCTCGTCGATCATGACGCCGATCAGGACCGGGATCAGCGCCTCCGTGGCCTGGTGGAGGGCCAGCAGGAACGCGCCGAGAATGACGGCGCCCCGCTGGCCGCCGATCGCCTGCCGCAGCACACGGACTCCTTCACGAAACGGTTGAACTTAGGCAAAGCTAACCTAAGGGGCGCTAGGTGACCAACCTATGTCACCCTGGGACGGTGTACGTCCGCCCTGACGCCCGTGACTGGAGGTGCGAGCCCGCACCCGCCGACGTGCGCGCCTTCCACCGGGACCTGCCCGGATACGCCCCCACCCCGCTGACCGGCGTGCCCGCCCTCGCCGCCGAACTGGGCCTCGGCCGCGTGCTGGTCAAGGACGAGTCGCGGCGCCTGGGCCTGCCCGCCTTCAAGGTGCTCGGCGCCTCGTGGGCCATCCATCGCGCCGTGCCGGCGGGCAGCCGGGCGCACCTGGTGACCGCCACCGACGGCAACCACGGCCGCGCGGTCGCCCGCATGGCGCGCCTGCTCGGCCACACCGCCGAGATCCTCATCCCCGGCGGCGTGCCCGAGGAGGCCGTCGCCGCCATCGAGGGCGAGGGCGCCACCGTGCGGCGCGTCGACGGCTCCTACGACGAGGCAGTACGGCAGGCGGCCGGGGTCGAGGGCGCCGTGGTCGTCCAGGACACCGCCTGGCCCGGCTACGAGCGCATCCCCGGCTGGATCGTCGAGGGCTACTCCACCCTCTTCTCCGAGATCGACGACGAGGTCCCCGACCCCGACCTGGTCGTCGTCCCGGCCGGTGTCGGGTCGCTGACCCAGGCCGCCGTCACCCACTACCGGGGCCGACCAGGACGCACCGCGCTGATGACGGTCGAGCCGGAGTCGGCCGCCTGCGTGCTGGCGAGCCTGCTGGCGGGCCAACCCGTCACCGTGGAGACCGGGTTCACCGTGATGACCGGCCTCAACTGCGGCACCGTCTCCAGCCTGGCCTGGCCGTACCTGCGCGACGGCCTGGACGCCGCGGTCGCGGTCGGCGAGGACGACAGCCTGCGGGCGGTGCGCGACCTGGGCGCGCTCGGGATCTCGGCCGGCCCGTGCGGCGCGGCGGCCCTGGCCGGGCTGCGTGCGGCCCGCCGGCGGCTCGACCTCGGACCGGAGGCCACGGTGGTGCTGCTCAACACCGAAGGATTTGTCGGTGGCGGAGATTAATCTCCTGCCCGTGGAACCGTTACAGATGCCGCCCCTGGTTCTCTTCCAGGGCAACACCCCCGCGTTCCTGCTCGCCTGGCGTCGCGAGGAGTCATGGGAGGGCCGGCTGGCCATCCCGCAGTCCAGCCGCGACGTGCGCGGCGAACTGGTCCACGGGCACAACTACCGATGGGCTCCCGCCGCCGATTTCGCCAGCCTGCCGGGCGCCGACTACACCGGGGTGCCCAGGGACGGCGCCGAGCCGTTGCGCCTGCCGCCGCTGGTGCTCTACAGCGGGCACCCCGCCTTCCTGCTGGCCTGGCGCCCGTTCGAGACCGACGGGCGCCAGGGCTGGCAGGCGAGCCTGGCCGTGCCCCCGATCGCGGGCGAGCCGCCCGAGCTGACCTATCTGCAGGTCGGCGCGAGCAGCGTCACCCGGTTGCCGGAGGTCGACTACAGCCAGGTGAAACGGGGCACCGCGGTCAGCTGACCGTGATGGTGTGCAGCAGGCTGTTCAGGCCGGTGCCCGCCTCCCACGTGCCGGTGTTGGCCAGCCGGACGGCGTAGTCCGGCCGGGAGCCGAGCTGCGGGTCCGGCAGCGACAGCAGCAGCGTGTACGATCCGGCGGGGATCGACGCCGGCACCGTCAGCGTGCGCGAGACCGTCGTGGTCGTGCCGCCGAGCCAGGTGCGCGGGTCGGCGCCCAGCGGCAGCCGGTAGGTCCCGCCGCTGCCGCGCAGCACCAGGTCCAGGCCGCGCGGGTTGACCGGTGCCGCCCAGCCCTCGTTCCTGATCGTGATGCTCACGGGCAGCGCGCCGCCCCTGGCCGCCGTCGCCGGGTAGGTGCCGCTCTGCAGCGCCAGGCGGTAGCCGAGCTTGCGGGTGACGTCGGCCATGCAGCTCGACCAACCGGCCAGCACGCCGGGGTGGTAGTCGGTGTTCAGGTAGGTCCAGTGGAAGCGCGACATCTCGCCGACCGCCGTCGGGCAGTCGGAGCGCGGCGAGTTGGGGTTGCACGTCTCGCCGCCCATCGAGGTGTGGGCGGTCTCGGCCTCCAGGTAGGGGTACTCCACGGCGGGGTTGGTGTAGGTGCCGTAGTCGTCCGGGCTGGCCAGGAAGCAGTCGTTGTGGTGCCCGAGCCTGGCCACCGCGCTGCCGTTGTGCGCCTGGCCGGGGGTCAGCGCGGCCGTGCCGTACATGGTGCGCTTGATCGCGGGCGTGCGCAGCTGCACCGTACGGCTCGCGGGCAGGACGCTCAGCAGCTTGTCGGTGACGGCCTTGCGGTTGGCCCAGTCGGCGGCGCTGACGACGCCCGCGTTGCCGAAGTTCTGCGTGTAGTACCACTCGCCCCACGCGCCGATGAAGCCCGCCTGCATGACGTGGATGACGTCGGCGTTGGCCTGAAGGATGGGCCGGAGCTGGTCGAGGTGGGCCATGACGCGGTCCCTGGGCGCGTCGGCGCCGTCGGTGGCGGCGGTGTAGGCGAAGCGCAGGATCATCTTCAGCCCCGCCGCGCGCACGGTGGTCAGCTGCTGCTGGAGCTGGTCGAGCGCCGCCTGCCCGATGGGTGCGTTGCGATACTCGGCCAGGTAGAACACGCACATCACCAGCGAGATGTGCTGGCCGGCCCGGTAGTCCTGCAGGGTGGCCTGGGAGAAGTCGTTCTTGTCGCAGTCTCCTGTGTGGTGGTAGAAGCCGCGGTCGGGGTTGGCGAACGCCGCGGTGGACGGGCTGTAGGTGACCGTGGCGCCGGAGCCGCCGCCCGAGTAGACGTGGGTGAGCCTGGCGGAGGTGTCCAGCGGCGCCTCGGTCTGGAAGACCAGGTCGGCGTCGTTGGGTGTGGCGCTCTCTCCGAGGTCGGCGCGGTCGACGGTCCAGCGGGCGGTGCCGCCCGTGGCGCTGTGGGTGACGGTCCTGACGGTGGTCCAGCTCCAGCCGCCGCCGTTGTGCCGGTAGAGGGTGGCGTTCTCCAGCAGGTAGTCGGCGCCGACGCCGCCCTGGGCGAAGCCGGTGGCGGCGTCGCGGTCGGTGTCGACGTAGACGCGCGTGTAGGCGGGGGCGCCGGTGTAGGAGAACTGGTAGGTCACGGTGGTGGCGGTGTTGGTGGCCGTGCCGCCGGTGATGGCCAGCAACAACGCGAGGATCAGACGCATCGCGGTAGCTCCTAGGAGAGGGTGAAGGAGGCGAGCGTGCCGGACGCGGCGGGCAGCCGGTCCGCGGGGTGGTTGTTCTTGATGAAGCCGATCCTGAGCCTTTGACCCGCGCCCAGGGTGCTGAGCGGGATGGCCGCCTCGACGACGGTGTCGTTGCGGGCGAAGGGGACCTGGCCGCGCGGGCTCCACGACCAGCCGGAGCCGCCGTGGCGGTAGAGGTTGGCGTTCTCGAGCATCCATTCGGCGCCCGAGGGGTTGCTCCAGCCTCCGGCGTTGTAGCCGGTGGCGGGGTCGTGGTCGGTGTCGAGGAAGAACTGCTCCAGCACGTTGAGGCCGCTGCCCTGGGCGAGCAGGTAGAGCTTGGCGCCGTCGGTGGCGGCCTTGAGGGTGTGCACGCCGGCGGTTCCGGTCAGCAGTGCGGGCACGGCCGACCAGTCGGAGGCGTTGCCGTCGATCGTGAAACCGCTGCCGGGGGTCGGCGTGGGAGTTGGGGTGACGGTCGGCGTGGGTGTGGGCGTCGGCGTGCCGGTCGGTGTGGGTGTGGGTGTCGGTGTCGGTGTGGGGACGGTTCCCGGCACCGTGAACCTCACCGGCGAGCCGCCGAAGTTCGCCACCCGGAACCACGTCCAGATCTCCCGCCCCGCCATCGACGCAGGGAAGACGTGCTTGCGCGAGAACTCCAGCTCCGCCCGGTTGCCCGCCTGGGCTACCCGCACCGGCCAGCCCCGGTTGCCGGGTGCGCCGGCGCTGGAGAAGCGGAACACGTCGCCCTGCCCGGCCACGTGCGGCAGCAGGTAGGCCTGGTGCGGCGACTCCAGGTAGACGCGCGCGTCGGGCGAGGTCGGCCACCACGGCTGCCACCCCGACGGCCCGTCACGGTCGTGGTCGAAGTAGATCATCTCCTGCGCCAGGCTGAGCGCCTGCCTGGCCTCGACCATCATCAGGAACCGGTCGCCCGCGAAACGGGCGAACACCTTCGTGATGCCCTTGCCGTTGGCTCCGGCCGGATCGCTGAAGATCGGCGTCTCGCCCGACCACTCGCCGAAGGAGCCGTCGGCGGCGAAGCCCCCGCTCGGGTGCACCCCGGCCTGCGACGGCGCGGTACGGCCCTGCGCGTCGAGCCAGTTCTTCGCGTCGTCGTAGATCGCGGAGTTGAAATGGGTCGCGCCGCTGACGTCGTAGGCCAGGTAGCCGCTGTTGGCGACGACCTCGGTCATCCACCTGTGGGTCCCGCTGGAGGGCACGCGGAAGTCGATGATGACGACGTTGAACCCGTCGGCCGCGCCGGCCTGGGCGTTGACGTAGTCCTTCCAGAAGCCGCCGAAGTTGTCGCGGTGCCGGTAGGTCGCCGACGAGCGGTCGGTGTTCCAGTTGCCGCCGTAGCCGGGGCTGGTGTCGTAGAAGCCGGGGATGTAGGCGTTGTAGTACCACGACTCGGTGACGAAGATGTTGATCGCCCGCCGGTAGCGCGCGGCGAACTGCGAGGTGCCCTCGTCGGGGTTGAAGTACCAGTAGCCCCGGTTGGCCGCGACCACCCTCGACGGATCGACGGCCTTGATCTTCTCCACCAGCTCGACCATGCCCTCGGCGGTGAAGCCGAAGTTGCCGCGCGGACCCCACGACACCGACGGCCCCGCCCCGCCGACGGGGTCGGGCGTGTCGACGGTGTCGAGGAAGACGCCGTCGTAGCCGCCGTCGTTGACGATCTTGTCGGTCTGGTAGGTGACGAACGCCTGCCAGGCGGGGTCGCCGCCATTGACGTAGCCGCCGCCGTAGGTCTTGTTGACGTCGACCACGCCGTCGCCGCTCCTCCAGTACCCGCCGTAGGGGTAGCGGGCGTCGGCCACCCAGGTGCCCTGCTGGTCCAGGTACCAGGGCATGACACCCTTGCCGCCCCACCTCAGGTGCTGCTCCCAGGAGGGGAAGGACGCGTCGTAGGTGCCGTCGGGCGCCGCGCCGCCCTCGATGTCGAGGTAGCGGCCGGAGGCGTCGTAGTTCCACGGGTTGGGCCCGTGCACCGGCCCCGACGGGCCGCTGTAGCCCGCCGGGAGCAGCCCCATCTCGATGCCCTTGGCGACGCTCAGGTGCCCCGACGAGCCGGGGATGATCGTCGGCAGCATCTCGCCGATCGACAGGTAGCCGAGCACGATGACGTCGTCGGCGTTGCCCATCACGCCGTCGAGGCCGCGCTTGATCTCCTGCACCTGCGTGCTGGTCACCGACTCGAAGTAGAACTCGTCACGCGTCACGTTCAGCACGCGCAGGGTGGGTTCGAGCACCACCAGGTCGTAGGCCTTGAGCTGCGTGAGCTTGGCCTGGTCGAGCTGGCCGTACCAGAAGGCGGTCCGGCTGTCGGCGTTGAGCGTGGGCACCTTGCCGTAGAAGGCGGCGGCGGTGCTCCGCGCCGCCGGTAGGGGCAGCAGCAGGGTCAGGGACAACAGCAGCCTCGATAACATGCGCTACCCCACCTCGACGATCGTGCTGTAGGCCTCGGGCGAGCTGCCCGAGCCGTGGAAGAGCACGCGGTGCGGGCCCGCGTCGCCGCGCGGCACCCGCCAGACGTACAGGTCGTCGGCCGAGGAGACCAGCGGGCTGGGCCCCTCGACGGGCGTCCAGTTCCAGCCGGTGCCGGTGTGCCGGTAGTACCAGCCGTTCTCGATCAGGTAGTCGGCGCCGATGCCCTGGACCCCGAAGCCGGTGGCGGCGTCGGCGTCGAGGTCCACGTAGACGTGGTGGAAGTCGAACGGCAGCGTGTACTGCGCGCGGTAGGTGACGGTGTCGCCCTCGATGGAGCCGGAGGCGTCGGTGATCGGCTCGCCGCTGGGCAGTGGCGTGGTCACCGTGAGCGGCCCGGCCGCCGGTGAAAGGTTGCCGCTCGCGTCGCGGGCGGTGACGGTGAACGTGTACGTCCCGCCCGGCGTCAGCCCGCTGACCGGGATCTGCGTCGTACCCGCCGGCAGCCGCAGCAGGGTGCGGCCGTCGAGCGCCACGTCGTAGGAGGCCGCGTCGGCCACCGCGTCCCAGGCCAGGCGGACACTCGCGACCTTGACCTGCGACGGGCGCAGGTTCGCGGGCGCGGCGGGCGCCGCCGCGTCGGCCGCCCTGGTGGAGATCTGGACGGCGCGGCCGAGCTCGGAGGTGTTGCCCGCCGCGTCGCGGGCGCGCACGGCCACGGTGTGCCGGGCGCCCGGCAGCAGGTCCCGCACGGTGACGGCAGGCGTACGGCCGGCCGTACCGGTGACGCGCAGCCCGTCGACGTAGACGTCGTAGCCGACGGCGTCACGCACCGGGGGCCAGGCCAGCGTCAGCGAGGTGGAGGCGCGGGCGAGCGCCACCGGCGCCGGCGGGCGGCCGGGCGGACGCGTGTCGGTGGAGCGGGCCGCGGCCAGCTCGGACTCCCAGTAGTCCGGCAGAGTGTCCCACGGATTGGCCAGCACGTCCGGGGTGACGTAGATGAAGCCCGCCCCGCGCTCCTTGCCCAGGCGCATCGCGTCGGCCATCTGCTCGGCCGTGGAGGTGGCGTGCACGAGGTGCCAGAACCGGCGCGGATCCCGGCCGCGGTGCCAGTCCGGCGGCTGCCAGGTCCGGTAGGTCTCGTAGGTGCCCTCGAAGGTCAGGCTCACGTCGCCGATGTCGGCGTAGCAGTCCTCGGTGCCGATGCCCGGGTTGATGACGGTGAACGCGCCCCGGTGCAGGCTCTTGACCGAGCGGTCCAGCCAGCGATACGTGCCGGCGTACTGACAGACGTTCTGCACCTCGTCGAGGAAGACCCCGCCCAGGCC
This sequence comes from Nonomuraea soli, assembly GCF_013761175.1. GTDB lineage: Bacteria > Actinomycetota > Actinomycetes > Streptosporangiales > Streptosporangiaceae > Nonomuraea > Nonomuraea soli. The sequence continues at coordinate 1,335,303 of NZ_JACDUR010000001.1, forward strand.
GTGCTCGCCGTACAGCCGGTACCAGGTCGCCACGTCCTGCTGCGCCTGGGCCAGCCAGGCGGCGTCGGTGGTCTCGCCCAGCCGGGTGGCGCGCCCGGTGCTGCCGAGGTAGCCGGTGGCGACGTAGCCGAGCACGGTGACGCCCTTGTCGCGGGCCCGGCGGATGGCGGCGGCGTAGCTGGGGTCGAAGTCCTTGCCGGGGCCGGAGAAGGGGTTGGCCACCACGACGGAGGCCTGGTCGAGCTGGTCCCAGAGCGGGCCCGGGTAGAAGTAGGCGGGCACGGCGATTCCCTGGCCGCTCGCGATGGAGACGGCCAGCATGATTTTCCCTAACATTTCAGCCCTTGATTCCGGTGTGGGCGATGCCCTGGATGAACTGGCGCTGCAGGAACACGAAGACGGCGATCACCGGCAGCGAGGCCAGCAGCGAGCCGGCCATGAGCACGGGGTAGTCGGTCTGGAACTGGCCCTGCAGCGAGGCCAGACCCGCCGAGAGGGTCATCTTCTCCGGGTCGGTGTTGACCACCAGCGGCCAGAACAGGTCGTTCCACGACCACAGCAGCACCAGAACCGCCAGCGCGACCAGGCCGGGACGGGCCAGCGGCAGCATGATCGACCAGTACACGCGCACCGGTCCCGCGCCGTCGAGGCGGGCGGCCTCCTCCAGCTCCTTGGGCAGGCTCATGAAGAACTGCCGCAGCAGGAAGACGCCGAACGCGCTGAACAGGCCGGGCACGATGAGCGCCTGGATGCTGTTGAGCCAGCCGAGATCGGCCATGATCTGGTACTGCGGGATGACGAACAGCTGCGGGGGCACCATCAGCACTGACAGGAACACCCCGAAGATGACGTTCTTGAACGGGAAACGCAGCCGGGCGAAGGCGTAGGCGGCCATCGAGCACAGCAGCACCTGCCCCGCCGTACGGCCCACCGCCATGAGGACGGTGTTGAGGAACTGGTCGCCGAAGGGCAGCAGGTCGAACATGCGCCCGTAGTTCTCCCACCGGCCGCTCGGCAGCAGGCTGGGCGGCACCTGGGTGGCCTCGCTGAGCGTCTTGAGCGAGGTGACGATCTGCCAGGCGAACGGCGCGACCATCACCAGCGCGGCCGGGATCAGGACCGCGTGGACACGCTTAGCCATAGTGCACCCACCTGCGCTGGAGCCGGAACTGCAGGACGGTCAGCGCGATGATGATCACCAGGAGCATCATGACGATCGCCGCCGCGTATCCGCGGTCGTTGGTGACGAAGGCGCGGTCGTAGAAGAGCTGCACGACCGTCTGGAGCCGGGGGAAGGCCGGGTTGGCCCGCGCCGCGGCGCCGGAGCCGCTCATCACGTAGACCAGGTCGAACAGCTGCAGCGAGCCGATCACCGACACCACCGAGACGAAGAAGGCGGTCGGTGACAGCAGCGGGACCGTCACCTTGAAGAACTGCCTGATCGGCCCGGCGCCGTCGATGGCCGCGGCCTCGTAGTACTCCTTCGGGATGGCCTGCATGCCCGCCAGGAAGATGATCAGGTTGTAGCCGAGGCTGCTCCACACCCCCACGACGACCAGCGCGTACAACGCGGTCGCCGGGTCCGACACCCAGTTGGGCCCGTCGAGGCCCACCAGCGCCAGCAGGTGGTTGATCAGGCCGTAGTCGCCGTTGTAGAGCCAGCGCCACACCATGGCGATCGCCACCGGCATGGTGACCACGGGCAGGAAGAACAGCGTGCGGTAGGCGCCGACGCCGCGCAGGCCCTTCACGTTGAGCAGCGCGGCGAAGACGATCGCGAGCGGGATGGCGGCCAGGCCGAGCGCGGTGTAGAGCAGCGTGTTGCGCAGCGCCTGGCCGACCTCGGGATCACCGGCCAGCCGCAGGTAGTTGTCGAAGCCGGTCCAGGTGTGCCCGCCGAACGCGCCCCACTCGGTGAGGGAGAAGTAGGCGGTCTGCAGCACCGGCCACAGGTAGAAGACGGCCAGGCCGAGCCCGGTGGGCGCGATGAAGGCCAGCCCCCACAGCGCCTCGGAGCGGCGGCTCCTGTCCTTCCCCTTCACGGGCGCCGCGTGCGCTGCGCCCGATCGGGTGGTGGTGAGCGTCATGTCATTCCTTGGCGAGCAGGTCGTTCATCGTGGCGGCCAGCGTGGCGGCCGCCTGCTCGACGGGCACCTCCCCGGTCCAGGCCTTGGTGAGCTGGGTCAGCTCGGCCTCGTTCCACGCCGCGGTGTTCTTGGAGACCGGGAACGGCGCGGCGTAGGAGACCGCGTCGAGGAAGGTCTGCAGTTTGAACTCGGGGTGCGCGCCCACCCAGTCGCCCTGGGTGCCGGTGTAGGCGGGGATCGGGCCCTTCTTGCCCAGCAGGTCGGCGGCCTGCTTGGAGCCCAGGAACTTCACGAACGACCACGCCTCGGCCGGGTGCGCGGTCTTGGCCGACATCACGTTGGCCACGCCGTGGATGATGGTCGCCTGCTTCTCACCCTTGGGCAGCGGGGCGACGTCGACCTTGTCCTTGGTGTAGTCGTTGCCGGAGAACTCGGTGACGTTCCAGCTCCCGCCCCAGTACATGGCGATCTTGCCCGCCTCGAACAGCTGCAGCGGGGTGGTGTCGGTCATGGTCTTGAGGTCGGGGGAGTGCTTGGCCGTGATGAGGTCGGTCCAGAACTTCAGCCCGGCGATGGTCTTGGGGTCGTCGTAGCCCGACTTCCTGCCGTCGGGCGAGATCACGTAGCCGCCGGCCTGGGTGATCGTGTTGTACTGGTACTCCTGGAAGCTGCCGAGCTGGGCGGCGGTGCCGTACACACCCTTGCCGGCGTCGGTCAGCTTGGCGGCCGCCTGCTGGAAGTCGGTCCACGTCCAGCCGTCCTTCGGGTACGGCACGCCGGCGGCGTCGAAGAGGGTCTTGTTGTACCAGACGCCGATGGTGTCCATGTCCTTGGGCAGGCCGTACAGCTTGCCCTGGTAGGTGTAGAGATCGACCAGCGGCTTGGGGTAGACCGACGCGTCGACCTGCTCCTCGATCGGCCTGATCACCCCGTTCGAGGCGTAGAGCTGGAAGTTCGGGCCGTTCATCCAGAAGACGTCGGGGGCGGCGCCGCCGGTGGCCGCCGCCTTGAGCTTGGTCCAGTAGTCGGCCCACGGGGTGAGCTGGACCTGGACCTTGACGGTGGGGTTGGCCTTGGAGAACTCCGCGGCCAGCTCCTCCATCACGGGCTTCTGGTTGGCGTCCCACACCGCGTAGGACAGGGTGACCGGGCCGCTCGCCTCCTTGGGCGCCTGGGTCCCCGCCCCGCTCCCGGTACCGCTCGAACAGGCTGACAGGGCCACGATCGCCCCGAAGACTCCCGCGCCGACGCGCGTCCACTTCCGCATTCCCGGCCTCCTATGAGTGCCCAAAACCTTGGGATAATCATGGGTTCCAGGGAAATTAAGTCAAGCCTCGATTCGGTCACGCGAGGAAGCTGGAGGGGGCGGCGAGCTCCCCAGGGCGGTTCAGAGCTGCGTCGACGTGGTCGAGAGCCAGGCGAAGAGCACCCAGGGCGACCCCTTCGTCGGCGAGCGCGGAGGCCCGAACTTCGGGAGTTCTGATGCATCTTCTGTCGAGTTCGGCGCGCAGGGTCCCCAGGATCAGGTCGGCGGAACGCGAGAATCCGCCGCCGACGACGACCAGTTCCGGGTCGAGGGTCAGCACGAGGGCGGAGGCGCCGACGGCGATGTCCTTGACGTAGCGGCGGATCGCGGCGACGGCCTTGCGATCGCCGTCGCGCGCGGCCTGGAAGATGTTGGTGACTCCCGGGCCGGGTGTCCAGGCCTTCAGATGTTCCTGGGCCCTGATCCATCCCACCTGCGGCAACGCCCCTATCTCGCCCGCGGCGTTGCCGAAACCGCGGTGCAGCTTGCCGTCGATGATCAGGCCGGCGCCCGTGCGCAATCCCGCGAGCAGGAACACCACGTCCTTGGCGTAGCGCGCCACGCCCCGCCACGACTCGGCCAGCGCGGCCAGCTTGCTGTCGTTCTCGACCAGCACCGGTCCCGAGACCCGGCGCGAGACGTGCCCGGCCACGTCCACCCCCGTCCACTCGGGCAGCGCCTCCGACAACATCACCCGCCCGGTGCCGTCGACCAGCCCGGTCGTGGCCACACCTGTCGCCCACACGTCGGCGGTGGAGACCCCCGCCCCGGCCAGCGCCCCGGCGATGGCCCGGTCGACCGCGGCCAGGCGCTCCATGCGCCCCATCGACGGATCGACGCCCACCCGCTCGCTGTGCAGCACCTCGCCGTCGAGGTCGGACAGGAGCGCGAGCACCTTGTGCCCGCCGATGTCCACGCCGAGCACCCGCCCGGCGTCGGCGCGGAAGCGGTAGCGGCGGGCGGGCCGGCCGACGGTGCCGACCTTGAGCTCCGCCTCGGCCACCCAGCCGCGTTCGAGCAGGTCGCGCACGACGTCCTCGGTCGAGGCGCGCGACAGGCCCGTGCGCTGCGCCAGCTCCGTCAAGGTCAGCGCCGACCCGCCGCGCAGCGTGCGCATCACTGTCAGCGCGTTGAGCTGTCGCAGCCGGTGCAGATCGCCGCCGCTGAGTTCCTCGGTCACCGCTTCCCCCTTGAGTCTTGCTCGATCAGACCTTAATAATGATGGAATCCTGAATAATCATGGCGGAAGGATCCCATGTCCGGTGTGACTCTAGCCCTCGTCGGCGCCGGTCTGCGCGGTCAGTCGTACGCGCGTCACGCGGTCGCGGCCAGGAGCGGACGCGTGATCGCGATCGCCGAACCCGATCCGGATCGCAGGCGGGCGGTGGCCGAGGAGTTCGGCGTGCCACCCGAGCGGGTCTTCGCCGACTGGGCCGACCTGGCCGCGGCGGGACGCCTGGCGGAGGCGGCCATCGTCGCCACCCAGGACCGCATGCACACCGCGCCTGCTATCCGGCTGGCCGACCTCGGTTATCACATTCTCCTGGAGAAGCCGATGGCCACCAGCGAGGACGAGGCGATGCAGATCGCCGACGCCGCGCAACGCAACCGCATCATGCTCGCCGTCTGCCACGTGCTGCGCTACACGCCCTACACCCGCCTGCTCAAGCGCCTGCTCGACGAGGGCCGCATCGGGCGGCTCATCAACGTGCAGCACCTGGAGCCTGTCGGCTGGTGGCACCACGCCCACTCGTTCGTGCGCGGCCACTGGCGCAGCCAGGAGAGCTCGGCGCCGATGCTGCTCACCAAGGCCTGCCACGACATCGACTGGCTGATCTACCTGACCGGGCAGCTGCCCGCCCGCGTGAGCTCCTTCGGCAACCTCACCCACTTCCGCCCCGAGGAACGGCCGGAGGGCGCCGCCGACCGCTGCCTCGACTGCTCGATCGAGCCGACCTGCCCCTACTCCGCCAAGCGCCTCTACCTCGGCTGCCTGGGCGATCCCGCCAGGGAGTTCTGGCCGCTCGGCGCGCTGACCGAGAGGCGCGACCTGGAGGGCGTGCTCGACGCGCTGCGCACCGGGCCGTACGGCCGCTGCGTCTACGCCACCGACAACGACGTGGTCGACCACCAGGTGGTCGCCATGGAGTTCCCCGACGGCACCACCTGCTCCTTCACGATGGCGGCCTTCACCCCGATGGAGCACCGCCGCACCCGGCTGCTGGGCACGCACGGCTACCTCGACGGCGACGGCCAGACGCTGCGCCTGGTCGATTTCCGCACGGGGGAGGAGGAGCTCATCGACACCAGTCTCGCCGCCGGGCACAGCGCCGCCGACGGCCACGGCGGCGGCGACGAGGCGCTCACCGCCGCCTTCCTCGCGGCCGTCGCGGGGGGTGATCCGAGCCTCATCTCCTCGGACGCGGTGTCGAGCCTGGCCAGCCACCGCGTCGTCTGGGCCGCCGAGCTCGCCCGCACGACGGGAACGGTGGTCCGGCTGACCGAGGAGGAGTGACAACTACCGGGAAATGCGAATTAAATTCAATTTCCCGCTTTATTGAGAAAGTGGTTGACCGCCCAGCGAGGAAGCCGATTGGATATTTCCCGTGATACCGGAAATTTCCGGTTGATCGGGGGCTCCAATTTCGGGCGTTCTGAGAATGGTAAATGCGTTGACCAGCCCTTCCGGCTTACCGGTGCCCGTCGGCGCCTCGGCCGCGCTGCACCTGCTGCAGGCGCTGGCCAGGGTTCCCGCGGAACGCCTGAGCGGCACGCTGACCGTGACCGGCTACCCCGGTGGCGTCTTCCACCTGCGGGAAGGCTCGGTCATGGCCGTCGAGTCGCCGGGCGCTCCGAGCGTCGCCACGATCCTGCTGGCCACCGGCCGCATCACCGAAGGGCAGTGGGCGGCGGGCTCGGGAGCACTGGCGCCCGAGTCGCTCGCGCGTGCGTCCGTCGGTCCGGCGACGCTCCACGCGATGCAGGCGATGGTGACGCTGGACGGCGCGTTCGCCGTCGCCGCGGGCCGGATCGACGAGGTCGAGCTCATCGAGGGGGAGCCGGCCGCCGGCTGGGACCCGGCTCACGGCGTCGAGCCGGGCGTGCTCCTGGGCGAGGCGGAACGCCGCCTGCGGGCCCTGGCCCTGAGCCGGGTGCCGATCTGCCCCTTCGGTGACCGGCCCCTGCTCGCGGGCCCGGTCGCCGCCTGCGCCAACCGGGCTCGCCGCGAGGTCCTCGAGAAGGTGAACGGCAGGCGCAGCTGCCGCGACATCGCCTTCCTCCTGGGCCGCGGGCTGTACGTCACGACGATGGAGGTCGCCGGCCTGCTGGCCGAGGGGATGGTGAGCCTGCCCGAACCTCCGGGCGAGGATCCGCCGCGGGACGGTGCGGCCCCCGACGTTCACGCCGCCGCGCTCCCGCGCCGTAGCCGGGGTGCGAGCGGTATAAATCGCCCAGAGGTTGTACGAGCCACCTTTCGCCCCCCTTTTCAAGCGAGAATGCGCATTCCGGAAAAAGGGCCTATCGAGCCGGACGAAGCGCCGGAATAGCCGTTCTCCGTTCATTTTTGGCGTTTCTTCTTGGTGGGAGGATTCGTGGCTTCCGACGACGACAGCGAACTGATCGCGGTGATGAGGGCCCTGCGCGAGCAGGTGGTGGGAGTCACCGACGTCGCCGTCGCGACCAGGGACGGGCTGCTGATCGCCGCTGACTCCGGCGAGGAGGTCGACCTGGACCGGCTCGCCGCCCTGGCGGCGGCCACCCTCGGCCTGGCCTCGGGCGGCGGCGCCGCGGTGGACCGGGGCGTGCCCGGCCAGGTGACCCTGGAGTACAGCAGCGGCTACCTGGCCGTGCGGCCCGTCGGCAGTACGGCGCTGATGGTGGTCCTGGGCGACCGCGGGATGGACCTGGCCGGGTTCCGGGCGCACGCGCAGGCCGCGGTCGAGGGACTCGGCACCCTGCTCGCCGCCGAGAAGGTGCACGCGCACACAGACATCTGAGCGGACACGAGAAAGGACCGTGATGAACATGTCCTCCAAATCAGACACCAACGCGGGGCTGAGCCTCAGCGACCGGGTGGGGCTCCTCGTCAAGGACCTGCGGACGGAGGTGCCCGACTGCGTCGCCACCGGGGTCATCGACATGTCGACCGGCATGCTGATGTCGGTCGAGACCGTCGACTCCCACCCGCCGGAGGTGCTCGACATGCTGGCGGCGGCCACGCTGGAGCTCTTCCAGGGCCGCAACGTGACGATGATCGAGAACATCTTCAAGGAGCGCCGCGGGATCGTCAGCGACCGCCACTACTTCCAGGAGATCCTCGTCAACAGCGAGAACCTGGCCCACCTGTTCATGCGCCTCGACAGCGCCGACGACGTGGTCGCGGTGGTGGTGTGCCGCAAGACGGTCAACGTGGGCATGCTCTTCGCCCAGGCCAGGCGGGTCCTGAAGGACCACGGCCGGCTCTGAGCGCCCCGGGGTTTGCCGCCGCGGCTCCCGGATAGCTGAAGGGTCCATGACGCTGGACAGGGAGGAACATCATGGGCCTGGACGACAAGGTGAACAACAAGGCCGAGGAGCTCGGGGGCAAGGTCAAGGAAGGCGCCGGCCGGGCCACCGGTGACGGGCGTCTGGAGGCCGAGGGGAAGGCCCAGCAGGGCGAGAGCAAGCTCAAGCAGGCCGGGGAGAAGATCAAGGACGCGGCCAAGAACGTCAAGGACGCGATCACCCCTGATCACAAGGACCGGCGCTAGCGGGTCACCGCGGCGAAGGGGGCGGCATCCTCACCGGATGCCGCCCCCTTCGTCTGCCTGTCACCTGGACCAGGGGCGCTCGTTCACCCAGATCACCGCAGCGAGGATCAGCCCGGCACAGCCGGCGAGGATGACGCCGGTGGCGATGTCGATGTCGACCGGGCGCAGCGCGATCCCCGCCACGAGGAGGACCGCGCCCAGGCCCAGCGACCAGCGCAGGATCTTCTTGTCGAGGCCGCTCACCTTGGCTCCGCATCGTGCTCGTGAATCGGGCGTCCCATTGAAGCACGACCCAGGCACGACGGCGGACGGCACCCTCCCTCGGTGCCGCCCGCCGTACGAATCTGGACGATCAGCCCATGTGCGGGTAACGGTGGTCCGTCGGCGGCACGAACGTCTCCTTGATCGTGCGGGCGTTGACCCACCGGATCAGGTTGAAGATCGACCCCGCCTTGTCGTTGGTGCCCGAGGCGCGGGCGCCGCCGAACGGCTGCTGGCCGACGACGGCCCCGGTGGGCTTGTCGTTGATGTAGTAGTTGCCCGCCGCGAAGCGCAGCCGCTCGGAGGCGGAGGCGATCGCGTGCCGGTCCTGCGCGATGAGCGAGCCGGTCAGGGCGTACGGCGAGGCGGACTCCATCTGGTCGAGCACCGCGTCGAAGCTGGCGTCGTCGTAGACGTGCACGCCCAGGATCGGCCCGAAGTACTCCTTGACGAAGATCTCGTCGGTCGGGTCCTGGCCCAGCAGGATCGTCGGCTTGACGAAGTAGCCGGCCGAGTCGTCGTAGGAGCCGGTGAGCACCTCGATGCCGTTGGTCGCGCGGGCCCGGTCGATGGCCGCCTTGTGCTTGGCGAAGGCGCGGTCGTCGATGACGGCGCCCATGAAGGTCGACAGGTCGGCGGCCACGTCGCCCACGGTGAGCGACTCGGCGGTCGAGACCAGCTCGTCCTTGATGGCCGACCAGAGCGAGCGCGGCACGTAGGCGCGCGAGGCGGCCGAGCACTTCTGACCCTGGTACTCGAAGGCGCCGCGGATCAGGGCGGTGGTCAGCACGGCGAGGTCGGCCGACGGGTGGGCCAGCACGAAGTCCTTGCCGCCCGTCTCGCCGACCAGGCGCGGGTAGCCCTTGTAGCCGGTGATGTTCTCGCCGATCGTGCGCCACAGGTGCTGGAAGGTGGCGGTGGAGCCGGTGAAGTGCACGCCGGCCAGCTCCGGATGGGTCATGGCGACCTCGGAGACGGCGGCGCCGTTGCCGGTGACCAGGTTGATGACACCGGGCGGCAGGCCCGCGGCCTCCAGCAGGCGCATGGTGAAGTGCGCGGCGAACTGCTGGGTGGGCGACGGCTTCCACACCACGACGTTGCCCATGAGGGCGGCCGACGTCGGCAGGTTGCCGGCGATGGCGGTGAAGTTGAACGGCGTGATGGCCAGCACGAAGCCCTCGAGCGGCCGGTACTCCATGCGGTTCCACACGCCGGGGGAGGAGATCGGCTGCTCGGTGTAGAGCTGGCGCGCGTACTGCACGTTGAAGCGCAGGAAGTCGATCAGCTCGCACGCGGCGTCGATCTCCGCCTGCTGGGCCGACTTCGACTGGCCCAGGACCGTGGCGGCGTTCAGCGTCTGCCGCCACGGGCCCGCCAGCAGGTCGGCCGCCTTCAGGAAGACCGCCGCGCGCTCGTCGAATGCCAGCGCCCGCCAGGCGGGGGCCGCGCGGAGAGCGGCGTCGATCGCGGACTGCACGTCCTGGGCCGTAGCGTCGTTGGTACGGCCCAGCACGCTGCTCGTGTTGTGCGGCTGCACGACGTCGATCGCCGCCCCGCCGCCCATCTTCTCCACGCCGTCGATCGTCATCGTCAGGTCGATGGCGTTGCCCGCCAGCTCCTTGATGCGGTTCTCCAGCGCGGTGCGCTCCGCGCTGCCCGGCGCGTAGCCGTACACCGGCTCGTTGACCGGAGCCGGGACGTTGGTGAAGGCATCCATGATCACTTACCCCCAAGGGCACGAAGGAAGAAGGCGACGTTGGCCGGGCGCTCGGCCAGGCGGCGCATGAAGTAGCCGTACCAGTCGTCGCCGTAGGGCACGTAGACACGGACCGTGTGCCCGGCGGCCGCCAGGGCCTCCTGCCGGTCGGTCCGGATGCCGTACAGCATCTGGTACTCGTAGTCGCCGAAGGAGCGGCCGAAGCGGTCGGCGAGCAGCTCGGTGATCGAGATGATCCGATCGTCGTGCGTGGCCACCATGGGGTAACCCTTCCCCGCCATGAGGATCCTCAAGGCCCGCACATAGGCCTTGTCGACGTCGTTCTTGTTCTGGTGGGCGACCGAGGCGGGCTCGCGGTAGGCGCCCTTGACCAGGCGCACCCGCGAACCCTCACCCGCGAGGTCGCGCAGGTCGCCCTCGGTGCGGTGCAGGTAGGCCTGGATGGCCACGCCCGTCTGCGGGAAGTCCTTGCGCAGCTCGGCCAGGATGCCCAGCGTCGAGTCGACGGTGGTGTGGTCCTCCATGTCGAGGGTGACCATCGGGCTGGCCGCGCAGATCTCCCGCGCGTGCTCCAGCGCCATCTTCTCGTCGAAGGCCTGGCCCACGGCCGACAGCTTGACCGACGCCTCGGCGCTGACCCCGGCCTCGCGCAGCGCTCCCATGAGCGTGATGTAGGCCTTGGCCGTCGCGGTGGCGGCGGCCGAGTCACGCGTCTCCTCGCCGAGGTGGTCGACGGTGACGGCGAGCTTGGCGTCAGCCAGGCGCTGGATGGCGGTGACCGCCTCCTGGGTCGTCTCACCTGCCACGAAACGATCGACGACCTTGCGCGTGAGCGGCATGCCGGACACCGAGCGGCGTACCAGCGTGCTCCGCGAGGCGGCGAGCAGAAGTTGACCGAGCATGTAACCAAGCCTAAAGGCCCAGTTCAGAGCGCATCCATCGACGTCCGTAACGCGGGATGTGGCATGCTGTCATACAAATGCTCAACACCCTTCAGCTCCAGGAGACCGTCGACGAAATCGCCCGCGTGCTCGGGGCTTCCGCGACCCTGGAAGATCGATCGTTCCGCCTGCTGGCGTACGGCGCGCAGCACGGCGAGCTCGACGCCGTGCGCCAGGAGTCGATCCTGCGCCGCGCCGCCTCGCCCTGGGTGCGCGACTACTTCGAGAGCTTCGGCATCGTCAAGGCGGAGGGCCCGGTGCGCATCCCGGCCACCCCCGACCTCCAGGCGCGGATCTGCTGGCCGCTGCGCCACAAGGCGGTGACCTACGGCTACCTGTGGCTGCTCGACTCCGGCGCCCTGCCCGATCTGCAGCAGATCGCGCCCCTGGTCGAGCGCACCGCCGCGCTGCTGGCCCAGGAGGCGCGCAGCCGCCGCGAGCAGGGCCGCGAGCTCGACCTGCTGCTGTCGCCCGACCCGGAGGAACGTTCGGCCCTCGACCTCAGGGGCCCGGTGACCGCGATCGCCGTCCGCGAGTCCGACCGGGTCGCGGCGTTGTGGACCCTCCCGCGCGAGGTCCTGGCCCGCGCGGGCTCGCCCGTCGCGCTGCTGGCGCCCTCGCACCTGGCCGTCGAGGTCGCCCTGACCGTCCAGAGCAGGTACGGCACCGCGGCCGGCCTGGGCGCCCCCCGCCAGGAGGCCTCCGACGCCTGGCAGAGCTGGCGCGAGGCACGCCACGCGCTGCGCATCGCCGAACACTTTCCCCGCTTCGCCCCGGTGGCCCGCTGGGACGACCTCGGCGTGCACCGGCTGCTGGCCCGCCTGTCCACCGCCGACCTGCGCGAGCTGTCGTCGTTCGTGCCGGGCCTCGACCCCGAGCTGGCCGCCACCGTCGAGACCTACCTCGACCTCGGCGGCCACGTGCAGAAGGCCGCCGCCGAGCTCGGCATCCACCGCCAGACGCTCTACTACCGCCTCGGCAAGGCCGAGAAGGTGCTGGGCCGCGACCTCGACGACGGCGACGACCGGATGGCCGTCCATCTCGGGCTGAAGGCCGCACGCCTGCTCGACGGTCAGCCCCGGTAGAAGCGGCCGCCCTTCACCCGGACCGGCCCGGGCATCGGCGGGCCCACCGCCAGGTCCAGCGGCTCGGCCGTGCTCTCGCCCGACCCCAGCAACACGCGCGTGAGCGCGGCCCGGTCGTCCGTCATCTCCCGCAGCGCCTCCAGCAGGCGCGGACGCGACCCCTCCCGCAGCCCGGCCAGGACCGCCCGCCTGACCAGTTCCTTGAAGAACGAGGCCGTCACGCCCTCGGTGGCCTCCACCACCGCGTCGAGGTCGTCCGTCAGATCCAGCTCCTGCCCGTACAGGCGCAGCAGTTTCGCCCGCGCCTGGGCGTCGGGCTTGGGCACCTCGACCGCCAGATCCACCCGGCCCGGCCGGTCGGCCAGGGCCCGCTCCAGGACCTCCACCCGGTTGGTCGTCAGCACGAAGGTGACGTCGGCGTCGGAGCCGACCCCGTCCATCGCGTCGAGCAGGCTGAACAGCAGCGGGTTGCCGTCGGTGCCGAAGCTGCGGTCGTGGGCCACCAGATCGACGTCCTCCAGCACCACGACCGCCGGCTGCAGCCGCCTGGCCAGCGCCGCGCCCTCGGCGACGAAACGCATCGCGGCGCCCGTCATCACCACGACCGTGACCTCGGGCAGGCGGCCCATCAGGTAGCGCACGGTGTGCGTCTTGCCGGCGCCCGGCGCGCCGTACAGCAGCAGCCCCCGCTTGAGGTGCTGGCCCAGGGCCCGCAGGGCGTCGGCGTGCTCGGCGATGCCCACCACGTGCCGCTCGATGGTCTCCAGCACCCCTTCGGGCAGGACGACCTGCTCGGAGCCGAGCGAGGGCCGTGGCACGAAGCTGACGAGCTTGTTGCCGCGATGCTCGGAGAAGCCGAAGGTGAGGATCTGCCCCTTGAAGACCTCGTGCTCGGTCATCAGGCGCTGGATCTCGTCGCGCGTGGCCGTGGCGTCGGCCCGGGAGCGCGCCAGGATCTCGATCCTGCAGCCCTCCATGCCGAACTGCTCGGCCGGGCCGCGCATCACGAGCACGACGGGCGCGCCGCCGGGCGCCTGGGAGAGCACGAACCCGAAGGTGACGACCTCGGTGGTCGCGTCGGGGCCCACCGCCGCCGTCGCGTAGTCGACCGAGCCGATCTCGAAGCGGTCGAGCCGCCGCTCGGCGATGGTCAGCATGTCGATGGTGTCCTGGTGCTGGCGGCCCTGACCTGCCAGGCCGAACCACTGCGCGCCGTCGCCGAGATAGGCGTCGACGCCCCGCTGCAGGTTGACGTGCTCCCAGACCGGGAAGGTCTGCGTGACCACCACCAGGTGCTTCAGGCCGCAGCCCACGTGACCGATGATCCTGGTGACGATCTCCGACGGCGGTTCCGACTCGTCGATGACGATGTGGGCCCGCTCCAGCACTCGCTTCAACGCCAGGGCTAACGACCTGGCTTCGTCGGTCTCCATGCGGCCACCCTGGCACACGGGGGAGCGGGGCGCGTGCCGCCTAACGCACCCGCGCGGCCACGTCGGTCTCGCCGCGCTCGACGAGCAGGTCGCGGACCCTGGCCCGGTGCTCGTCGCTCTTGTGGCCGTCGTACTTGAACTTGCCGCGGATCTCCTCGATCGTCAGGCGCAGCCCGCGGATGCCCGACAGCAGCCGCGGCATCCGCGCCGGATCGCCCAGGCCGGGATCCAGCTCGGCCAGCTGGGCGCGCAGGATCTCCAGCTTGCCGCCGGCCTCGGTGACGATCTCGGCGTGACAGACCAGCTGCACGGCCGAGTAGTAGGTGGTGGGCACGCCCAGGCTGGGATCGGTGCCGGGCTCGGCCCGCCAGGCGCCCGGCACGTAGGTCCAGTTCTCCGCGACCGACAGCACGACCTTGGGGTTCTCCTCGATGGCCGCCCAGATCGGGTTGGGCCTGGCCAGGTGCAGCGCCACGGTGCGCCCGGCCTCCAGGAGGAACTGGGTGGGCACCACGACCGGCACGTCGCGGCCGCGCCCCGAGGCGATGAGGTGGCCGAACTGGTGGGCGCGGACGTAGGCGAGCGCGCTGTCGTCGTCACCGGCGTCCCAGGGGTGAATCAGCATAGTGGGCACTGTAAGGCCCGTACGGCTGAGCCGTACGGGCCGGGGGTCGCCGCCGGTCAGGCGGTGGCGGCGAGGGTGTCGGAGTAGACCCGCAGGAGCTCCTGGCCGATGCGCTCCCAGCTGTAGCGGGAGCGGGCCCGGTCGGCGCCGGCGTAGCCGATCGCCGTGCGGCGGGTCGGGTCGGCCAGCAGCTCGCGGGCCAGGCGCGCGGTCCTGGCGGGCTTGTCCGGCGGCACCAGCAGCCCGGTGACGCCGTCGACGACCGAGTCGAGGTGCGCGCCCACCGCCGAGGCGATGACCGGCACGCCGCAGGCCATGGCCTCCAGCGCCACCGCGCCGGTGCCGGGCTCGGAGGGCAGGGTCACGACCACGTCGGCGCCGCGCATCAGCTTGGGCACCGTGGTGCGGGGCACGTGACCGAGGACGGTCACCCGGTCGGCCACGCCGAGCCGCTCGGCCAGCGCCCGCAGGCGGCGGGCGTCGGGGTCGTGCTCGAGCTCGTCGGGCGCCGGGCCTCCGGCGATGACCAGCTCCACGTCCGGCAGCCCGGCCAGCGCGCGCACGATCGTCTGCGCGCCCGCTCCGGCGCCGATGCGCCCGACGTGCAGCAGCCGCTGGTGCGTGCCGCGCGCGGCGGCCGGGCCCTGGCGGCGGAACTTGTCGGTGTCGACCCCGTACGGCACGACGGCGATGTGCTCGCGGGGTACACCCAGCCGGATGAGCGTGGCCTCCTCGTCGAGGCATCCGGCGATGACGGCGTCGGCGCGCCGCCCGAGCGCCCGCTCCAGGCGCAGGTGCGCGGGCTGCTTGACCGGTCCGAAGGTCTGGGTGACCGGCACCCGCAGGCCGTCGGCGCCGGCCACCGCGGCCAGCCCTCCGGTCCAGTTGTGGGCGTGGATGAGGTCAGGCGGCTCGTGACTCCAGCGCTTGGCCAGCTCGTCGCCCACCTGGGCGAGGTAGGGGGCCACCTCGTCCGCGGCCAGGGCGCGGGCCGGACCGATGTCGAGCTGCTCGAGCACGACGCCGGGAGCGGGCTTCGTCCTGGACTTTCCCTCGGTGCTTTCGCGGCGGGAATAGATGGTCACGCGGTGCTCGCGGCCCAGCTCACGGGCGGTGGCGAGGATCTGCTGACGGCGACTGCCTCCGGTGGAGGCGACAATGGCTATGTTCATGGCACACCTGTAAAGGGCAGGGGGCTCCTTAGGGTGTGCCTGCGTCTTAGGCACGTTCAGCTAATGACCATGTATACCCTGGTTTGCTGATTTTTCAAACCGCCCGCAGGGCAAGAACTACGACTTCGTCCCAAACCTGCCCGCCGGAGAAGGCGTGCCGGTCCTCCTCCAGGGTCTTCACCACCGCCGCGGGAGCCTGCCCGACGCACCTGGCCAGCGCGTCGGCCAGGCGGTCCTCGCCGTAGGTCTCGCCCCGGGCGTTGCGCGAGGACAGCAGGCCCTCGGAGTAGAAGACCAGCAGCTGGTCATGGCCGAGAGTGATCTCCTCGACCTGCGTCTCGCTCTCCGGCGAGATGCCGAGCGGCACCCCGCCACCCGAGGCGAAACGCACCGTGCCGTCGGCGTGGACCAGCGCGGCCGGGTGATGACCGGCCGACGAGACCCGCAGCGTGCGGCCCGACACGTAACCGGAGACGGCCATCACGAACATGCCGGTGCCCTGCGACACCAGCGCCTCGTTGACCTTGCGCACGGCCTGGTCGGGATCGCTCTCCCAGGCGCTGAGCACCCGCAGGCCGCCGCGCACCACGGCGCTCACGGACGCGGCCTCCTGGCCCTTGCCGACCGCCCCGCCCATCGTGAAGCCCCAGCCGCCCGGCCTCGGGAAGACGTCGTAGAACTCCGCGCCGACCGACGAACCCGGGTTGTAGATGGCCGCCGCCTCGAAACCCGGCACGTCGGGCAGCGTGCGCGGCACCACGCTCGTGACCAGCGCCTCGGCCGCCCGCGAGCGGCTGACGAAGCTCTCCTGCGCCCGCAGCGCCAGGCCCAGCTGCCGGCCCAGCTCCTCCACCAGGCCCAGATCGGCCAGCGTGAACGGCGGGCGGTCGTGCGAGCGCAGCAGCGTCAGCACGCCCTGGTCGCGCCCGATCGGCGCGCACAGCAGCGAACCCGCCTCGATCACGGTCAGCAGCGGCCCCTCGGCGGTCACCCCGAACAGCAGCTCGTCGTCGACCATCTCGTGCACCTCGCCGGAGCCGCGCTCCAGCACCTGCGTCACGACCGGGCAGGCCGAGGGTTCTGCCTGCTCCACCGTGCGGACCAGGCCGCCCAGCGGCTGGTCGCGCGGCGCCACCACCGAGCTGCGGTGCAGGCGCCCGTCGCGCACCAGGTCGGCCACCACCCAGTCGGCCAGCTCGCCGCCCAGCAGACGGGCGGCGCGGGCCAGCGCCACGGGCTGCAACAGGCTGTCGGGGTCGAGCAGCAGAGCCGCCATCCTGGCCAGCAGCTCCTGGCGGCGGACCGCCGCCACCAGGAGTTCGGGCTGGTCGAGGCTGCCCGCGGTCAGGCCGGGGCGCGGTGGCTCCACCTCGGTCGGCAGCGCCACCGCGAGAACCATCTGCTGAGGCTCACCGGGAAGCTGCAACGGCGTGAGCACCAGCTGCACGGTGTGGGTGCGGCCCTGGTGGATCAGGCGCGTCTCGAACGCGGCGCTCTGCCCCGTCTGCAGAGCCGAGGTCAGGTGCGAGCGGAAGGCCGCCCTGCGCGAGACGTCGACCAGCAGCGGAAACGAGCGGCCGACCAGGTAGCCGTCAGGGCTGCCGAGCACCCGGGTGGTCTCGCTGTTGACCCGGCGCACCACGCCGCCGCCGTCGAGCACCACCACCGGCACGGGGAAGGAGCGGAAGACCTGGCGCAGCAGCTTGAGCTCCCGCTGCCCGCCGCCCCCGCCGCCCTTGCGCGCCGCACTGCCCGACCTGCGCATCTCCGCGCGCGCGCCGTACAGCAGCTCCACCGCCGTGTCGAGCTCGGCCATGGCGGCATCGAGCGTCGGGGCCAGGTCCTTCGGATAGGCCGCACCGGCCCCCCGCAACGACGAAACCCGCCTGGCCAGCTCGTCCACCGCGTGTTCGAGCGCGGCCAGCCCCATCGGCTCAGTCAAGGTCGCCTCCCATGGCTTCGACGCTACGCCATCGCGCATTAACGTAGCCATATCGGGAAGGGGTCTGCGCACCATGGAATCGACGGCTATGATCACGCCTGGCCTGGCGAGAGAACTCGCCACGCTGGCCAGGCTGGGTGACGACACCTCCACCGAGAGCGTCCTGAGGTCGCTCACGACCACCCTGGCGGCGGGCGTGCCCGGCTGCTCGGGCGCCACCGTCGAGCAGTGGCGCGAACGGCGCGCCCTGGTCTCGGCCTCCCACAGCGAGCTCATCGCCCTCGTCGAAGGCGAACGCCGGCTCGGCCAAGGACCCTCCTTCGAGGCGCGCGGCACTGGACGCAGGGTGCTGGCCAGCGACCTGCTCACCGAACGGCGCTGGCCCGGCTACGCCGCGCTCGCCGTCACCTGCGGCGTGCGCTCCCAGCTGGTGCTCCCCATCGAGGTGGGCGCCGTGCAGTTTCTCGTCGGGCTGCACTCCGTGCGCGCGTCGGCCTTCGCCGACCAGGCCGCGCCGCCGCTCGCCTCCATGCTGGCCGAGCAGCTGAGCGTGGCGATGGCCAACCTGTGGGACTTCGAAGAGGTCCGCACCGACGCCGCCCAGCTGCAGGAGGCCATGGCGGGGCGCGCCATCATCGACCAGGCCAAGGGCATCATCATGAAAACCAGCGGCTGCTCGGCCGAGGAGGCCTTCGACGAGCTGCGCCGCATCTCCCAGCACCATCAGGTCAAGGTCGCCGATCTGGCCAGGCTGCTGGTGGAGGAGCACTCAAGCCGACGCTAGGGCCGTCTCGAGGTCGTCGAACATGGGCAGCCGCTCCGCCAGACCGGTGATCCACATCACCTTGGCGGTGCTGTAACGCACCCCGACCAGGGCGAAACGGTTGCCCGCCGCCACGTTGGTCTGCCAGCGGTGCACGATCAGGCCGAGCGCGCGAGAGTCCATGAACGTGACACCGGTGAGGTCCAGGAGCAGGTCACCGGGCGATCCGGCCAGGCCGTCGGCGAAACGCTCACGCGTGGTGGCGTCAAGGGCGCCCTCGACCCGAACCAGGGTGAACCCGTCGACCCTCGAAGAGGTCAGGCCAAAGGCGGGATCATCTGGGATAGTCACGAAGCAACCCTACTGTGACGGCGAGTGAGTTGAATACTCGGGCGGTTATGGGGCACACTTGGTCCCAAGTCCAGCAGAGGGCTTGTGCGAACGTGTGGCCTCTGCATGGGCTTTTTTGCTTTCCCAGCGCAGAGGCTCCTCCCATAGAAGGAGCGCAGAATGCTTCTGCGAGAGCTCGAAGAGATGACGGCCGAAGACCTGCTGGCCGACATGAACCGTCCGGAGATCTCCGACTACGACCGTGAGAGGCTGCGGGAGCGCATCGTCGAGATGCACCGTCCCCTGGCCATGGAGATCGCCCGTCGCTACCGTTACCGCGGCGAGCCCCTGGAAGACCTGCTCCAGGCCGCCTACGTGGGCCTCATGAAGGCCATCAACGGATTCGACGCCGAGCTCGGCCACGCCTTCAGGGGCTACGCCGTCGTCACCATGACCGGCGAGGTGAAGCGTCACTTCCGTGACCGAACCTGGGCCATCCGCGTACCCCGCCTCTACCAGGAACGCCGTTCCGAGCTCAACCGGCTGGTCTCCGACCTGTCGCAGGACCTCGGGCGTTCCCCGACGGTGGCCGAACTGGCCGCCAGAATGAACATCAGCGAGGAGGAGGTCCTGCTCACGCTCGACGCCTCCGCCGCCTACAGCACCCTGTCGCTCGACGCCCCCATGGGCTCCGACGACGACGCCGCCTCGCTCGGCGAGGTCATCCCCGAGGACGACGACACGCTCGGCACCCTGATCGACGCCGAGGCCGTGCGTCCCCTCATCGACGCCCTCCCGCACCGGGAGAAGAACATCCTCCTGCTGCGCTTCTTCGGCAACATGACACAGGCCGAGATCGCGGCGGAGTTCGGAATATCACAGATGCACGTCTCCAGAATCCTGCGGAAGGTACTTGACCAGCTTCGGGCGGAGCTGGTCGGCTAATACAGCACATGGACGGTATCCCTTGCCCGCCTGCTGGAGTGCACTCACTGGCATTCCGGCTGGCAGACCTGCCCCGAGTCCGGCAACTCACGGAGGAGTCGGCTCGCAGACTGGGCATGGCAGAAGCCGTCATCGAAGACGTGGTGATCGCCGTCAACGAGGTCGCGACCAACGCCGTCACCCACGGCGAGCACCACACCGCCCACCTGCGCCTCTGGATCGAGGACGGCAGCCTGCTGGTGGAGGTCCACGACACCGGGTCGTGGACCCCGCCGGAAGACCGGCGGCCCGGGCCCTACGCCACCAGCGGCATGGGCCTGTGGGTCGCCAGGCTGCTGGCCACCGAGATCTCCTTCACGAGCGGATCGGAGGGCAGCGCGGTAACCATGCGCTTCGCCGGGAAGGGGTGAGGGCATGAGTCCTCGCATCCTGATCCTGGGCGGCGGCTACGTGGGTATGTACACCGCGCTGCGCCTGCAAAGAAAGCTGAGGCGCGGTGAGGCGCGCGTCACCGTCATCGACGCCGACTCCTACATGACCTACCAGCCCTTCCTGCCCGAAGCGGCGGCGGGGAACCTGGAACCGCGTCACGTCGTGGTGCCCCTGCGCCGCGTGCTCAACCGGTGCACCCTGCTCAGCGGCTGGGCGACCGCCATCGACGTCGCCGGCCGTACCGTGGACTTCTCGCCCCACCGCGGCGAGTCACGCAAGATCGAGTACGACGTGCTCATCGTGGCGCCCGGCTCCGTCTCGCGCACGCTGCCCATCCCCGGACTGGCCGAGTGCGGCATCGGCTTCAAGACCGTCGAAGAGGCCATCCACCTGCGTAACCACGTTCTGGCCCAGCTGGAGCTCGCCGCCTCCACTACCGACCAGGCCGTACGGCGCGAGGCGCTCACCTTCGTCTTCGTCGGCGCCGGCTTCGCGGGCGTCGAGGCGCTGGCCGAGCTGGAGGACATGGCCCACGACGCGCTGCGCTACTACCCCGAGCTCAAGGCCGACGAGCTGCGCTGGTACCTCATCGAGGCCACCGACCGCATCCTGCCCGAGGTCGGGCCCGAGATGGGCCGGTGGACCCTGGAGCAGCTGAGGGCCCGCGGCATCGACGTACGGCTCGGCACCAAGCTGGAGTCGGCCAAGGACGGGCGCATCGTCCTCGACGACGGCACCGAGTTCGACGCGGCCACCCTCGTCTGGACGGCCGGCGTCAAACCGCACCCCATCGTGCGCCACAGCGACCTGCCCATCGACGCCAAGGGACGCGTCAAGGCCACCTCGCGGCTGACCGTCGAAGGGGTCGACGGCGTGTTCGCCGCCGGAGACTGCGCCGCCGTACCCGACCTGACCAACCCCGGCGAGTACACCGCCCCCAACGCCCAGCACGCCGTACGCCAGACCAAGGTCCTGGCCGACAACGTCCTGGCCCACCTGCGCGGCGGGAAGATGGGCGACTACCGGCACGCCTACGCCGGGTCGGTGGCCAGCCTCGGGCTGCACAAGGGCGTCGCCCAGATCTACGGGCGCCGGCTGCGGGGGCCGCTGGCGTGGTTCGTGCACAGGACCTACCACCTGTCGCGGGTGCCGACCGTCAACCGGAAGGTGCGGGTGCTCATCGACTGGACACTGGCGCTGTTCTTCCGGCGCGAGATCGTCGCGCTGGGAGCGCTGAGCGAGCCGCGCAGGGAGTTCGAGCTGGCCACCCGCGACAAGTGACCTCCTCCGCACACGGGAAAGCGGCCACCCCCCTGCTCGGAGGTGGCCGCTTGGCTTGACTTGTGTCTCCTACCTGCGGGTACGGTTACGGCCGCGCCAGCCGCCGTAACTCCGCACACTCGCCGTGCCGATGCCCGCCTGGTGCAGTGCCAGCAGAGCCAGGCCCAGCAGGATGAACGAGGTGTTCGAGATCCCCGCGATCTGCGCCCCGATCAGGTCCATCAGGAACCCGATACCGAAGATGATCGCCGCGACGATGGCCAGCATCGGTTACCGCCCTTCCGTGCCCGACAGCGACATCAGCCGCTCCAGCACCTGCCTGTAGTCACGCAGCGCCAGCCGCAGCTGCTCGGTGTCGTTGTCGTCCGTGTTCTTCCACCTGTCGCGCAGCTCGTTCGTGCGCGTCGACAGGGCGGTCGTCAGCGACGTGACGACCTCGTCGATCAGCTGGTCGGCGCGCTCCACCGACTCGCGGGGCTCGTCGACGAAGCCCGACTGCACGTCGCGCCAGCGTTCGCGCAGCTGGGTGGTGTCCTGCTCGAACAGCTCCAGGTTCTGGGGCTGGGTCTGTCCCTGGTACGGCACGGCGTGCGCGGGGACGTGCTCCTGCGCGTCCGTGGCGATCAGCACGTCGCCGGGGGAGCCGGCGGGGGTGACGCCGGGGGTGACGTCGGCGGTGCGCTGGCTCGGGACCAGCAGCTCGTCGCGGTCGCCCTGCAGGTCGTCGTGGTGGTCGACGGTGGCGCCGACGCCGTCGTGCAGTCCGCCGCGGTCGTTGCCGGGGTCGCCGTGAAGGTGCCCGTCGCGGTCGTCGTCGGCCACGCCCTGCAAGTGCCGGTCACGGTCATCGTCGGCCACGTCCTGCAAGTGCCGGTCACGGTCGTTGTCGGTCACGTCCTGCAGGTGCCGGTCGCGGTCGTTGTCGGTCTCGTCGTGAAGCCCGTCGCGGTGGTCGCCCAGGACACCCGCCTCGTCATGCCGCTCGCCGCCACCAAGCCGGTCATCGGATCCGTGCACCCGATCCCCATGGACGCCATCGTGGGCGGCATGAACGCCGTCGTGGGCGGCGTCATGGGCGGTGTCATGAGCCGCCGCGTCGTCGACATCATTCGGCCGGTCGCCCGTGAAGCCCTGCCCCTCGGGATCGGTCGTGATGTCCCGGCGCTCGTCCCCGTCACCGGTGCCGTGCTGATATGGGTGCGTACCGTGCCGATGAGCCTCTTCGTGGCCCACGTCCGGATCGTTGTCTCTCAGTGCCTCTTCGGCCGTCTTCCTGTCATTCATCATCATCGATCGTCACGTCCCGCTTCTCGAGGGTGGGGGGTCGCGTGGCCGTTGGCCGACTTGCGGTGATGGTCATTGGCCGGCGTCTCGTCGAGCAGCTCCTGGAACAACGCGCGATAGTGCACCATCGCCTGCCGCAGGTCCTCGGTCGAGGCCTCCTTGCGAGCGGCGCGGCTGCTGATCTCATGCGCGCTGCGGTAGTGGTCGAGGGTCGCGCCGTGGCCCACCGACAGGGTGGACAGCCGCTCCTCGAAATCGTCGGTGGGGTAACCGCGCTCGGCCATCACCGCCGTCACCAGCTGGTCGGCCTCGGTCACCGCGAACCCAGGCGCGTCGACGAACCGCTCCTGGACCTCGTTCCACCGCTTGGCGTAATTGCCACGGCTCTGCTCGTCGAGCGGCCGGATGTCGAGCTCGTCGAACCGCTGCTCGCGAGCGATGAGTTCCTGCTCGGCCTGCCGCCGGTTCTCCGACTCCGACATCAGGCGGTCGTACTCGGGGCCGAACCTCGTGCGGAGGCGGTTACGGCGTTGCTGCTGCAGCACGACATAGCCGACTGCGGCGATCGCCACCACCGCGACCACGACGACGGCCACCCAGATCAAGGTCTCAGCGGACATATCTGCGCCTCCGGTCATCTCTTTCGTGACCCGGCGACTGCCCTCCCGCTCGAGGTCGAAACGCCCGAGAGCCCCGCCGTCAGCGCTCCTGCAGCACCTTCAACGCCTCATCCAGCACCCGCGCCACGTGCGAGCCCTCAGCCCCGGCCGCCACCTCACGAAACCCCTCCACGGGGTCGTAATCGACGTCCAGCCCCTGATCCACCAGCCGCCGCGCCCAGCGCACCGCCGTGTTCTCCTTCTCCCGCGTCACCGGCCCCCCTTGGGCGATCGCGGACAGATTCCGCAGATTCGTCGCCGGGCCGCTCTGCGCGTGCTGCCTGGCCAGCTTCCAGGGCAGCGCGGCGCTGTGGTCCATCATCGGCTTCGACAGCCCGGCGGCACGCTTGGCCTGGAGCACGCCCGACTCGCTCACCCCGAAGTGCTCGGCCAGCTCCCGCACCGTCCGCCCCTCGGCGACCAGCCTCGCCAGTTCCCCCCTGTCGACCGCCGCCCTCCGGCCCACCAGCCACCTCCGCTCCGGGCCCACGAGTGTGCGCAGGCGCCTCCGATGTGCGCTAAGGTTATGACGTCCCGCCGCGAAGAGCGGCCGGAGACACAACCGGGACGTAGCGCAGCTTGGTAGCGCACTTGACTGGGGGTCAAGGGGTCGCAGGTTCAAATCCTGTCGTCCCGACGGTTGGAACAGGCCGGTCGCCGAGGGTGAAAGCCCAGGTGGACCGGCCTTTCTGTTTGTCGGGGCCGTTGTGGTGATCATTCAGTCCGCCTTCAGTTTGGGACCAAGATCCGGAGCCGTTCCTGCGGCGATGGCGTCGCGGTCGGGTGGAGGTAGCGCTGCGTGGTGGTGAGCGAGCCGTGGCCGGCGATCTTGCGGGAGTAGTGGAGCGGTACCCCGGCACCGGCCATCCAGGTGAGCCCGGTGTGGCGACGGTCGTGGCGGCGGAGGGTGTTCTTAGCCGAGTTTGGTGACCACCTCGTCCCAGTGAGTGGCGTTGCGGAGGATCGCGGTGCTGATCCGTCCCCCACGCGGCCCCGTGAGCAGGCGGGCCGCCGGATCCCGGTCCGTCGCCGCGATGCGATCCGGGACGAGCTCGCGCACCTCGGCGATGATGGGCACCTTCCTGGCTCGCTTGCCTTTGGTGCCCTTGTCGACCAAGCCGCCAGGGCTGGGTGTCGTCTGTCTGTGGACTGTCCAGGTCCAGGAGGTGGTGTCGATATCGGCCACGCGAACCCCTGAGACTTCGCCGATGCGCGCGGCCGTAGAGGCGGCGAACTTCACTGGGAGCGAGAGTGTTCTGGGGTCGTCGAGTTCGTCCTCGAACTTCTTGTACTCGCTCAGCCAGCCAGTGACCTTGGCGGGGTTGCGGTCGATGATGGCGTCGCGAACCGCCTGCTCCATGATGCGGACGAGGATGGCGAGGCTTTGAACCGAATCACTATGCCCGTTTGGCCTGCGAAGGCATCACCCTGGATGGGGTGTGATGATCCCCGGGCTTCCTCGGTACGTCGTATCCAGGAAACGACGATAGCCGGTGTCGGTCTACTGGCTGGGATCGCCGCCATCGTCTCCTTCCGCCACGTGCACGAGCTGTCTTCGCCACGGTGCTCATCCCGCTTGCCGTGGACTTCACCATCGTGGTCGTCCCGACGTCCATTTGAGCGGGTTGGCGTACTCCGGCAGGACGCCTCCACCGGCCGCCGGGAACTCGGCCGGGTGGGCGTAGACCGGCGTGTTCCACATGTGCGCCAGGTCGAGAACGGACCCCGAATGGTCGGGGTGCACGTGAGTGACGATGATGGCGGCCGGGCGCGTGCCGGGACCGAAGTGCGCCTCCGCGGCCGAACGGATCTGCTTGGCCTTATGCGCCCAGCCGGTGTCGATGAGGATCCAGCTTTCGCCCGAGCCGACGAGGTAGACGTTCGACGCGGTCGGCCCGCGGCCCAGTCGTAGGAGATGGACGTCCGCCCCGATGGGCGCCTGTCGCGGTTGCTTGTCCACGCGTCGCATGACTTCAGCGCCTGGCGGACCGCTGTGAGCCGCCAGGGATGTAGGTCCTCCCGGTGTACCTATGACGCGCCGAGCTGCTCGCCGGAGCCGGACCCCGCGTTGCGTTTGAACGGGCGCCGGAGGAGGCTTCGACGTTTCTCATCGGTCGCGGGGGCGGGCGGAAGCGGCGTAGCGACCGAGACGATTGTGGCGGTGGAACGACGCTGGCAGTAGCCCGCAACGGTCCCCGACTCTCTCCCCACGACCAGCAGATCGGTGCTCCTGGACAGTTCGGCGAGGACAGGCCCCGCCGCACCCGGCCGAACGCTGGCGGAGACCTCGACATCCTGGAGCTGCCCTCCGGCGACCTCCTTGAGCAGGCGCGCGATCATGGCGGCCGCGGTGGCCTGGGCCGCCGCGGCGCCGGTCGACAGCCAGGGACCGCCGGCCGGGCTGACGGTCTGCTGGTAGGCGTGGACCAGGTGCAGTGGCAGGCGGCGCAGGCGCGCTTCGCCGAGGGCCCAGGCCAGCGCCCACCGGGCGCCGGGCGAATCGTCCACACCGACGATGATGCGCGGACCGTTGGGCGGTGGTTTCTGCACGGCGCTCTCCAATCCCGAGCTCTGCATCGAGAGTGCGTCATGGACCGTGACCGGCGGGAGAGGCTTTGGTCCCTTCCTCGGTTCTCCGGTCCGGGCCGGTGCTCGCGGACGGCCCTGGTCAGGCCCGGGTCAGCACGACTTTCAGCGCGCCCGTCTCCTGCGGTGCGGAGAACACCTCGTAGGCCTTCTCCATCTCCTCCATCGCGAAACGATGGGTGATGAACGGGGAGGCGTCGATACGCCCGGCGGCGATCATCGAGAGGAGGGTGGGCGTCGAATACGTGTCCACGAGCCCGGTCGTGATCGTGAGGTTGCGGATCCAGAGGTCCTCCAGGTGCAGCGTGGCCGGCTTGCCGTGGACGCCGATGTTGGCGACGTGCCCGCCCGGCCGGACCAGGCGCGTGCACAGCTCGAAGGTCTCCGGTACGCCGACCGCCTCGATGGCGACGTCGGCGCCCAGACCCGCGGTGAGGTCGGCGACCCGCTGGAGCGGATCGTCCTTGATCACGGTGTCCGCGCCGAACCGCGTGGCCGCCTCGAGCCGGGACTCGGCCAGGTCCACCGCGATGATCCGGCCGGGGGAGAAGAGGCGGGCGGCGGAGACGGCCGCCAGGCCGATGGGCCCTGCGCCCACGACGACCACGGTGTCGCCCGGCGCCACGCGGCCGTTGAGCACGCCGACCTCGTAGGACGTCGGCAGGATGTCGGCGAGCATGAGCACGTGCTCGTCGCTGACCCCTTCGGGCACGAGGTGGGTGGAGGTGTCGGCGTACGGCACGCGGACGTACTCCGCCTGCACGCCGTCGATGCGGTGGCCGAGGATCCAGCCGCCTCCACCGAGGCACTGCCCGAAGGAGCCGGTACGGCAGTAGCGGCAGCGCCCGCACGCCGTGATGCAGGACACGAGCACCCGGTCTCCGGGCTTACGGTCCGAGCCGGGGCCGGCCTCGACGACGGTGCCCACGGCCTCGTGGCCGAGGACACGACCGGGTCCGACGGTGGGCACGTCACCCTTCAGGATGTGCAGGTCCGTGCCGCAGATGGTGACGGCGTCCACGCGGACGATCGCGTCGGTCGCAGCCTGGATCCGCGGTTTCGGCACGTCCTGCCAGGAACGTTCACCGGGGCCGTGGTAGACGAGTGCTTTCATGTCACGCTCCTCCGTACATCGGATAGTTCTGTGCCAGGTCGTTCGTCTTCCAGCCCAGCTCGTCTCGCAGGCCGACGACGCCGTCCACGTTCTCCGCGTGACGGGCGGCGAAGAGAGCCTGGCTGTACTTGTCGACCTGTCCGGTCAGGGTCACGATGCCGTCTGCCACCGCAACGTCGATCTTGGCGACGGCGTGCAGGGGCAGACCGCGGACCACCTCCTCCTTGATGGCCTGGTCGTCGCGGACGAAGACCCGGATCAGGTCGCGGCGGCTGACGATGCCGATCAGCTTGCCGTCGGCGTCGACGACGGGCAGGCGCTTGATGCCGTGCCGGTCCATCAGGCGGGCGGCGGCCACGACGGGCGTGTCCCGGATGGTGACCACGGCGGGGGAGGTCATCAGATCGCGCGCCGTCTCGCCGAGGGACTTGTCGTAGCCGCCGCGCTCGTGGTCGGTGAGATGCCGCAGCCGCGCGCGCAGGGGCGGGCGGTAGTCGTCGCCGTAGTACTGCTGCTTGAACTCCTCCTTGCGGAGCAGGTCGGCCTCGGAGATCACGCCGACGACGTGGTCGTCCGCGTCGATGACGGGCACGCCGCTGACCGACGTCTGGATGAGCAACTCGGCCACCGTGTGAAAGGCGGCCTTCTCGTTGACGGCGACGACCTCGCAGGTCATCACGTCGTTGACCTTGACTCTCATGGAATTCTCCTGTGCCTGACCCGGACGATGCCGGGCACGGTTCTGGCGATGACGTCGGCGATGCTGTCGGCGTAGGGGTTGCTCTGGCCGCTGAGTTCCGCGATGCCGTTGTGGACGTCGATCTCCCAGCGGGGCCCGAAGGGGTACTGCTCCCGCAGTGCGGCGGTGACGTCGTCGCGCAGGTCCTCGTCCGGACGGGCGAGCATGCCCATCAGGTCGCGGCGGCTGACGATGCCGACCAGCTTGTCGCCACGGGTCACCGGCAGGCTCTTGATCCGCTTGCCGACCATGAGGTCGACGGCGTAGGTGACGTCGGTGGTCTCGGAGACGGTGATCACGTGGCTGGTCATGACCTCGGCGACGGTGCGTGGAGGTGGTTCGTCGAGGCCGTGGACGGGGAGCGCGTGGGCGCGGGGGTCGGGTTCGAACTCGCCGCGCAGCAGGTCGAGTTCGCTGACGACGCCGACGACGCGTCCGGTGCGGTCGATGACGGGGGCGGCGGTGATGTTGCGCTGGTAGAGCAGCCGGATGGCGTGCCGTACCGAGTCGGTGGGGTGGACGGTGACGACCGGTCCGGTCATGACCTCGCGGATGAGCATGGCTACTTCCCGCCCCAGGTGGGTGTGTCGTCCTCGTACCAGGTGAGCTCGCTGATCAGATCGACGACGCCGTTGACTCGTGCGCTCATGCGGGCGGCGATCTCGGTCTCGCTGCGGCGGTCCATGCGCCCGCTGAGGGTCACGATGCCGCCATGGACGCTGACGCTGACGCGGGAGGTGTCGACCCACAGTGCGCGGCCGAGGATCTCGTCGCGGATCTCGCCGGCGATCTCCTCGTCCGGCCGGACGAAGACCTTGAGCAGGTCGCGGCGGCTGACGATGCCGATCAGGCAGCCGTCGGCGTCGGTGACGGGCAGCCGTTTGACGCCGTGTTCGTCCATGAGCCTGGCGGCGGCGACGGTCGAGGCCTCGGCTTCGACGGTGATCGCGGGTGTGGTCATGATCTGGAAGGCGTGGTCGCCGAGCGCCTTGCGCGGGGCGTCCCGGTGGCGTCGCCGTACACGCAGCGGGGGCTGGTATCCCTCGCGGTAGAACAGTTCGCGGAACTCCTCCTTGTAGAGCAGGTCGGCTTCGGAGACGATGCCGACGAGGCGCCCGTCGGCGTCCAGGACGGGGACGGAGCTCACTTCGTGGGTGATGATCGCTTCGGCGACGTCCTTGAACGGCGTGCTGCCGTCCACCGAGACGACCTCACGGGTCATGACGTCTTTCACCTTGGTGCGCATGGTTGTTCCTCCTTGGTTCAGCGCAGGTGGCGCAGCAGGGGTGAGGGGCGTGCCTCGCAGGGCGCCAGCCGGATCCGTACGTCGACGGCCGCCGCGCCGTGCGGGCTCACGATGATCGGGTTGAGGTCGAGTTCGGCGACCTCGGGCAGGTCGTCGAGCAACCTGCTGACGCGCATGACCTGGTCGGCCAGGGCCTCGACGTCGGCGGGCGCGCTGCCGCGGTAGCCGTACAGCAACGGGGCGCAGCGCAGCTCGCCGATCATCTCGATGGCCTCGGCCCTGGTGAGAGGCGGGACGCGGAAGACTCGGTCGCCGAGGAGGTCGGCGGTGACGCCGCCCATGCCGACCATGACCAGCGGGCCGAAGGCGGGGTAGGAGACGCCGCCGACGATGACCTCGACGCCGGGCGGGACCTGGTGCTGCACGATCGCGCCGGTCATCCCGGGCACGGAGGCGGCCATCTCCCGGTAGGCCTGCCGTACCTCCTCCTGCGTCCCCAGGCCGAGACGCACCCCGCCGACGTCGCTCTTGTGCACCGGGCCGGTGGCCTTCAGGACGGCCGGCAGCCCGATCAGGCCCGCGGCCTCCGCTGCGGTCTCCGGCCCGTCGACGCCGATGGTCTCGGCGACCATGACGCCGTAGCAGGACAGCAGCCGCGCCGTCAGGGCAGGATCGGCCCAGCAGCCGTCGGGATGAGTCTTCAGCGCCTCGCGTACGAGGTCACGAGCGGCGTGGTTCGGTTCCGGCAGGCTCGCCGCCGTGACGCGCCCGCGGGACTCGGCGTAGTCCGCGGCGCGGGCGAGCGCCGCGACAGCCTGCTCGGGAAAGGCATAGCTGGGCACCCGGCCGTCGATCAGGCCGTCGTGGCCGATGACGCACGCGACGACAGGGACGTCGACCTGGCACGAGGCGATCACCTGGCGGGTGCGCTCCAGCCCGGAGCCGAAGGGCGGGGTGTAGACGACGAGGACCGCGTCGACCTCGGGGGCGAACGTCTCGATGGCCTCACCGATCTGCTCGGCCGGAGCCTCGGCGGTCAGGTCCACGGGATTGCCCAGAGCCGCTCCGGCCGCTGCCTTGAACTTCCGGGAGGTGAGCTCCGGCACGATCAGGCCGTGCCGTTCGCAGGCGTCGGCCGCCATGGCCTCGGGGCCGCCGGAGTTGCCGATGATGGCGACGCGCCGCCCGCGGGGGAGCGGCTGGGAGGACAGCAGGCGGGCGGTGTCCAGGAGCTCGGCCACGCTGTCGAGGCGGATGACTCCGGAGGCCCGGACCAGAGCGTCGACGGCCAGGTCCGGTGTGGCGGCAGCGGCGGTGTGCGAGCGCACCGCGCGGTCTCCCGAGTCCGACCGGCCGCTCTTGACCAGCAGGATCGGCTTCTTGGCCGACACGCGCCCGGCGATGCGCAGGAACTTGCGCGGGTTGCCGAAGGACTCCAGGTAGAGCGCGATGACGTCGGTGTCCGGGTCGTCCTCCCAGTACTCCAGCAGGTCGTTGCCGCTGACGTCGGCCTTGTTGCCGACCGAGACGAAGGTGGAGACCGGCAGCCGGTCCAGGATGGCGGCGCCGACCGCGCCGGACTGCGACATGAGCGCCACCCTGCCGGGCGCCGGCTCGAGGGGCAGGAAGGTGGCGTTGAGGCCGATGGCGGTGTTCAGGATGCCCAGGCAGTTGGGGCCGATCAGGCGCATGCCGGCGGTCCGGCAGATCTTCAGCAGCTCGGCCTCGCCGCCGTTGCCCGCCTCGGCGAAGCCGGCCGACAGCACGACCAGGCCGGCGACCTGCGCCTCGGCGCAGTCCCTCGCCACGTCGAGCACGTGCCTGGCGGGGACGGCGATGACCGCCAGGTCCACCGGTCCCGGCACGGATCGCAGGTCCGGGTAGCAGGTGTCGGAGCGGGGGTTGATCGGGTGGATCGGCCCCGCGAAGCCGCCGTCGCGCAGGTTGCGGACCACCCGGTGACCGACGCTCGACGGGTCACGGCCCGCGCCGATCACCGCGACCGAGCTCGGGTGCAGCACCCGCGCCAGCGACGCGCGCTCGGCCTCGTGGTCGCGCTGCTCGATCCTGTCCCGCAACCCGGTGGTCGGCTTGGCCTCGATGCGGACGTTGACCAATCCTTGGTCGAAGCGCTGCACGACCTCGGCGCCCAGATCGCGCAGGACCCGGATCATGGGCCGGTTCTCCGGCAGCACCTCGGCCACCAGCAGGCGCACGCCGTGCTCGGCGGCGTCCAGGGCGACGTGCTCCAGCAGGAGCGTGCCCAGACCGTGGCCCTGGGCGGAGTCGTCGATGAGGATCGCCAGATCGGCTCGCTCGTGGCCGCTCGGGATGTACTCGGCGACCGCCACGAGGCGGCCTTTCATCAGGGCGACGGTGGCGTGCCCCTGGTAGCCGTCTCCGGTGATGCGGTCCATGTAGAGGTGCGCCGTGGAGCGGCCGCCGGTGAAGAACCGCAGGAAGGCGGAGCGTTCCGAGGTGCGTTCGACGAGGTCGTGCAGGCTCGGGCGGTCTTCGGGGCGCAGCGGCCGCACCTGGGCGATGCCGCCGTCCCTGAGCAGTACGTCATACATCGAGTGCCCTCCGGGGTGCACGAGGTACGGCGGGGCCGTAACCGAGTCGCATGATCATCTGTGGGTGGCCGCCACGGTGCGGCGGGTCGTTGCGCCGGCGCATGTCGCGCAGGTCGAGCGGCTGGTTGAGGAAGGAGGCCGAGATGCCGTGGACGGTGGCGGTCAGCAACACCCGCTGGAGCGCCTGCCCGGCCCGCAACCAGTCCAGAGGGCCGTCACCGGGAGTGGCCAGGACGGCAAGCTGGGGCTCGGTCTCGAATCGGGCGTCGCCGGTGCGGTGGCCGAAATCGCGGATGGGGTCGGGGCTTCCGGTGGCCTGCGGCCCGTGCACGTAGGAGGGCATGGCGGCGGTTGCCAGCTCGGCCTGGTAGGCCGCGTCGAGGGCGAGCTCGTCCTCGGCGAGCGCGGCGAAGTCCAGCGTCTCCTGACTGGGGCGCAGCAGCGAGGCTCCTTCGGCTGCCGCGGCGGCGCGTAGTTCGGCGAGCACATGGGGCGGGATACGCCGGGCGGTGAAGGGCTGCCTGTTCGTGCGCCGTACCGGAATGGCCTGGTAGAGGCCGAGGGTGGCCTCGGTGGGCGGGCCCGACTCGGCCACGCGGACGGCGGCCAGCACCTCGGGCTCCTCGTCGGGGGAGGGCAGCAGCCACACGAGCGGCTTGTGCCGCGCGAGCCGTACGGACAGGCGGACGTTGAACAACGCGGCCCCGCAGCTGACGTGCAGCGAGCGGCCGCGCGGGTCGCTGATCCGAAGCCAGCGGTCCCAGTCGGCGTGGAGCTCGGCGAACTCGCCACGCGGCGTCGTCAGCCGCCAGGGCTGCGTGTTGTGAACCGACGGCGCCTGGGCCGCAGCGAGGCCGAGACGGCGTGCGAGCGATGTGACCATGACGCACCTCCCTGCTCTCGACCCTCGCGGAGGGAGGGGAAGGCAGGCAGAGCCGTAGGGCCCGCGCGGGCGGGCCGAAGGTCCCGGAGCGACTACTCGGAGCAGGTAGGCGCCGGTTGTCGGGGCCAAAGCCCCTACCCGTCGTCCCAAGCCGTGACGAACGTGGCGGGCATGACGCGACTCTCGACGGCCATGCCCGGCCTCACCTCCGCCGAAGCCGCCGCCCGGCTGGCGGCGGACGGACCCAACACGCTGCCCGCGACCCGGCGTCCCAGTGCCGTGCTCCTGCTGCTGCGCCAGCTGGTGCACTTCTTCGCTCTGCTGCTGTGGGCCGCGGCGGGCCTTGCCTACGTGGCAGGCATGCCGCAGCTCGCCGTGGCCATCGTGATCGTTGTCCTGCTCAACGGAGGCTTCGCCTTCGCCCAGGAATACCGCGCCGATCGTGCCGCACAACGCCTGTCGGACCTGATCCCCGCCAAGGCGGTCGTCCGCAGGGACGGCAGGCGCGTCCAGATGGACGCGGCGGCGCTGGTCGTGGGCGACGTGGTGCTGCTGGAGGCCGGTGACCGGATCTCGGCGGACCTGGAGCTCGTCGAGGTGCGCGGTCTGGCGGTCAACGAGTCGATGCTCACGGGGGAGAGCGTGCCGGTCCGTCCGGCGCCGGGCGGACCGGTTTTCGCGGGCACCTTCGTGGTGGAGGGCGAGGCTGAAGCGTCCGCGGTGGCGACAGGGGCACGAACCCGGCTGGCCGCCATCGCGGCGCTGACCCGTCAGGCCTCCCGCCCGCCGAGCCCGCTGGCGATCCAGCTCGCCAAGGTGGTCAGATTCGTGGCCGCGATCGCCCTCGGGGTCGGCGCCGGCTTCTTCGGCCTGGCCATGTTGATGGGCATGGAGCCGGCGAACGGCTTCCTGTTCGCCCTCGGTGTCACGGTCGCCCTCGTACCCGAGGGGTTGCTGCCCACGGTGACCCTCTCGCTGGCCCGCGCGGCCCAGAAGATGGCGGCACGCAAGGCGCTCGTCCGGCACCTGGAGGCGGTGGAGACGCTCGGGTCGGCCACCTTCATCTGCACCGACAAGACCGGGACGCTCACGCTCAACCGGATGACCGTCGCCGAGATCTGGGGGATGCCCGAGGAGGTGCTGCGCTCGGCTGTGCTCAGTTCCACCGGACGCCTGAGCGACGGCAAGCCGGTGGGTGACCCCATGGAGGTCGCGCTGCACGTCGAAGCGCTCCGCCTAGGCGTTGACGTCGAGGCGGAGATCTCCGGGCGTCGGCCGTTCGACGCCGTGCGGCGCCGTACCTCGGTCGTCGCGGGCGGGTCGCTGCACGTCAAGGGCGCACCGGACGCCGTTATGCCGCTTTGCGCCGCCGTACCCCCGCAGGCCGAGCGGATCCTGGCCGAGATGGGCGCGCGGGGCCTGCGCGTGCTGGCGGTGGCCAGGGGTGAGGGCGAGCAGGAGCGGGACCTCGCGCTACTTGGCCTGGTCGGACTGGAGGACCCGCCGCGCGAGGACGTCGCGGAGGCGATCTGGAAGTGCCGGATCGCGGGCATCAAGCTGGCGATGGTGACGGGAGACCATCCCAGTACGGCACGCGCCATCGCTCGCGCCGTCGGCCTGGACGGCCCGGTGGTCACCGAGCTGCCCTCCGATGACGCGAAACTGGGCGAGCTGGTCGACCGGGACGGCGTGGTGATCGCCAGAGTCACCCCGGAAGACAAGCTGCGCATCGCGCGTGCCCTGCGGTTGCGCGGCCACGTGGTGGCCATGACCGGCGACGGCGTGAACGACGGTCCGGCCCTGCGGGAGGCCGACATCGGCATCGCCATGGGCGACTCCGGCACCGACGTGGCCAGGGAGGCCGCCGACCTGGTGCTTCTCGACGACCACTTCGCCACCATCGTCTCGGCGATCGAGCTGGGCCGCGCCACCTACGCCAACATCCGCCGCTTCCTCACCTACCACCTGACCGACAACGTCGCCGAGCTGACGCCGTTCGTGGTGTGGGCGCTGTCCGGCGGGCAGATCCCGCTCGCCATCACCGTGCTGCAGGTACTCGCCCTGGACATCGGCACCGACCTGCTGCCCGCCCTCGCGCTCGGCGCCGAGCCCGCCAACCCGCGCACCATGAACGGCCCGGCGCGGGGCGGAAACCTCATCGACCGGCGGCTGCTGAGGAGGGTCTTCGGCGTGCTGGGCCCGGCCCAGGCGCTGGCCGAGATGGCGGCGTTCACGAGCGTGCTCTGGCTGGGCGGCTGGGTCTTGGGCGCCGAGCCCGGCGCGGCCCTGCTCGCCTCCGCGTCCGGGACGGCCTTCGCGGCCGTCGTGCTGGGCCAGTTCGCCAATGCCTTCGCCTGCCGCAGCGAGTCACGATGGGTCGGACGGGTGCGGTGGGGCGGCAACCCCCTGCTCCTGGGTGCTCTGGCCTTCGAGGTGGCGATGCTGGTGCTCTTCCTCGTCCTGCCTCTCGGCGGCACCTTCCCGTCACCTGCCGGGTGGGCGCTGGCCGCTCTGGCCGTCCCGGCGGTGCTCACGGCCGACACCCTGCACAAGGCCTGGAGGACCAAGGTCCTGAAGCGGGGGGCCTAGCGCCTCTATGGACGGCGGTGGCATCAGCGCAGGCTGGAGTGCGCGTCAGCCATCGGACAGGAGCGAACTGACATGGACATCGTGGTCGGCTATGACGGCTCCGACTTCTCGATGCAGGCCCTGGACTGGGCGATGGACGAGGCCGAGCTGCGCCGGGCCGAGCTGACCGTGTGCCACGCCTGGCGCTGGCCGTACGGCGAGGCCGACCGGGACACGGTCCTCCACCTGCGCAAGGCGGCCGAGCACGTGCTGTGGCACGGCGCCGACTGCGTACGCCACACCAGCTCGCTGACCCGCGTGCAAACCGACCTGTACGAAGGTGACGCGGCCGACAGGCTCGTCGAGCTGTCGGCATCGGCGGAACTGGTCGTCGTGGGCTCGCGCGGCCTCACCGGCGCGCCCAGCGCGGCGCTCGGATCGGTGGCCGCCCGGGTGGCGGCCGGCGCCCGCTGCCCCGTCGTGGTCGTGCGTGGACCGGGGCCGCTCCCCGCAGCCGCCCACCCCGGCCCGGTCGTGGTGGTCGCGCCAGAAGGCGTTCCGGACATCGTGCCCGCGTTCGCCTTCCGTGAGGCCGCCCTGCGCCGCCTGACCCTGAGAATCGCCGGGGAGTCCGCGCTCGGCCGGTGGCGAGACCAGTACCCGGGGATCGAGCACGGGCGGCTCGACGGGACGAGCAGCCTGCTGGTGGTCGGCCGGGCCGGCGCGGGAGACCTCGGCGAACCGGCCCGTCGGCTGCTTGACGAAGCTCGCTGCCCGGTCGTGGTGGTTCCCGTGGACTGAAGGCCCCCCGTCACAGGACCTTCGACCCTGCAAGTATCCCGGCTGCGGCTGGTGTCCTGGAGGGTATGAGAAGCGACGCCGTGACCAGGTCAGACGCGATCCGCGAGGCGCTGGACGCCGCCCGATGGGCGCCTTCGGTGCACAACACGCAGCCGTGGTCGTTCGTGGTGGCGGGTGAGGAGATCAGCGTCCGGGCCGACAGCGATCGCCGGCTGCGCGTCAGCGACCCGGCCGGCCGGCAGATGCTGATCAGCGGCGGAGCGTCGCTGTTCACCCTGCGCACGATGCTGCGCTGCAAGGGCTATGAGCCGATCGTGCGGGTGCTGCCCGACCCCGACAGGCCCGCCTTGCTGGCGATCGTAAGCCTCGGCGACCAGATCACACCCGACGAGTCCACTCTGCGGCTCGGCAACGAGATCCGCGGCCGCCGGACGCATCGCGCGGGCTTCACCCGGCTCCCCATCCCGACGAAGGTCCTGGACGCGCTGGTCCAGCAGGCCTCCGCGGAGGGCGCGCTGCTGACGCCGGTGGAGCATCCGCGCGCGATCCAGATCCTGTCGGCGCTGACCACGGCCGCGCAGGCCCTGCAATCCGTGGACCGGCGCTTCACCCTGGAGCTGATCCGATGGGCCGCGCCGCCGGGAAGCCGCCGCGACGACGGCGTCCCCGCCGGGAGCTATCCAGACGCGCAGCCGGGGACGGAGCCGGCCTTCGCCCAGCGTGACTACGGCGCGGGCCGCGGCTGGGGCGCGCACACCGACCAGCGCTTCTCCACCTCACCCGGCATGGTGACGTTGCTGACCACGACCGATGACGGCAGGCAGGCCTGGATCGCCACCGGCCAGGCCCTGCAACGGGTCCTGCTGCACGCCTCCGGGTACGGCATCAGCGCCGCCTTCCACACCCAGGCTTTGGAGTTCCCCTCCATGCGCGAGCTGGTGCGCACCGAGCTGTGCGGCGGCCGGCACCCGCAGATGATCATGAGGCTCGGGATCACCTTCGACGACAGCACCGGTGTCCGGAGACCGCTGTCGGAGGTCCTCGAAGTCCGGGACCAAGGTCTCTAACCGTACCGAGCCGGAAACGGTGAGATGGAGCCATAGGAACAGGAGGACATCATGACCGCGACCGTCAGCCGGAACGCCGGTGCAACCGTCACCGCGACCCCGGCCACCCCCCTCAACTACGTCTGGGCCGCCGCCCGCATCAGCCTCGGCTGGATCTTCCTGTGGGCGTTCCTCGACAAGACCTTCGGCTGGGGTTTCGCCACTCCGGCCGAGCGCGCCTGGATCAACGGCGGCAGCCCGACGACCGGGTTCCTGAAGGGCACCGGCGAGAACGCCCTGGGCGGCTTCTTCTCGGGTCTGGCCGGGCAGGTCTGGGTGGACTGGCTGTTCATGGCCGGTCTGCTCGGTATCGGTGCGGCGCTGATCCTGGGCATCGGCACCCGGGTGGCGGCCGCGACCGGTGGCCTGCTGCTCGTGCTCATGTGGGCGGCCGAGCTGCCGCTGGCCAACAACCCGTTCATGGACGACCACATCGTCTACGCCATCGTCCTGGTCGGCCTGGCTCTGGCCAACGCCGGCGAGACGCTCGGGCTGGGCAAGTACGTGCGCCAGCCGTACCTCAAGTGAAGTAGATGAGAGCGCGAGAAACGCCCATCCCCAGCGGGATGGGCGTTTCGCGTTCTTGGTGCGAGACTCGGATCTGTGTCGAATCCGTTGATGCCGAACATGCGCCTGGACGAACTGCTGTCGGAGCTGCAGGTGCGGCTGAACGCCGTCCTGGCCACCCGCGACCGGGTGCACGCGTTGCTGGACGCGGTGGTGTCGGTCGGCAGTGACCTGGATCTGGAGACGGTGCTGCGTCGGATCGTGGAGACCGCCACGAACCTCGTCGATGCCAGCTACGGCGCGCTCGGCGTGGTGGGCGAGGAGCACACGCTGCTGCAGTTCATCCCGGTCGGGCTGAGCGAGGAGGAGATCGCCGCGATCGAGCACTGGCCGCACGGCCTGGGGCTGCTCGGCCTGCTGATCAAGGATGCCCGGCCGCTGCGGCTGGCGCGCATCTCCGACCACCCCGAGTCGTACGGGTTCCCGCCCGGTCACCCGCCGATGGGCAGCTTCCTCGGCGTGCCGATCCGGGTGCGCGACGAGGTGTTCGGCAACCTCTACCTGACCGAGAAGCGCGGCGGCGCCGAGTTCGACGAGGAGGACGAGGCGATCGTCATCGCGCTGGCCACCGCAGCCGGTGTCGCCGTGGAGAACGCCCGCCTGTACGAGGAGACCCGCAGCCGCGAGACGTGGCTGCGAGCGTCGTCGGAGATCACCACGAGCCTGCTGTCCGGCGTCGAATCGCACGACGTGCTGCAGATGATGGCGGTCAGCGCCCGCCAGATGACCGACGCCGACCTGTCCGCCGTCCTGCTACCGGACGGCGAGAGCCTGAAGGTCGAGATCGCCGACGGCGACATTTCGGAGGACCTGATCGTCCCCATGGAGGGCAGCCTGGCCGGGGTGGCCTTCACCCGGGGTGAGTCCGTGAGCGAGGGGAATCTGCAGAACTCCTCCTACGCCAACTCCCCCTTGAAGCAGCTGGGCTTCGGCCCCGGCCTGGTCGTTCCGCTCGGAGCACTCCCTGCCGTACGAGGGGCCCTCATGCTCGCCAAGCTGCCAGGCCGCATCCCCTTCAGCGGTGGTGACCAGAAAATGCTCGAGGCCTTCGCCGGTCAGGCGGCGATCGCGCTGGAGCTGGCCGAGGCCCGCAAGGACGCCGAACGCCTGGGCCTGCTGGAGGATCGCGACCGGATCGCCAAGGACCTGCACGACGTGGTCATCCAGCGGCTGTTCGCCATCGCCATGACGCTGATGAGCGCGGTGCGCCTGGTCGACCGGCCGGAGGCCTCCACCCGGCTACAGCACGCCATCGACGAGCTGGACGTGACGATCCGGCAGATCCGCTCGACCATCTTCGCCCTGCAGGGCGTGCGTGAGCCCGGCGCGCCGAGCCTGCGCGCCCAGATCGTGGATCTCGTCGAGAGCGCCCGCGGCCACCTGGGCTTCATGCCGGGCCTGCGCATGGAGGGGCAACTGGATCACCAGGTCCCCGACGGGCACGCCGAGCACCTGCTCGCGGTGTTGCGTGAAGCCCTGTCGAATGTCGTCCGGCACGCCAAGGCGAGCCGCGCCGACGTGGCCGCCGAGGTCGCGCACGGGCAGCTGACGCTTGTGGTGGAGGACAACGGCGTCGGGATCGGCGAGTCCGGGCGCCGTAGCGGCCTGCGGAACCTGGAGGAGCGCGCAGCGCAGCTGGGCGGCGCGGTGGAGCTGGAGACGCCTAGCGGGGGAGGGACACGGATCAGCTGGCACGTGCCGCTGTGATCCGCCGGCCGGTCACCTGCTCGACGGCTACCACGATGTAGTGGTCGCGCCCGCCGGGCGCCCACGGCTCCAGGGGCAGCGCGGCCAGTCGGCTGATCTCTTCGGGTTCGAGGACGGCCCTGGCATGCCCGACGGCCGTGACCGACCAGCCGGTGCGCTCGTGCGTGTCGAACTCGTCCGCTTCGAAGGCGACCACGGCATGCCGGGTCGCCGCGGCGAGCTTGGAACCCTTGGCAGTGCGGATGACGATGTTCTCGCCGTCGAGCACGTAGTTGACCGGCTGGACGGCGGGCAGAGCGCGATCGGTGAAGACGATTCGTCCGATCTCCGCGGCGGCCAGCAGGTCCAGGCACTCCTGCCGGGACAGGACCTGGAGACCGGAAGCGTCGTAGTGCATGCCGTCCAGCATGGTCGCTTCACACACGCCCGGGTTAGGGGCGAAAGTCCCTCTTATTCGTGACGATCCGCTTTGAGCCTGGCGGCCATCGCCGCGGCCTGGGTACGGCGTTGCATGTTCAGCTTGCTCAGCAGGTTGGAGACGTAGTTCTTGACCGTTTTCTCCGCCAGGTACAGCCGTTCGCCGATCTGCCGGTTGGTCAGGCCCTCGCCGATCAGCTCCAGGATGTGCCGCTCCTGCTCCGACAGCGCCTGCAGCGGGTCCTTGCGCGCGGCCTGCTCGCGCAGCCGGTGCAGCATGGCGGCGGTGGTCTGCGGGTCGAGCAGCGACTGCCCGGAGGCGACCGTACGCACCGCGCCGACCAGGTCGGAGCCGTGGATCTGCTTGAGCACGTAGCCGGAGGCGCCGGCCATGACCGCGTCGAACAGGGCGTCGTCGTCGGCGTAGCTGGTCAGCATCAGGCAGCGCAGCTCGGGCAGCTTGGAGCGCACCTCGCGGCAGACGTCGACGCCGTTGCCGTCGGGCAGCCGCACGTCCAGCACCGCGACATCCGGCTGGAGCGCGGGGATGCGGGCGACCGCCGACGACGCGGTCCCGGCCTCGCCGATCACCTCGATGTCGTCCTCCGACTCCAGCAGGGCGGCCACGCCCCGCCGTACCACCTCGTGATCGTCGAGCAGGAACACGCGAATCATGCTTTGACGCTATCCCTTGCCCGGACGGTCGGGTAGGGACCAAAGTCCCGGGCGTTGATCTCCATGAGTTCATCCCGTTGCGACACCGCTGCCGGGCTATCTGCTCTGTACCCCGTGAGCGCGGAACTGCCCGCGCACCCGGTCGAGGAGGGCCTGGTCCGGCGGTTCGACGCCGGCCAGCGGGAACCGCATCCCCAGGCGCTCGTACTTGGCGGCGGCCATGCGGTGGAAGGGCAGCACGTCGACCACCTCCACGTTGTCCAGGCCCGCGACGAAGGCCGCCATGGCGTCGATGTCGTCCGGGTCGTCGGTCAGCCCCGGCACCAGGACGAATCGCACCCAGGTGGGGCGTCCCAGATCCCGCAGCCGCCGCGCGAAGCGCAGGGTGGGCTGGAGGGCCCCGCCGGTCAGCCGCCGGTAGCGGGCCACGTCGAAGGCCTTGATGTCCAGCAGGACCAGGTCGGTGTCGGCCAGCATGGCGTCGGTGGCGCGCTCGCCCAGGAAGCCCGAGGTGTCGAGTGCGGTGTGCAGGCCGATCTCGTGGCAGCGGCGCAGCAGCTCGGCCGTGAAGCCGGGCTGAAGCAGGGGTTCACCGCCGCTGACGGTCACCCCGCCGCCGGCCACGGTGATGAAGCGGCGGTAGCGGTCGATCTCCGTCATGAGGTCGTCGACGGTGACGGGCCGCCCGTCGCGCATGCGCCAGGTCTCCGGGTTGTGGCAGTACAGGCAGCGCAAC
Organism: Nonomuraea soli; assembly: GCF_013761175.1. Taxonomy (GTDB): domain Bacteria; phylum Actinomycetota; class Actinomycetes; order Streptosporangiales; family Streptosporangiaceae; genus Nonomuraea; species Nonomuraea soli. The sequence continues at coordinate 1,376,035 of NZ_JACDUR010000001.1, forward strand.
GGGCAGCCGCAGGTGAACACGACGAAACGGGTCCCGGGACCGTCGACGCCGATCGACAGGTCCCAGGACTCGATGACGCCGCTCCCGTTCACAACGCCTCGTGGAAGGTGCGGCCGATCACGTCGAGCTGCTGCTCGCGGGTCAGGCGGACGAAGTTCACGGCGTAGCCGGAGACGCGGATCGTCAGGTTCGGGTGGTTCTCCGGGTGCTCCATGGCGTCCAGGAGCACGGCGCGGGTGAGCACGTTGACGTTCATGTGGAAGCCGCCGGCGTCGACGTAGCCGTCGAGCACGCCGACCAGGTCGCCGACGCCGTCGGGGCCGAGGCCCGCCGGGGTGACGGTGGTGGTCAGCGAGATGCCGTCGAGCGCCTCGTCATAAGGCAGCTTGGCCACCGACAGCGCCGAGGCGACGATGCCGTGGCGGTCGCGGCCGTTCATCGGGTTGGCGCCAGGGGCGAACGGCTCGCCCGCCCGCCTGCCGTCCGGCGTGTCGCCGGTGTGCCGGCCGTACACGACGTTGGAGGTGATCGTCAGCACCGACTGGGTGTGCTCGGCGCCGCGGTAGGCCGGGTGGCGGCGCACCTTGGCCATGAACGAGCGCACCAGGCCGACGGCGATGTCGTCGGCGCGGTCGTCGTTGTTGCCGTAAGCCGGGTAGTCGCCCTCCACCTCGTAGCCGACGGCCAGGCCGCTCGGGTCGCGCACGACGCGCACACGGGCGTGCCTGATGGCCGACAGGCTGTCGGCGGCCACGGACAGCCCGGCGATGCCGCAGGCCAGGGTGCGCTTGACGGGGTAGTCGTGCAGGGCCATCTCAAGGCGCTCGTAGGCGTACTTGTCGTGCATGTAGTGGATGATGTTGAGTGCGTTGACGTAGGTGGCGGCCAGCCAGTCCATCATCCGGTCCATGGCCGCGGCGACCTCGTCGTAGTCGAGGTGGTCACCGGTCAGGGGCGGCAGGGCCGGGCCGACCTGCTCGCCGGTCATCTCGTCCCGGCCGCCGTTGATGGCGTAGAGCAGCGTCTTGGCCAGGTTCACCCGCGCGCCGAAGAACTGCATCTGCCTGCCCACAGGTGCGGCCGACACGCAGCAGGCGATCGCGGCGTCGTCGCCGAAGCGCGGCCGGATCAGCTCGTCGCTCTCGTACTGGATGGCGCTGGTCTCGATCGACAGGGCGGCGCAGAACCGCTTGAACGGCTCGGGCAGCCGGGGCGACCACAACACCGTGAGGTTGGGCTCCGGTGCCGGTCCGAGGTTGCGCAGCGTCTGCAGGAAGCGGTAGGTGGTGCGTGTCACCAGCGGGCGCCCGTCCTGGCCCATCCCCGCCAGCGACTCGGTCACCCACGTGGGGTCGCCGGAGAACAGCTGGTCGTATTCGGGGGTGCGCAGGAAGCGCACGATGCGCAGCTTGATGACGAGGTCGTCGACGAGTTCCTGGGCACGCTCCTCGGTGATCCGGCCCTCGGCCAGGTCGCGTTCCAGGTAGACGTCGAGGAAGGTCGACGTACGGCCCAGCGACATCGCGGCGCCGTTCTGCTCCTTGATCGCGGCCAGATAGCCGAAGTACAGCCACTGGATCGCCTCGTGGGCGGTGGCGGCGGGTCCGGAGATGTCGTGACCGTAGGAGGCGGCCATCTGCTTCAGCTCGTGCAGGGCGGCCACCTGCTCGGTGAGCTCCTCCCGGTCGCGGATGACGTCCGAGGTGGCGAAGGCCGCGTCGAGCGAGGCGAGCTCGTCCCGCTTGGCCTCGATGAGCCGGTCCACCCCGTAGAGGGCGACCCTGCGGTAGTCGCCGATGATCCGGCCGCGGCCGTAGGAGTCGGGCAGTCCGGTGATGATCCCGGCGCGGCGGGCGTTGCGGATCTCGGGCGTGTAGGCGGCGAAGACCCCGTCGTTGTGGGTCTTGCGATATTTGGTGAAGATCTCCCTGACGGCCGGGTCGAGCTTGTAGCCGTAAGCCGCCAGCCCGCCCTCCACCATGCGCAGCCCGCCCAGGGGCATGATGGCGCGCTTGAGCGGGGCGTCGGTCTGCAACCCGACGATCAGCTCCCGGCCGCGGTCGATGAAGCCGGGACGGTGTGCGGTGATCGACGACGGGGTGGAGCTGTCGGCGTCGAGGATGCCGCGACGGCGCTCCTCGGCGAACAGCGGCGCCAGCGTGTCCCAGACGGCACGAGTGCGCGCCGTCGGGCCGGTCAGAAAGTCCGCCTCGCCCTCGTAGGGGGTGTAGTTGGCTTGCACGAACTCCCTGACGTTCACGTTCGCGCGCCAGGTGTCGCCCTGGAATTCCCGCCATGCCGCCACTCGTGTGGTCACTGGACGCCCTCTCTCTGGTCTCACCTCCACCCTCGGCCACGACCGTGCGCGGCGCCCGTGCCGAAGGTCCCGAACTTCCTGGACCGATGGTCATCCGGCGAGGGGTGTCAGGCGGCCTGGTGGCCTTCGCGCAGCCGGGCCAGCGCCTGGGCAATCAGGCGTCGCGCTCGGTCCGGGCCGAGTCCGAGGCGGTCCGCGACCTGCCGCATACTCTTGGGGAGTCCGTCGTCGAGGCCGAAGCGGAGGGTGACGGCCCTCGCCTCCGCGGAGGGAAGGCGGTGGACATCGCGACGCAGATCGTCGAAGGCCATCCGCGTCACCGCGATCTCCTCGGGCCCGTACTCCTCCTCGTCCTCGATCAGGTCGCCGAGAACGAGGCCGTCGTCACCGATCGGCACATCCAGGCTGACCGTGGCCTGGGTGAGGGCGCGCAGCCGATTGACCTCCTCTGGAGAGGCTCCGGCTTCCCGTGCGAGCTCATCGACGGTGGGTTCGCGGCCCAGCCGGATCGACAGCTGCCTCTCGATCCTGGCGTAACGCGCCAGTTGCTCGGCGACGTGCACGGGGAGCCGGATGGTTCTGGCGCTGCCGGCCAGACCCCGCTGGATCGACTGCTTGATCCACCAGATGGCGTAGGTGGAGAACTTGTAGCCTTTGGTGTAGTCGAACTTCTCCACCGCCCGGATCAGCCCGAGGTTGCCTTCCTGGATGAAATCGAGCATGGGCAGGCCCTGCCCGATATGGCGCCTGGCCACCGAGACGACCAGGCGCAGGTTGGCCTGAATCATGTGGCTTCTGGCGCGCTCTCCATCGTCCGCGACGGCCTCCAGGTCCGCCTGGCCGGTGGTTACGCCGCTGTCCAGGAGCTTGCGGGCGAGCACACCGGCCTCGATCCTGCGGGCCAGGTCGACTTCTTCCTCGGCGGTGAGCAAAGGGATGACACCGATCTCGCAGAGATAGCGGTCGAGCGGATCACGACTGTCCTGGCGCTTGGTCCGCATGCCGTACACCTCCTGCTCGATCGGCCCTTCAGCTGCCCGCCGTTCCACCTACTTCTTCTGGCGGGTGATGTAGGACGAGGCGATGACCATGATCGCTATCACGATGGCGATGATCACAGTGGCGGTGGGCCAGTCCATGGTTCCTCCCGGAATCGTGCTCGACCCTGTCATTGCACGCCGATGCGTGACGCGGGGGACCGGGCGAAGGTCCCGGATGTGGAGGTCGTCGGTCCTCGCGAGCCCGCGGCGGTGAACGCCTGCACGCCACGCAACATGCGGGCAGCCGCTTCCAGATCTCCAGCGGCCTCCAGGGCCCGACCGGCAGCCGTGGCGAGGCGGATCAGCAGATCCTCGGCGTTTCGGTTCAGCTCGGTCCCCGCCACCCAGATGACCGCCTGGTAGCGGATCCCGAACGGCACCGGCACGCCGACGAAACCGACACCGGCGATGCTCCTGCACACCACGTCAGAGGTTGAGGCGACCGCCGTCAGGAGCCCGGAGTCGGTTAGCCATCGCTCGGCCGAGCGCACTTCGGCAGGAGCGGCGCCGGTGTGCACCGGCCGGGCGCGGGCGTGGACCGGATCGACCTCGATCAGGCCCGCCCACGTGGCCGAGCAGATCTCCGCCGCCGCCGCGGCAACCCGCTCCAGCAGGCGGCTGCGGCGGCAGGCGGTCAGGCCGTCCAACAGGTCGCTCAGAGCGGTCGGGGTACGCGGCCTCGTGGATTCCGTCATGGTTGGATGCTCCGGCCGCATCCGCTCGCCTTCCAGAGGCGAAGGTCCCTGGAGGGCCGCAATCGGGTCGAAGGGCGCCACCTGGCGGGCCATTCGCCTCATGACCGGACTCTCTCGACTCGTCACGCTTGGAACGCGGGGCCCGTTCCGCCTCGGGGCGCCGTGGAAGCGAGCAGGAGGGAGCCTGCGATGAAGATCAAGGATGTGATGTCCACTCCTGTGGTGGCCGTTCCTGGCATGACGACCGCGCGAGAGGTCGCTCAGCACATGGACCATTCCGGGGTCGGTTGCGTCATCGTCACCGACGGCCGCGACGTCATCGGGATCGTCACCGACCGGGACCTCGTCCTGAGGGTTCTGGCCAGGGGACGGAGCGCGGACACCCCGATCGTCGAGGCGATGACCACGAAGCCGGTGGGCGTGCGCCCTGACGACGATCTCGACGTCGCTTTCGAGACGCTTCGCCGCCACGCCATCCGGCGTCTTCCGGTGGTGGAGGGCGACACGGTGCTCGGCATGGTGACCCTGGACGATCTGCTGGTGCACAATCACGAGCTGACGGGTTCGCTGCTGCGGCCGGTTCTCAGCGAGATCAGTTTCCCCCAGCACTGACACCGGTGATCACGGGCTATGCCGGTGCGCCTGGGCGATTGCCGTGCGTTCGGTCTCGTCCAGGGCGAGTTCCAGGCGCGCCTGAGCCTGTTCCAGGGCTGGAACCCACTTCCCCGCCTCGCCACGAAGGTCGGTGAATTCCTCGACGCTGGCTGAGCGCGACTCCTGGTCGGCAGGTCTCGGGGCCGCGGTCAGCCGCTCTGCTGATGCCAGCGGCTCAGCAGAGCGGGCAGCTCGCCGAGCAGGAATTCGTAGAAGGCGTGCATCTGGGCCAGCCGGACATGGGCGGGATCGCCCTCGTCGGTGGCGGCCATTCCGGCGGCCGCAGCCTGGAGCATGGCCTGAATGACGGTGTTCTGGCTGGTGAACAGGGTGGCCCAGGCATCCTCACGCAGCCGGTAGTGCTCTCGGCGGCTCCCAGGCGCGGGCAGACGTTCGATCAGCCCGACCGTGGCCAGGGATTTGATCGCGCCTGAGACCGAGCCTGCGCTGGCCTCCAACTGGGCGGCGATCTCGCCGGCGGTGACGCTTTCCTGGTCGGTGAACAGGAAGACGGCCAGGGTGCGGGCGGTCATGCGCTGCATGCCGCCCTCGATCAGGGTCAAGGCCAGCCGTTCGGCCGCCTGCCACGGCTCATACCGGTCGTTCACGTGTGCCTCCTTGCAGGAAGCAGAATACCGAACTCCATGAATCTTCAGAAATTTCTGAAAAGTCGGTATAGTCGTCGCATCGGCCTCTCGTGACGGGTTCGATGGTGTGCCGGGAAGCCTGGTCGGCGATGTGATCTCTCATCAGCCTCGACACGAAGGAAACCCCGGCCATGACCCTGCTCAGCCGCCTGTACGGCGTGCGCCCCGCCCTGCGTCACCGGGTGCGGGTGCGGCGCAACGTGGAGATCCCGGCCGCCGACGGTGTGCGGCTGCTGGCCACCCACTACTACCCGGCCGGTCAGCGGCGGCCGCCGCTGGTGCTGCTGCGCAGCCCCTATGGCCGCGGCAACGCCCTGGACCAGCTTCCGGCACTGCTGGCCGAGCGCGGCTACCAGGTGCTGTATCAGAGCCTGCGCGGCACGGCCGGCTCCGGTGGCCGTTTCGACGGGTTCGTCATCGACCCGGCCGACGGCGACGGCACGCTCAGCTGGCTGCGCGCCCAGCCGTGGTTCGGCGACCAGCTGGCCACCTGGGGCGCCAGCTACCTCGGTCTCGTGCAGTGGGAGCTGGCCGCCCGCGACATCCCGGAATGGAAGATCGCACTCATCCAGGACGCCCCCTCGGAGTTCGCCCGCGGCTTCATGTATCCGGGCGGAGCCTTCGCAACCGGAAACGCGCTGGGCTGGGTGCAGCTGGTGGAGCGCATGTTCACCGGCGGCTACGGCATCGTCCGCCAGATGGCCGGCATGGTCGGTGCCGCGCGGCGGCTGTCGGATGCCACGCTCACCCTCCCCCTGCAGCAGGCCGATCAGGCGCTGACCGGGCATCCCGTGCCCTGGTTCCGGGACTGGGTCCGCCACGGTCCCGGCGAGAAGTACTGGGCGAGCACCGATCACCGCGCCAACGTCACCCGCATGCCGCCGGTGGTGCACCTGCAGGGCGGCTGGCACGACTTCTTCCTGCCGGGCATGCTGGCCGATTACGCCGGCCTGGTCGCTGCCGGACGTCGGGTGCGGCTGCTGGTCGGCCCGTGGAGCCATGGCCGCGGGCTGTACACCCGCCAGGGGCTGGCCGACGCGCTCACCACGCTGGATGCCGCGCTGCTCGGGCGGCCGACGCCCTCGGGCGTGCGGCTGTTCGTCACCGGCGCCGACCGCTGGATCGACGAGTCCGCCTGGCCGCCCGTGCACGAGCCGGCCTCCTGGTTCCTGCATCCGGGCGGTTTGCTCAGCCGTACCCCACCAGGTGGCCGGGCGGAGCCCAGTCGCTACCGCTATGACCCCGCCGACCCCACCCCCACGGTGGGCGGCACGCAGGTGGGCCTGTCGGCGGGTGCGAAGGACAATCGCGCCATCGAGGCCAGAACCGACGTGCTGACCTTTACCACCGCGCCCCTCACCGAGGATGTCGAGGCCGTCGGGCCGGTCCGTGTCCGCCTGCACGCGCGCTCGGCCAACCCGTATGTCGACTACTTCGCCCGCGTCTGTGACGTCGATCCGCGCGGCCGCTCGGTCAACGTGTGCGACGGCATCGTCCGGCTGACCCACCCCGGCGACATCCGGGTCGCCAACATCGTCCTGTGGCCGATGGCCCACTGCTTCAAGCGCGGCCACCGCATCCGGCTACAGGTCTCCAGCGGCGCCCACCCACGCTTCGGCCGTAACCCCGGCACCGGTGAACCCATCGCCACCGCTACGAGCCTGCGCCCCTCGAAACACGAAATCTTCCACGACCACAGCCACCCGTCAGCTCTGTGGCTGCCCCTCACTTCAGGAGCATCATGAAAGTCCTCATCCTCGGTGGCACCCACCACGTGGGCCGCGCCCTCGTGGAGGCCGCCCTGGAGCGCGATGATGAGGTGAGCACGCTCAACCGCGGCCTCAGCCGCGAGCCCGCAGCCGGCGTGCGGGCGCTGATCGCCGACCGCGCCGACCCCGAATCTGTACGGCGGGCGCTCGGTGACGGGCGGTGGGAGGCGGTCATAGACACCTGGGCCTGGGCGCCGCGGGTGGTGCGCGAGGCCACCCGGCTGCTGGCCGACCGCGCCGGACACTACGGATACGTCTCCAGTCGCGGCGTGCACCGCTGGCCCTGGCCGTCCGGTGCCGACGAGCGCGCGCCCCTGGTCGACGGCGACCCCGGCAGCATCGACGACGCCGACTACGCCGCCGCCAAGCGTGGCGGTGAGCTCGCCGTCATCGAATCCTTCGGCGAGCGGGCGCTGCTGGCCAGGGCCGGGATGATCCTCGGCCCGTATGAGGACGTCGGCCGCATCCCGTGGTGGCTGCGCCGCCTGGAGAAGGGCGGCCGGGTTCTGGCCCCCGCCCCCGCCAACACGCCCCTGCAGTACCTCGACGTCCGGGACTTGGCCATCTGGATGCTCCAGTCCGCCGAACGTGGCCTGGGCGGCGCCTTCACCGTGACCGGCCCGCCCGGCGCGATCACCCTCGGCGAGCTGCTCACCACGGCGTTGGAGGTCACCGGCTTCGGCACCGAACTGGTGTGGGCCGAGCCGGACCTGCTGATCCGCCACGGCCTGCCGCTCGGCATGGAGCTCGGCCTGCGCATGCCCGACGGCAGCGCGCCGAGCGGCATGCACGACGCCGACGTCAGCGCCGCCCTGGCCGAAGGTCTCACCGCGCGCCCGCTGCGCGAGACCCTGGCCGACACCTGGGCCTGGCTGCAGGCCGAAGGCGACCCCACGCCTCGCCCGGACGCGCCTTCCCCCGACACCTGGCTGGATGCCGCTGCCGAACAGCGGCTGCTCGACCAGCTCTCTCACTCATAGAAGAAGGCAGCAACTCTCATGCGCGCCATCATCATCGGAGCCGGCATCGCCGGCCTGGCCGCCGCCCTGCGTCTGCACCAGATCGGCTGGGACACCCTCATCGTCGAACGCGCCCCGGCCCGCCGCGGCGGCGGGTACGCCGTCACCTTCGCCGGCATCGGCTACGACGCCGCCGAACGCATGGGCATCCTGCCGGACCTGCTCAAGAAGGGCTTCATCACTGACGAACTCGTCTACCACAAGCCGAACGGCGAACGCCGCTTCGCCCTCGACCGCGCCACCATCGCCGCCACCACCGGACCGCGCTCGATCACCATCCTGCGCGGCGACCTCGAAGCCGTCCTGTACGAGAAGGTCGAGGGCCACACCGAGGGCCACACAGAGATCCGCTTCGGTGCCACCCTCACCGCCGTCGACCAGGATGAGCGCGCCGTACGCGTGAGCTTGACCGACGGCACGGTCGAGGAGGCCGACCTGCTGATCGGCGCCGACGGCCTGCACTCGGCCACCCGCGCCCTGCTCTTCGGCCCGGAGAAGGACTTCCTGCTCGACCTGGAGCACAAGGTCGCCGTCTTCATGCTCGACCAGCGCCCTGCCGGCATCGCCACCGGCGCCACCGGCACCCTGTCGTCCGGCGGGCGCACCGCCGCGGTCATCAGCATCCCCGACGGACGCAACGTCGCCTTCTTCGGCTACCGCGCCGGCCACGCCCGCCCGGGTGAGGACGTCGCGACCGAACTGCAGCGTGTCTACGGCGACCTCGGCTGGGTCATCCCTGAAGCCCTGGCCGGGCTGGCGCGGGCCGACTCGGTCTACTTCGACACCATCAGCCAGGTCGTCGCACCCTCCTGGAGCAAAGGCCGCGTGGTCCTGCTCGGCGACGCCGCCTGGTGCGTCACCCTGTTCGCCGGGTACGGCTCCGCGCTGGCCGTCGGCGGAGCCGACCGGCTCGGCACCGAACTCGAGGCCTACCCCGGCGACATCCCCGCCGCTCTGGCCGCCTGGGAGGCCGCCATCCGGCCCGAGGCCGAGCGCAAGCAGAAGCTCGGCCGCCGCGTCAAAGGCGTCTACGCCCCCGCCAACCCGGTGGTGCTGTGGCTGAGCCAGCTGCCGCTGCGGCTGGCCGCCCTGCCGCCGGTCCGCAGGTACATGATCCGCCGCTTCATCAAGGGCTGAGCGTGGTGAGACACCTGGCCGCCCGCGCGGTCAGGTGTTACATTCCAGGCGACTACTAGGAGCGCGCCCCCGCAGGGGGTGCCGACGTCGGTGAGCCGGGAAGCCTGGTCGGCCCGCGATCTTCTGATCGTGGAGCTAGGAGGCTTGCTCCCGATGCGCCCGACCACAACCACCATCCTGCTCGCCTGCGGTATCGCCGCCGGCGCACTCGTCCCTGCGGTGCTCCTGATCGACGGCGCCACCCGGCCCGGGTACAGCCTTTGGCACCATGGCGCCAGCCAGCTCGGCACCGGCGAGCGCGGCTGGCTGCAAACGGCCAACTTCGTCATCGGCGGGCTGCTGCTGCTCGCCTTCGCCGCAGGGATACGCCGCGTGCTTGTTGTCGGCCGGGCCGCCGTCTGGGCGCCGGTCCTTCTGATGGCCGGTGGCCTGGCGATGGTCGTGGCCGGGATCGTGCCCACCGATCCTGCCCTCGGCTACCCGCCCGGTCTGCCCGAGGTGGTCACCACTGCGGGCCGCGTCCACGGGTTGGCCGGGCTGGTGCTGTTCGCCGCACTGGCGGCGGTGCCGTTCGTGCTGGCGCGTAGCCCGGGCGTGGGGAGCCGCGGGTGGGCGCGCTACTCGCGCTGGTCGGGGGCGCTGGTCATCGCCTTCGCCATCGCCGCAGGCCTCGCCTTCCGCCTGGACGTGCAGGGCGTGGTCCGGCCCGCGCCCGCCGGGTTGCTCGAACACGCCGCCCTGCTGGTCGGATTCGCCTGGATCATCGCCGCCGCCGCCCGGCTGCGCCGCCGTCCCGTCCGTGTGGAGGTGTGAGGCGGAGGTCATGCTGAAGATCCTGCTCGGCCGTACATCGTGCATCCCTTCAGCAGTCCCTTCAGCTCGGCCAATGCCTGTGTGGCGCGGGCCCGACTTCGGAAACTGACGAGGGCGAGCGATCCTTGGCCCAGGACTCGATGTCATCCGCTTGTCGGCGGGCGCCCGACTCGACGGCGGCGCACTCTGCGGCGGTGCGTCGCCACGCCTGCGCGGCTGGCAGCTCGCGTTCGGCAGAGGCACGCAGTCCCGCGTCGGAGATCACGGTCGCAGCTGTGTCCTGGCCTCATCGACGAGGGCCAGCGCGTCGGCGTCGTCCACGATTCTCCGGCACCGGTCGCCGCTGGCGGCGAAGACGGGTTCGAGCCCCGCCGCACGATCGGCCGGCACTCCCGCGGGGGCCGCGGCGCCGGGTACGCCGGCAGGGCGGAAGCGCCCGGTGAAGTCCCGCAGCCATGCCATGGTCTCACTCCATCATCAGGGGTCCCGGATGGGACGGGCCGAAGGTCGGCCTCCGATCGGTCCTTGGACCTCAGTACGGCAGGCGGCGCCCGGAGGGCGTGCGCAGATCCTGCTCTCGCGGAGGGCGAGCCGGTTTGGGGCGTGCGACGATGCGGACGGTCTTCATCGGATTCGACCTCCTCGATGTGGTGTGCCTCCGACTCTGTCCTTGTCGCCGCCTGCTTCCCAGGGACCTAAGACCCCGTTCGGCGGGCCGGCCGGCCCCACCGTGGGGGGCGAAGGGCATGAGGAAGGCCCGTCGCCGGAAGGCGGCGGGCCTAAGGCGGAGCCGTCATCGAGTGGCTGCGATCCGGCGGCCGGTCACGTGCTGCGGGCGGATCCGCACGAACAGGTTGCGCTCGCCGCCCGCCCAGGGCCGGACGTCGACGGGCATCTCCCCGTGCGGCAGGTGGTGGACGGGTCCCTGGACGAGCACGCTCCATCCTTGGCGCATGGCGTCGTCGACCCGATCGACCTCGAAGGCGATGACGATGTCCACGTCGCTCAGACCGGTGCGCAGGTCCCCGTCCATCACCCCCTCGTCGCGGGTGCGGATGATGATGTCGCCGTCGTGCACCCGGTAGTTGACGGGAAACACGACCGGCCCTCCGAAGCCGTTGAACGCGACCCTCCCCACACCACCGGGCGAGATGAGCTCCAGGCACTCCTCCCGGGTGAGCTCCTGCAGGTGAGGGGAGTGGGATGCGGTTCCACGACCGGGAGGACGCTCGGTGTCGCCGCCGAGCAGGTCGTCCGCGGTGGTCTGGAGAGCCCCGGCCAGGCGGAGCAGGGTGCCGTCGGTCAGCGTGGCGGGGTTGCTCTCGATGTAGTCGACGTAGCCGGGGTCCATGTGGGCGCGCTCGGCGAGGTCCTGGACGCTGAGCCCCAGTTCCTGACGTCGGTGGACGATTCTGCGGGCGAGGTCGCCGCGGTTGGACATGGTCGTCACCTCCTGGTGCCTCGACGCTAAACGGCATCCGGCGGCGCGCAGCACGGGCGTTGGGCCCGCGATCAGGGGACCAAAGGCCCTACGTGGCGACCCCCCGGTCAGGGTCCGATGGAGCTGACGAAGGAGGAACCATGATCATCGTGGGTGTCGACGGCTCCGAGGCGAGCCGCGCTGCAGTGGAGTGGGCGGCTGACGACGCCTGCCGTACGGGAGAGCCGTTGCGGCTGGTGCATGCCGTGGATCGCTGGCCGTACCAGATCAACCGGTATCCGGCCCCCGAGCTGACCGACTGGCTGACCCGGGGCGGGGAGAAGATCCTGGCGCAGGCCGAGGAGATCGCCAGGGTCCGGCAGCCGCACGTGGAGGTGTCCACGGCGCTGGTCGAGGGACCGGTGGCGCTGACACTGCGAGACCAGGCCAAGGACGCCTCCGCGATCGTGGTCGGCAGCCGTGGGCTGGGCGGGTTCGCCGGCGCGTTGCTGGGGTCGGTCAGTGTTCATGTCGCCGGCCACGCGCACTGCCCGGTGGTCGTGGTCCACGCGGATCAAGGGCCGGTCAAGGGGCTGGTGGTGGTCGGGGTGGACGACTCGCCCGAGTGCGAGCCGGCTCTGGAGTACGCCTTCGGCCAGGCGGCGATGCGGGGCGCGCGGGTGATGGCGGTGCACGGCTGGCAGCTGCCGATGCGGCTGGGCTCGCCGGAGCTGTACATCGACATGGACGAGATCCGTACGGCGCAGCACCGGGTCGTGACCGACCGGCTGGCGGCGATGGCGGAGAAGTTCCCGCAGGTCCAGGTGGACGAGGTGGTGCGCAACGCGCATCCGGTGGACGTACTGGTGCAGGCGTCCGCGGAGGCCGACCTCGTGGTCGTCGGCTCGCACGGGCGCGGGGCGGTGCGTTCGGCCCTGCTGGGCTCGGTGAGCCGGGGCGTGCTGCACCACGCCAGGTGCGCGGTCGCCGTCGTCCGTTCATGACCGTGCGGCCCGGCCAGTCAGTGTGAACCGGAGGAGGTAGTGATGTCCATCGAGGTCAAGGACGTGATGGGACGGGTGGCCATCGCCGTCGTGCAGGAAGCGTCGTTCGCGGACATCCTGGCCGCGATGAGACGCTACGCCGTCGGAGCGGTCACCGTCATCGACGCGGAACGGCGGCCCGTGGGAGTCGTCTCCGAAGACGATCTGCTCCTCAAGGAGGCCGACACCGAACGGCACCCCGTCTCGATCTTCGAGAGCCGCAGGCGCCGCGCCGAGCACCACAAGGCCTCCGGAGTCACCGCGAGGGAGCTCATGACCTCGCCGGCCATCACCGTCGTGCCGGGTACGGCCCTGCGCGAAGCCGCACGGCGTATGCACGAGCGACACGTCAAGCAGTTGCCGGTGGTCGACCCGGTGTCCGGCCGGATCGTCGGCACCCTGCACCAGTCCGACGTGCTGCGGGTCTTCCTGCGGCCGGCCGAGGAACTGGTGACCGAGATCGAAGCGCTCCTGGCCGATGCGACCGCGTTCACGATCACGGTCGACCGGGGAGTGGTCACCGTCGGCGGGACCGTCGAACGCCGTTCCCAGGCCATCCAGATCGTCGAGCGGATCCGCCGGGTCGAGGGGGTCATCGACGTGGTGTCCGAGCTCGCCTCCGAGACGGACGACATCGTGGTCGTCCCGCCGCTGATGTAGGCCGGCATGGATGCGACATGGCGGATCGAGGTGCGCGGGATCGTGCAGGGTGTGGGATTCCGCCCCTTCGTGCACCGGCTCGCCCATCGGGCCGGGATTCGCGGCACGGTCCGCAACGCCGGTGGTCACGTGGTCATCGACGCGACCGGAACCCGGCCGCGACTGGAGGAGTTCGTCTCGGGCCTGAGGAGGGGACGGCCCGAGGCGGCCAAGGTCGACGAGGTGCGGGTCTCGACCGTTCCCGCGGACGACCCCGCCGGCTTCTTCATCGTGGACAGCTGCACGGCGGGCGGGACCCTGCCGCAGATCCCGCCCGACCTGGCCACCTGCGCCGGCTGCCTGCGCGAGTTGTTCGACCCGGCCGACCGCCGGTATCGCTACCCCTTCGTCAACTGCACCGCGTGCGGACCGCGGGCGACGATCATCGAGGCACTGCCGTACGACCGCGAGCGCACCACCATGCGCGACTTCTCGATGTGCCGGGCCTGCGCCGCCGAGTACCACGACCCGGCCGACCGCCGCTTTCACGCGGAACCGATCGCCTGCCCCCGGTGCGGGCCGCGACTGAGCTTCCTCGGCACGACGGGTGACGCCGCGCTGCCCGCCGCCGTAAGCGTGATCGCCGAAGGTGGCGTCGTGGCGGTCAAGGGACTCGGTGGGTTCCAGCTCGTGTGCGACGCGACCAGCGAGGACGCCGTGACCAGGCTGCGGTCGCTGAAGGCCCGCGAGCTCAAGCCGCTGGCGGTGATGGTGCGCGACCTGACGACCGCATGCGTGATCGCCGAACTCTCCGACGACGACCTGCGGGTGCTGTCGTCCCCTTCGGCGCCCATCCTGCTCGCCCCCCGCCACCGCGGCATCCTGGCCACGGGCGTCGGCCACGGCCTGCCCGACGTCGGAGTCTTCCTGCCCACCACACCCCTGCACCATCTGCTGCTCGACGATTTGCGCCGGCCACTTGTCGTCACCAGCGCCAACGTCGGCGGCAGCCCGATGCCGATCGAGGCCGTCGTGCTGGAGACCGACGGCGTGCTCGGCCACGACCGGCGCATCCTTGGCAGATACGACGACTCGGTGGTCCGTTCTCTGGGCAGACGTGCTACCACCATCAGGAGCGGCAGGGGACTCGCTCCACTGCCGCTGGAGCTGCCCATTCCCACGTCGAGGCCGCTACTGGCCGTCGGCGCCCAGCTCAAGAGCACCTTCACCCTGGCCGACGGCGAGCGTGCGGTGGTGGGGCCGCACATCGGCGACCTCGAGGACGCCGAAACGCTGGAGGCCTTCCAGGACGCCGTGGACCGCGCGCAGGCGGTCCACGGCGTCCGGCCCGAGCTGATCGCTCACGACCTGCACCCCGGCTACCTGTCCACCCAGCTCGCCCACGCCTCCGGCAAGCCGCGGATCGCCGTGCAGCACCATCACGCCCACGTCGCGGCGGTGGCCGCCGAGCACGGACTGCCCGGCCCCTTCCTCGGCGTCGCCTATGACGGGCTCGGGCTCGGCGACGACGGCACCTTCTGGGGAGGCGAACTGCTGCTGGCCGATTACGTCGGCTACCGGCGGCTGGCCCGCTTCTCCCATGCTCCGATGCCCGGTGGCGCGGCTGCCGTACGCAGGCCCGGCCGCATGGCGCTCGGATATCTCGTCGGGGGCGAGACCGCTGTCCGCAAGCCCTCACCCCAGCGGCTCGCCGCCGACTCTCCCTCACTGCGCCGCATGATCGAACAACGCGTCAACTGCCCTGTGGCCTCCAGCGCGGGCCGGCTGTTCGACGCGGCCTCCGCCCTGCTCGGCCTGTGCGAGGTGAACTCCTTCGAAGGGGAGGCCGCGCTGCGCCTGGAGAACGCCGCCACCGGCCACAACGCCGAGCCGCTGGCCTGGCGGCTGGAACGCAGGGACGGGTTGTGGGTGTACGACGGGGTGGCGACCCTGCACGACCTGCTGGCGGCGCGGGACGACGGCGAGCCGGTCGGGCGGATCGCCGCAGCCTTCCACGCCACCGTCGCCGCGGTGACCGTGCTGATGTGCGAGCACGCCGCGACCGAGACGGGCGTGAGCACGGTGTGCCTGTCGGGCGGGGTCTTCCAGAACCGGCTGCTGGCCGTGGACGTCCTCGACCGCCTGGAGGCGGCGGGATTCGACGCCTACATCGGCGAGCGCGTCCCCGTCAACGACGCGGGCATCAGTTTCGGCCAGGCGGCCGTCGCGGCGGCGAGGTCGTCGTGTGCCTAGGCGTGCCAGGCCGGATCGTGGGGCCCGGCCTGGTCGACTTCGACGGGGTGCGCCGCGATGTCTGCCTGGAGTTCACGCCCGAGGCGCGGATCGGCGACTACGTGATCGTCCACGTCGGCTTCGCCATCTCGATCGTGGACGCGGCCGAGGCGGAGCGCACGCTCGCGATCCTGCGCAGCATCCCGGGAGGGCTCGATGAGGTATCTGGATGAGTACCGCGACCCCGTGCTCGCCCGCCGCCTGATCACCGAGATCCGGGCCGCCGCCACCCGCGAATGGTCGATTATGGAGGTCTGCGGAGGCCAGACCCACACCATCGTCCGGCAGGGCATCGACGAACTGGTCCCCGTCCGTATGGTGCACGGACCCGGCTGCCCGGTCTGCGTCACCCCGCTGGAGGTGATCGACCGGGCCCTGGCCATCGCGGCGCGCCCAGAGGTGATCTTCACTTCGTTCGGCGACATGCTGCGGGTGCCCGGCTCGGTCACCGATCTGCTGTCGGCCAAGGCCCGCGGAGCCGACGTCCGCGTGGTGTACTCGCCGCTGGACGCCGTACGGCTGGCACGCCGCAATCCCGGGCGCGAGGTGGTCTTCTTCGCGGTCGGCTTCGAGACGACGGCTCCGGCCAACGCCATGGCCGTGCTGAAGGCCGCCGAGGAGGGACTGGCCAACTTCAGCATGCTGGTCAGCCACGTGCTGGTGCCGCCGGCGATCGCCGCGATCATGGAGTCGGCCACCGTGGACGCCTTCCTGGCCGCCGGGCACGTGTGCGCCGTCATGGGATGGACGGAGTACGAGCCTCTCGCCGAGAAGTACAGGGTGCCCATCGTGGTCACCGGCTTCGAGCCGCTCGACCTGCTCGAAGGCATCCTCATGGCGGTCCGCCAGCTGGAGGAGGGCCGCTTCGCGGTGGAGAACCAGTACGCCAGGGCGGTGCGCCGCACCGGCAACCCCGCGGCGCAGGGGGCGATGCGGCGAGCGTTCAGCGTGAGCGACCAGACGTGGCGCGGTATCGGCCCGATCCCCGCCAGCGGCCTGGTGCTGGCCCCCGCGTTCGCCTCCTTCGACGCCGCCGTCCGCTTCGGAGCTCTGGGGGTCACGGCGGTGGAGGATCCCGCCTGCATCGCCGGGGAGATCCTGCGCGGCACCAGGACCCCGCTCCAGTGCGCGGCGTACGGCACACGCTGCACCCCACGCAGGCCGCTCGGTGCCCCCATGGTGTCGTCGGAGGGCACCTGCGCCGCCTACTTCAACGCCGGAAGGGAACCACAGCCGTGACGACGCACCCCATGACGAGGCCGCTCGCCCTGTCCGCCGATCCGATCGCGGCGACCTGCCCGGCGCCCCTGGCCGAGAACGAGCGCGTGCTGCTTGGCCACGGCTCGGGAGGGCAGCTCATGGCGGAGCTGCTCGCCGACCTCACCCCGCGTCTGGGCACGCCCGCGCTCGACGACGCGGCGATTGTTGTGACCGGCAGACCGGAGATCGTGCTGAGCACCGACAGCTTCGTCGTCACCCCGCGTTTCTTCGCCGGAGGCGACATCGGATCGCTCGCGGTCCACGGCACCGTCAACGACGTGGCCATGATGGGCGCCCGCCCAGTGGCGCTCAGCCTCGCCTACATCGTGGAGGAGGGCCTGCCACTGGAAGAACTGCGCCTGGTCACCGCCTCGGTGGCCCGAGCGGCCCGCGCGTGCGGAGTGCCGGTCGTGACGGGCGACACCAAGGTCGTCGGCCGGGGCGCCGCCGACGGGCTCTACCTCACCACCACCGGCGTGGGCGTGCGCCTGCCCGGCGCGTGCGTCTCCGCCTCCCAGGCCCAGCCGGGCGACCTCGTCCTGCTGTCCGGGCCCATTGGCCTCCACGGCGTCAGCATCCTCAGTACGCGCGAGGGCCTGGGCTTCGACAGCGAGATCGCCTCCGACACCCGGCCGTTGCACCGGCTGGTCGCCACGATGATCGCGGCCGGTGCGCAGGACGTGCACGTCCTGCGCGATCCCACACGAGGCGGCCTGGCGAGCGCGCTCAACGAGATCGCCACCGCATCGTCGGTGGGCATCGAGCTGGAGGAGTCGTCGTTGCCGGTTCCGGCCCAGGTCGCCGCGGCGTGCGAGGTGCTCGGGCTCGATCCGCTGCACGTGGCCAACGAGGGCTGCCTGGTGGCGTTCGTCGCGCAGGAAGCCGCGGGCCGGGTGCTCCGGGCGATGCGACGGCTGCCCGAAGGCGCGCGGGCCAAACTGATCGGGCGAGCGTGCGACGCCCATCACGGGCGGGTGGTCATGCGGACCCTCGTCGGCTCCCGCCGGATCGTGGACATGCTGGTGGGCGAGCAACTTCCGCGCATCTGCTGATCAGCTCGGGCAGCGCCTGCCGTACGGCGGGCGACAGCGGCGCGCCCAGCTCGAAGCCTGCGCCCTCGACGGTGACGACGACCAGGCGGCGCGGCAGCCGTCCCAGCGCGCGACCGAGGTCCAGGGCGTCGGCCAGGCTGAGCCCGTGGGTGCTGGTGTGCCCGGCGGGCGGCAGGCCGAGCCCCGCGTGGCAGCGGATGGTGCCCGGCGGGTCGTGTGCGTGGGCGCAGTCGATCACGACGGCGAGGTCGGCCCCGGTCCAGGCCTCGACGAGCTCGGCCGGATCGCCGCCGTTCTCCAGCCCGCCCAGCGCGCGGGCGGCCTCCAGCCCCGCGCCGTCGTCGCCGCGGTAGTCGTTGCCGATCCCGATGATCACTGTTCGAGACATAGCTCAAGGAAGTGCGCCGAGCAGGAGATGCACGGGTCGTGGTTGCGGATGGCTCTCTCGCACAGCGCGGTCAGTTCGGGCACGGGAAGGCCGAGTCGTGGTTCGACGAGCACTCGCAGGTCGTCCTCGATACGGGCCTGGTTCTGTGCCGTGGGCGGCACGATGTCGGCTTCGGCGATCAGGCCGTCGTCGTCGATCCGGTAGCGGTGCAGGAGCGTGCCGCGTGGTGCTTCCGAGGCGCCGTGCCCGACGCCCGGCCGTGGTTCGACGGGTACGGTAGGCGCGTCAGGCGGTTTGTACCGGTCGAGGATACGCAGCGACTCGTCGCAGGCGTGCACGGTTTCGATCGCCCTGACGACGATGCTCTTGTACGGGTTGAGGCAGACCGGGCCCAGCGCCGAGGCGGCCTCGCGGGCGCGGGGCGAGAGCTTGGCGAAGTTGAGGTTGTAGCGGGCGAGCGGCCCGGTCAGGTAGCCGCGCCGGCCGTCGAGCCGCGAGTGCAGGGCGGTGGAGTGCGGCACCTGCTCCTCGGTGATGTGCAGGGGCCACTCGTCGACGGGAAAGCCCGGCAGGTCGCCCGAGAGGATGGCGTACTCGTCGGGATGGGTGAGCGCCAGGAAACGGTAGTCGTGCTCGACGTCGGGGAAGTCGAAGCCACTCACCCAGTCGACGGTCTCCAGCGCCAGCGTGAGTGCGTGCTCCAGCCGTTCGGACAGGCCGCGCAGGTCCGGCAATCGATGGAAGCCGCCGAGCCGTACGTTGACCGGATGGATGGCGCGCCCGCCCACGGCGGCGACCAAGTCGTTGCCGGCCTTCTTGAGCGCCAGGCCGCGCTCGACCACGGCTCGGTGGTCGCGGGCCATGGCGATGCCGCTGGGATAGCCGAGGAAGTCGGGCGCGTGCAGCAGGTAGATGTGCAGGGCGTGGGACTCGATCCATTCGCCGTAGTAGAGCAGCAGCCGCAGGTCGCGCAGCGGGCCATCGACGGTGACTCCGCAGATCGACTCCAGGGCCTGGCAGGCGCTCATCTGGTAGGCGACCGGGCAGATGCCGCAGATGCGAGCGGTGATGTCGGGCGGTTCGGTGAAGGCGCGCCCGCGCAGGAGCGCCTCGAAGAAGCGCGGCGGTTCGTAGATGCGCAGTTGCAGGTCGTTGACCCGGCCGTCGCGGGCGCGCACGAGGAGCGCGCCCTCACCCTCCACCCGGGTCAGCCCGCCGACTCTGATCGTTCTGTGTACCACGGTGACTCCACGGTGATCTTGAGAGCGGCAGGGTTGGGTGTCTCCATCGGGCCGAAGCAGCCGAAGCAGCCGCGGTTGAAGGCCGGGCACAACGCGCCGCAGCCCGCCTGGGTCACCGGGCCGAGACAGGGGGTGCCGTGGGCGACGAGCACGCACGGATTGCCGCGCGCCTTGCACTCGACGCAGACGCTGTGCGTGGGGATCACCGGCCGCCTGCCGGCGAGGAAGGCCGCGATGACCTCAAGGAGCTGCCGTTTGTCGATCGGGCAGCCGCGCAGCTCGAAGTCGACCGGCACATGCGCGGAGACCGGGGTCGCGCGGTCGAGGGTGGCGATGTAGCCGGGCCGGGCGTAGACGACCGGCAGCAGCGCGGGGGTCTCGCGCAGGGCCTGGATGCCACCGGCGGTGGCGCACGCGCCGATCGTCACCAGATGCTTGGAGATCCTCCGGACGTGCCTGATCCGTTCCCGGTCCTCGGGCGTGGAGATGGAACCCTCCACCAGGGACAGGTCGTAGGGGCCCGGCGACGAGACGCTGCTGGCCTCGGCGAAGTGGGCGATCTCGATCCTGGCGGCGACGGTGAGCAGCTCGTCCTCGCAGTCCAGCAGCGTCAGCTGGCAGCCGTCGCACGAGGCGAACTTCCAGACGGCGAGCTTCTTCACAGCTGCCTCACCTCCAGCAGGGGCGCGGCCATGTCGTAGGTGACCACCGGGCCGTCGGCGCAGGTGAACAGGGGGCCGAGCTGGCAGTGACCGCATCGGCCGATACCGCATTTCATGTTGCGCTCCAGCGACAGGGCGATCCGGCCGGGCCGTACACCCCGGTCGGCAAGCAGGGACGCGGTGGCGCGCATCATGATCTCCGGACCGCAGACGAAAGCGTAGGTGCGGGCCGGGTCGAACACCGCGCGGCCCACCAACTTGGTGATCAACCCGGTCGGTCCTCGCCAGGCCCGGTCGGGATGGTCCACCGTGACCAGCACGTCGAAGTCGCGCGCCCAGCGGGCGAGCTCGCGCGGGTAGATCACGGTCGACGGGGTGCGGGAGCCGACGAGCAGGGTGATGCGGCCGAAGCGCGAACCGTGCGCGGCCAGGTGCCGGACGACCGGCCGCAGCGGCGCCAGGCCGAGCCCTCCGGCCGCTACCACCACGTCCAGCCCGTGCGCCAGGCCGAGGTCCCAGTGCGTGCCGAACGGGCCGCGCACGCCGATGATCTCCCCCCGGCGGGTACGGCACAGCGCCCGGCTGACGGCGCCCACCGCCCTGACGGTCTGCACGTAGCCGCCCGCCCGGGCGTGCCCGCTGATGGAGATGGGGATCTCGCCCACGCCCGGCGCGTACAGCATGGTGAACTGGCCGGGCAGGAACGGCGGCGCGGCACCCTCGACCGGGTCGAGGGTGAGCGTGACGGTGTCGGCCCGGTCGGGCCTGCGCGAGCGCACACGGTAGGGGACGGGGATCATCGCAGGCGCTCCAGCGCTGTGCTGACGGTCGCACTCGCTTCCGTGCCCTGCGTGGTAACGTCGCGGGTTCCTGCCTCCTCGGTCACGGCTCTTAGCTCCTCGGTGAGGTCGATGCCGGCCGGGCACCAGGTGACGCAACGGCCGCAGCCGACGCAGCCGTAGGTGCCGAACTGGTCGACCCAGGTCGAGAACTTGTGGGTGAGCCACTGCCGGTATCGGGCACCCCCCGAGGAGCGGACCGGCTCGCCTCCGAGCTCGGTGAAGCCGAGCGTGAAGCAGGAGTCCCATCGTTCGAAGCGTTCGTCGTCGGCGTCCTCGGTGGTGACGCAGAAGCAGGTCGGGCAGACCATGGTGCAGCTCGCGCACATCAGGCAGCGGGAGGCGATCTCGTCCCACAGCGGCGACTCGCGCTGCTCCACCAGGCGCTCCCTGATCCCGTCAAGGTCGACGCGGCGGCCCATGCGGGCGGCGGCCGTACTCTCGATCCGCTCGGCGGCCTCGCGGTCGTCTTCGGTGGCGGGGCGGTGGGGGAGGGCGGCGAGCAGGTCCCGGCCTCTGGCGGTGCCGGGTTCGGCGAGGAAGCCGTCCGCCAACTCGGTGAGGGCCACGTCGAAGCCTGTCGTGGCGCGCGGTCCCGAGCCCATGGAGGCGCAGAAGCACGTGCCGCCGGGCGTGGAGCAGGTGACGGCGATGAGGAACAGCGCCTCCCTGCGGGCCCGGTAGGCCTCGTCCGGATGCCGCCCGCCCAGGAAGACCCGGTCCTGGACGGCGATCGCCGCCAGGTCGCAGGCGCGAACACCGAGCAACGCCAGGCGCGGCGCCTCCACGGGGGTTTCCACGGCGGTGTCCTCGATCCAGCGGAACAGCGAGGAACGAGGCGGATGCGTGTACCGCTTGACGGAGTCGGGGCTCGCCGCGAAGCCGAAGACCTCCGCCGGCCCGGACGACGCGTGGAGCCGATATCTGCCCGGCTCCTGTTCGTCGCGCCATCCGGCAGGCAGGTCGGCGGCCGACGACAGCTCGGCGAAGCGGATCACACCGTCGCGGACCGTGGGACCCACGACGGTGTGCCCGCCCTCACGCAGAGCCCTGATGAGCGGCTCCAGTGACGCAAGGACGACGTCCATGTCAGGTTCCGCCGAAGTAGGGCAGGTTGGCGGCGATGTCGTCAAGCTTCCACGTGAGCTCGTCGCGCAGGCCGACGACGCCGTCGACGTTCTCGGCGTGCCTGGCCGCGGCGATCGCCTGGCTGTTCTTGTCGACCTGGCCCGTCAGCCCGACGACGCCGTCCTTGACCGTGACCTCGATGCTGGAGACCGCCAGAGGCGGCAGGCCGTTGACGACATCGTTCCTGATGGCCTCGTCAGAGCGGGTGAACACCTTGAGCAGGTCGTGACGGCTGACGATGCCGACGAGCCTGCCCTCGGCGTCGACGACGGGCAGACGCTTGACGCCGTGCCGGTCCATGAGCCGGGCGGCGCGCACCACGGAGTCGTTCGGCGTGGCGACGACGGCGGGCGCGGACATGAGCTCGCCGGCCGTGTGGCCGACGGACTTGCGGTAGATGTCGTGCTCGCTGCCGGCCATGTGACGCACGCGCGCCCGCAGCGGTGGCCGGTAGTCGTCACCGTAGAAGCGCTCCTTGAACTCCGCCTTGCAGAGCAGGTCGGCCTCCGACACGACGCCCACGACGTGGTCGTCGGAGTCGATCACCGGAAGGCCGCTCACCGAGCGGTCGATGAGGACCTGCGCGACCACGTGGAAGGGGGCCTTCTTGTTGACGGCGGCCACGGTGGTGGTCATCACGTCCTTGACCTGGATTCTCATGGCTCCTCCTGTGCCTGGTTACTGGCCGCCCCACTTGGGCGTGTCGTCCTCGTCCCAGGTCAGCTCGTTGATCACGTCCACCACTCCGTTGACGCGTGCGCTCATGGCGGCGGCGCTCTCGGTCTCGCTGCGGTGGCGCATCCGCCCGCCGAGGAAGATCTCGCCGTGGTGCGCGCTGACCCTGACCCGGCTGATGTCCACGAAGAGTCCCCGCCCCAGGACCTCGTCGCGGATCTCGGCGACCAGCTCGGCATCCGGCCGCAGGAAGACCTTGAGCAGGTCACGGCGGCTCACGACGCCGACGAGGTGATCCTCGGCATCGGTGACCACGAGCCGCTTGACGCCGCGCTCGTCCATCAGCCGCGCCGCGGCGACGGTCGAGAGCTCGGGCCTGATCGTGATGGCTGGAGCGGTCATGATCTGGCTGGCCCGGTCGCCGAGCGCCCGGTGCGGTGCGTCGCGGTGACGGCGCCGCACCCGGAGCGGCGGCTGGTAGCCCTCGCGGTAGTACAGCTCGCGGAACTCCTCCTTGTAGAGCAGGTCGGCCTCGGAGACGATGCCGACGACCCGGCCGTCCCCGTCGACCACGGGGACCGAGCTGACGCCGTGAGCGATGATCATCTCGGCGATGTCCTTGAACGGCGTGCTGCCGTGAACCGACACGACCTCGGCGGTCATGACGTCCTTCACCTTCGTGCGCATGGTTCCTCCTTCGCCTCCATTCCAGACGTCCGGGCAGGCGGCACGCAGGGCCGTTGGTCCCGCCGTTGGTCACTTCGCGGTGCGGCGGTCCACGTCCGGAGTGCTCACCACGGCCCCGCCTCATGCCCGGCCGGCGTGTGGCGCAGTCCCCGGTAGGCGTCGTGGACGGTGATCTCTCCCGACAGCACCTGGCTGATCGTGCGGCAGATCGGCATCGGCAGGCCGTACCGATCGCCCAGCTCCACCGCGGCGGGAGCCGCGCGCACGCCCTCGGCCACCTGCACCATGCCGGCCAGGACGTCGTCGAGCTCCCGCCCGCGCCCGAGTTGCTCGCCCACGTGCCGGTTACGGCTCTGCGGGCTGACACAGGTCGCCATGAGGTCGCCCAGGCCGGTCAGCCCGGCGAAGGTGGCCGCCCGGCCGCCCATGGCGACGCCCAGCTGGGTCAGCTCGGCCAGGCCCCTGGTGATGACGGCGGCTCGCGTGTTGTCACCCACTCCCAGGCCCTGAGCCATGCCGGCGGCGATGGCGATCACGTTCTTCAGCGCTCCGCCCAGCTCGCAGCCGATGACGTCGTCGTTGGTGTAGACGCGCAGCAGGCCGTGTTGAAAGATCTCCTGCAGGAGCTTGGCCACCACTTGATCGGGGGTTGCGACGACGGTCGCGGCGGCCTGGCCCGCGAGGATCTCCTTGGCGAGGTTCGGCCCGGTGAGCGCGGCGACGGGATGGCCGGGCAGGACCTGACCGATCACCTCGGTCATGCGCAGCAACGAGCCGTGTTCGAGGCCCTTGGCCAGGCTGACGATCGGAATCCACGGTTCGACCCGGCCGCGCACCGATTCGAGCACTTCACGGAAGGCGTGCGACGGCACGCCGACGATCAGCACCTGAGCCCTGGCGGCTGCCAGCCCCGCGTCCCCGGTCGCCCTCAACCGTTCAGGGAGGGAGAAGCCCGGCAGGTAGACGGGATTGTGATGCCGATGGCTGATCTCCTGCGCCAGGGCCGGCTCACGAGCCCACACCACGGCCTCATGCCGTCGGGAGACGAGGGCCGCGACCGTGGTACCCCACGACCCGGCGCCCAGGACGCTGATTCTCATCCCTCCATCGCACGTCGCGCCGACCGGCCGTACAGGGGCCGGAAGTCCCCGAGTGGCAGGCCGGTCGGCCCTAACCCGAAGACGGATCGCGGCGGAGCCTGAGGTCATGAGAATCGGAATCAACGGATTCGGCAGGATCGGCCGGGCCGTCCTGCGTCGCGCCCTCGTCACCGACCTCGAGATCGTCGCGATCAATGACATCACCGACACCGAGACGCTGGCGCATCTGCTCAAACACGACTCCACCTACGGGACCCTCCCGCTGCCCGTCTCGGTGAGCGGGCCTGCCATCACGGTCGCCGGCCGGGAGATCGCGGTCACCGCTGAGCGTGATCCGGCGGGCATCGACTGGCGTGGCTACGGCGTCGACCTCGTCATCGAGGCCACCGGCCGGTTCCGCACACGCGAGGACGCGGCGCGGCACCTGAAAGCGGGGGCCCGCAGGGTGCTCATCTCGGCTCCGGGCAAGAGCGTGGACGCGACCATCGTGCCCGGCGTGAACGACGCCGCCTTCGACCCGATCCGTCATGAGATCGTCTCACTGGCCTCCTGCACCACCAACTGCGTCGCCCCGATGATCAAGGTGATGCACGAGAACTTCGGGCTGGTCAAGGGCTTCATGACGACGATCCACGCCTACACCGGTGACCAGAACCTGCTGGACGCCCCGCACAAGGATCTGCGGCGGGCCAGGAGCGCGGCGGTCAACATCGTGCCGACGACGACGGGAGCGGCGCGCATGGTCGGCCAGGTCCTGCCGGAGCTGGCCGGGCGGCTGGACGGGGTGGCGATCCGGGTGCCGGTGGAAGACGGCTCGATCACCGACCTGACCGCGGTTCTGTCACGTGAGGTGACCGCCGAGGAGGTCAACGAGGCCTTCGAGGTGGCCGCCGAGAGCAGCCTGGACGGCATCCTGCGCTTCAGCAAGGCGCCGCTGGTCTCGCGTGACATCGTCGGCGACCCCGCCTCCTGCGTCTTCGACTCCGCCCTGACCCAGGCCGACGGCGCTCTGGTGAAGGTGTTCGGCTGGTACGACAACGAGTGGGGGTACGCCAACCGGCTCGTTGAGATGGCCGGGCGGATGACATGAACATCGCCTACGAGGCACGGAGGGGGCTCAGGTTACCTTCCCGCCGCCGGTGCCCGCCGACGGCGTCGCCCAGTTCGCCGGCAACGCCGCCCAGATCGGGCTGCTGGTCGTCGTTTTGGTGGCCGCATCCGCGCTGGCCTTCGACGCCCGCCGTGAGATGGCCGTCTTCCTGCGGACCAGGGTCCGTGGAGTGGCGTCCGTCATCCTGCCCGCCTATCTCGTCACCACCGGCGCCGCCGCGGCGGGACTGGCGCTGGGCACGCTGGCCGCCTGGTACGAAACCGCCGTCCTGCTCGGCGAGCTGCCCGCCGGGGCCGTGCTGCTGGGCCTCGGGTGCGGGGTGATCTTCCTCGCCTTCGCCGTGGCCGTCGTCGCGCTGATGGCCGCCCTGGTCCGCGGCGTCGCCGCCGCCGCGGGCTGCGCGCTGGCCCTTCTGCTGGGCCTGGCCGTCGTGGGCGGGCTCACGGGTACGGCCTGGCTGCCGGTCACGCTGGCCACTGCGACGGAGGCGCTGGTCCGTGGCGAACCGGCTGCCGGATTGCTTCCGGCGCTGCTTCTCACGGCCGCGCTCACCGTGTTCGCCCTGATCGCCGCCGTGCGGCTGGCATCGAGGCGCGAGATCTAGCCCGACCACCGGCAACTCTTCAGGAGGTTCACATGAAGGCAACCGTGGGCGGTCGCTCCAGGGAACGATGGGGAGCCGCGTCCGGGCTGGTGGCGGTCGGGGCGGGCGCGACGGCCATGGTGTTCGAACGGGGAGGACTCAGCCCGTCGGCGCCTCCCGGGGAGATCGCCGAGTTCTTCACGAGAAACGGGCCGGCACAGCTCACCCAGAGTTTTCTCTTCGTCCTCGGGGCCGGGGCCCTGTTGTGGTTCGCAGGCTCCCTGCGGAGTTTCCTGGTGCGAGCGGAAGGTGACGCCGGACGGCTGTCGGCGGTGGTCTTCGGAGCGGCGATGGTCCAGATCACCGTCAACCTGGTCGCGCAGGCCTTCCAGATCGGCATGGCCGGCACGCCGGGCGGTCAGGTGTCACCCGCGCTGCTCGGTGTGGCGAACGCGCTGTTCATCCTGGCCAACCTGCCGATGGCGGTGATGCTCCTGGCCACGGCCCTGGTGTCCTGGCCTCACGGAGCCTTCCCCCGCTGGCTGGACTCGCTGGCCGTGGTGGCCGCGGCGGCGCACGCGCTGCTGGCCGGGAGCTTCGCGGTGCGCGGCGGGCCGCTGGCGCCGGACGGGTGGTTGGCGGCCTCGCTCTACCCGGCGTTCGTGGTGTGGCTGGTCCCGGCGGCGATGTTCATGGTTCACCGGGCGGGGAGGCCTCGCGGCGCCGGCGGCCCTCGACAACCGCGGCCAGAGGTCCGCGAAGCCAGGGACCAAGGTCTCTGACCGTACGACGCCGGAAGCGGTGTGCTGGGAGGCGAGAGAGGAGAACATCATGACTACGATCCACCACAAGCCCGTCATGGACGCCGACCCGAGCGAGAACACCACCCGTCCCGTCGACTACGTCTGGGCCGCCGCCCGGATCAGCCTCGGCTGGATCTTCCTGTGGGCGTTCCTCGACAAGACCTTCGGCTGGGGTTTCGCCACTCCGGCCGAGCGCGCCTGGATCAACGGCGGCAGCCCGACGACCGGGTTCCTGAAGGGCACCGGCGAGAACGCCCTGGGCGGCTTCTTCTCGGGTCTGGCCGGGCAGGTCTGGGTGGACTGGCTGTTCATGGCCGGTCTGCTCGGTATCGGTGCGGCGCTGATTCTGGGTGTCGGCACCCGGGTGGCGGCCGCGGCCGGTGGCCTGCTGCTCGTGCTCATGTGGGCGGCCGAGCTGCCGCTGGCCAACAACCCGTTCATGGACGACCACATCGTCTACGCCATCGTCCTGGTCGGCCTGGCTCTGGCCAACGCCGGCGAGACGCTCGGGCTGGGCAAGTACGTGCGCCAGCCGTACCTCAAGTGAAGGAGAGGCGAGCGGGCGGGAACGCCGAGGATGAGGATTGGGCGCGGATCACCCGCGTTGCCGGGGCTGGATCCGCGACCTTGTCGCTGCGTCGCGCCCTGGCCGACTGCGTGGAGCTGGCCGGAGCCGACGGCGGTGGCCTGACCCTGGTCGGTCGCGGGGGCACCACGGTGCCCGTATGCGCCTCGGACGAGAGCAGCGACCGCTTGGGGGAGCTGCAGGCCGCGCTTGGCGAAGGGCCTGCCGTGGACGCTCTCGACAGCGGTGGTCCGGTGCTCGCGCCAGACCTCGCCTCGACGTGGGTCCGTGAACGATGGCCGCGGTTCACCGCCGAGGCCCTACGCCTCGGTCGCCGAGCAGCGTTCGGTCTGCCCATCCGGTCGGGGACGACGATCCTCGGAGTGCTTGACCTCTATCGGGAACAGCCTGGACCCATGGCGGAGCGAGCCTGCGCCGATGCCTCCACCTGTGCCGAGGCCGCGTTGGCGATCGTTGCGGGAGACGGGGGTCTGTCAGACCGCCATGCCGAGGTTCTCCAGGCCGCAGGCGTGATCTCGGTTCAGCTTGATGTCAACGTAGGAGAGGCCATGGCCCGCCTGCGCGCCTTCGCCTACCGTCGCGGGCGGTCACCGGCCGACGTCGCGAGGGATGTGCTGGAGCGGCGCCTACGCTTCACTCATCGCATGGACGACATCTGACGCGGTGTGCTTCAAGGAGAAGAGCGCCAGGCCTGTCCGCGGCTGTCGACGACCCGGGCGGCCAGGCTCTGGAGCGACTCGCCACTCGACTTCGCGCGTTCGTGCAGGAGCGAGAACGCGTCCGTCACCGGTAGATCAAGAAGCTCCGCCAGGACTCCCTTGGCCTGCTCGACCGCGATCCTCGCGTTCAGCGTCGCCTGGAGCTGGTCAGCGAGAAGCTGACGATTGCCGGCCGCGCGTTGTTGCATGACGCCGACCGTCGCCACGTCGGCGAGGGCTTGGGCGAGGGTCGCGTTGCTCGAGACCAGCCCGGTCGCCCGCTCGCTCAGCAGGTTCATCGTCCCGATGGTGTGGCCGTTCAGACGCATGGGTACGGCATGCGCGGCCGCGTAACCGGCGTCGAGCGCGGCCGGGGCGAAGTCAGGCCAGGACTCACGCTGACGGCCCAGGTCGCCGCAGAGGATCGGCTCGCCGCGGCTCAGGCACTCCGCGCCTGGGCCCTGCTCGGCCTGGAGCTGGAGCAGATCGAGCAACTCGGGCTGCTCGCTGGAGGTCGCCACCAGCCCCCGGACGCCGTCGTGACCGGCGAGCACCAGCCCGGCGGCGGAGACGTGCAGGAGATCGACGCACCGTTGGGCCACGGTGTGCAGCAGGTCCAGGACGTCGAATTCGATCACCAGCCGGTCGGCCAGCTCCACGAAGATCTGGGCAGCTCGCTCGTGCTGGGTCATCGCCCCTCCTCTCGCTGGAGATCGTCCCTGCCGTCGGCCGGGCCCAGCCGCAGGGTGCGGGCGAGTACGTCGCGCGCCACCTGGAGAAGCGGCCTGTCCGCGGCGTAGGCGTGGGCGCGCAACCGTGTCAGCGCCTCGTCGACCCCGATGCCCAGCTGCACGGAGACCATGCCTGCCGCCTGATGGACTTCCGCGCGGTTGTGGGTGAATCCGCGCTCGAACTCGTCCGACTCGAGGCTCGCCAGGGCGACCGCGAGTGCCGCGTCCGCGCACGCCAGCGCGTTGTCGAACTCCCTGTCCGAGAGTGCGCCGGCCTTCTTGCGATAGACGTCCAGCGCTCCGATACGGGCGCGGTCCGGGCCCAGGGGAAGGGCGAAGACCGCTCGCACGCCGTTCTCGAGGGCGGCGGAGGTGTAGCCCGGCCAGCGACCCGCGGCAGTGACGCTCGTCAGGTCGGGGACCAGGACGGGACCGCCCTTCCTGAGTGCATCGTGTCCTGGGCCTTCACCCAGTGCGTACTGCAGTTCCTCCAGACGCCGGCTGCTGGCGTCGGAAGAGAACAGCGGTTCCTTGTTTCCCGTGGTGCTGACGAGCATCACGCCGGCGCCGTCCACCTTGATCGTCGTCAGGCAGGCGTGGAAGACATGGCGCATGGAGACCCGCGCACGATCGTCTCGCGCGGCCCTGTGGACCGACGCCCACACCCGCTCCATGCTCATCCCGGCTCCGCAGTCCGATGTTCCTCGGGGCCAATCCAAGCACGAGTCAGGTCATGGCATCGCTATCCGCTGATCGCACGTGTGGATAGCATCGGGCCCAGACAGGAGCCATGCCCATGCCCCTTGACCGCAGAGCGCGGCTGCGCCGTGCCGTCATCGATCGCGCGCTGGCGGAGGGTACTCCGCTCTC
This sequence comes from Nonomuraea soli, assembly GCF_013761175.1. Taxonomy (GTDB): domain Bacteria; phylum Actinomycetota; class Actinomycetes; order Streptosporangiales; family Streptosporangiaceae; genus Nonomuraea; species Nonomuraea soli. Next base: position 1,405,934 of record NZ_JACDUR010000001.1, read on the forward strand.
TTTGCGTCACGTCGCTCTGACCTGCGCGGAGTCCATCTCCGACTCCGGAGTCGGAGTGTCCATGGCCGGCAGCTTCGGGCTCTTCGAGCTGCGCTATGCCAACGATCGTGCGACTCACCTTCTCGCGGATCTGGAGGCGGTGATCGGCGACGCACCAGGGCCGACGGTTCTGCGCGAGAGACGGCCTGTCCTGGTGCCGGACCTGTGCGCTGGTGATGCGCATGCCCGGTGGCCGGGCTTTGTGGAGCGGGCCGCGGAACTCGGCATCCGGTCGTTGTTCGCCTTCCCGATCGGGCAAGGCGGGACGCTGACGGGCGTGCTGGAGATCAACAGGACCCGCCCGGGTGCGCTGTCGGAGCCGGAGACCGAGGACGCGCTGTTGTTCGCCGAGGTCGCCCTGGTCGTGGCGGCCCCTGAAGCAGCACGGAAGGCTCGTGCCGGCCTGCGTGAGGTCACCTGGTCGGCCCTCGTCTACCAGGCCGGAGGCATGGTCAGCGTGCAGCTGGGCATTCCGGTGACAGAGGCCCTGGCTCGTCTGCGGGCCCATGCGTTCGCCTCCGGACGGACTCTGACGGAGGTCTCCGGAGACGTGGTGAACCGGAGGCTCCGCCTGCACGCCTGAGGCTCTCACGGCCTGCCCCGGTCGAGGCCGGCCAGACGCCGTGACGCGGTCTACCTTCTTCTGGGACGGACGGGTCCTTCGGCCCTGGCCGGCGCACCGAGGCGTTCCGAGACTGGCGCCATGACCATCAGACGGTTTCGCCTGCCGCCCGGCTCCCAGCCGCGACGGCAAGGCTGGGATCGCTGGCTGATACCGATCGCGATCGTCGCCGTCCTGGCCTGGTCGCTGGCGCCCCTGTTGCTGGTGGACGACGTGAGAATCCAGGCCGTCTCCTACACCGAGTTCGTCGCCGCCGTGGAGGCGGACCGGGTTTCGGCCGTGACCGTCGACGATCTCGGAGGCGTCACCGGAACCTGGAAGGACGGCGAACAGTTCTCGTCGCAGCTTCCCACCGCGCTTGACTCCAGCCTTCCCGAATCACTGCTGCGGAGCCACAACGTGGACATCAGCGCCACCAGAGCCACGGGATCCTTCCTGGACGTCCTGCCCGCGTTCCTTCCGCTCCTCCTGGTCGTCGGCGTTTTCTGGCTGCTCGGGCGCAGGGCTCAGAAATCGCTGGCGGGTGGGCTGGGCGGCTTCGGCCGTGCCAAGGCGAAGGTGATCGAAGCAGAACGACCGGCCACAAGATTCGCCGACGTCGCCGGCTACGAGGGCGTCAAACAGGAGATCTTCGAGATGGTCGACTTCCTGCGCGCCCCGGAGCGCTACTCGGCAGCTGGGGCCGAACCTCCCCGCGGCGTGATCATGGTGGGTCCGCCCGGCACAGGCAAGACGCTGATTGCCCGGGCGGTAGCCGGTGAGGCCCGCGTCCCGTTCCTGTCCGTGACAGGTTCGGCGTTCGTCGAGATGTTCGTCGGCGTGGGCGCCTCGCGCGTACGTGACCTGTTCGAGGACGCGAGAAAGCGTGCTCCCGCGATCGTCTTCATCGACGAGATCGACGCCATCGGCGGGCGTCGCGGCATCGCCGTCACCGGCGCCAACGACGAGCGCGAGCAGACCCTCAACCAACTGCTGGCGGAAATGGACGGCTTCGACCAGTCCAGCGGCATCGTGGTGCTCGCGGCCACCAACCGGCCCGAGACGCTCGACCCCGCTCTCTTGCGGCCCGGCCGGTTCGACCGGCAGGTCACCGTCCCCCTGCCGAACCAGGCCGAACGGGCAGCGATCCTGGCCGTGCACGCGGCGGGCAAGCATCTGGCCGCCGATGTCGACCTCTGCATGACCTCCCGGGGCACACCCGGCTTCTCCGGCGCCGACCTGGCCAACCTGCTCAACGAGGCGGCCATCCACGCGGTGCGCGACGGACGTACCACGATCGGCGTCGACGATCTGGACCTGGCCCGCGACCGGGTCCTGCTCGGCCGCCGGGAGAGTTCCAACGCGCTGTTGCCTCAGGAACGGCTGGCGGTGGCCGTCCACGAATCCGGGCACGCGCTGGTCGCCGCCCTCTGCGGACACGCGGACCCGGTGGCCAAGGTGACGATCCTGCCCGCCGGGCTGACCCTCGGGGCCACCGAGCAACTCCCGGAGGCCGAGCGGCACCTGTACAGCGAGAGTTACCTGGGCGACCTGCTGGCCGTACGGCTCGGCGGACGCGCCGCCGAGCTGGTGGTCTTCGGTGAGGGCTCGACGGGCGCAGCGAACGATCTGATGGGCGCGACATCGATCGCCACCCGCATGGTGCGCGACTTCGGCCTCTCGCCCCTGCTCGGCCCGGTCGGCTACTCCACTCAGAGTCCCCAGTTCCTGGGCGAGGACGGCCGGGAAGCGGCACGCAAGCCGTATTCGGACAAGACCCAGTGCCTGATCGATCAGGAGGTGGCGCGGATGCTGAGGGAGGCCGAGCAGCGAGCCGTGCATCTGCTGGAGCGGCATCGCCTCGCGCTCGACCGGCTCGCCGGACTCCTCCTGGAACGCGAGACCGTGGACGGCGACGTCGTCGGCGAGGTGCTGCGGGAGGAAGACGCGGCGGTGAGCTGACGTGCTCGACGTTCACGATCCCCTCCTGGGCGCGTTGCTGCTTCTCATCGCCCTCGCTGCCGAAGGGTCACTGCTCCTCGGGCTGCTGGTTCCGGGTGATCTCGCCATCCTGGCCGTGGGAGGCGCGCTGAACGGTCCCGCCGAGCTGGCGTTGGCGGGCGTCGCGGGCCTGGCCGGCTGCTACCTGGGCGCGAGCGGCGGCTACCTGCTGGGGCGAAGCTTCGGCCCCGGGATCCGGTACGGGAGAGCGGGCAGGTGGGTGGGTGATCGCCGGTGGAGACGAGCGGAGGCGCTTGTGGGCGAAGGCGTGGTGCTCTCCCTGGCCTACTTTCTTCCCGTGGTGCACGCGCTCACGCCGGTGCTGGCAGGTGCCCTCGGCGTGCCGTACAGGCGGTTCGTCCGGCGGGCCATGGCGGGTGCGATGGCCTGGGTCGGCCTCTACCTGCTCGTCGGCAACCTCGCCGGGAGCGCCGCCAGGGAGCACCACCAGCTGATCGTGCCGGTGGCCGCCGCCGTCGCCGTGATCGTGGCCGGGGTGGCCTGGCTGGTCGAGCGGATCGTGAAGGCCAAAAGTCCTTCGCGATCCGAGCCTTGCGACTCTGCACCTGCCGATCGCCACGTCGCACGGTAGAGCCATGAGGAGACTGATTCGTCTGTACCTGAAGCGCGACAACCCGTTACGCAGGCCGAGCGATCGGCTGGAGGCAATGGGGGTGTGGATGGTCGTGGCCCTGATCGTCCTGAGCCTGTGGCCCGCGACCTGGGTGGCAGGCCTGGTGGCCGGCCAGGAGCGCGCCGACCGCGGCCTCCGCCACCAGGCCGAGGCGACCTTGCTGCAGGACGCCGCCACGCTGGACCTGTCCTTCGGCGAGTTCACGCAGCAGGCGTCCGACGCGGAGGCGCGCTGGCTGTCGCCATCGGGTGAGGAACGCGGTGGCCGCATCCCGGTGCTCCCGACCGCCGTGGCCGGGACGACCACGACGGTCTGGATCGACGCCGGCGGGGAGCTCACCGCCGCGCCGCTGGACGAGCCCGCGGTCAGGCTGAAGGCCATCCACGCGGGGACCTTCGTCGTGGCGAGCGTGGCCGCGACGTTGTGCCTCGTCTTCCTGGGATTCAGATGGGCGCTGAACCGGCGGCGCTATGCCGACTGGGACGCCGCCTGGGAGCAGGCGGACACGAGGAGGACACCATGAAGGCAGCAGTCGGCGACAAACTGGTCGTCGAAGGCACCAAGGGTGGCAATCTGCGGCGGACGGGCCTGGTCATCGAGGTCGGCCACCTGGACGGATCGCCGCCCTACCGGGTCCGCTGGCTCGACGACGGCCGCGAGAGCCTGGTCTTCCCCGGCCCGGACGCACGCGTCGTCCCGGCAGGGCATGCGTCGTGATGCGGACGATCCTCGGTGGGCGGCCATGGCGCCACCACCCGGCCCGTCATCGCCGAGGGCGCCCTGTCCTCCGATGCGCGGAACCGCGGCGCGTCGTTCTGATCGTCCAGTAGACCGGAGCCAAGGCCGCCGTGGACAGGCCGCCGACGCCCAGGAGCCACACCATCGGAACGAGGTACGGGGTGTCGCCGAGCACCAGCAGCGTGCCGGCCAGGACGGCGGCCGTGGCGGACAACGAGCTGACGACGTAGCCCGCGACAGCCGCGCGATGGGCGTATGACAGCAGAACGAGCAGGCTGCCCGCGGCCAGAAGGGGGATCATCGCCCCGAAGGCGTCGGCGTCCCCACGCGTGATGACAGCGCAGCCCACCCACATCGCCGTCCAGACCACGGCGGCGCCGGCGCGACGAAAGGTCTCCATCCCCGATCCTCCACCCTTCGTGTCCGCGGCCAGTGTGCGCGCAGGACGGTGGCGCGTTCAGAGCCCTAGGCCCCCGGCGCCGAGGACCTTGTCCTCCTTTCGCGCCCACATCCTCAGCGGGAGTGTTGAGGCATGGACATCACGGAAATGATCGACAAAGCGCAGGACTCCGTCACCGTCGGCCGGGTGTTCGGCGAACCGAGCACGCGCAACGGGATGACCGTCATCCCGGTGGCCCGCATCGCGGGCGGCGGTGGCGGCGGCAGCGGCAAGCAGGAGGGCGAGCGCCCCGGTGAGGGATCGGGTGGCGGGTTCGGCCTGGGCGCCACACCCGCCGGCGTGTTCGTCGTCACCGACGACGAGGTCCGGTGGCTGCCCGCCATCGACTACACCAAGGTCATCATGGGCGCGCAGACCGTCGCGATCGTCGCCCTGCTCGTCATCGGGCGTTATCTGAAGAGGAGGGCACGGCGGTGAACAAGAAGTGGCACGAGCTGACGCCCGGGCAGCGAGGCGCGATCCTCGTGGCCGGGTCGATCGAGCTGACGCTCACGGCCATGGCGGCCAGAGACCTGTGGTCCAGGCCCGCCGAGCAGATCCGGGGCCGCAAAGGCCTGTGGTGGCTGGGGATCTTCGTCCAGCCCGTCGGGCCGGTGGCCTACCTGCTGGCGGGACGCCGGTGAGCTGAGACGACCGCCACCGGACACGAGGCGTGGTGGAGCACACCGTGGCTGACCGAGCCCAGAAGCGCCGACCCGATCGTCCCGCGACCGCGCGAGCCGACGACCACCAGGTCGGCATGGGCGGAGGCGTCGCACAGCGCGCCCACGGGGTGCCCATAGATCATCGACGCGGTGACGGGCACCCCGGGATGGGCCTCTCGCCATGGGCCGAGCATCTCGTGCAGCATCTTGCCCTCGGTCTCGGCGACCTGCTCGCCGTACAGCTGCAGCGCGAGCTCGTACTTCGACGGCGGCACGTACCAGGTGCGGATCACGCGCAGCGCGCACCCGCGGCGCTCGGCCATGGCGAAGGCATAGTCGAGGGCCGCACGCGAGGCCTCCGACATGTCGACGCCGACGACGATCTCGCGGTGCAGCAGCACGTGCGGGCCTCGCACGACGATGACCGGCACGTCGACGTGGCCGGCCAGCTTCACGCCGACCGAGCCCAGCACCAGTCCGGTGAACCCGCCCAGTCCCCGGCTGCCGACGACCAGCGCGGCCGCCCGGGTGGCCTCCTCGGACAGTGATGGTGCGACGTCGCCGTGAAGCAACTCCGTGGTGATCGCCAGGCCATCGTGCCGCGATCGCACCAGGGTCACGGCCTCGTCGAGCAGCGCGGCGCCCCACTCCGAGTATGCGGTTCCGTCTCGGACCACCGTGGCGGTCACGCCTTGCAGCAGAGGTTCGGCGACGTGGACGAGGCGCAGCGGCCGTCCGCTGAGGGCGGCGTCGTCCGCGGCCCACAGCGCGGCGGACATCGCCGAGCGGGAGCCGTCCACGCACGCGACGATCGGTTCGGTCATGGTGGCGATGTTCTCGCCGGCCAAGAGACGTCGAGTAGGGCCGAAGGTCCTCTGAGCAGGGACCTTCGGCCCTCCAGACGCGCCGCGACGGTCCGTAGCTTGCGTGGTATGGCTACCGCAATCTCCGTCTCCGGCCTGGTCAAGTCCTTCGGCCGGACGCGCGCGCTCGACGGCCTGGACCTGGACGTCGCCAGGGGCGAGGTGCACGGTTTCCTCGGGCCCAACGGCGCGGGCAAGACCACGACGCTGCGTATTCTGCTCGGCCTGCTCAGAGCCCAGGCGGGCACGGTCGGCGTGCTGGGCGGTGACCCCTGGCGCGATGCCGCGGAACTGCACCGGCGAATCGCCTATGTGCCGGGCGACGTCACCCTCTGGCCGAACCTCACCGGAGGCGAGATCATCGATCTGCTCGGCAGACTCCGAGGCCGGGCCGACGCCGGGCGGCGCGCGGCGCTCGTGGAGCGTTTCGAACTCGACCCGACGAAGAAGGCCCGCGCGTACTCCACCGGGAACCGGCAGAAGGTCGCCCTCATCGCCGCACTCGCCTCCGACGCCGAGCTCCTCCTGCTCGACGAGCCCACGCTCGGCATGGACCCGCTCATGGAGTCCACCTTCCGCGACTGCCTGGCCGAGGAGCGCAGGGCGGGCCGTACCGTCCTGCTCTCCAGCCACATCCTGGCCGAGGTCGAGGCGGTCTGCGACCGGGTGACGATCATCCGGGCGGGCCGGACCGTCGAGACCGGGACCCTGTCGGACCTGCGCCACCTGACCCGCACCTCCGTCAAGGCCGAGCTGGTCATCCCGATCGACCTGGCGGGCCTGCCCGGTGTTCACGACCTTCGTGCCGAGGGCACGACCGTGAGCCTTCAGATCGACGCCGCACACCTGGACGATCTGCTCAAGCAGTTCGCCGCGGCCGGCGTGCGCAGCCTCAGCAGCCACCCGCCCACCCTGGAGGAGCTGTTCCTGCGTCACTACGGAGAGCGGAGATGAACGCGACACTCCAGCTCGTCCGGCTGGCGCTGCGCCGTGACCGGCTTCTGCTACCCGCCTGGATCCTCACATTCGTCGTCATGGCGGCCGGTTCCGCCGCCGCCACGGTGCCGCTCTTCCCGACCGAGTCCTCGCGGATCCTGGCGGCCAACGGTATGAACGCCATGCCGTCGCTCGTGGCGTTGTACGGCAAGATCTACGATCCGACGTCCGTCGGCGCCCTGGCGATCATCAAGATGGGCGGCCTGGGCGCCGCACTCGTAGCTGTTTTCGCGATCGTCGTGATGGTCCGTCACACCCGCGCCGACGAGCAGGCGGGACGGCTCGAACTGGTCGGCGCGACGCCGGTCGGCCGCCACGCGCCGCTGGCGGCCGCTGTGCTGGTCGCGCTGGGCGCCAACGTGGTGCTGGCGGTGCTGACCGCCTCCGGGCTGATCGCCGCCGGACTGCCGGTGGAGGGGTCGATCGTCTTCGGCCTGGCCTGGGCGAGCGTCGGGCTGGCCTTCTCCGGGATCGCCGCGGTCGTCTCCCAGCTGACCAGAAGCGCTCGCGCGGCTGTCGGGCTGTCGTCCATGGTGCTCGGCGTCGTCTACGTCCTCCGGGCGATCGCGGACGCCGCCCAGCCCGAGTGGCTCACCTGGCTCTCGCCGATCGGCTGGGGCCAGCAGTTCCGCCCGTACGCGGGCAACCGGTGGTGGGTCCTGCTCATCACCGTCGGCTTCGCCGCGGCGGCGGCCGCCCTGGCCCATGCGCTGGCCGTACGGCGTGACCTGGGAGCGGGCCTGCTGGCCGACCGCGAGGGACCGGCCACGGCGGCCCCGTCTCTGCGCAGCCCGCTCGCCCTGGCCTGGAGGCTCCAGCGCGGCCCGCTACTGGCCTGGGCCGCGTCCTTCCTGCTCCTGGGCCTGGTCTTCGGCAACATCTCGTCCACCGTGGGCGAGTTCTTCGACGCCCAGGGCGCGCGGGAACTCATCACGGCGCTGGGCGGTACGTCGAGGCTCACCGACGCCTTCCTCTCTTTCGAACTGAGCATGACCGGCGTGATCGCCTCCGTGTACGGCGTGCAGGCCGCGATGCGCCTGCGGGGCGAGGAGAACGAGCTCCTGCTGGCCGCTCCGGTGGGGCGGGCCCGGTACGCGCTCAGCCACCTGACGATCGCCGTTCTCGGCTGCGCCCTGCTGATGGCGCTGATGGGACTCGGCGCGGGCATCGCCCACGGCGCACAGATCGGCGATCCCGGCCAGACCTGGCGGCTGCTGGGGGCGGCGCTGGTACAGCTCCCAGCTGCTTGGGTGCTCGTGGGCATCACCACCGTGGTCTTCGGCGCGGCTCCCCGCGTGCTGGCAGGCGTCTGGGCGGTGCTCCTGGCCTTCGTCCTGCTCGGTGAGCTCGGCCCGCTCCTGAAGCTCGACCCCTGGGTCATGGATCTGTCGCCGTTCGCACACACGCCGAAGCTCCCCGGCGCCGCCATGGAGGTAGCGCCACCGGTCGTCCTGACCGGCATCGCCCTGATGGCCGTCCTCGCGGGTGTGACGGCCTTCAGGAGACGTGATCTCGGATGAGGTGGTTCCTCGCCGCATTGACCCTCGCACTGGTGGCGGGCGGGCTGCTCCACCTGCTGGGCTCGGCGCAGGCGGGAGACCTGGCCTGGGCGGCCGCGACCTCGCTGGCGATCGCTCCCGCGATCTGGTGGGTGGTCAGCGCGCTGCGGCAGCGCAGGCTCGGCGTCGACGCGATCGCCGTGCTCGCCCTCGCGGGCACGCTCGTGGTCGGCGAGTACCTCGCGGGCGCCCTGATCGCGATCATGCTGGCCGGTGGCAGGGTGCTGGAGGACTACGCCTCCCGGCGGGCCAAGCGTGACCTGGTCGCGCTCCAGGAACGAGCACCCCGTACCGCCCGCCGCTACACCGGCGGCGTGCCGTACGAGATCGAGGCCGCGCAGGTCCGTCCTGGGGATCTCCTGCTGGTGGCGAGCGGCGAGATGGTCCCCGCGGACGGAGTCGTCGTGGAGGGGACCGCGCTGCTGGATGAGTCGGCCCTGACGGGCGAGTCGCTTCCCGCCGAGCGCACCAGGGTGCGCAGCGGCGTGGTCAACGCCGGGCCCGCCTTCGACATGCGGGCCGCCGTCAGCGCCGAGGACAGCTCGTACGCCGGTGTCGTGCGGCTCGCCCGCGAGGCTGAGACGGCCAGCGCACCGGTCGTACGGCTCGCCGACCGCTTCGCCGCCTGGTTTCTGCCCGCCACCCTCCTGGTGGCCGGCGCCGCGGGTCTGTCGAGCGGTGAGCTGGTGCGCGCGGTCGCCGTCCTGGTCGTGGCCACTCCGTGCCCGCTGCTGCTGGCCGCTCCGGCGGCGATCGCCTCGGGACTGTCGCGGGCCGCCCGGCTCGGGGTGGTGATCAAGGGCGGTGCCGCTCTGGAGACCCTGGGGCGCGCACGCACGCTGGTGCTCGACAAGACCGGTACCCTCACCGCCGGCAGGCCGCAGGTCGTGGATGTCGTGCCCGCCCCGGGCCATGACGCGGATGAGATCCTGCGCCTTGCCGCGGCGGTGGATCAGCAGTCCTCGCACGTCCTGGCAGCGGCCATCGTCCGTGCCGCCCGCGAGCGCGGTCTGACGCTTCCGGTCCCCGCGGGAATGCGGGAGGAACCGGGACGCGGGACCAGCGCGCGGGTCGCGGACCACGACGTCCAGGTGGGCAAGGCGGCGGGCGACTCTCCCTGGATGTCCCAGCAGCGTTCCAGAGCGGCCCTGGACGGCGCGATGACCGTATGGGTTCGTGTTGACGGCTCGGTCGCAGGAGTGATCCTGCTTCGCGACAACGTCAGAACGGACGCCGCCCGCACACTCCTGCGGTTGCGTACGGCCGGCATCGGGCGCGTGGTGATGCTCACCGGAGACCGGAAAGAGGTCGCCGAGGGCGTCGCGGCCGTACTCGGCATCGACCGGGTGCTGGCCGAGCAGACACCGGCCGCCAAGGTCGAGGGCGTCCAGGCCGAGGCCCGGCATGCGGTGACCGTGATGGCGGGAGACGGAATCAACGACGCTCCGGCTTTGGCCGCCGCGGACGTCGGTGTGGCGATGGGAGCCCGAGGCTCCGCCGCCTCCACCCAGGCGGCGGACGTGGTGCTCACCGGCGACCGGCTCGACCGGCTCGCCGACGCCATGGACGTCGCCCGCCGCTCGCGCCGCATCGCGATCCAGAGCGCGGCCGTCGGCATCGGCCTGTCTCTCGTCGCCATGGTGGTGGCCGCCCTGGGCCTGCTGCCACCGGCTGCGGGCGCGCTGTTGCAGGAAGCGATCGACGTGCTGGTCATCGTCAACGCCCTGCGCGCGTTGCGCTCGGGGCCGCGGGCCGTGCCCGATCCCGAGACGGAGGCCCTGCTGCGCCGCTTCGCCGACGAGCACGTGAGGCTCCGGCCGCCGCTCGACCTCGTCCGCCACGTCGCGGACGGCGTCGGCACCGAACCGCCCGCACGGACGCTGGACGGGATACGCCGTGTGCACACCTTCCTCCGCGACGAGTTGCTTCCCCACGAGCAGGCGGAGGAACGCCGCCTGCTCCCTGCCATGGGCGGCCCGGAGGCGACCATGACGATGAGCCGGGCTCACGCCGAGATCGACCGGCTCGTCCGCAGGCTGGGCCACCACGTGGAGCTCGCCGGGCCGGACGGCCCCGGGCCTGACCAGCTCGACGACCTGCGCGCCTGCCTGTACGGCCTGCACGCCGTGCTGACCCTGCACTTCGCCCAGGAGGAAGAGGCCTACTTCTCGCTGAGACAGGCCCAAGGTCCCCCGGACCGGTGACCTTCGCCCGGAGGCCTGGCCGCCCGCGCCAGGTCTGCTTGAGGTGACATCAAGGAGGACTGCCATGTCCGTCACCGCCTTACCTCAGCGGCGCAAGCTGGGATCATGGATGGCGACCGCGCTGGTCGTCGGCAACATGATCGGCTCGGGCGTGTTCCTGCTGCCCGCCTCCCTGGCCGCCTTCGGCAGCGCCAGCCTCCTGGCCTGGGCGCTGACCGCCACCGGCGCGCTCCTGCTGGCACTCGTCTTCGCCAGGCTCGGCCGCGCCTACCCCAGGACGGGCGGGCCCTACGCCTACGCGCGCCGGGCCTTCGGCGACTTCGTGGGATTCCAGACCGCCTGGGGTTACTGGATCGCCGTCTGGGCCGGAAACGCCGCCATCGCGGTGGCCTTCGTCAGCTACCTGGGATACTTCTGGCCCGCCGTCGCCGAGACGGCGCTCCTGGCCGCGGGCGTCGCGCTGGCCGCCATCTGGACGCTGACCGCCGTCAACGTGCGCGGCGTACGGCAGGGCGGCTGGGTCCAGGTCGTTACCACGATCGCCAAGCTGCTCCCGCTGGTGGCCCTGGCCGTCGCGGCGCCGTTCTTCGTCGACGGCGGCGACTTCACACCCTTCAACCCCAGCGACCAGAGCACCTTCGGCGCGGTGAGCGCCGCGGCGGCCCTGACGTTGTGGGCTTTCATCGGCATCGAATCCGCCACCGTTCCCGCTGAGGACGTGCGCGACCCCGAGCGGACCATCCCGCGCGCCACGATCGTCGGCACCGTCGTCACCGCCGCCGTCTACATCCTGGGCACCGTCGCGGTCTTCGCCGCCGTGCCAAGACAACTCCTGGTGGAGTCCACCGCGCCCTTCGCCGACGCCGCGGCCGCCATGTTCGGAGACTGGGCCGGCACCACGGTGGCGATCGGGGCGATCATCAGCGCCTTCGGCGCTCTCAACGGATGGATCCTGCTGCAGGGCCAGGTGCCTCTCGCCGCCGCCCGCGACGGGCTGTTCCCCGCGGTCTTCGCCAAGCTCACCCGCTGGGGCACGCCCGCCGTCGGCCTGATCGTCTCCAGCGTCCTGGTCACCGGGCTGATGCTCATGAACTACAACGCCGGGCTCGTCGAGCAGTTCAACTTCGTGATCCTGCTGGCCACTCTCACCACGCTCATCCCGTACGCGTACTCGGCCATGGCCCAGCTGATGCTGGCCCTGACCGACCGCGAACGTTTCGCCGGGCGGCGCCTGGCCGTCGACGCCACGATCGCGGTGCTGGCCTTCGGCTACTCGCTGTGGACCATCGCGGGTTCCGGCTACGAGGTCGTGTACAAGGGCTTCCTCCTGCTGCTCGCAGGAGTGCCCGTCTACGTCTGGCTCAAGCGCCGCGAGGAGCGCCAGAACACCCACGTCGTGGAGAAGGCGGCCTGACCATGCGACACCTGCTGCGCATCTCCCACCTCCACCCGTGGGACCTGGAATACCTGCTGGAGCGGGCCGAGCACCTCAAGCGGCACCCCTACGCCTCACGCCAGGTGCTCAAGGCCCGCACCGCCTTGCTGTACTTCGCCAAGCCCTCCACACGCACCCGCCTGTCCACCGAGACGGCCGTCGTGCGCCTCGGCGGCGTGCCGCTGACCGTCGGCCCTGACGAGCTGCAGCTGGGGCGGGGTGAGACGATCGCCGACACCGCCAAGGTCGTGGGCTCCTACGCCGCGGCCGCCGTCATCCGCACCTACCGGGACGCCGACGTCGAGCAGTTCGCGCTGCACTCCGGCATCCCCGTGGTCAACGCCCTGACCGACGGCCACCACCCGCTCCAGGCGATCACGGACCTGATGACCATCCGGGAGTACTTCGGCGAGCTGTCCGGACGCAAACTGGCCTACGTCGGTGCGAGGAACAACGTCTCGACCAGCCTGGGCGAGGCCGCCGCGCTCGCGGGCATGGCCATGTCGACGGCCGGTCCGGGGATGGGCGACGATCCGTTCGACGCCGTGAAGGACGCCGACGTCGTCTACACCGACGTCTGGACCTCCATGGGAGATCCGGAGGCTCGGCGAGCGGAACGACACGCCATCCTCGAACCGTTCCGGGTCACCCCGGAGCTGATGGCCGCGGCACACCCCCACGCGATCTTCATGCACTGCCTGCCCGCCCACCGCGGTGAGGAGGTCGCCGCGGAGGTGATCGACGGTCCCGCCTCAGCCGTCTTCCGGCAGGCGGCCAACCGGCTTCCGGTCGCGCAGGCCGTCCTGGAGACCGTGCTCGGCGGTGCGTCATGAGGGTCGTCGTGGCCATCGGCGGGAACGCACTGCTGCGCCGAGGGGAACGGGCCGACGCCGCCACGCAACTGCGCAACGTCGGAGCCGTCACCTGCGACCTGGCCGCGGTGGCCGCCGAGCACGAACTGCTGATCGTCCATGGCAACGGCCCGCAGGTGGGACTGCTGGCCGAGGAGAGCGAGCGCGACCCCACTTTGGAGCGCGGCTACCCGCTGGACACCCTCGTGGCGGAGACCCAGGGCATGATCGGCTACTGGCTGGCCCAGGGGATCGGCAGGGCGTCGGACAGGCCGGTGGCGGCCGTGGTCACGCAGGTGGTCGTCGACGCCGACGACCCGGCCTTCACATGCCCGAGCAAGCCCGTCGGCCCCTACTACCCGGAGCCGGGTGACGAGGGAGCCTTCAAGAAGGACAGGTACGGCTGGCGGCGCATCGTGGCCTCGCCCACTCCGGTGCGCGTCGTCGAGCTGCCGGTGATCGCCCGGCTCCTGGAGTCGGGCTGCACGGTGATCGCGGGCGGCGGAGGCGGAGTTCCTGTCCTGCCCGACCTGACCGGTGTGGCGGCCGTCGTGGACAAGGACCTCGTCGCCGCGCTGCTCGCCGAGCGGCTCGGCGCCGGCCTGCTGGTCATCCTGACCGACGTGCCCGCGGTCATGCAGGACCACGGCACCCCGTACGAGCGTCCCATCGGGACGGTCACCCCGAATGACCTGGATCCCCGCGACTTCGCACCCGGATCCATGCGGCCCAAGATCGAGGCCGCCCGCCGCTTCGTGACCGCGACGGGCCGGGCCACGCTGATCGGCCACCTGAACGACATGGCACTCGTCCTCAAGGGCGAGGCCGGTACCCGTATCCAGAAGGAGCAGTGATGTCCGCGGTGACGGTGGAAGGGCTGCGCAAGCACTACGGCCCGGTGCGCGCGGTCGACGGGGTGAGCTTCACGATCGAGCCGGGAGAGGTGTTCGCGCTGCTCGGCCCCAACGGCGCGGGCAAGACGACGGCGGTGGAGATCCTGGAGGGCCACCGCATCCGCGACGGCGGCACGGTGTCGGTGCTCGGCTTCGACCCGGCGACCGGAGGCCGGGCCTACCGCGAGCGCATCGGCATCGTGCTGCAGGAAGCGGGGTTCGAGGAGGAGTTCTCCGTCGTCGAGCTGGTCCGGCTCTACGCGGGCTTCTATCCCAGGCCGCGCCTGCCCGACGAGGTGATCGAGCAGGTGGGGCTGAAGGACAAGCGCGACGCCCGGGTGCGGACCCTGTCCGGAGGCCAGCGCCGGCGCCTGGACCTCGCGCTCGGCCTGGTCGGGCGGCCCGAGCTGTTGTTCCTGGACGAGCCGACCACGGGCTTCGACCCGTCGGCCAGGCACCGGGCCTGGGAGCTGATCGACGGCCTGCGCGACTCGGGCACCACGATCCTGCTCACCACCCATTACATGGACGAGGCCCAGCAACTCGCCGACCGGGTCGCGGTGCTGCGCGAAGGGCACCTGGTCGCGATCGGCTCGCCGGACTCACTGGGCCAGGCCGAGCGCGTCAGCGTGGTCTCCTTCCGGCTGCCGGACGGCACGGCCCTGGCGGACCTGCCGTCGCTGACGGGCCGCGTCGAGGCGGACGGCTCCGCCGTGTCCGTCCACACCAGGCAGCCTGCCAGGGACCTGCACACCCTCACCGGCTGGGCCCTGGAACGAGGGACGGAGCTGGCGAACCTCACAGCGACGCGGCCGACCCTGGAGGAGGTCTACCTGGAGCTGGTGGAGTCATGATCACGCGACTTGTCCGGCACGAGGTGCTCTCGTTCTTCCGCACCCCCCTCGCGGCGATCTTCACGGTGGCGATGCCGGTGCTGATGATGGTGATCGTCGGCGCCGCGGTCGGCAACCAGACCGTCGACCCGGCCACCGGCGTGCGGGTCATGCAGTTCGTCGTCCCGGTGATGACCGTGTTCGGCGTCGCCCAGGGATGCTTCGGCGCGCTGACGCTCCACCTGGCCGATCTACGCGACCGGGGCTGGCTCAAGCGCCTGCGCGGCACCCCGGTGCCCGCCTGGGCGGTGCTCGCCGGCCTGGCGGGCTCGGTGCTGGTGATCTCGGTGATCACCGTCGTGCTGCTGCTGGGCGTGGGACTGGTCTTCTACGACCTGCAGATCGTCTGGCGTACCCTACCCGCCCTTCTGGTGACCCTCCTGCTCGGTGCCCTGACCTTCACCGCGCTGGGCTTCGGCGTGGTCGCGCTGGTCCGCAGCTCCGCGGCGGTCCAGCTCCTGGGCACCGGCTTGCTGCTGGCCCTGGCGTTCATCTCCGACGTCATCCTGGTGGGCGGGAAGCTGCCGGCCTGGCTGGACACCGTCGGATGGATCTTCCCCCTGCGCCACATGGCCAACGCGGTACGGGACTGCTTCAACCCGTACCTGACGGGCGCGGGCTGGTCCGCCGACCACCTCGCCGTGCTCGCCGCATGGGGGGCAGGCGGGGCCGCAGTGGCGTTGTGGCGCTTCCGCTGGGAGCGCCGACCCGGCAGGCAAGCCGCGGTCCGGGTTTCCCGCCGGCGCGGAGTGGGCCGGTCCGTCCTGCTCGACCAGACGGCGCACGCGCTCACCGGACTGCGCCGCGAGCCGGCGACGGTGTTCTTCACGGTCGCGCTGCCGGTGCTGCTGTTCGCGCTCGTCTCCCTCATCTTCCAGGGTGCCATCGTGAACGGCGTCGACCTGCCGGTGTTCATGCTCGCCGCGATGATCACCTACACCGTGGGCGCGGCCTGCTACCTGAACCTGGCCGAGGCGCTGGCGGGTGACCGCGAGAAAGGGGTGCGCAAGCGGCTGGCCGGCACCCCGTTGCCGCGCTGGGCCTACTACGGCGGGCGGCTGGCGGGCGCGTTGCTGGTCACCGCCGCCACCGCCGTCGTCCTGGGCGTGGTCGCCGGTCTCGGGTACGGCGTGACGGTCACGTTCGGAGCGCTCCCCGGCCTGACGGCGGCGATCGCCATCGGCGCCGCCTGCTTCGCCTCGCTGGGTGTCCTGGTGGGCGAGCTCGCCTCCAAGCAGCAGGTCGCCAACGCCGTGGCCCTGGGTACCTTCCTGCCGCTCGCCTTCGTCTCGGACGTGTTCGTCATCGGCGGGCCGTTGCCCGGTGTCCTGCAGTCCGTCGGGGACGTCTTCCCGATCAAGCACGTCTCGCACGCCCTGCTGTCCGCCTTGACCGGCGGGCCTTGGCCGTGGGCGGATCTCGCCGTGGTGGCCGCCTGGACGGCGGTCGCCGTGATCGTTCTTCGATGGAGGAGGAGTCATGCATGAGTGGCACGCCGACGAGCTCGGACCGGCCGAGGTCGTGCACCTGCGGCCGATGCCGGGGATGGAGGCGGTGGTGGTCGTGGACAACCTCGCTCTCGGCCCGGCCATCGGCGGCGTACGGCTGACGCCCACGGTGAGCACCGTGGAGGTGGCACGTCTGGCCAGGGCTATGACCCTGAAGAACGCCGCCGCCGGGCTCCCGCACGGCGGCGGCAAGGCGGGCATCAGGCGCACGGCCGACCTCGACGGGATCTCGCGCGAACGCCTGATGCGGGCCTTCGCCAGGGCCATCGCCCACCTCACGGACTACATCCCCGGGCCCGACATGGGAACCGACGAGTCATGCATGGCGATCGTCCACGACGAGATCGGCCGGGCGGTCGGCCTGCCGTCGGCCCTGGGCGGGATCCCCCTGGACGAGGTGGGCGCCACCGGATACGGCCTGGCCTGCTGCGCGGACGCCCTGGCGCTGAAGGGGCTGCTCGTGCTGGAGGGGGCCGACGTCGTCATCGAGGGGTTCGGCGCGGTGGGCACGCATGCCGCCCTCGCCCTCGCCGAGCGCGGCGCCCGGGTGATCGGGGTGTCCGACAGCAGGGGAGCGGTCTTCAACGAGCAGGGGCTGGACGTGCCGAAGCTCGTCGCCTTCAAGCGGCAGGGCGATCAGGTGGCCGCCTTCCCCGGAGGCGTCCCGCGAACCGCGCACACGGTCGGCGAGCTCGACTGCGACATCCTCGTCCCCGCCGCCCAGGCCGACGTCTTCGATCGCCGCAACGCGGCACGGGTGAACGCCAGAGTGATCCTCCAGGGCGCCAACCTGCCCGCCACCGCGGACGCGGAACGGATCTTCCACGGGCGGGGGGTGCTGTCGATCCCCGACATCATCGCCAACGCCGGGGGCGTGATCTGCGCGGCCGTCGAGCACGCGGGCGGGAGCCGTACCCAGGCGTTCGCCGCCATCGCGGAGAAGATCGGCGACAACGTGGCAGAACTGCTGGATCGCACGTCGCGCGAGAACTGCCTGCCGCGCCAGGCGGCTCAGACGATGGCGCTGGCCCGTATCCGAGCGGCGAGCGGCTACCGCCGTTCCTTCTGACGGTCACACGGGGACGGCTTCCTGATCGCCGGAAGCCAGGATCGTGAAGCCGACCTCGGCGGGCTGCCGCAAGGAATTGTGCACGGTGCAGTGTTCGATGACCGCCTCGAAGGACCTGCGCAATCCCGGCGGGAGCCCGGGCGCGTGCACCTCGAGGTCGATCCGGCCGACGCGTTGCGGGTTGTCGGCCATCTCGTAGCGGGCGGTGACCGACAGTCCCGAAGGCAGCTGCCGCCTGCGCAGGTAGCGCACCGCGTAGAGGGCCACGCACGAGGCCAGTGCGCCGACGAAGAGCTCGACCGGGGTGGGCCCGCTGTCCAGCCGAGGCTGGTCGGTCCGCACGACGTGGTCGCGGATGTCGATGTCGAAGCTGTCGCCGCCTTGCCAGAGGACTTCGATGTTCTCGCTCATGGCCCCAGCCTCCGCCGCCGGGCGCAGCCGTAGTAGGGCCGTTCGGCGCACCGCCGGGGGATAACGGCCCTAACCCTGGAGCTCCCGCCTTGCGATCGTAGAGATATGAGCGAAATAGGAGTTTTGGTGGGCTATGACGGCTCTGCCGCGGCCGAGCGCGCCGCCCAGTGGGCCGTCGCCGAGGCGATCGGCCGCAGGCTGCCCCTCACGCTCTGCCGGGGGTGGAAGTGGCCCTATCCGAAGTGGCCCGGCGAGCGAATCCCGGAGGACCTCGCGGCACGCATGCCCCAGCGCGTGCTGGACGGCCTGGCCGGCCGGCTGCGCAGGAGCCATCCCCTTCTGGACGTCGGCACGATCCTGGAACGCGCCTCGTCGGCGGCGCTGCTCGCCTCGCTGAGCGAGCACGCGGACCTCCTCGTGGTCGGAGCACGGCGCGGCTCACTGGGCGCCCGCGTCGCCACCGGCGCGCCCTGCCCGGTGGTGGTCGTGCGCGGCGAGTCCAGCGGACCCGTCGTGCTCGGCTTCGGTGCTTCCTACGAGGCGATGAGGCTGGCGGCCGAGGAAGCGGTCCTTCGCCAGGTCCCCCTGAAGGTCCTGGTCGCGGGCGCCGACGATCTCACCCGATCCCAGCGCAGCGGCTGGGCGTGGAGCGAGCTGCAGCACTGGCGGCACCACTACGCACAGCTCCAAGCCGACGTCGAGACCGTCGGCCGTGCTCCGAAAGCCGCCCTGCTCGAGGCCTCGTGGCAGGCAGGGCTCATCGTCGTGGGCTCGTCCGGACCGATCAGCCGGACCCTCGTCCGGCATGCCGCCTGCCCTGTGGCGATCGTCGGCAGAGTGAGGACCGAAGTCCTGCCCGACCAGGACCAACGGCCATGGGCCGGTCGACCGGCGGCCGGTGTCATGGAGCCGACACACCAACGAAGGAGAGCGTCATGATCGTGGCCGGAGTCGACGGCTCGCGTGCCGGGCTGGAAGCGGTGGCGTGGGCCGCCAGGGAAGCGCGCCTGCGTGACGTGCCGCTCCGCGTCGTGCACGCGATGCCGCGATGGGTCCTGGAGAACCGCACCGGGCACTATCAGCAGGTCGCCGCATGGATGCGTGACGGTGCCCGATCGGTCGTGGAAGCAGGGCTCGACCGGGCACGCCGTGAGGAGCCGAAGGTGACCGCCGACTCGGCCTTCCTGCCGGGCGATCCCCGCCAGGCCCTGATCGAAGCGGCGCGCGACGCCGAACTGCTCGTCCTCGGCAACCTGGGCCTGGGCGGCATCCGCGGCCTGCTCGTCGGCTCCGTGGCGTACGGCGTGGCCGGGCACGCGCCCTGCGACGTCGTCATCGTGCGCGACCTGCCGTCACGGCCGCACGCTGAGGTGGTTGTGGGCGTCGACTGCTCGGATGCCATGACCAAGGAGCTCGGATTCGCCTTCGCCGAGGCTCAGCTGCGCGGTGCCCGGCTGCGGGCCGTGCACGCCTGGCGGTGGTTGGAGGCAGGCGGCGGCTTCATGCCGGTGCCCGACGACTTCGACGACGAGCGGGCCGAGACGCGGCGGCTCGCGGAGACCCTCGCCGGCTGGCAGGAGCGTCACCCCGACGTCGAGGTGGTGCGGGAGGTCGTGAGAGGCCACCCCGCAGAGGTGCTGCGGCAGGCGGCCGAGCACGCCGACCTGCTCGTGGTCGGCTCGCACGGGCACGCGGAGTTCGCCGGGCTGGTGTTCGGCTCGGTGAGCCAGGCCATGGTGCATCACGCCCCCTGCCCGCTGGCCGTCATCCGCACGCGCCGATGAACGGCCGTACCCGGCCGGGAGCCGCCTCGACGGCCCCGGCCGGTCGGCGTGATTCAGCCCGCCTGTGCCAGATATGGCCGCCGCCCTCGTGCCGCTTGCCAGCAATGGACGGCCCCGCGGCCAGGAGCGACGAAACCCGAGTCCAACGTCCCGCCGGGACATGCCGATGGTCCCTCGATCCGGACGCCCGGCAGGTGCGACGGTGATCACATGAACACACCCCTGCTGAACGCGGAAGAAGAAGTCGCCCTCGCCAGGCGCATCGAGGCGGGCCTGTACGCCGAGCACCTCCTCGAAACCCGAGGTCACGATCCCGATCTGGAGGCGGTCGCCGCGGACGGCAGGGCCGCGCGCGAGCGCATGATCTGCGCGAACCTGCGGCTGGTGATGTCGGTCGCGAAGCGGTACGCCCATCGAGGGCTGCCCTTCGCCGACGTGGTCCAGGACGGCAACGTCGGCCTCATCCAGGCCGTCGAGCACTACGACCACACGAGGGGGACCCGGTTCTCCACCTGTGCGACGTGGTGGATTCGCAAGGCGATCCTGCAAGGGCTGGAGCGGGCGAGGACCATCCGCATCCCTCCGCACCCGGTGCGGGCGCCGTGGGCGTGCGTGACCCTCGACATGACCCTGGGCGAGGTGCTCGCCGATCCCGACGTCAAGAGCACCGAGCAGATCGTGGAGAACCACCTGCTGCACGACTCGCTCCTCCCGGCGGTGGACACGCTGGCGCCCCGGCAGGCCCTGATCATGCGCATGCGGTTCGGCTTGGACGGGCACGCGCCCCGCACACGACGTCAGGTCGCCACCGAGCTCGGGCTCACTCCGACGTGGGTCCGCTCCCTGGAGCAGGAGTCCCTGGCGTGGTTGCGGCGCCGTCCTGAGGTGTATCAGCTGGCCGGTTGAGATAGGCGTCGACCGCGGTTGGCAGGGTCGGGAACAGCCGCTCCTCGCCGATCGAAGCCGTCAGGCCGTAGGCGTCGAGCGCCGTCCGCAGATCCTGCTTGACCCTGGCCATGGCGAAGACGACCCCTTGCCGATCCAGCTCGGCCCGCAGCGACTCGAGCGCGTCGAGCGCGGTGATGTCGACCTCGACGTTGGCCTCGACGTTGAGGACGAACCACGACGTTCCGGGGGAGAGCGCGGCCAGCGCGCGGCGCCGGAAGTCCTGGGCGTTGGCGAAGAAGAGCGGGGAGTCGTAACGGTAGACGACCAGGCCCGGAACGGTCTTGGCCGACGGGTAGTCGTCGATGTCGTGCATCCCGGCCAGCCCGGGGACGAGCCCCTGGACGGCGTCGTGGGGGCGGGCGATGCGGTGGAGCATCTCGGCGACCGACAGCGCGACCGCGAGCAGGATGCCGTACAGGATGTCGAAGACCAGCACGCCGGCGGCGGCCGCCAGCGCGAGCAGCAGCTCGCTGCGGCGGAAGGAGGCCAGGCGGCGGAAGGCCGGCAGGTCGATGAGCCGGATCGCGGCGTACACGACGATCGCGCCGAGCGCGGCCGTGGGGAAGTCGGCCAGCAGCGGCCCGGCGAACAGCAGCACCGCGACCACGCCCGCCAAGGCGACGAGTGAGTAGCGCTGGCTGCGGGCGCCCGCGGCGTCGGCCAGCGCGGTACGGCTACCGCTGCTGCTGACCGGGAAACCCTGCAGCACCCCGGCGCCCAGGTTGGCCGCGCCGAGCGCCAGCAGTTCCCGGTTGGCGTCGACCTCCTGGCGGTGCCTGGCGGCGAACGAGCGTGCGGTGAGCACGTTGTCGCTGTAGCCGACGAGCAGCAGGCCCAGTGCGGGCAGCAGCAGTGCGGGCAGGTCGCCTGGGGCGGGAAGCGCGGGCGTGGGCAGGCCGGAGGGAATCTGCCCGACCACCTTGATGCCGAGGTCATCCAGGCCGAAGAGAGTGACGCAGGCGGTGGCCAGCAGGACGGCGAGCAGCGGGCCCGGCAGGCGCGGGAGTTTCCACTGGAGCAGGAAGAGGAAGGCCAGCACGGCGAAGGCCATCAGCAGTGTGGGCAGATGGAGTCCGGGAAGGTCACGCGCGAAGCCGATCAGGTCGTAGCCGTCCATCGGAACGCCGGTCAGCTTGCCCAGCTGGCCGAGGATCATGATGATCGCGACGCCGGTCAGATAGCCGACCAGGATCGGCCGTGACAGCAGGTCGGCGACGAAGCCGAGTCGCAGCAGCCAGGCCACCAGGCAGAGCAGGCCGGCGACGATCGCCAGCGCGGCGGACAGGACCGCGTAGCGGCCGGGATCGCCGGCCGCCAGGGGCGCGACCGCCACCGCGGTCATGAGCGCGGTGGTGGACTCGGGGCCGACCGACAACCGGCTCGAGGACCCGAGGAGGGCGTACAGGGCGAGCGGGGCGAGTGCCGCCCACAGGCCGGCGACCGGAGGCAGGCCCGCCACCGTGGCGTAGGCCATCACCTGGGGGACGAGGTAGGCCGCCACGGTCAGCCCGGCCAGGAGGTCGCCGCGGAGTGGGCCGGAGATCATGCGCTCAGTGTCGCACCACCACGATCGGGCACCGGGCGTGGTGCGTCAGCGCGTGGGCCGTGGGCCCGGGGCTCAGCAGTCCGCCGCGTGCCCCCACGACTACGAGGCCCACGTCCGCCGAGACCCGCACCAGCGCGGCGCCGGCCGACGTGTGCCGTACGTCTTCGCGCACGGGCACGTCCGGATGCTTGTCGCGCCAACCTGCCAGCGACTCGGCGAGCAACCTGCCCTCCTCCTGGCCGACCTCCTCCGTGTCGTAGACGAGGGGTTGCATGTCGCCGGGCGTTCTGGTGGCCGGATGGGACCAGGCGTGCACGGCGCGCAGCCCGGCACCTCGCAGCTCCGCCTCGCGGAAGGCGAACTCGAGCACGGCCTCCTGCCCCGGCAGGCCCGTGACGCCGACGGCGACCTCGCCGCCGTGCCGGGGACGCTGCCCTCGGACGATGGCGACCGGGCAGGCGGCCCTGGCCGTCAGGTGCCGGCCCACGGAACCGAGCAGCATGCCGGCGAAGCCGCCTCGTCCCCGGCTGCCCACCACGATGAGCGCCGCCTCGTCGGAGATGGCGGTCAGCGCGTCCTCGGCGCCGCCGTCGGTCAGCTCCGCGCTCATGTCGACGCCCGGTGCGCACTCACGGGCGCGCTGGACCGCCCGGTCGAGCATCATCCCGGTGGAGACGGCACGTTCGGCGTCCCAGCGGTGTGGTTGTCGCACCAGGGGCAGCCGCTCGTTCCAGCGCAGGGTGGCGTGGACGATCCGCAGGGGAGCGTCGCGCAGCGCCGCCTCGTAGGCGGCCCACGCGGTGGCGCGCATCGAGGAGGCGGAGCCGTCCACGCCGACGATCACGGCCGGGGTCATGGCGCGCTCACCGGGTGCTCCACGGTGACCAGCCGCAGACCCGCCACGATCAACCCGGCTCCGAGCAGCAGCAGGACGGCCGCGGCGGCGAGCGTTCCAGCTGTCAGGGCTCGCAAGGACGGCAGGGTCGCCGCGACCGCGACCGAGGCGTCGACTCCGGCGCCGCCGTCCTCGTTCATGATCACGAAGGCCCAGTCGCCGGGCTGGACGGTCCAGGTGAGCGTGCCGTCCGACTGCGCGGCCCAGATCTGCTGGACGCCGGGCGGCGTCGGCGGCGGGCCTCCCGGCAGGACGCCCCGGGACGGCAACCGGTCGTGCGCCACGCCACGCAGGTATTCGTCGAGATCGCGCTGCCGTGCGATGCCCACGAAGAGCGGCTGATCCACCGCGACGGCCCGCACTCGCACGGTGCCCACCAGATCGCGCAGGAACGCCGACCCGGGCCGGTCCACGACGAACTCCTCGCTGGTCAACGCGTAGCCTGAGGTGGTCACTGTCCTGACCGGGCTGCTGACGTATCCGTCGTCGCCGCGGGCCAGCGCCAGCCCCGCTCCGCCGACGGCGGTGGCCAGTGCGCCCAGGACGAGTACCGCGCCGATCGACAGGGCGGCGATGGACGAGCCGGTGTGCCGGACGTGCCCGTCGTGCCCGTCGTGCGGTACTGGGGCGAACTCGCCTGGGCGGTCCTCTCCGCCCTGGTCGAGACGGAAGGGCGGGTAGGCGTCCGTCATGAGCGCCGCGTAGGCGGCGACCCGCAGGGCCCACCGGTTCATGCCGGTCACCAGGTCGAAGAGCCCGCGCGGATAGCGGCCGGTGAACAGCAGGGTGATCGCGGCGATGATCACCAGGATGCCGATGACGCCGCCCAGGTCGATGGTCCTGGCGACGCCGTTGTCCCACGAGACGAGGCTGCCGCTGGTGAACAGTGCCACGATCACGTAGTGGGGGATCGCCAGCAGCCACCACTTGACCAGGACCAGCCCGCGCGACAGCTGTTCGGGAAAGGCGATGTCCAGGGTGGCAGGGTAGCCGGGCTCGGCCTGGAGCGAGAAGGGCGGGTAGCGGTCGGTGCCCAGCGCCCCGAAGCTGTAGTAGGTCACCCGCCAGCTCCACCGCAGCACGCCCAGGTTGAACGCGAAGATCGAGCGCGGGTAGCGGCCGGTGAACAGGATGGCGAAGAAGGCGACCGCGGTCAGCACGACGAACGCCATCCACAGGAAGGCGAGCAGGAAGTAGTGCGGAAGGGCCAGGATCGGCTTGACGATCCACAGCCCGCGGCTCAGCGGCTCGTCGAGCCGGGCCGTGACGCGAACGGGATAGGTCTCCATTCCACCAGCGCATCACTCGCCGCATCTCGTGACAGGGGCCGAAGGTCCTCATGACCAGGGACTTCGTCCTCATGTACGCCGGGTTGGAGCCCGCCACGCTGGGAGCGAGGGGAGTGGTGGCGATGAACCCGGTGATTCTCGTCGGCGTGGACGGATCCGAGCCCTCGACAGCCGCCGTGGGCTGGGCGGCGGAGGACGCCAGGAACCGTGGGCTAGGGGTGCGGCTCGTGCACGTGTGCGAGCAGACGGAGGTGTACGCGCAGCTGTGCGAGCTGGCGCTCAAGGCGGCGAAAGAGGAGGCCTGCCGCCTGGCGCCGGGCGTGTAGGTCGACACGGCGATGCTGAGCGGGCCCGTCATCGAGACGCTGATCTCCGAAGCGGGCGAGGCTGACTGTGTCGTTGTCGGCAGCCGCGGGCTGGGCGGATTCACCGGGCTGGTGCTCGGCTCGGTCAGCCTCGGCGTCGCCGGGCACGCGTCGGGTCCCGCTGTCGTCGTCCGGCGTCTGCCGCGAGTCGTCCACCGCGACGTGGTCGTCGGTTTCAACGGCGGCGAACCCTCCCGTCTCGCGCTGGACTTCGCCATCCGCCAGGCCCACGCCCGGCGGGCACGGCTGCGTGTCGTGTACGGCTGGCAGCCGCCGGCAGCCTCGCCCTACGCCACCGAGTTGGGCCACCTGCAGGCCGAGACGTTCCAGGACTACGCGGGCATGGTGCGCGAGCAGGTCGAGGAGCAGCGCGCGCGTCACCCCGACCTGATCATCGAGGAGAACCTCGTCTGCGAGCACCCCGTGTCGGCCATCGCCCGAGCTTCCAGCACGGCGGACCTGGTCGTGGTCGGAAGCCGGGGGCTGGGCGCCGTCGGCTCGGCCCTGCTGGGTTCGGTGAGCCACGGAGTCCTCCACCACGTGCACTGTCCCGTCGCCGTCGTCCGGCCGCGCAAGGAGGAACCATGAACATCGAGAAGCTGCCCGCATCGCGCGTCATGAGCCGGATCCTCGTGGCGATCAAGCCGGAGGAGTCCCCGCTCATGGCATGGGAGCTGATGCGGCGTGCCGAGGTGCACCACCTGCCGGTCGTCGATCAGGGCCGCTTCGTCGGCCTCCTGACCCGTGAGGACCTGCTGGCATCCTGGTACGGCGGGCCGGACCTGCAGTCCCGGCGCACCGTGCGGGCTCTGCTCGGACGGCGCCGCACGCCGTGCACATCACCGGACGAGGTCCTTGGCGAGGTGGCCGCACGCATGCTCGGTGCGGGATGTGACGCGCTGCCGGTCCTGGCCGGGGGCGGGCGCCTGGTCGGCCTGATCACCACCACCGACGTGCTCGCCGCCGTCGCGGGGCGGCTGCCGGAGGAGTCAGGGGCGGGCGAGGTGCTGACGAGAATGTTCCACCTTGAGCCGGTGCTCCCCGGGCAGTCCTGAGACCACGGCGACCGGGCAGGTCGAACGGCGCAGCACACCGTGGCAGACCGAGCCGAGCACCGCCCTGGCGACCGCGCCGCGATGACCCGGGCCCAGCACCACGAGGGCGGCGTCCTTGGCTGCGGTCAGCAGGACCTCGGCAGGGCCGCCGCAGGCGACGTTCCCGGTCACGGGCACGTCGGGCCATGCGCGCCGCAGCGGCGCCAGCCTGTCGTGCGCCAGCCGGTAGGCCGCCCGCCGAGCCTTGTCGAGGTCGAACTCCAGCACGTGCGGCGGGACCTGCCACGCGTGCACCGCGAGCAGGCGGGTCCCGCGGAGGGCGGCTTCGGCGAACGCGTGGGCCAGCGCCGCGTCGCTGTCGGCCGTCTCCGAGACTCCGACGACCACCTCTCCGGCGACGGGCGGGGATGGACGGACGATGACCACGATGCCGGTCGCCTGGGCGGCGACGCCGAGGCTGACGGAGCCGAGCACCTCGCTGGCCAGCCGGCCCAGCCCCCGGTTGCCGAGCACCAGCTCGGCCGCGTTCCGCGCGCGGTCTCGCAGCACGGCGACTGCCGCCCCGTCGATCGCTTCTGTGGTCACCGCCAGATCCAGCCTGTTCGCTCGCGCGGCGTGCTCCGCCGCGGCGAGGGCTCGGGCGTCGGTTCCCACGTGCAGGATGTGCAGCGGCAGCCCCTTGCGGACCGCGTCATCGGCAGCCCACTCGACGGCGGCCAGGGCCGATGCGGAGCCGTCGGTCGCGACAACGATGGTGTCCATAACGGCATCCTGCGACCCCGCCGGGCCGTGCAGTAGGGCTGAAAGTCACGACCGTTCGGCCCTGCCCGCATGGCGTGGCCCGGAACAGCATGGAGCCATGCGTGCACTTGTGATCTACGAATCGATGTTCGGCAACACCCGGCTGATCGCCGAGGCGGTCGCCGAGGGGCTCGGAGCGGACGCGGTGGAAGTGGGCGCGGCGCCCGACACGGTCACCATGGACGTCGACCTGCTGGTGGTCGGCGGGCCCACCCACGCGTTCGGCATGACGCGGCCCTCCACTCGCAAGTCCGCCGCCGACCAGGCCACCGGGGAACTGGTGTCGAAGGGGCGGGGACTGCGCGAATGGCTCTCGGGCGTCCGCATGGACGGTACCGTCGCGGCGGCCTTCGACACACGGGTGAGCAAGCCGCGGCTGCCGGGCTCCGCGGCGAAGGGGGCGGTCCGGCGCCTGCGCCGCCTCGGTGTGGCCCTGGCAGCCCCGCCCGAGAGCTTCTACGTGACCGGGACGACAGGGCCGCTCGTCGAGGGCGAACTGGAGCGTGCCCGTCAGTGGGGCGAGGCGCTGGCCAGGACCGTCAGCGTCTGACGGGCGATCTCGCCCTCCTCGTCCGCGGGCAGGACCAGGACGGCCACCTCGGCGTGCTCAGGTGAGACGACCTGGTCGCCCGCCTCGTTGCGGGCGGGATCGACCATGATGCCCAGGCGTTCGAGCCCGGTGAGGGCACGGGCGCGGACCTCGGGGGAGTTCTCTCCCACGCCGCCGGTGAAGATGATCGCGTCCACGCTCCCGAGGAGCGCGTAGTAGGCGCCGACGTACTTGCGGATGCCACGGCAGTAGATCGCGAGCGCCTGTTCCGAGCGCACCTGCCGGAGGTCGGCCGTGCCGGCGAGAGCCTTCAGCCCCGAGTCGTGGGTGAGGGCTTCCTCGACCGCTCGGGTGTCCAGGCCGTGGACGCGGGCGAGGTAGCCGGGCAGGCCGGGATCGACGTCGCCGCAGCGGGTGCCCATGACCAGGCCCTCCAGCGGGGTCAGTCCCATGGAGGTGTCCACGCTGTGACCGTCACGGACGGCCGTCGCCGAGCAGCCGTTGCCGAGGTGCAGCACGATCAGGTTGCCCTCGTGGCCGAGCGCCGCCGCCTGCCGTACGGCTGATGCGCATGAGGTGCCGTGGAAGCCGTAGCGGCGCACACCCCACTCGCGCGGCACGGCGTAGGTGTAGGCCTCCGGGGGCAGGGTCTGGTGGAAGGCCGTGTCGAAGACCGCGATCTGAGGAACGCTGGGGAAGACCTCCTGACATTTCATGATTCCGTGAAGGTTGATCGGGTTGTGGAGGGGGGCCAGCGGCTCCAGCTCCTCGATGGCGGCAATCACGTCAGCGTCGACGAGCACCGGGTCGCGGAAACGGTCGCCGCCGTGCACCACCCGATGCCCGATCGCCTCGGGCACCGGATGGTCCTGGACGAGGCGTGCGAGCAGATCGTCGAGCCCGTCCACGCCTTCCAGCCTTCCTGCCGCCAGCCGTACCTCACCCTCGATCAGCTGGTACTTCACGCTGGACGAGCCGGTGTTCAGGACGAGTACGGCCATGTCCACTCCCTGATCTCGGGGGCGTCCTCGCCGTGCTCCCTGGTGTGGGCGCGGGCCCGCAAGCGGGCGTCGGCCATGTGCTGGCGCAGGTGAGCCTGCTCCACGGCCAGGCCGGGCACGCGGTCGATGACGTCCATGACCAGGTGGTAGCGGTCGATGTCGTTGAGCATGGCCATGTCGAACGGCGTGGTCGTGGTGCCCTCCTCCTTGTAGCCGCGCACGTGCAGGTTGGCGTGGCCGGTGCGCCGGTAGGTGAGGCGGTGGATCAGCCACGGGTAGCCGTGGAAGTTGAAGATGACCGGCTTGTCGGCGGTGAACAGGGCGTCGTACTCGGCGTCCGATAGTCCGTGGGGGTGCTCGCTCGGCGGCTGCAGCC
Organism: Nonomuraea soli; assembly: GCF_013761175.1. Lineage (GTDB taxonomy): Bacteria > Actinomycetota > Actinomycetes > Streptosporangiales > Streptosporangiaceae > Nonomuraea > Nonomuraea soli. The sequence goes on from NZ_JACDUR010000001.1 coordinate 1,434,343, forward strand.
GCATCAGGTCGACGACGTTGACGACGCGCACCTTGAGCTGCGGCAGGTGTTCGCGCAGGAGCGCGGCGGCGGCCAGGGTTTCCAGGGTGGGCACGTCTCCCGCGCAGGCCAGCACGACGTCGGGCTCTTGGCCGGCGTCGGTGGAGGCCCAGTCGATGATGCCCAGGCCGCGGGTGCAGTGGGTGATGGCCTCGTCCATGGTGAACAGGTCGAGGACTGGCTGCTTGCCCGCCACGATCACGTTGACGTAGTCGCGGGAGCGCAGGCAGTGGTCGCCCACCGAGAGCAGGGTGTTGGCGTCGGGCGGGAGGTAGACGCGCACGACGGAGGCTTTCTTGTTGACCACGACGTCGAGGAAGCCGGGGTCCTGGTGGGAGAAGCCGTTGTGGTCCTGGCGCCACACGTGGGAGGACAGCAGGTAGTTGAGGGAGGCGATCGGCCTGCGCCAGGGGATGTCGCGGCTGGCGTCCAGCCACTTGGCGTGCTGGTTGAACATGGAGTCGATGATGTGGATGAAGGCCTCGTAGCAGTTGAACAGGCCGTGGCGGCCGGTCAGCAGGTAGCCCTCCAGCCAGCCCTGGCACAGGTGCTCGCTGAGGACCTCCATGACGCGGCCGTCGGGGGACAGGTGGTCGTCGCCGGGTTCCAGGTCGGCGTTCCAGGTGCGGTCGGTGGCCTCGAAGACGGCCTGCAGCCGGTTGGAGACGGTCTCGTCGGGTCCCATGAGGCGGAAGCTGGCGGGGTTGGCGGCGATCACGTCGCGCAGGAAGCCGCCCAGGGCGCGGGTGGGTTCGCTCTCGTGCGAGGCGGGCGCCTTGACCTCGACGGCGTGCTCGCGGAAGTCGGGCAGCACCAGCGGGCGCAGGATCTCGCCGCCGTTGGCGTGCGGGCTCCCTGACATGCGCTTGTCCGGTACGGCACGCAGCACGATCTCCCGCGGCCGCCCGTCGGCGTCGAACAGCTCGTCGGGCCGGTAGGAGCGCATCCACTCCTCCAGCTGGGCCATGCGCTCGGGATGGTGGCGGACGTCAGCCAGGGGGACCTGGTGGGAGCGCCAGGTGCCCTCGACGCGCTGGCCGTCGACCTCGCGCGGTCCAGTCCAGCCCTTCGGCGTGCGCAGGATGATCATGGGGAGCGGCCCGCCGTCGCGCATCTCGTCGAAGACGGTGTCCAGGGTCTGGGCCATCTCCTCGTGGGAGGGCCCGACCACGTGCGGGCGGTAACCGTACCCGCGCATGAGGTCGAGCAGCTCGGATTCCGGGATGCGGGCGAGCACGGTGGGGTTGGCGATCTTGTAGCCGTTGAGGTGCAGGATCGGCAGGACCACGCCGTCACGGTCGCGGTTGAGGAACTTGTTGGAATGCCAGCTCGCGGCCAGGGGCCCGGTTTCCGCCTCGCCGTCGCCGATCACGCACGCCACGACCAGGTCGGGGTTGTCGATGGCGGCGCCGTAGGCGTGGGCCAGGGAGTAGCCGAGCTCGCCGCCCTCGTGGATGGAGCCGGGCGTCTCAGGTGCGACGTGGCTGGGGATGCCGCCGGGGAAGGAGAACTGGCGAAACAGCCGCCGCATCCCGGCCGCGTCTCTCGAAATATCGGGATATTTCTCGCTGTAAGTGCCTTCCAGCCATGCGTGTGCCACCGCCGCCGGTCCGCCGTGTCCGGGGCCGGCGATGTAGATCATGTCCTGGTCGCGCTCGGCGATGATCCGGTTGAGGTGGGCGAAGCAGAAGTTCAGGCCCGGCGTGGTGCCCCAGTGGCCGAGCAGGCGGGGTTTGATGTGCTCGGGCCGGAGCGGCTCGGTGAGCAGCGGGTTGTCCAGGAGGTAGATCTGGCCGACGGACAGGTAGTTGGCCGCTCGCCAGTAGGCATCGATGTGCTCCAAGGTGTCCATAAGGGGACTCTCGCCGGAGATCCTTGTCTCATACCAGGGACGAAAGTCCCAGACCTTGGCGGCGCCATGTGAGTCCTTCGACTCGGACGCCGGAGGGCACGCCGTGTGATGGTGGTCACACGACAGAAAAAGCCCTGAATGAAGGTGATCGAAATGGCCGTCCTGCTGACTTCGACCTGCGTCGACAACGACCCGCTGACCGAGGCCTACTTCAGCAGGGCAGCCGGCGAGCTGGGCACGCACCGCTCCGACGGGTCCGGCTCGTGTGCCTGCTGCCGTGTCGTATGGCCCTGTCCTAAGGCCCTGGCCGCCGCCTTCCTTCTCGACATCCACAGTGCCTGAAGACCCTGGGCGCGGGCTGCGCGCAGGAGTGTGCTGGAGGCGTGGGAAAAGGAAAGGAGGCTGTGATGATCCTGCCAGAGCGCCGGGACACCAGGTTCGGCCTCCCGGAGCTGTTCGAGTGGCTGGAGCACCCGATGTTCGGGTTCCGCCCCTTCGGACAGGTCATCCGGGTGGAGGACTACGTGGCCGACGGCAGGTACGTGCTGCGCGCCGAGCTCCCCGGAATCGACCCCGACAAGGATGTCGAGGTCACCGTGGGTGAGGGCGTCCTGCACATCCGGGCCGAGAAGATCCACAAGGTCACCGAGCCGCAGCGCTCGGAGTTCACCTACGGGTCGATGACCCGGACGATCCCGCTGCCGAAGGAGGCCAAGACGGACGACGTCAAGGCCACCTACAAGGGCGGCGTGCTGGAGGTCAGCGTGGGGCTGGCCGAAGGCAAGAAGACGGAAGGCCGGCGCGTCACCATCGAGCACTGACCCTCTGAAGCGGTGCGGGCGGGAGAGTAACGGGGCTCCCGCCCGCACCGCTGTCTCGTGCACAGGGTCCAAAGCCTCTGGTGGCCCCTTCAGCCACGTCCGATCGTGGATCGTATGAGAAACGGACGAGTGGTGGTGGGGGTCGACGACTCGGCCGCGTCCCGCGCCGCCCTGAGATGGGCCGAGCTGAAGGTCACGCGTGACGGAGGCGAGTTGGTCATCGTCCACGTGCACGAACCGCCGGCAGTCGCGCCCTACGCCCGGGTGCGCGGCAGAAGCGGTGGCGTTCCCGACATCGCCGCCCTGGTAGTGGTGGGCAATCCTGTGCGGGAGCTGATACGGCTTGCCGAGGACGCGGAGTTGCTGGTGCTCGGCTCGAACGCGAACACCCACCGCGATGAGCGGCTCGGAGCGGTCCTGATGGCCTGTCTCCTCCATGCGCCGTGCCCCGTGGTCGTGGTGTCGCCGCAACCGGCGGACGACCCTGCTCAGAGGAGCCTTTCGGCACTGCCCGCCGCCTCCCTCCGCTGACACTCTCGGAAGGGAAGGGAGGTGGACAGGATGAGGCTGACCTGGAAGGACGCGGTGGCGACGATCTCCGCGGCCGCCGTCGTCGCGGTCTACGTCATGTTCCTGACCGGAGCGGACGTGCCGATCGTCGACAGCGTGCGCGGCGCGACAGGCACGATCCTGTTCCTCGGCATGGTCGGCGGCTGCGCCATGAGCCGCGCCGACGTGCCCAAGGGCGCCTACACCGTGCTCACGGGCATGTTGGGGACGGTCGCGCTGCTGGCCGCCGCGGTCGCGCTGATCGCCGACGCGGAGATCGCGTTGCTGGTCTTCGTTGTCGCGACGCTCGCCCTGTGGGCGGTGGCGACCGTACGGCACGCGGCCACGCCCATGGTGAAGGTGTGAGTCGGGCCGAAGGTCCCGCTGACGCGGGCCCTTCGGCTCACGCCTGCCCGGCCCCGCCGATGATCTGGTGAAGGCATGACTGTCGTGAACGAGCTGTCCGCCCATGCTGCCGCGCGCCTGCTGGCCGAGGTGGGCCCCAACGAGCTCCCGCAGCCGTCGCAGCCCTCGCTGCCCGCCCGCGCCGCGCGGCACCTGGCCGATCCGCTGTCGCTGCTCCTGCTGGTGGCCGGGCTGGTGACCCTGGGAGTTCTGGGGGAGATCCCGGAAGGTGCGGCCATTTTGACGATCCTCCTGGTCAACGTGGTGATCGGGGTGAGCCAGGAGGTCAGGGCGGAGCGCGCCGTCAAAGCGCTCAGGACGTTGACGGCGCCCATGGCCAAGGTCCGCCGCGACGGCATGACCGTGCGGCTGCCCGCCGTACAGGTCGTTCCCGGTGACGTGATCGAGCTGGCCGCGGGGGATCGTGTGCCCGCGGACGCCCGCGTGGTGGAGGCCTCGGCGCTCGCAGCCGACGAGGCGATGCTGACCGGGGAGTCGCAGTCGGCGGCCAAACGGGCGGGCGGAGCGACCGACGGGCCCCTGGGGGATCGCGACGGCGCCCTGTATTCGGGCACGCTGGTCGTGCGCGGCTCGGGCGTCGCGATCGTCGAGCGCACCGGCGCGCACACCGAGATCGGCCACATCGCCGCGGCCCTGGAGGGCACGGTCAAGGGGCCACTGGAGATCGAGCTGGCGCGAGTCTCCCGGCGCATCGGCGTTCTGGCGGTGGCGGCCGGGGTGCTGATGGTCGTCCTCGGCCTCACCAGGGGCGGGATAGCTCCGCTGGACCTGGTCCTGGCCGGAGTCGCCCTCGCCATCGCGGCCGTACCCGAGAGCATGGCGGCGGCCGTGACCACGGCCCTCGCACTCGGATCGCAGCGTATGGCCCGGCTGGGCGTGATCGTCCGGCGCCTGTCGGCGATCCAGGCACTCGGCGCGACCACGGTGATCGCCTCCGACAAGACCGGCACGCTGACCACCGGACGCCTCACCGTCACCGACTCGCTGTCCCACCCCTGGCTCGCGGCACTTCGGTGCAACGACGCCCGCGACGGGCTGGGCGACGCGGTCGACGTGGCGCTGGCCATCGCGGCCGACCGGCGGGGGGTACGGCTGCCGCCGGGCGAACAGCGGCTGACCACCCGGCCGTTCGACGCCGAGACCCGCAGCATGGCGGTGATCACGGACGGGCCTCTGCTCACCGTCAAAGGAGCACCGGAGGTGGTGCTCGCCCGCTGCGTCCAGGACGAGGAGACGGTACGGCTGGAGCGAGCCGTATCCGGTCTCGCCCGGCGCGGGCTGCGGGTCCTGGCCCTGGCCGAGAAGCGCACGGACGACCTGGACGCCGACGGGCTGACAGCGGTCGGCCTGGTGGCGCTCAGCGATGAGATCCGCCCCTCGGCCCGGCAGGCCGTGGCCGACTGCCGCCGGGCCGGCATTCGTGTGATCATGGTGACCGGTGATCACGCCGACACGGCGCGCGCCGTCGCGGAGCGCATCGGGATCGAGGCGGAACCGGTCGTGACAGGCTCGGAGCTCGGAGCCGACCGGGCGGAGCGGTTGCGCGCGGCAGGGGTTCTCGCCAGGGTCGATCCCGCGACCAAGCTCGACCTGGTCTGCGCCCTTCGCGAGCGTGGCGAGGTGGTCGCGATGACCGGTGACGGCGTCAACGACGCGCCCGCGCTCAGGCACGCCGACGTAGGCGTGGCCATGGCGGGCGATGAGGGCACCGACGTGGCGCGGGAGGCGGCCGCCGTCGTCGTCACCAACGGTGAGCTCGGCACGATCGTCTCCGGCGTGCGCGAAGGGCGTCGCCTCCACCACAACGTCTCCTCGATGATCGGCTACCTGCTAGCGGGCAACCTCGCCGAGATCTTCCTCGTCCTCGTCGGCCTGTTCGCCTGGCCCGACCTCGTCATCCCGCTGCTGCCGGTGCATCTGCTCTGGATCAATCTCGTGCTCGACGGCATCCCCGCCATCGCTCTGGGCGTCGACCGCGCGGCCGGAGACCCGCTGGAGACCAGAACCGGCCGGTTGTTGTCGGGGCGTGTGCTCGCCCGCATCGCCGTACGCTCGCTGGTGGTCGGCGCGCTCGTCTTCGCCGCGATCGAGGCGGCCAGAAGGCTCGGCTGGAGCGAGGAGCAGGTACGCACCCAGGCCGTGCTGACGCTGGTGTTCGCCCGCCTGACGCTGGCCTACGTCGTGCGGGCTCGCCGCTGGACGTTCGAGAGGGGCTGGTGGCGCGGCAGGGCGGTGCTGGTCGCCGTCGCCGGCACGGCGGCGCTCCAGGCCGTCCTCACCCTGGTGGCGCCGCTTGGCCTGCTGCTGGCCCTGGTGCCGATCCCGCCCGCTGGATGGGCGATGGCGGCGGGCGCCGCGGCGCTCACGCCGTTGGTCTGCGACCTGCTGGGCCGGAGGTCCCGAGCTTCAGGGTCGTTCGCCCGCAGCGACAGCGGGGCCTCTCGCGGTGCGATAGAGGCATGAACAGACACATCATCGTCGGCACAGACGGCTCCCCCGCGGCGACCGACGCCGTGCGGTGGGCGGCGACCGAAGCGGCGCGCACCGGGCGGCCGCTGCACATCGTCCACGTCAGCGGCGTGTGGGCCTACGACCTCCCCACCCGCAACGCGCTCAGCACCATCGAGGAACTGCGTCACCACGAGGGCGCGATCCTGGCCGAAGCGGCCCGCGTCGCCCGGAAGGAGGCGGACGTCGAAGTGACGACGGCCGTGGTCTGGGGCAAGGTGAACATCGCCCTGCAGCGCGCGTCCGCGAAAGCGGACCTGCTGGTGGTGGGCACTCATGGGCACAGCTGGACGGCCTCCCTGCGCATCGGCTCCACGGCCGCCTCCATCGCCGCGCACGCCGCCTGCCCTGTGGTCGTCGTTCCCGGATTCGTGCACGAGCCGCATGAGGAAATCGTGGTCGGCTTCGACGAGGACACGAGCGGCGCGCTCGACTACGCCTTCGCGGAGGCGTCGCGCCGCGGAGTCCGGTTGCGCGCCATCCATGCCTGGCAGCCCCCTGCCTTCTCTCCGTTCATCGCCGGCTGGCCGCCCATGTACCAGGGCGTGTTCGACGCGGCCAAGGAACGGGCCCGCCGCATGCTCCAGCCCTGGCGCGACCGGTACCCGCACGTCGAGCTGATCGAGGAGACCGTCTGCGGCAGCGCCGCAGCCGCGCTACGCGGAGCCTCGGCCCGCGCCGACCTGCTCGTCGTGGGCTCGCGCAAGGCCTTCCTCGGCTCGGTCACCAACGCCGTGCTCCACCACGCGCGCTGCCCCGTCGCGGTCGTGCAGCATGCCAAGGTCCACGCCGTGAGCGCGCCATGAGCCTCGTCATCGCCCCTGCCGCGCTCACCGACCAGGCGACCGGCGACTGGGCGCACTTCCAGCAGGAGACCCCCGAGCCCGAGCCGTTCGACCCGGCCGCCGCCGACCGGCTGCCGGAGCCCGCACGCCGATGGGTACGGCACGCGATCCGTCCCGGCGCACCCCTGCGACGCTCGGTCGTTTTCCACACCCACGGGATGATCAAGCTGGGCTCCTGGCGCTCGTTCGACGCCCACCAGGCGCTGACGCCCTTCGACGGCTACGTCTGGGCCGCGCGCACCGGTCTGATCCGGGGGTTCGACCGGTATCGCGCCGGTGAGGGCGAGATGCGCTGGCGCCTGCTGGGCCTGTTCCCGGTCATGTCGCAGCGTGGCCGGGACGTCAGCAGGAGCGCGGCGGGGCGGCTGGCCGGGGAGTTCGTCATGGCTCCGGCCAGCGCGCTCGACCCGCGAATCGTGTGGAAGCCCGTCGACGACCGCAGGGTCGTGGCGGTCGTTCCAGGCGGCAACGATGTCACGCTCACGATCGCCGGCTCGGGGCGGCTGGAAGCGGTGTCGCTGCAGCGCTGGGGCAACCCCGACGGCGGCGCGCCCCGCTACCTGACCTTCGCCGCCGCCATGCTGGACGAGGTCACCTTCGACGGCTACACCATCCCGGCCGAGGTGCGCGGCTCGTGGGACGGGGACGAGTTCATCTGGTACGTGATCGACGAAGCCATCTTCCGCTGAGTGGCGGGTGCCGGCTTGACCAACCACGCGTCCCCCTTGGGCCGAGAAGCGTAGCTGGTCAGGCAGCCGGCCGATCACACACGATCGACGTTCAGGCGTCAGGACGAATCCGGAAGACGGGCAGGTCGGCGGCCACCCGGTCGTAGTCTGCGGCCGGCGAATCCAGTGCCAGGGGCACATGCGGCCTCGCTCCGGGCGCGACCTGCAGATAACGCCGGACAACGGGTCCCCGGGCGGCGGGAGGAACCGCCTCCAACCGCACCCTCTCTCGGCGGCCGTGCCGCAGGACCGCCCGGTCTCCGGCGGCGCGCACGTTGGCCACCCAGTTGGCGCCCCCGCCGAGCATGGCCACCAGGTAGCGTTCTCCGCCGTAGTCCGCCACGACCAGGGGAAGGCGGATCAGCTTGCCGGAGACGCGTCCCGGCACTTCCAGCGTGACCAGGCGCTCGGGCATGATCAGGCCCGTGTCGTGCACGGCCACCTGGATCCGGTTGAGCACCCTGCAGAGCCGGTTCGGGCGCCCGCCGCGGTAAAGCCAGCGGATGTACCGTCCGTGCAGGCCGCTAGACATGGGCGGTCAGGAAGGGCGTGACACCTGCGACGGTGACGACCTTCGGGTCGATGCGTGTGACAAGGCTGTTCACGGGTCCTCCGGGTGCGCGGGTGGGCGATGTCTCACGCCCACACTGTCGGCTCCGCCGTACCCCGGAGACAGAGACCAAAGTCCTTCCCCTGAGGGCTGAACAGCCCTCACCTTCGAGGGGATCCCGGCGGAGGCTGGGGGTATGCGGCAGCTCACTGCTCTGGACGCCCAGTTCCTCAACTTCGAAACCGCCACCAACGTCGCCAACGTGGGCGGATTGTCGATCCTTCACGGACCGGTGTCGAGACAGGAGGTTCTCGCCCGGATGGCGGAGCGCATCGACGGCGTGCCGCAACTGCGGCGCCGCCTGGTGCCGGTTCCGATGGGCCTGGACCATCCGTACTGGGCCGACGGCGGCGTCGACCTCGACTATCACGTGCGCGAGCTGGCCCTGCCCGCGCCTGGGGACGCACAGCAGCTCGCCGAGCAGGTGGCCAGGATCCATGAGCGGAGGCTGGATCGCACACGCCCGCTGTGGGAGATGTACGTGATCCGAGGTCTGGCCGGGGCGCGGGGTGCGATCTACACCAAGGTCCACCACGCCGCGGTGGACGGCCTGACCGGGGCCGAGGTGCTGGCAGCGCTCATGGATCCCGCGCCGCCTCCGCTGCCGTGCGAGCCCGAGCCGGTTCCGGAGGCGTGGCAGATGCTGACCAGGGGTGCGGCTCACCTCGTGGCCAACCCCCTCCACCTGCTGCGGTTCCTGGCCGAGGCGGTGCCGCTGCTCGACCAGCTCCCCGTCGCCTCGCGGCTGCCGGGGACACGATGGTTGTCCCGCAGGGCCCACCTGCCGGAGCTTCCGGAGTTCGTCGCCCCCTGGACCCCGTTGAGCGGACCGGTGTCCGCGCACCGGCGGTTCGCCTTCGTCTCGCTCCCGCTGGAGGAGATCAAGCAGGTCAAGAAGGCGGCCGGGGTCACCGTGAACGATGTGGTGATGGCCGTGTCGGCAGGAGCTCTGCGACGGTGGCTGATCGCGCACGACGCGCTTCCGGACCGACCGCTGATCGCGGGCGTGCCGTTCTCCCTGCGCGCGCGTGCGGAGGCCGGGGAGGGCAACCAGGTCACCATCATGATCACCGAGCTGGCCACCCAGATGGCTGACGCCGCTGAGCGGCTGGCGGCCGTCAGCGCGGCGATGAGGCTGATCAAGGAACGCTTCGCGCTGAGCCCCGCCGGCTGGCTGCACGAGCTCACAGGGAGCCTGCCGGCGGCGCTGAACGGCCTGGCGGACCGTGCCGCTTTCGCGCTGGTCGGCAGGACGATGCCGCCGATCAATGTGATCATCTCCAATGTCCCGGGGCCGCAGATGCCCCTGAGCATCGCCGGGGTCAGGGTTCTGGCCCACTATCCGCTCTCGGTCGTGACCAACGTCAGCGGCGGGCTCAACCTGAGTGTCTTCTCCTATGACGGGGCGGTGCAGTTCGGGATCACCGCCTGCCGGGAGCTGGTCCCCGACGTGTGGGACTTCCCCGGCTACCTGCGCGAGTCGCTCGACGAGCTTCGGGAGGAGGTGTGAGGCCGCCCATCGAGCGTGTCACCTCCGCCGACCTCACCATGCGCGCCATCAGCGCGCGCGGACGGGTGCCGCAGCACCTGGGCGCCGTGCTCGTTCTCGACGAGTGCGACCCCGGGGCGACGGCGCGGCTGCTGGCCGAGCGAGCCGCGCTGGTTCCCGGGCTGCGCAGGAGGCTGGAACCCGTGCCTCCGGGTTGCGGGCGGCCGATCTGGGTGGACGACGGTTCCTTCGACGCCCGGCGCCATGTCCGCCGCGTGGCGTGTCCCGAGCCGGGAGACGAGGGCGCGCTGCTGGACCTTGCCATTGACATCGTGCTCCGGCCACTGGCATCCGACCTTCCCCTGTGGTCGGCGACCGTTGTCACCGGTCTGACGGACAGCGCCGTGGCGGTGGTCATCGTCGCCGATCATGTGCTCACCGACGGCATCGGCGGGCTCGCGGTCCTGGCCCGGCTCCTGGACGGTGCCGGCCCTGTTGACGATGTCCCCGGGTTCGCGACGGCGCATCCCGCGCAGCCACCCGGCCGGCCGCCGCTCCGGGCGCTGATCGCGGACGCGTGGCGCGACCGCTGGCAGGCCGTACGCGGGCTTCCCGGCCATGTGCGGCAGTTGGGCGCGGCGGCCGGAGGCGGGGAAGCGGCCAAGCTGACGGCGGCGCGGCGATGCTCGCTGCTCCGCCCCACCGGACCCAGGCGCGAGGTGAGGGTCGTGAGAGCCGACGTCGCGACGTTGAAAGCCGCGGCCCACCGGTACGGGGGAACGCTCAACGACGCGATCCTGACCCAGGTGGCGGGTGCCCTGCATCAGCTGCTCGCCAGGCGCGGTGAACGCGTCGAGGAGATGTGCGTGGTCATCCCCGCCGCGCTGAGCCGTACCGAACACCTGGGCAACCTGGTCAACCCCGTGCTGGTCACCGTACCGGGAGCCGGAGAGCCGGCACGGCGGCTGGTGCGTACCGTCACAGCCATGTCCGCGGCCAGGGCCGTCGCGTCGCGGCCTTCGCTCATCGCTCAGCTGGGACCGGCGTTCCGCCTCCTCGCCCGGCTCGGGGTGCACCGGTGGTGGATGGCGCACCAGCGCTTCATGCACACGCTGGTCACCAACGTGCACGGACCCGACGAAGCGATGTTCCTGGGCGGTGTCAGGATCAGGGAGATGATCGCGATCCCGGTCTCGGAGAACGGGAACATGCCGGTCACCTTCGCGGTGCTGTCCTATGCGGGCACGGCGATGATCAGCGTCATCGCCGATCCGGAGGCCCTGCCCGACCTGCCGCAGCTGATGGAAGAGCTGCGGGAGCAGGTCACAGTCGTGTGCTCGCGAGATTGAGTCAGGCCGCTGGGACGAGCACGACGTCGCGGTGCTCGGACCTGACCTCCGAGACCAGCTCGACCACGCCGTCGAGGTCACGAACCAGCCTGATCAGCCGGATCGCGTCAGATGTCCATTCGACGCTTCCCGTAAGGGTGACCTGACCCTGATCGACCTCGATGCCGAGAGACTCGCAATCCCATCCCAGACGCTCCTCGACGGCTGTCCTGATGGCATCCGCTACCTGGGTTGTCATCGTTCTCACACTCCCTTCACCGCGAGGTTCGCATCGGGGGAAGAGCCGGTGTAGTGGCGAAGGTCCCTGGAGTCCGGGACCTGCTCCTCAGGGCCAGAGCCCGAGACCCTCGCACACTGGAGGTGCAGGGCCGGGGTGCCCGCCCGGCTCCGGGACGGAGGCCGCCATGAGCCGATGGACGGACCGCGTGCAGACGTCGATCGTCAATCCGAGCGTGCGGCTGCTTCTGCGCGCCCCCCTGCACGACCTGCTCTCCAGCCGCGTGGCCGTGGTGTCGGTGCGCGGACGCCGGAGCGGCAGGCAGATCGGCGTGCCGGTGCTGTACGTCCGGCATGGCGACGCTCTCACCCTGGTCAGCCGGCGGTCTCGGCTCTGGTGGCGCAACCTCGGCGACGACCGGTCTTCTCGCGTACGGCTGCGCGGTGTGGAGTACGGTGCGCGGGCCGAGGTGAGCCACGATGCCGCCCGGGTCGAAGCAGCCGTGCGAGCGGTGGGCGGCGGTCGGCTGGTGCTACCGGTCGCGGACGCCGTGGCGATCACGCTCCGCCTGGGTTCCCCGGTGCAGGCCGCCCGCGAGCGCCCCGGCCTGTGGCGGAGTTGGTTCTTCGCCGTCACGCTGGGGGAGATCTTCGGCTTCGCCGTACCCGCCCTGGCCGCTGCCGCGGTGGCGGACCCCGCGTGGGGAACGCTCGGCATCGCGCCACTCATCCAGGCGGGCGTCATCGTGACGGCGGGCCTTGCCGAGGGCGCGGTGCTGGGCGCGGCCCAGGCCTACACCCTTCGGCAGTGGCTCCCCGACATCAGCACCGTGCAATGGGTGAAAGCCACCGCCGGAGGCGCCGGGATCGCATGGGTGATCGGTTCGTTGCCCGTGGTCCTGGGAGAACGGCTCCTGAGCTGGCATCCGGTCGTGCTGGGCGCGCTCGGGATGCTCCTGCTGGCTGCCATGGGCGCTCTGCAGTGGCGGTTGCTCCGCCGCCACATACGCCGCGCCGGGTGGTGGATACCCGCGACAGCGGGAGCATGGCTGGTCGCCCTGGCTGCCTTCGCCGCGGTGACGACTCCGCTGTGGCAGGAGGGCCAGGCCGGATGGTTGGTCGCCGTCATCGGCCTGCTCGGTGGAGTGGTCATGGCGGCCACCGTCGCCGCGCTCAGCGGCTTGGTGGTGAGGTGGCTGGTGGGCTCGGCGGCGGCCGACCCGGCGGCCGGCGACAGGCTGCTTGCCGCCTGACAAGTCGTCCTGCGCGGGGCCGGCGGCCAAGCGACGGCGCAGGGCCGGAAGTCCCAGCCATCAAGGGACTTTCGGCCGTGGGCACCCACCGCCGCGGCCGGTGTCATGGGGAAAGCCGGTGCGGGCCAAGCCATGCGGGCAGCCCGATCGAGCCACATCGACCACCGAGGACGGATGATGACCACCGATCCAATCGAACGCCCCGAACCCTCCAACCGGCTGCGGCGCCCGGTGGTCATGCTGACCTTGGCGACGGTCGGGTTCGCCGTGAACTTCTGGGCCTGGGCCCTGCTCAGCCCGCTCGGGCCGCGCTTCAAGGAGCTGCTCGGCCTGTCGGCGTCCCAGCAGGCGCTCCTGGTGGCGGTACCGGTCGTGGTCGGCTCGCTGGGACGCATTCCGGTCGGAGCGCTCACGGACCGGTTCGGAGGGCGGGTGATGTTCCCGCTGATCTCGGCGATGACCATCCTGCCGGTGCTGTTCATCGGCGTAGCCGGGCAGGGGTCGCTGGCGGCGCTGCTGGTGGGAGGGTTCTTCCTGGGCATCGGCGGGACGGTGTTCGCGGTGGGCGTGCCCTTCGTCAGCGCCTGGTTCCCGGCCGAGCGTCGCGGCCTGGCGGTCGGCGTCTTCGGGATGGGCATGGGCGGCACCGCGATCAGCGCGCTGACCACGGTCAAGCTGGTCAGGACCGGCGGTTCGGCGACACCTTTCCTCATCACCGCCGCGGTCCTGGCCGTCTACGCGGTGGTCGCCTGGTTCGTGCTGCGTGATGCCCCGGGACGCATCCCGCCGGCGCAGTCGACGGCGGCCCGGCTGGGCGCGGCCGTGCGGCTGCCGATCACCTGGCAGGCGTGCCTGCTCTACGCGGTGGCGTTCGGCGGGTACGTCGCCTTCTCCGTCTACCTGCCGGTCTACCTGCAGTCGGCCTACGGGCTGGAGCAGGCCGACGCCGCCAATCGCATGGCGGGCTTCGTGATCCTGGCCGTGGCGATGCGCCCGGTCGGCGGCTGGCTTTCCGACCGCTTCGGCGCCGTTCCCGTGCTGGCGGGCGTCTTCGGGGTGGTCGCGCTGTGCGCGGCGGTGCTGACGGCCACCCCACCGCTGATGCCGGGGGGAACGATCGCGTTCCTGATGATGGCCGCAGCGCTCGGTTCCGGTAGTGGGGCGACCTTCGCGCTGGTCGCGGCCGTGGCCCCCGCCGACAAGGTCGGAGCGGTCACCGGCCTGGTCGGCGCCGCCGGCGGCCTCGGCGGGTTCGTGCCGCCGCTGGTCATGGGGCTGGTCTACACCGTGTTCGGATCCTACGGGCTGGGCCTGGCGCTGCTGTCGGCTGTCTCCGCACTGACGCTGCTCCTCACCCTCACCGCGGTCCGCTCGACCGCGCGTGGCGCTCGGACCGGTGCGGTGATTCGCTGAAAGTCGGGACCAAAGACCCTGATCTGTCCGTGACCCGAGCCCACAGAATCGGATCCTCGGCGGGGATCGTTCGCTCATGAAAGAAGGAGTCAGACCCATGGCCGCTACGGACGGTCCGTTCAGCGACGCTCTGCTGAAACTCGGACGGCATCTGCGGCCGGGTGCCGTCTCCGCCGACCTGAGGACCCTGCATCAGATCGGCGGCCGGGAGGGCGACGTATTCTACCGAGACCGGTGGAGCCACGACAAGGTGGTGCGCTCGACCCACGGCGTGAACTGCACGGGCTCGTGTTCCTGGAAGGTGTACGTCAAGGACGGCGTGATCACGTGGGAGGCGCAGCAGACCGACTATCCGAGTGTGGGAGGCGACCGGCCGGAGTACGAGCCGCGCGGTTGTCCCCGTGGTGCCGCCTTCTCCTGGTACACCTACTCGCCAACCCGGGTGCGCTACCCGTACGCCAGGGGCGTGCTGGTGGAGATGTACCGCGAGGCGAAGGCGCGCCTGGGCGACCCGGTGGCCGCCTGGGCGGAGATCACGGCCGACCCGGTCAAGCGCCGCCGCTACCAGTCAGCTCGTGGCAAGGGCGGGCTGGTGCGCGTCACCTGGGACGAAGCCTGCGAGATCATCGCTGCGGCTCACGTGCACACGATCAAGTCCTACGGGCCGGACCGGGTGGCCGGATTCTCTCCGATCCCGGCGATGTCGATGGCCTCGCACGCGGCCGGCGCCCGCTTCGTCTCGCTGATCGGCGGGTCGATGTTGTCGTTCTACGACTGGTACGCCGACCTCCCGGTCGCCTCGCCGCAGATGTTCGGCGACCAGACCGACGTGCCCGAGTCGGCCGACTGGTGGGACGCCGCCTACCTGATGCTCTGGGGCTCCAACGTCCCGGTCACCCGCACACCCGACGCCCACTACATGACCGAGGCTCGTTACCGGGGCCAGAAGGTCGTCGTCCTGTCGCCCGACTACAACGACGCGGCCAAGTTCGCCGACGAGTGGCTTGCACCGCATCCCGGCACCGACGGCGCCCTGGCCATGGCCATGGGCCACGTGATCCTCAAGGAGTTCTTCGCCGACCGGCTCACGCCCGCCTTCGACGACTACGTCAGGCGCTACACCGACCTGCCCTTCCTCGTACGGCTGAGCGAGCGTGACGGCGCTTACGTGCCCGACAAGTTCCTCACCGCCGCCGACCTGGGTCAGGAGGGCGAGGAGGCGGCCTTCGCCACGGTGCTGCTGGATGCCCGCGACGGAGAGCCCGTCGTGCCGAACGGCTCGCTCGCCTTCCGCTACTCCGAACAGGGACAGGGGCGCTGGAACCTCGACCTCGGCGAGGTGGAGCCCCTGCTGTCGCTGCTCGGCGGTGAGCCGGCCGAGGTGCTGCTGCCCCGCTTCGACACCGACGGCGTGCTGCGCAGGGGAGTGCCGGCGCGGCGGGTCAACGGGCAGCTGGTGACCACGGTGTTCGACCTGATGCTCGCCCAGTACGGCGTGCCCCGCGACGGACTGCCCGGGACGTGGCCGCAGGGCTATGACGACGCCGCCGAGCCGTACACGCCCGCCTGGCAGGAGGCCATCACGGGCGTGCCCGCGGCCGCGGCGGCGCGTATCGCGCGGGAGTTCGCCCGCAGTGCCGAGGACTCGGGCGGCCGATCCATGATCATCATGGGGGCGGGGACGAACCACTGGTTCCACTCCGACACGATCTACCGCTCGTTCCTGGCGCTGACCACGCTGACCGGCTGCCAGGGCGTCAACGGGGGAGGGTGGGCGCACTACGTCGGCCAGGAGAAGTGCCGTCCCGTCACCGGGTGGGCGCAGCTCGCCTTCGGCCTCGACTGGTCGCGTCCGCCCAGGCAGATGATCGGCACCGCCTTCTGGTACCTGCACACCGACCAGTGGCGTTACGACACCTACACCGCCGACGTCGTCTCCTCACCACTGGGTCAGGGCAGGTTCGCCGGCAAGGCCACGGCCGACCTGCTGTCGCAGTCGGCGCGGATGGGCTGGATGCCCTCCTATCCCACCTTCGACCGCAACCCTCTCGACCTGGCCGACGAGGCGGGAGAGGATGTGGCCGCCTACGTCGCCGAGGAGGTCGCCGCCGGCCGGCTGGGATTCGCCTGCGAGGACCCCGACGCCCCGCGGAACTGGCCTCGGGTGCTGACGGTGTGGCGGGCCAACCTGCTCGGCTCCTCGGCCAAGGGCAACGAGTACTTCCTGCGCCACCTGCTCGGCACGGACTCCTCCGTGCGCGCCGAGGAGGCGGCGCCCGAGCAGCGGCCGCACGATGTGACCTGGCACGAGGAGGCGCCACAGGGCAAGCTCGACCTGCTGCTGTCGCTGGACTTCCGGATGACGTCCACCACCCTGTTCTCCGACATCGTGCTGCCCGCCGCCACCTGGTACGAGAAGCATGACCTGTCGTCGACCGACATGCACCCGTTCGTGCACGCCTTCACCCCGGCGATCGACCCGCCCTGGCAGACCCGCACCGACTTCGCCGCCTTCCACGCCATCGCCGAGGCCTTCAGCGCGCTGGCCGAGCACCATCTGGGCACCCGCACCGATGTCGTGGCCGTTCCGCTGCTGCACGACACCCCCGACGAGCTGGCCAGCCCGCACGGACGGGTGCACGACTGGAGGGCCACTGGCCGTACCCCCACACCGGGACGCGACTTCCCCAAACTCGTCGCCGTAGAGCGTGACTACGGTGCCGTCGCGCGCAAGATGGCGGCGCTCGGGCCGCTGGCCGATCGGCTCGGCGCCACCACCAAGGGCCTGACCTACGACCTGTCGGCCGAGGTCGAACGGCTGCGCCGCATCAACGGCGCCACCGCGGAGGGGCGGCCCTCGCTGGCCCGCGACGTGGACATGTGCGAGGCCATCCTGGCCCTGTCGGGTACCACCAACGGGCATCTGGCCGCACAGGGCTTCGCCACGCTGGCCCGCCGTACGGGAACCTCGTTCGACGGGCTGGCCGACGAGCACAGGCAGATCACCTTCGCCGACACCCAGTCCAGGCCCGTGCCGGTGATCACCTCACCCGAGTGGTCGGGCAGCGAGAGCGGCGGGCGCCGGTACTCCGCCTTCACCATCAACGTGGAGCACCGCAAACCCTGGCACACCCTCACCGGGCGCCAGCACTTCTACCTCGACCACGACTGGATCCACGAGGCGGGCGAGGCCCTGCCCGTTTACCGGCCGCCGCTCAACATGACCGCGATGTTCGGGCCGGAGAAGGCCGAGGGCGTGCTGGTGCGCTATCTCACCCCGCACTCCAAGTGGTCGATCCACTCCGAATACCAGGACAACCTGCTGATGCTCACCCTGTCACGCGGCGGGCCGACCATCTGGATGTCGCCGCAGGACGCCGCGAAGGCCGCCGTCTGCGACAACGACTGGGTCGAGGCCGTCAACCGCAACGGCGTCGTCGTGGCCCGCGCGGTGGTCTCGCACCGCATGCCGGAGGGAACCGTGTACATGTATCACGCCCAGGAACGCGTGGTGGACGTCCCCAAGTCTGAGACCTCCGGCAGGCGCGGAGGCATCCACAACTCGCTGACCCGGCTGCTGGTCAAGCCCACCCACCTCATCGGCGGCTACGCCCAGCTCAGCTTCGCCTTCAACTACCTCGGACCCACCGGCAACCAGCGCGACGAGGTCACCGTGATCCGCCGCCGCTCCCAGGAGGTCGACTACTGATGCGCGTCATGGCACAGCTGGCCATGGTCATGAACCTGGACAAGTGCATCGGCTGCCACACCTGCTCGGTCACGTGCAAGCAGGCCTGGACCAACCGCGCGGGCGTCGAGTACGTCTGGTTCAACAACGTCGAGACCCGCCCAGGCCAGGGCTACCCCCGTACCTACCAGGACCAGGAAAGGTGGAAGGGCGGCTGGGAGCTCAACCGGCGCGGACGCCTGCGCCTCAAGGCCGGCGGGCGGCTCCGCAAACTGCTCACCATCTTCGCCAACCCGCTCATGCCGTCCATCCAGGACTACTACGAGCCCTGGACCTATGACTACGACCGCCTCTTCTCCGCCCCCGCCACCCAGGACACCCCGGTCGCCCGGCCCAGGTCGCTGATCAGCGGCGAACCGACCAAGATCACCTGGAGTGCGAACTGGGACGACAACCTCGCCGGCGACCCTTCGCCCGACCCGGTGCTGCGCAAGGTGTCCGACCAGGTCAAGCTGGAGTTCGAGCGGGCGTTCATGTTCTACCTGCCGCGCATCTGCGAGCACTGCCTCAACCCCTCCTGCGTGGCCTCCTGCCCGTCAGGCGCGATGTACAAGCGCTCGGAGGACGGCATCGTGCTCGTCGACCAGGACCGCTGTCGCGGCTGGCGCATGTGCGTGACCGGCTGCCCTTACAAGAAGGTGTACTTCAACCACCGCACCGGCAAGGCCGAGAAGTGCACGATGTGCTACCCGCGGGTGGAGGTCGGCATCCCGACCGTGTGCTCGGAGACCTGCGTGGGCCGCCTGCGCTATCTCGGCCTGATCCTCTACGACGCCGACCGCGTCGCCGAAGCGGCGTCGGTCCAGGACGAGAAGGACCTGTACGAGGCCCAGCGTGGCGTTATGCTCGACCCGCACGACCCCGAAGTGATCGCCGCGGCGCGGGCCGAGGGGATCCCCGACGACTGGCTGGAGGCGGCCCGCAGCTCGCCGATCCACAAGCTGATCTTCGAGTACGGCGTGGCGCTGCCCCTGCATCCCGAGTACCGCACGATGCCGATGGTCTGGTACATCCCGCCCCTGTCACCCGTGGTCGACGTGCTGGCCGGGACCGGCCACGACGGCGAGGACGCGGGCAACCTGTTCGGCGCGATCGACGCCCTGCGCATCCCCATCGGCTACCTCGCGGAGCTGTTCACCGCCGGCGACCCCGCGCCGGTCCGCGGCGTCTTGCAGCGGCTGGCCGCCATGCGCTCCTACATGCGGCGGCTCAACCTCGGTCAGAAGGCCGACGAGTCGATCGCCACCGCGGTGGGGATGACCGGCCCGCAGATCGAGGGGATGCACCGCCTGCTGGCCCTGGCCCCCTACGCCGAGCGCTACGTCATCCCCAAGGCCCACGCCGAGCAGGGCAGGCAGCTGGAGGAGAGCGCCACCGGCTGCAGCCTCGATTACGACGGAGGGCCTGGCATGGCCGGACCGTTCGGCGAGGCCTCCGGCCTGCCCGCTCCCGTCGCGGTCGAGAACTTCCACGCTCTGCGCCAGCGCCAGGAAGGCGACGAACACGACCTGCGCGGCCGGGTCAACCTGCTCAACTGGGACGGCAAGGGCACCCCGGAAGGCCTCTTCCCCAAGCGCGACCAGGAGTCGTCATGAACGATCTGCGGACCACCCACCTGGTGGCCTCGGTGCTGCTCGGCTACCCCGACGAGCGGCTGTACGGCGCGCGCGCCGTGTTGTCCGACGCGGTGGCGGGGCTGCCGGTGGGGGAGGCCCGCTCGCTGCTGACCGCCTTCCTGCGACATGTCGAGAACACGGTCCCCGGCGAACTGGCCCGCCACTACGTGGAGACCTTCGACCTCAAACGGCGCTGCTGCCTCTACCTGACCTACTACGCCTACGGCGACACCCGCAAACGAGGCGGGGCGCTGCTGCGCTTCAAGCACGCCATGCGCGAAGCCGGGTTCGAGCCCGCCGACGGCGAGCTGCCCGACCACCTGGCCGTGGTGTGCGAGCTGTCCGGCCGCGGGGCCGTCCAGCAGGCTCTGCGCTTGCTGCGCGAGCACCGTGCGGGGCTGGAGTTGCTGCGCACGGCGCTGGAGGAGGAACGCTCGCCGTACGCGGACGTGGTGGGCGCGGTGTCGGCGACGCTTCCACCGGCCGGTGCCCGCGAGCGGGCGGCGGCCCTGCGCCTGGCGGCCGAAGGACCGCCGGCCGAGGAAGTCGGCCTGGAACCCTACACGGTCACGGAGGCGTCGCAATGAACGTCCTGCTGTGGGTCGTAGCGCCCTACGTGGCGCTCACCGTGTTCGTGCTCGGCCACGTCTGGCGCTACCGCTACGACAAGTTCGGCTGGACCACGCGCTCGTCGCAGCTGTACGAGTCGAGGCTGCTGCGCATCGGCAGCCCGCTGTTCCACTTCGGGATCCTCGTCGTGCTGCTCGGCCACATCGGCGGGCTGGTCATCCCCAAGAGCTGGACCGAGGCGATCGGGATCGGTGAGGAGGTCTACCACGTGGTGGCCGTCACGCTGGGCACCATCGCGGGCGTCGCCACGCTCGGCGGGCTAGCCATCCTCGTCTACCGCCGCCGCACCGTCGGGCCCGTGTTCACCGCCACCACCCGCAACGACAAGCTCATGTACGCGGCCCTGGGACTGACCATCGCGCTCGGGCTGGCGGCGACGGTGATGGCGAACATCGTCGGCGGCGGCTACGACTACCGCACGACCATCTCGCCGTGGTTCCGCTCGGTGTTCTACCTGAGCCCTGATCCGTCGCTGATGGCAGGCGCGCCACTGCTGTTCCAGCTGCACGCGCTGAGCGCGCTGGCGCTGTTCGCGATCTGGCCGTTCACCCGGCTGGTGCACATGCTGACCGCGCCGATCGGGTACCTCACCCGGCCGTACGTGGTCTACCGCAGCCGGGACACAGGCGCACCGCCGGCCCGGCGCGGCTGGTAGCCGGGCCAGCCGGTCGCGTGGAAGGGGGCGGCATGGGGTCGCCATGGCCGTGACCCATGCCGCCCTCACCGTCACCAGTAGAGCGTGCGCCACCGCTGCTGGGACTGTCCGTTGCAGTCCCACAGTTGGACCCTTGTGCCGTTGCCGCCGATGGTGTTGAGGTCGGCGTCCAGGCACTTCGTGACATCTCGGCCGTTGCGGATTTCGTAACCCCGATGATCCTTGCCGGTGACGATCCAGAACTGCTGGGACTGTCCGTTGCAGTCCCACAGCTGGACCTTGGTGCCGTTGCCGCCGATGGTGTTGAGATCGGCGTCCAGGCACTTCCGGCCGCCGTTGACGGCGAACTCCAGGGTGCCCATCCCCTTGATGTTCCTGAAGGCGGCGGTCTGGACTCCGTTCCTCCGATTCTGGTTGTTGCAGTCCCACAAGCTCACCGGCGTGCCGTTGGCGGCCGATGACCGTGGTGCGTCGAGGCAGCGGCCGCTGCGGCTGCTGGGAATGACCACGGCCACGGGGATACGGCCCTTGGCGAACCAGTCGCCGGCTATGCGGACCACCCTGCGGTACAGCCTGGCGGTCGTACGGCACGCACGTGCCGAGAGGGAGGAGCCGTTGCCGCAGGCCTTGAGGAGATCGCTCCTCAGGGTGTCGTCGATGCGCCTGCGGTTTGCTTCGGTGAAGCGCCCCTGGAGCTTGTAGTTGCGGTATCCGAAATCATGCCGTCGGCAGGCGTCGTCGAATTTGCGTCCCAGGAATGCGTCGGGAGATTTCGAGCAGTCGTCGGCCGACCAGGACAGGAGGGCGTCGGCCCCTGATTTCGGCTGAGCGTTCCAGACGCCGGCGAATTCTTCGAGGCTGGCACTGAACAGGTAGTAGTCGGTCCTCTCGTAGATGTCGGCGGAAGTGGTCCCGATAGTCGACCCGAGGCTTGGAGCAGCCAGGACGGTCGCTGCGGCGAGGATTGTGGTGGCGAGGATGGTCGACGTTTTCTGCAGGCGATTCAAGGGTGTCCTTTCTTGGGGCCACGTGAATTCTTGAACACCTTGAACTTTGACGACGCATTATTGTTCGCTCAAGTGCCACTGGACTCTGGCTTTTGTAACCTAGGACCTTAACTGCACATTTATTTATTATGGTGCAATTCAGTATTTATTGGTTTCGGCATTTGTTTAGGGTGTGACCTATCGGAGTCGCGACATGTCATGATGCGTTTTGGAGGCTTCGTGACGTGCGACGAGGGTGGCAGATGGGCAAGGGCAAGGTGCGGCGCAAGCCGTACGAGAAGGAGCTCGTCCGGCTCCAGGCGGAGCTGGTCAAGCTCCAGGAGTGGGTCAAGGCCGAGGGCGAGCGCCTGGTGGTGATCTTCGAGGGCCGGGACGCGGCGGGGAAGGGCAGCACGATCAAGCGGGTGGCGGAGTATCTGAACCCGCGCGTGGCGAGGATCGTGGCGCTGCCCGCGCCGACCGAGCGGGAGCGCACGCAGTGGTACTTCCAGCGCTACGTCGAGCACCTGCCGGCGGCGGGGGAGATCGTGCTGTTCGACCGGAGCTGGTACAACCGCGCCGGTGTGGAGCGGGTGATGGGGTTCTGTACGCAGGAGGAGTACACGCGGTTCCTGCACCAGTGCCCGATCTTCGAGCGGCTGCTGGTGGAGGAGGGGATCATGTTGCGCAAGTACTGGTTCTCGGTGAGTGACGCCGAGCAGGAGCGCAGGTTCCGCGACCGGCTGGAGGACACGATGCGGCGGTGGAAGTTGTCGCCGATGGACATGGAGTCGTTCTCGCGGTGGGAGGAGTACTCCCGGGCCAAGGACGAGATGCTGGTGCACACCGACATTCCGGAGGTGCCGTGGCACGAGGTGGAGAGCGAGGACAAGCGGCGGGCGCGGATCAACATGATCTCGCACCTGCTGTCGACGGTGCCGTACCACGAGGTGCAACGGCCGCCGCTGGAGATCCCGACGCGGCCGGAGAGTACGGGCTACCGCAGGCCGCCGCGCCGGCCTGAGGGGTTCGTGCCTGATGCTGCTGACGCGCTCAGGTAGCTCACGTCCATGGTGTGGGTTTTGCGAATCTACAACGTAAAGGTGAGTCATTGAGCACTCGTCTACTTCAAGTCGCGGGCTTACATGCCGCGCTCCACTTCAATGTATGCGTCTATGCCACACCGCCCAGCTATCGCCGTTCATTGAATGCCCAAGAATGTCACGCCATGTTTGAGTGCGCCGTCGACCGCAGAGCACCGATCACGATCCGGTGGTCGCCTGCTGTTCTCATGGCGAACCCTTGACCGTCGAAATCAGCGTGGCTTGGCCCTATCAGGCCCTCTCTCCCTACAACGATGGGCCCCGAGGGTCTGCGTGTGTTAGCCAGCCGGTGGGGTAACTGCGGGTTCGGCCGCGCTGCCCGTGGCGGGCCAGCTGTCACGTCTTTACAGCCGTTGTGCGCGGCGCGTTCGATCGAGGCCAGGAGCCGTGATTGCGGGCGGCGGTGTGAAAGCGGCGCGTGCCGCCAGTATCCGGCCGCGAACTCCGGAGCGGTAGCGTTTCCCCCAGACTCCGGCCGCAGCATCAGAAGAACACCCGTGAACATTGCCGACATCGAATTCACGCGAATTCGGTCACTCGGCCCTGGTGGGCAACGCGATGGGTGGGAGCAGTTCATCTGGCGACAGGTTGCACAGGAACCACCCACGGCCAACGCCAAGTTCATCTCGCTGCATGGAGCCGGAGGCGAGGGCGGTGTCGAATGCTACTGGATGCTGCCTAAAGGCACCGAGCACGGCTGGCAGGCTAAAGAGCTCCTAACGTAATGACGTCAGACGTCGCCAGGAGATGAGGACGCAGGCGAGTTTCAGGAAGGCTTCGTGGATGTCGGCCCAGACTTCGGCCGCATCCCCGACGAGAAGGCCGACACCTGCGCCGCATTCCTGCACCGCATTCCTCCGCCGCGCGGCCGCCTTCTTCCACACCCACGGCATCACCCACATCGAACGAGTGATGACCGAGAAGGCATCGGGTCCCCATCTCTGTGTTGGTGTTGGAGGTTGGTGTGGTGAATCGTGGGTGCGGATGGGGAGGGGGCGTTGTCAGTGTCCGGACGTAGCCTGGCGCGATGATCCGTCATCCGTGGGTGCAGCGCTCGTTGGAGGCTGCCGTCTTCGATGCCCAGTCGGCCGTGCTGGAGTTCGATCAGGCCTGTTCCTGGCTGCGCTCGGCGTTGACCAAGCCGATGGAGCCGTTGGGTGCCGAGGTATGGGTGCTGGATCCCGCGCTTGAGCAGATCGTCCTGGTCCAGCATCCCTGGCGCGGCCTGGTGCCGCCCGGCGGCAAGGTCGAGCCGGGCGAGAGCCCGCGCCAGGGTGCGGCTCGCGAGTTGGCGGAGGAGACGGGATTGCGCCCGCGGCTGCTGGAGCGGCCCGCCGCAGTGGCTGTTCGCTCCTTCCACCCGGACTTGCCGGTGACGTTGTCGTTGTCCTATGCCGCGATTGCCGACCCGGCCCAGCCGCTTTCAGCGGAAGCCGGGCAACCGGCGCTGTGGCGACGGTTGGATGAGGATTGGGACGGCTACTTCCCTCAGGATCCAGGCCGGGTCCGGCAGTATGTGAAGGCATTGAGGATCGACGGGGTGGGTTGAGCGGGCAGCCATTGAGTCAAGGGTGCAGACGGTGCAGCCCGAACATCCAGTACGCCGCTCCGGGGTCCGTGAACTCGGCCTGATCGGGACTCGGTACCGCGTCCGCGAGGTCGACCGACAGGTCACCGGCTTTCGCCAGGGCTCGGGCGAGCACGTTCAGCAGCAGCCGGGCGATCACGGCGTCGGTGTCGTCGGCCAGCGAGGTGACGGTCTTGAAGGCCCGTCCGACCGCGATTGCGACCAGAAGCACCAGCTCAGGCATCGACTCGGTCATTTCAGATGACGCCAGGTCCAGAGCCTTCGCGACGGCTGCGACCGTGCCGCGTACCCTCTCCGAGGCTGGGAACGCCCCGGCCAGCGCGATGGCGAGAAAATCGGCGTGACGCAGCTCGTCCGTGACGTCCGCCAGCCGGGCATGGGTCATCGCCAGGCCGATGGGATCGGGCACGACGTCCAGCAGGCGTTCCAGCGACGGTCCTGTGTCGGTGCATGCGCCGATCTCCTGCTCGAGTGCCTCTCCCGAGCGCTTCAGCATCTTGTCGAACTCGTCGTCCGTCACCGCGGATCACCGCTCTTGCCGTGGTAGGCGAGCAGGGCGACGCGCAGTGCCGTACGGGCTCGTTTGATCAGGTCGCGCGACTGCTGCTCGGTGATGCCCAACTGCTCGGCGATGACGGGGTGCGTCAGATCCTCCAGGTAGTAGGCCATCGCCAGTCGCTGGTCCGGCGGCACCCTCCGCAGGGCGGCGCACAGATCCGAGGTCACCACCGCCTGCTCGATCTCGTCTTCGACCGCCCGGTCATGGCCGGGCAATCCGGTCGTGAGCGGCACGGTTGGCGCCTGGGTTCGCCGCTGTCCCCGCGGCCGTGCGAGCGCTCGGCGCGCCACCTGGCGGATCCACAGTCGTGGATCCTCGATCGTGATCCACGCGGCTGGTTGCGTGATCAGTAACTTCCACGTGTCAAGGAACGCATCCTGAACGGCGTCCTTGCTGTCCTCTAAGGATGCGCCGTTGTACATCAGGAATCTGATCAGGCGGGCGGACTCGCTTTCCATAAAGGAGATGAAGGCTGCACGCACGGACTCGTGCGTGCCGGCCGCGGTCGTCGTATGCCGTCTTCGGGGGTCGGCTGGCCCTTCGCTCATCGGTTGCTGCTGCTCCTTCTACGGCCCGGCGGGCCTCGCTTCAAAGTGGCCGCAGCTCTGCATGATCGGGAACAGCCCGTGGGCGGGACGGGTGAGGTTTGTGCGACTTGGGAGGGTTTGTTTCATCCGTGGAGATGCGGGATTGACGATCGCCTCATGCGCGGCGCACGTTCGCGAGCCAGTAGGCGCGACGGCCCTCGGTAGCGGAGGACCTGGGTGCGATCCCCATCGTCATGTGCCCGGGGAGTGGAACGACAGCATGCACCTGGCCATGACCACAAGTAGGCGCAGCAGCTGAGTGGTGCTGGAGGCGTCCGTACGGGGCTTGGCGAGAAGGCGCCAGCCCTTCAAGGTCGCTCCGGCCGCGATCTGCACGGCTTGGCCTGCGGTTCGCCGTATGGCTCGACAGCCCGCCGCGTGGCGCTCTGTCGCGCCGGTGCCAAGGCCCTGAAGATCGCACCCGCTGAGGATGGCCGGATCTCTGTCGTGACAGGAATGATCTGTCTCTAGAGACAGTCAGTACTGATCCAGGCAGGCCGAACGAGGTGCGCCACTTTCGGGTATAGCTTGGTGATCTCGTCTCACGCTGGCCCCCTTACCGATCGGCCTTCAGGACTCCCTCCTGACGCCCGCGCTCCTCATCGTCGTCGCGCTGCTACTGCTTGGCCAGCTCCGCCATAGGCACGTTGCAATCGAGACCCGAGATCTTCTCCACACGGTCTCCTACAACGTCCAAGCTGGCCGGGGCCATCGCTACGTTGGCGATGACGAAAGCCTGGAGATCAAATTCGGCGAGCTTGCTTCTCGCCTGGAAGAGACATTCGACGAACTCTCTGCGCTGGAAGCTGCGATGAGGGCACGTGCAGCAGTAGCTCGGCGCCTCGCGGCAGAAGCAGAAGAGAATCGACTGGAAGCTGAGTCGAGCCGAGAGGCAGCCGAACGGCGTCGAGAAGAGGCCGAAGCCTTCGAGTTACTCCTCCAGCAGCAGATCGATACGGTTGCCGACCGCGTCGAGAAGCGCAGCCAGGGAAGCCAGCGGAGATACCTGCTCTACGGGGTTCTGGCAGGCGCGCTCGCCACGATCGTCCTCGACGCCACCAAGACCTATTGGGCCTTCTGGATGTAGGTCGGTGGAACTGCGCCTGCCGATAAACGCATCCGGGCCAGGTCATGGCTCTGCGGGGATTTCGCGTGGCGTACGCGAGCTCCTCCGACTCGGAAGGCGGAAGTGCGTACGGCAGGATGATCCGTTGTGCTCCTTCACCTGCCTACCTCGCCGCTACGCACGCGTTCGCCGCACTGCGGTTGCTGTCTATGGGCGATCGGGACAAGGACGTGGAGGTCCTCGTCCTGCGCTATCAGGTCACCGTCCTTGCACGCCAACTCGGCCCTGATACCACAGTGCGATTTGCGCCTGAGGACCGGGCCTACCTTGCCGCTTTCCTGACATCGCCGCCTCGCGAGGTCCTGCGCCAGTTGCGGCTTCTCATCCTTCTGACACGGTCTTGCGCTGGCAGCGTGATCTGATGGGACGTCGTCACACCCGCCTCTGCCGGCCGAAGCGGCGAGGGCGACCGCCCACGGTCGGCTTCATCCGCACACTCGTCCTACGCCTGGTTCGGGAGAATCCGGGCTGGGGACATCGGCGGGTGCATGGTGAGCTCGCCATGCTTGCATCAAGGTCGCGCCGTCCACGGTCTGGGGGCTCCTCAAGCGAGAAGGCGTCCCCCCGGAGCCCGAGCGGGCGTCCACCACCTGAGCCGGCTTCCTGCGCTCAATACGCGAGTCCGACCTTCTCCAACGGGCACCGGCCCCACCGGCTCTGCGACAGGCTGCCCCGGCTCTACTCGTTGATCCTGATATCGACTCGGCCTGGATGACCTCGTTGGACGTCTGCCGGCGTGATCGGCTCGGAGGTGTCCTGAAGGAGTACCGGCATTGTGGCTTGACCTGGCCGGATGATTAATGGGCACTCGCAGCCCTCTGGCGCCACGCCATAGATTCGCGAGCCCGCCCGCATCTAGGTGGGTGAGACCAGAGGAGAACCTTTGCACCCCGACCAGCAGCGAGCCTTCACCGAGTTCGTCACCACCCGCTCCGACAGTCTGATCAGGCTCGCCTACCTCCTGACCAACGACCAGCACGCCGCCGAGGATCTGCTCCAGACCGCGTTAGCCAAGACTGCCGGACACTGGCGGCGCATCCGCGACAATCCGGAGGCGTATGTACGCAAGGTCATGTACCACGAACAGGTCGGTCGCTGGCGAAGTCCGCGCTGGTCCCGCGAACGGCTGGTCCTATCGCCTCCTGACCGGGCCACAGATGACCGGACTCGCGAGGTCGAGACGCGTATCACCCTGGCCCAGGCGCTACGGATCCTGCCGGCGCGCAAAAGGGCGGTCCTGGTGCTTCGTTACTACGAAGACCTCTCGGAGTCCGAAGTCGCCAAGATCATGGGCTGCTCGGTAGGGACCGTGCGTAGCCAGACTCACCAAGCCATCGCCCGGTTGCGCGCGGTGATCGGCAAGACCGTCACCCTGGAGGCCTGAGATGACTATCGACGAGCAGCAAATCTCTGCGGAACTGCGACTGATGGCGGAGAAGGCCAGGCCCATTGACGCGCTCGCCTACGCCAGGCAGGCACGGATCGGCTCCCTGCGGCGTCGGCGCATGTCATGGTCAGTCGCCGGGCTCGCCGCAGCCGCTTCGGTGATCGCCTCGGTGATCGTGGTGACGTCCGGAGGCTCCGGTCAGGTCACCGGGGCGAGGATGGAACGCCTGCCGGACAACACCCCTCAGCAGTTGCAGGCCGTGCGCGAGTGCATGCCCCAGGGAGGCCCGGTGCACAACATGGACGGTAACCGGCGCCTCCCTGAATATGGCACGGTCAAGGACTTCCGGTTGCTCGTGGAGTATCGCGACGAGGCCGGGTCGACGGCTCTGGTCGGTAGCCTGTCCGGCTTTGTCCTATGCACGCCGACCTCACAGAAGGATTTCGCGGAGCGAGCGATCTTCACCTACTGGGGGTTCAAGGCTCCGGGGAACATGACCGGCTTCTCGGGGGGCCTTCAGGTGGACGCCTACACCTCGCATATGCACTCGTATACGTTGGGGCCGGAGCGGAGTCAAAAAGACGACATCTACCGGGTCGTCGCCGGTCGGGTGCAATCGGACGTGATACGGGTCGAGATCGACTGGGCGGACGGTCGGCGTACCGATGCGCGCGTGGCCAACGGCTTTTTCGTCGCCCGGGTGCTGGGGAGATCAGTCCCGGACCCCGATGGTGGTGAGGACCCGCTGGGCGGACCTCTCACCATCCTGGATTCGCCACCGGTCACGGTCACCGCCTACGGCTCGCAGGGTCAGATCCTGGAGCAGGATGAGGATGTGGCATTCGGGCCGTTGGGCCGGGGAAGCGACTGACCAGGCCCCGAGGCAAGCCAATGAGCCGGCGCTTTACGGAGCCATCGAGGTTAGGCTCAATAGAGATACGGGCTGCCCCCGGCTCCCCACAGTACCCTGCGCCTGCCGATGATTCCGTCCGGCAAGGTCATGGCCTTGCGAAGCCCCGGACGGCATGGCGGTCTCCACTCGTTCGTGGAGGAAGACCGTGCGGCATGATGATCGTTCGTGCTTCTTCGTCTGGCCCATCTGACCGTTACGAACGCCTTCGTAGCGGTACGGCTACTGCCGATGAGTGATCGCGACAAGGATGCCGATGTTTTCGCTCTGCGTCATCAGATCATGGTCTTGGAATGGCAGCCCGGTGCCGATGTGCGGGTAGAGTTCGCCCCTGCAATGCCCGGACCGGAGCTCGGAGTCGAGCGTCGCGGTTGTCAGCAGCTGGGTCCCGTCGTACCGTCCCCCACCCCACTTGCTCTCTTGAAGCCTGTTCTTCACCCGCTACTATCCGCACCGTGATCAGCATCGAACGGGCGACCAACGACGACATCGACGAGTTCCTCCGCTCCGCCATCGCCCTCGTCGCCGAGGACGCCGGCCGCCACGACCCGGACGCGACCGACCTCGGCTGGGCCGACCGGTCCGGCCGCGCCTACGCGGAAGGCGCCCTGTCCGGCCGCGCCTACGCGGAAGGCGCCCTGTCCGGCCGCGCCTACGCGGAAGGCGCCCTGTCCGGCGACAACGTGGTCCTGCTCGCCCGCGACGGCCAGACCGTGGTGGGCCACCTCGTCGGCCGCCTCGTCGGCCCGGGCAATGTCCACCCGATCCGCGGCGCCGAGCTGGAGAGCATCCACGTCTATCCCGAGCACCGCGGAGGCGGCGCCGGGACGCTCCTCGCCGAGGCATTCCTAGAGTGGGCCGCCCGGCACGGGGCGGTGCGGGCTTCGGTTACGGCCTACGCGGCCAACGAGGCGGCACTGCGGTTCTACGCGCGCCACGGATTCACCGCCCGCTCAGTGATCCTCGACCGCCCCCTCCCCTGACCCCGTCTCTTCCGCCCCCGCTCGCCTTCACCGGATACACCCATCTAACCGCCATGTATGTGCGCAGCGGCCGGATCCGCGGCCGTACCTCCGTCGCCTCGTTGGCCGCTACACCCCCGTCTCACCCTGAGCGCTGGTAGGAAGGCCGCGACCCGGCGAGTCGGCGGACAGGGCCGTAGCGGGCGCGGATGTCGTAGCCCACGACGGGGGTCAGCCGATGGCGATCCACTCCCCAGGCCGCTCACGCGGATCAGCTGGCGGCCGGATCGCTTCCTCCTCGACCGCATGGGAGTCGTCGTTTGAAGGTCGGCCGGTACGGCGTGAGGTTGGACGCACGGCCTCGTTCGTTCCCCGACACGCTGCCCTGCGCTGCCCCTCTGCGCTTTCGTCCGGCGAGTACTGATGGGGCAAGCTGGCCGCCTGCTACGAGGCCAGCTTGCTCATCGGTGTCCTCGGCGACCGGCTGCCCCGGTCGCCGGGTCGTTTGTCAGCCGTTGCAGGGAGCGGTCCAGGGGGAGACCCAGATGGCGGAGATGACCTCGACGGGGCCACCGCCCGGGACGACGATGTTCTTCTTCTCGCCCTGGTGGATGCACCGGACCGCGCGATGGACCTCGCCACCGGCCCTGTATTCGTAGGTGAGCTTGATGTGGTCCCAGCCGCCCGGCGATCCGTTGTTGAAGATCGAACGGACGCCGCTGTGGCGTCCGAGGTTACCCTCGGACTTCCTGGCGGGCCGTCCTCCGCCGTTGGCGCTGTAGTAGGTGCAGACATTTCTGTAGCCGCACTCATTCCATGAGGACGCCTTGGCTGCGGCCGGCAGGGAGGTGGAGAAGAGGGCGACGGCCGCTGCGGTGATGGCGACGGAGGTGGAGATCAGCATTCGCTTCATGCGATCGCACGCTAGGCAGGGGCGCTTTGGATCTGCTTTTCGAAGCCTTTTCGGCCCAGCCGCTCGGCGTCGCAGTACATCGAACGTCCGGTCGTGGCGGTCACCAACTGGCCCGAGCCCGCGATGAAAGGGCTGGACACTCTGACGCCGCTCTGTGCTCGGAGTGGAGAACGCTTCCGCGCACCACGGGAGCGCCAGAGCCTGTCTCAAAGTGAGGCCAAGAGCCGGTCGTCGCTGGCCGTCCTTCGACAGCTGGCGATGTTGGAATCGCTACAGTTCGCCAGCAAGTCCGGCCTTCTTCACCAGTCGACCCCAGCGTGGAGAACGGGCAAACTCGCATGCGATGGCCATACTGCTGGGAAGCTCCCCGGTGGGGTCGGTGTGGATTTGTGCCCATTTCCATGCAGCTCGCTGGACGGAGTTGTCGCCCTTCCTCGGGCGGGCGATAGGCCCCTCTGGGACGCTGCCGCCGCGCTGGCTTCGGCGGGGTGAGCTGTTCTTGGCGTGCTTGTGGTGGGCGAGCATGCGGATCTGGCTCATGAGCATTTCATAGGCGCCGATCAACGCGAGGCTCGGCCAGCCTGCGATCAATCGGGCGATCAGGGTTGGTTCGGCGGCGGCGTGTTGGCTCCCAGGCTGGCGAAGCTGCTGACGAGCAGCATGGTCCAGGGCAGTGGGCCTCCTCGTGATCCGTTGCGGTTAGCGAGGAGAAGTGACATGGATGCGGCAACGATGGTGCCGTCGACGGCTAGCGGAATGAGCGCCGCTGCCAATGAACCTTCTCCGTGCGTGAGCGCGAGGTGGTGCATGTGTCTAAAGGACACGACCGCGGCGATGGCCGCGAGGATGAGGACGCTGGTGGTGGTCGTTCGTCGGATCCAGACCTCGATGGGGGAGCGCGCCGACGTGGTGGGCTCTGATGACATCGTCTGGGATCGACCGGTGGACTTCGCCGGGGTGGTTCTAGCCATCGGACCACTGGAATGCCTGGGACCACACGCGTTGCGTGTGCCTGCACAACGCCAGGATGAGGGAACGTCCTGGGATGCCTCCGGGGGGCGTTCGAGCAGCGCAGAGTCCTGCACTTATGTCCTGGGGGTCAAGGGGTCGCAGGTTCAAATCCTGTCGTCCCGACGGTTGGAACAGGCCGGTCGCCGAGGGTGAAAGCCCAGGTGGACCGGCCTTTCTGATTGTCGGGGCCGGTGTGGTGATCATTCAGTCCGCCTTCAGTTTGGGACCAAGATCCGGAGCCGTTCCTGCGGCGGCGGCGATGGCGTCGCGGGTCGGGGTGGTGGTACCGCTGCGTCGTGGTGAGCGAACCGTGGCCGGTGATCTTGCGGGAGCAGTGGAGCGGTATCCCGGCATCGTGGCGACGGTCGTGGCGGCGGAGGTGTTCGTAGCCGAGCTTGGTGACGACCTCGTCGGTGAACAGGCGGGCCGTGGGATGGGATCGAGGGCCTGGCCGGACCAACGCCGGATGAGGATCTCCTGGACGTGATGCCCGGGGCGTTCGACGGCATCCAGCGTGAGCATCCCTGTTGGTCCCGTTTCCCAGGTTCGCGGTTTCGGGAGGTATCGGCCGAACTTCTCATCCAGTGCATCGTCCGCGCCCGGTGCTGAAGCGCATCACACCATGGTCTGGTCGAATTCCTGCGGGTCAAGTGCCCGGTGGGCCAGTGGGGTCGGGCTGTTGCGAGCGGGGCGCAGGCCGTCGAGAAGGACGGTGAGGTAGCGTCGCCACAGCTCCGGCGCGACGTCGCGGCTGTGCTCGGCCGTCGCCCCGATCATCATCTGGATGAAGGGGAAGTCGGTCACCTCGAGGTCGTCCCGGAGGTGTCCGGCCTGCTGGGCGCGAGTGAAGACGGCGTTGACCGCGGGCGTGAGCTGCTCCCTGGCGGCGGCCACCCGGTCCCTGCCGAGTCTGCGGTTCACCAGGACCTCCCGCAGGCCGCGGTTACGGGCGACGTGCTCGCCGGTGGTCAGGAGGAGCTGTACGACCCCCTCCCAAGGATCTTGGTGAGTGAGAGCCGCTTCGGCAAGGGCGATCATCTGGCGTACCTCGGACTCGAAGGCCGCGTCGATGAGTTCTGCGTGGTCGGCGAAGCGGCGGTAGGCGGTGCCGATGCCGACGCCCGCATGGCGGGCGATGTCGTCGAGGGTGACCTCCACCCCTCGTTCGGCGTAGACCTCCTGGGCGGCGGCGATGAGGCGCTGTTTGTTGCGTTCCGCATCCGCGCGCAGCGGGCGGTCCGTGGACTTCTCCGAGGCGGTCATGGGCCCAGCCTACCTGGATAACTGGAGAATTATCTCCAGTTATGGTTATACTCCAGGGCATAAGTGGAGAAACATCTCCACATGCCTGAGGAGGACCGATATGAACGCATCCCGCGTCCTGATCGTCGGCACGGGCATCGCGGGCCTGGCCACGGCGATGCGCC
The DNA here is from genome assembly GCF_013761175.1 of Nonomuraea soli. Classification (GTDB taxonomy): domain Bacteria; phylum Actinomycetota; class Actinomycetes; order Streptosporangiales; family Streptosporangiaceae; genus Nonomuraea; species Nonomuraea soli. The sequence goes on from NZ_JACDUR010000001.1 coordinate 1,467,649, forward strand.
TGCGAGAGATCGGCTGGGAGCCCGTACTCGTCGAGCGCGCCCCGGAGCGGCGATCCGCCGGCTACTTCATCGGCCTGTTCGACACCGGCCGCACCGCGGCCCAGCGCATGGGCGTGCTCGACGCCATCGGCAACCGGGCCGCGCCCGACAGCATCACCTACAACATCGACCGAGCCGGCCGCCGCAGGCCGGGCATGGGGTACGCCGACCTGCCCGGGCAACCGAGCCTGATGCTGCGCGGGGACATCGAGGCGGCCCTCCACGACACCGTAGCCCCGCACGTCGAGATCCGTTACGGCACGACCCCGGTCGCCATCGAGGAGCACCCCGACGGCGTCCACGTCACGCTGCGCTCCACAACCGAGACCACAGAACGCTTCGACCTCGTGGTAGGCGCCGACGGTCTGCGCTCCACCGTGCGCCGCCTGGCCTTCGGCCCGGACGCCGACTTCCTGCGCCCCTTCCACCACATCATCGGCGCCGCGCTGCTGAAGGAGCCCGTCCCCGGCTACCGGCTGTCCGACGGGCTCGTGCTGGCCGAGACCGGTCGCTCCGCGTGGATCTTCCCCTTTGCCGATCACCTGCCCACCGTGCTGTTCAGCTACCGCACCGGCGACGAGGACGCCCAGTTCCGCCGCCCGCCCGTCGAGTCACTACGGCGCGCTTTCGGCCCCGAGCCGACCGGCCCGGTGCTGGAGCACCTGCTCAGCCAGTTCGAGCAGGCGGACGACTACCTCTTCGACTCCGTTCACCAGGTGGAGATGCCCGCCTGGCACACCGGCCGCGTCGTCCTGCTCGGCGACTCGGCCTGGTGCCTGACGCTCTACACCGGCATGGGCGCCTCCAGCGCACTGGCCGGCGCGGATCTGCTGGGCACCGTACTGCACCGCAACGCCGGCAACACCGCACGCGCGCTGCGCGAGTGGGAGCAGCGGCTGCGGCCGTTCATCGCCGCGCAGCAGAGGTCCGGCCGTACGGAGGGTCTGACGATGTTCGTCCCCCAGACCCGGCGCGACCTGGCCATGCGTGCCCTCACCCAGAAGGTGACCAGGGTTCCGCTCGGCAAGCGGCTGATGATGAACGCCTTCGCCAAGCAGTTCAAGCTCAAGTCCCTCGACATCGCCGCCATCTAATGGGAGTCGCTATGCACCCCAGGCTGATGACGCCGTTTCCGAACTGCCCGCCGACACCTCCCACCTGATGGATTCCTGGTGGTTCGCCGCCCGGCTCAGCGCCGGTGAACCGTCGGCCTTCTGCCGCTGGGAGAGGTCTGTGAGGCGGGCGAAGTGGCACGTCCCAGCTCGGCCCGCGAGGGCGAGATCGAGGTCGTCCGTCAGGCTGGCGATGATGGCACCGGCCCAGGGCTCCGATTGGCTGGGGTTCGCCCGAGCATCCACCACGCACGCGGCCGCGACCAGAATCACCCCGATGATCATGATGAGGTGGGCGCCGGTGAACGCGTAGTAGGCCAGCAGCTGGCGACGTCGCTCTCCGGCCCGCACCTCGGCGCTGTCGAAGTACACCCACCACAGCCCGGCCGCGATCGCGATGCCGAGCACGACGCCGAGCGCGAGCGGCAGGTCCACGGCGTGCCCGTCCGGGCTATGCGCGCCGATGCCGATGGCGACCACCGACTCTCCCAGCACCACCATGAGCAGCAGCGCGAGCCGCCGGCCAGGACGTCTTCCACTACCCCGTGCAGGTGGTCCCGCGCTGGCGCGAAGACGGACTGCGTCTGACGCGGAGTTCTCCATTGGCCTCCTCACACGATCTGGAGGAGGTCCTGGAGTGCGCCACCGGGGCGGGTGAAGTGGGCAGTCACCAGGTGCGGCCACTGCCCGCGAACGAAATCAGGAGCCTCAGCGTGAACGTGCTGAGCGGGCAGAAACGGCTCTCGCTCTTGCGGTCACGGGTGGTCACGGTTGAGAAGCGGGGCAGGGCGGCCGGAAAGGCACGTCGGCCACATGTTTGCGCCATTCGGCCTCGGTGATGACGTCCCCGGACTCGCGGCAGACCCGCTCGGCGATCCGCGCCGGATCGGTCTCCCAGAGACGGACGTCGCCCCCGGCGCTGGCCAGCATGCTCCCGTCCGCGCTGAAGGCCAGCTCGGTGAAACTCTCGCCCGGGCTGTTGATGGCGAGCCGGCCCTGCGGGCGCGCGGGATGGGTGATGTCCCACAGCCACAGCTGTCCCGCGCCGGTGCCCATCGCCAAGGTGCGGTCATAGGGGTCGAAGGCCACGGCGAAGATCCTGCCGTCCGGCCCGGCCAAGGGCGCCCCCAGCTGGATCGGCCGGGCGGGGTCGGTGATCTGCCAGATCCGGGTGGTGCCGGAGGCGTTGCCCGCCGCGAGCAGCCTGCCGTCGTGGCTGAAGGTCACCGATCGTACGTCGTCGCCCAACGCTGTCATGAACCTGGCGGTGAGCGCCGGTGCGGCCGCGACGTCCCACAACGCCACCGTCCCGCCTTGGAGGGCCGCGGCCAGCGTGCGCCCGTTCGGGCTGAACGCCACGGCGAAGACCCGCCCTGAGCCGGCGTCGAGCGTGCCGAGCGGCTGCCAGGTGCGCGCGTCCCACAGGCGTACGGTGCCGTCGTCGCTGCCCGCCGCCAGCAGAGCGCCGTCCGGGCTGAACGCCACGGTCTGGATCAGTGCGCTCGGACCGAGCAAGCTCTTGCCGCGCCCCGGCCTGGCCGGGTCGGTGATGTCCCACAGCAGGACGGCGTTGCCGAGTCGAGTACCGCCGGCCAGCGTGCGCCCGTCCGGGCTGATGGCCACCGTACTGCCCATCCGGTCGTAGGGAGGCGGCGCGGTCAGCGGCGGGGTCACCGGCACCGGGCGTCGTCCGGCCACGTCCCACAACCGGATATCGCCCGCGGCTGTGGCGAGCAGAGTGGATCCGGGCCGGAAGACCACGTTGTCGATCGGGACATCGGTCTGCTTGATCACTGGCCCCGGCAGATCCCACAGCCGGGCCACTCCGTCGGCCGCGTTGGTGATGAGCAGGCGGTCCTCGTCGCCGAACCGCACGCCCGTCACCGGTTCACGGTGCGGCAGGACGCTGACCACTTGCGCCGCGCCGACATCCCACACCCGTGCCTTGTTCGAGCTGCCAACGGCGAGCAGGCGCCCGTCGGAGCTGAAGGAGACCATGTTGACCCATACACCGACCTCGGCGACCAGCGGTTTCCCGAGTTCTTCCGGCTTGTCGGGGCGGGTGGTGTTCCACAGCCGCACCGACCCGTCGTTGCTGCCCACCGCGAGCAGACTCTCGTGGTAGGCGACGGTGTTGATCCGGCTCGGTTGCGCCAGCGGCGGGCCCGCAGGCTGGACGTTGGCGAGGTCGCTGGTGTTCCACAGCTGCAGCGCACCCTCCATGTCGGTGCCGTTGCCCGCCGCCAGGACCCGCCCGTCGGCGCGAAAGGCCAGCGTCCGCACCGCGCCTCCGGGGCCGGTGCGCGGCGCGGAGAGGGTGGAGGTACGCAGGTCCCAGAACCGGATCGTTCCGTCGCGGCCGCCGATCGCCAGAGCGCGCCCGTCCGGGCTGAAGGCCAGCGCGTACACGGTGTCGGCCAGCCCGGTCACCGGGGCGCCCAGCGGCTGCGGGCGGGAGGGGGAGCTGACGTCCCACAACCGGACGGTGCGGTCCTTGCTGCCGGTGGCCAGGACGCGGCCGTCAGGACTGAACGCCACCGCGTAGACGGAACTGGTGTGCCCGCTGAGCGGAGCGCCGACCCGCACCGGGCGGCGCGGAGTGGTCAGATCCCACAACAGGATCGTGCTGTCGGTGACGGCCGCGCCGGCACCGGCCAGCAGCCGCCCGGAGGGGGAAACGGCAACTGTCTGCGAGGCCCGGCTCGGGCGGACCAGCCGGGTGACCGCCGGGGAGCCGGTGAGCTCCGCCAAGCCGGAGCGGGCCTCGAGCGTCGGCGCGATCCGATAGGCGGCCACCGCGAGCTGGGCGGCGAGCGCCGGATCGGTGACGCGCAGCCGAGCCGCCGTCATCGTCACGGTCCGGGAGATCGCCACATCGCGCGCCTGGTCGGCCTCCATCCGCTCACTCTGGGAGTAGACGGCCAGCCCGCCTGCCACGAGAGCGAGCACCGCAAGGGCGGCCAGAAGCTGGTGTAGCTGCCGGTTCCGGCGGCGATGCTGGCGGAGGCTGGTGTCGAGGAACCGCCGCTCCAGCGAGTTCATCGCGGCGCGGTGGTCCGGATCGTCGGCCCATTCCCGCGCCGCCTCCAACTGCCCGCCTCGATACAGCACGCCGGAGTCCAGGCCGCTGGACTCCCACAGCTGGGCGGCCTGGGTGAGTTGCTGCAGCACTCGCAGCCCTGCCCGGTCCGCGTCGATCCACGAGCGCAGCCGCGGCCAGGCCGACAGCAGCGCCTCGTGGCTGATCTGCACGGTGTCGGCGTCCACGGTCAGCAGCCGGCGCGCCACGAAGCGTTCCAGTACCGGCTCGATCTCGTCGGCCAGCTCGTCCCGGCTCACCCGGCGGCGGGTATCGGCGGTGGAGGTCCCGATGTGGGTCATCCGGAGGAACAACTGCCGAGCCAGTTCCCGCTGACCGGCATCCAGCTCGGCGTAGACGGCTTCGGCCGTGGTGGCGACCGCCCCGTGCAGGCCGCCGCTGGCCCGGTAGTGCTCCAGCGTCATCCGGCGGCCCTGCCGGTTCTCCCAGATGGCCAGCAGCGTGTGCGACAGCAGCGGGAGGGCGCCCGCCTCCTGCGGGACGATCTCACGGAGCAGCAGCTCCACCAGCGCGGGATCGATGTCGATGCCGGCGCGGCGGGCCGGTTCCTCGATGGCCTGCCGTAACTGGCCGTCCGTCATCGGGCTGATCACGAACTGGCGGCTTTGCAGAGCGTTTGCGAGTGCTGGATGGCGCAAAGCGTGCGGATAGAAGTCGGCCCGCATGCCGACCACGACGGGGGTCGTGGTCGCGAGCTCCGCCAGCTCGTCGATGAAGCGCAGCCGATCGCTCTCCGGCATCTCCGAGGTGAAGATCTCCTCGAACTGGTCGACGATCACGACTCGGTCGCCAAGCTCCGGATCCAGGCTTTCGCCGGGGGGCAGCATCGCCCAGGACGCGAGCGCCGGAATCAGCCCGGCGCGCAGCAACGACGACTTGCCCGAACCGGACGGACCCACCACCATGGTCAGCCCCGGCGAGACCTGGTCGACCAGCTGGACGGTCAGCTCCTGCCGTCCGAAGAACCAGTCGGCGTCGCCGGGCTGGAAGCTCGCCAGCCCCCGGTACGGCGCCGGGTCGTCGGCCGGCCGGCGGCCTGGCGACCGCCGTACCCGTACCAGCGCCCGCACCCACCGCTCGCGCTCTGCCGGATGGGTGACGCCACAGACGGTGAGGACCTTCTCGAACTGGTGCACCTGCGAGGCCAGCGGCACGTTCGCGCCCCGGAACCAGCCGCCCAGGGTGCCGTACGGCATGGCCGCCGCCGCGCCCAGCTCCCTGATCGTTTTTCGCGCCGTGGTGCGCAGCAGCGTGAGCTCGCGCCCCAAATCCTCACGGGTGGCGACCCGATCAGGGTCGGACCGGGCCACATCCCGGGCGAGACCGTCGGCCACCCCTGCCTCCGCGGAGCCGGCACACCGCGGCACCACGTGGGCAAACGCATCCCATCATGTGCGAGGTTGTGCGAACAATTCATGACCTGTAGCCGCACACCCTATAGGCACCTTTTACTGACCTCGCTTTGCGCCGTGAGCTCCGTTTCATGCTCGCTCGGAGTTCGTCTCGGCCTTGTTCCGCAGGTCTGCGATCCCTCGACGATTGGTGCCCGCCATGTTCAGTGCCCGCGCCTTGAAGCGCCTGGCCGCGGTCGTAGTCATCAGCTTGGCCGCGGGGCTGGTAGAGGGGGTGCCTGCCCAGGCGGCGCGGAACGCCACGGCCGCCGCCTCTCACAAGCCGGCCTGTGTCACCGAGCGGCCTGACGTCTCCTCCGCTCTCACCACGGCTCGCCTGTGCGATCTGAAGGTGGAGGTGACCAGTCTGACGACGGAATCCCTCCGGGTGCACGCCAACCCCGAAGGGACGCTCACAGCCGAGCAGCATGCCGGACCTGTCCGTGTCCGCCGGGACAAGAGCTGGACGACGGTCGATCTCACCCTCCAGCACCATTCCGATGGTTCCGTGTCCGCCAAGGCGCACCCGCGCGACCTCAAGCTGTCGGGGGCGAAGGCGGAGGGCGAGCATGAGCTGGCCACAGCCGCGGGGGATGGCGGGTCGGTCGCGCTGGTGTGGACGGGCGCCCTGCCCACGCCCCAGCTGGATGGGGCGAGCGCCACCTACCCGGAGATTCGCTCCGGCGTCGACCTCGTGGTCAACGCCACGCCGACCGGATTCGAACAGTTCCTGGTGGTCAAGAACCGGGCCGGGCTCGCGCATGTCCGCTCCACGCCGATAGCGTTGCGGGCCAAGGGCTGGAAGACCGTCGCCGACGGCGCGGACGGTTTCGCCTTCACTGATGCCGCCGGGCGGGTGCGGGCACGTTCACCGCAGCCGCTGATGTGGGATGCCAGGAAGGACAAGGCGACGGGTGAGCCGCTGGCGGTCACCAAGGTGGCGGCGCGGATGCGCAAGACGGTGGGCGAGCTGTCCCTCACCCCCGATCAAGCGTGGCTGAACGCTCCCGACCGGCAGTTCCCCATCGTGATCGACCCGCAGGTGACCATCGGACCCTCGTTCGACACCTTCGTGCGCTCCAACGAGGACTACGACCGGTCCGGCATGAACATGCTGGAGCTGGGGCGGACCACCGGCGACCCCGTCTGGACCTCCCGGTCGTTCCTGCACTGGAACACCGCGCCGTTCGCCGGCGGCCAGGTCTCCTCGGCCACGGTGCACTTCTGGAACTGGTACTCGACCACCTGCGCCCAGACCGCGTGGGAGCTGTGGTCGGTCGGCTCCTTCGACGCCTCCGTGCGCTGGCACAACCAGCCCGAATGGCGCTTCAACGAGGCCACCTCCACCCAGACCAAGGGCCTCAACTCCTCCTGTGACGACGGCTGGGTCACCATCGACGGCAGGGGCTTCTTCCAGCGGGCCGCCAACGAGCTGGCCCCCGTCGGATACATGGGCCTGAAGGCGGCCGACGAGAGCCGGACCGACTCCTGGAAGCAGTTCCGCTCGATCAACGCCACGGCATCGGTCTTCCCGTACGCGCTGGTGACCTACACCGCCGCGCCTCAGGTCTCCAGCCCCTCCACGAGCCCCACGACGAGTTGCGCCACCGGAACGGCGCGGCCGTACATGACCTCCCGCACGCCGCAGCTGCGCGTGACGGTCAGCGATGCCGAGGGCGCCGCCGCCAATGTCGCGTTCGAGTGGCGGGTGGCGGGTGCGGCCGACAAGCTGGGTGAGGCCTTGGCTACCGGGGCGCCGTCGGGCACGGTCGCGTCGGTGACCGTGCCGGGTGGCCAGTTCGCCGAAGGCGGCGCCTACGCGTGGCGGGCCCGCGCCTCCGACAGTGTGGGCGCAGGCGCCTGGTCGCCGTGGTGCGAGTTCACGGTCGACAGCGTCAAACCCGGCGCGCCGTTCGTGTCCTCGGCCGACTATCCGGCAGACGGCAGGTGGTACGGCAAGGCCGGGCAGGCCGGCACTTTCACTTTCCGGCCCGCGACCGACGATGCCGATGTCGTCGGCTACCGCTACCAGCTCGACACCGACACCGCGCCTCGCGACACCACGGATACCACGGTGTCGATCGCACCGCCTGAGGAAGGTCACCGGACCCTGACGGTGTGGGCCAAGGACCGGGCAGGCAACCTGTCGGAGAACCCTGCGGTCCACCGGTTCCTGGTCGGCAAGGCGGGTCTGGCGCAGCCCGACATGGGCGCCACAGTGGTCAAGCGGATGAAGATCGCGGTGGACCGGAACGACCCGGCCTACACCCGGGTGACGTTCCAGTACCGTCGCGGGCCCGGCAGCGTCGAGTCCGACATCCCGCTGGCCAACCTGCGAAAAGCCAACGGCGATGCGATCACCCAGTCGCGGGTCCCGCTGGCCGATCTCGGCGCGCACGCGACGTGGAACGCCATGGACACGCTCGGCTCGATCGGCGGCGTCGCCGACGTCCGCGCCCTGCTCTACACGGCCAACGACGCCGATCCGCCGTACGCCACCGCTTGGGTACGCACCACCGTGGACCCGAACGGTGACGGCGCCGCGGCCACGGAGGTCGGGCCGGGTTCGATCAACCTCCTCACCGGCGACCACACCCTGAGTGCCACGGACGTCAACGAGCTGGGCCTTCAGGTGAACAGGGTGGCCTCATCGCGTGAGCCCACCGAGGGCTGGATTGCGCAGGGGCAGCTGCTGTCGGCCAACCAGACGCAGGTATCGGCCGACGTCACCGGCTTCGACGCTCAGGGGACCTCCACCCTGGTCAGAGCCACCGGCCGTGGTCAGGGATCCAGCACCGACTCGCTCGAGATCACCCCGGTGGCGGCCAGCGGCGATACGTTCGCCGCGCTGGGCGGCGACTTCGGCGCGCTGCGCCTGGGCATGAAGCCGGGCCGCCGCTACCGCGCCAGCGCGTGGATCTACGTGCCCGCCGCGACCGGCCTGAACCTCGGGTACGGCAACCGCGGGCAGCAGATCCTTGCGTTCTACAAGGACGGCTCCGGCTATCGCGAGGTGGCCAGCAGGAGGGCGGCCTGGACCGACGGGTGGCAGGAACTCACCGTCGACCTGCAGATCCCGCCGGGTGCCAGCGAGGCGTTCATCCGCCTGTACAACGGCGCCACGGGCGGGTCGGGCAAGAAGGTCTACTGGGACAACATCTCCGTCCGCGAGGTGCTCGCGCCCTTCGGGCCGCAGTGGCGAGGCGGCGCCGGCGATGGCGTCGTCGACGGCCAGTACACCACGCTGGAGTTCCCCGAGCTGGAGATGGCGCACGTCAGCACCGTCACCGGCGGCTGGGTGACGTTCTCGCGCAACGCCTCGGGCGCCTTCTTCCCCGAGCCCGGCGCCGAAGGCCTCTCCCTCACCAAGGTCAGCGAAGAGGTCTACCGGCTGTCGGAGCTGGGCGACTCGACGACCGAGTTCACCAAGCGCGGCCAAGCCTTCGTGGCCACCGCCACCTGGACCAGTGAGGCATCGAGCACCTCCCGCTACCTGTACGACACCACCGACAACCGGGCGCTGCTGAAGCGAGTGATCAACCCGCAGGAAGCGGGCGTGGGTGACTGCACCGCCGCCGTCCCCGCCCGGGGCTGCGAGGTTCTGGAGTACGACTACGCCACCACGACAACCGCGACGGCCGCCGCCCAGGGCGACTACGCCGACCGGGTCAGGTCGGTGAAGGTCTGGACGTGGGATCCGCAGGCGTCGGCCATGAGCGCGGTCGAGGTGGCCCGCTACGCCTACGACGCCCAGGGCCGCCTGCGAGAGGTGTGGGATCCGCGGCTCTCCCAAGCGCTGAAGAACACCTACGACTACGACACCACCGGCCGGGTGGTGAAGGTCGCCGCACCCGGCGAACTGCCGTGGATGTTCGACTACACCGGCACCGACGTGGACACCCCCGCGCTGCGGTGGGACCTGGACGACATGAGCGGGACGACGGTTACCGACTCGTCCGGCAACTCGAGAACGGGTGCCTTCTCGGGCGGCGGCCGCTGGGAGCCGGGCGACGACGTCGCCGACCCCGCCGATGGGGGTGCCGGATTCACCGGGACGCACCCACAGCAGCTGGCCGCCGCCGGCCCTGCCGTACCCACCAACAAGTCGTTCACCGTCTCGGCCTGGGTGCACCCCACCAACGCGGCCGTCACCCGCACGGCCGTGTCTCAGGACGGCGCCCGTACCAGCGGTTTCTTCTTCAACCTCATCCCATCCCTGAACCGGTGGGCGTTCTCGATGGTCACCTCCGACAACGAGGCGGCCACCCCGGTGCGGGCCCTGTCGACGGGCCCGCCGGCGCTGAACGCCTGGACGCATCTGACCGGTGTGTACGACGCCGCGGCCGGCCAGTTGCGGCTCTACGTGAACGGTGTGTTGCAGGGCTCGGCCGCCTACTCGGCGGCGTGGGACGCAAGCGGCCCGTTCGTCGTCGGCCGTGCCAAGTGGAACGCCTCCACCAACACCAACCTGTGGCACGGGGGCGTCGACGACGTCCGGGTTTATCCCAAGGTCCTGTCCACCTCGCAGATCACCGCGCTGGCCCTGCAGGATCAGGCCGGGCGGCTGCTGAGAGTGCGCAGGGCGACGCTGGCCGCCGGGTCCAAGGACCAGGTGGACGGCGAGGTGGCCACGAACGTGGTCTACAACGTCCCGCTCACCCGAGCGGGCGGCGGCCCGCATGACATGGACCATGCGGCCGTATCCACCTGGGCCCAGCAGGACGTCCCGACCGACGCGACCGCCGTCTTCGGGCCGGAGACCCCGCCCGCGGTGCATTTCGCCTCCGCCTCCGCGCCGGGATCCGGCGGGTACGGCACGGCGACCGTCCACTACCTCAACGCCTCCGGCCAGGAGACCAACACCGCCACCCCGGGCGGCCATATCGACACCACCGAGTACGACAGGTTCGGCAACGTCGTCCGCACGCTGGAGGCCACGAACCGGACCCTGGCCCTGGGCACCCATCCAGAGGCGGCGACGCTGGCCGGCGAGCTGAGCCTGCCCGCCGGCACCGCGATCCGGGCGCAGCTGCTGTCGAGCTACCAGACCTACAGCGGCGACGGCCTGGACCTGATCGACACCCTCGGCCCCCTGACCCGGATCGTGCTGGAGTCCGGCCTGTCGGACCCGACGGGCACCCTTCCGGCGCTGCCGGCCGGGTCCACCGCCCTGGCGCGGGCGCACGGCGTCAACGTCTACGACGAGGGCAAGCCTGACGGGTACGCCTACCACCTGATCACCACCGAGATCGACGGTGCGAAGGTCGACGGCTACCCCGCCGACGCCGATCGGCGAGTGGTCAGGCACGGCTACACCGCGGAGAAGGGCGGCACCTCCGGCTGGAAGCTGAGGAAGGCGACCTCCTCCACGACCGATGCCGGCAGCGCCTATGTCGTCTTCGACGACGCCGGGCGCGCGCACGAATCATGGGGGATCGGCGCCAACGGCTCCGACGCCAGGACGAAGAAGACGATCTTCTACACGGCGGGCGCCAACACCGCCGACGCGGCCTGCGGTAACCGCCCGGAATGGGCGGGCCAGCCCTGCGTCACCTCGGCCGCGGGCGCCGTGACCGGGCACGACCCGGCCCGCATGCCAGGCGTGCTGCCCGTCAAGCGCGTCGAGGCCTACTCCCGCTTCGGCGAGCCCACGGTCGTGACCGAGACGGCCGCAGGCAAGACTCGCCGCGGCGTCACCGTCTACGACGGCGCCGACCGCATCACCCGGATGGAGATCACCTCCGACGAGGGCGTCGCGATCATGCCGGTCACGACCGAGTTCGACCCGGTGACGGGTGACGTGGTGAAGACCACCATGGGATCGGTCTCCGTCATCCGCGAGTACGACAAGCTCGGCCGCCTGGTGAGCTACACCGACGCCGACGGCGGCGTCACCCGCAACGAGTTCGACCGGTACGGCAAGCCGACCAAGGTCGTTGACCCAACCGGCTGGATGTCGTTCACCTACGACCGCGCCGCCGAACCCCGCGGCCTGCTCACTTCCGTCACCGACTCAGTGGCCGGCACCTTCACCGCCCGCTACTCACCCGACGGCCAGCCCGTCCAGCTGACCTACCCCGGAGGGATCACCAGAAAGGATCGGCTCGACGCCGCCTTCAACCCGGTCGAGCGCACCTTCACCCGCACCGGCGACGGCCAGATCCTGTACGCCGAGTCCATCGTGGAGAACACCGCCGGGCAGTGGGTGGCACACACCTACACCGGCGGGGCCAAGCGGTACGGCTACGACAAGCTGGGCCGCCTCACCAAGGTCGACCACCTCGACTCCCTGGGCCAGTGCACAAGCCGCGCCTACGAGTACGACGCGCGCACCAACCGCAAGCACAAGCAGACCTTCGCCCCCGCGGCCGACGGCACCTGCCAGAGCGAGACGGCCGAGCCCTCCTCCCAGCACGCCCACGACTCGGCCGACCGCCTCACCGACGCCGGGTTCACCTACGACGCCTTCGGCCGCAGCCTCACAACACCAGGCGGGCCGTCCAACACCTTCTACGTCAACGACCTGGTGGCCGCCCAGCACCTGGGCGACACCCGCCGGTCCTGGACACTCGACCCGATCCACCGCCTGCGCGGCTTCGTCACCGAGCGCGAGGTGAACGGCCAGTGGACTCAGGCCTCCAGCAAGGTCAACCACTACGGTGACGACTCCGACGAACCCCGGTGGATCGTCGAGGACGCCCAGGGCACCGTCACCCGCATGGTGTCGGGTCCCGACGGCGACCTGGTCGCCACCACCTCGGCCGGCGGCGATGTCCGCCTGCAACTCAACAACCTGCACGGGGACGTCGCCCTCACCATCGACCCGGCGCTGACCGCGCCGCAAACATACGACTACGACGAGTTCGGCATCGCCCGTCCTCAGCAGGACGACGTCCGGTACGGCTGGCTCGGCGGCAAACAACGCTCGGGTGAGGCGCTCGGCGACACGATCCTCATGGGCGTCCGCCTCTACAGCCCTACCTTGGGTCGATTCCTCCAGACCGACCCGGTCGCGGGCGGCAGTTGCAACGCCTACGACTACGTCTGCCAGGATCCGGTCAACCAGTTCGACCTCGACGGCCGATGGGGCTGGTTCAAGAAGGCGCTCAACGTGGTCGCCAAGGTCGCCGAGGTCGCCTCCTACATCCCCGGCCCGATCGGCACCATCGCCGGCGGCATCTCGGCCGTCTCCTACGCCGCCACCGGCAACTGGCGCAAGGCCGGCGAAATGGCGCTGGTCGCCGCCGCCAACCTGGTTGGCGCCGGAGCCGCCGTCAAGGTCGGCTTCGCCGTGGCCCGGGGCGCGGCCCGGGGCATCGCCCGCGCAGGAGCGAGCATCGGCTCCTGGGCGGCCAAGAAGGCGAAGCCGTACGCCTACGTCGGAAAGCACCAGGGCGTCGGCCGCGCGCCCTTCAAGTGGCCGAAGATGCGAGATCTGAAGCACATGGGGCGTGGCGCTCTCATCAACGTCAATCTGGCTCTGGGTGGGGGAGGCGCGGTCCAACGGGGCAGCCTCAGGGGCAGGTCAATGGCCTGGACCGTGGCCTCGAGCGCAGCCAAGGCCGCCTGGCAATGGTGGCCGCGCCACCACGCCAGGCACGCCAAACCCAGCAAACTCAAGCCCAAGCTCGACTCGATCGCCAGAAAGATCAACCGCTGGCTGCCTTGACCATCTGGGTCGGGCTCAAACTACGGGCAGCCCCGGGGTCGTCAGCAGGCCACGCGGCGGGCGGGGCTGTCGCTGGGCTGCGGGTTCAGCGATGGCGGCCAGGAACCTCAGGCCTGGCCGCCTCATCGGGTGTGGCGTGACGGTGACATGGTGCGCCGTCACGAACTCACCGAAGCCGCCTGGGCCAGGATCGGCCGCTACTCCCGGCAGATCCCGGCCGAGGTGGCCGCTGGCGAGACCACCGACAAGCCATCAACGGCATCGTATGGAAGATCCGCACCGGAGCCGGTTACCCACGCCCCTGATACAGCCTGGTCACATGATCGGCGCTCAGTTCGTAGGAGTACAGCCGGAAGTCGTCGATCAGCCCGTCGAAACGGTCGTCACCCCAACTGGTGCCTCCGATGTAGTTGGCCGCGGTGTTGCCCCCCACGCCCACTTCGCCGATGGTGATGGTGAAGTCGTTACGGGTGGCCTGCAGGACGCCATTGAAGTAGATCTTCCCGGTGGACCCGTTCATGGTGAACACCACATGCGTCCACGCACCAAGCGGTAGATCTCGTCCCGATCCGAGCAGCAGCCGCTCCTGGGTGGCGATCCCCGGCTCCTTGAAGGTGGCGCCGAACCCGGTGGTACCTCCATTCGTGGCTGATTGGAGCAGGAAGAACGTGTCCGTGCTGCTGCCGATCTGCACCAGGGGCACCCAGTTCGGCAAGGTGTCCGGGCGAGCCCAGAAGGACACCGTGAACTGGTTGGTCAGACCGGCCTCGATGTTGTCCGCCAGCCGTACCTGGTTGCCCGTGCTCGCGGCGCCGCCCGGCAGGGAGAGCGCCCCGCCGTACTGGCCGGTTGGGCTCCATGACGTGGTTCCCTGCAACGTCGCCGCGCCGATCGTCGCCTTCGTGCCGGTGTTCGCGGCGGTGGTGCCCGACCCTTCGTCGAAGGTGTGGCGGATCGACACGCCTTCGTTGTACATCGCGGCGATGTCGGCGGTGGTGAGCGTGGATGTGTAGAGGCGCACGTCGTCGATCAGGCCGTCGTATGCCGCGTCCGGGTAGCCGTTGCGGCCCAGCCAGTTGTTGGTCGTCGGGCCGACTTCTGTCATGCCGACCGTGAAGTTCGTCCGGGTCGCGATCACTTCGCCGTTGAGGTAGAGGGTGCCGATCGGACCCTGGCGGGTGAAGGCGATGTGGTTCCACTGGTTGGCGACCACATCTCGCGCCGGCGTGGAGTAGACGCGCTCCTCGGGGCCGGTCTTGCCCTTGAAGGTGACGGCCAGCCCGGTGCTTCCGGAGGCCTGGGTCTGCATCTGGATCTGGTAGTAGCTTCCCGCCGAACCCAGCCCGTCACCGATGTGGAACAGGCCTGTCCAGTTGTTCTTCGCGTCGGGCCGGACCCAGAGCGAGGTGGAGAAGTTGGTGGCGCCCAGGAGCAGGTTGTCGGGCAGGTCGACCGCGTTGGCGGTGGAGCCGCCGGGCAGGTTGACCGCCTTGCCGAGCACGCCGTTGGCGGACCAGCCGGTGGTCCCGGTCAGGACGGCCGGGCCGGCCGAGGCGAGGGTGCCGGTGTTGGCGGCGGCCGTGCCGGTGCCTTCCTCGAATTCGTAGTGGATGGGGATGCCGGTCGTGGGCGGCGGCGGGTTGTCGCCCACGATCACCAGGTCGTCGATCATCGTGCCGGCGCCGGTCCCGGCGGTGGCCGCCAGGGTGAGCTGCTGCGAAGCGGTCGCGGCGGTGAAGGTGCCGCTGTAGGTGGCGTAGGCGGCGGTCGACGGCTGGGCCGTGGTGGAGGTGAGTGTCACGCTCAGCCCGCTGATCGACAGGGTCGCGGTCGACGGGGCGGTGCCCGCCGACCGGGCGTCACGGGCGTGGCGCAGCGAGACCCGGTACGACGTCCCGGGAGTGAGATCGCTGACGGTGCGCTGGATGCTGCCCGACGTGCCCAGGGCGAGCTGGTAGCCGGTGAAGCCGAGACCGCCTTGACCGGTCGAGTTGCCGCGCACGAGCTGGACCTGGCTGACGACGTTCCACGGCACCATCCGGGTGTTGCCGGCCGCGACGTCGACGGTCGCGGGCGGGTTGTTGGTGCGCCACTCGGCCGGCAGCCGCGGGTACTCGAACTGGTCGACCACGCGCGGGTTCAGCTGCGTCATGACGACGGCGGGGTCGATCTGCAGGACCTTCGCCACCGACGGGGTGCCGGTGTTGTCCCAGACGAACAACATGTACGAACCGGGCGGCGCGTAGTTGCCGTTGAGCGGCGAGGTGATGTTCACCGTGCTGCCGCTCTGGCTGAACGTCAGGTCCTGGAAGTTCTGGTCGTTGTTGAACCCGTGCGTCACCGAGCCGTTGCGGACCAGGGTCACGCGCGAGATGGTGCCGGTGGAGGTGACCTGGAAGGTCCCGTTGTAGCCGACCTTCTGCGGTGCGGCGCTGATCACCGGGCGAGGGGCGGCGGCGTTGCCGTTGAACAGGTAGCCGGGCGAGTAGTACTCGACGTCGGTGTAGTTGCGCGGGCCGGGTGTGCCGCCGCCGCCGACCATCACGCGGCCGTCGGGCAGCAGCAGCGCGGTGGAGTGGTAGAGCCGGGCGTGCTCGTGCGGCAGGACGACCTCGGTCCAGGCGCCGGTGGCAGGGTCCCAGATCTCGGGGTTGGTGACGTAGCCGTCGTTGCCGTTGTTCACCCGGCTTCCGCCGGTGACCAGCACTCGGCCGTCGGGCAGGAGCGTCGATGTCGCCCAGTGGCGCTGGTACTTCATCGGCTGCGTCGCGGTGATGACGGGGTTGGCGGTACCGCCGGTGATGTCGATGACGAAGCCGGCGCGAGCGCCGTCCGGGCCACCGCCGTTGCCCCACCAGCCGCCGCCGACCTGGAGGATCTTTCCGGGACGGAACATCGTGGCGGTGGAGGTCGCGCCGACCGGGTTGCCGTTCACGCCCTGGTTGGCGATGTTGGCGGGCAGGGTGCCGCGGAGGGTCAGTTGCCCGGTGCCCGCGGGGTTGAGTTCGTACATCTGCGTGCCGGTGATGTTGAACAGGGTTCCGGTCGTGGGGGCGACGAACGCGCGCGGGTACCACCAGCGGTTCTCGTCCGCGCCCGCGTGGTCGGCTCCGCCGTCGCCGTACGCGGCCGGGCTCCTGGCACCGTCGAGCTTCTTCCAGCCCGAGCCCGCCATCGGCGTGTAGATCTCCGGGGTGAGAACACCGCGTCCGCCGGGCCCGCCGGTCAAACTGCCGCCCTGAACGACGACGGACCCGTCGGGCATGGTGGTCCCGGTCGGGTACCACCGGGGGAAGTTCAGGGGTGCCTTGTTCTGCAGCCCGTTGTTCGTGGTGTAGCCGGTGACGCCGATCGCGCCGTCGTTGGGCGAGTTCCCGCCCATGCCGTCGTCGCCGCCGACGGTCATGGTGGAGTGGTCGTGCGGGTTCTGCACCTGCATGGCGCAGAACAGGTCGGTGTAGGTGGTGTTCGGGATGAGGCCGCTGTTCACGTTCGACAGGGTCCGGGGCTGGGCGGGGTTCCAGATGTCGATCTCCATCTGCCCGCCCTGGGTGACCGTGTCGTTTCCGGTCCAGTCGTACGGCGTCGCGTCGGTCAACCAGCCGCCCACGCTACCGAAGGACTGCACTCGTCCGTCCGAGGTCAGCGACATGTTGATCGGGACCAGCGGCCACGGCGTGACTCCGCTCCAGGCGCCGGCCTGGTCCTTCACCGGCGGCGTGCAGTCGGCGGGCAGCAGCTTGGTGGCGTAGGCCAGACCGTTCTTCATCTGGGCGAGCATGTACGGCTCGGCGTAGGCGGTGCCCTCGTGGCCCATCGCGGTGTACCAGGAGCGACCGGAGTCGATCTGCTGGCACCAGGTGATCGGGTGTGAGGAACCCTGCCGGCCCATGCCGTACGAGGACTCGTCCGCCTGGATCAACGTGCGCACCGAGGGCGCCGGGTTCACGACCCAGTCGTACCACTCGTCGCTGCGGGTGATGCTGGCGGTCACCCCTTGGACCAGGGGATGACCGGAGTCCGTAACGAACACCCGGCCCGGCCGGACCCCGGGATTCTCGGGGTGTCCCTCGGAGACCGCGCCGACCAGGCGGGCGTAGAACGGGTTGACGTCGTGCTCGCTCTGGCCGACCGACCAGCCGGTGTAGTGCAGGCCCATGAAGCCGCCGCCCCCGCGGATGTAGGACTCCAGGGCGGCGCGTTGGGCGGCGTCGAAGAGCACACCGCCGGTCTGGGCGAAGACCACGGCGTCGCGGACGGCGAGGTTCGCGGTGGTGAAAGCCGCCGGATCGTCGGTCTCCTGGATGTCCACCGGCTGGTTGTACTGCGCGCCGAGCTGGGTGGCCAGATCGCGTACGGCTTGCCGGGCCTGCACGTTGGAGGCGTGGAAGTTGGGTTTGTAGAACAGGAGGATCCGCAGCTGCCCGTCGGTGTCCGGGGCGGCGAAGGCTGGAGCCGGGACTGCCGTCAAGGCCGCGGCAACCAGCAGCAACGCAACCAGTCTCGCGAGGGGTCGAAGAGGAGAGCGGATTGATCTGCGGGGCACTTCCATACAGAGCTCCCATGAGGGTTCGGACAGACCCCCGACGCCCAGAACGTACGACAGTCGTAAAAACACTGTCAAGAATTTGTTTCATGTATATGAACAAACAGGGTGCTCAGTTCTCATATGTGAACCAGAACTGAACATTGTGCCGCCGTTCTGGAGTGGTCAGTCAGGCCCATCCATCCATGTGAACGTGGTTTAGTCTGATAAAAGAGCCCGACACCATGACTGACGATGAGGAAGCTCTGTGGACGCAGACAAGAAGGCCGACCTCCCCCTTGTCAAGTCCGCTGGGCGCGTCCTCGACATCCTCGACGACATCGCAGCCAACGGACCCAGCACCCAGCTGCAGCTGGCCACACGACTGGGCATCCCGAAGAGCAGCCTGCACTCGCTGCTGCGCACCATGTGCGCCCGCAACTGGCTGGAAACGGACCAGACGGGCAACACCTACCGGCTCGGAGTCCACACGCTGACGGTCAGCTCGGCCTTCATCGACGGCGACCCCGTCCTCATGCGTGCGAGCACGATCCTGGACGAGATCGCGGCCGCCACCGAGGAAACGGTGCACCTGGGACGCCTGGACGGCACGGAGGTCATCTACACCGCCAAACGTGAGTCGAAGTACCCGCTCCGCATGTTCTCGGCCATCGGCCGCAGGCTTCCCGCCCACAGCACCGCACTGGGCAGGGCGATGCTCGCGGAGATGCCGGTGGAAGCCCGCGAGGCGTTCGTGCCCGAGCAGATCAAGGCGATCACCCCCCTCACGATCACCGACCGGGGCGACCTGCTGACGATCATCGACAAGGCCGCCCAGCTCGGCTACGCGGAGGAGAGCGAAGAGTCCTGCCTGGGCGTGCGCTGCTTCGGCGTCGCGCTCCCCTTCTCCCACCAGCCGGTCGATGCGCTGAGCGTCGCGGTGCCGATCAGCCGGCTCAAGCGCGGCCGAGAGGACATCATCATCGAGGCCCTGCTGAGCGTGAAGGCCCGCCTGTCGGCCATGCGCACCAACAGCCTGGTGCGCTGATCACCGCGACCGGCGGACCCACACTCCGGCGCTCGGCGCGTCGGAGGTGAGCAGCCGGGCGGGACGGGTCAGGCGGTGGCGGATGGTGGCCTTCGCCTGACGCCAGGCGGTCAAGCGTCCGAGCCCTCGTCGCGGTGCAGGTTGGTGAGCATGCGGCGCAGCAGCTGGGTCGCCAGCTTCTGGTCATCCGCCGACAACCCGGCCATCAGCCGCTCTCCCACCTGCCCAAAGGCGGGGAAAACGCGGGGGAGTAGCTCCTTTCCCGCATCGGTGACGTCGACGATCTGGGCTCGCCGGTCGGACGGATGCGGGCTCCGCCGTACCAGGCCCTTGGCCGCCAGCCGGTCGAGCAGCCGGGTCATGCCCGCCGTGTCGGTGCCGACGAGCACGGCCAGCTGGTGCGGCGCGTTCTCTCCCAGTGCCACGCGCATGAGCACCGCGCCCTGCTGCGCGGTCAGACCCAGCGGCGCCAGGGACGCCTCCACCTGCGCCCGGAGTTCGCGAGCCAGCTGCGGGATCAAGGACGGCACTCCCTCTCCAAGCATGTCTAGACAGTAGCTGTCATGACAGCTAACGTCCAGACATGAACATTGTGATCATCGGAGCGGGCATCGGAGGGCTCTGCCTGGCACAGGGGCTCAACCGGGCGGGCATCCCGGCGACCGTCTACGAGCGCGGATACGGCCAGGGCCAGGGCTGGCGCGTGTCCATCAAAGACGAAGGCAGCCAGGCGTTGCATGCATGTCTGCCCGAAGAACTGTTCAACGAGATACGAGCAGACGCCCTCCTGCCCGCGAGCCGACTCGTCTTCACCGACCATCTACTCAACCCGAAGTTCAGCAAGCCCATCCCGCCGGTCGAAGGGCACTTCGGCATCAGCAGGCAGCGCCTGCGCGACCTGTTGAAGACCGGCCTCGACGTGCGGTTCGGCCAACAGTGCGTCGGCTTCGCCGGCAACACGGCGCACTTCGCCGACGGCAGCACGGCGACAGGAGACCTCCTCGTCGGCGCCGACGGCACCCGCTCCGTGATCCGCGCCCAGTTGCTCCCCGAGGCCGCCTTCGAGGACCTGGGTACAGCCTTGTACGGCGTGACGCCCTTCACCACGCTCGACGGGGTGCCAGAAGTCCTCGTCCACACCTTCAACCGCATCACCGACCCGGCCGGCACCGCCATGGCCATCGCCACCTGCCGCCCCGGCGACTACTTCACCTGGACCATCACCCCAGCCGACGGCGCCATCGACGGCTGGCATCCGGCCGTCCGCCGCATCGTCGCCGAGGCACGCACCACCTTCCCCGTCCGCCTGCGCAGCGCCCTGCCGATCGAGCCCTGGCACGACCCGCACGTCACGCTGCTCGGCGACGCGATCCACACCATGACCCCGGGCCGCGGCGACGGCGCCAACACCGCCCTGCACGACGCGCGCCTGCTCACCACGGTCCTGTCCGAAGTCGCGGCCGGGCGGGTCCCGCTCGGCCCCGCCAAGCAGCTCTACGAGCAGGAGATGCTCTGGTACGGCTTCGCGGCAGTGGCCACCTCGCGCTCGACGCCGTTCACCCCAAGAACCGGCTCACCCCAAGGTCCTCGGTTGTGACGTGGCCGGACGCAGAAAGCCCGGACGCTCATCGAGGTCATGCGGCAGGATGCGCCGACGACTCACGCGACGTCGGGCTGACTGGGTGGCCGCCAGTGGGCTTCAGCCGATGTCGGCCACCACCGTCTTCAGCTCGGTGAAATCGTCCAAGCCGAACGATCCCAGCTCCCGCCCCCAGCCGGACTCCTTGTACCCTCCGCGCGGCAGCGTCACGTCATCGGCGTGCCAGGCGTTCACCCACACCGTCCCGGCGCGGAGCGTGGCGGCGATCCGGTGTCCACGGCCGAGGTCGCGGGTCCAGACTCCGGCCGCCAGGCCGTAGCGGGTGTCGTTGGCCATGGCCACGACCTGCTCGGCGCTGTCGAACGGCACGGCCGTCACGACCGGGCCGAAGATCTCCTCGCGTTGCACGGCCATGTCCTCCGATACGCCGGTCAGTACGGTGGGCTCGACGAAGTAGCCGACCGCCCGGGCGCGCTCGCCGCTTCCGGCGGCGGCCGCCGCGCCGGAGGCCAGGCCGCCCCGCACGTACTCCAGCACCTTCTCGTGCTGCTCGGCCGAGACGAGCGGCCCCATGTCGGCGTCGTCGAAGGTGCTGCCGAGCCGGATCTTGCGCGCCGCCTCCGCGATTCCCTTGACGACTTCGTCGTAGACCGGCCGCTCGATGTACAGGCGGGAGCCGTTGACGCAGCACTGCCCCTCGTTGAAGAACCCGGCCAGGGCCGCGCCGGCGACGGCCCGCTCCAGGTCGGCGTCGGCGAAGATGATGTTGGGCGCCTTGCCGCCCAGCTCCAGGGAGACCTTCTTCAGGTTGCCCGCCGCCGCGGCGACGATCTTCTTGCCCACCTCGGTGGAGCCGGTGAAGGCCACCTTGTCCACTCCGGGGTGGGCGACCAGGGCGGCGCCGGTGTCACCGTAGCCGGGCAGGACGTTGACCACGCCGGGCGGGAAGCCGGCTTCCAGCAGCAACGAGCCGAGCCACAGGGCGGTCAGCGGCGTCTGCTCGGCGGGCTTGAGCACCACGGTGTTCCCGGCCGTCAACGCTGGGATGATCTTGAAGCAGGCCATCAGCAGCGGGAAGTTCCACGGCACGATGGCCGCCACCACTCCCACCGGCTCGCGCCTGGTGTAGGCGTGATAGACCCGGTCGGAGGAGGACATGGGAATGGTGGTGCCCTCGATCTTCGTGGCCCAGCCGGCGAAGTAGCGGAACAGTTCGGCGGCGGTGGCGATGTCGCCGTCCCGGGCGGCGCCGACCAGTTTGCCGTTGTCGAGCGACTCCAGCTGGGCCAGGATCTCGGCATCGCGCTCGATGAGCTCGGCCATCCGCCACAGCAGTCGGCCGCGCTGCCGTGGGGTGGTCCGGCTCCAGGCCGAGCCCGGCTCGAAGGCGGCGCGTGCGGCGCGCACGGCACGCTCGACGTCCTCATCGCCGGCCTGAGCCACCTGCGCCAGGTCGGTCTCGGTGGCCGGGTCGACGGTGGCGAAGGTACGGCCGTCGGCCGCCTCCGTCCACCCACCGCCGATCAGCAGGTGCTTGGGAGAGCCCAGGAAGTCGGCGACGGCGGAGTGGAATCCCTCGGGGAGAGTCACGGGTCAGTCCTTCACTTCACGATGGAGAGTTTGGATCGGTCGATGGTGAGAGCAACGGCGCCGACGATCAGCACGCCGTACAGGATGGACTCGTAGGCGGCGTCCACCCCGGCGTACGACAGCCCGACCCGCAGGAGCGTGACGATGCCCGCGCCGACCAGCGTGCGCCACAGCGCGCCGTGACCGCCGGTGATCGCGGTGCCGCCGACGACGATCGCGGCGACGGCGGGCAGCAGCAGGCTGTCGGCCAGGGTGGGCGCGCCGCTGAAGGTCCGCGCCACCAGCAGCGCTCCGGCGAGCCCCGCGGTGGCCCCGGACAGGGCGAAGGCGATCACCTTGACGCGCGCGATCGGCAGCCCCGCCAGCCGGGCGGCGGGTTCGGCGTGGCCGATGGCGCGGACCCAGCGACCCAGCGGGGTGAAACGCATGAGCGCGGCGAGCGCCACCACGGTGGCCAGGGCGACGAGCACGGCCGAGGGCACCAGCCCGCCCAGCCGGGTGAAGGCCCAGTCCGTCGGCGTGCTGTCGGGCATCGGCACCGTCGCGGCGCCGGAGGCGAGCAGGGCGACGGCCGACCACAGGGTCATGCCGCCGAGCGTGACGACGAAGGAGGGGATGCGGAAGGCGACATGGACCAGCCCCTGGACGGCCCCGGCCACCGCGCACGCGGCGACCACGGCGGGTACGGCGGCGCCGGACAACGCCGGCACCCAGGAGGCGAGGAGCACCGAGGCCAGGGAGGCGAGGGCGGCCACGGACAGGTCGATGCCGCCGCACAGGACCACGACGGTGGCCCCGGCCGCCAGCACGGTCAGGGGCGCGGCGGAGTCGGCGAGGGTGAGCAGGCTGCCGGTCTCCAGCAGAGCGGGGGAGGCCACGGCGAGCGCGGCCAGCAACACCAGGAAGGCTGTGACCGGCATGGCGGTCACGACCACGTGGCGGCGCTCGGGCACCCGGGCGGCCAGGCGCCCACGCAGCCCGGCGACGCGAGCGGCGTCGGCCATCAGACCATCTCCTTGACCACGTCGACCGGGTCGGGCTTGGCGCCCGGCGGGGTGTCCAGCGTCACGGTGACGCGGCCCTCCTTCATCACGAGCACGCGGTCGCTCAGGGCGATGCACTCCTCCAGGCTGTCGGCCAGCAGCAGCACCGCCACTCCCGCCGCCGCCAGTTCGCGGATCAGCCGGTAGACCTCCGATTTGGCGCCGACGTCCAGCCCGCGCGTGGGATGGTCGAGCAGCAGCACCCGCAGCGAGCCGGTCAGCAGCCAGCGCGCCAGCACCACCTTCTGCTGGTTGCCGCCGGACAACGAGCCGATCGGCGTGCGGCGGTCCGGCGTCTTGATGCGCAGCCGCCCGATCCACTCCTCGACATCCTGAGGCCGGGTGTAGGGCAGGGTCATGTTGTCGGCCACCGACATGGCGCTCACCACCCCTTCGACCTTGCGCTCGGACGGCACGTAACCCAGTCCGGCCCGTACGGCTCGGCGCGGGCCGGTCAGACTGACCGCCTCTCCGTCGATCAGCACCTGACCGGCGGTGACGGCCCGCGCGCCGAACAAGGCCCGGCACAGTTCCTCGCGCCCGGACCCGTGCACGCCGGCGACCGCCACCACCTCGCCCCTGATCAGGTCGAAGGAGATGTCGGTGAAGCCCTCGCCGCACAGCCCGCGCACGCTCAGCCGTACAGAAGAGCGCTCCGGTGGACGGTGCAGGTCGTCGTGGTAGTGGCTGCCGGTGGCCTCGGCGCCGATCATCATGCGGTGCAGGCCGGCCGCGCCGGCGGTGGCGGGGTCGACCTCGCCGGCGACCTGCCCGCCGCGCAGCACGTAGACGCGGTCGGAGACCTGGAGCACCTCGTCGAGGCGGTGGGAGACGAAGACCACGGAGGCGTGCTTGCGCAGTCGTTCGATCTGGCCGAAGAGGGTCTCGATCTCTTCGGCTTCGAGCACCGAGGTGGGTTCGTCCAGGAGCACGACGGGCTGGGCACGCGTGCGCTCCTCGATGGCCAGCACCTTGGCGATCTCGACCATCTGGCGCTCGGCGAAGCTCAGCGTCTCGGTGCGCGCCATGGGGTCGACCCGTGAGCCGATCTTGTCGAGCTGGGCCTGCGCCAGCTCGCGCAGCCGCCGCCACCGGTACAGGCCCAGCCGTACGGCGGAGCCTTCGCAGCCCAGCAGGATGTTCTCGGCGGCGGTGAGGTTGGGCACCAGCGACTGCTCCTGGAAGACCATGCCGATGCCCTCGGTGGCGGCCTGGGCCACGCCGCGCAGCCGTACCTCGCGACCACGGATCCGGATCGTGCCGGAGTCGGGGCGCACGAGGCCCACCAGGGCCTTGAGCAGCGTCGACTTGCCAGCGCCGTTCTCCCCGGCCAGGCCCACGACCTCGTGCGGGCGGATCTGGAGACTCACCCCGTCGAGCGCGACGACACCGGGGTAGGCCTTGCGCAGCCCGCTGACCTCGATCACTTGACGACCTCCAGGCGGTGGCGCAGGGGCCAGAGGGTGGCGCCGACGGCGACGACGACGATCACGCCCTGGACGGCCCGCTGGACGTAAGGGCTGACGCCGATGAGGACCAGGCCGTTGGCCAGCACGGTGAGGATGAGCACGCCCACCATGGAGTGCGCGATGCCGCCCCGGCCGCCGGCGAGCTGGGTGCCGCCGACCACGGCCGCGGTGATCGCGGCGAAGCTGAGCCCGGCGCCCGCCTGCACGATGCCCGAGCCGAGCTGGGCGGTGACCATCGCGGCGGCCAGGCCGTAACAGGCCCCGGCGACGGTGAAGGCGCCCACCTTGTAGCGGCCGACCTGGATGCCCGACAGCCGCAGGATGTCCTCACCGCCGCCGATCGCCGTGGCATAACGGCCCAGCCGGGTGTGCCGCTGGACCAGCCAGGCCAGCACCACCACGGCAGCGGCCAGGTAGGTGACGCGGGTGAAGCCCAGCCAGCGCCCGCTGGCCCACTGCAGCAGCCACGGGTCGGACACGGCGGGTTGCACGCCGGCGAAGAGCACGGTCGCCACGCCCAGGCCTATCGCCGAGACGCCGAGCGTCGTCATGAACGACGGCACCTTCAGCCCGACCGACAGGGCGCCGCTGAGGCAGCCGAAGGCCGCGCCCAGCGCCACGACGAGCAGCACCCCGAGCGGGCCCAGGTCGAGGGCGGTGCGGCTGTTGGCCACCAGGAGCGAGACGGCCAGGGCGCAGGCGCCCATCACCCCGGCCGCCGACAGGTCGATGCAGCCCAGCAGCAGGACGTAGGTGGCGCCGATGGTCACCACCGCCAGCACCGCCCCGGCGTCCAGGAGGTTCTGCAGGTTGCCCAGGGTGCGGAACTGCGGTGACAGGACGGCGAAGACGGCGGCGAGCGCGAGCAGCGCCGCCGTCGGGCCGTAGGTCTGGAGTCGATCTGCGGTCACGAGATGGGGCCCGTGGCGCGCTTGAAGAGGTTGGCGCACTCGAACTCGGCCGGGTCCACCTTGGGCGTGGCGAACTGGGCGGCGTTGTCCTTGGTGATGAGGAACTGCTTGGCGAAGAACGCCCTGGTCGGGATCGTGGAGACGTCCAGCTGGCCGGTGGCGGCGCAGTAGCCCATGGCCAGGCCGATTCCGCCCTGCCAGGGTCCGTCGCTGGAGACCGTCGCGGTCATGGTGCCGCCGCTGACGGCCTTGATGGCGTCGGGCACCGCGTCGATGCCGACGACGGCGACCTTGCCGCTCTTGCCCGCCGCCTCCAGCGCCTGGAGCGCGCCGAGGGCCATGTCGTCGTTGGCGGCCCAGATGCCCTTGATCGCGTCGCCGTGCTTGGTCAGCAGGGTCTTGGTCAGGGTGAGCGCCTTGGCCCGGTCGAAGTCGGCGGTCTGCTGGTCGAGCAGGGTGACCTCGGGATGCTCGGCCAGAGCCGCCTGCAGTCCGGCGAAGCGGTCCTTGGCCGCCGCGGTGTCGAGGATGCCCTGCAGCGCCACGATGCCGCCGTTGCCGCCGATCGCGGTGATCAGCGCGTGGGCGATCTGCTTACCCGATTCCTTGCCGTCGTAGGTGATGTGCGCGATCCACTTGTCGTAGTCGGCCGGCTTGAGGTCGGCGGGTTTGTTCCACTGGGTGACCACGTAGGCGCCGGCGGCCTGGGCCTGCTTGACGATGGGGGTGGTGTCGGAGTCGCCGTTGGGCAGCACGTTCAGCACCGAGCAGCGCACGTTGCCGGTGGCCAGGACTTGGCGGATCTGCTCCTGCTGCTTGGCCGACTCGCCGTCGTAGGTGAGCCGCTGCTGGGTCAGGCTCACCTTCTTGGCGAACTCGTCGCCGCCCTGCAGCCATGCCGCCTCGTACGGGTTGGTCTGGTTGCGCACCTGGCCGATCAGCTTGACCTCTTCAGGCTTGCAGGCGCCGCCGGGTGCCTGCGCGGCGGTGGTGGCGCCGCTGCCGGAACCGGTGCCCCCGCACGCGGTGAGCAGCAGGGTGCCGGTGGTCAGGAGGGCGAGCGTGGCGCGGAAGGTGGTCATGGGGGGTGTCGCCTCATCTCAGATGTTGTGCGGGGATCAGCGGGCGGTCCAGCCGCCGTCGACGACGAGGACGTGTCCGGTGACGTAGTCGGAGGCGCCGGAGGCCAGGAAGACGGTGGCGCCGACGAGATCGTCGGGCTCGCCCCAGCGTCCGGCGGGGATGCGGTCGGTGATGGCGTGCGCGCGGGTCGGATCCTCGCGCAGGGGGCGGGTGTTGTCGGTGACGATGTAGCCGGGCGCGATGGCGTTGACCTGCACCCCGTGGCCGGCCCACTCGTTGGACAGGGCACGGGTGAGCCCGGCGATGGCGTGCTTGGTCGCGGCGTAGGAGGCGACGTTGAGGCCGCCCTGGAAGGACAGCAGGCTGGCGACGTTGATCACCTTGCCGGACCGGCGGGAGATCATCGGGCCGGCCAGCTGCTGGGTGAGGAAGAACAGGCTGTTGAGGTTGACGTCGAGGACGTGCGCCCAGTCCTCCGGACGGATGTCGGCCGCCTGCCGGCGGTCGATCACCCCGGCGTTGTTGACCAGCACGTCGACTCGCTCCTCGGCGGCCAGGCACGCGGCCGTGGCGCGCACCTGGCAGGGGTCGGACAGGTCGAGGTCGACGACGCGGACCCGGCGGCCGAGCTTCTCCGCGGACTGCGCGGTGCCGTCCTGGGCTCCCGTACGGCCCAGCAGCACCAGATCGGCGCCCGCCTCGGCCAGGCCGAGCGCCAGCGAGCGCCCGATGCCCCGGCCCGCGCCGGTGACCAGCGCGGTCCTGCCGTCCAGCGAGAACAGGGCAGCCGTCACAGCTGCTCCAGCGGCACGACCTGGAGATCGCCGTAGTCGGTGTTCTCCCCGGCCATGGCCCACACGAAGGCGTACGGCCCGGTGCCCGCGCCGGCGTGCACCGACCACGCGGGGCTGATCACCGCCTGCCGGTCGGCGACGAGCAGGTGGCGGGTGGCCCCCGGGCGGCCGAGAAGGTGGATCACCCGGTCGTCCGGCGAGAGGCCGGTATAGAGGTAGATCTCGGTGCGCCGGTCGTGCAGGTGGGGTGGCATGGTGTTCCACACCGAGCCCTCGCGCACGACGGTGACGCCGAACTGCAGGCGGCAGGAGGGATGGCCGCCGCCCCACACGTAGCGGTACAGATCTCGCCGGCTGGCGCGATCGCCGTCGCCGAGCGGCAGCGGCTCGACGCTGTCACGGCTGAAGCGGGCGGTGGGGTGGACCGCGTCCGCTGGTGCGGAGACCAGCAGGTAGCAGGCGCCCTCGCCGCCGAGCAGCACGTGCGAGCCCCGTCCGGCGTAGAGCCCGTCGAGAGTGCCCAGCTTGTGGGCGCTCCCGTCCACGATCACGTCTCCCGGCTCGCCCAGGTTGACCACGCCCAACTCGCGCCTGCTCAGATGCGCGTCCGTGCCGAGCGCCTCCCACGCGGGGATGGCCAGCGGCTCCTCCAGCGGCGTCGCCCCCGCGACGACCATCCGGTCCTCATGGGTGTAGACGCCTCTGACCTCGCCGGGGACGAACAGGTCGGTCACCAGGTAGCGATCGCGGAGCTCGGCCGTGGTGGCCGTTTCCACCGAGTCGGGCGCGGTGGCGTGGCGGATCTCCATGGCCGATCTCCTTGACATATTCATGTACCTGAACGAGATTCATGCATCAGGATCACGGTGGATGGCCAAGGAGTCAAGCATGTGGATGAGATCCTGTATTCTGAACGCATGGGCGAGAACTCAGGGGGGACCCAGCCGGTCAAGTCCGCGGCGCGAGCGCTGGACATTCTCGAAGACCTGGCGGCCAACGGACCCGCCTCGCTCCACGTCCTCGCCACGCGCATGGGCCTGCCCAAGAGCAGCCTCCACGCGCTGCTGCGCACGATGCAGGCTCGCGGCTGGATCGAGACGGACGCCACCGACACGCTCTACGCGCTGGGCATCCACTCGCTGCTGGTCGGCTCGGCCTACCTCGACGGCGATCTCATCGTGGGCCGCACGGCGCCGCTGCTGGACGAGCTCGCGCGGGCCACCGGGGAGACCGTGCACCTGGCCAGGCTCGAAGGCGGTCATGTGGTCTACACGGCCAAGCGCGAGTCGGTCCACCCGCTGCGAATGTTCTCGGCGGTCGGCCGCCGCCTGCCGGTCTACTCCACCGCACTGGGCCGGGCGATCCTGGCCGAGATGGACGACGAGCGGGCCAGGGCGCTCCTGCCGGCCGTGCTGGACCCCGTCACCCCGCACACCAACACCGATCCCGAGCGGCTGATCGGCCTGCTGGCCGAGGTCCGCCGCGATGGCTACGCCGTCGAGCACGAAGAGTCCTGCATAGGGCTGGCCTGCATCGCCGTCGCGTTGCCCTTCACCCAGCCCGGCCGCTACGCCATCAGCGTCTCGGTGCCCCTGGCCAGGCTCGACGACGAGTCCCGCAAGAACGTCGTCGAGCAGTTGCTGGCGGCGCGGCAGAGCTTGGAGCATCAGCCGTTCTCCCGCAAGTCCTGATCCCCCGGAGGGACGCTCCATGCCCAACATCACCGTCGAGCTGCTGCGTGGCCGCACCATCGACCAGCGTCGCGAGTTCGTCGAGGCCGTCACCCAGGAAGCCGTCGCGATCCTCGGCGCCCGCCGCCAGGACGTCCGCATCGTCTTCACCGAGATCGGCGGCGACGACGTGGCCAACGGCGGCGTGCTGGCGATCGACGACAGCTCCCGCGCGGAGGTGCTGGCCCGCCACAGCCAGTCCTGAGGGCGGGCTTCTGTCTGCCTGATCCCACCATCCCGACCTGGACGACGACCGGTTCCTGTGCGGGGTTAACCTGATGCGGGAGCTCGCCTGGCCGTACAAGTTGAGCCGTGACGTGGCGCCCCAACCGTCGGCGTGGCCGATCAGGGCGCGGTACTCCCCGGCCCGAGGGACACTCGCGGAGGAGGCCACCTGATCGCCCACGTTGTCGAGACCGCTCTGCCATGCGGCCCGGATCTGAAGACCTGCCCCCGTTCAAGCACGCGGGCCAGCCGGCCGACCCCGCCGACAAGATGACGGCGCTGCCGTACAAGGGCAGCCCCGTCTCGGCGCGCGTGTACGGCCGGCAGGAGGTCTACGAGCACGCCAAGAAGATCACCGGTACGGCCGACGACGTCCATGAGCTCTACTGCGCGGGCGCTCCACCTTCGTCGGCGGTGACGCCATCGCCTAGAAACAGATCAGATGACGGGAACGGAGCGCCGGTAGATCAGGTGTGTCACCCCGACGCCGACGATCACCTCGGGGTCGCCGAAGTCGACCGGCGCCTTCCCGACGCCGTCCAGCATGCGTACACCGCCGCCGAGCACGACCGGCACCAGGTCCAGCCGCAACTCGTCCAGCAACCCCAGGTCCATGGCTTGGCCGACCAGGCTTCCCGGGCCGACGCCGACATCGCGCGCACCGGCGGCCGCGACCGCCTGCTGAATGGCCGACTCGACGCCGTCGGTGACGAACGTGAACGGAGTGACGGTATTCACCCAGCCCGCGGGTGGCCGGTGGGTCACCACGAACACGGGCACGTCCCCGATCGGATGCGACCCGCCCCATCCACCGGTCAGATCGAACTGGCCCCGGCCGACCACCAAGGCCCCGGTGCGCGCCATCGTGTCGCGCAGGTAGCCCGCCGTTCCGGCCGAGGTGCGGTAGGTGAGCCGGTCGGGCTGCGCCGACGGGGTCTCTACCTCACCAGCGGTGCACCACGCGAACAGGCGGTCGAACCCCGAACCGCCCGGCCCCGCGATGAACCCGTCCAGGGACACCGATGCCTGCGCAATGACCTTGCCCATTTTCGCCTCCGCCTCGTCGATCATGCCGTTGTGCCAGGAGAGACCGCGCGCGGGCGGAAAACTCATCGGCTGCGGCCAACATTGTTGAGAGAACCGGTGGTTCCTGCCGGAGGCGCCGACGGTGCGGTCCGGCAGTCAGCTCAGCCGCTGGATGATGCGGCACACGGTCAGTCGCGCAGGCGGCTGAGCGCCTGGGGAGACAGGTTCCGGGCGAGTTCCTCCAGGAGGGCGATGATCTCGGCGACCCTGGACGGGTCGTCGATGGCCAGTGCTTTGGCCAGGGCTGCGTCGATGGGGGCCGAGCGGATCTGCTCCACGCGGCTGGAGATCTCCGGGGCGGGTTGGATAAGGAGTCGTCGGCGGTCGCGGGTATCGGGTTCCGTGACGACGGCGCCCGCCTCCCGCAATCGGGCCACCGCCGTCGACACGGCGCTCTGGGGCAGGCCGGTGCGGGTGACGATCTCGCTGATCGCGCTGCCGGGGTGCGTGCGGATGTCGCTGACCACGATCAGCACGGTCCGGGCGCTTCCGGGCTGGTCGCCCAGCCCTTCGGTGGGCAAAGACTGTTCGCCGATCTTCATCAGGGTGCGCCCCAGCAGGAACAGGTCCACTCCGTTCATGTGATCGAGATTACATCAAAGAAGATGCATCAAGATTGATGTATCAATAATGATGGAATATGGTGATCGCGATCCAAGGCGAAAGGACCCTCCCATGAGCACGACCACCGACTACCTGTCCGTCCCGGGCGCCAGCCTCTACTACGAGATGCGCGGCAACGGCCCCACGCTGCTGATTTCCCAGAGCGGAGAGGGCGACGCGGCACGCAGCGCCGATCTGGTCGAGCGGCTCGCCGACGCCTACACCGTGATCACCTACGACCGGCGCGGCCTGTCCCGCAGCACCCTGGACCACCCCGGCAGCGCTGCGACGATGACCGAGCATGCCGACGACGTCCACCGGCTGCTGGCCGCCGTCACCGACGAACCGGCGGCCATGCTCGGCTGCAGCCTGGGCGCGGTCATCGGCCTCCACCTGGCCCTGCGGCACACGGGGCAGCTCAGTACCCTCATCGCGCACGAGCCGGTCGCGCCCCGCCTGCTGCCCGTTCCGGACCGAGCCCGGCATGAGGCCGAGCTGGCCGAGATCCAGCAGCTCTACCGGGAGCAAGGCCTCGCGCCGGCGCTCAGGGCGGTCGCCGACGTCCTGGGCATCGACCCGGCCAACCCCGACGCCGAGCCCGGCCTGACGCCGCAACCCATGACCTCGCGGCGAATCGCCAACTTCGGCTTCTTCATCGAGAACGACTTCACCGCCCTGATCAACGACACGCTGCCGGTCAACGACCTGGCGCACACCCCAACCCGTATCGTTCCCGCCGCCGGCCGTACCACCCCGCGCGCCGTCTTCGACTACCGCTGCGCACAGGAGCTGGCGACGCTGCTCGGCGCCGAGGTCGCCGAGTTCCCCGGCGGCCACAACGGCAACACCACCCACCCCCGCGCCTACGCCGCCCAACTGCACCAGATCCTGCAGACGGCGAAGGTTGGATGACGTTCGCTCTCCCGATCCGCTCCGTACCCCGTCACCGAGATATCCGTGTATTTGGGCCTGTGCCGTGATGGTGATCTACGGCATGATGCCCGGACACGATAAGGCCGGGTATGAGACGACGTTGATCGGGTAGATCGCGGACCTATGTCAGATTCCGAGCGCTTTCAGGGGTGGCTGCTGGCCGGCCGCTACCGGCTGCAGGCCGAGCTGGGCCGAGGCGGCATGGGCAGGGTCTGGCGCGGC
This sequence comes from Nonomuraea soli, assembly GCF_013761175.1. Taxonomy (GTDB): domain Bacteria; phylum Actinomycetota; class Actinomycetes; order Streptosporangiales; family Streptosporangiaceae; genus Nonomuraea; species Nonomuraea soli. Next base: position 1,499,822 of record NZ_JACDUR010000001.1, read on the forward strand.
CATGACGAACTGCTGGACCGGCCGGTCGCCGTCAAAGAGGTCACCCTGGACCGGCGGCCCCAGCCGGAACGTGAGGAACTGCTGGGCCGGACGATGAGAGAGGCCCGCCTGGCCGCTCGGCTGTCTCATCCGCACATCGCCGCCGTCTACGACGTGGTGGTGGTCGACGAACGGCCCTGGATCGTTCTACAGCTGGTCAGCGCTCCCACCCTGGCCGACGTGCTGACCGGACAGGGTCCCCTGCCACCCGCCACGGTGGCCCGGATCGGGCTTCAGGTCCTGCAGGCGCTTCAGGCGGCTCACGCGGCGGGCATCGTGCATCGTGACGTCAAGCCCGCCAACATCCTGCTGGACGCCGACGAGTATGTGATGCTGACCGACTTCGGCTTGGCGGCCAGCGCGGAGCCGGCAGGACACCTCGATGAGGGTCTTACCCGCGAGGGTCTGGTGGTCGGCACCCCCGCCTACATCGCTCCCGAGCGTGCCAGAGGTCAGGTGCCGGCCCCGCCCAGCGACCTGTGGTCCCTGGGTGTCACGCTGTATCGGGCGGTGGAAGGCCGCTGCCCGTTCGGGCAGGGCAGCGTCATCGCCACCCTGAGCGCCGTGCTGACCGCTGCGCCCGCCCCGTTCAACCTCGCGGGGCCGCTGGCACCGCTGATCGCCGGCCTGCTGGCCAAGGACCCCTGCGAGCGCACCAGCGTCGAGGACGCCCTGACGCAGTTGCAGCGCCTCAGCGCTCCGTCGCTGGAGCAGATGCCCGTCACCGGCGCCATGGCCCTGGCCCCGGTAGCCTCTGCATCGCCCATGGAAGAGGCGGCGGAGGGGTCCTCCCAGTCGAAGGCCTCCCGGCATCTCACCCCGGCTCCCGCACTCGACGCGGCCCCCATGGTCAGCCCTGTCGGCCCCGGCACCGCGGCAGACCTCGAGCCGGCGACGGACCCGATCGCGGAACCGGCTACGAGGCCGGAAAAGCGTCGGCGAGGGACCATGGACGTGAGGTTCGCAGCCGCGGTGGCCGCGTTGGTCGTCGCTGTGCTGGCGACCACCTTCTGGCACAGTCAGCGCCTCGGCCCGGCGGTCGTGGCGCAGCCGATGCCAACCCCCATGCCGGCATCCACCGCTCCACCCGACGACCCGGCGCCTCTTCCATCGCCTGCGGTCCTGCAACCGGTGCTCGTGCCCGTCAACCGCAGCACGCCGGCCGCCACTCGGGAGCAGGACCCGCCGCAGGCCAGGACCATGGTGAGCATCGGCAAGAACGGCAAGGTCAAGCAGGGATCCAAGGAGGGCTGGCCGGCCGAGGGCAGCGGCAGGCCGGCCAAGAGCAACGGCAAGGGCCAGAAGTGAACGCCCCGCCGTTCGCGGACTCGGTGACCTGCCGGTGCGGCCCGAGCCATGCCCGGTGCGATAATGCGGGTTTGTTACCTCCCGAGGTGAGGTGACGACGCCTTCGTGGGCAGAGCATCCTCAGGGCGTCACCACACGGCGGCGAGCCGACGGTGTGACCGGCTGGGGGCAGCGATGCAGGACACCGGGCTACTTCAACCATCCGGCCCCGCCGGGGAAGCGGTTGCTCGCTTCACCCTGGCCCGGCTCTCATCCGTCCGAGCCTTCGCCGCCGACAGCGCTCGCTCCTTCGGCATGAAGGCCTCGGCCTTGCCGGACGTGCTGATCGCCATCAACGAGATCGTCACCAACGCCGTCACCCATGGCCAGGAACCCGCGCAGGTGCGGATGTGGCGCGAGGCCGACGACCTCGTCGTCGAGGTGCACGATGGCGGTCGCTGGACAGACGCCGCGCAGCTGTCCGACCGGCCACCTGACCTGCCGGCCGACACCTCGCCTGGCGGTCGCGGTCTGTGGATCGCTCGCGCCGTCGCCGATCTGGTCATGGTGGGCACCGGTGACACCGGCACCCGCGTCACGTTGAGATTCACGCTGGCCTGAACGCACCTGACCACGAATGCCATTTACGCGGCGCCCAGAGCACCCGGAGGCCACGGTGGCCTTCTCGCAACGGGACGCAGGCGGCGTCACCATCTCGTCGCTCAGCGGCGAGCTGGACGCAGCCCGCGAGCCGGCCTTGCGTGCAGCCGTGGAGGAGGTGCTGACGCGACCCGATGGACGCCTGGTCATCGGCTTGGCATCGGCGACGTTCACGGACTCCCTTTCCCTCAGGCCTCGGCCCACATCATCGGCTCGGCCGTCCACGGAAAGCGGAGAGTGCGCCTCTTCAGCCGCGATCCGCTGGCCCGCCACGCGGAAAGCGGTGACATCCGGCCGGTCGTGGACACGGTCCACCCACTGGCCGCCATCGCCGGAGTCATCGGGCGTTGGAGGCGTGCGCGGCAAGCACGTCATCAGCATCGGATGACACATCTGAGCAGTCGACGTCTCTCCGCCGTGGAGCGTGCTCAGTCGGGGAGCCGGGGCCCCGCGGCGCGGAGCAGCCGGTTGGCGATCGCCAGGCCCAGTCCCTCCTCCACCGGCAAGGACGCGACGATGAGGTCGCACCCCCGCTGGTCGAGCTCGCGCAGGAACCCGTAGAGCCCCCGCGCGTAGGCAGTCGTCGAAGCGGGGACCGCGACCACGGCGTGCGCCTTCACCGCGGCGTCGGCCAGGGCGGGAGGAAGCAGCACACCCACCCGGTGCCCCAGCTCTTGCGCCAGCTCCGCCTCGATGATGACCTTCTCGGGCTCGACCAGAACCACCCGCGCGCGCGGCGCGTAGTGCGAAGGGTGCTGGCCCGGCACCCGGACACGGCTCGTGGAGTGAACCGCGAGCGCCCGCCCCAGCACGGCCTCGAGGTCTTCGCGTGTCACGCCGCCGGGCCGCAGGATGCTGGGCGCGTCGCCGGTGGCGTCGACGATGGTCGACTCGACCCCCACCTGGCACGGGCCGCCGTCCAGCACGAAGTCGACGGCCTCACCGAGCTCCGCACGGACGTGGCCGGCCGTGGTGGGGCTGACCGAGCCGAAACGATTGGCGGACGGCGCCGCGACGCCTCCGGCGAAGGACGACAGCAGCGAGAGCGCGATCGGGTGATCGGGCACCCGTACGGCCACGGTTTCCAGCCCGCCGGTGGCCGCGAGGGACACCCGGCGGCCACGCCGCAGGACCAGCGTGAGCGGCCCCGGCCAGAAGTGCTCGGCCAGCAGACGCGCGCTCGCGGGCACCTCCGCGGCCCAGTCGGCCAGGTGCTCCGCGCCGGCGAGGTGGACGATCAGCGGGTGGGTGGGCGGGCGGCCCTTGGCCTGGAAGACGCGCGCGACGGCTGCGGGGTCTTCGGCGTTCGCGCCCAGACCGTAGACCGTCTCGGTCGGGAAGGCCACCAGGCCTCCGGCACGCAGGAGATCGGCCGCCGTCTCGATGTCATCGGTTGTTGCCCCCACCGCGCCATTCTCTCACTGTTCCTCGCGCCTCATGCCCTGATCATGTCAACGCGGGGCGTGCGGCCGTCGAGCTGCCATGCCTGCCGTGCGACCGCTAGGCCAGGTTCGATGACGCCGCCATGTGACCTATGCCTCTGGGCGTGCACGGGGCGCTGCCGGTCGATGGTCGCCCGTGGAGACGCGTCCCGGGACAGGAAGCCCTCGCAGCACCGGCGCGGTTACTGTCGGCTGCCGGGTGCGTGATCGTAGACCGGGAGGACCAGGGCGGTGTTCGCGGCGCGGCCCTCCGCACCCGAGGGCAGGGCCGTCTGGGCGCGCAACATCGCGTTGCGCGCGTCGAGGCGCTGCCGGGTGCGCGGGGCGACCACGCCGCCGCCCTCGGTGGCCAGGGACTGGTTCTGCTCCACGAAGCCGCGGACAGTCTTCTCGTATGCGGCGAAGGCGGTGGTGTGGTCGTCGTGGGAGGCCAGTTCACCGGCCAGGACGTAGGCGCCCACCAGCGACACGCTCGACCCCTGGCCGGACATGAAAGAGGTGGCGTAGGCGGCGTCGCCGACCAGGGCGACACGGCCGGTGGACCAGACCGGCATGTGGATCTGGCTGACGACGTCGAAGAACAGATCGTCGGCCGCCCGCATCGCCGTCACCATCCGCGGGATCTCCCACACCGTGTCGGGGAAGATCGAGGCGACCAGGTCGCGCTGTGCCTGCGGGGTGCGGAAGGCCGCGAAGGGCGGGTCGTCCTGGGCGAAGGTGAGGAAGCCGTGCATCGGATCGCCGGGCTCGTGCGCGTAGAGGGCGGCCGCTCTGCCGGGAACGTTCCACAGCACCCCCTCGTGGGAGAGGCCGAGGTCGTTGGGCATGGTGAAGCCGGCGAAGCAGAAGCCGAGATAGCGGTGGTAGAGCTCCTCCGGGCCGAAGGCCAGGGCGCGGGTATGGGAGTGCAGGCCGTCCGCGCCGATGACCAGGTCGAAGTCTCGCCGTACGCCGCTGGCGAAGGTGACCCGCATCTGGTTGCCGCCGTCGTCAAGACTGGCGATGGAGTCGTTGAACAAGAACTCGACCCTGTCCTTGACCAGGCCGTAGAGGCTGTCGCCGAGGTCGCCCCTGCGGACCTCGAGGTCGAGTCCCTCGGCGCCGCCGGTGAAGGTCTCCGGGCGCAGGCCGGCCAGAACGCCGCCGCCGGGGTCCAGGAAGGTGATCTGGCGGGTGTCGACGTGGAGTCGCCGCAGGCGTGGGAGCAGGCCCATGCGTTCGACGACGTCGCGGGCGGTGCCGCGGATGTCGACGGCGTAGCCGCCACCACGGAGGTGGGAGGCCTTCTCCACGACGGTCACGTCGAAGCCGTAGCGGTCCAGCCAGTACGCCAGAGCGGGGTCGGCGATGCTGGCTCCGGAGATGAGGATCGTGCGGTTCATGAGGTGCCTTCCCTGTCAGGCATGGCGGCCGTCGGGGTCGAGGTGGACCGGCCGGCCTTCTGGGGGACCACGGGGTTGCGCTCCGCGCCCTGCAAGGAGAGCAGAACGACCTTCCGTACCCCCAGGCGGCGCGCCGCCTCCATGGCGGGGAACATGTCACGGCCCACGTTGGAGATCTGCGGCGGCCTCATGAGGAACATCCGGTCGACACCGTCGAACGCCTCGGCGAACGTGGACGGTTCTGTGAAGGAGAACCGGACGGCGCCGGGGCCCTGCGGCCGGGTCATCGCCTTGCGGACGACGGCGCCTGCCGCCTCGAGCTCCGCGGCCACGTGCCGGCCGACGCGTCCGGTCGCCCCGGTGACCAGAACATCCCCCATGAGATCACCGTAGGAAGCCGAGCTCGCTCAGGTCTCGATGCCCACCCGCTCGTGACGCCGAACTGGCGGACACCTGACCTTGGGCATGAACAACCGCTCTCGGCGTCCGTGCCGGTCGCCGTCCGGCTGTGGAGGGGCAGGCGACCGGCTCGTGGTGACAGGGTTCGGGCGCAGGCCGGTCAGCCGAGTGTCTGGATCACGCCGGAGCTTCGCAGGCTCTCGTAGGAGGCCCCGCCGGGGTAGAGGTCCGGATCCGGTGAGCCTGTCAGGTAGCCGGTCGCCCAGCCGGTGGCCAGTCGTTGCAATGCCGCGACATTCTGCGCCTGGGGAGTTCCGCAGGTGAGCTTGCCGATGCCGTCGGCGCTGGCGCCTTCGGCGTCGGTGTGCGCTCCGCTGACCAGCCGCACCCCGAGGAACGGCTTGTGGATCTGCGCGATCAGCTCCGCCGTACCGCTGGCGTTGCTGTTGCACGTGTACGGCGGCGAGGAGATGGCCTGGATCGGGAGCGGCGTGTTGTCGAGGTGGTTGAGTGCGGCGCCCAGATTGTTGCCGACGGGTGATTTGACCGGGTCGAGAAGGATGAGTCCCGCCAGGCGAGGCCAGGCGGCGGGATAGTCCGAACGTAGCTCCTGGGCCACGTAGCTGACGGCTTCACCGCCGGCGGAGTGCCCGGCGAAGACGTACGTGGCCGGCAGATTCAGCCCGGAGCGCCCCGCTTTGGCCTTGGCGTCGGCGAAGCTGCGGCCGAGCTTGTCGCCGGGATCGGCGGCCTTGCCGAACAGGTCGGCGACGTTGTGGAGAAAGTCGGTGTTGTTGCCCGTGTTGTTCACCGTGCAGCCGAACAGGTCGGCCGAGGGCAGGGTGGGTGCGAAGACCAGCCAGCCGGCCGCGGCGTAGGCGCGGGCCAGGTCGTCCAGGTGGTCGTTGGACCGGCTGAAGCCGTGCTGGAGCCAGAGCAGTCCCTGGGGGTTGCCGCTGGGGAAGAACCAGTCGCTGCTCTGCCGGTAGTTCAGGAAGGCGCAGCGGATCTCCACCGTGTTCTCGATCTTGGTGGCGGCGGCGCGGGCGTGAGCCGGGGGTGCCGTCGCCAGAGCGGCGGCGGTGAGCAGGACGGCCAACGGGGCGGAGATGGAGCGGGGGATGCGCATTGGGCGTCTCCATGCCTAGGCGTTTCGCTGAAGGAAACGATGTTGCCTATCGTGTAACGCCAATGTGAAGCGATCTGCCGCGCCCGTCAATCCGTGATCTCCGTCATAGAGCCCAACCCGAGCTGGTCGGGCAGCCGATCTGTAATGTCCAATACATATTGGCTTTGAAACGAGTTATCTGTAATGTCTGCGTCACTCCTTCTCCTGACGAGGTGTGACATGCGCAGACCTTCCCTCCTGCTCGCCTGCCTGGCCGTCCTCGGCTCCGCCGTGGCCTGCGGCGGCGCGGCCGAGCCCGCGCCCGCCCAGCCCAGCGCGGCGGCTCCGGCTCCCGTCCAGACCGTCGCCGGTGTCGCCATCGCCGCTGACCCCGCCCTGGCCGCCCTGCTCCCCGAGCGCATCCGCAGCGCCGGCAAGGTCCGGGTGGCCACGGACGCGCCCTATCCGCCCTTCGAGATGTTCGTCACCGAAGGCGGCAAGGAGCTCACCGGCATCGACTACGACCTCGGCCAGGCGCTCGGCGCCAAACTCGGCGTGCCGTTCGAGTTCGGGCTGCAGAAGTTCGACGGCATCATCCCCGCCATCCAGGCCGGGCAGTACGACGCGGTCATGTCGGCCATCACCGACAACAAGGAGCGCCAGGCGGTGCTCACCTTCGTCGACTACTCCGTCTCCGGCACCGGCATCCTGGTCAAGAAGGGCAACCCGGACGGCGTCTCCACCTACACCGACCTGTGCGGCAAGAGCGTCGCCGTCCAGGCGGCCACCAACCAGTCCAAGCTGGTCGACAAGTGGCAGCAGGAGTGCAAGGCGGCGGGCGAGCCGGAGATCTCCAAGAAGGAGTACCCGAAGGACACCGACGCCCAGCTCGCCATCAAGGCCGGGACGGTCGTGGCGTCGCTGCAGACCAAGCCCGCCGCCATCCACACCGCACGGACCGCCGAGGGCGGCGCCGCCTTCGAGGCGGTGGACGACCCCTCCGCCCTCGGCGGCTACCACGCCTCCCCGAACGGCATCGGCGTCGCCAACAAGGACCGGCAGCTGGCCGAGGCCATCCAGAAGGCGCTCCAGGCCCTGATGGACGACGGCACGTACGGCAAGATCCTGGCCACCTACGACGCCGAGTCGATCGGGCTGAAGACCGCCACCATCAACGCCGCCGTGGACTGACCGTGACGCTGACGGACACCTCCGCGAGGCCGACCACCGTCGTCCCGGTGCGCCACTACGGCCGCTGGGTCTCGGCCGCCGTCGTCGTGCTGCTGCTGGCGGCCGTGGTCACCTCACTGGTGCGCAACCCGAACGTCGGCTGGCCCGTCATCGGCCGGTACCTGTTCGACCCGGTCATCCTCGAAGGCCTGGTCACCACGATCTGGCTGACCGCAGCCGCCATGGCCATCGGCCTGGCCGGCGGCGTGGTGGTGGCGGTGATGCGCCTGTCGGCCAACCCGGTGCTGTCGATGACGGCGGCCGCGTTCGTCTGGCTCTTCCGCGGCACCCCCGCTGCTCGTGCAGATCCTCTTCTGGGGCTTCTTCGGCATCTTCTACCCGGAGATCGACCTGGGCGTGTGGTCGGCGCCGGCCAACGAGGTGATCACCCCGATGGTCGCCGCGCTGCTGGCCCTCGGGCTGAACGAGACCGCCTACGCCGCCGAGATCATCCGCGGCGGCATCCAGTCCGTCGACCGCGGCCAGAACGAGGCCGCCCACTCCCTGGGCATGACCCCGGCACTGACCATGCGCCGGATCATCCTGCCTCAGGCCATGCGGGTGATCGTGCCACCGATGGGCAACGAGACCATCAACATGCTCAAGACCACCGCCCTGGTCTCCGTCATCGCCGCCGCCGAGCTGATGACGCAGGTCCAGCGCATCTACAGCCAGAACTACCAGACCATCCCCCTGCTCATCGTGGCCAGCCTCTGGTACCTGGTCCTCACCTCCCTGCTGTCGATCCCGCAGGCCTACCTGGAGCGCAGGTACGGCAGGGGCACCGGCGTGACCAGGCGCCTGTTCGGAGGTGTGCGATGACCATGGTCGCGGCCGAGGGGGTGCGCAAGCGCTTCGGGTCGTTGGAGGTGCTCAAGGGCATCGACCTGGAAGTACGGCATGGCCAGGTGCTGTGCCTGCTCGGCCCGAGCGGCTCGGGCAAGAGCACCTTCCTGCGCTGCGTCAACCACCTGGAGAAGATCGACGCCGGGCGGCTGAGCGTCGGGGGCGAGCTCGTCGGCTACGTCCGGCGCGGCGACCGGCTGCACGAGCTGCGCGAGAAGGACATCGCCCGCCGGCGCCGCGACATCGGCATGGTCTTTCAGCGCTTCAACCTCTTCCCCCACATGACCGCCCTGCAGAACATCGTCGAAGCGCCGATCCGGGTGCGCGGCGAGGCGCGGGCCTGCGCCGTACGGCACGCCCGCGAGCTGCTGGAGCGCGTCGGCCTCGCCGGCCGCGAGGACAGCTACCCGGCGCAGCTGTCGGGCGGGCAGCAGCAGCGGGTGGCGATCGCCCGCGCGCTGGCCATGCGTCCCAAGCTCATGCTGTTCGACGAGCCCACCTCGGCGCTGGACCCCGAACTGGTCGGCGAGGTCCTCGACGTCATGCGCGACCTGGCCGCCGAGGGCATGACCATGATCGTCGTCACCCATGAGATCGGATTCGCCCGCGAGGTCGCCGACGTCGCGGTGTTCATGGACGACGGCGTCGTCGTGGAGTCGGGCGATCCGCGCACGGTGCTCACCGACCCCTGCCACGAACGCACCCGCGCGTTCCTCTCGAAAGTGCTATGAACGACATCCTCTCCGCCTTCGTCCGCGACCTGCGCACCCTGGTCTCCATCGACTCCGGCTCCTACGACGCGGCCGGTGTCAACAAGGTGGCCGACGTGATGGCCGACCGGCTGGGCGACCTCGGCTTCACGATCGAGCGGACCACGCTCAGCCCGGACCTCGGCGACCTGGTCGTCGGCCGCCGGCCCGGCAGCGGGCCGCGCGTGCTGCTACTGGCCCACATGGACACGGTTTTCGGGCCCGGCACGGCCGCCGTCCGGCCGTTCCTGATCCAGGACGGGCGCGCCTACGGTCCCGGCGTGTGCGACGACAAGGCCGGGCTGGTCGCCGGGTTGCTGGCGGCCGCCCTGGCACCCGAGGCCGAGCTCACCTTCTGCTGCTCGCCCGACGAGGAGATCGGCGCCCCCGGCAGCCGCGAGGCGATCGAGAAACTCGCCCGCGAAGCGGACTACGTGCTCAGCCTGGAGTGCGCCCGGGAGAACGGCGACCTGGTGATCGCCCGTAAGGGGATCACCGACGTCACCCTCACCGTGCGGGGCAGGGCCGCCCACGCCGGGATCGAGCCCGAGCGCGGCGCCGACGCGGCCCTGGCCGCCGCCCACCTGGTCGTCGGCCTCGACCAGCTCGACGGCCTGGCGCCCGGCGTGACCGTCAACGCGGGCGTCATCCGGGCCGGGACGCGCCCGAACGTCGTCGCCGCCGAGGCGGTCATCGAGGTGGAGGTCCGGGCTCATGCCGTACGCGACCTCGACGCGGCGCTCGCCGCGATCGACCGGCTGGCCGCGCGCTCACCCGTGCCGGACACAAGCGTTCTGGTCGAGCGCGCCGCCGCGTGCCCGCCCATGGAGGCGACGCCCGCCTCCCTGGCCATGCTCGCCCTGGCCGCAGACATCGCCGCCGAACTCGGCTTCCCCCTGGCCGGAGCGGCCACGGGCGGGATCGGCGACGCCAACCTGGCGTCCGGCACCGGCACTCCCACGCTCGACGGCCTCGGCCCGGTCGGCGGCGGCGACCACTCCGACGACGAATGGCTCGACCTGTCCAGCGTCGAGCCCCGCATCACCCTCCTCGCCTCCCTGATCAGGCGCCTACCCCCCACGGAGAACCCATGAGATCCCTCGTCACGATCGTCGCAACGCTGGCGTGCTTACTGACCGGCCTGCCCGCCTCGGCAAGCACGCCCGGCGCCCTCATCCTCATCGGCGGCGCGCTGTCCGACGACAACAGCGCCGTCTACGGCGAGATCGTCGCCCGCTCCGGCGGCGCGCACGCCCGCATCGGCGTGATCACGACAGCGTCCTCCGACCCGTACGGCACCGCGGAGGACTACATCGCGCTGCTCAAGCAGTACGGCGCCGGCCAGGCCGTCCACGTGCCGGTGACGAGCGACGCCCCGCAGAAGGCCGAGGATCCGCAGCTCGCGCACATGGTCACCGGCCTGACCGGGGTCTTCTTCGGCGGCGGCGACCAGTGGCGCTACGTGCGCACGCTCATCCGCCCCGACGGCTCCGACACCGCCGTCCTGGCCGCGATCAGGTCCGCGTACGCCGACGGCGCGCCCGTGGCGGGCACGAGCGCCGGCCTGCACTTCCTCAACGGGCCCGACATGGTCACCGGCGGCGACTCCTACGAGGCGCTGCGCGACGGCGCCAAGGTGGGCTACTTCGACGATCCGGCCGTGCTCGGCTACCACCCGGCCGGCGGGCTCGGGCTGTTCACCGCCGGGCTGCTCGACAGCCACTTCTCGGCCCGCGGCCGCCAGGGCCGAGCCGTACGGCTCGCCGCCGACACCGACCACGACCGCGTCTTCGGCGTGGACGAGGACACCGCCCTGGTCGTCACCGGCTCGACGATGCGCGTCGTGGGCCGCCAGGGCGTCAGCGTGCTCGACCTGCGCCGCGCCACCGGCTCCGGGCGCGAGGTGTCGGGAGTGCGCTGGTCCTACCTGACCTCCGGCGACCGCTACCACGCCGGCACCTGGACGACTCGCCCGGCGCCCGGCAAGCTGCCACTGGTCCCGAGAGCCGGGAACGCCGAGCCGGTGGCCGGCGTGTTCGGCGAGGACACGCTGCGCACGCTCGCCCTCGACCTGGCCGCGGCCCGGCGGCAGCTCAAGGCGCGAGGACGCACCGAGCAGAGCAGCCCCGCCTTCGTCGTGGAACTGACCAAGGCTCCAGGATTCGCCGCCTTCGGCTCCGATGGCCGGGTGGCCTCCTTCGCGGGGCTGCGGCTCGACATTCACGCCGGCTGACCACATGATCGACGGGCCGCCTCCACACGGCGGCGGCCCGTCCGGAAGGAGTTCGACCAGGGATGCCACGGCTCAGCGACATCATCAAGGAGCGCCTGGGGGAGTGCAGCCCCGCCGAGCGCAAGGTCGCCCGAGCGTTGCTGGCCGCCTATCCGGCCGCAGGCCTGGAGACCACGGCCAAGCTGGCCGACCGCGCCGGGGTCAGCGCGCCGACCGTCCTGCGCTTCGCCTCCCGGCTCGGGTTCGGCAGCTTCGCCGACTTCCAGGAGAGGCTGCGCGCCGAACTCGGCGGCCGGGAGGCCTCACCGGCCTCCCTCTACGACGCCGGAGGCTACGGCTCACGTCCCTCCTCGGCGGCCGAGCTGCTCCACCTGGCCGGACAGAGTCTCGGCAGCGCGGTGGCCGACACCTTCACCGACCTGCCGCCCGACGACCTGCAGGCTGGCGTCGACCTGCTGGCCGATCCCGGACGCCGCATCCTGGTGGCCGGTGGCCGCTTCACCGGGCTGCTCGGCCGCTACCTCGCCCTCCACCTGGCGCAACTGCGCGGCAACGTCCACCCGCTGTCGGAGATGGCCGTGGAGCGCGCCGCCACCCTGGCCACCGCCGGCCGCAAGGACGTGCTGGTCGCCCTCGACTACCGCAGATACGAGCCGCCGACGCTGGAGCTGGCCCGATACCTGCGCGACCAGGGGGCCAGGATCGTGCTGCTCACCGACCCGTGGTTGTCGCCCATCGCCCCGATCGCGGACGTGGTGCTGCCCAGCAGGGTCGGCTCGCCCTCGCCGTACGACAGCCTGGTGCCCGCGCTGGCGGTCATCGAGACGCTCATCGCCGGAACGCTGACGGCGCTCGGCCCGGCCGGGCACGACCACCTGCGTCGCAACGAGGAGGTCGCGCGCGCGGCCGGCCTGTACGGGTGAGGCGCACGCCCGGTGCGACGCGGCCCCCGTCGCTCATCCCCGGTGAGGTCAGACCTGGAACTGCGTCGCCGTACCTCGCGGGAGCCACTGGAACAGGCCCCTGATCTGTTCCGGTGCCCGCGCCAGGTCGCGCTCGACGCCGTCGCGGCCCTGCCGGAAGTGCGCCCAGCCCTCGTAGTGGACCGGCAGCACCGTGCGCGGGGTGAAGGTCTGGCACAGCCGTACGGCCTGGCGCCCGGTCATGCTGTACCGCAGCGGCCCGGTCAGGGGGAAGCCGACGCCGCCCAGGTGGAGCAGCACCGTGCTGGGCCGGATCGCGGCGGCGGCCCGGCGCAGCGCCCGATGGTCGACGGTGTCTCCGGTGATCCACAGCGGCCCGTGGGCCTGGCCCGGCCAGCTCAGGGCGAAGCCGATCACCTCGCCGGTGATCGGGCGGCTCAGCGGCGGCCCGTGCCGGCAGGGCGTGGCCAGGATGTCGATGGGCGGGCGGCCGGGCGCTTCCAGGCGGGTCGACTCGCCGGCGCGCAGACCGCGAGCCTTCATCGGGAGCGACCGCGCTCCCGGCCGGGTGGTCACGACGGTTCCCGCGCCCGGCAGCAGGGCCCGGCCGCCGCTGTCGAGATTGTCGCCGTGGTGGACGTGGGTGAGCAGGATGGCGTCGATGGGTGGCAGATCGGCGGCGCTCACGGCTGGTCCGGTGAGTTTGCGTGAGGAGGTGCCCCAGCCGAAGGAGTAGGTCTGCCCGGGAGCGTCGAAGGTGGGATCGGTGAGCAGGTGCCAGCCGCCGAACTCGATGAGTACGGTCGGCCCGCCGATATGGGTGAAGTGGACGTTCGTCATGTGACGCTTCCTTGTGGTGTGGTGCGGGTCAGAACCCGCAGGCCGATGATGGCGGGAGGAGGGTGCCGCCTGGAAGGAGATCCGCCGCCTCATGTTCGCCGTGGCCGGCGTGCCTGAGCGCCCAGTCCAGGGCGTGGTCGGCGACCTCGTCCCAGCCCTGCTGGGCGGGGATCAGATGGGAGCGGCCCGGAAACTCGACCACGTCGGTGATCGTGTCCGGCGCCCTGTAGTGCCTGGCGTTGGAGCGCTGGATCTGCGGCGGCATGAGGTTGTCGTGCTCACCGGAGATGAACAGCAGCGGCTTGCGGGCGTTGTTGTGGTAGTCGACGTAGGTGTCGTCCTTTCCGGGGTGGATGTTGGCCAGGGCGCTGCCCCAGAAGATGTGGCCGGAGGCCGGGACGTGGTAGCGCTCGTAGGCGGCCCGCGCCTCGCTCTCGGGGAAGGTGCTGGTGAAGGCGTAGCGCCAGTGCTCGTAGTCCAGGCCGACCGCCTGGTGCCGGTTGGCGGGGTTCCCGAGCATCGGGAAGGTGGCCTTGACCTGCGAGAGCGGGATGACCTTCACCCCTTCGGCCGGGGCTGAGCTGACCGCCACGCCGGCCGCGCCGTACCCGTGGTCGAGCAGGATCTGGGTGAACACCCCGCCGGCGGAGTAGCCCATGAGGATCGGCGGCCGCTCCAGGCCGCCGACGAGCTTCTCCAGGGAGTCGATGATCTGCGGTACGGTGACCCGCTCGATGGGCGTGGGGTCGGCGTTGAGCGCTTCGACCTCGACCTCGAAGCCGGGGTAGGCGGGGGCGAGCACCCGGAACCCCTTGGCCTCGTAGTGGGCGACCCAGTTCTCCCAGCTGCGCGGGGTGACCCAGAAGCCGTGGATCAGAACGATCGTGTCGGGTTTCACCGGGTTCTCCTGGCGGGTTGAGGTGTGGGCGGCGAGGCTCCGTCGCCGGCGGTCACGTACGGCATGTCGGATTCCCTTGCTTGACGTGGGCTTCGTGGTCTTCATCCAAGTCGCGCATGTGTGGCGCGACCATGCAGAACCGCACGCAGAAGTAGCCCCGATCCACGATCCGGACACGTCGCTCCGCAACCGGTTCGAGCCAGTAGATTCGACGCATGGTCAGCCAGTTCGGTCTGCTCTTGCGGCGCGTGCGGCAGGACGCGAAGCTGACGCTCGAGGAGCTTTCCGTCGCGTCGGGCGTGAGCGCGCGGGCGATCAGCGACATGGAGCGCGGCCACAGCCGCGGCCCGCAACGGCGTACGGTCGAAGCCCTGGCCGACGCCCTCAAGCTCGACACCGGCCAGCGGGCCGCGCTGACCGCCGCCGCCAGGGCGGGCCGTCCGAGGCCGGCCGGCCCCGCGCCCGGTTCGTGCGAGCTGCCGCGCGGCGTCGGCGACTTCACCGGGCGAGCCGCCGAACTGCTCCAGCTGCGCCGGCTGGCCGAGCAGGCAGGCTCCCCGGCCGCGAGCGTCGCCACCGTCTCGGGCACCGGCGGGATCGGCAAGACCGCCCTGGCCGTGCACGCGGCCGGGCAGCTGGCCGCCCTGTTTCCCGACGGCGGCTACTACCTCGACCTGCGCGGCATGGACGCCACGCCCCTGCCTCCGGCGGTGGCGCTGGCGCGGCTGCTCAAGGCGCTCGGCGTCCCGGAGAGCGGGATCCCAGGCGAGGAGGAGGAACGAGCGGGGCACTACCGCGCGCTGCTGCGCGAGCGCAGATGCCTGATCGTCCTGGACAACGTCGCCCACGAGAGCCAGGTCCGCCCGCTGCTGCCGCCGGACGGCGCCACGATGGCCATCGTCACCAGCCGCAGGACCCTCGCCGGGCTGGAAGGCGTGCGGCAGGTCCCGCTGGCCCCGCTGTCCGGTGAAGAGGCGGCCGGCCTGCTGCGCACGATCGTCGGCGAGGAACGTTCCAGCTCGGATGCGGCCGGTCTGACCAGGCTGGCCGAACTCTCCGGCCACCTGCCGCTGGCCGTACGCATCGTCGGCAACCGGCTGCAGAGCCGGCCCGGATGGACGCCCAGCCAGCTGGCCGGACGGCTCGACGACGAGGAACGGCGGCTGGAGGCCCTGGCCGCCGGCGACCTGGCCGTCGCCGCGGCGTTCTCGTTCTCCTACGAGCAGCTGTCCGGTACGGCACGGCTGGTCTTCCGGCGCTTGGCGCTCGCCGCCGCACCGGACTTCGGTGTCCCGCTGACCGCGATCCTGAGCGAGATGGAGCCGGAGGAGGCCGAGGACGCGCTGGAGGAACTGGTCGAGCTGGGCCTGCTGCAGTCGCCGTACCTCGCCCGCTACCGCTTCCACGACCTGGTCCGCCTCTATGCCCGCGCCCGGCTGGCCAAGGAGGACTCGATCGAGGCACAACACGGTGCGCGCCGGCGCATGGAGAGCTGGCTGCTGGACGTGGCGGTCGTGGCCGGGCGCTGGTTCGAGCCCGGGTACGGCAAGCCGCCTCCCGGCTGGCGTTCCCTGATCGAGCTCGGCAGCCGGGAGGAGGCCGGCACCTGGCTACGGGAGGAGGGGACGGCCTGGCTGGAGGCGCTGCGCTCGGCGGCGCGGCGGGGCGAGCACGCGACCGTCGTCGAGGTGGCCGAGTCCATGCACTGGTTCTCCGACCAGTGGATGTTCTGGGGCTACTGGCGCGAGATCTTCGAGCTGTCCTCCGGCGCGGCGCGGGCCATGGGCGACCGGCTTCAGGAATCGGTGCATCTCGGCTACCTGTCGTGGGCGCTGGTCTTCTGCGAAGCCCGCCCGGCGGAGGGGCGGACGGCCGCGTTGCGGGCAGCGGAGCTGGCACGGGCCGTGGGCGACGTACGCCAGGAGGGCTGGGCCCTGCTCTACGCCGCCTGGGCCGAGCAGCCGGAGACGTCGAGACAGGAGAACGCGCTGGAGTACGCCCGCCAGAGCGCAGACCTGCTGCGCCGGGCCGGAGACCCGGAGGGCTACCCGCAGGCTGCCACCACGGTGATGGTGTCGCTGGGCCGGCTGGGGCGGATGGAGGAGGTGCTGGAGCACGGCCGGGCGTGCCTGGCCACCCTCCGGGATCCCGGCTACGGCGGCGATCCGGCCATCATGGCCTACAGCATCGGCGTAACCCTTCACGACATGGGACGAGCCTACGTCCGTATGGAACGGTGGGAGGAGGCGATCGACACCATCCAGCAGGCGCTGCCCGAACTGAGCGCGCACCCCATCGCCGTGACCCTGGGGTATGCGCACCGCAACCTGGGAATCGCGTTGGCCAGGACGGGCCGCTCCGGGGAAGCACGCCAGGCTTTGGAGGAGGCGCGGCGGATCCTCGAAGCGACCACCGAGACCGAGGTCGTGGCCGAGGTGCTCCAAGAGCTGGCCGGCCTGCCCGAGCGGTGAACGCATCCAGCGACGCCGGCGTCCCGACGGTAACCCTCCTCGCCGAACGCCTGCGCAGCGCGCACGGCGGGCTGGTCCGACGGTGCGGGGCGACCACATGCGTCCGCCAGCAGCACGTCTGAGCGTCGGCGCGAGGCCTGCGTGCGCCGCGACAGGTTCGCGAGCTCGGGCCGTGTCGCGGGTGGCCCGTCCCGCGGCGAGGCAGCGCGGTCATCATTGCTCCGCGGGATCATGGCACAGGCCGCCACCGAATAGAGCGCGCTAGCGGATGATCAGCGTGCCGTGCATGCCGACGGCGCGATGGACGGTGTCGGAGCAGTAGAACTCATACGTCCCGGCCCGATCGGCCGTGAAACCGCCCACGGCCGTCTCGCCCTTGTCCGCCTGGACGAACGCGCCCAGTTCCTCAAGGGTGAAGTTGTGCGGGATGTCGAGCGAGGTCAGCTCCACCGCCACGTGCTCGCCCACCCTGGCCTCGATCTCGGCGGGCTCGAAGGAGAACGAACGGCAGGAAACAGCGACGCGCCGGGCACCTTCACGCACCGGTGAGTTGGCGCGGGCCATCTTCCTGAGGTTCATCGTCCCCACCGTGCGCCGGGCCATCTCGCCGGGAGGGACGACGCCGGTGGGGTCGCAGGCGATGGAGAGCTGGCCCGCGTCCGGGAAGGACGCCGTCATGATCCCGCCGAACTCGAGCGGTTCGAGCCTGAGCAGTCCCGTCTCGACGCCGTATTCGATGACCTGGTGGTGGTTGAGCCTCACCCAGTGCTCGCCGATGCGGATGCGGTGGGCGAGCGGCGCGTCCGGGATGCTGTCGGGCGGGCACGGATCGGTCAGGACGTTGCCGTCGTCGCCCTTGGGCCCGCGCAGGACGAAGAAGCCGAAGCTGTTGTGCGGGCGGTTGCCGGGATGGGTGTCGGTGGTGTTCTGGTGGGGGATCAGCGTCTTGGTTCCGGAGGCGGTGGGCACCTGGCGGACGGGGGAGCTGAGCGCTTGGTGCTCGACCGTGCCGGTGATGTAGGTGCGCAGCGAGGGCAACTCCGGTGAGGGGTCCGCGGGGCCGGTGCCTCCGTAGTACTCGGGCAGGATGATGTGGTGCACGAGGGGCATGCCCAGGTACCAGCCGTAGATGGCACGCTCGCCCGGGTCGGGAGCGGTGGCGGGCGCGGACTCGATGCGGGTGGCGACCGAGAACCGCTCCGGGGCGACGGGTGAGACGGTGAAGACGTCCTCTCCGGTCTCCGTCAGGCTGAGCAGTCCATGGCGCAGGCCGTACTCGATGACGGCGTGGTTGTCGAGGGGGACCGTGATCTTCCCCATGGGGATGGCGGTGGGCTCGACGCGGAACCGCCGCAGCACGGCGGCGCCGGACGGGATGCGGTCGAGGACCAGCCGCCCTCCCGTGTCGAAGAGGCGGGCGGAGTCGTGTGCGGTTCCTGCCGCGGGATTCAGGCTGACGGGCAGGCCGAGGTGCCAGGCGGTGTGCATGCTGCTCCTGGATGAGGGCCGGGACGATCACGCCCCGGCCACGAGAGGGGTTACTTGTGCTCGATCCAGCCGACGCCGCCCCAGCCGATGTCGGTGGTGGCGAGCAGGCCGGCGTCGAGGCCCAGCTGGATGATCTGGCCGCTGGTGAGCGGGAACCAGGCGTGCCCGAGCTTGACGGAGTAGGCGAGAGGCGCGCCGGCCAGGCTGCCCTCGGGCATGGGGCGGGTCTTGACGTTGCCGGCGGTGGCGTTGGGGCCGGGGATGATCATCTTTCCGTAGCCGTCGACGATCGACAGCGTCCAGGAGGGCCAGACGTGGTCGTGGTCGGGCATGTAGCCGACACCCGGGATGGGCAGGCCGGGGGCGAACGGCGTGTCGGTGACGTTGCCGACGAGGTAGATCGTCATGTCGGGGCGCTCGGGGGCGGGGGCACCGGGTCCGGAGCCGAACGGGGCGGGAATCTGGGCGTAGTGGTCGACGACGTAGCCGCCGAACCAGCCGTTGCGGTGCTCGTCGAAGGTGCAGCCGGGGTTGCCCGGCGGGCAGGCCTGGGCCGGGGCGGCGGTGACGCCCAAGGTCACGGCGAGGGCGAGCGCCGCCAGTAAGGACGACAGGGTTCTCATACGAGGTTCTCCTCGGGTTCGGGGTCGGTCACGGGGATCTCCTTGAGCAGCAGGGCGCCGATCAGGCACAGCACTCCCACGACCACGGCGACCAGGAAGGTGGCGGCGATGGCGTGGGCGAAGGTCTGGGCGATGCCCTCCTGGACCGGGGGCGGCATCTGCCGCAGGGCTTCCGGGCTGCGCTGCAGGAAGCCGATGTTGACGTCTGGCGGCAGCGATCCGGCGGGGACGAACTCGGTGAGGTGACTCTGCAGCCGGCTGGTGAACAGGGCGCCGAAGACGGAGACGCCGACGGCGCCGCCGAGGGCGCGGAACAGGCCCGCGGTGGCGGTGGCGCTGCCGAGGTCCTCGCGGCCGACGCTGTTCTGCACGACCACGGTGAGCTGGGCCATGCAGCCGACGCCCAGGCCGAGGATGCCCATGTAGACGGCGGCGGTGACGGGCGCCGTGCTCGCGTCCATCGTCGACAGCAGGTACAGCCCGGCCGTGATCCCGGCGGCCCCGGCGATGGGCCACAGCCGGTAACGGCCGGTCCGCGAAATCACGTGACCGGAGATGATCGAGGTGACGATCAGGCCGCCCATCAGGGGGAAGAGCAGGATGCCCGAGTTGGTGGCGCTGACGCCCAAGCCGATCTGCAGGAAGGTGGGCAGGTAGGACACGGCGGTGAAGTTGACCACGCCGACCAGCAGGATCAGGATCAGCGCCATCCGCGACACCGAGCCGGTGAACAGCCCGAGCGGGATGAGGGGTTCGGGCGCGCGGCGCTCGGCGACGACGAACAACGCCAGCAGCACGACTCCGGCCACGCCCAGCCCGAGGATGATCGGCGAGGTCCACGGGTACTGCTGGCCTCCCCACGAGGCCACCAGCAGCAGGCAGGTGAGGCCGGTCAGGCCCAGGGCGATGCCCGGCCAGTCGATCGTCCGCTCGACCCGCCGCGGCGGCAGCTTGAGCACCAGCGCGGTGACGATCAGCGCGGCCACGCCGAGAGGCAGGTTGATCAGGAACACCCAGCGCCAGCTGAAGGCGTCGGTCAGGTAGCCGCCGAGGAACGGCCCGACGATCGTGGCGACCGCGTACTCGGCGCCCAGGTAGCCCTGGTAGCGCGCGCGAGCCCGGGGCCGGACCATGTCGCCGACGATGGTGATCGCCATCGCGGTCACCCCGCCGCCGCCCAGTCCCTGAACGGCCCGCCCGGCGATCATCTGCGGCATGTCCTGGGCCAGCCCGCAGATCACCGAGCCCACGACGAACAGCAGGATGGCGGCCACCAGCAGCGGACGCCTGCCGTACATGTCGCTGAGCTTGCCGAACAGCGGGACGCCGACGGTGGCGCCGAGGAGGTTGGCGACGATCACCCAGGACAGCAGCGGCAGCCCCTGCAACTCGGTGATCATGGCGGGCAGGGCGTTGGCTACGGTGACGGAGTCGAGCGCGACGAGCAGCAGGCCGAGCAGGAGCCCGGCGAAGGCGATGAGGATCTCGCGGCGATTGAGCTCTTCACCGGGGGAGCCGGCGGTCATGCCGATCCCACCTTTCTGGTGTCGTGATGAAACCCCCCGAGCAAGCGCATCCTCCGGCGTGCCGGATCCGCTGTCAGCGACGGCGTTCCGGCAGCCGAAACGTCACGGCCGAATGTTCTGGGTGGAGCGGAAGAGGTTGTCCGGGTCGTAGTGCCGCTTGGCCCGCACGAGCCGGTCGTGGGCGGCCGGGCTGTAGGCGGCGCGCAACCGCTCGGGGCCTTCGTCCAGGCCGAGGTGGTTGACGTCGGGGCCGCCGGCGGAGACGCGGCTCAGCTCTGACCAGGTCTGACGCATCCAGGCGCGTTCGCGCGAGCCGTCGCCGGCGGCCCAGTTGGCGATGACCTCCAGCAGGAAGCCGGCGTGCCGGAAGGAGAAGGCGGTGTCGGGGCCGGTGGCGACCGCTCCGCCCAGGGGGCGCAGCAGCACCTCCGACAGGGGTGAGGGCGCCTCCGTCGCGGCGCGCACAGCGGCCGTGATCGCTTCGTCGTCGGGGCGGTTCAGCCATTCGGAGCGTACGTCCCACCGCAGGCCGTCGGGTGCGGCCTCGTCGGTCGAACGCTGGAAGAGCGGGAACGGCGTCGGCCGGATGAGATCGAGCACCGGTTCTCCGATGGCGCGCAGCCGTGCCATGACCGGTTCTCCCACGTCGGGGGGACCCGCATGGAGGGCCGTCACCAGCAGCACGGGGCGACCGGCGAAGGGCGGCGCCGTGAGCACGGTGGCGTAGCTGAGTTCGTCCGGCACCTCCAGGTCGATGATCTGGGCGATGACCTCCGCGGCCTGCTCGACCGGGTACATCAGCAGGCCCGCCTGCGGCTGCCAGTCCATCGGGTGGAGCCGGAAGTCGAAGCGGGTGACGACCCCGAAGTTGCCGCACCCGCCGCGGATCGCCCAGAACAGGTCGGGGTGATCCTCCGGGCCGACCTCCAGGATCTCGCCCTCGGCCGTGACGAGCTGCGCCGACAGCAGGTTGTCGGCGGCCAGGCCGTACGGGCGGCCGAGCCAGCCGAGGCCGGTGCCCAGCGTGAACCCGGCGAGGCCGACCGAGGAGACCGAGCCGCCGGAGGCGGCCAGGCCGTGCGGGGCGGTGGCGGCGTCGACGTCCCCCCACCGCAGCCCGGCCCCGGCGTGCAGGACCGAGCCCTCGATCCGGACGGAGCGCAGGCCACGCAGGTCGAGGACGAGCCCGCCGTCCACCAGCGCGTGGCCGGCGAAGTTGTGCCCGCCCGCGCGCACCGCCACGGGCAGGCCGCTCTTGCGGGCATGCCGTACGGCTGCCGCCACATCGGCTGCCGACCGGCACTTCACGATGGCCAGGGGCCTGCGGTCGACCGCCTGGTTCCAGATACCGCGGGCCGTGTCGAATCCTGGATCGGCCGCCTGCAGCACCTGTCCGGAGAATCCCTCGATGTCCATGGCGTCGGCAGCCTAGGCGCCTTGGCCGCGCAGGTCAGCGGCGGCGATCCGTCAGGTGGAACGCACGTACTCCAGCGCGGGCAGCTCCAGCCGCGCCCGCAGCTCGGCGAACAGGGCGGCGGCCGGACGCCCCGGCCAGTCGTCGGGCAGCAGTTCGGCGGGCAGCGCCGGGTCGAGGTAGGGGAACTTGCGCCAGTGGTAGATGGACAGGGTGTAGTCGACGAACGCCTGACGGCCGGTGGCCCGGCCCTCGGCGACGGGAGTCGCCCACTCCAGGAACTCGCGGTAGAGCGTGGCGAGCTCGTCGAGGTTCCACGCGCGGCGCACCAGTTGCGCGAGCTCCTCGAAGCCGGTGTAGGTGGCCTCGAAGGTCATCACGTACTGCTCGTAGCCGAGCTCCTCGATGGCCTTGGCCAGGTCGGGGGCGTTGCGGCGGGGCGCCATCCACAGGCCGTTGCCCAGCAGCCCGAAGCCCAGCCACGACAGCTTCGAGCGCAGGAGGTGACGCTTGGCCCGCTCTTGCTCGGGGATGGAGAACGACACCAGGACCCAGCCGTCGGCGAGCCTGGCGGGCAAGGAGTGGCTGAAGATGCGCTGGTCGGACTCGGCCAGCAGCGGCATGGCCTTGTCGGTCAGGCGCAGCCCGCGCACCCCGTGGCGGCGCTCGGGCTCCAGCAGGTCGCGCTCACGCATACGCGCCAGTGCCGAGCGGGTCGCGGGCTCGTCGACCCCGAGCTCGTTCATCAGCTGGACGAACTTGGCGATCGGCGCCCAGCCGCCCAGCGGACGCAGGTAGGCGCCGCAGACGTCCATGATCAGCATCCGGGGCTGGCCTCCCGCCGCGCTTCGCGGCGAGTCGGCCATCGACGGGGTCGCCCCGGTCCAGCCCTTGTCGTGGCGTTCGCCCATGCCGCTCCGTCCGGTCGCGCGAAGGGAAGTGGTCACGTTCCGGTGAGTGAAACGCTTCCGTCGCGCGTCGGTCCGGAGGGGAGCACTGTGCTGATCCCGTGACTTGTCGATTCTACGACGATCGTCGATCAACTGCCTAATCGAGGTGGCATATGAGGAGTCTCGCCCTCGCGGGCCTCTCCGCAGCCCTGCTGATCTCCGCCTGCGGCTCGAACGCCGGCCCGCCCGCCTCCACCGCCGCGGCGGCAGCCCCCGGCGGCGTGGGCTGTGCCGAGACCGACGGCAAGACGGTCGGCTTCAGCCAGCCGCTCGCCGACCCCAACTTCGCCGTCCTGGAGCAGATCGTCACCAAGGTCCTGGGCGACCACGGGGTGAGCGTCAAGTCGGTCAACGCCAACCTCGATCCCGGCAAGCAGATCGCCGACATCCAGTCGCTGCTCCAGCAGCAGGTCGCGGTGCTCATCGCCAATCCGGTCGACCCCAACGCCACCAAGCCCGTCTTCGACCGCGCCCGCCAGCAGAACGTGCCCATCGTGGCGCTGGACACCGAGATCGGCGGGCCGTTCTTCACCACCGTCAAGGACGACGTCACCTACGCCGCGGAGGAAGGGGCGCGGCTGCTGAAGGAGGCCGTCGGCGACGGAAAGGTCGCCGCCGTGTACGGCCCGCCGTTCGCCGAACTGCTCAACTGGGAGAAGGCCGGATTCGACAAGGCCGCCAGGGAATCCGGGCTCAACGTGGTCGAGACCGGCGTCAACCAGGAGATCACCCCGGCCAGGGCCAAGCAGCTCACCGACGCCTGGAAGCAGAAACACGGCGCCGGACTGAAGGGCATCTGGACCTTCAACGACGTCTCGGCGATCGGGGCCGCCTCGTCCACCGGAGGCGACTTCAGCCCGGTGATCGTGTCGATCAACGGACAGCCCGACGTGGTGCCGCTGATCAAGGCGGGCAAGGTGCTGGCCACGTTCTCGGTCCCCTACGAGAAGACCGGGCAGGCCATGGCCTACGCGGCGCTGCGGGCGCTGTGCGGTGGCAAGGTGCCCGACGTCATCCACATTCCGACCGCGAAGCTCGACAAGAGCAACGTCGGCTCCTACCGGCCACTCCAGGAACGGGTCGACGACGCGTTCGACATCGTCCTGGAGGAGCGGGACGGCAAGAGCTACGTCAAGGTCGGCTGATGCTGCTCCGGGTGACGGGCCTGTCCAAGCGGTTCGGCGCCACCCAGGCTCTGGACCGGGTCAAGCTGATACTGCAGGCGGGTGAGGTGCTCGCGCTCGCCGGGGAGAACGGCTCGGGCAAGTCCACCCTCTCCAAGATCATCGCAGGGGCGGTCCAGCCCGACGAGGGCACGATCGAGCTCGACGGCAAGCCCGTGAACTTCGCCGACCCGCGTGCCGCGCTGGCCGCGGGCGTGTGCATCGTCTCCCAGGAGCCCACGCTCGTCCCCCATCTGTCCGTGGCCGAGAACGTGCTCCTCACCCGCCTCGGCCGCCTGGTGAGCCGGGCCTCGCTCGCGCGCCGGGCCGAACCGCTGCTCCGCCGGGTCGGCCTCGACGTCGATCCGCTCCTGCCCCTGGCCTCCCTCGCGCCCGGCGACCGCGAACTGGTCGAACTGGCCAAGGCGCTCGGATCGCAGCCCAAGCTGCTGATCCTCGACGAGGCGACCGCGCGCATGCCCGATCCCTCGCGCCTGTTCGACGTCGTCGACCAGCTCAAGGCCGACGACGTCGGAGTGATCTTCATCAGCCACCGGCTACCGGAGATGCGCAGGCTCGCCAAACGGGCCACGGTGCTGCGCGACGGGCGCAACGCCGCGGAGCTCGACTGGCTGGCCATGACCGACCAGGGCATCGCCTCGGCCATGGTGGGCCGCGACTTCGGCGACTTCTACCACAAGGCCCAGGTGCCGATCGGCGAGGTGCGGCTGGAGGTGCGCGACCTGGTCACCCGGCGCTCGCCGTACCCGGTGACGTTCACGGTCAGGGCCGGCGAGATCGTCGGCATCGCCGGGCTGGTCGGCGCCGGCCGCAGCGAGCTGCTGGAGGCCATCGGCGGCGCGCACCCCGCGCGGTCGGGGCTGGTCCTCGTGGACGGCAGGCGGCGCAGGGTGCGCTCCCCGATCGAGGCCCACCGGGCCGGGATCGTGCTGGTGCCGGAGGATCGTCTGAGCCAGGCACTGGTGCCCGGCCACTCGATCCGCTCCAACCTGGCCATGCCGTGGCTTCGGGCGCTGGAGCGCACCGACCACGGACAGGAGGACCGCCGGGCCAGGCGCGCGATCGCCGCCTACGGCATCCGCTGCCAGGGCCCCGACCAGCCGATCAGCGGGCTGTCGGGAGGCAACGCGCAGAAGGTGGTGCTGGCCCGTGCGGTCGGCCAGGACCCCGGGGTGCTGCTGCTCGACGAACCCACGCGCGGCGTCGACATCGGCGCCCGCACCGACATCTACGAGATCGTGGCCGGTCTCGCCGCCCGTGGCGCCGCGCTGGTGCTGGTCTCCTCCGACCTGCCCGAACTGCTCGGCCTGGCCGACCGGATCATCGTGCTGGCCGACGGACGACCCGCGGGCGAGCTGACCCGCGAGGAGGCCACCGAGGAAGCCGTGGCGCTGCTGGCCCTCGGCGGAGGACAAGGATGACAGTGAAGACGATCACCGATGGCCCCCGGACGAGCGGGCCGGAGCGGGTCAGTCCCCGGCGGGCCGCAGCGGCGCAGTACACCGGGGTGCTGGCCGTCCTGGCGGCCCTGGTGCTGTGGTTCGGCCTCACCCAGGAGCCGTTCCTGACCGTGACGAACTTCGTCAACGTCGCCGAGACCAACGCGGTGCTGCTGATCGCCGCCACCGGGCTCACCTTCGTCATGCTGGTGGGCGGCATCGACCTGTCCATCGGCGGCATGGCCGCCTTCACCGCGGTGCTGCTGTGGGTGTTCCTGGCCGCGGGACTGCCAGGACCGCTCGCGGCCCTGCTCGCCGTCGCGGCGGCCTTCGCGGTCGGCGGCGCGGTCAACGGCGTGCTGATCGGCAAGGCAGGGCTGTCGTTCCTGGTCGTCACCATCGGCTCCTCCTCGATCCTGCGAGGAGTAGCCCAGATCGGCTCGGGCGGGCAGTCCCAGACGGTGTACACCTATCCGATCATGGTGGAGCTCGGCGCGGCCCGCCCCCTCGGCCTGCCGCTGACCGTGTGGGTGGCGGCGATCGTGTTCGTGGCCGCCCTGCTGGTGCTGCGCTACACCGGATTCGGTCGCATGATCTACGCCACCGGCGGCAATCCGGAGGCGGCCAGGCTCGCCGGCATCCCGGTCGCCCGCATCCGGGTGGCGGTCTACACGATCTGCGGCGGCCTGGCGGGAGTGGCCGCCGTACTCGATGCCGCCCGCACCACCTCGGCCTCGCCGCAGGCCGGCCTCGGCCTGGAACTCGTCGCGGGCGCCGCCGTGCTGCTGGGCGGCACGTCGTTCATGGGCGGGCGGGGGAGCCTGCTCGGCACGCTGCTGGGCGTGTTGTTCCTCGGCGTGCTCAGCAACGGCATCACGCTGGCCGGGGTGAGCGCGTTCTGGACCAACGTGGTCAGCGGCGTCGTGCTGATCGCCGCGATCGGCCTGGACCGGCTGCGGGTGATGAAGGAGCGCACCCGTGGATGAGCTGCGCGAGGCCGTACGAGAGTTCGCCGCCGACCACGTCGCGCCCCTCGGCGAGCATCCCCCGGCGGACCGCTTCCGCGCGGCCTTCGCCGCCGCCGCCCGCATGGGACTGACCGGCGTGCTCATCCCGCAGGAGTACGGCGGGGGCGGCGGCTCACAGCTCGACAACGCGGTCATCGCCGAGGAGCTGGGCGCGGTGGACGCCGGGTTCGCCGCCGCGCTCAACCTGTCCGCGACCGTCCCGGGACTGCTCCTGGCCGCCGGTACGGCAGAGCAGCGCGAACGGTGGCTGCCGGCGGCGGCCCGCGGCCTGATCCTGGCCGGCGCCATGAACGAGCCTTCGGTGGCCGGCTCCGAGCTGTTCAACCCGGAGCCGGGTCCGGAATCGGGTTTCCGGGCACGGGCGGTCCGCGTCGGCGACGGCTGGCGGCTGGACGGCGCCAAGGCACCGTGGGTGACGAACGCGGGCGTGGCCGACGCCTACATCGTGTTCGCCCGGACCGCTTGGGACCGGCCAGGCGCGACCTCCACCAGCGCCTTCTGGGTCCCCGCCGACGCGGAGGGACTGACCGTCGGGCCGCGCTCGGACCTGCTCGGGCTGCGGGGTGGACGGCACGCCGAGGTCGTCCTCGACGGCGTGCGGGTGCCCGATGACGCACTGATCGGACCGGAAGACGGCGCCCTGCCGCTGCTGGCGACCTCGACGCCCGGCATGGCCGTGGGCCTGGCCGCGGTCTTCGTCGGCGTGGCGCGGGCGGCACTCGAACAGACGCTGGCGTTCGTCCGCGAGCGCAGGAGCTGGGGCAGGCCGCTGATCGACCACCAGGCGGTGGCGCTCCAGGTCGCCGACATGGAGATCGAGGTGCGGCAGGCCCGGCTCCTCGTCACCGACGCCGCCGCCGTCGTGGATGGGGCACGGCTCAGGACGCGGCGGTCGCCGTGCCGGCGGCCAAGGCGCGGGCCGTCGAGGCGGCGATCGCCAACGCCTCACGCGCGGTCCGGCTGCACGGAGCCGCCGGGGTGACCAGCGGCGTCGGGCCGGAGAAGCTGCTGCGGGACGCCTGGACGGGGTACGCGTGCGACTTCACCGGCGACCTGCTGCGGCTGGGCATCGCCGCCGCCCTGCGCTGACCTCCCGCGCCGTTCACGCCTGGCGTACGGCGGTCGCGGCGTGCAAAGGTACGACGTGACGTCGTTCCAGGCACGAGAGGGCCTCGACCCGAACCCCTTGAAGAGAGACCCTCTGCTTTTCGAGATGTACATGGATGCGCTGGATCATGTCCTCGGCAGGCGGGAGATCCAGACGGCCCTCGAGGAATACGGGATGGCGGCCAGCAGGCTCCGCCTCCAGCTGACAGGCGACGCCCCGCGTGTGTTCTCCCGGGCCGCGCCCGAGTTCCGCGCCTACCAGACGCTGGCGCTCAAGCCGGACCGCCTGGTCCCTGACGAGAACGAACTGGGTGTCCTGCGACCCCTGGCTGTCGGGCTGGCCGTCCTCGGCGGGTTGTCGTTGTCAACCGGCGTCCTGGGCGGCGTGCTGGGGTGGACGTCCGCCTGGATCGCGCTGTGGGCGGGTGCTGCCCTGGTGGTGGCCGCGGTCACGGCCTGGCTGATCCGAGCGCGCATGACGTTCCTGGGCCGGCCACTGCTGAGCGGCGAGGGGGTGCCCGGGTACGACCCGGAACTGGACCGCGCCAGGAGCTCACTGATCAGTGCGCTTGGACGCGGGCTGCTGCTCGAAGAGGTGCGCGAAGTCATCAACGACAGGCGCGTGGGCCAGTTCGGCACCGCGTTCCTGGTCACCGGCAGCCCAGGCCTGTACGAGTTGCATGACAGCATCTTCACGGTGCCGACCCGTACGGCACAGGAGGTGCAGAGGCTGCTCGACACGGTCAGTGGAATCAGTCTCGGCATCGCGGGCCCGCGCGGCGCCGGGAAGTCCACGATCATCCGCTACTACTGCGACCCGTCCCAGACAGCCGGTGACGACTTGCGCTGCATGGTGTCCGCGCCCGTCGACTACGCCGCCCGTGACTTCGTACTCCATCTGTTCTCGACCTTCTGCAAGAGCGTGATCAGGCATTACTCGGCCCGCCCGGCCGCCGGCAAGACACCGGGGAGGCGCCTGCTCGCGGTGATGTCCGCGGCTCGACGGCTCGTCTCCGACCTCGCCATCGACATCCTCCTGTTGGGTGCGGCCGGTGCCGGCGCGTGGTTCCTCCTGCCGGATCCCTGGCCTTTGCCGGCGGTCGCGCTGGTCGGCGCTGCCGGCCTGTGGCGCGGCCTCAGCGCGGCCATGAAGATCATCCAGAGCCTGGACGGGCGTCCGGATGCGGAGACGCGCACCCTGATCAGGGCAGCCCGGAGCCACCTGGCCAGAGTGCGGTTCCTCCAATCCCACAGCCTGAACTGGACGGGCTCGATCAAACTTCCTGTCGGTCTGGAGGGGCAGGCCGGCAGTTCCGTGGCCCGCGCGGAGCAGCCGCTCAGCTATCCGGAGGCCGTCGAGCAGTTCCGCGCCTTCGCTCACCGCGTCGCCACGTTCGCCGACCGCAAGGGGCACAGCGTCTTCATCGGCGTCGACGAGCTCGACAAGATCGGCACAGCCGAACAGGCGGAGCGGTTCCTCAACGAGATCAAGGGCATCTTCGGCCTGCCGCACGTCTACTTCATGGTGTCGGTGTCCGATGACGCCCTCATGACCTTCGAGCGGCGCGGGCTTCCCCTGCGTGATGCGTTCGACAGCTCCTTCGACGAGATCCTCCGGGTGGGCGCTCTCGACTACGCAGAAAGCCGGCGCCTGCTCTATCGGCGGATCATCGGTCTCCACGAGCCGTACGTCGCCCTGTGTCACATCCTTGCCGGCGGGCTGGCTCGTGACCTGCTGCGGACCGCGCGGCAGCTGGTCCGCCTCGGCCACGCCCTCAGCGCGGCCGCTGCCGGCGACTCGAACGGTGGACACCATTCCAGCTTCGTCGACTACCTGTTCACGGCCGAAACGGGAGCCGCGCCGACGCCACCCCCGATGTTGACCGAGCTGTCCGCAGCGCTGATCGCCGAAGAACTCAGACGCAAGGCTCGCGCGACCGTCCACACCGGGGTCGAGGGCCAATGCCGTGCGCTGCTCTACGAAACGGCCTACGGAATCGCGGGTGAGTGCGAGGCGACGGCCATCGTGGACGCCTTGCTGGACAAGGGGCCGCTCAGCCCGCTCATGCGAGACTTCGCAGCCTACGCGTACTTCTGCGAGACCTTGCGGGAGTTCATCGGCCGGCTGGACGGGGCGTCGGTCGCTCGCTGTGTGGACGAGCGGACGTGGCCGGGCAGCTTCGATGCGCTGGCCGGCGCGCGGTACGCGTTCGCCGTGGACGCGGAGATCGCGTGGGAGACGGTGTCGGCGTTCCGGACCGCATGGCGGCTGCCGGTGCGCCGCCTGGTGTGAGGGCCGGATACCCGGTTTCGATCAGCTCTGGCCTGAGGTCGTTTCTCTGGCGAGCCGCGCGGCGATGACGGCGAAGAACGGCGTCTCGTAGTCGGGTTCGGCCTCCCGGTTGAAGCGCGCCTCCGTCGTCGCCGTGTCCGCCAGCCGGGTGAACCGTCCCCGGTGGAAGACAAGCGGCTGCCCGTCCCCGTCTCCCATGGCCGTCACCCGCAGCACGATCAGGTCGTGGTCGCCCGCCGGATGGGCGGCCTCCAGTTCGCAGTCGAGCCAGCCCAGCGACCCCTCGAGAACGGGATGGCCGCTCGGCGCGGGTGCCCACGGCAGCGCCGAGAAGCGGTCCGCGCCCTTGGTGGCGAAGCGTCGGCACACGTCCTCCTGCTCCGCGCACAGCACGCTCACCGCGAACCCGTCGCAGTCGCGCATGCGCGGCCACGTGGAGGAGGTGTGGGCCACGCAGAAGGCGACGAGCGGCGGGTCGAGCGACACGGAGATGAAGGAGTTGACCGCGAAGCCCTGGGGTCCTTCCGGCGTGGCGGCGGTGATGACGACGACTCCGGTGGTGTAGGCGCCCAGTACCCGCCGGAAGTCCCTATGGTCCATTGCTTCTCCATATTCATGACGATCGTTAGAGGCAAGCGCCTCTGCTTGGTGAAGGCCTCTTCCCCAAGAGCTCAGTGTTAGCTACTTTTATTACGGTCGTCAATGATTCGAGGAGTTCCCTTGGAGAGTAGACATATCCTCGTCGACGCCGTGGACACCCACTACCTGCATGCTGGGGATCCCGACGCCCCTGTCGTGGTGCTCCTGCACGGCGGCGCCCCGGGCGAGGCGGCGGAGACAGCGTGGAGCCGCAACATCGAGGCGCTGGCCGGGCAACACCGCGTCATCGCCCCCGACTGGCTGGGCTTCGGCCGGTCGGCGAAGGTCGTCGACTTCGGCGACCGGATGGGGCGGATGATCCGGCACCTGGCCCGGCTGCTGGAGGAGCTCCAGATCGGCTCAGCGGATCTGGTCGGGCTGTCGATGGGCGGTTCGGCGCTGATCCGAGCCCTGGTCGACGGGACGCTGGCGGCGCGCCGGGCCGTGCTGGTCAGCGCCGGCGGCCCGCCCATCAGCCGGGAGGCGATGGCGCGGCTGGCCGCCTACGACGGCAGCGCCGAGAGCATGCGCGAGCAGATCCGCCTGGCGTGCGCCGACCCCGCCTGGGCGCACGACGAGGCCTACGTCGCGCGGCGGATGGAGCTGGCCGCGCTGCCCGGCGCCCACGAGGCCTTCGCCTCCCTCGGCCTGCGCGGCCTCACCTCGCCCCCGCCTGCTCCGGAGCCCGGCTACGCCCGCATCCAGGTGCCGGTGCTGCTCGTCGCGGGGGCGCTCGACCGGCTCAAGCCGCGGGGCTTCGCCGAGCAGGCCGCCGGCCGGATCCGGGACGCGCGCCTGGAGGTGTTCGACGGCTGCGGGCACTGCCCGCAGCTGGAGGACGCCCACCGTTTCAACCACACCGTGCTCGCCTTTCTGGAGGAGAACCCATGAAACAGCTCGACGTGGCCTGCCGGCGCGAGGGCAGCGGACCACCCCTGTTGTTCCTGCACGGCCACTGGCTCGCCGGCGACTGGACGCCGTTGCACGCCGCGCTCGCCGGGCGCCTGGACGTGATCGCCCCGACCGCGCCCGGATTCGGCGACAGCGCCAGGCCCGCGTGGGTGAGCGGCCGGGACGACCTCGTGCTCTTCTACCGCGACCTGCTGGACCAGCTCGGTCTGGACAAGGTTCACGTGGCCGGATACGGGCTGGGTGGATGGCTGGCCGCCGACTTCGCGGTCTGGTCGCCCGATCGGGTGGCCAGCCTGAGCGTGCTGGCGCCGTTCGGCCTGCGGGTGCCCGGCCACCCGATCGCCGACGTGTTCATCATGAACCCGGCCTCCTACGACGAGGCCTACTTCAACGGTGAGCCTGTCGAAGGGGCCGTGCCCGGTCCTGGCACGCCGGACCAGGGCGGTCCCGAAGCGTTCGCCGCGCGCTACGGCGACATGGGCATGGCCGCCGCGCTCATGTGGGACTTCCGCTACGACCTCAAACTCGAGCACCGGCTGCCGCGCCTGGGCGTGCCCGCGCTGGTGATCGAGGCGGAGCAGGATCGCATCGTCCCGGCGCAGCACACCGCCCGCTGGACGGAACTGCTCGACGCCCGGCGCGTCGACGTCCCCGGCGGCCACGGCTTCCCCCTGGCCCATCCCGAGCGGACCGCCGCCCACCTCATCGCCTTCATCGAGGGGATCCACCAGTGAACAGGCTCGAGTTCCACGTCTTCCACCTCATGCCCTACCCGTTCATCCCGCCGGGAGAGGAGATCGAGTCGAGCTGGATCACCCTGCCCAACACCTACTTCGAGCCCGAGGTCGCGCACCGGCTCTACACCGACAACCTGGAGCAGCTCGTCGCCTGCGAGCGCTTCGGCTTCGACGGCATCCTGGTCAACGAGCACCACCAGAACGCCTTCGGCACCATCAACGCCCCCAACATCTGGGCCGCCTACCTGGCCGCCCGCACCCAGCGCATCCGCATCGGCGTCATCGGCAACGCCCTGCCGCTGCACCAGAACCCGCTGCGGGTCGCCGAGGAGATCGCGATGCTCGACATCGTCTCCGGCGGGCGCATCATCTCCGGCCACGTGCGCGGCATGGGCGCCGAATACCACTCCTCCGGCATGAACCCGGTCACCTCCAAGGCCCGGTTCTGGGAGGCCCACGACCTGATCATGAAGGCGTGGACCGAGCCGGGCCCGTTCGTCTGGCAGGGCGAGCACTACGACATCGAGCACGTCAACCCGTGGCCCAAGCCGCTGCAACGCCCGCACCCGCCGATCTGGATGCCCGGCACCGGCTCCACCGACACGATCGACGAGGTCGCCAAGCGCCGCTTCTCCTACATGCAGACCACCACCTCCAACTGGGTGACGAAGAAGTCGTTCGCCCTGTTCCGGCAGATCTGCGAGGAGAAGTACGGCTACACGCCCGCCCCGAACCAGCTCGGCCGGGTCGTGCCGACCTACGTCGCCGAGACCGACGAGCAGGCCCGCCGCGAGTTCATGCCGCACGTCATGTGGTTCTTCCGCACCGGCCTGAAGATCCCCATGCACCACCTGATGCCGCCCGGCTACAACGGTGCCGAATCCATGCTGCGCACCATCAGGGGCCGCCAGGCCGCGGGGGTGAAGAACTTCTGGGAGCTGTCCTTCGACGAGCTCATCGACCAGGGCTACATCATCTGCGGATCGCCCCAGACCGTGATCGAGAAGTACGAGCGGATGATCGAGGAGTACGGCCTGGGCATGGCGATCAGCGCGGGCGGCCCGCTCGGCTCGATGCCGCACTGGATGGTCATGAAGAACCTGCAGATCATGGCCGAGGAGGTCATCCCGCACTTCCGAGAGCCCGGAGGCGCGCCCGTCTGGGAGCGGGCCGTGCCGTACACGCACGCCGAGATCGCCTCCACGTACGGCAAGCCGAAGCTCACCCCGGTGGTGCGCCTGGACGACGGCCGTGACCTGCCCACGCCCCTCGGGCACATCCCGGAGGTGGCCGGTGGCTAGCCTGCTCGACAGCGCCAACCGGCTGCGGCTGGCGGTCTTCTCGCCGAACATGGCGGGGGGAGCGAACCTCACGTTCTCCGCCGACGCTCCGAAGGCGACCTGGGCCGAGTCGGTACGGCTGGCGCGGACGGCGGAGGCCGCCGGCATCGAGGCCGTCATCCCGGTGGCACGCTGGCGGGGAATGGCCGCTGCTGAGCGGCGCGAGGCTCACCGCTCCTTCGAGCCGTTCACCTGGGCGGCGGGCATCGCCGCCGCCACCTCGACGATCCAGGTGTTCGCCACCTTCCACCTGCCGCTGGTGCACCCGGTCGCCGCCGCCAAGCAGATCGCCACGGTCGACCACATCTCCGGCGGCAGGTTCGCGGTCAACCTGGTCGCCGGCTGGAACAGCGACGAGTTCCAGATGTTCGGCCACGACCTGCGCGAACACGACGACCGCTACGCCGTGGCCGAGGAATGGATCACGCTGCTGAATAGGATCTGGGCGGCCGGGGAGGAGTTCGACTTCGACGGCCGCCACTTCCGGGGCCGCAACATCCTGTCCGAGCCCAAGCCGCTGAACCGGACCGTGATCATGAATGCCGGGTTCAGCCCGGCGGGACAGGACTTCGCCGCCCGGCACGCCGACATCACCTTCGCCATGCTGCCCTCCGTCGAAGCCGCCGCCGACCTCGTCGCACCGATCAAGAAGCGCAAGCCCGATCTGCTGGTGTTCGCCGCCGCGCACATCGTCTGCGCGGAGAGCGACGAGCTGGCGCGCGAGCAGTACGAGCGCATGGTGGGGGAGCTGGGCGACCGGCAGGCGGCCGAGCGTGCCATCCGGCTGCTGATCGGCTCCTCCCGCAGCGGCGACTTCGACGGGCTCGCCCACGCCGCCATCGCGGGATTCTTCGCCCTGCCGCTGGTCGGCTCGCCGGGCACGGTGGTGGCGCGCATGAAGGAGCTGGCCGAGGCGGGAGTCGACGGGCTGGCCCTGTCGTGGCTCGACTACGACGCCGGGCTCGCCCAGTACGCCGATACGCTGCGTCCCCTGCTCGTGGAATCAGGGTTGAGGGAGCACTGACATGCTGATCGCCGTACCCGCCGACGCGCCCGTCGGCGACCTGCCGCCGGACGCCCGCCTGGCCAGGCTGGACGAAGACGACCCGATCCCGGACGACACCGCGTTCCTGGTGCTCGAACCGGTCCTGCGCGAGCGCCTCGTCGAGGCGCTGCCGCGGCTGACCGGGCTGCGCGTCGTGCAGACCGTGCACGCCGGCGTCGACTGGGTGCCGTCCCTGCCCGACGGGGTGCTGCTGTGCAACGCCAGCGGCGTGCACGACGGGCCGGTCACCGAGTGGATTATGGGCGTGCTGCTGGCCACGGGCAAGCGGCTGCCGCACTACTGGGACCACCAGCGAGCGGGCACCTGGGACCGGAGCGGCAACCTGAGCTTCGGCGACGGCCCGGCACCGCGCCACCTCGACGAGTCCACGGTGCTGATCATCGGCTACGGCTCCATCGGCGCGCTCCTGGAGTCGCGGCTGGCCCCGTTCGGCACCCGCATCCTGCGGATCGCCCGCCACCCCCGTGACGGGGTCGGCGGCCCGGAGGCCCTGCCCGAGTCGCTGGGCCAAGCGGACGCCGTAGTGCTGCTCGCCCCGTCCACACCGGAAACCCGCGGCATGGTCGGCGAGAAGTTCCTGGCTGCCATGCGGCCGGGCGCCCTGCTGGTCAACGCCGCCAGAGGCGCCCTCGTCGACCACGACGCCCTGCTGGTGGCGCTGCGGGCGGGGCAGGTCAGAGCAGCCCTGGACGCCACCGAACCCGAACCGCTGCCCGACGGGCACCCCCTGTGGTCCGCGCCGGGAATCATGATCACCCCCCACGTCGCGGGATCCAGCGCCACCTGGCGCACACGCGCCTACCGGCACGTGGCCGAGCAGGTGAGCGCGCTGGCCGAAGGCCGCCCGCTGCGCAACGTCCGCCATCACGGTTACTGAGGAAGACCATGAGCAATCAGATCGGCGTCCTGCTCCCCAGCGCAGTCCCCGGGACCAGCGGGGAGACGATTCTCACCTGGGCCAGGCTCATCGACGAAGGTCCGTTCTCCTCCCTGGGCGCGGCCGACCGCTACGTCTACGTCAACCACGAGCTGATGATGACCATGGCGGCAGCGGCGGCCGTGACGTCGCGGGTGCGGCTGACGACGGCCGCGCTGCTGCCGCCGCTGCGCCCTACGCCGCTGGTCGGCAAGCAGGTCGCCACCCTGGTGTCGTTCGCGCCGGGCCGCGTCACGCTCGGCGTGGCCGTGGGCAACCGGGTCAACGACTACGAGAGCAGCGGCCGGGAATGGAGCCGCCGCGGCAAGATCCTCGACGAGCAGATCGAATACCTCGCCGCCATGCGTGACCTCAAGGGCGAGGAGAACTGCGTCGGACCCGAGTGCGCCGCGTTCGAGCTGCTCATCGGCGGGGCCTCGGACCCCGCCATCCGCCGCCTGCTCGCGCACGGCGACGGCCTGGTCAGCGGCGGCGTCAAGCCCGAGGTGTTCGCCTTCGAGGCCTACGCCGCCATGACCGCCTGGGAGGCCGCGGGCAAGCCGGGCCGCCCCCGGCTGGTGGCCAGCACCTGGTTCTCCTCCTCCGAACGGGCAGGTGACCTGGCCGAGGCGCGGCTGGCCTCCTACCTGGCCAAGGGCGGCCCGCCCGAGCCGGTGCTGTCGGGCATCAGCCGCGGACGCGAAGGAGTCGAGGCCGCCGTGCGCGCCTACCGGGCTCAGGGCGCCGACGAGGTGACGTTCTTCCCGCTCGTCGACGACGTCTCCGAGCTGGAGTGGCTGGCCGAGGTCGTGCGCGACCTCCCGGACATCGAGCGAGGCGAGCCGGCGCCCGACTTCTCGATGTTCGGCGGCGCGGAGCCCAGCGTGAAGGGCCGGCACGCGTGAGCGGCGCGGACCACGCGATCAAGCGGGGAGGGGCCCTGATGCTCGCGCTGCACGTCACGGCCTACGGCCGGCCTCCGGTCGCGGTGAAGGACGCGCCGCGCCCGTCGCCGAGTCCCGGTAGCACGCTGGTGCGCATGTCCGCCGTCGCGCTCGGCCACCTCGACCGCACGGTCGCCTCCGGCACCTTCCCCGCCGCGCCCGCTCCGCCGTACATCCCGTGCGGGGACGGAGCCGGAAGGGTGGTGGAGTCGGAGAGCTTCCCCGCCGGGGCACTGGTCTGGATCCGCGGCGGGGGCCTCGGGGTGACGCGTGGCGGGGTGGCGGCACAGTACGCGCTCGTCCCCGACGCCGCCTGCCATCTGGCGCCGCCCGGCGCTGACGAGCTGCTGGCGGCCTGCTTCTTCTCTCCCGCCACCTCCGCCCACGTCGCGGTGCACGATCTGGGCCGGGTCCAGGCCGGTACACGCGTGCTGGTGAGCGGCGCGGCGGGAGCGGTCGGATCGCTGGCCGTCCAGCTCGCGCTGGCCGCCGGAGCCCGGGTCGACGCCATGGTGTCGAAGCCGGAACGCGCGATGCTGGTCCCGCAGGGGGCGCGCGTGACCTCTGGGGCGGGGCCGTACGACCTGTTCATCGACACGGTCGGCGGCCCGGCTCTCAGCGAGCGGCTCGATCTGGTGGCGGCCGGTGGCAGGGCGGTGCTGCTCGGTTACACCCAGGGTTCCCGCGTGGAACTCGATCTGCCCCGCCGCATGGCGCACGATGTCGAGCTGCTGTTCCTCAACATGCAACGCCGGGCGCCGCAGGCGTTCGGCGTCGCCGGCGAGCTGCTGACCAGGCTGTCGCGCGGTGACCTGAGGCTCAATCTCAGCTGCTACCCGCTGGAGCAGGCCGGCCTGGCCTGGCAGGCCCTCGCGGACGGCAGCGCCGCGGGAAGGGTGGTGCTGCAGCTGTGATCGACGACGTGTTCGTCTTCGACCTGGTCGTGCACCTGCACGACATGAGCGAGGCCAACCTGCTGGCGGGTGCGCCGTGGGCGAGACATGTCCGCGACCTCGCGCTCGGGCTGGGCAGCGCGCTCGGCGCCGGCCCGGACCAGGCCACGCGCGTGTCGGTGGAGACCATGGGCCGGCTGGTGTTCGAGCAGTCGCCGACCGACGTGGCGATGGCCCAGGTGGTGCCGGTCTTCGACTGGTATGACGACTGGTGGGCGCCGGTCGAGCTGCAGGCCGCCTTCGCCCGCGCCTACCCGGGCCGTGGCCTGTTCTGCGGCGGCGTCGACCCCGGCCACCGCGGGGTCGAGGCGGCACTGGAGCACCTCGACTACCAGGTGCGCGAGCTGGGCGCGGTGTCGCTGAAGTTCTACAACGGCCACGTCGAGCGCGGCTGGCGCTGCGACGACGACCAGCTCGCCTACCCGCTCTACGAACGGGCCCGCCAGCTCGGCCTGCGGGTGCTGCAGTTCCACAAGGGCAACCCGTTCGGCATGGAGGACGTCGAGCAGCTACGGCCCAACGACCTGCAACGTGCCGCGCGCGACTTCCCCGACCTGACCTTCGTCATCCACCACCTGGCCACGCCGTACTTCGACGAGTGCGTCAACATCGCCGCCCGGTTCCCGAACATCCACCTCGCCCTGTCGGCCGCGGTGAACTTCCTGCCCTTCCGGCCGCGCCTGTTCCAGCGCCGGCTCGGCGAACTGCTGGCCGCCGTCGGATCCGACCGGTTGTTGTGGGGCTCGGAGGCCGCCCTGGCGGGCTCGCCCGCGCCGTACCTGCGGGCGTTCATGGATCTGTCCATCCCCGACGACCTGCGCGAAGGCTACGGCTACCCGCAGATCACCCTGGAGGACAAACGCAACATCCTCGGGCTCAACGCCGCACGCCTGTTCGGGGTGAGCCCGGGATGAACACACGCGCCGTGGCCGACGCCCTCTCGCGCGTGATGCGCTCGCACGGCGGGGCCCTCACGCTCCTGGCGCAGGACGA
Source organism: Nonomuraea soli (assembly GCF_013761175.1). Classification (GTDB taxonomy): domain Bacteria; phylum Actinomycetota; class Actinomycetes; order Streptosporangiales; family Streptosporangiaceae; genus Nonomuraea; species Nonomuraea soli. The sequence continues at coordinate 1,537,881 of NZ_JACDUR010000001.1, forward strand.
CGGCGTGGTCACCGTGCGCATGGGAGGCATGTGCGGCGCGTGCCCGGCCAAGCCCGGCTGCCTGGAGGCCACCATCAGGCCCGCGCTGCTGGCCGTCGAGGGCGTGAGGGACGTCGTCGCAGAAGGAAGCCGTCTCGATCCGGCCGCGCACGCGCGGCTCCGGCGTTTCCTGGAGGACCCCGATGATCGAAACAGATTCGGTGCTGGGCAAGGTCAGGCTGATCCTGGAGGCGTTCCACCACGGTGAGGAGCACGTGGCCCTGGCCGAGCTCGCCAGGCGCACGGGCCTGCCCAAGGCCACGATTCACCGCATCTGCGCCGACCTGGTCGGCTGGGGCGCGCTGGAGCGCTCGGGCAGCGGCTACCGGCTCGGCCTGCGTCTGTTCGAGCTCGGTCAGCGGGTCAGCCGCCCGCGCGCCCTGCGTGACGCGGCCTATCCCTGCATGGAGGAGCTGGCCTTCACCACCAAGGAGACCGTCCACTGCGCCATCAGGGACGGTCACGAGGTGCTGTACGTGGAGAAGATCGGCGGCTACCGGCTGGTGTCCCGGCCGTCGCGCACGGGCGGCCGGCTGCCGCTGCACTGCACGGCGACCGGCAAGGTGCTGCTCGCCTTCGCCGGTCGCGAGGTGATCGACGACGTGCTGGGAGAGCCGCTGCGCCGCTTCACCAACCACACCATCACCTCGCCACGGCGGCTGCGCTCCGAGCTGGAACAGATCAGATCGACGCGGGTGGCGGTGGAGAGCGAGGAGTGCCGCATCGGCTACCTGTCGGTGGCCGCACCCGTCTTCGACGGCCGGCAGCAGCTCGTCGGCGCCATCTCGGTGGCCGCCCCGACCATGCGGGCGTCGGTGACCCGCCTGGTCGCCGGGGTGCGGACCGCGGCCGAGGCGGTGAGCAGACGCGTGGACCGGATGCGGCAGGAATCCTGGATCGCCTGACGGTCCACCCATGAGAACGCCTCCATTCGATCGGTCTCACAGGCCGTCCGGCCATCGGGAGATCGTCACCGAGGAGACAACGTGTCGCTGATCTCCCCTCCCTCACTCCTCCGGCCGCCGGCATTGACCCGCCGAGCGTTCCGCTCTGCGGACCCCTTTCATTGGCTGACCGCGCTGACCTGCGAATCATCGAAGCGTGACTAACACCGACGAACGCCGCCGGACGCCGCGCGCCGGCACCGGCCGGCAGGACTGGTCGACGTGGCCGCACTACGATGCGGCGGCGTCGGGCTTCCGCGGCTACTGGTACCCGGTCACGTGGTCCAGCCACGTGACCGGCACCCCCCGGGCCCACCAGATCTGCGGCGACAAGATCACCTTGATCCGGGACGGCGGCCGCGCCTACGCCCTGCACGACCGGTGCCCGCACCGCGGCATCCCGCTGTCCATGGGCAACCAGCAGTTCCCCGGCACGCTCAGCTGCGTCTACCACGGCTGGACCTTCGGCCTGGACGACGGCGAGCTCAAGGCGGTCATCACCGACGGGCCCGACTCGCGCATCTGCGGCAAGGTCCGGGTGCGCACCTACCCGGTGGAGGAACGGCTCGGCATGGTGTGGGTGTACGTCCCCCTCGCCGGCGAGCCGCCGCACCCGATCGACGAGCAGTTGCCGGAAGAGCTGGTCTCCACGCCCTTCGTGATGGGCGGCCGCATCGACCCCCGGCCCGGCAACTGGCGCTTCGCCTGCGAGAACGGATACGACGAAGGCCACGCCAAGTACCTGCACCGCACCTCGCTCTGGCGTCTGTTCAAGGCCATGCCGACCTGGAACCTGACCCGCATCGAGCGCAAGGGACGCTGGGTCTTCCGGGTGCAGGAGGAGCAGTTCTGGAGCGCCGACTTCCCCGGCCTGGGCACCTGGAGCAACCAGCGCTGGTGGAAGCTGCGCCCGCCGAAGGCGAAGGCCTCCAACATCGGCAACACCGGCGCCGCCAAGAAGATCGACCCGGTGATCGCCGCCCAGGAGTTCCCCGGATTCGCGTCGGTCTCCATGCCGGGCGTGCTGCGCATCGCCTACCCCAAGTTCATCCACTACGAGTTCTACGTCCCCGTGGACGACAAGAGCCACCGCTACGTCGGCGTCATGGTCAACTTCGCCGAAGGCCTGGCCACGCTGCGCTTCTACGCCAAGTACCTCGGATTCGTCCGCTGGCTCTTCCACGGTCAGTTCTCCGGCCAGGACGCCGCCATGGTCGAGGCCACCGACGCCCCGCCCGAGCGGCTCTACCGCCCCGACGTGTCGCTGACCACGTGGCGGGCGCTGGCCGAGGAGGAGTACGGCACCAAGCTGGAGGCACTGAAGTGAAGATCGTCCTCATCCTGGTCGTCGCCGCCACTGTGGCGCTGGTGTCGTGGCGCCTGGCGCGTGCCGCTGACACCCAGGTTCACCGGATCAACCAGCCATGACCGTCATCGGCACGGATCGGCTGCGCGAGCTGGTCGCCGGGCTGGTGCGCATTCCCAGCCCCACGGGCGACGAGCGGGCGCTCGCCGAGCACATCGCCGCCGAACTGGGCGGACGTGTCCAGCCGCTGGGCGAGAGACAGGCCAACGCGGTGGCCCGGCTCCGCGGCGACGGCACCGGACCCGACCTCATGCTGTACGCGCCCATCGACACCATGACCGCCGTCGACGAGCGTGACCTGCCGCCCGAAGGCCCGGAACCGGCGCCCGAGATCGAGGGCGATCTGGTCACCGGGCCGGGCGCGGGCAACCCGAAGGGGCACGCCGCCTGCGTGATGGCCGCCTTCGAGACGATCCGCGACTCAGGCGTCCGGTTGAAGGGCGACGTGATCGCGGCCTTCGGCGCGGGCGGCATGCCCGACCGGGGTGGACAGGGCGTGGGCTGCTCGTTCCTGCTGGAGCAGGGCTACCACCCCGACTACGCGGTCATCGCCAAGCCCGGCTGGTCGGCCTCGCACGAAGAGGTGGGGCTGGCCTGGTTCGAGGTGACGGTGCGCGGCCACCACACCTACGTGGGTAGCCGTCACCGCCTGCCGTACGACAACGCGATCGCCTCGGCCGCAGAAGTGGTGCTGGCGATCGAGACATGGGCCGAGGACTACACGGTCCGGCACACCTCCGGCCAGGTCGCGCCGCAGGCGATCGTGGGGGCCATCGAGGGCGGCTGGTGGCGCATGCCCGCCTTCACACCCGCCGCCTGCCGGTTCCTGGTGGATGTACGGCTCTCGCCGCGCGACACGCCCGCGCAGGTCAAGCGGGAGTTTCTCACCCTCGTCCACGGCCTGGGCGCGGAGGCGGAGATGGTGCTGTCCATCCCCGGAACCAGCACCGACCCCGGCTCGCCGGTCGTGCGTGCGGCCGTCGGCGCCTTCGAACGGCTCGACGGTCACCACGTGCCGCAGGAGGGCATGAGCGGCGCGACCGACGCCAACATCCTGCGCTCGCGCGGGGTGCCCACCGTGCGGGTCGGCATGCCCAAGGTCGCCGGCATCACCGACTTCGCGCTCGGCATGAACACCGTGGACGTGCGCGAGATGGCACGGCTCACCGAACTGCTCGTCATGATCGCATCGGAGGTCGCCGGATGATCGTCCTCGGCGTGGGCGCGTCCCACAGCACGCTGATGAACACCCACTGGGAGCAGACCTCGGCCATCGACGAGGCCACCCGCTTCCGCGACGGCCTGGCCGAGGCCAGGCGGCGCATCGCCGACGCCGCCCCCGACGCGGTGGTCATCGTCGGCTCCAACCACTTCCGCGGCTTCTGGCTCGATCTCATCCCGGCCTTCACGATCGGGGTGGGTGAGTGCGTGGCCAGCGGGGAGTCCGGCACCCCGTCAGGGCCGCAGCCGGTGGCCGTCGAGCTGGCACGCCATCTGACCGAGCGCCTCGTCGAAGGCGGGTTCGACCCCGCCTTCTCGGCCCGCCTGCAGATCGACCACGGCCAGTCGCACGCCATCCAGTACCTGCTGGACGGCCTCGACGTGCCGATCGTTCCCGTCGTCGTCAACGTCTTCGCCCCGCCGCTGCCCACCCTGGCGCGCTGCGCCGAACTGGGGGACGCGCTGCGCGCCACGCTCGCGAAGCGTCCCGAGCGGGTCGTCGTCATCGGCTCCGGCGGGCTGTCGCACCGCCTGCCATGGCCCGACTGGCGCGACCCCCACGGCGACGACGAGGAGTTCATGGTCTCGGCCTGGCTCGACGGCCGCACCAGCTGGTCCTCCTACGACCAGCGCCGCCGCGCCATCATCAGGGCGGCCACTTCCGCCATCAATCCCGGCTTCGACCAGGAGTTCCTGACCCTGCTGAAGGCCGGGCGCTCGGAGGAGATCTGTGCGCTGACCTCCGAGCGGCTGGAGAGCGTGGCGGGCAACGGCGCCCAGGAGATCAGGACCTGGCTGATCATGGCCGCCGCGCTCGGCCACGCACCGGCCGACGTCATCAGCTACGACCCCGTCCCCGATTGGCTGACCGGCATGGCCGTCGCCGTCATCGACCCCGTCATCGACCCCGTCATCGACCCCGCCTTCGACCCCGCCTTCGACCCCGCGAGGAGCCCCGCGTGACCATCTGGACCGAGTTGAGCTCGATCGAGCACAGCCTGACCTTCGTGGACGCGGGCGGCGTGCCGACCCGGTCGCTGCGGGCCGGACCGGAGAACGGCCAGGCGGTCGTCTTCCTGCACGGCACCAGCGGCCACCTGGAAGCCTTCGTCCGCAACCTGCGGCCGCACGCGCAGGCCGGTTACCGCTGCCACGCCATCGACATGCTCGGCCACGGCTACACCGGCAAGCCCGACCACCCGTACGAGATCCCGCGCTACGCCGACCACCTGCGGACCTACCTCGACGCCTGCGGCATCGACCGCGCCCACCTCGTCGGCGAGTCGCTGGGCGGCTGGGTGGCGGCCTGGCTGGCCTCCGAGCATCCCGACCGGGTCCTCAGCCTCCAGCTCATCGCCGCCGGAGGCACCAAGGCCAACCCGCAGGTGATGGAACGCATCCGCACCTCCACGCTCAAGGCCGTCGAGACCGACGACATCGAGCTCACCCGGCAGCGGCTGCACCTGCTCATGCACAACCCGGATCGTGACGTGAGCGAGGAACTCGTCGAGCTCCGCCACCGCATCTACCACGAGCCGGCCTTCGTGGCGGGCGTCCACCACCTGCTGTGCCTGCAGGACATGGAAACACGCAAGCGCAACCTGCTCACCGCCGAGCGCATGGCCGCCCTCACCATGCCCACCCTGATCATCTGGGGGCGGCAGAACCCCTTCGGCGACGTGCCCGAGGCGCGCGCCATGCACGAGGCGATCCCCGGCTCCCGCCTGGAACTGTTCGAGGACTGCGGGCACTGGCCCCAGCACGAGCGGCACGAGATCTACAACCCGCTCTCCCTGGCCTTCCTGGAGACCGCCTCATGACGACCTTCGGCTACGCGGCCACGCCGTACGGCCAGATCCACTACGCCGAGTGCGGCGCCGGCGAGCCCGTGCTGCTGCTCCACCAGACGCCGCGCTCGTGGGACGAATACCGCGAGGTGCTGCCGCTGCTCGGCGGAACGCGGCGGGCGATCGCCATGGACACGCTCGGCTTCGGCAACTCCGCCCGCATCGCCGAGCACTCCATCGAGGCCTACGCCGACGGCGTGCTCGCCCTGGCCGAAGCTCTCGACCTGGGCTCGCTCGCGCTCGTGGGCCACCACACCGGCGGCGTCGTCGCCGTCGAGGCGGCAGCCCGCGCGCCGGAGCTGGTCTCCAGGCTCGTCCTGTCGTCCACCCCGCTCGTCGACGAGCAGGCCCGCGCCCGCCGTCGGGACGCTCCCGCGATCGACGCCGTCGCCGAGCGTCCCGACGGCAGCCACCTGAGCGAGTTGTGGAACCGGCGGGCACCCTTCTACCCGCTGCACCTGCTCACTCGCTTCGTCCGCGACGCGCTTGCCGTGTGGCCGGAGGTGGAAGACGGGCATCGGGCGGTCAGCGCCTACCGGATGGAGGAACGCCTGGGACTCATCCGCTGCCCGGTGTTGTGCGTGGGCGCCTCGGCCGACCCCTTCGCCTTCCCCGAACTGGCGCGGCTGACCGTACGCCTGCCGTACAGCACCAGTGCCGTGATCGAGGGCGGCATGGTGCCGCTGGAACACCAGGCGGAGCAGTTCGCCACGATCGTGGAGGAGTTCCTGTGTTCGTGAAGGCCGACGACGTCACCTTCCACGTGACCGAGCTGGGCGCCGGTTCGCCGACGTTCTTCCTGCACGGCGGCGGGCCCGGCTGCACCGCCTGGAGCGACTTCGGCCCCGTCGCGCCGCTGTTCGCCGCCGGCCGCCGCTGCCTGCTGGTCGACCTGCTGCAGTACGGCAAGAGCGAGAAGTGCGTGATCACCGGCCCGATGTGGGACTTCCACGCGGCCAGGATCGTCGCGCTGATGGACGCCCTGCAGGTGGAGCGGGCCGACTTCGTCTGCAACTCCTGGGGCGGCACCATCGCGCTCAACCTGGCCGCCAAGTATCCCGAGCGGGTGCGGTCGCTGGTGGTCACCGGCTCGATGCCGGTCTTCTACGGGCCCCTCGCACCGCTGCCGGAAGGCGGCCGCCGCGGACGTAACGCCCGCGACGCCTACTACGGCGGCGAGGGACCCACGTGGGCGAAGATGCGTGAGCTGATGGCCCGCCTGGAGTGGTTCGACCCCGGCGCGATCCCCGGCGAGACCGTCACCCTGCGCTACGAGCAGTCGCTGGATCCCGAGGAGATCGCCCTGGCGGGCAGGTCGGACAACCCGCGTGGCGACTGGCAGGACCTCACGGCCGAGCTGGCGGCGATCGAGGCGCCGGTGCTGTTCTGCTGGGGCATGCAGGACGCCTTCCTGACCCCCGACTACCCGCTGATGCTGGCCCGCATGGTGCCACGCGGCCAGCTCTTCGTCATGGACCGGGCCGCGCACCACCTGCAGGAGGAGCGTCCGGAGGCCTTCCACTCGGTCGTCTCCGGCTTCCTGGACTCGTTCCGGTGACCGGGATGCGGCACTGGTCGCGGTCCTCGCCGGCAGGGGAGGGTCGCAGCGTGACAGACGAGGAGATCGCGCGCGCGACGCGGGACCTGCTCCGTGTGGACCAGCCGGATTTCGGCCACCTGCTCGACACCATGGAGGTCCGTGACGTCGGCCGCCCGCTGGTCGGCGGTCAGGAAGACCAGATCACCCAGACAGCCCTGGAGCTCGCCGATGCCCGCTAAACCCTTCGCCTCCTCCGCCGACGTGGAGGTCAAGCAGGAGTCCCTGGAAGTCGTCGCCGACGGCGTCTACGCGCTGACCGCGGAAGGCGATCCCAACGTCGGCGCGGTCGAGGGCGAGGATTTCCTGGTCTGCTTCGAGGCCAGGGCCACCCCGGTGGCCGCCCGCGACTGGCTCGGCCGGCTGCGCGAGCACACGGGCAAACCGGTGCGCTACCTGGTGCTGTCGCACTACCACGCCGTGCGCGTGCTGGGCGCCTCCGCCTTCGACGCCGACGTGATCGTCGCGCACGAGAACACCAGAGCCCTGATCGCCGAGCGAGGCGAGCAGGACTGGGCCTCCGAACTGGGCCGCATGCCGCGCCTGTTCAAGGAGCCCGGCTCGGTGCCCGGCCTGACCTGGCCCACGCTCACCTTCGCCGACCGGCTGGTCATCGACCTGGGCGGGCAGCGGGGCGAGCTGGTGTTGCAGTACTGCGGGCGCGGCCACACCGAGGGCGACATCGTCGCCTGGCTGCCGCGACAACGCGTCCTCTTCGCGGGCGACCTGGTCGAAGCGCAGGCCGCCCTGTACACCGGCGACGCCTTCCACCGCGAGTGGGCCACCGCGACGCTCGACCGGGTGGCGGCCCTGGAGGCCGAGGCGCTGGTCGGCGGACGTGGCGCGGTGGCGCACGGCCGCGAGGCGGTATCGGCCGCGATCGACCAGACCCGGCACTTCCTGCAGGTCATGTTGTCGGAGGTGGGCCTGGTCCACCGTGCGGGCGGCTCGCTCAAGGACGCCTTCCAGGCCGCCCACGCCGCGCTCGAACCCCGCTACGGCCGCTGGCCGATCTTCGAGCACTGCCTGCCGTTCAACGTCTCACGCCTGTGGGACGAGCTGTCCGGGATCGAACGCCCGGTGATCTGGACCGCCGAGAGGGACCGAGAGGTATGGAACGCACTTCAGTCGTGATCGTCGGTGCCGGCCCGGTCGGCGTCGCCCTGGCCCTGCTGCTGGCCCGGCGGCAGGTGCCCAGCATCGTGCTCGACGCGCAGCCGTACCGGGACCCCGTCGGTTCCAAGGCGATCTGCTTCCAGCGTGACGTGCTGGACGTCCTCGACCGGATCGGCGTGGCCGAGCAGCTGGTCGCCGAGGGTGTCACGTGGACGACCGGGCGCACCTACTACCGCGGGCACGAGCTGTTCTCCGTCACCTTCCCCGACCCGGGCCAGAGCGTCTTCCCGCCCTGGATCAACGTCTCCCAGGCCCGGGTGGAGGAGCTGCTGCTGGCCAGGGCCGCGGCCGAGCCCCTGGTGGACGTACGGTTCGGTCACCCGGTCATCGGCTACCGGGAGGACGGCGACGGCGTGGAGGTGGACGCCGCCACGCCCGCAGGACGGGTGAGCGTGCGCGGCGACCACCTGGTCGGCGCCGACGGCTCGCGCAGCACCGTGCGCCAGCTGGCCGGCATCGGCTTCCCCGGGCGCTCCTTCGAGGACCTGTTCCTCATCTGCGACATCAAGGCCGGCCTGCCCTTCCCCAACGAGCGCCGGTTCTTCTTCGATCCGCCGTGGAACCCCGGACGGCAGGTGCTCGTGCACCAGTGCCCTGACGCGGTGTGGCGCATCGACTGGCAGGTTCCTCCCGGCTTCGACCTGGCCACGGCCGACGTGGACGGGATGGTCAGGAAGATCGTGGGCGAGCGGCCGTACGAGATCGTGTGGCAGACGTTGTACCGCTTCCACTCCCGGGCCGCCGACGCCTTCCGCCGCGGGCGGGTGTTCCTGGCCGGTGACGCCGCGCACGTGTACGCGCCCTTCGGCGCCCGCGGCCTCAACTCCGGCCTGCAGGACGCCGAGAACCTGGCCTGGAAGCTCGCACTCGGCGGCGAAGGGCTGCTGGCCAGCTACGAGATCGAACGGCGTGCCGCGGCACTGGAGAACCTGAGGGTCACCGGCACCACCATGGAGTTCCTCGTCCCGCAGGACGACCCGCAGTGGCGGTGGCGGCATTCGGTGCTGGAACGCGCCGTGGACGAGCCCGGCGCGCGCGAGCTGATCGACTCCGGCAAGCTGGCCGAGCCGTACTGGTATGTGGACTCGCCCTTGACCACGTTCGGGGGGACCGTGCCGGGCGAGCCCGGCGCGCTGCGACCACCGGTGCCCGGCGTGTTGTGCCCCGACGCGCCGGTCGAGGTCAGGGGAGACCGCACGCGCCTTCGCCGGCTGTTCGGAGCCGGATTCGTCGCCCTGACCGCCCGCTCGGGCCACACGCTGGACGGGCTGACGACCTACGGCCTGCCGGACATCGACGTCGGCGGCGTGGCGGCCAGGTCGCTGCGCGCGGGTGAGGACACCGTGCATCTCGTGCGTCCCGACGGTCACCTGGCCGCAGTGCTGGACGGCTTCGACGAGGCACGGCTGCGGGAGGCCTTGGGACGCGCGTCCGGGACATGAGGAGTCCGCGCCTGACCACGGTCGCCGCACTGCGCTGACGGTCGCGAGGGCCTATCATTGCAACAAGTTGTTGCAATGATAGGAGCTCGATGGCCGTCGACCTGGCCGCCACGGACGTGACCACCGTGGCCTTCAAAGCCGACCCGTTCCCCTTCTACGCCCGGTTGAGACATGACAGCCCGGTCCAGCCGGTGAGGTGGATGCGCGGGAGCACGGCGTGGCTGGTCACCCGCCATGGCGACGTGGAGGCCGCGCTGCGCGACCCGAGGATTCGCAAGGACCCTCGGGAGGCGCTGACCTCCGCCCAGCTCGCGGACGCTCCTCGGGTGCCGAAACTGTTCGCGCCGCTGCAACGCAACCTGCTCGGCCTCGACGGGGCGGATCATGACCGGCTGCGGCGGCTGGTTCGTCAGGCGTTCACTCCCAGGCGGATCGAGCTGATGCGGCAACAGGTGCAGGAACTGGCCGACGGCCTGCTCGACGAGGCGGCACGGCGAGGGTCGGTGGATCTGATCTCCGATTTCGCCGTGCCATTGCCGCTGACCGTGATCGCCAGGGTGATCGGCGTTCCCGAGGAGCTGACACCGCGATTCCGGGCGTGGACCCGGGCGCTGCTGTCGGTGACCGACCGGCCGCTGCGCAGCGTTGCCGGGGTGCTGCGCTTCATGCGCTACCTGCGGAGGCTGGTGGAATCCCGTTCGCGCGAGCCGTACGACGACCTGGTCAGCGCCCTGGCCGCGGCCCGCGACGGCGGCGACCGGCTCTCCACCGACGAGATCGTTGCCCTGCTGGTCCTGCTGCTGACCGCCGGGCACGAGACCACCGTCAACCTCGTCGGCGCCGGAGCCCTCGCCTTGATGGAACACCCCGACCAGGCACACCGGCTGCGCGAGGACGACGGACTGCTGCGACCCGGGATCGAGGAACTGCTGCGTTTCACCTCCCCGGTGGAGACCGCGACAGAACGCTGGGCCGCCGAAGACCTGCTGGTTGCTGATGTCACCATTCCGCAGGGCTCGCTCGTCCTAGCGGTGATCGCCTCCGCCAACCGCGATGAGCAGGTCTTCGTCGAGCCGGATCTCCTCGATGTCGGCCGGAACCCGAACCCGCATCTGGCCTTCGGTAAGGGCGCCCACTACTGCCTGGGAGCGCCGCTTGCGCGCCTGGAAGCCGAGATCGCGATCTCGACCTTGCTCCGGCGCGCTCCTCACCTGCGGAGAGCCGACCCGTCCGCCCCCGTGCGCTGGCGGGGCGGAGCCATCGTGCGCACCCTGGAGAGCCTGCCGGTCCTGCTCTGACAGCCGCCGCCGAAGTGAGACAATGGGTGAGATGACTGCGGACTCGTCTCCGGCCCGGCGCGACGCCGGACGGCCACGCGGCGCCACCGTCGTCGCCGCCGTCCTTCGAGCGGTGCGGGCCGAACTGGCAGACCACGGCTACGAAGGACTCAGCGTGGAGCGGGTGGCCCGCAGGGCCGAGGTCAACAAGACCAGCGTCTACCGCCGCTGGCCCACCAGGGAGGCGCTCGTCGCCGCGGCGATGGAGGGCCTGCTCGATGACTTCGGCGACGCGCCCGACACCGGCACCCTTCGAGGCGACCTGCATGCTCTGGCGAGCCCCATCGCCGACCTCGCCGCCCAGCCGGAGGGTGTGGCGTTGCTACGGGCGGCGCTGTCCCCGGCCACGGGCTCCGATCTGGCTCTGCTGGCCGCGCGCCGCGGCGAAGCCGCTCCCCCGGGGGAGGGCTCTGCCACGGGCGGGCGACAACCTCCACGGGTCGCGTTCGCCGAGCGGGCACGGGCCCGAGGTGAGTGGCGTGCGGGGGTTGACCCGCACCAACTCGTCTTCACGCTGGTCGGCGCCATCATCCACCGCGCGCTGTTCGAAAGGGCCGACCCGCGCGGCGGATGGCTCGACCGCCTCGTCGACCTCGTCCACGACGGAGCGAGCTCCGGCTCACCCGCTGATCGGCCTCCTCGGCCCTGACGTCCCACCACCGCCGAGACGGCGGAGATCTCCGCGTGCCATCGGCCCCGACACGTGCGCCCGAACGGCTCGGAGCGGCGTCAGCCGCGCGGATCCAGGTAGACGATCGACAGGCCGTACTGCCGGACCGCTTCCTCCAACTCCTCCAGAGTGGGGACACGATCCACGTTCACCGTGATCCCGAGGCGGCGAGCGTTCTTGACGCCCACCTTCTCGATCATCGAACGGTACTTCACGGCGACGGACGCCGGATCCTCGTCCAGCAGGGCACGCATGGGCAGGCGCTCGCCGCGCAGGGTCACCTCGACGTCGGCGCCGCCACGGAGGTTCGCGCGCCAGCCGCTGTTGGTGAACACCCACAGCCGATCGCCGATGCGCTGCTGCGCCACGGGAATCTCGAATTGCCTGCCTGATTGGCGACCGGTAAAGCGGAGAAGCATCAGCGCCTCGCTCGGGCCGCCCTTCCCGCGCCGCAGAAATGCTTTCATGACCGGGTTGACCAGCTTCATCAGAAGGTCGGGCGGATGGGTCCTCGTTACCGCAGGATTCGTCGATTCGCTCACGATCGTCATGATATCGGGTGGAGAATCGATGCGGGAGCAGGGCGGAGGCCGCCAGGAGCAGACGATCCAGAACGAAACCGAGCAGGGAGAGCGCCGCGGCCGAGACGCAGAGCTGTGGCGTCTCCAGCTGCCGCCGGCCGACGACGAGAAGCTGCCCTTCGCCGGAGACGATCATCTCCCCGACGTACACGCCGATGACGCAGCCGCCCAGACCGATGCGGGCGCCCGCCAGCATGCCCGGCAGGGCGGCGGGCAGCACGATCCGGAGCAGCAGGCCCGGCCCGCGCAATCCCATGGCGGCCGCACTCCACAACACCGGCGTACCGACCTGCGAGGCCGCCGCCCGCGCTGGCCACGGTGATGGAAAGACCGCCTCGGCGAAACCAGGGCCCCCTTGGACGCGCCGCCCAGCCCGAAGAGGATGACCAGCGCGGGGAAGGCGGCGACCTTGCGGACGGGGAAGAAGAAGGAGGCGACCGGCCTCAGGCAGGCGCGCACCAGCGCGGAACGGCCCATCAGCTGTGGTCCACAGCGCGGCCGCGCTGCCTGCCGTCCTGCCGGGAGCAGGAAGGACGAAAGGCCTGTCCAGCCAGGCAGCCATGATCCGCCACGTGACGATGACGACCGCGATCGGCCACACGGCGGCGACGACCCGCTTCACACCTCTCCCTCCCACACGGCAGGCCACGGCGTACGGCCAGCGCGAACACTGGTCGAGCACGAATCCCGCGGTCGCGATCAGCAGAGCCATAGCCCAGACACGCTCGTAGCGGCCGATGTCGTACTCGTGGTCGTCAGCCCTCCAGACCGCGCTGTCCAGATCAGCCTCGGATCGACGGCCGAGGAAGCGTGGTGAGCGGAGACCACGATAGAGATCACACAACCCAGCGCGATCACGCCGATCCTGGCCGTCTCCCCGGCGCGGGTGGCGTCCATCACCCCGCCGAGCACCAGCAGCAAGGGGATCACCAGGGCGACCTTCGGCACCGGGTACAGCAGGGTGAGCAGCGGCTCGGCCAGGGCGCGAAGCCCGGCCGAGCGGCCGATGGCCAAGCCGGCCAGGCTGCCCGCAAGGACGGCGACCGTCAGACCGATCAGCCAGCGTCCGGCGGAGGCGGGTCCGCCACGATCTGGCGGATCTCCGGCAGCACCCGGCTCAGCGCAATCGGCGAAGCGGCGGAGACGACACCGGAACGCGGGGTGATCTCCCACGCGACCAGGAGCGCCGTCACCGTGGCGGCGGCGGCCAGGTGTTCGCGTGTCACAGCGAGTCCCTGAGCAGGCCCCAGATCCGCTCGTGCAGCTCGGCGAAGCCTGGATCGACCATCCGCCGCGGTCTGGGCAGGTCGACCGGCAGGACCTCCAGCACGACGGACGGTCGGGCAGACATCACCACGATGCGGTCGGCCAGCCGAATCGCCTCGTCCACCGCGTGCGTGACGAAGACGATCGTCTTGCCAGTCCTGTCCCAGATGCGCAGCAGCTCCTCCTGGAGCAGGGCCCTGGTCTGCGCGACCAGCGCGCCGAACGGCTCGTCCATGAGCAGGACGTCCGGGTCGAGAGCCAGGGCGCGGGCAATGGCCACCCGTTGTTTCATGCCACCGGACAACTCCGACGGATACAGCCCCGCGGTTTCGGTCAGCCCCACCTGCTCCAGACGGGTCCTGGCCAGGCCGGGGTCCGTCACGAGGTCGCCGTCGTGCTCGACGGTCCCGGTGCTGGGAGAGACGAAGCCGCGCAGGATGGAGAGCAGGGTCGATTTCCCCGTATCCGGAGGGGCGACGATCGCGACGAACTCGCCCGGCCGGACGTCGAGCGAAACCTGCCCGATCGCCACCACCCCGCCCTTTCGGCGGCTCCGAGGGCTTTCGCCTTTCGCTGGACGGAGCGGCGCCTGGGACTGGCGCCGCTCCGTGTCGAGCATCAGTTGACGGTCAGCTTGAACACGTTGGGGTAGACGATCTGCTGGACGGTCAGCGTGCCGCCGGGAGGGCCGGCGATGGAGAGGGTCTGGGGTTCGTACCGCTCGAGGCCGGTCTCGTTGATGGATCCGACGGCGGTGAAGGTGCCCTGGGGCGTGGTGAGCACGTCCTCGCAGAAGCCGTAGTAGTCGTTGCCGATCTTGTGGGTGGTGGTGCACTCGGTGGTGATCGATCCGATGGCGGCGCCGCCCTGGGTGTAGGACAACGAACCGACCGAGGTGAAGACGCTTCCCGGTCCGCGCGGGTCACAGGTGGGGTTGTTCGGGCCGGGGATGCACGCCGGGATGAACTGCACGTCACCGGGGGCGACGGTCTCGTAGTAGACCCTGGATCCGGAGGCGTTGGCCGGGCCGGTGACCAGGCATAACGCTGCGGCGGACACGGCCAGGGCGGCTAGGAGCTTTCGCACGGGGTTCTCCATTCCCTTGCGGTTACCGGGGGGTTGCTGCGCAGCGACTTCAGAATCCGCATGGCTGGAGAGGATGGCGAGCGTTGTGTTCCGCTGACCGGTACTTCTTGGTCAATGCGATGACGATCGTCAGGAGACCATTGGATATCCTTCGGCGGATCGCATGGAGAGGACGCGGAGATGCTCGTGGTGACGGGACCGACCGGCAACGTGGGAGCCGAGGTGGTCCGGCAGTTGCAGGACACACCCGGGGTGCCCTACAGGATCGCCGCGCACGATCCCGCGAGGTTTCTCGGGCAGCCGGCCGTGCGTTTCGACTATGACGACACCTCGACCTTCGCCGCGGTGCTCGACGGCGTCACCACGTTGTTCCTGCTCTTCCCGCTGCCGCATCCGCGCACCGTCCGCACCCGGATGATCCCGTTCGTCGACGCCGCCGTGGGGGCGGGATGTCGCCACATCGTCTACGTGACCGTTCCGGCCGCCGACCGGAACAAGGCCATCCCGCACCACGCGGTCGAGCGTCACATCGAGGCCAGCGGGATCGGATACACCTTCCTGCGCTGCGGCTACTTCATGCAGAATCTGTGCCGGGCCGTCTCCACGCACGGGGTGGACATCATGGACAGGGGAGAGCTGTTCGTTCCCGGCGGGGCCGGCCGTACCACCTTCCTCGACTCGCGGGACGTCGCTCGGGTCGCCCTCGACGTCCTGCGTGACCCCGACGCCCACCGCGGCCGGTCGTACACGCTCACCGGCCCTGATTCACTGGACCTGCGCCAGGCGGCCGCGCTCCTCGGTGAGGCGCTCGACCGCCCCGTCCGCTACACGCGACCCTCCCTGCCCCGGTTCTGGGTACGGCTGGCGCGCAGGGGAGTCAGCTGGGACACACTGCTGTTCATGACGATCGTCTACACCCTGACAAGAATAGGCCGGAACGAGCCGCGCACGGACGAGCTCGCCCGCCTCCTGGGTCGTCCGGCCACCTCCTTCAGCCAGTGGGCGCGTGACTACCGGCCTCGCTTCGAGGCTCGGGCGTGGAGCTGATGCGCCAGGTGTCGCCGCCCTGCAACAGCGCGGCCAGGTCACCCGGCCCCTTCTCAGCCACCGCGGCGTCGACCTGCTCGTTGATGAGCGTGTCGTAGGCCGGCCGGTCGACCTGACGGAAGATCCCGATCGGGACGTGCTCGAACGCCGGCTCATCCAGCCTGCTGAGCGCGAAGGCCACCGACGGGTCGGGGTTGTGCGCGTCGTGCACCAGGATGCGATCCTCGCTCACCGACTCGCGCGGCACGACCTGCAGGCTGCCGCCGGCGTCCCGCACGACCGCCTGGGTGGCGTTGGCGATCAGCTGGTCGTGTTCGAGCCGCAGCGTGATGGTGTCGCGGACGTCGGGGTCCTTGAGCGGCTCGAAGGCGTTGTCGTTGAAGATGTTGCAGTTCTGGTAGATCTCCACGATCGAGCTGCCCCGGTGGGCGGTGGCCTCACGCAGCACCGACTGCAGGTGCTTGCGGTCGGAGTCGATGGTGCGGGCGACGAAGGTGGCCTCGGCGCCGATGGCCAGGGAGATCGGGTTGAACGGCTTGTCCAGCGAGCCCATCGGCGTCGACTTGGTGATCTTGCCGACTTCGGAGGTGGGGGAGTACTGCCCCTTGGTCAGACCGTAGATCCTGTTGTTGAACAGCAGGATGTTGAGGTTGACGTTCCTGCGCAGCGCGTGGATGAGGTGGTTGCCGCCGATGCTCAGCGCGTCGCCGTCACCGGTGATCACCCACACCGACAGGTCGGGCCTGCTGGAGGCCAGCCCGGTCGCGATCGCCGGAGCGCGGCCGTGGATGGAGTGGAAACCGTAGGTGTTGAGGTAGTACGGGAAGCGGCTGGAGCAGCCGATGCCGGAGACGAACACGATGTTCTCGCGCTTGAGCCCCAGCTCCGGCAGGAAGCTTTGCACCGCGGCCAAGATGGCGTAGTCGCCGCAGCCCGGGCACCAGCGCACCTCCTGGTCGGACTTGAAGTCCTTCAGGGTCTGCTTGACGTCCGTCTTCGGGATGAGGG
>NZ_JACDUR010000002.1:0-440720 GCF_013761175.1 Nonomuraea soli
GAAAACCGGGACTCTCTACAACGAGACAACCGCATGGTCGAACCATGCTGAGAATGTCGCTGCTTGACATCTAATCTCCTGGGATGTCTTTCAGGAGTGGTGAGGGTGGGCGCCGGTGAGGCGGACGAACGCGTCCTCCAGGCTGGCCTGCTCCACCCGCAGTGCCAGGGCGACGATGCCGTTGCGGGCCAGGACGGCGGTGACGGCGTTGAGGGCGTCGCCGGTGCCGGTGACGATGACCGTCTCGCCCCGGCGGGTCAGCCCTGACACCTCGGGCAGGGCCGTCAGCAGCCGCTCGTCCAGCGGCGCGGAGGGCCGGAACCTGATGCGCTGCTCGATGCCGGCCCGCTCGGTCAGCCCGGCCGGGGTGTCGACCACGACGACGTGGCCGGCGTCGATGAGCGCCACCCGGTCGCACAGGCGCTCGGCCTCCTCCATGAAGTGGGTGACGATCACGATCGTCACCCCGCGCGAGCGCACCCCCTCGACCAGTTCCCAGGTGTCGCGCCTGGCCTGCGGGTCCAGGCCGGTGGTGAGCTCGTCGAGGATGGCCAGCCGGGGTGAGCCGATGAGCGCCAGCGCGATCGACAGCCGCTGCTTCTGGCCGCCGGACAGCTTGCCGTACCTGGTCCTGGCCTTCTCGCCCAGGCCGAGGCCGTCCATCAGGGTGCGCCAGTCGGCGGGGTCGGGGTAGAAACTGCTGTACAGCTCCAGGGCCTCGGCGACCCGCAGGTGCTCCGGCAGCTGTCCCGCCTGCAACTGCACGCCGAGCTGCCGGGTCAGCTCGGCCCGGTCACGGTGGGGGTCGAGGCCGAGCACCTCGATCGTGCCGCGGTCGGGGACCCGGAGCCCTTCGATGCACTCCACGGTCGTCGTCTTGCCTGCGCCGTTGGGGCCCAGGATGCCGAGGATCTCCCCCTCCTGGACGGTGAGCGAGACGTCCTCGACCGCGATCTTGTCGGCGTAGCGTTTGTGGAGATGGCGAACCTCGATGACCGGCGGCATGGCGGTGTCCTCCTTGGTGATGGTCCCGGCGACCGGGATGTCTCCAGGCTGCTACGGCGCCCCTCGCGCCACCATCGGCCGGTCGTCGGGACCGGGGGATCGGAAGGCGGGTTTCACGGCCTGGCCAGGCGGTGGGTGGCCCTCCACCGATCGGTGGAGGCACGTCGCGGGCCCGCGGACGTTTGACGACGTCAGTGCGGGTAGCCGAACGACCGCAACCACGAACGGAGAGGATCACCCATATGACTGAGCCGTGGAACTACCGCCCGGAAGTCACCGGCGCCGGGGTCGACCTGATCGGGTTCGACGTCGAGGCCACCGACGGCAAGATCGGGTCGGTGGACGAGCAGAGCGACACCGTGGGGGAGAACTACATCGTCGTCGACACCGGGTTCTGGATCTTCGGCAAGAAGGTCGTCATGCCCGCGGGCACGATCACCCGGATCGACCCGCAGGAGCGCAAGGTCTTCCTCGCCCGCACCAAGGAAGAGATCAAGAACGCCCCCGAGTTCGACGCCGACACCTACAAGGATTCGGCCTACCGGCAGCAGGTGGGCGACTACTACGGTCGCTACGACCAGGGGCTGTAAGCGCGTGACCGGGTCCGCCGCCGTTGCCGCGCAGGCACGCGGCGGACCCTTTCGCAGGGGGAGGGATGAGACATGAACCAGGAACACCAGCCGGGCTCGCCGGAGGGCATGAGCCCTGGGCAGGTCGACACACGCAGCGAGCTGGCCAAGTGGATCAGCGGCACGCAGGTCTTCCCGGCGGGACGTGAGTCGTTGCTGGAACGGGCGCGTTCGGAGGGGGCGCCGGAGGAAGTGCTGTCCATCGTGCGTTCGCTGCCCGATCGGACCTACGAGAACATGCAGGACGTCGCGTCGGAGCTCGGGCTCGCGTCTGAGTGAGCCGCGAGTGGGACCGATCGCCCGGGTGAGCGTGAGACGCTCACCCGGGCGATCGGCTTTTTCAGCCGAGGGCGCTCGGGAACCTCTCCCACACGCGGTGCAGGGCCAGCAGCCCGGTCACCTGCTCCAGTACGTCGGCGGCCGACTCCCCGGTGACCACCCCGGGTGCCGTCGCCGGGATGCCGGCGGCGGTGAACGCCTCCCGGGCCTCGCCCCAGCCGCCCAGGGGCTTGGCGTGCCGGTAGGCCTCGTTGAGCAGCAGCGCGACCCTCGGGTCGACCGTGCCGCTGACCCCCGCCTTGGCGTCGCGGGCACCCTGCGCGTCGGCGCCGGGCTCCGGTGCGCCCGCGACGAGGATCGCGTCGAACTCCACCGAACGGGCCGCCGCGAAGGTGCGCTGGACGGTGACCGGCTCTCCCGGCCCCGGCAGCACGCCGCCGGTGGGTGCGATGATCAGCGGCACCATGCCGCCGTCGAGCACCGCCTGCCGTACGGTCCTGACCGCGTCGAGGTCGGGGCCCGCCACGATGCCGACGATCCGGCCCTCGGTCGGCCAGGTACGGCCCACCTGCGACAACGCCGGACTGGCCGCCGGATCGCCCTCGGGTGCGCCGTCGGGCGCGGGCAGGCCGAGACCGGCGGCCACCTCGCGGCAGAGCACCGGGTCGATCCGGGCCAGCACCAGGAGCTGCCGCTCCTTGATCGCCTGCTCGTAGACCTTGCTCAGCTCGAACGTGTAGGCCGCGATCACGTGCTCGCGTTCCACCGGCGACAGGCTCAGCCAGAACAGGCGCGCCTGGCTGAAATGATCGTCGAAGGAGGCCGGTGAGAGCCGTCCGCGCGGCGCCGCCTCCACCGGGACGGGCACCTCGACGTAGCCGTCCGGCGCGTGGAAGGGGCACCCGCCGTCGAGCGAGTTGGGGCGGTACGGCGCGGCCCCGGCGTGCACGGCGGTCTGGTGCATGCCATCGCGCAGCATGTCGTTGACCGGAGCGTGCGTCCGGTTGATCGGCAGCTGGTTGAAGTTCGGCCCGCCCAGGCGGGTGAGCTGGGTGTCGAGGTAGGAGAACAGCCGCCCGGCCAGCAGCGGGTCGTCGCTGACATCGATGCCGGGCACCAGGTGCCCGACGTGGAAGGCGACCTGTTCGGTCTCGGCGAAGTAGTTGACCGGGTTGGCGTTGAGCGTCATCAGCCCGATCGGCTGCACCGGCGCGAGCTCCTCCGGCACGATCTTCGTCGGGTCGAGCAGGTCGATGCCCTCGAAGGTCTGCTCCGGCGTGTCCGGGAAGATCTGCACCCCGAGCTCCCACTGTGGATGGGCCCCGGCCTCGATGGCGTCGGCCAGGTCGCGCCGGTGGAAGTCGGGATCGACCCCGCCCAGCAGCTGCGCCTCCTCCCACACCAGCGAGTGCACGCCGGCCTTCGGCTTCCAGTGGAACTTCACCAGCACCGTGCCGCCGTCGGCGGCGACCAGGCGGAAGGTGTGGACGCCGAAGCCCTCCATCATCCGGTACGAGCGCGGGATGCCCCGGTCGGACATGTTCCAGATCGTGTGATGGGTCGCCTCGGTGTGCAGGCTCACGAAGTCCCAGAAGGTGTCGTGCGCGCTCTGCGCCTGCGGGATCTCGCGGTCCGGGTGGGGCTTGCCCGCGTGGATGACGTCGGGGAACTTGATCGCGTCCTGGATGAAGAAGACCGGGATGTTGTTGCCGACCAGGTCGAAGATGCCCTCGCTGGTGTAGAACTTCGTCGCGAAGCCGCGGGTGTCGCGCACCGTGTCGGCCGAGCCGCGCGATCCGAGCACCGTGGAGAAGCGCACGAACACCGGCGTGCGCACGTCCTTGGCCAGGAAGGCCGCCTTGCTGATGGTGGCGGCCGTGCCGTACGCCTGGAACACGCCGTGCGCGGCGGCGCCGCGGGCGTGGACGACTCGCTCCGGGATGCGTTCGTGGTCGAAGTGGGTGATCTTCTCGCGCAGGTGATGGTCGCGCAGCAGCGTCGGGCCGCGCGGCCCGGCCTTGAGCGAGTGGTCGGTGTCCGGCAGGCGCGTGCCGGTGGCCGTGGTCAGGAACGGCCCGCCCTGCGCCCGGCTCTCGGCCGTCTCACCGGACGGCTGGCCGGTGGCCGTGAGCGGGTCGGGCCCGTGCTGGTCGGGCTTGGGCGGAAGCGGCTCGCGTGGTTCCACGGGCTCGGCCAGGCTCGGCGGCTCGGCACCCGGGCGGCCCGGGATCTCCCCGGCCGCTCCGTCGTCCGCCACGGCGTCGATCACCTTGTCGATGGCCCTGGCCACCGGGTTGGTCTGTTCGGGCATGTGCATGGTCCCCCGTGTTCGTCAATCACTGAGCGCGTCGGTCAGCTCGCCCACGAAGGGCCACTACCCATGATGAAGTGGCACAAGCCAGACGGTTCGAGCGACAGCGGTTGTGTCGCTACCGGCGATAACGCCTGACGAGAGCTTCGAAGACCTCCCGCGGCAGCACTTCGCGCTCCTCGGGATGGAGGTTGCGAAGGAAGGCGGCGATCCGCTCGTGGGAGACGTCGATGCCGTGGGAGAGGAGATAGGTGCGCAGCGCCTTGGCGTCCACGGGCTTGTCGAAGCGGGAGTACAGCAGCTCGCCGTAGAAGGGCGAGGGCGCCCGGCGGCGCAGGCTCTCGAACGCTGTGCGGGAGATGCCCCGCTGGTGTTCGCCGGGGGTGAGGCCGATGAGGAAGTCGATGTCGCCGAGCGTGATGTGCTGGCCGGTGACGGTCAGGCCGAGCAGCAGTTCCACGGGCGAGAGACGGCCGTCGTGGTCGCTGTCGAAGAGGTCGAAGGTGTCGCGCTCCTCCTGGATCGGTTCTTTGTCGCGGGCGGCCGGGCGGGCCATGGACGTTCGCCTCCTGAAAGGGACATTGAGCTTTCTTTACTCCCTCTGCCCTCAATTCGGGAGAAGATGACCGCAGCGCGTGATCGTTCCTCGGCACCGCCTTCGCGATGGGCGGGAGCCGTACAAGCGCTACGATGATCTTCCTGCTCCGCCACCTCCTCCCTCCAGGAGTCAGCGCATGTCCGTCGACGACGCCAGCCCCCGCACCGACTTAGCCGCCAAGATCAAGCCCGACGTTCCCCACGCCGCGAGGATGTGGAACTACTGGATGGGCGGCAAGGACAACTTCGAGGCCGATCGCGCGGCGGGCGACGCGGTGGCCCGGGTGTATCCGGAGATCGTGAGGATGGCCGCCGAATCCCGGACGTTCCTGCACCGGGCCGTGCGCTACCTGGCCGGCGAGGCCGGCATCGACCAGTTCCTCGACATCGGCACCGGTCTGCCCACGATGCAGAACACCCACGAAATCGCCCAGAGCATCGCCCCCCAGTCACGCATCGTCTACGTCGACAACGACCCCCTGGTGCTCGTCCACGCCCGCGCGCTGCTGCGCAACACCACCCCTGAAGGGGTGACCACCTACGTCGACGGCGACTACCACCAGCCCGAGCAGATCATCGACGACGCCGCGAACGTGCTCGACCTCACCCGGCCCATCGGGGTGATGTTCATGGGCGTGCTCGGCTACGTCGCCGACCTGGAGGAGATGCGGTCGATCGTCACGCGGGTGATGGACGCCGTGCCGTCGGGCAGCTACCTGGTGCTGTGGGACGGCACCAACACCGGCCAGGCCGTCAGCGAGGGCGCCGACCAGCTCGAGGAGAGCGGGGCGGTGCCGTACCACCTGCGCTCGCTGGAGGAGCTCGGCAGCATCTTCGACGGGCTGGAGCTGGTCGAGCCGGGGCTGAGCCCCATCACGCACTGGCACAACGAGAACAGCGCCCGGCCCATCGACGCGCACGGCGCGGTGGCCAGGAAGCCCTGACCGCGCGGCTCACTCGACCGTGGAATGCTCACCGTCGAGTGAGTCTTTGGACCTGTGACAACCTTTGACCTGTGACAGCCGGCCGGCGCGATGGCATGCTGGATCCGGTGAAGCAGGCCATCAGGTTCGCCTCCACGCCAGGGGGCCGCGTCGCCTACTCGGTCGCCGGCAGCGGCCCTCCCGTCGTCTACCTCCTCGGCTGGGTGTCGCACCTGGGCCTGGCCTGGGAGGTGCCCTCCCACCGCCGGTTCGTGGAAGCGCTGGCCCGCGAGCACACCGTCATCCGCTACGACAAGCTGGGCTGCGGCCTGTCCGACCGCCCGCGCCAGACCTTCACGCTGGAGTCCGAGCTCGAGACGCTCGAGGCGCTGATCGGCCATCTCGGCCTCAAGCGCTACACCCTCTTCGGCTCCTGCGAGGGCGGGCAGGTGGCGGCCGCGCACGCCGCCCGCCATCCCGACGCCGTCGCGTCGCTGCTGGTGTACGGCAGCTGCGCCCGTGGTGACGACCTCGCGCCCGACCCGGTCAAACGTTCGGTCCTGTCGCTGATCGAAGCGCACTGGGGGATGGGGTCGCGGGTCCTGGCCGACATCTGGCTGCCGGGTGCCGAGGCCGAGGTGGCCGGCATGTTCGCGCGGATCCAGCGGGCCGCGGCGACGGGGGAGACCGCCGCTGCGCTGCTGGAGATGTTCTACCGCATCGAGGTCGGCGACCTCCTGCCGGAGATCCGCGTCCCCACGCTCGTGCTCCACCGGCGTGACAGCCGGGCCGTCCGCTTCGAGCTGGGGCGCGAGCTGGCCTCGCTGATCCCTGACGCGCAGTTCGTCGCGCTGGAGGGGCGCATGCAGCCGATCTACTCTGAGGGCGAGGACGTCGCGGCGGCGACGATCCTGTCGTTCCTGCGCGAGCGCGTGAGCGGCAGGCGCCACGCGGTCGCCGACGGCCCGCTCACCGAGCGGCAGCTGCAGGTGGTGGGCCTCATCGCCGAGGGGCTGACCAATGCCGAGATCGCCCAGATCCTGGGAGTGTCCGTGCGCACGGTCGACGCGCACGTCGAGCACGTGCGTCACAAGCTCGGCGTGCGCTCGCGCGCCCAGATGGCCGTGTGGGCGAGCCGGCAGCGTGTAGGTGGTTTCCGGGCGGACGCCCCGCTACCCGTGCCAAACGCCCCGACGCCTAGGTAGAACGTCTGATTCGCCCAGGTGGAGACGGCCTTTAGCGTCGTGGGGTGCTGAATCAGAACATCGTCATCGACCCCGCCTTCGAGGGTCCACCCGCCTCCGCCCACGGCGGATACGCCTGCGGGCTGCTGGCGCCGTACCTTCCGCCGGACGCCGAGATCACGCTCAGGAAGCCGGTACGGCTCGGCGTCACGCTCCGGCTGAAGCGCGGCGACGGCGGCCTCCGGCTGCACGACGGGTTCGCCGTCGTCGCCGAGGCCGGCACGACCACCCTGGTGAACCGGGCGCCGCGGCCGCCGACGGTCGCGGAGGCGTCGAGCGCCGCCGAGGCCTTCCCCGGCCGCGCGTCCAGCGCCTTCGCGCGCTGCGTGGTCTGCGGAACCGGCCGCACCGACGCCGACGCCTTCCGCGTCTTCCCCGGCCCGCTCCCCGGCCGGGACCTCATGGCGGCCGTGTGGCGCCCGAACGGCAGCGCCCTGGCCGGGGACACGATCAAACCGGAGTACGTGTGGGCCGCGCTCGACTGCCCGGCGGGCTGGGCGGCGATGTGGTTCGGCCCGAGGAGCGGGGTGGCCGTCCTCGGCCGCATGGCGGCCTGGGTGCCGGGACCCATCGCCGCCTACGACACGCACATCCTGGTCGGCTGGCTCGAAGGCGGGTCCGGCCGCAAACTCCACGCCGGCTCCGCCCTCTACTCGCCCTCCGGCACCCTGCAGGCCTTCTCCTGCCAGACGTGGATCACCCTGACGAAGGAACCGCGATGACAACCGTACGGCGGGGCGTCGCGCTGACGCCGATGGAGCTACGGCGCGACATGATCGTGCGCATGGCCGTGCTCGCGGACGACTTGGGCTACGAGATCTTCTTGGTCGCCGAGGGCTGGGGGCTGGACTCGACCGTCCTGCTGGCCGAGATCGCGACCGTCACCCGGAGGATCAAGCTCGCGGCCGGAATCCTGTCGGTGTGGAGCCGCACCCCGGGAACTCTCGCGATGGCCGCCGCGACCCTGCACCAGCTCTCGGCCGGCCGCTTCGTCCTCGGCCTGGGCGCCAGCACCTCGCAACTGGTGGAGGGCTGGCACGGCCTGCCGTACACCCGCCCGGCGGACCGGCTGCGGCAGGTCGCCGCCGGGGTGCGTTCCCTGCTGGCCGGGGAACGAGCCGTGCCCGCCGTACCGCGGGCTCGTGCGTTGCGGCTGGGACAGCCGCCGGTCGCGGACCTGCCGATCTGGATCGCCGCCACCGGCGAGCGGACCATCCGGGTCGCCGCCGAGCTGGCCGACGGCTGGTACCCGCTCTACCTGCGCCGTGATCGCTGCCACGAGCTGGCCGCCGAGATCGGGCGGCTGCGCGCCGGCGCGGGCCGGCCCCCGCTCACCGTGGCGGCCGGCCCCCTCACCGTCGTGGACCAGGACCCCGAAGCCGCCCGCACCGTCGCGGCCGCCTGCACGGCGTTCTACCTCGCGGCCATGGGCGAGGTCTACCCTCGCGTCGTATCGGCGCAGGGCCTCGGCGAGCAGGTCGAGCTCGTCCGCGCCGCCAACGCGTCGACCGGCCGTGCCTTGGGCGTCGTGCCGGACGCGGCCCAGGTCCTGCTGGACGAGTTCACGGCCTACGGAGCGGCGGCCGACGTGCGGAAGCAGCTGCGGAGCTGGGACGACGTCGCCGACATCACCATGGTCGGCATCCCGCCGGGTATCGCGTGGCCGCAGATCGAGGCCACCCTGCGCGCCGCCGCCCCTGCCTCCGGCGCTTGATCCCCTGCCTGCCGAGCCACCAGGCAGAAGTACGGCCTCGCAGCGCGTATTCGTGCGCGGGGCTCCCCCGCAAGATCGGTGTCTACTCATCGCCGGGGCCCGGGACACACCAACAGAAGGATCACGATGAGAAACGCACTACGCACGCTCGCCCTGGGGGCACTGGTGGCGGCGCCGTTGCTGGCCATGTCGGCCCCGGCGCACGCTCTGACCAATGTGACGTCGAGCGGCGGACGGCTCTCCGTCAACGCGGCGAACGTCAGCGACGCCATCTCCATCAACCTCGAGAGCGGCTTCCTCGTGGTGAGGAACAACAAGGACCCGCTGATCACCGGGGGAGTCTGCCAGCAGGTCGACGCCAACACGGTGCGGTGCCCGAGCGGGGGTGTCACCAACATCCAGGCCAACCTGCAGGGTGGCAACGACACCCTGAGCAACAACACCTCGCTGCCTTCGAGGGTCTTCATGGGCCCGGGGGTGGACACCTTCTTCGGCGGTCCGGGGAAGGACTTCGTCTCCGGGGACGACAACGACGACGTGCTGAACGGCAGGGGAGGCAACGACATCCTGGTCGGCAACGCCGGGTTCGATCAGGGCTTCGGCGGCGCGGACAACGACTTCTGCGACACCGAGACGCTGAACTCCTGCGAGGATTCCTGACCGGTCCCTGATCGCCGCCCCGGCGGCGGCGCCTTCATCGCGGTTCGAGGATGGCGAAGGTGGCGCCGGCGGGGTCGGTGACGATGCTGCGCCGGCCGAGCGGGGTGCCGGACGGCGGGGTGACGTCCGCCGCGCCGAGCCGGCGGGCGCGGGCGGCGGCGGCGTCGCAGTCGGCGACCTGGAAGTAGGGCCGCCAGGTGGCGGGCCCGTCGTGGGCGGTGACGTCGCCGACGTCGGTGCCCAGGTGGTGCCAGGTGGTGCGCCCGTCGGGGAGGCGGACGGTGGTCCAGCCGAAGACGGCGGTGTAGAAGCCGTCGGACCGGGCGGGGTCGGGGCTGAGGAGTTCCAGGTGGCACAGGGCCGAGGGCTCGTTCATGGCTCCGGCGCCCTTGAGGTCGTAGGGCCGCCAGAGGGCGAAGTCGGCGCCCTGCGGGTCGACGCAGATGGCGATGCGGCCGAGGTTGGCGACGTCGGCGGGGGCCAGGACCTCGGCGCCGCCGTGCCGGACGACGCCGGCGGTGGTCTGTTCGAGCTCGTCGCTGCGGAAGTACGCGCTCCAGGAGGCGGTGGGCGAGTCGGAGAAGTCGAGCATGCCGCCGACCTCGGGCCCCTGGACGTCGCCGAGGGTGAAGATCTCGTAGTCGGAGAAGGAGTCCAGGGACAGCCGGTAGCCGCCCCACCCGAACAGGTCGCCGTAGAAGGCGCGGGCCGCCTCCGGGTCGGGGGTCGCGAGCTCCACCCAGGACGGCATCCCGGCCGGATAGTCCGTCATCCTCAGCACCGCGCCTCCTGAACCCGCCTGTTCGATCTTGTTGTCAGGCTAGGTCGCCCCTTTCCAGGGGAAAGGCATCGGGGAGGAAAGGTTGCGCTATGCCCGGATCTGGCCGGGCGGCGCCTCGACGATCCCGACCCTGCCGGGTTCCGGGATTGCCGCCGGCCACCTCTCGAACATTTGTGCGGTCAACCTCTACAGTGTCGGCATGACCGAAATCGGAACGGACTGGCGGCTGCTCGACGGTGTGGCGACGGCCTGGTTCGACGCCGCTTCGCTGAGCGAAGGGGCCGCGCTGGCCGGGCACATCGTGGAGCTGGGGGCCGTGGCCGACCTGCGCGCCTCCGGCATCCGGGTGCGCCTCGACCCGGAGGACCTCAAGCACGCCCAGACGGTGTCGGAGGCCGCGCGGGCCCTCGGGCTGGCCGCGAACCCCGCCGTCCTGCAACACCTGAGCGTCGTGGCCGAATCCGCGGACCCGCCCGCGGTGAGACGGTTCTGGCAGCACGCGCTCGACTACGTGCCCGGGCAGGACGGCGGTCTGGCCGATCCGCTCAGGCGCGACCCCGCGCTGCGGATCCGGGAGTCGGCCGAGCCCCGGCCCCTGCGCAACCGCATCCACCTCGACGTGGTCCGGCCGGAGGCCGCGGTCGGGCAGGCGGGCCTCGGTGAGGCCTCGGGACCGTTCGGGGTCCGCCACGCCGACCCCGACGGCAACGAGGTCGACCTGGTGCCGGGCGCGGCGCTCGGCGAGGGGGGCGAGACGGCCGACTGGCAGGCGGTCTTCAGCGCGATGGCGTGCTATCGCACCACCTCTCCGGCGCAGCAGCGTGACCTGGCCGCCACGGCGGCGGCGCTGGCCGGGGACGTGGGCTTCCCGCTGTTGATCGACCTGCGTCCCGGGCTCGTGATCCTCGACAGCGGCAAGGACCAGTGGGAGGAGGACGCCCACGGCCTCGGTCTCGACTTCACCGATCTCGCCCGCAAGCTCCAGGCCGCCGCGCGCGGACTCGGGGCCGGCGCGGATCCGGGGCTGCCGCGCTTCGTGCAGCTCTTCCTCGACGCCGCCGACGTCGAGGCGATCCGCGCGTTCTGGGCCGCGGCACTCGGGTACACCCACGACCGGCGGGCAGGGGCGAGCGACATCCACGACCCGCGGCGGCTGAACCCGGTGCTGGTGTTCCAGGAGCTCGATCTTTCGGAGACGGAGCGGCGCCGGCAGCGCAACCGCATCCACGTCGA
Organism: Nonomuraea soli; assembly: GCF_013761175.1. GTDB lineage: Bacteria > Actinomycetota > Actinomycetes > Streptosporangiales > Streptosporangiaceae > Nonomuraea > Nonomuraea soli. The sequence continues at coordinate 11,377 of NZ_JACDUR010000002.1, forward strand.
GCTGGCGGTGCCGTCGGACCTAGCGCGGGAGCGCCTCGCCGCGCTCGTCGCGGCCGGTGGCCGGCTCCTGGGCGAGTCGGAGGGCCGCTGGCGGGTCGCCGATCCCGAGGGCAACGACCTGGTGATCGTCAGCGGGGCGTGAGCTCGGCGGTACGCCTATGGGCCGGGCTCGTCGCTGAGCAGGCTGCGCAGCAGCGCCTCGTCACCGGTGTCGAGCTCGCTCACGAACCGCCGGAGCACGGTGGCGTGATCGTCCTCCGCCCTGAGCAGCGCGCTCATGCGCTGCGCGACCAGCCCGGCGGCGTCCACGAGGGCCCCGTAGCGATACGAGCGGCCCTCCCGGCGCCGCGTGACCGCCTCCTTCTTGTGCAGGCGGATCAGTGTCGTGACCACGGCGCTGTAGGACAGCGCGCCCGACGGGTCGATCCGGTCGCGCACCTGGCCGGGCGTGAGCGAGCGGCCCGCGTCGCGCAAGGCGGTGAGGATCGCCGCCTCCAGCTCGCCGGGCCGGCGGCGGTCGGCGCGGCCCTGCGGGTCGGTGTTCATCACTGACACCCTATCGAGGCATCCCGAATCTCATGGCAGGCTGAAGGCCACGTCACAGCCAAGGAGAGGCCGATGTTCGATCACTTCGTGTGGTCGGTGGTGGTGAGCCCCCCGCTGATCGTGGTAGCGGCCCGTCTCGTCGCCGGCGGGCTCGCCCCCGCGCGTGCCGCTCGGGTGCTGGCCTGGTCCGCCGCGGTGGTGGCGGCGGCGAGCACGGCGAATCTGGCGGTGTTCGCCCTCAAGGCCGTGGCCGAGGTGCCGGCGGTGGCCGGGGTGCTGGGCTGGTCGCCGGAGGTGGTCCAGGCGGACACGGCCCAGGTTCCCTGGGTGTCGTGGGCATCGCTGGTGCTGGTGGTCGCCGCCGTCGCCTCGGTGGGCCGGACTCACCGCCGCCATCGTCGCGACCTGCGGGCGGCTCAGGTGTTCTCGCGTCCGGGCGACGGGGTGCTGCTGGTCGAGGACGACGCCGTGACCGCCTTCGCGGTGCCGGGCGCGTCGCGGGATCCCGGCTGGGTGGTCGTCACCACCGGCATGCGCGAGGCGTTGACCGCGCGGCAGTACCAAGCGCTCCTGGCGCACGAGCGCGCCCACCTCGCCGGGGCCCATCATCGGCTGGTACGGCTGGCCGAGCTGGCCGGCGCCGCCCATCCGGCGTTGTGGTGGGTGAGCCGCCAGGTCGGTTTCCTGGTCGAGCGCGCCGCGGACGAGGAGGCGGCGGCCGAGGTGGGCGACCGGCGGCTGGTGGCGCAGGCCGTCGGTCAGGCGGCGCTGGCTTCCACCAGGTCGGGCAGAGTGTCACAGGTCCTGCACGTGGCGGGGCAGGCGAGGCCGGGGGCGGTTCCGAGGCGGGTGTCCGCGCTGTTGCGGCCCGCCCGCCGTACGCGCCGGATGCCGGCCGTGGTCCCGGTGGCGGTGGCGGTGGCGACCGTGGTGTGGACCGGTGAGGCGATCTGGGACCTGCTGGAGCTGCTCTGGCTGGCCGCCTCCGGGAGGTGAGGGCCCGCCTAGGTAGTTAGGTGAGCCTATGTTAACTTCTACAGCATGTAGCGGAGCCTGCCGGGCTCTCCTCCGACTCTCAGGAGCATGCTGTGCTCGCCAGCTACCTCATCGGCCTGCGTGAAGGGCTGGAGGCGACCCTGGTCGTCTCGGTCCTGGTCGCCTTCCTGGTCAAGAGCGACCGCAGGGACAAACTGCCGCTGGTGTGGACCGGCGTGCTCGCGGCCGTGGCCCTGTCGGTCGGCTTCGGCGCGGTCCTCACCTTCACCGCCGCGCGGCTCGGATTCCAGCAGCGGGAGCTGTTCGAGGCGATCACCTCGCTGCTCGCCGTCGTGTTCGTCACCTGGATGATCTTCTGGATGCGACGGGCGGCCCGCGCCCTCTCCGCCGAACTGCGCGGCAAGCTCTCCGAGGCGCTGGAACTGGGCTCCCTGGCCGTCGTCGTCATGGCCTTCCTGGCCGTCGCGCGCGAAGGGCTGGAGACGGCACTGCTCTTCTTCGCCTCCGTGCAGGGCGCCACCGCCTCGGCCCAGCCGCTGATCGGCATCACCCTGGGCGTGCTCACCTCGATCGTGCTCGGCTACGGCCTCTACAGGTCCGCCGTGCGCGTCAACCTCACCACGTTCTTCACCTGGACGGGCCTGCTGCTCATCCTCGTGGCCGCCGGGATCTTCAAGTACGGCGTGCACGATCTGCAGGAGGCGGGGGTGCTTCCCGGACTGAACAGCCTCGCCTTCGACATCGGCGCCGTGCTGCCCGCCGACTCCTGGTACGGCGCGCTGCTGGGCGGCATGTTCAACATCACCCCGCAGCCCAGCGTCCTGGAGACCGTCGCGTGGGCCGTCTACCTCGTCCCCACCCTGTACTTCTTCCTGCGCCCGTCCCGCACCAAGCTCACCCCCGCCCCCGTGGTCTGAACAGGAGCACCACCATGTCCGCCATCACCCGTCTCACCATCGGCGCCCTCGCCGTGGCCGCGCTGACCGCGTGCGCGGCCGAGACCCCCGCCGGTCCGGGCGCGGCGGCCCAACCCGGTCAAGCCGGGCCCGGCAAGGTCGCGGTCGCCGCCAGCGACACCGAGTGCAAGGTGGCCGTCTCCGAGGTGGCCGCCGGCACCAGCACCTTCGCCGTCACCAACGGCGGCAGCAAGGTCACCGAGTTCTACGTCTACGCGCCGGGCGACCGGGTGATGGCCGAGGTCGAGAACATCGTGCCGGGCCTGACCCGCGAGCTGATCGCCGAGCTGCCCGCGGGCAGCTACGAGACGGCCTGCAAGCCGGGCATGGTGGGCAAGGGCATCCGCAGCCCGCTGAAGGTCACCGGCGAGCACAAGCCGCTCAACGCCGACGCCAAGCTCGCCGAGGCCACCGCCAGCTACAAGCGATACGTCAAGAGCCAGAGCGACACGCTGCTGGTCAAGACCCAGGAGTTCGTCGACGCGGTCAAGGCGGGCGAGATCGACAAGGCCAAGGAGCTCTTCCCGGTCTCGCGCACCTACTGGGAGCGCATCGAGCCGGTCGCGGAGATCTTCGGCGACCTCGATCCGGCCATCGACGCCCGCGAGGCCGACCTGGCCGAGGGCGAGGAGTGGACCGGCTTCCACAAGATCGAGAAGGATCTGTGGATCACCAAGGACATCAGCAAGGACGGCCCGATCGCCGACAAGCTCATCGCCGACGTCAAGACCATCGTGGCCAAGGCCAACACCGCCGAGCTGACCCCGCTCAACCTGGCCAACGGCGCCAAGGAGCTGCTCGACGAGGTCGCCACCGGCAAGATCACCGGGGAGGAGGACATCTGGTCGCACACCGACCTGTGGGACTTCGCCGCCAACCTGGCCGGTTCCAAGGCCGCCGTGCAGTCGCTGCGCCCGGTGCTGGAGGAGCGTGCTCCCGACCTGGTCAAGACCCTCGACGAGAAGTTCGCCGCCGCCGAGGCGGAGCTCGGCAAGCACCAGAAGGGCGACGGCTGGCGGCTGCACAACGAGCTGTCCAAGGAGGAGCTGAAGAGCCTGTCCGATGTGATCAACGCACTCGCCGAGCCGATCAGCACGATCGCGCCGATCGTCGCGAAGTAGGCGCCATGAGCATCAGCCGGCGCACGATGTTCGGCCTCGGAGCCGCCGGGGCCGCGGCGGTGGGAGCGGGCGCGATCGCCGCCCGCTCGCTGCTGGAGGAGCCGACCGCGGCTCACGCCGCCTCCACCTCCGACCCGTTCCCCTTCTACGGCGAGCACCAGGCGGGCATCGTCACCCCCGCCCAGGACCGCCTGCACTTCGTCGCCTTCGACGTCACCACCTCCCGGCGCGACGAACTCCTCGAGTTGCTGCAGGAGTGGACGGCCGCAGCCGCCCGCCTCACCCAGGGCAAGGAGGCCGGCGCGTTCGGCGCCGTCGGCGGACCCGCCGAGGGCGCGCCCGACGACACCGGCGAGGCGCTCGGCCTGCCCGCCTCGGGGCTGACCCTCACCATCGGCTTCGGCGCCTCGCTGTTCGACGACCGGTTCGGGCTGGCCGCCAAGCTCCCCGCCGCGCTGGCGCCCCTGCCGAAGTTCCCCGGCGAGCGGCTGATCCCCGAGATCTCCGGCGGCGACATCTGCGTGCAGGCGTGCGCCCACGACCCGCAGGTGGCCGTGCACGCCATCAGGAACCTGGCGCGCATCGGGTTCGGCCGGGTGTCGGTGCGCTGGTCCCAGCTCGGCTTCGGCCGTACGTCGTCGACCTCGCGCGCCCAGGTGACCCCCCGCAACCTGATGGGGTTCAAGGACGGCACCAACAACATGAAGCTGGAGGACGCGGCGCTGGTCCGCGAGCAGCTCTGGGCCTCCGCGGCCGACGGGGCCGCCTGGATGGCGGGCGGCAGCTACCTGGTCACCCGCAAGATCCGCATGACGATCGAGACGTGGGACCGCACCTCGCTGCGCGAGCAGGAGGACATCTTCGGCCGCGACAAGGGCGAGGGCGCCCCGGTGGGCAAGGCGCGGGAGTTCGATCCGGTGGACCTGGCCGCGATGAAGCCGGATGCCCACGTACGGCTGGCGCACCCCTCGCAGCACGGTGACGCGCACCTGCTGCGGCGGGGCTACAACTTCGTCGACGGCTCCGACGGGCTCGGGCGCCTGGACGCCGGGTTGTTCTTCATCGCCTACCAGCGCGACCCGCGCAAGCAGTTCGTGCCAGTCCAGATGAGCCTGGCCAGGACCGACCCGCTGAACGAGTACATCAAGCACGTCTCCAGCGGGCTGTTCGCCTGCCCGCCCGGCGTGCGCGACGCGGGCGACTTCTGGGGGCGCGAACTGTTCGCCTGATCGCCCACCACCTCGATGATCACGGCCGGGTCCCTGCCCGGCTGCTGGGTGTCTCATTGCCTTCGGGCGGGGACGCCAGGGGAGGGGCGACGGGGGAAGGGCGAGCATGGATCACGGGGAGTCCACGAGCCACGATCACGCGGGTCACGGCAGTCACGGCAGTCACGGTGATCACGTGGCGGGTTTCCGGCGCCTGTTCTGGATCATGCTGATCCTCGCGGTCCCCGTGGTCGCGTGCTCGCCGATGTTCGCCGATCTGCTCGGCTACACCCTCCCCGGCCTGCCCGGGCTGGCGTGGGTGTCGCCGGTGCTGGGAACGCTGATGTACCTGTGGGGCGGCCGCCCCTTCCTCGCCGGGGCGGCGGCCGAGCTGAGGGCACGCAAGCCCGGCATGATGACCCTGATCGCGCTGGCGATCACCGTCGCCTTCCTGGCGTCATGGGGCGCCAGCCTCGGCCTGCTGGAGCATGAGCTCGACTTCTGGTGGGAGCTGGCGCTCCTGATCGTGATCATGCTGCTGGGCCACTGGATCGAGATGCGATCACTGGCCAGGACCACCTCGGCGCTCGACTCCCTGGCCGAACTGCTGCCGGACGAGGCCGAACGCGTCGAGCCGGACGGGGAGACCACCACGGTCGCGCCCGCCGCGCTGAGGGTGGGCGACCTGGTGGTGGTGCGTCCCGGCGGCAGGGTGCCCGCCGACGGCGTGGTCGTCGCGGGCTCGGCGGGCATGGACGAGTCCATGATCACCGGGGAGTCCCGTCCCGTACGGCGGAGCGAGGGCGACGCGGTGACCGCCGGGGCGGTCGCGACCGACTCCGGGCTGCGGATCCGGGTGAGCGCGGTCGGCCAGGACACCGCGCTGGCCGGGATCGGCCGGCTGGTGGCCGAGGCGCAGAACTCCTCGTCTCGGGCGCAGCGCCTGGCCGACACCGCGGCGGCCTGGCTGTTCTGGTTCGCGCTCGGCGCGGCGATCCTCACCGCCGTGGTGTGGACGCTGATGGGGCGCCCCGACGAGGCGATCGTGCGGAGCATCACGGTCCTGGTCATCGCCTGCCCGCACGCGCTGGGCCTGGCCATCCCGCTGGTCGTGGCGATCGCCTCGGAACGCGCGGCCCGCGGCGGCATGCTGATCAAGGACCGCCTGGCACTCGAGAGCATGCGACGGGTACGGGCCGTGGTCTTCGACAAGACGGGCACCCTCACCAAGGGCAGGCCGGCGGTCACCGCCGTGGTCCCGGGCGACGAGGTGCTGGCGCTCGCCGCCTCCGCCGAGGGCGACTCCGAGCATCCGCTGGCACGGGCCATCGTCTCCGCGGCCCGCGACCGCGGCCTGCGCGTTCCGGCGGCGTCGGGTTTCTCCTCCGCGCCGGCCGTGGGCGTCACCGCGACCGTGGACGGCGCCACGGTGCGGGTCGGCGGGCCCGCGATGCTCGCCGAAGAGGGAGCGGCCGAGGTCGACGCCGCGCGCGCCTGGCGTGCGGACGGCTCCATCATCCTGCACGTCCTGAACGACGGACACGTCGCCGGAGCCATCGCACTGGCCGACGAGATCCGTCCCGAGTCACGCGCGGCCGTGACCGCGCTGCGGGAACGCGACATCGAGGTCGTCATGATGACCGGCGACGCCGCCGCCGTGGCCGAGGCGGTCGGACGGGACCTGGGCATCGATCGTGTCTTCGCGGGAGTCCGCCCGGAGGAGAAGGCCGGACGCCTCCAGCAGCTCCAGGACGAGGGCACGATGACCGCGATGGTCGGCGACGGCGTCAACGACGCGCCCGCTCTGGCCCAGGCGGACGTCGGTGTCGCCATCGGAGCCGGCACCGACGTCGCGATCGGGTCGGCGGGGGTGATCCTCGCCGGCGACGATCCACGCTCGGTCATCGCGCTCATCGACCTCTCCCGGGCCGCCTACCGCAAGATGAAGCAGAACCTGTGGTGGGCGGCCGGATACAACCTCATCGCGGTGCCGCTGGCCGCGGGCGTCCTGGCACCGGTGGGGTTCGTCATGCCGATGTCGGTCGGGGCGTTGCTGATGTCGTTGTCGACCGTGGTGGTGGCGCTGAACGCCCAGCTGCTTCGCCGGCTCGACCTGCGCCCTGACACGGTCGTCCCGCTCAGCTCCGCTCGACCGGCTCCCGGGCGGCCCGCGCCTCCTCGGCCCGGGACGCTCGCAGGCTCGTGACCGTGACCGTGAGCAGGACCCCGATGATGACCCCGAGCGAGGCCAGCGTGGGGATCTCGGGCACCCAGGCCCAGATGCCGTGAGCCCAGTGCAGGACCAGCTTGACCCCGATGAACGCCAGGATGACGGCCAGGCCGTGGTTGAGGTGGCGCAGCTTGGCCAGGACCCCCTGCAGCACGAAGTAGAGCGCCCGCAGGCCCAGCAGGGCGAACGCGTTGGTCGCGAACACCAGGAAGGGGTCCTCCGTCACGCCGTACACCGCCGGGACCGAGTCGACGGCGAAGACGATGTCGGTGGCGAAGACGGCGACCATGGCCAGCGCGAGGGGCGTCAGCGCGCGGCGGCCGCCCTGCCGTACGACCAGGCGGGAGCCGTGGTAGTCGTCGGTGACCGGCATGAACCTGCGCACCAGCCGGATGCTGCGCATGGAGGAGATGTCCACCGCCTGTTCACGATGGGACAGCGCCTCCTTGAGAATCTTGATCGCGGTCGCGACGAGGATGGCGCCGAACAGCAGGAACGCCCAGGTGCCGCTCTGCAGGACGGCCGCGCCCAGGGCGATGAAGACCGCGCGGAGCACCAGAGCCCCGACGATGCCGTACAGCAGGACCCGCTGGGCCAGCTCGGCGGGGACGGCGAAGGCCGCCAGCAGCAGCATGAACACGAACAGGTTGTCGACCGACAGCGACTTCTCCACCACGTAGCCGGTGAAGAACTCGGCCGCGACGCCGCCGCCGTGGGCCTGCCACACGTAGAAGCCGAAGCCGACGGGAAGGGCCAGGTAGAACACCGACCAGCCGACCGCCTCCCGCATGCTCACCGCGTGCGGGCGGCGCGTGAGCAGGAAGTCGATGATCAGGAGCAGGGCCAGGACGGCCAGGGTGACGCCCCAGAGAAAGGGCGTGCCGATAGTCGTGGCGTTGGACACGAAGGGTCCTCCTCGAACGCACGTCGTCGTTCGAGGTCTCCTTCACCCGGACATCCGGGCGGCCGTCCGGGGACACCAGGTCGTGTCCGTATTGACCGGATCGGCACTTGGGAAGTACTCCCCTCGCGCCGTCCAGGTTATGGCCTTCGGTCGTATCCGTCCAGGCAGGAGCCTCGGGTGCCCGATGACTACCGAGGCGCGTTCTCCAGCGGCGACCACCGGCCGTCGCGGGTCAGCCGGTCGGCCTCCTCCGGCCCCCACGTCCCCGGCCGGTAGACGACGGGCGCGCCGGGCGGGCCGAGGATGTCGCCGACGATGCGCCAGCACTCCTCGACGATGTCCATGCGCGAGAAGCGGTGCGGGTCGCCGGTGACGGCGTCCTCGAGGATGTGCGTGTAGGCGCGGACGTCGTCGCCCGACAGGCAGGCGAAGTCGAGCGTGGCGGCGACCGGGTCGGTCCCGTCGCCGCCGGCGCTCTTGGCCAGCAGGTCGAAGGTGACGCCCGGGTTCGGGTCGAGGCGGAAGCGGATGAGGTTGGCGGGGGAGCCCCCGGCGGGCTGGAGCTCGATGACGATCTCCAGGGTCTTGGCGGCCATGCTCTTGCCCGCGCGGATGGTGAACGGCACGCCCGACCAGCGTTCGTCGTCCACGTACAGCCGCAGCGCGGCGTAGGTCTCCGTGGTGGAGTCCGGCTTGACGCCCGCCACGTCCCGGTAGCCCGCGTACTGCCCGCGCACGTAGTCGGCGGGCAGGACCGCGCGCACCGTTCTCAGCACCTCGGCCTTGGCGTCCAGGATCGCCACCGGGTCGTCGCCCGCGGGCCGGTCCATGATGAGGAAGGCCAGCGTCTGCAGCAGGTGGTTCTGGACCACGTCCTGCAGCGCGCCGACGGCGTCGTAGAAGGAGCCGCGGTCGGCCACGTCGAAGTCCTCGGCCATGGTGATCTGCACGCCGCGCACGTGCGGGCCGGTCAGGGCGGCGCTCATCAGCGTGTTGGCGGTGCGGAACGTCAGCAGGTCCTCGATCACGTCCTTGCCGAGGAAGTGGTCGACGCGGCGCAGCCGTTCCTCCGGGAAGAAGCGGGTCAGCGTGTCCTGGAGCTCGCGGGCGGAGGCCAGGTCGTGGCCGAACGGCTTCTCCACCACCAGCCGCGCCCGCTCGTTCAGCCCGGCCGCGGCGAGGTTGGCCGCGACGGTGGTGAACAGGCTGGGCGGGATGGCGAGGTAGTGCGCCAGGTGGCCCAGGCCGTCGGTCTGCTCGGCGATGCCGGCGAAGGTTCCGGCGTCGTCGTAGTCGACGACGGCCACGCGCAGCAGCTCGCAGAGGCTCGCGAAGGTCTTCTCGTCCAGCGGCAGGCGAGCGGAGATCGCCTCGCGGGCGCGTTGCCGTACCTTGTCGAGCGTCCAGTCGCCCCGCACGACCCCGACCACGGGTTCGGTCAGCCTGCCCTGCTCGACGAGCCGGTACAGGGCGGGCAGCAGGCTCTTCCTGGCCAGGTCGCCGGTGATGCCGAACAGGACGAGCGCCTCGGCGCGTGGTGTGCTCATGGTTCCTCCCCCGGCTCCACTCCGAAGAGTCACTATATGTCACTCTGTGTATCGTTGCGGGAGGGGGTTGTCATGGGGGAATGGTTCGCGCGGGAGATCGTGGACTCCGGTCGGCTGCGCCTGTTCTGCTTCCTCTCCGCGTTCATCGTGACCTTCCTGTTCATCCGGTTCAGCGTGCGCATGATCCGCCGCCAGGTGCGCTGGTGGCCGGGAAACGTCACACCCGGCGGCCACCACATCCATCACGTGGTCTTCGGGCTGGTGTTCATGTGCGTGGGAGGGATCGGCGGCCTGGTGATCGAGGCGCCGTCGTCGCCCGCGGCGGCCGTGACGGCCACCCTGTTCGGCATCGGGACCGCGCTGGTGCTGGACGAGTTCGCCCTGGTGCTGCACCTGAAGGACGTCTACTGGTCGGAGCAGGGACGGCTGTCCGTGCAGGTGGTCTTCATCGCCATCGCCCTGTGCGGGCTGGCGTTGCTCGGCCTGCGGCCGCTGGGCATCGAGGACTTCGGTCCCGACGACGGCGACGACGTCGCGGAGGCGGCCTGGGTGGTCGGCCTCACGCTGGTCTTCAACCTCGCGATGGCCTCGATCACCCTGCTCAAGGGGAAGGTGTGGACCGGGCTCATCGGCCTGTTCGTGACGCTGTTCTCGATCGTCGGCGCGATACGGCTGGCCAGGCCGGGCTCCCCTTGGGCACGCCGGCGGTACCCCGAAGGTTCGCCCAAGCTCGCCAGGGCGGCCAGGCGGGAGGCACGGCTGTACCTCCCCGTCCGCCACCTGGCCACGAAACTGGGCGATCTCGTCGCGGGCGGCCCCTCACCGCCCAGGAAGTAGGGTCGGTCCGGTCACGAGACCACCGGGCGGCTCAGATGCCGGGCGGCGGGGGAGAGCCAGACCAGGCACAGAGCGGTCACGGCCGACACCAGCGAACCCACGATGGTCGCCTCGGGGCTCAGCTCGTACAGGAAGGTGCCGAGCGCGGGCCCGGCGATGAAGGTGGCCCCGACCGTGGCGTTGACCAGGCCGGAGACCGAACCCTGCTGGTCGGGGCCGACGACGAGGCTGGGGGCGGCGGTGAAGCCGGGCACCGCCAGCCCGAGCCCCAGGGCGAGCAGGCCGAACGCCACGGCGATGAGCCACAGATCGTGCGCCGCGTACAGGACGACGAACGAGGCCGCGGCGACGGGCGCGCCGACCCGCATGAGGCGCAGCGCCGACCAGCCCAGTGCCGGGACCACGGCGGCCTGGACACCGACGAGGACGACACCGGCGGTCACCAGGACGATGCCGACGGCGCCCGCGGTCTCCTGCGCGTCCAGGCCCAGCCGGTCGGCGACGAGGAAGCCGACGACGACCTGAACCAGGCCCAGCGACAGGTAGAGGAAGAAGCCCGTGGCCAGCAGCGGCCACATGTTCGCCTGCCACGGGCGCACCCCGGCCGGACGCGGGCCGTCGACACGAGGCGGCCGGGCCGGCCGCACCGTGACCAGCACCCAGACGAGCAGCAGCGCGGACAGCACGGGCGCGACGTAGAGCGGGACCATCAGCGAGATCACCGCGAGGGCTCCGCCCCCGGCGGGACCGACGACCAGCGACAGGCCCTGCGACGCCCCGACCAGGCTGGTGGCGCGGGTCCTGTCGGCCTCCGGGACGGTGCCGGCCACGGCGAGCGCGGCCACCGGCACCGCCGCGAGCCCCACGCCGAACACCAGGCTCCTGGCCACCAGCATCAGCACGAACGTGGCGCCCGGCTCCAGCGCGCCGTCGAGCCCGGCGGCCGACACGGCGGCGAACCCGGCCAGGCCCAGGGTGGAGAGCCCGAGCCCGATCACGAGCACCGCGCGTAACCCGATCGCCCGCAGCGCGCTGCCCCATAACGGGCTGGCGACGGTCAGCGCGGCGGCGGACACCGTGACGACCAGCCCGAGCTGCGTCTCGGTCAGCCGCAGCGCTCGCGACAGAGGCGCCAGCACCGGGGTGAGCAACTGCTGGGCCGAGAACAGGACGATCGCCGCGATGAGCAGTGGAGCCATGGCTTTGGTCACAGGGTCTCCTCAAGGTCGTTACGGGCCAACCTAGACCTGGCCGGGCTCCGGCGGGTGATCAATCAGGCAGTGCGACCCCTCCACGGCCACGGCCTCACCGATCGTGTCCCACGGACTAGACTCACGCCGGGTGGGGCTCATCTTCAACGCGGTGGCCGGCGAGATCCCGCTCGTGCAACGGGTGTGGACGGCCCGATGCGAAGCCACGACCGGCTTCACCTCGGTGGTCAAGACCTCGTCCATGATCGCGTTCGCGCGAGGCGGCGGCCGGCTGACGGTGCACGTGCGCGGACCGGAGACGAGCGGCACCTCGATGACGTGCCCGGAGGGCGCGGAGTTCTTCGGCGCGGAGTTACGCCTCGGCGCCTACCTGCCGCTCCACCCGCCCTCCCAGCTCACCGACCTCAGGGACGCCCTGCTGCCCACGCTGCCCGGCGGCCGGATCCTGCTGGACAACCGTGACTGGGAGATGCCGACCGAGCAGAACCTCGACGTCTTCGTCGGCAGGCTGGTGCGCGCCGGGCTGCTGGCCTTCGACCCGCTCGTCGACGAGATCCGGCACGGCGAACGGCCACGCGGCATGTCGGAGCGGATCGCGCAGCTGCGATTCCGCCGGGCCGTGGGGATCTCCCATCGCAAGCTCGCCAGCATCGAGCGGGCACGGCACGCCGCGCGACTCCTCACAGCGGGCACGACGATCGCCGAGGCGGTCACCGCCGGCGGATTCTACGATCAGGCGCAACTCGCGCGGGCCATCCGGTGGGCGACCGGTCACACCCCGGGCGAGCTGAGGTCCACGAGCACGTTCCTGGCGTGGTGATCGGGGTTCGGTTCGATACAAGACGGGGCGATCAGCTGGATGGTTGACTCCCGGACGTGCGAAAACTGATCGAATACAACCACCTGTCGATCGACGGCAGGATGTCCGGCGACGCCTGGTGGGCCGGGCAGGCGGAGGTCGTCCCGAACGACAACCATTTCGCCTATCAGCTGGGGTTGCTGTCCTCGGCGGTCGGTCTCGTGCTCGGGCGGGTGACCTACGAGAACTTCGCCCAGGTCTGGCCGACCATGACCGGGGACGTCGCGGACAAGATCAACTCCCTGCCCAAGCACGTCGCCTCCACCACGCTCACCGGGACCACGTGGAACGCGCAGGTGCTGCCCGGCGACCCGGTCGAGGCGGTCGCCCGGCTCAAGCAGGCCGGCGAGGGCACCCTGGTGAAGTACGGCAACGGCCCCTTCAGCCGGGCACTGCTCGAAGCGGGACTGATCGACGAGCTGCATCTGAGCATCTCCCCCTTCGTCGCCGGGTCGGGCGAATCCCTGCTGGACGGCATCGGGACGACCGCCATGGAGCTGACGAAGGTGACCGACCTGGGCAACGGCACGGTGGTCCTGGCCTACGAACCGCGCCGGGAGCCGGCATGACGCAGGGCGCCTACGCCTCGGTGAACGGCATCGACCTCCACTACGAGGTCCTGGGCACCGACCGGCCGGGCCCGCCGCTGGTCATGCTGCACGGCGGCGCGTACACCTTCCGGCTGAGCTTCGACGCCATCCTGCCCGCCCTGACCGCCGAGCGGAAGGTGATCGGTGTCGAGCTGCAGGGGCACGGGCACACCGCCGGAGGCGACCGGCCGTTCACCATCAAGCAGTGCGCCGACGACGTGACCGCCCTGCTCGACCAGCTCGGCGTCGAGGCGGCCGACTGGTTCGGCTACAGCCTGGGCGGGCTGGTGGCCACCGAGGTGGCCGTCACGGACCCGGACCGAGTCCGCAGGGTCGTCCTGGCGGCCTCCCACTTCCGGGCGACCCGCTCCGAGTCCTATCACCGCGACATCACGGACCTGAACCTGGATTCGCCCCGGATGCCGACCGAGGGCGAGTCGGTGGCGATGCAGCGTGCATACGACGAGGTGGCGCCCGACCCCGCGGACTTCCTCCCGTTCGTGATGAAGGTCCAGTCGACGGTGCACGACTTCGAAGGGTGGACCGACGAGCAGCTGGCCCGGCTGACCATGCCGGTCCTCATCATCGTCGGCGACACCGACTTCGTCCGCCTGGAGCACGTCGTCGAGGTGAAGGAGCTGCCGGACGCGCGGCTGGCGGTCCTGCCGGGCACCACGCACATGCGGGTCATCCGTCCCGACCTGGTGGTGCCGATGGTGAGCGAGTTCCTGGGCGAGTGACGTGGCCGTCGGTCGGGCGCCCCCGGGCTCGTCCGGCGACGTCGGCGTGGCGGTCGCCGGAAGGCGCCGCGACCTGTCTACACCAGGCCGGTGGAGAGCGCCACGTGCCGCCATTGATCGAGTTCCCGCTGCACCAGCTCCAGCTTCGCCCGCACCCGCTCGACCGCGTCAGCGCCCAGCTGCAGCCGCAACGGAGGCTCGGCGACCTCCGTCACGTCGACGACGGCCTTGGCGGCCTTGGCCGGATCCCCTGGCTGACGGCCGTCGTGGTGGGCCAGGGCCTCGCGCACCGGCCCCGCCCCGGCGGCGTAGTCCGCGATGGACGCCGGTTCGATCCTCACGCTCGAACCGTTGAGGAAGTCGGTGCGAAAGCCGCCGGGTTCGACGATCGTGACATGGATGCCGAGCGGCGCCAGCTCACCGTGAAGCGCCTCGGAGATGCCCTCGAGCGCGAACTTCGACGCTCCGTACAGGCCCACGCCGGGAGCGGTGGCGAAGCCGCCCACGGAGCCGATGTTCACGACATGCCCGGATCGCCGTTCGCGCAGCACCGGCAGGGTGGCGCGCAACGTGTTCAGGACCCCGAACACGTTGACGTCGAACAAAGCCCGGGCGGCCTCGTCGGAGATCTCCTCGACGGCGCCCACGAGGCCGTAGCCGGCGTTGTTGACCACGACGTCGATCCGCCCGAACCGCTCCAGCCCGGCCCGCACCGCGGCCTGCAGTTGCGGCGCCGAGGTCACGTCCGCGCTCACGGCCAGCAGCCCGGCGGGCTCGTGCGGGTGGGCACGAAGGACCGCTGACGCGTCCCTGGCCGTGGCGATGACGTTGTGCCCCCGGTCCAGGGCCTCGCGGGTGATCTCCGCGCCCAGCCCGCGCGACGCGCCGGTGACGAACCACACGTTCATGTTCTCTTCCCTCTTCAAGCGTCCGATGGAGGATCAGGGAGACCGTAGAACCTCGAGCCGGGTCTAGATCAAGGCCGCATCGGACCGCCGGAGCCCTGATCTCCGACCCCGCCGCGACGGGGGCTCGATCACCGTCCACCGAGGACCGGCCGTCCGCCCCGTCCGCCGACCGCGCCCGGGAGGTCGTCGAGGAACGGGTGGTACGGCTGAGCAGCGGCGACGTCGAGGTCGACCCTCTCGTGACGCCTGGTGGCACCCGGATCCACCGCGTCGGCCCCGGGGGCGCCTCCCGCCCGTCCTGAACGAGGCGTCGTCAGATGCCGTCGTTCGCGTGCCAGTGGTTCTGCCAGCGGGGATCGATCACGTCGGCGGACGACTGGTAGCGGATGTCGGTCGACAGCCGGTACAGGCCCCGAGGGTCGACGTTGTCGAGGGACGCGTGGATGATGTGGGCACCGTGCACCATCATGTCGCCGGCCTCGAAGTCGGCCACGAGCCAGCGCGTGCCGTACTCCTCGGCCAGTCCCGGCAGATCGGCGGTGATCGAGGCAGCCGGGTGGCGGAGCGTGCCCGCCGCCTCCTCGGCGCGCACCCGGTGGTGGCTGCCCTCCAGGTAGATCAGCGGGCCGCGTTCCAGCGGGCAGTCGCCGAGCGGGATCCAGGACGACAGCACCTTGTCCGTGCCCTCACGCAGGTAGACGAGGTCGTAGTGGGCCTGCGTGGCGGTCCCGATGCCCGTTTCGCCCGGCCCGATGTGCCTGATCAGCTTTCTGCGGTGCAGGTGGAGGTCGTCGCCGCCCAGGAGCCACCGGTAGAAGGCGACGATGCGCGGGTGGCGGCACAGCGCCTCGTACTCAGGGCCCGGCACGATCTCACGGAACAACACCCGGCGCATCGCCTCGAGGTCGCGCCCGCCGCCCGCGGCCCTGCCCTCCCGGGGGTCGGTGCCCTGCTCCAGGACGCCGGTCCCGGCGAGAGCGGTGAAGTAGTAGCGGCGGAACTCCAGGATCGTCTCGCGTTCGAGGAAGCCGGGCAGGAAGAGGTAGCCGTCGCGGGCCAGGCGGTGCCGCAGGGCGGCGCGGTCGTGGCGTTCGGTCTGGGGGACGGGTTCGAGCCTGCCGAGCCGCCGCGGACCCGGATCGAGCCGGTGGCCGTTGGAGGTCAGGACATCTGTCGATGACGGACCGGATTCCGTGAGGGTCATGAACCCATGGTCAGGGGCGTTACCGTCGCTAGGATATGCACGGATTTCGGAGTCGTTTGCAGTTTTGTCGGGGCCTGGCGGGAGCATCGGATGGCGGAGTCGGTCGCTCACTACCGGACCCCGCCCGAGGGCGTGCGCGCGCTCGGGCTGGCCCTCACCGGGGCCGGGACGATCCGGGCGCAGAACCGCACGCTCGTACGGCGGACGCTGACCGGCTACGCGGGCGTCCTGGTGACCTCGGGGACAGGACTCCTGACCCTGCACGACCGCCACGGGCGCCACCGGATCGAGCCCGGGATGTTCTTCTGGGTGCCGCCGGGCGTCCCCCACACCTACGGCCCTTCCGCAGGCACCTGGGACGAGACCTGGGTGCTGTTCGAGGGGCCGGGCACGAGCGGCTACGAGGAGCTCGGCTACCTCGGCGGGGGAACGGCGGCGCTCGTGCCGTCCGACCCGGCCGCCGTCGTCACGACCATGGCCGCCCAGGTCGATCGCGCAGGGCGGGCGGCGTCGCTGCAGGACCACGTCGCCCTCGCAGCGGGGCTGCACGCCCTCATCCACGCCGTCGGCCCAGGACGAGGTCCGGCCACGGACCGCAGCGCCGCCTCCTCCCTGGGCCGCCGGGCGATCGCGGCGCTGACGGCCGACCTGGAGCGCCCGGTCAGGATCGGCCGGCTGGCGCGCCAGCTGGCGGTCTCACGCGACACCCTGATCGAGGCGGTGCGCGGAGTCACGGGCGAGACCCCGATCGGCTACCTCACCCGCTACCGCCTGGACCGCGCGAAGGTGATGCTGGCCGACACCGACCTGCCCGTCGGCGGCATCGCCCGCCGGGTCGGCTACGCCGACCACGCCTACTTCACCCGCGTGTTCACCCAGCGGGTGGGCATGGCCCCGACGGCCTTCCGCGAGCAGGTCTCCCGAGACAGGGGCGACCTGGATCGCTAGCCCCAGGCCGCCTGTTCACCACCCCGTGCCGATCTGGGCGCGCTGCTGGCCGCTGTAGCCGCGGACGCTCTCGCCCGGGAAGAGCCAGAGCGGCGTGAAGTAGTGCATGAAGGTGACGATGTCCTGGTGCCCGTCGCCGTCCCAGTCGGCGATCCCGGTGAAGTTGTACAGGGCCCAGTCGGCGCCGATCTGGTAGCGGCCCTGGGTGCTGTAGGCGCGGGTGCTTTCGCCGGGGTAGAGCCACAGCCGGCCGTGGGCGTCGCGGGCCACGATGTCCTGGTGCCCGTCCGCGTCCCAGTCGCCGAGCCCGGCGAAGGCGTAGCCGTTCCAGCCGTTGCCGATCTGGTAGCGGCCCTGGGTGCTGTAGGTGCGGGTGCTTTCGCCGGGGTAGAGCCACAGCCGGCCGTGGGCGTCGCGGGCCACGATGTCCTGGTGCCCGTCGCCGTCCCAGTCGGTGATGCCGGCGAAGTCGTACCCGGACGGCGTCGCCGCGCGCGCCGCCGATGTCGATGTCACGATCGCCGCGGCGGCCGTGACGATCACCGTGGCGGCCGCTGCCGCACGCCGAACCGATGCCATCCGCATGACCACTCCAACGGCGAGAGAATCCGGAACCGCTACCGTTCTGACGCGCGGGACCGCCGCCGGGTTCGCGGCAAGCTTTACCGGCCGTCTGTCGCGCACCGGCCACCGAACTGTTAACTTTATTTCCTAAAGGACGATGGCCGAGGCTGCTCCATCGCGGCCTTCCCAGCGCACGAGCCATCCCCTTGAGAGACTCGGAAGGGAAACGGCCATGCGACTGCGCAAAGCAGCATGGTGCGGCCTGTCGGTCGAGACGCGCATGCGCGACCATGTCTCGATCATCAGCCTCAGCGGAGCCCTGCACGCATCGTCCGCCACCACCCTGGGCGCGGTGTTCGCCGCGGCCCTGGCGCGCGTTCCGCCGCTGGTCGTCGTGGACACCAGAGCGGTCGATGTGATCGACGCCGACGGCCGGGCCCTGCTGGCCGCGGCCCACCGGCACGCGTGCGCCAGTGGCGGGCATCTGATCAAGGTGGCCGCGGACCCAGGTCCCGACGACGGCCTCGAGGTCAGGCCGACGATCCAGGCGGCGGTGGCGGCCCTGATCGCGATGAGCCGTACCGTGCTGAGCGCGCCGATGACCGCCCCCACAGCCGGCTCGGTGTGAGCGGGCCGGTCAACCACAGGACGTGGCCGCCGCCGTTGAGAGGCGGGCCGATCAACGCCGCCGTTGAGAGGTGGGGGCGCGGGCGACCCTGATCGTCGACCTCAGCGGGCCGCCATGACCAGGTCGAGGGTCTGGGACAGCGTGGTGACGTGGACGACGCCCGCGGGCAGGTGCGTTCCCGTCCAGCCGGGACCTGCGGCGAGCACCGTGGCGGCGGCCGTACGGGCCGTGCGCAGCGCCGCGGGGGAGACGGTGGCCCGCGTCTGGGACCACAGCACCACGGCTTTCGGCCTCGCGCGGCCGGCCGCGTCGGCGAGTGCCTGACCGGGGACGTCGGCGCCGAGCATGACGGCGGGTAGCCCTCGCTCGGCCAGGGCGGCGTTGAGCGCTTCCAGCGGCAGCGCATGATGTTCGCCCGCCGTACAGGCCAGCATCGCGACCGGCGGGCCCGCGGCGGGGGTAACCGACTGGTGCAGGCCGGTGGTGACGGCCCACGACAGCAGGTGCTCGACGTCGATGCAGTCACCCTCGGCGCAGACTCGATGCAGCGCGGGGACGCACAGGTGTTCCCAGGTGTCGATCACCCCGTGGGCCGCCAGCGCGCCGGAGATCAACGTGATCATGGTGTGGCCGTCGAGCCGGTGGGCGGCCTCGGCGAGCCGGGCGACGAGCCGGCCGTCCAGGCTGACATCGCCGGGGCGCCGCCCCTGAGCGGTGCGGGCGGCGGCCGCGGGCGGACTGCCCTGGGCGATGAGCCGCCGCATGATGATCAAGGCGGCGATGTCGGACTCGGTGTAGCGGCGGTGCCTGCCGCGCTGGTGGTCGCTCGGGCCCACGCCGTAGCGGTTGTTCCAGCTGCGCAGCGTGGAGACGGGCAGACCCAGCCGGCGCGCCACCACCCCGGCGGCGAAGGTCGGCTCGGCCGGACGGACATCCTGTGTCACCCGCCTATCGTGACACCGAACACGGTGTGTCAGGCGCCTGGACGATGCGCCCGCTCGAACAGCGCATCGTCCAGGCCGGGCCGGCGAGGCCTCAGCTCTGGTGGGGGCCGTTGACCTCGCCCCGCCAGGCACCGGTCTCGCCGCCGCGCTTCTCGATGAACACCCCGAAGCGCCGCAGGTCTGCCTTGACGCGGTGGCCCAGCAGGCCGACGGCGTCGGCGACGTTCTCGGCCACGCCTTCGGGGTCGGTGTCCATCTGCAGGGTGACCCGCGTGTGGTTCTGGTCGAGCCGGTGGAAGGTGACCACCCCGGCGTGCCGGGGGCCGTCGACCGATTCCCAGGCCACCCGCTCGTCGGGGTGCTGCTCGGTGATGCGGGCGTCGAACTCGCGATGGACGCCGCCGACCTTGATCTTCCAGTGGGTCATGGTGTCGCCCTGCTGGGTGATGGACTCCACGCCCTCCATGAACTCGGGGAAGGTCTCGAACTGGGTCCACTGGTCGTAGGCGGTACGGACGGGGACGGCTACGTCGATGGATTCGGTGATGGAGCTCATGCGGGGTGGTCCTCTCTCGTCGTGCCGGGCTCCTGGCCCGGGAGCGGTGTCATGACTGACGCCTGCCCTCACCCATGGAGCTAAACGACGCACAAACGACGCAGCGAGCCCACCCAGCCGGCTGATTGGCCACGCCCACACCTCGCGGCCCGTCGCCGTGTCGATGCTCGGGCATCGATCGACTTCGGCGTACGGTGCGTAGTGGAGGGCGTGGAGGGCGCCGGCTCCACCCGACCCTGTCGACAGGGCGTTCCGTTCTCGATCGCCGTGGCGCACCCCCAAGGGCGCGGACGGAGAACGAGAAGGGACGTCATTGGACGAGATCGACTTCGGTGCGGCGTTCGAGGCCGCACCGATCGCCCTGGCGCTGTTGTCGCCCGATCTGATCTTCATCGCGGTGAACCAGGCCTACGAGCGGCTGGTCGGCCGGTCGCGTGCGGACGTCGTCGGCCGCGATGTCTTCGACGTCTTCCCCGGCGGCCCGGCGACGACGGAGGCCGCGGTGTTGCGGGCCTCGCTGGAGCGCGTGCTGGCCGACGCCGAGACCGACGTCATGCCGCTGCTCCGCTACGACGTGGAGAGCGTCGGCGGGAGCGCACCCGAGGAACGGTACTGGAGCATCACCAACGCCCCGCTGCTGGACTCCCACGGCGACGTCTGCGGAGTGGTCAACCTGCCGCAGGAGGTGACCGGTTTCGTCCGGCGCGTGCGTGAGGCCGGGCACACGCTGTCGGCCGGCGCCGGCCTGTCGCGCCTGGCGGCGGTGGAGGCCCATCTCTACGCCCAGACGGGCCAGCTCCAGGACATCAACCGGCGGCTACGACGGGCGCAGGACCGGGCGCAGCGGGCCACCCAGAAGTTGAACCAGGTCGTCCAGCAGCATCGGGAGGCGGTCGCCGACACCTCCCACGACCTGCGTGGCCCGATCGCCGGCCTGCAGCTGCGGTTGCAGGACGCGCTGGCCGACCCCGACGTGGACGCCCGCCAGATCCTGCTCGCCGCGTTGCGCGACGCCGAACGGCTGGGCGACATCGTCGGGGACCTGCTGGAGCTGGCCCGGCTGGAAGCCGGTGCGCCCCAGGGGGTGGAGGCCGTCGATCTCGCGATCCTGGTCGGGAAGGAGCTGTTGCATCGCCCCGCCCGCGTCAAGTTCGTCACCCGGCTGGAATCGGGCGTGAAGGTGGCGGGGTCACCGGTCCGGCTGACCCGGCTGGTGGGCAACCTGCTGGCCAACGCGATCCGTCACGCCCGTTCACGCGTGGAGGTGACCGTCGGCGTCGACGGCCGCGACGCCGTCCTGGAGGTGGCGGACGACGGGCCCGGCATCCCGGCGGCCGACCGGGAGGCGGTGTTCCAGCGATTCTTCCGGCGGTCGGACGCCATGCGAGCCGATCCGGCAGGCAGCGGCCTCGGCCTGCCGATCGCCCGGCAGATCGCCCAGTCGCACGGCGGCACGCTGGAGATCGCCGACCCTGACGGCGCCGCGGCCTCCGCGCCCGACGCGCCGGGTGGAGCCCACCTGGTGCTGCGCCTGCCCCTGCTGCCGTCCTCGCGATAGAGGGCGATAACGAGACACGAAGACGGGCAGGGAACCGGGGCCTCGCGCAGGAAGGAGACGGCACCATGGGAGAGACCCACACCCCGGCCGGGCACCACGACCTTCACCTCGACGACGGAACTCGCCGGGACGGCGCTCGGCGCGGCCGGCCGTCGTCCGCCTACACCGGCCCGGAGACGGACCCCGGCGAGCTGGCCGTCAAGCTGAGCGAGCTGGCCCGCACCCTGCAGGAGGAGCCGACCCTCGAACTCACGTTGCAGGCGATCGTCGAGTCGGCGGTGCAGACGGTGCCGGGCGCGCAGTACGCGGGACTGACCGTGGTGCGCAAACGCCGCGCGGTGGCCACCCCGGCCGCCACCGACGAGCTGGTGCGCCTGGTGGACCGGGCGCAGTACGCGACCGGTCAGGGGCCGTGCCTGGACTCCGTCTACACCCAGCAGACCGTACGGCTGGCCGACATGCGGAAGGAGACACGCTGGCCGCGTTTCACCCGGCACGCGAACGCCCTGGGCATCGTCAGCATGCTGTCGTTCCAGCTGTACGTGCAGCGCGACACCCTCGGCGCCCTCAACCTGTACTCCCATCGGGCCGATGCCTTCACCGATGAGTCCGAGCAGGTGGGACTGCTGTTCGCCGCCCACGCCGCGGTGGCGATGGCGGGCGCCCAGCAGCTGGCCAACCTGTCAGGGGCCGTCGCCATGCGCGATGTGATCGGCCAGGCCAAGGGCATCCTGATGGAGCGTTTCCGGCTGACCTCCGAGCAGGCGTTCGTCCTGCTGGTGCGGGTCAGCAAGGAGACCAATACCAAGCTCGCCGACATCGCCCGGCATCTGGCCGACACCGGAGAGCTGCGCACCCGGGAACGGTGAGCGGCGTCGCCGGTCGAGGGCCAGGGTGGTGTAGAGGGCCGATGGGCGGGTACGGGCCGCGTTCAGCACAAAAGCGCGCTGACCTCGTACCCGGTCGAGAACCGTCGTCGGCAGGTCAACGCTGTCCCGCCCGTCGCGCGGCTCTCGTCCCGGACCATGGGCGATCAAGGACGAGAACGTGACATTCAACCCTCTCCGCGAGCGGGGCATCCCGCTGGACAAGCAGCTGCGCAACTGGCGTGAGCTGAACGTCACCCCCATCGACCCTGACCACGTCGATCCCTACACGCGGTGCCGCATCATCGCGATGAACGGCATCGAGGTCGAATCCATCATGTTCAGCCATCAGCTGGCCAGGCACTGCCCGAGCGTCGAGCTCAAGCAGCAGCTCGCGCAGGTGCGCTACATCGAGGCGCAGCAGCAGAAGGTGGTCAACTGGCTCCTGCCGGGGCTGGCCTCCGTGCTGGAGACCACGATCGCCTACGAGCAGGTGGCGGTCGACCTCACCGCGTGGGTGGCCCGCATGGAGCCCGACCCGTACCTGCAGCAGGCCTACCAGTTCGGCGTGCTGGAGGACTTCGACCACCTCTACCGGTACGCCAACCTGTACGAACTCATCGAGCACCGCAAGGCCCAGAAGATCGTCGACGGCCTGACCGAGGTCATGCCGGGCCGCCCGACGCCACGCCACCACCGCCACCCGATCGACAACGTGCGCGAGCCGTACGACAAGAGCTCGGCCGCGCCCATCTCCAAGCTGCACGCGCTCACGATCATGGCGGCCGAGCAGCAGACGATGAACTTCTACATGAACGTCGGACCGACGTACATGGAGCCGATCGCCCGCCGGCTCTACCAGGAGATCGGTCTCATCGAGGAGGAGCACGTCACCCACTACGAGTCGCTCGTCGACCCGGGCGAGACGTGGTGGGAGCAGCTCGTCAACCACGAGTACAACGAGTGCTACCTCTACCACTCGTTCATGGAGACCGAGTCCGACCCCAAGGTGAAGGCCATCTGGGAGCTGCACCTGAACATGGAACTGGAGCACCTGCGGCTGGCCGTCGAGCTGTTCAAGAAGCACGACACCCGCGACGTGCAGGAAATCGTCGCCCCGCGGATGCCGGAGCCGGTCACCTTCGAGCCGAACAAGGCCTACCTGCGCGAGCTGATCGCCACCCAGATCGACTACACCACCATCGGCACCGGCTACGTCCAGGAAGCCCACGAGCGGTTCGAGAAACTCCAGGAAGCCCTGATGGGAGGCGAGCCGGCACCGTCCGACCAGGTGCTCGAGGAGAACCGCGGCAAGGCGGGCGAGGAGTACCGGCTGGAGACAGAAGGAGCCCACCCCGTCTTCCCCCTGAGGAGCGGCTCATGAGCGGCAGGGAGGAAGGCGACGTCGTCGACCTGCTGCTGCGTCAGCACGCGCTGATCCGCGACCTGTTCGACGAGGTCGAGCAGGCCACACCCGAGCGGCGTCCGGAGGCGTTCACCCGGCTGGTCCGCCTGCTGGCCGTCCACGAGACCGCCGAGGAGGAGGTCGTTCACCCCTGGGTCCGCAAGCTGGACGGCGGCGAGGGCGTCGTCGAGGACCGGCTCGCCGAGGAGCACGAGGCCAAGCAGCTGCTCGCCCAGCTCGACAAGGACGGGCCGGAGGCGCCCGACTTCCTGGAGCGCCTGCTGTTGCTGCGCGCGGCGGTCAGCGCGCACGCCACGAGCGAGGAACGCTACGAGTTCAACCAGCTGCGCGCGCACACCAGCGCGGCGCAGCGCCGCGCGATGGGAGCGGGGGTCAAGGCGGCCGAGGCCATGGCGCCCACGCACCCGCATCCCGGGACGGAGTCGGCGACCAAGAACCTGCTGGCCGGGACGCCGGTGGCGATGATGGACCGGGCCCGGGACGTCATCAGGCGGGCCATGGGCAAGCAGCCCTGACCACGCCCCGTCTGCGGTGAAGACCACGGAAGGGGGCCGGCCCGGACGACCCGGCCGGCCCTCGCCGTTCGCTCCGGTGATGAGGGGGTAGGCGCAGCCCGACAGCGCGGGTCCGGCGGACCGGCGCCGGGTGCACTGTTCTGTGGAGGTGAGATGGATCGGCGAAAGCAGGACGATCACGTGCCCGCCCAGCCTCAAGGTCCGGTGGCCGCACGGGCGCGCGAGGTGCTGGCCAGGCTGGGAAGCCATCGCAGCCCCGCTGAGCGACGCGCCGACGCCGAGTTCTTCCTGGCGGGCGTGCTGGTGCTCGCCGCGTTGATCGGGCTGGCCGTCGGGCGCAGACGCCGCCGCGCGTGATCGCAACGAGCCGCCGAGAGCTGACGCCGCCGCGCGTGATCGTCAGGCGCCGGCGGGCAGCCCTTCCCCCGCCACAGCCCGGAGCGCCTGCTCGACGCTCGAGTGCGGGCGCAGCACCGGGAGCAGGCCGGTGATCTGCAGCAGCCGGTGGACGTGCGGGTGCGGGTCGGCCAGATGGAATCCCCTGCCCTCGTCCTTGGCGAGGTTGTAGGCGGTGAGCAGGGCCTTCAGCCCGGTGCTGTCGAGGAAGCCCAGCTCCCTAAGGTCGAGGATCAGCGCTCCGCCGTGGTGCCTGGCTTCGTCGAGAGCGGCTGCCAGCGCCGCGGCGTTGGTGGCGTCGACCTCTCCGCAGGGACGGATGACGGTGCCGCGTGGCACCCGCTCCGAGGTGAGCATCAGGCTGGTCATCGCAGTCGGCCCTCACTGTTGTCCGAGCCTCGTCCCCCTTCGGGGGACGAGTCGACGCCCATGGTGGTCTCGATACGAGGTGGGATGTCCCGTAGTCTAATGCCGAAGAAGATTTCATGAAAGACGATTCGCTGTGCGGAGATGGCCGTGGGAACCCTGAGGGACGGTTCTTCCTGGACGTTCTTGACCCATCACGCGCGCGTCCTGCTGGAGATCGCGCGTGACCCCGGGGTACGGCTGCGCGACGTCGCCCAGACCATCGGCATCACCGAACGCGCCGTCCAGGGCATCGTCGCCGACCTGGTCCAGGCCGGTTACGTGACCAGGGACCGGGTCGGGCGCCGCAACCACTACAGCCTCAACCTCGATCGGCACTTCCGCCACCACACCGAGGCCCACGCCCCGGTCCGCGCGCTGGTCGAGCTCTTCGCCGGCCTGGAGTCCCTGGTGCAGGGCAAGCCCGCGGATCAGTAGGGGACCTTGACCGAGGTGACGATGCTCCACGGGCCGCAGTCGGAGCTGAAGGTGCCGCGGTCGCAACCCTGGACGATGAAGGCCGCCCTCACGAATCCACCGTGGCCGTTGGAGGTCATGCAGACGTCGCCCTGGCACGTCGGGTCCACGGAGTAGGCGCCGCTCCACGGGGTCAGCCGGCCGACCTTGACCTGGGTGGCCTTGCCGCCGTCGATGCTCCAGCGCACGTTGAAGAAGTCCCAGTCGCGTCCGAGCCCGCTCCAGCGGAAGACGGCCTTGCCGTTCGCGTAGTAGGCGCGGACCAGGGCGGCGCCGCCGAGGTTGGGCGACCACACGATCTTGCCGTTGCGGAACTGCTGGTAGGAGCCCTGCTTGCCGGCGTAGCCGTACTCCTTGGTGGTCGGGCAGCCGTAGATGCTGCGCTCGCCGCCGTTGGAGCGCCACAGGTCGCCGACGAGGCTGCCGGCGGGCGCTTCGAGGGAGGGGTCGCAGGCCGACGCGGCGGCGGGCAGGGCGCTGATGGCGATGGCCGTCGCGGCGGTTCCCAGAGCGGTGGCGAGGCCGAGGAGAGCGCGGGCGGTGTGCGGCATCGGAGTGGTCCTTTCGGGGGATGCGGTTGATGCTCCATGTGTAAGCCGGACCGCTTTCACTGCGACGACAGGGAGTTGCGAGGAGCTTGCAGAGCGCTAGGAGAGTCGCCGCCTGACGTGTTTCCACAGCGCGAAGGAGACGGCCGCGGCCACGACCATGGCGGCCGTCATCCTGAGGAACTGGCTCCACCGGTCGAGCTCGGCCGTGACGACGGCGATCACCACCCACATCCCGAACAGGGCGGTGAACAGGACGGTCCAGGTGCGGGGGCGGGCGTTGAGCAGTTCGGCGCCGTCCAGCGACGGGATCGGCAGCAGGGCGAACAGCGCGGTCTCCAGGATGACCACGGTGATCGTCTTGCAGAACAGGTTGTCCGTCCCGGCCGCCCACCAGAGGGCCGCCGACGCCGCTGCGACCGCCAGCGTGGCGCAGGCTCCCCAGGCGATGCCTTCCGCCCGCCGGTGGCGGGCCGACAACGGGGTACGGTCCCCGAGGGTGAAGACGCCGACGAGGCCGTAGAAGTAGCCGGGGTTCAGCTGGAGGAGTGCCGACAGGATGGCCGCCACCGCCGCGAACACCAGCCCGGAAGGGACGAACGCGAAGCCGCCCAGCGAGGCGCGCCGCACCTCCCGCCAGTGGGCCGTCAGCGCGTAGGTCACCAGGGCGATCGCGGTGCCCGGCACGAAGGCCAGGAGCAGGATGCCGATCTTGTCCCATTGGGGCCGGTGATCGGCCCACGCGTCGGAGGCCGCCGCGGTCTGCAGGATCGCCGCGACGACGCAGACGGCGACGAAGGCGACCCACGGCCGTTCCGGGACGCGCA
This sequence comes from Nonomuraea soli, assembly GCF_013761175.1. GTDB lineage: Bacteria > Actinomycetota > Actinomycetes > Streptosporangiales > Streptosporangiaceae > Nonomuraea > Nonomuraea soli. The sequence goes on from NZ_JACDUR010000002.1 coordinate 37,892, forward strand.
CCCTGCCGCGGTGGTGGCTCAGGGCTTCCAGGGCCTTGTTGAACAGGTCCGCCGGGGCCGACAGCGCGGGGAAGCGGCGCGTGCCGTCGCGCCGGGGCAGCAGCCGGTCGCCGAGCGCCAGCGCGCGGGCGGACAGGAACCCCGCGGTGACCAGGACCGTCATCAGCAGCGCGGCGGTCAGGAGCCACAGGTCGGCGAGCCACGTCCAGGCGGCTGAGGTGGCCGCCGTGCGCGAGGTGACGGTCAGCTCGGCCGTCGCGCTGACGCCGGCGGAGGCCAGCACGACGGAGACCGGGCCGAGCGAGGTCGTCCTGGTCGCGCAGGTCACGCGCACGGGGTACGCCCCGGCGCCGGTGTCCTTCGGCACGGTGAAGCGCATCCCGCCGCGGAGCTTGACGCGGTCGCCGTCGAAGGTCGCGGTGAAGGCGCACCGGCCGGGGAAGCCGGACGGGACGATCCTGACCTGCCCGCCGGGCAGGACGCTGTCCGGCCGGAGCCTGATCGCCGGATCCGGCCGCGAGCCGGCCGGGTCGGCCGGGTCGGCGGGATCGGCGGGATCGGCGGGATCGGCGGGATCGGCGGGATCGGCGGGATCGGCGGGATCGGCGGGATCGGCGGTGTCAGTGGGGTCGGTGTCAGTGGGGTCGGTGTCAGTGGGGTCGGGGTCAGTGGGGTCGGCGGGCGCGGCGACGGTCAGCACGCTGGAGGCGGTGACGTCGTCCGGCAGGCCCTTCCCGCATTCGAGCGTGACCTTGTGCGCTCCCGGCTCGGCGCTCGCCGGGACGGTGAAGGGGACCTCGGACAGGCGGCCGTCGCCGAGCTCGCCGCGCATCACCTCGGTGCCGTCCCAGGTGATCCGGTAGGTGTCGTAGGGCTCGCATCTCTCCTCCGCCGTGACGAAGACGACCGGGTCGCCGGGTCGCGCCGGGTCCGGGCTCACCCGGTCGTCCGGCGACGCCCCTGCGAGCAGGAACGCCGCGGTTGTCAAAGCCAGCCACATCGGGCCAGCCTCCCGCGAGGCCGGGCAGGCTTCTGCGTCACGCGACGCACTCGGGATAGTCTGTTTGCGTGACGTCCCTCCCGCCGTCAGGATTTCTCGGACACCTCGCGTCATCCGATCGGCGGGCGCTGCTCGGCGAAGGAGTGGAAGAGAGGTTCCCTCCCCGCGCGACCCTCTGCTTCCAGGGTGAACCCGGCACCAGCGTCATGCTGATCTTGTCGGGCACGGCGAAGGCCGGCAGGACACTCGCCGACGGCACGCCAACCCTGATGGGACTGTGCGGCGCCGGCGACATCGTGGGGGAGATCTCGGCGATCGCCGGCGAGGACAGCCCGCGGCTGGCCACGGTCACCGCCGTGGACGAGGTCACCTGCCGCGTGCTGGCGGCCAGCGGCTTCCGCCGCGTGCTCGACGCCCGTCCGCGGATCTACCGGGCGCTGGCCGCCGTCGCCCACGACCGCCTGCGAAGAGCGGCCGACAAGGAAGCGCTGCAGGCCGCCCACTCCGTGACGTGCCGGACGGCGAGGATGTTGCGCGAACTCGCCGTCCGCAACGGCAGGGAGCAGCCCCAGGGCGTGCTCATCACCCTGGCGTTGTCCCAGCTCGACCTGGCGCTGCTGATCGGAGCCTCACGTGAGGCGGTGGTCAGGGCGCTGGCCGGGCTGCGCTCCGGCGGGATCATCACGACCCGGCGCCGCCAGATCGTCGTCCGCGACCTCGGCGGCCTGACCCACAGGTGCGCGTGCCGCTGAGCGGTCCCGCGTCAGCTCTCGCAGCGGAACTCGTGCCGTCCCGATCCCACCTCGACGCTGCGGCTTGGCAGGCGGACCTCGGCCGTGGTGTTCGGCGGGACCAGCACGCGCACCACCAGCAGCCCGTCGGCGATCTCCCACCCCACCTCCGCCCTGCCGTACGGCGTGAGGTGGGCGGTCCGGGCGTGCGTGAGCCCGCCGCCGGGACGCGGGTGCGCGAGGAAGCGCCGGTAGCCGGGTTCCAGCGGGGCCAGGCCCGCGACCACCCGGTGCATCCAGTCGGCGACCGCGCCCAGGGCGTAGTGGTTGAACGAGGTCATCTCGCCCGCGTTGACGGACCCGTCGGGCAGCAGGCTGTCCCAGCGTTCCCAGATGGTGGTGGCGCCCATGGTCACCGCGTACAGCCACGACGGCGGCGCCGTCTGCAGCAGCAGCCGGTAGGCGTCGTCCAGGTATCCGGCGTCCGTCAGCGCGTCGCAGATCAGCGGGGTGCCGGCGAAGCCGGTGCCGATGCGGTGCCCGCCCGCCCGTACGAGCTCGGCCAGGCGGGCTCCGGCGTGTGCGCGCCGCTCGGCGCCGTCGATGAGGTCGAAGCACAGCGCCAGGGCGTAGCCGGTCTGGGTCTCGCCGAGCAGCTTGCCCTCGGGTGAGACGTACGCGCCGTCGAAGGCCGCGCGGACGCCGGCCGCGAGCCGCTCGTAGGTGCGGCTGTCCTCGGTACGGCCCAGCAGCCCGGCGATCCTGGCGAGCAGCCGCGCCGACCGGGCGAAGTAGGCGGTGGCGACCAGGCCGGGATCGGTCAGCGCCTCGTGCGGGCGCTCCGGTGGCGCGGCCGGATCGAGCCAGTCGCCGAGCTGCTGGTCGCGGTCCCACAGGAGCGTCTCGCCCGCGCGGCCCGCCACCTGGTCGACCCAGGCGGTCATGCTCGGGTACTGCCTGCGCAGCAGCTCCAGATCGCCCGAGCTCTGGTACAACGTCCAGGGCAGCATGACCGCGACGTCGCCCCACACGGCGGCGGGACGGGGAGCGGTGATGGCGCCCAGCTCCAGCCAGGGCACGTACAGCGGGACGGTTCCCAGGGAGCGTTGCTCGGCGGCCAGGTCGGCGAGCCAGTCGCCGAGCATGCCGGCGCAGTCGTAGAGGTAGGCGGCGGTCGGGCCGAAGACCTGGATGTCGCCGGTCCAGCCGAGCCGTTCGTCGCGTTGGGGGCAGTCGGTGGGCAGGTCGACGAAGTTGCCGCGCATGCTCCACACGACGTTCTCGTGGAGGCGGTCGAGCAGCGGGTCCGAGCAGGAGAACCAGCCGGTGCGGCGCAGGTCGGTGTGGTAGACGGCGGCCCTGACCTCGTCGACGGGGCCGTCGAGCCGGGCGTAGCGGAAGCCGTGCACGGTGAAGCGCGGCTCCCACTCCTCGACGGGATCGGCGGGATCGCCGCGCAGGATGTAGGTGTCGGTGGCCTTGGCGTGACGGAGGGGCCGCACGGCGAGCGCGCCGTTCTCCAGCACCTCGGCGTGACGCAGGGTGACGGTACGGCCGGCCGTACCGCGGGCCGTGATGCGCAGCCTGCCGGAGATGTTCTGGCCGAAGTCGACGATGCCGCCGTCGAGCACCTGGACGGGTTCGAGGACTTCGGTGTTGCGCACGGGCGGCCCGGCGGGGGCGACCAGGACGGACGGGTCGTAGGGCAGTTCGTCGGCGGGCAGCCAGCCGGTGGGCTCGCGGCGGGCGTCGTGGGTCTCGCCGTCGTAGAGTCCGGTGGCGGTGACGGGGCTGGGCGCGCACTGCCAGGTGCGGTCGGTGCCGATGGTCACCAGGGTGCCGTCTGCCTCGGTGATCTCCAGCTGGGCGATCAGGGCGGTGCGCGTGCCGTACACCTCGGTCCTGCCGCCGCCGAAGCCGATGCGGCCCCGGTACCAGCCGTCGGCGAGTAACGCCTCGACGGTGTTGGAGCCCGCGCGCAGCAGGGCGGTGACGTCGTGGGTGCGGTAGCGCAGCCGGTGCTCGTAGCTGCTCCAGCCGGGGGTGAGGGCGGCGTCCCCGACGCGGCTGCCGTTGATCTCCAGCTCGTAGAGGCCGAAGGCGGTCACGTAGAGGCGCGCGGCGACCGGGTCGGTGAGGGTGAAGGCGCGGCGCAGCAGGAACGCGGGGCCGTCGGGGGGTGCGGGTCGCGGGGGAGAGGCGGCCGCGGCCCGCCAGTCGGAGGGCCGGAGCAGCCCGGTTTCCACCCATGACCAGGGGCTCCAGTCGCTGTCCTGCACGCGCACCCGCGCGCCCCGCCGTTCACGGGACCCGAGGGGAGCGCCGGGCCAGGCGACGAGCACCGACTGCGAGGACTCGACGACGCCGGTCGTGGTCCCGTCGCTGAGTTCGATCTCGTAGGACTGCTGCCGCCAGCCGGGCAGGCCGGTGTCGACGACCCAGGACAGGCGCGGGGTGGCCTCGCCGATGCCGAGGGGTTCGCGGTGGTGTTCGAAGGTGGGCGGGCGCACGTGCGGAGAGGTCATGTCATCCCTTGATGGCGCCGGCGGTCATCCCGGCGACGATCTTGCGGTTGAAGAAGACGAAGGCCAGCAGCGGCGGGATCGTGATGAGCACGATGTCCATGAACAGCAGGTTCCACTGCGTGCTGTACTGGCTCTGGAAGCTGTAGAGCGTGACCTGCACGGTGGCGTTGTCGTCGCCGGGCAGGAAGTAGAGCGGGTTGACGAAGTCGTTGAAGACCGCCACCGAGGCGGTGAGGACCACCGTGATGGTGACCGGCCGCAGCAGCGGGAAGATCACCTTGAAGAACAGGGTGAATCCGGTGCAGCCGTCGATCATCGCGGCCTCGTCCAGCTCGCGCGGGATCGCCGCGACGAACGCCCGGTACAGGAGCACGGCGTACGGCACGCCGAAGGCGACCTCGACGAGGATGAGCCCCGGCATGGTCTTGAAGAGGCCGAGCGCCTGGAGCAGCCAGATGGTCGGCACGATCGCCGGCGGGATGATCAGCCCGGACAACACCAGGAAATTGGCGACATTTCCAACTTTGCCGGTACGGCGCTGCAGCACGAACCCCGCCATGGCCGCGAAGACCACGATGCCCGCGACCGAGGCGACGGTGAGGATCGTGCTGTTGACGTAGGCGCGCAGCAGCACGTAGTCGCGCGCCTCGACCACCTCGACGACGTTCTCCACGATGCGCCACTCGGTGGGCCAGGCGAAGTCCAGCGCCGTGGCCTCGACCTGGTTCTTGCCCGCGGTGAGCAGGATGAACGCGAACGGGACCAGGAAGACGACGCCGGCCAGCACCAGCGCGCAGACCTCCGCGGTCAGCCTCTTCACAGCTCCACCTGCCTCTTGCCCAGGACGTAGGTGAGCGGCACGATGATCGCCGTCACCAGGAGGAACAGCAGCACGTTGCCCGCGGTCGACAGGCCGAAGAAGCCCGCCTGGTACTGCTTGTAGATGATCGAGGCGATGGTGTCGCTGGTGAACCCCGGCCCGCCGCGCGTCATCGTCCAGATCAGGTCGAAGGAGCGCAGCCCGCCGATGAACGACAGGATGATCACCGAGTAGGTGGCCGGCCAGCTCAGCGGCAGGGTGACGTGCCGGAACCGGTGCCAGGCGCTGCCGCCGTCGACCGCGACGGCCTGGTAGTACTCCTCGGGGATCGAGGCGATGCCGGCGATGTAGATCACGGTCGCCAGCCCCACCCCCTTCCAGACGTCGACCAGCGCCACCGACAGCAGGGCCGTGGAGGCGTCCCCGAGCCAGTCGCGGCCGTACGGCCCGAGCACCTGGTTGACCAGCCCGGTGTCCGGCTTGAGCAGCATGCTGAAGGTGATCCCGACGGCCACCGTGGAGACCAGCACCGGGAAGAAGACCGCCGAGCGCAGGAAGCCGCGGCTGCGCAGCCGCGAGGTCAGCAGCACGCCCAGGAGCAGGCCGAGGATGACCTTCAGCCCGCTGGTGGAGACCGCGTAGAAGACCGTGTTCCAGAAGCCGACGCGCAGGTTCTGCTCCGCCAGGAAGTCCTTGAAGTTGTCGAGCCCGACGAAGCTGCTGTCGAACAGGGTCCACCGGGTGAGGGCGAAGTAGAAGGCCATCACCGTCGGAACCAGGAAGATCACCAGGTAGACCACGGCCGCGGGCAGGTAGAGCGCGTAGGGGTAGGCCGAGCGGCGCCTGCCCGAAGCCGTCCGGGCGTGCGCCGGCTCGGCGGCCGGCTTCATCACCACCCCGGCAGGCCCAGCTGCTTGGCCTGCTTCTCCACGTCCTTGTCGTACTGTGCCGCCCCCTCGGCGGGAGGCGTCAGCCCGGTCCCGACGGCGACGGTGATCTGCTCGAGCGACGGGCCCTTGACCGGCGACAGGAACTCCAGCGCCGGAGCGGTCGCCTGGTTGTCGATGTAGACCTGCAGGTCCTTGGCCACCTGCAGGGCGTTGCCGGGCAGCTTGGCGCCCTTGACCCGGAACGGCCCGGTCGGCTGCACCGCGGCGTTGACCGCGTCGGCGGCCGCGGGGGAGGCCACGAAGGCCAGGAACTTCTTGGCGGCGTCGAGATGCTCGGTGGTCCTGGCGATGTAGATCGCCGGCGGCTCCCACACGGTGGCGCCGTGCTTGGCCGCGTCGTCGCCGGGGACGCCGAAGAAGCCGACGTCGGTCGCGGCGTTCGGGCGGGTGGCCAGCACCGGCGGGAGGATCGCGGTGAGCATCGGGTAGTGGGCGCCCTTGCCCTCGGCCAGCAGGCCCAGGCCCTGGTCGACGGTGGCCGAGCCGAAGCCCTTGTTGACGAAGTCCTTGGCGTGGATGTCGGCCAGGTGCTGGAACCCGGCGGTGGCGGCGGGCGTGGTGGCGAACTTGGCCTTGCCCGCCGTGAAGTCGGCGGCGAAGGACGGATGGGCCGCGTGGATGTTGTAGTAGTCGGCCAGCACCAGCAGCTGCGAGGTCCAGGTGTCCTTGAAGGTCGTCACGACCGGGGTGATGCCCGCCGCCTTGATCTTCTCGTTGTTGGCCATGAACTCCGCCCACGTCTTGGGCACCTGCAGGCCGAGCCGCTCGTAGACCTTGCGGTTGTACAGGATGCCGCCGCCCGCGGCCGCCGCGGCCGGCACGCCGTACACCTTGCCGCCCTGGGTGACCACGGGCAGGTAGTCGGGCTGGACCTGCGCCAGGACCGGGTCGCCCGTCAAGTCGACCATCGTCTGCGCGGGGTTGAGCGCCTGGAGCAGCGAGCCGGAGTTGTACCAGAACACATCCGTCATCTCGCCGGTCGCGAGCCGGGTCTTGACCAGGTTGTCGCCCTCGCTGCCACCCGGCGACACCTCGGTGGTGATCTTGATGGTGGGGTTGGCCTTCGTGAAGGCCGCGATGAGCGCCTTCGCCGTGTCCTGGATCGACTGATCGCTTCCGATCATGAAGGAGAGCGTCACCGGTCCGTCGGCGGGCGCGGCCTGCGACCCCGCGCCCGGGTCACCGCTGGTGCCGCAGGAGGTGAGGACCGCCGAGGTCACGACGGCGAGGGCCGCCGCGCTGAGGCGGTGAGAGGTCTTCACTATGCCCCTCCGGGTTTGTTGAATCGTTTTAACGGCTCCCCGATGCGCTTTAACGTAGGCGTAACCCCACCGAGCGTCAAGGACGCATTTGAGTAACGGTGCGCTCGTCTGAAGTGGGCTGTGAGTGCTTCTGTAGATCGAAAATGGGTAACGTTACCCATCGCGCGATCTCGTACAATCTGGAGCCATCGGGCGAAGGGAGATCCATGGTCACGCGAGGCGGACGGCGAAGGGTGACGATCGCCGATGTGGCCAGCCGTGCCCAGGTCTCCACGACGGCCGTCTCCAAGGTGCTGCGCGACGCCTACGGCGTGAGCCCCGCGATGAAGGAGCGGGTCAGGGCGGCCATCGAGGAGCTCGGCTACCGGCCCCACGCGGCGGCCCGAGCCATGCGGGGCCGTACCTTCACCGTGGGCGTGATGCTGCCGCACCTGCGCAACCCGTTCTTCGCCGACATCGTCGACGGGCTGACGGACGAGCTCTCCGGCACCGGCTACCAGGCGATCCTGGTGCAGGGAGGCTCCACCCAGAAGGCCGAGAAGGCCGCCATGGACGCGCTCGTCGACCGGCAGGTCGACGGCATCCTCCTCGTCGCGCCGCTGCTGGCCCGCGCCCGGCTGGAGGAGGTGGCCAGGCAGGTGCCCGTCGTCGTGCTCGGCAGGCACGAACGCTCGCCCCACTTCGACGCGGTCTTCGACGACGACGAGACGGGCGCCGAACTCGTGGTCAACCACCTGATCGAGCTCGGGCACCGCCGCATCGCGCACATCACCCACCAGGACAACAGCACCGCCCGGCCGGGCGACCTGCTCCACGTGATCCGCGCCGACACCTACCGCAGGGTCATGCGCGAGCACGGCCTGGAGGACGAGATCGCCGTGGCGACCACCTACTACAGCGAGGAGGGCGGCTACGACGGCGCCCAGGAACTGCTGCGCCGTCCGTCCCGGCCCACCGCCATCTTCGCCGGAGCCGACCAGGCCGCCTTCGGCGTGCTCGCCGCCGCCCACGACGCGGGCCTGTCGGTGCCCGGCGACCTGTCGGTGGCCGGCTACGACAACACCAAGCTGGCCGCGCTGCCGAACATCTCGCTGACCAGCATCGACCAGCCCGGCGTGGTCATGGGGGGTACGGCGGGGCGGTTGCTGCGGGAGCGCATCGAGGGCAGGACCACCGCGGTGCGCTTCTCCGTGGGGCCCAGCCTCATCGTCAGGCGCTCCACCGCCGCCCCCGCGGACCTGCCCGAGGCGTGACATGTGCTGGACGGCGGCGCCGGCTCCCGGGCCGGCGCCGCCCGGCTCACTGGATACGTTCCACGAGATGAACGGTGACCGTGTCGCCCGGCTCCTTCCCGAGCAGGTCGCGAACGTCGGCCTTGACGGGCAGCTTGTGCGTGCCGTCTCCCAGCGCCATGAAGGAGCTGCGGAAGGGATGGCCGTCGATCGTTCCCCTGATCTTCACGAGGCCGCGGGTGCCGAAGTACTCGGCCGATCCGGGCATCACCACGTAGGTCCATCCGCCCTTGTTCGGGCTCTTCTGCAGGGTGGCGGTGAATTCCTTGTCCAGCGCGGTCATGGCGCTCTCCCCTTCGACGTGTGCCGTGTTCTCACCTATCAAGACCATCGCACCCGGCGAAACTCATCGCTGTTACCGGCGCGCCTCCAGCCAGGCGAGGATGGCGCTGACGAACCCGTCGATGCGCGAGACGGGCCTGCCGCCGAACACCGCGTGGAGGTGCTCCACCCCGACCGCGTCGTTCCACGCCCGGGCCCGCCGGTAGGTCTCCTCGTCGGTGGCCGCGCGAAGGACGGGCCAGCCGTGCCAGGTCGCGACGAGCGCCCCGTCGATCGCCGGGTCGGACAGGATCGCCATGTCCCAGTCGAGGACGCCGACCAGCTTGCCGTCCTTGCCGAAGTGGACGTTGCCGCCGCCGAGGTCGCCGTGGACGAGCCTGGCCGGCACCTCCTCCAGTGCGAGCATCGCATCGAGCCGCTGCCGTACGCCGTCACGCCACTGCGGCGGCAGGCGTGGAACGACCTCGCCGGCCAGGATGTCGGCCCATCCCACGCCGCCGGCGTACGGGCGGGGGGTGTGGAGCAGGTCCCTGAGCGCCGGGGAGATCTCCACCTCGCGCAGTGCCTCCAGGAGCGGGCCGAAGGCCGCCGGGTCGCCGGCGCCCTCCGGCAGGCCCTCGCCGTCGATCCACGAGACCGCGAAGGCCGTGCGCTCCCCGAACGCAGTCACCTCGGTCAGGGGTTCCGGCACGGCGAAGGGCAGGCCCGCCGCGGCGATCACGCGATGGATCTCGGCCCTGCGCGGCATCTCGGCGGCGTCGGTGGCACGTCTGCCGATGCGGACGGCGGCGATGCCGGGGAACAGGACGACGTGGTGCAGGTTGCCCTGCTCGGCCAGGCGTGCGGAGCCGAGCGGGGCGCCGGGGACGAGTGCTTCGGCGATCTCCAGCAGGTCGGCGGGGACGGGTTGAGGCATCCCGCCATTGTGTCGGACGTGCGCCCATGGCCCTGCCGTCGACCGGGGAGCGGCGGCGTGCTCGATGCGGACCGTGAGCCGCCGCCCCGCATCGCCGGCGCATCGCGAGTGTATTAACCTCGCCCGGGATCCTCGGGATTGTCAGCACAGCGGCACTCCCAAGGAGCACGACATGACCACCACCCGCAACCTCCACGCCCTGCCCACCCGGCCCAGGACCACGATCTTCAGCCTCAACGGCGTCCTGTGGGTGCTCCAGGCGCTGTGGGGCTTCTTCTTCGCCGGCAGCGGCTTCGGCAAGGTCCTGCTGCTCGACGGCGCCCTCTACGAGGCGGCGCCGCGGGCGGTGGCCTGGTACGCGGCGGTGCCGCAGCCCCTGATCGTCTTCATCGGGGTCGTCGAGGTGCTCGGCGGCATCGGCCTGATCCTGCCCGCGCTCACCCGCGTCAAGCCGAGGCTCACCCCGCTGGCCGCAGCCGGCCTGGCCCTGACGATGGTCCTGGCGGCGGGCTTCCACGTCGTGCGCGGTGAGTTCGGCCTGGTGCCGGCCAACGTCGTCCTGGGTGCCGTCTCCGGGTTCGTCGCGATCGGGCGCTGGAACCTGCGTCCCATCGCCTCCGCGCCGCTCACCGCTCCTCGCCTCCTCAAGGCCCTGGCCGTCGTCGCCGTCATCGTCCTGCTGACGTTCGCCCCGACCTGGTACACGATGACGCACGCCCAGTTCTAGGTGCTCCACGGGTCGCCACTTGACGAATCGCTTCCCACCATTGACGATTATGTCTACTTATAAAGTAGGAAAATTGGGAAGGGGATGTCGTGCGCGCGCTGATCCTGCTGGGACTGGTCGGCTTCGCCGCCCAACTCGTCGACGGCAGCCTAGGCATGGCCTATGGCGTCACCTCCACCACGCTCCTGCTCGCGATCGGCACCAACGCCGCGGCCGCGTCGGCCACCGTGCACCTGGCCGAGATCGGCACCACCCTCGCCTCGGGCCTCTCGCACTGGCGGTTCAACAACATCGACTGGAAGGTCGTCGCCAAGATCGGCATCCCGGGCGCCGTCGGTGCGTTCGCCGGAGCGACGTTCCTGTCGAACCTGTCGACCGAGCTCGCCGCCCCGGTCATGTCGATCATCCTGCTCACCCTGGGCGCCTACATCCTGATCCGCTTCACCGCCTTCGGCCTGCCGCGCGGCAACCTGGGCAAGCCGCTGCGCAAGCGGTTCCTGGCCCCGCTCGGCCTGCTCGCCGGCTTCGTCGACGCCACCGGCGGCGGCGGGTGGGGTCCCGTCGGCACCCCGGCGATCCTGGCCAGCGGCCGCATCCCTCCGCGCAAGGTGATCGGCTCCATCGACGCCAGCGAGTTCCTCGTCGCCATCGCCGCCAGCGTCGGCTTCTTCGTCGGCATCGGCTCGGAGAACATCGACTTCGCCTGGGTGGCCGTGCTGCTCGTCGGCGGGGTGATCGCCGCTCCGATCGCCGCCTGGCTGGTCAGGCACATCCCGCCGCGCATCCTCGGCTCGCTGGTCGGCGGCCTGATCATCCTCACCAACGTGCGCACCCTGCTGCGCAGCGACTGGATCGACGCCTCCGGCCAGGTCCAGACCGTCTCCTACATCGCCATCGCGATCATCTGGGCCGGCGCCGTCGTCTACTCGGTGCGTGAGTACCGCCGCGACAAGGCCACCGAGTCGGTGGAGGCCATCGAGTCCGAGCTGCAGCGTCGCTCCGCGGAGGAGGAGAAGACCTCGGCCTGACCCCCGCATGCCGTACCGCAGGGCCTCGTTCCATCACGGAACGAGGCCCTGCGTCGTTCACCCCACCGGAGGCCGCGCCCTGGCCCGCAGGCCGAGCAGGACGTCGACGACCAGGAACGCGGCCAGCGAGAAGCCCATGACCGGCAGGAACCATCCGATCCCCGCGACCACCAGGGCCAGCGGCGCCAGGACCGCCCACCGCACCCCGCGCCACCCACCCCTGGCGTACGGCCGGCCGAAGCCCCGCGTCGGCCGGCGCTTCCACCACATGCGATAGCCCAGGATCACGAGCGTGATCACCCCGGCCGCCAGCAGCATCAGCACGAGCTGGTTGGCCAGGCCGAACAGCAGCCCCATGTGCCCGTCGATGCCCCACTGCGTGAGCTTGGCGGCGAGGTTGAAGTCGGCGAAGCGCAGCTCGGCCGTCACCTGCCCGCTCGTGCCGTCGACCGCCACCTGGTCCAGCCGCTGCGGAACCGTCTTGTCGATCTCCTTCACGACGAAGGGCGCACCCTCCTTGGCCGGCCAGACGATCTCCAGTGGCCCGGACAGGCCCTTGCCCGCGGCGGCCCGCACGAGCTCGTCGGCGCTCACCGTGCCGCCGTGCCGGTGGCCGCCCGCGCCCGCGTGGGCGGCGTGGTCACCCGAGGCGGCGGAGATCTTCGGCGTGGTCCAGCCGAGGGCCACGCGCACGTCGCCGACGTTCTCGCCCGCGTACTTCGACCAGGTCAGGCCGGTGGCCGACAGGAACAGCAACCCCAGGACGGCCCACAGGCCGATGGATCCGTGCCACGACAGGCGCCGCGGCGAGGCGGGCAGCGACCGGTCGGGGGCGAGCAGGGCGCGCACGCGCCGCTTCGAGCGGCGCCTGGTCACCCACAACACCAGGCCGCCGAGGGCCACGACCCACAACCAGCTGGCGGCCAGTTCGCTGTAGAGGCGGCCGGGCTCGCCCAGGTGCAGGTGGCGGTGGAGCTGGGAGATCCAGGCGCGGACCGGCAGCGCGCCCGAGCCGCCGTAGCTCTCCAGCGTGCCGCGCACCTGCGCGGTGTACGGGTCGACGAAGACGGCCAGCTGGGTGCTCTCCGGCAGGCCGGGGACGTTCATCAGCACGCGCGTGCTGGCGTCGGCCTCGGCCGGGATACGGACGGCGGTGATCGTCCCCGTGGGCCGCGCCGCCTGGGCGGCGGCGATCTGCTGGGCGAGCGGCACCCGTTGCTGGCCGGCGGGAACGGTCAGCTCGTGGGCGTGCACGATGCGCTCGAGCTGGAAGGAGGCGGCGTACAGCAGCCCGGTGGCCGCCGCGACGAGGAGGAAGGGGGCGACGAGGACGCCGGCGTAGAAGTGCAGGCGGAGGACCAGCGGCTTGAGGGCGCTCCAGGTGGACGTCCGGGGAGGTGTGCGCTCGGCGTCGGCGGGTGGGCGCACGTCAGTAGAGGTCAAGGCATTCTCCGTTCACGGGGACGCGCACATCGACAGGTACGCGCCACCTCGGGTGGGGGTTCAACCACGCGTACGGCGTGGCGAAGGAACGGGCGCCTTCGGTGGCGGCCCGTTCAGCGAACGGAGACGATCAGGGGTGGGCCACGCCGGGAGACCCCCGCGGCGAGCAGGAAACGCCTCAGCCGGTCGACGGTGCCGGCCACCGGCGGCCGGCCGGGGAGCCGGGGCTCCACCGGCGCGGCGGCAAGGACGATCAGCCCGGCCCACAGCGAGGCGACGGCCAGGTGAACCATGCTCGCCAGGGCCGACTCGCCCCGCTCCAGCCACCAGGCCGACATGAGGGCGAGGGCGACGTGGACGAGCAGCATGCCCAGCCCGCTGCTGTGGTCGTGGCCTGCCAGGACGGGCGGCGGCGCCTCGGCACCGGCCGTGAACAGGTGATGCATGCCGTACTGCGCCCCGAAGGCGGCCCCCAGCAGCGCCGGCAGCCCTCGCCGTCGCGCCCCGAGCAGGTACGCGCCCGCCCACGTCATCGCCGTCGCCCCGGCCAGGAAGCCCGGCCGGATCGCCCCGCCGCCGGCCAGGACGTGCAGGACCGACGACAGCGGCACGCAGGCCGCGGCGAACACCGTCGCGCGCAGAGCGCGCAGCACGGGCCGGCCGACATCCACCCGCACATGGTGCCACGCGGGTGACGGTGAGACCACAGGCCGGAGATCGCGGGTTTCACCTGGCATGTCGAACGGATTCCGTTATGCTCCGAAACATCGGGGCCCGTTGGATCGCTCCAGGAGGCGTTGTGCCGCAGACCGTCGTTGGTCTAGCCCGTGACGTGGTGTCCCAGCTCGCTCCCGACGAACTCCCCGACTTCGACCTGATCGCCACCGCGTACCTGGTCAACCCCAAGATCACTCTGCGGGCGGACGAGCCCAACGGCTCGGGGTGGTCGGCGGCCATGCCGTTCCTGACCAGCCTGGCGATGGCGGTGGTCGTCGACCTGTGCAAGGACATGTCCAAGGCCGGAGGCCGCTCCCTGTGGGGCTGGGTGAAGGACCGGGCGGGCTGGGGCGGGGCCCAGGACGAGGAACTGCCCGCCTGCGACGACGAGCGGCGCCTGCGTGAGCTGGCCCACGGGTCCGCGGTGAAGCACGGAGCCACGGCGCAGGACGCGGCCAGGATCGCCGATGCCGTGGTGAACGGCTGGCACCGGCCGCAGTGACGCGGGCGGGACCGTTCACGCTTCCCGCGGCCACCACGACGCGCTTCGTGCTGCTCGTCGTGCTGACCACGGTGACCACGATGTACGCGGCGAGCGCCCTGATCGACTGGGAGCAGGTGCACTGGGCGTGCGTCGAGGAGGCCGAGCGCCAGGCGGCGGCCCCGGCGGCCCCGGGGGTCCCGGTGCCGTCGGTTGCCGAGGCGTACCTCTCCTGCGACGCGCGCGCATCCCTGGGGGAGGGGCTTTACGGCCTTCTCGTCGCGGCGACGTTCGTGACCATGGCCCTGTTCCTCCACAGCCTGACGCCACGCCGGATCGTCCGTCGCCAGGGGCTGATCCCGCTGCCCGCCGAGCGCTACCCCGAGGCTGCCGCTGAGATCGGGCGGCTCGTGACGGAGGCCGGCGTGCCCGGCCGCGGGCAGGTGATGATCGATCCGACGGACCAGAACGTCAGGGGGCGGTCGTTCGGCGCGTTCGGCTCCTGGCAGGTACGGCTGAGCCTGGGGGCGGTGCGCCACCATCCCGCCCGGGCCGCGGCCATGCGCGCCGTGCTCCGGCACGAGCTGGCGCACATCCGCAACCGGGATCTGGACATGGTGTCCTTGGTCAGGGCGACCTGGTGGCTCTTCCTGGGCGGCGCCGTGGCGACGGTGGCGGTGCAGGCCGTCCGGTGGCCGGAAGACCTGCCCAGGCGCCTGCTGCCGCTGGCCGTGGCGCTCATGGTGGCGCTCGCGACGACGGCGGCCATCTCCAGGGTGCGAGAGCACTACGCCGACCTGCGAGCCGCCGACGCCAACCGGGCGGCAGGCGATCCGGCGTTCCCGCCCGTCGAATCGCAGCCGCGCCGGTGGGCTCGGCTGCTCGCGTGGCATCCGCCGGTGAGCGTGCGCGAGCAGGTGGTGCGCGAGCCCGATCGTCTGCTGCGCCCCAGCCCGCTGGAGGCCGTCCTCACCGGAGCGACCGCCGGTCTGGCTCAGCCGTACCTGGCCGCTTTCGCCACCTTCTTGGCCGGCGGTGAGCCCCGCGACGGCAGGGTGCTGGCCGGGGTCGCCATCGGCGTGCTGGTGGCCGCGGTGACCGGCACCGCGATGTGGCGGGACACGCTGCGCACGCGCGGACTCGGGAGCGGGCCGTCCAGCGGGCTGATGTCCGGGGCCGCTCTCACCGCCGGCCTGTTCATCGGGATCGCGGGCACCCTGACCACCACCGATGCCAGCCTGGCCGCCGCGATGGCCCACAGCCTGCCTGCGGCCCTGGCCTCGGCGGCGATCCTGCTGGTGTTGTGCGTCGGGCTGTGCCGATGGCACGCGGTGGCGGCCGACGCGTGGTTCGAGGTCTCCGCCCGGCCGGTCAGGGCGCTCGCGGTGTCGGTGATCGTGGGCGGTGCTGCGTTCGGGTCCCTGTTCGGCCACTGGTCGGCGTCGATCGGCGGGATGCCGGACAGCACCGTGGACACGCCGCTGCCGGCCCTGGTCTTCCAGACCGTGACCGGGCTGGTGTCCTTCACCACGCTGGTGCCGGTGGTGCTGGCGTTGTTGTTGCCGCTCCTGCCGCGCCTGCGGCGGGGGACCACCGGGCTGCCGATGAGCGCCGTGTTCGTTCCGGTGGGTGTGGTGACGGTGGCGGCGGTGATCGCCGAGGCCACTGCGTGGCGCTCGCGGTCGCTGCTGGCCGAGCTGGGCGTTCTGCTGGTGCCGGGACTGGCCGCGGAACCCAACCCCCTCCTGGCCGTCGAAGTCGCCACGGCCGCGATCGGGCTCGCCGTCGCCCTGGTGACGTCGCTGGCGGCCCGGCCGCTCCACGGGTTGCTCGCCGCCTACCTGGTGGGGTTCGTGCTGTCCCTCGTCGGCGCCGTCCGCACGATGGGAGCCGCCTGCCTCCAGGCCGCTCCGGTGTGCGAGCCGCGCTACGCGGCCGGCTACGCGGGCGGCCTGCTTCTCCTCCTGGTCCCGTCGGCGCTGGCCGGCGGCGCCGTCGGGGCGGCACTGGGCATGGTACGGCGCGGCCGGGTCAGGGACACGCGGAAGGGGATCCGGACCGCCGGGGTGGTCGTCGCGATACTCACCTGTCTGCTGGTCACGACAGGGGGAGTGGTCTCGCTCCAGGTCAACGGATGGATCGCGCCCGTCGAGGCTCCGGGCACGCCCCGGTTCACCGAGGTACGGCCCGCGGTCCCGGCCCGGCCTCACCCGGTGCTGCAGGTGTGCGCGTGGATCCGGTGGCGTAGCGGCGACCAGGGGTTGGGCGCCGCGTACCACGCCTATCTGCTGGAGTTGTCGCAGGCGGCCATGGCCGCCGACAGCCGCGGCCTCCACGCGCTGGGAAGAGAGCTGCTCGACGCGCTTCACCGGGGCGACCCGGATGACATGGCGCTGGGGGAGAAGGCGATCAGGTGGATCTGCGACGCACGGCTCACCCATACGAGATCTACAATGTAAAGGGCGACTCCTCGACGATGCTCAGCAGCTCCTTCAGCTGGGCCTGCTGCTCCGGCGTCAGGACGGAGAACAGTTCGCGCGCCGCCTCCTTGCGCGCCTCCACCACGCGGGCGTAGACCTCCCGCCCGCGCTCGGTGAGGGTCAGCAGCGTCGAGCGCCGGTTGGCCGGATCGACCTGCCTGCGGACCAGCCCCGCCTCTTCGAGCGCGTCGATGACGGGGGTCACCGAGCGCGGCACGATGCGCAGCGCCTCGGCCAGCTGCACCATCCTGAGCGGCTCCGGCGCCTCGGCGAGCACGCGCAGGGCGCGTCCCTGACCTGGGCTGAGGCCCAGGGGCTCCAGGGTGTGGCGGTAGCCGTGCCTCAGGCGGTGCGCGATGCGATGGACGAGCTCGGACAGGTCGGTCTCCACGGTAGGAGCGTAACTCATTGTTGCCGGGAATTATTATGAGGTAACCTCTGTTTGAGAGTACATCTGATTAAGGAGCCCTATGACAGACGAACCCCGCGCGCCGCTACGGCGCATCGTGAAGCTCTTCCGTCCCTATCGCGGACGCCTGGCCGTCGTTCTCGGCCTCATCGCCCTGTCGTCGCTGGTCGCCCTCGCCTCGCCGTTCCTCCTGCGCGAGGTCCTCGACGTGGCCATCCCCTCCGGCGACACCCGCCTGCTCACGCTTCTCGTGCTCGGCATGATCGCCGTCGCGGTCACCACCAGCGTGTTCGACGTGATGCAGACCTTCATCTCCACCAGCGTCGGCCAGCGGGTCATGCACGACCTGCGCACCGGCGTGTACACCCACCTCCAGCGCATGTCGCTGGCCTTCTTCACCCGCACCCGCACCGGCGAGGTGCAGTCGCGCCTGGCCAACGACATCGGCGGCATGCAGTCCGTCGTCACCTCGACGGCCACCTCGATCGTCTCCAACCTGACCACCGTGCTGGCCACCGTCGTGGCGATGCTGGTGCTCGACTGGCGGCTGACCCTCGTCTCCCTGCTGCTGCTCCCGCTGTTCGTCTGGATCAGCCGCAAGGTCGGCGCGGAACGCAAGAAGATCACCTCGCAGCGGCAGAGGAAGCTCGCCGCGATGTCGTCGATGGTCCAGGAGTCGCTGTCGGTCAGCGGCATCCTGCTCGGCCGGACGATGGGCCAGTCACCCGAGCTCACCCGCCGGTTCACCGGAGCCTCCGACGAGCTCGCCGACCTCGAGGTGCGCTCCAGCATGGCCGGCCGCTGGCGCCAGTCGACGATCCAGATCATCATGGCCGCGATGCCCGCGGTCATCTACTGGGTCTCCGGCATGACCTCGCTGGTGTCCATCGGCACGGTCGTCGCCTTCACCACGCTGCAGATGAGCCTGTTCCGCCCCACCGTGTCGCTGCTGCGCACGGGCGTGGAGGTGCAGAGCTCGCTGGCGCTGTTCGGCCGCATCTTCGAATACCTCGACCTGCCCGTCGACATCACGCCCGGCCGCCGCTCCCTGGAGCGGGTGCGCGGCGACGTGCGGTTGTCGAACGTCTCCTTCTCGTACGGCGAGGCGCTCACGCTCGACGACGTCTCCCTGACGATCCCGGCGGGCAGCAGCCTGGCCATCGTCGGCGAGACCGGCTCGGGCAAGACCACCCTCAGCTACCTGCTGCCGAGGCTCTACGACGTGACCGGGGGCAGCGTCACCATCGACGGCACCGACGTGCGCGAGCTGACCTTCGAGACGCTCGCCGAGACCGTCGGCATGGTCTCCCAGGAGACCTACCTCTTCCACGCCTCCATCGCCGACAACCTGCGCTTCGCCAAGCCGTCCGCCACCGACGAGGAGCTCGTGGAGGCGGCACGCGCCGCGCGTATCCACGACCACATCGCAGGGCTGCCCGACGGCTACGACACCGTGGTAGGCGAGCGCGGCTACCGCTTCTCCGGAGGCGAGAAGCAGCGGCTGGCCATCGCCCGCACGCTGCTGCGCAACCCGCCGATCCTCGTTCTCGACGAGGCCACCAGCGCCCTCGACACCCAGACGGAGCACGCCGTCCAGGAAGCCCTGGAGATCCTCGCCCAGGGCCGCACCACGATCACCATCGCGCACCGCCTGTCGACGGTCCGCGACGCCGACCAGATCGTCGTGCTCGACCACGGCCGGGTCGCCGAGCTCGGCACCCACGACGAGCTCCTGACCCTCGGCGGCCACTACGCCTCCCTCGTCGGGCGCGACAGCCTCGAACTGGCCGCCGCATAGGCTGAGCCCATGACCGACCGCACCGTGATCGACGCCCCTTCCAACCTCGGACTGCGTCCGCCCGCGCCCGGCACCGTCCCGGGCTGTTACAAGCTCGCGGGCGCGCTGCGGGACCAGGGCATCGTGGCGCGGCTGGGCGCGGCCGACGGCGGCTGCGTGACGCCGCCCCGCTACGACAGGACCGGCTGGCAGGAGGGCGACGGCGTGTTCAATGCCGCCGCGATGGCCGCCTACAGTGTGCGCCTGGCCGACCGGGTCGGCGCGCTGCTCGACGACGGCCGCTTTCCCGTCGTGCTCGGCGGCGACTGCAGCATCGACCTGGGCACCGCGCTGGCGCTGGCCAGGCGGGGACGTCACGGCATGGTCTACGTCGACGGCCACTCCGACTTCCGTCACCCGGGCAACTCCTCCGGGGTGGGCGCCGCGGGGGGCGAGGCGGCGGCCCTGGTCACGGGACGCGGACAGGACGACCTCACCGACCTGGAGGGGCGCAAGCCGTACATCCTCGACAGCGACATGGTCATCGCGGGCATCCGCGACTACGACGACGACCTGGAGGAGCTGGCGGAGCTGAAGATCCCGGCCTGGACCACCACGCGGCTGCGCGAGGCCGGGGGAGAGGCCGCCGGCACGATCCTCGGCCATCTCGGCGGCACCCGCGGTTTCTGGGTCCATCTGGACGTCGACGCGCTGGATCCCGAGGTGATGCCGGCCGTCGACAGCCCCGACCCCGGCGGTCTGACCCACGGCGAGCTGCGCGCTCTGCTCGCGCCGCTGCTGGCCGACCCCGGCTGCCTGGGGCTGACCGTCGCCATCTTCGACCCCGACCTCGACCAGGACGGCCGCCACGCGGCCGCGCTCACCGACACGCTGGTGTCCTGCTTCTGACCGCACCCCGCGTGAACACCGGTCCGCCGTACGGCTCAGGCGGCGACGATCCGGCGCCCCGTGATCTTCTGCGGCCGGATCCGTACCACCGGCTCGCGCGTCAGGATGGGCGGCCAGGGGCCGAAGCCCCGTCCAGCGGGGTGTGTTCCCAGCGGCCCGTCAGCAGGGCGGGATCGGGTTCGCCGCCCGGTAGCGGGGGGTGCCCGGCGCGCAGGCCGTCGAGGGCGATGGCGATCGTGCGGCGGCGGGCCCGGCGCGCGGCGTCGACCAGGTCGGTGCGGCCCTGCCGGTCGAGTTGCTCGATCAGGGGTGACTTGCCGAGCTGTTCGATCAGCAGCGAGATGTCCATCGTCCCCGCGTCGGCCCTGAGCACTCCTGCCCGGTGCGCCCGCTCCACCAGCTCGCGCATCAGCTCGTCGGACCGGGTGAACTTGGCCGCCATCGCGTCGGTGACGGCGATCGTGCCCGCCAGCGGTCCGAGGGAGCCGCCGCTGAACTCGACGCACGCGCCGACGTAGTGAGCCAGCCCTTCCCAGGGGTCGTCGTGGGCGAGGCCGCGTTGCGCCGCCTGGATCCACTGGTCGAGGGAGAGCGCGCACAGGTGCTGGAAGAGCTCGTCCTTGGAGCGGTAGCGGCGGTAGAGGCTGGCGATGCCGACGCCGGCGCGGGCCGCGATCGCCGCCACCGAGGCGTGTGCCCCGTCCACGGCCAGGACCTTCTTCGCGGCTTCCAGGAGGGCCTGGTCGTTGCGTTCCGCCTCGGCGTGCCGGGGGGCTTTGCGGGTCATGCCGCTCACTGTAGCCGTGTTGCGAAGCGATTCACTCCGTTATAGCTTGCCAAGCGAAGCGAATCTATCCGTTTGGGGTGAGTCATGCGGGCCGTGGTGATGGAAGAGTTCGGCGGGCCGGAGGTGCTGCGGGTGCGGCAGGTCGGCGATCCCCTCCCGGGGGCGGGACAGGTGCTGGTCGAGGTGGAGTACGCGAGCATCACCTTCGTCGAGACGCAGGTGCGCTCGGGTGACGGGCCCTTCGGCAGGCCCGCCCTTCCCCGCACGCCGGGCAACGGCGTGGGCGGGCGCATCGTGGCCGTCGGGGAGGACGTGGACCCTGGCCTGGTGGGGACGGTGGTCGTCACCACGACGGGTGGCGAAGGGGGATACGCGGAACGTGCGCTGGCCCGGGCCGACGACACGGTCCCGGTTCCCGAGGGGCTGGAGCTGAGGGAGGCGGTCGCGCTGCTGGCCGACGGACGGACGGCTCTGCTGCTGCACCGGCAGGCGCGGGTGCGGCCGTCGGAGCACGTCCTGGTGGAAGCGGCCGGAGGCGGCGTGGGCAGCCTGCTGGTGCAGCTCGCCGCCGCGGAGGGCGCCCTGGTGATCGGGGCGGCGCGGGGTGCGGGCAAGGCCGGCCTGGTCACCTCCCTCGGCGCGGCCCGCTACGTCGACTACTCCGCGCCCGGCTGGCTGGAGGAGGTGGTGGAGGCCACCGGCGGCGCCGGGCTCGACCTCGTCTTCGACGGTGTCGGCGGCCGGATCGGCACCGAGGCGGCCGGGGCGCTGCGCGAGGGCGGCCGGGTGAGCGTCTACGGGATGGCCAGCGGAGCGGCGGCCGAGCTGGACGGGGAGGCGCTGCGTGCTCGCTCCGTCGCCGTCATCGGCCTCACCGGCCCGCCGAGTCCCGCCGAGACCCGCGCGCTCATCGCCGACGCGCTGGACCTCGCCGCCGCGGGGCGGTTGCGGCCGGTCATCGGCCAGGTCCTGCCGCTGGAGGAGGCGGCCGAGGCGCACCGGGCGATCGAGTCGCGTGCCACGATCGGCAAGACCCTGCTCCGGGTGCGCGGCTGAACCAACCGGCCGCGACCCTCGGGCGAGGCCCTGCTCCGGGTGCGCGGCTGAACCACCCGGCCGCGCGGGACCGCGGCTCGCGGCGATGCCCGGGTCCGCTCGGCGAGCGGACCCGGGCCTTCGGCTATCGCAGGGGCAGGATGCGGGTGCTGGTCTGCTTGACCCGGTTGCCCGCCTCGTCCCAGGCCTCCACCCGGAAGCTGACCGCTCCGCTGGTGGCCCGCAGGTGCGGGTAGCGGACGCTGGCGGTGTACAGGCCGCCCCCGTCGCGCTTGAGCGTGACGGGCTGCCAGGTGGCGCCGTCGTCGGTGCTCGCCCACACCTTCATCCCGGCGATCTTCGGCATCGGCGCCGTCGACCGCGAGTGGTAGGCCTCGACCTGGAAGGTGTGCCCCCGCCCCGCCCGCACGGCGTTGTCGGGGCCGCCGCCGAAGGCGTAGCTGACGAACACCGCCGGCGTGGGACGGCACTGCTCACCGAATCCCTCGATGAACCACGAGTTGCACGCCACGCCCGGCTGGACGGCGTCCGCGGCGGGCGGGCCGGTGAAGGTCCACTCGACGTCGTGGGTGGCGTTCTTGGCGGTCAGCCGGTACACGCCCGGGGAGCTCGGCACCGTGTAGCGGGGCGCGTTGGGTGCCAGCGGTTCCACGCCCTCGCGCGTGATCTCCTTCCCGTCGACGTACAGGCGCGTCTCGTAGTTCGGCGTGAACGGCTGCGCGGTCGACCAGTAGGCGTCGCTGTCGACGCGGGTGGCGCCGACGCCGGAGACCTCGGAGAAGTCGGCCCACAACGTGTCGCCCTGCACGCAGATCGCGCAGTTGATGCCGAGCGGCTGCTGCTCCAGCACCCCGCCCTTCGGGTCGTGCAGCGACGCCGCGGCGTCCGGCACCGTCCCGGCGCCCGGCGTGCCGGGCGCGAACCACACCTGCTGGGTACGGCCGGGCCGGGCGAAGACCTCGGTCACGTAGCGGCTGTTCACGCCCTCGGTGCCCGCGGGGTCGGGCGCCATGCCGCGCAGCCGCAGGATCGAGGGGTCGACCGGCCACACGTACTCCGTGCGGACCTGCGGCGCCACGCCGACGAGGTCGGACTCGGAGGGCGAGATACCCCAGCGCGCGACGTCGTCGACCTTGTAGGCGTAGGTCCACTCCCAGAACCCCTTCGCCTGGGGCGCCCGGATGTCCAGGTCCACGCGCGCCAGGTCCCGTTCACGCATCGTGTAGTGCATGGAGGCCGGGATGCGTCCCTCCTCGTACGGCGTGAGCGCGTAGGTGTAGGGCGAGTACCTGTGGCCCTCCACCCGGACGGTGACCGGTCCGCGCCCGGCCTGCGCCTGCAGCGCCAGGCCCTCCTTGGTCGACAGGTAGGCGATGGGGACGCCGATCGGCTTGGGCTCGCCGGTGAACGGCGGCTGCCACATCGGCAGCGGGACGGGGCAGGCGACGTCGGCCGTGGGGTAGACCAGCACGGCGGCGGCTCCGGCGTCCCTGAGGGGGCCGACGCGGTCGATCTGCACCCCGCACTCCGGGTTGCCGAAGATGTCGGCCACGCCCTCGGCCGCCATCAGCACGAGCTTGCCGCGCAGGTCGCGCCCGGCGATCTCCTCGGGGGTGCCCTGGCCGACGTCCGCGACCCGCAGGTCGGCGGTGCCGGTGAAGGGCCTCCAATCGGGATGGCTGTTGACCTTCCCCTGCCAGTGCAGGTTGACGGCCGGGTCCAGCTCGGTCGCACCGCGGCGGCCGAGCACGCTCATGGCGACCTCGGAGCGGCCGAGCGTCCACTGGGTGGAGAAGCGGAAGGAGCCCTTGGTGACCTGCTTGGTGGGCGTCACCCACAGCTTGCCCCACGAGCCGGTGGGCACGCCGTTGATCAGGAAGCCGGAGAAGGCCTGGCCCTTGGCGTTGGTGCGCTGGTAGAAGGCGTTGTACCCGTTGTTCAGCGGTTCGGCCGGCTTGGGGGTGCTGAAGCGCACCTGGGTGGCCTCACGGGCGTCGAAGGTGATCTCGGTGTCGCCGGTGACGGTGAGTTCGGGCTCGAACAGCCAGGCCCGGTTGCGCCTGCTGTCGGCGTCGGTCCACTCCACGATCTGCAGCACGCTGATCGTGCCCTGCGGGACGCGGGTGACCACGACGCCGTGATCGACGATCATGTGCGGGCCGAGCTGGCCCTTGCGCCCGTCGAGGTCGATGACGTCCTGGGCGAAGGGGGTGACGGGCTTGCCGTCGCGGCCGATGGTGCGGATGGTCAGCTCGACGGTGGGCACGTCGCGCACCGCGCCGACCGGGGTGGTCAGGCGCAGCTGCCCGGCCTCGGCCGTGACGGCTCCGCCGTACATGCCGACGGGCAGTCCCTCGGTGGTGAGCGTGACGGTGGTGGAGGCGGTGCCCTTGGCGGGCACGGTGAGGGTGGCGTCGGCGACGCTCAGCCGGTCCATGGCCGGCTTCACGGCCAGGGTGACGGGCTGGTCGCCCTGGTTGCTGTAGGTGAGCTCGCGGGTCAGCGGCTTGCCGGAGGTGTCGATCAGGCGAAAGTCGAGGCTCGGTGTGACCGCGACGACCGGCTGGGAGGCGGCGCGGCCCACGTCGACCAGGCCCGCGCCGCGCTCGTAGACGGTGCCGCCGATGTCCTTGGCGGTCGACATCAGCGCGGCCTTGAGCTGCTGGGCCGTCCACTCCGGGTGGGCCTGCGCGACGATCGCCGCCGCGCCCGCCACGTGCGGCGTGGCCATGGAGGTGCCGGAGGCCTTGGTGTAGAAGTCGTCGACAGGCGTGCCCATGGCGGTGCCCGCCGCGCGGCCCGCGGCGATGTCGACGCCTGGGGCGGTGATGTCGGGCTTGAGCGCTCCGTCGCCGACGCGCGGGCCCTGGCTGGCGAAGGGCGCCTGCTGGTTCGCCTTGTCCACCGCGCCCACGGTCAGCGCGGCGTCCGCGGTGCCGGGCGTGGCCACGGTCTCCTGGCCGCCGTCGTTGCCGGCGGCGATGACGAACAGCACGCCGGTGGCGGCGGTCAGGTCGTTGACGGCCTGGCTCATCGGGTCGGTGCCGTCGGTGGCGTTCGCGCCCAGGCTCATGCTGACGACCTTGGCGCCGGAGGCGGCGGCCCACTCCATCGCCTCGATGATCCCGGAGGAGTCTCCGGAGCCGCCGTCGTCGAGCACCTTGCCGACGAGCAGCCGCGCGCCGGGCGCGACGCCCTTGTTCGCGCCGTTGCCGGCGGCGCCGGAGCCGGCGATGGTGGTGGCGACGTGGGTGCCGTGACCGTGGCCGTCCTTGGCGGTCTCGTCGGGGACGAACGAGCGCGCCTCGACGATCTTGCCGGCCAGGTCTGGGTGGCCCGCGTCGACGCCGGTGTCGAGGACGGCGACGGTCACGCCGGCGCCGTCGTGCCCAGCCTTCCACGCCTCAGGCGCGCCGATCTGCGGGACGCTCTCGGCCAGGTCGGCCTTGACCTTGCGGTCCAGCCACACCTTGGAGACGCCGCCCTGCAGCCGCGCGGCCCCCTTGGCGTCGGGCTTGCCGTACAGGGCGGCCCAGAACGAGCCCGCCTCGGCCTTGGCGACGTCGAGCGCGGCGCCGCCGATGCTCTCCAGGGTGGCGGTGGGCGCGCTGGCGGGCAGGGCGTCGGCCGAGCTCCTGGCGGAGGCGAAGCCCTCCGGGTACTGCACGATGACGGGAAGCTGCCGGGTCTCGGCGTCGGTGTAGCCGTTCTCGGCCAGGTAGGTGACGTTGAAGAGCTCCCGGTCGATCAGGCCCGACTGGATGGCGGGGAAGGCGTCGTCCGGCAGGACGTAGACGCCGTCGGGGCCGGTGCGGACGAACAGCGAGGCGGTGCGGCCGTCGGCTCGCGGGGCGCCCAGCCGGTCGATCGTGTACTGGCCCGTGCCGGTGGCGGTCAGGGTGACCTTGTCGCCGGTGATGAGCGTGACGGTGTGAGGTCCCTTGCCGACGCCCTTCAGGGTCACCGGCGGGGACGTCCGGGTCTCGGCCTGGGCGGGGGCGCCGGGCTGGGCCGCCAGCGTGGCGGTGACCAGCGCGAGAACCGAGGAGAGTGCGAGTGATCCGCGCCGAAGCCGGTTCACGCCGCACCTCCCCGTGTGGGGCTGCTGCTCATGAGGGGGTTCGCCTTTCGGGTCGGGTCAGAGCGGCTCGAAGCCGTCCGGTGGCCGGGCGGGTTCGGCGGCGGGTTCGGCGGCGGGGTCCTCGGACACCTCCTGCGCGCTCTCGGGCTCGTCCGGTGGGAGCTCGGGGTGCGGTGGACCGGGCACGTGACCGGTGCCTGCCGGCGTGTCGTCGGGCATGAGGAAAGGGTCGCGCGCGCCCTGGAGACGCAGGTATGGGGCGGCTATGGGGTGAACACCCCAACTTCTGGTCAGGCCCCTGGGGTGCCTCCCAGGTGCCGCCCCAGCTCGACGCGCGAGCGCGCGCCGAGTTTGCGCATGGCGGCGCCCAGGTGCTTGTCGACCGTCTTGGGCGACAGGAACATCTGCCGGGCGATCTCCTGGTTGGTCAGCCCGTCGGCGGCCAGCCTGGCGACCTGCGCCTGCCGGGCGGTCAGGCCCGTCGCCTCGCCGTCCTGGCTCGCCCGGATCCGGCTCGTGGGGCGCAGCCCCTGGCGGCGGGCCAGCTGCGTGGCCCGATCGAGGTCCCAGCGTGCTTCCAGCTGGGTGTAGGTCTCGATGGCCCGCGTCAGCGTGGCGCCCGCCTCCGGGTCGCCGCGCTCGAACAGGCAGGCCGCCTGCTGCTCGACGGCCTGCGCCGCGTCGTAGACGGCCGGCAGCTTCGCGTAGGCGGCGGCCGCCTCGCCGTAGCGCCGCGCGGCCCGCGCCCAGCGTCCGGCGTGAGCGTCGAGGTGCCCGTGCGCCAGTGCCAGAGCGGGTACGGCGAGCGGCGCGTCCAGGCCGCGCGTCCGGATCTCGTAGCGGCCGACCAGGTCGGCGGCCTCCCCCGGCCGGCCCGCCGACAGCAGCGCCTCGGTCACCGCGGCCACAGCGCGCACGCCGATCGGCCACAGGTCCCTGGCCTCCCATCCGGCGACCACGTCGGCCGTCTCGGCGAGCGCCGCACCGGCTTCGCCGCGCGCGCAGGCGAGCCGCAGCAGGGTGGTCACCGGAGCGGCCGCCATGTCGAGGTCACCGCGTACACGCAGGTCGCGGATGAGCCCGGCGAGCATGTCGCGGGCCGCGTCGAGCCTGCTGGGAGCGGGAGCCAGGCAGGCCGCGATGAGGTCGATGTGCAGGCGTTCGTACGGGCGGTTGTCGCACTGTTCGCGCAGTGCGGCCAGCTCCTCGCGCAGCCCCGTCCACGCGCCGCCGTAGTAGCGGGCCATGGCCAGGCTGGCGCGGAGCGTCAGGTCGTCGCGCGCCGAGCCGCTCGCGCCCCGGCCGGCGTCGAGCGCCGCCTCCAGCAGCCGGGTCGCCACCTGGTGGTGCCCGGCGTCGACCGCCGCGCCGCCGATGGAACGGTAGGCGCCCACCTCCTGGCGGCTGGACGGGCGCCCCCCGGTCTCGGCCAGGATCCGTTCGGTCAGCGCCCACCAGCGAGGCTCACCGGAACTCGCGAAGATCATCGCGATCTTGCCGAGTACGAACACCCTCGGCCCCGGCTCACCGTCGGCGGGCACGGTCTCCAGAGCACGTTCCAGCCAGGGCAGGCGCTCGGCGAACGGCACGTCCGTCGTGGTCGGCACGCCCAGGCCCACCATCGCCCAGGCGGCCAGCTCCGGCAGCTCGTCCAGGTCGGGAACGGCGTCGGCGAACGCCTGCCGTACCCGCAGGTCGTCGACCCTGATGGTGTCGAGATACAGAGCCAGCAGCATGCGCAGCTCCCCGCGCAGGCGCCGTGGCAGCTCGTGACCGAGCGCCTCCTCGAGCAGTTCGCCGATGGCGGGGATGCGCAGCGTGTAGGTGGCCGCCCAGCCGAGGCGGATGGTCAGTTCCGCCCGCCGTACCGGGTCGAGGCCCGCGTGCCGCAGCACCTCCTCCAGCAGGCGCGCCGCCTCGGCGTCGTTGCCCAGCCCCGTCGCGTGCTCGGCCGCCGCCACCGCGGCCGCCACCCACTCCTCGGGGCGGCCGGCGTGGCGCAGGTGGTGGGCGACCTGGCCGAGCGGGACCGGCCGCAGCCCGCGGGTGGCCGCGGCGGCGGCGGCGTGCAGCGCCTGCCGCCGGCCCATCGGGACGCCCTCGTAGACGGCCTCGGCGGCCAGCACGTGACGGAAGGCCACGAGGGAGCCCTGCTCGATCAGCAGGCCCGAGTCGAGTGCCTCGTCGAGGGCCTCGGCGCCGCTCACATCCGCCACCCCGGCGAGCGCGCCGCTCACCCCCTCCACCCCGGCGAGCGCGCCGCTCACCCCCTCCACCCCGGCGAGCGCGCCGCTCACCCCCGCCACCCCGGCGAGCGTGGCGGCGGGGACGGCCAGCCGCAGGACGGACGCCGCCTCCATGACCGAGCGCGCGGCGGGCGACATCCTGGCCACACGCTCCCGCACCGGGGCCCGCACGCCTTCCGGCACGTCCAGCTCGTCCAGGGCCCGGCGGGCCCAGCCGCCCTTCCAGCGGATGAGCTTGCCCTGCATCCGTAACATGGCGAGCAGTTCCTGGATCGCCAGCGGCAGCCCGGAGGAGCGGGCGCACAGGTGCTCGGCGAACTCGGGGGAGACCTCCTCGGTCTGCAGGATCGCCGCGGCGAGCGCCCGGGTGCCGGCCACGTCCATCGGCCTCAGCGTGATGTGCTCGCCGGTGATGGTGTCGGCCAGGCGCGCGGTCGCCGCGCGCAACGCCGGATCGGCCTCCTCGCCCCGATAGGTCAGCACCACCGACAGCGCGTTCGGCATCGCCCGCACCAGGTAGGCGAGGAACTCGACGGTCTGCTGGTCGGCCCAGTGCAGATCCTCCAGGACCAGCACCGCGGGGCCCAGCGCGGACAGCACCTCGACCAGGCCGCGCAGGACCCGGTGCCGCTCCGCCGCCCGGTCCTCCAGCGGCGCCGGAGCCTCCGGCAGCACGGCCTGCAACTCGGGCAGCAGCGCGCCCAGCGCGCCCGTGACCGGGGACAGGGCCGCCCCGTCCAGCGCGGGCGCCTGCCCGCGCAGGGCCTCCACCACGGGACCCAGCGGGAACGGCTCCCTGACCTGGCCGCAGCCGCCCCTCAGCCACCGCCGCCCGGCGGTCTCGGGCCGCAGGGCCAGCTCGGCCACCAGCCGCGTCTTGCCGATCCCCGCTTCGCCCTCCACCACGACGACGGAGGGCGCCGTGGCCACCGCCTCCGCCAGCCTGACCAGCTCGCCCTCGCGCGCCACCAGCATCGGCGACACGATCCGGCCCGCACGTGCGATCACGGCATGACCTTACACAGCGCCAGAAAGCGCGCGAATCGGGCGCCCTTCGCGTCAGGGCCACCAGGTGCCCGGCTGCCAGCCGAGCCCGTCCCACGCCGCGCGCTGCTCTCCCAGGGGATCGTCGGCGGTGTACGGCCCGGCCGCGTCGAAGATCATGGTGCCGCGCCGGGTGCTGTCGTAGGCGGGCCAGCTCGGCAGCTCCTCCACCGCGGGATTCCCCGTGCGGGCGAACGCGGTCCACGCCTGCCGCATGCGCTTGCCCATCCCGCCCGCGCCGGTCCAGACGGCCGTCCCGTCGGTGCCGTGCATGGCGGGCAGCGGGCCGCCGGGGAAGCCCCTCACCGGGCCGTCGAAGCGGGAACGCCAGACCGGCGCGTGGACGGACTGGGCGTCGGCCAGGCGGATGGTGGGGATGACGTAGCGCTCGTCGCTCATCACCTCGACGCGCAGCCGTTCGGGGTCGAGGCCGGGGCGGGCGGCGGCGTAGGCGGCCAGCATGCGCTCGGCGCGGTCGTGGCCGAAGTAGCCGGTCAGCACCCGCTCGGCCTGGTCGGCGGCGTCGGGGGCGAGCAACTGGTACAGGCCGCACTCGTCGACGCAGGTCTGCACCAGCAGCGGAACACCCGCCGCGGATCCGGCCGCGACGGCCGCCAGGGGGTCGGCCGTCAGCGCGACCCCGTCGATCATGGGGCGCCACAACCACGTGGACTCCAGGCCGTCGCCCGTGGCGATCTGGGCGGCGAGCACGTCCCCGGCGGGCACATGCCGTACCCGGTCGGCTTTCACGCCGAGCACGCCGAGGAAGCGGCCGGCCACGTCGGCGGCCTGCTCGGGGGTGGCCACGTACGAACCGCCGCTCGACGAGGCCGCCCGGTGGAACAGCCCCCTGGCCAGAGGGGAGGCCAGCAGGTTGGTGACGGCCTTGGCGCCCGCCGACAGGCCGTACACGGTCACCTGGCCGGGGTCGCCGCCGAAGGCCGCGATGTTGTCGCGCACCCAGCGCAGGGCGGCGATCTGGTCGTGCAGGCCGTGGGCGCCCGTGGGCCGCTCCCCGTCGACGGCCAGGAAGCCCAGGGCGCCGAGCCGGTAGTTGACGGTCACCACCACCAGGCCGTCGTGGCGTACGAAGGCGCCGCCGTCGCCGGCCATGTCGGCGCCGTGGCCGATCTGGTAGCCGCCGCCGTGGAACCACACCAGGACCGGGCGGCGCTCGGCGCCGGCCGGCGCGATGACGTTGAGGAAGAGGCAGTCCTCCGACGCGGGCGGGATCTCGGCGCCGCCCGGGACGGGCAGGGGTACGGCGGGCGGAGGCTGGAGGGAGGGGGAGCCGTAGCGGGTGGCGTCCCTGATCCCCTCCCACGACGGCGGCTCCTGCGGCGGGCGCAGCCGCAGGTCGCCGACGGGCGGCGCGGCGTACGGCAGGCCACGCCAGGCCAGGACGCCGTCGCCGACCTCGAGGCCGCGCACCCTGCCGGATCGGGTGCGCACGTCGAGGGTGATCGTCATACGGGGGCTCCGGTGTTGAGGAAGGTGACCAGCGCCTGGATGAGCGCGGGTTCGCGGACCGCGCCGAGGTGGTCGCCTGGCACCACCCGCAGGGTGGATCCGGGGATGGCGGCGGCGAGCGCCTCGGGCCTGGTGGCCAGGTTGTCACGCTCGCCCGCCAGCACGAGCGTCGGGGCCGTGATCTCGCCGAGCGGGATCGGCCGGTTGTGCGCCGCGGCGACCTGGGCGGCGAGCGCCGTCCTGTCGCCGCCCACGGCCTCGACGAAGGCGCGGAAGGCCGCGGCGGACGGGTCGGTGATCGTGGCGGGATCGTCGGTGGTCAGGGCGTGGCGCAGCGCGTCGCGGCGCACGACGCGGGTGTCCACCCCGCCGAGCTCCACCACGCCCGCGCCGACGCCGCCGATCACCAGGCGGCGGACGCGGGGGTCGGAGACGGCCGTGAGCAGCGAGACGATCGCGCCCATCGAGTAGCCGGCCAGGTCGTAGACGGGCTCGCCGAGCACGTCGGCCAGCGTGCGCACGTCCTGGGCCATCCGTGACTCGCCGTAGAAGGCCGGGTCGTGGGGCTTGCCGGACGCGCCGTGGCCGCGGGCGTCGATGGTGGCGACGCGGCGTCCGGTCGCGGTGAGGGCGGCGACGACGCCGGGGGCCACCCAGTTGACGTGGCCGTTGGCGATGAACCCGTGGTGCAGCAGGACCAGGGGCTGCCCGGGGTCCCCGTCCCAGACCTGGTAGGCGATGTCGACGCCGTCGTCGGCGGTGAAGGTCGGCATGCCGTGGAACATACCGGCCGGTCGGTCTCTCGCCAAGGTGGAAAACGGTTTGTATGAGTGAGTACTCGCTCATTACTCTCGAAGCATGATGAAAAGGCGACGTATCCCGGCCATGGCGCCCGAGGAGCGCCGCGCCGCGCTCATCGCCGCCACCATCCCCCTGCTGCGCGAGCACGGCGCCGCGGTCAGCACCCGGCAGATCGCCGAGGCCGCGGGAGTGGCCGAGGGCACGATCTTCGGGGTCTTCCCCGACAAGGCGTCGCTCCTGCGCGCCGCGGTCGTGAGCGCCTTCGACCCGCAGCCGGCCCTCGACGCGCTGGCCGACCTCGGCACGCGGCACACCGAGCTGCGCACCCGGCTGCGCGAGGCGGTAACGCTCCTGCGCTCGCGGATGAGCGCCAACGCCAACCTCATGACCGCGCCCCGAGACCTGATGGCCGACGACGCAGACTTCCACGAGCGCATGCTGGACGGCAGACGCCGCCTGGTAGGCGGGATCGCCGCCCTGGTCGAACCCGACCGCCACCGGCTGCGCCGTTCCCCCGAGGCCGCCGCGCAACTGCTGCTCATGCTGATCGCGGTCACCGTGCACCGCGGATTCGGCCACGGCGCCGACTTCGACGACATGGACGACGAGGAGATCGTCTCCACCCTGCTCGACGGGCTGCTCGTGGCGTCCGTCGTCACCGACTCGACAGAAAGTCCCACTTGATGCTGCTGCGCCTGCTGCGGGCCCAGCTCAGGCCGTACGGGAAAGAGATCACGCTCGTCGTCCTCTTCCAGTTCGTGCAGACGCTGGCCACGCTCTACCTTCCCACCCTCAACGCCGACATCATCGACGACGGCGTCGTCAAGGGCGACACCGCCACGATCATGCGCATCGGCCTGGTGATGCTCGGCGTGACGCTCGTCCAGATCATCTGCTCGACGGTGGCCGTCTACTACGGCGCCAGGACCTCGATGGCCCTGGGCCGCGACCTGCGCGCCGCGATCTTCCACCGGGTGCAGGACTTCTCGGTGCAGGAGGTCAACAGGTTCGGCGCGCCGTCCCTGATCACCCGCACCACCAACGACGTGCAGCAGGTCCAGCTCCTGGTGCTGATGACGTTCACGATGGTGGTGACCGCCCCGATCATGGGCGTCGGCGGCATCGTCCTGGCGCTGCGCCAGGACGTCGCGCTGTCGTCCCTGCTGCTCGTCGCCCTGCCGGTGATGATCGCGCTGGTGAGCGTGATCGTGGTGCGGATGCGGCCGCTGTTCCGCACCATGCAGGTGCGCATCGACCGGATCAACCAGGTCCTGCGCGAGCAGATCACCGGCATCCGGGTCATCAGGGCCTTCGTCCGCGATCGTCACGAGCAGGAGCGCTTCGCCGTGGCCAACGACGAGCTGACCGACGTGTCGCTGCGCGTCGGCCGGCTGATGGCGATCATGTTCCCCTCGGTGATGCTCGTGGTGAACCTGTCGAGCGTCGCCGTGGTGTGGTTCGGCGCCGACCGCATCGCCGGCGGCGACATGCAGGTGGGCGCGCTGACCGCGGTCATCTCCTACCTGATGCAGATCCTCATGTCGGTGATGATGGCGATGTTCATGTTCATGATGATCCCGCGGGCCGAGGTGTGCGCCGAGCGCATCGAGGAGGTGCTCGGCACCGAGCCCGGCGTCCACCGGCCCGAGCGGCCGGTCGCGCCGCTGCACCACCTCGGCGAGCTGGAGCTGCGCGACGTCGACTTCCGCTACCCGGGCGCCGAGGAGCCGGTGCTGTGCGGCGTCGGCTTCACCGCGCGGCCCGGCCGTACGACCGCGATCATCGGCAGCACCGGCAGCGGCAAGACGACGCTGCTCAACCTCGTGCCGCGCCTGTTCGACGCCACGGCGGGCCAGGTGCTCGTCGACGGCGTCGACGTGCGCGAGCTCGACCCCGCCGCGCTCTCGCGCGCCGTCGGCCTGGTCCCGCAGGCGCCCTACCTGTTCTCCGGCACCGTGGCCTCCAACCTCAGGTACGGCAAGCCCGACGCCACCGACGAGGAGCTGTGGCGCGCGCTGGAGGTGGCCCAGGCCCGCGAGTTCGTCGAGGCGATGCCCGGCGGCCTCGACGAGCCGATGGCCCAGGGCGGCACGAACGTCTCCGGCGGCCAGCGCCAGCGCCTGGCCATCGCCCGCACCCTCGTGCACCGGCCCGAGATCTACCTCTTCGACGACTCCTTCTCCGCCCTCGACTACGCCACCGACGCGCGGCTGCGCGCCGCGCTGGCCGAGGAGATCAGCGACGCCACCATCGTGATCGTGGCCCAGCGGGTGAGCACCATCCGCGACGCCGACCTCATCGTCGTCCTCGACGAGGGCCGCGTCGTCGGCACCGGCACCCACGCCGAGCTGATGACCACCTGCCCCACCTACCGGGAGATCGTGCTGTCCCAGCTCACCGAACAGGAGGCGGCATGACCACGCAGACACCCGCCCGCCGCCCCCAGCCCGGCTTCGGACCGGCCAGGATGATGGGCGGACCCGCCGAGAAGGCGCTCGACTTCGGCGGCACCCTGCGCCGCCTGGCGCGGCTGCTGCGGCCCGAGCGCGGGCTGCTGGCCGTCGTCCTGGCGCTCGGCATCGTCAGCGTCGCGCTGACCGTGACCGGGCCCAAGCTGCTCGGCCACGCCACCGACCTCATCTTCTCCGGCATCATCGGCGCGCAGCTGCCCGCGGGCCTCACCAAGGACCAGGCCGTGGTCGGCCTGCGCGCCTCCGGGCAGGGCACCTTCGCCGACATGGTCGCCTCCATGAACGTGGTGCCCGGCCAGGGCATCGACTTCGCCTCGCTGGCCCACGTGCTCGCCTGGGTGCTGGTGATCTACCTGGTGGCGGCGGCCTTCGGGATCCTGCAGTTCCGGCTGACCACCGTCGTGGTCCAGCGGGCCGCGGCCCGGCTGCGCGAGCGGATCGAGGCCAAGCTGTCGCGGCTGCCGCTGAGCTACTTCGACGGCCAGCCGCGCGGCGAGATCCTCAGCCGCGCCACCAACGACACCGACAACATCGCCCAGTCGCTGCAGCAGACGATGAGCCAGCTCATCTCGTCGCTGCTCACCGTGGTGGCGGTGCTGGTGATGATGTTCGTCATCTCGCCGCTGCTGGCCCTCATCGCGCTGGTCACCGTACCGGTGTCGGTCTACATCACCGCGGTGATCGGCAAGCGGTCGCAGCCGCAGTTCATCAAGCAGTGGTCCTCGACCGGCAAGCTCAACGGCCACATCGAGGAGATGTACGGCGGGCACACGCTGGTCAAGGTGTTCGGCCGGCAGGAGGAGGCCGCGGCCACCTTCGCCGAGCACAACCAGGCCCTGTACACCTCGAGCTTCCGCGCCCAGTTCATCTCGGGGATCATCCAGCCGGCGATGATGTTCATCGGCAATCTCAACTACGTGCTGGTCGCCGTCGTCGGCGGGCTCAAGGTCGCCTCCGGCTCGATCTCGCTGGGCGACGTGCAGGCCTTCATCCAGTACTCCCGGCAGTTCAGCCAGCCGCTGACCCAGGTGGCCGGCATGGCCAACCTCGTGCAGTCGGGCGTGGCCTCGGCCGAGCGGGTCTTCGAGCTGCTGGAGGCGCCCGAGCAGTCGCCGGAGCCCGCCGAGCCCGCCCGGCCCGCGCAGGTCAGGGGCAGGGTCGCGTTCGAGAACGTGTCGTTCCGCTACGCCGAGGACCGGCCGCTCATCGAGAACCTGTCGCTCACCGTCGAGCCCGGCCAGACGGTGGCCATCGTGGGACCCACGGGAGCGGGCAAGACCACGCTGGTCAACCTCATCATGCGCTTCTACGAGGTGACCGGCGGCCGCATCACGCTGGACGGCGTCGACATCGCCGAGATGTCGAGGGAGGAACTGCGCGCCGGCATGGGCATGGTGCTGCAGGACACCTGGCTGTTCGGCGGCACGATCGCGGAGAACATCGGGTACGGCGCGCAGAACGCCACGCGCGAGCGCATCGAGGAGGCCGCACGGGCCGCCCACGTGGACCGCATCGCGCTCACCCTGCCCGACGGCTACGACACCGTGATCGACGAGGAGGGCGCCACGGTCAGCACGGGGGAGAAGCAGCTCATCACGATCGCGCGCGCGTTCCTGTCGGAGCCGGCGATCCTCATCCTGGACGAGGCCACCAGCTCGGTCGACACCCGCACCGAGGTGCTCATCCAGCGGGCGATGAGCTCGCTGCGCGAGGGGCGCACCAGCTTCGTGATCGCCCACCGGCTGTCGACGATCCGCGACGCCGGCCTGATCCTCGTCATGGAGAACGGGCGGATCGTGGAGCAGGGCATGCACGAGTCGCTGCTGGCCGCGCAGGGCGCCTACGCCCGGCTGTACTCCGCCCAGTTCGCCCAGGCCGCGGCCGACGTGGACTGAGCCGGGTTCACGAGAAGGCGGGCAGCACCTCGGAGGCGACCCTTTCCAGGGTCGCCTCCGACCCGGCGAACCAGCCGGCCTCGCGCGGCCAGTAGGTGACGGCGTCGGTGAAGCCCAGGCCCGACGCCCTGGCCAGCGCGTCGGCGAAGAAGGAGGCGCTCGACAGGGAGTACACCGGCGCGGCCGGGTCGAGCAGGAGGAAACGCCCGGCCGTCGCCGGGTCGCGTCCCTCGGCGGCCAGGGCGTCGTCGAACTGCCTGGCAGCCGCCTCCACCGTGGCCCACCAGCCGGGCATGTCATCGGCGGGAAGGCCGGTGGTCACCCAGGCCGCCCCGTACCTGGCCGCCAGGCGCATCGAGCGCGGCCCGCGCGCGGCGACCACGAACGGCACGCGCGGCGTCTGCACGCAGCCGGGTGCGCTCCTGGCGTCGACGACGGTGAAGTGGCCGCCGTGCTCGGTGACGTGCTCGCCGCGCAGCAGCCGGTCCAGCAGGCCGACGAACTCGGCGAACCGATCGAAGCGGGCGCCGGCCGTCAGGGGCGCCTGGCCGAGCACCCGCGTGTCGTGTCCCGCCACGCCGCCCGCCCCGACGCCCAGGGTGAACCGGCCGCCGCTGAGGTCGTCGAGCGCGATGATCTCGCGGACGAAATGGGCCGGATGCCGGAAGTTCGGAGAGGCGACCATGGTGCCCAGCCGGATGCGCGAGGTCACCGACGCGGCGGCGGCCAGCGTCGGCACCGCGTCGAACCAGGGGCCGCCGGCCAGGTCACGCCAGCCGATGTGGTCGTAGGTCCAGGCATGGGCGAAGCCGTACTCCTCCGCCCGCCGCCACCGCCCGGCGGCGACCCGCCACCGCTGGTCGGGAAGGATCAGGATTCCGGCCCGCATCGCCCCGCCCCCCGTTCAGGCGGGGTCCAGGGCGCCGGTCAGCGGCTCGCCCGCGACCTGGTAGACCTGCAGCATCACGCCGGTGCTGCTCGCCTTCGACTCGGCCAGCCGCAGCCCCGTGGGCGCGATGTCGTGCCACATGTTCTTCCCGGTGCCGAGGACGACGGGGAAGACCAGCAGGCGCAGCTCGTCGACCAGCCTGGCCCGGAGCAGCTGCTGGACCAGCGTGGGGCTGCCGTGCACCTGCAGGTCGCGGCCGGGCAGCTCCTTCAGCTTGGTGACCTCGGCGACCAGGTCGCCGGTGAGCAGGGTCGTGTTGGCCCAGGAGGCCTCGGTCAGCGTGCGGGTGGGCACGTACTTGCGCAGGTTGTTGAGCTGGTCGGACATGGTGTCGGTCTCGGGGTCGACGTGCGGCCAGTAGGTCTCCATGATCTGGTAGGTCTTGCGGCCGAGCAGGAAGGCGTCGACGGTGGAGGCCCAGCGCTCGGTGGCCTCGTTGAAGTCCTCGTCGAGGTGCGGCACCAGCCAGCCGCCGAGCTCGAACCCGTTCTCGCGGTCCTCCTGCCTGGCTCCGGGGGCCTGGGCGACGCCGTCGAGGGTGATGAACATGGTCACGGTGAGCTTCATGGTGTTCCTCCTTGGTGGGTGTCATCACTGTGGCGCGGAGGACTTACCGCTTTCTTACCGCCGCGCCGCTGGAACATCCGTGGAACGGGATGGAACACCTCCAGGGTTAGTCATCGCTCGCGACGCTTCCCACGGGGGTCACCTTGTCACGTTCCACCGCTCATTTATCGACCCGGGCGCTCAGCCCGTTCGCGTTGCCGCTCATCTGCACGGCCCAGCTCATGGCGACGCTGGACGTGACCATCGTCAATCTCGCCCTGCCCGCCGTCCAGCGGGAGTTCGGCCTGTCGAACGCGGGCCTGGCCTGGGTGATCGACGCCTACACCCTGGCGTACGCGGGGCTGCTGCTCCTGGGCGGGCGCATGGGGGACCTGGCCGGTCACCGCAGGACGCTGATGATCGGAATCCTGGTCTTCACGCTCTCGTCCCTGCTCGGCGGGCTGGCCCACGACGCTGGGCTGCTGCTGGCCGCGCGGGCCGGGCAGGGGGTGGGGGCGGCGCTGGCGACCCCCACGACCCTGTCCCTGATCACGACGCTCTACGCGCCGGGGGCGGCGCGGACCAAGGCCATGGTCGCCTACGGCGCGATGGCGGGCCTGGGGATCACGCTCGGGCTGGTGCTGGGGGGCTTCCTGACCGAGCTGGCGTCCTGGCGCTGGGTGTTCCTGGTGAACGTGCCCATCGGGGTCGTGCTGCTGGCGAGCGCTCGGAGCGTGCTGCCCGAGTCGAGGGGGGTCAGGCGCCGTCCTGACGTGCTGGGCGCGGTCGTGGGGACGGGAGCGCTGGCGTTCCTGGTGTACGGGGTGATCCGTACGGGCTCCGACGGCTGGGGCGACCTGGTCTCCTCGGTCGCCCTCGGGGTCTCGGCGTTGCTGCTGGTGGCCTTCGTCCAGATCGAGCGCACGGTCGCCGAGCCGATGTTGCCGCTGCGGCTGCTGGCCCATCGCCGCCGGCTCGGGGCCTATCTCATCGCGGCGCTGCTGTTCGCCTGCCTCTACCCGTCGTTCTTCTTCCTCAGCCGGGCGCTGCAGGACGTGCTCGCCCAGGATCCGATCGAGGCGGGGCTCAGGTTCCTGCCGATCGGGGCCGGGGTGCTCGTCTTCGCGCTCGTCACGCGGCGGCTCGTCCACGTCTCCGGATCCAGGGCGCTGGTGCTGGGCGGCACCGCCGTCACCGCGGTCGCGGCGTTGTGCCTGGTGATGCTCGACACCGGCAGCTCCTACGCCGCGCTGCTGCTGCCCGCGCTGGTCGGGCTGGGCGCCGGGGTCGGGACGACGTTCGTCGCCAACGCCGCCTCGGCCATGACCGAGGTCGGCGACTCCGACGCCGGGATCGCCTCCGGCCTGCTCAGCACCTTCCAGGCGGTCGGCGGCACGGTCGGCGTCGCGGTGCTGGCCGCCCAGGCGGCCTCGGAGACCAAGGCGGCGCTGGCGTCGGCGCTCGCGCCGGGTGAGGCGCTGATGGCCGGGTTCGCGCAGGGGTTCGCCATCGCCGGCGTCCTGGCCGCGGCGGCGTTCGCCGTCGCGGTGGCCACGTCATGACACGTCAAGAGAGGTGCGTTGTGCTCATTCCCGTTCCCAGTACCGATCCCTTCTACGCGCCGGCCGGGCGTCTGGGCCGTCCCGGCGAACTGCTCAGGACCCGCGAGGTCGAGATCAAGAGCGAAGAGGTCTCCGCCGCCTGGCAGGTCGTCCACGTGTCGACCGACTCGCGCGGCAGGCCGGTCGCGGTCTCCGGCACCGTGCTCGTCCCGTCCGCGCCCTGGCGGGGACCGGGCGCGCGGCCGCTGCTCAGCTACGGCGTCGGCGTGCACGGCCTGGGCCGCGACGCCGCGCCCAGCTACCTGCTGCGCACGGGCGACGAGATCGAGATCACGATGATCGAGCACGCGCTGGCGCGCGGCTGGGCGGTCGCGGTCACCGACGGCGAAGGGCTCGGCATGCCGGGCCCCCACACCTACGGCGCGGGCCGGTCGGGCGGCCACGCGATGCTGGACATCGTCAGGGCCGCTCCCGGCCTCGACCGGGACCTGGCCGGTCCCGTGCTGGTCTGGGGGTATTCGGAGGGCGGGCGCTACGCCGCCTGGGCCGCCGAGCTCCAGCCCACCTACGCCCCCGAACTGGATCTGCGGGCCGTGGCGGCCGGAGGGGTCCCCTCCGACCTGCGGGCGGTGGCCAAGGCCATCGACGGAGGGCCCTTCTCAGGGCTCGGGCTCGCGGTCCTCGTCGGCCTGTCGCACGCCCACCGCGACCCCGCCCTCGACGCGATCCTCACCGAGCGCGGCAAGGCGGCCGCGGCGCGGGCCGCGACCCTGGACGTCGTCAGGCTCATCATCGAGTTCCCCGAGCCCATGGACCACCACACCGTCCGCGAGGAGCCGTGGGACGAGCCGGTCTGGCGCGCGCTGCTCGACCGGGAGAAGAACGGCCGCCGCGCCCCGCGGGCGCCGGTCCACCTCTACCACGTCGCCGACGACGGGCTGGTGCCCACCGCCCTGGGCCGCGAGCTGTACGCGGACTACACCGCGCTCGGCGCGCGGGTGAGCTGGGCCGACGTCGTCGCCGACGACCATCTCTCCGGCGCCTTCGCCGGAGCCCCCGCGGCCGTCGCATGGCTGGCCGATCACCTGTCAACGGAGGAGAAATGAAGATGTTCACGCGTGTGGCCGCCGTCGCGGCGGCCGTGACCCTCGGCGTCGGTACGGCGCCCGCCCAGGCCGCGACCGGGCCCGGCACGATGGCCACGCCCCGCCTCACGATCAACGAGAGCGCGGGCCAGTGCCGGCTGACCGTCATCACCAGCGTCGGCATGTCGCAGGCCCAGGCGCAGTACCAGATCGACAACGGGGCGAGCGCCAGGATCGAGGTCTGGGCCGACGACCTCGTCTACGACAACCGGCTCTTCAAGGCCCTGCCCGCGGCGATGACGGCCAGCAGGTACGACGGCGGCCTCATCATCACCGGCCAGCCCTCGGTCCCGTGCTACCGCCTCGACGAGGACGGTCCGGAGAACTTCGACACCGAAGGGGACGAGATCTACGTCAAGGTCGTCTTCGACGGTCCCGGCTACCAGCGGATGTCGAAGAGCTCCAACGTGGTCAAGGGTCGCTGGTAGGGCTCTCGCAAGAAATGTTCAAGACAGGATTCCTACGGTGGTTCAAAATTGAAGCAACCACCGGAAGAACCTGGGAGCGGCGCATGGTCCGTCGACGGAGCCGCCACTGCGATGTGCACGCCTGGTACGCCGAGGAGGACCTGCGGTCCGGCCGTGATCGGTTCGAGACGGCCTACCTCAAGGCCGAGGAGGCGGGCGACGGCCCCGCCATGGCCGTGGCGGCGCTGGGCCTGGCCGGTCTGTGGATCCACGACCATCGCGGATTCTCGGCGGGCACGTCGATCGAGGTACGCCTGCGGCGGGCGTTGTCGGCCGTGGACCCGGGCTCCCCGCTGGCCCTCCGGCTCCGGGTCCGGCTGGCAGCCGAGTCCGACTACCGGTCGGGCGAGCACCAGAGCGTGCTCGCCGTCCTGGAGGAAGCCAGGGCGTACGGCGACTCCGCCGCCCTGGCCGAGGCGGCGGGCCTGGCCCACCAGTGCCTGCTCGGCCCCGGCCACGCCCCGCTGCGCCACGAGCTCGCCAGGGAACTGCTCGCCGCGGGCTTCCAGACCTCGTGCCGCAGCGACCTGCTGATGGGCCTGCTGTGGCGCACCATCGGCCACATCCTCGACGCCCACCCGCACACCGAACGTTCCCTGGCGGAGCTGCGCGGACAGCTCGAGCACGAGGACCACCAGGCGATCGGGTTCGTGCTGGAGGCGATCGACGTGATGCTCGCCATCCGCGCCGGACGGCTCGGCGAGGCCGAGACCAGGGCCGCCGCGTGCGCGGAGCGGGGCAGGACCGTCGGCGACGCCGACGCCACGAGCTGGTACGGCGGGCAGATGGTGGCCATCCGCTGGTACCAGGGCCGGATGGCGGAACTGGTGCCCCTGCTCGCCGCGGTGGCCGCGTCGCCCGATCTCAGCGCGGTCGACAACTCCTACCTGGCCGCGCTGGCCGTGGCCGCCGCCGAGGCCGGGGAGCACCGGCAGGCCGCTGGGGCGCTCGCCCGCCTGCGCCGATCGGGCCTGGCCTCGCTTCCCCGGTCGAGCACGTGGCTCGCCACCATGTTCGGCGTGGTGGAGGCCGCGAACCTGTTACGCGACGCCGAGACCGCCGCGGCAGCCTACGAGCTGCTCATGCCGTACGCCCATCTTCCTCTCGTCGCCAGCCTCGGCGTCACGTGTTTCGGCTCGGCCCAGCACGCGCTCGGTGTGGCCGCGCTGACCACGGGCGACCCGCAGCGGGCGATCGAGCACCTCAAGCTGGCCGTCCGGGGCAACCTGGCGATGGGTCACTGGCCGGCCGCCGTCCTGTCGCGCGTGCGCTGGGCCCAGGCGCTGATGCTCAGGGCCAGGACCGGTGACGCGGCCGAGGCGGGACGCCAGCTGGAGGCCGCCGCCTGCGAGGCCGCCGGGCTGGGCATGAGCGTGCCGGGGGAGCGGGAGCTGCACGCGGCGATCATGAACGCGGTGCCGCACGGGCAGCGGCCGCTGCTCGAATGCCGGCGCGAGGGCCGGTGGTGGCGGGTCGGGCTCGGCGCCCGGAGCGTCGACGTC
Organism: Nonomuraea soli; assembly: GCF_013761175.1. Classification (GTDB taxonomy): domain Bacteria; phylum Actinomycetota; class Actinomycetes; order Streptosporangiales; family Streptosporangiaceae; genus Nonomuraea; species Nonomuraea soli. The sequence continues at coordinate 79,663 of NZ_JACDUR010000002.1, forward strand.
AAGCACAGCGTGGGCATGGAGTACCTCGCCGTGCTGCTGGCCAATCCCCGCTACGAGGTCGCCGCCATCGAGCTGGCCGCCGGGCCGGCGCCCAGCCAGGAGGCGGCCGCCGCCGCCGGGATCACCCAGGCGACGCTCGACGAGACCGCCGTCAGGGCCTATCGCGAACGGCTGTCGCAGCTGCAGGAGGAGATCGACGACCACGAGTCGGCCCACGACACCGTGCGCGCCGAGCAGCTGCGGGTGGAGCGCGACTGGCTGCTCGAAGGGCTGGCCTCGGCCACCGGGCTGGACGGGCGGATCAGGAGCTTCACGGGCAACGAGGAGCGTGCCCGCATCTCGGTCGGCAAGGCCATCCGCCGCGCCATCGACAGGATCGCCTCCGCCGACCCGGTCCTCGGCGGAGAGCTGAACGTCACCATCCACACCGGGCGCCTGTGCCGCTACCAGCCCAGGTGAGCCCTCGGCGTGCGGGGGCTCACTCGCCGGTGGCGATGTCCAGCGCCGTGCCGTACAGGCGCGAGACGTGCAGCCTGATCACCACGCGGCGCTCGTCGACCAGCTGCCGCAGGAAGGCGGCCTGCGCGGCGGGGTCGTCGAAGGCCGGGACGAGGGCCAGGAGCTCCTTGCCGACCGCGTCTCCCGGCTGCGTGGTCACCTCGGACACCTCGGCGTCGCCCTCGGCGACCGCGAACGACCAGATGTCCGGCCCGTTCACGTGCAGGGACAGGTGGGGGTTGTTGCGCACGTGGCGGGCCTTGAGCCGGTCGGCCGTGGTGGAGACCCGGATGACACGCTCGGCGGGGTTCCAGTTGTACAGGACGGTGGACAGGTGGGGGTGGCCGCTGCGCTTGACGGTGGCCAGAACGCCGAACTGCTGGGCGGAGAGCAAGGCGCTGAGTTCGGCGTCGGTGAGGACTCGGGGCTCGGCGGGGCTGGAGGTCACGGGGATCACATCCTGTCTGTAGGGCGGAACGAAGGGTCAGGCTACGGGGGTGAGCTGCGGCGCCTGCGCGGCGGTGTCGCGGCCGGGCTGGCGCAGGACGAGGAGCGCGACGGCGAAGGCGGCCACGAGCAGCGCCGCGGCGACGGCGAAGGCCACCTGGTAGCCGCCGGTCAGCGCGGCCGCCTGGCTGCGGCCCCCGGCCAGGAGTTCCTCGGTGCGGGTGGCGGCCAGCGTGGACAGGACGGCGACGCCGAAGGCCATGCCGATCTGCTGGGTGGTGTTGAACAGTCCTGACGCCAGGCCCGCGTCGTCGGCCTTGGCGCCCGACATGCCGAGAGAGGTCAGGGCGGGCAGGACCAGGCCGCCGCCCGCGATGAGCAGCATCACCGGGAGCAGGTCGGCGACGTAGTCGGCCTCCACGGGGATGCGCGACAGCCAGAGCATCGCGCCGAGCAGCAGCGCCAGGCCGGTCAGCAGGACGGCTCGCTCGCCGAAGCGGGTGTTGAGCCGGGCCGAGACGAACAGGGAGACGCCGCCGATGGCCAGGGCTGCGGGCAGCATCGCCAGGCCGGTCTCCAGCGCGCCGTAGCCGAGGACCTTCTGCATGTAGAGCGCGACCAGGATCTGGAAGGCGAACATGGCCGACAGCGTGAGGATCTGGACCAGGTTGGCGCCGGAGACGTTCCTGGAGCGCAGGATCCGCAGCGGCATCAGCGGCGTCCCGGTGCTCGCCTGACGCAGGACGAAGGCGGCCAGCAGGGCGAGCGAGACCGCGCCGAGCACGAGGGTGTGGGTGGCGAGCCAGCCGTACTCCTCGACCTTGACCACGGTGTAGATGCCGAGCATCAGCCCGGTGGTGACGAGCGCGGCGCCGATGACGTCGGCTCCGGCGGCGAGTCCCGCGCCGCGGTCGGCGGGCAGCGCCCGGATCGCCAGGGCGATCGTGGCCAGCCCGATGGGCAGGTTGATGAGGAAGATCCAGTGCCAGCTGAGCAGGTCGGTCAGAACTCCGCCCAGCACCTGGCCGATCGAGGCGCCGGCGGCGCCGGTGAAGCTGAAGATGCCGATCGCCTTGGCACGTTCCCCGGCGCCGGTGAAGAGCGTCACCAGGATGCCCAGCATGACGGCGGAGGCCATCGCGCTGCCGACGCCCTGCAGGAACCGGGCGGCGACCAGCATTCCCGGCCCGGTCGACACGGCGGCCAGCACCGATGCCGCGGTGAAGACCGCGTTCCCGGCGAGGAACATCGTCTTGCGGCCGATCAGGTCGCCCAGCCGGCCGGCCAGCAGGAGCAGCCCGCCGAAGGCGATCAGGTAGGCGTTGACGGTCCAGCTCAGCCCGGCGGGGGAGAAGCCGAGGTCACGCTGGATGGCGGGCATGGCGACGGTGACGATGCTGCCGTCGAGGATGGTCATCAGCATCGCGGCCGACAGGACGGCGAGGGCCGACCAGGGTGAACGAGGTGACATGGGGCTACTCCTGACCTCTTGAGGGGTACAGGAGAGACCTTAACAGATAGTTTCGTTGCAGACTATCTATCTCGGTCCTTCTATCCCTTCTGTCGTGCCCGCCGGGCCCCCTGCGGCGCCTCGGCCGGACTGGCCAGATGGCCGGTGGCCAGCCGGTTCATCGCCCGGAGCAGCACCTCGCGCTCGTCGTCTGGCAGGGCGCCCAGGGCCGCCCGATGCACGCCATCAACGATCTCCTGGCTCCTCCTGGCCACCTCCTCGCCCGCCTCGGTGACGGCGATGATCCTGGCCCGCCGGTCGGTGCTGGACGGGCGGCGCTCCGCCAGACCGGCCTTCTCCAGGGCGTCGACGGTCACCACCATGGTGGTCTTGTCCATGTCGCCGATCTCGGCGAGCTGGATCTGCGTGCGCTCCTCTTCGAGGGCGTGCACGAGGACGCAGTGCATGCGCGCTGTCAGGCCGATCTCGGCCAGGGCGGCCGCCATCCGGGTTCTCAGCACGTGGCTGGTGTGGTCGAGCAGGTAGGAGAGGTCCGGCTCGGTGCGTGCGGGCGCCATGGCGGTCATGGCCCGAGTCTAGCAACTGGTTTCGTTCTGGATTATCTGCTTCTTTTCTACGGGCCTGCTTCTTCCCTACGGGCAGGCCAGCACCGACTGCACGGACCGGGTGACCACGTCGGCGGCGCGCGAGGGCGCCAGCCGTCCCGCGCGCACCTCGGACGCCGCTCCGTGAAGGATGTAGTGGACCACGTTGACCAGCCAGTCGAGCGGCATGTCCGTACGGAAGACCCCCTGGTCCTGGCCCCGGCGGATGAGCTCCGTCATGCGCCGGACGGGCTCCTCGTGCAGCTCGCGCACCCGCCCCGCGGGCAGGACCTCCTCGGCCGCGGCCAGGAGTGCCGCCGACTCGGCCACCACCTGCCAGCTGGAGTCGAGCAGCCGCGCCATGGCGTCGCGGGCGTTGCCGCCGAGGTCGACCGACGACAGCACCGCGTCACCGGCCCGCAGCGCCTCCACGAAGGCCGCGTCGATGAGCTCGGCCCGCGTGGCGAAGTGGCCGTACAGGGTCATCCGCCCCACGCCCGCGGCCCTGGCGATGTCGTCGGTCTTCGCGTTCGGGTCCGAGCTCAGCAGCTCGCGTGCGGCGGCCACGATGCGGGCGATGCTGCGCTCGGCGTCGGCCCGGCGTTTGGGGCGTGCGGCTGAATCGACCATGCCCTCACTCTAACGCGTACGCGTATGTACGAGTTATAGTCTGGCTAAAGCTCGTACATGGAGTACGAGTTATCGCCCCCGGAGGCACCCATGAACCAGTCAGGCGCGCACCCCGCGCGATGGCGCATCCTCGGCCTGCTCGGCGTGGCCCAGCTGATGCTGATCCTCGACGTCACCGTCGTCGCGATCGCGCTGCCCCACATCGAGACGGAGCTCGGCCTCACCCGCGAGGCGATGACCTGGACCGTCAGCGCCTACACGCTCACCTTCGGCGGGCTCATGCTGCTCGGAGGCAGGATCTCGGACCTCGTCGGCGCCAAGGGGGTCATGCTCACCGGGCTCCTCGTCTTCACCGCCGCGTCGCTGGCCACCGGCCTGGCCGGATCGGCGGCCATGCTGGTGGGCGGGCGCATCGCGCAGGGCGTCGGCGCGGCCCTGCTGTCGCCCGCCGCGTTGTCGCTGGTGGTGGCGCTGTTCGACGGCGAGGAGCGCAACCGGGCCCTGGGCGTGTGGTCGGCGCTCGGCGGGGGCGGTGCCGCCCTCGGCGTGCTGCTGGGCGGCCTGCTCACCGCCGGGCCCGGCTGGTCGTGGGTCTTCTACGTCAACGTGCCCATCGGGCTGGTGATCGCCGCCGTGCTCGCCGTTCTCCTGCCCGACGTGCGGCCGTGGACGACCGACCGGCCCCGGCTCGACCTCCTCGGCGCGGCCCTGGTGACGGCCTCCTCCGCGGCGCTGATCTACGCGCTCATCGCCGCGGGGGAGGGCGGATGGCTCACCCCGCTCACGGGCTGGCTCGTCCTGGCCGCCGCGGCCGGATACGCGGTGTTCGTGCTGTGGCAGCGCCGGGCCCGCTCGCCGCTGATGGACGTGCGGCTGCTGGTGCGGCGCCCGGTGGCGACCGGCGCGTTCCTCATCCTCATGGCGACGGCCCTGATGATCGCGGTGTTCTTCCTGGGCACCTTCTACTTCCAGCAGGCGCTCGGCTACGGCGCCCTGCGGGCCGGGCTGCTGTTCCTGCCGGTGGCGGTGGCCACGATGATCGGGGCCAACCTCACCGGACGCCTGATCGGCCGGTGGGGAGGCCGGGCCCTGGCCGTCGCCGGCCTGGCGGTCGCGGCCGCCGGCATGGCCGTACCGGCCCTGTCGATGCACCCCGTCAGCGTCGTGGCGGGCGTCTCCGTCGCGGCGGCCGGCACGGGCGCGATGTTCGTCGTCGCCTCGGCGACCGCGCTTGGCCAGGTGGCGCCGCACGAGGCCGGGATCGCCTCCGGCATCGTGAGCACCTTCCACGAGTTCGGCGCCTCGCTCGGCGCCGCCGTCGTCTCGAGCGTCGCGGCCGCGAGCCTGGTAGGAGATACCCTGAGCGGCTTCGCCGGGGGATTCGCCGTGGCGGCCGTCGCCGCGGCGATCGGCATCGTCGTCGCCGCCCTGGTGACGCCCGGACGCGTTCGGCCCCTGGAAGGACAGCCGTGATCGAGATTCGCCGTGCCACACCGCAAGACGCCGCCACCGTGCACGCCCTCATGCGCGCCCTGGCCGAGACCCAGGATCAGGCCTGGGCCATCGGCGTGACGGTCGAGACCCTGGAAGGGCTCCTGGCCCGCCCCGACGTCACCTACCTCGTCGCCGAGCGGGACGGCCGGGCCGTCGGCTACGTCTCCTGGCTGCAGCGGGTCAGCTTCTGGTCCGGCGAGGACTACTGCGCGCTCGACGACCTGTTCGTGGCCGCCACCGAGCGAGGCCAGGGGGTGGGGGAGCAGCTCATGCTCGCCGCCGCCGAGTCGGCCGGGGGCCGGCTGATCCGCTGGGAGGTGGCAGAGGCCAACGTCGCCGCGCAGCGCTTCTACCTCCGCATCGGGGCCGAGCTCGTCACCAAGAAGATCGGGCGCTGGAGGCCGGGAATCACCACCGACGGCTAGACCAGGTGCCGCTCGCCGGGGGCCGAGCGTTGACTTTGTCGTAAGTCATGTCGCATCATGTTGCTACAAAGCTTGCGACAAAGGAGGCGTGCTGTGATGAGTACCCCCCACCCCGGCCTCGGCCCGCTCGCGAGTCCCGCCGACCTGCGCTCGGCGGGCGACTGGCTGACCCGCCACGACCTGATCGGCACCCGCGTGACCCCGGTGCTGGCCAGCAGGCTGGCCGTCCGCAGACGTGCCCGCCTCGGCACCCACATCATGCTCGCCGCCCTGATCATGGGCAGCTCGCTCGTCGCGGCGCTCAGCGGCTTCCGGCCGCAGCCGCTGCCGATGCTGGCACTGGCCGCGCTCGTGGCCGGGCTGCTGGTGGGGCAGTCGCTGCTCGACTGGTGGGTGCGTCGGGTCGACCAGCGGGCGGGCGCCACGCTGTCCCGCAGGGCCGCCCACTCGATCCAGCCCGGCTGGCAGGAGGTGCTCGGGCGGCCGTACGCCGCCTTCGTCGCCGCCACCGTCGCCGGTGCGATGGCGCTGGCCGGGAGCGCCCTGGGCGTCCCCGACCCGACCGTGCGGCACATGGCCGTCGTGCTGTTGATCTGCCTGCTCGGCGGGTCGGCCGTCATGGTCCTGCAACTGCGCCACCTGCTCAGGCGCCCGGTCGTGGCGGAGGACGAGGAATCGCTGACCGCCGACGTCATCATGCGCATCGAGGACGCTCGCGAGCTGACCATGCCGAGCGTGCAGTGGTCGCTGCCGATGGTGCTGGTGTTCGGGTTCGCGCCCGCGTGGTGGGGCGCCGCGGCGGTCGCCTACGTGCTCGTGGGGCTCGGCGCGTTCGTGGCCATCCAGCGCAGGATGCCGTCGAGCGCCGTGGCGGCCAGGCAGGCGATGGGGGCGCGATGATCGTCATCGACGCGGCCTCACCGGTGCCGCCCTTCGAGCAGCTACGGGCCCAGCTCGCCCGGCAGATCCAGGACCGCACGCTGGCGGTGGGCGCCCGGCTGCCCACCATCCGCCACCTCGCCGCCGACCTCGGCCTGGCCGTCAACACGGTCGGCCGGGCCTACCGGGAACTGGAGGAGGCGGGGCTGATCGAGACGCGGGGGCGGGCGGGGTCGTTCGTGTCGTCCTCGGGGGAGGAGGGCCGCGAACGGGCCCGCCGCGCCGCCGCCGACTACGCGGCCGTGATCGCCAGCGTGGGCATCGACGCGGGCGAGGCACTCCGCATCGTCCAGGCGGCGCTGACCACCACGGACAGGGCGGCCCCGGCCACATCATGACCGCCCGGCCGGGACCGCCCGGCCGGGACCGCCGCGCCGTGAGCCGCGGCCACGGCCGCCGCGGCGGGTCCGTCTCGGCTGCGATCGCCCTGGCTGCGATCGCGCCGGCCGGAGGGTCGCCTCGGACGGAGGGGCGCCTCAGCCGGGATCGCCCAGCCGGGATCGCCTCGGCCGGGATCGTCCAGCGCCGGGGTCGCCTCGGCCGGGGCGGTGGATCAGCTGATCTGCGACCAGCGGCCGTAGGCGGGCGGGTTGACGGATCCGCCCCAGGTGGCGCGGATGTCGGTGGTGGCGCCGTGGTCGTAGAGGATCGCCTTGTGGACGGCGCTCACGATGCTCTGGTTCTCGACGATCCAGAGCTGGAGCGGGTTCCCCGGCTCGCAGGGAGCCGTGACGACGTTGTCCTGGCCGTTGTCGCCGTCCACGAGCTCGAGGCATCGCCCGGTCTTGCGGTTGCTGAGCTGCCAGGCGCCCGCCCACATGGAGGGCTGGAGGTACCACTGCTGGTAGGCGTACTTGTAGTCACCCGCCACGTAGCAGTACCTGCTGAACAGATGGTGGTCCGGGTTGGTGGTGATGCACTCCTGGGTCGCCCAGTTGCTGAATCTCGCGAGGCTGGTCCCGCTGGTGGCGGAGGCCGGTGGGACGCTGGTCAGGGTTGCCGTTCCCAGCGTCAAGGCCAGGATTGCTCTGGTTCGGATTCGCACAGCCGGGAGGTTAGGCGGGTGGGCTGTCTCTTCGCTTTTCCATGAAACAGATGGTCTGCGCAAGTGCTCACGGCGATCATCGACGTCAACGGTGTGAGCCCGCACCACGAGATCCAGGGCTTCGGCCCCCAGCAGTGGCCGGTCGTGGCGCACGCGGTGTGCGCGCAGCCGCCGCCAGGCCTGCGGCTGGTCACCGTGACCGAACTGTACGACTCCGCCCACGTCACGCGTGCTCGGCGTCGGCGGGCGGACGGCGGCGACCCTGCCGTACGCCCGGGTGGTCCTGAACGTCCTGGTCCCGTCGGCCCGTTCCGTCTCGGTGTTCGCCATGGAGGACGGGGACGGCACGCAGGCCCAGGCGGTCTGCGCGGACGCATGACCTCCTACGGCTGGTAGGACGCGGCGACCTCGTGGGCGAGCGCCCGCAGTTCGGGGTCGAGCGTGTCGAGGCGCTCGTCCAGGTCGTCGGCGAAGCTCAGGCGCTCGATCGAGCGGTCGTACGGCTGGGCGGACGGCATCCACGCCGAGTGGATCATGAAGGGGATCACGGTGCCGTGCGGCGGAGCCAGGACCGCGATCGGGCCGCGCGACACGTCGGCCGCGTCGAACAGCTCGACGCGGAAGCGCGCGTCGTTGTGCACGATGACGGCCAGATAGCCGTCGTGCCCGCCGGGCTCGGCTCCGCCGTACCTGGTCCTGCCCTGGCCGCGCGGGACGAAGACGGGTGAGGTGGGGTAGTCGTCCATCGACCAGGTCCACTCGGCGAGCGGCTTGAGCGTGTCGCGCTCCAGCGTGACCAGCGTCGAGGGCGTCTCCTCGGCGGGGAAGAGCGAGGCGTCGACGCGGTCGCCGTAGTTGCGCAGCAGCCGCCGGCTGATCGCCTCGGGGTGGAATCCCTGGAAGACGAGGTGGTGCCGGGTCGGGGCGAGCTGTCCCTCGAACGACCAGTCGATCGCCGACAGCTCGGCCTGCCAGTACCGCTGCGGGTCGCGCAGCCGGGCCAGGTCGGTGATGCGCCCGGATTCGGGGTCGATCTCCAGCAGCGTCACGACGGCGGGGCTCGCGCCGTGGCAGTACATGCCGCGCAGCGCCGGGTCGACGGGCCTGCCGAAGACGTCGACGTCGTCCTCACGCAGGTAGAGCCCGATGTCGACGCCGGGCGTGTGCTCCATGACCACCCGGATGCCGCCGGTGTCGTCGTAGGCGGCGTAGAAGTGGTTGACCTCGGGCGCCAGGCGCAGGACCCGGCCGGGTACGGCGGCGCCGCTCGGTGCCGCTTCCAGGTGGTCCTTGCGCACCAGGACGAGCGGCCCGTCCGGATTGTTGGCGACGCGCCGGTCGCCCGCGCCGAGCACCTCGTCCAGGTCCACCTTGTAGGCGGTGTCGGCCAGGACCAGCCAGTCGCGGGTCTGCGTGATCGTGTGCGTGGCCTGCGGGAAGGTGACCCCCGCCACGGGCCACCGGCTGACGTGCCTGCCGTCGCCGTCGTAGCGCACCACCGAGAGCGCGCCGGTGATCGGGTCGCGCGTGACCGACCACAGGCAGTGGCGCTCGGGGTCGATCACCGGGTGCGCGGTGGACAGGATCGAGGGCAGCGCCGGCGCGTCCAGCACCGGGGCCCAGTCGTCGCGGTGCCCCACCTCCGCCACGAAGGCGAGGGTGGCCGGGTCCACCTCGACCGGGCGACCGGCGTCCCAGGTGGCGAACAGCCGGTCGCCCCAGGGAAGCGGGGCGGTGTTGGCGGCGTTGACTCCTCCGAAGGGCGACTGGGTTCCCACCGGGCCGGCGCGGAACAGATCGGGCCGCCTGTGGCGCAGCCGGACGGACGGGGAGTCGATCACCCGTGGCGTCCAGGCGAAGCCTCCGCCCGGGCCGGGTCCGAGCGACAGCCTCACCATGACGCCGTCGCCGAAGAAGGCGTGCAGCGGGTGGGTGCGCTGGTCCGAGGTGCTGATCAGCAGGTGACCGCGGATGTCGTCCGGCCAGGTTCCGCCGGCGACGGTGAGCTCGAGGTCGGGCAGGTCGCCCTTGGTGAGGATCGAGCGGGGGATGGGCACGTCGGACTCCCTGCGCGGGGGCTGTGGAAACGACGTTACTGCGTGGGGAACAGCACGGGAAGGCTGCGGAATTGACCCTTGCATGGAGCAATGATTTTGCTACGGTGGATCGGGATGCCGGGAAGTCTGGTCGGCAACGTGCCGCGACGACGAGAAGAGGCTGATCCATGGCGACCTCGCGCAGGCGCGCCGGGACACGGTCGCAGCTCGTGCTGCGCGGCCTGCCGTTCGCGGTCATGGCCCTGGTCGCCGTGGCCGACCTCGTCGCCGGGCCCGCGCTCGCGTTCCTCTCGCTGCTCACCCTGGGCCCCACCTTCGCGTCGGTCTCCGGCAGCGTGCGCCGCACCGCGGCGGTCGGCGCGCTCGCCCTGGTCATCTGCATCCCGCTGGCCGCCTACAGCGGCACCCTGCTGACGTGGCAGAACAACCTCACGCTCGCCACCCTCATCAGCGTCACCGGGGCGAGCATGCTCGCCGCCCATCTGCGGCTCAGGCGCGAACGGGAGCTGGCCAACGTGCGGCTGGTGGCCGAGGCCGCGCAGCGGGTGCTGCTGCGCCCGGTGCCGCGCCGGGCCGGTGACGTGCACCTGGCGTTGTCGTACACCTCGGCCGCCGCCGAGGCGCACATCGGCGGCGACCTCTACGAGGTGGTCACCACGCCGATGGGCGTGCGCCTGATCGTCGGCGACGTGCAGGGCAAGGGACTGGGCGCGGTCGAGACCGCCGCCTGGGTGCTCGGCGCCTTCCGCGAAGCGGCCTACGACCAGCCCGACCTCGTCTGCGTGGCCCAGCGCGTGGAGGCCACCCTCACCCGCCACCTGGGCGCGGAATCGTTCGTGACGGCCATCCTGGCCGAGATCGGCGACGGCGAGCTCACACTGCTCAACTGCGGGCATCCCGCCCCGCTCATGCTCAGGCGCGACGGTCACATCGAGCTGGTCACCCCGCCGGAGGAGAGCCTTCCGCTCGGGCTCTCGGCGATGACCTCGGCCACCCCCAAGCCGCACACCTGCACCTTCGGCGAGCAGGACCAGATCCTCTTCTACACCGACGGCGTGATCGAGACCCGCGACCCGGACGGGGCGTTCTACCCGCTCATCGACCGGGCCGAGCTGCTCAACGAGGGCGATCCCCAGCAGGCGCTCGACGCCCTGCGCGAAGACCTGATCGATCATGCCGGCGGCCCGCTGGCCGACGACGCGGCCATGCTGCTCCTGCGGCGGCACGGCTACTGAGGAATCCCCCATGGACGAATTCACCGTCGACCTCGACCGACACGGCGACATCGTCGTCATCCGCCTGCACGGCGAACTCGACCTGCGCACCGCGCCGACCCTTCGCGACTGCCTGGCCGTGGCGCTGTCGCAGCTCGACGCCCCGATCGTGGTCGTCGACGCCTCCCGGCTGACCTTCTGCGACTCCAGCGGCGTCTCGGTGCTGCTGAGCGGCTACGGGCTGGCCAAGGCGGCCGGAGGACACCTGGCGCTCAGCTGCGTCGGCGGGCGGCTGACCAGGGTCCTGGAGGTCACGGGGCTGATCTCGCACTTCCAGATCTTCCCCACCACGCACGAGGCCCTGGCCGAGCTGAGGTGAACGACAACGGCGGCACGAAAGAGCCCGACCCGGTGAGTTCGGCGGTGCTGACCGGCTCCCGGGTCCTGGTCGGCATCGCCGTACGGTCGTTGTCGGCCGTCGGGCACCGGGTGACGCTCCCGCAGCTGCGCATGCTCGTCGTCCTGTCGGCCCGGGGCGAGACCAAGCTGGTCGCCATGGCCGAGCAACTGGCCGTCAACTCCTCCACGGCCATGCGCATGGCCGACCGGCTCGCCGGGGCCGGGCTGATCGTCCGTACGGTGAACCCGGGCAACCGGCGCGAGTCGCTGATGCGGCTCACCCCCGAGGGCCAGGACGTGGTCGACAGGGTCAACGCCCACCGCCGCGAGGAGATCCGCCTCATCGTCTCCCGGATGGCACCGGAGCATCGGCAGGCGCTGATCGACGCGATGGCCGCCTTCAACGAGGCGGCAGGGGAGCCGCCCGCGGACGGCTGGGGCCCGGCCAGCTGGCCGTAGCCTTCTGCACTAGTGCACAGCATGCCCTTTCGCCTTGTGGAAGGGGGATTCGCCACTCTGCTGCGTACGGTGTCCACATGAGATACCTGGAAGGGGCGTTCGCCCCTGTCACCGAGGAGATCACCGCGTTCGACCTGCCCGTCACGGGGCGGATCCCCGCCGAGCTCAACGGCCGTTACCTGCGCAACGGGCCCAACGCCCTGGGCGTGGAGGACCCCGCCGTCCACATCTGGGGCATGGGCCAGGGCATGGTGCACGGCGTACGGCTGCGCGAGGGCCGCGCCGAGTGGTACCGCAACCGGTTCGTGCGCACGCCCGGCTTCGCGCCCATGGTCAACGTGATCGAGCACGCCCGCCGGACCTTCGCCCTGGCGGAAGGCGGCCTGCCGCCCGCCGAGCTCGACGACGACCTGAACACCGTGGGCCCGTGCGCCCTGGGCGGCACCGCCGACGGCTTCACGGCTGGAGCGCACTCCAAGCACGACCCTCGCACCGGGGAACTGCACTCCTTGTCGTACATGGTCGGCGTCGAGCTCGTGCAGCACATCGTCACCGACGCCGGGGGACAGGTGGTGCGCACCACCTCCATCCCCATGACACGCACGCCGTTCATGCACGACTTCGCGCTCACCGAGAACCACATGGTGGTGTGGGACACGCCGCTCGGCTTCGACGGGTTCGACTGCCGGTGGCTGCCGGGGCACCCGACCAGGGTGGGCGTCATGCCGCGCACCGGCGGCCGGGTGCGCTGGCAGGAGATCGGCCCGGTGCACGTGAGCCACACGCTGAACGCCTACGACGACGGCGACACGGTCGTGGTCGACCTGGTCACCGCGCAGGGGCCGTTCGACCCCGCCGATCCGGGAGCCATCAGGCCCGTGCTGGACCGCTGGACGATCGGCCCCGACCGGGTCCATCAGCGCCGCATCGACGACCGGCCGCAGGACTTCCCGAGGGTGAACGAGGCGCGCCTCACCCGGCCCTATCGCTACGGCTACTCGGCGGCGACCGCGCTCTACGGCATCCCGTTCGCCCCCGAGGGCCCGCCCCCGGACGACGCCTTCGTCAATGCCCTGGTCAAGCACGACCTGGAGCGCGGGACGGCCGAGGTGCACGCCTTCGGCCGTGACGAGGCGGCGGGCGAGGCCGTGTTCGCCGCCACCGGAGAGGGCGAGGACGAGGGCTTCCTGCTCACCTACGTCCATAACCCCTCGCGCGGAGCCGGTGACCTGGTGATCCTCTCGGCGCAGGACTTCACCGGCGAGCCCGTCGCCCGGGTGCACTTGCCCGGCAGGGTGCCTCTCGGCCTGCACGGCAACTGGCTGCCCGACCACTGAGGCGTGGCAGTGGCGCGCCGGCGTGGCAGCATGGCCTCGTGAACGATCCGCGACCGCCCTACCTCCGGATCGTCGCCGACATCGAGCGGCGCATCGCCGAGGGCGAGCTGCGGCCGGGCGAGCCCGTCCCCACCACCAGGGCGATCATGGGCGAGTGGGGCGTGGCGATGGCGACGGCCAGCAAGGCCCTGGCAGCGCTCAAGCAGGCGGGCACCATCGAGTCGACCTCCCGCGTCGGCGCGGTCGTCGCCTCCAGGCGGCTGCCCTCGCGTTCCGCCGGGGGCCTCGACCGCGACCGGGTCGTCCGCGTGGCCATGGGGATCGCCGACGCCGGCGGGCTGGCGGGGCTGTCCATGCGGGCGGTGGCGGCCGAGCTCGGCGTCGCCACCATGACCCTCTACCGTCATCTCGAGGCCAAGGCGGAGCTCACGCAGCTGATCGCCGACGCCGCGTTCGCCGAGATCGACTACCCGGAGCCGCCGCCCGGCTGGCGTTCCCACCTGCGGGTCGCGGCGCACCTGCAATGGGCCGCCTACCAGCGCCACCCCTGGCTGCCCAGGCTGGTGTCCATCACCCGCCCGGCCGTCCTGCCGGGTCAGCTCGCGTACGGCGAGTGGACCCTGCGCGCGCTCGACGGCCTCGGGCTCGACCCCACCACCCGCATGCACGTCTACGCCACGCTCGTGAACTACGTGCGCGGCACCGCGTTCACCATCGAGAGCGAGGCCGCCGCCGAGCTCGACACGGGGATGACCAGCAAGCAGTGGGGCAGGGCCAGGCTCTCCGCCGACGGGCCGCTGATCGCCAGGATCGAGGGGGCCGAGGCGGAGCTCGACCTGGAATCGTTGTTCGCCTTCGGCCTCGAACGCCTCCTCGACGGCCTCACCTTCGTGATCACATCACGCGACAGGAACCGCTGACCTGGCGCGGGTTCCGTGCGAGCCACACCCGCCCCATTGCTAGCATCCGTGGATGACCAAGCGCCTCACCGCCGCGATGATCAGCCAGGCGGCCGAACGCCTGCGGCCCGTCGTCCGGCGCACCCCGCTGGAGTCCAACCAGCGGCTGTCCGACCTGCTCGGCACCGAGGTGCTGCTCAAGCGCGAAGACTCCCAGATCTGCCGCTCCTACAAGGTGCGGGGCGCGTTCAACCTGATCGCCTCGCTCACCGAGGCCGAGCAGCGCCGCGGCGTCGTCTGCGCCAGCGCGGGCAACCACGGTCAGGGCGTCGCCTTCGCCTGCGCGCGGCTGGGCATCGACGGGCGCGTCTACGTCCCGTCCACGACCCCGCGGCAGAAGCGCGAGCGCATCGCCGCGCTGGGCGGGGAGCGCGTGCAGGTCGTGGTCGGCGGCGGCACCTACGACGAGGCCAGCACCGCCGCGCACGCCGACAGCGACCGCACCGGCGCCGTCTACGTGCACCCCTTCGACGACGTCAGGACCATGGCCGGTCAGGGCACGGTGGGCCTGGAGCTCCTGGCCCAGTCGCCGCGACGCCCGCACACGGTCGTGCTGCCGGTCGGCGGCGGCGGCCTGATCGCGGGCGTCGCCGTGTGGCTGCGCGAACACTCGCCCGCCACCCGCATCATCGGGGCCGAGCCCGCCGGAGCGGCCAGCATGCGCGCCGCCCTCGACCACGGCGGCCCCGTCGCCCTGCCCGAGATCGACAGCTTCGTCGACGGCGCCGCCGTCGGCCGGGTGGGGGAGTTCACCTTCCCGCTGGTCAAGGATCTGGTCGACGAGATCGTGGCAGTCGACGAGGGCGCGATCTGCACGGAGATGCTGGATCTGTACCAGAGCGACGGCATCATCGCCGAACCCGCCGGCGCGCTCGCCGGCGCGGCCGCCCGCGAGCTCATGCCGTACGGCTCGCCGGGCCCGGTGGTCTGCGTGGTGTCGGGAGGCAACAACGACGTCAGCCGCTACGGCGAGGTGCTGGAGCGCTCGCTGGTCCACATCGGGCTGCGCCACTACTTCCTGGTCACCTTCCCCCAGCGTCCCGGCGCCCTGCGCCACTTCCTCGACGAGGTGCTGGGCGAGGGCGAGGACATCATCGCCTTCGAGTACGTCAAGAAGAACAACCGCGACACCGGCCCCGCCCTCGTCGGCATCGAGCTGGAGCGCGCCGGCGACCTGGAGAGCCTGCTGCACAGGATGAAGGCGAGCCCGCTCACGGTGGAGCGCATCCCGCCCGGCTCGCCGCTGTTCACCTTCCTGCTCTGAGAGATCGATCAACGAGTTCAGGCCGACATCATTCACTTCCTTTAACCGTTCATGTTTTTGGATGTGTACGTTGGAGTCATGACCTCATCCCAGCCGCCGACCACCGCCGAGGAGCTGCGTGGCGCCGGCCTGCGGGTGACGGCCGCTCGTGTCGCGCTGCTCGAGGCCGTCAGGAACGGTGACCACCTCGGCGTCGAGGCGCTCGCCTCGGGCGTGCGCGACCGGGTCGGCCATGTCTCCCTCCAAGCCGTGTACGAAGCCCTGCACGCCCTCACCGGCGCGGGGCTCGTCCGCCGAATTGAACCGCCGGGCAGTCCCGCCCTGTACGAAGGGCGCGTCGGCGACAACCACCACCACATCGTGTGCCGATCGTGTGGTGTCGTCGTCGACGTCGACTGCGCGGTCGGTGAGGCGCCCTGCCTGACCGCGTCCGACGATCACGGGTTCGTGATCGACGAGGCCGAGGTCATCTTCTGGGGTACGTGCCTCACCTGTTCCACCGCCAGCTGATCCGGAAGGATTCCCATGACCGAGAACCACGACGCGAACGTCACTGGAGCGGGCGGCTGCCCGGTAGCGCACGACTCCGTGACCGCGCATGGCAGCGAGAGCGAGAACCCGGCGATCGACTCGCCGACCCCGCAGACCGGCGGCCGCCCGCGCACCAACCGCGACTGGTGGCCCAACCAGCTCGACCTCTCGGTGCTGCGTGCCCACTCCTCCAGGGGCAACCCGCTGGGCGAGGGCTTCAGCTACGCCAAGGAGCTCGAGAAGCTCGACGTCGAGGCGCTGAAGCAGGACATCATCCAGGTGCTCACCACCTCGCAGGACTGGTGGCCCGCCGACTTCGGCCACTACGGCGGCCTGATGATCCGGATGAGCTGGCACGCCGCGGGCACCTACCGCATCCACGACGGCCGCGGCGGAGCGGGCGACGGCGGCCAGCGGTTCGCCCCGCTCAACAGCTGGCCCGACAACGCCAACCTCGACAAGGCCCGCCGCCTGCTGTGGCCGGTCAAGCAGAAGTACGGCCAGCAGATCTCGTGGGCCGACCTGCTCGTGCTCGCCGGCAACGTCGCCCTGGAGTCGATGGGCTTCAAGACCTTCGGCTTCGGCTTCGGCCGCGAGGACGTCTGGGAGCCCGAGGAGATCTTCTGGGGCCCCGAGGACGCCTGGCTGGGCGACGAGCGCTACGTCACTGACAGCACGATGGCGCCCAACGTGGGCGCGACCGAGATGGGCCTCATCTACGTCAACCCCGAGGGCCCGCGCGGCAACGCCGACCCGGCCGCGGCGGCCCACTTCATCCGCGAGACCTTCGCGCGCATGGCGATGAACGACGAGGAGACCGTCGCCCTCATCGCCGGCGGCCACACCTTCGGCAAGACCCACGGCGCCGGCATCGCCGACGACCACGTGGGCCGCGAGCCCGAGGGGGCGCCGCTGGAGGCGCAGGGCCTGGGCTGGCTGAGCAGCTTCGGCACCGGCAAGGGCGGCGACACGATCACCAGCGGCCTCGAGGTGACCTGGACCGACCGGCCGACCCAGTGGAGCAACCGCTTCTTCGAGATCCTCTTCGGCTACGAGTGGGAGCTCACCACGAGCCCCGGCGGGGCCAAGCAGTGGGTCGCCAAGGACGCCGAGGCCATCATCCCCGACCCCTTCGACCCGTCGAAGAAGCACCGGCCGACGATGCTGACGACCGACCTGTCGCTGCGCGTCGACCCCGAGTACCTCAAGATCTCCCGCCGGTTCCTGGAGAACCCCGACGAGTTCGCGCTGGCCTTCGCCAAGGCCTGGTACAAGCTGCTGCACCGCGACATGGGCCCGGTCAGCCGCTTCCGCGGCCCGTGGGTCGCCGAGCCGCAGCTGTGGCAGGACCCTGTGCCCGCGGTCGACCACGAGCTCGTGGGCGAGTCCGACATCGCCGCCCTGAAGGCGAAGGTCCTCGACTCCGGCCTCACCACCGCCCAGCTGGTCTCCACCGCCTGGGCGTCGGCCGCGACCTTCCGCTCCACCGACAAGCGCGGCGGAGCCAACGGCGCGCGCCTGCGCCTGGAGCCGCAGCGCGGCTGGGAGGTCAACCAGCCCGACCGGCTCGCGACCGTCCTCAGTGTCCTCGAGGGCATCCAGCGCGAGTTCAACGAGGCGGGCGGCGCGAAGATCTCGCTCGCCGACCTGATCGTCCTGGCCGGCTCCGCGGCCGTGGAGAAGGCGGCCCGCGAGGCCGGCGCCACGGTGACGGTGCCCTTCCGTCCCGGCCGCACCGACGCCACGCAGGAGCAGACCGACGTCGACTCCTTCGCGGTCCTCGAGCCTCGGGCCGACGGCTTCCGCAACTACCTGCAGGCGGGCGAGAAGACCCAGCCGGAGGTGCTGCTCCTCGACCGCGCCTACATGCTCAACCTGACCCCGCCGGAGATGACCGTCCTGGTGGGCGGCCTGCGCTCCCTCGGGGCCAACGTCGGCGACTCCCGGCACGGAGTCCTGACCGGGCAGCCCGGCGTCCTCACCAACGAGTTCTTCGTCAACCTGCTGGCCCCGGGCACCCGGTGGAAGGCGTCGGAGTCCGAGGAGCACGTGTACGAGATCCGCGACGTGGCCACCGACGAGGTGAAGTGGACCGCCACCGCGGTCGACCTCGTCTTCGGCTCCAACTCGCAGCTGCGCGCGCTCGCGGAGGTCTACGCCTCGCAGGACGCCCGTGACAAGTTCGTCGCCGACTTCGTCGCGGCCTGGACCAAGGTCATGGAGCTCGACCGCTTCGACCTGGCCTGATCCCGTTCACCCCGTCCTGCGAGCCCGGCCGCGCCATCATGGCGCGGCCGGGCTCGCCGGCGTTTCGGCCAGGGTCAGGAACAGGCGGGGTCGTCCGTGGTCGCGCTGCCGAAGCGGGCGATGGGCAGCTTGGCCCGGATGGTGAAGCAGCCGCCCTCCCGCGCCGCCGTCTCCAGGTGCGGCAGCGCCCGGCGGTACGGGATGCCGATCGCGACTCCGCAGGCCGCGGCGGCCAGCGGAGGCAGCCGGAAGCACACCAGACCGGCGGCGGCGTCGGCGGTCCAGCCGTGCCTGTCGAGATGTCCCGCGACCGCCTGCGTGGCGTGCGGGCGCAGGTAGTAGGTGCAGTTGAACCTGCTGACGCACTCCTTGTTGAAGTAGACGCCGGTGGCGGCGTGGGCGGGAGCGGGCAGGACAGCGGTCACGCAGACGGCGCCGGCGAGCGCCACCAGCAGCCGCGCCGATCGGAGATGGGTCACGGTCGACTCCTTCCGTTGCTTGGAGATCCGACCGTCGCCGCCCGGCGGGGTGTCCGGCGACCGGGTCCGGACACCTGGCGGAGAAACCCTCCGCTACCGGCTGGTCACCGCCTACTCTGTGCGAGTGCTTCCGTGTCCGGTACCTCCGGACATCTTCGGCTTCCGGACGGAGTCGCGTGGTGGAGAACGCCAGGACTCGCTTCGCGGCCCGCCTGCGCGAGCTGAGGACGGCCGCGGGGCTGACCGTGCGAGGGCTGGAGATCGCCAGCGCCAGGACGCCCCGGAGGCGGCCGGGCGAGGATGCGATCCAGCTCGCGAGCAGCACCATCGACGGCATGACCAGCCGCCGGGCCCCGACCCGTCCGGAACGGCACAACTTCGAGGTGTTCGTCGACACCTGCCTGCGGGTGGCCGCCCAGACCGGGCGGGTGCTGCCGCCCGAGCTCGCGGATCGGGGGCGCTGGGACGAGGCGTACCAGGCGCTGCGCGAGGAGACGGAGGCCCGGCCGAAGGCGGCCAGGGCGCCGCGCGCGGCCGCGGAGGCCGCGCCGTACCGGGGACTGGAGTCGTACGGCTCGGCCGACGAGCGGTGGTTCTTCGGCCGTGACGACCTGGTCGAGGCGCTGATGGACCGGGCGGGGGACGGCGGCCTGCTGGTGGTCACGGGCGCGTCGGGCGCGGGCAAGTCGTCGGTGTTACGGGCCGGCCTGGTCCCGGCGCTCGCCCGCGCGGGCAACCGCGGCACGGTCCTGCTCGAACCCGGCGACGACCCGCTCGCCTCCCTGCGCCGCCTGCTCGGCGGCACAGCCAGCGATCCGCCCGCCGATTCGTCTGTCGGAGCCCTCGCTGAGCGGGCTCGGCGCAGGTGGAGGGGCGAGGTCGTCATCGTGGACCAGTTCGAGGAGGTCTTCTCGGCCCCCGACGACCAGCGCCGCGCCTTCCTCGCGGCGCTGGCGGTGCTGGCCGGTACGGGCGGCGCCCAGGCGGTGGTCCTCGGCGTCCGGGCCGACTTCTTCGGCCAGTGCGCCGCCTGCCCAGAACTCGTGCCCGCCCTCGAACAGCCCGTGGTCGTGGCCCCGATGGACCGCGACCGCCTGCTGGAGGTCATCCAGGGCCCCGCCCGCGTGGCCGGGCTGAGGCTGGAGGACGGCCTGGCCGAGCTGCTCCTGGAGGACCTGCGCAGCGACCGCGACCACGCCGACGCCGTCGGGGTGCTGCCGCTGCTCTCGCACGCCCTGCTCCAGACGTGGCACCACCGCCAGGACGGCACGCTCACCTTCGCCGGGTACCGCGCCACCGGCGGGATCAACCGGTCGCTGGCCCAGACCGCCGACGCCGCGGTCGACGAGCTGGGCCTGGGCGGCAGGAGGGCGGCGCGCCGCCTGCTGACGCGCCTGGTCCAGCTCGGCGCGGACGCGCCGGACACCGCGCGGCGCCTGCCGCTGGACGACGCGGTGCGCGACGAACAGGACGGCGAGCCCACCCGGAAGGTGCTCGACCATCTCGTCCGGGCCAGGCTGCTGACGGTCGACCATCGCAGCGTGCAGATCGCCCACGAGGCGCTCATCCGCGGCTGGCCGCGCCTGCGGTTGTGGCTGGAGGAGGACAGGGCGGAACTGCTGACGCGGCAGCGGCTGGCGACCGACGCCGCCGACTGGGAGGCCAGCGGCCGCGACCCCGCCTACCTGTACGCGAGCACCCGCCTGAGCGGCGCGCTGGCCCTGCGGGAGGTGGGCGCCGTCGCGGCCGGTTTCCTCGACGAGGCGCGCCGGGCCGACGCCCGGCGTTCCAGGCGCCGCCGCGCCACGACCGCGGTGCTGGCGGGCTCGCTGGTGGTCGCGCTGATCGCCGCGGTGGCGGCCGTCCTGCTGTACGGCGACGCCAGGGCGCAGACCGCGCAGGCGGTGTCCAGACAGCTCGCGGCGCAGACGAAGTTCGTGGCGGAGACCGATCCGGCCACGGCGCTCCGGCTGTCGGCGACCGCCTGGCGCGTCTCCCCGACGGACGAGGCCAGGCAGGCGATGCTGGACACGCTCGCCAACCCGGCACGCCAGATCCTGGCCGGGCACATCTACTGGGTGTACTCCGTCGCCTACGCGCGGACGGGCGGGATCATGGCGACCGGCGGCGGCGACACCATGGTGCGGTTGTGGGACGCCCGAGGGTACGGGCAGCTCGGCGCGCCCCTGGCCGGCCACGTCGAGCACGTGACCTCGGTCGTGTTCAGCCGCGACAGCCGTACTCTGGCCTCCGGCAGCCTCGACGGAACGGCGCGGCTGTGGAACGTGGCGACGCGCCGGCAGGCCGGCGATCCGATCGACCTGCGCCCGGCGCAGATCCACTCGGTCGCGCTGACGGCCGACGGCGCGACGCTGGCCACGGCCGCCACCGACGGCACGGTCCGGCTGTGGCGGGTCTCCGACCACCGGCAGCTCGCCGAGTTCACCCGCACGAACCAGGTGTTCTACGGCGTCGCCTTCAGCCCCGACGGCAGCCGGCTGGCGGCGGCGGGCTCCGACGGCACGCACCTGTGGGACGTGGCCACCCGCGAGAGCCTCGCCCACCTGCCCGTTCCGGCAGGTCAGCGGGTCAACGCCGTCGCCTTCGGCCCGCACGGGACGGTGCTGGCCACCGCGCACTCCGACGGCGTCGCCCGCCTGTGGGACACCCGCACCCACGAGCGGCTCGCCGAGCTGAGCGGGCACGCCGGCGAGGTCAGGGCGCTCGCCTTCGACCGCGACGGCGAGCTGCTGGCGACCGGCGGCGACGACCGCGAGGCCCGCCTGTGGGACGTGCGGAGCGGCCGCCCGGTCAGGCAGCCGCTCACCGGGCACACCGACCGCATCTTCGGCCTCGCCTTCAGCCCTGAGGGGCCGGAACTGGCCACCGCCAACGCCGACCGGACCGTGCGCATCTGGGACGTGTCGGTGCGCCGGCAGATCGGCACGGCCTTCGGCGACCACACGGCGGAGGTCAACGACCTCGTCTTCACCCCCGACGGCGCGACGCTGGCCAGCGCGGGAGCCGACCGACGGCTCGGGCTGTGGAACGTGGCCGAGCAGATTCCGATCGGCCCGCCGTACCAGCTGCCCTGGGAGGTGCTCAACGTCGACATCAGCAGGGACGGCGAGCTCCTGGCGGCGGCCTCGGGGGAGCGCCCGATATTGCCCGAGGGCGGCTTCGCGCCGGGCAACGGCGACGGCGACGTCAGGCTGTGGAACCTGGCCACGCGCGAGCAGCTCGGCCCGCCTCTCGCGGCAGGTGGGCCGGTCGTCGCGGCGGTCGCCTTCAGCCCGGTGGCGCCGCTCATGGCGACGGCGGGATTCGACAACAAGGCCCACCTGTGGGACCTGGCGACCCGGAGCGAGGTCGGCGAGCCGTTCGTCGGCCACATCACGTGGGTCAAATCGGTCGCCTTCAGCCCCGACGGCAGGACACTCGTCACGACCGCGCTCGACAACACGATCCTGCTCTGGGAGACCGCCACCGGCAAGCAGCTCGGGCCGCCCCTCGGCGGGCACCACAACTGGGTGAAGGGCGCGGCCTTCCACCCCCGTGGCGATCTGATCGCGACGGTGGCCGACGACCGCACGGCACGCCTGTGGGACATCGGCACTCGCGGCCAGCGGGGCCACAGCATGACGGGCCACGCCGACGGCTACCTGAACGGCCTGGCCTTCAGCCCGGACGGCTCCACCCTGGTCACCGCGGGCCAGGACGGCACGGTCCGGTTCTGGGACGTGGCCACCCAGCTCCAGACCGGGCCGCCGCTCTGGCATCCGAAGCCGGTCAGGGCGGTGGCCTTCAACCGTGAGGGCGACCGGCTCGCCACGGGGGCGGACGACGGCAGGATCCGGCTGTGGGACGTGACCCCCGTGCCCGACCCGTTCGCCGCGGTCTGCGCCGCCGCGGGGCGTTCCCTCACGGCCGGCGAGTGGCGGCGGTACCTGCCGGGGCAGGACTACATGAAGGTCTGCTGACGGGCGGGGGCCGGGCCTGGTCACCAGTCCAGTTCGTCGCACCCGCGGTGGTCGCCCGGCTCGACCTGGAGGGTCGCGTGCGCGACGCCGTGCCTGCTGCGGAGCAGGTCGCGGGCGCGGTCGAGCACCGCGTGGCCGTCCTCGGGCGCCGTGGTGACCAGGTGGGCGGTGGCGACGTTCATGCCGGAGGTCAGCGTCCACAGGTGCAGGTCGTGCACGTCGCGCACGCCGTCGAGGGCCGCCAGGTCGGCGGCGACCGCCGCGGCGTCCAGGTCCTCGGGGACGTGCTGGCCCAGGACGGCGAAGACCTGGCGGCCCAGGGCGACGGCGCGGACGGCGACGAAGACGCCGATGGCCAGCGCCACGACCGTGTCCCAGAAGGCCTGGCCGGTGGCGGCGATGAGCCAGCCGGCCGCGATGACGCCGGCCGAGCCGGCCGTGTCGGCGAGGACCTCCAGGTAGGCGCCCCTGACGTTGAGGCTCTCACCGGCGCCGGAGCGCAGCAGGAACAGGGCGACGAGGTTGACGGCCAGGCCGGCGGCTCCCACGACGAGCATCGGTCCCGAGGAGACCTCCGCCGGGCCGCCGATGCGGCCGATCGCCTCGGCGACCACGTAGACGGCCACGCCGATCATCAGCACGACCGCCAGGAGCGAGGCGAACACCTCGGCGCGGTAGGAGCCGTAGGTGCGGCGGCCCGTGGTGTCGGGGCGGGTGGCGATCCTGGTCGCGACGAGGGCCGCGCCGAGCGTGACGACGTCGGCGGCCATGTGGCCGGCGTCCGACAGCAGGGCGAGGGAGCCGGAGGCCAGGCCGTAGACGAGTTCGACGACGAAGAACGCGCCGACGAGCACGAAGGACAGCGCCAGCCGCCACCGGTGCCGTCCTGCGGCGTGTCCGTGTCCATGTCCGGCGCCCATGCTGGAGCCTCCTGCGGGGATCGGGGGAAGCTGCTCACATATGAGCAACTGTTCATATGTGAGCAAGATTGGCACCGGATCAGTCGAGGCGCAAGTCGCCTGACTATGTGTAAGTTTCTTGGTCAATGTCTAGAGCGGTTCGCGGCGGGGTAGCGGAACCGGCTTCCGACGCTTCCTGCCGTGAGGAGCTTCCTCCGTGCGTGTCCCCGTGCGTCGCGAGCATGTGCTGTTCGCTTTCGTCGGCCTCTCCGTCGCCGTCCTCGGCCACCTGCTCCTGGCCCTGTTCATCCGCCAAGGCCTGCAGCCGGCCGTCGCGAACGTCCTGCAGTTCGCCATCACCCTCCAGATCAGCTTCGCCGCCAACTACGCGCTGACCTGGCATCCACGCGTGTCGGGCTCGGACGTGAGCCTGGGCACGAGATGGCGGCGCTACCAGCTCGCGCGCGGTGCCAGCGCCGTGCTGAACGCC
The DNA here is from genome assembly GCF_013761175.1 of Nonomuraea soli. GTDB lineage: Bacteria > Actinomycetota > Actinomycetes > Streptosporangiales > Streptosporangiaceae > Nonomuraea > Nonomuraea soli. Next base: position 103,511 of record NZ_JACDUR010000002.1, read on the forward strand.
GTCGCCTTCCCCTTCCTGGCACCCGCCGTCGGCACCGCCACGGCCTACTGGGGGCTGGTGGTGGCCTGCGCCGTGGTCAACTTCTGCTCCGACAAGTACTGGTCGTTCTCGCCACGGCGCCGCAGCACCCTGGCCCACCCGCGAGTGCTGCTCGGCGGGCTGGCCACCGTCCTGCTGGTACTGGCCTCGGCCATCTTCGCCGACTACTTCCTGATCGGCGTCTCGCTCTTCATGCTGCTGGTCTCCGGGACCACGGTGACGTTCCAGCTCTACAAGTGGTGGTGGCCCGAGCACAACGACCCCCACCGCTACGGCGACCCCGGCGAGCCGCGCCTGCCTGGCGTGATCCTGGTGCCGATGCGGTTCGAGGAAGCCGTCGCCGGCCACACCCTGGAACGGCTGGCCACCCTCGACCACCCCGGCTACACCGTGGTCGCGATCGTGGACCACGCCGACGACCCCGGCACCGCGGCCATCGCCCACGCCAAGGCACGCGAGCACCCGGGACGCATCCTGGTGTGCGCCTACCCCGAGGACACCGAGGTGCACAACAAACCCACCGCGCTCAACGCCGCCATGCGCATGCTCGAAGACCAGGGCGTCAGGTTCGAGTGGATCGGGGTCGCCGACGCCGAGGACCTGTTCCACCCGGGACTGCTGCGCATGGTCGACCACCGCTTCCGCGCCAGCGGCGCCGGCATCGTGCAGTGCGGCGTGCAGCTGATGAACTTCGGCTGCGCCCCGCACGCCGTGGCGGGCCGCGGATGGTGGCACGCGCACACCAGTGCCTGGTGGCGGGCGGCCAACTGCCTGGAGTACTTCAAATGGTTCCAGTCGCGGCTGAAGATGCAGGCCAGAATCGGCGTGATGCCCCTGGGAGGCAACACCGTCTTCTTCCGCCGCCAGCTGCTGGAGGACCTGCGCGAGCGATACGGCTCCTACTGGGACGAGGACTGCCTCACCGAGGACTGCAAGATCGGCATCGCCGCCTCCGTGCTGCGCTACCCGGTCGACGTGGTCTACGTCGACGAGATGGTGACCAGGGAGGAGACGCCGGAGAGCCTGCGCGCGCTGGTGCGCCAGCGGGTGCGCTGGATGCAGGGCTTCATCCAGGTCTTCCTCACCGGCGAGTGGCTGCGCCTGCCGACCAGGACCCAGCGGGTGCTGGCGGTGTACGTGCTCGGCTTCCAGTTCTTCCAGGCGTTCGTCGCCGTCCTGGCGCCGGTCGCGCTGCTCCTGGCGCTCCTGCACAAGGCGCCCGAGGCGATCACCCTGCTGGCGACCCTCCCGCTGGCGCTCACGCTGCTCAACTCGCTGCTCGACATCCAGCTGCTGGCGCAGTTCGGCCGCACCTTCGGGGAGAGGGTACGGCTGCGCGACTACGTCGGGCTGGTGCTGGGCGCCTGGCCGTACCAGCTGGCCCTGTCGTACGCGGCGTTGTGGGCGATGATCAGGCATCTGCGCCGCCGTACCGACTGGGTGAAGACCACCCACCAGGGCGCCCACCTCGACACGGACAGGGTGCTGGTGACGCGATGAGCATCATGCTGGAGAACACCGCGGAGATCCGCCAGCGGGTCTCGGCCAGGCACCGCCTGCTCGGCCTCGGCCGTGCCTGGCTCCGGCTGCACCGGCGCAGCCTGCTGCTGCTCGCGCCGGTGCTGGTGGTGGCGGGAACGATCCACGCGTGGGGCATGGCGACCTACCCGCGCTGGGTGGACGACCCGGGCACCTACCTGTCGCAGGCCTGGTCGGTGCAGTACCTGCTGGCCCTGTCGCCCTACTCCTACTTCTACGACCACACCCCGGCGGGCTGGCTGCAGATCGCCCTGTGGTCGGTGCTGACGAACGGGTTCAACCGCCACGACAGCGCCATCGACTTCGGCAACGAGTGCATGCTGATCGCCAAACTGGTGTCGTGCGCGCTGATCTTCGCGCTGGGCAGGCGCGCCGGGCTCAGCCGCGTCGGATCGGCGGCGGGCGCGCTCCTGCTCGCGCTCAGCCCGCTGGCCCTCACCTACACACGCTGGACCTTTCTCGACAACCTGGTCACCCCGTGGCTGCTGCTGGCCTTCGTCCTGGCCTACTCGCCACGCCGCACCATCGGCGCGGCCATGGGCGCCGCGGCCGCCTTCGCGATGGCGGCGCTGACCAAGGAGACCGCGCTGGTGCTGCTGCCCGCCTTCGCCTACGCGATGGCGCAGAACCTCGACCGGCGCAACCGGCCTCAGGTCATCGTCATGGCAGCCTTCGCCGGCATCCTGCTGATGGCGCTCTACCCGCTGTTCGCGATCTACAAGGGCGAGCTGCTGCCGGGACAGGGGCACAACAGCCTGCTGGAGACGGCGTACTGGCAACTGGCCGGCCGCCAGCCCTCGGGATCCGCGCTCGACCCCGGCAGCCCCGCCCGCTCCCTCGTCGACAGCTGGTTCGGGCTCGACCCCTACCTGCTGGTGGGCGGGCTCGTCGCGCTGCCGGCGGCGCTGGTCGCGCGCAGGTTGCGTCCCGCCGCGCTGGCCCTGGTCATCCAATGGCTGCTGCTGGTCAGGGGCGGCTACGTGCCGTACATGCACGTCATCACCCTGCTGCCGTGGAGCGCCCTGCTGCTCGCCGGCGCGGCCGAGCAGGTCGGCGGCACGCTCCGGCTGGCCATCGAACGGGCGCGCGGCGCGCGGCAGGCCGCGGCGGGGGCGTGCGCGGTGGCGCTGGCCGTCGTCTGGGCGCCCGCGTTGTGGCCGATGATGACCGTACGGGAACCCCCGCCGCTGCGCTCGGCCACCGCCTGGGTGGCCGACAACGTGCCGCGCGACAAGGTGCTCGTGGTGCACGACGCCATCTGGACCGACCTGGTGCACTACAAGGGCTTCTCGCCGCGCCCGATCATCGCCTACAAGCTCGACACCGACCCGGCGGTGGTCAGCGCCCTGGAACGCATCGACTACCTCGTGGTGCCGAACTGGTACTACGACAGCCCCGACGCCGCCCGCTACCCGACGCTGCTGGAGGCCCGCAAGCACGCGGTCGTGGAGATCGCCTTCGGCGCCGGCGACAACGGCGTGCGCGTCTACCGAGTCAGCGACTTCTGGAAACCCTGATGAGAATGCTGATCGTGGTCCTGCTGATCGTGCTCGCCGGATGCGCGCGGGCACCGGACACGACGCTGAAGCCGTGGCCGCCGCAGGTGGCCTACGCTCCGCTGCGCCATCCGTTCAAGGGCGCCGACCTCCATCGCGACACCGACAGTGCGGCCATGCGATACCGGCTGGCCAACGGCGCGGCATGGCTGGCGCCGATCACCGGGCGCCCGCAGGCACGCTGGATCAACGGCCCGGCCGACCTGGAACCGCTGCGCGCCGTCGCCGCGCAGGCACGCCTGCAAAGGACGCTGCCGGTGCTGGTCGCGTACTACCTGCCCCACCGCGGGTGCGCCAAGGACCAGGGCGCCCGCGGCGAGGCGGCCTACCAGCGCTACATCGGGCGCCTCATCAGGCTGCTCGGCGCCACCCACGCGGCGATCATCATGGAACCCGACGCCGTCGCCGCCGACTGCTTCACCCGCGAGCGGGGCACGCTGATCGCCGCGAGCGTGCGGCGCCTGGCCGAGGCGGGCCACCACGTCTACATCGACGCCGGGCACAGCGCCTGGCGCACCACGGGCGAGACGGCCGAGCGCCTGCTGGCCTCGGGCATCCAGCACGCCGAGGGATTCGCGGTCAACGTCTCCAACCGGCAGACCACCGACGACAGCTACCGGTGGGGCAGGGAGCTGTCCAGCCTCGTCGGCGGGCGCGAGTTCGTCATCGACACCTCGCGCAACGGGCTGGGGCCGCCGCCGGAGAACGAGTGGTGCAATCCGCGCCGCCAGGCGCTCGGGCAGGAGCCGACGACCGAGGTGGTGGCGCCGGGGCTGGCCGCGCTGCTGTGGATCAAGCGGCCGGGGGAGTCGGACGGTATCTGCGGCGGTGAGGACACCTACCTGTTCTCGCCCCGGCAGGCGCGGCTGCTCATCGACAACGCGGAGTCCTCCGGGGTGCGGTGAGCTCCTGGCGCCGGCGAATCGTCCGTCAGCTCGCGCCCAGGTGCTCGGTGAGCGTCGCCCGCACCAGCTCGATGAGGTCACCGGCGGTGAGCTGGTGGTGGAGGGCCTGCAGGTCGATCTCGACGCCGAACGCGCCCTCGAGGGCGACCAGAGCCTCCAGAATGGCCACGCTGTCCCAGTCGTAGGCACCCAGCAGCGGCTCCTCGACCAGCGCGTCCGGCGTGGTCTCCAGGACGCCGCTGAGGATCTCGACAACGGTGGTGGCGGTGGCGTCCATGTGGAACGAGGTCGTGGTCATAGGGAGTTCTCCTGATCATCGGTAGAGGGAAGGGCAATCCAGGCGGGGGCGACCGGCGGACGGCCGGCGAGTTCGACGGAGAAGGTCCGGGTGCCGTCCTCCTCCTCGGAGAGCGGCGTCATACCGGCCCGCTCCCACGTGTCGGCCGCGACCGAGTTCTTGGCCGACAGCACGAACGAGGCGACGACCCGGGCGGCGCCCGCCTCCGCCGCACGATCGAACAGCCAGTCCGTGATCGCAAGCTCCACTCCACGACCCAGGACCCGGCAGCTCAGCACCAGGTTGAGCACCCGCCACTCGTGCGCCTCGCACGCCATCCAGGCGGCACCGACGATGCCCTCGTCGCCGAACCGGTCGGACACCGAGAACGAGGCGACCAGGTGGTCGGCGGAGTCGAGCATCTCGCCCGTCGCGATCTCGTCGAATCGCACGCCGGTGAGGTTGAACTGGTTGGTGCGGGCGGCCAGCTGGGCGATGCGAGCCGTGGTGAAGGGCGTGGCCAGGGCGGGGGTCAGGGTGATGCCGAGGGCCCGGAGGTAGTCCTCCGAGGAGCTGAACGCCCCCGAGTAGTCCTTTCGCAGGGCCCGCGACCTGTAGAGGTCGGCCCTCTGGTGGTCGGTCGCCGTCAGCTCCGGCACGTCGAACCAGCCCTGCTGCAGCAGCCGCTCGATCAGGTGAGCCGGATCGCCGTCGGCGGGAACCACCGCCACCTGGGGCAGTTCGGAGGCGACGTGCTCCCGCTCGTACGGGGAGTCGTCCATGAAGACGAAGGAATCGATGCCCAGTCCCAGGGAGTCGGCGGCCCGGCTGAGATTGCCCGCCTTCGGGTCCCAGTTCGCGGCCAGCACCGAGAACGTGTCAGGCCGCAGCACGGCGTCCGGATGGCCGCAGAGCATCTCCTCGACCAGGGAGGCGTCGTTCTTGCTGGCCAGGACCAGCACCACGCCCTGCTCGCGCAGGCCGCAGGCCGTCTGCTGCAGCTCCTTGTAGGCCTTGCCGGGGTAAAGGCCGCCCAGCTTCACCCCATGGGCGCCGTCCTCGCCGAGGACCCCGCCCCACAGCGTGTTGTCCGCGTCCAGGGCCAGGACCTTGCGCGACAGCCCGCACTGCGCCTGGAGCACGCGGCGCGTCTCCTGAGCGAGAAGCAGCAGGGCGGCGTCGGTGTACGGCAGGTCGGCGTACGAGTGCAGCCGCCGGTCCCGGGCGGTCGCCGCCTCCAGAGCCAGCAGCCCCGCCAGATCCGCGACGGCCAGTTGCGGCTCCGTTGCCGCCAGCCCCAGCAGGTCGGCGTTGAGCCGGTGCCACGCCTGCGCCAGCAGAGCCCGATCGCGGACCGCGATGAAGGAGTCCCGTACCGAGCGGGACAGCGGCACGGTGTTCAGGATCAGGGTGGCGGAGGTGCGCTCGGCCGCTCCGGCGAGCAGCCCGCACAGCTCGTCCAGCCTGGTCTCGATGTGGGCGACGACCTCCTTGACCGGCATGCCCTGGGGGACGGCCGGCAGGAAGAACTCCTGCGAGAGCATGCACAACACCGCGTCGGGCCGCTCCTCCTGGAAGGCGCCGACGGCCAGCTCCATCTCGAACCGGCCGTACTCTCCCACCTGGATGCGCGGGGCCAGCCCGGACGAGACCAGGGTGGCGCGAAGCAGGTCGGGCAGGGCGCCCAGGGTCCCGGTGCCCAGAACCGAGAGCCGGACGGCCCGCAGGCCGGAGGCTTCCGGATCCAGGGACCTCAGCGCCGCGCCCACCCGGCGCAACAGGGTGGGATCCCTTTCGACGGCAAGGGCCAGCCGCACGGCGGGATCCGGCGCCCGGCCCCCTGCCACCGCGGAGCGGACCGCCTCGATCAACTGAGTGGCGTTCATGATGGTGTCCTCGCCACCCATCAGATCCGGACGAGGGAGCAGTGCCAGCGCATGCCGCTGGCGATGCCGCACAACGCCACCAGGTCGCCCTTGCCGACCTCACCACGCTCCAGGTGCTCGCCGAGCGAGATCAGCTGGTCGGCGACGCCCATGTGCCCGTGAAGGGCGGACAGCGCGGCGTTGGTGCGCTCGACCGGGATCTGCAGGGCGTTGGCCATCGCCTGCATGGAGGACTGGTTGTCGTTGATGTAGATCACCCGGGCCAGGTCGGCGCGCTTGACGCCGGCCCGGCGGCAGGCGTCGTCGACGACCTGCACCACACGCTCCTCCAGAACGCCCACGAAGGCCACCAGCCGCTTGGGGTTGCGGCCGAAATGGTTCTGCACGCGCAGCATGCCGTTCGGCGCGGTCCTGCTGTCCCAGCCCGCCGGGGGGAGCGGGGCGACGCTTCCGCCGTATTCACTGCGGAAGAAGTCGCACAGATCGGGGTCGGTGATCTGCGAGGTGGCCAGCCAGCGGTTGCCTTCGTGGCCACGCTTGAGAATCACCGCCACAGCCGCGTCGCTGTGCACCGAATCGTTGACGGTCATGCGGTTGCGATGGAACTCGCTCGTACGGTGCACCGCGACGAAGAGGATGTTGTCCAGCTCCGGCTGAACGGCCAGCTGACCGGCGATCAACCCCAGGCCCGTGACACCCGACGCGCAGCCCTCGCTCAACAGGAGCGTCTGGATCGGCGGAGTACGCAGCTCACGGGCCAGCGCCGCCGAGGAGTCCCAGTGCGGGTACTCCGGCTGATCCGAGTAGGCGTACACGACCATGCCCAGCTCGTCCGCCGTCATGCCCGCCCGCTTGAGCGCATCCTCGGCCGCCTGCGCGGCGAGCTGGACGGCGTGAACATCCTTGGGCGCGCGGTGGAAGCTGGTGTAGCCCCACCTCATAATGCGCGCCGGGTCCGGCACATAGTCGGCCGCGACAGACGCGACCTCCTGCGTCTCACCGAATGCGTAGCCGAATTCGGCTATTCCGAAACTCATGGGACTCTCCTTCTCTGGGACGAGTGCTGTGAGAGTGCGCAATTGGCGATCATGGCGGGTCGGCGCGGTCGCCCAGGCGGCGAAGCTCCCTACCTCGAAGAGCGGATCCAGGCGTTCACGAACGGTGTGCCTGCCCTCGGCATGCCGTCCCTCGGCGGCCCGCCGCCTGTCATCCCCGTGTGCCTGACCTTTGATCATTCCGAGTCCGGCGATTCTTCCCCGTAAGGTCAGAGCAGTTTTCCAGCTGTGTTCCGTGGTCAGAGTCACGTCGCCGCATTTCCTCTCGGCAATAATGCAAGGAAGCCGATGAACTCAACGCGCCTGCTCTTTTCAGTTCCTCATTCCAACCCACGGGGTTGTGCGTTAGCTACTGCGATCGGCCCCTAAATGCCAGGCTTAATCGCTCCTACGGGCGCCCCTATCCCGCCCCGATAGGCGGTTCGCCCACTCCCGCAGTGAGGAGGGGATCGGCTGGGGTGGGTGCACGCTCGCCATGGCAGCCTGAGCCGCCCGCCAAGCCGGTGATCGGGTTTCTGGCCGCAGCGCTAGCCCTTGCGGCCCTTGCCCTTGCCGTTGCCGTGTCCCTGGGCGTGGCCCCAGGCCTTGCCGTTGGGGGCCTTGACCTTGGGCGTCTTGACCTTGGGTGTCGTGACCTTGGGCATCGTGACCTTGGGTGTTTTGGCCTTGGGGTGCTTGACCGTGGTCGTGCCGCCCGTCGACCGGACCGTCCTGTCGGGGGTGGCCTCCGACCTGCGCACGGGGTCCAGCCGACGTACGCCGGGGTCCACCTCGGCGACCGCCGCCGGCGGCGGGTCTGAGGGGCGCACGGCCATCGGTCCGTGCGCGGCCCGGTCGTCGGACATCACCGCGGCGGCGGCGAACGCGGCGGCGAGGATCAGGATCGTCGCCGCCACATGCAGCGCCCGCCCCCGCGACCGCCCACCCCGCGACCTCCCACCCCGCGCAGGGACCGGCGCCGAAGCGGGCGCGGTCACGCCGGCTCCATCGCCCCCGGCTCCGGCGCCCCTGGAGTCGGTGGCGTCGGTTCCGGTGCCTCTGCGTCCGGTGGCCCGAGGTGCGGTGGCTCCGGTCCCGGCCGCCCCGGCGCCGGCGCTCCCGGCTCCGGTGGCCCTGGGGTCGGTGGCCCGGGGCCCGGTGGCTCCGGTTCCGGCCGCCCCGGCCCCGGCGCTCCCGGCCCCGGTGCTCCCGGCTCCGGTGACGTCGGCTTCGGGCTCGCCTGATCCGGGGAGGCCCGTGTCGATCATGCCCGTTTCGATCAGGGCCGCCGCGGCCGGATCGGTCACGGCCGGGCCGGTTCCGATCACGGCCGGGTCGTTCCCGGTGGCGGCCCCAGCCGTCCCGGCAGCGGTCCCGGCGGCGGTCCCGCCAGCGGTCTCGGCGGTCCCGGTGGTGGCGGTCCCGGTGGCGATCCCGGTAACGCCCGGTTCCTGCCAGCGGATCCTGGCCCGTAGCAGCAGGTCGCGCGTCTCGGCGAGGTCCGGCCGGGCGGCCGGTTGCTTGCGGAGCAGGGCCGTGATGGCCTCCTCCAGCTCGCCCGCCCGCCGGCACGGCAGCGGCGGATCGTGCACCACGGCGACCAGGGTGGCCATCCCGTTGGCCCGCGCGAACGGCTGCCTGCCCTCCACGGCCGTGTAGAGGGTGGCGCCCAGCGACCACAGGTCGCCGGCAGGCCCGGAGGCGGCGCCGGTGGCTCGTTCGGGGGCGATGAAGGCGGGTGTGCCGAGCACCACGTCGGTCTGCGTCAGCTCGCCGTCGTCGCCCAGGGAGGCGGCGATGCCGAAGTCGGTCAGCACCGCCCCTCCGCCCTCGGGCAGCAGGATGTTGTCGGGCTTGACGTCCCTGTGCACGATGCCCGCCTCGTGCGCGGCCTGGAGCGCGGCCAGCACGTCGAGGCCGACCGCGGCGACCCTGCTGGGCGGCAGCGGGCCGTCTTCGGCGATGACCCGCCCGAGCGTGCGCGCGTGGATCAGCCGCATGACGATCCACAGCCGTTCGGCCTCGCGCACCATGTCGTAGACGGCGGCGATGTTCGGGTGGTCGAGCCGGGCGGCCAGCCGGGCCTCCCGCTCGGTCCTGCGAAGGCGGACGGCGCTGCCGGCGACCTCCTTGATCGCCACCTCGCGGTCGAGGAGCTCGTCGTGAGCGTGCCACACGGTCCCCATCCCGCCACGACCCAGCTCGGACATCAGGCGGTAGCGCCCCGCGAGCATCTGTGACATGCGGCCTCCGCTACCCGGGGACGTGGCGTCCATGCGGGTGGCGGCCGGTGGGAGGTTCTGGCACGCTGCCCCTGTGCGAATTGCCGTCCTTGGTCCGGTTGAGGCGCAAGCGGACGACACGACGCCCGTCGACGTCTCAGCGGGGCGGTTACGCACGCTGCTGGCCCGGCTGGCTCTGGCGGGCGGGCGTCCGGTCTCGGCCGAGACCCTGATCGACGACCTGTGGGACGACGATCCGCCGGGTGGCGCGGGGGCCGCGCTTCAGGGGCTGGTCTCGCGGCTGCGCAAGGTCCTGGGCGGGGCCGGGAGCGTGGAACTGGTGGCGGCCGGCTACCGGCTGCCGATCGGCGACGGCGACGTCGACGCCCGCCGTTTCGAGGAGCTGGCCGCCAAGGGCAGGCGCGAGCTGGCCGCGGGCCGCTGCGGCGAGGCCCTGGCGTTGCTCGACGCGGCCCTGGCCCTGTGGCGCGGGAGGGCGCTGGCCGACGTGCCGGCCGCCTTCGCCCGCAACGCCGCCACCAAGCTGGAGCAGGAGCGGCTCGCGGCGGCGGAGGACAGGTTCGAGGCGAAGCTGCGGCTGGGACGGCACGCCGAGATGCTGGCCGACCTCGGCGCGACGGCCGCGGAGCACCCGTTGCGCGAGCGCCTGGCCGAGCTGTTGATGCGGGCGCTGGCGGCGGCGGGACGGCAGTCGGAGGCGCTGGCGGCGTTCGAGGAGATCCGCGCAAGGCTCGGCGACGAGCTCGGCGTCGACCCGTCGTCCGATCTGCGGGCGACGCATCTGGCGCTGCTGCGCGGCGAGCTGGACCGCCCCGCGACGGTCGGCGCGGCCGCCCATGCCAACCGGCTGCCCGCCCGGCTGACCAGCTTCGTCGGCAGGAAACGCGAGCTCGGCCAGATCGGCAGGCTGCTGGCGGACTCGCGGCTGGTGACCGTCGTGGGTCCCGGCGGCGCGGGCAAGACCAGGCTGGCTCTGGAGGCCGCCGACCGCGAGCCCAGGCGGGTGTGGTTCGTGCAGCTGGCGGGCGTGCCCGGCTCCGCCTCGCTCGCCGAGGCGGTCCTCGGCATCCTGGCCACGACGTACGGCGACGCGGAGTCGGGCCGGAGCGAGCCCGTCGCCCGCCTCGCGGAACGGCTCGACGCGGGCGACGCGGTACTCGTGCTCGACAACTGCGAGCACGTGGTCGAGGCCGCCGCCGAGCTGGCCGAGCGGCTGCTGACCCGGCTGCCGCAGCTGAGAATCCTGGCCACCAGCCGCGAGCCCCTGGCGATCACCGGCGAGACGTTGTGCCATCTCGGCCCGCTGGAGCTGCCCTCCGACGAGGTGGTCGATACCGACGCGGTCCGCCTGTTCCTCGACCGTGCCACGAGCGTGCGGCCGGAGTTCGTGCTGGACGGTTCCACCACCCCGGCCGTGGTGGAGATCTGCCGCAGGCTGGACGGCATGCCGCTGGCCCTGGAGCTGGCGGCGGCGCGGTTGCGGGCAATGCGGGTGGAGGAGATCGCGCGGCGTCTTGACGACAGGTTCCGGCTGCTGACCTCGGGGAGCAGGACCGCGCTTCCGCGCCAGCGCACCCTGCTGGCCGTGGTGGAGTGGAGCTGGGATCTGCTGGGCGAGCCGGAGCGGGTCCTGGCGCGCAGGCTGTCGGCCTTTCCCGGCGGGGCGCGCCTCGAGGCGCTGGAGGCGGTGTGCGCCGACGGCTGCCTGCCTTCCTCCGACGTCGTCGACGTGATCGGCTCCCTGGTGGAGAAGTCGATCGTGCAGCAGTCCGGCGACCGCTACCAGATGCTGGAGACGATCCGCGCCTACGCGGCCGCGCGGCTGGCGGAGGCCGAGGAGGAGACGCCCGCGCGTTTCTCCGCCTACTTCCTGGCGCTGGCGGAGGAGCACGAGCCGCTGCTGCGGACCGGCGACCAGTTGCGCGCCATCGCGCTGTTCGACGCCGAGCACGACAACCTGGCGTTCGGCCTGCGCGCCGCGCTCGACACGGCCGACGTCCCGGCGGCGACGCGGTTCGTCAGGGCGATGCTGTGGTACTGGGGGCTCAAGGGTATGACGGCCCAGTTCAGTTCCTCGATCACCGAGGTGCTCAGGTTCGGCGAGGCGCTGCCCGTCCAGGTGCACGCCGCTTTCAGCGTGGCGCTGGGCGTGGGCGGCGAGCTGCGGGAGCTCGGCGACGACGACGCCGCGCCGCTGACCCAGACCTTCCACCCGGCGCTGCCGATGTTCCACATGGCCAGGCTGGCCCGCCGGGAGGACCAGGAACGTCACCTGACCGAGGCGATGCGCTCGCCTGACCTCTGGGTCAAGGCCAGCACCCTCATCGCCCTGGACGAGATCCGCGTCAACCAGGGCGACCCCTGGTCGGGGGTCGAGGACCGGCGCGAGGCGCTGCGCCTGTTCGAGGCGGTGGGTGACCGGTGGGGGATGGTGATGTGCCTGATGCGCATCAGCAGCGAGCACTCCCTGCGCGGGGAGCACCTGGAGTCGCTGGCCGCGGCCGAGCGCGCCGTCGTGGCCGCGGCCGAGCTGGGCACCGAGATGCACCAGCTCTGGAGCAGGCTCAGGCTCGCGCGGGCGCGGATGAACTGCGGCGATCTGGAGGGGGCGCTGAGCGACCTGCACGCCGCGTTGCGGCAGGCCAGGGAGCGCGGGCACCGCCGTACGGAGACCAACCTGTGGGCGTGGGTGTCGATCGCGCATCGCCTGGGCGGCGACGTGGCCGAGGCCGAGGCGGATCTGGACCGCATGGAGGCGCTGGCCGCGAGGCTGCCGTCGTTCGAGGGCCTGCCCAGCGACGCGGTCGCGGGATTTCGCATGTGCAACAGGCTCGTGCTGGGCCAGGCGCAGGCCGCGCGGGCGCTGCTGCCGCAGGTGGTGCCGCCGCTGTTCGCCCAGGCCCAGGCGAACGGCCTGGGCTGGGGGGCGGAACTCGTCGCGTGGCTGCTGCGACTGGAGGGCGACCCCGCCGGAGCGGCGACCTGGCTGGGCGTGAGCGAGGTCGTCCGAGGCGCGCTTGCCCAGGGCGATCCGGAGGTGCGGGCCCTGGTGGAGGCCCTGCGCGAGGACCTCGGGGAGGACGGCTACCGCAAGGCCTTCCGGCTGGGCGCCGCCCTGACGCGGCAGGAGGCCCTGGACCGGCTGTCAGCCGAGGCGCGCCGCTAGGTTTCGGAACGATGTCGGAGTCTTGACAACGGGCGAAGCCGGGTCGCATATTTTCACCACTAACTTTATTTTCGAAGAAAGCCTGGTTACCCCCTGATGGCAGGCACTGACCGCGGCGACCTGACCAGGACGGCGATCCTCGCTCTCCTGGGCACGCTCGGACCGCTCAGCCGTACCGACATCGCCCGCGAGCTCGACCTCAGCCCCGCCAGCGTCACCCAGCTCACCCGCGAGCTGATCGGCGCGGGCATGCTGGAGGAGCTCGACCTCAAGCCCTCGCGCGGCGGCCGTCCCGCCCAACTGCTCGGGCTGATCGGCGCGGCGGGCCGCGCCCTCGGCGTCAAGGTGACCGCCGACCACCTCGTGCTGGTCGACGTGCGCCTCGACGGCGTGGTCCTCGGCTCGTGGGAGCGCCCCTTCGACCCGGCCTCGCCGCATTCGCTCGACGAGCTGGCCGCGGCGGTGGAGACGACGCTCGACTCGCTCAGCGACGGGCCGCCCCTGCTCGGCGTCGGCGTCGGGGTGCCCGGAGCCGTCGATGACCAGGCGGTCGGCACCGTCAACGCGCCCACGCTCGGCTGGCAGGGCATGCCGGTCGGCGAGCGGCTGCGCCGCAGGCTCAAGCTGCCCGTCCTGGTCGAGAACGACGTCAACGCGCTGGCGGCGGCCGAGCGGCTGTACGGCAGGGGCCGTACGCACCGCGACTTCCTGGTGCTCACCATCGGGCGCGGCGTCGGCGCCGCGATCGTCACCGACGGGCGCGTGTACCGGGGGGCGCGCGGCGGCGCGGGCGAGTTCGGGCACGTGCCGGTGGCAGAGGACGGCCCGCCCTGCGGATGCGGCTCCTACGGCTGCCTGGAGGCCTTCGTAGGCGCGTCGGGGCTGCTGTCGGCCGCCGCGGCCAAGAACCTGGGCGCGGCCGGGCCGGCGTCGGTCGACGAGCTGGGCAGGGCGGCCACCGAGGGGTCGCGCAAGGCGCTCGACGTCTTCGCCGAGGCGGGAGCGATCCTGGGCCGCGCCGCCGCCGGGCTGATCAACGTGGTCGACCCCGAGGTGGTGGTCGTGCTCGGCGAGGGAGTGTCGCACTGGCCGTTCTGGCAGCCGGGCTTCGACCGCGCCGTGCGCGCCCAGCTCATGCCGGGCAGGCGCGACATCTCCATCGAGGTCGAGGGCTGGGACGAGACGAGCTGGGCGCAGGGCGCTGCGGCGCTGGTGCTGGCCACCCCCTTCGACGCCGCCGGGGCCGCCGGGGAGCAGGGCAGGCTGGTGCGCGCCCGGCTGATCGGGGCCCAGTCATGAGCCTGGCCACCGAGCAGGCGCCGCCGCAGGTCAGGCGGCACGCCGCGCCGCCCCGCCGTACGGCCGGACAGCGCTGGCGGTACGCGGGCACCGTCGCGATCTTCCTGCTGCCCAGCCTGATCCCGCTCACCCTGTTCACCCTCGTCCCGATGGCCGGGTCGCTGTGGGTGAGCCTGCACGAGTGGGACCTGCTGCAGCCGATGCGGTGGGTGGGCCTGGCCAACTACGTCGAACTGCTGGGCGAGGAGGAGACCAGGGCCGCCTTCCTGCACACCCTGTACTTCATCGCCGGCTACCTGCCGCTGGTGTACGCCGGCGGGCTGGGCCTGGCCATGCTGCTCAACCGGGCGATGAAGGGCCGCAACCTCTTCCGCGCCGTCTACTTCCTGCCGGTGATCACCAGCTGGGTGGTCGTGGCGCTGATGTGGAAGTGGCTGCTCAACCCGGCCAGCGGCATCGTCAACTGGGCGCTGGGCCTGCTGGGGATCGACGGGCCCGGCTGGTGGACCGATCCGACCTGGGCGATGCCCTCGATCATCCTCGCCTCGGCGTGGAAGGACCTCGGCTTCGTCATGATCATCCTGCTGGCGGGGCTGCAGGCCATCCCGGGGGAGTACCACGAGGCGGCCCGCGTCGACGGCGCCTCGGCCTGGCAGCGTTTCCGCAGCATCACGCTGCCGCTGCTGTCGCCCTCGACGTTCTTCGTCGTGGTGATCTCGCTCATCAACGGCTTCCAGGTCTTCGACCAGGTGCATGTCATGACCGGCGGCGGCCCGGGGGGCGCCACCCAGGTCGCGGTCGAGCAGGTCTACAAGATGACCTTCGAGTACGGCCGGGCCGGAGCGGCCTCGGCGTTGTCGTGGCTGCTGTTCGCCGTGGTGCTGCTGGTCACGCTCGTCCAGGTCCGCGGCCAGCGCAGGTGGGTGAACTATGGCTAAGGCGTTGAAGTACCTGGTGGTCGTGGCGGGCGCGCTGGTGATGCTCTTCCCGTTCGCGTGGGCGGTCATCACCTCGCTGACCCCCGACGGCGCGGTGCTCGCCTCCCCGCCCGACTTCACCCCGGAGGGCGCCGGGCTCGGCGCCTACGAGCGGCTGCTGGAGGCGATGCCCTTCTGGCGGATCCTGGCCAACAGCCTCTGGATCGGCCTGGCCTCGACCGCCCTGCAGCTGATCACCAGCGCGATGGCGGCCTACGCCTTCGCCCGCCTGCCCTTCCCGGGACGGGGCGCGCTGTTCGCCGTCTACCTGGCGACGCTGATGGTGCCGCTGCAGGTGCTGATCGTGCCGCTGTTCATCGAGATGCGCACCTTCCAGCTGACCGACACCTACTTCGCCGTGCTGGCGCCGACCGTCGCCTCGGCGTTCGGGGTGTTCCTGCTGCGGCAGGCCATCCAGCAGGTGCCCAGGGAGTTCGACGAGGCCGCCGTGCTCGACGGCGCCGGCCACCTGCGGATCTTCGCCTTCGTGGTGCTGCCGCTGATCAGGCCGGCGCTGGCCACCTTCGCCATCTTCGCCTTCATGGCCAGCTGGAACAGCTACCTGTG
The DNA here is from genome assembly GCF_013761175.1 of Nonomuraea soli. Lineage (GTDB taxonomy): Bacteria > Actinomycetota > Actinomycetes > Streptosporangiales > Streptosporangiaceae > Nonomuraea > Nonomuraea soli. Next base: position 118,999 of record NZ_JACDUR010000002.1, read on the forward strand.
GCCGCTGGTGATCCTGCGCTCGCCGGAGTTCTTCACCCTGCCGCTCGGCCTGGCCGAGCTGCACGGCCGCTTCACCACCGAATGGAACGTCGTCATGGCCGGCTCGGTCGTCAGCGTCGTGCCGATCCTCATCCTCTACCTCTTCGCCCAGAAACACGTCATCGCCTCCGTCGCCCAGTCCGGCCTCAAGTAAGGACCACCCCCCATGAAGAAGACCATCGCGCTCCTGGCGCTCGCCGTGCTGGCCACCGCCTGCTCCCAGGGTTCCGCCACCCGCGACACCACCCCGGCCGAGGGCGGCAAGGTGACGCTGCGCTACTTCACCTTCTCCGCCGCCCCCGACCACGAGAAGGACCTCGACAAGATCGTCCAGGCTTTCGAGAAGGAGAACCCGAAGGTCGACGTGGTCGTCGAGACCGCCCCGTACGACCAGTACTTCACCAAGCTGCAGACCAGCATCGCCGGCGGCACCGCGCCCGACACCTTCGAGCTCAACTACGAGAACTTCGTCACCTACGCCAGCGCCGGCTCGCTGCTCGACCTCGGCACGGTCGCCGGCGACACCGCGCCGACCGGCTTCGCCGAGGAGTCGCTCAACTCCTTCAAGCACGCGGGCAAGCAGTTCGCGCTGCCCGCCTCGTTCTCGACCGTCGTGCTGTTCTACAACAAGGAGCTGTTCGAGAAGGCCGGCGTGGCGCTGCCCACCGCCGACTGGACCTGGGCCGACGAGCAGGCCGCCGCCGAGAAGCTGACCGACAAGAAGGCCAAGGTCTACGGCGACTTCCAGCCTGTGCAGTTCTTCGAGTTCTACAAGGCGCTCAAGCAGGCGGGCGGGACGTTCCTGTCCGACGACGGCAAGAAGTCGACCTTCAACAGCCCGGAGGGCGTCAAAGCGGCGACCTGGCTGGTGTCGAAGGTCGGCAAGACCATGCCGACCGAGGCGGAGATCGGCGGCACCGCCGACTACGACACCAACCTGTTCAAGTCCGGCAAGCTCGCCATGTGGCACAACGGCATCTGGCAGTTCGCGGGCCTGAAGGACGTGCCATTCGAGTGGGACGTCGTCGTCGAGCCCGGTGACGCGACCAAGGCCAGCGCGGTCTTCCACAACTCGGTGGCCGCCTCCGCCGGCACCAAGCACGGCAAGGAGGCCTACGCCTGGGCGAAGTTCCTCGCGTCGTCGAACGTCGCGGCCACCACCCGCATCGAGTCGTCGTGGGAGCTGCCGCCCGTCTCCGACCAGGCCGTGCTCGACGGCTACCTGAAGGACCCCAAGCCGGCCAACCGCCAGGCGGTCTTCGACTCGCTCAAGTCGATCGCGCTGCCGCCGGTCATCAAGCGCCAGCAGGAGATGCAGGACGCCGTGACCCAGGAGCTCGGCAACGCCGCCGCCGGCCGCGCCACCGTGCAGGAAGCGCTGACCGCGGCTGCGGCCAAGGTCGACGCGCTGCTCGGCTGAACCCCCACCACTCAGGAGAACTGACTCAGTGATCGTAGGAAGCGACCTGGCGCGGGCGCAGCTCGTCGCGCGCAGCATCGATGTGATCAGCACGCATCAGTCGCCGTCGGGGGCCTACCCAGCCAGTCCCACCTTCTCCGCCTATCGCGGCTACGCCTGGCTGCGTGACGGAGCGTTCATCGCCGAAGGCATGAGCCGGTCAGGGCAGGCCGACGGCGCGAGCGCCTTCCACGCCTGGTGCGCCCGCGTGATCGGCGCCCGCCACGACCAGGTGGCGGGCCTGATCGCCCGGGCCCGCGCCGGGCTCGCGGTGTCGGCGGCGGAGATGTTGCCCACCCGGTTCACCCTCGACGGCGGCGACGGCGCCGACGAGTGGTGGGACCACCAGCTCGACGGCTACGGCACGTGGTTGTGGGCGCTGGCCGAGCACACCGCCCGGCACGGGGCCCGCGTGCCCGGCGCCGACGAGGCGGTCCGCGTCGCCGCCCGCTACCTGACCTGGTTCTGGAACCAGCCCTGCTACGACTGGTGGGAGGAGCACGTCGACCAGCGGCACGTCTCGACGCTCGGGGCCGTGCACGCGGGCCTGCGCGCCGCGGTGGACGGCGGCCTGCTCGCCCGCAAGGAGGCGGCCGCCGCCGAGCGGGCGGTCGCCGACATCGCCGCGCTGGTGGCCGAGCAGGGCGTCGCCCCCGCCGGGCACCTGCGCAAGTGGCTGCCGTCCGGGCAGGGAACGGTGGCGCTCGTCGACCCGGGCGAGGCCGTCGCGCCCCTGCACGACCTCGACACCCAGGGGCTCGGCGGCGACGCCGTCGACGCCTCGCTGCTGGCCTGCGTGGCGCCGTTCGGGCTCTACCCGGTCGACCATCCGGTGGCCGTGGCGACGGTGGCCGAGGTGGAGCGCCAGCTCGCCACCGACGGAGGCGTGCACCGTTTCCGCGCCGACACCTTCTACGGCGGCGGCCGCTGGGTGCTGCTGGCGGGCTTCCTGGGCCTCAACCACGCCGCGGCGGGACGCCGCGCCGAGGCGCTGCGCTACCTCGACTGGATGGCCGCCCAGGCCGACGCGGCAGGTCAGCTGCCGGAGCAGGTCTCCGACGTGTTGCTCGCGCCGCCCCGGCTGCAGGAGTGGCTGCAGCGGTGGGGGCCGGTCGCGCAGCCGCTGCTGTGGTCGCACGGAATGTACTTGATGCTCGCCGACGCGCTGGAGGTCCGCGCATGATCACCCATCGACCGTACGGCTCGGGCCACCCGTACGCCGACACCCAGGACCAGCGCCTGCCCGTCACCCCCCTCGACGGGCAGCCGGTGGAGCTGCGGGTGCGCGCCGCCGCGTCGGTGCGCGAGATCGTCTGCCAGTGGCGCGTCGACGGGCGCGACGAGACCGAGCTCCGGCTGACCAGGGCGGGTTCCGCGCAGGACGGCGCGGAGGAAGGGCAGCTCGACGGCGGGCATCTGGCCGCCGCGCAGGCCAGGGCCGCGCGGGCCGCCTCCGGTTCGTGGAGCGTCACCACCCCTCCCCTGGCAGGCGGTCACCGTTACAGCTACCGCTTCGTCGCCACCACCGAGACCGGCGCAGGCCGTACCAGCCGGTGGTTCGACGTCACCGCGGCGAGCTGGCACGACGGCGGCGGCAAGCTCACCGCGCGCGGCGCCGACCGCATCGTGCCGGGCAGCGCACGCTGGCTGGCCGACGGCGACGGCGTGCTGCGCGGCCGGTTCGAGATCGCCCTGGCCCCCGGCGAGCACGTCGTCGGCTTCGGCGAGCGCTTCGACAGCGTCGACCAGCGCGGCCGTTCGCTCGACTCGGTCGTCTTCGAGCAGTACAAGGCCCAGGGCGCCCACGGCCGCACCTACCTGCCGATGCCGTTCGCGATCGTCGTCGGCGGCGGGCGCAGCTGGGGCTTCCACGTGGCCACCTCCCGCAGGACCTGGTACGACGTGGGCGACACCCTCACCGTCGAGGCCGAGGGCGACGAGCTCAACGTCACCTTCTACGAGGGCAGCCCCGCGCGGATCCTCGACGCCTTCCTCGACGACGTCGGCCGCCCCGCCGAGCTGCCCGACTGGGTGTTCGGCCTGTGGGCCAGCGGCAACGAGTGGAACACCCAGGCTCGCGTCATGGCCGAGATGGACGCCCACCGCGAGCACGACGTGCCGGTCGGGGCGCTGGTCATCGAGGCGTGGAGCGACGAGAGCACCTTCACCGCCTTCCGTGGCGCGCAGTACGAGCCGGGGGAGGAGCCCCACACCCTGGCCGACTACACCTTCCCGGCGGACGGGCCGTGGCCCGACCCCAAGGGCATGGTCGACGAGCTGCACGAGCGCGGCATCAAGGTGCTGCTGTGGCAGATCCCGCTGCAGAAGACGCGCCCCCACCCCACGCATCAGGCCGCCGTCGACGCCCGGCAGCTCGTCGAACGGGGGTACGGCGTCAGGGAGGCCGACGGCCGGCCCTACCGCAACCGGGGCTGGTGGTTCCCGCTGGCGCTCATGCCCGACCTGTCGAGCCCGAGCGTGCGCGCGTGGTGGACGGCCAAGCGCCGCTACCTCGTCGACGAGGTCGGCGTCGACGGGTTCAAGACCGACGGCGGCGAGCACGCCTGGGGCCACGACCTGCGCTACGCCGACGGCCGGCGGGGAGCCGACGGCAACAACCTGTTCCCCGTGCACTACGCCCGCGCCTTCGGCGACCTGCTGCGCGAGTCGGGCAAGGCGCCGGTGACCTTCAGCAGGGCCGGGTTCGCCGGGTCGCAGCCGCACGGCGCGTTCTGGGCCGGTGACGAGGACTCCACCTGGGAGGCCTTCCGCTCCTCGATCAGGGCCGGCATCACCGCAGGCGCCTGCGGCATCGTCTACTGGGGCTGGGACCTGGCCGGCTTCTCCGGCCCGGTGCCCGGCGCCGAGCTGTACCTGCGGGCCGCCGGCACCAGCGTGTTCATGCCGATCATGCAGTACCACTCGGAGTTCAACCACCACCGCACGCCCAGGCGTGACCGCACCCCGTGGAACATCGCCGGGCAGAGCGGCGACGAGCGCGTCATCCCGATGTTCCGCGCCTTCGCCAAGCTGCGCGAGCGGCTGGTGCCGTACCTGGCGGGCGAGGCGGCCAAGGCCGTGCGCGGCGGCGCGCCCCTGATGCGCGCCCTGTTCTTCGACCACCCGGGCGACGAGGCCGCCTGGGCCTACCCGCTGCAGTACAAGCTCGGCGACGCGCTGCTCGTCGTGCCCGTCACCGAACCCGATGTCGACCAGGTCGAGGCCTACCTGCCCGAGGGCGAGTGGGTGGACGTCTGGACCGGCGAGACCCATTCCGGCGGGCGATCCCTGACGCTCGCCGCGCCCCTGGACCGGCCGCCGGTGCTCTGCCTGGCCGAGCGCTGGCCCGAGCTGTCACCCGTCTTCCGCGCCTGAACGAGGAGCACCCCCAACGTGAAACGGTTACGGTCCGGCGCCGTCGTCGCGATCATCGTCCTGCTCGCCTCCCTCATCCACGCCCCGGCCTACGCGCTGGACGGCGTCTTCCACAACCCCACCGGCATCGACGAGCTCTACTCCACCGAGGCCACCGAGCGCGCGCCGCGCGACCCGATGGCCGGGGAATCGGTCCAGATCAAGGCCACGACGTGGCCGATCGAGCCGGGTCAGACGGTGTGGGTGACGTGGACCAGGAACGGCGTCGCCCAGACCCCGATCGGCGCCGCCTTCGACTACAACAACGGCAACAACACCTACTGGAAGCTCACCCTGGGCACCTTCGCCCGGGGTGACCAGATCTCCTACACGGTCAACGCCGACGTCAACGGCGGCGGGCAGCGCAGCACCGGCCCGTTCTCCTTCACCGTCACGTCGTGGAGCACGGTCACCAACGTGACCGGCTACACCAACAACGGCACCTCGGTGGACGTCACCACCGGCGACAGCGCGGGCAGCTTCACGCCGAAGATCCGCTTCGCCTTCCCGGCGCTCGACCGGTTCCGTACCCAGATCGCCCCCAGCGGCAGCGGCCTGAACATCTCGGGCGTGAGCGGCTACACGGTGACCAACTCGGCGAGCACGCTGACCCTGTCCACGAGCTCGCTGGTGCTGAAGATCCAGAAGACGCCGTACCGGCTGTCGGTCTACAAGGGCGACGGCACCACGCTGATCACCCGCCAGTACGATCCGGCGGTCTTCCGCAACATCGGCTGGGCCAGCGACGGCGCCACCACGATCACCAAGATCGAGGACCACCTGCTGTCACCGGCGGGCGAGCGCTTCGAGGGCTTCGGCGAACGCTACGACCGGCTCGACCAGCGCGGCACCGACGTGCACAACTACGTCTACAACCAGTACCGCGACCAGGGCGCGACCCGCCGCACCTACCTGAGCGTGCCGTTCTTCCTGAACTCCGCGGGCTACGGCGTCTACCTGCCCAGCACCCGCTACGCGATCTTCAACCTCGGCACCCACCTGAGCGACCTGGCCGGGTTCACCGTCGACACGGGCGGCGCGCTCAACTCCACGCTCGACTACCACTTCTTCGCCGGTTCCCCGGCCGAGATCGTCGACGACTACACCGCCGTCAGCGGCCGACCGCAACTGCCGCCCAAGTGGGCCTTCGGCGTGTGGATGTCGGCCAACGAGTGGAACACGCAGGCCGAGGTCGCCACCGAACTCGGCAACGTCACCACGCACAACATCCCGCACACCGCGCTCGTGCTGGAGCAGTGGAGCGACGAGGCCACCTTCTACGTCTGGCACGGCGCGACCTACACCGCCAAACCGGGCAGCGGGAAACTCGCCTACTCCGATCTGACCTTCCCCGCGGGAACGGCCTGGACGAACCCCCAGCAGATGATCACCAACGCCCACAACCAGGGCATCAAGGTGATTCTCTGGCAGATCCCGGTGCTGAAGGAGAACTTCGACACCAACCCCTCCACCCCGCCGCAGCAGCACCTCAACGACAAGGCCTACGCCCAGGCGCAGAACTACGTCGTGCCCAACTACCGCATCCCCACCGGGCAGTGGTTCGGCGACTCGCTGGTGCCCGACTTCACCGGCACCGCCGCCACCAACTGGTGGATGAGCAAGCGCGACTACCTCTTCGACATCGGCGTCGACGGCTTCAAGACCGACGGCAGCGAGGCCATCTTCGGCCGCAACGTCACCTTCGCCGACGGGCGCAAGGGCGACGAGATGCACAACGCCTACCCCAACAGCTACACCAGCGCCTACAACACCTACGTCAAGGGCAAGAACGCCCAGAACACGATCTTCAGCAGGGCCGGGACCTCCGGGGCGCAGCAGTACTCCATCTTCTGGGCAGGCGACCAGAACTCCAGCTTCTCCGCCTTCCAGGAGGCCGTGCGCGCCCAGCTCAGCGCCGGGCAGTCCGGCGTGCCGTACACCGCGTGGGACCTGGCCGGGTTCACCGGCACCTTCCCCAGCGCCGAGCTCTTCCTGCGCTCGACCTCCCAGGCCACCTTCTCGCCGATCATGCAGTACCACTCCGAGAAGGCCAACCCCGCGGTCTCCGAGGCACGCACGCCGTGGAACGTGCAGGCACGCACCGGTGACACCACCGTGATCCCGACCTTCCGCAAGTTCGCCAACGTGCGCATGAACCTCATCCCCTACCTCTACACCGAGGCCAAGGCCGGCTCGGCGACGGGCGTGCCGATGATGCGGGCGATGAGCTTCGCCTTCCCCGGCGACTCGACCGCCGCGCCGCTGGACCAGCAGTACATGTTCGGCTCGCAGCTCCTGGTCGCCCCCATCACCACCCAGGGCGCCACGACCAAGAACGTCTACGTGCCCGCGGGCGAGTGGTACGACCTGTGGAACGGCGGGCGTGTCACAGGACCGGTCACCAAGTCCTACTACGCCGGTCTCGACAGCATCCCCGTCTACGCCAGGCCGGGAGCGATCATCCCGCTCAACCTCAACGCCGACTACCAGCTCGGCGGCACGATCGGCAACAGCGTGACGAGCTACACCAACCTCGTCTTCCGCATCTACCCGGCCGGCTCGACGTCCTACTCCTACTTCGACGACGCCGCCGCGGTGAACCGCACCATCAGCTCGGCCGAGAACTGGGCCGCGCACACCGCGACGGTGACCGTACCGGCCCTGACCACGACCAGCACCCTGCAGGTCGCCTCCACCCAGCCCAGCAGCGTCACCGGCGCCACCGCCCGTGCCAGCCTGGCCGCGCTGAAGGCGGCCGCCGAAGGCTGGTGGTGGGACCCGGTCCAGCAGCTCACCCACGTCAAGCTGGCCTCCTCCGCCTCCAGCAGGACCGTCACCCTCAACGGCGTCGACAAGGCCGGCTACGAGGCCGAGTTCGCCACCGGCACCGGCACCACGACCAACACCAACCACCCCGGCTACACCGGCACCGGCTTCGCCGACGGCTTCAGCGCCTCCGGCGACGCGCTCACCTTCGGCGTCAAGGCCGACGCCGCGGGCAGCCACTCGCTGAAGTTCCGCTACTCCAACGGCGTCGCCACCACCGCCACGGCGACCGTCCAGGTCGACGGCGTCAGCGTCGGCACCCTCTCGATGCCGTCGACGGGCAACTGGGACACCTGGGCCACCGCCTCGATCCCGGCGACCCTGACCGCCGGCGCCAGATCGATCAAGATCCTGTACGGCAGCGGCGGCGTCAACCTCGACCACCTGGTGGTGGCACGCCCATGAGACGCACCCTGCTCCTGCTGGCAGCCCTGCTGCTGCCGCTGCTCGTTGCCCAGCCCGCGCAGGCGGCCGTGCAGCGGGTCCAGTTCACCAGCGGCTCGACCTACCTGATCGTGGAGTTCCTCGACGACGACCTGGTGCACTTCGAACTGGCCAACGGCACCAGCCCCGGCACCTCGTCGCCGCTGTTCACCACACCGCAGGTGGCCAAGACCACCTACACAGGACCCACCAGCTTCAACCAGAGCGGCAACATCCTCACCACGGCCTCGATGAAGGTCGAGGTCACGGCCGGCACGCTCTGCGTCAAGGTCTCCGACCCCACCCGGCTGCTGTACGAGGCCTGCCCGCGCAACCTGTCGGCCGCGTGGAAGGGCCTGTCGATCACGAAGGGCTCGATCCAGAACGCCTACGGCCTGGGCGAGCAGTTCTTCATGGGCGGCAGCGCCGACGGCGACTGGGTGGGCCGCACCCGCACACCCGGCGGCGCCTACGGCAACGCCATGGCCTACGACACCGACAACGGGCCGGTCGGCAACGCCCAGATCCCGGTGCTGTTCGCGGTCGGCGCCTCCAACCTCAACTACGGCTTCTTCCTCGACCAGGTCTACAAGCAGGAGTGGAACCTCACCGGCGACCCGTGGACCGTCGACACCTGGGGCGACCAGGTGCGCTGGTACACGATGACCGGGGCCGACCTGCCCGACCTGCGCAAGGACTACATGGAGCTGACCGGCAGGCCGCCGGTGCCGCCGAAGAAGGCCTTCGGCATGTGGGTGTCGGAGTTCGGCTACGACAACTGGACCGAGATCGACAACCGGCTGGCCACGCTGCGCACCGCGAAGTTCCCCGTCGACGGTTTCGTGCTCGACCTGCAGTGGTTCGGCGGCGTCACGGCCGGATCCGACAACACGCGGATGGGCACGCTGGCGTGGGACACCGCGAACTTCCCCAACCCGGCCACCAAGATCTCCTCCCTGGCGTCCACCGAGGGCCTCGGGCTGATGACCATCGAGGAGTCGTACATCGGCAAGAACAACGCCGAGCACGCCGACATGGCCACCCGCGGCTACCTGGTCCGCGCCGGATGCTCCTCGTGCGCGCCCACCTACCTGACCACCAACGACTGGTGGGGGCGCGGCGGCATGATCGACTGGACGCAGGACGCGGCGGGCGACTACTGGCACACCACCAAGCGCCAGCCGCTCATCAACCAGGGCGTGCTCGGCCACTGGCTCGACCTGGGCGAGCCGGAGATGTACGACGCGGCCGACTGGACCGCGGGGGTACTGCCCGGCAAGCACGCCCACGCCGACTACCACAACGTCTACAACCTCAAGTGGGCCCAGAGCATCGCCCGCGGCTACACCTCCGGCACCAAACGCCCCTTCATGCTGGCCCGCTCGGGCGCGGGCGGCATGCAGCGGCACGGCGTGGCGATGTGGTCGGCCGACATCGGCTCCAAGCTGACCGCCCTGGCCCAGCAGCAGAACGCGCAGATGCACATGTCGATGTCGGGCATCGACTACTACGGCTCCGACATCGGCGGCTTCCGCCGCGAGATGCTCGACTCCGACCTCAACGAGCTCTACACCCAGTGGTTCGCCAACGGCGCCTGGTTCGAGGTGCCGATCAGGCCGCACACCGAGAACCTGTGCAACTGCGCGCAGACCTCGCCCGACCAGATCGGCCACACCGCCAGCAACCTGGCCAGCCTGCGGCAACGCTACGAGCTGACGCCGTACTACTACTCGCTCGCCCACCGGGCGTACGCCACGGGCGAGCCGGTGGTGCCGCCGCTGGCGTACTACTACCAGAACGACGCGAACGTGCGGGAGATGGGCCACCAGAAGCTCATCGGCAAGGACCTGCTCGTGGGCGTCGTGGCCGGGGCGGGCGAGCGCAAACGCGACGTCTACCTGCCCGCCGGCACCTGGTACGACTACGCCACGGGGGAGAAGCTCACCAGCACCGGCCAGTGGTTCACCGACCGGCCGCTGTGGGTCAACGGCGCCTTCCGTCTGCCCGCCTTCGCGCGGGCCGGGGCGATCCTGCCCAAGATGTTCGTCGACGACAAGACGATGAACGTCATGGGCAAGCGCACCGACGCCACCACCCGTAACGAGCTCGTCGCGCGGGTGTACGCCGGAGGCACCAGCAGCTTCACCCTCTACGAGGACGACGGCGCCAGCACCGCCTACCAGGGCGGCGCCGTACGGACCACGCAGCTGAGCCAGCAGCTCAGCGGCTCGACCGCCACGGTCACCGTCGCCGCCTCCAGCGGCACCTACACCGGGGCGCCGTCCTCGCGGCAGAACGTCGTCGAGCTCGTCGCCGACACCCAGGCGTCGGCCGTCACGCTCAACGGCTCGGCCCTGACCCAGCACGCCACCAAGGCGGCCTTCGACGCCGCCTCCAGCGGCTGGTACAACGCGGGCGGCAACCTGATCGTCGCCAAGTCGGCCTCGACGGCGGTCACCTCGGCCAAGACCTTCGCCTTCACCCTCGGCCAGGCGCCGGTCTCGGTCACCTTCTCCTGCTCCAACGGCACCACCACCAGCGGGCAGTCGGTGTACGCGGTGGGCAACGTGCCCCAGCTCGGCGCCTGGTCGGTGGCCAGCGCGGTGAAGCTGTCGCCGACCTCCTACCCGACGTGGACGGGGACGATCTCCAAGCTGCCGCCGAACACCACCGTCGAGTGGAAGTGCGTCAAGCGGCAGGAGGCGAACTTCCCCGACACGGCCGACGCGTGGGAGCCGGGAGGCAACAACACGGTCACCACCCCGGCGACCGGATCGGGAGGCACCAGCACGGGCGCCTTCTGAGCCGTGGTGCGCGCGGTCGAACCGGTTCGACCGCGCGCACCTGCCACGGCAGCGGACAGGTCAGGGCACCCAGTGGTTGTGGGTGACGGTGATCATGACCTGGAGCTGGATGCTGGCCGCGAAGTAGCTGCTGGAGTCGATGCCGGTGCTGACCATCTTGTTCCAGAGCGCGTCGAGCCAGGCCTGGCTGCCGGTGTCGGTCATCGCCGCGACGGCGAACGGCGCGAAGTAGGCCGCCGAGCTGCCGCTGGAGATCTGCGTGCCGTTCAGCTTGTAACCGATGGCGATCTTGTTCGGGTCGCCGCCCGTCTTGCTCCTGATCCAGGTGTTGAGCTTGCGGGCCGCGGCGAGCGACTGGGAGTCGCCGCTGGTGACCGCGTCGTCGCCGATCCGCCAGGGGGTACGGCAGGCGTTCCAGTAGTACTGGCCGTCGTTGGCCGACTCCAGCACCTCGCCGGGGGCCGGCCTGGGGCTGGTGTTGGTGTTGACCACGAAGTCGGGCAGCAGCCCGGTGCCGGAGGCGTAGCCGGACTGCAGCGAGGTGAGCACGCTCTGGTGCTTGTTGCGGATGGTGTCCCAGGCGGCGTCGCCGGTGGCCTTGCGGAAGGCACGGAAGTGGTCGGCCATCCAGTCGGAGGTGCGGCTGATGTAGTAGTGCTCGCCGCCCGAGCTGCTCCAGTCGCCCAGCTTCAGCAGGTTCGTGGAGGGGTTGATCTCGTCCTTCTTGATGGCGTTGATGTGCCTGATCGCCAGCTGCTTGTAGTTGTAGGTGCCGGAGCTGCCCCACTGCTGGTCGGCCAGGAGCAGGCCGTAGGCGACGTCCATGTCGCCGTCGGTGGCGGCGTCGGTGCCGTTGACGCTGACGCAGGAGGTGTTCTGCTCGGCGGCCAGCAGGTCGGGGTTGATCGAGGAGGGGTGGTCGATCTTCCACTTGACCAGGCCGTCGAAGATCTTCTTGGCGTCCGGGTCGGCCCCGGCCATCGTCGCCGTGATCACCATGCCGTAGCCCTGGGCCTCGGCCACGTAGGGGTGGTCGGCGTCGGGGGAGATGACCTGGTACCAGCCGTTGCCGCAGTTCTGGCGGACGAAGGCGGCCTTCCAGCGCTTGTAGTAGTCGATGACCTGGGCGTCCAGGGACGCCTGGCTGCCCGAGGGCCGCAGCATGCCGGAGGCGTAGGGCCGGCTGTGGCTGCCGAAGGGCACGGCGGGCCCGCTGCCGGTGGGCTGCGTGGTGGCGGTGACGGAACTGCCGGCGCTGGAGGTGTTGCCCGCGGCGTCCCTGGCTCTGACGGTGTAGCTGTAGGACGTCGAGGCGGTGAGTCCGGTGTCGGTGTGGGTGGTGCCGGTGACGCTGGCCACCTGGGTGCCGCCGCGGTAGACGTCGTAGCCGGTGACGCCGACGTTGTCGGTCGACGCGCTCCAGGCCAGGCTCACCGTGGACGACGTGGTGCCGGTGCTGCGCAGGTCGGCGGGGGTGCTGGGGGGCGTGGTGTCGGAGCCGCCCGCGGGCGTGCCGTACACGTCGAACTCCCACAGGGAGTAGCCGTACGGCGTGCCGCGCTGCGTGCCGTGCACGCGGACGTAGCGGCCGGTGCCTGCGAGCGTGAGGTCGTCGACGCCGCCGTCGCCCGCGCTGGTGGAGTAGACGTCGGACCAGGTGCCGCCGTCGTTGGACGTCTGGATCTTGTAGGTCTTGCCGTAGGCGGCCTCCCAGTTGAGGCGCACCCGGCTGATGGTGTGCGACGAGCCGAGGTCGACGCGCAGCCACTGCGGGTCGCTGCCCTCCAGCGAGGCCCAGCGGGTCGAGGTGCTGCCGTCCACCGCCTTGCCCGCCTCGAAGCCGGCGGCCTCGATGGAGGAGGCTGACGCGGGCTTGCCGCGCGAGATCAGAGGGTCGGCCGTTGTGGCGCTCACCAGCATCGGTAACGCCAGAGCGACGGCGAGGAAGACTTTCACGGACTCTCCAGGTTAGTTAAGAAAGATTCCTAACTCTCAGCGGAGAGTATGGGGTGGGGAATCGGCACACAAGGCCCAACTCTCCTCAGGTTAGGAATGTTTCCTAACTTTCTTGACAACGCCACGGCGTGCTTGCAGGATCGCGGAGTGAAGGGCTTGGCGCGGCGTCCCACGGGGACGTGACGTGCTCAGCTGTCTCAGCTGCCCCGGCCCTGAAGTCCCCCTGCCTGACTTCCGGGAATCCTTCATGAGACGACTGCTCTTACCCCTCGTTCTGCTCGTCCCCCTCCTCAACGGCGGCACCGCCTCCGCGGCCGCCGCCGAGACCCTGCTCTCGCAGGGCAAGCCGGCCACGGCCTCCTCCGTCGAGGACGCCACCTTCCCCGCCTCCCTCGCCTTCGACGGCGACACCACCACGACCCGCTGGGCCTCGCTCGAAGGCAGCGACCCGCAGTGGCTCCAGGTCGACCTCGGCGCGAGCCGGCAGCTCAGCCGGGTCAAGCTCACGTGGGAGGCCGCCTACGGCAAGACGTACAGGATCCAGCTCTCCGCCGACGGCTCCACCTGGACCGACGCCTACTCCACCAGCACCGGCGACGGCGGCGTGGACGAGGCGGCCGTCACCGGCACCGCACGCTACGTCCGCATGTACGGCACGCAGCGCGGCACCTCCTACGGCTACTCCCTCTACGAGATGCAGGTGTACGGCGAGGGCGGCACCGGCCCCGCACCCGGCTACCAGGCCGAGAACGCCACCCTGTCCCAGGCGTTCGTCGACACCAAGCACGCCGGGTACACCGGCACCGGCTTCGTCGACTACGTCAACACGACCGGCGGCTACATCGAGTGGAGCGTCACCGCGGCCGCCGCGGGACCCCACCGCCTCGACTTCCGCTACGCCAACAACTCCGCCACCGGCAACCGGCCCGTCGCGGTCACGGTCAACGGCGCGAACGCCGCCTCCCTGACCTTCCCGCCGACCGGCGCGTGGACCACCTGGACCACCCAGGCCGCCACCGTCACCCTCAACGCGGGCGCCAACACCGTCCGGGCCACCGCCACCGGCACCGACGGCGGCCCCAACATCGACCGCCTGGACGTCACCCCCGACACCGGCGGAGGCGGCACCAGCTTCGTCGTCGCCGCGGCGGGCGACATCGCCCAGCAGTGCACCGCCAGCTCCAGCTCCTGCATCCACCCCAAGACCGCCGCCCTCGTGCAGGCGATGAACCCCGAATTCGTCATCACCATGGGCGACAACCAGTACGACGACGCCCTGATCTCGGACTTCCGCAACTACTACGACAAGTCGTGGGGCGCGTTCAAGAGCAAGACCCGCCCGAGCCCCGGCAACCACGAGACCTACGACCCCGCGGGCTCGCTGGCCGGATACAAGGCCTACTTCGGGTCGATCGCCTACCCCAACGGCAAGCCGTACTACAGCTACGACCACGGCAACTGGCACTTCGTGGCGCTCGACTCCAACGACTTCGGCTCCACGCAGCTCAACTGGCTCAAGGCCGACCTGGCCGCCAACACCAAGAAGTGCGTCGCCGCCTACTGGCACCACCCGCTGTACAGCTCGGGCGAGCACGGCAACCAGCCGGTCGCCAGGGCCACCTTCCAGGCCCTCTACGACGCCCGCGCCGACCTGGTGCTCGGCGGGCACGACCACCACTACGAGCGGTTCGGCCCGCAGAACGCCAACGGCGGCTCCGACACCCAGGGCATCGTGTCCATCATCGGCGGCACCGGCGGAGCCTCGCCGTACGCCATCGAGAACGTCCAGCCCAACAGCCTCAAGCGCCTGACCGACACCTACGGCGTGGTCAAGCTGAACCTGGGCCCCGACTCCTTCCAGACCCAGCTCATCGGCCTGGACGGTTCGGTCAAGGACTCCGGCCCGACCTACGCCTGCCACTGATGTACGTTGCGACACCGCAGCTGAGCAGGCTCAGACTGCTCCTGGCCGTCCCCGGAAACGTGGCCGCGCTGGGAGCGGTCAGCCTGGTCACCGACATCTCCTCCGAGATGATCACCGCGATCCTGCCGTACTACCTGGTGCTGGTGGTGGGGCTCAGCCCGCTGGCCTACGGGCTGGTGGACGGGCTCTACTTCGGCGTCACGGCGCTGGTACGGCTGGGCGCGGGGTATGCCGCCGACCGGTGGCAGCGGCGCAAGCTCGTGGCCGGGATCGGCTACGGCCTGTCGGCGCTGTCCCGGCTCGGGCTGCTCGCGGCGGGCGCCTCGGTGCCCGCCCTGGGCGCGGCGGTGGCGGTCGACCGGGCCGGCAAGGGCCTGCGCACGGCGCCGCGTGACGCGCTGATCTCGCTCAGCGCCGAGCCGGGGCGTCAGGGACAGGCGTTCGGCGTGCACCGGGCGATGGACACCATCGGCGCCTTCCTCGGCCCGCTGGCCGCGTTCGGCCTGCTGGCCCTGGGCGGCGCCTACGACCTGGTCTTCGTGGCGAGCTTCGCGCTCGGGCTGCTGGGCGTGGTGCTGCTCGTGCTCTACGTGCGCGACCACCGCACCCCGGCGCCGCTGACGCTGGTGGGGGCGGCGCCTTCGGGGGTGGCGCCCTCCGCACCGTCGATGACGCCGTCGATGACACCGTCGGAGCGGCGGCCGGGCCTGCGACTGCCCGCCGACCCGCGCTTCCGCCGCATCCTGCTGCTGGCCTGCCTGCTCGGCCTGCTGACCCTCAGCGACGCGTTCATCTACCTGCTGCTGCAGGACCGGGTGGCGCCCGAGTTCTTCCCGCTCCTGCCCCTGGGCACCGCCCTGGTCTACCTGCTCACGGCCGTCCCGGTCGGACGGCTGGCCGACCGGTACGGCAGGATGCCGGTCTTCCTGGCCGGCCACGGACTCCTGCTGGCCCTCTACGGCCTGCTCGCGTGGCAGGCTCACGCACTGGTGATCCTGGTGCTGCTCGGCCTGTTCTACGCCGCCACCGACGGTGTCCTGATGGCGGCGGCCGGCCCCCTCCTGCCGGACGCCACGCGCACCAGCGGCCTGGCGTGGCTCCAGACCGGCCAGGCGGTGGCCCGCATGCTCTCCTCGATCCTGTTCGGCGCACTCTGGACGGTGCTGGGATGAAACGTCTGCTGATCGTCAGCCTGACCGCACTCCTGCTCGGCCTGGGCGTGACCGGCTACGCGTGGTGGCGCTCGGCCCCGGCGCCGCGCGAGGTCGACGCCATCCGGGTCAGGGACACCGCCTCCGGCATGATCACCGGCACCGACCGGCGCTGCGACCGCTTCTACCAGGCGGCGGGCACGGCGGTCTGCCTCGTCGTCGAGCCGGGAGCGGTGCCGAAGACCTACGCGCTCATCCTCGACGCGGAGATGCGCGAGGTACGGCGCGTGCGGATCGCGGGCATCCCCAGCAGGGCCCGCGTGTCGGCCAGCGGCCGCATGGTCTCCTGGACGGTCTTCGTCACCGGGGACTCCTACAACAGCGGCGGGTTCTCCACCTGGACCGGCATCCTCGACACCAGGACCGGCTACCTCGTCACCAACATGGAGGAGATCCCGCTCTTCATCGACGGGAAACGCCACTACTCCGTCGACGTCAACTACTGGGGCGTCAGCTTCGCCGCCGACGACAACCGCTTCTACGCCACCGTCTCCACCAAGGGCCGCACCTACCTCGTCGAGGGCGACTACACCGCCTGGCGGGCCAGGACGTTGCGGCAGAACGTGGAGTGCCCGTCGCTCGCTCCCGACGGCACCAGGCTGGCGTTCAAGAAGCGCATGTCCAGCGGCGCGTGGCGGCTGCACCTGCTCGACCTGGCCACCATGCGCGAGACCCCGCTCGCCGAGACCGCCGAGGTCGACGACCAGGCGGCCTGGCTCGACGGGAACACGGTCATGTACGGCAGAGCAGGCGATGTCTGGGCGGTCGCGGCCGACGGCGGCGGGCAGCCGCGGCTGCTGGCCAAGGGGGCGTCGTCGCCGGTCCCACCCGGCCGGGAAAATCTCTCGCGCGCGATGTCGATCCGCCGCTGACCTCTTCGACCTGGGGGTGAGAGGGTCGGACGCACGGCCCCTGACCACCGGCAAGGAGATCGCGCGGCCTTCCTGGTGCCGGTCCCGACGATCCGGGCGCGCAGCACCCGCGGCAAGAAGACGATCGCCGCGGCGGGCGTCCCGTTCGAGCTGCCCCGGCCTCCGACCGCAAGGAACGGCTCGGCGGCGTCCTGAGCGTGCTCTACGTGATCTTCACCGAGGGTTCGACGGCCACGGCCGGCGAGCATCTCGTGCGCCACGACCTCGCCTACGAGGCGGTCAGGCTGGCCAGGATGCTGACCGCGCTGCTGCCCGCCGAGCCGGAGGCGCACGGGCTGCTGGCCCTGTTCGAGCTCACCGCGGCCCGTTTCCCGGCCCGCACCGGTCCCGACGGCGAGGCCGTCCTGCTGGAGGATCAGGACCGGCGGTTGTGGGACCGCTCGGCGATCCGCCGCGGCGAGGCCGCGCTCGGCCGCGCCGCCGCGCTCGGCCGGGGTCTGGGCCCGTACGGCCTGCAGGCGTCGATCGCCGCCTGCCACGCCAGAGCGGAATCGGTGAAGCGGACCGACTGGGAACGCATCGTGCTGCTGTACGAGGCGCTCGGCAGGGTGGCGCCCTCGCCGGTCGTCGAGCTCAACCGGGCGGTGGCGGTCGCGATGGCCGAGGGGCCGCTGCCCGCGCTGGAGATGGTGGAGGCGCTGGCGGCGGGCGGGCGCCTGTCGGGCTCGCATCTGCTGCCGAGCGTGCGGGGCGAGCTGCTGGCCCGGCTGGGCCGTACCGCCGAGGCCAGGCAGGAGCTGGAGCGGGCGGCCGGGATGTGCGGCAACGACCGCGAGCGCACGCTGCTGCTGCGCAAGGTGGACGCGCTCGGCTGAGCGCCGCTACTCGCGCCGCAGGGGGAAGATGATCGGGCTGAGCTGGTAGAGCCGCCGCCCTTCGCCCGGACCGTTGCGGGCGTGGGCGAGCACCGCCGGGATCACCGTCGCCAGCAGCCCGGCGAGCTCCTCCGGGTCGAGCCACAACGCGAGCTGCCGGTAGCCGACCGAGTCGGCGGCCGGGTCGGCGCCCTCCTGGTCGAGGTAGGCGTTGAAGTCCGCGATCAGGGCGGTCATCGCCAGCGCGAAGGTGCGCCGGTGGTCGTCGAGCGACATCGAGGCCGCCGCCTCCTGGCCGATCGAGGCGCGGTCGCGGTTGAGCCGGTAGCGCCGCTCGACCGCGCCGTGCACCCGCTGCTCGCCGTCGACCTCCAGTACCCCGCCCTCGGCCAGCAGGGCGACCTGGCGGTACAGGCTCGTCTTGGGCACGTCGGGCAGGCTCGCGCACAACTCGGTGGTGGTTCGCGTCCGGCCGGCGGACATGGCGTGCACGATGCGCATGCGAACGGGGTGCAGGAGCAGTTCCAGCAGGTCCATTCCCTGATATTCCCATATCTGGTACCGTTTCCAAGAATGGAAACGGTGGGATGGTCATGGATCACGAAGTGAACGGACGCCGCCTGTACATGCGGAGCGCGGGCGCAGGGGCTCCGTCCGTGGTGTTCCTGGCGGGGGCGGGCGCGGCCGGGCTCGACTACTGGGGGCTGCAGCAACGGGTCGCCGAGCTGACCACCGCCGTCGTCTACGACCGCTCCGGCACCGGCTGGAGCGATCGCTCCGCCGGGCGGCTGCCCGAGGCCGGTGAGACCGTCGACGAACTGCGCGAGCTGCTGCGGGTCGCGGGCGTCCCCGGGCCGTACGTGCTGGTCGGCCACTCGCTGGGCGCGCTGTTCGCGCGCCTCTACGCGATCCGCTTCCCCGGCGAGGTGGCGGGGCTGGTCCTCATGGATCCCGCCCACGAGGACTACGACACCTCCATGCCGCAGGAGCTCCAGGACCTGCGCGCCTCCTTCGACCCCGAGGCCATGGAACTGCCGGACGAACTGCCCGCCGAGATCATCGGCTTCTACCGCGACCTGTTCGGCCGCATGATGGCCGGCTGGCCCCCCGACGTGCGCGAGCCTCTCGTCGAGGCACATCTCGGCCGCGAGTGGCTATCGGACGGCTTCCGCGCGGTCAAGGCCGTCAAGGGGTACTACGACGAGGTCGGCAAGGCGGGCCCGCTGCCCGACCTGCCGCTCATCGTGCTGACCGCGACCGGCGTCGACGACTTCAAGCGCGCCGTGTCGGCGGGGGAGTCCGAGGCGCTCATGCTCGCCGAGATCGACGCCAAGCGACGGCTCTACGACGCGTTCGCCGCCTCCGTCCCCCGCGGCGAGAACCGGCCGGTTGCCGGGGCCGGTCACGCGTCGCTGCCCTGGCGCGGCGCCGGCGACGTCGTTCGTGCGATCCGTGACATCCTTACCCGCATTTCGGGTGGTGTCGGGTAAGGCAATTGACGGATTTATAGTGCTTTATCGCGCATTTTAACGACCGAGTAGCGTTCTGTATTCGCCTAAATGTTTTCCCGCAGCCACTCGGCGATGTCCTCGACGACAACGGGATCGACATGTTGGGCCGCGAGATAACTCTCCGGCGTGGAGGGTCCCTCTCCGGGAAAGAACAGATGGTCGTCGGCCTCGTACACGCGGATCGTGACGTCGGGCCGATGCCCGAGCCCCGCTCTCCACAACGACAGGTCGTCGGCGACGGTCACCTGGTAGTCGCGCCCGCCCTGCAGGATGAACATCGGCAGCTCCAGCGCGGACGCTGCGGCCACCGGATCGTAGTCGCGCACGTCGAGCCAGTACGAGCCCGGCAGCCCGAGCGGCAGGTCCCCGGCGGGCGTGGCTGCCGACAGGCCCGGGTCGTCGACGACGGCGGCCTGCCGGGCGACGGTCTCGGCCAGCTCCTTGACGGCGGGATCGTCGCCGAGCGAGGCCAGGTGGGACAGCACCCGCACCGCCGCCCGGTGCATGGGCTGCGCGTCGGCCGCCAGGGTCACCAGGCCGGCGACGCCCGGACGCGCGGCGGCCACCCGCGGCGCGATCTTCCCGCCCATGCTGTGCCCCACCACGAAGACCCGGCGGGCGTGCTCCTGCAGGAGGTCGAGCGCGGCCACGGCGTGCGGCACGTACTCCTCGGTCATGGTGAAGCCCGGCGAGGTCATCAGGGTGATGTCGAGGTGGGTCGCCTTGTCGAAACGCAGTACGGCGACGCCACGCGAGGCCAGCCCCCAGGCCAGGTCCCTGAGCGGCTTGTTCGGCCCGACGGTGGCGTCGCGGTCGAACGGCCCGCCGCCGCTGAGCAGCACGGCTCCGGCCCCGGCCGGGCCCGAGGACGGCAATGTGAGCGTTCCTGGCACGGCGAGCGGCCCGGCGTCCAGGACCACCTCTTGCTCGATCCATTCCTTTCTCATAGTTGAGAAAGGTAGCAGATGTGAGAACATAGAACCATGGACACCCTGGAGCTCCTGGCGCACCCGGTGCGGCTGCGGATCGTTCACGCCATGCGCGGTGACCGCCTCATGACCACGTCCGAGCTGGGCGAACGCATCCCCGACGTCTCCAAGGCGACGCTCTACCGTCACGTCGACCTGCTGGCGGCGGGCGGGATCCTGGAGGTGGCCGAGGAGCGCAGGGTGCGCGGCGCCGTGGAGCGGCAGTACCGCCTGCGCGAGGAGCGGGCGGTGATCGACGCCGAGGCCGTCGCCTCGATGACGAGCGACGACTACCGGCGCGGATTCGCCACCGCCATGGCGATCATGCAGGCCGAGTTCAACGCCTATCTCGAGCGCGAGGGCGCCGACCCGGCGGCCGACCTCGTCGGATACCGGCAGCACGCGGTCTGGCTCGACCCCGGCGAGGTGCGCGACCTCATCGCCGACCTGCGCGAGGTCATCGTGCCCCGGCTCGCGCACCCGGCCACCGCCGAACGCGGACGTTACCTCCTCAGCCCGATCCTGTTCCCGATGGAGCGGCCCTAGGCCTCGCCCCTGTGCCTCACCCCGCCGGTGAGCGGGCCAGCTGCTGGGCCGCGTACTGCCGCAACATCTCCAGCAGCCGGTACCGCGTGCCGTCCTGAGCCCGCTCCACGTACAGCAGCGAATGCTCGATGAAGATGCCCACGAGATCGCGCATACGCTCGGCCGTCACGCCCATCCCGCCCCTGGCCAGGGCCGTACGCGCGTCCTCCATCCTGAACGGCCTGGTGAACACCGACAGCTGGTCGAAGGCCCTCTGCTCCTCGCCGCTGAGCCGCGCGTAGCTCCACTCGATCGCCGCGCGCAGCGAGGCGTGCCGCGGCGTGTCGCCGCCGGACCTGGCCAGCAGGTCGAGCTGCCGGTCGAGCCGGACGGCGAG
Source organism: Nonomuraea soli (assembly GCF_013761175.1). Lineage (GTDB taxonomy): Bacteria > Actinomycetota > Actinomycetes > Streptosporangiales > Streptosporangiaceae > Nonomuraea > Nonomuraea soli. Next base: position 140,203 of record NZ_JACDUR010000002.1, read on the forward strand.
CTGCTCGACGGGGATCGACACGGTCAGCTGTCCGGCCAGCTCCAGGGCCAGCGGAATGCCGTCGACGGCCCGGCAGATGCGGGCCACCTCGGCGGCGTTGTGCTTGCACAGCGTGAACTCGCGGTCCACCGACGACGCCTGCTCGATGAACAGCTGGCCCGCGGGCGAGGAGCGCACGGCCTGCACGGTCTGCTCGTACGGCAGGGCGAGCGGCGCCACGCGCCAGACCGACTGACCCTCGGCGGGCAGGCGCTGCCGGCAGGTGGCCACGATGCGCAGCTCGGGCAGGGTGTGGTGGAGGTCGCGGGTGAGCGTGGCGAACTCCTGCCGCAGCGGGTCGCAGTTGTCGAGGATGAGCAGCGCGGGCGAGGCCGACAACCGCCACAGCAGCTCGGCCAGGGGCAGCGTGTTCCCGTCGCGGTCGGTGGCCGTCGCCCACAACGTCGGCGACGAGGGGGAGACGTTGGCCAGGTCGGCGGTCCAGATGCCGCCCGGATAGCTGAGGTGTTCGCGTTCGCCCAGCTCGCGGGCGAGCCTAGACTTGCCCACGCCGGGCGGCCCGACCAGGGTGACGAGCGGGGTGCGGCGGACCACCACCGACAGTTCGACCAGCTCGCGGGCGCGGCCGACGAATCCGGCCTGGAAGGGCGGGGCGGGTTCCCTCTCCGTCACGCGCGGCAGCAGCGAGGGGTCGCGGTTGAGGATGGCGTGCTCGAGGCGGCTCAGCTCGATGGAAGGTTCCAAACCGAGTTCGGTGCGGAGCAGATCGCGTCCTTCGCGGTAGATCTGCAGCGCCTCGGGCTGGCGCCCGTCGCGGTAGAGGGCGGTCATGAGCTGGGCCCGGAAACGTTCCTGGAGGGGGTACTCCTGGACGAGGCCGTGGATCTCGCCGATGAGGTCGGCATGGCGGCCCAGCGCCAGGTCGGCGTCGATGCGCAGGGCCAGCGCCCTGATCCGCTTCTCGGCGAGCCGTACCGCGACCTGCTGGAGCAGCGGCACCCCCTCCAGCCCGCTGAGCGCGGGCCCGCGCCACAGGTCGAGCGCGGAGCGCAGCAGGTCGCTGCCCCGGGTGGGGTCGCCGGTGTCGATGAAGCGCCTGGCCTCGCCCGCCAGCGCCTCGAACTGCCAGCTGTCGATGGTCTGCGGCGGGACGTGCAGGACGTAGCCGGGCGCCCGGTAGGTGATCTGGGCGGTGTCGCCGAGCAGGCGGCGCAGGCGGTGGATGTGGAGCCGCAGCCGGGTGGCGCTGCCCTCCTGGTGGTCGGGACCCCAGAGGGCGTCGACCAGAACATCGGTCGGAGTCAACTCGCCCACTCGACACAAAAGGATTGCGAGAAGAATGCTCTGTTTCACGGAACGTATGGGAATTAACGTCCCTTCGCGGACAACCTCAAGTCCTCCCAGAATGGAGAAGTTCATGAGTTCCTCCGCGGCGGATCCTCGGTGGGCGAGTCTACGATCAGCGTTGTGTGAAACGTAGGAGAAATCAAGAAGAAACGGCTCTAATTCAGACTCCCTCTGTTGGTCGAGGTCATCGATCAAGGGGTGGGAAAATGCGTAAGCGCACGTCGTTACTTAGATCGTTCCAAGCCCTCCTGGTGTTGCCGCTCCTGTTGACGGTGACCGGTGCCGGACAGCCGGAACCAGGGCACTCCCACGGCGATCCCGTCCGGGCTCGCGTGGCCCCCGACAGACCCGCCACGACGCCCGGCCGCCTCCCGATCAAGACGGGCAAGGTGAAGGTCGAGACGCAGCGAAAGGCCGCGGCGACCGCCCTGACCACCCCGGCCGCCACCGACCAGGTCGCCCTGCGCGCCCTGATCGTCGCCGTCGACGACGACGACTTCGGCCTGGCCACCTGGAAGGCCACGCTCGACCGCGTCGGCGCCTCGTACGACGTGATCAGGACGAGGACGGAGCCGCTGACCGGCGCCACCCTGATCCGGCCCGGCGGCGCCGGCAAGTACAACGCCATCCTGCTGACCAACCACTCGCAGCTCTACTTCGACGGCTCCGGTTACGTCAGCGGCCTGGACGGCACCGAGTGGAACACCCTGTGGGCCTACGAGCGCGACTACGCCGTGCGCCAGGTCTCCCTCTACACCAGCTACGGCACCTGGCCGGAGGACTACTGCCTGCGCGGCGTCAGCGAGGGCGGGGTCGAGGGCACGCCGCTGAACGCCACCCTCACGGCACAGGGCTCAGGCGTCTTCGGCTACGTCAAGCCGGCCGCGGTGATCCCGATCACCTACTCCTACGTCTACCGGACCTCCCTCCAGGCCGGCTGCGCCGCCGACCCCGTCCTGCAGTCGGGCGCGAACGTGCTCGGCGTGCGCTCCACCTCCGCCGACGGCCGCGAGCGGCTGGCACTGACCTTCACCTCCAACCAGTACCTGCTCCAGGCCAACCTGCTCGTGTACGGCGCGCTCCGTTGGGCCTCACGAGGGCTGTTCCTCGGCGAGCACCGCCGCTACCTGTCGGCCGACGTGGACGACTGGTTCAACCACACCGACCACCTCTACGCCAACGGCACCCTGGAGACCGACCCGGGCTACCGGCTGACCCGCGCGGACGCCGTACGGTCCTGGAACGCCCAGAACACCTTCCGCAACCGCCCGCTCACCTCCGACTTCCGGCTCAACCTCGCCTACAACGGCGAGGGCTACGACCCCCTGGCCCCCAACTCCTGCACCTCGACCAACCCCGACGGGCTGACCAGCTACTCGCGCTGCCGCGCCGCCGACTTCCGGTGGATCAACCACACCTTCACCCACCCGAAGATGAACTTCACCGACTACGCGACCAGCCACTACGAGATCACCCACAACACCACCGTCGGCCTGCCCGTCCCGGCGACCGTGCTGAAGACCGGGGAGTACTCCGGGCTGGGCGTCTACAACCCCGACCCGAACGACGACATCGGCCCGCCCACCGACTACGGCCTGGCCGCCTCGAACCAGAACCTGCTCCAGGCCGCCAAGGACGCCGGCGTGCTGTACCTGCACGGCAACATGTCGTTCGGCAGCCACCAGCCGGGCTGCTTCAACTGCGGCATCCACCACCCGCTCGAGCCGAGCCTGCTCATCGTGCCCGACTGGCCCACCAACGTGGCCTACCACGTGACCACGCCGGCCGAGGAGACGCTGTTCTACAACTCCTACTACGGCCCGAACGGCCGCTTCCCCTACTGGCCCGCCGACCAGACCTACACGCAGATACTCGGCCACGAGTCCGACGTGGCGCTGCAGCACGTCATGACCGGCTCGGTCTACGTGCACACCTTCCACCAGGGCAACCTGCGCGCCTACGAGAACAACCAGAAGAGCCTGGTCTTCGACTGGCTCAACAAGGTGCTCGACAAGTACGCCCTCTACTACAGCGCGCCGCTGCTGACACCCGCCTGGCCCGACCTGGCCGGCTACGTCGCCAGCCGCAACGCCCACTTCGCCGCGCTGTCGGCGGGCGCCGACGCCGTTCACGACCGGGCGGCGGGGACCGTCACCGTCACCTCCCCCTCCGCCGGGACCGTCTACCTGACCGGCGCCCAGGCCACCGGATACGCGAGCTACGGCGGGGACTCCATCTCCACCGTGACGCTGCCGGCCGCCACCCCCGTCACCGTCCCGGCGAGCGTGCTGCCGTGAAGGTGACCCTGGTGTCGGAGGGCACCTACCCCTTCGCCATGGGCGGTGTGAGCGTCTGGATGGACCAGCTCATCCGCGGCATGCCCGACTACGACTGGGACGTCGTGACGCTCACCGTCGACGGCAGCGAGCAGCCGATCTGGAGCGCCCCCGCCAACCTGCGCAACGTCGTCTCCATGCCGATCTGGGAGCCGGTTCCGCCACGGATCGCCAAGCCGTACGCGGGCGACGCCTTCCATCACATCTACGCCGACTTCCTGGAGGTCATGCTCACGCCCGCCGTCCTGGGCGAGGACAGCGACCGGTTCCTGTCGGTGCTGCACCGGCTGTTCTGCTACTCCAACGACGGCGGCGACCTGATCGGCGCCCTGTCGACCAACGAGTCGCTGACGCAGCTCATGGACGCCTGGTACTGGAACAGGGGCGACGGCATCAGCCTGCACGACGCGGTGATCGCCGCCCGGCTGATGGGCCGCATGCTGCGCCCGCTGACCGTGACCCCGGTCGAGACCGACATCGTGCACCTGGCCATGAACGGCGTGAGCGCCCTCATCGGCATGGCCGCCAAGTGGCGGCACGGCACCCCGATCGTGCTGTCGGAGCACGGGGTGTGGCTGCGCGAGAGATACCTGCAGTACCTGGCCGAGCCCGTCTCCCACGGGATCAGGGTGCTGCTGCTCGGCTTCTACCGGCGGCTCGTCGGGGCGGCCTACCAGGTGGCCGACCGGATCGCGCCGCACTCGTCGTACAACAGCCGCTGGCAGCTGCGCAACGGTGCCGACCTGGCCAGGATCCGCACGATGTACAACGGCGTCGACCCGGTGGACTTCCCCGTCGCCCAGGGCGAGCCGCACGAGCCGACCATCGTGTTCATGGGCCGCATCGACCCGCTCAAGGATCTGCACACCCTGATCCGCGCCTTCGCCCTGGTCCACAGGGAGCTGCCCGAGGCCAGGCTGCGCATGTTCGGCGGCTATCCCGAGGGCGACGTCTACGCGCGCAGCTGCGCCGAGCTGATCGGGGAACTGGGCCTGTCGGGGGTGGCCACGCTGGCGGGCCGCGTCGACCACCCGGTGGACGCCTACCACGCCGGCAGCCTGGTCGTGCTGACCAGCATCTCCGAGGGCTTCCCCTACACGATTGTGGAGGCCATGGCCTGCGGCAGGCCCGTGGTGGCCACCAACGTGGGCGGGCTGGCCGAGGCGGTGGGGGAGGCCGGGCTGATCGTCTCGCCCCGCGACCCGCAGGGTGTGGCGGAGGCCTGCCTCACGCTGCTGCGCGACCCCGAGCTGCGGGCCAAGCTCGGACAGGCCGCCCGCGAGCGCATGCTGGAGCGCTTCACGCTGGAGAAGTCGCTCGACGACTACCGCCGCGTCTACCGGGAGCTGGTCCCATGACGGCGCTCACCGATGACCTGGCCTCCGTCGACGACCTGGTGCGGCGCATGCTGCCGCGGATCGAGTGGGCCGTCGAGCCCCTGCAGGTGGCGGCGGCGCTGGAGTCGGACGGCGTGACCGACAGGATCGCGCGCGACAGCTACGGCTTCAACGACGTCTTCGAGCTGGCCCAGGCCGCGTTCGCGCGGCTGCCCGCCGTGGTCGCCGGTCCCGTCGTCCCCGACGCCGCTCCCCGTCAGGCCAGGCCGTTCGCGCAGATGGCGCACGGGCTGCTGTACGCCATGCCCGCCGCGCTGCTGCCCGCCGCGTCGGCGCTGGTGGGCGTGCGCTACCTGATGCCCGGCCTGGTGCTGACCACGGCCGTCGGGTGGATCTGGGGCAGCACGGGAGCCAGGGCGGCCTACGGGCTGCTCGGCAGGGGACGGCCCGCGGCGGCGGGGCGGGCGTTACGGATCACCATGCTGGGCGGGGTCGCCGCCGCGATGGTCATGATCGGCTCCCTGGCCGTGTGGTACGGGGGCGGCGCCGGGCTGATCGTGCTCTGCATGGGGCAGATGGCCTTCCAGATGGCCTCCGCCGTGCTGCTGTTCTACCGGGCCGAGATCCGCCTGGCCGTCCTCATGGCCCCCGGCGTGATCGCGGGCGTGGCCTACCTCGCCCTCTCGGGACCGCGCGCCGCGCTGGCGGCGGTGGGACTGGGCATCTGCTCGATCACCGGGATCTTCGTCGCCGCCCTGGTCATGACCCGCCGCGCCGGGGACGACGCCACGGCGGGACGGCCCCTGGCCGGGGCCGACCTGGCCGCGATGCTGCTGCCGCTGGTCTACAGCATGGCCTCGGCGGTCTTCCTGCTCCAGGCCGAGGCCAGGTACGTGCTCGACCGGGCCGACATCGCCATCGCCGGCGTGCCGCTGGTGCTGGGGATGGGCATCCTGGAGTACCGGACCCACCGGTTCGAGGACGACGCGCGGGCGCTGATGGGACGGGTCAGGTATCCCCGCCAGTTCGTCCTGCGCAGCCGGAGGCTGCTCAGACGCGGGCTGCTGAAATGCCTGGGAGCGCTCGGCGCGCTCGCCGCGCTGCTGCTGGCCGTACTGTCGCGGGCCGATCCCGTGGCGCCGGAGGTGGCGCTCATGGCGGTGGCCCACGTGGTCGTCGGCGGTGCCTACTTCCTGTCGTTCGTCCTGGCCAACCAGGGCAAGATCCGGCAGCTCTGCGTGGCCCAGGGACTGGCCCTCGCAGCGCATCCGGGGGTGTGGCTGGTCCTGCCGGCCGCGCGCACCTCGCTCGCGGACATCGCCGTGTTCCTCGGCGCGAGCGTGCTGTTCCTGCTCATCCTGCTGGGATTCGCCCTGGCGAGTCTGCGGCACGTCCAGCAATACGGCTAACAGGAGGCACCTCATGCACGTGGTCATCCTCGCGGGAGGGCGGGGTGTACGGCTGCGCCCATACACCTCCGCGCTGCCCAAGCCGCTGGTCCCCATCGGCGAGGAATACGCGATCCTCGACATCATCCTGCAGCAGCTGCGGGCCTACGGGTTCACCCGCGCCACCCTGGCCGTCGGCCACCTCAGCCCGCTCATCAGGGCGTTCGTGGGCGACGGCTCGCGCTGGAGCATCGACGTCGACTACACGGAGGAGTCCGCGCCGCTGTCGACGATCGGCCCGCTGTTCGCCATCCGCGACCGGCTGCCCGAGCACTTCCTGGTCATGAACGGCGACGTGCTGACGACCCTCAACTACGCCGAGGTGCTGGACCACCACCTCGGCTCGGGCGCGCCGCTGACGGTGGCCACCGCCCCGCGCATCGTCAAGGTCGACTTCGGGGTCCTGGAGACCCACCAGGGGAAGATCACCGCCTTCCGCGAGAAGCCACTGCTGAGCTACCTGGTCAGCATGGGCGTCTACGGGCTGTCCAGGCAGACGATCGCCTCGTACCCGGAGGGCATGCCGCTCGGCTTCGACGAGCTCGTGCTCGACCTGATGGCAGCCGGCGACCCGCCGCGGGTGTTCGAGTACGACGGCTACTGGCTCGACATCGGGCGCCCCGACGACTACGACGAGGCCAACCAGCGCTTCGAGGAGATCCGCACCCTGCTGATCCCGGCGCCGCAACCCCGGCGCCACCCGGCCACACGAGGAACCAGGTGAGATGAGAGCGGGTTCGGTGACCGCGGGCGTGCTGGCCCTCGCGATGATGTCATGCTCCACCGGCCCGGCCGTGCCGCCGGTGCCGCCCGTGCCGCCGCCACCGGCCCTGGACTCCGTGACGTCCTTCGCCTACCAGCTCCAGGGGTACGGGAGCGGGTGGCTGGAGGAGCTCGAACGTTCGGGCCACCAGCTCGCGATCATCGACCTGTCCCGCGACGGGAGCACGCGCGGCCACTTCGGCGCGGACGAGGTGGGCCGGCTGCGCGGCTCGGCCAAGCTGGTGCTGGCCTACTTCGAGATCGGCTCCATCGAGGAGTTCCGTCACGAGTGGCCGGGCGTGCGCGACTCCGGGCTGGTGCTCAACCGCTGGCAGGACTGGCCCGACGAGCACTTCGTCCGCTACTGGGAGAACCTGTGGTGGGAGAGCGTCGTCAGGCCGCGCGTCGACCAGGCCATCGCGGCCGGGTTCGACGGCGTCTACCTCGACACGCCCCTCGCCTACGAGGAGCTCGACCTGAAGCTGGTGCGCGGCGAGACCCGCGAGAGCCTGGGCCGCCGGATGGCGGACCTCATCATCAGGATCAGCGTCTACGCCAAGGCCCGCAGGCCGGGCATGCTGATCGTCCCGCAGAACTCGCCCGAGCTGCGGCACTTCTCCGGCTACACCGAGGCCATCGACGGGATCGGCATGGAGGAGCTGTTCTTCCAGGCCACCGACCGGCGCTGCGTCGAGGACTGGTGCGAGGAGAACCTCGCCGAGGCCCTCGCGCTGCGGCGCCGGGGCAAGGCCGTGCTCGCCACGGACTACGCCGTCCGGCCGGAGAACGTGCGCTCGGCGCGGGCCCTCTACCGGAAGTACGGCTTCGCGGGCAACGTCACGGTGCTCGCCCTGGACCGGATCAGCGAGGAACACGGATGACGGAGCCCATCGGTTTCTACTACGGCGCCGACCGGCTGGAGAGCCTGGCGCGATTCGAGATGGTCGTCCTGCAGGCCGGCTTCTACAGCCCGGGCGAGCTGGCGTGGCTGCGCTCGCGCGGCGTGCGGCCCCTGGGCTACCTCACCCTGTCGGAGGATCCGGGGCCGCAGGCGCCCTGGCACCGGCAGGAGCGCAACCCCGACTGGGGAGGCGCCTACGTCCACGTCGGCGACCCGCGCTGGGCCGCGCACGTGATCGGGCAGGCGCGCAGGGCCATGGAGGCCGGGTTCGCCGGGCTCTTCCTCGACACGCTCAACCTGGAGTACACCTACCCGGAGGACCTGCCCCACCTGCTCACCCTCATCGCGGCGATCAGGGAGGAGGCCAGGCCCGACTACCTGCTGGCCAACCGGGGGTTCGCCCTGCTGCCCAGGCTGGCCGAGCTGGTCGACGGGGTGCTGTTCGAGTCGTTCTCGGCCCGCTGGACCGACAAGGAGCACTACGCGCCCTGGCCCGACGACGTGCTGGAGACGCACGCGTCGATCGCCGAGAAGCTGCTGCAGCTCGACGTCGACGTCTACGCGCTCGACTACGCCGACAGCCGCGAGCTGGCGGAGTTCGCGCACCGCAGGGCGCGGGAGTTCGGCCTGCTGTGCTTCGTCAGCGATCGCGCCCTGTCACGGATCTAGCTCACCAGCGGTTGCGTGCCTCCTCGGCCCAGCCGGTGAGGCCGTCGAGGTCGATCCACGAGCCGTCGTCGGCGCGGGCGCGGCCGGTGAAGTGGCCGAAGCACTGGTGGGTCTCGCTCGCCACGACCAGCAGGGCGGTCTTGGCGATCTTCTCGTGGTAGGGGTGGAACTCCGCCTGCACACGAGGGCCGGTGATGCGCCAGGGCCGCTTCCAGTCGTGGCGGTCGTAGAGCCACTCCAGCTCGTCGCCGATCTTGTGCAGCCGGCCGTCGAGGAACAGGGCGTTCTCGGTGGAGCCGGTGCCGTCGGTCCACTTGCCGCCGAGCTGGATGGCGCGGCCGGGCGCGCAGCCCGCCGCCCAGTTCCACACGACGGAGTAGGGCCACTTGCCGCGCCCGTGGTCGAGCACCGCGAACGCGTCGACGATCTGGTGCGTCAGCGAGCCGACCCTGAGGGTGCCGCGGGCGGGGCGGCCGAGGTCCTTGACGGTGTACTGGAAGCGGTCGGCGCCCCACGGCACGACCACGCCCAGCGACTCGTGCCCGCCGGGCCTGCCGACCTCGACGTCGAGCTCGATCGCCTCCGAGACCGCGCGGATCGTGGTGCCGCCCGGATGGTCGGCCAGGTCGATGCGGAGCCCGCCGCCCGACACCGAGGCCATGCCGGCGCCGCTGCGGTCCGGCATGACCGCGCCGCGCGCCAGCGGCACCACCACGTCCTTGGTGCTCTCCCGTCCCGACGCGCGGTCCAGCACGTACAGGCCGTGCAGCCCGGCGTAGTCGAGCGAGGCCGCCACCAGCCCGACGATGTGGGTGGGGGTGACGATGCCCCAGTACTCCCAGCGCTTGCGCCGGCCCCAGCCGCGCAGGTTGGCGCGGTGCAGCGGCCGCCTGGTCCAGCCGACCGCCTCCGGGTTGAGCCGCCCGCCGGGCAGGCACAGGTCGACGGGTTCGGTGATCTCGCGCTCGTGGGTCACGCCAGCTTCAGCCTCTCGTTGATCGAACGGACCAGGTCCTCGTCCATTTTGACTACCTCGCGGTCGTAGGTGAGCAGCCCGTTCAGCTCGTCCTCGACATCGCTGAGCTGGGTGTACACGGTGGCGCTCAGGCCGCGGGCGATCGCCGGGAGGATCTCGCGGCGATGCAGGCGGGCGAAGGCGGCGCCGAGCCGTACGGCACTGTCGAACCGTTTGTAGCCGAAGCGGCCGCCGCCCCAGACGTGGCCCTCGACGGGCAGGCTGTAGCCGCCGTACTCCGTCAGGGCCAGCACCCGCCCGTCGGGCCGCGGAGGGCGGAAGCGGCGGAAGTAGACGTGCAGGCTGCGCAGGTCGCCGGCGCCCTGGTCGTGCCAGCCGCTGGCGTGGTCGACCGGACGGGTCGGATCCAGGGCGGCCAGCTCGGCGGCGACCCGCGCGGCGTCGAACTGGCCCCAGCCCTCGTTGAAGGGCACCCAGAGCGCGAGGCTCACGACGTCGCGCAGGTGCTCGACGCACGCGCGCGCCTCGGACTCGAACCGCGCCCGCCCGGCCGCGTCGCCGCGGCCGAACACGCGGTGCCGCCGGTCGTCGAGCCGCAGCGGGGTCAGCACGGGCGCGGTGACGACCCACGGCCGGTACGGCTCGCCGCCGTTGACGAGGTCCTGCCAGACGAGGATGCCGAGCCGGTCGCAGTGGTGGTACCAGCGCAGCGGCTCGACCTTGATGTGCTTGCGCAGCATGGTGAAGCCGAGCCGCTTCATGGTCGCGATGTCGTGGATCATCGCCTCGTCGGAGGGCGCGGTGTACAGGCCGTCCGGCCAGTAACCCTGGTCCAGGATCCCGGCGTGGAAGTACGGCCGGCCGTTCAGCAGCAGGCGGGGCACGCCGTCGGCGTCGGGGCCCACCCCGAACGAACGCATGCCGAAGTAACCGCGGACGCGGTCCTGGCCGAGCGTGACCGTGACGTCGTACAGGAACGGGTCCTCCGGGCTCCACGGCCGGGCGCCGGGCACCGGGACCACGACGGGCGTGCCCGCCTGCGCGGTCGCCGAGGCGACGGGCGTGCCCCGCGCCGAGATCTCGACCAGGGCGTTCCCCTCCGGCGCGTGCACGGTCACCGCGACCGCCGATCCGGGCAGGTCCGGGGTGAGCGTCAGCCGCTCCACGTGCACGGCGGGCACCGACTCGGCCCACACGGTCTGCCAGATGCCCGACTGGGCGGTGTACCAGATGCCGCCCCGCTCCAGTTTCTGCTTGCCGCGCGCACCGGCGCCGGTGTCGTCGCGCACCCTCACGACCAGGACGCCCTCAGGGTTGCCGGTGATGTCGCAGGTGAAGGGCAGGTAGCCGCCCTCGTGCGCGCCCACCTCGACGCCGTCCAGGAAGACCGCGCACTCCTGGTCCACGGCGCCGAAGTGCAGCAGCACGCGCCCGCCCGGGACCGCGAAGCCGTCGGGCAGGCGCAGCGTGCGCCGGTACCACAGGGTCTGGCCGGGCCTGAGCTGCCGTCCGACCCCGGACAGCGGCGCCTCGGGCGAGAACGGCACGATGATCTCGCCCTCGTAGGCTTCCGGCTCCTCATCGTCATCGGAGGAGAAGGCGTACTCCCAGCGGCCGTTGAGGTTGACGTAGCTGTCGCGCACCAGCTGCGGCCGGGGGTATTCGGGCAGCACGGCATCGGGGTCGAGCGCCCGGCCCCACCGAGTCAGCACGGGCGGTCACACGGGCGGTCACACGGGCGGTCACACGGGCGGTCAGCGGACACCGCGGATCCTCCAGACCAGGCAGGCCCCGGCGACCGCGAAGGCCGCCGCCACGGCGTACATGAGCGGATAGCCGCCGGCCGAGGTGACCAGCGGGGCGGCGATGACCGGGCCGAGCGTGTTCGACGCGGAGTTCGACAGGCTGACGATGCCCAGGTCCTTGCCGCGGTCGGCGTCGGCGGGCAGCAGCTGCGTGACCATGGCCTGGTCCACGGCGGCGAACATGCCGTATCCGGCGCCCAGGAGCGCGGCGGCGGCGATCGCGGCGCCCCAGGTGGTCGCGGCGGTGAGCACGAGGGCGGAGGCCGCCATCGTCAGCCCGCCGAGGAAGACGGCGGGCTTGCGCCGCCCGGTGCGGTCCGACAACCATCCGGCCAGCAGCGTCGGGGCCACGCTGGCGAGCGTGAAGACCGCCACCAGCACCACCACGCCCTGCTCCACCGAGTCGGCGGGGTAGTGGACGGCGTCGCGCAGGAAGTACTGCAGGTAGCCGATGCCCATCGCGAGGGTGAGCGTGATCATCAGGCGGCTGAGCCAGGCCCAGGCGAAGTCGGGATGGCGGCGCGGGCTGACCCAGAAGCCGCGGGCGAAGTCGCGTATCGAGAACGGCGGGCACGGCTCGGTGCGCGGCTCGCGCGTGAACAGCCCGAACGGCAGGATCAGCGCGAGCACCAGCACCGCCATGGCCAGGAACGCCGGCCGGGAACCGGTCAGCAGCACCGTGGCCACCACCCCGCCGAGCAGCGGCCCGCTGAGCTGCCCCACCCCGGCCAGCGCCGAGGCCTTGCCGCGCTGCAGGACGGGCACCTGGTCGGGCACGGTCGCGATGGCTGTGGCCAGGGCGGCGGTGAAGGCCAGCTGCGCCACCGCCCAGCCGGCCACCAGGCCCGCGATCGTCTCCTGGAAGGCCAGGAACGCCAGCGCGGCCGAGCTGAGCAGGGCGCCGCCCACGATCCACGGCCTGCGGCGGCCGAAGCGGGAGTTTGTCCGGTCGGACATCGCGCCGAACAGGGGATTGGCCACGGCCGTGCAGACGGCGGCCACCGCGAGCACCACCGCGAGCGAGGCCTCCTTGGTCACCGGGTCGATCGCGGCGACCTGGGAGGGCAGCAGGATCTGGCCGCCCACCGTGGCCGCCATGATGACGCCCATCTGGGCCAGGGACAGCAACGCCATCCAGCCGAAGGAGACCCTCGGCGGATCACCGATCCTGACGTCGCTCACACGCTGCCTCCGCGAACATGACGGAGCATCACGTTAGAACATGACGAGGTGTTATGTTAAGAGCGCGATGGAGAATTCCGGCGTCCGGCGCAGGCCGGTCCAGCGGCGCAGCATCGAGCGGGTCGAACGCATCCTCGACGCCTGCGCCGGCCTGCTCGACGAGGTCGGCTTCGACGCCCTCACCACGGCCGAGGTCGCCAGGCGCGCGCGGGTGCCCGCCGCGACCGTCTACCAGTTCTTCGACGGCAAGCCGGGCATGATGCGCGCCCTGGCGCTGCGCAACCTCGACCTGCTCCTGGTACGGCTGCGCCGCAGGGCCGCCGCCGAGCACGACCTCACCTGGCGCCGCGCCGCCGAGATCGTCCTGGAGGAGACGGCCGGCATGCGCCGCACCGTGCCCGGCTTCACCGTCGTCGACTTCGCCGACACCCGGCCGGGCGGCGCCTCCTTCCTGCCGGCCGGCCAGACCCAGGAGGGCGGCGACATCCTGGCGGAACGGCTGTACGCCTTCGCGATCGACGAGGCGGGGCTGCCGCCGCTGCGTGACCCGCTGCGCGCGATGCGGCTGGCCATCGAGGCCGCGGGGGTGGCTCTGCGCCTGGCCTTCCAGCACTCGCGCGACGGCGACCCGGCCATGCTCGCGCACGGCCGCACCCTGCTGACGGCCTACCTCGACCGGCTCGAGCGCGACTGACCTTCTCAGGACCGGGCAGGGCGCCGTCTCACCTGGTTGGAGGGCGCCGCTGGCGGCAGGACCCGGCCGCGGCCGTCCGCGAGGCCGGCGTGTGCGCGCCCGAGACGATCACCCCGGATCCGGTTTGCCTCCCGAGAAGCGCGGGCATCAACGCGCACGCCGCGAAAGTCCCTCGACTCCCAGATGGGTGGACAGGCGATGACGCCAGAACTGCCGCTCCACATGCAGCGCGAAGGGTTCGGACCGGTCGGCGAACTGGCCCGCGTACGCGACGGCGAGGGCATGCTGCGGCTCGACTCGCCCTTCGGCAAGCCCGTGTACGTCGTCTGCCGGCACGAGGACGTACGCCAGGTGCTCGCCGACCCGGCGCGCTTCAGCAGCGCCAGGACCTCCTTCCCCGGCGTCGACAAGCTCGACCCCGACGAGCGCGCCAGACTCAGGGCCGGGCAGCTGATCGGCTTCGACCCGCCCGAGCACACCCGCCTGCGCAAGATGCTCACCGGCGAGTTCACCGCCCGCCGGATGAAACGGCTCGAACCCCGCATCGCCGAGATCGTCGAGTCGGCCCTCGACGACCTGGAGCGCGCCGGGCCACCGGCCGACCTGGTCGAGCACTTCGCGCTGCCGGTGCCGTCGCTGGTGATCTGCGAGCTGCTCGGCGTGCCGTACGCCGACCGTGCCGAGTTCCACGAACGCTCGTCGCGGCTGGTCGACTTCTCGCTGCCCATGGAGGAACGCGCGGCCGCCCAGCGCGAGGACCGCGACTACATGGCGAGCCTGGTCGAGCGCGCCTACGCCGAACCCGGCGAGGACATGATCGGCATGCTCGTGCGCGAACACGGTGACGACCTGTCGGCCGACGAGCTGGTCGGCATCGCCGGCCTCCTGCTGCTGGCCGGCCACGAGACCACCGCCAACATGCTGGGCCTTGGCACCCTGGCCCTGCTGCGCCACCCGGAGCAGCTGGCGATGGTCCGCGACGACCCGGCGCGGATGGAAGCGGCGATGGAGGAACTCCTGCGATGGCTGTCCATCGTGCAGACCATGCCGCCGCGCACGACCACGGCCGAGGTCGAGATCGGCGGCCAGATCCTGCCGGAGGGCTCGCTGGTGATCGTCTCGCTGCCCGCCGCCAACCGCGACCCGCTGTTCATCGACGACCCGGAGAGCCTCGACGTCACCCGGGGCGCCATCGGGCACTTCGCGTTCGGTCACGGCGTCCACCACTGCCTGGGGGCGCCGCTGGCGCGCATGGAGATGCGCATCGCCTTCCCCGCCCTGCTGCGGCGCTTCCCCGGGCTGGCGCTGGCCGAGCCGTACGAGAAGGTGGCCTTCCGCGCCTTCAGCGCCGTGTACGGCGTGCAGTCGCTCTCCGTGACCTGGTGACTCAGCCCTTCGTGAGGCGCTTGAGAGCCTTGCGCCCCCGGTTGAGCGTCTCGCGCGCCTGGTTGAGCTCCCCGATCACGCTCGCCTTCTCCACCTGGTCCCGGGCCTGCTCGTAGGCGTCCAGGATCCGGTGCCAGTCGGCCGCGCCGGCCGTGCCCGCTTCGCCGGTGCGGCCGTCGGCGGCGTCGATGGCCTCGCCGAAGCGCGTCACCTCCTCCGCCAGCTCCTCCCTGACCTGCGCGAGCCTGGCCGCGGTGCGGGCCTCACGTTCCCGCAGGGCGCGGCGGCGCCTGGCGGAGCCGCGCACGATGCCGTAGCCGATCAGCAGCAGCACGGCGCCGAGAACGCCCCAGAAGATCTTCCAGCCGAGCGACATGGTCGAGTGCGAGCCGGACAGGTCGGCGCCGGTGTCGCCGCGGCCCAGGTCGAGGTCGGTGACGTCGGCGCCGGCGAAGCGGGCGCCGGCGAGCATCGCGCTCTGGAAACGCGCGCGGATCAGCGTGGCGCTGCGGAAGTCGGCCTTGCGGGCGTCGGCGCTGGTCCAGCGCGTGTCGGTGAGGTCGGCGCCGACCAGCGTGGCGCCCTCCAGCTTGCCGCTGACGAACTGGGCGCCGGCGAGCCGCGCGCCGCTCAGGTCGGCGCCGGTCAGGTAGCGCAGCGAGGCCCCGTTGGCCGACACGTCGCGCAGCACCGCCTTGCGGAACTTGATCGACGACAGGTCGACGCCGTCGAGCTTGGCGCCGGTGAGGTCGGCGCAGCTCAGATCGTCGGGGAATTCGGTGATCTCGGTGAAGTCCTGCCCCGAGAAGTCGTGGCCGCTGCCCGGCGTGCAGTCGGCGGGCGCCTCGGGCAGGTCGGCGGGCATGCCCTTGCTCCCCGCGAGGTCGAGACCGCGCGAGCCGCGCAGGTCCACGCGGCTGACGGTGGCGCCCTTGAAGGTGGCGCCGGTGAGGTCGGAGCCGTCGAGCCGCGAATGCGTCAGGTCGGCCCCGTCGAAGACGGTGCCGGTCATCGTGGAGGTGTAGAGCATCACCTCGGTCAGCGTGGCCTCGCGCATGACGGTGTCGATGAGCAGGCTGCCGTACATGCCGGCCTGGCCGAGGTCGGCCTTGCTGAAGTCGGCCTTCCTCAGGTCGGCGCCGTACAGCGAGGCCGAGACCAGGCTCGCGCCCTCGAACCGGGCGCCGTCGAGCTGCGCGGAGTAGAGCGCCGCCCGGTCGAGCCGCGCCTGGCGGAAGTCGGCTCCTTCCAGGCGCGCGTTGTACAGCTTGGCGTCCTGCAGGTCGGCCTTGGTGAAGAGCGCGGAGCGGGCGTCGGCGCCGGACAGGTCGGCCTCGGCGAGGTCGGCGCCGCGCAGGTCGGCCTTGACGAGCGTGGACGGCAGGCGCACCCCGGCCAGTTTCGCGCCCCGGAGGTTGGCGCAGCTGAGATCCTCGGGAAGCGTCGCCTGCGTGAGGTCGCGACCGGACAGGTCGGGGCCGCTGCCGCGCGAGCACGTGGCGGCGTGGGCGGTGCCCGCGAGGGGAGCGGTGAGGAAGAGGCCGGTGAGAGCCAGGGATAACAGGGGGAGGGAGGCGGCCAGACGCATGGGGGAAGCATAGGGCCGCCGCCTTTCAAACCGGTTGATCGCCCGGATCGGGTCAGAAACCGAAGAACGGCATGTCGAAGCTCTGCGCCGCCGACCCGTTGACCGGCTGCTGGTGCAGCTTGGCGTTGGGGACCGGCGAGCCCTTGACCGTGGCGGCCAGGTTGCTCCAGACGTTGGTCATGCCGTAGCGGACACCGCCGTGGAACGGGGTGACCCACTGCTGGCTGAGGGTGCCGTCGCAGGCGTTCACCTCGATGCCGGCGCCGGCACTCTGGGAGATGCCGTCGGCGATGTCGAGGCAGCCGGCGTTGTGGTTCTCCACGAAGTACGTGTTCGCCTTGCCGGGGACGGGTGTGAAATGCCACAGGACTCCGAAGAACACCGGGTTGGAGCCCGGCGGCAGCTGCGTCAGCCGTACGCCCGCGACCGCGTTGTCCTGCAGCGGAAAGCCGTTGTTCATGATCCACCACATGCCGGGATCGGTGGGCGGCAGGGCGGCTCTCGCGGTTCCGGCGTCGTCGCCGGGACCGGCGCCGGGGTCGGCCAGTGCCGGGGCGGCGGCCCCCGCGGTGAGGGCGGCGACGAGCGCGAGCAGGCGCAGCGACTTGCGGGCGTACGTGGTCAGGTTGGACATGGTGAATCCCTTCGGAAGGCTGGAATCGTCCGCGCGGGATGCGCGGACCACCTGACACCTGTCGCGGCGGCGGAGGCGGCGTCGCACGGCACGGAGGTGCACCGATCGGCAAGCGTAGGTAAGGGGTGATCGGGCCACCGCGTACAAATACCGGCAGCCGCCGCCTGTCTCGGCGGTGAGCGTGCCGACCTGCAGGCGAAACGCGCGGATGAGACCCTGGAGCATGGTCACCACCGCGCAACCGGGTACCCGTCAGGACGTCGCCTGGGCGGCGGCGAGGGAGTTCGCCCACGCCGCGGCCGAGCCCGCCCCGCCCGAGCGGGTGCCGCTGGCCGCGGCGGCCGGGCTGGTGCTGGCCGAGGAGCTCCTGGCGGCGACGCCGCTCCCGGCGTTCGACACCTCGGCGATGGACGGCTACGCGGTCGCGGGCACGGGCCCGTGGCGGGTGGTCGGCGTCGCGCGGGCGGGCCGCTCGTGGCCGGGCGCCCGGCTGGCGCCGGGGTGCGCCGTGGAGATCTCGACCGGGGCGGTCGTGCCTCCCGGCGCGCGGGCGGTGCTCCCGGTGGAGGTCGCCCTCAGGACAGGTGGCGGGGCAGATGGCGGACCGGGTGGCGGGACAGGTGACGGGCCGGGTAGCGGGCCGGGTGACGGGGCGGGTGACGGGGCAGGTGGCGGGCCGGGTGGCGGGGCGGGTGACCTGGTGTCCGGTCCCGAGCTGCCCGACGGCAGGCATGTGCGTGCCGCGGGAGAGGACGCGGGTGCGGGGGAGCGGCTGGCGCACGCGGGCACGCCGGTCGGTCCCGCCCTGATCGGGCTGGCCGCCACCTGCGGGTACGACGAGCTTCTCGTGCGTGGCAGGCCGGTGGTGCGCGCGGTGGTCACCGGTGACGAGCTGGCCCGTTCCGGTGTGCCCGCGCCGGGCACGGTCCGCGACGCACTCGGGCCGCTGCTGCCCTCCCTGATCGCCGGCCTCGGGGGCGAGCCCGCCGGGCTGGTCCACGTGCCCGACCATCCGGAGACGGCCCTGTGGCGGGCGGTCGAGGCCGCCGGCGACGCCGATGTCGTCGTGGTCACCGGCTCCACCTCGGTCGGCACGACCGACGGGCTGCGCCGCCTGCTGGCCGCGCACGACGCCGAGTGGATCGTGGACGCGGTGGCGTGCCGTCCCGGCCATCCCCAGCTCCTGGCGCGCCCGCGCGGCGGCCCGTACGTCGTGGGCCTGCCGGGCCATCCGTTCGCGGCGCTGGCCGCCGCCCACACCGTCCTCGGCCCGCTGCTGGCGGGGTTGTCGGGCCGTCCGCTCGCCGCGCTGCCGCGCATGCCGCTGACCGTCCCGGTGCGCCCGGCGCCCGGCCGTACCCGGATCGTCCCTGTGGTGTGGGACGGCGACGGCGTGCGCCCGCTCGGCGGCGACCGCCCGGCCTTCCTCAACGGCGCCGCGCTCGGCGACGCCCTGGCCGCCGTCCCGGAGGACGCCCGGCCGGGCGGACCCGTGCCGCTGGTGCTGTTGCGCGCCTGAGGCGTATGGAACGCGTCAGTTTTTCCGGCGCGGGCGTCGGGAAGCCGTCAAGAACGGCCAAACGCCACATAAACCCCACTTAGCTGGATCTGTGACCGCCTGTCCACGGCGGCCGAATCGAGCTGAGGAGCTGCACATGGGTGACGTCATCTTCGTCGCCCTGACGATCGCGATCTTCGTGATCTTCGGGTTCGTGGTGAAGGCGGTGGAGCGGCTGTGAGCGCTGTCAACGCCATCGGCCTGTCCGCCGCGATCGTTCTGGTGATCTTCATGGTCGCCGCGTTGTTGTTCCCGGAGCGGTTCTGACCATGGGCTGGATCTTCATTCTCTCCCTGATCGTCGCTCTCGGCCTGGTCTACCGGCCGCTCGGCGACCACATGTACCGCTGTTACAGCGGTGCCAAGCACACGGCGGTCGAGCGGGGCGTCTACCGGTTGCTCGGCGTGCGGCCCGACACCGAGCAGCGCTGGGGCGGCTACGCCCGCGCCCTGCTGGCGTTCTCGGTGGTCTCGGTCCTGTTCGTGTACGGCATGCAGCGGCTGCAGGACAAGCTCCTCCTGAGCCTGGGCTTCGACGCGGTGCCCGACCACATCGCGTGGAACACCGCGATCAGCTTCGTGACCAACACCAACTGGCAGGCCTACTCGGGCGAGTCCACGATGGGCCATCTCACCCAGATGGCCGCGCTGGCCGTACAGAACTTCGTGTCGGCCAGTGCCGGCATGGCCGTGGCCATCGCGCTGGTGCGGGGCTTCGCCCGCAGGGGCAGCGACACCATCGGCAACTTCTGGGTCGACCTCGTCCGTGGCACCCTGCGCATCCTGCTGCCGATCGCCTTCGTCGGCGCCCTGGTGCTGGTCGCGGGCGGCGTGGTGCAGAACTTCACGGGCCCGCACTCGGTGGAGACCCTCGTCGGCGGCACCCAGAACCTGACCGGCGGCCCGGTGGCCGGCCAGGAGGTCATCAAGGAGCTGGGCACCAACGGCGGCGGCTTCTACAACACCAACTCCGCCCACCCCTTCGAGAACGCCACCGCCTGGACGAACTGGTTCGAGATCTTCCTGATCCTGCTGATCCCGATCTGCCTGACGCGCACGTTCGGGCGCATGGTCGGCCAGGTGCGGCAGGGCCACGCGATCCTCGCCGTCATGTCCACCCTGGCCATCGCGAGCGTCGTGCTCACCAACGTCTTCGAGCTGGCCGGCGACGCGACCGTGCCGCAGGCGGTGGGCGCCGCGATGGAGGGCAAGGACGTGCGCTTCGGCGTCGCCAACTCGGCCACCTTCGCCGCCGCCACCACGCTCACCTCCACCGGCGCCGTCAACTCCTTCCACGACAGCTACACGCCGTTCGGCGGCATGATGACGCTGGTCAACATGATGCTCGGCGAGGTCGCCCCCGGCGGTGTCGGAGCCGGGCTGTACGGCATGCTGATCCTTGCGGTGATCACCGTCTTCGTCGCCGGCCTGATGGTCGGCCGCACCCCTGAGTATCTGGGCAAGAAGATCGGCGCCCGCGAGATCAAGCTGGCCTCGCTGTACTTCCTGGTCACCCCGCTCCTGGTGCTGACCGGCACCGCGGTCGCGATGGGCAACGCGGAAGGCGTCAAGGCGATGCTGAACGACGGCCCGCACGGCTTCTCGGAGATCCTCTACGCCTTCACCAGCGCCTCCAACAACAACGGCTCCGCGTTCGGCGGCGTCACCGTCAACACCCCGTGGTACGACGTGGCGCTCGGCCTGTGCATGGTGCTCGGCCGGTTCCTGCCGATCATCTTCGTGCTGGCCCTGGCCGGATCGCTGGCCGCGCAGAAGCCGGTCCCCGAGTCGGCGGGCACGCTGCCCACGCACCGGCCGCAGTTCGTCGGCCTGGTCGTCGGCGTCACCGTCGTCCTGGTCGCGCTCACCTTCCTGCCCGCGCTCGCGCTCGGCCCGATCGCCGAAGGACTGCTCTGATGTTCACTGTCGCGTCGCTGCTCGACGCCTTCAGGAAGCTCAACCCGTTCACGCTCTGGCGCAACCCGGTCATGCTGATCGTCGAGGCCGGGGCCGTCTTCACCACCGTCCTGGCCGTCGTCGAGCCGAGCCTGTTCGCCTGGGCGATCGTGGCCTGGCTCTGGCTGACCGTGCTCTTCGCCAACCTGGCGGAGGCGGTCGCCGAGGGCCGCGGCAAGGCGCAGGCGGCGACCCTGCGCGCCGCCAAGCGCGACACCATGGCCCGGCTGCGCTCGGGCACGACCGTCGCCGCGACCGAGCTCCAGCAGGGCGACGTCGTGGTGGTCGCCGCCGGGGAGATCATTCCCGGCGACGGCGACGTGATCGAGGGCATCGCCAGCGTCGACGAGTCGGCCATCACGGGCGAGTCCGCCCCGGTCATCCGCGAGTCGGGCGGCGACAGGAGCGCCGTCACCGGAGGCACGAAAGTGCTGAGCGACGAGATCGTCGTCAAGATCACCCAGAAGCCCGGCGAGAGCTTCGTCGACCGCATGATCGCCCTGGTCGAGGGGGCCGACCGGCAGAAGACGCCGAACGAGATCGCCCTCAACATCCTGCTGGCCGCGCTGACGATCATCTTCCTGGTCGCCACCATCACCATGCAGCCGTTCGCCATCCACGCCAAGGCCGAGAACCCCGGCATCGCCGACTCCCTCGCCCTGACCGGCGACGGCGTGTCGGGCATCGTCCTGGTCAGCCTGCTGGTCTGCCTCATCCCGACGACGATCGGCGCGCTGCTGTCCGCGATCGGCATCGCCGGCATGGACCGCCTCGTGCAGCGCAACGTCCTGGCCATGTCGGGCCGCGCGGTCGAGGCGGCAGGCGACGTGAGCACCCTGCTGCTCGACAAGACCGGCACCATCACCCTCGGCAACCGCCAGGCCGCCGCGTTCGTCCCGGCCGAGGGCGTCACCGAGCACGAGCTCGCCGAGGCGGCCCAGCTCTCGTCGCTGGCCGACGAGACCCCCGAGGGCCGCTCGATAGTGGTCTTCGCCAAGGAGAGTTACGGCCTGCGCGAGCGGGAGCTGCGGGGCGCCGCGTGGGTGCCGTTCACCGCCCAGACCCGCATGTCGGGGGTCGACGTCGACGGCCGCCGGATCCGCAAGGGCGCGGCCACCGCGGTGATGGCGTGGGTAGGCGCCCCCGACGAGGCGGTCGGCCGCGTCGTCGACGGCATCTCCGCCTCCGGTGGCACCCCGCTCGTGGTCGCCGAGAAGGACAGGGTCCTGGGCGTCGTCCACCTCAAGGACGTCGTCAAGCAGGGCATGCGCGAGCGGTTCGACGAGATGCGCCGCATGGGCATCCGCACCGTCATGATCACCGGTGACAACCCGCTGACCGCCAAGACCATCGCCGAGGAGGCGGGAGTCGACGACTTCCTGGCCGAGGCGACACCCGAGGACAAGCTCGCCCTGATCAAGAAGGAGCAGGAGGGCGGCCGCCTGGTCGCCATGACGGGTGACGGCACCAACGACGCCCCCGCCCTGGCCCAGTCGGACGTGGGTGTCGCGATGAACACCGGGACCAGCGCCGCCAAGGAGGCGGGCAACATGGTCGACCTCGACTCCAACCCGACCAAGCTCATCGAGATCGTGGAGATCGGCAAGCAGCTGCTCATCACGCGCGGCGCGCTGACGACCTTCTCGATCGCCAACGACATCGCCAAGTACTTCGCGATCATCCCGGCGATGTTCGCGGCGGTCTATCCCGGTCTCGACGCGCTCAACATCATGCGCCTGGGCTCGCCGCAGTCGGCGATCCTGGCCGCGGTCGTCTTCAACGCCCTGGTGATCGTCGCGCTGATCCCGCTGGCCCTGCGGGGCGTGCGCTACCGGCCGAGCAGCGCCTCGAAGCTGCTGTCCCGCAACCTCGGCCTCTACGGCCTGGGCGGCATCATCGCGCCGTTCGCCGGCATCAAGCTCATCGACCTGCTGATCGGGGGACTGCTGTGAGAAACGCCTGGATCCGCCCGCACCTGGCCGCGCTCCGGGCGGTCGCTGTCATGACCGTGCTGCTCGGCCTCGTCTATCCGCTCGTCACCACCGGTGTCGCCCAGGCCCTGTTCCACGGCAAGGCCAACGGCTCGCTGATCGAGAAGGACGGCAGGACCGTCGGCAGCGCGCTCGTCGGCCAGTCCTTCGAAGGCCACAGGGAGTACTTCCAGTCGCGGCCCAGCGCCGCGGGCGACGGCTACGACATGCTCTCCACCGCCGCGAGCAACCTCGGTCCCGAGGACGTGCTGGACACGCCCGACCGCCCGTCGCTGCTCACCCAGGTCTGCGCCCGCTCCCGGGCGGTCGGCGAGCTGGAGGGCGTGAGCGGCGCCCGGCCGTACTGCACGGGCGACGGCGTCGGCGCCGTGCTGAAGGTCTTCCCCGACCGGGCGGTCAGCGTCAACCAGGCCTGCCCCGCCCGGCCGTTCACCGATACCTACGAGGGGCTGACGGTCGAGTGCGCCGAGCCCGGCGAGGACTACGCCGCTGGCCGTACGGTCCCCGTCCGAGGCGACGTCAGGGCGGTCGTGCCCGCCGACGCCGTCACCGCGAGCGGCTCCGGGCTGGACCCGCACATCTCGGTGGCCTACGCCGAGCTCCAGGCCCCGCGCGTGGCCGCAGAACGCGGTCTGGACCTGGCCGGGGTCAGGGCGCTGATCGAGCGGCACACCACCGGCCGGGCGCTGGGCTTCATGGGCGAACCCGCCGTCAACGTGCTCGAACTCAACCTCGCGCTGGACACGAGGCCGTGAGCACCAGGGGCCGGCTGCGTGTCTACCTCGGCGCCGCCCCCGGCGTCGGCAAGACCTTCGCCATGCTCGGCGAGGGACGCCGCGCGAGGGAGCGCGGCAGGGACGTGGTCGTGGGCCTGGTCGAGACCCACGGCCGCCCCCGCACCGCCGAGCTGCTCGAAGGCCTGGAGGTCGTCCCCCGCGCGCTGCTGACGCACCGGGGGGCGAGCTTCACCGAGATGGACGTCGACGCGATCATCGCCAGGGCGCCCAGGGTCGCCCTGGTCGACGAGCTGGCGCACACCAACGTGCCGGGCTCGAAGCACGCCAAACGCTGGCAGGACGTCGAGGAGCTCCTCGACGCCGGCATCGACGTGATCTCGACCGTCAACGTCCAGCACCTGGAGTCGGTCAACGACGTCGTCGAGGAGATCACCGGCATCCCGCAGCGCGAGACCGTCCCCGACGAGGTCGTACGGCGCGCCGACCAGGTCGAGCTCGTCGACATGTCCCCGCAGGCGCTGCGCCGCCGCATGGCGCACGGCAACGTCTACGCCCCGGAGAAGGTGGACGCCGCGCTGTCGAACTACTTCCGCGAGGGCAATCTCACCGCCCTGCGGGAGCTGGCCCTGCTGTGGGTGGCGGGCAAGGTCGACCAGCAGCTCGACCGCTACCGCGCCGAGCACGGCATCAGCGGCACCTGGGAGGCGCGCGAGCGGGTCGTGGTCGCCCTGACCGGCGGCCCGGAGGGCGACACGCTCGTCAGGCGGGCCGCCCGCGTCGCCGACCGCGGCAAGGGCGCCGACCTGCTGGCCGTCCACGTCACCAGCGCCGACGGCCTGGCGGGCGCCGACCCGGCCGACCTGGCCCGGCAGCGCACCCTCGTGGAGTCGATGGGCGGCACCTACCACCAGGTCGTCGGCGACGACGTCCCCAGGGCGCTGCTCGACTTCGCCCGCGGGGTCAACGCCACGCAGCTGGTGCTCGGCGCCTCGCGCCGGGGGCGCCTGGCCCAGCTGTTCTCCCGGGGCGTGGGCGTCGAGACGACCGCGCGCTCGGGCAGCATCGACGTCCACATGATCACCCATGCCGAGGCCAGGAGGGGACGCCGCCGCGGCCCCCGCTCCCGCGCGGCGCTGACCCGCAGGCGCAGGATCGCCGGGTGGGTGCTGGCCGTCGCCGGCATGCCGCTGCTCACGGCCGGGCTCAGCCCCTTCCGCGAGGTCCTGTCGCTGCCGAGCGAGATCCTCATCTTCCTGTGCGCGGTGGTCGCCGTGGCGCTCGCCGGTGGCACCTGGCCGGCGATCACCGCGGCCGTCGGCGGGTCGCTGCTGCTCAACTGGTTCTTCACCCCGCCGCTCGGCCGGTTCACCATCGCCGACCCGGAGAACCTCCTGGCCCTGATCGTCTTCGTGCTCGTGGCCGCCGCCGTGAGCACCATCGTCGACCTGGCCGCCCGCCGTACCAGAGAGGCCGCCCAGGCCGGGGCGGACGCCGAGCTGCTGTCGACGCTCGCCGGGCACGTGCTGCGCGGCGAGGCGGCGCTGCCCACGCTGATGGACCGCACGCGCGAGACGTTCGGCCTGACCTCCGTCACCCTGCTGGAGCGCGCGGGCGCGCCCCAGCCCGACGACCGGGCCGCACCGCGGCACTGGCGCATCCTGGCGACCTCGGGCGGGCCGCCCGTCTTGTGCCCTGGCCAGGGCGACACCGACGTCGTCGTCGGCGACGACCTGGTGCTCGCCGCCCGGGGCAGGCTGCTGGAGGCCGGCGACCGGCGGGTGCTGGAGGCGTTCGCCGCCGAGGTCGCCGTCGCGCTGCACCAGCGGCGCCTGCGCGAGGAGGCGGACAGGGCCGGGCCGCTGGCCGAGGCCGACAGGACGCGGACGGCGCTGCTGGCCGCCGTCAGCCACGACCTGCGTTCCCCGCTCGCCTCCGCCAAGGCGGCCGTCGAGTCGCTGCGCAACACCGAGATCGACTGGTCGCAGGAGGACGAGCGCGAACTGCTGGCCACCGCCGGAGAATCGCTGGTACGGCTCGACCGGCTGGTGGAGAACCTGCTCGACATGAGCAGGCTGCAGGCGGGGGCGCTCGGGGTGGTCCTGCACCCGACCGCGCTGGAGGAGGTCGTGCCCAGGGCCGTCGACGACCTCGGCCACCTCGGCGACCGCATCGACGGCGACATCCCGTTCGACCTGCCCGAGGTGGTCGCCGACCCGGCGCTGCTGGAGCGCATCCTGGTCAACCTGATGGCGAACGCGGTCCGCTACAGCCCGCCCGGCGCCGCGGTGCTGGTCACCGCGAGCCGGCACGGCGAGCACGTGGAGATCCGCGTGATCGACCGCGGCCCCGGCATCCCGGCAGAGGCGCACGACCGGGTCTTCCTGCCCTTCCAGCGCCTGGGCGACCGCGACAACCACACCGGGGTCGGGCTCGGCCTGGCCCTGTCGCGCGGGCTCGCCGAGGCGATGGGCGGCACGCTCGTCGCCGACGAGACCCCAGGAGGAGGCCTCACCATGATCCTTTCTCTCCGGAGGCAGCCATGACGCGCATCCTCGTCGTCGACGACGAGCCGCAGATCCTGCGCGCGCTCCGCATCAACCTCGCCGCCCGCCACTACGAGGTCGCCGTCGCCCCCGACGGCGGCACGGCGCTGCGCCTTGCGGCCGAGTCGCACCCCGACCTGGTCCTGCTCGACCTCGGCCTGCCCGACCTCGACGGCGTCGACGTCATCCACGGCCTGCGCGGCTGGACGGGCGTCCCCATCCTCGTGCTGACCGGCCGCTTCAGCAGCCAGGACAAGATCGAGGCGCTGGACGCGGGAGCGGACGACTACGTGACCAAGCCCTTCGACATCGAGGAGTTGTTCGCCCGCATCCGGGCGGTGACCCGCAGGGTGGGGCTGCACGAGGAGGAGCTGGCCAGGATCCAGGTGGGCGACCACACGATCGACCTGAACACCAAGTCGATCTCCGGCGAGGTGCGCCTGACCCCGACCGAGTGGGGGTTGCTGGAGATCCTCCTGCGCAACCCCGGCAAGCTGGTCAGCCAGCGCCACCTGCTGACCGAGGTGTGGGGACGCCACCACGTCAAGGAGACGCACTACCTGCGCCAGTACATGGCGCAGCTGCGCAGGAAGCTGGAGCGCGACCCGGCGCGGCCCGCCCACTTCATCACCGAGGCGGGCATGGGCTACCGCTTCGTGCCCTAACCGATCCGGCCGCCGAGGTCGATGACGACCTTGATGTCGTCGTGGTCGCCCGGCTCGAAGGCCTCGTGCGCCCGCTCCAGCGGGAGCCTGCGCGTGATCAGCCGCTCCAGCCAGGCGGTGTCGGCCCGGGCCAGGGCCTCGGCGGCCTGCTCGTAGTGGCGGCGGTTGGCGTTGACCGACCCGAAGACGACGTCGTTCTCCAGGACGAGGTTGCGGTTGAACGCGCCCGCGTCGATCACCAGCCGGCGGCCCGCGGGGGAGACGCCGGTCAGGCAGACGATGCCGGCGGGCGCGTTGGTCGCGATGACCTCCATGGCGACCTGGGTCGCGCCGGTGGCCTCGATGACGATCTCGGGGAGCAGCGCCCTGGTGACCTCGTCCACCGGTCCCGAGTGGTAGGTCGCGCCGAGCGCCTCGACGACCTGCGGCTTGACGCCGGAGGTGACGCGATCGAGTACGTGCACGTCCAGGCCGCGCTGCCGCCCGAGCAGGGCGGCCAGCAGGCCGATCGGGCCGGCGCCGGTCACCAAGACGGTCCGCGGGTCGAACCAGGCGCGTTCGCTGATCCGCTCGATGTGCTCCCACGCCTTGGCGACGACGGTCGTCGGCTCCATGAGCACGCCGACGCCGCTGAGACCGGGATCGAGGCGCACCGCGTGGCCGGGCTCGATCGCCCACCGCTCGGAGCCGAAGCCGTCGACCTCCTTGATGCCGTGCTCGGTGTAGCGGCCGTTGCGGCACATGTCCCACTCGCCGCGGGCGCACGCCCCGCACGGCACCGGGTCGGGATGGCGCACGATGCCGACGACGAGGTCGCCGGGGGAGAAGCCGCTGCCGGGCGGCGCCGTGCCGACCCGGCCGAGCGACTCGTGACCCAGGACGAGCCGCTCCCGCCCCTCCGGCGGCCAGCCGTACTCGCCCGCGGTGATCTCGCGGTCGGTGCCGCACACGCCCAGGGCGATGGCGTCGACCAGCAGACGGGTGTCGCCGGCCTCCGGGTCGGGCACGTCGGTGACGGCCAGCGATCCCGCGCTGCCCGGGACGACGGTCAGTGCGCGCATGCTCAGGGCTCCACGGATTCCCAGCCGCGCCGCGTCCGGCCCTCGGCCAGCTGCTTCGGGTCACGGCTGCGGTAGACGATGTACGGGCGGAACAGGTACTTCACCGGGGCGCTGAACATGTGGACCAGCCGGGTGAAGGGCAGGATGGCGAAGAGCGCCATCCCGATCAGCGCGTGGATCTGGAAGGCCGTGGGCACGTTGGTCATCAGCTCGACGTCGGGCTGCAGCACGAACAGGCTGCGCGCCCACGGGCCGATGGTCGAGCGGTAGTCGTAGTCGGCGTGCGACAACTTCGCCCACAGGCCCAGCGCGATGTTGCCCACCAGGAAGACGTACATGAACTTGTCGTTCTTGGTGGTGGCGCGGAAGACCGGCGCGTACCTCCTGCGCCGGTAGACCAGCCCGACGATGCCGACGATCGCCAGGATCCCGGCGGCGGTCCCGGCGATCAGCGAGAACAGGTGGTAGGTCTTGTCGCTGACGCCGGCCGCGTCCGTCCACGAGGCCGGGATGAAGATCCCGATGATGTGCCCGGCGAGGACGGCCAGGATGCCGTAGTGGAAGAGCGGCGAGGCGATGTGGAGGATCCTGCGCTCGTAGCTCTCCGACGAGCGGGTGGTCCAGCCGAACTGGTCGTAGCGGAAGCGCCAGATCAGCCCCGTCACCAGGATGCCCAGGACCAGGTAGGGCAGGCCGCCCCAGAGGAAGGTGTTCATCGGGTGCTCCCGGGTGACAGGACGGGCAGCAGGTCGAGGTGGCCGTACGGCCGCAGGCCCACGTCCTCGCGCGGCGGCCCGCTGCGGGCCAGGGCGCGGGCCTGGGCCCGGTCCTTCGGCGACGGCCCCGGCAGGGTGGCGCAGACGGCGGCCAGCACGTGGGCGTACGGCGTGCCCGCCTCTTCCAGCGCCAGGCGCAGCAGCTCCAGGCCGGGGCGGTGCTCCAGCAGCAGCGAGGTGTCGCCCGTCGCGGCGGTGAACTCCAGCACGATCGGCAGGAAGTCGGGCAGCTCCTCGCCCGACAGGCGCAGCCCGTGGTCACGGTAGGCCTGCTTGAAGGCCACCAGCGAGACGCCGCGCCGCCGGGTGTCGCCGTCCTGCCACCAGCTCAGGTAGAGGCTGTGGCGGTTGTTGAAGTCGAAGACCTCGACGTAGTGGGCGGCCAGCTCGGCGGGCGTCAGCCGTACGGCGAAGTCGAGGAAGGGCCGCACCAGCCGGGCAGGCCTGCTGGGAGCGGCCTCCAGGGCGTCGCGCACGAGCGCGAGGTCGCCGCCCGGGTAGGCCAGCAGCAGCGAGGCGGCCTGGTGGAGCACGCGCTCCCGGTGGCCGGTCACAGCTCCTCCTCGCGGTCGGCGGTCTGGCGTTTGCGGGTGAGGTGGAAGGTCTCCAGGGAGACCATCGGCAGGTTTCTGCGCCCCGAGTCGTCGCCGAGCGGCCCCGGCTCGCCCTCGACGACGCCGACGCTGCACTCGTTGGGCATCACCGACTCCTCCAGGCGCCTGGCGTCGCCCGCCGCGGCCGTCGGGATCACGTAGCGGTCCTCGTACTTGGCGATCGCCAGCAGGTGGTACATGTCCTGGATCTGCTGGGCGGTCAGGTCCACGGCCGAGGCGACGTCCTCGTCGACCGGGTCGCCCACGTTGATGGCCCGCATGTGGTGGCGCATCGCGGCCAGCTTGGCCAGCGACATCTGCACCGGCAGCGGGTCGCCCGCGCTGAACAGCTCGGCCAGGTACTCGACCGGGATGCGCAGGGTGTCGATGGCGCCGAACAGCACGTCGGCGTCCTCGCCGTCGAAGCCGGTCTCGGCGACGGCCTCGACGATCGGCGACAGCGGCGGGATGTACCAGACCATCGGCATCGTCCGGTACTCCGGGTGCAGCGGCAGCGCGACCCGGTAGGTGGAGATCAGCGCGTGGACGGGTGACCTGAGCGCGGCCTCGATCCAGTCGTGCGGCACGCCGTCACGCGCGGCCGCCTGCCGTACGGCCGGGTCGTGCGGGTCGAGGAAGACGCCGAGCTGCGCCTCGTAGAGGTCCTTGTCGTCGGCGACCGAGGCCGCCTCCGTCACCCGGTCGGCGTCGTAGAGCATGACCCCCAGGTAGCGCAGGCGCCCCACGCAGGTCTCCGAGCAGACGGTCGGCAGCCCCACCTCCACACGCGGGTAGCAGAAGGTGCACTTCTCGGCCTTGCCCGTGCGGTGGTTGAAGTAGATCTTCTTGTACGGGCAGCCGGTCACGCACTGCCGCCAGCCGCGGCACTGGTCCTGGTCGACCAGGACGATCCCGTCCTCGACCCGCTTGTAGATCGCCCCGGAGGGGCAGGCGGCCACGCAGGCCGGGTTCAGGCAGTGCTCGCAGATGCGCGGCAGGTAGAACATGTAGGCCTGCTCGAAGGCGAAGCGCACCTTCTCGCCCACCTGCTCGCGGATCTTCTGGATGACCGGGTCCTGCGGGCCGAGCTCGGTCGCGCCGCCGAGGTTGTCGTCCCAGTTGGCGCTCCACTCGATCTCCATCGGCCGGCCCGACAGCAGGGAGCGGGGCCGCGCGCCGGGGTAGTCGTCGCCCAGCGGGGCCTCGTGCAGGTTGGCGTAGTCGTAGGTCCACGGCTCGTAGTAGTCGTGGACCGTCGGCAGCACCGGGTTGGCGAAGATCTCGGCGAGCTTGCGCAGCCGCCCGCCCTGGCGCAGGCGCAGGCGGCCGCGCCTGTCGAGCTTCCAGCCGCCCTTCCACTGCTCCTGGTCGGCCCAGCGGCGCGGGTAGCCCTGGCCGGGACGGGTCTCGACGTTGTTGAACCAGACGTACTCCATGCCGGAGCGGTTGGTCCACGTCTGCTTGCACGTCACCGAGCAGGTGTGGCAGCCGATGCACTTGTCGAGGTTCATGACCATGGCGATCTGGGCCATGACACGCATGTCAGTACTCCACCTTCTGGTCGCGGCGGCGGATGACGGTGATCTCGTCACGCTGGTTGCCGGTCGGACCGAG
This sequence comes from Nonomuraea soli, assembly GCF_013761175.1. Taxonomy (GTDB): domain Bacteria; phylum Actinomycetota; class Actinomycetes; order Streptosporangiales; family Streptosporangiaceae; genus Nonomuraea; species Nonomuraea soli. The sequence continues at coordinate 170,761 of NZ_JACDUR010000002.1, forward strand.
GTAGTTGAAGGAGAAGCTCAGCTGCCCGTACCCCCCGATGAGATGTGTCGGCTTGAGGATCACCCGGGTCAGCGAGTTGTGGATGCCGCCGCGTTTGCCGGTGGTCTCGGCCTTCGGCACGCCGACGGTGCGTTCCTGCGCGTGGTGCATGTAGACCGTGCCCTCGGGCATGCGGTGGGAGACGATCGCGCGGGCGGTGACGACGCCGTTGCGGTTGACCGCCTCGATCCAGTCGTTGTCCTTCACCCCGATGGCCTCGGCGTCCTGCACCGACATCCAGATCACCTGGCCGCCGCGCGAGAGCGTCAGCATGAACAGGTTGTCCTGGTACTCGGAGTGGATCGACCACTTGTTGTGCGGGGTGAGGTAGCGCACGGTCACCTCGCGCCGGCCGCCGGAGCCGATCCGCGGCTCGCCGAACAGCCGGTTCATGTCGAGCGGCGGCCGGTAGATCGGCAACGCCTCGCCGAGCTCGTGGATCCAGTCATGGTCGAGGAAGAAGTGCTGGCGGCCGGTGAGCGTGTGCCACGGCTTGAGGAACTCGGTGTTCAGCGTGAACGCCGTGTAGCGACGCCCGCCGGCCTCGCTGCCCGACCACTCCGGCGAGGTGATCACCGGCACCGGAGCGGCCAGCGTGTCCTGGTAGGTGATGAGCTTGCCCTCCTGCTCGGCGGCCAGATGCGCCATCTCCTGGCCGGTGCGCTGGGTGAGCGTCTCGAAACCCTGGACGGCCAGCCGGCCGTTCGTCGTGCCCGACAGAGCCAGGATCGCGTCGCAGGCCTTCACGGCGGTGTCGAGCAGCGGACGCCCCGCCGCGTCGACGCCGTTGCGGGCCCTGAGCTTGTCGACCTCGACGTCGGGCCGCAGGGTGATGCCCTTGGCCGGCAGTCCGAGCTGCTCGACCAGCGGGCCGAGCGAGGCCATCTTCGCGCCGACGGCGGTGTAGTCGCGCTCGACGACCGTGATCTGCGGCATCGTACGGCCCGGCAGCGGCTCGCACTCCCCCCGCTTCCAGTCCAGGGCCACACCGCCCGGCTGGCTGATCTCTCCTGGCGTGTCGTGCTGCAGCGCGGTGGCCACCAGGTCGCGGCGGGTGTCGAGGTGGCCCGCGGCCAGCTGCGAGAAGCGCTGGGCGATGCGGTGGAAGGTCTCGAAGTCGGTGCGCGCCTGCCAGGCCGGGTCGACGGCGGGGCTGAAGGAGTGCACGAACGGGTGCATGTCGGTCGACGACAGGTCGTGCTTCTCGTACCAGGTCGCGGCGGGCAGCGTGATGTCCGACAGCAGGGTGGAGGAGGTCATGCGGAAGTCGAGCGACAGCAGCAGGTCGAGCTTGCCCTCGGGGGCCTCGTCGTGCCACTTCACGTCGCGCGGACGCCTGCCCGCGGGCGCCTCCTCGGCGCGGAGCGAGTGGTGTGTGCCCAGCAGGTGCTTGCTGAAGTACTCGGCGCCCTTGGCGGAGGAGCCCAGCAGGTTGGCCCGCCACAGCGTCATGACCCGCGGCCAGTTCTCCGGCGCGTCCGGGTCCTCGCAGGCGAAGCCGAGCCTGCCCGCCTTCAGCTCCTCGGCGACGTAACGTCCAGGATCGTCGCCCGCCTCCTCGGCCAGGTCGAGCGAGTTGCGGTCGAAGGTCGGGTAGCTCGGCATCCAGCCCGACCGCGCCGCCTGCGCCAGGCAGTCGGCCCCGGTCATGCCCGCCAGGCGCCCTTCCGCCAGCGGCGAGGCGAGCGCGTCGGCCTGGAACTGGTCGTAGCGCCACTGGTCGGCGTTGAGGAAGTAGAAGCCGGTGCCGATCATCTGGCGGGGCGGCCGGTGCCAGTCGAGCCCCATCGCGAGCGTGGCCCAGCCGGTCGAGGGGCGGCACTTCTCCTGGCCGACGTAGTGCGCCCAGCCGCCGCCGTTGCGGCCCTGGCAGCCGGTCAGCGTCAGCAACGCCAGGAAGGTGCGGTAGATCGTCTCGCTGTGGAACCAGTGGTTGGTGCCGGCGCCCATGAGGATCATGCAGCGGCCGTTGGTCTTCTCGGCGGTCCTGGCGAACTCGCGGGCGATCCTGACCGCCTGGGCGGCGGGCACCGAGGTGTGGATCTCCTGCCAGGCGGGCGTGCCCGGCTCGCTCGCGTCGTCGTAGGAGGCGGGCCAGCTGCCGGGAAGGCCGGGCCTGGCCACGCCGTACTGCGCCAGCATCAGGTCGAAGACGGTCGTGACGAGGTGGCCGCCGACGCGGGTCGCGCGCACCCCGCGACGCGTGATGCCCTCCTCGTCGAAGCGCGGCAGCAGGACCTCGACGGGGTCGCCGTCGAGGGAGAGCACGGGCCTGACGTCGCCGAGGTCGAGGTTCCACCTGCCCTTGCCGGATTCGCTCCAGCGGAAGCCGAGCGAGCCGTTGGGCACCTTCGGGCCGTCGTCCCAGACGACCGTCTTCCACTCGGCGCCCTCGCCGGTGTCGCCGAGGTCGCCGGCGCGCAGGAACTTGTCCGGGACGAACGCCCCGTCCTTCTCCCGAAGCGTCACAAGAAACGGCAGGTCCGTGAATTTCTTGACGTAGTCGGTGAAGAAGGGGACCTCCCGATCGACGAAGCACTCCTTGAGGATCACGTGCCCCATCGCCAGCGCCAGCGCGCCGTCGGTGCCCGGGTGCGGATGCAGCCACTCGTCGGCGAACTTGGCGTTGTCGGCGTAGTCGGGCGCGACCACCACGACCTTCTGGCCGCGATAGCGGGCCTCGGCCATCCAGTGCGCGTCGGGCGTGCGGGTGACCGGCACGTTGGAGCCCCACATCATCAGGTAGGCCGCGTCCCACCAGTCGCCGGACTCCGGCACGTCGGTCTGGTCGCCGAACACCTGCGGCGAGGCGACCGGCAGGTCGGCGTACCAGTCGTAGAACGACACCATCGCGCCGCCGACCAGCTCGATGAACCGGGCGCCCGTCGCGTGCGACACCATCGACATGGCCGGGATGGGGGAGAAACCGATCACCCGGTCGGGCCCGTGCGTCTTGATCGTGTGCACGTGGGCGGCGGCGATGATCTCGACGGCCTCGTCCCACTCGGCGCGCACCAGGCCGCCCTTGCCGCGCGCCCGCTGGTAGGTGCGGCGGCGCTCGGGATCGGCCTGGATGTCGGCCCAGGCCAGCACCGGGTCCTTCAGCCGCGCCTTGGCCTCGCGGTACATCTCCAGCAGCACGCCGCGCACGTACGGGTATCGCACCCGCGTCGGCGAGTAGGTGTACCAGGAGAAGGCGGCGCCGCGCGGGCATCCGCGCGGCTCGTACTCCGGCCGGTCGGGACCCACCGAGGGATAGTCGGTGGCCTGCGTCTCCCAGGTGATGATGCCGTCCTTGACGTACACCTTCCAGCGGCACGAGCCCGTGCAGTTCACCCCGTGCGTGGAGTACACGACCTTGTCGTGGCTCCAGCGGTCGCGGTAGAAGGAGTCGCCCTCCCTGCCGCCGACGATGGAGATGCTGTGCAGGTCCGCCGACGGCTCGCCGCGCGTCAGGAACCGCCCGGCTCTCAGCAGCAGGGCGTCGGGCTCGGTGCTGGTCATGTAGAGGTTCCGGCCTTCTCCGTGGTGTCCAGTTGAACGGGTTGTGCCCTTGATTCACTTCACGAGAAGTCACGAATGATCACTGATTGGTTCACGAGGGCGGCAAGGCCCACGTGGAAGCCCGCCAGGACGGGCATGGACGACGCATGGCAGGAAGGAGCACGACGGGCCTGCTCGTCGTGCTGGCGGCGGCGGCCGGGATGGTCGACGCCCTCACGTTGATCGTCCTGGGGCAGGTCCTGGCCGCGGCGCAGTCGGGCAACATCGTCTTCCTGGCCACCGCAGTCGGCGGCCGGGCCGGGACCGCCGCCCTGCACTCCGGTCTGGTGCTCGGCGGCTTCCTGGCCGGGGCGTTCGCGGGATCGTTCCTCGTCGAGCGGCGGCCGGTCTGGCGGGGACGGGCCCAGGCGGCGCTCGGCATCGAGGTGGCCCTGCTCGTCGTGATGGCGGCCGCCGTGAGCGCGGGCCTGCCCGCCTGGGTGGCGATCTGCGCGGCGGGCCTGGCGATGGGCGTGCAGAGCGCGGTCGTCGCCCGCGTGGCGGGGCGACCGGCCACCACCTACGTCACGGGGGCGATCATCGCCCTCGTCGGGCAGCTCGCCGACCTGGTCAGGCCCGACGTGTCCGCGCTGCGCCGTCTCCTCGTCGTGGCCGCCATGGCCGGCGGGGCGGCGACAACCGCCGCGCTCCTGCGGCTCGGCTGGCCGGCCGTGGCATGGCTGCCCGCCGTCGCGGTCGCGGCGGCGCTTACCTGGACCCTCGACCGGCGTACGGCGAGCGGCGGTTAGACGCGCGTGAGCACCTGACGGGTCTGGCGGGTGATCTCCTCCTCCTCGTCCGCGGGCATCACCAGGACCCTCACCTGCGAGCCGGGCGGTGAGATCTCCGGCGCGTCCCGCTCGTTGAGCCCGGCGTCGATTGCGATGCCGAGCCGTTCGAGCCCGGACAGCGCCATCGCCCTGACCCTCGCGTCGTGCTCGCCGACCCCGCCCGTGAACACGATCGCGTCCACGGTGCCGAGGACCGCGTAGTAGGCGCCCACGTACTTGCGGACGGCCCGGCAGTACACCTCCAGCGCCAGGCTCTGCCGTACCTCGCGAAGGTCGCCGGTGCCCGCCAGCGCGCGCAGCCCCGACTCGTGCGTGAGGGCGTCGGTGAACGTCGCGACGTCCATGCCCTTGACGCGGGCGAGATAGCCGGCCAGGCCCGGATCGACGTCGCCGGAGCGCGAGCCCATGACCAGGCCCTCCAGGGGAGTGAGCCCCATGGAGGTGTCGACGCTGCGGCCGTGGGAGATCGCGGTCGCGCTGGCGCCGTTGCCCAGGTGCAGGACGATCAGGTTGGCCACGCCGGGCAGCCTGCGGGTGACGGAGGCGCACGAGATGCCGTGGAAGCCGTAGCGGCGCACACCCCACTCGCGCGGAACGGCGTAGGTGCGGGCCTCGGGGGGCAGCGTGGCGTGGAAGGCGGTGTCGAAGACGGCGACCTGCGGCACGCCGGGGAACAGCTCGCGGCAGCGCAGGACGCCGCGCAGGTTGGCCGGGTTGTGCAACGGGGCCAGCGGTTCGAGGTCGGCGATGGCGGCGATCACGTCGTCGTCGACGAGCACCGGCTCGTGGAAGCGGTCGCCGCCGTGCACCACCCGGTGCCCGATGGCCTCGGGCGCCGGGCGGATGCCGCGCAGCAGGTCGTCGAGCCCGTCGTGGCCGTCGATCGTCCCGCCCTCGGCGCCCAGGCGGTATTTGACGGTCGAGGAGCCGATGTTCAGGACGAGTACGGCCATGTCCACTCCCTGATCTCGGGTGCGTCCTCGCCGTGCTCCCTGGTGTGGGCGCGGGCCCGCAGGCGGGCGTCGGCCATGTGCTGGCGCAGGTGAGCCTGCTCCACGGCCAGGCCGGGCACGCGGTCGATGACGTCCATGACCAGGTGGTAGCGGTCGATGTCGTTGAGCATGGCCATGTCGAAGGGCGTGGTCGTGGTGCCCTCCTCCTTGTAGCCGCGCACGTGCAGGTTGGCGTGGCCGGTGCGGCGGTAGGTGAGGCGGTGGATCAGCCACGGGTAGCCGTGGAAGTTGAAGATGATCGGCTTGTCGGCGGTGAACAGGGCGTCGTACTCGGCGTCCGATAGTCCGTGGGGGTGCTCGCTCGGCGGCTGCAGCCGCATCAGGTCGACGACGTTGACGACGCGCACCTTCAGCTGCGGCAGGTGTTCGCGCAGGAGGGCGGCGGCGGCCAGGGTTTCCAGGGTGGGTACGTCTCCCGCGCAGGCCAGCACGACGTCGGGCTCTTGGCCGGCGTCGGTGGAGGCCCAGTCGATGATGCCCAGGCCGCGGGTGCAGTGGGTGATGGCCTCGTCCATGGTGAACAGGTCGAGGACCGGCTGCTTGCCGGAGACGATCACGTTGACGTAGTCGCGGGAGCGCAGGCAGTGGTCGCCCACCGAGAGCAGGGTGTTGGCGTCCGGCGGGAGGTAGACGCGCACGACGGAGGCCTTCTTGTTGACCACGACGTCGAGGAAGCCGGGGTCCTGGTGGGAGAAGCCGTTGTGGTCCTGGCGCCACACGTGGGAGGACAGCAGGTAGTTGAGGGAGGCGATCGGTCTGCGCCAGGGGATGTCGCGGCTGGTGTCCAGCCATTTGGCGTGCTGGTTGAACATGGAGTCGATGATGTGGATGAAGGCCTCGTAGCAGTTGAACAGGCCGTGGCGGCCGGTCAGCAGGTAGCCCTCCAGCCAGCCCTGGCACAGGTGCTCGCTGAGGACCTCCATGACGCGGCCGTCGGGGGAGAGGTGGTCGTCGCCGGGTTCCAGGTCGGCGTTCCAGGTGCGGTCGGTGGTCTCGAAGACGGCTTGCAGCCGGTTGGAGGCGGTCTCGTCGGGGCCCATGAGGCGGAAGCTGTCGGGGTTGGCGGTGATCACGTCGCGCAGGAAGGCGCCGAGCGCGCGGGTGGGTTCGCTCTCGTGGGAGGCGGGCGCCTTGACCTCGACGGCGTGTTCGCGGAAGTCGGGCAGCACCAGCGGGCGCAGGATCTCGCCGCCGTTGGCGTGGGGTGAGCCGCTCATGGTCCTGGTGGGTACGGCACGCAGCACGTTCTCCCGTGGGCGCCCGTCGGCGTCGAACAGTTCCTCGGGCCGGTAGGAGCGCATCCACTCCTCCAGCATCGCCAGGTGCTCGGGATTGTCGCGCACGCCCGCCAGGGGGACCTGGTGGGAGCGCCAGGTGCCCTCGACGCGCTGGCCGTCGACCTCGGCGGGTCCCGTCCAGCCCTTCGGCGTGCGCAGGATGATCATGGGAGGCGGGCCGTCGCCCGCGATCTCGTCGAAGACGGTGTCGAGCGTCGCCGCCATCTCGTCATGGGAGGGCCCGACCACGTGCGGGCGGTAGCCGTACCCGCGCATGAGGTCGAGCAGCTCGGACTCCGGGATGCGGGCGAGCACGGTGGGGTTGGCGATCTTGTAGCCGTTCAGGTGCAGGATCGGCAGCACGGCCCCGTCACGGTGGCGGTTGAGGAACTTGTTGGAATGCCAGCTCGCGGCCAGCGGGCCGGTTTCCGCCTCGCCGTCGCCGATGACGCATGCCACGACGAGGTCGGGGTTGTCGAAGGCGGCGCCGTAGGCGTGGGCCAGGGAGTAGCCGAGCTCGCCGCCCTCGTGGATGGAGCCGGGCGTCTCGGGCGCGGCGTGGCTGGGGATGCCGCCGGGGAAGGAGAACTGGCGGAACAGGCGCCGCATCCCGGCCGCATCTCTTGAAATATCAGGGTATTTCTCGCTGTAGGTGCCCTCCAGCCACGCGTGCGCCACCGCCGCCGGTCCGCCGTGTCCGGGGCCGGCGATGTAGATCATGTCCTGGTCGCGCTCGGCGATGATCCGGTTGAGGTGGGCGAAGCAGAAGTTCAGCCCTGGCGTGGTGCCCCAGTGGCCGAGCAGGCGGGGTTTGATGTGCTCGGGCTTGAGCGGCTCGGTGAGCAGCGGGTTGTCCAGGAGGTAGATCTGGCCGACGGACAGGTAGTTGGCCGCTCGCCAGTAGGCGTCGATGTCCATACCTGGACTCTCGCCGCGAAACGGCCGTTCACACCACGGTCAGCCGTCCTGATCGAGGGAAGGCCGGCCATAACCCGCGTCGGCGGTCAGGCCCACACCCGCGACAGCGCCTGCCGGAGGAACTCCTCCAGCTCCAGTGCCTCGGACGGCAGCTCGGCCGGTGCCCACCCCAGACGGCCGGCAACCGCCCGGCGTCCCTCCCAGGCCAGGTAGAACGCCGCCGCGATGGCGCTCAGTTCCCCGTTGTCCTCCCTGAAGACGGTCACCCCGTCGGTCCCGCCGACCGCGAAGGTGGTCCGGTATCCGCGCACATGGACGCCGTTGGCTCCGGCGCCCTCGAACCCGAGCTCCGTCTCGACGCTCAGGGTGCTCCGAAGCCACCAGCTACGGTCGGGGTTCAGCGGGCACCCCGGAGACCAGGCGGCGAGCTCCAGCATGCCTTCGGCCACGACAACGTGCACCAGCATGTCGCGGTCGGCGCGGTCGAACAGGGAGCGCGTTCCGAAGAGCAGCCGCCGCGCCGCCCCTCCCGCCCGCCTGTCCAGCTCCCGCACCGCCGCCATGCCGCGGACATCGGGGTCGCTCATCAGCAGCGCCGGCCAGACCTCGTTCAGGTCGACGGTGGCGGCGTCGGGAAGGTCGTGCAGCATGGGCCAGTCGGCCGGCCGTACAGGCGATGGTGTGCTCACCCTCCTTGGACGGGGCGGGCACGCGTCAGGTTCAACGCCACCGCGACCGCGAGGCCGTCGCCTAGACCAGGCCTGGCGGGATGCCGAGAGGCGCGGTGCCCGGCGGCTGGGCGGTGAAGCGCGACTCGCGCAGGCCGAAGCCGCTGATCAGCAGGTCGCCGTCCGTGTCGAGGCGCAGCGTGAACGGTCCCGCGCTCCACGCCCCGGCGGGGGCGGGCACGACGGGGGCCCGCAGCGTCAGGCCGACCCGCAGCACGCCTTCCCGCACGACGGCGAGCACGCCGTACTCGTCGCTGAGCCAGGCGCCCTCGGGTGCGGGATCCTCGCCCGGCCCTTCGCACCGGACGAAGCTGACGGGTGGGCGGATCGAGAGCGTGTCGCCCTGGATCAGGCGCTCTCCCTCCAGCGCCAGCCATGCCCGCCGGGTGGCGGCCAGGTCGTGCCACCGGCCGTCGGAGCCGAGGGCGACCACGGCGTCGGACACGTCGGTCACGCGGATCATGCCCTCCTCGTCCGGTGTGAGGGTGAGGGTGGATCCGCTCGCCGGATCGTGCCAGTGCCCGAGCAGCGCCGTCCTGGCCGCCTCGCCCGCGCCCGGTCCCGCGAGGGCGGGCGAGGGCTGCGGTTCCTGGCCGGTGAGCCCGCGGGCCAGGCGCGTGCTGAGGCCGACGGGGTCCAGGCCGCTGTGGTTGGTCAGGACGGCCACGCCGAGGCCGGGCCCCGGAAGGTAGAGCAGGTTGGCGACGTAGCCGTGCATGCCGCCCGCGTGGCCGTACCCCTGCAGCTCGCCCACCGACAGATGGTAGATCCCGTGGGCGTACGGCGAGGGGGTGCCGTCGGCCAGGGGAGCGGTTTCGAGCAGCGCCTCGCGCAGGCCCGCGCCCAGCACGCGGCCGTCGGCCAGGAAGCCGAACCAGGGCGCCAGGTCGCTGACGCTGGTCACCACGCCGCCGTCGCCGACCACGCTCTCCTGGGTGTCGGCGCGGCGGCCGTCGCGGTCGTAGCCGAAGGCCATGCGGGGCATCGGCACGGCGGCGTCGTCGCGGAAGGCGGTGTCGTCCATGCCGAGCGGGCCGAACAGCCGGTCGCGGGCGAAGTCCGCCAGGGACTGCCCGCTGACGCGTCTCACGACGGCGGAGGCCAGGACGTAGCCGGTGTTGGAGTAGGAGAAGGCGGTGCCGGGCTCGAAGGCGGTGCGGCGCACGCCCGACAGGACCGCCATCAGGTGCTCCTCGTCGAGCCCTTGGAGGGGGATGCCGGTCAGCCCCTGCACGCCGTACCACTCCGGCAGGCCGCCGGTGTGACGCAGGCACTGGCCGAGCGTGACGGGGGTCTGCAGCCGCAGGTCGGGCAGGTGGGAGCGCACGTCGTCCGTCAGGCTCAGCTTGCCCTCCCCGGCCAGGAGGAGCAGGCAGGCGGCGGTGAACTGCTTGCTGATGGAGGCGATGTCGAAACGGGTGCGCGAGTCGATCGGCACTCCGAACTCGACGGTGGACACGCCCCTGGCGGCCCAGTGCAGCAGCTTGCCGTCGGCGTACACGCCCACGGCCAGGCCGGGGCCGCCGGGATCGACGCCGGCGACGACGTTCTCTAGCTGACCGAGGTCCATGTGCGGTCCTTTCGCGCGGTGGAGGGGATGACGAAGGCGGCGGCGACGGCGAGCAGGCCGATCGCGGCCGACAACAGGTAGGTGCCGGTGAAGGCCGACGCGCTGGCGCCTCCGGCGGCCAGCACCATGGCTCCGAGCTGCGCGCCGAACGTGCCTCCCACGCTCTTGGCGACGAAGACCACCCCGCTCACCCCCGCCGCGTGGTCGGGCACGTCGGCGGCCACGGCGTTGAGCCCGGCCGTGAGCAGGAGGGAGCCGCCGACGCCGATGATCGTGAGCCCGGCGACGATGAGCCAGGGGGAGGAGTGCCAGAGGCCGAGGACGGTGGTGCCGGCGCAGACGAGCGCGGCGCCCGACACCAGGACGGCACGCCGTCCCACCCGCCTGGTCAGCGGCCCGACCAGCGGGGCGGCCAGGGTGCCCGCGACGCCCAGCGGGAACAGGTAGATCCCGATCCACAGGGTGCTGGCGCCCAGGCCGTAGCCGGTCTCGACGGGCGCGGCCAGCATGGTCGGCAGGGCCACCACGAGCCCGAAGGAGGCGAAGCCGAACACGAAGCCCATGGTCGTCACTCCTGCCGGGGTGCGTCCGGCCAGGAGCCTCAGGTCCAGGAGCGGATCGGGGGAGCGCAGCTCGACGCGGGCCCACAGGCCGAGCGTGAGCACGGAGCCGACGAACAGCGCGAGCGTGGCGGGTGCCGTCAAGCCCCAGGCAGGGGCGAGGCTCAGGCCGAGCATGAGCATGGCCAGGCCGCCGCCGAGCAGCAGGCCGCCGGGCCAGTCGACGCGCCCGGAGGCGGCCCTGGGCGTGGACGGCACGGCGCGCCACGCCCAGAGCGCGGCCACCGCCGTGCCGATCAGGCCGAGCAGGAACAGCCACCGGTAGCCGAGCGCGTCGCTGACGGGTCCCGCGAGGATGAGGCCGAGCGCGCCGGCCAGCGAGGCGACGCCGATGACCAGGCCGTTGCCGGTGGCGGCGCGTTCGGGTTCGAGGGTGTCGCGGAACAGGCCCACGGTGAGCGGCAGCACGCCCAGCCAGACACCCTCGATCGCCATGCCGATGATCAGCACGGTGATGCTGGGGGCCAGGGCGGCCAGCAGGATGCCGGCGCCGCTGATCGCCATCAGGGCCAGCAGCAGCCGCCGCTTGTCGTACAGGTCGGCCAGGCGGCCGACGACCGGGGTGGCGATCGCCGAGGTGATCAGCGAGCCGGTGAAGATCCAGGCGAGCGCGCCGGGGGTGGCCGACAGGTCCTGCTGGATGAGCGGGAGGGCAGGGGAGAGCGTCATCTCCATGGCCTGGAGGACGCCGATGAACAACACCGGCGCGCCGATGATGCCGAAGCCGGATCTGGGCATGGTGGTGCCTTTCGGGTGGGGGTGTGGTGCCGTGTGGTCCCCCGGGCCACTAGGCGGGGCCGAGCACTCTCGGCGAGATCAGGGACAGGGCGGCCTCGACGAAGAACTCCTCCGAGGCCTCGTGGGCGCCGAGGACGACGCCCTGGCCGAGCCCGGACAGCAGGGCCGTCAGCGCGCGGGCCAGGCGCAGCGCCTGGCCGTGCGTGATGGCGGTCCCGTCGTTCCGGCGGCCGGCGAACATCCCGGCCAGAGCGACCTCGGTCGACCTCATCGAGGCGGTGAGCTTGGCGCGCAGCCCGGCCTCGTTGAGGACGAGATCGAGCACGCGCGCCTCGAACAGCATCTTCACGGCGGCCTGCGGGTCCGCCGAGATCTCCAGGTACCTTCGGGCGACCTCGGCCACGACCTCCTCCAGCCCCACACCGGGATCGGTCCGCGCCAGCAGTGACAGGTCGAGCGGTCCCGTGTAGTCGTCGACCATGGCGACCATCAGGCCGTCCTTGCCGCCGAACAGGGAGTACACCGCGCCGGTGGTCAGCCCGGCCAGCTCGGTGATGTCCTCCAGCTTCGCCCTGGAGCCGTCGCGGCCGACGATCTCGCGCGCCGCCTCGATCAGCGCGCGTCTGTTGGCCGCCTTGCTCTCCGCTCTCGTCAGACGCATGCCGTAACGATAATCTGCATTATTAGAATAATCCAGATTATCGGGAGGCTTTTCCGATGGACGTCACCCCCTACCTGAGCCGGTTGCCCGAATACACCGCCTTCCCCACCGTCGACGAGATGCATGCCGAGCTCGACGAGCTGGCCGCCGCCCACCCCGGCCTGGTACGGCTGCGCCGCATCGGCACCTCACGCCTCGGGGAGCCGATGCGCGTGGCGACCATCGGCGCGGGACCGCTCGACGCCGTGATCATCGGCGGGCCGCACCCCAACGAGCCCATCGGCGCCCTCACCGTCAGCGCCCTGCTGCGCCTGCTGATCGAGGACGCCCCCCTGCGCGAGGAGTTCGGCTACCGCTGGCACCTCGTCCCGTGCGTGGATCCCGACGGCGCGCGCCTCAACGAGGGCTGGTACGGGCGGCCCAGCGACCGCCGCGCCTACGCCGAGAACTTCTACCGTCCCGCCGAGGCCGACCAGGTCGAGTGGACCTTCCCGCTCACCGGCGAGGACTACTTCTTCGACCGCACCCTGCCGGAGACCCAGGCCCTGATGCGGCTGATGGACGAGACCAGGCCCGCCTTCGTCTACTCCCTGCACAACGGCGAGCTCCAGGGCGCCTTCTCCTACCTCAGCAGGCCCGACGCCGAGCTCGCCGCCCGCCTGGCCGCCCTCGCCGGCAGCCACGGGCTGCCGCTGCACATGGGGCCGCCCGAGGTGCCGAGCGCCGTGCGAATCGGCCCGGCCGCCTACGTGACGCCCCGCGGCGCCCAGATCGGCTCCGTGTACGGCATCGGCGGCGGCTCGGTCGACTACGCCGACCGCTTCGGGGCCCTCCACCTCGTTACCGAGCTGCCCTACTGGGCCGATCACCGCGTCTCCGACCAGAGCACGACCGGCGAGCCGTACGGCAGGACGATCGAGGCCTGCCTCGACGGCCAGCGCGAGCTGATCGGCGAGCTGGCCCGATCGCTGGCCGCCGTCAAGGGAGACCTGAAGATCGCCTCGCCCTTCCGCCGCGCCCTGGAGGACTTCGTCGGGGCCCACGAGGAGTTCATGGGCGAATGGGAGGGCATGCCGGACACCGACCGGCCCGCCACCGTGGCCGAGGTGGTCGGCAACCGGCAGGTCGTGCACCTCATGCGGCTGCGATACTGCGGCACCTACCTGCGCATGCTCGACGCCGAGCTCGGCGCGGGCAACCGGACGCCCGCCATCAGGTCCGAGCGTGCCAGGCTCGGTGCCCGCTTCGAGGAGTGGTTCGCCGAGGCCGAGGCGGAGGCGCGGGCCACGCCGATCCCGCTGCGCACCCTGGTCGCCGTGCAGCTCGGCGCCGGACTGATCGCGGCCGAGGCCGCCAAGGGCGTCACAGGTACCTGAACCAGAGGTACGGCACGCACAACGCGATCGTGATCGGCGTGACGATCAGCCCGTACCTGGTGAACTGCCAGAAGCTGATCGGCGTGCCGTTGCGCGCGGCGATGCCCAGGACCACGACGTTGGCGGCGGCGCCGACCGCGGTGGCGTTGCCGCCCAGGTCGGCGCCGAAGGCCAGCGCCCACCACAGCACCTGCGCGGGACCGGTTCCCCCGTTGGCCGCGACCAGCTCAGAGACGATCGGGCTCATCGCGGCCACGTAGGGGATGTTGTCCACGATCGCCGACAACACGCCCGACACCCACAACAGCCCCATCGTGGCCAGCTCCAGCCTGCCCTCGGTGGCGTCCGTCGCGGCCTCGGCGATCTGCCCCATCACGCCGGTGTTGACCAGCGCGCCGACCATGACGAACAGCCCCGCGAAGAACACCAGCGTCGGCCACTCCACATCGGCGATGGCCTCCTCGGTGGTGACCGACGTGACCGCCACCAGGATGCCCGCGCCCAGAATGGCCACCACCGACGGCTCGTAGTGCAGCACCGGGTGCAGCACGAACGCGGCCAGCACCACGGCCAGCACCGCCAGCGACTGCCACAGCAGCCGCCGGTCGGCGATCGCCTCCCGCTCGTCGAGGGCCATGATCTGCGCGGCCCGGCCGGCGTCGTAGCGGAAGGCGTGGCGGAACAGCACCCGGCACAGCACGACGAAGACGGCCATCAGCACGACGACCATGGGCGCCATGTGGACGAGGAAGTCGTTGAAGGTCAGCCCGCTGCGGCTGGCGATGATGATGTTCGGCGGGTCGCCGATCAGCGTGGCGGCGCCGCCGATGTTGGAGGCCATCGCCTCGGCGATGAGGTACGGCGCGACCGGCAGCTCCAGCCGCCGGCACACCAGGAGGGTCATCGGCGCGACCAGCAGGACGGTCGTGACGTTGTCGAGCAGGGCGGAGGCGCCCGCGGTGATGACGACGAGCAGGACCATCAGGCGGTACGGCCGCCCCCTGGCGCGTTTGGCGGCCCAGATGGCCAGGTACTCGAAGACGCCGGTCCGCCTGAGCACGCCGACGATGACCATCATGCCGAGCAGCAGGAAGATGACGTTCCAGTCGATGCCCGATGACGCCGAGTAGAAGGCGGCGCCGGCATCGGTGGCATGGACCAGCAGCATGATCCCCGCACCGCCGAGCGCGGCGGCGACCCGGTGCACCTTCTCGGTGGCGATGAGGGTGTAGGCGCACAGGAAGACGGCGACGGACAGCCAGGCGATCGTGCTCACGGGGTCTCGTGTCCTCGGGGGTCGACGGCAGGACCGCCGACCAGACTTCCCGGCACACCCGTCGAAACCGTATCAAGACGCGACAGGAATCGCACCGGCCGAGCGGTCGTCTACAGGAAAGTCCCACCTGGTCGAGGTCGCCGGGACCAGTGAGGATGGAGGCATGCGCAGGACCCCTGCGGTGGTCGCCGCGGCCCTGGTGATGCTGGGCGTGCTCGCGACGACCGTACGGCTGGACACCCCGTCCGACGGCTCCGGCGTGCGCCTCGGCTGGCACCCCCAGGGCGTCACGGTCGAGGTCCCCGGCCCCTCGGGCGGCTCAGGGCTGGCCGCCGAGGATCTGGTGACCGGCGTCGGCGGACGGCCGCTGTCCGAAGGGCCGGGCACGATCGAGCCGCCACGCGCGGGTCAGGTCGTGCCGTACGACGTGGTCCGCGACGGCCCGCGCACGGTCTCCGTCCGCATCGAACGCTCCGACCCCTACCCCCTGCTGCTCCAGGGCTGGGGCAACCTCGTCTTCGTCGTGGCGCTGGCCGCGCTGGCCGTGGCTCTGCGCCTGCGGCGGCCGGAGGAGCCCGCCACGGCGCCGCTGCTCGTGCTCGCGTCCGGGCTGCTCGGCAGTACGATCACCGTCGCGGCCGGGCTGCCCGCGCTCACGCTGGCCACGGGCGGGCCGTACCTGTGGTTGTTCCACCTCAACACGATCGTCGCCTACTCGATCTCCTGGGGCGGCCTGCTGGCGTTCGTCATCGTCTTCACCGCCCGGCGGCCGCTGGCCCGCCGCACCAGGCGGGCGGCCCGCCTGGCGTACTGCGGCCCCGCGGCGGCGATGGCGCTGTGGAGCGCCGTTGCCACGCTGCTCGCCCCCCACCCGCTCGGCTGGCTCGGGCTGGTGCACACCGGCCAGACGGCCGTCGTGGCGCTGAGCCTGATCATCGGGATGACGTGGGGCTACCTCACCTTCCGCGGCAACCCCGACCCCGCGATGCGCGCCAGGATGCGGTGGATGCTCGGCGGAGGCGTGGTGTCCGGCCTGCTGGCCATCTCCGGCTGGCACCTGCCCGAGCTGGTCACCGGGGCGCAGGCCCTGCCCTGGGGCGCGATGGGCCTGGCGGGACTGCCGTTCGTGGCGGGCATCGGGATCGCGCTGCGCCGCCACCGCCTGTTCGACATCGAGAGGCTGGCCAACCGGTCGCTCGTCTACTCCGTCGTGGTCGCGTGCCTCGTCGCCGGGTACGCCGCGATGGTGACGCTACTGGTCAGCGGGGTGCGGTTGTCGCAGACCGCCGCGGCGGGGCTGGCCGCAGCCGGAGCCGCCCTCGCGCTGGCGCCCCTGCGCGGGCTGGCGCAGAGCACGGTCAACCGGATGATGTACGGCGACCGCCACGACCCCGCCGCGGCGCTGGCCAGGCTCGGCGCCCGGCTGCAGGCCGTCCCGCTGCCGGCCGAGGTGCTCCCCGCGATCGTCGAGACGGTCGCCCGCTCGTTGCGCGTGCCGTACGCCGCCATCGACCTGGCGGACGGCGCGGGAACCCTGCGGCAGGCCGCCCAGCACGGCGTCCCCATCGGGCAGGTCCACGCCGAGCCGCTGCTCCACCACGGCGAGCTCATCGGGCGGCTGCGGGTGTCGGCGCGCGGCCACGACGACCCACTCGAACCCGTCGACGTGCGGCTCATCGGCTCCCTGGCGCAGCAGGTGGGCACCGCGGTGCAGGCCGTACGGCTGCACGAGGACCTGGTCAGGTCACGCGCCGAGGTCGTGGCCTCCCGCGAGGCCGAACGGCGCAGGCTCCGCCGCGACCTGCACGACGGGCTCGGCCCGACACTGGCCGCGATCGGGCTCAAGAGCGGCCTGGCCAGGCGCGCCGTCCCCGCGCAGTCACCCGCGCGGCGGCTGCTGGACGAGGTCTGCGCCGAGGCCTCCGCGTCGATCGACGACGTCAGACGCCTGGTCGAGGCGCTGCGGCCGCCCGCCCTCGACGAGCTCGGCGTGGTCGGCGCGGTCAGGGCCAAGGCGCAGGCCCTCGCGGTCGAGCTGGACGTCGAGGTCACCGGTACCGAGCCGATGCCCGCGCTGCCCGCCGCGGTCGAGGCGGCCGCCTACGGCATCGCCGTCGAGGCCGTCACCAACGCCGTGCGCCACAGCGGCGGCACGAGGTGCGAGGTGCGGATCACGCTGGTCGGCGGCGACGTGGAGGTGCTGGTCACCGACGACGGCCACGGACCGCGGCCCGGCCGCACCACCGGCGTGGGCCTGCACTCGATGAGGGAACGGGCGGCCGAGGTGGCGGGCACCTGGTCGATGGCCTCCGCGCCGGGCGGCGGCACCGCCGTACGGGCCCTGCTGCCCGCGAGACCGGAAGGCCACGATGATCACCCTGATCCTCGCCGATGACCACCCCGTCTTCGCCTCCGGCCTGCGGGCGGTGATGGAGGCCGAGGACGACCTGGAGGTGCGCGGCGTCGCGGCCACCGGGGAGGAGGCGCTGCGGCTCGCCCTGGAGCACCGCCCCGACGTCGCCGTGCTCGACGTCACCATGCCCGCGGGCGACGGGCTGACGGTCACCGCCCGCATGCGCGGCGCCGGGCTGGCCACCCGGGTGCTCATCCTGACCATGGACGGCGGCGACGAGAACGTGCTGGCGGCGCTGCGGGCCGGGGCGTACGGTTACGTGCTCAAGGGCGCAGACGGCGAGGCGATCGTGGCCGCCGTGCGGGCCGTCGCGCGCGGCGAGGCGGTCTTCGGGGCGGGCGTGGCCGGGCGCATGCTCGCCCACTTCGCGCGTTCCGCCGCGGCGGCGCCCTTCCCGCAGCTCACCGAGCGGGAACAGCAGGTGCTGGAACTGGTGGCGCGCGGGCTCGACAACGGGACGATCGCGCGGCGGCTGGGCGTCAGCGGGAAGACCGTGCGCAACCACGTGTCGAGCGTGCTGACGAAGCTGCAGGTGAGCGACCGCTCCGCGGCGATCGTGCGGGCCCGCGAAGCCGGCCTGGGCGGCGCGACGGAGTAACCGCGCACCTTCCCCGCAGTCCTGGGACATCTGCCCCATGACGCCGGGACGCCCGTCCGCCGACCCTGGCGGTCATGGGGAAGCGGAGGGGCGGCGCGCTGGGCCTGGTGGCCTCGGCCATCCTCTGCCTGGCCGCCTGCCTCGCCGACGTCGTGCCCGCCTTCCAGCCGGTGCTCGCCTTCGAGCCGGTGCCCCCCTTCCAGCCGGTGTCCGCGTGGCCGGCGGCCGTCGCGGTCGCGCTCCTCCACCGCGAGCTGGCCCGGCGCGACAGCCGCCGCCCGGCCGCGTGCGCGCTGGCCCTGCTGGCCGCGGCCGCCTCGGCGGGGACGGTCACGGCCAGCCTCCCGGTCACCGCCGTGCCAGGGACCCGGCTCGCCCTGCTGTTCGCCGCCGCCGGGGGCATCGCCGCCCTGGCCCACGCCTGCCGGCGCGCCGCTCTCGTACGGCCGGCCGCCGGCGCCGCCGTGGTGGTGCTGGCGACGCTCAGCCTGTTCACCGCCCACCCGGGCGCCCCATACGTGCTGGGCGCCGGTCCGCTCGGCCTCGCACTGCTCGCAGGGAACACCACAGGACGGAGACCATGAAAACCACCTACAAGATCCTCGCCTACGTCATCGCCGCCGAGGTGGCCATCCAGTCGATGCTCATCGCCCTGGGCATCGCGGGACTCGGCAAGTGGGTCTCGGAGGGCAACATCTTCGAGAAGTCCGTGATGGAGGGCGAGGGCGACCTGCCCTTCCCCGAGGTCATCGGGCTCATGCTGCACGGCGTCAACGGCCACATCGTCATCCCCGCCCTGGCGCTCATCCTGCTGATCGTCTCGTTCTTCGCCAGGATCCCGGGAGGCGCGAAGTTCGCGGGACTGGTCCTGGCGCTGGTCGCCGCCCAGGCCCTGCTCGGAGGGTTCAGCAGGGGCGGCATCCCGTGGATGGGCGCCGTGCACGGCTTCAACGCGCTGCTGCTGTTCGCCGCGGCCCTGTACACCGGGCGCAGGGTGGCCAAGACCGCTCCCGCGCAGGCGCCCGCCACGGCGGCGGCATGAAGATCAGCCCTCGCCTGCGCCTGATGACGGCCGGCGCTGCCACGCTGGCCGTCATCGGGCCGCTGGCGTGGTTGTGGCAGGCCAGCCTGCTGCCCTCGACCTACTCCGTGCACGACCACGGGCACGGGCAGGGGCACGGGTCGCATCACGACGGCCGCGACCTCACCTCCCTGATCGCCGACCCCTCCCGCGAAGCCGACGTCGAGCTGACGCTGACCGCTCGCCGGGAACGGTTCCGGCTGGCCTCGGGGCGCCAGGTCGACGGGTACACGCTCAACGGCCGCTCGCCGGGCCCGCAGATCACCGCCGAGGTGGGCCAGCTCGTCCAGGTGACGCTCGTCAACGCGTCGGTGCCCGACGGCATCACGCTGCACTGGCACGGCATCGACGTCCCTGCGGCCATGGACGGCGTCGCGGGCGTCACCCAGGACGCTGTCGCTCCAGGAGCCAGCTTCACCTACCGCTTCGTCGCCGACCGGGCGGGGACGTTCTGGTACCACTCCCACCAGATGTCGCACGAGCAGGTCATCGGAGGGCTGCTCGGCGCCGTGGTCGTGCGGCCCGAGCGCCCCGCGAAGGCGATCGACGTGGTGGCGCTGACCCACCTCTACCAGGGCGTGCGCACGATCAACGGCTCCGACACCGACCTGTCCGTGCCCGCGCCGCCCGGCGCGACCGCCAGAGTCCGCGTGATCAACACCGACAACGGGCCCATCCCGATGTGGGTGACCGGCACGCCGGACACCGCGCCGCGCCTGGTGGCCGTCGACGGCACCGACCTCAATGGGCCCGGCCCCGTCGAACGGGCGGCGATCCTCGTCACCTCCGGAGCGCGCGCCGACCTCGAGGTGCGCATGCCCGCCGACGGCAGCCCCGTCCGCGTGCAGATCGGCGGGCCGCTCTCGGTGGTCCTGGGCGGCGGCACGCTGCCGCCGGCCAGACGCCCGGCCGCGACGCTCGACCTGCTGACGTACGGCACGCCCGCCGCGCGGCCCCTGGCCGACGCCCGGCCCGACCGCGCCTTCCGCTACGAGATCGGCCGCCGCCCCGGCTTCCTCGACGGCGTCCCCGGTCTGTTCTGGACCGTCAACGGCCGCCTCTACCCCGACATCCCGGTCTTCACGGTCGCCGAGGGCGACGTCGTCCGCATGACGATCGCCAACACCAGCGGCGAGGTCCACCCCATGCACCTGCACGGTCACCGCGTCCTGGTGCTGTCGCGCGACGGCGTGCCCGCCACCGGCAGCCCCTGGTGGACGGACTCGCTCAACGTCGAGGACGGCGAGTCCTACGAGGTGGCCTTCCGTGCCGGCAACCCCGGCGTCTGGGCCGACCACTGCCACAACCTGCCGCACGCCCGCGAGGGGCTCATGGTGCACCTCATGTACGAGGGGATCACCACGCCCTTCCTCGTCGGCGGCCCGGCGGGCAACTCCCGGGAATAGGAGCCCTACCGCTGTCCCGCTGAGCCGTACCGCCGCCGGGTGGGCGTGGGTGGCGTCACCGGCCGGCCGGCTCCTCCCACCACGACAGGTGCGCGTCCGCCTCGGCCACCGGCTCGATGATCTCCCACGCCTCGGCGATCAGCCCGTCGTCGAGCCGCCACACGTCGACCACGACGATGTCCGCCCCGCCGGGCAGGCCGCGCCGCGAGTGCATCACCACGTGATCCCCGTCGGCCAGGACGTGCTTGATCTCCACTCGCATGCCCTCCAGCGGGACGAGCGCCGCGCGCACGGCATCGAGCCAGGCGGCCTTGCCGCGGTCGTTGGCGTCCGGGCGGTGATGGACGAAACCGTCGCTCAGCAGCGGTGCGAGCGCCTCCACGTCACCGGTCGCGACCAGTGCCCCGAGCGCCTGCTGGACGATGAGCTTGTTGTTCTCCGTAGTCATGCCGGGCAGTTTTCCCGCCCGGTGCGGCGTTTGTCGATGAAATCCCATGTCATGGCGTTCTGCCCGCCGAGGAGTAGCATCGGCACCCGTGAACACCGTCGGGGAGTTGCTGCGGCAGTGGCGGCATCGGCGCAGGCTCAGCCAGCTCGACCTGGCGATCGCCGCCGAGGTCTCGGCCCGCCACGTCAGCCTCGTGGAGACCGGCAAGTCCCGGCCGAGCGTCCGCATGATCCTGCGCCTGGCCGACCACCTCGACGTGCCGCTGCGCGAGCGCAACCACCTGCTGCTCGCCGCCGGTTTCGCACCCCGCTACCCCGAGCGTCCCCTCGACGGGGACGCGCTGGCGGCGGCGTGGGAGGCGGTCGCCAGGGTCCTGCGCGCGCACGAGCCGTACCCCGCGCTGGTCATCGACCGCGGATGGAACATCGTGATGGCCAACCGCGCCCTCGACCCGTTCCTCGCCCTGGCCCATCCCGGCCTGCTGGAGCCGCCGGTCAACATGGTGCGGCTCGGACTGGACCCGCGCGGGCTCGCCCCGCACATCGTCAACCTGGCCGAGGTGCGCTCGCTGCTGCGCGTCAGAATCGCCCGCCAGCTGGCCTCGGCTCCCGACGCGCGGCTCGCGGTCCTGTACGAGGAGTTCCTGGCGGGCGTGCACGAGGAGCCGGTCCACCAGGAGGTCGCGACGCCGATGATCTTCCGCTTCGACGGCAGGGAGGTGCGCCTGTTCTCCACCACCACCCGGTTCGGCACTCCCGCCGACGTCACCCTCGACGAGATCGCGATCGAGTCGTACTACCCGACGGACGCGGAGAGCGTCGCGTTCTTCAGCTCCACCAGTCCTTGACGACCTCGACCTGTTCGCGTTCCAGGGCCCGGTGCCAGACCGGGTCGCGCAGCAGGCGCGTCTCCCAGGCGCGCACGATGCCGTCGGGGCCGGCGACCGCGTCCTCTCGCGACGGGTGCAGGAACAGCTCGCTCGTGCCCTCGGGCAACTCGCCCAGCCGCCGCAGGTAGTCGTCGCGCAACCGTTCGTAGGAGCCGAGCTCGGCGGCCGTGCGCCGGTTGGTGGCGATCGTCCGCGGGATGCTCACGCCGAGCGAGTCCGCCAGCGCTACCGCCTGCTCGTGCGCCGCCGCGAGGGGCGGCGGGAGCGGCCCGCCGAAGTACGGCCCGGCGTCACGCGGCAGGCGGAAGGCCAGCCCGTGGCCGGCGCACCACTGGAGCGCCTCGGCCAGCCAGGACCGCCCGTGCAGGCCGTACAGGGTGCCCGCGTGCGAGTCGGCCGCCTCGGGGACCAGGCCGCGCTCGCTCATCCACTCCAGCTGCGCCTGCGACTCCTCGATCACGTCCTTCGTCTCGCCCCTGGCCCCGAGCGCGAACGGGTCGACGCTGAGCGCGCCGTCGGGCTCGGCGACCGTGGCCGCCGCGCTGAGCGGGCGCCAGGACGGCAGGCCGCCCTCTCCGGTGAGCGTCACGTGCAGCCGCGGCAGGACCCCGAGCGCCATGGCCCCTGCCGCAGCGCGTGAGGAGGCAGGCGAGACGCAGATGAGGGTGCTCGCGCTGACCAGGCCCTCGGCGAGCAGGGCGAGGATGACCTCGGTGCTGCCCGGCTCACGGCCCAGGTCGTCGGCGGTGATCACGACGCGGCGGGTCACCGGGGCTGCTCCACACCCGGTTCGTCGGCGGCGGGCGCGGGCTCGACCGGGATCGAGATGAACCGCGCCGCCAGCGCGCCGATCGTGGCCAGCACGAACGGGTACACGCACAGGTACACCCGGAAGGCCAGGCCGGGATCGGAGCCGGGGTCGTCGCCGGAGTTGTAGCCGAAGAACACCCCCAGCGAGGTGAGCGCGAGGCCGGTCACGATGCCGTTGAGCCTGCCGAAGAACCCGAACGCCGACAGGAACAGCCCTTCGCGGTGTGTGCCGTTGCGGGCCGCGTCGGCGTCGAGCACGCGGGCGACGATGAGGTCGTTGGTGGCGAGCATGCCCGACCATCCGGCGCCGAGCAGCGCCCCGGCGGCGATCGCGGAGACCAGGCCGGTGGCGAAGAACAGGGCGGCGAATCCGGCGGCGAGGACGACGAACGAGATCCGCCACGTCCACAACGCTCCGCGCCGGGCGACGACCCGCGTCCAGATCGCCAGGCCGCCCGCCGAGAGGAGGATGACGATCCCCTGGAGGTAGAGGGCGTTGGAGACAGGGAGCCCGAGCGAGTAGCGCACGTACAGCTGGAGCCCGGCCAGGACGAGCGCCATGGCCATGCCGTAGCAGGCGCCGGTGAGCCCGACCTTCCAGAACAGCGGGTTGCGCACGATCGACCAGACGCTCGGCAGCAGCCGTTCCCGCGTGGAGTAGCGGGGGTTCTCCCTGGCGCTGAGCGCCATGAAGACGATCACGACGACCGCGATGACGGCGTAGACGACCGCGGTCGTCCGGAAGCCCTCGGTCGAGTTCTCGCTGCCGAAGATCTGGGTGGTGAGCAGCGGGGTGACCGCCAGTGAGATCACCAGCGCCACGAGCTGGAAACCCTGCCGCAGGCTGTTGGCGACGGCCCGGTCGCGCTCGCGGGGGTAGAGCTCGGGCAGGAGCGCGCCGTAGTTGGCGTTCAGCATGGAGTCGAACGCCTCGCACAGGATCGCGAACACCGCGAACCACAGGACGAGTCCCATGCCGTCCAGCGACTCCGGCGCCGAGAAGAACGCGATCATGGAGGCCGCGAGCAGCGGGGCGCCGACGACGAGCCAGGGGCGCCGCCGCCCGAAGCGGCTCCTGGTGTGGTCGGACAGGTGGCCGAGCAACGGGTTGTCGATCGCGTCGATGACGGCGTAGATCACCATCACGACGCCGTAGGCCCGGACGTCCAGTCCGAGGATGTCGACGTAGTAGAGGATCATCGATCCCTTGATCATGTTGATCGGGATCGACGTGCCGAACATGCCTATGGCGTAACGCCACGCGGGGGTCCGCTCCGGCTGGAACACGACCCTGATTGTGTCCCACTTCGGCTGGTCGGCGGAAGGCCCCTGAGCAAGCGGGCATTTTGCATGAAACAGCCTTAATGAAGTCGTAATCGGCAGCCTGGAAGGCCGAGTATTGACTGGTATGACCCGGCCGCTGATACTCGGGGCACCGAGAGAGCGGACCACGCCATGTCCCAGAGAGCCGCCAACCGCGCCAGGGTGGTCAGCGTGTTGCGCGAGCGGGGCGCGCAGAGCCGGCGTGAACTCGCGGTGACCGGCCTGTCGCGTTCGACCGTGCGCAGCGTGGTCGACGAGCTGATAGAGGCGGGGACGGTGCGCGAGCGCCCGGCCCCCAAGGACAACAGGAGCGCCGGCCGCCCGGCCACGCTCCTGACGCTCAGCGGAGACCTCGGCCTGGCGGCCGGGGTGGAGATCGCCAACGGGGTCATCCGGGCCGCGATCTGCGACACCTCCCAGGAACTGCTGCTGCACGACAGCGAGCCGATGGACGACCGCACCACGCCGGAGGCGGCGCTGGAGCGGGTCAGCGCCCTGCTCGACGGCATGCTGCACCGGCTCGGCGCCTCGCGCGGCGACGTCATCGGGGTCGGCGTGGCCGTACCCGGGCCGATCCAGCGCAACACCGGGCTCAACGGCCGCGCCACCACGCTCAAACCGTGGGTGAACGTCAACGCCGCCACCCTCTCGGCCAAGCTGCTGCGCCTGCCGCTGACGGTCGGCAACGACGCCAACTTCGCCGCCCTGGCCGAGCTCACCTGGGGCGCGGCGCGCGGCCTGCGCGACGTGGCCTACGTCTACACCGCCTCCGGCATCGGCGTGGGATTCATCCTCAACGGGGCGCTGTACGCAGGCGCCAACGGCACGGCGGGCGAGCTGGGCCACACCACCATCGACGAGAACGGCGAGGTCTGCGCCTGCGGCGGCCGCGGCTGCCTCAACACGCTGGCCAACGCCGACTCCATCACCCAGAAGCTGCGCCGCAGCCACCGCGACCGGCTGACCATCGCGGAGGTGATCACGATGGCCCAGGAGGGCGACGTGGGCTGCCGCAGGGTCATCGCCGACGCCGGCCGGCACATCGGCCTGGCGGCGGCCAACATGTACAACCTGCTCGACCCGGAACTCATCGTCCTGGGCGGGAACCTCGCACCCGCGGGGGAGATCCTGCTCGGACCCCTGCGGGAGTCGATGGCCAGGCGTGCGATCCACGCCGGCGAGGTGCTGCCGCCCTTCATCGTCGGCGAGCTCGACGAGCACACGGTCGTGGTGCTCGGAGCCGCCGCGGCGGTGCTGAGGGACGCCGAGGCCTTCCCTCTGCCGCACGTCTGAGCGGTGCGGCCGCGGCGGCAACCGCGGCCGGACCGGTTGTACGCCACGGGGTGGGCCCGTGGCGGTCTCGCACTGTGGAGCAACCATGAATCTACATCGGTTAGCGTCCGCCGCGGTGATCCTGCTGCTCGCGGCCGCCTGCGGCCAGGCACCCCAGAGCACGGCGGGCAACACCCCGGCGCCGGACAGGAAACTCAAGATCGCGCTGTCCAACTCCTTCATCGGCAACCAGTGGCGCGTGGAGATGGAGAACGTCTTCAAGGCCGCCTGCGCGATGCCGCCGTACCTCGCCCAGGTGGAGTGCAGCATCTACAACGCCGGCAACGACGTCTCCACGCAGTCGCGGCAGATCGCCAACCTCATCTCCCAGGGCGTCGACGGCATCGTCATCAACGCCGCCTCGACCAGCGGGCTCAACGGCGTCGTGCAGCAGGCGTGCGACCGCGGCATCGTCGTGGTCTCCTTCGACAACACGGTCGACGCCGCCTGCGGCCTGACCGTCAACACCGACCAGATCGCCTTCGGCAAGCAGCTGGCGCAGTTCATCGTCGACCAGCTCGGCGGCAAGGGCAACGTGGTCATGGTGACCGGCGTGGCGGGCACCGGCGCCGACA
This sequence comes from Nonomuraea soli, assembly GCF_013761175.1. Taxonomy (GTDB): domain Bacteria; phylum Actinomycetota; class Actinomycetes; order Streptosporangiales; family Streptosporangiaceae; genus Nonomuraea; species Nonomuraea soli. The sequence continues at coordinate 196,186 of NZ_JACDUR010000002.1, forward strand.
ACGACCGCAACAAGGGCGCCAAGGAGGTGTTCGCCGCCAACCCCGGGATCACGGTGGTGGCCACCTACAGCGGCATGTGGGACTCGGCGACCGCCCAGCGGGCCACCTCCGCCCAGCTGCCCGCCCTGCCCCAGGTCGACGGGGTGTGGGTCTCCGGCGGCACCGACGGCGTGATCAAGGCCTTCGGCGCGGCCAAACGTCCCATGCCGGTCTTCGGCGGCGAGGCGGAGAACGGCTTCCGCAAGTACATGGCGGGCATCCTGACGCCCAAGGTCACCGGCATGTCCATCGGGCAGCCGCCGTACCTGTCGGTGATCTCGCTGGAGCTGGCGCGCGCGGTCATCAAGAAGGAGCACCCCCGCGAGAGCATCACCATCCCGTTCCCCGTGGTGACCTCGGAGTCGCTCAAGCCGGGCGAGACGGTCTTCCCCGACCTGCCCGACAGCTTCTTCGCCGACTTCACCGACTCGGGGCCCGACGCCGCCCTGATCCTGTGCCAGGAGGCCGCCACGGACGGCACCCCGTGCCCGGGCAAGACCCTCACCGTCAACCTCGGCACGTCATGACGTCGACGGCGCCGGTGCCGACCCTCCACACCTTCGCCGTCCGAGCCACCGGGGTGGACCGGGCCTTCGGCGGGGTGCGTGCTCTGCGGGACGCGTCGTTCTCGGCGCGTCCCGGCGAGATCCACGCCCTGGCCGGGGAGAACGGCGCGGGCAAGAGCACCCTGATCAAGGTCCTGTGCGGGCTGGTCGCGCCCGACCGCGGCCGGGTCGAGGTCAACGGCCGCGTCGCGACCGCCTTCCAGGAGCTGTCGCTCCTGCCCGACCTGACGGTGGCCGAGAACCTGCTGCTGGCCGACCCGCCGCGCGGCAGGCTCGGCCTGGTACGGCGCGGCCGCCTGGCGCCCGAGGCGAGGCGGATCCTGGAGCGGTTCGGCGTCGACCACATCGACAGCCGCGCGGTCTGCGCCGACCTGCCCGTCTCCCACCGCCAGGTGGTGGAGCTGGTGCGCGTCCTGGCCACCGAGCCACGGGTGGTCTTCCTCGACGAGCCCACCGCCGCCCTCCCCGACCGTCAGGTGGAGTGGCTGGCCGGGCACATGCGGCGGCTGCGCGACGAGGGCTGCTGCGTCATCTTCACCTCGCACCGGTGGCGGGAGATCGAGCGGCTGGCCGACCGGGTGACCGTGATGCGCAACGGCACCCACGTCGCCACCAGGGAGAAGCTGGCGGAGGCCGAGGCGGTGACGCTGATGAGCGGCCGCACGCTGGGCGCGATGTATCCGGAGATCCCGCCGCCCGCCACGGCGGGGCCGGCGCTGTCCTTCAGCGATCCGGGCGGGATCTCCTTCGACCTGCGCCCCGGCGAGATCCTCGGCGTGGGCGGCCTGGCCGGTCAGGGGCAGCGCGAGCTGTTCCTCACCCTGTTCGGCGCGGGCCGCCCCGCCCGGGTCACCGTGGACGGGCGGCCGATCCGGATCAGGCGGCCCAAGGACGCCATCCGCGCCGGGCTCGGCATCGCCTACGTGCCGGAGGACCGCAAGGCGGAAGGGCTGTTCCTGCCGCTGTCCGTCCGCGACAACATCACCCTGGCCACCCTGGGACGCCGGTCGGCGGCCGGATTCGTCCGGCGCGGCGCCGAGCGCGCCGAGGTGGCGGGGATCGTGAGCAGGCTCGGCATCGCCGGAGGAGGCGCGGCGGCCGGCACCCTGTCGGGCGGCAACCAGCAGAAGGTCGTCATGGCCAGGTGGCTGCTGGCCGACGCCCGCGTCCTGCTGCTGTTCGACGTGACCAGGGGCGTCGACGCGGCCACCAAGCACGACCTGTACCGGCTGGTCGCCGAGCTGGCGAGGGCGGGCAAGGCGATCCTGTACTACTCCAGCGAGACCGAGGAGATCGCCCACCTGTGCCACCGGGTGCTGGTCCTGCGCGAGGGCAGGGTGGCCGCCGAGCTGCCCGGCCCGGTGCGCGACGCCGAGCGGATCGTGGCGGCGGCCATCGCGGACGGTGAGGCCCATGCGTGACCTCGCCGGGCGGCTCGGCTACCTGGTGCTGGCCGCCACCGCCGTCGCCTACCTGGCCGTCTACGCGACGGGACTGGGCCGCCTGCCCACGGCCTTCGACTACCTGTCCATCCTCAACACCACGCTGCCGCTGGTCTTCGTCGCGATCGGCCAGAGCCTGGTGGTACTCACCGGCGGCATCGACCTGTCGGTCGGCGGCACCGTCAGCCTGTGCGTGGCCGTCACCGCCGTGGCCGTCACCGGCTTCGAGCAGCTTCCGCTCGTGCTGGCGATCGGTACGGCCTGCGGCGTGGTCAACGGGCTCATCGTGGCGGCGGGAAGGATCGCGCCCATCCTCGCCACGCTCGCCACCCTGCCGATCTTCACCGGGGCCGCCCTGTGGGTGCTGCCCGTGCCGGGCGGCAGCATCCCTCCCCAGATCCGCGCCGTGCTCACCAACCCGGACCTGCCCACGGGGCTGATCTGGCTCGGCCTGGCCGTCGCGGGCTGGCTGGTGCTGCGCCGCACCAGGTTCGGCATGCGCGTCTACGCGATCGGCAGCGACGCGGGCGCCGCCCGCGCGGTCGGCGTGCCCGTCGAGCGCGTCACCTTCGGCGTCTACGCGCTGTCGGGACTGTGCTGCGCCTTGGCAGCGGTCTTCTACGTCTCGACCACCACCGCGGGCGACGCCAACGCCGGCGCGCCGTTCATCCTGACCTCGATCGCCGCGGTCGTGGTCGGCGGCGTCGCCTTCACGGGCGGCAGGGGCAGCGCCGTGGGCGCCGTCGCCGGGGCCGCCGCCCTGGCACTCGTCATCGACGTGCTGTTCTTCGCCGGCATCGACCCGCTCTACCAGGCGCTCTTCCAAGGGCTGTTCCTGGTCGTGGCCGTCATGCTCGGCTCGCTGGCGATGCTGCTGAGGAGGGCGACGTGAGAAGGGTGCTCTACGCCTTCGGCGCGGCCGGGGGAGTGCTGCTGCTCGGCACGATCCTGCATCCGGGCTTCGCCTCCTGGCCCAGCCTGCAGGCGATGCTGGTGGTGGCGAGCTTCACCGGGTTCGTCGCCGCAGGGCAGATGCTGGTGGTCCTGGTCGGGGGCATCGACCTGTCGATCCCATGGGTGCTCAACGGCGCCGCGATCATGCTGACCACCACGGCGCTCGGGCAGCCGGGCCGCCTGCCGTACGCCCTGCTGGTGGCCCTGGCCGTCGGCGCGGCGGCGGGGCTCGCCAACGGGCTGGGCGTGGCCTGGCTCGGCGTTCCCGCCGTCGTCATGACACTCGGCATGAACGGCGTGCTGCAGGGCCTGTCGCTCGGCCTGTCCAAAGGGCTGACCTGCGCGACCTGCGGCTCCTACGCGCCCGAGCCGCTGCGCGGGCTCTTCCCGCTCGGCGCGCTGCTCGTGTGGGCCGGGGTGGCGCTGCTGGTGACCGTCGTGCTGACGCTCACCACGTTCGGCCGCCGCGTCTACGCGGTCGGCGTCAACCCGCGCGCCGCCTACCTGGCCGGGGTGGGCGTGCGGGGCGTGACCGTCGCGCTCTACACGCTCAGCGGCGTCTTCGCCGCCCTGGCGGGCGTCATGCTCGTCGGGTACGGCGGGCAGCCGTCGCTCGGCCTGGGTGATCCGTACCTGTTCGAGTCGATCGCCGCCGTGGTCGTCGGCGGGGTGTCGATCCTGGGCGGGCGCGGCCACTACGCGGGCGTCGTCGCGGGCGCGCTGACACTGGTGGCCGTGACCACGTTCCTCCAGGCGCAGCGGGTGCCTGAGTACGGCAGGCTGATGATCTACGGCCTGGTGATCCTGGTCATTCTCCTCGCCTACGGACGGACTCGAGCCCATGACTGACGTGTTCGGCGACGTGCGCTGCGAGCTGGGCGAGAGCGCCCTGTGGGACGGCGAGCGGCTGTACTGGGTGGACATCACCCGCGGCCAGATCTACGCACGAGACTGGAACGGCGGCCCCACCAGGAGCCTGGCCGTTCCCGGACCGGTCGGGAGCGTGGCGCTGCGCGCGGGCGGCGGGCTGGTCGCCGCGCTGCGCCACGCCATCGCCTTCTGCGACGTCGACCTCGGCACGGTCGAGGTGGCGCGCGAGGTCGACGAGCCGGAGGGCAACCGGCTCAACGACGGGGCCGTGGACCCGGCGGGCCGGTTCTGGGTCGGCTCGATGGACCTCGGCGAACGCTCGCCGTCGGGCTCCTTCTACCGGCTCGACCCCGACCTCGGCCTGACCCGCGTCTTCGGCGGGATCATCTGCTCCAACGGGCCCGCCTGGAGCCCCGAAGGTGACGTGCTCTACCACGTCGACTCCTCCAGGCGGGTGATCCGCCGCTACGACGCCGACCCCGCGACCGGCGAGCTGGGACCCGGGCGGCTCTTCACGACCGACCACGACTGCTACCCCGACGGGCTGGCGGTCGACGCGGAGGGCGGGGTGTGGAACTGCAAGTGGGACGGCTCGCGCGTGGTGCGGTACGCACCCGACGGCACGGTCGACCGGGTCATCAGGCTGCCGGTGTCGCGCCCGACGCGGTGCGCCTTCGCCGGCCCCGGCCTCGACGTGCTGGCGGTCACCAGCGCGTCGCTGGGTTCGGCCGACGAGCTCGCGGGCCGCGTGCTCCTGGTCGACCCCGGCGTTCGCGGCCTGCCCGCGCCCGCCTTCGCGGGGTGAGCTAGCGCGCGGCTGCGGAGCCGGTCCTGCGGGTGGCCACCAGGTAGGCGAGGGCCGCCGCGAAGCCGAGGATCGAGACCAGGTCGTTGAACCGCAGCCCGAGCACGTACGGCGAAGGGTCGATGCGCAGCCACTCGATCCAGGCGCGGCCGGTGGTGTAGGCCATGGCGTACACCGCGAACACCCGGCCGCGATCCAGGCGGAAGCGCCGCTCGGCCCACACCACGAAGGCGGCCACGCCCAGATTCCACAACGACTCGTAGAGGAAGGCCGGGTGGTAGGTGGGCGTGGACTCCAGGCCGGGCGGCCGGTGGGCGGGGTCGATCTCCAGCGCCCACGGCAGGGTGGTCGGCCGGCCGTACAACTCCTGGTTGAACCAGTTGCCCCAGCGGGCGATCGCCTGGCCGAGCGCGAGCCCTGGAGCCAGGGCGTCGGCGAAGGCACGCAGGTCGGCGCCGTGGCGGCGGCAGGCCAGCCACGCTCCCACCGCGCCGCCCGCGACCGCGCCGAAGATGCTGATCCCGCCCTCCCAGATCGCCACCACACGCCACGCCTCCTGGCCGGGGCCGAAGTACGAGTCCCAGGAGGTGGCCACGTGGTAGATGCGGGCGCCGACCAGGCCCAGCGGCACCGCCCAGGTGGCGATCGTGTCCACGACGGCCGGATCGCCGCCGCGTGCCGCCCACCGGCGGCGGGTCACCCAGATGCCGACCAGGACCGCCAGCAGCATCAGCAGGGCGTAGGCGCGGATGGGGATCGGACCCAGGTGCCACACGGCCTGGGACGGGCTCGGAATGCTCACGGCGTCGAGTCTGGCCGCCGCGGGGCCGGGCGCACATCGAGCGGACCACCGATCGTGCGATCAGTCGACCGGTTGATGCCGGGCCGCCTGGTGGCTGACTATCGTCGAAGATGTGGAGCCCTGGGAGCGGACCCGACGCCGCTGGCAGCATGCCTTCTTCGTCTCGTGGCTGGTGCTGACCTCGGCGGGACCGCTGGTGGAGGTCGGCCAGGTCCTGCCGGTGGTGCTGGTGGCCGGGCTGGCCGCCTGGTACGCCGTGTGGTTCGTGCTGCGCACGCCCGCCTCCGGCAAGGCGGGGGCCGAGGTGCCGCTGCCGTACGTGCTCGGCGGCGGGCTGCTGTGGCTGGGGCTGTTCGCCATCGACTCCTCCTTCCTGGTCGTCGCGCTGAGCGTGCTGGTGCCGTACTGCATGGACGCCCTGCGCGTCGGGCTGGTCGCGGTCGTGTCGTTCGCCGGCGGCTGGTTGTGGCACCGCTACCACTCGACGGGATCGGTGACCTGGAGCGAGATCGCCACCACCGCGCTGATCGCGCTCAGCGGCGCCATCGCGGTCGGCTACATCAGCTCCATGGCGCGCCAGAGCGACGAGCGCAAGCGCCTCATCGAGCAGCTGCAGGCCGCTCAGGAGGCACGCGCCGCGGCCGAACGGCAGGCGGGCGTGGCCGCCGAACGGCAGCGGCTCGCGCGCGACATCCACGACAGCCTCACCCAGGGGTTCGCCAGCGTGGTGATGCTGCTGGAGGCGGCCGAGGCGACGCTGCCCGGCAACAGGCACGTGACGCAGGCGCTGCGCGCCGCCAGGGAGAACCTCGTCGAGAGCCGCCGCGTGGTGGGGGCGCTGCGACCAGGACAGCTCGACGAGTGCGGCCTGCCCGAGGCGCTGCAGCAGCTGTCGGGCCGGTTGTCCGACGAGACCGGCGTCGACGCCTGCACCGTGATCACCGGCACGCCGCGGCCGCTGGAGGAGCGGGCGCAGGCCGAACTGCTGCGCGTGGCGCAGGAGGCCGCCGCCAACGTGCGCCGCCACGCCCGCGCCGAGCGGGTCACGCTCACCCTGTCGTACATGGAGGACCTGGTCGTGCTCGACGTCCACGACGACGGCGACGGCTTCGACCCGGGGCGGGCCGCCTCGGGACACGGCCTGTCGATCATGCTGGAGCGTATGGAACAGCTCGGCGGCACGCTGATCGTGGAGAGCGTGCCCGGCGCGGGCGCGACCGTCGTCGCCAGCCTCCCCCTGAGCGTGCCCGTGGGCGCGCCGTGACCGTCCGCGTCCTGATCGCCGACGACCACCCCGTGGTCCGCGACGGCATCCGCGCGATGCTGGAGACCCAGGACGACCTGGAGGTGGTGGGCGAGGCGGTCGACGGGGCCGAGGCCGTACGGCTCGCGGGCACGTTGCGCCCCGACGTCACCCTCATGGACCTGCAACTGCCCGAACTCGACGGTGCCGGAGCGATCGGCCGCATCCGCGAGAACGACCCGGGCGCCCGCGTGATCGTCCTGACCACCTACGACACCGACAGCGACATCTCGCGCGCCATCGACGCGGGCGCCATCGGCTACCTGCTCAAGGACACCCGCCGCGAGCAGCTGTTCGACGCCATCAGGGCGGCGGCGCGCGGCGAGAGCGCCCTGTCACCCTCGATCGCCTCGCGGGTGCTGTCATGGGCACGTTCCGACCCGCCGGGAGCGCTCAGCGGACGGGAGATCGAGGTGCTCGGCGCCGTCGCCCGGGGCCTGAGCAACAAGGCCATCGCCGCCCACCTGTGCATCAGCGAGGCCACCGTCAAGACCCACCTCCTGCACGTCTTCGCCAAGCTCGGCGTCGACGACCGCACCGCCGCCGTCACCGTCGCCGCCTCCCGGGGGATCATCCGCCTGGGCCCGTGACGGGACGCATCGCCGGCGCATAGCGGATGTATCAATCCGGACGGCCACCCTGGTCTCACACCACCCGAGACGAGGAGGCCGACATGTCCGTCGTGCGCACGCACACCTACTCCGTCGCCGAAGCCGACCTCGAGGAGTTCCTCGCCCGGCGGGCCGGCCTGATCGGCACCGTCAGGGAGATCTGCCCCGGCCTCACGCACGCCGTGCTCATCCAGCTCGACGACGGCACCTACCGCGACACCTGGCACTGGGAGGACACCGGCCGGCTGGAGGCCGCCTCGCGCGCCGTCGCCGGCCTCCCCGAGGTGCCGCCGGCCATGGCGCTCACCAAGGACCTGAGCACCCAGGACGGCCACGTCGTCGACGAGCGCTGACCCCCGACGCACCTTCCGGACGGAGAGAGACGATGAGCACCACCCCCAAGCACGCCGCCGACAGCCACGACACGATCCGCGTGTACGGCGCGCGGGAGAACAACCTCAAGGACGTCAGCATCGAGATCCCCAAGCGGCGCCTGACGGCCTTCACCGGCGTCTCCGGTTCCGGCAAGAGCTCGCTGGTGTTCGCCACGATCGCCGCCGAGTCGCAGCGACTGATCAACGAGACCTACAGCGCCTTCGTCCAGGGGTTCATGCCGGCGCTGGCGCGGCCGGACGTCGACGTGCTCGACGGCCTGACCACGGCGATCATCGTCGACCAGGAGCGCATGGGCGCCAACCCGCGCTCCACCGTCGGCACGGTGACCGACGCCAGCGCGATGCTGCGCATCCTGTTCAGCCGGCTCGCCCGCCCCTACATCGGCCCGCCCAACGCCTACTCCTTCAACGTCGCCTCGGTCAGGGTCGGCGGCGACGTCACGGTCGAGCGCGGCAACCAGACGTTCGTGCGGGAGAGCTTCTCCCGCGCCGGCGGCATGTGCCCCCGCTGCGAGGGCATGGGGCGCGTCACCGACATCGACCTGACCCAGCTCTACGACGAGGACAAGTCGCTCAACGAGGGCGCGCTGACCGTCCCCGGCTACAGCGTCGACGGCTGGTACGGCCGCATCTTCACCGGCTGCGGCTTCTTCGACCCCGGCAAGCCCATCAGGTCCTTCACCGAGCGCGAGCTGCACGACCTGCTCCACAAGGAGCCCACCAAGATCAAGGTGGACGGCGTCAACCTCACCTACGAGGGCCTGATCCCCAAGCTGCGCAAGTCGATGCTCTCCAAGGACAAGGAGTCGCTGCAGCCGCACGTGCGGGCCTTCGTCGAGCGGGCGGTCACCTTCGCCTCGTGCCCCGAGTGCTCCGGCACCCGGCTCAACGAGGCCGCGCGCTCGGCCACGATCGAGGGCGTGAGCATCGCCGACGCCTGCTCGATGGAGATCCGCGACCTGGCCGAGTGGATCGGCGGCCTCGACGAGCCGCCGGTCGCGCCCCTGCTGTCGTCGCTGCGGCACACCCTCGACTCCTTCGCCGAGATCGGCCTGGGCTACCTCACCCTCGACCGGTCGTCGGGCACGCTGTCGGGCGGCGAGGCTCAGCGGGTCAAGATGATCCGCCACCTCGGCTCCTCCCTCACCGACGTCACCTACGTCTTCGACGAGCCCACCGTCGGGCTGCACCCGCACGACATCCAGCGCATGAACCAGCTGCTGCTGCGCCTGCGCGACAAGGGCAACACGGTGCTGGTCGTCGAGCACAAGCCCGAAGCCATCGCGATCGCCGACCACGTCGTCGACCTCGGCCCGCGCGCCGGCACCGCCGGCGGCCAGGTGGTGTTCGAGGGCACCGTCGAGGGGCTGCGCGCCAGCGGCACGCTGACCGGCCGCCACCTCGACGACCGGGCCGCCGTCAAGCCCGAGGTCCGCCCGCGCACCGGCGTGCTCGAGGTACGGGGCGCCCGCTCGCACAACCTGCGCGACGTGGACGTCGACATCCCGCTCGGGGTGCTCTGCGTCGTCACCGGCGTGGCGGGATCGGGCAAGAGCTCCCTCATCCACGGCTCGGTCGCGGGCAGGGACGGCGTCGTGGCGATCGACCAGACGGCCATCCGCGGCTCCCGGCGCAGCAACCCGGCGACCTACACCGGGCTGCTCGACCCGATCCGCAAGGCCTTCGCCAAGGCCAACGGGGTCAAGCCCGCCCTGTTCAGCGCCAACTCCGAGGGTGCCTGCCCGACGTGCAACGGCGCCGGAGTCGTCTACGTCGACCTCGGCATGATGGCCGGCGTCGAGAACCCCTGCGAGGAGTGCGAGGGCAAGCGCTTCCAGGCTTCCGTGCTCGAATACCACCTCGGCGGCAAGGACATCAGCGAGGTCCTGGCCATGCCGGTCGGCGAGGCGCTGGAGTTCTTCGGCTCCGGCGAGGCGCGCATCCCGGCGGCGCACGCCATCCTGGAGCGGCTGGCCGATGTCGGGCTCGGCTACATCAGCCTGGGCCAGCCGCTGACCACGTTGTCGGGCGGTGAGCGGCAGCGGTTGAAGCTGGCCACGCACATGGCCGACAAGGGCGGGGTGTACGTGCTCGACGAGCCGACGACCGGGCTGCACCTGGCCGATGTGGAGCAGTTGCTGGCGCTGATGGACCGGCTGGTGGAGTCGGGCAAGTCGGTGATCGTGATCGAGCATCACCAGGCGGTGATGGCGCACGCCGATTGGATCATCGACCTGGGTCCCGGCGCCGGCCACGACGGCGGGAAGATCGTCTTCGAGGGCACCCCCGCCGACCTGGTCGCGGCCCGCTCCACCCTGACGGGCGAGCATCTGGCCGCCTACGTCGGCCACTGAGAACCCCAGAACCCCCGGCAGGAGGCCAGTCCCATGTCCACCGAGACGAGCAGCCGCGAGACCAACCGGTCCTACCGCGACGTGCTGCGCAACCGGCACCTGGCCGGGCTCCTCCTGGGCGACCTGCTCGCCGGCGCGGGCACCGGCATGATCATCGTGGCCATGCCGGTGCAGACGCTCGCCATCCACGGCGACGTGCCCAAGGCGATCGCCATCGGGCTCGTGGAGGCGGCGCCGTTCATCCTGTCGACCCTGCTCGCGCTGGCCATCGGGCTGGGTCGGGTCACGATCGCGCCCCGGGTGCTGCTGATCGCCGACTGCCTGTTCAGGTCGGTGACCTTCACCGTGCTCGGCGCGCTGGCCCTCACCGGGCGGCTCACGCTGCCGGTGCTCATCTTCGGGCTGCTGGCGGGGTCGGTGTTCCGGATGGCGGGGTCGAGCAGCAGGCGGCTGCTGGCGACCTCGCTGGCGGGGGAGAGCGGGCAGTTCGCGGTCAACGGGCTGCTGGGGCTGAACGCCACGTTCGCGCTGTACATCGTGGGGCCGGTGCTGGGCGGGCTGATCGTCGCCACCACCAGCGCGGGGGTGGCGCTGGTGTGCGATGCGGCGGGGGCGCTGATCCTCCTGGCGGCCGTCCTCCTCGCCGTCCCCCGCTCGTCCCGCGAGGCCTCGTCCGAGGAGCGGGGGGCCGGGGCGGGGCGGGGGGTGCGTGGGGTCGAGTCGGGGTGGCGAATCTTGCGCCGTCGCCCCGTCGCCGCCCGCCTGCTGGTCGTCGAGTTCTTCTTCAACTTCCTCTACATGCCCATCGAGATAGCCCTCCCCCTCTACGTGCGCGACCGCCTCGATGCCGACGCCTCGGCGCTGGGGCTCATGTGGGGCGCCCTGGGCCTGGGGGCGTTCGCCGGCGCCGCCCTGGTCAACCAGCTGCGCAACCTCCCGCAACGCCACGTCCTCATCGCGATCGTCGGCCTGTGGGCGATGTGCCCGATCGCCCTGGCGTTCGTCGACGACCTCACTCCAGCCCTGGTCGTGTTCGCCCTGGGCGGCCTGGTGTGGGCGCCGTTCACCCCGGTGGCCTACAGCTTCCTGCAGTCGGGTGTGCGCCCCGAGGAGCAGCAGCAGGTCGTCACCCTCTGGACGACCGGCTCCACGGTGGCCGCTCCGCTCGGCCTCCTGGCGGGCGGCCCGCTCATCGAGCTGGCCGGCAGTGTCAGGGGTCTCGTGCTGTCAGGCGTGCTGACCCTGATGCTGCTCCCGATCGCCGCGATGGCGGTCCTCCGGCGCACCCCTCATTATGGTGAAGCTCGTCGTTAATGTGCGGGGTTGAACAATCGGGCGTTCAGGTGGTCGACGGCGAAGCACACCGCGCCCACGGCCACGCACTCCTCCCCGAGCGTCGAGCCGCGGATCTCGGGGGTGCGCAGGCACATGGTCTCCAGCTCCGCCCGCAGCGGCTCCTTCAGCACGTCCGCCGACCGTGAGAAGCCGCCGCCCAGCACCACCAGCTCGGGATCGACCGTGAGGGTCATGGCCGCCGTCGCCATCGCCAGCACCTTCACGTAGCGCAGTACGGCGGTCGTCGAGCCGGGGTCGCCCTGCCGTACCGCCTCGAACAGCGCGGCCGCCACCTCGCCGGGCGCCAGCCCCGAGGTGACCGGTGACACGGACGCCTGCAGCAGGTCGCTGGAGGCGGCCAGGTTGAACAGCGGGTGCACGCCGATCTCGCCCGCCGCTCCGCTCGAACCGCGCAGGGGCGCGCCGTCGAGGATGACCGCGGCTCCGGGGCGGCGCCCGAGGTGCAGGTAGACCAGGTTGTCGACCTGCCGCGCCGCGCCCTTGCGGTGCTCGGCCAGGGCGGCCAGGCGGCTGTCGTTCTCGACCACCACGGGGCACGGGAGCCTGGCGCTCAGGTGCTCGGCCAGCGGGGCGCCCGACCAGTCGCGGATGGCGCGTGACAACACGATGCGCCCCTCCAGGTCGATGTAGCCGGTGCTGCCGGCCACGGCCCCCCAGACCTCGTCCTCGGTGGCGCCCGCCCCCGTCAGGCAGGCGTCGATCGCGCGGTCGACGGCTTGCAGCCGTTCGTCCCTGGTCAGCGCGGGCGTCACCGGCACGCGGGACAGGTGCACGACGTTGCCGTCGAGGTCGCCGAGCGCGGCCCTGACGTTGTGCGCCCCTATGTCGAGCCCCAGGACCCGCCCCGCCTCCGCGCGGAAGCGGTAGCGGCGTGCGGGCCGGCCCTTGCCACCCGCGCTGGGGTCCATCTCGGCCACCCAGCCCTGCTCGATCAGGTCGTGGACGGCCTGCTTGACGGTGGCCCTGGCCAGTTCGGTGCGCTCCGCCAGGTGCGTCAGCGGCATCGGACCTCCGGCGCGCAGGGCCGCCACGACGGCCAGCGAGTTGAGCTTGCGCAGCCGCTGGAGATCGCCGCCGCTCACGGCGAGAGTCACGCTGGCTCCCTCTTGACGGATATTAATGGCGGACTCCACTATAAAGGCGCCTCAAGGAGATGATCCAGTGTCCACCAAGGGCAACGTCCTGACGCCACGCCTCGTGCCCGTCGCCCGGTAAGGACCCCTCGTGCTGCTGCCCCGACCCGCAGGGTTCTCCCAGGAGCCCGGCGAGCCCTTCGTCCTGTCCGCCGACACCGTGATCGCCGCGCCCGCGCCACTCCTGCGCGCGGCCGGCTGGTTGCGGGAGGTCCTGAGACCCGTCACCGGCCTGCCGCTGCCGCCCGGGCCGCCCGGGGACCACGCCATCGAGTTCACCCTGGCCGCCGACCTCGGCCCCGAGTCCTACCGCCTCGCCGTACGAACCGCGACGGTGCTGGTCGAGGCGGGAGACGCCGCAGGGGCCTTCTACGCCGCCCAGACCCTGCGCCAGCTCCTGCCCCCGGCCGCCTTCCGCCGGGGCTCCATCGGCGAGACCGGCTGGACGCTGCCGCCCGTCACGATCGAGGACCGCCCCCGGTACGGCTGGCGCGGCGTGCTCATCGACGTCGCCCGCCACTTCCTGCCCAAGAACGACCTCCTGCGCTACGTCGACCTGCTGGCCGCCCACAAGCTCAACGTCCTGCACCTGCACCTGACCGACGACCAGGGCTGGCGGGTGGAGATCAAGGGCCTGCCCAGGCTGACCGAGGTCGGCGCCTGGCGCAGGGAGAGCCCGCTGGGCGCGCGGCAGCACGGCGTGTTCGACGGGCGCCCGCACGGCGGCTACTACACCCAGGACGACCTGCGGGAGATCGTCGCCTACGCGGCCGACCGCTTCGTCACCGTCGTGCCCGAGATCGAACTGCCCGGCCACGCCCAGGCGGCCATCGCCGCCTACCCCGAGCTGGGCAACACGCGCAGGCCCCTGGAGGTGGCGACCCGCTGGGGCGTGTCGTGCAACGTGGTCAACGCCGAGGACTCCACCCTGGACTTCTACCGCACCGTGTTCGACCAGGTCATGGAGATCTTCCCGGGCCGCTACGTCTGCGTCGGCGGCGACGAGTGCCCCAAGGAGCAGTGGAAGCGCAGCCCCTCCGCGCAGCGCCGTATCCGCGAGCTGGGCCTGCGCGACGAGGACGAGCTGCACGCCTGGTTCGTGCGCCAAATCGGCGAGCACCTGGCCGCCCGGGGCAGGAAGCTGCTGGCCTGGGACGAGATCCTGGAGGGCGGCCTGCCGCCGGGCGCCACCGTGGCCGCCTGGCGCGGAGGCGCCGGGGCGATCACGGCCGCGCGCGCAGGACACGACGTGGTCACCAGCCCGTTCGACCGGCTCTACCTCGACTTCCGCCAGGCCGAGGGCGGCGACGAGCCGGTGCCGATCGGCAGCGTCACCACGCTGCGCGACGTCCACGCCTTCGAGCCGGTGCCGGCCGGGCTCGAGGAGGAGCACGCCGGACGGGTCCTGGGCAGCCAGGCCGCGCTCTGGACCGAGCACATCGACTCGCCCCGCGCCCTCGACTACATGGCCTTCCCCCGGCTGCCTGCCTTCGCCGAGGTGATGTGGAGCCCGCCGGGGGGCGACTTCGACGACTTCCGCACCCGGCTGGGCCACCACGAGCCGCGCCTGGCCGCGCTGGGTGTGGAGTATCGCAAGGACACCGGCCCGGAGCCCTGGCAGACCCGCCCCGACGTGCGGGGCTGGCCCAAGGAACGGGCCACGGTCGACGCCCAGATCGACGCCTGGACCTCCACCCTCGTCGCGGAAAGGTGAACATGTTCACTCGTTTATGCGTGGTCCTGCTGTGCCTGGCCGGCCTCGCCGTACCGGCGCACGCCAAGAAGTCCGTCGCGCCCGCGCTCGACGTGCTGTTCAGCCGGCCCTCCGTGAGCGGGGTCGCCGACCCGGCGTTGCAGGTCGAGCTCATCGAGCTGATCGGCCGCGCGGTCCCCGGCTCCACGCTCGACATGGCGACCTACGTCCTGCACGATGTGGCCGTCAGGGACGCCGTCCTGGCCGCGCACGCGCGTGGCGTCGTGGTCCGGGTGGTGGCCGAGGGCAGCGATCCGAACCAGGCCTACCTCGACGACCTGGCCGCCGTCCTGCCGCCGGGGAACGTCGTCAGGTGCGCCAACGGCTGCAACGGCCCCGTCACCGCCAAGGACGTCAGCCACCACAAGTTCTTCGTCTTCGGCGAGCTCGACGACGGCCGCCGCGACGTGGTCGTGCAGAGCTCCCAGAACCTCGACCGCTCCTTCGGGCTGAACCAGAACATGCTGATCAGCTCGGGCGACGCCGCCCTGGCCGACGGCTACCGCCAGGTCTTCGAGAGCCTGGCCGGGCAGGTCGTCACGGCCTACCAGGCGCCCTTCACCTCGGGGGACGGCCGGGTCGCCGTCTGGATGCAGCCGCGTGACACCGCCTACGACGAGCAGACCTACGGCAGCCCCGACCTGATCGCGGCGATGATCGAGGACGTGGCCTGCCCCGGCTCGATCAGGATCGTCCACTCCCAGTTCGCCACCGACCGTCCGCTGGTCATCGACGCGCTCGTCGCCAAGCGGCAGGCCGGGTGCACGGTCCAGGTGATGGTCCCCGAGGGCAACCAGACCGTCCCGGTCGCCCAGCGGCTGGCCGCCCACGGCATCGTCGTGCACACCTTCCGTCCGGGCGGCTGCCACGACCCCGCGGGCGGCAGCTGCTCCAACGGCGGAGTGCACTCGAAGATCCTGCTGGTCGACGGGCCTTCGCAGGCCGCGGGCGGAGCGGTACGCCGCTACGTCTACACCGGCTCGCACAACCTGAACAACGGCTCGCTGATCGCCTCAGACGACTCCGTCGTGCGGGTCGACGACCCGGCGATCTACGCCGCCTACGACGCCGACTACCGGCGGATGATGGACGAGATGGTGAAGATCGTCCCGTCCGCCTACCCCGGCGCCGCGCTCCAGATGGCCGCCAACGGCCCGCAGGACCAGCGGGCGCCCAGGGCCGCCGTGACCCGCAACGGCTACACCGCCGTGACCTGGACCGAGGGCGGCAACGCCGTCCACGCCCGCATCTACCGCGACGGAGCGCCCGTCACCGGGCCTGTCAGGGTGGACATGGGCGGCGTCGGCTGCGCCACCGGCTACCACCACTTCGACGGCGCGGTCGGGGTCGACGACTCCGGCAACGCCTACGTGGCCTGGGCCGAGGACGGCGACTGCCGCGGCGAGCACAACATCGCCGTGCGCCGCCTGTCGCCGGGCGGCACGCTGAGCGCCACCGTCTGGGCCAACGCCGGCCAGTGGGCCGGCGACCAGGTACGGCCCCGCATCGCGGTCCGCGGCACCGGCGCCTTCACCGTGGTCTGGGAGGACGCGGGAGTCGTGCGGGCCTCCGGCTACTCGTCGCTGACCTCCCGCGTCTTCGGCCCGCTGCAGCTGGGCTCCGGAGTCAAGCCGGACGTGGCCGTCGACGGATCGGGGACGGCCACCGTCGTGTGGCAGGAGGGCACCCACTCGGTGTACGGCCTGCGCCTGGCGGCCGGCGGGACGGTGACCAAGGCGCGCACCCGGATACACGAGAACACCGCGACCCAGCACCTGGCGCCCGCGGTGGCCACCACCCCGGCGGGCGACAGCGTCGTGGTGTGGAGCGACAACGCCGAGGGCGTGTGGCGTGTCCGGATGCGCGGTCTGACGGCCTCGCTCGGCGAGCGCTTCACGGAACAGCCCGTCTTCTACGGGCGCTTCGCCCTCGGCCAGCCCTCCGACCAGGCCCAGGAGTACCCGCCGCTGTGTCACAACGCGGGCTGCGCCGTCCAGGGAGTGCCGTCGGTGGCGGCCGACGCCTCCGGTCGCTTCGTGGTCGGGTGGAACGAGACGGACCTGTGGAACTCCGCCCGCTCGCTGGAGGTCTACGCCAGGGGGTTCAACGCGGACGGGACCACGGCCGGGCGCCTGCCGGTCGTCCGGCTCAACCCCACCACCCTCGGCAGCCAGCGCGACACCGCGCTGACGGCGGGCCCGGCCGGGTTCACCCTGTTCTACAGCGACGACTTCGACGCCAACAACTACCTCGACATCGTCGCCCGCACGGGTTTCACCAACGACGGCTTCTGACGGCGGCGTTGTGGCTCCTGCCCTCCCTGACGGATAGTCGGGGAGTGGAGGAGATCACCGTCGACCTGCTGCGGCAGCTCATCGTCCTGGACTCGGTCAATCCCGCCCTCGTGCCCGGCGGGGCGGGCGAGGCGGCCGTCGCCGACCTGTGCGCGGGCTGGCTGGCCGCCCGCGGATTCGAGATCCACTGGCTGGAGCGGCGTCCCGGCCGTCCCTCTGTCGTCGCGGTCGCGCGCGGCGCAGGGGGCGGCCGGTCGCTGATGCTCAACGGCCACCTCGACACCGTCACCCTGGCCGGCTACGACGGCGACCCGCTCGCGCCGCGCATCGCCGACGGCTGCATCTACGGGCGCGGCGCCTTCGACATGAAGGGCGGCCTGGCCGCGATGATGGTCGCGGGAGCGCGCGTGGCCGCCTCCGGGCAGCTGCGGGGCGACCTGATCCTGGCCTGCGTGGCCGACGAGGAGCACAACAGCCTGGGCACGGAGGAGGTGCTGGAGACCTTCACCGCCGACGCCGCGATCGTCTGCGAGCCGACCCACCTGGAGATCACGGTCGCGCACAAGGGCTTCGCCTGGTTCGACGTGGTCGTCGAAGGGCGCGCCGCCCACGGTTCGCGGCCCGACCTCGGCATCGACGCGATCGCCAAGGCCGGGCACTTCCTCGTCGCGGTCGAGCGCTGGGCCGGGCGCCTGGCCGAGGGGCCCGCCCACGAGCGGCTCGGTCCTGGCAGCGTGCACGCCTCCCTCATCAGGGGCGGCGAGGAGGCCTCCAGCTATCCCGCCTCCTGCCGGATCACCGTGGAAAGGCGGACCGTCCCCGGCGAGGACCCTCGGGCGGAGCTCGACGACATCCTGTCCGGCCTGGCCGCGACCGTGCCGGGCTTCGCGGCCAGCGTCGAGCCGGGGCTGCGGCGCGAGCCGTTCGAGGCCGACCCGGACTGGCCCATCGTCGCAACCGTGCTCGGCCAGGCGCGGCGGGTGCTCGGGCGTGCTCCGGCCCTGCGCGCGGAGCCGTACTGGACGGACTGCGCCCTGCTCGACGCGGCGGGCATCCCGTGCCTGATGATCGGCGTGGACGGCGGGGGCGCGCACGCGGCGACCGAGTGGGCCACCCTGGAGTCGCTCGACCAGCTCACCGACATCCTCGCGGCGACCATCAGGGAATGGTGTGTCGACAGGGATGCGGAAGCGTAGGGTGTGACTGTATGTAAATAGCGGCAAGCGGTGTGTTATGTGACGTGTTCGGCCGATTGCCGCTTTTCGGGGACTTTGATGCGAGCTTGTAGTCGACGAGATCATGGTGAAGCCCGTGTCAGCACATTCGAGCCGTCCGGCCGAGCCGTACCTCTCCACGACGGCCGCGCCAGGCTCCTCCCGGGCGGGAGAGGCCTGGCTGCCGCCCGCCGCGCACCGGGTCGCGCATGCCCGGCGGCTGGCGCTGGCGACGGCGCTCGGCGCGGCGGCGCTGGCCGTCCTGGCCCTGGCCGGATGGGTGTCCGGTGCTCTCGTGCTCACCAGCCTGGTCGCCGGGCAGGCCACGATGAAGCCCGACACCGCGGTGGGCCTCGGGCTGCTGGCCGCCGGGCTGCTGGCCACGGCCGCTCGCCGGGGCGGGCGGCGCGCCAGGATCACCGGCCTGATCTGCGCGGGGGCCGCGACGGTGATCGGGGTGCTGGCCTTCCTGCGTTACCTGACCGGCGTCGAACTCCCGGCCGATGAACTGTGGCGCGACCGCGCCGTCACGGTGGGCGACTGGGCCCCCGCCGTGATGGCGCCCAACGTCGCGGTGGCGATGGCGCTGACCGGCGTGGCGCTGCTGTTGCTGCTGCGCAGGCGGCCGGGCTGGGTCCGCACGGCGCAGGCGTTCGCCCTGGTGGTGATGATGACCGGGATGGCGCGCCTGGTGGGCCTCGCCTACCAGGTGCCCGAGCTCGAACGGTTCGGCCCGTACACCGGCATGGCCTTACCGGCGGCGTTGTGCCTGCTGCTGCTCGGAGCTGGAACGTTCCTCGCCCGCCCCACCGAGGGCTGGACCGGGCTGCTGGCAGGCTCCGGCGGTACCGCCCTGATCGGCCGCTGGCTCCTGGGCACGGCCGTGATCGTCCCCCCGATCCTCGGCTGGGTGCGGCTCACCGGGCAGGACATGGGCTGGTTCGACCCCCGGCTCGGCCTCGGACTGCTCGTGGCCGGCGACGTGTCGGCCTTCCTGATCGTGGGCCTGGCGGTGCTGGGCATCGCCGCCAGGATCGAGGGGGAGCGGGCCAGGGCCCAGCACACCGTCCGCGAGCTGGTGTGGCTGCGCACCCTCATGGACCACACGCCCGCCGCGATCTACATGAAGGACCTGGCGGGGCGCTTCCTGGCGGTCAACGCCACCTTCGCCCGCATGGTCGGCCGGGCTCCCGAGCAGATGATCGGCCTGACCGCCCACGACCTGCTGCCGCGTGCCACCGCCGACCGGCTGCGCGAGCACGACCTGCGCGCCCAGAGCGGGGGCCGCGCCATCCAGGCCGACACGGTCCTTCCGCTCGGAGACGGCGTTCACGAGTTCCTCACCACGCTGGTGCCGCTCGCCGACTCCGCGGGCACGGCCTACGGCGTGTGCGGCATCGCCACCGACGTCACCGAACGCGCCGCCGAGCAGCGCGAGCGCGACCGCCTCCAGCGCCGCTTCGCCGACCTGCTCGAAGCCGCCCCCGACGCCATGGTCATCGTCGACGGCCACGGGATGATCACCTTCGTCAACGCCCAGACGGAGACGCTGTTCGAGTACAGCCGCGACGAGCTGATCGGCGCCCCGGTCGAGATGCTGCTGCCGGAGGAGATCCGCGACACCCACCGGCGCCACCGGCGTTCCTACACCGCCCACCCGCGGATGCGGCCGATGGGCGCCGGTCGCCCGCTGCGCGGCAGGCGCAAGGACGGCAGCGCCTTCCCCGTGGAGATCAGCCTCTCGCCGCTGGAGACCGACAGCGGCGTGCTGATCTCCGCCGCCATCCGCGACATCACCACCCGCGAGCGCGCCGAGCAGCGCCTGGCGGAGCTGGCCGCCATGGTGGAGTCGAGCCAGGACGCCGTCTTCGCCCAGACCCCCAACGGCATTGTCACCTTCTGGAACGCCGCCGCCGCCCGCCTGTTCGGCCACACCGCCGACGAGATCATCGGCTGGCCCTGGACCCGGCTGGTGCCGCCCGACCGGCTGGAGGAGGCCAAGAGCCTGCTGATCCGGCTGCGCGCGGGCGAGCGCATCGACAACGTCGAGACCGTACGGCTGGCCAAGGGCGGCAGGGCCGTCGAGGTCGAGCTGACGTTCTGGCCGCTGCTCGACGACGAGGGAGCGGTCACCGGCATCGTGGCCAGCTGCCGCGACATCAGCGCGCGCAAGCACCAGCAGGCCGCCCTGCACCAGCTCTACGAGCAGCAGCGGCACATCGCCCTCACGCTGCAGCGCAGCCTCATGACCCAGCCGCCCGACCTGCCGGGCCTGGCGACCGCCAGGCGCTACGTCCCGGCGACCGGCGGCGCGGGCGTCGGTGGCGACTGGTACGACCTCATCGCTCTGGAGGGCGGTCGCTACGGGGTGCTCATCGCCGACGTGATGGGCCGCGGCCTGGAGGCGGCCGCCGTGATGGGGCACCTGCGCTCGGCGGCGCACGCCCTGGCCAAGACCGGGATGGAGCCGGAGCGGCTCATGGCGGCGCTCGACGACCTGACCTGCGACCTGCCCGAGCGGCTGGTGACGTGCTGCTACCTGGTGATCGACCCGGAGGCGGGGAAGCTGACGGCCTGCTCGGCCGGGCACCCGCCCGCTCTGCTGGCCGCGCCGGGGGAGCCGGCGCGGCGGCTGGACCTGCCGGTCAACACGCCGCTCGGTCTCGGGCAGGGCGGCTACCGGCAGACGGTGGTCGGCTATCCGCGCGACGCCCTGCTGGCCCTGTACACCGACGGGCTGATCGAGATCCCGCGCGTCGACCTCGACGCCAGGATCGACCTGCTGGCCGGGCAGCTACGGGCGGACGGGGCCGGGCTGGAGCAGCAGGCGGAGCGGCTGCTGGCCGCGCTGCTGCCCGACCCGGCCGCCCACGACGACGACGTCACGCTGCTGCTTCTCACGCTGCCCGCGGCCCCGCCGCGGTGAGTGTTCAGGGGCGGGCGGCGGGCTGGAAGATCTCGACCAGGTTGCCCGCCGGGTCGGCGACGAGGATCTGGCTGCCTCCCGGCCCCGTCACCCGCTCGCTGAGGAACGGCACCCCCGCTCCCTTCAGCCGGTCGATCTCCGCGTCGAGATCGTCGACGACGAGGTGGATGCGGTTGCGCCCGGACACGGCGTGCTCCTCGGGCGTGGCGCGGGCGCCGGAGCTCGACGGCCCCGACAGCAGCAGCCGCAGCGGCCCCCGCACGACGTCGGCGAAGGCGGGTGCGGCGCTCATCCGCACCTCGAATCCCAGCTGCCCGGTGTAGAAGCCGACCGCCGCCTGAACGTCGTCGACGATGTAGCGAACGCCGGCGAACTCCTCATGCGCTGTCATGTCCGAACCTCCGAAGGTGAGGCGAGCAGGACGGGCACGAGCTGCCCGACCCGGGCGTCGATCTCGGCGGCGACCTCGTCGAAGCCGCCCGTGCGCGCCGGATCCGGCACGCTCCAGTGCACCAGCCGGGGCTGCCCGTCGAACGCCGGGACGACCTCGCGCACCTTGTCGCACAGGCTGACCACGTAATGGAAGCGGTGGCCGGCGACCTCGTCCAGGTGGCGCGGTCGCCGTCGCCCGACGTCGATGCCGTACGTCCGGCGCAGCACGCCGACGGCCCGGGGATGCAGCTCGTCCTTGGGACGGCTGCCCGCGCTGGCCACCGGCGCGCGCCCGCCGGAGCGGTGGCGCAGCAGGGCCTCGGCGATGGGCGAGCGGGCGCTGTTGCCGGTGCACAGGAACAGCACGGACGGCCATGCCGGCTCCGCCGGGGGAATCGGCCGCGTGGCGAGCGCGGGATGGAGGGCGGGCCCGAGGGCCGCCAGCTCGCCAGCGCATCGCTCCAGGTCGAGGCGGTAGTAGCTGTCGCGCCCGTCGAAGCTGCTGCGGCGCGAGCCCACCAGCCCGCTGGAGCGCAGCAGCCGCAGATGGTAGGAGACCAGGTTCTGCGGCTCGCCCACCGCGGCCACCAGCTCGCGCACCCGGCGGTCGCCGCCGGCCAGCTCGGTCAGCAGCGCCCACCGCAGCGGGTGCGCAGCCATCCGCACCAGCAGCGGGACCTCGTGTCGGCCGCTCGACGCCATACCATCCATATTACATCAAACCGATTTGATGCAATCAGGCGGGCAGTGCGCTGCTCGGCGCCAGGGGCAGCCGGGCCCGCACCTCGAACCCGCCGCCCGGCAGCGGGCCCGCGTCGAGGTCGCCGCCCAGCAGCCGGCACCGCTCCCGCATCCCGACGATGCCGCGCCCGTCCTCGCCGGGAGCCGCACGGCCAGGCACGGGCACCCGCATCGAGGGGCCCGCGTCGGTCACCCGCAGCTCCAGCACCTCCGCGCCGGGGTTCAGCGCCACCGTCACGCGCGTCGGTCCCACATGACGGATCACGTTGGTGATCGACTCCTGCAGGATCCGGTAGGCGGCACTCCCCACCGCGCTCGGCAGCGGCGCCACCGGCGGCGCCTCCTCGACCTCGATGTCGAGCCCCGCCTCGCGCGCCTCGGCCGCCAGCTCGTCGAGCTGCCCCAGCCCCGGGTACGGCACGCGCCCCGCGCCGTCGTCGCGCAGCACCCCGAGGATGGCCCGCATCTCCCGCAGCGCCCGCGAGCTGGTCTGCTCGATGGTTCTCAGCGCGTCGCGCGCCACGTCGGGCCGCTTGTCGAGCACGTGCGCGGTGACCCCCGACTGCACGTTGATGATCGCGATCGCGTGGGCGACGGTGTCGTGGACCTCACGCGCGATCCGCAGCCGTTCGGCGTCGACCCGAGCCCGCGCCTCCTCCTCGCGGGTGCGCTCGGCCAGCTCGGCGCGCCGCTGCGCCTCGGCGGCGATGACCCTCCTGGACCTGACCGACTCGCCCAGCGCCACGCTCATGACCGACGCGCCGATGCGGAAGAACACCCAGCCGACGGCGGCGCGCGGCTCGATGTCGGCCGCCGCGACCAGCCAGACGGCCGACAACACGGTGATCGCCGCGCCCGCCGTCACAAGCGACCTGTTCCCGTCGCCGTAGGCGGCCACGGTGTACAGCGCCACGAAGAGCGCCAGCCAGCCGGGACCGTCGGGGAAGTCCAGGGCGTAGTAGGCGATGCTGGCCAGCGCGGTGACCGCGAACACCGGAACCGGCCAGCGGCGCCGTACGGCCACGGCGGCACCCGTCGCGATCAGCAGGCCGTACCCCAGGTTCCCGAGGTCGCCCAGCGACCGCGACCCCACCTCGCCGGCGTTGCGCGTGATCGTGCCCTGCACCTGCATCGCGGTGATGAAGAGGGCGATCAGGGCGTCCTGCGCCGGCACCGGCAGGCGCAGCCAGGCGGTGCGGAGTCTCATGACGAGATCGTACGGTTCCCCGCGCGCGCACGACTCCGCCCAGGCGCGTGCCCTCCTACGCCGAGCGGAGTAGCCGGTCCCGCGCCGGTTACGGAGAACTGCGTAGCGATCCGCGTCCGCTGCCGGAAGCCGCCGCGCGCGTGGCGGAGCAGGATCGAACCCGTGCATCCCCCGCAGACGATCGCCGCCACCGCCCGGCGCCCGGCGCACACCAGGCTCCTGTGGATCCTCACCGGCCTGGTCCTGACCCTGCTGGCCGGCAGGACCTTCCTGCCGGCCGTCGGAGTGCCGCTGCTCCTGCTCGCCCAGGTGCTGTTCACCCTGCTGCACGGCGCGCGCAGGTACGGCCGGCCGGCCGTCACCGTGTTCGTCGTGGTCACGCTGGTGGTCAGCAACGCCCTGGAGAACCTGTCGATCCTGACCGGCTTCCCGTTCGGCGTCTACCACTACACGATGGACCCCCAGGTGTTCCTGGTGCCCGTCTTCATCGGGCCCGCCTACGTGGCCACCGGCTACCTGGCGTGGAACGTCGCCACCGTGCTCGTCGGCGAGGTGCGCCGCGGCAGCGGCCCGCTGACCGTCGTGGGCACGCCCGTCGTGGCGTCGTTCGCCATGGTCGCCTGGGACCTGGCGATGGACCCGACCCTGGCCACCGTGCGCAGGTTGTGGATCTGGGAGAACGGCGGCGGGTTCTTCGGCGTGCCCTTCGTCAACTTCCTGGGCTGGTCGCTGACGGCCTACCTGTTCCTGCAGCTGTTCGCCCTGTACCTGCGGCGACGCGGCCCCGAGCGGGAACCGGCCGCCACCGCGACCCGCGTCCAGGCGCTCGTGCTGTACGCCGCGACCGCCCTGCCGTTCTTCCTGACCTACCTGATCGGCGAGCGCACCACCGTGACCGACGCCGCCGGCCACACCTGGCGCACCGCCGACATCTACGAGACCTCGGCGCTGACCGCCCTCTACGGGATGGTCTTCATCGCGCTCCTGGCCGCCCTGACCCTGGCCAGGCAGGTCACGAACGGCGCAGATAGTCGGCCAGCTCCGCGATCGTCGGATGGTCGAAGACCGCGCTGACGGGCATGCGCCTGCCCAGGCTCCCGCGCAGGCGGGCGCTCAGCCGTCCGGCCAGCAGCGAGTGGCCGCCCAGCTCGAAGAAGTCGTCGTCACGGCCGATCCGGTCCTTCCCGAACAGCTCGCCCCAGATCCTGGCCAGCTCCGTCTCCACCTCCCCTCGCGGGGCGGCGGTGGCGACCGGCGGCGGAGCGGGCGCCGGGCCCGCCTCCGCGAGGGCGCGCAGGGCGGGGCGGTCGAGCTTGCCGTTGACGTTCAGCGGCAGGCTCGCGGCGCTCGCCCAGCGGTCCGGCATGAGGTAGGCGGGCAGCCGCTCGCGCAGGCCCTCACGGACGCGGGCCGTCACGTCGTCGCCGGGCACGGCCGGCACCAGGTAGGCGACGAGCACCTTGCTCTCCGCGTCGGCGCCGACGGCCACCACACCCGCGTCACGCACCAGCGGATCCTGCCGCAGCGCCTCCTCGATCTCGACCGGCTCGACCCGGAATCCGCGTCGCTTGATCTGCTGGTCGGCCCGGCCGAGGAACTCCACGACCCCGTCCAGGCGCATCCTGGCCAGGTCGCCGGTGGCGTAGATGCGCTCGCCCGGCAGCCACGGGTCGGGCACGAACCGCTGGGCGGTCAGCGCGGGGTCGTTCAGGTAGCCGCGCGCCAGGCCGCCGCCGCCCGCGTACAGGTGGCCGACCTCGGCGGGAAGCAGGTCGTCGTCGAGCACGCGCAGCCAGGTGTCGTCGATGGCGGTGCCGATCGGCACCGGCGCGTCCGTCGCCACCATCTCGGGGGTGAGCACCTGGCAGGTGGTGAACGTCGTGACCTCCGTCGGGCCGTACGCGTTGACCAGCACGACGCCCGGCAGCTCGGCCAGCAGCCGCCTGGCGCGGCTGGGCGAGAGCACGTCGCCGCCCGTGAGCAGCTGCCGCAGCCCTGCCAGGTCGTCCAGGCACTCGTCGACCATCAGGTGGAACAGGCCGGTGGTGAGGAAGGCCGTGGTGACGCCCTGCTCGCGCATCAGCGTGCCGAGCTCGTGCGCCGACGGCCGGCCCGCCGGCCCGACCACCAGCCGCGCGCCGTTGGCCAGCGCGCCCCAGATCTCGAACGTGGCCGCGTCGAAGCTCGTCGACGAGGCGTGCAGCACGCTCTCCCCGGCGTCGAGCGTGACATAGCCGGGGTCGGCGACGAGGCGGGTGATGCCCCGGTGCGTGATCGACGCGCCCTTCGGCACGCCGGTGGAACCCGAGGTGAACATGATGTAGGCCAGGTTGTCCTGCCGTACGGCGGGCAGCGGGCCGTCCGCCGCGGGCCCGTCGGCCTCCACCAGCAGCGCGGGCGCCTCCAGCCGGGAGGCCAGCTCACCCGTCGTGACGACGACAGGAGCGCCGGTCGCCTCCAGCATCATCGACAGCCGGACCGGAGGATAGGCGGGGTCGAGCGGGACGTACGCGCCGCCCGCCTTCAGGACGGCCAGGACGGCCAGCACGAACGCGGGTGAACGCTCCAGGAACACGCCGACCGGCGTGTCCGGCGTGACGCCCGCCGCCATCAGGCGGCGCGCGAGCCGCTCGGCGCGGGCGTCGAGTTCGGCGTAGGACAGCACGGTGTCTCCGTGCACGATCGCGTCGTTGCCGGGTGCCGTGGCCGCGTGCGCGGCCACCAGCTCATGCACGCGCATGGTCGATCAGGCCTTCCGTGAGAAGCGGGACGTCGATGGGGGAGCGGCCGGGCTCCGGGTGGTCCAGCTGCGACCAGAGCGCGGCCAGCCGGTGCCGGGAACCGGCGCACGAGATGTCGGCCAGCTCGGCCGTCTCGGGGTCGGCGGCGGCGAGCACCACCGACATGGACAGCAGCTCGGCCGCGATCCGGCCGACGACACGCAGGAGGCGCTGGCGGGCGAAGAGCTCCTCGCGCGGATGGGCCGTGGTCAGCCGCCCGCACACCTCGGCCAGCCGGCGCGCCTGCTCCTCGACGAACACCGCGCGCCCGCCGGCGACCTGGGGAGCCGGTTCCCTGTTCTCCCCGTAGAAGGCCGCCAGGGACGCCTCGGCCGACCACGCGTCGAGCATGAAGTCGACGCCGCCCGCCACCCGCAGCGCCCGCGCGTCGCGGAAGAGCCGCTCCACCGGCAGCGGCGGCGCCCCACGCCTGGCCTTGCTGGCCGCGCTCTCGTAGCCCTCCGCGCCCAGCAGCGACACCGTCCTGTCGACGGCCCTCCAGCACAGCCGGGAGGCCAGGTTCTTGACCACGGTCAGGTCGGGCCGGGTGTCGGCCCGGTCGCGCCCGAGCAGGGCCCAGCGCGACAGGCAGTCGATCGTGAACACGTCGGCCGCCGTGTCCGCCACGACCCGCCGGATCTCCTCGTACTCGCCCAGGCCGCGCCCGTCGATCACGCGGCGGGCGACGAAGTCGCGGGAGTACTGCAGGCACCGCTGGGCGATCGCCAGCGCCGCCGGGACGATCACCAGATGCCGCCCGAGGAGCGCCAGCCCCGCCAGATCCGCTTCAGGCTCGATCTGTTCGGCGCCGTCCCCGTCGGGGCGCATGCGCCAGCCGTCGCCGTCCTCCGGCATCAGCCACTCGGCCGGCACCCGGACCCGGTCCAGCCGCAGCGAGCCGATCGCCGCGCCGCGCAACCCCATGAACTCGTGCCGGGCCGTCACCTCGAAACCGGGCGAGCGGGTGTCGACGAAGAACAACCGCACCTCGCCGGTGCCCTCGATGGTCGCCGAGACGTCCACGAGGTCGGCCGTCGGGCCGTTGCC
Organism: Nonomuraea soli; assembly: GCF_013761175.1. Lineage (GTDB taxonomy): Bacteria > Actinomycetota > Actinomycetes > Streptosporangiales > Streptosporangiaceae > Nonomuraea > Nonomuraea soli. Next base: position 223,210 of record NZ_JACDUR010000002.1, read on the forward strand.
GATGAACACCTTCTCGCCGCTGATCAGGTAGGCGGCGCCGTCCTCGACCGGCACCGCGACCGTGGCGCGGGTGCGGTTGGCCGTGCCCGCGGGCTCGGCGTCGGCGCCGCCCGACACGATCCCGGCCGCCACCCGCTCGCAGATCATGTCCCGCAGCGGCCCTGGCGGCAGGACCCGCAGGTAGGACCCCGAGCCGAAGCCGTTGCCCACCCCCAGTGTGAAGGCGACCGCGCCCGACCACGAGGCTCCCGCCCGCAGCACCTGGAAGGCCTCCGCGTCCGACAGGCCGAGGCCGCCCAGCTCGCGGTCGATCGTCAGCGCCAGGAACCCCTCCTCGCGCAAGGCCTTCAACGCGGCCGGCGGCAGCTGCCCCGTGCGCTCCACCTCCTCCGGGTCGACCATCGCCCGCAGCAGCGCGGCCAGCTCCTCCACGGCGTGGGGTGCGGGCGGCAGGGCGGGGAAGGGGGCCAGCAGGTCCCAGCGGACCCGGCCCCGGTACAGCTCGTCAAGCACGCTCGGCGAGGAATCGCATGAGCTCATCGGATCGCTCCCTGAAGTAGAAGTGGCCGCCGGGAAACAGGCGCAGGTCGAAGGGGCCGGTGGTCAGGCCGTGCCAGGCGACGAGCCGCTCGGGCGACTCGGCGTCGTCCGCGCCGCCGACCACCGTGATCGGGATGTCCAGCGGTACGGCGGGCGCCGGGCGATAGGTGGCGACGATCGCCAGGTCGGCGCGCAGCCCGCCCAGCACCAGCGAACGCAGCTCGGCGTCCTCCCGCACCGCGTCGGGCAGCGGGCCGTACGCCCGTTCCACCGCCTCCATCAGGGCTGTGTCGCCGAGCTCGTGCACCGGCTCGCCCGGCCGGTGAAGGTACGGCGAGCCGTACGCGGACAGGATCAGCCGCTCAGGAGCCGGCAGGCCGCGCTCGCGCAGCAGCAACGCCGTCTCGTAGGCGACCAGCGCGCCCAGGCTGTGGCCGAACAGGGTGTAGGGCGGCTCGAACGCCGCCTCGCCGACGACCGCCTCCACCAGCGCGGCCATCGAGTCGAACGCGGGCTCGGCCAGGCGCCCGCCCCTGCCGGGCGGTTGCACCCCCCACACCTCGGTGCCCGGTAACGCGTCCGACCAGCGCACGTACTCGCCCGCCGCCCCGCCGCTGTGCGGGAAGCAGTACAACCGGGAGGCGGCCCCTGGCCGCCTGCGTCTGCACAGCAGCCACCGGGATCGTGTCGCCGTCATGCCGCCTGTCCTTCCTCGATCAACCGGGCCAGCCGGTGCACGGTCGGCGCCAGGAACAGCGCCTTGGGGCTGAGCTCGACGCCGACCGAGCGGCGGATCAGCGAGACGACCTGGGTGGCGACGACGGAGTCGCCGCCCAGGTCGAAGAAGTCGTCGTGAGGGGTGAGCTCGCCGGGCTCCATGCCGAGCACCTCACCGAAGGCCTCGGCCAGGGCCCGCTCCGTGCCCGCTCCGTCGACCGTGCCGTCGACCGTGCCGTCGACCGTGCCGCCGTGCGCGCCGCCGTGCGCGCCGCCGACCGTGCCGCCGTGCGTGCTGCCGGGGGTGTGTTCGGCGACCTCGTCGAGCGCTCCCGCGAGCACCTCCCGCTGCGCCGGCGCGGAGCCCGTCAGCCGCTCGGGCGGCTCCAGGCGGAACCTGCGGCGTTCGAACGGGTAGCCGGGCAGGGGAACCCGCAACCGGCGCTCACCCTCGTGCAGCGCCGGCCAGTCCACCGCCACCCCGGCCTGCCACAACCGCCCGGTCGCCGCCAGCATCGTGCGGTCCGCCCCCGCCGGATCCCCCGGATGCGGCAGGCTCGGCACCGTGACGACGCCGGAACCGGCGCCCGGGTGCTTGCGCGCCAGAGTCCCGAGCGTCCGCCCCGGCCCCAGCTCCAGCAGCACCCGCGAAGACCCGTTCAGCAACGTGCTCAGCGCGTCGGCGAAGCGCACCGTGTGACGCAGGTGCCCGCTCCAGTACGCCGGATCGCACGCCTGCCCGGCGGTGACCGGCAGGCCGGTGCGGTCGGAGATCCACGTGATCGCCGGCGGCCGGAGCTCCGTACGCGCGACACGCTGCTCGAAGCAGGCCACGACCGGCTCGACCAGCCGCGAGTGGGCGGCGGCGCTGATGTGCAGTACCCGCGCGTCCACCCCGTCGGCGGCCAGCCGCTCACGCAGCTCGGCGATGTCGGCCGCGGGCCCGGCCAGAACCGTCTGGTCGTGGCTGTTGACGGCGGCGACCGACAGCCGGTCGCCGGCGAGGCGCACGACCCGCTCCTCGGGCAGGGGCACCGCGAGCATCGCGCCCTCCGCGAGCCCGCCGAGCAGCACGCCCCGCTCCAGCACCAGGGCCAGAGCGCCGGCGGGCGACAGCACTCCCGCGATCACGGCGGCCGCGTAGGCCCCGAGGCTGTGACCCAGGACGACCTCGGGGACGACGCCCCTGGACTGCCACAGCCTCGCCGTGGCGTACTCCACAGCGAACAGGGCGGGCTGGCCGACGCGCATGGTCGCCATCTCGGCTGCCGCCCCGGGCGCCCCGCCGTACAGGACCTCGCGCAGGTCGAGGCCGAGCGACGGGCGGGCGAGGTCGGCGATCAGGTCCACCTCGGCGCGGAAGACGGGTTCCTGCTCGTAGAGGTCGCGGCCCATGCCGACGTGCTGGCCGCCCTGGCCGGGGAAGAGGAACGCCACCCCGGGGGAGGCCGCGCCCTCGCCGAGCGCCAGGCCGGGGTCGCGCAGGGCCTGTATGGCTTGCGCCCGGTCGGCGGCCACCACGAAGGCCCGGTGAGCGAACGCCCGCCGGCCGGTCTGCAGCGTCCACGCCACGTCGGCGAGTCCAGGATCGCCGAGCCCCGTGTCCGCGAGGCCCGCGCCCACGAGCTCGGTGTCCGCGAGGCCCGCGTTTACGAGGCCCGCCTCTGAGCGGCCCGTGTCCGCGAGGCTCGCGGCCGCCCCTTGCCCGCCCATGCGGTCGTCGTTCGCGAGGTGGGCGGCCAGGCGGGCGGCGGCGGTGCGGAGGGCGGCGGGGGTGCGGGCCGACAGCGGCAGGAGCTGCACCGGCCGCCCCGCCCCCGACGGCTCGGCCGCCGGCGCCTCCTCCAGGACGGCGTGCGCGTTGGTGCCGCCGATCCCCAGCGAGTTCACCCCCGCGCGGCGCGGGGTGGCGCCGCGCGGCCACGGCACCGGCTCGGCGCTGACCCGGAACGGGCTCCCCTCCAGCCCCAGCTCCGGGTTGGGCGTGCGGAAGTGCAGCGTCCCCGGGATGAGCTCGTGCCGGAGCGCCAGCGCCGCCTTGATCAACCCGACGACCCCGGCCGCCGCGTCCGTGTGGCCGATGTTGGGCTTCACCGAGCCGAGCACGCTGAAGCCCACCTCGCCGGTGCCCTCGGCGAACGCCTTGGTCAGCGCCCGCACCTCGATCGGGTCGCCGACCGGCGTGCCGGTGCCGTGCGCCTCGACGTAGCCGATGGTGGCCGGGTCGACGCCGGCGACCACGTGGGCGGCGCGTACGGCGGCCGCCTGCCCGGCGACGCTGGGCGCGGTGAAGCCCATCTTGCCCGAGCCGTCGTTGGTGACGGCGGTGCCGCGGATGACGGCGTAGACGTGGTCGCCGTCCTCGATCGCCTCGGGCAGGCGCTTGAGCACGACGATGCCCGCGCCGTCGCCGCCGACCGTGCCGGAGGCGCCGGCGTCGAAGGCACGGCAGCGGCCGTCGGGTGACAGCACGCCCTCGTCGCCGAACTCGCCGGTGGGCGCGGGCACCCGTACGGTCACCCCGCCCGCGAGCGCCACGTCGCACTCGCCGGCCAGCAGTGCCTGGCCCGCGAGGTGGACGGCGACCAGCGAGGTGGAGCAGGCCGTCTGCACGGTGACGGCGGGGCCGGTGAGGCCCAGCTTGTAGGAGACGCGGCTGGTCAGGAAGTCGGCTCCGGCCGACAGCCGCAACTGCCACTCCGAGACGCCGGGGAAGGACGTGCGGTTGGCCATCAGGGTGGCGAAGTGGCCGGTGTCGCCGCCGCCCGCGTAGACGCCGACGGCGCCCGGATAGGTCGCCGGGTCGAGCCCCGCGTCCTCCAGGGCGGCCCACGCGCACTCCAGGAACACGCGGTGTTGCGGGTCGAGCATCAGGGCCTCGCGCGGCGAGTAGCCGAAGAAGGCGGCGTCGAACCCGTCGGCGTCCTCGACGACGCCATATCCACCGGCGCCCGATCCCGTGGCGCCCGATCCCGTAGTGCCCGAGCCCTCGGGACCCGAGTCCGTGGTGCCCGAGCCTGTGGTGCCCGGGTGGTCAGGGTCGACGCCGAGCGACTCGACGCCGTTGGCCACGTTGTGCCAGAACCGCACCGTGTCGGGGGCGCCGGGGAAACGTCCCGCCATGCCGACGATGGCGAGGAACTCCTCCTGGTTCATACCGTCACCCCTTCCGGGTAGGCCCGGAGCGTGCGCACGGCCGACATCACGGGCGGGACGATGGACAGAGCGGTGATCGCGGCGGCCATCCACAACACGCCGCGCAGGCCGAGCGGGGCGACCAGGAGCCCGCCGAGGGCGGCGCCGAGCGGCACCATGCCCCAGGTGACGAAGCGGAAGGTCGCGTTCATGCGCCCGAGCAGCCCGGGGGGCGTCGCCGTCTGGCAGAGCGTCACCTGGACCACGTTGAACAGCACGACACCGAGGTAGACGACGAACAGGCCGCCGCCGAACAGGACGACCTCACCCGACATCGGCAACATCGCGGCACCGGCCGCGAACATCGCGATCGAGCCGACGATCACCGGGCCGGGGCCGTACCGCTCGACCGCCTTGCCGGCCAGCAGCGCGCCGATGAGGCCGCCCGCGTTGCCGACGGCCAGCGCCAGTCCGATCATGCCCGCGCTCAGGTGCAGCACCTGGACCGCGTAGACCACCTGGAGGGCGAGCACCGCGGCGAAGGCCAGCTCGGCGGCGGCGGCCGACAGCATGAGCGGGCGCAGCAGCCGGTGACCGGCGACGAAGCGCAGGCCCTCGCTGATCTGCCGGCCCAGGCCGCCTTCGCCCGTGGGCTGCGGCGGCCTGCTCGGCTTGCTGATGCGGGTCAGGAACAGCGCCGAGGCCAGGTAGGTGAGCGAGTCGAGGGCGATGGCGACGGGCGCGGTCAGGAACTGCACCAGCCCGCCGCCCAGGCCGGGACCGGCCAGCTGCGACAGCGACCTGGAGGTCTCCAGCTTGGCGTTGCCGTCGGTGAGCTGCTCCTCGGTCACCAGGTCGGGCAGGTAGGACAGGTGGGCGACGTCGAAGAAGAGCGTGGCCAGGCCGATCATGAACGCCACGCCGTACAGCAGGGGCATGGTGAGCATGTCCATGACGTACGCGAGCGGGACGACGGCCAGCGCGCCCGCCCTGATCAGGTCGGAGGCGATGAGCACGGGCCGCAGCGGCAGCCGCTCGACCCACGCGCCGACGGGCAGCCCCAGTAACAGGACCGGGACGAACTCGACCGCCGCCAGCAGGCTCACCTCGAGGGCGGAGCCGCCCAGCAGCAGCGCGGCCAGGGGGAAGGCGAGCAGGGTGACCTGGGTGCCGACCAGGCTGACCGACTGGGCCAGCCACAGGTTGCGGAAGTCGCCGTTGCGCCAGAGGCTCATGTCAGGCCTCCATCGCGGCGCGCAGGCTCGCGGGTCGCAGGTCGGTCCAGACCTGGGCGATGTGCGTCAGGCAGTCGGCCTTGGGGCCGGTGAACCCGTCAGGGTTCCAGCCGGAGGGCACGGGGCGGCCGGCGGGCCAGAGGGAGTACTGTCCCTCGTCGTTGTGGACGACCTGGTAGTCGCGCTCGTGGTCGAACATGGTGAGGCCTCTCTTGGTGGTCATCGGGTTTCGGTACGGCGGCGCCGGAGCCTGGCGCGGCCGGCGCGCAGCCCCTCGCCGGAAGCGGGAGCGGGGGCCGGGGTGGCGCCGTCGTCGTGGCCGGGTGCGGCCAGCGCCGCGGCGAGGGCGGAGATCGTGGGGTGCTCGTAGAGGGTGACCAGCGGGATTGCTCCGCCCAGCCGCTCCTTGAGCCCGGCGTGCACCGTGGCCAGGGAGAACGACGTGCCGCCCAGGTCGAAGAAGTTGTCGTGCACGCCGATCGGGTCCAGGTCGAGCGCCCGCGACCAGAGCGCGGCCAGCAGCCGCTCCAGTTCCGTGCGGGGCGGCGTGACCGGCCGGTCGAGGTCCAGCCTGGGGGCGGGCAGCGCGCGGCGGTCGAGCTTGCCGCCCGCCGTGGTGGGCAGCTCGGCCAGCGGGGTCAGGACGGTCGGCACCAGGTGCGCGGGGAGCCGCTGCGCCAGGTAGTCGCGCAGGCCGGTGGGAACGGCGGGCGTCACGTAGGCGACCAGCCTGCCCTCCCAGGCGGCCACGGCCGCTCGCGCGACGGCCGGGTGGCTGTGCAGCGCGGCCTCGACCTCGGCCGGTTCGATGCGGTGGCCGTGCACCTTGAGCTGCTCGTCGGCGCGGCCCAGGAGTTCGAGCGTGCCGTCGGCCTGCCAGCGGGCACGGTCGCCCGTGCGGTGCAGCCGCTCGCCGGGCTCGCCGTACGGGTCGGGGACGAACCGGTCGGCGGTGAGGTCGGGGCGGCCGAGGTAGCCGCGGGCCAGCCCGGCGCCGCCGATGTAGAGCTCGCCGGTGACGCCGGGCGCGACGGGTTCCAGCTCGCCGTCGAGCACCAGGGCGCGCAGGCCGGGGAGCGGCCGTCCGACTGGAACGTTCCAGTCGGCGGATCGGACCTGGTGGGCGAGGGCGGTGATGGTCGTCTCGGTGAGGCCGTAGGCGTTGACGAGCGGGACGGGAACCCGCCGGGCCCAGCGTTCCACCGCGGCGGCGTCGACGCTTTCGCTGCCGATGACGACCAGGCGCAGGCCGGGCACGTCGTGGCCGACGGTGGCGGCCCACTCCTGCCAGTAGCCGGAGGGCAGGTTCGCCACGGTGACGCGGTGGGCGGTGAGGAAGGAGGTCAGGTCCGTGGGCGCGGGCACCGGGTCCGGGCACAGGACCACGCAGGCGCCCGCCAGCCAGGTCGGATAGAGCTCCTCGGCGGCCACGTCGAAGACCGGATTGGTGAACTGCAGGACCCGGTCGCCGGCGGTGAGCTCGAAGCGGTCGCGGATGGCCTGGGCGTGGTTGGCCAGCGCGCCGTGGGTGACGCCGACGCCCTTCGGCTCGCCGGTCGAGCCGGAGGTGAAGATCGTGTACGCGAGAGCGGCAGGATGGACAGGCTTTGGAACGCTCCAAACAGCGCTCTCGCTGGTCACCTGCTCGGCGATCAGCGTGCGGGCGCGGGCCGCCTCCAGCAGCGCCTGCCGCCGGGCGACCGGGTGCGACGGGTCGAGCGGCAGGTACGCGGCGCCCGCCCGCAGCACGCCGAGCATCGCGCAGGCGTAGCCGAGCCCGCGCGGCAGGCAGATCCCGACCACGTCCTCAGGACCCACGCCCTCGGCCTCCAGCCCGGCGGCCACCCCCGCGGAGCGGCGGTCCAGCTCGGCGTAGGTGAGCACGACGCCGTCCGCCTCGACGGCGGGAGCGTCCGGCGTGCGCAGCGCCTGCTCGGCGAAGAGCTCGGCCACGCTCCTTGCGGTGGGGTACGGTCCGGCGGTCGTGCTCCAGGAGGCGGTGACCACCGCCCGTTCGGCGTCGTCGAGCACCGGCAGCGCTCGGATCGGCGTCTCGGGGGCCTGCACCGCCGCCCTCGCGAGCCGGACGAACCGGGCGGCCAGCCGCTCGATCGTCTCGGGCTCGAACAGCTCGGCGCTGTAGTTGACCGCGACGTCGAAGTCCTCGCCCGCGCCCTTGTTGATCATGAAGTCCAGGTCGAACTTCGCCGTCGGGGTGGTCAGCATCGACACCTCGGCGGCCAGCCCGGCGAACCGCGGATCGGCCAGCCTCCGGCCGTCGAAGGTCAGCATCGCCTGGATCAGCGGCGTCCTGGACGGGTCGCGCGGCAGCCGCAGCCCGTCGACGAGCGCCTCGAAAGGCGTGTCCTGGTGTCCCAGGACCTCCAGCAACGCCCCGCGCACCCGGCGCACGACCTCGACGAAAGCCGGGTCGCCCGACAGGTCGATCCGCAGCGGCAACGTCGTGACGAACAGCCCGATCACCGGCTCCAGGTCGGGGTCGAGCCGCCCGGAGAAGGGCGTGCCGACCAGCAGTTCCCGCTGCCCCGACAGCCGGCCGAGCAGGACGGCGTAGACGGCCGTCAGCACGGCGAAGGAGGTGGTCCTGGCACTCCGGGCCAGCGTGCCCATCTCCGTGATCAGCCGCTCGGGCAGGGTGAAGGCATGCGTGCCACCCGCCGTCCCGCGTACGGCCGGCCTGCGGTGGTCGGCGGGCAGGCCGAGCGCGGTGGGGGCGCCGGCCAGGTGGTCACGCCACCAGTCGATCTCCTCCGGGTCCACCGGCATCTCCCGCTCGCGGGTCGCGTGCTCGGTGTACGGCACCGCCTGCACCGGCTCGATGGCCCGTCCGGAGTAGCGGTCGGCGAGCTCGTCGAACAGCAGGTGCATCGACTGGCCGTCGCACACGATGTGGTGCAGCACCACGACGAGCAGGTGGTCGTCAGGGCCGAGCCGCAGCAGGCGGGCCCTGATCAGCGGCCCCCGCTCCAGGTCGAAGGGCTCGGCCGCCCACTCGCCGGCCAGTTCTGGCGCGCCCTCCACCAGGGGGATGCCGACGGCGAGCTCCGGCAGCACCTCCTGGTACGGCTCGCCCTGGTGGGTGGGGAAGACGGTGCGCAGTGTCTCGTGCGCGGCCACGAGCCCGGTCAGCGCCCTGCGCATCGCCCGGACGTCGAGCGGGCCGCGCAGCCGCACGGCGAAGGGCACGTTGTACTGCGGGCTGTCCGGATGCAGACGGTCCAGCAGCCACAGGCCGCGCTGGGCGTAGGTGAGCGGCGGCCGCTCCTGCGTGTGATGCGCCTGGCTCGTCGAGCCGGACACCCGGCGGACGGATTCGTCGGGCATGGTAAACGGAACTCCTCGATCTAGGGGATGGGCGCATCGTGGCGGCGACGCTGCGTCGTGCGACCCCGCAAGAGGTATCCCGCGACACTTGCAGGCCGGTTAAAGCCGACATGTGTCCCGCATACAGCTGGGATGGCTGAAATGAGGCCCGATGAGAAAGGCGACCCGTACTTTTACCTAGTTGACCGGCACGACGGCGGGGCTCAGCGGCCGGGGGCCGGGCCGCTGCTGTCGCGGGCGACGAGGGTGGAGCGCAGCAGCTGCAGCGAATTGACCGGTCGTCTGCCCTCCTGGACGGCCCGCAGCAGGAGCTCGATCGCCTGCCTGGCCATCTCGCGTCCGGGCGCGGCGACCGTGGTGAGGGCCGGGTGCGTGTGCCGTACCTCCTCGATGTCGTCGTGGCCCACGATCGACAGGTCCCCCGGCACCGAGCGTCCGGAGAGCCGGGCGGCCTCGAGGGCGCCGAGGGCGATGGTGTCGTAGGTCGCGAAGATGGCGGTCAGCCCGGGATCGGCGGCCAGTGCGGCCCTGGCCGCGGTGAAGCCCCCGAAGACCGTGGGCTCGGGCGGCGTGAAGATCGCCGAGGGAGGCACGGTGAGCCCGTCGCGGGCGAAGGCGCGGACGAAGCCGTCGATGCGGCTGGCATGGACCGGGCTCGACAGGATCGCGACCCGCTCGTGGCCGAGGTCGCGAAGGTGGCGCCCGGCCAGGTACCCGGCCTGCTCGTAGTCGAGCGTGATCACCGGCAGCGTGTCGGGGACCTCGGTCTCCCAGGCGCACAGCGCCACCGGGAAGCGGGCGTCGGCCAGCAGCGGCAGGTGGTCGTTGAGCCCGTTGTCGCCCGCGATCAGCAGCGCGTCGACGGATCGGCTCGACAGGCTCGCGAAGTGGGCGCGCGCGCGTTCGGAGTCCTGGCGGGTGGTGCACAGCAGCAGGTGGTAGCCGTGCTCCTCCAGGACGTTCTCGGCCTCCTCGACGACGGTCGCGTAGAAGGCGCTGGTCACCGTGGGTACGAGGAGGCCGACGGTCATGGTGGTGCCGGTGGCCAGCGATCGGGCGACGATGTTGGGCGTGTAGCCGAGTTCGGCGATGGCGGCGCGCACCTTGGCGGCGGTGGCGGGGCTGACCCGCACGCGGCCGGTGACCACGTTGGACACCGTCTGCTTGGTGACGCCCGCGCGCTCGGCGACCTCCCGCATCGTGACCACGCTCGCCTCCTCGGTTGATCGGTCAAACGGCTGGAGCGTGATCAGCCTAGGCCATGCGCGCTGGAATGCGCATTCCTGAGCTGTGGCAGGGGCTCTTGGTCACAAACTTGCATCACCGTCTTGTTTGACCGGTAAAAAATGGCCTACAGTCCGGGCAGCCGTGACACCCCCCACGAGAAGACAGGCGGTACCCCCATGAGCCCCATCTCCTCTCGTCTCGCCGCCGGCGCCCTGGTCCTCGGACTGGTCACCGCCTGCGGCGGCGACCCTGCGCCCCAGGGAGCCGCTCAGGCAGCCTCGAAGGAACTCGTCTACTGGTCCATGTGGAAGCAGGGCGAACCCCAGCAGGTCGCCCTGCAGGCGGCGATCGAGCGGTTCACCAAGGACACCGGCATCAAGGTCAGCGTCGAATGGGCCGGCCGCGACGTCGTCAAGCAGAAGCTGCCCGCCGCGCTGACCACCTCCAAGGTGCCCGACGTCGTCGACCAGTCCGACGACACCATCCGGCCGTTCATGGTCACGCCGGGCGTGGCGCGCGGGCTGGGCAAGGTCTACGAGGCCGACGTGCCGGGCGAGCCGGGCAAGAAGGTCAAGGACGTCATCCCCGCCAAGTACACCCAGAGCCCCGCACTCAAGCTGGCCTCCGGCGAGCCGTACATGGTGCCCTACAGCGTCGCCGGCATCGGGCTCTTCTACGACGCCGCCGCGCTGCCCGAGGTGGCCGCGGCGCCGCCCAAGGACTGGGCCTCCTTCACCGCCCTGCTCGACAGGCTCAAGGCCGGCGGCGCGATGGCGCCGATCACGGCGGACGGCGAGCAGTACTGGTCCGACTCCTACTGGATGAACTACTACCTCTACCGCACCATCGGCGCCGACGGCCTCAAGGCCGTCGCCGAGGACCGCACCGGCGAGGCCTGGAGGAAGCCCGAAGTGCTGGCCGCCGCCCAGCAGATCGAGAAATTCGCCAGGCAGGGCTACCTGCTCAAGGGCTACGACGCCAGCAAGTACCCCGAGCAGCAGAAGAACTGGGCGCAGAACAAGGCCGCCTTCATGATCATGGGTTCGTGGTTGCCCGGCGAGGTGGGCACCTACGCCAAGCCCGGCTTCAAGCCCGCCTCGATGCCCTTCCCCAAGGTCGGCGGACCGGCCCAGGGCGAGGAGGTCGTGCAGTTCGGCTTCGCGATGCCCACCAAGGCGAAGAACGTCGAGGCGGGCGAGCGTTTCATCGCCCACCTCACGAGCAAGACCTTCGCCGACGACCTCGCCAGGACCGCCTCGGTGCTGTCGCCGCGCGAGGACGCGGTCGTGCCCGAGGCGCTGGCCGGGCTGAAGAAGCAGCTCGACGGCGTCGCGGCGACCTACCCGTTCGCCGCGGGCCTGAGCGTGCCGGGCTGGGCCGACAAGGTCTACTACTCCACGCTGGGCGAGCTGTTCAACGGCAAGCTCTCCGCTCAGGAGTTCGTCGACAAGATCGCCGGCGTGCAGGCCGAGTTCTGGAAGAACCAGGGCAACTGATGATCTCCAGGTCCCGGCAGCGCGCCTTCGTCCCCATGGTCGCCCCGGCCTTCGCCTTCCTGCTGACGTTCGTCCTCGGACCGGCCCTCTACGCGGTCTGGATCAGCCTGCAGGAGACCGCGGGGTACGGCGAGGCGAGGTTCGTCGGCCTGCGCAACTACGTGCGCCTGGTGGGAGACCCGATCTTCCACCAGGCCCTGCTGAACACGCTGAAGCTGCTCGTGATCGCGGGAGGGGCGACCTTCCTCATCGGCTTCGCGCTGACGATGGTGCTCAGGGAGATGCGCGGCAGGCTCATCGCGCGCAACGTGCTGTTCTTTCCCAACATCGTCAGCGCGCTGGTCCCGGCGATCGTGGCGGGATTCCTGTTCAACCCCGACGGCCTGGTCAACACGATCCTGCGCGGCGTGTTCGGCGTCGAGGACCCGCCCAAGTGGCTGTCGGTCGACAACACCTTCGCCCTCATCATGATCGTCGCGATCTGGGCGGCCGTCGGCTACTACACCACCATCATCATGGCCGCCGTCGACCGCATCCCCCGCTACTTCTACGAGGACTGCGCCCTCATGGGAGCCAACGCCTGGCAGCGCATGCGGCACGTCACGATCCCGCTCAGCTGGGACGTCTTCAGCGTCTGCGCCCTGCTGTGGACGATCAGCTCGATCAAGGTGTTCGAGCTGGTCCTGGTCTTCGGCGGCGGCACGGCGGGCATGCCGCCGAACAAGACCTGGACCGTCGCGCTGTACAGCTACGCCGCCACCTACGGCGGCAGCGGCTCGCCGCCCGAGCTCGGGATGACCGCCGCCAGCGCCCTGTTCAGCCTCCTCATCGCGGCCCTGATCGTGCTGCTGCTGCGGCGCGCCCTCGACCGTGAAGCCATCCAGTTCTAGAAGGAGGTGCCGTAACCGTGAGGACGACGCGCTCGCTCGCGCCCATGCGGGCGGCGGTCTGGACGATCGTCGCCGCCAACGTGGCCCTGCTGGCCTGGGTCGTGATCACGTCGCTGAAGACCACCAGGGACGTCTTCGACCACCCGTGGCGGCTGCCGATCCCGCCGACGCTCGACAACTACCTCACTGCGCTCGAGGTGGGCAACTTCGGCAGGGCGGCGGTCAACAGCGTGATCGTCGGCCTGGTGTCGTCGGTGCTGGCCGTCGTGATCGCCGCACCGGCCGCCTACGCGCTGAGCCGGACGATGAACCGGGCGGGACGGCCGCTGACGCTGCTGTTCGCGCTCGGCACCGGCGTGCCGACGCAGGTCATCCTGCTGCCGATCTTCCTGATGCTCAGCAGCCTCGAACTGACCTCGACGCTGACCGGGCTGACCCTCGCCTACATCGGCACCGCCATGCCCTTCACCGTCTTCCTGCTCACGGGCTTCTTCCGGTCGCTGCCGGGTGAGCTGGAGGAGGCCGCCGCACTCGACGGCGCCGGGGCGTGGACGACGTTCCTGCGGGTCGTGCTGCCGGTCGCCCGGCCCGGCCTGGTCACCGTCTTCGTCCTGCAGCTCATCGTCTCCTGGAACGAGACGATGCTGGCGCTGGTACTGATGCAGGAGACCGAGAGGGAGACGCTCCCGGTGGCGCTGATCGGGTTCGCGCAGCAACAGCAGTACACCGGCACCAACTGGGGCGGTATGTTCGCGGGCATCTGCGTCGTCGTGCTCCCGATGATCGCGCTGTTCGCCTGGGTGGGGCGCCGGGTCACCGACGGATTGACCTTGGGGATGGGCAAATGACCACGACGGTCCGCCAGATCACGCTCAGGATGCCGGTCGCGCGGGTGGGACCCGACAACCCCCTGCCGCCGCTGGGCGGTCCGGGCGAGGTCCACACCACGCCCGTGCCCGCGGACGTGCCCGGCGACATGGCCTTCCAGCTCGGGTACGGCAGGCTCGCCTCCGTCCTGCCGTACCTCGTGCAGGACGGCTACGGCAGAGTACGGCAGGAGCGTGAGGTCGAGGCGCTCGAGCTCGGCAACGGCAGGCTGACCGCCACCATCCTGCCGGGACTGGGCGGGCGCCTGGCGTCCCTGGTCCACCGCGACCACGGCGAGCTGCTCTACCGCAACCCCGTCCTGCAACCGGCCAACTTCGGCCTGACCGGCGCCTGGTTCTCCGGCGGCGTGGAGTGGAACAGCGGCTCCACCGGGCACACCGCCCAGTCGTGCCGCCCGCTGTTCGCCGCACGGCTCCCCGCGCCGGACGGCACCCCGATGGTGCGCCTGTGGGAGTGGGAGCGCACCAGGGACCTGCCCTACCAGGTCGACTTCTGGCTGCCCGACGACGGCGACTTCCTGTTCGTCGGCGTGCGCGTGCGCAACCCGCACGATCACGAGGTCCCGGCCTACTGGTGGTCGAACATCGCGGTCCCCGAGTCCGAGGACACCCGGGTCCTGGCCCCCGCCGAGCGCGCCTGGCACTTCGGCTACGCGGGACGGCTGCACGACGTGCCGATCCCCGCCTGGGAGGGCCTGGACCGCAGTTACCCGGCACGCGCGGGGCAGGCCGCCGACTACTTCTTCGAGCTGGAGGAGCGCAGGCGCTGGATCGCCGCGCTCGACGGCTCGGGCCGCGGCCTGGTGCAGACCTCGACCGCAGTCCTGCGGGGGCGCAAGCTCTTCCTGTGGGGCAGGGGCGCGGGCGGGCGGCGCTGGCAGGAGTGGCTCACCGAGCCGGGCACGGGCGGCTACCTGGAGATCCAGGCCGGGCTGGCCCGCACCCAGCTGGAGCACGTGCCGCTGCCGGGCGGTGAGGCGTTCTCGTGGCTGGAGGCGTACGGGCCGCTCGAAGCCGACGCTCGGGCGGTGCACGGCGACGACTGGGGGCAGGCGGTGCGTGCCGCCGAGGACGCGCTCGAGCGGCGGCTTCCCGCCGTGGAGGTGGACGCCGCCTACAAGGCGTGGCTCGGCTGCGCCGACCGGGCTCCGGCCGAAACGCTGGCGGCCGGATCCGGGTGGGGGGCGCTGGAGGTGGCGCGGACCGGGGCGGCGACGCCGGGGACGCCGTTCCCCGCGCTCACGCTGGGGCCGGAGCAGGAACCGTGGCGGGCGCTGCTGGCCACCGGCGCCATGCCGGACAGCGAGACAGGACCCGGCCCCAGCCTCGTCTCGGCCGGGTGGCGGCGGCTGCTGGAGCGGGCGCCGCGGACCTGGACGACGGCCTACCACCTCGGGGTGGCGCTGTGGCACCGCGGTGATCGCGAGGCCGCCGAGCGGGCCTGGCGCCGCTCGATCGCCCTGCGCCCCACGCCGTGGGCGCTGCGGTGCCTGGCGATCGCGACCGGCGAGTCGGGCCTGTACCTGGAGGCCCTGGAGTCGGCGAGCGAGCCCCTGTACGGCGCGCTGGCACTGGAGGGCGCCCAGGCGCTGCTCGCCGCCGGGCAGGCCGACCGGGCCCTCGACGTGCTGGCGACACTGCCGCACACCGGGCGGGTGAACCTGCTCAGGGCGCGGGCACTGATCGCCCAGGGCGACACGGCCGCGGCGCGGGCGATCTTCGACGCCGGATTCGAGGTGACCGACCTGCGGGAAGGGGAGAGCGCCCTGCACGAGACCTGGGCGGCGCTCACCGGCGAGCCGCTGCCGGAACGCTACGACTTCCGCATGCACCCCGAGGCCTAGCCGGGATGCTCGCCCGAGAAGACCCGCAGCTGCAGGGCGAGCAGCGCGTAGTAGCCGACAAGGGTGGTGAGCTCGAACAACGCCCGCTCCCCGAGGCCGCCGGCCGCCGCGCCGTACTCCTCGTCGGTCAGCGTCGAACGGGTGAGCAGGGCACGGACGGTCTCCAGCACCAGGCGCTCCGCCGGGTCGCCGGGCCGGCCACCCGAGCGGATCGCGGCGAGTTCGTCGTCGCTCAGCCCCGCGTGCCGCCCGACGGCCGCGTGGGCGGCCCACTCGAAGGCGCTGTCCCAGTGTGCGGCCACGGCGAGGATGGCGATCTCGCGCGAGCGCGCCGGCAGCCGCGACTCGTAGCGGATCGCCGCGCCCAGCCCTTGCAGCGCCTCGCCGAGCGGCGGGCTGAGCAGCATGGCGTTGAACGGGCCGAGCAGGCGGCCCTCGTCGTCGGTCAGCGCGAACAGGCGCGGGCCTTCGGCGCGGGGGCCGCCGGTGATCGCCTCGTACACGGCGCGCTGGCCGGGGTCGAGGTCGCTCGGCGGCAGTCCGGGCAGGCGCATCGGTGTCTCCTTCTTCACGGGTCCAGGTGGGATCGCAGCCACCTGCCGGTCACGCTCGCTGGATCGGCGGCGATCTGCTCCGGCGTGCCGGTGGCCACGATGCGCCCGCCGTCCGGGCCGCCGCCGGGGCCGAGGTCGATGACGTGGTCGGCGTTGGCGACGACGTCCAGGTCGTGGTCGATGACGACGACCGTGGCCCCGGCCTCCAGCAGGCGGTCGAGCACCTTGAGCAGGGTGGCGACGTCGGCCGGGTGCAGCCCGATCGAAGGCTCGTCGAAGACGTACAGCACGCCGTTCTGGTCGGTGTGCAGGGCGGTGGCCAGGCGCAGCCGCTGCGCCTCGCCGCCGGACAGGCTCGGCGTCGGCTCGCCCAGGCACAGGTAGCCCAGCCCGACCTCCTCCATCGCCCGCAGCGGGGCGCCGATCCTGGGGTGGCCGGCGAAGTGGTCGACCGCGTCCGTCACGCTCAGCCGCATCACGTCGGCGATGGTCAGCCCGTCGACCGTGACCTCCAGCGCCGCCGGGTTGTAGCGCGCCCCCTGGCAGTCGGGGCAGGTCACGGTCAGGTCGGGCAGGTACTGGATGTCGAGGGCGAGCTCGCCCAGCCCCTCGCAGGTGGGGCACTGCCCGGCGGCGGTGTTGTAGGAGAAGTGGCCGGGGCTGCGGCCCGACGCCCTGCCGTACAGCCTGCGGATCGGGTCGAAGGCGCCGCTGTAGGTGGCCGGGGTGGAGCGGGCGTTGCGGCCGATCGGCGTCGCGTCGACCTCGACGCAGCGGCGGATCGGCCCGGCGTCGGCCAGACGCACGTGGGCGGGCGGGCGCGGCCGGGTCAGCGCCGGCACCAGGCTGTCGAGGATCAGCGCGGTCTTGCCCGACCCCGACACGCCGGTGACGAGGGTGAGACAGCCTAGCGGGACACGCGCCTCGACGTCGCGCAGCGTGTAGAGCCGGTCGACGGTGAACGCCAGCCAGCCGGTGGGCCGGCGGGCCTCACGCACCCGCACGGCGGCCCGGCCCGACAGGTAGGGCCCGGTCACCGAGCGCGGGTCGGCGGCCAGCTCCGCCGGGGAGCCCTGCGCGACGACCGTGCCGCCGAGCCGCCCCGCTCCCGGCCCCATCTCGATGAGGTGCTCGGCCCCGCGCAGCAGCAGGACGTCGTGATCGACGACCACGACCGAGTTGCCCGCCGCCACCAGCGCCTCGAACGCCGAGCGCAGGCCCGCCACGTTCGACGGATGCAGCCCGACCGACGGCTCGTCCAGCACGTACAGCATGCCCGTCGACCTGGCCCGCAGCGTCCCGGTCAGCTCGACGCGCTGCCGCTCCCCGGTCGACAACGTCGCACCCGCCCGGTCCAGGGCCAGGTAGCCGAGGCCCAGCCGCAGCAGTGGCGCCACCGCCTCGTCCAGCTCCTGCGCCAGCCGTACGGCGAGCGGGCGCATCTCCCCGGGAAGCGCGGGCACCACGGCGGCGCCGAACCCGGCCAGCTCGTCGAGGGTGAACGCGTTGACCCGCGCGATGGTCAGGCCGGCGAGGGTGCTGTCCAGGGCCTGCGGGCGCAGGCGCGTGCCGTGGCAGTCGGGGCAGGTGCGCGAGGTGAAGAACGGGCTCAGCCGCTGCCGCGTGACCTCGCTGGTGGAGGAGGCCATGGCGTTCTCGACGGCCGCGCGGGCGCTCTCGTAGGTCAGGTTGAGGGTGACCGCACGCCCCGCCTTGCTGGTGAGCGTCACGGTCCTGGCGACGGGCGGGCCGTCGATGAGGATGCGCCGCTCCTCGTCGCTCAGCTCGGCGTACGGCACGTCGAGCCGTACACCCAGGTCGGCGGCGACGTTCGGCATGTAGCTGCGCCCGGCCAGGTTCCACGGGGCGATCGCGCCCTCGGCGACGGTCTTGCCGGGATCGGGCACCAGCGCCTCGGGGTCGACGTCGTCGCGCACGCCCAGCCCGTCGCATCCGGGGCAGCGGCCCAGCGTGTTGAACGAGAACGACTCGGCGCTCGGATGCTCGAAGCGCACACCGCAGACCGGGCAGTCGATCCACTCGACGGCGCTGCGGGCCAGGTTCGGCGTGATGCGATGGCCGTTGGGGCACAGGTGGTGGCCCAGCCGGGAGAACATCAGCCTGACCACGTTGGACGTCTCGGTCAGGGTGCCGACCGTGCTGCGCCTGCCCGGCACCGGCGGGCGCTGCCGCAACGCCAGCGCCGACGGCAGGAACTCCACCCGGTCCACGTCGGGCCTGGCCACCTGGCCGACGCGCCGCCGGGTGTAGGCCGACAGGCCCTCCAGGTAACGCCGCGAGCCCTCGCCGTACAGCACGCCCATGGCCAGCGACGACTTGCCCGAGCCCGACAGGCCCGTCAGCATCACCAGCGACCACAGCGGCACCTCGAGGTCGAGGTCACGCAGGTTGTGGGTCCTGGCACCGAAGATCTTGACCGCTTTCGGCAGCTCCACGGGCTCAGCCGAACTGGACCGACCGCTTGGCCAGCCCCATCCAGAACCCGTCGATCACGCTGCGGTCGACGTCGAGGTCTCCGGCCGCGTCGGCCGCGCCCATCGCCACGAACAGCGGCGCGAAGTGCTCGGTGCGCGGGTGGGCCATGCGGCCGGCCGGCGAGCTGTGCTCGAAGTCCAGCAGCGCGTCGACGTCGTGGGCCTCCAGCGCCCGCCTGCCCCAGTCGTCGAACTCCGCCGACCAGCCGGGCACGCCCGGGTATCGCAGCGCGGACAGGTTGTGGGTGAAGAACCCCGAGCCCACGATCAGCACGCCCTCGTCACGCAGCGGGGCCAGCCTGCGCCCGACCTCCATCAGCCGCGCCGGGTCGAGCGTCGGCATGGAGATCTGCAGGACCGGGACGTCGGCGTCCGGATACATCTCCACCAGCGGCACGTAGGCGCCGTGGTCGAGACCGCGATCCGGGACGTCCTGCACGGGCGTTCCCGGCGCGCGCAGCAGCTTGCGCACCGAGTCGGCCGGCTCCGGCGCGCCGGGCGCCGGATAGGTGACCCGGTAGTAGTGCTCGGGGAAGCCGTAGAAGTCGTAAACGAGCGGGACGGTGGTGGTGGCGCCCAGGGCCAGCGGCGCCTCCTCCCAATGGGCGGAGACCATGAGGATCGCCGAAGGCCTGGGCAGGGCCGCCGACCACGCGGCCAGCTCGCCGGGCCAGACCGGATCGTCGGCCAGCGGCGGAGCACCGTGGCTCAGATAGATGGCGGGCATGCGCCCCGTGCTCTCCATGAGGTCCCCCGTGTTCGTCCGTCAGCCGGTCAGATGCCTGCCGAAGAAGTCCAGGCTGGCCCGGATCGGCTCGCCCAGGTCGACGCCGACGAAGCAGTGATCGGCCCCCCGCACGATCACCAGCTCGGCCCGTGCCCCCGCCTCCGTCAGCGCCGTGGCCAGCTCCTGGCTCTGCCGCCAGGGCACCAGCCGGTCGGCGTCGCCGTGCACGAGCAGCATCGGGGCGGCTCCAGCGTGCGCGTACGACACGGGACTGGCGGCCTTGGCCAGGTCGGGCGCCTCCTGCACGGGCGCGCCGATGAGCAGCGACTCGGGAGAGTCCGCCGCGTCGTGGTCCAGCGCCGAGTCCGGCTCCGTCTGCGCCTGGACACTGAGCAGGTTCGTCACCGGGTACCACGCCACGGCCGCCCCGACGCCCGGGTCGGTCAGCGCGGCGAGCGCTGCCAGGTGACCGCCCGCCGACTCGCCCCACGTGCCGATCCGGCCCGACAGGTCGTAGGCGGCGCCGTGCTCGCGCACCCACGCCAGCGCGGCCCGCACGTCGTCGAGCTGCGCGGGGAAGACGGCCTCCGCGCTCATGCGATACTCCACCAGCGCCACCGCGAACCCCGCCGCCACGGCCGCCGCGATGGGGTCGTGCTCGCCCCACCACCCCGGCCGGATGCGCGGCGAACCCCCCAGCCAGCCGCCGCCGTGCAGGTAGAGCAGCACGGGATGCGGTCCGGCGACGTCGGGCACGATCAGGTCCAGCATCAGCGGGCGGAAGCCGTGGTGCTCGGCCACGAGAAGGCTGCGGTGGATCACACGGTCAACCGTAGCTGGCGGCCGTTCGTCACCGGATGGCGGGCAGGTGGATGACGATCCGCTTTCCGGCCCGGTCGTAGATGAGGAGATCGGTGACGGAGTGGAACGGTTCGGTGTAGTTGCCGAGGCTCTTGTCGTTGCGTGTCAGGGGGTAGCGGGCGCCGAGATCGGCCAGCGCCCGTGTCCTGACGTCCCACAGATATGCCTGTCCGTTCCTTGACACGGTGACGAGGCGGTCGGCGGTGAGACGATGCCGAAGCCCCAGGTCGCCCGGCCAGAGCAGCAACGGGCCGCCGTCGCGCGCGCGCACGCCCCTCATCGTCGTGCACCACGACAGGGAGCAGGTGATCGCGTCGGACGGGCTGCCGCGCTCCTCGCCGGTCTCGAGGTTCACCAGGCGGCGGAAGATAGGACGGGGCTCGACGCGATCCCCCGCCCTTCGCGGCGGGGCGGTCGCCCACGGCCACCGGAGCAGGTGGAGGCTGCGGCCCCCCTCGACCAGGCGTGGCGAGCCGCCGGAGACCGGCGCCGTGTAGACGCCTCCGGCGATGCCGCGCGACCACACGATCCGGTCACCCACGATCTCCAGAGCGTCGATGTCGCCGTACTTCATGCTCTGGCGGATGGAGGCGACCTTGCGCGGCGTGCCGCCCGTGACCGGGACCGCCCAGAGGTCGAGGCGTCCCTTGATGCTCCCGTACGACACCGTGAACCAGGCGAGATGGCCGCCCCCCATGACGACGGCCGAGGTGTGGTCCGTCGCCGCCGGAGGCTCGAAGGTCACCAGCCGCCGGTGCGACCCCGATTCGACGTCGTAGCTCCACCAGACCGGCGGGTCGGCGCTGTCGCCCTTGCCGGTCCTGATCAGCAGCCTGCCCGCGTCGAGGAACAGCTCAGGGCGGTACACGGTCTGGCCCGGCAACTTCAGCGGCAGCTCGTGCACCGCATCCGGCCACAACCGCTCCACCGGCGCCGGCTCGCCCGAACCCGCGACCTCACGCTGCGCCGGCGGCTGCGGCAGGTCCCTGCTCCAGCGCAGGACCGCCACGGTCGCCGCGACGGCGACGATCACCGCCGCTGCCGCTGCCAGCGGCCGCCAGACCCGCCGCCACCGGCGCCCCTCGCGCCTGGCACCTGCCAGGAACCGCGCGGGCGGCGGCGGCTGCTGCTCACGCGCCAGGTCGGCCAGCGTCTCCCTCACCAGCTCTTCGATGTTCACGCCGGCTCCCTCATGCTCCGCAGCTCCGGAGCGACCTTCTTGAGTCGTTCCAGCGACCGGTGGATCTGGCTGCGCACCGCGCCCACGCTGATGCCGAGCATCCCGGCGATCGCACCCTCCGGCAGATCCTCGAAGTAGCGCAGGACCAGGATCGTGCGCTGGCGGCGGGTCAGCCTGCCCAGCGCCGAACGCATGACCAGCCGCAGGTCGCTCGCCTCGTCGTGACCACGCTGCGCCCGCTCGGGCACGCTGTCGGTGTAGACGACCCGCCCTCGTGGCCGCCGCCACCGGCTCACCTGCTCGTGGTACATCGCCCGCCGCACGTAACCCTCGATGGCCGCCGTGTCACGCAGCCCCTCCAGGCGGGCGAGGGTACCGGCCAGGGCCGACTGCACCAGGTCCTCGGCGGCCTGACGCTCACCCGTCAGCAGGAAGGCGGTGCTGAACAGGGCTCCCGAGCGCTCCACGACGAACACCCTGAACCTCTCGTCACGATCTGGATCCACCCGGCCTCCCTGGCTGTCACCCACCAAGGACGAGGAGGACCCCCAGAACTATGCCTGCGCCGCGAGTGATTCTGATTCGGTACCTTGAAGGCCATCCAGCCGACGAAGGGACGAAACGTGGGTAACGCGGCGGCACGAGAGTGCGAACGGCTCGTACGGCGGCTGCAGGCCGACGAACGGGTGCCCGCCGTCGCCGCGGCAGTGGTCAGGGCCGATCGCCCCGGCTGGGAGTTCGGGCTCAACGCCGGGCCGCACGAGCAGTTCCGCATCGGCTCGGTGACCAAGACCTTCACCGCCGTGCTCGTGATGCAGCTCAGGGACGAAGGGCTGCTGCGGCTCGACGACCCCCTCGGCGCACACCTCGACGTCCCCTCCCACGGCGACCTGACCGTCCGCGACCTGCTCTCGCACACGGCCGGGCTGCAGCGCGAGCCGTACGGCCAGGTCTGGGACGCCATCGACGTGCCCGCCGGCGAACGGCTGATCGCCGAGCTCGACAAGGCCGAGGCCGTGCTGGCGCCCGGCGACCGCTGGCACTACTCCAACCTCGCCTACGCCCTGCTCGGCCACCTCGTCGCCGCCAAGCGCGGCACCACCTGGGAGCGCGCGCTGGCCGAGCGGCTCCTGGAGCCGCTCGGGCTCGCCGACACCACCGTGCTGCCGCGCCCGCCGTTCACCCAGGGCTACCTGGTCGACGCCTACACCGACGCCGTGCGCCCGGAACCGCACTTCGACACCGCGGGCCTGGCGCCCGCCGCCCAGATGTGGAGTACGGCGGGCGACATGGCCAGGTGGGCGCTGTTCCTGGCCGACCCCGACCCCGCGGTGCTGGCGCCGCAGACGGCACGCGAGATGGCCAGGCCGCAGGCGTTCGTCGACTGGAACCGCGCCTGGGGGCTGGGCATCAGCGTGCAGCGCCAGGACGACGGACGCACCCACGCCGGCCACGGGGGCGCGATGCCCGGGTTCCTGGCGGGGGTCGTCTACGACGCGGCCAACCGGATCGGCGCCGCCGTCCTCGGCTCGTCGTCGAACGCCGACGGGGTGCCCGCGCTGCCGCACCGGCTGATCGCCGTCTCGCTGGAGCACGACCCGGTCGACATCGCCCCGTGGACACCCGGTGAGGCCGCGCCCGCCGAGTACGCCTCGGTGCTGGGGCCGTGGTGGTCGGAGGGGCACCGCTTCGCCTTCCACTGGAGCGGCGGGCGCCTGGAGATGCGGGTGCCGGGGATGAAGACGACGGTGTTCGCGCCGGAGGGCGCCGACCTGCTGCGCGCCACCGAGGGCCGCGAGGTCGGCGAGCGGCTGGAGCTCGTGCGCGACGGTGACGGGCGGGTGACGGGCATGCGGTGGGCCACCTACCGCTTCACCCGCGACCTGCTGACCTCCGACGAGAACCTCTGACGAGATCCTTCGACGGCGGGCCCCAGCGGCGGATCTCGGGCGGCGGATCTCGGGCGGCGGATCTCGGGCGGCGGACCCTGACTGCGGGGTCCTGTCGAGGGCCGTCTGCTCGACACCGCGTTCGGCGAGGGCCCGGTGGGGCCCTCGCCGGTGGCGGTCAGCGTGAGAGGCCGCGCTCGATGGCCTCGATGATGCGCGGCCGCAGCTCGGCGGCGCTGATGATGGCGTCGACCGACCCCACCTCGACGGCCCGCTGGATGCTGTGCACCCGGTCGAACTCCGCCGCCACCTCACCCAGCTTCTCCGCCCGCACGGCCGCCTGGACCTCCGGCAGCTGGGCGGTGAGCGCCGCCCGCTCGGCACCCTCTGCGCGCGAGATCCGCGCCTGCAGCTCGGTCACCCGCGCGTCGTTGGCGGTGCGGTTGTTCACCTCGCCGGAGAAGACGACCGCCGCCGCCGGAGCGCCGCCCAGCACCGAGGCGAACGACCCCTCCAGCGCCAGCACGGTCATGTTCGGGTTGAGCGCCTTGGAGAACACCACGAACGCGCCCCCGTGGTAGCGGGAGATCACGCAGAACACGATCGGGCCCTCGAAGTTGACGATCGCCCGCCCGATCTCGGCGCCGTACTCCAGCTGCAGCTTGCGCATCGACTCAGGCGACCCGTCGAACCCCGACAGGTTCGCCAGCACCACCAGCGGCCGGTTGCCGGAGGCGGCGTTGATCGCCCGCGCGGTCTTCTTCGACGACAACGGGAAGAGCGTGCCGGCCGTATAGGTGTCGGGCCCGTCGGTGGGAGGGAAGCCGCGGCGCGGCACCGGCCGGGACTCGATGCCGATGAGGCAGACCGGCTGTCCGCCGATGTGCACGTCCTGCACCGCGGAGGTCTCGGCGTCGGCCATGCGCGCCCAGCGCTCCAGCACCGGGTGGTCCTGGTCGGACAGGGCGCGCATCACCGTGCGGATGTCGAAGGCCTTCTTGCGGTCGGGGTTGTGCTCGGCCGAGAAGATCTCGCCGACGGTGGTGAAGTCGCTGCCGGCCGCCGAGTGCGGGAAGTCGCGCACGTCGCGGTCGATCGGGTCGGCCGTGTGGGCGCGGCGCGGGCCCCGCTCGCCCGGCACCACGTAGGTGTGGTCGTAGTGGGCCATCAGCACGTCGCGGGCGGCGGCCAGGTTGGGCGCCCAGTACTGCGCCTGCCCGTTGGGTCCCATGACGCGGTCGTAGCCGCCGATGCCGACGTTGTCCTCGGCGGAGACGCCGCCGGAGAAGTCGAGCGACTGCTTGCCGGTGAGGACCATCGCCGAGTCGGGCGTCATCACCAGGATGCCCTTGGTGTGCATGAGCATCGTCGCCTCGGCGTTCCAGTACGGCTGGGCGCCGACGGTGATGCCCGCGACCACGATGTTGATCTCGCCGCCCGCCTGGGTGAAGGTGACGATGCGCTTGAGCGCGGCGGCCACCCAGTCCATGTTCTCGGTGCCGGAGCTCATCGAGACGCGCGCGCCCGCCGAGAGGGCGAACCACTCCAGCGGCACCCCCATGCGGTCGGCGAGGTCGAGGGCGGCGATCACGCGGCGGCACTCGGGCTCCGACAGGGCGCCGAGCGCCTTGGTCGGGTCGCCGAGCAGCACCACGCGGGTGACGCCCTCCGGGTGCCGCGAGGTCGGCGTCGCGATGACGCCCGCGACGAGCGCCGCGGTGTTCTCCCCGCGCGGCCGCACGACCGGCACCAGGACGCCATGCTCGTCGAGGTCGTGCTCGATGAAGGTGCCCTCGGGCCCGGCGAGCATGCCGGTCAGCTCGTAGGGGTAGACGTTGCCGCGGCGGGCGGCGCGCAGCACCTTCTGGCGGTAGGCGTCGAGCGGCTGGACCGGCTCGGTGGTCGGCTTCTCGACGTGCAGGCTCGCGCCGCGGCCCGGGTCGAGGGTGATCTGTACGGCGACCTCGCTGAGCTCGCCGGCGGCGTTGCGCTGGCGGGCCACGAACAGGACCTCCTCCAGCCCCGCGCCGGCCGTGGTCGGCAGGATGCGCTCGACCAGGGCGTTCAGCTCGTCGGCTGTCAGCTCGGCCGACGGCCAGACGTACATCATGATCCGGTTGGTGTCGAAACGCTTGTTCTGCGGCCGCTGCATCTGGATGGTGCGGATCGCCTCCAGGCCGGCGGCCAGGGCGTCCTCGACGGAGGGCAGCGCGACCAGGCGGCCGTCGGACTCGCGCAGCGCCGTCAGGTCGCGGACCTGGCCCATGGCGATGAGCCGCTCGTCGGCCGGGTTGCTGCGGGCGACGGCCTTGAAGAGGTAGATCTCCTCGTCGGTCGACGGCAGGCGGGTGAGGTCGAACTCGCGCCACCGCTCCAGCTGCAGGCGTTGGGCGATCTGCGGGTGCAGGCCGCGGATCAGGCGGTCTTCGGCGAAGCCCGCGCCGTCGGGGCGGTAGGTGAAGTGGTGGTGCATGACGGCGCCGCTGCGCCCGGCGACCGTGGTGGTGATGCGGCGGATGCCGGCCGAGGTGGCGTGCTCGGCCAGGAGCTCGCCGAGCCGTACGGCCATGGCGTCGGCGTCGGGCTGGCCCTCCCAGGTGATGTAGAGGTCGGCGACCAGCCCGCGCGCGGCCACGCCCTCGGCCTCGGCGGCGAAGGCGCGCAGGGCGGCGATCGCGGCGGGCAGCGAGCTGATGTCGACGGCGGTGGTGACCACGCGCGTGACGCCGCGCACGCCGGTGTGGTCGACGCTGACGAACCGGCAGCCCTCGCTCTCGCGGACGGTCACCTCCGACAGCGAGCGGTTGCCGTAGTAGCGGCGGGTCAGCACTTCGAGCAGCGGCGCGTGGTCGGTGCCCGCGCGGCCGATGCGCTGGCCGATCAGGCGCACGAGAGGTTCCGAGCTGGCGACCATGGCCTGGATGCGCTCGGCGCGGTCGGGCGCGCCGGGGTTGCGGTCGAGGTAGCCGAGGTCGGCGCGGACGGAGGCGTAGACGGTGGCGCGGGTGCGGCGCAGCAGCGGCTGGGCGAACCAGCGGAACACGACGCTGCGGGACAGGTCGGAGACGGTCGGGAAGCGCACCTGGGTGGCTTCGACCAGGTGCTCGAGGGTCAGGCCCGCGCGCTCGCTGAGCGACTCCAGCGGCGGCGAGTCGGACAGCCACTGGCGCAGCAGCGCGGAGACGATGCCGACGTCGCCGCCCATGCGCTGCTGGGCCAGGAAGATCCGGAAGACCGCCGCCTCGAGCTCGGGGGTGCGGTCGAGGCCGTCGACGCCGTAGTGGGCCAGCACCTTGGCGAGCTTGGCCTGGAAGTCGTCGGTGAGGCCGGCGCGCTCGACGTCGAGGCTGCGAAGGTAGCCGTGGAAGAACTCGCGCGGGCTGTGCACCGGGCTGTCGGGCTCCAGGTCGAGCCCGCCGACCGGCTTGTTGAGGCTGAGCTCCGACAGGTCGGCGAAGACGGTGAGCAGCTCCAGCTCGCCTTCGAGCAGGCGCCCGCCCAGCTCGGCGCGGGCGCTCAGGTAGTCGGACAGTACCCGCCTGCCGTCGAGCGGGTCGACGTCGAAGCCCAGCAGGAGGCTGCACAGGTCCTGCAGGCCGCGCTCGACGCGCTCGGCCGCGGAACCGGCCTGCGGCTCGGCGGGCAGCTCGACCTCGACGGTCTCGGCGGCCGACTCGGCCTGGCCGGCGCCCTCGTCGGCCAGCGGCTCCAGCCGCATCAGGGGAGCGCCGGTCTCGACCTGGGTGCCGGCGGAGACCGGGCACTCGCGCACGCGGGCACGGAACGGAGCGCGGATGACCGTCTCCATCTTCATGCTCTCCAGCACCAGGATCGCGGCGCCCGCCTCGACCTCGTCACCGACCCCGACGGGTGTCGCGACGACCAGGGCAGGGGCGGGGGAGCGCACGACGCCGCCCTCGTCGCGGCTGATGCGGTGGGTGACGCCGTCGACCTCGACCAGGTGGATGGGGCCGTGGGTGTCGGACACCAGGCGGAAACGGCGGCCGTTGACGGTCATCTGGCCGCTGTGCTCGTCGAACCGCTCGATCTCGACGTCGGCGGGGTGCACCTCGCCGCCGCCGGAGACGCCGACGCGGAACCGGTTGTGGCCGACGCGGGCGACGCTCACCCGGTAGCCGACGCCGCGCAGCTTGAGGTCGAGCGGGCGGCCCGTGTCGTGCTGCACCTGGGGGCGCCCGCCGTGGGCGGTGGACAGCAGCCGCTGGATGCTGACCTCCTCCTCGTCGAGGTAGGCCTCGATCGCGGCGGCGGCCAGGGCGACGGCGGAGTGGCGGTGGCTGATCAGACGGCCCTCGGCACGCACACGGTCGATCCAGCCGGTGTCGGCGGAGGCGTCGATGACCTCGGGCTGGTCGAGCAGGTCGAGCACGAAGCTCTTGTTGGTGGCGCCGCCCTCGATGATCACGGTGGTCTCGGACATGGCGCGGCGCAGCCTGCCCAGGGCCTGCTCGCGGTCGCGGCCGTAGGCGATGATCTTGGCGATCATGGAGTCGAAGTCGGCCGGGATGGTGTCGCCCTCGCCGACGCCGGTGTCGACCCGGATGCCGGGGCCGGCCGGCAGCACCAGGCGCGCGATGCGGCCGGGGGCGGGGGCGAAGTCGCGGTCGGGGTCCTCGGCGTTGAGCCGCGCCTCGACGGCGTGGCCGAGCTCGGCCGGCTGCGGGCCCTCCAGCTTGCCTCCGGAGGCCACGTGCAGCTGCAGCCTGACCAGGTCGGTGCCGGTGGTGATCTCGGTGATCGGGTGCTCGACCTGGAGGCGGGTGTTGACCTCGAGGAAGGCGAACAGCCGCTCGCCCGGGTGGTAGAGGAACTCCACGGTGCAGGCGCCGCGGTAGCTCACGGCCAGGGCCAGGCGCTCGGCCGCGGCCTTCAGCTCGCTCGTCTGCTCGGGACCCAGGACGGGGGAGGACGACTCCTCGATGATCTTCTGGTTGCGCCGCTGCACCGAGCAGTCGCGCACGCCCAGCGCCCAGGCCGTGCCCTGGCCGTCGGCGATGACCTGCACCTCGACGTGGCGGGCGCCGGTGACCAGGCGCTCCAGGAAGACCACGCCGGAGCCGAACGCCCGCAGCGCCTCCTGGCTGGTGCGCTCGTAGGCGTCGGTCAGCTCCTCGCGTGAGGCGACCATGCGGATGCCGCGTCCGCCGCCGCCCGCGGTCGCCTTGAGCATCAGCGGGTAGCCGATCTCGTCGCCGGCGCGCAGGGCGTCGTCGAGCGTGGCCACCTCGCCGCGGCTCCACGGCGCGACGGGGACGCCCACCTCCTCGGCGATGAGCTTGGCGCCGATCTTGTCGCCGAGCAGGCGCATCGCCTCCGCGCTCGGGCCGATGAACGTCACGCCGATCTTGTCGCACAGCTCCGCGAAGGCGGGGTCCTCGGCGACGAAGCCCCAGCCCACCCAGGCCGCGTCGGCGCCGGTCTCCACCAGTGCCCGCTCCAGCACGGCCAGGTCGAGGTACGGCCTGGCGGAGGCGGGCCCGAGCGGGTAGGCGATGTCGGCCTCGCGCACGAACGTCGTATTGCGGTCGGCGTCGGTGTAGAGGGCGACCGTCTCGATCCGGGTCCCCGTCTCGGCGGAAAGATCGCGAACGGCGTGGATGAGCCGCATCGCGGCCTCTCCGCGGTTGACGATGGCCACTCGACTGAACACCGGTTGAGCCTCCCAAGCTAACTCACGCATAAGGCGACGTCCGGGTCCCGGAGCGTCGCCTGCCTACTCGATAGCTTGCTCGATTTGTTACCTGTTCACCAATGTCCGCATCGCGCAGGACAGAGCCGCCGCATTGTAGGAAACCCACAAACGAGCTAACCACATCGGGCGGGAGGAAACGCACCCGAGGTCCCCGGTCTGGGGATGGACAGGGGTGCCTCGGGTGGCGGGACACGTCAGCCGTTCCAGGTCTCGGGCTTCTTCTCCTCATCCAGCGACTGCTGGAGGTTCAGGTTGGCTTGGATCGCGCCGGCCCGGGTGGAGCGGCGGGTCGACACGGCGGTGGGTGTCGGCTTCTGCGAGTTCTTGGTGATCGCCGTCTGGATCGGCTTGGTGGCCGGGACCGCCGCCGCGGGCTTGTTGTTGAACTTGATGGTGAAGAGGAGCTTGGGCACCACCTGCGGCGTCGTAGGGGGCGGAGAGGGAGGCGGGGTCGCGGGCCGGACGGGTGACGACTGCGGGTCGTCGGCCTCGTCGTCCGTCGGTATCGGCGACATCGGCGTGTCCTCGTCACTGGCCCCGTCGTCGCCCTCCTCCTCGCCGCTGGAGTAGTAGTCGGAGATGGCGTCCGCCTTGGCCGGAAGCTTCATGTTCTGGATCGCCGAGGCGATCTTCCTGGGGCCGTCCGGATCCAGGAGGGTGGCGTTGAGCTGCTGCTCCGTAGGGGTGCCGCCGGTGGCGGGGATGCCGAGGAAGGCCCGCAGGATGTCGGCCGAGGTGAGCTCGGCGGGCAGGGGCCACTTGTAGGTGTCGAAATGGGTCGAGGAGACGGTGACGTCGAGCCCCTCGGTCTGCGCCACGGCGCTGAGCATCAGCCAGCAGTAGAAGCAGCACAGCTTGGAGATGCCGATGGCGAACTCGGCCTCCTGCACGTCCCTCGTGACCTGCGTGGCCGCCACCATCTGCTGGGTCTGCGCCGCCGCGCCGTTGAGCTGGGCGAGATCGGGGTCGAGCTGCTGCGGTAGCTGGACGACGGGCTTGGTCGCGGTGTTCCGCCTCAGGTCCATCCTGCGCTTGACCACGAGCGCGCCCGCCTGGGTCTCGGCGTGGACGTGCTGGGACATCTTGCCGTGCTGGTTCTGCGCGGTGTGCGCCATGACGCGCAGGTCCGCCCAGTCCTGGCTGAGCTGGGTGAGGTACTTGAGCGTCTTGGTGAGCCGTCGAAGGCTCGTCTGGTTGGTCTTCTCCTGCGACATGCCCCGCAGAGGCTTCTTGGTCATGTCGTTGAGCAGCGACTGCGTCATTTCCTGCACGCCGGTCAGCTGATCGTCGGCCGCCTGGAGCAGGCGCCGGAAGTCCGCCTCCATCCGGTCGTCCGGCTTGTTGGCGAACAGCCGCAGCTCGTGCGTCTTGAGCTTGGCGACGGCCACGCACTGGCGCTGGGAGTGGAGGGTGGCCAGCACCCAGGCCAGCCGGTCGAGGCTGTGCTGCTCGGGACTGCCCGAGGCGGTCAGCGACGTGCCCAGCGGCTGGTTCCGGTTCATCGCGGTCCGCATCGACCCGTGCCGCGCCTCCAGTTGCTTCTTGACCAGCTTGGCGACGTTCTCGTCCATGTCACGCCAGCCGGCCTCGAAGAGGTTGCGCGGTGCCCGGCTCGGCTTGCCGAACAGAGGATGGCCCTCGTCCTCGAGCGCGGCCACGAACTCGGCGTAGTCGAGGCCGTTCTGGCCGCAGAACGTCTTGACCGCGTCATGCAGGTCGATGTCCGCCGCCCGCCCGCAGTTCAGGGTCGCCGCCGCCAGGGTGCCCGCCCATCCACCCGCGGTGATCTTGAGCACGTCGGCCACGGCCTGCCAGACCAGGGGGTGGCCGGGCTGATCGAATTTGGAGATGGCCTGCAGGATCTCGAACGGGTCGGACGCCGGGGTCGCCTTCATGTCGTTGACGAGGAAGTTCCGCACGTCGGCCCGGGTGTAGGGGAGCTCCTGCTGGGTGTCGGCGGCGATCATCTGCTGGGCCGTGTCGATGCCCGCCGAGGAGTCCTCGTCATCCCCTTCGTCGTCCTCCTCCTGGCCCTCCTCGTCGGAGTCGCGAGGCGAATCGCGGGGGGAATCGCCGTCTCGCTTGGTGACCATCTGCTCGTCCTGGTCGTCGGGGTCGTTCTGGACGTCCGGATCGTCGGTCTGGATCGGATCCGCGTCATCTCCGTAGAAGCCCTCGATGTTGCGCCCCGGGGTCGGCGGTGGGCTCGGCGACGCCTTGCGGCTGCCGGACGGTGAGCGGGATGTGCTGCGCGAGCGTGACGGGCTGCGCGAGCCGGTCGGTGTGATGGACACGGTTCTCCTCCTGGGGAAAGGTCAGCGCAACCCGGCGCGGTAGGTGAGCACGAGCCGCAGCCCGCGCAGGGACGTACGCTCGCCCGACCACCCCAGCCGCAGCCCGCCGGAGCCGAGCGACAGGCCCGGGGTGGGGAGCAGCCGGCCGTCGGGGAGCGCGGCGCCGTCCAGCGTCAGCCGTGCGTCACCGTCGTAGACGGCGTACAGGCCGGTGATCTGCCGCCCGTGCAGGTCCGGTAGGTGTGCCGGGGTGAGGGGGAGCGTGAGCGTGGACCCGGACGAGGCCCACGCGTCGGGGAAGGCGGCGGGAACGTCGAAGCAGACGGCCGCGCCGTACGGCTTGAGCATGCCCTTGACGGCGGCGGCGAAGGTGTCGCCGCCGTGCTCGGCGGTGTAGCGCACGGTGAGCACCACGTCGTGCAGGCCGGCGGGCCGGTCGGCCGAGCGCAGGCCGGGCAGCTCCAGCCGCCACGTGGAGATCGCGCCGGTGCCCTCGAACGGCAGGTAGCGCTCGTCGTCGTAGCGCAGCTCGAACAGACCGTTGTTCTCCCAGCCCTGCGCCACGTGCGACAGTGCGATGCGCTGGCCGGCACGCCAGTCGGAGCGCACCTGCGCCGGAGCCGGGCCCTGCGGGCTGAGCAGCCACTGCGCGGCGCGCGGGTCGGGCGCGAGCAGGGTGCGGTGCGACAGCTGGGTGAGCATGGCGTTCGGCGTGAGCGGCTGGCCGTCGGCGGTCTCGAACGAGATCGCCATCGCCCGCAGCTGCCGCCGGTACAGGCCGGGGAAGTCGTGGTCGAAGAACTCCTCCGACAGGGCGAACTCGCACGAGCCCGTCCTGACCAGGGTGAGCAGCGCGACCGGGTCGACCTCCAGCAGCGAGGCCCGGCGGGTGATCTCCAGGCGGCGGCCGTCGGAGTCGGCGTAGGCGCGGGCCAGCCGGTCCAGGTCGGCGCCGAGCGTCTGGCCGGCCAGCAGGCCGGCGCGCCTGCTGTCCCAGGCGGCGGGCCTGATCGCCGGGGCGGGCGTGCCGCGCTCGAACTCGAAGGCCCGCTCGGCCGCCTTGGCCAGGTCGTGGGCGGTGCCGTAGGCCTGGAAGCTCAGCTCGGCCATGCGCGAGGCCATCCACTGGTACAGCTCGCCGCCGGTGAACTTGCCGCGCAGGAACGCCGAGACGGCCTGTTGCTGGCCGATCTGCCGTTCCAGGATCTCCAGCTCGCGGCGGGCCGAGATCACGCCCGCCTCGCCGCCGGCGACCTGCGCGGCGATCTGGGCCACCTCGCCGCGCGCGGTGTCGGCCTGGAGCCGCCAGTCCTGCTCCGAGCGTTCGTGCTCGGCGCGCACGCCCAGCACCTCGCCGAGCACCTGCAGGCCCTCGCCGAGCGACTCCGCGACCTCGGCTCCTTCGGCCAGGGCGTCGCCGACCTGGTCGCCGCCGTACATCGTGCCCAGGATGAACGGGCCGAGCAGGACCTGGGGGACGCCGTGCGCGATCGCCGCACCGATCTTGAGCCCGCTCGCGGTGAAGTGCGCCGCCGCCGCGCTGGCCATGAGCCCGATCTGCGCCTGCTGGAGCGCGGAGGGACCGGCCGCGATCATCGCCTCGTAGGCGGCCACCCGGTTCTCGGCCGCCGTCAGCCCGGCGCGCAACGCGGTCACGTTCTCCTCGGCCATGACGACCTGCGCCTGCCGTACGGCACGCGTCATCTGCAGCAGGACCGCCTCGTGCTCGTCGGCCAGCAGCCCGAGCGCCTCCGAGTCGCGCCGCTCCAGGGTGTCGAGCAGCAGCCCGGAGAAGTCGCGCACCCGGTCGGCCAGCTCCTGGGCCCGCCGCAGCACCGTCGTGAACCGGTAGTGCGGCACCTCGGCCGCGACCGTCTCGCCGTACGGCACCGCGGCCCCGTCGGCCGAGGCCCGCACGACGAGCGCGGCCGGGTCGATGGGCGGCTCGAACAGCGGCAGCGGCCGGGCCACGCCCAGGATGTCGAGCGACGCCCTGATCTTGGTGAGCCGGTCGGCGACCAGGTCCCAGTAGCCGCCCAGCGACGGGTTGACCGGGATGTGGAAGTACGGGTCGACCGCTCCGGCGTGCGCCCGCACCAGCCCGCCGAGCGCGTCGCCCTCGGTGAGCTCGGGGTCCAGCCCGGTGAAGGGCAGCGCCGCGACCGAGGGCAGCGCCCCGAGGTCGCCCGGACGGCGGCCCAGCAGGTCGTGGGCGAGCAGGTAGAGCATCCTGGCCTCGTCGACGCTCTCCATCGTGTACTGGCGGAACAGCAGGTCGCCCCAGTCGAGCAGGTTGTCGACGTACCCGGCCACCACGGCCCGGCGGTAGGCGACCGGCCGCAGGGCGGCGATCGTGTGCGGGTCGAACGGATCCTCCAGGTAGGCGTGCAGCAGCGCCTGCCGGTCACCCGCCAGGTCGTAGGCGCGTGCCAGCCCGGCGGCCACCGCCAGGTCCTCGCCCACCGACGGGTCGCGCCCTGCGGCCAGGTCGGGCAGCTCGGCCAGGGCCTGCCGGTCGGCCCAGGTCAGCTCGCCCTCGCCGCGGAAGACCGGCACCAGCGACTCCAGCAGCGCCACCGCGTCGTCGAGACCGCTGTCCTCGCGCAGCCGCAGCGCCTCGGCCAGGGCGCCGGGGTCGGCGCCGAGGAAGGGCAGGAAACGCCAGTACTGGTCGGATCTGGTCGGGTCGAAGACGTGCTCGAACCAGGTCCGCGCCTCCTCGAAGCGCTGCGCGGCGTTGAGCGCCTGGGCGATGAGCAGCGGAGCGTGGAAGAAGATCTCCCAGTAGTAGGAGCCGTTGGCGCTGGAGAAGTCCAGGTGGGAGCGGCCGGGCAGCCATTCCTTGACGACCCGCTCCTCCTTGACCCGGATCGTGGTCGCGTCGGAGGTGCCGGTGTCGAGCGCGGGCAGCTCGTCGGTCTCCTGCGTGGTGGTGTCGAGCAGCGCAGCGACGCCGCCGGTGAGCAGGCGCTGGTTGAGTTTGGACGCGGTGCTGCTGGTCAGGCGCACGATGTCGTGCGGCAGGCCGGTCAGGGGGTAGGGGATGCCCGCGTCGCCCCGGTAGAGCAGGTAGGTCGTGTTGCGGAAGATGTACAGGCCGTCGCGCGACTCCATGATCCCTCTGATGGAGGCGGGCAGGTTGGCCCACTCGCCGCGCAGCGGCCGGAAGATCCACTCGCCGACCCTGGCGTAGCCGCCGCTGCGCAGGGCGTAGCCGCCGATCACGCCGGTGATGGGACGGGGGATGGTCATCGGGTAGCCGTCGGCCTCGTCCATCACGGCCCTGGGATGGCCTTCGTCGTCGAGGCTGTAGCGGGCCAGGCGGGTGCCGCTGGTGACGAACAGGTGCTCGCCCTCCATCCAGGCGGCGTCCACCGTGCGCCAGCCGGCGCTGGTGGCGGGCTGCGCGGATGCGGCGGGGAGAGGCGGCGTCCAGATCCCGCCCAAGTCGTCGTCCTGGTTCAGGGGGTTGCCCGATCGGCCGGGAGGCGGCTGCGTGGGAACGGGGAAGGGCAGGGTGGGCGGCGGCACGACGACGCCGATCACCGGCTGGCCGTCGGGCCCGATGAGGATGACCGTCGAGCCGCCGGGCTGAGGCGGTGGTTCGTCCTCGGTGAAGCCCCACACGTGGTCGATCTGCTGGATGCGCTCGACCCTGTCACGCCCGCGCACCAGCATGGCGTACTGGTTGCCGACGTTGTCCCAGATCAGCCGGTTGCCGTTGGGCAGCTCCACGGCCGCGTCGATCCGGTCCCAGGAGGGCAGGCCCTCCCGGTTGCCGCGGATGGGCTTGTCTTCCGGGATCTCGCCGGGCGGCGGCAGCATCGGACGGCACAGGAAGCTGCCGCCCTTGAGGTCGACGCTGAACCACGAGCCCCGGTCGAACCCGGCGGGCCTGTCGAACCAGATCACCGACGCCGGGTTCACCTCCTCGTCCGCGTGGAAGATCGTGGTGACGTCGCCGGCGGGCGGGGGGATCACCACGCCCTCGATCGGCACGGCGTACAGCTCGGGGGTGAGAGCGAACTGCGCGCCGACCGGCCCCGTGACGGTCATCGAGGAGTAGGCCACGATGATCGCGTCGTGCTCGGTGCCGGGCAGCGGTCCGGTCCGCACCGTCAGCGTGACGGCCGTGATCGGGTCGATCCTGGGCGCGCCGGAGGCCAGCACCTGGGCGGGCACCCACTCGCCGTTGAGGTTGAGGAAGGAGTAAAAGATCTTCACCTGCCGCCACACCGGCGGCGAGGTGACCTCCTGGGTGCTCTCGTCCGTGGAGCGCACGGCCACCACGGCGGAGCCCTCGCTGGGCTGGAGCGCCTCCACACCGGCCCAGAAGACGAACGTCCTGCCGAAGGCGCGCACCGGGTGCACGCGCTCGGCGTCGATGCGGACGTCCACCTCCTGCCAGGGGCTCCACGACGCCGACAGCCGGTCGCCGTCGCGGAAGAGCGCGTCGCGATGGTAGAAGCGGCGCGGCTCGGTCCTGGTCCTGCCGAACAGCACCAGGCTGCGGGCGCCGTCTCCCGTCGCCTCCACGTAGCCGCCGGCGATGGCCAGGCGCGAGACCTCGGTGTACTCGTCGAGATACCGCTTGTAGGCGCGCTGCGCGGTGGTCGCGGTGACGCCCGACTGCATCAGCTCGTTCTCCAGCGCCACGAAGCCGGGCGTCTTGGTGCCGCGCAGCTCGGGCCGCAGGTAGTTCTCCGGGTAGAGGAAGACCTGGCGGTTGGCCTCCCACACCCGGTAGTTGCGCATCCAGCCCCACCAGCGGCGCAGCCGTTCCCTGTCGTCCTCCTCCAGCCGCTCCA
The DNA here is from genome assembly GCF_013761175.1 of Nonomuraea soli. Lineage (GTDB taxonomy): Bacteria > Actinomycetota > Actinomycetes > Streptosporangiales > Streptosporangiaceae > Nonomuraea > Nonomuraea soli. The sequence goes on from NZ_JACDUR010000002.1 coordinate 259,047, forward strand.
GGTCCAGCAGGCAGCGGTGCAGGTAGAGCTGGACGGCGGCGATGGCCTCGCGCACCCGCGTGGTCAGGCCGAGCCCGCCCATCTCCACGTCGATGAGCAGCCGCTCGAACAGGTCGGTCGAGTCGCCGTCGCCGTGCGACAGGACCGCCGACAGCAGCGCGTCGCGCTTGATCGTGTTGACGGGCTCGCCGGTGAGGTGCCCCAGCCGTGACGGCGGCGCCCCGAGCCGCTCGGCCAGGCGGAACAGCTCGACCGCCTTGAGCGCGAACTCCACGTCGCCATCGGCGGGCAGGGTGCGCTGCACCCACATGAGCTCGGCGGTGTCCCAGCCGAACAGGCCCGCCATGGTGGCATAGGGATCCTCGTCCGGGGTGGTCAGCGCGGTGGCCACGGCGGGGTTGAGCGAGGCGAAGCGGGTGACCGTCACCAGGTCGGCCAGCCGGAAGTCGGGGCCGTCCGACCAGCCCTCGTCCATTCGCCTGGCCGGGCCGCCGGCCCGTTCGCCGTCGAGCGAGACGTAGTCGTCCGACCTGGTCAGGTAGGTCCTGCCGGCCAGGGTGAAGGCGGCGTCGATCCCGTCCTCGAACAACCTCGGCAGGTCGCCCCAGTCGTCCTTGATCGTGCGGGGGAAGCCGGAATCGGCCAGGGCCAGCGTGCCGGAGCCGTACCGCACGTACTGGTCGCCGCGGAAGGCGTAGATCGCGCCGTCAGGGGAGGCGAAGGCGGCGTCGAGCCCGCCGTCGAAGGCGTTCCTGGCCCTGCCCCACGCGGGCGAGGGCCGGGTGCGGTCGTCGGCGCGCACGTGCGCGGCCCCCTTGAACAGGTGGATGCCGCCGGACGTGGCGAAGGCCGCGTCCACGCCGCCGAGGAAGGCGTCGGGCAGCTGGCCGACCCCCAGGTCGTCGTGGAGCAGCGCCAGCGAGCGCGGGTAGCCCTCGTCGGCGGCGGCGTAGTCCTGGCCGCTGTACCGGGCGTAGCGGTCGCCGGCCAGCACGTACGTGCGCTCGCCGACGATCAGGGCGGCGTCGAGCGGCCCCTGGAGCGGGCTCGTACGGCCCAGCGGCGTGTCGTAGGAGGCGGTCAGCGCCCGGGAGGCGACGTGGCAGCGCCCGCCCATGAACAGGTAGAGGGTGCGCCGGTCGGCCACGACCGCGTCCACGGTGGTGATCGCGTCCTCGAAGCTCTCCGGCAGGCCCGGCCACTCGGCGCGGAAGTTGCCCGCGACGGGACGCGGATAGCCGGGGTCGGCCTGCCCGTACTCCCCGGTGGAGTAGCGCGCGTAGCGGTCGCCGCTGAAGACGAAGGTCGTGCCCTCCCAGGTGAAGGCCGCGTCGACGCGCGTGAAGGAGTCCGAGGCGGGCGCGGTGAGCGGCCCCAGCTGCCCGTCGGCGTGACGGCGGAAGCGGTCGCCGAAGAAGAAGCACGTCGAGCCGTCGGCCATGGTGTAAGCGGAGGTGAGCGTGCCCTCGAAGCCGCGCCACACCTGGCTGATCGGGCGCACGGGCCCGCCGCCCGGCAGCGTGAACGTCTCGCCGTTCATGAGCACCAGCGTGTCGCCCTGGGCGATCACCGCCCGGGGGATCGCCGAGGTCTCCCAGAAGCCCGCGTCGGTGGTGCGCGGGTAACCGGGATCGGGCGCGGAGTAGTCCTCGCCCGAGTAGACGAGGTACCGCATGACGCCCGACGCGTCGGGCTTCTCGAACAGGTACGTGGCGTCCTTCCAGACGTAGGCGACGCCGACGCTGTTCAGGCCGCCCCACACCTCGTCGATGCGGCGCGGCTCGCGTCCGTCGGTGAAGTACTCGCCGCCGAACAGGTACGTCCTGCCGTCACGGCCCGCGAACGCGGCGTCGACCGTGCCGAGACCGCGCGGACGCCCCCACATCTGCGCCACCGGGTACTCACGGTCGAGCAGCGTGTCGTAGCAGGACTCGCCCTTGAACAGGTAGTTCGCGCCGTCGGTGCCGATCAGCACGGCGTCGAGCCCGGAGCGGAAGCGCTCGGGCACGTCGCGCAGCACCCGCGGCTGGACGGGCTCGGAGACCTCGCCCAGCCCCTCGACCGCGCCGCGCCGGGCCCAGCCCGCGGGCGACTCGGCGAGCAGCCTGCCGTCCTCGACGAACGCGCAGGCCACGCCTGGCGCGTCGTAGACGCGGTAACGCCGGTCGGAGACGACGTGCCAGGTCGAGCCGCTCACCAGGTAGACGTTGCCGCGGTCGGCGAAGGCCGCGTCGACCCGGCCGAGCGTCGCCTTCAGGGCGGCCAGCCTCGGCTCCTGGCGCAGCGCATCGAGGCCGCGCGGATAGCCCAGGTCCGCCCGCTCGCCGGTGAAGCGGGTGTACTGGTCGCCGGAGAACAGGTAGACGTGCCCGCCGAGGGCGAGCGCGGCGTCGACCTGGCCGGTCCTGGCCAGGTTGTCGCGCACCTGCCCCCAGAACGAGGCCACCGGCGCCGGGTAACGGTCGTCCACCTGGCTGTGGTCGGCGGTGCTGTAGCGCACGTACTCCCGCTCGTGGAAGACGTAGGTGCGGCCGTCACGGCCCACGAACGCCGAGTTCACGCCCGGGAAGGGCAGGCTGTCCCAGCCGTCCTCCAGCGGCCTGGGCGCCGACCACCAGCGGCGGCGCAGGTCGAACTGGGCGAACAGGCCGCCGGAGAAGGCGTAGGTGCGGCCGTCGGGCGCGGTGTACACCGCGTCGATCCGGCCGCGGAAGGCGTCGGGCAGGTTCCACCAGTCGCCCGGCAGCGGCTTGGGGAAACCCTCGTCGGGGGTGGCGTAATCGGTGGAGGAGTAGCGCACGAAACGGCCGCCGCCGAACAGGTACGTCTCGCCGTCGAGCACCATCGCGGCGTCGACCTGCGTGAGCCCGCCCCAGTCGGGGGCGATCGCGCGAGGGAAGCCGAGGTCCACGCGCGAGTAGTCGGTGCCCGAGTAGCGCAGGTAGGTGTCGCCGCTGAACAGGTAGGTGCGGCCGTCACGGCCGACGAAGGCGGCGTCCACCTGGTTCGACGGGAAGGCGGGCCGGCCGCGCCCCCAGCGGGCGGCCGTGCGCACGATCTGCGACGTGCCGGTCAGGGCGACCGTGTCGCCCTCCTTGAACAGGTGCAGGACGCCCCGCTCGTCGACGAAGGCCGCCTCGACACCCGACTCGAACTCGGCGGGCACCGGGGTGAAGGCCGTCTCGATGCGCAGCGGGTAGCCGTCGTCGGCACGCGGCTCGCCGAACTCCAGGCCGTCGCTGTGCCGTACGACGTGGCCGTCCCTGATCACGTGCACGCCCGAGGCGTCGGAGAAGACCGCGCCCGGCGGCCCCTCGGCGGCCGAGGCGCCCCACACGTGCCCGCCGTCGAACGGGTGGAACTCGCCGTCGCGGCCGTGGAAGCCGAGCTCGCCGAAGTCCTTCGCCGGGCGCGGGAAGCCCTCGTCGACGGCCGCGAAGCCGGTGCCGGAGTAGCGCACGTGCTGGTCGCCGGCGAACAGGTGGACGTGGCCCTCGCGGTCGACCATCGCCGCGCGCACGGGGTGGCGGGAGAACTCGTCGCGGATGCGGCCCCACACCTGCTCGCGCGGCGCCCACCGCTCGCCGCCCGGCGCGCGCACGTAGGAGCGGGTGCCGCTGACCAGCCAGTCGGAGCCGTCGGGGTGGCGGAAGGCCGCGTCCACCCGGCTCAGGCCGGGGACCAGGGTGGCGATGGTGCCGTCGCCGACGAGCACGCGGTCGCGGTAGCGCCAGAAGCGGTCGGCGCTGAAGACGTAGACGTGACCGTCGGAGCCGTCGAGGAGAGCGTCGACGCGCCGCACGTCCGGGGGCAGGGCGAGCGGCTCGGGGAAACGGTCGGCCAGGCGCAGGTCCTCGAAGAGCAGCGCCGTCTCGGCGGCGCTCAGGCCTAGCTTGGCGGCCAGCAGCGTGAACGCCCGCACGCGCCGGAACGCGAGCCCCGGCCCGGCCGGACCGCCCGGCGCACCGGGCACGGCGAGCACATCGGGTACGGCAGGCACACCGGGTACGGCAGGCACACCGGGTACGGCGAGCGGGACGGGGACGGCGGGCGTGGGCCTGGGCAGCGTGGCCAGGTCGGCGAGCCTCACCCCGGCGCCCGCGCAGACGGCCGCCACGACGGCGGCGGGCACGCCGAGCACCTCCTGGGCGACCGTGAGCAGCGCGCCCTCCCGGCGGGCGGTCCGCGCGGCCACCTTCGCCTCGATCTCCGCCACCCCGGCCCGCAACTCGGCGGCGACCGAGTGCAGCAGTCCGAACACCTCGGCGATGTAGTCCTCCATGCCCGGCAGGTAGAAGTCCAGCACGCTGGAGGGCCGCGTGAAGAAGTCGAGCCGGTCCTCGGCCACGGCCAGCGACTCGTCCAGGTCGCCCGCCTCGGTCAGCACCGTGATCAGGTACTCGCGCTCCCGCGCGCCGAGCCCGAGCCCGGCCAGGGCGTCCAGATCGAGGCTGTAGGGCCGCTGCTGCTCGGCGATCTCCTGGACGAGGGCGACGACGACGGGGTCGTCGCTCTCGCCGGCGGCGACGATCCGCCGCGCCACGGCCCTGTCGGCCAGGGCGGCGAACGCCTCGGCGGGGAAGGTCAGCAGCGCGGCGCGGTGCGCGGCCACCTGACCCTGCAGATCGGCCAGCAGGTCGGCCTTGTCCGCCTCGAACCGGGGATCGAGGGCGAAGGTCGCGGGCGTGAGCGCCAGCAGCCCCTCCTTGTCGCGGACGTCCAGGGCGGGGGTGAGATGGCGATTGTGGATCAGGGAGTCGGCCGTCGCCGCGGGCACCCGCGCCCGCAGCGGTTCGGTGGCGTAGCGGGTGAGGTTGCCGCGGATCAGGGCGAGCACGTCGGCCTCGACGAGCGACAGGTCGGCGTTGGGGCGGCGCACCCGGGCGTTGAGGATCTCGCCGTCGGGGGCGACGTGGCCGTTGAACACCAGGTTGTCGTAGAGCTCGGCCCGCTGGCCGGCGCTGAGGCCGGGCAGGGTGGCCAGGTCGGAGGGGAAGCAGCGGCCGTCGAGGCCGGACACCAGCTCGGCGAGCTTGTCCCGGTAGGGGGAGAAGTCCGTGGTCAAGGCGGTGGGAAGGTCCAGGAGGGTGCCGTCGGAGGAGAGATGGCCGCGCAGGACCAGGTTGGTGAAGACCTTGGCCGCCAGACGGTCGCCCAGGCCCGCGCCCAGCAGGTCGGAGGCGGCGACCGACGACAGGCCGGTCAGCGCCTCGTAGGGGGTGGAGCCGGGTAACGACTCGAACAGGGCGCGTGAGGCGCGGCGGCCGAAACGCGGCGACAGGAACAGGTCCGGGCCGTCGGCGACCTGGGCCAGCCGCTCGGCCAGCCGCTCGGCCAGGTCGCGCTCCAGCGCCGCCTCCTGCGCGGCCAGGGCCTGGCGGGCCGCGGCCCCGCGTTCGTCCCCTTCCTCCTGCTCCAGGGCGCGGGGTCCGCCCGCGAAGGCGGCCACGTCCTCGGGCGACAGCCCGTTGGCGCGGGCCCACGCCACGAGCGCCGGCAGCGCCTGGGCCAGCCACAACCCGGTGGCCGGGTCGGGTTCGGCCACGATGCGCCGCCCCTCGGCGCTCGGCGGCGGCGGGCCGAACGGGACGGGCAGGCTCGCGTCGAGCACGTCCAGGAAGCCGAACAGCTCGTCGGCGGTCAGCCCGAGCGAGGTCAGGTAGCGGGCGGCCCGGTGCAGCGCGTCGCGGGAGGCGTCTCCCGGCAGACCTGCCAGCAGGCGCTCCAGCGTGGCCTGCCCGATACCGAGCGCCTTGGCGACCTCGGGATCGGTCACCTCCAGCAGTTCACCGGGCGCACCCTGCCCGGCGAAGACCTGGGCGGCCAGGGCGGGCGCCATCGGAGCCGCCAGGCTGACCACGACGTCGAGCGGCAGGCCCAGGGCCTTCTCCGCGTGCCGTACGGCGGCCAGCCGTTCCAGCGCGACGCCGTCCAGCCGTGACCAGCACAGCGCGGTCAGCACCAGGTCCAGGTGGGCGATCGGCAGCCCGGTGCGCCGGGCCAGCCGCACGAGCCTGGCCGCCCGGTCGAGCCAGGCGGCCTGGGTGAGGTCGGCGGAGAAGACCAGCCGCCCGCCGTCGGCCGTGGCGGGCGCGTAGCCGCCGCCGGTCAGCTCGGCCAGCTCCGGCACCGACAGGCCGGTCGCCCGGCGCAGGCGCGCCGCCTCCTGGAGGTCGTCGAGCTTGTCCAGGTCGCCCAGGTGGTAGGCCTCGCGCAGATCCGCCTCGCTCGTCCTGGCCTGGGTGATCTCCCCGGCCAGTTCGGGCGACAGCCCCAGGAACTCGCGGGCCAGCTGCGCGCGCGCCGCCCCGAACAGGCGCGGCAGCTCCTCCCTGCCGACCCCGCGCGCCTTGAGGAAGTGCCCGAGCTGCTCATGGTCCAGGTTGAACGGCTTGTCGAACGGGAAGCGCATGGTCCGCAACCGCTCGTAAGGCTGCTCGCCGACGAGCCGTTCGAGGATCTCGACCACCACGTCGAGGTAGGCGGTCTCGCTCCCCTCCTCCAGCGGGACCTCCCACAGGTCGGGGCGTCGCTGACGCAGCTCGCTGCCGTCGATCTCCTCCACGAGCCGGAGCAGATCGGTGAGGTAGGCGGCCGGCGAGAGCGCCGAGCGGGCCTCGTCCCCGCGGCGGAAGTCCAGGCTTCCGAAGAGGAGCTCGTAATTCGGCAGTGCGTTAATACGTCGCACGACGGTTCTCTTTCTGCCACCCCGACTCACCGCTGACATGCGGACGATCCACCGGCGGCGACACTCCGTCAAGGAGAGGTAACTGTGGCGATGTCGACCTCTTGCGGGCAGGAGGTTGCAGGAAATGTCCCGTTATTTGCGGTATGGCGGGAGAAGCGGCGTTGACCGGCAAAACGTCAGACGATTACGGTGGCGGGGTGACAGCACCAGGCCCCGTGGCGGTCCGGCTCACGGCCGTCGCCGCCGACCGGCCCTTCCTCATCCCCGGCTCTACCACCCCGGTCGGCCTGGCCGAGCTCGGCGGCGGCGCGATGCTCGTGCGCTTCCCGCCCGGCTGGAGCCGTCCGGAGAAGGGGCACTACCTGGCGGGGGAGGAGTTCGTGCTCCTCGACGGGGAGCTGCACGTGTCGGGTCGCCGCTACCGTCCGGGCGACTACGCCTGGCTGCCCGCGCGCACGCCCCGCGCCGCCAGCGCGACACCGGACGGCGCCCTCGCCGTCGCCTGGTTCGACGCGCCGCCCCGCTGGGTGGCGGGCGAGGGCGAGCCGCCCGCAGAAGGCTGCCTGCACGTGAGGCTCGCCGAGGCCGACGTCCCGCCGGGCGGGCTCGCCCTGGGCCGTGCGACCCGGCTTCTCGACCACCCTCCGGCGCAGCCGGCGCAGACGCTCACCGTCGGCGACTGGCGCTGGTCACCGCGCGACACCGGCCCGCCGGAAGGGGGCCGCACCCTGGTACGGCACGGCTGACGCGGGCCGTGCCGGAGCCTCCCTCAGTGCTCCCGCAGCAGGCTGCCCGCGCCGTACACCGGGTCGGTGATCCCGCTGTCGCGCAGGGCCATCCACCACGTGGCCGCGTTGATGGCGATCACCGGCTTGCCCAGCCACCGCTCGGCCTCATCGGCCAGCCGCACCATCGACAGGTTCGTGCCGCACTGCACCAGCGCGTCGACCTCGGCGGAGTTCACCTCGAGCAGGGCGGCGCGCAACTCGTCCTCGCCCACGTGGGCGATCGACACCGCGGTGGGGCACTTGAGCCCCTTGATCGCGACGACGTCGAAGCCGATCTCGGAGAAGAACCTGACCACGTTCTCGTCGCCGACCGGCTGGTAGGGGGTGACCACGCCGATCCTGCGCGCGCCGTACAGCTTCAGTGCCCGCTCGCAGGCCTCGGCGCCGGTGGCGACCCGCAGGCCGGTGATGGCGTTGATCTGGCTGACGAACTGCCGGTTGCCTTCGACGCCGCCCCAGAAGGTCTCGGCGGACATGCCCATCACCATGGAGTCGGGCTCGCAGGTCAGCACCCGCTCGCAGGCCGCGCCGATCTCGGAGCGGATCTGCTCCAGCAGGCGCTCCATGCCCTCGTCGCCGTCCATGTTCTGGTCGCGGATGTGGATGCGGCCGAAGTGCGCGGTCACGCCGGGCACGGTCATCCGGTAGAAGTCGGGCTCGACGATCGTGTTGGTGGAGGGCGCGATGACGCCCAGCTTGGCGCGCCAGCCGAGCGCGTCGGTCACGGGAGCACCTTCCTCTTGGTGAAGGGGGCGGAGGCGAAGCGGGCCATGACCTTGCGGCGGGTCAGCCACCGCACGTGCGCGCCGTTGGTCCTGCGCTCCACGGCCTGGACGGCCAGCCAGGGCGTGACGGTCTCGACGCGGTCGGCCAGGATGTCGAAGATCTTGCGCGACTGCGGGGTCAGGTCGCGCACCAGCAGGTCGGTGACGACCATGCCGGGGCTGAGCAGCCCGACGGAGACGCCCGCGGGCACCTCCTTGGCCAGCGCCTTCGTCAGCGTCGTCAGGGCGCTCTTGGTCGCGCCGTAGACGGAGATGCCCGCGACGGCCCGGCCGTCGCTGCCCAGGCCCTCCATGTTCCACACGTGCCCGTGCCCCTGGGCGGCCATGCCGGCGAGCGCGACCGCGCAGCCGTTGATCACCCCCAGCAGGTTGACCGCGACCACCCGCTCGGCCTGCAGCCGGTCGAGCTCCCACAGCGGGAGCCGGTCGTGGGTGATGCCGGCGTTGTTGATCCAGACGTCGACCTGGCCGTGCTCCTTGACGGCCGCGTCCCAGGCCGCCTGGACCTGGTCGCGGTCGCTGACGTCGCAGGTGGCGCTGCCGAAGGCGACGACCGTGTGCCCCATCGCGGTGAACTGCCCGGCCAGGCCGCGGCCGATGCCGCGGGTGCCGCCGGTTATGACGATGACCATGTGAGCACTCCGTGAATCACCTCGTCGAGACGGTTGCCGGCGAAGACCTCGTAGACGACGGCGAGCATGGATCCGGCGCCCATGCCGGGCGCGGCGTCCATCATGAACTCGCGGCCGTGCACCCTGCGGGCGCCGCCGAGGTGCAGCACCGGGTAGCTCGCCCTGCCGTACGCCTGGGCGTTGCCCCACACCTGCGGGCCCTCGTAGAAGGAGCGGAAGCCGTCGCGCCGCACCTCGGTCGTGTACGGCTCGCCCAGCGTCATCCGGTGCCTGGCGCGCAGCAGGTCGACGGGCTCGACCTCGATGGAGACGTCGAGGGTGCCGCGCGGCTTCTGGTCGGCGCCGTACACCTCGCACACGCCGGAGTAGGCGCCCGCCGCCTTGGTCGGCAGGATGTACGGCACCGGCCCGTTGGTGGTCTCGGCGGCCAGCCACTCGTCGACCAGGGCGGCGTCGCGGGTGTAGAGGCCGTTGAAGCAGCCCACGATCGCGGGTCCCTGCGACAGCAGCGAGGAGTAGACCTGGGTGTCGCCGATCGTCTGGTTCCAGGTGTTGAGCCCGACCTGCCAGCCGGGCCCGTAGTAGTGGGCGTCCACGAAGGCGCCGTAGGGCCGGCCGCTGCCGTGGAAGTCGGGCCCGGTGTAGAGCCGGTCGGCGTCGGAGTCGACCACGCCGAAGGCGAACGGCGCGCCCAGGCGGAAACGCCCGGCCAGCGGGCCGCCGCCGGTCAGGCCGCCGTCCATGACGTAGGTGGTCGTGCCGTCCTCGAAGATCGACGAGCGGCGGATGTCCTCGTATCCCTGCCAGGTGCCGGTGGCGTCGAACAACGACGGCCTGCCGACCCATTCGCCCTGGATACGCTGCTGCCACTGGCTGGGCTTCACCGCAGCAGCTCCCCACGCACCCGCTCGGCCTGCTCCTGGCCGAGCAGGCGGGTGACCTGCAGCCAGACCGGGTCGACGTCGGGCGAGAACAGGTTGGCGCGGTTGACCAGGTCGCGTTCGGCCAGGTCGCGTTCGGCCAGGTCGCCTCCGGCCTCGGGCACGCCGCGGTCGAGCAGGTCGAGCCAGTGGTCGAGGTAGGCGTCGACGGTCGGCCCGAGCTTGGCGAAGGCCTCCTCGGTGGCGCGGCACACCAGCATCCACGGCGACATCATGGCCCGCTGGCGTGGTCCCACGGCGGCGGGGGACAGGCCGTCGAGCTGCCAGGCCTGCTCCAGGTGCGTCGTGAGCGGCAGGAAGCAGGCGTCGAGGTAGGCCAGGTTGACCGCCAGCTCCGCCCGGGGGATCAGGTCGAGGTGCATGGCGTGGTAGTCGGCCGAGGCCACCGCGTCCAGCGTGAAGTGCGGCACGGCGGAGCCAGGGGGCGTGAACACGAAGATCATGTGGCTGTCGAGGCCGATCGGCGCGACCACCAGGCCCACCGTGACGACCTTGACCCCGTCGTCGCCGCCACGCAGGACGCGCAGGCGCCCGACCGGATGCGGTGACATCGGTGAGGTCAGCGGCACGTCCTCGGACGCGGCCAGGCCCAGGGCGGCGCTCAGCCGCTCCAGGGTGCGCTCACTCAGCGCTTCCGGCAGGCTCATCTCGTTCTCCTCGGGCCTTGTGCACCCAGGCACGGGCCAGGTCGGGGTTGTCGCGGCGGGCGGGTGAGGCGATCACGGTGGCCTGGCGGCGCGGCACGTCGCCGGTGACGATGTCGTCGCCGTCGACCCACCAGCCCTGGTCGATCAGCTGCTGACGCCGCCTGCGGTAGGCCACCTGCAGCGCGTCGCTGCGGATGTGGAGCTCGGCGGCCAGGTCGAAGGGCAGCAGCTCGGGCCGCTGCGACTCGACCACGGGCCGGTCCTGCTCGAAGATCTTCTGGATGCGTTTGACGGCGTTGCCGTCGGCCCACTTGCCGGTGAAGAAGTTGCGGTAGCCCACGATCTTCACCAGGGTGCGCTCCTGGCTGAGCGGGATGTTGTAGTCGTAGAGGATCAGGTCGCCGAACGGCAGGCGCACGTGCAGCTTGACGATGTTGGGCAGGTACCAGCCGTTGGTGACGACGACGTGCTCCGGCCTCGGCCGGCGCCTGGCCAGCGCGCCCCACAGGCCCTTGGGCAGCGGCGGGCTGAGCAGGATGTCGGCCTCGGCCTGCCACTCCTTCTGGGTCACCTCGAAGTCGGGGATCTCCGGCTTGTCGGGGTTGCCGAAGGCGGTCCCGTGCACGAACGGGGTGTGCGCGGCGTCGACGACGTTCTCCATCGTGCGCTCGTAGTTGGCCTCGACCGTGGTCTCCCAGTAGACGGCGCGGAAGGCCGGGTCGTCGTGCTCGGGGATGTGCGGGATCGGCGGCCGCTCCTGCTCGGGCAGGTCGCCCAGGAAGGCCCAGACCATGCCGTAGCGCTCCACCACCGGGTAGGCGTCGACCCTGGCCTTCTTCGGGATGCCCCGGCCGGGCGGGTTGGCCGGGATCTTCACGCAGGCGCCGTCGCCTTCGTACTCCCAGCCGTGGTAGGGGCAGGTGATGCGGTCGTCGGTGAGCGTTCCCATCGACAACGCGCCGCCCCGGTGCACGCACAGGTCGGACAGGCACGCCACCTGGCCGTCGCGCCTGCGCCAGACCACGAAGTCCTGTCCGAGGCAGGTGACCTTGCGCGGCCTGTGCTGCACCGCGTGGCTGAACTCGACGGCGTACCAGAAGTTCTTCAGCATGGGCTCTCCTACCGGCGTCGCGAGGCACCCGGGAGGCTGTGGGCCTCGCCGTACAGGTGTGTTCGCAGGAACGCCGTGATGAGTTGCGCGATCTCCGAACGTGGTTCGGTCTCGGGTTCCAGGTCCAGGAAGGCCCTGGCCGCCGTCGGGTCGACCGGGTCGGCGACGGCGAAGTGGTTGGCGCCCTCGAACAGCGCCAGCACGTGCTGCCCGTCGCGGTCGGTGAGGGCTTCCTCGAACGTGCGGGTCACCGGGTCGGAGGCGTGCCGCCGCTCGCCGTAGCGGTCGGCGCTGCCCATGATGACCCCGTCGCGGGTGCCGCCCACCAGCAGGACCGGGCAGTCGACCTGCGCGGGCAGGACCGTGCCGGCCGGCCAGCCGAGCATCGTGGCCACCATGGTGTGGGCGCCGTAGGCGAAGACCGCCTTGACCTGCGGGAAGTGCCTGGCCGACTGCAGCACGACCGAGCCGCCGGCCGAGTGGCCGCCGAGCGCCACCCTGTCGAGGTCCAGCGCGCCCTTCAGCAGGGGGATCCGCTCCAGCGACGACAGGATCGAGCCGATCGCCGGGCAGGTCGGGCGCGTGCCGTACCACTCGGGCGTCGCCGCCTCCAGGTCCACGCCGGGCGTCAGCCCGTACTCGCCACCGAACAGCTCGGCCACCCGGTCGAAGGTCACGCAGACGAACCCCGCCCGCGCGACCTCGGTGGCCAGCCAGCGGTAGGAGTCCTGGCCGACGTTGATGCCCGACACGAACAGCACGACCGGGTAGGGCCCGCCGTCCGGCGCGGCCGTGCCGGTGAGCCTGCCCGGCTCCCGCGCCGGGTAGTAGACCTTCAGGTGGGCGGTGCCGAACGGCGGCTCGCCTCCTGTGTCGGCCGCCCACCACAGCGACCTGATCACGACGGCCTCGGCAGCGTGCGGTCGCCGCCCCACAGGGCCCGCACCAGCTGGTCGGTGAGCTCCTGGCCGAAGAAGCGCACGCCCATGACGTTGGCCGGGTCGCGCTCGGCGATGTTGCGCCGGATGGCGAGGTCGGTCGCGGCCAGTGCCGGGCGCTCCGCCTCCGGCACCGGTTCTGCCTCGTCCACCCAGCGCAGCCACTGTTCCACCTTCGCACGCGTCACCTGGCGCACCACCTCCAGGTTGGGCTGGGTGCGCGGGAAGGAGTAGCAGTGGGCGGTGGGCGACAGGCTGGCCCTGATGAAGCCCGAGCGGCTGGTGAACCAGGTGAAGTCGGGGTTCTCCTCGCGGAAGGACACCCAGGAGGCGTCCTGCTCCGCGTAGTGGCGGTCGAAGTAGCCGCCGTCCTCGACCAGGTTCACCCGCGGCAGGTGGTCGACGTAGAACCAGCCCTCGGGCCACACCAGCAGCGCGATGCCCAGGTGCGGCACCCTGACCTGCGGCCCGAGCCACACCGTCAGGTGCAGGTTGGCGAAGCTGGCCTTCGGGTTGCCCAGCCAGGAGTGGACCATCCAGTCGACCTCGGGCCCGCTGTAGGCCTCCAGGCTGCCGCCCGGACCGTCAGGGCTGCCGTAACTGTCGAGGCTGCAGGGGTCGCGCTCCACCCGGAACCTGGCGTCGATCATGGCCTTGAGGTCGGCCAGGATGCCGCGTAGCTGCTCGAAGGTCTGCGTGACGTCGATGACCGGAGAGTCGTCGAGCATCTGCTCGACATGCTGGAGCGTCTCCTTCACCCGTGCACCTCTGTTTCATTCACTGGAACGCTGTTTCCTTTCAGCAGCATGTCGCGAAACGGTGGCCGCTGTCCAGAGCCCGGCCAGCATGACGGCCTCGCCCAGGTTGCCGAGGATCGGCACGACCACGCCCGCTCCCGAGGCCACGAGCAGGAACAGCGCCGAGAGGAACAACCACGGCGAGCCGTGCCTGCGCCAGGTCGCCACCCCCGCGGCCAGCAGCACGGCCGTGGTGATCAGGGCCGCCACCGGCGGCGACGACTCGGCCGAGACGTAGCGCAGGGTGCCCGCCCAAGCGCGCGGCTCCAGACGCAGGTCCGCCAGGGCCACCGTGTCGACGACGATCAGCGCCGCCGCCACGATCCAGGCGGTGCGCACCAGCACGCCGTGGAGCATCGCCGCGTAGACGATGAGGAGCGGCGTCAGCGCCGCGTGGATGGCGAACCTGGCGAAGTTGAGCGACTCCCCGGCGCTCAGGGCGATGATCGCGCAGTCGGCGGCGATCCCCAGCCCGACGATTCCCGGGATCCACGCCTTGCGGGAGAGCAGCAGCAGGGCGAGCCCGGCCTGGACGCAGGCCAGCGCGCCGTACACCAGCGGCATCACGGCTCGTAGTCCACGACGGCGCGGGCGGCCAGGCGCGGGCGCAGCCAGCCGGCCAGTTCCAGGTGGGCGGGGTGCTCCTGGTAGCCGCGCAGCGCCTCCAGCGAGTCGTGGGTGGTCGTCATGCACAGGTCGTAGGAGACGGGGGAGCCGACGACGTCGAGCCCGACGTGGATGGCGGCGATCTGCGGCACCGCGCCCTCCAGTGATTCCAGCAGGTCCTTGGCCGTCGCGGCGTCGGCGGGGTCGGTGAACTTCATCAGGACGACGTGGGTGAGCACCGGGGGCCTCCTCTGGACGTTTGTGCCGGAATCCTAAAGAATGGAAACAGAGTTTCACCAGACGTAACGTGGAGGCCATGTGGTCCGGGTCGCAGCAGCCCAGTTCGAGGTCGGCACCGACAGCGCGGCCAACCTCGCGTCCTGCCTCCGAGCGATCGACGCCGCCGCCTCGCAGGGCGCCGCGCTGGTCGTCCTGCCGGAGTTCTGCAACCACCTGTCCTGGTACGAAAGCCGCGAACAGGCCAGGGAGCGGGCGTGCAGGCACGACGACGCCTTCCTGACGGCGATCGCCCGGCGTGCCGCCGGCCACGCGATCCACGTCAAGATCGGCGTGACGCTCGCCCGCGACGACGGCCGCACCACCGGCGCCTCCCTCCTGTACGGCCCCGACGGCACGCTGCTGGGCGAGGCCGACAAGCAGATCCTCATGGGCGCCGAGAACGACCACCTCGACCGGGGCGTGAGCGCCGGTCCCGTCGTGCGGACGGCGCTCGGGCGCCTGGGCCTGTACGCGTGTATGGAGGGCGTCATCAACGAGGTCACCAGAGGGCTCGCGCTGCGCGGGGCCCAGGTGCTGCTCAACAGCCTCAACTCCTTCGCCACCGACGAGGCGTCGCTGCACATCCCGGTGCGCGCCGCCGAGAACAAGGTGTGGGTGGTGGCCGCCAACAAGGTCGGGCCGCTGATCCCCGCCGACCGGCTCGACGCCGTCAGCGCCGGGCTCAAGGTGCCGCCGCAGTGGCTGCACGGGGCGGGGGAGAGCCAGATCGTCGCGCCCGACGGCACCGTGGTCGCCAAGGCGCCCCGCGAGGGCGAGGCCGTCGTCGTGGCCGACATCGACCCCGGCGCGGCCGACGCCGCGCGGGCACGCCTGTTCGCCACGCGCCGCCCGGAACGTTACGGCCCCGTCGCCGAGCGCCCCCGCGGACGCCGCGCCCCCGCAGGAGCGCCGTCGTTGAAGGTCGCGGTGGTACGAGGGGACGCGGCCTCGGTACGGCAGGCGGCGCAGGAGGGCGCGCGGCTCATCGTGCTGCCCGAGGGGTCACCCGTGTCGGAGACGGAGGCACGCCTGGCCGTGAGCGGCACCGGCGCCCACGCGGTCACCGGCGGCGGGGCCCTGGTGGGCGAGGACGGCGCGACACCGCCCCCGGACCCCTCCTGCCCCGTCCACGAGCTCCCCTGGGGCCGGCTGGCGATCATCGCGGGCGACGCGGCCAGGCATCCCGAGGAGTTCCGCCTGGCCGCCCTGGCCGACGCCGACGTGGTGGCCGTGCCCTTCACCCCGCGCGAGTCCTGGGAGCTCCGCCTCGGCCTGCTGGAACGATCGGCGGAGAACCGGCTGAACGTCGTCGCCGCGGGCGGAGAGGGCCCCGACGGCCAGGCCGGCGCCATCCTCGGCCTGCCCGCCGACTTCACCCTCTGGACCGCCTGGCAGGGACCCTTCACCGGCCGCATCAGCCACCCCATCGTCACCGAGGTGAAGAACGGCGACACCATCGTGCACGCCGAGATCTGGCCCGCCCGCGCGGTCAACCGGCACGTGTCACGCGGCACCGACCTGGTCGACGGCCGCCCCTGGTCGCTGTGCGAGGCGCTCGTGGCTCAGAGCGGGTAGGCGCCGGGCGCCGATCCGGCACCGCCCGCACGGAAGGCGGCGGGCGCGTGCACGACACCGCTCTGGACGTACTCCAGCATGCCCTCCTCGCCGTACTCACGCCCGTAGCCGCTGCGCTTGACCCCTCCGAAGGGGGCGCGCAGCGACATCCCGGTCCTGTTGTGGGTGTTGACGAACACGAAGCCCGCCTCGACGCGCCCGGCCACCGCGAAGGCCCGCTCCTCGTCGGCCGACCAGACCGAGGCCGCCAGACCGAGCTCGCCCGCGTTCGCCCTGGCCAGGAGCTCCTCCTCGGTGTCGTACACGAGCAGCGGCACCGCGGGGCCGAACTGCTCCTCACGCACCAGCGGCGCGTCCTCCGGCACCTCGGTCACCAGGACAGGGGTCACGAAATATCCGGCGTCGAGGTCGCCGATGGCCCGCCCGAGCCGCAACGCCGTGCCTCCCCTGCGCTCCGCGTCGGCCACCAGCGCCTTGATGCGCTCCCGTGCCTCGGCCGAGACGACAGGCCCCATCGTGACACCCGGGGCCAGGGGATCGCCCACCGCCAGCACCCGCGAGGCCGCCGCCAGGTAGGCCCCGGCGAACTCCCCGGCACGCGAGCGCGGCACGTAGAGCCGCTTGGCCGCCATGCACACCTGACCGCTCGTGGCGAAGGAGGCCATGACCAGGCGCTCGTAGCCCGGCTCCGACAGCTCGAAGTCCGGCAGGAACAACGCGGGGTCGTTGCCGCCCAGCTCCATCACCGACGGGGTCAGCATGCCGCCCGCCGCCGCCGCGATCTGCCGCCCCGCCGCCTCGCCGCCGGTGAAGGCCACCTTGCGGACCAGCGCGTGGCCGACCAGCGCCCGCCCGGTTCCCGCCCCGCCGTGCACCACCTCCGTGGCCGGCAGCGCCGCCGCCACCTCGCTCACCGCCATCGGCGCCAGCGGCGAGGGCTTCAGCACGACGGCGTTGCCCGCCACCAGGGCGGGGACGAGCTTAAGCAGCGCCAGGATGACGGGGGCGTTCCATGGGGTCAGGCAGGCCACCACGCCGTACGGCAGGCGTCGCACGAGCAGGCGTCCGGCCGCGTCGTCCAGCTCGACGGGCGCCAGGACCCGGGGGGCCTGGTCGCACACCCATCGGGCATAGGTCAGGGCGAAGGCGATCTCGCCCCGGCAGTCGGGGAGCGGCTTGCCGGACTCGCGCGCGAGCAGGACGGCCAGCTCGTCGTGGCGCTCCTCGATCGCATCGGTGGCCGCGCGCAGGGCGGTGATCCGCCGGCCGAGGGAGAGCGCCGCCCAGTCGTGCCGGGCGTCCTCCGCGCGCCGCACGGCGGCATCGACCGCCTCGGGGGAGGAGACGGGCTTGCGCCCGACGATCTCGGTGACGCGGGCGGGGTTCTCCCTGACGATCACGAGGTCCCCGCCCGAGCCCCGGGCCCCACTCCGGTCGGCGGTTCCGTCCCCGCTCTCGTCGCCGCTCCGGTCGCCGTCCCCGTTCCCGCCCCCCTCGCCGTCGCCGATTCCGTCGCGGCTCCCCCTCCCGTTTCTCTGAGCGAGTCGATCAGGCAGGCCCGCAGCAGGTAGGCGCGCGCCTTGCCGGGATCCGCGGCCAGGGCGCGAAGCTCGGCGTGGTGGGCCGCGGGGTCGGCGGACCGCATCCGCTCCCAGTTCCCGTGGCTGATCGTCCGGACGTGCCCGATCGCCACCTCCCGCCGCCGCGCCGCGACCCCGTCGACCCCGTCGACCCCTGCGGGGTCGCCGAGCAAGGCGCGAGCCATCAGCACGGCGTCGTGGATGCCGCTGTTCATCCCCAGCCCGCCCAGCGGATTGTTGACGTGCGCCGCGTCCCCCGCCAGCAGCACCCGCCCGTGACGGAACCGCGCCGCCACCCGCTGGTGCACCCGATACAGCGAGGCGTGCGCCAGCGCCCAGTCCCGGCCGGGATCGGCCACCGCCCGGAGCCGCCCGGGCAGCCTCCCCAGCTCCTCGGCGTCGGAGCTGCCCCCAGGTGTGGGCAGCAGCACCCGCCAGTGGTCGGGCGTGCGCAGCACCACCAGCCACTCACCGGGATCGAACACGTAGTTGATCGGCTCCAGCCCTGGCAGCAGCGCCGCCACGTCCTCCTCGACCGAGGCGACCAGGAATCGCTCCGGATACGTCAGGCCCTCGAACGCGATGCCCAGGCTCCGCCGTACCGCCGAGTGCGCGCCGTCCGCGCCGATCAGCCACCGCGCCGTGTGACGACCGCCTCCGGCCGTCACCACCACCCCTCCCGCGTGCGCGAGCACGTCGGTGACGCGGCGGCCGAACAGCACCCGCCCGCCGTGCCGTACCAGCTCCTCCATCAGGATCGGCGTGAGCTTGCTCTGCTCGCACTGCACGCGGAACGGGTACGGCGTGTCGCCGGCGAGCACGCCCAGATCCAGCACGGCGATCGGCCCCGTGGCCCGGTCGCGATACTGGAAGGTGCGCGCGACCAGCCCCCTGTCCATGAGCCGGTCGAGGACGCCCAGCCCGGCCAGCATCTCCAGCGTCGGCGGGTGGAAGGTCGAGGCGCGCGACTCGGCGGCCAGTCCCGGCCCCGCCTCCAGCACGGTGACCGACGCCCCGCCCCTGGCCAGGGTCAGCGCGGCGGCGAGCCCGACCGGCCCGGCCCCGGCCACGAGCACGTCGCTCATGACCGCCCCTCGACGCCGACGACGCGCGCGCCGGTGAAGAACAGGATGGTCTCGGTGGTCCCCTCCTCGCCCAGCCCGGAAAGCCCCCACGCGGGGCGCGGGGTGAGCAGGTGCAGGCTCATCACGCTCGACCCGTTGACCTTGACCTCGCCGGCCCGCACCCGTCGGGCGAGCGCCAGGGCCCGCTCCTCGTCGGCGCCGACGACGTAGCCCTCCAGCCCGTACGGCGTGGCGTTGGCGAGGCCGACGGCCTCCTCGACGGTGTCGTACGGCACGACCGAGGCGACCGGGCCGAAGATCTCGTCAGGCAGGTCGGCGCCGGTGATGAGCGTGGGCGCGAGGAAGCTGCCATTGCCGGGCATGATGCCGTACGGCACGGCGTGACCGCCCGCACGGGCGGTCTCGGCGCGCACCCGCTCCCGATGCAGGGAGTGCACCAGCGGCCCGTAGTCGGTCTCCGGGGCGAGCGGGTCCCCGACACGCAGCGCCCGCAGCCGTTCGCCGGTCGCCTCCACCACCTCGTCCAGCAGCGGGCGGGGCACGATGAGGCGTCCGAGTGCGCGGCACCACTGGCCGTTGAGCGTCGTCAGCAGCTCGGTGGCGGCGTGGGCGATCCGCTCCACGTCCGCGTCGGGCATGGCGACCAGCGGGTTGTTGCCGCCCAGCTCCAGCTGGGCGGGACGCAGCTGGGCGGCGCAGGCCGCGGCCACCGCGCGGCCGCCGGCCAGGCCGCCGGTGAAGGACACGGCACGGACGCGGGGATCCGCCGCCAGCAGCGCCCCGGTGCGGGCGTCGCCGTGCACCAGCTGGAAGACGCCCGGCGGCAGCACCTCGTTCAGCACCTCGGCCAGGAGCTGCGTGCCGTACGGGGCGAACTCGCTGACCTTGAGGATCACCGGGCAGCCGGCGGCCAGGGCGCTGGCCGCCTTGTGCGCGGCCATCGGCGCGGGGGCGTTCCACGGCACCAGGCACAACGCCGGGCCGAGCGCAAGCCGGTGCACCTCGACGCCGTCACGCTCCGACAGCAGCAGCCCGGCACGCAGCTGCGCGGCCGCCAGCGGGAAGGCGCCGTGCACGATGAAGCCGAGCGGGGTCGTCTGGCGGATCGGGACGCCGGTCGCGAACGCCTCCAGCGCCACGATCTCGGCCACCCGCCCGGCCAGCGCCGCGCCCGCGTCGTCGAGGAGCGCGGCGCGTTCCTCGACGGAGGTGGCGGCCCAGCCCGGCGCGGCCCGCTCGGCGGCGGCCAGCGCCGCCTCCACGCGGGCGCCGGACGAGCCGAGCGCGCGGACGACGGGCTCGCCGGTGGCGGGGTACTCCAGGTCGAAGCCGAGGTCCTCGGTGGCCGCGGCCCACACGCCGCCGACCAGGTCGGCGGCCGGCCCCACCACCAGCGGCGGCTTGCCACTCACGGGGCCGCTCACGGCCGTTCCGCCGTCGTGAACAGCTCGTTCTCCTTGGCCTGCGTCACCATCTGGGCCACCTCCAGCCTTCCGCGCTCGGCGGGGAAGGTCATCACCAGCCCCATCGCCAGGTCACGCAGCGCCCGGCCCACGACGCCGCCCATCATGGCACCGCTCGTCCCCGACGCCTTGAACGCCCCCAGCGCCACCTGGAAGCACGCCTCCGTCACCGACCCCTTGCCCATGCGCCACTGGCGGAAGACCTCGGGCTTGGGCCGCAGCGGAGGCTGCGACGTCTCCAGATCCAGCTGCCGCCGCACCCACAGGTAGGCGGTCTCCAGGTTCACCGACATCTCGCCGATGAGCTGCTGGTGCATGGGGGAGGAGGCGATCGGCCGCCCGGTGTCGGCGAACGTCCTGCGCGTCAGCTGCCCCACCACCTCGTCGAAGACGTTCTGCGCGCACCCCGTGTACACGGCGGCGATGGCCAGCTGGTTGCCGACGAAACTGCCGCGGCTCATGCGCAGCATCCGCGTGAACGCGCCGGGAATCGTCAGCGCCTCCTCCTCCGGGATGAAGACGCCGTCGAGCCTGATGCCGTTGTTGGCGGTGGCGCGCATGCCGAGCCCGTCCCAGGCGGCCCTGGTGGAGACCCCTGGAGCGTCGCGTGGCACGAAGAAGGTGGCCAGCCCCTCGGCCGTCTCGTGGCCCTCCAGTTTGGCCGTGGTCAGGTAGTAGTCGGCCACGCCGGTCGCGCAGCCGAACGACTTCTCGCCGTCCAGCACCCAGCCTCCGTCCGTACGGCGGGCGGTGGTGGCGATCGTGATGTTGGCGGCCGAGCTCTTGACCGACTCCGAGGCGAAGTTGGCCAGCCACACCCCCGACCCCATCCGGTCCAGCACCTTCGCGGCGAAGGCGCGCACCGGCGGGATCTCCTCCTCGTCGAAGAGCCCCGCCTCGATCGCCTCCAGCGGAAGCAGGCCGCGGGAGGCGCTGGTGTTGTGGAAGAAGTACGCCAGCGCGGTCGACGGGCAGGCGGTACCCATGGCGAACGTGGCCGCCGCCAGGTCCCGCAGGGTCCCGCCGAGCCCGCCGTGCTCGTGCGGCACCACCAGGCCGAGCAGCCCCGCCTCGCGCAGCAACGCCACGTGCTCGACGGGGAAGTCGCCCTCCGCGTCGGCCCGTTCCGCGGCGGCGCGCAGCGCGGGCAGCACGGACTCGACCCGTTCCGCTCTGGCCCGCTCGGCCTCACTCATGTCGTCGAGGAGGCGCTCGCCTGTCAACTGGTCAGCCACGGGTGGTCCCTTCCTTGGTTCAGTGCTTCAGCGCGAGGAGCGCCTCGCGGTCGGCCGTACACGCCACGTCGAGCTGGCCGGCCAGCAGGAGCAGGTCTTCGGCGGGCAGCGCGCCGTCCAGGCCGCCCAACGTGGTGTCGAAGCGGCTGACGCCGCTCTTCATGGCGATGAGGGCGTTGACCAGGCCCATGCCGTCGCCGCCTCGCAGGCCCACCCGGAGCGCGGCGCTCGCGCAGGCGTCGCCCAGGAGGGCGCGCACGTGCATGGGTGTCGCGGCGCCCGCGCCCTCGGCGAGCGCGATCTCGTCGCACCCGGCCTCGGCGAGGCGGGTGATGGAGGCGAGCACGTGCTCGGCGCGGTGCGGCGCGAAGGCGTCGCGGAGGTGGGCGACGGTCGTGAGCCCGGCCCGCCGCGCCGCCTCGGGCACGGCACCGTCATCGTCCGCGCCCGCGCCCGCGTCGAACTCCACCACCCCCACGCCCCTCGCGGCCGCCCGCCGTACGTCGCCGGGCTCGCGCACGAACACGGAGGCGGTCGCCGGATCAAGGTCGTCTTCCCCACTCGAGCCCTCACGCGAGCCCGGTGTCGCGCCCGGTGTCGAGCCCGGCTCGAAGCCCCCGACGGAGCCCGAACGCGCCGACCAGCCCCCACCCGAGCCCTCGCCCGGGAGCCGTACGCGTGCGCCCGTCAGCCGGATCCCGCGCGCCAGTGCCGCGAGCCGGGCCCCGTCGACGCCCTGAGCCTGGAGCGCCCCGAGCACGCCGGTGTCGGCGACCGCCACCCGTTCCGGCAGCGGATCGGCCAGGCGGCTCCACGCCCGCGAGTGGAACAGCACCGGCGCCACCCGCCGCGGCGAGGCGGCGGCCAGCACGTCACCCACGAAGATCGTGTGATCCCCGCCCGGATGCGCCTGGTTCACCCGGCAGTCGAGCCACCCGGCGGCGTCGGCCAGCAGCGGGGCCCCGGTCACCCCCGCGGTCCACCGCCCGTGCGCGAAGCGGTCGGCCACCTCGCCCTGCCCGGCGAAGACGCGCCCGAGCCGCGCCTGGTCCTGGCCGAGGATGTTCACCGCGAAGCACCCGCTGGAGCTCACCAGCTCGTGCGTGCGCGTGCCCCGCGCCAGGCACACCAGGACCATGGGCGGCGACAGGCTCACGCTGGCGAACGCGCTCGCGGTCATGCCGTGCCACTGCTGCCCGGATCCGGTCGTCACCAGAACCACGCCGCTGGGCCACTGGGCCATGACCGTGCGGAAGATCTCACCGTCCACGGTCTCACCGTTTCGATAATGGAAACGCTGTCACGCTGAAGGTAACGAGCAGGCCGTCACGGTGTCAACGTGACGATGTTTCCCTCAGCGAAATACACTGTCCCGGTGACCGCGCAGGTGGACTCCGAGAACCAGAGCCGCTCGATCGCCGCCGTGGAACGGGCGATGGACGTCTTGCTGCTGTTCGGACGCAGCACCCGTCCCGATCTCGGGGTGACCGAGATCGCCACCGAGCTCGACCTGACCAAGGCGGCCGTGCATCGCATCCTCACCGCGCTGCGCAGCCGCGAGCTCATCAACCTCGACCCGGTGACCAGGCGCTACTCCCTGGGTCATGCCGCCATCGCGCTCGGCCGCGCCTACCTGGCGCGCACCGACCTGCGCGCCATGGCCGGCCCGGAGCTGCGCCGCCTGGCCGCCCAGGTGCACGAGACGGCGACGTTGTCGGTGCGCCGCGGCGACACGCGCATGTACGTCGAGCAGGTCGTCCCCGACCAGGAGTTGCGCATGGAGGTGTCGCTGGGCATCCCCTACCCGCTCCACGCGGGCAGCTCCTCCAAGGTCATCCTGGCCTTCCTGCGGGAGGAGGAGGTCGAGGGCTACCTGGCCAGGCACAAGCTCGCCGCGCTCACGCCGCGCACCATCACCGACGCCGCCAGGCTCCGCACGGAGCTGGCCGCGATCCGCCGCAGGGGCTACGCGACCTCGCTCGGCGAACGCCAGGAGGGCTCCGCCTCCGTCGCCGCGCCCGTCTTCGATCACGACGGCGTCGTGATCGCCGCCGTCAGCCTGTCGGGGCCCGGCGCCCGCTTCAAGCCGCGCATGCAGGCCGAGGCCCCCGTCATCGTCGAGGCCGCCGCCCGCCTGTCGGCCCAGCTCGGCTACCACGGCACCACCGGCGACCGCGAGCCGTAAGCCCCCGCGACGGGCTACCACGGCACCACCGGCGACCGCGAGCCGTAAGCCCCGCGACCGGGTGCCACGGGCTCGCCTCCGGCGTGAGCACCCGGGCTCGCGCCTGGCTGATGCCCGGGCGTGAGCGCCCGGGCGCGGGTCACAGGTTCGCGCCCGGTTTGAGCACCCCGAGCACCGCCGCGACCACCACGCTGCCCCAGATGAGCCACACGTACGGCACGCAGCCGTCGACCGACCGCTTCAGCGCCTTCTCCACCTCGGGCGTCGACCCCGTCGTCACCAGGATCCCGAAGGCCGCCCCGAACGGCCGCAACATCAACCGGATCCCCAGCCCCGCCCCGATGGCCAGCGCGTAGAGCGCCAGCTTGGCCCCCAGCCACCGGGGGTTGGTCTCCACCCCGAACGGCGTCGCGGCGATCATCGTGTAGGCGGCCGCCCCGGCGATGACCGCGATGAGCACGATCCTCACCGTCCAGTCGGCCCGCCTCACCCATCGCCGCCGGCCAGGCGCATGATGGTCGCTCACCGTCATCCAGAGCCAGGCCAGCGCGAAGACCCAGACCAGCACCACCAGCCACGGCTGGAAGAGCGGAACCCCGAAAAGGGTCGCCCCGTGAGGCTCCAGGGCCATCAGGGTCACCCCGCTCGGGAGGAACAGCACCAGGCAGATCTTCGGGCACAGGTCCAGCCCACTCATGATCTTGAGTGCGGTGGTCCTGGCCTCAGGGGTGAGGGAAGGGCGCAGGACGAACCTACTGGAGTAGTAGACGCCGAGGTCGCCGCCGAGCCAGAAGACGAACAGGAGGAGG
Organism: Nonomuraea soli; assembly: GCF_013761175.1. Taxonomy (GTDB): domain Bacteria; phylum Actinomycetota; class Actinomycetes; order Streptosporangiales; family Streptosporangiaceae; genus Nonomuraea; species Nonomuraea soli. Next base: position 283,191 of record NZ_JACDUR010000002.1, read on the forward strand.
TGGAGGACGATCCACCAGCCGTGCGGATGAGGTCCCATGGGAAACAACGTTACACAGTAGGAAACACCCTACGACAGATCCTTCTCCTCCTCTCCTTCCTCACTCTCACCGCCGCCGACCTCGACGAGGCCGGCGGGGATCGGGCGACGGGGGCGGTGCAGCTTCATGCCCGAGCGTTCCGCCACGACGTCGCTCTCGCCCTCCACTCCGGCCTCGGCGGGCGGCAGGTCCTCTGGAGTGCGTTCCTTGGATTCCACGCCTCGCCCACTGCCCGATCAGCGGCGCGTTAGGCGCCCGTGCTCCCTATACTCAAGCGGTCTGACACGCGGCGGGGGAGGATCAGCGTGCCTGGTGAGGACCTTCTGGGTGAGTACGGCCAGCGGGTGGCGGAGCTGTCGGCGGTCGTCCACGAGGCGCGACCGGCCGTCGAGCTCGCCACGCGAGGTCTGCGTGACGTGCTGAAGCTGGAGGCCTGGCGGGAGTTCACCGGGCCGGGCGGCGAACTGGTGGAGCACGACGACTTCGTGGAGTTCGTGACCGCCGATCCGCCGCGCGGGCTGGGGGTGACGCTGGGGCTGGTCAGGGGGCTGGCGGCCACCGACCAGGCGGTGGCGGCGCGGCTGGAGCAGACGTTGCGCGCGCTGCCCCCCGGTGCGTTGCCGGGCGTCGAGGAAGTGGTGTGGGAGCCCGCCGACGAGGAGACGCCGGACGAGGAGACGCCGGACGAGGAGACGCCGGACAAGGGACCGCTGGGCGAGGAAGCGCCGGACGGGGAGTCCTTCGACGAGGAGCGGCCCGAGGAGCCGGTGGCGATCGAGGCCGAGTCTCCCCGACAGCCCGAGGAGCCCGAGCCCGCCGCTCCCAAGGAGACCCCGGCGCTCAGGCGGCTGCGCGAGGAGGCTCCCGCCCTGCACCACCAGGTGCTCGCGGGCGAGCTGAGCACCCACGCCGCCATGGTCGCCGCGGGCTTCCGCGCCCGCACGATCAGCGTCCCCGTCTCCCGCCCCGAGAGCGCCGCCAAGGCGCTGCGCAAGAACCTCAGCAGGGAGCAGCTCGTCGAGCTCGTCACCCTTCTGTCCGAGGACCTCTAGCCGCGCTTCATCCCGCGTTCACCGGCCCCTCCTACCGTGCGGGTGATGAGGACGATCCTGGCCGCCGCGCTGCTCCTGACGGCGGGCTGCGGCGCGGGCGGGGCCGGTGGGGGCGCGTCCATCCTCGACCGCGACGAGCTCGTCGTCGCAGTCAAGGGCGACCAGCCGGGCCTGGCCGTCAGGACCCGTGGGGGAGCGTTCGAGGGCTTCGACGTGGACGTGGCCACCTACGTCGCCCGCCACCTGGGCAAGAAGGTGCGCTTCGTCGAGACGACCTCCGAGGGCCGCGAGGACAAGCTGCGCTCCGGTGAGGCGGACATGGTGGTGGCCACCTACTCCATCAGCCCGCCGCGCAAGCGGCAGGTGATGTTCGCCGGGCCGTACTACGTCTCCCGCCAGGACATCCTGGTCCGCAAGGGCACCAGGGGCATCCGTGGCGTGCGCGACCTGGCCGGGCGCAGGCTGTGCGAGGCGTCGGGCTCCATCTCGACCTCGCGGGTCGTCGACGCGCGCGGCGTCGCCGCCGTGCTGGTCCCTGCGGGCACGTACGGCGAGTGCGTCGAGCTGCTCAAGAAGGGAGCCGTCGACGCCGTCTCGACCGGTGACCTGATCCTGGCCGGGTACGCCGCCCGCGAGAAGGGCGCCTTCACCATCGTCAACGCGCCGTTCACCGAGGAGAGGTACGGCATCGCCGTACGGCCGGGCGACGTGGCGGGCTGCGAGGAGATCAACCGGGCGATCACCGTGATGTACCAGAGCGGCGCCGCGGCGAAACTGCTGCGTGACCGGTTCGGCGCGACGGGCCTGGAGCTGACCCCGTTCATGCCGCAGTTCGAAGGGTGCGACTGACGCGAGGGTTGTGGCAGGGTTTGGGGTCGCGATCCATGCGTGGGGAGACGAACGTGGCACCAGACGGTCATGACGGCCTGAACGACCCGTACCAGGAGGCCGAGGGCGAGCTGTCCATGGCGCGCCTGGCACTGGACGACGGCGAGCTGGGGCATGCCGCCCAGCACGTGGCCACCGCGCTGCTGCACGCCCCCGACCTGCCCGCGGCGCACGAGTTGCTGCTGGCCCGGCTGAGCCTGGACGACTTCCCCCTGGCCGAGCCGCTTTTCCTCGGCACGGCGCTGGCCAGGGCGCACCTGCTGGCCGCACGCGGCGGCCTCGACGAGGCGCTCGCCCTGATCGGCTCGGTGCAGCAGCACGAGCCGCGGGGCCACTGGGCGGACGTGCCCTGGATGGCCGGGCCCGACCTGCCGGGCAAGGTGTCGCCGGCGACGTTGTGCACGGTGATCGTGGGCCTGGCGCAGGCGCTGCACGACCCCGTCGACGAGGAGGAACGCCCGGCCCTGGAGCCGTTCGTCCAGCTTGTCCGCAACGCCGCGCAGACCTATCCGGGCGAGGCGATGTTGTGGTGGGCGGGCTCGATGCTGATGCGCCGGGCGGGGCGCGCGCAGGAGGCGGTCAAGCTGGCCGAGCACTCCTCGGCGCTGGAGCCGTCGCTGCAGGCGGCGGTCGCGGCGGCCTGCGCCTACCGCAACCTGGAGCGCTGGACGGAGGCGGAGGCGGCGATGCACGAGGCGCTGCGCATCGAGCCCGGCAACCTCTACGTGCGCACCGATCTGGCCGAGCTGGTGCACCGGGCCGGCCGTCCGGGGGAGGCGCTGCGCTGGGCGGAAGAGGTGCTCGACGCCGATCCGCGTCACGAGTCGGCCTATCCGACCGCCTGCGGCATGCGCTTCGAGGCCGACGGCGACCTGCGCCACCTGCTCGACCTGGCCGCCTATCTGGCCGAGCATCCCGGCAACACGCACGCCTACTCGGTGCTGGCCAACCAGTCGGGCACCCGGCCGTGGCTGCGCCGCCCGGCCGACGCCTCCGAGGCCGTCATCAACGTGCTCTTCCAGGTGCTGGAGCAGGAGGAGGGGGTCGAGGGCGGCTCGCTGCGGGTCTCGGCGCCCGAGCCTCCCAGCGCCATGCTCGCCTTCGGGCGGGCGCTGCCGGGCTTCACGCTGGTGGTCGAGGCGGTGCCCGAGCCGGATCCGCGCCTGCCGGTGCCGGAGACCGGTTTCGACGGGCCGGTCCGCTCGGTCTCGCAGCGGGTGTGGCGCTACGAGGGCACCGGCGCCGTCCCCGCCGTCGCGCCGCCCGGCCAGGAGGCGGTGCAGGCCGTGGCGGTGCTGGCCGAGCAGCCCTGGCCGCACCTTCCCGGCGCGTTCGACCAGGCCGTACGGCTGGCGGCGACCTCGCTCGACGAGCTGCTCGGCGTCATGGTGCACCCGCCGGCCCTGCCGTTCGACGATCTGCGCGCCTGGCCGCTGTGGTTGCGTCAGGTGCAGGCCTGGGCCTGCCTGGGCATCGCCCACCACCGCGGCGACCAGCCGTGGGCCTCGTCAGAGCGCCGGCAGATCCTCGTCGACCTGGCCTACGGCCCGGAGGACTGGGTGAGCGAGGCGGCGCTGCTGGCGATGATCGCCACCGCCTGGGTGGACCGGGCCGCGCGGCAGGACGTGGCCGCCCTGGTCGGCTGGAGGTTCCTCGCGGCGGTGCAGGCGAGCAGGACCCGGCCGGTCACCATCCTGGAGTCGCTGAGCCATCTGGCGCTGGCCACGCCCGATCTGGAGCCGGGCGTGCGGTCGCTGGCCCTGGCGATGCTGGACGACGACGAAGAGCCGGCGCCCTAGGGTCACGCGCCGCCGCTCAACGTACGGCCCAGCCGCTGCATGGGCTGCTCGATCACCCGGTGGCTGAGCCAGGTCGCCGGGACGAGCACCAGCAGGAAGGCCGCCCCGATCGCCAGCTGCAGGTGCGTCGGCGCCCAACGCATCTCGCCCACGGCCGCGATCATCATCGTCAGGATCGGCAGGTGCAGCAGGTAGAGGGAGTAGCTGACCAGCCCCAGCCACGTCAGCGCGCGCGGCATCGGGCGCCCGCGCAGCGCCATGACGGCGGCGAAGGTGACACCCGCCAGCACGATCGTGGAGATCCACACGTCGGGCTGCACCCACCACCAGCCCGCGTTGAGCGCCCATATCGGGGTCGCGGCGACCAGCGCGCCCGTGAGCAGCACCGGCCAGAGCGAGCCGTCGCCGCGCTCCCACCGCTGGATGCCGGTGCCGGCGAACATCACGGCGACCACGGCGACGCCGAACCACGGCACGCGGCTCGACAGCAGGAGCAGGAGCAGCGCCATGACGCCGAGCACGATCGCGGCGGGGCCGCGCAACCGGCCGGAGATCATGGCCGCCAGGCCGAGGACGACCAGCACCATCGACGTCCAGGCCAGCCACCCGCCGCTCAGCAGCGGTCCGGCCACGAACAGCCCGCTGACCAGGGCGGTCACGCCCAGCGCCAGGGCGATCCATGAACGCCCGCGGTGCAGGCCCGCGGCGAAGAGGGCCGACACGAGCAGATAGAAGATCATCTCGTACGAGAGGGTCCACATGGTGTTCACCACGCCCCCCGCGCCGACCACGTCGAGCAGCATGGTGGCGTGTGAGGCGATCGCCGATGGGTCGCGCGGCACCTCGGCGCGGATGGGGATCCACCACGACACCGCCAGGGCCAGGGCGATGACCGCCAGATAGAGCGGGTAGAGCCGGAACAGCCGGCCGATCCAGAAGGCGCGCACGTCGCCGCGCCGCTCCAGGGAGTGCGGGATGATGTAACCGCTGACCAGGAAGAACACCAGCACGCCGTACATCCCGATGTTGAACCAGACCGGCCGCAGCCACGGCATGGCCCAGGTGAACAGGTGCTCGGCCACGACCGCCGCGGCGCCCAGGCCGCGCAGGGCGTCGAGCCAGGCGAGCCTCGACTGGACGGCTGGCCGGATGTCAGTCGCGGTCGTCAGCATATGGACCAACGTATCGGAGTCCAGCGCATCGGGGTCAGAACACGGAAGAGGGGCACCATCCGGGATGGTGCCCCTCTGTACAGAGTTCGCGATGTGGCGTCCTCATGGCGTCACGAGTCGTCGCGGCGCTTGCCGAAGAAGGAACGGCGGCCGGAGGCCCGCTCGGCCTCCCGCGCCCGGCGGTGCTGGGCGGCGGCGCGGCGCAGCTCGCTGGCGTGGCTCTTCATCAGCTGGTACTCAAGCTCGGGGTTCATGTCGTCCTCCGGGTCGGTGTCCTTGGTGACACTTCTAGAGTGCTGCTAAGGCGCATTCCGGCACATCGGACAGAGTCCCTATCTCCCCCTCCTAGGAACCACCCCGGATCCCTAGGGACAGCATCATCTGGGCGGGTAGGTCACCTACGCGGAACAACGCGCCGTCGGTGATCCGCCACGCGAGCAGGCGTGCGTGCTCGCCGCCGCTGGTCACGAGCACGGTGTCGCGGTCGTACCAGCCCATGACCGCGCAGCATCCCTTCCAGCGTCCGAAGCCCTCGAAGACCAGGGAACGCAGCGTGGCTCCGGTGGCGGCGTCCAGCACCACGACCGCCTCGGCCTCCACGACGTCCCCGTAGGGTCGCGGGCCGCCGGCGCCGAACACGTCGCGGGCGACGCGGCCCTCGCGCAGCCAGCCGGTGCCCCACCACTCGCCGGTGCCGACCGGGGGGCGCACCGGCGTGCTCGCCTGCCGTACGCCCGAGGAGTCCCACCTGGACAGCACCGCCGGCTGGTCGCCGTCGGCGGCGTCCAGCCGGTGCACGTCCGTGCCGATCTCGCCGCCCGCGACCAGACCCCAGGCCGGGTACGGCATGCGCCTGGACACGCCGGTGCGCGTGTCCATCAGGTAGACGCGCGGATCCTGCTCGACGAGCAGGCCGATGCCGTTCGGGCGCCAGGAGACACGCTCGTTGAAACCAGGCAGCGGCAGCCGGCTCACCGCGCCCGTGGCCAGCTCGACCAGCACGACCTCGTCCTTCTGGGCGAAGGCGGCGCGGGTGCCGTCGGGGCTGAGGGAGGTGTCGTCCAGGGCGGTCTGCAGGTTGCCGTCGCGGTCGGAGACGGCGGCGAGGTCCAGGCCGGCGAGCTCGCGCAGCCCGCCGTCCTCGCCGAGGGCGAACAGGCGTCCGCCGCCGTGCTCGCCGTACTCCTGGAACAGGGCGACGGCACGCGTGAGCGGCCACGACGTCAGGGGACGCGCCGCGGCCGGGTCGAGAGTGGCGGGAAAGGCGGTGGGCAGCAGGGGCAGCCCGCCCTCGTGCTCGGAGGCGGGCGCGATGTCGATGGGCGCACCCGCGGCCGAGGCGGGGGAGGCCGGAGGCGAGGCGGTCACGGGCGCGGGAAGCGAGGCGGTCTGTGTTGTGACGGCGCTCGCTCCCGAAGCGGGCGGCGGGGTGGCGCCGCGCGGCCACAGCAGCACGACGGCGGCCGCGACGGCGACGACCGTGACGGCGGCGAGCACGATCCGCCCGCGGCCGGGCGCCTCCTCGGTGGTGCTGTCCAGCACCTCGTACGTTTCCACGCCCGTAGTACACCGCCGCTCCCGCGAGGGTTCCGGGTCAGTCGCGTTCCGCCAGCAGCAGCGCGGTCTCCTGCGACACCTCGGCGGCCAGGACCGCGGCGACCACGTCGACGAGATGGCTGGTGAACAGCCGCTCGTCGCCGCCCGGCGGCAGCAGGGCGCGGCGGGCGAGCTCGGCGTAGGTGACGCGCACGGCCATGAAACGCTGGTGCAGCCGGGCGGCGCCGTCGGGCAGCCACGGCTCGACGAGCTCGCGCCAGCGCTGCATGCTGTCGCGCGGGACCGCGGGCTCGGGGCGCGCCACCAGCTGGCCGAGGATGCGCAGGTAGTCGCGCCCTCCCTCGGGGTCGCCGAGCTTGGCCGCCGCCGGCCGTACCAGGGCGCCCGCCAGCTCCCGCCGCGCATCGCCCGGCCCTCTCCCGCCCGCCTCGCCCGGATCCCCGGCTCCCGCCTCGTAGGCGTCGAGCAGCCGGTGCCGGGCGGCCTCGACGCCCGGCTGGTGCCGTCCCAGCACCGCCCGCACCAGCGCGGCCCGGTCACCGAAGTGGTACTGCAACGCGGTGTTGTTGCGCTGGCCCGCCGCCGCGTTGATCTCCCGCAGCGACACCGCGTCGACGCCGCGCTCGGCGAAGAGCCGCTCGGCGGCGGATATGAGGCGATTTCGGGTTTCTTCTGGATTCGGCGGCACAAGGAAGAGTTTAATAAGGCAACCGCCTTAAAACCCAGGAGGACCCGCCCATGGCCATCGATTTCACGCTCGCCCCTGAACACGAGGAGCTGCGGCGGAAGGTCCGCACCTTCATCCAGGAGACGGTCATCCCGGCGGCCGACGAGAACGCCTCCCGTGACGAGTACCTGCGCACCATCTTCGGCCTGCGGGAGAAGGCCAAGGCCGAGGGCCTGTGGCTGCCGCACATGCCCAAGGAGTGGGGCGGCATGGGCCTGGGACATGTCGAGCTCGCCATGGTCCAGGCCGAGGCGGCCAAGACCAGGCTGGGCCCGTGGGTGCTCAACTGCATGGCCCCCGACGAGGGCAACATGCACACCCTGCTCCACTGGGCCAGCGACGACCAGAAGGAGCGCTACCTCAAGCCGCTCCTCGAAGGCGTCCAGATGTCGTGCTTCGCCATGACCGAGCCCGAGGTGGCCGGATCCGACCCCACCCTCATCCAGACGAAGGCCGTCAAGGACGGCGACGAGTGGGTCATCAACGGGCACAAGTGGTTCATCTCCAACGCCCGCCGCGCCAACTTCGCCATCCTCATCGCCCGCACCGAGGACGTGCCGCCGGGCGAGCGGGGCGGCAACACCGCCTTCCTCATCGACCTGCCCAGCGACGGATGGAACGACGTGCGCGAGGTGGAGACCATGCACGGCTCCACCGGCCACAGCGAGATCGTCATCACCGACCTGCGCGTCACCGACGAGCAGATCCTCGGCGGGCGCGGCAACGGCCACCGCCTGGGGCAGTACCGCCTCGGACCGGCCAGGCTCGCCCACTGCATGCGGTGGATCTCCCAGGCCGAGACGGCGCTCGACATGATGGTCGACCGGGCGCTCAACCGGTACAGCCACGGCTCGGTGCTGGCCGACAAGCAGGGCGTGCAGTGGCTGATCGCCGACTCGGCGATGGAGCTCTACCAGTGCAAGCTCATGGTGCTGCACGCCGCCTCGAAGATCGACAAGGGCGAGGACTTCCGCACCGAGGTCTCCATGGCCAAGCACTTCGTCGCGCAGAGCCTCAACCGCATCGTCGACCGGGCCGTGCAGGTGCACGGGGCGCTCGGCTACTCCACCGACACGCCCCTCGCGCACATGTTCCAGCACGCCCGCTGGGCCCGCCTGGCCGACGGGGCCGACGAGATCCACCAGATGCGCATCGCCGAGCGCACCATCGACGCCTACCGCTCCACCGGCTCCACCTGGGCGGCCACCGGTGGGCTGCCGCTATAGCAACGGGTAGTGGCAGGCGGCGAAGTGTCCCTCGCCGACCTGCCGCATCACCGGCTCCTCCGCCGCGCACCGCTCGGTCGCCAGCGGGCAGCGGGTGCGGAACCTGCACCCGCTCGGCGGCGAGACGGGTGAGGGCGGCTCGCCGCTGATCAGCGTCTCCGACGTGCGGTTCCCGCCCGGCACCGCGGCCAGCAGCGCCCGCGTGTACGGGTGCGCCGGCCGGTCGATCAGTTCCGCGCCGGGCGCCAGCTCGCACGTCTTGCCCAGGTACATCACCAGGATGCGGTCGCTGACGTTCTTGACCACCGCCAGGTCGTGGGCGATGAAGACCAGGGTGAGCCGGTAGCGCTCCTTCAGCTCCTCCAGCAGGGCCAGGATCTGCGCCTGCACCGAGACGTCCAGCGCGGAGACCGGCTCGTCGCAGATCACCACCTCCGGCCGCAGCACCAGCGCCCTGGCGATCGAGATGCGCTGGCACTGACCGCCCGAGAACTCGTGTGCCCGGCGGGTGGCCGCCGTCGCCGGATCGAGCCCGACCGCCTCCAGGATCTCGTCGACCTCCGAGTCGTCGGCCCCCCACAGGCGGGGGCCCTCCGCCACGATGTCGCGCACCCGCCGCCGCGGGTTCAGCGACGAGATCGGATCCTGGAAGATCATTTGCAGGCGCCGGCGGGTACGGCGCAGCGCCTCGCCCTTCAGCCCGGTCAGCTCCACCCCGTCCAGCCGCACCGAGCCGGAACGGGGCGGAGGCAGCTGCACCAGCGCGCGCGCCGTGCTGGACTTGCCGCAGCCCGACTCGCCCACGATGCCGAGCGTCTCGCCGCGCGCCACGTCGAAACTCACCCCCGAGACGGCCTGGACGCCGCCCCGGAACTCCACCACCAGATCCTGCACCCGCAGCGCGACCCGATCGGGTTCGCGCAGGTGGGCGCTGCCGCTACCGGCCATGACTCTCCCTGACGTTGAGCGGATACCAGCACGCGCAGTCCTCTTCGAGCGGCGGCGCCTCCAGCGCGCACCTCTCCTGCGCGTACGGGCAGCGCGGCTGGAAGGCGCATCCCGGTGGCAGGGCCGCCAGGTCGGGCGGGCGGCCGGTGATCACCCTGAGCCGGTGGTGCGGCGGATCGCCGAGCTTGGGCACCGCCTGCAACAGGGCCTCGGTGTACGGCATGCGGGTGCGCGAGAAGATCTCGGCCGTCGCCCCGCGCTCCACCACCTTGCCCGCGTACATGACGATGACCTCGTCCGCCCACTGCCGTACCACCGCCAGGTCGTGGCTGACCAGCACCACGGCCAGATGCCGTTCCTGGCGCAGCCGGTGGATGAGCCGCAGCACCTGGTCCTGGATGGTGACGTCGAGCGCCGTGGTGGGCTCGTCGGCGAACAGGACGTCAGGGTCGCACGACAACGCCATCGCGATCGTCACACGCTGGCGCATACCGCCCGACAGCTCGTGCGGGTAACGCTTCAGCGCCCTGACCGGGTCGGGCAGGCCGACCTGGGCCAGCAGCCTGATCGCCTCGGCGCGCGCCTGCTTGCGGTCCAGGCCCAGGTGCACCCTGAGCGGCTCGGTCACCTGGGCGCCGATCGTGCGCACCGGGTTGAGCGCGGTCATCGGATCCTGGAAGACCGTGCCCATGCGCGGGCCGAGCACCTGGCGCATCTCCTGCGGGGTGTAGCTCGTCAGGTTCTCGCCGTCGAGGTAGACACTGCCCGACCTGATCACCCCCGAGCCCGGCAGCAGGCCCAGGATGGAGCGGATCAGCATCGACTTGCCCGAACCCGACTCGCCCACGATGGCCAGGGTCTTGCCTCGCTCCAGGGTGAAGGAGACGCCGTCGACGGCGCGCACCAGGCCTCGCTCGGTCTCGAAGTGGGTGCGCATCTCCTCGACCTGCAGGAGGGTGTCCTGCCTGACGACGTGCACGGAGGGCGCCGCCGCCGGTGGCGCCTGCCGTACCGGCTCCAGGCCGCTCTGCCGTACGTCGGTCCTGGCCCGCAGCCGGTCGCCCACCAGGTTGAACGACAGGACGGTCAGGAACATGACCACCGACGGGGCGAGCGTGATGTGCGGCGCGGTGTCGAGCATGGGGCGGCCCTCGTTGATCAGGCCGCCCCACGTCGGCGTCGGCGCCTGCACCGACAGGCCCAGGAAGGCCAGGCTGCCCTCGGCGACGATGACCACCGCCATGCCGATGAAGGCGTAGGAGGCGGCGGGCACGGCCACGTTCGGCAGGATCTCCCTGACCAGGATGCGCCGGTCGCGGGCGCCGAGCAGGCGGGCGGCCAGCACGAACTCGCGCCGCGAGAACGCCATCGTGGTGCCGCGGATCAGCCGCGTCCACGCCGGGACGCCCAGCACGCCGAGCACGATCAGCACGTTGCGCAGGCTCGCCCCGGCGAAGGCGACCACGGCCAGCGCGAACACCAGCGCGGGGAAGGCCAGCGCGATGTCGTTGACCGCCATGATCACCGCGTCGGTCAGCTTCCTGCGGTAACCGGCCAGGATGCCCAGCGGCGCGCCGATCGCCAGCCCGAGCAGGACCGCGCCGATGCCCACCAGGAGCGACACGCGCGCCCCGTAGGCCACCCGGCTGGCCACGTCGCGGCCGAGAGCGTCGGTGCCGAGCGGGTGGGCGAGGGTCGGACCCTCGCTCGCCGGGCCGGTCAGGGTCTCGTCGTAGGCGGGCAGCGGCAGCAGGTCGGCGGTGATCGCGGCCAGGATCACCAGGACGATCCAGGAGACGGCCAGCACCGTGGTGAACTGCCTGCGGGTGTGGTGTCTACGCACGCCGGATCCTCGGGTCCACCGCGGCGTAGACCAGGTCCACCGCGAAGTTGATCAGAACGTATCCCGCCGAGATGAGCACGACGCCCCCCTGCACCGTCAGGTAGTCGCGGGAGAAGATGGAGTCGACGATGAGCCGCCCGATGCCGGGCAGGCCGAAGAGCGTCTCGACGATCACCGCGCCGCCGATGAGCGCGCCCAGGTTGAGCCCGATCGCGGTGATCAGGGTGATCGCCGAGGGGCGCAGCGCGTGCCGCCACAGGATGCGCCGCGGCGACAGCCCGCGCGCCCGCGCCAGCGTGATGTAGTCCTCCTGCAGTGTGGCGATCAGGTCGGTACGCAGCAGCCGCGCGTAGACCGCCACCTGCGCGAAGGCCAGCGTGAGAGCGGGCAGGACGACCGAGGTGATGTTCCAGCCCAGGTCGAGCGAGATCGGCGTCCACCCGGTCGCGGGCAGCAGCTGCCACTTGACCGCGAACACCAGGATCAGCAGCACGCCGGAGACGAACACCGGCGTCGACAGCAGCGCGAAGCTGAGCGTGGTCAGCGTCTGGTCGATCCAGCGGCCCGCGTTGCGGGCCGCCGTGATGCCCATGGGTACGGCCAGGCCGAGCGCGACCAGCTGCGCGGCGACGAGCAGCTCGATCGTCACCGGCAGCCGGGCGGCCAGCTCCTCGGCCACCGGCAGCCTCGACACGAAACTCGTGCCGAAGTCGCCGGTGACCAGGTCGCCCAGCCACACGCCGTACCTGACCAGCAGCGGATCGTCGAGCCCGAGCTCGCTTCGCAGCTGAGCCCTGGCCTCCTCACTCGCTCCGGGACCCAGGATCTGCGTCACGGTGTCGCCCGGCAGCAGGCTGAGCAGCGCGTAGGACAGGAACGTCACCACGAGCAGCACGACCACCAGGCGAAGCAGGCGGCCGGCGATCACTGGCCGTTGACCCAGAGCTGGGAGAAGGGGTGGTAGGGGATGGGGGAGCCGGTCAGCGGCAGCCCCTTCTCGCCGTCGGGCAGCAGCTGCTCGCCGATGCCGCGCAGCTTGGACTTGGTGATGATGGCGCCGGTGTCGAGGTGGTCGATGAAGATGTAGGGCACCAGGTCGCGCAGGCGCTTCTGCACGGTGGCGTAGGCCTGCTTGCGGGCGCTCTCGTCCGGGTTCATCCGGCCTACGTCGAGCGCCTTGCTGAGCTCGTCGTCCTTGACGCGCGAGAAGTTCAGCGAGATCGCCCCGATCGGCTTGGCGTAGGCCTGGTGCAGCCAGATGTACTCACCGTCGGGGTCGGGAGAGCTGAAGGCGGTCCAGATCGTCGCGGTGAAGTTGCCGGTGAGCGCCCGGTTGATCAGGTCGGCCTGGTCGGCCTGCTTGATCGTCACGTCGATCCCGGCCTTGCGCCACATGTCCTGCGCCAGCTCGACGGTCTGCATGGTGTTCGGGTCCGGCGTCGACAACACCTCGACCTTGAGCTCGCCCTTCTCCGCCTCGTACTCCTTGACCAGGCTCGTCGCCTTGGCCAGGTCGTAAGTGTGCGGGGCGCCGCCCGGCGCGTACCACTTGGAGTCCTTCGTCCACGGGCTGTCGGCCTCCTTGGTCAGGCCGCCGCGCAGCGTCGTGATGATCGCCTTGCGGTCCATCGCCGCCGCCATCGCCTGGCGCACCCGCACGTCGTTCATCGGCGCGACCTCGGTGTTCAGCATGAACATCGCCTCGGACACCGCCATGCCCTGCGTCCGGTGGATGGTGTAGGCGTCCTTCGCCGCGCCGAACTTGGCCAGGTCCTCGTCACGCGTCGTGCCGATCGCGTCCAGGCTGCCCGCCTCCAGCGACTGGGCGCGGGTCTGGGTGTCGGGCAGGATGCGGAACTCGATCTCGTCCAGGTACGGCAGGCCGTCACGCCAGTAGTGCGGGTTGCGCGTCACCACGAAACGGCTGTCGGGGACGTACTCCTTGAAGATGTACGGCCCGGTGCCGACCGGCGTACGGCTGCCGCCGAGCGGGTTGTTCAGCGTCGAGGGCGGCACCATCATGCCGATCTGGGCGGCCAGGTAGTAGGGGAAGACCACCCACGGCTGCTTGAGCTTGACCTTGACGGTCATCGGGTCGACCAGCTCGATGCCTTCGAGAGGCTGCAGGGTGGCGCTGGTCAGGGGAGACTTCTGCTGGGCCTCGAGGTTGGACTTGACGATCTCGCCGGTCAGCGTGAGGCCGTCGGTGAAGTTGATGCCCTGCCGTACCTTGATGGTCCACTCGTCGTAGGTGGCGTTGGGGGTCAGGGACTCGGCGAGGTTCGGTTTCCAGTCGCCGTTGGCGTCGACGCTCACCAGCGGCTCGATGATCGTGGTGACCATGCTGTAGCTCTGGGCCGCGAACTGGTCGGTCACGGGGTTGAACCCGTTGGCGTCGGCGCTCAGGCCGTACACGATTTTCCCGCCCTTGGCGGGGCCACCGGTGGAGGTGGCGGCTGCTCCAGGGGTGGTGGCCACCGGTCTGGGGCCGCTGCAGGCGACCAGGGTCAGGGCGGCTGTCAATAAGATCGTCAAGCGCTTGATCATGGGTGTCTCCCTTGCGGCAGGGCCCCCGAGTTTCACCGATAGTACTATCGGTGAAATAAGCTGGAAATCCCCGATTTACCTGGAAATATCGGCATTCTTGACGTTTGAGGAAGGGGTCGTCGTGCGCCTGTCCAGGAGCGAGGCCAAGGAAGCCACCCGGCGCAAGCTCATGCGCGCCGCCCTGGCCATCCTCGACGCCGAGGGGGAGGCCGGAGTCACCACGGTCGCGGTCGCCAAAGCGGCGGGAATCGCCCAGTCGAGCTTCTACGTGCACTTCAAGGACACCGAGGAACTCCTGCGAGCCATCGGCTCCGAGGGCGGCGACAGCCTGCGCGCCACCATCCGCGACGCCCGCCGCCAGGCCCGCGAGAACCCCGACTCCGAGGGCTACCGCGATGCCTTCCGCATCCCCCTGGAAGCCATCTGCCGCCACCCCGAGATCCTGCGCATGCTCCTGCGCGCCCGCCACGACCCCTCGTCGCCGCTGCGCGACCTGGCCATCCAGACGGCCGACGTCTACCGCACCCACCACGCGGCCGACCTCGCGGCGCTCGGCTACGTCCCCGACTCGCCCGAGGGCCGCAGGCGCCTGGAGATCATCGCGGACGCCGTCAACGCCGCCACCAACGCCCTGGCCATCGGCCACCTGGAGGGGCGCTACCCCAACCTGGAGGAGGTCGTCGACGTCCTCGTCTCCCTGTCGAAGGGCGCCCTCCACCCCCTGCGGGCCTCCTCCACCCCTTGACCCACCCCCCGCCCACCCACCCACCCGCCCCTGCTCCCGCCCGGGCCGGCGGCCTCTGGCAGTGTCCCTCCGTCGTGGGGGGTGCTGCCGCGCCTGCGGGGCGGACGGAGCTTCTATCGAAACTCCAACACGCATCGAGCAGGAATCAAGAAGCGCCCCCACCACGGCCCGCCTACCGTTGACACCATGGCCCACCTGGAATTTGTCACCCTGGAAGTGCCCAGCCTCGCCGAAGCCGAGCGCTTCTACGCCGCCGCCTTCGGCCTCGACGACCGGTTGCGCCTGCACTCCTCGAACGTGCCCACGTCGGGCTTCCGCGGCTTCGCCCTGTCGCTCGTCGTCTCGCAGCCGTCCACCGTCGACAGCCTCTTCGGAACCGCCGTCGAGGCGGGGGCCAGGCCGCTGAAGCCGGTCGCGAAGTCCCTGTGGGGTTACGGCGGCGTCGTGCAGGCCCCGGACGGGGCGATCTGGACGATCGCGAGCTCGTCGAAGAAGGAGACCGGACCGCCGACCCGGAAGATCGACGAGGTGGTGCTGCAGCTCGGCGCGCAGGACGTGCCGGCGAGCAGGCGGTTCTACGTCGAGCACGGGTTCGAGGTGACGAAGAGCTACGGCCGCAAGTACGTGGAGTTCTCGCAGCCGTCCGGCCCCCTGTCGCTGTCGCTGTACACGCGCAAGGCGCTGGCCAAGGTCGCCGGCGTCTCGCCCGAGGGGAGCGGGTCGCACCGCCTGTTCATCGGCGGCGACGTCGAGCCGTTCACCGATCCCGACGGCTTCGTGTGGGTCGCGGCGAAAGAGAGCTGACCGGTGGCGGAGATTTTCGCCTGCTACCGCTCCCCGTCGACGGCGTGAGTGACGAGGCCGTGCCGCTGACGCAGGATGCCCACGGTTCGTTCCGCCCAGGCGATGTTCTCCCTCTCGAAGCTCAGCCCCCGCATCAGCGTCAGATACGGCCCCACCCGCCCCCCGGACGCCAGGTACTCCTCCTCCCCCCGCCCCACGAGCAGCCGCTCCCGCAGCCGCTCGTAGCGGGCCAGCTTCCCCCGGGAGAAGGCCAGCTGCGCCGACACGGCCTCGACGACCGCTTCCGCGTCGCCTGAGTCGACCGCCTGGACCTTCACCATGAGCTCGTCCCGGATCGCCGTCGGTTTGGCGGGCGTGGCGGTGAAGTCGTGCAGCGCCGCCGAGCCCGCGTCCGTCAGCGAGAACACCCGCTTGTTGGGCCGCCGCTCCTGCTCCACGACGCGGGCCTGGACGAGACCTTCGCCCTCCATGCGCTCCAGTTCCCGGTACAGCTGCTGCGGCGTGGCCATCCAGAAGTTGGCGACCGACGCGTCGAAGCCCTTGGCCAGGTCGTAGCCCGACGCCTCTCCTTCCAGAAGCGCGGCCAGCACCGCGTGACGCAAGCTCATACCCGCAAGTGTACAGAAAATCGATTATTCAATAAGTTGACTACATGGATGCCTTCCGAGCAGCAGTCGAGTCCGGTGACCATGACGCGATCGAGCGGTTGCTGGACGATGACGTGGTCTTCGTCAGCCCGGTCGTCTACAAGCCCTACCACGGCAAGGAGATCACGACGGCGATCCTCCGGGCCGTCACGCAGGTCTTCGAGGACTTCACCTATGTCAGGGAGCTCGGCGACGAGTCGGGCCACGCGCTGGTCTTCACCGCCAAGGTCGGCGGGAGGGAGCTGACGGGCTGCGACTTCCTGCGCTACAACGCCGAGGGGAAGATCGAGGAGCTGATGGTCATGGTGCGCCCGCTGTCGGGGGCGAACGCGTTGCAGCAGGCCATGGCTGTGCGGCTCGGCATGGATTCCGCTCCGGGGGTAGCTGCCCGGGGATGACGACGTATGTGGGGACGAGCGGCTGGCAGTACAAGGACTGGCGGGGCGTGCTGTATCCGGACCGTTGCCCGCAGGGGGAGTGGCTGGAGGTCTACTCCGCCACCTTCCCGACCGTGGAGAGCAACAACGCCTTCTACCGGCTGCCGAAACCGGAGACCTTCGCCGCCTGGCGCGACAGGACCCCCGACGGCTTCGTGATGGCCGTCAAGGCCAGCCGCTATCTCACCCACATCAAGCGCCTGCGCGATCCCGAGGAGCCCGTCGAACGCCTCCTGGAAGCCGCCTCGCAGCTCAAGGACAAGCTCGGCCCCATCCTCCTCCAGCTCCCGCCCACCCTCAGGGCCGATCCCGGCCTCCTGGACGCCTGTCTGGGCGCGTTCCCGCGCGGCGTCCGGCTGGCCGTGGAGCCCAGGCACCCCACCTGGTGGACCGACGACGTGCGCCGGGTGCTGGCCGGCCACGGGGCCGCGATGTGCTGGGCCGACCGCCTGGGCAGGCCGGTGACCCCGCTGTGGCGCACCGCCGGCTGGGGGTACGTGCGCCTGCACGAGGGCAGGGCCACGCCCAGGCCCCTGTACGGCCGGGCGGCGCTGAGATCCTGGGCCGCGCGCATCGCCGACCAGGACTGGGACGACTGCTTCGTCTACTTCAACAACGATCCCGGCGGCGCCGCCGTCCGCAACGCGACCACCTTCGAGAGCCTCGTCTAGGGTAGGCCGACATGGGTCACACACGGCTTTATCGCAACGGGGTCCTGGCCGAGGAGGGCTTCCCCATCGCGGACGTCTCCGAATACGTCTGCCAGCCCGACTGCGCCGTCTGGTTCGACCTGTGCGCCCCCACGCCTGAGGAGCTCGCGGCGGTCAGCGAGGAGCTGAGCCTGCACGAGCTGGCCGTGGAGGACGTGGTCAACGCCCACCAGCGCCCCAAGCTCGACGTCTACGACTCCCACCTGTTCCTCACCGTCTACGCCATCCGCATCGACGAGCAGGGCCAGCTCGACCCGGTCGAGCTGAACGTGTTCGTGACGAAGAACGCCCTGGTGACGGTCCGCGAGAACGACCACTTCGACATCACCAGGGTCACCAGGCACTGGGACCACAACCGCGACCTGGCCAAGCACGGCGTCTCCTTCCTCCTGCACGGCCTGCTCGACGTGGTGGTCGACGGCCACTTCGAGCTCGTGCAGAGCTTCGACGACCGGGTCGAGGAGCTGGAGGGCCGGCTGTTCGGCGAGCAGATGGCCACCAAGGAGATGCAGCGCCTGACCTTCGACCTGCGCAAGAACATGGTGGGTTTCCGCCGCCTGACGCTGCCGATGCGCGAGGTGGTCAACACGCTCATCCGGCGTGACCTGCACGTCGTCGAGCAGGGCATGGGCCCGTACTACCAGGACGTCTACGACCACGTGCTGCGGGTGTCGGAGTGGACGGACTCCTTAAGGGATCTGCTGGTCAACGTCCGCGAGACGCACCTGACCCAGCAGGGTTTCCGGCTCAACGAGATCATGAAGCGCGTCACCGGCTGGGCGGCGATCATCGCGGTGCCGACGGCCATCACCGGCTTCTACGGGCAGAACGTGCCCTATCCGGGTTCGGGGCAGCCGTGGGGCTTCTGGATGTCGACGTTCGTGGTGGCGATGGCCTCGGTCGGGCTCTACTGGGCCTTCAAGAAGAGGGACTGGCTGTAGGCGGGGCAGGGCCCGCTCGTGCCCGACTGGGTCCAGTCCAGCTCCAGCCGTACGGAAGCCGCCCCCGTCGGCGGGAACAGCGGCAGGCAGCGGTCACCGGCGACGAGCGTGCGCTGTCCCAGCGAGGTGGCCAGCAGGTCGATCGAGGAGTAGGTCACGGGCTCGTCCAGGTCGAGCCGGAACCGGCCGCCCGTCAGCCGCGTGCGCCGGCCCTCGAGCGCGTAGTAGTCGAGCACGCCGCCGCTGAGCGAGACCACCGCGTACATCGTGAAACGCCGCCCGTCGGCGACGAACAGCTCGGCGGAGGGCGCGTGGTAGATCGAATGCACGTACGCCAGGGCGAAGTGCCCGTTGGCGGGCAGTGGCAGGGAGTGGACGGCCAGGCGCCCGCCGCCACTGCCCGTGAGCGTGGCGGCGAGCGCGAGGACGGTCAGAACGGAGCGGATCAGCCGTTCTTCTCCTTGAAGTACCGCTCGGCGCCGGGGTGCAGCGGGATGGGCTGCACCTGCGCGCCCAGCTTGGTGTCGAGCTTCTCGGCCTCCTTGTGCACCTTGACCATCTCGGCCTTCTTCTCGAAGAGGGTCTTGGTGATGTTGTAGGCCAGGTCGTCGCTCATGCCCTCGTGCACGAGGAGCACGTTGGCGACGCCGACCGTCTTGATGGCGCCGGTGAGCTTGTAGGCGGCGGCCAGGTCGACGTCGAGGCTGACGTAGGTCTCGCCGAACTTGCTCGACAGCCCGCCCATGACGTCGCTGGTGTCGAGCAGCTTCATCTCCTTCTTGCTGGTGGCCAGGTCGACGATGCCCGCGGTGGGCACGCCGCCGACCCAGAAGAAGGCGTCGATGGTGCCGTCCTTGACGGCCTGCACCGACTCGTTGATCGACAGCTGCTGCTTCTGCACGTCGGTGTCGGGGTTGAGGCCGACGGCCTCGAGCATGCGGCGGGCCACGACCTGGGTGCCGGAGTTGGCCGGGCCGAGGGAGACCTTCATGCCCTTGAGGTCGGCCAGCTTGGTGGCGCTCACGCCGGGCGCGACGACCACGTGGGTGTAGTTGTCGTAGATGCGGGCGATCGCCTTGACCGGCTGCTTGGAGTCGAAGCTGCCGGTGCCGGTGATGGCGTCGGCGGCCGCGTCGGTCTGCGAGAAGCCGATGTCGGCCTTCTTCTCGGCCAGCAGCTTGATGTTCTCCAGCGAGGCCGAGGTCACCGACGCCGTGGCGGTGGTGTTCTCGATGTTGGCCTTCAGCTGGTTGGCCAGGCCACCGCCGTAGACGTAGTAGACGCCCGTGGTGCCCCCGGTCGCGATGGTCAGGCGGTTGCCCTGACCGCCGCAACCAGCGGCCCCGGTCAGCGCCATGACCGCTACCGCGGCACCCGCGATTAAGCGCTTCACGCTGGTGTTCTCCTTCTTCTGATGAGATGTACGGCTGCCGCGGCGGCCAGGACGGCCAGGCCCGCGACGATGAACGAGGTCTGCAGGAACAGCAGCAGGACCGCGGCGAGCGCGGCCAGGACGCGTTCCGGCCAGCCCGTGGCGCCTCCGGTGGCCATCGCCAGTGCGGCGACGGCCAGGCAGGAGACCAGGAACATGATCAGGATCGTGGTGATCGGCCCCTGGAACAGCAGGGCCGAGCCGTTCGGCGTGAGCACGAAGGCGAAGGGCACCAGGAAGGCCGGGAGCGTGTAGCGCCAGGTCATCATCATGGTCTTGTGCGTGTTGCCGCCGGTGATGGCGGCCGCCGCGACGGCCGACAGGGCCGTCGGCGGGCTGACCTCGCTCAGGACCGCGTAGTAGAAGATGAACATGTAGGTCTCGGCCGGTGCCACGCCGAGCGTGACCAGCGCCGGGCCGATGATCACGGCGGCGATGATGAAGCTCGCCGTCACTGGCACCGCCAGGCCCAGCAGGAGTACGGCGATGGCCGACATCAGCGTGGTGAGCACCAGGTTGCCGGCGGCGACGTCGACGATGATTGCGCTGAGGTTGAGTCCGAGCCCGCTCTGGGTGATGACGCCCACGATGATGCCGGCCGCCGCGCAGACCGCGGTCACCGGCAGCACCTCCAGGGTGCCCTTGGCCAGGGCCTGCCCGGTGCGCTTGGGTGTCATGCGGTGCTCGGGGTCCAGGAAGCTCAGCGCGAAGGCGATGAAGGTGGCGATGACCACCGACTGGAAGGCCGAGCGGTCGAGCGCCATCAGCACGATGATGAGGATCAGCGAGCTGAAGTGGTAGCCGAAGCGCAGCAGCAGCTTGCTCGCCTTCGGCGCGTCGACCTGCACCGCCTGGGTGCCGAAGCGCCGCGAGTCGATCTCGATGGCCAGGAAGATGCCCAGGTAGTACAGCAGGGTCGGGATCGTCGCGTAGAGCAGCACTTCCAGGTAGCTGACCCGGAGGTACTCCGCGATGATGAAGGCCGCCGCGCCGAGCGTCGGGGGAGACAGGATCGCGCCGATGCCGCTGGCGGCGAGGATGCCGCCCGCGGGCTCCTTCGGGTATCCGGCCCTGCGCAGGACCGGCCAGGCGACGCTGCCCAGGCTGACCGTGGTGGCCACGCCCGAGCCCGACACGGTGCCGAGCAGGAAACCCGCGGTGGTGACCGTACGGCCGGGCGCCGCCCGCGACTTGCGGAAGGCGGCGAAGCTGAGGTCGATGAAGAACTTCGAGGCGCCGGAGTAGTCGAGCACCGCCCCGTAGATCGTGAACAGGATGATGTAGCTCGCGGCGACCTGCATCGGGACGCCGAAGAAGCCCTCGGTGCCGGTGTAGAGCTGGGAGACGATCTGCTCGAGGTCGAAGCCGCGGTGCCCGATGGGCCAGGAGATCGGCAGGTAGCCGCCGAAGTAGGCGTAGACGAGGAAGAGCCCGCAGATGATCACCAGTGACCATCCGACCGTGCGCCGCACCGCCTCCAGCAGCAGCAACGTCAGGCCGATGCCCATGATGATGTCGAGGTCGGTCAGCGCGGACCCGGAGCCCCGGTCGCGGAAGCCGTCCATGTCGAGCAGGGGATAGACGGTCACCGCCAGCGACAGGGCCACGAGCACCCAGTCCGTCACCGTCGGCCACTCGCCACGCCCGGCCGCCGGCTGCTCCGCGTCGGCGGGCCTGCGCCTGCCGTACCCGGAGCGGTAACACACGAAGACCAGCGGCAACGTCACCGCCAGGAAGAACATGCGGTGTTGTAAGGCCTCGACCGGCCAGAAGACCACGGCGAGCGAGTAGACCGACAACAGCCCGCCGATGATCCACACACCCAGGCGTAACCGGCCGCCCAGCTCCCGTGCCGGACGTTCCTGTTCGTGCGCGGCGAGAAGCTCTTTCTCGCTGCTGCTGAGCTGGGTCACGCCTGTTACCTCCCCGAAGTCCCCCAAGACTTTGCTGGGGGGACTTTACGAGTAGTTGATGTTCTGT
The DNA here is from genome assembly GCF_013761175.1 of Nonomuraea soli. Taxonomy (GTDB): domain Bacteria; phylum Actinomycetota; class Actinomycetes; order Streptosporangiales; family Streptosporangiaceae; genus Nonomuraea; species Nonomuraea soli. Next base: position 304,685 of record NZ_JACDUR010000002.1, read on the forward strand.
AGGAAGACTTCCTCATCTCGATTCGGTCTCCTCACGACAGCACGGGCGCGCACCATCCGGCCAGCTGATTGACCAGATGCTCGATCGGGACGGCTCCGACCTGCCCTCCGTCGCGCAGCCGTACGGCCGCCTCGTGGCCCGCCGCCTCACGTGGGCCGATGACCAGCTGGTAGGGCACCAGCCGGTGCTGGCGCACGCGCGCCCCGAGCGAGCCGCGGTCGGGATGGGCCAGTTCGGCGCGCAGCCCGGCGGCCACGCACCGCCGTACGAGGTTCTCGCCCGCCTGCGCCTCGGTGTCGGACACCGGCAGCACCACGGCCTGCACCGGCGCGAGCCAGGCGGGGAAGGCCCCGGCGTGCACCTCGATGAGGTGCGACAGCAGCCGCTCCATGCCGCCGACGACGCTGCGGTGCACCATGACGGGCCGGCGCGCCCGCTGGTCGGGCCCGATGTAGGACAGCTCGAAGCGGTCCGGCATGTACAGGTCGACCTGGACGGTCGAGATGGAGGTCTCGCGCTCCGCGGCGTCGGCGATCTGGATGTCGATCTTCGGCCCGTAGAAGGCGCTCTCGCCCTTCTCCTCGTCGTAGTCCTGGCCGCGCGCCTCCAGCACGTCGCGCAGGATCTGCTCGGACCTGGCCCACATCCGCGGGTCGTCGACGTACTTGCCGCCGTCGCCGCGCAACGACAGCCGGTAGCGGCGGGCGCGGATGCCGAGCTGGGCGTGGGCCGCCTCGATCAGGTCGAGCGACCTGGAGACCTCGGCGGCGGCCTGCTCGGGCGCGCAGAAGACGTGGCCGTCGTTGAGGTGGATGGCCCGCACCCTGGTCAGCCCGCCCAGCACGCCCGACAGCTCGCACCGGTACATGCCGCCGAGCTCGGCGATCCGCAGCGGCAGCTCGCGGTGGCTGCGCTGGCGCGAGCGGTAGATGAGGGCGTGGTGGGGGCACAGGCTCGGGCGCAGCACGAACTGCTCGCCTCCCACCTGCATGGGAGGGAACATGTCGTCGCTGTAGTGGGCCCAGTGCCCCGATCTCTCGTACAGCTCGCGCTTGCCCAGCACGGGGGAGTTGACGTGCTGGTAGCCGTGGCGGCGTTCGAGTTCGTGCACGTAGTCCTCGATCGCCTTGCGCACGGCGGCGCCGGCGGGCAGGAGGTAGGGCAGGCCCGCGCCGATGAGCGGGTCGGTGTCGAACAGCTGGAGTTCGCGGCCGAGCTTGCGGTGGTCGTTCATGGGACGCCTCTTTCGATGAAAGGGCGAACGACCAGCGGAGCCCGGGCGTTCGCCCGGGCAGGAGTGCTAGCGCGCCGGGACGGTGTCCGGCGTCGTCGTGGAGGAGACGTGTGCGCGCTGCATGGCGGTCATCCTAGCCCAGCGTTGACGATCCGCGTAGTCGACCGCCCGGGGATCATCTCCAGCTCCCAGCATTCGGCCCCCAGCAGCGCCGACGCCGCGCAGCGGCCCCCGGCGTGCGGGTCTCCCGCGGTGTGCGCCAGCGCGCCCGGCCGCATCGGGGCGAACAGGTCGATGTAGTCCTCGGGGCCGTGCGCCTCGGGGGGACCGGTCACGATGAACACGCCCGACACGCACCGCAGCGCCGCCATCAGCTCGGCCCGCTCCTGTGCGGAGTTCAGCGGACGCGTCGGCCCCTTCCAGGCGCGCACCCGCTCGTCGTCCTCGATGCCCACCACCAGCGGCAGGCCGCGCGCGGCCACCGCCTCCAGGAAGCGCACGTGGCCCACGTGAAGGATGTCGAAGACCCCCGTGACCAGAGCCGCGCCCGGCCCGTCGACGGGCCGCACCCAGACTGCCTCCAGATTGCCCACGGAAAAGGCCCCTTCCCTCGTCGATCAGAGGGTACTTGGTGCGCCCGACCGGTTTATCAACGGCATGCCAAGGCAGAGACAGTCCAGGTTCTTAACAGAAAGGACTGATCCCTCATGCAGACGGCGAACGAAGCCGGACGCAAGGCGTCAGGCGCGGCCCGCCGGGCCACCGACAACCCCTGGATCGACCGGCTCGCCAGGGTGGGCTTCGCCGCCCGCGGCGTCCTCTACGCCCTGATCGGGCTCCTTGCGTTGCAGATCGGCCCCTTCTCCGGATCCGGTGAGAAGGCCGACAAGAGTGGCGCCATCCACCTGGTGGAGCAGCAGCCCTTCGGCAACTTCCTGTTGTGGGTCATGACGATCGGCCTGGCGGCGCTGGCCATCTGGCAGATCGGCGAGGCCGTTTTCAGCCACCACCGCACCCGTGACCGGGTGGAGTCGGCCGGGCGTGCCGCGGTGTACGTGCTTCTCGTGATCTCGATGCTCGGCCTGCTGCTCAAGGGCAAGGAGGCCTCCTCCACCGACAAGCAGTCGCGCGACGCCACCAGCGCCCTCCTGGAGCTGGCCCCGCCGCTGGGGCAGATCCTGGTCGCGCTCGTCGGCCTGGGCGTCATCGCGCTCGGGATCTACTGGATCCACGAGGGCTGGACCGCCAAGTTCATGCGCGACATGACCGGCGGCGGCCGCTGGGTCCGCAGGGTCGGGCAGGCAGGGTACATCGCCAGAGGCGTCGTGGCCATCTCCGCGGGCGCCCTGATCGGCAAGGCGGCCATCACCTACGACGCCAAGGACGCGGTCGGCATCGACGGCGCGCTCAAGGGTCTGGCCGACGCGCCCGCCGGGCCGTACCTGCTGGTCGCGGTAGCGGTGGGGCTGATGTTGTTCGCGGTGTACTGCTTCGCGGAAGCGCGATGGCACAGGACCTGATCCGGTTCCATCGGTAAGGGCATTTCTACCTTTTCGCCATTCTCTCCGCCCCCGGGGCGCCGCGTCTCACAACGCTGACGTTTTCGGGGAGGTCGCGGTGACAACATCCGATCTGGAGAGTCAAGATCTGGTGGTCCGGCTCCCGGGAGTGCCTTCACAGGTCTCCCGGGCCCGCCATCTGGTCGCCGGGGCGCTCGGACGCGGACACCCGCTCTACGACGACTGCCTCCTGCTGACGAGCGAGCTGGCCACCAACGCGGTGCTGCACTCCCGGTCGGGGGACGGGGGCGGCTTCACCCTCGCCGTCCACGCCGCGGGGGGACGGGTGCGCGTCAGCATCGAGGACGACGGGTCGCCCGAACCTCCGTGCGCCTGCCGTACCTCACTGAACGGCACCAGCGGGCGCGGCCTGCCGCTCATCGAGTCGCTCAGCCACCGCTGGGGCTTCTCCCGGGCCAACGGGTGCAACAGCGTCTGGTTCGAGCTGGTGCACGTGACCGTCCCCGCCCAGTGGATCTGCTAGAGCCTGCACAGCCCCTCGTTGAGCACCTTGGTGGTCAGCCGCGTACGGCTGTCGCAGCCGAGCTTGGCGAAGATGTGCTCCAGGTGGGTCGTGACGGTGCGCACGCTCAGCACCAGCGCGGCGGCGATCTGCGGGTTGGAGTCGCCCGCCGCCACCCTGGTCAGCACGTCCACCTCCCGGCCGGTCAGCTCGTACGGCAACGCGCACGCGCGCTCGGCGACCACCGCCCCCTGGATCGCGCCGTGCAGCCCCACCGCCGCCCGCATCATCCGCACCTCGTGCCAGCCTCCCGCCGAGTCGAGCCACAACCCTGACCTGCTCAGCTCGCGCGAGTCGATGAACTCCCTGGCCAGCCCGGCCATCGTGGCGGGATCGGCGACCGGCGCCGAGCCCGGCACCTCGCGCCTGACCCCCGCCCGGTCGAACGCCGTCGCCCGGAAGCCCGGCGGCAGGCCCACCGGGCCCAGCAGGCACCTCGACAGGTCCGTCACGTGCGCCAGCGTCGGCCCCAGCGCCCCGACGAGCTCGCACGCCTGACCGCCGAACGCCTCGCGCTCGCTTGACACCAGGTGCAGCAGTCCCGTGTAGCGGCCCTCGTCGAGGAAGAGCGGCGTGGTGAGCGCCGACTGCCATCCGTAGGGCTCCAGGTGACGGCGGAAGTAGCGCTCGGTGCCCGGCCCGGGCAGCGCCACTGTGCGCCGCGCCGCCATCGCCTCACGGTAGGGGGCCAGCCGCACGTACTCCTCGGCCGCGTCGTCGTGCACCCGCCGATGCCCTCCGGACAGCAGGCTGCGGTGCTTGTCGGTGCCGGGGTCGAAGGCCACGAACTCGTAGGCCTCGAGCGGGACCACCTTGCGCAGCGCCCGCATCGCACCATGAGCTCCGTCGCGCCCGGCCACCTGGAAACCGACCTCGGCGAACGCCTGCAGGAGGGGGATGGGTGACACGGTTTTCTTTATAGCACGGGGTTAGGTGAAGAAAAGTTTCATCCGTGTCACGGCTGCGCGGCGGCCGGCGAGCCGTACCTGGCGACCAGTTCCGACCCCAGGCGGGCCAGTTCGGCCTCGACCTCGGGGGAGTCGACGACCTCCAGGAGTGCGCCCCAGCCCGCCAGGTGCTGGGCGATCATAATGGGCCGCGGCGCGGTCAGCCGGACGAGGGTGCGGCCGTCGCGCTCCTCCAGGACGTGGCAGTGGCGACCGAACTGGTCGCGCAGGACGCGGACGTGGCGGGGCGAGACCAGCACGGTCGCCGAGGTCTCCGTCTGCTTCTGCTCGACCACCTCGACGACCTCCTGCCAGGCGGCGTTGAGGTCGAAGTCCTCGGGCGGCGTGAACGTCTGCGCGGTGGGCTCGGCCGCGGCGATGCGGTCCACGCGGAAGGTGCGCCGGCCGCGCTCGGTGCCCGCGATGAGGTACCAGAGCTCGCCCTTGCCGACCAGCCCCCACGGTTCGACCAGGCGCGGGTCCTGGCCGCTCCCGTAGGTCAGGCTCACCCGCGCGCGCCGGACGACCGCCGACTGCAGCAGGTCGACGAGGGGTGGGCGGGGGCGCTCCGGCTCGCCCCAGCCGGCCGGGTCGACGACGACCGCCGCCGCGGCGGCGCTGGCCTCGGCGCGGAAGGTGGCGGGCAGGGCGCGCAGCAGCTTGCGCAGCGCCGACCTGACCTCCGGCGTCGCGGCGGCCGGGCCGAGCAGGAGGAAGAGGCTGCGGGCCTCGTCGGCGGTGAGCCCCGACAGGTCCGTGCGCGCTCCGCCGACCAGCTGCCAGCCCCCGCCGCGCCCCGGTTGCGGGTAGACGGGCACGCCCGCGGCCGACAGGGCCTCCAGGTCGCGGCGGGCGGTGGCGACGGAGATCTCCAGTTCGTCGGCGAGTTCGGCGGCGGTCACCCGGCCGCGCGTCTGCATCAGCATCAGGGTGGCCACGAGGCGGTCGGCGCGCATGTCGTCATTCTCCGCATAAAAGTGCTCATTTGGTGAGCACTTTAGGAGGGAGGATGGAGACATGTTCAGAGGAATGACGACCATCACGTACTGGACCGCCGACCTGAAGGCGGCCATCGACTGGTACACCGAGGTGCTCGGCGTGCCGCCGTACTTCGAGCGCGGCGGCGCCTACGCCGAGTTCAGGATCGGCGACTACCAGCACGAGCTCGGCCTGCTCGACAGCCGTTACGCCCCGGCGGGCACGGTCACCGAGCCCGGCGGGCAGATCTGCTACTGGGCGGTCGACGACGTCGAGGCGGCCTACCAGCGGCTGCTGGACCTGGGCGGCAAGCCGCACGACCCGCCGACGGTGCGCGGCGACGGCTTCGTGACGGCCTCGGTGATCGACCCCTTCGGCAACATCCTGGGCGTTATGTACAACGTCCATTACCTCGAGGTGCTGGCCACGCGCGGCTAGGTCGTTAGGCTGGCGAGCCATGAGCGTGAAAGCCGAGGACGGCCGGGACCTGACGGCGTCGGCGGGGCGCGGCCCCGCCGACCGGGTCGCGCGGTGGACGACCGAGCTGTTCGCGCCGCAGGTGCTGGTGATCGCGATGCCGCCCCTGGTCGGGCTGATCGCCGAGGGCTGGGCGGGCGCCACGTGGGGCCTGCTCGCCTCGGCGTTGTGCGGCGGCATCCCCGCCGCCGTCATCGCGATAGGCGTACGGCTGGGCAGGCTCGACTCGCGTCACCTCGTCGACCGCACCAAGCGCACCAAGCCGCTGCTGGCGGCGGTCGCGTCGGTGGTGCTCGCGCTGGTCCTGCTCGTCGTGCTCGGCGCGCCCGACCTGCTGGTCGCCACGGTCACGGGCATGCTGGCCGCCCTCGCGGTGGCGGTGCCGGTCACGATGTGGTGGAAGATCTCCTTCCACGCGGCCGTCGCGGCGGGCACGGCCGTGGTCTTCGCGCACGTGCTGCCGCCCGCCCCGACGGCGGCGGTGGCCGCGGCGATGCTGGTCCTGGTCTGCTGGGCGAGGGTACGGCTGACGCACCACACCCCGGCGCAGGTGCTCGCAGGACTGGCGGTGGGAGTGGCGACCACCTGGGGCTCCCTGGCCGCTTTCGGCATCTGAATCAAGCGTTCGCGCACGCGGCGGGGAATGCGCGTGAAACGATTCCTTTCACGGGTGGGCCGACCCGAGCGAGGAATTCGACGTGAATATCAGCATCATGCTCAGCGACAGCACGGAATTGGCGACGTTGGCGGCTTGGCTGCGCGACGACGCCGGGGTGCGCTCGCGTGCCCGCGTCCGCCTGGAGGGCCCGCGGCCCGCGCCCGGCGAGATGGGATCGGGGTTCGAGGCGGTGTCCTTGATCCTCGATCATGGCTTCGACCTGGCCAATCTCGCGCTCGCACTGGCCGCGTGGCGGCGGGCGTGCCGGTCGGGTTCCGACGTCACGGTGGAGCGTGACGGCGTCACGATCACGGTCACGAACGTCGAACTCGACGAGGTGGATCAGATCGTCGCGAAACTCGGAGGCGGCGCGTGACGCGCCTCCCGGACCCGGCGAAATCATATGCGGTTCTCATCGGCGTCGACGCCTATACGAAAATGGAACCACTCCCCGCAGTCGCCAGAAATCTGGAAAAGCTCAAAAGTGTCCTGACAAATCGGGATATTCTCGGGATTCCCGAGAAACAATGCCACGTGGTCGGCAACCCCTCCTCCATGAAGGACCTGCTCGACCCGGTCGTGCGCGCCAGCGAGCTGGCCACCGACACCCTGATCGTCTACTACAGCGGCCACGGCATGCTCGCCAACACGAGCCTGGCCTTCTGCCTGACGCTGCCCGACTCCGAGACCGGCCGCAAGCACACCGCCGTGCCGTACGACTTCCTGCGCGAGGTCATCGCCGACAACCAGCGGGCCAGGCGCCGCATCATCGTGCTCGACTGCTGCTACAGCGGCAGGGCCGTGCAGAACATGTGCCCGGGGCCGACCCTGCTCGACCTGGCCAGCGTCGAAGGCGCCTACGTGATGACGGCCGCGGGCAAGAACGCCGTGGCCATCTCCCCCGAGGGCGAGGAGTGCACGGCCTTCACCGGGGCGCTGGTCCAGGTCATGGAGCACGGCGTGCCCGGCGGCGGCGAGCTGCTGTCGCTCGACGAGGTGCTGGGCTCCGCCTACGCTCGCCTCGACGCCCAGCGCCGGCCGCTGCCGCGATGGCAGGACCAGGGCATCGGCGCGTTGCCGTTCATCCGCAACCAGGCACTGGAGGGAGCCCAGGCGCCCACGCCGCGCCCGCGCTCGCGCGACCGCCGGTGGATCGCGGCGGCGGCGACCGCGGTGACCACCGTCGCCGCCACCACCTACTTCCTGTGGCCGCAGACCTCGGCCGAGGCCGCGGGTCCGTGCTCGGATCGTGTCACCCTGCTCGGCTACAGCGACGCGCTCGACAAGGCGCGCTACCAGGCGGGCAAGACCGTCAGCCACCTGTCGGCCCTCGCCCTGACCGGCAAGGACCGGGCGCTGGCCCTGGCCGACAACGCGCCGCCGAGACTGCTGGAGCTCTCGCTCGGCGCCGACGGGCTCAGCCCGGAAGTCGTCGGCTCCTGGGAGCTCAGCCGGCGCGGCGGAGGGCGATACCCGGGCGAGCCCGCGGGCTTCGACGGCGAGGGGCTGGTCGTGGCGGCCGGCTCGGTCCTGGTCGCCTCCGAGACCCTCCCGTCGATCCAGCGTTTCGCCCGCGACGACCACCAGGCGCTGGAGGCCCTGCCGGTGCCCGAGCGGTTCCTACTGGGGCCGGAGGGCTCCGCCGTCCCCGACAAGACCTTCGAGTCGCTGGCCGCCACGACCGACGGGCTGTCGCTGTTCACCGGGCTGGAGGAGCCGCTCGGCGTCGACGGCAGCGACCGCGGCAGGGGCAGGGTGCGCATCCTGCGCTACCGGCTCAAGGAGGGGCAGTACGTCCCGGCCGAGGAATACCCCTACCTGACCGACGGCGGTCACCAGCTGGTCGAGCTGATCGCCCTGGAGCCCGACCGGCTGCTGGCCATGGAACGTTCCTGGACCGACGGAGCGGGCAACAGCGTCAAGCTCTACCTGGTCGACCTGCGTGGCAAGCCCGACGTGCGCCGCCAGGCGTCGATCAGGGACCTGCCGCTCGCGTCCTACACCGGCAAGCGGCTGCTGGCCGACCTGGCCGAGTGCCCGGGCGCCTCGGCCCCCTCGCGGCAGCCGCAGCGCAACCCGCTGCTCGACAACATCGAGGGCATGGCGCTCGACCAGGCCGAGGGGGTGCTCTACCTGATCTCCGACGACAACGGCAGCGACCGGCAGACCACCCGCCTCTACAAGCTCAGGCTGGACCTCACGTGAGCAGCCGGGTCAGCACCCGCGTGCCGAACTCCAGGCCCGCCACCGGCACCCGCTCGTCCTTGCCGTGGAACATGCCGAAGTAGTCGAGATCGGGGCGCAGCATGAGCGGCGCGAAGCCGTACCCCTTGATGCCGATCCTGTCGAACGACTTGGCGTCGGTGCCGCCGCTCATGACGTACGGCACGGGCCTTGCCAGAGGGTCCTCGGCCACCAGCGAGGCGGCCAGCTCGTCGAAGAACGACGACGGGTAGGGCGCCGAGGGCGCCTCCTCCAGGCTGACGAACTCCCGGGTGATCTTCGGGCCGAGCAGCTCGTCGATCGTGGCCAGGAACTCCTCCTGCAGCCCCGGCAGGTAGCGCCCGTCGACGTGCGCCTCGGCGCTCGACGGCACCACGTTGACCTTGTAGCCCGCGTTCAGCATGGTCGGGTTGGCGGAGTTGCGCATCTGCGCCTTGAACAGCGAGCCCAGCTTGCCCAGGCGCTCGGCCTCGGCGTCGAGCCGCTCCAGGTCGATCGGCTGCCCGGTGATGCGCGACAGCTCCTCGATGAGCGCCGCCACCGACGGCGTCAGCCGTACCGGCCACGTGTGGCCGGCGATGCGCGACATGGCGTGCACCAGCGTGGCGACCGGGTTGTCGATCGGCGGGCGGGAGCCGTGGCCGGCCACGCCGTGCGCGGTCAGCTTCATCCAGGCGGTGCCGCGCTCGCCCACGGCGATCGGATAGACGCGGTCCTCGCCGGACGGCACGCTGTAGCCGCCCGACTCGCTGATCGCCTCGGTGACGCCGTCGAACAGCTCGCGCCGCTCGGTGACCGCGTAGCCCGCGCCGTACTCTCCCGTGGCCTCCTCGTCGGCCAGGAAGGCCAGCACCAGGTCGCGCCTGGGCTTCTCACCGCGGGCCTTCATGCCGAGCACGGTGGCGATGGTCATCGCGCACGAGCCCTTCATGTCGACCGCGCCCCGGCCGTAGACGTCGCCGTCGACGATCTCGCCGGAGAACGGGTGCAGCCGCCACTCGGCGGGGTCGGCGGGCACGACGTCGAGGTGACCGTGGATGAGCAGGGCCTCGGGCGAGTCTCCTTCGATCCTGGCGACGACGGTGGTGCGCTTGGGCGCCGATTCGAATACCACGGGCTGGATGCCGGCGTCGGCCAGCAGCGTGGCGACGTACTCCGCCGCCGGGCGCTCACCCGAGCCGGGATTGGTGGTGTCGAATCTGATCAGATCGGAGCAGATCTCCCCGACGGACTTCACAGGTTCTCCTCATAGAAATCGAGCTCGGCTTCGAGCACCGCGACGATAGTCTCCTCCCGGCGCCAGCCGTGCTGCTCGCCGGGGAAGGTGAGCAAGGCCCACTCTTTGCCATGTCTGTCCAGTTCGGCGACGAAACGTTCGGCCTGTCCGACATCGACGATCGCGTCCTCCAGGCCGTGCATCATCAGGCACGGGGCGTTCACCCGCGAGGCGTTGAGCAGCGGCGAACGCTGGATGTAGCGCTCGCGCGTCTCGGGCAGCGGGCCGACCAGGCCGTCGAGGTAGCGCGACTCGAAGTCATGTGTCTCGGCCGCCCAGCTCTCCGGGTCGGTGATCGCGTAGTGGGCCACGCCCGCGGCGAACACGTCCGTGTGCGCCAGCGCCGCCACCGTGGTCCAGCCGCCCGCGCTGCCGCCCCTGACCGCGATGCGCGAGGCGTCGGCCAGGCCCATCGCCACCAGGCCCCGCGCCACCTTCGCGCAGTCCTGCACGTCGACCACGCCCCACTGGTGGCGCAGCCGCTCGCGGTAGGCCCTGCCGTACCCGGTCGAGCCGCCGTAGTTGACCTGGGCCACGCCGTACCCGCGGGTGGTGAAGTAGGCGATCTCCAGGTCGAGCACGGGCGGCCTGCTGCTGGTCGGCCCGCCGTGCACGAACACCAGCCACGGCCCGGGGGTGTCCCGCGCCCGGTAGAGGTGGGTGTGCACGCCCTCGACGACCGTCGGCTCCGGCACGGGGACCAGCTCGCGCGCCGGGACTGGCTTGGCCGCCGACAGCGCGGTGTGGGCGCCGCTCGCCAGGTCCACCGCCGTGACCCGGGAGGGCTCGTACGGCGAGGCGGCCACGCCCACCGCCGTCGCCCCGGCCACGGCGACGCTCGACGACCACCACGACGCCTGGCCGCCCAGGTCGCTCAGCTTCCCGGTCTCGGGGTCGAGCACCCCCAGCCGCCTGCCGTCGGCGGTGCCGTACAGGGTGACGAGCTTGTCGCCCCACACCGCGAACCAGGTGTTGCCGAGCTTCCACACCGCGTCGCCGAACTCCATCGGGAGCGGGGCGAGGTTGCGCGTGTCGCCGTCGAGGCCGACCACGTGCAGGTTCCACCAGCCGGTGGGGTCGGTGACCGCGTAGAGGCTGCCGGTGTCGCGCCATTCGGCCTGGACGACCGCCTCGCCGGGCCCTCCGGCGATCACCGTGCGGGACGACGGGTCGTCGAGGAAGGCCACGCACAGCTCGGTGCCGTCCCAGGGCATGTTCGGGTGGTCCCAGCCGATCCAGGCGACCATGGTGCCGTCGGGGGACAGGCGGGGGTTCATCACGAAGTGCTGCGCCTTGACGAGCGTGGTGACGTTCGTACCGTCGAGGGCGACGATGTCGCGCTCGTCGTGGTCTTCGCGCACGGCCCAGATCTCGTCGCTGCCCGGCGGACGGTAGAGGTCGGCGTAGCGTGCCGTGCCCTCCGGCGTCATGGGCGTGATCTCGCCGCCCGCCAGCCGGTACACGCGCTGGTCGGCCCAGTTCGTGAACACCAGGCCGCCGTCCGGCATCGGCAGCCACGAACGCCCGCCGTACTCGATGACCCGGTTGCGGGCGTTCCACCCGGGCGGCAGCACGTCCTCGACGCGGCCGTCCGGGGTGCGCCGTACGACGCAGCGGCGCCCGCCCTCGTGCGGCCGCGGCTCGTCCCACCAGGCCTCCAGGCCCTCGGGGGTGGAGACGGCCGACACCCACAGGGGGCCGCCGTCGGTGCGTGCCACGTCAATGGCCTCAATGCTCATGAACTCACCAGTTGCCGTCGGTTGGTGGAAGATCGACTCCGGGGGGATGGATCACGTAGGCGATCCCGCCCGAGCCGCTGCTTCTGCGCCACACGTGATCGAACGCTGCCCTCGGGTAGACACGAATCACCTCGGAGTCGTCGGGAGCGGCCGGATCGTTGACGACCACGTCGCCCGCCTCGGTGAAGCCGGTGACGACCAGGATGTGGCCGGTCGTGGAGTATCCGGCGCCCGGCAGCTCGCAGGCCTTGAAGGACTGCGAGGTGATCACCGGGATGCCCGCGTCGATGAAACGCTCCAGCTCGGCCAGGGAACGCAGCCGCGTGACGCATCCGGTCAGGCCGTACCTCCCGGCGTAGGCCAGGCTGAAGGGCCAGTTGCCGGTGCCCTGGTAGCTGTGGTCGTACATGCCCCTGGCGGCGTGGTCGACCTGCGGGCGCGGGTCGTCGCCGCCCACCCAGCCGAGCTCGTCGTCCGCCGGGCCCACACCCCAGTACGCCAGGACCATCGCGACCGAGGTGGGACTGCACCAGTTCTGGCCGCCGCCGTCCCACTGGGGGTGATGTCCGGTGTGCGCCTTCTGCGAGAAGGGCGGCACGTCGAGCCGGGCCGCCGTCGTGGGGGGCGACGGCTCGATCACCTGGGGGAGCGTCGCGGAGGCCATCACGCTGACCAGATCCACCCGGGCCGCCTCGCCGTACGTCGTCAGCCGGATCCGGTAGGCGGTCAGCGGCTGCCTGGCCACCAGCGTGTCGACCGCCACGTCGGCGTGGCCGTCGCCCTGGCCGGGCAGCGACGTGCGGTGGATGTCGCCCTCGTGCTCGGCCCAGCGGCCCATGCAATACCACCTGGTCAGCTCGCCGCCCTCGGTGCGGGCCCGCAGCTCCACCTCCAGCCAGCTGCCCGGCGGGGTACGCGCGATCCACGAGGCGACCAGCTCCCTGGCCGGGAAGCCGATCTCCTGCTCGGGGCCGGTCCAGCGGCGGCGCGGCCAGGTGACGCGTCCGGCGCCGAAGGGATCCTCCCGGCTGCCGAAACCATCCTCGAAAGGGCCCTCCGGAACGAATCGGTGCAGGGCGACGCTGGTGACCACCGGCCCGATTCTGGTCGCTCCGCCGGGCCGGGACATCGGAAGGTTTACGTACTCCTGTGGACGTACGGCGACGGCCTACCCCGGTCGGATGCCCTTCTCGTCCTGGTGGACCAGCGTGTCGGTCATGGAAATCGTGCGGCTCGTCCTTCTTTTCGGCCACCTGGCGGGATTCGCGGCCATGGTGGGCGGGTTCTTCTACCAGATGCGCATCAAGCAGCCGGAGATCGGCAGCTACATGATCGGCGGAGCGATCGGCCAGGCCGTCACCGGGGCGGCGCTCATCGGCTCCCGCTATGCGCTCGACCTGCCGGTGAACAATCCCAAGATGGGCGTCAAGCTGGTGCTCGACCTCATCGTGCTGGCGGTGGCGATCGCCGGGACCCGGCAGCGGGTCAAGTCGCCCGGGATGTTCTACGCCGCCGGCGTGCTCGCCGCCCTGACAGCGGCCGTGGCGGTCTTCTGGACCTGACCCCGAACTGTCGGGGGTGATCTCTACTGTCCGTGGCATGACTTCAGCCGTGCAGGCGTACTCCTACGCCGGACCCTCCACGCTCGACGGCTCCCGGTTGGACCTGTCCACCTCCGGGGGCCGGGCGCTGTCCGGCACCGCGGCCCACCCCCGCTTCTTCAGCGGCCTGATCACCGAGGCAGCCCCGGCAGCCGCCGGGCTGCTGGCCCTGGCCGACGTCGCCATGGCCCGCTACCACCAGCCCCGCCCCGGCTTCACCCGCGACCCCGTGGTCACCTGCGACGGCCACCGGCTGCGGCTGGAGTCGTTCTCCGCCTGCGGCGGCGTCTACGCCCGGCTCGACCTGGCCGCCCTCGACGGCGACGTGATCGACCGCGGCACCACCAACGTCGACGTCAACGGCCCCCTGCGCGAGGCCCTGGCCCGCGTCGGCGGGCGCGACCCGCTCCACCTCGGCGTCGGACCCGACGAGATGGCGGTCACCACCCTCGGCGGCGCCGTGGTGGAGAAGAAGGTGCCGCTGCCCTCACGCTGGCTGCGCGGCTTCGCCGAGGCGCAGGTCATCTCCGCCGGATTCGACCTGCGCGCCGAACTGCGCGGACCGAACGCCGTGCGATTCCTGCGCGGCCTGCCCAAACGTGCCTCCGCCACGGTCTGGGTGGCGCCCACCGGCCGCGACCTGCGCGTCACGCACCAGGCCGCGCCAGGCTCGGTCTGCCTGGCCGGCGCCGGACGGCTGGCCACGCTGATGCCGCTGCTGCGCTTCGCCAAGGCGCTGCGCGTGTACGGCCCGGCCGCCGGCGACGGCCCCGCCGCCGGCGCCTGGGAGCTGGAGCTGCCGGGCATGCGCTACACCCTGGCCCTGTCGCCCCAGCCGTGGCGCGGCTTCTCCGGCGAGGGCGCGGTCCTCGACGACCTGGCCACCGACGAGGCGGCCGGAGACGCCGACGTGATCGGCATGCTGCTCAACTTCGAGCCCTCGGTCGAACTCGGCCTGCTCGCCGAACGCTCCGGCCTGCCGATCGCGCGGGTGCGCTCCGCCCTCACCCAGCTCGGCACCTCGGGGCGGGTCGGCTACGACCTGCACGAGGCCGCCCACTTCCACCGCGAGCTGCCCTACGACCGCGAGCAGGTGGCCGAGCTCAACCCGCGCCTGACGGCCGCCAGGTCCCTGGCGCAGTCGGGCGCGGTGCGGCTCGACGGCGCCGCCGCCACGGTGACCACCGGCGGCGGGGAGCGGAGGGTCGACCTGGCGGCGGGGTCGTGCACGTGCCCGTGGTGGTTCGACCATCGAGGGTCGCGCGGGCCCTGCAAGCACGTCCTCGCCGCCCGCATCGCCGCCCGCGCGCCGGTCGAGCCGCTCTCGGCCGTTCAGACGTAGCGGCCCGCGCCGTGGCCCGGTGTTGTGGTGGCCCGGTGTGGTGGCCCGGTGTTGTGGCCCGGTGTCGTTGTCGTTCAGAGGTAGAGGCCGGTCGAGCCGTCCTCTGTCGCGGCCCGGGCGATCGGGCGGTCGTCGCGGGCGGCGTACAACTCGGCCAGCGTCGCCTGCTCGTGCGGGCGGCCCAGCCAGGTCGTCGCCTCCTCGCCGGTCAGCGCCCCCACCTCGATCTGCGCCAGGCAGCGCCCCGGCCGGATGACCGCGGGGTGCAGCCGGGCCAGATCCTCGTTGGTGGTGATGGCCACCAGCACGTCGCGCCCCTGGCCGAGCAGCCCGTCGGTGAGGTTGAGCAGGCGTGACAGCCCCTGCCCCGAGGCGTACTTCGCGCCCTCCCCGATCAGCTCGTCACAGTCTTCGAGCACGAGCAGCCGCCACCGCTTCTCGTCGTGGCCGACGGCCACCTCCATGAGGTAGCCGGGGCTGTTGAACAGCAGCTCCGGGTCGAGCACGCAGTCGACCTTGCACCAGTCGCGCCATTCGTGGGCGAGGGTGCGCAGCAGGGTGGTCTTGCCGGTGCCGGGCGGTCCGTGCAGCAGCACGAGGCGGCCGTGCACGTCGTCGGGGCGGGTGGCCATCAGGCGGGCCAGAGGGTCGTGGGCGCGGGCGGAGTAGTTGCGGCGGATCTCCGGCCACGGCTGGGCGGTGATGGGCTTGGAGCGGCGCTGGCCGCAGTGGCCGTTGTTCCACCAGAAGCCCATCTTGACGTGCTCGGCCTCCGGTGCGGGCTCCTCCACGTCCGTGGTGACCTCGCGCAGCAGCGTCGCGGCCAGGTCCTCGGTGACGGCGGTGACGCCCACGCGCACGTTGCGGTTGGCGTAGCGGACCACGCGCATGGTCCAGCCGTCGCCGCGGAACAGGCGCGACTCCTCGTCGTCGATGCGCGCCACCCTGACGACCTCGCCGCGGGCGGGGCGCAGGGTGGCGTCGGGGCGCACCCGTTCCAGGTCGGCCTGGACGTACCAGGGCTGGGTGCCGTTCGCGAAGGGTGACAGGGCCAGGGCGTCGATGACGTCGATCGCGGAGTCGGAGTCGTCGATCGTCAGCGCGACCGGCAGCTCGCCGTACGTCTGGTCGGGGGTCGGGGATGGTGCGCGGAAGGGAACCTCCCTCATCACGGACATGCCCGCCATGATCCTCGCGCGAGAGATGACATGTCCACGGATTTTGCGACGTAACGGTATACCATTAAGCTCGATCGTATGGCTGAACTGCTGCTTCGCGACGCCCGGCTGTGGGGCTCACCGGAACCGACCGACCTGTACATCCGCGACGGCCTCGTGGCCCCCCTCACGGACGCCGGACCCGGCACGCCGGTCGAGCGGCTCGACGGCAAGCTCCTGCTGCCCGGCTTCGTCGACGCCCACGCGCACGTCGACAAGACCATGTGGGGCGGCCCCTGGCTGCCGCACACCTCCGGCCCCGGCCTCATGGGCAAGATCCGCGGCGGCGTGGAGCGGCGCGCCGAGGCCGGCATCCCGAGCGCCGACTACATCCACTCGCTGCTCACCAACATGATCGTCAGCGGCACCACGCACGTGCGCAGCCACGTCGACATCGACCCCTACCAGGGCCTGGCCGCCGTCGAGGCCGTGCGCGAGGCGGTCGCCCGCCTCGACGGCCGCATCACGCTGGACATGGTCGCCTTCCCGCAGACCGGCCTGCTCATCAGCCCCGGCACGGAAGAGCTCATGGACCGGGCCCTGGCCGAGGGCGTGGAGCTCGTCGGCGGCATCGACCCCGCCGGGCTCGAGAACGACCCGGTGCGCCACCTCGACATCGTCTTCGGACTCGCCGAGAAGCACGGCTCCGGCGTCGACATCCACCTGCACGACCGCGGCGACATGGGCATCTGGCAGTACGACCTGATCATCGAGCAGACCAGGGCGCGCGGCCTCGGCGGCAAGGTGACCATCTCCCACGGCTACTGCCTGGGCGAGGCGGCACCCGCCGTCCAGGACCGCGTCATCGCCGCCCTCGCCGAGACCGGCATCGGCCTGGCCACCGTCGCGCCGTCGATCTCGCTGCCGCTGAAGAAGCTGCGCGAGGCCGGCGTCCCGGTCGGCGCGGGCAACGACGGCGTGCGCGACCTGTGGAGCCCGTACGGCACCGGCGACATGCTGGAGCGCACCCTCTTCCTGGCCCAGCGGGCCGGGTTCGTCCAGGACGAGGACATCGAGATCGCCCTGGAGGCGGCCACGTACGGCGGAGCCACGCTGACCGGTCGCCGCGCGGGCTTCGCCGTGGGCGACGCGGGCGACTTCGTCGCGGTCGACACGCGCAATCCGGCCGAGGCCGTGTGCGTGCGGCCGGTGCGGTCGCTGGTCGTCAAGGGCGGACGCGTCGTGGCCCGCGAGGGCGCCCTGGTGTGACCGCCTGAACGGGCGGGGACGCACGGGCGTCACTGCTTGCGCAGCTTGCCGGTCTCCGTGACGAGCTCCATGCCGGGGGTGTCGCGGTAGGTGTAGGTGAGGTCGTCGCCCTCGAGGTCGAGCCAGATCGTTCCCGGGATGCAGCCGCCCTTGCTGGTGCCCAGGGAGAAGGTCAGCGTGTTCCCCTTCACGCTGACCAGCTCGATGGTGGCCGTGCAGTCGACCGTGGCGTCCTTCTCGCTCCACTGCGCCGTCGACTCGCCGGGCGTGAGCACGACGGTGTTGACGGCGCCGTCGGCGTTCATGGGGTTCGTCGAGGTGGTCTGGCCCGACCAGGTGCCGGCGAACCTCTCGGGGATCTTCGCGTTCTCCTGGGCGGGGGGCCTGGTCCGCTGCGGGGGAGTCGTGTCGTCCTGGCCTGGCGTTGTGTCCTGGCTGGGCGTGGTGTCGTCCTGTCCGGGTCCCGTGTCGTCCTGGCTGGGCACCGGGTCGGATTTCGCGGCGCCCGTAGGGGCGGGCGTCACCACGGTGGTGAGGGTGGTGGCCGGTCCGCGGTTCAGCCAGAGAACCACGCCCGCCAGCACGGCCAGGGCCGCCACGATCGCCACCGAGCTCACGACCAGGCCGCGCCGCGAGCGGCCGGACCCCGGCGCCGTCGGCGCGGAGGGGGAGGCGGGGCCGGTGGTGCCGGGGGGCCGCGACGCCATCGCCGCCGCGAAGGGACCACCCTGGGCGCCGCCGCCGTGCACCCCGCCCGGCTGCGACACCGGGAAGCCCGGCTGCGACGGCGGGAAGCTTGGCTGCGGCCCAGAGGTGCCCGGGTTCACGAGGGCGACCATGAGGTCGCGGGCCGGAGGCCGCTGCGTGGGGTCCTTGGAGAGCGCCGCGCCGAGCAACCCCCGCAACCGCGGCGGGAACACCGACACGTCCGGCTCGGCGAACAGCACCCGCTGCATCACCGCCGGCACCGTGTCCGCCCCGAACGGGCTGCTGCCCGTCGCCGCGTACAGCATCGTCGCCGCCCACGCGAACACGTCGGACGCGGGCGAGGCCGCGGAGCCGTTGATCTGCTCGGGCGCCATGTAGGCGGGCGTCCCGATCAGCCCCGATGTCATCGTCGAAGCGCCTTCGGCGCGGGCGATGCCGAAGTCCACGACGCGCGGTCCGTCGGGGCCGAGCAGCACGTTGCCGGGCTTGAAGTCGCGGTGCACGACGCCCGCCGCGTGGATGGCCGCCAGCGCGGTCGCGGTGCCGATGACCAGGCGTTCGAGCTCGCCGCCGCGCATCGGGCCCTTGTCATAGACACGCTGGGCGAGCGAGGGCCCGTCGACGAACTCGCTGACGACCCAGGGCCGCTGATGCTCCACGGAGGCGTCGAGCACGCGTGCCGTACAGAACGACGCCACGCTCTCCAGGGCCTGCAGCTCCCTGGCCAGGCGGGCGCGGGTCTCGCGGTCGCCGTGGCTGAGCAGCTTGACCGCCACCCGCTCGCCCGCGCCGTCGAAGCCGAGGTAGACCACGCCCTGGCCGCCCTCGCCCAGACGCCCCGCCAGACGGTAAGGCCCCAGTTGCGGGGGATCGTCCGGTTCCAGGGGGAAGACCATGGCGCTACGGTACACCTGCCAAAAATGTCGTGATCGTCATCTATGGTCCTGGCTCATGGGTGTCTGCGCCCCTTGAGCGCCCGGCGGTCCGCCGTCGCGGCACGGAAGGGTAACGACACCTTTCTCCGCACCACGCGTCACCTGCACCAATTCCGCACTCGGTGCACAGACGGCTCTTGAGTGATTTACCGTGTCTTGTCGGCAAATTTCCGCCCAACTGGAGGTTTCGGGGTGTCCAGGGCGACGTTCCGCCAGCGCGCTCGATACTGGTTCGACAACACCATGGCCAAGGGAACAGCCGCGCTCGTCGGCTGGCTGGCCCTGGTCTCCGTCGGCCTTGTCGTGGTGATGGGTCTGCTGGTGTTGTGGCTGACTCCGCACGAGCCCAGCCCCGACACCAGCGCGGGGGAGGTGTTCTGGCTCGCCTTCATCCACGCGCTGAACCCCAGCAAACTCGCCAGCGACAAGGGCACCGTGCCATTCATGGCGATCATGCTCGCCGGGTCGCTCGGCGGGCTGTTCATCGTCAGCATCCTCATCGGCCTGCTGTCCAACGGCATGAAGGCCAAGGTCGACCGCCTGCGCCGGGGACGCTCCCAGGTCGTCGAGCGCGGCCACACCGTGGTGCTCGGCTGGTCCGACCAGGTCGCCACCATCGTCGGCGAGCTGGTCAAGGCGCACGCCAGCCAGAAGAGCTCGGCCATCACCATCCTGGCCGACCGCGACAAGCCGACCATGGAGGAGGAGCTGCGCGAGCGGCTCGGCGACACCGGCAGGACCCGCATCGTCTGCCGCACCGGCCGCCCCACCGAGCCCCGCGACCTGGAGCTCATGAACCTGGGCGCGGCCCGCTCGATCGTGGTCATCTCCCCGGAGGGCGACGACCCAGACGCGCACGTCATGAAGATCCTCCTGGCCCTGGCCAAGCGCAGCGGCAACCACCCGCCGGTGGTGGCCGCGCTCACCTCGGGCCGCAACCTGGCCGCCGCGCGGCTGGCCGGAGGCGCCGCCGTCCACCTGGTCGACTCCGACGACACCGCCTCGCGCCTGATCGTGCAGTCCTCGCGCCAGTCGGGCATGTCGGTCGTCTGCATGGACCTGCTCAACTTCGACGGCGGCGAGATCTACCTGCGCACCGAGACGTCGCTGGCCGGCCGGACGTACGGCGAGGCGCTGCAGGCCTACCACACCGCCACCCTCATGGGCCTGAGCCGCCCCTCGGGCGTCGTCCTCAACCCGCCCATGGACACCGTGATCGAGAAGGCCGACCAGCTCGTCCTGATCAGCCACGACGACTCGGTCATCCAGCTGGCGAGCGAGCCGGCCAAGCCCATCGAGACCGCCATCGTGGCGGGCGATCACCCGCCGGTCGAGCCGGAACGCACGCTGATCCTCAACTGGAACGGCCGCGCCGAGCAGATCATCGGCTACCTCGACGGCTACGTGGCCCCCGGCTCCACCCTCGACATCGCCACCGACCACCCCCGCGCCGGGGCGGACCTGGCGGCTCCGCAGAACCTCAAGATCAACGTCAAGGAGTGCGACACCACCGACCGCTACGCGCTGGAGTCGCTCGGCCTCGACCTGTTCGACCACGTCATCGTGCTCTCCGACGACCGCTACAAGCCGCAGCACGCCGACACGCGCACCCTCATGACGCTGCTGCAGCTGCGCGACATGCAGAGCAGGTACGGCCAGCGGTACTCGATCGTCAGCGAGATGCACGACGAGAGCAACCGCGCCCTGGCCGAGGTCACCGAGGCCGACGACATCGTGATCAGCGACACCGTCATCGGCCTGCTGCTGGCCCAGCTGGCCGAGAACCGCCACCTGGCCGACGTGTTCGCCTACCTCTTCGACTCGCGCGGCTCGGAGATCTACCCGCGTCCCGCCGCCGACTACGTGCAGCCGGGCGTCGAGGTGGACTTCGCGACCATCGTCGAGTCGGCCCGCCGCCGGGGGGAGACCGCCATCGGCTACCGCCTGGTGGCCTACACCAACGTGCCGCCGCACTACGGCATCGTGCTCAACCCCGACAAGCGCAAGCGCCTGACCCTCGGCCGTCGTGACTCGGTGATAGTGCTGGCGGAGCGCTGATATACGGAGAATGATGACCCGGGCACCGATCGTGATTATCATGAGCCGGTGTCCTGGTTACGGATTGTCCTCGCACTGGCGCTGAGCGCAGCCCCGCAGACCGTCGTCGCCGTCCAGCGCCAGCTGGTGGCCATCCCGGCCTACTGGGGGCCGGACACTCCCGACGGCCGCGAGCGGTTCGCCCGCCTCGCGCAGAACGTGCCCACGCTGGAGCTGGTCGTGGTCAACGGCTCCCAGCGCAAGGCCCAGTCGCCGGCCCATCCGGCCTGGACGGAGGCGATCGGCAGGATCCGGGCGACCGGAGCCCTGCCGCTCGGCTACGTCGACACCGGCTACCTCGGCACCACCGGCCACACCACGCGCCAGGGAACCACCACCATGGCCGCCTGGAGCACGCAGATCAAGGCCGACCTCGACGAGTGGTTCGACCTCTACGACGGGGTCGCCGGGGTCTTCCTGGACCAGACCCCGGCCACCTGCGGCGCCGACGACCTCTACGTCGACGCCTACGCCGAGATCAGCGACTACATCAGCGACAACCATCCCAACGCCTACATCGTGATCAACCCGGGCGTGAGCGTGCCGCAGTGCTACGAGCGCATCGCCACGACGATCCTGACCTTCGAGCACACCTACGCCTCCTACCTGAGCTTCACCCCACCCGCCTGGGAGCTGAACCACCCCAACCCGCGCAAGTTCTGGCACCTGGTCTACGACGCCCCCGACGAGGCCGCCATGAACGACGCCGTGGCCAGGTCCAAGGCGAACAACGCCGGTTTCGTCTACGTCACCGACGACAAGCTGATCTTCGACCCCACCCGGCCGGGCGACCCGAACGCCGCACTCGGCTTCCCCTGGGACACGCTGCCGACCTACTGGCATCCCGAGCTGGTGCGCATCGCCGGGATCACCGACACCCGCCGCCCCGACCCGCCCGACGGCCTGCGCGGCACCACCCGGTCGGGCACCACCGCCTCCCGCGTCGACCTGGCCTGGAACAACCCCTACGACAACGTCGCCACCGTGAGCTACGAGGTTTTCCGCGACGGCGTCTCCCTCGGCCACACCTACGACAACCGGCTGCGCGTGAACGGCCTCGACCCGGCCACCGCCTACCGCTTCCGCGTGCGGGCGACGGACGCGGCCGGCAACGTCGGCGACCTGAGCACCTCGCTGAAGATCACCACCCCGCCCGCCGCCGCGAGCACGATCGCCGGCGCCTCCGCCTGCGTGACCGCCTCCGAGGCCCGCTACGAGGCCACCTACCTCGACGAGGTCGAGCACTACCGGGTCTTCGTCGACGCCGATCATGACGCGACGACCGGGCTCGACGGGGCCGACTACATGATCGAGAACAACCGGCTGCTGAAGCACGCCGGGCCCGGCTGGACCTGGCAGCAGCAGCCGGGCACCCCGCTGGCCTCCTCCGACGACGGGCGCCACGTCTGGCGGGTGCCGCTCGCCGACCTGGGCGGCTCGACCGGCCAGAAGGTCACCTTCAACGGCGGGCCGCCCGAGACCTACACGCAGGCGATCACCACGACCGCCTGCTGACCGCCGTGATTCTCCCCGGGTGGGGGAGAATGCGGCCATGCGCACGATCGACTGGGTCGACGGAGCCATCGAGCTCGTCGACCAGACCCTGCTGCCCGACCGGCTGGTCATGCTGCGCATCACCACGGTCGACGACCTGATCGACGCCATCCGGCGGCTCGCGGTCCGCGGCGCGCCCGCCCTCGGCGTGGCGGGCGCCTTCGGCGTCGTCATGGCCGGAGGTGACCGTGAGCAGATCGCCCGGTTGCGCGCCGCCCGGCCCACCGCCGTCAACCTCGCCTGGGGCGTCGACCAGGTGACGGGCAGCGCCGACGACCCGCTCAAGACCGCCCTGCGGCTGCGCGACGACGACATCGCCGCCTGCCGCGCCATGGGCGAGCGCGGCGCCGACCTCGTGCAGTCACTCACCCCGGGCGACGCCCGGATCATGACGATCTGCAACACCGGAGGCCTGGCCTGCGTCGAGCGCGGCACCGCCCTCGGCGTCGTCCAGACCCTGCACGAACGCGGGCGCCTGGCCGAGGTGCTCGCCCTGGAGACCCGCCCGCTGCTGCAGGGAGCCCGCCTCACCGCCTGGGAACTCCAGCGCATGGCGGCGCCGTACCGGCTCGTCGTCGACTCCGCGGGGCCCTACCTCCTGACCACCGGCGTGGACGCGGTCCTCATCGGGGCCGACCGCGTGGCCGCCAACGGCGACACCGCCAACAAGATCGGCTCCTACGCGCTGGCGCTCGGCGCCAGGCGGGCGGGCGTGCCGTTCATCGTCGTCGCGCCGGAGAGCACGATCGACGCCGCCACCCCGTCCGGCGAGCACATCGAGATCGAGGACCGGGGCGACGACGAGGTGGTCACCGTCCGTGGGGTACGGCTGGCGCCCGAGGGCAGCCGCGCGCTCAACCCGGCCTTCGACGTCACCCCGAACGACCTCATCACCGCCATCGTCACCGAGGCCCGGGTGATCACTCCCTAGAGCGCATGTTCGGTGCGCAGTCGTTCATCGGCAGGCAGTTGGCGGGGAAGCACGCGTTTCCCTCGGAAACCGCCGGCGCGGGCATGCCGGTGAGCGCGTCGGCCAACGGCTGACGCAGGACATTGCCCACCCGCTTCCAGCGAGCCAGCGGGCAGGGGGTGAGAGACCCGTCCGGCAGTACGGCGAAGCGGCCGTCGCCGCATCTCCCGCACAGCTGGAACTCGTCGTTCGCCCCCGGCGCCGGCCTCCCCAGCAGTCGCATCCGATCGATTACCACCTCGGCCGCTCCCGCCTCCCTGAGCTGGGTCGCGGCCTCGACGACCCGCTGACCTGGGATGATCTTGACGACCCCAGCGCGGACGTGAATGCCACGCCGGACGGCTTCGCGAAGGTTGGCCATCGTGGCGCTCACCCCGTCGCGGCCGGTGATCCGGCGGTGCTCGACCACATCGGTGCTGTAGAAGCTGATGGCCAGCTTCGACCTGGATCGCACCAGGGCCTGCCACAGGGACTCCGGCACGCGGAGCAGGTTGGAGTAGACCTCGATGTTCAGCCCGAGTGAGGCCGCCCGTTCGAGGAGGGCGGGCAGTTCGGGGTGGATGGTCGGCTCGCCTCCGATGAACTGGACGCTGTGAACGCCGACCACTGCGGCCTGGCCGAGTGTCGTCATCCAGTCGGCGGCGGTCATCACGCCGTGATCACCACGCGGGCCGGACGAGGCGTAACAGTGCACGCACTCGAGCTGGCAGCGTGAGGTGATCTCCATCCAGGCGTAGCCATAGCGTCGGACCGGCTCGATCATCATGCCCTCCCGATGAGCTTCTGCCTGTAACGATACCCAACTTGTCTTAGGTCTGCCAGAGACTTGTCATAGAACAGGTAAGCAGTGGGAGTCGGGCGGGGAGCCTGGAAATGAGACGTCTAGCCTGCGGTCCGTGCTCGACCCACAAGACCGTGTCCCGCTCTACCAGCAGCTCGCCGACCGGATTCGAAGCCGGATCGCAGACGGCGAACTGGAAGCAGGCGACCGGGTGCCGTCCGAGGCGGAGCTTGTGGCGGAGTACGGGGTGTCGAGGATCACGGCGCGCAAGTCCATCGGGTTGCTGCGCGAAGAGGGCGTGGTCTACACGCGGCAGGGCCAGGGGTCGTTCATCGGCCCCGAGGAGGCGCGGAAGGCCCGGCGTCGCCGCGGCCAGCGTTACGTCGAGATCGCCGAGGATCTCGAACGCCGCATCCGTGACGAAGAGTGGCGACCGGAGCCGCCCCTGCCGTCGGAGCAGCGCTTCGCCCAGCACTACGACGTCTCGGTGTCGACGGTTCGCCGGGCGATAGCGATCCTGCGCGAACGGGGGATGCTGGTCACCGTGCCGGGCAAGGGTACCTATCTGGCGTGTGACTGATCCCGCACGTTCGCCCAGTCAGACCGATCTCCAGGATTTCCCGCCTGTCCAGGTCACGGCGCGTTACAGTCAGCCAACGCGCGACCGACAGGAGACCGCCGTGGCCATTGACCTGGTCTTAAGGGGCGAATGGGACGCTCGTCCACCCCAAGGGAGCTACACGCAACTCGACTCCACCCGCGGCGTCAAGGTGCACTACACCGGCGGCCACGTCGACCCCGGCCTGGCCACCGACCACAGCAGGTGCGTGGCCCTCGTCCAGGCGATCCAGAACCACCACATGGACGGCAACGGCTGGCTGGACATCGGCTACAGCTATGTCGCGTGTCCGCATCGGGAGGTCTTCGAGGGCCGCGGCCTCTACCACCTGCCCGCGGCCAACGGCGCCGGGCTCAACGCCGGGCACTACGCCGTCCTGGGCCTCGTCGGCTCCACCGGCCTGGTCACCCCGCCCGACGGGCTCCTGCACGGCGTGCGCGACGCCATCGAGTTCCTGCGCGAGAAGGGCAACGCGGGCAACGAGATCAAGGGGCACCGCGACGGCTACGCCACCGACTGCCCCGGCGACAAGCTGTACGCGTGGGTGCGACGCGGGGCGCCGCGGCCGGGAGGCGAGGGCGGGCCGCCCGAGTTCCCCGGACGCCTGCTGCGGTATCCGCCGGTCATGCGCGGCGACGACGTGCGCACCTGGCAGCGCCAGATGGTGCGGCGGGGCTGGGAGCTGACGGCCGACGGCGCCTACGGCGCGCAGTCGCGTGACGTGTGCCGCCGCTTCCAGCGCAGCGTGGGCATCGAGGACGACGGCATCGTGGGTCCCCTGACGTGGACGCTGACCTGGGGTACCCCTCAATCCTGACCCCGGAGCCTTGTTCGGGCGGCGATCGCTTACCATCCGAACATGGAACTGGCGGCGGACTTCACCCCCACGACCCGCGAGGACTGGCGCGCCCTGGCCCTCGCGGTGTTGCGCAAGTCCGGGGCGGCGGACATCGCCGATCCCGAGGACTTCCTGGCCACCCCGACCTACGACGGGATCCGGATCGCCCCGCTCTACGACTGTTCCGACCTGCCCGAGGGCTCGCAACTGCGACCGGCGGGGCGCGGATGGGACATCCGGCAGCGCCACGCCGTGGCCGACCCGGAGGCGGTCATGGCCGACCTGGAGAACGGCGTCACCTCGCTGTGGCTGGCCCTGCCGCCCGACGCCCTTCCCGGCGTGCTCAAGGACGTGCTGCTCGACCTGGCACCCGTCGTGCTGCAGGCTGGCCCCGACACGGCACGGGCCGCCGAGGTGCTGTTCGCGCTGGCCGCCGAGCGGGGCACCCCGTTGTCGGGCACGCTGGGCGCGACGCTGGAGACGCCCGAGCTGGTGGAGCTGGCGCGCCGCTGCGCCGACGAACACCCAGGTCTGCGCGCCGTGGTCGTCGACGCCACGCCGTACCACGACGCGGGCGCGAGCGACGTGGAGGAGCTCGGCTGCTCGATGGCGCTGGGGGTGGCGCACCTGCGCGCGCTCACCGCGGGCGGGCTGAGCGTGCGGGAGGCGCTCGGGCAGCTGGAGTTCCGCTACTGCGCCACCGCCGACCAGTTCGCCACGATCGCCAAGCTGCGCGCCGCGCGCCGCCTGTGGGCCCGCGTCGCCGAGGCGTGCGGCGCCGCCGGTGAAGGCGTCCAGGTGCAGCACGCGGTCACCTCCTCGGCGATGATGACCGCCCGAGACCCGTGGGTGAACATGCTCCGCACGACGCTCGCGTGCTTCGGCGCCGGGGTCGGCGGCGCAGACGCGGTCACCGTGCAGCCGTTCGACGCCGTGCTCGGCCTGCCCGACGCCTTCTCCCGCCGGATCGCCCGCAACACCCAGTCGCTGCTGCTGGAGGAGTCGTCACTGGGCCGCGTGGCCGACGCGGCGGGCGGCTCCTGGTACGTGGAGCGGCTCACCCACGACCTGGCCGTCGCCGCCTGGGCGTGGTTCCAGGAGATCGAGGCCGCGGGCGAGGGCGCCGCCGCGCTGATCGAGGAGCGGATCGCCGCCACCCGCTCCAGGCGCGACGACGACATCGCGCACCGGCGCCTGCCTCTCACCGGGGTGAGCGAGTTCCCCGACGTCGACGAGCGGCCGGTGATCCGCTCCGGCGAGGGCGTGCACGCCGCCCGCTACGCCGAGCCGTACGAACGGCTGCGTGACGCCGCCGACGCGCAGGACGAGCGGCCGAAGGTGTTCCTGGCCACCATCGGGCCCGTGGCGGTGCACACCGCGCGTGCCTCGTTCGCCTCCAACCTGTTCCGCGCCGGCGGCCTGGCCGTCGAGAGCGCCGGAGCCGGCGCCGACCCCGAGCGGATCGCCGCCGCCTTCGCCGCCGCCGGCACGCCCGTGGCGTGCCTGTGCTCCAGCGACAAGCTGTACGGCGAGCAGGCCGAAGCCGTGGCGGCGGCGCTCAGAAAGGCCGGGGCAAGGAAGATCTGGCTGGCGGGCAAGGGCTCCTACGCTGGGGTCGACGCCAACCTCTTCGCCGGATGCGACGCGCTGGGCGTGCTGCGCGAGACCTTCGAGGACCTGGGAGTGCAGCTGTGACGATCCCCGACTTCACCCGCATCGACTACGCCCCCGCCGCGCCCGCGGCGCTCGGCGCCCCGGTGGAGGGCCAGGCGTGGGAGACGCCGGAGGGCATCGAGGTCAAGCCGGTCTACGACGCCGCCGACCTCGACGGTCTCGACTTCCTGCGCACCTATCCCGGCGCGGCGCCGTACCTGCGCGGGCCGTACCCCACGATGTACGTCAACCAGCCGTGGACGGTGCGGCAGTACGCCGGATTCTCCACCGCCGAGGAGTCGAACGCCTTCTACCGCCGCAACCTGGCCGCCGGGCAGAAGGGGCTGAGCGTCGCCTTCGACCTGGCCACCCACCGCGGCTACGACTCCGACCACCCGCGCGTGGCCGGCGACGTGGGCATGGCGGGCGTGGCGATCGACTCCATCTACGACATGCGCCAGCTGTTCGACGGCATCCCGCTCGACCGCATGAGCGTGTCGATGACCATGAACGGGGCGGTGCTGCCGATCCTGGCGCTCTACATCGTCGCCGCCGAGGAGCAGGGGGTGTCGCCCGCGCAGCTGGCCGGGACCATCCAGAACGACATCCTCAAGGAGTTCATGGTCCGCAACACCTACATCTATCCGCCTTCGCCGTCGATGCGGATCATCTCGGACATCTTCGCCTACGCCAGCCGCGAGATGCCGCGCTTCAACCCGATCAGCATCTCCGGCTACCACATCCAGGAGGCCGGGGCCACCTGCGACCTGGAGCTCGCCTACACCCTGGCCGACGGCGTGGAGTATCTGCGTGCGGGCATCGGGGCGGGGCTCGACGTCGACTCCTTCGCGCCCAGGCTGAGCTTCTTCTGGTGCGTCGGGATGAACTTCTTCATGGAGGTGGCCAAGCTGCGCGCGGCTCGCCTGCTGTGGGCCAAGCTCGTCTCCGGCTTCCACCCGAAGAACCCCAAGTCGCTGTCGCTGCGCACCCACTGCCAGACCTCCGGCTGGTCGCTGACCGCCCAGGACGTCTACAACAACGTCGCCCGCACCTGCATCGAGGCGATGGCTGCCACCCAGGGCCACACCCAGTCGCTGCACACCAACGCCCTCGACGAGGCGCTCGCGCTGCCCGGCGACTTCTCCGCCCGCATCGCCCGCAACACCCAGCTGCTGCTGCAGCAGGAGTCGGGCACCACCCGCCCGATCGACCCGTGGGGCGGCAGCTTCTACGTCGAGCGTCTCACCCACGACCTGGCCGCCAAGGCCTGGGAGCACATCCAGGAGGTCGAGCGCGCCGGCGGCATGGCCAGGGCGATCGACCAAGGGCTGCCCAAGCTCCGCATCGAGGAGGCCGCCGCCCGCACCCAGGCGCGCATCGACTCGGGCCGCCAGCCGGTCATCGGCGTCAACAAGTACCGTCCCGAGGCCGACGAGCCGATCGAGGTGCTCAAGGTCGACAACAGCGCCGTGCGCGCCCAGCAGCTCGACAAGCTGCGGCGGCTGCGCGAGGAACGCGACCAGGGCGCGGTAGACGAGGCGCTGGAGGCCCTGACCAAGGGCGCCGCGAGCGACGACAACCTGCTGGAGCTGGCCATCCGCGCCGCCCGCGCCAAGGCAACCGTCGGGGAGATCTCCGACGCGCTGGAGAAGGTGTTCGGCCGCCACGCCGGTCAGATCCGTACCATCTCCGGTGTGTATCGAGACGAGGCCGGGCCCGTGCGCAACATCGAGCTCGTCCGGCAGGCGGCGGCCGACTTCGAGGCCGCCGAGGGACGCCGCCCCCGCATCCTGGTCGCCAAGATGGGGCAGGACGGCCACGACCGCGGCCAGAAGGTGATCGCCACCGCCTTCGCCGACCTCGGCTTCGACGTCGACGTCGGCCCGCTGTTCCAGACGCCGGAGGAGGTCGCGCGCCAGGCCGTCGAGGCCGATGTGCACATCGTCGGCGTCTCCACGCTGGCGGCGGGGCACCTGACCCTGGTACCCGCGCTCAAGCAGGCGCTCGACGAGCTCGACGCGGGCGACATCATGATCGTCGTGGGCGGGGTGATCCCGCCCGGCGACTTCGACGAGCTGCGCGCGGCGGGCGCGGCGGCGATCTTCCCGCCGGGCACGGTCATCGCCGACGCCGCGCTCGGGTTGCTCAAGGACCTGCGCGAACGGCTCTAGCCCTCGGCCGGATGCGTGGCCACCACCTTGCCGGTCAGGGTGGTGGCCAGGTAGCCGCCGCCGTACTTGTCGCTCAGGTAGAAGCCGAGCGCCGGTTCGCCGCGGTTGTTGAAGACCCACTCGGCCCACATCACCATGTAGCGGCTGGTGGGCTTGTCGACGTTGAGCACCTTGTCGGCCCGCTTGAAGCCGTCGATCATCACCTTCCAGTCGACCTTGGCCAGGTCGACGGGCTCGCCGCCGCGGGTCCACGTGCCGCTGGAGCCCGGCTCCAGGAGACCGCCGCGGAAGGTGAGGCTGTCGTAGGCCTTCTTGCGGCCCTTGACCGGCACGCTGACGCTGATGTGCTGCGGGTAGACCGTCAGGTCGTAGGCCCTGGTGTCGCCGCGTTCGTCCTTCAGCGCCGCGATGACGGCCGCCATGCCCGCGGGGGACAGCAGGGTGCCGGGCGCCTCGGTGGTCTCCTCCTCCGTCGGCTCCGTCGAGGGCTTGTCGACGGCGACGGGGGTGCGTGAGGGCAGGGTGAGGCTCGTCGGGTCGGCGGTGACGGTCGTGGAGGGTCCGTCCAGGAGGCCCGGCAGCACGTAGAGCCCGGCGGCGGCCAGGGCGGCGACCAGGACCGTTCCCACGATCACCGCGGGGGCCTTGGAGCGGCGGCCGCTGATCTGGGTCGGCGCCAGGTGGTCGCCGTAGTACGGCTTGGGCCCGGGGTACTGCGGCGCGCCGTACCCCGGCATCGGCGACCCCGCGGTGGGCGCCCCGTGCACGGGCGAAACGTAGGAGGGCACGCCGTGCTGCGGGGCTCCGTGCTGCGGCACTCCGTGCTGCGGGGCGCCGTAGAGCGGCGCGCCCGGCGCGCCGTACGGGCCGGGCACGGGCGTGCCCTGGCCGGGCGTGGGCGGGCCGCCGAAGGCGGGGCCGCCCGGCTGCGGCGGGGTGTACGGCAGGACGGAAGGTGCGGCCGTCGCCTGTCCCGACACGATCGCGGTCAGCTGCTGCTCGATCCACTCGGCCGGAGGGCGCGTGGACGGCTCCGGCTGCAGCACCGCCTGGAAGACGGGAGCCAGTGGCCCGGCGTTGGCGGCGGGCGGGATGCGCCCGTTGAGCACGGCGGCGAGCGTCGCCATCGTCGTGTCGCGGCGGAAGGGGTTGCGCCCCTCGACGGCGACGTACAGCAGCAGCACCAGCGACCAGTAGTCGGAGGACGCCTCGCCCTCGATGCCGCGCAGCCGCTCCGGCGCCATGTACTCAGGCGAGCCGATGATCTCCCCGGTGCCGGTGAGGCCGGGGGAGTCGCCCAGCGCGGCGATGCCGAAGTCGGTCAGCACGGGGCTGCCGTCGGCGCGCAGCAGCACGTTGGCGGGCTTGACGTCGCGGTGCAGGATGCCCGCCTCGTGGGCGGTGCGCAGCGCGGCGACGATGCCGCGCCCGACGCGGGCCGCCTCCACCGGGTCGAGCGGGCCGTGCGCCAGCCGGTCGGCCAGCGAGCCGCCCTGCACCAGCTCCATCACCAGCCAGGGATGCTCGGGTGTCTCCACGATGTGGTGGATGGTCACGACGTTGGGGTGATGGATGCGCGCCAGCGCCCTGGCCTCGCGCAGCACCCGCTCGCGCACCATGCCCGAGTCGACCGAGTCGGGGGTGCGGACCTCCTTCAGCGCCACCTCGCGGTGGAGTGCGAGGTCGCGCGCTCGCCAGACGGTGCCCATCCCGCCGCTGCCGAGCCGCTCGACCAGCTCGAAGCGACCGTCGATGACCATGCGGGACAGCGTACTGAGTCATCGGGACAATAGGGAGATCCTCCTCTACTGTTTGCGCCGTCGAGCGCCACGATCGGCAGGGTGCCAACAGCGATGTGCTTGTTGAGGGCAAGGACGGCATCAGGGCAGCTCAGAACGCGAGGCCAACGTGACGATCCGATCGGCGATGTTCGTGATCTGCTGCTTGATGTCGGCTACGGGCGCGGCAAGGTCAAGCGTATGCTCCGCCAGAAGCATCGGTGGCATGTGAATCCGGAACTCCCGCCGTGCTGTCGTCTTTCCGCCGGCGTAGACGATGTGCCCCTGGGCGCAGCTGAGACGGCCGCAATAGGCCAACATCTGATACCGGTAGTGCGCGACCGGCTTCGCGGAGGTGTATTTAGCGTCGATTACCGCGAGCGTGGTGTCACCCTCGAACCATCGCACATCCGGATGGATCTCGATGGCGCCGCCGGTGTCCAGAGGGAACGTCTCCTGGGCCTTCACCTGCCCGCCGTGCTTAGTGAGCAGAGGGCGAAGCGCGTTCTCCAGGAAGTCTTCGAGGACCTTGTCCATGTCGATGATCAGTCCGCTGGCGGCGATAGAACCGACGCCGCACGCGACGTACTCGAAGGAGCCGTCCCGCAGGACGAGATCCGCCAGGCCGAGTGCAGTGCGATAGGGCAAATTGTCCGGTGTCGGACTCCACGTGGCATGGACACTGGGATGAGGTACCGCCAAGCGGATACGGGCGAGGAGATCGTGTAGTCGCCTCTCTGCTTCGGCGTCCTGGCAGGGCACGGTCAGCAGATGTTCCGCCGCGGCCCGCAGCACGGCTGTCTCTCCGGTATCTGAGGTCAGCTGATGGTAGGTGACCTCGGCGGGATACAGATGTCCGCCATGCTTGCGGAGCTGATCCGCCTCCCTGATTCGACCCCTGATGACAGGTGACGTCCGCGATACGGGGCGGTAGGCACTGGGCAGGCCGTGTACGAGAGCCTGATCCACCGCCCTCAGGAAGGTGTAGGAGACGAGCGGAAGCAGCCCGGTGTCTTCGACGGTGGACACATCAGGCTCTCGCCACTTGTCCTCCAGCCTGGCGTAGGCGAACCCCAAGAGGAAGGCGAGGCGGCTGATCGCCAGCTTCGGCTCAATGTGCAGCTCCAGGTCGGGAAAGCGGATGGAGCCGACCTTCCGTTTCGCCCTGAGCTCTGTTGTGCCGCGGCTGGTGCGGGCCTCGGTGATCTCCAGCTTCTTCAGCCGGTCCAAGGTCTGCCGGGAGACGCCGGGGGCGGGCTTCCATCCGCCTCCCTCTCTGAGGGTGACAGGCGTCACGAGGAGCGTGCCTGGCGCAGGGCAGACAGGGTGTACTGCTCCAGAGCAGCCCGGTCCCCGGCATGCAGTTCGTGAAGGGCGGGCATGATCTGCGTGGCCCAGGCACGTTCCAGCCCGCCGTTATGGATGCTCTCGCGCATGAGATATGCGGGGCCGATCTTGAAGTCACGGTGCTGGATGAGGCGATTCAGCTGTTCGAGGCGGATCGCCGCCTCGTCAGGCAGATTCTTCGCGCGTAGCCACTCGGCGAGCAGGTCGCAGACTGGCCGCTCGTCGGGGTGGAGGGTCTTGAAGGCGAAGCGGCGCCGCATGGCTGCGTCGAGTTCTCGAGTCGATCGGTCTGCGGAGTTCATCGTGGCGATGATGACCAGATTGCGAGGCAGGATGAAAGGCTCCTCAGGGGAGTATTGCGTGGCCACGCTCTCGTCGCGGTAGTCGAGCAGAAAATAGAGTTCGCCGAAGACCAGAGGCAGGTTACAGCGGTTCAGCTCGTCGATGAGGAGGACGAACACCTGGTCGGGGTGGCGGCGAGCGGCGGTGACGATTGTACGGAGAGGCCCATCGCGTTTCACGTAGCGCATGCCACCTTCCCCGTCGTCGATCGGCCGGAACCCCTCGAAAAAGTCCTCGTAGGCATAGTTCGCGTGAAACTGGATGAAGGTAACATTTTGCGGCTTGCCGGCAGTGAGGTGCGCAGCCAGTTTGCGGGCCAAGTACGTCTTGCCGGTGCCCGGGGGACCGTCGAAGACGAGCTGCGGGCGCTCTCGTAGCAACTCCACACACTCCTGCAGCCACTCGGCAGGGAAGTACAGCTTCCGCGCGAAATCCTGGTCGATGTCAGGCAGGGTGAACGGCGCGGACGGCTCACGGTCGCCGACGAGCTCCAGCAGGTCAGGTACGGCGTCGGGCAGCTCGATGAGGTCGCCTGGGGGCGTCATCTTGGCGAACAAGGCAGCCGGGATGGAGTCATGGGGGATCGGTTGTCCGGCGAACCACTCAACTCGGCGGCGGAGGGTGGCGAGGGAGTTCGCCGAAGGCTTGAACCAGGGTGGGTCGGCAGTGAGCGTGCCGATGTGGTAGTCGGCATCGGTGTAGGTGACGACGAGGTCACCCGGGCTCATCTGGCTGAGGAAGGAGTAGACCTCGGTGGTCAGCTTGGTTCGTTCGCTGTAGGTGGCCACCTCGCCGTAGTCGTCCTCGACGGCCGCGTGCACCTCGGCCCTGCTGGCTCCCGGCGCCATCTCGCGCAGCAGGTGGGCGTGCAGAGAACAGAATCCATCCGCCAGCCACAGGGTAGCCAGGTTGTTGCCGGCGACATCGGACCTGAGCAGCCAGGCCCGCCGCAGCGTTTCGGGAGGCGCCAGCAACTGGCGCAGGTCTTCCCTGCCGAGCTGGTAGACGCGGTCAAAGTGGCCGTTCTGGTGTCGCAGTCCTTCGGCGGCCAGCTCATCCCACCACGCCTGAAAGCAGGAGGTATCGAGATTGGGAACGCGTCCGCCGCTCCCCAGGACCCGGCGCCATCCCGGCGGACGCTCGGCCTCCAGTAGAGCAGTGAGGTGGCGGGCGCTCACCTCGGCGATCGCGGCGACGTCGCTGTCGGCAGCCCAACGTCCCTCGGGTATGGCACCGGCGAGCTCGAAAGCCCGCCAGTAGGCGTGCTGCCGGTCCACCCAATGGTCGTATGCCTCCGCCAGAGCCGAGCCGAGCTCTTGCGGGGAGGGATGGACGCGCAAGGCAGCTCGCCCGGCTGAGGTGATCTCCCAGCGCTGGTCATCGCGGTAGACCCAGCCCGCCTTCACCAGATGATTGACCTGCACCCTGAGCAGGGCCCCGGCCGTGAGCCCGCCGGGGCCCACCCAGTCGTGCTCCACCTCGGGAGCGCGCTCACGGACGCGGGTCCACGCCTCGGCCGGGCTCAGCGAGCCGACGTCGCGCAACACGGTGAGGAGGGCGACACATGCCTTGGCGGCGAGCTGGTGCATCACGGCCATGACTACTCCGATCGAGGGGTGCCGGAGGTGCGGGGCAGGCTCTGACCATGGCAGATGCGACGGACACTTTTCAAGATCCGGAATTGACGGAGTCTGGGCGTGCCGGGTGGCGAGCTCCCTTACCGGGTGGCGGGTTCATCTGTCCGGTGTACGGCGGGCCACCGGCCATGGAGTCGTAGATGTCCAGAACGCGTTCGGCCGTCCTGGCGAAACGGGCGGGGTCGTTCCTGCGGAAAGCCCCGAAGCTGTCCAGGACGAACTCCACCTCGTCACGCGCCAGGCCGTAAAGGTGGAAATAGGCGGCGTCGAGCTCGCAGCGCAGCTCGAACCGCCGTTCCTCGTTCCAGCGGAACGGCGGCCCGTCATCCCCGAGATCGGCGGCGAAGGGCGCCATGTCCCAGGTGGTGTAGATCAGTTCGAGAACACGAGCGTTTATCCAGTCGCCGAGCGAGATCTCGGGCTGCCACGGCGCGGACGCCTCGTAGGCCTCCGGAGGCAACACAGGTAGCTGGTAGAGGTAGCCATAGGTGAGGTGGGTGCCAGCGATCTTCTGCCGTGTCACGTAGTCGAGCACGAGGGCGGAAAAGTTGGCATACAGGCACGCCGCCGCGTGAGGAGCCAAGGCGAGCGGGAATGTGTGACCGATGCCAGCCTGCGGAATGAGCGCGGCGATCAAGGTGCGTTCGTCGGTTGCGCGGCAGATGTCGCGCCATCCGAGCAGCCAGCCACGATCCCACCGGTCACCGAGTTTCTCCTCCACATCCGTTGCGGGCACCCAGTAGCGGGGCAGCACCACGCATTCCGGGTCGTCCTTGTCGGCCCGCCCGAGTCTGGGCAGGGTGCCCATCTTGGCCTGCTTGTCGCTCTGCCCCAAGTAGGTGCCCCACCGGTGGTCGTAGTGGTGGACCATTTTGGCTTCGTACAGGGGCAACATGTGCTCGCCGAGGCCTCGTACATAGTGATTTCCATCCAGCGCCCATCCCTCTCGCTCGAGATCGGCGGCGCGGTGGAATCGACTGGAGTCGTTGGCCATGTGGAACATCGCTTGGAACGAAAGACGCCATGGGTTTGCGGGGCGGTCGCCCATACGCTCGTTCCTGATGAGAACCGGTACGCGCCGGTAGATGCCAAAAGTGATCCGGGCGTCCTGTGGGGAGCGAAACAGCGGCAGCGTACCGGTGTTCGGGTTGACCAGGAGGATCTCCTCTGGAGGAAGGACGAAGGAGCGGCTGTCAAGGTCGCTCATCCGGCGTGCGCCGAACGCCACCGTCGCTGCCTTGACCGGGATTCCGGAGATGGTGAGCAGGCAGAAGCGGAAGCTGTGGTGCACGTCCCTGCTGAGCAGGAACTCCTCGTTCTCGAACTCCAGGAACGACGACAGCGCGCGGCGCCGTACCAGATCGCCGAAGAACGGCGCGGTGGTGGCGTCGGTGGCGATGCCGGTCGGCAGCACCAGTCCCGCCGCACCGCCGGACGCGAGCAGATCGCGGGCGTTCTCCGCGAAGACCGCGTAGGTGTTGATGTCGCCGGCGCCGGTCTTCGGATAACGGCCGGAAGCACGCAGAAAGTGCGAGACACCGGCTGAGTATCGCAACGCCCTGACAAAGGCGTCGTGAAGCCCGCGGTCGAGGGGATCGGAGCTGCGTGCGAGCGCGTCGATCTTCTCCTTGCGCTCGGCCGCGTTACGAGCGGAGGCGATCTCCGGATCACGAACCGCGAACCACTCCTTCTCCTGCAGTTTCACCCGCTCCCACGGGGGGTTGCCCAGAACACATGAGAACCCCCCGCCACCGTCGGCCGGGAAGATCTCAGGGAACTCCAGGTACCAGTGGAAGAAGCCGTATGAGGAAGTCAGGGCGTCCACCAGCACAGCGGCTTCATGAGGCAGGGACTTGCCCCGTGAGATGTCGCTCAGCGCGGCATGGGTGAGAGCGTCGGGCGCTTCCTTTCCGCGCGGCCAGACGAAAGCCGCGCACCAGGCATCGGCCAGGAGCTTCTGCCTCCGGCGCTCCACATCGTCCTGCTCGAAGGCGCGCAACTCCAGGGTGCTCTGCCGGATCTTGGCCAGCGAGGCTCCGGGCGGTGGCATGATCTGCCGGATCCTGCCCGCCAGGTAGTCGTTGCGCACGCGGAACTCTTCGGTCAGGCCGAGGTCCAGCTCATCCTGGCCGCCATCGAGTGTCTGGCCTCCACGCTGGGTGGCGTTGCGCGCGCGGTGAGGTGCGACGAGGGCACCTTCATCGCCCGGCAGCTCTCTGAACGCCTCATCGGGCAACCCCTTCCTGATCAGGTCAGGAAACGCCCCCAGGAGGGAGTTGCCGGTCTTGATATGCCCGTCGAGGAAGGACAAGGGCAGGCCTGGCTCGGTGGACTCCATCCACAGCGACACCTTCGCCAGTTCGACCGCGAGCGGGTTGGCGTCCACGCCGTAGACACATCGGCCGACAATCCGCTGCATGGACCTGCGGACATACTCCGGTGCCGGTTCGGGCTCGTCGGTGTACATCGCCGCGTGACGCTTGGCGATGCGCCTGGCGGCGGCGACCAGGAAGTGCCCGGAACCGCAGGCCGGATCGCAGACCGTGACATCCAGGAAGACGTCGGGATCGTTGCCGCTTGTGTCGACCCTGTCCAGGATCGGATCCAAGGCCGACTCCAGCAGCGACTCGATGAGCGCGACCGGAGTATAGAAAGAACCGGTGGTCTTTCGCTCATTGCCGGGCAGCCCGGCCAAGACGAACGCCCCGGTGTCCGGATCCACGTCCGGGCGCAGCTCCAAAAGTGACTCGTAGACGCTGCCCAGTTCCTCCGCCCCGAGGTTGCGGTAGTCGACGCTGATGTCTCTGCCGTGCTCCTCGGTCATCGAGAGGCTGCGCACTGCGGCGAGCAGGTCGCTGTTGGGCAGGTTGCAACAACGTACGAAGTCGGGGCCGAGCGGACCGTCGTCCGCTGTGAGGAACAGCCCGCCGAGGCCGGGCAGAGCCAGGCGCGGCTCACCGCCGTCCGCGCCGAGAGCGTCAAGCACTCTCACTACGGCTGGCCATAGGTCGTCGTATCGGTCGCCCGGCCGAATGCGGGCGAGCTTGCGCAGCCGTGCGGAGGAGAAGTACCGCTCGTAGCGATCACGGCATCGCGCCTCCGCTCCGGGGACGAGCAGTGTGCCCCGATCCTCCGCCACGAAGATGAAAATGAGCTGGTAGACGAGGCGAAGAAGCTCCTGGCGGTAGTCCTCCAGCGACAACCCGCCGGTCGCCAGGGCATGGTCCACGTCGGGATTGGCGGCACGGAAGGCAGTGCCCAGCCGTTCCATGGCTTCCTTGACTCCGGCGGCCAGCTTGCGATGGAAGCGGATGCCGCTCTCGATCGCGTGCTCGCGCCAGCGTTCGAGATGGCAGTCGGCGGGAGTGGACGGCGCCCCGTCGGAGCGGGGCAGAGCCTCAAGCCGGGATTGGTGTACGAAGACGAAGAACGGGAGGAATTCGCTGAAGTCATCGCTGCCGAAGATCGACTCGAGGTCGAACTCGATGAACGCGGCGCCGGTGAGGGCGGTGGAGTCGCGCAGCAGGCGCAGGCGCCGCCCGTTGGACAGGATGCCCCACAGCAGGTCCGGTGAGCTGTTGAGCAGTTGCTGCATCACTGGCTGTGGAGCGCGGCGGCCGGGAATGACTCTCCGGTCGAGGTCGACATGCCAGCCGACGAGGTGGATGGGGATGTTGCGCCACTGATGGCTGATCGGCGGCCTACCTGGCGCGGGCCTGCCGTACTCCAGTTCGACCAGCAGGGGGATGAGCCAGCGCTCCCGGGTCAGGCGGGTGCCGTCGTCGGAGCTCGGGAGCGTGTCGAGTTCGACGTGGAAGGCGGAGTAGGCGGCGCGCAGCCGCCGCCAGGTGCGGGCGGCCGCGTCACGCACACGGTCGGATCCCGCCAGGTGATAGTCGGCGGCGCGGGTGCCCGGCACGCCGGGATCAGGCTCGGCCAAGCCTACGCGGGCGAGCAGGTCGTTGGTGAACAGGCCGCCAGTGATCGTGGTGTGCGACAGCCTCACCGGGCTCCTCCGGGCAGGTAGACGTACAGGCCGAGCACGTCGGCGGGCGCCTGGAAACGCACCGAAAGTCCCCTTATATAGGCGCTGGCCAACTTTCGCACCCTGCGATGCGCCGCCTCGAGTTCGTCCGCGAAGTCCGCGCCGAGCCGGTCAAGCTGGGGCTTGAGTTCGTCGAGTCCTGCCATGGCCCGCTCCATCTGCTGCCTGACGATGCCCTCCAGGAGGTTGTCATCGGGCTTGGCGTTGAGCAAGGCGGCGGCCTCCTCCTCGGCGATCCGCTCACCGCCGCGAAAGCCGACGACGCGAGCGTCCTCCGCGACGCGCGTCTCGCCTCCCGGCAGCGTCACGTGGAACCGATAACGGGCCAGTGCCACGATGGTGCGGCTGGACACAGCCGACGTGACGATGACACCTGTCCTGCGGGCAGGCCGATCCCTGGCATCAAGCCGCGTGTCGAGCGCGGACTCCAGCACGTGCCGGGCGAGACCGGCGACGGCGGGGTCGGTGCGCACCAAGGCTCGCTGGCCGGGTCCGGCGGGTGGATGTGCGACGAAGCGTAGCGGCTGCACCGGCCCGGACGCGGACAACCCAAGCGCGAGCCGTACGCCCGGAGCGACCCCCAGCACATCGGCCGTGAACCCGCCGGTCTCCGGCTGATCGGCCACGTGCGCGCCGAGAGCGGTGAGTACTGAGCGGACGAACCAGGCTATGTCGGTGCTGTCGCCCAATGCGGAACGCACGGCGGTCACCTCCGCGGCCACCTCCGTCAGGTCGATAGGCCGGTGGGCGTACAGCGTGCGCTGCTTGGACTCATGATCTGCACTGTCTCGCCAGAGCTGGTGGACATATGCGGACTCCTCCCATTCCTGGTGCAGTCGCTCGATGTCGGCGGACACGGTGAAATCCAGATCCAGGGTCGGCTGGTCGATCTCGTCCTGACCGAGAAGCAGACCTCTCAAAGCGGTGTCCATAACCTCGTCGGAGCGCTCGGGGACGGGAACCGCCACCCCCGTGGTCTCCCAGATCTTCCTGCTCTTACGGAGCAGCACCTTCAGGACGATGCTGTCGATGCCGTTGTCCTTGCCGTACAAAGTGACCGTGCGGACCTCGTTCCTCGACTGTCCGAACCTGTCGACCCGGCCTTCGCGCTGCTCGTGGCGGGTCGGGTTCCAGGCCAGGTCATAGTGAATCACTGCCTGAAAGGCGTCCTGCAGGTTGACGCCCTCGGAAAGGCAATCGGTCGCCACCAGAACCCTGCGCCCGGAAGCGGCACCAAGACGGTCGACCCTGCCCTTGCGTTCGTCGAGGGGCAGCGCCCCAGTGACGAAGTCGACTCTCGCCTTGTCCTTGAACAGCGACGTGAGCTGGTCGTGAAGGTACTCGGCGGTGGCGATGTAGCGGCAGAAGACGATGGTGTCGTAGGCGGCCGTCATCAAGCCGCGAAGGTGCGTGACAAGGACGTCGAGTTTCTTGTCGTGACGGGGACCATGAAGCTTGTCGAAGCGGACGGCGAACTCCTCTCTGCGGGCACGCTGGTCCGCGGTGAGTTGCTCATCGTCCACGACAGCAGGAATCGCGTCGTCACTCCCGATGTCTTCGGTGTCGTCCGCGTCGAAGACGGTGGGGCGTCCAAGGGCATCGGCCTCCTGCACCGTCCGTGCCAGCTCGCCGGTGGCGCCGATATTGCGCAGGGTGCGGGCTGCGGCGGCGGGAGACGAGGCTACGGCACGCAGCAGACCCAGAGCCGTCCACCAGCGCGTGCGCGTGACGACCTCCCCACCTGAGGTGCGCACCGTTTCCCTGGCGTAGTCAAGGACCTGCTTGGCCACCTTGGCATACTCGCTCTGGAGGGGATAGGCCACCTCTTGGGTGAGCCGCTTGCGCGGAAAGCTGGTCTGCTCGTCCAGGAAACCCCGGATGTCATGACGGCGACGCTGGATGAAGTGTCTCGCCAGCTTGACGCGCTCTGCCTCCACGCTGAAGTCGGTGGCGGCGAGTTCGGGCTTGAGCAGGCCGAGAAGCTGGCGGAACGCCTCGTCTTTGCCGCTGTGAGGGGTCGCGGTCACCAACAGCAGGTGGCGTTCGGCGACCGCCGCAACCTGCTGGAGCAAGTCGTAGCGTTGCTGGCGCTGCCTCCCCGCTCCCACGCAAGCGTGCGCTTCGTCGACGATGACGATCTCCGGGCACTTCTCCAGAAAGTAGGCGCGCCGGTTGCTGGATTTGATGTAGTCGATCGACACGACGGTGACCGGGTAGTGGTCAAAGAAATCGACGCCTGCGGGTTTGGCGCGCTCCAGCTTGGCCACCGTGGAGGGAAGCACGGCCACCGCCGGCATCGCGAACTTCTCCTGAAGTTCGTCGGCCCACTGTTGCGTGAGCGAAGGCGCACACAGCACGGCCAGACGCCTGGCGCTTCCCTGCTCGATCAGCTCCTTGGCGATCAACGCCGACTCGATCGTCTTGCCCACACCCACATCGTCGGCGATCAACAGGCGCACAGGGTCCTGTCGCAGAGCGAGAAGCAGGGGAACCAACTGGTAGGCGCGCGGCTCCACGGCGATGGCGCCCAAACTGCGGAAGGGACCCGAGCTGCCGCGGAACCCGACGCGCAGCGCGGTGCGCAGCAGCGCGGCACTCTCGTAGTCTCCCAGATCGTCCTCGGCCACCGGATCGGGAAAGACGGCGGTCCGCACCTCGTCCGGGAAGAGCCCCACGGTGAACTGGGGGTCTCCGTTCAGCGGGCGGGCTATCACGAAATCCGGATCGCTCCCCGGAAGTACCACCCATTCGCGCGCACGGGCTTTGACCAGCGAGCCTGGCGCCCACTGCCGGCTCATCGGACATCCCTTCCCGAACCGAACACGTCCGGATGCCTTCTGGCGACCACGTTCCACTCCTCGTCGTATCTGAAGCGCACCACCAGCCACGCCTCGTCCATCAGCCGGTGCTCGGCAGCCCGATCTCTCTCCGCAACCGCTCGGTGGTCGTGGGCAGGACCGTCTACGAAGACGGCCACCCGGCCCCCAGGCAAGCGGTAGATGAAGTCCGGTCGAGCCTTCGCGCCGGGGATCAGGTGCTGAGCGGCATCCGGCAAACGGTAGTCGTGTTTCTCGAGGAACGTGAGGAACTCCTGTTCCAATCCACTCTCACAGGCGGCACGCAACATATGCAGGTGAGCCGATGGATCCGGCACGTCCGCTCCGGCGGCTCTCACGCGGGAGCCGGCCAGCGCCGCCAGCTGATCGATGATGGCCAGCCGGTCGATAAGCAGATGGAACGGCTGGTTGGTGTAGGAGAGCAGACAGTCGTAGCAACCGCGTTCGCAGCGCTCCACGGCGCCCGGCGCTCTGTCAAGATCCTCCCGGGTGTCGGGATCCACATGGATGATCTCGAGTGCCTGGCGTGCGACGTCGGCGAGTAGACCTGGTTCCGCTTGTAGGCGGCGTAGCGCTCCAGCACCTCCCTCGGCGCTCTCCACGAACAACATGCGGCCCCTGCTCTCCGGATCGGGCAGGTCCTGACTCGTGAGTTCGGAGTCCTCCAACTGGAAGAGCGCTTCCATGCCGCGCTCCAGCGCGTAGCGCAGGGTGACCGCCTGTTCCTGGCGAACGGGCCCGGCCAGCCGCACAATCAGGATGTTTCGACGATCTTCGACGAAGGGGATGATCCGTTCGGGGCGACGCGCGTCGGCGACGGTGAGGGACTGATTGGGAAGCGCCACCTCACGCTGACGCACGCGGGTGTCGCTAAGCCACGAGCCGGTGGCGGCATCGAGCCAGAACCCCAAGGGCGCGTCCTTGCCCCGGTTGCGGCGGCCGAGGTTGATGATGCGGATCGTGGCGGTGTCGCCGTAGATCAGATCGCCCAACGGCGAGCCGTCGGTTCCCATGATCTGACCGGCCAGCTTGCCGGACCTCTTGCCGTGACTGCTGAAGCGGTAGGTTGTGAGCAGCTCGAAGCCGCCGCGGCGCCGGTCCTCCTCGTCGGCGGAGATACGCGCACGCGGCTGGGTGAACACCGTCTGCATGGGCATCAGGAGCGGCAGCGTTGAGCCGAGAGCCGTACGGCAGTTCTGGCAGTGGCTGAGGTGGGAGGCACGTTCGTGCCAATAGCCACAGGCGGAGCAGAGCCGGGCCTCCTCGGTCGCGATCGCCCCGGACTCATCGGCCGGCACCTGGACACGGGTGACCTCGAAACGCTGGCCCTCGTGGTAAATGAGCGCATGCGGACCGAACTCACTCACGGCGACAAATCGAGGACGCTGGATGTACTCTCCGCGCCGGTTGCGCTCGGGCGGGATGAACGCGGCCAGCGGCAACCGCGGGAAGGAGTAACCGGGGAGGAAGCCCTCGGAGGCGAAGTAGCGGTAGGTGTAGAAGTCGCTGTAGATCTGCTCGCCTTCCTCATTAAGGAGCAGGCGAAGCTGGTTTTCCGCCTGGGCGCGACGGGCCTGGGCACGACGCTGCTCGTCGCGGCGGACGGAGGCGTCCAGCACGCGCCGATGCTGTTCCTCGCGATCCGCTCTGGCGTTGCGGTAGAGCGTGCGCCAGCGATCGCAGGCGTCGTCGAAGGAGCGTGAGGCGCGCCGGAGGACCTGTTGCGGCCAATCGTCATGCCACCAGGCGCTCTCCTCGACCTCGGGGATGTGGGCGAGGATCGCCTGAGCGCGTGCCAAAGCGCGTTGCCCAGCCGACTCGTCGGAGAGCTGCCCGGCAAGTTGATCGTGCATCGAAAGCCGTTCAAGATCGCCGAGATCGATGACCTCGGCCATGCTGCTCCCCAGACGTGCGCCCGTTTCGGCCAGCCAGATCGCGTGGAGATGAGAACGGAGCAGATCCTCGTTGGCCAGGTCCAGCCGCGGCGTGATCACCCGGCCCGAGACCATCCGTTCGGGACGGCGGAAGTAGTACTGGTCGTGAGACATACCGGTCGAGCAGTAAGTCGTCACCAGGGCCGGTTGACCGCTCCGCCCAGCACGACCGGACCGCTGGGCATA
Organism: Nonomuraea soli; assembly: GCF_013761175.1. GTDB lineage: Bacteria > Actinomycetota > Actinomycetes > Streptosporangiales > Streptosporangiaceae > Nonomuraea > Nonomuraea soli. Next base: position 348,100 of record NZ_JACDUR010000002.1, read on the forward strand.
GTTCGCCGGCGTGGGCGGGACATTGCGCATGCCGACGGCGTTGAGAGTGGAGATGTCCACACCCAGTTCCATGGTGGGAGAGCAATACAGCAAAGGGAGCTGTCCGTCTCGGAAGGCACGTTCCCGTTCCTCGCGGTCCTCGGTGGCGACCTGCGCCGTATGCTCGGCGGCGAAGATCCCGGTGTAATCGCGAGCATGATCGCGATAGAGATCACGGAAGTAGGCGTTCACTCTCGCGCCGGTCCTGACCGTCTTGCGCAGCGGATCGAGCACGGCGCTGCCACCATCGCCCGCTCTCCAGATCAGAGCCGATGCCTTCAAGCGATAGCCCCTAGGCGCCCCTGGCCGATACCGTGGGGCCTCGGAGAGCAGGCCCACATCGGTCAGTGTGATGAGAAGCCAGCTGATCATCATGTCGGCGTCGGCGGCGCGGATGGGGTGCGGCCAATGGGGGAACTCCCCGCTCCGACACAGGAACCGGCCGAAGGCCGAGCGGCCGGTGAGGAAAAGACCCGCCGCGCGCCGCCCCGGAGGAGCCGGCATGGCGTACGCTGTGCCGACGGCCGGTTCCTGGGAGTTCCTCGGAAGCGACCACGGCCCGCTCAATAGCTGGTCAGAGTCGTGCTGGAGGCGCTCGAAGCCTTCCTTGGTGAGGACCTCCACGTCGAGAGCGAGCGCGCGGCGGATCTCGTCGAGGAGGATCCGGCAGACGCGTTCCCGATGCTCGGCCGTGTCGGAGCGGAGGGCAGGGTGTGCGCCCTCCCAGAACTCGGCCCGGGCGGCGACCTCGGCCAGGTCGCTGTAGTCGAACCTGATCAGGCCGGTCTGCTCGAGGTTGGGCATGCTCAGCCGCCAGCCACGGGCGAGATCCAGGTAAAGGCGGTACTCCAGGGCCCGCCTGAAAGCCTTGTCGATCGCCATACGCATGCTGGTCAATGGGTTCGCGACAGCGGAGTAGGATCCGGGATCGGCGGACAACGCACCTGCGACGGCTTGCGGGAGGGTCTCGTGGGTGAGTCCTTCCGGCTGCTCGCGCACGGCGCCGCACAGGGCACCGCGCAGCTGGGTGACAAGGACGAAGTCGTTCACATGTCCGGACTGGAGGCTGGCGTCCTGCCGGTTGTCGACGAACGTGAGCAACTTGCGGGCCTCCGGCGGAGCCGCTCGGCGCAGATTGCGGTAGACGCTGGTGCCAATGATGGTCGCCGCGGAGCTACGTCCCTCGTATGCCCATGTCGCCACACGGCCGAAGTCCTTGCCGCGCAGCTGTTCGTAGGAAACCTGGCAGTCGGGATGCAAGCAGAACCGAAACTTGCCCGGAATAAAGGTGGCATCCACGCCTCCCTCACCGGCCAGCGAACCGTCGGGGGCGACGTGTACCCCGCGGGGTAGTTTGTCGGCGCGGCTGGGCTTGATCTTAGGCGATTCGTCCGCGACGTAATCCAGCCAGGTGTCCGGGATGCGGTCGGCGCTCAGAGGGTCCTGTGGCCAAGGACGGTCGGGGTTGAGGTAAAGGTAACCGACGCCGCGGTCCTCATCGTCCTGCTCACTCAGATGCCCGGGCAGGAAGAGCCGCTGCCGCTCGTCGAGAGTGACGGCGTAGTACTCCTGGCCGCACTCGCGGCAGAAGGCCAGCGGAAAGAGCCCTGCCTCCCGCCGGTACGGCACGCTCACTTGGTAATGGCTGGTGAGATAACGATTCGCCGGAGCTTCCAGGCTGGCGTAGATCGTGTCGCCCTTGGACAGGAACTGGTGAAGCCGGAAGGCGAACAGGGGGCGTCCCGTGCCGGGCTCTCTCGTCGCGGCACCGACGCGCAGCATCTCCTCGATGGCCGCGCGGCACTGCCCCTCCGCTAGGCCGGTGCGGGTGACCAACTCGGCGGCCTTGTCGCTGATGCGGGTCGGCTTTCCGCGAACCAGACGTCCGGTGCCCGGCTCCCTGCCGAGCCCGAACGCGGATTCGACCCAGCCGGCAAACGGGTGCCTGGCCAGTTCGTGATAGCCGAGCCCTCGCCAGGAGTCGTCCAGGATGGCGTGCTTGAGCTCTTTGTCAGAAGGGGCGGCGTCCCCTGTTGCCCTGATGAGAGTTTCGCCGATGACACCGCCGGGGGCGACCTTCACACCGAAGATCTTGGTGGCGGTTCGTGCCACCTCTTCCTGCTGCTCGGCGAATACATCACTGGTGGCCATGGTCGCCGACGTGCCGACGCAACGCATGTCCGGCGCCGACAAGGCGTCCCTCACCCGCCTGACCAGCAGCGCCACGTCGGCGCCCTGACGGCCCCGGTAGGTGTGCAGCTCATCCAGGACCAGGAATCGCAGCCCGCTCGCTGCCTCCTCAAGCACCCGCCGCTCGCGCGGGCGGGTCAGCATGTACTCGAGCATCACATAGTTGGTCAACAGGAGGTCGGGACGATCCCGCAGGATCTCCTCCCGCTGCTCCGGACCTTCCTGGCTGGTGTACCTCGCGAAGCTCACGGGACGTGCGTCTTCAGGAAATCCTTGGTTGAGATACTTGTCGAGCTCCTCCCACTGGCTGTTGGCCAGGGCGTTCATGGGATAGACGACGATCGCCTTGATCCGGCCGGGCTCGGGGAACCGCAGGATCGAGTCGACGATAGGCACGATGTAGGACATGCTTTTGCCTGACCCCGTGCCGGTGGTCAGGACATAGGACCGGCTTTCGCGCGCCAGTTCCACTGCGTCACGCTGGTGCTTGTAGAGCTCGAGCGAGTTGCCGGTGACCTTGTCGCGGAAGATGTCGCGGGTGCGGGGATGGAGCAACCCCATCGTGGCCAGATCGTCGACGGAGCCGCCGGACGCGAAGCGGGGATTGAGGGAGATCCACGGCTCGGGCCAGCGCGCCTTTCCCAGATGTTGCTCACGGACATGGGCGGCGATCTCGTTATCACGCACCTGAACCAGCGACGCGGTGTAGGCCTCATAGTCGCCGATCAGTCGTTCGTGAACGTCGAAGATATCCATGGCGCCGGGACTCCGCTCTCGTCAGTGTGCAACCCAGCAGATTACCGGCTTGTCGCGTCGGAGATACGCGGACCGCACCCTGACACTTGCTCATCGGATCATGGCCGGTCCCTTTCGAACGGGAGTTGGAGCGGGCAGGCCTCGCGCCGGGCCGATTCGATCCGCCACGCTCATGACCAAGCTGGTTATGCTGGTGACGGCACAAGGGAGGTGAACATGTCCGCGATCTTCGAGTGGGCCAGGCCAGAGAACCTCCAGCCTGAGCCCATCACGGTGGAGATCTGGCGTGAGCTCTCCGAGGAGTTCTGCCGGCAGGTCGAGGTGGTCAACGGGCAGGCTGTTAGATGCGACTCCCCGACCAGGCAGCACCAGACTGCCGTACGACGCGTCGCGAACCTGCTCGAGTCGGCGGCCGAGAGGCACATGGACCATCACCATGACAACTGCCTCGACGTCAACTCAGACTTCGATGTCACGCTCTGGGAGGTACCGTCGGCGACAATCCGGAGGCCGGATGTCGCCCTTCATCGATGCGCGCCCGCCGACCTGCGTCCGCTGCCCGCCTCTTTCCTGACGCTGGTCGTCGAGGTCGTCTCACCCGGAAGTTCCACCACTGACAAGGTGGAGAAGATGGGCGAGTACGCGCTCGCCGGGATTCCGTGGTACTGGCTCGTGTGGGTGACGGGGAACCAGGTCACCTCGATAGACGTGTACGTTCTCGATCACACCGTCAACGCCTACCGCCTGCACCGCACCTTCTATCCGGAGGATGAAGTCAGCCTGATCGACGTGCCGATTAGGCTGCGCGTCGACTGGGCACGACTGGCGGAGCTTGTCCGCTGACTCATCCCTCGTACGATGGGCCAATGCGATCGCTGCAGGACTACGTCGAGGGAGTGAAGGCGGGGTCGCGCACGTGGATCGCGCGGGCCATCACGCTGGTCGAGTCCAGCCGTGACGACCACCAGGAGCTGGCCCAGCGCATGCTGGCGGAGCTGACCCCGATGGCGGGCAACGCGCGCCGGGTCGGCATCAGCGGCGTGCCGGGCGTGGGCAAGTCGACCTTCATCGACGCCCTGGGCAGCATGCTCACCGCCGACGGTCACCGTGTCGCGGTGCTGGCGGTCGACCCGAGCTCCACCAGGACCGGCGGCAGCATCCTGGGCGACAAGACCCGGATGGCCAGGCTCTCGGCCGACGACAACGCCTTCATCAGGCCCTCGCCGACCAAGGGCACGCTGGGCGGCGTCACCAAGGCCACCCGCGAGGCGATGGTGGTGGTGGAGGCGGCCGGGTTCGACGTGGTGCTGGTGGAGACCGTCGGCGTCGGCCAGTCGGAGACGGCGGTGGCCGACATGGCCGACACCTTCCTCGTGCTCAGCCTGGCCCGCACCGGCGACCAGCTGCAGGGCATCAAGAAGGGCGTGCTGGAGCTGGCCGACCTGATCGCGATCAACAAGGCCGACGGCGAGTACGAGTTGGCGGCCAGGAAGGCGGCGCGCGAGCTGTCGGGCGCGCTGCGGCTGCTGCGGAGCCAGACGCAGGTGCTGACCTGCAGCGGGATGACCGGCGCCGGCCTGGTGGAGTTGTGGCGGCACGTGATCGCCCACCAGGAGGGGCTCGACCTGACGGCCAAGCGGCGCGCGCAGCAGATGCAGTGGGTCTGGACCCTGGTGGAGAACCGGCTGCTGGCCAGGGCGCGGCGGGCGCCCGGCGTGGAGGAGATCGAGCGCGAGGTGCTCGAAGGGCGGCTGACCCCGGCGGTGGCGGCCGACCGGCTCCTGGCCGGGCTCGACGAAGGCCTGAGCGACCGGCGGGGGTGACGCAGGGCGTCGCCGACGTCACGATGGCGGTATGAATCCAGACTTACCCGACCACCATCCACCACCGTCCGTGACGGCCGCGCTGGCCGACTACCGGGCCCTGTACGAACGGCACGGCGTCTGCTGGGGCGAGCCCTGGCAGGAGTACATGGGCGAGGTCGCCACCAGCGCCTACCTGATGCGCCCCTTCGGCTACTGGGGCCACGCCCGCGAGGACCGCGACCTGGCCAGGACGGTCCGCGACGCCCTCGGCGGCGCCGTGCTCGACAACCTCCCGGTGCTGCGGGTGACCCCCGAGGGCTCCAGGCTGGAGGCCGGAACCCTCACCGTGCTCGGCGACGATCCGGTCGCGACCACGCTGCTGATCGACTCCAGCGTGGCCGAGCCGGTGACGGTCGAGGTCGACGGCGTGCCGTACCGGGTGGAGCCGGGCGGCGCGCGGCTGGTCGCGACCACCACCGGCATGCTGCTGCCCGGCATCGACACCACGGGCCTGACCCGCCGCGCCGCACACGCCGCGCTCACGCTGCGCGCGGGGCTGCCGTGCCGCTGGGGCGTCGTCTCGGAGGGCGGGCAGGGCTGGTGGCCGGACGGGGCGCCGCCCAAGCTCGACGCGCTCCGCAGGCCGTACTTCCACGGCGACGACATCACGCTCGACGTCCCCGCCGAGACGCTGACGGTCAGCGTGGGCAGGGGCATGGAGTACACCGTCGACGAGGTGACGGTCACGCTGGAGCCGGGGGAGCACCGCGTGGTGGAGCTGACCCCGGAGCGGCTCTACGACGCCGCGGCGCACGGCTGGTACGGCGGCGACCTGCACGTGCACCTCAACTGGATGGGCGACACGCCCGCCTCGCCCGAGCTGGCCGCCGCCGCGCAGCACGGGGAGGACCTGCACGTGCTCAACCTGGTCGCGGGCAACGTCACGAGCGGCCGCGTCTACGACCTGGAGGCGTTCGAGCACTGGGCGGGCCGCGACCTGCCCTGGTCGGACGGCAGGCACCTGGCCCGCATGGGCGTGGAGTACCGCAACGACCTCCTGGGCCACTGCCTCGGCTTCGCCCCGGACAGGCCGCCGGGGCGCTGGCACAGCGGGTTCGTCGACGCCGACCACCCGCCGAACGCCGTCGCGCTCGAGGAGCTGCGCGAGGCGGGCGCGGTGACCGGTTACGGCCATCCCTTCCACACGACCGGTGACGAGTTCGGCGACGGGCGCAACTGCGCATCACGGGAGATCGTCGCGGATGCCGCACTGGGGCTGGTCGACTGCCTCGACGTGCTCAACCACTCCTCGTACGAGGCGACGGCGGCGGTCTACCGCCACCTGATCGGGGCGGGCAACCGGCTGGCGGTCAGCGCGGGCACCGACGTGGTGCTGTCGCAGTCGCGGCGCGGCACCTCCTCCAGCCCGCCGGGCTGGGCGCGCGTCTACGCCCGCGTCGACGGCCCGCTCACGGCGGGTTCGTACGGCGAGGCGATCGCCTCGGGACGCACCTTCGCGACCACCGGGCCCTGGCTGGAGCTGAGCGTCAACGGCTGCGGTCCCGGCGAGACCCTCGGGCTCGGTCCGGGGGAGCGGGTGAGGGTCGAGGTCAGGTCGATCGGTCCCGAGGTGGACCAGCTGGAGATCCGTACGGCGAGCGAGGTCGTGACCGGCCCGCCGGGGCTCCTGCGCGCCACCCTGACGATCACGGAGCCGACGTACGTGGTGGCGGTGGCCGTCGGCGGCCATCACCCGCGCTCGCTGCACTGGGCGGGGGTCTACGCCCACTCCAGCCCGGTCTACCTGGACGTGGCGGGCGAGCACGTGGCCAGGGCCGAGGACCTGGCCTGGTGCCTGGCCTGGCTGGACCGGCTGGAGGGGCTGGTGCGCGCCGAGGGCAGGTTCGAGCACAAGGAGCAGCTGGACGCGCACCTGGCGCTGTACGAGCGGGCCAGGGAGGTCTACCGGGGTCGAAGTATCTAAACGACCGGTCGGTCGTATATATTGGCTCCATGACGACGGACGGGCGGCGGCTGCGCGGGCAGCGCAGCCGCGAGCAGATCCTGGAGCGAGCGGTGGAGCTGTCCTCGGTCGACGGCCTCGTGGGGTTGTCGCTGGGGAAGCTCGCCGCGGCCGCCGGAGTCAGCAAGTCCGGATTTTTCGCCCACTGGCGTGACAAGTCCGAACTTCAGCTCGACGCCGTGGCCTGGGCCAAACGCCAGTGGGTGGAGCTCATCGTGCGCCCCGCCCTGACGCGGCCGCGCGGCGTGCCCCGCCTGCTGGCGCTGCACGAGGCGCGGCTGCGCTTCTACGCCGACGGGGTGCTGCCGGGCGGCTGCTTCTTCATGGTCGCCGAGGCGGAGTTCGACGACCTGTCGGGCCCGGTGCGCGACGCGGTCGCCGTGGCCAAACGGGAATGGCACGACCTGCTGCGCGACGTCGCCCAGCAGGCGGTGGAGCTGGGCCAGCTTCCCGCCGGCACCGACTGCGACCGGCTCGCCTTCGAGATCAACGCGATCGGCGGGGCCGTCATCACCTATTCACGATTGCTGGATGCCGACACCACCTATGAGCACGCTCGCCGTGCCGTACAGGAGAGATTGTCATGACCGAGTTCCGACCCGTCCAGGTGCATTTCGACGATCTGGACGCCATGGGTGTGCTGCACAACTCGCGTTACGCGTTGCTGGTGGAGCGGGCGGTGGCGGCGTTCTGGGCCGAGCAGGGCTGGGCCTTCGACCCGGCGGTGTCGAAGTTCAAGGACGTGTTCATGGCGGTGCGGGAATTCAAGATCGTCTACCATGCGCCGATCGTCGGAGCGGGCGAGGTGGTCGTCGAGTTCTGGATGGACCGCATGGGCAACACCAGCGGCGTTTACGGCTTCCGCGTCCTGTCGGCCGACCGCGGCGTGGTTCACGCCGAAGGGCACCGCGTGAACGTCAACCTCGACCCCGCCACCTTCCGCCCGACCGCGTTCAGCCAGGAGATCCGGCAGGCCGCCAGCGTGCTGCTGGCAAGCTGAACCCATGGACCCCGAGATTCTGCTACGCCTGACCGTTCCCCACGACGACATCAACGGGGTGCTGGCCTCCGTCCCGCGCGGCGACGCCCGGCGCGAGCTGGAGCGCCATGTGACCGCCTTCACCGGCGCCATGGGCCGCCCCGGGCAGCGGTTCGACATCCCGGAGGAGGCGGTCGAGGAGTACGGCCCGTACTTCTACGTGCACGTCTACCTGGAGACGCTGCCGCACGCGCGCGCCTACCACCGCGAGCGCGGCGTGCCTGACGAGGTCTCCTGGGCGACGCTGCGGGATCTCGGGCGTCACATGGCCGTCCATCGCAGGCGCCACGACGCGCCCGGGCTGAACGCGCCGTGGTGGCCGCAACTGCACTTCCGCGGCATGCTCTACCAGCTCGGGCGACTGCAGTTCGAGCGGGCCGAGCTGGGCGAGACCATCGCGGCGGGCATCACCGGCCTGCCGCACCGGGCGGGCGACCCGGTGCTGAGCGTGCACATCCCCGACTTCCTGGGACCGATGTCGCCGCAGGCGTGCGACGACAGCTTCGCCCGCGCCAAGGCCTTCTTCGCCGAGCACTTCCCGCACGAGGAGCACAGCCTGGCCGTGTGCTTCTCGTGGCTGCTCGACCGGCAGCTCGGCGCCTACCTGCCCGGCTCCAACATCGCCGCCTTCCAGGAACGTTTCCGCGAGGCCTACAGCGTGCCGGGCAACGGGCTGATCCCCTTCGTCTACGGCCGCGACCTGCCGCCCGACGAGCTTCCCCGGCGCACCGCGCTGGAGAAGGTGGTCGCCGACCACCTCGCCGGCGGCGGCTCCTGGCACCTGACGGCGGGATACGCGCCGCTGTGATCGGGCAGGATCGGGAGCATGCGGCTGCGATCCCACCTGCACAGACTCGACAAGAAACTCTTCGCCGCGGTGGCCGAGGCGAACCTGCCAGGACTCGAACGGGTGCTGCCGAGAGTGTCACGGGCGGCCGACAACGCGCTGCTCTGGGCGGGCATCTCCGGCGCGCTCGCGCTGAGCGGCCGACGCCGGCTGCGCCGCGCCGCCACGCGCGGCCTGCTCGCCGTCAGCCTGGCCAGCCCGCTGGTGAACCTCGTCGGCAAACAGATCTTCAACCGGCGCAGGCCCGCCTCGGCCGGGCTGCCGATCGGCCGGGCCCTGACCATGCCGCGCTCGGCCTCCTTCCCCTCGGGGCACTCGGCCTCGGCCGCGGCGTTCGCCACCGCCGTCGCCATGGAGGCGCCGGCCAGGATCGCCGTGCCCGTCGGGCTGCTGGCCGCCGCCGTCGCCTTCTCGCGGGTCTACACCGGAGTTCACTACCCGGGTGACGTGCTGGCGGGCGTCGGCGTGGGAATGGCGGCCGGGCTGCTGACCCGCCGCATCTGGCCGGAGGCGGGGGAGGCGGGCCGCGCCCGCGCCGCCGCCACCGCACCCGCCGACGCCTGCTCGCCGGACGGCGAGGGGCTGGTCGTGCTCGCCGAGGCGGGCGCGGAGGGACAGCTCGACGCGCTGCTGCACGACCTGCCCGGCGCGCGGGCCGCCGCCCTCGACGAGACCCGGCCGGTACGGCAGGCCGCGGATCCCCAGGCCGGGCCCTATGTCGTGCCCGGGGCGGTACGGCAGGCGAAGGTCCTCGGGGTCGCCGGCGGAGACCGGGCGATGGCGGCCGGGGCGTCGCTCGCCCTGGAGGCGGGGGTGCCGTTGCTGCCGATCCCGTCCGGTGCGCCCGGGGAGTTCTCCCAGGCGCTCGGCCTGGAGGAAGGCGACGACGCGGTGACCGCCTACCGCAGCGGCACCGTGGTCGCGGTCGACGTCGGCCAGGCGAGCATCGGGACGCAGGGCGAGCGGCGGGTGTTCCTCAACCACGTCGGAGCCGGCCTGCACCCCGAGCTCGCCCGCAGGACCCAGGCCAGACGGCACGCCATCGGCAAGTGGCCGGCCATGGTCTGGTCGCTGGCCGGGCTGCTCGGCTCCGGCGCCGAACCGGCCGACCTCGTCGTCGACGGCGTGCCGTACCGGACCTGGATGGTGTTCGCCGGCAACTGCCGCCACGACGGGCGCGGACCCGTGCCGGTGCGGCGCCAGCGGCTGGAGGACGGCCTGCTCGACATCCGCCTGCTGACCGCGGCCGCCCGCCTGCCGCGCCTGCGCGCGATCACGAGCCTGATCGGCGGGCGCCTGGGCCTGTCGCGGCACTACCGCCACTGGCACGCCGACACACTGACGATCGAGGGCGCCAGGAGCGCGGCGTTCGACGGCCACCAGGTCAGGACGCGTGGCCCGCTGGTGCTCAGCAAACGGCCACGCGCCCTGCACGTGCTCAGATGATCAGCTGGACTCGGCGTAGAAGGAGTCGAGCGTCTGGCCGTGGTGGTCCTCGACGACCTTCCGCTTCACCTTCAGCGACGCGGTCAGCTCGCCGGTCTCCACGGTGAAGTCGGCCGGCAGGATCGCGAACTTCTTGATCGTGGAGTAGCTCGGCAGCTCGGCGTTGACCTCGTCGATCGCCTTCTGCACCTCGGCGCGCATGCGCTCGTGCTCGCGCAGTTGCTCGGGGTCCTCCGGCAGCCCCTCGGCCTGCGCCCACGGCTTGACCACGTCGGCGTCGAGGGTCACCAGCGCGGTGCAGTAGTTGCGCTTGTCGCCGTGGACGAACACGTGCGACAGGTAGGGGCAGGCGGCCTTGATCTTGCCCTCGATGTGGGTGGGCGCGACGTATTTGCCACCGGAGGTCTTGATGAGCTCCTTCTTGCGGTCGGTGATCTTGAGGCGGCCCTGTTCGTCGAGCTCGCCGATGTCGCCGGTGCGCAGCCAGCCGTCGTCCGTCAGCGCGTCGGCGGTCTCGGCGGGCAGGTTGTGGTAGCCGCGCATGATGCCGCGCCCGCCGATGAGCACCTCGCCGTCCTCGGCGATGCGCACCTCCACGCCCGGCAGGGGCGGGCCGACGGTGCCGAAGGCGTTGATCGCCGGGCGGTTGAGGAAGCTGCCCGCCGACGACTCGGTCAGGCCGTACCCCTCGAGGATGGGCAGGCCCGCCCCGTCGAAGAACTCCGCCATCTCGGTCGACAGCGGCGCCGCCCCCGAGATGAAGAAGCGGATGCGGCCGCCGAAACGAGCCTGGAGCTTGCTGAAGACGAGCCTGTTCGCCAGGCCGTACTCGATCTTCGTGGTGGCCGGGATCGACTGGCCGCGCTGGCGGGCGCGGGCGACGCGGATGCCGGTCCGCTTGGCCCAGTTGAAGATCTTGGCCTTCGCGCCGCCCTCGCGCGCGGTGTTGGCGGCGACCGTGTTGTGCACCTTCTCGAAGATGCGCGGCGCGGCGGCCATGAAGGTCGGCTTGAGCTCGCCCAGGTTCTCGACGATCTTGTCGAGGCGGCCGTCGACGGCGGTCGGCACCCCGCAGTCGATCATCACGACCTGGAGCAGCTTGCCGAACGAGTGCGACAGCGGCAACCACAGGAAGTGCAGGTCGTCGGGACCCAGCAGGTCGAGCTCGCGCACGCTGGAGCCGGTGAACAGCCAGTTGTCGTGCGTCAGCTCCACGCCCTTGGGGCGGCCGGTGGTGCCCGAGGTGTAGATCAGCGTCGCCAGGTCCTCGGGCGTGATGGCGTCGACCATCGCGTCGAAGTCGCCCTCGCCGGAGACGTCGGAGAGCTTGAGCACCCAGCCGTCGTCGCTGGCGGCGCCGTCGATGACCAGGACGTGCTTGACGTCGGCCAGCTCCTTCTGGACGCTGCGCAGCTTGGCCACCTGGTCGTCGTTCTCGGCGATCACCAGGACGCTGCCGGAGTCGTTGATGACGTAGGCGCACTCGTCGGCCGTGTTCGACGGGTAGATCGTGGTGGTCGCCGCGCCCGTGGACAGCACCGCCAGGTCCGCCAGGATCCAGTCGACGCGGGTCGAGCACAGGATCGCGACCCTGTTGTCCTTGCCGGCGCCCAGGTCCTTCAGGCCCAGCGCCAGCGGGCGCACCCGTTCGCCCACCTCGCTCCAGGACAGCGACGTCCAGCCTGACTCGGCTGGGTATCGATACGCCTCGGCGTCCGGGGTCGACCTGACCCGGTCACGCAACAGGGCGGGGATGCTGGACATGCGCTGACCTCCCTATGAGTTGTGCTGACAATAGGCCGCGCCGAGGGGGCACGTCGATGGTCGTAACCGGGCTGTTGTAGGCTGGTGGTGTCTTATCGCCAAGCCTGGAGGGCTCCATTGAGGATCTGAGGTCGCGGGCACCGCGCCATCAACGGCGCGTCCTTGTCGTACCTCGAATGTCCTCAGGCGCGCCTGCGGTGTTCCCGCCAAGTCACACGATCGTTTTCTCACGTGATTTGGGAGCGCCCTCTTGTCTTATTCCATCGTCGTGGACGACGTCACGTTCGCCTGGGCCGACGGCACCCCCGTTCTCCAGGCTCTGAACGCTGCCTTCCCCGCCGGACGCACCGGCCTCATCGGCCTCAACGGCGCGGGCAAGTCCACCCTTCTGAAGATCATCGCCGGACAGCTGCGTCCCGTCTCCGGATCGGTCTCGGTCGCCGGCGAGGTCGGATACCTGCCGCAGCACGTCCCCGTCGCCGGCACCGTCGCCGACCTGCTCGGGATCACCCCGATCAGGCGCGCGCTGCACGCCATCGAGCAGGGGTCGGTCGACGAGGCCGACTACGCGGCCGTCGGCGACGACTGGGACGTCGAGGAACGCGCGCAGGCCGAGCTCGCCATGCTCGGCCTCGGCCACCTCGGCCTGGACCGTCCCGCCACCACCCTGTCCGGCGGCGAGGCCGTCCTGGTGGCGCTGGGCGCGCAGATCCTGCGCCGCCCCGACGTGCTGCTGCTCGACGAGCCGACCAACAACCTCGACCTCGACGCCAGGCGGCGGCTCTACGCCGTCGTGGAGGCCTGGCGCGGGGTGATGGTCGTCGTCAGCCACGACCGGGTGCTGCTCGAACTGGTCGACCAGATCGCCGATTTGCGCGGCGGGTCGATCCGCCTGTTCGGAGGGCCGCTGAGCGCCTACACCGAGGCGCTCGAGGCCGAGCAGGAGACCGCCGAACGGCTCGTGCGCACCGCCGGGGCCGACGTACGGCGCCAGCAGCGCGAGCTGATCGAGGCCCGCACCAAGCTCGCGCGGCGCAGCCGTACGGGCGAGAAGCAGGCCACCGGGATGCCGAAGATCGTCGCGGGAGCGCGCAAACGTTCCGCCCAGGTGACCGCGGGCAAGACCCTCGGCCTGCACCAGGACAAGCTGGAGGAGGCCAGGGGACGGCTGGAGGAGGCCGAGCAGGCGGTGCGGGAGGACGCGGAGATCCGCGTCGACCTGCCGGAGACGGCGGTACCCGCCGGCCGCACGGTCCTGACCCTGCGGGTGGCGGCCGAGGGCGACCTGGACCACGGCGCCGATGCCGACGCGGAGTCCGAGGAGACCACCAGGCTCCACCTCGACGAGCTCGTCATCCGCGGCCCTGAACGCATCGCGCTGACCGGCCCCAACGGCTCCGGCAAGACGACGCTGCTCAAGCGCATCGTCGAGCACGGCGCCCAGGTCCCCATGAGCTACCTGCCCCAGCGCCTGGACCTGCTCGACCCCGAGCTCAGCGTGCTCGACAACCTGCGCGCCATGGCGCCCGCGGCCCCGATCAACGAGCTGCGGGCCAGGCTCGCCCGCTTCCTGTTCAGGGGCGAACGGGCCCTGCGCCCGGCGGGCACGCTGTCCGGCGGAGAGAGGTTCCGCGCGTCCCTGGCCGCGCTGCTGTCGGCCGACCCGGCGCCCCAGCTCCTCCTCCTGGACGAGCCCACCAACAACCTGGACATGGCCAGCGTGCGCCAGCTGTCCCAGGCTCTGGCGGGCTACCGCGGCGCGCTCATCGTGGTGAGCCACGACGAGCCGTTCCTGGAGAGCCTGGGCATCACCCGCACCCTGGTGCAAGATCGAGAGAAAGGGCTTTCCGTAACGTGATTGACGGGCGGGGATCAATCGGGCGATAGTGTGGCAGATGGCTGGCCCCCGGTTGATCCCCTCCGCGCTCGTCCTGACAGCGCTGTCCCTCAGCGCGTGCTCCGCACCCACCGGCGTGAGCGGAAGTCAGGAGATCAGCGGCGTCGCCGGACAGGGCGGCGGCTCGGTCACCGGACCGAGCGCCTCCACGCAGTCCAGCGCCCCGCCCGCCTCCACGGCCCTCACACCCGAGGCCTACCGCGGCACGATCCAGGACGCCGGCAAGCCCGTACGCTCCGCCCTGACGGGCATCGGCTCCGCGCGCACACTCAAGACGCTCGACCAGCGCGTGGAACGTGCCGAAACCGCCCTCAACCAGGCCGCCGACGACCTCGCCGCGGTCGCGCCGCCCGAAACGGCCCGCACCCAGCACGACGCCTACGTCGCCAGCCTGCGCGACTTCGCCACCGCCCTCGGCATGACCCGCGGCAAGGTCGGCAGCCGCGACCTCTGTACGGCCCCGGCCGTCTTCACCGACCTGGGCGCCTCCCTCAAGGAACTCGACCGCGCCGGGGCCGCGCTGCAGTCGGCCGGCGACTACCCGGCCGACGTCGTGTCCGTCAAGGCCGCGAGCAAGCTGAACCGGCGCCTGGGCAACGGCTCCTACGTACGGCGCGGCAGCCTCAACGGGCGCAGCTCGCTCCAGATCCACAACGGCGCCCCGCGCGACGCCGTCGTCACCCTCATGCGCGGCAGCTCCCGCGCGTTCAGCGTCTACGTGCGCAAGAAGTCGAAGATCAAGGTGCGCGGCATCCGCGACGGCTCCTACCGGATCTTCTTCACCCACGGTGTCGACTGGGACTCCAAGAAGCGCGCCTTCTCGCGGGAGTGCAGCTTCGAGCGCTTCCAGGAGCGGGTGAGCTTCAAGACCACCTACACGGCCACGCAGATCCTGTGGCACGACTGGCGCATCACGCTCCACGCGATCACCGGCGGCACGGCCAAGACGGGGCCCGTCGACCCCGACGACTTCCCGGGATAGCGGGAGCGGCGGATGGACGTCGCCGTCGCTATCTCGAGTTCGCCGCCCTCACCCGGAGGCCGTCGCCCGATGGTTGATCCCGCATATGTCCTGCTCCTCTCGGAGCTGCCGCCGCCGGTCCGGCCCTGACGGCGTGGGGTGTATGGGAGGCCGGGAGCGAGGTGTTCGCATCCCAGGCCCGTGAGCGCGCGGGAGAGGGCGGCCCGCCTTTTCGGATGCCGATGGTCCTGCGGCGCTGCCGATGCCGGTCGCCCTGGCGGGAGTGGTCAGGCGATGAGCGGGCGTTTGGCGTCGGGCGCGATGTCGTCAGCGTCCGGGTAGGGCCGCGGGTACGGCGCGCCGACGGTGTACCAGGCCGCCAGCGCGTCGGCGAACGCGGCCGCGATGCGGAACTCGCCGCGGGGGTTGGGGTGCGTCCCGTCCCACGTGTGCTCGGCCGCCACGAACTCCGCGTCGGTGTTGGCCACCACGATGGGCGACTCGGGGGTCGACAGTTCGCCCGCGACGGCGCGGATGCGCAGGTTGCACACCGCGACGCGGGTGGCGAACGCGAGGTCGTCGTGCGCCCGCTGCGTGGGCAGCATGGCGCCGACGACGAACCGGAGCGCGGGGGCCGCGCGCCTGGCGTTGGTCACGAACTCCCGCAGGTTCGCCTCGAACGCCTGCGGGTCGACGCCGTACCAGAACAGGTCGTTGATGCCGAGCAGCACCAGCATGTACTCGGGCCGGTGTGCGGCGACCTTGGCCTCGATGGCCGCCTTCTCCAGGAGGTAGGGCCTGCCCCACTGGGCGTCGTGGTCGGTGTCGAAGGCGGGGTCGGCGTAGGTGCGGTCGCCGTCGCCGCACTCCTCGGTGCGGATGTTGTCGAGGTGGTCGCGCGATCCCACCAGGTCGACGGCGACGTCGTGGGCGCACAGGTGCTTCCAGAGCCGGTAACGCCAGGTCCAGTCGCCGCTGCTGCCGTGGCTGATGGAGTCTCCCACGATCATGACGCGGATCTCGGTCACAGGTCTCCCATCACATGGAGCGTCGTCATGACTACTTTAAGTGATGGTAAAGGGCCAACAAAAGAGGAAGGGCGTGGAGCCCTTCCTCTTTTGTTGGAACGTATCAGGACGAGAACAGCATGTTCACCCAGCTGCGCTGCCTGTGGTGGCCGTAGTGGCCGCCGTGGTGAGGGGCGCCCCAGCCGGGGGCGCCGTGGGCCGGAGGGGGTGGCGGGGGAGCGGCGTGGAACTGCGTCTCCATCCGGGTGAGGGTCTCGAGCTCGCCATAGTCGAGGAAGATCCCGCGACAGTTGTCGCACTGCTCGATGTGAACCCCGTTACGCTCATATGTCCGCATATTGCCGCGGCACTTGGGGCACTGCATCTGCTCTCCTTGCCCTCTAGGGGGAATACGTCCTGCGTGGGCCACTATCTCAGGCTTTTCTGAAGCCCGACAATCCTGCCGCACGCCTCGATCAACGATTGCTCCACCTCATCGGGTTCCCGGCCCTCGCGCAGAGCTTTGCCGAGGGCGACGGCGGCGAGCTGGGCGGTGAGCGCGCGGGCGGGCGCGTCGAGGCGCGACCACGGGTCGGCGGCGTCGACGGCGGGCCCACCGGCGGCCAGATAGGCGCCGAGGAATCGTTCCCACACCGACCCCTCCAGCAGTCCGGCGGCATACCAGGCCGCGGGGCGGGCCAGATCCCAGGCGGGGTCGCCCACACCCAGGTCGTCGACGTCGATGAGCAGCCAGTGGGAACGGTGCACGAGCTGGCCCAGGTGCCAGTCTCCGTGGGTGAGCAGCCCGGGGCTCTCGGGGAAGGGCGGCAGGCCTTCGAACGCCTGCCGTACGAGCTTCTCGGCCGGGCTGTCGCCGGTGAGCCGGTTGACGGCGCGCGCCGCCCGGAGCGGTCCACCCGCGGGCGGCAGCGGCGGCAGGGCGCTGAGCGGCACCGCGTGGAGCCGGGCCAGCAGCCTGGCGCCCTCCTCCCACGGCGCGTGCTCGGGATCGGTGACGGGCTGCCCGGCGGGCCACACGGTGACGTTGCGCCCGCTGACCCGCATGACCTCGGCCCTGAGCGGCGCGAGCAGCAGCCCGTGCAGCGGCGCGGAGGCCGCGGCCCGCAGGCGTAGCTCCAGCCCGCCGGGATCCTCGCGGTCGGAGTGCGCCTTGACCACGACCCCGCCTTGGCGAAGTACCATCACGTCCGTACGCGAGGGAAACAGGACAGGCTCTCCGGTGCCGCCGAACGCATCGGCGATCGAGGTCAGTTCATCCTCAAGGCTCACCCATGTAAGGGTATGGGGCATGGAGAGAATCGGGTTCGCCCTGCCGGTCTCGGGGCCGTGGGCCAGGCCGGAGAACGTGCGACGGGTCGCCACGCGCGCGGAGGAGCTGGGCTACGACTCGTTGTGGACCTTCCAGCGGCTGCTGTACCCCGTCGGGCACCAGATGGGCCCGATCTATCGCAGCGTGCACGACCCGCTGATCACGCTGGCGCACGTGTCGGGCCTGACCCGCGAGATCGAGCTGGGCGTGGCCGTGGTCAACGCCTACGTGCCGCCGGTGCTGCTGGCCAAGGAACTGGCCACGTTGCAGACCCTGTCGGGCGGGCGTGTGCTGGCCGGGGTCGGCCTGGGCTGGCTGGAGGAGGAGTTCCAGGCGACCGGCGTCGGCTTCGAGGCGCGGGGGCGGCGCGGCGAGGAGTACGTCGAGCTGCTGCGCGCCTGCTGGAACTCCGACCCGGTGGAGTACAAGGGCGAGTTCTACCAGGTGCCCGCCTCCCATCTGGACCCCAAGCCGGAGACCGCGCCGCCTGTCCTGCTCGGAGGCGCCGCGGAGCGGGCCCTGCGGCGGGCCGGGCGCCTGGCCGACGGCTGGGTGAGCGCCAGCAGGGAGAACCTCGACACCATCGACGAGAAGATCTCCGTGGTGAGGGCGGCCGCCGAGGAGGCCGGGCGCGACCCCGCAACGCTCAGGTTCGTCGTGCGCGGCGTCACCAAGGTGCGCCTGGAGCGGGGCGGCCCGCTGACCGGCACCTACGCCCAGATCGCCGAGGACGTGGCCGAGCTGTTCGCCAAGGGCGTCACCGACGTCTTCCACGACCTGAACTTCGACCCGGAGATCGTCACGGCGTCGCCCACCGAGGCCATGGCCAGGGCCGAGGAGGCGCTGGAGATCCTGGCCCCGTCACGTCCCGGAGAGTTCGGCGCCGAGTGACGCCACGGCGTGCCGCAGCTCCCTGATGCCAGGACGGCCGCGCAGCGGGTGCACGGCGTTGGTCAGCAGCACCACGGTGAGTTCGCGCGAGGGGGAGACGACCAGGGCGGTGCCGGTGAAGCCCGAGTGCCCGAAGCCGTCGTGGAGCGGCCCGACGATCGCCGGGTCGCCGAGCCGTACACCCAGCCCCTGGCGGAAGGGCGCGCCGGTGGCGCCCTGGTCGGCCAGCATCTCCTTGACGGAGGAGGCCCGCAGCACCGGCGAGCCGCCGAGCCTGAGCATCTCCCCGAAGCGCAGCACCTCGCCCGCGGTCGAGAAGATCCCGGCGTGCCCGGCGACGCCGCCCAGCGCCGAGGCGGTCTCGTCGTGCACGGTGCCGCGCACGAAGCCCGACGGACGGCACTCGGTGGCCGCCACGCGGTCCCACGTGGCGGTGGAGGGGCGGAAACCGGTGTCGGCCAGGCCCAGCGGCCCGGTCACGCGCTCGGCGACCAGCACGTCGAGCGGCGCCCCACCGGCGAGCTCCGCGATGCGGCCCACGGTGACCATGCCGACGTCGGTGTAGAGGTACGGCCCGCCGACCGGCTGGGTGATCGGCGTGGAGATGATCAGGTCGAGCTGCTCCTCGACGGACGCTCCCGGGATCTCCAGGTAGGCGCGGCGGGTCGGCTGCAGCCCCGCGGTGTGCGAGAGCAGGTGGCGCAGGGTGATGTGGGCCCGGCCGGCGTAGTGCTCGGGCAGCACGTCGGCCACCGGGGCGTCGAGCTCGAGCCGTCCCTCCTCGACGAGGCCGAGCACCACGCAGGTGGTGAACAGCTTGGTGATGGAGGCCAGGTCGAAGATCGAGTCCTGGTGGACCGGCGGGCGTTCCGCGGCCAGGGTGCCCGAGTCGTCGGCGTAGCGGACCAATTCGCCGGCGGCGGCCTCGGCCACCACCCGGCCGCGCACGCAGATCGCGGCCACCGCGGCCGAGCACACCCCGGCCTCGACGGCCTCGGCGAGCACTGCGGAGAGCGCGGGGTCCACCGGGTCAGCCACCGTTCACCTTCTCCAGGGGCGCGTCGTCGCCCAGCACGTCGCCCAGGCGCTCACCGTGCGACTCCAGCAGCGCCCTGGCGCCCGTCGCGTCGAGCCCGTGCTCGATCATGACGACGGCCACCTTGGCCTGCCCGCCCGCCTCGGCCAGCGCCTGCCGCGCGGTCTCGGCGTCGGCGCCGGTGATGTCGGCGACCATGCGCGCGGCCCGGTCGGCGAGCTTGGCGTTCATCGCCGACACCTCGATCATCTGGTTGCCGTAGGTACGGCCCAGCCGGATCATCGAGATCGTCGAGATCATGTTGAGCACCAGCTTCTGCGCCGTGCCCGCCTTCAGCCGGGTGGAGCCGGTGACCACCTCAGGGCCGACCACCACCTCGATGGCGTGCTGGCTGGCCGCCGACAGAGGCGAGTCGTTGTTGCATGACAACGCGACCGTGCACGCGCCCCTGCGCTCGGCCTCGCCGAGCGCGCCCAGGACGAAAGGGGCACGCCCGCTGGCGGAGATGCCCACGACGGAGTCGAGCGGGCCCACCTCCAGGCGCACCATCTCGGCGGCCCCCGCGCCTGCGTCGTCCTCGGCGCCCTCGACCGACCGGGTCAGGGCGTCGGGACCACCGGCGATGACGCCCTGCACCAGCGAGGGGTCGGTGCCGAAGGTGGGCGGGCACTCGGACGCGTCCAGGACGGCCAGGCGGCCTGAGGTGCCGGCGCCGACGTACAGCAACCGGCCACCGGCGGCCATGCGCGAGGAGATCGCGTCTATGGCGGCGGAGATCGCCGGGATCGCCACGGCGACCGCGACGGGCACGGCGGCGTCGGCCGCGTTCATCATCCTGGCGATCTGCTCAGTCGGCAGCCGATCGATCTGACTGAAGCGCGGATCGCTCTGCTCCGTGGACATCTCGGCAAGCGGATCAACCATGACGCTGATTTTCACCCTTCGGGTTTGGTTTGGCAATAAATTTCAGTCATTATTAACCATGCGAATCGGAGCTGAGCGGCTGGCCGCGAATCCCGCCCTGGTCAAGGGCGAGCGCATCGGCCTGATCACCAACCCCACCGGCGTGCTGCCGGACCTCACCCCCACTCCGCTGGCGCTCCTGCGCACGGGCCTGCCCGTCGTGGCGCTGCTGGGCCCCGAGCACGGCCTGAGAGGCACGGCCCAGGCGGGGTTCACCGAGCAGGACACCAGGGATGCGAGAACAGGTCTGCCCATCCTGGAGACGTATCAAGCCGATCCCCGTGAGGTGCTGGAACGTGCCGGGCTCGACACGCTCGTCTTCGACATCGCCGACATCGGCACGCGCTTCTACACCTTCATCTGGACCATGTACGACTACATCCAGGCCGCGCGCGAGCTCGGCATCGGCTTCGTCGTGCTGGACCGGCCCAACCCCCTGGGCGGCGACACCGCCGAGGGCCCGCTGCTCGACCCGGCCTTCGCCAGCTCGGTGGGCAAGGCGCCCATCCCGATCAGGCACGGGCTCACCGCCGGCGAGCTGGCCCTGCGCTTCGACCCGGGCATCCAGGTGATCGAGCTCGAAGGCTGGAGCAGGCGGATGCGCCACGCCGACACCGGACTGCCGTGGATCATGCCGAGCGTCAACATGCCCACGCCCGACACCGCCTTGGTCTACCCGGGCACCGGCCTGCTGGAGGGCACCACCTTCTCGGAGGGACGCGGCACCACCAGGCCGTTCGAGCTGATCGGCGCGCCGTACGTCGACGACCGCTTCCTGCCCGCGCTCCAGGCCCTGCGCCTGCCCGGCGTGCGCTTCCGCGAGGTGTGGTTCACCCCGACCTTCCACAAGCACGAGGGACTGACCTGCCGGGGCGTGCAGCTGCACGTCACCGACGCCCTGGCGTTCCGTCCCGTGCTGACGGGCGTGTCGATCCTGCACACCGTCCGCGATCTCTACCCGCGAGACCTCGACTGGTGGGGGCCCGACCGCTTCGCCCAGCACCTGTGGGGTTCCGACACGCTCCTGGACGACGACGCCCGCGAACGGTGCGGTGAACCCGCCCTCCCCGATGGCCACCTGCTCTACCCCAGCTCGCGCCGGTAGAGCCAGAAGACACGTTCGGCACGGGCGCCGACCGCTCTGGAGTAGAACCGGAGCGGTCCCACCCAGCCGATCTGGGCCTGCGCCTGGCCGGCCGCGCGCTGCTCGGCCAGGCAGCGGCGCAGCAGCACCCCGCCCAGCCCCAGACCCTCGGCCCGCGGAGAGGTCCCCATGGGACCGAACCACTCGGGACGCGCGCCCCACGCCGCGAAGGCGACGACCTCGCCGTCGCGCATCGCGTAGTGCAGCCCGGCGGCGTGCTCGGCCTCCCAGGCCCAGAAGCGGTTCCACGTGTCGTGGACGAACGCCAGGACCCGCTCGTCGGCCCCGCTGTGCAGGGTGACGCCGGGCACCTCCTCGTCGGCGAAGGGCAGCGACAGATCGGCCGTCATGTTCCAGGCGGTGTGGTAGCGCTCGTAGCCCAGCCGCTCGGCCAGGCACGCGGCCGCCGTGTAGCGCACGTCGATGCCGGGCCACGCGTAGCAGGGCGGGTTGCCGGCGAAGCGTGCCTCGCGCGCGCCCTGCCCGCGCAGCCACTCCTCCGCCTGCCGTACCAGCTGCTTGCCCAGCCCGCGT
The DNA here is from genome assembly GCF_013761175.1 of Nonomuraea soli. Taxonomy (GTDB): domain Bacteria; phylum Actinomycetota; class Actinomycetes; order Streptosporangiales; family Streptosporangiaceae; genus Nonomuraea; species Nonomuraea soli. Next base: position 369,772 of record NZ_JACDUR010000002.1, read on the forward strand.
CCGCGCGCCTGCGGCTGTACGGCCAGCAGGTCGAGGTGACCGATGGCCGGGTCCCGATGCGACAGCGAGGCGAAGGCCACCCCGCCCTCGATGTCGAAGCGCTTCCACACGCGGTCGGCCGGAGGGCTGGACAGATGCTTGACCAGCGCCTCGATCTGCCCCGGATCGAACTCCAGCGTCTCCGTCATACGCCGCTCATCGGCCGGGCCACGACATCGCGTCGCTCGGGGTAGAAGCACGCGTGCTCCTGCGGCACGCCCTCGGAGCGGCCGAGCGCGGGCAGCTCGGAGGTGCAGCGCTCGGTGTGGAAGGGGCAGCGGCGGGCGAACAGGCAGCCGCCGTCGGACAGCGACTCGTCGAGGCCGGACAGCGGCACGACGGGCTGCGTGCCGGGCTGCTCCAGGCCGTGCAGCACCGGGATGGCCGACAGCAGCGACTGCGTGTAGGGGTGAACGGGGTCGGAGATGACCGTGTCGACCTTGCCGTGCTCGATGACCTGGCCGCGGTAGATGACGTACAGGTCGCCGTCGTCGCCGATGTAGCGCGCGGTGGCCACGTCGTGGGTGATGAACAGCACCGCGACGCCGAGGCGCTCGCGCAGGTCCTTCAGCAGCGCCAGGATGCCCAGCCGCAGCGAGACGTCGATCATCGAGACCGCCTCGTCGGCGACCAGCATCTCCGGGTCGACCGTCAGCGCGCGGGCGATGACGACACGCTGGCGCATGCCGCCCGACAGCTGGTGCGGGTAGCGCCCCAGCACCGAGCCGGGGTCCAGGCCGACCAGGGAGAGCACCTCGGAGGCGCGCTCGTCGATCCACTTGCCGTCGCGCCCGGTCTGCCTGGCCCGCAGCCTGAGCGGCGCCTGGAGCGTCTGGAAGATCGTCCGGGTCGGGTTCAGCGCGGAGTACGGGTCCTGGTGGATCATCTGGATGCGCCGGAAGTACGGCTGGCGCGCCTTGGGCTTGAGCGACGACATCGCGACGTCGTCGATGACGATCTCGCCCTCGTCGTGGGTCTCCAGCCCCGCGATGATGCGGCCCAGGGTGGTCTTGCCGCAGCCGGACTCGCCGATGAAGGAGGCGGCGCCGCCCTTGGGGATGGAGAAGTCCACCCCGCGCAGCGCTCTGACCTCCCGTTTGTCGAGCACGTTGCCGCGCTGCTTGAACGTCTTGACGATGCCTGTGCCAGTGATCACAGTGCCTCCTTCGTCGGCACCGCGATCAAGATGCTGTGCCCATTGGTGATCTCGCTTCGCTCGATCACGCGTGCTCCTTGACCTTCACTGCATGGCAGGCGACGATCCGCGTGCCGTACGCCTCGGCCGCCGGGTCGACGGTGTCGCAGACGTCCATGCGCAGCGGGCAGCGCTCGCGGAAGACGCATCCCTCGGCGGGCACGGTGGCCAGCGTGGGCGGGCGGCCCGGCAGGGCCTGCGCCTCGTCGATGTCGCCGGTCAGGCGGGGGATGGCGCGGATCAGGCCGCGCGTGTACGGGTGCTGCGGCGAGGCCAGGACCTCGCGCGTGGGCCCCTGCTCGACCAGGCGCCCGCCGTACATGACCGCGAGCCGGTCGGCCACCTCGGCCACGACGCCGATGTCGTGGGTGATGACCAGCGTGGTGAGCCCGCGCTCCTCGTGCACCTCGCGGATGATCTTCAGGATGGTCGACTGGGTGATCATGTCCAGCGCGGTCGTGGGCTCGTCGAGCACGACCAGATGGGCGTTGAGCACCAGGGCCAGCATGATGCCGACCCGCTGGCGCATGCCGCCCGACAGCTCGTGCTGGTGCGAGTCGAGCACCCGCGCGCCGTCCAGGCCCATCCGGCCCAGCAGGTCCTTCGCATCGCGCACCAGGCCGCGCAGGTCCTCGACGCCGTGCGAACGGCCCAGGTCGAGCAGCTGCTTGCCGACCGTCTTGAGCGGGTTGAGAGAGTTCTGCGCCGCCTGGAAGACATAGCCGATCTGCGAGCCGCGCACCCGCCTGATCTGCTCGGCGGCGAACTCGACGACGTTGCCGATCTCGTCGATCTCGACGCTGCCCGCCGCGATCCTGCCGGGTGGCTGGACCGCGTTGAGCAGGCTCAGCGCCAGCGTGGACTTGCCGGAGCCGGACTCGCCGACGATGCCGGTGATCGTGCCCGGCGGCAGCTCCAGGCTGACGTTCCGTACGGCGGGCAGGTTGTTGTAGGTGACGGTCAGCCCGTCGATGCGCACTCCCGGCGCTTGCTTCGACACGCTCATTACTCCTCGCGCAGCCGGGGGTTGAAGATCTCGTCCATGGCGTCGACGACGAGGACGATGCCCAGGGTGAGCAGCAGGATCGCCAGCAGCGGGGCCAGCAGGTACGGCAACGCCGCCGTGGTGGTCATGGCGCCCCCGCCGAAGACGGCGAGGTTGAGCATGACGCCCCAGTTGTCGGCCTCGTAGGGCAGCACGCCCAGGAAGAACAGGCCGACCTGCGCGTAGACCGCTCCGGTCACCGCGACCAGCATGTTCATCGCGATGTAGGGCGCCATCGTCGGCAGCAGCTCCTTGCCCACGATGTGCGTCGTGGACAGGCCCAGGCCGCGCGCCGCCTCGATGAAGCCGCGCTCGCGCAGCGACAACGTCTGCGAACGCACCGCCCGCGCCACGCCGCCCCAGCCGAGCAGGCCCAGGACCAGGCCCATCTCGATGGCGCTGCCGAACGACCAGACGGTCGACAGCACCAGCAGCAGCGGCAGCCCGGGGATGGTCAGCTTCATGTCGGTCAGCCGCATGAGGACGGTGTCCCAGCGGCCGCGCTTGAAACCGGAGAACAGGCCGAGGCCCGCTCCCACCACCACCGTGATCACGCCGGTGACCAGGGCCGACAGCAGGACGTACCGCGAGCCGATGACCAGCTGCGCCCAGACGTCCTTGCCCTGCCCGTCGGTGCCGAACCAGTGCTCCCAGCTGATGGGGGCGTACTTGGCGTTGGGGTCGTACGGCAGGTTCTCGGGATAGAACAGCGGCCCGATCACCGCCATGACCGTGAAGCCGAGCAGGATGACCACTCCGGCCATCCGGCTGGGCTTGCGCTTCATGACCCGCCACACCCCGCGCCAGAAGTTGCGGCGCATCGATGCGGTCGAGGTCTCCAGAATCAGTTCGCTCACTGGCGCACCCGCGGGTCGATGACGGTGTAGAGCAGGTCGGCGAGGATGTTCGCGACCACGATCGCGACGGTGATCAGCAGGAAGGCCCCGCTCATCAGCGCGTAGTCGCGGTTGGTGACGCTGTCGATCAGCTTCAGGCCCAGCCCCGGATAGTTGAAGATCCGCTCGATGAAGACCGCTCCGGCGAACAGCAGGCCCAGCGACAGGGCCAGGATCGTGAACAGCGGCAGGATCGCGTTGCGCGCCACGTAGCGGAAGATGATCGACCGCTTCATGCCGCGCAGCTCGCTGGCCAGGATGAAATCGTCGCCGAGCACGGTGACGACGCTCGACTTCATGGCCAGCACCCAGCCGCCGTAGCTGGCCAGCGCGTAGGTGAGCACCGGCAGCGCGGCGTGCCTGATCAGGGTCCCGATGTACTCCGGCGTGAAGCCGGGCTCGATCAGGATGTCGGCCACGCCGCCCTCGGAGGGGAACCAGCCGAGCGAGGTCGCGAAGATCGCCGCCAGCAGCAGGCCGAGCACGTACTGGGGCACGCCGTGCAGCAGCGAGCCCGAGATGGCCAGGATGTCGCCCAGCTTGCTCGAACGCCGCAGCGCCGCGTAGACGCCCAGGATCACGCCCACCAGGAAGCTCATCAGGATGCCGAGCAGCACGGGTAGAACGGTCCACTTGGCCGATTCGGTCAGGACCTCGGTCACCGGTTGCCCGGCGTGCAGGGTCGAGGTGCCCAGGTCGAAGGTGGCAAGGCCGGCCAGGTAGTCGACGTACTGGCTCCACATCGAGCCCGTCGGCTGGAAGCCGTAGATGACCTTGACTTCCTGGGCGGCGGCCACCGGGTCTGCGCCCGCGGCCACCTTCATCTCGAGAGCCGCCTTCATCGGGTCGCCCGGGATGTTGCGGACGATGAAGAAACTGATGGTGGCGACGACCAGGATCATGACGAGCCCGCGGGCCAGGTGGCCCGCGAGCTTTTTCAGAACAACCGTCATGAAACTACGACTTCGCCTTCACCAGGCCGAGCTGGATCCACACGCCGTGGGGCAGGCGCAGCAGGTCGCTGTCGTCGGCGGGGAAACCGGTGAAGCGGGTCGTGTTCTGGAACTGGGTGTTGACGTAGTCCCAGAGCTGGATCACCGGCAGGTCGGCGTTGGCGGTCTTGGCCAGCTGCAGCATCAGCGCCTTCTGCTCCTCGGGGGAGACGGCGTTGAGCTTGGCGGTCAGCTCGCCGGGGTTGACCTTGCCCAGGCCCTCGACCTCGACCTCTTCTTTGCTGCCCATCCAGTTGCCGTTCTTGCCGGGCGCGTTGTGGGTGACCTTGCCACCGATGTTCGCCCAGCCGTTGGCGGCGCCGTAGATGCGCTGGAAGATGTTGTACGGCGCCGGGCCCAGGCCGATCAGCCAGAAGCCGGTGTCGTACTTACCCTCGGCCATCTCGGTCTGGTACAGCGGGAAGTCCGCGGTCGTCACGACCTCGGCGTCCACGCCGGCCTTGATGAGCTGGTTCTTGATGTTCTCCTGGGCGGCGACCCAGTCGGAGAATCCGGCCGGGGCGTGCATGGAGACCTTCCACGGCTTGCCGTCGGCCAGGGTCCACTTGTCGCCGCTCTTCTTCAGACCGGCGGCCTTGAACTCCTCCTCGGCCTTGGCCACGTCGGTGGCGAAGGGCTCCAGGTTGCCGAGCTCGGCGCCCAGCCACTCGGCGGCGGCCTTCTGGTGGATGCCGCTGGTGGTGACGGCGGCGGTGCCGCCCTCGGGCGAGGCGATCTGGGTGACTTCCTCGCGGTTGATCAGGTAGGCCAGGCCGCGGCGCACGTGCACGTTGTCGTAGGGCGCCTTGGACTGGTTGAACGCCAGGCCGACGACCACGGGGGAGTAGCCCTTGATGACCTGGTTGCCGGCGGTGGCCTTGATCTTGGTCATGGTGTCGGCGGGCACGGCCACGAACGGCGAGCTGTCGAGCTTGCCCTGGATCAGGTAGTTCCAGACCTGCTCGTTGCCGGTGAAGTTGAGCAGCTGCACCTTCTCGGGCGCCACGTTGGCGGCGTTGTAGAAGTGCGGGTTCTTCTTGAGCAGCGCGGCGCTCGCGTTGACCCGCTCCAGCACGTACGGCCCGGCGGACAGGTCCTGTCCGGGGTTGTGCGCGATGATCTTCTTGCCGAGCTCGGTCAGGTAGGTCCTGGCGGCCTCGGCGTCGGCGCCCTCGGTGCGGGCGGCCTTGATCTTGTCCCAGATGTCGGCGCCGACGACGCTCGACCAGAGCTTGGCCGGGACGACCGGGGTGTCGAGCACACCACGGGCGAACGTCGTCACGGGGTTGGCCATGTCCTGGGTGACCTTGATGGTCTTGTCGTCCACGACCGTCACCTCGGAGGCGGAGCCGGCGGCGCCGGGCACCTGGGTGAAGGCGGTGTTGCCCTGGGTGTAGGCGATCGCGATGGAGAGCTTGACGTCCTCGGCGGTCACCGGGCTGCCGTCAGACCACTTGTTGTTGGGCTGCAGCTTGATGGTGACCGAGGAGTTGTCCGTCGCGATCTCCCAGCTCTCGGCGATGCCGGGGTAGAACTGGTTGGGGTCGGTCAGGTGGTTCTTGACCCAGGCAAGCTTCATGGCGTTGTAGCCGCTGAAGCTGTTGCCCTTCGGGGCGAACGGGTTCGCCGGGCCCGCCGGGTCGATGCCCGGCTTGTTTCCGTCGACCGTCGTGTAAACGGCTGCCGCCGCGGCGGCTCCGCCGGTGGCAGCGGGCTTGTTGTCCGTGCTGCTACACGCCGAGACGGCGGCCATACCGAGCAGCGCCACAACGGCTGCTAGTCGCTTCATGCTCCGCTCCGAGGGGGGGACCTTGAGATTTGACCCCGACCGTATGGTCAAGCGGAGCGTGCGTCAATAATCTCCAGCGACTGTGAAGCTAATGTAACTTTCCTTCATGGCCCCCGGTGGTGGCGCTCGGCTCCATTCATTCAACCAGCAGCGCACCTGCGCTCCTACGCGATGTCCTCCCACGGGACCTCGTCGTAGAGCCTGATCGCCTCCTGCGCCCGCGATGGCATGGGCAGATCGTCGACGCGGCCGACGGGGGAGACGCCCCAGGAGTTGCAGACGAACACCTCGGGGAAGTGGCGCAGGTCGCGCGGCTTCAGCGGCCGCCGGACGTGGGGGGTCTCGCGGTTGAGGAGCCGCATGGTGATGCCCTCCAGCATCGGGGCGTCGGGCCAGACCAGGCGTTCGCCGTCGAAGCAGCCCAGGTTCGTCACCGCGCCCTCGACGATGTGGCCGTCGGCGGTGGTCAGCAGTACCTCGTCGAAGCCGTCGTGCCTGGCCCGCCTGGCCAGGTGGGCTTGGGGGAAGCCGCCGCCGTGCTTGACGTCGGGGAGGAAGCGCTGAAATTGCACGCTTTTCAAGGCTCTGGGTGATTTATCGGCATCTACCGGGGCGCCCGTGGTGACGATCACGTGCTCGTCCACCACGTGGACGCGCACCGAGGCGTCCTCGCCGGTCACCGCCAGGCGGAGCGAGTCGAGCACCAGGCGGGTGTCGAGACGCGTGCCGTACAGCTGGGCAGTGGCCCGCTCCAGGCGGGCCAGGTGCAGGTCGAGGCCCTTGGCGCGGCCGCCGCGGACCTGCAGGGCGGTGAAGTGGCCCATCCTGGCGGCCAGCGCCAGGGCCACGTCACCGCCCTCGGCCGGACGGCCGTCGACGACAGAGGTCATCGCCCCAATCTAGACGGCGGCCGTCGCCTTCAGCCTGGTCGCGGCCAGGTTCGCGTACAGCGCCGCCCCGTCGGCGAGCACTCCGTCGTCGAACTGGGCCTCGGGGGAGTGGTTGTAGGCCGCGGTCGCCGGATCGCGGTCCGGCGGGCAGGCGCCCAGGAAGATGAAGGCGCCCGGCACCTGGTCCAGGACGTACGAGAAGTCCTCCGCGCCCATGATCGGCTTGGGGGTGATGAAGAAGCGGCTCTCGCCGAACATCTCGGTCGCCAGGTTCGCCGCGAAGCCCGACTCGCTCTCGGCGTTGGACGTCACCGGGTAGCCGCCGTCGACCCACGCGTCGACGGTCACGCCGTGCGCCTCGCCGACACCCTTGAAGACCTCCAGCAGCCTGCGGTTCACCCTCTCGCGCACGCTCTTGCTGAAGGTCCTGATCGTGCCTTCGAAGAAGACGTCGTCAGGGATGATGTTGTCCTTGGTGCCCGAGTGGAAGTTGCACACGCTCACCACGACCGGCTCGAACGTGTCGAACTCACGCGTCACCATCGTCTGGATCGCCGACACCATCGCGCACGCCGCGGGGATCGGGTCGAGCGCCGCGTGCGGGGCGCTGCCGTGCCCGCCCCTTCCGATCACCTTCACGTGGAAGGTGTCGGCCCCGGCCATCAGCGGGCCGCCCCTGGTGTTGAACAGGCCGGTCGGGTACAGCGCCGAGGTCACGTGCATGCCGTACGCGGCCACGACCCGCTCGCCCGCGGCGTCGAGCACGCCCTCCTCGATCATGTAGCGGGCGCCGTGGTCGCCCTCCTCGCCGGGCTGGAACATGAAGACCACGTCTCCGGCCAGTTCCTCGCGCCGCGCCGCCAGCAGATGTGCCGCCCCCGCCAGCATCGCGGTGTGCAGGTCGTGCCCGCACGCGTGCATCCTGCCCTCGTGCTGGGAGATGTACGGCAGGTCGTTGCGCTCGGTCACCGGCAGCGCGTCCATGTCGCCCCGCAGCAGCACCGCCGGACCCGGGCGGCCGCCGCGCAGCACCGCGGTCACCGAGCTGAGGGCGGTTCCGGTGGTGATCTCAAGCGGCAGCCCGTCGAGAGCGCTCAGCACCTTCTCCTGGGTCACAGGCAGATGCAGGCCGGTCTCTGGCGTCTGGTGCAACGAGTGCCGCAGCTGGACGAGGTCTTCGTGGAGATCCTTGGAGGCTTCAGTGAAGGACATGGAAGACATTCTTCACATCCCGCTCGCGAAGTCGACATCCGATGCTCTGTAGGCTTTCCCTGTGACGGAGCGTGAGCGTATCGACAGTTGGCTGTCCGACATGGACGGCGTCCTCGTTCATGAGGGCCACCCGGTGCCCGGGGCGGACGAGTTCATCAAGCGCCTGCGAGACTCGGGCAAGAACTTCAGGGTGCTCACCAACAACTCCACCTACACCCCGCGCGACCTGGCCGTACGGCTTCGCGCCGCCGGGCTGGAAGTGCCGCCGGAGTCCATCTGGACCTCCGCCCTGGCCACCGCCCAGTTCCTCGACGACCAGCGCCCCGGCGGCTCCGCCTACGTCGTCGGCGAGTCGGGGCTCACCACCGCCCTGCACGACATCGGCTACGTCATCACCGACCTCGACCCCGACTACGTCGTCCTCGGCGAGACGCGCACCTACAGCTTCACGCAGATCACCCGCGCCATCCGGCTCATCGAGAACGGCGCCCGCTTCATCGCCACCAACCCCGACCCCGTCGGGCCGTCGTCCGAGGGCTCCCTCCCGGCCACCGGCGCCGTGGCCGCGCTCATCACCAAGGCGACCGGGGTGGAACCCTACTTCGTGGGCAAGCCGAACCCGATGATGATGCGGACCGCGGTCAACATGATCGGCGGGCACAGCGGGACGACGGCGATGATCGGTGACCGGATGGACACCGACATCGTGTGCGGCATGGAGGCCGGGCTGTACACCATCCTGGTGCTCACCGGGGTGATGCAGCGCGAGCAGATCGAGCGTTACCCGTTCCGGCCCTCGCTGGTGGTGAACTCGGTGGCGGACCTCATCGACCTGGTCTGACGGCGCGCGCCGGGGCGGCGCCGTCCTGCCGGTGGTAGAGGTCGCGCAGCAGGGAGATCTCGGCGCCGTGATGGATCAGCTCCCTGTTGACGTGCAGGACGATGCCCTCCATGGGGAACCGCTCCGGACCCGCCGCGGGCGGATGGTCCAGGTCGGCGTCCGACAGTTGGCGGACGCCCGCGTTCCACCTGCCGTACATCTCATCGAGCTGCTTCAACGCCTCGTCGGCACTGCCAGCGTAGGGGTAGGCCTGGAAGTCGATGTCCTGGCCGCCGAAGTGCCATCCGACCCGGTAGCCCAGGCACGAGACGATGACGTGCGCCAGCCGCCAGGCGATCGTCGTCACCGGCGCCGGCACCGGGTCGGGGGAGGCGTACTCCATCGCCCAATCCCCGGAGCCCGCCGACAGCGGTGCTGTCGAGGTGCCACGGGGGCGGATGCTCCAGCAGCCCCGTACGGGCTCCCAGAAGTACTCCTCGTCGGTGAGCCCGTGCAGCCGTGGCCGCAGGTTCCGGTCCCAGTGCCGGTCCAGCTGGTCCGCGAGTCGCTCGCTTCTCGTCATTTTCGGCACACTACAGACAACGGGGCGAAAACCGCCTCCGCAGGACCTGCCGGCCTGACTACCCCTCAGGACACAGCACCGCCTTTGCCGCCCGGTCGACGGCGGCCCCGAGTGCGAAGTAGTCCTTCACCCGCAACGTGGCCGACACGGCGAACTGCCGGCGCCCGTCGGCCGTCGAGTACGTCACCGCCATGAACCCCGGCGCGTTCCCCGCCGCCACCCGCACCGGCAGCGCGTCGCCGCACAAGCCGCCACCGACGGGGCCGCCCCCGTCCCCGCCCCCCGGTCCGTCCGGTCCGCCCGGCAGTGTGCCCTGGTGCAGGGCCCGGTGGAAGCGCGCCATGTCGTCACTCGTCGAGATCACGCCTCCCGCGGCTCCTCCGTAGCTGGCGTTCTGCCGGTCCACGTCGACGAGGGCGCCCTGCGCGTCGGGCAGGTAGCCGTGCCCGTGCGGGCCCTTGACGCCCTGGGGCGGCCGGGTGGGCAGGTAGCTCCGCGTCATGCCGAGGGGCTGGAAGACGCGCTGCGCGAAGGCGTCGGCCAGGCTCGTCCCGGCGAACCTCTCGATGATCATGCCGAGCAGCACGTAGTTGGTGTTCGAGTACGCGAACCTCTCGCCGGGCGCGCCCGTGCGGGGCAGGTCGCGGGTGGCCGCCACCAGCTCCTGGGGGCTGTAGTAGGTCGTGAAGTCGAAGTCGTCGAACCTGCCCGACTGCCAGTAGTCGGGGATGCCCGAGGTGTGCCTGAGCAGCTGCCGTACGGTGATCTGCGCGGCGGCCGGCACCAGCTCGCCGACCGGGAGCAGGTCGGCGAGCTTGTCGTCGAGGCCGAAGCGGCCCTCCTGGGCGAGCTGGCCGACGATCGCGGCGGTCATCAGCTTGGTTTGCGAGCCGACGCGGTAGCGGGCGCCGGAGGGGATCCTGCCGCCCTTGCCGCCGGCCAGGCGGGAGCCGGCCGAGCCGTGGCCTGCCCGCCTGCCGTCGACGTAGAGGGCGCCGATGGCGCCGACCACGCCGCTGTCGCGCGCGAGGGTGTCCAGGGCCCGCTGGACGTCACCGTCGCCGGCGTGGGCGGGCGGAGCGACGGTGCACAGAGTGAGCAGGGTGAGCAGGGCGGTCGAGGACAGGGCCGTGGCGAGTCTTCTCATGTTGATCCTCCGTTGCGGCGGGAGAGCCGGTGAGGATCATGGTCGGAGGACGGGCGCTAGATCCGGATAAGCACGTCAGGGCTGCCTGCCGCCGAAGGCGGCGATCCTGTCGTAGAGCGGGGCGTCGTCGGGGACGGTCACCTCGGGCCCGATGTGGTAGCCGTCCGCCTCGTTGCCGCGAAACTCCGGCCGGATGTTGTCGTGGCTCCACGCCAGCGCGGCCGCACCCACCTCCGGGTCGAGGTCGGTCGGACGGCCGGTGGCGGTGGCCAGGTCCCAGGCGTGGACGGCCAGCTCGGCGATCTGCTGCCCGGCGGTCCACTCCGCCGTCACCTCGGCGTACGGCAGCTTGATCATGCGGTCGGCGACGCCGGGGTCCCGCCAGGCCTGGCGCAGCTCTCCGGCCGAGGCGCGGAACGCCGCCGGCCAGTCATCGCCCAGGAAGTCCTCGCCGGTCTCCTTGCGCTCGCCGCCGGCGGTGACGACGGCGAAGTAGTGGACCTCGCCCACGATGTGGTTGGCCAGTTGCCGGACGTCCCACGCCCGGCACGGCGTCGGCAGGTGTTCCTGCTCCGGCGTGATGCCGTCGAACAGGCGCTGGATCTGGTCGAGTGCACGCTCCATGATCTCCACGAAGCGCCACTTTACGGGCCCATCAGGTAGTCGCGCAGCACGATCGCCTGGTTGTGCTCGGTGTCCCTGGCGGCGTACAGCAGCGTCACCGGACCAGCGGCGGCCGCCTCGCGCAGCGGGCGCACGGCGTCCGGATGCCGGTCGAGTTCCTGGCGGTAGCGGCGCGAGAACTCCTCGAAGCGGGCCGGATCGTGCGCGAACCACGTGCGCAGCTCCGCCGAGGGCGCCACGTCCTTCAGCCAGCCGTCGACGTGCAGCTCCTCCTTGCTCATCCCGCGCGGCCACAGCCGGTCGACGAGGTAGACGGCGCCCTCGGCGGGCCGGTGGTCGTAGACGCGCTGGGTGTGGACGGGGCCTGTCATACGTCCTCCTCAGGAGACCTCACGACGGCGACGGGGTGCTGACCGGGACCACCGGGACCCGGACGGTGACCGACCCGGCCCTGGGGAACCGGAAGGTCACCGGGATCGGCGTCGCGCCCAGCTGCCGGTTGACGCCCTGGAGCTCGAGGAAGCTCCGGCCGCCGCCCTTCTGCATGGACACCTGCCCCCTGGCGGGCACGACCACGCGCAACGGCTGCACCACGGCCCCCGAGGCGTCCCGGTAGACGACCTGCTGCACCTCGGTGGTGCTGACGGAGTCGAGCACCTGCTCCACGTCGCCGTCGTTGAAGATCGTCACGTACAGCGGCAGGTTGCCGCCCACCTGCTGCTGGTCCATGGGCGGCGCCTCGATGGTGAGGTGCACGAGCCTGACCGACCCGATCTTGGCGTCGACGTGGTTGCTGCGCCAGTCGTCGGGACCGCGCGTGGAACCGCATCCGACGAGCGCGACCGCGCAGGCCGCGGCGAGGAGCGCCGCTTTCATGATCACACCCCGTCCCGCTCGAACGGGCACGTCATGCAGTGTGCCCCGCCGCGTCCCTTGCCCAGTTCGAAGCCCTCGATCTCGATGACCTCGACGCCGTGCTCACGCAGCTTGCGGTTGGTGAACTGGTTCTTGTGATAGCCCACGACCACCCCGGGAGCCAGGGCGAAGAAGTTGTTGCCCGAGTCCCACTGCTCGCGGGCCTGCTGGAAGTCGTCACCGCCGGTCGGGATGACCTCCAGCCTGCTCAGCCCGAGCGCGTCCTCCAGCGCGCCGACGAAGCTCGCGTCCTGGTGCACCTCCAGCGTCCCCGGCTTGTCGCCGGGCCGTAGCGAGTAGGTCGTCGCGGTCTCCAGGAACGGCGGGTAGGCGGTGGCCTTGTCGGCGTCGAGGAAGGTGAAGACCGTGTCGAGGTGCATGTAGGAGCGGCGCTTGGGGACGTTGACCGCCAGAACCCGCTCGGCGGCGCCGGCGGCGAACAACGACAGCGCGATGTGCTCGATCGTGCGGGCGGTGGTGCGCTCGCTGAGCCCGATGGCGACGGCCTTGTTGCCGATCGGCATCATGTCGCCGCCCTCCATCGCGGCGGTGCCGTAGTCCTCCTCGTGGAAACGGTCGTCCTCGCCGGAGTCGGGGTACCAGAAGGCGAACTCCTCGTGGGCGAACATCGGGTGGTGGTGGTAGATCGTCGACTGGTTCATCGTCTCCAGCAGGCGGGCGTGGTAGAACATCGGGTTCAGCGACACGCCGCCGTACAGCCAGGCCGAGGGGTCGCGCTGGTAGAGCGAGTTGGGCAGCGGCGGCAGGATGAACTCGCCCTGGCCGGAGGCGGCGGCGACCAGGGAGCGCGTGTCCAGGTCCGCCGTGCCGTACTCCTGCTTGGTGAGCCCGCCGATCAGGTGCTCGGCCAGCTTGGCGCCGCTCCAGCCCGCCAGGGTCTCGCGCACAGTGTCGACCATCGCGGGCCCGACCGTCAGATGGGTGACGGCACGCTCGATGGCCTCCTGCTTGGCCTCGAAGCTCGCGTCGAGCGCCTCGGCCAGCAACTGCTGGTGGTAGAAGACCTCGACGCCGCGTTCGCGCATCATCGCCACGAAGGCGTCGTGCTCGCGCTGGGCCTGCTCGACCCAGAGGATGTCGTCGAACAGCAGCCGGTCGTTGTTGGTCGGGGTGAGCCGCTTCATGCTCAGCTCCGGCCGGTGCACGATGACCTTGCGCAATGTGCCGACCTCGGAGTGCACTCCGAAAGACATGTCAGCATCCCTTCCGATCAGATGGTGATGAGGCCGGTGGCCAGACCGGCGATCCCGGCCACGGCACCGGCCGCGACCAGGACGAACAGGGCAAGCTCGGCGGGTGAGAAGATCCGCCCGCCGCGTTCGCGGCGGGTCATGACGAACAGCACCGTCCCCGGCGCGTAGACGATGCACGACAGCAGCAGGAACTCCAGCCCGGCGGCGAAGATCAGGAACGCGGTGTAGATGACGGCGAGCACGGCGACGACGAGCTCGCGCCCGCGCCCGCCCGCGATCTTGAGGGCGTAGCCGGCGGCCAGCAGGTACGGCACCAGCGACAGGGAGCTGCACAGCTTGAGCGTGAAGGTGAAGGCGTCGTCGGAGAAGAGCGTGGTGGCCAGAACAGCGGTGATGAGCGCGCTGGTCAGCACCAGGGCGGCCACCGGAGCCCCGTGGGCGTTCTCCCGCCGCAGGAAGCGCGGCATGTCGTCGTCCTTGGCCGCGACCACCAGCACCTCGGCGGCCATCAGCGTCCAGGCCAGGTAGGCGCCCAGGACCGAGACGATCAGCCCGATGCCGATGAAGGCCGCGCCCCAGGAGCCGACCACCGACTCCAGCACCCCGCCCATGGACGGCTGGCGCAGCTCGGCGAGCTCCGCCTGGGGCAGCACGCCGTACGACAGGATCGAGACGGAGGCGAACAGGGCCAGCACGCTCACGAATCCCAGGACGGTGGCCTTGCCGACGTCCTCGCGACGGCGCGCGTAGCGTGAGTAGACGCTCGCCCCCTCGACGCCGAGGAAGACGAAGACGGTGACCAGCATGGTCGCCCTGACCTGGTCGGCCAGGCCTTCGCTGCCGCCCCACCAGTTGGCGCCGAACGTGCCCCCCTTGAAGGCGATGGCGATGATCACCACGAACAGCAGGATCGGCACGAGCTTGGCCACGGTGACGATCCGGTTGATCGCCGCGGCCTCCTTGACCCCACGCGTGATCATGTAGTGGAAGGCCCACACGCCGGCGGCCGAGACGACGACCGCCAGGATCGTGTTGCCCTCGCCGAAGCTCGGGACGACCGCGCCGATCGTCGACTTGATCAGCACCCAGTACGACACGTTGCCGACGCAGGCGCTGGCCCAGTAGCCGAAGGCGGAGAAGAAGCCGGGGAACTCGCCGAACCCGGCCTTGGCGTAGGCGTACACGCCCGCGTTCAGATCCGGCTTGCGTACGGCCAGCGTCTGGAAGACGAAAGCCAGCATCAGCATGCCGAACCCGGCGATCGCCCAGGCGATCATCGCGCCGAACACCCCGGTGGCCTGCGCGAAGTTGCGCGGCAGCGAGAACACACCCGCTCCCACCATGCCGCCGACGACCATGGCGGTCAGCGTCGGCAGGGAGAGTTTCCCGGAGGTGGAGGTCTCAGTCGGTGTCGCCATCGGGGACCTCCACGCGTTCGATCTTGAAGCCGGTGAAGCCGTACACCACACTCAGCAGCGGGCTGAAGATGTTGAAGAAGCAGAACGGCAGGTAGGCGAGCGTGGGCACGCCCAGCACCGCTCCCATGAACGCGCCGCACGAGTTCCACGGCACCAGCGGAGAGGTGACGGTCCCCGAGTCGGCGGTCAGCCGCGACAGGTTGGTGGGAGCCAGGCCTCGGCGCGCGAACTCGGCGCGGAAGACCCGCGCGGGCAGCACCAGGGCGATGTACTGGTCACCCGCGATGACGTTGAGCCCGAACGCCGAGGCGAAGACGGTCAGGAACAGCCGCCCCGTGCCCTTGGCCGCCTTGACCAGCGGATCGATGAGCCGGTTGATCAGCCCGAACTCCTCCAGGATCGTGCCGAAGGTGACCGCGCCGATGATCAGCCACAGGGTCAGCAGCATGCTGACCATGCCGCCTCGCGACAGCAGCTGGTCGATGTCCTGGATGCCCGACGACATCTGGAAGCCCGTCGCCATCGCCTGCCAGACGGCCTTGATCGGGTTGTCGGAGAAGGCCTGCGTGACCTGGGGCTGGGTGAAACAGCCCAGCACTCCGGCGAACAGCGCCGCGGCCATCAGGGCCAGCGGCGCCGGGGCCTTGCGCACCGACAGGTAGACCAGCAGGACCAGCGGCAGCAGGTTGATCGGAGTGATCCAGTAGATGTCGCTCAGCGCGGTCAGCTCGGAGGTCGTCTCGGCCTCCGTCGCCCCCGGCGGACCGGTCAGGCCGATCACCAGGAAGAGCACGAAGCCGAGGGCGAAGGCCGGGATGGAGGTCCACGCCTGCCGTTTGATGTGTTCGTAGACGTCGACCTTGACCAGCTGGGCCGTCAGCACGGTCGTCTCCGACAGCGGCGAGAGCTTGTCGCCGAGGTAGGCGCCGGAGATCACGGCTCCCGCGGTGATCGCGGTGGAGACGTCGAGCATGGTCGCGATGCCGACCAGCCCCACCCCGATGGTGCCGGCCGTGGTCCACGAGCTGCCGATCGACATGGCGATGATGCCGCAGATGAGCGCGCAGGCGGCGTAGTACCAGCTCGCCGACAGCACCTGGATGCCGTAGTAGACGAGGGTCGGGATGGTGCCCGACAGGTTCCAGGCGCCGATGAGCGCGCCGACCGACAGCAGGATGAAGATGGCGCTGGTGACGGAGGAGACGGCGCGTTTGCTGCTCTCCTCGACCTCGGCCCAGCTGTGGCCGTTCTTCATCACCACCAGGGCCGCGACCATGACACACAGGATCAGGGCGACCTGGACGGGCCCGTCGAGCGCGTCGAGCCCGAAGACGGCGAGCGAACCGGCGATGAGCACGACCAGCGTGATCATCGGGATGAGGGCGTCCACCACCGACGGAGGGCGGGGACCCCCGCCCTCGCCTGCCATGCCCGCCATGCCCGCCCCCTCCCCGCGCCGCGCGCGACGCCTTCGGGGGTGATGGACACCTTCCTATCAGCAAGATCGGGGAATCACCACAAAGCATGGTTATGGGAAGTTTTGCGGAGAAGCGCTGGTCGGGCAGGTTTACCCACGGGCCGCGTCCGCGCGCGGCCAATCCGCGCGGAGCCGGTCACCCGCTGCCGCGTCAGGCGACCTCAGAGGGCTCGGCCCAGCCGCAACAGCAGACCGGTGTGATTGTCGTCGCTGTCGCTGTCGCTGTCGCTGTCGCTGTCGCTGTCGCTGTTGTCGCGTCGCTCCCACGAGCGCACCGGCCAGGCCTTCGCGGGCATCCTCGTGCCCGCCCCCGTCGTGTACGCCCCCACCTCGACCAGCACCCCGTGCGGCCCGGCGAGCAGCTCCGCCCCCACCTCGACCCCGTCGCCGAACCTCACGTGCAGCGCGGCGGGCATGGGCTCGTCCAGCCCGTCCACCCGCATGACCGCACCGGGAAACAGGTGCGTGTGATCGACCCAGGCCGAACAGGGCCCGCCAGAACCAGTCGCGGCCATCATCCGCCGCTCAGCCGAGCCCGACGGAGGCCGAGGTGATCCGCGCGGAGTCGCGCACATGCTCGCACGCCACCGCCACCGCCACCGCCACCGCGACCGCCGCCGCCGCCGCGACCGCCGCCGCCGCCGCGACCGCCGCCGCCGCCGCGACCGCCGCCGCCGCCGCGACCGCCGCCACCGTCGTCGTCGCTGCCACCGCCCCCACCGCGACCACCGTCGCCGCCACCCTCGCCACCGCTGGGTCGGTCTCTCGCTCGCTGATGCGGCGGTGCTTGCGTTCGCCCGTGGCTCCTCATCGTGCCCCCTGGATCCACCAACCCTCCACAGCCACCATGACACACCTGCGGGGTTGAACCCCCTCAGGCCGAGGCGTAGCGTGAACGCATGACTAGATTTCGAATCCGGTCATGAGAGCCGACATCATTCTCGACGCGGCGGGCGAGCTCCTCGTCCGCCACGGCTACCGGCGTGTCACGGTCGAGGACATCGCCGCCCGCGCCCGCGTCGGCAAAGGCACCGTCTACCTGCACTGGCGCACCAAGGTCGAACTCTTCGAAGCCCTGATGCTGCGAGACTCCATCGACTTCGTCGACGAACTCGTCGACCTGCTGCGAGCGGATCCCACCGAGGTGCGGCCGCATCGTTTCGCCAGGGCGTCGTTCCTCGCCATCTGCCGGCGGCCCCTGCTCAAGGCGCTGCTCACCACCGACTTCGACCTGCTCGGCAAGCTCGCCCACCACCCGATGCGCAGCCACGACCTGCTGGCCGCCGGTCGCATCCACGATACGGCCATGCGATTCGCCCTGCTGCGCACCGACGTGCCGCATCTGCCGTACGTGCTCAACGCCTCCCAGATCGGGTTCTACCTGTTCGACGGCGGCGAGAGCGCGGAAGAACCGCTGTCGGAGGAGGCCAGGGCCGACGCGCTGGCGTTCACCGTACGGCATGCGTTCGAACCGGCGGACGAGCCGCCCCCCGAGGCTCTCACGGCCGCGGCGGCCGAATTCGTCGCGATCTTTCAGGAGCTGATCCCGCCCTACCGCAAGTGGATCTACGAGAGAGGGAAGAGCGATGACTGACCTCGCCACCCGCTACAACATCCCCGGCCAGCACTTCTGGCTGCACGGACCGCGATCCGGGCCCGCCGTCGAGTTCGACGCCCAGACCGGCATGTGGAGCGTCTACGGCTACCCCGAGGCGCACGACATCCTCGGCGACCCCGAGACGTTCTCCTCCAACACCCTGCGACTGCTCCCCAAGGGCATGGTGCCCGACAGCGAGGAGTTCTCGATGGAGGGCTTCATCACCCAGATCGACCCGCCCCTGCACGGCAAGCTGCGCAAGCTCGTCAGCAGCGCGTTCACCAGGAAGGTCGTCGCCGACCTCGAACCGCGCATCGCCGAACTCACCCGCGAACTCCTCGACGCCGCCAAGGAACGCGGGCACCTCGAGCTCGTGACCGACCTGGCCTACCCGCTGCCCGTGATCGTCATCGCCGAACTGCTCGGCGTGCCCACCAGCGACCGGGACCTGTTCAAGCAGTGGGCCGACGCGCTCTTCCAGCGTGACGCCAAGTTCTCGCTGTCGGAGCCCGCCGAGACCCAGCAGATGGACGCCGCGATCAAGCCGTGGAAGGAGATGACCGCCTATCTGGCCGCCCACGCTGCCGAGCGCCGTGCCCACCCGCGCGCCGACCTCATCACCCGCCTCGTCGAAGCCGAGGTCGACGGCGAACGCCTGCCGGACGACCAGGTCGTCAACTTCGCGATGACGCTGCTGCTGGCCGGGCACATCACCACCACGATGCTGCTCGGCAACACCGTGCTCTGCCTGGACGCCTTCCCCGACCAGCAGGCGCGCGTCATGGCCGACCGGAGCCTGGTGCCCCATGCCATCGAGGAGTCGCTGCGGCTGTTCACCCCCTTCGCCGCCGTCAGCCGGGCGACCCGGCGCGAGGTCACCGTGGGGGAGGCGACCATTCCGGCGGACCAGATGATGCTCGTCTGGCTGGCCGCCGCCAACCGCGACCCGCGGCAGTTCGCCGACCCGGAGACCTTCGACCTCGGACGTGACCCCAACCCGCACGTGGCCTTCGGGCGCGGGGTGCACTTCTGCCTGGGAGCGCCGCTGGCACGCCTGGAGGGGAGGGTGGCGCTGGACATCTTGCTGGACTACTTCGGGCCGTTGCGGGCGGCGGAGGGGGTGGAGATGATCCCGACGCCGACGATGACGGGAGTGCGGCGCTTGGCCCTGGCCTGAGCCAGACGACGCTTCACGTGGCCTCGCCCCGCGTGGTCTCGCCTCCCGCCTTCGCTTCAAGGCGCCGCTCGCACCGTCTTCGTCAGGCTGTGGTGACGCTGACGAAGCCGGTGCCCGGCCGGTAGTGCGGCGACTGGTGACGGAAGTAGGTGTTGTACACGTCGCAATACCTCCCACCCGCCGCCAGCAACCCCGAGTGGTCGCCCTCCTCCACGATCCGTCCGTGGTCGAGCACCAGGATGCGGTCCACGTGCTCGATCGTCGACAGCCGGTGCGCGATCACGATCGAGGTGCGCCCCGCGAGCACGACGTCGAGCCCTTCCTGGATCTGTGCCTCCGTGAGCGGGTCGACGCTGGCCGTCGCCTCGTCGAGGACGACGATGGCGGGGTCCTGGACGAGGAGCCGGGCGAGGGCGACGAGCTGGCGCTGGCCCATGGACAGGGCGCGGCCGTGTTCGCCGACGTCGGTGGCCAGGCCCTGGGGGAGGGCGTCGAGCCAGTCGCCTCCGCCGACGGCGGTGGCGGCGGCAAGGACGTCGGCGTCGGAGGCCGAGGGCCGCGGGTAGCGGATGTTGTCGGCCACGGTGCCGCTGAACAGGAAGGGCGACTGCGGCACGACGCCGACCTGGCGCCGGTAGGCCTCGAGGTCGAGGGAGCGGATGTCGCGCCCGTCGATGAGGAGCTCGCCCTCCTGGAACTCGTAGAAGCGGG
Source organism: Nonomuraea soli (assembly GCF_013761175.1). Lineage (GTDB taxonomy): Bacteria > Actinomycetota > Actinomycetes > Streptosporangiales > Streptosporangiaceae > Nonomuraea > Nonomuraea soli. Next base: position 389,513 of record NZ_JACDUR010000002.1, read on the forward strand.
TGATGAGCTTGCCCAGCGTGGACTTGCCGGCCCCGGTGTGGCCGACGAGCGCCAGGCTCTCACCGGCGGCGATGTCGAGGGAGAAGCCGCGCAGCACCGGGGCGGCGGGCGTGTAGCCGAAGGTGAGGTCGCGGAACTCGATGCGTCCGCGCAGGCGCTCGACGCTCTCGGTGGAGTGCTGGACGACTCTGGGCGGCGCGTCGATGAGGGCGAACACCCGCTCGGCGGCGCCGAGGCCCTGCTGGAACTGCGACCAGAACGCGGCGATGGAGGTGAGCGGGAACCAGAACAGCGAGACGCCCTGCAGGAACAGGAACCAGTCTCCGGCGGTGATGCCCCCGCCGAGCACGGAGGTGCCGCCGAGCTGGACGAGGCCGACGGTGGCCACGCCGGCGACGATGAACAGCACGGGGAAGATGGAGGAGAAGACGAAGCCCTGCCGGAGCGTCACCTGGTAGCTCTGCAGGTTGATGGGGCGGAACTCGTCGTAGACCTGCTGTTCCTGGCGGAAGTTCTTGGCGACGGCGATGCCGCCCATGGTCTCCTGCAGGTTGGCGTTGACGCGGCTGAGCGAGCGCTGGGCGCGCCGGGTGACCTTGCGGGCGATGCGGCGGAAGCCCAGGGCCAGGGCGACGACGACGGGGACGATGAGCAGCGTCAGGAGCGCCAGCTCGACGCTGCGGACGAACAGCATGCCGGTGACGAAGACGACCATGAGGATCTGGCTGATCAGGTCCATGGTCAGCGAGGAGACGGTGGCGAAGTCGTCGGTGTCGGAGGTGACGCGGCTGACGATCTTGCCGGAGGGGTTCTCGTCGTAGAACGACATGTCGCGGGCGAGCACGGCGTCGAAGGCGTCCTGGCGCAGCTGGAGCACGACGTCGCCGGTGACCTTGGCGGTCTGCCAGTGCCGTACGAAGGAGCACAGCCAGCTCAGCGCGCCGGCGGCGAGCAGGGCGAGGGTGAGTGGGACGGCGACCTCGCCGATCGTGCCGTCGGCGACCGCGTCGACGGCCATGCTGGAGACCACGGGCAGCGCGGCCTGGGCCACCGAGACGAGCACGATCATGGTGGCGACCACGGCCATGGCGCCCGCCTTGGGGCGGAAGTAGTGGCCGATGCGGCGCAGCAGCGCGCCGTCGCCGTAGGTGCGGTCGTAGTCGTCGGCGTCGAGGCCGTCCATGATGAAACCCATCAGCGTGCTCCCGTCTGCTCGGGCGCCGCCAGGCGCGGGGTGTCGTGGTCGTCGAGGGGGGTCACGACCTCGTCGTAGTGGGCGAAGATGCGCTGGTAGAGGCGATTGCGGCCGAGCAGCTCGTCGTGGGTGCCGAAGTCGGCCAGCTCGCCGCGCCGCAGGAGGAGCACCTTGTCGGCCCATCTGATCTGCGACAGCCGGTGGGTGATCAGCAACGTCGTGCGCCCTTCGAGGATGCGGGTGATGGCCTGCTGGATGAGGTCTTCGGTGGCGGAGTCGACGGCGCTGGTGGAGTCGTCGAGCACGAGGATGGCCGGGTCGGTGAGCAGGGCACGCGCGATGGCCAGGCGCTGGCGCTGGCCGCCGGAGAGGGTGACGCCCCGCTCGCCGATGACGGTGTCGTAGCCGTCGTCGAGTTCGGCGATGAACTCGTCGGCCCGCGCGTCGCGGGCGGCGCGCTCGATCTCGGCGCGTTCGGCCCGCTGGCCGAGGCTGAAGGCGATGTTCTCGGCGACCGACCGGGAGAACAGCACGATGTCCTGCTCGATGGTGGAGATCTGGGAGCGCAGGGAGTCGAGGTCCCAGTCGCGCACGTCGACGCCGTCGACGAGGATGCGGCCCGCGGTGACGTCGTAGATGCGGGGGATGAGCTTGGCCAGGGTGCTCTTGCCCGAGCCGGTCTCGCCGACGATGGCGACCGTTTCGCCCGGCTTGATGGTGAAGTCGACTCCGCTGAGCGCGGGTGCGTCGGCGCCGTAGGCGAAGGTGACGTTCTCGAAGACGATCTCGCCGCGGACGGTGGCGGAGTGCGGCTCGGGACGCTGGGCGAGCTCCTCCTCCGACGTCATGATCGACAGGATGCGGCGGGCCGACACGATGCCGATCTGGACCAGCGAGAAGGTGAAGGTCGACATCTGGGCGGGGAAGCCGAGCATGCCCATCCAGCTCATGAAGGTGACCAGGCCGCCGATGCTCAGCTCGCCCGCCGCGTGCAGGGCCAGACCGTGCCAGAGCCCTCCGGCCATGGCGAAGGCGAACAGCAGGGTCGGCAGGTAGCGCGCCTGGACCAGGCCGTTGCGGGCGAAGGAGTCGCGGTAGGCGCGCGCCAGGCGGCGGAAGCGCAGCCGCTCCTGCTCCTCCTGCGCGGTGACCTTGATGACCTCGATGCCTCTGACCGCCTCGTTGAGCGCGGCGTTGAGGTCGCCGAAGTCTTCGCGCATGCGGGTCGCCACCGGGTTGAGCCTGCGCATGTAGTGCCACAGGGCCAGCACGAAGGTCAGCGCGAACAGGCCGGGCACCAGCAGCAGGCGCGGGTCGAGGAAGGCGATGCACACGATCGGCACCAGGCCCGCCAGCCCGGAGTCGACGATGAGGTCGACGCCGGGGCTGATCATGATGTTGAGCTGCCTGATGTCGTTGGCGGCCCTGGCCATCAGGTCGCCGACGCGCTGCCGGTTGTGGAAGGTCTGGCTCTTGCCGAGCAGGCTGACGTAGAGCTCCTCGCGGGTGTCGCGTTCGAGGCGTTTGGCCAGGGTCTCGCTGCCGAGCCGCCCGGCCATGTCGAACGCGCCCCTGGCCAGGACGACGCCGAGCAGGAGGAGGGAGATCCAGGCCAGCGTGCCCGCCGCGTCGCCGCCCCCGCCGAGGACGGCGTCGAAGGCCGTGCCGGTCAGCGCGGGCACGGCGACGTTGAGCAGGGTCATCACGATCGAACCGCCCAGGAACGCCAGGAGCGGCACGGGCTGGCGCCGCAGATGCGACCACAACCACCGGACCGGTCCGCGCCTGTTGTGGCGCGGACCGGCGACCGAGAACTCGGAACGACCCACAGGACACCCCCGGAACATGTCGGCTGATTCGAACCTGGTTTCTACCAGGCGGCGCCGACAGTTTTCCAAGGGTTATCGGGCGGGCAGCGGCACCCGCTCCCACGGGACGAACTTGAAGTTGGTGTTCTCCCGCTCGCCGTCGGCCGGGGTGTTCTCGCCGTCGTGCACCACGAGCAGCCCGTGCTTGAAGCGGCCGACGGGCTGGTTGACCACCATCGCCCCGTCGCTGTGCTGCACGGCGTCGACGCCGGTACCGGCGCCGACGGTGAAGGAGCCGAGGTGGCGGTTGCGACCCTCGCGGGTGTAGACGGCGAAGGTGTTGTCGCCCTGGCTGGAGGCCAGCAGGTAGCCGGTGCCGCCCTTGCCGTACCAGATGGTCAGCCCTTCGGCGTCGGCCGACAGGCGCGTGCCGCCGAAGCCGCGGTCCTGGCCCGGCAGGCACTCCTCGGTCCCGGCGTCGAAGGTGTCCTGCCTGCCGTACTCACGGACGGTGTCGATCAGCTCCGGCTTGCCGGTCAGGTCGGCCTTGAGCCGCCAGATGCCGACGTCCTCCTGCGCGGCGTAGAGCACGTCGCGTCCCTGGTCGACGACCATGCCCTCGACCTGTGCCTTCTCGCCCGGCTCGCCGCACGGGGTCCAGGTGGTGCCGTCGGGCATCGTGAACGACGCGGGCAGGTCGAGGGTGCGCACCCTGCGGTAGGAGACCTTGCCGCCGGACACGATGAGCTTGAACAGCCCGAGCCGGGTGTCGTGGCGGCGGCTGACCAGGGCGTAGGTGCCGGTGCGGTCCTGCCAGGCGGCCACGCCGTACCCGGTCTCCGCCTCGTTCACCTGCGCCTGCGTCGTGTTGAACAGGTACGGCACGGCGGGGTCGGTCACGTCGGTCAGCGCCCGGGTGGCCGGGTCGATGGCGTAGAAGCGCAGCTGGTCGCGCCCGCGGTCGGAGACGACGGCCAGGTCCCGCCCGCCGAAGCGGTGCACGAGGTCGACGTTGTTGAAGCGGCCGGGCTCGTCGTCGCCGCCGGGCGCGGGCGGTGCCGGGATGTGCTGGAGCTGCCTGCCGTCGAGGTCGTAGACGTACAGCCCGCCTTCCTTGGCGGTGGCGATCACGAGGCTCTTGGCGTCGTCGGCCGGGTTGACCCAGATGGCGGGGTCGTCGCCGTTGGCGTTGCCGCCTTTCTCGTCGTCGAACAGCGCCGGCGTCTCGACAGCCGGGGTCGCGGAGGGGAGCGGATCTGCGTGGGTGGCGGCGGGGACGGCCGTGAGCGCGGTCACGGTGAGCGCCGCCGCGAGGAGGGTGCGCATGGGCAGCCAGGATGGCCGGGCAACCGTTCACGCGCGGGTCGGTACGGTGAACGGCTCGCGAAGGACGGCTGAAGCTCGCGCTCTGGCTAGGGTGCTGGGGTGATCGAGATTCCGGAGAGGTTCGCCCGCGGCACCGTCGAGCGGGAGGGCGAGGCCGGGGCGGCCTGGCTCGCCGGGCTGCCCGCGATCGTCGAGGACCTGCTGGAGCGGTGGGGCTGCGAGCGCGACGGCAGGGTCGTGCACGGAGGCGTCGGCGTGATCGTCCCGGTGTCGAGGGCGTCGCGGCGGGCGGTGCTGAAGGTGTCGTTCCCGCACCCGGGCAACGTGCACGAGCCCGACGCGTTCGCCGCGTGGGACGGCCGCGGCGCCGTGCGGCTCCACGAGCGCGACGACGCGCGGTTCGCCATGCTGCTGGAGCGGGCGTCGTCCACGACGTTGCGCGAGAACCCCGACACCGACGAGGTGATGACCGTCGCCGGGCGGATCAGCCGCCGCCTGGCCGTCGCGGCGCCGCCCGCGCTGCCCCGCCTGGCCGAGCGGGCGGACGAGTGGGAGGAGCGGCTCGGCAAGGACGCCGCCGAGCTGGAGCACACCATGCCGCGCCGGGTGGTCGACGCGGCCAGGGCGACGGCGCGCGAGCTCGGCCGAGACCAGCCCGGCACGCTCATCCACGGCGACCTGCACGCGGGCAACATCCTCAGGGCCGAGCGCGAGCCGTGGCTGGCCGTCGATCCCAAGGGGTACGCGGGCGACCCAGCCTACGACGCCGGAGCCCTGCTCAAGGGGCAGGCGCTGGCCTTCGTGGCCGCCGGCGACCCGGCGAAGGCGATGCGGCGTGCGATGGGCGTCTTCGCCGACGCGGCCGGGCTCGACCCGGCCAGGGTGCGCCGGTGGGTGCAGTTCCACGCGGTCCAGGCCGCCTTCCACGGCCGCCGCCACGGCTTCAACGAACTGCGCGAGGGCCCGGAGATGCGAGGACTCATGGAGCTGGCCGACAGGTTCGCCGAGATGCTGGCCGAAACCTGACAGAACCTGGCAGGTTCGCCTGTCAGGCTGGGTCCATGCACAGGATCTATCTGGAGCAGGGCAGGAAGCGGGTGTTCGCCTGCTCCCTCGACTGGCCCGGCTGGTGCAGGGTCGACAAGACGGACAAGCTGGCCATCGCCCGTCTCGTGGACTACACCGACCGCTACCGGATCATCGCCGACCGGGCCGGCGTCGTGTTCGACCCCGGAGAGCCCACCGTGGTCGAGACGGTCGACGGCGGCGCGACCACCGACTTCGGCGCGCCGGAGAAGCAGCCGCCCGCCGATCTGGAACCGGTGCCCAAGGAGCTCGCCGAGCGCGACGTCAAGCTGATGCGGGCCGCCTGGGAGGTGTTCGACGAGGCCGTCGCCGCCAGCCCCGAGGAACTGCGCAAGGGGCCCAGGGGCGGGGGCCGTGACCGCACCAAGATGGTCGCGCACGTGACGGAGGCCGAGCGCAACTACGCCAGGAACGTGGGCGTCAGGCACCGGCCGTACAAGTCGCAGGCCGACCGCGACGCGATGCGGGAGGAGCTGGCGCGCGTCTACGAGAAGGAGGGGGAGTTCAAGTGGGCGCCCCGCTACGCCGTACGGCGCGTCGTCTGGCACGTCATCGATCACCTGTGGGAGATGGAGGACCGCCGCGAGTGACGAGCGCGGGCAGCGAGCGGATGTGCTCGGCCAGGTAGGAGCCGAGCGCTTCGGGCACGATGTGGCGTGAGGTGATCTCCTCCGGCCTCGGCTCCAGCCGCACCACCTCGTAGACGCCGCGCGAGGGGTCGTCGAACTCGGGACCGTGACGGAGCGCGGGATCCATCGACACCAGGCGGCAGCCGTAGATGTGCTGGGTCTTGGTGCGCCCGCGCCACGGATAGGTGAGCCTGACCAGCGGGACGACCTGGCCGACGACCGCGCCGAGCTCCTCCATCATCTCGCGGTGGAGCGTGGCCTCCAGGGAGGCGTCGGACGGCTCCACATGGCCGCCGGGCACGGTGTAGTAGACGTCGCGTTCGGGCACGATGCGCTTGAAGATGATCAATCGGTCATCGGAGTCGAAGAGGACACCACGGACGCTGGGCCGCATGCACCACAGCCTAGGGTAGGCCTGTGATGATCGATTCTGCGCTCGGCTTCCTGGCCTTCCTGGTGACCTGGATCGTGATGATCGCCCTGGTCGCCACGGCGACGCAGCGGCTGCTCGGCGTGAAGTTCGGCCTCACCAGGATCGTCATCGCCACGCTGGCCGCCTTCGCGCTGGCCGGCATGGCGATCGAGCCGATCCTGAGCTCCCTGGGCGCGACGCCGGTGCGCGACCCGGCCACCGGCGAGTACACCGACCCGGGCGTCGGAGCGGCCTGGATACTCCTGCTGCTCATCATGTGCTTCGCACTGATCCCGATGGTCGTGCTCGTGGTCGCCGAGGTGCTGGTGCCGCCCGGTTCCGTGCCGGGGCCGGTGGAGTTCGTGCGCTCGCTGCGCGGCAGGCTCTCGCGCGGCAGGCGCTACTCCCAGATCACCAGGATCGCCGTCAGGAACGGCCTGGGCCCCTACCTGCGGGGCCGCGGCGACCGGGTCGACGACAGGACGGGCTGGGTACGGCTCGCGGGATCGCTCAGGCAGGCGCTCGACGACGCCGGGGTCACCTTCGTCAAGCTCGGCCAGGTCCTGTCCACCCGCCGCGACCTGCTGCCCGCCGAGTTCGTCGAGGAACTGGGCAAGCTGCAGGACAAGGTCACCCCCGCGCCCTGGGAGCAGATCGAGAAGGTGCTGCTGGCGGAGCTCGGCGCCCCCGTCGAGGAGGTGTTCGCCACCTTCGACAAGGTGCCGCTGGCCGCGGCCTCGATCGCCCAGGTCTACACCGCCACGCTGCCGACGGGCGAGGAGGTGGTGGTCAAGGTGCAGCGGCCGGGCATCCGCGCCGTCGTGGCCAAGGATCTCGACATCGTCAGGCGGCTGGCCGCCACCCTGGAGACGCGCACCAGGTGGGGGCGCTCGCTGGGGCTGCGCGACCTGGCCGAGGGGTTCGCGGTGGCCATCCGTGAGGAGCTCGACTTCCGCATCGAGGCCGCCAACATGGCGGCGGTCGCCGCCGCCCCGTCCGGGCCCGTCACCTACCCCTCGCCGTTCGGCCGCTACTGCACCGAGCGGGTGCTGGTCATGCAGCGCCTGCGCGGCACCCCGCTGGCCCAGGCGCCGGTACGGCCCGGCCTGGCACGCGACCTGCTCGACTGCCTCCTGCGCCAGATCCTCCTGGAGGGCGTCTTCCACGCCGACCCGCATCCCGGCAACATCATGCTGCTCGACGACGGCACGCTCGGCCTGCTGGACTTCGGCTCGGTGGGCAGGCTCGACGCCTCGGTCAGGGCCGCGCTGCAGCGTTTCCTGCTGGCGATGAACAAGCAGGACCCGCTGGCGGTGACGGACGCGCTGCTGGAGATCGTGCCCAGGCCCGAGGAGATCGACGAGGCGGCCCTGGAGCGGGCGCTGGGCCAGTTCATGGCCAGGCATCTGGGCTCCGGGCTCAACACCGCCTCGATGTTCACCGACCTGTTCAGGATCGTCACGGCCTACGGGCTGTCGATCCCGCCCGAGGTCGCCGCGGTCTTCCGGGCCCTGGCGACGCTGGAGGGCACGCTGGTGCACCTGGCGCCCGGCTTCAACCTGGTCGAGGAGGCGCGCGCCTTCGCCGGCGGCTACCTGTCCGCCGCCATGGAACCGCAGACGATCAAGGAGACGCTGACCGGCGAGGTGGCCGCGCTGCTGCCGATGATCAGGCGCCTGCCGCGCCGCCTGGAGCGCATCGCCAGCGCCGCCGAGCACGGGCGGCTGTCGATGAACATGCGCCTGCTCGGCGACGAGCGCGACCGCCGCTTCGTCACCCACCTGCTGCACCAGGTGCTGCTGACCGTGCTCGGCGCCACCGCCGGGCTCATGGGGGTGATCCTCCTGAGCACCGACGGCGGGCCGTTCGTCGTCCAGCAGACCATGCGGTTGTACGAGCTGATCGGCTACTTCCTCCTGGTGATCAGCTCCATCCTGGTCCTGCGGGTGCTGGTGCTGATCTTCAGACGCTAGCTCTGGACGATCTTCACGTCGTCGACGCCCGCCTCCACGAGCGAGGCGGTCGAAGCGTCGGCGGCCTCGAAGCGGATGGTGACGGTCTGTCCCGCGTACGCCGACAGGTTCACGCTCGCCACGCTCCACGCGCCGTTGCGGTTGGTCGCCGCGCCGAGCTGCTGGAAGACCGTGGTGCCGTTGACCAGGACGCGGAAGTAGTCGGCACTGGAGGAGTTGGAGCCGTGCGCCAGATACCACGACAGCGACAACGTCAGCGTGCCGGTCGCCGGCAGCGTGATGCCCGGTGACTGGATGGCCGTGACGCCGCCGTCGATGTCGTAGTCACCCGCCGCGGCTCCCGCCAGCCTGCCCGTGACCAGGTCGTTGACGCCGGACACGGTGGTGCCCAGCTGCTTGACGCCGCTGGAACTGGTCTGCGCGGGGTCGCCGCGCTCCCACAGGCCCGTGGTGGCGGTGCCGGACTGCACGGTCCAGCCGGTGGCCGTCTCGAAGGTGTCCTGGTAGACCGTGGTGCCCGGAGTGCCGCCGCAGTACTGCGCCTCCTTGCCGATGATGCGGTAGACGCAGTCGGAGTACTCCAGGAAGCGCAGCACCGCCTCCCTGTTGCGGGTGGTCTGCGGGCCGATCACCTCGTCAGGCGGGTAGAAGCCGCCGCCGCCCGAGCCGGTCGGGTACATCTCGAAGGTGTAGGAGAAGATCTTGTAGGCGCCCCACATCCAGTCGTCGATGGTGCCGTCGGTGATGTACAGGTCGCTGGCCTGCTGCGGGGTGTAGTTGTTGGTCGAGGCCATGTTCTGGCCCAGGGTGGCGTGGGCGTCGCGGTCGTCCTGGGTCAGCCCCGGCGCGGTGTCGTTGTAGGTGAACCCGTACGGCCACAGGATCAGCTCGCCGTAGGTGTGCCAGTCGATGTGCGACTTGAGCTGCTGGGTCCCGCCGATCACGCGGCTGCGCACCCAGTTGGCGGCCGCCGCGACCTCGGGCGCCGACTCGGCCGACGGGCCTCGGTAGGTCTCGCTGGAGGTCGAGCTCGAGGAACCTCCGCAGCAGCCCCAGTTGTAGGCCCAGTTGCGGTTCATGTCGGTGCCGATGGCGGTGGAGCCCGCGTTGGGCTGGCGGTTCTTGCGCCAGGACCGGTAGGAGCCCGAGGCGATGTCGTACTCGCCGCCGTCGGGGTTGAGGTCCGGCATGATCCAGATCTCGCGGCTGTTGACCAGGTTGGTGATGCGGCTGTCGGTGCCGTAGTTGTCGGCCAGCAGGTGCATCAGGTAGAGCGCCATCTCCACGGTCAGGTGCTCACGGGCGTGCTGGTGGGCGGTGAACAGCACCTCGGGCTCGTTCTCGTCGGTGCCGACGTTGTCGCTGATCTTGATGAGGATCAGGTCGCGGCCCTGGTAGCTGGTGCCGTACGAGGTCTTGCTGACGATGGACGGCTTGGCCGCCACCAGCGCGTTGATGTTCGCGGTCATCTCCGCGTAGTTGTGGTAGGCCGAGTCGGCGGGCGGGAAGTCGAACGTCTGCGCTAATCGGGGCAGCTCGGTCACCTTGTAGCCCAGGCGCTTGATGGCGGCTAACTCCTCGGCCGTCGCGGTCACCACGACCGAGGCGGCGTCCACCTCGTCGATCGAGGCTCCGGTACGGGCCACCGCGGTGCGGGCCTGCGGGTTGGCCGGGCCCTCCACGCGGTACTGCTTGTTGGCCGGCGGTTCGGCTGTCGCACCCGACGGCGGGATCCCGCTCAGGCACGTCAGTCCCAGCAGCGCGGCCAGCACGACGATCAGTCGGCGTCTCACGTGACCCTCCTCGGCACGCGGCATAGGGGGTGCCAACGGCGTTGCCGCGTGCCTGAACCGAGAGTCCGACGCTTTGGTCAGAGGGAAAAGACCCAAAAAGGTGGGGTTTGGGCTTTCCGTCTACCGCAAAGCGGTCCTGCGCCTGCTCAGCGCCAGTGCCAGGACGATCATCCCGGCGCCCAGGACCAGGTGGAGCCAGTCGTCGGCGGTGTTGACCGGGACGAAGTTGGCGTCGCTGTTCTGTGCGACGAGCATGCCGTACAGGAACAGCAGGAGGTAGATCACCCCTCCGCCGAGCAGGAAGCCGCGCGCGCCCGACCAGGTGCGGGCCAGGAAGATCCCGGCGACGCCGAACAGCAGGTGGACGATGTTGTGCAGGATGGACACCTGGAAGATGCCGAGCAGCAACGCGTCGGACTGGTGCCCGGCGGCGTGCAGGTCGTCGTAGTTCGTGGTGATGCCGGGAATGAAGCCCAGCACGCCGACGAGCAGGAAGACCGCGCCCACGACGAGGGCGGCCATCTGCAGCGGCGTTCTTTCGATCCGTGCCCGAGGTGACGTCATGGCCTCTCCAGCCTGGAGTCGGGCGCCCGCCGGTATGGCCCGGGGGACAGGAGTATCCGACTACCCACCTGAGGCGATCAGGAACGGTTTCAGTCTTCTCGGCGCAGCCGCTTGAGCTCCGAGCGGTGCTTCTTGGCCGTCAGACGGCGCTCGACCGAACCCTTGCTGGGCTTGGTGGGGCGGCGGCGCTTGGGCGGCGGGGCGATGGCCTCGCGCAGCCGCTGCGCCAGGCGTTCCTGGGCGGCGGCCCGGTTGCGCAGCTGCGAGCGGAACTCCGAGGCGGCGATCGTGATCACGGGCGAGCCCAGCCGGGCCAGGGCGCGCTCCTTCAGCGCGTCGCTCAGCGCCGTGGTGGCCGCGACGTCGAAGGAGAGCTCCACCCGGCTGTCGGTGGTGTTGACCCCCTGGCCGCCGGGTCCTGACGAGCGGGAGAAACGCCAGACGAGCTCGGTGTCGGGGATGGCGACCGAGTCGTTGACGATCAGCGGGCCTGGCATGGGGGTTCCTCCCTCCGGGGTTCTCAGAGCGGATGCCACCGTACTTCGATGACATACCCGCTGTGCAACGAAATTTCGTGTTAAGCGGGCTGCAATCGGCAAGTGTCAGGATCCAGGCACACGTCAGTGAGGGGAGTGGCTGTGGGGGCCATCGTCGGTGTGCATGGGATCGGTAAGTACAAGTACTACCGGGCCGCGGGTCATTCCGCGGAGGGCGCGGCGGACGCGATGCGGCTCAAGTGGGACCGCTACCTGCACCCCTGCCTCAAGAGCGCGCGCGGCACCTACGTCTCCGAGGTCGCCTACTTCGCGCACCTGCTGCACGAGGGCCCCGACGACCAGGACGAGCCGGCGCCGGAGAAGATGGACGCCGGGACCCGGCAGTTCTTCGTCGGCTGGGCCAAGCAGGCGGGCTGGGGCGAGCACCTGACCGCCATCCTGGCGGGGGTCACCGGGTGGGTGCTGCGCAAACCCCGCGCCGTGACGTTCGCGATGCGGTTCGTGCCGGAGGTGGCGACCTATCTCACCAACCCGGACAAGCGCACGAAGTGCCAGGAAACCGTGGCCCACGTCATCCGCAAGAACCGGCCCAAGGTGGTGATCGCCCACTCCCTGGGCAGCGTCGTGGCCTACGAGACCCTGTGGGCCAACCCCGACCTGGAAGTCGATCTTCTCATCACCCTGGGCAGCCCTCTCGGCATGCGCAACGTGGTCTTCGAGCGCCTGCTCCCCGCTCCCGTCAACGGCAGGGGCTGCCGCCCCAAGGGCGTCAAACGCTGGGTGAACATCGCCGACCGCCACGACATCGCCGCCATCCCGCCCCAGCTGGCCGGCTGCTTCACCGGCGTGGACACCGAGCAGCTGGTCAACCTCGACTGGCTCGACTTCCACACGGTGGAGAAGTACCTGGGCTGCGGAGCCCTCGCCGAGTTTCTGCGACCATACGTGGCATGACCTGGATCGTCTTCGACTACGGCAACGTCATCTCCGCCGACGCCGACCTGTGGCCCCTGATCGGGCACACCGGCCTCGAGCCCGAGCGGTTCCACGAGGCCTACTGGCGGCGGCGCCTCGACTACGACCGCGGCGACCTCGACTCGTGGGAGTACTGGAGTCACACCCTCGACCGCGACGTCGACGACGACGAGGTGGAGCGCCTGGTGGAGCTCGACATCGCCGCCTGGTCGACCCCCAACGAGGGCACCCTGGCCATCCTGCGCGAGCTGCAGGAGCGCGGCACCAGCGTCGGCCTGCTGTCGAACGCGCCCGCTTCGACCGCCGACGGCTGGGACCGGCTGCCGTGGATCGCCGCGATCGAGCGCCGCTTCTACAGCGGCCGCCTCGGCATGGTCAAGCCCGACCTGGAGATCTTCGAGCACGTGGCGGCCGAGCTGGGCACCAAGGACATCGTCTTCATCGACGACCGCGCCGACAACGTGGAGGGTGCCAACCGGGCCGGGCTCACGGGCGTGCTGTTCACGGGGGCTGATCAATTGCGTGAGCATTTGTCTCTTATGTGAACTATGGTGCTGCGGGTGGAGAACGCCTTCCAAGTCGACCTGCGCGGAGTGGTCGACCTCCTGAGCCGCCACCTGTACTCCAGCCCTCGCGTCTACCTGCGCGAACTCCTGCAGAATGGGGCCGACGCGATCACCGCCCGGCGCGCGCACGATTCCAGCGCGCCGGCGCGGGTGAGCATCGAGGTCGACGGCGACGGCATCCGGGTCCACGACACCGGCATCGGCCTGACCGAGGCAGAGGTGCACAACCTGCTGGCCACGATCGGCCGCTCCTCCAAGCGCGACGAGCTGGGCTTCGCCCGCCACGAGTTCCTCGGGCAGTTCGGCATCGGCCTGCTGTCGGGCTTCCTCGTCGCCGACGAGATCCACGTGGAGACCCGCTCGGTCCACTCCGAGCAGACCGTCAGCTGGACCGGCCGCGACGACGGCACCTACACCGTGGCGCCCGCCGCGCGTCACAGGGCCGAACCCGGCACCACGGTCACCCTCAGGACCAGGCCCGACGCCGCCGAGTGGGTCGCCGAGCGCACCGTCGCCGAGCTGGCCACCCTCTACGGCCGGCTCCTGCCGATCGAGGTCACCGTCAACGGCCGCCGCACCACCGAGCCAGACCTGCCCTGGGCCTTCGACGGCCAGAGCCCGGTCGAACGGCGCGAGCGGCTCCTGGAGTACGGCAGGCGCACGTTCGGCTTCACCCCGTTCGACGTGCTCGACCTGAACGTCCCCGGAGCCGGGCTGAGCGGCGTGGCGTTCATCCTGCCCAGCACCGCGGGGCCGGGCACCCGCACCGCGCACCGCGTCTACCTCAAGCGCATGCTGCTCACCGAGCGCGCCGAGGGCCTGCTGCCCGAATGGGCGTTCTTCGCCCGCTGCGTCGTCGACGCCGGCGAACTGCGCCCGACCGCCAGCCGCGAGGCGCTCTACGAGGACGACCTGCTGGAGCACGTGCGCGAGGAGCTCGGCGGCCAGCTGCGCGCCTGGCTGGTCCGGCTGGCCGAGACCGACCCCGAGGCGCTGCGCGCGTTCCTGCGCCTGCACGCCTTGAGCGTCAAGGCGCTGGCCGTCCACGACGACGACCTGCTCGGCCTGGTCGACCGGTGGCTGGAGTTCGAGACCAGCGACGGCCCGATGACGCTCGCCCAGTTCCGCACCCGCCACCCGCGAGGCCGCTTCACCGCGAGCGTCGACGAGTTCCGCCAGCTCGCGGCCGTGTCGCAGGCGCAGGGCGTGGGCCTGGTCAACGGCGGCTACGTCTACGACAGCGACATCATCGAGCGGCTCGAACGCCTCGACGCGCGCATCGCCAGGCTCGACCCCGCCGAGCTGGCCACCCACCTGGGGCCCGTCGATCCCGCCACCGAACTGGCCGCCCGCCCCTTCCTCCAGGCCGCGGCCAAGGCCCTGGAGGCGCTGGGCTGCGAGCCGGTCCTGCGGGAGTTCGACCCGGCGTCGCTGCCCGCGCTCTACCTGACCAGCCGCGCCGCCGAGCACCAGGCGCAACTGCGCGAGGCCCGCGAGGAGGCCGACGACCTGTGGGCCGGCGTGCTGGGCGCCCTGGAGCGCACCGCCGAGCGGCCCCGCCTGGTGCTCAACCACCGCAACCCGCTGGTGCGCCGCATCTGCGCCGTCGACCCGGCGCTGGCCACCACCGCGGTCGAGGCCCTGTACGGCATGGCGCTGCTGCACGGCCACCACCCCCTGCGCGCGGCCGACACCGCGGCGCTGAACCGTTCGTTCCTCGGCCTCCTCGACTGGGCGGTGAAGTGACATGTCCGCGCACGATCTCCTCGAGCAGGCACGCGAGCTGCCGTACGGCGAGGCCAAGGCGATCCTGCTGGAGCGCGCCGTCAAGGAGGCCGAGGCGGAGGGCGACCCCGAGCTGCTCTTCTTCGCCCGCCTCCAGCTGACCGGCGCCTACCAGCACGGCGGCGAGCCGGGCAAGTCGTTCGCGGTCTTCTCCCGCAACCTGGCCGCCCGCGACGCCGACCCCGGCCTCTACACCGGCGGCCTCCACGACACCCTGCTGTGGCACTTCAAGTGGATCGCCAGCGACACCCGCAGCTTCCCCGAGATCCCGCTGAAGCGCTCGCTGGACGTGCTCGACGACATGGAGCGCCGCTACACCGAGGCCGGCCACGGCCTGCACGCCGTACACGCCCAGCGCGCCTACCTGGCCAGGCACCTGGGCGACCGGGAGGCGGCGGAGGAGTGCTACCGGCGCTGGGTCACCACCCCGCGCGACGAGATGAGCGACTGCGCCGGGTGCGACCCGACCGGCCAGGTCGCCCACCTGGCCTGGACCGGGCGCGACGAGGAGGCGGTGGCGCTGGCGGAGCCGGTGCTGTCGGGCGAGCTGACCTGCACGGAGCAGCCGCAGGACATCCTCACCGAGCTGCTGCTGCCGTACCTGCGCACCGGACGCCACGCCGAGGCGGCGGCGGCGCATCTGCGCGCCTACCGGATCATCGCCGGCCAGGTGCACAACCTGCTGGAGATCGGGCGGCACCTGGAGTTCTGCGCCCTGTCCGGCAACGAGAGCAGGGGGCTGGAGATCCTCCAGCGCGAACTGCCGCTGCTGGAGCGCCCGCCCTCGCCCTACGCCGAACTGTCCTTCTCGGCGTGCGCGGCGCTGCTGCTCGGCCGCCTGGAGTCGCTGGGCCAGGGGCTCGCGGCAGCCGGGGACACGACCGTGCGCGAGCTGCGCGCCCGGCTGGAACGGCGGGCCTTCGAGCTGGCGGACCGCTTCGACGCGCGCAACGGCACCACCGGGGTCGGCGACGCGCTGCGCGGGAGGCTGGCCCGCGAACCGCTGGCCGACTACGTGCCGCTGGTGCCGCACGCCCGCCGGGTGACGCCGCCCCCGCCCGTGGTCGCGCCGGTGGGCCACTCGCCCGAGGAGCTGCTGGAGCTGGCGACGCAGGCCTGGCGGACGGGTGACCTGCCCGCCGCCTTCGCCGCGTGGGAGCGCTACGACCAGGTGGGCGGCGAGCTCAACGCCGGCCGCCTCGACGGCCTCGGGCTGGCGGCAGCCGTACAGGGCGACCCGGAGGCGGCGGAGCGGCACTGGCGCAAGGCCGCCGAGCTGCACGCCGACCCCGCGCTCGCCCAGGCCTCGCTCGGCCGTCTCGGGCTGCTGAGCGAAGAAGGGCTGCCGCTGGTCGAGTCGTCGCACGCCTACCTCGCCGAGCACGGCACCCCGAGCCAGCGCGCGGCCTCCCGGCTGCGGCTGGCCCAGGCCTACGCCCGCGCGGGACGCCTCGACGAGGCGGTCGCGCTGCTCGAGGGCCACGACGACGGAGAATCGCTGGCCCTGCTGGCCCGGATGGTCGAACCGGAGCGCGCCCTGGAGCTGTTCGGCTCCGCCCGCGCGGCGCTGCGCGCCGAAGGCCACACCGGGCAGCTGGCCAGGGCCTCGCTCCTGCACGCCCAGCTCATCCGCCACCACGGCGGCCAGCTCGACGACCTGCTCGGCGCCTATGCAGAGGCGCTGAGCCGGCGCATCGAGCCGGAGCTGCGCGCCATGGCCCACGCCGGGCGCGGCGAGGTGCTGGTCGAGGTGGGCAGGGCTGCCGAGGCCGTCGACGACCTCGTCGAGGCGGTGGCCGCCTTCACCGCCCTGGGCGAGCGGCAGGCCGCCACGCACCTGCGCGCCGACCTGGCCGCGGCCTACCTGGCCGCCGAGCGGCCGAGCGAGGCGGCCGTCACCGCGGAGGAGGCGCTGGCCATGCTGGAGCCGGACGCCGCGGAACCGCGCTGCCAGGCCCGCTGGGTGCGCGCCCACGCGCTGCGGATGCTCGGCGACCGGCAGGGCGCGCTGGTCGACTTCCAGGCGCTGATCGAGGAGTACGACAACCCGTGGCAGTCGGCCAGGGCCGCCGACATGGCCGGGCGCCTGCTGGAGGAGCTCGACCGCGACGACGAGGCGGCGCGATCCTTCACGCTGGCCTCCGACCGGTACCTGCCCGACGACCCGGCGGCCTCGGCGATCGCCCTGCGCAGGGCCGCGTTGTCGCTGTTCTGGTCGGGCTCGCCCGCCCTGGAGACCTCCGAGCGCGCCGTGGCCGCCCTGGAGGGCACCGACGAGCCCTTCGAGCTGGCCGTCGCCCTCTACGACCAGGCCAGGATCCTCGCCGGGCTCTCGCGGACCGGGGAGGCCCTGGCGGCGGCAGAGCGGGCACGCGACCGGTTCGCCGCGCTCGATGAGGACGGAGCCGTCGAAACCGTGACGGATCTGATCGACGGCCTGATGGACTGAGCCTGTTCACGACGGGTTGACGCGGCTGTCACGACCGCGTCAACCCGGGTGGACATACCTGGATCGTGGACCGCAGATCCTTCCTGGCCGCCGCCTCGCTGCCCTTCGTCGTCGCTCCCACCACCGCGAACCCGCGCGCTCTGGCCCGCGACCCCTTCACCCTGGGCGTCGCCTCAGGAGACCCGTCGGCCGACGGCTTCGTCCTGTGGACCCGCCTGGCGCTCGACCCGCTCGGCGTCAACGGCCGCGGCGCCATGCCCTCACGCGACCTCGACGTCTCCTGGCAGGTCGCCACCGACGAACGGTTCTCCCGCGTGGTCAGGTCGGGTACGGCACAGGCCCGCTGGCACGACGCGCACAGCGTGCACGTCGAGCTGACCGGGCTGGAGCCGGGCCGGGAGTACTTCTACCGCTTCCGCGCCCAAGGCCACGTGTCGCCCGCCGGCCGTACGAGAACCACACCCACGGGCCTGTCGCCCCTGCACTTCGCCGTCGCCGCCTGCGCGCACTACGAGCACGGCTACTACACCGCCTACCGGCGCCTGGCCGAGGAGGAACCCGACCTCGTCCTGCATCTGGGCGACTACATGTACGAATACGGGCCTTCCGGCTACACCGCCCTGGCCGGGCGGGTGCGCACCCACACGCCCGGCAAGTGCGCCACCCTGGCCGACTACCGGCTGCGGCACGCCCAGTACAAGAGCGACCCCGACCTGCAGCTCGCCCACGCCACCGCGCCATGGCTGGTCTCCTTCGACGACCACGAGCTGGAGAACAACTGGGCCGGGCCCGTCTCCAGCACCGGAGCGCCCGCCTTCGCCCGCCGCCGCGCCAACGCCTTCCGCGCCTACTACGAGAACATGCCGCTGCGGCGCGCCTCGCTGCAGGGCGCGGTGCTGCGCGTCAACCGGCGCGTCTCCTGGGGCGGGCTGGCCCGCTTCCACCTGCTCGACACCCGGCAGTTCCGCGACGACCAGGCGTGCCTCGACGGCGTGCGCGCCGGATGCGACGAGCGCCTGGCCGACACCCGCACCCTGCTCGGCGACGACCAGTGGTCGTGGCTGACGCAGGGCCTGGCCTCCTCCACCACCCAGTGGAACCTGCTCGGCCAGCAGATCCTCATGATGCAGCGCGACTACCGGCGCGGCCCGGGACGCGAGGTCAACCTCGACTCCTGGGACGGCTACGCCGCAGAACGCACCCGCCTGCTCGGCCTGCTGCGCGGCACCGCCAACCCCGTGGTGCTCACCGGCGACGCCCACATGCACCACGACGCCGAGCTGAAGCTCGACTTCGACGACCCCGATTCTCCCGCCGTCGCCCGCGAGCTGGTCGCCTCCTCGATCGCCAGCGACGGCGACGGCTACCGCGACCGGGCCTGGATCTCCGAGTCGCTGGCGGAAAACCCGCACATCGCCTTCATCGACCAGCGCCGCGGCTACCTCACCTGCCGGGTCGGCCCCACCGAGCTGTCGGCGCGCTTCCGCACGCTGGACCACATCTCGCGCCGGGGTGCGCCCGCCCGCACGGCGCACAGCGTCACCATCCCGGCCGCCCCGGCCCGATAACGGTTTGCCCTGATCGGGGCGCGGATGCCACCATCTGCGCCATGCCTGCCTTCACCGCGCCCGACGGCACCGTGCTCGCCTTCCGCGCCATCGGCGAGGGCGAACCCCTGATCTGCCTGCCGGGCGGCATGCAGGGCTCGGCCTATCTCGGCGACCTGGGTGGGCTGCGCGAACACCGGCGCCTCATC
Organism: Nonomuraea soli; assembly: GCF_013761175.1. GTDB lineage: Bacteria > Actinomycetota > Actinomycetes > Streptosporangiales > Streptosporangiaceae > Nonomuraea > Nonomuraea soli. The sequence goes on from NZ_JACDUR010000002.1 coordinate 408,327, forward strand.
CTGCTCGACCCGCGCGGCACGGGAGAGTCGGGCACGCCGGACGACCCGGCCACCTACCGCTGCGACCGCATGGTCGGCGACGTCGAGGCGCTGCGCGAGCACCTGGGCCTCGACCGGTTCGACCTGCTCGCGCACTGCGCGGGGGCCAACCTGGCGGCCCTCTACCTGGGCAGGCATTCGGAGCGGGTGCGGCGGGCCGCCTTCATCACGCCCAGCACCATGGCCGCCGGGCTGTTCGCCACCGGCGACGACCGGCTGGAGCTGGCCAGGCTGCGCGCCCACGAACCCTGGTTCCCCGGAGCCTACGCCGCGCTGCGGGCCATCGTGGCGGGCGAGAGCGCCGACTTCACCGCCATCGACCCCTTCTTCTACGGCCGCTGGGACGACCGGGCCCGCGCCCACCTCGCCGCCCAGCAAGGACAGCGCAACGACGAGGCCGCCGCGACCTTCGGCGGCGAGGGCGCCTACGACCCCGAGGCCACGCGGGCCGCGCTCGGAGCCTTCACCGCCCCGGTGTTCGTGCTCGCGGCCGAGCACGACATGAACTCGCCGCCCGTCGTGGTCGCGCGCTTCGCCGCGCTCTTCCCCGCCGCCGGGCAGGCGCTCCAGCCCGGCGCCGGGCACTACCCGTGGGTCGACGACGCGGAGACGTTCGTGGCGACGGTCTCGGCCTTCCTGAGGTGACTCACCAGCGGTCGTGCACCTGCGGCCTGATCAGCTCGTCGTAGACCTCGGACACCGCGCGCAGGACCTCCCCGGGCAGCGGGGCGAGCCCGGCCGCCGCCGCGTTGGCCCTGGCCTGGCCGGGGTTGCGGGCCCCCGGGATGACGACCGACACACCACGCTGGTCGAGGATCCAGCGCAGCGCGAACTGCGCCATCGTCGCACCCGGCGGCACCAGCGGCGCCAGCCGGCGCACCGCCTCCAGGCCGGTCGCGAAGTCGACGCCGGAGAAGGTCTCGCCGACGTCGAACGACTCGCCATGGCGGTTGTAGGTGCGGTGGTCGTCGGGGCCGAACGTCGTCGACTCGTCGTAGCGGCCCGACAGCAGCCCGCTGGCCAGCGGGACCCGGGCGATGATGCCCGTCCCCGCCGCCTCGGCGGCCGGGAGCACCCGCTCCAGGGGCTTGAGCCGGAAGGCGTTGAGGATGATCTGCACGCTGGCGACACCCGGGCGGGCGATCGCGGTCAGCGCCTCGTCGGCCGTCTCCACGCTCACGCCGTAGGCCGCGATCCGCTTCTCGGCAACCAGGGTGTCGAGCGCGTCGAACACCGCGTCGCTGGAGTAGACCGGCGTGGGCGGGCAGTGCAGCTGCACCAGGTCGAGCGTGTCGACGCCGAGGTTGGCGCGCGAGCGGTCGTTCCAGGCGCGGAAGTTGTCCATGACGTAGTTCGCGGGCACCTGGGCGACGCGGCGGCCCATCTTGGTCGCCACCGTCAGATCCGGGTGTTCGCGCAGGAACCGGCCGACGATCTGCTCGCTCCTGCCGTCGCCGTACACGTCGGCGGTGTCGATGAAACTCACCCCGGCCTCGACGGCGGCCTCCAGCGTGGCGCGGGCCTCGGCCTCGCTCACCTCGCCCCAGTCGGCTCCGAGCTGCCAGGCTCCCAGTCCCACGACACCGACCCGGCGGCCGGTCTTGCCCAATACGCGCTGCTCCATGACGCCGAGGCTACCGCTCGGCCGGATGCGCGAGGATCAGCACCACCGCGTCGAGCAGCCGCTGCCAGTCGGCGTCGTCGAGCTCGCGCGGGATCGCGCGGGCCGCTCCCGCCAGGGCCTCCACCAGGACGGCGCGGCGCTGCTCACCCAGCCTGGCCACCTCCCGCTCGAAGCGGGCACTGCGAAAGAACCGCGGCGAGGGCTCCCTGGGCTCGTCGTCGTCATCTCCGAAGGTGACGCTCAGCCGGGCCCCGAGCGACTCGGCCAGCCTGGCCAGGGCCGACAGCGTCGGATTGCCCCGGCCGTTCTCCAGATTCGCCACATACGGCACCGACAACCCGGCGTCCGTCGCCACCGAGGCGACCGTGCGTCCCTGGGCGGCGCGACGGCGGCGCAGCTCGCGACCGAGCGTGACCTGATCCATGGAGCTATCTTGACAGAATAATACTGATGATGGCTATCTTCTGAGAATATGATCCAGGTTCTCCGCATCCCGGACTTCCGCCTGCTGTGGCTGGCCCGCACCGCGACCGCCTTCGGCGCGGGGCTGCTGGTCATCGCCGTCCCCGCCCACGTGCACAGCCTCACCGGCTCCGTCACCGCCACCGGCCTGACCCTGGCGGTGGAGAACCTGCCGATCCTGCTGCTGGGGCCGCTCGCCGGGTCGCTCGCCGACCGGTGGGACCGCAGGCGGCTGATGATCGGAGCCGACCTGCTCCACGCGGCGGCCATCGCCTCGCTGCCGCTGGCCTCCGGCGCCCAGCGGCTGTGGATCGTATACGCCGCCGTGCTCGTCCAGGGCGCGGCGGCCACCGCCTTCCGTCCCGCGGCCCAGGCGCACCTGCCCTCGGTGGTGGGGGAGGGGGCGATGCTCCCGCGGGCGAACGCGCTGAGCGCCTTCACGGCGGGGGTGGTCGGGCTGGTCTCCGCGCCCGTCGGCGGCCTGCTCGCCGCCCGGGGGAACCTGGAGGCGGTCGTGGCGGTCTCGGTCGCGGCGAGCCTGCTGTCGGCCGCGGCCATCGCCCGCACCCGCACCCCTTCGGCCCGGCCCCTCGACCGGCCCCTTGATCGGCCACCCAGGCCGTCTCGTTTCCACCTGCCCCGCCCCGCCCGGGTGCTGCTGGCGTCCCACACCCTCTACCTGTTCGCCAACGCGGCACTCACCGCCCTGCTCGTCCCCTTCGCCCTCGCCCGCCTGGGCGGCACCACCGAGCTCGGCTACCTGCTGTCGGCCCTCGGCCTGGGCTTCCTCGTCGGCGCCCCGATCAGCGCGAGACTCGTCGAGCGCTTCCCCGCCCGCCCCCTGATCGCCACCGCCCAGGCCCTGGTCGCCCTGGCCTTCCTCGCCATGGTCAACGGCCCGGCGATCGCCGCCGCCTTCCTGGTCGGCGTGCCGGGAGCCCTCGTGCCCGTGGCGCTGTACACCTGGCTGCAGCGCACCACCGCGGCCGGCCTGCTCGGCAGGGTCAGCTCGGCGTTCCTCACCGCCGACGCCGCAGCCGCGGTGCTCGGCGCGATCGCCGGGCCGGCGCTGGCCGGGGCGGCGGGCCTGCCCGTCGCCCTGAACGCCGCCTGCGCGGTCGCCATGCTGGCGGCCCTGATCACCTGTTCACGAGAACGCGAACCCGTACAGCCCGGCCCCGCTGGACAACCTCCTGGCCTGACCGGGGCGCAGGCCGGGGAAGGCGCCGGGCCTGCGTGCCCCCGGCACGATGGTCACGACCCCACGTCCGGGTGCGGCCACGACCAGCGCGTACACGGGTGAGGCCGCGCTCAGCGCCCGATGGCGCGAGCCCGCGCGCAGCGCAGACAACGAGGCGCCGAAATCGCGTCCCGACCCCTTGATGAGCAGATTGCCGCGCCGGGTGAGCCCGCCCGAGCGGGTCCCGGCCAGCACCTGCACGGCGCTCTCGCCCGGCACGCCGACGGCCAGCTCGTCGTCGCCGTCGCCGTTGAAGTCCGCGGCGACCAGGGAGCTGCCGAACCGGTCGAAGTAGCGCGGCTTGCCGTCGAGGGCGTTCTGCGACCAGGCCTCGGCGCGTCGCGACGACAGGCCGCGCCGCGTGCCGTACAGGACGTGGACCATGCCGTCGCCGTAGTCGAGGGCCCGCTGGTTGGCGGTCAGGCCCTCACCGGGCGAGCCGACGGCCAGGTCGGCGCGGCCGTCGGCGTTGAAGTCGCCGCTGGTGAGCGCCGCTCCGAAGGAGTCCCACTTCTCCGCCTCGCCCTTGAGGCCCGGGCTGTCCTGGGTGAGGAGCGAGGCACGGCGCGCGCGGACGTCGATCACGGTGACCGAGCCCTGGCCGTCGAGCACCACGCTGTCGGCGGGGGCGCCCACGACGAGCTCGGCGCGTCCGTCTCCGTCGAAGTCGCCGCCGGTCAGGGCTGCGCCCCACTGGTCGGTGATCCGTCCGGCCTGGCCGATCCAGCGGGTGTCCTGGGTGAGCTTCTTCGCGCCGCGCGTGCCGTACAGGAAGACCGCGCCGCCGCGGCCGTGCGTGGGCGCGCCGATGGCCAGCTCGTCGGCGCGGTCGCCGTCGAAGTCACCCACCGCGAGGGCCGAGCCGAACGAGTCGCCCGTCTCGGCCTCGCCGGTGACGCCGGGGGAGTCCTGCGTGAGCTTGTCGGTGCGGCCGGAGCCGTACAGGACCGTGACGGCGCCGGCGCGCGTGCGGCCGGACACCTCCTCGTACGGCGCGGCGACCGCGAGGTCGGCGCGCCCGTCTCCGTCGAAGTCGTGCGGCAGCCCCGAGCAGGCTCGGGCATCGGTGACAGGCGAGGTCAGGACGGCGGCGGCGAGCAGGGCGGCAACTGATGCGCTCATGTCCCGGAGGATTCCCGCCGACCCCGAACCAGGCGTTAACCATCAGGGAACGTGCCAGGATAGGCGGGTGGACATCGACCTCGCGGACCTCTCTTTCTGGCGCAAACCGCTCAAGGAGCGCTACGAGGCGTTCGCGCGGCTGCGCCAGCTCGACAAGCCCGTGTTCTTCCCCGAGAAGAAGGTCCCCCTGCTGCGTTCCGGCAGCGGCTTCTACGCCCTGGTCCGCCACGCCGACGTCGTGGAGGCCAGCCGCAACGCCAAGGTCTTCTCCAGCGAGCCCGCGGTGACCAACCCCGAGCCGCCCGGCTGGGTGAAGTACGTCTTCGGCGAGTCGATGGTCAACATGGACGACCCCCGCCACGCCAGGCTGCGCAGGATCGTCTCGCGTGCCTTCAGCCCGCGCATGCTCGCCAACCTGCAGGGCGACATCGAGGCGGCCTGCGCGAGGATCGTCGACGACCTGGCGCCCGGAGACTTCGTCGGCCAGGTGGCGGCCAAGCTCCCGATCCACGTCATCTGCGACATGATGGGCATCCCGGACGCCGAGCGCGCACGCGTGCACAAGCACGTCGACGTCTCCACCGCCTACAGCGGCATCCGTCCCAGCTTCTTCCGTAGCCTGACCATGGCCGGGCAGAACGTGCTGGCGCTGCTGGCCCTGCAGCGGCTGGTGATCAGGCTCGGCCACGAGCGCACCGGCAACCCCGGCTCCGACCTGGTCACCGCGCTCGTCACCGCCAACCCCGACGGCGAGAGGCTGACCGACCGCGAGCTCGGCTCGTTCTTCTCGCTGCTGCTGGTGGCGGGCAACGAGACGGCGCGCAACACCATGGCCCACGGCATCAAGCTGCTCACCGACAACCCCGCCCAGCGCGAGCTGCTGACGAGCGACTTCGACGCGCACATCGGCAACACCATCGAGGAGATGGTGCGCTTCGTCTCGCCGATCATGCAGTTCCGCCGTACGGTCACCGACGACTACGAGCTCAACGGGCTGGAGCTGAAGAAGGGCGACAAGGTGGTGCTCTTCTACGGCTCGGCCAACCGCGACGAGGCGGTCTTCCCCGACCCCGACAGCTTCGACATCACCCGCGACACCAAGCCGCACGTCGGCTTCGGCGGTCCGGGGCCGCACTTCTGCCTGGGCGCGAACCTGGCCCGCCAGGAGCTGCGCACGATGTTCCGCGAGCTGCTCACCCGCCTGCCTGACATCAGGGCCGTGGGGGAGCCCGAGCTGCTGGTGTCGAACTTCGACAACAGCGTGCGGCGCCAGGCGTTCACGTTCTAGCCATGGCCAGGGACACGGCTTGATAACGCACTCTTGTCAGTAATATTTCACATTACTATGTTACGTGTCACCCAACCGCTTATGGAGTGACACATGCGCAGATCTGCGGGCCTGCTGGCCGCCGCCTTAGTGACCCTCACCGCCTGCGGGACCAAGGCCGAGGTCGTGACAGGCGGTGAGAACGGCAAGGGCGGCACCCTCACGGTCCTGGCCACCAGCGACTTCAGCCACCTGGACCCGGCGCGCAACTGGACCATGCGGGAGATGATGTTCGGCTCCCGCCTGCTGTACCGGACGCTGACGACCTACAAGGCGGGCAGCTCCGAGATCGTGCCCGACCTGGCCACCGACCTCGGCACCTCCTCCGACGGCGGCAAGACCTGGACGTTCACCCTCAAGGACGGGCTGAAGTACGAGGACGGCACGCCGATCAAGGCCGCCGACGTCAAGCACAACGTCGAGCGCTCGATGGCGCCCGACATCACCGGCGGCCCCGACTACGCCAAGAACCTGCTGGTCGGAGGTACGGAGTACAAGGGCCCCTACGACGGCGAGCACCTGGACTCGATCGAGACCCCCGACGACAAGACCATCGTCTTCAAGCTCAAGCGCCCGGCCGGGGAGTTCTCCTACACCGTGACGCTGCCGACGTTCTCCCCGGTCCCCGAGGCCAAGGACACCAAGGTCGAGTACGACAACCGGCCCTTCTCCTCCGGCCCGTACAAGATCGAGAAGTACGAGCGCGGCAAGGAACTCGTCCTGACCCGCAACGAGCACTGGGACGCCACCTCCGACCCGGTGCGCCTGGCCCTCCCCGACAAGATCCACGTCAAGCAGGGCCAGGACGGCGACACCATCACCGACCGCCTCATCGCCGGCTCGGGCGACGACGCGAACGCGATCGGCTGGCTGCACGTCGGCCAGCAGAGCCTGTCGAAGATCCTGCCCAACCCGCAGGCCAAGGAGCGCCTGGTCACGATGGTGACCGGCTGCACCGACTGGATCAGCTTCAACACCCCCAAGAAGCCCTTCGACGACCCGAAGGTGCGCCAGGCCGTCTACCACGCGCTGGACAAGGAGGCGATCCAGACCGCCTTCGGCGGGCCCAACATGGCCGAGATCGCCACCGCCTACCTGCCGCCCACCATGACCGGCGGCGCCAAGCAGGACGTCTACGCGATCCCGCCCGCCGGCGACGTGGAGAAGGCCAAGGCGCTGCTGGCCGAGGCGGGCGTCGCCCTCCCGCTCAAGGTCAAGATGACCACGACCACCACCAGCAACACCACCGAGACGGCTATCCAGGAGAGCCTGAAGAAGGTCGGCATCGAGGTCGAGCTCAACCCCGTCGACGGCGCCGTCTTCAACGACCACTCCGGCGACCTGGCCAAGGCCGACGAGATGTCGGTCCACGGCTGGTGCCCCGACTACCCCAACGGCTCCAGCTTCCTGCCGCCCATCCTCGACGGCCGCAACGTCATGCCGACCGGCAACAGCGGCAACACCGCCTTCTTCAAGGACGGCGAGGTCGACAAGAAGATCGACGAGATCTACACCATCGAGGACCCCGCCGCCTCCAACAAGGCCTGGCAGGAGCTCGACTCGGCCGTGATGCGGAAACTCCCGATGGCCCCGATCGCCTGGGCCAAGCGCAGCTTCCTGTTCGGCAAGAACGTCACCGGCGTGGCCAACCACCCGGTCTGGGCCGCCCAGCCCGACTACGCGACGATCGGCGTGAAGAAGTCCTCGTGACCACCACGCCGATCGAGGCCGCACCCCCTCGCTCGCCGGGCCGCCTCGCGCTGGCCCGGCTGCGCGCCGACCGGCCCGCCATGGCGGGCCTCGTCATCGTCGCCGTCCTGGTGGCGCTGTCGGCGCTGGCGCCGCTGATCACGTGGTGGACCGGCTGGGCCCCCGAGACCTTCGACAAGAGCGCCATCGACCCCGACCTCGGCGGCCTGCCCCGCGGCGCGTGGGGCGGCGTCAGCGCCGAGCACCTGCTCGGCGTCGAGCCGGTGACCGGCCGCGACCTGCTGGCCAGGGTCCTGTACGGCGGGCAGGTCTCGCTCCTGGTCGCCCTGGCCGCCACCGCGATCACCATGGTCACCGGCCTCGCCCTCGGCCTGCTGGCCGGTTACCTGGGCGGCTGGGTCGACACCGTGATCAGCCGCCTGATCGACCTGCTCATGTCCTTCCCGAGCCTGATCTTCATGATCGCCGTGCTCTCGGTCGTGCGCGACGTCAACCGGCTCGTGCTGCTGGTGACCGTCATGGCCGTCTTCGGCTGGACCGTGATCGCCCGCATCGCCCGCGGCCAGGTGCTCACCCTGAAGCACCGGGAGTACGTCGAGGCCGCCAGGGTCGGCGGCGCCATGACCGGGCACGTGCTGCGCAAGGAGGTCCTGCCGGGACTGACCGCGCCGATCCTCGTCTACGCCACCCAGTCCATCCCCGCCTACATCGGCGCGGAGGCGGCGCTCAGCTTCCTGGGCGTCGGCGTTCGGCCGCCCACCCCCTCCTGGGGGCAGATGATCAACAACGCGCGCGGCTGGTTCATGACCGACCCGATGTACCTGGCCGTGCCCTGCTTCTTCCTGGGGCTCACCGTGCTCGCCTTCACGCTGCTCGGCGACGGCCTGCGCGACGCCTTCGACCCCAAGGAGGAGGCCTCATGATCCTCTACACGCTGCGCCGCCTCGGCGCCATGGCCCTGATCCTGCTGGCCATCTGCGCGATCACCTTCTCGGTCTTCTACCTCCTGCCCGACGATCCCGCCCTGGACGCCTGCGGCAAGACCTGCTCGCCGGAACGCCTGGCCGACGTCAGGCACGCCATGGGGCTCGACCAGCCGGTCGTCGCCCAGTTCGCCGCCTACGTGACGGGCATCTTCACCGGCCGCACCCTCGGCACGACCGGGCTGGAGTGCGCCGCGCCCTGCCTGGGCTACTCCTGGCAGTACACCACCCCCGTCTGGGACCTGCTCCTGGACCGCCTCGGCGCCTCCGCCTCGCTGGCCGCGGGCGCCGCCGCCCTGTGGCTGGTGGCCGGCGTGGCGATGGGCGTGGTGGCCGCCGTGCGCAAGGGCACGCTGCTCGACCGCGGCATCGTGCTGTCGGCGCTGACGATGACCTCCGTGCCCGTCTACCTCATCGCCGCCCTGCTCATCTACTTCGTCATCCTGCGCAGCGAGCTGCTGCCCTACCCCGACTACCAGCCGCTGCTGGAGGACCCCGCCGCCTGGGCGGGAGCCCTGGTGCTGCCGTGGATCACCCTGGCAGCCCTCTACGCGGCCATGTACATCAGGCTCACCCGCGCCTCCATGATCGAGACGATGGCCGAGCCGTACATCCGCACCGCCCGCGCCAAGGGCCTGCCCGAGCGCACCGTGGTCGTCAAGCACGGGCTGCGCTCGACCGTGACGCCGATCCTCACCATCTTCGGCATCGACCTGGGCGGGCTGCTGGCCGGAGCGATGATCACCGAGACCATGTTCGGCCTGCCCGGCCTCGGCAAACTCACCTTCGACGCCATCGGCAAGTCCGACCAGCCGGTCGTGCTCGGCGTCACGCTGCTGGCCGCCTTCTTCATCACCTTCGCCAACCTGGCCGTGGACCTGCTCTACGGCGTGATCGACCCGCGGGTGAGGTACACGTGATCCTCCAGGTGTCGGACCTGTCGGTCTCCTTCGGCGGCGTCCAGGTCGTCGACGGGCTGTCGTTCTCCGTCGAGCGCGGGCGCACCCTGGGCATCGTCGGCGAGTCGGGGTCGGGCAAGTCCGTCTCGTCGCTGGCCGTCATGGGGCTGCACCGCACGGCGTCGGTCAGCGGGTCGGTGCTCTTCGACGGCGAGGAACTCGTCGGCGCCCCGGCCGAACGGCTGCGGCGGCTGCGCGGCAACCGGATGGCGATGATCTTCCAGGACCCGCTGTCGTCCCTCCACCCCTTCTACACCGTGGGGGAGCAGATCGCCGAGGCCTACCGCCTGCACCGCCGTACCTCGCGGCGCGAGGCACGCGCCCGCGCGGTCGAGATGCTCGCCGAGGTCGGCATCCCCTCGCCGCGCGAACGGGCCGGCGAGCACCCGCACCGCTTCTCCGGCGGCATGCGCCAGCGCGTGATGATCGCGATGGCGCTGGCGTGCGAGCCCGACCTGCTCATCGCCGACGAGCCGACCACCGCGCTCGACGTCACCGTGCAGGCGCAGATCCTCGAGCTGATCAAGCGCATCCAGGCCGAGCGGGGGCTCGCGGTCATCATGATCACCCACGACCTGGGCGTGGTGGCTCGCGTCGCCGACGACGTCCTGGTCATGTACGGCGGGCGCAGCGTGGAGGAGTCGCCGGTGCGCCCGCTCTTCAAGCTGCCGCGGCACCCGTACACGCGGGGGCTGCTGGCCTCGATACCCGGTTCCGGGCGGGACGCCGAGGGAGATGGCGACGGCGGAAGGCTCCGGGCGATCCCCGGCCAGCCGCCCTCGCCACCGGCGTTCCCGCCCGGCTGCCGGTTCCACCCGCGATGCCCGCTCGCCACGGACGTGTGCACGTCGGAGCGGCCCTTGCTGCTCGGCGAGGAGCGACGGGTCGCCTGCCACCTGGAAGGAGCCACCCGATGAGCGCCCGGCTCACCGAACTCGACCCCTCGTCATCGCGCGAGCCGCTTTTGTCCGTGCGCGACCTGCGGATGACCTTCCGCGGCGGTGTACGCGCCGTCGACGGCGTCGACTTCGACCTGGCCCCGGGCGAGACCCTGGGCCTGGTCGGGGAGTCCGGCTGCGGCAAGTCCACCACCGGCCGCATGGTCGTGCGCCTCCTGGAGCCCACCGGCGGCCGCCTCCTCTTCGGCGGACGCGACCTCACCCGGCTCAGCCAGCGCGACCTGCTGCCGATCCGCCGCGACCTGTCGATGATCTTCCAGGACCCGTTCTCCTCGCTCAACCCCCGCCAGACCGTGCACCAGATCGTCTCCGGCCCGCGCGACCTGCTCACCCGTGAGCAGGTCGGCGACCTCCTCGAACGCGTCGGCCTGTCCGCCCAGCACGCCGGGCGCTTCCCGCACCAGTTCTCCGGCGGCCAGGCCCAGCGCATCGGCATCGCCCGCGCCCTGGCCTCGGGACCGCGCCTCGTCGTCTGCGACGAGCCCGTCTCCGCGCTGGACGTCTCCATCCAGGCGCAGATCGTCAACCTCCTCGCCGACCTGCAGGCCGACCTCGGCCTCGCCTACCTGTTCATCGCCCACGACCTGTCGGTGGTGCGGCACATGTGCGCCAGGGTCGCGGTCATGTACCTCGGCAGGATCGTCGAGATCGGCGCCCGCGAGCAGATCTACGGCACGCCCGCCCACCCCTACACGCGGGCGCTGCTGTCGGCCGTGCCCGTGCCCGATCCCGACGTCGAGGCCACCAGGGAACGCATCGTGCTGCGCGGCGACCCGCCCAGCCCCAAGGCGCCGCCCCCGGGATGCTCCTTCCACCCGCGCTGCCACCTGGCGCAGGACATCTGCCGCACGTCCCGCCCCGAGCTGAGGGGGGTGAACGGCCGCCAGGTCGCCTGCCACCTCGCCTAGCCGCGGCGCCGCAGGGCCGCCCTGCCCGCGGCGCCGCAGGGCCGCGCTGCCCACGGCGCCGCAGGGCCGCGCTGCCCACGGCGTCACAGGGCCACCCTGCTTACCGCTCCAGGCCGTCCCAGCCCCAGTGGGGTGTGCGCTGCCCCGGCGGTACGACGGCGTCGGGGCTGTTGTAGGCGAGCACCTCGCCCACCGCCCACTCCATGTACGCCCGCAGCCCGTCGCGGAACGCGGGATCCGCCGGAAGCCCCGCGTCGTCGGCCGCCCGCACGAAGCAGGCGACGAACCGCGCGCCCAGGTCGCCCTCCATGCCGTTGCGCGCATGGAGGTCGAGCATCCCGGAGTGGTCGAGCCCGCTGGCCGGCCCGCCGAACACCTCGGCGAGATAGGCGGCCAGACGCGTGACGTGCTCGGGATGCAGCCGACGCGAGAACGGGTGGTTCAGCACCGGATCGGCCAGGCAACGCTCGTGGTGGGCGGCGGCCAGCGCCTCGAAGGCGGGCAGTCCTCCCGCGAACTCGTACATGGTCGTCCGCGTCATGACCGGGAGTCTGGCACAGCCTCCCGATCGTCGACCAGGACATTGGTCCGTATGGTCACGAACGTCAGGAGCGCGGAGACCACCATCAGCACCGCGCTGATCCACATCGCCTGCTTGTAGCCAGCGTCGAACAACGCCGGGTCCTCGAAGGCGTTGCCCACCAGGCCCACCAGGGGCGGGATCGCGGCGACCATGAGCAGGCTGCCGGTGCGGGCGACAGCGTTGTTCACGCCGCTGGCCGTACCCGCGTAACGCTCGTCGGCGGAGGCCAGCACGGTCGCGGTCAGCGGCGCGACGGCGGCCGACAGCCCCAGGCCGAAGACGGTCACGGCCGGGATCACCTGGAGCCAGTAGGAGGAGCCCTCGCCCACATAGGCCAGCCAGACGAAGCCGAGCGCCGCGACCAGGATGCCGATCGTCATCGGCCAGCGGGGGCCGATCCGCTTGGCGACCTCGCCCGCGCGGGCCGACAGCAGCATCATGAGGATCGTCACCGGCAGCAGGGCTGAGCCCGCGGCGATGGGGGAGAAGCCCGACACCACCTGCAACTGGACGCCGAGCAGGAAGAAGACGATGCCCATCGCGCCGTACATGATCAGCGTGACGACGTTGATCGCGGAGAACACGCGGTCGGAGAACAGGCCCACGGGCACCAGCGCGTCGGGGGAGCGGCGGATCTCCAGCACCACGAACGCGATCGCCAGCGCGATGCCCAGGCCGAGCGGGATAGGCGCCCCGCTCTCGATCAGGCCGTAGGTGATGCCTGCCAGGGCGAGCGCGGCCAGGACGCTCCCGGCCACGTCGAAGCGCCCGTGCGCCTGCTCGTCGCGGGTCTCGGGCACGTGACGCAACGTCACCCACACCACCAGCGCGGCGAATGGCAGGTTGATCAGGAACGCCCAGCGCCAGCCGGGCCCCTGCACCAGCCAGCCGCCCAGCAGCGGGCCGATCGCGCTGGCCACGCCGCCGAGCCCCGACCAGGCGCCCACCGCGCGCGGCCGGTCCTCGCGGCAGAAGGACGCCTGGATGATCGCCAGCGAGCCCGGGGTCAGGAGCGCGCCGCCGACGCCTTGCAGGGCGCGGGAGAGGTTGAGGATCTCGATCGTGGGCGCCAGCCCGCACAACGCCGAGGCCAGGGCGAACCAGACCGTGCCGATCAGGAAGATCTTCCGCCTGCCGTACCGGTCTCCGAGGCCGCCGCCCAGCAGGATCAGGCCGGCGAGCGTGAGGGTGTAGGCGTTGATGGTCCACTGGAGGCCGGCCATGTCGGCGTTCAGGTCGTCGCCGATGAAGGGCAGGGCGACGTTGACCACGGTGGAGTCGAGCATCGCCATGCCGGAGCCGAGCACGGTGGCGAGCAGGATCCACCGGCCCTGCGGGGTGTTCAGACGCACTTGGGCGAAGGCCATGGTCTTCATCTTGTCACCGGCCACCGACAACCTCGGCGCCCACCTCGGCTTCACCTGGCTGCGGAAACGTTCGAACCGCTGCCTGGCCCTCCTCCCAGGTGGCGGCAGGAGATCAGGATGGCGCGCCGGAGGAGCCGCGAGCGTGGCCGTCCTCGCCTACCTCGGAGCCCGAGGCACCCCCTACTTCCTGCGCAGCTCTGCCAGGGAGGGCGGGCGCGGCGCGGGGACGTCGTCCTTGCGCAGCGCGGCCGTGACGGCGAATCCTGTGTCGCGGTCGAGCCGGCCCTGGTTGGCGATGCCCAGGTGCTCGGCGAGGTCGGCGCCGTAGAGGTCGACGGTCGCCTCGGTGAGGTCGGCGAGCGTGGCGACCGCGGCCCGCGCCTGCATCCAGGCGGCGGCGGCGAGCACCACGGCGATCGCCGCCGACGGCCACCAGACGAGCCCGAGCGCCGCGTAGAGCACCATCCAGCCGACGAGGCGGGCGGCCGCCATGAACGCGTCGTTCGCCGACGTCAGCTCGGCGCGGACGGCATCCGGCACGATCAGCCAGAGCCGGGGCCAGGCGGAGTCCAGGTCGAGGCCGTAGCGGGCATTGACGCGGACGGCGGGCGCCGTCAGCCGGTCGCCGATCCAGGTGGGGTGGCTCGGCTCGACGATCCCCACCCGCTCGCGGGCCGCCATGGCCGCACGCACGCCATCGGCTCCCGCACCGCCGATCGCGTCCGCAGCCGCGCCCCTGCCCGCCCCGCCGCCCGCCCTGTCGCCCTTGCCCGCCCTATCGCCCGCAGCGCCGACTGCCCTATCGCCTGCAGCGCCGACTGCCCTATCGCCCGCGGCGCCGACCGCGGCGTCGACGGCCGCGCCGATCGCCTCGGCGACGCGCTCGTTGGCCCGCCTCCAGCGGGCCTGGCGCCGTCGTACCAGCCAGCGCAGTGGAGCACGCTCGCCGGACAGGGTCCACAGATACGCCGTCACGCGGCCCAGGGCCGCGGCGCACAGCCCGGCACCCGACGCCGCGAGCGACGAGGCGACGACGGCCAGCAGGACTCCGCCCGTCTCCGGCGCCCCCGTGACGGCCAGCCGTACGCCGACCCACGTGGCGAGGGCTTGCACGTCGAGCGCCTCGGCGTGCCCCAGCCGGAACCCGACGACCGCGCTGGCCACGAAGAGCAGCCCCGGCAGGACCACCAGCGTGGCCCAGCGGTCCATGAGCTTCTTGCCCACCTCGCCCAGGAGGGTCGTCATGCGCTGATCTCCTTCTCGACCAGCGGTACGTCACGCACGCTGCACCGGGGTACGGCTCCCGCCACGGGCAGCCAGCGTGCGCACGACGCCGTCGGGCAGGCCCACACCGTGATCTTGGGTCGTGGCCCGTCCGCGGCGACGGGCGACGGCCGGTAGGCGCGCCACCTCGGCGGGACCAGGCCTCCGGGGATTCCGTAGGCGACGAGGTGGGCGTCGAGGTCGTCGAGATCTCGTTCGAGCGTCGTGGTGTCGCCACCGGGTGCGAGCGCGGCGAGGATGCGATCGAGCAACGCGCCCGCGTCGCGCTCCGCGACGATCTCCCGCAGGTCGTCGCGCTCCATCTCGCGACAGACGGCGGCGATGCGCCGGGCCAGCTGTGACATGCTCACCTCGGGATTCAGGGGCCGACATGAATGTAGGACGCCCACAGCGACGGTGTCATCCGGTTCTCGGCCAGCAGCGAGACGACGGCCTCGTGCAGCGCCTTGTGCGGTGCCAGGCCGCGGGCCGTGTTGCCGTAGAACGCCTCCGCGACCGCCACGGCCGTGTCGTCGGCCGCCGGCCACAGGGTGCCGATCACGTGCGCGTATCCGGCGAGCTGGAACGCGGACGACAGATGGATGGCCTCGTCCAGCAACGCGAGGCTCGGCTGCGCGGTCGTGCAGGCCGACAGGAAGGCGAGCCGGCCGTCGCGGATGCGCAGCCGGTTGATGTCGAGCACGCTCAGCGGCTCGTCGTGCAGGACGAGCCTGCCTGCCGACACGGCCGCGACGTCGCCGTACGCGTGGCAGGCGAAGTGCACGAGCGGCGCGTCGGCCAGTGCGGCGAGGACCGCCGACCGGGTGGCCTGGGCCCCGGTCAGCTCGCGGACGCGGCCGAGCCGGCGCTTGACGGCCTCGACCTCGGCCGCCGTGCCGGGTAGCGCGTCGTACCCGTCGGGCGCCGCCACCGAGACGACGAGCGCCTCCTCCGGCATTCCGGCCGCGGCCTGCGCGCGAGCGTGCTCCAGCACCCGGATCGTCGGCGTGTAGGAGGAGACGGTGGAGTCCATGACCGAGTCCGCCGCGTGCAGCGGCAGGTAGGCGGCCGCGCCCGACGGCACCCACCACACCCGGGAGACGCCGCCCGGCAGCCGGGCCAGCGCCGGGCCGGTGATCGCCTCGCCCAGCCAGGCGAGCTGCCCCCGGATCTCCGCTTCCGCCGTGGCGCGCTCCCTCAGCGTGCGTTCGGGGTCGGTGGCGGCCGCGGCGGCGGCGAAGTACGCGGCCGCGTGCCCGGCGACCTCGTCCTCCGTCACCTCCGGCAGGGGTACGGCCCGCACCGCGCCGTCGCTCAGGACCAGGGCGTCGCAGCGGTAGCCGCTGATGTTGACCATGACGATGGCGTCGCGGCCGGCGACCTGGGCGAGGGTCAGGGCGTCCCGGGGTCGCAGGAATTCACGGAACTCGTCGATGTCCCGGATGGCCGCCAGGACGTTCTCCCATTCCTCGGCGAGCGCGTGACGTTGGACGATCGGGTCGATGCCGCCCTGGCTCGTGGGGGACTGGTCGAAGGAGTCGCGGATCCTGACGAACTCCCGGGCCAGCTCGGGATGACGCTCGTGCAGCAGACCGATGTCGCTGCGGGTGTCGAGCGCCTGCCCGAGGAGGACGCCGCGGCCCAGCTCCAGCAACTCGACGGCCCGTTCCGCCTCTCCGGCGGCCAGTGCGCAGGCGGCCGCGTCGCGCACGATCCCGGCGGGTCCGCTCAGGAGGCGCTCCTGGTCGGCGCGGGTCAGGGATCTGGCGGCCAGGCGGCCGAGCAGCTCGACCGCCAGGCCGTAGCCGTCGAGCGCCTGTGCCCAGTCGGCGGCGTCGGCGGCCGCCGCTCCCCACCGGTGCGCGGCGGCTGTGCGGACCTCGGGGGTGACGGTACTGAGCCGGGCCGCCGCGCACCAGTGATCGATGGCGTCCTGGCGGCTTCCCCGGCGTTGGGCCGCCTCGCCGAGCAGATAGTGCATGGGCCCGGCGTCCGGATGGCCGGCGGGAAGGATCCCCAGCGCCTCACGCAGCAGCTTCGCGGCCTCGTCGAGCGCGGCCTCGTCGCCGAGCCGGTGCTTGACCAGCAAGGCGTCCGCGAGCTGCCGCAACGCCCAGAAACGCTGGATGTGCTCGGGGGGCATCGTCACCAGGGCACAACGCAGGACCTCCTCCGCCTCCGCCAGCGTCGCAGGCTCCTCGTCGGCATGGTGGAGGAAAAGCAGCGCCGACCCCAGGTTGACCAGCCGGTGCGGCAGGTAGTGCGCGTTGATCATCGCGTTCCCCACCGCGTGGCGGGCCGACCTGGCCGATCTGGGTGACAGCAGGGCGGGCAGCGACCCCACCAGCACGGTCCGGTAGTCCTCGACCGGCGTCTCGTCGATCGCCCGGCGCTGGAGGGCGATCGACTCGCGGATCTCCTCGGTGTCGCCCGTCTCGACCGCGTGCTCCAGCAGGACGATGGCCAGATTGGCGGTCGCCGCCGTCGCGAGGGGAAGGTCCGCGGGCACGTCGGCGACGACCCCGCGGAGCATCCTGATCGCCTCGTCGAGCCAGCGCAGGTCGCCGGTGCGCTGGTAGGCCAGGTGGAGGGCGCTCGACAGCTGCATCCGCCGGGTTATCCGACCGGGATCCTTGCGATGGGGGCGGCTCGTCAGCAGCGAACGGCCGAGGGCTATGGCCTCGTCGAGGTGGGCGCGCTCGCCCCGCATGCGGTAGCGGGTCAGCAGCGCGGCCTGCCGTAACTCGGTCAGTCCCGTGTGGAGCGGACGGCGGGGCGAGGTGCGTGCGATCCGCCTGCCGACGGTCTCGAGCAGGTCGTCGACGAGTTCGGCATGGTTCTCGCGCTCGGCCACCCGCAGTTTCGCGATGCCGAACTTGATGGGGTCCAGGTACGTGAGGAGCGACCATCGGCCCCGCCAGGTCAGCGTGACCGCGACGATCACCACGGCGGCGATGGCCGAGTAGAGCAGGGCCCAGCACGCGAAGGCCGTCCACGCGGGCCAGTCGGGGGAGCCGATCACGATGATCGGCACGACCGACAGGAAGGCCAGCACCCGCCAGATCCGCCAGGCCCGCGGCCGCCGTGCGAGCTGGCGGCGGTCCTCCTCGAGCAGCCAGGGAGGAGGCGGATCCGCGGCGAACCGCTGGACGACGTACGAGGCGCGGGCGGCGACGGCGAGCACCAGCAGGGCGTGGGCCAGGGCGAACATCCCTGGAACGCCCGCGCCGAGCGCTTCGTAACCGTCCTCGATGTCGGCGTAAGCGACGAGGGCCAGAATCACCATGATCAGCGCAGTCGACCACGACGGTGTCATCCCGTGAGCCTCCAAGCGGTTCGACCCAAGGCTACGGCGCGACCGTGATCTCCCGCAGCTCACCCGATGGCCACCTGCGCAACCGTCTGCGGTTACCGCCCCGAGCCGCCTGCGACCCGTCCGCGGACGAAGGCCAGGCCGGTGGGCCGACCGCTGCGCCGAGGTCTTGCAGGACTTCGCCCGCCTGCAGCTGCTGGTCAGGGAGAACGCCGGCGCCGGCGACCTGCCTCGACGAGCCCACCTCGGCGCTGGACCCGCAGGCCGAGCACGAGCTGTTCGAGACCTTCACGGCGCAGGCCAGGCAGGGTGATCGTCTCCCACCGCTTCTCGACGGCGACCATGGCCGGCCGCAACGTGGTCATCGAGGAGGGCAGGCTCGCCGAGCAGGGAGCCCACGCCGACCTGCTGGCCTCGGGAGGGACCTGCGCGCGTCTGTACACCGCGCAGGCGCGGGCCTACGCCGGGGCGTGATTCAGCGGGCCAGGGCCCGCAGGATGAAGCCGGAGACCATCGCGGAGGCGTCGTCGAGGGAGATGGTGCCGCTGATCAGCGGCACCCGCTCGGCGCCGATGACGGCGAGGATCATGCGCGCGGTCGCCACGACGTCGGGGGCGTGGAACTGGCCCGCCTCGACGCCGGCGTCGAGGATCTCGACCAGGACCCGCTGCATCGGCGCGACGTGGTCGGCGAGCTGCTGGTAGGCGTCGGGCCCGAGGGTGGCCGACAGGTCGGCGGCGCCGGGGTGCGGGTGGGCCAGCAGCCCGGCCAGCTGCAGCCGGATGAAGGCCTGGAGCCGCTCGCCGGGAGCGGCGTCGTCGGGCAGCTCGCGGGTGAAGCTCTCGAGGAAGTACTGCGTCACCCGCTCGGTGAACGCCAGCAGCAGCGCGGCCTTGTCGGGGTAGTAGTTGTAGAGCACCGTGCGGGTGATGCCCGCCTCGGAGGCCACGTCCGTCATGGAGATGGCGTCGATGCCCTGGACCCGCGACAGCCGCGAGACCGCCTGCAGAATGCGGTCGCGCGTCTGGGCGCGGTGCTCGCCGATCGTGGCGGCCGAGATCCGGGGCATCTGACCAGTCTAGGCCGCGGCCCTGACCACGTGCAGCAGCTCCCCGAGCACCTCGGAGTTGAGCTGGTAGGCCAGCTTGGTCTCCTTGATGATGCGCATGGCCTCCGCCTCGTCGGGCTTCAGGGCGTCGAGCCTGGCGCGATACTCGTTCTTGAAGCGCGGCAGGCTGCCGACCTCGTCGAAGAAGTAGAAGTCGACGCCGCCGCCCTTGCCGTAGCCGTAGATCTTCTGCAGCTCCATCCGGATGAACTGGCCGCCGGACAGGTCGCCCATGTAGCGCGTGTAGTGGTGGGCGATGTAGCCGCCCGGCCAGTCGGAGACCTGCTCGATGCGGGCCATGAGGGTGCGGGTCGACTTGGAGGGGGCGATCCGCGACTCCCAGCCGGGCCCGTAGACGGTGACGAGGTCGCGCACCAGCGCCTCCTCCCGGTAGAGCTCGGGGAAGACGAAGCGGCCGGCGACGGGGTGGTCGGCCAGGCGGCGGGAGGCGGCGTCGAGCGCCAGGTAGCAGAAGTAGTGCTGGGCGACCATCTCGCCGTATTCGCGCTCGCTGAGCTTGCCGCCCATCAGCAGGTCGAGGTAGCCCTCTCCCTCCGCCGACGAGTGATCGCTCCAGGTGGCGTTCTTGAGGTCCTCGGCGAACGGCATGGCGTGACTCCAACGTGCGAGACAGTTATATGACGAAGTGTCACAAAGAACGCCGCCCGAAGTCAAACCGTTGACGACACCATGTCATCAAAACCGCCGCCGATGCCAGAGCCACGACCAGGAGCAGCCGGGATCCGATCCACGACCACGTCGACGGCGTGCCGTACAGGCCGAACAGCACCACCACCGCGACCAGCACCGTCATGTGCCACACGAACACCCGCATGGCGTGCAGGTTGGCCAGCGCCACGACCGCCCACAGGCGGGGGCGCCGCATCAGCCGGCCGAGCGCGGGGCGCACGAGCACGGCCAGGCCCACTTGCGCCAGCCCGAACGTGACCGCGGCCAGGGTCGGCGGAGACAGGTTCGACACGCGCGCCCCGGTCACGCCGACCATGCTCGCCGGATAGCCGAACCAGCCGACCAGCGCCACGGTCGCCAGCGCGCCGCCCGCCGCGATCCATCCCGCCGCCCGCCCGCTCAGCCCGTCGCGGGCCCAGACCAGACCCAGGAGGTACGGCACCAGCCAGGCGGCCCCCACGTTCACCCACCCGAGCCACGGCGCGATCGTGAAGCGCCCGACGTCGGCCACGGCGACGAGCGCCACGACCAGCCAGACCGCGTGCCGTACCCGGGCCGGCCGGACCAGCCACGGAGTCAGCGCGGTCAGCGCCGCGAAGACCGCCAGGAACCACAGCGGCCCCAGCGCGGGCAGCGCGAAGGCCCGCAACGTGCGGTAGGGCACCCACGGCGCGGCGATGGCCAGCGCGGCCGCCCACACCGCCAGCAGCGGCACCACGGGCATCAGCAGCCTGCGCATCCGCGCGGCCACCCAGGCCGCGTCGTGCGCGCCGCGGGCGGCGACGTAGCCGCCCACCAGGAAGAAGACGGCCAGCATCTGGAAGATCCAGGTCAGCGGGACCAGTTCGGGCATGAACACGAGCGGGCTGGAGATCGTGCGGTTGGGCGCCCAGGCGCTGCCCATCCAGTGCCCGGCGACCACGCCGAAGATCGCCAGCGCCCGCATCGCGTCGAGTGCCCGGTCACGCGTCGGCGGGGTGCGCAGCGCGATCGTCTCGGCCAGGCCGCTCACGAGCGCGCCCTTTCGAGCACGACCTCGCCGGTCCGGCCGAGGGCGAGCAGCGCCAGGTTGCGCAGGGAGACCGTGCCGGGCCTGAAATAGTCGCTGTGGCCGCCGGGCCCCGCCTCGAACAGGCGGGCGCCGCTGCCCGGCGCCATCGGATCGGCCCCGAAGCCGAGGACCCCGAGCTTGACGTGCGGCACGAACCGGATCCAGTCGGCCTCGCCCCGGCCCGCCCACAGGTCGGGCACCGGCACGTCGCCCAGGCCAGGACTGCCGAACGCGACCACCGTGGCGCCGGGCACGCGCGCTCCCGCGCACAACGCGGAGCCGTAGCTGTGGCACAGCAGCGTCACCGGCACCCGCGGTAACCGCTCGACGGTCGCGCGCAGCGCCGCGTACCCCTTGCGCGCGGCGGCGTCGGTGATCGCCCGCACGCTCACCGTGGCGGGGCTGTCGTAGCCGAGCCAGGCCACCACCGCCAGCCGGTGGCCCGGCTGGACCCGGTCCGCCTCGGCCAGCAGCGCCCGCGCCGCCCCGCCGGGACGGCGGAAGGAGGCCTCGAACGTGGCCGCCGTGGTGTCGGCGCCGGGCACGATGACCGCGATCCGGTCGGCGACGGCCAGGTCGCCGTAGACCCTGACCAGCCGGTCGCCGGAGCCGGGCGGACGGCTGGGATCGACGGCGAGCGCCTGGGCGAGCAGGACGGTGACGCACAGCAGTCGGAGCATGCGGCGACGCTACGAACCGCCGCGGGTAGCGGGCATCGCGCCAGGGAGCGATCTTCGGCGTCCCTCCGCGGAGCTACCGGGTGTAGCGGTGCTTGGCCCCCGGCGGGAAGTACTCGGGATCCCCGGCGGGCCGCAGCACGACGCCGGGGGCCTGGCGGTGCCCGGGCACGTAGGCGGCGTACTCGCTGTTGAGCCGCAGCAGCTGCCGCAGGATCGACGCCGCGACGGCCTCGCGGACCCCCGGTTCGGGGTCCAGGCCCGGCCGCAGCTCGACCGTGACGGTCAGGCGGCGGTCGCGGTCCGCGTCCTCCGTCGCCTCCAGCACGAACTTGCCCGTGACCGACGCGCTGACCTCGGGCTGCTCCAGGCCGATGGCGATGTTCTCCGGGTAGACGTTGGCGCCGTAGAAGGAGACGGTGAAGTGCGAGCGGCCGAAGACGTAGGCGAAGGGCATGGTCGTGCCGCCGCGTGAGGGCTCGAAGCCGTGCCCGCGCACGAACGACAGCAGCCGCTCGTGCGTCAGCAGGCCGCCCTCGTCGGCGATGTGGTAGCGCACCAGCGGGATGCCGTTGTCGCCGGAGAACAGCAGGGTGCCGTCGTGCTCCTCGAAGTAGCGCACGTCCGGGTCGTACTGGACGAGGGTCGGCAGCCGCGAGGAGCCGAACAGCTCGCGGGCCAGATCGGGGCGGGCGGCCAGGAAGCGGCGGATCTCGACCGACAGCGGCGTCTCGTTGCCGAGCACGCCCGCGTCGGCGGTGCCGTACAGGGAGGCGATGCCCGACACCGGGTCGGCGATGCCGGCGCGGCCGGCGACCAGGGTGCGCCACTCCTCGCTGAAGACCTCGCCCGCGGTCACCAGCTTCACGTCCCACCGCTCCCAGCCGGAGCCGCTGTCGATCACGTCCTTGAGGAAGGGCGGGTAACCGAGCAGCACCACCTGGTCGAAGTGCGGGCCGAGCTCGGGCACGACGCGCAGGATCTCGCGCTTGTCGCTGCCGGGAGCCACGCAGGTGACGGGGTAGCCGCGCTCGGCCAGGTGCCGCAGGCACGCCAGGGTGAACAGCCCGCCCACCCACGTGCCCAGCGCGAAGCAGACGACCGCGAGCGTACGGCGGGAGCGGGCCTGGAAGGCGTCGAACACCTCCGAGAAGCGGGCGGCGATGACCTGCTCGTCGCGCGTCGAGCGGGGCCAGAACGACGGCACGCCGGTGGAGCCGGACGAGACCGCGATCATGTCGCCGATCACGCCGCCGCGGCACAGGTCGGGCAGCGGGTAGCGGCGGGTGTAGTTCGCCTTGGTCGTCATCGGCAGCCGGGAGAAGTCGTCCTCGTCCTCGCGGACGCCGTGCTCGGCGAGGAAGGCGCGGTAGGCGGGGACGGAGGCGGCGACGTCGCGGAAGAGCTCGACCGGATCCACGGCGCGACTCTACAGCCCTTTCCGCCGTCCCCAGCGGGTGTGAGACTGAACCGCGCGTCTTGATCCACGGGGAGGAGACCACATGAGCTCGACCATCGAAGTGATCATCGAAGCGGTCGGGGAAGTCGGCCTGACAGCCGGGCGGTTACGCGAGCTGGCCGCCGAACACCCCCAGGTCATGGAGTACCTGGAGACCACCGACACCGCGCGGCTGATCGTCGCCGACACACCCGCGCTGGGGCACGAACCGCACGAGGGCTCGCCCTTCCGCGCGAAGATCTTCGACCCGGTCTCCAACCGGGCGGTCGAGCTGCGGGGAACGCTCGACCGGCCGGCCGAGGCGGAGGTCAGGCCGAGCGCCTACCGCCCGGTCCCGGGAGCGGCCGAGCTGGAGGCCGCCGCCGGGATCCTTCGGGCCGACCCGGCCTTCCCGGCCGGGGACGACGTCGTGGTCTACCGGCCGATGCCGCCGCTGGCCGACAGGGAGAACCCCGACGGCACCACCACACGGCGGCCGACCCTCGCCCTCTACACGCCGTCCGCCCCCGACGGCGTACGGCACCGCGTCGTCGCCGTCGACCTGCGCGCCCGCACCGTCGACTGGGCCCCTGCGGGCGATCCTGAGCCGGTCAACCTGCGCATGCACCACGACTGCGAGAAGAGCGTGCCCGCCCCGGTCGGCTCGCTGCCCGACCGCGGCGGGCCCGGCCGGGTGCGGCTGACCGTCCTGCAGAACGGGATGGAGCTGTGGAACCTGATCGTCGTCAGGCCGCGCAACTCCTCCGGCGACGCGGGCAGCGGCGTGGAGCTGCAGGACCTGCGCCACCGCGGCAGGCTGGTGCTGCGGCGGGCGCACGTGCCCATCCTCAACGTGGAGTACCAGACCGCCGAACGCACCACCTTCCGCGACTGGGTCAACGAGGAGACCCGCTTCACCGCCTCGGGCAGCGACCCGGTCGGCGCGGGCTGGCGGCTGTGCGACAGCCCGCCGCAGAC
Organism: Nonomuraea soli; assembly: GCF_013761175.1. Classification (GTDB taxonomy): domain Bacteria; phylum Actinomycetota; class Actinomycetes; order Streptosporangiales; family Streptosporangiaceae; genus Nonomuraea; species Nonomuraea soli. Next base: position 432,128 of record NZ_JACDUR010000002.1, read on the forward strand.
CATCCTGGAGCGGCCCAGCACCGACACGGGCGGCTTCCAGGGCGTGGCCTTCCATTACGACGAGGACAAGGGCGAGCTGCGCATCGTCAGCGAGCTGGCGGCGGGCTGGTACCGCTACGCCTCCGACTGGAGGCTCGCCGAGGACGGCACCATCAGGCCGCGCTTCGGCTTCGCCGCCACCAAGGACCCGATGACGTGCCAGCCGCACCGCCACCACGCCTACTGGCGGCTGGACTTCGACGTCGAGGGCTCCGACAACGACGTCGTGGAGCAGTTCCCCGAGGCGGTGCGGATCGTCAGGGAGACCACGCGCAAGCGCGTGCCCGGCCGGTTCTGGCGGGTGACCGACAAGTCCAGCGGCAGGGGCTACGAGATCCGGCCCGGCAGGCACGACGGCACCGCCGACGACTTCGGCATCTCCGATCTGTGGTTCCTGCGGCACAGGGCCTCCGAGATCTACGACGAGGGCGGCGACGAGCGCAACCGCGCCATGCTCAACCGTTTCGTCAACGGCGAGAACATCGCCGCGACCAACGTCGTGGTCTGGTACGGCGGGCACTTCTTCCACAACCAGAACGACCAGCAGTCGGTGCACCAGGGCCACATCGTCGGCCCCGACCTCAGGCCCGTCGGCTAGTCAGTCGCCGGGGCGGATCAGGCCCGTCTCGTAGGCGTGGACGATCGCCTGGGCGCGGTCGCGCAGGCCGAGCTTGGCCAGGATGCGGCCGACGTGCGTCTTGACCGTCTGCTCCGACACCACGAGCCGGCCCGCGATCTCCTGGTTCGACAGGCCCCTGGCGATGAGCGCGAGCACCTCGGTCTCGCGCTCGGTCAGCTCCGACAGCCTGCGCATCGCGGGCGCGCGGGGCGTGCCGAGGCGGGCGAACTCCTGGATGAGCCGCTTGGTCACCGCCGGAGCCAGCAGCGCCTCTCCGGCGGCGACCACGCGCACCGCCTCGGCGAGCTGGAGCGCGGAGGCGTCCTTCAGCAGGAAGCCGCTGGCCCCGGCGCGCAGGGCCTCGTAGACGTAGTCGTCGAGGTCGAAGGTCGTCAGGATCAAGATCTTGGACGAGATCGCGGGATCCTCGGTGATGCGGCGGGTCGCCTGGAGCCCGTCCATCTCCGGCATGCGCACGTCCATGAGGACCACGTCGGGCTGGAGCTCGGCCGCCCGCCGTACCGCCTCGCGCCCGTCGGCGGCCTCGCCGACGACCTCGATGTCCGGCTGGGTCGACAGGAACACCGTGAAGCCGGTGCGGACCATGCCCTGGTCGTCGGCGATCAGCACCCGGATCACGCAGCCTCCAGGCGCAGCGTCGCCAGCACGCGGAAGCCGCCGTCGTCCAGCGGGCCCGCCTCGACCGTCCCGCCGTGCAGGGCCACGCGCTCGCGCATGCCCGCCAGCCCGTGGCCGCCGCCCCCGCCCGGCGCGGGCGCCGCGCCCGTGGGCGAGGGCCGGTTGACCACGTGGACACGCAGCTCGCCGGCGGTCCTGGCCAGCTCGAGCGCCACCGGCGCGCCCGGCGCGTGCCGCATCACGTTGCTGAGCGACTCCTGCACGATGCGATACGCCGACAACGCCACCGCCACGGGCACCCCCTCCATCGACCCCGATCGTTTCACCACCACGGCCAGCCCCGCGGCCCGGGCGTTGGCGACCAGCTCGTCGACCCGGTCGAGGCCCGGTTGCGGGGTGGTCTCCAGGCGTCCCTCCTCGTCGCGCAGCACGCCGAGGATCTGCCGCAGCTCCGCGATCGCCTCCAGCGACAGCGCCCGGATCCCCGCCAGGCCCTCCTCGAGCTGCCTGGCGTCGCCTCGCGCCTTGAGCGGCACCGCCTCCGCCTGGATGGCGATCACCGACATGTGGTGGGCGACGACGTCGTGCAGCTCGCGCGCGATACGGGCCCGTTCTGCCAGGACGGACTGCGCCCCCTGGGCGGCCTGGGTGCGCAGCTCCTCCTGGACGAGCCTGTCCGCCGCCCGGCGCCGGGAGCGCACGTTGTAGCCGAACAGGGCCGCCACCGAGACCGCGCCGATCACCGCGTACAACGAGTCGGGATGGGCGATCCAGGCCATCAACACGGAGATCACCCAGGCGGCGGCGGTGGCGCTCGCGTCGCCGCGCGCCGCCGCCGAGTACAGCACCAGCAGGTAGGAGACGATCAGCTGGCCTGAGTACGGCACCGCCCCGCCGCTGGCGAGCTCGCGCATCACGTAGAGCGTCACCGGCATGAGCACGATCGCGACGCGCCAGGCGCCCAGCGGGTAGCGGTCGCGCAGGGCCACCGGCAGCCCGCAGCAGATCGCGGCCAGGTGCAGGAAGACCTCCGGCTGCTCGTGCGGCCGCCCGGCGATGGCCGCGCCGAGCCCGTTGGAGGCGAGCAGGTCGTTCAGCGTCGTGCCGTACAACACCCAGCCCAGGACGAACTCCGCGAGCTGCCGGAGGTCGACGTGCTGGAAGGGCCCGAGCGGGCGGCGCAGCGGGAAGCGCAGGAAGCGCGAGCGGGGCGGCGGGGGATCCGCCTCGCCGGTGAACAGGGCGAGCTGGAACGGCCGCACAAGGGCGGAAAGCACCTGAAGAGCCTACGAAACACACCCCGTGGTCCGCGTCCCTCTCAGGTATTGCTTACATCATTACGATCGCCCACAGCGAACACGCTCAAGCCTGGGAACATTGAAGGGCTCCAATGAATTGAGTCCATATAACTCAACCCTTTGGAGTTCAGATGAGTGAGAGCTTGATCCTGCCGGTGCTGCCGCTCGACGACGAGGTCGTCCTGCCGGGCATGGTGGTTCCGCTGGACCTTTCCGACTCCGAGGTGCGGGCGGCCATCGATGCCGCTCAGGCATCCGGTGGCAACAAGCCACGAGTCCTTCTCGTTCCCCGGATCGACGGAAAGTACGGAGCGGTCGGCGTGCAGGCGGTCGTGGAGCAGGTCGGACGCCTGCCCGGCGGCGAGCCCGCGGCGGTCGTGCGCGGCGTCAACCGCGCCCGCGTCGGCCAGGGCACCACGGGCCCCGGCGCGGCCCTGTGGGTCGAGGCGATCGAGCTGGAGCACCACGAGCCGGTCGACCCCGAGGTCGTCAAGGAGTACAAGGCGCTGACCACCACGATCCTGCAGAAGCGCGGGGCGTGGCAGGTCGTCGACCAGGTCAACCAGATCGACGACGCCAGCGTGCTGGCCGACACCGCGGGCTACGCCCCGTGGCTCTCGACCGAGCGCAAGGTCGAGCTGCTCGAAACCGCCGAGCCCGCCGAGCGGCTGGTCAAGCTGGTCGAGTGGGCGCGCGAGCACCTGGCCGAGCTCGACGTCGCCGAGACGATCCGCAAGGACGTCCAGGAGGGCATGGAGAAGCAGCAGCGCGAGTTCCTGCTGCGCCAGCAGCTGGCCGCGGTCCGCAAGGAGCTGGCCGAGCTCAACGGCGACACCTCCTCCGAGGAGGAGGACTACCGGGCCCGCGTGGAGGCCGCCGACCTGCCGGACGCCGTCCGCGAGGCCGCGCTGAAGGAGGTCGACAAGCTCGAACGCACCTCCGACCAGTCGCCCGAGACCGGGTGGATCCGCACCTGGCTCGACACCGTGCTCGACATCCCCTGGAACGAGCGCTCCGAGGACACCTACGACATCGACGGGGCGCGTGCCGTCCTCGACGCCGACCACACCGGCCTCGACGACGTCAAGGACCGCATCATCGAGCACCTGGCCGTGCGCAAGCGCCGCCAGGACAAGGGCCTGGGCGTGGTGGGCGGGCGCCGCAGCGGCGCCGTGCTCGCGCTGGCCGGGCCTCCCGGAGTCGGCAAGACCTCGCTCGGCGAGTCGGTCGCCCGCGCCATGGGGCGCAAGTTCGTCCGCGTCGCCCTCGGCGGCGTGCGCGACGAGGCCGAGATCCGCGGCCACCGCCGCACCTACGTCGGCGCGCAGTCCGGACGCATCGTCCGGGCGATCCGCGAGGCGGGCTCCATGAACCCGGTCGTGCTGCTCGACGAGATCGACAAGGTCGGCGCCGACTACCGGGGCGACCCCACCGCCGCCCTGCTCGAGGTGCTCGACCCGGCGCAGAACCACACCTTCCGCGACCACTACCTCGAGGTCGAGCTCGACCTGTCCGACGTGCTGTTCCTGGCGACCGCCAACGTGCTGGAGGCGATCCCCGGGCCGCTGCTCGACCGGATGGAGATCGTCACGCTCGACGGCTACACCGAGGACGAGAAGGTCTCCATCGCCCGCGACCACCTGCTGCCCAAGCAGCTCACGCAGGCCGGGTTCGAGGCCACGGAGGTCGTGTTCGAGGACGACGCACTGCGCCGCCTGGCCGCCGAGTACACCCGCGAGGCGGGCGTGCGCTCCCTGGAGCGGGCCGTCGGCCGGGTGATCCGCAAGGTCGCCGCCGCCGGCACGGTGCCCGTCACCGTCACCGCCGAGTCGCTGACCGACTACCTCGGACGGCCGCGCTTCGTGCCCGAGTCGTCCCTGCCGGAGTCCAAGCAGCGCACCGCCGTGCCCGGCGTGGCCACCGGCCTGGCGGTCACCGGAGCGGGCGGCGACGTCCTCTACGTCGAGGCGTCACTGGCCGACCCCGAGACCGGCGACACCGGGCTGACCCTGACCGGCCAGCTGGGCGACGTCATGAAGGAGTCGGCGCGCATCGCGCTGTCCTATCTGCGCTCCCACGGCGCCGAGCTCGAACTGCCCGTCAGTTCGCTGAAGGACCGCGCGGTCCACGTGCACTTCCCGGCCGGAGCCGTGCCCAAGGACGGCCCCTCGGCGGGTGTCACGCTGACCACCGCGCTCGCCTCCCTGCTGTCGGGCCGCCAGGTCCGCGCCGACGTGGCGATGACCGGTGAGATCTCCCTCACCGGGCGGGTGCTGCCGATCGGAGGGGTCAAGCAGAAGCTGCTGGCCGCCCACCGGGCGGGCATCACCACCGTCCTGATCCCGGCCCGCAACGAGCCGGACCTGGACGACCTGCCCAAGGAGGTGCTGCAGGAGCTGACCGTGCACGCCGTCAGCGACGTGCGCGAGGTGCTCGACATCGCGCTCAGCCCGGCCAGGGTCGCCTCCAGCGTGGCCGCCTGACCCCTGCGGGCTCCCGCCCCGCCGTACCCCGTCTCCCGGGTACGGCGGGGCGGTTCCATGTCCGGCCTGAGCCCTGGTCCTCACCAGAAGAGGAACACGTTCTTGAAGTCGGCCTGCAGGTGCTGCTGGAACTTCGGCGCCCGCGCCTTGTTCGCCTTGTCGGCGGTGACCGCTGAGGCGACGACGAAGCGGCCCGTCGATCCCCACTGCACCTTGCCGTAGGCCCAGTCGCGGTGCAGCTTGTCCATGCGCCACTTCACGGCGCCGCTGGCGTCCTTGGCGATCAGCTTCTCCGCCGCCTTGGCCTGCGCCTCGGTCGGGAAGGCCAGCACGACCAGCGCCGCCCTGATCCCGCCGCTGTAGGCCGAGTAGGTCATCTCCACGCCGTGGTCGCAGCCGTGCTTGGACAGGGGCAGGCCCTTGCCGTCGAGCGCGTCGCAGGTGTCGTGCTCCCACTCTCCGACCGAGCTGGCCTGGTAGGAGGTGGAGCCGAGGCGGAACTTCCAGTCGCCGCCGAACTCCTTGATGGTCAGCCGCTTGCCGGAACCCTGCTGGTCGGCGGTGTCCTCGGGGCTGGCGCTCTCCTCCGGACTCGGGCTCTCCTCGGGGCTCGGGCTCTCCTCGGGACTCGGACTCTCCTCGGGGCTCGGACTCTCCTCGGGGCTCGGGCTCTCCTCCGGGCTTGCCTGGGGCGCCGTGGTCGGGTCCGGCGTCGGGAACGTCACGGTGATCGGGTCGGCGTTGCTCCTGAGAGCCACGACGAACGCGGTCACCGCGCCGCCGACCAGCAGGAGGGCGACGAACCCGATCACCAGGCCGACCACGAGGCCGTTGCTGGAGCGCTGGGGCGGGGGAGGGGTGTACTGCACCGGGGGCAGGCCGTAGTTCGGACCGGCGGAACCGTAACCGGCGGGCGCCCCGGGCGGCGGACCCTGCGGCGGGCCGTACGGCTGGTGTGGCGGACCTTGGGGCGGGCCGTACGGCGGGCCTGGCTGGTTCTGCTGGCCCTGCTGCGGACCGGGGTGCTGAGGACCAGGCTGTTGAGGGCCGAATCCTGGCCCGAAGCCGGAACCCTGCCCGCTGCCGGGTGGCGGTGGTGGTGGATGAGGGGGTGGGTGGGACATATCCCCATTGTGGAGGATTCGTCCCTCCCGCCTCTCCCGTACCAGCAAGAGACACGAAGCGTGACGAGTCGCTACTCTCAAGCGTGCCCTCCAATTGGCCCCTCGCCCACGCCCCCTCCCGCCCCACCGCACTCGCCGCCACTTATCCACGGCCTCACCTGAACCCCCGACCCCACCCCCGGATCCCCCTACGATGGCCCGGTGACCACCACCCCCAACGAGGTTCTGCGCCGCATCTTCGGCTACGACACCTTCCGCGGCGAGCAGCAGGAGATCATCGACCACGTCGTCTCAGGCGGCGACGCGCTGGTCCTCATGCCCACCGGCGGCGGCAAGTCGTTGTGCTACCAGATCCCCGCCCTGGTGCGCCAAGGCACCGGGGTGGTGATCTCCCCGCTGATCGCCCTCATGCAGGACCAGGTCGACGCCCTCACCGCCCTCGGCGTGCGCGCGGGCTTCCTCAACTCCACCCAGGAGCACGCCGAGCGCGACGCCGTCGAGAAGTCCTACCTGTCCGGCGACCTCGATCTGCTCTACCTCGCCCCGGAACGCCTCCGCTCGGAGCAGACCCTGCGCCTGCTCGCCCGCGGCCGGATCGCGCTGTTCGCCATCGACGAGGCCCACTGCGTCGCCCAGTGGGGTCACGACTTCCGGCCCGACTACCTCCAGCTCTCGACGCTGCACGAACGCTGGCCCGAGGTCCCGCGCATCGCGCTGACCGCCACCGCTACCCCCGCCACCCACACCGAGATCACCAAACGCCTCGGTCTCGAAGGCGCACGCCACTTCGTCGCCTCCTTCGACCGCCCCAACATCCACTACGCCCTCGAGCCCAAGAACGACCCCAAACGCCAGCTCCTGCGACTGCTCACCGGCGAACACGAGGGCGACGCCGGCATCGTCTACTGCCTGTCGCGCGCCTCGGTCGAGAAGGTCGCCGCGTTCCTGCAGGACCACGGCATCACCGCCCTGCCGTACCACGCGGGCCTCGACGCCCGCACCCGCGCCGCCCACCAGGCCCGCTTCCTGCGCGAAGACGGCCTCGTCATGGTCGCCACGATCGCCTTCGGCATGGGCATCGACAAGCCCGACGTGCGCTTCGTCGCCCACCTCGACCTGCCCAAGTCCGTCGAGGGCTACTACCAGGAGACCGGGCGCGCCGGACGCGACGGCCTGCCCGCCACCGCCTGGCTCGCGTACGGCCTGCAGGACGTGATCCAGCAACGCCGCCTCATCGACACCTCCGAGGGCGACGACGCCCACCGCCGCCGCCTCAGCGCCCACCTCGACGCGATGTTCGCCCTCTGCGAGAGCGTCGAATGCCGCAGAGTGCGCCTGCTCGACTACTTCGGCCAGGAAAGCACCCCCTGCGGCAACTGCGACACCTGCCAAACCCCGCCCGCCACCTGGGACGGCACCATCGCCGCCCAGAAACTGATGTCGACGGTCCTGCGCCTCAAGCGCGAACGCGGCCAGAGCTTCGGCGCCGGCCACCTCATCGACATCCTCCTCGGCCGCCAGACCGACAAGGTCCAGCAGTTCGACCACGCCTCGCTCACGGTCTTCGGCATCGGCACCGAGCTGTCGGAAGCCCAGTGGCGTGCGGTGATCCGCCAGCTCCTCGCCCGAGACCTCCTGGCCGTGACGGGCGACTACGGCGTCGTGGCCCTGACCCCGGAGAGCACCGCGGTCCTCCGCGGCGAACACCAGGTCATGCTCCGCCACGACCCCACCACCAAGACGTCCAAGGTGCCCAAGAAAGCCAAGCCCGACGCCGCCCCCATGCCGGAGGACGCCGCCCCGGCCTTCGAACTCCTCCGCTCCTGGCGCGCCGCCACGGCCAAGGAACAGGGCGTGCCCGCGTACGTCATCTTCCACGACGCCACGCTGCGCGAGATCGCCACCCGCCGCCCCACCTCCCTGGCCGAGCTGTCCACGATCAGCGGCGTGGGGGCCAACAAGCTGTCGAAGTACGGCGAGCAGATCCTGGAGGCACTGACCGAGACCAACCTCTAGCCCACACCCTCGGCGCCCCCCGAACGCCCGCCGCCGCCGAGGGTAGGTCTGCCGTTGCCCTCGCCACTGCCACTGCCGAGGTTGACCGCGCCCACGCCTCGCCCGCCGGGGCCGCCGAGGGTAGGTCTCCCACTGCCGCTACCACTGCCTCGGTCGCCGCCACTGCCACTGCCGAGCTCGACCGCGACGTGCCTCGACCGCGACGTGCCTCGACCGCGACCGCGGTGGCGGCGGCAGCGACCGAGGCAGCGGCGAAGGCGGCGACCCGCGACGCCGACGAAGCGATGCCCACCGCGATGGCGGCGTGCGCGTGGGCCGGCCAGTGCAGTGTGGGCCCCCTGCGGCCGGGGCCGCCACACTGTCGCGCCGCCCTCG
>NZ_JACDUR010000002.1:440815-1208506 GCF_013761175.1 Nonomuraea soli
CAGCGTGTCGCGCCGCCCTCGTGTCGCGCCGCCCTCGTGTCGCGCCGCCCTCGTGTCGCGCCGCCCTCGTGTCGCGCCGCCCTCGTGTCGCGCCGCCCTCGTGTCGCGCCGCCCTGGTCGTCAGTCCTGCGACGTTGCCGGGCCGCCCTCGTGTTGGGCCGCCCGGGCAGGCGCGCCATCCGCGTTGTCGAGAGATGCCCGACAAACGAGAGCGTTGCCGGGGCCCCGGCAACGCTCTCGTAGGTGGTTGCGGCGCGAAGGCCGAGGGCGGTGTCAGCCGACCCTGACCTCCGGCATCTCCTCGGCGAAGTGGCAGGCCACCGGGTGTCCGTTGCCGCGGTCGATGAGGGCGGGCTCCTCGGCGGCGCAGATGTCCTGCGCCTTCCAGCACCGTGTCCGGAACCGGCACCCGCTGGGCGGGTCCACGGGGCTGGGCACGTCGCCGATGAGGATGACCCGCTGCCGTTCCCGCTCGACGCGGGGGTCGGCGACGGGGGCCGCCGACAGCAGGGCCTGCGAGTACGGGTGCGCGGGCTTGCCGTACAGCGCGTCACGGGGTCCTGTCTCGACGACCTTGCCCAGGTACATCACCATGACGCGGTCGGAGATGTGGCGCACCACCGACAGGTCGTGGGCGATGAACAGGTAGGCGAGGCCGAGCCGCTCCTGGAGGTCCTCCAGGAGGTTGACCACGCCGGCCTGGACGGAGACGTCGAGCGCGGAGACCGGTTCGTCGAGGATGAGGAGCTTGGGTTCCAGGGCCAGGGCGCGGGCGATGCCGACGCGCTGGCGCTGGCCGCCGGAGAACTCGTGCGGGTAGCGGTTGCCGTGCTCGGGGTTGAGCCCGACCAGTTCCAGCAGTTCGGCGACGCGGGCGGGTCCGCCGGAGCCCCACATGCCGTGCACCTTGAGCGGCTCGGCGATGATGTCGTTGACCGGCAGCTTCGGGTTGAGGGAGGCGTAGGGATCCTGGAAGACGATCTGCATGTTGCGGCGCACGGCCTGCATCTGCTTGTACGGCAGGCCGACGAGTTCCTGGCCGTCGAAGCGGACCGAGCCGGAGGTGGGGGTGTGCAACTGGAGGATGGCCCGCCCGGTGGTGGACTTGCCGCAGCCGGACTCACCCACGATGCCGAGGGTCTCGCCCGGCGCGACGTGCAGCGAGACCCCGCTGACCGCCTGGATGTGCCCGACCACCCGGCGCAGGAAGCCTGCTCCGCGCACCGGGAAGGTCATCACCAGGTCGTCGACTTCGAGCAGGCTCATCCTTGGATCTCGCTTTCGGCACGGAAGAACACCGTCGGGTCCTCGACCGCTTTCATCTTCGGCCAGTGGTGGCAGGCGGCCCGGTGGTCGAGCGCGTCGGTGAGTGCCAGGTCCGGCTCGCGGGTGACGCACTCCTCGTCGGCCAGCGGGCAGCGCGGGGAGAACGGGCAGCCGGACGGCAGGTTGATGAGGGAGGGCGGCGCTCCCTTGATCGGCCGCAGCCGGTGGCCGGTGGTGTCGGTCGACGGCATGGAGCCGAGCAGCCCGGCGGTGTACGGCATGCGCGGCGAGTAGAAGATGGCGTCGGTGTCGGCCACCTCCACGGGTTTGCCCGCGTACATGACCAGCACCTTGTGGGCCATTCCGGCGATGACGCCGAGGTCGTGGGTGATGAGGACGATGGCGGCGTTGACGGCGTCCTTCACCTCGATGAGCTTCTCCAGGATCTGGGCCTGGACGGTCACGTCGAGCGCGGTGGTCGGCTCGTCGGCGATGATCACGTCGGGGTTGTTGATGACCGCCATGGCGATCATCGCGCGCTGCCGCATGCCGCCGGAGAACTCGTGCGGGTAGGCCCGCAGCCGGGCCTCGGCCTGCGGGATGCCGACCAGGTCGAGCATCTCGCGGGCCCGGCCGAGCGCCTGCTTGCGCGGCATCAGCTCGTGCGCCAGGACGGCCTCGGCGAGCTGGTCGCCGATGGTGAAGACCGGGTTGAGCGCGGTCATCGGGTCCTGGAAGACCATGGCGATCTTCTTGCCGCGCAGGTCGCGCCGGCGGCGCTGGGGCAGGGCGAGCACGTCCTCGCCCCGGAAGAAGATCCTTCCGGAGATCCGCGCGGTGCGGGGGAGCAGCCCCATCACCGCCATGGAGGAGACGGACTTGCCGGAACCCGACTCGCCGACGATGCCGAGCACCTCTCTCTGGTGCAGCACGTAGCTGACCCCGCGTACGGCATGCACGACGCCGTCGTCGGTGGGGAACTCGACGGTCAGGTCCTCGACGCGGAGGATCTCCTCGTCGGAGGGGGGACGCACGTCGTCGAGGGTCAGCCCGACGTGCACGTCGAGGCGGTTGTCGCCGTGGCTGTCGAGGATCTCGCCCATCAGGCACGCACCCGGTTCTGGCGGGGGTCGAACGCGTCGCGCAGCCCGTCGCCGATGAAGTTGATGGACAGGGCCACGGTGATGATCAAGATGCCCGGCCACCAGAACAGCCACGGGCGGGTCAGCATCGCTCCCTGGTAGAAGCTGATCAGCTGGCCCAGCGAGATGTCGGGCGGCTGCACGCCGAAGCCGAGGAAGGAGATCGCCGACTCCACCAGGATCGCCGAGGCGATGGTCAGCGTGGTGCTGACGATGATGATGCCCAGGGTGTTGGGCAGGATGTGCTTGAAGATGATGCGGCGGGGCCGGGTGCCGATGGCGCGGGCCGCTTCGATGAACTCGCGCTCGCGCAGCGAGAGCACCTCGCCGCGGACCAGGCGCGCCAGTTGCGGCCAGATGACCAGGCCGAGCGCCAGGCCGAGGACCAGGATGCCGGAGCCGCCCGCCATGCGGCCGACGATGGCGGCGATCAGCAGCACCGGGATGGTGATCATCACGTCGGTCAGCCGCATGAGCGCCGTCTCCGTGCGCCTGCGGAAGTAGCCGGCGGCGGCTCCCACGAAGGTGCCGACGGAGGTCGCCACGAGGCCGACCAGGAGCGCCACCAGAAGCGACTGCTGGGTGCCCCGCATCACCAGGGCGAAGTAGTCCTTGCCCACGTTGTCCTGGCCGAAGGGGTGCTCGCCGATGCTGAACGGCCAGAGCGTCAGCGTGGGAGCACCGCCGTCGATCACGCGTCCGGTGGTCGTCCAGCCGTGTTTCCACCAGCCGCCGAACGGGCCGAACCCGACGGAGGTGAAGGCCAGCACGACGACGGCGAGCAGCACCACCAGTCCGGTCATGGCCGCCTTGTGCTGGAAGAACCGGCGGCGGACCAGTTGTCCCTGCGTTCTGGCGACGATGGTCATGCCCTGAGCGTCGCCGCTCGTCACCGGTGCCGAGAGTGTCATTCCCCGATCTCCTTCACGACAGCCGGATGCGCGGGTCGAGGTAGGCGTAGATGATGTCGGCGATCATGTTGAAGACCACGATCGCGCCGCCCGTCACGACGAAGAAGGCCATCACCGGGGCGGGGTCGACCATTTCGAGCCCGTCCCTGAACATCTGGCCCATGCCCTTCCATCCGAAGACGGACTCCGTCACGACCGCGCCGCCGATCACCCCGGCGAAGTCGAACGCCATGAGGGTGGTGATCGGGATCATGCCGTTGCGGAAGGCGTGCTTGACGATGACCGTGCGCTCGGGCAGGCCCTTGGCGCGTGCCGTACGGACATAGTCCTGGTTCATCACCTCGAGCATCGAGGCCCGGCTGTAGCGGCTGTAGGTGGCCATGGAGATGAGGATCAGCGCCATGGTCGGCAACATGATGTGCGTGGCCGAGTCCAGCGTGAGCTGCCAGAAGTCGCCGCGGAAGTTGGGGGTGTTGGAGCCGATCGTGGCGATCGGCCGGCCCCTCATGCGCTGGCTGTAGGCCTGGAAGGCGCTGAGCAGCGCGTCGAGGAAGATCAGCCCGGCGGTGACGAGGCCGGTGAGGATCGCAGTGGTGATCGCCTGCCGTCTGAGCAGGCCGCCCAGGCCGTACCCGAGGGCGACGCAGACGCCGACGGTCAGGACCAGCAGGCCCAGCAGTTGTGGCCAGGTGGGGTCGGTCAGCACGCCGCCCAGGACGGTGTGCAGCGCCGTGCCGAGGCCGGCCGCGGCGAGTGCCGCGTAGAGCGGCCCGCGGTACTGCAGGCCGGCGAAGAGCGCGCAGATGCCGACGGCGGAGGCGACGGCGATCAGGCCGATGACCACGGTGCCCAGCCCGGGGTCGGCGAACCAGCGGGTGGAGGACAGGAAGGACAGGAAGGTGGCCGTGACTAGCGCCCCCAGCGTGAAGCTGATCAGCCGCGCCTGGGTGGACCCGGCGGTCAGCGCGCCCCACAGCAGTCCGGCGGCGATCGCGACGACCACGATGACGGTGGTGTCGATGACCGGATCGCGCAGCCAGGTGTTGAACCCGATGGCGACGTACTGCTTGAGCATGACCGCCAGCCAGAACAGCGGCAGGGAGAAGGCGACGAAAGCGGCGAAGGTGACCGAGTAGTCGAAGCCGCTGTACTGCCGCAGCGCCGACAGGATGCCGACCGTGATGCCGATGAGCATCGCCAGGACCGTGGCGGCCACGACGAGCTGGAGGGTGGCGGCCAGGGCGTTGCCCAGGATGACGCCGACGTCCTGGCCGTCCCTGTTGACGCCGAGATCGCCGGTGATCAGCGCGCCGAGCCACTGGAGGTAGCGGATGGGGATGGGAACGTCCAGATTCATCCGCTCGGAGCGGACCCGCATCTGGTCTTCCCTGTTAGGACCGGTCTGCTGGCGCAGGTCTGCCAGCGGATCGCCGGACAGCGCGGTCATGACGTACATGATGATGGTGGCCGCGAGAAGGACGAAGACTGAGATCATCAGTCTTCGCGTGATGAAGGCGATCACCGTTCACCCCCTGAGGTGCGGTTGTGCGGGCGCGGGGCAGGGGAGGAATGTCTGCCCCGCGCCTGCACGCTCTAGGTGGATGGGGCGGTTAGGAGCCCAGGGTCCAGGTCTCGGCGTTCCACACGTAGGTGGACTGCGCCGGGTTCGGGTTCACGCCCTGGAGCTTCTCGTCCCACGCGGTCACCAGCGGGTGGGCGAACAGGGGGATGGTGGCGAGGTCCTCCCAGAGGAGCTTCTCGATCTGGTTGATCATCGCCGGGTGCTTGGACTTGTCGGTGGTCCCGTTGAGCTCGTTGATGAGCTTGTCGACCTCCTTGTTGCTGTAGCACCCGCTGTTGTTGGCCTTGTGGTCGGCGTCGCACTTGCCCTGGGCGACGGTCCGGTAGGTCGAGCTCCAGCCGCTGACCTGGCCCGAGCCGACCCAGGCGAACAGGGCCACGTCGTAGGTGTTGGTGTTCAGACCGCCGTCGGCCTCGAAGAAGTTCTCCTCACCGGCGTCGGTGACCTTGAAGCCGGCCTGCTCGCAGGAGTCGCGGATCAGGTCGACGGTCGAGGTACGGCGAGGGTTCGGGATGATGTGCCCGATCTTGACCTCCTGGCCGACCTTGCCGGCCTTCTCCAGGATGGCCTTGGCCCCGGCGATGTCCGGCTGGGCGTACTTGTCGAAGCCCGCGGCGTCGGAGACAGCCGCGTAGGTGGACTCGAACGGCAGCACGTTGCGGACCTTGAGCGGCTCGGAGTCGGCGGCGACCGGCTTGATCAGGTTGTCGACGATCAGCTGGCGCGGCACGCACAGCGCGAACGCCTCACGCAGAGCCTTGTCCTTGAACGGGCTGGAGTCGAAGTTGAAGTCCATGTGCTCGTAGGTGAAGGACGACCCCGTCTGCACCTTGATGCCCTGCAGACCCTCGAGCTGCTTGACCAGGTCGGCGTTCGGCTGCGGCTCGATGGCCTGGACCTCGCCGTTCTGCAGCGCCTGGACCTGCTGGTCCTCGGGGATGACCCGCTGGATCAGCGTCTTGGTCGCGGGAGCCGTGCCCCAGTACTTGTCGTTGGCGACCATCGTCACCGACTGACCGGCCTGCATCGACTCGATCCGGTACGGACCGGACGCGGGGATCTTGTCGGTGGCGGGCAGCTGGCCCTGGATCACCCAGATGGTGTTCCACGCCTTGGAGGCGGGGGCGAGCTTGGCCTTGTCCTCGGCCTTGACGGCGGCGATGAAGTCGTCCTCGGACAGGCCCGACTCCTTCTCGATCACGTGGGCCGGAAGGACCTCGTTGTTGGCCGGGCCGTTGGAGTCCCAGTCGGCGAAGGGCTCGGAGTAGACGAGCTCGAAGGACTTGCCGCCCTTGTCGCAGGCGGGAGCCTTGGTCAGCTCGACACCGGTGGTGCCGTCGGTCTGGAAGTCGCCGCCCTTGCCGGACTTGACGATCCACCACAGCAGCATGTCGTCGCAGTCGATCGCGGTGCCGTCGGACCAGACGGCCTTGTCGCTGATCGTGTACTTGACGGTGAGGGGATCGTCAGAGGTCTTCTCATAGGTACCGAAGTCGGTGTTGGGCGTCACGGCGCCCTTCTCACCGAAGTCCCAGAAGCCGCTGAGGACGTTCTGCATGACCATGCGGTTGGTCAGGTTGTTGACCGCGATCGAGTTGAAGGAGTTGAACTCCTGGGCCTCGGCGTAGGCGATCGTGTCCGCGGCGCCGCCTGCGGTTTCGGTGGTGGCGGCGGAGGGTGAACCGCTGGGCGCGGCACTCTCGCCGGAGGTTCCGCAGGCCGAGAGCAGCATGACGCCGGCCGTCAGGCCAGCCGCTAACCCGGCATACTTGCGATTGCTCACAAGAACGCTCCTTGTCGTGTCCGCCCATCGAGAGCGGTCGTAGGGGGGTTGGCGCTGATCAGAGCATTTTCACGAATTCCGAACAAGAGGGTAAGTAAACTTGTGACAAATCGGTGCTCCAACGGGGATCTACTTGTCCGACCGGCCTCGGCCCGCTGTGGCCCCGCTGTGGCCTCGCGGCCGGGCGCCGAGTGTGAGCGAGGTCACTCGGATTCTGGGAATCAGCCCAGGTAGAGCGGTGTTTTCCAGAGCGTGAACGAGATGTGTGTGACGGCGATGGGCGAGATGCCCTGGGGCATGTGTCGCTAGACGCTGCCCGCCCCGCCCTGTCCCCCTCGTTCGAAGGTCTTCGCATCGTGACCCGTCCCGCTTTCGTGCTGCGCCGCCTGAGCCATCTGCCCTTCCATCCCGGCACGCGCTAGTCCCCCACCTGATTCCGACGTTCATCCGACGACGAGTGGGGATTTTTCGTGATCGAGGCTTCAGGGCTGCGCAAGCTCTACGGCCAGACCGTCGCGCTCGACGGTGTCGACCTGGCCGTGCGCCAGGGCGAGATCTTCGGCGTGCTCGGCCAGAGCGGCGCGGGCAAGAGTACGCTGCTGCGCTGCGTCAACCTGCTTGAGCGGCCCGACTCCGGCACCGTGACGGTGGCCGGGCGCGAGCTGACGAAGCTGGGGGAGCGCGAGCTCAACCAGGCACGCCAGCGCATCGGCATGGTTCACCAGCACTTCGCCTTGCTCGCCTCACGCACCGTGGCAGGCAACGTCGCCTTCCCGCTCGAGGTCATGGGCGTCGGCAGGCGTGAGCGCGACCAGCGGGTGGCCGAGCTGCTGGAACTGGTCGGGCTGGGCGGCCGGGGCAAGGACCATCCGCGCCAGCTGTCGGGCGGGCAGAAGCAGCGGGTGGGCATCGCCCGCGCCCTGGCAGGGCGGCCAGAGGTGCTGCTGTCGGACGAGGCCACCTCGGCCCTCGACCCAGGCACCACCGAGTCGATCCTCGGGCTGCTGAAATCGCTCAACCGCGAGCTCGGCCTGACGATCCTGCTGATCACCCACGAGATGAACGTCGTCAAGAGCATCTGCGACTCGGTCGCGATCATGGAGAACGGGCGGATCCGCGAGTCCGGCGGCATCGGCGAGCTGATCCGCACCCCCGGCTCCCGGCTCACCCGGGAGATCTTCCCGCTCCCCGAGCCCGCGGCCGGGCACATCACCCTCACGTTCACCGGCCATCCCGAGGAGCCTGTCATCTCCGAGGTGGTGCGCAAGTTCGACGTGGACGTCAACATCCTCGGCGGCGCCATCGAGGAACTGGCCGCGGGTTCGGTCGGGCGGCTGCGTGTCGACCTGGCCGGGGGAGAGCGGGACAACGCCCTGACCTACCTGCGCGAGCGGGGCCTGCTGGTGGAGGTGGCCGGCTGATGGAGCTCGACGAGATCACCCCGCTGCTGTGGCAGGCCACCGGCGAGACCGCCGTCATGGTCGGCTGGGCGACCCTGTTCACGGTCCTGCTCGGACTGCCGCTGGGCGTCGCCCTGGTCGCGCTCGACAAGGACGGCCTGCGGCCGATGCCCGCCCTCAAGGGCGCGATCGGCGTCGTCGTCAACGTCGGCAGGTCGCTGCCGTTCCTGGTGCTCATGATCGCGCTCATCCCGTTCACCCGCGTGGTGGTCGGCAGCTCGATCGGCACCGAGGCCATGGTGGTGCCGCTCACGGTCGGAGCGGTGCCGTTCTTCGCCCGCCTCGTCGAGACCGCCCTGCGCGAGGTCGGCCGCGACGTGGTCCAGGCCGCGCAGGCCATGGGCACCGGCAAGCTGGCCATCATCCGCAAGGTCCTGCTGCCCGAGGCCTTTCCCGGCCTGGTCGCCGGGCTCACGGTGACCGTGGTCGCGCTCATCGGCTACTCGGCCATGGCCGGCGTCATCGGCGGTGGCGGCCTGGGCGACCTGGCCAAACGTTACGGATACGAGCGCTTCGAGACCGGCGTCATGGTCGCCGTGGTCATCGTGCTCATCATCGTCGTTCAACTGATCCAGAGCCTGGGTGACCACGTCGCCCGGCGCCTGTCCCACAAGTAGGGAAAAATCATGAAGATTCGTGCCATTGCAGGTGTTGCCGCTCTGAGCCTGTTGCTCGCCGCATGCGGAACGTCGCAGTCCGCTACTCCGGCGGGCGGGAGCGCCGGCACTCCGGATGCCTCCGCCGTGCTGAAGGTCGGCGCCAGTCCCGTGCCGCACGGCGAGATCCTGAAGTTCGTCAAGGACAACCTGGCCGCCAAGGCCGGGCTGAACCTGGAGATCGTGGAGTTCGGCGACTACGTGCAGCCCAACGTGCAGCTCGACGAGGGCCAGCTGGGCGCCAACTACTTCCAGCACAAGCCGTACCTGGACGACTTCAACTCCTCCAAGGGCACCAAGCTGAGCTTCGTGGAGCCGGTGCACCTGGAGCCGCTCGGCCTGTACTCCAAGAAGATCACCGAGGCCGCCGCCCTGGCCGGCGGTGCGACCGTGGCCGTGCCCAGCGACGCCACCAACCTGGGCCGCGCACTGAAGCTGCTGGCCGACAACGGCATCGTCAAGCTCAAGGACGGCGTCGGCACCGCCGCCACCGAGCGTGACATCACCGACAACCCCAAGCAGCTGGTCTTCAAGCCGATCGAGGCCGCGCAGCTGCCCCGCTCCCTCGAGGACGTCGACGCCGCGGTGATCAACGGCAACTACGCCATCGAGGCCGGGCTCAAGCCCGCCTCCGACGCGCTGGTGCTGGAGAAGACCGAGGGCAACCCGTACGTCAACGGGCTGGTCGTGCAGGCCGGCCACGAGAAGGACGCCAACGTCGTGAAGCTGGCCGAGCTGCTGCGCAGCAAGGAGGTCAAGGACTTCATCGCGACCAAGTACGCCGGCTCCGTGATCGCCGCCGAATAAGGCCGATTCTCAGCTTTAATTCAGGAAAGTGTCGTTACCTGCGAATTACTTAGTCGTGATCATCCGTATTAAGTGAATTGCAAGCCTCGGGGCGTAGGAAGAGGTCCGTTGGAAATCCCCTCGTCCCGAGGAGACGCAGGAAATGCGACTCGTTTCACGGATCCTGATCGGAGTCACAGCCGCCACAATGGTGTCTGTAGCCGCTCCGGTCGCGGCGAACGCGGCGACAGCACCCGCCTCGTCCGCCACGCATTACTACCAGTCCGGATGGGGACCCTATTCGTCCCCCAACGGCAAGTCCAAGGCCGAAGGCCAGGTGACCGTCGACAAGAAGGACGTCAAGGTCAAGGTCTTCGTCAAGAAGTGGAAGCGCGTGCTGGTCTGCAAGAAAGACAAGCACGGCAAGCTGATCTGCAAGAAGGTCTGGCGCCTGGTGAAGGTCCCGGTCTGGAAGACCGAGACCCACTACCCGTTCAAGGTCGACAGCACCCTTCACAACTACAAGTGGTGGGGCAAGTACGGCTGCGCCTGGGAGACCTTCAAGGTCGTCGGTTTCGACGGTTCGACGTATTACAAGTCGTTCCGCAACTGCGGCAAGCACCCGAAGTCCTACTCGTTCACCGGTAAGAACGCCAAGCACATCTTCGTCGATGTGAGCCGGGGCAACCCCTGGCGGCCCAAGAACAACCACTCGGGCTTCAAGGACGTTTACCACCACGCCTGACAGGGCGAAACGCCGAAGCCGTGATCTCCCCGATGAGATCACGGCTTCGCCGTATTTTGGGCCCATGCGAATCGTGCTGCTGCTCGCCGTTCTCGCCCCGCCCGCCGCTGTCGAGGCGCCCGTGGTCGTGGCCGCTCCGGCGCGGGCTCTCCACCAGGCCGAGCAGGTCGGGGCCGCCGGGCCGTACGAGCGCAGAGGCGAACGCGCGGTCGCGGTCTGGACGGGACCGGAGCGGCGGGTGCCCTTCCCCGCGACGGAGCTGGTGCCGTCGTGGACGGCGGACACGCCGCCAGGCACCCGCATCAGGGTCGAGGTCAGCGTGCCAGGATCGGGCTGGTACGTCCTGGCCCGCTGGTCGTACGACGGCCCGCGCACCTCGGTCGAGGGCCAGGCCGACACGTACGGCCGGGTCAAGACCGACGTCTTCCGCTCCCGTCGCCCCTTCACCTCCTACCGGCTGCGCGTGGCGCTCATCAGGCCGTATACGGAGTTGAGGAGCCTGCGACGATACGGCTCAGCCGTACGGCCAGGCCTGCGCAGCCTCGGAGCGGTGGCCTCGGCGCCCGGCGCGGCGGCGGCCGACACGGGAGGCCTGGCCTGGGGCCGGGAGCTGCGGGTGCCGCGCAAGTCGCAGCTGGAGCACGCCGGCCACGGCGGCGGCGCCTGGTGCAGCCCGACGGCGACGGCCATGGTGCTGCACTACTGGGGCAGGGGCCCGTCGGCGAAGGAGCTCGCCTGGGTGCCGGACGGCGACGCCGACCCGCGTGTCGACCACGCGGCCAGGCACACCTACGACGAGGCCTACGAGGGCACCGGGAACTGGGCGTTCAACACCGCCTACGCCGGGCGTTTCGGGCTCAGGGCCCACGTCACCCGCCTGACCTCCCTGGCCGGGGCCGAGGAGTACATCGCCCGCGACATCCCGGTCGTCGCCTCCCTGGCCTTCACCAGGAAGGAGCTCGGCTACGCCAGCGACGGGCACCTCATGGTGGTCACCGGGTTCACGGCCGAGGGTGACGTCATCGCCAACGACCCGGGACGCCGCCAGGTGCGCCAGATCTACCCGCGCGAGGCCTTCGAGCGGGCCTGGATGCGCAGCAGTACAGGAACCACTTACATCATCCACCCCTGACCGAATACTGTTCTAGTCATGTATCCGGGAGCAATCGCAGCCGTCACCCCCGACAAGCCCGCTGTGATCATGGCGGGATCCGGCGAGGTCGTCACCTACCGGCAGCTGGACGAGGAGTCCAACCGGCTGGCCCACCTCTTCCGCGCCCGCGGGCTGAAATCGGGCGACCATATCGCGTTCATGATGTCCAACCACCCGCTGTTCCTGACCGTGGCGTGGGCGGCGCACCGGGCCGGGCTGTACTACACCGCGATCAGCTCGCGGCTGCAGGCCGACGAGCTCGCCTACATCGTGGACAACTGCGAGGCCAGAGCCTTCATCACCACCGCCGACCTGGCTGAGGTGGCCGCCGCGGCGCCCGAGGTGGAACTCCGGCTCATGATCGGCGGCACGGCCGATGGATACAGCTCCTACGAGGACGCGGTCGCCGCCCAGCCGGCGACCCCGATCGACGACGAGTGCCAGGGCGCCGACATGCTCTACTCCTCGGGCACCACCGGCCGGCCCAAGGGCGTCAAGCCGGGACTGTCGCTGGCGCCGATGAGCGAGCCCGGCATCCTGCTGCAGCTGATCCAGTTCCTGTTCGCGCCCTCGGCCGACAGCGTCTACCTGTCGCCCGCGCCGCTCTACCACGCCGCGCCGCTGCGCTACTGCATGTCCTTCCAGAAGCTCGGCGCCACCGTCGTGGTGATGGACAAGTTCGACCCCGAGGCCTACCTCGAAGCCGTCGAACGCCACCGCGTCACCCACTCGCAACTGGTGCCGACGATGTTCATCAAGATGCTCAAGCTCCCCGAGGAGACACGCGCCAAGTACGACCTGTCGTCGCTGCAGTGCGCCATCCACGCCGCCGCGCCCTGCCCGGTGCCGGTCAAGCAGCAGATGCTCGACTGGTGGGGGCCGATCATCCACGAGTACTACGCCGGGACCGAGGGCAACGGCTTCCTGTACGTCTCGCCGTCCGACTGGCTGACTCACCCCGGCACCGTCGGCCGCCCGCTGCTGGGCAAGGTGCACATCCTCGACGAAGAGGGCGACGAGGTGGCGCCGCGCGAGCACGGCACGGTCTTCATCGCCGACGGGCCCGCCTTCGAATACCACGGCGACCCCGACAAGACCCGCGCCTCCCAGGACGCGCGCGGGCGCGGCTGGACCACGCTCGGCGACATCGGCTACGTCGACGAAGAGGGATTCCTCTACCTCACCGACCGGCGCTCCTACATGATCATCTCGGGCGGGGTGAACATCTACCCGCAGGAAGCCGAGAACGTGCTCGCCGTCCACCCCAAGGTCGCCGACGTCGCCGTCTTCGGCGTGCCGGACGAGGAGATGGGCGAGCAGGTCAAGGCGGTCGTCCAGCCGGCCGACTGGGCGCAGGCGGGGCCGGAGCTGGAGGCCGAGCTCATGGAGTACTGCCGGGGCAAGCTGGCGCACTTCAAGTGCCCGAGGTCGGTCGACTTCCGTGAGGAACTTCCCCGGCACCCGACGGGGAAGCTGTACAAGCGGCTGTTGCGGGATGAGTACTGGCCCGCGAAGAGGTAAGGGCCCCTCTCCTCGGGTAGTGGGTGCGCATGTCGAAGCTGATGAATCGCATACGGGCGTATCTGCGCAGCCCCGAGGGCAGGCGGAACGTGGAGAAGGCGAAGCGGATGGCCAGGGACCCGCGCAACCAGGCGCGAGCGCGGGGCTGGCTGAACAGGCTACGGCGGCGCTGACGCGGCACGGGGCGGAGAGTGCCTCAGTGCAGGAGCGAGATGAGCAGCCCGGAGAGCCCGGTGACGGTGAACCAGGTCGCGGCCAAGGTGACGGCGGCTTTCCGGATCTGCTTGCGTTGCTCCGCCGTGCGGTCAGGCCGTTGGGAGGCGAGCCAGAAGACGGCGGTGATCACGAGGATGGAGAGGGAACAGGTGAAGTAGGTCCTGGTGAACACGACGCCATAGTAGTTGGTCGTGTTACCGGGCAACGTGGTCAAGATCCTGCTCATCATCGGCCTCGGCCTCGGACTTCTCGTCCCCGTCGCCAACAGCGGTAGCGGCCAGCCCACCGCCTCGGTCGTCTCCAAAGAAGGCCGACACGGACGAAACCGGCACGGGTCGTGCCGACCAGGTCGTGCGCGACCGCGGCTGAGCTGGAACCGGTCTCCCCAGCGGGTTCTTCTTGCATCGCTGGGCGACCGTGGCGATCAGCGCGGCCTCCGGCGATCGTCCTGATTGGCTCGCGTGTAAAGGGTTGGCATCGGCCGAGGCGGGTAGGCCCACCCTCGTAACTCGCTAGCTTTCGAGGAGACCGCCGTGACCTAACACCCACATCCGAGCGCTCAAAGCGCCAGCCATGCAACGGGATCCCAGGGAGAAGTCTGCCCTGAGGAGCTCGGTGCGAGGTGGAGCGGATGAGCTGGAGGGGTGGAAGTGGTCTTCTTCTACGGCAAGTGGCAGCGGGTCGCGGTGTGTGCCGTGCTTCTCGTTCCGGCCGTTTTGATCGTCCTGGCGCTGGTCGTTCCCGCGATTGTTCTGGCCTTCCTGCCGTACGGGCAGCGGTTCATCCTGAACGTCTTCAGCGAGATCGCCACTCTCGTCAAGATCCTCCTGGCGAGGACGAACGAGTTCGACGAGATCGAATCCTCCGTCAATCGAAAGCGTCAGTAGCGGGGCGAGTCCCCGGGGCTTGACGGATAGCAGGGGAAGCGGAGGGTCGAGGACGGAAGGTGAGGCGTGCCGGAGTGGAGGCCGATGGACCGGGCCGCCATCTTCACGCATCGATCTGGAACCAATTTTTCGCCGTTTTCGCAGCGAGCACGCTCGTTCGACGTGCGGTGATAAGGCGCTCGTGAGCCGCTTCATCTTGCGCCGATCATCGGCTTAATCAGCACTTACGCGCAGCTTGACACCCTTGAGTCATCGGGATTCGAGGGAGTGGAAGATGAACGCGAACGAGCCTCGGGATCGGGACGACGAGAGCCGCACGGAGCAGCTGCCGGTCGCCGGTGGCGGGTGGAGCCAGTTCGGCTCCACGCCGCCCACCGCCGGGGCCTATCCCGGCGCCGGTGAGCAGCCCGCCGAAGCACAGGGTGCGCACGCGCAGCAGAGCGGGGCGCAGGGAGCGCAGAGCGGTGCGCAGGGGGCCGCGCAGGCACAGCAGGGGGAAGGGCCGCAGCACACCACGCCGCTGGCGAGCCTGCCCGGGCCGTACGGCGAGCCCTTCCAGGGGGCGCCTGCCGTACCGAAGCAGCGCAGGGCGTTCAGCGCGGGTCAGAAGGTCGTCGCGGGTCTGGCCCTGGCGGCGATGGCGATCGGCGGCGGCGCGGCGGGGGCCGCCATCGCGACCGCCGCGGCCGACGACCGGCCGACGGCCGTGAGCAGCCCGGTCTTCAAGCAGGCCGGCAGCTCGCTGACCGTGGCGGACGTGGCCCAGAACGTGCAGCCCTCGGTGGTCACCATCCAGGGGCAGACGGGTGAGGGCTCGGGTGTCGTCCTGTCGGCCGACGGCCTGATCCTGACCAACAACCACGTCGTCGAGGGTGCGGGCAGCACCACGATGACGGTCAAGTTCAGCGACGGCAAGACCGCCAAGGCGACCGTCGTGGGCACCGACCCGAGCACCGACATCGCGGTCATCAGGGCGAGCGACGTCTCCGGGCTCACCCCGGCGACCCTCGGCGACAGCGACCAGCTGCGGGTGGGCGATCCGGTGCTGGCCATCGGCAGCCCGCTCGGGCTGGAGGGCTCGGTCAGCTCGGGCATCGTCAGCGCGCTCGACCGCACGCTGACCGTGGGCGGCGAGCAGCAGCAGAGCCCGTGGGGGCGCCAGCAGCAGCAGAACTCCGCCACGACCATCGGCGGCGCGATCCAGACCGACGCCGCGATCAACTCGGGCAACTCGGGTGGGGCGCTGGTCAACGCGGCGGGCCAGGTGATCGGCGTCAACACCGCGATCGCCACCGCCGGCAGCAACGGCAACATCGGCGTGGGCTTCGCCATCCCGATCAACACCGCCAAGCAGGTCTCCGACCAGCTGATCTCGTCGGGCAAGGTCAGCCACGCCTTCCTGGGCGTCGGTGTCGCCGACGCGACGGGCGGGACGGCGGGCGCGCTCGTCAGCCAGGTGACGCCGGGAAGCCCGGCCGAACAGGCCGGGCTGAAGCAGGGAGACATCATCACAAAGATCGGCGAGACGTCCGTCGACGATGGCGCTACGGTAGTCGGAGCGGTGAGAGGTTTGAAGCCCGGCGATAAGGTCAAGATCACATATGTGAGGAATGGCCAGTCGGCCGAGGTCGACGTCACCCTCACCACGAAGAGCGAATAGAGGATCCCCCTCGCTGAACGGGTGTGCCGTCGAGATCGCTGCGGACTCGGCGGCACACCCCCCTCCCACCTGCGAGGGAGCGGGTCGTCAGGAGAAGCGGCGCCCCTCGTCGCGCCGGTAGGCCCACGCGGTGGCGAGCGCCAGCACCACCGTCCACACCCCCAGCATGCCGATGGCGAGCCAGTTGACCTCGATGCCCATCACGGCCCACCACAGAAGTTCGAGCGCGCCGCGACTGGGCATGTAGGGGGACACCGCCTCGATGAAGGCGGGCATGGCCATGGGGTTTCCGAGCAGCCCGCCAAGGATGGCGATCGGGAAGAAAAGGATTTGCGACACCCCGATCGCCGCCTTGGCGGGCAACAGGAAGCCGATGAACAGCCCGATCAGCATGAACGGGATCGTGATCACCAGTACGGCCAGCAGCCCGAACAGCAGTCGCGGCGGGGAGAGCGTGGCGCCGGTGAACAGGGCCGCGAGCACCACGACGGGGATCATGGCCAGCAGCGAGATGGCCATCGCGGTCAGCACCCGCCCGGCGATCCGGGGGTACGGCCCGGCCGGCAGGGTGCGCAGGTAGGGGTCCCAGGGCAGTTCGCGGTCCTGGGCGACGTTGATGCCCAGGCCGATCATGCCCGTCGACATCACCGCGAAGACCACCATGGCGCAGGTCGCGCCGAGTGCGAACGCCGGATCGCTCACGTTGGGCACCACGAAGGCCAGGAAGGCCGCGGCGGGGAAGAACGCCCCCGCGACCAGGCCGATCGGCACCCGCAGCTGCTCGATGAACTGCACCCGGGTATGGGCCAGGACCAGGCTAGACATGGGACGCCTCCGTCGCGGTGATGGCCAGGAAGGCCTCTTCCAGGGATGTGGGCTGGACCTCCAGGTCCTCGAACGGCAGGCCGCTCTTGACCAGGGCCACCACCAGCGCGTCGGAGTCGCCGGTGACCAGGTGGTAGCGGCCGTCGCGCCGCTCCGTGTCGATCACGCCGGGCAGGTCGGGCAGCTCGGGAGCCGCCAGCGACACCTTCCTGACCCCGACGAAGCGCTTGACCGCCTGCACGGTGTCGTCGGCCAGCACCCGTCCGCCGCCGACCACGACGACGCGCTGGGCCAGCGCCTCGATCTCCTCCAGGTAGTGGCTGGTCAGCAGGACGGTGCCGCCGTCGGCGTGGAAGGCGCGGATGCCGTCCCACAGGGCCCTGCGCGCCTCCACGTCGAGGCCGGTGGTCGGCTCGTCGAGGAAGACGATCTTTGGGTCGCCCACGAACGCGAGCGCCACGCCGACCCTTCTGCGCTGGCCGCCGGACAACGAGCCGATCTGGCGCTTGATCAGGTCGGCCAGGCCGAAGCGTTCGACCACCTCGTCCTTGCGGTTCACCGGGTAGTGCCGGGCGACGAAGTCGAGCGTCTCGCCCACCTTCAGCGAGGTCGGCAGGCCGGTCTCCTGCGGCGTGACGCCGATGCCCCGCCGTACGGAGGCGTCCATCGGTGAGCCGCCGAGCAGCTCGACCGTGCCGCTCGTGGGGCGGCGCAGGCCCACGAGCAGGTTGATCAGTGTGGACTTGCCGGCGCCGTTCGGACCGAGCAGGCCAACCAGCTCCCCCTGGTGGATCTCCAGCGAAACCCCGTCCAGGGCGGTTACGTCACCATAGGTGCGGGTGACCTCTATCGTCCTGGTTAATACCGTCACGTGACTCCTCCAAGCAGCGCTCGAAGCGCCTCGGTGTACTCCTCGAATGCCAGCCGTCCGCGCCTGGTGAGGGCGACGTAGGTGACCGGCGTGCGGCCCTCGTGGGCCTTGGTGATCTCGACGTAGCCCGCTTCCTCGAGCTTCGTCAGGTGGACCGACAGGTTGCCCGCGGTCAGGTCCAGCATCTTCTTGAGGCTGGGGAAGGAGACCCGATCCCCGCCGGGCAGGGCGCTGAGCGTCACCACGACGCGCAGCCGCGCCTGAGCGTGGATGACCGGGTCGAGTTCGGGCACGGCCGTCATCGGCGATGCCTCCTGATGACGCCCACCCCCATGAAGGCCCCGCCGACCAGGATGGCGAAGAGCAGATAGGCGTACGGCTGGCCGACCGCCGCGGCGATGCCCACCACGACGGCCATCCAGGTGCCGACGAAGAACATCGTCCAGTCGAGCCAGATCGCGCCCCCGGCCATGTAGAGCACGGCCGCGATCATCAGCGAGCAGGTGGAGAACAGCAGCCCGACCAGGTTCTGGTCGAGGTGGATCACGAACGTCGAGCAGACCCAGCCCATGACCGCCATGCCGACGAACCAGGCGATGCCGTACATCGCGCCGCGCTGGGACGTGTGGCCCTTGACCCGCAGGCTGGAGCGGGTGGTGCCGTAGACCATGGCGCTCCCGGCCAGGATCTGGCCGCCCATCAAGATGGCGAGCGCCAGCTGCCAGGAGATCCCCGCCGAGTCCACCCCGTAGGCCAGGAAGAAGGCGAGATAGCCGACGAACCAGGCCGCGCCCCACGGCACGTAGGTGAACAGCGGGTTGGGGATCAGGTCGTGGCGGACCGCCTTGCGTTGTTCCTCGATCAGCCGCAAGGTCTCGTCGGGGCTGAGGCTGACTTCATCCATAAACCAGTTTGTATCACAAACCTCTCTGCCACGAAAACCCCAAGTGCCGTGAATCGGCCAGGGATCAGCGGCGGGTGAGCATCTCCGACTCCCACAGATCCCGGTAGTAGCCGGGCCGCTCCACCAGCTCGCGGTGCGTGCCGCGCTGGATCACGCGGCCGTGCTCCAGCACCAGGATCTCGTCGACCTGCTCCAGGCCGCGCAGGCGGTGGGTGACCAGCAGGGTCGTACGGCCATGCGTCGCGTCCAGCAGGTCGGCCATCAGCTCGTCGGCGGTCTGCTCGTCGAGCGCCTCGGCGGGCTCGTCGAGCAGGAGCACCGGGGGATCGTAGAGCAGGGCCCTGGCCAGGGCCAGGCGCTGGAGCTGGCCGCCGGAGACGGTCCGCGCGTCCTCGCCCAGCTCGGCCTCCCAGCCGACGGAACGCACCCACGTCTGGAGCTTCGCCTGCCGTACGGCTGCCTCCAGGGCCTCCTCGCTCTTGCCGGGGCCCGCGAGCTGGAGGTTGGCGCGCAGGGTGGTCTGGAAGACGTAGGGGTCCTGGGTGAGGCCGGTCATCAGGGTGCGCACGTCGTCGGAGCCGAGGTCGCGGACGTCGGCGCCGTTGACCGTGATCGTGCCGGACTCGGGCTCGACCAGGCGCATCAGGGCGGCCAGGAGGGTGCTCTTGCCCGCGCCGCTGGGGCCGACCAGGGCCACACGCTTGCCGGGGGTGAGGGCGAGGCTGACACCGTCGACGGCGGCGGCAGGCGTGGCGGGCTCGGGGTGGGGGGCGTCGCCTGCTCCCGTGGCCGTGGCCGTGGCCGTCGTCGTGGCCGGAGCCGTGACTGCGGGCGGGGCCGCGTGCCGTACGACCAGGTCTCTCACCTCGACCGTCAGCGGTGCGGAGGGAAGCGGGGCGGGGTGGGCGGGCTCGGTGACGGCCGGCGGGGTGGCGCGCACCTCCCTGAGGCGGCGGACGGCCGCCAGGATGCCGGTCAGGCGCTCACCCGCCGCGGCCAGCGGCAGGACGGGCTCGAAGGCGACCAGCGACATCAACGCCAGTACGGCGGTGCCCACGGAACCGACGCCCGCGCCCTGAGCCAGCAGGACGATCGCGGCCACGGTCAGCCCCTGCGTGAGCACGCCGAACGCCAGCGCCGACGCGTGCACCCTCGACTGGCGGCGCTCCAGAGCGGCCAGGGCCGCGTCGGCGTCCAGAGCGCTGCGCAGGGCGCGGTCGCCGGCGCCGCTGGCGGCCAGGTCGGCGGCGCCGTGCACCAGGTCGGCGGTCCGGGCGGCCAGGTCCGCGCGGGCGGGGGCGATGCGCGCCGCCCAGCGCCGGGCGCCTGCCGCGGTGGCGGCGGGCAGCAACGCGCCCGCGATCGCCAGGCCGGCGAGGAGCACGAGGGCGGCCGGGGGAAAGATCGTGAGGCCGATGGTGACGGCGGCGACCGCGGTGATCAGCGCCGCCGCGGCGGGCAGGAGGCAGCGCACCAGGAGATCCTGGACGGCCTCGGTGTCGTCGACCATGCGGCTGAGCAGGTCGGCGCCGCCGTGGCGCGGGGACTGGGGCGGGATGAGGGAGGCGTAGAGGTCTTCCCGGGTGCCCGCCTGGGCGCGCAGGGCGACGTCGTGGCCGGTCAGGCGCTCGGCGTAGCGGAAGACGCCGCGGCTGGTGGCGAAGGCGCGGACGGCGACGATGGCGACACTCAGGGCGGCCAGCGGGGGCTGCTCGGCGGCGCGGGTGATGAGCCAGGCGGCGGCGGCGATGAGGCCGACCCCGGCCAGCTCGGCGGCGGCGCCGGCCAGGACGGCCCAGACGAGCCGCCACCGCATGGAGCGGAGCGACGAGGCGCGAGGAGCGTCCGCCGCCGGGCCGGAGGGCTGCTCGGGGGCATGACCCTCGGGCGTCGCTCTCTCGGGCGTCGGGTGGGCGGGCGTTGATTGAGTAGGCGCCGGGAGGTCGGTGGGGGTGTCCGAGGAGTGCGGTGGGTTCTTGGGGTCGTTCGAGGTCATCGCGAGTCCCCGGCGGTCGGGCCCGTGGCGGGCGGGGCGGAGGCGGCCGGACCGCCGACCTGGGGCACGGCGCCGCCGGCCTGGGGCACGGCGCCGCCGGCCTGGCCGCCGGCGGAGTCGGCGATCACGCGGCCCTCGTGGACGCGGATGACACGGTCGGCCAGGTCGATCATGGCGGGGCGGTGGGCGACGATGATCGCGGTCCGGCCGGTCGACAGCCTGCCGGTGGCCTCGACGATGGCGGCCTCGCTGCGGCCGTCGAGGCGGGCGGTGGGCTCGTCGAGCAGCAGGATCGCGGTGTCGGGGCGGCAGAAGGCCCTGGCCAGGGCGATGCGCTGGCGCTGGCCGGCCGACAGGTTCGCGCCGCGCTCGCCGACGAGGGTGTCGAAGGCCTGGGGGAGCGCGTCGATGAAGGGGGTGGCGTGGGCATGGCCGGCCGCCTGCCGTACGGCCTCGGCGGTGGCGTCGGGGGCGCCCAGGCGGATGTTGTCGGTGACGGAGACCGCGAAGAGGTGGGGGCGCTGGGGGACGAAGGCGGTCTCGGCGCGCCACTGGTCGAGGTCGAGGTCGCGCAGGTCGGCGCCGTCGACGAGGACGCGGCCCGACGACGGGGTGAGGAAGCCGAGCAGAAGGTTGAGGAGGGTGGACTTGCCGCCGCCGCTCTCGCCGACCAGGGCGACGCGCTCGCCCGGGGTGATGGTGAGGGAGACGTCTTCCAGGGCCGCCCCGGTGCGGCCGGGGTAGTGGGCGGTGACGTTCTCGAGGCGGATCTCGGGTGGACGGGCGCCGTGGCCGGAGCGCCGGGCGCCGCCCCCGGTGCTCGCCGTACCGGAGCCGCTGGGCACGGGAGGTTCACCCCCAGCCGGGGAAGGCTCCGGCGCGAGGACCGCGAAGGCGGCGTCCGCGGCCGCGACCCCCTCCATCGACGCGTGGAACCGTGTCCCCATCACCCTCAACGGCAGGTACGCCTCCGGCGCCAGCAGCAACACCAGGAGCGCCGACGTCAGGTCGAGGCTCCCCCCGAGCAGCCGCAGCCCGATCGGCACCGCCACCAGTGCCAGCGACAACGACGCGCACAGCTCCAGCACCAGTGCCGACAGGAACGCCACCCGCAGCGTGCGCATGGTGGCGCTGCGATGGGCGTCGGCGACGGAGCGGATGACGTCGGCCTGGTAGCGGGCGCGGCCGAAGGCGCGCAGGGTGGGCAGGCCGCGCACGACGTCGAGGAAGTGCCCGCCGAGGCGCGACAGCGCGTGGAACTGCTTCTCGGTGACCGCCTTGGTGTGCATGCCGACGAGGGCGCCGAAGATCGGGATGAGCGGCAGCGTGACCAGCACGATGATCGCGCTGGTCAGGTCGGCGAAGAGCAGGCGCAGCAGCACCGCCAGGGGCACGACGGCGGCCACGGCGACGGCGGGCAGGTAGCCGGTCAGGTACGGGTCGAGGCGGTCGAGGCCGCGGCCGACGAGGGTGACGAGCTCGCCGGAGCGGCGCGACGACAGCCGGACCGGGCCGAGTTCGGCGAAGCGGGCCAGCAGCCGGTGGCGCAGCGCGGATTTGGCGCCGGTGGCCAGGTGGCCTGAGCGCACCCCCTGGACCCAGCCGAGCAGGGCGCGCAGCGCCACCACCAGGACGAGGAAGAGCAGGGCCGCGGTCTCGAAGCGGCCCGACAGCACCCCGGCCAGGAGTTCGGCCTGGACCAGGACGAGCACGCCCGCCACGACGGCGGCGGCCAGCGCGACCACGAGGTGCGTGCGCACGTGGGTGCGCAGCAGCCCCATCAGCTCTTTGTGCACGAGCTCCCTCTAGAAGAACGACGGCATGCGGTCGGCCTTCCCGAAGGTCCGCCAGACCAGGACTTGTGCCCCGACCATGATCGGTGCGAACGGCACCACCATAAGCCCGAGCGTGGTCAAGGTCGCCGACGGGGCCGAGTGCTCCAGAAGGTATCCTGCCGCACCGACAAGGACGATGACCGCGGGCGCGGCGGCCAGGACTGCGGACAGCCACGGCGAGCCGCCGCCGGGGAAGGACGTCAGGCGGCGGCCGAGGAAGGTCCAGCCGTGGTAGGCGAAGGCGACGGCGACGAAGCCGCCCAGCGCCAGGCCCGTCCAGGAGAGCGAGCCGGTGGCCAGGGCGAACAGGGCCATGCCCCATCCGAGGGCCAGGCCGAGCGAGCCGATGAAGATGGCGAACTCCCAGAACGAGCGCCATCCCTGTGCGGGGATGCGGCGGCGGAACCACAGGCCGGCGTCGCGCAGCACCCACGACAGGAGCATGACGACGACCAGCGGGTACAGGGCCAGCAGCACCTCGGCCTCCAGCGACGGGTAGACGCCGAACAGCACGCCGGCCAGCGCCACCAGCCACACCTCGTTGGCCAGGACGAACGGGGCGATGGCCCCGATCATCGCGTCGCGCCTGTCGCGGTCGCGCCCGAGGAACGGCAGCAGCAGCCCCACCCCGAGATCGAAGCCCTCCAGGGCGAAGTAGCCGATCAGCAGCGCGGAGAAGACCGCGAGCCAGACGATGTCCATGGATTCGACTCCTCAGTAGCTCAGCACGGGTTCCGCGGGCCTGGCCCCGAGCGCGGTGCCGACGGGCCCGCGCCTGACGACGCGCACGATCAGCACGTAGTCGACGATGGCGAGCATCGCCAGCACCCCGACGAACCCGGCGAACGACATCGCGATCATCGGCTGCGTCAGCCCGGGTGACAGGGCGTCGGCCACGGTGAGCTCGCCGGTGATCATCCACGGCTGCCGCCCGATCTCGCGCGCCATCCAGCCGAGGATGGAGATGACGAACGGCAGTGGCGTCATGGCGATGAGCACCGGGTGGGTCCACCGCCAGCGCGGCAGCACTTTGATCATCGGCAGCATGACCAGCAGCACCACGAACATGAGCAGCTCGCCGAGCAGGATCATGAAGCCGAGCCCGATGCCCGCCCCCGTGTTCCCCTCGAACTTGCCCTCGGGGACCACCGAGAACTGCGCGTACCCCATCGCCACCGCCAGGAGGATGCCGACGGCGGCGGCCACCAGGCCCGTGCGCAGCGAGCGGGTGAACAGCTCCAGGTCGGGTGTACGGCGGCGCAGGTGGTAGGCGCTGGCGCCCATCATGACCATGCCGCCGGTGAACAATGCCGCGCCGATGACGTGCGGCAGCGCGAAGACCAGCTGCGGGTTGCTCAGCAGCGCCCCGGCATCGGTCAGCTGCAGGTGGTCGCCGACCCGGGTGGCGCCCGCCGGGTTCTGCAGGAAGGAGTTGGCGACCATGATGAAGAACGCGCTGCCGTACGCGGTCAGGACGACCATCCAGATGCTCGCGACGTGCAGCCACTTGGGCAGCCGGTGCCAGCCGAAGATCCACAGCCCCAGGAACGTCGACTCCAGGAAGAAGGCGACGAGGGTCTCCATGGCCAGCGGCGCGCCGAATACGTCGCCCGCGGTGTGGGCCAGGCCGCTCCACGACAGCCCGAACTGGAACTCCATCACCAGTCCCGTGACGATGCCCATCGCGTAGTTGATGACGTAGATCTGGCCCCAGAACCGCGTCATGCCCTCGTGGACCGGGTTGCCGGACCGGGCCCACCGGGTGTTCATGATTGCGACGAGCGGCGCCAGGCCCAGCGTCAGCACGACGAACAGGAAGTGCAGGCTCCCGGTCAGGGCGAACTGCAGCCGGGCGATGTCGAGAACGTCCATGTAGACACTCTACATGTAGACAGCCGACATGTAGCATGGTTACATGAGTACGATGGGAAGCGTGAACCCCGATGCCCTGCGCGGCCACATGGACGCCCTGATCCTGTCCGTACTCGAGCACGAGCCGCTGCACGGCTACGCGATCATCGAGGCCCTGCAGGAACGCAGCTCAGGAGCGCTGGCCGTGCCGACCGGCACCGTCTACCCGGCGCTGCGCAGGCTGGAGCGCACCGGATACCTCGACAGCGAGTGGGCCACCGTCGGCGGGCGCAAGCGCCGCACCTACCGGCTGACCTCCGCGGGCCGCACCCATCTGGCGGGCGAGCGCACGGCCTGGCAGTCGTTCGCCGGCGTCATCACCAGCGTGCTGCAACCACGCTCGGCCGGGTGAGCCGCTGACACTGCAGCGCGTGCCAGGCCTGCACCCCCACCACCACGTAGCTGACCATGCTGATCAGCGTGCCTGGCAGGTAGTCGCTGAAGCCCAGGGGCCCGTGCGCGCCGTACACCAGCAGGCTCGACAGGCCGAAGGTCACGCCCAGCAGCGTCCAAGTGTAGAAGGCCAGGGCACGCGTCACCCTGCGGCTGTCGGCGCCTCTTCGCAGCGCCACGATGAGCACGCCCGCCACCACCCCCGACAACAGCTGCGCGATGTCCAGGGCGCGGGCGGCGGGGACGAACCAGTCGGGGCGCCTCACCCACTCGTGCACGTCGTAGGGGAAGACCCGCCAGACCAGCGCCCACATCAGGGCGATCGCGGGCACGCTGAGGAACAGCAGCCAGGCCAGCCGCCGCCCGGCGCAGGCGACGAGCTCCTCCTGGAAGCCGGGAGCGATGGCTGCGACGGGTCCGAACTCCTCGACCGCGCGCAGCTCGGCCGAACGCCGGTCCATGCCGCCCGCCTCGAAACTCTCGGCCGCGTCGAGCAGGCTGTCGCGAGCCTCGACGACCAGGTCGCGCTTGGCGGCGTACGGCCCGTTCAGGGAACGCCGCAGGTCGGTCACGTAGTCGTCGATGAGCATGACCTTCAGCCTAAGGACGCGCTGCCGGGGTCCGGATCGGGGAAACCCCTGATTTTCCACTGGGCCGATGCGAGGCGTGTGAGGCCGACGACACCATGACCGTCCCCAGCGCCACCGCCACGACCAGGAGCGCCCAGGCCACGGTCCTGCTCAGCCGCAGGCCGTACCCCGCGAACAGCCAGTACATCGACAACCACCAGCGGCGCGAGGCCTGGCGGCGCATCTCCATCGCCCCGAAGGCGAAGTCGGCGGAGGTGCGCTCGTCGTCGACCCCCTCGCGCAGCGAGGTGTAGAGCCAGGCGAGCCGGTCGGGCGTCGCGCCGGGGTCGGCGGCGGCACTCCACCCGCGCCACCCGTGCTCGTCGGCGAGGGTACGGCGGCGCGAGAACCAGCGCAGCGGCGGCCAGCCCAGGCTGAGCCGCACCCCGCGCGGGGTCAGCGCGAACGAGCAGTCCTTGACCCGCAGCCCGGCCGGGTGCACCAGCCCCGCGAAGCGGCAGGTGGCCAGGTCGAGGCCGCGCAGCGTCAGCTCGGGGGCGTCGACGGCGCGCAGCGAGTCGACGGCGGCCAGGCCGCGCCCGGAGATCGTGGCCCGCCCGCGCAGCACCGCCCCTTCCAGGTCGGCGCGCGCGTCGGTCAGCCGCAGCAGCAGCTGCCCGCCGACCTCCAACCGGCGCAGGTCGACCGCGTTGCCGCGCACCGACAGGTCGACCAGGCCGTCGGCCCGCGCCCTGGCCAGCGACACGCGGCCGCCCGACGACAGGTAGGCGTCGCCGCACAGGTGCGCGGCCTCGAACGCGGCCGACCCGCCGACCTTGCGGAAGGAGAGCGTACGGCCGAAGCGGGCGCCCCGGAAGCAGGCCGTCTCGCCGATGAGCGCCCCGTCGAAGGTGGCGAAACCGTCGAACCTGGCGCGCTCGCACGACAGGCCGCGCACGAACACGGCCTCGCCGAACAGGGCGTCACGGCCGATCATGGCCCGGTCCAGGCTGGTGTAGCCGTGCACCCTGGCGCCGTGCAGCGACAACTCGCGGCCGAACCGGGCCCCGGCCAGGGAGAGGTTGCCCAGGAAGCGGGTGCCGTAGAAGGAGGCCAGCCGGTCGAACCTGGCGTTCTCGAGCGTCAGGTCGCCGGCGAACTCCAGCTCCGACAGGCGTGTCTCGTCGGGGAAGCGGGCATGGTCGAGACGGGTGCGGCCGGGGCGGCGCCCGGCCGCCTCGACCACGCGGGCCAGCAGGTCGGCGTCGAGCCTGGTGCCTCGCAGATCGAGCAGGCGTCCTGGCCGGATCGCGGCGAGCTCCTCGTCGAGCTGGTGAGGAGCCAGGTGGGACAGACAGAGACCGTACGGCGGGCGCGCGATCCCCGTGCAGGCAGGCGAGTGCGAGCAGGTGACCCAGTCCATGACAAGGTCATACCCGCTTAAAGAAAAGGGCAGGC
Organism: Nonomuraea soli; assembly: GCF_013761175.1. Taxonomy (GTDB): domain Bacteria; phylum Actinomycetota; class Actinomycetes; order Streptosporangiales; family Streptosporangiaceae; genus Nonomuraea; species Nonomuraea soli. The sequence goes on from NZ_JACDUR010000002.1 coordinate 467,346, forward strand.
ATGGATCTGCCTGCCCTCTCCCCGACGTTCCCGCTAGCGGTCGACCTTGCCGAACAGGTCGAGGCCGATCAGCAGCGGGTCGTGGTCCGAGCTGCGGTACGGGTCGGCCTTGTACAGGTCGCCCGCGGTCTTGAACTCGGCGTTGTAGTCGTAGTAGACGTCCTCGTCCGCGTTGACGTGCCAGATCGTGGCGCCGGTGACGCGCTTCATGAGCTGGTGGGCCAGCATCAGGTGGTCGAGCTCGCCGGAGGCGCCGCCGAAGACGTAGCTGTAGCGGGAGGCCGCGGGGACGAACGCCTTGCTGGCGCTGCGCAGCCCGCCCTGCTCCAGGGTCTCGATCGGGTCCTCCTCGCTGTAGGCGTTGAGGTCGCCCGCGACGATCGCGTTGGGCAGCTCCAGCGTCTCGATCATCTCCAGGACGGCCTGCGCCTGCAGCACGCGCTGGGCGTTCCAGCAGCCCTGGCCGTTGTCGACGTTCTCACCCGAGTCGGGGCAGCTGCCCTTGGACTTGAAGTGGTTGGCGATGACGGTGAAGGGCCGCGAGCCCTTCTCGGCCGAGCGGAAGGTCTGCGCCAGCGGCGGGCGGGCGTTGAAGAATCGCTGGTCGGCGATGGTCTTCGGGGCGCCGACCGGCTTGACCTTGGCCGGCTTGTAGATCATCGCCACGGCGATGGCGTCGGTGCCGGGGCCGGGGTGCGTGACCAGGGCGTAGGTGCCGGCGCCGACCGCGGCGTTGAGCGCCTCGACCAGGGCTTCCAGCGCTTCGGGCTTGAAGCCGGTGGCCGCCAGGTCGGGCCGCGGGTTCTCGACCTCCATGAGGCTGACGACGTCGGCGTCGAGCGCCTTCAGCGTGGCGATCTCCTTGGCCAGCTGGCGGTCGCGCTCGGTCGCGGTGTTCGCCCCGCGCGGGGTGAAGTTCGCGTTGTAGGGCGGGTTCGGGTATCCGGCCGCGTTGAGCGTGGTGAACCAGTTCAGGGTGTTGAAGCTGGCGATCCTCACGTCGCCTCCCACCTTGGCGGGGGCCGCGGTGCGGGCGTTGTCGCGAGTGAAGGTCAGCGCGGCGGTGGGGTGCACGAGGTACTTCAGGTTCGTGCTGGTGGAGCCGTAGGCGCCCTCGTTCAGCACGCCGACCAGCCCGCTCACGCCGTCGCCCGAGCGGGCCAGCTGCTCGCCCGCCGGATAGTGCGGCATGGGATTGGGGTTCTGGCCGGAGGAGCCGTCGTCGATGACGAGGGAGCGGCGCGCGTCGGCCGCCGGGTCCACGCCGGGACGGTCGGTCGGGATGAACAGGCGCCCGCCGGTGGCCGCGAGCAGCTGGCCGTAGCGTGCGTGCCAGTAGTTCTCGCTGACGGTCAGCTTGCCGGGCACCTTGACCAGGACGCCTTCGAGACGCTCGAAGGTGTCGGACGCGGCGATCGGCAGGGTGAGCGTGGCCGGCTCGACGGTGCCGGTGCCGCAGACGTCGACCGCGGTGACGGTGGAGATCTGGGTGGCGCCGCCGAATTCGGCGACCGTGCCGGAGACCTTCACCCTGGAGCCGGGGGAGAGCGCCGTGGCGGAGAAGGACGGGGCGAAGACGAAGACGCCGTCGGAGGTGGCGGCGTCGGCGTCGGGCGTGTCGTCCTGGACGAAGAAGCCCGAGCGGGCCGTCGCGCTGGTGAAGGTCCTGGTGACCACGCCCTCGACACGGACCTGCTGCCCGGTGAGCGTGCTGGCCGCGCCGGTGCCCTGGACCTGGGCGATCTGGTGGGTGACGGCGGTGTCGCACGGGTTGGCCGTCGGCGTTGGCGAAGGCGTCGGGGTCGGCTCGCCGCCGCCGGGGCCGGCCAGGTTCGTGGGCGAGGGGGCGCCGGCGGTGAAGTCGGCGGCGTTGTTGTCGGTGTCGGCCGGGGAGGCGGCGCGGCTGACGGAGTTCGTGTTCGACGCACCCGTGGCGGGGGCGCCCTCCGAGACGTTGGCCGTGCCGTACCCGACGAAGTCCTTGACGAGGGCCGGGTCGCCGGCGCCCGCTTGGGCGGTGGTGGAGGTGACCAGCGCGACCTTGCCGGCGGTCGCGCTCATCGCGATGGAGCCCGTCACGTCGGGGGCGGGCAGCGCCTGGGTGCCTCCGGCGCCGGCGCCCTGCTGCACCAGCAGCCGCTTGCCGGGGGCGATGGTGCCGCTGAGCGGGGTCACCTGCCACGACGTGCCGGCGGCGGAGGCGTACTGCACGCTCCAGCCGGCCAGGCTGACGGGGGACGAGCCGAGGTTGTACAGCTCGACGAAGTCGTGGGTCCAGGTGGCGCCCGAGTTGCCGCCTCCGCCGTACACCTCGGAGATGACGACGTCGGGCGAGACCGCCGAGGCGGGGGTGGCGGCCACGAGGGCGGCTCCGGCGGCCAGCGCCGCCGCGAGCAGGGCCGCTGTGGCACCTCTGGTCATGGTCACGGATGATCTCCTCGTAGAAAGCGTTCCGGACATTTCTACAGGTAGATCGCAATGGTGTCTTTGACATGACTTGCCAGGTATGAGCGGCTGGAGCTGGGATCTGTGTGCGCGCGACACCTCACCGTGGTCAAGAGTTCATCGGCGCAGCTCCGAATCGTGACTAAAGTCGATGGCCGGGCATCCCTGTGGCCGATGCCGCGTTCCATGCGCCGCTCCGAGACTGGAGTCATGGGTTTTCTCGGCGTCATCCTCATGATTCAGGGCTTCGGCGGGCTCGTGGCCCGGCAGTTCTTCGACCGTGACTTCGGTTTGCTGGACAACTGGTTCAGCGGGGGAGCGTTGACGGCGGTGCAGGTGGCGGTCGGGCTCGTGGGCCTGATAATCCTGCTCCTGTCCGTCCGGCGCTCCGACGACTCGTGAGGAATGCTCGGCGCGGGTAGGTGGTTGACGTAACCAGTACCTTCAGCGACGTATGACGAGGAGCCACGTGTGGCGACCATCGAAGTGACCGAGACGAACTTCAACGACATCGCCGACAAGGGGATCGTCCTGCTCGACTTCTGGGCGGCCTGGTGCGGGCCTTGCCGCATGTTCGCCCCGATCTTCGAGAAGGCCTCGAACAAGCACGAGGACGTCACCTTCGGCAAGATCGACACCGAGGCGCAGCCCGCGCTCGCGCAGGGCTTCGACATCACCTCGATCCCCACGATCATGGCCATTCGCGACGGCATCGTGGTCTTCGCCCAGGCCGGCGCGCTCCCCGAGCCCGCGCTCGAAGACCTGATCGGCCAGGTCAAGGCGCTCGACATGGAGGCCATCAAGGCTGAGCTGGCCGACGAGATGCAGAAGGCCGCCGAGCAGAACTGACCCCCGGCGCACACGGAAAAGCCCCGCCTCGAGCGGGGCTTTTCGGTTCTCGGCCCTCCGGTTTCGCAGAGCCTCGGGTTGCTCAGCGCTTGACGCCGACCCCGGCGTAGCCAGGGGCGGGCGGTCCGTCGACCGGCCCGTCGGGGCGCCACTCCTTCGGCAGCACCAGCCCGGGCTCCACCAGCTCGTAGCCCTCGAAGAAGGCCGAGATTCCGGCATGGGTGCGCAGGTTCAGCGCCGCCGTGCTGCGCCGGTAGACCTCCAGCGCGTCGGGGGTCAGGTCGGGCTTGGGGTCGATCGCGTGGCTGATGACCAGGTGGCTGCCGGGAGCACTGGCCTCGTGCAGCCGCTTGACCAGGTCGTAGGCGGGCTCGTCCGGCACGAAGTGCAGCAGGCACAACATCAGGAAGCCGACCGGCTCGTCGAAGTCGATCAGGCCGCGCAGGCCGTCGAGCAGGGCGTCGGGTTCGCGCACGTCGGCCTGCAGCACCTTGACCTGCGAGCCGGCCAGCAGGGCGCGCGCGTGCGCGCACACGACGGCGTCGTGGTCGACGTAGACCACGCGCGCCTCGGGCGCGATCTCGTGGGTGTTGCCCTGCGTCGGCAGCCCGGAGCCGAGGTCGACGATCTGGCGCACACCCGAGTCGACCAGGAAGCGGACCGCGCGGCGCAGGAACGCCCGGTTCTCCTGGGCCGACAGCGCGGTCGCCGGGAAGGTCCGCATGACCTGCTCGGCGGCGGCCCGATCGGAGGCGAAGTTGTCCTTGCCGCCCAGGAAGTAGTCGTACATGCGGGCGACGTTGGGAACGCTGGGGTCCACACCCTCGGGCACTGACTGGCTCACGGGCATGATCGTACCCGAGGGTGTCTCGCAAAGCCCGAAAAATCAGGCTCTTTCCGTTATGTCACGATAAGTCGTGTCAGGCGGACCGGTAGAGCTCCGCGACCCGGAAGGCCAGGTCGAGCGACTGGCTGCGGTTGAGCCGCGGGTCGCAGGCCGTCTCGTAGCGCAGCGCCAGGTCGTCCTCGAGGATCTCGGTGCCGCCGCCCACGCACTCGGTGACGTCGTCGCCGGTGAACTCGATGTGCACGCCGCCCGGGTGGGTGCCCAGCGCGCGGTGCACCTCGAAGAAGCCGCTGACCTCGTCGAGCACGTCGTCGAGGCGGCGCGTCTTGTAGCCGCCCGCGGCCTCGAAGGTGTTGCCGTGCATCGGGTCGCAGATCCAGGCGACCTGCGCGCCGCTCGCCGAGACCTTCTCCACCAGCGTGGGCAGGTGCTCACGGATCTTGGACGCGCCCATGCGGGTGATGAACGTCAGCCGGCCCGCCTCGTTGTCGGGGTTCAGCTTCTCGATCAGCGCCATCGCCTCTTCCGGCGTGGTCGTCGGGCCGAGCTTGACGCCGATCGGGTTGCGGATGCGCGAGAAGAACTCCACGTGGGCGCCGTCGAGCTGGCGGGTGCGCTCGCCGATCCAGACCATGTGCGCCGAGACGTCGTACGGCAGGCCGGTGCGCGAGTCGATGCGGGTGAGCGCCTGGTCGTAGTCGAGGATGAGCGCCTCGTGCGAGGAGTAGAACTCCACCGTGTGGAACTCCTCCGGCTCCGCGCCGCAGGCCCGCATGAAGGCGAGGGCCTGGTCGATCTCCCTGGCCAGCTGCTCGTAGCGGCGGCCGGCGGGGGACTCGGCGACGAAGTCCTGGTTCCAGGCGTGAACCTGGCGCAGGTCGGCGTAGCCGCCCTTGGCGAAGGCGCGGGCCAGGTTCAGCGTCACCGCGCTGGAGTGGTAGGCCTTCAGCAGCCGGTTGGGGTCGGGCTGCCTGGCCTCGTCGGTGAACTCGAAGCCGTTGACCATGTCGCCGCGGTAGGCGGGCAGCGTGACACCCTCGCGGGTCTCGGTCGACTTGGAGCGCGGCTTGGCGAACTGCCCCGCGACCCGGCCGATCTTCACGACCGGCACCCGGCCCGCGTAGGTCAGCACGATGGCCATCTGCAGCAGGGTCTTGAGCTTGTTGCGCACGTTGTCGGCGGTGGCCCCGGCGAAGGTCTCGGCGCAGTCGCCGCCCTGCAGCACGAAGGCCTCGCCCCTGGCCACCGCGGCCAGCTCGTTCTTGAGCTGGTCGCACTCGCCGGCGAAGACCAGCGGAGGCAGGCTTCCCAGCTCGGCGACCACGCGCTCCAGCGCCGCCGGGTCCGGCCAGTCGGGCTGCTGGGCAGCGGGAAGCTCCCGCCAGGAATCGAGATTGTTCAGTGCGCTCACGACATACGAGGGTATTTCATTTGCCCGACCAGTCGGGTGCTGGTGTCCACTTTCTGAGAAGGTATTTCCACCTGGTGGTCACTTCTGGACCTCCGCGCCCTGCCCGCCCGCGCGGCTGTGCCGCCTCAGCAGCAGCACGACACCGGCCAGCAGGAGCGCCCCGGCTCCGAGCAGGGCCGCCGAGCCGTACAACAGCGGGCCGTCGTGACCGGCGGCCACCGGGGCGGGCGGCGGCCCGCCGCCGAAGACCGTCTCCTCCGGCACCCCTGCCTGACCCGCCGGAGCGGACATGATGCGCTCGGCCTCGATCAGCGCCCCGGCCGGGTTGACCTGGCCGAAGCCGATGGCGGTGTCGTAGGCGAAGTCGGCGCTGTCCTTCCACGCCGCGCCGTGAGGCCTGCGGGCGGTCGCGGTGAGCGCCTGGCCGGCCTGGGCGGAGGTGATGCCGGGAAAGCGGGACTGGAGCATCGCGGCGGCGGCTCCCACCTGGGCGGCCGCGGCCAGGCCCGGGTCCGCCGCACCGGTCGAGCCGTCAGGGGCGGGCAGGTCGCGCGGGTGGCCGGGAGCCGACAGGACCACCGCGTGGTTGCGCGCCTCGTACACCGGCCTGCCGTCGTCGCCGAGCGGCGCCACGCCGAGCACGCCGGGCAGGCCGGCGGGGTAGCGCGGGTCCTGGCCGGGGCGGACGGGGGTGACCAGGACGGCGTTGGCGTCCAGGGCGTAGCCGACCGCCTCGCGCAGGCGCTCGTCGGGGGCGGGGAAGACGCTGTCGAGGACGATCACGCCCGCGCCGTGGTCGACGGCCCAGCGGATGGCCTCCAGGTAGCGCTCGCCCGGCAGGTCGGCGGCGCGCCAGGCGGCCATGGCCTCGGGGTCTGCGAAGTCCTGGGGGTCGGGCTCGACGCGCACCGACAGGACGTTCGCGTCGGGAACCAGGCCGGTGGGGGCGGTGAGGAGGGCGGCCAGGCGCGTGCCGGTGACCTTCGCGGGGTCGCGCCCGGCGAACGGGCCGCCGGGGGCGGCGGTGCCTTCGGAGGCGGCGGGCGCCGGGTCGCCGTCCTCCTGCTTCGTACGGCGGAGTGGGTCCTTCGTACGGCGGAGCAGGTCGTGCTCACCCTTGAACGAGTCCCCGATCCCGTCGACCCAGCCCACCCCTGACGACAGGAGCGCCACCGTCACCCCCGCGCCCTTGGTGACGCGCTGCGCCGCGGCGAAGTCGCGGGTGGCCTGCGCGCTGGGCGCCCAGGCGAGGGCGAGGGCGGCGGTCACGCAGGCCACGGACTTGGTCAACATGACACCACCTCGACGGCTCGGCAGGGGTCGCCGGCCGAGGCCAGCGGAAGCAACGTGTCGTCCACCAGACGCCCGGCGAAGCCGAACACCGACCGCGCGGCGTGCGCCAGCGCCGGTCGCCCGTCCGGATAGCCGACGGCGGCCATCACCAGGTAGCGCCCCTGCCGCTCCATGACGTGCTGCTGCGCCTGGGCGTCGCCGAAGCGGGCGGCCAGGGTGCCGGGGAAGGCGGCGGGGCGCGGACCGGCCAGCCCCGCCTCGGCGACCGACGCGGCCGCGTGCTCGTCGCGCATGACGACGATCGCGACGGTGGCCAGCAGGCTCCCGTTCCTGTCGCTGTAGGTCGCCCGCAGGACACGCTCGCATCCGGGCTCCCACACGATCGCCTGCGCGACCGGGTTGAGCCCGTCGGCGCAGCCGCTCTCCTGGGCGATGCCCAGCCGCACCGCGTACAGCCGCGCCCCCTGGCCCTGCATCCGGGGGAAGATCCGGTCGGCGTTCCAGGTGCGCCAGCGGTCGGCCTGTTCCATCGTGCCGAGTTCGGCCGCCTGCGTGCTCGCCGGCGGCCGGGTGAGCTCGAAGACGAGCCCGATGGCTCCGGCGGTGAGGCAGCAGAGACTTCCGACAATGGCCACCAGAGTGATCAAAGAGGAATTAGCGGGCACGAAAGAGGACACTAGGCTCTTGGCGTCTCTTTATGGTCACGCGCCACAGGCCCCGCGAAGTCGCGAGGCAAGTCGGCATCCGCCGGGGTCACCCTGCCGAATCACTCGCGTGACAGACACACTGGTGTCCCGCGATCTCGACGACCTGCTCGTCCGGGTCGCGTGCGGGGACGAGGCCGCCTTCGAACGGCTCTACGACCGGGTGAGCGGGCCCGTCTTCGGGCTCGTGATGCGCGTGGTGCGCGACCGGGCCCAGGCCGAGGAGGTCGCCCAGGAGGTGCTGGTCGAGGTCTGGCGCTCCGCCGCGCGCTTCGACGGGGCACGCGGCTCCGCGCTCTCGTGGGTGCTGACCATGGCCCACCGGCGGGCGGTGGACCGGGTGCGCTCCAGCCAGGCCTCGGGCGAGCGCGACTACCGGGTCGGGGTGCGCTCCGTCGAGATCGCCCACGACCAGGTCGTCGAGGAGGTCGCGGTGCGCCTGGACGGCGAGCGGGTACGGCGCTGCCTGGGCGGGCTGTCGGAGGTCCAGCGGGAGGCCGTCACGCTCGCCTACTACGGCGGCTACAGCTATCCCGAGGTCGCGGGGCTGCTGCGGGTGCCCCTGGGCACGGTCAAGACCAGGATGCGCGACGGTCTGGTCCGCCTGCGCGACTGCATGGGAGTCGAACGATGACCGACATCCACACCCTGTCCGGCGCCTACGCGCTGCACGCGCTGACCGGATCCGAGGTGACGCGGTTCGAGCAGCACACCGACGGGTGCGACGAGTGCGCGCACGAGGTCAGGGCCCTGCGGGAGACGGCGGCGCGCCTGGCCCTGGCCGTCGCCGAGCCGCCCCCCGCCGCCCTGCGCGGCCGCGTCCTGGCGGCGGTCAAGCACGTACGGCAGGCGGCCCCTGACCCGACGCGGGTGCTGCCCTTCCCCGACGGAGCAGGGCGCACCCAGGCCTCGCCGGGCGGGCAGGAGACCGTCCGGTTCCAGGCCCCGCCAGGGGAGGGCGAGACCGTCCGGTTCCAGGCCCGCGCGATCCCGCTCCCGCAGCCGCCCGTCCCGGGCGCCGATCCCGGCGCGGGTCCCGGCGGTGCGGGTCCCGGTGGCGCGGGTCCCGGTGGCGCGGGTCCCGGTGGCGCGGGTCCCGGTGGCGCGGGTCCCGGTGGCGCGGGTCCGGGCGGGGCCGGTGGTGACGTGGTCGAGATGCGCGGCCGTACGCCGTGGCGCACCCGGCTGGCGCTCAGCCTCACCGCGGCCGCTGCCGCCGCTGCTGTCACGCTCGGCGTGATCGCCTACGACACCCGGGGCGAGCTCGACCGGAGTCTCACCGCCCAGCGGGAACTCGTCTCCGTGCTCGCCGCCCCCGACGCCCGGACCGTGCGCCGTCCCGTCACCTCGGGAGGCACCGCCACCGTCGTCTACTCACGCGACCGCGGCAGGCTCGTCTTCACCTCCTCCGGGTTGCCCGAACTGGGCGACGGGCGGGTCTACGAGCTGTGGCTGATGGGTCCCGACGGCCCGCGTCCCGCCGGGCTGCTCACCCGAGACGGCGGCGGCACCGACGGCACGACCGTGCCGGTGTTCGCCCGGCCGCTCGGCGACGACCGGCACATCGGCCTGACCGTCGAGCCCGCCGGAGGGTCGAGCAGGCCGACGACGACGCCGATCCTGTTCGCGGAGCTGCCCCAGGCGTAGGCCTAGAGCCGGGCGAGCGCCTCGGTGAGGCCCTTGCTCGCCGCGTCGCGCAAGGGTGCGTACTCCTCCTCCGGGTACTGCCGCGGACCGTTCTCGACCAGCAGGATCAGGTAGAGGTAGGCCCGGTACAGGTCGAGCCTGACCGGATCCAGTTCGAGCGGGGCGATCTCGCGGTAGCCGGCCAGGAACGGGTCGGCGGGGTCGACCTCGGCGAAGATCGTCGGGGTGATCAGCTCGGCCAGCGGGTCGCCCCAGAAGGCCCGTTCCAGGTCGATGACGGCCTGGATGCGGGGTGTGCCGCCCGACAGGTCCACGAAGGCGTTGCCCGGCCAGATGTCGAAGTGCACCAGCCGGGGTTCGGTGACCGCGTCGAGGGCGGGCGCGGAGCGGTGCACCCGGTCGCGGATCTCGGCTTCCGGCACCGGCAGCTCGGTCGGGTAGCGCTCGGTGTCCTTCAGCAGCGCCTCCACCATCGCCAGGAAGGCCTCGCGCCAGGTGGCGCCGGTGATGCCGCTGTGCGGGTAGCCGTAGACGTCGCCGCGCACGGAGTTGAACCTGGCCATGTGCCCGCCGAGCTCGCGGCGCAGCGCCGCCTGGGTCTCGTCGGGGAGCCGCACCTGGTTCCACGACGTGCCGGTGAGCGCCGACAGGACGAGGTAGTCGCCGCCCAGCACGGGGTCGTCGAATCCGGCCGCCACGAGGTCGGCCAGCGGCACGCCCGCCGCTCCCGCCAGTTCGTAGGCGCGTGCCTCCATGCGCAGCAGGTCGCGCTCGTAGGTGAGCTGTTCGAGTTCTGGAGGAGGCGACAGCTTGAGCACGACGTCGCGGCCGTCGTCGAGGGACAGCCGCCACACGGCGTTGGCGAAGCCGTCGGTCAGTTCGGCCGAGGTGACGATTGCGGCGCCTGTCGCGCGTCTGGCCAGGGCGTCGAGCTCTTCGGGGGTGAGACGCCGCTTGGTCATGCTCTCCATGGGGGAGAGCGTACGGGTGAGAGCGCTCCCATTGGGTGCCGAAAGCCTAACATTGCGGATATGTCACGCGCTTCCTGGGTCTATTGACACAGAGAAGCGCCGATTTTACGGTCGCGTTACCTGATTGGTGCGAGGCGAGCCTCGCCAAATGGGAGCGCTCCCATCACAGCAGACCTTCGGGGGCTGGTGCTCGAGGACAACTCTGCCGGGTGTGGCCGGATCAGAGACGAAGGAGAATTCCATGCGCAACAGTTGGCGGTTACTCACGCCCTTAGTCGCGGCGGGTCTGGCCGTAGCCGCCTGCTCATCCGGCGGCACGCCGCAGACCGGCGGGCAGGCCTCGCCGGGCGGTTCCGCTCCGCCGGCCACCCAGCCGGCGCAGCAGCCGGCCCAAGCAGGGGAGTTCCCCCGCAACGAGACTCTCTACTCCACGGGAACGATGTGGGGTCCGCCCGCCAACTTCAACCCGATGGACGAGGGCAACCACGCCACCGGAACGGTCGGCCTGGTCTACGAGACCCTGTTCCACTTCGACACCAACGCCAAGAAGCTGACGCCGTGGCTGGCCGAGAGCGGCAGCTGGACCGACGACAAGACCTACGTCGTCAAGCTCCGCTCGGGCGTCACCTGGAACGACGGCAAGCCGTTCACCGCCAAGGACGTCGCCTTCACCTACGGGCTCGGCAAGATCAAGGGCAGCGCCTTCGCCCACGTGTGGGACTGGCTGGAGGCCGTCGAGGCCACCGACGACCAGACCGTCACGGTGAAGTTCAAGACCGCCAAGTACAGCCAGTGGGACTTCGAGCTCTACCAGCGGGCGATCGTGCCGCAGCACCTCTGGGAGGGCAAGGACGACAAGGACGTGCTCACCGGGATGAACGAGAACCCGGTCGGCACGGGCGCCTACAAGTACCTCAGCCACGCCGACGACCGCGTCGTCTACCAGCGCCGCGACGACTGGTGGGGCAAGACGGCCCTGAACATGGAGCCCAAGCCCAAGTACTTCGTGCACATCGTCACCCCGAGCAACGAAGTCGCCCTCGGCCTGTTCATGCAGAAGCAGCTGGACCTGGCCAACAACTACATCCCCGGCATGAACCGCATCGCCGGTGAGGCCTCGGGCATCCACACCTACTACCCGCAGGCGCCGTACAACCTGTCGGCCAACACCGCGTGGCTGGTGCCCAACACCACCAAGAAGCCGCTGAACGACGCGGCCTTCCGCAAGGCGCTGGCGACCTCGGTCGACGTGCCGAGCATCGTCAAGAACGTCTACGGCGAGGTGGTCCAGGCCGCCAGCCCGACCGGTCTGCTGCCCGGCTGGAAGGACTTCGACGACCAGGCGGTCATCGGCGAGAAGGGCTTCACCTTCAACACCGACAACGCCAAGAAGATGCTCGCCGACGCCGGCTACAAGGACACCGACGGCGACGGCCTGGTGGAGAACAAGGACGGCAGCAAGATCAGCCTCAAGCTGATCACCCCTGCCGGCTGGAGCGACTGGAACCAGTCGGCCAGCGTCATCGCGACCAGCGCCAAGGCCGCGGGCATCGACGTCACCGCCGAGACCCCCGACTTCCCCGCGCTCCTCGAGGCACGCAACGCCGGCAAGTTCGACCTGGTGATCAACAACGAGCGCCAGCTGTCGGTCAGCCCGTGGACCTACTACGACTACCTGTTCCGCCAGCCGGTCAACGAGGTGCAGAACACCGTCAACTTCGGCCGGTACGAGAACAAGCAGGCGTGGGACCTCGTCCAGCAGCTCGACGCCGTCAAGACCGACGACGTCGAGGGCATGAAGAAGGTCATCTCGCAGCTCCAGGCCATCCACCTGGACGAGCTGCCTGCCATCCCGCTCTGGTACAACGGCGTCTGGTCGCAGGCCAGCAACGGCGTGTGGAAGAACTGGGGCGCCGACGGCGGCGCGAACAAGTACCCGGCCGTGTTCTGGCGCCACTGGTTCGAGATGGGCGGCTTCGAGACGCTGACCCAGCTCCAGACCAACGGCTCCTGACTGTCTGACCCGCCCCCTCGCGCAGCTGCGCGAGGGGGCTCTCTAACGGGGGGCCGCTCCAGGCCGCGGCCTCCCATTAGTCCACGGAGGACTCGCGCGTGCGCCGCTACTTCGGCAGGAAACTCCTGCTCTACGGGCTGACCTTCTTCGTCGCCGTGACCATCAACTGGATGATCCCGCGCTTCATGCCGGGTGACCCCGTCTCGACCATGCTGGCCCGCCGCACCGTCAACGATCCGGCGGCCTACGAGCAGATGCGGGTCTACTACAGCGACCTGTTCGGCCTGGACAAGCCGATCTGGGAGCAGTACCTGAACTTCTGGGGCTCGCTGCTGCAGGGGGACTTCGGCATCAGCGTCTGGGCCTTCCCGACCCCGGTGGGCAGCGTGATCCTGTCGGCTCTGCCGTACACGCTGGCCCTGGTGATCCCGGCGGTCCTGCTGAGCTGGGTGGTGGGCAACTGGTTCGGCGCTTTCGCCGCCCGCCGCAAGCTGCTCGACAGCGCGGTCCTGCCCGTCGGCTACCTGCTGACCGCCATGCCGTACATGTGGCTCGCGGCGCTGCTGGCCTGGGTGCTGGGCGTGGTGACCGGCTGGTTCCCCTTCGCCGGCGGCTACAGCTTCTCCCGCACGCCCGAGCTGACCTGGCCCTTCATCCAGGACCTGATCATGCACTGGGTGCTGCCGTTCCTCTCGCTCTTCCTGGTCGCGCTCGGCGGCTGGGCGATCGGCATGCGCAACATGATCATCTACGAGCTCGACTCGGACTACTCGAACTACCTGGGCGCGCTCGGCGCCCCCAACCGGCTGATCCGCCGCTACGCCTTCCGCAACGCGATGCTGCCGCAGATCACCGGACTGGCCCTGCAACTGGGCGTCATCGTGGCGGGCGCGGTGGTCACGGAGATCGTCTTCGCCTATCCCGGCCTGGGCCTGACCATCCTGCGCGCCATCCAGAACCTCGACTTCTTCCTCCTGCAGGGCGTCTTCCTGTTCATCGTCGTGGGCGTGCTGATCGCCAACTTCGTCATCGACGTCGTCTATCTGCTGGTGGACCCGCGGACAAGGATCGGTGTGGCATGACGGCGCTGCAAGAGATCACCACGCGCGAGGCCGAGTCGGCGTCCGGGCCCAGCCGCGACTGGCTGCACTTCGCGGTCCGCAACAAGAAGCTGGTCATCGGCACGCTGATCATCCTGCTGTTCCTGTGCATCGGCGTTTTCGGCCCGCTGCTGGCCCGCTCGGGCTCGGCCTACGACTTCGTCGGGCCTCGCATGGAGCCGCCGTCGTCGGAGTTCTGGTTCGGCACGACCCTGTTCGGCCAGGACATCTTCGCGCAGTTCGTGTACGGCGTGCGCAACGCCTTCATGGTCGGGCTGTTCGGCGGCGGCGTCGCCGCGATCGTCGGCATGGTCGTCGGCTTCCTGGCCGGATACCGCGGCGGCTGGGTCGACGAGGTGCTGAGCATGATCACCAACGTGGTGCTGGTGCTGCCCTCGCTCGCGGTCCTCATCGTGGTCAACGCCTACCTCGGCATCAGGAGCATCCCCGCCCAGGCGCTGTTCATCGGCCTGACCATGTGGCCGTGGGCCGCCCGCGCCATCCGGGCGCAGACCTTCTCGCTGCGCTCGCGCGACTTCGTCGACCTGGCCAGGCTCAGCGGCTCGGGCACCGGGAGGATCATCGCCAGGGAGATCGCCCCGAACATGAGCTCCTACCTGGTCATGATGTTCATCCTGATGTTCGGCGGCGCCATCCTGACCGCCGCGTCGCTCGACTTCATCGGCCTGGGGCCGACCGAGGGCGTGTCGCTGGGCCTGATGCTCCAGCACGCGAGCGTCAACAGCGCCCTGCCGCTGGGCCTGTGGTGGTGGTTCGTCCCGCCGGGAGCGGCGATCACCGCCCTGGTGGGCGCCATGTACGTGGCCAACGTCGGGCTGGACGAGGTCTTCAACCCCAAGCTCAGGGAGATGTGACGTGACGCTGAAGGTCGATGACCTGCGGGTCTACTACCGGACGCTGCGCGGCGAGGTGAAGGCGCTCGACGGCGTCAGCTTCACGCTGGCCGACGGCGAGATCATGGGCCTGGCGGGGGAGTCGGGCTGCGGGAAGTCCACGCTGGGCAAGAGCCTGATCCGCCTGGACCAGCGCATGAAGCACGTCGGCGGGAGCGTCGAGCTCGACGGCCAGGTGCTGCCGATCGCCGACGACCGGCGCATGAACGCCCACCGCTTCTTCGAGGTCTCGCTCATCCCGCAGTACTCCATGAGCGCGCTCAACCCCACCCGCAAGATCGGCAGGATGATCGAGGAGCTGCTGCGGTCGCGGGGAGCCCCCTTCGACAGGAAGGAGCTGGAGCGGCGGCTGCACCTGGTCGGCCTGAGCACCGACGTGCTCGACCGCTACCCGATCGAGCTGTCGGGCGGCATGAAGCAGCGCACCGTCATGGTCATCTCCACCCTGCTCGACCCCTCGCTCCTGATCGCCGACGAGGTCACCTCCGCCCTCGACGTGTCGAGCCAGCGCGCCGTGGCGCAGACCCTCCTGGAGTTCCGCGACCGCCACCTGGTCAAGAGCATGATCGTGGTCACCCACGACCTGTCGCTCGTCTACCAGATCGCCGACACGATCATGGTCATGTACGCGGGGAAGCTCGCCGAGAAGGCACCCGCCAAGACCATCGTCAACGCGCCCCGCCATCCTTACACGCAGGCGCTTATCAACTCCCTGCCCGAGGTGGGCGTGCGCTACTCCGAGCGCAGGCTCCAGGGCATCCCCGGCAGCCCCCCGTCGCTGCTGAACCCGCCCAAGGGCTGCCGCTTCCGCGACCGCTGCCCGCTCGCCTTCGACAAGTGCGAGACCGAGCCGCCGTTCACGGAGATCGCGCAGGGACACTCCGTCGCGTGCTGGAAGGCGATCTAGATGCTCAAGCTCGACAAGGTCGGCAAGACCTACAGGATCGGGGCGTTCGGCGGCCAGGAGCTGCGGGCCGTCCACGACGTGAGCTTCCAGGTGAACCCCGGCGAGGTCGTCTCGCTCATCGGGGAGAGCGGCAGCGGCAAGTCCACGATCGGCAAGATGGTGCTGCGCCTGCTGCCCCCCAGCGCCGGCGCCATCACGCTCGACGGCACTCCCGAGGCCGACTACTACCGCCACGTCCAGGGCGTCTTCCAGGACCCCTTCAGCTCCTACAACCCGATCTTCAAGGCCGACCGGGTCTTCGAGATGGTCCGGCAGGGCTTCGGCCTGCCGTCGCAGGACTGGCGCGAGAAGGTCGAGGCGGCCCTGCGGTCGGTGCGCCTGGACCCCGGTGCCGTGCTCGGCAAGTATCCGCATCAGCTGAGCGGGGGCCAGCTGCAGCGCATGCTGATCGCCCGAGCCCTGCTGCTGGAGCTGAAGGTCCTGGTCGCCGACGAGATCATCAGCATGCTCGACGCCTCGACGAGGATCGACGTGCTCAACCTCCTCGGGGAGCTGCGCGAGCGCGGTCTGGGCATCCTGTTCATCACCCACGACCTGTCGCTGGGCAACTACGTCAGCGACCGCACCGTCGTGCTCTACAAGGGCCGGATGGTCGAGACGGGCCGCACCGACCGGGTCTTCGGCGACCCCCGCCACCCCTACACGCGCCGCCTGCTGGCCTCCGTGCCGCAGCTGCACCGCAAGTGGTCGGAAGAGGAGGAGCAGCCGGAGCCCGAGGCGGAATGCCTGTTCCACGCGCCGGGCGAGGGCTGGGTGGAGCCCGACCACTTCGTCGGCTGCGCCTTCGGCGGCGAGCAGGACGAATGCCCGCGCGCCGCCGAGGCGGTCGTCATCCCGCTGCGCTGACCGTCCGGATGGTCCAGCTCGCCTCGTGGCTCCGGCCCGGGGCGAGCCGGATCAGGCCGGTGCCCGAGTTGAAGGCGTCGGGCGGGCACGTCATCGGCTCCACGGCCAGGCCGGCGTGCCCCAGCCCGGTGCCGGTGCAGACCTGCACCCACGGCATGACCGCGGCGTCCCACACGATCTCGACGCAGCCGTGACGCACCCGGCCCTCGGACAGGCCCGTGAACGCGTGGTCGATGGCGGTGTCGCCGACCTTGCGCGGCTCCCTGAAGTCGTACGGCGTGGTCTCGACGCCGGTCAGCTCGCGCGGCACGAGCGCCTCGTCGACGAGCAGGACCTGGGAGGCGGGAAGGTGCAGCTCGTCGACGTCCGACAGCAGCCACGGGTGCGGGCCGCAGCCGTAGGGCGCGGGGCGATCGCCGGTGTTGCGGGCGGTCAGCGTGCTCGTCAGGCCGCCGGAGCCGAGGCGGTGCACGATCTCCAGCCCCAGGCTGAAGGGGTAGCCGGGGGAGGGCTCCAGCGCGAGCGTCAGCCGTACGAAGGCGTGGTCGTCCTCGACCTGGAGGAACTCCGCGACCGTCCACTCGGCCTCGGCGACCAGGCCGTGCAGGGCGTGCCCGCGGTCCGGCTCGTTGACCGGGAGCCGGTGCTCCTCGCCGTCGAACACGTAACGCGCGCCCGCCACGCGGTTGGGCCAGGGAGCCAGCACCGTGCCGCTGTAGTAGGGGATCGGGCCGTCGGCCGGCCAGCTCGTGACCAGGTCGCGCTCGCCGTCACGCAGCACGCGAACGGCAGCGCCGCGCGCCGAGACGTCGGCGAGCAGGCTGCCGCTACGCAGGGTAGGCACTGGGGAGTCCTTTCGAGATGTGTCAAGACAGGGTAATGGGTGCCCGCAACGCGGCGGCCAATGCACCCAGGAACGCGGCGGCGTCCCTGCCGTTGAGGAAACGGTGGTCGTAGGCCAGGCCCAGCGTCACCACGCGCCGTCCGTCCGTCTCCTGCCGCGGCGCCGTCAGCGACAGCGCGCAGGTGTGGCCCGGGTAGACGATGGGGGTCGCCAGGATCACGCCGTCGTCGGGGTGCAGGGCCAGCAGGATGTTGGCGCCGCTCAGGTCCGCCTCGGTGAACGTCCCGTTCAGTGCCGTGCGGCGGTAGCGCGCCAGGTCGGCGGCCAGCTCGGCGGTCGGGCGGCCGGTGGCGTCGCGCAGCACGGGGACGAACATGCCGTTGCCGAGGTCCACGGTCACCCCCACGTGGGCCGCGCCCGCGCGCCGCGCGCTCCTTCCGCTGACCGGCGTGGCGAAGCACAGCGGGAACTTCTCGACCAGGCTTCCCGCCGCCTTGACGACCAGCTCGGGCACGCCGATCAGGACCCGGTCGCGCCGGGACAGGACGCGGGCGTGCGACAGCGCGTCGGTCACGTCGACGCGCATTGCGGTGAAGGCGGCGGGAATGGCGGCGTGGGACTCCTCGACCACGGCCGCCACCCGGCGCTGGGTCCTCGACAGGTGGATCAGGTCGGGGTCCAGGTCGTCGGTGGTGACGACCTTCTTGCCGAGCGCGTGGACCTCCTCCAGCGTGATGCCCCGCTCGGCCATGAGAGCCTGCGCGGGCCTGGTGATGACCACCGTGGCGGCCCGCTCGCCCTCGGCGGCGGCCGGGGAAGCGACGCCCGGCGCGGGCTCCTCGCCGAGGCTCAGCCGGGCGATCACCTGGCCGGGCGCGCACTCGGCGCCCTCCGCCAGAGCATGCCTCAGCACGCCGTCGTGCTCGGCCGTGAGCTCCTCCACCGTCTTGGAGGTCTCCAGCTCCACGATGGCCTCTCCGGCCCGTACGGCGCGGCCGTCGGCCGCCAGCCAGGCGACCACGAGATAGGCCGTGTCGTTGCTGTTGAGCTTGGGCACCAGGATGTCGGTCACGTGACGGTCTCCAGTACGGCACGGCGGATGTCGCCGGGCTGCAGCAGGACCTCGCGCTCCAGGTGCGCCGCCGCGGGGATGACACTGTCGGCCGAACTGACCAGCGTGACCGGCTTGCGCAGAGCCGGCCACATCCGGGAGTGGAGCGCCGCGGCGACGTCGGCGCCCCAGGTGCCGCCCGCCGTGCTCTCCTCGGCGACCACGACGTGCCTGGAGGCCGGGAGCAGTTCTGGCAGGGGGTGGAGCCGGGAGGGCACCAGGATCTCGCAGACCACCTCGTGCTCCATCAGCAGGTCCTCGGCCGCCGCCAGGGCCCGGTGGGCCACCCCGCCCGGCACGATCAGCGTGCAGTCGGGCTCGCCGCCCCCGTCGAGGCTCACGCGGGCCACCTCGTCGCCCGGATACGCGCCGCGGCCGGCGAAGCCGACGCGGAAGAGCGGGCCCGCCTCGAACATCCTGCGGGTGTAGAGGACCTTGTCCTCGAACAGCAGGCACGGCAGGCCCTGCTCCAGCATCCCGGCCAGCAGGCGGGTGGCGTCGTGGAAGGGCGTCAGCTCGTACACGCGCAGGCCGGGGATGCCGATGAAGTGCTTCTGCGGGCTCTGGCTGTGGGTGGCGCCGTAGCCCCGGTTGCCGCCCGAGGGGCAGCGGACGATCAGCGGGACCGGGACCGGCCTGCCGTACATCGCGGTGGACTTGGCGGCGAAGTTGGCCAGCTGGTCGAAGGCGAGCGTCACGAAGTCGGCGAACATGATCTCGACGATCGCCTTGGCCCCCGCCAGCGCCAGCCCGGCGCCCACGCCGGTGATCGCGCCCTCGCTGATGGGGGTGGAGCGGACACGGTCGCCGAAACGGGTGGAGAGACCCTTGGTGATCTTGAAGGCTCCGCCGTACGGGTCGGTGATGTCCTCGCCCAGGACGTGCAGGTCGGGGTCGGCCTCGAGGAGGTCGTGCAGCGCCCGGTTGAGGTGCTCGGCCACCCGGGGCGCGGGCCCCTGCACCGCGCCCTCCCGCGCCGCGGACTGGCGGGCGTCGGCGACATCGGTCACGCGCGCTCCCACACCGAGAGCGGGCGGGCCGAGACGTCGGCCACGATGCGGCCGACCAGGGCCTGGATCTCCAGGTCCAGATCGCCACCCGCGGCGTGCCGGTACCAGTCGGCCGCGCGAGCCTCGTCGAGCTCCTGGGCGGGGCGGGTGTCGTCGCCCTTGCTGTGCGGCCCGAGCCGGTGGGTGACGAACTCCACGACGATCGGGCAGCTCTCCTCCCGGACGGCGGCTACCAGGGGCGCGAGCTCGGCGCGGATCGTGCCGATGTCGGTCGTGGCCAGCCGGATGTGCGGCAGGTCGAAGGCGGCGGCGCGCGCCGCGATGGTGCCGGCCAGGTGCCGGTGGGTGGGGGTGGACTGGGCGATGCCGTTGTTCTCGACGACGACCAGCAGGGGCACGCGCCACAGGGCCGCCATGTTGAGCGCCTCGTAGACGGCGCCCTCGCCCCAGGTGCCGTCGCCCACGTGCACGCAGGCCAGCGCCCCGGTGCCCTTGAGCCGCAGCGCGGTGCCGACGGCCACGGGCAGGCTCTCGCCCTGGACGCCGGTGGACAGGAACCGGTGGTGGTAGATGTGCTGGCTGCCGCCGACGCCCGAGCAGAGCGCGCCCTCGCGGCCCATGATCTCCGCGAGCAGGCCTGGCGCGTCGCCGTAGCGGGCCAGCAGGTGGCCGTGGCCGCGGTGGTTGCTGAAGACGTAGTCGTCAGGGCGCAACAGCGGCGACAGGGCGACGGGGATGTACTCCTGGCCCAGGCAGGTGTGCGTGGTGCCGCCGATCTGGCCGGCCTCGAACAGCCGCAGCAGCGACAGCTCGAAGTGGCGGATGAGGAGCAGGCTGCGCAGATCCTCGGTGCTGAGACCGCGAACCGCCTCGGCGAGGCCGGTCATAACGGGACTCCAGATGCTCTCACGGGACCTCCCGGGAACGGATGGGAGCGCTCCCACATTTGGAGCGTAGGAGGCGCGGATTCGAGATGTCAACCCCGTGTCTTGATGTGCCGGTCAAATTGCCTGACTCGACCCCGTATTGCGCCCCGAACACGCCGGAATTTCGGCCATCCGTTATGTCGATCGTGAGAAATATTCTTGACACTCAACAAGCGACATTCCTAGCCTCCGACGTTGGGAGCGCTCCCATCAGCGCTGCCTTTGGGGGAACGATGTCCGTGAAGTCCCTGCCTGATTTGTTATGCCTGCGGGCCGAGGAGGCGCCCACCGGCGACGCCGTGCTGGTCGAGGGGCGTGAGCCGCTCACGTACGGCCAGTGGAACCAACGCGCCCGCGCGCTCGCCGTACGGCTGGCCCTTCGAGGCGTGCGGCCGGGGGACCGGGTGGGGCTGCAGTTCTCCGAGCGGGACTGGCCCGAGTTCGCGGTGGCCTACTGCGGTACGCAGCTCGCCGGCGCCGTGGCCGTGCCGCTGTCGGACCGGCTGGCCCCGGCCGAGCTGGACTACATGCTGGGCCACTGCGAGGCGGTGGCGGTGCTGCACTCAGCAGGACTGCGCCGGCCCCCGGGACCGTGGTGGACGGCCGCGTTGACGGAGATCGAGCCCGACGCGGCAGACGGCACGGAGCCGGAGATCACGATGCGCGGCGACGACCCAGCGCAGATCCTTTACACCTCCGGCACCACGGGCCGTCCGAAAGGGGTGGTCGCGACGCACGCCAATCTCGTCCACGGCGCGGAGATTCGTGCCCGACGCCGCCGTTTCGGACACTCCCAGATCCTCCTTCATGCCTTCCCCATCGGGACGAACGCCGCCCAGCTCATGCTGTTCAACGCGCTCGACGCCCACCCCGCCGTCCTGAGCCCCGCGAGGTTCACCCCCGCCCGATTCGCCCGGCTGATCGGCACCAGGCCGGTCGGCACGGTCTTCCTGGTCCCCTCGATGGCGATCGAACTGCTCGACGCGGGCCTGCACGAGCGCTACGACTTCTCCGGCGTGCGGCTGCTGGGCTCGGCGGCGGCGGCGCTGCCCCCCGCCGTGGCCAGGCGCCTGGCGCAGGCCTTCCCGAACGCGGCGATCGTCAACTACTACACCTCGACCGAGGCCGCCCCCGCCCAGACGATCATGATGTACGACCCGGCCAGGCCCGGGGCGCTGGGCCGTCCCGCGGCGGGAAGCGCGCTGCGGATCCTGACCGAGAAGGGGGCCCCCGCCGCGACGGACGAGGTGGGCGAGGTGTGGCTGCGTTCGGCGGCCGCCTCGCGCGCCTACCTCGGCGAGGGCGCCTCGCCGACCTTCCGCGACGGCTGGGTGCGCATGGGCGACCTGGGCCGCCTCGACGCCGACGGCTACCTCTACCTCGTCGACCGCGAGAGCGACGTGGTCAAGTCCGGCGCGTTCAAGGTCTCCACCCTGCACGTGGAGTCCGCGCTGCACGAACACCCCGACATCGCGGAGGCCGCCGTCTTCGGCCTGCCGCATCCCGTCCTGGGCACCGTCCTGGCCGCCGCGGTGGTCCCGCGCCGGGACGCGACGCTGTCGCCCACCTCGATCCGCGCCTTCCTGATGGACCGGATCGCCACGCACGAGCTGCCCGCACGGGTGGCCGTCCTGGAGTCCCTGCCCAAGAACACCTCGGGCAAGGTGCTCAAACGCCGCCTGCCCGAGCTCCTCGATTCGTCTCGGAGTTGACATGACCCCAGCCCAGCACGGCATGTGGCTGACCGAACGCGCCGGGCTCGGCGGACCGGTGCACCACCTGCCGCTCCGGGTGCGCTTCGCTGGCCCCCTCGACACGGACGCGCTTCTGGCGGCCTGCGCCGCCGTGGTGGCCCGCCATCCGGCGCTGACCGCCGCCTTCCCCGACGGCCGGGCCCTGTACGGCGCGGCCAGACCGGCCATCCGCCTGGCCCAGGATCCGGACGCCGACCCGGATGACGAGGCGGCCCAGCCGTTCGACGTGGAGTCGGGGCCGCTGGCGCGCTTCACGCTGTATCGGCGTGGCGAGGAGGACCACCTGCTGCAGGTGGTGGCGCACCACCTGGTCTTCGACGGGGTGTCCAAGGATCTGCTGCTGGCCGACCTGGCGCAGGCGTACGGCGGAGCGGACCTGCCTGCCGCCGCCGCTCCGCCGGAGGCGCCCGAGGCAGAGTCCCCGGCAGAGGTCCCGGCAGAGGTCCCGGCAGAGGTCTTGGCGGCGGATCGCCCGGCAGCGGAGGGTGGGCTGGAGCGGGCGGCGCGGTTCTGGGAGAGCCGGTGGCGCGACGACCCCACCCTCCTGCCGGGCCACGGCAGCTCCTCGCCGCGCCCCACGCGGGCCGACGCCGTCACCCTCGATCTCGGCGACCTGCGCGACGCCGCGCAGGCACTGGAGGTGACCCGCTTCGAAGCACTGGTGACGGCCCTGATCCTGGTGCTGCACGGCTACGGCAACGACCGTCCTGCCGTGGCGGTGGACGTCTCCACCCGCACCCCCGAGACCGACGACGCCATCGGCCACCACGCCAACGAGCTGCCCGTGTTCGTCACCCCCGAGGGCACCTACCGGGAGACGGCGGCGGCGGTGCGCGCGGAGCTGCGTGCCGCCTACCGCCACCGGCAGGTGCCCGTGCCACGGGCGGTCGGCGGCATCTCGCCCAGGAGCGCGTTGAAGCCGGTGACGGTCAGCTTCCGCGAGCGAGGGCGGCCCGAGCCGGTCTTCCCAGGCGTCGAGGCCGAGGTCGACTGGGCGGTGCCGACCGGGTGGATCCGGGGCAGCCTGCACGTCCAGGTTGTCGACGAGCTGGCGCGGCTGCACGCCGGGCCGGGAGTGCGCGGGGACGAGGTGGCGGCGCGTCTGCGTGCCGTCCTGCGGGCCGACCCCGACCTGCCGATCGTCGCCCTGCCACTGCCCGCCCGCCTGACCCCTGCCGCACTCGACGGACCCGCGGACGGCGCAGTGGACGGCGCCGTGGACTCCGAGCTGGTCGCGAAGGTGACGGAGATCTTCCGCGAGGCGCTCCAGGTCGGCGACATCCAGCCCGACGACGACCTGTTCGACCTGGGAGGCCACTCCCTGACGGTCACCACGATCATCGGCCTGGTCAAGGAGCGCCTGGCCGAGGAGCTGTCGTTCGAGGTGTTCATCGACACCCCCACCGTCACCGGCGTCGCCGGGGAGATCGCGAGGACGAGGTGCTGAGGGAGCGGATCGCCGAGCTGGTGAGCCAGGCCAGCGGCGGCGAGCTGGAGGCGGCCGAGGTGCTGGCGGCGGACTGCCCGCTGCCCGCGCTCGGGGTGACCTCGCTGGTCTACATCAGGTTGCTGGACGCGATCGAGCTGGAGTACGGGGTGGACCTGGATGCCGAGGCGGGCTGGCTGGACACGCTCGACGGCCTGGTGGCGAGCCTTGAGGCGGCCGGGCGATGAACGCTGAGGAGACGTCGATGATGTGGGTGGTCGTCAACCACGAGGAGCAGTACTCGATCTGGTGGAGCGACCGTGAGCCGCCCGCCGGGTGGCGTGGCGCCGGGTTCGAGGGCAGCCGCGAGGAGTGCCTGGAGCACATCGCGGCCGTCTGGACCGACATGCGCCCGCTCAGCGTCAGGCCGGTCACCGATGAGGCCGCGGGAGGCTCGGGTTGAGCAGCGACCGCCTGCTGGACAGGCTGGCCGCGTTGCCGCCGGAGCGGCGCCGGGCGCTGCTGGCCTCGGTCCAGGGCGGCGAGCGCACGTTCCCGCTGTCGAAGGCCCAGGAGCGGCTGTGGTTCCTACACCGCTACGACCCCGCGGACTCCGCCTACAACATCGTCTGGACGATGCGGCTGCGCGGCGCCCTGGACGTGAGCGCCCTGGCCGCGGCGCTGACCTCGGTGGTGCGCAGGCACGAGGTGCTGCGTACCCGCTACCGGATGGTGGGCGAACGGGCGGCGCAGCTCGTCGACGCGCCCGCGCCCGTGGAGGTGGAGCGTGACGGCGAGCTGGAGGAGTTCGCGACCCGCCCGTTCGACCTGGCACGGCGTGGCCCGCTCCGGGCGGCCGTGATCCGCACCGGACCGAGGGAGTGGCTGTTCTGCCTGGTGGTGCACCACATCGCGCTGGACGGCTGGTCGCTCGACACACTGATCGGGGAGATCGCCGAAGCGTACGCGGGCAGGTCGCTCGAGGTCGCGGAAACGCAATATCGGCATTTCGTTGAATGGGAGCGCTCCCAGGACGTTTCGGCGGCGGTCGCGCGCCGGGCCGAGGCGTTGGCGGGCGCTCCACCGCTCGATCTGCCGGGCACCAGGCCCGCCCGCTGGAGCGGGCGCGGCGGCCGGGTGCGCGTCACCGTGCCCGACGAGATCACCACCCGGCTGGAAGGCGTCGCCAAGGCCAACCGGGCGACGTTGTTCATGGCGCTGCTGGCCGCCTTCGAGACCATGGTCTTCCGGGTCTCCGGTGCCACCGACTTCTGCGTGGGCGTACCGGTGGCAGGGCCCGGCCGTGTCGCCTTCCCCTCGCTGGTGGGGTGCCTGGCCAACACCATGGCCCTGCGGGCCGACCTGAGCGGTGAGCCCGGCTTCGCCGACCTGCTGCGCCGTACCCGCGTGGCGACCCTGGGCGCGCTGCAGCACGCCGCCGCGCCGTACGAGGAGGTGCTGGCGGCGGTGCGCCCGCCTCGCGACCCGAGCCGGCCGCCGCTGTGCCAGGTGATGTTCAACCTCACCCACAACCTGCCCAAGCAGCGGCTGCTCAGCGCCTCGATGGGCGACCTGGAGGCCGAGGTGCTGGACCCGCCCCCGCCGCGCAGGGCCAAGGCGGACCTGTCGGTCGAGCTGTGGCGCGGCCCGGAAGGGCTGGGCGGCTGGCTGGAGTACAACGCCGACCTGCTCGACGCCGCCGCCGCCGAGCGGCTGGCCGCCCTGTACGCCTCCATCGTCACCGAGGAGACACGATGATCCTGGAGGAGATCCGCGCCTGGAGCGAGCGCACGCCGCACGCCGTCGCGGTCAGCGGGCACGGCGGGCAGCTCACCTACGCCGGGTTGTGGCGGCGCGCCACGGACCTGGCCGGACGGTTGCGCGCGCTCGGCGTCGGGCGGGGCACGACCGTCGGGCTGCACCTGGAGCGAACGCCCGGCATGGTGGTGTCGATCCTGGCCGTCTGGGCGGCCGGCGGCGCCTACGTGCCCCTCGACCCGGGCTTCCCCGCCGAGCGGCTGGCCCTGATGCGCGAGGACGCGGGCATCGACCTGGTGCTGACCGGCGAGTTCGTCGGGGACCTGGGCGAGGCGAGCGGGCCCGCCGCCCCGCTCGGCGACGGACCGGGGGACCTGGCCTACCTGATGTACACCTCGGGATCCACCGGCCGGCCGAAGGGCGTGGCGGTGCCGTACGACGCGGTCGCCAACCTCCTGCGCTCCTTCGGCGACCGTCTGGAGCTGGGACCCGGCGACGTCTGGCTCGCCGTGACAACGCTGTCGTTCGACATCTCGGTCCTGGAACTGCTCCTGCCCCTGGTCAGGGGCGCGCGGGTGGTCGTGGCCGGGCTGGAGGAGAGCGCGGACGGCGCGGCCCTGCGGGCGCTGGCCGAGCGCGAGTACGTGACCCACCTGCAGGCGACCCCGGCGACGTGGCGCATCCTGCTCGCCTCCGGCGGCGTGCCCGCCTCCGTCGCGACCCGGCTGTGCGGCGGCGAGGCGCTGCCGCGCGACCTGGCCGACGAGCTGCTGCGCGGCGGAGCCCGCTTGTGGAACGTCTACGGTCCCACCGAGACCACCGTCTGGTCGGCGGCGGGCCTGGTCGGCGACGGGCCGATCGACCTGGGCGAGCCCATCGACGAGACTAGCCTGTACGTCCTGGACGCGGGCGGCGGGCCGGCAGGGGAAGGCGAGCTGCACATCGGCGGCGCGGGCGTGGCCCGCGGCTACCACGGGCTGCCCGCGCTGACCGCCGCCCGCTTCGTGCCCGACCCGTTCGCCGGGGTGCCGGGCGCCCGCATGTACGCCACCGGCGACCTGGTCAGGCGTACCCCCGAGGGCAGGCTGCTGTTCCTGGGCCGGGCCGACCAGCAGGTCAAGGTGCGGGGCTTCCGCATCGAGCTGGGCGAGGTCGAGGCGGCGCTGCGCCGGGTGACGGGGACGGGCGACGCGGCGGCCACCGTACGGCCGGGCCCCGACGGCACGGCGAGGCTGATCGCCTACGTGACCGGCGGCCCGCCTCCCGAGCGTGCCGCACTCGCCGCGCTGCTGCCCGACTACATGATCCCCTCCCACGTCGGCACCCTGCCCGAGCTGCCGCTGACGCCGAACGGCAAGGTGGACCGCCGGGCCCTGCCCGACCCCGCGTGGACCCGCGACCTGAGCACGCCCTACCGGGAACCGCGGACGACGGCCGAGAAGGAGCTGGCCCTGATCTGGGGGGAGGTGCTGGGCATCGCCGAGCCGCTCGGCGTCGACGACGACTTCTTCCAGCTCGGCGGGCACTCGCTGGGCGCCGCCCAGATCCTCGCCCGCGTCCAGGCGAGGTTCGCCCTGTCGGTGCCGCTGGCGCTGCTGTTCGAGAACCCCACCATCGCCGGCCTGGCCGCGGAGATGGACCGGCTCGACCCCGACGAGTGGGATCTGGCCGACATCGCCGCCATGCGCGACGAGCTCGACGGCCTGGGCGCCGAGCAGCTGGAGGCCCTGTTCGACCGGCTGGAGGAGGGCCGGTGAAGGCGCCCCTGGCTCCCCAGCAGGAGCGCCTGTGGCTGCTGCATCGCCTCGACCCCGGCGACGCCTCCTACAACATGTACAGGTCGAGCCGGCTGCGCGGCCCGCTCGACCGCCCGGCCCTGGAGCACGCGGTCGCCGCCCTGGTGCGGCGCCACGAAGGACTGCGCACCCGCTTCCGCGAGGAGGACGGGGTGCCGTGGGCGATCCTGGAACCCTCCTGGACCCCGGCCGTCGAATGGGTTGCGTGCACCACGGTCGACGAGGCCGACCGCTACCTGACCGACCGGATCAACGACCCGTTCGACCTGACGCGGCCGCCGTTCCGGGTGCTGGTGGTACGGCTCGCGCCGGACGACCACCTGCTGTGCCTGATGCCGCACCACATCGTGGCGGACGGCTGGGCCGCCGGAGTGATGCACGACGACCTGGCCGAGCTCTACAACGCGGCGGTGACCGGCCGCGAGCCCCAGCTGCGCCCGCTGCCGGTGGGCCCGGCCGACTACGCCCGATGGCAGCGCAGGCGGGCCGAGCGCGCCGTGCCGTACTGGCAGGACAAGCTCGCCGAGCCCCCGCCGCCCGACCTGCCGTTCGCGCGGGTGCGCACGGCGGAGCCCGGCGTACGGCCGGCCCGCGGCGGATGGTGGGCGCTGCCCGCCGGGGTGATGGGCGAGCTGGACCGGCTCGCCCGCGCTCACCGGGCCAGCCTGTTCATGGTGCTGATGGCCGCCCACCAGGTGCTGATCTCCCGGCACACCGGGCACGGAGAGGTGCTCGTCGGGACGGTGGCCGCGGGCCGCGACCGGGTGGAGATCGAGCCGATGGTCGGCTACGTCTCCCAGGCCGTGGTCATGCGCGGCGACCTGGGTGACGACCCGCCCTTCACCGAACTGCTGGAGCGGACCCGGCGGGAGGCGCTGGAGGTGCTCGGCAGGCCCGCCGTGCCGTTCGAGCAGATCAGGCAGCCCGCCGCGACGCTCATGCCCAGCATGTTCATCCTCCAGGACGTCGAGATGTCGGGCCGTGACGCCTTCCACGGGCTGCGCGAGACCACGCACGGGGGAGCGCTGCGCCACGCCAAGCTCGGGCTGGCCGCCGAGGTGTGGCGCAGCGGCGAGGAGTACGGCCTGACCATGACCTGGGACGCCGGGCTGTTCGGCCAGGAGGACGGCGAGGTGCTCGCCGCCAGGTACGTCCGGCTCCTGGAGTCGATCGCCGCCGATCCGTCCGCGCCGGTCTCCCGGCTGGAGTTGTGGCCCGAGCAGGCGGCGGTGACGGCAGAACCCGAAGTGCGGCCCGAAGCGCGGCCCGGAGTGCGGCCCGAAGCGCGGCCCGAAGCGCGGCCCGGCGGTGGGCTTGGCGCCCGGACCGGTTCTCTGTCAGCGGCACGCGGTGACGACCCCGCCGTGATCTGCGGGGACGTCGTCGTGTCCCACGCCGCGCTCCGCGAGCGCGCCTCCCGGCTGGCCGGGGGACTGGCCGCGTCCGGCGTACGGCCTGGCGACATCGTGGGGGTGCGGCTGCCCCGCTCGCCTGAGGCGATCATCGCCTTGCTCGCCGTCTGGGGCGCGGGCGCCGCCTACCTGCCGCTCGACCCGGCCGATCCCCCCGAGCACGCGGTGCGGCTCCTGGAGGAGGCCGGGGCGGTGGCGGTGATCACGTGGGACGGCCTGCCGTACAAGGTCCTGGATCCCGAGCTCACCGGCGAGCCACTTGAACGGGAACCGGCGGGCGACGCGTATGTGATCTTCACCTCCGGCTCCACGGGCACGCCCAAGGGGGTCCTGGTGGGGCACGAGGCCGTGGCGGCCAGGGTGGCGTGGATGGTCCGCGACTACGGGCTGGGGCCCGGCGACCGGATCGTGCAGTTCGCCTCGCTCAGCTTCGACGCCCATGTGGAGGAGATCTTCCCTGCGCTGGCGGCGGGCGCGGCCCTCGTGCTGCTGCCCGAGGGCGCGGCCAGCCTGCCCGATGTGCTCGCCGGCCCCACCGGGCGGCAGGTCACCGTGCTCGACCTGCCCACCGCGTACTGGCACCGCCTGGTCGACGACCTCGACGAGATCGTCTGGCCGCCCGAGCTGCGCCTGGTGATCATCGGGGGTGATCAGGCGCACGAGAACGCCGTCGCCCGCTGGCACGAACGGTTCGGCGGCCGGGTCCGGCTGGTCAACACCTACGGGCCGACGGAGGCGACCGTCATCGCGACCGCCGCCGACCTGACACCCGAGGACGGACGGCCGCCGATCGGCAGGCCCATCGGCGCCACCAGCGTGGCGGTGCTGGACCGCCACGGCAGGCCGCTGCCCGCCGGATGCGCCGGGGAACTGGCCATCGGCGGGACGGGCGTGGCGACCGGCTACCTCGGCAGGCCGGGCCTGACCGCCGCGGCGTTCGTCCCCGACCCCGACGGCCCGCCGGGCTCGCGGCGCTACCTCACCGGCGACCGCGCCCGGTGGCGTTCCGACGGGCGGCTGGAATTCCTCGGCCGCGCCGACTCCCAGGTCAAGGTGCGCGGCTTCCGCATCGAGACCGGCGAGGTCGAGCAGGCTCTGCTGGCGCTGCCGGGGGTCGCGCAGGCCCACGTCACGGCGCGCGGCGACGACCTCGTCTGCTACCTCGCCGGATCCGCGACGGACGAGGAGCTGAGGACCGGGCTGGCCGCGCGGCTGCCGCGCCAGTTCGTGCCCACGCTGTGGGTGCGGCTCGACGCCATGCCGCTCACGAGGACCGGCAAGATCGACAAGTCGGCGCTGCCGGAGCCGCGTCCCGCCGTCGCCGAGCACGTCCCGCCGGAGGGTGAGGCCGAGGAGCTCGTCGCCGGGATCTGGCAGGACCTGCTGGGCGTCAAGGCCGGCCGTACCTCGGACTTCTTCGAGCTCGGCGGGCACTCGCTGCTGGCCACCCGGGTGGTGGCACGGCTGCGCGCCGCCCTCGGGATCCAGCTGAGCATCATGACGATCTTCGACCGCTCCACCGTCGCCGCGCTCGCCGCGGCCGTCGAGGAAGCCCTGATCGAGGAGCTGGCGCTGTGATCGAGTTCTCCGGCGCGGCCGTACGGCACGGCCCCGCGACCTGGGGGCAGCGGGCCATCTGGCGGATCACCCAGTGGCTGCCGCCCGGCGACCCCTACTTCAACCTGCCCTGGACGCTGGCGGTGCGCGGCAAGCCCGGCATGGCCGAGGTCGAGGCGGGTCTGCGCCGCCTGATGGAACGGCACGAGAGCCTGCGGACCACCTGGCACGACGGCCTGACCCAGCGGGTGGCGGGGGAGGGCAAGCTCGCCGTGGACCTGGTGGAGGCAGGCGGCGAGCGGCCGCGCGAGGTGGCCGCGCGGATCGCCGCCGGGCTGGCGGCCACCGGGTTCGACTACGCGGGCGAGCTGCCCCTGAGGTGCACGATCGTCACCGTGAACGGCATGCCGAGGGTGCTGGCCTTCGGCTTCAGCCACCTGGCCGTCGACGCGGGCGCCATGGAGATGATCGCCCGCGAGTGGCCGCTCCTGCAGACGGGGGCGCCGCTGCCGCCCGCCCCGCAACCGCTGGAGCTGGCGGCCTACGAGCAGTCGCCGGAGGGCGCCGCGACCAGCGGGCGCGCCTTGCGGCACTGGCGCACCTGCCTCGACCGCGCCCCTCGCACGCTGTTCGGGCCGGGGACGTCGGAGCAGGCCGCGGGAAATCCGTGCCGTTTCGTCAAGCTCGGCATGGATTCCCCGCTCTCGGCCCGCGCCGCCACCACCCTGGCCGCACGCCACGGCGTCAGCACCACCAGCGTCCTGATCGCCGCCTACGTCACCGTGCTGGCGCGCCTGACCGGCCACCGCACGATCGCCCTGCAGTTCATCGTCGGCAACCGGCACGCGCCGGCGACGCAGGGCCTGGTCGCCACCCTGGTCCAGGACGGCGTCTTCGTCGTCGAGACCGCCGGCGACTTCGCGGCGACGGCCCGCGCCGCGCACGCCCAGGCCCTGACGGCCTACCGGCGCGCGCACTACGACCCCGCGGCCCAGCAGGCCCTCATCGCCGAGGCGGGCCCGGCGCCCACCGCCTACTTCAACGACACCCGCACCTTCCCCGGCTGGCCCAACCTGCCGGCCTCGCCGCCACCGGCGACGATCACCGAACTCGGGACCTGGGAGCACGTCGACGCGCAACTGTTCTTCGCCGTCGACCCCGCCACCCACACCTGCCGGACGAGCCTGCTGGCCGACACCGAGCACCTGCCACGCGCGCGGATCGAGGAGACGCTGCGCGGCATCGAATCCCTGCTGGTCACCGAGGAGACGGCGTGAAAGCGCTCATAGTCGGCGGCGGGCTCTCCGGCCCGCTGCTGTCGATCTTCCTGTCCGCCCGCGGCCACGAGGTGGAGCTCGTCGAGCGCCGCCCCGACCCGCGCACCTCCCCGCCCGCGGGAGGCCGTTCCATCAACCTGGGCGTCTCCGCCCGAGGCATCCGGGCCCTGCGGGCGGCCGGCCTGTGGGCGGAGGTCAGGAAACTGGCGGTGCCGATGCGCGGCCGCATGGTGCACCTGCCGGGCAGGGCCCCGGCCTTCCACCCCTACGGCCGCTCGCGTGACCAGATCCTGCACTCCGTGCGCCGCGACGGCCTCGCCTCGCTGCTGGTCGAGCGCGCCGAGAAACAGAGCGGCGTACGGCTCACCTTCGACACCCCGTGCCTGGCCGTCGACCCCGACACGGCCACGCTCACCCTGCCGGGCAGGCAGGTCACCGGCGACTTCGTGGTCGGCGCCGACGGGGCGTCGTCCGTCGTCAGGACCGCCCTGCACCGCAGGCTCGCGGGCAACTTCCGGCGCGACCACCTCGAATGGGGCTACCTGGAGCTGACCATCCCGGCCTCCGCCGGACTGCCGATCGAGGCCCTGCACCTGTGGCCCGGCTCCGGAGGTCTCGCCGTCGCCCACCCCAACCTCGACGGCTCGCTGACCTGCACGCTCTTCCTGCCCCGCCAGGGCAGCGACCCGGCCGCGCTGATCGCCGGGCAGCTGCCGGGCCTCACCGCCCTCATCCCCGACCTGCCCGACCAGCTCGCCGCCGCCGAGATGTCGACCCTGACCACCGTCAGGACCTCGCCCTGGCAGCACGACGGCCGGGTGGTGCTCGTCGGCGACGCCTGCCACGCCGTCTACCCCTTCTACGGCCAGGGCATGAACTCCTCCTTCGAGGACTGCGTCGTCCTGGACCGCTGCCTGGGCGAACACCCTCCCGCCGAGGCCTTCGCCGCCTACGAGCGCGCCAGGCGCCCCCACACCGACGTGCTGGCCGAGCTGTCCGAGCGCAACTTCTTCGACCTGCGCGACGGCGTGCGATCACCGCTCGCCGTCGCCAGGAAACGCCTGGACCTGGAGTTGCACCGGCTCTTCCCCCACGCCTGGGTGCCGCTGTACACCCTGGTCTCCCACACCACCGTGCCCTACGGCGACGCCCTGCGCCGAGCCAGAACGCAGGAGCGGATCGCGGCCGCCGCGGCGGGCCTGACCGGGGCCGCGCTCGTGGCCGCCACGGGCATCGCGGCGCGCCGGTTCCGACGCGAGAGGACCTCCACATGATCACGCACCCCACCGATCCGTCGCTGATGCTCTTCGACCCCGGCGACGTCGCGGCGCAGGAGCCGCCGCACCCGCTGGTCCGTCAGTACGCCACGGAGTTGGGCGCGGTCGTCGCCTGGGCCCATGAGTACCTGTGCCGGCCGCACCCCGAGCTCGGCCGTCGCGGACCGGTCTGCCCCTACACCCAGGCCTCGCTGGAGCGCGGCCTGTTCCGGCTGGCCGTGGAGCCCGGCCACGACGCCGGATCCCCCGGTGTGATGGACCGGTATCGCGAGTGGTTCACCATCCTGGCTCCGCCCGGCCGCGCCGACTCGGTGCATGCCGCGATCCTGGTGCTGCTGCCGGGCATGGCGGGACGACTGGAACTGATCGACGAGGCGCAGCGCCTGCTGAAGGACACCTATGTGGCTGACGGATTGATGATCGGCGAGTTCCACCCGGGACCGCCCCCCAAGGCGGGACTGTGGAACCCCGGTTTCCGGCCGTTGCACGCGCCCGTGCCGATGCTGGTCATCAGGCACATGGTCGCCACCGACCTGCCCTTCCTCGCCGATGACCCCGCCCACCTGGAGGCCTACCAGGCCCGGTTCGGTGACCAGATCCCCGGCCGGTTGCGTGACGCGTTCCCGGCCGTGGCCGCGGGTGAACGATGAGCAGGCTGCCCGCCGGGACGATCGCCCGGCTGATGGCGGCCCGCCGCGCGGGCGCCATCCCGCGGCGGGAGCCGGGGGTGCCCGTGCCGCTGACCCCGGCTCAGGAGCGCATCCGCTTCCTGCAGCAGGCGGGCCAGGACTTCAGCGCCTACCTGTGCTGGGCGGGGGAGCGGCTGCGCGGCGAGCTCCGGGAGGAGGCGGTACGGCAGGCGCTCAGCGAGATCGTCGCCCGCCACGAAGCCCTCCGCACAGCCCTCGTCGAACAGCCGCCCGCCGGCGCCGTACCAGCCGCCGGCCCGGTCCAGGTCGTGCACGAGGCGGTGGACCCTCCCCTGGAGGTGGCAGAAGCGGACGGCGAAGCCGAGGCCCGAGCACTCACCGACGCCTTCGTCACCCGCCCGATGCCACCCGACCGGCCGCCGCTGCTGCGTGCCCTCCTGGTCCGCCTGGCACCCGACGATCACGTTCTCGTCCTGGCCGCCCACCACGCCATCTGCGACGGCGCCTCGATGGGCGTGCTCCTGTCCGAGCTGTACGGCCTGCTCGCCGGCGCCGTCCTGGAGCCGCCCGGCACGCAGTTCCCCGACTACGCCGCCCAGCTGTCAGGGGGAGGCGAGCGGGAGCGCGAGTTCTGGCGCGAGGAGCTGTCGGGCGCACCCTCCCTGCTGAGCCTGCCCGCCGACCGGCCCAGGCCTGCCGTACCCAGCGGCGCCGGCGCCCGCGTGTCGGTGACGCTGACCCCGGCCCGGCACGCCCGCCTGCGGGACAGCGCCCGCGCGGGCCGCGACACCACGTTCACGATCATGCTCGCCGCGCTGGCGATCACCCTGAGCCGCCTGGCCGGTCAGGACGACGTGGTCATCGGCAGCCCCGCCGACGGCCGGGACCTGCCCGAGCTGGAGCGCTCGGTGGGCATGTACGTCAACACGCTCGCGCTGCGGCTCCGCCTCGACGGCGACCCCACGGTGGGGCAGGTGCGCGAGCAGGCGTTCCAGGTGGCCATGCGGGCCGTCGACCACCGGGCGACCCCGTTCGACGAGGTCGTCGGGCTGGCGGCCGGTGCCCGCGACCTCAGCCACAACCCGCTGTTCCAGGTCATGCTCGTGGAGGAGGCCGCCGCCGCCCGCGAGCCCGCGGGCGGCCTGCGCCGGGAGGCGTGGTGGTTGCCCGCCCCCGAGGCGCGCTTCGACCTCACCGTCGTCGCCTCCACCGGCCAGGACTTCGTGCTGCACCTGGACTACGCCGCCGACCTGTTCGACGAGCCGTCGATGACGGTGCTCTCCGCGCAGCTGGTGGAGGCGCTGGACGCGCTGCTGGACACCCCGGACCTGCGGCTCAGCCAGGTGCTGACCCCGGACGAGGGCCCCGGCGACGGCCTTTCGCAGCCGATGTCCGGAATCGTGGCAGATGAGCCGTCGGGCCCGTCGTCGGCGGCGGCGCCCGACGGCGATCTCGACGTGGTCGCCGAGATCGCCGCGCAGGCCCGCATCCGGCCCGGCGCGCCCGCGCTCATCGACGCCGGCGGCGTCGTCACCTACGGCGAGCTGCTCGCCCGGGCCGACGACCTGGCCGGGCGCCTGCGACCGCTGATCGAGCACGAGGGCACCGTGGTCGGGATGGCCCTGCCCACCGGCACGGACGCGGTGATCGCCATCGTCGGGATCCTCCGCGCGGGCGCCGCCTATCTGCCGCTCGACCCCACGCACCCGCCCGCCCGGCTGGCCGGGCTCCTGGCCCGCGCCGGCGCGGCGGCGGTGGTCCACCCGGGGCTGACCGTGCAACCCCTGCCCGCGAAAGCCGCGGCCGGGACGGCCGGTCTCGCCTACGTGATCTACACCTCGGGCTCCACCGGCGCCCCCAAGGGCGTCATGGTCACCCACCGCACGCTCTCCGCCCTCACCCGCTCCTTCCGCGACGTCCACGGCTTCGCCGAGGGCCATCGTGTCCTCATGCTGCCCCCGCTCACCTTCGACGCCTCCGTGGGCGACCTCTTCCCGGTGCTCACCTCGGGCGCGGCCCTGGTGACCCATCCGGAACCGGCCAGGCTCGACGGCCAGGAGCTGCTCGCCTTCTGCCGCGAGCACCGGATCACGGCGGTGGACACCGCCGCGTCGCTCTGGCGGCGCTGGGTGGCGGATCTGGCGGACGAGGGCGTCCCCGACGACTGGCCGGTCACGCTCGTCATGGTCGGCGGCGAGGAGGTGCGCGCCCAGGACGCCCGCACCTGGCAGCGCCTCACCGGGGGCCGCTGCGACCTGGTCAACCACTACGGCCCCACCGAGGCGACGGTCTGCGCGACCACGCACTGGCTGCGCGGCGGTGACGACCTGACCCGCCTGGGACGTGTCCCGATCGGCACCCCGCTCCCGCACGTCAGGGCACGCATCCAGGACCGTGGCGGCAGACCCGTCCCGAGGGGCGCCGTCGGCGAGCTGTTCCTCGGCGGGGACTGCCTGGCCCGCGGTTATCTGGGCGAACCCGCGCTGACCGCGGCGGCGTTCGTCCCCGACCCGTCCGGGCCTCCCGGCGCCAGGATGTACGGCACCGGCGACCTGGCCAGGATGCGGCCCGACGGCTCGATCGAGTTCCATGGCCGCCGCGACCGCCAGGTCAAGGTCAGGGGGCACCGGATCGAGCCCGCCGAGATCGAGCAGGCCGTCGCCGCCTACCCGGGGGTGACCGACAGCGTGGTGACCGCCGCGCGCGACCGCCTGGTCGCCTACGTGGCGGGGGTGGACGACCCCGATGAGTTGCGGCGCTTCCTCAGGGCCAGGCTCCCCGGCCACCTGGTGCCCGGGGTGATCGTCCCGGTGGAGGCCATCGCGCTCACCGCTCACGGCAAGATCGACCACTCGGCGCTGCCGGAGGCGCCGGACGCCCCCGGCCGTACCCCTCCGCGCGGTGACGGCGAGCGGCGCCTGGCGGAGGTCTGGCAGCGGGTGCTGGGCGTGCCCGAGGTGGGCAGGAACGACGGCTTCTTCGCCGTGGGCGGTCACTCGCTGCTGGCCGCCAAGGTCGTCACCGAGATCCGGCGGGAATTCGGCGTGGAGCTGCCGCTGCGTGCCGTCCTGGAGACCGCCGACCTGGCGGAGCTGGCCGCGCTGATCGAACGCGGCGCGCTCCCGGACGAGACGCCCGATCTGGAAGCCCACGCCACGCTCCCGCAGGACTTGGCAGAAGCGTTCCGCGGGCCGTACCGAACCAGCCCGCGACGCGCGGGTGCCCGTACGATCCTGCTCACCGGCGCCACCGGCTTCCTCGGCGCCCACCTCGTCGAGGAACTGCTGGCCAGGACCGACGCCACCCTCCTGTGCCTGGTCAGGGCGGCCGACCCGGAACAGGCCGTCGAGCGGGTCGTGGCCAACCGCCGCGCCTACGGCCTGGCCGCCGGCACCGAGCGCCTGGCCGGGCTGCCCGGCGACCTCACCGCCGAACGGTTCGGCCTGGACGAGGTGGCCTTCTCCGCCCTGGCCGGAACGGTCGACGTGATCTGCCACAACGGCGGACGCGTCAACTTCGCCGAGAGCTTCGAACGCCTGCGCCCCGCCAACGTGGGCGGCACGCTGAGCGCGCTGCGCCTGGCCGCGCTCGGCGGAGCCGACCTGCACCTGGTCTCCACGCTCGGCGTCTTCCTCGGCTCCGCCCACCGGGACCAGAAGGTCACCGAGAACGACCCGCCCGACGACCCGGCGGGCCTCGGCTCGGGCTACGACATGAGCAAGTGGGTGGCCGACCGCCTGGCCAGGCACGCCAGGCAGGCAGGCGCACGCGTGTCGGTGCACCGCCCGGCCCGCGTCACCGGCCACAGCGTCACCGGCCGGGGCAACGCGGGCGACTACTTCAGCCGCCTGCTCGTCACCTGCCTCCAGCTCGGCATGGTGCCCGACCTGGAACACGAGGAGGACCTGGCGCCGGTGGACCACGTCGCCGCCGGGATCGCCCACCTGATCGGAGAGGGCCAGGGCGGCGACCACCACTACTTCAACGCCGCCACCCTCTCCTACGCGGGCATCGCCGGCGCCCTGGAGGCGGAGCTGGTGCCCTGGCGCCGCTGGCGGCAGGCCGTCCTGGACCAGGGTGACGCCGGCCCGATGGCCCCCTTCGCCGGCGTGCTGGGCGAGGAGGCCCCGAGGTTCGACCGGCCGGGCTTCGACTGCTCGCACACCGAGAACCTGCTGGCGCGGGCGGGCATCGTCTGCCCGCCCGCCGGCCCCGACCTGCTGCGCCGATACGTGGCCGACCTGACCGGAGTGAGTACGGCATGAGCAACCACACGATCAGGTTCGCCCTGGTCTGGACGGCCTCGTTGGTGTCGGCGGTCGGATCCGGCCTCACCGGCTTCGTCCTGGGCGTGTGGATCTACACCACCACCGGCTCGCCCACCCAGTTCGCCGCGGCCATGCTCAGCGGGATGATCCCCGGCATCCTGATCGGCCCCTTCGCCGGGGTCGTGATCGACCGGTTCGACCGCCGGCGGGTCATGGTGCTCACCGACAGCCTGGCCGCCGCCTCCACCGCCGCCGTCGCGGTCCTGGCCGCCTCGGACGCGCTCACCGTCTGGCACGTCTGCGCGGCCTCGGCGGTCAGCGCCGCCTGCGGCACCTTCCACATCACCGCCTACCAGGCGATGACCCCGCTGCTCATCCCCGACAAGCACCTGGCGAGGGCCAACGGCCTGATGCACGTGTCGACGGCGACGCAGATCGCCGCCCCGGTCGTCGGCGGCACCCTCCTGGCGGCCATCGGGCTGCCCGGCGTGCTCGTCCTCGACCTGGCGACCTTCGCCGTCGCGGTCCTCACGCTGACGCTGGTCGGCCTGCCCGAGAAGGTCCTGCGCCCGGAGCCGGTCGCCGAGCGGCCCACGGTCCTGGCCGACCTCGCCACGGGCCTGCGTCACCTGCGCGGCCGGCCGGGACTGGGCGCCCTGGCCGCCGTGATGACCGGTTTCGGCTTCCTGTTCGCCGTCGCGGGCGTGCTGGTGCAGCCGCTCATCCTCAGCTTCTCGGATCCCGGCGTGCTCGGCCTGCTGATGTTCGCCGGGGGAGCGGGCATGTTCGCCGGGAGCCTGGTCATGGGCGCGTGGGGCGGGCCGAAGGCCAGGCTGCGCGGCGTGGCGCTGTTCATGGCGCTGGGCGCGCTGCTCCTGCTCGCGCATGCCGTACGGCCCTGGCCCCTGCTGGTCGCGGTCGCCGCGGCGGCCTTCCTGTTCACCCTGCCGATCGTCAACGGGAGCGCGTACGCGCTGCTGCAGAGCCGCATCGACCCGCCCCTGCTCGGCCGCACGCTGGGCACTGTCCAGACGTTCGGCGCGGCCGCCGCGGCGCTCGCCTACGTCGTGGCCGCGCCGCTGGCCGAGTTCGTCGCGGGGCCGCTGATGGCTCCCGGCGGCGCGCTGGCCGGCAGCGTCGGCGCGCTCATCGGCGTCGGCGAGGGCCGCGGCATCGCGCTCGTCCTGGCCGCCGACGGGCTGCTGCTCGGCGTGCTGGCCGCCCTGACCGTCGCCCTGCCCCGATTGCGCCGCATCGAGACACCCGCGCCCGGCCCGGTCCCCGCCGCCGCCGTGAGCTGAACCCCAGGACCTCAGGAAAGGAAGCACATGCCCATCGACCTGCCCGCCGACGAGGCAGAGGCGTTCCGCTCCGGCCACGCGCCGGCGCCCATGCTCGACCTGGTCGGACTCATGGCCGCCCACGCCGTCCGCGCCGGCTGGGAGCTCGGGCTGTTCGACGCGCTGGGCAAGGGGCCGCTGACCACCTGGGAGCTGGCGGCGGCCACCCGCAGCGACCCCGCCGGGATCGAGCAGCTGGCGAACCTGCTGCACGCCACCGGCTACCTGCGCTGGGACGACGGCCGCCACGCCAACAGCCCGGCCGCCGGCACCTGGCTCAGGAGGGACTCGCCGAACTGCTACGGCCACGTCCTGTCGTTGTGGCACACCATGATCGAGGAGCTGTGGACCGGGCTGCCGGAGGCGGTGCGGGAAGGACGGCCGCGAGGCGGCTTCTACACCTGGCTCGCCGCCCAGCCGGAGCTGCGGGCCACCTTCCAGAACCTGCAGCGCGGCCTGGCCGGTTGGCTCGCGGAGGAGGTCGTCGCCCTGACCGGCCTGCCCGCGGACGCCACGTCCCTGCTGGACCTCGGCGGCGGGCACGGGCTCTACAGCGAGGCGTACTGCACGGCCTATCCCGCCCTGCACGCCACCGTGGTCGACAGCGTGCGGCTGGTAAGCGGCCACCAGCGGGTCACCGGCCGCGCCGCCGACCTGCTCACCGGCAGCCTCGACGACGGCCACGACGTGGTCCTGCTCTTCAACGTCCTGCACGGCTTTCCCTCCGCCGACGCCGCCCGCCTCGTCGCCAGGGCCGCCCGCGCCCTGCGCCAGGACGGGCTGCTGCTCGTGCTGGAGACCACCGCGAGCGATCGGGCCGGGGCGGCGGAACGTGCCTTCACCGCCGGGTTCTCGGTCAACCTCTGGCACACCCAGAACGGGCGGGTCTACCCCGAGCGGCAGATCGAGGAGTGGATCGCGGGGGCGGGCTGCGCGCTGCGCGAGCGGCACGAGCTGACCCGCTCGGCGACCCACACCCTCTTCGCCGCCGTCAAGGGGGCGTCATGAGGTGGGATCCCGAGGTGCGCCTGGTCGTGGCCGACGTCGACGACACGCTGGCCGAGCCGTACCTGCCGATCGAGACGGAGATGCGCGACGAGCTGAGCGCCCTGCTCGCCGCCGGGGTCAAGCTCCTGCTGGCCAGCGGCGCCGGCATCGGCGCCATCGACGCCCGCGTCGTCTCCCGCCTGCCGTCCCACCTGCGCCGGGAGGTGCTGGTCGCGCACTGCAACGGAGCCGAGGTGTACGGCTACGGCCCGGCGGGCGGCCGCCTGCCCGATCCGCTCTACTCCGTCGTCACCGCCTCCCAGCGCGCCCAGCTGCGCTCGGCCCTGCACGTGGTGGAACTGGCGGTCAAGGAACTGGAGCTGCGGGAGTGCGAGCGGCCCCCGGCGCCGCCCGGGACCGTCGTCGTGGACGACCGGGGCGTCCAGCTCAGCCTCGACCTCGGCAGCAGGCGGGAACGCGACACGCTCCTCGACAGGACCCGTGAGCTGCTGGCCGGCGGCGGCCTGGCGGTGGAGGCCAGACCGGGTGGCGACCTGGCGGTCGACGTCGTCCTGCCGCACGTCGACAAGGGCCGCGCCGTCCAGGCGGTGCTCGGCTGCCACCTGGCCGGAACCGGGCCCGCCGAGGTGTGGGGCGACCAGTTCTCCGTGTCGGGCCGGGGCGCCGACGTGCCGATGGCGCTGGCCGTACCCGGCGGCACGCGCGTGATCAGCTTCCGGGACGGCCCGGCGCCGGACCTTCCCCCCGTTCCCGGCATGCGGGCCTGGCCGGGACCGACCTTCCTCCACCGGGGTGTTCTCGACCACCTGAAAGGCAGGACACGATGAGCCTGACCCGGTTGTTCGACACGTGGGACCGCGATCCGTTCACCCTCCTGGGCGTGGGCCCGATGAGCCCGATGGTGGTGCAGGCGGCCCTGGAGCGCTGAGCCACCAGATGGGCGAGCGACGTCACGCGGGGCCCGTCTACATCGGCCGCGACCACGGTGGCCCCTGGCAGCGCGACGCCGACTACCGGGCCGGGCTCGGCTGGGAGGCGGCGCTGGCGGCGGCGATGGACTCCTACGCCGCCGACCTGGCCGCGGGCTTCGACTACCTGCACATCGACACCGCCAAGGACCCGGCCCACCCCGGCGGCGTCCCGCTGGAGCTGGCCCTGGAACGGGCCGTCACCGTGCTGGCGGCCGTCGAGGCGCACCGGGCCGCCGCCGGCGCCCCGCCTGTCGCCTACGAGGTCAGCCTGGAGCAGGCCGACGGCGGCTGCTCCACCGCCGCCGACTTCGGCTTCTTCATGGACGCGCTGATCAAGCGCATCGACCAGCACGGGCTGCCGACGCCGCTGTTCATGGTCGGCAACACCGGCACCCTCACCACGACCGGCCAGGCGGGCACGGTCGACTTCCCCGCGGTGCGCGAGCTGGCCGAGGTGACGGCCAGGCACGGCGTCGTGCTGAAGGAGCACAACGCCGACTACCTGACCCCGCAGGACCTGGCCAGGCATCCGGGCGCCGGGATCGGGATGGCCAACGTCGCGCCCGAGTTCGGGCGGCTGGAGACCGAGGCGCTGATCCTGCTTTCGGAGCTGGAACAGGACGCCTGCCGCAGGCGCGGGCTGGCGAGCGCCGAGTTCGGCGCCGTCCTCGAACGGCAGGTGCTGGCCTCCGACCGGTGGCGCAAGTGGGCCGGATCCGGCGACTCGCGGTCCGAGATCGTCGCCTCCAGCGGCCACTACTTCTACGGCACCGCCCAGGTCACGGCCGCGCGCGGCGCCCTGATGGCCGCCTGCGCCCGGCTCGGCATCTGCACCGACCCCGAGGCCTTCGTGCGCGAGGCCGTCAAGACGGGGCTGCGCCGCTACCTGTTCGCCTTCCGGCTGGCGGGACGCAACGAGGAGTTGTGTGATGCCTAGCCCTGTCGCGTTCGTGATCCCCTTCTGGTCCGACGGCAGCCCGCGCCACCTGAGCCAGTTGCGCGAGACGCTCGACAGCGTGCTCGCCCAGAGCGACCCGGACGTGGTCGCCTACGTCGTGGACGACGACTCCGCCTGCCGTCAGGAGGTCAGGAGCTGGACAGGCGAGCGGATCCGCGTCGTCGACGCCCCCGACAACCGGGGGCCGGGCCGCAGCCGCAACCTCGGCGTCAGGGCCGCCGCCGCGGACGGCTGCGAGATCGTCTGCTTCCTCGACGCCGACGACCTGGCCCACCCGCACCGGGCCGGCGTCACCCGCGCCGTCCTCGACGGCGACCCCGCGGCCGACCTGGTCTACTCGGGCTTCACCGTCATCGACGAGGAGGGCTTTCCGGTGCCGGACGACCAGGTCATCAGCGGGGGTGCGGATCATCATGGACGACATCGCCCGCCGCCCGCTCGAAGGCCGCGACTCGTGGATCTCCATCGCCGTCGAGCGCGACAACCTCACCATCCCCTCCGCCCTGGGCGTGCGCACCTCGCTGGCGCTGGCCGTACCCTTCCCCGAGGACTGCCGCTTCTTCGAGGACACCCACACCTGGCTGCGCTACTCCGGCCACGGAGCGGACATCCGGTTCGCGCCCCAGACGCCCTCGCTCTACCGGATCCCGTCGGCCGCGGCGGGCAGCGAGTCCCGGCAGCGCGCCGGCGGCATCGAGGCCTTCAACCGGCTGCGCGTGCAGGTGACGCTGCCCGGCCTGCGGGAGGCGGTACGGCTCGCGGCGGCCCGCGGGGTGATCGACGAGGCGGAGGGCCTGGCCATCCAGACCCGCTACCTGCTCAACGTGGCCGGCATGCTCCTGCTGGAGGGGAGCACCGGCGTCGCCGGGGAACTGGTCGAGCAGGCCAGGAAGCTCTCGTGGACGGACTACGAGAAGTACCGCCACGACTACCCGATCGCCGAGGTGGACCGATGAAGAGCTACGTCTCGCTGTGGTCGGCCGATCCGCTGAACGTGGGGCGCGACATCGACCGCGTCGCCGGGCACGCCGACGGATTCCACATCGACGTGACCGACGGCCACCTCACCCCGCAGCTGCTGTTCGGCCCGGACTTCGTGGCCGCCGTCCGCACCCGCACCACGCTGCCCATCGAGGCGCACCTGATGGTGGCCGACGCCGACGCATGGGTGGAGCCCTTCATCGAGGCCGGTGCCGACGTCGTCACCGTCCACCGGCGCGGCACCGGCGACCTGGCCGCCACGCTCGACCGCATCGGCCGGGCGGGCGCCGTACCCGGCGTGGCCGTCGAGCTCGACGAGCTCGTCTCCGGTACGGCAGGCGCCAAGCGCCTGCTGCTGATGGGCACCCTCATCGGGATCAAGGGCGTGGACCTGGACGAACGCGTCTACGGGAAGATCGCCGAGGCGGTCGGGCACGGCGGCGCGGAGGTCTTCGTCGACGGCGGCATCCGCGAGCACACCGTGCCGCTCATGGCGCGGGCGGGCGCCGACGGGGTCGTCCCCGGCAGTCTCGTCTACGGCGCGGCCGACCCCGGCGCCCGCCTGGCCTGGATCCGCGGCCTGTCCTGAGAGGCGGCGCGGGGGACCGGGCGTGCCGGCCCCCCGCCTCACCTCAAGCCGATTCCCTGATCACCAAACGGGTGTCGAGGATCACCGACGGATGGTCGATCGGCGTCTCCTCGATCCGCGACACCAGCAGCCGCGCCATCTGCCTGCCCATCGCCTCGGCGGGCTGGTGCACGCTGGTCAGCGCGGGGGAGGAGTGCGCGCCCGCGCGGGAGTCGTCGAAGCCGATCACTGCCACGTCGTCGGGGACACGGCGCCCGGCCTCCTTCAGGATCTTGATGACGCCGAGCGCCATCGGGTCCGACGCGGCGAAGACCGCGTCGACCTCCGGGTGCTCGGCCAGCAGCCGGCGCATGCCGGCGATGCCGCTCTCCTCACTGAAGTCGCCGTGCGTGACGATCTCCGTCTGACCGGTGGCCAGCAGGGCGTCACGGTAACCCGCCAGACGGTCGACGCCCACCCCCATGTCCAGCGAGCCCGCGATCGTGGCGATGCGGCGCCTGCCCTGGCTGACGAGGTAGTTGACGGCCTGACGGGCGCCGGCGCGGTTGTCGACGTCGACGTAGCACTCGGGGTCGAGCCCGACCGGACGGCCGCCCAGCACGGTCGGGATGCCGTGCTGCTCC
Organism: Nonomuraea soli; assembly: GCF_013761175.1. GTDB lineage: Bacteria > Actinomycetota > Actinomycetes > Streptosporangiales > Streptosporangiaceae > Nonomuraea > Nonomuraea soli. The sequence goes on from NZ_JACDUR010000002.1 coordinate 510,890, forward strand.
AGCCGCTCGGGCAGCGGGTCGGCGCCGTGCAGCGAGACGAACAGCGCGCCGTCGACCCGCTGGCCGGTCAGGAAGTGTTCGAGACGCTCGTGCTCGCTCTGCGTCTGGGCCATCGCCATGATCAGCTGCAGGCCCGTCTCCGACAGCACGGAACCGATGCCGCGGATCGCGGGAGCGAAGAACGGCTCGTCGAACACCCGCTGGTGCGCCTCGGAGACGACCAGCGCCACGGTGTCGGTGCGCTGGGTGACCAGGGTCCTGGCCGCCCGGTTGGGCACGTAGCCCAGTTGCTCGATCGCCTCGAGCACCGCGTCGCGCGCCCGGTCGCTGACCTTGGGCGAGCCGTTGATCACGCGGGAGACCGTGCCACGGCCCACTCCGGCGAGGGCGGCGACCGCCTCCAGCGTCGGGCGCGCGGCTGAGCGTCGGCGGTCCCCGTCCATGTTCCCCATTCCAGAATTTCGTGTGTCAGGGCTTATTCTGCCTGACCTGGCAGCCCTCCTGACCTGATGGTCTCGGCATACCAGAGAGCGCTGTCTTTGGGAATCCTGCGCAGGCTCTCACGGTCGACGTAGACCAGCCCGAATCGCTTGCCGTACCCCCAGGCCCACTCGAAGTTGTCCATGAGCGACCAGGCGAAGTACCCCTTGAGCGGGGCGCCCGCCTCGATCGCGGTGTGGCAGGCGCGCAGGTGCGCGTCGATGTAGGCCACGCGGCCGCTGTCGTGGACGGAGCCGTCGTCGGTCAGCACGTCGTCGAAGGCCGCGCCGTTCTCCGACACCACCAGATCGACGGCCGGGTAGGTCCGGGTCACCCGCATGAGCAGCTCGGTCAGGCAGGAGGCGTCGATCTCCCAGCCCATGGCCGTCACCGGCAGGCCGCTCGTGACGAAGGAGACGTGCTCGCTGCCCACCCACGGTGAACCGCTGTCGGTGGGAGCCGCCGCCGCCGAGGCTGCGCCGCCCGGCGTTCCGGAGACGGTGAAGGGGCTGTAGTAGTTGACCATCACCACGTCGAGCGGCGCGCCGATGATCTCCAGGTCGCCGTCCTGGATGAAGTCGAGGTCGGTCACCGCGCTCAGGTCCTGCAGCACGTCGGCCGGGTAGCTGCCGGTGAGCAGAGCGTCGAGGAAGAAGCGGTTCTGCAGCCCGTCGATGCGGCGGGCGGCGTCGAGGTCGGCCTCGCTGCCGGTGGCCGGGGCCACGGTGTAGAGGTTGACGCACCCGCCGATCTCGGTGCCCAGGTTCTGCTCCCGCATGGCGCGGACGGACAGACCGTGGGCCAGGTTGAGGTGGTGGGCGGCCCTGATCGCCTGCGCGGGCTCGCGGCGGCCGGGCGCGTGCTCACCGGAGGCGTACCCGAGGAAGGCCGCGCACCAGGGCTCGTTGATGGTGCTGAAGTGCCTGACCCGGTCGGCCAGCGCGGCGTGGACCTCGGCCGCGTAGTCGGCGAAACGGTAGGCGGTGTCCCTGACCGGCCAGCCGCCCGCGTCCTCGAGCGCCTGCGGCAGGTCCCAGTGGTAGAGCGTCACCCACGGGTCGATCCCCGCGCCCAGCAGCTCGTCGACGAGCCGGCTGTAGAAGTCCAGGCCCTGCTGGTTGACCGCGCCGCGGCCGTCGGGCTGGATGCGGGGCCAGCTCACCGAGAAGCGGTAGGCGTTCAGGCCCATCTCCGCCATCAGCTTCACGTCTTCGGGATAGCGGTGGTAGTGGTCCACCGCGATCTTGCCGTGCTCGCCGTTGACCACCCGGCCGGGGATGGCGGCGAAGGTGTCCCAGATGGACCGTCCCCGCCCGCCGTCGGCCACCGCGCCCTCGATCTGGTAGGCGGACGTGGCCGCGCCCCAGACGAACCCGGTGGGGAACGCCAGGGTGGCGGGGCTTTGGGTTTCCTGCGTGGTCACGCAGCCTCCTTCGGTCTCATGTTTTGCCGGCTCACGACTTGACAGCCCCGTCCATCAGGCCGCTGACGATCTGCCGGCCGAAGAAGACGAAGACGAGCACGAGCGGGATGATCGACAGCGCGGTTCCCGCGAAGACGAGCACGTAGTTGGTGGAGTACTTCTCGTTGAGCATCCGGATGGCGACCTGCACGGTCGGGTTGTCCGCGCGCAGGATGATGCTCGGCCACAGGAACTCGTTCCAGATCAGCATGAAGGTCTGGATCGACAGCACCGCCATGCCCGGCCGTACGGCGGGCAGGACCACGCTCCACCAGATGCGGCCGGTGTGGGCCCCGTCCACCCTGGCCGCCTCCACGAGCTCGCGGGGTACGGCCTGGCGGGTGTACTGGGTCATCAGGAAGACCCCGAAGCCGTTGACCAGGAAGGGCAGGATCACGGCCTGGAGGGTGTTGGTCCAGCCCAGCGTCACCATCATCTGGTAGAGCGGGACGATGCCCATCTGCTGCAGCGGCACCATCATGGTGAGCACGATCGACAGCAGCAGCAGGTTGCGCCCGCGGAAGTGCAGCGAGGCGAAGGCGAAGCCGGCCAGCGTGGAGATGGCGACCACCGCGAGCGTCACCGCGCTGGTGATGATCACCGAGTTGACGATGCCGGTGAGGAAGTGAGCGTTCTCGGCCTCGAAGACCGCCTTGATGTTCTCGCCCAGGTTGCCTCCGGGCAGGAACGGCGGCGGGACGTCGTGCACGTCGTCGTTCGACCTGCTGGCGATGATGATCATCCAGTAGATCGGGAAGATCGACAGGATCACGGTGAAGGCGAGCATCACCTTGGTGAGCACGCCCGCCTTGAAGACTCCCGGAGTGTTGTGCTGGATGGCGGTCATCGCGAGGATCTCCCCAGGCCGCGGGTGATGGCGTAGTTGATGAGCGCGGCGATGAGGATGAGCAGGAACAGCACCCACGCCGCCGCGGCGGCGTAGCCGTACTCGAAGTCGCGGAAGGCCTCCTTGACGATGAACATCGCCACCGTCTGGAACTGGCCGGTCGTACCGCCGCTGACGCTGCCGCCGCCGAAGATCACCGGCTCGGCGTACAGGGTGAAGCCGCCGATGGTGGAGACGATGACGGTGAAGATGATCGTCGGCTTGAGCAGCGGGACGGTGATCTGCCAGAACTGCCTGCGCGAGGAGGCGCCGTCGAGCGCGGCGGCCTCGTAGATGTCGCGCGAGATGGTCTGCATCGCGGCCAGGTAGATGATCGCGTTGTAGCCGGTCCAGCGCCAGTCGACCATGGTGGAGATGGCGATCCACGACGACCACTTGGCGTTCTGCCAGTGGATCGGGTCGTCCATGCCGAACAGGCCGAGGACCCAGTTGATCAGGCCGTAGTCGCGCGCGTAGAGCTGGCTGAAGATGACGCCGACCGCGACGACCGAGGTGACGATCGGGGCCAGGACGCTCAGGCGCAGGGCCAGGCGGAAGCGCAGGCGCTTGTTGAGAGCGTTGGCCAGCAGGAGGGCCAGCAGCAGCTGGGGCACGGTGGCCAGGAAGAAGATGCCGACCGTGTTGTAGGTGGCGTTCCAGAACTTCTCGTCGGCCAGCAGCTCGCCGTAGTTGGCCAGGCCCACCCAGTCCTTGTCGCCGGCCAGCTGCCAGTCGTGCAGCGACACCCAGGCGGTGAAGACCAGCGGGAAGAGGCCGAACAGGGCGAACAGCACGAAGTAGGGGGAGACGAAGAGGTAGGGGGCGGCGTGGATGTCCAGCCGCGACAGGAAGGAGCGGCGGACGCGTACGGCGCCGCGCCTCCTGCGGTGCCCGCCCGCGCGGCCGGCGGGGAGGTCGAGGCTCATCGTGGCCTGCCAGGTGTGGTGGTCATCGGGACACCGCCGTCGGCCGGAGCGGGCCGGAGGTCTCCAGACGGGCGGTCGCCGGGCGGGAGGTCGTCGTGCGGGCGGTCGCCGTGCGGGCGGGGGTCGTCGTGTGGAAGGGGGTCAAGGAAGGTTCTGCCTCTCATGGGGGAAGGGCGGCCGTGGTCCGGCCGCCCCTCGGGTCGCGAGGAGTCCGTGAGCGCCGCCCGCCGCGAAGGGCCGGCCGCGCTCACCTCGCCCCCGGTGTCACGGCCGGGGGCCGCCACCGGGGCGAGGGCCGGCTCAGTTGCCGGCCATCTGACCTTCCGCCACGAACTTGGCCCAGGCCTCGCCCCACTTGATCGCGCCCTGGTCGGCGCCGTTGATCACCTTCTCGACGGCGGCGCGGACCTGGCTGTGCTTCTCACCGAAGAAGATCGGGGCGATCGACTGGGTGGAGGCGGCGAAGATCTTGCCGGCGGGGGCGTCGCTGAAGTACTTGTCGACCGAGTCGGCGACGGCGGGGTCCTGCTGCCCGGCGAGGGTCGACGGGGTGCCGCCGGCCTCCTTGTAGGCGAACAGCTGGCCTTCCTTGCTCGTCAGGTAGCTGAGGACCTCGGCGGCCTCCTTCGGGTGCTTGCTCTGCGAGGGCACCGCGAGCCAGGAGCCGCCCCAGTTGCCGGAGCCGCCGGGGATGGTGGCGACGTCCCACTTGCCGGAGTTCTCCTCACCGGAGTTGCCGGAGATCACACCGCGCATCCAGCTCGGGCACGCCATGGCGGCGAAGCCACCGGTCTTCTGGGCGGCGTTCCACGGGTCGCTCCAGGCCTCGAGCTTGGCCGACAGGCCGCCCTCGCTGATCTGCTGGACGGTGTCGAAGGCCGACTTGACCGCCGGGTTGGTGTCGACGACCAGCTTGTTCTCCTTGTCGAAGTAGGAGAGCCCGCCGTTCTTGCCCGCTTCCTGGGTGAGGATGGCGTTGAAGACGGTGACGGGGCCGTCGATGAAGCCGACCTTGGGCAGCTTGGCCTTGAACTGCTGGCCGGTCTTGATGAAGCTCGCCCAGTCCGGCCACAGCTTGCCGACCTCTTCGCGGTCGGTGGGCAGGCCGGCCTTCTCGAACAGGTCCTTGCGGTAGCACATGGCCAGGCCGCCGACGTCGGTGCCGAGCGCGAAGAGCTTGCCGTCGGCGTTGACGCCGGTGTTCCACTTCCACTCGGGGAACTCGGACTTGCGGCTGTCGAGGCCGTACTGGGCCAGGTCGGCGAAGTACTGCGGGCGGGCGGCCATGAGGCCCATGGCCATCTCGTCGATGCCGATGATGTCACCGGCGCCGCTGCCGGCCTCGAGCCACTGCAGCACCTGCGGCAGGTAGTCGTTCTCGAAGTTCTCGGCGACGTTGTCGTACTTGATCTGGATGTTCGGGTTCTTGGCGTTCCACTCCTTGACCGCCTCGCTGTACCCGAAGTTCTTGCCACCGCCGAAGGTCTGCAGCGTGATGGTGACCGGCTCGGCCGGGGCGCTGGCGCCCTGGCTGGTGCCGGACTGGGCGTTCGTCGACGGAGCTTCGGAGCTGCCGCAGGCGGTGACGGTCAGGAAGGTGGCCATGCTCGCGGCCGCGAGAAGCGTGCCGCGGTGCGTGGACTTCGACATTCCAAGCCCCTCTCATAGGACTTCAGGTTCATGGGATGGCGCCACCGCGAACCGATCCCCGAGCCTCGCGGTGTCCTTGGGAGCGCTCCCACAAAGGGTGGGGGAAGTCGGGGATGTGCGTCAATGTGTCGCAACGTAACTGTTACATGCGGGTCACCACGCCCTGATTACCAGCGTGAAGCCTGACCTGCGGTGTTGCTGGGAGCGCTCCCATCTGCGCCGAAAAAATCCCGCCCCCCTACCGGCCGCCGCGGGGGCCTCAGGAACTCGTCACGCGCCGCCGTACACCCTGCGTGAGCGTGTCGAGCAAGGTCACCAGGGCTTCCCGCTCGGCGGGTCGCAGGTCCGCCACCAGCGCGGCCTCGCGGCCGAGCACCTGGTCCACCGAGCTCTCGACCAGCGTGTGGCCCTCGGCCGTCAGCGAGACCTCGACGGCGCGCCGCCCGTCGCCGGGCGTGCGCACCACCAGGCCCCGCTCCTCGGCGCGGGCCACCCGCTGGGAGATGGCTCCCGCCGTGACGAGCGTGCGGGCCGCCAGCTCGCGCGTGCCGAGCCGGTACGGCGGGCCGGAGCGGCGCAGCGTCGACAGCAGGTCGAGGGTGGCCGAGTCGATGCCCGCCCGCCTGAGCACCCGGGCGCGGTCGTCGGCGAACAGCTTGGCCAGGCGCAGGATGGGGGTGACGATCTCGATCGAGCCGGTGGGGGTGCCGGGACGCTCGCGCTCCCATGCCCGGGCGATCTGACGCGGCGAGATGGTCATGGGGCGGGGCCTCCGGGGTGTGTTACGTTGCCGTCCTACGTTTAGGGCTAAACATACAGGAGGGGTCATGACTCGCGTGGTGCTTGTCACCGGAGGGGGCACGGGGATCGGGCGGGCGGTGGCGGCCCGGTTCGTGGAGGAGGGGGCTCGCGTGGTCATCACCGGCCGGCGCGCCGACCGCCTGGAGGCGGCGGTGGGGGAACTCGCCCTGCTCGGTGCGTCGGTGGAGGGGGCGCCTGGAGAGACGGCGCTCGGGTCGGCCGACGGGCCGTCCGGTGGGCTGGCTGGCGAGTCGGCTGGTGGGCTGGCTGGCGAAATGGCCAGCGGGTCGGCTGGTGGGTTGGCTGGCGGGTTAGCCGGTGGGGTGGTCGGCGGGGTGGTCGGCGGGGGCGCCGAGAGGCCGGGCCAGGAGTTCGCCGGTGTGGATGGCCGTGTGATCGGCGTCGTGTGTGACGCGGCGGATCCCGCGCAGGTGGCCGTGCTGGCGGCTCGTGTCGGGGCGCCGGACGTGCTGGTGAACGCGGCCGGTGGCCTGCCCGAGTCGCGGCCCGCGGTGACGGTCACGGGCCGCGACGGAGCGGGAGGCGACGGAGCGGGAGGCGACGAGGGGGAACGTCTGGCCGCGGTGGGGCGGCAGTGGGAGTCGGCCTTCGCGCAGAACGTGCTGACCGCCGTGCTGACCACTGCCGCCTTCGAGCACCTGCTCCAGCCGGGCGCCTCGGTGATCAGCATCGGCTCGATCGCCGCCGAGCGTCGCGGTGGCTCCTACGGCGCGGCCAAGGCCGCCCTGGCGGCGTGGAACGCCTTCCAGTCAGCGGCCCTGGGCCCGCGTGGCATCACCTGCAACGTGATCGCTCCCGGCTACATCGAGGCGACGGAGTTCTTCCGCGACGGCCTCACCGAGGAGCGGCGCGCGCTCCTGATCGAGGAGACGCACGACAAACGGCCGGGCACTCCCGACGATCTCGCGCGGACGGTGGCGTTCCTCGCCTCCGCGGGGGCCCGCCACATCACCGGCCAGACCCTGCATGTCAACGGAGGCGCTCACACCACGCGCTAGGGGGAGGGGGCTTACTTGCCGTAGGACGGGTAACCGTACCCGACGACCTGGGACTTGGGGCGCACCCGCTGCTCGACCTTGCCGTTGCCGGTGTTGCCCTCGACGGTGGTGATGGTGCCGTCGCCGTTGTCCTTCTCGACGAAGCCGACGTGCTGGATGGAGCTGAGGCTCTTGCTGCCGTTCCAGGAGAAGAAGACGACCGAGCCGGGCTTGGCGGTGGTGCCCCAGCGCTTGTTGGCCTTGAACCAGTTGGCGTAGGTCGGGGTGTAGGCGTCCCAGCCGATGGTGGTGCGGCCGCCGGTCTGCTCACCGACCCAGGAGACGAACATCGCGCACCAGGCGGCGTTCAGGTAGGCGGTGCGGTTGCCGCCGTCGCGGGCGACGGTCTCGGCGGCGCGCTTGGACTTGGAGTACCAGTCCTGGAACTTGGTGCCGCCGCCGCTGGAGTTCTCCTTGACGCCGATCTGCTGCTTGGCCAGCGACAGGACCTTGGTGACGGACGGCATGGCGGGGGCGGCCTTGCCCGGGGAGCCCTCGACGGGTGCGGCGGCCTTGGCGCCGGAGGCGGCGGCCGCGGCGATGCCGAGGTCGAGCTTGGGTGACAGCGCCTTGAGAGCGGTGACGTCGGTGGCGTCGATTCCGTTGTCCGCGTGGGCGGGGGCCACGCCGAGGCCTGCGGCGAAGACGCTGGCCGTGAGGGCGGCGGAGACGTAGTGAACCTTGGTCGGACGAACTCGGCGGTGCTTAGCCATGGAAGGGGGACTCTCCTCGCTTCATACCGCTTACCGGGTTAGCTGACGGGCTCGGACGTGAAGCTGTCCTAGATCGGAGGGCCGATCATTCGCCCCGGTGGGACTGAGTGGGTCCCCGGTTCCGCAGGATGCGGATTCAGCGGTCGCAGGCTTGTGACCTGCGAATAGGTGGTCAGGCAACGTCCGGGTAGCCCGGACGTGCCCAAAAGGTAATACATCAGGCAAGGAGATTACAAATCCGTAAACGCGCAGGTCACGGAATGCCCGTAATTTAGCCGAATTGCGCAGGGTCGGGACCAAGTCGGGTCCCGGTGTTGAGCGCCCCGATGGCGGCCATGTCCTCCGGGTCGAGGATGAAGCCGAACACGTCGAAGTTCTCCTTGATCCGCGCCGGGGTCACCGACTTGGGGATGACGACGTTGCCGAGCTGGATGTGCCAGCGCAGCACGATCTGCGCGGGGGTGCGCCCGTGCTTGCTGCCGAGCTGGGCCAGCGCGGGATCGTCGAGCAGCCCGCGCCCCTGGCCCAGCGGGCTCCAGGCCTCGGTGAGGATGCCGTTGGCCTCGTGGAAGGCGCGCAGCTCCGGCTGCGGGAAGTTCGGGTGCAGCTCGATCTGGTTGATCGAGGGCACGATCTCCGTCTCGTTCATCAGCCGCTCCAGGGCGGGGATCGTGAAGTTGGAGACGCCGATGGCGCGCACCCTCCCGGAACGGTAAAGCCGCTCCAAACCCTTCCACGCCTCGACATAACGATCCTGGGAGGGTGCCGGCCAGTGGATCAGGAAGAGGTCGAGGTGGTCGAGCCCGAGCCGCGCCAGGCTCTCCTCGAACGCCTCCTCAGCCCGGTGGTGCTCGTCGTTCCAGAGCTTGGTGGTGATGAAGAGCTTGTCGCGCGCGATGCCGGAGGAGCGTACGGCCCGGCCCACGCCCTCCTCGTTACCGTAGATCTTCGCGGTGTCGATGCTGCGGTAGCCGGCCTGCAGGGCCAGGCTCACCGCCTCCTCCGCCTCTCCGGCGGGCACCTGCCACACGCCGTAGCCGAGCTGGGGTATCTGGACACCGTCGGTGTTGAGCAGCAGTGAGTTCATGAGTCCATTGTTCACCGTGCGTTACCGGCGGCTTCAGCCGGGCGGTCTACTGTCGGGCAGCGGTGAACAGCAAGCGGGAGACGGCGTGGGTGGAGTCGCCGCTCCAGATGATCTGCGCCGTCGAGGCCCATCACGCGGGGCTGCTCGGCGGCTCCACGCTGATCGTGCCCAGAGCCGGCCAGCGGGCGCTGAAGGCGACCCGCAGGGAGCTGCTCAGGCTGGGCCTGCCCGACGGGCTGGAGCTGGGCGAGCCGCGCGAGCGCATGCCCGGCGGCGTCGGCGTCGTGGGTGACGCCTTCTCCGGCAGGGTGCAGCTGCGCTGGCTGCTGTCGCGCGAGCGCCGTGCCGTCGTCGTGGACGACGGCCTGGCCACGATCCGCCTGCTCGAACTGCTGGCCGACCCGAAGGTCAGGCCGCTGCTGCGGGCCAGGGCGACGCCCGGACGGCTGCGCGCCGCGCTCGGGCTGCTGGTCGCGCACCGCATGCGCCGCAACCGCCGCAACGTGACGGTCTTCACGGCGCTGGAGGCGGGCGAGGATCTCGCGCAAGCCGTTCACAAGGCCGGATTCTCCCTGGTCACGCATGACTTCGCCTGGTTGCGGGCGCAGCCGCTGCGCGAGCCGGGCCCGCCCGAGCGCACCGTCGTCCTGGGCACCTCCCTGGTCCGCAACGGTCTCGTGCACCGCGACCGCTACCTGCGCTGGATCACCGGCCTGGCCGAGCAGGAGCCGCTGGCCTACTTCCCGCACCGCCGCGAGGACCCCGCCGACCTGGCCGTGATCCGCGAGCGGCCCGGCGTCACCATGCACGAACCCGGCGTGCCCGCCGAGCTGAGCCTGCGCGGCCTGGCCGCCGACCAGCGTGTGCTGAGCCTGCCCTCGACCGCCATCAGCTCCCTGCGCGTGCTGCTCAGCCCGCGCGGGGTCGCCGTCGAGGGCGTGGACGTGCCCGACGACTGGTGGACCAGCCGGGCCGCGCCCGCACTCCGATCCCATCTCACTGGAGCAGCTCGTTGAAGATCCTGGCCGTGGCCGACTCGGACTCCTATCTCAAGTGGGCGGCCAGCCTGCTCGGCGACCTTCCGGACGGGTGCCGCACGGAGCTGGCGGTGATCCGTACGCCCATCGTGCCCTCGGCCGAGCAGATCGCCGCCGCCGTGGGCGGGCGCCCCGCCCCGCCGGTGCTGTCCGCGCGCTCGCTCCGGCGTACGGCCGAGCGGCTGCGGCCCGACGCGGTGCTCGTCGCGTGCACGGGGCCCGTCGTGGACGTCCTGGTCTCGGAGGTGCTGAAGGGCCTGGGCGCGGTCTTCGTCACCGGCCTGCCCGGCATCGCGGTGCCCGCCACGGAGAAGGCCTGGTTGTTCCGCAGCGCGTGCGACCTGTTCGTCGCGCACAGCGGGCGTGAGGTGGCCGAGTTCGAGGAGATCGGGCGGCGGCTGGGCGGAGGAGGGTCGGTGGGCCTGGCCAGGCTCCCGTTCCTGCGCTCCGCCGTACCCGCCGGAGCGGAGGGCGGGAGCGGCTCCAAGGTGGTCTTCGCGACGCAGGCCAAGGTGCCCGTGGCCCGCGAGGAGCGCGAGCGGATCCTGCTCGCGCTGGCCGAGCTCGCCGCCGCCCGGCCGGAGCTCGAGGTGGTGGTGAAGCTGCGGGCTCTGGAGGGGGAGCGGCAGACGCACAACGAACGCCACCCGTACCAGCGGCTCTGGCGCGAGCTGGGCGAGCCGGGCAGGCTCACCTTCGCCGCCGGTCCGATGGGCGAGCACCTGGCCGGGGCGGCGGGCTTCGTCACCGTCAGCTCCACCGCCGCGCTGGAGGCGATCGCCTGGCGGGTGCCGTCGCTGGTCCTCGACGACTTCGGCGTCAGCGCCGAGATGATCAACCTGGTGTTCGAGGGCAGCGGCCTGCTCGGCGACCTGGGCGACCTGGCACGCGGCGACTTCCGCGCGCCCCTGCCCGGCTGGTGCGAGGAGAACTACTTCCAGCGGGAGAGCACCTGGGTGGGCCTGCTGACGGCGCTGGTCGCCGGGCCCCGCACGCAGCCGCGCTCACTCCTGGAGGGCCCCGCCCACGAGGCGGCCCGCAGGCGCGCCAGGCTGCGCGTCGAGGTGCCGCCCCGCCTGCTGCGCGTCGGCTACCGCGCCAAAAGGCGCCTGCGCCGCGTCCTGAGCTGAACCGGCACGCCGGACCTCACAGGGGCTTGCGGTAGCTCGGCATGCGCCCGGCCACCCGACGAGCCAGGTCGCCGGGTGGCCGCTCGGTCACCCGGCCGATCCGGAACGGTGCGGGCCGAGGATCAACGGGTTCACAACGCGCGCGCCAGCCTGCGGCGGATCTTGGCCAGCGTCCCCGGGCGCTCGGCTGCGGGCAGCAGGCCCACGGCCTCCAGCCGCTGCTTCTTGAAGTAGCGCGCCGATCCGTGCCGCTCGACGTACGCGGCGGCCGAGGAGCGCAGGCCGGGCAGGTTCTCCGGCTGCATGCAGTAGCCGACGGCGCGCACCAGCTCGCCCAGGTCGACCGCGGTCGGGTCGGAGAGCACCCCCGACGGGCCGAGCCTGGGCAGCAGCGCGTCGGCGATGGTCGCGGGCACGCGGTTGCTGTTCTCGTACGGCTTGAGCCGCTCCAGCACCAGGTCGGTGCCGTGGGTCGCGACCGGGATGCCGAAGAAGCTGCTCGCGGTGGCCAGGCCGGTGGAGAAGCAGCCGGCCACCAGGCGCGGCCGCAGGGCGGCGAAGCAGACCTCGGCGGGCACGTCGCCGCCCGCCACGACCAGGCGCACGCCGACGTCCTCCGCGGCCTGGCGCAGCAGCTGGGTGTGCCGTCGCCCAGCCGCCGGGTGCGGCTTGAAGGCGACCGTGGAGTGGCCCAGGGCGACCAGCCCGCGCAGCAGGCCGGTGTGGAGCTCGGCCTCCTCCTGGGCGGTGAGCAGGTCGAGCGCGGACAGGTACTGCCCCAGGATCATCGCGTCGGCGGCGAGCATGTCGGGGGCGCTCTGCGCCACCAGGTCGACGACGTGCAGGAACGTCTCGGCCGGGACGGTCGCGGCCGCCACGCCGTACTCACTCAGCAGCAGCGGTTGGAGACCCGGCACCAGGTCCAGGTGGAGCAGGCGGGTGATGCGGCGGAAGATCTCGGCGGGCAGCGGGTCGCGGGTGGGCCCGTAGCTCATCAGGCCGTCGGCGTAGACGGTGATCGGGCAGTCGCGGATCAGCCCGGCGATCGTGCGGGCCGGCGTCACCGCGATGGACTCCAGCACCAGCTCCTCGACGTTCCCGAGCCGCAGGTGCGAGGCGAGCAGCCGCTCCAGCATGGGCACCTCGATGACCCTGGCCTTCCAGTCGGCGGGGTGCAGCGGGGCGATGAGCTCGTTCCAGGAGACGATCCGGTCGAAACGCTCGCGCAGGACGGCGAAACCGGGCGTCTGGTCCACAGGGGTGGCGACCTCGGGGATGGCCGAGTTGTTCGCCACGATCAGGAGCCGCTCGCCGCTGCCGGTGAAGCGGCCGTCGTCCATCGCGGCGGCCAGCGTCATCGCCCCGAACAACGTCGAGGCGTAGTAGACCGTGGTCATCAGGGTTCCTCCCGATCCCGCCGGACGCGGGGGCTGGGCGCGATCTCCGGCACCAGGTGGCGCAGCACCGTCTCGCGTTCCACGGACATGCCGCCCACGGCCGAGGCGACCAGGCCGGACGGCAGGCGGCGGACCAGCTCGGCGCCACGCTCGGCGAAGCGCGCGCGCAGCTCGGGCGTGAGCCGGTCGGCGATCTCCAGATGGTGGCCGAGCAGGGCGCAGAAGTTGCGCACCGCCTTGGCCATGAACTCCTCCTCGACCTCCTTGAAGACCAGCTCGAAGGCGTCGAAGAAGTGCAGCTGCCGCTCGTCGCCCACCTGGGTGAGCGAGCCGGCGACCTGCCTGCGGTAGAAGAGCCCCGCCAGGGAGACCGCGGCGAACGAGCCCGCCTCCCTGTGCAGCCGCCAGATCCACGGGCGGTCCTCGGCGGTGTGCAGCGAGCCGGGGAAACGCAGCAGCTCGCCGAGCGAGCGGCGGTAGATCCCGGCCCACGCGTACGGGTAGTCGACCATGGTCTTCACATCGGCCGGCAGGATGTGCTCGCGCGGGACCAGCTTCTCCCCGCGGCGGGAGACCGGGGCCCGGTGCACGACCCGCTTGCGCCCCTCGACCTGCACGTGGTCGACGCGCACGAAGTCGCAGCCGAGCTCCTCGATGGCGGACACCAGCCGCGCCAGGTAGCCGGGCGCCAGCCAGTCGTCGCCGTCGAGGTAGGTCACGTAACGCCCCGCGGCCAGCTTGAGCCCGGCGTTGCGCGCGTCGGCCAGGCCCACCGGGCGTTCGTGGCTGATCACCGACAGGCCCGGCAGGTCGCTCTCGTCGAGGATCTGCCGGGTGGCGTCCACGGAACCGTCGTCGACGACGATGAACTCGAAGTCGCGGCGGATGTTGCGGCCCAGCGAGGCGAGCGCGTCGGGCAGGAAACGCTCGCCGTCGCGGATGGGCACGATGACGGAAAGGGTGATCATCGTCAGACGGTGACCCGCCGCAGCCGCGCCTTGGGCGCCTCCTCGCCGGGGAAGACCCGCTTGATGCCGTCGCCCATGGCCTGCTCGATGATGCGGATGTCGCGCACCAGGTGCTCCAGGCCGTTCGGTTCGAGCGAGGCGGCGTGGTCGCTGCCCCACATCGTGCGGTCGAGGGTGATGTGCCGCTCGACGGTGACCGCGCCCAGCGTCACCGCGGCCAGCGAGATCTGCAGGCCGCGCTCGTGGCCGGAGTAGCCGACGGGCACGCCGTACCTCTCCTTGAGCGTGGTGATCGCGCGGAGGTTGGCCTCCTCGGGCGGCAGCGGGTAGGTGCTGGTCGCGTGCATCATGATCAGCCGGCCGGTGCCGAGGATCTCCACCGCCCTGTCGATCTCGGCCAGCGTCGACATGCCGGTCGACAGGATGATCGGCTTGCCGGTGGCGGCCAGCGCGCGCAGCAGCTCGTGGTCGGCGACGCTGGCCGAGGCGACCTTGTGCACCGGCACCTCGAGCTCCTCCAGGAAGTCCACGCTCGGCGCGTCCCACGGCGAGGCGAACCACTGCAGCCCCCGCTTGTAGGCGTGGGCGGCGATCTCCCGGTACTGCTCGTGCCCGAACTCGGTGCGGAGCTTGTACTCCAGGTAGGTCATCTCGCCCCACGGCGTCTGCCGGATCTGCCCCTTCTGCTCGTCGGGGACGCAGATCTCCGGGGTGCGCTTCTGGAACTTGACCGCCTGGCATCCGGCCTCGGCCGCCACGTCGATGAGGCGCTTGGCGATCTCGACGTCGCCGTTGTGGTTGATGCCGATCTCGGCGATCACGTACACCGGCTGGCCGTCTCCCACCAGGACGTCGCCGATCGCGACGGGCCCCAGCAGCGGCCGGGTGGCGGGCTGGTGCGAGGAGATCTCGGGCTTGGCGGCCAGCACCCGCTCGCACAGCTCCCGTACGGCTCCCGCGCCACCGGCGGTGCCGAGCACCACCCGGGCGGCGGCCCGCACCCGCGGGTGCGCGTCGGGCACCGTGACCGGCCAGCCCACCAGCGACATCGGCCCCAGGTCGTTGACGTCGTTGCCGACGTAGGCGACGCGGGCGGGGTCGAGCTTCTCGATCGCCAGCCAGTCGCGCAGCACCGTGCGCTTGTCGGTCAGCCCCTGCAGCACCGGCACGCCCAGCTTGCGCGCCCGCGCGCTCACCACCGGGTTCTGCTCGGTCGACATGACCAGCACCTTGACCCCGGCACGCTTGAGCAGCGAGACGCCCATGCCGTCGGCGCGGCTGACCAGCACCATCTCGCGGCCCTCGGAGTCGACGTAGGCGCGGTCGTCGGTGTGCACGCCGTCGAAGTCGGTGATCACCGCGTCGACGTCGATCGGCTCCGGCTCGTCCACGAAGGGCGCGAGCGCCCGGACCATCTCCAGGTCCTGGGGCTCGTCGACCTCGATCGCGTGCTTGGCGGGAACCTCCTGCACCGCGATCGTGCCGAAGAAGCGGTGACCGTGCTCGCGCAGCCCGGCGGCGCGCATGACGTAGAAGGCGCCGGTCTCGCGGTACTCGGGGTCGCGCTCCTGGCGCATGGGCCTGCGCGCCGGGTCGTGGTTGACGCCGGACCCGGCGGTGGTCCACAGGAAGGCGTGCGAAGCCGTACCGGAGAAGACCACGTCGGCACCGCCGTCGAGCACGGTGCGGACCGCCTCGTCAAGGTCGTGGTGGTCGATGAAGGCGCTGGTGCACTGCACCAGGACGACGACGTCGGCCTCGTGCGACTCCAGCGTGTGCAGCACCGCCGACTCGCTGGAGGACCGCGGGCCGCTCAGCTCCTCGGGCCGGAGGACGACCTCGGCCCCCGCCTCCCGAGCGGCCCGGGCGATCTCCTCGTGGTCGGTGCTGACCACGACGGCGTCGATCGACTCCGCGCGCAGGCAGGCGCGCACCGCCCGCACCACGAGCGGCACCCCGCCTACCGGGGCGAGGTTCTTGAGGGGGATGCCCGCCGAACCTCCACGGGCGGGGATGACGGCCAGGACTCGCAACGTGACTCCCTACAATTCCTTGAAGTGCCAAGGAACCTAGCCACGCAATCCGACCTCACCGGGTGTCCGGGCTGAACTCGCCGTTAACTCTGCACGGTTATCCGGTAGAGCAGCTCCGGCCGCCCCACCCCGCCGTACTGCGGCACCCTCTGCACGACGCCGGTGTCGACGAGGTGCTCCAGGTAGCGTCTGGCGGTCACCCTCGACACGCCCACCCGCTCGGCGACCGCCTGGGCGGACAGGCCCTCCGGCGTACGGCGCAGCTCCGCGGTCACGGCGTCGAAGGTGTCCTGCGTCAGGCCCTTGGGCAGCGCCGAGGCGCCGCTGCCGCGCAGCGCCGCGAGCGCCCTGTCGACCTCGCCCTGGCCGCTGACCTCGCCTTCCGTGGCGCGGAAGGCGGCGTATCTGGTGAGCTTCTCGCGCAGGGTGGCGAAGGTGAACGGCTTGAGCAGATACTGCGCGATGCCGGCCGAGACGGCCTGGCGCACCATGGCCAGATCCCTGGCCGACGTCACCGCGATCACGTCGCACGTCAGGTCGGCCGCCTTGATCGCCCTGCAGACGTCGAGCCCGTGCATGTCGGGCAGGTAGAAGTCGAGCAGCACCAGGTCGACCGGCCGGCTCTTGAGGAACCTGAGCGCCTCGGTGCCCGAGCGCACGACGCCGACCACCTCGAAGCCGGGGACCCGCTCCACGTAGACGCGGTTGGCTTCCGCGGTGATCTCCTCGTCCTCGACGACCAGCACCCGATGGCTCACCCCGCCGAGCGTATGTGACCCGCGTGGCCGTCGTGCCCCGGCCCCGCGGGGTGCCAGACTGCGGGCATGGCGCATTCCCATGACGTAGACCCGTCCTGCGCGGTCGCCCACGGCCAGACCGCGCCGCACGACGGCAGGCGCACCCTGGTGGCCGTCTTCGCCACGCCGGTGGCCGAGTGCCTGCTGCGCTTCGGCGCGGAGCTGGGGTTCGCGACGTACCTGTACGACCCCGACCCCGGGCGCGGCCTGCCCGGCGCGGCCTCGGTCCGCGACCTCGGCTTCGTCGGCGGCGGCGCCGACGTGGTGCTGACCGACCACCACCGCGACGAGATCGGCCCCGTGCTGCAGGAGCTGCTCAAGACGCCGGCCAGGTGGATCGGCATCATGGGCAGCCCCCGGCACAGCGCGCCCCACGTCGCCGCGCTGGCCGAGCTGGGCGTGCCCGCCGAGGAGATCGCGCGCGTTCATCGGCCGATCGGGCTCAACATCGGCTCGCAGACGCCGGCGGAGATCGCCGTGTCGACGCTGGCCGGGCTGATCGCCGACCGCAACGGCAGGCCGGGCGGCTTCGCCTTCTGAGCGGCTCACCCGGGTTACGGCTGCACGTTTCTGAGCGGTCTCACCCGGATGTCGGCCTCACGTCCTGAGCGGCCTCACCCGGGTACGGCACGCGGACGGTGAACGTCGAGCCCGTCACCTCGACCGTGCCCTTCAGCCTGCGTACGGCGGAGCCCACCAGAGCCAGCCCCAGGCCCCGTCCGTCACCCTTGGTGGTCCAGCCCTTGGAGAAGGCGTCGGGATGCGTCAGCCCCGGACCGTCGTCGGAGACCTGGACGAGCAGCTCGCCGTCGCGTGCCCGCACCAGCACCCCCGCCTGCCCGCGCGCCGCCTCGATGGCGTTGTCGATCAGGTTGCCCAGGACGGTGACCAGGTCGCGGATGCCGGGAAGGGTGTCGGGCAGGTGGCTGGCCTCGTCGATCGACAACTCCACGCCGCGTTCGGCCGCCGCGGCGCTCTTGCCGAGCAGCAGCGCGGCCAGGACGGGCTCGCGCACCGACGCCATGACGCGGTCGGCCAGCTCCTGGGCGGCCTTGAGCTCCGCCGTACCGAACGCGACGGCCTGCTCGGGGCGGCCCAGCTCGACGAGGGTGATGACGGTGTGCAGGCGGTTGGCCGACTCGTGGGCGGCGGCGCGCAGGGAGTCGGCGAAGCCGCGCTCGGCGTCGAGCTGGCCGGCCAGGGCCTGCAGCTCGGTGTGGTCGCGCAGGGTGACGACGGTGCCGAGGCGGCTGGGGGCGGCGCTGACGGCGAGCACCCGGTCGCCGACCAGGTGGATCTCGTCAGTGGCGCCCTGCGTGTCGGTTCCCGGCACCCCTGGCGTCCCCGGCTTCCCCGTTGGTCGCGGCCAGGGCAGGCCCAGCTCCGCCACCGCGCGGCCCTCGGCGTCGGGTGGCAGGCCGAGCAGGGTGCGGGCGGCGTCGTTGCACAGGATGAGCGTGCCGTCGTCGCCCACCAGGAGCAGCCCCTCGCGGACGGTGTGCAGGATCGCGTCGTGGTGGTCGTGGATGCGGGCCAGCTCCACCGGCCCGAGCCCGTGGGTCTGGCGGCGCAGCCTGGCCCCCACCAGCCACGAGCCGCCCGCGCCCGCACCGAGGCCCGCGGCGGCGATCAGGGCCGTCCACGGCGCCTGCGCCAGGAGCCTGGCGGAGATGCGTTCGACGGTGATGCCCGCGCTGACCAGGGCGACCACCCGCCGTTCGGCGAAGACGGGGACCACGGCCCGCATGGACAGTCCCAGCGTGCCGGTGTAGGTCTCGGTGAAGCTCCTGCCCGCCACCGCCTCCTCGATGTGGCCGAGGAAGGGTTTGCCGATCTGCGCCGGATTGGGATGGGTGTAGCGCAGCCCCGAGGTGTCCATGATGGTGATGAAGTCGACGCCGGTCTCCACCTGCACCCGCCGGGCGTAGGGCTGCAGGGTGACGGAGGGATCGCCGGTCGACAGCGCCTGCACCACGTCGGGGGAGACGGCCACGCTCTCGGCCACCGCCAGGGCGGTGGCCTCGGCCTCGTCGGTCAGCAGGTCGTGCGCCTGGACCAGGGCGAGTACGGCCCCGCCGGTCACCGTGACCACCACCACGACCAGTTGCAGGGCCAGCATCTGCGCGGCGAGGCTCCACCTTCTCATAACGACCCGGTCTCTCCTGTGAACGAAACGTACGCAATGGTGACCTGCGTCACTCGGGAACGCACCATCTGGGGACATCGTCAAGAGCCCAGGGAGCATCCCCCATGCGTGATCGCACGCGTTATCTCTACCTGGCCGTGATAATCGCGGTCCTGGCCGGCATCGTGGTCGGTTTCGTCTGGCCCGAGGCCGGCAAGGAACTGAAGCCCCTCGGCACCGGTTTCGTCAACTTGATCAAGATGATGATCAGCCCGATCATCTTCTGCACGATCGTGCTGGGCGTCGGCTCGGTCTCCAAGGCGGCCAAGGTCGGCCGCGTGGGCGGACTGGCGCTCGGCTACTTCCTGGCCATGTCGACCGTCGCCCTGGTGATCGGCCTGGCCGTCGGCAACCTGCTCGACCCGGGCGCCGGGCTGCAGCTCACCGACGCGGCCAAGCAGGCCGCGATGGCCGAGGCGGCCAAGGGCGGCGAGAGCGACACGGTCACCTTCCTGCTCGGGATCATCCCCACCACCCTGGTGTCGGCCTTCACGCAAGGGCAGGTGCTGCAGACCCTGCTCGTCGCCCTGCTCGTGGGCTTCGCCCTGCAGGCGATGGGCTCGCGAGGCACGCCGGTACTCAACGGCCTGCAGCACATCCAGCGGCTGGTCTTCCGCATCCTGGCGATGATCATGTGGCTGGCGCCCGTCGGCGCGTTCGGCGCCATCGCCGCGGTGGTGGGCTCGACGGGCATCAAGGCGCTGCAGTCGCTGGCCGTCATCATGCTCGGCTTCTACGTGACCTGCCTGCTGTTCGTCGCCGTGGTGCTCGGGCCGCTGCTGTGGTTCGTCACGCGGGTCAACCTCTGGTCGCTGCTGCGCTACCTCGGCCGGGAGTTCCTGCTGATCCTGTCGACCTCCTCCTCGGAGTCGGCCCTGCCCCGCCTGATCGCCAAGATGGAGCACCTGGGCGTCAGCCGCCCCGTCGTCGGCATCACGGTGCCGACCGGCTACTCCTTCAACCTCGACGGCACCGCCATCTACCTGACCATGGCGACGCTCTTCGTCGCCTCGGCGACCGGCGCCCCGCTGTCGATCGGGGAGCAGATCTCGCTGCTCGTCTTCATGATCATCGCGTCGAAGGGCGCGGCGGGCGTCACCGGGGCGGGCCTGGCCACCCTGGCGGGAGGCCTGCAGTCGCACCGCCCCGACCTCGTCGAGGGCGTCGGCCTCATCGTGGGCATCGACCGCTTCATGTCCGAGGCCCGCGCGCTGACGAACTTCGCCGGCAACGCGGTCGCCACCGTGCTCGTCGGACACTGGACGGGCGGGTTCGACAAGGAGCGGGCCGCGCTGGTGCTGGGCGGCGGCGACCCGTTCGACGAGGCGACGCTGCTCGACGAGCACGACGACGGGGAGCCCGCCCAGGAGGAGAAGGCGCTCCAGCACGCCTGATCCGGCACGCATGATGCGGCCCACGACGTCGTGGCGGCGGGCGAGCCTCCCTCTCGCCCGCCGCCCGGCACGTCAGCGCCCCCGGGCGAAGGCGGCGAGCGTCATCGGGGCACGCTCGCCGTACCGCTCGATGGTGTCGGTGACGAAGTACAGCGGATGCCGCCCGGTGCCGATGAAGCGGAACAGCGCCCACAGATGCGTCAGGTGCTCCACGGCGTAGGCGTCGCGGTAGATCTCCATCGCCCGCCGCTCCCACTCCTGCGGCGGCACGTCGACGTACGGCACGCCGAGCGCGTCGGCCGCCTCGCCGACGCTCGCCATCTGGCCGGTCACCAGGCAGACGGGATCGACGGGACCGGGTTCGAGCAGCACGCCCGCGCCCACCCTGGCCACGTCCTCGGCGGCCACGAGCGGCACCAGCGTGTCGCGCCCGCCCAGGGGCATCGCCAGCTCCGTGTCGCCGGAGGCGGCGGCGATCACCGCGAGGTTCTCGAAGAACACCGCCGCCCGCAGGTGCACCGCTCCCACGCCGGCCCAGTCGAAGACCTGCTCCGACAGCCAGTGGCGGCGCATGCGCGGCGTGCCCGCCTCGGGGGAGGCGTCGAGCTGGGAGACCTCGACGACCCGCTCCACCCCCGCCTCGCGGGCGGCGGCGGCGAACACCGCCGTGGCGTCGAGCAGCCCGGCGGTCACCGGGTAGGTGAAGTAGGCGCGGGTGACGCCGCGCATCGCCGGCCGTACCGAGGTGATCTCGCGCAGGTCTCCGACGACGACCTCGGCGCCGAGCTTGCGCAGCTGTCCGGCCCGGTGGTCGTCGGCGCGTACGAAGGCGCGCACCTGCTCGCCCCGCTGGAGCAGCAGCTCGACGACCTGCCGTCCGGTCCCGCCCTGTGGCCCTCCGGCCGCTCCGGTCACGAGGATCATGGGCGTGTCCTTCCCCGGTGGCCGGCCGTGGGGATCATGAGCGGGTCCTTCCCGAGTAGGAGAGCAGGCCGAGCCGTTCGAGGTCGCGCAGGAACTCCTCGGCGGGGAAGGCCTCGGCGGGGCCGTACACGCCGGGCTCGTGCGGCGCGTCGGCCAGCCGTACGGCGGCCTCCACCGAGGCGACGGCGCTCAGCCGCCACAGGTCGCGCCCGCTCACCTGGCCGGCGGAGCCGCCGGCGGCGGTGACCACCTGGGCGGCCACGATGAAGCGCGAGCCCGCCCGCGCCGCCGCGTCGGCGTGCTCGCTGGTGAAGACCCCCTCCTGCTCGAAGGTGGCGGCGGTGAGCTGGGCCTCGACCCGTGCGGTCCGCACGTGCCTGGGGACGGTGACCACCTCGGAGAAGGGCACCGGGGCGATCATCGTGCGCGGTCCGAGCGGCGGCGGGAAGGGGAAGACGGCGTTGCGCGGCTCGACGTAGCCGACGTGCCGGGCACCCGCGTCGTAGGTGATCCTGCGCGTGTCGGCGAACAGCAGTTCGGCGGTGCGCTTGGCGCCGGTGGTCAGCAGCCAGTCGCTGACGGCGTAGCCGAGCACGACCCGCTCGATGTCCTCCGACCCCGCGGCGGTGGCGCCCGCCAGCAGGTCGCCGATGCCGCCGTAGAAGCTCATGGCGGTGATCATCGTGACGCCCGCCCGGCGGGCGGGTTCCTGCATCTCGTCGAAGAGCCAGGCCGTGTGGTGTTGTTCGAGCGCGTGGTCGACGTAGTGGCAGCCGCCCTCCACGGCCGCCGTGGCCAGCGGGCGCCCGGTGTGGGTGAACGGGCCCGCGCAGTGGATCAGCACGTCCGCCCGCTCGGCGAGGGCGCGTAACGCGCCGGGGTCGTCGACGGGGGCCTCGTGCACCGGCGGCCCCCCGAACTCGTCGGACAGCGCCTTCAGCGCGCCGCCGTCACGTCCGGCCAGGACGATGTCGCGGTCGCGGGCTCTGAGCTCCGACGCCACAAGGCGTCCGGTGTGCCCCGTGGCGCCGTAGACGGCGATGAGGGGATGGGACATCTCGCACCTCCATGATTCATACTGTCGGTACGTATCTGCCCTATCGAAGTTACGTACCCCGAGTATGTAAGTCAATGGAGTTTCGAACAATGATTCGGCGAACCCAGGCTGAACGCACCGACGAGACCACGACCGCGCTGGTCCGCGCCGCCCGCGCGCTGTTCGGCGCCGCCGGATACGCCGCCACCTCCATCGACGCCGTCGCCGCGGCGGCGGGTGTCACCAAGGGCGCCGCCTACCACCACTTCGGCGGCAAGGCGCCGCTGCTGCGCGCCGCCTTCGAGGCCGAGCTGGGCGAGGTCTCGGCCAAGCTGGTCGGCATCGCCGCCTCGGGCGCCGACCAGGGGAGCGCGCTGCGGCTGGGCGCCCGCACCTTCCTGCAGCACTGCCTCGACCCCGGCTTCGCGCGGATCGTGATGGTCGACGCGCCCGCCGTCCTGGGCTGGGAGGTCGTGCGCGCCGCCGAGCACCACCACCTGCTGAGCGTCATCGAGGCCGGGTTCGTGATGGCCACCGGTGACGAGCGGCTGGCCGCGACCAGGGCCAGGCTGGTCTTCGGCGCGCTCTGCGAGGCGGGCATGATGCTGGCGCGCTCGGCCGACCCCGCCGCCGACCTGCCGCTGCTGACCGCCGAGACCGACCGGCTGGTGGAGGCGCTCAAGGCCGCGCCGGGAGATCGTGATTGAATCGTCGGTCCGTAGCGAAATGAGGGGGTTCCGGTGATCGAGCGGAATGTGATCTTCGGGGAGGCGGTCGAGCAGTACGAGTCGGCGCGCGCCGGATACCCGGACCAGCTGATCTCCGACGTGCTGGCCTACGCGGGACCGGGACCGGTCCTGGAGGTGGGCGCGGGCTCGGGCAAGGCCAGCGTGGGCTTCGCCGCCCGCGGCGTCGACCTGACCTGCGTCGAGCCCGACCCCCGCATGGCCGAGGTGCTCCGTGGCCACTGCCCCCGGGCGCGGATCGTCGTGGGCGTCTTCGAGGACTTCGAGCCCGACCGCGCCTTCCAGCTGCTCTACTGCGCCCAGGCCTGGCACTGGGTCGACCCCGAGCGGCGCTCGGACCTGGCCCACGCCGCCCTGGCGCCCGGCGGCGGGCTGGCGCTGTTCTGGAACATCTACAGCGTGGCCGACCCCGCCGTGCACCGGGCACTGGCCGAGATCGACGCGCGCAACGGCGTCGACGGCTCCAGCCTGCACCGCTACTCCGCCTCCGACCTGGACGACGACTTCTTCGCCCGTGACCACGGGCTGGCGCAGGACCGGCGCTTCACCGACCTGGAGGAGCGCCGCTACCGTCGCTCCGAGTGGTATCCGGCCGAGCGCTACCTGGACCTCATCCGCTCCATCTCGGCCTACCGCATCCTGCCCGCCGGGCAGCGTGAAGCCCTGCTGGGCGACATGGCCGGCGTCATCGGCGACGGCCTCGACCTGACCATCCTGACCGACCTGGCCCTGGCGCGCCGGGCGTGAGCGTGGAGGAGATCGACGGCGTCGAGGTCATCGCCTTCGCCAGCGGGCAGGAGTTCGAGTCCTGGCTGGAGGCCAACCACGCCACCTCGGCCGGGGTATGGCTGAAGGTCGCCAAGAAGGGCAGCGGCCTGCCGACCGTCTCGACGGACGAGCAGGTCGACATCGGGCTGTGCTGGGGGTGGATCTCCGGGCAGCGGCGCTCCCACTCCGACACCCACTACCTGCAGAAGTACGTGCCCCGGCGGCCGCGCAGCCTGTGGTCGCGCGTCAACGTCGACAAGGTCGAGCAGCTGACGGCCGAGGGGCGCATGCGCGAGCCCGGCCTGGCCGAGGTGCGCGCCGCCCAGGCCGACGGGCGGTGGGAGGCGGCCTACGCGTCGCAGAAGAACGTCACGGTGCCGCCCGACCTGGCCGCGGAGCTGGAGCGGCGCCCGGCGGCCCGCGCGGCCTTCGAGGCGCTCGACAGGACGGGGCGTTACCAGGTGATCCTGCCGCTGCTGCAGGCACGCACGCAGGCCGGCCGTACGGCCCGCCTGGACAAGGCGATCACCCGGCTCGAACAGGGAGGCTGACCGAGCACCTCCGGAGCACTCGGCCCTACTCCGGCTCGGCGAGGGGCAGGCGCAGGGTGAACCGGGCGTCGCGGTCGACGGTGAGGGCGCCGCGATGGGCGAGCGCGACCTCGCGGGCGATGGCCAGGCCGAGGCCGGTCCCGCCCTCGTCGCGGCTGCGCGCGGAGTCGAGGCGCGTGAAGCGCTCGAAGATGCGCTCACGGTCGGCCTCGGGGATCGGTGGCCCGTCGTTCTCGACGGTCAGCACGGCCTCGGCGTCCGACGCCGACAGCGTGATGTCGATGCGGCTCAGCGCGTGCCGCTCGGCGTTGTCGAGAAGGTTGGCCAGCAGCCGGTCCAGCTGCAGGCGCACCCCGTTGACCACGATGCCGTCGCCGAGCTCCGCCGTGATCGGCACCCCGCCGGAGCGGTCGGAGAGCGCCTTGCGGACCAGTATGCCCAGGTCGACGGGCTCCTTGGTGACGTCGACGCGCGAGCCGATCCGGGCCAGGAGCAGCAGGTCGGTGATGATGGCCTCGATGCGGTCGGTGTCGCGCAGGGCGCCCTCGACCAGCTCCCCGACGTCGGTGTCGTCGGGGTAGAGCTGGGCGCTCTCCAGCTGGGCGCGCAGTCCCGCGATGGGGGTGCGCAGCTCGTGGGAGGCGTCGTGGGCGAACTGCCGCTGCTGCTCGGCCGATCGTTCGAGGCGGCCGAGGGTGCCGTTGATGGAGCGGGCGAGCTGGGCGACCTCGTCCTGGGTCATGGGCTCGGTGACCCGGCGGCTGAGGTCGGTGGCGTTGACCTCGTCGAGCTGGGCGCGGATGCGGGCGACGGGGCGCAGCGCGCGCCCGGCCATGAGCCAGGTGATCCACGAGATCAGCGCCACGAGCAGCAGCATCTGCGCGGTGATGATGGCTTCGAGCATCCAGGTGGACAGGATCACGGGGGACCGCTGGGCGGCGTAGACCACGGCCGATTCTGGGCGGGTGGACTCGCGGATGGCGGTCACGTGCAGGCACCCGGTGGCCAGGCACGAGGTGGTGTTGAGTATGCGGTTGTCAGCGGTGGGCCAGGCCGTGCTGAGCCGGGGCAGGCCGAGGGCGGCGGGGCTGGCGGCGACGACGTCGCCCGACGCGGTGACGATCTGGGCGAAGTAGGCGTCGGTGGGGAAGGAGACGCGTCCTTCCCGGTGCTGGGCGGTGATCTGGGCGGCGGTGTTGCGGGTCTCGGTCCAGGTCAGGGTCTCGACGAAGCCGCGCGCGGCGACCACTCCGCCGATCCCGACGGGGAGCAGCACGAACGCCGCGACGGCCGCCGCTATGAGCGTGACCCGTCCGCGGAGGGTTCGTGCCCATATTCGCGCCACGTTCTTGAGGCTACCGGCGGGTACATGGCTGTCATATCGGTCAAAAGGAAAGTCTGGGTCATTTCTTCCGGCCGATACCGGAGTAGATCATGCGCGCCAGCTCGGGATCCCAGAACGCCGTGTCCTCGCCGTCGCCGAACGGCCACACCTCCACCACCCCGTTGGCCAGGCCGGGCTCGATGAGCTCGAAATCGCCGAAGAAGGCGCGCACCTCGGCCTCTCCGCGCGGGCACATCGGGCTGCTGGCGTGCTTGTACAGCTCGACCACCTGGTCGATGCGCTCGGGCACCGTGTCGCCCGCCACGTGCGCCACCGCCAGGTAGCTGCCAGGCGCCAGAGCGTCGCGGTAGCCCTCGACGATGTCGTGGGGACGCTCGGCGTCGGGCACGAAATGCAGGATGAAGAGCATCAGCACGGCGACGGGCCGGGAGAAGTCGAGCAGCTCGCGCACGGCGGGATCGGCCAGGACCGCCCCGGGGTCGCGCACGTCGCCCTGGACCATGCGCACCAGCGACGGCTCGTCCTCCAGCAGCGCGCGGCCGTGGGCGCACACCACAGGATCGTTGTCGACGTAGACCACGCGGGCGTCGGGCGCGGAGCGGTGGGCGATCTCGTGCACGTTCTGGTGGGCGGGCAGGCCCGAGCCCAGGTCGAGGAACTGGCGCACGCCCTGCCCGACCAGGTACTCCACGAAGCGGCCCACCATCCTGCGATACATCCTGGTGGAGTCGCGCGTCTCGGGCAGCACGGTCAGCACGAGCTCGGCCAGCTCGCGGTCGGCTCTGAAGTTGTCCTTGCCGCCCAGGAGGTAGTCGTAGACCCGGGCGGCGTTGGGGATCGTGGGATCGACTCCCGCGGGGGCCACTTCGTCGGTCATGCCACACATGATCGCGAAATATCAGCCCACGCGGGAGTGAACCCGGCTATTTCCCTGTCACGAACACCGCGACCGTCATGCCCGGCACCGTCAGCGTCTCGCCCTCGGCCCTCGCCTGCTTGACCACCGCGTCGTCGCCCGCGGCCTGCACCGGGTGCAGGCGCGCGGCGCCCAGACCGGGGACCACCTGCTGCTGTACGGCAGGCGTCGCGTTGAACACCACCGTGATCGACGAGTACGACGGGTCCACCCCGCCTGAGTCGATCCGCATGGTGAACACGCCGGGAGCCGAGGCCGGGAAGCTCACCCGCCGCTGCACCTCCGCCAGGGAGCCGAGCGCGAACGCCGGCGACGACGAGCGGATGCGCAGGAACTCACCGAAGCGGGCCCGCGCGGCGCCGATCGCCGCGCAGTCGGGCTTCAGCGCGGGATCGGCCAGCAACGGCCTGGCATATCCCCACTTGGACTCGTTGTCCGCCCGGGGCGGCAGCCCGCCGCCGAACCCGTTGCCCTGGGAGCAGTCCCACAGCAGCCGGTTGAACCAGTCGCCCGAGTCGTAGGAGTTGCGGTCCAGCGACTTGGAGCGCAACCGCTCGCTGCCCGCGTGCAGGAACGCCGTGCCCTGCCCCAGCAGCGCGGTGGCCAGCGACAACGTCTGCATGCGCACCCGCTCGGTCATCGAGCCGGTGAACTTGTAGGCCAGCGCGTCGAACAACGTCTCGTTGTCGTGCGCGTCGACGTAGGTCACCACGTCGCGCGGGGTGCCCGCGTAACCGGCGGGGGATCCGTTGTAGTCGACCTGCGAGCCCTTGCGCCCGTCGGGCAGGACGTAGTCCTTCAGGTTGCCCGTCAGGCCCAGCATCACCAGATCCTGGTGGGCCCGCAGCGTCGCGTCGGGCGTGGCCGCCCGTCCCGAGCCGAAGCCCTGCACGCGCGGGTCGGCGTCGAACGGCCCGCCACCCCGTACGGCGTCGCGCAGCCGGTCGCTGAACGTGCCGATCCCGGTGCCGGCCAGGTTGGCCTGGGTGGCCTGCTCGAACCTGGCGCCCTGGGCGACCTCTCCGAAGTCCCAGCCCTCGCCGTACAGCACGATCTTCTTGCCGTCGACCCCGTCCTTGGCGACCGTCAGCGCGTCGAGCGCCTTTCGGACGGCCAGCAGGTTGGCCTTGGGGTGGTGGCCCATGAGGTCGAAGCGGAAGCCGTCGATCTTGTACTCCCGTGCCCACGTGACGACGGAGTCGACGACCAGCCTGCCCATCATGGCGTGCTCAGGCGCGGTGCCGGGGCAGCAGGTCGAGGTGGCCACGGTGCCGTCGGCGAGCCGGCGGTGGTAGTAGCCGGGCACGATCTTGTCGAAGACGTCGACCGAGTGGGTGTGGTTGTAGACCACGTCCATCACCACGCGCAGGCCCGCCTTGTTCAGCGCCGCGACCATCTCGCGGAACTCGCGCACCCGCCGGTCGGGGTCGGTGGCGTACGAGCCCTCCGGCACGGTGTAGTGCAGCGGGTCGTAGCCCCAGTTGAAGGAGTCCTTGGCGGCGGTCTTGGCGACGCACTCCTGTTGCTGCTCGGAGTCCGGCGGCATCGAGGCCAGGTCGCAGGCGGGCTCGGTGCGGTCCGCCTTCACCTCGGGAACGGTGCCGATGTCGAAGACCGGCAGCAGGTGCACGTAGGTCAGCCCGTCCTCGGCGAGCTTGCGCAGTTCCCGCATGCCCGCCGAGTCCTGCGTGAAGGCCTGGTAGGTGCCCCGCAGCACCTGCGGCACCGTCGCGTCGGAGGCGGAGAAGTCGCGCACGTGCAGCTCGTAGATCGTCGACGGGCCGTTCGCGGCGGGCTTGCGCAAGGAGCTCCAGCCGCTGGGCCGCTCGGCGTCGAGGTTCACCAGGCGGCTGCGCACCGAGTCGGGTGCGAGCGCCAGGCTGTAGGGGTCGGTGACCTCGTTGGTGACGACCTTGCCCTCGGCGGGGGAGTAGACGGTGACCAGGAAGGTGTAGTCCTTGCCGTACCAGGTGGGCAGGCCGCGCACCGACCAGACGCCGTCGGCCTCGCGGCGCATGCCGTACTGCCTGCCGCCCAGCCTGAGCTCGACCTTGCGCGCGGTCGGCGCCCAGAGCGCGAGCTTGGGCAGGATCGTGCCGGTGGGACCGAGCGGCCGGTCGGTGGCGTAGAGGTCGTCGAGCACGCCGGGGATCTGCACGCCGGTGGCCGTCAGCAGCCGTCCCGCCGCGTCACGCTCCACCGCCGCGATCGCGCCGAGCAGGGCGGGCGCGACCAGGTCGGCGTCGCGCGGGTCGACCTTGAGCGCGGCGTAGTCCTTCAGATGCGGCCACTTCGCCTTCTGCGCGTCGGTGAGCGTGCCGGGCAGGAGCCTGATGGTCCTGTACGGCTTGGCCAGGTCGATCGCGCTGTCGCCGAACGCCAGGGCGTAGTGCAGTGCGCTCGACGGCTTGACCTGCCAGGCGACGGTCTCCCTGTCGATCCAGTGCGCCCTGGCCTTGCTCAGGTCGGCGTCGGCGCCCGTCGCGGCGGCCTGCGGCAGCACGAAGCCCTCGGCGCCGGACAGCTTCCACGCCTCGTGGCCGGTGGCGGCCAGATCGAGCGTCTGGTCCGCGGCCTGGTCCTTCTCGTCGCCCTTGTGGACGATGAAGCTCAGGCTCTTGGCGCCCTCGGCCAGCGGCACCTTCCAGTACACGCCGAAGGCGTCGCTGCCGGCGGGCTCCAGGGGCGCGTTCCACTCGGTCGGCGTCGCCGCGCCCGACCAGACATGCAGGCCCCAGCCGGGGTAGGCGCCGTCCGGCCGGTGGTAGTGCAGGATCGCGGTGTTCTCGGCCGCCGCCCTGGTCGCGTGCACGGCGCTCGCGCCGGACACGACGTAGGCCTGCGCGCCGGTGAAGCTCTGGTCCGGACCCGGATCCTTCTCGTCGCCCTTGTGGATGAGGAAGTTCACCGGCGCCTCCGGGTTCTTCAGCGGGACCTTCCAGAACGCGCCGAAGGAGTCGGTGCCGGTGGGCGGCATCGGCGCGCTCCAGTCGGTCGGGTTCTGGACCGCGTCGCCCCACAGGTGCAGGCCCCAGCCGTCGTAGGCGGCGTCGGCGCGCTTGTAGTGGATCGTGGCGTAGCCCTCGGCCGCCTGGCGCGAGCCGTACGTCTCGGGCTTGCCCTGCGCGAGCCAGACCTCGCCGCGCTGGGCGACGTCGACGAGGCGATCCCCGCCGTCCTTCTCGTCGCCCTTGTGGGCGATGATCCCGACGGTGGTCGCGCCGGGCTTGAGCTTGATCCACGCGAAGCGGCCGAAGGAGTCCTCTCCGGTGAGCGCGAGGGGAGCGCCCCACTCGGTGGGCTGCTCGACGTCGCCCCACACGTGCAGGCCCCAGCCGTCGTAGTCGTCGCGCTGGTAGTGGACGACGAGGTGGTCGCGCCTGACCGCGCCTGGATCCTCCGGCAGCGGGTCGGGTCCGACCTTGGCCTGGGCCTTGGCGGAGGCGGTGCGCCCGGCGGAGTCCTCGACGACGGCCTTGTAGGTGATCACGGTGCCTGCCGGGATACCCCGCAGGTCATGAAATATCCGGAACGTACGGCCAGCGTTGGGCGCGTCGTCGGTGCCCAGCACCTTCCACTCCCCATCGCCCACCTGGGCGGCGAAGGTGACCTGCGCGAACCCGGCGCCGGAAGCGGTGGCGGTGACGGCGACGCGGCCGTCCTCCGCGGTGCCGCGGATCTCCGCGCCGGGCAGGGAGAGGGTGAGCTGCGGGGCGGCGGCAGGGGCGGGAAGCTTGGCGGCGGCCTTGTAGACGACCGCGCTGAGTGCGGGCACGCTCACCGCGAGCCTGCCGTCCGCCCCCGCCTGGACAGAGGCCCCGGCCCCTGTCTCGCTTCCCGCCGCGGTCCGGTAGAGCGCGGTGAATCCGGTCGACGGCGAGTCGGTCGGGATCTGGACCTCCGCCTGCGCGGTGCCGTTGTTCACCGCCACCACGTACTCCACCTGCTCGGCGGCGAGGACCCGCGAGAAGGCGTAGACGCCGCCCGACGCCAGGCGCTCCAGCTGCGCGCCGTCGGCCAGCGCCGGGTGCTGCTCGCGCAGGGCCGCCAGCTTGGCGATCGCCTGGTAGAGCGGGTGGGTGGTGACGTAGTTGTCCTGCCCGTGGGTCGCGCCGGTGCCGAGCAGGTCGTCGTCGAGGTAGTCGGCGGTCCTGGAGGCGAACATCGGGGCCCGCGCGTCCTTGTCGCCGCCGGCGCCGGTGAACCCCTGCTCGTCGCCGTAGTAGACGACGGGCTGGCCACGCACCAGGTACATCAGCTCGTGCGCCAGCCGGTCGCGGCCGAGCGGGTCGTCGGTGCCCCGCAGGAAGTTCCCCACGCGGCCGATGTCGTGGTTGCCGAGGAAGGTGGGCAGCGACGAGGCGTTGGAGTCGGCGTCGAGGTGGTAGTCGTCGGCCGCGAACAGCGCGGCCAGCTTCCCGGCGTCCGACCGCCCGGCGGCGTAGGCGACGGCCGCGTCCTGGAAGGGGAAGTCGAGCGTGGAGTTCATGCCGCCGCGCGTGGAGTAGCGGCTGGTGAAGGAGGGGTCGCTGGAGAAGACCTCGCCGAACATGAAGAACCGCTTGTTGCCCAGCTGCGCCGCGTAAGCGCGCAACGCGGGGGAGAACTTCTCCCAGAAACCCATGTCGACGTGCTTGGCGGTGTCGATGCGGAACCCGTCGACGCCGGCGTCGCGCACCCACGACCTGTAGATGTCGATCATGCCGTCCACGACCTCGGGACGTTCGGTCCACAGGTCGTCCAGGCCGAAGAAGTCGCCGTACTCGCTGCTCTCGCCGGTGAAGGTCGAGTCGCCGCGGTTGTGGTACATGGTGACGTCGTTGAGCCAGGCGGGCTTCTTGCTCGTGTCGGTCGCGACCGGGGTGTAGGGGAAGGACTGGGCGTCGACCTTCGGGAAGTCGGTGACCGCGCGGTCGTCGAACACCTGGCCGGTGGAGGAGACATAGGGGTAGGCGCCCTTGGAGCGGTAGCCGTACTCCTTCTCCCGGTAGTCGACGACGTCGGCGGTGTGGTTGGTGATGATGTCGAAGAAGACCTTCATGCCGCGCTTGTGCGCCTGCTTGACCAGCGTCTTCATCTCGGCGTTCGTCCCCAGGTGGGGGTCGATGCGGGTGAAGTCGGTGATCCAGTAGCCGTGGTAGCCGGCGGAGTCGCCCTGGACGGGCTTGTTCTTGAAGGCGGGGGTGATCCAGAGGGCGGTGGTGCCCAGGCCCTGGATGTAGTCGAGCTTGGCGAGCAGGCCCTTGAGGTCGCCGCCCTGGTAGTAGCCCTTGTCGGCCGGGTCGAAGCCGGTCTTGCTCCGGTCGCCGGTCAGGCCGCCGCGGTCGTTGGAGGTGTCGCCGTTGGCGAAGCGGTCGGTCATGGCGAAGTAGAAACGTTCGCGCGAGAGGTCGGCGCGCAGGGCGTCGCGTGCGAGCTCCGCGTCAGACGGCTCGGCGGCGGCCCCGGAAACGGCGAGGCCGGCTCTGGTCGTGGCTGTGCTCAGTGAGAGAGCGCCGGGCTCCGCCGTACCCTCGTTCGCCGACGCGGCGCCGGGAGGCAGGGCCGTGAGGAGAACGAGCCCGGCGGCCGCCACGAGAGCCCGCCACCGCCCCGCCGCCACGAGAGCCCGCCGGCCCGACGTCTGGAGCCGGTCGTGGGGCGTGCGGCGGTGGAGCGGGGGGCCGCTGTCGCGGTGGTCTTCGGGTGGGGGGAAGGGCACGGGGGTGGGGCGAGGGGGGTGCGCCACGGCAAACTCCAGCGGAGTGTGAAATTTCGGGGAATGCCCGGAACGTACTCACACTCCGCTGATCGTGCAAGTGCTTGCAGAAAGTTTCAAACCCGCACCCACACCGTCGTGTCCGCAGGCACCTCCCCGTCCTCCGCCACCGGACCGCTGGCCAGCAGAATCTCCCCCTCCAGCCCGAGCTCGCGCAGGCGGACGGGCCCGTCGCCCGCGTTGAGCACCACGGCCAGCCCCGGCTCGCGCACCAGCGCCAGTACGTCCTTGGGCGTCGTCAGCCACGACAGCGTGCCCAGCCCGAGGGCGGGATGCGACCGCCTGATCCGCAGCGCCTCCCGGTAGAGGTTGAGCGTCGACGACGGGTCGTCCTCCTGCGCCTCGGCGGTGAGCGCCGACCAGTGGCCGGGCTGCGGCAGCCAGGGCGCCGCCGAGCCCGCGGGACCGAAGCCGAATCCGTCGGCGGCCGTGCCCGACCAGGGCAGCGGCACCCGGCAACCGTCGCGGCTCTCGCCGCTGCGCAGCCAGGCCGGGTCCTCCTTGAGGTGGTCGGGCACCTCGACCTCGTCGAGGCCGAGCTCCTCACCCTGGTAGAGGTAGGCGGAGCCGGGCAGGGC
Organism: Nonomuraea soli; assembly: GCF_013761175.1. GTDB lineage: Bacteria > Actinomycetota > Actinomycetes > Streptosporangiales > Streptosporangiaceae > Nonomuraea > Nonomuraea soli. Next base: position 543,516 of record NZ_JACDUR010000002.1, read on the forward strand.
CAGCATGAGCAGCGAGGCCGCGCGGGCCTTGGCGAGCGAGCCGTACCTGGTGACGTGGCGCGGCTTGTCATGGTTGGACAGCACCCACGTCGTCGGCGCGCCGACGACGGCCGCCTCGGCCAGCGACCTGTCGATGACCTCGCGGAAGGACTTGGCCTCGAAGTCGGCCATCATGAACTCGAAGTTGAAGGCCTGGTGCAGCTCGTCGGGGCCGACGTAGCGGGCCAGGCGCTCGGGCGTGGCCACCCACGCCTCGGCCACCGCCATCCGGCCGCCGGGGTAGGAGTCGAGGATCGGCCGCCACTCGCGGTAGATCTCGTGCACCCGGTCCTGGTCGAAGTAGGGCACGGTCTCGTCGCCCAGCATCTCGGCCTGGCGGCCCTCCTTGGGGCCGACGTCCGGCAGGCCCGGGGCCTTGATCATGCCGTGGGCGACGTCGACGCGGAAGCCGTCGACGCCCCGGTCGAGCCAGAAGCGCAGGACGGCGTGGAACTCCTCGCGGACCTCGGGGTTCTCCCAGTTGAGGTCGGGCTGCTCCGGGGCGAACAGGTGCAGGTACCAGGAGCCGTCGGGCAGCTGGGTCCAGGCGGAGCCGCCGAAGATCGACTCCCAGTCGTTGGGCGCGTCGCGGAAGATGTACCGCTCCCTGTTGACGCCTTGCAGCGCCTCCTGAAACCACGCGTGCTCCGAGGAGGTGTGGTTCGGTACGAGGTCGACGATCACCCGCAGGCCCAGCGTGTGCGCCTCGGCCACCAGCGCGTCGAAGTCGGCCAGGCTGCCGAAGCGGGGGTCGACGTCGCGGTAGTCGGCCACGTCGTAGCCGCCGTCGGCGAGCGGCGAGGTGTAGAAGGGGCTCAGCCAGAGCGCGTCGACGCCGAGTCCGGCCAGGTAGGGCAGCCGCTGCCGCACGCCGCCCAGGTCCCCGGTGCCGTCGCCGTCGGAGTCGGAGAAGCTGCGGGGGTAGACCTGGTAGACGACGGCGTCGCGCCACCAGTCGGGATTCTCGAGCATCTTCACGGGCGGCCTATCCTTCGAGTTCAGCGGAGCGTAACGACAGGGTAGAGCGTAACTTGCTGCAACTTGCGACGGCCACCATCTCGTCAAGACCGGATATGTCCCCTCTAATACGGACTCAATCCTGTAAAAAGTCTTTGCAAGTTCTTCCAATCCTTGCAACAAGCCGCTAACGTCCCCGACACATCTTCTAGTGACCCCCTAACAGGAGGACCCGATGCGCATCCGCGCCCTGGCCACCCTCGCGGGCCTTGCTCTCGCCGCCGCGGCCTGCGGCAACAGCGCCGAGGCACCCGCGGCCGCACCGACCTCGGCGGCTCCCGCCCCCTCCAGCGCCGCGCCCGCCGCGGGCGGCAAGCTGGTGATCTGGTCGGAAGGCGCCAAGCGCACCGCAGCCCTCAAGCCGTTCGCCGAGCAGTTCGGCGCCGAGAACGGCGTGACGGTCGAGATCAAGGAGATCACCGAGAACCCGCAGCAGACCTTCGTCACCGCCTCCCAGCAGGGCAGCGGCCCCGACGTGATGGTCGGCGCGCACGACTGGATCGGCAACATGGTGCAGAACGGCGCCGTCGAGCCGGTCAACCTGACCGACGAGCAGAAGGCCGGCTTCAACCCGGTCGCCGTCAAGGCCGTGACCTTCAACGGCCAGGTCTACGGCGCGCCGTACGCCGTGGAGAACCTCGCCCTCATCCGCAACACCGACCTGGTCGCCGACGCTCCCGCGACCTTCGACGAGGTGGCCGCCAAGGGCCTGGCGCTCAAGAAGGACGGCAAGGTCAAGGAGGCCCTCTGCCTCCAGGTCGCGCAGGTCGGCGACGCCTACCACGCCTACCCGCTGTTCTCCTCCGCGGGAGGCTCGCTGTTCGGCGCCACCGCCACCGGCGACCCCGACCCCAAGCAGGTCCAGATCGGCACCGGCGACTCGGTCAAGGCCTGGGGCAAGCTCGGCGAGCTGGGCAAGAAGGGCGTGCTGAAGACCTCCATCACCCCGGAGAACAGCATCCCGACCTTCGCCAAGGGCGACTGCGCCTTCCTCGTCTCCGGCCCGTGGGCCATGAACGACGTCAGGAAGTCGGGCCTGAAGTACGACATCTCCGCGATCCCCGCCTTCGAGGGCGGCAAGCCGGCCACCCCGTTCGTCGGCGTGCAGGCCTTCTTCGTGGCCGCCAAGGGCCAGAACAAGACCCTCGCCCAGGAGTTCGTCACCAACTACGTGACCAACACCGACGTCGCCAAGGCGCTCTACGACGCCGACCCGCGTCCCCCGGCGCTGACCGCCGCCATGGACCTGGTCAAGGGCAACGACCCCGACCTGGCCAAGTTCCTCGACGCGGGCAAGGACGGCCTGCCCATGCCCGCCATCCCCGAGATGTCGGCCATCTGGGAGCCGTTCGGCATCGCCGAGGCCTCGGTGATCAAGGGCGGCGACGCCGCCAAGGCCGCCGGCGCCGCGCAGAAGGCCGTCGAGAAGTCGCTCGCCAAGTAAGCACCGGCGAGGCGACAAGACGATGAGCGCGCCCAGCGTGATCGATCCGCCGAAGAAGGCCGCGCGGCACTCCGCCGCGCGGCCGGCCCGCAGGCAGGTGACCACGGCTTTCGTGGTCACCCGCGTGGCGGTCCTGGCCGTGGCGGCGGCCCTGCTCCTCTACGCGGTGCCGCCCCTGGTGGCGGCCGAGTCGTGGGTGGCGCTGGCGGTGGTGATCGCCGTCTCCGCTGTCCTCGGCTACCTCTACCTGAGCCGCAGGTTCGTCCCGGCCAAGTACCTGGTGCCCGGGACGATCTTCCTGCTGGCCTTCCAGGTCTTCCCGGTGCTGTTCACCTTCAGCACGTCGGTGACGAACTTCGGCGACGGCCACCGCGGCACCAAGGCCGAGGCCGTCACCGCGATCGAGGCCTCCTCGCTCAAGCAGGTGCCGGGATCGCCCTCCTACCAGCTGTCGGCGGCGACCAAGGACGGCGAGCTGGTCTTCCTGCTCACCGACCCCGCCACCAAGCAGGTCCAGGAGGGTTCCACCGACGGCCTGGCCCCGGTCGAGGGCGCCACGCTGGGCATGACCGGCAAGGTCACCGCCGCACCCGGCTACACCGTGCTGACCACCGCCCAGGCGGCCGCGCGCGGCAAGGAGATCGCCGCGATCACCGTGCCCACCCGGGGCGGAGCCATCAAGGCCAACGGCCTCAGCCGCGCGGTCGAGGCGAAGGCCAGCATGGTCTACGACGCCTCCTGCGACTGCATCCAGGGCGAGAACGGCCCGTGGAAGGCCAGCGAGGCGACGGGTTACTTCGTCAACCCCGCGGGCGACGTGCTCTCCCAGGGCTGGCAGGTCAACGTCGGGCTCGACAACTTCGTGCGCGTGATGACCGACCCCACGATCAACACCAACTTCCTGGGCGTCTTCGCCTGGAACCTGACCTTCGCGCTCGGCTCGGTGCTGACGACGTTCGCGCTCGGCATGGCCGTGGCGCTGGCGCTGCACCACCCGAAGATGCGCGGCGTCAAGATCTACCGCATCCTGCTGATCCTGCCCTATGCCATGCCGGCGTTCGCGATGCTGCTGATCTGGCGCGACATGTTCAACAAGGACTTCGGCCTGGTCAACCAGCTCACCGGCCTGACCACCGACTGGCTCGGCCAGCCGACCACCGCCCGCCTGGCGGTGCTGCTGGTCAACCTCTGGCTGGGTTTCCCGTACATGTTCCTGGTCACCACCGGCGCGCTGCAGGCCATCCCGCGCGAGCTGACCGAGGCCGCGGGTCTCGACGGCGCCAACGCGTGGAACGCCTTCCGCCGGGTGACGCTGCCGCTGCTGCTGGTGGCGCTCTCCCCGCTGCTGGTCGCCTCGTTCGCGTTCAACTTCAACAACTTCAACGCCATCCAGCTGACCACCGCGGGCGGGCCGTTCGACGTCGACAGCATCAGGGTCGGCGCCACCGACCTGCTGATCACCTACACCTTCCGGCTGGCGTTCGGCAGCGGCTCGGCGCAGTTCGGCTTCGCCGCCGCCATCTCGGTGTTCATCTTCGCCATCGTGGCCGTGCTGTCGGCGGTCGGCTTCCGGCGTACCCGCAAGCAGGAGGACGTCTACCGATGAAGCTCGCCTGGCGGCACGCCTTCCTCGTCCTGATCGTCGCCTTCTCGCTGTTCCCGATCGTCTTCGTGATCTCGGCGGCCATCAACCCGCTCGGCACCCTGGGCTCCTCGACCCTGGTGCCGACGGGCGCCAGCCTCGGCAACTTCGCCGACCTGCTGACCTCGGACGTCTACCCGTTCAAGACGTGGTTCGTGAACTCGATCGTGCTGGCGCTGATGGCCTCCTTCACCAGCCTGCTGCTGAGCCTGCTGGCCGCCTACGCCTTCAGCCGCATGCGCTTCAAGGGCCGCAGGGTCGGCATGCTCACGCTCCTGCTGGTGCAGATGTTCCCGCAGTTCCTGGCGGTCGTGGCGATCTTCATGATCTTCACCGAGATCTCCGACCTCTACCCGGCCTTCGGCTTCGACACCGTCTCCGGCCTCATGCTGCTCTACATGGGCGGCGCGCTGGGCGCCAACACGTGGCTCATGAAGGGCTTCCTGGACACCGTGCCCAAGGAGCTCGACGAGTCGGCCACCGTCGACGGCGCCACCCACACGCAGATCTTCTGGAGGATCATCCTCCCCCTGGTCACCCCCATCCTGGCGGTCACCGGGCTGCTGGCCTTCATCGGCTACATGAGCGAGTTCATCATGGCCAGCGTGTTCCTGCGCGACCCCTCGAGCAAGACCCTGGCCGTCGGCATGTACGGCATGCTCGTGGGCGACGCGCGCAACACCAACTTCGGCATGTTCGCCGCAGGCACGCTCATCACCGCGATCCCCACGGTGGGCGTCTTCCTGTGGCTCCAGCGCTACATCGTCTCCGGCCTGACGTCCGGGGCGGTTAAGGGATAAAGGTGCTCAACCAGCCTCACCACGATGGTTCCCCGCTCTACGTCTCCACCCTCACCCCGCAGCCCGGCGAGCGGGTGACGGTCTGGGTGCGCGTGCCGTACGCCGCCGAAAGCGTGCTCGTGCGGACCGTCCACGACGGCGAGCCGCGCTACGCCGCCGCCGCCGTCGACACCGCGCGCACCGGCAGGCCGGTCGCGGGGTACGGCGGCGCCGACGTCTGGTGGTCGGCCGAGATCACCGCCTTCAACGCGGTGACCCCCTACCGGTTCCTCGTCGACGGCCGGTGGCTGACCGCGGGCGGCCTGGTCGACCACGACGTGCCCGACGCGACCGACTTCAAGCTCGTCACCCATGCCCCGCCGCCCGCCTGGCTGGCCGGCGCGGTGGTCTACCAGATCTTCCCCGACCGCTACGCCCGCTCCGGGGCCGAGCGCGACCTGCCCGACTGGGTGCTGCCGCGCGAGTGGGACCGCGACCCGGTCATCCCGCGCGGCCCCGGCGTCGCCGAGCAGTTCTACGGCGGCGACCTCGACGGCATCGCCGAGCGCCTCGACCACATCCAGGAGCTCGGCGCCGACGTCGTCTACCTGACACCGTTCTTCCCCGCCCGCTCCAACCACCGCTACGACGCCTCCAGCTTCGACCGGGTCGACCCGCTGCTCGGCGGCGACGAGGCGTTGCGGCGGCTCTCGGAGGCAGTGCACGAACGCGGCATGAAGCTGCTGGGCGACATCACCACCAACCACTGCGGGGAGGCGCACGAGTGGTTCACCACCGCGGTCTCCGACGTCAACGCCGCCGAACGGGAGATGTTCTACTTCGACCCGGAGACCGGCGACTACGAGTCGTGGTGGGGCGTGAAGTCGCTGCCCAAGCTCAACTGGAACAGCCCGCTGGTCCGTGAGCGCATGACGGACGTGCTGGTGAAGTGGCTGTCGGTGCTCGACGGCTGGCGCGTCGACGTGGCCAACATGACCGGCAGGCTCGGCGCCGACGACATGGCCCACGAGGTGGCGCGCTCGCTGCGCCGCACCCTCGGCGACGTCGCCTTCATCGCCGAGCACAACCACGACGCCTCCGTCGACCTCGACCTCGACGGCTGGCAGGGCACCATGAACTACGCCGGCTTCACCCGGCCGGTGTGGAGCTGGCTGCGCGGCCCGCAGGTCGGCCTCGACACCTTCCTGGGCGTGCCGGGCGACGTGCCGCACCGCGACGGCAACCAGGCGCTGGCCACCTTCCGCGCCTTCGCGGCGCGCATGTCGTGGCGCTCGCTGACCCACTCGTGGAACCTGCTCGACTCCCACGACTCGCCGCGCGTGCGCACCGTCACCGGCGGCTTCGAACGCCACCTTCTCGCCCTGGGCCTGCAGGCCACGCTGCCCGGCACGCCGATGGTCTTCGCCGGCAGCGAGTTCGGCCTCACCGGCGTCAACGGCGAGCACTCCCGCACCCCGATGCCCTGGGAGCGCGAGCGCGACGAGGCGATGCACGAGGCCTACAAGACGCTGCTGGGCCTGCGCCGCAGCGAGCCCGCGCTGCGCGAGGGCGGGCTGCGCTGGGTGCACGCCGACGCCGACCACCTGGTGTTCCTGCGCGAGACCGAGGCCGAGTCGCTCCTGGTCAGCGTGCGGCGGGCGCCGGGTCCCGAACTGGAGCTGCCCTTCTCCGGCCGGGGCGTGTACGGCGCCCAGGACATGCCGGAGCTGAAGATTGGCTGTGAAGGTCCGGCTTTGCGTATCTGGCGCCTCGCCCCCTGATCGTCAGGGCGCTAGCCTGCACGCCTATGAACGCGCTGTGCCTGGCTGTCGCCCTGGTCGTGCCCGCCGTACCCCTGGTGGAGTCGACGGCGGGCACGACGTACTACGTCGACTCCCGCGACGGCGACGACGGCTCGGCGGGGACCAGCGCCACCAAGCCGTGGCGCTCCCTGGACAAGGTCAACGCCGCCGACCTCAAGCCCGGCGACGCGATCAGCTTCAGGCGCGGCGGCAGCTGGAACGGCGCGCTGACGCTGGCGGCCAAGGGCACCGCGGCGCGGCCCATCGTCGTGCAGGCGTACGGCACCGGCAAGGCCCCGAAGATCACCGGCGCCTGCGTGAGCGTCAGCGGCGACCACTGGCGCATCGGGGGCCTGCGCGCCACCGCGTGCGACTGGGCGGGCTTCGAGATCTCCGGCAGGCGCAACCACCTCGTCGGCGTCCGGTCCGACGGCAACATCGCCGGGGTGCACATCATCGGCTCGCGCAACGTGGTGCGCGACAGCAGGCTCACCGGCAACAACAGGATGAGCGTCAACACCGAGGGCGGCGACGACGACTCGGGCGCCTTCGGCGTGCTCCTCAACGGCGACGACAACCTCGTCACCGGCAACGTGATCACCGGCAGCTACGCCGCCTCCCACGACTACAAGACCGACGGCGCCGCCGTCGAGGTCTTCAACGGCGACCGCAACGTCGTCACCCGCAACCTCGCCCGCGACAACGAGACCTTCACCGAGCTCGGCGCGGAGAAGGGCAAGACGGCCACCGGCAACGTCTTCGCCTTCAACGTGGTGACCTCCTCGCGCGCCCGCGCGGGTTTCCTGGTCACCCGCGGCGCCGGGCACGTCGTCGGGCCGGTCAAGGGCACGATCGCCGTGCACAACTCGGTGAGCCTGCCCGGCCGCGACACGATCGGCTGGTCCTGCCACGACGGCTGCTCGCCGGGCATCCTGCGCCTGCGCAACAACGTCATCTCGGTCGGCGGGCAGATCGGCTTCGCCGACGGCAAGGGCGCCGACGAGATGGGCAACGTCTTCCACGGCCGCAGGGCCCAGTTCACGGTCAGCCGCAGGTCGGTGGTGGCCGATCCGCGCTTCGTCTCCAGGACCGACCTGAGGCTGCGGGCGGGCTCACCGGCGCTCGGGCGTGCCGTACGGCTCGGCGCCACCTGGTTCGGCGGCCCGGCGACGGACTTCGCGGGCAAGGCGCTCGACCCGACCCCTGACGCGGGCGCCTACCAGAACTGACCGACACCCGCGGAAAAGGCTTTGAAGCTCGTCGGGCGCCCCGATAACGTCCGGCGGATGACGACACCACCCGCTCCCGGCACCGGCTCCCTGCTCGACTTCAACGCCCCGCTCTCGGAGGAACGCGCCCGGCATCTCGTCGCCGAGCTGGCCAAGCGGGCACCCGCCACCATCACCGACTTCGGCTGCGGGTGGGGCGAGCTCCTGCTGCGCCTGCTCGAAGCCGTCCCCGGCGCCACCGGCCTGGGCATCGAACGCCATGAGCCCGACCTCGACCGCGCCCGCCGCAATGCCGTGGCCAGGGGCCTGGAGGGCAGGGCGAGCTTCACCGCCGGTGACGCGGCGGGCCACGACACCCCCTCCGACCTGGTGCTGAGCGTCGGCGCCTACCAGGCGTTCGGCACCATCCCCGAGGCGCTGGCCGTCCTGAGGAAGCTGGTCGCCCCGGGTGGACGGCTGCTGTTCGCGGCGGAGTTCTGGGAGCGGGTGCCCGACGAGGAGCGCCTGGCGCGCATGTGGCCGGGCACCACGGCCGCCGACTGCGTCGAGCTGCCCGAGCTCGTCGACCAGGCGGTCGCGGCGGGATTCCGCCCGCTGCGCGTCGAGCGGGCCACCCGCGGCGAGTGGGAGGCGTTCGAGTCGTGCTTCACGGCGGAGCTGGAGGAGTGGCTGCTCGACAACCCCGGCCACGCTCAGGCGGACGAGGTGCGGGCCAAGGCCGACGAGCTGCGCGCCCTCTGGCTGCGGGGGCACCGCGACGTGATGGGCTTCGCCTACCTCATCCTGGGAGTTCCACGCTGAGCCCGGGCCTGGCCACCTCGACGGGACCGTCGAAGGTACGGCGCGCGGCCGCCTCGGGCAGCGCCAGGTCGGTGCCCGGCCACCAGTGGGTGAGCAGCAGCCGCCCGACGCCCGCCCTGGCGGCGGTCACCCCCGTGTCGAGTGCCGACGACAGGTACGGCGCGGCGTCGGCGGGCACCTGCTCCGGATAGGTCGCCTCGGCGAGGAACAGGTCGGCCCCGCGTGCCAGCTCCAGCAGCGACGGCGAGGGCCCGCTGTCGCCCGTGTAGGCCAGCGTGCCGCCGCCCGCGCTCAGCCGCAGACCCGCGTTGGGCACCCAGTGCGGCAGCAGCCACGACTCGACGTGGAAGGGGCCGAGCTCGAAGCCGTCGCCCGCCTCGAACGCCCGCACCTCGTAGGCGCCGCGCAACGCCCCGGCGCCGTCAAGCGCCAGCACGGCGTCGAGGGCGCCCGGAAGGGAGTGGACCGGCAGCGCGGCCGCGGGCGCGTCCGACAGCGCCCTGGCCCGCAGCAGGGGGTGCAGGTCGGCGCAGTGGTCCGGATGGCCGTGGCTGACCAGCACGGCGTCGACCTCGGCCGCGTCGAGCACCTCCAGCAGCCGCGGCACCACCGCGTAGCCGGGGTCGATCAGCAGGCGGAAGCCCTCCTGCTCGACGAGGTAGCCGTTGCAGGCCTGCCCGGCCGCGGGCCAGGCGCCGCACCCTCCTAAAACCGTGATCCTCATCCGGCCAGGATCTCATCGAGGAAGCCGCCGATGTTCGTCGTCAGCCGCTCGATGCGCTCCTGCTCCGACAGCGTCTCGATGCGCTGGCGGAAGTCGCTCAGGCGCAGGCCGCGCACGTAGAGCGAGCAGGCCAGGTCGGAGCAGAGGTAGGTGCCGACGCTGTTGCCCTGCCGCCCCGCCGCTCCGGCACGGGCGGCCACGAACAACGCCACGCCGCTGCCGGAGTGCGGGGTCACGCAGACCGAGCAGACGGTCGACTTGGAGAAACCCCGCCGCACCTCCGTGGAGGCGCGCAAGGCGATCCCGACGAGCTGCTCGCCGTGCTCGGCCACCAGGTAGCCCCGATCGGGGGCGCCGGGATCACGCCAGCCCAGGAAGTCGAGGTCCTCCCATGGTGTCTCCCGCGGCAGGCGCATGCGCTTGGCGTCGCCCTTGGAACAGTTGACGAAGCTGGCGCGGATCTCGTTCTCAGTCAGTGCTCTCATGGTTCTTCCAATCGGTGAAGGTGTGGTGCAGGGCCAGCAGGATGCGCTCCCACGAGGCGTCCAGCTCGCGCGGGTGGGCGAAGCCCTCGGTCAGCTCGATGTCGATGAAGCCGTAGACCGTGCTGCGCAGCAGTCGCACCGCGTCGGTGGCGTCGGGCTCCTCCAGGTCGTACCCGCGCAGCAGGGCCAGCGTGAGCTCACCGGCTCGCCGGGGACCGGGCGAGTCGCCCCATTCCTCGGGTTCCACCCGCAACTGGGTGGCGGCGTAGCGGCCGGGATGGTCGCGGGCGTAGCCGCGGATCGCGGTCGCGAAGGCGGCCAGAGCCCTGTGCCCGGACAGTCCCGCGACGGCGGGCGCGATCCGGTCGGAGATCTCCTCCGTGGCCAGCACCCCCACGCGCACCCGCAGGTCACGCAGGTTGCGCACGTGGGAGTAGAGGCTGGCGTCCTTGACGCCCAGCCGCCTGGCCAGCGCGGAGACGGTGACGTTGGCGAAGCCGTCCTCGTCGGCCAGCTCGGCCGCCGCCATCGTGACCCGCTCGCCGGTCAACCCCATCCTAGGACTCATAGCCACTAACCTAAGAGCTCTAGGTTTCCTGGGCAAACGGATTTTTGCCGCAAGGGCCTTGAACGGGGGCGCACGCTGGTGAAACATCCGTGGAACGTGCCCGAAATCTCGCTACGGCACCGTTGTGCCCGATGACGATCAGAAGGACGGTGCCCATGCTGCTGCGACTGAGGATCTCGCTGCCCGACCGGCCGGGCGGGCTCGGCCAGGTGGCCAGGGCGCTGGGCGTGCTGGGAGCCGACATCCTGCAGGTGACCGTGCTGGAGCGCGAAGCCGGGCGCGCGGTCGACGACTTCCTGGTCGACTGGCCCGCCTCGGCCCTGGCCGGAGCGGGCGTCACCTCCGAGACGGTGGCCGCCCGGCTGTCGTCGGTGCCCGGCATCCGGGTGGAGGGCGCCTGGCCGACCAGGGAGGTGCCGGGCACGGCTCCCGACTACGACCTGCTGCTGCACGTGGCGGCCGAGCCGGGACGCGGCTTCGCCACACTCGTCGACGCGCTTCCCGCCCTGTGCGGGGCCGAATGGGCCGCCGCGTTGGCCGGCGAGGAGGTACGGCTGCGCAGCGTGAGCGCGCCCGAGCAGGTCAAGCTGCAGGGCGGTGGCCCCCTGCGGCCGCAGACGCTGACCGAAGGGGAGGCCAAGCTCATGGTCATCCCCGCGGGGCCGTACGTGCTCGTGGTGGCCCGCTCCGACGGCCCGCCCTACCACCGGGCCGAGCTGGAGCGCACGGTCCAGCTCGTGCACGTCGTGGCCAGACTGGCCTCCGGCTGACAGGCGATGTCAGGCGGAGTAATCGTTTCCAGTCAGCCTAACGGCGAGGAGGGTCGATCCTGGCGCCGTCCACGGTGAAGAGCATCACCCGGCTCAGATCCACGCCGACCTTGCACGGGTCGCCCACCCGCCACACCGGCCGCGCGCCGAGCCGGACGATCAGGTCCGACCGGCGGTGGATGCCGCTGCCGACGTTCTGGCCCACCTGCTCCTGGTCGACCACCTGCTCGTCGACGGGGGAGCGGAACATGCGCTGCACCATGCCGCGAAGGCCGCCCGTTCCGGCCGCGTGCCCGTTGGCCTTGGCACGGGGGTCCGGGGGCTCAGGCACCGGCACCGCCGGGATGCCGCACTCGACGTAGGCCAGCCACTCGTGCCCGTGGTACTCCAGAGCCCGCACCCGGCCCAGCACGGAGGGCCCGTCGTACGACTCGGGGACCGGGGCCAGGCCGTCGGGGCGCATGCCGAGCAGGATGGGCTTGCCGACGTACTGAGAGGTGGCGTAGGCGCGCGGATCGCTCCAAGGCAGGATCAGGTGGTGCGGGCCCATGTCGAGCAGCACGTAGTTGTTCTGGGGCGTGTGCACCACCGCGCTCACCAGGTTGAGCTGCTGGGAGTTGAGGAAGGCGGCGGTGAACGCGGTCGCGGGGTCGTTGTAGATCTGCGCGGGGGTGCCGACGTCCTGCAGCACGCCGCGGTTGAGGATGGCGATGCGGTCGGCCAGTGTCAGCGCCTCGACCTGGTCGTGGGTGACGTAGATCGTCGTGACGCCGAGCGAGCGGACCAGCTGGGAGATCTCCATCCGCAGCTCGGTGCGCATGCCGGCGTCGAGGTTCGACAGCGGCTCGTCCATGAGGAACAGCTTCGGCTGACGCACTATGGCACGGCCCATGGCCACCCGCTGGCGCTGGCCGCCCGACAGCGTGCCGGGGCGCCTGTCCAGGGTCTCCTCGATGTGCAGCGCCTTGGAGAGGTTGGCGACCCTGTCGCGGGTGGCGCCGGGATCCTCCTTGGCGATCTCCAGGGGGAAGGACAGATTGCCGCGCACCGTGCGGTGCGGGTACAACGCGCCGTTCTGGAAGACCATCGCGACGTCACGCTCACGCGGCGACAGCAAGTTGGCGATCTTGCCGTCGAACCACACGTCGCCGTCGGTGACCTCTTCGAGGCCGGCGATCATGCGGAGCAATGTCGACTTGCCGCAGCCCGAGGGGCCGAGCAGCACGAGGAACTCACCGTTCTCGGCCTTGAGGCTCACGCGGTCGACGGCCAGGAAGCCACCAGGGTAGACCTTGGTGACCTTGTCGAGAACGACTGTGCTCATGAGGGGCCACACCTTGCACGAGTGATTGATGAGGTAGTACATCGCGCGTTAACGCTGGGTGTCCAGAGTTAACGTAAAAAATCATCCCGGCTCATATTTTGGTCCCATATTTCGGACAGACTGCCCCTTCTCTTCGCGGTGGAACGCCTGGATATTTCATGACATCCAGGACATGAAAAGACTTGCGTAAACTTGCGGCAAGCACTTCCATGGATGCGAGCAAACTGACACTGAGGGGACTCATGAGCGAGTGGTGGCGCGACGCGGTGATCTACCAGATCTACGTGCGCAGCTTCGCCGACGGCAACGGCGACGGGGTGGGCGACCTGATCGGCGCGCGTGACCGCCTGCCGTACCTGAAGGACCTCGGCGTGGACGCGGTCTGGCTGACCCCCTTCTACACCTCGCCCATGGCCGACTTCGGCTACGACGTGGCCGACTACCGCGACGTCGACCCGCTGTTCGGCACGCTGGGCGACGCCAAGGGGCTGATCGAGGAGGCCCACGCCCTGGGCCTGAGGGTGATCGTGGACGTGGTGCCCAACCACACCTCCTCGGCGCACCCGTGGTTCCAGCAGGCGCTGCGCGGCGAGCACCGCGACCGCTACATCTTCCGCGCCGAACCCAACGACTGGGAGTCGATCTTCGGCGGCCCGGCCTGGACCCGCACCGACGACGGCGCCTACTACCTGCACCTGTTCGACCCGGCCCAGCCCGACCTCAACTGGGACAACCCGGAGGTGCACGCCGAGTTCGACTCGGTCCTGCGCTTCTGGCTCGACCTGGGCGTCGACGGCTTCCGCATCGACGTCGCCCACGGCATGGTCAAGCCGCACGACCTGCCCGACATCGGCCACCCCGACCAGGTCAGGCTCATCGGCACCGAGCCCGTGCCGTACTTCGACAACGACGGCGTGCACGACATCCACCGCCGCTGGCGCAAGATCCTCGACTCCTACCCGGGCGAGCGCATCGGCGTCGCCGAGGCGTGGGCGCCCACGCCCGAACGCCTGGCCAACTACGTGCGCCCCGACGAACTGCACCAGGCCTTCAACTTCCACTTCCTGTTCGCCCCCTGGCAGGCCGGGGCGCTGCGCGCGGTCATCGACGAGTCCCTGGCCACCGCCGGCTCCGTCGGCGCGCCCACCACGTGGGTGCTGTCCAACCACGACGTCAAGCGGCACGTCACCCGCTACGGCTCGCTGGCCAGGGCACGCGCCGCGGCCCTGCTCACGCTGGCCCTGCCCGGCTCCGCCTACGTCTACCAGGGCGAGGAACTGGGCCTGCCCGAGGTGCTCGACCTGCCCGACGAGGTGTGCCAGGACCCGCAGCGGCTGCGCGACCCCGACAGCGGCCGCGACGGCTGCCGCGTCCCGATCCCGTGGACCCGCGCCCTCGGCTGGAACCGGCCCTGGCTGCCGATCCCCGCGGAATGGTCGTCACTGAGCGTCGAGGCCCAGCAGGGCGAGGACGGCTCCACCCTGGAGCTCTACCGGGCCGCCCTGCGCCTGCGCAAGGAGCTCGAAGGCCCCCTGACCTGGCACGACTCGCCCGACGACACGCTGCTGTTCTCCCGCGGCGACTTCGTGTGCGCGGTCTCGCTCGGCGGCTCGACCGACGGCCTCGTCGACGGCGAGCTGCTCCTGGCCAGCGACACGCCGGGTTCGGCCGATTCCACCCAGTGGTGGAGGGGAAAGGTTGCGTAAAGTGTCCCTCATGAACGGTCACGCCCGTCTAGCCGACATCGCCGCCCAGGCCGGGGTGAGCGAGGCCACCGTCAGCCGGGTGCTCAACGGCAAGCCGGGAGTCTCCCACTCCACCCGGCAGGCCGTGATGACCGCGCTCGACCTCATGGGATACGAGCGGCCCCAGCGCCTGCGCCAGCGCAGCAACGGCCTGGTCGGCCTCGTCACGCCCGAGCTCGACAACCCCATCTTCCCCGCCTTCGCCCAGGCCATCGAGAAGGCGCTGACCCAGCACGGCTACACGCCGGTGCTGTGCACGCAGCTGCCCGGCGGCGCACCGGAGGACGAGTTCACCGAACTGCTCGTCGACCGGGGCGTCAGCGGCATCGTGTTCGTGTCAGGACTGCACGCCGACACCACCGCCCGCATGGACCGCTACACCCGCCTCATCGACCGCGGGCTGCCCATCGTGCTGGTCGACGGCTACAACGAGCACATCGACGCGCCCTTCATCTCGCCCGACGACCGGCTCGCCTCCCGCCTGGCCGTCCAGCACCTGGTCGACCTCGGCCACGAGCGCATCGGCCTGGCCCTCGGCCCGCGCCGGTTCGTCCCGGTCATCCGCAAGATCGAGGGCTACAAGCAGGCCATGTCGCAACTGCTCGGCGCCACCGACACCGACGACCTGATCTCCCACTCGCTCTTCTCCGTCGAAGGCGGCCAGGCCGCCACCGCGCAACTGCTCGCGCGCGGCTGCACCGGCATCGTGTGCGCCAGCGACCTCATGGCCCTGGGCGCCATCCGCGCCTGCCGCGAGCGCGGCCTGTCGGTGCCCGGCGAGGTCTCTGTCGTCGGCTTCGACGACTCGCCCCTCATCGCCTTCACCGACCCGCCCCTGACCACCGTGCGCAAGCCCATCGGCGCCATGGCCTCGGCGGCCGTCCAGACCCTCCTCGAAGAGGTCAACGGCGCGCCCGCCAAGCACATCGAGCTCATCTTCCAGCCCGAACTCGTCGTGCGCGGATCCACCGGTTCAGGGCCCCTCGTCAACCGCTGAAAGGTTCCACCCCCCTTGTACGACGTTCTCGTCATCGGCGGGACCGGCGTGGACAGCACCGTCTACGTGCCCTCGCTGCCCCTGCCGTACGCCGACACCTACCTCGTGCCGCCCGTCGTCGACCGCATCGGCAACACCGGCTCCGGCGTCGCCCTCGGCTGCACCGCCCTGGGCCTGTCCGTACGGCTGGCCGACCTCATCGGCGACGACCCGCAGGGCGCGCTCATCCGCGGCCGCCTGACCGGCGTCGACCTCGCCTGGGCGCCCGCCGCAGCCGGGACCCGCCGCAGCGTGCTCCTCGTCGGCCCCGACGGCCGCCGCACCTCGCTGTTCGACGTGCGCGCCACCCCCGGCGAGCGGCTGCCGCGCGAGCTCTACGACGTGCCCGCCCGGCACGTGCACGTCTCCATCGCCGACTTCGCCCGGCCCGTCTACGACGAGCTGTCCGGCGTGCCGTTCTCCACCGACCTGCACGACTGGGACGGCGTCAACGACTACCACAAGGACTTCGCCTACCGCTCCGACCTGGTGTTCCTGTCGGGGACCAAGCTCGGCGACCCCGCCGAGGCGATGCGCTCCATCCTCTCGCTCGGCCGCGCGCACACCGTCGTGTGCACGCTCGGCGCCGACGGCTGCCTGCTGCTGGAACGCGACGGCGAACTGCGCGCCTTCCCCGCCGCCCCGCTGCCAGGACCGGTCGTCGACAGCAACGGGGCGGGCGACGCGTTCGTCTCCGGCTTCCTGTACGGCACGCTGAACGGCCTGTCGGCGCAGGACTGCGTCCGCCTCGGCACCGTGGCGGGAGCCCACGCCTGCACCAGCGCGGGCACCCACGAGGCGCCCATCACCCTGGAGACACTGCTCGCCCGCACGCGCTAGCAGGGGTACGGCTCAGGCCAGGGGGACACGCACGCCGCGGCTCAGGCCCGAGTCGTGCAGCTCGACGCTTCGCGGGCGGCTCTTCGTCGGCAGCTCGAACACCAGCGCTCCCGTGAACGACCCGCCCGGCTCCACCCGCGTCGGCGCCAGCTGCCTGCCCGCCCTGTCGAGCAGCCTGGCGGCGGCGTAGGCGGCGTCCGCGGCGTCGACCAGCTTCTGGTGGCCGGGGTAGAGCACCCTGCCCTCCTGGCCGGTGTTGCGCACCTTGAGGGAGATCGTGCAGGTGCGGGTGGAGGCCTTGCCCCGGGGCTTGGGGCAGGCGGACTTGGTGACCGTGAAGGCCAGCCTGCCGTCGTGGGCCGCCTCCCCGGTGGAGCCGAAGCCGGCGGGGGCGCGCAGGATCATCCAGACCATGCCGATCAGGAGGCCCAGGAGGATCACGGCCACGATGATCACCGCCAGACACCCGCCACCGAGCCCCCGCCTGGCACCGGCGGGCTGGTGGGGGTGACGCAGGGGGCCACGGGCATGGGGGTGCGGCATCCGAGCCGTCCCCGACGGCCCGAGCCCCCGACCGGGAGGCACCGGCGCACCACCATGCCCCGGAGGAACGGGCCCCCCGGCGTGGCTCGGCGCACCGGCGTGGCTGGGTGGCCCGCTGGCATGGCCGGGCGGGGCACTGGCGTGGCTGCTCGGTGAACCGGTGGCGTGGCTCGGCGGTGCGCTGGCATGACTCGGCGGCCCGCTGGCATGACTCGGCAGCGCGCTGGCGTGGCTGTTCGGCGGCCCGCCGGCGTGGCTCGGTGGCGCACCGGCGCCGTACGGCACCGGCCCGGTGCGCGTCGGATCCGCCGATCCCGGCCGCGGCGGCACACCGGAGGACGGCGCTCCGGACGGCGGCAGCGGGGCAGGGCCCACGGGCGCAGGGCCCTGCGAGGCCGGAGCGCCGGGAGGCGGGGCAGCGTAGGCGGGAGGCACCGGCGGCGCGCCTGCTGGAGCGGCAGGTGGCACCGAGGATGGCCCCTGCGACAACGGCCCCTGCGAGGCCGGCGCGCCGAGCGGCCCCTGAGGCGCACCCTGCGATGGCGGCCCCTGGGGCGGCAGGCCCTGCGGCACGCCGGGCGGCGGCCCCTGAGGCGCGCCCTGCGAGGGCGGGCCTTGAGGCGTCGCACCCTGCGACGGGCTGGCGGGCGGCGGGCCTTGCGACGGGCTGGCGGGCATCGGACCCTGCGACGGGCTGGCGGGCGGGGGGCCCTGGGGCGGCGCACCCTGTGGCGGGCCGGCAGGCGGGCCCTGTGGCACCCCTTGAGGCGGCACCCCTTGAGGCGGCACACCCTGGGGTGGGGCCGACGGGGGTGGGGCGGAGGCCGGGTGGGGGCGTTGCTCGGGGAACTGGCCCGTGCCGCGCGCCCCGCGCTGCTCGGGGAACTGGCCCGTGCCGAACACCGGCGGCGGGAAGGCGGCCGGGTCCCACGAGTTGGTGAGGAACCGGTTGGCCGCCTGCTGTGCCCCGCCGCTCTCGGCCGCCCCCACGAGCTCCAGCAGCAGCTGCGTGGCCGACGGCCGCCGGGCGGGGTCGGGGTGGATGGCCGTGGCGACGAGCCGGTCGAGCGGCGCCGGCAGGCCGCGCAGGTCGGGCGGCGCCGTGCGGGCACGGGCGGCCATCACGTAGGCGTCGCCTGAGCCGAACGGGTGCCCGCCCAGGCCGGCGTAGGCGATGAGCGACCCCCACGCGAACACGTCGGCCGCCGGGCTGGTGCGCCCTTCGAAGACCTGCTCGGGCGCGATCCACCCGGGGGTGCCCATGACCATGCCGACGTTGGTGTGCCGGGAGCCGCCGACGTGGCTGGAGCGGGCGAGTCCGAAGTCGATGACGCGCGGCCCGGCCAGGGTGAGCATGACGTTGGCCGGTTTGAGGTCGCGGTGCACGAGTCCGGCCGCGTGGATGGCGGTGAGCGCGGCGGCCACGCCGACGCCGACGGAGTGCAGCATCGAGTGCGGCAGCGCCCCGTGGGCCAGCAGGTGGTCTTCCAGCGAGACGCCTTCGATGTACTCGGTGACCAGGTAGAGCACGCCGTTGTCCTCGCCGTGGTCGAGCACGCGTGCCGTACAGAAGGATGCGACCCGCTGGGCGTTGGAGACCTCTTCGTGGAATCGTTCGCGGTAGACGGGGTCCGCCGCGTAGTCGCGGCGGATCGCCTTGAGCGCCACTTTGGCGCCGTCGGGGGAGGTGGCCAGGTAGACGGTGCCCATGCCGCCCGAGCCGAGACGGCCGGTGAGCCGGTAGGAACCGACCGCCGGAGGGTCCTGGGGGGTCAGCGGACCCTGCTGTCCCACCGCTGCCGTCCCTTCACCATTGTCGCGACCCAACCGTTCTCCTCTGGCCGAGTCAGCCGAGTCAGACGCCCGATTCGCCCAATCGCCTGATACTCCCAAGACTCTAACGGAGGACGGCCGACCGTGGCGCCTCCCTGTCCAGCCGGTTGGCGGCTCTGGCGGCCTGGGCGAGGTGGGTGGAGGCGAGTGTGCATCGGGCGGAGTGCCGGGCGAGCGCCGCGGTGAGCCAGGGCGGCGGGTCGGGCACGGAGGCGGCGACCACTTTCAGCCGCTGGGCCAGTTCGGCGAGTTCGGCCGCGTCGGCGCGCAGCCGCGACACGGTGGGGTTCATCGGGCCTCCCTGTCGTGGAGCCGGTAGACCTGGCCGCGGACCACGGCGCCCTGGTAGGCGGACAGTTCGGTGTCGATCGCGCGCCGTTCGTCGGTGAGCAGGTCGCGCAGGTCGGCCAGGTACACGGCGATGCTGTGGCACTGCGGGAAGCGGTGGCTGGGGTGGGTGTAGTCGACGACGTACCAGTCGGGGTGCAGGTCGAAGCAGCCGCCGGTGCCGACGCCGTCGAGGGCGGGCACGATGTCGTGCTGGTTGGTGATGGAGGCTACCCAGGTGGCGGGGTCGGCGCACACCTTGAAGTCGATCGGCGAGCCGACGGCGACGACGTGGGTGACGTGGTAGCGGGCGCAGAAGGCGGGGTTCTGGGCGAGGTTCATCACGGCGGCCCCGCCCTCGCTGTGCCCGACGAGCGCCACCCGCGCGCCCTGGGGCACGCCGAAGGCGGCGATCGCCTTGGCCAGGGCCCGCACGTAGGGGGAGTCGCCGAGCATGGCGTTGCGGCCCGCTCCGACGAAGTCCTGCGGTGAGTCGTTGATGGGCCGCCCGAAGCCCATGCCGGGGGCGTGCACCACGTAGCGGCCGTTGTCGAGTTCCTGGAGCAGGACGCGGCCGTCGGTGCCGAGCACGGCGACGTTGCCGAGGAAGGAGAGCACGCCGCCGTGCTCGGCCAGGCCGGGCGGCGGCGCGACCGGGGCCGCGGCGCCTTCGCCGCGGTCCCAGCGGGTGATGGCGCGGGTGGCCAGGCCGAACAGGGGTTCGGCGTCGGGCTGGCGTCCGGTGGCGATCGCCCATCCGGCGCCGTCGTTGAACGGGTTCTCGTCGAGCAGGGCGCGCGCGGCCAGCACCTCCATGGCGATCGGCGCCACCGCGGACATGGCCTCGGACGCGCCCCGTTCGGCGATCATGGCCCGCATGATCGTGCCGGTGGCGATGTCGCGGTCACCGGTCACGGCGTCGATGAGGCGGCTGGTGCCGGGGTCGGTGAGCAGCTCGGGGTGGCCGACGGCGACGGCGGCGATGCGCAGCCGCAGCGAGGTGACGGCCACGTGGCGTCCCAGGCTCTCCAGGCCGACCATGCCGCCCAGGCGGGCCGGCAGCCCGCCGAAGGCGAAGCCGAGCCCGCGCGGGTGGGTGGCGGCGCGCAGCAGGGCGGTGTAGGCCTCGGCGGCGCTCCACGGCCGCGCCGCGGCGCGCCTGGCCATCCGCGGGTCGGTCAGGGTGGCGGAGGTGCGCTCGCTGATCGCCCGGATGCGGTCGGCGATCGCCGCCAGCTCCGCCGCCGCGCGCCGCAGGGTGCGCTCGGCCGCCTCCTGCCGCGCGGGGTCGCCGTCGTGGTGACGGTGTTCGCAGCCGCCGGCGTGCTCGCCGCTCCGGCGTCCTGCAGCGTACGGCGAGGCGCAGGGCGCGGGGTGCTCGGAGGGGATCATCGCGCCTCCAGGACGAGTCGCAGCCTGAGGGTGTCGAGCATCAGCGGCAGGGGCTCGGGCAGGTACGGCCCGCGTACCCGGGCGAGCCTGACCACCTCCCCGAGGAAGGCGGCCCCCACGTGCAGCGCCAGGTTCATGCCCTTGCACTGCCCCGGCCCCCGGCTGAAGGGGGCGATCAGCCATTCCCGCTCGGCGGTGCCGTCGAGCCAGATCTCCGGCGCGAACCGGTCGGCGTACGGCAGGGCGGGGTCGCGCTGGTGCAGGATGAGCGGGATCAGCACGCTGGTGCCCTTGGGCAGACGGGCGCCCTCCCAGCTGGTGTCGGAGGTGACGGTGCGCATGAGCGCGGGCACCGGCGCCCACAGCCGCAGCCCTTCGAGCAGGGCGGCGCGCGGGTCGGCCGGGCCGCGGGCGGCCAGCAGCGCCAGGGCCTGCATGAGGCCGGGCGGCGGCACGGTGAAGCCCATGAGCCAGAAGGCGGCCTGGCGGACGGGGCACGCGGAGGCGGGGTGCGGCTGGGACGCGACCGCCCCGGCGAGGCTGCCGGGCTCGGATCTGGCCAGCTCGCGCAGGATGAGCGCGTCGTAGCGGGCCGACAGCTCCCGCTGGCGTCCCTGCCGCAGTCCGAGCCAGTTGCCCGCGCGCCGCAGGTCGGCGAGCAGGGTGCTGAGCTCGGTCAGGTCGCGGGCGCCGTCGCCGTAGAGGCAGCGGCGGGCGACGCGGTTCCAGCACTCGTTCAGCGCCGGGTAGGTGAGCACGCCGGGCACCAGCGTGGCGGCCTCCTCGCGGGCGACGGCGGCGAAGCGGGCCCGCAGTGTGGGCTCCTCCAGCACCCGGGTGACGAAGCCGCGCCGGTCCTCGCGCGGCGGGCCTGACGACAGCAGCAGCGTGCCTTCCAGGAAGGGGCCCAGGCCGTTGACCTTCTCGGGGCTGGCCAGGGAGAACAGGTCGTCGGGCGCGGTGAGCACCCGCCGGACCTGTTCGCGGCCGAGCACGAGCAGGGTGGGCCCGCCCGGTCCGCGGACCAGGACCGCTCCGCCGTACCTGGATCTGAGCCCGGCCATCAGGCGCTGGGCACGGCGCAGGGTGTCGAGGCGGGTGGTCAGGGTGTGGCCGGCTCCGACGGAGGTGATCGTGCCGCGCAGGAGGCTGGGGGCGAAGAACGTCGCGGTCAGCGCCGCGTTCTCGGCGACGGTGGCGCAGGGCAGCGAGGTGGGTGCCATCACGTCGGTCATGGGAACACCTTCCCGGGGTTGAGGATGCCGGTCGGGTCGAAGACCGTCTTGACGCCGCGCTGGAGCAGCAGGGCGGCCGGGTCGAGCTCCCTGGCCAGCCAGTCGCGCTTGAGCAGCCCCACGCCGTGCTCGCCGGTGATCGTGCCGCCCAGGTCCAGGCCGGCGGCCATGATCTCGTCGTAGGCCGTGGCGGCGTGCTCGGCCATCACCGGGTCGGCCGAGTCGAACACCACGACGGGGTGGAGGTTGCCGTCGCCCGCGTGGCCGGTGGTGCCGATGAACAATCCGTGGGCGTCGGCGATCCGCTCCACGCGGTCGATGAGGGTGGCGAGTTCGCCGCGGGGCACCGCCACGTCCTCGATGAACGCGGTGGGCCTGCCGCCGATGCCGGCCGCGACGCGGCTGATCGCGGGGGCGATGAGGCGGCGCAGCTCCAGCGCCCGGTCGGTGACGGTGCCGCCGATGAGCGCGGCGATGGCGGGCAGGCCGCCGTCGTCGCACTCGACGATCACGGCAGGCGCCGCGGCCAGGTCGTGGCCGAGTTCCCGGATCGCGCCGCAGGTCGTGCGGTCCATGAGCTCCAGGGCCGAGGGCTGGTGCCCGGCCGCGATGATCGCCGCGACGGCCTGGCCCGCCTCCGTCGCCGTGCCGTACTGCGCCAGGAGCGCCTGGCGCGGGCCGCGTGCGGGCCGCAGGGCCAGGGTGGCCTCGACGATCACGCCGAGCGTGCCCTCGGAGCCGACGAAGAGCCTGGTGAGGTCGAGCCCCGCCACGCCCTTGGCGGTCTGACGGCCGGTGCGCATGAGCCGCCCGTCGGCCAGCACGACGGCGAGCCCGAGCACGTAGTCGCCGGTCACGCCGTACTTGACGCAGCACAGGCCGCCCGCGCCGGTGGCGATGTTGCCGCCGATCGTGCAGACCTGCGCGGAGACGGGGTCGGGCGGGTAGAACATCCCGTGCGCCGCGACCGCCTCCTGCAGCGCCCGCGTCGTGACGCCGGGCTCGCATCGCGCGAGGCGGTTGGCCGGGTCGACCTCCAGCACCCGGTCGAGCCCCTTCAGCGACAGCACCACGCAGCCGTCGACGGCGTTGGCCGCGCCGGCCAGGCCCGTGCGCGCGCCCTGCGGCACGACGGGGACCCCGAGCTCGAAGGCGGTGCGCAGCACGTGCTGGACCTCCTGCACGGTCCGGGGGAGCGCCACGACGGCGGCGACGCCCGCGGGGCAGAACGGGGCGCTGTCGCGCGCGTAGGCGTCGACGTCGAGGGAGACTCGGCAGCCAGTTTCGAGCGTTTCGACCAGATCCACGGCAACCTCCTAACGGATGGGGACCTCGATGAGGGCGGGTGAGTGCCCGGTGCGGCGGATCTCGGCGTCGAGGTCCGCGGCGCTGCGCGCGGTGGTGGCGGGGATGCCGTAGCCGCGGGCGATGGAGACGATGTCGATGCCCGGGATGTCCAGTCCGGGTACGGCCAGCGGCCCGGCGAACCACTTGAGCACCGCGTAGGAGGAGTTGGAGAGCACCACGAACGTCACCGGCACGCCGTAGGCGGCGGCGCTCCACAACGCCGGGACGGCGTACTGCGCCGAGCCGTCGCCGATGACCGCGATGACGCGGCGCGCCGGCCGGGCCAGCTGCACGCCGACGGCGGCCGCCATGCCGTAGCCGAGGCCTCCTCCGGAGGAGAAGTAGAACGAGCCGGGCAGGCCGGGGCGGATCTGGTCGTGGAAGGCGGGGCGGTTGGAGGGCGACTCGTTGACCCAGATCGTGTCGGCGGGTGCGGCGCGGGCCAGTGTCGCCATGACGGCGGCGGGGTCCAGCCGGTCGGCGCCGGTCGGCGAACCGGCGGCCACGACCGGCGCGCGGGAGGCCCGGGAGCCGGAGACCGGGGTCGCGGCGGGGGCCGGTTCAGGGCGCCGGGGCGGGAGGCCTTCGCGGGGTTCGCACAGGGCCGCCAGCGCCCGCAGCGCCGACGGCACGTCGCCGACGAGCGCCGACCCGACCGGGGCGCGGGCGGCCTCGGCGGCGTCGCACGTCAGGTGCGCCAGCTCGGCCCCCTCCGGCAGGTAGGGGCCCGGCAGGTGCGGGTAGTAGCGGAAGACCGGCGCCCCCGCCACGATCACCAGGTCGTGCCCCGACAGCTGGCCGGCCAGCGGCGCGATGGCGGGCGCGAGCTGCCCCTGGAAGCACGGGTGGTCGTGCGGGAAGGCCAGCCGTCCCTCCAGCGGCGCCTCCCACACCGGCAGCGAGCAGCGCTCGGCCAGCGCGATCGCGGCCTCCCACCCGGCCCCGGACCCGACCACCAGCACGGGCCTGCGGGCCCGGTCGAGGCGGGCGGCGAGCTCGCCGACGTCGGCGGTGGCCGCGTGCGCGACCGACCGGAGCGTCACCGGCGCGGCCGGCTGGTCGAAGTCGTCCATCGGCAGCGACAGGAAGACGGGGCCGCAGGGCGGAGCGCACGCCAGGTGGTAGGCACGTTCGAAGGCGGCGGGCACGTCGGCCGCCCTGGCGGGCTCGTGCGCCCACTTGACCGCGGGCCTGGGCAGCAGCGTGGCGTCCACGTTGGTGAGCAGCGGCTCGATGGCGAGCATCTCGCGCGTCTGCTGCCCGGCGGTGACGATCATCGGGGTGCGGTTGGCCGCGGCGGTCAGGATCGCGCCCATCGCGTTGCCCACGCCCGGCCCGGTGTGCAGGTTGACCAGCGCGGGCGTGCCCGAGGCGGCGGCGAACCCGTCGGCCATGCCGACCACGACCGCCTCCTGCAGGCCCAGGACGTAGCGGAAGGGGAAACGGTCGAGCATCGGCAGCTCGGTCGAGCCGGGGTTGCCGAACAGCGTGGTGAGACCCCTGCCGCGCATCCAGTCGTGGAGCGCCTCGCGCACGGTGGTCACAGCGGCCTCCAGGGGGTGAAGAGGTTGCGCACCCCGGGGTCGAGCTCCGGGTGGTGGCGGCGCAGCACGTCGGCCATGCCGGAGCGGGCGATCCAGCGCAGCCCCTCCGGCGTGTAGACCTCGGGGGTGTAGAGGGAGCTGAAGAAGGGGTCGCTCTTGAGCCGGCGCGAGGCCATGAGCACGAACAGGCGGAAGGCGGTGTCGGAGAAGGCGAAGCCGGGAGGCGGCTGCTCGGCGTACATGCCGACCATCGCGTCGATCTTGTGGATGTCGCCCTCGTAGACCTCCTTCAGCTCGGGGTCGTCCGACAGGTCGGTGAAGTCGTGGATCGGCGGCTTGTGCAGCGCCTGGCGGAAGGCCGTGTAGCGGGGCACGCCCCGCTCGCGGTCGCGCAGCACGTCGACGGTGCCCAGGTCGAGGTGCTCGCCGAACATGCCGCGCAGGTTCCGCAGCGCGTCGGGGTGGTTGTGCAGGGTGATCGCGCCCGGATGGGTGACACCGAAGGTGTGGAACAGGTCGGACCAGCCGTGCTCGTCCACCACCGCGCGCGTGCCGTACCCCTGCAGGGGCGTGAAGTCCGTCTCGGCCACGACCTCGCCGGTGACGTGCGAGCGGATCTTCCAGTCGTCGGGGATGAGCGGGTGCATGCGGTAGCAGGTGACGAACTCCTCGGTGATGGAGTACGGCACGCCGTGGTGGTCGGTGGGGGAGCCGGGGATGCCGCCGAGCACCTCCGACCTGAAGGGCCTGCCGACCAGGCCGCGCCAGTTGATGCGCATGCCCAGCCGTACGGCGCGGTTGTCGAGCAGGGCGGGTGTCCACTCGACGGTGTGGATCTTCGCCATCAGCGCGGCGTTGACCAGGCGGGCGGTCTGGAAGAGCCGTTCGTCGCCCCAGGAGGGGTAGGCGCGTCGCAGCATGCGGCAGACGGCGTTGTGTTCCTTGACGAACAGGGTGTGCAGCAGCGAGAGGCCCACCCAGTAGTTGTCGGAGAAGCCGGTCAGGTCGAGGCCGAGCCCGTCGGCCGGCAGGCGGCCGTCGAGCACGGTCATCAGGCCGTCCTCGCCGGTGCGCAGCGCGCGGCAGCGTGCCTCGTCGCTGCCGTAGATCTGCGAGCCGTCCCACCAGTGCGTCACGGTGTTCTCGAACGTCGGGGGCGCGCCCGGCACGGTGTGCGCGGCCGGGTCTGGCCGGGTGCGCCGCACCCGCATCGGCCGCGACGGCCACGGGTCGTCCCCGGCGACCGGCACCTCCAGCGGCTCGTCGTGCGTGTTGCGCCCGTGGCTGAACCAGTCGTGGACCTGGAAGTGGATCCACGCCGCCGCCAGCACGTTGAGCGTGGTGGCGGGCTGGAAGGCGGTGCGGGCCAGCAGGCGGTTGCTCACCTCGCGCGGGCTCGGATCCATCAGGCCCGGTCCGCGGAAGGTCAGGTCGAGGGGGACGTTGCGGTCGAACCGGGTGTGCGCCGCCCCCATGTCGGCGTCGCGCGTGTCATACCCGGAGCCGTCGTAGCTGCGGTGGGCCGGGGGCGGCCCCGGGCGCCGGGGACGTTCGCCCCCGGCGCCGTGGGTGTCGTGCAGGTTGTGCTCGCGCAAGGTGTCCCGTAGCCGGGCCAGCCTGCGCAGCTGGCCGGGCAGGCCCCCGTGGTGCCATTCTTGAGTCACCCTTCGATGACAGCGAGTCATGATCCACGGGGTCAATCGACGGTCTCTCTGGGTGGAACGAACCCCCCGTCAAGTGAGGTTCGCGTTCCACTCAGTGAGACTTCAGGCCGCTGCCGCCATGGCGGTCGAGATGGCCTGCGCCGCGCCGCGCACCGCGATGCCGATCCTGCCCAGGCGCATCGAGGCGGTGGGTCCCGCCACGGCGACGGCCATGGTGATGCCGCCGCCCGGCCCGAAGACCGGCGCCGCGACGCATGTCAGGCCGAGGGCGTACTCCTCCTGGCCGTAGGCGAGCCCGTGCCGCCGCACCAGCGACAGCTCGCGGTCCAGCGCGCCGTGCCCCGGCAGCGTGCGCGTGGTCATCCTGGGCAGGGTGCCGTGCTCGAACAGCGCCTTGCGCAGGTCGTCGTCGTAGGCCAGGAGCACCTTTCCCGCCGCTGTGCAGTGCAGCGGCGCCCGGTCGTGGTCGTCGGAGGGTGAGGGGACGCGGTTGTGCCCGTAGAGGCGCTCGACGTAGACCACCTCCAGGCCCGAGGAGACGGCGACGTTGACGGTCTGGCGGGTCGTCTCGTACAGGTCCAGCAGGAAGGGCAGGACCAGCGCGCGCGAGCCGGGGATGCGCTCGCTGGTCATCGCGGTCAGCAGGTCGCCCAGCAGGTAGCCGGTGCTGGCACGTTTGGCCAGCCCGCGCGCGCACAGCACGCCGAGCAGGCGGTGGGCGGTGGACTTGGGCAGCCCGGTGTCACGGCACAGTTGCGTCAGGGTGAGGGGGCGGCAGTAGCCACTCAGGCCGACCAGGAGGTCGATGGCCCGATCCAGGCTGCTGCCGGCTGCGATCCTCGGCATGGGTCCGCTCTTTTCGCCGAGGAGAAGGGAGGGACTTCCCCGTTGTTCTGATTACCGATTCTTGACTACCCGAAAAGACGATCTGCGACACCCAGACTGACGATCTGCGCGTGCACGGACAGCGCGACGGCGCCCGGCGTGCGGGCGCCGAGGTCGAGCCCGGCCGGGGCGTGGACGATTTCACCCCCTTCGACCTCGGCGAGGACGGCGCGAGCCCGTTTCCGGCTGGCGATCAGCCCGATGTACGGCACGCGGGCCGCGACGGCGGCCCGCAGCATTGACACCTCGTTGACACCGTGTGAGGCGACCAATACAGCCCGCGTGCCCGAATCGGGCTGACCGAAAGTCGTCATCTCGTACCCCAGGGCCGTGCCCACGTCGGCGAAGGCGCGGGCGATCGGGCTGTCGCCGTAGACCCGCATCAGGGGCGGCGGCAGCACCGGCTGCAGGAAGATCTCCAGCGTGCCGCCCGACAGGCAGGGCTGGCCCACCTCGACCAGCCCCTCCTCCTCGTGCGGCTCCACGGCGCTCGGAGTGATCTTCAGCAGGGTCGCCCGGCCCGACTCCAGCAGGCGCAGGCTCTGCGTCCGCACGGTGTCGGTGGCGCAGTGCCCGCCGACGAAGCCCTCGATGCTCCCGTCGGCGCGCACCAGCGCCCGGTCCCCGGCCTTCGCGCTGGTCGGCCGCTGCGCACGGACGACCGTGGCGACGACGTACGGCTGGCGCTTCGAGGGGCGGGCACCGGGCATGCCGAGGAATTCGCTCATGGGATCGCCAGGTCCGTCCTGAAGGGGTCGCCCTGGATGACACGCCAGACGTTGGCCGGGGTGAGCGGCATGTCGGCGTGGCGGATGCCGTACGGGGCCAGCGCGTCCACGACGGCGTTGACGACGGCGGGCGGCGAGCCGACGGTGGCCGACTCGCCCACGCCCTTGGCGCCCAGCGGGTGGTGCGGCGAGGGCGTGACGGTCTCGCCCAGCTCCCAGGAGGGGCACTCCATCGAGGTGGGCAGCAGGTAGTCCATGAACGACGCGCCCAGGTGGTTGCCCTCCTCGTCGAAGGCCATCACCTGCATGAGCGCCATGCCGACGCCGTCGGCCAGGCCGCCGTGGATCTGGCCCTCGACGATCATCGGGTTGATCCGCACGCCGCAGTCGTCGACCGCCACGAAGCGCCGCACCTTGACCTGGCCGGTGCCGGGGTCGACGTCGACGACGCAGATGTAGGCCCCGAACGGGTAGGTCAGGTTGGGCGGGTTGTAGACGGTGACCGCGTCGAGATGGCCCTCGACGCCGTCGGGCAGCTCCAGCGCCGAGTGGGCGGCCAGGGCGATCTCCTGCATGCTCTTGCGGCTGGCGGGGTCGCCGCGCACCGCCCAGGAGCCGGCCCTGCCCTCGGCGCTCTCGTCGATCTGCCAGTCGAGGTCGTCGGGCGAGCACTCGAGCATCGCCGCGGCCACCAGCCTGGCGCGCTCGCGCACCTTGCGGGCGACGATGGCGGTGGCCGCGCCCGACACCGGCGTGGAGCGCGAGCCGTAGGTGCCCAGGCCGAACGGGGTCTGGTCGGTGTCGCCGTGCACCACCTCGACGTCGTCGGCGGGGATGCCGAGCTCGTGGCCCACGATCTGGGCGAAGGTGGTCTCGTGGCCCTGGCCCTGCGACTGGCACGACACCCGCAGGACCGCCTTGCCGGTGGGGTGCACGCGCAGTTCGGCGCCGTCGGCCATGCCCAGGCCGAGGATGTCCATGTGCTTGCGCGGCCCGGCGCCGACGGCCTCGGTGAAGAAGCTGATCCCGATGCCCATCAGCTCGCCGCGTGCCCGCTTGTCGGCCTGCTCGGCGCGGAGCTTGTCGTAGCCGGCGATGTCCATCGCCATGCGCATCGTCTTGATGTAGTCGCCGGAGTCGTACTCCCAGCCGGTGGGCGAGGTGTAGGGGAACTGGTCCGGCTTGAGCAGGTTGCGCAGGCGCAGCTCGGCCGGGTCCAGCCCGAGCTCGGCGGCGAGCACGTCGATCAGCCGCTCGACCAGGTAGACCGCCTCGGTCACGCGGAAGGAGCAGGCGTAGGCGACGCCGCCCGGCGCCTTGTTGGTGTAGACGCCGGTGACCTCGCAGTGCGCCGCCTGCAGGTCGTAGGAGCCGGTGAAGACGTGGAAGAAGCCCGCGGGGAACTTCGTCGGCTGGGCGGTGCCGTTGAACGCGCCGTGGTCGGCCAGGACCTTGACGCGGATCGCCTGGATGACGCCGTCGCGGGTCGCGGCCACCTCGCCGCTCATGTGGTAGTCGCGGGCGAAGGCGGTGGCCATCAGGTTCTCCGAACGGTCCTCCATCCACTTGACCGGCCTGCCGGTGACGATGGAGCCGACGATCGCGCAGACGTAGCCGGGGTAGATGCCGACCTTGCCGCCGAAGCCGCCGCCGATGTCGGGGGAGATGACGCGGATCTTGTGCTCGGGCAGGCCCGCGACCAGGGCGTAGAGGGTGCGGTGGGCGTGGGGCGCCTGGGTCGGGCACCAGACGGTGAGCTTGCCGGTGACCTTGTCGAAGTCGGCCACCGCTCCGCAGGTCTCCAGGGGGGCCGGGTGGACACGCGGATAGATCATGTCCTGATTTATCGTGACCTCGGCGCCGGCGAAGATCGCGTCGGTGCGCTCCCTGTCGCCCGCCTCCCAGTCGAAGATGCGGTTCGACGTCCTGCCCTCGAGGTCGTCGCGGATGACCGGCGAGTCCTCGTCCAGGGCCCTGCGCGCGTCCACGACGGCATCGAGCGGCTCGTAGTCGACCTCGATCAGCTCCAGCGCGTCGCGCGCCGAGTAGGCGTCCTCGGCCACCACGAAGGCGACCTCCTGGCCCTGGAAGCGCACCTTGTCGGTGGCCAGCACCGCCTGCACGTCGTTGGAGAGCGTCGGCATCCAGGCCAGGTTCAGCCCGGCCAGGGTCTGGCCGGTGATGACCGCCCTGACCTTGGGATGCGCCTCGGCCGCCGAGGTGTCGATCGACAGGATGCGCGCGTGCGCGTGCGGGCTGCGCAGGATCGCCCCGTGCAGCATGCCCGGCAGACGCACGTCGTCGACGTAGTTGCCCCGCCCCCTGATGAAGCGGGCGTCCTCCTTGCGATGCATCCGTCCGAAGCTCATAGTTCCGCTGCCCTCTGGATCGACTTGACGATGTTCTCGTAGCCGGTGCACCGGCACAGCTGACCGGAGATCGCCTCGCGGATCGTGCCCTCGTCCGGATGCGGCTCGCGGTCCAGCAGCCACCGCGCGGTCAGCAGCATGCCGGGTGTGCAGAAGCCGCACTGCAGCCCGTGGCACTCCATGAAGCCCTTCTGCACGGCGTCGAGCTCGCCGTCGCGTTCCAGGCCCTCGACCGTGGTCACCTCGTGGCCGTCGGCCATGACCGCCAGCACCGTGCACGACTTGACCGGCACGCCGTCGAGCTGCACCGTGCACACCCCGCAGTTGGAGGTGTCGCAGCCCCAGTGGGTGCCGGTCAGGTTCAGCTCGTCGCGCAGGAAGTGCACCAGCAGCAGGCGGGGCTCGACCTCGCGGGTGTACGGCAGGCCGTTGACGGTGATCGTCACCTGCATGGTCAGATCCTCTCCATGGCAGTGCGCAGCGCCCTGGCGGTCAGCTCGGCCGCCAGATGCCGCTTGTAGTCGGCCGGTCCGCGCTGGTCCGGCTGCGGTGAGCAGTGCTCGGCGGCGATCCTCCCGGCCTCGGCGAAGGCCTCCTCGCCCGGTTCGCGCCCGGTCAGGTACTCCTCGGCCTCGGGGGCGCAGAAGTGCTCGGCGCCCACCGCGGTCAGCCCGATCCCGGCCCGCTCGATGACGCCGCCGGCGACCGACAGGACCGCTCCCGCGGCGGCCACCGCCCAGTCACCGACCCGCCGCTCCACCTTGACGTAGGCGCTGCCGGTGCCGGGCGTCGCGGGGACGCGCAGCTCGATCAGCAGCTCGCCCGCCTGCACGGCCGTCTCGTAGGGACCCTCGTGGAAGTCCCTGATCGGGACGCTGCGCCTGCCGTCCCCGCCCTCGATGATGGCGGTGGCGCGCAGGGCCGCGAAGACCGCCGACAGGTCCTCGGAGGGGTCGCCCTGGCACAGCGAGCCGCCCACGGTGCCGCGGTTGCGGACGATCGGGTCGGCGATCACCCGCTCGGCGTCCTGGAAGATCGGGAACAGTCCGGTGGCGGGTGCGCTGGCCAGCAGCTCCGCGTGCCGTACCAGCGCTCCGATCACCAGTTCGCCGCCCTCGACCTCGATCCGGGACAGCTCGCTCAGGTCGTTGATGTCGATGAGGGCCTCTGGCTGGGCCAGACGGAGTTTCATCATGGGGATCAGGCTGTGGCCTCCGGCCACGACACGGGCCTCGGGCCCGTACCTGTCCAGGAGGGACAGGGCATGCGAGACGCTCTGGGCGCGCGCGTACTCGAACTGTGCGGGAACCTGCATGCGCCAAAAATGAAACTCCTTCGAGTTCTCCGGCAATCATGAAATAAGGGATTCCTTAATGGCGGATCCCGATCTAGAAAGAGGGGGTGACTCTGGGCCAGCTCGGCGCATTCGTCTTCGTCGCCCGCCTGGGATCGGTGAAGGCCGCGGCGCGCGCGCTCGGCGTCAGCGAGCCCGCGGTCTCGCAGTCGCTCGCCCAGCTCCGCCGTCACCTCGGCGATCCGCTGCTGGTGCGCGAGAGCGACCGCATGGTGCTGACCGAGGGCGGCGCCCGGCTGTACGGCATCGCCTCGCAGATGGTCGCGCTCGGCGCCCAGGCGCAGCGCGTGGTGCAGTCGGGAGGGCCGGAGCGGCTGCACGTCGTCATGGACAGCTCGATGTACGAGCTCGTCGCCGGGCCGCTGATCTCCCTGTACTCCCAGCGGCGCATCCCCGTCGCCACCTCGGGCGTGGTCCAGTGCGCCGAGGTGCCGCTGCTGCTGGCCGGGCGGCTGGCCGAGGTGGCGCTGGGTCCGCAGCCCGAGGGGGAGGGGCTGCTCAGCCGTCCGGTGCTACGGTGCCGGGTGGTCGCCGTGGGAGCGCTCCACGGGCGGCGCGACACCTGGCTCGTCGACCCCTCGGGCACCGACCCGGGCAGCGACGCGGGCCGGCTGCTGCGCCTGCTGCGCGTGCCGGAGTCGCGGGTGCGCGTCTACGCCACGCAGGCGGCCGCCTGGCAGGCCGCCGCCGAGGGGGAGGGCCTGGCTCCCGCCGTCGCCCACCTGGTGCTGCCGCACCTGCGGCGCGGCTCGCTGACGGTGGTCGAGACGAGCGTGACGCCGCTGGAGATCCGCTGGTACGCCACGACCCTGCCGTCCGCGGGGCGCTCGCCGGCGGCGGGGTCGTTCGTCGACTTCCTCACCACCCCGGCCGCCACCCAGGTGATGCGCGCGCCCCAGGACGGGATCCCGAAGGACCGCTTCCGCCCCGCGGTGCACGTGTCGATCTGGAGCTGAGGGCTCAGGCGCCCAGCGCCGCCGCCTCGGCGGCGAGCTTCTCGATCCTGGCCCAGTCGCCGGTGGCCAGAGCGTCGGCCGGGGTCAGCCAGGTGCCGCCGACGCAGCCGACGTTCGGCAGCGCCAGGTAGGCGGGCGCGGTGGCGGGCTTGATCCCGCCCGTGGGGCAGAAACGCACGTCGGGCAGCGGCCCGGCCAGCGACTTCAGGTACGGCAGGCCGCCCGCGGCCTCGGCGGGGAAGAACTTCAGCTCCGTGATGCCGCGCTCGGCCAGCGCCATCACCTCGGAAGCCGTCGCCGCTCCGGGCAGGAACGGGATGCCGGTTTCCGCCAGGAAGTCGATCAGCACGGGCGTGGTGCCAGGAGAGACCAGGAACGCCGCGCCCGCGTTCACGGCGGCGTCGGCGTCCTCACGCGTCCTGATCGTTCCGGCGCCGACCACCGCGCCCTCCACCTCGTCGGAGATCGCCTGGATGGCGTCCAGCGCGACGGGCGTGCGCAGCGTCACCTCGATCACCGGAAGGCCGCCCGCGACCAGCGCCCGCGCCAGCGGCACCGCCGTCTCGACGTCCTCGATCACCACGACCGGGATCACCGGGGCGAGGTCAAGCAGGCTCATGGGACAACCTTTCTTGCGTGAGGTAGGCCGCCGCGCCCAGGAGCGCGGGTTGCGCGGCCGTGATCAGGGTGGTGGCGATGGGCGCCAGGTACGCGGTGGGACCGGCCTCGAACCGGGCGCGGAACGCGCTGGCCCGCACCCGCTCCACGATACGCGGCAGCACGCCGCCGCCCAGGTAGACGCCGCCACGGGCGCCCAGGGTGAGCGCCACGTTCCCGGCGAAGCTGCCCAGCATGCCGCAGAAGACCTCGACGGTCTCGGCGCAGAGCGAGTCGTCCAGCCGGGCAACGATGTCGGCGGCGGACAGCTCGGGGACGGTGACGCCGTTGACGACCGCCAGGGCGCGGTGCAGGCGCGGCAGGCCGCTGCCCGACAGCAGGTCCTCGGCCTCCACCCGCTCCATGCCCTGGGCGAACAGCACCCGGATGATCTCGGCCTCGCGGGTGTCGGTCACCGGGACGGTCACGTGGCCGCCCTCGCACGGCACCGGCACCCAGGCGCCGTCGGCGGGCACCAGGCCCGCCACGCCCAGGCCGGTGCCGGGACCGAGCACCGCCTTGACGCCGTGGCCCGGCGCGGGGCCGCCCAGGGGCGCCAGGTCGGCGGCCTGCAGATGCGGCAGGGACAGGGCGAGGGCCTCGAAGTCGTTGAGCAGGCCCGCGTACGGCACGGCCAGGTCGCGGATGGAGCCGCTCCAGTGGGCGTTGGTCAGGGCGTAGTCGTGGCCGGTCACGGGACCGGCGACCGCCACCGCGGCGGCCCGCACGGTGACGCCCTTGCCGTCCAGGTAGGCGGCCATGGCGTCGTCGAGCGTCGCGTGGTCGGCCACGGCCAGGACCTCGACCTGCTCCAGCCGGGCGCCCGGCCCGTCGACGAGGGCGAAGCGCGCGTTGGTGCCGCCGATGTCGGCCACGAGCCACGTCATCGGGCGGTCTCCGCGTGGGAGGCGCCCGCCGGGGCGGCGAAGCCGAGGCCGGGGCCGTGGTCGTCGTTCTCCTGGCCGCTCACCGTGAACACCGAGCCGCCGCGCTCGGCCGGGCCCGCCATGCGGCGGAAGGCGGCGAACAGCTCGCGGCCCGTGCCCGTCCACTGGGCGTCGCTGAGCGCGCGGCCGTCGGGCTCGCGGCCCGACAGGTCGGCGAGCACCTCCAGCGTGCCCGCGGCCGAGTCGAGCCGGATGACGTCGCCGTCGCGCACCAGGGCGATGGGACCGCCGTCGGCCGCCTCGGGCGACAGGTGGATGGCGGCGGGCACCTTGCCCGAGGCGCCCGACATGCGGCCGTCGGTGACGATGGCGACCCGCTGGCCGCGGTCCAGCAGGACCGCCATGGGCGGGGTGAGCTTGTGCAGCTCGGGCATGCCGTTGGCCGAGGGCCCCTGGTAGCGGATGACCGCCACGAAGTCCTGGCCTTCGAGCTCGCCGCGCTCGAAGGCGGCCAGCAGGTCGAGCTGGTCGTCGAAGACCTTGGCGGGCGCCTCGATCACCAGGTGCTCGGGCTTGACCGCCGAGACCTTGCTGACCGCGCAGCCGAGGTTGCCGTCGACCATGTGGATGCCGCCGTCGGCGCTGAACGGCTCGATGACCGGGCGCAGCACCTCCAGGTCGGCGCTCTGGGTGGGCACCTCCTCCCAGACCAGCTCCTGCTCCTTCAGAACCGGGGCCGAGCGGTAGTGGTCGAGCCCGTGACCGGCCACGGTGAGCACGTCGCCGTGGAGCAGGCCGTTGTCGAGCAGGTCGCCGATGAGCACCTGCATGCCGCCCGCGTCGCGGAAGTGGTTCACGTCCGCCTGGCCGTTGGGGTACATCTTGGTCAGCGACGGCACGATCTTCGACAGCTGCGCCAGGTCGTCCCAGGTGAGCACGATGCCGGCGGCGGCGGCGATGGCCACCAGGTGCAGGGTGTGGTTGGTGGAGCCGCCGGTGGCCAGCAGCGCCACGCAGGCGTTGACGATGGCCTTCTCGTCGACGACCCGGCCGACGGGGGCGTACTCCTCGCCGTGGGCGGTGATGCGCACCGCGCGCTCGCCCGCGGCCTCGGTCAGGGCGTGGCGCAGCTCGGTGTGCGGGTTGACGAAGGTGGCGCCGGGCAGGTGCAGGCCCATGACCTCGATCATCACCTGGTTGGAGTTGGCGGTGCCGTAGAAGGTGCAGGTGCCGGGCGAGTGGTACGACTTCGACTCGGCGTCGAGCAGCTCCTCGCGCCCGACCTTGCCCTCGGCGAACAGCTGGCGGGTGCGGGCCTTGACCTTGTTGGGCAGGCCGGAGGTCATCGGACCCGCCGGGACGAAGATCGCCGGCAGGTGGCCGAAGTGCAGCGCGCCGATGAGCAGGCCGGGCACGATCTTGTCGCAGACGCCGAGCAGGAGCGAGGAGTCGAACATGTCGTGCGACAGGGCGATGGCGGTGGCCATGGCGATGACGTCGCGGCTGTAGAGCGACAGCTCCATGCCGGGACGGCCCTGGGTGATGCCGTCGCACATGGCGGGCACGCCGCCGGCGACCTGGGCGACGCCGCCCGCCCTGCGCACGGCGGCCTTGAGCTCGGGCGGGTAGGTCTCGTACGGCTGGTGGGCGCTGAGCATGTCGTTGTAGCTGGTGACGATGGCCACGCCGGGCTTGGCGGTGGCGCTCAGGGCCAGCTTGTCCTCGGTGGGCATGGCGGCGAAGCCGTGCGCGAGGTTGGCGCAGCCCAGGTGGGCGCGGGCCGGGCCCTTGGCACGCGCACGCTCGGCCTCGGCCTCGATGCGCCGCAGGTAGACGCCCCGGCTGGAGGCGCTGCGCTCGACGATACGGCCGGTGACGTCCTGGATGATCTGGTTCACGGGGTCTCCTCCTCGTGCCAGGCGCGACCGCTGCGGCCGAGCAGTTCGTGGGCTCCGGCGGGACCGGTGGTTCCGCCGGGGTAGGGCTCGGGAAGCTCGGAGGACGACTCCCAGGCTTCGAGGATCGGGTCGATCCAGCGCCAGGCGGCCTCGACCTCGTCGCGGCGCATGAACAGGGTGGGGTTGCCGGCCAGTACGTCGGACAGCAGCCGCTCGTAGGCCTCGGGGACGCGGGCGGTGAAGGTCTGGCCGAAGCTCAGCTTGAGCGGCACGGGCTTGAGCGTGACCTCGCCCGCGCCCGGCTCCTTGGCCATGATGTGCAGCTCGATGCCCTCCTCCGGCTGGAGGCGGATGACGAGCCTGTTGGGGGAGCCGCCGGGGAAGATGGCGTGCGGCACGTCCTTGAACTGGATGACGATCTCGCTGCGCCGGTACGGCATGCGCTTGCCGGTGCGCAGGTAGAACGGGACGCCGGACCAGCGCCAGTTCTTCACCTCGGCCCGGATGGCGGTGAAGGTCTCGACCCGCTTGGACAGCTCGGTGGGCGGCGTCGACGACGGCTCGTCCAGGTAGCCGTCGTACTGCCCGCGCACGGTGAAGCGGCTCACCTCGTCGCCCACGATGGGCCGCAGCGCCTGCAGCACCTTGACCTTCTCGTCGCGGATGGCCTCGCGGTCGTTGCGCGCGGGCGGCTCCATGGCGGTCAGGGTGAGCAGCTGGAGCAGGTGGTTCTGGACCATGTCGCGCAGCGCGCCCGCGTGGTCGTAGTAGCCGCGGCGTCCCGGCGTGCCGACGCTCTCGGCGGCGGTGATCTGCACGTGGTCGATCCAGAGGGAGTTCCAGATCGGCTCCAGGAAGGCGTTGGCGAAGCGCAGGACCAGGAGGTTCTGCACCGTCTCCTTGCCCAGGTAGTGGTCGATGCGGAAGATCTGCTCCTCCGCGAAGTAGCGGCCCACCTCGGCGTTGATCAGCTGGGAGCTGGCCAGGTCGCGTCCGAGCGGCTTCTCCAGCACCACGCGCGACTGCGGGGTGATCAGCCCGGCGCCGTGCAGGTCGCGGCAGAACGGCCCGAACGTCATGGGCGGGCTGGCCAGATAGAAGACGCGGTCACGCTGCTCGTGCCCGGCCAGCAGCCGGGTCAGGGCCGCCCAGCCGCTGGTGTCGTCACCCCCGACGTCGACCGACACGTGGTGCAACCGGCCCAGGAAACGCTGCCACGCCTCGGACTCGTCCGGCACGCTCTGCCGTACCTCGGAGTCCACCTTGCCGCGGAAGTCGGCGTCGTCCAGACCGCCACGGGACATGGCGATGATCCGGGTCTGGGGAGCCAGGCGGCCCTCCAGGTCGGAGTGGAACAACGCGGGCAGCAGCTTGCGCATCGACAGGTCGCCGGTACCGCCGAAGACGACCAGATCAGCTTCATGGGCAAGGGGGGACACGAGAAGCCTCCAAGTGAACGGACTTACCGGACATTAGCCAGACTTGGGTCTCTCTGCAACCTCACTTTTGCATTTTGAGATACATAAGTCATGTTCTTTCATTACTTAGGTATCTGTGGTTCACTAAACGGTGATGTCTCGACACGCCACCACCGGTGAGGTCCTCGCCCTGATCCGTTCGGGGGAGGCCGTCACGCGGGCGGACATCGGCAGGGTCACCGGGCTGTCCCGGCCCGCCGTGTCGCTCCGCGTCGGAGAGCTGCTCGAACGCGGCCTCGTCGTCGAACGCACCGACGCGCCCTCCACCGGCGGCCGTCCGCCCGTGCGGCTGGAGTTCAACGCCGCGGGAGGCGTCGTCCTGGTCGCCGCCCTGGGCGCGAGCCGCACCCGGGTGGCCGTCTGCGACCTGGCCGGCAACGAGCTGGCCGGCCGCCGCTTCCACATCGACGTCGAGCAGGGCCCCGACGTGGTGCTGCCGCTGCTCATGGACACCTGGGAAGAGCTGCTCGGCGACCGGCCGCGCTCGGCCGTACGCGGCGTGGGCATGGGCGTACCCGCGACCGTCGAGTTCGCCGAAGGGCGCACCGAGAGTGCCCGCGTCATGGCCTCCTGGACCGGCGTGGTCATCCCGCCGCTCATCCGCCAGCGCTTCGACGTGCCGGTCCTGGTCGACAACGACGTGAACGTGCTGGCCGTCGGCGAGCACCGCGGCGCCTACCGCGAGGAGACCGGCGACCTGCTGTTCGTCAAGATCTCCACCCGCATCGGCGCGGGCATCGTCGCCGCCGGCTCGATCCTGCGCGGCGCGCTCGGCGCGGCGGGCGAGATCGGCCACATCCCGGTGCGCGACGGCGGCGGCGTGTTGTGCCGCTGCGGCAACATCGACTGCGTCGACTCCGTCGCCTCCGGCACGGCCCTGCTGCGCGAGCTGCGCGCCGCGGGCAAGGACGTCAAGACCATCGACGACGTCACCGCCCTGGTACGCGCCGGAGACGCCGAGACGATGGCGATGGTGCGCGAGGCGGGACGCCGCATCGGCGAGGTGCTCGCCGGGGCGGTCAACATCCTCAACCCCTCCGTGGTCGTGCTCGGCGGCGACGTCGCCGAGGCCTTCGGCCCGCTGGTCTCCAGCATCCGCGAGGTCGTCTACCGCCGCTCCACCGCGCTGGCCACCCGCCGCCTGCGCATCGAGCCCAGCCGCCTGGGGGCCGCCGCCGGCATCAGCGGCTGCGCCGTGATGGTGCTCGACCACGTGCTGTCGGCCCGGGCCGTCGACGACTCCCTGTGATCTCGCGAGTTGGCCGAACCCCGCACCCGGATGTGACAGGAGTGCCAAACTGGGCAGGTGACCGAGATGCGATCGGCGCGCCGTACCACCACCGTCTGGCCCTGGTGGCTGCCCGGGGTGAGTCCCACACTCGCCTCGCTTTCGCATTTCCTGTCACTGGAGCCGGGCGCCTCGCGTGAGAGCGTGAACACCGCGACTCTCGAGGCAGCGCTCGACCTGACCGGCGCCGACCTGGGCAACATCCAGTTCCACGACCCCCGGGCCGGCGGCCTGCGCATCGGCGCGCAGTTCGGCTTCGGCACCGCCTTCCTGCGCCACTTCGAGGTCGTGGCCGGCGACGAGGCGTCCGTCTGCGGCCAGGCCCTGCTGAAGGGCGCGCCGATGCTGGTGCGCGACATCCTGCGCGACCCGCTGATCGCCGGCGGCTCCTCCCTCGGCGTGCTGCTCGACGCGGATGTGCGCGGCGTCTACTCCACGCCGCTGCTCGACCGGTGGGGAACGCTCCAGGGCATGCTGTCGGTGCACCGCCGCGAGCCGGTCGCCGACCCGGTCGCCGACCACGAGCTGCTGTGGCCCCTGGCCCAACGGGCCGCCTGGCTGCTGCACCACGCGTCATGATGGCGTGATGGAAATCTGGATCAACCCCGCCTGCTCCAAGTGCCGCTCCGCGCTCGACCTGCTCGACTCGGCAGGGGCCGACTACACGGTCAGGCACTACCTGCAGGACCCGCCGACGGCCGACGAACTGCGTGCCGTCCTGGCCAGGTTGTCGCTGGAGCCATGGGACATCACCCGGCTCGGCGAGCCGGTGGCGGCCGGGCTCGGCATGCGGGCGTGGGAGCACGACAGGGAACGCTGGCTGGCCGCCCTGGCCGCCCACCCCGAGCTGATCCAGCGCCCCATCATCACCCTCGACGACGGCGGCGCCGTCGTCGCCCGTTCGCCGGAGGCGGTGGAGCGCGCCCTGGGCGCCTCGGCCCCGGAGCCGACCTCGTAGACCTCTCGCAGACCTGCGGCGTGCCCGTGTCGCCGGCCCAGGGGCCGGCCGTCCCCAGGACGGCTCAGGTCTCACCCGCCGGGCAGGGTCCTGCCGTCGGCGTCGAGGTAGTCGCGCCACGAGCGCTTCGGCGTCCAGCCGAGCAGCCGGTGCGCCTTGGAGCAGTCGATGCCCGAGCTGTCGGTGCGGGTCAGCGGGCGCAGCTCGATGGCCTGGCCGTAGTGCGCCCGCAGCACGGCCGCGAAGTCGTGGCCGCCGGCGTTGTCGGGCGAGGCGATGTAGAAGACCTCGTGGCCGGGCAGCCGCGACTCGCAGGCCAGCACGATGGCGTCGGCCAGATCGTAGACGTCGATGTAGCTCCACAGGCCGGCGCCGATCACCGAGTGGTCGCGCACCTGCGGTCCGAGGTTGCGCTCGTAGTTGCCCTCGTGCTGCACCCAGCTCGGCCGCAGCGAGATGCAGCGGATGTCGCTGCGGCGCACGGCGGCGTCCATCAGCTGCTCGCCGAAGAGCTTCGACAACGCGTACGGGTCCTGCGGGAAGGTGGGGTGGTCCTCGTCGACCGGGGCGTAGACGGGCAGGCAGGGCCGCTCGGGGAAGAAGAAGCCGGGCACCGTCTCGCTGGAGATGTTGACGAACCGGGTGACGCCCTGCCGCACCGCGCCTTCGAGCACGTTGAAGGTCGCCATGAGGTTGTTGCCGAACACCACGTGCGGGGGGTTGGCCAGCGGGTCGGGGATGGCGGCGGCGTGCACGACGGCGTCGGCGTCCCTGACGACGAAGGCGGCGGCGGCCGCGTCGGTGAGGTCGGCCTGCAGGTAGCGCGCCTCCTCCGGCAGTTCGCGTTCGTGGACGGCGGGCCCCAGATCGGTGGCGGTGACCTGGTGACCGGCCCGCTGCAGGGCCTGTACGGCGGCGCGGCCGACCTTGCCGCGCGCCCCGGTGACGGTGACCTTCATCCCTTCGTGGCTCCCAGCGTCAGTCCAGCCACGAACTGCTTGTGCAGCAGCTGGAAGATGATCAGGGTGGGCAGTGCGACCAGGATGGAACCGGCCGCGAGCAGGTTGTAGTCGGTGAAGAACTGGCCGCGCAGGTTGTTCAGCGCGCTGGTCACCGGCAGCTTGTCGCCCGACGACATCAGCACCAGGGCCCACAGGAAGTCGTTGTACATCCACGTGAACTGCAGCGTCGACAGCGCCGCGATCACCGGACGGCACAGGGGGAGCGTCAGCTGCCAGTAGCGTCGCCACACCGAGGCGCCGTCGACCAGGGCGGCCTCGTTGATCTCCTCGGGGATGGTGGCCATGAAGTTGGCCATGACGAAAGTGCAGAAGCCGAACTGGAAGGCGACGTGGATGAGGATCAGGCCGAGGTAGGAGTCGTAGAGGGAGTGCGACGACGACAACCACTCCGGCAGCTCGATCCAGGTGTACATGGTGTACAGCGGCGTGATGAGCACCTGGGGCGGCAGCAGGTTGCCCGCGGTGAAGACGATCAGCAGCGTCTTGCGCCCGGGGATGCGCAGCCGGGCGATCGTGAAGGCGGCGAACGAGGCGAGCAGCAGCGTGAGGATCACGCCGGGGATGACGATGATCAGCGTGTTGAGGTAGTACTTCGGCAGCTCGGCCTGGGTCCACGCCTGCGTGTAGTAGTCGAGCGTCAGCGATTCGGGCAGCGAGAGGTAGCCCAGGCGGGCGGTCTCGTCGTAGGGGCGCAGCGAGGCGTAGACGGCCAGCAGCAGCGGCGCCGACCAGCCCAGGGCGGCCAGCGACAGGAAGGTGTAGAGCAGCCAGCGCAGCGGGTGCTTCCTCTTCCGCGAGGTCACCGCGGCTCCCTGAAGAGCTGGGTCAGATAGGTCACGATGAAGCCGAGGGAGATCACCAGGAGCACGGTGGCGATGGCCGAGCCGAAACCGATGCGGCTGGCCTCGCCGACGATGTTCTCGGTCACCAGCACCGACAGCAGCTCCAGGCCGTTGCGGCCCTTGTTGATGGCGTAGACGATGTCGAAGGCGCGCAGGGCCTCGATCACGGTGATGACCAGGACGATCACGTTGATCGGGCGCAGCGTCGGGAAGACGACGCGGAAGAAGGCCTGCGCCTCGTTCGCGCCGTCGATGGCGGCGGCCTCCTTCAGTGACGGATCGACCGCCTTCAGCCCCGCCAGATAGATGATCATCACGTAGCCGATGTGCCGCCAGGCCGCGGCGACCATGACGACCCAGATGTTGAGCGAGGGGTCGCCGAGCCAGTCCGTCGTCAGGCCGGTGACGGCGTTGAGCACGCCGTAGTCGGAGGAGTAGACGAGCTGGGCGATGAAGCCGACCACCGCGAGCGACAACACGACGGGCGTGTACAGGGCGCTCTGGTAGACGCGCGAGAAGCGCAGCCTGCGGTCCAGGAGCACGGCGAACAGCAGCCCGAGCGGGGTGGCGACCAGGCCGAGGAAGGCGAGCCAGAGCAGGTTGTTGGTGACGGCCGACCAGAACGGCGGGTACTCGGCGGCCAGGTCGTGGTAGTTCTCCGCGCCCACGACGTTGATCGCCGAGATGCCGTCCCAGTCAGTGGTCGACAACCCCACGGAGGCCAGGGTGGGTCCCCAGATGAGGAACAGGTCGGCCGCGATCGCCAGCCCGAGACCGACGAAGATCAATAACCTGTCTCTGATCGTCATGACGTGAAGATGTTGACCTTCTGCTTCTCGATGTCCTTCAGCAGGCCGTCGATGTCGTTGGGCTTGCCGACGAAGCGCTGCAGCGAGGGGATCATCACGGTGGAGGCGAAGTCGGGCCGGGTGTCGCGGTCGAGGAACTGCGCGATGTGCTTGGCCTGCGAGACCAGCTCCGCGCCGCGCTTCTGCAGGTCGCTGTAGCCGCTGGTGTCGGCCTTCGAGCTGGCCGCCAGCGTGCCGGGGTCGAGCTTGGTGGCGATGTTCTGCGAGGAGGCCTGCCCCAGGTGCTTCAGCAGCTGCTTGGCGCCCTCCACGTTCTTGGCCTTCGACGAGATCATGTAGCCGTCGATCGGCGCGTCGATGGAGTCGGTGCCGAACTGCGGGTTGACCTCGGGGAAGGTGAAGAAGTCGATGTCGCCCCTGTCGGCCTCGGGGAACTGC
Source organism: Nonomuraea soli (assembly GCF_013761175.1). Classification (GTDB taxonomy): domain Bacteria; phylum Actinomycetota; class Actinomycetes; order Streptosporangiales; family Streptosporangiaceae; genus Nonomuraea; species Nonomuraea soli. The sequence continues at coordinate 586,215 of NZ_JACDUR010000002.1, forward strand.
TGCGCCACGAACATGCCCAGCAGGTACATGCCGGTCTTCTTCTGCGCCAGCGACTGCCCGGCCTCCTGCCACGTACGGCCCAGCGCGGCCGGCTGGTGGTAGTCCATGAGCCCGCGCCAGGTGTCGAAGACCTGCTTGACCTTGGGGTCGGTCCACGCCTCCTGGCCGGCCATCAGGTTGATGTGGAAGTCGTAGCCGTTGATGCGCATGTTGAGGATGTCGAAGGTGCCCATCGCGGGCCAGCCGTCCTTGTCGGCGAAGGCGATGGGGACCAGGCCGTCGGCCTTCATCTTCTTCGCCAGCGCGACGAGGTCGTCCAGGGTGGCGGGCGGGGTGTAGCCCTTCTCCTGCCAGAGCGACTTGCGGTAGAAGACGGCCCACGGATAGTAGGTGAACGGCACGAAGTACTGCTTGCCGTCCGCGCCCGTCGAGGCGGCCTTGAAGGCGTCGGTGTAGTCGCCGCCGATCTCCGTCCAGACATCGGATATGTCGGTGGCCAGGCCCTGGGCGGCGAAGAACTGCATGCGGTACCCGGCGAACCAGGTGAACACGTCGTCGGGGGTGCCGCGCAGGTAGCGGTTGATGTTCTCTTGGAACGTGTTGTGATCGACCGTGTTGATTTTGACGTCGTGCGAGGTGAAGGCCTTGGTCACCTCGTCGAGTGACTTCTTGGGGATCTCGTCCGAGGCGTTGGAGCCGATCGTCACCACCCCGCGTCCGGCCGCTGCGGTGCTGGTGGGAGCGGTGGTGCGGGTGGCGGGGTTGGAACAGCCGGCGAGGATGGCGGGGACTCCGAAAGCGGCGGCGCCCAACAGGAGATCGCGGCGTGTCACATGTGGGGACATGGGGTTTCCTCGATGCGTTCGCCCAGGTTTCATCACACTCAAATGCCGCAAAGGTCGGATGTCAACGCCTATTCACACCCACAGTGTTGATTTATGGTGATGTCGTGCTGGCACCGCAACGGCAGGCCGCGATCCTCAAACTGATCAGGAGCCGTCGTGCCGTACGCGTCGCAGACCTCGTCAAGGAGTTCGGCGTCTCGGACATGACCGTCCGGCGCGACCTGGAGACCCTCGCCGAGCGCGGCCTCATCGCCAAGGTCCACGGTGGCGCGACCGTCCTCGGCCTCGACGGCGCCGTCGAACCCGGCTTCGCCGCCAAGTCGGTGCGCGAGCGCGCCGAGAAGGAGGCGATCGCCGCGCGCGCCGCTTCCCTGGTCGAGCCGGGCATCGCCATCGCCCTGTCGGCCGGCACGACCACCGCCGTGCTCGCCCGCCACCTGGCCGACGTGGCGGGCCTGACCGTCGTGACCAACTCGCTGCCCGTCGCCGAGGTGCTGCACCGCGACGGGCGCTCCGACCAGACCGTCATCCTGACCGGCGGCGTGCGCACCCCCTCCGACGCCCTGGTCGGGCCCGTCGCCGTCGCCGCCCTCGGCACCCTTCACGTCGACCTGCTCTTCCTCGGCGTGCACGGGATGGCGGAACGCACCGGCTTCACCACGCCCAACCTGCTGGAGGCCGACACCGACCGGGCGCTGGTGCGCTGCGCCCGGCGGCTGGTCGTGGTGGCCGACCACACCAAGTGGCAGACCGTGGGAATCTCGACGATCGCCGAGCTGGAGGAGGCCGACGTGCTCATCACCGACACCGGGCTGACGGCCCACGCCTGCGAGGTGCTCGGCTCCCGGGTGGGGGAGCTGCTCATCGCCGGCTGAGCCGTCGCTCCCGGCCGGGCTCAGGTCAGCAGCCGCTCACCGATCCATCCTCCCTCCCCGCAGCCCGGCGGCAGGTAGAACACGGCAGAACCGACCGGGGTGGTCCACTCGTTGAGCAGGTCCACCTCCGCCAGCCGCCGCTGCACCGCCGTGAACTGCGTCTCCACGTCCGCCTGGTAGGCGGCGAACAGCAGCCCGATGTCGTCGGGCCCGTCGTCGTAGTTGTAGGCGCGGCGCAACATCCGCAGCCCGGGATCGGCGACGTGGGCGCGCCGGATGTGCGCCTCGTCGGCGATCACCGGGAAGCCGAGCTCGGTGAGCCTGCCGTAGTCGGGTTCGTCGTGCTCGTGCGTGCCGGTCAGCGGGGCGCCGGTGTCGAGGCGGCGGCCGACGGTGAACTCCTTGGCCGCGGAGTCGGCCGCGTCCCAGCGGTCCAGGTGCATGCGGATGCGCCTCAGGACCAGCATCGTGCCGCCTCTCAGCGGCCCGTCGCCGATCCACACCGCCCGGTCGAAGCCGGGGGTGCCCGGCTGCGGGTTGACGGTGCCGTCGAGCTGGCCCATCAGGTTGCGCTGGGTCAGGCCGGGACGCTGGGTGGCCTGGCGGAAGCCCTTCTGCACCCAGGCGAGCTTGGCGAACGACCGCGTGTCCTTGACGATCATTCGCTGGGCGTGCGCCAGCGTCACCGGGTCGTCGCAGCACAGTTGCACCAGCAGGTCCCCGCCGCTCCAGCGCTCCTGGAGCCGGTCGATCGTGAACCGGGGGAGCGGGCGGAGCCGGGGCAGGGCGGCGGCCCGCATCGCCCCCGGGCCCAGGCCGAAGGTGACCGTGAGGTTGCCGGGGAGCTCGGCCAGCCCCGGCTCGGTGTCGGCGAGCGCCGGGCGGCCCTGGGTGAGACGCCTGGCGTCGTCGGTCAGCAGCTTGAGCAGCCGGGCGAGGCCTTCACGGGTGGTGGAGGGCATCAGGGTGAAGGCCAGGAAGGCGGCGTGGGCCTGGGGCGGGGTGGCGACCCCGGCCTGATGGTCGCCGTGGAAGGGCACCACCTGGCCGGCGGGGATGGTCGCGAGTGGCTCACCGGCAGTCGTGCGTGGCTCACCGGCGGTCGTGCGTGGCTCACCGGCGGTTGCGAGTGGCTCACCGGCGGTTCCGAGTGGCTCACCGGCCTGGGGAGTCGCGGCGCGGTCCGTGAGCGTGACGGCGACCGCCCCGCCCGCGGCGACCCCGCCCGCCGCCACGGCGCCCCCGATCAGCAACCGCCGCCTGCTGACGGCACCGCGAACGCCGGGCCGTTCGCGGGGCTCAGCCGCCATGGCCGGGCTGGTACGTCTCGTTGGCTCCGGCGAAGTCCTTGCCCACGGCCGTGAACTCCATCGTCCCGCCGCCCGCGAGCGCCAGGCTGAAGCTCACCTCCGCCCCCGGCAGCACCGGCTCCTTCAACCCCATCAGCATGATGTGGTTGCCGCCCGGCTTCAGCTCCAGCGTGCCGCCGGCCGGCACGACGAAGCCGCCGTCCTTGGCGCGCATGACGCTCTTCCCGCCGTCCTCGACGGTCTCGTGCAGCTCGACCATGGGCGAGACGGGCGTGGAGGCGGACAACACGGTGATGTCCTGGCCCGAGGTGTTGGTGAGCGTGCCGAAAGCGGCGCTCATCCCCTTCGCGGCCGTCTTGACCCAGGGGTCGGTGATGCTCAGCGCCGGCCCGGACGGGCGCGGCGAACTCGAGGCGCCGGGCGCGGCGGCGGGAGCCGAGGCGGTACCGCAGGCGGCCAGGGACAACGCGGCGGCGGCCGCGATCAGGGCATGACGAAACTGCATGACGAATCTCCTGAAAAAGGGCATGGCGCACGAACGCCAGACGACGTGGACCGGGTTTCAGGAGAAACGGGGAGGAGCGCGCCCGCTGACCGCGTGACGCAGCAGCGCCGGGCGCGGCAGCAGCGGCTCGGCGTGGGGCGCCGCGTGGAACGGCACCTCGAGCGGCACGGGAAGCACCAGGCCCAGCCGTACGGCCAGCCTGCGCAGCAACGCCCACAGCGCGGCCTCGCCCCTGGCCAGCCACAGCGCCGTCAGCGCGACCGCCCAGCCGTGCATGACCAGCATGCCCAGCCCGGGCACCAGCCCGGAATGCCCGTGCGCACCCGCCGCCGCCGCGTCGTGGGAGAGCGAGAACAGCAGGTGGACGGCGGCCTGCTGCGCCGCCAGGGCGGCCATCGTGAACCCGGCCCCGCGCTCGCGCCCGGCGGCCGGAACGGACGTCGCCAGGCTCAGCGCCATGGCGGCCAGGAGGGTGGTGGGGGCGACCGTGCCACCGGCGAAGCGGTGGGCCAGCACTCCCAGCACCGTGCTCACCGCGGCGAACGCGAAGGCGCGCGCCAGGCGGAACGGGAGGGAGGGACGGTCGGTCATCGCGCAGCATCCTCCCACGCCGTGCTCGCCCTCACGAATTCACCCTCGCCCGGTGACACCGCCTCCCGTGCGGCGAGGTCATCTGCTGGGGCGGCCCTTGGGGCGGTTCGGGTCGTGGCCCGGCGGCGTCTTGCCCGTGTCGGTGGTCTCCGTCTCCTCCGGCTCCGGCCCGGCCGGGTCCGCCGTGGTGGGGTCCGGGCGCGGCGCGCTGGTGGGCTCGGCCGGGCCGTCGGTGTCCTTGACGGGCGACGGGCGCACGAGGGAGGGCGACGGCCGGGCGGTGGGCCGCTTGGACGTCGCCGGGCTCGCGCTGGGTGACGCCGGTCTCCGTGTGCGTGTGGCACTCGGGGTGACCGTACGGCTGGGCCGTACGGTCGGGGTGCCTCCGCCAGGAACCGCGTCGGTCGACACCTCGGGCATCAGGGAGTTGGCGTCTCCCCCCGGCCCGCCCACGATCTCGAGCGTCGACGGGCGCAGCGCTCCGGCCACCAGCACGCTCACACAGGCCAGCACGAGCGCCGAGACCAGCACCACGACAGGGGTCAGCCCGGTGCGGCGATGGCCGCGGTGGCGGGCGGCAGGCGCCGGTTCGGCGGGAAGAGGGGACTGGCTCACGTCGAACAGATCGTAGTGACTCCAACCCGCCCATAAGACTCTTGTGACCGCTGAGGCGCCGCGACCGATACGACATCGTGATTGACTGGCGGGGGAGCCGGGCCGAGAAATGTCCTTATGAGGCGCTTATCTCTCGTCGCATCCTTATCCCTGTTATGCGGCCTGCTCGTAGCGGTGCCCGCGACGGCCGAGCCCCCACCGGCCGCCTCGGGACCCAGGGTCTACGTCGCCGATCTCACCCCCGACCAGCTCGGCGTGCTCCAGCAGGAGGCCGTCGACCGAGAGGACTTCACGACCACCCAGGCCGAGGGCGGCAAGGTCCGCCTGACGATCGTCCTCAACCCCCTCATCGCGGCCAAATTCCGCGCCCAGGGCATCGACCTGCAGGAGAAGACCGCTCCGCAGGCGCGGGCCAGGGCCGCCGCGGCCACGGTCTTCCGCCCCTACAGCGGCCCCGGCAACATCCGTGAGGAGATCCTCAAGGCGGCCAAGGACTACCCGCTGATCGCCAAGGCGGTCGACATCGGTACCACCGTCCAGGGCAAGCCGATCACCGCGCTGCGCGTCACCCTCGGCGCCAGGGTCCTGCCCGACCGGGTCAAGCCGGCCGTGGTCTACCAGGCCACCCAGCACGCGCGCGAGTGGATCACTCCGGAGATGGTCCGCCGCCTCATGCACCACTACCTGACCGGTTACGGCAAGAACCGCGAGCTGACGAACATCGTCAACACCGTGGATCTGTGGTTCCTGCCGGTCGTCAACGTCGACGGCTACGACTACACCTTCGCTTCCGAGGACACCCGCCTGTGGCGCAAGAACCTGCGCGACAACGACGGCGACGGCGTCGTGGAGACGGGCGAGGGCGTCGACCTGAACCGTAACTTCCCGCACAAGTGGGGCTACGACAACGAGGGCTCCTCGCCCGTCCCGGCGAGCGAGACCTACCGGGGTACGGCTCCCGCGAGCGAGCCGGAGACCCAGGCGCAGCTGAAGTTCATGGAACGCGTCAAGCCCAAGTTCGTGATCAACTGGCACTCGGCCGCCGAGCTGCTGCTGCACGGCACCGGCTGGCAGTTCTTCACCCCGACCCCCGACGACCTGATCCACGACGCGATCCTGGGCGACGCGGCCAAGCCCGCCGTGCCCGGGTACGTGCCCGAGATCGGCGCGCAGCTCTACACCACCAACGGCGAGACCGACTCCCACTTCGACAACGTCTTCAAGGCGCTGACGCACACGCCGGAGATGGCCACCTGCGCGACCGTCTCCAACCGCTACCCGGACGACCCGTGGCTCGCCGAGGACTGCGCGAGCGGCTTCAACTTCCCCGACGACGAGAAGCTGATCGCCGAAGAGGTCGCCAATAACGTCCCGTACGCCGTCGCCGTCGCCAAGTCCGCCTACACGCCGGACCGGCCGGTCTCGGTCGTCGGCAGGACCGTGCCCGACATCGACCCCGACGAGTTCACCACCGCCTACAGCGGCGACCAGCAGGTCGCGGCGCTGATGCGCAGGAGCCTGCCGGTCAAGCTGCTCCACTACAAGATCAACAACGGGCGCACCAGGTCCGTCCCGGTGACCGAGTGGAAGGGCGGCGAGCGCTACGGCGACGAGTTCGACCACTACTTCGCGGAGTACCGCGGCACGATCAAGGGCCAGAAGCCGGGCGACAAGGTCCAGGTCTGGTTCACCGCCGCCACCGCCAAGAGCCCCAGTTTCACCTACACCGTGCGCGACCAGGCCGGGGCGCAGATCCTGGTGATCGCCGACGAGGACTACAAGGGCGTCAACCCGACCTACCCGGCGACGGTGACCAGTCCCAAGTACGCTCAGCTTTACGTCGACGCCCTGCAGAGCGCCGGATACAAGGCCAGGGTGTGGGACATCGACGCCGACGGCGTGCCGCACCACCTGGGCGCCCTGGCCCACTTCAAGGGCGTGATCTGGTACCTGGGCGACAACCGGCTCACCCAGGACGCGGCCGACGAGACGATCACCGTGTTCGGCGCGCCACGCCAGAACGCGCAGGTCGCCGACCGGGCCCTGCACCTGACGCTGGCCGTACGCGACTATCTCAACGAGGGCGGCAAGCTGCTGCACGCGGGTGAGACCTCGGCCTACTTCGGCTCCGTCATGACGACCGGCATCTACTACGGACTCAAGGGCTTCCCCGACCGGCCGTGCGTGGTGACGGTCAGCACCCGCGACGACTGCGAGACCCTGTCGAACGACTTCATGCAGTACTGGCTGGGCGTCTCCGGGCGCACCGCCACGAACCTGCCCACCGGGGTCGACGGCACAGGACCGCCGCTGACGGGCACCGGAGCGGCGTTCGCGACCGGCGGCGACAACCCGCTCAACGAGGCGGGCAACTTCACCGTCACCAGTTCGCTGCTCAACGAGCGCGACTTCCCGCTGTTCAAGAGCGAGCCGCTGGCGATCTTCCGGGGTCTGACCGGGCCGTTCGCTCCCGTCGAGGGCAAGTGGTACGCCGCGGCACGGCACGTCAACTACACCTACAGCCGCCTGGTGCGCACGATCGACCTGACCTCGGTCACGGCCGCGCAGATCCCCAGACTGCAGGCGCAGTTCTCCTACAACCTGGAGGCCAACTTCGACCACCTGCTGGTGGAGGCCCGTACGGCAGGCGGCTCCGACTGGGTGACGCTGCCCGACGTCAACGGCAACACCACGACGCAGATCCCCGAGGAATGCGAGGCCGGCTACTACATCGCCGCCCACCCGCAACTGCTCAACTACCTCAACCCGGGCACGCCGTGCACGGCCAAGAGCTGGAACGCCTTCACCGGCAACTCCGCCGGCTGGAAGCCGGTCGCCTTCGACCTGTCCGCCTACGCGGGCAGGACGGTGGAGATCTCCATCAGCTACGTGGCCGACCCCGGCACCGGATTCCAGGGCGCCTTCGTGGACGACACCAAGGTGACGACCACCGCGGGCACCGTGGACGCCGAGGGCTTCGAGACGGGCCTCGGCCCGTGGACGATCCCCGGCCCGCCCACCGGCAGCGCCAACGTCGGCTCGGACTTCGCCCGCGCCACCTCGCTCGGTGCTCCGGCCGTCGCCGCCGCTGACTCGGTGGTGCTCGGCTTCGGCATCGAGCAACTGTCCACGCCCGCCGAACGCAACGACTTCATCAAGCGCATCGTCGACCACCTGCTGGCCGATCCGGCCTAGCTAGCAGGTGCAGAGCAACCCGCGCAGGGCGGTTTCGAGGCATCGGCCGCTCTGCGCGGGCCTGTCCCAGGCCACGCGGACCAGCGTGGCGTCCACGCGCACCGTGGCGCCGTGCCGGTCCAGCTCCCACAACCACACCTGCCCGGCCGGGCGTCCCAGCAGGCGGGCCATGCCCAGCGACAGCTGCGTGCGGTGCGAGCCGTTGATGTGCGCGATCACGCGCTCGGCGGTCTCGGCCAGCGGGTCGGGGGTGGCGTCCAAGTACTCGTCGGCGTCGAGGATGCCGGAGTCGTCGCCGGTCAGGTAGACCACCTGGCCCACGTCCAGGCGCAGCAGCCGGGGCGCGTCCGGCGCGCCGTACCGCTCGATCGCCTCGAACAACCCCTCGTCGGCGCACTGCGCCGCCACGGCCACCGCGGCGTCCCGCGCCTCGTTCTCGGGTACGGCCTGCACCCAGCCCTGCACCTCCAGCGTGCCGCGCGGGTGGGCCGTCTCGCCCAGCATCCTGGTGGCGCACAGGGTGAGGGCCACCACGCTGTCCTCCCGCATGCGGTGCAACGTCTCGCCCGGCCGCACGAGGAACACCGGGCGTCCGCGGCCGTCGACAGCACCGGAGACCGGGTACGGCACGTCGTCGACGGTCACCTTGGTGGCGCTGGCGGTGTGGGCCAGGGTGCGAATGCGCTCGGCGAGGGGCGGCATGACATCCTCTACAAATATAGGTTAGGCTTACCTCAGTAAGGTCTACCTAACCACATTGAGGTGAACGTGCGCTACACCGGTCCGAAGGTGCGACTGTCCCGCCGGGCGGGCGTCCCCCTGACGCGGAAGGCCGTCCGCTACTTCGAGGCGCGCCCCTACCCGCCGGGTGAGCACGGCCGCAAGACCAACCGCCGCAGCACCGGCGACTACGGCCTGCGGCTGATGGAGAAGCAGAAGCTGCGCTGGTACTACGACGTCTCCGAGCGCCAGCTGCGCCGCTACTGGGACCTGGCCGTGCGCCGCGAGGGCTCCTCCGGCGCCGAACTGGTCAGCATCCTGGAGAGCCGCCTGGCGTCCCTGGTGCTGCGCGCCGGCCTGGCCCCGTCGATCTACGCCGCGCGACAGTACGTCACCCACGGCCACATCCAGGTCGACGGCAGGAAGGTCGACATCCCCAGCTACCTGGTCAAGCCCGGCCAGGTCATCAGCGTGCGGCCCAAGTCGCGCACGATGCAGCCGTTCGTCGCCGCAGCCGAAGGCATCTACGCCGACGACCGCATCGCCGCCTACCTCAGCGTCGACCACGCCAACCTGACCTTCACGCTCTACAGCAAGCCGATCCGCGAGCAGATCGTGGTCCCGGTCGACGAGCAGATGGTGGTCGAGTTCTACTCTCGATGACGTGAGTCAAGCGGGGGAACGGCACGCCAGCTGGCTGGAGCTCTTCTTCGACCTGGTCGTGGTGGTGGCGGTCGCGCAACTGGCGCACCGCCTGCACCACCCGGACTGGGCCGGAGCGGGCCTGTTCCTCATCCTGTTCTACGCGGTGTGGAGCGTGTGGGTCTCCTACACGCTGTACACCAACGTCCTGGGCGACAAGGCCAGGACACGCAGCCTGCTCGTCGGCATGTTCCTCATCGCCATCATGGCGGCCGCCGTCCCCGAGGTCGGGAACGACGAGGCGCGCGACTACTGGTTCATCGCCTGCTACATCGCCTGCCGCTACCTCGCGGCGGGCAACTTCCAGCGCTCGGGCACCTTCGTCGCCGCCTGGCCCTCGGCCCAGCTCGGCCTGGGCATGGCGCCCTGGATCGCCTCCCTCTGGTTCGACGCGCCCGACCGCTACTGGCTGTGGGCCCTGGGCGCGGCCTTCGACATCTACTTCAGCGTCCAGCGCGCCCGCCACCCCCAGCAGACGCGGGCCGCGCTCGACCACCGCACCGACGAGATCCGCCGGCGGGAACTGAAGGCCCTGCAACGCGGCAGGCGCAAGCCGCGCCACGTCGAACCGGCCAGACTCGCCGACCTCGACGCCGCCCACCTGGGGGAACGGCTCGGCCTGTTCGTCATCATCGTGCTGGGCGAGGCGGTGATGCAGGTGGTCATCGCCGCCTCCGAGGTCGACTGGTCCACGCCGCTGATGTTGCTGGCGCTGAGCGGGTTCGGGCTGGTGGTGTGCCTGTGGTGGCTGACGCTCCAGTACGGCCTGAGCGCGGTGCCCGACGCCAGCGAGCGCGGGCTCGAACCGTACGTCGCGCTGCCCGCGCACTTCGTGATGACCGGCGCGATCGCCGCCCTCGCGGCCGGGCTCGGCCTGCTTCCCGAGCACCCCGGCGACCCCCTGGAGGCGGGCGTGCGCTGGGCCCTGTGCGGCGCCCTGGCGGTCTACTTCCTCGCCTCCGCCGTCGTCGGCCTGTTCAACGGGGCCGACCGGCGCTGGATCTGGCTCTGGGCGCTGCCGACCGCCGTGCTGCCGCTGCTGGTGGGCCTGCTCGGCGCGCCGCTGCCCGCCTGGGCCACGGTGGCCTGCCTGCTGGCCGCGGCCCTGTGGCGCGTGGCCTACCGACCCTCGGGCGGCTCCACCATGCCGTCTCCTGGCGGCACCGGCTCGTCTCCCGGCGGCGCTACCGGCCCGCGTTCCGACGGCGCCCTCGGCCCGTCCGCTGACGGCGCTACCGGCTCGTCTCCTGAAGTTGCCTGAGCTCCTGGCGCAGCGCGGCCAGCTCGGCCAGGATGCGGTCCGTCGCGGCCTCGGTGCTCTCCTCGAACTCGGCCAGCTCCGAGCGGGTCTCCGCCTCATGCGCGCTGACCACCACGGCCATGAAGAGATTGAGGATCACGAAGCTGCACAGCAGGATGAAGACGACGAAGAAGATCCACGCCGAGGGGTAGACGCTCATCACCTCGCGGGCGATGTCGGGCCAGGCCTCGCCCGTCATGGTCTGGAACAGGGTGAACAAGCTCGTCTGCAGCGAGCCGAAGTAGTCGGGGGCCGTCGCGCCGTACAGCTTGGTCGCCATCACCGCGGCGATGTAGAGCACCAGGCCCAGCAGCAGCACGATCGAGCTCATCCCCGGCATCGCGCGCAGCAGCGCCGCCACCACGCGGCGCAGGCTCGGCACCACCGACAACAGGCGCAGCGCGCGCAGGATGCGCAGCGAGCGCAGCACCGACAGGCCGCCCGTCGTGGGGAGCAGGGCGATCGCGATGATCACGCTGTCGAAGACGTTCCAGGGGTCCTTCAGGAAGTCGCGCCGGTAGACGAGGACCTTGGCGAGGAGTTCGGCGACGAAGATGTAGAGCGCCACGTGGTCGATCACGTGTAACGCGGTGCCGTACTCCCTCAGGATGTCGGGGAAGGTCTCCAGGCCCAGCGTGGCGGCGTTGATCAGGATCACCGCGATGATGAAACGTTGGAAACCCTTGCTCTCCAGGAGATCTCGCACCCGATGATCTTAGGGGGAGAGATCTTCGGGGGAGGGAGCTTCCCAGGGAGAGGCCTCGGGGGCTCGGGGGCTCAGGCACGTTCGGGCCCTTCCGGGCCTTCCGGGCCTTCTCGGCCTTCCGGTTCTTATCGGCCTTCCGGGCCGCTCGTGCTCCCCCCGCCCTCTCGTGCCCCCTCTTGGCCTGCGGGCCTTCTGGGCCCCCCAGCCCTCCGGCGCTCCCGGGCCTTGGCCTCAGGGGGACAGGCGGAACACCCGGAGGTCGCGCCCGGATCTGGCGGTGTAGTGGTCGAAGACCGGCCACAGCTTCAGGAGCCTCGGCCAGGCCTCCGCGCGGGCCTCGCCGGTGAGCAGGGTGGCGGTGACCGGGATGTCCTTGCCCCTGAAATGTACGAGCGCCCGCGGGTGGGCCAGCAGGTTGCCGCTCCAGGCGGGATGCGACTCGCGGCCGAAGTTGCTGCCGACCACCAGGAAGCCGCCGTCGTCCTCGGGCAGGCAGGCGAGCGGGGTGCTGCGCGGCTGGCCGCTCTTGCGCCCCGTCGTCGTCAGGAGCATCGTGGGAATCATCAGGTCACTGGTCAGGCCTTTTCCGCGGGTCAGCCAGTGCACGGCCCTGTCCATTCGGGGGATGATCTTGGGGCCGACCCGGGGGAACCAGTCGGTCATGGTCATCCGCTGGAGGAGGCGCTTCAGCACGCTCGGAGCGTAGCAAGCGCTTGGTTAAAAGTCACCATCAGGTCAATGCAAGCGATCTGCAAGTGGGGTCGTGATATAAACCCAGCGTCACATTAAGGAAGGTAAACCCCGATGTCATACCCGCCTCCGCAGTACGGCAGTGGCCCGCAGTACGGCGGTCCGCTCACGCACCCCCAGGGCACGACGATTCTCGTGCTCGGCATCCTGAGCCTCGTGGTCTGTGGTCTTCTTGGCCCGTTCGCGTGGAACATGGGCAACAAGGCGCTGCGTGAGATCGACTCCAGCGGTCAGATCTACGAGAACCGCGGCATGGTCCAGGCCGGCAAGATCTGCGGCATGATCGCCACCATTCTCTGGGGCGTCATGATCGTGTTCTACGTGATCTTCTTTGTCATCTTCGGCGCGATGATGGCCACCAGCGGCTACTAGACGCACCAATCACCGAGGCCGCCTTCGCCGGCGGCTGTCGGGCGCCAAAGTCACCGGGCCGCCTTCGCCGGCGTCCATCAGGTGCCGAAGTCACCGAGGCCGCCTTCGAGGAGATCGAAGGCGGCCTTCGCCTGTTCGCGCAACCATGGCCTGACCTCCTCCCAGCTCTGTCCCGACATCAGCCGCAGCCACATGCCGCGCGTCAGCAGGACGGCGGTCTCCAGGATCTGTCCCGCCACCAGGCGCGGGCGCAGGTCGTCCTCGTCGGCGCCGGTCTGCGCGGCCAGGACGCGCGCCAGCCTGTCGGCCCTGCGCAGCTCGATCTCGCGCAGCCGTGACTGCAACGACGGGCTGCGCGCCATGATGCGGCCGAACTCCGCCGCGCCGTCGTTCATGCCGTAACGCCAGTCGCGCGTCTCGATCGCCGCCAGGAAGTCGCGGCGGAACGCGGCCACCACGCTCTCGCCCTCTCCGCGCGACAGCGCCACCCTCGCCGGCACGTCCTCCACCTCCTCCTGCCGATCCAGGAACAGGTCCTCCTTCGTGCCGAAGTAGTTGAAGACCGTGTTCACCGACACGTCGGCGGCCTTGGCGATCTCGGCGATCGTCACCTCCTCGAAGCCGCGCGCCATGAACAGCCCGGTCGCCACATCCGAGATGCGTTCCCTGGTCTCCCGCTTCTTGCGCTCGCGCAGTCCCTCTTCCATGTGGACAGGATACAACTTTGCAGTGACTCTAATTTTGTGGTTACTCTAACTTTTATGATTCACGCTCAAGACCTGACGATGACCTTCAAGGGCGGCGTCGAAGCGGTGCGCGGCATCTCGCTCGACGTCGCCCCCGGCGAGATCGTCGGATTCCTCGGCCCCAACGGCGCCGGCAAGTCCACCACGATGCGCATGCTCGCCACCCTGCTCCGCCCCACCTCGGGCACCGCCACCGTGGCCGGCCACGACCTGCTCTCCGACCCCTCCGGCGTACGGCGCGGCATCGGCTACGTCGGCCAGGGCACCTCCGTCGCCCCCTTCACCCCCATCGGCGAGGAACTCGTGCTGCAGGCCCAGCTCGCCGCCCGCCTCGGCCTCGACGAGGCTCGCGCACGAGTGCGCGAGCTGATGGCGCTGCTCGACCTCGAAGGCCTCGAACACCGCATCGGAGCCTCCCTCTCCGGCGGCCAGCAACGCCGCGTCGACCTGGCCTTCGGCCTGCTGCACAAACCCTCGCTGCTGATCCTCGACGAACCCTCCACCGGCCTCGACCCGGCCAGCCGCGCCGCCCTGTGGGAGCACGTGAAGGGCCTGGGCATCACCGTGCTGCTCTCGACGCACTACCTGGAGGAGGCCGACGCGCTGTGCGACCGGCTCTACCTGATCGACAAGGGCGTCGTCACCGCCTCCGGCACACCCGCCGAGCTCAAGGCCGGCCGTACCCTCGACGAGTTCTACCTGGAGGCCACCCGATGATCCGCGACACCGGCGTGCTGCTGCGCCACTACCTGCGCCAGGTGTTCAAGCAGAAGTACGGCCTCGTCATCACCGCCGCCCAGCCCCTGTTCTTCCTGGTTTTGTTCGGGCCGCTGTTCACCCGCATCGGCTCGTGGGAGGTGCTGGTGCCGGGGCTCATCATCCAGCTCGGGCTCATGAGCGCGGGGATGGCGGGATTCGGCATCGTCGTCGACAAACGGTTCGGCGTCCTCGACCGGCTGCGCGCCACCCGCACCAGCCGGCTTGCGCTGCTGCTGGGCCGCGTGCTCAGCAACGCGGCGGTGCTGCTCGTCCAGGCGACGGCGCTCATCGCGGTCGGCTACGCGCTCGGACTGCGGGCACCGGTCGTGGGGGTGCTGCTCGGGCTGGCGATGGTGATCGTGCTGGGGATCAGCCTGGCGTCGTTGTCGTACGCGGCGGCGTTGTCGGTGCCGAAGAGCCTGTTCCCCTCGCTGGCCTCCACGGTGGTGGTGCCGTTGATGCTGCTGTCGGGGGCTTTCCTGCCCATGTCGATGGCGCCTGACTGGCTGTACGCGTTGTCGCGGGCCAATCCGTTCACGTACTCGGTGGACGCGATGCGGGAGCTGTTCGCCGGGCACTTCCTGACGCCCACGGTCGCGGTCGGCGTGGCGGTGACCGCGGCGTTCACCGCGGTCAGCCTTCTCGTCGGCACCCGCATCTTCGGGCGCGCCAACGCCTGACGGGGATGCGGCTGCTCGTCGCCGCCACGGCCGCTGCCCCGGCCCTCCGCCATGGCCGCCACCCTGGAGGCGTCGCTAGGGCTCCGGGCGCCTCTAGTCCCGCTTCGGCGGGCCGTACGGCTCGATGCGCGGGTCGGAGAAGTCCCCCTCCTGCCAGACCCGCTCCGTCACGCGCAAGCCGTACAGCCCCTGCTCCGGATCGATCGCCACCAGGCCGTAGTCGAGGTCGACCTCGTCACGGTCGAGGCCGAGGCGCTCGATCGCATGCTCCAGCGTGGCAGCCGTGCGCGCCAGCCGTACCGTGACCAGGACCATGGTTCCTACGCTACGCGCTTGGCCCGCCGCCGCAACGCGGCGACGATGCCCGCCGTGTCGAGCACGCCGTAGCCGTAGTCGAAGTCGTAGCCGATCTCGCTGCGGTCGTCGGCCGTACGGCGCAGCAGGGCGCGCAGCTGCGCGGGTGTGAGCCTGGCCGACGACCATCGGGTGCGGATGGCGGCGACGAGACCCGCGGCCACCGGGCACGCTGCGGATGTGCCCGAATCGGCCTCGTTGTCGCCGAACGCCTTCGACCCCAGGAAGTGCGTGTAAGCGCACAGATCGGGCTTGCGGGCGGTCAGCCGTCCGGGACCCTGGGAGGAGTAGCCGACCCGCTCGCCGTTGGTGTCGACGCCGCCGATCGACAACGCGCGCGAGTGCGAGTTGGCCCCGACGATCGGCCGGTCGGGGTAGGCGCAGCGGCCGTCCTTGCACTCGCGGCCGCAGTTGCCCGCCGCGAACAGCACGTCGGCGCCGGCCCTGTCGAGGCTGGAGACGATCAGGTTGAACGGGTGCGCGGCGTTGTCGGAGTAGTTGCCCGGATGCCCGACGGGGAAGTCCCAGCGCGGGCTGAACGACCCCCACGAGTTGCTGATCACCAGCGACCTGGTCTCCGGCGGCTGGTTCTCCAGCACGGTCCGCAGGTGCGCGAAGGCCGCGACCGCGTCGCTCAGCAGCCCGTCGAGCGCCGAGCCGCCGGGCCGCCGCGACAGCAGCACCGGGATGTCGATCAGCGTGGACTTCGGCGCGGCGATGAGCGTGTCGAACGCGCACATCGTGCCGTGGTCCACCTCGAACTCGCCCGGCCTGCCGTCGACCGTGCTCGGGTTCCAGCTGCGCTCGGCGTCGAGCGTCACCGCCCGGCCCAGGTGGCGGGCGACGTGCGCGGCGTTGATGCCGGTGTCCAGTACGGCCAGGCACACGCCCGAGCCGTCAAGGCCTTCGGCGGCCAGCGACGCCACGTTCAGCAGCCGCTCCACGTCACGCCAGTCGCCGACCGGCGCATCGCCGCCGCAGGTGAGGCTCGACTCGATCACCGGGTCGGCGAACACCCCGACCACATCGGCGCGCATCGTGGGCAGGAGCGCGATCCGGGTGGCCAGTTCGTCGTCGGAGATCGTGCCGCGCACCAGGACCGTGGCGTCCTCGGCGGCCAGCGAGAAGTCGAGCGGCTGGTTCAGGCTCAGAGGATCGCCCCCGGCCGCGGCGGGGACAGGACGGGGCAGGGCAACGGGGGTGAAACCCTCGTCGAGCTCCACCCCGGGCAGGCCGGCAGCGACATCGGCCGTCGACGGGCTCGGCCCAGGCTCCGCGACGGCCGCGACCAGGTCGGGGGATGGACGTAGTTGGATCATGACTCGCATGAGGTACCGCCGAATGTTTGGAGGGATCGAACTTTCCAACATTGATTCATTCGGGGGGACGCGTCCACCGACTCGGCAGTGTTGTGACCTGCTGATATGCGGCAAAGAAGGGCGAATGAGACGGCGAATGTTTTCGGTCTGCTGGGATTGATGGCCCGGGTGGAGAATTTCGGGCTTGGGGTGAGCCGATATGGGGCGCAGTCTTGGCGGCCTGGGCGGCGGCTGCGATCGTGTCGGAGGCGCACGCCGTCGGCGTGACGAAGCCCCTCACCCCATGGCCGTACAGGTCCAGAGGGGCCGGGAACTTGTCAGTGCCACCTGCTTACATCTCCCCATGGATGCCCCTCGCCTTCTCGCATGCCTGCAGTCCGACTACGCCGCCCTGCGCACCGCCCTCGCCGCCGCCCCGCCGAGCGCCCCCGTGCCCACCTGCCCCGAATGGACGGCAGCCGACCTCGGCGACCACGTCGCCCACGTCTACCTCCACAAGGTGGAAGCCCTCCTGTCCGGCGGCCCGCCCCACCCCTGGCCCCCGAGCGACCCGGTCGACCTGGAGGAGAGCTACGTCGCCCTCCTGACCGAGCCGACCTCCCGATCGCCGGGCGAGAAGGCGTGGAGCTGGTACCCGCCGGAGCAGAACGTCGCCTTCTGGATCCGCCGCATGGCACACGAGACGGTCATCCACCGCATCGACGCCGAACTCGCCGCCGGCCGTCCGGTCTCGAAGATCCCCGATGACCTGGCTCTGGACGGGATCGACGAACTGCTGACAGCCTTCCTCGCCTTCAGCGCGACCGAATGGCCAGAGGAGATGAACAAGGTCCCCGTCGTCCCCGGCGAGGGCGTCCTTCAGGCCGGCTCCCGCGCGTGGACGATCACCTTGCCCGGCGCCCTCGTGCACCCCGGCGCATCGTCCTCTGCCCGCGCCACGATCTCAGGGCCCCCGGAGGAGGTGCTGCGCTGGGCGTGGGGCCGGGGCGGCGACGCTGTCGTCGTGTCGGGCGACACCGCTTGGGTCGATGGGCTTCGCAGGTGCCTGGTGGTCGCCACCCAGTAGCTGGTGCGGCCCCCGGCGGGCCTGCGTGCCTGACGCGCGAGGTTCTGAGCGCCTGCTCGCGGGGTTCTGAGAGCTTACTCGCGAGGCTTCGCGTGCCTGCCGCAGCTGGTCAGCAGCGTCGCGCCCGCGCCTCCCCACAGAGGAGTGGAGCGCGCCGCAACTCCCGAGGCCGACCGGAAGACTGGCCCCGCTTCTGCGCGAGCCGCCGGAAGACGGGCCCCAAACTTCTGCGCGGGCCGGCCGAGGGACTGCGCCTCGCCTTTGCGCGGGCCCAGCCTCCCGGCCCGCTGCGAGGTGCGGCTGGCGGGCGGGCGGGCGGTGGCGGCCCGCCAGCCGTACCCCTCGCGTCAGAGTCCGCAGACCTCGTCGAGTGACTTGGCGGCCTTGTTGTCGTTCGGCGTGGGCGTCGGGGAGGTCGTCGCGCCGGGGGCGGCCGTGACCTGGCCGGACGCGGAGGTCGTGGGTGACTCGGACGGCGCGCCCGAGGCGGCGCCCGAAGGGGAGGCGCTCGGGGCGGAGGCGAGCTTCTGGCGCACCGGCCTGACCGACGCCTGCAGCGCCTTGCTGACGGCGACGCGGATCTTGGGCCAGTCCGCCGATCCCGGCCAGAACTCCGGCGGCACGAACTGCAGGCTCGTGATGCGGGCGCCCTTGACCTTCAGGGCCAGTTCGGCGACCGCGGGGACGAGTTCCTCGGGGATGTTGGTCTCGGCGAGCTTCTTCGTCGCGTTGGCGATCTTGGTGAAGTTCGCGAGGATCTTGTCGGGAGTGGCCTGCTTGGCGAAGGCGCCGATGACGCAGCGCTGGCGTCCCATGCGGGAGAAGTCGTCGGATCCCACCCGCGACCTGCCGTACCACAGGGCCTGCTCGCCCGAGAGCTTGCGGGTTCCGGCCTTGATCGTGCCAGCGGTGCCGAAGGTGCCGCCCCACTTCACGTCGTGGTCGACGCGGATGCGCAGACCACCGATGGCGTCGACCAGGTCGACGAAGCCGTACATGTTGATCAGGGCGTAGTAGTCGATCTTGAGTCCGAGGGTGTGGCCGATGGCGTCCATGAGGGCACGCGGGCCCTTGTGGGGGCCGCCCATGATCTCGGGGTGGTCGTTGCCGTACTGCCACACCTCGTTGAGCAGGCCGCCGTTGGGCAGGTCGGCCATGTAGCCGTTGGGGAAGTGCTTGGCCAGCGGGGAGGAGGCGGGGAAGCGGACGTGCTGCAGGTTGCGCGGAAGGCTGAACATCACCGTGTTGCCGGTCTTGATGTTGATGCTCGCCACGGTCATGCTGTCGGTCCGCACGCCGACGCGGTTGCCCGCGCCGTCGCCGCCGACGAGCAGGAAGTTGACGCGGTCGCGACCGTTCCAGGGGTCCTTCACCGGGTCGGCCACGGGGGCGATGTCCGGGTCGCTTCCGGCCTTCTTGAAGACGGTCTGCACCAGGTCCTTGGTGGTGACGGCGGCGTTGGCCACGTAGGCGAAGGGCGCCATGACCGACACGCACAGCACGCCGACGAGGACGCCGGAGACGATCTGGCCCCGGCTGTCGAGCTTGTTGGGGCTGAGCGAGATGTAGGAGGTCAGGACGAGGCCGAACCAGCCCAGCGCGAACGCCCCGGCGATCACCGAGATGATGGTGAGCGCGGCGCCGCTGGCCAGGCCCGTGAGGTCGCTGAGGTCGCGGGTCAGGCCGTAGATGAGGCCGCCGAGGAGGAGGACGAGGAAGGCCCCGAGGAGGGCGAAGCCGGTACGGCGGTGCCCGGCGCGCAGGTGCGCCATACCCGGGACCAGTACGGACAGCGCCGTCCAGCCGAGGATCGAGCCCAGGGTGACGGGGGCGGCGAAGCCGGGCTTCGGGGAGGACGGAGGCCGGGATGCGCCGCCGCGTGAGCGGGGAGAGACGCCTCGGGAGCGGCGACCGGAGCCGGTGCCGGAATTGGAGCCGGATGAGCGGTGGGGGTCCTCGCTGCGACGACCGCCGCCGGGGGTGCCGGAGGTGGTCGGGGAGGAGGACTGCGCCTGGTCGTAGGAGGCGCTGGGAGAGGCCTCGGGGGAAGTGGTGGAGGAGGCGCCCGCTATGCCGGAGATGTGACCGCCGGGGACGTGGCTGCCAGGGCCAGAGCCAGGGGCGGGGCCGGAACCAGGGGCGGGGCCAAAGCCAGGGCCAGAGCCAGGGGCAGGGGCAGGGGCGGGGCCGGAGGCGTGGCCGGGGCCGGAGGCGTGGCCGCTGCCTGCGGGGCTGTGACCGCTCGGGCCAGGGGTGCGGGCGCCGTCAGGGGCGGGACCGCTGGCGACGTGGGCGTCTTGGGCCCCTGATGCGAGGCTGTGCGGGCCTGAGGGGGTGTGCGGGCCTGCGGGGCTGTGTGAGGCGGCGGGTGCGCCGTGTGGCGTGGAGCCGCCGGGAGAGGCCGCTGGGCCGGGGCCGCTCTGGGGAGCTCCAGTGCTGGGGTTGTGGGGGGCTGCGGCGCCAGGACCGCCGTGAGCACCCCCGGCCCCGGGACCGCCGTGAGGAGCCCCGGTGCCCTGGCCGCTGTGCGGGGCCGTGGGGCTGGGGGTGGAGCCTGAGGGGGTGGTGCCGGGGTGGTCGGTGGAGCCGGGCGAGGGCGGTGTGACCTCGCGAGACGGCCGTCCGCCGCCTTCGCGGCGCGGCCTCCCGGTGCGTCCCCCGTGGCGCTTGCTCACACCGGCTCCTTCACCCGTCGTTCTACCAGGTCAAATGCTGGAGAGGATTTTAGCCCCTATATACGGACAACCGAGACAAGTGGCTAATTTGAGATGAACCCCGAGTGACACTCACGAGGTCGAGGAGGAGCTCGCCGACCACGTGTTGCACTGGGCCGGCGTGTTCCGCTCCCAGCCCTGCCGGAACCACCGGTTGTTGTTGGCGGGGGAGCCGTGGTCACGTGGCCAGCCCGGATAGTCACCCACGATCCCGTAGAAGCGGAACAGCTCGGCCCGCCGCCCCGAGGGCACCGGGTAGCTGGTCGCGACCGACCGCATCCACATCCCGCCGAAACAGGTCGCCTGCAGCTCCAGCCGCCTGCTCATCGCGAGCTGGCTGTTGCGGTTGGAGGTCTCCTGGTGGCGCCCCCAGTAGGTGTTGAGGATGCCGGTCAGGTTCTGCACGTGGTGACCGTACTCGTGGGCCATCATGCTGATGATCCCGCCGTGCCAGGAGATGATCTCACCGTAGCCGCGCGCGTTGCCGTTGCCGTTGGCCATCGCGCCGGTGGAGGCGTAGATCGTGTTGTTGCGCGGGCAGTAGTACGGCACCATGCTGCCCGCCGACGGGTAGTCGCCGCAGGCGCCGCGGCCACGCCCTGACGCGATGGCGTAGCCGGGCGGGCTCCACTGGATGCCCGCCTTGTTCAGCACCGGCCCCCACGCCCGGTCCATGCACTCGCCGGTCTTCAGGATCAGCCTCTTCAGCTGCGCGTGGTTGTAGATGCTCGTGTTCCCGGCCGAGCAGTTGAGCCGTGGCAGGGCCGTACCCCGGTAGACGCTGTTGGTCTTCAGGCTGGTGTCCACGCGCACCTGGGTCGGCTGCTCGACCGTCTGCTCGGTCTCGTCCGTCTCGTCGCCGCGCTGCGTGGGCTCGGCGGTGGGCTGCCGGGTGGGCTGCTGCGTCGGGCGCCTGGTCGGGCGCACCGGGTCGACGGTCTTGGTGCGCTTGGGCTGCGGCTGGTACGACGGGATGGCGACCGGGGTGGTGGTCTCGGTCTTGGTGTCGTTGCCGAGCATCGCGGCGCCGACCACGAGCAGGATCGCCACCGCCGCGAGGCCGCCGAGCATGATCCCGAGCACGGTGAGGCCCGCGCTGCCGGACTTGCGCTGCTGCGGGCGCGGGGGAGGCCACTGCCCGCCGTACGGCCGCGGCGGCACCGGCGGTGGCGGCGGCGCCCAGCCCGGGCCGCCGCCGCCCTGCGGGGGCTGGTTCTGGTACGGCATGCCGCCGGGGTAGGGGACCTGCTGCCCCGGCGGTGGCGGCGGTGGTGGCGGCGGCGGAGGCTGCTGGCCCGGGTAGGGCGGCTGGCCCTGCCCGGGGTGAGGCGGCTGGCCCGGGTACGGCTGCTGCCCCGGGTATGGCTGCTGCGCCGGATACGGCGGTTGCCCGCCCTGGCCAGGGTACGGCTGGCCGGGATGCTGAGGTTGCGGGCCTCCCTGGCCCGGGTACTGAGGCTGCTGTCCCCCCTGACCCGGGTACGGCTGGCCGGGCTGCTGGCCGGGCTGCTGGTACGGAGGCTGCGGAGCCGGGGCCTGCTGCCCCTGGCGCTGCGGATAGCCGGGTGGTGGCCACGGGCGCGATGGAGGCCGCTGGGGCTGGTGAGGTCCTTGATCGTGCGGAGGGTACTGCCCGTTGCCTGTCACGCTGCCCCCACCTGTGACGGGATGTCCGACTTTTATCGACCTTTGCCGAATATGGGGCAGAAGCATACTGATTTATCACCCGTCACGGATGTAGCGGTATGCGGTTACACTCCGAAATCAGACGAGGTGATCTCCGCTATGTCCCGGACCGGACACCGGGCGTTGCCCTAGCTTCAAAGGCATGAATCTGCAGCAGCTCCGCTACGTGGTCGCGACTGCGGAGCACCGCACCATGACCGACGCGGCCAGGTCGCTCTACATCGCGCAGCCAGCGCTTTCGCGTGCGATCCGGGATCTGGAGCGAGAGCTCGGCATGACGCTCTTCGCTCGCTCGGGGCGCGGTGTGGTGGTCACCGCGCAGGGCCGCCGAGTGGTCAAGCTGGCGAGGGAGGCGCTCGACGCCGTACGTGAGATCGAGAGCCTGGCCGGCCACAGCGGCGCCTCGGAGGTAGAACTGCGCATCGCCTCCACTCCCAACCTCGAGCCCGGCCTGGCGGGGCGGCTGCTGCCCGCCTACGCCGCCGAGCACCCCGGTGTCCGAGTGCACATCGTCCGCTGTGACGGCCGCGACGCCGTCGTCAGCGCCATCCGGGACCAGCGGGCCGACCTCGGTCTGACCGACCTGCCCGTGCCCCCCGACCTCATCACCCACCCCGTCGAGCGGCAGGAGATCGTCCTCATCTCGCCGCCCGGCCTGGAACTGCCCGACCCCGTGCCGATGCGCAGCCTCGACGGCCTGCGCCTGGCCCTGCCCGCCCGTGGGAGCGTGCGGCGCCGGGAGCTGGATGCCATGTTCGGCAAGTACGGCGTGCATCCGATCGTCGTGCTGGAGACCGACGAGCGCAACGGCTGGCTGAAGGCTGTGCGCTCCGGCCAGGCCTCGTTGTTGTGGTACCGCGGGCTGGCCGAGCAGGCGAGCAGGGCGGGCCTGGTCGTGCGTTCGCTGGAGCCGGCCGTGCGCAGGGTGATCGCCGTCATCCATGCGCGTCGCCGCCTCCCGCTGATCGCCCAGGACTTCCTGGCCACCGCTGAGAAGGGATCGGCCGCTTAAAACACCATAAGTCCGGAACGTTCCAAGAGTCGCCCCACGCCCCCTCCGCGCCAGGGGGCGAGGGTGCTCCGACCCCCCGCTGCCGGTGGCCTCTCGCGCTGCGATGGAGTGCCCGGCCCGCGCTCAGCGGAGGGGGGCCCAAAAGCCGCAGTGAATTGCCTCACATGAAAAGTCAGGAAAAAAGCGGACAAAGGGCTGAGTTAATCCTTTAAACGCGCCCCGCCCGCCACCCCCGTTCACCCCGTGTTCCCTCCCCGGTCTCCCGTCTATGGGAAAGTTTCTTTACAGTAAGGAACACAACACCTGACAGACCGGGGGTGTGACCCATGACAGCCATCTTGGCCGAGCCCGTCCTGACCGCAGAACAGAATGTCCTTCCAACTCCACCCACAGATGACGAAATATCCCTCTATTTTGGTCCGCAACGCCGCTGGGTCCTCCTGGCGGTCCCCCTCAGCCTCACGCTGACAGCCGGAACATTATTCCTTTTCTCCCTCCGACACCCCATTCTGACGCCATTCCTGATAGCCCTCGTGCTCAACCTCGCCGGCTGGCTGCTCTCCTACATCGACGGCCAGCGCCAGCGCACCACCACTTGGGAATCCCACCTCCTGCTGACCTCCGCCTGGCGCCCGCCCGCCGTACCCGACGTGGACGTCTTCCTCCCCACTCTGGGCGAGCCGATCGAGGTCCTGCGCAACACCTTCCGCCACGTCGCGCACCTGCGATGGAACGGTCCGCTCACCGTCTGGGTGCTCGACGACGCCGCCCGCCCCGACGTCGAACGGCTGGCGGACGAGTACGGCTTCCGCTACAGCAGCCGCCCCGACCGCGGCCACCTCAAGAAGGCCGGAAACCTCAACCACGGCCTGGGCCTCGGCCGCGCCGAGCTGGTGGTCGTCTTCGACGCCGACTTCGTCCCGCGCCCCGACTTCCTCGACCACCTGGTCCCCTACCTGGAGGACCCGCGGGTGGCGATCGTGCAGTCGCCGCAGTTCTTCGACACCGGCCGCGAGCTGCCCTGGGTGCAGCGCACCGCAGGAGCCGCGCAGGAGCTGTTCTACCGCTGGCTGCAGCCCAGCCGCGACGCCGACGGCGGCGCGATCTGCGTGGGCAGCAACGTCGTCTACCGGCGCAGCGCGCTCGACCTGATCGGCGGCTTCCCGAAGATCGACCACAGCGAGGACATCCACACCAGCGTCGCCCTGCTCAGGCACGGCCTGCGCACCAAGTACGTGCCCGTGCTGCTGGCCAAGGGCCTGTCGCCCGACAACGTCGGCTCCTACATCGCCCAGCAGTACCGCTGGGCGCTGGGCTGCATGAGCCTGCTGTTCAGCAAGGAGTTCCACCGCACCCCGATGCCGTGGCGGGCGCGGGTGGCCTACTGGAGCGGCTTCCTGTCGTACTTCCCGAGCGCCGTCAACATCGCCGCCGTCCCGCTGCCCGGGCTGATCATGCTCTACGCCTACCCCCAGGACGTGCGGGCCTGGCACATGATCCCGTTCGTCGGGCCGCTGTGGGTGGCGCTCGTGCTGCTGCCCGCGGTGTCGGTGGGCCGCTACCGCTTCGAGGTGATCAGGGCGCAGACCCTCTACGCCTACTGCCACCTGTTCGCCATCTCCCACGGGCTGCGCAGCCAGGTGGCCGCCTGGGTGCCCAGCGGCGGCGCGGGCGCCAAGAGCTCGCGCATGGTCCGCACGGTGGCGCGCCTGGCCCTGGCCTGGCTGACGCTCTCGACCGCCGCCGTGTGGGCGGGCATCGCCTGGCGCGCACCGCAGTACGGCTGGGACCGCTACTGGGCGCTCACCGCCTTCGCCCTGGCCAGCAGCTACATCGCCGTCCCCCTCATCCGCGACCTCTGGAGACTCGTCCGATGAACCCGCGACCTCTGGAGGCCCGTCAGTCGAAGACGCGACCTCTGGACGCTCCCCCGTCGAAGGCGCGACCTGTGGAGACTCCCTCGGCGAACCAGCCCTCCGACCACCGGCTGCGCTGGCCGGAGACCCTGGCCCTGACCGTGCTGCTCCTGCTCGCCGTGGTCGTCGCCGCCGGCTGGGCCGGCCTGCCGGACCTGCTCCCATGACCGGTACGACATCGCACCGGGACGACATCGACGGGCTCAGGGCGGTGGCCGTCGGGTTCGTGCTGGCCTTCCACGCCGCCGTCCCCGGCTTCGGCGGCGGGTTCGTCGGCGTCGACGTCTTCTTCGTCATCTCCGGCTTCCTGATCACCACCCTCACCCTCAAGCCCTTCTCGCTCGCCGACTTCTACGCCCGCCGTGCCCGCCGCATCCTGCCCGCCGCCGGCACCGTCCTGGTCGCCACCGCCGTCGCGGCCTGGCTGATCCTGCCGGGGCTGCGCCTGCGCGAGGTGGCCGCCGACCTGTTCACCTCGGCCCTGTCGGCGGCCAACTGGCGCTTCGTCGCCCAGGAGACCGACTACCTGGCCGCCGAGCTGGACCCGAGCCCGCTGCTGCACTTCTGGTCGCTGGCCGTGGAGGAGCAGTACTACCTGCTGTGGGCGCCGCTCGCGCTGCTGCTCGCCGGCCGCAGGAAGGCGCTGACGGCGATCACGGTGCTGATCACGGCGGCCTCTCTGGCCCTCTGCCTGGCCTGGGACGGCCCCCTGGCCTACCTGGCCACACCCGCCAGGGCCTGGCAGTTCGGCGTGGGCGCGCTGGCCGCGCTCGCCGTGCCGTACCTCACCCGGGTGCCCCGGCGGCTCGCCGCGCTCCTGGGTACGGCAGGCGCCGCAGCCCTGGCCTGGTCGCTGACCATCGCCGAGACCTCCTACCCCGGTCCCGAGGCGCTGGCCCCCACCCTCGGCGCGGCCGCGCTGATCCTGTTCCGCTCGCCGGTGTCGTCGCTGCTGGCCACCGCCCCGATGCGGGCGACGGGGCGCCTGTCGTTCTCCTGGTACCTGTGGCACTGGCCCGTCCTGGTGCTCGTCGAGGCCGCGACCGGCCCCCAGCCGTGGCCGGTCAAGCTCGTCCTGGCGGCCGCGAGCGCGGCACCGGCCTGGCTGACGATGCGCCTGGTGGAGAACCCGGTGCGCTTCTCCGCCGTGGTCACCGAGCTGCCCAGGCGCGGCCTGGCGGTCGGCACGGCCGCCATGACCGTCCCCGTCATCGCCGCCCTGGTCCTCGGCTTCGTCACCGCGCCCGCCACCGGCCCAGCCGCCGGGACACGGACCGTCGCCGTCGCTCCGGCGCCCGCCCCCACGGTCGACGCCGCGGCCGCCAGGACCGACTACCCGCGCTCGGGCGGCTGCGAGGTGGAGCTGGCCGCCACGACCAGCCCGCCCTGCGTCTTCGGCACCGGCGCCGAGCGTGTCGTGTTGATCGGCGACTCCCATGCCGGGCAGTGGTTCGCCATGGCCCAGCGCATCGCCCAGCGGCGCGGCTGGAGCCTGGAGGTGCTGGTCAAACCGGGCTGCCCGCTGCCCACGCTGACCGTCGTGGAGCCCCGGCTGGGCCGTGAGTACCGCGAGTGCGACGTCTGGCGCGAGCACGCCCTGTCCCGTCTGGAGTCCGCGTCGCCGCCGCGCCTGATCCTGTTCGGCTCCCTGGCCACCTACGCCGACGCGCGACGGACCACGACGGGCTGGGCCACCACGATGGCCCGGCTCGAACGGCTCGGCGCCCCCATGGTCTACCTGCGCGACACCCCGCTGCCCGGCTTCGACGTGCCTGAGTGCCTGTCGGGCAAGCCGGTCGCCGCGTGCGTCTTCCCGCGCTCGAAGGCGCTGCCCGGCCACGTGCTCGCCGAGCGGCCGGGCGTGTGGCGGCTGGAGGTCACCGACCTGCTGTGCCCCGGCACCACCTGCCCGGGCGTGATCGACGGCGTCGTGCTCTACCGCGACGACTCCCACCTGACCGACACCGTCGTCGTACGGCTGGCGCCCCGTCTGGAGCAACGGCTGGAGGACCTCGACCTGATCCCCACGGTGCTATGAGAATCCTGCTGACGCTCCTGATCCTGCTCGGGCTGTCCTCCTGCTCCGCCGGAGGGGAGCGCGAGATCTTCCGCGACGACTTCGACACCCTGGAGAACTGGGTGGCGGAGGAGGGCGCGGGCCGCTGGGGGACCGGCGAGATCGAGCGCATGAGCCGCGCCAACCTGGCCGTCTCCGGCGGCAACCTGGCGATCACACCCAGGCTGGAGGGCGGCGAATGGACCTCGGGCCGCATCCGCAGCAAGCGGGAGGACTTCGGGGTGCCGCCCGGCGGCACGCTCCGGGTCGAGGCGCGCATCGCCCTGCCCGCCGTCACCCCCGCCGACGGGCAGGGCTACTGGCCGGCCTTCTGGATGCTCGGCGGCCACACCGGCTGGCCGGAGATCGGCGAGATCGACATCCTGGAGGCCGTCAACGGGCAACCGTCGATCATGGGGGCCATGCACTGCGGCCGGCCGTGCGACGAGCCGGTCGGGCTCACCACCGGGCAGTGGCCGTGCCCGGCCTGTTTCGGCGGCTTCCACACCTACGCCGTCGAGATGACGGGCACGAGCGTCACCTGGTTCCTCGACGGCGTGCCGTACCACACCCTGGAGCGGAGCCTGGACCGGCGCTTCTTCCTCATCCTCAACGTGGCGATCGGCGGCGCGCTGCCGGGGCCGCCGGCCGCCACGACCGCGCCAGGCCGGGCGATGCTCGTCGACTACGTCAGTGTCAGATCCAGGCAGAGCGCCGATCACCACTAGGCTCGGCCTGATGAGCACCCTTCGCCTGGGCGTGCGTACGTTCGCCCCGGGGCAGTACGCGGTGATGGCCGTCGTCAACCGCACCCCCGACTCCTTCTTCGACCGCGGCGCCACCTACGGCTTCGACGCCGCGATGGCCGCGGTCGACCGGGCGGCGGCGGCCGGGGCCGACATCGTTGACATCGGCGGAGTCAAGGCGGGCCCCGGCGACGACGTCGACGCCCGCGAGGAGATCAGGCGGGTCGCCGGGCTCGTCGAGGCGGTCCGCGAACGTCACCCCGGCCTGCTGATCAGCGTCGACACCTGGCGGGCGGAGGTGGGCGAGGTCGTGGCCAGGGCCGGGGCGCACCTGCTCAACGACACCTGGGGCGGCGTAGACCCCGGCCTGGCGTCGGTCGCGGCGCGGTACGGCACGGGCCTGGTGTGCGCGCACGCCGGACGTGTCACCCCGCGCACCAGGCCGCACCGCATCGCCTACGACGACGTGGTCACCGACGTCGTCGGCTACACGGTCGCGCTGGCCGAGAAGGCGGAGCGGGCCGGGGTCGCGCGCGAGTCGATCCTCATCGACCCCGCGCACGACTTCGGCAAGAACACCTTCCACTCGCTGGAGGTCAGCCGCCGGCTCGGCGAGCTGGTGGACACCGGATGGCCGGTGCTGGTGGCCGTCTCCAACAAGGACTTCGTCGGGGAGAGCCTGGGCGGCCTGCCGGTCGAGGAGCGGCACGCCGGCACTGTCGCGACCCTGGCCGTCTCCGCCATCCTTGGGGCGAGGGTCTTTCGCGTCCACGACCCCGCCTCGGCGCGGGCCGCGCTGGCCTGGATTAGTACGTCAGGCGAAGTATAGTCTGGCTGGCTGTAAGCCGGGTGCAAGATCTCCTGGGAAGGATGGCGTCCGGAAAGGAGACTGATGCGTTTCAAGGTTCTCGGACCGCTCGTCGTCGACCATGACGGGCAGGAACTACGGGTGGGCGGCAGCCTGCAGCGGGTCGTGCTGGCCCTGCTGCTGCTCGACGCCAACCGGACGGTGCCGCTCGAACGGCTCATCGAGGCCACGTGGGGGGAAGACCCGCCCAGCACCGCCCGCAACCAGATCCAGATCCGCGTGTCCCAGCTGCGACGCATGCTGGGCGACCACGACCAGACGCTGCTGCTCACCCGCGCCCCCGGTTACCAGATGCGGGTCGAGCCGGGCACGCTCGACCTGGCCGACTTCGACGCGCTGGTCGCCCGAGCCCAGGAGGAGGAGCCCGCCAGGGCCGCCGTCACCCTGCGCTCGGCGCTGGAGCTGTGGCGCGGGCCCGCGCTGTCGGACGTCGACAGCGAGCTGATCCGCCGCGTCGTGCACGACCTCGACGAGCGCCGCACCCTGGCCCACGAGCGCTGCGTCGACCTCGAACTCGGGCTCGGGCACCACCAGCAGCTCGTCGCCGAACTACGCCGCCTGGTGCAGGAGCATCCCTTACGAGAGCGGCCGCACGGCCAGCTGATGCTCGCCCTCTACCGCTCAGGACGCCACGCCGAGGCGCTGGAGGTCTACCGCGCCTTCCGCCAGATGCTGCTCGACAACCTCGGCCTGGAGCCCAGCGACGACCTGCGCCGGCTGGAGCACGCCATCCTCAACCAGGAGCCGGCGCTCGGCAACCGCGCCGAGCCCGTGGCGCCGCGCCAGCTCCCACCGATGATCTCCCGGCTGGCCGGCCGGCAGGCCGAGCTCGACCGGCTGCAACTGCTGCTGCGCCCGGAATCCTGCGGCGACGCGCTGCCGATCGCCGCGCTGACCGGCAGGGCCGGGGTCGGCAAGACCGAGCTGGCCCTGCACGCCGCCCACCGCATGGCCGCCGCCTACCCCCACGGCCAGCTCTACGTGGACCTGCGCGGCGGCGAACTCCAGCCCGCCGACGTGCTCAGCAGGTTCCTGCGCGCCCTGGGCGTGGCCAGCGCCCCCACGACCATCGAGGAACGCAGCGCCCTGTTCCGCTCCACCGTCGCCGACCGCCACGTGCTGCTGGTGCTCGACAACGCCGGCAGCTTCGAGCAGATCTGGCCGCTGCTGCCCGGCGGCGCGCCGGGCGGCGTGCTGATCACCAGCCGCGACCGCCTGGTCGGCCTGCCCGACCGCCAGGTCGTCCGCCTGGACCTGCTCGACCACGCCGCCGCCGTCGACCTGCTGGCGCAGGACATCGGCGCCGAACGCACCCTGCAGGACCCCGCCGCCCTCGACACCCTCGCCGAGCAGTGCGGCGGCCTGCCGCTCGCGCTGCGCATCGCCGGCGCCCGCCTGGCCGTACGCCCGAGCTGGCGCGTGCAGACCCTGGTCGACCTGCTCAGCGACACCACGACCATGCTCGACGTGCTCAGCTACGGCGAGCACGCCGTGCGGGCCGGGCTGCAGGTGAGCTACGAGGCCCTGTCACCCGACGCGCAGGCGCTCTTCCGCGCCATCGGCCTCATGGACTTCCCCCAGGTCACCTGCTGGCTGGCCGAGCTGCTGCTGGACCGGCCCGCCGACGTGGCGCGGGCGGCGCTGACCGAGCTCGCCGACGCGTCGCTGCTGCGCGACCAGGGCGGCAGGTACGGCATGCACGACCTGGTGCGCGCCCACGCCGCCGAGCTCGCCCGCGACGAGGACCCCCGGCTGGTGGCCCGCGTGTGCGGCTTCCTGTTCGCCCTGGCCCAGCGTGCCCACGAGTTCCACGGCGGCGGCTCGCACGGGCTGCTGCGCGACGAGCCCGTCGCCTCCGGCCGCATCGACGCCCTGCTGGGGGCGCACCCGCTGGCCGTGCTCGACGACGAGCGCGCCGCCCTGCGCTCCGCCGTACGCCGGGCCGCCGCGCACGGCCTGCACGAGCTGGCCTGGAAGCTGGCGCTGGCCCTGGCCACGATGCAGGAGATCCACGGCTACTTCGAGGACTGGCGCTCGTGCACCGAGATCGCGCTGGAGGCCTGCCTGGCCGCGGGCGACCTGCGAGGAGAGGCCGCCATGCGCTACTCCCTGAGCACCCTGCTCACCTTCGAGCAGGAGTACGGCGCGGCGGCCGAGAGCATGGAGGCGGCGCTGGCGCTG
The DNA here is from genome assembly GCF_013761175.1 of Nonomuraea soli. GTDB lineage: Bacteria > Actinomycetota > Actinomycetes > Streptosporangiales > Streptosporangiaceae > Nonomuraea > Nonomuraea soli. Next base: position 616,804 of record NZ_JACDUR010000002.1, read on the forward strand.
TTCGGCAGGGCGGGGGAGACGCACGGCCGGGGCTTGGCGCTGGGCAACCTCGCCCAGGTCGACGTCTTCCGCGGGCAGCCGGAGCGCGCACTCGAACGATACGAGGAGGCCCTGCCGCTGCTCAAGGACGCCGGTGACCGCCCGGCCGAGGCGTACGCCCTGGTCAACATGGCCGCGGCGAGCATGTCCGGCGGCGAGGTGGCCGAGGCCGGGCACATGCTCGAACGGGCGCTGGAGATCTTCCGCGCCGAGGGCGTGGTCCGCGGCGAGGCCCAGGCGCTGGACCGGCTGGCCCGCCTGGAGCTGCGCCGAGACCGGCCCGCCGAGGCCGCGGAGCACTTCCAGGCGGCCGCCGAGCTGATCCGCTCGATCGGCGACCGGGTGGGCGAGGTCTACGTGATGCAGGGCCTGGCCGACGCCTGGCGGCGGCTGGGCCGTGCCAAGGCCGCCGAGCGGACCCTGCGCGCCGCGCTGGACCTGGCGGCCGGGGTGGGCGACCGCCTGATCGCCGGGCGCATCCGGCTGAGCCTCGGACTGCTGCTGGACGACGTCGCCCAGCTGGAGCTCGCGCGTGCGGTCTTCACCGAGATCGACGCGCTGCACTGGCGGGCGAAGGCCGAGGAGGCCCTCGCCCGCCTGGGCTCCTAGTCCGGGTTGGGCCAGGGATTGGGCTCCTTGTCGTAGAGGCACAGCTCACCGTCGGCCTTGCCCCCGTCGCACACGACCAGATCGGCCGGCACGGCGACCCCGAGAACACCGGCGACCATCACCGCCGCCAGCGGTATCCGCATCAACCCTCCTTCTCGTCCGGGAAGGAGGGCGTCGGAACGGCCTCTCTGGTGCTGGAGATGGGCGGTGGCGTGGGCGTGGGTGTCGGTGTGGGCGTGACGTCCGGGTCGGGCCACGGGTTGGGGTTGGTGTGGTCCCCGGTGCACGACGCCTGGACGATGGTGCAGTCGTCAAAGGCCTGAGCCGCCCCCGCGGTGGCCAGGCCTCCCCCGGCCACGCACGCCGCCGCGAGCGTGGCGATAACGATGTTCTTCATGGCGGGCGAGTCTAGAAATGCCCGTTATGCGATCGCTTTTCCGCAGGTCAGAAGAGCTTGAGACGAAGGAGACGGCGTGCGCTTCAAGGTTCTCGGACCGCTGGTCGCGGAGCGGGAGGGCCAGGAGCTCCACCTCGGAGGCGCCCTGCCCCGCATCATCCTGGCGACGCTGCTGCTGGAGGCCGGCCGCCCCGTGCCGATAGAGCGCATCATCGAGGCCGCGTGGGGCGCCGACGCCCCCGGCACCGCGCGCAACCAGGTGCAGATCCGCATCTCCCAGCTGCGCCGCGGCCTCGGCGACACCGCCTCGCCGTACCGCAGGCTGGTCACCAGGCCGCCCGGCTACCTGCTGCGCGTCGAGCCCGGCGAGCTGGACCTGGCGGAGTTCGAGGAGCTGACGGCGCGGGCCGAGGCCGAGGAGCCGAAGACGGCCGCCATGACGCTCCGGCGGGCCCTGGCCTTGTGGCGCGGCCCGGTCCTGGCCGGCCTCGACAGCCCGATGCTCGCGCCGGTCGCGCAGGACCTGGAGGAGCGCAGGCTGCTGGCCCACGAGGCGTGCGTCGCGATCGAGCTGGACGCGGGACGCCACGACGAGCTGGTGGCCGAGCTGCGCGGGCTCGCGCGCGACCATCCGCTGCGCGAGCGGGTGCACGGCTTCCTGATGACCGCGCTCTACCGCTCCGGACGGCAGGCCGAGGCGCTGGAGGCCTTCCGCGCCTACCGGGAGACGCTGCAGGAGACGCTCGGCCTCGAACCCGGCGACGAGCTGCGCACGCTGGAGGTGTCGATCCTCAACCAGCACCCCGGGCTCGACCTGCCCGGAGGAGGAGGCTCGCGCTCGCCTCGCGCGCCGCGCCAGCTGCCCCCGCTGATCGACCCGCTGGTGGGCCGTACGGCGGAACGCGGGCGGCTGCGCGCGCTGCTCGCGCCCGCCCCCGGAGAAGGGAGCGGCGACGGCGAACCGCCGGTCGCGGTCGTCGTGGGCCGCCCCGGCATCGGCAAGACGGCCCTGGCCCTGCAGGTCGCGCACGACCTGATCGCGCGCCACCCCGACGGCCAGCTCTACGCCGACCTCGGAGAGAGCCGCCCGCGCGCCTCCGACGTGCTCAGCCGGTTCCTGCGGGCGCTCGGCGCCGCCGCCGTCCCCCAGACCGAGCAGGAACGCGCCGCCGCCTTCCGAGCGCTCACCGCCGGACGCCGGGTGCTCGTGCTGCTCGACAACGCGCAGTCGGCCGAGCAGATCCATGCCCTGACGCCCGGCGGCGACTCCAGCGCCGTCCTGGTCACCGCGCGGCGGCGCCCGGCCGATCTGCCCGACCACCGGGTGCTGGCCCTGCAGCCGCTCGGCACCGCCGAGGCGGTCGCGCTCCTGACCCGCGACATCGGACCGGCCAGGGCGGGCACCGCTCCCGGGGCGCTGCGGGAGCTGGCCGCCCAGTGCGGCGGCCTGCCCCTGGCCCTGCGCATCGCCGGGGCCAGACTGGCTGCGCGCCCGCAGTGGAGCATCGAGACCATGGTCACGATGCTCGGCGACACCCACTCCATCCTCGACACCCTCAGCTACGGCGACAGCGAGGTGCGCGCCGGGCTGCGCGTCGCCTACGACAGCCTGTCGCCGCAGGCCCGCCGGCTGCTGCGCGAGCTCGGACTCCTCGACTGCTCCCAGAGCGGCGAGTGGCTGGCCTCGCTCCTGACCGGAGACCCCGGCGACGCCCGGGCGGAGCTGGTGGAGGCCTCGCTCCTGGAGGTCAGTGGCGGGCGCCTGCGCCTGCACGACCTCGTGCGCGCCTTCGCCCGCGAGCGCGCCGCCGCGCAGGAGTCCCACGACCGTCGCACCGCAGTGGCGGAACGGTTCTGCTCCGTCGTGCTGCACCTGGCGGGCCGCGCCCACGTCCATCACTACGGCGGCCACTTCACCCTGCTGCGCGGCCAGAGCCTCCCGCCCGGCCCGCCGGAGCGGGAGGCCGACGACCTGCTCGGCGACGACCCGATCGGACGGCTCGACGAGGAGCGCGAGGTCCTCATGGCCGCCGTGCGCCTGTCGGCCGCGCACGGCCTGCACGAGCTGTGCTGGAACCTGGCGATGACCTGCGTCGTGCTGTTCGAGACGCGCGGCTACTTCGACGACTGGCGCACCGCCTGCGAGACCGCCCTGGAGGCCTGCCGTACGGCGGGCGACACCAGGGGCGAGGCGGCGATGCTCTACTCCCTGAGCTCCATGCTGCTGTTCCGGCAGCTGTACGCGGAGGCGCAGGAGCCGCTGTCGCAGGCGCTGACGGTCTTCGACGCCATCGGCGACCTGCACGGCCGCGCCCTCGCGCTGCGCAACGTGGCGCTGCTGGAGCGGACCAGGGGGCTGCAGGAAACGGCGCTGGCCTCCTACGGCCGGGCGCTGCCGTTGCTGCGGATCGCGGGAGACCGGGCCGGCGAGGCCCACGTGCTGGTCAACATGGCGGCCATCCACGTCGACGCCGACCGGCTCGACGAGGCGGAGACCCTGCTCGGGCGGGCGCTGGCCATCTTCCGCGCGGAGGGTGTCGGCCGGGGCCAGGCGCAGGCGCTGACCAGGATCGCCCTGCTGGCCGTACGGCGTGGCGACCAGGATCGGGCGCTGGAGTTGTACGAGGAGGCGGGCACGCTGGTGCGGGCCGAGCACGACACGATCGGGGAGGCCTACGTGCTCCAGGGCACAGCCGAGGCACTCATCGCTTTCGGGCGGGTGCCCGAGGCCAGGGCGACGCTCGGCCGGGTGCTCGAGCTCGCCGAAGCGGTGGGCGAGCGCCTGATCGAGGGCCGCGCCCACCTCGGACTCGGGTCGCTGCCAGCCGAGAACCACGAGACGGCTCGACGGCACCTGGACCGGGCGCACGAGCTGTTCAGCGTGATGGGGGCACAACAATGGCGGGCCAGGGCCGCCGAGGCCCTCGCCCGCCTGTGAACGATCTCGCCGCTACGGGGTCGGGTCGTCGGTCCAGTACATGTCGCACGGGTAGTCGAAGACGACCTTCGGGCAGTAGATCTTGATCGGTTCGAGCTTCGCCGCCGCCGGGGACTGCACGCCTGCCAGGACGGCGGCGGCGGCGAGGGCGACGGTGAGTGGCTTGCGCAACGTGTGCTCCGATGAGGCGCGGACGAGAACGGGCGACACTCTAGGCGGTGCCGCTTTCGATCCGCTTTGCAGGCGACTCACCCCATGCGGAAGGCCGGCAGCCTGACCACCGCCCGCAGGCCGGGACCGGCGTCCTCCAGGTGCACGCTGCCGCCGTGGGCGCGCACGGTCTCGCGCACGATCGCCAGCCCGAGCCCCGCGCCGCCCTGGTCGCGCCCGCGGCCCTCGTCGAGGCGGGTGAAACGGTTGAACACCCGCTCCATGTCGGCCTCGGGGATGCCCGGTCCGTCGTCGGTGACCGTCAGGGTGCCGTCGGAGGTCAGGCGCACCTCGACCGTGGCCTCGGCGTGCCGTACGGCGTTGTCGAGCAGGTTCGTCAGCACCCGGCCCAGGTCGAGCTCGTCGCCCTCGACGAGCACCGGCTCGCAGCGGGTGACGCGGACCGACGGGTAACGTTCGGCGACGCGCCGCACGACCGACTCCAGCTCGACCGGGTCGTGACGGGCGGGCGTGCCGCCGCGCTCGTCGAGGCGGGCCAGCGCCAGCAGGTCTTCGGCCAGGCGCGACAGGCGCAGCGTGTCTTCCAGTACGCCCTCGGCCGTCTCGATCCAGTCGGCGCCCGCCGGATGGCCCAGCGCGACCTCCAATTGGAGCCGGATGCTGGCCAGCGGGCTGCGCAGTTCGTGGGCGGCGTCGGAGACCAGCGCGCGCTGGCGCCGCTCGGCCTCCTCCAGCCGGCCGAGCATGTCGTTGAGCGTCGTGGCCAGCGCGTGCACCTCGTCGCGCGACACCGGCACCGGCAGGCGGCGCGAACGGGCGGTGTGGGTGATCTCGGTGGCGCCCTCGCGCAGCGAGCTGATCGGGCGCAGCGTGCGGCCGATGATCAGCCAGCTCGCCACGGCCAGCACGATCGTCAGCGCGGGCGTGCCGATCAGCAGCACCCGGCCCGCCACCCGCACGCTCTGGTCCAGCCCGCGCACCGGCCGGGCGGCCAGCACGCTCTGCCCGCGGTCGGCGCGCAGCGCGATCACCCGCAGCGGCCCCGAGGAGTCGTGGGAGAAGGCCGGCTCGCCGGAGGCCAGCGCCCCGCCGCGCCGCTCGGCGTTGAGCAGCGGCACCAGCCGGTCGGCGCCCGGCGTGGCGTGCGTGATGCGGCCGCCGGCGTCGAGCACCTGGATGATCGTGCCCTCGGTGGAGGTGAGCACGCGCGGGACGGTGCCCGCGTCGGCCATCACCCGCACGGCCTGGGCGCGCTGCGTCATCGCCTCGTCACTGGCGTTCGTCAGCGAGGTCGTGAGCACGCTCAGGAAGACCGACGCCGACAACGCGAGCGCGAAGGCCAGCACGGTCGCGGCCACGGCGGTCAGCCGGAAGCGCAGGCTCTGCCGCCGCCACCACGACAGCGGGCTGCCCGGCGCGCGCCCCCGCCGGCGGGGCAGGACGTCAGCCACCGTCGCCCGCCAGCCGGTATCCCGCTCCGCGCACGGTCTGCAGCGCGCCCCGGCCGAACGGGGCGTCGATCTTGCGCCTCAGGTAGCCGACGTACACCTCGACCACGTTGGGGTCGGTGTCGAAGGTGTCCCAGACGTGCTCCAGGATCTCCGACTTGGAGACCACCTCGTCGTGGCGGCGCATCAGGTACTCCAGCAGCGCGAACTCGCGGGGCGTGAGCTCCACGGGCTCCTCGCCGCGCTGGACCCGGCGCCGCGCCGGGTCCAGCGTCAGGTCGCCCGCCGACAGCACCGCGGGACGCCGCCCGGCGTCGCGCCGCAGCAGCGCCCGCAGCCGGGCCACCAGCACCACGTACGAGAACGGCTTGGTCAGGTAGTCGTCGGCGCCCAGATCGAGCCCGTCCGCCATGTCGTACTCGCCGTCCTTGGCCGACAACATCAGGATCGGCACCCAGTTCTCCTCCGCGCGCAACTGCTTGCACACGTTGTAGCCGGACAGCCGGGGCAACATGATGTCGAGCACCACCACGTCGTAGTCGCCGACCCTGGCCATGTGCAGGCCCTGCTCCCCGTCGTGGGCGAGATCGACGGCGAATCCCTCGGCCTGCAGGCCCCGCTGCAGGGCCGCGGCCATGCGCCGCTCGTCCTCGACCACCAGAACTCTCATGGCGTGGAGTTTAGGCAATCACGACTGAGAGCCTTCTCAGCACGTGGAGCTGTGGGTGGACGACCAGCCCGGCCAGGATGGTCTTCCTCATCGTGTCTCTCCCATGATCTGTCTCGCCCGCGGGAGCGCGGCGAGTTCGAGGCGGACCTTGTTGTCGGCCTCGGTCCTGAAAAGCGGGGGCGAGGCGGCCAGCAGGTGCGCGTGCAGCCGCTGGACGGTCCCGCCGTAGGAGGTGGACGCGGCGCAGCGCGCCTCGGCGACCGCCTGGGCGGGCGGCCCCTCCTGGGCGCGGGCCACGCAGCTGGTGTCGGAGGCGGTCAGCACCCCGCCCGACGGCGGCGGCGCCGACAGCCCCTCCGGCTCGCGGCCGTGCAGCAGCGCGAGCGCCAGGCTCCTGCGCTGCGGGGCCAGCGAGCGCAGGTAGCGGCCGTTCACGTCGTCGCCGGGAGGCCGTACCCCCGGGCCGCCGCCCACCGCTCGTCGCTCACGCCGTACGGGAAGTCCCTGCGGTACGGCACGGCGGCCATGACGGCGGCCAGCACGGCGAGACCCAGCACCCCGATCGTTCTCACAGCCCGCGACCGTAGGCGCGGCCGTTGTGCGCGGGCTTTGCTCCCGCTATCTGAGAGGCCTCTCAGCGCCTCTCAGTCTCCGCACAGGATCATTCGCGCAGGCTTCCGGGTGAACGCAATACCGTGAAGGAGTGACATGCGAACAGGCAAGCTCGTGAGATGGGGAGTGCCGGTGGCCGCCGCCGCCGTGATCGGCGCCGCCGTGGCGGCGGGACCGGTCATCGCCGCGGTCGGATCCGATCCGGTGCTGCCCGAGCGTACGGCGAGCCAGCTCCTGGCCGACGCCGCCGCGGCCGCGGAGCGCCAGTCCGGCATCCAGCCCATGTCGGGCACCGTCACCAAGACGGCCTCGCTCGGCCTGCCGGCGCTGCCCGGAGCCGACGCCGCAGGGGGAGACTCGCCCCTCGCGCTGCTGACGGGGGCGCACGAGGTGAAGGTCTGGTACGGCAGCGGCGAGCGGTTCAGGCTGGCCCTGCCCGGTGAGATGAGCGAGAAGAACCTCATCGTCAACGGCGGCCAGGCCTGGCTCTGGGACAGCGCCAGCAACACCGCCACCCGCCTGAAGATCGACCTCGGGCCGCAGGCCAAGCACACCCCGCCCACCCCGCAGCCCACCGACATGACCCCGCAGCAGGTCGCCGAGAAGGTGCTGGCCGACGCCGAGCAGCACAGCACCGTCAGCGTCACCAACACCGACCAGGTCGCCGGCCGCGCGGTCTACCAGGTGTCGCTGGCGCCCAAGGATCCCTCCACGCTGGTCAAGGAGATCAAGGTCGCGCTCGACGGCGAGACCTACGTCCCGCTGCGCGTGCAGATCTACGCCAAGGACTCCGCCGAACCCGCCTTCGAGGTGGGCTTCACCCAGCTCAGCTTCGCGCCTCCGGCGGAGGAGAACTTCACCTTCACCCCGCCCGCCGGGGTGACCGTGAAGGACCAGACCATCACCGGCGCCGAACTGGCCAAGACCGACCGCATGGACGACATGCCGGCGCTGAAGACGGTCGGGCAGGGCTGGAGCACCGTCGCGGTCGTGCCCTTCGAGCTGCCGTCCGACGCCCAGGCCAAGCAGGCGGTCGACTCCTTCCTCAAGGGGGCCACGCCCGTCAGCGGCACGTGGGGGAGCGGCAGGCTCATCAAGACGAAGCTGCTCACCGCGCTGCTGACCGACGACGGCCGGGTGCTGGTCGGGGCGGTCACGCCCGACAAGCTCACCGAGCTGGCCGGATCCCGGTGACCGTGGAGTCACCCGCGGAGCTGACTGTGCGGGCGCCCGAAAGGGCGCCCGCCGCCCCGCCCGCCGCCGAGGACCCGGCGGGCGGCGCGGCGATCGTCACGCGCGGGCTCACCAAACGTTTCCGCGGCGGCCAGGTCGCCGTCGACGGCCTCGACCTGACCGTGCCCGCGGGCAGCGTCTTCGGCTTCCTCGGGCCCAACGGCTCGGGCAAGACCACCACCATCCGCATGCTGCTCGGCCTGGTGGCTCCCACCGGGGGCACGCACGAGCTGCTCGGCCTGCCGCTCGCCCGGGCGCTGCCCGCCGTCGGCGCGGTGGTCGAGGGCCCGGCCTTCTACCCCTACCTGTCCGGTTCGGCCAACCTGTTGCGCTTCGACGCCGCCAACCCCGCCGCCTCGGGCCGCGACGCCGCCCGGCGGGTCGGCCGGGCGCTGGAGCGGGTGGGCCTCTCGGCGGCGGCGGGCAAGCGGTACCGGGCCTACTCGCTGGGCATGCGCCAGCGCCTGGCCATCGCCGCCGCCCTGCTGACGCCGCGCCGGCTGCTGGTGCTCGACGAGCCCACCAACGGCCTCGACCCGCAGGGCACCCGCGAGGTGCGCGCGCTGGTCAAGGAGATCGCCGGCGACGGCACCACCGTCTTCGTCTCCTCGCACCTATTGGCCGAGGTCGAGCAGATGTGCACGCACGCGGGCATCATGAGCCACGGCAGGCTCGTCGCCCACGGCACGTTGACCGAGCTGCACGCGGGCCGCTCGGCGCGGCTGCGGGTCGAGACGCCCGACCTGGCCCACGCGGCCGGGATCCTGGCCTCGCTCGGGCTGGCCGACGTGCGCGCCGCGGGCGAGGAGGTCACGGCGGAGCTGGGCGAGCACGCGCCCGACCGGGTCAACGCCGAGCTGGTACGGCAGGGCGTGGCCGTACGAGGGCTGGCCGTGGCCAGGCCCAGCCTGGAAGAGGTGTTCGTCGGACTGACCGGGGAGGGTTTCGATGTCGACGGCTGAGGCGCTGGTGCTGCCCGCCACCCGTACGTCCGTCACCTGGCGGCTGCTGCGCTCGGAGCTGGCCCTGACCTTCCGGCGGCCGCGCAACCTCGTCATGATGGCCATCCTGGCGGCCGTCCCGATCATCATCGGCGTCGTGATCCGGCTGGTCGGCTCCGAGGGCGACGCCGGCGGCATGATCGCCCAGACCGCGGGCAACAGCCTGATGCTCACCGTGGTGTCGCTGTTCGTCCTGGTGCCGCTGCTGATGCCGGTCGCGGTCGCGGTGGTGGCGGGCGACGCGATCGCCGGGGAGGCCGGCACCGGGACGCTGCGCTACCTGCTGACCGCTCCGGCCGGCCGGGGCAGGCTGCTGGCGGTGAAGTACCTGAACGCCGTGCTGTTCGGCCTGGCGCTGACCCTCACCGTGGCCACCGCCGCGCTGCTGACGGGCCTGGTGCTCTTCCCCGCGGGCGACGTCACGCTGCTGTCGGGCACGACCATCTCGCTGGGGGAGGGGCTGCTGCGGGTGCTGGCCATGGTCGGCTACGTCGCGGCGGGCATGGCGGCGCTGGCCGCGGTGGCCGTGGCCCTGTCGACCTTCACCGAGGTCGCGATCGGCGCCATCGCGGCGACGGTGGTGCTCATCATCGTCACGCAGGTGCTGCGGGCGATCCCGCAGCTCGACTGGCTCGCGCCCTACCTGCTGCCCACGCGGTGGACCGGCTTCGACGGCCTGCTGCGCGACCCGGTGCCGATGAGTGAGATCTGGCAGTCGCTGCTGGCCTTCGGCGCCTACATCGTGCTGTTCTGCTCGCTGGCCTGGGCCCGCTTCACGGGCAAGGACATCACCTCCTGAGCGCCCGGGGGAGCGGCGGGCACGGCACTCGGGCCGAGCCCGCCGCCCCGGGGCAGGTTCAGGCGCGGCGGCACGAATCGGGCCGCCGCTCCCTGGTCACGTCAGGCGCGGCGGCGCAGGCCCAGCGCACCGATCACGACGCCGACCACTCCCACGACCAGCCCGGCGACGCCGAGCAGCCGGGCGGTGCCGTCGGTGGCACCGTCGGCGCCGTCTGCGGTGGCGGCCACGGGCGTCACCGAGGGCCCGGACGCCGGGGGAGACGCCTGCGGAGAGGTCTGGCCGGCGGGAGCGGTCGTGGCGGTAGCGGCCCCGTGGCCGTCGCCGGTGGCCGGGGTGAGCTTCAGCACGGGAGCCGGATGCTCGGCCTCGGAGCCGTCGGCGGCGGGCGGGTCGGCCCACTTGACGACCTCGCCGCTGGAGTAGGTCTGGGTGGCGGGGAAGATCAGCTGGTCGACGCCGGTGGGCAGGCGGCCCATCGAGACCTCGAACTCCTGGAACTCACCGGGGTTGATCTTCCCGCCCGTCCAGACGACCTTGGTGACCGCCTCCTCGAGCTCGCCGTCCTCGACCTTGACCGGGGCGGGCAGCTTGCTCTCGACGACCTCGGCCTTCCAGCCGGGCAGCGGCTTCACCGAGACGAACGCCAGCGGGTGGTCGGCCGGGAACGACACCTCCAGCTTGACCGTGCCGGCGTCGTCGCGTTCGTTCGGCACCCGGAAGGCGACCTTGGTGAAGCCGCCCTGCGGGGCGGTGCCGGGCTGGATGGTGACGTGGGCCAGCGCGGGCATCGCCAGGCCGAGCGTGAGAGCGGTGGTGGCGGCGAGCACGCTCGCGCCACGGCGGATGAAGGACATGAAAAACTCCACTGGGAGAGATACGCGAACGGGGTGTCAGGGGATCAGGCGGGCAGTGGAGGACCGCGCCTGCTGACGATGTGCCGCAGCTCGCTCGGACGCGCGGGCACCGGCAGGGGAAGGATCGGAGCCTGCCGCGTGACGGGCAGGCCGGGCAGGACGAACAGCGCCAGGCGCAGGAACAGCCGCCGCAGCAGCGACCACAGCGTGTTCTCGCCGCGCGCCAGCCACCATCCGGTGACCAGGGTGGCGCCCAGATGTGCCAGGAGCATGCCGGCGCTGACGCTCAGCCCTCCGCCGCCGTGGTGGGCGGGCAGGTAGTCGGTCTGGGTGCCGAACAGCTCGTGCAGCCCCAGCTGCGTGGCGCCGAGCGCCACGGTGAGGACCGGCTGGCCGCGCTCGGCCCCGCCCAGCAGCAGTGCCAGGACGAAGACCGCGCCGGCGCCCAGACCAAGCGTGCCCGTGGTGGGCGCCGCACCGCCCGCGACCAGGTGCGCGAGGGCGGCGAGCAGCACGCACACGGCCGAGAAGGCCGCCGCGCGGAGTGCTCGCAAGGGGGCGTGTGCGTTCATGGGCGAACCCATGCTCTCACGTGTACCTTGCCGTGCAATCCCTGGCCGATATGTGCGCTTTGTCGCTAGGGTCGGAGCAGAGGTGATGTTCGTGCGGCATTTCGCAGGTTTGCTCGTCGGGCTGGTGGTAAGCGCCATCCTGCTCGGCGGGGGCGGCTGGGCTGTGTACCAGGCGACGGCCAGCGCGCTGGCCAGTCCGCCCGGGGGACGGCCCATGTGGATAGCCCTGGGCGCCATGGCCGCGGTCGGCCTGGTGCTCGGACTGGTGATGTCGGGGCGGATCTCCCCGCTGGCCACCTTCGTGCCGTCGATGGTCCTGCTCGCCTGGACCGTCGTCTACGTGCTCGACATCAACCGCGCCCTGTCCTTCATCCCCAAGGAGCCGTCGGTGCACCAGCTCCTGCGGGAGGCGGGCCTGGGGAACCAGACCCTGCTGACGACCGGCGTCTACGCCCTGCTCGGCGTCGCCCTCTTCCTGCCCGTGCTGATGCCCTCACGCTGGGCACGCCGTGACGAGGACCTGGAAGAGGACGACTACGAGTCCACCCAGGGCGCGTACTACTGAAGAGAGCCGGTGTAGAGCCGGGTGACGACCTCCTCCAGTGAGGACTGCCCGGCCATCAGATCCTCCAGCGTGCCGTCGAACCCGAGGCGTCCGTGGTCGATCACCATCACCCGGCGGCACAACCGTTCGATGTCGCCCAGGTCGTGGGTGGTGAGCAGGACCGTCGTTCCCCGCTCGGCATTGGTCCGCTGCAGGAAGTCGCGGATGCCCGCCTTGCTCACCACGTCCAGGCCGATGGTCGGCTCGTCCAGGACCAGCAGGTCGGGCCCGTGCAGCAGAGCGGCGGCCAGGTCGCCGCGCATGCGCTGTCCGAGGCTGAGCTGGCGCACCGGCCGGGCGAGGAACTCCGCCAGGTCCAGCGTCTCCACCATCTCCTCCAGCCGGGAGGCGAACAGCTTGCGATCTACTTTGTAAAGGAGCCGGATCAGTTCGAAGCTGTCCTTGAGCGGCAGGTCCCACCACAACGTCGTGCGCTGCCCGAAAACCACGCCGATGCGCCTGGCCAGCGTCGTGCGCTTGCGTGAGGGATCCAGCCCGGCCACCCGCACCCGCCCGGAGGTCGGGGTGAGGATGCCGCACAACATCTTGATCGTGGTCGACTTCCCGGCGCCGTTGGGCCCCAGGTAGCCGACGAACTCGCCCGGCTCCACGCGGAACGTCAGATCCTGTACGGCATGCACGACCTGCCGTTTGACCTTGAAGGAGCGCCCCGCGCCCTGTAGCTCGATCATCTTCTCAGCTCCCCGTCGATCGGTAGTGGCGGATGCCCTGGCGCCAGGCGAGTCCTGACAGCGCGAGCAGGATGAGCGCCGCGGCGGGCGCCAGCAGCCCGGCCCAGGAGGGCAGGCCGAGCGGGTCCCGGCGGCCCAGGACGTACAGCCCCGGCAGCCAGTTGACGAAGGCCAGCGGCAGGACGAACGTGGTCGCCCTCACGAGCTCCTTGCCGTAGATGCTCAGCGGGTGCTGCACGTAGGCGCCGCTGCCGTAGGTGAAGGCGTTGACCACCTCGGGCGCGTCGGTGAGCACGAACTGCAGCGCCCCCGCGAAGGTCCACAGCGCCGCGAAGATCACCAGACCGCACACGACCATCAGCGGGACCATCCACAGCCGCTCCAGCTCCAGCGCGGCCACGGCGTACCACAGCACCGCGGCGGCCTGCAGGACGCGCCCGATGCGGGCCGGGAAGAACCGGTCGGTCGCCAGCTGGATCCAGGCGCTGACCGGCCGGATGAGCACGGTGTCGAGGCTGCCCGCCCTGATGTGCTGGCTGACCCTGTCGAGGTTGCTGAACAGCAGGTCGGCCAGGGTGAAGGCGAGCGAGGCCGTGCCGTACAGGAACAGCACCTCCTCCCGGCCGAACCCGCCGAGCGAGGTGGTGTTGGCGAAGATGATGAGGATCACGGCCAGGTCCATGCCGGCCACGACGAGGCCGAACACCGTCATGAGGGCGAAGGAGACAGGGTAGGCCGTCGCGGCCCTGGTCCAGGTCCACGCGAGCAGGACGTAGCTCCTAACCACCCTGGATCACCACCTTGTGGCGCACCAGGCGGGTGCCGGCCGCGCCGAGCGCGAGCAGGACCGCGGCCCACAGCACCTGGAAGGCCAGGCCGTCGCCCTTGCCGAGGTAGACGTCGATCGGGACCTGGACCATGGCGGCGAACGGCAGCGAGCGGGCCAGTTCGCCGAGCCAGCCGGGGAAGATGGTCAGCGGCAGGGCCAGGCCGCTGAAGAAGGTCATCAGGATCATCGAGACGGTGGCCACGCCGCGCTCGTCGATCAGCCAGCAGACCGACAGCGCCACCAGGTAGCGCCAGGCGAAGCTGACGACGACGCCGAGCAGGAACGACAGGCCGAACAGCGCCCAGCGGTCGGGCCCGTCGGGGTGGGTCAGGCCGAACAGCAGGGCGCCCAGGAGGGTGGGCGGCAGCCCGCGCACGACCAGCAGGTAGGCGGCCCTGCCCAGGTCCTCGGCCAGCGTCCAGGCCTGCAGCGAGGCGGGCCTGACCAGGTCGAGGGCGATGTCGCCGCTGCGGATGCGCTCGGGGATGCCCAGGCCGCCGCCGAACAGCTGCATGGGGCCGATCATGGCCTGGGTGACGAAGCAGAAGGTGACGGCGTCGACCACGTCGTAGCCGCCCAGGTGCGGTCTGGCCTGCCACAGGGCGATGAGGACGTAGGCGCGCAGGATGCCGAAGACGGAGTTGGTGAAGGCTCCGGCCAGAGCGGCCCAGACGTAGGTGGCGTGCTTGCGGAAGCCGTACAGGATGAGGGTGGGATAGAGGTAGATGGCGGTCACCTCCGGAGCGTGAGGGAACGACAACAGCCCGTGCCCACAGGTGGGCACGGGTCGACCTGCGCGATTATCCGCGCGGCGGTCGCGGGCCGGCAACCCGATTAAGACGATGTTCTGGGGGAAACCCTCCTTATGGAGGCTCGCATGCTCGACCAGGACCTCTTTCCCCGTCACCCCCTCAGCTGGCAGGCTCGCGCGCTCACCCACGTGCTGCGCGGGGCGGTCAAGCCGATCGGATCCCTGTTCCTGCGCCACCCGCTCGCGCTGACGGCGTGCTCGCTGCTCAAGGCCGTCCCGATGCGCCCGCCGAGCCATGTCGGCATCGTGCCGCACCGCTTCCCGCGCTGCGGCGGCGAGTGGGTGCGTGCCGGGCTGGGCCTGGACGAGCGCAAGGCGCTGCTGTACTTCCACGGCGGCGGCTACTTCTCCTGCTCGCCCGCCACCCACCGGCCCATCACGTGGCGCCTGTCGGTGGCGGCCAGGAGACCGGTGCTGGCGCTCGACTACCGTCAGGGGCCGGTGCATCCGCTGAAGGCCTCGCTGGAGGACGCGCTCGACGCCTACGAGTGCCTGCTGGAACGCGGCCACGAGCCGGGCGACATCCTGCTCGCGGGCGATTCGGCCGGCGGGCACCTGACCCTGGCCACGCTGCTGGCGCTGCGCGACCGGCGCAGGCCGATGCCCGCGGGCGCGATCTGCCTGTCGCCGTGGGCGGACCTGACCGACTTCCCCCGCCGGGCCAACCGGTGGCAGGACCCGATGTTGTCGGCCTCGCGGGTGCGGTGGCTGGCCAGGCGGTGGACGGCGGGGCTGGACCCGCGCGACCCGCTCGTCTCGCCGGTGCTGGGCGACTACGCGGGGCTGCCGCCCCTGATGATCGTCACGGGGTCGACGGAGGTGCTGCGCGACGAGGACCGGCGGGTGGCCGAGCGGGCCCGCGCGGCCGGGGTGCCGGTGCGCTACGAGGAGTGGGACCGCATGCCGCACGTCTTCCCCATGCTGGCCGATGTGCTGCCCGAGGCCAGGCGGGCCTACCGGCACATCGCGGAGTTCGTCGCCGATCTCGGGGCCGCCGATTCGGCACCCGCTGCCGCCGCCTGATAAGTTAGGGTTACCTAACTAGTTCTGTGGGGGTTCAGGATGGCACACCGAGGTGTCGTGTTGCGGACCGAGCGGATCACGCCGCACATGATCCGCGTGGTGCTCGGCGGTGACGGGCTGTCCGGCTTCGCCACGTCGGGCCTCACCGACCACTACGTGAAGCTGGTCTTCCTCCAGGAGGGCGTCGACTACCCCGAGCCCTTCTCCATCGACGCCTGCCGCGAGAGCGTGGCCCGCGAGTTCTGGCCGAAGCTGCGCACCTACACCGTGCGCGCCTGGGACGCCGACGCGGGCGAGCTCACCCTCGACTTCGTCTACCACGGCGACGAGGGCCTGGCCGGCCCGTGGGCGGCCGCCGCGCAGCCCGGTGACGAGATCTACATGCTGGGCCCCGGCGGCGGCTACGCGCCTTCGGCCGAGGCCGGCTGGCACCTGCTGGCGGGCGACGAGAGCGCGCTGCCGGCGATCGCCGCCGCGCTGGAGAGCCTGCCGGAGGATGCGCTCGTGCACGCCTTCATCGAGGTCGAGGATCCGGCCGAGGAGCAGAAGCTCGACCCCAGGGTGACGTGGCTGCACCGCGGCGACGCGCCGGTGGGGGAGCGGCTCGTCGACGCGGTGCGGGCCCTCGACCACCCCGAGGGGCAGGTCCACGCCTTCGTCCACGGCGAGGCGGGCTTCGTCAAGGTGCTGCGCCGCCACCTGCGCGTCGAGCACGGGCTGCCGATGGCGCAGTTGTCGATCTCGGGCTACTGGCGGCTCGGCGTCGACGACGAGGGCTGGCGCCAGGTCAAGCGCGACTGGAACCAGACGATCGAGGCCGAGGAGGCCGCGGCCCTGTCCTGAGGGGTCACTGCGTGCAGAACGGTGTCGGCCGGAAGTCGATCTGCCAGAAGTAGGCCGTGCGGTAGGCGGCCGGCACCTCCCGCGTGCCCTGGCACAACTCCAGCGTGCCGCCGGTGGTCAGCAGTTTGACCTGGCATCCCGGCGGCGGGTGGTTGCGGTAGGAGCCGACGGCGCGCCCCGGCACCGGGTTGATGAAGTCGACGCACTCGGTGAGCTCGTGGGAGACGACCGGGTTGGCGAACCCGGTGTCCGAATAGAGGGTGAAGCCGTACTTCTCGGCGCCGGCGGGCGAGGCTCCGATGAGGAGCACCAAGGCGGCCAGCGCTGCTGCCACAACTCTCATGGCGACAGGATGCCGACCCGGCGTGCCGGGAGTCCTTGGCGCACGACGGCCTGTTGCGTGCAGTCAGCGCACTGACTGGCGGTAAAGGCTCGGAGGCATGCCGTAGGCCGAACGGAAGGCGCGGCTGAACTGCGCGGCATCGCGGAAGCCCCACCGGGCGGCGACGGCGGCGATCGAAGGGTCTCCGCCGGCCAGGTCGCGGCGGCAGCGCTCCAGGCGCCTGCGCCTGATCATCCCCGACACGGTGCCGCCCTCGCGCTGGAAGAGGCGGTGCAGGTAGCGGGTGGAGATGCTGCAGGCGGCCGCCACCTGACCGGGTGTCAGGGCCGGATCGTGCAGATGCGCCTCGATGTGGGCGTACGCCTGCCGTACGAGAGGGTGAGTGGCGTCGCCGGGGGCGTGCTCGATGACGGCGGCCAGCAGGTCCATCAGCACCGCGGTCAGCCGGGGCGCGTCGGCCTCGGTGAGCTCGCGGCCGTGGGCGGCCAGCGTCAGCACGAACTGCGTCAGCAACGCGCCCACCCCGCGATCGCCCGGGAGCCTGAGCGGGACCAGCGGCCTGACCCGCCTCTCCGGCAGCGGCAGCAGCGCGCGCGGGAAGGCCAGCAGCAGCCCGCACGGCGCCAGGAGCGGGCGCGAGGCGTCGTCGAGCACCAGCTCGCCCGG
Organism: Nonomuraea soli; assembly: GCF_013761175.1. Lineage (GTDB taxonomy): Bacteria > Actinomycetota > Actinomycetes > Streptosporangiales > Streptosporangiaceae > Nonomuraea > Nonomuraea soli. The sequence goes on from NZ_JACDUR010000002.1 coordinate 633,961, forward strand.
CCCCAGCCAGAGCTGGTAGATCCCGGGCCCGCCGGTGCGCGGACGCGGAGCGCGGCCGGTCCTGTGGACCAGCACGGAACCGACCCTCGTTGTGTGCACGTCGCCGTCCCCCGGGCCAGTGCCAGTCCGCGACGTTGGCTGCGCGGTATGGTGCCCCTTCCGCGCCGTTTCGTCGCCGGTCTCATCATCGCCGCCGTGGTCGCGGCTGTCATCGTCTTGGCCGTTTTCGTCGGACAGGTCGACCTGCGGCCCGCGCCGCCTCGCTGGCTCCGTGAGTAGCCTGTTTGCGCAGGTGTCACAGGCATTTACTTACCTTTGAGAAAGATGTCGCTTACCCGCCATACCGCATAGGAAAGTCCGGAGAAATCGGCCTCCCGTCGGGGTCAGAGTGTGCCTTGTCGTGCACATCGACCGGAGGGGCGAAGACCGGATGGCGCGAGGCGGATCGGGTGAGGGCATGCCGCCCGGCGTGCGGCCGCTCACGGTGGGCGATCCCGTCATCATCGGCCGGTACCTGCTGCTGGGCCGGCTCGGTGTCGGCGGCATGGGCGTCGTGTACCTGGCCGAGCACCCCCGCGGCGGGCTGGTCGCGCTCAAGACGCCCCACGCGGTCCACCTCAACGACGCGACCCTGCGCGCCCGCTTCGCCGAGGAGATCTCCTCCTCGCGGCGCATCGTGCCCTTCTGCACCGCGGCCGTGCTCGAGGACGGGCTCGACCGCGACCGGCCCTACCTGGTCACCGAGTACATCCGCGGGCCCGCACTCAACCAGGTGGTCTCCGAACGCGGGCCGCTCACCCCCGACCTGGCCTACGGCGTCGCCCTGGGCACCGCCGCCGCCCTGGTCGCCGTGCACGACGCGGGACTGGTGCACCGCGACCTCAAGCCGGCCAACGTGCTGCTGTCGCCGCGCGGGCCCTGGGTGATCGACTTCGGCATCGCCCGCGACCTGCACGGCTCCGGGGGCGACTCCGACCCGCTCACCCAGGCCGGGCAGGTCATGGGCAGCCCCGGCTGGGTGGCGCCCGAGCGGCTCACCGGCGGCCCCGCCGTACCCGCCTCTGACGTCTTCTCCTGGGGCTGCCTGGTCGCCTACGCCGTCACCGGCCACCACCCGTTCGGCTCGGGCGAGCAGGAGACGCTCATCCGCCGCATGCTGCTGGAGGCGCCGCGGCTGGCCGGAGTGCCGGAACTGCTGCGGCCCGCCGTCAGTGCGGCGCTGGCCAAGGCGCCGCAGGACCGGCCCAGCTCGGCCGACCTGCTGCGGGCGCTGCTGGCCGCCGGGGGCGTCGGCGACCCCTGGGACCTGCGCGAGGCCGTCGCCCGGGTGCTGGGCGAGATCTGGACCGCCGTGCCCGCCGTATCGGTGTCGCAGCCGCCCGGGCGGGAGGAACGGCAGACCGGCCAGACCGCGCCGCGCCGCCGCCGGGCCCGGCAGAGCGCACACCTGTCGCACGCCAGCTTCGCGGCGCTGGCCACGGTCTCCATCGCCGCGCTCACCGTGGCCGCGGCCTCGGGCGGCGTCACCGGGTTCGGCGCCGGGTCCGCTCCGGAGACGGTGCCCATCATCCGGCCGCACGGGTCGGCCGAGTCGACCATCCGGCCGATCGTCGCGGGCACCTCGCAGATCGCCACGCCGTCGGCGCCGGGCTCCGGCGAGCCCACGATCATCGTGACCAGGACGACCACGGTCAAGCCGTCGTCCGTGGTCAGCAGCAGGTCGATGCCCGGCTTCGAGGACGGCACGCCGCGCGGCGACGGCCGCGACGACGAGCGGCCACCCGACGGGTGCCTGAACCCGGCCGGCAACCGGCGGGGGAACTCGAAGCGGTGCCCCGAGCCGTCGTCGAGCATCAGCACGATTCCGCAGGAGGGGCCGGGCGAGGAGTCGCCCACGCCGACGCCCAGCGGGTCGATCACCACGATCCCGCAGGAGGGGCCGGGGGAGGAGTCCCCGGTCCCGACGACCTCCACCGTCCCGTCGGCCAGCGGATCGTGAGCCGTACGGCCGGCGCTGTGTTCTGCGGCGTCAGCCGATCCTGAGTGGCAGCGTGCGCGGCCCTCTGACCTGTCCGGTCGCCCAGGTCACCCGCTCCGGGTCGGCCAGCTCGAAGTCCGGGAAACGCTCCAGCCAGACCTCCAGCGCCACCCGCAGCTCCATACGCGCCAGGTGCGAGCCGACGCAGCGGTGGATGCCCAGCCCGAAGGCGGCGTGCCGGTTGACCTCGCGGTCGATCACCACCTCGCCCGCCCGGTCGAAGTGCGCGGGATCGCGGTTGGCCGCCGGGAACGACAGCAGGATCCAGTCGTCTGCCTTCATGTCGACGCCGCGCCAGTTCATGTCGTGCTTGACCAGCCGGGCCATCGTGACGGGCGCGAAGGCGCGCAGCAGCTCCTCCATCGCCGTGGGCAGCAGATCCGGCTGCGAGACCAGCCGCCGGCGGTCGGCCGGGGTCTTGGCCAGGTGCCAGAGCGAGGCGCCGATCGCGCTCCACGTGGTGTCGATCCCGGCGATGAGCAGCAGCGCCATCGTGCCGGCCACGTGGTTCGGCTCCAGCTTCCTGCCGAAGATCTCCGCGTCGATCAGGTAGGTCGTCAGGTCGTCGCGCGGGTTGTCCAGGTGGTCGTGGATCTGCTTCATCAGGTAGTCGAACAGCTCGTTCGAGCTCTGCAGCCGCTGCTCCGGGGGGAGGTTGATGCCCTCCAGGGCGCTCTCCACGAACTCGCGGAACTGCGGGCCGTCCTCGGGCGGGAAGCCGAGCATGTCGGCGATCACCCGCATCGGGATGTGCTGGGCGTAGTCGTGGGCGGCGTCCACGACCTCCTGCCCCTGCAGCTTGTCGATCAGGCCGTGGCAGAAGGCCCGGGTGGCCGGCTCCAGCGCCGCGACCCGCGTCTTGGTGAAGGCGGGCAGCAGCAGCTTGCGCGCGTGCTGGTGGAAGGGCGGGTCGGAGGAGATCGGCGGGACGGCGCCCATGGGGGCCAGGTCGAGCGACGGGCGCACGTTGCTGACGATGATCGCCCTGGAGGAGAAGTTCTCGGTGTCGTAGGCGATCGCCGAGACGTCCTCGTAGCGGGTGGGCAGCCAGGCGCCGCCGAACCGGTCGGTGTGCGCGATGGGGCAGCGCTGCCGCAGGTCGTCCTGGATGGGGTAGGGGTCGGCGGCCCATTCCGGCTCGGCGTGGGAGAAGTCGGTCGCCCAGTCGGAGACCGGGCCGGTGACGACCTCGTTGATGATGGCCGGCATGCGGTCGTCCGGCTCCTTGCTGAGCTGGGTGAAGCGGTCATCCACGGTCATGGGGGCTCCTAGACGATCTCGATGGAGCGCTCGGGACAGTTGGCGACCGCCAGCCGGGCCGTACGCTCCAGCCCGTCGGGCACCTCGCCGGCGGCCAGGACCCTGCCGTAGCCCTCGTCGTCCTCACCGAACAGCTCGGAGGCGAGGTCGTAGCAGCGGCCGTGGCCCTGGCATCGTTCGCTGTCGATGCGCACTTTCATTCGTGGCTCCGTGGTGGTGGTGCGAGAGCGGACACGAGACGGCCGAGCAGCGCACTCCAGTCGGCGTCGGACACCTCGTGCAGGTCGGGGGTGACGAGGGCGCTGCCCATCGCGAGCAGCAGGCAGAAGTGCGCCAGCGCCTCCGGCGACAGCCCGGAGTCGAGCTCGCCCGCGCTCTGCGCGACCTGGACCAGCCCGGCCAGCCAGTCGGTGCGCTCGCCGACGTAGCCGCGCATCGGGGCGGCGACCTCCTCGTCGCGGCGCGCGGCGACCAGGGCTTCGACGATCAGATAGCCGGCCGCCTCGCGCCGCCTGGGCAGGCACCTGCCGACCACGAGCAGCAGCTCGGTGATCGAGCGGCTGGGGTCGGCGGCGAACAGGTCGGCCAGCAGGCCGGGACCGTGCCTGCGCAGGGCGGCGACCATCAGTTCGGCCTTGGAGCCGAAGTGGGAGTAGAGCGCGCCGTTGCTCACCCCGGCGGCGGCCGCGATGTCCGCCACCCGGGTCCCGTCGTAGCCTCGCTCCGCGAAGACCTCGGCGGCGGCCTGTAACAGCCGCTCTCGGGTTTCCGCTGCGGTCACACCGGCGATACGCCCCATGGACGAATTAAATGAGTGTTCATTTCATTCGTCAACGGTAAGGTGACATTTCCTGATCAGCTGGGGGTTCGCAGTGCCCATCGCCGTCACTCACGGAGTCCGCGTGCTCACCGTCCCGGCCGACGGGCCGCCGATCGCGGGCGAGCAGGACGCTCTCGACCTCATCGGCGACGCGTTCGGCGAGCAGGCCGAGATGGTGGTCATCCCCGTCGAACGGCTCGGGCCCGGCTTCTTCCGGCTCTCGACGCGGCTGGCGGGGGAGATCACGCAGAAGTTCGTCAACTACCGGCTGCGGCTGGTCGTGATGGGGGACATCGCCGCCCACGTGGCGGGAAGCACGGCGCTGCGCGACTACGTGTACGAGGCCAACCAGGGCAGCCACCTGTGGTTCGTGGCCGACGAGGCGGAGCTGGCCGGCCGCCTGGGCTGACCTCCCGGCAGCGGAAGGCCCGGACCGGTGCGGTCCGGGCCTTCGGGTGCAGATGGGGTGGCCATCTGACTTCCGCGGGCCGGTTCCCTGGGCGGGTCCGCGGAAGCGTCTGTTGATGCACCCCCGGCTGACGTGGACAGCCGGGGGTGCGAACCCTCCTCAGCCCAGGAGGGAGCCTGTTTCTAGTGGAACTGCTCCTCCTCCGTGCTGCCGCGCAGCGCGGTGGTGGAGGAGTCGGGGGCGATGGCCGTGCTGACCAGGTCGAAGTAGCCGGTGCCGACCTCGCGCTGGTGCTTGGTGGCGGTGTAGCCGCGCGATTCGGCGGCGAACTCCTCCTCCTGCAGCTCCACGTAGGCGGTCATGCCGTCCTGCGCGTAGCCCTGGGCCAGGTTGAACATCGAGTAGTTCAGCGAGTGGAAGCCGGCCAGCGTGATGAACTGGAACTTGTACCCCATGTGGCCGAGCTCCTTCTGGAACTTGGCGATCGTGGAGTCGTCGAGGTGCTTCTTCCAGTTGAACGACGGCGAGCAGTTGTAGGCCAGCATCTGGTCCGGGTAGACGTCCTTGACGGCCTCGGCGAACTCGCGCGCCACGTCCAGGTCCGGGGTGGAGGTCTCCATCCACAGCAGGTCGGAGTGGGGCGCGTAGGCCAGGCCGCGGGCGATGCAGGCGTCGACGCCGTTGCGCACCCGGTAGAAGCCCTCGGCGGTGCGGTCGCCGGTGGTGAACTGCTGGTCGCGGGGGTCCACGTCGCTGGTCAGGAGCGTCGCGGCCTGGGCGTCGGTCCGCGCGATGACCAGGGACGGCACGCCGCAGACGTCGGCGGCCAGGCGCGCGGCGTTGAGCGTCTTGATGTGCTGGCCGGTGGGGATGAGCACCTTGCCGCCGAGGTGGCCGCACTTCTTCTCGGAGGCCAGCTGGTCCTCCCAGTGCACGCCCGCGGCGCCGGCCGCGATCATGCCCTTCATCAGCTCGAAGGCGTTCAGCACGCCGCCGAATCCGGCCTCGGCGTCGGCCACGATGGGGGCGAACCAGTCGTCGGGCGCGTCAGCCGTACCCTCCGACCAGGTGATCTGGTCGGCGCGCAGCAGCGCGTTGTTGATGCGGCGCACGACGGCCGGGACCGAGTTGGCCGGGTACAGCGACTGGTCGGGGTAGGTCTGCGCGCCGAGGTTGGCGTCCGCAGCCACCTGCCAGCCGGACAGGTAGATCGCCTTCAGACCGGCCTTCACCTGCTGGACGGCCTGGTTGCCGGTCAGCGCGCCGAGCGCGTGGACGTAGTCCTCGGTGTGCAGCAGGTTCCACAGCCGCTCGGCGCCGCGCCGCGCCAGGGTGTGCTCCTCCTGGACGCTGCCGCGCAGGCGGATGACGTCCTCGGCCGTGTAGGACCGCTCAATGCCGGCCCAGCGGGGGTCGGTCTCCCACTCGTGCCGCAGCTCCTCAGCCGCTCCCTTGAGGCGATCGTTCATGTTCGCTCCTTATGTCGTCCCCTGGGTGCTTGTTGATGAGTGTGTGTCCCCGTGCAACCCCCTGACACCCCCTCGGATGGAGCGAAGAACGTAGAAAATTCTGCTAGAGAAAATACCCACGGGTATTCCAAAGAGAAAAACTCGCAACTTTTCCTGTTGGCCTAGACCAATCCGGCGACGTCTGGAAGAACCGCAGAATTTCTGTCTATGATGCGGACATGGCCTCCTTGCTCAGCGAAGAACCGTTGTCTTTGACGCAGGAGCTGGATCTGATCGCCTTCGGTCAAAGGCTGCGCCACCTGCGCAAACAGCGCGGCCTGACGCTGTCCGACCTGGGCGAGCGGGTCGGGCGCGCACCCTCGCAGTTGTCCCTGCTGGAAAACGGCAAACGCGAGCCGAAGCTGACGCTGCTCAAGGGTCTGGCCGCCGCGCTGAACGTGCCGGTGGAGGAGCTGCTACGCCGCCAGGCGCCCAACCGCCGCGCCCAGCTCGAGATCGCGCTCGAAGAGGCACAACGCGACCCCCTCTACGCCGGCCTCGGCCTGCCCCGCCTGAAGGTCTCCGCCCGCGTCCCCAACGACGTGCTGGAGCACATCCTCGGCCTCTACGGCGAGCTGCGCTCACGCCAGGCCCGCGGCACCGCCACTCCCGAGGAGGCCCGCGCCGCCAACGCCGAGCTGCGCCGCCGGCAGCGCGAACTGGGCAACTACTTCCCCGAGATCGAGCTGGCCGCCGCCGAGGCCCTGGCGTCGGTCGGCTACCGCGCGGGCGCGCTGTCGCAGTCGACCGTGCAGGCGCTGGTCACCCACTTCGGCTACACCGTGCACACCGCCCAGGACCTGCCCCGCTCGGTGCGCTCCATCGCCGACACCCGCAACCGGCGCATCTACGTCAAGAACGAGCAGCTGGGCATGCACACCCCGCGCACCATCCTGCTGCAGACCATCGGCCACCTGGCGCTCGGCCACGGCAAGCCGCGCGACTTCGCCGACTTCCTGCGCCAGCGCACCGAGGCCAACTACTTCGCCGCAGCCGTGCTCGTGCCGGAGAAGGCCGCCGCCTCCTTCCTGACCGAGGCCAAGCACGACAGGGCGCTGTCGGTGGAGGACCTGCGCGACGTCTTCGCCGTCTCCTACGAGATGGCCGCCCACCGCTTCACCAACCTGGCCACCACCCACCTCGGGCTGGTCTGCCACTTCGTCCGCAACGACGCGGGCGGGATCATCTACAAGGCCTACGAGAACGACGGCATCGTCTTCCCCGCCGACGAGCAGGGAGCCATCGAGGGGCAGCGCATGTGCCTGCAGTGGTCGGGCCGGCAGGTGTTCCTGTCACCCGACCGCTTCTCGGTCTTCTACCAGTACTCCGACTCCCCGACCGGGACCTACTTCTGCGTGGCCCACGTCGACCCCTCGCGCGAGCGCGACTTCGCCATCACGCTCGGCGTGCCGTACAAGGAGTCGCGCTGGTTCCGCGGGCGCGAGACCACCAACCGCACCAAGTCGACCTGCCCCAGCGGCGAGTGCTGCCGCCGGCCGCCGGTCGAGCTGGCCGAGCGCTGGGACGGCTACGCGTGGCCGTCTGCGCGGGCCAACTCGCACGTGCTGGCCGCGCTGCCACCCGGCTCCTTCCCCGGCGTCGACGAGGCCGACGTCTACACCTTCCTGGAGCGTCACGCGTGAGCCCCTATCCTGGACACTGATCAGGGTGTCGGGGGAGGGGCGGGCGTGCTGCCTGAGGTTGAGACGTGGCTGCGCGACCGGAGCTTCTCGGCGTCCGACTGGTCGCTTCCCCGCCTCCACGAGCTGAAGGGCTCCACCACGGTCAGCGTCGTGCTGCCCGCGCGCGACGAGAGCGCGACCGTGGGCGAGATCGTCCGCGTCATCCGGCGCGAGCTGGCCGGGCTGGTCGACCAGGTGGTCGTGATCGACTCGCGCTCCACCGACGACACCGCCGCCGTGGCCGCGCGCGCCGGGGCCGAGGTCCACGCGCAGGACGAGATCCTGCCCTCGCTCAAACCCCTCGACGGCAAGGGCGAGGCGTTGTGGAAGTCGCTGGCCGTCACACACGGCGACCTGATCGTCTTCATCGACGCCGACCTGCGCGACTTCCGGTCCTCGTTCGTCTCCGGGCTGCTCGGGCCGCTGCTGGCCGACCCTCGCGTGCACTACGTGAAGGGCCACTACGACCGCCCGCTCGGCAACGCCCCCACCGGCGGCGGCCGGGTGACCGAGCTCGTCGCCCGGCCGCTGCTCAACCTGCACTGGCCCCTGCTGTCGGGATTCATGCAGCCGCTGGCCGGCGAATACGCCGGGCGCCGCTCCGTCCTGGAGCGCGTGCCGTTCGTCACCGGCTACGGCGTCGAACTCGGGCTCCTGGTCGACCTGCTGGAGCTGTCGGGGCTCGACGCGCTCGCCCAGGTCGACCTGGGCTCGCGCGCCCACTCCCACCAGTCGACCGAGGCGCTGGGCGGCATGGCGGCGCAGATCATGCTCGCCGCCTGGTCACGGCTCGACCGTCAGGGCAAGGCCCTCATGCTGGAAGAACCGTCCGTACGGCTGACGCAGTTCCATCGGAGCGCCTCGGGGCACCGGGTGGTCGACCGCGACGTCTCCATCGCCGAGCGCCCCCCGATGATCACGATCACCCGCTGATCCCTCCGTCGCTCTTGAGCAGCTGGCCGTTGATCCAGCCGCCCTCCGGGGAGCACAGGAAGGCCACCAGGTCGGCGCTGTCCTTCGGCACGCCCAGCCGGCCCAGCGGCGTGGACTCCACGATGTGCTTCTTCAGGGCCTCGTCCATCCAGCCGGTGTCATTGGGGCCCGGATTGACGACGTTGGCGGTGATGCCCATCTCGGCGAACTCGCGGGCCGCGGCCAGCGTGATGCGGTCGAGCGCGCCCTTGCTCGCGCCGTAGGGCAAGTTGTGGACCGTGTGGTCGCTGGTGAAGGCGATGATCCGGCCCTCGCCGAAGGGGACGGCATGGCGCGTGCCGTACTCCTTGATCAGCAGCCACGTCGCCCGCGCGTTGACCGCGAAGTGCAGGTCGAAGCTCTCCACACTGGTGGTCAGGATCGAGGAGTCGACCGACTCGCAATGGCACATCACCAGGGCCGTGACCTTGCCAAGCGTGCTCTCCACCCGGTCGAAGATCCTCGCCGGCGCTTCAGGGTCGGACAGGTCCGCCTCGATCGCCAGATCGGCGTCCTTCGCGCCGTCGTCACTGCCCCACGGCATGCGGTCGTCGTAGGGATGCCAGTAGGTCGCCGCCGTCGCCCACCCCTGCTCCGCCAACCGGCGCACCACCGCCGCGCCGATGCCCGCCGTCCTGCCGACACCCGTGACCAGTACTGTCTTCTTCTCCGTCATCCCACCATGATCCTTTCAAGATTCTGTCGGTGGACGACCCTAGAGTGCCGGGCATGACTGCCGCACCCGTAATTCTGGTCCCCGGATCCTGGCTCGGCGCCTGGGCGTGGGACGAGGTCGCCACCCAGCTGCGCTCCGCCGGCCACCAGGTCACGGCGATCACGCTGCCCGGCCTCGAGTCCCCCGACGCCGACCGGTCGGCCATCACCATGGACGACCACGTCGAGGCCGTCTGCGCCGCCGTCCGCGAAGCCGGCCGTCCCGTGGTCCTCGCCGTGCACAGCAGCTCGGGCGCGCCCGGCTACGCCGCCAGCGACCGGGTGCCCGAGCTCGTCGCGGCGATGGTCTACGTCGACTCGGCGCCCGCCAAGGGGGCGCTCGACCCGTCGTTCGAGGGGGTGGAGCACGCGCTGCCGTCCTTCGAGGCGCTGAGGGAAGACGGCGAGAACCTCGACGGGCTGACGGAGGAGCAGCTGGCGCGGTTCCGCGAGCGCGCCGTGCCGCAGCCCGCGTGCACGCTGCGGGAGGCGGCGGAGCTGGGCAACGACGCGCGGCTCGACGTGCCGTCCGTGGTCGTCTGCACGGGGTTTCCCTCCGAGCGGGTCAAGGGGGCCGCGGAGGAGGGGTATGCCTGGGTGGCGGGGTTGCGGGAGCTGCGGCAGGTGACGTATGTCGACCTGCCGACGAGCCACTGGCCGATGTGGTCGCGGCCGCAGGAGCTGGCGGCGATCATCGGCGATGTGGCGAAGGGTCATGGCGCTTGAGGGTCATGGCGCTTGAGGGTCATGGCGCTTGAGGGTCATGGCGCTTGAGGGTCATGGCGCTTGAGGGTCATGGCGCCTGAGGGTGCGGCGTCTGGGGGTGCGGCGTCTGGGGGTGCGGCGTCTGGGGGCCGCGGCACCCCGGTGGCACGGCTGCGCGCGGTGTTTTCGGTCCGCCTATCGACAGGGAGACGATCACGTGGCCTTGACCATGCGGCAGCTCAACCGGGCGACGCTCGCCCGGCAGCTGCTCCTGAGCCGTGAGCCCCTGCCGGTGCCCGAGGCCGTCCGGCGCGTCGCCGCGCTGCAGGCGCAGGAGGCCGCCTCGCCGTACCTCGCCCTGTGGACCCGGCTCGCCGGGTTCGACCCCGCCGACCTCGACGCCGCCTTCGCCTCTCGCGAGGTGGTCAAGGCCACGCTGATGCGCATCACCCTGCACGCCGTCCACGCCGGCGACTACCCGGCCCTGCACAACGCCATGGTGCCCAGCCTGCGCGGCTCCCGCCTCTACGACCGCCGCTACACCGGCGCCGGGCTGACCGTCGCCGACGCCGACGCGTTCCTGCCGCACCTGCTCGACTTCGCTGCCACCCCGCGGGTGAAGGCCGAGATGGAGGAGCTGATCCGCGAGCGCCTGGGCAACGACCAGCCCCGCCTGTGGTGGGCGCTGCGCACCTTCGCGCCGATCCACCACATCCCGACCGGCGGCCCCTGGTCGTTCGGCCCGCGCGGCTCCTACGCCGCCACCCGCCTGCCGAGCCTGCCCGACGAGAGCAGGCAGGAGTCGGTGCGGTGGCTGGTCCGGCGCTACCTGGAGGCGTTCGGTCCTGCCTCGGTGCTCGACATCGCGCAGTTCAGCCTGCTGGGCAGGGCGGTGGTCCGCGAGGCGGTGGCGGGCCTCGACACGCTCGAAGGCCCCGGCGGTGCCGTGCTGTACGACGTGCCCGGCGGCCTGCTGCCCGGCGAGGAGGCGCAGGCGCCCGCCCGGTTCCTGCCCATGTGGGACAGCGTCCTGCTCGCCTACTTCGACCGCAGCCGCGTGATCCCGCCCGACCTGCGGCGGCTGGTGATCCGGCAGAACGGCGACGTCCTGCCGGCCCTGCTCGTCGACGGATACGTGGCAGGGGTGTGGCGGCCCGTCGAGGGCGGCATCGAGGCGACCGCCTTCCGCCCGATCGATGATCGGGGGTGGGCGGAGCTCGAGGCGGAGGCCAAGGCTCTAGTCGCGTTCCTGGCCGGGCGCGATCCGGCGGTCTACCGCCGCTACGCCCACTGGTGGGGCAAGCTGCCGGAAGGGGAGGTGCGCCTGCTCGGCGGCTGATCCGAAGTTTTACGAGGGCGGGATGGGCGGGGCTCCGAAGTTTACGAGGGCGGGATGGGCGGGGCTCCGGGGTTTACGAGGGCGGGAGCGGCGGGGCTCCGGAGTCGTGCCGCCCGCCGGCCGTCGACAAGGCGGCCGCGGTGAACGCGCTGACGTGCTCCCGGAGCGCCTCGTGCTCCCCGTCCCCCTCCCCGACCATGATCCGGGCCAGCTGCGGCAACATCGACGGCAGCAGCGCCAGCCCCGTCAGCACGAACAACGTGCGAGCCGTGCCCGCCGACGGCTCCTGGCCCAGCCCCTCGGCCAGCGAGGCGTTCTTGCGCCGGCACCGCTCCACCCGGGTCTCCTGCCCGGGCAGCAGTTCCTGCCCGCGATAGTTGAGCGCCTCCCACATCAGCAGCCGCACCACCTCGGGATGCTTGTCGTAGTAGGCGCTCAGCCGCGTGACGTAGTCGACCGGATCGGCTCCCGGCAGGGCGATCTGCGCGGTGAGGTCGTCGAGCGCGTCGGTGATCACCGCGTCGAAGAGCTTCTCCTTGTTGCCGAAATGCCCGTAGATGCGCTCCTTGTTGACTCCTGCCAGCTCGGCGATGCGGTCGACGCGGGCGCCGGCGATGCCGTGGGCGGCGAACTCGCGCCGGGCGGCGTCGAGGAGGGCGGCGCGGGTGGCGGAGGTGGAGTCCTTGGGCGGCATGAGGCCATCCTAGCGCTACCAACTAGTTGGTTGACAGCCAACTGGTTGGTTGGCTAGCGTCCGTGAACCATGAAGACCGCCACACATGCGCAACCACGGCACGCCAGAACGGCGCCGACCCTGATCCTCTTCGTGTTGACCGCCTTGATCGTCTCCGGCCAGCTGTATCTCGTGATCCCCCTCTTGCCGGCCATGGCCGACGGCTGGGGAGGAGGCGCCGGCGGGCTCACCTGGCTCGTCACCGCCTTCGCGCTCGGGTACGGCGCCGGGTTCCTGCTGTTCGGACCGCTTTCCGACCGGTACGGCCAGCGCCGGGTACTGACGTGGGGCATGCCCCTGGCCGCCCTGGCCACCGCCTTGGTCGCCGCCAGCCCAGGACCGGAGGCCGCGATCGCCCTGCGCGTGCTGCAGGGACTCCTCGTCGCCGTCTTCCCGCCTGTCGGCATGGCCTACCTGGCCACCCGCCTGGACCCGCGCCACCGCACGGTCGCCCTCTCCGCCGTGACCGGCGCCTTCCTCGCCTCCGCGGTGCTGCTGCAGATCGCCGCCCAGACCCTGAACGGCTTGATCGGCTGGCGTGGCCTGTTCCTGCTGTCGGCCGCCGGACTCGCCGCGGCGACCGCCGCACTGCCCGCGGTCATGCTCCCCGACGTGCCGCCCACCCGGGCGCGCTCGATCTGGGCCACCTACCGCATCATGCCGTCGCTGCTGGCCAGCCGTACCCTCGGCCCGCGTTACCTGGCCAGCCTCCTGCTGCTGGCAGGATTCGTGGCGGTCTACACCGGCTTGCAGCTCTCGGGCGTCATGTCGTCAGCCGAGGAGTTGTTGTGGTTGCGGGCGGCGGGGCTGCCGTCCATGATTCTGGTCCCGCTGCTGATGCCGTTCGTGCGCGACGTGCGGGCGCCTCGCCGCGCGGTCGTGTTCCTGCTGGCCGCGGGCGTCGCGCTGGCGCTCACCGGATGGATCATGCCGGGCACGGTGGGACTGGCGGTGCTGCTGGCCCTCTACATCGCGGCGATCACCGCGGGGCTGCCGTCGCTCAACGAGTCCGTCTCGGAGGGCGCCGGGTCGGCGCGCGGAACCGCCATCGCCCTGTTCTCGGCGTCGATCGCGGCAGGCGGCGCGCTCGGACCGCAGGTCGCGGCGATGTTCCCGGGGTTCGCCTGGCTCATGTACGGCCTGGCGGCGCTCATGGTGACGGCGGCGCTTGCCGTACTGGCGACCACGCGCACAGCGGCACCCGCCACGCGGCCCTGACCTCATCGCGGCGGCTTCACCAGCCCGCCAAGCGTCAGATCGGCCTTCTCTCCGGGCTCGTCCCGTGCGACCAGCCCGGAGAGGTCGATCCCGGCGGAGCCGAGCGCGCGCCCGAGCGGGTTGAGCGGCTCCAGCAGCGGCTCGCACTGCGAAGGCGGCGTGCCGAGCGAGTAGGCCAGCGAGCACAACCACATCGCCATGTCGTCGGTCTGGCCGTTGAGATCGATCCGCGCCCGGAACGTCCCCGATCGCGGATCGTAGGCGTTGCTCGCGTTGTTGATCGCCAGCGGCGCCGTACTCAGAAAGGCCTCGATCGAACGGCGATGCCTGGCCAGCAGCCCCGTGATCCTCGACAGATCCTTCACGTTCGCCCTGATCTCACCACGGTTGTCCTCGACGAACCCGGCCACCCGCGTCAGCGTGCCCGACAGGGCCACCAGCATGGCGCGCAACTCCTCGCGATCGCCCTCGAGCTGCCCCGACACCGCGGCCAGATCTCCCATGAACCGGCGGATCCCGGCGTCGTCGCGCGCCATCGTCTCGGTGATCGCCGCCAGGTTGCGCACGGTCTGCCCGAACTCGTCCCGCCCGGCTGTCAGCGCCTCCGCCGCCAGCGCGAGCCCTTGAACGGTCTCGGCGGCCTTGCCTCCCTGGCCCTCGAACGTCTCGGCCGAAACCCCCAGCAACCCGGCGAGCGCCCCGCCACTGCCCGGCCCCAGCGCCCGCGCCAGCTCGTCGAAGGCGGCCATCGCCTCGTCGATCTCCACCGGCACCCGGGTCCGCCTGACCGTTCCGCCGTCGGCCAGCACCGGCCCCGAGGTGTACGGCGGAGCCAGCTGCACGTAACGGTCGGCCACCACGGACCTGGCCACCAGCACCGCCTCGGCATCGGCGGGCACCTTGCCGTCGTACTCCATCACGACCCGCACCCGCGTCCCCATCGGCGCCACCTCGGCCACCCGGCCCACCTTCACGCCGAGCACCCGCACGTCGGAGCCCGGATACAGGCCCACCGCACTGTCGAACCAGGCCGTCGCCCGCGTGGCGTCGTGACCCGGCAGCAGCAGGAATCCGGCTGCCAGGGCGAGCAGGGCGACGATCGAGCGCTTCATGAGTGACGGCCATGTTACTCACAGCAAGGCTTCTCCGGGGCTCCTACCGGCCGGTAGGGTGTTACCCGAAGTAACACGTGAGGAGTCCCCCCATGACCGGCTTCAACCCGGAACTCAGCGCCGACGTCATCGAGGTCCGCGATTGGGTGCGCACCTTCGCCCGCGACGTGATCCGCCCCGCCGGCGCCGAATGGGACGAACGCGAAGAGACCCCGTGGCCCGTCATCCAGGAAGCGGCCAAGATCGGGCTCTACTCGCTCGACTTCTTCGCCACCCAGTGGTTCGAGCCCTCGGGCCTGGCGCTGCCGGTCGCCTTCGAGGAGATCTTCTGGGGCGACGCCGGGATCGGCCTGTCCATCGTCGGCACCGGCCTGGCCGCCGCGGCCCTGTCCGCGAACGGCACCAACGAGCAGATGGGGGAGTGGCTGCCGCGCATGTTCGGCACCCCCGACGACGTGAAGCTCGGAGCCTTCTGCGCCTCGGAACCCGACTCCGGATCGGATGTCGGCGCCATCCGGACGCGTGCCGTACGAGACGGCTCCGACTGGGTGCTCAACGGCGTCAAGACCTGGGCCACCAACGGCGGCATCGCCGAGGTCCACGTGGTCGTGGCCTCGGTCGACCCGTCGCTCGGCACCCGCGGGCAGGCGACCTTCGTCATCCCGCCCGGCACGCCCGGACTCTCGATGGGACAGAAGTTCCGCAAACACGGCATCCGCGCCTCCCACACGGCCGAGGTCGTCCTCGAAGACGTCCGGGTGCCCGAATCATGCCTGCTCGGCGGCCCCGACAAGCTCGAAGCACGCCTCGCCCGCGCCCGCGCCGGCGAACGCACCGGCCACCAGGCGGCCATGCGCACCTTCGAGACCACCCGCCCCTCCGTCGCCGCCATGGCCGTCGGCATCGCCCGCGCCGCCTTCGAGTACGCCCGCGACTACGCCAGGGAGCGCGAGCAGTTCGGCCGCAAGATCGGCGAGAACCAGGCCATCGCCTTCCTCCTGGCCGACATGGCGACGCGCGTGGACGTGGCACGGCTGCTGACGTGGCGGGCGGCCTGGATGGCGCGCAACGGGCGGCAGTTCGACCAGGCGGAGGGGTCGATGTCGAAGCTGGTGGCGGGGGAGACGGCGGTGTGGGTGACGGAGCAGGCTGTGCAGATCCTGGGTGGGGCGGGGTATACGCGGGAGCATCCGGTGGAGAGGTTTCATCGGGATGCGAAGATTTACACCATTTTCGAGGGGACGTCGGAGATTCAGCGGTTGATCATCGGGCGTGCGGTCACCGGGCTGCAGGTTCGCTGAAGATGTCCGTTTTCCGGAAGGCGTCTTTGAAGTTCTGGTCCGTGGCTGGTCCGTGACTGTCACGGGTGGGGAAGGCTCGGGGTCCGGAGCCGCCCGGCGTGTGACGACAGAGAGTGACAGGGGTGGCCTACCGTGTACCGGGGCTGAGTCCCAGGCTCGTAGACGGGTTGGACGGGTCATATCGGGTCGAAGAGGCCGATTGGGGCATGGAACGATGGGCGTGTGAGGGGCATCAAGCAAGGGTTCAAGCAGGTCAACGCGCCCGATGATCTGCTTGTTGACTCGATCGCACGGCTGGTCCTGCCGAGTGCCCGAGGGCACCGCTACGCCAGCGACGACCTGGCTCGCGCCTTGTTCAGCGTGGTCTCCGATGCTGCGCCGGCAGGGGAGGCTCTCGATGTCCTGTCGGCGGCGGGGCCACGCCTGTGGATCGAGCTGGACGCGGCGATGCGACCGTGGCTGTTCGAATATGGCGATCCGCGTATCACGCGTGCGCCCGCCGTACACGAGATGTCCAACCCGCTCGCGGTCGCGCTCGCGGCTTGTTCGACCGACGGTCGCGTGCGGGAGAAGGCGGTCGGGCATCCGCTCATGATCTCGGATGCGCGCCTGGCGTCCGTCCTGGCTGTCCGGGCCGTTGACTGGGCGCCAGCCGTACAGCGCAAGGCACTGAAGGTGCTGTCGGAGGTCCTGGCTCGACCCGACGCGGCTGTGCTGGAGGCGGTGGTGCCGGTGACGGTGCGGCTCGCGGACCGGCGGCGCGCCGATGAAGCTGTGAAGCTGATCCGGCAGGCGCTGCTGCGGGCCGACGACGAGACGCTGAGCGCCGTACGGCGATGCGAAGACCTGCGCGGGCGGCGGTTCGCCTTCGAGGTGTCTCTTGCCGGTGGACGGATGGATGAGCGGCAGCTCGCCGACGCGGCGCTGGGCGAGTCCGACACCGTCTCCCGGGCCCGGTGCGCCGAGGCGCTGGCCGAGCGGGCGATCGTCGACAACCGGCCGGAACTGGTCGAGGAACTCCTGGGGGCAGGTTCGGCGCGGGTGCGCGTGCAGGCGATGACGACTTTGGTACGGCTGGGCCGCGCCGAGGCAGGACCTCGCTTTCTGGCCGATTCGGCGTCCATGACGCGGCTGATCGCGCAGTGGGCGGTTCGCCAAGCGGGCGATGACCCGGCTGAGCGCTACCGGCGGCAGTTGGCGTCACCTCCGGGCCTGGGCGCACGAGGGCTGCTGGCCGGGCTCGGCGACTGTGGCTCGACCGCGGATGCCGATCTGGTGCTGCCGTATCTGCGTGACCCGAGGCCGCGGGTCCGGGCGGAGGCGGTGCGCACGCTGCGAAGGTTGGGGGCGCAGACGGACCTCAGCGGGCTGCTGGAGGATCCGGCGCCGGTGGTGGTCCGCCACGTCGTCGACGCGGTGCGCGCGGCCGGGCCGGGAGTGCCGGTGGAGCGGCTGTGGGTCCTGCTCGGGCCGGACCGGCCCTCTCATGTACGGCAGGCCGCGCACCGGCTGCTCGTCGCCCGTGACGTGTGGACCCGGATCCGGGCGGACCTTTCCCTGGCCACCGACGAGGACGAGGTGCTGAGGCGGCGCGCGCGCACCGATCTGGATGTCTGGCGGGTGCGAGACTCGGCGACCACTTACCAAAGGTGCTCTGATGAGCAGCGGATTGGGCTGCTCGATCTGCTGGAACGCGCTGAGCCGGCGGTGGAGGAGCGTACGGCGCGCGCACTACGCTGGCGGTTGTCTGGGTCCTGATCGCCTCTGAACTCAACACGGATAGGCTTCCACCGTGCGATCGGCGATCGAACTCCGGGAACGCTGGCTTGAGACCGTTCCCCTGATTCTGGTGCGCGCGGGCATGTACGCCTGTGACGGCCGGGAGATGGA
Organism: Nonomuraea soli; assembly: GCF_013761175.1. Taxonomy (GTDB): domain Bacteria; phylum Actinomycetota; class Actinomycetes; order Streptosporangiales; family Streptosporangiaceae; genus Nonomuraea; species Nonomuraea soli. The sequence goes on from NZ_JACDUR010000002.1 coordinate 651,662, forward strand.
GACGGTGAGTCGGACTCTCCTGGAGAACCTCTGCTTCGTTGATGAGCGGGAGGACGAGTGCGCCGCCGTCAGTCGGATGCTCGGCGCTCGGTATGGAAAGTACGGCGTTCAGGGTCCGTTCGCGGCGATGTTCGGGGCCGGCAGCAGATGCGTTGAGGAGGTGGCCTCGGTCTACGCCGAGCAGTTCCACCGGCTTGGATTTCTCCAGGTGACGCGCAGGCTTGACGCGGGCCCTTGGGCAGACCTGCTCGGTATGGTTCAGAACCGGTGGGCGGGGCGGGATCTCCGGCTCAGCGAGATCCAAGGCTCCTTCGGGACACCGGGGCTCATAGTCGGCAAGCGCATCCTCTGTTACGTGTCGGCCAAGGGCGACTGGGCGTTCTTCGACTGCTGGGACGACCCTCCGAAGCGTTATGTTGCGGGCGAGGGAACCTACGAGTCCCTCGGGGAGGACGATCCGCTGGTCCGGTCGATCCGCATTCCGGCCGCCGATTTCGAGAGCGGCCTCGTCCTCACCCTGTACGGCAAGGTCCTGAGGTGGGGAACCGGCTGGTGGATCCACCAGCCGAGCACTGACGATCCTTCGACCGAACTGGCCCCAACGAAACGGGACTGAAGAACCTCCTCCCTGGGACGCGCGCAACGCGTCCATCGGGCGGCAGCTCGTCGTCGGGTGAGGAGGTGGGCCTCAGACTCAGGCCGGGCAGGACGTCGAGTCGGTTTCCCGCGTCAATGCGCAGATGGCGCGAAGGGGATCATCGGGGATGTTCAGGCGCCAGATCTCCACGCCGGAATCGGTGGCGACCGCCAACTGTTCGCCCGTGGGGCTGAAGGCCAGGCCGGTGACGCCGCCCGGCACGCGGAGCGGAGGAGCCAGCAGCCCGCCGTATTCGACGTTCCAGACATGCACCTCGCCGTTGCTGGTTCCGGCGGCCAGCATCCGCGCGTCGGAACTGAACGCGAGGTGATAGATCGGGGACGTGGTGACCACGAAGTCTCGCAGACGTCGGTGGGTGCCGGCATCCCAGATGCCGACGCGCCCGGTCTGGCCCTCGGCTGCGGCCACCAGTTCGCCGTCGTCGCTGACATCGACGTCGGAGACGCGGGACCATCCTGTCTTCAGGATCGCGCCAGGCCTTTCCGGTTCGCGAGTCGTCCTGAGTTCGACGGTGCCGGAATGTGCCAGCGCCAGGGTCTCGCCGCCTACTGCCAGGCCGAGGATTCCTTTGCCGAACGGCTTGGTCAGGGGTTGGGCGCTGGCGGCATCCCATATCTGCGCCTGTCCGCTGCCACCGGTCGCGATGATCTTGCCGTCCTGGCTGTAGGCGAGGTCTCTGTAGATCGCGGAGGTGGCAGGTGAGACCGCCTTCACCGCGCCGTCCGACCATAGCCGGAGGTTGTCCTTCCGGCCGGTGGTGGCCAGCGTGCGCCCGTCGGGACTGACGGCCACGGCCCTGACCTGCTCCGGATGAACATACGACGTGTGGGTTCCAGCGGGCAGATCCCACACGTGGACCTCGTTGCCGTCGGCAACGGCTAATCGCCCATCTGGGTGGTAGGTCACAGCTGGCTGGTTGTGCCGGGTAGGCAGCAGTTTTCCCTCCGGCTGCCAGGAGGCCGTATCCCACAGCCGCACGGTTCCCCCCGCGACAGCTGTAGCCAGAGTTCGGCCGTCAGGGGCGAGCGCCACAGCGGTGAGGTATCGCCCCTGGCCGTCGAACGCCGCGCCGCGCTGCCGTAAGGTCTCCATATCCCACAGCCGGGCTGTCATGTCGGTGCTCGACGAGGCCAGAGTCTTACCGTCGGCGCTGAAGGCCAGACCCGTGACGCTTCGGTCGTGACGGAACGTGGCGAGGGTTTTCCGGGTGCCGACGTCCCATACCGTGATCGCATAGTCGGTCCCGCCGGCTGCCAGCGTGGCACCGTCTGGGGCGAAGGTCACCGCGTTGACGATCGAGTTGCCTTCGGTCAACGTCTTGATCAGCCGGCGTGTGCCGAGGTCCCACAGCTGAACCTTGCCGTCGTTGCCGCCGGTGGCCAGGGTGTCGCCGCGAGGGCTGAGCGCGACGATGGTGGTCTGCCCGGTCGGCTTCGTCCTCAGCGGTGGCATGGACAGGCGGCGCCGCTCAACATCCCACAGGCGAACTGTCCCCTCCTCGGTCACGGTGGCGAGGCTTCGGCCGTCACGGCTGAAGGACACCGACAGAACCGGGCTGTCGTGCCGTAGCGGCTCTGTCAGCGGACGCAGGGTCGTGGGGTCGAGGAGCACCGCGCTCTTGTCGGAGAGGGCGACCGCCAGTCTGGCGCCGTCCGCGCTGAACGACAGCCCACGAACCTTGGCGCCGGGGAAGCGCGTGGTGACTGCGTTGTCGCCGGTATGCGAATCCCACAGTTCGAGCACGCCGCTTCTTTCCCCTGCGGTCGCGAGGCGGGTGTTGTCCGGGCTGAACGCGATGACGATCTTCGAGTCGTCGACTGGCAAGACCGCCCGGAGCCGAGTGGTGATCGTCCGGAGCATTCGGTATCGGGCCGCGGGTGTTTGCGTGAGGGCCCAGGACCGCGCGGCCAGGTGCCCGGCGAGCACAGGATCCCGCTGCCATGCGTCGTCGCTCTGGCGCAACAGTGCGGCCGCCCCAGCGGCGACGACGTTGTCGTGGAGGACATAGGCGCCGCCGCTGGAGGCCAGCAGTACGAGCGACGCTGTAAGTGTCTTCCATGTGTGGGGGCGGCGGGCCTGACGGGCCGCGTGCTGCCAGGTTCGTGCCTTTCGCACCTTGAGTCGTGGCGGTGTAAGCGTCTTCACCGCAGCGAAGTCCTGCTCTGGGACGACAAGGCGCCGGATGCCCGCAGCGGCCGTGACCTTCTGCTCATACCCTCCGACGGACGCGAGGGTGCCATCCTCTTTGAGGTCTCCGATGATCGCCACGTGCGAGCGTGGGTTGAACCACGTCAACGTGTGCAGCCGACGGTGCCTTCGCTCCAGTTCGTTCAGGACGAAGGCGAATGCCGTGCTCAAGGAGCCGCCGACGATACGTGGCATGGGTCCGGCCACCAGCTCGCTGGTCTGCGACTCGATCGTCCACAGCACCTGTCCGCGCAGCTTTCCTCCCGCGTGCCGCCATGCGATTTCCAGTCCGCGCCGGAACGCTTTGTCGGCGGAGAAGAACGTCATCTGCGATGGATCGGGGGCTAGGCCTGGTGGGCGGTCAGGGATCAGGCGCGCGGAGAGCCGGCCCTGCAGGCCGCTGTTGTCCTGCCCGTTGTTGTTGATCGCGAACAGGACGCGTATCGCGGCCTCCGCCGCGGTGCCAGGATCTTCGTTGGACAGCCAGGCCAACGCGGCGTCGGTGCCCGCCCGCCCGGGAATGGGGGTGGCGTACGCGCGCTGCTGCCAGTCCTGCCACGCCTCCATGCGCTGCTCGCGCGCGCTTGGGTCAGATATGGACAAGGCCAGGCCGGCGAACCGGCGGGCCGCGATGATCGCGGATGGCACCGGCGTCTCGCCCTCCAAGAAACGCGGATAGAAGACGTGCGGCAGCTGCCCGAGGAGATCTTCGAGGAGGGTTCCGCCCTTCTCGATCCGGGTGAGAAGCTCCACATCCCCGGAACCGACGCACGTCTTGACGAATGTCGTGAACGGCGCGCCGGATCCCACGAGATCGACAGCGTGGCAATCGACGGGAACAGACCCCTCGATGAGCTTTTTGATGTCTTCGTGGTTCACAGGACATCCCCAGAGAGACGGTCCAGCAGAGCGTGCAGAGCATGATCGTGGGACATCATGGCGGCGAGCTCGCGCCAGCGCCGCAACGCGGGGAGCGGCAGATTCGCAGGTAAGGAGGGTATGAGGTGCTCCTCGCGCAAGTCGGCCACCTCGGAGGCCCCGATAGCGGGCATGGTCACATCCACGTCGAACTCGTCGGACGGAAGCCGGACAGGGAGCATGCCGGAGAACTCGTCCGCACGCTGTTCCAGCGGTATGAGGAAGGTGCGGGGGCCTACGTCCACGCGCATGACCACGACGCCGTACACCTCGGCGACGGAACCGGCGCGCCCAGGATCGAGCCGCGCGGCCACACTCAGCTCCAGAACTCCACTGCTCGTGACCACGGCCTCGACCTCGAAGGGAGGCTTACGCAGCCGGTCGGGTCTGCGACGCACGCCGAGCGTGTCGGCGGCGGGAGCAAGCATGGTCTGCACCCGCGTCGGCTCCTCGCCCGGGTCGGATGACTCCATCAGCTTCCGCGCGCCCCGCGAGGCGAACGGTGTCAGCAACGGATCACGGCCAGGAAGATCTCGAAGGAGGAGGGACATCGCCTCACGGGTGGAAGAGGGAACCCGGGCCGCCTCCAGCTCGGAGATCCGGCCGCACAACGCGGTGGCGCCTACCCGCGCGGCTATGGCGTCGCCGAAACGCAGGCCGGCCGCGAGCTGATCCAGCGCCGCGGTGAAGCGGGACCCGGCGGGGGCGAACCAGTGCCGTAGCAAGGTGTCGGGAACAGACGCAGGCCCTCTCAGCGTCGCCCGTATCTGTCCTGCCAACCGGGTCACCAGCTCCCACGGAAGCACATGGAAGAGGTGCGGAGGCGGGTCGCCCTCTGCCACGAGCCGCGCCAGCAGCAGGTATCGCAGCGGCCGCTCCTCTCCGGCCAACACGGAGATCGACTCCGCGTCCCAGGGCGCATGCGGCCACATGTCCTCCAGCCGCCGCAGCACGCGCACCCCTTCCCGCGTAATCCGAATCGGCGTGGCCGTCTCGTCCACCTCGACGAGCGTCGTGCCGGTGCGCTCATGCACAAGCACGAGTGCCCCGTCCGCGCGGTCGTGCCGCCATCCGTGCGCGAAGTACGGCAGATGCCGCGCATCCGCCCTCTCATCCCCGTCGTTGACGTTGGCATGCAGGTCAGTGGATGGTCTCACCCAATTGCTGAGCGGCCTAGCCGGCATGACGGCCACCCCATCGCACCGCGTGGATCAGTGTCCCGGCCACGGTCCCCAGCCGTTGCACCGCTCGCATCGCTGCTGGTGCCTGCTCCTCGGGGATGCATTTCCCCCAGAAGCCAAGAAGACTTCTCCGCATGTCGGCGGGCAGGTCACAGGCCAGGTCGACAAGATGGCGATCTACCCACGCGGCCGCCTCCGACATGTCAGCGTCCGGTGAGCGGACGGCGAACTTCACCGTTCGAATCACGACCTTTGCGCACTCGAGAGGGTCACCACCCGTGTAGACGGGCGCCAGTGTCCGTGGCTTGGCGCGAAGATGCCGCACCCCCCGGCCGGACGGATCGATCAGGACGTGCCTGCGTAAGTCGTAGTAGAGGCCATTGATCGTCAGATCACGCGTGCCGACGTCGTCGAGTAGATCGCCGCCCGAGGCGGGAAAGTGGAACCCGTGCTGCGACAGCGCCTTGTACTCGATGATGCGCTCGGTATCGGGCATACCGCCCATGACGGAAAGGACGCGACCGGGTGAGAGGTGAGGGCGATGGTCTCCAAGACCGTTGATGGCAAGCATGTCAGGAGCCAGGCTGTGAAGCTCACCGGGCAGCATCGTGCCGGCGAAGTCCAGGTCGTTGACCGGCGCCGCCGGGTCGGCCACAAGATCCCGAACGGCTCCGCCGATCAGCCATATGGCGCAGTCCCGGCGGGTGAACTCCTCAACCAGTGATCCCACGAACCGGCCCGGCCCGGGACGCAGGCCGATGGCTCTGCTCACCGCCGCGCGAAGCCCTGGCGTGATGTCGTCCGCATCCGTCACATCCCTCGCGGCAAGCCGGTGGGCGACCTGCGGACCGCACCGCCTGATGCCCGGATGCTCGCGCGCCGGGATCGGCCGCGTCGGGATCTGTGGGCTGACCTCATCGCCCGCCAAGAGCAGTCTGTCGTCGGGAACGGGACCGGTAGTAGTGGCGAACCCCGCCACCGGCGCCCCACCCACATGGTCGCCCTTGACCAGCGGACCGTCGACCTGCCGCTCATAGAGCATGCGTAAATCGGCCATGCGCTGAGCTCACCTGCCCTAAGTCTCATGTTTCGTCCGAATGGCACGACTGGCCGGCGAGCAGGGCGGCTATCCTGCCGACACGGCCGTGAAGGGCCCATAGAAGCAGACGTCTGTCGCTGATAGATCGCATCCAGAGGTGCCATCGTGGCAAGGGAGCCCGTCCCCACCGGGGCAGAGCACGCCGGGCAGCTACTGCGAGACCTGCTGCTCAACCGGCCGGATTACCGTCGGCGCTGGCAGCGCCTTCAGCAGCGGCGTACAGCGTCGAATCTCCCCAGCAATCGCGCAGTCGCCAACGTCGTGGCTGCTCACCTGGTCGAGAAGGGACTCCTGCCGGACGCGATCGAGGATCCCGGAAGGATGTTGAAGGACCGCATCGGTCGCGCCCTGGCCGGCGTGATCGTCAGCCCCGACACCATCACCATGCTCGTAGACGCCTTCGAGATGAGCCACGAGGACGAAAGCGCTCTGAGGGAAGCGCTCACAAACCCGCCACCAGCGGGGATTCGAGCCCCACAGCCGCTCCCCGTGCGACAACGCCACCGCACGCTGATGCTCTTCGAACACCGCACCATCGACGCCCATGGGCGGGCCGTCGCTCACCACTCCACGAAAACCATCCGTGCCTGCGAGGACAGGATCGACTGCTATCCGTGCTTCCTGTCGCCGAGAACCGCCACTGTCGAGACCATCCACGAGGTCCGCATGGAACCGCCGATGATGAAGATCCTTCTACCGAGACCTTTGCTGACGGGCGAGGACACCGTCGTGGAATATCGCCGTACCTTTCTCCCGCAAGGGGAGCCCGACACGGAATACCGCAGGGTCTTCCACGCCCGCGCCGAAAGCGTCAGCATCATGGTGCAGTTCCACGGCGAGCGGCTGCCGCGGTACACGTGGTGGTCGACCTGGGACCACTACCGTGCCGGCACTCTCGTCGCCGAGGAGCCTGTGGCGCTGGACAGCCTTCATCGCGTGCACCGTTACTTCCCTGCACTGGAGAACGTGGCGACAGGCTTCCGCTGGGCATGGTGATTCCACTAACCGCCACGGGCGTGGTGCTGCTGTTGTCGGCGCGATCGCCAGCGTCTGCGTCGTGGTGGGAGAGTAACGGTCGTAGGCGACGTAATCTCTCGCGCCTTGGCCGCTTTCGTTGCATAGGGCGCTTCGTCGGCGCCGAGTCCTTCGTCGGCTATGACCGCGCAGGTCGTCCCGGGGCGCGGCCCCGTGCCAGCGGTGTACAACGTCCACACAGGGATGCACGACCAATCACGATCCTTGGCCTTCGCCCACGGGCGTCGGCTCGGGGGTGCCGCGCAGCCGGTCCAGATAGCGCATGACCGGAGTGGCGGTGATGCCGTGCAGGACGACCGAGGCCAGCACCGTGAAAGCGACCACCGCCCACACCTCCTCTGCCGGGACGCCGAAGTCGGCGTGCCCCAGCGCGTAGGCCAGGTAGTACATCGAGCCGATGCCGCGGATGCCGAACACCGAGATGACGGCCCGCTCACGGGGACCGGCGGGGCCGCGCAGCTGGGCCAGCCAGCCGGTCAGCGGCCGGATGACGAGCAGCAGCAGGAGCGCGACCGCGATGCCGCGCCAGGTGAGCGCGGCCAGTCCGCCTGTCGCGATGAAGCCGCCGAGCAGGAGCAGGAGCCAGGCGGTGAACAGCCGCTCGATCTGCTCGATGAAGCCGTGCAGGATGCCGTTGTAGCCGTGGTCGCGCTCGGCGTTGCGGATCGTGCACGCGGTCACGAAGACCGCGATGAAGCCGTAGCCCTGCACGAGTTCGGTCAGCCCGTAGGCGAGGAAGGTGGCGGCGAGGGCGACGAAACCGTCACGGTGCTCGGCCAGGCGCAGGTTCTCGGTGCTGGCGTGGAAGAACAGCCTGCCGAGCAGGCGTCCGATCACCAGCCCGCCGACCACTCCTGCGGCCACCCGGTAGAGCACATCGGTCAGCGCCCATTCCCCTGTCCAGGCCAGGCCTCCCACGGTGGCGAGCGCGATGGCGGCGTAGACCACGGGGAAGGCCAGGCCGTCGTTCAGCCCGGCCTCGGAGGTCAGGGCGAAGCGGACTTCGTCGTCGGCGTTCTCGGCGTCCACGGGCTCTCCGACCTGGACGTCGGAGGCCAGGACCGGGTCGGTGGGAGCGAGAACCGCACCGAGCAGCAGGGCCGCGGCCGGAGGCCAGCCCAGCAGCCAGAACGCCAGCAGCGCGACCGCGGTGATGGTCAGCGGCATCGTCCAGCCGAGCAGCCGCCAGGTCGAGGACCAGCGGCGCAGGCCGATGCGACGGTTGAGCGCCAGGCCCGCGCCCATGAGTGAGATGACCACGCAGATCTCGGTGACGTGCTCGAGGGCGCTCCGGTGGGCGATGGGGTCGGGCTCGGCCAGCGGCACCGGCAGCCAGAACAGCAGCATCCCGCCGATCAGGCAGGCCAGGGGCAGGGAGAAGGGCAGACGGCGCAGCACCCCGGGCAGTACTGCGGCCGAGATGGCGCCCACACCGGCCAGGGCGAAGACGAGATCGACATTGGTCACTCGTCCCTCCTGCCCCGCTGACCAGAAAAGTGCAGGAAAACGGCCAAGTCGCTTGAAAGTCGGGCGAAAGGAGACCGGGCTGGTGTTCAGTATGGTGGACATGCATTCGGCCCAAGCCCTGATCCGAGACGCGGCGCTGGAGCTGACGGATCATCGGCGGAACGCCGTCCTCCGTCCAGCTGTGTGCCCCTCGAGGAGGGGCTCGCGGAGATCCCCCGGCTGGGCATGTGGCCGGGTCGCCGGACTCTTGCACTGAGCAACGGCCTGTTAAACTCAGGGCCCTGGTGTGCCGGGAAGACTGGTCGGCGTCCGACCTCACCGTGCCTGAAAGCGCGGTGGCAACGCTACCGAGGACGCCATCACATGGACACGCTCACCATCACCATCGACCGACACGGCTACATCGTGATCATCCGCTTACGGGGCGAGCTGGACATGGTCACCGCGCCGAGCCTGCGCGACTGCCTCACCCTGGCGCTGATCGAATTCGAGTCGCCCATGGTGGTCATCGACGCCGCCGAGCTCACCTTCTGCGACAGCAGCGGGCTTTCCGCCCTGCTCAGCGGCACCTCGTTGACCGAGGCGGCCGGCGGGAGCCTCGTGTTGAGCGCGGTGAACGGGCATCTGCGGCGGCTCCTTCATCTCACCGGCCTGTCGGAGCGCTTCCAGATCTTCCCGACCGTGCAGGAGGCTGTCGCTCACCTGGGATGAGATGCCCGCCGCCCTGTGGCTCAAGGGCCTGGCCGCCGGCAATCCCACCTGGAGATGGCAGCCGCGTCATCTGGTGCGCGGGCCGCGGCGCTGTTAACGTCGTCAATGGAGCGCCGGGAAGCCTGGTCGGCAACGTCATACCCGACCGACCTCAGGGAGGCGCCCATGCAGGGCAACCCTGCCATCCTCATCAGTGGCCTCACCAAGTCCTTCGGCGCCGTCCGCGCCCTCGACGGCCTCGACCTGGCCGTGCGGACGGGCGAGGTCCACGGCTTCCTCGGCCCCAACGGCGCCGGCAAGACCACCACGTTGCGCATCCTGCTCGGCCTGCTGCGCGCCGACTCCGGCCATGCCGAACTGCTCGGCGGCCATCCCTGGAACGACGCGGTCGAGCTGCACAGGCGGCTGGCCTACGTGCCGGGCGACGTGGTCCTGTGGCCGAACATGTCCGGCGGGGAGGCCATCGACCTGCTCGGCCGGCTGCGCGGCGGCCTCGACCGCGGACGCAAGAAGGCTTTGCTGGAGCGCTTCGATCTCGACCCCACGAAGAAGGGCCGCGCCTACTCCAAGGGCAACCGCCAGAAGGTCGCCCTGGTCGCCGCCCTCGCCTCCGATGTCGAACTGCTGCTCCTGGACGAACCGACCGCGGGGCTCGACCCGCTCATGGAAGCCGCCTTCCGCGAGTGCATCACCGAGGAACGCGGCAACGGGCGCACGGTGCTGCTGTCCAGCCACATCATGTCCGAGGTCGAGGCGCTCTGCGACCGGGTGAGCATCATCCGCGCCGGTCGCATCGTGGAGAGCGGAACCCTGGCCGAGCTCCGTCACCTGACGCGGATCACCGTCGTCGCCGAGCTGGACCGTGTTCCCAGCACGCTGCCCGGCGTGCACAACCTGGCCGTCGACGGCTCCAGGATCACCTTCGAAGTCGAGCCGGACCGGCTGCGCGAGGTCCTGCCGCCGCTCACCACGGCAGGCGTGCGCACCCTCACCTGCCGGCCGGCCACCCTGGAAGAGCTGTTCCTGCGCCACTACCAGGTCGCGCCGTGACCGGCACGATGGCGCTGGTACGGCTGGCGCTGCGCCGTGACCGCTCCCTGCTGCCGGGCTGGATCCTGGTCATCGTGGGTGTCGTGGCAGGCACCGCCTCCGCCATCGCCGAGCTGTATCCGGGCATGGACGACCGGCTCGCCCTCGGCCTCACGATCGGCTCCACCCCGGCCCTGCAGGCGATCACCGGGCCGGTCTACGACCCCGCCTCGGTCGGCGGGCTGACGGCCTGGCGCGCGACCACGATCGCGGCTGTCCTGGCCGCGCTCATGAGCCTGCTGCTGGTCACCCGGCACACCCGCGCCGAGGAGGAGAGCGGCAGGGCCGAGCTGGTCGGCGCGTGCGCGGTGGGACGGCACGCCTTCCCCGCCGCCGCGCTCGTCGTCGCCGGCGGCGCCAACCTGCTCATCGCCGCGCTGATCACCGCGGCTCTGACCGCGCAGGGCCTGCCGGTCTCCGGCGCGCTCGCCTTCGGGCTGGCGATCGCCGGCACGGGATGGATCTTCGCCGGGGTCGCGGCGGTCACCGCGCAGCTCACCGAGCACGCCCGCACCGCCAACGGCCTCGCGGCAGCCGTACTCGGCGCGGCGTTCCTGCTGCGCGCCGCGGGTGACGCGGGCGGGTGGGAGGCGCTGTCGTGGGCGTCGCCGCTGGGCTGGGCCCAGCGGGTGCGGGCCTTCGCCGACGAACGCTGGTGGGTGATCGGGCTCGCGCTGCTGACCGCGGTGACGCTGGTCCTCGTCGCGGCAGCGCTGATCAGGCGGCGGGACCTGGGCTCCGGCGTGCTGCCGCCCCGCACCGGTCCCGCCGACGCCCCGCCGTACCTGAGCAGCGCACTGGGCCTGGCCTGGCGGCTGCACCGTGGCGGCGTCCTCGGCTGGGCGGCCGGCTTCGCCGTCATGGGCGCCCTGTTCGGGGCCCTGGCGCACAGCGCGGGGCAGATCCTGGGAGGCAACCCGCAGCTGGCCGCCATCCTGGAACGGCTGGGCGGCGAGAGCACGCTGGTCGACACCTTCCTGGTGACCGTCTTGGGCATGATGGGGCTGGTCGCAGGGGCTTTCGCCGTCCAGGCCGTGCTGCGGCTCCAAGGCGAGGAGGCTGCCCTGCGCGCCGAACACGTGCTCAGCGCGGCCGTGACCCGCCCCCGATGGGCCCTCGCCCACCTCCTCATGGCCTGGGCCGGAAGCGCGGCGGTCCTCGGCATGGGCGGCCTCGCGATCGGCGCAGCGCACGGCATCCGCACCGGCGAGCCGGGCCAGGTCATCCGGCTCGCCGCGGCGGCCTGGGTGCAGCTGCCCGCCGTGTGGGTGGCGGCCGGGCTGACCATGCTGCTGTACGGCCTGCTGCCGCGGCTCACCGCACTCGCCTGGGCCATGCTCCTGAGCTTCGCCCTCCTCGGACAGCTGGGCGAGGTGCTCCAGCTCCCTGAGTGGATGCAGCGCCTGTCGCCTTACTCGCATCTGCCGCAGGCGCCCGGAGGGGAGCTCGATCCAGCTCCGCTCATCTGGCTCGCCGTGCTCGCCCTGGTCCTGGCCGGAGTCGGTGTGGCCGCCTTCCGCCGTCGTGACCTGACGGGAGCCTGACCGGCCTCGCCCCCGTCGTGATCGCGCAGCACGTTCAGGACGGAGGCGGGGGAGGGATGATGGCGCGGAGGCCCCGGGACGCCGAGGCCCTCCTCACCGCCGACGCCGACCTGATCTCGCTCGGCCGTACCTTCCTCGCCAACCCGGACCTCGTCACCAGGCTTCGCCGCGGTGCCCACTCAACCCCGTCCGCGACGCCTACCTGATGTACGTCGGCGGCGCCGCCGGCTACACGGACTACCCCACCCTCACTTCGGCAAGCTGAACGAACCGCATGAAGGACCCACCTGGTAGCCGATGCTCACGACACGGCGCCTGGCACCCCCAGTTTCAGACCAGGAGCAGAGCCTGTCCACGCGCCTTCGTGGACGGGCTCTGGACCCTCCGAGCCCCGTCCAGTCGCCCCTCTCCACCGGTGCTAACGGGCCACGTGGACGTCATTACAGTCCCACCAGGACGCGGTGCGAAGACCGGTGCCGTGTACGCGGCTGTCATCAGCCGCCATTCGGCAGGTGACCTGGTGTTTAGCGGGTACGGCGTCGCGGCGCGAGGTGTTCGGTGACGGCGGCGATGGCCTTCGGCCCGGGTTTGACGTAGCGCCGGGGCTTTGGCGGGCGATGGGGTGTTCGACGTGCGGCAGGCCGGTGGGGTCGAGCAGGTCCACGGTCACGGCGTCGGTGACGGGGCCGACGATGGTGTTGGTGTCCATGTCGAGGGCCCGACTGCAGCTTTATTGCAGTGATCTGGGATATGGAAGTGCTCCTGTGAGTTGTGATCACATGGCAGCACTCAATAGTCCATCGAAAGGGTATCGATGCGCACACGCACGTTACAGCCTGCGAAAGCCCTCATCCTGTCCACCGCCCTCGTCTCCGCCGCCGTCCTCGCCAACCCGGGACCGGCGCAGGCGGCGGCCTACACCCCGGAGGCCGCCTGCACCGAGACAGCGGGTTACGGTGGCTGGGGCAGACTGGACAGCCGTCCCGTCACGCTCGGCACCAGCACGTGGGGCAGGGTCTTCCTGCTGTGGAACGGCTCGCGCGGCACCAACTGTGTGGCCACGATCAAGACAAGCTTCGTCGGGGTGGCGACTTACACGCAGGCCACGCTCGCGATCGAAGGCGTCGGAATCTACAGAGACCCGCCGACGCTCACCGCCCGGAAATACAAGTACTACGCCGCCATCGTGAAGGCTGCCGCTGGCAAGTGTGTCGCCTTCGCCGGCGAAATCGCCGACACCCGTCTCGACTACTCGACCGCCTATGGCAGCCGCGGATGGGGCAACTGCGGCTCATGAACCGTTCCGGGGGCGCCGTACGAGCGAGTGCGGCGACCCCCGGTTTCGTGTTTCGGCAAGCTCTCAGCCGCGGCTTCTCGGAACACGACCCGATTCTCGTGTGCCAAAGCGTGAACCGTCGGATCGGTTCAGACATAGGGCGGGACGGCCAAGCCGGCTGCGCCAAATCTTGATCACTCAAGTGATCGAAACCATCATCTGGATGGGCGACGCACAGGGGAAGTTGGGCGCACGGGTCCGGAAGACGGTTGGCGATCTACCTCGGCGCCGCCGTAAGGCCGGCCCACCCTGCCGAGCTCACCAGCGGCGGCTGGGTTTCCTGTAGACGAGGCCGAGCTTCTCGGCGGCGTCCTTGCTTCCGCCGATCATCTCGGCGGTGGACTTCGGGTCGGTGTTCCTCATCGACTCGATCAGCTCGGCAGCCAAGATCTCCGGAGGTCGGTCCCGGACGTCGATGACGAGCCCGAACTGCAGCTCGGGAGCGTCGAACGAGTCCGTGCGCGCCGGATGGTGGAACGTCAGGCGCGCGGTGTCGAACTCCTGCAACCAGGCCGTACACCAGCCGGCCGAGCAGTCCCACCGGCCCAGGATCGTGGGGTCGGCGCGGAACCGTTCCGCCACCAGCCGGGCCACTGTCCTGGCGGGCCACTCCCACTGATGGTCCTGCTCGGCTCGGGCGAGCTCCCGGTCGTATTCGGACGCGTCGAAGCGCACCTCCGGCGGGGCAGCGCCCGGTGTCGAGGAGCGCCAGTCCTTCCAGACGACCTGCGGTCCCTCGCGCACGATCGTGACGTGGAGCCCGCCGCAGCACCCCTCGGTGCAGTACGCCTCGGCCAGCCGCACTTCCTTCGGCTCGTCCGTTGCCCTGAGCAGCCCGCTGGAGACCAACTGCTCGGGGCCTTCGGCCGGACCCTTGTCGAAGGCCGCCGCGACGACCGGCATCCCGTCGATCATGATCCTGGCCTCCACCTGAGGATGGCCGACCGGATCCGGATCGGGTACGACGACCCGGATGGCGAACCTTCCCTCCGGGGCGCCCTCCCTGGACAGCTCTTTGATGATCCACGCGGCCCGTCTGGCCTCGACCGGATCATCCGAGCACGCGCCGCGGTCCAGCATCTCGGTCCACGGCCGGTCGGCCAGCACACGCTTGAGCCGGTCGATGAGACCTCGTCGAAGCTCGCCGACCACCGGGGCCGCCGGGCCCGAGAGCAGGTCCTCGGCGACCATGGTCAGTAAGGCGGCCCGCGCCACCGTGGCCGGTCTGTGCCCGGCGAGCGCGACCCAGCGCTGATAGAGGGCCGAGGCGTGCTCGTAGCGGCTGATCTCGGTGCGATAGTTGCGGGTGCTGGTCATCGCGAGCAGGAGGGTTCCGGCCTGGTCCCACAGCAGGTCATCGACGACCGGCCGGTTGAGGAGCTCGGCCAGCTCGCATCCCTCGGCGATCTGCCGCGCCAGGTCGCTCGACAGCAGGTCTCCTGGTGCCGACCGTACCCATGCGCGGGCGAGTGGATCCGGGTCCCCGGCCAGCGCCCTGATGGCGGTGATCCGGGCGTGGCGCCGTACACGGTCGGCGAGCCAGATGAGGTCCCGCGTCGCGCCGGGGATCTTCGCCAGCGCCTCGACGGCGGGCTGATCGGCGAAGGAGAGCAGCCCGATCATCTTGAGCGTGGGGATGTCGCGTTGTACGGCGCTGCCGTTCAGCAGCCCCAGGCCGACGACGACGGCGCGCTGGTTTGTGCCGTTCTCGATGAGCCAGCGGGCGGTGTCGAGCAGCCTTGGTGAAGGGGCGGGGGTGAGTTCTTGGAGGACTCGGGTCACGTCCCAGGCGTCGAACGCCAGGTGGGCGCATCGGTCGTGGAGATCTTGGGCGGTCAGGGCTGGATCGCCGATGAATTCCCGCAGCAGGGCCGCCAGGGCGCCCCCTCGTTTCGAGGGCGGGACGTAGGGACGCCGGCCGCCGCCGGGAAACGGGCGGCCACTGTCGGGGAGTGGCCCATCCGGGTTGAGCTGGTGGAGACGCTGCGCGTGTTCGAGCAACGAGACCGGGCGGTCGAGCGCACCGCGCTCGCGGGCCACGCTCACCAGTCGGAGGAGGACTCGATTCTCTTCGTCATATGCGAACAGTACACGTCCGATCATGATCCTGACGAGCAGGGAAGCCCGTGGCGATCGCCAGGGGGGCGCACTCGGACTGGATAGGGGACGATCCGGAGTCGGCCGAGGCGCGGCAGGTCCCGGCCGGCCGGGGTGGTCGCCGACCGGGCTGCCGGCGTGCGTCCCGGGTCCGGAGCCCTTGCCGTCGTCTGGACGGCATGCCGCTTCGCGGGACCGCAGCGCCGGATTCCGCTCACCTCGGTCTGGGAATACCCCCGCACAGGTAAATGGACTCCTGCAGCAGTTGCGGCGTCATCGTGATCCCGGTGAGGCGCTCGGCCAGAAGGAACGCCGGCCCTTCGTAGGGGTCGAGGCACGACGGGTAGACGACGTCGATCCGCTCCATGGTCTCGGCCAGTTCGTCCGGCATCTCCTGCGAGCCTTCCTGCGGTGGGAACCTGAGTTGGATCCTTCCGTCTTCGATCCAGTGGGAGTAACCGTCGTCGCGCGCGAACTCGAACCGGACCGCTCCGTCCTCGATCCAGTAGAAGTGGTCCATGCTCTTGACCTCGAGGTAGAAGTGGGAGACGAGACGGGTTCCCGCCGACAGCGGCAGGATGATCTCTTCCGTGATGCCGAGCAGGCCGTTGGCCTCGACCATGAGCACCCAATCTCCGACCGCGACGGCACCGAAGCTCTCCCGCTGGTGAAAGCCTGTGCGGGAATGCCGGAGCAGCTCTTCGAGCGTCATGCGAGAGCAGTCGTCGACCTGGACGCCGAGTCGGGTCACCAGTTCCTCGGGCGTCAGGCCGCGGACATAGGTGAGGCAGTAGGCGTCCGCCAGCTCGGGGAAGCGCCCGCGGGAGAACCAGGAAAAGTCGTCAGGAGTCGCGATCACCCGGTCATACTCGCAGTGGCTACCGACACAGCGACAACCAGAACGATGGCGGGTCCGCCTGGAGCGAGTTCCGGCGCGGGTGCGAGGCGCCGGTGAAGTCGACGCCTGTCGACAAGGACACGGAACCTAGGATCTGGACGGCTCCGGGGATCGCCGCGACCGATGAGCCTTGAACGCCACCCGAAGGGCGAGCGGCAATCAAGGCCATCACCGGCCGGCACAGACAGTGCGAACTCCGCTACCGAGCCGCCTATGAGGCGATGCGGCGCAGGGTGAACCAGAAGGTCGGGACCGAGTTGGTGCCCGGTGTCACGTCGAGCAGGTCCCAGCCGGTGAACCTGGCGCGGAGTTCGTCGGCTGTGACGCCCTCCGCCCATGACTTGACCTGGGGTGCCGGGTTGCCGGCCGGCTCGGGGCCGTACCCGAACATCAGCAGCCGGGCTCCGGGGGTGGCCCGCTGGGTGAGGCCGGCGGCGTAGGCGTCGCGTCGGTGCAGGGGGATCCCGCAGTAGCAGCTCAGGTCGAAGAACAGGTCGAACGGGCCGGGAACGTCCAGGTCGTCGAGGCGGGTGGCGTCGCCGTGCAGGAGGTGTATCGGCGTTCCCGCCGTCTCGGCCTTCTGCCTGGCCTGGTCGATGGCGCTGTCGATCAGGTCGACGGCGGTCACGTCCCAGCCGTGTTGTGCGAGGTAGACGGCGTTCGTGCCGGTGCCGCAGCCGAGTTCGAGTGCGCGTCCGGGAGGCAGGGCGCCGTGGCCTTCCACCAGGGTGACCAGCTCGGGGGGCGTCACGCCTGTGTCCCATGGTGCCTTGCCGGCGCGGTAGAAGCCCTGCAGCGCGCGGTGCACGGACTCCTCTTCCCGCTCTTCCACTTGGGCGGTGTCGGGCTGGTTCATCGTCTCCTCCAAGAAATTAGAGTTGAACTCTAGTGATGAAATCTAGAGATACACTTGAGAGATGGACAGAGTCAAGCGGCCCGACAAGCGAGCGGAGCGCTCACGCCGTACCCACGAAAAGATCGTCGCGGCGGCTCGCGAGCTGTTCGTCGTGCAGGGTTACGGGGCGACGAGCCTGCAGGAGGTCGCGGACCGGGCGGGCGTGGCCGTCCAGACGGTGTACTTCGTCTTCCGCAACAAGCGCACGCTGTTCAAGGACGTCGTCGACGCGACCATCGCCGGGGACACCGAGCCGGTCGCCACCATGGACCGTGAGTGGTTTCGCGGCGCGTGCGCCGAGCCCACCGCGGCCGGGCACCTGCGCGCGCACGTGCATGGCACCCGCCAGGTTCTGGGGCGGGTCGCGCCGATCATGCCGCTGATCGCGGCTGCAGCGGCCACCGATCCTGAGATCGCCGCGTTGTGGCCGGCCGGACCTGACCCGCGTTACACCGTGCAGTACGGGGCGGCCGAAGCCCTGGTCGGCAAGCCTGACGCCCGTCCTGGCCTGTCCGTCGAGACAGCGGCGGATCTGCTGTTCGGCCTGCTCAGCCCGGAGCTGTATTTGCTGTTCGTCCGCGATCGTGGCTGGTCGCCGGATGCGTGGGAGGAGTGGGCGCGCACCACCCTGACGTCCCAGCTCTGTGTCGAATCCAGCTGAGCGACTCCGGCAGCGAAAGGCATCTAACACGTGAAGGACACCGAGATCCCCAGGGCTGTGGCCGCGGCCGTCGGCACGGCCGCCATGTACGGCCTGGGCGGCGACGACGCCACGGTGCTGCACAACTCGAACCGGATCGCCGTACGGCTGCGGCCCAGTGGTGTGCTCGCGCGGGTCGCGCCGCTCGCGCAGCGTCCCGACTTCGAGGTCGAGGTGGCCCGGCGCCTCGCCGGGACCGGCAGCCCGGTGGCGGGTCTCGATCCCAGGGCCGAGCCGCGCGTCCATGTCCGCGACGGCTTCGCCGTGACTCTCTGGACCTACCACGAGCCCACCGCCGCGCCCGAGGACCACCCGCCCGCCGCCTACGCCGGCGCCCTGGCCCGGTTGCACGCCGGCCTGCGCGGCGTCGACCTCGCCGCGCCGTCCTTCACCGATCGCGTCGCCGATGCCCTCCGGGTGGTCGAGGACCCGGCCGTGAGCCCGGCCCTCGGCGCCGGGGAACGCGCGCTGCTGACCGGCACCCTGTACGGCATCAGCCGCGCCATCCTGGAGCGCCGCCCGCGACAACAGCTCCTGCACGGCGAACCGCACCCCGGCAACCTGCTCGCCACCGCTGACGGACCACTCTTCACCGACCTGGAGACCGTCTGCCGGGGGCCTGTCGAGTTCGACCTCGCGCATGCTCCGGAGGGCGTCGCCGCGCACTATCCGGGCGCCGACGCCGGGCTGCTCGCCGACTGCCGGATCCTCAGCCTCGCCCTCGTGGTGTCCTGGCGTTGGGATCGCGACGACCAACTGCCCGACGGGCGTCGACGGGGCCGGGAGTGGCTCGCCCAGCTGCAGGACGCTCTCCACCGCCGGGAGCGCGGTGCCGGAGGCTGAGCCCGGGCGTTGAGGGATCGTTGTCGGGCAGCGCTCTGCGTACCATCTGCCGTCATGGTCCGGTCGGGGCAGCCACGCCGGGGGATCGGAGATTTGCGTGTCGGTGTGTCGGATGTCAGCCGGGGAGGTGCGCGCCGCCGGGATGGCGGAGACCTGCGTACGGCGGGGCCGGGAGGCAGCCGACATGCGGCGAGAATGGCTCTCGCCTTGTCCCCACGGGCGGAAAGCTGGTGAAATGGGGCGCCGTGTCCGAGCCGAGGGTCGATGGGGCCCGGCGAGGGTAGAGGCAGCAGCAAGGATGCCACCCGCCTTGATCATGTTGCCGTTCCGCTGGAGAAGCAGGGGTGGTGGGGAACGATGAAACTGGGTCCGGGAGCGGAACCGCTTGGGCTGGTCAGCGCCGGGGTGACTCTGGCGCAGCTGACGGACGTGCGTGAGCTGGCAGCGGCCACCGCGTACCAGCTGGGCATGCGGGCAGATGCCGTACCCGACGTCCTGATCGCCATCAACGAGATCGCCACCAACGCCGTCACCCACGGCCGTGCTCCGGCCCGGGTGCGCATCTGGCGCGAGTCCTCCGACCTGGTCGTCGAGGTGCGCGATGCGGGCCACTGGCCTGGCGCTGCCCGGGCCGAGTTGCCCTCCGATCTGCCGCCTGAGACCGTCCCCGGCGGCCGGGGGTTGTGGATCGCCCGCGCTGTCGCCCGGACGCTGGCCGTGGACACCGACCGCTCCGGCACCCGGGTCACCCTGAGATTCGCCCTGAACTGATCGCTGCTTTCACCAATCCGCTCCGGCTACTGATCATGACGCCCGACTGAGCGTAAGCTGGGCAGCGAGATCACCGGGAGGCCGACGTGGAGTACTCGCTGCGCGAGATCGGCGACGTCACCGTCGTGACGGCCAGCGGCGAGATCGACGCGGCCACGTTGCCCCCGCTGAGTGCCGAGGTGCTCAAGCTGCTGCGTCGCCCCCGCCCGCGCCTGATCATCGATCTGTCGACGGTGGCCTTCCTGGATTCCACCGGGCTGGCCCTGCTGGTCAAGGCCACCAACCAGAGCAGGGACAACGGCGGAAGGCTGGCCGTCATCGGCGCCGACCCCGTCCGGCTGCGGGTGATCTGGCTGACGCACCTCGACAAGTTCCTGCCGCTGCAGGACAGCCTGGAAGCGGCTCTGGAGCAGGTTCAGGCGTAGGACCGACGCCTGCCCGCCGGTGGCCCCTTCGTCGTGACGGCCAAGGCGGGCTGATCCTTTGAGTAGGGGCTACTCATGCCGCCGGTCGGGGGCTCGGACACGCTGAGCGGGTGAGTACCCGAGCCCGTAACCTTCTCGTCGGTGCGGTGTTCTCCGTCGTCTTCGCCTTCGGCGTCTTTCTCGCCGTCCGGCCGGCGTTCACCACCGAGCCGCCGCCGTTGGAGTCCACCCAGACCGCACCCGCCCCGGAGAGATCCGCCTCGGAGGAACCCGGCGTCGAAGAGCCCGAACAGACGAAGACCACCGTCATCGGCGGTCCGACGATGGACAACTACTACCCGGTCCTCAACTTCGGAGCCTCCTTCCCCGGGACGACGTGTGCGATCTTCGGAGCGGAGCGCGCCGACCGTCCGCTGGTCATCGACAGCGTCACGGTCAGCCCCGGCGGCGAGTGGCGCCTGCACGACTGCGGCTCCGCCTCCACCCCGCCAGGCTCCTACAACCAGGACGGCATCGAGACCATCGGGATCGCTCCCTGCCAGGCGGGCCTGACGATCGAACCGAGCTCGGCGAGCGATGTGCGGAACGGCTGCTGGATCGGGGTGGAGACGACGGGCGGCGCGCCCGCGCAGGGGCTGCTGACCCTGAGCGCGCGCTGGCAGTGCGGGGCGGGCGAGACGTGCCGGGCGAAGCAGCGCCACTTCCGGCTCACCAGCCAGGGAACCGGCGAACCCGGCCCGACCGAGGACCCCACGCGGACCCCGGACGAGCCCACCGGCGAACCCACCGCCGAACCCACCGCCGAACCCACCGAGGAGCCGTCCAGCCGGCCCACCGAGGAGCCGCTCGACGAGCCCACCCAGATCCCCGGTGCCGAAGAGACCCCCGCGTCGTGACCGCGACCTCGGAGGCGCAGCAGCCTCAGACGATGCTCGGCCACCTGACCGCCTACAGCAGCATCGTCGCGCCGACGACCCTGGTGACGGCGCTGCTGTTCTACTTCGGCTACCTGGCCACCCGCGCCAGGTTCGAGTACTTCGGCGTCTACCTCGACCTGGTGAACCTGTCCACCGCCGACCTGCTGCTGTACGGCTCCGAAGTGGTCTACGTGCCGGTCGTCCTGGTCGCGCTGACGGCCCTGGCCGCGGCCGGCCTGCGCATGGGCACCCAGCGGCTGGTGTCGGACCCGGGCCGCGACCCGCTCTCACGATGGGTCACCCGGGCGGTGGCAGGCGTCGGCGTCATCCTGCTGGTGAGAGCCCTGGTCGGCATCCTGGTCCCGGCGGTGTCGCAGCGCGAGCAGCCTGCCACCACCGCCCTGTGCCTGACCGGCGGTGTGCTGCTCCTTCGGCACGCAGGCACCCTGTGGGAGACACTCAGGAGACGGCGCGCCGAGCCGGGCTGGGCGCCACCTGACAGCGCGGTCACCGTCGCCCGCTGGTCGATCATCGCGCTGGCCGTCTGCGGCCTGTTCTGGGCCGCCAACAGTTTCGCCGCCTCCTACGGCGCCGGACGAGCCCAGGGGGACGCCGCCACGATCGGACGGCGGCCGGAGGTGCATCTGGAGACCGCCGAGCCCCTGAGCGCGCTGCCCGCCGGCGTCGGTCATGCGGTGCTGCCGGGCGGGGGCAAGTTCAAGCACCGCTACACGAAGCTGCGGCTTCTCGTCGAGTCCGGCGGGCACCTGTATCTCGTGCCCGCCCCGTGGCAGCCGGGCACCAGCCGGACCATCGTCCTGGCCCACTCGGGCGACGTGCGGTTGCAACTCCAGCCGAGGGTGACCGCTTCAAGGTCACCCTGACGAGGCGGGACGCGCGAGGCTTCGTTACATCTTGAAGTGGGTCCAGCCCGCCCGCCACGTTCCGTACGTCTTGGCGCCCGGCGGAAGGCAGCCGCCGGAGTGGCACAGCGCGGTGCTCTTGGTGAGGCGGCTCACCTTTCCAGACTCGGCGCCATAGGCGATGGTCTGCCAGTAGTACTGGTTCTTGCCCGTTTGGTATCGCCTGCCGCATGGTTCCTCGACAGCCGCGACCTGGAAGGCCCGCTCCCGGGAATAGCTGACCATTCTGTCGGGCGTCGGCTTCACATTCTTGACGAATACCGTGTCGTAGGTGCGTCGAGGGTTGAGGTGAAGGTTGTACTTCCTCATCTTGGAGCCCTTGGTGCAGGTCTCGTTCTTCCACTTCGCATAGAGGAAGTACGCGGGCGATGCGGCGGCAGGAAGGGGAATGACCGCTACGACGCCGGTGGTCAGCATGGAAGCTGCCAGACAGATTCCCAGCCTTCGTATGCCATGTAAGGCGGCTGTCTTCACTGGCGTCCCTTCTTCGAGGTGTGCAGACAGCGCAGACGGTAGAGATCGTGGGTATGTTCCGGGTATGGCATGGCCGTGACCGGGGATGTCTTCGAAGGGTCACGCACCGCTGGTCGGCGCCGGGTCGACACCGGTGAGCTCGGCGGACCGTGACCAGAGTCGCCTGGCGAGACCGTGGTCGGAGGCCGGGCGGGACAGGCTCTCGAAGGTCGGGCGGGCCGGGCGCAGCGGGCGGCCCGGTCCGATGTGGAGGCCGGTGGGCGCCGCGGCCTCGGTGGCCGCGTAGAGGATCGGCGCGACCGCCTCGGCGATCGGACGACGGAACAGGACGCCCAGCACCGCCGCCATCACCCGGGCCGAGGCGGGTGCGTTCCGATCCAGTTCGGTCCTGGCCATCCCGGGATGCGCGAGCAGGCTGCGCACCGGCGACGCGGCGGCGCGCAGCCTGCGGTCGAGCTCCAGGCCGAACAGCACGTTGGCGAGTTTGGAGGCCGCGTAGGCGCCGCCGGGTGAGTATCCGCGTTCGGCGGCCAGATCGTCCAGGTCGAGGCGGCCCAGCCGGTAGAGGCTGGACCCTACGGTCACCACGGCCGGGTCGCGTCCTGCCGCCAGACGGTCGAGGAGGAGGCCGGTGAGGGCGAAGTGTCCCAGGTGATTGGTCGCGAACTGGCTCTCCACGCCCTGCGGACTGAGCCGTCGTGGCACGGTGCCGATGCCGGCGTTGTTGACGAGCACGTCGATGGCGGTTGCTTCGGCGTGGAGCTCGTCGGCGAAGCGGCGCACGCTGTCGAGATCGAGCAGGTCGAGCTGGTGGACGGCGAGGTCGGCCTTCACCTCGTCCGCACGCAGCCGGTCGCGGACCCAATGGCCCTTGGCGGTGTCGCGGACCGCCATGATGACCCGGCCGCCGCGCGCGGCGAGACGGCGGGTGATCTCCGTGCCGAGGCCGCTGCTGGCACCGGTGACGACGAATGTCCGGCCGGTCTGGTCCGCGAGTTGATCGATCTTCCACACGGGGGACATGGGTTCCTCCAATAAACGGATAAGTCATCCGATTAGACTCGACTGCTAAGCGGATTGTCAATCCGCTTAGGTAGAGTGCCGGTATGACCTCCATGCGTGCCGACGCCGTCCGCAACCGCGACCTCGTTCTGGCGACGGCACGCCGGGCGATGGCGGAGGGAGACATGTCGCTGCAGCTCAACGACCTCGCCCGCAGAGCCGGGATCGGTGTCGGGACGGTCTATCGGCACTTCCCGACCCGCCGCGCGCTTCTGGAATCCCTCGCCGAGCCCGCCTTCACCGCCCTGCTCGACGACGCGCGGGTCGCGAGCCTGCGCGAGGACGCCTGGACCGGTCTGCGGCAGATCCTGCGAACACTGCTCGTCCAGCAGCTGTCCGATCCGGCCTTCACCGAGGTGATATCCACCAGCCCGGCCCTGGACGCCTCCCCGGACACCACCTCGCACCGCGAGGCCTTCGCGGATCTGGCGCAAGCCGTACTCGAACGGGCCCGGCAGGCAGGTGCGCTGCGCCTCGACCTCACCCCCGACGACCTGCACCACCTGGTCTGCGGCACCGCGTTCGCCCTGCGCCTGACGCCCGACCCGAACGCATGCCTCGACCGCTACCTGCAGGTCCTCTTCGACGGGATCAGGACCACGGCCTGATCCTGACTCCGTTCCTGAACTACGGCCAGTACGGCACCGCCAGCTGGGCGGCGGCCGCGATGGCCGCGCCGTCCAGTTCGACGATGCTCAGCTCGATCCCGCCGACGGGCCACTCCACGGCGAGCTCGAAGTTCTCCGGGGGAGGTGAGGGCCACAACCACAGGCCCCAGGTCATCACGCCCGCGTCCTCGTCGCCGCTGCGCATGGACATGCCGGGCAGCAGCATGGACAACTGCGGGCCCGGCGGCGGATCCTGCCGGAGTTGTGTCCTGTCCAGGTTCTGCCCGACGGTGGTGGCCTTGGTGCCGTCGGCGAAGCGCACACCGAAGCGCAGCAGCTGGTCCGGCAGCGGCTGGTCGGCCTTCACCCCGGTGACCATGTGAGGGAACGCGGACAGCTGGAGGGACTGGAAGTCTTCGGGGGACAGAGTGTGCC
The DNA here is from genome assembly GCF_013761175.1 of Nonomuraea soli. GTDB lineage: Bacteria > Actinomycetota > Actinomycetes > Streptosporangiales > Streptosporangiaceae > Nonomuraea > Nonomuraea soli. The sequence continues at coordinate 675,935 of NZ_JACDUR010000002.1, forward strand.
GTCGGGTGACGATGTCCACGTTGATCAGGCAGCCGGTGCTGAAGACCTGGATGGTCGGCACGGTGATGGCGACGTTCGGGACGCGGGCCAGCACCTGTGCGGTGATCATCACGGCGCCCATCTCTTCCGCCGGCGGGGCGGCCCAGGCGGGCCATCCGGGGTTGGGTGGGCGAGTCGACTCTTCTCGGGCTTGCGGGGGATCGAAGAACACGCTTTCACGGTACGGAAATTCTGCGGGCTGCGTGGCGTGTGGGGGTGGTAGAGGAGGGGCCGATCGGGCGACGTGGCCGGCGCGGAGTGGCTCGCCGGAGATCCTGGCACCAGGAGAAGACGCCAGTGGCTCACGCAGGCTCCTCAGCGCAGCACCGCCGTCAGCACGTCGGCGCCCAGCGCCGTCAGGTCGGGCAGGTTCACGCTGTAGCGAACGTAACGCCCCTCCCGCCGCCCCGTGAGCAGCCCCGCGCGACGCAGGACCGCGAGGTGGCGTGACACCTCCGGCGGCGTGAGCCCCCAGGCGTGGGCGAGCTCGCCCGTCGTGTGCGGGCCGCGGGCGAGGGTGCGCAGCAGGCGCAGCCGTACCGGATGCGCGAGCGCCTCCAGCCGGAGCGTGACCGTCTCCAGCGACACCGGTTCCGCCGTCTCCGCCACGGGGTACTGCACCACCGGACGCCATCCGGGCGCGTGGATCACCACCAGGTGCGGCCGTCCGAAGACGCTGGGAAGGAAGGTGACGCCGCCGTCGTGGGCGGCGGTCGCGTTGTCCTGCAGCTTGTCCACGACGATGGCGCTGCCGTCGGGGGAGAGGGTGACGGCGCCGGAGACCGAGGCGAGTGCCGCGCCGACGCCCTGCCGTTTGAGCAGGTCGTTCTTCAGGCGGACGTCGGTGGCGAGGTGCGGCGCGGCGCCCGCCCAGGCGGCGTCGAAGAAGGCCGCGGCGCACTGTTCGAGCGTGTGGCGCACCCGCGCCCGCACAGCTGACGGGTCGGCGAGCAGCCGTTCGGCGAAGGCCTCCTGGAGCGGGCCGCGGGCCTGGGCCAGGTCAAGGGCCCGCTCTCGCGCGGCCTGGTCGGCGAGCGGCGAGGGCGCGCCGAAACGGACCCGGTTGCTGCCGCACGTCGTGATGAGCGCGGCGGCCACATAGGTCTCGTCGTCGATCCGGTCCACGTCGTCGAGCTCGTCGGCGAGGGTCTGCCGGGGCCGGGCGGGGACGAGGAAGTCGGCTCGTGACGAACGCCAGAGGAACTCCGCCTCCCGCAGCCGCTCGGCCAGTTCCGGCGGCAGGCCGGCCCAGACGTCGGCGGCCCAGCCGGCGAGCTGCGGGTGATGGCCGGGTTCCGCCAGCACGTGCAGCATCGCCGTCAGCTCGGCCAGCGGGGAGGCGGCGAACCGCAGTCGCCCGTGCGGCGGGCCGCCGATGTCGATCCTCAACGTCATCCCACCATCTTCGCTGGTCGGGCGGCCGAAGCCCGCGTCAGTTGACGGGGTCCGTCAACTGACGCGGCGTCCGCGGCCGAGGGACGCATCGTGGGCGCCATGGCAACAACCACTAAGATCCGGACGCGGATGCTCGTCCGTGCCTCCGGCGGGCCCCGCTACGCCGTCGCCCTGGCCGTGGACGCGCTCGGCACCGGCCTGCTACGGCCCTTTCTGCTGATCTACGGCGTGATGGTGCTGGAGCTGTCGGCGCCGGCCACGGGGGTCGCCATGACGGCGGGGACCGTCACGGCCCTGGTCTGCATGCCCGCGGTCGGCCGCTGGCTGGACCGGGGCGCGCGCAGCACGGTCGTGGCGGCGTCGATGCTCGTGCGCGTGCTGGGTGTGGCGCTGCTGCTGGCCGCCCCGGCGGGGCACGTGTGGCTGTTCGGCGCGGCGTCGCTCTTCCTCGGCATCGGCAACCAGGCCTGGCCCGCCGCCCACGCGGCCCTGGTGGCGACCGTCGCCCGGGGGCGGGAACGCGACGCCGCCCTCGCGGGAGGCCGCGCCCTGCGCAACGCCGGCCTCGGCGCGGGCGGCCTCCTGGCCACCGCGTGCCTGGCGGGCGGCACGACCGTGTTGCAGGCGCTGGCAGCGGCCACCGGCGCGGCCTACCTGGTCGCGGCGGCTCTGGCGTGGTCGGTTCACGTGCGCGCGGATCCGGCCGCCGCGACTGCGGAGGGTGGGCCCGCGCCGCGGATGCGGACGTTGCTGGCCGCCAACGTGGTCTACGTCTTCTGCCTCAACGTCACCGAGGTCGCGATCCCGCTGGTCCTGATGACCCAGTTGCACGCGTCCCCGATGTGGACGGCGGGCATCTTCGTGGCCAACACCGTCCTGGTGGTGACGCTGCAGGTCCCGGTCACCGTCGGGATGTCCCGCTTCTCCCGGCGGGCCGTACTGGCTCTGGCGGGCGTGGTGATCGCCGCGTCCTATCTCGGCTTCCTCGCGGCCGCGTCCCTGGGGCCCGCCTGGGGCGCACCGGCGGTCGCCGCCGTGTCGGTGGTCTGCACAGTCGGGGAGATCCTCTACGCCGGCAGCGCCACCGCGCTCGTCGCCGCCCTGGCACCGGCGCACCTCGTGGGGCGGGCCATGGCGCGCTTCCAGATCTCTACGGGCTTCGGCCTGGCCGTCTCGCCCGCGGTGATCACCGCTCTGGCGTCGTACGGCTCCGCGGCGCTCTGGGGCGGCCTCGCCGGTGCGACCCTCCTGTCCGCCTCCGCCGTCGCGACCGAGAAGGGCGATCGGCATCTGGCTACCAAGCGTTAATCGTCGTCGTCGGCGCGGGCGCTCGCCGAGCGAGGCCACGACGTCACCGTCCTGGAGGCCAGGGAGCGAGGAGGCGGCCGGACCTGGACCACGACTCCGGGTCGCGCGAGGCGACGCCTGCCTTCACCGGCCGCCGTCGACGGAGACGCCGCAGCGGCAGCAACGGGAGACGGCTCTGGGCGCGCGAGCGCGGGCTAGCCTTCCAGCCGCATCTCGTCGATGAGGGTGCGCTGCACGCACACCCCGTCCCTGATCCACTGCCAGACCCTGCTGCGGTGCCTGCCGTCCCGGCTGAGCACGATGAGCTCGAACAGCTGCAGGTCCTGCCCTTCGGCCCGGTAGATCCAGTGCAGGTAGATGGCCTGGCCGTCGAGCTCCCAGGTCTCGCCCTTGATGCGCTCGGTGTCGAAGGCCATGCGGCCGCCGCCCAGGTAGCGGCCGGGGAAGCGGTGCTCCTCTGTGCGCCCGTCGTCCCAGGTGTAGCGGTTGACCTGGTAGTAGTCGTGGGAGCCGTCCGAGGGGAACGAGCACGTCAGGTGGGAGCGGTGGCGGTCGGTCACCTTCCCTTCCGGGTCGACGACGGTGTAGGTGCCCTCCCATTCGCCCTCGTGCCGGGCGAGCAGGGGCATGTCCTGCTTGATGCTCATGGGGTCATCACTCCTCAGGGGGCGGGGTGCCACCAGGGGTCGGGGTCGGTGGAACGGTTGATCAGATAGGAGGTGCGCCGCAGGAAGCGCTGGAGCGCGGCGGGGCCCATGCGGGAGCCGCCGAGCCCGGAGAGCTTCGCGGCGTTCTTCTCGCCCTCCTGGATGATCGCGGTGAGGCCGGCGTCGTTGATGCTGACCGCTCCGGTCTCGAGGCGTGCGGCCACCGCCAGCGCGTCCTGCTCCGTCGGCCCGAAGACGGCCGCGGACAGGCCGTAGGCGGAGTCGTTGGCCAGGGCCACGGCCTCGTCGGTGGTGGTGAACGGCATGACCGGCAGGAGCGGGCCGAAGGTCTCCTCGGTCATCACGAGCATGCGGTGGTCGACGCCGGTGAGCACGGTGGGGCGGCACCAGCGGCCGCCGCCGTGGTGTTCGATGAGGCCGCCGGTGAGCACGGCCGCGCCGCGCGTGACGGCGTCGGCCAGGTGGCGCTCGATCACGTCGGCCTGCGCGGGGTCGATGAGCGGTCCGATCGGTCCGCCTTCGCAGGTCAGACCCACTTTCGCGGCCTTGGCCGCCAGCAGGCCGACGAACGGCTCGTAGATCGCCTGGTGCACGTAGACCCGCTCGATGGACAGGCAGGACTGGCCGGCGTTGGCGGTGCCGCCCCACAGGACGGCCGAGGTGGCCCGGTCCAGGTCGCAGCCGTCGAGCACGATCGCCGGGTCCTTGCCGCCGAGTTCCAGGAAGGCGGGGACGAACGCGCGGGCGGCGGCCTCGGCGACCCGCCTGCCGGTGGGCACCGACCCGGTGAAGGCGACGGCGTCGACCAGTTCCACCATGGCCGCGCCCGTGGAGCCGTCGCCCTCGATCACGCGCAGGGGCAGCTCGGGCGGGACGAGCCGCATGAGGGGCTCGATGAAGCGGGGGGTCACCTCGCTGGGTTTGACCAGGACGGAACAGCCGGCGGCCAGCGCGGGGACGGCGTCGATGAGGCCGAGCAGGAGGGGGAGGTTCCACGGGCTGATCACGCCGACCAGCTCGTAGGGGCGCCAGGCGCCGTCCAGGACCACCGAGGGGACGACGGCCGAGGGTGTCTGGCCCCGGGATTCCATCGTCGCCGCGGACCAGCGTTCGATCATGCCCGCGACGAGCCGTACCTCCAGCTCCGACTCCGTGCGCCGCCCGGTGTCGGCGACCAGGGCCTCCAGCAGCGCGGCGTCCGCGGCGAGCGCGCGCCCGAACCGCCGCAGGACCTCGCCGCGGTCGGCGGCGGCCCAGGCGGCCTGCGCCGCCCGGAGCCCCGCCACGATCGGGGCGAGATCGGCGGGGGGCGCCAGTTCCCGCTCGATCCGGCCGGTCAGGGGGTCGCGTACGTGGGTCATGGCCGGGTCCTGTCGATGATGTCCTGCTGCCGCCGGGTGAACCAGGCACGATCGGGGACGTCATGAGCCAGCCCGTTGGGCCGCTCCACGTCGTGCCTGCCGTACTCCTGCGCCCAGAGGGCGGTCTTGACCCGTGCGGGCAGGTTCCCCATGCCGGGCCGCGAGCGAGCGCGCCGCACGGCGGCCAGGTCCAGCTCGGCGGCGGCCACGATCGACTCGCCGCTTCCCGCCTGCGCCAGCAGGCGCCCCTCGAAGTCGAGCAGCTCGGAGCCGCCGTTGGTGGAGTCGCGGGGGATCGGGATGCCGTCGAGCCCGCCGGAGTTGGCCGAGACGACGTAGGCGAGGTTCTCGATGGCGCGGGCGCGCCGCGCGACGGCCTTGGGGGTCAGCGACGGGGAGGCGATCTCCGAGGTGGAGTGGCAGAAGACCTCGGCGCCGCGCAACGCCAGCGCGCGGGCCAGCTCCGGGTAGAGGATCTCCTCGGAGGCGATGCAGGCCAGCGCGCCGATCTCGGTGCGGGCGACGGGGAACACCGCGTCGATCCCGTAGATCTCCAGGTAGCGGTCCCAGACGTCGTACGGCGACGGCGAGTACATCGAGTGCAGCCGCCGGTACCGCAGGATCACCTCGCCCGCCGGGCCGAGGATGAAGGAGGTCTGGAAGTACAGCTCCGGGAAGTGCGGGTCGCTCTCGTAGGCGTTGCCCGAGAGGAAGATCTGGTGGCGGGAGGCGATCTCGCCGAGCGCCGCGTATTCGGGGCCGTCCGGGGCGATCGCCGCCAGGTCGCGCCATCGCGCCACGCTCTCGCCCATCGGGAAGCCGGTGAGGAAGTACTCGGGCAGCACGACGAGCCGCAGCTCGGGTCCGGCCCAGGCGCGGGCTCCCGCGACGGCGGTGCCCGCCCTGCCGATGGCCCGCATGATCTCCGCGCGCGGGTCCGCCGTCCCGTTGACCGCCTTCGTCGCGATCTGCAGGGCCAGGGCCCGGAAAGCGGAGACCTCAGTCTTGAAACGCCGTTCCACGTGTTGGAACATAGCCCCGTGCCTGCAGCCGCGCAAGCATTGACGCCAAAAACGTCAGACCATTAGCTTAATGGTCAGACGTTTCGCGATCCCAGGAGTGACCGTGACCGTGCACGAGGCCAGCATCGGCCGATACTTCGAGGACTTCACGGTCGGCGACATCCACCAGCACGCGCTCGGCCGCACCATCACCGAGGCGGACAACACGTGGTTCACGTTGCTGACCATGAACACCAACCAGAACCACTTCAACGCCCACTTCGCCGAACGTGCCCCCTACGGCAGGATCATCGCCAACTCGGGGCTGACCGTCGCCGTCGTGCTGGGGCTGTCGGTCATGGACATGAGCCAGACGGCCATCATGAACCTCGGCTGGGACGAGATCAAGCTCACCCACCCGGTCTTCGTGGGTGACACGATCTACGCCGAGTCGCTGGTCGTGGACAAGCGCGAGTCCGCCTCGCGGCCTTATGCCGGGATCGTCTCCTGCCGCACCAGGGGCCTGAACCAGGACGGCGACGAGATCATGTCGTGGAAGCGCACGGTCATGGTCTACCGGCGCGACGCGCCCCACGACAAGGGCTACTTCCCGCAGGCCAAGACCGGGCCGCTGACCGCATGAGGATCACCTACGGGCCGTGGGGCGAGAGCCTGGAGGAGCTGACCTCGGCCGCCAGGGCCGCCGAGGAGGCGGGCGCCGAGCTCATCTGGGTGCCCGAGCTGCACCGCAGCGCCACCGTCACCGCCGCCGCCGTGGCCTCCGCCACCACCCGGGCGGGGGTCGGCACCGCCATCGCGCTCGCCTTCACCCGCAGCCCGATGATCACCGCGCTGGAGGCGCTCGACCTCGACGAGCTGACCGGCGGCCGGTTCGTCCTCGGACTCGGCTCCGGCGCGCGCAGGCTCAACGAGAACTGGCACAACGCCCGCTGGGACAAGCCCCTGGCCCAGCTGCGGGAGACCGTCGAGGTCATCAGGACCATCGTCGCCGCCTCCCACACCGGGCAGCCGCTGGAGTACGAGGGGGAGTGGCAGCGCCTGAGCGTGCGCGGCTTCCGCCGGCCGTACCAGCCGGTCCGCACCGAGATCCCGATCTACCTGGCCGCGGTCGGACCGCAGCTCACCCGGATGGCGGCGCGGATCGCCGACGGGTGGATCTCCCACGAGCTGTGCTCCCCCGCCTACCTGCGCGAGCACGTGCTGCCGAACCTGGCGGGCAGGCGCGACGGCTTCGACGTCGTCGTCTCGGGCTGCTGCTCGATCGACCGGGACCCCGCGCTCGCCCGCGAGCGGGCCTCGGGCGTGCTCGCCTTCTACGCCTCGGTCGCCACCTACAAGGACTTCTTCGCCTTCCACGGCCTGGCCGACGAGCACGCCCGGATGGTCGAGGCCTTCCGCGCCGGACGCAAGGCCGAGGTGCCGGGCCACATGGTCGACCCCCTCGTGCTCACCGGCACGCCGGACCAGGTGGCCGAGAGGATCGCCGCGTACGAGGGCTTCGCCGACACGATCAAGCTCACGCCCGCCGTGTACGGCAACAGCCCGGCGCAGATCCGCGAGAACCAGGCCCGCCTCATCACGCTCATCAGGGAGCTGACCGCATGAGACCGCTGCAGGACGTCCGGATCATCAGCCTGGAGCAGTACGGCGCCGGACCCTTCGGCACCGTGCACCTGGCCGACCTCGGCGCCGAGATCATCAAGATCGAGGACCCGCGCGCCGGTGGCGACGTCGGCCGCTACGTGCCGCCCTACACCGAGGGCGAGGACTCGCTGTTCTTCGAGACGTTCAACCGCAACAAGAAGTCGCTCTCCCTGGACCTCGCGACGCGGGCCGGACGCGAGGTCTTCGAGGACCTGGTACGGCACGGCGACGCCGTCTACTCCAACCTGCGCGGCGACGTCCCGGCCAAGATGCGGATCACCTACGCCGATCTGAAACACCTCAACCCGGCGATCGTCTGCTGCTCGCTGACCGGCTTCGGCATGACGGGCCCGCGCGCGGCCGAACCCGGCTACGACTACATCCTGCAGGGCCTGGCCGGCTGGATGGAGCTCACCGGCGACCCGGCGGGCCCGCCCACCAAGTCGGGCCTGTCGCTGGTGGACTACTCCGGCGGCTTCGTGGCGGCGATCGCGCTGCTGGCGGCGCTGCACGCGGCGCGCCGCGACGGCGTGGGCATGGACTGCGACCTGTCGCTGTACGACACCGCGATCAGCATGCTCACCTATGTCGGCACGTGGGCGCTCAACACCGGCTACCGGCCCGCCCGCACGCCGCACTCGGCCCACCCGTCGCTGGTGCCGTTCCAGAACTTCGCCGCCAAGGACGGCTGGCTGGTGGTGGGGTGCGCGAAGGAGAAGTTCTGGCAGCGCCTGGCCGCCATCCTCGGGCCGGAGTTCGCCGAGGAGCGTTACGCCACCTTCGCCCAGCGCCGCGAGCTCGCCGGTGAACTGCTGCCCCGGCTGGCCGAGATCTTCCTGACCAGGACCGTGGCCGAGTGGCTGGCGGTGCTGACGCCGGCGGGCATCCCGTGCGGGCCCGTCAACGACGTGACGCAGGCGCTCGCCGAGGAGCACACGGCCGCGCGCGGGCTGATCGCCGAGACCGACCACCCCAGGTACGGCAGGCTGCGGCAGCTCGCCTCGCCGGTGCGGGTGGGAGCCGAGCCGGTCGAGCACCGGCGGGCGCCGCAGCGCGGTGAGCACTTCGAGGAGGTCGTCGGCGGCCTGCTCGGCTACTCGGCCGAGCGCGTCGACGCGCTGACGTCGGCGGGTGCCTTCGGGACGCCGCGATGACCGCGGCCGAGCGGCTGGCCGGATGGGCCCTGGAGCTGAGCCTGGAGCAGGTGCCCGAGGCGGCCGTCGAGGCGGCGCTGCGCCACCTGCTCGACGGCCTGGGCTGCGCCGTCGCCGCCGGGACCGACCTGCCCGCGATCACGGTCGCCCGTGAACTGGGCGGCCCCGCCGAGGCGACCATCCTCGGCACCCCCTGGCAGGTCGGCGCCCCCGCCGCGGCGCTGGCCAACGGCATGCTCGTGCACGCGCTCGACTTCGACGACACCCACGCGGGCGGCCTCGTGCACGCGACCGCGCCTGTGCTCCCCGCCGCCTTCGCCGTGGGCGAGGAGATCGGCGCGAGCGGCGCCGAGGTGCTGGCGGCGGCCCTGACCGGCTACGAGACGATCTGCCGGCTGGGCGCCGCCGTACCGCACGGCTTCCACGCCCGCGGCCTGCACGCCACCGCGACCTGCGGGGTGTTCGCCGCCGCCCTGGCAGCCGCCCGGTTGTACGGCCTGACCCACGCCGAGACCGTGGACGCGCTCGGCATCGCGGGAAGCCAGGCGGGCGGGCTGCTGGAGTTCCTGAACACCGGCTCCTCCACCAAGCAGCTCCACCCCGGCTTCGCCGCTCAGGCCGGGGTCCTGGCCGCCCGGCTGGCCAGGGCCGGAGCCTCCGGGCCCGCCACCGTGCTGGAAGGACCGTACGGCCTCTACGGCGCCCTGCTCGGACTGCCCGGCCTCGACCCGGTCACGGAGCTCGGCGAGCGCTGGGAGGTCACCAGGATCGGCGTCAAGCCGTACCCCGCCTGCCAGCTCCTGCACGCCAGCCTCGACGCGGCCCGCGGCCTGACGGGCGACATCGAGGAGATCGTCGCCGAGGTGCATCCCGACACCGCGCCGATCGTCTGCGGGGAGGGCAAGGACCGTCCGCGCACGCCGTACGACGCCAAGTTCAGCCTCCCGTGGAGCGTGGCCGCGATGATCGTGGACGGGGAGGTCACCGTGCGCACCTACGCCGACGTCGACCGGCCGGAGGTCGCGGCACTGGCCGCGCGGATCCGGCACGAGGTCGTGCCCTTCCCCGGGGTCGCCGCCGCCCAGCCGGGACGGCTGCGCATCAGGTTCGCCGACGGGACCTCGACCGTGGCGCAGGCCCCGCCCGGCCTGGCGGGCGTCGCCGAGGCGGTCCGGGCCAAGGCCCTCGGCAACGGGCTGAGCGAGCGCGCGATCGGCCTGGTCCTCGACCTGGCCAGCCTGCCCACCCTCCAGCCCCTGATCCAGGAGTTGATCGTATGACCGTACGGCTGCCGGCCGTGACCGGCGCCACCGCGCAGGAGGCCTACGCCCGAGCCCTGGGCGACCTGGAGCGGGCCGGCTTGTCCGCCGACGACATCGTCCAGGTGGTGCAGTACGTGACCGACCCCGCGGACGCCTGCGCGCCCGACGGTGTGACCGTCTCGACGGTGTCCGTGGAAGCACTCCTGGACGGCGCGGCGGCGATCGAGCTGACGGCGCACCCCGGCGGCGGCGAGCGCATCCCGACCCCGGACGGCGTCGTCACGGTCGCCGACGAGATCGTCTACCTGCCGGGCATCCTGCCCGCCGACCTGACGGCGGGCTTCCGCGAGCAGTACCGCTCCTGCCTGGAGGTCGCCGGCGAACTGCTCAAGGCGGCCGGGACCGGCCTCGACGCGCTGGTGCAGACCACCGACTACACCGCCACCGCCACCCGGGCCGAGTACCCCCGCTGCGGCCGTCCGCGCCGCGAGCTGCTCGGCGGCACCGGCACCGACGGGCTGGCGGTCCATCCAGGAGCGGCGGGCATCCTGGTCGACCGGCCGCCGGTGCCGGGCGCGATGGTCTGGCTCGACGCGGTCGCCTCCCGCAGCCCGCTGCGCACGGTCAACCCGGGCTGGAGGCGCTACGAGACGCTCACCTACAAGCCGGGCGTGGCGGCGGGCGACACGCTGTTCATGTCGGGCTTCGGAGCGCTGGAGCCGGCGACGCAGCGGGCCATCTTCGACGGCGACCTGGAGGCGCAGGCGGAGTTCACCTACGCGGCGATCGCCACCGTGCTGCGCGAGGCGGGGCTGACGGGGGAGTCGGTGGTGCGGCTCGTCGAGTACGTCACCCCTGACGGTGTGGCGAAATATCCGGAGATCGCGGCCATCCGCGAGCGGTACTTCCCCGGCCGGCCGGCCCTCACCTCGGTGGTGTGCTCGGCGCTCCTGCGCCCGGAGTTCCTGATCGAGGTCGTGCCCACGGCGGTGTTCCGATGAACGACGACGTGAGCGGTGGTCCGGCTGACGAAGAGGTGAGTTACACCGCCCCAGAGGAGCTCGGCAAGGCCGCGATCCGCTACTTCGCCCAGGCCGTCGGCGACGCCAACCCGCTCTACACCGACGACGCCTACGCCCGCGAGCACGGCTACGACGGCGTGATCGCCCCGCCGACCCTGATCTGCGAGACCAACCAGTACACCGGCCTGCCCAGGGACGAGCACGGCTACCCCGGACACAGCTGGCCCCAGGAGTACCCCGGCCGCCGCCAGGTCAGGGGAGGCAACAGCTACGAGTTCCACCAGCCGGTACGGCCCAGCGACGTGGTCACCGCGACCTGGCGCGTCGAGAAGGTCGAGGAGAAGGCGGGCAAGATCTTCGTGACCTCCCGCGCCACCTACACCAACCAGCACGGCGAGCTGCTGGCCGTCAACGAGGAGGTGGTGGTGTGGATCTGATCCCGCCGCTGGAGCGCCGCATCGAGCTCCCCGACATGATCGCCTACGCGGGGGCAACCTGGGACTGGCACCGCCTGCACTACGCCCCAGAAGGCCTCGACCGCCCGGTCGTCGACGGCCAGCTCTTCGGCGCCCTGCTCGCCGAGCAGCTCCAGGACTGGCTCGGTCCCGGCCACCGCATCACCCGCCTGCACTTCCGCTTCCGCAGCATGGTCTTCGCCGGCGAGACGGTCCGCTGCACCGGCCGGGTCGTCGGCCGCGACAACGGCGTCATCACCGTGGAGCAGCAGGTCGAGGTCGTAGAGGACGGCCGCGTCGCGGTGGCGCCCGCCGGGGCCACGGTGGTGCCGCGATGAGCGTGGCCGTCGTCGGAGCCGCCGAGTCCGAGCTGGGCGTGACCGGCAAGACCATCATGGAGCTGCAGACCCAGGCCATCACCGGCGCCCTGGCCGACGCCGGGCTGAGCCTCGCCGACGTCGACGGGCTGGCCACCGCCGGGGTCTCCCGCTTCTCGGCCACCCAGGTGGCCGACTACCTCGGGATCCGGCCCGCCTGGACGGACTCGACGTTCGCCGGAGGCTCGGCGTTCGAGATGTACGTCGCCAGGGCCGCGCAGGCGATCGAGGCGGGGCAGTGCACCACCGTGCTGATCTCCTACGGCTCCAACCAGCGCAGCGCACGCTCGCGGTCGCTGGCGGGCGTGCTGGAGCCGCACACGCCGGAGACGGAGTTCGAGTCGCCGTACGGGCCGCTCTACCCGATCTCCTACTACGCGATGGCCGCCCAGCGGTACCTGCACGCGCACGGCGCCAAGCGGGAGGACCTGGCCGAGGTCGCCGTCGCCGCCCGCGAATGGGCGCTGCTCAACCCCCGCGCCTACCGGTACGAAGCCGGTCCGCTCACCGTCGACGACGTGCTCGCCTCGCCCATGGTCTCCTCGCCGCTGACGGTCGCCGACTGCTGCCTGGTGACCGACGGCGGCGGCGCGATCATCCTGACGAGCCTCGAACGGGCCCGCGACCTGCGGCGCCCGCCCGTCGTGGTGCTCGGGTACGGCGAGGCCACCACCAACACCGGCATGGCCTCGGCCGGCGACCTGCTGGAGCCGGGCTCGATCATGTCGGGCCGGCGCGCCTACGCCATGGCGGGGCTGGGGCCGCAGGACGTGGACGTGGCGCAGCTCTACGACTCCTTCACGATCACCGTCCTGCTCACCCTGGAAGGGCTGGGCTTCTGCGGTCCGGGAGAGGCGGGCGACTTCGTGCGCCGCCGCGCGCTGCCGTACAACACCAACGGGGGCGGCCTGTCCTACTGCCACCCCGGCATGTACGGCCTGCTGCTCCTCGTCGAAGCCGTCAGGCAGCTGCGCGGCGAGTGCGGGCCGCGCCAGGTCGACGGCGCGCAGGTCGCCCTCGCGCACGGCACGGGCGGCATCCTGTCCACCCACGCCACCGTCCTGCTGGGGGTGGACCGATGACCCCCTGGTGGGAGGCCACCCGCGAAGGGCGGCTGCTCCTGCAACGCTGCGAGGGCTGCGGCCACCTGCAGCACTACCCGCGCGCGCTCTGCACCGGCTGCGGCGGCACTGACCTGGGCTGGCAGGAGTCGGCCGGGCGCGGCGCGGTCGACTCCTTCACCGTGGTCCACCGCTCGCCCTCGCCCGAGCACGCGCCGCCCTACGTCGTGGCCCGCGTGCGCCTGGACGAGGGACCGATCCTGCTGACCAACCTCGTCGGCGACGCCGACTGGCACTGCGACCAGCGTGTACGGCTGGCCTGGCGGACCCTGGACGACGGCCGCCGCCTGCCCGTGTTCGAACAGGAGTGAGATGGACTTCGAGCTGAACGACGAGCAGCGCGCCTTCCGCGAGACGCTGCGCGACTTCGTCGACAAGGAGATCGTGCCCGTCGCGGGCGAATGGGAGCGCTCCGGCCGCTACCCCACCGAGATCGTCGACAAGATAAAGCGGATGGGCCTGTTCGGGCTGACCGTGCCGGAGGAGTACGGCGGGCTCGGCGTCGACCTGGTCTCCTTCGCCCTGGTCTTCGAGGAGATCGCGCGCGGCTGGATGGGCGTGGCCGGCGTGCTCGGCTCGCACTCGCTGTCGTGCGGCATGATCGCCCGGTACGGCACGCCCGAGCAGAAGGCCGCCTACCTGCCCGACCTGGCCACCGGTGCCCGCCGTACCGGCATCGCCCTGACCGAGCCCGGCGCTGGAACCGACCTGCAGGGCATCACCACCACCGCCCGCCGCGACGGCGACCACTACATCGTGCGCGGCACCAAGACGTGGATCACCAACGCCCGCCACGCCAGCCCGCTGCCGGTGCTGGTCAAGACCTCGTCCACCGAGCCCGCGCACAAGGGCATGTCGGTGCTGCTGGTCGAGGAGGGCTTCTCCGTCAGCCGCGACCTGCCCAAGCTCGGCTACAAGGGCACCGAGTCGTGCGAGGTCGTGCTCGACGACGTGCGCGTGCCGGTGGCGAACCTGCTCGGCGGCGTCGAGGGGCGCGGCCTGCAGCAGGTGCTGTCGGGGCTGGAGAGCGGCCGCATCAACGTCGCCGCCCGGGCGATCGGCATCGCGCAGGCCGCCTACGACGCCGCGCTGGCCTACTCCCAGCAGCGCACCGCCTTCGGGCAGCCGATCTCCGGCTTCCAGGCGATCCAGCTCAAGCTCGCCGACATGGCCACCGAGATCCAGGCGGCGCGGCTGCTCACCTACTGGGCCGCCTCGCGGGCCGATTCCGGCCTGCGGGTCGACATGGAGTCGGGCATGGCCAAGTACTTCGCCTCCGAGGCCGCGATCAAGGCGTCGCTGGAGGCGATGCGCATCCACGGAGGGTACGGCTACTCGCAGGAGTACGTCGTCGAGCGGCTCTACCGGGACGCGCCGCTCATGGCCATCGGCGAGGGCACCAACGACGTGCTGCGCATGGTCATCGCGCGGTCGCTGCTGGCGGGCAAGGGCCGGGTGGGCTGGTGAGGTCCGCGCTGTACGTGCCGGGTGACCAGCCGGGCAAGCTGGCCAAGGCGCTGGAGCGCGGCGCCGACGCCCTCATCGTCGACCTGGAGGACGCGGTCGCGCCCGCGGCCAAGGACCGGGCCCGCGCCGAGGTCGCCGGCTGGCTGCGGAGCACGCCCGCCACCGGCGGCTGCGAGATCTGGGTGCGGATCAATCCCGGCGAGCTCGGGCACGCCGACCTGCGGGCGGTGGCGCTGCCCGCGGTCGCGGGGGTGTGCGTGGCCAAGACGGAGTCTGCCGACGAACTGGTGGCGATCGACAAGCTGCTGGGGGACGCCCCCTGGATCAAGGTCTGCCCGCTGCTGGAGAGCGGCGCCGCCGTCCTGGCCGCGGAGCGGATCGCCCGGGCGCCCCGGGTGAGCAGGCTCCAGCTCGGCGAGGCCGACCTGCGGGCCGACCTGGGCGTCGAGCCGGGACCCGACGAGCGCGAGCTGCTGGGGGCCCGCTCGCAGGTGGTCCTGGCCAGCGCCGCTGCCCGCATCGGGCCGCCGCTCGGACCGGTCAGCACCGACTTCCGTGACCTGGACCGCCTGCGCGCCTCGACCGAGGCGTTGAAGCGCCTGGGATTCCGCGGGCGGGCCTGCATCCACCCGGCCCAGCTCGCCGTGGTCAACGAGGTGTTCACCCCGGCCCCCGCCGAGGTCGAGCGGGCACGCGAGCTGATCGCGCGGTTCGAGGCGGCCGAGTCGGGCGTGGTGCTCGACGACGCGGGCCGGATGGTCGACGAGGCGATCATCCGCCAGGCCCGCCGTCTCCTGGCGGATCTGCGGCAGTCTTAGGCATTTGCCTAGTTCTGCCGTACGGCTGTTGCCATAGGGGAACCGTTGTTTCCAAAATCCAGGGGACGGTTTCCCTAGCGCGAAAGCTGGTGAATGGTCATGCGCCTCCGGCTGACCAGGGTCGGCGCGATCCTCCTCGCCCCGCTCCTGCTCCTCACGGCCTCGCCCGCCCAGGCGGCCCCGGACCTGTCGGCTCCCGGCTCGCACGCGGTCGGGTACTCCGACGTCAGCGTCTCGGCCTCCGGCCGCTCGTTCAACGCCCGGGTCTACTACCCGGCCACCACCGCGGGCAGCAACCGCGCCGTGGCCGACGGGCAGTTCCCCGTCGTGGCCTTCGGGCACGGCTTCTTCCAGAGCATCAGCAAGTACGCCTCCCTGGGCAGCCACTGGGCCTCCTGGGGGACGATCACCATCATGCCCACCTCCCAGGGCGGGCTCTTCCCCAGCCACAGCGCCTTCGCCGACGATCTGAACGCGGCGCTCACCTGGATGGTCGCCCAGAACACGAGCGCCGGGTCACGCTTCAACGCGCACGTGCGCACCGACCGGCTGGGCCTGTCGGGGCACTCGATGGGCGGAGGCGCCGGCGTGCTGGCCGCCGCGCGCAACCCCGCGGTGCGGGCGGTGACGAACCTGGCCGCCGCCGAGACCAACCCGTCGGCCAAGGCGGCGGCGGCCACCACGGCGGTTCCCATGCAGCTGCTCGCCGGCTCCCAGGACGGCGTCGCCGGGCCATCGGGCCACCAGATCCCCATCTACCAGGCCAAACTCGCGCCCAAGCAGCTGCGCACCATCGTCGGCGGCTTCCACTGCGGGTTCACCGACTCGGGCGGGCTCGGCTGCGACAGCGGCTCGATCAGCCGGGCGGTCCAGCAGGCGATCACCGAGCGGGTGACCACGGCCTGGCTGCTGTACTACCTGCACGACGACGCCTCCCACCTCGACGCGGTGTGGGGCGGGGCGGCGCAGAACGACCCGGCCGTCCAGTTCCTCGGCGCGCAGTAGCTCAGCGACCGGCTCAGTCGCCGGCTCGATCCTGCTCCGGCGCGGCCGTTCCGGCGGGTACGCGTAGCTGCGGGGGCCAGGTCCCCGGTACGAACAGCCCCAGCACGAAGGCCCGCCCGGCCAGCGCCGACCTGCTGTCGGCGCCGAGCCGGGCGCGCAGCCGCACCAGGTGGTAGTCGACCGCCTGCCGGGTCAGGTGCAGGCGGCGCGCGATCTGCGCGTTCGACGCCCCCACGGCCACCAGCCGCAGGACCTCTCCCTGCAGCGGGCTGAGCGCCTCGGCGACCGGGCAGATCTCGTCCAGGACGGCGACCGCCCGCCACGGCAGGCCGTTGGCGCGGGGCTCGACCCGCGCGCTGACCCGCGCGTGGATGACCGCGCCGTCGCCGCGCACCAGCCGCATCCTGCTGCGGTAGCCGTCGAGCCGCCCCAGCGCCAGTCCGAGCCAGTACGGGCGCTGGACCTCCAGCTCGCCTTCCGCCAGCAACTCCTCGGCGTGGAGGCCGTCGAGCTCCTCCGCCGTGCGTGCCAGGGCCAGGCGGAAGGCCGGATTGGCGTCACGGACCCGGCCCAGCCCGTCCACCGCCGCGATCGGCACCGGTACGCGGTCGAAGTACACCCGGTAGGGTCCCTCCATGTCCGCACCGTAGGCGAACTCCTCGGTGAGGTCCAGGGCGGCTCCCGACGGCACACGGCACCAGGCGGCTCCTAGTGGCGCACGACCGTCAGCTCGGCCAGGCCCGCCACGCAGGCGGCGTCCGGCAGCCCCCGGGCGGTCGCGATCAGCTCCTCCACCTGGTCCGCCGCCAGCACGCGGCCGGCGTTGGAGCGGAACTTCGCCGCCTGGTCCTCGTGCGAGAGCGGATGCTCGGGGCCGCCGCGCGAGGAGTCGACCCGGTGCTCCCTGGTCGAGCCGTCCTTCATCCGTAGCCGCACCACGGCGGGGAAGGCCGTGGGGAAGATCTCCGAGGCCCGCTCGTCGGCCACGCACCGCACGCGGGCGGCCAGGGCGAGCCGCTCGGGGTCCAGCCGGGCGAAGTCGTCGAGCGCCAGCCCGAGCCCGCCTCCGCCCAGCAGCGCGGCCGCAACGGTGTAGGGCCCGGAGAACTTCGCGTGGTACGGCGAGCGCGGCCGGATCTTCTCCTCGTACGGCTCGGCGATGGTGCGCAGCACCGGGGCGGGCACCCCCAGCTCGATCTCCTCGATCTCGGCCGGATCGACGCCCTGGGCCCGCAGGGCGAGGGCGCAGTCGATGGCCGGATGCGTGAAGTGGTTCGACGGGTAGGGCTTGTAGACCGTGCGGGTCAGCTCCCACCGCTCGCCCAGCCCCGACAGCAGCGCGTCGGCGTCGAAGCGCCCGCCGATCCACGCCTGGAAGAAGCCGAACCTGCCCTCCAGCACGGTCGGCGGACCGGTCAGCCCTTCGGCCGCCATGACCGCGGCGGACACGCCCGCGTGGGCGGCCCAGCCGCAGTGCGCGCGTTTGACGGTGCCGCCGGTGCGGTTGGCCTCGAGCAGGCCGGAGCCCATGCTGGCGGCGATGCCCGCGGCGTGGGCGATGCCCTCGGCGTCGAGGCCGGTGACGAGCCCGGCGGCGACGGCGGCGCCGATCGTGCCGCAGATGGAGGTGGCGTGCTGCCCGTTCTCGAAGAAGAGGGAGTTGCGCGCCTCGGGCAGGTAGGAGGCCATGCCGAGCCGGTTGCACACCTCGATGCCCGCGGCGGCGGCGGCGATCAGCGCGGCTCCGCTCGCGCCGGCGGCCTCGGCGGCGGCCAGCGCGGCCGGCACGACGGGGGCGCTGGGGTGGAGCACGGAGGGCAGGTGGGTGTCGTCGAAGTCGAGGGCGTGTGCGAGTGTGCCGTTGACCAGCGCGGCCGACGGCGCGGGCAGCCGGTCGCCGCTGCCGATCGTGGTGGACTCGGGCGTGCCGCCCCAGCGGCGCGCGGCGCGCAGGACGGCGGGTCCCGCGTCGCCGTCGGGCTCGCCGTAGGCGGCCAGGCAGTTGCCCAGGACGTCGAGGATCCGGCTGGTGACGTCGTCGCCGATGCCGGCGGGCACGCCGGCGTCCCGGCATGCGGCGGCGAACGCCGCCAGCCGCTGCACGTGAGTGGTCATGCGGCGCTCACGAAGGCGAGGGGGCGGACGGGCGCGCCGGTGGCCCCGACGATCGGCAGGGGCGCGAGCACCAGCAGGAACTCCCGGGCGCCGGTGTCGAGGAGGTCGGCCAGGCGCATGGTCTCGACGATGTTGATGCCCGACTCCACCAGCAGGGTCCTGTGCACCGGCAGCGTGGCGTGGCCGCGGCCGGGCGCGATGTGCTCGAAGGCGATGGTCTCGCCGCCGACCAGGCGGGGCGCGCGTTCGGCCAGCCAGCGCCCGGCCCGCTCGCCGGGCCCGGGAACGCCGTCCTGGTGCCCGACGAAGGCCGGTCCGTCGTCCCACAGGCGGGACCACCCGGTGCCGATGAGGACGGCGTCGCCCTCGCCGATCTGCAGCCCGGCCGATGCCTTGTCCAGGTCCTCCGGGGTGATCTCGTATCCGGCGGGCAGCACCGCCACCCCGTGGGCGGCGGCGACGTCCAGGAGCACGCAGCGTCCGGCGTAGGGGGTGAACTCGTCGATGCCCAGCGCGCCGAACCCCTCGTGCGAGGTGAGCTCGGCCGCGTCGAGCCCGCCGTACAGCCGCCCTTCCTGCGAGACGTGCGCCAGCGCGTCGACGTGGGTGCCGACGTGGCCGCCGGTGACGATGACCTCGTTGGCGGCCGAGCCGCCGTCGGGCCGGACCAGGTCGCCGTGGCGTCGTTCGAGCGCCATGCGGAAGGGCGGGTGGTTGGGCGACTGCGGCATGCCCTTGCGCATGGGCTGCGCGAGATCGAACACTGTGGCGGCCGCCACGGCGCTCCACAGGGTCATCAGATCACACCCTTCTCGCGCAACCGCGCGATCTCGTCGGTGTCCAGTCCCAGGCGGGAGCCGTACACCTCGTCGTTGTGCGCACCCATCGGGGGACCGGCCCAGCGGATCGATCCCGGGGTGCGGGACAGGCGGAACAGCACGTTCTGCATGCGCAGCGGCCCGAGCTCGGCGTCGTCGACGGTGGTGATCGTGTCGAGGGCGCGGTACTGGGGGTCGTCGAAGACGTCGCGGATGTCGTAGACGGGCGCGACGGCGGCCTGCGCCCGTTCGAAGGCGGCGACCACCTCGTCCAGGTCGCGCTCGGCGATCCAGCCTCCCACGTGGGCGTCCAGCAGGTCGGCGTGCGCGGCCCGGTCGGCGCCGCCGGCGAACCACGGCTCCTCGACGACCTCGGGATGGCCGACCAGGCGCATCACCCGCTCGGCGATGTTCTGCGAGGAGGTGGAGACGGCGACCCAGCGGCCGTCGCGGGTGCCGTAGGTGTTGCGCGGCGCGTTGTTGACGCTGCGGTTGCCGGTGCGCTCCTGGAGCACGCCGAGCTGGTCCCACCACAGCGGCTGCGGCCCGAGCAGGGTCAGCAGCGGCTCGATGATGGCCAGGTCGATCACCTGGCCGCGGCCCGAGCGCTCGCGTTCGTACAGCGCCATCGTCACCGCGTTGGCGCACGTCAGGGCCGAGACGCCGTCGGCCAGGCCGAAGGGCGGCAGGGTGGGCGGGCCGTCGGGCTCCCCGGTGACCGCCGCGAATCCGCTCATGGCCTCGGCGAGGGTGCCGAACCCGGGACGGTGGGCGTACGGCCCGGCCTGCCCGAACCCGGTCACCCTGGCGATCACCAGGCGCGGGTTGGCCTCGTGGAGCCGTTGCGGTGACAGGCCCCAGCGTTCGAGGGTGCCGGGCCGGAAGTTCTCGATCAGCACGTCGGCCCCGGCGGCCAGGCGCAGGATCAGCGCGGCGCCCTCGGCGGTGCCCAGGTCGCAGGTGACGGCCTTCTTGTTGCGGGAGAGCATCTTCCACCACAGGCCCACGCCGTCCTTGGTGTGGCCGTGCTTGCGGGAGGGGTCGCCGTGACGGGGATGCTCGACCTTGATCACCTCTGCGCCGTAGTCTCCCAGCACCGTGGCGGCCAGCGGCCCCGCGAAGAGCGTGGCGATGTCGAGAACCACGATGCCGTCGAGCGGGCCGGCGACTGATCCGTTCTGCACGCACAACTCCCGGGCGAGTGTTCCGTTTTGCGGAATGATGTTTCAGACTGTACCCAAGGATGGGCAGGATGGTCCATCAAAAGGAAACACTGTCACGTGATGGGAAACCTTAATGCTCTATCTCGTTTACCGGATGCGCCTGTCGCCACGCGCACGCCGGGACATGAAGGCCTTCTGGGCCTGGCTGGAGGACCGGGAACGCTGGTTCTACCGCGACCTGCCCATGGTCAAGGAGGTGCGCTGGCACTACAGCGTGATCGGCGACGTCTACACGCTGGAGAACTGGGCGGCCTTCGAGGACGAGGCCGCGTGGGGCGCCTACCGGGCCGCGCTGGGCACGCTCAAGGCCGACACGTCCTGGGAATCCGAGCGGGTCTCCCAGGAGGAGTGGTGGGATTTCCTCGACACGAGGATCATGACCGACCCTCCCGTCACCGTCGGATTCCGGCGCGAGTGACGGGCCCCGCGAGCCCGAGGAGCCGCCATGCCTGCCAATGTGCCTGCCAATGTGCCCGCCAACGTGCCTGAACGCGCCACCAGCGACGTGGGCAGCCAGACCGTCGCCACGGTCGAGCGCGCCGCCGACGTCCTCGTCCTGTTCGCCGAGTCCGGAGCGCTCACGCTCGGCGTCACGGAGATCGCCGAGAGCCTGGGCATGTCCAAGGCGGCCGTGCACCGGGTCCTGGCCTCGCTACGGACCAGGGGACTGGTGGAGCTCGACGAGGAGAGCAGGCGCTACTCCCTCGGGCTGACGGCGATGCGGCTCGGACTGGCCTACCTCGACCGGATCGACGTGCGGCGGCTGGCCGCGCCCGAGCTCATCGACCTGAGCAGGCGCACCCACGAGACGGCGACGCTGTCCATCCGCACCGGCGACACCAGGGTCTACATCGACCAGGTGACGCCCCAGCGCGAGGTGATCATGTCCGTGTCGCTCGGCGTGCCGTACCCCCTGCACGCCGGCGGGTCGTCCAAGGCCTTCCTGGCCTTCCTGGCCGAGGACGAGATCGCCGACTACCTGCGCAACCCCCTCGTCCCCATGACCGCCTCGACGGTCACCGACCACGACAGGCTGCTGACCGAACTGGCGCTCATCCGGCGCCGCGGCTACGCCATGTCCATCTCGGAACGGCAGAGCGGAGCCGCCTCCGTCGCCGCCCCGATCCTCGACCACCATGGCCGGCCCGCCGCCGTCGTCAGCGTCTGCGGCCCGGCGGAACGTTTCATCGGAGAGGCCGACGCGTGCGCGGCCGCGCTCCTGGAGGCCTCGGACAGGCTCTCCGCCCAGCTCGGTTTTCGAAAGGAATCCCCTGATGCACCGCTACGACCTGCTCGTCAAGGGCGGGCTGATCGTCCTTCCCTATCACGGTGAGATCCGCGCGGACCTGGCCGTGTCCGGCGGCAAGGTCGCCGCCATCGCCACGGAGATCCCCGCCGCCGAGGCCGCCGAGGTCATCGACGCCACCGGCAAGATCGTGCTCCCGGGCGCCGTCGACGCGCACTTCCACATCGGCATCTACCGCGACATGGCGCTGGACGCCTTCGAGGAGACCCGCTCGTCGCTGGTCGGCGGGGCCACGACGGTCCTGACGTACTTCCGCACCGGTCAGCACTACCTCGACAGGACCGGGCCGTACAAGCAGATCTTCCCCGAGGTGCTCGACGCGGTGGCCGGGCGCTGCTTCACCGACTACGGCTTCCACCTGGCGCCGATGACGGTCGAGCAGATCGGCGAGATCCCGCAGCTCGTGGAGGAGCACGGGATCACCTCCTACAAGTACTACATGTTCTACAAGGGCTTCGACCTGGCGGCCAACAGCCGCGACGCGCAGGCCTTCACCATGGGCGACGAGTACGACCTCGGCCACCTCTTCCTGATCATGGAACAGCTCGCCGCGGTCCAGGCCGCCCGTCCCGACGTACGGCTGTCGCTGTCGTTGCACTGCGAGCAGTCGGAGCTGATGCGGGTCTTCATCGACCGGGTGCAGCGCGGCGGCGCCCCGCAGAACCTGCGCGCCTACAGCGAGGGCCGTCCGCCGCTGACCGAGCGGGTGGCGATCGCCGAGGCGACCACGCTGGCCAGCCACACCGGCACCAACCTCAACCTGCTCCACCTGTCGAGCGCCGACGCGCTGGGGGCCGCGGCCACCGCTCGCGACCTGTACGGCCACGTCGACATGCGGTTCGAGACCACGCTGCACCACCTGTGCCTGGACCACGACGAGCTGGACGCGCGTGGCGGGCTGGGCGGCAAGGTCAACCCGCCGATCCGCACCCGCGAGCACAACGAGGCGTTGTGGCGAGGCGTGCGCGACGGCGTGGTGGGCTGGGTGGCCTCCGACCACGCCTGCTGCATGGAGGAGCACAAGGGCGACCAGCTGTGGCCCGCCCGGCCAGGATTCGGCGGCACGGCCCTGCTCTACCCCGTGCTGGTCTCCGAGGGCCACCTGCGCCGGGGCATCCCGCTCACCAGGATCGCCGAGGTGGCTTCGGCCAACCCGGCCAAGGCCTACAACCTGTGGGGCCGCAAGGGCAGCCTGGCGGTCGGCTTCGACGCCGACCTGACCGTGGTCGACCCGGAGCTGACCAGGACCGTCACCACCGACCTGCTGCTGTCGGCGCAGGACCACTGTCCCTTCGAGGGCGCCGAGGTCACCGGCTGGCCGGTGGCGACCGTGGTCGGCGGACGGATCGCCTATCGGGACGGCGAGGTGGTCGGCGAGCCCGCGGGGGCCTATCTCCAGCGCAACTGAGCCGAAACGTCTGACCTATTGACAGTGCAGGAGAGGCGGGGCCACCATGCTGAAACGGCGTTCCTGTAAGCGGAACGCTGACTGGGATTGGAGGCCCGGCGTGCACAAGTCAACTGTCGGAATCGTGGTGCTGTCGGTCGCTGTCGCCTTGACCGCGACCGGCTGCTCCGGCAAGGAAGCCGGGGGCAAGCCCCCGATAAAGATCGGCATCATCGGGCCGATGAGCGGGCCGCTGGCCGTCCTGGGCATCTCCCAGCAGAACTCCATCCAGGTGGAGATCGACCGGTTGAACGCGGCGGGCGGCATCGACGGAGCCCAGCTCCAGCTGGTCACCCGCGACAGCGGCCTCGACCCGGGCAAGGCCGTGCAGGCGGCCACGGAACTGGCCGGGGACCAGCAGATCAAGCTGGTCGTCGGACCGTCGCTCACCGCCTTCTACAACGCCGCCAAGGGCGTCTTCGAGCAGAACAAGAAGATCAACTGCCAGCCCGGCGTCGCCTCGGGCAGCTTCGCCGAGCTCGGCTACGGCTTCCGGTCGCAGGACGCCACCGAACTCGACGTCGCCAAGGCCCTGGGCTACCTCAAGAGCAAGGGCGCCAAGAACGTCGGCCTGATCTACGAGGGCGACGACACCGGCAAGTCGGTCGACGCCATCCTCGCCAAGGAGGCCGCCGGAGCCGGGCTGACCTACCTCGGCTTCCAGTCCACCCGGCCCGACGACCAGAGCCACAGCGCCTACATGGACGCCTTCAAGGACGCCGAGGCGATCTTCTACTCCAGCAACGTCGGCGGCGCCAAGACGCTGGCCGCCGCCGGGGCCGCGGGCTACAAGGGCATCCTCATCGGGGCGGGCTCCGGCGCGCAGAACATCTCCTTCATCGAAGGAGCCGGCGACGCCGCCCGAGGCATCGTCTTCCCCGCGCCGAACTACCAGTACCCCACGCGCGACCGCGAGCAGTGGCGCCCCGGCTACCGCAAGCACATCGAGGCCGTGGAGCAGAAGTACGGCGTCAACACCGGCCCCAAGACCGGCGCGACCTCGCCCAAGGGCACCGCCCTGGCGGCCGACTGCGTCTTCGCCTACGCCGAGGCGGTCAAGGCGGCGGGCGGCACCGACCCCGACAAGGTCGCCGCCGCCATGGAGAAGCTGGACCTGGCCGCCGACACCACCCCGTCCGGCAACGCGATCAAGCCGGGCCAGGCCCACGAGTTCTACGGCGAGCAGGACATCCGGCTCTACCAGTGGGACAAGGACGACAAGGGCTGGTTCACCCGCGAACTGCCCAACTGAGCAGGAGCACGGCCGATGACCTTGCAGGCCTGGATCGACGGTGTCTTCACCGGCTCGATCTACGCGCTGGTGGCACTGAGCCTGGCGATCGTCTACCAGCCCACCAGAGTGATGAACTTCGCCCAGGGCGAGGCGCTGATCCTCGGCGCGGTCGTGGGCTACCAGGTGATCAGCCTGGGCAAGCTGGGGTGGGTGGTGGCCATCCTGGCCACCCTCGCCCTGGCGACCCTGATGGGCGTGCTGTCGGAGCGCATGATCATGCTCCCGGTGCGCCTGTCGGGCTCGCGCTTCGCCTGGATCGTGGCGACCCTCGCCGCGGCGCTGATCTTCCAGTCGATCTTCACGCTCGGCTACCGCGACGTCGACGCGCTGCGCCCGGCGCCGATGGCCGAGGGCGGCTTCACCCTCGCGGGCGAGCAGGTGTCGTGGCAGATCGTGCTCACCGTCGCCATCGCCCTGGCGGTCATGGCCGGCTACGACCTGCTCCTGCGCCGCAGCACCTACGGCCGGGCCATCCGGGCGGCCTCGCACAACCCCGGCACCGCTGTGCTGATGGGCATCCCCGTGCAGCGCATCATCGTGCTGAGCTTCGTGGTCGCCACGGTGCTGTCGGCTCTGGCGGGGCTGCTGGCCGCGCCGGTGCTGTTCATCGGGCCCGCCGCGGGCCTGATCTTCACGATCAAGGGCTTCACCGCCGCCGTCATCGGCGGGGTCGGCTCGCCGCGCGGCGCGCTGGCCGGAGGTCTCATCGTCGGCGTGCTCGACTCGGTGGTCCGCACGGAGATCAACGCGACGGCCGGGAACCTGGTGGTCTTCGGCCTTCTCGCGTTGATCCTGCTCGTCTATCCGTCGGGTCTGTTCGGCAAGCCGATGGAGGCGCACTGATGTCCAGACCGCTCACGGCCGCGAGCGCCGCCACCGCCGTCACGACCGCCGCCGTCGTGGCGCTGCTGCTCGCCTGGCCGTTCATCACCGACTTCTACAGCTACAACGCGCAGTACTACGACGGCCTGGTCGCCTCGGCCGCCATCGCCGCCGTGCTGACCATCTCGCTCAACCTCGCCATGGGCTACGGCGGCATGCTGTCCATGGCCCACACCGGCCTGCAACTGCTCGGCGGGTACGGCACGGCCTTCGTCGCGGTCAAGGCCGGGCTGCCCTGGCCGGTGGGCCTGGGCCTGGCCGTCGTCCTGTCCGCCGTGCTGTCGGCGCTGCTGCTCCTGGTCAGCCTGCGCGCCACCTACCTGTACTTCGGCATGATCACGCTCGCGGCCAACCTGATCGTCATCGAGATCGGCCGCGAGTGGGACGACGTCACCGGCGGGATCAACGGCATCACCGGCATCGATCCCGGCATGGCCAAGCGGGCCTTCTACTACGTGGTCGTCGCCGCGCTGATCGTCGCCTACCTGGTGCAGCGCAACTTCGTGCGCAGCTCGGCGGGGCGCGCCGCGATGGCGGTGCGCGAGAGCCCGGAATCGGCCTCGGCCATGGGCATCCGCCCCGCCACCACCAAGCTGCTGACCTTCAGCGTGGCGGGCGGGCTGGCGGGGCTGTCCGGCGGGTTGTACGCGTTGCAGCTCGGCTTCATCAACCCCGACGTCGGGCTGCTGGACAACGGCCTGGTGTTCTTCGTCGGGCTGTTCCTCGGCGGCATCGGCACGCTCGCCGGGCCGCTCCTCGGGGTGGCGTTCATCACGGTGATCGTGGAGCTGGGCAAGGACCACGCCCGCTACACGACGCTGATCCTCGGGGTGGCGCTGCTGGTGTCGATGATGGTGATCCCGCGCGGCATCGTGGGCACCTGGCAGGCCTCCCGTTTCGGCCGCCCCAAGGCCGCGCCCGATGCCGGGGGCGATCCGGAGACCTCGCAGGTGCCCGCCTCCGTCGGCTCCGGCGATCGGCCCCCTGACCGCGATGTTCCCGCTCTGGAAGGGCGCGGCCTGGTCAAGCACTTCGGCGGGGTGCGCGCCCTGGACGGCGTCGACATCGCCGTCCAGGCCGGCACCGTCCACGGCGTCATCGGCCCCAACGGGTCGGGCAAGTCCACCCTGGTCTCGTGCCTGACCCGGTTTTACCGCGCCGACGAGGGCGAGGTGCTGATCTTCGGCGAGCCGGCCCCCGCCGCCTCCTGGGCGGTGCCGGGCGCGGGGGTCACCCGCGTCTTCCAGGTGCCGCACCTGTTCGAGCGGCAGAGCGTGCTGGACAACGTGCTCACCGGCATCCGCACGCCGTACTCCTGGGTCTCCGCCGTCCTGCGCCTGCCGTCCTGCCTGCGCGCCGAGCGGGAGGCGCGGGCCTTCGCCACGGAGTTGCTGGCCTTCGCCGGCCTGGCCGCCCGCGCCTCCTTCCCCGCGGACTCCCTGTCGCACGGGCAGAAGCGGCTGCTGGAGGTCGTGCGCGCGGTGGCGACGCGGCCACGGGTCCTGATCCTCGACGAACCCGCCACGGGCCTGGTCCCGGGCGAGATCGACGCGCTGGCCAGGTTGTGCGCCGCGCTGCGCGAGCGCGGCCTGGCCGTCGTGCTGATCGAGCACAACGTGGAGTTCGTCATGAAGGTGTGCGACGAGGTCACGGTGATCGAGACCGGTCGCGTGATCGCGCGTGGCGCTCCCGCCCAGGTCCGCGCCGATCCCGCCGTGCTGGCCGCCTATCTCGGACGGCCCGACCTCGTGGAGAGCTCATGAGCCTGCTGGAGATCACCGCCCTGTCCGCCGGGTACGGAGGCGTCCAGGCCCTGTTCGGCGTGGAGCTCACCGTGGGCGAGGGCGAGTTCGTGGCCCTGCTCGGGCCCAACGGCGCGGGCAAGTCGACCACGCTGCGTGTCCTGTCGGGCCTGATCAAGCCGTCGGCGGGCCGGGTGCTGCTCGGCGGCGAGGACATCACGACGAAGCCGGGCTGGCGGCGCACCGGGCTCGGCCTGGGCCACGTGCCCGAGGGACGGCAGGTCTTCCCCGATCACACGGTCCTGGAGAACCTGCAGCTCGGCGCCTTCGTGCACCGCCGCTCGCGCACGAGGCGCCAGGAGCTGCTCGACGAGGTGCTCGCGCTCTTCCCCCGCCTGGACGAGCGGCGCGAGCAGCTCGCCGGGACGTTGTCGGGGGGCGAGGCCCAGATGCTCGCCGTCGGCCGCGCCCTGATGTCCGCGCCGCGGCTGCTCGTGCTCGACGAGCCCTCGCTGGGGCTGGCCCCGCTGAAGGTGGCTGAGCTGTTCGGCTACATCAAGCGGCTGCACACCGAGCGGGGCCTGTCCGTCCTGCTGGTGGAGCAGCAGGCGGCGACCGCGCTCAACCTGGCCGACCGCGCCTACGTCCTGGAGCGCGGCCGGGTGGCGATCTCGGGCACGTCGGACGCGGTGCGGAAGGACCCCCGGGTTCAGGCCGTCTATCTCGGCGGCGAGATCTCCCCGGCCACCGGCTGACACCCGGTTGAAAGCGCCGATGGGCCCCTGGTCGTCGACCAGGGGCCCATCGTTGTGCGCTGCGGGGTTACATGCCGTCGCCATCCCAGCGGCCGCGCGAGCGGCTGCGGACCGGGATGCTGGAGACGATCGGCGCGGGGATGGCGTCGCCGGGCTTCCAGGACCTGCCGCGTCCCCAGTTGTGCGCGTGGGCGTCGGTGCGCTCGTCGGGGTGCTCCAGGTCGCGCGGGTCGGTGCCCCAGTCGTGGTCGTGCCCGGGGCCGTGGGAGTGGCCGTGGTCATGAGAGTGGCCGTGGTCATGAGAGTGGTCGTGGTCGCCGTGGCCGCCCTGCAGGCGGGCGGCGTCCATGGCCTTGGCGATGGCGATCAGGCTCTTGTCCGTGCCCATGCCGTGCTGCACGTACTCGTCGTCGGGCTGGCCCTGCTCGTGCTGGAAACGCCACGCGGCGGCCAGGTCCTCCAGGTCGCGCTCGCTGCGCCAGGTCGGCCGGGAGGCCAGGTCGTGGGTCGACTGCGACCAGCGCATGCGCCCGCCGTTCGGCCCGTAGTTGACCGCCTCGCCGCCCCAGCGCACCCACTCGTTCTGGGTGTACCAGTTGTGCAGCTCGCCGTCGGAGCGCAGCAGCCAGGTGGCGCCGCCCTCCATGGTGGTGAAGTGGCCGTGCTTGACGCGGGCGGGACGGAAGAAGTAGGTGCCCAGGTCGAGGGTGCCGAAGTTGTACTCCATGTGCCCCTGGACGGTGTAGGCCTCCTCGTAG
The DNA here is from genome assembly GCF_013761175.1 of Nonomuraea soli. Taxonomy (GTDB): domain Bacteria; phylum Actinomycetota; class Actinomycetes; order Streptosporangiales; family Streptosporangiaceae; genus Nonomuraea; species Nonomuraea soli. Next base: position 704,393 of record NZ_JACDUR010000002.1, read on the forward strand.
CAGGGGTGGTGGGCCAGGCGGTGGTCGGCCCAGCCCTCCTGGGCGTGCACGAGGCGGGTGTAGAAGCCGGTCACCGGGTCCACGTGGAGGTACTTGATGAAGAGCCCGGGCATGGGGCCGGGGTTGGGCACGGCGTCCCACCTCATCGCGTCGCTGTCGATCACGATGATCTCCTCGCGGGCGTTGTCCCAGCGGGCGGCTCCCAGGTCGAATCCGGCGTCGCCGAACTCCCGGTAGTGCAGGATCCGCGTGCCCTCGGCGAAGGTGATGGCCTCGGTGGGCACGCCCTTGGGCGCGTGGACGTAGCCGCCCTTGCCGATGCTCCGCCCGCCGTACGTCATGGAGCCTTCGAGCACGTAGTACTCGGTGTTGGCGTGGTGCACGCCGGGACCGCGACCCCAGTCGGTGTGGAAGTCGATGCGCAGCGAGGAGGAGCCGTCCTCCTCGTCCACCGACAGCCGCCGCTCGCTGGCGCGGCCCTCACCGGCGACGAGTTCGGCGCCGTGCCAGATGTAGTCGTCTTCCTGGATCAGTTCAACGTGGGGGCGCATAACTCTCCTTCAGGGTGCGCTTGAGGATCTTGCCCGCGGCGTTGCGGGGGAGCGCGGTGACGAACTCCACGCGCCGGGGGAGCTTGGGGCCGGACAGGCTGGCACGGCAGTGCGTGTCGAGGGCCTCCGAGGCCACGGAGGCGCCGGGCAGGGTGACGACGAAGGCGGCCACGACCTCGCCCCACCGGTCGTCCGGCAGGCCGACCACGGCGGCCTCGGCGACGCCGGGGAAGGCGGCGATGACGTCCTCCACCTCGCGGGGCGCGATGTTCACCCCACCCGAGATGATCATGTCCTTCTTACGGTCGACGATGGAGATGTAGCCCTCCTCGTCGCGTACCACGATGTCGCCGCTGGTGAGGTAGCCGTCGTCGGTGACGCAGGCGGCGGTGGCCTCGGGGTCGTCGAGGTAGCCGTTCATGAGGTACGGCGAGCGGCTGAACAGCTCGCCGCGCTCGCCGGGGCCGACGGGGTTGCCCTCGTCGTCGACGACGCGCACGTCGGTCATGAACCAGGGCTGCCCGACGGAGCCGATCTTGCGGCGCGCGTCGGCCGGGCGGCAGTTGGTGACGATGCCCGCCTCGGTCGAGCCGTACAGCTCGTGCACGCCGACGCCGGGGAAGGCGTCCATCACCCATTCCTTGAGCGGTCCGGGCAACGCGGCGGCGTTGAAGTAGAGCGTGTCCAGTGACGACAGGTCGTGCTTGCGCAGCGCCGCCTCGCCCAGCGCCCGGATCGTGTGGGCGTGGGTGGGGACCAGGAAGACCGACTGGGCGCGCTCACGCTCGATCATGGCGAGCAGCCGTTCGGGATCCCAGGAGCGCAGCATCGCCACCGATCCGCCGGTGAAGACGGGCGCGTAGCCGAAGGCGAAGCCGGCGCCGTGGTACATCGGCGCCACCGCGATCGTGCGGCGGCCCAGGCCGAGGCCCCATTCCAGGGCGGCGGCGTAGAAGGTCAGCGACCTGGAGCGGTGGCTGATCACGACGCCCTTGGGGCGGCCGGTGGTCCCGGAGGTGTAGGCGACGCAGAACGGGTCGCGCTCGTCGACGGCGATGCGCGGGTCGGTGGCGGGCGCCATCGAGATCATCGCGTCGTAGGAGGGGCCGAGCCCCGTCCCGCCGATCGACAGCACGGTGGGGGGCGCGCAGTCCTCGACGATGGAGCTCAGCGCGTTGTCCAGGATGAGCGCCCGGCTGCCCGAGTGGCCCATGATGTAGGCCGCCTCGGCGGGCGTGAGCCGCGGCGCGATCGGCACCATGACCAGCCCGGCCTTGGCGATGCCGCAGGCGATCTCGGGGTACTCCATGCGGTTGCCGAGCAGGACGGCCACCCGCTCGCCCGGCCGCAGGCCCTCGCGGAGCAGGAGGTTGGCCAGCCTGCTGGAGTGGTCGTGCAGCCCGCGGTAGCTCAGTCTCCGGTCGCCGTCGGACACGGCGATCGCGCCGGGCGTGGCGCCGCCGAACTCGCGGACTCCGCCGGCGATGGACAGCGGGGCGCCTCCGGGCAGGAGCGGCATCGCGACACCTCCTTGTTCCACAGGGTGAAACGCCATTTCAAAATCATGTCGTGTGGCGCCGTCGCTCGTCAATGGAAAGTCTGACGTTTTCGCCTAGGATGCTCAGGTGTCCATTCCCGCCTATCACCGGCTCGCGACGAGCCTCCGGGAGCGCATCCTCGCCGGAGAGTTCCGCCCCGGCGACCGCCTGCCCGTCGAACCCGAGCTGTCGGCCGGCTACGGCGTCAGCCGCAGCACCGTGCGCGAGGCGCTGCGGCTGCTGGCCAGCCAGAACCTGATCGCGACGCTGCGCGGGGTGAGCGGGGGCAGCTTCGTGGTGGCGCCGCGGCCGGAGCAGATCGGCGACTACCTCCACACCAGCTTCAACCTGCTGGCCGCCGACACGCGGATCACCGTTGACCAGCTGCTGGAGATCCGCGCGCTGCTGGAGGTGCCGGCGGCCGGCCTGGCCGCGCTGCGACGCAGCCAGGACGACCTCGACGAGCTGCGTGCCGCGCTCTTCGACCCGGCGACGTTGCCGCTGGAGGAGATGCACGAGCCGAACAAACGTTTCCACACCCTGCTGCTGCGCTCCTCCGGCAACCCGGTGCTCGAGGTCGTCGCCCAGCCCGTCTTCCAGGTGCTCGACGAGCGGTTCCTGCGTGAGCGCGCGCCGGACCGGTTCTGGCACGAGGTCGACCGCGACCATCGCGAGATCCTCGCCCGCGTCGAGGCGGGCGACGAGAAGGGCGCGAGCGAGGCCGCAGGGGCGCACCTCGAGCACCTGCGCTCCACCTATCAGGCGATCGACCGCGCCAGCTGACTGACCACGTCCGGCTCCTCCCAGACCTCGCCGTACTTGGCCTGGATGTCGAAGAGGTTGGCCTCGTGCGGGCGCGGATCGCGGTCGCCGACTGCCTGCCGTACCACGATCGGCACGAAGCCGTGCTGGATCGCGTCGACGGCCGTGGCGCGGATGCAGCCGCTGGTCGAGACGCCGGCCAGCACGACCGTGTCGACGCCCTGGACCCGCAGGGTGGAGGCGAGCGTGGTGCCGAAGAAGGCGCTGGCGTACTGCTTGACCACCACCAGCTCGCCGTCCGCGGGCGCCACCTCCGGCATGAGCTCGCCCAGCGGGCCGTCGCCGACCAGGTGGCGCAGCGGCGCCACCTTGCGGAAGAACAGCCCGCCGTCGGCTCCGCCCGCGCCGAAGGCGACGCGGGTGTGCACGACGGGTACGGCGGCCGCCCGCGCGGCGGCCAGCACCCGAGAGGCCGACTCCAGGCACTCCCGCGAGCCGATGAACAGCTCCTCGCCCGGCTCGAAGTAGGCGCGCATGAGGTCGACGAGGAGCAGCGCCGGGCGCTCGCCGAAGGGGAGCGAGCGCCCGTACACCTCCTCGTGGGGCCGGATCACCGCGACACCGGGGGGAGCGGGGCGGGCAGGCCCGTCTCCTCCTCGCAGCGGGCGAGGATCTCGGCCAGGGGCGGCCCCATGTCGAACACCGCCGGCTCCGGCCGGGTGCGCTCCAGCTCCTCGCGCAGCCGGGCGGTGGCCGCATCGTCCACGGCGCCCTCGGGCGTGCACACCACGCCGTAGTGGCGGGCGCCTTCCGCGCTCACCAGGCCGCGCCGTACCTCCAGGGCGACCAGGGCCGGGTCACGGCGCAGCGGGTCGCCCCAGCCGCCGCCGCCCCAGGTCACGAAGTGCAGCACGTCGCCGGGGGCGACGGGAACGTCGTGGATCTTGCTGGGCAGTGTCTCGACCCGGCCGTCGGACCGCTCGATCCACTTGCGCCCGCGGGCGCCCGGCGCGCCGCCGTTGACCCCCCACGGGTAGGTCAGCCAGCGGTCGTCGTGGATCGCGATCGTGCCCGGCGCCAGGAACCGGTAGGAGACGTCCACGCCGTTGCCGCCGCGGTGCAGTCCCGCGCCGCCGGTGTCGGCGACGGTCTCCCAGCGCTCGATGCGCAGCGGGTAGTACGACTCGAGGAACTCGCACGGGATGTTGGTGAACGATGGCCACAACGAGTGCCCGTCGGGGCCGTCGCCGATGGGCCTGCCCGGGATGCCGCCGAAGCCGATCGAGTAGAGCTGGAAGCCCTCGCCCGCGTACATGAAGTGCGGCGACGAGGAGAACCCCGCGGCGTTGAGCAGGTCGGGCGTCTTCTGGCCGAGCAGGCCGCCGAACAGGTCGAAGATGCGGCCCACGCCGTGGTTGCGGGCGTTGAGCGCGGCCGGGTACTCCGGCTTCCAGAAGGTCCTGTCCGGGATGAGCACGTCCACCAGCGGGTAGAAGCCGTCGTTCCACAGGATCTGCGGGTCGGCCACCGTGATCAGGTAGATGCCGAAGAACATCCGGACGAGGTTCTCGTTGAGGTAGTAGTTGATCGGCCCCTGGGCCTGCGGCGCCGATCCGGTGAAGTCCAGCAGCACCTTGTCGCCGGTGCGGGTCAGCGACAGCACCAGCTCGTACGGCCCGTGCCCCACGCCGTCGTCGCAGATGTAGTCGGTGAAGGTCAGCGTCTCGCCGTCCTCGAACAGCGTCGCCAGCAGGATCTTCATCGCGTCGTGGTTGCGCTGGAGCAGCGCTTCGAGCGCCGAGGTGTAGGTGTCGGCGCCGAACCGGGCGCACAGCTCCTGGATCCGCCTCGATGCCGTACGGCAGGCGGCCACGATGCCGTTGAGGTCGGCGCGGTTCCAGTCGGGGCGGCGCACCTGGTTGAGGATGATGCGCAGCGCGTCCTCGTTGAGCACGCCCTTGGCGTACAGCTTGAAGGGCGGGATGACGACGCCCTCCTCGAAGATCGTGCGGGCGTCGGCCGGCATCGAGCTGGCCGTCTTGCCGCCGACGTCGGACATGTGGCCGAACATCGAGGCCCAGCCGACGATCCGCCCGTCGACGTAGATGGGCATGACCACCAGCCAGTCGTTGGCGTGGCTGATGGCGCCGTCGCACGCGTAGGGGTCGGAGGTGAGCAGGACGTCGCCCTCCTCCACCGTGCCCTCGAACCGGTCCAGCAGCGCCGGGATCGACAGGCCGAACTGGCCCACCACCATGCGCCCCTCGGGGTCGCCGATGAGGGGGAACTCGTCGTGCTGCTCCCGGATGCCGGGCGACAGGGCCGTGCGGAAGAGCACCTCGTCCATCTCGTGGCGGGCGTTGCGCAGCGCGTTCTCGATGATGTCGAGGGTGACCGGGTCGACGTCCACGCGCCCGAGCGGGGTGGTGGCGGTCTGGATGAGCTGGGCCATCATGCCTCCATCGGGCGGATGAGCAGGCTGCCGCTCTCGTGGACGAGGGCCGCGTGGCCGGGCAGCACAAGAGTGGTGGAGTCCATCTCGACGACGATCGCGGGGCCGGCGACGAGGTTGCCGGCCAGCAGGGCGGCGCGGTCGTAGACGGTGGCCTCGGCCCAGCCGCCGTCCATCCACACCTCGTGGGTGCCCGTCGCGGCGGCCGAGGCGTCCTCGGTTCCGGCGGCCAGGGTGACCGGGCGCACGTTGGGGCGGGGCCCGCTGACCGACGCGCGGGCGCTGACCAGTTCGCGCTCGTTGGACAGCAGGAAGGAGAACAGCCGCTCGTGCTCGGCGTCGAAGGCCTTGCCGAGCGCCTCCAGGCCCATGCCGGGATCGATCGCGATGGGGATCTCGAAGCCCTGACCGTGGTAGCGCACGTCCACCTGGTAGCCGACCGTGTGGTCGGCGGCGGGCACACCCTGCTCGGCCAGGCTCGCCGAGGCCGTCTCGGCGAGCTCGGCCAGCAGCTCGCTCAGGCCGGCGTCGGTGAGCTGGGAGAAACGGCGGATGTGGGTGCGCGCCGCCTCGTCGCGCAGGCACGTGGTGGCGTCGCCGTAGGCGCACAGCACGCCGGGGGAGGGCGGGATGATGACCGGCCACGAGCCGGTCAGCCGGCCCAGCGCGTTGGCGTGCAGCGGCCCGGCGCCGCCGAAGGCGACCAGGGCGAAGTCGCGGGGGTCGAAGCCCTGCTGCACGGAGACCAGCCGCAGGGCGCCGAACATGTTCTCGTTGACGATGTCGACGATGCCCTGGGCGGCCGCCTCCGCGGACGGCAGGCCCATGGCGTCGGCGACCTTCCGCACGGCGGCGTGCGCCCGCTCGCGGTCGAGCGAGATCGCCCCTCCCGCCAGGTTCGTCGGCAGGTAGCCGAGCACGACGTTGGCGTCGGTCACGGTCGGGTCGGTGCCGCCCTTGCCGTAGGCCGCGGGGCCGGGCTCCGCGCCGGCCGACTGCGGCCCGACGCGCAGGGCGCGGGTAAGCTCGGGCACGTGCGCGACCGAGCCGCCGCCCGCGCCGACCGTGCGCACGTCGACCGAGGCGGAGCGCACGGTCAGATCGCCGACCGTGGTCTCGCGGCCGATGCGGGGCTGGAGGTTCTGCACCAAAGCGACGTCGGTCGAGGTGCCGCCCATGTCGAAGGTGAGGAAGTCGGGGAATCCGGCCTGCTCGGCCACCCAGGTGGCGCCCGCCACGCCTCCGGCCGGTCCGGACAGCAGCAGGTTGACCGGGCCGCCGGCCGCGGCGGGGGCGGAGGCCAGGCCGCCGTCACTGCGCAGGATGTACAGCTGGCCGTCGGTGAGCTCGTCGATGTTGTCGATGTAGCGGGCGACGTACGGCTGCACGTAGGCGTTGGCGACCGTGGTGATCGTCCGCTCGTACTCCCGCATCTCGGGCAGCACCGCGGAGGAGACCGAGACGGGGACGCCCGGCAGCTCCTCGGCGGCGATCGCGGCGATGCGCCGCTCGTGGCCGTCGAAGGCGTAGGAGTTGATCAGCGACACGGCCAGGGCCTCGACGCCCTTCAGCCGCCGCAGCTTGGCGCGCAGGTCGTCCTCGTCGAGCGGCGTCACCACCGAACCGTCGGCGGCCACCCGCTCGACGGCCTCCACCGTGTCCTCCAGCGCGGCCAGCGGCTCCGGCTTGGGCCAGATGATCCATCCGGCCAGGCCGCCGGGGACGAACGAGCGGGCGATCTGCAGCACCTGGCGGAAACCCTGGGTGGTGACGAGGCCGACGCGGGCGCCCCTGCCCTCCAGGATGGCGTTGGTGGCCACGGTGGTGCCGTGCAGGACCTGGGCGATCTCGGGCAGGGCGACGCCGGCCTGGGAGCAGACCTGCTCGATGCCGGACAGGACGCCGACGGACTGGTCGTGGGGAGTGGACGGGGTCTTGGCGCGGAAGGAGCGCCCGGTGTCCTGGTCGATGAGGAGGATGTCGGTGAACGTCCCTCCGACGTCCACCCCGAGCCGGTATCGCATGGGGGGAGTCCTTTCAGATGACCCGGGCGGACCGCAGGGTGGCGAACTCCTGGTCGGACAGACCCAGCAGGCCGCGGTAGATCTCGTCGTTGTGCTGGCCGAGCGACGGGCCGGCGCTGCGCACGCTTCCCGGCGTCTCCGACAGCTTGGGCACGACGTTCTGCATGGCGAGCTCGCCGAAGTCGGGATGCGGGACCCGGACGATCGCCTCGCGGGCGGCGAAGTGCGGGTCGGCGAACATGTCCTTGGCCGTGTAGATGCGCCCGGCCGGGACGCCGTTGTCGTTCAGGGTGCGCAGGAGGTCGTCGGCGGGCAGGCCGCCGGTCCAGGCGGCGATGATCCCGTCGAGCTCGTCCATCGACTCGCCCCGGGAGCCGTGGGTGGCGTAGCGGGGGTCCTTGGCCAGCTCGGGCCTGTCCATCGCGGTGGCCAGGCGCTGGAAGACGCTGTCCTGGTTGGCGGCGATGAGGATCTCGTCGCCGTCCAGGGTGGGGTAGACGTTGCTGGGTGACACGTTCGGCAGCACGGGGCCGGTGCGCTCGCGCTGGTAGGAGGCCTGCTGCCACTCCGGCACCAGCGACTCCATCATGGCCAGCACCGCCTCGTAGATCGCCGAGTCGACCACCTGGCCGCGGCCGGTGCGCTCACGCTGGTGCAGGGCGACCAGGGTGCCGACGCACGCGTGGGTGGCGGCCAGCGAGTCGCCCAGCGAGATGCCGGTGCGCGACGGCGGCCGGTCGGGGTCGCCGGTGACGTGGCGCAGGCCGCCCATCGCCTCGCCGATCGAGCCGTAACCCGCCCTGGGGGCGTACGGCCCGGTCTGGCCGAAGCCGGTGACGCGGGTGATCACCAGCCCGGGGTTGATCGCGTGCAGCTCCTCCGGGGCCAAGCCCCAGCGCTCCAGGGTTCCGGGGCGGAAGTTCTCCAGCAGCACGTCCGACTCGGCGACCAGGCGGCGCACCAGGTCCTGTCCCTCGGGGGTGCGCATGTCGCAGGTGACCGACTTCTTGTTGCGCGCCACCACCGGCCACCACAGGGACTTGCCGTACGGCTTCTCCCTGCCCCACTGCCGCATCGGGTCGCCCCTGCCCGGGTCCTCGACCTTGATGACCTCGGCGCCGAAGTCGCCCAGTAACTGGCCGCAGAACGGTCCGGCCAGCAGTTGTCCGAGTTCGACGACGCGGATGTCGTCCAGGGGGTGGGTGCTCATGCCTGCTTCCTGGGTGGGGTTCTGGGTCCGAGCAGGGACGCCCGCGCCGAGAACAGGTGGGCGCGCATGACCGCCTCGGCCCAGTCCGGGTCTCCGGCGTGTACGGCTGCCGCGATCTCGATGTGGTGGTTGACGCTGCGCCGCATGGCCTCGGCGTCGAAGCTGTTGTAGGTGCGCAGCAGGACGGGGGAGTGGATCAGGGAGCTGATCGACTGGGCGAGCATCGCGCTGCCGCCGAGCCGTACCAGCGTGCGGTGGAACTCGGCGTTGAGCCGGTAGACGGAGTCGAGGTCGCGGCTCTCTGCGTGGTCGCGGATGGAGACGGCCACCTTGTGCAGATGTTCCGCGTCACGGGTGGTGGCCGTGGCGGCCGCCTGGCGGGCGGCCAGGCCCTCGATCCGCGCCCGCAGCTCGAAGATGGTCTCCAGGTCCTCGTCGGGGTACTCCACCACCCGCGCGCCGCGGTTGGCGACGATCTCCACCAGGCCCTCGGACCGCAGGTGCCGCAGCGCCTCGCGCACCGGAGTCCTGCTGACGCCCAGAGCCTCGGCGAGCTCCACCTCGCCGAGCCTGTCGCCCGGGGCGTACTGGCCGCCCAGGATCAGGCTCCTGATGTTGTCGGCAATCGACATGTGTACATTCCTTCGCCGGTGGTGTCACCATGATGGGCAGATGGCCGCTCTGTGACAAGAGGTTGTATGCAATCCGCGAATGTAGAGATCGTCGAGGTGGGTCCGCGCGACGGCCTGCAGAACGAGAAGGTGATCGTGCCCACCGCGGCGAAGGTCGCCTACATCGAGGCACTCGTGGCCGCCGGACTGCGGCGGGTCGAGGCGGTCAGCTTCGTGCACCCGCGCCTGGTGCCGCAGATGGCCGACGCCGAGGACGTCATGGCCCGCGTGCCGCGGATCCCCGGGGTGCGTTACGCGGGGCTGGTCCTCAACGAGCGCGGGCTGGATCGTGCGCTGGCCGCCGGGGTGGACGAGGTCAACGTCGTGGTCGTGGCCACCGAGACCTTCTCGCGGCGCAACCAGGGCATGAGCGTGGACGACGCGGTGCGGGGCTTCGGCGTGATCGCCGAACGCGCGCACGGCGCGGGGCTCGGCGTGACGCTGACCGTCGCCGCGGGCTTCGGCTGCCCCTTCGAGGGCGAGGTGAGCCCCGCCAGGGTCGCCGAGCTGGTCCGGCGTTGTCCCGGCGCCGACGAGATCGCCGTGGCCGACACCATCGGCGTCGGCGTCCCGGCCGACGTGCGCCGGGTGACGGCCGCGGTGCGCGAGGTCAGCCGGGCGCCCCTGCGCTTCCACTTCCACAACACGCGCAACTCCGGCTACGCCAACGCCCTGACGGCGTGGGAGCTGGGCGCCGCCGCCCTCGACTCCAGCGCCGGAGGGATCGGCGGTTGCCCCTTCGCCCCGGCCGCCACGGGCAACATCGCCACCGAGGACCTGCTCTACATGCTGCATCGATCGGGGGTGGCGACCGGGATCGACCTGGCCGCCACGCTGTCGGCGGCGGCGCTGATCGAGGAGCGGCTCGGGGCGCCGGTCCCGGCGCAACTGGGCCGTGCCGGAACGTGGCCCGCCTGAGGGCCGTCAGCGGGAGGAGGTGTGGGCGAGGATCGCGGCGACGACCGTGTCCCAGTGGCGCCGCGGGAAGACCTCGTGGCCGGTCCGCTCCATGGCGACGAAGCGGGCGCCGGGGATCTCCGCGGCCAGGGCCCGGCCGTGCTCCACGGGGACGAAGGGGTCGTCGGTGCCGTGCAGTACGAGCGTCGGGGCCTTGATCTGGCCGAGCCGCTGCCGCCAGGGCTCGCCCGCGTCCAGCAGGAACGGGTTGGTGAGCTGCGCGGCGATGTCGAGGGAACGCCCGGCGACACGCTCGGCGAGCCGGCGTACGGCCGGCTCGTCGAAATGGCCGGCGGCGGCGAAGGGTCGCTCGGCCTCGACGAGATGGTCGATCACGGCGGCCCGGTCGTGCCAGTCGGGCTCCGGCGCCTCGGCCGAGAGCGCGGCCAGGAGCTCGGGCGTCATGCCCGGCAGGTCGTCGTACGGGTGGCCGGGGCCGCCTGGAGTGGAGGAGGCCAGGGTGAGCGTGGCGACCCGGTCGGGGTGGTCGAGCGCCACGAGCTGGGCGATCGCGGCGCCCTGCGACATGCCCACCAGGTGCGCGCGCTCCACGCCGAGCGCCTCGATCAGGGCGGCGGCGTCGGCGACGAGGTCACGCAGATCGTGCGGCGGCGCCCCCGCCGGTGAGCCGGTCGAGCGGCCGGCGTCCCGGCTGTCGTAGCGGATGACGTGGCGCCGGCCGTCGGCCAGGCGCTGGACGAACTCCTCCTCCCAGTTCAGGAGGCTGTGACCGCCGCCGTGGATCAGCAGGATCGCGGGGTCGGCGGGGTCGCCGAAGGTCTCGGTGGCCAGGTCTACGCCGTTGACGGTGTGCATGTGCGGTCCCCTCCGGGAATCTTCGTTACATGTAACGAAGAAGGTAGCACCGAAGTTCGTTACATGTAACTAGGTTTCGGTAGAGTGGGTGCCATGACGCGATCCGGCCCACACGACCAGGCGGCCCGCGACGCCTGGGCCGCCTACCGCAGGCTGCAGCTCCTGGTCGACGCGGAGGTGGCCCGCGACCTCGAGCGTGACTCCGGCCTGTCCATGGCCGACTACGAGGTGCTGGCGGCGGCGGCCGGGCTGGCGAGCGCGGAGACGTGCGTCAGGGTCGGAGGCCTCGCCGCGAAGCTGCAGTGGGCCCACGGGCGGCTGTCGCGCCAGCTCGGCCGGATGGAACGGCGGGGGCTGATCGCGCGAGAGGCGTGCGAGCTCGACGGGCGGGGGGACGACGTGCTGCTCACGGGGGCCGGACGGCAGGCCTACGAGGAGGCGACACCCGGGCACCTGGCGTCGATCGAGCGGCACTTCGGGCGGGCGCTGACGGGGGCGCAGCTGGCGGCGCTGGTCGACATCGAACGAGCCGTCGCGGCCGGGAGCCGGTCGACGGCCTGACGTGCTGGTGCGCTTATACGTGCCGGGCGATGTGAAGCGGCCACCTCGGGCCAAGCGGCGCCCTCGGTGGCCGCGGTTCAGCGGGCCGACCCGTTCAGCGAATCAGCCTCGTTCGTGCGCGACCGTGACGTGGGGGTCGGCGGCGTCGCCGAACCCGTAGACGTACGCCTCGGCGAGCTTGTCCCCCAGGGAGGCGCGCAGGAACAGCGCGCTCCACCGGGCGGCGGCGTCGATGCTGTCGTCCTGGGAGAGCGTCTGCGGTGAGGGGTCGGGGCGGGCCCCTGGCGGGGTCTGGGTGTCGGTGAGGCCGTAGTGGTTGGCCCACTGGACGCTGACGTGGACCTTCGGGGGCGAGCCGAGCGAGTCGTAGGTGGCCCGCGCGGCCGCCGGGAGGTTGGAGCCGTCCGCGTCGCCCTGGACGAGGGCCACCGGCAGCCCGGCGTTGGCGATGGGGACTCCCGTGCTCGCGCCGTAGAACGCCGCCGCGCGCAGCGCCCCCGGCCGCTGGTAGACCGGGCCGAAGCAGAACGGCGGCATGCAGGTGTCGCCGAGCGAGAAGAGCCCGGCGGCGCCGCCGAAGGAGTGTCCCAGCAGGACCAGGCGCCCCGCGTCGAGGCGCCCGGCGAGCGGTGAGTCCGCCCGCACGTTCTCCTCGGCGGCCCACTGCACGGTGGCCTGGAGCTGCAGGCTCTCGGCGAAGAGCCCCGTCACCGGTCCGACGGCGCGCAGGTGGTCGGGCACCACCACGGCGAAGCCGAACCCGGCGACGGTCCTGGCGAAGCGGCTGTAGCTCTCCTTCGGCACGTTGCCGCCCTGGAGCAGCAGGGCGACCGGGAGGGCCGCGCGGCCGGGCGGGACGTGGACCGTGGCGGGATCGGCCCCGACGTGGGTGTCGTGGCTGCTCACCCAGGTGGGTGTGTCGGCCTGCGCGGCAGGCGCCGCCAGGGCGGCCGTCGCGATCAGGGTGGCGAGCGTGACGGCCGCCAGCCGCCTCGGGAAGGTCACGATGATCTTTCTCCCATCGACGTGGATGCCGGCGCGGTGACCGGCGTGGTCGTGCGCATGCGCCAGACGGCCACGGCGAAGGCCGTCCAGATGAGCGTGTTGAGCGACTCCTCCACCCACTGCAGGGCGATGGTCTGCTCGGGGCGCGAGGCCAGCAGTCCCATCGCGTACGTGCCGAGGAGGTTGAAGCCGAACAGCAGCCGCTCGGCGAGCCGCCTGGAGAGCAGCAGCAGGCGAACGGAGAGCAGGGTGGCGCAGACCGTGGTGATCAGCAGGAGCGGCCAGGTGGCGCCGGTCGCGACCGCCGCGGCCAGCCCCGACCCGGTGAGGGCCGCGAACGCCCACCACGGCGCCCTGGGGGCCAGCACCGCCCAGGCCAGCAACGTGAACCCGGGTGCGAACAGGTAGAACTGCACCGCGGACAGGATGGCGACGTCGGGACCTCCCGCCGCCACCAGGAGCTTCCAGACCGCCTTCAGCGCGCCGCCGAGGACGACGAGGGCTCCACCCGTGCCTGCCGCCACGCGGGCGGGTCCTTCGAGGAGCGGCACCAGCAGGGTGATGCCGATCGCCATGGCCACGACGGGCAGGAAATCGACGAGGGCCAGGGAGAGGGGATAGTCCATGTGACCTCCCGGAGGGAAACGTGGTTTCCAAAGTAGCCGGGCACCTCGTTGACGGGAAACGCTGTTTCCATAACGATGTGGGCCACCAGGACCCGCATCCGAGGAGCGACCATGACCGCTGACGAGCACGTCGACATCCCGGTGGCGGGTCGGCCGCCCTTACGGGTCAGGCTCGACTCGGCCGCCCCGTTCGGCTGGTGGCCCGCCGTCTGCATCGCCCTTGTGGCCTTCATCGACCGGGTGGAGTTCAACCTCATGGCAGGGGCGCTGCCGGTCATCCAGCGGGAGCTCGGCTTCGGCGACACGGCGGGCGGCGCGATCGCTTCCGCGGCGGCGGTGGCCGGGATCATTCTGCTCATCCCGGCCGGCCGCCTCGCCGACCGGGGCCGCAGGACCTGGATCCTGGCCGCCGTGGTGGGGGTCTGGTCGCTGCTGACCCTCGGCAGCGGCCTGGTCACCACCTACGCCATGCTGTTCACGGTGCGGGTCATGCTCGGCGGCGCCGGGCTGCTCTACAACCCCGCGGGCTCCAGCCTGCTGGCCGACTACTTCCCCGGCAGCAGCCGGGCGCGGGCCTTCGCGCTGGAGAGGTTCGGCTACTTCGCCGGTCCCGCCGGCGGCGTCATCGCGGGCGGCGCGCTGGCCGGGCTGTACGGCTGGCGCACGATGTTCTTCCTGGTCGCGGTGCCCGGCATCGTCATCGCGCTGCTCTGCCTGACCCTGCGAGAGCCGGCCAGGGGCACCGGCGACCGCATCGAGCTGCTCCGTACGGGAGAGGTGCCCGCGGCGCCGGAGCACGTCACGCCGCGCGGTTCCACGCTGCGGGAGATGCGCGGCCTGCTGACGATCAGGACTCTGCGCGCGATCGTGATCGGGCTCAGCACGCTCTTCTTCGGCCTGGGCGGCCTGATGTTCTGGCTGCCGACCTTCTACGCCAGGACCTTCGGGCTGTCGAGCGGCGCTGCCTCCGCCATCGCCGGATCGGTGGGGCTGGTCGGGATGATCGCGGGCGCGCTGGTCAGCGCCCGGCTGGGCGACCGCTGGTCGCACCGGCGCGTGACGCTCGGCGCCATCGGCCTGATGATCGGCGCGCTGAGCCTGGCCGCCTCGGTGGCGGTGCCGCTGCTGCCGGTCCAGCTGTTCTTCCTGGGGGTGGCCAACTTCGGCATCATGCTGGCCATCCCCGCCCTCACCGCCGCCGTGGCCGACGTCGTCCCGGCCGCGCGCCGGGGACTGGGCTTCGCCCTGTCGCAGTTCGTCGTCTCCCTGGCCGGGGCCTTCGGCCCGCTGCTGGTGGGCGCGGCGTCGGAGGCCACCGGCTCGCTGCGGGTGGCCTACGCGCTCCTCGCGGTGCCGCTGGTGCTGGGCGCGCTGCTGACGTTGCGTGGCCGGTCCAGCCTGGAGACCGACCGGCGGGCCGCGTTGTCGGCGCTCTCGTAGCGGGCGGTACAACAACCGCCGGAATCGCGCCGATCGCCGCGCTCAGCAGCAGGGTCACGCCCATGCTCGGCCCGGCGATCCGGCTGCAGGCAACCAGCTCGGCGCGCAGGCGCGGCACCACCGCGCCGAGCGCGTGTAGCTGGACAGCGCCCACGACGGCCGTCCCGGCGTCCTGCGGCATCACCGCCAGGGGCAGGAAGTGCGCCGCGACGAGAAGGGCGACCCACCAGGCCATCCACCGGGACACGCCCCCGCCTGGCCAGCACCGGGCAGTCCAGGCCCGCAGCCGCGACCAGCACCCCGAACCAGTGGCACTCAGCGGCCAGGGCCGTGGGCTGACCCTAGTTGGTGGTGGTGAGCACACCGAAGGCGACGGCGAGCCCGACCCCCAGCACCGAGCCCGCTCCGAGCCAAACACGCCAGGACCGGGGCGGATCCTCCTGCGACCAGCCGAACCAGACGAAGGCCATCAGCCCGAAACCAGGCCGTCGTGAAGTACTGGTCACGGAGGAAGTCGGTCAGCATGCTCACTCGTTTCCACGAACAAACAGGGGCGAACCGGGATGGCCACCCCCATCGGGATGGACACCAGCACGCCCAGGGCGAAGAACGTCCACTGCTGCCGTTTCCCGGCCACGACGTTGGCATCGATAACCGTCTGGGCCGCTCCGGCCATGAGGGCCTGGATCTTCTCGGCCTGCTCCTGGTTGACCCCAAGGACGTGCTGCGTCGGCCGAGCGCTGGGCCAGTTCTTCACTGGCGGCCTGCTGCGCGTGAAGCTCACAGGTCAGCTCGCCCACCAGTCCCGCAGTTTCCTGCAGCGATGACGTGATCTTGGAGCTGAGATCGCGCAGTCGCTCCCCAGGCACCGCGTTCTCGTATTCCACGGCGATGCCCAGGAACGCGACCCACACCGTCCACGCCGGAGTCGTCGCGATCAAGAACGCGAAACCCATCACGATGGTTATATAGAGCAGAATGCCCGCTCCGATGCCAGCGAGGGCGTGGAGCGTTAACTTGAGCGGACCTGGCGGCGGGTGGGGCGTAGGAGGCGGCCATCCTGCCGGAAGCACGGTCGCGATCCGACACCCTCGCATAACCGGCCAAGATCATGAGCGACACCCTGATCGTCTCACCACCACGCCTGCCCGGCTCCGTAGCCGAGATCGAGCTCGCTGGCTGGTCCCTCTTTCTCCGCCGCGTCGACGCATCGACCCTGCCGGCCCTGCTCGACAACCTCAACACCGGCCACCCGGGCGGCTTGATTCCACTCGACAGCGAACCTTCGCACCTCACCAGCACCCGGAGCACGACGAGTTCGGGCGTGAAGGCTTCGTCCCGACCTTCCCGAGGTGGTTGATCAACCACGAGACGATCACTCACACGCATCCGACCGTCCGCACTGTGTTCTACGCGCCAGAGAACCGTGGACTTCCCGGCGTTCAGTCGCTCGACCAGCTTTGCGTCCCCGGAGAAGCTTCCCCACGGACCTGGCGTCTGCGACATGGCACCGAAAGAAGTCCAGATTGATGAGGGTTGGGCCGCTCAGGTCGATGTTCATCTCCGCCCAAAGGCCTTCGTCGGCGGGGCTGGTCTCGCGTTCGTACCCCCAGCGGTCGTCGCGGATGTGGGCGGTGAGGATGCTCTGGGCAGTGAGGCGAACGTGGCGTTCGCCTCTTTGATCGGACACGTCGCCGGTTGCGGCAGGATGCGTTCCGGGCTGGACTGCGGCAGTTACAGCGTCAGCTGCGGGCTTGGCTGACGAGACGGGTCCGGGGTCGGTGTAGTCCACGCGCAAGTAGGCGCAGATCACATTCACGATGGTCTGACGGTGGCCCGGGTTGTCCTGCGCGAGGCGCTCCAAGGCATACAGGCCGCCCAGGCGGACGGCGGCCTGGTCGCTCCCGAGCTGCTCTACCGCTTTGATATACAGCTCGGTGACACGGCGCTCCGTCGCGTCATGTTTGGTGTGGGCTGCGACTTCCTTGGCCAGGTCGGCGTTGAACTGGCCAAGGTAGGCGGTGACGTGCGCTGCGTGTTCTTGATGGCGTTGGCGGCGGAAGGCGAGCATCAAGGTCACCGCTGCCCCAACTCCGGCGCCTGCGGCCAGCGCGGTCTGGATGGCGCCCTGCCGGGCGGAGGCCTCCGCCGCTGCCCACCCGGCGGCCGGCAGAAGCCAGGCCAGGCCGCCGACGACGCCGCCGACCAGCAGCGTGATCGGGACAATCCACCATGCGGCCGGGCGTGGGGTGCGCAGCTGCGGAGGCCGGATGTCTGTTGGGGCTGCAGGGAAGTCAGCGCGTTCAGGTTGGCGGCGTGGCAGTAACCCCATGTCTTCCATTTCAGTCATTGGCGACCGTGCGTAGGCGCTGGGATGCCCGATCGTTACCGGTTCGGCCGGTGGAGGAGGTTCAGTGCGCGAACTGCCCGTGAGCAACGAGGCGATCATCGCCGCGCTGCGCCGCAGGATCGACCAGCTCATCTACGAGAACGCCGTCCTGCAGGCGGCCATCGACCAGCTCAACACCCCGTTACCGCAACCAGGCGTACAGGGTTCCCGTGATCGAGATCGCGCAGGCGATGGTGAACATGATGAGGGATACGGGCATGGCGGTCATCCGGCGGGGATTTCGCTCAAGCATCCGTAGCGAGGCGACGCCCGATGCGGTGGCCAGCCGGTCCTGGAGCTCGGCCAGCGGCTGGAGGGCCAGTCGGGCGAGGCTGCGCTGTCGCCACCCGGCGATGGCCGCAGCGAGGGAGACCATGGCCGAGATCACGCCGATGGCACCCGCTACCGCGTCCAGCTTCGCCTGCAGCGCACCGACGTAGGCGGCCGCCATCACGGCGATCGAGACGAGGTAGAAGTTGAGGATCTGCAGGCCAAGGCCTAGGCGGTGCTCGTACCAGCGTTGAGCGTGCTCAAGGGCGGCGACCAGCGACTCGTGATCGTTGCGCTCGGCGGGCTCTGCTGGCGCCCGGCTGCGACCGGATAGCCATTGAGCAACCGTCAGGACTGGTAACGCCATCTTGCGCATACGCCCTCCGTTGGCCCTGCCCGCATCTCCATCACAACACCAGACGGAGGCCTTCGTCCATGCAGGTGATCATCCCGTCTGACCGGCCACGGTACGGCCTGCGCATGGTCGCCTACGCCCCGAACGGCGCCCGGCTCGGCCTGCTGCCCGGCCACCTCCGCTTCGACGCGGGCCTGCCGCTCAACGACGTGCCGTCGCTGCAGCTGTCCTATTCCGGGTCGGCGCTCGGCGCTGACCGGCTGGCCCAGCACTGCGAGATCGCGATCGAGTACGCCGTCGAGGCCACCTCGTGGGTCGAGCCGCTCAACGGCCGGTTCCTGCGCATCAAGCGGTCGGGCGAGTCGACCGACCGGGCCAAGGCCCGCTCCTACGACTGCCCCGGGTGGGCGTGGCAGCTGCGCAAGCTACTGCTCTACCCCAGCGCGTTCATGATCGACGGCAAGCGTC
The DNA here is from genome assembly GCF_013761175.1 of Nonomuraea soli. GTDB lineage: Bacteria > Actinomycetota > Actinomycetes > Streptosporangiales > Streptosporangiaceae > Nonomuraea > Nonomuraea soli. The sequence continues at coordinate 722,488 of NZ_JACDUR010000002.1, forward strand.
GGTCCGAGACCGCCTCGCCGGGCGACATCCTGACCGCGTTCATCGACGAAGGGCAAGGCCCCGGCACCCTGCCCGGCCTCGTCATCGACTTCACCGCCTCGCACGACTCCTCCGGCCAGCCGTGGCAGGCCGAGCTGATGATCGGTGTCGAGCCCGGCACGGACCTGCTCGCCATGCTGATCAACCTGGCCGAGCAGGGCCTGTGCGACTGGGCGATGCGGGGCCGCACGCTGCGCCTGTGGAACGCGGGCACCGCGCTGGCCCGCCAGCTCGCGTCCGGGCCCGCGCCGGTCGAACTCCGGTTGGGCCGCGACATCGACCAGGCGCCCGACGACGCCAGTGTGGAAGACGCCGCCTCCTCGATCCTGGTGATGGGGGAGGAGTCGCTGAACGTCGAGGTGACCAACCCGTCCGCGATCATGCCGTGGGGCCGGTGGGAGGCCGCCCAGTCCCAGGGCGGCGTCTCCGACGAAGGCACCGCCCGCTTCCTGGCGCAGATCGCGCTCGAGCGCGCGGCGGGGGAAGCGGGTGCAGCTCACCCGCCAGCTCAAGCCGTACGCCGCCCGGTTCCTGCCGCTGGCCGACTACCGCGCCTGGCGACTTCGTGCGCGCCCCCGGCGACCAGGCGCAGATGCAGAGCCTGCGGGTGCGGCAGGTGACGTTGTCGGTGGACGGCTCCGGCATCATCGGCGCAACCTCACCCTGAATGACCGCTTCCTGGAGGCCGACATCAAGCGGGCCCGGCAGGGCGGCCCAGGCGGGCCCGGCAGGTGGCCGGGTTCGTCTCGGCCGTCGTTACCACGCTGCGCCTGGGCTGGAGCCGCCCGGCGGGATCGCCCCGGGCGTCGGCTTCCCCCTGGCCGGCCTCCCGGTATCACCCGTAGTCCGGCTCGCCGAACGGCAGGCCACCCTGGTCACCGCCCGCGCGGCTGATCAGCGACCGCGATAGTGCGGTAGATCGAGCGGCGGTACCGGGAAGCCGCCTGCGGTCGGCTCTTCGCCGAGCTCCTCGAACTCGGCGTCGACCTGTGCCTTCCTGGCTTCTCTTCGCCGCTGGCCGACGGTGTCGAACCGCATCCAGATGGTCAGTACGCCGACGGCGATGACGACCCCGAGCGCGATGGAGACGGCTCCCGGGCTCTGCGTGATCGTCCGGACGGCGGCGACGAGGAGGATCCAGCCTAGGTTGACCGGGATGAGAACCTTCCAGCCCAAGGACATGAGCTGGTCGTAGCGCACGCGGGGCAGCGAGGCGCGGACCCAGATGATGAAGCAGAACGTCAGCACGAACTTGATGAAGAACCAGAGCATCGGCCACCAGCCCTCGTTCGCGCCCGCCCACAGCGAGATCGGGAACGGCGCCCGCCAGCCGCCCATGAACAGGGTGACCGCGATGCCGGAGGCGGTGAACGTGTGCAGGTACTCGCCCATCATGATCAGAGCGAACTTCAGCGACGAGGAGTACTCCGTCTGGAACCCGCCGACCAGCTCGCCCTCACCTTCGGGCAGGTCGAACGGAACCCGCGCCGCCTCACCGAACATGCAGACCACATACACCACGAAAGACGGCAGCAGCAGGATGCCGTACCACAGCGACGTCTGCGCGTTCACGATCTCCGATGTCGACAGCGTCCCGGCGAAGAGAAAGACAGCCACGAACGACAGGCCCATCGCGATCTCGTAGGAGACCACCTGCGCCGCCGAACGCAAACCACCGAGCAGCGCGTACGGCGAGCGCGACGACCACCCGGCCAGCACCACCCCGTACACCGAGACGGCCCCCATCGCCAGCATGAACAACACCGCCACCGGCAGATCGACCAGCTGCAACGGTGTCTCGTGCCCGAACATCCACACCTTCGGCCCGAACGGCACGATCGAGAACGCCACGAACGCCGGAACCACCATGATGACCGGCGCCAGCAGATACAGCACCTTGTCCACGGTGTTGGGGAAGAGATCCTCCTTCAACCCCATCTTGATCGCGTCCGCCACCGACTGCAGGAGCCCGAAGGGTCCCGCCCGGTTGGGTCCGACGCGGTTCTGCATCCTGGAGATGAGCTTGCGCTCGAACCAGACCCCGAACACGACCCCCAGCGACAGGAAGAGGAACAGGAACACCGCCTTGACGATGGTGATCCCCAGAGGATCCTTGCCGAAGTCGGCGAGCGTGGCTCCCATGACGTGCTGCCCCTTCCCGTCCCGGCACGCCGTTCGGCCGGGAGCGGAAAGTCACGCTATTCGGCGAGCCGCCCGGTGTCTTGAACGAATGCGAACAGCTGTCCGGGCGTCAGCTGCGACATCGCCCTGATCTCCCGGCTGAGATGCGGCTGGTCGGCGAAACCGCAGCTCAGGGCCGCGTCCAGGGTGGCTGACGGGCGGCGCCAGCTGTCCATGGTCCGCTGGAAGCGGGCGATCCGAGCGACAGTCTTGGGTGACAACCCCACCACTCTGCGGAATCCGAGCTCGACGTACCGCCTGCTGACACCGAGCTCGGCGGCCAGGCCCGCGATCGTGCGCGGACAGTCCGGGGCCTGCAGCCGCCACCAGGCGCTCATGATCAGGTGGTCGCGTCCCGGGCCGGGGCGCAGCCACGCCGTCAGGCGCTCCCACAACAGGGCGAAGCGCTCATCCCAGCTCGTTGACTCGCCCAGCCGCCCCGCCAGCTCCTCGGCCCGGACACCGAGGAGGTCGGCGAGTGGCACGGTCGCCCCTGCCACCTCCCGGACCGGCGCGCCGGTCAGCGCGGACATCCCGGCGGGGGTGAGCCCGACCGCCATCCCGTGACGCCACGGCGTGCGGACCGCGAACGTCGCGGTGGCGCGCGGGCCGGTGACGATCGGGCTCATGCCGGTGAAGTCGACGATCAAGGTAGCCGCGTTGAGCGGCAGCATCCGCGCGTCCTCCGCCGTCCGCGTCCGGAACCCCACCGCCCCCAGCACGTAGGGGCGCAGGTGCGGCGGCGACCGCCGCACGATCATCTCGTACGGCTCAGCCTGCCCCAACGCGGGCACCGAGTGGATCATGCCATGGCCACCAGGAGCATGGTGCATGTCTGACCTGCCAGACCAACCATAGATAACGCGTCAGACACGTTCTGAATCCTCCATGCCCCCAACATGCCTGACACTCCAACAGCACCGAAGATAACGGGCGACCCGCCCCCGAGCATTTGGACTGAAGCTACACCAACAGGGCGGAGCGCCCCCGTCCACTCCAAGGGGGCAACCACCGAGTAGGCGCGGCACCGCCCGTGTGCTACCCGCCTGCGCCGTCGGGGAGCCGGAACGGGCGATGGAGGATGTGTTCTACGCCGCGTCCTGGAGCTCCTTCCAGGTCGCGACGTTCTCCGCGCCGTACTGAGCGCCAGGGAAGTGCGGGCGGCCGGTCGGCGACACCTTCGCCAGAGCCTTGAACGTGACAGAGCCGTGGTGCTCGTCACGGATCCGTGTGCCGGTTGGGAGCAGCTTGGGCTGCCGGAGAAACGGGGCTGAGGAACAGCGGTACGGCCGTTATCGGTGAGATCGATCTTGATGGTGGCGGTGTGTCGCCTGCCCAAAGGATGGCGCTGTCCGAGGTCATGCCTTCTTGGGTTGGGGGCGTTGTGTTCTGTCCTGAGCGCAGGGGCTTGGGGCCAGGGATGTGGTTGTAGAGAGTCCCCACCGAGACGCGAGCAGCTTGGCGGTCGAGGTGACGGAGCGGCCGGGGTCGGGCAGCAGATCCCAGGCGGGCTTGAGCAATGCGGCGTCAACTACGGCGGGGCGGCCGTCGATGCGGCGGCGGCCCTTGGCGGCGGCAAGTCCCTCGTGGGTATCGGCGACGATGAGCTCGCGATGAGCTCGGCCAGGGCGGCGAAGACATGGAGGACCAGCGGCGTCCGCGCAGGACGCGCCCGGCCACGGGCGGCGTGCATGGGTCGCCCATGAAACAACCCGTAAGGAGGGCGGAGGACGAGGCGAAGTGCGCTCGGGCGCGCTGATCTCGTAAGCTGCGCAGGTGCTCCCCGACCTGCCGTGGCCCTCGATGACCCACCGCGAGGCCACGGCAGAGCTGGTGCTGGCGGGCTGGACCCCGTGCGGTGTCGGCGACTGGGCGATCGGTCTGCGCTCTCCCGACGGGCTATGGGTGGCTAGGGTGTGCCCATTCGACCCGGCTTACGCTGCCTTTCTTGAGCTCTGCCGCCGCCAGCTCGGCAACCCTTACCTGCCGCGCGTAGCCTTCGACACCCCGCTGGACGGTGGCGGCACCCTGGTCGTGCTGGAATTCCTGGCCCCGCTTGAGCCGGCGCAAGCTGAGGAGGTCGCCCGCCGGTGGCGAGAGGAGGCTGATGACTCACCTCTGGCAGAGGTTCGGCAGGCCGCTGCCGTGGTCGACACCGAGTTTCGAGCCAGGCTGCCCTGGTGGGACGGCATCGACCTGAACCCAGGCAACCTGCGACAGGCCCTCGACGGGCGAGTGACACTCATCGACGTGTTCTGCATGGACGGCGCCTCTGTCTACGCGCAGATCCTCGATGACGCCAGCGTGGTCCGCGACAAGCTGCCCGACAGTCGCCACATCCTCGACATCCCCTATATCGCCCGCGAGAGCACCCCCGAAGAGATTCGGGCCCTCCGCGCAGCCTGGTATCGCACGTCGTAGGGGTCCGGCTGCGTGGACCGCCCGCCTGAAACACGGTATTGCTCCTGCCGTCCTCGCGGGCGTGGAAGAACGCACCCGGCGGGTTGGGGGCAACGTAGATAAGCACGAGGTGGTGCTGATCGTCTCGCATATGGCATGGGGTGTGGATCTCCAGCGTGACCGGCAGCCACGTCAAGAGCTTGTCCCGAAGCGACGCTTCGTCGAACACCTTTAGTGTGTGCCTCGGTCACAGCACCTGTTGGTGCGCCGCGCCCGTCAACGCCGATGACGATGTTGCCGCCCTTGACCGGCATCGCACCGATGTCTTTGGCCAGTTCCACCAGGTCGCGTTTCGCGACTGGCGGCGCCGTTGAGTAGGTCGAGCACCGACTTGAAGTCGAGCGCGTCGTACTCGGCTTTCAGAGCGAGCAGCTCCCGGAGCTTCTCGATGTTGACCAGCGGCTCGACCACGACCGGCTGGTGGGGCGTGATCTCGTCGACGTCGGACTCGGTCGTCTCAGGCTCCACGACTTGCCCAACGTAGCGAATCGCGCTCTACGCGGTGCCGTGTGTGACGACCTCCCGACCTGGTTCCCTTCAACCCCGAGTCACTCGGTGAAGCCGGTGATGGGTACCCGATCCCCGTTGACCAGGTGGTTGGTGGCGACGTCGACCCCGAACAGGGCGTAGATACGAGAAAGCGCCTCGTACGCGTCGCGTTCTGGATCGCCGACCGCGGCCCAGCTCTTGTTCCAGGAGGAACTACTGGCGGGTTGCGCGTCGGAGCGGAAGGTATTGGCCAAATCAATTCCGGGAGCAAGTGTGAGAGTCTTCTCCTCGGTCCTGAACCGGCGCGCCACGACCCTGTGCCGCCACTGGCCAGGCACCTTGGTCATGACGACGTTGTCAGCAAGCCGGAAGTACTCCAGCGTGAGCTCAGTGAGCACGAACGGACTGATCCGCAGCCAAGGGCCGATCTGATCGCTGCCTCTGCACAACATGCTTGGGTCCGCAATCGACGGTGGATTCTGCGGAATGCTCTGCCAGAACAGAGCCGGTTTGTCATTCCAGTCCAGCACCTGTTCAAGCTCATCGACCATCGCGTCCGCGCGGTCGGTCCCTGGGCCTCGCTCGAGCGGAGGAACTGGCAGGAGAATGCGACTGCGCAGCCCGTCGTTCATGAGCCGATAGACCTCCAGCGAGGGCAGGGACGTGGTCCGGTCCCCGGCGCGTTGAGGTACGGCAAAGCCGTCGACCAGCTTGTCGTCCTCGCTCAGGACGCGTCGCGCGATGACGTACCGGTCTGCCTCCGGAACCGGTTCCACGTCGATCACCAAGAAGAAGTGATCGGGACCTGAGATGTCGTCGGGCGCCTCGAACCACCGGAACTCGACGGTTACCCGCGGCCAGAGGTTGTCGTTCAGGGTGTCGGTGTAGGCGTCGAGGTTGGCCCTATTCTTGGGAAACGGCCTGAGTTTGGTCGCGATCTCGATCGCCTGGGTAGCTTCTTTTTCCGCCTCGACCCCAAGGACGAGCAAGCCGCCCTGAGCGTTGGCCAGGGCTGCCACGTCCTTGCAGAGCTCGAACTTGTTCCGGCCGGAGGCCAGAGCGTACGGGGCGCTCTTGAAGTCCAGCCAACCGTTTTCGGCGAGGCCAATGAGGTCCCGAGCCCTGCCCGTGGCCAGAGCGGTAATCAGATCTGATCGGGTTGTCACGAGCGTCGACCCTACGAGGTCATGGCTGCTTGCGGTGGTACCGCGCGCCTGTACGTGGCTCTCGGGCCAGTAGCGCCTGCTCCACAAGCCGGGCCGCCCGCCCGCGCTGCACGATGCGCGTCCGCTCGGCCTGGTACGTGGCCAAGATCTCCGCGATCGTGTGCGGCTCGAAGAGCGGCCGCAGCTGGTAGGCCGCGCTCCGATAGCCCTCCTCCATCGCCCGGTGGGCGTGCAGCAGGTAGGTGAGCGCCATCCGCGCCAGGACCAGCGGGTGCGCCCGAAACAGCCGGGCGTAGGCTCGAGAGCCTGATGGGACCTGGTCCAGCAGGTAGTTCACTGCGGCGTGGGTCCATCCCGGTGCCGTAGGGCCGGGCACGCTCTGCGGCCAGTTCGGCGGCAGACGCGCGGCGCGAACCGGTGGCGCCGGCTCGGGGTCGACCCGGGTCTGGGGGACTCGGCTGTCATCCTGATCGCCCAGGCGCTCCACCTGGTTCTCGGGCAGCCAGTCGGCGTAGGGGATGGGGCACACGCCGGTCCTCGCGCCTAGCTGAGCAGGCCTCGCCGGTAACCCTCGCTGACGGCGGCGGCGCGGTCGCGCACGCCGAACTTGTCGTAGATGTGCAGCAGGTGGGTCTTGATGCTCGCCTCGCTGATGAACAGCTTGGCGGCCGCCTGGCGGTTGGAGGCGCCGTCGGCGACGAGCGTGAGCACCTGGAGTTCGCGGTCGGTGAGTGCCGCCCTGGCCGGCCTGCGGACCTGGCCCATGAGGCGGCCGGCGACCGACGGCGACAGGACGGGCTCGCCCGCGGCGGCGGCGCGTACGGCACGCAGGAGCTCGTCGGTGGGCGCGTCCTTGAGGAGGTAGCCGGTGGCGCCCGCCTCGATGGCGGGCAGCACGTCGGAGTCGCCGTCGAAGGTCGTCAGGACGAGGACCTTGATGTGGGGGTGCGACCGGCCCAGCGCGGTGATGGCGCTGACGCCGTCCATCTCCGGCATGCGCAGGTCCATGAGGACGATGTCGACCTCCAGCGCGGCTGCTCGCTCGATGCCCTCGCGGCCGTTGGCGGCTTCGCCCGCGACCTCGATGCCGGGTTCGGCCTCGAAGGCGGCGCGCAGGCCGTCGCGGACGATGGGGTGGTCGTCGACGATGAGGAGGCGGATCATCGAGGGCTCGCCTGGAGCGCGGGGACCGTGGCGCTGACGGCGGTGCCCTCGCCGGGCATGCTCTCGATCTCGAGGGAGCCGCCGATACCGCGTACACGTTGTCTCATGCTGCTGAGTCCGAAGCCTTCGCTGTTGGGATGGTGGATGCCGGTGCCATTGTCGCGGACGTCGAGGAGGACGACGGGGCCGGTGTAGGAGAGGGTCAGGCCCGCGCGGGTGGCCTGCGCGTGCTTGGCGATGTTCGCGAGGGCCTCCTGGGCGACGCGGAAGAGGGTGACCTCGATGGCCGGGCTGAGGGCGACGCGGTCGCCGGTCACCTCGACGTGCAGGTCGATGCCGGTGGTCTGGGTCCAGTTGCGGGCCAGGGTGCTCATGGCGTCGGGCAGGTGGGCGTCGTCGAGCTGGTGGGGCTGGAGGGCGGCGACGGAGCGGCGGGCCTCGGTGAGGCTCTCCTGGGCGAGGGTGAGCGCGAGCTCGACGTGGGTGGCGGAGTCCTCCACGCGCTGGGCGGCGCGGAGCTGGGTGATGATGCCGGTGAGACCCTGGGCGAGCGTGTCGTGGATCTCCCTGGCCATGCGCTGGCGTTCGTCGAGGATGCCCGCCTGGTGGGCCTGGGTGAGGAGCTGGGCGTGCAGGTCGGCGTTCTCCTCCAGGGCGGTCTGCAGGTCGCCGACCGCCTGGCGATATTTGCGCTGCCGGTCCTCGATCCTGATGCCGGCGATCGAGCCGCCGCCGATGGTGACCGTCTGGACGGCGATGATCGCCAGGTAGAAGGCGAGGAGCTGGACGGTCGCCTGGCTCCAGTCGAGCGTCGAGCCGTACAGGATGAAGGAGGTCGTGGCGACGGCGGCGAAGGTCCACCGCGACGGGGCGAAGTTGGCGGCGAGGAAGAAGCCGGAGATGCAGTAGATGGCGAAGATGGGGTCGTGGAAGGCCAGCAGCGCCGCCGTGATCAGGACGCCGGCGAAGTGCACGGCCACCGCGGCCCTGCGCCGCCGCACGGCGGCGGGCAGGAACATGCGGCCGACGATCCAGGCGAGCGCCAGGGCGGTGAGCGCGAGGGTGCGGCCGATCCCGCCCGCCGGCTGCTCGGGGGAGGCGAGGCTGATGGCGAGCGAGGTGGCGAGGGTGAGGTAGGGGACGATCTCGACCAGCTGCTCGAACCGTCGCTCCCAGGCGGACGGCGGGAAGGGATCGTTCATGCGCGGCCTGTGCCTCCTCCTTCGACCGTGGAGGACGAGCTTAGACGCATGGGGACAAGGATCGCGTAACCGTACATGAGCATCCCCAGGGCGATCATGAAGATGATGGTGGGCCACTGCCAGACCGGCGGCAGATGAAGGGCGAGGAACCACACGGGGTCCCCCGCTCCGAAGATCTTCATCACCATCGGCACGAGCCCCTGGGGGAACAGGGGAAGCCAGGCGAGGGTGTAGCAGACCGTGACACCGATGCGGTGCACGAGCGGCAGGTCCGCGGTGGTGGGCTTGTCGGCCTCGGGCGCCGGGCCGTACTTCATGAGGTTGAGCAGCTCGATCCCGCGCTTCTCGAGCCTGCGGCAGGCGATCGCGCCCAGTCCCCAGACGCTGAGGACGCCGGTCAGCAGCCCGGTGGCCACGCCCGCCCACGGGTCGAGCAGGATCGCGCCGGCCGTGGGCAGGGCGACGGAGGGCACCGCGATGAGCACGAGCCAGGCGAGGCTGGTCTCGGCGGTCTCGTCGGCGCCGGTGCTGAGCGGGTTGCCGCCGCGCTTGTGGGGGTCGGTGCCGGGGACGAGCGAGGTGACCGCGAGCAGGACGACGAGCCCGGCGCCGCCGCCGAGCAGGGCGGGGAACAGGCCCAGGACCCACGGCCAGGCCCAGTCCTGACCGCTGACGAGGGTGCCGGCCAGGGTGAGGAGAGCCGCGGCTGGGCCGACGACGAGCAGCCAGGCCAGCTGCCGTCCGCGCACGTCGGAGCGTTCCGCGCCGGGGGTCATGAGGGTGAGCCACAGGGCGGTGCCGTCCGAGCCGTAGAGGTTGGCCGAGGCCGCGGCCGCCATCACGATCGCGATGAGCCCCGCGAAGGGGACCATGCCCCAGACGCCGATGGCCAGGAGCAGGACAGGCATGACGATCGCGAAGGAGAAGGCCACGGCCAGCAGCTGGATGCGGACGAGGTCGCGCCACCACGCGCGCAGCTCCTTGGCGGCGGTGACGCGGGCGCCGCCTGTCCTGGGGAACGGGCGGGGGGCGCCACGGCGGGCGGGCACGCCGCCGCGTGCGGCCGAGGCAACGCGCCGAGACAGCAGGCTGGACCACACCGCCAGCAGCAGGGCGATCACACCCGCGCCGGCGGCGAGGATCGCGAGGGCGAGCGGCCACGGGCCCTCGATGGCGGCCACACCCCATCCGGAGGGCAGGACACGGAAGAGCACCTCGAACCAGGCGGAGGTGTCGGTGCCGCCCAGCGCCGCGACGGGCGCCCAGCCGTTGCTGCACAGGGCGATGGCGGTGCCGGTCACGACGCCGACCGCCGTCGCGGTCGCGCGGGATCTGACGAACAGCCCGATGAGCGCCACGATGACGCGGGAGATCATCACCATCGTGACGAGCGTGGTGACCGCCGCCACCAGGCCGATGAGCACACCTGCCGGACCGAAACGCCAGCCGTACACCGGCAGGGACAGCAGGGCGACGAGGTTGACCGCGGGCACCGGGCCCGCGAAGGCCCCGGCGAGCAGCGCCGCCGCGATCCGGCCCGGCGGGGCCGGGAGCATGGTGAAGTATTCGGGTCGCAGGGCCTCGCTGCCGCCGCCGATGAAGATGGGGCCGAAGACCCAGCCTGAGAGCCACACGGCCAGGGTGAGGGGCAGGTACGCGGGCCACAGTACGGCGACCGCGATCGTCCCCACGGCCAGGAGCAGCCCGAACGCGACACCGGCGTAGAGGTTGGTGGCATTGTCGCCGCGCAGGGAGTTGCGCATGAGGGCCAGGCGCATGCGGATCATGTGCCGGGCCAGGGCGGCGGGGGCCGGGGTGGGGGTCAGGGAGTGAGCCATGCCAGGCCCTCCGATCCGGCGGTGTGGGCGCCGACCAGGTCGACGAAGGCGTCCTCCAGCGTTCCGGCGCCGCGCACCTCGGCCAGCGGGCCGGCGGCCACGACGCGGCCGTCGGAGATGACCCCGACGTGGTCGCAGACCTGCTCGACGAGGGCCATGACGTGGCTGGAGATGATCACCGACCCGCCGTTGCCCGCGAACCTGCGCAGGATGGCCTTGATCGTGGCCGCGGAGACGGGGTCGACCGCCTCGAAGGGCTCGTCCAGGACGAGCAGGCGGGGCGCGTGCAGCAGGGCGATGGCCAGGCCGATCTTCTTGCGCATGCCGGTGGAGTACTCGATGACCAGGGTGCGCTCGGCCGAGTCGAGTTCGAGGACCTGGAGGAGCTCGTCGGTGCGCTCGGCGACCACGTCGGGGTCCAGGCCGCGCAGCAGACCCAGATAGGTGAGGACCTCGCGGCCGGTGAGCCGCTCGGGCATGGCGTTGCCGTCGGGCAGCACGCCGATCAGCTGCTTGGCCTGGACGGTGTCACGCCAGACGTCGACGCCGAAGATCTCCGCCCTGCCCGCGTCGGGGCGGAGCAGGCCGACGGCCATGGCCAGGGTGGTGGTCTTGCCGGCGCCGTTGGGGCCGACCAGGCCGTAGAAGGATCCGGCGGGGACGACGAGGTCGATGTCGTCGACGGCGACGTGGTGACCGAAGGTCTTGCGGAGTCCGGTGGTGCGCAGCGCGGGCTCCTGGTGTGTGGGCATGCTCCGAGGATGGCGCGGAGGGCGGGGGCGGCGGATCGTCCGGCCGGGGGGCGGGGTGGTGGATCCGGGCATCCACCGATCGGTGGATGCCGGGGCCGCCGGGGTCTCCGGGGCGTCGGCGCGCCGCGTGCCGCGGGGACGCCGGCCTGGCCCGCTCGGAGGGAGCCGCGCTTCTCCATGAGGCCTCGGCCCGCCCGGAGCGAGCCGCGCTCCTCCGTGAGACGGGCCTTGGCCCGCCCGGCTGGAGCAACGCTCCTCCGTGAGGCCGACCCCGCTAGGCCTCCGCCTGCTGGAACTGGGCCAGCCGCCGGTCCATCCGGTCCTGGGCGAAGGTGAGCAGCCGCGAGCTGTAGGCGCCCATCGAGCGCACCCGCAGCAACTCGTCCTGCTCCGCCGACAACACCAGCAGCGACAGCTCGCGGTACTGCTCGCGCGGGTCCACGTCGTCGGGAACGGTGCCCGTGGGCGGGACGCGGCGAACCGCCGTCTCCTCCCGCACGCGGGCCACGACCACGGGCTCGAAGGGGGTGCCGTCCGGCCGGGCCAGGCCGGGGTCGTCGAGCACCTCGGCGGCGCGCTGGGACAGATCCTCCAGCAGTTCGACGTAGGCGGCACGGTCGGCCGACGTGTCGTCGGCGGGGACCCTCACCTTCTTGATCACCCACGGCAGCGTGAGACCCTGCAGCAGCAGCGTCGTGACGGCCACGATGAAGGCGATGAGCAGGAGCTGTGGCCGGAAGGGCGTGTCGGGCGGCAACGTCTGGGCGGCCGCGACCGTGACCGCTCCGCGCATGCCCGACCAGGCGATGACGACGCCGCCGCGCCAGCCGAACCGCTCGTTGATGAAGAACTCGTTGTCGCGCTTGCGCTGGTCCAGGCGTTTGCGCAGCCGTTCTGGGTCCTTCTTGCCCGGCCCCCGGTCGAAGCGTCGTGGCAGCTCGCCGCGGGCCAGCTGGTCGGCCAGGTCGTCGAACACCGACCGGTAGCTCTCGGCGCGGTCGGCGTCGTGGCGCAGCGAGGACACCAGCGGCGCGACGAACAGGGCGCGGATCGCGATGGCCAGCAGCGCCGCCAGCAGCCCGATGCCGATCGTCCCCGCCACCGGCAGGTGAGCGTCGTCGGTCTGGTCGAGCAGGGTCCGCAGCTGCAGCCCCATGAGCAGGAAGATCGCGCTCTCCAGCAGGAACGAGATCGTCATCCAGTTGGTGTTCTCGGCCAGCCGGTCGCGGGCGCGGATGAAGCGCGGGCTGAGGTTGCCGTTGACCAGTCCGGCCACCACCACGGCCAGCACCCCGGAGGCGCCCAGCTCCTCGGCGGGCAGGAAGGCCAGGAACGGCACGACGAACGACAGCGCCGTGTTGGCGACGGTGTCGGTGAGCCTGGAGCGCACGAAGACCGACGCCAGCCCCACGAACGCCCCGACGAGCACGGCGATCACGACCGCGACGGCGAAGTCCGTGCCGACCCGCCACAGCGGCACGCTGGTGTGCAGCGCCGAGACGGCCGAGGCCAGCAGCACCAGGGACGAGGCGTCGTTGACCAGGCCCTCGCCCTCCAGGATCGTCGTCAGCCGGGAGGGCAGGCCGAGCTTCTTGCCGACCGAGGTGGCCGCGACGGCGTCGGTCGGGCTGATCACCGCGCCGAGCGCGAACGCCGCGGCCAGGCCCAGCCCGGGGATCAGCCAGGCGAACAGGTAGCCGGAGCACAGCGTGGTCACCGCCACCAGCACGACGCTCAGGCGGAAGATCGCCTTGAAGTCGCGCCGGAAGTCGATCGCCGGCATGTGGACGGCCGCGGCGTACAGCAGCGGGGGCAGCACGACCGTCAGGATGATCTCGGGTTCGATCTCGATGTGTGGCAGCCCCGGCATGAAGCTGAGGACGAGGCCGACCATCACCAGCGACAGAGGTGCGGCCACCCCGATCCGCCGGGACAGGGCCGCTACGGCGACGATGCTGATGACGCCCAGGACGGCGATGATCGTGAGTTCCATGGCCGCTCCATTCTGCAAAGGCGACGCTGCGCGATGGAGCCGCCACGCTGGGGACGCTCACAGCGGCCGGGCGCGTCGGCGGACCGTTCCCAGGGAAAGAAGGTGTTTTAAACAATCTGTTGACATCAATAAGTTTCCAAGGGCAGAGTGGTCGTCATGTCCGATGATCCCTTCACGCCTCCGCACCCCGACGAAGCGCGCGCCCAGCGTGTGCACGCCTCCCTGTTCCGCATCGCCGAGCGGCACGCGGCCACCGGCGAGCAGCGCCACCGCCAGGCCCACCCCTCCGCCATCGCCCCCCACGAGGCGGTCAGGCTCGTGTCGTTCCTGCTCAGCGGCGCAGCCAAGCTCGACGACGGCGAGCCCGAGGTGGACCACGCCGACATCACCGCGGCCCTGAGCCTCGTCCCCCTGGTGCGCGGGGAGATGGACGCCCTGGAGGCCGGCCTGCTGCAGATGGCGCGCGGCCGCGGCATGACCTGGCAGGAGATCGCCTTCGGGCTCGGCCTCGGCACCGCGCAGGCGGCCAGACAGCGCTGGGAGCGCCTGGCCGACCGCGCGGTGACCGGGCTGGACGGCTAGCGCTCGGGCCCGGCGGACAGGCCCTCGAAGTAGGCCTTCATCGCCGGGAAGTAGTCGTCGAAGCCGGGCGACGGGGAGCCGTCGCGGGAGGCCACGAGCATGTCGAGGTAGTACTCCCAACCGGGCCCGATCTCGCCGAGGTTCTCCTCCCCTTGCAGGTGCTGGACGAACTCGAGCGTGGTCGTGCCGTCCGACTCCGTCAGCAGCGCCTCCAGCCGCCAGACGCCGTGGTCGTCGGTCGAGGAGCAGGCCAGGCGGCGCGGCGGCTCGCACGCGTCGATGTGCATGTCCATCCACGGCGTCTGGTCCTCGTGCACCATCTGCACCTGGATCGTGTTGCCGGTTCCGGCCTGTCCCTTCCAGGGGCCGAACCAGCGGGCGGTGCGTTCGGGTTCGGTGAGGCTCGCCCACACGTCGTCGATGGGCGCGCGGAAGGTGCGCGTGAGAACGAGCCTGCTGCCGGTGTCGCCGCTGTTGCCGCGCAGCAGCCGGGCGGTGGGATTCATGCGGTCTCCTCGTGGGCCTGACCCGCGACGTCGCCGGTACGGCGCTCGCGCCGGGTGCGGTGAACCTCGGTCTCCAGTGCGTCGAACCGGTGCTCCCAGGCGGACGGCTCGGCGAACTGGCCGAGCCAGGCGGCCAGGTCGAGCAGCCGCCGTGGGTCCAGGGTGTAGAGGCGGCGGCGGCCCACGAGCTCGTCGTGGACCAGCCCGGCCTCCCTGAGCACCCGCAGATGACGGCTCACGGCGGGCCGGCTGATCGGGAAGCGCTCGGCGATCTGCCCTGCGGACAGCCGCTGGAAGCGCAGCGCTACGAGTATCTCCCTGCGCACCGGGTCGGCCAGCGCGGCTGCCGTGTCATCCACCCGGAAAGCGTAACACAGTGGTTACGCGTCCGCGCGGTAGAAGCTGAGCCCGGCATGCTCGGGATCCGTGTACACCTTCACGGCACCGCCGGGGTAGGCCGCGAACGGCAGGACGACGCCGTCCGGGCACGGGTGAAGGAACATCAGGGTCGACCCCACGACGACGAACGAACGGGCCTGCGGAGTGGCGTGCTCGGTGCCGTGCTCCGCGCGCCACTCCTCGACGCGCTCGGCGGCGCCGGGCTGCTCGGCGACGTTCCGCATCTTGCCGATCAGGTCCTCGATGGCCGGCCAGTCGAGGATCTCGATCTGCAACTGCCGCGGTTCTCCCATGTGATGCCCCCTGATGTGTTCGGAAGCGAGGGCAACGCAAGGGCCGGAACCGCTCACACCCCCGCGATGAGCTGCGACAACGAGGGGTGCCTACCCGCGCGCCCCCTGCCAAAAACGACGGCCTCGCTCTGGAGCGGGCCTTCGGACGGAGGACATCGTGCGGGGAGAAGGGGGGCCAGCACTACCACCGATCGGGCGGCGGGCGTCATCGAACGGGTGACGCCCGCTGCCCGACCATCGAGGCATGGTTCTCCTCTGGGCAGCCCTCACCTACCTCCTCACGCTGGCCGGCGCCTTATGGTTGCTGGCGACCGGCGACGGTCCGCAGGACCTCACCCCCGCGATCCTCCTGATCGCCTTCTCCCCGACCCTGGCCGCCTTCGCCGCCGCCGCCTGGAGCGGCAGGTGGCGCGAGCTGGCCCGCCAGATCCTCGACTGGCGCCACGACGTGCGCTGGTACGCCCTGGTGCTGCTCGCGCCCATCGCGATCGCGCTGGTCATCGACGCGGTCTTCGCCGTCGGCGGCGACCGGGCGCCGGAGCGATGGCTCCTGCTTCCGGGCATCGCGATCCTCGGCCCGCTGCTGACCAACCCGCTGGGCGAGGAGTTCGGCTGGCGTGGGTACGGCGGGCCGCTCCTGCAGAGGCGTATCACCCCGCTGGCGGCGGCCGTCGTGATCGGGCTGCTGTGGACCGTCTGGCACCTGTGGCCGGTGCTGAACCCCGAGGGCCACGTGGGCCCGGTCGACGTGGTCCAGAGCGTGGTGCGCCTGGTGGCCACGTCGGTGGTGTACGCCTGGCTCTACAACCGCACCGGGCTGCCCGTCGTGCTGGTGGCCCACCTGGGGCACAACCTGTCGATCGAGATGATGCCGCCCGAGGTGATCGGGTCCGACCTGGGCCAGCTCACCCTGGCCGCCGTCTACCTGCTGCTGGCGGTGGCGGTCGTCGTGTACGCCGGCAAGGACCTGCAGGCGCCCAGGCGGCCGGTGGGCGTGGCGGCGTAGAGCGTCTGGATGACGCCCGCGACGGCTCCCTCGGCGTCGGTGCGCGCCCCCGTGCTCAGCCGTACGCCGGGGAAAGGCGGTGCGGGCGCGCGGTCAGCTCCGCCGTACCTCCGGCGGAGCGGCAGGCGAAGGGGCGTACCGGACGGGGCCCGATCGTGCCAGGATGGGCCCGAGCGTGCCGCACGACGGCGACGCCTGCCCGATCCGGCCGCCCGCCTGGCCCGGCTCCCGCCGTCCCGCGCGGTGCCCACCCGGTTCGTGCCGGTGCGAGACTTCCCGCTGCCGCCGGCGAAGGCCGGCCACGAGCGGCCGCCCGACCCCTTCGACCTGGCGACGGAGTACGAATCCCATGGCAGACACGCCCCATCGGTACACGGCCGCGCTGGCCGCCGACCTGGAAGCTCGCTGGCAGGACGAGTGGGAGAAGCTCCGCGTCTTCGACGCCCCCGACCTCGACGAGCGCCCGAAGGCCTTCGTCATGGACATGTTCCCCTACCCCTCGGGGGCTGGCCTGCATGTCGGGCATCCTCTCGGCTACATCGCGACCGACGTCTACAGCCGCTTCCTGCGGATGACCGGCCACAACGTGCTCCACACGCTCGGCTACGACGCGTTCGGCCTGCCGGCCGAGCAGTACGCGGTCGAGACCGGCATCCACCCGAAGGTCAGCACCGAGGCCAACATCGAGACGATGCGCCGCCAGCGCCGCCGCCTCGGCCTCGGCCAGGACGACCGCCGCGCCATCTCGACCATCGACCCGGGCTACTACCGGTGGACCCAGTGGATCTTCCTGAAGATCTTCAACTCCTGGTACGACCACGACGCCGGCAGGGCGCGGCCGATCGAGGAGCTCGTCGACGAACTGGCGACCGGCGCTCGCGCCACCCCTGACGGCGCCGCCTGGGCCGAGCTGGGGGAAGCGGCCCGCGCCGAGGTGCTCAACGGCCACCGTCTGGCCTACCTCGCCACCGCCCCCGTCAACTGGTGCCCCGGCCTGGGCACGGTGCTGGCCGACGAGGAGGTCACCGCCGACGGCCGGTCGGAGCGCGGCAACTTCCCCGTCTTCAGGACCCAGCTTCGCCAGTGGATGATGCGCATCACCGCCTACGCCGACCGCCTCATCGACGACCTCGACCTGCTCGACTGGCCCGAGCCCATCAAGGCGCAGCAGCGCAACTGGATCGGCCGGTCGCAGGGCGCCCGCATCGAGTTCGCCCTGCCGGGCACCGAGGAGCGGCTGGCCGTCTTCACCACCAGGCCCGACACGCTGCCAGGCGTGACCTTCCTGGCCCTGGCGCCCGAGCATCCGCTCGCCGCCCGGCTGGCGCCCGCGTCGTGGCCGGACGGCACGCCCGCCGCGTGGACGGGCGGCCACGCGAGCCCCGCCGAGGCCGTCGCGCACAGCACGAGCGCGGCCGCCTCCCGGTCCGACCTCGAACGCCAGGCGGGAGGCCGGGCGGTCAGCGGCGCCTTCACCGGCGCCTACGTCAGCCACCCCGCCGACGGGCGGCCGCTGCCGGTGTTCGTCGCCGACTACGTGCTGCCGTCGTACGGCACCGGCGCCGTCATGGGGGTGCCCGCCCACGACGAGCGCGACGAGCGGTTCGCCCTCGCCTTCGGCCTGCCCGTCGACACCTCCCCGCTGTCGGGTGACCCGTGGCCGCTGGAGACCAGGTACAAGCTGCGCGACTGGCTGTTCAGCCGCCAGCGCTACTGGGGCGAGCCCTTCCCGGTCGTCTACGACGCCGACGACGTCCCCCACCCGCTCCCAGAGTCGATGCTCCCCGTCGGCCTGCCCGACGTCGACGACTACCGGCCGCGCACGTTCGACCCGTACGATCGCGACTCGCGTCCCGAGACCCCGCTGACGCGCAGCCCCGAGTGGGTCACCGTCACCCTCGACCTCGGCCAGGGGCCGCGCGAGTACCGCCGCGACGTCAACACCATGCCCAACTGGGCGGGTTCCTGCTTCTACGAGCTGCGCTACGTCGACCCCGGCAACGAGCGGCGCCTCGTCGACCCGGAGCTGGAGCGCTACTGGATGGGCCCCGGCCCCGAGCGTCCCGCGGGCGGCGTCGACCTCTACGTCGGCGGCGCCGAGCACGCCGTGCTGCACCTGCTGTACGCGCGCTTCTGGCACAAGGTCCTGCACGATCTGGGCTACGTCTCCTCGCGGGAGCCGTTCCACAAGCTCGTCAACCAGGGCATGATCCAGGCCTACGTCTACCGTGACAGCCGTGGCTTCGCCGTACCGGCGGCCGAGGTCGAGGAGCGTGACGGCGCGTACGTGTACAACGGCGAGCCGGTCACCCGCACCCTGGGCAAGATGGGCAAGTCCCTGAAGAACACGGTGACGCCCGACGAGATCTGCGACGAGTACGGCGCCGACACCCTGCGCCTGTACGAGATGAGCACCGGGCCGCTCGAGGCCGCGCGCCCCTGGGAGACCAAGGCCGTCGTCGGCTCGCAGCGCTTCCTGCAGCGGTTGTGGCGCATCGTCGTCGACGAGGAGACCGGACGGGCCACGGTCGCCGACGTCGCGGCCGACGAGCCGACGCTGCGCCTGCTCGCCAGGACGACCGCCGAGGTGCGCGCCGACATGGAGGGGCTGCGCTTCAACACGGCCATCGCCAAGCTCATCTCCCTGACCAACCACGTCACCCGCTCCTCGGGTCCCACCCCGCGCGTGGTCGCCGAATCCCTGACGCTGCTGGTCGCCCCGCTGGCGCCGCACATCGCCGAGGAACTGTGGCACCGGCTCGGCCACGAGGGGTCCCTGGCCTACGAGCCCTACCCCACGGCCGACCCCGACCTGGTGGCCGAGGAGACGGTCACCTGCGTCGTCCAGGTCAACGGCAGGCTCAGGGGACGGCTCACGGTGCCGTCCGCCATCACCGCGGCCGAGCTGGAGAGCCTGGCCCTGGGCGATCCCGGCGTGCGGGCGGCGCTGGGATCGCGGCCGGTGCAGCGCGTGGTCGTGCGGGCGCCGGGGCTGGTCAACATCGTCCCCGCACGGTGAGCGGGGGTTGACCGCGGCCGCCTGAGGAAGGGACAGGTGTATGACGTATGAACCCGATGCCGCGCACCGCAGGCCGCAGGACGCCGCGGACACCACCGTCGAGGCGGTGGGCAAGCTGTCCGAGGCGCTGGAGACGGTCGAGCGGGCGCGCGGCCACCTGTACGCCTTCCACCAGCTCACCGGCCGGGCCGACCTGATGCTCGACACCGTGGTCGACCAGCTGAAACAGGCCGGCCACGGTGATCTGGCCGCGCGCATCGGCGCCGAGCTGATCGGCCGCGACGTCATCGAGGACCGCTGGACCTTCCAGATCGTGGAGGAGTACGACGACGGCTACTACGCCACCTTCCGCGAGCTGGAACGCGACGTGCGCGACCGCCTGCTCGACGGCCGCCGCCACGTCGCCGAGGCGGAGATGAAACGCCGCCGCCAGGGCGGCTGACCGCAAGGAGCCCGGTTCAGATCGGGCCGGGCCGGAATCCCGTCGTGCTCTCGCGGATCATCAGCCGGTAACCGGCCCGCATCTCCTTCGGCGGCCGGCCAGACCGGCCGTCGAGGCGGAGCTTGAGCAGGTCGACCGCCATGCCCGCCAGCTGCGCCTTGTCGGGTGCGACCGTCGTGAGCGTGGGCGTGCTGTAACGTCCGTCCTCGATGTCGTCGAGCCCCGCGAGCGCCACGTCCTCGGGGACACGCAGCCCCGAGGCGAGCACCGCGCGCATCGCGCCCAGGGCGAGCAGGTCGTTGAAGCAGAAGACCGCGTCGGGCGGCGACGGCGAGCGCAGCAGCCTGGTCATCGCGGCGGCGCCCTCCGCGCGCTGGTAACGCTCGACCTCGGCCGTGATCTCCACCAGGCCGTGGGCGGCGATCGCCTCGCGGTAGCCGGCCAGGCGCAGGGGAGAGGTGCCGCTGACGGACTGGTCCTGCACTCCCAGGGCGGCGATCCTGGTGCGGCCGAGGCCGATGAGGTGCTCGGTGATGTCGCGGGCGGCGCGCACGTTGTCGATGGCGACGTGGTCGGCGGGACCGTCGTAGATGCGCTCGCCGAGCAGGACCAGCGCCGTGTCGTCGGTGCGCGCGGCCAGCTCGTCGGCGCCGATCGAGATGGGACTGAAGATCAGCCCGTCGACGCGGTGGTCGCGCACGCCGTCGAGGACCTGCCGCTCGCGCCGCAGGCTGCCGTCGGTCTGCTCGATGACGACCAGCCAGCGGTGCTCGGCCGCGGCCTGGATGACGAACCTGGACAGCTCGGCGAAGTACGGCGCGTCGAGCTCGGGCAGGGCCAGGGCGATGACGCCGGTACGGCCCTGCCGCAGGTTGCGGGCCGAGAGGTTGGGCCGGTACCCGAGCCGGGTCAGGGCGTCCTCGACCTTGAGCCGGGTGGCGGGCGAGACGTGGGTGTAGCCGTTGACGACGTTGGACACCGTCTTGACCGACACTCCGGCCAGCTCGGCCACGTCCCGCAGGCTCGCTCCCATGGAAGTCGATGGTAAACGTTCCAGCCCCATTTACAACGTTGGAACAACGTTGTAGAAACACTGCAACACACGACCGCCCCCCGACGGAGAGGCCATCCCCTTGACGACTCGTGCCCGCCTCACCCTCGACCCCGCCTTCCGCGTCGCCCCGGTGGAACCGCGCCTGTTCGGCTCCTTCGTCGAGCACATGGGCCGCTGCGTGTACACGGGGATCTTCGAGCCGGGTCACCCGAGCGCCGGACCGGACGGCTTCCGCACGGACGTCCTGGAGCTGGTGCGCGAGCTCGGCGTCACGCTGGTGCGCTACCCGGGCGGCAACTTCGTCTCCAACCACCGCTGGGAGGACGGCGTGGGCCCGGCCGAGCACCGGCCCACCACACTCGACCTGGCCTGGCGCACCGTCGAGGACAACAGCTTCGGGCTGAACGAGTTCATGGCCTGGACCGCCAGGGCCGAGGTGGAGCCGATGATGGCGCTCAACCTCGGCACCCGCGGCGTCGCGGAGGCCCTGAACCTGGTCGAGTACGCGACCTTCCCGGCCGGGACCCGCTGGTCGGAGCTGCGCCGCTCGCACGGGGCCGACAAACCGCACGACATCCGCCTGTGGTGCCTGGGCAACGAGCTGGACGGCCCCTGGCAGATGGGCCACAAGACGGCCAGGGAGTACGGCAGGCTCGCGGCCGAGACGGCACGCGCGCTGAAGCGGTTCGACCCCACGCTCTCCCTGGTCGCCTGCGGCAGCTCCAACAGCTCCATCCCGACCTTCGGCAGCTGGGAGGCGCAGGTGCTGGAGGAGACCTACGACCTGGTCGACTACATCTCCCTGCACGCCTACTACGACCCCTCCGACGGCGACGCCGACTCCTTCCTGGCCAGCGCGGCCGACATGGAGCACATGATCCGCTCCGTCGCCGCCACCGCCGACCACGTCGCGGCCACGCTCCGCAGCCGCAAACGGCTCAAGCTCTCCTTCGACGAGTGGAACGTGTGGTACCAGAGCCGCTTCGGCGGCGAATCGTCACTCGACTGGGCCAGGCACCCCCGGCTCATCGAGGACCGCTACGACGTCACCGACGCCGTGGTCGTCGGCAGCCTGCTCATCACGCTGCTGCGCAACGCCGACCGGGTGGGCGTCGCCTGCCAGGCCCAGCTCGCCAACGTCATCGCCCCCATCATGACCGAGCCGGGCGGGCCCGCCTGGCGGCAGAGCATCTTCCACCCCTTCGCCCTGACCGCCCGCCACGCCCGCGGCGAGGTCCTGCGCGTGGAGCCGGAGGCGGCCACGATCGAGACCGCCAGGTACGGCGAGGTCCCGGCCGTGTGGGCGACGGCCACCCACGATCCCGCCACCGGGGCGATGACGCTGTTCGCCGTCAACCGCGACCGGGGCGCGGCCTGCGACCTGGACGTCGTGCTGCCCGGCGGGCTCGAACCCGTCGAGCACGTCGAACTCGCCGACGAGGACCCCTCCGCCGCCAACAGCGCGGCCCAGCCGTACCGCGTGGTGCCGCGCCCCGGCTCCGGCCTGCGCCACCAGGACCGCCTGGCCACGCTCACCCTCCCTCCGACCTCATGGACCATGGTTCGCTTCGCCGTAAAGGAGTAAGGACATGACGCACCACCTGAGCCGTCGCGGCTTTCTCGGCCTGACGGGGGCGGCGGGCCTGACCGCGGCCGTGGCGGCGTGCGGCGGAGGGACCAGGATCGGTTCCGGAGCCGCCTCGCCGACCGCCGCCGCGCCCACGTTCACCGGCGGTGAGTACGCCGGCCCCAAGGTCACCCTCAGCTACTGGAACGGGTTCACCGGCGGCGACGGCCCGCACATGCGCTCCATGGTCGACGCCTTCAACAAGCAGTACGCCGGGCGCATCGAGGTGCGCAACGTCACCCGGCGCTGGGAGGACCTCTACCCCGCCGTCCCGACCGCCATCACCGCCGGGAACGGCCCCGACGTGGCGATCATCCACAACGACTGGATCGGCACCTTCGCCGCCCGCCAGGTGCTCATCCCGCTCGACGACGTGGTGGGCGCGCTGGAGCTCACCGAGAGCGACTTCATCCCGGCCGTGTGGAACGCCGGCGTCTACGCGGGCAAACGCTACAGCGTGCCCCTCGACGTGCACTGCCTGGCCGACTACTTCAACGGCGCCCACCTGGAGAAGATCGGGCTGCAGGACGCGCCCGCCGACAAGGCGGGCTACGAGCAGGCGCTGTCCGAGCTGAAGAAGTCCGGCGTCGCCCACCCCTTCTGGATGCCCAACAAGTGGCCCGCGCACCTGATGTTCATGAGCCTGCTCTGGCAGCACGGCGGCGAGCTGTACAGCGAGGACGGCACCCGCGCCCTGTGGGGCTCCGAGCAGGGCGTGGAGGCGCTGAACTGGATGGTCCGCCAGATCGACGACGGCTACAGCCCCGCCAAGGTGGCCATCGACAGCCAGTACGCCGCCTTCAAGAACGGCCAGGTCAGCCTCACCTGGGACGGCATCTGGCAGATCAACGACCTCAAGGGCAACGCGCCGAGCCTGAAGTGGGGCCTGGCCGCTATCCCGAACATCGGCGGCACGGCGGCGGCCTGGAGCGCCTCCCACAACTTCGTCCTCACCGCCCAGGCGGGCAAGGACGCCAACAAGGTGCAGGCCGCCAAGGCCTTCGTCGACCACATGAGCCGCCAGTCCACCGAGTGGGCCAAGGCCGGCATGATCCCGGCGCGCAACTCCGCCAGGCAGGCGCCGGAGGTCGCCGGGCTCCCGCAGGTCAAGCTGGCCGCCGACGTCGGCATCTTCCACTTCCTGCCCGCCCTGCCCGGCGTGGGCGACGTGCAGAGCAAGGCGCTGGAGCTGGCGGTGGCCAAGGCCGTCCTCAAGCAGGCGAGCCCGGCGGACGCGCTGAAGGAGGGCGTGGCCACGGCGGACAAGCTCCTGGCCGACAACAAGCGGAAGTACGCTCAGTGAGCGGTGTGACGGCACGGCGCATGCGGTGGTGGACGCCGTACGCGTTCCTCGCGCCCTACCTGGCGCTGTTCACGGTCTTCATGATCGTGCCCATCGGCTTCGGGTTCTGGACCTCGCTGCACGAGTGGGACATCAACCTGCCCGCCAAGCCGTTCGTCGGGCTCGGCAACTACGCCGAGCTGTTTGACCCCGGCAGCGTCGACGGCGGGCGCTTCTGGACGGCGATGCGGGCCACGGGCATCTTCACCGTCGCCTCCGTCCCGATCCTCGTCGTCCTCCCGCTGCTGGTCGCGCTGCTGATGAACGGCCGGTTCGCCGGGCGCAACGTCTACCGCGCCGTCTACTTCGCGCCCTACGTGCTCGGGGTGGCCGTGGTCGGCCTGCTGTGGCGCTTCCTGCTCGACGGCAACATCGGCCTGGTCAACCACTACCTCGGGCTCGACGTGCAGTGGACCACGGACCTGCCGCCCGCGTGGATCGCCCTGGTGGGCGTGACCGTGTGGTGGACGCTGGGGCTCAACTCCGTCATCTTCCTGGCCGGGCTGCAGGACATCCCGCGCGAGCTGCACGAAGCCGCGATGGTCGACGGCGCGGGAGCGTGGCGGCGCTTCCTGGCGGTGACCCTGCCCGGCCTGCGTCCCGTCCTGGTGTTCGTGGTCAACGCCACCATCCTGGCCTCGGCGAACATGTTCGGGCAGTCCTACCTGATCACCGCCGGGGCTCCCGCCGACCAGACCAAGACCGCGATCTACCTGATCGCCGAGACCGGCCTGCGCCAGTTCGACATGGGAACGGCCTCCGCGATGAGCTTCATCCTTGCGGCGTTCCTCATGGCGGCCAGCGTCCTGGTGTTCGGCGCCTTCAGAGACAGGCGCAGACCATGACCCGAGACCTGCGCACCCTGCGGCGCGCGCTGCTGCACCTCGTCCTCGCCGTGATCGCGGCGCTCTACCTCAGCCCGCTGCTCTACATGCTGGTCACCTCGTTCAAGACCCGCGAGGCGGCCCAGTCGACCACGCCCCGATGGGTTCCCGATCCGGTGACCGCCGACGCCTACCGCGAGATTCTCACCAGTCCCGACAGCCCGGTCCTGACCTGGTTCCTCAACAGCCTGCTGGCCGCGACCGGGCACGCGGCGCTGGTGCTGGCCACCGCGGCGCCCGCCGCCTACGCCCTGGCCAGGCTGCGCTTCCGCCTGCGCACGCCGATCTTCTCGATGATCGTGGCGACGCTCTTCGTGCCCCCGGTGGTCCTGCTGATCCCCAACTTCCTCATCGTCAACGAGCTGGCCTGGATCGACAGCCTGCCCGCCGTCATCGTCCCGGCCGTGGCGGGCGCGTTCGGCGTGTTCTTCCTGCGCCAGTTCTTCCTCACGCTGCCCGCCGAGCTGGAGGAGGCCGCCGAGCTCGACGGGTGCAACCGCTGGCAGATCTTCGTCTCGATCGCGCTGCCGCTGTCGAAACCGGCGCTGGCGACGCTCTTCCTGCTGTCGTTCCTGGCCAACTGGAACGACTTCCTGTGGCCCATCTACGTGCTGCTGAGCCCGGAGGCGCTCACGCTCCCCGCCGGGCTCGGCAACTTCCAGGGGGCCAACAACATCCGCTACGACCTGCTGATGGCCGGAGCGGTGATCGCCAGCCTCCCGGTGATCCTTCTCTACCTCGTGGCCCAGCGATGGGTCATCGAGGGCATCTCACGCTCGGGCATCCGCGGCTAGCTGGGCATCAGGACCTTGTCGATGATGTACACGGTCGCGTTCGCCGTGGGCACGTTGCCGCAGACGACCTTGGCGTCGTTGACGGTGTAGGACTCGCCCGAGCCCTTGGCGCTCACCGTGCCGCCCTGCAGCGTGGTGAGCTCGGCGGCGGCCAGGTCGGCCGGCGCCTTCTTGCCCGCCACCACGTGGTAGGTGAGGATCTTGGTGAGCATGGCCTTGTCGGCCAGCACCTTGTCCAGCGTCTCCTTCGGGATGGCGGCGAAGGCGTCGTTCGTGGGCGCGAAGACGGTGACGTCCTTGGCGGAGTTGAGCGTGTCGACCAGGCCGGCCTGCTTGACCGCGGTGACCAGGGTCGACAGGACCGGGTTGTTCGACGCGGCGGTGGCCACCGGGTCGTCGGCCATGCCGGTGAAGCTGCCTTCGCCGTCGGCCGGTACGGCGGAGCAGGCCGATCCGAACGGCCCGTCCGCCATGGCGGGGCTCGACGAGGCGGCGGGCTTGGGCTCGGCGGCGGCGTTCTCGGCGCCACCGGAGGAGCAGCCCGTCACCATGACGAGCGCCGTGACGGCGGTGGCGAGGAAACCGATGCGGTGATTCATGGGATTCTCCTTGATTGCGGTTACTTGTGCGGTTGAGGGTGCGGTCACCTGACGGTGACCACGACCGAGTGCCGGCCGGTCGCCCCATCGGGGAACGGCGGGACCCGGGTGGCTGTCTGGGCGCGGCCGGTGCCGTCGGTCGCGCGGACCTGGAGGGTGTGGGTGCCCGGCTCGGCCTGCCAGGTCCACGACCACTGGACCCAGGTGTCGGCGCTGGGCACGGGAGCGAGCCGCGCCCGCTGCCAGGCGCCCTGGCCGGCGCGGACCTCGACGGCGGTGACGCCGCGGCCCTGGGCCCAGGCGACGCCGGCCACCGTCACGGGACCGGCGCGCAGCGTGGACAGCGGGGCGGGCACCTCGATCCTCGAGGCCGTCTTGACGGGCGCGTCGGTCGCCCAGCCGCGCCTGGTCCAATACGCCTGATCGGTGGAGTAGCGGGTGACGGACAAGTCGACCACCCACTTGGTGGCCGAGACGTAGCCGTACAGGCCGGGGACGACCAGGCGGGCGGGGAAGCCGTGCTCGGCGGGCAGCGGGCCGCCGTTCATGCCGACGGCGAGCATCGCGTCGCGCCCGTCGAGGACGGCGGCGAGCGGCGTGCTGCACGTCCAACCGTCGGCCGACCTGCTGAACAGCTGGTCGGCGCCGGCCGGGACGCCCGCCTCGCGCAGCAGGGCCGCCAGGGGCACGCCGAGCCATCGGGCGTTGCCCGCGTACGGGCCGCCGACCTCGTTGGAGACGCAGGTGAGGGTGATGTCGCGCTCGATCAGGCCGCGCCGGAGCAGGTCGTCCATGCCCAGGTCGAGGGTGCGCAGGCCGCGCACGCGCAGGCGCCAGGCGGCGGGGTCGAGGCGGGGGACCGAGAGGGCGGTGTCGACGCGGTAGAAGTCGGCGCCGGGGGTGGTGAAGGGGGACAGGCCGGGGATGGCCAGGTCGGCGCCGCGGGGCAGGGGCCTGGCGGGGCTGCTCGGGCGGGGCAGGGCGAGGCGCCGCGGTGGGGCGGCGGGGCTCAGCCGTACGGCCAGCCCGCCGACGCCCGCCAGCGCCACGACGCCCAGCCCGGCCCGCAACACCTGCCGCCGCCCGTGCGTGGAGTGTGCCGCGCCCGTGGCACCCCCGAGGGTGGTCAGCGCGGCCAGCGTGTAGGCCCCCGCGAGCGACCCCGCGAGGGCGGGCAGCAGGTCGAGCGGCACCCAGGCGGGCCGTGTCACCCCCGCGAGCACCCCGAGCAGCCCGAGGGCGCCCACGCCCGCCACCGCCGCCGTGCGCCGGTGGACGGCGAGCACCCCGAGCCCCGCCGCGAGGAGCGCCATCGTGAGCAGGATGCCGCCCACCAGCACGGCCTTGTCCGCCGTCCCGAAGGTCCGTACGGCGAACTCCTTCACGGGCGCCGGCGCCAGGTCGATGGCGACGCCACCCACAGCCACCACGGGCGACCCCTGCTCCCCGGTGACCCGCGCGACGAGTTCGGCCACGCCCAGCGCGGCGGCGAGCGCGGCAAGGCCTGCCCCACCTGCCCGGATAACGCGGCGTTCAAGTCGTCTCACGTTAGGTGTTCGGAGCGGGACGGCCCCCGGATTGGTCGGACTTTCACCAAGCGTGAGATCGCATCACCCATCCGTGATGTCCTCCGCTCCGAATGCACCGGTGACGAGGGACACAAGCGGACGGAGCAACCGATGACCGGCCCCGAGACACGACCGGAGCAAGCGCCACCGCGCGCGACCTCACCGGTCCCCGACCTGCTGGCCAGGGTGGGCAGAGGCGACCAGGAGGCCTTCTCCCGCCTCTACGACCACATCGCCGCCCCCCTCTACGGCGTCGTCCTCCGCGTCGTGCGCGACCCGAGCCAGGCCGAGGAGGTGCTCCAGGAGGTCCTGCTGGAGATCTGGCGGCTCGCGCCGCGCTACGAGGCGGGGCGGGGGAGCGCGATGGCGTGGATGACCACGATCGCGCACCGCCGCGCCGTGGACCGGGTGCGCTCGGAGCAGGCGAGCTCCGAGCGGGACGTGGCCGCGGGCCATCGGGCGATGGCGGGCCAGGACTACGACGTGGTGATCGAGACGGTCGCGGGCAAGCTGGAGCGTGAGAGAGTGCGGCGCTGCCTCGACACGCTGACGGAGTTGCAACGCCAGGTCGTGACGATGTCGTACTACGGTGGGTACTCGTATCCGGAGGTCGCCTCCCTGCTCACCACCCCCCTCGGCACGGTCAAGACACGGATGCGTGACGGCCTGATCCGCCTGCGCGACTGCCTGGGGGTGGAAGCATGAACGAGAACGTGCACACGCTGTCGGGCGCCTACGCGCTCGACGCTCTGCCCCCGGACGAACTGCGGGCCTTCGAGCGGCACATGACCCAGTGCCCCGACTGCGAGCGCGAGGTCAGGAGCCTGCGCGAGACCGCGGCGCGCCTGGCGGCGAGCGTGCAGCAGGCGCCGCCGCCGTCGTTGAAGGGGCGGGTGCTGTCCGAGGTCGGCAGGACGCGGCAGGCTTCGCCGATCGTGGCGGCCGCTCCCGACCGGCGCGCGGGCCCGCGCGGGCGCCTGACCGCCTCCCGCGTCACCGCCGCCGTTCTCGCACTGGCCGCGGTACTCACGGGCGTGTTGTTCCTGCGCGCCCAGGATCAGCTCGACGCGGAGCGGGTGACCGGCGAGCGGATCGCCGCCGTGCTGGCCGCCCCCGACACCCGCCGGGTCTCGGCGCGCGTCGGCGAGGCCACCGCCACGGCGATCTACTCTCCACGGAAGGCCAGCGCCGTCCTGGTCACCGCCGGGATGCGGGAACTGCCCGCGTCGCAGGACTACCAGCTGTGGCTCATCGGTGCCGACGAGATCCGTTCCGCGGGCCTCATGCCGGAGGAGCCCGCCCCCGTCCTGGCCACGTCGATCCGTGCCGGTGACCGCCTCGGCATCACGATCGAGCCCAGGGGAGGATCGCGGCAGCCCACGACCCGGCCGCTGGCCGTGCTGCCTCTGCCGTCGTCGTGAGATCGGGTTCGAAGCATCCGGCGGACGCACTCGCCTCGAAGGAACGAGGAAGGAGGTGCGCTCTGCATGGACCCGAAGGACGGTCGGCTCGACAACATCCTCGACGCGCTCGACACCCTCAGACCCGAGGTCGGCTACCGGGTGAAGGCCTTCCCCGAGGGGAAACGCTACGCCGTGCTCAGGCATCCCGGGGGCGGCAGGGCGATCGTGTTCGCCCACGAGCGGCAATGGGTCTGCCTGAGCGAGAGTGCTTCCGGCACCACGTCGCACACCGTGCTCGGGGGTGTCGGGGAGGCGCCGGAGGCCATCGCCGGACGGCTGCCGTCCATCGCGCCCGCCCCTTCGGCGCGGCGCTGGCCGCACACGCTGCTCGCCGTCGTGCTGGGCGTGATCTGCGCGGCCGGGGCGGCGATCCTCACGGCGTCGCTCCTGATCCTGCTGACGCGGGGTCAGCGCTTCGCCGAGGACGCGGGCGTGCACCGGCTGGTCATCCACGGTCTGTCGGTGGTCGCGGGCCTGGCCGCAGGAGGCTGGGCGGCCCGCGTCGTCTGGCCGCGGCGGCGGCGGGGGCGGGCGGGCGTGAGCGACCGCTGACTCCCCGCTTCCTTCGTGTTCTTTCGCGCCCATGTGCAACCGCTGTCACAGCCGCTGCGAAGGGACGTTAAGCAAGCTGAACATTGAAGGAGTCAGCGCATGACCATAGCGACCGCGCCCGTCGACCACGTGCGCAGCCTGGCCGACGCCACGTTCCGCACGTTCATCGCGCGCCGGCTGGACGAGCTCGGCTTCCTCGGCGAGTCGCACGTGACGATGCTTCGTGAGGCGCTCGCCCCCTTTCTGGGCGGAACCGGAAAGAGGCTGCGCCCCCTGTTCGTCTACTGGGGGCACCGCGCCGCGGGCGGGCAGGACGACGATCTGGAGGCGGTGTTGTCGGCGGGCTGCGCGGTCGAGCTGGTGCACACCGCCGCCCTGGTCCTGGACGACGTCATGGACCAGTCCGAGCTGCGCCGCGGGCAACCGTCGGCCCACCTGACGCTGGCGGCGCACGGAGGCTCCGCCCGCTTCGGCGAGTCGGCCGCGACCCTCGTGGGCATGCTCGCCCTGACCTGGGCGGACGCGGCCCTGCTCGATCTCGGGCCGCGCCTGGCGCCCGCCCTGGAGGTGCTCAACCAGCTTCGGGTCGAGGCGGTCGGCGGGCAACTGCTCGACCTGAGCGGCACCGCTCCGCCCCTCACCGTGGCCAGGTACAAGTCGGCCAAGTACACCGTCGAACGGCCACTCCACCTGGGCCACGTCCTGGCCGGAGGCGATCACAGGACACGCCGCCTGCTGTCGGACTACGCCCTGCCCGTCGGCGAGGCCTTCCAGCTGCGCGACGACGTCCTGGACGTCTTCGGCGACCCCGCGGTGACCGGCAAACCGTCCGGCGGCGACCTGCGGCTGCGCAAGAACAGCCTCCTGCTGGAGCTGGCCAGGACCCGCGCGGGCGCCGACGGCGAACTGCTGCTCGAGACCGCCGGAGCCGACATCGGGCGCGCCCGCGAGCTCATCCGCTCCTGCGGAGCGCTGGACGAGGTGGAGGCGCGCATCGGCACGCTGGTCGAACAGGGGGTGCGCGCGCTGGAGAACGCGCGGGGCCCGGCCCCCGACGCCGTCGCCGCGCTGGCCGACCTGGCCGTCAAGGCCACCAGGAGGGAACGGTGAAGCGCCGGGCGGGCCGTACCGTCGTCATCGGCGCGGGCCTGGCCGGGCTGTCGGCCGCCGTGCACCTGGCCGCCGCCGGCCGCGAGGTCGTCGTGGTCGAGGCGCGCGACGAGCCCGGCGGCTGCTGCGCCGTGGCCAGCCTCGGATCCCACCACTTCGACGTGGGTCCCTCCGTGCTCACCATGCCGGGCCTGCTGGCCGAGACCTTCGCCGCCGCGGGCGAGGACATGGACAGCTGGCTGCCCCTGCGCCGCCTGGACCCCTCCTACCGGCTGTCCTACGCCGACGGCTCCCACCTCGACGTGGTGCCCGAGCGCGAGGCCATGGCCGAGCACGTGCGGGCGCTGTGCGGCCCCGCCGAGGCGACGCGCTACCTGCGCTACCGCGACCTGCTGGAACGCATGTTCCGGGAGGAGTGGCCGGCCTTCATCGACGCCGACATGACACGCCTGCGCTCCCTGGCCAGGCCGCTCGCCCTGGCCAGGCTGGCGTCGATGGGAGGCTTCCGCCGCCTCGACCGGCTCGCCGCCGCCCACCTGACCGACGAGCGGCTGATCAGGGCGCACACCTTCCAGGCCCTGTACGCGGGCATGTCGCCGCAGCGCGCGCTGGGCATCTACGCCGTCATCGCGCACATGGACACCGTCGGCGGCGTCTACTTCCCTCGCTCCGGCGGCATGCACGCCGTCCCCGCCGCCCTGGCCGCGCTGCTGGAGAAACTGCAGGTCCCCATCCTGTACGGCACGCGTGCCGTACAGGTGACGACCGGCGGAACGGGAGTGACCGGCGTGCGCCTCGACTCGGGCGAGCACCTGCCCGCCACCCACGCCGTCATGGCGGGCGACCGCTACACCGCCCGCTCGATCCTGCCGCGCGCGGCCGCGGACTGGCGGCTGATGCGGCCGCGCTTCTCCCCGTCGTGCCTCGTCCTGCACATCGCCCTGGACCGCCGCCCGCCCGGCCAGGCCCACCACACGCTGCACTTCGGCCGCGCCTGGGAGTCGACCTTCGAGGCGCTGGAGCGCGGCCGCCCCCAGCCCGACCCCAGCATCCTGCTCACCTGCCCCGACGACGACCAGCCCAAGCTGAGCGCGCTCGAACCCGCCCCCAACCTGGCCGGCGCCGACTGGCGGCAGCTGCGGCCCCGCCTGGAGGAGCGGCTGCTGGGACGGCTGGAGGAGCTCGGCTACGGCGACCTGTCCTCCCGGCCGAGGCTGGTGCTGGACCCGCCCGCCTGGCAGCGGCTCGGCCACACGGCGGGCACCCCGTTCGCGCTCGACCACCGCTTCACCCAGACCGCCTGGTTCCGTCCCTCGGGGGCGGCGCCACGCGTGCCCGGACTGCACTTCGCCGGCATGCACACCGCCCCGGGGGTGGGAGTGCCGCCCGTGCTGGTCTCCGGGCGCCTGGCCGCCCACCGCATCTTGAAAGAGACGCCATGACCCTGACCGCCAGCTACGAACGCTGCCGCAGGTTGCACGCCGGCTACGGGCGCTCCTACTACCTGGCCACCCTCCTGCTGCCCGCCTGGAAACGCCGGCACGTGCACGCCCTGTACGGCTTCGCCCGCTACGCCGACGAGATCGTCGACTCCTTCACCGCCACCGGCGACCGGTCACAGGCCCTGCGGGCCCTGGCCGACGACACCGCCCGCGCCCTCGTTGGCGGGCCCGTCGACGACCCGGTCCTGCCCGCGTTCGCCCACACCGTGCGCTCCTTCGGCATCGACCACGCCGACATCAGCGCCTTCCTCACCGCCATGACCGCCGACCTGACGGTCACCCGCTACGCCACCTACGACGACCTGCTCGGCTACATGGAGGGCTCGGCCGCCGTGATCGGCACGATGATGCTGCCCGTCCTGGAGGCCGAGCCCGGCGCCGAGATCGCGGCCCGCGCGCCCGCCCGCCAGCTCGGCCTGGCCTTCCAGCTCACCAACTTCGTCCGCGACGTGGCCGAGGACCTCGACCGCGGCCGGATCTACCTGCCGCAGGAGGACCTGACCGCGTTCGGCGTCAGCGAGGAGGACCTGCGGCAGCCGCGGTCGGGCCAGGCCGTACGCGAGCTCGTCGCCTTCGAGATCTCCCGCGCCCGCGAGCACTACGCGGCCGCGCTGGCCGGGATCGACCTGCTCGTGCCGTCGTCCAGGCCGTGCATCAGGGCCGCCTACGAGCTGTACGGCGACATCCTCGCCGTGATCGAGCAGTCGGGCCACGAGGTGCTGGCCGGCCGCGCCCGCGTGCCGAAGCGGCGCAGGCTCGCCATCTTCACCCGCCACCTGGCCGCCTCCGCCACCGCCGGTCGGGCCGAGCGGCGCGTCACCGTGGAGGTGCCATGAGCGGGCAGGTCGTCCTCGACGCCATGGGCGGCGACCACGGTCCCGCCGAGACCGTCGCCGGAGCGCTCCTGGCGCACCGGGAACACGGCGTGCCGGTCGTCCTCGTCGGGCGCGAGCCGGAGTTGCGCAAGGAACTCGACCGGCAGGGCGGCGAGCTGGAGGTCGTGCACGCGCCCGACGCCATCCCCATGACCGAGCGGGGGCCGGCCGCCGCGCTGAACCCGCGCTCCAGCCTCGCGATCGGCTGCGACCTGGTACGGCAGGGCGGCGCGGCCCTGGTGTCGGCCGGTTCGACCGGCGCGATCGTGGCCAGCGCGGTACGCCGCATCGGCCGGGCCGAGCAGGTCCTGCGCCCCGCCCTGGCCGTGGCCCTGCCCACGCTGGGCGGGGGAGCCACCGTCCTGGTCGACGCGGGCGCCACCGCCGATCCGACGCCCGCCATGCTGGCGCAGTTCGCCGAGCTCGGCACCGGCTACGCCCGATCCGTGCTGTCGGTCGCCGAGCCACTCGTCGGGCTGCTGTCGATCGGGTCGGAACGCGGCAAGGGCAACCGCCTGGCGCGCCAGGCCGAACAGCTCCTGGAGCAGGCGCCGGTGCGCTTCGCCGGGCCGGTCGAGGGCACCGACGTGCTCTCCGGCCTGGTCGAGGTGATCGTGACCGACGGCTTCACCGGGAACGTGGTGCTGAAGAACATCGAAGGGTGCGTGCGCACCACGCTCGCGATGACGGCGCAGGCGGGGATCGCCTCGCCGGAGGCGCTTGGCGAGGTGGCCCGGCGCTACGATCCGGAGACCCACGGCGGCGCCGCGCTGCTCGGGCTGCGCGGCCCGGTGATCGTCGCCCACGGCTCGTCCTCGGCGGCCACCATCGCGCGCGCCTGCGTCGTGGCCAGGACGGCGGCCGCATGACCGACCGCGACACGGGCGGCACGGGCGGCACGGGCGGCACGAGCGGCACGAGCGGCACGGGCGGCATGAGCGGCGGCGGGCGGTGGACCGTGGCCGGGGCGCTCCTCCTGGCCGCGATGGTGGCGCTGCAGGTGGCCTCGGGCCTGAGCGAGCGGCCCTCCGCCTACACCACCGCCATCGTGCTGGTGCTCGCGGCGAGCGCCGCCTGCTTCACCGCCGCGCGGGCCGGATGGCGCGCGGCGGCGACCGCCCTGGGCGGCGCGGTCGTCATCGGCTACCTCGCCGAACTGGCCGGCGTGAACACCGGCTTCCCGTTCGGCGCCTACCACTACACCGGCCTCCTGCAGCCGCAGGCGGCCGGGGTGCCCCTCGCGGTGGCCCTCGCCTGGGGAGGCATGGGCCTGGCCGCGCACGCCGTGGCGGCCGCGATCACCGCGCCCGGCCCGGCCCGCATCGCCGTCGGGGCGGTGGCCATGACGGCCTGGGACCTGTTCCTCGACCCGCAGATGCTGCGTATGGGCCTGTGGGTCTGGCACGATCCCGGCCCCTACCGGGACGTGCCCCTGACCAACTTCGCCGGCTGGCTGCTCGTCTCCGCGCTCATCATGGTGCTGTTCGAGCGCCTGCTTCCGGAGCCGGGACGGGCGCTGCTGGCCCTCTACACGACCATGGCCGTGATGGAGACCCTCGCCTTCGCCGCGGTCTTCCGCCCCACCGACCCGCTGGTGGCGGCGTGCGGCGGGCTGGCCATGGGCGGCCTGGCCGCGACCGCCTGGATCAGGACCCGCACCACGAGAAGGAGCCCCGCGTGGCAGCAGTGATCGTCATCGGCGGCGGCATGGGCGGCATGGCCGCCGCGCTGCTGCTGGCCCGCCAGGGCCACGAGGTGCGGCTGATCGAGCGCCGTGACCGCCTCGGTGGCAAGCTCGCGGAACACCGCCGCGACGGCTTCACCTTCTCCCTGGGGCCCTCCCTGCTGACCATGCCGCAGCTCTTCCGCGACCTCGGGCTGCGTCAGGAGTTCGTCGAGCCGGCCGAGCTGTGCCGCTACCGTTTCGCCGACGGCTCGGAGCTCACGGCCCACCGCGACCCCGAGCGCATGGCCGGCGCCGTCGAGGCCTTCTCGCCCGGCCAGGGCACGGCCTGGCGAGCCTTCCACCGCTGGGCGGAGGGATGCCTGCGAGCCGCCGAGCGCACCGTCTTCGCCGGGCCGCTGGTGCGCCCGCCCGCCGACGCCCGCCCCTCCGACCTGCTCGCCGTGGCGCCCGGCAGGACCCTGGCGGGGCTGGCGCGGCACTTCTTCACCGATCCCCGGCTGCGGCAGTACGTCGGGCGTTACGCCACCTACGCCGGATCCTCGCCGTACCTGGCGCCCGCCGCGCTCGGCTGCATCCCCGCGCTGGAGCACGGGCAGGGCGGCTGGTACGTGCCAGGCGGGCTGCCCCGCCTGGCCGACGAGCTGGCCGTGCTGCTGAAGCAGGCCGGCGTCGACGTCGTCACCGGCGTGGGCGTCGAGCGGGTGCTGTCGGAGGGGGAGCGCGTCACCGGCGTGCGCCTGGAGTCGGGCGAGGCGCCGGCGGCGGACATCGTGGTGGCCAACGCCGACAGCGCCGCGCTGTACGGGCACCTGCTGCCCCACCGCGGGCGGCTGCGGAGCATCGCGCGGCTCGGGCGTTCCTCCTCGGCGTTGCTGCTGCTGGCCGGGGTGACGGGCCGTACACCCGGCCTGGCGCATCACTCCGTGGTCTTCTCCGCCGACTACGAGAACGAGTTCGGCGACATCTTCTCGCGCTCGCGGCCGCCGCTGGACCCGACCGTCTACATCGGCTGCTCGGCCGTCGACGACCCCACCCAGGCGCCGCAGGGCGCGGAGAACTGGGTGATGCTCGTCAACGTCCCCGCCCGCGATCCCGGCCGCTGGCCCATGAGCGCCGAGTCCTACCGCGACCTGGTGCTCGAACGGCTGGCGGCACGCGGTCACGACCTGGCGGGACGGTTGCGGTTCGTGGACCTGTTCACCCCCGCCGACATCCGCGAGCGCTACGGCTCGTGGGGCGGGGCGATCTACGGCACGGTCACGCACGGCAGGCTCGGCTCGCTGCGACGGCCGGGCAACCGAGGGCCGCGCCGCGGGTTGTACCTGGTGGGCGGCTCGGTGCACCCGGGCGGCGGGCTGCCCATGGTGACCCTGGGCGCCCGCATCGTGGCCTCCATGGTCGCGCGGGACTACCCGGCGGGAAGGACGAGCGGCTCGTGAAGGCACTCACCATCGCCCAGGCCGCCGCCGCGCTCGTGGTCGCCGCCCGCCTGGCCCGCGGCCGCCACCGGCCCGCGCCCCTGCGCCCCGTGAGGGATATCCGGGGCGTCTCCGTGGTGATCCCGGCCAGGAATGAGGAGGCCAGGCTCGCCCCCTGCCTGCGCGGCGTCCTCGCCGACCCCGCCGCGGCCGAGGTGATCGTCGTCGACGACTCCTCCACCGACGGCACGGCCGCGCTCGCCGCCCGCCTCGGCGCCCGGGTCGTCCCCGCGGGCCCCCTCCCGCCGGGATGGGTCGGCAAGCAGTGGGCGCTGCGCCAGGGAGTCAGCGCCGCCGCCCACCCCGTCGTGGTGACCCTCGACGCCGACACCCGCCCCGCGCCCGGCCTCGTCGGCGCGATGGCCGCCGCCCTGTCCCACCACGACCTGGTGACCGCCGCGCCCCGCTTCGACTGCGGCAGCCCCGCCGAGCAGGCGTTGCACGCCTCCATGCTGGCGACCCTCGTCTACCGCTTCGGCCCCTCCAGCACCCGCGTCGTCCCCCCGGCGCACCGGACGATCGCCAACGGCCAGTGCACCGCCTTCCACCGCGACCGCATGCTCGCCGCCGACGGCTTCGCCGCCGTCAAGGAGTCCATGACCGACGACGTGGCCCTCGCCCGCCACCTGGCGGCAACCGGCTGGCGGGTCGCCTTCCTCGACGCGAGCGACCTGCTGGCCGTCGACATGCACGACTCGGTGACCGAGGTGTGGCGCGAATGGGGACGCTCGCTTCCCCTCGCCGACGTCACCACGCCCGGCTGGCAGGCGGCCGACCTGGCCGTCGTCTGGCTCACCATGGGCCTGCCCTCGCTCCGGCTGCTCCTGGGCCGGCCCACCCCGCTCGACCTCGGCCTGCTGGTGCCGCGCTGGCTCCTGACCGCCGCCTTCCGCCGCAGCTACGCGACACCCGGTCCAGGACTCGCGCTCTCGCCGCTGCTCGACGTGGCCTCCGCCGTACGGCTGACGCAGGCGACGGTGCGCCCGGCGCGCACCTGGCGCGGCCGCACCTACCCGGCCGCCGGGCTCAGCCCCGGTCGGCGAGGGCTGCCTGCCCGAAGCGCAACCCGATCAGGCACATGAGCGCACCCGTCGCCGCCACCTGCAGGGCCGGATCGAACAGCAACTCCAGCACCGGCAGTCCGAACACGCCCACCCGCGCCCCGATCGCGAACGACCTGGTCACCAGCGCCACCAGCACCAGCGCCACCAGCGCCAGGGCGAACGCCGCCGGGCTGATCACCGCCATGCCGCCCGCGAACGTCAGCACCGACCTGCCGCCCCTGAACCGCGCGAACACCGGCCACGCGTGCCCGATCATGGCCGCCGCGACCGCCGCGTACAGGGACGGCAGGCGCGGCCCGTCCGTCAGGGCGCAGATCAGCAGCGCGGCCAGGCCCGCCGCGGTGCCCTTGAGCAGGTCACCCGCGAACACCGGTACGGCGGCCCGCCACCCCAGCTGCTCCTTCATGTTCCAGAAGCCGGGATTGCGATCACCCACCCCGCGCGGATCGAACCCATGGCTCCGCGCCACCAGCACCGCGACCGGCACGGAACCGAGGAGGTAGCCGACGATGACCGAGGCGACGACCGGCATGACTTCGGAGAACATCGCGTCCTTCCACCTCATCAGGTACGGCACCGCACGCGCGATGCGCTACATGGCCTTCGACCGCCCGGTGCTGCGGGCGACGGCCGGGCTGGCGTTCTGGCGGCTGATGGGCACCGGCCGCGGCCGGGCCATGTCGCTCGGGGCGGACCTGCGCCGGTGGGCGCTGTTCGCGGTGTGGAGACGCGAGGCCGACCTGGAGTCCTTCCTCGCCTCCTCGCCCGTCAGCGCGCGATGGCGCCGCGAGGCCGAGGAGAGCTGGCACGTACGGCTGGCGCCGATCGTGTCGCGCGGCGGCTGGGGCGGCGTCGACCCGCTGCCGGGCCCGCACGCGCACCCGGCGGGCGAGCCGGGGGGACCGGTCGCCGTGCTCACCCGCGCCTCCATCAGGCCGTCGCGGCTGGTCGCCTTCTACCGGGCGGTGCCGGACGTCGACCGGCTCCTGGCCCACCAGCACGACTGCCTCGCCTCCGTCGGCGTGGGGGAGTGGCCGCTCGCCCGGCAGGCCACCTTCTCGCTGTGGCGCGACGCCGGCGCGGTGCGCCGCTTCGCCTACGCCCAGGGGGAGCACACCCGCGTCATCGAGCGGGTGCGCGCCGAACGCTGGTACAGCGAGGAACTGTTCGCCCGCTTCCGGCCCCTCGCCGTCGAAGGCACCTGGAACGGGCACGATCCCCTGAAGGGGACGCTCGACTGACACGGGCCGCGTGCCGTACCCACTCATGTGACCGTGATCAGCTGGACGAGCTGCCGCCGGAAGCCCTCGTAGTCGTCGACCACGCCCAGCAGCCGGTCGGACCCGCGCTCGGCCTCCCACACCATCGCCAGCACCTCGGCCCCCGCCGGCGTGATGTCCACCCGCGTCCGCCGCCGGTCCTGCTCGTCGGGGCGCCTGCCGACGTAGCCCGCGCGGCTCAGATGCCTCACGGTGCGGCTCATGGTCTGGTCGGTGACCCGGCACAACACGGCAAGCTCGCGCTGCGTGCGCGGCCACTCGCGCAGATGGTGCAACGCGATCAGCCCGGCATGCGTCAGCCCGTGCGTGGCCAGGAAGGCGTGATAGCGGGCCTCCACCACACGCGCCGCCACCGACAGCAGACGCCCCGTGGGCCACGATCGGATGTCGGCCTCCCTGGGATCGACGGTGCCGACGCGCTCATCCGACATGCCCATCCCACCAGCCTAGCCGGGACACCGGTTCTCCCCTCCGCCTCACCATCCCTCTCCTGGGCTCTTTCGTGGCGCCGGCCCTGGCGGATGCATCCGGCGCCGCCCCACCGCCGCGTGAATGTTTCCTTGACCTCCGCAACCGAGGCTTTGACGAGGAAGAACGGCGAGGCTACCTGGAGATGGCCCGCGATGACCCAGGCTGGAAGGCCACAACCCCTGAAGTGGAAAGGTCGATCATGTGTGCTGCCGGACCCGCGCCATCAGCCGACGACACGGACCTGAGTCCTGTCGTCGAGGTGGCGACCCGTCTGTTCGCAGAACTCGGCTACGACTCCACCAGCACCCAGATCCTGGCCGACGCCACCGGGATGGACACCCAGACCCTCACACGAAGAACCGGCGGCCGGCGCGAGCTGTACCGGATGGTCATGCGGCAGGCCTTCCAGTCCGAGCAGGCCATGGTGGCCCGGGTCGCCGCCACGGCCGGTGAGGACGGTCTGGACCCGCACGCCGCCGTCGACGCCTACCTCGACTTCTACGCCGAACACCCCCTCATCCTGTCGTTGTGGATGCACCGCTGGATGGGGGACGCGGCCGACGTGGGCGAGCTGGAGGCGGAGTACGTGGAACCCCAGGTCGCCGTCATCGCCGGGCTGAGCGCCGAGATGGTGCCGCCGGACGTGAACGTGGAATACCTGGTGCGGACGGTCGTGTGGTGCGTGTTCGGCTTCCTCACCGGCGGCATGTCGGTCAACGGCCGCCACTCGCCCAGCACCGGCGGGCAGCCGCCCGCCCAGCTGGAGGAGTTCCGCCGGCACCTGCACACGCTGATCGACCGCATGCTCGCACCCCGCTGACCTGCCCGCTCGTCGCTTGGGTGTGGTGTCATGCCGTTCTCCTTCATGGTCCTTTCATGGCACGAGGCGTCGGCACTGGACAAGGGCGTTCGCCGGCGATGCCAGAATGTGACGCGATGCCATCCGATTCCCTGACCCGGGCGACCGCCTCCCTTCGCGGCCTGGCCGTGGGCGATGCCCTGGGGTCGCAGTTCTTCGTCCCCGGCCACCTCCCGCACCTGGCCGCACGCACCCTGCCGCCCGCCCCGTGGCAGTGGACCGACGACACCGAGATGGCCTGTTCCGTCCACCGCGTCCTGCTGGATCACGGCGGCGTCGACCAGGACGCGCTCGCGGCCGCTTTCGCGGCGCATCACGACTTCGACCGGGGGTACGGCCCCGCCACGGGGCGGATGCTGCGCCAGATCCGTCAGGAAGAGGGCGACTGGCGGGTCCTGGCGGCGGAGCTGTTCGACGGGCGCGGCTCGTGGGGCAACGGTGCGGCGATGCGTGTCGCCCCGCTGGGAGCCTGGTTCGCGGGTGACGTGACGCTGGCCGTACGGCAGGCCGAGTTGTCGGCCCTGGTGACGCACACCCATCCGGAGGCCGTCGCCGGAGCCGTGGCCGTCGCGGTGGCGGCGGCGGTGGCGAGCGCGCGGGGCGAGGTGTCGCCCGGCGCGTTCCTGGACGAGGTGCTCGCGCACACCCCCGCGAGCCTGGTCCGCGACGGCGGGCAGGAGGCGCGCCGCCTGCTCACGGTGCGCGATCCGGTCGTGGCCGCCCGCGCGCTGGGCAACGGCCGGCAGGTGTCGGCGCAGGACACGGTGCCGTTCACGCTGTGGGCGGCGGCCTGCCATCTGGACGACTTCGAGCGTGCCTTCTGGGCGACCGCGAGTGCCGGGGGCGACGTCGACACCACCTGCGCCATCGTGGGCGGCATCCTCGGCGCCCGGGTCGGGCCGCCCCGGCACTGGCTGGAGTCGTGCGAGCCGTTGCCGGGCTGGGCCGGGGCCTCGGGCGCGTAACCGCCGGCTCCCCGGGCTCTCCGAGGGCGGATGAATGCGCCATATTCTCAACTAATTCTCATTTACCGGCTATTGGTGAACTTTGAACCGTCTTCGTACGCTGGGGCGATGGAGCGCGCGCCAGA
Organism: Nonomuraea soli; assembly: GCF_013761175.1. GTDB lineage: Bacteria > Actinomycetota > Actinomycetes > Streptosporangiales > Streptosporangiaceae > Nonomuraea > Nonomuraea soli. Next base: position 763,318 of record NZ_JACDUR010000002.1, read on the forward strand.
CGTGCCCGCCGAGGCGGTGCCGCCCCGGCGATCAGCCGCAGCGGCCGGAGTCCCCCGCCCGCTGCTGGTGACACTCGTCGTGGTCGTGGCGGCCCTGGCGGTGGTGGTCGCGATGCTCACCTACCGGCTCGGCGCCGTCTCCGACACGCTCGGCGCCGCGACCGCGTCACCGTCGCCCACCGAGACACCGCCGCCGACCGTGCCGGAGATCTTCCAGGCGGTCGGCCCCTCCGTGGTCGTCATCAGCGCGGGCGACTCCATCGGAGCGGGCGTGGTCGCCGCCGACGACGGCACGATCCTCACCGCCGACCACGTCATCGCCGGCGAGAAGGACATCACCGTGACGTTCGCCGACGGCACCAAGGCCCGCGCCAAGGTCACCGCCTCGAACCCGGCTCAGGACATCGCCACGCTCCTGCCCGCCGAACTGCCCGAGATCCTGGTGCCCGCCGTCCTGGGCGGCAGCGCCGACGTGGGCAGCTCCGTGGTCGCCATCGGCAACCCCCTCGGACTGACCTACAGCGTCTCCACCGGCGTCATCTCCGGCCTGGACCGCAGCACCGACATCAAGAACAGGGGAGTGGCCGGGCTCATCCAGTTCGACGCCTCGGTCAACCCCGGCAGCTCGGGCGGCCCGCTCCTCAACGAGCAGGGCCTGGTCATCGGCATCGTCGTGTCGATCGCCGACCCGGGCAAGGACCAGGCGTTCGCCGGCATCGCCTTCGCGGTGCCGATCGGCGCGGCGCTCGGCGGCACCGACGGCGAAGGCCCGGGAAGCAGCGGGCGCATATGAAGGAAGGAACGCTTATGACGAACCCGCTCGAGCAGGTGCTGTTCGAGGTCAAGCGGACGATCGTCGGCCAGGACGTGCTGCTCGAACGCATGGCCGTCGCCCTGCTGGCCGACGGCCACCTGCTCGTGGAGGGTGTGCCGGGGCTGGCCAAGACCCTGGCCGTCAAGTCGCTGGCCGCCTCCATCGCCGGGCAGTTCCAGCGCATCCAGTTCACCCCCGACCTGGTGCCCGCCGACCTCGTCGGCACGCGCGTCTACCGCCAGCACACCGGCGAGTTCCAGACCGAGCTGGGACCCGTCTTCACCAACCTGCTGCTGGCCGACGAGATCAACCGCGCCCCCGCGAAGGTGCAGAGCGCGCTCCTGGAGGTGATGCAGGAGCACCAGGTCACCATCGGCCGCGAGACCTTCCCGGTGCCCGAGCCGTTCCTGGTCATGGCGACCGAGAACCCCATCGAGTCCGAGGGCACCTATCCGCTGCCGGAGGCGCAGGTCGACCGGTTCATGATGAAGGTCGTCGTCGACTACCCGAGCAGGGAGGAGGAGCACGCGATCGTCGACCGCGCGCTGCGCCCGCCGGAGCCGACGCAGCCGATGCTCAGCACCGACGACCTGGTGGCCATGCGCGGGCGGGCGCGGGAGGTGTACGTCGACCCGGCCATCGTGGACTACGCCGTACGGCTGGTCGCCGCGACCCGGTCGCCGGGCACCGCGGGACTGGGCGAGCTGGACAGGTACGTCACCTACGGGGCCAGCCCCCGCGCCTCCATCGCCCTGGTCACCGGCGCCCGCGCCCTGGCGTTCCTGCGCGGCAGGGAGTACGCGCTCCCGCAGGACCTGTCGGAGCTCGCCCTCGACGTGCTCAGGCACCGCGTCGTGCTGTCCTACGAGGCGCTCGCCGACGACGTCGACCCCGACACCGTGATCACCCGCGTGCTCGGTGCCGTACGAGCCCCCGACGTCGTCCTGCAGAACCGGTGAGCCGATGGCAGCCACCCCCGAGAAACTCCTCCTCCACCTGGAGTGGAAGGTCATCCGCCGGCTCGACGGCCAGATCCAGGGCGCGCACCGGACCCTGCGCCGCGGATCCGGGCTGGACCTGGCCGGGCTGCGGGCCTACGGTCACGGCGACGACGCCCGCCACATCGACTGGAACGTGACCGCACGCCTCGACGAGCCGCAGATCCGCGTCTTCCACGAGGACCGCGAGCTGACGGTCTGGCTCGTCCTCGACCGGTCGGCGTCGATGACGGCGGGCCGGCCGGGGCGGGGCAAGCACGAGGTGCTGGCCGAGCTCGCGATCGTCCTGGCCCGGCTGTTCAGCAGGGGAGGCGACCGGGTCGGCGCGCTGCTCTACGACAACGCGGGCAGCACGCCGCTGCGTGTGGTGCCACCGGGAGGCGGGCGGCGCCACGTGCTGCGCATCGGAGCCGAGCTGCAGCGCACCGAGCACGCACGCGGCGGGCCCACCACGGACCTGGCCGCCATGCTCGACGCGGCAGGACGCCTCGCCCGCCGCCGCAGCCTCGTCCTCGTGCTGTCCGACTTCATCGGCGAGGGCGCGTGGGAGCGGGCGCTGCTGCGCCTGGCCAGACGGCACGAGGTGGTCGCGCTGCGGATCGCCGACAGCGCCGACGACGTGCTGCCGGCCGCGGGGCTCATCGTGGTCGAGGACACCGAGACCGGCGAGCAGCTGGTCGTCGACTCGGGCGACGAGCTGTTCCGCGTCAGGTTCCGCGAGGCGGTCGACGCGCGTGACCACCGCCTGGAGTACGGCATGCGGCAGGCGGGGGTGCCGCTCCACCGCATCGACACCGGCAGGGACCTGGCGGAGGCGCTCGTGGAACTCGTCACCCGCACCCGGGACCGGTCGTTGTGACCGCGTCCACACGGCCGCATCTGGGACCGGCCGCGATGATAGTGCCGACGCGACCGAGTCCGGGACCGGTCGTTGTGACCGCGCCGACGGGGCGGACGAAGGGGGTCGCATGACCTTCGACACGCCCGTGCTGCTCGTCGCCGGGCTGCTCCTGGTGGCCGCGCTGGCCGTCGCCGCCGTGCGGTTCGCCAGGCGGCGGGCGGCGCTGCTGGCCGAGGCGGGCGTGGCCGCGCGGGGAGCCGGGTCGGCAGGGTCCGGGGTGTGGCTGACGCTGGCGGGACTGGCCTTGCTCGCGGTCGCCGCCTCAGGACCCGCCGCCCTCATCCCGGTGCCGCGCGCCGCCGGAGTCGTCATCCTGGCCGTCGATGTGTCGGGCAGCATGGGCGCCACCGACATCGCCCCCTCCCGGCTGGCCGCCGCCCAGCAGGTCGCCCGGTCGTTCATCGAGGACCAGCCGGGCAGCGTCGACATCGGCGTCGTCGCCTTCGAGGAGGGCGCACTCACCACCGCCCGCCCCGACGCCGACCACTCCCTCGCGCTGGCCGCGATCGACCGGCTGAAGGTGACCGGCGGCACCTCGCTGGCCGCCGCCATCACCGGCTCGCTCAGCGCCATCACCGGCAAACCGGTCGCGCTGGCGCGCGGCCAGGAGGACAGCCCTCCCGACCTCGGCTACTGGCCGTCGGCGACGATCGTGATCATCTCGGACGGCCACGACCTGGGCGCCCGCGCCGACGAGGCGGCCGACCTGGCCGCCAGGGCCGGGGTCCACATCGACACCGTCGGCGTCGGCACCGCGGCGGGAACCTCGGTCAAGGTCGACGGCTACCGCCTGCAGACCGCCCTCGACGCCGAGGCCCTGACCGCCGTCGCCAAGGCGACCGGCGGCACCTACCATCCCGCCTCCACGGCGGGCGACCTCGGCTCCGCCGCCTCGGCGATCGACCTGCGGCTCACCGTCTCCGACGAGCCGATGCCGCTGGCCGGGGCGCTCATCTGCTGCGCGCTCGCGCTGCTCGGCGCGGGCTCGGCGCTCACCATCCTGCGATCGGGGCGGGTGATCTGAATGTCGCTCTCCTGGCCCTGGGCGCTCGCCGCGCTCCTGGTCCTGCCGCTGATCTTCGCGCTGCAGTGGTGGTGGCGCCGCCGTCGCCGCCGCGCCGCCGTCAGGGTGACCTCGATCGCGCTGGTCCGTACGGCGCTGCCGGGCCGTACCCGATGGCAGCGGCGCATCCCCGCCGCACTCCTGGCGGCCGGGCTCGTCGCGCTCGGCGTCGGCGCCGCCCGGCCGCAGGCCACCGTGCCGGTGCCGCTCACCTCGGCGACCATCCTGCTCGCCCTCGACGTCTCCGGCTCGATGTGCTCCACCGACGTCGACCCCAACCGGATCACCGCGGCGCGGGAGGCGGCCAAGGAGTTCATCGAGTCGCAGCGGGGCGGGCCGCGCATCGGGCTCGTCACCTTCGCCGGGACGGCCGGCCTGCTCGTGCCGCCCACCGGCGACACCGACGAGCTGCTGAAGGCGCTCGACGGCCTGGTCACCTACCGGGGCACCGCGATCGGGCAGGCCATCCTCGCCTCGCTCGACGCCCTCGCCGAGGTGGACCCGTCGATCCCGCCGACCGGCGCCGATCCCGGCGAAACCGGCCAGGAGGGGCGCGCGAGTGCCGCGATCGTCGTGCTGACCGACGGGCGGAACACCCGCGGTGTCGACCCGATGACGGCCGCCGAGCAGGCGGCGCTGCGGCGGGTGCGGGTCTTCACGATCGGCTTCGGCACCACCACGCCCGCGCCTGCGGTCTGCGACAGCTCGCAGATCGACGGCGGGTTCGGCGGGTTCGGCGGACGGGGCGGCTTCGACAGCGGACGGGGCGGCGGGTGGCGCAGCCGGGGCGTGATCGACGAGGCGGCGCTCAAGGAGGTCGCGGCGACCACGGGCGGCACCTACAGCCGCGCCGAGGACGCCGACCAGCTCCACGACGTGCTCGCCGACCTGCCTGCCACCTTCAGCGTCGTGCACGAGCAACGCGACCTGTCGGCCTGGTTCGCCGTGCTCGGCGGCCTGCTCGCGGGCCTGGCCACGGCGCTGTCGCTGTGGTGGAACCGCGCCAGGCGAACCTGACCGGCAGGCGCCACTGGCTGACCGGACCACGTGGCGCGCCCGCCCTGCGGCGGTCTGGTCGGCTGGGGGGCGCGTTCAGCGGGGCGTGCCGTACCAGCGCCACTCGGTACGGCGGGGCCGTCCCGGCTGGTCGATGCGGCCGGTCGCCCACAGCAGGCTCGGCCACGGCGCCTCGACGACGGCGACGTCGGGGAACAGCCGTGCCAGGGCCCGCCCGCTCAGATCCTGCGGCCCCTCCCACTCCAGCCCCAGCCCCTCGGCGATGTCGTGCGTGTGCACGAGCGTCTCCACGACGCCCATCGCGGCGAACCCCTCAGGATCGGACGCGCCGAACACGTGCGGCGCCAGGGTGCCGGGCGCGGCGGCGTCGACGGCCAGCGCCAGCAGCCCGCCGCACGCCTCGACGACGGTCAGCAGCCCCTCAGGCCCCGCCGCCGCGTCACCGAACACCACGTTGCCCGGCCCGTCCGGCCGGTCCCGGGTGATCCGCAACGGCACCCTGGGCACGGCCATCGGCTGTGCGAGGCCGAAGCGCAGGGCGTAGGTCAGCAGGTCGTCGGCCAGGTGTTCGAGGGTCTCCCGGCACGTCCACTCCAGGGTGCCCGCGGGCGCGCTCCACCGGTCGGCGGGGACGCCGGTGAGAACCTTCACGCTCAGGGCGACGGCAAGGCGCACGTCGGCGCCGCTCGACGGCATGCGCCCACCCTAGCCCCCACCAGGGGAAGGCCTGGTTGTCCGCTCTTGAGAAAGGCTTTTCGTACGCGTATGATTCATGCAAGCGCCTATGTCAGTAAGTATGAGTAAGTGGCTCCCCCCTTGTGCCGGTGCGCAAATCAACATAGGAAGCAGGGTGATCGCCACATCATTTCTTCATGGTCAGCGAGTCGCACACTGCGACCCATTGTGCGGTCCTACTGAGATGAATAATGGGAGGCTTCAAGTGCCCATCGATGTCATGGTCTCCGACGACCTGCAATTATCCCGCTGCGCACTCACCGCGTTGCTGGAGCGAAGCGAGGACATCCGCGTGGTCGGCTCGGCCGACGCCAGCCTCGACGCCCTGGAGTGCGCGGAGACGCATCGCCCGGACGTCGCGATCATCAGCTTCGAAGGCGCCGACACCGACGCGATCGTCATCGCCGAGAAGATCGCCACGCTACCGGGATGCCGGAGCCTGCTCCTGGCCTCGGCTTTCAGCCGCACCATCGTCCGCCAGGCGTTCACCAGCGGGATCGACGGCATGGTGCAGCGCAGTGCCCCTCCGCGGCAGTTTTTCGACGCCATCCACCGCGTCCATCTGGGTGAGCGTGTGTTCGACGCGGAGTTGACGGTCGCCGCGCTGGCCAACGGGGGATGCCCGCTGACGCTGCGGGAGTTGTCGGTGCTGGAGTACGTCGCCCAGGGCGACACGGTGCTGGAGGTCGCGGCGCGGCTGCACCTGTCGGAGGGGACGGTGCGCAACTATCTCTCCTCCGTGGTGGCGAAGCTGGGGGCGCGCAACCGCATCGACGCGTTGCGGATCGCCCGCGATTCGCACTGGATTTGAGCGGCACGGTTTTCGGGGTGCATGAAAAGCACGGATACGGGCGGGCGTCCCCAGCGGCGTGGACTCCCGGGACTTCTTCCGAACGACGAATGAATGAGTTCTTAACGCCTTGATGCGCGATTCTCACCTCTGCCGTGCCGCCGCTGGATGAGCGACCATGATCATGGTAGCGTCGATTTCCATTACGAGAACGTATCGGCGCTTCGGCGGGCGAGAATCGGACGCTTTCCGAGTGACCGGGCGGCTCGAGGAAATGGTGATCGTGGACAGCCGCGACCTGGACCCGAAGGACGGCGGCCGGAGCGTGAAGTCGCCGCCCGGCCGTGGGAGACGCCGGTCGCGGGCAACGGGCGGAGGTAGGAGCCGGCGACCCCGGGGGGTGGTCACGGGGAGCGTGTTGACCGATCGGCCCGTCTTGAAAGGACCAACCGACGATGCTGTTCGTTGAGCTGCTGGTGCCCAAGGGCGTTTTCGATGAACGGGAACGCCGCCGGCTGGCAGGGCGGCTGACCGGAGCGCATCTGCTGGCCGCCGCGGGCGGGAGCGCCGACCCCGGCGTGGTCGAACTGCTCAACGAGCTCACCCATGTGGTGGTGCGCGAGGAGGAGGTCTGGAACGCGGGCGGTCACCTGCTCGACGCGGCGCAGGGTCCCCGGTACATCGTCAATGTGATCGCCGGCATGTGGGGCACCGAGATGAGCGACTACCTGATCTCCCGCATCACCTCCGAACTGGGCGAGGCGGAGGGCAATCCGGAACCGCAGGCCGTGGTGCACGTCATCAGCCTGCCCGAGGGCGCCTACGGCCTGTACGGCAGAGCCCATGGCCCCTCCGACGTGCGGCAGCTGATGGACCGTGCCGTGCGCAGCGCCCGCGGCGAGGCCCGCGCCAGGCCGTACGCCTTCGTCATCGAGACCAAGGACAGCCAGGAGCGGCGCTGGTCGTGGATCGTCGACTTCGGCGACGTGGTCGGGCGCGGGGTCACCGACGAGCTGCGGGGCAGCCCCGAGGACTTCGCGCGGGCGGCTCTCGACTCCTATCTCAACCGGCTCGTCGAACGCGCGCCGGGCGCGGCGGAGTTCTTCCTGCACGAGGACGAGCACGACACCCAGTGGCGTGTCCAGGTCTGGGACATCAGGGCCACCGGCTACGACCAGATCTGCGGCGTGCCGCCGATCGGTGACCTGGCCAGGCGGCAGTACCCCCTGACCCTGCGTTCCGAGCGCATCGCGCCGCAGGCGATCGTCACCGTGTCCGGCGAGGTGGTCCGCAACACCCTGCGGGCCAAGCATGCTGCCCAGCAGCGGGCACGCAGGGTGATGACCTGCAAGCCCGTCGGAGGCGCGGCCGGGCCGTCGCACTAACGCTCACCCCGTCCGGCCCGCACCGGCGCCGACCTGAGGACCGCGTCGAGCTCCTGGACCACCCGCCGCGCGCACGCGGCCGCCGCGGGCACGACCTCCTGCATCAGGAAGTAGCCGTGCACCAGCCCGGGACCCGGCACGTAACGGACCGGCACGCCGGCCGCGCACAGCCGCTCGGCCAGCTCGGCCCCCTCGTCGCGGAGCGGGTCGAACTCGGCCGTGGCCAGCACCGTCGGCGGCAGCCCGCGCAGGTCGGCGTTGATCAGGTCGACGAGCGGCTCGCGCCGCCGTCGCGGGTCGGGGACGTACAGCTCGTAGTGCCAGGCCATGTCGTCGACGCTCAGGAGGTACCCGTCGGGGTGCTCGCAGGCGGCGGCGATCCGCAGGCTCGGATCGACGGGCGGGTACACCAGCAGCAGCGCGGCGAGGGGCAGGTCGCCGCTCTCGCGGGCCTGCATCGCGAGGCCGAGTGCCATGTGGGCGCCCGCGCTGTCTCCGGCGATCACGTGGTCGCGTCCGGGGAACGTCCGGCTCGTCCAGCGGGCCGCGTCGGCGGCGTCGCGCAGCGGCGTGGGGTACGGGAACTCGGGTGCCCGCCGGTAGTCGGCCGAGACGACCACCGCGCCCAGCGACGCCGCCATCATGCGGCACGCCGAGTCGTGGCTGTCGAGGTCGCCCAGCACCCACCCGCCGCCGTGCAGGAAGGTGATCACGCGCCCTGAGTCGGCTTCCGGGGTGTACACCCGGCACAGGATCGACGCACCGTCGGCCGTCCCTATCGCATGGTCGGCGGCGCGCACCCTCGCGTGGGGGCCGCCGTCGCGGCGCGGCCGCCAGGCGTTGGCCCGGTACTTCTCCCTGGCCGCCTCGACGGTCATCTCCCGCGCGGGCAGCGGTGCGCCGCCGGCGCGCTGCCAGGTGATCAGGTTGCGGAGAATGCGGTCCAGCGGCATCGCGGCCCTCCAGTCGGCAGAGTTATTCCATCGTAGATAGAAATGCATCTCCAGGTGGCTGTGAAGAATGCACCAGCGCGAGTGAATTTCTCATGAGTTGTGGCTCCGCCCCAGGTGGAGGCCCAGATGTGAAACGCACGCCGAGATATGTGAAATTAATCTACTGTCTCCTGGCGGTCGGCTGCTACCGTCAATGTCGGTGCTGTGGGCATCCGAAACAATAGAGCAACGGAGACAGATGTGCCGCACCAAGTCTTATGGGAACGGGTGGCGAATTCCATTGAATTCATCCCGCCCGCTTATTCCAGCAGGGTCGAGCCCGAGTCCGTGGCGCGCGACATGCTCCGCGCCGGCCGGGCGGAGATCGACGAGCTCGTCGCGGCGGGCCTGCCGTACGAGGAACGGGCCGGGGTGCGGCACTTCGACGTCAACGACCTCTACAACCTCGGCATGTACTCCGGAGCGTCGACCACGCAGCCGGAGCTGGCCTTCCGCATGCTCTTCCGGTTCGCCGGCCGTCCCGTCGACGACCTGTTGCGGCCGAAGACCTGGGACTTCCGGGTCACGCTGGAGTGCGCGGGATGCGACGAGGACGCGGCGTGGAAGCTGGAGGAGCCGGACGTCGTGCGCTTCGGGGGAGGCGTCGCCGGTCTGTCGCCGCTCACCGGCGGCCGCGGAACGGCGGAGTATTCCGCGATGGTCACCACGACCGGAGCGCGCACCCCGCTGGTCTCGCCGGTGCTGCGGCGCCTGACCCGCGACTACCTGGACGCCGGTTACCGGTGGCAGATGATCCCCGTCCCGATGCAGGCCGACTACGAGCTGGTGCACGCGCTGGGCGCCACGAGCTGCATCGCGGCGAGCCTGTTCCTGGCCGAGCGGTTCCGGGTGGCCGGATACCGGGCGGAGGCCAGGCGCGGCTGGTTCTGCGGCGTCCTGGGCGGTGCGCTCGACCTGCCGCACGCCTGCGTGGAGGTCGAGGACGACGACGGCGCGACCAAGACCGTCGACATCGCCAAGGCCCAGCTGGCGGCCAGGCTCTCGCCCGACACGGGCCCGTTCCAGGAGCTGTGCCTGGGATCGATCTACAACAAGGTCATCCCGTCGACCGCCTCCGGCAACGCGGCCTTCGGCCACCACGAGTGCGGGTCGCCGCTGCCCATCCAGGTGCGCGCGGACATCCGGTCCGCGCGCGGAAGCTGACCTCTCGAGCCACTCCACGAGGAAGACGAGCGAAAATGGCGGTACGTGAGATCGAGCCGATCGTGCTGGAGCTGGACCGGCTGGAGCAGATGGCCGAGTCCGGCTACTACAACCCGTACACGATGTTCGAATGGCCCGACGCCCTCGAGCCTGACAGGCCGTGGATGAGCGAGAGCCTGACCACGCTGGCCGGCACGCCGATGTGGGACGAGCTGACCCGCGAGCAGCAGCTCGCGCTGACCAAGTACGAGGCGATCAACTTCTTCAGCCTCAACATCCACGGCATCCGCGAGCTGATGAGCGAAGTGGTCATGCGCATCCACGAGCGGACCTACTCCAACGTCTCGGAGTTCCTGCACCACTTCATCGGTGAGGAAAACGAGCACATGTGGTTCTTCGCCCAGTTCTGCCTGCGCTACGGCGGCAAGCTCTACCCGGCGCAGCCGACGCTGAAGGCCGCCTCGGTGGACCACCTGTCGCAGGTCGCCCGCGAGCTGATCGTGTTCGCGCGCATCCTGATCTTCGAGGAGATCGTCGACCACTACAACGCGCTGATGGCGACCGACCAGTCGCTGCCGCACATCGCCCGCGAGATCAACCGGGTGCACCACCAGGACGAGAGCAGGCATGTCGCCTTCGGCCGGATGATCTTCTTGAACCTCCTCAAGCAGGTGGCCGGGCGCGACCCGGAGGAGGTGCCGGTGGTCGCCGAGTACCTGGAGAGCTACCTGCAGTACAGCATCGGCACGTTGTACAACCCCGCCGCCTACCGCGACGCGGGCATCCCGGACGCGCTGGCGCTGCGCCGGCGGGCGCTCGCCCACCCGGCCCGGGTGCAGGCGCACGACAAGGTGCTCAAGCGCACCAGGGCGTTCCTGTCCAAGGCGGGCGTCGGCAGGGAGCTGATCAAGCGATGAGCGAGCCGTTGCAGAAGGTCAGGGAGTTCATCCTCGAGCGCAACCCCAAGCTCGACGAGATCCCCGACGACCTGGACCTGATCGACAGCCGGGCGATCAACTCGCTCGCCTTCGTCGAGTTCATCTTCCTGCTGGAGGAGCTGACCGGCGAGGCGATCGACCCGGAAGAGCTCGACCTGGACGACTTCCGCACCCTCAAGGCGATCGAAGCACGATTCTTCACCCAGAAGGCGACACTATGACCACGGCGACCGACAACGGCCTGAGCGTTCTCGACGGCAGCCAGCTGCGCCTGCTGCGCGCGATCGACGCGGTGTTCCTGCGCCTGGCCGAAGGCTGGCAGGCGCCGGAGTTCCGCTTCCCGCACCTGATCCGCTGCCAGGACCTCGACACCTTCGACTACTACGACAACTTCCCGCACCTGGGCCTGGCGGCCACCCGCCTCGACCCGCCGCGCCTGGGCGCCACGCTGGCGCGGTCGCGCCGCCCGGTGGAGCTCATGCCCGCCGAGGTGATGGAGCCCACCGCGTACGCCCTGCCGTCCGCGGCCTGCTACGCGATCTACCTCGACCTGGCCGGGTCGCGCCTGCCGGACGAGGGCGTCATGCGCACCACCGTCGCGACCTGCTTCCGCAACGAGGACCACTACCGGGGCCTGCAGCGCCTGCTCGGCTTCACCATGCGGGAGATCGTCTTCATCGGGGCGGAGGAGGGCGCCAAGGCGCACCTGCTGCGCGCCAAGGACGCCGTGACCACGCTCTGCGCCGAGCTCGGGCTCAGCCTGGAGCTGCAGATCGCCACCGACCCGTTCTTCGACAAGAACAGCGGCAAGGCCAAGATGCAGCGGCTCTTCCCCGTCAAGGAGGAGTTCGTCGTCAACGACCTGGCGATCGGCTCGGTCAACTACCACCGCAACTTCTTCGGCGAGCGCTGCGGCATCCAGGCCGGCGAGGAGACGGCGCACACCGGCTGCCTCGCCTTCGGCCTGGAGCGCTGGGTGCACACCCTGACGGACCACTTCGGCTCCGCCGCCGCCGCGCAGGCGGCCGTGGCCGGGCTGCTCTGATCTCTCACGACCGACACCACGGAGGTGGTCCGATGACGACCTTGACCGATGACGGCCTGCGAGTCCTCGACGACAGCCAGACCCGGTTGCTGCGCGCGATCGAAGGCGTCTTCCTGCGCTGGGCCGGCATGTGGAACGCCCCCGAGCACCGCTACCCGCCCCTGCTGCGGGCCCGCGACCTCGACACCTTCCACTACTTCGACGCCTTCCCGCAGGCCGGGCTGTCGGTCGCGCAGCTCGACCCGGAGCGGCTCGGACCCGTGCTGGCCGAGACCTCGCGGCCGGTGGACCGGCTGCCCGGCGACGTGATGGGACCCACCGGCTTCGCCCTGCCGATGGCGGCCTGCTACTGGGTCTACATCGACCTCGCGGGCGCGGTGCTGCCCGAGGAGGGGACCGTACGGACCACCGTGGCGAGCTGCTTCCGCAACGAGGCACAGTACGACGGCCTGCAGCGGGTGCTCGGCTTCACCATGCGCGAGTTCGTCTGCGTGGGCTCCGGCCAGGCGGCCAGGGAGCACTACCTGCGCGGCCGGGAGACCGTGCTGGCCTTCGGCGCCGAGCTGGGGCTGGACATGCGGCTCGAGGTGGCGGGCGACCCGTTCTTCGAGGCGTTCAAGAACGACGACGCCTCGCAGCGGGAGTTCCCCGTCAAGGAGGAGTTCGTCGTGAACGGCCTGGCGATCGGCTCGGCCAACTACCACCGCAAGTTCTTCACCGGCCGGCTGGACATCCAGGCGGGTGAGGCCACGGCGCACACCAGCTGCCTCGGCTTCGGGCTGGAGCGGTGGGTGCACACCCTGACGCAGGCCTTCGGCAGCGCGCGGGCCGCGCTGTCCGCAGTAGAGAACCTCGGCTGATGCGCCCCACGGTGGCAGCGGTCCTCGGCACCGAGGTGAGCCTGCTGCAGTCGGGGATGGGCGGCGTCTCGGGGACGGAGCTGGCGTGCGCGGTGTCCAACGCCGGCGGCGCCGGGTGCGCGGGCGGCTACAAGCTGGCCGGCGCGCCGCTGACGGCGATGCTCGACCGGCTGGCCGAGGGCACCGACCGGCCGGTCGGCCTCAACCTGGTCCCCGAGGTGGTCGGACCCGACGAGCTGGACCGGCAGGTGACCCAGATCCTCGCCGAGACCCCCGGCCATGTGTACCTGTCGTTGTTCGGCATGCCGGACGACTCGGTGCTCGAACGTGTCGCCGCGGCCGGCAGGAAGCTCGTCGTCCAGGTCGGCACGGTGGCCGACGGCGTGCACGCGGCGGGATACGGAGCCGTCGTGGTCGCCCAGGGCATCGAGGCGGGCGGCCACCTGCTCGGGCACGCGGGGCGCGACGAGCTGGTGGCCGGGCTGCGCGAGCGCCTGCCCGGCGCCTGCCTGGTCGCGGCGGGAGGGATCGGCTCGCCGCACGAGGCGCGCAGGGCCCTGGCCGCCGGAGCCGACGGCATCATGCTGGGCACCGCCTTCGTGGTCACCTACGAGTCGCGGGCGCACCCCTACTTCAAGCGGGCGGTGTGCGCGGCGGAGGCGGACGACACGGTCATCACCGACGTCTACGAGATCGGCTGGCCGGGGCGCAGGCACCGGGTGCTGGCCACCGACGTCACCCGCAACCCGCACCAGCCCAAGAACTTCATCGGCCGCACCGTGGTCGAGGGGCAGACGTTCCTGGTGCCGAGGTTCAGCGCCGCGGTGCCGACCGACACCACCACAGGAAAAATCGAGGAAATGGCGTTGTATTGCGGATTGTCGTGCGGCGCCATTCTCGGAGAACTCGCGGCGGCCGATGTCGTCGCCCAATTCGCGCGCATCCTTCCGGGCGCGGAAATCGTCGAATCAGGGAAAGGATAGGAAGCGATGTCGGGTTACGCGAATCTGGCGCGGCTGGATCTGGCCTACCGCGAGGACCGGCGCATTCGCGTCAGGGACGGCGTGGAGCTGTATTACGAGACCCGCGGCGAGGGCACCCCCATCACGCTGCTCAACGCCTTCTTCCTGCCCAGCCCGTCGTGGCGGGTGTTCACCGAGGAACTGGCCGGCAGCTACCGGGTCGTGGGCTACGACCTGTGCAACCACGGCAAGTCCTCGCACGTGGGCCCGGAGCCGACCTGGGAGGAGCACGCGGCCGACCTGATCGCGCTGCTCGACGGGCTGGAGATCGAGTCGACCCACCTGATCGCCGCCTCGACCTCCACGATCCTGGCCAGGGACGTCGCGCTGCGCCACCCCGACAGGGTCAGGGGAGTGGTGCTGGCCGGCCCGGTGTTCGGTCCCCGCGGCATGCGGCGCCAGCGCCAGGTCCAGCGCGCGTGGCTGCGCACGCTGGAGAGCCACGGCATCGCGGGCCTGTACGAGCACATGTACCCCGAGGTGTTCAGCGCGGAGATGAACGAGGCCATCGGCACGCCCGGCTTCCTCGGCTTCCGCGAGGCGTTCTCGGCCCTGTCGACCGTCGACGACCTGGTCAACGGCCTGAACCGGGCGATGGAGGACGTCGGCGACCCGGCCGTCCTGGCCGGCGTGGAGCGGCCGGCGCTGGTGGTCGTGGGCGACGACGACTTCCTGATGGGCCCGACGGCCGCCAGGGAGCTGGCCGCGCTGTTCCCCCACGGCCGAGCGGAGATCATGCCGAAGGCCGGTCACGTGCCCTTCGTCGACGACGCCGAGGGGTTCCAGGCGATCGTGCGCAAGTTCTTCGAGGAAGTGGACGCCCGTGCCTGACAGCGAAGCGGCCGTCCGCAAGCGTATCCGCGGGCTGCTCGCGCAGCTGTACGGCGGTGACAGCTTCGTCGAGACGGTGTCCGACGGCATCTCGCTGCGCCAGGCGGGAGTGTCGTCCCACGCGCTGGTCGCCCTGCTGGTGGCCATGGAGGACGAGTTCGGATTCGAGTGGGACGACGACGTGCGGCCGGAGGCGTTGCGCTCGATCGAGTCGCTGGCCGGTCACGTCCTGTCCCTTCAGGAGTGACGGCTCATGGCAGTCAGACCTGAGGTCCCCGACGGAGCCGCCGAGGGCACGCTGACCGTGTGGCGCCCGGTCCAGCCGCCCTACGGCCCGCCCGAGCAGTTCGACGCGGGCCGCAGGGCGGCCGGCGCCGCCCTGTTCGCGGCGGGGGCGGCCGAGCGCAAACGTTTCGTGCCCCGCGAGCCCGACGGCCGTCCTGGCTTCCCGCCCGGCTTCCCGGGCTCGATCGCCCACACCGACCGCCTGGCGATCGCCCTGGTGGTCCCGGGCGCCTCGTCGGTCGGCGTCGACATCGAGAGCGCGGTCATCACCGCGCGCATGGCCAGGTTCGTGCTGCGCGGCCTGGAGTCGCAGACGCTGCTCCCGCCGGTGGGCGACTACACCATGCGCGAGCTCTTCGCGGCCAAGGAGGCGGCGTTCAAGGCGCTGTACGCCAGCGGCGCGCTGGAGGAGTTCCCGTTCTGGTGGATCGAGCTGGCCGAGGCGGACGGCGTGCTCATCGCCTCCTACCGCGGCTCCCAGGTGCCGGTGTGGATCCGCTCCGAACCCGATCTCTCGCTCGCGGTGGCCATTCGCCGATGACGCGAAAAGGCGAATTCACTTTTCATTTCCATCAATGAATTTCGCATATGTACGCTAATAATCGATCTTGGTAGCGTGCTTTGTGGAGGAGCCGTGCAGGACTCTCCTGAAAATCTGATTGCGTCCATTCTTTTCGCACCCGAGGCGGTCGCGTGAAATCGTGTCGAACGGCTGTGTTGTGCGGGCTGGGCCGCGCCGTCCCGGAACGAGTCGTCGGCAACGACGAGCTGGAGCGGCGCCTGGAGACCACCGCCGAATGGATCGAACGGCGCACCGGCATCCGGCGGCGTCACCGGGTCGCCGCCGGGCAGTCCACCTCGGATCTCGCCGTCGCGGCCGCGACCCCGGCCCTGAGGTCGGCCGGTATCGATGGTGGCGGGGCCGACGCCGTCGTCCTGGCCACGACCACGCCCGACCGGCTCTGCCCCGCCACGGCCCCCGAGGTCGCGCGGAGGCTGGGCCTGGGCACGGTGCCGGCCTTCGACGTCTCGGCGGCGTGCGCCGGCTTCGTCTACGGCCTGGCCACCGCGACCGGCCTGATCGGCGCCGGGATCGCCGAGCGCGTCCTGCTGGTGGCCGCCGAGACCTACTCGGCCATCGTCGACCCCCGCGACCGCACCAACGCGGCGATCTTCGGCGACGGCGCGGGCGCGGTCGTGCTGCGCGCGGGCGAGCCCGGCGAACCGGGTGCCGTGGGGCCTTTCGACCTCGGCAGCGACGGAGCGGGCGGCGACCTCATCAAGGTCGAGGCCGGCGGCGCCAGGCAACGTTCGTCGGGACGGCCCGCCTCGCCCGGCGAGGAGTTCTTCACCATGGACGGCCGCTCCGTCTACCGCCAGGCGGTCGAGCGCATGTCGGCCTCCTCGCGCGGGGTGCTCGGCCGGGCCGGGCTGAGCTGCGCGGAGGTGGACCGGCTGGTCCCGCACCAGGCCAACCTGCGCATCATCGAGTCGGTCGCGGGCCATCTGGGCATTCCGGCGGACCGCTGCGTCAGCAACATCGCCGAGGTCGGCAACACCGCCGCGGCGTCCATCCCGATCGCGCTGGCCGACGCGGCCGTCGCCGGACAGCTCGAGCAGGGCCACCGGGTGCTGCTGACCGCGTTCGGCGGCGGGCTGGCCTGGGGTTCCTGCCTGCTCACCTGGCCCAAACTGGAGGTCTGTCATGACTGAGATCAAAGATCGTTTCATCGCCCTGATCGCGGTCATCGCCGAGACGCGTCCCGAGACCATCGCCGAGACCAGCACCTTCCGCGAGCTCGACCTCGACTCGCTCGCGCTGGTCGAGCTGTCGATGCAGGCCGAGGAGGCCTTCGCGGTCCCGATCGAGGAGGAGGCCTTCCAGGCCGACACCACGGTCGACGAGGCCCTGCGGCTCATCAACGGGCGCCTGGGGGTGGGATGATCGGCCCCCTGGTCCTGTCCGCTCCGGACCCCGCGGGCCTGGCCGCCCGCGCCGCCGACCTGCGCTCAGGACTCGACACGACACTGAACGACGCCCTTCCCGCGATCCGCGCCGTCCTGCGCACCGGCCTCGACATCAGAGGCGGCGCGGGCGCCGAACGCGCGGTGATCCTGGCGAGCGGCCCCGCCCGGCTCACCGGCCTGACCGCGCTCGCGGAAGGCAGGCCCGACCCCCTGGTGGTGCGCGGCCGCGCCGACGGCGAGCGGCGTCCCGTCCTGGTCTTCTCCGGGGCGGGCGCCCAGCGGCCCGGCATGTGCCGCGAACTGATGGAAGGCGACGCCGACTTCCGGGCGGCGGCGAGCGACGCCCTCGACCTGTTCGGCGGCGGTGTCGCCGACGCGCTCGCCGGCCGGCGCGGCGCCCCCGACATGCAGCGCCCGGAGATCCACCTGCCCGCCCTGTTCACCACGCAGGTCGGCCTGGCGGCGATGTGGGCGCGCTGCCTGGCGCCCCCCGCCGCCGTGATCGGGCACAGCATCGGCGAGATCGCCGCCGCGTACGTGGCGGGCGCGCTCACGCTGGAGGAGGCCGCCACGGTGACCCGCACGATGGGCGCGGCCGTCGGCGAGCTCACCGGCGGCTCAGCCATGCTCTCCGTGCTCGCGCCCGCGGAGAGGATCAACGGCCTGCTGGTGGAGGGCGTGGAGCTGGCGGCCGTGAACGGGCCGAGGGTCGTCATGGTGGCCGGTCCCGACGGCGAGGTGCGGGCCCTGGCCATGCTGCTGCGCCAGATGCGGATCGCCTGCAAGCTGATGCCCGGCGGGTACGGCGTGCACTGGAGCGGCGTCGAGCAGGTGCGCGAGCCCCTGATGGCGCTCCGCTTCCCCCGCAGGACACCCGAGACGCCGCTGTACTCCGCGGCGGAGGGCGGCTCCCTCGTCGCCGACGGCCTGTCCGACGGCCACTGGTTCCAGTGCCTGCGCGCCCCGGTGCAGTTCACCGCCGTCCTGCGCTCGGCCGCCTTCGCCCAGCCGGTCGCCTTCGTGGAGGTCAGCCCCTCCCCGGTGGTGGCCTACGGCATGCAGCAGGCCATCGCCGACGAGGTGCCCGTCGTCGGCGCGCCCGAGGACACCTCGTCCGGCTTCCTGAGAGGCCTGGCCGAGGCCCACGTCGCGGGCGTCGCGGTCGACTGGAAGTCCGCCCCCGCGGGCGGAGCCGACCTGCGCACCCCCTCGGGCGAGCTGTCGGGCGACCTGCTCGCGCTGGTGCTCGCCGAACTGGCCACGGTCACCGGGCGCCTCGGCGCCTTCCCCGACGACACCTTCCAGGCGTGCGGCCTGGACTCGGCCGGCGCGGTACGGCTGGCCAGCCGGCTCAGCGCCGCCACCGGCACGCGGCTGACCGCCGCTGCCCTGTTCGAGCACGCCACTCCGGCGGCGCTCGCCACCTACCTGCGCGAGCCGCAGGACCGCGCCGTCCCTGTGCCGGGACGGCGTGACGCCAGCGGCGAGGACGGCCTCGGCAACGAGTTCGAGCTGCTGCTCAAGGAAATCGGAACTGGGGTGGAGTGATGAGACGGAGCACGAGCCAGGTCACGCGCATCGCCGAGCTCGGCGAGCAGCGGCGCGCCGAGCTCGACCGCAAGCTCACCGCGTTCGCGGGAGCCGTACGCGGGGAGCCGATCGCGATCGTGGGTGCGGGCTGCCGCTTCCCCGGAGGGGTGAACTCGTTCGGGTCGCTGGCCAAGCTGCTGCTCGACGGCGTCGACGCGGTCACCGAGGTGCCCGCCACCCGCTGGGACGTCGGCCGCTACTACGACCCGGAGCCGCGCACGCCCGGCCGCACCCAGTCGCGCTGGGGCGGCTACCTGGAGGACCCGGCGGGATTCGACGCCGGCTACTTCGGGATCAACCCGTCCGAGGCCGAGGCCATGGACCCGCAGCACCGCGTCTTCCTCGAGGTCGCCTGGGAGGCGCTCGAACACGCCGGCATCAGGCCGCGCGGGCTGAGCGGCGGACGCACGGGCGTGTTCGCCGGCTTCTGCCACGCCGACTACCTGGTCAGGCTCGCCGACTCCGGCGACATCGGCTCCACCTACCTGGCCACCGGCATCACCCACAGCGTCGGCGCCGGCCGGGTCGCCTACCTGCTCGGCGTGCACGGGCCCGTCGTGGCCGTCGACACCGCCTGCTCCACCGGCCTGGTCACCGTGCACCAGGCCGCGCAGAGCCTGCGCACCCGCGAGTGCGACGTGGCCCTGGCCGGAGCGGCCGTCCTGCACATGGACCCGAAGACCGCCGTCTCCTTCTCCCAGTGGGGCATGTTGTCGCCCAGCGGGCGCTGCCGGGCCTTCGACGCCGACGCCGACGGCTTCGTCCGCAGCGAGGGCTGCGGCGTCGTCGTCCTCAAGCGCCTGGGAGACGCCCTCGACGCGGGCGACCGCATCCTCGGCGTGCTCCGCGCCACGGCCGTCAACCACGACGGCCGCTCCAACGGCCTGACCGCGCCCTCGCCCGTCGCCCAGCGCGACGTCATCGAGCAGGCGCTGACCGCCGCCTCCATCGACGTGGAGGACGTGCGGCTGATCGAGGCCCACGGTCCCGGCACGCCGATCGGCGACCCCATCGAGTTCTCCGCCCTGGCCGCCACCTACGCCACCGTGCCCGTGCCGCGCGCACTGGGCTCGATCAAGACCAACCTCGGCCACACCGAGTCGGCCTCCGGCGTCGCCGGCCTGCTCAAGGTCCTGGTCGCGATGCGCGCCCGCACCATCCCCGCCAACCTGCACTTCCGCCGCTGGAACCCCGAGATCGAGCCCGACGGCACGGGCCTGTTCATCCCCACCGCCGCCACCCCCTGGCCCGACGGGGCGGAAGGGCCGCTGCTGGGCTCCGTCTCCAGCTTCGGCCTGGGCGGCACCAACGCCCACGCCATCGTCGAGTCGGCGCCCGAGCGCGCCGTACGCCGCCCGCGCACCCGGCCACGGGGCATCTTCACCGTGTCCGGCAGCACCACCGCCGCCGCCGCCGAGACCGCCGGCCGGGTCGCCGACTGGATCGAGAACGGCGGCGGCACCACGCCGCTGGCCGATGTGGGCGCCACCCTGGCCGCCCTGCGCGACCACCGCAACGCCCGCCTGGCGGTCGTCGCCGGCACCAGGACCGAACTGGCCGAACGGCTGCGCGCCGCCGCGCGCGAGGAGATCGGCTCGGCCATCGGCACCGCGGCGGGCACCGCCACCCGCGCCAAGCCGATGGTCTGGGCGTTCTCCGGCCAGGGCGCGCAGTGGGCCAGGATGGGCGCGGCCCTGCTGACCGATCCCGCGTTCGCCGCCGTCGTCGACGAGCTCGAACCGCTGATCGCCGCCGAGTCGGGCTTCTCCGTGCGCGAGACCCTCCAGGCCGCGGAGGTCGTCACCGGGATCGACAGGGTGCAGCCCACCCTCCTGGTCATGCAGCTCGGACTGGCCGCGATGTGGCGCTCCTACGGAGCCACGCCCGCCGCCGTGATCGGTCAGTCGATGGGCGAGGTCGCCGCCGCCGTCGTCGCGGGCGCGCTGACACCCGCCGACGGCGTCAAGGTCATCTGCCGCCGCACCAGGCTCATGAGCAGGATCGCGGGAGCCGGCGCCATGGCCTCCGTCGAGCTGCCCCGCGCAGAGGCCGAGCGCGACCTGCCCGACGGCGTCACTGTCGCCGTCGTCTCCTCGCCGGGCACCACCGTGGTGGCCGGCGACACCGCCGAGATCGACAGGCTCGTCGACCTGTGGGAGGAGCGCGACGTGCCGGTCCGCCGCATCTCCGTCGACGTCGCCTCGCACTCGCCGCAGGTGGATCCCGTCCTGGACGAGCTGGCCGCGGACCTGGCCGACCTCGACCCCGGCAGGCCCCGGATCGCCTTCTACGGCACCGTGCTGGACGACCCGCGTGCCGTACCGGACTTCGACGCCGCCTACTGGGTGGCCAACCTGCGCAGGCCCGTCCAGCTGGCCGACGGGGTGGCGGCCGCCGCGGCCGACGGCTACCAGCTGTTCGTCGAGCTCTCCCCGCACCCGCTGATCACCAAGAACATCGAGGAGATCTGCGCCCACGCCGGACGCTCCGATGCCACGGCCCTGGGCGCGATGCGGCGCGGCGAGGACCCGCTGACGACCGTGCCCGCCCAGATCGCCGCCGCCCACTGCGCCGGAGCCGAACTGGACCTTACCGCCTGGCACCCCGAGGGCTCCCTGGCCGACGCGCCGCCGACCGCCTGGAACCACACCGGCTTCCTGGTGCCCGTGCCGCGCGGAGGCAGGCGCGCCGGAGGCGGGCACCCGCTGCTCGGCGCGCACGCCGACACCCCCGACGGGCACCGGTGGAGCGCCGACGTCGGCATCGAGTCCCTGCCGTGGCTGGGCGACCACCGCGTCAACGGCATCCCGCTCTTCCCGACGGCCGGATATGTCGAGATGGCCTTCACCGCGGGCAGCACGGCCTTCGCCGTACCCGCCGAGCGGATCGAGATCACCGACCTGCGCATCCCGCGCGCCCTGGAGCTCGACGCCCACACCAGGATCAGCACCAGCGTCTCCGCCGACGGCGGCTTCCGCGTCCGTGTCCTGGAGAGCGAGTGGGAGACCGTCGCCACCGCCCGGCTGCGCGTGCTCGACGAGACCCCGCAGACCGCCGATATGGCAGGCGCGGCGGCCGACGAGGTCGTACGGCTGCGCGCCTCCCACGCGGAGCCGCTCGACCCCGACGCCGTCTACGCGGGACTGCGGGCCAGGGGAGTGGAGCACGGGCCCGCCTTCAGCGGCCTGACCGGCCTGGCGCGAGACCTGGAGGGCGGCGTACTCGCCGAGGTGAGGGTCCCTCCTGTGGCCAGGTCGGTCGGGCACGACCTGCGGATCCATCCCGGGCTGTTCGACTCCTGCCTGCAGGCCTCGGCGGCGCCGCTCGTCACCGCGAACGGCAACGCGGCCGTGCTGCCCGTCGGCATCGACCGCATCCGCCTGCACGCCGCCCAGCCCTCCGAGGGCCTGTGCGCGGCCAGGCCGACGGGCTTCCGCCTGCTGTCGGCGGACGGCGCCGTCCTGCTCGAAGCAGAAGGACTCAGGCTCGCCGAGCCTGGCCCCGACGACTCGCGGCTGCTGGCCGTCACCTGGCAGGAGACGGCGCCGCTGCCCGAGCCGTCCGAGAGCGCGGGCACGGGCCGCTGGGCCGTCATGGCCGAGGACCCGGGCGACCCGCTCGCCGAGGCCCTGCGCAGCAGGCTCGAAGCCGCCGAGGACACGCCGGGCGGCGTCGTCTACCTGGCGGCGCCCGAGCGCGGCGACCAGGCCGAGCGCGGGCGCGTGCTGGTGGAGAAGGCGATCGAGGTGATCGCCCGCTTCTCCGACGACGCGCCCAGGGTCTGGTTCGTCACCCGCGACGCCCAGCCGGTCCTCGACGGCGACGGTCAGTCCGTCGCGCAGTCGGCGCTGCGCGCTCTCATCAGGTCGGCCGGGCACGAGCACCCCGAGATGCGCGTCTCCCACCTGGACGTGGACGCCGGAGCCGACGTCGCCGCCATCGTCAGGGAACTGGCCGCCGACACGCCGGAGGACGAGGTCGCCCTGCGCGGCGGGCGTCGCTTCGTCGCCCGGCTCACCCCCGCGCCGCTCCAGGCCGGCGAGCGCAGGCGCATCGCCGCCACCGAGGAGTACGTGCTGGCCTGCCGTACCCCCGGCGACCTGTCCAGCCTCGAGATCCGCGGCGCCTCGCGCCGCGAGCCCGGTCCCGGCGAGGTCGAGGTGCGCATGCGCGCGGCCAGCCTCAACTACGCCGACGTCCTCAACGCCATGGGGCTGTACAAGACGGTCGACGGGGTCCCCGTACCCCTCGGCTCCGACGGCGCGGGCGTCGTCGTCCGCGTCGGGCCGGGAGTCACCCGGGTGACTCCCGGCCGGCGGGTCGCCCTGCTCGCGCCGGGAACCCTCGGCTCGCACGTGACCGCGCCGGAAACGGCGCTCATGCCGGTGCCCGACGACTTCGACGACGTCACCGCCGCCGCGCTGCCGAGCGTCTACGCCACCGCCTGGTACGGACTGGTGCACTGCGCCAGGATCGCCTTCGGCGAGACCGTGCTCATCCACTCGGCCACCGGCGGCGTCGGCCAGGCCGCCATCCGCATCGCCCGAGCCTCCGGCGCCCGGATCATCGCCACCGCCGGCAGCGACCTCAAGCGCGCCTACCTGCGCGAGCAGGGCATCGAACACGTCCTGGACTCGCGGACCCTGGAGTTCGCCGGCCAGGTCGCCGAGATCACCGGCGGCGAGGGCGTCGACATCGTGCTCAACACCCTCACCGGAGCCGCCCAGCGCGCCGGGCTCGCCCTGCTCAAGGTCGGCGGCAGGTTCATCGAGCTGACCAAGCGCGACATCTACGCCGACAACAGCATCGAGCTGACCCCGTTCCGCCGCAACATCACCTTCGCCAGCGTCGACCTCGGACTGGTCGGGCAGCGGCGTCCCGCCGACCTCGGCCGTGTCCTGTCCGAGCTGGCCGAGCGGTTCGGCAGCGGGGAGCTGAGCGCCCTGCCGGTCACCGCGCGCCCGCTGGCGCAGGCGGCCGACGTCTTCCGCACCATGGCCGCCGCCGACCACCTCGGCAAGCTCGTCATCACGATGCCCGACGGCCCCGTCGAGGCCTGGCGCGCCGACAGCCCCGTGGCGCGGGACGCGTCGTACATCGTCACCGGCGGCCTGGGCGGCATCGGGCTCGAACTGCTCGGCTACCTCGCCGGCAACGGCGCCGGCCGGGTCGTGCTGAACGCCAGGTCCGCGCCGACGCCGCAGGCCGAGCAGGCCATCGCCGGCGCACGGGCCACAGGATGCGACGTCCAGGTCGTGCGCGGCGACCTCGCCGACCGGGCCGCCGAGCTGGTCGAGGCGGCCACCGCGGGCGGGCTGCGGCTCGGCGGCGTCGCCCACGCCGCGGCCGTCGTCGCCGACGCCACCCTCCTCAACGCCGGCATCCAGCTCATCGAACGGGTCTGGCGGCCCAAGGTCCAGGGCGGCTGGCGGCTGCACGAGGCCGTCGGCGACACACCGCTCGACTGGTGGCTGAACTTCTCCTCGGGCGCGGGCCTGCTCGGCATGCCGGGCCAGGGCGTGTACGGCGCCGCCAACGCCTGGCTCGACGGCTTCACCACCTGGCAGCGGGCCAGGGGAGTGCCCTCCGTCAGCATCGCCTGGGGCGCCTGGGCCGAGGTCGGCGCGGGCACCGGCATGGCCGCCCGCGGCTACACCATGATCGACCCCGCCGACGGCATCGCCGCGATCGACCGGCTCCTGCGCCACGACCGGGCCAGGGTGGCCTACCTGCCCTGCGAGCCCGAGGTGTGGCGCAAGGAGATCCCCGCCGTCGCGACCGCCCCCTTCTGGTCCGAGCTCGCCGGCGCCGACGAGGCCGGCGGCGAACTCGCCGCCCCGGTCGGCACCACGCCACCCGAGCTCGAACGGCACCTGCTCACCCTCCTCCAGGGCATCCTCAAGGGCGTCACGGTCGACCCGCACGTCAACCTGACCGACCTGGGCGTCGACTCGCTCATGAGCCTGGAGCTGCGCGGCAGGATCGAGCGCAGCCTGGGCGTCCGGGTGCCGGTCAAGGTGCTGCGCACCCACGAGACCGTGGCGCAGCTCGCGGTCTACCTCTCCGAGAGGCTGGCCTCCGCATGACCGTCGCCATCACCGGCGCCACCGGCTTCCTGGGACTCCACCTGGCGGCCGAGCTGGCCAA
The DNA here is from genome assembly GCF_013761175.1 of Nonomuraea soli. Taxonomy (GTDB): domain Bacteria; phylum Actinomycetota; class Actinomycetes; order Streptosporangiales; family Streptosporangiaceae; genus Nonomuraea; species Nonomuraea soli. The sequence continues at coordinate 787,863 of NZ_JACDUR010000002.1, forward strand.
GACCGAGGAACGACTGATCGTCCTGGCCCGCCGTACACAGGAGCAGGCGGCCGAGGAGCTCGACAGGTTCAGCCCCGGCCTGTCGGAGCGGATCACCGTCATCCGCTCCGACGTCGCCCAGCCGCTCCTGGGCCTGGAGCAGACGGAGTTCCGCCGCCTGGCCGACGAGATCGACGAACTGTGGCACAGCGCGGGCGACACCTCGCTGGCCACCGACGCGCCCAAGGTCAGGCGGGTCAACGTGCGCGGCACCCGCCACGTGCTCGACCTGCTCACCGCCGGCGAACGGCGGCCCGCGCTGAGGCACATCAGCACGGTCGCCGTCGCCGGGCGCCGCGCCCACGGATGCGTGGGCGACGGCGACCTCGACGACTCCCACGGCTTCAACAACACCTACGAGCGGGCCAAGTACGACGCCGAGCTGCTGGTGCACGAGTGGGCCGCCGAGCACGGGCGCGAGGCGACGATCCTGCGCCCCAGCGGCCTGGCCACCGACCGCGCCGGCTACCCGGGGCGGCCACGCCACATCGTGGAGTCGGTGGCGGACGCGCTCGCGTTCGTCCTGGCCAACCACCCCGGCCTGCGCGAGGGGCTGCCCTTCCCCGCCTCGCCGCAGGCCATCACCAACATCATCCCGGTCGAGCACGCGGCGGCGCTGATGGTGGCCTACGTGCGCAGGCTCGGGTCGGCGGGGGTGCACAGCTGCAACATCGCCGCCGCCTCGCCCACGCCGTTCGGGGACTTCGTGGGGGTGCTGGGCGAGCACCTCGGGATCCCGGCATGGGTGGGGGAGGCGCGCACGCCGGAACAGGAGGCGGCGCACGCCGACTTCCCCGGCATCTTCGGGCACGGGAGGTTCACCAGGACCTACAGCCTGGCGTCGCTGGCGTCGGTGGGGCTGAGCGTGCCCGACGAGCCTCGGGCGGACGTGGACTACATGCGGGCCACCCTGGCGATCGGCTCCGCCGTCCGCTGACCTCCGCGAGGCGGCGAGGTACGGCGAAGCCGGCCGCACCCGGCGCCGGGTCGGGCGGGTCGTCTCGCCTCGCCGGCGCCGGCGCCCCGGCCTTCGCCTCGCCCGCGCCGGGTCAGGTGGGTCGCTTCGCCTCGCCCGCGTCGAGGGCGGCGCGCAGGGCCGTGGCGAAGGCCGGGGCGCCGGCGCCGCGGAAGCCGTGGTGCCCGCCGGGAAACCGCAACGCCTCCTGTCCCAGCGCCGCCGCGGTGGCCACGGCGGCGCGCCCCGTGAACGTCTCGATCGAGTCCTCCCCGACCGCGACCACCACCCGCGTGGGAGCCGCCCGCAGCGCCGTCACGTCCGGCCGGAAGTCACCCACCCCCGTCGAACGATCCGACAGCAGCGGATCGTCGCGCCCCCCGTCGTCCTCCACGGGCAGCCCGAAGCGCGCGGGATCGGCCGGCGGCAGCGCGAAGTACTCCTCCGTGAACTCCCCGCGCCACCCCGCCATCGTCAGGAAGGCCGCCATCCCCGCCCCGTACCCCTTCCTCTCGTACACCTCCATGCACCCCGTGAACGCCCGGAAGGCCGCCGAGGCGTCGGGCAGCAACGCGGCCAGCGGCGGCTCGTGCGCCACCAGCGTCGCCACGTCGCCGGGAAAGGCCGCCACGAGCGCGAGCGCCGTGATGGCCCCGCCCCCGGCGGCGAACATGTCGACCGGCCCGCCGCCGAGCGCCTGGACGACCTCGTGCACGTCCCTGGCCTGGGCGGCGGGCGCGCTGCCGGCGTGGCCGCAGACGCTGCGCCCCCGGCCTCGCGGGTCGTACCTGACCACGGTCCGTTCGGGGAAGCACGCCGCCAGCTCCGCGAAGCCGCTCGCGTCCATGTGCTGCCCGGCCATGAACAGCGGCCGGCCCCCTGCCACGTCCACGTCGTAGACCAGCACCGCGTCGGCGCTCGCGACGGTGTGCGTCGTCATGGCGCCGGTCGCGCCTCGAGGCCGCTCGACAGCGGCATGATCCTCCTCAGGAGAGCCTTGAGCATCCTCCCGTGATACACGGGGGCGGGGACGGGCCCCGGCGGCGCCGACAGGAAGTTGACAGAACCGATTTCCCGAAACGACTCTTGACATTGGCTGGTAAAAAGGCCGCGTATTGGCGTCGAGCATATTTTCCCAGCAGCGCCAAGATGTGAAACGCATGGGGATGCATGCGGAAATAACTGTTGTATTTCGGTCCCCGGCTGGTAGCGTCTAGATCGTTACCCGGCCGGGGAAAGTGCCCGGTCAGAAGGTCGTCCGGAGAGCCTGGCCGTGCCGCAGCTCCGGCTGCAGTCGATGACGGAAGGCGGCCGTCGGCCGAATCTGACGCTGCAGCGTCGCGGCGTCCTGGTGAACCACAGCTCAATTCCCGCGTTACCGGGGATTGTCTGCTGTCCATTCTCGAAACGTTCGGGAACTGTTCCGTTCATCAAGGGGTGTTGTACGCATGTCCCATCCATTCGAGGACACCGGTCGCGCCTTTGTGGCGCTGCTCAACGACGAGGACCAGTACTCCCTGTGGCCGGACGGCGTCGACGTCCCCGGCGGCTGGCGCGCCGTGTACGGCCCGGCCGTACGCGAGGAGGTCCTCGACCACATCGAACGGTCGTGGACGGACATGCGGCCCAGAAGCCTGCGGGAGGCGATGGCCGCCCGCGAGGCCGGCGCGTGAGGCGATGAGCTCCCTCCCGCGCCGTGTCAGGACGGCCATCGGGGTGGGCGCCGGACTCGCGGTGATCGCATGCGCGGTGCCCCTGTGGGCCGCGACCGAAACGCATCCCGTCGACGCCCTCACCCACTTCCTCATCGCGGTCGCGCTCATCCTCGTCATCAGCCAGGGGCTGGCGGCGCTGGCCTGCCGCCTGGGCCAGCCGCCGGTGCTCGGCGAGATGGTCGGCGGGCTGGTGCTCGGGCCGTCCCTGCTCGGCGCGGTGTGGCCGCAGGCGGGAACGTTCCTCTTCCCGCCCGCGGTGATCGAGGGACTCGACAAGGCCGCCCAGCTCGGACTCGTCGTCTTCGTCTTCCTGCTCGGCTGCGAGCTGCGCACCGACAGGATCGAGCGCAAGGGCATGGTGGCCGCGGCCGTGGCCGGCGGCATGGCCCTGCCGTGGGCGGCGGGGGCGGCGATCGTGTTCGTCACCGGGGACCTGCTGGCAGGACCGAAGGCGGCGCCGCTTGAGGCCATGCTCTTCGTGGGGCTGGCCATGGCGGTGACGGCGCTGCCCGTCCTCGCGCGCATCCTGGCGGACCTCGGGCTGGACAAGACCGGAGTCGGGGCCCTGTCGATCTCCGCCGCGGCGATCGGCGACGGCGTCGCCTGGCTGGCGCTCGCCTTCCTGCTCGCCGGTCAGGGGTCGGGCGAGCAGGGCTGGCGGGTCCTGCTGCTCGCGATGGCCCTGGTCATGGTCACGGCGCTGTGCGTGCGACCGGCGCTGGCCTCGCTCGTGCGACGGCTGGGCTCCAGCCAGTCGCTGGCCGTGGTGCTCATCGCCGGGGCGATCGGCTACGCCGTGCTGACGCAGTCGCTGCAGCTGCACCCCGTCGTCGGCGCCTTCCTGTTCGGCGTCGCGGTGCCGCGCGACTCGCTCGCCGTCGAGCGGGTGGGGCGGCGGCTTGAGGGCTTCACACTGACCATCCTGCTGCCGCTGTTCTTCGCCGGCGTCGGGCTGAAGGTCTCGGCCGGGCTGCTGGGCGCCGACCCGGCCGGCTGGATGGCGCTCGCCGCCGTGCTCGTGGCCGCCGTGGTGACCAAGGTGGCCGGCGCGGGCGGTGCCGTACGGCTGGCGGGCCTGCCGTCCGCGCAGGCCTGGCGGCTGGGGTTCCTGATGAACTGCCGCGGCGTGACCGAACTGGTGGTGCTCACCATCGGCTACCAGGCGCACCTGATCAACCAGCTGGCCTACACGCTCCTGGTCCTGGTCGCGGTGATCACCACCGCCGCCACGGGGCCGCTGGTGCGCTGGTCGCTGCGGCACACCCACGACGACGGCGCCACGCGGGCGCCGCGGACCGTCATGCACGCCGACACCGCGAGGACCTAGGGCCGGGCGCCTACTTCTCGATCTCGAAGGAGCCAGGGGAGTTCCCAATGAAGGTTGATGTGAAGAACCGGGTCAAGTTCGTTCGCTGGCCTGCGGAAAGCGAGGTCCGCCAGGAGTGCCAGGCGCTTCAGCACCTGTGTCTTCTGATCGTCGAGCACGGCGCGCCCCCGCCGGAACAGGTCAGCATCTACGAGGACTGGGTCCGACCCCCGATCGTTCCCGAGGATCTGCGGGCCCGCGTGCGGCAGCTGGCCGCGCGGGCCGTGCTCAACGAGAAACCCGTGCTGGACCCGGCGGGCATCCTGTACTTCAGGGAAGCGTCCGTCACCCTCTCGCTGACGCAGTGCGAGATGCTGGCGCCGCTGATCTCCAGGTACGGCCAGCTGGTCTACCGCAACGAGCTCAAGGACATCCTGGAGCGTTCGGGCGCCAGCTCCTCCAGCAACGCGATCGACCTGCACGTGATGCGCCTGCGCCGCCGGCTGCAGATGGTCGGCCTGGCGGTGCGCAACGTGTGGGGCCGCGGTTTCGTCGTCGAGCCCATCTAGCGCGAAAGACTCAGGAAAGGATGCGACGGGTCGCCATGCGGACGGAATACCTTGCAGCGATGAGGACGGTCCCGGAGTTCTTCGAATCCAGGGTCGCCGCCGCGGGCGACGCCCCGGCGGTCGTGTTCGGCGAGAACGTGGTCGGCTACGCGGAGCTCAACGCCCGCGCCAACCGGCTGGCCAGGCTGCTGATCGCGGCGGGCGTGGGACCCGACGCGCTGGTCGCCGTCGCGGTGCCGCGCTCGGAGCGGCTGATCGTCGCGGTGCTGGCCGTCCTGAAGGCCGGCGGCGCCTACCTGCCGCTGGATCCCGCCTACCCGGCCGAGCGGCTGGCGCACATGGCCGCGGACGCCCGGCCGCTCCTGCTGCTGCGCACGGCCGGCGTCACCGGGCTGGACCTCGACGTCCCGGAGATCGTGCTCGACCACCCGGGAACCGAGCAGCGGTGCGCGCGCGAGAGCGGCGGCGACGTCACCCAGGACGAGCGCCTGGCGCCGCTGCTGACCGGCCACCTCATGTACGTGATCTACACCTCGGGTTCGACCGGCGTACCGAAAGGGGTGGCGCTCAGCCACGCGGGGGTCGCCGACCTGGTCGCCACCCAGGAACGGCTGTACGGCGTCGGCCCCGGCGACCGCGTGCTGCAGTGGGCGTCCTTCAGCTTCGACGCCTGGTTCTGGGACGTCACCCTGGCCCTGCTGAACGGCGCGACCCTCGTGATGGCCGACCAGGACGCCCTCATGCCGGGCGAGAACCTGCGCGAGACGCTGCTCAGGCACGACGTCAACCACGCCGTGCTGCCACCGGTCGCGCTGGGCGTCACCGAGAGCGAGGGGCTGCTGCTCGGCGGCACGATCACCTCCACCGGCGACGTGTGCACCCGCTCCCTGGCCGCCGACTGGTCCAAGGACAGGCGGCTCTACAACGCCTACGGCCCGACCGAGGTGACGGTCGGCGCCTCCATCGGCGGTCCGATCGAGGGCGTGCAGGAGGAGGTCACGATCGGCACGCTCTGGGACGGCGGCGCCGTGTACGTGCTCGACCAGGGCCTTCGCGACCTGCGCGACGGCGGCGAGGGCGAGCTGTACCTGGCGGGCACCGGCGTGGCGCGCGGCTACCTGAACCGTCCCGCCCTGACCGCCTCCCGTTTCGTCGCCGACCCGTACGGCCCGCCGGGCAGCAGGATGTACCGCTCGGGCGACAAGGGCAGGCGCGAGGGCGGCGCGCTCTACTTCACCGGCCGCATCGACAACCAGGTGAAGGTCAGGGGCTTCCGCATCGAGCTGGGCGAGATCGAGACGCGCCTGGAGAGCCACCCGGCCGTCGACATCGCGGTGGCGGCCGTCGGCGGCGACGACGTCCCCACGCAGCACATCGTCGCCTTCGTCAGCCTCGCCACCCGGGACACCGGGTCCGCCATCGAGGCCGAGTTGCGCGAGCACACACGCGCCGCGCTTCCCGGGCACATGGTACCCTCCGCCGTCATCGTGCTCGACAGCCTCCCGACCCTCCCCAACGGCAAGATCGACCGCAGGGAGCTCGCGGAGCGGGCCAGGCACTCCCAGGCCTTGACGCCCGAGCCGGACGCCGAGACGGGGGCCGAGGGAACGGAGAGCTACGAGCAGATCCTGTGCGGCATGGTCAGGGAGACGCTGAAGGTCGGCCAGGTGAGCCCCGGCGACAACTTCTTCGACCTGGGCGGCCACTCGGTGCTCGCCGCGAAGCTGGCCGGCCGCCTGCGCAAGGAGCTGGGCGTCGTGGTGCCGATGCGCTCGATGTTCGCGGCCGGGACGCTGGCCGAGCTGGCCCAGATCATGGAGCGCGCCGAGCGGGTCTGAGACGCGACGACCGGGGCGTGGACTGTCCGGGGAGGTCCACGCCCCCCGTCCTTCAGCGGCCGCCGAAGCTCACCGGCAGGCTCTCGAAGCCGTTCAGGAACGTCGAGTAGATCGGCCGGGGCGTGCCGCGCAGCTCCATCCGTGCCACCCCGCCGGCCAGGGCCGACAGCAGCGCCTTCAGCTCCGCCCTGGCCAGGAAGGCGCCCAGGCAGTAGTGCGGCCCGTGCCCGAACGACAGGTGCTTGTTCGGCGAGCGCGACAGCAGGAACCTGCGGGGCTCGTCGAAGACGCTCTCGTCGTTGTTCGCCGACACGTTCCAGAGCGTGACGATGTCGCCCGCGCGCACCTGCCGCCCGCCGATCTCCAGGTCACGTACGGCGGTGCGGGCCAGGTGGATGCCGGGCGTCGCCCAGCGCAGGACCTCCTCCACCGCGGACTCCACCGCCACCTCGCCCGCCCGCAGGGCCCGCCACTGGCCGGGGTTGTCGATCAGCGCCAGCACCGCGCAGATCGCCGACACCCGCGAGGTCTCGTCGCCGCCGAGGATGAGGCTGTAGCAGTTGACGGCGAGCTCCTCGACCGTGAGCAGGCGCCCCTCGACGCGGGCGGTCGCGAGCATGCTGACCACGTCGTCGCCGGGAGCGTCGCGCCGTTCCTGCGCCAGCTCCATGAAGTACAGGACGATCTCGTTGCGGGCGCTGAGCGCGTCGAGCTCGTCGCTGTCGGCGTGGACCGACGAGAGCGCCATCTTGTTCCATCGCAGCAGGTCGGCGCGGTCGGCGTGGGGGATCGACAGCAGGTCGCAGATCGTGTGCATGGGGATCTGCTCGGCGACCTCGACGGCGAAGTCGAACGTGCCCGCCCCCGTGACCCCGCCGACCAGCTCCGCCGCGCGCCGCCGTACCTTCTCGACCACCTCGCCGAGCACCCGCGGGGTGAACGCGCTCCAGATGAGGTTGCGCAGCGGCCGGTGGCGCGGGTCGTCGGTGACGGCCAGCATGCTGCCGCCGGCCGAGTCGTCGCCGCGCAGCACGACGTCGAGGATGTTGCCCCGCTCGGAGCTGAGCGCCTCGTGGTGGTAGAGGGCCTGGACATCGGCGTAACGGGCGACCGCCCAGAAGCCCGGGACGTCTCCCGTGGGCTCGTGCCAGAAGACCGGGCGTTCGGCGCGCACCTCGCGCCAGAACGCGTGGACGTCGTTGTCGACGAAGGTGGCCGGATCGGTGAGATCCAGGCAGCGCGCACCAAGAGTGGGCCGGCTCATGCTCCGATCGTGACAGCCCCGCCCGGCCGGGCCAGGAAGTCTTGCCGGATCCTTTCAGCCGTCAGGAGACGTCGCACAACCCCGTCTGGTAGGCGATCACGACCAGCTGCGCGCGGTCGCGCGCGCCCAGCTTGCCCATGGTGCGGCTGACGTGCGTGCGCGCCGTGGCAGGGCTGAGGAACAGCGCCGCCCCGATCTCGTCGTTGCTCAGCCCCTGCCCCACCAGCGCGAGCACCTCACGCTCGCGATCCGTCAGCACCGCCAGCCGGTCCTGGCCCGACTTGGCCGCCCTGCGCTGGGCGGTGAACTGGCTGATGAGGCGCCGGGTGACACGCGGCGCGAGCAGCGCGTCACCGGCGGCGATGACGCGGATGGCGTGCAGCAGCTCGGCGGGTCCGGCGTCCTTGAGCATGAAGCCGCTCGCACCGGCCTGCAGGGCCTCGAAGACGTTCTCGTCGGTGTCGTAGGTGCTCAGGATCAGCACCTTGACCTGTTCGAGCCCGGGGGTCTCGACGATCTGGCCGGTGGCGCGGATGCCGTCGAGGCGCGGCATGCGGATGTCCATGAGAACGACGTCGGGACGGGTGGCGCGGGCCTGCTCCACGGCCTCGGCGCCGTTGGTGGCCTCGCCGACCACCGTGATGTCGTCTTCGAGGTCGAGCAGCACCTTGAAACCGGAGCGGACGAGCCGTTCGTCGTCGGCCAGGAGCACCTTGATCGGGGGCGTGGGGGTCACGAACGTGACCCTACCGGCGTGAGCGGCAGGCGGGCGCTCACCTCGAAGCCGCCGCCCGGCCGCGACCCGGCGTCGAGCTCGCCGCCGAGCAGCCTGCACCGCTCGCGCATGCCGATGATCCCACGCCCCGACATCGGCGCCTCGGCGGCGCGGGCCGTGACGGGGCCGCGCCTGCCCGCGTCGATGACCCGGATCCGCAGGTCGTCGACGGTCGGTTCGAGCACCACCCTGACCCGTGTCGGGCCGGCGTGACGCACGACGTTGGTGATCGACTCCTGCACGATGCGGTAGGCGGCGCTGCCCACCGCGCTCGGCAGCGGCGTCACCGGCGCCTTCTGCTCGACCGTGATCTCCAGCCCCGCGTGGCGGGCCTTGTCGGTCAGCTCGCCGATCTGGTCGAGGCCGGGGTACGGCTGGCGTTCGCCGGCATCGCACAGCACCCCCAGGATGGCGCGCATCTCCCGCAGGGCCCGTGAGCTGGTCTGCTCGATGGTGCGCAGGGCCTCGCGTGCCTGCTCCGGCCGCTTGTCGAGCACGTGGGCGGTGACGCCCGACTGCACGTTGATGATGGCGATGGCATGGGCGACCGTGTCGTGGACCTCGCGGGCGATCCGCAGCCGCTCGGCGTCGACCCGCGCCCTGGTCTCCTCCTCACGCGAGCGCTCGGCCAGCTCGGCCCGCTCCTGGGCGTCGGCGGCGATGACCCGTCGCGAGCGCACCGACTCGCCGAGCGTCGTGCTGATCACCGAGGCGCCGATGCGGAAGAAGACCCAGCCCAGGGCGACACGGGGTTCGATGTCGGCCGCCGCCAGCAGCCAGCCGGCGGCCAGCACGGTGATCCCGGCGCCCGCGATCATCAGCGATCTGCGCCCGTCGCCGTAGGCGGCCAGGGTGTAGAGGGCGACGAAGAGGCTGATCGACGACAGCTGGTCGGGGAAGCCGAGCCCGAAGTAGACCAGGCTGGTGCCGGCCGTGACGGCGAACACCGCGACGGGCCAGCGGCGCCGGGCGACCAGCGACAGGCTGCTCGCCACCAGCAGGATGTAGCCGGCGTTGCCCAGGTCGGAGACGGGCCTGGCGGCGGGGGCGAACGTCACCAGGTCGTTGACGTTCTCGATCTGGATCACGGTGACGAACAGCGCCAGCAGGACATCGAAGAACCAGGCCGGCCGCCGTGAGAACCAGGGATACGGTCGCCGCGGCTCGGCTCGCAGATCCATGAGCCGATCGTACGGGAAGGCGCCGCGCCGGTCCCTACTCCCTACGGCGTACAGGTCAGAATTTTCGTACGCGTATTTACGTACGCGGTGACTCCCGTCGCAGGAAGCGCCGCCCACCACACCACGGCGACCATGACGGGCATGAAACGAGTCTTCACCGGCCTGGCGGGCCTGCTGCTGCTCGCCGTCATCGTGCAGTTCTACCTGGCCGCCAGCGGCGCCTTCGACAAGGCGCCGATCGAGGAGGCCTTCCAGCCGCACCGCATGCTCGGCTACACCATCCTGGGCCTGTCGGTCGTGCTCGTCGTCGCCGGAGCCGTGGCGCGCGTACCGGGACGGCTGATCGGGATGGCGGGCCTGGTCGTCGGGCTGGTGCTGCTCCAGTCGCTGATCCGGGAGGTCGCCAAGGCGTTCGGCGACGGCTCGGCCGCCGGCGACCTCGTCTTCGGCCTGCACGCGGTCAACGCGCTGGCCATCGCCGGCGTGATCGCGACCTTGGTCAGGCGGTCGCGGCAGGGCGCCGCGGTGACGTCCGCCAAGACCCGCCAGCCGGTGTCATGACGACAGGAACCTTGATCATTCTGGACCACGGCGTCGCGCTGCTCGCGGTCGTCACGTGGTTCGCGGCGGCCGTCACCATGGCGCTCAGGCGCACGGGGACGGCCTTCGTCCTGCTGGTCGCCGCCCTCCTGGTGACGGCGGGGCGGGTGGCCTCGGTGGCGTTCCTGGCCGGGCGCGGGTGGTGGTTCGTACAGGAGAAGGTGCTGCTGGGCGTGCCCATGCTCGTGGCCGCCTCGGCCGCCGCGGCCCTCCTCGCCCGGCCCCGCCCGCGCGCGCCCTCGTCAGGGCGCGGGGTGGTCGCGCTGTTCACCGCCGCCTACGCCGCCGTGGCGGGCTTCGTGCTGACGTTCCTCGTCGGCTACCCGCTGACCCTCGGCGGCGGGCTCATCGCGGTCGCCCTCGTGGCCGGGGCCGGGCTGCTGACCGCGCGCGTGCTCTCCCGCCCCGTAGAAGAGCAGCCCGGCCCGGCCGTCCTCGCCGAGGTGTCGCGCCGCCGTTTCCTCGGCGTCGCGGGCGGCGTCGCAGGAGGCGTGGTGGTGGCGGGCGCCGCGGGGACCGGCGCCGGACTGTCCGCCTGGACGGGCGCCGAGGCCGGCGACCTGGGAGGCGGGCGCGCGCACACGAGCCGCTCCGCCGTACCCGTGACCGACCTGACCGGCCCCGCCACCCCCGCGCCGGGCGGCATGCGCAGGACCCACACGCTCGTCGCCAGGAAGGCGACCGTACGCCTGGAGGCCGGCCCGTCCGTCGACGCCTGGACCTTCGGCGGCACCCTGCCCGGCCCCCCGATCACCGCCACCCAGGGCGACCTCATCGAGGTCGAGCTCGCCAACCACGACATCGACGAGGGCGTGACCCTGCACTGGCACGGCTACGACGTGCCCTGCGCGAACGACGGCGCCGCGGGCGTCACCCAGGAGGTCGTCGCGCGCGGCGGCAGGTTCGTCTACCGCTTCCGCGCCGACCAGGCGGGCACCTACTGGTACCACACCCACCACGCCTCCCACCTCGGCGTGCGCCGCGGCCTGTACGGCACGCTCGTCGTCAAGCCGCGCCAGGAGGCCCGCCCCGCCGGCCTGGACCTGACGCTGCCCGTGCACACCTTCGACGGCGCCGTCGTCCTGTCCGGAGGCGCCGAACACCTCGCCCCCGCCGGGTCACTCGTCCGGCTGCGCCTCATCAACACCGACTCCGACCCGCACAGGTTCGCCCTCGCGGGCACCCCGTTCACCGTGGCCGCCGTCGACGGGCGCGACCTCCACCAGCCGGGCCAGGTCAGCAGGAAGACGCTCCGCCTGGCCGCCGGAGGCCGCCACGACCTCGAGTTCGTCATGCCCGGCACCCCTGTGTCGCTGTCGCTCGACGGCGGAGCCACCCTGTGGGTACGGCCCGCCGCCGGAGCCACCGCCGCCACGGAGGACGTCTCGGGCTGGCCCGAGCTCGACCTGCTGACGTACGGCACCGCGACCAGGGAGCCGCTGCGCACCGCCCCCGCCGGACGCCACTTCACCCTCGTCCTGGACCGGGGCCTGGCCATGGTCGACGGAGCGCCCGCCTACGCCCAGACCGTCAACGGCCGCGGCCACCCCTCCATCCCGCACCAGCTGGTCGCCGAGGGCGACGTGGTCAGGTTCACCGTGGTCAACCGGAGCCTGGAGACCCACCCGTGGCACCTGCACGGCCACCCGGTGCTGGTCCTCTCCGTGGACGGCAGGCCGTCCACGGGCAGCCCGCTGTGGGTCGACACCTTCGACGTACGCCCGGGGGAGGTGTGGGAGGTCGCCTTCCGCGCCGCCAACCCGGGGGTGTGGATGAACCACTGCCACAACCTGCCGCACGCCCACCAGGGGATGATGCTGCAGCTGCGCTACGACGGCGTCACCACACCCTTCGACGGCACGCACACGGCAGGAACGGGACACGGCCACTGACGTGGGGAGGGCTCTCGCACGGCGGCTCCTCACGCGGTCACTCACCCACGGCACCTGAGAAGGCGGAGGCGCCGGCTGCGAAGGCCGGCGCCTCAGGGGGCAGGAACGTCAGGGGATCGCCGGGTAGCGGGCGGTGATCGCCTCGCCGGCCATCGGGCCGCGGGCGAAGACGTAGTCGCCGGTGTCGACCGGCAGCCCGCTCGACCGGTCGACCACGACAGGGTCCACCGCCACGCCGGTCCGCCGGTCGACGAGGACGAGGCTGCGCTCCTCGGGGAGCAGCCGGTGGTTGCCCCACGCGGCCAGCACCACGATGAGCGGCCGCAACGACCGGCCCAGGGCGGTCAGGCGGTAGGACCGGCCCTCGGGGTCGGGGGCGCCGGCCGCCAGTTCGAGCAGCCCCCTGGCCATCAGCTGGGACAGCCGCTCCAGCAGCACGCCGGCGGGGGTGCCGAGGTTCGCGCGGATCTCCTCGAAGCCTCCTCGGCCGTCGAAGACCTCGTGCAGGATCTCCAGCGTCCACCAGGCCCCGACCACCTCGACCGTGCGGGCCAGCGGGCAGTCGGCAACCCGCGGCCGCGTCCCGTCGACGGCCGCCTCCGCCGGGGCGTGCGCGGGCTCCGTCCCGTCCCGGCCGGTCGCCCCCGGGGGCCGCGCTGTCGCCGCGGGGGTCTTCATGCCGGCCGCGCCTCGGGTCCGGCCGCCAGCGACCAGTACCTGCGCATGCCGTACAACAGCGGCCGTGGCGCCCGCATCGACGGGGCGGCGACGCCGACCACCTCGCCGAAGACGACGACGTGGTCGCCGACCGGCATCGTCTCGCCGAGCCGGCAGTCGGCGATGGTGTGGGCGTCCTCGATCAGCAGCGGCACCCCCGACTCGGGTTCCCTGATCCACTCCACCTGGTCGAACCGGTCGGCCGCGCCCGAGGCGAACAGCCGGGCCGCGGGCGCGGCGCGGTCGTGCAGGAGGTTGACGGCGAACGCCGACGCCTCCAGCAGCGCCGCGAGCGTCGGGCTCCCGGAGCGCAGGCACACCAGCAGGGTCGGCGGGCACAGGGAGACGCTGCAGACCGACGAGACGGTCATGCCCCAGGGACGGCCGTCGGCGGCCGCGGTCGTCACGATGGCGACCCCGGCCGGATGGGTCGTCATGAGCGAGCGGAACTGGGCGGGGTCGACGGGCGCCCGCGCGATCGCGGCGGTCACGGAGTCCGGCATGGGCGGCTACCTCCTCGCTGTCCGGCGCGGGCCTTCACAGACGGCTTCCTTGCTGGTGCAGACGGGCCAGGTACTCGTAGTGGCTCGGCAGCCGCTCGGCCAGCGACGACGCCTGGTCGCGGATCAGGCGCAGCTCCTTGTCCGCGGCGAGGTCGTCCATCATCGCCAGGCTGCGCGGCGCGCGCAGCCGCAGCCCGCCCAGGCCCAGGATCATCGCGATGTAGGAGTACGGCTCGAACCCGTGGTAGTACGGGAAGATCGTGTCCTCGTCGGGCAGCTTGACCTGCCACTGCTCGATGCGCTCGGCGAGCGGGTCCGGCATGGGGCGGGTCTTGGCGTCGCGCCAGTAGGCGTTGTCGGCGCGTTTGGCTGCGACGTAGTGCAGCACGAGGAACTCACGCACGCCGTCCATGACGTTGGACACCTGCCGGTTGTAGGACCGGCGCAGCCGCTCGTCGTCGCGCCCGCCCGGCCAGTGCTTGACCAGTTGCTCGATGGCGTTCTGGATGAAGAAGATGCCGGTCGACTCCAGCGGTTCGACGAACCCGCTCGACAGGCCGATGGCCACGCAGTTGCCCGCCCACGAGTCGGCGCTGCGGCCGACGCGCATCCTGATGTGGCTGGCCTCCAGGTCGTCGGCGGCGGGGCCGACGTGGGCGCGCAGCGTGCGTTCCGCCTCCTCGGGCGTGCAGTAGTCGCCGGCGTAGACGTAGCCGGTGCCGATGCGGCCGAACAGCGGGATCGTCCAGATCCAGCCCGCGTCCTGGGCGCTGGCCGTCGTGTACGGACCGAACGGCTGCGTGGCCATGTCGAGCGGTACGCGCAGCGCGACCGCCCGGTCGTTGGGCAGGCTGTCCTGGTACGACAGGAACGGCACGCCGAGCTTCTGGTTGAGCAGCACGCCGCGGAAGCCCGTGCAGTCGATGAACAGGTCGCCGGTCAGGTCGCCGCTCTCCCTGGTGCGCACGTGCGTGAGGTGGCCGCGCTCGTCGGCGGCGACGTCGACCACGTCGTCCAGGACGTGGCGCACCCCGCGGCCGGTGCCGTACCTCGTCAGGAAGCCGGCCAGCAACGTCGCGTCGAACTGGTAGGCGTAGGGGAACTGGGTGGTCTGCTCGGCCATCGTGGAGCGGATCTCGTCGCCGGTCAGGCTCCGCTCGAACAGGTTGCCCTCCAGGAACCTGGGCGCCCGTCCCGCCTCGCAGAGCGCGGCGATCACCGAGCAGTCGCGGTCGTAGTCGTCGCTGGGCCGCTTGTGCAGCCACCAGTCGGCGAGCGAGACGCCCTCGACGACCCGCGACCGTTCGAAGGGGTGGTAGAAGTAGTGGCCCTTGTCCCGCCAGTTCTCGTAGCGGATGGCCAGCTTGTAGGTGCCGTGGCAGGCCGCCATCCAGTCCGTCTCCTCCAGGCCCAGGTAGGCGAAGAAGTGGCGGATGGTGCTGAAGGTGGCCTCGCCGACTCCGATGGTGGAGACGTTCCTGGATTCGACGAGCGTCACGGAGATCCGCTCGCCGAAGGCGGCCTTCAGGTACGAGGCGGTCATCCATCCCGCCGTCCCGCCTCCGACGACGACAACACTCCTGGCCATGGTCTCCTCGCTTGTGTGGGATGAAGGCGACGACGGGTCAGCGGGTCTCATCGGGCTCCTCCGGCGCATTCGTCGACGAACTCGATGAGCTTGAGCACCCCGGTTTCGAGCCATCCCGGGTCCACGCAGAACGCCACCCGGACCAGATGCCGCGCCCAGGGGGCGTAGTCGTGGGAGCGGATCCTGCCCCGCTCGTCGACGTCGGGGCGCATGGCGAACCCGTTGCCCGGCACGACCGCGACGCCTTTGCGTTCGAGCAGGCGCAGGGCGAACTCCTCGGCGTCCAGGCCCGAGCGGGTGACGTCCACCATCGCGTACCACCCGCCGGCGGGCAGCTCGCGCAGCAGGCCCGCCTGGATCAGGGGCGGCAGCGCCACGTCCCTGTTGCGCTGCACCAGCTTGCGGTTGGCCGCCGCCGCGTCGGACCTGCCGGCCACCGCGGCGATCCCGGCGTGCTGCACCGGGGTGGAGGTGCCGATGATGTTGGCCTCCTGCACGACCTTCATGACGTCAGCCGTGCGGTCGTCGGCCAGCGCGACGTATCCGAGCCGGTAGCCGGTCATCGCGAAGCTCTTGGAGAAGGTGAAGACGCTGTGCACGATGCGCTCGCCCACCGGCAGGTCGCGCTCGAACGAGGCCACCGAGACGTGCTCGCGCTCGTAGCAGAAGTGCTCGTACGCCTCGTCGCTGATGACCTGCCAGCCGCGCCTGCGGGCCAGCGCCAGCAGCGCGGTGATCTCCCCGGGAGTCAGGACCACGCCGGTCGGGTTCGCGGGCGAGTTGATCAGCAGGACCCGGGTGTCCGGTGTCGCCGCCGCCTCGATGCGCTCGAGGTCGGGGCGGAAGCCGGGCCCCAGCGGGTAGAGCACCGGCCGGAAGCCCGCCAGCAGGCTCTGCTGCAGGTGGACCGGCCAGTGCAGCTCCGGCAGGAGGATCTCGGCGCCGGGCTCGGCCAGCGACTGCAGCAGGGCGGCCAGGCCCTGGCACGAGCCGGGCGTGATGAGGAGGCGGGAGACGGCGCTGTCGATCCCGTTGTCGGTGCGCAGCTTGTCGACCAGCGCCTCACGCAGCGCCGGCAGCCCCTCCACGCCGGTGTACTTGGTGTCGCCGCGCCGTACGGCGTCGACGAACGCGCCCGCCACCGCGCCCGCTGGGTCGAAGTACGGGTCGCCGACGTGCAGCTTGACCACCTCGGCGCCGCCCGCGGCGCTCGCCTGCGCGGCGCGGAAGATGCGCAGCAGACACGATGAGGGGATGCTGCCGGCGACGGACTGGAGTTCCGACCGCATGCTCTTACCGCCCTTCCCTGGGAGTGTTGTCTGTCATGCCGTACGGCCGCCGTCCACGGGGATCAGCGCGCCGGTCACCCAGCCCGACAGCTCCGGGTCGAGCAGCGAGCACACCCATCCGCCGATCTCCGCCTCGTCGCCGAAACGTCCCATCGGCGTCGCGGAGAGCAGGTCGTCACGCAGGTGCCGCATGCCCGCCTCGTCCAGGCCGGTCTCGGACCACATGGGGGTCCGCACCGGGCCGGGCATGATGGCGTTCACCCGCACGTCCGGCGCCAGCTCCCTGGCCAGCGACCGGGTGAGGCTGTTGAGCGCGGCCTTGGTCGCGCCGTAGAACGAACGGCCCGGCATGGACAGCGCGCCGCCGACCGACGAGATGTTGACGACGGCGCCCCGGCGGGCCCGCAGGTGGGGCAGGGCGCACCTGATGAGGTCGGCGGGCGCGCGCACGTTCACGGCGAACATCGCGTCGAACAGCGCGGGGTCGATCGTCTCCAGCCGCCCGAACCTGGCCAGGCCGGCGTTGTTGACGACCGCGTCGAGCCGCCCGAAGGCGCCGGTCGTGGCCGCGACGACACGTTCCGGGGCGCCGGGCGCGCAGATGTCGGCCGCCACGACGGTGACCGCCTCGCCGTGCCGGTCGGCCAGGTCGCGCAGCGGCTCCTCGCGGCGCCCGACGGCCGTCACGGCCGCCCCCGCCTTCAGCAGGCTCTCGGCGATGCCCCGCCCGATGCCGGTGGCCGCGCCGGTGACCACGACCGCCCTGCCGGTCAGCGCCATCGCGCGACCACACCCTTCGCGCCGGTGACCGACTCGCCCGGTGAGCTGTCCGGCGGCCCGCCCGACGGGCTTTCCGCCGTACGGCCGGCGAGGGTGGCCAGGATGTCGGCGATCACCTCCGACGGGTCGGCCAGCACCTGGAAGTGCCCGCCGGGCCATGAACGCGCGCTGAAACCGCCCATCGCCACCCCGGCCCACGCTCCGAACGCGGCACCGTCGACCAGCGGATCCTCGGTGTTGTAGTAGCCGCGCACCCGGCAGCGCAGCGGCTCACCCCCCGGCGAGGGCCGGTAGGTCTCGTTCAGCCCGATGTAGCAGCGCAGCACCGGCAGCAGCAGGTCGCGGAACTCGCGGTCCTCGGCGACCTCGGGCGCGATCCCGCCCAGCTCGCACAACCTCGACCACAGCTCCTCGTCGCCCGCCCGGTGCGCGAGCCCGCCGCGCGGCTGCCAGGGGGCGGGCGCGCCGGAGACGAACAACCACCGGGCGGGCAGGCCGTCGTCCTGCAGGATCTTCGCCGTCTCGTAGGCGACCAGCGCGCCCAGGCTGTGCCCGAACAGCGCGCACGGCACCGGCTCCAGCCGTGCCAGCTCCTCGGCGACCGCCGCCGCCATCGCCGCGATGCTGATCGCCGGAGCCTCGGTGAGCCGGTCGGCGAGGCCGGGGTACTGGACGGCCATCAGCTGGGTGCCGGGCGGCATCGCCGCCGCCCAGGCACGGTAGGCCGCCGCCGTGCCGCCGGAATGGGGAAAGCAGACCAGCCGGTCAGCCGGGCACTCCACGGGGGTGAGGGCGCGGGTCCAACCCCGGCCACGTGTTCGTACTCGGTTCACGCCACCGAGCGTCACCGATGCACGAGCTACCAAGGCAAAACTTTCAAAGCTCTGTCGGGGCTCGGTACGGCACGGCGCCGGTGGCCGAGTCTGATGTCGTCGCAACCGAGGAGGACATCATGCTGGACGGGTTCGTGCCGTGGCCACCCGATGTGGCCGACCGATACCGCCGCGCCGGCTACTGGAAGGGTCTCTCCCTCGGGCAGTACCTCGCCGACGGCGCCGCGCGCCACCCGGGCAGGATCGCCGCGGTCGACGTGCACCGCAGGGTCACCTACGCGCAGCTGGCCGACGAGGCGGCCGGGATCGCCGCGGGGCTGCTCGACCTCGGCGTCGGCAGGCACGACAGGGTCGTGCTCCACCTGCCCAACGTGATCGACTTCCTCTCCGTCACCGTCGCCCTGTTCGGCATCGGCGCCATCCCCGTGATGGGGCTGCCGGGCCACCGCCGCGACGAGATCCTCCACCTGGCGCGCTCCTCCGGGGCGGTCGCCTACGTCGGCCCCGACCGGTTCCAGGGCTTCGACCACCGGGTGCTGGCGCGCGAGGTGCGCGCGGCGGCGCCGGGGCTGCGGCACGTCGTCATCGCCGGTCACGCCGAGGAGTTCACCCCGCTGTCCGCCCTGGCCAGGACCGCGCCCCGCGAGCTGCCGCCCGTCGACGCGTCGGAGGTGGCGCTCCTGCTGCTGTCCGGCGGGACCACCGGCACGCCCAAGCTGATCCCGCGCACCCACGACGACTACGCCTACAACATCCTGGAATGCGCCAAGGTCGTCGGCTTCGACGGCGGCGTCTACCTCGCCGCCAACCCGGTGCCGCACAACGCGGCACTGGGCTGCCCAGGCGTGCTGGGCGCGCTCCTCACCGGCGGCAAGGCCGTCCTGGCCGCCAACCCCAGCCCCGACCACGTCTTCCCGCTGATCGAGCGCGAAGGCGTCACGCTCACCACCCTGGTGCCCGCGCTGGCACTCCTCTGGGCGGAGGCGGCCCAGCTCACCCCGGTCGACATGAGCCGCGTGACCGTCCAGGTCGGCAGCTCGAAGTTCGGTCCCGCCGCGGTGGCCCGGGTCGGCCGGAGCCTGGGGTGCCGTCTCGCCAACGTGTACGGCATCGGCGAAGGGCTGATCACCCACACCCGCATGGACGACCCTCCGGAGGTCGTGCACGGCACCGAGGGCAGGGCTCTGTCGCCCGACGACGAGATCAGGATCGTCGACGGCGACGACAACGACCTGCCGGCCGGCCTGACGGGCGAACTGCTCACCCGCGGGCCGTACACCATCCGCGGCTACTTCGCCGCGCCCGAGCACAACCGCCGGTCGTTCACCGCGGACGGGTTCTACCGGACAGGAGATCTGGCCCGCATGACCGAGGACGGCAACGTCGTCATCGAGGGCCGGATCAAGGACATCATCCACCACCTGGGAGAGAAGGTCTCGGCCGAAGAGGTCGAGGGGCACGTGCTCACGCACCCGCTCGTGCGTGACACGGCCGTGGTCGGCGTGCCGGACGACGAGCTCGACGAGCGCCTGTGCGTGTTCGTGGTGCTCGGCGCCGACGCCCCCGGCCGCCCGCTGTCGCTGCGCGCGGTCAGGGAGCACATCCGCGACCGCGGGCTGGCGTCCTACAAGCTGCCCGACGAGCTGATCGTCGTCGCCGACCTCCCGCGCACCCCGGTGGGCAAGATCGACAAGAAGGCCCTGCGTGAGGGCCGGTTGCTGCAGCATCGCTGAACCCAGCCACCGAAGGAGTTTGCGAGATGACCGACACGGCGCAGACCCAGCGCCATCCGGCGTACGGGGAGATCCTCAGGCTGGACGAACTCCTCGACATCGCCTGCGTGCGCGATGACGCCGACCGCACCCTGTTCTTCGCCTCCCACCAGGCCTGCGAGATCTGGTTCGCGGTGGTGCTGCGTCACCTCGACGAGGCGCGGCAGGCCCTGCTCGACGGCGACGGGATCCCGGCGGCCGAGCACCTGGAGCGGCTGCCGCACATCATGGAGGTGATCACCAACCACATCGACATCCTCGGCACGCTGGCGCCGCGCTCCTTCGACGAGATCCGCGCCACGCTCGGGACGTCGAGCGGCTTCCAGTCGGCGCAGTACCGGGAGATCGAGTACCTGTGCGGGGCGCGCGACAGGCGCTTCCTGAACATCAGCGGCCTGACCGAGGCCGAGCGCGACAGGCTGCTCGACCGGCTGGCCCAGAAGTCGTTGTCGAGCGTGTTCGTGGAGTACCGCGACAGCGTGCCCCCCGCCTCGTTGCCGGCCAGGCGCGTCCGCGACGCCCTGCGGACCTTCGACAACTCCGTGCGCGTCTGGCAGGAGCGGCACGCCGAGGTGGCGGAGCTGTTCCTCGGCGCCCAGCGGGGCACGGCCGGTTCGACCGGCGCGGCCTACCTGCGGCGCTCGGCCGCGCGGACCATGTTCCCCGAGGTCTTCCCCGACCAGTGGCGGCCCTTCGGCGGGGAGCAGGACCGCCGTGCCCCCGCGCTGGCCGCCCGCATCCCGTCCAGCGAGCTACCGGTCCAGAGGAGAGTGCAAGGATGACTGCCCGCGGAGCCGCCGGCGATCACTTCGGTGACCCGGGAAAGTCCAGGAGAGTCGTCATCGTCGGAGGAGGCACGGCCGGCTGGATGACGGCGTCCTACCTGGCGGCCGCCTTCGGCGACCGGATCGACCTGACGGTGGTGGAGTCGGCCCACATCGGCACCGTCGGCGTCGGCGAGGCGACGTTCAGCGACATCCGGCACTTCTTCGAGTTCCTCAGGCTGGCGGAGTCGGACTGGATGCCGGCCTGCAACGCCACCTACAAGCTGGCCGTGCGCTTCGAGAACTGGCGCGAGCCCGGCCACCACTTCTACCACCCCTTCGAGCAGCTCGGCTCGGTCGACGGCTTCCCGCTCAGCGACTGGTGGCTGCGCCACCCGGCCACGAACAGGTTCGACAAGGACTGCTTCGTGATGGCCTCGCTCTGCGACGCGGAACGTTCGCCACGCTATCTCGACGGCACCCTGCTCGACCAGGGCTTCGTCGAGCAGGACCACGACGAGAGCGCGGCACGCTCGACCATCGCCGAGTACCAGGGCGTGCAGATCCCCTACGCCTACCACTTCGAGGCACACCTGCTGGCCACGTACCTGACCGGCTACTCCACCAGGCGCGGCGTGCGCCACATCGTCGACAACGTCGTCGACGTCGGGCTCGACGAGGACGGCTTCATCACCCACGTGGCCACCGCCGAGCACGGCGAGCTGTCCGCCGACCTGTTCGTCGACTGCACCGGCTTCCGCGCGCTGCTGCTGAACAAGGCGCTCGGCGAGCCGTTCGTCTCCTACCAGGACACGCTGCCCAACGACAGCGCGGTCGCCCTCCAGGTGCCGCTCGACATGGACCGCGAGCCGCTTCGCCCCTGCACGACGGCCACCGCCCAGGAGGCCGGCTGGATCTGGACCATCCCGCTGATCAGCCGCATCGGCACCGGCTACGTCTACGCGGGCGACTACTCCACGCCCGAGCAGGCCGAGCGGGTGCTGCGCGACTTCGTCGGCCCCGCCGCGGCCGACGTGCCCGCCAACCACATCAAGATGCGGATCGGCCGCAGCCGCCGCTCGTGGGTGAAGAACTGCGTCGCCGTCGGGCTGTCGAGCGGGTTCGTGGAGCCGCTGGAGTCGACGGGGATCTTCTTCATCCACCACGCCATCGAGCAGATGGTGAAGTACTTCCCGTCGGGGCGCGGCGACGAGCTGCAGCGCGAGCTGTACAACCGTTCCATCGCGCACGTCATGGACGGCGTGCGCGAGTTCCTGTGCCTGCACTACGTGGGCGCCAGGCGCGCCGACAACCAGTACTGGAAGGACACCAAGACGCGGAAGATCCCCGACGCGCTGGCCGAGCGCATCGAGATCTGGAAGCACAAGGTGCCCGACACCGAGTCGGTCTACCCGTACTACCACGGGCTGCCGCCGTACTCCTACAACTGCATCCTGCTGGGCGCCGGCGGCATCGAGGTGCGGCACTCGCCGGCGCTCGACCTGGCCGACGAGCGGGCGGCACTGGCGGAGTTCCAGCGCATCCGCATCAAGGCCGACAAGCTCGTGCAGGAACTTCCCACGCAGAACGAGTACTTCGCCCAGATGCGCGCCGACACCCACTGACGCGCGCGGGGCCGGGGCCGGGGTCCTGATCCGCCCCCGATCAGGACCCCGCCCGGCCCGACATCCCCGGAAGGCGTCACAGCGTGACCATGCCTCTTGCCTGCGACCAGCGGGAACTGGACCTGCAGTATTCGCCGAGCTCGCGCGTGGCCGACATCGGCGTCTACCTGGAGGAGTACGCGGCGCGCAGCGCGCGGGCGCGCGAGCGGCTCGGCGGCCGGCTCGGCGTCGTGTACGGCCCGCGGCCCGAGCAACGGCTCGACCTGTTCCCGGCGGGCGGGGACGGCACGCCGACGCTGGTGTTCGTCCACGGCGGCTACTGGCAGGAGCTGAGCAGGCACGAGTCGTCCTTCCTGGCGCTCGACCTGGTGCCCAGGGGCGTCTCGGTCGCCGCGCTCGGCTACGGCCTGGCGCCCTCCTACCGGCTACCGGAGATCGTCGCCATGGTCGCCGACGGGATCCGGTGGGTCTGCGGGAACGCACCCGGGCCCGTCTACCTGTGCGGCATGTCCGCGGGCGCGCACCTGGTCATGATGGCGCTGCTGGAGGCCGGATGGGACCCGCGCGGCGTCGAGCCGTCCGGCGCGATCCTGCTCAGCGGCGTCTACGACCTGGAACCGCTGTGCGGGACCTACGTCAACCGGGCGCTGGGCCTGGACCCCGTGACCGCCCGCGCGTGCAGCCCGATCCACCGCGTGCGCGCCGGGCTCGCGCCGCTCGTCGTGGCGCGCGGCGAGAACGAGACCGGCGAGTTCGCCAGGCAGCAGACCGCGTTCGTCGCCGCCGTACGCGCCGCGGGCGGCCGGGTGACCGACCTCGTCGTGCCGTCCAGGAACCACTTCGATCTGGTCTTCGACGTGGGCGACAAGGAAACCGCGCTGGGTGATCATCTGGTCCGGATGATCTCGACGTGACCTCGAATTCGCGCAAGGGAGCCTGGAAATGTCATCGGAGATTATCGACCGCGCCGCAGGAGCCGGCCTGGACCCGGACACGCTGCGCCGCACGCTCTCCGAGCTCATGGGCATCGAGCTGACCCAGGACGACGACGACAGCAACGTCTTCGAACTGGGCCTGCAGTCGATCGAGCTGATGCGCCTGGCCAACCGGCTCAACCGGGCCGGCGCCGAGGTGACGTTCGCGCAGCTCGCCGACGACCCGCGCCTGCGCGCGTGGTCGGACCTGCTCGCGGGCACGGTGGTCGCCGAGCGGCCCGCGGCCACCGGCCCCGGGCCGCACGACAGCTCGGTCTTCCCGCTGACGCCCGTCCAGCAGGCCTACCTCATCGGCCGCGCCGGCCACCAGCCGCTCGGCGGCGTCGGCTGCCACAACTACCTGGAGTTCGATCTGGCGCGCGTCGAACCGCACCGCCTGGATCGGGCCGTGCGCCGCCTCATCGAGCGCCACCCGATGCTGCGGGCCTGCTTCGTCGACGACGCCACCCACCGCATCCTCGCCGAGTCGCCGTGGCCGGGCATGACCGTGCGCGACTGGCGCGACCTGCCCGCCGAGCAGGCCGAGGCGGCGGCGCTCGACCTGCGTGCCCAGCAGGCGCACCGGGTGCTCGACGTCAGCCGCGGCGAGGTCCTCGACGTGCACCTGACCCGGCTGCCGGGCGGCGTCGACCGGCTGCACTTCAACGTCGACCTGCTCGTCGCGGACCTGGCCAGCTTCCGGCTGATGCTCATCGAACTGGCCGCCCTCTACGACGACCCCGGCAGCCTCGGCGAGCTCACCTACAGCTTCGGCCGCTACCTGGCCGACATGGCCGAGGTGCGCCGCCCGGAACGCGAGCGGGCGCGCGCCTACTGGCAGCGGCGCCTCCCGGAGCTGCCGGGAGGCCCCAGGCTCCCGCTGGCCGTCGAACCCGAGGCGGCGGGCGTGCCCCGGTTCGCGCGCCGATACTTCGAGCTCACCGGCGGCGAATGGCAGGTCCTGGAACGGCGCGCGGGCGAGGCGGGGCTGACGCCCGCCGCGGTGCTGGCCACGGCCTACTCCCTGGTGCTCGCGCGCTGGAGCGGCGACGACCGCTTCCTGCTCAACCTGCCGCTCTTCGACCGCGACCTCGACGCCCACCCCGAGATCGGCGGCCTCGTGGGCGACTTCACCGGGCTGCTGCTGCTGGAGGTCGACCTGGCGGGCGAGGGCTTCGCCGAGCGTGCGCGCGCCGTCCAGCGGCGGCTGCACGAGGACATCGGGCACGCCTCCTACACCGGCGTCGAGGTGCTGCGCGACCTGGCCCGCACCGACAGGGACGCGCCCCGCACGGCGCCCGTCGTCTTCTCCTACGACCTGTCGGCGCCGCTGATCCCCGACGAGTTCGCGGCCCGCTTCGGCGACGCGACGTGGATGTTGTCGCAGACGCCGCAGATCTGGCTCGACCACCAGATCTACCGCACCCGCGACGGCGGGGTGCGCCTGGTCTGGGACGCCGTCGAGGCGCTGTTCCCGGCCGGGATGCTGGACGCGATGATGGCGGCCTACCAGGGGGTGGTGCGCGGGCTGCTCGACGGGGACTGGGAGGGCGCGCCGCGGATCGAGCTGCCTGCCGTACAGGTCGCGACGCGGGCGGAGGCCAACACGCGGGTGCGCGCGATGAGCGGCGGCCTGCTGCACACGGCGTTCTTCGAGCGCGCCACCGAACGGGCGGGCCGTCCCGCCCTCCTGTGGGGCACCGACGGTGCGGCAGCGGCCCCGACCGGCGCTTCGCCCGAGGCTGCGGGCGGCTCGACGGGCGGGGCGACGGGCGGGGCGATGGGCGGCTCGACGGGCGGGGCGATGGCTCATGATGAGCTGGCGCGGCGGGCGCTCGCCGTCGGCGGCGCGCTGGCCCGGCGCGGCGTCGGGCGCGGCTCGACCGTCGCCGTCATCGCGCCCAAGGGCCCGGACCAGATCGCCGCCGTCCTCGGCGTGCTGGCCGCCGGAGCCGCCTACGTGCCCATCGGCGTGGACCAGCCCGCCGAACGGCGCGCCCGCATCCTGGAGCTGAGCGGCGCCCGCGTCGTCCTCGACGGCGCCAGGCTCCCCGGCACGCCCGGCGTCGAGACCCTCCCGATCGGCGACGCCCTGCGAGCGCGTCCCCTCGGCGCCCCCGTGCCCGCCGACCCCGGCGACCCCGCCTACGTGATCTTCACCTCCGGCTCCACCGGCCTGCCCAAGGGCGTCGAGCTCAGCCACCGCGCCGCCCTCAACACGGTCGAGGACATCAACGAACGGTTCGGCATCGGCCCCGCCGACCGGGTGCTCGCCGTGTCCGCGCTCGACTTCGACCTGTCCGTCTGGGACCTCTTCGGCCTCCTCGCCGCCGGCGGCGCGGCCGTCCTGGTGCCCGAGTCCGGCCGTCGCGACGCCGCCGCATGGCTGAGCTTGTGCCGCGCCCACGGCGTGACCGTCTGGAACACCGTCCCCGCCCTGCTCGACATGGCGCTGACCGCCGCCGCCGACGCGCCGCTGCCCGGCACGCTGCGCCTGGCGCTGCTGTCCGGCGACTGGATCGGCCTCGACCTGCCCGCCCGCCTGGCCCGCGCGACGGCCGGGCGCTGCCGGCTGATCGCGCTCGGCGGCGCCACCGAGGCGGCGATCTGGTCCAACGCGTTCGAGGTCGCCGAGGTGGAGGAGGGCTGGCGTTCGATCCCGTACGGCACGCCGCTGCGCAACCAGCGCTTCAGGGTGGTCGACGGCAGGGGGCGCGACTGCCCGGACTGGGTGCCGGGCGAGCTCTGGATCGGCGGCAGCGGAGTCGCCCTCGGCTACCGGGGGGACCCCGAGCTGACCGCCGCCCGGTTCCCCGTGCACGAGGGCGAGCGCTGGTATCGCACCGGCGACCTGGGCCGGTACTGGCCTGACGGGAATCTGGAGTTTCTGGGGCGCCTCGACCATCAGGTGAAGATCAACGGCTTCCGCGTGGAGCTGGGGGAGATCGAGTCGTGCCTGCAGGCGGATCCGGCCGTGGCCCAGGCCGTGGCCATGGTGGTGAGCGAGGGGCGCAAGGAGGTGGTGGCGGCGGTCGTCGAGACCCCGCCGTCGCCTATGCCCACGGTGCCTGAGGGTCCGCCCGTGACCTCGGGGGACCTGTTCCTGCCGCCCTCCCACGGTGGGGAACCGGCCGAGCATCACCTGGTGGAGATCCTGCTCGCCGAGCTCCTCGCCCCCCGGCTCGCCGCGCCGTACGCCGGGGTCTGCGACGAGCAGCGGCCCGTGCTGGACCTCTGGCTCGCCTACCTGGCCCGGCGTTCGGTGCTCGCCCGCACGCCCGGCGGGTTCGAGCGGGGCCCGCGCTGGGACGAGGTCACCGGCGCGGCATGGGTCGAGCGGGTTCGCCAGGCCGCCCAGGGGACCAGGCTCGAGCACGTCGTCACCGCTCTGGAGTGGTCC
Organism: Nonomuraea soli; assembly: GCF_013761175.1. Classification (GTDB taxonomy): domain Bacteria; phylum Actinomycetota; class Actinomycetes; order Streptosporangiales; family Streptosporangiaceae; genus Nonomuraea; species Nonomuraea soli. The sequence continues at coordinate 814,242 of NZ_JACDUR010000002.1, forward strand.
GTGCCCCTCTACGCCGCCATCCTGACGGGCGAGGCCGACGCCACGGCCCTGCTGGACGACCCGGTCCTCGCGCCCGAGGCGCTCAACGACCTGATGCCCGCCACCGCCCGCTGCCTCGCGGCGATCGCCGGCGACCTGCGCGCACGTGGCGCCGAGTTCCACACCGTCGCCGAGTGGGACGTCACGGGCTGGCTCAGCGCCGCCCGGCTCCTCGCCGCGCTGGACGAGGCGCCCGGCGACGACGGGCACGGCGATGACGGGCACGGCGATGACGGGCAGGTCACCGAAAGGCGCGTCGACTACACCCTGCTCGGTTCCTCGGGCCCCGCCCTGGCCAAGGCCGAGAAGGCCCTGCGCGAGGAAGGCCACGAGCCCCAGGTAGCCGTCCAGGGCACGGCCGCGATCGACGGCCGGCACGTGCACACGTTCGACGCCGTCGTGGCGGTCAACGCCCTGCACCGCATGACCGACCCCGAGACCGCCGCGGCCACCATGGCCCTGCTGCTGGCCCCCGGCGGCCGCCTCTACCTGCTGGAACGCGCCCACCCGACCCCGCTCGCCCTGCTGACCGCGCTCCCGCTGGAAGCCCGCGCGGGCAGATTCGAGCTGGGCCGCGCGAATGACGCCTGGCTGCACGGCCCCGGCCGCTGGACCCGCGCCTGCCTGGAGGCGGGGCTGACGGGCGTCCGGGTGCTGCGCGCCGAGGACACCGGCGAGATCCTGCTCACCGCCGACCGCCCCGAGACGGCGACGGGCATCGACACCGGACGCCTGCGCCAGCGGGCGGCGGCCCGCCTGCCCGAGCACATGGCGCCCGCCCACTACTCCGTCCTGCCCTCGCTCCCGCTCAGCGCCAACGGCAAGGTCGACCGCCGCCGCATCGAGGAGATCCTGCGCCAGTCCGCCGACCGCCCCCGCGACGTCGGCGACCCGCCGCGCGGCCCCACCGAGCGTTTCGTCGCGGAACGCTGGACGAAGCTGCTCGGCCTGGACTCCGTCGGCCGCGACGAGAACTTCTTCCGGCTCGGCGGCGACAGCCTGCTCGCCACCCGCCTCGTCGCCGAGGTCCGCGGCGCCTGGGGCGTCGACCTGCCGATGCGCGAGGTCATGCGAGCTCCCACCGTCGCCGGGCTGAGCACGCTCATCGACACGCTCGGCGGGCAGGCGGGCGACGACTTCGAGGAAGGTGCCGTGTGAACGCCCACGACCTGCTCGAGGAGTTCGCCGGCGCCGGCATCCGGCTGTGGCGCGAGGGGGAACGGCTGCGCTTCCGCGCCCCGCAGGGCGCCATGACGGAGCCGCGTCTGCGGCAGTTGCGCAGCCGCAAGGCGGAACTGCTCGCCGTCATGACCGACGTGAACGCCACCGGCCCCGCCGTCTGGCAGGACCGGCCGCAGGATCGCGACCAGCCCTTCCCGCTGACCGACATCCAGTCGGCCTACCTGTTCGGCCGCAATCCCGCCTTCGACCACGGCGGCGTCTCCTGCCACCTCTACCAGGAGTTCGACTACCCGGCCGACCTCGACCCCGACCGGCTGCGGCAGGCGTGGGACGGCCTGGTGCGCCGCCACGAGACCCTGCGCACGGTCATCCGCGAGGACGGCACGCAATGTGTCGTACCCGACCCGCCCGCCACCGGCATCGCCGTCGCCGACCTGCGCGAGGCCTCGGCCGAGACCGTCGGGAAGACGATCGCGGGCGTGCGCGACGAGCTGTCGCACAAGGTGCATCCCACGGGGAGACGGCCCATGTACGAGCTGCGCCTGACCCTGGCGCCCGGGCGCAGCGTGCTGCACGTGTCGGTCGACTTCATGGCGCTCGACTGGCTCAGCCTCCAGCAGGTGCTCGACGAGCTGGACCGGCGCTACCTGCGCCCCGGGTGCGAGCTGCCCGCGGTGGAGGCCAGCTTCCGCGACTACGTGCTGGCCGAGCGGCGTCTGCGCGAGGGCGAGCCGTACGCCCGCGACCGGGAGTACTGGCTGGCCCGCCTCGACGAGCTGCCCGGAGCGCCCGCTCTGCCCCTGCGCGACGACCACGACCCGGCACGCACCCCGCCGCGGTTCCGCCGGCTGACCGCCACGCTCGGCGACGGCGTGTGGCGGGCGCTGAAGGCCCGCGCCGCCGAACGCGGCATCACCCCGGCCAACGCGGTTCTCGCCGCCTACGCCGAGACCGTCGGCCGCTGGAGCGCCACCGAGCGCTTCTGCCTCGGGCTGCCGGTGCTCAACCGGATGCCGCTGCATCCGCACGTGGACCGGCTGCTGGGCGACTTCACCTCGCTCAGCGTGCTCGCCGTCGAGCCCGCGGGCCGTACGAGCTTCGCCGGCCGCGCACGCGCGCTCGGCGAGCGGGTCTTCGACGACCTCGACCACCGGCTCTACAGCGGCGTCGAGGTGCTGCGCGAGCTGGCCAGGCGGCGCGGGCGCGAGGCCGGCGTGCTGCCGGTGGTGTTCACCGGCAGCATCGGCGTCGGCGGCGCCGCCGTCTCGGTCGCCGGGCGCGCGGCCCGGCCGTCGTACGGCATCAGCCAGACCCCGCAGGTGTGGATCGACTGCCAGGTCGGCGACCAGTACGGCGGGCTGGAGATGAACTGGGACGTGCGCGAGGGCGTCTTCCCCGACGGCCTGGCCGAGGAGATGTTCACCGCGTTCGAGACGCTCCTGCGCTGCCTGGCCGCCTCGGACGAGACATGGTCGTCGGCCGACCCGCAGCCGCTGCCCCCGGCCCAGCGTGCCGTACGCCTCGCCGTGAACGCGACCGGCGCGCCCTCGCCCGGCGGCCTCCTGCACGAGCCGCTGGCGGAGTACGCACGGCGTTTCCCCGACCGGATCGCGGTGATCGACCCCGCGGGCACGCTGACCTACGGGCAGTGGCTCGGCCGCGCCGCCGCTGTGGCCGAGCGGCTGCGCGCCGAGGGGTGCGAGCCGGGCGACCTCGTCGGCGTCCTGATCGACAAGAGCAGGGAGCAGGCCGTCGGCGTGCTCGGCGTGCTCCTGGCCGCAGGCGTGTACGTCCCCGTCGACCTGGCCCAGCCCGCCGTGCGCCGCGACCGTATCCTCACCGGCGGCGGCGCCCGGCTCGCGGTCGTCGCGGGCGGCGCCGCCGTCCCGCCCGGCGTGACCGCCGTGGACGTGACCGCGGCGGGCTCGGTCCCGTACCTCCCCGCGGCGCCCGCGACGCCGGACACCGGGCTCGCCTACGTCATGCACACCTCTGGCTCGACCGGCGTGCCCAAGGGCGTGATGATCGGCCACCGCGCCGCCGCCAACACCGTGCACGACGTCAACCGGCGCTTCGGCGTCGGCGAGGACGACCGGGTCCTGGGGCTCGCGGCGCTGAGCTTCGACCTGTCCGTCTACGACCTGTTCGGGCCCCCGGCCCTGGGCGCCGCCCTCGTCCTGCCCGACCCCGCGCGCCGAGGCGACCCCTCGCACTGGGCCGACATGGTCTCCCGCCACGGGGTGACCGTGTGGAACTCGGTGCCCGCGCAGCTGCAGATGCTCATGCACTACCTCGACGCCGAACCCGCCGACCTCACGGGGCTGCGGCTGGCCATGTTGTCGGGCGACTGGATCCCGCTGTCGCTGCCCGGCCACGCCGTACGCCACCTGCCGGGGACCGAGCTGGTCAGCCTCGGCGGGGCGACGGAGGCGGCGATCTGGTCGAACTACCACCGCATCCGGCGCGTCGAACCGCACTGGCGCAGCATCCCGTACGGCGTGCCGCTGGCCAACCAGCGCCTCCACGTGCTCGACGGCGCCCTGCGCGACCGCCCCGACCTCGTCACGGGCGAGCTCCACATCGCGGGCGCCGGGCTGGCGGACGGCTACCTCGGCGACCCGGAGCGCACCGCCGAGCGCTTCATCGTGCACCCGGCGACGGGGGAGCGGCTCTACCGCACCGGCGACCTCGGGCGGTACCTGCCGGACGGCGAGATCGAGTTCCTCGGCCGCGCCGACCAGCAGGTCAAGATCCGCGGGCACCGGATCGAGCCGGGCGAGATCGAGGCGGTGCTCGGGGAGCACCCGGGCGTGGGCGCCTGCGTGGTGCTCGCGACCGGCGGCGACGCGTTCGAGCGGGCCCTGGCCGCCTTCGTCGTCCCGGAGCGGCACGCCACGGCCGAGCCGGGCGAGCTCGCCGGATGGGTGGCCGACAGGCTGCCGCCGCACATGGTCCCCGCGCTGGTCCGCATCGTCGAGACGCTTCCCCTGACCGCGAACGGGAAGGTGGACCGCGACCGGCTGCTCGCCGCCGCGCCCGCGCCGGGCGCCCGTCAGGGACGCACGGCGGAACCGCCCCGGCCGGGAATCGAGAGCAGCATCGCGCACCTGTGGGCCGAGGTGCTCGGCGGCGCCCAGCCGAGCCGCGAGCAGGGCTTCTTCGAGGCGGGAGGCAACTCCCTGCTGGCCGCCCAGTTCGTCGGCCAGGTGCGCGAGCGCCTCCCGGAGGCCGCGCAGGTCACCTTCGACGTGCTCCTGCGCGCCCTGCTGGACGCGCCCACCGTCGCCGGGCTGGCGCACTGGCTGCAGGCACGCGCCGACCCGCCGCCGCGGCCCGAGGCAGCCGCGCCCTCGTCGTCGCTCGTGCGCCTGTCGGCAGCGGGGACCGGACCGGTGCGGCTGCTCGTGCGGGACGGCACCGATGACGGCGCGCTCATCGACGAACTCGCCGCCGCAGGCCCGCTGCTGGGAGTCACCGGCGAAACGCGCGCCCACGAGGTACGGCAGGCGGGCCTCGGCACGGTCGAGGTCATCGGCCACGGCACCGGCGCCCCCATCGCCCTCGACCTGGCCAGGGCACTCGCCGACGCGAACGTCAACGTCAGCCGCCTGACCCTGATCGCTCCCGGCCCGGTCCCGGACGAGCCCTACGCGGGCGACATCACCCTGCTCACGGCGTCCGGCACCGGACCGTGGGCCGAGATCTGCCTGGGAGACCTGACGGTTCTCGACCTGCCGGGCGGCCATGACGGCTGCCTGCGCCCCCCACACGTGGCCTGGGTCGCCCACGCCATCACATCGCCGCAGGGAGACCAGCGGTGAAGGTCGTCGTCTGCGGCACCCGCTTCGGCCAGATCTACCTGGCGGCGCTGGCCCGCGACCCGGGGCGCTACCAGCTCGCCGGCATCCTGGCCAGAGGCGGCGCCCGCTCCGTGGCCCTGGCCGAGCAGTACGACGTGCCGCTCTACGACGCGGTGGAGCGGCTTCCCGGCGACGTCGACGCCGCGTGCGTCGTGGTCTCCAGCGCGGTCGGCGGCGGCAGGGGCGCCCAGCTCGCCCAGGAGCTGCTCGGGCGCGGCATCCACGTCCTGCAGGAGCATCCCGTGCACCCCGACGAACTCGCCGCGTGCCTGCGCGCGGCCCGCAAGGCCGGGACCCAGTACGTGCTCAACACCTTCTACCCGCATCTCGAACCGGTCCGCCGCTTCACCGCCGCCGCACGCCGCCTGGTCTCGATGCGCGCACCCGTCTTCGTCGACGCCCTGTGCGCCGTGCAGGTCTCCTTCGACCTGCTCGACATCCTGGCCGGGATCTTCGACGGGTTGCGCCCCTGGAGCCTGTCGGCCGTGGCCGTACCGGGCGGGCGTCCGTTCACCAGCGTGGACGCGCAGGTCGCCGGAGTGCCGCTCACGCTGCGGGTGGAGAACCGCATGCGGGAGGGCGACGACAGCAGCAGCCTGCTGCTGCACCGGATCACCGTCGGCACGGACGCGGGCAATCTCCTGCTGGCCAACACGCACGGCCCGGTGATCTGGAGCCCGGTGCTGCGGCTGCCGTCGAACCCGGACGAGCAGGTCCTGCCGTCCGACGGGCTTGGCGTGACCAGCGACTTCGTCGGACCCGCCGCCGCGCCCACGTGGGCGGGCGCCGTCAACGACGTCTGGGGCGAGGGTGTGGTGAGCGCCCTGGACACCCTGCGCGAGCGCGTCGAGCTCGGCGCGGACCCGCTGCACGGCGGGCAACGGCACCTGACCGTCGCCCGGGCCTGGAAGGAGCTGACCGAGGCTCTCGGCTACCCCGAGGCGGCCAAACCGGAGCCGGGAGAGCCCCTGTCGGCCGCCGATCTCTGAGGTGTGCGGTTGCGCCGCCCGGCCAGACGGAGGATGATAATCGTACGCGTACGAATCTGAGGGGAGAGCCATGAGCGCACTTGATACGGCAACGGCGCCGAGAGAGGCGGATCCCGCCCCCGGCCCGAGCATGGGAAGGCTGCTGCGGCCCCACGCCCGCACCTTCGCCGGCGTCGTGGTCTTCCAGGTGATAGGCGCCCTCGCGGGCCTCGCGCCGTTGCTGGCCGTCGTCGAGCTGGGCCGCACCCTGCTGACACCGGGGCCCGTCGACGAGGCCCACGTGTGGTTCGTGGTGATCGCGGGCGCAGCGGGCCTGTTCGTCCGCCTGGCGTTCACCGCGGCCTCCTCCGGCCTTGGCCACGTGCTCGACGGCAAGGTCCAGCTGACCCTCCGCCGCGAGCTCGCCGCGCATCTGGGGCGGGTGCCGATCGGCTGGTTCTCGCGGCGACGCACCGGTGAGCTGGCCAAGGTGGTGGGGGAGGACGTGAGCGCGGTGCACCCGTTGATCGCCCACGCCCCCGGCGAGCTGGTGGCCGCCTTCGTCGTGCCGCTGGTGTCGCTGGTCTACCTGTTCACCATCGACTGGCGGCTGACGCTGATCACGCTGATCCCGGTGGTGCTGGCCATCGCGCACGTGCCGCTGCTCATGCTCCCCGCGCGCACCCGCGAGCAGGAGGAGTTCGACGGCGCCATGGGACGCATCGCCAGCTCCGTGATCGAGTTCGTGCAGGGCATCGCCGTGGTCAAGGCGTTCGGCGGCTCAGAACGTTCCCACCGCACGTTCCTCACCGCCGTCGACGACTTCGTCGGCACCTTCTCCCGGTGGGTGCGCGGCATGTCCCTGGTCGCCGCGGGCATGCAGCTGGTGCTGTCGCCGCCGTTCGTGCTGCTGGTGGTGCTCGCCGGCGGCACGCTGCTCATCACCTCCGGCAGCCTGGCGCCGGTCGACCTGCTGCCGTTCCTGCTGCTCGGCCTGGGCCTCACCGCACCGGTCGCGGCCCTCGGCCACGGCTTCGACGACCTGCAGGCAGCGGGCCGCGCCGTCGGCCGCATCAAGGAGGTCCTCGGCGTGCCCCCGCTGCCGGAGCCCGCGCGGCCCGTCACACCGAGCGGACACCGGGTGGAACTACGCGGCGTGCGCTTCGGCTACGAAGCCGACCGCGAGGTCCTGCGCGGCATCGACCTGGTCCTCGAACCCGGCACCGTCACCGCCGTCGTCGGACCCTCGGGCAGCGGCAAATCCACGCTGGTGCAACTGCTGCCCCGCTTCTTCGACCCCACCCACGGCTCGGTCACCCTCGGCGGGGTCGACCTGCGCGAGATCGGCAGCCGCGAGCTCTACCAGCGCGTCTCCTTCGTCTTCCAGGACGTGCGCCTGCTGCGCGCCTCGGTCGCCGACAACATCGCGCTTGCGGTGCCGCACGCCGATCCCGAAGCCGTCGTCCGCGCCGCCGAGCTGGCCAACATCCACAAACGCATCCTGCAACTGCCCCGCGGCTACGCGACCGTCCTCGGCGAGGAGGCGGGCCTGTCCGGCGGCGAGGCGCAACGCATCGCGATCGCCCGCGCGCTGCTCGCCGACGCGCCCGTCCTGGTGCTCGACGAGGCGACCGCGTTCGCCGACCCGCAGACCGAGCAGGCCGTACGGCACGCGCTGGCCGGCCTCGGCGGCGACCGCACCATCCTGGTGATCGCCCACCGCCTGGAGACCGTCGCCGACGCCGACACCGTCGTCGTGCTCGACGACGGCCGCATCGTCGAGAGCGGCAGCCCGGGCGAGCTGCTCGAACGCGGCGGCAGATTCGCCGCCTTCTGGCAGGCGCAACGCACCGTCCTCGACGACGAGATCGACACCCTGGGTCACGCAGAGCAAGGAGGCGACCCCCGATGATCCGCATGTTGCTGCGGGTGCTGGGCGACGACTACGCCCGGGCCATGCGCCGCACCGTGGCCCTCATGACCGTCACCGCGGTCGTCGAAGGCCTGTCCTACGCGCTGCTCGTGCCCGTCCTGGCCGCGCTGCTCGGCGACGACCCCGCGCGGGCCGTACCCTGGCTGGCCGGATTCGGCGGCGCGGTCGCCGTCTACGCCGTGCTGCGCTACTTCAGCGACCTGTCCGGCATGCGCGTGGGCACCACGATGCTGCGCGGCATGTACTACCGCCTCGGCGAGCACCTGGCCCGCCTGCCCATCGGCTGGTACGACACCGGCAGGGTCGGCGAAGTGTCGATCATGGCCAGCCGCGGCCTCCTGCAGGCCATGGGCGTGTCGGCGCACCTCCTCGCCCCCTTCGTCTCCGCCTGCGTCACGCCGCTGACCATCGTCGTCGTCATGACCGCCTTCAACTGGCAGCTCGGCCTCGCCGCACTCGTCGCCGCGCCCATCGTCGCCGCCATCCAGGCGTGGACCGCCCGCTCCATGGCCGCCACCGACCACGAGCGCCACACCCGCGACAAGGAGGCGACCGGCCGCGTCATCGAGTTCCTCCAGGCCCAGCCCGTGCTGCGCGCGGGCGGCCGGACCGGCGAGCGCTTCGACCTGCTCGACGACTCCCTGCGCGAGGTGCAGCGCGCCTCCCGCCGCACCGTGCTGACCGTCCTGCCGGGCGCCGTCGGCCTCACCCTCACCGTGCAGGCGATCTTCACCGCCCTGCTGGTCCTGGGCGCCTACCTGGTCATCGGCGGGAGCATCGGGGCGGCCGAGATCCTGACGATCCTGGTGCTCGCCGCCCGGTGCGCCGACCCGCTGCTGTCGCTGTCCGACATCGGAGGCAAACTGCGCGGCGCCCGCTCCGAGCTCGACAGGCTCGACACCGTGCTGCGCACCGAGCCGCTGCCCGAACCCGCCGAACCGCTCCTGCCCGCCGGCCACGACATCACCTTCGAATCCGTCACCTTCCAGCACGCCGGCCGTACGGTCATCGACGACGTCACGCTGTCGCTGCCAGAAGGGCAACGCCTGGCCGTCGTCGGACCGTCGGGCGCGGGCAAGAGCACCCTGCTGCAGCTGCTCGCCCGCTTCTACGACGTCGGGTCGGGATCGGTGCGCGTCGGAGGCGCCGACGTGCGCTCCATGAACACCGAAGAGCTCATGCGGCGCATCGCCATCGTCTTCCAGAACGTCTACCTCTTCGACGGCACCATCGAGGAGAACGTGCGCCTCGGCCGCCCCGACGCCACCGACGCCGAGGTACGGGCCGCCGCGAGCGCCGCCCGCCTCGACGAGGTCGTCGAACGGCTGCCGGGCGGCTGGTCGGCCAACGTCGGCGAAGGCGGCGCACTGCTGTCCGGCGGCGAACGCCAGCGCGTCTCCATCGCGCGGGCGCTGCTCAAGGACGCGCCCATCGTCCTGCTCGACGAGGTCACCTCCGCGCTCGACCCCGTCAACGAGGCGGCCGTGCACGAGGGCATCGAACGGCTCATGGCCGGGCGCACCGTCGTGATGGTCGCCCACCGGCTGCGCACCGTGCAGCGCGCCGACCACATCGTCTTCCTCGACCAAGGACGGCTCGTCGAACAGGGCACCCACGACGAGCTGCTCCGGCGTGGCGGGCGCTACGCCGACTTCTGGAGCATCGCCATGGCGCCGGTCGCGAGCGAATGAGGCCACCATGCTGACCGACCCCCTCCCCGCGGGCCCCCTGCCCGCCGACCTGTTGCCCGCTGACCACCGGGCCGGTGCGTTTCGCCGGCTCGACCCCCGGCCCTACGCCCGCGCCAGGGTCCTGCTCTTCCCGCACGGCGGCGGCAGCGCCAGCTACTACCGACCGTGGAGCTCCGCCGCGCCCTGGGACGTCGAATTCGTCGCCGTCCAGTATCCGGGGCGAGAAGACCGCTATTCGGAACCCGTGCCGCCGGATATGCAAGGCCTCGTCACCTTACTGGCAGCCGACCTACCACTTGACGGACCTTCTGTCCCGACCATTCTCTTCGGCCACAGCATGGGCGCGATCGTCGCCTACGAAATCGCCCGCCACCTTTGCGCGGCAGGCGACCCGCCGATGCGGCTGGTCGTTTCGGGACATCCGGCGCCGGCCATGACCAGACCGGGAATCGTACATCGTGGCAGCGACGCCGAATTGGTCGAGGAATTGCGCCGTACGGACGCGACGCACCTCTCCATTCTCGACGACGACCCGCTCATCAAGGCTTTTCTCCCGATCATTCGGAGCGATTATCGGCTGAGCGAGACCTATCGAATGGAGCCGGGGGAGCGGCTGACCGTGCCGGTGACCGTTCTTTATGGCGATCGCGATTCGGAGATCTCCGTCTCGGAGGCCGAAGGGTGGCGGGAGACGACTTTGGCGGAATGTGATTTCCAGGCTTTTCCGGGTGGGCATTTCTATCTCGACGAACACCGGGACGCGGTCATCGCGTTGCTGACGTCGCGGGCACGGATCGCGGCCTCGAAGGCGGCGAACCCGTGGCCGTCGATGCCCTGACCGGCCTCTCCCCGAAGGGCGGGGACACGGCCTGACGCCGGGCTCTCACCCCTCGCGCCACCACCCCGGAGCGCGGCGGCGACACGCTTCACCGCCGCGCTCGCCCCTGCGGCCTGACCTTCGCCCCGCCGTGTGCTCACGCCCTGCGGCAGGCTCTCGCGCTGGCGCCTCATGCTCGGCCTGTGGCGCGCTCTGGCGCTGTCGTCTCGCGCTCGCCCTTCCGTATGTTCTCGGCTTGTGGCGTGCGCTCGCCCTGTCGACTCACGCTCGCGCTGCCGCGTGGTCTCGGCCTGCTGCCTCGAGCTCGCCCTGGGCCACGTGCTGGTTCTGTGCCGCCCGGCGAGCCTCGCTCCTGCACCTCGGCTCCCGGGTGCGCATCATGCCGCTTACCGGGTCCCTCGGCCTCGCGCCGAGCGCCCGGTGTCGCCCGGGCCCCGATCAGCCACGTCGCCAGCCCCGCGGACCTGCAGCCTCCCCGACCTGCGGACCCGCAGCCCGGCCGGCTACCGGTCGGCTGTGATGCCCTCCGGCAGCGGCGCCGATCGCAGCAGCCCGTCGACGATCGCCTCCAGCCCCTGCCGATGGGTGTCGCGGGCGTTGAGTTCGGCCCAGCGCTCCGCCACCGCCGTCAGCCTGGGGTGCGTGCCGTTGTTCAGGCTGCTGATCACCTGGTCCTGGTGGACCGGACCGGCGGCCCTGCTGCGCCGCCTCTTGCCGTTGGCCCGGACGATCAAATCCCCCACGATGTAGTACCAGATCGTGCGGTAGATGTAGACCGCCTGCTCAGGGCTGTGCCCGTACTCGACGGCCGATCCGATCATCTCGTCGACGAACCACAGCGCCGACGGGGCGATCAGGTCGTCGCCCGTCAGCACCTCGACGATCCACAATCGCTCCGCGAGCAGTTCGTACAGCATGATCGCCACGGCGACGAGCCGGTCACGCGGGTCGTCGGGGAAGTCCGGGCGCGGTATGCGGGCCGCCTGCATCTCCATCAGGAGCAGCAACAACTCGTCCTTGTCGCGCACGTGGTAGTAGAGCGCCATGGGCGCGCTGTTCAGCTCGGTCGCCAGCCGCCGCATCGACAGCTTCTCGGAACCTTCCGACTGCAGGATGTGGTCGGCGGCGGCGATGATCGCCTCGAGGGACAAGCGGGGAGGCCGGCCGACGCCCTTTGTCTGGGGTTCTTCTGTGGGCATCTCAATCCTCCACGATGCTTGCGTTCATCGACGAGCGAGGCGGGGGTCTTTCCGAGACGACCGGTGGAACATTCGTGTCGAGCCACGACGATCGACTGTTGGGAAAATCAACATGCCAGAGCTCAGTGGTGCTGACGCCTGATCCTAGCAAAACACTGGGTGCGTGGATATGTCACCCAATCGACGCGATGTGAATTATTCACATGGGCAGGTGTGAAACGAACATTGTTGGGGTCTGACCTCGATGGTATCTTACCAGATATTCGGGCAAGTTGAAGCTGTTTCGAGGTTCGCAGGGTCGAACTATGTCGCGCCGGCGTTGAATTGTTGATGACGACGCCGCGCCAGGGCTTGGTGGCGTCGATTGATGGAAATGGCACACGTGCGGCAGCGGATTGCCGCGAACACGCCGGGGCGGCCTTATTCCGCGATCGAAGGGGAAAGCCGCCGTACCGGCGAACCGGTGCCCCGATGGACGAGAGCACGGCGCCCGAATTCCTCTGACGCTCGCATCGGAACGATCTGCCTCCCGCGAAAAAGCCGGTGTGCCCTGCGCGATTCCGCCGGGCACACCGGCGGCCGTGCCGTACGGGCGAGCCGGAGGTTTCACAAGCCTCCGCCCCGCACATCCCCGCGAACGGGAGAGCCGATCCCCATGACTCGACGAGAAGTGCGCGCAAACCTAGTGGAAATGGGGTCGTGAGATGTGCGGAATCGCAGGCTGGGTGTCGTTCGGCGCCGACCTGACGCACCAGGGCGACGTGCTCGACGCGATGACCGGGACGATGGCCTGCCGCGGCCCCGACGGCCGCGGCACGTACGTGCGGGCGCACGCGGCCCTCGGCCACCGGCGCCTGGCCGTCATCGACCTGCCGGGCGGGGCACAGCCGATGACCGCCGGCACCCCCGCCGGCGAGGTCTGCCTGGTCTACTCCGGCGAGGTCTACAACTTCCGGTCCCTGCGCGACCGGCTCAAGGCGCTCGGCCACCCGTTCAGGACAGAGAGCGACACCGAGGTCGTGCTCCGCGCCTACCTGGAGTGGGGCGAGAGCGTCGTCGATCATCTCGAGGGCATGTACGCCTTCGCGATCTGGGACGAACGCGACCAGAAGCTCCTCCTCGTCCGCGACCGCATGGGCATCAAGCCGCTCTTCTACCACCCGACCCCGGACGGCGTGCTGTTCGGCTCCGAGCCCAAGGCGATCCTCGCCAACCCGCTGGTGCGCAAGGCCGTCGACACCGACGGCCTGCGCGAGCTGTTCGCCCAGACCAAGACCCCCGGTTGGGCCCTGTGGAAGGGCATGCACGAGCTGGTGCCGGGCACGACGCTCGTCGTCGACCGCGGCGGCCCCCGCCACCGCACCTACTGGTACCTGCGCGCGACCGAGCACACCGACAGCCGCGACGACACCATCGAGCGTGTGCGCGACCTGCTCACCGGCATCGTCGACCGGCAGCTCATCTCCGACGTGCCCCAGTGCGTGCTCCTGTCCGGAGGCCTCGACTCCAGCGCGATCACCGCCCTGGCGGCCGAGCGGCTGGCGCTGCGCGGCGAGCGGGTGCGCAGCTTCTCGGTCGACTTCGTCGGCCAGGAGGAGAACTTCGTCCCCGACGAGATGCGCGACACGCCCGACTCGCCGTTCGTCCGCGACGTCGCCGCCCACGTGCGCTCCTCCCACCGCGACGTGGTGCTCGACCCCGCCGACCTGTCCGACCCCTCCGTACGGCAGGCGACCGTCGGAGCACGCGACATCCCCAACGGCTTCGGAGACCTCGACAGTTCCCTGTACCTGCTGTTCAGGGCGATCAGAGAGCACTCCACGGTGGCGCTGTCCGGCGAGTCGGCCGACGAGGTGTTCGGCGGCTACCCGTGGTTCCACCACCCGCAACTCCTGCGCGGCGGCACCTTCCCCTGGATGATGGTCATCCCGCCGCTGAGCCTCGCGGCCAGGACCGACCACATCGAGCCCGGCCTGCGCGAACGCCTCGACGTCGAGGCCTACACCGCCGACCAGTACGCGGCCGCCCTGGCCGACGTGGAGCACCTCGACGGCGAGTCCGAGCAGGACCGGCTGATGCGCACCACCTGCCACCTGCACCTGACCCGGTTCGTCCGCGCCCTGCTCGACCGCAAGGACCGCCTGTCCATGGCCGTCGGGCTCGAGGTCCGGGTGCCGTTCTGCGACCACCGGCTGGTGGAGTACGTCTACAACACGCCCTGGGCGCTGAAGACGTGCGACGGCCGCGAGAAGAGCCTGCTGCGGCAGGCGGCCGCCCCCGTCCTGCCGCGCTCGGTGGTGGAGCGGGTCAAGAGCCCCTTCCCATCGCCCCAGAGCCCCGGATACGCGGCCTTCCTGCAGCAGCAGGTCAAGGAGCTCGTCGCCGAGCGGGACGCGCCGGTGTTCGCCCTGGTCGACCGCGCGTGGGCCCAGCAGGTCGTGGCGCAGGACCCGGCGAGCATGCCGGTCGCCGTACGCGGCGGGCTCGAGCGGGTGCTCGACCTGCACGTGTGGATGGAGCGGCACTCGCCGGAGCTGCTGCTCGACTGACCCCGCGGGCGGGCGCGCCCCCTCCGACGCGCCCGCCCGTCCCGCCACCCTGTCACTCACCGGTCACACCTCCCCGGCCTTCCCGCACCCGCATGGGCGCATCGCCACGACGACGGCGATGCGCCTCCGCGCTTCCCCGGCGATGCGCGCCCACAACCTGCGGTTGGGGGCATGACCCGACGGGAGCGTGGTGGCGTGAGGTGGCGCGGCCTGAGGTAGAGGGGGGCGTCCACGAGTAGGCCGCCGTGGTGGGCGTGCGAAGCGGCACGGCGTCGTGGGTCGCCGTGCCGTGGTTCGCGGGGCGCCGGGGCGGGGCGGAGCCGTCATTCCGCCTCAGGCACCAGCTGCGGCGCACCCGGCGCGGGCGCGTCGTGCTCCGCCGTAGCCGTCGCGCTCGTGCGCGGCAGCACGAAGAAGGCGATGAGCACCGCCCCCGCCAGCAGCACCGCCCCGAGCGTCATCCCCAGCCCGTACCCCTCGGCGAGCGCCTGCGGCGTGGCGCTCGACCCGGCGAAGCCATGGGCGGCGGTGCCGAGCGCGGCCAGGCCGAGCGAGGCGCCGATCTGCCGCGAGCTCGACAGCAGCCCCGACGCGGTGCCCGCGTCCCGCTGCGGGACGTCCACGGTGGCCGCGGAGACGACGGGGCCGAGGCAGAGCCCGAAGCCGATGCTCGTGACGAGCGACGGTCCGAGCACGTCGACGAGGAAGGATCCGTTGGCGCTCATCAGGCCGAACCAGGCGAATCCGGCCGCGGTCACGAGGCCGCCGGCGATCAGCAGGGTGCGCAGCGCCACCCGGTAGCCGAGCTTGATGGCCACCGCCGCCCCGATGATCACACCGAAGGCGAACGGCAGGAGCTGGAGTCCGGCGAGCGTCGGGCTGGTCCCGAGGACCTGCTGCAGGTAGAGGGAGGCGAAGTAGAAGCACGACGCCATCGCCGCCCCGAGGAGCAGGTTGAAGGAGTTGGCGCCGCTGACCCAGCGGTTGGCCAGGAGGCCGGGCCGTACGAGCGGGTCGCGGGTCGTGGTCCGCTCGACGGCGACGAACGCCGCCAGCAGGACGGCCGCCGCGGCGAGGGTTCCCAGCGTGACCGGCGAGGTCCACGCGTACTGCTCGGTCCGTACGACCCCGAACACCAGCAGCGTCATGCCCGCCGTGCCCAGGATGGCGCCCAGGACGTCGGGGCGGCCGCTGGGGGCGAGCGGAGGGGCCGGGGCGACGCCGCGCCAGGCGAGCGCCAGCGCGATGGCGGCCATCGGGACGCTGATGAACATCACCCAGCGCCAGCCCGCGTACTCGGTGAGCGCCCCGCCGATCAGCACGCCGAGGGCGCCGCCGGCGGCGTTGACGGCGCTCCAGATGCCGTAGGCGCGCACCCGTTCCTTGCCGGAGGGGAAGGTCACTGTGAGGAGTGCCAGCGCCGCCGGTGACAGGGCCGCGGCGCCGATGCCCTGCAGGGCGCGCCCGGCGACGAGGTGGCCGGGTTCCTGCGCGAATCCGCCCAGGAGGGAGGCGATGCCGAAGACGGCGAGGCCGATCAGGAGCACCCGCCGGTGCCCGAACCGGTCGGCGATCTTGCCGCCGAGCAGCAGGAGCCCGCCGAACGTGAGCGCGTAGGCGTGGATGACCCAGGTCAGGCCGACGGCGCTGAAGCCGAGGCCGCTGGAGATCTGGGGGAGTCCGAGATTCACCACTGACAGGTCGACCGACACCATGAACTGCACGACGGCCACCGCGGCAAGGGTGAGCCCTGGCCGGGCGGCCGGAGCGATGACCGATGGTGCGCTTGCTGATTCCGCGTTCTTCACCGTAACTCAGTCCTCTGCGCTAGCGCGTCAGCCTTTTCGTACACGTACTGAAAATAACATCGGAAGGCGCGCGATGTCGACAGCCGGACGTCGCAAGGGCGTACGGCGAAGGCCCCCCGCCATCTGGCGGAGGGCCTTGGAGGTGCTGCGGGATCAGCCCGAGCGGCGACGCGCCCCGGGCGAGGTGATGGCCGGAGGGTGGTAGCCCGCATCGGCCGGGTTGAGGGTGACGCCGGGCGGCACGATCGTGTCGATCCTGTCGAGCACGTCCGGCGTGAGCGTCACCTTCACCGCGTCGAGCTGCGACTCCAGGTGCTCCAGCGTGCGCGGTCCGATGATGGCCGAGGTGACCGCGGGGTGCTCCAGCACGAACGCGAGGGCGAGGTGGATCAGCGACAGCCCCGCCTCCTCCGCCAGCGCGGCCAGCTCGCCGACCGCCGCGCGTTTGGGCGCGTTGGCCTCGGTGGTGGCGTCGTAGCGCTCGGGGAAGAGCGCGGCGCGCCTGGATGGACGGCCGTCGAGGTAGCGGCCCGACAGCCACCCTCCGGCCAGGGGCGACCAGGGGATGACCGCCAGGCCGTACCGCTGGGCGACCGGGAGCACGTCGCGCTCGACGGCCCTGGCCAGGATGGAGTACGGCGGCTGCTCGCTGACGACGCGCTCACGGCCGCGGCGCTCGGCCGTCCACTGGCCCTCGACGATCTGGTCGGCGGGGAAGGTCGACGTGCCGATGTAGCGGATCTTGCCCTGGCCGACCAGGTCGCTCAGCGCGCCGAGGGTCTCGTCGAAGTCGGTGTCGGGGTCGGGCCTGTGCGCCTGGTACAGGTCGATCCAGTCGGTCCGCAGCCGGCGCAGGCTGTTGTCGACCTCCTGGATGATCCAGCGGCGGGAGTTGCCCCGGTGGTGGGGATGGTCGCCGATCTGGCCGTGGAACTTGGTGGCCAGGAACACGTCGTCGCGGCGGCCCGCGGCGAGCGCCTTGCCGACGATCTCCTCCGACTCCCCCTGGGAGTAGACGTCGGCGGTGTCGATCACGTTGATGCCCGCGTCGAGGGCACGGTGGATGATCCGGATCGAGTCGTCGTGGTCGGGGTTGCCGCGCCGCCCGAAGTTCATCGCCCCCAGCGTGAGGGGGCTGACCTTGACGCCGGTGCGCCCGAAGGGCCGGTATTCCATGGGGTCTCCTAGAGGGCGGCGAGCTGCGGGTTGCGGTTGGCGGGGCGGGTCAGGCCGTAGTGGTCGCGCAGCGTCGTCCCCTCGTATTCGGTGCGGAACAGCCCGCGCCGCTGCAGGATCGGCACCACCTGGTCCACGAACACCTCCAGCCCGCTCGGCAGCACCGGCGGCATGATGTTGAACCCGTCGGCCGCCCCGCTCTGCCACCAGTGCTCGATGGCGTCGGCGACCTGCTCGGGCGTGCCCGCGAACGTGCGGTGCCCGCGCCCGCCGCCGAGCCGTCCGATGAGCCGGCGCACGGTCAGCTTCTCCCTCCTGGCCAGGTTGACGACCAGCGTGTAGCGGCTCTTGGCGCCCTCGACGGCGTCCTCGTCGGGCAGGTCGTCCGGGAGCTGCCGGTCCAGCGGCAGGTCCTCGGGGTCGACGTCGAGGAGCGTGGCGAGCTGCTTCCTGGCGTACTCCGGGTTGATCAGCCGGTCCAGCTCCTCCTCCAGCGCGAGCGCCTCCGCCTCGGTGGAGCCGATCGCCGGCACGATGCCGGGCAGGATCTTGATGCCCTCCGGGTCGCGGCCCGCCTGGCGGGTGCGCTCCTTGAGGTCGGTGTAGAAGGCGCGGGCGTCGTCGAGCGTCTGGTGGGCGGTGAAGACCGCCTCGGCGTAGCGGGCGGCCAGGTCCTTGCCGTCCTCGGACGATCCCGCCTGCACCAGCAGCGGATGGCCCTGCGGCGGCCTGGGCACGTTGAGCGCTCCGGCGACCTGGAAGAACTCTCCCCGGTGCGCGGCCGGATAGATCTTGTCCGTGTCGCCCCAGACGCCCGCGTCCTTGTCGCCGATCGGCGCCTCGTCGTCCCAGCTGTCCCACAGCTTGATGGAGACGTCCACGAACTCGGCGGCCCGCTCGTAGCGGTGGCGGTGGGCGGGCAGGTCGTCGAGGTTGAAGTTGCGCGCGGCGTCGGCGCCCGCCGTGGTGACGATGTTCCATCCGGCCCTGCCGCCGCTGATGTGGTCGAGCGAGGCGAAGCGCCGGGCCAGGTTGTAGGGCTCGTTGTAGCTGGTGGAGGCGGTCGCGATGAGCCCGATGTGCGAGGTGGCCGTCGCCAGGGCGGTGAGCAGCAGCGTGGGTTCCAGCGCCCCTGACGGCCTGCGGCCGATCTCGCCCCACAGGACCGGGCTGTCGGCCAGGAACAGCGAGTCGAGCTTGCCGCGCTCGGCGATCCTGGCCAGGTTCTGGAAGTAGGCGATGTCGGTGTTGGCGAAGGGATCGGCCGAGGGCAGCCGCCAGGCCGCCTCGTGGTGGCCGACGCTCATCAGGAACGCGTTGAGATGCAGTCTTCCCTGCCGCTTGGTCATGCCGTTCATGCAAGCATCGCCCCTCGAAAGAGTCAATACCTACCTGAAATACATGAATTATCCTTCCTTGCGCGTCACAGCGGCTCGTGCCTCCCGCCTGCAGTCGTCGAGGGTGCGCTCCGCGAGCGCCGCGCGCACCCCGGGGATGGACAGGGCGGACATCGACAGGCTGCTCACCCCGAGGCCCACCAGGATCGGCGCCAGCCGCGGATCTCCCGCCGCCTCGCCGCACACCCCGACGGGCTTGCCCGCAGCCAGCCCCGCCTCCGCGCAGAGCCGTACCAGCCGCAGCAGCGCGGGCTGACGCGGATCGAGCAGGTCGGCCAGGCCGGGATGCTGGCGGTCGGCGGCGAAGGCGTACTGCCCCAGATCGTTGGTGCCGATGCTGAGGAAGTCCACCTCGGCCAGCACCTCCGCGGCCAGCAGCGCCGCCGCGGGCACCTCGATCATCACGCCCACCCGCTGGATGCCCGCCTTGGCCGCGCGCTCGGCGAAGCGCGCCGCCTCGCCGGGCGTGCTGACCATGGGCGCCATCACCGACGGCCGGGCGCCCGTGGCGCGCGCCGCCCGCGCGATGGCGGCCAACTGGGTGTCGAGGACCTCCGGCATGAGCCGGTCGACCCGCAGGCCGCGGATGCCGAGCGCCGGATTGGGTTCGGCGTCCAGCCCCAGGAAGGGCAGCGGCTTGTCGGTGCCGGCGTCCAGGGTGCGCACGATCGCGTCGGGCACCGCCTCGAACACCCGCGCGTAGGCGGACACCTGCTCGTCGAACGAGGGCGCGGACCTGCGGCCCAGGAAGAGGAACTCGGTGCGGAACAGGCCCACGCCCTCCGCGCCCGGCGCGAGATCGGCGGCCGAGCCGATGTTGGCCAGGAGCTTGACCGGGTGATCGTCGGCGGTCCTGCCGGGGCCGCTTCCGGCGGCCAGCCTGGCCCTGTCCTCGGCAGCCCGCTCCCTGATCGCGGCGGCCCGCGGCTCGTCGAGGCCGGTGCGCACCTCGCCGGTGCCGCCGTCGACGGAGACCAGCGTGCCCTCGGCCAGGTCCAGCACGCCGTGGCAGGCGACGACGGCCGGCAGGCCCCTGGCACGCGCCAGGATCGCCGTGTGGCCGGTCGGCCCGCCCTTCTCGGTGACCAGCGCCAGCACGTCGGCGCTCAGGCCCGCCGTGTCGGCGGGGGACAGGTCCTCGGCGACCAGGACGAACGGGTGGCCGGGGTCGGGCACGCCGGGCATCGGCAGGCCGAGCGCGGCGGCGATCGCTCGGTTGCGCAGGTCGTCGAGATCGGCGGCCCGCTCGGCGAAGTAGCCGCCCGCCGCCAGGAGCGCCTCGCGGTGCGCGGCGAAGGCGGCGTCGAGCGCGTGAGGTACGGCCAGGCCCGCCTTGACGTGCTCCTCGGCGGCCTCGGCGAGGGCGGGGTCGGCGGCCATCATGGCCTGGGCCTCGAGGATGTCGGCCGCCTCGCCCTGAGCCCGCCGCGCCCGCTCCTCAAGCTCGGCCGCGACGGCCCCGAGCGCCCGCCCGACGCCACCCGCCACCGGCTTCGCGCCCTCCCCAAGGATGAGGCCCTCCAGGGTGGGCGCCGCCGCCATGCGGATCACCGGCCCCGCCGTACGCCCCGGGCTCACCCCGAGCCCCCGCAGCTCACCCATCGGACGCGTCCAGGTCCCGCGCCAGCAGCGCGGCCAGCGCCTCCACCGCGGCCTCGCCCTCGGGCCCGCCCGCCGCCGACAGCGTGACCTCCGTCCCGCGCACCGCTCCCAGCGACAGCACCCCCAGCATGCTGGTGGCCGGCACCTCCTTGCCCGACCCGACGCGGACCTTCACCGGCACGCCGAGCCGCTGCGCCTCCTGGACGAACAGCTTGGCCGGTCGGGCGTGCAGCCCCGTCCTGGACGCCACCGCCACCGTGCGTTCCACCATCCGACTCACTCCCTCACGGCTCGATCGTGACCTTGATGGCCTCGCCCCTGCTGACCAGTTCGATCGCCTCCAGCACCGACTCCAGCCCGAGCCGGTGGGTGATCAGGTCGGCGACCGGCACCTGACCGGAGGCGATCAGGTCGAGGGCGCGGGCGTTGTGCGCGGGGCTGGACCCGTTGGCCCCGACGATGGTCAGCTCGCGGTAGTGCACGAGGTTGGAATCGCACGCGATGACCGGGTCGTCCTTGGGCAGCCCTCCGAAGAAGCTGATCCGCCCCTGCCTGGCCGCCATCTGGACGGCCTGCTCCTGGGCGAGCTTGGACGCGGCCGCCGTGATGACCACGTCGGCGCCGCGCGACCCGGTCAGCTTCAGCACGTTCTCCACGGGGGAGTCGTCGATGGCGGCGTCGGGCCCGACCAGCCCGGCGGCCATCGCCAGCCGCTCGGGGTTGACGTCGACGAGGAAGACCCTGGCCGCGCCCCGCGCGCGTGCCAGCCGTACGTGGAGGCAGCCGATCGGGCCCGCGCCCATGATCACGACGTCGTCGCCCTCCGACACCCGGGCCAGTTCCTGCCCGTTGAGCACGCAGGCGAGGGGTTCGGCGACCGAGGCCTCGGCGAACGACACCCCGTCGGGGATGCGATTGACGCCGCCGACCGCGACGACCTTCTCCGGGACGGCCATGTACTCGGCGAAGCCGCCGTCGTAGTGGTATCCCATCGACTCCTGGTTCGGGCAGACCGTCATGCGCCCGCGCCGGCACTCGGGGCACGTCCCGCACGGGATGGCCGCGATCACCTGCACCCGCTCGCCGGTCCCCACGACCTCGCCGGCGATCTCGTGGCCCATCACGCGCGGCGGCCTGATGTGGTGGTGGCCGTGCCGGTAGATCTTAGCGTCGGTGCCGCACGTGGAGCAGTTGCGCACCCGGATGACCAGGCCGCCCTCCGGGCGCGGGGCCTGCTCCAGCCTGATGTCGCCGGGGGCGTGGAAGCGGGCGACCTTCACGTGAGCTCCTTCATGACGGCGTCGACGTCGGTGGCCTCGCGCAGCGCGCGCGCCCGTTCTGGGTCGAGCAGGATCTCGGCCAGCTCGGCCAGCAGCGCCACGTGGCCGTCGCCGCGCGCGGCGATGCCGACGCAGACGACGACGTTCTCGCCGTCCCAGTCGATGCCGCCGGGGAAACGCAGCACGCAGATGGCGTCCCTGGTCACGTGCTCCTTGGAGGTGCCGTGCGGGATGGCCACGCCCTCGCCAACGTAGGTGGAGACGGAGCGCTCGCGCTCCAGCATCGCCGCCACGTACGGCTGCGCCACGGCGCCGATCTCCACGAGCACCTGCCCGCACCGCGTGATGGCCTCCTCGCGGGTGGCCGCGCTCTCGCCGAGCCGTACGGCACGCGCCTGCAGCACCTCACGCACCGACGGTCCCGCCCTTCTTGATCGCCTCGACCAGTTTGGTGACGGCCGGGTCGCCCAGGAAGATCTGGAAGGGGATGACGACCGTGCCGGGCGCGGCCGCCCTGGCCCGGTCGGCGAGCCCGGCATGGGTGAGCACCACGTCGGCGTCGCCGGGTATGGCGTTGACGGGCGTGTGCTCGACCGCCACCCCGGTGCCCTTGAGCTGCTTGCGCACGGTGGTGGCGAGCATGACGCTGCTGCCCATCCCCGCGTCGCAGGCGATCACGATCTTGCGGATGTCCTTGCTGTCGATGCTCATGCGGTCGCACCCTCCGTGCTCTGCGCTTGTTCCTGCTGCTTCTTCTCGCCCCGCCCGAAGCCGAGCAGGATCGCGGCGACGATGAAGCTGGCCGCCGCCGACAGCGCGATGCCGGCGCCGACGCCGAGCCAGCCGCCCCTGGGCGTGACCGCGAGGTAGGCGAAGATGCTGCCGGGCGAGGGCGGGGCCACCAGCCCGGAGCCGGTGATCATGAAGGTGAAGACGCCGACCATGCCGCCCGCGATGACCGCCAGGATGAGACGCGGCTTCATCAGCACGTACGGGAAGTAGATCTCGTGGATGCCGCCGAAGAAGTGGATGATGATCGCCGCCGGTGTGGTGGGCCGCATCGCCATCGGGCCGAAGAACATGAAGGCCAGCAGCAGTCCGAGGCCCGGTCCGGGGTTCGACTCCAGCATGAACAGGATGGACTTGCCGGTCCGCGCCGCCTCGGCGACGCCCAGCGGGCCGAGCACGCCGTGGTTGATGGCGTTGTTGAGGAAGAGCACCTTGGCCGGCTCGATCAGCAGCGAGGCGAGAGGCAGCACGCCGTTGTCGATCAGCCATCCCACCGCGCTGCCCGCCGCCTCGGTGACGACCCTGACGACGGGGCCGATGCCCCAGGCGCCGAGCAGGGCCATGCCGCCGCCGACGATGCCCGCGGTGAAGTTGTCGACCAGCATCTCGAAGCCGGCCTTGGTGCGGTCCTGGGTGAAGCCGTCGACGAGCTTGAGCACGTAGGCGGCGAGCGGGCCGATGATCATCGCGCCGAGGAACATGGGGATGGTGGCGCCGACGATCAGGCCGACGGTGGCGACCGCGCCGGCGACGGCGCCGCGCTGGCCGTGGACCATGCGGCCGCCGGTGTAGCCGATGAGGATCGGCAGGAGTGTGGAGATGATCGGGCCGACCAGCTTGGCGAACTCCTCGTTCGGCAGCCAGCCGGTGGGGATGAACAGGGCGGTGATGAGGCCGAAGGCGATGAACGCGCCGATGTTCGGCATGATCATCCCCGCTAAGTAGCCTCCGATGCGCTGGATGGTGGCCTTGGCTCCGGTCCCGGTGACCGGAGGGGTGTAGGTGTCGGCCATGGTCAGTCTCCCAGGGGGGTCGAGGGATCCAGAGGGAACAACCGGACGCGGTCGCGGCGGATGTCGGCGGGGCCGGGCATGCGGCTGCCGGGAAGCCCGACGGAGGCGGCGGCCCAGGCCAGCGCCTCGCGAAGGGCTTGCTCGCCGTCGTCGAGGTCGGGGCCGGCCACCCGCGACAGGTAACCGGCCAGCAGGGCGTCTCCCGCCCCGACCGTGCTGCGCGGCTCGTCCACGGGGCATCTGCCGTACCAGAGCCCGGTCTCGCCGACGAGGACGGCGCCTTCCGCGCCGAGGCTGGCCAGGACGGTGCGCGCGCCGGCGGCGCGCATCTTCCCCGCGGCCTCGGCGACGTCGCCCAGGCAGGTGATCGGCATGCCGGTCGCCTCGGCCAGCTCCTCCCTGTTCGGCTTGACCAGGGCGGGACCGGCGGGCAGCGCGGCGCGCAGGGCGGGGCCGCTGGTGTCGACCGCCACCCGGATGCCCGCGCCGGAGAAGCGGCGGCAGAGCGAGGCGTACACGTCGTGCGGGACCGAGGGCGGCAGGCTGCCGGAGGCGACCACCCAGTCGGCGGAGTGGGCGGCGGCGAGCACCGCCTCGGCGACGGTGTCGAGCTCGTCGGGGCCGAGGGCGGTGCCGGGCTCGTTGACCTTGGTGACGGTGCCGTCGGGCTCGGCCAGCGCAACGTTGGAACGGGTGGAGCCCCTGACGGGGACGGGGACCATCTCCAGTCCGGCGTCGGCCAGCAGGTGCACGAGCTGCCTGCCCTCGTCGCCGCCGTACGGCACGACCGCGCACGAGGAGACGCCGTTGGCCAGCAGGGCCCTGGCGACGTTGACGCCCTTGCCTCCGGGGTCGAGCCGGGCCGCGCTCGCCCTGATGACCGCTCCCCGGGCCAGCTCGCCGATCTCGATGGTCCGGTCCAGGCTGGGGTTGAGGGTCAGGGTGAGGATCATGCGCGCACCACCTCCAGCCCCGCGGCGCTCAGCTCGGCGGCGAGCGTGAGGTCCAGCCCGGCGTCGGTGATCACCATGTCGATCTCCTGGAGCGCGGCGAACCTGGCGAAGTAGGTGTTGCCGAACTTCGTGTGGTCGGCCAGCAGCACGCTGCGCTCCGAGGCGGCGATCATCGCGCGCTTGATCGCGGCCTCGGCCGGGTCGGGCGTGGTCAGCCCGTTGGCGATCGAGCAGCCGTTGGTCGCCATGAACGCCACGTCGACGTGCAGGTCGGCCAGCGGCCGCAGCGCCCAGTCGTCGACCGTGGCGAGCGTGCGGCCGCGCACCCTGCCGCCCAGCATGATGACGGTCAGGTTGCCCCTCGTCGCCAGCACCGAGGCCAGCGGCGGCGAGTTGACCACCACGGTCAGCTCCCGGTCGGCGGGCAGGACCTGCGCCAGCCGGCCGGTCGTGCTGCCCGCGTCGATGATCACCGATCCGTCGTCGGGCAGCTCGGCCAGGGCGGCCTTGGCGATCCGCTCCTTCTCGGCGGTCATCACCTCGTCGCGTACGGCCAGCCCGGGCTCGAAGCCCAGCCGCTCGACCGGGATCGCCCCGCCGTGCACCCGGCGCAGCACTCCCGCCCGCTCCAGCACGGTGAGGTCGCGGCGGATGGTCTCCGTGGTCACCTCGAGCGCCTCGGCCAGCACCACCACGTCCACGCGTCCGGCCTCGCGGGCCCTGCGGAGGATCTCCTGCTGGCGCTCTTCGGGGTACATCGTGTGGATTCACCGCCGTTTCGTTTGGTTTTCCTTGGTTTTAGCCCCGTTTCTGTGTGGCGTCAAGGGGCCGGCCCACCCGTTGACACCGGGCGGGGCGGCGGACGACTATCGTGCTTCCTGACTGGGAGACGGTGCGATGACCAACGACGAGCAGGCGCCCCCGGGCATCGACGCCCGGACGCCGAACATGGCTCGCATGTACGACTACGCCCTCGGCGGCAAGGACAACTTCGAGTCCGACCGCCAGGCGGTCGGCAAGCTCTTCGCCATGTCGCCGGAGAACAGGTACGTGCCGCTGGTCAACCGCCAGTTCCTGCGCCGGGCCGTACGCTTCGCCGCCAGGCGGGGCATCGACCAGTACCTCGACCTCGGCGCGGGCCTGCCCAGCCAGGGCAACGTGCACGAGGTGGCCAAGCAGGCCAGGCCCAGGGCACGCGTGGTCTACGTCGACAACGACCCCGTGGTCGCCGTGCACGCCAGGGCGCTGCTGTCGGGCGGCGACAGCGGCGTGGCCGTCGTCGAGGGCGACATCAGGGACTCGGAGAAGATCCTCGGCGACGCCGACGTCAACCGGCTGATCGACTTCACCCTGCCGGTCGCCGTCCTGCTCGTCTCGGTGCTGCACGGCATCGCCGACGACGAGGACCCGGCGGCCGTCGTGCGGGCCTTCTGCGAGCGCCTGGCGCCCGGCAGCTACCTGATCCTGTCCCACCTGACCCGCGAGGGTCAGCCGGCCGACCTGGTGCGCCGCAAGGAGGAGGTGTTCGCCCGGTCCAACACCGTCTTCTCCTACCGCGGCCGCGACGAGATCCTGCGCTACTTCGACGGCCTCGACCTGGTCGAGCCCGGCCTCACCCCCGTCACCGCCTGGCGGCCCGACGACGACACCCTGCCCGAGCTCGAAGCGGCCGGAGCCTGGTGGCTCGGCGGCGTGGGGCGCCGCTGAGGTGATCGAACGCACCGAGATCGACGACGTCGTCGTGCTGCGCCTGGCGCACGGCAAGGTCAACGCCCTGGACCTGGAGCTGCTCGAACGGCTCACCGAGATCCTCACCGAGCTGCAGGGCCAACCGCCCAGAGGCGTGGTCCTGACCGGGACCGGCGGCGCCTTCAGCGCGGGCGTCGACCTGTGGCGGATCGTCGACGGCGGCCCCGCGTACATCGAGGCATTCCTCCCGGCGCTGAGCGCGGCCTTCCTGGCCGCGTTCAACCTGCCCCAGCCGCTGGTCGCGGCGGTCAACGGCCACGCGATCGCCGGAGGATGCGTACTGGCTGCCTGCGCCGACCACCGCGTCATGGGCGGGCGCGGCACCATCGGCGTGACCGAGCTCCTCGTCGGCGTGCCCTTCCCGACCACAGCCCTGACGATCCTCGAATACGCGCTCGGCCCCGCTCAGACGCGTGCCTGCGTGGTGGGCGGCGCCACCTTCGAGCCCGCCCAGGCGCTGGAACGCGGCCTGGTCGACGAGCTCGACGACGACCCCGTCTCCGCGGCCGTCGCCGTCGCGCGCCGCATGGCGACCGCCGTCCCCGCCGACACCTACGCCTTCACCAAGCACCAGCTGCGCCGCTCGGTCAACGAGACCGTCCAGATGCGCCGCGACCTGGAGGACCCCCGGGTCCTGGAGCAGTGGACCGCCAGGCTGGCCGACGGCGGCATCGAGCGCTTCATGAAGGCTAAGGGTTCGGCGAGCCGCAGATCCTGACGAACGGCAGGTCGGGCCCGGCGTGCTCCCGCCACTCCGCCTCGGCCAGGCCGCGTCCCGCGCGCTCGCACACCTCGCGCGCCACCCGCTCCGGGTCGAGGCCGAGCTCGCGGTAGGTCCCGTCGTGGGCGACCACCCGCAGCACGCCCCCGGAGAAGGAGAGGGCGGGCCTGCCCTCGTCCGCCGTGCCGTACCTCATGGCGCTGATCGTCCGTGCCGCGCCGAGCTGGCGGCCCGAGGGCACGTCGAACAGGGTCAGCCGGTCGTCGTGGGCGACCGCCAGGAGCGTGGCGTCGGGCGAGAACTGCGCGGTGTGGACGGTACCGCCCACCTGGAGGAACTGGCCGGTGGGCTGCCAGCCGGCGGTGTTCCACAGGGTCACGCCCCGCGCGCCCCACGGCGAGACGCCGATACGGCCGTCCGCGGACAGCGTCATCCAGCGTTTGGCCAGCGTGCCGGGACCGGCACTTCTCGGTACGGCCTGGCGGGTTGTCAGGTCGATGACGCTCACCCCGGCCGGATCGGCGGTGACCAGGAACCTGCCGTCGCCGCTGAAGGCCATCGGCCCGGCCGACAGGCCCCCGAAGGAGGCGACCCGCTCGAAGGTGCGCGCGTCCCACAGGGTCACCACGCCCACGCCGTAGGTGTCGTTGGACTGGCCGCTGCTGGCCGCGATGTACTTCCCGTCCGGGCTGAAGGCCAGATGGCTCGGCTCGCTGCCGAACTCGCCCAGCGGGATGCGGCCCACCTCCCGCCCGGTCGCGGTGTCCACGACGCGCAGCGGCTTGCCCTGGTTGTTGGTGATGCCCTTGATCACGCGCTTGCCGTCCGGGCTCACCCCCCACCACGGGTCCTCGTACTTCCCGGAGTTCAGCGACGTCGCGGCACGCCCGCCGGTGAAGGCGGGCACGCTCCAGCTGACCACGTCGTCGCCCCGCCTGGCGAAGAGCGCGTCGCCCGCGAAACGCCGCTCCGTCGCCCCGGCGGGGATGCCGGGCGCGGCCGCGGTGTGCACGGCGACGTCGTAGGAGGTGACCCGCCCTGAATCGTCGAGCAGGGTGAGCAGCCGGTTGTCGCGGCTGAGGAGCGCGCCTCGCTGCAGCAGCGAGGGAGCGGTGAAGCGCAGCAGCTCCCTGCCGTCCGACAGCCGCCACAACGACACCGGCGGCGCGGCGCTGACCGAGGAGTCGGACTGCGCCAGGCCGTTGGAGACGACCAGGAACCGGCCGTCGGCGCTCACCGCCGGCTCGGTGGCGGCGGCGGTGAGCAGGGCGGGCCCGATCTGTCGTCCGGTGCGCAGGTCCCAGCGGATCAGCCGCGAGGGCTGCTCCCTGGCCACGACCACGACGTCACCGGCGCCGGTGAAGGCCAGGATCCTGCCGTCCCGCGGGGGCATGACCAGCTTCGGGGCCGGGCCCGACAGGGCCTTCGCCGGGCCCGCGTCGATGATCGCGTACCTGTCGCCGGGCGCCACGAAAATCTGGCCGGGGAAGCGCAGCGGGACCAGGGAGCGGGTGGCGACCCTCCAGAACCTGGACAGGACGCCGCCCTCGCGCATCACGATGTAGCCCCCGCCGGGGCTGAAGGTCATCTCGTCCGGCGGGGGGGCGTTGTCCGAGGGCAGATCGGGGCCGAGGTAGCGGCCCTCGCCGAGCATGGTGCCGCTCCTGAGGCTCCACAGGCGGATCCTGCCCTCCGAGGCCAGGGCGAGCGTGTCGGCGTCGGGCGCCACCGCGGCGCGGAACGGCCCGTCGCCGACGCCGCCGAACCGCCGTGTCAGCCGCCCCGTCTCCACCTCGAACACCGACACGATGCCCGCGCCCGCGCTGACCAGGAAACGGCCGTCGGCGGTGAGCGCCCTGCCCAGGTTGCCCGCCACCGGATCCCTGACCACCCGGCGCTCCGGCCGGGCCAGCGAGCCGAACAACGCCGAGCGCGCCTCCGGCACCGGCGAGATCCGGTAGGCGGCCACCGACAGCAGCATCGCCCGCACCGGGTCGGTGGCGCGCAACGCGTCGGCCTGCAGGGCCAGCTGCCTGGCCGTCGCCATGGCCCGCTGCCCGGCCAGCAGCCCGGCGTTCTCGTCGCTCAGCGCCGACTGCCGCCAGGCGAACAGTCCCGCGGCGAGCGAGACCACCAGCAGGGCGGCCACGCCGGTGCTCACGCCCTTGCGCACCCGGCCCTGGCGCAGGGCCTGCGCCCGGCTGTCCTCCAGGAAACGTTTCTCGACCTGGTTCATGGTCAGGTGCGCGGGGGCGCCGGACGCCCACGCCAGGGACTCGCGCAGGGCCGTGCCGCGCAGCAGGTCCTCGCGGTGCCGCCCGCCCGCCGCCCAGTGCCGGGCGGCCTCGCCCAGCCTGCGGTGCCTGAGCAGCGCCTCGCGGTCGGCGCTGACCCACTCGTGCAGGCGCGGCCAGGCGCGCAGCAGGGCCGGGGTGCCGACGGCGAGCGTGTCGTGGCCGCGCTCGATCAGCTCGGCCTCCGTCAGCGCGGCGAGGACGGTCTCGTCGGGTTCCGGGAGTTCGGCCAGGGTCGCGCGTCGGGGGGTCTCCTCGCCGTCGCGTACGTCCACCAGGCGCAGCAGGACCTGCCTGGCCACCTCGCGGCCGTGCGGCGGCAGCGCCGCGTAGGCCCGCTCGGCCAGCACGCCGAGGGGAGGCCGCCCGGCCAGCTCACGCGGCGGCCGCACCTCGGCCGCGGCCCTCACCCCGTCGGCCAGCATCGCCGCACCGCCCGAAACGCGCCCGTCGGCCGTTGTGCTCCCCTTCTCCAGGTTGTCCGCCGCGAGCAGCGAGTACAGCAACTCAGAAGCCGCCGGCCGCTCCGACGGCTCCTTCGCGAGCGCCGCCGCCACCAGAGCACGCAGATCACGGGGAATCGCCCCCAGGTCGATGTCCCCGGTCAGCAGCCGGTGGATGACCGCCACCGTCGTGGGCGCGGCGAACGCGTCGCGCCCGGTGGCGGCGAAGTACACCATCGCGCCCCACGCGAACACGTCGGCCGCGGGCTCGGCGCGCCCGCCCGCGAACAGCTCGGGCGCCATGTACATCGGCGTGCCCGTCAGCTCACCCGTCGAGGTCATCGACAATCCGGCGGCCCTGGCGATGCCGAAGTCGATCACCCGCGGCCCGTCGGGCCCGAGCAGCACGTTCTCCGGCTTCAGGTCGCGGTGCACCACCCCCGCCCGGTGGATGGCCGCCAGCGCGGTGGCCATCCCCACGGCCAGCCTGCGCAGCCCGTCGCCGCCCAGCGGCCCCGCGGGCGCGAGCGCCGCGCGCAGGCTCGGCCCCGGGACGAACTCACTGACGATGTAGGGCCGCTCGCCGTCCAGGTCGTGGTCCAGGACCCGGGCCGTGCAGAAGGAGGCGACCCGCTGGGCGGCCAGCACCTCGCGCAGGAAGCGGCGGCGCAGCTGATGGTCGCCCGGCAGGTAGGCGTGCAGGACCTTGACCGCCACGCGGTTGGCGGCGGCGTCGTAGGCCTCGTACACGACGCCCTGCCCGCCCGAGCCGAGCCGCCCGGCCAGCCAGTAGTCGCCCAGTCTCTGGGGATCAGCGCTCACGCATGATTGGAGGGCGTTCGGCGGCAAATGGTTGGCCGTGATCGGCGCGGGTGTGACACCGTGACGGCGTGAGCGAGCGCCTGCCGATGACCGTGGCCGAGGCCGTCGCCGCCGAGCAGGCGGGACGGCCACTGAAGTACCTGTGCTTCTGGGGGCACCAGAGCCTGCGCCCCGGCTGCCTGTCGCAGTGGTGGGAGGCGGCCTTCACCGACGACGGCCACACGTACGGCTCGGCCGAGCACTACATGATGGCGCACAAGGCCTGGCTGTTCGGTGACGACGACACGGCGGCCGAGATCCTGGCGGCCGGCCATCCCGGCGAGGCCAAGAAGCTGGGCAGGGTCGTGCGCGGCTTCGACGACGCGCTCTGGCGGGAGCGCCGCTTCGACATCGTGGTCGGGGGCAACCTCGCCAAGTTCGGCCAGAATCCCGAGCTGAAGGAGTTCCTGCTCGGCACCGGCGATCGGGTGCTGGTCGAGGCCAGCCCGCTCGACCGCGTCTGGGGCATCGGCCTGGCCGCCTCCGACGAGCGGGCCACCACGCCGTCGGCGTGGCAGGGGCTCAACCTGCTCGGCTTCGCCCTCATGGCCGCCCGGGACACACTGGCGCAAAGCTAACGGACCGGAAAGCTAGCGGGGCGGCGCGGTGATCGGGTGCCCGGCGAGCGGCGTCGAGAGGATCATGGTGCTCGACGGCGGCCCGTAGGCGGCCAGCCGGTCGATGAGCGCCTCGAAGCCCGTCATCGACACCGCCGCCACCTCCAGGATGCTGCACACGTCGCCCGTCACCCGGTGGACCTGGCGGATCTCCGGCCACTGGGCCACCTCGGGATCGCGCAGCACGCAGCGCGCGCCGTAGCACGTCATCCGGATGAACGCCCGCACCGGCCAACCGGCGCGGGCCGGGTCGACGTGGGCGTGGTAGCCGGCGATGACACCGCTGTCCTCCAGCCGCCGCACCCGCTCGGCCACTGCCGGGGGCGACAGGTGCACACGCCGCGACAGCTCGTTGAAGGACAGGCGGGCGTTGGCCTGCAGCTCGCGCAGCAGCTCCCAGTCCATGGCGTCCACCTGGGCATCCTTTCGTTCGGCAACCGTGCTCACGCATTTTGCCGTCGATGGGCGGAAAACTCGACCCAGGGCCTTCGGAATGGCATTCCGCGCGCCCCGATCGCCGCGCGAGCATGAAGGCATGGAAACGGTACGACCGCTGAACGCCGCGGAACGCACCGCCCGGGCCAGGGCCACGGGCGGGCAGCCGATCACGGACTTCGACCAGCGCATCCCCTACGACGCCTACGTGCGCACCGATGTCCTGCACAGCCTGCAGCGGACCGTGACCGACGACCCCGGCGAGATGTCCTTCCTGATGATCACCCAGGTGATGGAGCTGTACTTCAAGCTCATCGCCTTCGAGCTGCGCGGCGCCCAGGAGCTGCTGCGCGCCGACCGGGTGTGGGAGGCGATCTCCCCGCTGAGCCGTACGGCCCTGCACCTGGAGGGGCTCAACGGCAGCTGGCGGGGCCTGCGGTGGATGACCCCCGCCGACTTCAACCGCTTCCGTGACCAGCTCGGTGAGGCCTCCGGCCTGCAGTCGGGTATGTACCGCCAGGTAGAGTTCCTGCTCGGGCTGAAGAACCCGGCGCTGCTGCGGCCGTTCAAGAGCCGCTCGGCCGAGCTGCGGAGGGCCTTCGACGGGCCGAGCGTGTGGGACGACGCCGTCGCGGCGCTCGCCAGGCGCGGCCACGACCTGCCGCAGGAGCTGCTGGTGCGCGACTTCTCGATCGAGCACGAGCCGCACGAGGCGGTCGAGCGTGCCTGGGTCGAGGTCTACCGCGACACCTCGCCCGGCAACGACCTGCGCCGGCTCGGCGAGGCGCTGACCGACGTGGCCGAGGCCTTCGGCGAGTGGCGCCGCCAGCACGTGGCCGCGGTGCGCCGTTCGATGGGCCACAAGCCGGGCAGCGGTGGATCCAACGGGCTGGCCTGGCTGGAACGCAGCATGGCCCGGGTGGTCTTCCCCGAGCTGTGGTCCGCCCGGACCCACATGTGAGAGGAGCGAGCATGCACGTGGCAGTGGTCGGCGCCGGGCTCACCGGCTGCCTGCTCGCCTGTTACCTGGCCAGGCGCGGCTACGAGGTCACCCTCTACGAGCGGCGCCCCGACCCGCGCCAGGGCGGCGCCGAGCGCGGCAGGTCGATCAACCTGGCGATCTCCGCCCGCGGACGCGACGCGCTGCGCCGCATCGGTCTGGAGGAGAAGGTGATGGCCGGGGCGCTGCCGATGCGCGGCCGGATGATCCATCCCGTCGACGGCCCGCTCGACTTCCAGAGCTACAGCCACGACGGCACGGCCGCGATCAACTCCATCAGCAGGGCGGCGCTCAACGACACCCTGCTCGACGCCGCCGAGGCCGCTTCAGGCGTCAAGATCCTCTTCGGCCACCGGCTGACCGGCCTCGACCCCGAGACCGGCGAGCTGACCTTCGACACCGGCACCGCCAAGGCCGACGTCATCCTCGGCGCCGACGGCGCCGCCTCGGTCGTGCGCGGGCACATCAAGCTCGACGAGCACGTGGACCTGCTCGACCACGGCTACAAGGAGCTGACGATCCCGGCCGTGGACGGGGAGTTCGCCCTGGATCCGGGCGCGCTGCACATCTGGCCGCGCGGCGACTCCATGATGATCGCCCTGCCCAACCCCGACCGCACCTTCACCTGCACCCTGTTCTGGCCGAAGCGGGCCTTCGCGGAGGTGGAGCCGGTCGTCGTGGAGCACTTCCGCGCCGTCTACCCGGACGTGATCCCGCTCGTGCCCGACCTGGCCGAGGCCTACCCGCGCAACCCGGTCGGCACGCTCGGCACCGTGCGCTGCACGCCCTGGCAGCGCGGGGGCAGGGTCGCCCTGATCGGCGACGCGGCGCACGCCATCGTGCCCTTCTACGGCCAGGGCGCCAACTGCGGCTTCGAGGACGTCGTCGAGCTCGACCGGTGCCTGGAGGAGACGGGCGGCGACTGGGCGCGGGCGCTGCCGCTGCTGGAGGAGCGCAGGCGGCCCAACACCGACGCCATCGCGGCGATGGCGCTGAACAACTTCGTCGAGATGCGCGACAAGGTGGCCTCGCCGGTCTTCCGCGCCGTGCGCACCCTGGAACACCGGCTGGAGGACCTGCTGCCCGGCGTGTACGTGTCGGAGTACGAGCTGGTGTCGTTCTCGACGCTGCCCTACGCCCGCGTGCGCAGGCGGGTGAGGTGGCAACGCCGTGCCCTGGCCGGAGCGGCGGCGCTGCTGCTGACGGGCATCGCCGCGAGCCTGGCGACCGCCCGGCGCCGGGCGAGGTGAGCGCGCCCGGTCCTGGGGCCGCGGGAGGTGAGCGCGCCCAGGCCCCCGGCGCCGACGGGGACCTGAGCGCGCCCGATCAGCCCCCCTGATCGGGATCGGCCCGCACCGGGCCGAACTCGGCGCGGGTGTCGACGACGCCGCCCACCGGCACCCAGCGCGACCCCTCGAACCGGGCCATCTGCAACGACTCGATGGGGAACGCGTCGCCCGGCCCGGTCGACACGGTGATGCCCGGCAGCAGCATGTCGAGCTCCACCTTGCGCAGGTCGCGCATCGCCGCGCGCAGGGCCTCGCGGGAGGGGCAGCGCATGCCCTCCAGCACCTTGACGAAGGCCTGCGCCGCCGTCCAGCCGTACACCACCTGCTGGCCGGCGGGGTCGGCCTCGGGCACGTACCGCCGCACGGCCGCCAGGTAGGTGCCCACGGCGGGGTCGTCGGCCGACTCGGGCGCGCCGGGGTCCTTCTGGAATCCGGCGGTCACCACGCCCTGCACCCTGGCGTGCCCGACGGCCTTCAGCATCGACGGCGCGGCGGCCACGCCGTTGAGGATGTGCAGCGGGTTCCAGCCGGGCATGGCGGCGTCGACGGCCAGCGCCTGGGCGGCGAACTTGGGCGTGCTCACGTCGAGCAGCACGTCGGCGCCGGAGGCGGCGAGGTTGGCGACCTGGCCCTGCACGCTCGGGTCGGTCACCTCGTAGCTGCGGGTGGCGACGATCCGCACCGAGGTGCCGTCGATCGCCCGGCGGAATCCGTCCAGCAGATCGTGGCCGAAGTCGTCGTTCTGGTAGAGCACGGCGACGCGGGCCTCGGGCCGGGTCTGGGCCAGGAAGTGGGCGTAGACGCGGGCTTCGGCGACGTAGCTGGGCTGGAAGCCGATCGTCCAGGGCCGGGTGGCGTCGGTGCCCCACCGGGTGGCCCCGGTGGCGACGAACACCTGCGGCACCCGGTGCGCGTGCGCGTACTCGCGCACGGCCGCGGTCGAGGGCGTGCCCAGCGTCTGGAACAGCGCGAACACCCGGTCGTGCAGCACGAGCCTGCGCGCCTCCTCCACCGCGCGGGCGGGCTGGTAGGCGTCGTCGCGCACCAGGAACTCGATGCGCCTGCCCGCCACGCCGCCGCTGTCGTTGACGTGCGCGAAGTAGGCGCGCACACCCTGCGCGACCGCCGCGTAGGCGGAGGCCGGCCCGGACAGCGGGTAGATGCCGCCCACCTTGACGGAGGTCGCGGTGACGCCCGTGCCGATCTGCCCGGCGCACGCCCCGGCCAGCACCTCCTCGCCGGGCCTGCATCCCGACAGCAGCAGCACCAGTGCCATGATCAGGCGTTTCACGCGCGCCTCCGAAGCAGGCCCCACAAGGTACGGCGCAGCAGGCCGGCCAGGCCCGCGGGCGCCACGTAGACGATCAGCAGGAGCAGCAGCCCCGACACGATCCCCGGAGCGGCGGGGTCGAACTCCTGCGCCACGGCGGGTACGGCCAGCACGGCGAACGCGCCGAGCACCGGCCCGGCCAGCGTGCCCAGGCCGCCGATCACCACCCCGGCCAGCAGCGTGATCGACAACGCCAGCGTGAAGGAATCCGGGGAGACGAAGCCCGCCGTCCAGGTGTAGAGCGCCCCCGCCACGCCCGCGTACATGGCGCTCCACGCGAAGGCGGCGGTCATGTGAGTCGCCGCCCGGATGCCGAGCGTCTCGGCGGCGGCGGGATGTTCGCGCAGCGCCGTCAGGGCCCGCCCGGGACGCGAGCCCGCCAGGCCCCGCATGCCCGCGAACGCCGCGGCCGTCACCATGAGCACCAGGAAGTAGACCCACTGGTCGTCGTCGAGCCCGAGCAGGCCTTCCGGGGCCGGCACGGTCAGCCCCATCGCCCCTCCGGTCAGCCCGGCCAGGCGTTTGAGCAGCGGCGGCAGGACGACCGCGACCGCGAAGGTCACCATGGCCAGGTAGAGCCCGCGCAGCCGCAGCGCGGGCCGTCCCGCAGCCCAGCCCAGGCCGAAGGTGGCCAGGGCGGCGGCGGGCATGGTGAGCGGGTACGGCACGCCGAACTGGGCGATGAGCACCGCCGAGGTGTAGGCGCCCACCCCGAAGAAGGCGCCGTGTCCCAGCGAGAGCCTGCCGCTGCGCCCGACGACCAGGTCGAGGCCGAGCAGCGCGACCGTGTACACCAGCACCAGGGTGAGCTGGAAGAGCCGGTAGGGCGGCAGCGTGAACGGCAGCACCACGGCGGCCGATGCCACCAGCGCCAGGGAGGTGCGCCGCCACGGCCAGTCGGGGCGCCGGTCGCCCGCCTCGTGGCCGACGGGGAGCCGCCGGTGCCCGGCGGCGACGGCGTTCACGCCCGCTCCACGGGCGCGGTGCCGAACAGGCCCCGCGGTCGCAGCAGCAGCACCGCGACGATCAGCACGAGCGGCACCGCGATCTTCAGGTCGGCGCCGACGAATGCCAGGTAGGTTCCGCAGAGCGTCTCGGTGACGCCTACGATCAGGCCGCCGGCCACCGCGCCTGGCGCGCTGTCGAACCCGCCGAGCACGGCGGCGGCGAAGGCGTAGACGAGGACCCCGGTCATCATCGCGGGCTCCAGGAAGAGCGACGGCGCGAGCAGCACTCCCGACAACGCGCCGACGGCCGAGGCCGCGCCCCAGCCCAGGGCGGCCACCTGCCCGACTCTGATGCCGGACAGCCGGGCGGTGCGCGGGTCGGCGGCGACCGCCCGCATCACCAGTCCGAGCCCGGTGTGACGTACCACCAGGGCGAGCGCGCCGAGCACCAGCCCGGCCAGCCCCGCCGCGGCAAGCGCGGCCAGCCCGGCGGGGGCGTCGGGGAACGGGCTGGGGAAGGCGCGCAACGCCGAGCTCCACACCAGGGCGGCGAGCGCGTTGACCAGCACGTACAGGCCGATGGTGGCCACGACGGGACTGATCGGTCCCGGCGCGGACTCCACCCGCCTGATCAGGACCCGCTCGGTCAGCATGCCGGCGGTGAAGGCGACGGCCACGGTCACCGGCAGCGCCGCCCAGTACGGCAGGCCGGAGTCGACCAGTTGCCAGGCGACGTAGGTGGCCAGCAGCGCCAGCTCGCCCTGGGCGAAGTTGACGATCCCGGTGAAGCGGTAGGCGAGCACGAGGGCCAGCGCCAGGGCGGCGTACCCGGCCCCCGCGCCCAGCCCTTCCGCCAGTTGCTGGAAGAACACGCTCACCACCTCCAGCGGGTGCGCAGGTCGGCGATCTTGCCCGACTCCACGACGTAGGAGCGGTGCGCGATCCGGAGGGCGGTCGCCACGTGGTGCTCGACGATGATCATCATGGTTCCCTCGTGCCTGTTGATCGCGTGGATGGCCTGGAACAGCACACCCTCCGCGCGTGGAGCCAGCCCTCGCAGCGGCTCGTCCAGCAGCAGGAGACGGGGCCGGGCCAGCAGCGCCCTGCCGATGGCCAGCAGGCGCTGCTCGCCGCCGCTCAATGTCCCGGCGGGCTGGCTGAGGTGCGCCTGCAGCACCGGGAAGTAGCCGAACAGCCACTCCAGGTCGGCGGCGAAGTGGCGCCCGGACCTGGCGCCGACGCGCAGGTTCTCCCGGACGGTCAGCGGGGCGAACGTGCCGCCCTCCTGGGTGACGTGCCAGACCCCGAGCCTGGCGATCTCCTCGGGGCGCCGTCCCAGCAGCCGCACGCCGTCGAGTGTCACCGTGCCGCGAGCTCTGACCAGTCCCGACAGGGCTCGCAGCAGCGTGGTCTTGCCCGCGCCGTTGGGCCCGGTGAGCACCGCGATCTCGGCCTCGCCCACCTCCAGGTCGACGCCGTGCAGCACGCGGGCCGCGCCGTACTCCGCGCGCAGCCCGCTCACCCGCAACCCGCTCATCGCACCACTCCCAGGCAGGCGCTGATGACCGCCGGATCGTTCCGGACGGCCTGCGCCGGGCCGTCGGCGATCTTGTGTCCCAGCTCCAGGCAGACGATCCTGCGGCACAGCGCGAGCACGAACTCCATGTGGTGCTCCACGACGATGATCGTCAGTCCGCGCTCGCGGTGCAGGCGGGCGATCAGCTGCGCGAAGGCGGGCACCTCGCCTGGAGCCAGCCCCCCGGCGGGCTCGTCGAGCAGCAGCAGGCGCGGACCGGCCGCCAGGGCGCGGGCGATCTCGATCCGCTTGGTCAGCCCGTACGGCAGCGCCGTCGGCGGATGGTCGGCGTAGGCGCTCAGGCCGAAGGTCTCCAGCAGCGCGTCGGCCTGCTCGCCCAGCCCTCGTTCCTCGGCGGCGGTCCGGCCGAGCGCCGCGCCCCAGAACCCCGCCCGGCCGTGCCGGTGCGCTCCCACCATCACGTTCTCGCGCACCGACAGGCCGGGGAACAGGGCGGCGTTCTGGAAGGTGCGGGCGATGCCGTACCCGGCGACCTGGTGCGGGGGCAGCCCGCCCAGCTCCTGGCCGCCCAGCCGCATCGACCCCTCCTGAGGCGAGCACCGCCGGGTCAGGCAGTCGAGCAGGGTGCTCTTGCCCGCCCCGTTGGGGCCGATGAGGCCGACCAGCTCGCCCTCGCCGACGTCGAGGTCGACGCCGGCCAGGGCGGTGAGGCCGCCGAAGCGCATGGTCAGTCCCCTGACCTCCAGCAACGCTCCCAGGGGGCCAGAAGGGAACCAGCTCAGCGGGAACCGCCCCTCGGGCAACGGCCCGGCCACGGCTCAGCCCGCCGCTGGCACGGAGTACTCCTTGGCCAGGTCGGAGACGGCGGCCTCCTTGAGGATGACGGCGCCGCCGACCGCCTGCTTGTCGGGCTTGACCACGTACGAGGCGCGCGAGGCGGGCCGGTCGAAGGCGCTGAAGTCCTGCGGCTCGCCGCCGAGCCCGGCCTCCCAGGCCTTCTGGCCGCGGTGGGCGGCGATGATGCCCTCGCGGCTCAGGTCCTTGGCCTCGCACGCCTTGCGGAGCGCGTCGCCGACGATGATCGCCGCGGTCCAGCCCGCAGCGACGCCGCTGTCGAGCGTCTGGCCGGCGTACTTGGCCTGGTAGTCGGTGATCAGCTTCTGGTAGGCGGGCAGCGGGGCGCTGATGGGCGCGCCCGCGGTCACGTAGGTGAAGTCCTTCAGCAGCGCGGGCGCCGCCGGGGTGGCCAGCAGCTGCGGGCTGTAGGCCGAGTTGCTCCCCACGAACGGCACGTCCATGCCGCCGGCCAGGGCCACGCCGACCAGCGAGGCGGTCTGGCGCGGTCCGACCGAGACCAGGGCCGCCTTGATGCCCGCCTTCTTGAAGGCGGCCACCTGCGCGGTCATGTCCTGGTCGGTCGCCTTGATCTTCTGCTCGACGAGCTCCAGGCCCAGCTTCTCGGAGGCGAACTTCGAGCCCGCCAGGGCGCTCTCGCCATAGTCGCCCTCGAAGTACAGGTGCCCGATCTTGTCCCCGGCCTTGATGCCCTTCTCCTTGACCAGGTAGTCGACGGCGTTGATCATGTCGATGTCGTAGGTGGTGCCGGTGACCTGGATGGCCTCGCTGCCGAGCAGGCCGGTCGCCCACGCCATCGGGATCGTGAGGATCTTGTCCCCGGTGATCTTGGCCTTGAGCGCGGTGACCATGGGCGAGCCGATGAACTGCGGGATCGCGGCGGTCTTCGGCGAGACCTCGGTGTAGGAGGCCATCGCCTTCTGCGGGTCGTAGCCGTGGTCGCGCACGATCGTCTCGATCTTGCGCCCGCAGATGCCGCCCGCGGTGTTGATCTGCTCGAAGTAGAGCTGCTGCGCCTGGGTCAGGCTCTTGCCGAAGGAGGCGTAGGGCCCGGTCAGGTCGGTGAGCAGGCTGAGGGTGATGGTGTCGGCGGTCACGCCGGGGCCGGTCTTGACCCCGTCGCCGCCCGCCGACGCGGAGGGCTGGGCGCCGCCGGTGGCCTTCTCGCTGGCGCAGGCGGTGGCCGCCAGCGCCAGCGAGAGGAGCGCGGCCGCGCCCCTGAGGGCGGCCGTGCGATTACGAGACATGTGAGCTCCTGGTGTCGGGTAACGGGGTGGGCAACGAGGGAAGTCGCAGGCGCAGGGAGCGCAGGAGGCCGAGCAGGCCCCCGGGGAGGAAGAGCACGACACCGACGACGGCGGCGCCGTACAGCAGGCGGGCGGCCTCGGCGGGGGAGACCCCGCCGGAGCCGGGCGCGCTGACCAGCGGCAGGGCGTCGCTGTAGCGGGTGAGCAACTGCGGCAGCAGCGAGACGAACACGGCGCCGATCACCGCGCCGCCCACCGAGCCGAGCCCGCCGATCACGATCATGGCGAGGTAGTCGAGGGAGAGCAGGATGCCGAAGTAGTCGGGCACGGTGCGCTGGAAGACCAGGGCGAGCATGACCCCGGCCAGCCCGCCGTACATGGACGACAGCACGAACGCGCCCGCGCGGTAGCGGGTGACGGGCACCCCCATGACCCCGGCGGCGATCTCGTGGTCGCGGATGGTGTTCATGGCACGGCCCGGCCGCCCGCGCAGCACCCCGCGGGCGAACAGCGCGGCCAGGAGCAGCAGCGCGCCGCCCAGGAACCACAGCCGCTCCAGGGCACCGAAGGGCACGTTCATCAGGATCAGCTCGGGCGCGTCGGCGAAGGCGAAGCCGAAGATCTCCAGAGGAGGTACGGCCCGGCCGTTGAAGCCGCCCGTGACGTGCTCGACGTTGAAGAGCAGGTGCTGCCCGCCGAAGATCAGCGCTAGCGTGGCGATGCCCAGGTAGGCGCCCCTGAGCCGCCCGGCGATCGGGCTGAACAGCCCGCCCGCCACCCCCGCGAGCAGGACCGCCAGCACGGCGGCGATCGGGGTGGGCAGGCCCAGGTCGTCGGAGAACGACACGTAGGCGTAGGCGCCGACGGCCAGGAAGAAGGCGTGCCCCATGGACAGCTGGCCGGTGGCGCCGGTCAGCAGGTTGATGCCGATCGCGCCGACGGCCGCCGACATCGCGAACAGTCCGGTCTGCAGCCAGAAGCCTTCGAGGTAGAAGGGCACCGCCACGAACGCGACCAGGACGGCCGCCCAGGTGATGAGCCTAGACACGGGCCAGCTCCTTGGTTCCGAACAGCCCGGCGGGCCGCAGCAGCAGGATGACGATCATGACGAGGAAGGGGGCGACGTCGCCGATGCCGCGGCCCAGGAAGGCCAGGTCGTTCTGGTAGCCGGTCATCAGGGCCTCGGTGACGCCCACGACCAGGCCGCCGACGAGGGCGCCCGTGGTGGAGTCGAGGCCGCCGAGTATCGCCGCGGGGAAGGCCTTCAGCGCCGCCAGCGACGAGCTGCGGTCCAGTCCCGGCGTCGGGAAGACGCACAGGAACAGCGCCGCGACCGCGGCCAGCCCGCCCGCGACGGCCCAGGCGCTGAGCGAGACCCGGCCCAGCCGCACCCCCATGAGGGCGGCCGTCTCCGGATCCTCGGCGGTGGCCCGCATCGCCACGCCCCAGCCGGTGAACTTGAAGGCCAGCAGGAAGGCGGTGATCAGCAGGGCGGCCACCACCAGTGCGGCGATCCGCGTCTGCGCGATCGTGATCGGCCCCAGGTGCACCACGCCGGACTCCCACGGATCGCCCATGGCCAGCACCTCGGTGCCGATCCGCCGGGTCAGCTCGGTGGTGAGCACGATGTCGACGCCGATCGTCACGATGGCCAGCACGCTGTGGTTGGCGGCCTTGGAGCGGCGGATGACGAGGAACTCCACCAGCGCGCCCACGACCGCCGCGGCGGCGATCCCGATCAGCAGGGCGAGCCAGAAGCCCACGTAGGGGTGCAGGCGCGCCACCACGTAGCCGCCGGCCAGCAGCAGCGAGGCGTGGGCGAAGTTCACCACCTCGGTGGCCTTGAAGATGATCACGAAGCCGAGCGCGATCAGCGCGTAGACGGCTCCGATCGAGATGCCGTTGACCAGCAGTTCGATGAAGGTGATCACGATTCCCCCAGGTAGGCGCCGATGACCTTGGGGTCCGCGCGCACCTCGTCGGGCGGCCCGTCGGCGATGCGCTTGCCGAAGTCCAGGACGGTGACCCGGTCGGCCAGCCGCATGACCATGCCCATGTCGTGCTCGACCAGGAGGATCGAGATGCCCAGGCTGCGTTTCACCGAGACGATCAGCTCGGCCATCTCCACCCGCTCGCCGCTGTTCATGCCGGCGACCGGCTCGTCGAGCAGGAGCAGCTTCGGCTCCATCGCCAGGGCCCTGGCCAGCTCGACGCGCTTCTGCACGCCGTACGGCAGCAGCCCGACCGGGCTGGCGAGGTGGGCGCCGAGGCCGACGAATTCGGCGATCTCGGCGACGCGCGCCAGGTGGGCGCGCTCCTCGCGGCGGGCTCCGGGCAGGCGCAGCCCGGAGGCCACGAATCCGGCGCGGGTGAGCCGGTGGCGGCCCAGCAGCAGGTTGTCGCGCACCGGCAGGCGCGGCGACAGGGCGATGTTCTGGAAGGTCCTGGCCACGCCCAGCGCGGCGACCTCGTGCGGGCGCAGCGAGGTCAGCTCGGCCGTGCCGAAGCGCACGCTGCCCGTGGTCGCCCGGTAGACGCCGGACAGCACGTTGAAGCAGGTGGACTTGCCGGCGCCGTTGGGCCCGATGACCGCGTGCACGGTGCCGGGCTCCACGGTGAAGCTGACGGCGTCGAGCGCGGTGAGGCCGGCGAAGCGGACCGTCACGTCGCGGACCTCCAGCGGCGGCGTACCGTCTGGTCGGTATGTAGAGCTCACGCCGACCACCTCGACAGCCCGGCCCGCGATTCGAGCGCCTCCAGCGCCTCCTGCTCCCCGGTCTCGCCCAGGTAGCGGCGCCGTACCTCGTCGCTGCCCGCGAGCTCGGACGCCGGGCCCTCCAGCGTGACCTGCCCGACCTCCAGCACGTAGGCGTGGGAGGCCAGCGAGAGCGCCATGGCGACGTTCTGCTCGACCAGCAGGACCGAGGTGCCCGCGGCGTTGATCGTGCGGACGGTCTGGGCGATGCGGGCGGCCATCTGCGGGGCCAGGCCCAGCGTCGGCTCGTCCAGCAGCAGGACCTTCGGGTCGGCCATCAGGGCCCTGCCGATGGCCAGCATCTGCTGCTCGCCGCCCGACAGCAGGCCCGCGCGCTGGTGGGCGCGCTCGGCCAGCACCGGGAAGAGCTCGTGCACCCATTGGGCGGCCTTGGCCGCCGCGGCGCGCGGCGTGCCCAGCCCGCCCGCCCGAAGGTTCTCCGCGACCGTCATGCGGGCGAAGACGCGGCGCCCTTCGGGCACGTGCGTCACACCGCGCCGGACCGCCGCCGCGGCGGGCAGCCCGTCGACCCGGTCGCCGTCGAGGGCGATCCGTCCTGCGGTGACCCGCCCGCGGTGGAATCGGAGCGTTCCCGAGACCGCGCGCAGCAGCGTCGTCTTGCCCGCGCCGTTGGCGCCCAGCACCGCCACGATCGAGCCGGACGGCACGCTGAGGGTGATCCCGCCCAGCGCCCGCACGGGACCGTAGTCCACCGCGAGGTCCGCGATTGTCAGCTCAGCCATTCACTGTCCTCCCATGCGGGCTCACCCAAACCTCTGACGTGCGCCGTCGTCCAGATGCCCGGCGCAAGTCGGGCGCGTTGCACAACGGGCGGCGCGCCCGTTGTGCACCCGCACAGGCCCAGGTCACAAATCGCTACAGAGCCTTGTTCTAGACAAATGGTCGGTGGCAACCTCGGGGAATGCGCCCTCATTCGTTCGTGGACGAGGACGTCCGCCAGACGTTGCGAACCGCCGCCAGCGCCTTGCTCGACCACCACCTGACCCGGCTGACCGACGACCTGGTCGACCGGGTACGGCAGGCCGACGAGGTGTACTGCGCGTACGTCTCCTACGAGGACCACTGGAGCAGCACCCGCGAGGGTGTGCGCCAGGGACTCGCGGCGATCCTGCAGGAACCCTCCGAGCGCCGTGACCTGGTCTTCACCGCGGCCATGGCGCAACGCAGGGCCGAGCAGGGACTGCCGCTGGACTCGCTGTTACGCATGTACCGCATCGCCGGCCAGGTCACCTGGACGGCCATGGTGGAGTACACGGAACGCGAGTTCCCCGACCGGCTCGGCGTGCTGGTGCGCGCCGCGGGCCACGTCTGGCACGCGATCGACAGGCAGTGCATGGTGACGTGCGACACCTACAGCAGGCGGGAGCAGGAGATCCTGGGCCGCAGCAAGGAGCGGATCGACGCTATCCTCGACGCGTTGCTCGACGGCACCGCTGACGCCGGAGTCGTGCGGACCGCAGCCGCCTCGCTCGACCTGCCCGAGCGCGGCCGCTACGCCGTCGTCACCGTGCGCTTCCCCGGCTACCGCCACCAGGACGACGTGCGCCTTCCCGGCTCGCTCGGCGGCGCCCGGCTGCTGTGGCGCATGCGCGCCGGTCACGAGGTGGCCGTGGCCGCCCTCGGCGAGGTCACCCTCGACGAGCTGTGCCAGGAGCTGAGCCTCATCGTCAGCGGCGTCGGCGGCGTCAGCCCGGTCGTCGGCGGCCTGGCCGAGCTGGGCGGCGCCCACGAACTGGCCACCCTGGCCATGCGCACCTGCCTCGACGGCGGGCCCGAACTCGCCAGGCTCGACGCGCGCATCCCCGCCGTCCTGGTCATCACCCAGCCCGACCTGGCCGGGCACCTGGTCTCCGGGACCCTCGGCCCGCTGCTCTCCCTCGACGCCGCCGACCGCGACCTGCTGCTGACCACCCTGGAGACCTGGATGGCCTGCGACGGCTCGGCCGCCAGGGCTGCCAGACGCCTGTTCTGCCACCGCAACACGATCATCAACAGGGTGCGCAGGATCGAGCAGCTCACCGGGCGCTCGCTGGCCCGCCCGCGCGACATCGTCGACATCGCGCTGGCCCTCGAAGCGGTGCGGCGGCTGCCGGAAACCACCTGACCAGGCATGCTCCGGCCGGTTGCGGGAAGGGCTGACCGTCACCGAGGAGGAGGGGAGCATCATGACGATCATCAGCAGCCCGCTGGGTGAGGCGGAGAGCAAGCTCGCCGGCGAGGCCCTGCAGGGCACGCTGGTCGAGCTCATCGACATCTCGCTGGTCGCCAAGCAGTACCACTGGAACCTGGTCGGGCCGCGGTTCCGCTCGCTGCACCTGCAGCTGGACGAGATCGTGGCGATCAGCCGCGCGCACGCCGACACCGTCGCCGAGCGGTCGGTGGCCGTGGGCGTCAACCCCGACGGCCGCGCCCAGACAGTGGCCTCCGTCCA
This sequence comes from Nonomuraea soli, assembly GCF_013761175.1. Lineage (GTDB taxonomy): Bacteria > Actinomycetota > Actinomycetes > Streptosporangiales > Streptosporangiaceae > Nonomuraea > Nonomuraea soli. The sequence goes on from NZ_JACDUR010000002.1 coordinate 859,051, forward strand.
CGGGCCGGGCACCGGAGCGGCCGGATGGGTCGCCGACAAGGCGGTCGTCCAGGGCATGGTGAGGATCCTGAGGGCATCCGGCGGCCGGTTGCGCGAGCGGATCTCGGCGCTGTCCGAGGCCGACCCGGTGAGCCAGGACGTGCTCATCGCGGTGGCGCGCGACCTCGACAAGCAGGCGTGGATGTTCGAGGCGCAGGCGGCCGACGCCGGCTGACCCTCAGCCGGAGGGGGTGGGGCTAGGCGAGCTTCTCGAAGAAGAACTCGTGCTTGAGGAACGAGGTGTCGTACTCGTGCCCCGGGTACGGCGGGATCAGCTGCGAGGCCTGGAACAACCGCCAGCCGTCGCGCAGAGCCTCCACCCCGCTCCGGTAGGGCGGCTCGTCGCCGTCGCCCGCGGTGGGCCGGGCGGCCCCGGTGCCGTCGTAGGACGACCAGCCGACCACCGGCGCGTCGAGCGAGGAGTTGGCCAGGTAGAGGACGAGGACCTGCTGCTTCATACGGCGCTCCGGAGAAGGGGGCGGTTGCTCACGCGGGTGGCCCAGTAGTCGATGTCGAAGGTCGGATCGGCGGTCATGGTGCGCCACAGGTGCACCCGGTTGTGGACCTCCAGGCGCCCGGTGGCGTGCTCGTACCAGGGGAAGCGCCGGTCGAGTTCCCGCGCCACGGCGGGGTCGCGCAGGTCGGCGGTGTCCCACAGCAGCACCTGCGGCACCGTCGGGTTGAACCGGATCTTGTACATGTAGCGCTGGACGTCGCTGTCGTTGCGCCGCCCGCCGTGCCAGATGCCGTGGTGCAGCAGCATCACGGTGCCCGCAGGGCAGGTCAGCCGTACCTGGCCGAGCAGGTTCTGGTAGCGGCCGGTGTCGCTCTCGTTGGTGCGGCGCAGGTGGCTGCCCGGGACGACCAGGGTGCCGCCCATGTCGGCCTCGACCGCGCGCGGGTAGTACATGAGCTGCACGTCGAAGGCGTCGGGCCGGACGTCGATGATCGCGTCGCCGTGGAGCGGCTGGGCCTCGCCGCCGCGCGGCCGGCGCACGTGCACGGCGTGGTGGTCGACGGTGGCGCCCGGTCCCACCAGGCCGCGCAGCGCCCCGGCGACCTCGGGCACCTCCAGCAGGTCGCGGGTGAAGCCGCCGGTGGGGAAGGCGTCCTCGATCGGCGTGCCGTACGGGACGGCGGGCAGGCCCGCCTCCAGCACGCCGATCGCGCGGTCGTTGAGCTCGTCGGGGACGACGGCGTCGAGGCGCAGGTAGCCTGCCGCCACGAAGCGCGCCACCTGGACTGAAGTCAGGGAAGTGGTTGGCACGCGTCCGACGCTACGGCCCTGCGGTTCCCCTGAAATGGGATGAAATCATCAGACGGTGGTTGATTTTCACCAGGTGACCCTGCCCCTGTCGGAACCCCCCGACGTCGCCAGCGCCGGGATCGGCGTGCACGGCGTCGCCCGGCCCCACGACGTCTTCCGCCTGCCGGACCTGTGGCAACTGCACCTGTACGGCTACGCGGCCCGCCTGGTCGTCGGGGGAGCCGAGCACCTCATCAGGCCGGGACGGCTCAGCCTCATCCCGCCGGGAGCCGAGGTGCACTACCACTACACCGGCCGGTCGCAGCACCTGTACGCCCACTTCCGCCTGCCGGGCGCCCAGGAGCGGCGCACCGTCCCCGTCATGCGCGACACCGGCGACCACGCGCCCGCCATCGCCGCCGCCCTGCGCACCGCCGTCACCGCCGGCCCCGCCCGCATGTCGGCCGAGGTGTGGAGCGTGTTGTGGCGGGTGGCCGACCTGCCCCAGGCCGAACGCCCGCACGCGGTGATCGCGGCGGCCACGGAGCACATCGAGGCCAACCTGGCCGCCCCGCTCACCGTCCCCGACATCGCCCGCGCCGCCGGGGTATCGCACAACCACCTCACCCGCCTGTTCCGCGCCCAGACCGGCGACACCGTCGTCGGCTACCTGCGCCGCCGACGGCTGACGCGCGCCCTGCACCTGCTGCGCGAGTCGACGCTGGCCATCCCCGCCATCGCCGCCCAGGTCGGCATCCCCGACCTCCAGGCCTTCAACAAGGCGTGCCGTCGTGAGTTCGGCTCGTCGCCGCGTGCGCTTAGATACGACGCATGACTCAGCACCTGGGCGTCGTCCCGTCCGTGTTCGCCGTCGAGCACCTGCCGCACGCCACCTTCCCTGAGGACGACGAGTGGATCGCCCTGGTGCGCGCGCCCGAGGGCCTCACGGTGGTGCGCGAGACGTGGCCGACCGGTTCGGGCGAGCGCTGGGTCGGCCTGTACGGCAAGGCGGCCAAGCACAACGTGCGCGCCCTGGCCGACATCGTCGCGCCGCTCGCCGACGCCGAGATCGCGGTCTTCGCGGCCTCGACGTTCCACGCCGACCTCGTCCTGGTGCCGGAGCACCGGCTGAAGGAGGCGGTCGCGGCGCTGGAGGCCGAAGGGCATCGCGTCGATATGTAAAGCTAGGGACCATGATCCCCCGTATCCGGGCGGCAGGAGCCGCCGCACTCAGCGTCCTGGTCATCCCCCTCGCACCCTCCTCGGCCGAGGCGGCGCCGAAGTCGGAGACCCAGGCCCGTCGCATGCTGGCGCAGCTGAAGGTGGCCAGGGCCCTGTCGATTCGCGGCTACAGCCACAAGCGGTTCCAGCCCCGCTGGGCCCATCACAAGGGCAGGTGTGACACGCGCGAGGTGGTGCTGGCCAGGGACGGCAAGGGGGTCAGGCGCAACTCCTCCTGCCACCCGGTCAGAGGACGCTGGTACAGCCCCTACGACGGCAAGTGGCTCAGGAGCGAGCGCCATGTCGACGTCGATCACGTGGTGCCGCTGGCCTACGCGTGGCGTTCCGGGGCCAAACGCTGGAGCCAGGCCAAGCGGCGTGCCTTCGCCAACGACCTGTGGCGCCCCGAGCTGAAGGCGGTCAGCCACTCGGTGAACATCGCCAAGGGCGGCCAGGGCCCGCAGAGCTGGCGCCCGCCGCGGCGCGCCTACTGGTGCAGGTACGCCATCTCGTGGATCACGGTCAAGCACCACTACAAGCTGTTCGTCACCCGCGGCGAGCGCACCGCGTTGCTGAACATGCTGCGCACCTGCTGATGTGAGGGCACCGTTACGGCCGGCACACACCCGGGACACGCGGGGGAAACGGGGCGGCGTTACTTATCTGTCAATCGACAGAAATTGCCTCCCCGGGGAGACCCCATGGCGACCGCACCCCCCATCGACCAGAGCGTCCTCGAGCAGTTCGGCTACCGGCAGGAGCTGCGCCGCAGCATGGGGCGCTACGCCTCCTTCGCCGCCGGCTTCTCCTTCATCTCGGTCCTGACCACGGTCTTCCAGTTCTTCGCCCTCGGCTACTCCTTCGGCGGTCCCGCCTTCTTCTGGACCTGGCCGCTGGTCCTGGCCGGGCAGCTGACGGTGGCCCTGTGCTTCGCGGAGCTGGCGGCGCGTTACCCGATCTCCGGGGCGATCTACCAGTGGTCGACCCGGATGGGCACCGCGGCCGTCGGCTGGTTCGCCGGCTGGATCATGGTGCTCGGCCAGGTCGTGGTGATCGCGGCGGCCGCTCTGGCCCTGCAGGTCGTGCTCCCGGCGATCTGGCCGGGCTTCCAGCTGATCGGCACCGACCCCTCGCCCGTCTCGGCGGACGGCGCGGCCAACGCCGCGCTGTTCGGGGTCATCCTGCTGGCCGCCACGACCGTGATCAACATGCTCGACAACCGGATCATGGCCAGGATCAACGTCGTCGGCGTCACCGCCGAGATCATCGGCGCCGTCCTCATCGTCGTGCTGCTGCTCACGCATGCCGACCGCACGCCCACGATCACCTTCGAGACGGGCATGCCGGGCAGCGCCTTCGCCGCCCTGCTGGTCGCCGCGTTCGCCGCCGCCTACGTGCTCATCGGCTTCGACAGCGCGGGCGAGCTCAGCGAGGAGACCCGCAAGCCCTCCGCGGTCGCGCCGCGCACGATCCTCACCGCGCTCGGCGCGGCAGGCCTGCTCGCGTGCCTGATCGTCTTCGCCGCGCTGCTGGCGGCGCCCAGCCTCACCGACGGGCGCCTGGCCACCGAGGGCCTGTCGTACGTGCTGACGAGCACCCTCGGCGACGGAGTCGGCAAGCTCCTGCTGGTGGACGTGGTGGTGGCCATCTGTGTGGCGACGCTGGCGATCCAGACCGCCGCGACCCGCATGCTCTTCTCGATGGCACGCGACGGCGTCGTGCCCTTCTCCGCGCGCCTGGCCAGGGTCTCGCCCCGCACCGGCATGCCGGCCGGGCCCGCGCTGGTCACCGGCGTGCTCGCGGCCGTCATCGTGGCGATCAACTTCGTCTCGCCCGACGCCTTCCTGGCCGTCGGCACCACCTGCATCGTCGCCCTCTACATCGCCTACGCCCTGGTCACCGGGCCGCTGCTCTTCCAGCGCCTGAAGGGCTCGTGGAAGGGCGGCGCCCCGGCCGGGACCGACGAGAACGGCAGGCCGCTGTTCTCGCTGGGCCGCTGGGGGCTGCCGGTCAACGTGCTGGCCGTGCTGTACGGCGTCGGCATGGCCGTCAACCTCGCCTGGCCGCGGGCGGAGGTCTACGCGCCGGCCAGCGGCGAGTGGTACTTCCAGTGGTTCACCGTGCTGTTCCTCGCGGTGGCGGTGGGGGCGGGCCTGCTCTACCGGTGGTCAGCCGCCAAGAAGCGCGCGGCCCAGCTTCCGGAAGTCGGCCAGGTCGTCCTCACCGACGCCGCCAACGCGTAGGGCGGCGTCCGCGATCGCCTCCGCCATCGGCTCGACCGCGACGGCGGAGGTGTTCCTGCGGATCAGGATGACGCTCTCCACCACGGAGAAGACCAGCTCGGCCCGGAGCCGGTCGGAGGTGATGGGCGCGAGCAGGTCGGAGTAGGCCTGCTTGAGCGCCGCCCGCAACGCCTGGAACTCCTCGAACCGGTCGGCCTCCGGCAGGAGGTACAGCGCCCCCAGATTGTGCGCGCCCGAGCACAGCAGCGCCGCGTCGCGGCAGGCCAGCGCCCACAGCCGTGCCCCGGCAGGCGCCTCGGAGGGGGCCAGGAGGCGGGCGGCCTCCAGCGAGGGGCGCACCGTGCTCTCCAGCAGCTCGGCGAGGAGCGCCTCCTTGCCCGCGAAGTAGTGGTACATCGTCGCCTGCCGGATCCCGGCCCGTTGCGCGACCTCGCGCGTGGTGGTGGCGCTGTAGCCGTTGACGGTGAACAGCTCGGCGGCGGCGGCCAGCAACTCCTCGCGGGCCGACAGCCCGGTGTCGGGACGCGCGACCGCCCTGGGCCGTCCGACCCCTCGTCTGCTCACCAGCCGATCCTTTCACAGGGCCGGGACCCGGCCGGACGGTGAGCTTTCGGTCACACGGCGGAAACCTGGGCGCGCACCGGGGGAAACGTCCGCCTCCTAATTTCTGTCGTGCGACAGAAATAGAGGAGGAGCCGATGGCGACAGCCACGACGCACGGCGCGCGCGAGCACGCCCGCGCCCAGGAGGGCACGACCGTCCCCGCCATGCCGCACATCCCCGCCCCCGAGGGCCAGACCTGGTCGGAAACGGTGGCGGGCGGCGGCTACACGCATCGCGCCCTGACCAGGGGCACGGAGCTGACCCTGACCGATGTCACCGGCGACGCCTGCGCCCACCTGCTGCTGTACGTGACCGGCCGCCCCTGGGAACGGCTCAACGTCGCCGACACCGTCAAGGTGCTCTGGAACGCCTACCCGGGCGCGGGCCACCTGCTGCTGTCGGACCAGGGCCGGGTCCTGGCCACGATCCTGGAGTCGAGCGCCCCCGCCGACACCATGTGCGGAGCCTCCACGCTGCTCCGCAACACCGAGCGATACGGCGACGGCGCCCCGCACGGCGCCTCGCCCGCCGGGCGTGAGCTGTTCAAGCTGGCCGCCGCCAAGCACGGCCTGGAGCCGCGCGACCTGCCGCCGTCGATCTCCTTCTTCCAGGGGGTGCGCGTCGACCCGGCCGACGGGCGCCTGGAGTTCACCGGCTCGGCCGGCCCCGGCGCCGCGGTGACGCTCCGCATGGAGATGCCGGTGACCGTCCTCATCGCCAACACCCCCCACCCCGTCGACCCCCGCCCCTCCTACACGTGCGGCCTCCTGGACGTGACAGCCCGCCAGGGGACGCCCACCGGACCCGGCGACCCCCTCTGGAACGCCACCCCCGAAGGACGCCGCGCCTTCGAGAACACCGCCGAGGTGACCCGCTGATGGACATCACCGTCCCCGCCCGCGCCCCCTGGTCGGCCGTCGTGCGCTCCGGTCAGACGCTCACCATCACCGACCTCGGCGGCAACCAGGCCGTCGACTGCCTCCTCTACGACGCCCACGACACGTCCGTGCGCTACAGCGCCCAGGACACCGTCCACGCCCAGGGCGGCATCTTCCTGACCACCGGCACCGTGCTGCTGTCCAACGAGCACACCCCGCTCATGACCGTCGCCGACGACACCTGCGGACGCCACGACACCGTCGGCGGCGCCTGCTCCAAGGAGTCCAACACCCTGAGGTACGGCCAGCACACCTGGTCCCAGCACGCCTGCGTGGAGAACTTCCTGGCCGAGGGACTGCGCCACGGCCTGGGCAAGCGCGACCTGGTCAGCAACGTCAACTGGTTCATGAACGTCCCCGTCGAGGCCGACGGCACCCTCGGCATCGTCGACGGCATCTCCGCCCCCGGCCTGCGGGTGAGCCTGCGCGCCGAGACCGACGTGCTCGTGCTCGTCTCCAACTGCCCGCAGATCAACAACCCGTGCAACGGCTTCGACCCCACGCCGGTGAGGATGACGATCCAGTGACGATGACGCTGCTGGTGGCCAACCGCGGAGAGATCGCGGTCCGGATCATCCGCACCGCCCGCCTCATGGGCCTGCGGACCGTGGCGGTCCACTCCGACCCCGACCGCGGCGCCGCCCACGTGCGCCTGGCCGACCACGCCGTCCGCCTCGGCCCCGCGCCGGCCAAGGAGAGCTACCTCGACGCCGACCGGGTGCTCGGCGCGGCCATCGAGTCCGGAGCCGACGTGCTCCACCCCGGCTACGGGTTCCTGTCGGAGAACGCCGGCTTCGCCCGCCGCGTCGAACAGGCCGGGATCGTGTTCGCCGGTCCCACGCCCGATCAGCTGGAGTTGTTCGGCGCCAAGCACACCGCCCGCGCCGCGGCCAGGACGGCGGGAGTGCCGCTGCTGCCAGGCACGGGGCTGCTCGCCGACCTGCCCGCCGCGCTGGCCGCGGCCGAGCGCATCGGCTACCCGGTGATGCTCAAGGCCACCGGGGGCGGCGGCGGGATCGGCATGCGCGCCTGCCGGGACGCGGCGGAACTGGGCCAGGCGTGGCTGAGCGTGCAGCACGTGGCCTCGGCCGGATTCGGCACCGCGGGGATGTTCCTGGAAGCCTTCGTCGAAGGGGCCCGTCACGTCGAGGTGCAGGTGTTCGGCGACGGCCGCGGCCGGGTCGTGGCGCTCGGCGACCGCGACTGCTCGCTGCAGCGGCGCCACCAGAAGGTGCTGGAGGAGGCGCCCGCCCCCGGCCTGCCCGACGCGGTGCGCGACCTGCTCGCCGGCAGCGCCGTGCGGTTGTGCGAATCGGTCTCCTACCGCTCGGCCGGGACGGTGGAGTTCATCTACGACCCGGTCCGCCGCCGGCCGTACTTCCTGGAGGTGAACACCCGCCTGCAGGTGGAGCACCCCGTGACCGAGGCCCGCTACGGCGTTGACCTGGTCGGGTGGATGCTGCGCCTGGCCCAGGGGGACACCTCGCCGCTGGACGAGCTGCCCGAGCCGCGCGGGCACGCGGTGGAAGCCCGCGTGTACGCGGAGAACCCGAGCAAGGAGTACCGGCCCAGCGCCGGGCGGCTCACCCGCGTCGAGTTCCCCGACGACGTGCGGGTGGACACGTGGGTCGAGACCGGGACCGAGGTGACGGCCTCCTACGACCCGATGCTGGCCAAGGTGATCGCCCACGCACCCGACAGGGACAGCGCCCTGGCGCGGCTCGGCGCCGCCCTCGGCGAGTGCCGCATCGACGGGATCGAGACCAACCTGGGGCTGTTGCGGGCCGTCGTCGACGACGCGGACGTGCGCGCCGTACGGCACAGCACCGCCACCCTCGCCGGGATCGCCGACACCACGCCGCGCATCGAAGTCGTCAGGGCCGGGATGCAGACCACCGTGCAGGACTGGCCGGGCCGGATCGGCTACTGGCAGGTGGGCGTGCCGCCGTCCGGCCCCATGGACTGGCACTCCTTCCGCGCGGGCAACCTCGCGCTGGGCAACGCCGAGGGCGCGGCGGGCATCGAGTGCACGCTGCAGGGGCCCGCGCTGCGCTTCACCCACGCGACCACGGTGTGCGTCACCGGCGCCCCGGCTCCCGTGACCGTCGACGGCGAGCCGGTCACGCTCGGGGAGCCCTTCGAGATCCCGGCGGGGGCGACGCTGGACGTCGGGACGCCCGCCACCGGCATGCGCACCTACGTGCTGGTGTCCGGAGGGCTGGACGTGCCCGCCTACCTGGGCAGCGCCTCCACCTTCACCCTCGGCAACTTCGGCGGCCACGGCGGCCGGGCGCTGCGGGCGGGCGACGTGCTGCGTGCCGTACCGGGCGGCCCGCACCTGCCGGCGGGCTCCGCCGTACCCCCGCCCATGACCGGGACGTGGGAGATCGGCGTCGTCGAAGGCCCGCACGCCGCGCCCGAGTTCTTCACCGGCGACGACATCGCCGAGTTCTACGCCGCCACCTGGAAGGTCCACCACAACTCCGCCAGGACCGGCGTCCGGCTCGTCGGACCCAAACCCCGCTGGGCCCGCCCCGACGGCGGCGAGGCGGGGCTGCACCCGTCGAACATCCACGACACCCCCTACTCCGTCGGCGCCGTCGACTTCACCGGCGACATGCCCGTCATCCTCGGACCCGACGGCCCCTCCCTCGGCGGGTTCGTCTGCCCGGCGACGGTCGTCACCGCCGAGCGGTGGAAGCTCGGCCAGCTGCGACCCGGCGACAGCGTGCGGTTCGTCCCGCTGCCCTCCGCGGTCGGCCGCCGCGGCGACGGCGGCGTTCTCGTACGGCGAGGCGACGTCACCTACCGGCGCAGCGGCGACGACAACATCCTCGTCGAGTTCGGCCCCATGGAGCTGGACCTGGCCCTGCGCATGCGCGTGCACGCCCTGGCCGAGGCGGTCGAGGCGGCGCGGCTGCCCGGCGTCGTGGACGTCACCCCCGGCATCCGCTCCCTCCAGGTCCACCTCGACCCCGCGTCGCTCGCGCAGGAACGCCTGCTGGCCGTCCTCATGGAGCTGGAGGCGGGCCTGCCGCCCGTCGAGGACCTGGTGGTGCCCTCGCGCACGGTCCACCTGCCCCTGTCGTGGGACGACCCTGCGACGCGGGAGGCGATCCAGCGCTACATGGCGGGCGTGCGCGACGACGCACCCTGGTGCCCCGACAACATCGAGTTCATCCGGCGCGTCAACGGGCTCGGCAGCGTCCAGGACGTCCACGACGTCGTCTTCGACGCCGAATACCTCGTGCTCGGGCTCGGCGACGTCTACCTGGGCGCGCCGGTGGCCACGCCGCTCGACCCACGGCACCGGCTGATCACCACCAAGTACAACCCGGCCAGGACGTGGACGGCCGAGAACTCCGTCGGCATCGGCGGCGCCTACCTGTGCGTCTACGGCATGGAGGGCCCCGGCGGCTACCAGTTCGTGGGGCGCACCGTGCAGGTGTGGTCCACCTACGGCCGGGAGCGGCCGTGGTCGCTGCGCTTCTTCGACCGCATCCGCTGGTATCCGGTGAGCGCGCGCGAACTGCTCGACCTGCGCGCCGACATGGCGGCGGGACGCCTGGAGCCGAAGGTCGAGGAGGGGGAGTTCTCCCTGGCCGGGTACCGGCGCTTCCTGGCGGCCAACGACGAGTCGATCGCCGCCTTCCGCGCCCGGCAGGCCGCGGCCTTCGCCGCCGAGCGGGCCGCGTGGGAGGAGGCGGGGGAGTTCTCGCGCGCCGAGAGCGACAGCGCCGCTCCCGCCCCCGCAGGCTTCGAGGCGCCCGCGGGCGGCGTGGTGGCCGAGGCCGAGTTCGCGGCGAGCGTCTGGCAGGTGACGGTGACCGAGGGGCAGCGGGTCGAGGCCGGTGACCGGCTGGTGGTGCTGGAGGCGATGAAGATGGAGTCCGCCGTCGTGGCGCGGGAGGGCGGGATCGTGGAGCGGATCCTCGTCAAACCCGGCGACCAGGTCGAGGCGGGCTCCGCCCTGGTGGTGCTGAAGGGAGAGGCGGCGTGAGCGCGGTCGACAGGGTACGGCGGGCGTACGCGCGCATCGCCGAGGTGAACAGGCCCGAGATCTGGATCGGCCTGCGCCCCCGGGAGGACGTGGAGGCCGAGGCCGCCGCAGTGGATCCGGCCTCGCCGCTGGCCGGGACGGTCTTCGCGGTCAAGGGCAACATCGACGTCGCCGGGCTGCCCACCACGGCCGGCTGCCCCTCGTACGCCTACCATCCCGGCCGCGATGCCGAGGTGGTGGCGCGGTTGCGGGCGGCGGGCGCCGTGGTCCTCGGGACGACCAACCTCGACCAGTTCGCCACCGGCCTGGTCGGCACCCGCAGCCCCTACGGCGCGGTCCGCAACGCCGTGGACCCGGCCTACGTCTCGGGCGGCTCCAGCTCGGGCTCGGCCGTGGCGGTCGCGCTCGGGATCGCCGACTTCGCCCTGGGCACCGACACCGCGGGCTCCGGACGGGTCCCGGCGGCCTTCAACGGCATCGTCGGGGTGAAGCCCACCTACGGCCTGGTGCCGACCGACGGGGTGGTGCCCGCGTGCCGGAGCCTCGACTGCGTGACCGTCTTCGCGCGCACCCTGGCCGAAGCCCGCCGAGCCTTCGCCGTCATGACGTCCGAGCCCCCGTCCGGGGTGTCGGCCGGGTCGTCGGTGTCACCGGGCGCCGGGCCGTGGGGGAGCCGCAGGCCGGGCCCGTGGCGGGTGGCCGTGCCGCCCGCCGGCGCGCTGGGCGAGCTCGACCCCGGCTGGGGCGAGGCCTTCGAGCGCGCCGCCCGGTCGCTGCGCGACGTGGAACTCGTCCCCATCGACCCCGCCCCCTTCCTGGAGGCCGCCGACCTGCTCTACCAGGGCGCGTTCGTCGCCGAGCGGCACACGGCGGTCGGGGAGTTCGTCGCCAAGGGCGGCCCCGGCCTCGACCCCACCGTCGCGGGCATCATCACGGCCGCCGCCACCCTGCCCGCCCACCGCCTGTTCGCCGACCAGGAGCGCCTGGCCCTCCTGCGCGCCCAGGCCATGGCCCGACTCGGCGACGCCGACGCCCTCCTGCTGCCGACCACACCCGGCCACCCCACCATCGCCGAGGTGGCCGAGCAGCCTCTGGCCGCCAACACGAGGCTGGGGCGCTTCACCAACTCCACGAACCTGTTCGGCCTGTCCGCCCTGGCCGTACCCGCGGGCGAGGTGGGCGGGCGGCCCTTCGGCGTGATGCTGCTGGGCCGCGCGCACGCCGACGACCTGCTGGCCGCGATCGCCGAACGGCTCAGCCCGCCGCTCCTGCTCGCCGTGGTGGGCGCGCACCTGAGCGGCCAGCCGCTCAACCACCAGCTCACCTCCCACGGCGCGCGCCTGGCCGCCACGACGGCCACCGCGCCGCACTACCGCCTGTACGCCCTGGCCACCGATCCGCCCAAACCCGGCCTGGTCAGGGCGGCGGACGGCGGGGCGGCGATCGAGGTGGAGGTCTGGGAGCTGCCCGCGCAAGGCCTGGGCCGCCTGCTCGCCCAGGTGCCCCGGCCCCTCGCCCTGGGCGAGGTCGAACTGTCGGACGGAGGATCGGTGACCGGATTCGTGTGCACGCCGGAAGGGCTCGGCGGCGCCGCGGAGATCACGGCTCACGGTGGCTGGAGGGCGTACCTGGCGTCCGGGAGGCGATGATCTCCTGCTGGCGGCGCACGAACCAGGCCCGATCGGGCACCTGGCCGTCGAGGAGCGCGTTGGGCCGCTCCACCTCGTGCCTGCCGTACTCCTCAGCCCACAGGGCGGGCTTGAGCCGGGCGGGCAGATTCGTCATGCCGGGCCTGCCCCGGGTACGGCGCAGCGCCGCCAGGTCGAGCTCCGCCGAGGCGACCAGCGACTCGCCGGGGCCGGCGACGGCCAGCTGCCTGGCCTCGAAGTCGACGACCTCGGAGCCGCCGTTGGTCGAGTCGCGGGAGATCGGGATGCCGTCGAGGCCGCCGGAGTTGGCGCTGACCACGTAGGCGAGGTTCTCCAGCGCCCGCGCGCGGCGGGCCACCGCCTTGGGCGTGAGGGCGGGCGCCGACACCTCCGAGGTCGAGTGGCACAGCACCTCCGCGCCGCGCAGGGCCAGCACCCGCACGAGCTCGGGGTAGAGGATCTCCTCGGAGGCGACGCAGGCCAGCGCCCCCAGCTCGGTCCGCACCACGGGGAAAACCGCCTCGATGCCGTAGACCTCCAGGTAGGCGTCCCACACGTCGTAGGGCGTGGGGGAGAACATGGAGTGCAGGCGCCGGTAGCGCAGCACCACCTCGCCCGACGGGGCGATGATGAAGGACGCCTGGAAGTAGAGGCCGGGGAAGTGCGGGTCGCTCTCGTAGGCGTTGCCCGACAGGAACAGCCCGTGGCGCCGCGCCACCTCGCCCATCGCCTCGTACTCCGGCCCGTCCGGCGCCAGGCACGCCAGCTTCTGCCAGGTGGGCACGTCGTGGCCCATGGGGAAGCCGGTCAGGAAGTACTCGGGCAGGACGACCAGGCGCAGCTCGGGGCCGAGCCAGGCGCGGGCGCCCGCCACCTGGGCGGCCATCCTGCCGATCGCCTCCGCGATCTGCTCGCGGGAGGTGACGGCACGGGTGGCGAGCTGCAGGGCCAGCGCGCGATAGGCGTCGTAGGCGGCCACCTCACGCCCGTTCGCCTGCAGCACTTCCGAGGTCATCTCGCCGCCTTCACACGTCGGGGGTTACGAGGGTAGCCCCCGGGTGGTGCCGCCGCGAGCAGGGCGGTGGCGCCACCGCACCCGGCGACCTCGGCGGGGTTCCGTCACGCTCGCGGACCCGGGGTTGCCCCGCGCCGGGTGGGTCGCCGTGACCCGGCCGGTCCAGGAAGGGTGAATCCTTTTCCCGAGCGGTGCCCTCTTATGAGGTGAAGGTCATGCTGAGAGGAGCTCAACGGATGAGTGGCAAGGGCGGCGGGGACACGGCCGGGCGCGCCTGGGCGAGCACCCGCCTCATCGAGGCCGCCCAGGCGGGCGATCAGGAGTCGATCACCGCGGTGGTACACGGCGCCCACCCCCACGTCCGGCGCTTCGCCCAGCACCTGTGCGCCTCGCCGCAGGACGCGGAGGACGCGGCCCAGGAGGCGCTGATCATCCTCTACCGGAAGATCGGCTCGCTGCGCGCCACCGGAGCGCTGGCCTCCTGGCTGTTCCGCATCGTCAGGAACGAATGCCTGCGCCGGGCCCGGCTGCTGCTCGACCGCCACACCGAGATCGGCCCCGGCCTGATGACCTCGGCGGAGGACGAGGTCATCCAGCGCCTGGAGGCCGAGCTCGTCGCCCAGGCGATCAAGGAGCTGCCGGACGTGCAGCGCAGGGTGCTGATCATGCGCGATGTCCTCGGGTATCCGGGACGTGTGGTCGCCCAGCGGCTCGGGCTGAGTGACGCGGCGATGAAGTCCCAGCTTCACCGGGCCCGCAACGCCGTACGGCAGGGCCTGGCCGAGCCGCGGCACCGCCCCTAGAACGGCGCCCGACCTTCTTTCCCCTACAGGAGTGGAGTTTCGCCATGCTCGAAAACGGATCACCCGCACCCGACGTCGTCCTGGAGGACACCGACGGCCAGGCCGTACGCCTGTCCGACTACCGGGGGCGTCATGCCGTGCTCGTCTACTTCATGCGATCGACGGCGTGCCCGATCTGCAACCGGCACGTCCAGGACCTCGTACGGCGTCGCGACGAGCTCGCCGCCGGCAACGTGAAGGTGCTCGTCGCGGTCCCCGAGGATCGCCGGACGGCGGCCGCGTGGAAGGCCAGGCGGAGCATCCCGTTCCCCGTGGTCGTCGGCCGCGACGGCACGCCGCACGAGCTGTTCGGGCTGGACAGGAAGATGCTCGGCTCCCTGCAGCAGTCGGGCACGGTGCTCGTCGACACCGGCGGCGTCGTCCGCCACGCCCACGGCGCGACCCTGCCCACCGGCGGCTACCTCAGGAAAGAGATCTCCGAGGCCGTCGGCGCCCTGCGCCCATGAGACCCGGGAGGGCGGTCGCCGGCCGCCTGCGGCGACACCCACTCCGGCCAGGCGGATAAGGTTCGATGCTGCGGGTGCGAGGAGGCGAACGGGGAGACGGGTGGCGGAGGCGTTCGGCGAGGTCCTTCGGGGCATGCGGCATGCGGCCGGGCTGACGATCGAGGAGCTCTCCCATGCCTCCGGCGTCAGCGTGCGCGCCATCGGCGACATGGAGCGCGGCGCCAGCAGAGGCCCGCAGCGGCGCACCGTTCAGGCACTGGCCGAGGCGCTGCGGCTCGACGAGACGCGGCGGGCCAGGCTGGCGGAGGCGGCCAGGGCCGGGCGGCCGCGCCAGGAGGCCGTCACCCCCGGCGCCTGCGAGCTGCCCCGCGGGGTCGGCGACTTCACCGGACGGACCCGCGAGCTCGGCCTGCTGCGTGAGCTCGCGGGCCAGGACGCCGCCGTGGCCGCCATCCAGGGAACGGCCGGCATCGGCAAGACGGCCCTGGCCGTGCGAGCGGCCGCGCACCTGGCCGGCCTGTTCCCCGACGGCTGCTTCTACCTCGACCTGCGCGGCATGGACGAAGCCCCGCCTGACCCGGCCGCCGCACTGTCACGGCTGCTCAAGGCACTCGGCGTGGCCGAGCGGCGCATCCCCGCCCACGAGGAGGAGCGCGCCGGCCACTACCGGGCGCTGCTGCGCGAACGGCGGTGCCTGATCATCCTGGACAACGCGGCGCACGAGGGCCAGGTCCGCCCGCTGCTGCCGTCGGGAGGCCCCGCGATGACGGTGGTCACCAGCAGGCGTCCGCTGGCCGGGCTGGAGGGCGTGCGCCAGATCCCGCTCACTCACCTGGCCCTCGAGGAGTCGGCCGAGCTGCTGGGCGGGATCGTCGGAGCCGAGCGCGCGCAGGCCGACCCCGAAGGCGTGGCGCGGGTGGCGAGCCTGTGCGGGAACCTTCCGCTGGCGCTGCGCATCGCCGGCAACCGGCTGCAGAGCAGGCCAGGCTGGACGCCCCGCCAGCTCGCGGACCTGCTCAGCGACGAAGGGCGGCGGGTGGAGTCGTTGTCAGCCGGCGACCTGTCGGTGGCCACGGCCTTCGCGCTGTCGTACCGGCAGCTGTCCGTGCCTGCGCGGCGCAGCTTCCGGCGGCTCGCCCTCGTCGAGGCGCCCGACTTCGGGGTGCCCGTGACGGCCGTCCTGGCCGAGCTGGATCCGGCCGGTGCCGAGGACACCCTGGAAGAGCTGGTTGACCTCGGGCTGCTGCAGTCGCCGTACCCTGGCCGCTACCGCTTCCACGACCTCGTACGGCTGTTCGCCCGTTCCCGGTTGTCCGAGGAGGAGCCCGGCGCCCGGCAGCGGCGGGCCCGCACGCGTATGGACGCCTGGCTGCTGGAGACCGCCACGGTCGCCGGACGCTGGTTCGAGCCGGACTACGGCGCGCCCCCGCCGGACTGGAGCTCGCTCGTCGAGCTGGACACACAGCGCAAGGCCCGGGAGTGGCTCACGGCGGAGGGCGAGGCGTGGCTGGCGGCCCTCCGGGAGGCCGCCCGCCTCGGCGAGCACGCCCGCGTGGTCGAGGTGGCCGAGGCGATGCACTGGTTCTCCGACCTGTGGATGCACTGGGGGCACTGGCCCGAGGTGTTCGGCCTGTCGGCCGGGTCCGCCCGCATGATGGGCGACAGGGCGCTGGAGGCCGTGCACCTCAACTACCTGTCGTGGGCGCAGACCTTCTGCCAGGCCCGGTTCGGCGAGGCGGAGCAGACCGCTCTGCGAGCCCTGGAACTGGCCCGCCAGAGCGGCGACGTGCGCCAGCAGGGCTGGTCACTGACCTACGCGACCTGGGCGCTGTGGGGGCGCCAGGACCAGCAGAGCAAGGTGACCGCCCTGGAGCACACGCGCATGGCGGCCGAGTGCTTCCAGCGGGCCGGCGACGCCGACGGGCTCGCCCAGGCCCTGGCCGGCATCGGCAACTGCCTGCGCAGGCTCGGCCGGCTCGAGGAGGCCCTGGAGCACAGCCTCGCCGTGATCGGACGGCTGCGCGACCCGTCCTTCGGCGGTTCGCCGGCCATCACCGGTCACGCCGTCGGCGCCGCGCTGGACGTGGTCGGCGAGTCCTACCTCGGTCTGGGGCGCTGGCAGGAGGCCGCCGACCACTACCGCCAGGCGTTGTCTGAGCTGCGCGGCCACCCGATCACCCGGGCCATGGCGCTGTCGCTGACCCACCTGGGCAGGGCGCTGGTCCACCTGGATCAGGCGGAGGAGGCTGGGGCCGCCTTCCGCGAGGCCGTCGAGTTGTACGAGTCGGCCGACGATCACGCGCGGGCGGCGGTGGTGCTCGGAGAGCTCGACCGCCTCGCCGACCACCACGCGCAGGCGCCCGCGCCGCTCACAGCGCTCGACCGCTCCGCCGACCACCAAGCGCGTGGCGACGCCGCTCACAGCGCTTGACCACTCCGCCGACCATCACGCTCGGGATGCCGCGCCGCTCAGAAGGCCCGACCCTTCCGCCGACGCCCCGGCGGAAGGGCTCAGCCCGCGCTGAGCACCCGGCGCAACGTGCCGACGGCCAGCTCGATCGCCGCGCCGGCGGCCTGCGTCTCGCGCAGGGCGTCGAGCATGACGAAGTCGTGGATGATCCCCTGGTAACGCACGGCCGTCACCGGCACGCCCGCCTGCCGCAGCTTGTTCGCGTACGCCTCGCCCTCGTCGCGCAGCACGTCGGCCTCACCGGTGATGACCAGCGCCGGGGGCAGCCCGGTCAGCTCCTCGGTCGTGGCCCGCAGCGGGGAGGCGGTGATCTCGGAGCGCTGGGCATCGTCGGTGGTGTACTGGTCCCAGAACCACTGCATGCCGTCGCGGCGCAGGAAGTAGCCCTCGGCGAACTCGTGGTAGGAGCCGGTGTCGAAGGAGGCGTCCGTCACCGGGTAGAACAGCACCTGCTGGCGCAGCGTCAGCCCGCCGCGCTGCTTGGCCATCAAGGTCAGCGCGGCGCTCATGTTGCCGCCGACGGAGTCGCCGGCGACCGCGATGCGCGTCGGATCCAGGCCCTTGAAGGCGCCCTCGGCGACGATCCACTGGGCGACGGTCCAGTTCTGCTCGATCGCGACCGGGTAGCGGTGCTCGGGCGACAGGTCGTACTCGGGGAAGACCACGGCGGCTGCGGCGCCGACCGCGAGCTCGCGCACCAGCCGGTCGTGGGTGTGGGCGTTGCCGAACACCCATCCGGCTCCGTGGATGTAGATGATCACGGGGAGTGCGCCGGTGCTGCCGGCGGGCCTGACGATGCGGACCCTGACCTGGCCCGTGGGACCGCCGGGCACCGTGATCCACTCCTCGTCCACGTCCGGCTTGCCGACCGGTCCTGACTGGACCTCGTCCACGGCCTTGCGGGCCTCCTCCACCGGAAGCTGGAACAGGTACGGCGGCTGCGCCGTCGCCTCGGCGAAAGCTCGCGCGGCAGGTTCGAGCACAGGCTTGTTCATGATCTCTCCAAGAGGTGGAAGGCGGGATCCTTCGCGGGGAGCCCCGTACATCTGGCATCCAAGCAAGGGCCTTCGCGGCAGGACGAGGCAGAACCGCAGGCAGAAGTACGTTTCCGCCTCGAACCGGCCACTCGCGGGCTGTTTGGATCGGCGCAGAACGAACCCGCCGATCAGGAGTATTCGCATGACGCACAGCACCATCCCGACCGTCGTCCTCGTCCATGGGGCGTTCGCCGACGCCGCCGCCTGGTCGGGCGTGATCACCGAGCTGCAGCAGCAGGGCATCCCCGTGCTGGCCCCGCCCAACCCCCTGCGCGGCCTGGCGGCCGACGCGGCCTACATCGCCTCCGTGACGTCCCAGATCGACGGCCCGGTCATCCTGGCCGGTCACTCGTACGGCGGTGCCGTCATCACCGTGGCCGGGGCGGCCCCGAACGTCGTCGGCCTCGTCTACGTGGCCGCCTACGTCCCCGACCAGGGCGAGAGCCTGGCCGACCTGCAGGGCCGCTTCCCCGAGCCGGCGCTCGCCTCGAACCTGCGCCAGTCCGCCTACCCGGGCGAGGACGGGAGCGGCGCCGCCGAGTTCACCATCGCTCGCGAGGCGTTCCCGCAGGTGTTCGCCGCGGACCTGCCCGAGGAGACGACGCGGGTCCTGGCGGTGGCGCAGCGCCCGCTGGCGGCCGCCGCCTTCACCGAGCCGGCGAGCACCGCCGCCTGGCGGACCAAGCCCGCGTGGGCAGTGATCGCGGACGCCGACCAGGCCATCAACCCCGACGTCCAGCGCTTCGGCGCCGCACGGGCAGGGGCCGGCGGCGTGGAGGTCGCGGGCGCCTCGCACGCGGTGGCGGTCTCGCGGCCCAAGGAGGTCGCCGACGTGCTCGGCGAGGCCTTCCGAGCCGTAACGGCCTGACGCCTTCGGCAAGGTGACGGCGCCTTAGGGAAGATGACGGCGCCTTAGGGAAGGTGACGGCCTGTCGTCTTCGCGGAGGTGAGGCCCGGACGACCTGCCGCCCGAGCCGTCGCCGCCTCCCGACCGGCTGGTGACGCATCAGACGCCTCGAGACGGGCCGTCGCGGGCCGCGGTCACCGACGGCGGGATCGTGGGGCCGGCGGGTAAGGCGGTCAGGTGGACTCGCGGACGATCAGCTCCGTCGGCAGTATCACCGGCTCCACCGACCCCGCCCCGTCGATCAGCGCCAGCAGCAACCGCACCGTCTCCTGCGCGATGTCGGCCAGCGGCTGCCGGATCGTCGTCAGCGGCGGGTGCGTGGACAGGGCCACCGACGAGTCGTCGAACCCGCCCACCGCCACGTCCTCCGGCACCCGCCGCCCCGCCTCCCGCAGCGCCGCCAGCGCGCCGGCGGCCATGAGGTCGGAGGCGACGAAGACCGCGTCGAGGTCGGGCGCCCGCGACAGCAGCTCCGTCATCGCCCGGTGCCCGCTGGAACGCGACCAGTCCCCGTGGGCGATGAGCTTCTTGGAGGCCCGCCGCCCGAGCACGTCGGTGTAGCCTTCGAGGCGCTGGCTGCCGGCGGCGGTGTCCATGGGGCCGGTGATCGTGGCGATCTTCTTGCGCCCCCGCGAGACGAGGTACTCGGTCATCTGCCGCCCGCCCATGCGCTCGTCGGTGGCGGCGTAGGGGATCTTGAGCCCGAGCACCTCGCCCTGGGCGACGACGGGCACCTGGTCGCCGAGGGCGCTGGCCAGGGGGTCGCCGGCGTGGGTGGAGACGAGGAAGACGCCGTCGGCGTGGCCGCCCTGCACGTAGCGCATGACGCGCTGCCGTTCTGCGTCGTCGGCGACCATCATGAGCACGAGGGAGATGTCGCGCTCGCCCAGTCGCTGCGCGGCCGTACGGAACAGCACGGAGTAGTTCGGGTCCTCGAACAGCCTCTCGTGCGGGTCGGACAGCACCAGCAGGACCGACCCGGAGCGCTGGGTGACCAGGCTCCGGGCGTTGCGGTTGACCACGTACCCGGTCTCGGCGATGGCCCGTTCCACGGCCAGCTGGGAGGCCGTGGAGACGTAGCGGTCGCCGTTCAGTACCCGGGAGACGGTGCCGCGGGAGACGCCCGCCTTGGCCGCGACGTCGTGGATGGTCGGTCTCTTCACACGCACTACGATTTCACAGCTCCGGACGACAGATCGGTGCGCCAGTACCGCTGCATCGTGAGGAACAGGGCGATGAGGGGGACGAGCGCCACGAGCGTGCCCGTGATGATCAGGTTGTAGAGGGAGGGCTGGTTGGCTCCGGCGGCCAGCATCGTGTAGAGGCCGACGGTGAGCGGGAACTTGCCGTCGTCGCCGAGCATGATGAAGGGCAGCAGGAAGTTGTTCCAGATGGCCACGAACTGGAACAGGAAGATGGTCACCAGTCCCGGCACCATCATCGGCAGCGCGACCCGGCGCAGCAGCAGCCATTCCGAGGCGCCGTCGAGCCGTCCGGCCTCCAGGAGGGAGTCGGGGATGGCGGCCTGGGAGTAGACCCGCGCCAGGTAGATGGAGTACGGGTGCAGGATCTGCGGCAGCAGGACCGACCAGTAGGTGTCGGCCAGCCCGATCTTGGAGAACAGCAGGTACTGCGGCATGGCCAGCACCACGCCCGGCACCAGGATGCCGCCGATGAGCACGTTGAAGATGGCGTTGCGTCCGGGGAAGCGGTACTTGGCCAGGGCGAACCCGGCGGCGGCCGAGACGAGGGTGGACAGGAGCGCGCCGCCTCCGGCGTACAGGAGGGTGTTGACCATCCACAGCCAGAAGACGCCGTCGCGGTAGGCGAACAGGTCGGCGAGGTTGGAGAACAGGCCGCTGCCGAAGGAGAAGGTGGCGGTGGAGAACAGCTCGCCGGGTGTCTTGGTGGCGGCCACGACGACCCAGCTGACGGGGAACAGGCAGTACAGCGCGCCCAGCACCAGGATCGTGGTGGGCACCAGGCCGATGCGCTTCATGAGCTCTCTCCGAAGGCCTGCCGCTTGACGACGCGCAGGAATCCGAACGACAGGACGAGGGAGATCCCGGCCACGACGATCGCGGTGGCGGCGGCGGAGTAGAGGTCGCCGCGGACGAACGCGTCGGTGTAGATCTTCGTCAGGGGGCTGAAGTCGGAGGGGATGGTGTTGGTCAGCGGCCGCAGGACGGTCGGCTCGGTGAAGACCTGGACGGTGGCGATGATGGAGAAGACCGTCGTCAGGATGATCGCCGGCATCAGGATCGGGATCTTGACCTGGAGCGCGATCCTCACCTCGGAGGCTCCGTCCATGCGCGCGGCCTCGTACAGCTCCTGCGGGATGGCCCGCAGCGCGGTGTAGAGGACGAGCATGTTGAAGCCGGTGCCGCCCCAGATCGCCACGTTGGCCATGGAGTACAGGACCGTGCTGGCCGACAGGAAGTCGACGCCCTTGAGCGGGGTGGTGCCGGGCAGGTAGAGGAAGCCCCACATGAGGCCGGCGGCCACGCCGGGCACCGCGAACGGCAGGAAGATCGAGGTGCGGGAGAAGCGCGCCAGTCGCACCCGCGCGGTGTCCAGCATGAGCGCGAACAGCAGTGCCAGGCCGAGCATGAGCACCAGCACGATCAGGCCGTACAGCAGCACCCGCAGCCAGCTCGTCCACAGGGAGGCGTCGGACAGGGCGGCCGCGTAGTTGTCCAGGCCGGCGTTGACCTCGCGGACCGAGCCCTTGCCCAGGCCGAGGCCGGAGCGCTGAACCCGGCGGGTGCTCAGGTAGATCGTGTAGGCGATCGGCAGGGCCAGGAAGACCACGAAGAGCACCAGCGCGGGAGCGAGGAAGAGGTACGGGGCGGCGATGCCGCCGCCCGTCCTGCGCGCGTGCTTACTGGGCAACGGTGAATCCGGACTTCTGCATGTCGGCGACGGTGGCGTCCTGCATCGTCTTCAGCGCGCCGGTGAAGGACGACTTGTTCGCCAGCGCCTTGTCGAAGGCGTCCTTGTAGGCGGTGTAGGCGGCGTTGACGTTCGGGCCGAAGGTGAAGCCGCGGGCGGTGGCGGCGGCCTGCGCGGCCTGCTGCCAGAAGTCGGCCTGGGTGTCGAAGTAGGCGGGCGGGGTGGTCAGCGACTGGGTGCCCTTGGTGCTGGCCGGGTAGATGAAGGCCTCCTTGACCAGCAGCTGCACGGCTTCGGGGTCGGTGTTGAGCCAGCTGATGAACGCGGCGGCCCCGGCTTTCTCGTCGGGGGTGGCCTTGGCGGAGACGGCGACGGCCGAGCCGCCCCAGAAGCCGCTGGCGTTCTCGCCCGCGCTCCACTGCGGGAGCGGCGCGGCGGCCCACTTGCCCTTGGCCTTGGGCGCGTTGGCCTCCAGCACGCCCGGTGCCCATACGGCGGACGGCCAGGTCAGGAGCTTGCCGTCGTTGAGCGCCTTGTTCCACTCGGGGGTGAAGTAGGGCATGTCGTCGATGGCGCCCTCGTCGACGAGCTTGCCCCAGTAGTCGGCGACCTTGGTGGTGGCCTGGTCGTTGATGGCGACCTTCCACGCCTCTCCGGCGATGGACCACCACTGGCCGCCGGCCTGCTGGGACAGGCCCGCGAAGGAGCCGGGGTCCTTGCTGGAGAAGGTGCCGAGGAAGACGTTCTTGTCCTGCTCGCGCACCTTGCGGGCGGCGGCGGCGTAGTCGTCCCAGGTCTTGGGCACCTCGATGCCGTACTTCTCGAACAGGTCCTTGCGGTAGTAGAGCATCATGGGCCCGGAGTCCTGCGGCACGCCGTAGACGCCCTCGGTGCCGAGGGTGACCAGGCGCCACAGGCCCTCGCTGAACTCGCCCTTGACGGGGGCGGCCTGCGCGGACAGGTCGGCCACGGCGTCGGCGGCGACGAACGACGGCAGGTGCTGGTACTCAGCCTGCACCAGCTGGGGAGGGTTGCCGGCCTTGGCCGCGGTGAGGAACTTGGCGGCCGCGTCGTCGCCGCCGGCCTGCTTGCTGACCGTCACCTGGATGTCCGGGTTCTTGTCGTTCCAGACCTTGACGATCTTGTCCATGTTGGGGGCCCAGGTCCAGTAGGTCAGCTTCACCGGCGCGGCGGGGGCGGCGGGCGCGCTGGACTGCGGCTGGGCGGCGGGTGCGGGCTGGGTGGGCTCGGACGCGCCGCACCCCGCCGCTGCCAGGGCAGTGGCCAGCACCGCAGCCGCTGCGAGTCGGTTTGTACGCATTAATGCCTCCGCGTCGGGATTGCCTGAGAGTAGTTGGTTCCAAGGCAAGCTCGTTCTGTGAACGTGCACAGAGTGAATTGCACCCCCAAGTCCTTGTCAAGAAGGCGTTACGTGGTCGTTAATTTCATCCGTGCTACCGTGCACGTTCACAGAATGAGTTCTCGATGGGGGTCCGGTGTACTTCGGCGGCGACTACAACCCTGAGCAGTGGCCGGAAGAGGTCTGGCTGGAGGACATGCGCCTCATGCGCGAGTCCGGCGTCAACCTGGTCAGCCTCGGCATCTTCGCCTGGGGCCTGCTGGAGCCCGCCGAGGGCCGCTACGACTTCGGCTGGCTCGACCGCGTCATGGACCTGCTGCACGACAACGGCATCCAGGTCGACCTGGCCACCCCCACCAGCTCGCCGCCCTCGTGGTTCCGCCGCAGCCACCCCGCCTCGCGCCTGGTCGGCCAGGACGGCCAGGTGGTCTCCGGCGGCTCGCGCCACGGCTTCTGCCCCAGCTCGCCGGAGTACGCCAGGGCCGCCGCGCGCATCACCGAGCAGCTCGCCCAGCGCTACGCCGGCCACCCCGCCGTCGCGATGTGGCACGTGCACAACGAGTACGGCTGGGCCAACGCCTCCTGCTACTGCGACGCCTCCCAGGAGCACTTCCGCCGCTGGCTGCGCGACAGGTACGGCACGCTGGAGGCGCTCAACGCCGCCTGGGGCACCCTGTTCTGGGGCCTGACCTACCGCGCCTGGGACGAGATCGAGGTGCCGCGCAACCCCCCGCCCGGCCTGATCCCCGCCCTGGAGCTCGACTTCCGGCGCTTCAGCGTCGACGCCCACATCGCGCTGTTCAGGGCCGAGCGCGACATCATCAAGCGCCACTCGGCCAAGCCGGTCACCACCAACTTCATGATCGCCAACTGCAAGCCGATGGACTACTGGAAGTGGGCGGCCGAGGTCGACGTGGTCTCCAACGACCACTACCTGCAGGCGGAGAACCCCGGCAACCACATCGAGCTGGCCATGTGCGCCGACCTGACACGCAGCGTCGCCGGGGGCAGGCCGTGGCTGCTCATGGAGCACTCCACGGGCGCCGTCAACTGGCAGCCGCGCAACCTCGCCAAGCGTCCCGGCGAGATGCGCCGCAACAGCCTCGCCCACGTCGCGCGCGGCTCGGACTCGGTGCTGTTCTTCCAGTGGCGCGCCTCCCGCTTCGGCGCGGAGAAGTTCCACTCGGCGATGGTGCCGCACGCGGGCACCGACTCCGGACTGTGGCGCGAGGTGGTCGCGCTCGGGCAGGAGGTCGCGCGGCTGGCCGTCGAGGGCCGGGTCGAGGCCGAGGTGGCCATCGTGTGGGACTGGGAGTCGTGGTGGGCCCTGGAGCTGCCCTGGCGGCCCTCGTCCGAGCTGGAGTTCCGCGAGCGGATCGAGACCTACTACGCGGCGATGTGGCGCGAGCACGTCACGGTCGACTTCGTGCACCCGAGCCACGACCTGTCACGCTACAAGCTCGTCGTGGCTCCCAGCTCCTACGCGCTGAGCCAGGAGGCGGGCAAGAACCTGCAGCGCTACGTGGAATCCGGCGGCCACCTGCTCGTCTCGTTCTTCTCCGGCATCGTCGACGGCAACGACACCGTGCACCCGGGCAGCCATCCCGGCGCGCTGCGCGAGGTGCTCGGGCTGAGCGTGGAGGAGTTCCACCCGCTCGGCGCGCACGCCGAGATCTCCCTGGACGGCGGGCAGCCGGCCACCATGTGGTCCGAGCGGGTCAGGCTCGCGGGGGCGCTGGCCGTACGCGCTTTCGCGAGCGGCCCCGACGCGGGGCACCCCGCCCTGACCCGCCACGACCTGGGCCGGGGCAGCGCCTGGTACGTCGCCACCGCCCCCGCCGACGTGCGCCCGCTCCTGCGCGACCTGCTCGACCACGCGGGCGTGGAGCGCCCGCGCGGCCTGCCCGACGACCTCGAGGTCGTCCGGCGCGGCCGGCACACCTTCCTGATCAACCACGGCGACAGCCCCGTCACCGCGGCGAGTGTCACCGTCCCCGCGGGCGGTGTGGACATCCTCCTGGAGGAATGATGGTGAGAGCGATCTGCGCCGCCTTATGGGTCATGGCGCTCCTCGGGGCGCCCGCCCAGGCCGGGGACAGACTGCCCGTGCGCGGGGCCGACATCTCCAGCCTGGCCAAGTCCGAGGACCTCGGGGGCGTCTACCGCCAGGCCGACGGCCGCCGGGGCGACGCCCTGCGCATCCTCAAGCGGGCCGGGCTCACCCACGTCAGGCTCAAGGTCTGGGTCGACCCCGCCGACGGCTACAACGACAAGGCCCACGTCCTGGAGATCGCCAGGCGCGCCCACAAGCTGGGCCTGAAGACCCTGATCGACTTCCACTACTCCGACCGATGGGCCGACCCCGCCCACCAGACCAAGCCCGCCGCCTGGGCGGACCTGCCGTTCGACCGGCTCGTCCAGGCCGTGCGCGACCACACCTACGACGTGCTCTCCGCGCTCAGGCGCCAGGGCACCCCGGCCGACATGGTCCAGATCGGCAACGAGCTCAACGGCGGCCTGCTGTGGCCGGACGGCCGGTGGGACAACTGGCCCGGCATCGCCGCCCTGCTCAACGCCGGACACGACGCGGTCAAGCAGGTCTCGCATCGCACCAAGGTCGTCATCCACCTGGCCAACGGCGCCGACAACGGCCTGTACCGCTGGTGGTTCGACAACGCCGCCACCCACGGCATCCGCTACGACGTGATCGGCCTGTCGTACTACCCGTACTGGCACGGCACGATCGAGGCCTTCCAGGCCAACATCACCGACGTCGCCACCAGGTACGGCAAGCCGGTGCTGCTGGCCGAGACGGCCTACCCGTTCACCACCGCCGACAAGGACGGCTGGGAGAACATCATCCTGTCGCCCGAGCCCTACCCCGGCTACCAGGCGACCCCGCAGGGCCAGCAGGCGATGATCGCCAAGCTGTACGACGTGCTGCGCGAGGTGCCCGGCGCGCTCGGCCTCGTCTACTGGGAGGCCACCTGGACGGGCGTGCCCGGCAACGGCTGGGACCCCGAGGACCCGGCCTCCGGCAACGCCTGGGAGAACCAGGCGCTGTTCGACTTCGCCGACCGGGCCCTGCCCGGCCTGGCTACCCTCGGAGCCGGATGACCTTCACGCCGTACGGCTCCAGCAGCACGCGGCCCTGCTGAAGCTCCTGGCCGCCGAGCAGGTCGAGGCCCGCCTCCACGGCCACCTCGACCGGCTCGGCGCCGTGGTTGAGCAGGAACCGCAGCCGCGAGCCGTCGGGCGCGACCCTGAGCGTGGCCTCCACGTGCTCCGGGTACGGCAGCGCCAGGCCGTGGCGGTCGAGCACCTGGCGCATCACCCAGTCGACGCCCGCCTGCTCCAGCCCGGCGCCCACGTACCAGCCATGGCCCTCGCCGAAGGTGTTCCTGGTGACGGCGGGGGTGCCCGCGTAGAAGTCGTTCTCGTAGCGGCCCACCGGCTCGGCCGTCGTGGGGATGACCAGCTCGAACAGCAGGCTGGAGTCCACGAGCGTGCCGTCGGCCAGCCGTACCGGATTGACCACCCCGCGCTCGCGCGAGTCCCACTCGTCCACCCGTACGCCCATGAGCGGACCGAGCGGGCCGGGCACGTCCATGAGGAAGGCGTTGTCGTCGACGTCGACGCGCCCCGACAGGAACGTCGTCACCACCGACCCGCCCCTGGCCGCCACCTGCTCCAGCCGGCCGGCCAGGTCGCCCTTGACCATGTGGAGCGCGGGGGCGACGACCACGTCGTACCCGGACAGGTCGGCCGTGACCGCGACCACGTCCACGTCGGCGCCCATCCGCCACAACGCCCGGTAGTGGGCCAGCACCACGTCCAGGTACTTCACCAGCCGCGACGGGCCGTCGGAGATCTCCAGCGCCCACCAGCTGTCCCAGTCGAACAGCAGCGCCACCCGGGCGGGCGTGCGCGCGCCGAGCGTGGCCTCGCCCAGCCGTTCCAGCTCCGCGCCGAGGGCGGCCACCTCGCGGAAGACCCGGGTGTCGTCGCGCCCGGCGTGGCCGATGACCGCGCCGTGGTACTTCTCGCACGCGCCGCGCGAGGCCCGCATCTGGAAGAACAGCACCGCGTCGGCGCCGTGGGCGACCGCCTGCCAGCTCCACAGCCGCATCACGCCGGGCCGCTTGAGCGGGTTGACGTCACGGCAGGCCGTCGTCGACGGAGTCTGCTCCATCAGCCAGAACGGGGCGCCCCCCTTCAGCCCGCGCATCAGGTCGTGGGCCAGCGCCATGCGCGCGGCGGTCGCGGGGTCGTCGTCGGGCGGGTAGTTGTCCCAGGAGACGAAGTCGAGGTGCTCGGCCCAGCGGTGGTAGTCGATCGGCCGGAACAGGCCCATGAAGTTGGTCGTCACCGGCTTGGCGGAGAACCTCCTGATCGCCTCCTTCTCCGCCAGGTAGCCCGACAGCAGCGCGTCGGACATGAACCGGTGGTAGTCGAGCGTGATGCCCTGGAAGGCGGTGAAGTCCGGCCCCTTCCAGTGCTCGGTCAGCGCCGACGGCGGCTCGATCTGCTCCCAGCCGGTGAACGTGTGCGACCAGAACGTCGTGTTCCACGCGGCGTTGAGCGATTCCAGGTCGTCGTAGCGTTTGCGCAGCCAGTCGCGGAAGGCCGCCGCGCACAGGTCGCAGTAGCAGGAGCCGCCGTACTCGTTGTTCACGTGCCAGGCGATCACCGCGGGGTTGCCGGCGTAGCGTTCGGCGATCCGCCCGGCCACCCGCGCCGACAGGCGGCGGAAGACCGGCGAGCTCGGACAGTGGTTGTGCCGCCCGCCGTAGCGTTTCTCGCGTCCCTCGAAGTCGACCCGCGTCACCTCGGGGAACTCGCGCACCAGCCAGGGCGGCATCGCACCGGTGCCGGTGGCCAGGCACACCTGCCGGCCCTCGGCCGCGGCACGCCCGACGATGCGGTCGAGCGTGGAGAAGTCGTAGGCCTCCAGCGAGGACTGCGTGAGCGCCCAGGTGAACACGCCCACCGTCAGGGTGTCGATGCGGGCGGAGTCGAACAGGCGGTGGTCGTCGTCCCACACCGCCTCCGGCCACTGCTCCGGGTTGTAGTCTCCGCCGAACGGCAGCTTCATGCGGTGAATCTCTCCTCGATCTCGGCGATCATCGGCCGGGCGTGGTACAGCAGCGCCATGGCGAACACGGGGGCGGGCAGCAGCGTCAGTGGTTCGGCCACGAACACCGCGAGCGCGCCGGCCAGTACCACCAGGCACACCGAGGTGAGGGTCAGGCCGGGGAAGCGGGTCAGCGACCAGGCCGCCAGGCGCGCCACGTCGCGGGCGCGGAAGGCGAACAGCGAGGTGATCACCAGCGCGGCGCTCATCCACAGCAGCGACCCGGCCGCCACGACCACCATCAGCACCGCCCACCAGCCGGGCACCCCGGCGGCGTCGAAGTGCGCCAGGTTGATCGCGATGATCGCCAGGACGGCCAGCCACGGCAGCCACACCTTCAGCGCCCCGGCGGCGTTGGCGCGGTAGCCGCGCCAGAACACGCGCGCGGGATGCAGGTCGGCCAGGTCGCGCCCGCGGTGCCGTACGGCGTAGAGCGCCGCCGACGCGGCCGGTCCGAGCGGCGCCACGCAGAGCGCCGCCAGCGGCGCGTTGCCCGCGTCGCGCTCCAGCAGCGTCAGCAGGACCAGGGCGGGCGCCCCCGTGGCCAGGAACAGCAGCTCGGTGACGATCAGCGAGTAGATCAGCGCGCCGGCCCGCGAGAGCGGGCCGGAACCGAACGTGCCGCGTTCGCTCACAGGAGAGGCCACGGGGGCGCCTCCTCGATCACGGGCGACGCCTCCACGAGGGTGATCTCGTTCTCGGCCAGGCTCAGCTCCAGCACGCCGCCGGCGGCGCGCTGATGGGTCCGGTACGGCTCGGCGAGCTCGCGCAGGGCGTCGAGCTGCCGTGCGGTGGGGGAGTGCGGCGAGCCCATCTCCAGCCAGGCGCGGCGCAGGTTGCCGTACTCCTCGTTCACCGTGGAGCGCACGACGAAGTGCTCGCCGGACGGCAGCGGCAGCCTGATCCGGCGCGGCTGCAGCGCCCAGGCCAGGGCCGTGACCCTGCCCCGTTCGTCGCGCGTGACCAGGTGGTCCTCGCCCCGGCTGACGATGCGGGAGCCCATGCGCGCCATGAACGCGTACAGGTGGTAGGTCGGCTTCTTCAGCTGCCGGTGGGTCAGCAGGCCGAAGCCGCCGTGCAGGATCGAGGTGGGGATGCCGACCTCCTCGAAGACGTCGCAGAAGGTCCAGTAGGAGAAGGAGTCGCACACGTCGCCGCCGCCCGCGAGCACGGGCGCCAGGTAGGCGGCGTTGCGGGCGGTGTCGTGCACGGCGTTGTCGGGCCGGTAGGAGGTGTTGAACTCGGTGATGTGCACCGGCAGCCCCTCCAGCGGGCCGCCCGCGAGCTGCCTGCGCGGCGTGGCGAACTGCTCCAGCAGCGTCTCGGCCGGGGCCAGGTCCTGGAGGGTGGCGAAGGGCACGTGGCGCGCCGGGTGCGAGCTGTAGGCGTGGCGGCTGACGAAGTCGACGGGCACGCCGCGGGTGGCCACGAAGTCGGCGAAGTCCGTCATCCACTCGTCCGACCCCGGGGAGATCGCCGGGCCGCCGACCTGCAGCGAGGCGTCGATTTCCTTGATCGTCTTGGCCGTCACCTCGTAGAGCCGGTGGTAGGCCGCCTGGTCGGCGTCCTGCCAGAAGTCCTTGAGGTTCGGCTCGTTCCACACCTCGATCGGCCAGGTGCGCACCTCCTCGATCCCGTAGCGGTCGACGAGGTGCCCGATGGTGGCCCGCACCAGCGCCGCCCATTCGTCGTGGTCGCGCGGCGGGGTGACGTTGCCCTTCCACCAGAAGATCGTCTGCTCTCCCGAGGCGAGCTCGTGGGGCATGAAGCCGAGCTCCAGGAAGGGCCGCACGCCCAGTTCCAGGTAGGCGTCGATCACCTGGTCGACGTAGGTGAACGCGTGCCGTACCCGGTGCTCGCCGCCGTGCGTGTAGGGCCGGTGCACGCCGACGTCGTCGCCGAACAGGCCGTGGCCGCGGATGTGGGTGAAGCCGATCTCACGCTGCACGAGCGCCAGCGACTCCTGGTGGTCGCGGCGCAGGGACAGGTTGAAACGCCCGGTGCCGACGCACGCGCGCCAGGCACCGGGCAGCAGGTCAGCCATGCTTTTCCTTGAAGCGCACGTGGGCCTTGTTGATGAGGTCGACGTAGGCGGCGAGGTTCTTGCCCTCCAGCTCCTTGGCGTAGGCGTCCCACTCGGCCAGGTCGCGCTTGCCCAGGATGAAGTTGAGGGTGTTCTGCTGCACGTGGTCCTTCAGCGGGGTCTCCCAGAGGGTGGCCTGCTCCTGCTCCAGCTCGTCGAGGGGCGCGGGCGGGGGGAGCGGCCGGTTCTGCCGGGCGTTCATCACGTTCTGGAACTCCAGCTCCTCCTCGGAGAAGGTCGACTGGAGCAGCGCCGTGGTGCCGCCGTAGGCGAAGACGCCGTTGCCGAAGCCGAAGTCCTTCTGCAGGTGCTTGGGCGCGCCGGGGTTGAGGCCGACCATGTCGACGTCCTTGGCGGGCGTGATCTTGCCGGAGGCGTCCTTGGTGTAGGTGACGCCCTCGACGCCCCACTTGGCGAACAGCTGGCCCTCGTCGGAGTAGAACAGCCAGTCGACGAACTGCAGCAGCGCCGCGAAGTTGGGGTCGTCCTTGGCCTTGGCCATGAGCACGATGCCGTTCTCGGTGCGCAGGCCCGTGCGGGTCTCGCCCATGGGGCCGACCGGCACCGGGATCTTGACCACGGTGGCCTTCGGATTGTTCTCGGCCAGGCCCTTGCGGTAGTCGTTGACCAGCGACTGGGCGTTGGAACTGATGACGAAGGACTTGCCCGAGGTGAACTTGGCGTTGGCGGCGTCGTCCTTCTGGGTGAAGCTCTCCGGGTCCATCAGCCCTTCCTTCACCAGGGCCGCGGCGTACTCCACCACCTGCTTGTACTGCGGCATCGTGCCGGTGAAGATGAACTTCTGGGCGGCGTCGTCCCAGAAGACCGGGCGGCCGTTGGCGAAGTTCCAGCCCGCGTTGGTGCCGTAGGCGTTGCCCAGCTGCTGCAGGAACGCGCCGCCGGGCGTGGGGATGCCCCAGCGGTCGGAGAAGGGATACTCATCCGGGTACTTCTCCTTCATCGCCTTGAGCATGGCGTGGAAGTCGTCCCAGGTCTTGGGCGCCTGCAGGCCCAGCTCCTGCAGGATGTCGGTGCGCACCGCGAAGGAGTAGTCGGACCAGACCTTCTCGTGCAGGCCGGGCAGGACGTAGTACTTGCCGTCGTTCTGCCGCAGGGTGTCGAGGTCGCCCTGCAGCTGCCACTTGGTGACCTTGTCCATGAAGTGCGGCATCTGCTCGACGTAGTCGCTGACCGGAAGCAGCACGCCTGAGGCGATGTAGGGCACCTCCTGGCCGGGATACATCTTCGGCACGATCAGGGGCGCCTGGCCCGCGCTGATCAGCAGGCCCTTCTTCTGGTCGTAGTCGCTGAAGGGGATCAGCGTGGTCTGCAGCTTGACGTTGGTGCGCTTGGCCAGCTCCGACCAGAACAGCCAGTCGTCCTTGACCGGGTAGGCCGGGTGGATGTTGTGCAGGATCGGAAAGGTCAGCTGCTGGGGCGCCTTGAAGGTCTTGCCCACGCCGTACCCTTCCATCGCGGCGCCCTTGGCGGCGGCCGTGGGCTTCTCCTCGGCTGTCGAGCAGGCGGCCGCCAGGGTGAGCGCGCCGAAGGTCAGAAGGGCGTGCCTGCGGGTGACCTGTCGCATGGGGGGTGTCCTTTCCATGGGTTAGCCCTTGACCGCGCCGAGCATCACGCCCGACACGAAGAAACGCTGGACGAACGGGTAGATCATCAGGATCGGCAGGATCGTGAGGATGATCGTCACCGCCTGGATGTTGGAGGCGACCTGCATGATCTCCGAGTGAACGTCGGGATTGGCCCCGGCGCTCTCCGCGCCGGTGGCGCCGGCGATCAGGTTGCGCAGGTAGATCGTGACGGGGAACATCTCGATCTTGTCCAGGTAGAGGAACGCCGGGAACCACGAGTTCCAGAACGAGACCGCGTAGAAGAGCACCATCGTGGCCAGCACCGCCTTCGACAGCGGCAGCACGATCTTGGCCAGGATGCCGTAGGTGTTCATGCCGTCGATCGCCGCGGCCTCCTCCAGCTCCCGCGGCAGGCCCTCGAAGAAGGTCTTCATCACCAGGAGGTTGAAGACGCTGATCGCGTTGGGCAGCACGATCGACCAGATGGTGTTGGTCAGTCCCAGGTTGCTGATCAGCACGTACTGCGGGATCAGGCCGCCGGAGAAGAACATGGTGAACACCGCGACGCCGATCAGCACCTTGCGCCCGCGCAGGTGCGGCTTGGACAGCACGTAGGCGTAGCAGGTGGTCACCACCATCGAGATCGCGGTGGCGACGACGGTGTAGACGACGGTGTTCCTGTAGTTGATCCAGAAGACCGGGTCCGACATGACGATCTGGTACGTCGTCAGGTTGAAGCCCTTGGGCCAGAGGTTGACCTGGCCGCTGACGATGTACTTCTCGGCGCTGAAGGAGCGGGCGACGATGTTGAAGAACGGGTAGAGGGTGACGACCACCACGCCGATCAGGAGAGTGGCGTTCACCCAGCGCACGCGGCTCACCACAGGCTCGCTCCCACCGTGCGCCGGGACAGCAGGTTCGCCCCGAAGACCATGACCAGCCCGATCACGGCCTCGAACAGGCCGATCGCGGTCGCGTAGCTGAAGTTGCCCGACACCACGCCCAGCCGGTACAGGTAGGTCGAGATCACGTCGGCGGTCGGGTAGGTCGCCGGGTTGTAGAGCAGCAGGATCTTCTCGAAGCCCACCGCCATGAAGGTGCCGATGTTGAGCACCAGCAGCGTGATGATCGTCGGCCGGATGCCGGGCAGCGTCACGTGCCAGATCTGCCTGAGCCGTCCGGCCCCGTCGATCTTGGCCGACTCGTACAGCTGCTCGTCGATCGTGGTCAGCGCGGCCAGGTAGATGATCGTGCCCCAGCCGACCGTCTGCCAGACCTCGGAGGAGACGTAGATCGTGCGGAACAGATCCGCCTCCTGCAGGAAGGCCACGGGCGGGCCGCCGGTGAACGACAGCAGCTGGTTGACCGGCCCGTCGACGGTCAGCAGCTGCATGACGATGGCCGCCACCACCACGGTCGACAGGAAGTGCGGCAGGTAGGAGACCGACTGCACGAAGCGTTTGAACGCGTGGTTGCGCACCTCGTTGAGCATCAGCGCCAGGACGATCGGCAGCGGGAAGCAGACGACCGTGCTGAGCAGGCCGATGATCACCGTGTTGGTGAAGACCCGCCAGAACGTCGGGTCGGCCAGGAACATCTCGAAGTAGCGCAGCCCCACCCAGGTCCCGCCGAACATGCTCCCGCCCGGCTGGAACCGGCGGAAGGCGATGATGTTGCCGATCATCGGGGCGTAGCGGAAGATCACGAAGAAGGCCAGCGGGACGATCGCCAGCGTGTACAGCTGCCAGTCCCGCAGGAACGCCCGCCGGATCGGGCGCCGGCCGGGGCGCCCGCGGGCCGGCGCCTTCTCGGCCGGTCCGGCGGGCGGCGCCGCCGTGGAGAGGGTCATCCTCAGGCCTCCAGGGGGACGAGGTCGATCTGGGGGACCAGGCGCCGGTGGTGGCCGACCTCGCGCTCCGGGCCCGTCAGGCTGAGCCGTACGGCATGTGCCACGTCCGAGCTGGAGCGCGCCAGGCGCAGCTCCAGCTCGCCCGGCTCGACGATCCGCCTGCCGTCGCGGCCGGTGAAGGAGGTCAGGTCCGCGTGCAGGGTGAAGCTCACCCGGGCGGCGCGGCCGGGCTCGAGGGTGACACGCTGATAGCCGATCAGGCGGGAGACGGGCCGCGTGACCTGGGCGACCGGGTCGTGCAGGTAGAGTTGGACGACCTCGGTGCCGGGCCGCTCGCCGGTGTTGCGGATGGTGACGCCGACGTTCGCCTCGCCGCCCGAGTCCCACTCCGCCGGCGCCTGCGCGTCGCTCCACTCGAACGCGGTGTACGACAGGCCGTGGCCGAAGGGGTAGGCGGGCGTGGGATCGACCGACGAGACGGCGGAGGCCAGGCCGAGCTGAGGGCTGAGATAGGTGGAGGGCAGGGCGCCGGAGTCGCGCGGGACCGAGACGGGCAGCCGCCCCGACGGTTCGGCCGCGCCGGTGAGCACCTCGGCGAGAGCGCGGGCGCCGAGCTGCCCCGGGAGGAAGGCGTAGACGACGGCCGCGGCGCCGGACGGCACGGCGTACGGTCGCCCGGCGATCACGACGAGCACGACCGGTGTGCCGGTGGCCAGCACCGCCCGCACCAGCTCGGCCTGCACGCCGGGCAGGTTCAGGTCGGCGGCGTCGCAGCCCTCGCCCGAGGTGCCCCGGCCGAACAGGCCCGAGCGGTCGCCGACGGCCAGCACGCACACGTCGGCCTCCGCGGCGGCCGCGACGGCCTCGGCGAAGCCGGAGGTGTCGTCCCCGGTGACCTCGCAGCCCCTGACGTGCGCCGCGTGCGGGAGCAGGTCGCGCAGGGTGGGGATCTCCAGTCCCAGGCCGAGCTCGCGACGCCCGCGGTGCTCGCCCACGTGCACGGGGAAGGAGTAGCAGCCCATCAGCGCCAGGTGGTCGTCGGAGACGGGACCGACCAGCGCCACCCGCGTCCCGGCGAGCGGAAGCACGCCGTCGTTGGCGGCCACCACGATCGACTGGCGCGCCAGGCGCAGGGCGACGTCGCGGGAGGCGTCGTCGTCGAAGGAGAGCTCCTCCGGCTTGGTAAGCGCTTGCCCAACGGGGTCGAGAAGACCGAGCTGGTCCTTCTGGCGCAGCACCCGGCGCAGCGCGCGGTCCACCAGCGACTCGTCGACCAGCCCCGCCTTGACCGCGTCGATCAGCGGCGAGCCGTAGCAGTCGACCGTCGGCAGCTCCACGTCGATCCCCGCCCGCAGCGCCAGCGCGGCGGCCTCGGCGCCGTCGCCGGCCACGCCGTGCAGCTTCTCCAGGAAGCGGACGGCGAAGTAGTCGGCCACCACCGTGCCCTCGAAGCCCCACTCGTCGCGCAGCAGACCCGTCAGCAGCGCCTCGTCGGCGGCCACCGGCATGCCGTCGAGCTCGGTGTAGGAGTGCATCACCGAGCGCGCCCCGCCCAGGCGCAGCGCCATCTCGAACGGCGGCAGCAGCACATCGGCCAGTTCGCGGGGGCCGATGGAGACCGGGGCGAGGTTGCGCCCGCCGCGCGAGGCGGAGTATCCCGCGAAGTGCTTGAGCGTCGCCACGACGCCCGCGCCCTCCAGCCCGCGCACGTAGGCCGTGCCGATCGTGCCCACCAGGTAGGGGTCCTCGCCGATGGTCTCCTCGGTGCGCCCCCACCGGTAGTCACGGGTGACGTCGAGCACCGGAGCCAGGCCCTGGTGCACGCCGGCGGCGCGCATCGACGCGCCGATGAGGGCGGCCATCTCCTCGACGAGGCCGGGGTCGAAGGCCGCTCCCCAGCACAGGGGCGCGGGATGGACGGTGGCGCCCCAGGCGGCGAAGCCGGTCAGGCACTCCTCGTGCACCTGGGCCGCGATCCCGAACCTGCTCGCCTCGGTGATCTGCTCCTGCGCCCTGGCCAGCGAGCGTGCCCCGGCCTCCGGGTACACCGGGGCGCTGCCGTACGGGCGGGTCAGCTGGCCCAGGCCGTGCTGGATCGCCGACGGCCAGTCGATCTCGTGGGTGAGGTCGGCCTGGTGCGGCGCGACCCCGCCGCCCGAGGCGTCAGCGCCCACCCAGATGCCCACCAGCTGGGCGACTTTCTCCTCCAGGGTCATCAGGCGGATGAGGGACTCAACCCGTTCGTTGCTCACGCTGCCCCTTCGATGGGCCTAAAGTTTCAAAACTCACCGGCAATTTTTCGGAAACATAAGCCCCGCAATGGACCGTGTCAAGGGCTTCACCTCGCGGTCCGTGCAGCGATGCGATGCTGAAAAGTTTCGGGGAATGCCGAACGCCCCCGTCGCACCCAGAGCGGCGAGGGCGTTCGGAGTCAGAGGGTCAGGACGCGGAGCAGGTGATGGGTGAGGGGGTTACTCCGGCGCCCGTGGCGGTGAAGCCGAACGTGCCGCCCGAGGCGTTGTAGGGCAGGTTCTTCACCGACACGGCGGCGC
Organism: Nonomuraea soli; assembly: GCF_013761175.1. Lineage (GTDB taxonomy): Bacteria > Actinomycetota > Actinomycetes > Streptosporangiales > Streptosporangiaceae > Nonomuraea > Nonomuraea soli. The sequence goes on from NZ_JACDUR010000002.1 coordinate 895,184, forward strand.
CCGTCTGGGTGAGCGTGCCGTTCCAGAGCTGCGTGATCGCCTGGCTGCCCGGCCAGGTCCACGCGACCGTCCAGCCCGAGCTCGCGCCGGAGACGGTCACCTCGGCCTGGAAGCCGCCCGGCCAGCTGTTGACCAGCTTGTAGGCGGCCGTGCAGCCACCGGCGGCCGACGTGGTGAACGCGGTGGCGTCGGAGGGGTCGGAGGTGTTCCCGGCGGCGTCGCGGGCGACGACCGTCAGGGTGTAGGTGGTGGCGGGGGTCAGGCCGGTGAGGGTGGCGGTGGTGGTGGTGACGCTCGCCAGTTTGGTGGTGCCGTTGAAGACGTCGTAGCCGGTGACGCCAACGTTGTCGGTGGAGGCAGTCCAGCTCACGCTCGCGCCCGTGGCGGTGATCGCCGAGACGGCCGGCTTGCCCGGCTTGGTGGGATCCTCATTGTCCACCGGTGCCTGGAGCGTGGTGAACGCGGTGGCGTCGGAGGGGTCGGAGGTGTTCCCGGCGGCGTCGCGGGCGACGACCGTCAGGGTGTGGGCGGTGGCGGGGGTCAGGCCGGTGAGGGTGGCGGTGGTGGTGGTGACGCTCGCCAGTTTGGTGGTGCCGTTGAAGACGTCGTAGCCGGTGACGCCAACGTTGTCGGTGGAGGCAGTCCAGCTCACGCTCGCGCCCGTGGCGGTGATCGCCGAGACGGCCGGCTTGCCCGGCTTGGTCGGGTCCTCGGTGTCACCCGCGCCGGGGGTGTTGCCCCAGATCTTGGAGGTACCGCTGTAGAGCGGGATGTTCTGCACCAGCACCGGCGTGGCGCCGGGCGTGGTGGCCACCCCGGTGTACGACCAGTCGTTCGAGGCGTCCCAGGTGCCCGACGAGGCGATGCGGAACTGCACCTCGGCCCGGTGCGCCGACTGCCCGGCGGGGGAGATCCTCGTGCCCGAGCAGTCGATCGTGACGTAGTAGATCCTGCCCGAGTGCAGGGCGGGCCCCGTCGGCGCCTTGCACTGCGTGTAGGCCGACGACACGGTGATCTGCGAGGCTGTGGTGTCGCCGTCGAGGGTGAAGTAGTAGCGGAAGGAGCCGTCGGCCAGCGCGCGGGCGGGCCAGGCCGACTGGTTGCGCACGATCGCCTTGATCTCGGTGAAGTTCTGGCCGGTGGCGTTCACCCCGGCCTCGACGAAGATCTCCGGGCCGTCGGGCGTCTCCGCGGCGGGGAAGTTCGTGGCGGGGGCCCCGCCGTATTCCTGGTAGAGCCTGGCCACGGCGCTGGTGAAGCCCGCGTTGTAGTCGGTGGCGACCTCGTTCATCACGTAGTCGTCGCGCTTGTCGCTGTAGACGTCGTCGGGCGCGGGCGGGCCGCCGACCAGCGCGCCGTACAGCGCGTGCCGGGTCGCCACCGGGTTGGTGAGCTGGTCGGTCCACGAGCCGTGCGCGGTGCGGTGGTGCGGGTTCTTCGGCGGGTTGGCGCCGAAGCCGATCACGTACGAGCTGTTGCGCGGGTTGTCGCCGAGCGCGTAGTCGATCTGCCGCTTGGCGAAGTCGTGGTAGCGCGCCTTGCGGGTGGCGTCGCTGATGGCGTCGCTGTGCACCAGCGCGGCGAAGGAGGTGTTGGCCGCGTAGCGCAGCGAGCCCCACCGGTCCAGCACGGCCTGGCCGCCGGGGGAGTACGGCACGCGCTGGCCGTTGACGCCCACGGTCCAGTAGTCGAGCCAGCGGTTGGCGTCGTCGAGGTAGACCTGCTTGCCGGTGAGCTTGTGCAGCAGCACGTAGGCGCCGTAGGACTTGTCGTCCCAGGCGATCGTCCACTTGTACGATCGGGTGCTCGACTGCGGCTCGGTGCCGAGGTTGGCGTAGTAGCTCTCGGCCTTGGCCAGGTAGGAGGCCTCGTTGGTGGCGCGGTGCAGCCAGATCGCGCCCCACACCAGCTCGTCGTTGAAACCGCTCCAGGAGTTGTAGTAGCCCTGGGCGTCGGTGATGCACTCGCTGTACTTCTTGCGCACCGTGTCGGCGAAGGTGTACAGCTGGCGGGCGTGCGTCACCAGCGTGTTGGCGTAGGCGGCGTCGGTGGGACGGAAGACGATGGAGGCGGCGGCCATGGCCGCGGCCGTCTCCGCCGCCAGGTCCGAACCGCCGCAGGTGGCGTCGATCTTGAACGCCGGGCGCGCCATCGGCATCACCTCGGCCGGACCCCACCACGCGTGGTCCTGGCCGCCGTGGCCGATCTGGCCGTAGAGCACGTTGGCCGACGGGTGGGCCTTGATGAAGTAGTCGTTGACCCAGCGCAGGTTGTTGAGCAGGTGCGCCTTCTGCGAGCCGTACGCGTCGGGGTACTCCACCGCGCCCCAGGCGAGCATGGTCGCGGAGAAGGCCATCGGCAGGCCGAACTTGACGTGGTCGCCGGCGTCGAACCAGCCGCCGGTCAGGTCGAGCCCGGCGTCCTTGCCGTCGTCGAGGGCGGAGTCGCCGCGCCAGGAGACGCGGCTCCAGCTCGGCTTCTTGCCCGCCTGCTGCGCCTCGTAGAACCAGATCGACTTCTGCAGCGCCTCGCCGTAGGCGAACGCGGCGGCGTGTGCGGGTGCGGCGGGTAAGGCCAGAACCAGGTACGGCATCAGCAGCGCGACCGCTGCGAGCAGTGCTCTTCGCATTCCGTGGACTCCATGGGGGGTGCAGGGTGGGAGCGCTCCCACAGTCATGGAGTGGCCGAGGCGGTGTCAAGGCCGGGAGTCCCGGCTCACAGGTCATCCCGTGCGGCGGTGCTGAAAGTTTCATCCGCGTGCCCTCGGCGTGTGACGGTGCGTCAACGAGCGAGGGCGTCGGCCAGCGCCACCCGCCAGCACGCGTAGTCGTGCCCGCCGGTGAACTCGTTGAGCGACACCGCCCGCCCGCGGGCACGCAGGACGTCACGAAGCTCCCGGCTGTACCCCACCATCGGCCCCTCGTGCGAACCCACGTCGAGATGGACGGAGATGGGCCCCCGCCTGGCCGTCGCGTACTGCTCCACCATCCACGGCACCCCGCCGACCGGCGTCTTCGGCACCGTGTGCGCCATGCCCGGCCGCCACCACAACGACGGCGACTGCGCCACGACCCTGCCGAACCGATCGGGCCGCCGCAGCCCCGCGTACAGCGCGGTCAGGCCGCCCAGGCTCTGCCCGGCGATGATCGTGCGCCCCGGGTCGGAGGTGATCGGCCACCGGGACCGGCCCAGCAGATCGTCGGCCAGGTAGGAGAGGTAGGCGTCGTCGGCGGTCAGATCCCGCCACCGGGTCGCGTTGTCGGCCGCCTCCGGCGCCAGCACCGCCATCGCGGGCAGCGCGCCCTCGGCGATCATGGTGTCCAGGGTGTGGTGGAAGCCGAGCCCGCCGAACCACATGTCGCCGTCCAGCAGCACCAGGACGGGGAGAAGCCCGGTGAGGTCGGTCGCGGGCAGGTAGACGCGGACCCCGTCGTGGTGGACGACGGTGCCCCTGACCACCCCCTCCCGGCGTGGCCACCGCTCGGCGGGGGCCTGGGGGAGGGCGAACACCGAAGCGTCCTGCCCGCCCCACCGGCCGGGCAGGCGCCGGGCGTTGAGCGGATCGGGGCCCAGCCCGCCGAACGGACCACCCCCGGCCACGTCGCCGCGAGGTACTCCACCGGTCACGTTGCCGCGAGGCACTCCACCGGTCAAGTCGCCGCGACGCCCGTCACCACCTGCCGCGCCGGGCGTCGGCCCGCCGGTGCCGAGCCTGTACGACGCTCGGTGGGTAGCGGTCAGGCGGTAGGTCGCATGCCAGACGTCCGTCCCCGGCACCCGCTCCATGGCCGCCTCGCCCAGCCGGTTGACGGCCAGCGTGGGCGCCTGCTCCCCGCGCCACAGGAACGTGACCGCGCACGTCCCGTCGCCCAGGTCCTCGACCAGGGGCGTGCCGCCGCGCCGTACCCGGGCCCAGAAGAGCTCGTCCCCGGTGAGACGCTCGAGGTCGGGGGTGGGGATGCGCACGATGACTCCACTCAATTACAGGTGAAAATTAGCTTAGCCTAAGCTAACTTTCACCTCTCAGGCGGAGGCCGTCAGCGTCCACCCGGCAGCCCGCTCACGCCGGCGCCAGTAGGCCGCGAACCGGCCGTCGAGCGCCAGCAGCTCCTCCAGCGTCCCCGACTCGGCGATCCTGCCGCCCTCCAGGAAGACGATCCGGTCCGCCCTGGCGATGGTGCTGAGCCGGTGCGCCACGATCACCGTCGCCCGCTCACGGCCCGACGACTCCAGCGCCGCCACGATGGCCCGCTCGTTGCCGGTGTCGAGCGCGGCCGTCGCCTCGTCGAGCAACAGCAGGGGCGCGTCCTTCAGCAGGGCCCTGGCGATGCTGACCCGCTGGCGCTCCCCGCCCGACAGCGCGGCGCCACGCTCGCCCACTCGCGTCGCCCAGCCGTCCGGCAGCCGCCGTACCACCTCGTCCAGTTGCGCCGCCGCGGCGGCGGCCGCGAGCCGGTCGTCGCCGGCGCCCGGGTCGCCGAGCAGCACGTTCTCCCGCAGGGTCGCGTCGAACAGGTAGACGTCCTGGAAGACGATGCCCAGCCGCGCCATCAGCGCGCCGGGGTCGTAGTCGCGCACGTCGTGCCCGGCGACGAGCACGCTCCCGCCCGACACCTCGTGGAAACGCGCGACGAGGGAGAGCAGGGTGCTCTTGCCCGACCCGGACGGGCCGACGATCGCCGTCGTGGTGCCGCGGGCGACGGTGAGGCTGACCCCGGACAGGACCTCCTGGCCGGGCTCGTAGCCGAAGCTCACCTCGCGCAGCTCCAAGGCGGGAGCGTGCTCGTCGGGCACCGCAGCCGCGCCGGCGCGGCCGAGCACGGGGGCCTGGAGCAGGGTGTGCAGCCTGGCCAGGGTGCCGCGCGCCGTCTCCACCGCGGGCGCGATCTCGGCCAGCGTCGTGAACGGCTCGACGAAACGCACCGCCACGATGATCAGCGCGACCACCTCGGCGGCGCCGAGCGTGCCGTCCAGGCCCGCCGCCGTCGCCAGGGACGGGCTGAGCCCGAGCGCGACCGCCGTGGCGACCAGCCCGAGGAGCGCCGCCTGGGTCGCGAACCCGAACAGCAGCTGCCCCGGCAGGCCGAACCCGATCAGGCGCATCGCCGCGCTGCGCTGGCGATTCAGCGCGCCGCCCACCAGCGAGCCGTCCGCGCCCGCGCGCCCGGCTGCCCGCAGCGCGGGCTGGGCCTGGGCCAGCTCGACGATACGCTCGCCGACCTCCTCGCCCGCCGCGTCGTAGGCGGCGTCCGCCGCGCGCACGCACCGCCCGCTCGCCCACAGCGCGGCCATCACCACCGGCACCGCCGCCAGCGCGACCACGCCGAGCGGCCAGGCGACGAACACCAGCCCCACCCCGATGAAGGCCGGCGTGGTCAGTGCGTTGACCGACGGGGTGAGCAGGTAGGCGATGCCCTGCACCATCTCCCTGCCCGTCGAGGTCAAGGAGCGGTGCGCGGCCGCCCGCCGGTCGGCGGTGAGCCAGCCGAGAGGCACACCCTGGAGGCGGTCGACGATCTTCGACTCCACGCTCGACAGCAGCACGAACCCGATCGCGAAACCGGCGCCCGCGGCCCGGTAGTCGACCAGCCAGCCCAGGGCGACGAGGCCCGCCAGCGCCCCGATCCACGGCATGGCCGTACCGGGATCGGCGGACAGCAGCGCCGACAGCAGCGGCACCAGCGTCAGCACCGCGCCCGCGCGCACGACCGAGCCCAGGCCCAGCAGCGCGAGATAACGGAAGGCCAGACGGCGGTCGCCCGCCAGGAGGAGAGTACGGCGGATCATACGGGCAGCTCCTGCGGGTGCCAGAGGTCGCGGTAGAGGCCGGGGCGGTCCAGCAGCTCGGCGTGCGTGCCGCGCTCGGCGATCCGGCCGTGGTCGAGGACGACGATGCAGTCCGCGCCCGCGATCGTGTGCAGGCGGTGGGCGATGACCAGCACCGCACGGCCGGCGGCCAGCGTGCTGAGCGCCTCCTGCACCCGGTGCTCGGACTCGGGGTCGGCGAACGCGGTCGCCTCGTCCAGCACCAGGACGGGCGGGTCGGCCAGCAGCGCCCTGGCGATGGTCAGCCGCTGCGCCTCACCGCCGGACAGGCGCCCCTGCTCGCCCAGCACGGTGTCGTAACCGGCGGGCAGCCGGGTGATGCGGTCGTGGATCTGCGCCGCCTCGGCCGCGCGCACCACCTCCTCGCGCGTCGCGCCGGGGCGCGCCAGCGCGATGTTGTCGTGCACGCCGGCGCGGATGAGCGAGACGTCCTGGAAGACGAAGCCGACCGTCCGGTACAGCTCCTCCTGGGTCAGGTCGCGCAGGTCCGTGCCGCCGATCGTGATCCGGCCCGTCGTGACGTCGTGGAAGCGGGCCAGGAGGGTGGCCAGGGTGGACTTGCCCGCGCCGCTGGGGCCGACCAGCGCGGTGACCGTGCCGGGAGCCAGCTCCAGATCGATGCCCGACAGCACGTCGTGGTCGGCGGTGTAGGCGAAGGAGACGTTCTCGAACCGCACGGTCCTGCCGGGCGAACCCTGCCCGACGGACGTCGCCGGCGCGGGGGCCGTGAGCTCCGGCTCCGCCAGCAGCAGCCCGATGCGGCGGGCGGCGTCCATCGACTCGCGCACCGAGCCCATGCCGTACGCCACGGCCAGCAGCCGGCCGCCGAAGGTCACCCCGAGCACCAGGAACGGCAGCAGATCGGGACCGCGCACCAGCCCGGCGGCGCCGCCCACGACCACGATCAGCAGCAGGATCGTCATCGGGCGCGTCACCAGGTCGATCAGGACCTTCCTGCTGGTCAGCGGGCGCTGCCAGCCGTCCAGGAACCGGGCACGCTCGGCCAGCGTGGCGCGGAACCCGCCCGCCGGGCCCGCGTCGTACGTCCTGACCACGGAGAGCCCGTCGACGTAGGCGATCGCCTCCGACGAGACCCGCCCCTCCCACGTCGGGAACTGCGCGATCTGCGAGGTGGACGCCTGCATCATGCGCGCCGTCAGGATCACGTAGGCCAGGATCGGCACCAGCAGGATCGCCGCCATCGCGGCATCGACGGTGAAGAGATAGGTCAGTACGGCCAGCGGTGTGACCAGCGCGGCCACCACGTCGAGCGCGGCATGCGTCACCAGGTAGTGCACGCTCGCGGCGTCACCCTGGACGGCCTGCTTCACCCGTCCGGAGGAGCGGTCGGTGAACCAGCCCAGGGGGAGGCGGGCGAGCTTCCCGACCACCCGGCGCCGGACCTCGTGACCGAAGCGGGCATCGACCACGTGCATCACCGCGACCAGCGCACCGGCGAGCGTGGTGCCTGCGCCGAGCAGGATGAGGGCCCAGACGCCCAGCTCGGTCAGGCCCGCGGCGCCCATGCCGTCGGCCAGGATGCGGCGGCAGAGCTCGATGAGCAGGAGGTAGGGGGCCAGCTGGAGGAGGGAGACGACGGCCTGGACGGCGGCGGCCAGGACGAGCTTGCCGCGCACGGGGGCCAGGAGGCGGGAACCGGCGGTGGAGCGCCACTGGCGCTGCCTCGCGCCGGCACCACTCGCACCGGTCGTCTCGCTCGCGGTCGTCTCGCTCGTGGTCGTCTCGCTCGTGGTCGTCTCGGTTGCGACCGGGCCGCTCGTTGTTGTGCGGCGCGTGGCCCCGTTCGTGGAGCCGTCGCCCGAGGGGCCGGCCTGGCCGTTCGTCGCGCCGTCCGCCGGTGGCGTGGCGGACCCCGCCGCTTCGCGGGCCTCCTCCGTCACGGCCGCGTCCGTCGCCGCCTCGACGGCCGGGGTGCCCTTGGCTCCCTCGGCTCCCTCGGCTCCTTCCCCGCCCGGCCGGTCGTCGCGGTCGACGCCCATGGCCTTGCCCTTGACCCAGTACGCCTGGGCCTTCACCTCCGACGCCGGGAAGCCGAGCTGCTTCAGGCGGGCCCGCACCCGCTTGCCGGCGCCCGACTCCGGGGTCACCCAGGCGAACCAGTTCGACCAGTCGCGGTCCTCGATCGCCTCGGCCAGCGCACCGGGGCCCTCGGGCACCCAGGTGATGGTCGCGAGGGGGTGGGAGGTCATCGGGATGATGACATCATCGGGATGATGCCGTTCCAGCAGCACCACCACGGGCGTGGTGGGCGGTACGGCGGCCAGGATGGAGTTGATCCCCGGCAGCGAGGCCGCATCTCCCACCAGCAGGTATCCGTCGGGCGCCGGGTCGGGGGCGGCGAAGTGCTTGGACCCCCACCGCGTCATCTGCAGCGTGTCTCCCACCCGCACCCGTCCGGCCCACGTGGAGGCGGGCCCGGCCGGTTCGTGCAAGACGAACTCCATGCTGACCTGCCGCAGCACCGGGTCGGGATCCAGGAGCGTGTACCCGCGCTGGTGCTCGCGGCCCGGACGGTCGGGGTCGGGCGCCCAGATCCGCACCCAGGCGGCCGGGTGGATGGGCTGGCCGTCGAAGAGGGACGGCGCGTGGAAGGTGATGCGCCGGTAGTGCGGGGTGATGTCCTGGAAGGAGACGACGGTGAGCGTCTGCTCGCGCGCCCCCAGGGTCCTCATCACCGCCCCGGCGTATCCGCGGGCGGGCATCAGCGGTCCTCTCGTCGATCGGTGAGCGTGGCGATGAGCGCGGAGACCGGGCGTCCCGGCGGCAGCTGGGCCACCAGGCCGCGCGCGGTCGAGCGCACCAGGAGCAGGAAGTAGTCCTCGGCGGTGTGCGCGGGGATGCCGGCGGTGGCCGCCTGGACGAGGGGTGAGCCCGCCATGGCGCTGAGCGCGTCGCGGGTGGCCTCTTCGGCGCCGGCCGGGTCGACGCTGGCGTGTGCCGCACGGGCTTCGTCGGCGGCGGTGATCCCGAGGGTGACGGTGGCGATCGCCGAGCTGAGCGCGGTCGCGGCGGCGGGGTCGTAGCCGCGGCGGCCCAGCGTGGTGATCTGCGTCTCCAGCAGCCGGATGCCTGAGCGCCCGCGCGGGAACAGCCGCTGCAGGTAGGCGGCGGTGCCCGGGTGGGCGAGGGTGAAGGCGCGCATCTGGGCGGCGAAGCTCACCAGGTGGTCCTCGGTGGAGTCGCCGGGGTCGTCGACGAGGGTGAGTCCGGCCAGGATCGCCTCGCCCACCAGGCCTTCCAGTGCGGCGCGGCTGGGCACGTGCCGGTAGAGGGCGGTGGGGGTGACACCTAGCGCGTCGGCGACCCGCTGCAGCGACAGGTCGGCCAGGCCGATGCGCACCCCTGCGGCGACGACGTCGTCGAGCGTGAACGAGGCGGTCCTGCCGCCGGTTTTCACCACCACGGCCTCCAGTTAGGTTAGGCAAACCATAGTTATGCCCCATAACTTAGAGGGTGTCAATGTGCGTTTTGCGGTAGCCGTACCGCCTAAATGACCTTTATGGTCGTTTGCCGTGCAACCACTCGTGACGGCGGATCCCCGGCAGCTCGGCGACTACCAGCTGAAGAACGTGCTCGGCAGGGGCGGGCAGGGCTCGGTCTACCTGGCCGAGGACGCCGGCGGGTCGCGCGTCGCGATCAAGATGCTGCACGCCGAGGACGAGGCCTCCCACCGGCGCTTCCTGCGCGAGGCCGAGGCGGCGCGGCGGGTCGCGCCCTTCAGTACGGCACGCGTCCTGGACGTGGGCGTCGCCGACGGGCGGCCGTACATCGTCAGCGAGTTCATTCCCGGGCCCTCGCTCGACGAGCTGATCAAGGCGGAGGGGCCCAGGTCGGGCAGCGGGCTCGAACGGCTGGCGGTGGCGACCTTGACCGCGCTGGCGGCGATCCACCGCGCGGGGATCGTTCACCGGGATCTCAAGCCGAGCAACGTGATCATGGGGCAGGAAGGGCCCGTGGTGATCGACTTCGGGATCGCCAGGGCGCTGGAGCAGACCGCCACGGGCAGCGTCGTGGGCACGCCCGCCTTCATGGCGCCCGAGCAGTTCGGCGGGGTGGTCGGGCCGGCGTGTGACATGTTCAGCTGGGCGAGCACGATGATCTACGCGGCGACCGGGCAGCCGGCCTTCCAGGGCGAGACGATGCCCGCGCTGATGGCGGCGATCCTGCAGCAGGAGCCGGACCTGTCGCGGGTGCCCGAGGGGTTGCGGCCGCTCATCGCGGCATGCCTGGCCAAGGAGCCCTCGGCCCGGCCGCGCGCCGAGGTGCTGCTGGCCCGGCTGACCGGCCAGGCCCCCGAGCGAGTGGCCGGCCCCCAGGGGACACGGCTGCTGACAGGTGACCTGGGAGGAGGCACGCCAGGTCACGGCGCCCCAGATCTGCGCGGCGCGGGTCATGGCGCCCCAGATCTGCGCGGCGCGGGTCGCGGCGCCCCAGATCTGCGCGGCCCGGGTCACGGCGGCCCGGGTCGCAGCGGGCCGGGTCACGGCTCCCCGGGTCACGGCTCCCCGGGTCACGGCTCCCCGGGTCACGGCTCCCCGGGTCACGGCGGCATGGGCCATGGCGGGCCGCAGCTCCCGGCGCAGGCCTTCCGGAGCCCGGAAGCCGCCCCCGGCGTGGCAGGCGCGGTGGCCGCCCTGATCTGCCTCCTGCTCGTGACGATCCCCCTGGCCGGCGTCACCTTCGAGACCCTCCGCTGGATCTCCCTCTACGAGCACTCCTTCGACCGCGACACCTGGCTGGTCTGGAACGTCGCCTGCATGGCCGGGGTCATCCTCCTCATCCCCGCCGCCGGCCCCGCCCTCTGGCGTTACCACAAGGGCGCCACCATCGCCACCTGGATCCTGCCCCCGCTGGGCGTGCTGTTCCTCGTCTGGGCCCTGGTGCTGGGGTTCGAGGACGACTTCCCCGCCATCCTGGTCGGCCTGCTCCCGCCCGGCCTGCTCGGCCCCGTGCTGGTCGCGGTCGCCTTCATGGCCGTGCGCGTGAGCAGGGTCGCGGCGGTGCTCGGCATCATGGGCGGCGTGCTGCTCACCGTCGAGATCGCCTTCCACGCGATCGACATGATGCCGGGCGCCGCCGACCACACGTTCCGCCTGATGCGCCTGCTGGCGACCGTGGCCGCCCGGGTGACGCTCACGGCGTGGCTGGTGGCGCTCGGCGTCATGCTCGTCAGGCGGGCGGCCGAGCACCCCCCTCGGCAACACCCGTGAAATCGGGATAAGAGATGATCTGAGGCGATATGAGCGCTCTTGATCATCGCTATCGCGGTGAACACCCCGTCCGGACCCTCGCCTACCTCTTCACCCGCGATCGCGGCAAGCTCGCCCTCGGCGTGCTGGCCTTCCTGGTCAAGCACAGCGCCACCTGGCTGCTGCCGCTCGTCACCGCGATCGTGATCGACGTGGTGGTCAACCACGGGAACGTGGCCTGGTTGTGGTCAGGCGTCATCGCCCTGCTGGCCGTACTGATCCTCAACTACCCCTTCCACCTGCTCTACGTGCGCACCGTGCACGGTTCCATCCGCCGCCTCGGCACCGGCCTGCGCTCGGATCTGTGCCGCCGCATGCAGCAGCTCTCGATCGGCTACCACTCCAAGGTCAGCGCGGCCGTCCTGCAGACCAAGGTCATCCGCGACGTCGAGAACGTCGAGCAGAGCTCCCAGCAGACCGCCGACACCGGCCTGGCGGCGTTGTGCACGCTCGCGGGCGGGCTGATCGTGATCGCCGTGCGGGTGCCGATGGCGCTGCCGGTCTTCCTCGTGGCCGTGCCCGCCGCCGCCTGGCTGGTCATGCGGCTGCGTCACCGCCTGCGCGAGGACAACGAGATCTTCCGTCGCGAGGTGGAGCGGCTGTCGAGCAGGGTCAGCGAGATGACCACGCTCATCCCCATCACCCGCGCCCACGGCCTGGAGCGCGACGCCCTGCACCGCGTCGACGGCACCCTGGACCGGGTGCTGCGCAAGGGGCTCAAGCTGGACCTGGCCAACGGCAGGTTCGGCGCGCTGGCCTGGATCCTGCTGCAGGCGCTCGGCGTCGCCTTCCTGGCGGGCTCCGCCCTGGTCGCCTACTACCGGGTCATCCCGATCACCGCCGGTGACGTCGTGATGCTGACGACCTTCTTCGGCGGCCTGACCTCGTCGTTGTCGTCGCTGCTCAGCCTCACCCCCGTGATCAGCAAGGGGCTGGCCTCCGTGCGCTCCATCGGTGAGGTGCTCCAGGCGCCCGACCTGGAGCACAACGCCGGCAAGGCCGAGGTGACCGAGGTCCGCGGCGAGGTGGAGTTCCAGGACGTCGGCTTCACCTACGGCGCCCGCGACTTCTCCCTGCGCGTGCGCCAGGGCGAGATGATCGCCCTGGTCGGCCCCTCGGGGGCGGGCAAGTCCACGATCCTCAACCTGGTCATCGGCTTCCTGCGCCCCACGTCGGGCCGCATCCTGCTCGACGGGCGCGACATGGAGACCCTGGACCTGCGCACCTACCGCCGGTTCGTCTCGGTGGTGCCGCAGGAGTCGATCCTGTTCGAGGGCAGCATCCGGGAGAACGTCACCTACGGCCTGGCCGGCGTGGGCGAGCAGGCCGTACGGCAGGCGCTGCGTGACGCCAACGCCATGGAGTTCATCGAGCGGCTGCCGGAGGGACTCGACACGGTGGTGGGGGAGCGCGGCGCCCGGTTGTCGGGCGGCCAGCGGCAGCGCCTGGCCATCGCCCGCGCGCTCATCCGCGATCCCCGTGTGCTCATCCTCGACGAGGCCACCTCCGCGCTGGACACCCGCTCGGAGCGGTTGATCCAGGAGGCGCTGGCCCGCCTGGTGCGGGGCCGTACGGTGTTCGTCGTGGCCCACCGCCTGTCGACGATCCGCAACGCCGACCGCATCGTGGTCATGCGCGAGGGCCGCATCGAGGAGATCGGCACCCACGAGGAGCTCATGAGCCGCGACGGCGTCTACGCCGCCCTGGCCTGACCCCCACGCTGACCCCCGGCCCCGGCCGGGTTCAGCGGGTCGACTCCCTGGCCATGAGCTCGAACGGCGCCACGTGCTCGCTCGCCGGCCGCCCGCCGTCGTGGATGCGCCCCACCACCAGCTCGACCGCCGTGGCGGCCATCCACCGGTGGTCGGGCGCCACCGTCGACAGCGACGGCACCATCATGGCGGCCTCGGGGATGTCGTCGTACCCGACGAGCCGGATGTCGTCGGGTACCCGCAGCCCGCGGTCGGCCAGCCCGCGCAGCACTCCCTGCGCGACGGTGTCGGTCACGCACACCACGCCGTCGATCGCGAGCCCGCTGTCGGCGAGGCGGTGGGCGGCGTCCCTGCCTCCCTCCGGGCTCATGGCGGTCACCGCGAAGCGCAGCGCGGGGTCGGGCGTCAGCCCCCGGTCGGCGTGGGCCGCCAGGTAGCCCTGGTACCGGCGGGTCACCACGTTCACGCCTTCGAGCGCGCCGCCGGTCACGACGGCGACGCGCCGGCAGCCGCGCTCGATCAGGTGGGCGGTCGCCGCCCTCGTGCCCTCCTCGTTGGGCATGGCGACGTGGTCGAGGCGCCCGCCGTAGTCCTGCTCGCCGAGCATGACGATGGGGTAGTCGGCCTCGGCCAGCCGCCGGTCGCGGCTGTCGAGGCCGACGGCGCTGAGGATGAGGCCGTCGAAGTGCAGGGTGTGCGAGTGGGCGATCGCGTCGAGCTCGCCGTCGGCGGCAGCCCCGGTCTGCTCGACCGCCACGTGGAAGCCCAGCCGTCCGGCCTGCTCGATCACGTGGGCGGCCAGCAGCCCGAAGTAGGAGCGGCCGATCTCGGGCACGGCCAGCCCGATGACGCCGGTGCGGCCGGAGCGCAGGGTGCGGGCGGAGGTGTTGACGCGGTAGCCCGACTGCCGGATGGCCTCCTGCACGCGCGTCCGGACGGGGCCGCTGACGCCGGGGCGGTTGTTGACGACGTTGGAGACCGTCATCGTGGAGACCCCGGCCAGCCGGGCGACGTCACTCATGGTCACCATGTCCCCGCCCTCCGATCCGTCAGCAGACTACTAGGCCAGGCGGCCTTCCACGGTGACGAAGGAGTGCGCGGGCAGGTGCACCCGCAGCCCGGCGGGCGTCGCGGTGACCTGCGTGTGCGGGCGCGGCGCGACCGCCTCGGGCGCCTCGGGGGTGTTGTGCTCCTGGAGCTTGCCCGCCGTGAGGATCCGGGCGGTGACATCGGCCAGGACGCCGCCGCGCAGGTCGAGTTCGACGTCGGCGTCCTGGTCGGCGTGCAGGTTCGACAACGACACCAGCACGCGGCCGTCCTTGCGGCTGGCCGACATCGACACGGTCGCCAGCCCGTCGCGCGTGGGCAGGCCGCCGGGGGTGTCGACGCGCAGCGAGGCGGCGTCCTGGTGCCCCTTGTTCATCTCGAACACGTGGTAGGTCGGGGTGAGCACGAGCGCGCCCGACTCGGGGTCGGTCAGGATCATGGCCTGGAGCACGTTGACGGTCTGGGCGATGTTCGCCATGACCAGGCGCTCGGCGTGGCGGTGGAAGACGTCGAAGTGCAGGCTCGCCACGAGCGCGTCGCGCATGGTGTTCTGCTGGTACAGGAAGCCGGGGTTGGTGCCGGGCTCGACGTTCCACCAGGTGCCCCACTCGTCGAGCACCAGCCCGACCGTCCTGCCGGGGTCGTAGCAGTCCATGAGGGTGGAGTGCCGGGTGATCAGCTCCTCGACGCGCGCCGCCGCGGCCATGGTGGCGTAGTGGTCGCCGGTGTCGAACACGGTCGCGTCGCCCTTGTCCTGCCAGGTCCCGGCGATCGTGTAGTAGTGCAGCGACAGCGCCTGGACGTACGGCTGCGGCCGGTAGGCGCACCCGAGCGTGCCCAGCGACTTCATGAGCGTCTCGGTCCAGGTGTAGTCGTCGGAGTTGGCGCCCGCGGCGATGCGGTAGAGCCGGTTGTCGCCGTGGTCGCGGGCGTAGGTGCCGTACTTGCGCGCCTCTGCGGTGTACTGCCCGGCGTTCATGTTCCCGCCGCAGCCCCACGCCTCGTTGCCCAGCCCCCAGTACGTCACCCGCCACGGCTCCTCGCGCCCGTTGGCCTTGCGCAGCCGTACCATCGGCGAGTCGCCGTCGCGCGTCAGGTACTCCACCCAGTCGCTCATCTCCTTGACCGTGCCGGAGCCGACGTTGCCGCTGATGTACGGCTCGGCGCCGAGCAGCTCGCACAGCGCCATGAACTCGTGGGTGCCGAAGTGGTTGTTCTCCTCCACGTTGCCCCAGTGGGTGTTGACCATCTTGGGCCGGCGCTCCTTGGGGCCGATGCCGTCCATCCAGTGGTACTCGTCGGCGAAGCAGCCGCCCGGCCAGCGCAGGTTGGGGATGTTCAGCGCGCGCAGGGCCTCCACGACGTCCAGCCGGATCCCGCCGGCGTTGGGGATGTCGCTGTCCTCGCCGACGTAGAAGCCGCCGTAGATGCAGCGGCCCAGGTGCTCGGCGAAGTGGCCGTACAGGTGGCGGCTGATGCGGGGGCCCTCGACGTCGAGGTTGAGGACGGCGGCGACGGAACTCATGGGGAAGCCTCCTTGTGTATCGATAAAGCAGCGCAACTTTATCGATACACAAAGCTCTGTCAAGAGAGATATCGTGACGCTCCATGACGCGCGAACCCCTCTGGCCTGCCCTCCCCGAAGGTGCGACGATCACCGCCTATCCCGTCGGCGACCCGGCGGCCCCCGCGGTCGTGGTGCTGCCCGGCGGCGGCTACACCCACCTGGCCGACCACGAGGGCGAGCCGGTCGCCCGCTGGCTGAACACCCTGGGCGTCGCCGCCTACGTGGCCCGCTACCGCGTCGCCCCGCACCGCTTCCCGCTGCCGCTGCTCGACGCGGCCAGGGCGGTGCGCTGGGTCAGGCACCACACGGCGGCTGCGAAGGTGGGCGTGCTGGGCTTCTCCGCCGGAGGGCACCTGGCCGGGCTGCTGTCGACGGAGAGCGGCCCGATGCTCGCGGAAGGGCCGCACGACGACGTCGACGCCGCCGCCGCGCGCCCCGACCTGGCGGTGCTGTGCTACCCGGTGGTGCGTTTCGACGACTCTCCCGACACGCATCGAGGCTCGGTGCGGAGCCTCCTCGGTGACGCGGAGCCGATCGGGGAGCTCTCGGTGGACCGGCGGGTGAGCGCGCACACCCCGCCGATGTTCCTGTGGCACACCGCCGACGACGCCGCCGTGCCGGTGTCGAACTCGCTGCACCTGGCCGCAGCCCTGGCCAGGCACGGCGTCCCCGTCGAACTGCACGTCTACCCGCACGGACGCCACGGCCTGGGCCTGGCGGAACAGGAGCCGCGGGTGGCCGGCTGGACGGCCGGGTGCGCGGCCTTCCTGGCCGGCCACCTTGGATGACCCGGGGGTCAGTGGCCGCTCACGCCGCTGATCTCGTTCGGGGCCTCGGGCAGCGCCACCGACGCGGTGACCTTGCCCGTGGCCAGGTCGACCGCGTGCAGCTTCCTGCCCGCGGGCTCCGACACGTAGGCGGTGCCTCCGCGCACGAACAGCGCCGGGCGGGGCTGCTGCCACTCCAGCGGCTCGGTCCACGCCTCCATCACCTTGACCGAGCTCAGCTCCTTGCCGCTCTCCTCGTCGTAGACGTGCAGAGCGCCGTCCGTGCCCAGGATCAGCGCCTCGCCGCCGGGGCCGCGGCCCAGCGAGCGGAAGGTGTAGCTGTGCCCGACCGGCACCACGGTCAGCTTCCCGGTCTCGGTGTTGATCAGCGAGAACCGCTCGGGCCGCTCCAGCTCGGCGTCCTTGTCCTTCTTGTAGTCGCCCAGCACGATCGGCGAGCCCTCCGAGCCCGCCTGGTTGCCGATGCGGCCGTACGGGTCAGGACTGGCGATCTTGGTGATCGTACCGCCCTTGTAGAGCAGCACGCCGTCCTCGCAGCCGATCACCACCGCCTCGCCGCGCGCGGTCGCCTCGCCGTGCACGCCGGGGCACTGCTCGCTGCGGGCGATCTCCTTGCGCGCCCGGTCGAGCACGAGG
This sequence comes from Nonomuraea soli, assembly GCF_013761175.1. Classification (GTDB taxonomy): domain Bacteria; phylum Actinomycetota; class Actinomycetes; order Streptosporangiales; family Streptosporangiaceae; genus Nonomuraea; species Nonomuraea soli. The sequence goes on from NZ_JACDUR010000002.1 coordinate 912,030, forward strand.
ATGCCGGTGCGCGACTCCTCGGTGCCCACCGTCACGACGAGCTCGCCGTTGGCCAGCTCGATGGCCACGCCGTGGTGCGGTGCGGCCGCGGTGTAGGTCTCGCCCTGCGGCAGTCCCTCGGCCAGGGCCGCCGGGTCGAAGCTGGTGACCTGGCCGGTTCCGTCCGAGAAGAGCACGGTACGGCCCGCGTGCCGTACGACGTGACCCGGCTTGGCGCCCTTGAACTCGTCGGCCTTCAAGGTCGCCGAGGCGGCGTCGAGCACGCGGAAACCGGTCGCGGTGGAGACCAGCACGTGCCTGGCGTCACCGGCCGGGTTGACCCGGTTGAAGCCGGGCAGCGCGATCGTGCGGGCGATCTTGAGCGTGGTGCCGTCGAGGACGTGCAGGCCGCCGTCGAACGTGGTCACGATGGGGTCCTCGACGGTGACCGGTGCGGGCGGGGCCGCTCCGGCCTGCGGCTGGGTGCTGCCGCAGGCGGCCAGGAGGAAGGCGGCGGAGATCAGGAGGGGGAGTCTGGTTCTCATTTTCTGACTTTCTCTGACAGGCCATCGACGATGGCCGTGGTGTTGGCGCGCATCATCTGCACGTAGGTGGGCGCCCGGTCGGTGAGGGACTCGGAGTCGAGGCTGACGATCGTCACGTCCAGCCCCGCCTCCTCGGCCATCACGCGCGCCAGGCGGTCGGGCTGCGAGGAGTCGGCGAAGACCGCGGGCACCCCTGCCCTGCGGACCGCGTCGGCCAGCTCCTTCAGATCCGAGGCGCTCGGCGACGCGAGGGTGGTCCCGCTGGGGATCACCGCGCCGATCACCTCGAAGTCGTAGCGCTCCGCCAGGTAGCCGAAGACGTGATGGTTGGTGACCAGCGCGCGTCGCTCCAGGGCGGCGAACCGACGGGTCATCCACGCGTCGAGCTCGCCGAGCTGCGCGCGGTAGGCGGCGGCGTTGGCCAGGACACGTGCCGGGTCCACGCCGTCGACCTCGTCGATGACGGCGGAGGCGATCAGGTCGACCGCCTTGGCCGCTCTGGCGGGGTCGGTCCAGAAGTGCGGGTCGAGCCCGCCGTCGCGGTAGCGGATCGGGCCGACGCCCTCGCCGACGGCCAGCACGGCCACGCCCCGCTCCCGCGCGGCCTCGACGTGGCGCAGCACGCCCTCCTCCAGGCCCAGGCCGTTGGAGACGATGAGGCGCGCACGCTCCATCGACGCCGCCTGCTGCGCGGAGACGCCGAAGGAGTGCGGATCGGCGTTGCGGCCCATGATGACCTCGACCTCGGCCTGGTCGCCGACCACGGCGCGGGTCAGGTCGCCGAGGATGTTCGTGGTGACCACGACCTCGGCGCGCGGGCCCGCGCCGCACGCGGTCAGGAACCCGGCCAGGAGGGCCAGCAGGGTGAGTCTGATCGTCATCGTCCTGTCTCCACCATGTGGGCCGGGGTGAAGCCCAGCCGGAAGGTCCTGGCCGTGCGCAGGCGGTCGGCGTAGTCGATCTCGTGGACGGCACGCGCCGCCGGGTCGTTGACGTAGGCGCGCGCGGCGTCGAGCTGGATGGTCGCGCCGGGACGGGGCTCGCTGAGCAGGGCGGTCCTGGCCACGCGCCGGCCGGTCCCGGGGTCGTAGCCGTGCAGGACACCGCTGGAGTCCAGGACCAGCACCGGCGACCCGGCGCCCGCGGTGTTGACGGCGATCGGGGGCGGGGTGCGCAGCAGCTTCCACGAGCGCGCGCCGGTGTCCAGGAGCCACACGCCCTGCTCGCCCGCGAGGGCGGTGAGGGCGTCGCCGCCCGGACGGTGGGAGAAGGCGGTGGCGCGCGGCGCGTCGCTGCCGGGCCGGTAGCGGATCTTGGTGGCGGTGAAGCCGGCGCCCGACGCCGTGACCAGGAGCGCGCCGTCCTCGCAGCCGATGACCGCCCCGCGCCGGGTGACGGCCTGACCGGCCGGGCCGTCGCAGGGTTCGCCGAGCCTGGTGACGACCGCGCCGTCCCTGCCGCGCACCTCCACCCGGCCCGCCACCGGCACCACCAGGTGCTCCGCGTACGGCACGACCATGCCGTCAGCGGGGCCGTCAGCGGGCTGCCCGGCGACGGCACCCTGCGCGAGGCGCGAACGGTCGAGCATGACGGTGGTGCCGCCGGACAGGGACAGCGCGGTGAGCGTCGCGTCTCCGGCCGCCGCGACAGCCGTACCCGGGATCTGCCCCAGGTGGCGGGGCGCGGCCCTGTAGTAGTGCACGTGGTCGCCGTGGTCGACGGTCCAGCCGCCGCTGTCGAACACGTGGGTCCCGGTGGGGGAGGAGACGAAGGCGAAGCGCCCGTCGCCGGTGACCGCGACGGGACCGGAGACCGAGCCCAGCGGGCCGACCTGCCCGGTGGCCAGGTCCAGGAGGTGGACCTCGCCGGTGGCGTCGTCGGCCAGCACCAGCCGCGCCTGCGGCTCCGCGGTCTCCTGCGCGCCCTCGACGTACCCGTGCGGGACGGCGGGCGGCGGCGGATCCTGCGCGCCGCACGCCGCCAGGCCGAGCACGACCAGCAGACAGGCCAGCGCCCTCGTGCCGCGCGCCGGCAGGCAGGCCAGCGCCCTCATGCCGCGCGCCCGTGACACAGGCGGGCCAGCAGCGCCGAGGCGAAGAAGGTGCCCACGGCCACGGCGGCGATCGTCGCCCCCGCCGCCGTGCCGAGATGCCATGACAGCAGCAACCCGGCCATCGTGGAGACGCTCCCGATGACCGCCGAGCCCAGCATGATCATCGGGATGCGGCGCGCCCACAACACCATCGCCGCGGGCGGGGCCACCAGCAGCCCGAAGACCAGCAGCGTGCCGACCACGTGGAACGACGCCACGATCGCCAGCGTCACCAGGCCGAGCATCAGCCCGTTCGCCAGCCGGGGACGCAGCCCCAGGGTGTGCGCCTTGCGCGGGTCGAAGGCCAGCGCCACGAACGCCCGGTGGCCCAGGAGCGCCACCAGCCCGGCGACCGCCACGGCCGCCGCCAGGGTGACCAGGTCCTGCCCGCGCACCGCGAGCACGTCGCCGAACAGGAACCCCGTCAGGTCGACGGCGAACGACCTGGCGCGGGAGACGATGATCACGCCGAGCGCGAGCATGCCGGCGAACAGCAGCCCGATGGCGGTGTCCTGCGACATCCTCGCCGACCTGCCGAGCGCCGTCACGCCCAGGGCCATCGCGCCCGCGCTGAGCGCCGCGCCGACGAGCAGGTTGCCGCCGGTCAGGGAGGCGAGCGCCACGCCCGGCAGCATGCCGTGCGACATCGCGTCGCCCAGGAAGGCCAGGCCGCGCACCACCACCCAGGTTCCGGCGAGCGCGCAGACCAGGGAGACGAGGATGCCCGCCCACAACGCCTGCCGGACGAAAGAGACCTCGAACGGGCCGAGCACGTGTTCCATGGCAGAGCACTCTACAATGAAAATCATTGTCATTTTCACTTCAAGGGAGTGCGATGTCCGTCACGGTGCGAGAACTGACCGCCGGATACCGGAAACGCGCCGTCCTGCACCGGGTGAGCGCCCGGATGCCGGGCGGCGCCGTCACCGCCGTCGTGGGGCCCAACGGGTCGGGCAAGTCGACGCTGCTCGGCGTGCTCGCCGGAGTCCTCGCCCCGATGGCGGGCACGGTGGAACTGCCCGGCGGCGACCGGCCCGGACTGGTGCTCCAGCGCAGCGCCGTGCCCGACTCGCTGCCGATCACCGTGCGCGAGACCGTCGCGATGGGGCGCTGGGGACGGCGCGGGCCGTGGCGGCGGCTGACCGCGGCGGACCGGGACGTCGTCGAGGAGTGCCTGGCCAGGCTCGGCCTGACGGGGCTGGCCGGGCTGCCGCTCGCCACGCTCTCCGGCGGGCAGCGGCAGCGTGCGCTCATCGCCCAGGGGCTCGCTCAGGAGCCCGGCGTGCTCCTGCTCGACGAGCCCGTCACAGGGCTGGACGAGGCGTCACGGGGGGAGGTGGAGGGGCTCATGGCCGAGATCGCCGCCCACGGGGTCACCGTCGTGCACGCCACGCACGACCCGGACGCGGTCTCCCGCGCCGACCACTGCCTGCTGCTGTCCGAGGGACGTCTGATCGCCGAAGGCCCCCCGTCAGCCGTCGTCCCCGCCCGCCTCTGACCGGCCGGCGTCCGGGCTCGGCGGGGCCGACCTCGGGGCGGCCTGGCGTGCCGCCGCCAGCCGGATGGCGGCCGTCCTGGCGCGGGCCGCGCGGGCGGCGCGGAAGCGCAGCCACAGGTAGCCGCCGATCCCGATCACCACCACCACGCCCACCGCCACCATCAGCGCGTACTCCCCGGTCGCCTCGGTGGCGGCGAGGTTGCTGATCACCCCGACCACGATGAGCGCCACCACCGCGACCACGAGCATCGCGCACCCGAACAACGACGTCTCCTGCCCGGAGGGCGAAGCGCCCAGCAGGCCGGGCGGAGCGGCGGGAGCCTCCGCCGCCGCCTCGCTGAAGCGCCGCACCTCGCGACGCGTCAGCGCCAGCCCCGACAGCAGCGCCAGCACCGCGCACCCCGTCGCCGCCCACTGCGCGGGCCCCACCGCGAACCCCGACCAGACCACCAGCGCGACCTGGCCGAGCAGCAGGACCGCCGGGATGGCGATCGCGGCCTTGACCATCAGCCCGATCGCCATCACACCGCCCACCCAGATCCGGAACAGCCAGAAGTACCAGACCAGCGTCCAGAAGCAGGCGACGAAGATCGCGAAGGGAGGGTTGTCCGACGGCTGGGACACCATGGTCACCACCGCACCCGGCCACACGAGCGCGAGGGCGGTGACCGCCAAAATCAGGGCGAGAGGGCGAGGGGGACGCACGAGCGCCCACCCTAGCGGCGCGCGGCCGACGCGATCGAGCCCCGGGTAGGATCCATCCCGAAGGGGTGGGTGTGCGACGACTTCTCACGGTGATCACCACGATGCTGGTCATCGCCGCCTGCCAGCAGGCTCCGGCCGAGCGGTTACCTCCGCCGAGAGCCGAGTGCGCCCCGCGCGACACCCGCGTCGTGGCGCCCTATCCGATCTCCGGCTACTGGGTGACGCCCGATCCGGACGCATGCCGTACGAGAAGGACCGTCGAGGCCATGCACCGGCTCGGCGCCGACACCGTGATCGTCTCCGGGCCCCGGCTCGTGCCCGGCGCCCACGCGCAGGCCGGTCCCGAGGTCGAGCGGGTCTTCACCTACGACGCGCAGGAGGAGTTCGGCCCCGCCCTGACCTCCTGTCCCGGCCGTGACCGGGTGGAGGACGGCGCCCGCCTGCTGTTCGTCCCGGTCGAGGGCACGTGCGAGTCGGGCCGGTACGACCTGATCGTCGTGCGGTCGCTCGGCGACGGCGTCGGCCACCTCGCGCGCGAGGCCGCCGCGTTCGGGATGAAGCTCTACTCCGGCCTGCCCGCCGCGCCGCAGGACACGGCCAAGCCGTGGCTGCCCGACCTGTCGGCGCTGCGGCCCCTGAGCGTGCTGACCGAGCTGATCCTCAAGGACTACCAGGCCCGGTACGGCACGCCGCCCGGCCTCTACCAGACGTTCGAGCTGGCCCTGCGTGAGCGCCACGACAACGATCCGATCATCGACCTCTACCGGGCCCAGCACCGGGTGGTCGCCCAGACCATGCCGGGCGCCACGCTGCTGCTCAGCCCCTATCTCGACGCCCGGCGCGGGCGTGGATACGCGCCCAAGCTCGTCGCCCAGGGCATGCGCGACCTGGCCTCCACCCGCTCCGGCCTGCCGATGGTGATCGCCGCGCAGGACAGCCGCGGCACGGGCAAGGTCGGCGTCTTCACCCCCGACGAGGCCGCGGCCGCGCTCGACCCGAACCTGGAGCCGATCGTCGGGCCCGGCACGAACGAGCAGGCCTACCACGGCTCCACGCGCGACTACTTCCTCGCCGCCTCCCGCACCCGGCTCGACGGCGTCGAACTCTGGATGAACCTGGAGGTCTTCGAGCCGTCACCGCAGTCGGGCGCCTGCACGCGGCCGGTCCAGCCGCAACGCGGCCGCACCGTCAAGGACCGGGTGGACCGCCAGCTCTCGGCCGCCGCGGGACTGGTCGCCAAGGTCGTCTCCTACGCCTGGGACCCCTACCTGACCTGCGCGGAGGACTCCAGGCAACCGCTCGGCGAGGAGATCGCCGCCCGCTGGAGCGAGCCGATCGTCTACTCCGCCGCCCGCTCGGGCGACGGCCTGGCCCTGCGCGGCCACCGCCTCGACGGCGCCCGGATCACGATCTCCTACCGCGCCGCGGGCGGGCCGTTCACGACCGTCGAGGCCGTCGGCGCGGCCTGGGTGCCGTTCGCCCCCGCCGACGTGGACCCCCGCTGGCCGTGGATCAGGGTGAGCGCGGGCAACGCCACGTTCTCGCTGCGCTGGGACGAGCGGCTGTAGCGCCCGACCGGGCCTGCGGCGGGATCATCGGTCAGGGATGATCCCGCCGCGGGCGACCGGTCGGCGGTCATGCGCGGTCGTGCGTTCGTGAACCCGGCCACTCGTTAACCGGGCCACGTGCCGACCGATGACCGCCGACCGGCGGGCTCGCCGGGTGCAGGCGCAGGGGCTCTGGTGAGCGCGCTCCGACTACACCTGGCCCGCATCCGGCGAGCTCGTCTCAACGGGCCACGTCGATCAACGGGCCACGCACAGCAGGTCGGGAGCGCCCGCCGTGCCGGAGACCGAGCCGATGAAGCCGAAGGCGACCGTGTCACCCGCCTTGACGGTGCCGTTCCATCCGGTGTTGCGTGCCGTGACCGTGTCGCCGTCCACGACGTGGACCGCGCTCCACAGCTGGGTCACCTTCTCGCCCTTGGCGAAGTCCCACCGCACGCCCCAGTCGGACAGGGCGGTGGAGGAGGTGTTGGTGATCGTCACGTCGGCGCGGAAACCGCCCTGCCAGGAGTCCATGACCCGGTAGCGAGCCGTGCAGCTCCTGGCGCCCGGTGTCGCGGTGGCGGTGGGAGTCACGGTCGGCTTGGGCGTGCTCGTCGGCGTCACCGTCGGCTTGGGCGTGGTGGTGGCGGTCGGGCTCACGGTCGGCTTGGCCGTACCCGTCGGGGTCGGCGCGGGACCGGCCGCGACCGCCAGGTCGTAGGCCCGCTGCGGCACGAACTGCCCGGCCCCCGCGATGCACCCGTCGGACTCGCCCGGCAGCTTCACCCACAGGAACGCCGCGATCGACGCGTCGCCCGTCTGGTCGGTGCTGGGCGTGCCGATCGCCCGGCCGGCCGGGTCGCACCACTCGCTGCCGAGCGGCCCGTTGCCGTTGCGGCTGGTGTCGATGACCGCCTTCAGCCCCGGCACCCCGGTCGCCGCGATGACCTTCTTGGCGTAGGCGATCTCGTCGGCGCTCGAACGGTAGTTGGAGACGTTGGTCGAGATGCCGTCGAGGCCGGCCACGCCAGCGTCCTTCAGGCGCGCCGCCATCTCGGCGGGCGCGTGCCAGTTGGAGTGGGCGGCGTCGAGATAGACCTTCGCCTGGCCGGAGGCGGCCTTGAGCTTGCTGCCCGCGTAGGCCATCGACTGCTTGGTCTCGGCCTGCTGCGCCGCGCTCTGGCAGTTCGACATCAGCGCGAGCACGTCCGGCTCCAGGATGATCGTCGCGGGGCGTCCCCGCAGGCCGGCGGCCACCTCGTCGATCCACTGCCGGTAGGCGGCATGGCTGGGCGCGCCGCCGCCGCTGGCGCCGCCGCAGTCGCGGTTCGGCACGTTGTACAGGACGATGATCGGGATCTTGCCCGCGGCGTCGGCGTCACCGGCGAACGAGTCGATCTGGGACCGGACGGCGGAGGGGTTGTGCTGGGTGAACCAGCGGGCCTGCGGCACGGCGGCGATGCGGCTCTTGATCACGGCCGCGCGCGGGTCGCCGGCGTTGGCCGCCACCCACCTGGCCGCCTGCGTCTGCGGGTCCACGTAGAAGGGCGACTCGGCTGCGTGCGCGGCGGCCTGGGAGGTGGCCAGAGGTACGGCCACGGCGGCCGCCAGCGCCAGCAGGGAGACGCGTGCTGTCAAGCTCATGCACCTGTGTGGTCCGGGGACGCGGAAAGGTTGCCGCCCGAATCAAGAAATTTCTAGAGATGTCCCGAGAGGCGTCCCCCGGGCACCACGACCAGGTAGGTGTCGCCCGCCCGGCCTTCTTCCGGCTGCGGGCGGCGGTTGTACTGCGCGGCGAAGGTGTAGGTGCCGGGGCGCACCGCCCGGCCGTCCTTGAGCGCCCATCGGTAGACGACGGCGCCCGGCTCCTCGCGCACGCTCGAGGTGTAGTCGTCGCCGGGAAGGGAGGACCACAGGCCGGCCGGCGCCACGCCTGGGGTGCGCTTGACGCGCATCGTCACCGCGAGCCCGGCGGCCTGCTTGTCGAAGGTCAGCACCAGGTTGTTCTGGGCCCAGTAGGGGTTGCTGTTCGGGTCGACCAGCGCCTGCGCCTTCACCCCGGGGGCGCTTGCCCGCTGGGTCGGGCTGGGCTGGGCGGTCGGCGCGGGGGAGGCCTGCTCCTGCGCCGACCGCGCGGTGCTGCGCGGGTCGGGCCGCCCCTCGGCGGCGGGCGAAGCGGCCGCGGTGCTCGCGCTCGTCCCAGGTACGGCCACAGCGGGCGGTCCGGTGTCGGGCCCCGTCCCGGTCAGCCACCATGCACCCGCCGCGACGGCGGCCACGGCCGCAGCGGGCAGCACCAGCACACGCCACCGCCGCGCCCCGCGCCCCCCACCCGCGCCAGACCCACGGACCCCCGTATCACCAGGCCCGCCTTCAAGCCTGTGCCCGAGTCGCCCTTCGAGCCCGTGCCCAGGCCCACCTCCGTTCACCCGGCCAGGCCCGTCGCCGAGCCGATGACCGGACTCGTCTCCCACCCCACGCCCGAGGCCGTTCGCGCGGACGGCGCCGCCGGAACGCGCGGCCCCCTCAGGCGAGGCCGTCTCGAAGGAGCCGAACTCCGCCTCCAGCCGCACCAGCATGCGCTCGCGCCGGGGCTCGTGGCGGGCGGCCTCCTCGCGCAGGGCGTCGCGCAGCCGGCGATCGTCGTCGTTCACGGCTGCCTCCCCTCCGCCACCGGCGCCGGCCGCAACATCGCCACCAGTTCCGCCGAAGCCTTCGACGTCTGGCTCTTGACCGTACCCACCGAGATGCCCAGAGCCTGCGCCGTGTCCTCCTCCGACAGGTCGAAGGCGTACCGCAACACCACGCACGCCCGCTTGCGCACCGGCAGGCGCAGCAGGGCGCTGCGCACGTCGACCACGGCGGGAACGTCGGGGCCGTCGGCCTGGTCGAGCATCCCCGCGCCGCTGAGCCGTACCCGCTCCCTGATCACGCGCCGCAGCCGGTTGTTGGCGAGGTTGGTGACGATCCCGCGCACGTACGCCAGAGGGCTGGCGGTGGCCGTCACCCGCTCCCACTGGCTCCACGCGGCGGCGAAGGCGTCGGCGGCCAGGTCGTCGGCGACGTCCGGGTCTCCGCTCAGCAGGTACGCGAAGCGGGACAGATCGCGGTGGTGCCGTTCGAAGAAGAGCCGGAACTCCTCGCGGGCACGGTGATCGGCGGCCATCGGGTGCCAGAGCCTAGCACCGGAGATACGCATGGGGCGGAAGTCATGAAAAATCCGGTTTAGGTTGGTCGTATGAAGGCTCGATTCGCGTTACTGATGACGCTCGTCCTCGGCTCGGCCCTGCTCCTCCAGGCGCCCGCCCACGCCGCGGCCACGACCAAGGTCTTCGGCTTCCTGCACGCCTCCAGCCAGGGCCGGCTGTGGTTCGCCAAGGGCAAGCTCTGGCCGCACCCGGAGTACGAAGCCTGGCAGTGGAAGCGCACGGGGAAGTGGAAGCGCCACCGGGTGGCCGACGGCGCCAAGCTCTACGTCAACATCCTGGCCGGCCAGGCACGCCTCAAGCGGGTCTCCTACTCCTGGCTGAACGGCCACCTCAAGCCCGCCTCCACCAAGAACCTCGGCTTCCACGTCTGGCTCCGCAAGGGCGAGATCGTCAAGGTCGAGCAGGTCTACACGCCCTAACGGACACAACGTCGCGGCGCTCACGCTCGAGGACCGTTCCCAGCAGGACGACGCCAAGGAGGACGACGAGGCGGAAACCCGCTGACCGGGCCGACCGGCGCGATCTATACTCCCAGCCGTGACCTCCCGTGAAGAACGAGAGTCAGCAGGTCGCTTCGCCCTGCTGCGCAGGCTCGGAGCGGGGGCGTTCGCCACCGTCTACGAGGCGAGCGACACCCTGGGTGGCGCCGGGCGCGAAGACCTGGTCGCGGTCAAAGTCCTGGCCGAGCACGTGGCCGAGCGCCACGACCTGCGCAGGCGCTTCGCCGAGGAGGTCCGCATCCTGCGCACGGCCGACTCACGCCACCTGGTGAAGGTCGTCGACGCCGACCTCGACGCCGATCGGCCGTACTACGCCATGACCCTGGCCAACGGCGGCACCCTGCAGAACCTGCTCGCCGACGGCACGCCGCTCCCGGTCGAGCGGGTCGTCGAGGTGGTCGACCAGGTGGCCAAGGGGGTGCAGGCGCTGCACCGCGTCATGGCGGTGCACCGCGACCTCAAGCCCGCCAACGTCCTGGTCCACCACGAACGGGACGGCAGCGACCGGTACCTGGTGTCGGACCTGGGGCTGGCCAAGGAGTGGGCGGAGAGTTCGGGGTTCACGGTGTCGGCGGGCACTCCCGGCTACCGGTCGCCGGAGCAGCGGCGGCACGAGGCCAAGGACATCGACGCGCGCACGGACGTCTACGGGCTGGGGGCGATCACCTTTCACATGCTGACGGGGCAGGCGCCCGACGAGTACGAGCGGCTCGCGCCCAGCCGCCTGCGCCCGGGGCTGCCGCGGGCGGCGGACGAGGTGGTGCTGCGGGCGCTGGAGCAGGAGCGCGAGCGCCGCTGGCCGTCGGCGCCCGCCTTCTCCGCGGCCTTGACCGCCGCGATCACCGGCGATCGTGCAAGCGCGGGCCCGGTGGGAGGGGCCGGCGCGGCGGACGTGGGCGAGGACATGGGGGCGGCCGTCGCCGGAGCGGGCGGCTCCGGCCGGAAGCGGGTGTGGCTGTACGGCGGGGCCGGCGCGGTGCTGCTCGCCGTGATCGCCGCCGCGATCATCCTCGTCACCCGCTCCGCCACCCCCGACCCCGCCACCGCGTACCTGCGCGCCGGCACCGACATCCCCCGGCAGTACCACCAGGCCATCGTCACCGCAGGCACCTGGTGCCAGGTCGAGGGCCTGTCGCCCGCCCTCGTCGCCGCCATGCTGAAGGCCGAGAGCGGCTTCGACCCCGCCCTCGTCGACGACGCCATGACCGAGTACGGCATCGCCCGCTGGACCCCGCGTGTCCTGATGGCCTACCTGCCGCCGGAGGAGCAGCACGAGAGCGCCGCCAAGGAGGTCGCCTTCGACCCCGACCGGGCGATCACCGCGATGGGCGCCCTCATGTGCGCCTGGGGCGGCCAGGTCGAGCAGGTCCCCGGCGACCCGTCGCTCAAGCTCGCCGCCGTCTACCGCACCAGCGCCGACACCCTCATCGAGGAGAAGGGCATCCCCGAGCGGCTGACCGGCTACATCTCGAAGGTCGCCCGCTACCTGGCCGACTACCGTCCCTGATCGGGCGGCAGCGCCTCGAGGTGCTCCAGCCGTACGAGGTCGAAGCGCAGCGCCAGCGAGACGAGCGCGGCCCGCTGCCAGTCGGCCTTGCCCTGCCGTCCGTCCTGTTCCTCGGCCGGCCGCTTGACCCGCAGTTTCGTGGTCGCCAGGTAGGTGATGTGCCAGGCGACCGCGGTGGCGCTGAGCCCGATCCGGTCGGCGATCTGCGCGGTGGTGGGGATGAGCACGGAGGCGGGGTCGCGTAGCCGGGGCTCGCAGAGCGCGACCAGCACCGGGAAGTAGGTGGCCGTCGTGTCGAGCGAGTAGGCGACGACGGTCGAGCCGCCGCCGCCGTCGGCGGGCAGTTCGCTGTAGCTGTGCTCGGGCGCGAAGACCAGTAGCGCGGGCCCGTCCTTGACTCCCGGCAGGCAGATGCGGCCGAACTCGAACGGGATCGGCGCCTCGGCCCGCCCCGGCGCCACCTTGACGAACTCGCCGCCCCCTTCGGGGTTCTCCACCACGTAGGTCGCCCGCCTGGAGAGGTTGGACAACGTCCAGTGGTCGCGCACCGCCCTGATCACGCCGGCCGCGCGGGAGACCGCCTGCACCGGCAGCACGATGTCCACGCCCGCGCCCCTGCCGAACACGACCTGCCGGCCCGCCTCCAGGTCCCAGACCTGGCCGGTGCCCTCCACCTGGACGATCACGGATCCCATGTCCCGCACGTTACCCCGCGCACCCCGCCGGGCGTCCCTGGAACGTTCGAGGTACCGCTGCCGTGCCCGCCGCCGCAAGCTTGAGCACGTCAAGGCAGTACCTCACCGAAGGGGGCAACAATGCGCAAGGTTCTCACGACGGCGGCCGTGGCGGCGCTCGCGATCGGGGGACTCGCCGGGTTCGCGGCACCGGCCGCCCAGGCGGCGGCGGCCAGTCACGGGTGCCCGTCGGGCGCGGTGTGCATCTACCCGGGGGCAGGCTGGAACGGCGACCGGCCGACGCACTTCTACTACAGCTACGGGGCGCACAACCTGCGGGACATGTACGGCGTGCACCGCGTCTACAACAACCAGACCGACGGGGCGACGGTCCGCACCTGCACCGGATACAACGGCACCGGCTGCCAGGGCTACATGGGGCCTGGCTGGTACATCGACAAGGACCTGTCGCCGATCAACTCCATCACGCTGCAGCCGTAGCGTGTACGCGCCCCGGGCCGGGCCGGCCCGGGGCTCGCGGGGGCCTACATCGCGGCCAGGTCGCCCGCGGCGATGTAGCCGAACGTCATCGCGGGCCCGAGTGTCGAGCCCGCGCCGGCGTAGCTGCGCCCCATGACCGCGCCGCTGGCGTTGCCCGCCGCGTACAGGCCGGGGATCACGGTGCCGTCCGGGCGCAGCACGCGGGCCCTGGCGTCGGTCCGCATGCCGCCCTTCGTCCCCAGGTCGCCCGGCACGATCTTGAAGGCGTAGAACGGCGGCAGCCAGAGCGGCGCCAGGCACGGGTTGGGCCTGACCCCGGGATCGGCGTAGTAGCGGTCGTAGACGCTGTCGCCCCGGTGGAAGTCGGCGTCCCTGCCCGCCAGCGCGAAGCCGTTGAAGCGGGTGACCGTCTGGCGCAGCGCCGACGACGGCACGCCGATCCTGGAGGCCAGCTCTCCGATGCTCCAGGCCTTGTGCACCGCGCCAGAGGCGTACCAGGAGTCGGGGAAGGGCAGCGTGGGCGCGATGTCCTTGAACAGGTAGCGGTTGCGGTAGTTCTGGTCGACGATCAGCCACGACGGGATGTGCGGGCCCGTGCTGTTGCGGTCGTACATCACGTGCACGACGTCGCTGTAGGGGGCGGCCTCGTTGACGTAGCGCACGCCCTGGCCGTTGACCAGGATGCAGCCGGGCAGGGTGCGCTCGGCCAGGCAGAAGTACGGCTCGTCCGGCAGCGGGATGGCCGGGCCCCACCAGGCGTCGTCCATGAGGTCGAGGGCGGCGCCCGCCGTCCGTCCCGCCCTGATGCCGTCGCCGGTGTTGGAGTCGGCGCCCACGGTCCAGTCGGTGCCGATCGGCTGGCGCTGGTATTCGGTGCGCATCGTCAGGTTGTGCTCGAACCCGCCCGAGCCGACGATCACGCCGCGGCGGGCGCGCATCAGCGTGCCGTCGCCGAGCACGACTCCCGCCGCCCTGCCGTTCTCGAAGTGCAGCCCGGTCAGAGGCGTGTTGAGCAGGACGGGGACGCCCGCTGCCGCAAGCCCGGCGCGCAGGCCGCCGGCCAGCGCCTGCCCCATCGTCAGCGGGATCTCCCCGCGTGCCCTGGCGGCCACCCAGCGGGTGACGACCTCGGCGGCCACCGCCGTACCCCTGGCGTTGACCAGGGCCAGGTTGAGCCAGCGGTAGTCGGCGCTGAAGACCACCGTGCCCTCGGGCACCGGGATGTAGGCGGGGTTGAGCCGGGCCAGTTCTGCGCCCAGCACCCTGCCGTCGAGCAGGTCGGGCTCGATCGAGCGGCCTCCCGGCATGCCGCCGGGGAGCTCGGGATAGTAGTCGGAGTAGCCCTCCATCCAGCGGAAGCGCAGCGGGCTGTTCGCCGTCACGAAGCTGATCATCGCGGGGCCCGCGGCCAGGAAGGCCTGCTGGCGCGAGGCGGGAACCTCCGAGCCGACGACCGCGGCGAGGTACTGCGCGGCCTTGGCGGGCGTGTCCGGCACGCCCGCCCGCAGGATCACCTCGTTGTTGGGGATCCAGATGCCCGCTCCCGAGCGTGCGGCCGAGCCGCCGAACGTCGCGGCCTTCTCGACCACGACCGCCGACAGGCCGAGCTTGGCCGCGCGCAGCGCCGCCGTCATGCCCGCCGCGCCCGAGCCGGCCACCACCACGTCGTACTCGGCGACGCTCGCGTGGGCACGGCCCGCGGTGAGGCCGCCCGTGGCGATCAGGGCTGTGGCTCCGGCGGCGCCTCGCAGGACCTCACGGCGGGTGCGTTTCACGGACACGACGGCTCCTTCCGGTGACTGCTGAGTCAGGGGAGGCACCTCGCGCCTGGCGCCGCACTTGAGCATGCGCTTGGTTGGGAGTGCTGTCAATCGGGGCTGTCAATCGGCGGCGGGCAACCAGATCCGCATGGTGGCCGGGCCGCGGTTGCCCCACCGGTGGTAGGGGATCAGGCGCAGGGGAGTGCTCTCGCCCGGCGCCGAGGCGGGTGAGCTCATGTACGGCCAGGCGTCCGGTTTCGAGGTCAGCAGCTCCGCCTCGACCTCCAGCTCGACCACGCCGCCGGCCTCGTGCTCGGCCGGTGGTGCCTGGCGGACGGCGATCTCGGCCAGGGGCGGCCGGTCGCCAGGCGATTCGGCGCAGTACACCAGGGGGCCGCGCTCGACCGCGACGGTGCCGCGCAGGGCGTCGGCACGATGGTCGGGGCGGGTCCAGCGCGGCGCCATCGGAAGGTCGAGGCTGATCTCGTCGCCGGGCCGCCACGGCCCCGGCAAGGTGAGGTAACCGGCACCGGCCAGGCCGCGCGCGCCACCGGCAGCGTCGTGCGGCCCGGAGCGGCGCGATCCGGCGTCGTGTGGTCCGGCGTCGTGCGGTCCGGCGTCGGGCCCGGCGTGCGATCGGGGGCCCGCTTCCGGGGCCGCGCGGTGCACGCTGTAGCCCGCGCCCCCCGCCCAGGCGGGCACCCGCAGCGACACGGCGCCCTCGCCGCCCTCCAGCACCCGCACCCGCACGCCGCCCGACCACGGATACCCGGTCTCCACCCGCAGCGCCATCCCCGCGCCCCGGATCTCGGCTGGCGTGTAGTGGTGCACCCGCACCCCGCCGGCGTCGGTGGTGGCGAGGTAGGCGGGCAGCGCCGCCAGCGTGCGCGAGATGTTGCTCGGGCAGCACGACACGTCGAACCACGCCGAGCGCAGGCTCGCGGCGGCCGCGTGGCTGACCATCCCGTCGGCGGCGGGCGCGGCCACCCTGACCTGCAGCGGATTGCTGTAGAAGAACGAGTGCCCGTCGAGCGCGACCGCCGTGGCCAGCACGTTGTACATGGTCCGCTCCGCCAGGTCGGCGTAACGCGCCCGGCCGGTGGCCAGCAGCAGCCGGTGGCTGAGCATGATCGAGGCGATCCCGGCGCAAGTCTCGGCGTAGGCCCGGTCGGGCGGCAGTTCGAAGTCGTCGCCGAAGGCCTCGTCGGCGTGGCGCGATCCCATGCCGCCGGTCAGGTGGGTGCGGCGGGCCACGGTGCGCTCCCACTGCGCCTCGACCGTCGCCAGCAGGTCGGCGTCGCCCGTCTCGACCGCCACGTCCACCGCGCCGCTCGCCAGGTAGAGCGCCCGCACGGCGTGGCCGCGCAGCACGCGCGCCCGCCGTACCGGGATGTCGTCCTGGAAGTAGGCGGGGCCGAAGTGGATCGTGCCCAGGGCGGGCAGGCCGCGCCGCTCGACCAGGCGCCGGGCCAGCTCCAGGTAGCGCTCGGCGCCGGTGCTGCGGTACAGCTCGACCAGGGCCATCTCCAGGCAGGGGTGGCCGTCGGTGCGGGTGCCCTCCATGAACACCTCGCACACGTGGTCGGCCGCGCGCAGCACCGCCTCGGTGAACTCGTCGGGACCGTGGGTGCGCAGCCTGGCCACGCCCGCCTGGAGCAGGTGCCCGTAGCAGTAGAGCTCGTGCCCCCATTCCAGGTCGGTGTAGCGGGCCTTCGACCACCGGGTGTTCAGGTAGCCGTCGGGCTCCTGGGCCCGCACCACGAATCCGGCCAGTTCCTCGAATCCGGGATGGCCGGCCCAGGCCATGGCCTCCAGCAGCTTGTAGATCTCCGAATCGGAGAACTCCCGTCCACGTCTGGGCAGCTCGCCACGAAAGTTGCCGACCCAGCCCTCCTTCTCCATCCACTCCAGGCAGTGGGGGATGATCACCTCGTTGTCGAGCCGGACGCGGTCACCCCAGAACCCGGGCTCCAGCCGTACGAAGAGCGGGGAGAGCACGCCGGAGGAGGGCAGCACGGGACTGGTCACAGGGGCTCCTGGTAAAGGGGTCACGAAGGCAGCGTGGATTCGCGGATGACCAGGCGGCAGGGCATGCGGTGCACGCCGGGCGTGGCTCTGCCGTCGATGGCGGCGAACAGGTGCTGGGCGGCCGTGCGTCCGAGCACCTCGAGGTTCATGTCGATCGTGGTCAGCGGAGGCCGCGACTCGGCGGACAGAACCTCCCAGTTGTCGTAGCCGACGACGGCCAGGTCGTCGGGGACCCGTCGCCCGCGTTCCCTGGCGGCCTCGACGAAGCCCGCGGCGATCTGGTCGCTGCCGCACACCACCGCGTCGACCTCGGGGTCGGTGCGGAGCACGATGTCGGTGGCCTGGCGGCCCCAGCGCTGCGACCAGCTGCCGTACAGCACCTCGCCTGACAGCCCCAGCCCGGCCTCCTCCAGCGCGGATCGCACCCCGGCCGCCCGGTCCCTGGCGGCCTGGTAGTCGGCGGGGCCGGTGATGTGGGCGACGCGCCGGCGGCCCAGGGTGATCAGGTGCTGGACGGCGGTGCGGGCGCCCTCCACGTCGTCGGGGACGAACGAGACGTCCTGCGGGTCCTCCGAGGGCGCGTACGCGTAGACGACCGGTATCGGCAGGTCGCGGCTGATCGAGGGGCGCGGATCGGTGCTCTGGCCGACCACGATGAGTCCGTCGACGCGGCGCGACAGCAGGGTGCGCAGGTGGTGCTGCTCGCGGATGGCGTCGCCGCGGGCGTCGCAGAGCAGGACGGCCATCTCGCCCGCGCCGAAGGCGTCTTCCGCGCCGAGCAGCACCGGGATCCCGAAACGGCCGACGCTGTCACTGGTGAGCAGGCCGACGGTTCTGGTCTGGCCCGACAGCAGGCCCTTGGCCAGGGCGTTGGGCTGGAAGGAGAGGTCCTTGGCGGCCTGCAGCACGCGGTTCCTCGTCTCCTGGCGCACCTGGTCGCGGCCGTTGAGCGCCTTGGACGCCGTGGCGATCGACACGCCCGCGAGCGCGGCCACGTCGGAGATCGTGGCCGGGCGCCTCGGTCGCTCAGAGCTCATCGTGCCGAAAACCTTTCTGTCGCAACGCAACTGTTACGTTGATCTGCTGATGTCCATTTTTGCAGACCGTAGCTGCCACGAGGCGGAAACGCAACTGTGGAGGGGCATTGACAGCCCCGACGCTGGGCGTTTACGTTTCCGAAAACCTTTTAGGGACATATCGGGGGATGCGAGGAGAGGATCATGAAGAGTCGATCGCCCCGACGCCGCAGGACTGGCGGCGTGCTCGCTTTCCTGTGCGTTGCCCTGGTGGCGACGGCATGCGGTTCCAGCCAGTCCGGCGAGACAGCCCAGCCTGCCGCGTCATCTGCTGGGGCCCCTGCCGCCAAGCCGGAGCCGGTCACCATCACCGTGTGGACCAGAGCGGCCACCGAGTCGCACACCAAGGCGCTGGCGGAGGCCTACAACGCCGGCCATGACAACAAGGTGGAGGTGACCGCCTACCCGAACGAGGAGTACCCGGCCAAGATCGCGACCGCGGCGGGCGGCAAGAACCTGCCCGACCTGTTCGCCTCGGACGTGGTGTTCGCGCCCAACTACATCTCGCAGGGCCTGTGGCAGGATGTCAGCGCCAGCTTCGCGACGCTCCCGTTCAAGGACAAGGTCGCCCCCGCGCACGTCAAGGCCGCCACCCAGGACGGCAAGCTCTTCGCGATGCCGCACACCGTCGACATCTCGGTGATGTTCGTCAACAAGGGCCTGTACACCAAGGCCGGCCTCGACCCCGACAAGCCGCCCACCACCCTCGCCGAGTTCGCCCAGCAGGCCACCGCCGTTCGCGAGAAGCTGGGTGGCGACACCTACGGCACCTACTTCGGCGGCAACTGCGGCGGGTGCAACGTCTTCACGCTGTGGCCCTCCGTCTGGGCCGACGGCGCCGAGGTGATGAACCCCGAGGGCACCCAGAGCACGATCAACACGCCCCAGATGACCGCGGTGTTCGACGCCTACCGCAAGCTCTTCACCGACGGCGTGGCCGCTCCCGCCTCCAAGGACGAGAACGGCACGACCTGGCTCGGCGCGCTGCAGAAGGGCAACATCGCCATCGCACCGGGACCGTCGGCGTGGCTCGGGCTGCTGGAGGAGAAGGGCATCGACGTCGGCGTCGCCCCCATCCCTGGCGTCAACGGCGGCAAGATGACCTTCGTCGGCGGTGACGTCATCGGCATCAGCGCGACCAGCGAGAAGGCCGAGGCCGCCTGGGACTTCCTGGCCTTCACCCTGTCGGACAAGGTCCAGGCCGATCTGCAGGCCAAGAGCAAGTCCACGGTGGCGCGCACCGACATCGCCGCCACCGATCCGCGCGTCCAGACGATGAACGAGCTCATGGCCATCGGGCGCACGCCGTACGCCCTGAAGTTCAACGAGTCCTACAACGACGGCCAGAGCCCCTGGACCAAGACCCTCCGCGACGCCCTGTTCGGAGCCGGTCCGGCCAGCGCGCTCCCCGCGGGCGTCGAGCCCATCACGCAGTCGCTCAACCAGCAGTAGCACGGAAGCGGCCGGTCGCCCCTCGCGGTGGCCCGCCGCTTCCGACACCCTCCGTGCAGTCGCCGGCTGGAGAAAGAATGTCGAATTCGCAGCGAGTCCGTGACCGGGCGCCCGTGGCGGCGGCCACGCACCGCTCGCACGCTCGCGCCCGCCGCCCGCGGCGGCGCTCGTCCGGGCTGGTCGGCCTGGCCTACGCGAGCCCCGCCGCGCTCATCGTGGGCCTGTTCTTCGTGGTCCCGCTGGCCCTCGTGGTGTGGATGTCCCTGAACAACTGGCCCCTGCTGGCGGCGCCGACGTTCAACGCGCCCGCCAACTACACCCGCATCGCCGACAACGATCTCGTCCTGGACGCGGTCGTGTTCACCCTGAAGTACACCGCCGTGGTGACCGTCCTGCTCTTCACGATCTCCTTCGGCCTGGCCCTGCTGGTCCAGCGCAGGCGGCCCGGCGTGGGGCTCTTCCGCGGCGCCTTCTTCCTGCCCGCCGCGGTCGGCTGGGCGACGGCGACCCTGCTCTTCTTCGGCCTGCTCAGCGACCAGATCGGGCCGCTGAACGACATGCTCGTCGCCGTCGGCCTCATCGACGAGCCGGTCTCGTGGACGGCGGGAGACCCCGAGGTCGCCTTCGGCTCCACCGTCACCCTCGTCATCTGGCGGTGGGCGGGCTTCAACATGCTCATCCTGCTCACCGGCCTGCAGACGATCCCCACGGAGATCTACGAGGCGGCCAGGGTCGACGGCGCGTCCGCCGTCCAGGCCTTCCGCCGGATCACCCTGCCGCTGATGCGCCCGACCATCGCGCTGGTGCTCTGCCTCATGGTGACCGGCTCGATGCTCGGCTTCGAGCAGTTCTACATCCTCACCAGGGGAGGCCCGGGCAACAGCACGACCTCCGTGGTGATGGTCATCGTCAGGGAGGCGTTCGTCCGGTTCAACCTGGGATCGGCGGCGGCCATGTCGGTGCTGGTGCTCATCGCCCTGGTCGTGCTCAACGCGCTGCAACTGGCCTTCATCCGGAAGAGGACACAGTGAACAGGGCCGCCTACTACGTCACCGCGGCCGCCTTCGCGGTGCTGTTCGTCTTCCCGCTGCTGTGGAGCGGCTGGTCGTCGATCAGGCCGGGCGACGCCTTCAGCCTCGACAGCTACCGGCGGCTGGCGACCTACGGCGAGGGCCTGGGCGTCTACGTGACGAACACCGTGATCCTGGTCGTGCTGACGGTCGCGGGCACGCTGACCGTGGCCACCCTGGCCGGCTACGCGTTCGCGCGTTTCCCCTTCCCGGGCAGGGGCGTGCTGTTCGTGCTGACGCTGGCCATCCTCATGGTGCCCTACCCCACGATCCTGATCCCGCTGTACGTGCTGCTGGGCTGGCTGGGCCTGCAGGACTCGCTCGTCGGCCTCGCGCTCGTCATGATCATGTTCCAGCTGCCGTTCGCGGTGTTCATGATGCGCAACGCCTTCGAGTCCGTGCCCCGCACCCTGGACGAGGCCGCCATGATCGACGGGGCGGGGAGCCTGCGCGTGCTGCTCAGGATCCTGCTGCCCGCGGTGGTGCCCGGCCTGGTCACGGTCGGCCTGTTCGCCTTCCTGGCCTCGTGGAACGACTACGTGGCGCCGCTGATCCTGATCAGCTCCAACGACCGGTTCACCCTTCCGGTCGCCGTGGTCAACATGCGCCTGCACAACTTCGGCGCCGTCGACTACCCGACCATGCAGGCCGGCGTCGTCTTCATGGCGCTGCCATGCCTGCTGCTCTTCCTCATCCTGCAGCGCTACTACGTGCGCGGCTTCATGTCGGGGGCGCTGCGCGGATGAGCGGTCAACCCGGAGAATGGAGGTGAGATCGGGAATGCGAATGCCGAACACGTGGGGCGACCGGTTACTGAACCGGTTCCTGCCCAAGGCGAAGGCAGCGGCCTGGTGCTGTCCCGGCGCAGGTTACTGCTCCTACACCCACTGCGGTTCCTGCTACGGCGGCCGCTTTCGGTAAAACGGCCGGTATTCGGGAATTCGCGGAATCGATTCGCCGGATCCTGCCTTTCGCGGGAGACCCGCCGATCGCGGTCGCGGCGGCCGCCGGGGTCGTGGCGGCCGAAGCCGCGGCCGCGGTCCTGCTGCTGATCCCCGGCACGGCCCTGGCCGGGTACGTGCTCGCCGCCGGATGCCTGGCGGCCTTCTCCGTCGTCATCCTCGTCGAACTCCGCCGTCCCGTGCGGGCGCCCTGCCGGTGCTTCGGCGCCTCCGCCGTCCCGCTCGGCGCCGCGCACCTGGTCCGCAACACGCTCCTGGCCGCGCTGGTCGCCGCGGGCCTGGCCGTACGGCACGCGCACGAACCCGCGCATCCGGCGGGCGTCGCGCTCGCCGCCGGGGTGGCGCTCGTGATCGCCGTTCTCCTGATCTTCCTCGTCGACATCGCCGATCTCTTCCGCTCCCGTGCTTCTACCTCGTCGACGAGGGAGGCGTCGTGGTCGAGGGGTCGATGAGCGCGGCGGCCCTGTCAGGTGCTCATCCGGCGGGCCACCACGCCGAGTAGCCGGTCGGCCGAGACGTAACCCCAGTGGCGCGAGTCGGCGCTCCTGACGCCGTCGCCGAACACCGCCAGCCGCTCGAGGTCCGGATGACGCACGACCACCACCTGGCCGCGCCCGACCCTGCCGGGGCGACGGCGGTGTACCAGGACCCGGTCTCCCGGCAGGTACGTCGGCGCCATGCTCTCCCCGCTGATCGTCACGACGGTCCACTGACGCCTGGCCTACCAGAGCGCGGCGAGCGCCACGGCGGCGGCGAGGGCGACCACAGAGGGGGTCATGCGGGGAACGGTACACGCTTGTGTGTCAACCAAGCGCTTGCTACGCTCCGAGACATGATCTCGACGCTGGTCTGGGGCACGGGCAACGTCGGCAGGGCGGCGATCCGCGCCGTCGCGGCCCATCCGGAACTGGAGCTGACGGCGGTCCTGGTACACGACCCCGCCAAGGTCGGCAGGGACGCCGGCGACCTGGCGGGGCTCGGCACCCACCTCGGCGTGGCCGCCACTGCCGACATCGGGGCGGCGCTCGAACGGCGGCCCGGCGCGGTCGTCTACGCCGCCTCCGGCGACATCCGTCCCGACGAGGCGCTCGCCGACGTCACCAGGGCGATCAGGGCCGGCGCGGTGGTCGTCACCCCCTCGCTCTACGCCCTGTACGACCAGCGCAACGCCCCGCCCGAGATGCGCGAGACGGTCCTGACCGCGATCGCCGAGGGCGGCGGCTCCCTGTTCGTCTCCGGCGTCGACCCCGGCTGGGGCAACGACGTCCTGCCCGCCCTCATCAGCGGCCTGGGCAGCACCGTGGACGTCGTGCGCTGCCAGGAGATCTTCGACTACACCGCCTACGACCAGGAGGACTCGGTCCGCTACCTGGTCGGCATGGGCCAGCCCCTGGACTACGACGCCCCGATGCTCGCGCCGACCATCCCCTCCATGGTCTGGGGAGGGCAGGTACGGCTGATCGCCCGAGCGCTGGGCGCGTCGGTCGAGGAGATCCGCGAGACGGTCGACCGGCAGCCCCTGGAGTCCACGGTCAGCACCAAGCGCATGGGCGACTTCGAGGCCGGGACCCAGGGCGCCGTGCGCTTCGAGGTGCAGGGCATCGTCGACGGCCGGCCCAGGATCGTCGTCGAGCACGTCACCCGCATCCATCCCTCGTGCATGCCCTCCTGGCCCAGCCCGCCGGGCGGGCTGGACGGCGCCCACCGGGTCATCATCGAGGGCGACCCGCACATCGAGGTCTCCGTCCAGGCGGTGGACGAGGAAGGCAACTGCGCGGCGGGCGGCAACGCGACCGCCGTCGGCAGGCTGGTCCACGCCATCGCGTGGCTGATCGAAGCGGAACCGGGCCTCTACGACGGCCTGGACGTGCCCCTGCGACCCGGAAGGCTCTCGTGAACGTCGACATCCCGCAGGGCCGCGACCCCATCGAGTACGTCTGGGGCGAGATGGTCCCCGGCATCGGCCCGGCCGCGGCCGGTTTCTCGCTGGCCGTCTACGCGCACACCACGCTGGGGCTGCGCGAGTTCGAGGCGGCCAGGCTGCGCATCGCGCAGATCAACGGCTGCGTCTTCTGCCTCGACTGGCGCACCGAGCGCGACGGCGAGAAGGTCGAGGAGGGCTTCCTCGACGCGGTGTCGGAGTGGCGCACCACCACGCTGTTCGACGAGCGTACGCGCCTGGCCGCCGAGTTCGCCGAGCGCTACGCGCTCGACCATCACGGGCTCGACGAGGAGTTCTGGGCCAGGATGGGCGCGCACTACGACCAGCGGGAGGTGGTGGAGCTGTCGATGTGCCTGGGCTCGTGGCTGGCCTTCGGCCGCCTCAACCGCATCCTCGGCCTCGACACCATGTGCATGCTGCCGCGCCGCTAGCCGGATGTGCCGATAGCGTGGCGTTCATGCGGCTTCATGTGGGATGCGCGATGTGGACGCACGCGGCCTGGCCGGGGCACACGCTGCCGCCCGGCGAGCGGCTGCGCTCCTACGCCTCCCGGTGCACCGCCGTCGAGGGCAACACCACGTTCTACGCCATCCCCTCCCGCGCCACGGTCGAGACCTGGGCGGGCCAGACGGATCCCGGCTTCCGTTTCGTGGTCAAGCTGCCCAAGATCGTCACCCACGAGCGGCGCCTGACCGGCGTCGACGTCGAGATGCGCACCTTCCTCGACGCGATCGAGCCCCTGGGCGAGCGGGTCGAGGCGCTGTGGGTGCAACTGCCCGGCTCCTTCGGGCCCGGTGACGTCGCGGTGCTGGAGAGGTTCCTGCGCCGCGTCCCCCGGGCCTACCGCTCGGCCGTCGAGGTGCGCCACCGGGCCTTCTTCGCCGACGCGGGGGAGGAGCGGCGGCTGGCGCGGGCGCTGAACGGCGCCGAGTGGGTGCCGTTCGACACCACCACGCTCTTCGCGTCGCCGCCGACGAGCGACGCCGAGCGCGACGCGTGGACCAAGAAGCCGCGTGTGCCGCGCCGCAGCGCGGCTCTCACCGACCGGCCGATCGTGCGCTACCTCGGACGCGACGACACCGGACTGACCGTCGAGGGCTGGCGGTTCTGGGTGGAGGTCGCCGTGGCGTGGCTGAACGAGGGCCGCACGCCGACGATCTTCATTCACACGCCCGACAACGCCCAGGCCCTCACGCTGGCTCGCCGCTTCCACGACGAGGTGCGGGCGCGCGTGCCCGGACTCGATCCGCTGCCGGAACCGGTCGAGGTCGAGCCGCCCACGCTGTTCTAGTCGCGAACGGGCAGGTGGCGCTCACGTGACCGGACCGTGATGCGCGGAAACCTTGACGTGATGTGTTGTTAACGCTCACAGTCGACCCAAGCCAGAAAGAGCTAGCCGATCAATGCCAGGCTTCGGCCTGATGTCTGTTAGCGCTCACACACGAAGGGAGTTCCTCGCGTGTTAAAGAGGATCTCGGCACTGGTACTCGCCGCCGTCCTGACGGCCTCCTGTGGCAGCGGGGGTGGCGCCACCAGCGCCACCAGCTCGGGCGATGACACCATCACGATGGGCTTCTCCCAGGTCGGCGCCGAAAGCGGCTGGCGCACCGCCAACACCAAGTCCGTCCAGGACTCCGCCAAGAACGCCGGCGTGACCCTGAAGTTCTCCGACGCCCAGCAGAAGCAGGAGAACCAGATCAAGGCCCTGCGCTCCTTCATCCAGCAGAAGGTCGACATCATCGCCTTCTCGCCGGTCGTGGAGTCGGGCTGGGACACCGTGCTCCAGGAGGCCAAGCGGGCCAACATCCCGGTCATCCTCACCGACCGGGCCGTCGACTCCAAGGACACCACCCTCTACAAGACCTTCCTCGGATCCGACTTCGTCGAGGAGGGCAAGAAGGCCGGCCAGTGGCTGGTCGAGGAGTATAAGAGCTCCACCGACCCGGTCAACATCGTCGAGCTCCAGGGCACCACCGGCTCGGCCCCGGCCAACGACCGCAAGGCGGGCTTCCTCGAGGTCGTCGGCGCCGATCCCAAGTTCAAGATCATCGCCACGCAGACCGGTGACTTCACCCGCGCCAAGGGCAAGGAGGTCATGGAGGCCTTCCTCAAGTCTAACCCCGACATCGACGTGCTCTACGCGCACAACGACGACATGGGGCTCGGCGCGATCGAGGCGATCGAGGGCGCGGGCAAGGTGCCCGGCAAGGACATCAAGATCATCACCGTCGACGCGGTGAAGGACGGCATGCAGGCGCTCGCCGACGGGAAGATCAACTTCATCGTCGAGTGCTCGCCGCTGCTCGGCCCGCAGCTGATGGACCTCGCCAAGAAGGTGCTCAAGGGTGAGCAGGTGCCGCCGCGCGTCGTCACCGAGGAGACCACCTTCACGCAGGAGCAGGCCAAGGAAGTCCTGTCCACCCGCCAGTACTGATCCGCCCCGCCGTACACGGACCCCCGTGGTCCGTACGGCACGCATGGGTCACCCCCACCCGCCGCGCCCGGCCGGCGTCTGTCCAGGGAGACGGCCGGCCGGCGCGCGGGTGGGGCGCCGCGACGCGGATCGAGGAAGAAGAAGAGGAATGCGGTGAGTGGCAAGACGGAGTCCTTGACGGGGCCGATCCTGCTGATGCGGGGCATCGGCAAGCAGTTCCCCGGAGTGGTGGCGCTCGACGGCGTCGACTTCCGGCTGCTGCCCGGCGAGGTGCACGCCCTGATGGGAGAGAACGGCGCCGGCAAATCCACCCTGATCAAGGTCCTGACCGGGGTGTACGAGATCGACGCGGGCACGATCGAGCTGTCCGGGCAGCAGGTGGCCTTCTCCAGCCCCCTGGCCGCCCAGCAGGCCGGGATCAGCACGGTCTACCAGGAGGTCAACCTCTGCACGAACCTGTCGGTGGCCGAGAACATCTTCATCGGCCGCGAGCCGCGCCGCAGGGGCCGCATCGACTGGAAACGCATGCGCGCCAGGGCGAGCGAACTACTGGCCGGGCTCGGCATCGACCTGGACGTGTCGACGCCGCTGTCGAGCCACTCGCTGGCCGTGCAGCAGATGGTCGCCATCGCCCGCGCGGTCGACATCGAGGCGCGCGTGCTGATCCTGGACGAGCCCACCTCCAGCCTCGACGCGGGGGAGGTGGAGCAGCTGTTCGACGTGATGCGCGCCCTGAAGGCGCAGGGCATCGCGATCCTGTTCGTCTCGCACTTCCTCGACCAGATCTACGAGATCGCCGACCGGATGACGATCCTGCGCAACGGCCGGCTCGTGGGTGAGTACCTGACCCGCGAGCTGCCGCAGGTCGAGCTGGTCGCCAAGATGATCGGCCAGGTGCTGGCCGACCTCGAAAAGCTCCACGGCGAGGCCAGGGCCTTCGACGAGCCCCTGGTGCAGGCGCAGGCGCTGGGCCGAGCCGGGGCCGTCGAGCCGTTCACCCTCACCATCCACGAAGGCGAGGTGGTGGGGCTGGCCGGGCTGCTCGGCTCCGGCCGTACGGAGGCGGCGCGGTTGTTGTTCGGCGCCGACCACGCGACCGGCGGCCAGGTCGTCTACGGCGGCGAACCCGCGGCGCTGCGCTCGCCGCGCGCCGCGATGCAACGGAAGATCGCGTTCCTGTCGGAGGACCGCAAACGCGACGGCCTGGTCCCCGAGCTCACCGTGCGCGAGAACATCATCCTGGCGCTGCAGGCCACCCGCGGCTGGACCAGGCCCGTGCCGAGAGAGCAGCAGGACAAGCTCGTCGCCAAGTACATCGCCGCGCTGAAGATCAGCCCGGCCCATCCCGAGATTCCCGTGCGCAACCTGTCGGGCGGCAACCAGCAGAAGGTCCTGCTGGCCCGGTGGCTCATCCTCGAACCCCGGCTGCTCATCCTCGACGAGCCCACGCGCGGCATCGACGTCGGGGCCAAGGCCGAGATCCAGCGGCTCGTCGTCGAGCTGTCCGACGGCGGGGTCGCGGTGCTGTTCATCTCCGCCGAGCTCGAAGAGGTGCTGCGGCTCAGCCACAAGGTGGGCGTGCTGCGCGACCGGCGGCTGGTGGCGGTCCTGCCCAACGACGACGAGCTGACCACGGAGGCGCTCATGGAGACGATCGCCCGGGGAGGCGCGCGATGAGGCGCCTGCTCTGGCCGCTGGTGATCCTGGCGCTGCTGCTCCTGGTGAACGTGGTCTTCACCCCGAACTTCCTGTCGATCCAGATGCGCGACGGCCACCTGTACGGCAGCCTGATCGACATCCTGCGCTTCGGCGCCCCGCTCATGCTGGTCTCGCTCGGCATGACCCTCGTCATCGCCACCGGCGGCATCGACCTGTCGGTCGGCTCGGTCGTGGCCATCTCGGGCGCGCTGGCGTGCCTGCAGATCAGCCAGGACGCCGGCGTCGCCTGGGCGGTCGCCCTCGCCCTCGGCCTGTCGGTGCTGCTCGGAGCCTGGAACGGCTTCCTGGTCGCGACCGTCGGCATCCAGCCGATCATCGCCACCCTCATCCTCATGGTCGCCGGGCGCGGCCTGGCCCAGCTCATCACCGACGGGCAGATCATCACGATCGTCAACCCCGCCTACAAGCTCATCGGCGGCGGCTACCTGCTCGCCGTGCCGTTCGGGATCCTGCTGGTCCTGGCGGTGCTGGCGGTCACCGCCTTCCTCGTCAGGCGGCTGGCGCTCGGCCTGCTCATCGAGGCGGTCGGCGGCAACGCCGAGGCCAGCAGGCTCGCCGGGGTGCGCTCGAAGGGCATCATCATCGTCGTCTACGCCTTCGCCGCGCTGTGCGCGGGACTGGCCGGCCTGATGATCAGCTCCAACGTCTCCAGCGCCGACGGCAACAACGCCGGGCTCTGGATCGAGCTGGACGCCATCCTCGCGGTCGTCATCGGCGGGACCTCGCTGCTGGGCGGGCGGTTCTCGCTCGGCGGCACGATCCTGGGGGCGCTGATCATCCAGACGCTCACGACCACCATCTACTCCATCGGTGTGCCACCGGAGACGACGCTGCTGTTCAAGGCGCTCGTGGTCACCGTGGTCTGCCTGATCCAGTCGCCGGCCTTCCGGGCCAAGGTCCTCGGCCGCCGCAGACGGCCCCCAGCGCCCGGCCCGGTGCCGGGGGAGAAGGTGCGGGTGTCGGCATGAGCATCGCCACCTTGCCCAAGGCCACCGCGGCCACCCTCACCAACCCGCGCTACGTGCCGGTCCTGGTGACGTTCGGGCTGTTCCTGGCCATGTTCGTCGCCGGCGGGCTGCGCTACGAGGGATTCTTCAGCGGCCAGATCATCCTGAACGCCTTCATCGACAACGCCTTCCTCCTGGTCGTCGCGGTCGGCATGACCTTCGTCATCCTTACCGGCGGCATCGACCTGTCGGTCGGCTCGGTGGTGGCGCTGTCGACGATGATCGCGGCGAGCCTGATGGCCGGCCCCGGCTGGCCGCCGTACGTGGTGGTGCCCCTGGTCCTGCTGATCGGCGCGACGCTCGGCGCGGTGATGGGCTTCATCATCCACGTCTTCGAGATCCAGCCGTTCATCGTCACCCTCGCCGGCATGTTCCTGGCCCGCGGCCTGTGCTACACGATCGGCACCGACTCCATCAAGATCGACGACCCGACCTTCACCGCCTTCGCCCAGACGCAGATCGACCTGTTCGCCGGACTGTGGATCTCGCCGAGCGTGCTGATCGCCCTGGCCGTGGTGGCCGTCGGAGCCTACGTCCTGCACTACACGCGGCTCGGGCGCAGCGTCTACGCGGTCGGCGGCAGCGAGCAGTCGGCGCTGCTCATGGGCCTGTCCGTAGGCCGGACCAAGATCGCGGTCTACACGATCAGCGGGTTCTGCTCGGCGCTGGGCGGGGTCCTGCTGTCGTTCTACATGCTGTCCGGGTACGGCCTGCACGCGGTGGGCATGGAACTCGACGCGATCGCCGCCGTCGTCATCGGCGGCACCCTGCTGACCGGAGGGTCGGGACTGCTCATCGGCACCGTGCTCGGCGTGCTGGTGCTCCATCTCATCCAGACCATCATCAGCTTCGAGGGAACGCTGAGCTCCTGGTGGACGAAGATCTTCATCGGTCTGCTGCTGTTCGTCTTCATCCTGCTGCAGCGGGTCTTCTCCATGCGCCGCCCCCGGCGCTCGCCATGACCGAGCGCATCCTTTCTGCGGCAGAATTGGGGCAGTCCAGCGAAAGGAACATCCGTGGGATCGACTGACAGGCGCCGCCCGCCGGTGATGTCCGACGTCGCCAGGCTCGCGGGGGTGTCCCACCAGACGGTCTCGCGCGTCCTGAACGACCATCCCAACGTGCGCTCCGACACCAAGGCCAGGGTGCTCGAGGCGATCGACCAGCTCGGCTACCGGCGCAACCTGGTGGCCCGCGCGCTGGTCACCAACCGCTCGCGCACCCTCGGCGTCGTCAGCTTCGACACCACCCTGTACGGCCCGGCCAGCACCATCTACGGCATCGAGCAGGCCGCCCGCACGGCGGGCTACTTCATCAGCATCGTCAGCCTGAAGTCGCTCGACGCCGCCAACGTGCGCGACGCCATCGACTACCTCACCGAGCAGGGCGTCGACGGCGTCATCGTCGTCGCCCCGCAACGCTCGGCCGCCCGCGCGCTGGAGAAGCTGCCGCAGGGCCTGCCCGCCGTCGCGGTCGAGGGCACCCACCGGGCCAACGTCTCGGTCGTCTGCATCGACCAGATCGAGGGCGCCAGGCTCGCCACCCAGCACCTCCTCGACCTGGGTCACGAGACCGTCTGGCACATCGCGGGACCGCCCGACTGGCTGGAGGCCGAGGGCCGGCTCGAAGGCTGGCGCAGCGCCCTGGAGGCGGCCGGCCGCCAGGTGCCCGAGCCGCTGCCCGGCGACTGGAGCCCGCGCGCCGGCTACGAGGCGGGCAAGCGCCTGGCGGGCATGGACGAGGTGACGGCGGTCTTCGTCGCCAACGATCAGATGGCGCTCGGCGCGCTGCGGGCCTTCACGGAGGAAGGCGTCAAGGTCCCCGAGCGGATCAGCCTGGTCGGCTTCGACGACATCCCCGAGTCGGCGTTCTTCTCGCCGCCGCTGACCACCGTCAGGCAGGACTTCGACATCGTCGGCCGCCACTGCATCGACGTGCTGCTGCGCCAGATCGACTCCAGCGGCCCCGGCACCTACGAGCGGCTGGTCGTACGGCCGGGCTTCGTCGTCAGATCCAGCACGTCACCCGCGCGCTGACCGTGAGACACCTCGGACGAGAGTGAGAGTTGGAGCAGGATGTGAACGCTAACAGCCATGTCATCGGCGTCGACTTCGGCACGCTGTCCGGCCGCGCCGTCGTAGTCCGCGCCGCCGACGGCGCGGAGCTCGCGAGCGCCGTGCACGAGTACGGCGACGCGGTGATCGAGGAGCACCTGCCCGGCTCCGGCGTACGGCTCGGACCTGACTGGGCGTTGCAGTCGCCCCACGACTGGATCGAGGTGCTCAAGACCGCCGTGCCGGAGGCGATCGCCGCCGCGGGCGTGGATCCGGCCTCCGTGATCGGGATCGGCACCGATTTCACCGCGTGCACCATCTTGCCCACGACCGCCGAGGGTGAGCCGTTGTGTGTCGCCGAGCCGGATCGGCCGCACGCGTGGCCGAAGTTGTGGAAGCATCACGCCGCTCAGGCGCATGCCGACCGGATCAACGCGCTGGCCGCTGCCCGGGGTGAGGCGTGGTTGCCGCGCTATGGCGGGAAGATCTCGGCGGAGTGGGCGTTCGCCAAGGGCCTGCAGCTGCTCGAAGAGGATCCTGAGCTGTATGGCAGGGCTGAGCGGTGGATCGAGGCGGCCGACTGGATCGTCTGGCAGCTGACGGGGGTGGAGTCACGCAATGTGTGCACCGCCGGTTACAAGGAGATCTTTCAGGACGGCCGCTACCCGTCGCGGGAGTTCCTGGCGGCGCTCAACCCCGGTTTCGAGGGGTTCGTGGACAAGCTGGCCACCGCGCCGCTCGCGCCGCTGGGCGGGCTGGCCGGGCGGCTGAGTGCTCGGGCGGCGGCGTGGACGGGGCTGCCGGAGGGGATCGCGGTCGCGGTCGGCAATGTGGATGCGCATGTGACCTCGGCGGCGGCCGATGCGGTGCGGCCGGGGCAGATGGTGGCGATCATGGGGACGTCGACCTGTCATGTGATGCCGTCGGATCGGCTGGCCGAGGTGCCGGGCATGTGCGGGGTGGTGGCCGATGGGATCGTGCCGGGCCTGTGGGGTTATGAGGCGGGCCAGTCGGGGGTGGGTGACATCTTCGGCTGGTGGGTTGAGCAGGTCGGCCGTACCCACGAGGAGCTGACCGAACTGGCGGCTGGGCAGCGGGTGGGTGAGCACGGGCTGGTGGCGCTGGACTGGCACAACGGTAACCGTTCGGTGCTGGTCGACCATCACCTGTCCGGGGTGATCGTGGGTCAGACGCTGGCGACCCGGCCGGAGGAGGTGTATCGGGCGTTGGTCGAGGCGACCGCGTTCGGTGCTCGGGTGATCGTGGAGGCGTTCGAGGCGGCCGGGGTGGCGGTGGAGGAGTTCATCGTGGCCGGCGGGTTGTTGAAGAACGCGTTCTTGATGCAGATCTACGCCGATGTGCTGCGTCGTCCGTTGTCGGTGATCGGTTCCGATCAGGGCCCGGCGCTGGGTTCGGCGATTCACGCCGCGGTGGCGGCGGGGGCGTATCCGGACATTCAGCAGGCCTCCAAGGCGATGGGCAAGCGGGTCGAGAAGGCTTACGAGCCGGATGCGGAGCGGGCGGATGCCTATGACCAGTTGTATGCCGTCTACCGCGAGCTGCATGACACCTTCGCCGATGGCAGGGTGTTGCACGGGTTGCGGGCGTTGAGGGACCGCGCATGAGGAAGATCGTCTGTGACTTGCACGCCGAGCTGGTGCGTAACCATCTGGTGGCGTGGACGGCGGGGAATGTGTCGGGCCGGATTCCGGGCGAGGACCTGTTCGTGATCAAGCCGTCCGGGGTGTCCTACGACGAGCTCACCCCGGAGGCGATGGTCGTCTGCGACTTGGACGGCAACCTGGTGGAGGGTGAGCATGCCCCGTCCAGTGACACCGCCGCGCACGCCTACGTTTACCGGCACATGCCGCAGGTGGGTGGGGTGGTGCACACCCATTCCACCTACGCTTCGGCGTGGGCGGCCCGGGATGAGGCGATTCCGTGTGTGCTGACCGCGATGGCCGATGAGTTCGGCGGGGAGATCCCGGTGGGGCCGTTCGCGTTGATCGGTGACGACTCGATCGGGCAGGGCATCGTGGCCACGCTGAAGGGTCATCGTTCGCCTGCGGTGTTGATGAGGAATCACGGCGTGTTCACCATCGGCGCCACTCCGCGGGCGGCGGTGAAGGCGGCGGTGATGTGTGAGGACGTGGCCCGCACCGTGCACATCTCCCGTCAGCTGGGTGAGCCGGTGCCGATCGCGCGGGCCGATGTCGACCGGCTGTATGACCGTTACCAGAACGTGTATGGACAAAGGAGCCCCCGATGAGCATCTGGTTCCTGACCGGCAGCCAGCATCTGTATGGCGAGGAGACTCTCGCGCAGGTGGCTGAGCAGTCGCAGGCGATCGCCTCTGCGCTACCGGTGGCGGTGGAGTGGAGGCCGGTGCTGACGGATGCGGCGGCGATCCGGCGGGTGATGCTGGAGGCCAACGCCGATGACGCGTGTACGGGGGTGATCGCGTGGATGCACACCTTCTCGCCGGCGAAGATGTGGATCGCGGGGTTGGATGCGTTGCGTAAGCCGTTGCTGCATCTGCATACGCAGGCCAATGTCGAGTTGCCGTGGGCGTCGATCGACATGGATTTCATGAATTTGAACCAGGCCGCGCATGGTGATCGTGAGTTCGGGTTCATTCAGACGCGGTTGGGGGTGGCGCGTAAGACGGTCGCCGGACACGTCAGCGACCCCGCCGTCGCGGAACGCGTCAACGCCTGGGTCGCGGCGGCCAGAGGCTTCAACGAGCTCAGAACTCTGAAACTCGCCCGCTTCGGCGACAACATGCGCGACGTGGCCGTCACCGAGGGCGACAAGGTCGAGGCGCAGCTGCGGTTCGGGGTCTCGGTCAACACCTACGGCGTCAACGACCTGGTCGAAGCCGTCGACGCCGTGGCGGACGCGGACGTCTCGGCGCTGGTCAAGGAGTACGCAGAGCTCTACCGGGTGGCCCCGGAGCTGCTCGGCGACCGGCGCGAGTCGCTGCGCTACGCCGCCCGTATCGAGATCGGCCTGCGCGGCTTCCTCGAATCAGGCGGGTTCAAGGCGTTCACCACCAACTTCGAGGACCTCGGCGGTCTGCGCCAGTTGCCGGGCCTGGCCGTGCAGCGGCTGATGGCCGACGGTTACGGCTTCGGTGGCGAGGGCGACTGGAAGACCTCGGTCCTGGTGCGCACCCTCAAGGCGATGGCCCCGGGCGGCGCGACCAGCTTCATGGAGGACTACACCTACCATCTGGTGCCCGGCGAGCAGCTGATCCTGGGCGCGCACATGCTGGAGGTCTGCCCGTCGATCGCGGCCGGCACTCCGTCGTGCGAGATCCACCCGCTGGGCATCGGCAACCGTGAGGACCCGGTCCGTCTGGTCTTCGACGCCGCCCAGGGTCCTGGCGTGGTGGTCGGGCTGGCCGATCTGGGCGACCGGTTCCGGCTGGTGGCCAACGAGGTCGATCTGGTGGCGCCGCTGCGGCCGCTGCCGAACCTGCCCGTCGCCCGAGCGATCTGGCGCCCCCGCCCCGACCTGCGTACCTCCGCCGAGGCCTGGCTCACCGCCGGAGCCCCGCACCACACCGTGCTCTCGACCTCCGTGGGCGCCGAGGAACTGACGGACCTGGCCGACATGCTCGGCGTCGAACTCGTCGTCATCGACCGCGACACCACGCCGCGCCAGTTCGCCAAGGAGCTGCGCTGGAACCAGGCCTACTACCGCCTCGCCCAGGGGTTCTGAGGTCATCCTCCCTCTTCTCCCGCCGCCCGGAGGAGAGGGAGCCGCCCGCCGTACGGCCACCAGGTTCTGGAGCGCCGCCACATCTCCCTGTCACCCCCGCGGTCTATCGTGGGACAGGTGCGTGTAGCGACCTGGAACGTCAACTCCGTCAAGCAGCGCGTGCCACGCCTGCTGCCGTGGCTCGACCAGCGCAAGCCCGACGTCGTCTGCCTGCAGGAGACCAAACTCTCCGACGCGGCCTTCACCGAGCTGCTCGGCGGCGAGCTGGCCGCCCGCGGCTACGAGATCGCCGCGCACGGCCAGCCGCAGTGGAACGGCGTGGCCGTGCTGTCGCGCGTCGGCCTCGACGACGTCGTCACCGGCCTGCCCGGCGGGCCGGGCTTCCCTCATCAGGAGGCCAGAGTCGTCGCCGCCACCTGCGGCGGGGTGCGCGTGCACTCGGTCTACGTGCCCAACGGCCGCACGCCCGGCTCCGACCATTACCACTACAAGCTCGCCTGGCTGGCGGCGCTGCGTGAGGTGGTCAAGACGGGGCCGAGGGAGGCGATGGTGTGCGGCGACGTCAACATCGCCCCCGCCGACGCCGACGTCTTCGACCCCGCGGCCTACGTGGGCTCGACGCACGTCACCGCCCCCGAACGCGCCGCCCTCGCCGACCTGCAGGCGCTCGGGCTGCACGACGTCGTCCGCGACAGGTGGCCCGACAACCGGATCTTCACCTACTGGGACTATCGGGCGGGCATGTTCCACAAGGACCTCGGCATGCGCATCGACCTGGTGCTCGCCTCCACGCCCGTCGCCGAGCGGGTGCGCGCGGCGTGGGTCGACCGCCAGGCACGCAAGGGCACGGGGCCCAGCGACCACGCCCCGGTGATCGTCGACCTCGACGAGGCCCCTGACGGCGACATCGGCCCCGTCGTCCCCCCGCCCTCCGCACCCTCGAAGCGCCGCGGCACGGTGAAACTGCCCCAGTCTCCGGACTGACGACCGTCAGACGGCGCCTCCGCCTGCGCCCTCGCCTGCGCCCTCGCCTCCGTCCTCGGTCTCGCGCTCGGTCTCACCCTTGCGCTCGGTCTCGCCCTTGGCCGCGTCGTAGGCGGCCACCGCGCGCTTACCCGCCACCATGCGCCACGCCTGCTCCAGCAGCGCCCCGACCTCCGCCCAGTCGGGCGTGACGGCGTGCATCTCCACCCCCACCCAATGCCTGACGTACGCGGGGCGGAAATACCTCTCCCCGTCGCCGGCCATCAGCGTCTCCAGCTCCCCGGGCGGCGCCTTCACCACCAGCGCCAGCCGCCCGTCACCGTGGTGGTCGAGCAGCAACCAGGCGATCCTGCGCCGCCCGGCCATGAGGGAGACGTGCCCGAACGACTCCTCGACCTCGACCCCCGGAAGCCCGGAGACGAGGTCGAGAAGCCGCGCGTGCACGCGGGAGACGTCGGCGTCCGTCCACGTGGCGACCATGCCACTCAGCTTAGGAGCCGCCTCCGACAATCCACGGGGACGGCGCCGGCGGGGCGACCACGGGCGGGCGGTCGTCGCAGGTGATGGTGTTGGGCAGCATCCACGGCGCCAGCCATCCGCCGTCGTTGCCGCCCCGGTCGTTCAGGGAGAACTCCGAGCCGGTCGGCGGGAAGTTGAACGAGCCGCAGTTGTTCACCCCGACCGCCCCGACGTTGCGGGCGTCGACGTTTTCGAAGGTGGCCGAGCCCTTCACACGGGCGCTGACGACCGACGTGCCGGTGCCGTCGACGCGGATGTCCTTGAAGTGCACGTTGCTGATCGAGTAGAGGTCCTTCACCGACCACTCGCTGACCAGCATGATCGCGTTGTAGGTGTTGTCGAGGAAGTGGTTGCCCACGACCTGGATGTCGGCCTCGATGTTCTTCTCCAGCGCGTAGAACCAGATCGCGCCCAGCCCGATCTTCCAGTTCAGCTCGAAGGTGCCGGAGCGCACGGTCGTGTTGTTCGTGATCCACATCGAGCCGGTGAAGGGCTCGGCGCCGAAGCGGGAGCCGACCTGGATGGCGCTGCCCTCACGGATCGGGTCGGCGACGAGGTTGTTGGAGATCGTGTTGTCCGTTCCTCCGTAGATCGCGATGCCGTTGGCGAGCACGGGCGTCTGGATCGTGTTGCGGTCGAAGACGTTGCGGGCGTTGGCGGACTTCTCCGACCACATCGCGAGGCCGTCGTCGCCGGTGTTGCGGACGAAGTTGTTCGACACGACCGAGTCGGTGACGCCGGTATGGAAGTTCAGGGCGTCGGCGATCTGGTCGACGATGATGTTGCCGCTGATCCTGACCTTCGACATCGGCCCGTCGAACCAGAGGCCGACCTTGGTGTGGCGGATGTGCAGGCCGGTGACGCTGGAGTCGCTCATCGCGCCGCCGATGCCGTTGACCTGGTCGGTGTCGATGCGCTCGCGCACGTCGCCCTCGATCGCGAAGCCCTTCAGGTGCACGTTGCGGCTGCCGCCCTCGGAGGCGGGCTTGCCGTAGAAGCCGACGCCGGTGTGCACGGAACCGTCGGGCAGCGGCTCGTCGAGGGTGACCTGCTTGCCCCTGATGATCGTGTACCAGTTGCCCGCGCCCTCGATGGTCACGTCGTCGACGACGATGTGCCGGTTGACCTGGTAGACGCCCGGCGGGACGTACACCTTCAGCCCCTTGCGCTTGGCGAAGGCGATCGCCTTGTCGAAGGCGTCGGCCGACTCGCGCCGCCCGCTCGGGTCGGCCCCGAACAGCAGCACGTTCGCCGCCTTCAGGTTCACGTACGGCAGGCCGACGAGCTCGCTGTCGAGCAGGTCGATCACCGTCCACTCGGCGCCCGCCGCCGCGGTCAGCCGCACCCGGTCACCGGCCTGGTACTTCCTGCCCAGCAGCAGCCGCTGCTCGTCGTAGAAGTGCGAGGGACGGAACGGCTTGGCGAAGACCGGCCTGGGGTCGGTCGCGGCGGGCACGCACGCACACTCGGTCACCCACCAGTCGGGGTGCAGCAGGTCGCCCTGGGGGTCATTGCTGAACGGGTACTGGTTGTACAGCCAGGAGTACTGCGAGGTCAGCGTCATGATGCGCTTGTCGCGCCCGTTGACGCTCACCTCCAGCGGCGCGGTGATGCCCCCGCCGCCGGGGGAGTCGGGGATGCTGTAGCGCACGGTGATCGCGTTGGCCGCGCTCGGCAGCGTGAACTCGACGTGCTGGCCCGGCGCGAGCCTGACCGCCTTCCGCCCCGAGGCCTCCGACGGCAGCGTGTAGGCCGTGCGGTCCGGCCCGATGACCGTCCCGCTGGTCGCGGCGTTCTCCGCCTCCTGCTCGGCGAAGGCCACGCCGGCGCCTCGCCCGGCCACCAGAGCGGGGTCGAGCGCCGCCCTGGTCACCACCGGAGCCTGCGCCCGAGCCTGGGCGACGGCCGGGGGAGTTCCGGCCACCAGGACCGCCGCGGCCGTCAGAACTGTCGCTAAAGCGCGCATCGCACACTCGTTTCTGTCGGGGGGTGAGCCGACAGTAGGCGACGCGCAGACATCTCACAAGAGATGCGCAGTATTTTTCAGATGGTTGCTATGTATTTGCAATCAACGGTCATGGACATGAGATCCGATGCTTGGCGAGATGGGCGAGCAGCGCCTGGTTGGCCTCCCAGCCGTCAGGGAAGGCGACCGGCACGTCCAGGTGCACGGGCTCGGTCGACGGGTGGGCGTCGAGCACGTCGGGAATGCCGGCGCGGGCGACGACGACGCACGCGTGGCGGTGCCGTGAGGTCAGCACGCAGAGCCGTCCGGGGGCGAGGTGGAAGTCGGTGACGTCGCGGCGGCCCGACATGGGGTGCAGGACGACCGTCACGTCGTACTCGCGGCCCTGCAGCCGGTTGGCGGTGTCGACGGTGACCCCGGCGGGCAGACCGGCCGCCCTGATGGCGGCGACCTGGTCGCGGTGGGCGGCGCCGACCGCGACCCGGTCGGCGGTCAGCGGCCGGGAGCCGTGCTCGTCGTGCGTCGTGCCGCCGCGCTCCAGCAGCCGGGCGACGAGGCGGACGATGGCCTCGACGGCCTCGGCGTCGGTGCGCATGGTGTGACGGGCGGGCAGCTCCAGCAGGGCCCACCCCGACGACGCGGCCTCGTCGATGGCGAGGTCGACGGCGGACCCCATGGCGAGGTCGACCGCGGACCCGGTGGCGGACCCGCTGGCGGACCCCGTGCCGGAGCCCGTCGCGGACCCCATGGCAGCCTCAAGGGCGGGGAACTCGAGCCGCCGGTCACCGAACCCGGTTCCCGAGGTGAAGCCGGTGAACGGGTAGAACGCGTCGGACACGACCGGCGCCGCCGAGGCGGGCAGCCGCCACGACACCGGCAGCCGGTGCACCGGCAGCTCCGGGTTGTGCCGCCGCAGCACCGACACCGCGCTCTGCACCGGATCCCACGACAACCCCGTCCACCGCTCGCCCTCCACCGGCGAGAACGGGTCGAGCTGCCCGGGATCGCCCACGAACAGCGCCCGCTCGAACCGCCCGGCCACGCGCAGCAGCATGTCGGAGCGCATCTGGTAGGCCTCGTCGACGATCGCCCAGTCCCACCGCCCGTCGCTCAGCGTCGCCCACTTGGCGGAGGTGGCGATGGTCACCGCGGGCTCGCCCAGCTCGCCGACCTTGCCGGCGATCGTCACGTTGGGCCGCAGCACCCGCTCGCTGGGCTTGTAGGAGGTGGCCGACAGGCGGCCGATGGCGAGCGTGGGTTCCTTGGACGACAGGCGGTCGATCAGGTCGTCGACCTGCTCGTTCACCTGCGCGATGATCATCAGGCGTTCGCCGAGCGCGGCCAGGTGGCGGGCGGCGGTGACGACGAGCGTCGACTTGCCGGCCCCGGGAGGCGAGTCGACGATCACCCCGCGATGCCGGCGGCTCGTCAGGTCGGCGAGCACCTCATCGACGATCGTCATGCCCATTCCTCCACGGCGTCCTCCTCGGCGGGCACGTACTCGGGCGGCGGCCCGCCGTGCGTCCAGGGCGTCTCCTCCCGCTCGGGGAAGGTCGCGGGCTGCTGGAAGTCCCTCTTCAGGGTCGTGAAGGCGACCCTGCCCTCGGGAAGCGGCGCGGGTTTGGTGAGCGTGCCCATGCCCTTGGAGATCTCGACGGTGATCAGGGCGCCGTCGAGGGTGTGCACGGTGCCGCCCAGCTCGGGGCGTTCGACGCAGGTGACCTCGTCGCCGGCCGCGAGCCGTACCGGGTCGGTGGTCGAGACCGTCACCAGCGGGCGCAGCAGCTTGCGGTTCTTGTCGCTGAGCACGATCCTGCCCGGCTCGGCTCCCACCACCTCGCCGGTGAACGCCTGCCCTTTCAGCCGGTGCTCGGCCATCAGCAGCGGGTCGTCGAAGGCTCGCGCCACCTCGTAGCCGGCCTGGGCGCGCTCCAGCTTGTCGAGCCGGGCCGCGGCGGCGACGGCGCTGTCGCGGCGGGGCTGCGGGTGGGACTCGGCGAAGGAGGCGGCGAAGCCGGTGTAGGAGGCGCGGTCGCCCTCCCAGCGGGAGGCCACGCTCGCTCCGGCGGGCAGCTCGCGCAGCAGGTCGACGGCCTGCCACACCAGCCGCCACGTCGGCTCCAGCTGGGTCAGCAGGGCGTCGGCGATCTTCTCCTCGACCGGGGTGCCCTCGTCGTGCGCGCGGATGAGGGGCTCCAGCACCGCGTTGTCGAAGCCGGGATCCGTGGCGGGCCCGGCGGGCGGCAGGTGGGCGGGGTCCTCCGCACGCAGCGCCGCCTGCGGCCCGTCGGTGATCCAGCCCAGCAGGGCGCCCAGGTTGGCGTCCTCCAGTGAGCTCTGCCCGGTCGCCCAGTGCAGCGACAGCGCCTCGGTCGCGGTCAGCAGCAGGCACGAGCCGGGATGCTCCGACCGGTCGGCCAGGAAGGTCAGCCACCGGCCCAGCGACGGCACGCCCGGATCGACCGGATAGGGCCCGTCGGTCCTGCGGAAGCGGGTCGAGCGGCCCAGCAGCTTCAGGAAGGCCGCGCCCGGCCGGTTGGGGACGATCAGCTGCGGCGCGTCCAGGCTGCGTTCGTACGGCTCGCCGCGTTTGGGCTCGACCGTCTCCGTGGCGCCGGAGAAACCCTCCAGATACGGCACCAGCAGCCCGGCCAGCTCCGCGGCGAAGGCGAAACGCAGGTCACGGTTGCGCGGTTGCGGCACGGTCAGCAGCGCCGGATGCTCGCGGTCGGCGCCGACGAGCGCGCCCAGCGGCGCGTTGGCCTCACCGGCGAGGCCGAGCGGGATGACGACCATCGGGCGCTCGGCCAGGTGCACGTGGCGCACGGTCGCCACGCGCTGCGCGCGGCCCTGCCGTACCGCCTCGATCCTGGCCAGGGCGGTCAGCACGCTCACCGGTCGCCGCCCGCGGGGATCAGGATCTCCTCGCGCACGGACCTGGCGAAGCGGAGCAGCTCGGCGATCTCCGGGTGCCCCGCGGGGTCGCCGCCGTCGGCGAGCGCGAGCACGGCCTCGATCCCGGCGATGCCGCCCACCTCGTCGCGCACGGTGCGGCCCAGCCGGTCGGTGCTGCCGTGTGCCTCGTGGCGGCAGAAGAAGGCCAGCTCGCACGCCGCCATGCATTCGGGCGCGTAGCGTGCGCCGATGCAGGCGATGTCGCGCTCCAGGTGCTCGTTGCCGGGATCGAACGAGACGCCTTCCGGCACGAGGTCGGCGGCGCGGGTCAGGCGCGACAGCTGGCGGCGCAGCACGCCGAGCTGCTTGCGCACGTCGACGAGCGTGGCGGTGGGGCGGTTGGCGAAGTTCTCCGGGCAGACGAGCACGACCTCGTGCGAGACCCGGCCGGTTCCGGCCAGTTCGGTCAGGGCGTGGGTGTACACGGCCGCCTCGCGGGCCGCGGCGGCCACCTTGCGCCCGTCGGCCTGGCCGTCGATCACGGGGAACGACTTGATCGCGACCACGTGGAACCGGCCGCCGGCGGCGAAGAGGACCACGTCGGGGTCGAGCGTCACCCGCTGCCCGGCGATCTCCACGCCGAGCAGCGGATGGTCGTGGAGGGCCGGGCCGGCCGCGTCGCCCGTCACCGCCGCGCGGGTGGCGGCGTCGGCTCCGCGCAGGTCCTCGTAGCGCGCCGTGACGGGGCCGAGCCCGAGGCGCTCGCCCACCAGCCGCGCCAGCTCGGCCGCGCCGCCGGCCTTCACCTGCGCCTCGAAGGCCCTGGCCCGGGTGATGGCGAACGTCGACTGCCCGAAGCGGGCGGGAAAGCCCAGCCGCGCCGCGGTGCGGTCCTTGTCGACGCCCGCGGCGTCGAGCACCGCGCGCCGGTCGCAGCCGGGATTGGCGGCCAGCGCGGCGATGCTGCGCGCGTTGTGGTCGACGGGCGCGGCATCGCCTCTGACGGAAGCGAGCAGGTCAGCGGGCGGGTCAGCGGGCAGGGTCACAGATCTTGAGCGTAGCGGCCCGCCGGGAGTGCCGTCCTACTTTCCCGGACCGGTCATGCGCACGTCGCCCTTGGACGACAGCACGAACACCTGCCAGTTGTAGTAGGCGTAGTAGACCTCCGGGTCGCGCTCGATGGCGGCGGCGTGCGCGAGCACGGCGTCGACGTAGCGGGTGTCGTGGTTGTAGTGCCAGATCGCCTTGCGATAGTCGCGCGGCGCCCCGGTGGCCTTGAGGTAGTTGGCGGCGGCCATGATGGCGTCGCGGGCGTCGTGCACGTCGCCGCCCATGCCGTACGCCTTCCACGTGCCCGGCATGAACTGCATCGGCCCCTGCGCCCCGGTGGAGCTGGAGGAGGTGATGCGGCCGAACTTCGTCTCCACCAGGATGATCGCCGCCAGCACCTGCCAGTCGACGCCGAACCGCTTCTCGGCGGCGACCATGTGACCGCGCAGCCGCTTGGCGGGCAGCGGGTCGACGAACTTGAGCTTCCCGCGCTGCGCGGCGGTGATGGGATGGGCCATCGACAGCAGCTTGGAGACGGCGGTGACGCTGTCTCGCGCCTCGGCCCGCAGCGCCTGGGGCAGCCTGGCGATGGTCGCCGTGGCCAGCTTCGAGCTGCGCGCCATCGTCCGGTAGGCGCGCTGCTGGTGGAGGGCGAGCAGTTGCAGCTGCTTCGAGGGCTCGCTGCTCTTGTCCCACGCGTCGAGGGCGGCGTGCAGGCGCGGCGTGGTCTGCTTCAGCGCGGCGGCCAGCTTGGCGGGATCGGTGGGGATGCGCACGTCGGCGGCGGGCGCGACCGGCGACGACTCGGGCACGGGAATCGGGGTGGTGCTGGTCAGCGGGGTGGCGGACCTGGGCGCCGCGGCCACTCCGCCGCATCCGGTGAGCAGCAGGGTCGCCAGGGATGCCGTGACCAGTCTCATGCCGCCTTACGGTAGCGGAGGATGACAGGCCCGGCTCCGCGAGTGTCAGGAATCCCCATAAACCGCGCGCAACGCCGCCATGTCGAGCAGGTCGCGCTCGCGCGGCTCGTAACCGGAGTGGAAGTGCCGCTGCTGGGCCGCCGACAGGCACGGCACGCGGGCGCCGTGGACCGCGCCCTCCACGAAGCAGTCGGCCGGGTAGCGGAAGGCGCCGCCCCGGTCGTCGGCGGGCTGCAGGGCCGAGCCGTCGGCCTGGAAGGTCAGCGGGTGCAGGTCGATCTCGTGCCCGGCCTCGCCGCGCATCACGAAGCGGGCGGGACGTCCCGGCACGATGTCGAACACCTCGCGGTAGCCGACACGGCCGAGCGTCTCCAACACGACGGGCTCCTGCTCGGAGCGGTGCATGAGGTCGAGGTCGCCGTGGTCGCGCGTCACGCGGCCCAGCAGGGCGTCGACGCCCCAGCCGCCGCCCACCCAGACCTGGCAGCCCGCGGCACGCAGAAGGGCCAGGACCCGCAACACCTCGGCAGTCTCGAACACGCGCACACCGTGCCAGAACCGCCGATCATCCGTCCACCGACTTTCCGGCCGAGCGTCGAAGATTTGCGTGCTCAGGCACGTAAGCATGCACCTCGCTTGGGGTCGAAGATCGGGACTCGTCATCATCGGGGCATGACAGGCTTTCGACGTCCGCGCGCGCTTCGTCCCGGCGACCGGGTGGCGGTGGTGAGCGGCAGCAGCCCGGCCGACCAGGCCAACCTCGAAGCGGGACTGCGCGCCATGGAACACGTCGGGCTCAAGCCCGACGTGTTCGCCTCCGCCCGCGAGATGGGCGTCGACTACGACTACCTGGCGGGCGACGACCGGCTGCGCGCCGCCGACCTGACCGCCGCCCTGGCCGACCCCGCCTACGCCGGGCTCTTCCTGGCCTGCGGAGGGTACGGCATGCAGCGCACCCTGGAACTGCTCGACTGGAGCAGGATCGACCCCGCCCGCCCCAAGGTCGTCGTGGGCTACTCCGACGTGACCGCGCTACTGGAGGCGATCGCCGTCAAGCTCGGCTGGGTGTCGCTGTTCGGCCCCATGGTCGCCTGCAACGGCTTCCACCAGGGGCCGGGGCGCTTCGACTTCGACACCCTCATGACCCTGCTGTTCACCCCGGCCGAGGTCGGCGGGCTGACCTTCCTCGACGCGCGCACCATCGTGCCCGGCGTGGCCGAGGGCGTCACCCTGGGCGGCACCGCCACCCTGCTGGCCGCCTCCATCGGCACCGACACGAGCCTGCCCGCGCGCGGCGGCATCCTGTTCCTGGAGGACGTCGACGAGAAGCTGTTCCGCCTGGACCGGATCATCACCCAGCTGCGGCGCTCCACCTACACCGACGGGGTCGCGGCGATCCTGCTG
This sequence comes from Nonomuraea soli, assembly GCF_013761175.1. Lineage (GTDB taxonomy): Bacteria > Actinomycetota > Actinomycetes > Streptosporangiales > Streptosporangiaceae > Nonomuraea > Nonomuraea soli. Next base: position 955,752 of record NZ_JACDUR010000002.1, read on the forward strand.
GGCACCTTCACCGACTGCGGCGAACCGCGCGAGGTCGAGCGCCTGCTCGTCGACAGGCTCAGCGACCTGGGCGTGCCGGTGCTCGCCGGCGCCGACATCGGGCACGGGATCGCGCAGCAGACCTACCCGATCGGCGTGCGCGCCCGCCTCGACACCGGCACGGGCACCCTCACCTTCCTGGAACCGGTGCTGTCGTCGTGAGCTTCGACCTGCTGCTGCGCGGCGCCCAGCTCGCCGACGGCACCGGCACGCCCCTGCGCCCGGCCGACGTCGGCGCCGCCCGCGGCAGGCTCACCGTCCTGCCGCCCGGCGCGCCCGCCTCCGCGGCCACCACCCATGACGTGACCGGCCTGGTGGTCGCGCCCGGCTTCATCGACGTGCACACCCACTCCGACGAGGCCACCCTCCTCGAACCGCCCGACGACCGGCTCGCCCACGCCGCCGTGCGGCAGGGCGTCACGGTCGAGATCTGCGGCAACTGCGGCACCAGCCTCTTCCCCACGCCGCGCCACCCCGACTTCGAGGCCTTCGCCAAGGCCCACACCGGCACGCCGCGCGCCAACCACATCGCCTCCCTGTCGGGCCACGGCACCCTGCGCGCCGCCGTCGTCGGGCACGCCGACCGCCCCGCCACACCCGGCGAGCTCGACCGCATGCGCGCCCTGCTCGACGCCGACCTGCGCGCCGGAGCCGCGGGGCTGTCAACCGGCCTCATCTACACGCCCGGCACCTACGCGGACACCGGCGAGGTGGCCGCCCTGGCCGAGATCGCGGCACGGTACGGCAAGCCGTACGTCACCCACCTGCGCGACGAGATGGCAGGCGTCGAGCGGGCCCTGGAGGAGGCCGTCGAGATCGCCCGCCGCAGCGGCGCGGCCCTGCACGTCTCCCACCACAAGAGCGCGGGACGCCACGCCTGGGGCCGCACCGCGCGCACCCTGGCCCGCATGGCCGAGCTGCGGGCGGACGGCATGGACGTCACCTGCGACGTCTACCCCTACATCGCGGGCAGCACCTCCCTGTCGGCCATGCTGCCGCCGTGGGCCAACGAAGGCGGCTTCGCGGCGCTCCAGTCACGGCTGGCCGACCCCGCCCAGCGCGAGCGCATGCGCGAGGCCATCGCCGTGGGCGTGCCCGGCTGGGAGAACACCGTCGGCAACGGCGGCTGGGACCGCGTCTCCGTCGCGTGCGCGCCCCACCTGCCCGCCGTCGAGGGCAGCCGCATCGCCGACCTGGCCGGCGCCAGCGCGCAGGACCCGCTCGACGTGGTGGCCGACCTGCTGGCCGGGGGAGAGGTCACCATCATCAGCCACTCCATGCGCGAGGACGACGTCCGGCGGGTGCTGGCCTGGGAGCACGCGATGATCGGGTCGGACGGGGTGCCCAAGCCCGGCCGCCCGCACCCGCGCTGGGCCGGGACCTTCGCCCGCGTGCTCGGGCACTACGCTCGTGAGCTGCGGTTGTTGTCGCTGGAGGAGGCGGTGCGCAGGATGACGGGACTGGCCGCCGCCCGCTTCGGGCTCCAGGGGCGCGGTCTCGTGCGCGACGGGGCTCACGCCGACCTCGTGGTGTTCGACCCCGCGAGGGTGGCCGACCGCGCCGGGTACGGCTCGCCGCTGCTGCCACCCGACGGGATCGAGCTGGTCGTGGTGGCGGGCGAGATCGTGGTCTCCGGCGGCGCCGTCACGCCGGCCCGTCCGGGAAGGCCGCTGCGCGCATGACCGCCCGGCCTGAGGACCTCGCCGAGCTGGCCGCCCGCTGCCCCGGCACCCTGGCCGTCGCCGCGACCGGCCCGGACGGCGACACCTGCCTCGGCGTGCACCAGGACACCGAGCTCCCCCTGGCCAGCGTGGGCAAACTGCTCCTGCTCGCCGAGACCGCCCGCCGCATCGACTCCGGCACCCTCGACCCCGCCGAGATCGTCGAGGTGCGCCCCGGCGAACGCTGCTCCGGCTCCGGCCTGCTCACCGCGCTGTCCCGGACCTCGTGGAGCGTCGCCGACCTGGCCCTGCTCACCGCCGCCGTCAGCGACAACACCGCCACCAACGCCCTGCTCCGCCGCGTCGGCCTCGACGAGGTGAACGCGGGCGCCCGCTCCCTGGGCCTGTCCACGACCCGCCTGCTCGACCGCATCCGCGAGCCCCGCCTGCCCGAGCACCCGCCCGCCTTCGCCCTGGGCACCGCCGCCGAGCTCGCCCACCTGGCCGCCCAGGTCACCGGCGACGAGGGCTGGGCCAGGCTGATGGTGTCGTGGATGGCCGCCAACACCGACAGGAGCCTGGCCCCGGCCCTCGTGCCGCACGACCCCGAGTCACGCGAACGGCCCGAGCACTCCCAGCCGGGCACGGTCTGGGTGGCCAACAAGACGGGCACCGACGCCGGCACCCGCACCGACGTGGGCGTCATGATCGGCACTGACGCGACCGTCGCCTACGCCGTCCTGGCCCACGGACCGGCCGGACGCGAACACGACCTCGTGCGTGCCGTACGGCAGGCAGGACGCCTCATCGCCCGGCCGCTGCTGCCGTGACCACGGCCTCGCGCAGGCAGGCGATGAAGGCGCGCACGGCGGGGTTGGGGTTCGTGGGCCGCACCGCCACCCCGATCCGCCGGTGCAGCCGTTCCCCCTGGACCGGCCTCAACTCGACGCCCGACGCCCCCTGGACTCCGAGTCCGGGCACCAGCGCGACTCCGAGCCCCGCCCGCACCAGCCCGATCGTCACCTCGTAGTGATCGCTGCGGCACCGGATGCGCGGCGTGAACCCCTCCAGGGCGGCCGCGCGCTCCAGCACCGACAACACCGGCGTCCCGGTCCCGTAGGTGGTGATCCACGCTTCGGCCGCCAGGTCCGACAACCGCAGCCTGGCCTGTCGTGCCGAGGGATGCCCTGAGGGCAGCACCACCAGTTGCGGCTCCTCGAACAGCGGCACCACCTCGACCCCGACCGGCGCCTGCCAGGGATCCAGCGGATGCTCGAACACCACGAGCAGGTCGATGTCGCCGCGCTCCAGCGCGGGCAGCAGCTCGTGCGGCTGCCCCTCCTGCAGATCGAGCTCGACGCCGGGATGACGCCCGGCGAAGCGCCCCAGCGCGGTGGGCAGCAGCCGGTAGCCGGCGGAGGCGAAGAAGCCGATGCTGAGCTGCCCTGAGTCGGCCCTGGCCTGAGCGAGGAGGTCTTTCTCCGCGGCCTGGAGCAGGTCGAGCACCTCCTGCGCGCGCACGGCCAGCCGCCGCCCGGCGGTGGTCAGCCGCAGGCTCTGCGCGCCCCGCTCGACCAGGCCGACGCCGGTCTCCTCCTCCAGCCTGGCCAGCTGGTGGGAGACGGCGGAGGGCGACAGCCGCAGCTCGCGCGCCGCGCCCGCGATGCTCCCGGCGCGGTGGACCTCCAGGAGGACACGCAGACGGTGGGTTGCCAGCATGCGCCAGACGCTAGCGTCCCGCCCGGCCCGCGGGACCGGCAGGGGCGCTTGACGAGGGACGGAGCCGAATATAGTTCTGGCGCATGGACGAGATCGAGTACGCCGTGGCCGGCCGCGTCGCCACCATCACCCTCAACCGCGAGAGCCGGCTCAACGCCTTCACCCTCCGCATGCGCGACGAGCTCATCGCCGCCTTCGACCTGGCCGACGCCGACGACGACGTGCGCGCCGTAGTGGTGACCGGCAAGGGCCGCGGCTTCTGCGCCGGAGCCGACCTGGGCGGCGGCGGGGGCACCTTCTCCTCGGCCAGGAGCGAGCCGCAGCGCGACGGCGGCGGCATGGTCGCCCTGCGCATCGCCGCCTCGCTCAAGCCGGTCATCGCCGCGATCAACGGGCCCGCCGTCGGCGTCGGCGCCACCATGACGCTCCCGATGGACGTGCGCCTGGCGGGGGAGAGCGCCCGCTTCGGCTTCGTGTTCGCCCGCCGCGGCATCGTCACCGAGGCCGCCTCCAGCTGGTTCCTGCCCCGGCTGGTGGGCATCTCGCAGGCGATGGAGTGGGCCGCGACCGGCAGGGTGTTCGGCGCGCAGGAGGCGCTGCGCGGCAGGCTCGTCTCCCGCGTGGTGCCGGACGCGGAGCTGCTCCCGGCCGCCTACGAGCTGGCCCGCGAGATCGCCGACAACACCTCGGGCGTGTCGGTGGCGACCATCAGGCGGCTGATGTGGGCGGGCCTGTCGTGGTCGTCGCCCTGGCAGGCGCACGAGGCCGACTCGGCACTCATGCACGCGCTCGGCAGGGCGCCCGACGCCGCCGAGGGCGTCACCGCCTTCCTGGAGAAACGGCCCGCCGACTTCCCCATGGCGGTCTCCAAGGACCTGCCGGAGTCACTGCCCGAATGGCCCTAGCGTGTCTTGTCGGCCCTGATCTCCCGGCGTATTGTTTGCGGCCAAACGAGAGGAGCTCAGGTGACCGTCGAGCGATTACGGCAGGCGGGCGTCGACATCGTGCGAATCTGCTACCCCGACCTGATCGGCGTCGAACGCGGCAAGGACGTCTTCCTCGACAGCCTCCCCGAGCACGGCCTGACCTTCTGCCAGGCGGTCTACTACACCTCGCCGCAGGCCGACGTGGTGCCCGTGCCGGGCGGACTGGACCGCGGCCTGCCGGACATCGTCGTCAGGCCCGACCTCGCCACCCTGGCCGTCCTGCCGTGGCAGGACGGCGTCGCGCACTGCCTGGCCGACGCCTACTGGCCCGACGGCCGCCCCTTCCCCGAGGACCCGCGTCAGGTGCTGCGCGCCGCCATCGCCCGCCTGGGAGAGCTCGGCCTCACCGCCGTCGCGGGGCCGGAACTCGAATACTTCCTGATCAACCCCGACGGCACCCGCTACGACGGCGGACCGGGCAACGTGTACGTCGTCGGCAACAAGGGCGACCAGGGCGGCCACCTGATCGCGACGATGCGCGCCCTGAAGTGGCTGGGCGTGACGATGGGCTGCCACGAGTTCTCGCCCGGCCAGTTCGAGATCAACCTCACCCACTCCGAGGCCCTCGACGCCGCCGACCGCGCCTTCCGCCTCAAGAGCGCCGTCAAGGAGCTGGCCAGACGCGACGGGCTGAACGCCACCTTCATGGCCAGGCCCTTCAACGACGAGGGCGGCTCCGGCTTCCACGTGCACCTGTCGTGCCTGGACGCGGAAGGGCGCAACGTCTTCGACGACCCGGCCTCGCCGTACGGGCTGAGCCGGACGGCGCGGCACGCGATCGGCGGCGTGATCGCCCACGCGCCCGCGCTGGCGGCGCTGCTCAACCCGACCATCAACTCCTACAAGCGGTTCGGACCCGACACCCTGGCGCCGTGGCTGAACGACTGGGGCCTCGACAACCGCAGCGCGATGATCCGCATCCCGCCGGAGCGTGGCGACGCCGCCCGGCTGGAGGTGCGCCTGGGTGACGCCTCCGCCAACCCCTACCTCGGCATCGCCGCCCTGGTGGCCGCCCTCTACCTGGGCATCCGCGACAAGGCCGAGCCGCCGGAGCCCCTCGAAGGCTACGGCTACGACCCGGAGCGCTCGCCGACGCTGCCCATGACGCTCCCGGCCGCGCTCGACGCCTTCGAGGCCGACGCCGAGCTGGCCGAGGTGCTGGGCAAGGAGTTCACCGCCGCCTTCCTGTCCTACAAGCGCGACGAGGTCGAACGTTTCTCCCGGCACGTGACCGATTGGGAGCTCCGTGAGTACGCCTACCATCTGTGACCTGTCGGACCCCGGCAACTTCCTCGACGGGGTCACCCCGTGGCGCGCCTTCGACGAGCTGCGTGCCCACGACCCGCTGCACTGGCAGGACGAGGGCGCGCACGGGCGCGGCTTCTGGTCGCTGACCAGGCACGCCGACATCGTCAAGGTCAGCGCCGACCCGGTCACCTTCACCTCGGACAAGTTCACGAACCTGGAGGAGGTGGACGAGCAGCAGGCCGCCCGGCGGCGCTCCATGCTGGAGACCGACGGCCCGCGCCACCGCGAGCTGCGCCGCCTGCTGGTCCGCGACTTCACCGCCCGCGCGGTCGCGGGCTACGAGACGTTCCTGCGCGGCCTGGTCGGCCTCACCCTGGACAACCTGAAGACGACGGAATTCGACTTCGTCAAGGAGATCGCCGCCGACTTCCCGATCAACGTGCTGGCCCGCATGCTCGACGTGCCCGACACCCAGCGGCTGATCGACTGGGGCAACGCCATCATCGAGAACACCGACCCGGAGAAGCTGGCGGACAACGAGGCCTACCGCGACCTGCCCTTCCGTAGCCCGGCCGCGCAGGAGGTCTTCGAGTACGGCAGGCGCCTGGCCGCCCGCCGGCGCGGCGGCGACGGCACGGACCTGGTCAGCAAGCTGGCCCGCGAGCTCGACGGCCGCGACTTCGACAACTACTTCCTGCTGCTCGTCGTGGCCGGCAACGAGACCACCCGCCACGCCATCTCGCACAGCATGATGGCGCTGATGGAGCATCCCGGGCAGCGCGAGCTCTTCCTGGAGCATCCCGGCACCGGCGTGGAGGAGTGCCTGCGCTGGTCCTCGCCGGTCTACCACTTCCGCCGCACCGCCACCCGCGACGTGGAGATGTACGGCAAGCGCATCCGCGCCGGTGACAAGGTGGTCATGTGGTTCGCCTCCGGCAACCGCGACGAGCGCGTCTTCGCCGAGCCGTACCGCTTCGACGTCACCCGCGCCGACAACGACCACCTGACGTTCGGCAAGGGCGGTCCCCACTACTGCCTGGGCGCCGGCCTGGCCAGGCTGGAGCTTCGCGTGCTGTTCGAGGAGCTGCTGCCGCGCCTGCCCGGCCTGGAGTTCGCGGGCCCGGTGCGCAGGGTGCGCTCCAACTTCATCCACGGCATCGCCGAGCTGCCGGTCAGGCGCGCTCCAGGTGCTCCAGGACCAGGCGCAGCGAGCCGGCCAGCTCCCGGCGCTGCTCGCCCGTCAGCTCCTTGACGACGAAGGCCTCCTGCCGGTTGAAGTCGGGGAACAGCTCGCGCATGAGCCGCTCGCCCGTCGCCGTCAGCGCGACCATGACGCGACGCCTGTCGGTCGGGTGCGGGGAGCGGCGCAGATGCCGGTAGGACTCCAGCGTCTTGATCACGCCGGTGAGCGTGCCCTTGGAGATGCCCGCCTCGGCGGCCACGTGCCGGGTCTCGCTCTCGCCCCAGATCCACACCACCCACATGACCACGAACCCCGTCCAGGTCAGCCCGGTGTCGCGCAGGACCGTCCGCTCCAGGTGGTTGCGGATGGCCGAGGAGGCGCGGTAGATGTTCGACACCGCCCACATGGCCTCGAAGTCGAGGTTCAGCGCGCCGAGGCGCTCGGCGATCGCCTCTTCCGTCTGGCGCATGGTGTGGTGGCCGGTCATGAAGCGTCATTATATTCGGTCCCGAACGATCGCCGGGGGAAACGTTGACGCCGCGCATGCAGCTGGTGCTGTCGGAGAACTGGACCATGACCGCCGGCCGCGACCTGCCCGCGCTGGTGCGCTGGGCGCGCGAGGCGGAGGACGCCGGGTTCGACTCGGTCATGGTCAGCGAGCACGTGGTGCTCGGCCCCGACGCGGGCGCGCTCGGGCGCATGGCCAATCCCCGCGAATACGCCCTGCCCGGCAACCAGGACCCGTTCACGCCGTGGCCGCACTCCCTGACCCTGCTGGCCGCGATCTCCTCGGTGACCACCTCGCTGCGCCTGGCCGCCGCGGCGGTGCTGGCGCCGCTGCGGCACCCGCTCGTGCTCGCCCGCGAGCTGGGCACGCTCGACCTGCTCGCGCGGGGGCGGCTCATCGTCCTGCCGACGGTCAGCTGGAGCCGCGACGAGTACGCGGCGCTCGGCGTGCCGTTCGAGGAGCGCGGCGCCCTGCTGGAGGAGCACCTGGAGATCTGGGAGCTGCTGTGGCGCGAGTCGCCGGTCAGCTACCACGGCAGGCACTACCGCTTCGACGAGGTCTACTTCGAGCCGAAGGCGTACCGGCCGGATGGGCCCGTGCTCTGGTTCGGCGGCTCGCGGGTGACCGACCGGCTCGTCAGGAGGCTGACCCGCTGGGGGAGCGGCTTCAACCCCCTCGGGTATCCTGCGGACCTGTCCCGGCTGGCCGGGCTCGATCTCGAACTCGTGGGCGGCACCCGCGCGAGGTTCCCCGACGCCTCCTCGTGCGCGCCGCTCGGTCCCGCCCTGGAGCACCTGCCCGAACGTATGGCCCAGGGTTACACCACCTTCTGCGTCAAACCCTCGCAGTTCATCGACGATCCGGACCGAGTGGGCGCGTTCTGCCGCGAGGTGATGCGCCGGGTGGAGGCACTATGCGGTTAGCGGGCAAGGTCGCCCTGATCACGGGCGCGGGCACGGGCATCGGAGCGGCCACCGCGCAGCGTTTCGCCGCCGAGGGCGCGCGCGTCGTGCTCGCGGGGCGGCGCAAGGAACCCCTGGAGGAGGTGGCGGGGCGGATCGGGCCCGGCGCCGCCCTGGCGACCCCGGCCGACATGGCCGACACGTCCCAGGCTCGCGCCGCCGTCCAGGCGGGACTCGACCGGTTCGGCCGGCTCGACGTGGTGGTGGCCAACGCGGGCGGTCACGGCGCCGAGGCGGTCGCCGACACCAGCGACGAGTCATGGCGGCTGGCCCTCGACGCCAACCTCAACACCTGCTTCGTCACCTGCCGCGAGGCCCTGCCCGCGCTCATGCGGCAGGGTGGATCCATCGTGGTGGTGTCGTCCATCGCGGGACTGGCCGCCGCACCCGGCATTTCCGGATATGTCACGACCAAGCATGCGCTGGTCGGTCTGACCCGCTCCATCGCCCGCGACTACGGCCGCCACGGCGTGCGCGCCAACTGCCTGTGCCCCGGCTGGGTGCGCACCCCGATGGCCGACGAGGAGATGGACCAGCTCACCGGCCTCACCCGCGAGCAGGCCTACGCCCTGGTCACCAAGGACGTGCCGCTCGGCCGCCCCGCCACCGCCGAGGAGATCGCCCGGATCTGCCTGTTCCTGGCGAGCGACGACAGCGCCGTCATGACCGGCTCGGTCCTCGTGGCCGACGGCGGCGCGACCGCCGTGGACCTTCCCACCCTGGCCTTCGACTCACCGTGACGATGCAACCACCCGGGGTTCTGATACGAATACCCCGGTGATGGACACCGTCATTGTGCTGTTCAACCGTGACCTGCGCGTTCACGACCACCCCGCGCTCGCCGCCGCCTGCGAGCGCGCCGGCCGGGTCGTGCCGCTGTTCGTGCTCGACCCCTCCGTCGCGGCGGGCCGGCGCTCGGCCTTTCTCGGCGAGTGCCTGCGCGACCTGCGCGAGAGCCTGCGCGACCGGGGCGGAGAGCTCTTCGTCCGGCAGGGCGAGACCGTCGCCGAGACGATGCGCCTGGCCCGCGAGACCGGGGCCACCACCGTCCACGTCAGCGCCGACGTCAGCGCCCTGGCCCGCTCACGCCAGCGGCGCCTGGCCGGCGAGCGCATCGAGCTGCGGCGCTTCCCCGGGGTCACGGTCGTCCCTCCCGACCTGCTCCAGCCGTCGGGCGGCGGCGACCACTACAAGGTCTTCACCCCCTACTGGCGAGCCTGGAGCCAGGCGCCGCGCCGGGCCGTGGCCGACCCGCCGAAACGCGTGAGCGTGCCCGAGGACCTGGCGCCGGGCGACATCCCGGACGCCGAGCCGTACGGGATCATGCGAGGCGGCGAGCAGGCCGCCCGCGCCCGCCTCGACACCTGGATCAAGGAGGGCCTCGACGACTACGAGGAGGGCCACGACGACCTGGCGGGCGCACGCACCTCACGCCTGAGCCCTTACCTGCACTTCGGCTGCCTGTCACCGCTGGAGACCGCCGTCCGGTGCGACCAGGAGGCCTTCACCCGGCAGCTGTGCTGGCGCGACTTCCACCACCAGGTCACCTTCGCCTTCCCCGAGCTGCCCCGCCGCGACTACCGCCCGCGCGGTCACACCTGGCGCGCCGACGCCGGCGCCCTGCGCGCGTGGAAGGAAGGGCTCACCGGCGTCCCGATCGTCGACGCGGGCATGCGGCAGCTGCTCGCCGAGGGCTTCATGCACAACAGGGCCCGCATGATCACCGCCGCCTACCTGGTCAAGGAGCTGAAGATCGACTGGCGCGAGGGCGCGGCCCACTTCTTCGAGCACCTCCTCGACGCCGACGTGGCCAACAACTCCGGCAACTGGCAGTGGATCGCCGGCACCGGCAACGACACGCGCCCCAACCGGAGCTTCAACTACCTGCGCCAGGCGCGCCGCTTCGACCCGGAGGGCGCCTACGTGCGCCGATACGTCCCCGAGCTGGCCGGACTCCCCGCGCCGGCCGTCCACGAGCCCACCGGCGTCCGCGGCTACCCGATGCCGCTGTGAGTTACCGGCAACCCAGGAAGGGCAGCGCACAGAACATGGTCATCACACACTCCCATCGCCGCTGGGCGGTGCTGCCGGTGTTCGTCGTCGCGGTGGCGCTGGTCGCCGTGGTGGGCTCACTCGCCTCGATCAACGCCGGCCAGGAGTACCTGGCGCTGGAACGGCCCGCCTGGGCGCCGCCCCAGTGGCTGTTCGGCCCCGCCTGGACGGTCCTGTACGTCCTGATCGCGATCGCCGGCTGGCTCGCCTGGTCGGCGCGCGGATGGACGCCCGCCATGACCGTCTACGCCGTGCAACTGGTCCTGAACGCCGCCTGGACCCCGCTGTTCTTCGGCGCGGGCAGGTACGGCCTGGCCTTCGCCGAGATCGTGCTGCTCTGGATCACGATCGGGGTCACCCTCGCCCTGTTCTGGCGCATCCGGCGAGCCGCGGCCCTGCTGCTGGTGCCGTACCTGCTGTGGGTCACCTACGCCGGCGCGCTCAACCTGGCGATCTGGCAGCTCAACTAGCGCAGCCGCACCCCGATCAGGCAGGTGTCGTCGTCGGTGTCGGAACGGTTGTGGGCCAGCAGGTAGTCGAGCCGCTCGCCCAGCGTGCCGTGGTGCCGGCTGGCCGAGCGCAGCAGCTGCTCCTGCGTGAAGGCCAGCGTACGGTCGGTGCGCTCGATGAGACCGTCGGTGTACATCAGCAGCGTGTCCTCGCGCCGCAGCTCCGCCACCCCCTCTTCGTACTCCGCCTCGCTGACCGCGCCGAGCAGGATGCCGCCGATGAGCGGCAGCTCCGTCGCCACGTCCTCGCGCACCAGGATCGGCGGCAGGTGACCGGCACGCGCCCACCGCAGGACCCTGGTGTGCGGGTCGTACAGGGCGCACACGGCCGTCGCCGTCAGATTCTCGATCATCTGGTGCGCCACCAGGTTCAGCCACGCCATCAGCTGGCCGGGCCCCGCCCCGGTGACGGCCAGGCCGCGCAGCGCGTTGCGCAGCACCACCATGCCGGTCGCCGCCTCGATGCCGTGACCGGCCACGTCGCCCACCGAGAACAGGATCTTCTTCGACGGCAGCACCACCGTGTCGTACCAGTCGCCGCCGACCATCGCCTCGGCTTCCGCGGGCCGGTACCTGACGCCGATCTGCAGGTCGAAGGCGTCGAGCGTGGGACGGCTCGGCGGCATGATCGCGTGCTGCAGCTGCAGGGTGAGCTTGTTGCGCTCGGCCGCCTGCTGCTCGCTCTGGGCCAGCTGGTCGCGCGTGACCGCCAGCGCCACCTCGGTCCAGTGCTGGGCGGAGATGTCCTGGTAGGCGCCGCGCACCGTCAGCAGCAGGTCGTGGTCGTCGAAGACCGGCTCGGCCACCACCCTGATGTGGCGGGCGATCCCGTCGGCACGCTGCAGCCGGAACGCGCAGGAGGCGGGCCGCCGGTGGTCGAGCAGCGTCTGCAGGAACCGCCCCACGGCGTCGGCGTCGTCGGGGTGCGCGTGCTCGGCCAGCCGCTCGATCGGCACCGGCGAGGCGGGAGGCGTCAGCCCGTACAGGTCGAACAGCTGGCTGTTCCAGACCACGTCGCCGGTCAGCGCGTCCTGCTCGAACGCCCCCACCCGGCCCAGCCTCTGGGCGTGCTGCAGCAGGCTGGCCAGGCGCGTCGTCTCGTCGAGCACCCGCCACACCAGCAGCACCCGGTCCCGCTGGCGGACCAGGCTCAGCCGGACCAGCGTCGTCAGCGGCACCTCGTCGACCAGCGTCGTCAGCGGCAGCCGCTCGGCGCGGAACGGCTCGCCCGTCGAATACACGTGGGCGACCTTCTCGAACAGGCCGCCCACGCCGGCCGCCATCGGATACGTCTCCAGCAGCAGCGTGCCGGCGACCTCGCCGCGCGGCCGCCCCGCCGGGTCGGCGAACTCCGGGTTGGCGTGCACGATGCGGAAGTCGACAGGCAGGCCGTCGGGGCCCAGGTGCGGCTCCAGCAGCAGCGCGGGGTCGTGCAGCCCGTCGGCCATGTCGACGAGCTCGGCATGGGCGTCGGAGCCCGCGCACGTGCCCTCCGGCGGCTCCATGGTGCGGGCGCACAACTCGGCCAGCGCCTCCAGCTGCCGCCTGACGGCTGCGGGCTGCGGCTCCAGCGGCTGCGGCCAGCCGACCTCCAGCACGCCCACCAGGCGGCCCACCATGCCCGCGGGCACCGCCACCCGGCCGCCGCCCAGCTCACGGCCGATCGACGGCAGGTTCGCCTCGGCCAGGCTCGGGATCGACAGGGTGGCCCGCTCGGTCAGAGCGCGGCGGGCCGGGGTGGCGACACCGGGCGGGACGTAGTGCCAGCGCCTGGCCTCCTCGGCGCTGAAGCCGGCATAGGCGGCCAGGCGCAGCGAGGCGTCGGGGCCCACCGCCCACACGGCCACCGCGGTGGCGCCGAGCGGGGTGAGCGCGTGCTCCAGGAGCGAGGTGGCCACCGCTTGGGTGTCGGCGGCGTGCGTCATCCGATGCTCGGCGGTGCGCAGCCGTACGGCGGAGCTGACGACCCCGGGCGCCGCGATGCGCGGAAGGGGGATCGTGTCGCTGTTGGCCGACACCTCCAGGAGGCCCTGCAGCGGGGAGTCACCGTTGACCGCGCCCCGCCCGGCGGCAGGCCCGCCCAAGCGCCTGCCAGAATGCCTGCCAGAGTGCCCGTCCGCATGGCCGCCCGAGCGCCCGTCCGGGTGCCCGTCCGCATGGCCGTCGGGGTGCCCGCCCGTCTGGCCGCCCGGTTGCCCGCCCGTTTGCCCGTCGGTGTGCCCGTCGGTGTGCCCGTCGGTGTGCCCGCTGTGCCGTACGGCTTGCGCCAGGAGGTCGCCCGCCGCCTCGGCGAGCCGGTCGTGCGCCGCCTGGTTGATCAGGTCGGCGGCCAGCTCCAGCTCCGAGACGCCCGCCCGCGACGCCAGCGCGGCCAGCTGCCCCGCCGCCTCCGTGGGCCCGCAGCCCAGCCGTTCGACGAGGATGCCCCGCGCCAGCGCGATCAGCGCCCGCCCGTCGGCCGCCTCCTCCGCCTCGTGGACCTGCCTGCGCAACCGCTCGATGATGCCGGCCAGACGGCCCAGCCCGTCGCTCGTGCTCACGCGTTGACCCACAGCTGGATCCGCTGGATGAGATGGTCGGAGTCCACCGGTTTCGTCACGTAGTCGCTCGCCCCCGACGCCAGCGCCTTCTCCTGGTCGCCCGGCATCGCCTTGGCCGTCACCGCGATGATCGGCAGGTCGGTGTACTGCGGCATCGCCCTGATCGTGGCCGTGGCCGTGTAGCCGTCCATCTCCGGCATCATCACGTCCATCAGGACGATGTCGACCTCGGGGTGGGCCAGCAGCGCGTCGATGCCCTTGCGGCCGTCCTCGGCGTGCAGCACCTGCATGCCGTGCACCTCCAGGATGCTGGTCAGCGCGAACAGGTTGCGCGCGTCGTCGTCGACGACCAGCACCGTGCGCCCGGCCAGGCCCTCACCGGCCGTCCACTCGGCGGGCTCGGTCACGTGTTCGGGACGCACGAGCGGCATCACGTCCTGCGGCTGCTCGGCGGTCAGGTGGAGCGTGATGCGCTCGCGCAGCTCGTCGAGGCTGACCAGCAGCTCCAGCGGCTGGCCGGCGCTGACCCCGCGCAGGCTCTCCTCGTGCTGCGGGTCCATGCGCCAGTTGTTGTAGGCCAGGACGGGCACCGTGTTCAGCGCCGGATCGCCGCTGATGGCCTCCAGGAACCCGTAGGCGGCACGTCCCGGCATGTCGAGGTCGAGCACGATGCAGTGGCAGGCCTTGGCCGCCAGCGTGGCCGCGGCCTCCTGCGGGCCCGCGGCGGTGACGACCTCGATGGTGTCGCCCAGCTCGCGCCGCAGCAGATCGCCCACGACGCTCTCGGCCACCAGCGACAGCAGGCCGCGCGGCCGCTCCTCCACCACCAGCAGCCGGCGCGGCGAGGTGTGGCGCGGCGAGGCCGGCTCCTCCTGCTCGTCGGCGGGCTGCTCCTGGTGGGGCGCGTCCTCGAAGTCGGGCCGGGCGATCGGCAGGTAGAGGGTGAAGGTGCTGCCGCCGTCGAGGGTGCTCTCGGCGGTGATGGCGCCGCCGAGCAGGTAGGCCAGCTCGCGGCTGATCGACAGGCCCAGCCCGGTGCCGCCGTAGCGGCGGCTGGTGGTGCCGTCGGCCTGCTGGAAGGCGCCGAAGATGGCGTCGAGCTGCTGCTCGGGGATGCCGATGCCGGTGTCGACGACGCGGAAGGCGATCGCCGCGCCGTGCGGGCGCACCCAGGTGGGCAGTTCCTGCTGCTGGGCGGGCTCGATGCGCAGCTCCACGCTGCCGGTCTCGGTGAACTTGACGGCGTTCGACAGCAGGTTGCGCAGCACCTGGCGCAGCCGGGCGTCGTCGGTGACGAGGTCGAGCGGCAGCCCGGGCGCGGAGGTGATGAGGAAGTCGAGGCTCTTCTGCGTGGTCATCGGGCGGAAGGTCGCCTCGACGTAGTCGAGCAGGGCCCGCAGCGGCACCCGCTCGGGGTTGACGTCCATCTTGCCCGCCTCGACCTTGGACAGGTCGAGGATGTCGTTGATGAGCTGCAGCAGGTCGCTGCCGGCCGAGTGGATGATGCTGGCGTACTCCACCTGCTTGGGCGTCAGGTTGCGGGTGTGGTTCTGCGCCAGCAGCTGGGCCAGGATGAGCAGCGAGTTGAGCGGGGTGCGCAGCTCGTGGCTCATGTTGGCCAGGAACTCGCTCTTGTACTTGGAGGCCAGCGCCAGCTGGCGTGCCCGCTCCTCCAGCTCCTGCCTGGCCTGCTCGATCTCGAGGTTCTTGGTCTCGATGTCGCGGTTCTGCGCCGCCAGCAGCTCCGCCTTCTCCTCCAGCTCGTCGTTGGAGCGCTGCAGCTCCTCCTGCTGGCTCTGCAGCTCCTCGGAGCGGGCCTGAAGCTCGGAGGCCAGGCGCTGCGACTCGGCCAGGAGCTCGTCGGTGCGGGCGTTGGCGATGATGGTGTTGACGTTGACGCCGATGGTCTCCATCAGCTGGTCGAGGAAGGTGCGGTGCACCTGGGTGAAGGCGTGGACCGCGGCGAGCTCGATGACGCCGAGCACCTGCTCCTCGGCGACGATCGGCAGCACGATCAGCGAGGCGGGAGCGGCCTGGCCCAGCGCCGACGAGACGGTGACGTAGCCGGGCGGCACCTCGTCGACCGCGATGGTGCGCTTGGCGCGGGCGGCCTGGCCCACCAGCGACTGGCCGAGCTTGAAGCGCCGCGACGGCTCGCCGGGGTGGCCGTAGGCGCCGACCAGGCGCAGCTCGTCGTCCTCGGCCAGGAAGAAGGCGCCGTACTGCGCGCGCACCAGCGGGGCCAGCTCGTTCATGACCAGCTCGGCCACCGTCTCCAGGTCGCGGTGTCCCTGCATGAGGCCGGACATGCGCGCCAGGTTGGTCTTGAGCCAGTCCTGCTCCTGGTTGGCCCGGGTGGTCTCGCGCAGCGACCCCACCATCGAGTTGATGTTGTCCTTGAGTTCGGCGACCTCGCCGGAGGCGTCGACCGTGATGGAGCGGGTCAGGTCGCCGGAGGTCACCGCGCTGGTCACCTCGGCGATGGCCCGCACCTGGCGGGTGAGGTTGCCGGCCAGCTCGTTGACGTTCTCCGTCAGCCGCTTCCAGGTGCCGGAGACGCCCTCGACCTCGGCCTGGCCTCCCAGCCGTCCCTCGCTGCCGACCTCGCGGGCCACGCGGGTGACCTCGGCGGCGAAGGAGGAGAGCTGGTCGACCATCGTGTTGATGGTCTCCTTCAGCTCCAGGATCTCGCCGCGGGCGACGACGTCGATCTTGCGGGTCAGGTCGCCGCGCGCCACGGCGGTGGTGACCTGGGCGATGGAGCGCACCTGGTTGGTCAGGTTGTCGGCCATCGAGTTGACGTTGTCGGTGAGGTCCTTCCAGGTCCCCGCCACGTTCTTGACCCGGGCCTGGCCGCCGAGCTGGCCTTCCGTGCCGACCTCGCGGGCGACGCGGGTGACCTCGTCGGCGAAGGCGGACAGGGTGTCGACCATCGTGTTGATGGTCTGGGCGAGCGCCGCGACCTCGCCCTTGGCCTCGACGGTGATCTTCTGCGACAGGTCGCCCTTGGCGACCGCGGTGGCCACCTGGGCGATGCTGCGCACCTGGCCGGTCAGGTTGGAGGCCATGAAGTTGACGTTGTCGGTGAGGTCCTTCCAGGTGCCCGACACGCCGCGCACGGTCGCCTGGCCGCCGAGCTGGCCTTCCGTGCCGACCTCGCGGGCGACGCGGGTGACCTCGTCGGCGAAGGCGGACAGCTGGTCGACCATCGTGTTGATGGTCTCCTTCAGCTCCAGGATCTCGCCGCGCGCGTCGACGCGGATCTTCTGCGACAGGTCGCCCTTGGCGACCGCGGTGGTGACCTCGGCGATGGATCGCACCTGGGCGGTGAGGTTGTCGGCCATGACGTTGACCGACTCGGTGAGGTCCTTCCAGGTGCCGGAGACGCCCTTGACGTCGGCCTGGCCGCCCAGGCGGCCGTCGGTGCCGACCTCGCGGGCCACCCGGGTGACCTCGTCGGCGAACGACGACAGCTGGTCGACCATGGTGTTCAGGGTGTTCTTGAGCTCCAGGATCTCGCCGCGCGCGCTGACGGTGATCTTCTGTGAGAGATCGCCCCGCGCCACCGCCGTGGCCACCTGGGAGATGTTGCGCACCTGGTCGGTGAGGTTGCCGGCCATGTAGTTCACCGAGTCGGTCAGGTCGCGCCAGGTGCCGGCCACGCCCTTGACGTCGGCCTGGCCGCCCAGCTGGCCCTCGGTGCCGACCTCGCGGGCCACGCGGGTGACCTCGGCGGCGAAGGAGGAGAGCTGGTCGACCATCGTGTTGACGGTGTTCTTCAGCTCCAGGATCTCGCCGCGCGCGTCGACCGTGATCTTCTGGGACAGGTCACCCTTGGCGACCGCGGTGGTGACCTCGGCGATGGAGCGCACCTGGCCGGTCAGGTTGCCCGCCATGGCGTTCACCGACTCGGTCAGGTCCTTCCAGGTGCCCGACACGCCCGGCACCTGTGCCTGGCCGCCGAGGCGTCCTTCGGTGCCCACCTCGCGGGCCACGCGGGTTACTTCCGAGGTGAACAGGGCAAGTTGGTCAACCATGCCGTTGAAGACAGTCGCGATCTCGCCGAGCAGGCCATCGGTGTCACCGGGTAGCCTCGTGCCGAAGTCGCCGTCACGCACCGCCGTGAGCCCCGCGAGCAACTGGCGAAGGTCCTGCTCGCCGACGCTTCGGTCGACCACGCGTGTGCTTGTCACCTTGGCACCCATGTTCTTCAGTATCGTTGCCATACGGCAAATACGTAGCCGGAAGACGCTATCTCGTGCGATCGATGATCGGCAAACCGAGATTAGTTGCTATGGTGCAACAACCTGTTCGCGGACTAGGGAAGGCACGTGGCAACCACAACCGGATTGAGCGCCGTCTACCAGGCTCTTCGTGCAGCTCCACCGTACGCGCTGCCCGAGGCGATCCGTGACGCGCTCCAGACGCAGGAGGTCGAGCTCCTGCTGGCGGACTACGCCCAGGTCGCGATGCGACCGGTGCTCACCCTGGCGGAGCCGGGTGTGCTGGGAGTCCGCATCGACAACGGCGAGGCCGGCCGCGCCTTCGCCTCCCAGCAGTCGCGCTGGGAGAAGGATGAGGGCAGGCTCCACCTGCCGGTCACCGCCGACGGTGACAGGCTCGGCGTGCTCTGCCTGGGCCTGGAGGAAGAACCCGACGCCTCCCATCTGGCCGACCTCGAAGAGGCCGCCCTGGCCCTCGGGCACGCCCTGCGCGGCGCCGACCGGGTCACCGACCGCTACCAGCGCGCCCGCCGCCTGTCGCGGCTCACCCTCGCCGCCGAGATGCAGTGGGGCCTGCTGCCCGGCACCGGGCACCGGGGCGACGGCTACCGCCTGGCCGGCCAGCTCGAGCCCGCCTACGCCGTCTACGGCGACAACTTCGACTGGGCCTGCGACGCCGACACGGTCGTTATCTCCGTGACCAACGGGATGGGCGAGGGCATGCGCGCCGCCCTTCTGTCGACGCTGGCCGTCACCGCGCTGCGCAACGCCCGTCGCTCGGGAGCCGACCTGGAAGAGCAGGCCGGTCTCGCCGACGAGGCCGTCTACGCCCAGTACGGCGGGCGCGAACACGTCTCCACCCTGCTGCTGCGCTTCGACGTCAAGAGCGGCGAACTGGCCGCCGTCGACGCCGGCTCGCCCAAGATGCTGCGCCTGCGCGGCACCGAGGTCGAGCCGATCGAGCTCGACCAGCAGCTGCCCCTGGGCATGTTCGGCAACACGCGCTACCAGGAACAGCATGTAACGCTCCAACGCGGCGACCGGATCATGGTCGTCAGCGACGGCGTCGCCGCCTCGCGCTCGTCTGCGGGCTCCGACTTCGGGGAGTCCATGCTGGAGTCGGTCGTCAGATCGACCCGGCTGCAACCGGCGGACGAAGCCGTCCGTACGATGATTCGTGGCATGCTGGCCTTCAGAGAAGGAATGGACGTCTTCGACGACGCGGTAGTGGTCTGCCTGGACTGGACCGCCTGACCTGGACGAGGCGCATGAACGACCACGGAGAGCTCGGCCACATCGATCCCGCCACCGGCGCGGCGGTCGAAGGCATGGCCGCAGCGCTCGTGGCCGTCTGGGCCTATTCCCGGCATTCCGCCGCCACCCAGGTCTCCTCCATCCAGCTGCAGGCCCTGCTGACCATCGAGCGGCACCAGCGCATCAACCTGGCTCGCCTGGGTGAGGCGCTGGGCGCCCTCCCGTCGTCGACCAGCCGGCTGTGCGACCGGCTGGAGGCCACCGGCTGGGTGCGCCGCTCGGTCTCGCCCGACGACCGGCGCGAGCTGACGCTGGGCCTGACCCCGACCGGCGCCGCCCTCCTCGACCAGCTGCGCGACGAACGCCACGCCGACCTGGCCCAGGTCATCGACGAGATGCCGCCCGAGGCGCGCAAAGCCCTCATGCGGGGCCTGCGCGCCTTCACCGCCGCGGCCGACCGGGTCGGCGACCAGCGCATGGGACACGCCGACGACACCTGGACCACCATCGCGGGCCGATTCCTCGCCTGATCTTCTCAGTCCTGGTTCACCCCGCATTCACCGGCGCCTTCTACCTTGGGCGCTCATGAGCTGGAGGTACCGGGCCAACGCCACCCTCGAAGGGCTGACGGGCTACACGCTGACGCGATCGGGCAAGGCCAGGGCGCTTCCCCCGCCACCGCCGCCACCGACGCCGCCCGCCAAGCTGGGCGGCGAACTGCTGCGCCCGCCGGTCGACCCCGACCACGACCGCCTGGTGCGCTCGCCGGTCTTCCTGCTGTCGTCGGTGCGCTCGGGCTCGACCCTGCTGCGCGTGATGCTCAACAGCCACTCGCGGATCCACTCACCTATCGAGACGCACTTCAGGCGCATGTCGCTCGCCCTGACCACCGAGCCCGTACGGCAGGCGATGGGCCTGCTCGGCCACGTCCACAACGACCTCGAGCACCTGATGTGGGACAGGCTGCTCCACCGTGAGCTCTCGCGCAGCGGCAAGAGCCTGCTGGTGGAGAAGACGCCCAGCAACGTGTTCGCCTGGCGGCGCATCTCGACCTGCTGGCCCGAGGCGCGCTACGTGTTCCTGCTGCGCCACCCCATGTCGATCGTGCAGTCCTGGCACGAGGCCGACCCGGAACGGCGGCCCATGGACGAGGCGGTGCCCCGCACCCTCACCTACATGACCTACCTGGAGGAGGCACGCCGCAACCTCGACGGCCTCACCGTGCGCTACGAGGACCTGGTCGCCTCACCCGCCACGGAGCTGGAGCGCCTGTGCCGCTTCCTGGGCGTCGAGTTCGAGCCCGGCATGCTCCGCTACGGCGACCAGGACCACGGCGCCTTCGTCAAGGGCATCGGCGACTGGCGCGACAAGATCCGCGCCGGGACGGTCGTCGAGGGGCGGCCGCTCCCGGACGCCGCGGATGTTCCCGGAGAGCTCGCGGAGATCTGCGCGCTCTGGGACTACCGCTGACGCCGCCACCATGCACGCCTGGCGATCTTGCCATGCCCGGAAGGTACCTCGAATGATCGTCGGGCCCTCGCGCCGCACCGTCCTGTCCGGCGCCCTCGCCGCCCTGGCCGTACCACGCGTACGGGAAGAAGGGCCCGGACGGCCGAACATCATCGTCGTCCTCGCCGACGACCTCGGCTGGGGCGAGGTCGGCTTCCAGGGGCAGCAGACCATCCGCACACCCACGCTCGACCGCCTGGCCGCCGAAGGGGTGCGGTTCGAGGCCGGCT
Organism: Nonomuraea soli; assembly: GCF_013761175.1. GTDB lineage: Bacteria > Actinomycetota > Actinomycetes > Streptosporangiales > Streptosporangiaceae > Nonomuraea > Nonomuraea soli. Next base: position 976,375 of record NZ_JACDUR010000002.1, read on the forward strand.
ACTCGGGCGCTCCGCTCTGCGCGCCCTCGCGCTGCGCCCTGCTCACCGGCCTGCACGCCGGGCACGGCACCGTGCGCGAGAACCCCGAGGGCGGGCAGCAGCTCTCCCTGACCGACGTCGACCTCACCTTCGCCGAGCTGGCGCAGCTGTCCGGCTATCGGACGGCGTGCATCGGCAAATGGGGATTCGGGCCCGAGCGGCCGGGCCAGCCCTCGCACCCCAACGAACGCGGCTTCGAGGAGTTCTTCGGCTACATCGACCACCGGCACGCCCACCAATACTACCCGGCCTACCTGTGGCGCGACGGCGAGAAGATATGGCTCGGACGCAAGAGCTACGCCCCCGACCTGCTGCGAGACGAGGCCATCGGCTTCCTGCGCAGGCCGTCGAAACGTCCCTTCCTGCTGTACTTCTCCACGATTCTGCCGCACTCGCCGAGCGTGGTGCCGGGAGACGCCGGGCCGTACCAGGACCTGCCCTTCAGCCGCGCCAACCGGCGGCACGCCGCCCAGGTCGCCCGGCTCGACGCCGACGTCGCCGCCCTCGTGCGAGCCCTGCGCGACAGCGGCAGGGCCGGCAACACCATCCTGCTGTTCACCAGCGACAACGGCCCGCACAGCGAGAAAGGCGTGACCCCCGAGCTTATCGACGCCAACGGGCCCTTCCGCGGCGACAAACGCGACCTGTACGAAGGCGGCATCCGCGTGCCGATGATCGCCTGGTCGCCGCGCCTGCGCCCGCGCGTGGTCGCGGAGCCCGCCGCCTTCTGGGACGTGCTGCCCACCGTGGCCGACCTGATCGGCGCACCCGTGCCCGCGGGCACCGACGGGCGCAGCCTCAGAGGCCTGCTCACCGGCGGCGACCACGAGGGACACGACGCCCTGGTGTGGAACCGGCCGCGCAAGGTCCAGGCCATCCGGCAGGGACGATGGAAGGCCCTCCGCTTCGCGCCAGGCATTGCGGGCGCGCCGCCGGAAGGACGCGTCGAGCTCTACGACCTCGCCGACGACCCGGGGGAGCAGAACGACCTGTCGGCCACCTGGCCGGCCTTCACCGGCTCGCTGCTGTCTCTGCTCGACCGCTCCATCGGACCCGACCCGCGCCTGCCGTACGGCCTGCGGACCCTGGTCGACGGCGGGCGGCTCACGGTCACCTTGCACAACGGGTCGAGCGTGCCCTGGCAGGACGTACGGCTCAGCTACGAACCGGCCAAGGGGCTGAGAGTCGGCGACCCCGCACGCGTCACCCTGGCTCCCGGCTCCTCCACCGGCGCCGTCTTCCTCATGCCGGGCGGCTCGGGACGCGTCTGGGCGCACTTCCGCACCGGGACGCGCAAGCACGCCTTCCGCCGTGGCGTTTTTGTCGGAGACCTTCGCTAGATTTCGATCATCCACTCGACGAGATCATGGAGGTCGGCAGGCGTGGAGTCGGTCGAACAGCTGAGCGCGGCACGGGTCCTGGTGCCCGTCCAGCCACGGAAGCTGGCGAAGGTGCCGTTCGTGGAACTGGCCGAAGGGCGTTTACAGGGGGTGGTGTCGAGCGGGTCCGACCTGGCGCGGGTCTACGTGTCGTGGATCGCGGCGGGCTCACACGACTTCAATTGCAGCACCAACAACAACCGGCCCTGCGGCGGGCTCTACGGACGCCTGTGCAAGCACCTCGACCTGCTGGTCGAGGAGGCCGTGGTGCAATACGGCCTGGAGCGGGTCGCCCACTACCTCCGCGTGGAGGCCTCCGAGGTCGGCGAGCTGCTCGGGCGGCTCAACGGATCCCACGCGCCGGGCTCGTCGGCCATGGTGTTCAGCCGCTTCCTGCGGCACCTGGCCTACCTGGAGCTGCCTGCCACCGCCGAGCCGGTGGCCGAGCTCCACTGGTTCCCCGGGGCGGTGCGCTGATGCTCGCCGTCCACCTGTCCGCCCTCACCTCCCCCACCGGCGCCGACGAGGCGCTCGCGCTGGTCGACGGGTTCGACGCGGCCCTCGAACACGGGCTCGGGCGGTTGTCGCCTGAGCACGCGGCGGCGCTGGGCGCGCTGGCCGGCGCCGTGGCGGCCACCCCGCTGGGCGCGGTCGCCGCCGAGGCGGCCGACAAGCTCGCGGCCGGGGCCGCGTCCGACTCGCGGCTGCTCGCGCTGGCGGGGGCCCGCGCCGCGGTGCTGGGCGCCGTGCACGACGCGCTGCTCGACGGCTTCGACACGGCGCTGGGCCGCACCCGCGCCCCCTGGACCCCGACCGGCGAGACGCCGCCTTCCGCGCCGTCGCCGTCCGGGTCGTCCCCTTCTGTGCCGTTGCCTTCTGCGTCGTCCCCTTCCGCGCCGTCGCCTGTGAACCTGCTTGCCGGGTGCCGTTCGTGGCTCGGCGAGCTGGCGATCACCGGCTGGCGCGGCGTCGGCCACGACCTGGTCGCCGCGGCCGACCCCACCATCGAGGCCCTGCTGGCCGTCCCGTCCCTGCGCCGCCTCGCCGTCCTGGTCGACGGCCTGGCCGCCGAACTGCGCGCCTCCTCGCCCGTGGCCACCATGGAGCACCTCCCGGTCAGGCGCTGGGCCGACCTGTGGAGCCGCGCGATGCTCCTCACCGAACCCCAGCCTGCCCAGGCGGGCGAGCCGGTCTCCGGCAGGCTCCTGCTCCTCGGCGTCGACGTCCACGAACACGGCACCGCCGTCCAGATCCAGGCCCACGGCCTGCTCGAAACCTCCGGCGAGACCCGCCTGGTGCGCACGAGCCTGGCCGCCGCCAAGGTCGACACCATCGTCGGCGCCGCCGTGTGGCGCCTGTTCTCCGCCTACCCCGTGCTCCTGTCGGCCCTGGCCAAGCGCCTGACGCTCGACATCACCGGCATGACGCTGCTGCCCAGCGGCGACCTGCTCTGGAACGACGACCAGGCCAGAGGCGGAGAGCTCGCCAACCCCTTCACCGTCGCCCGCGTCCAGCTCGCCACAGGCGTGGCGCCCGCCGTCCCGCCGCTGGAGCGCCACCCCGTGCGACTGGCCGAACCCGTGCTGATCGAGGGCTACAGCTCCGACGGCACGACGGTCGAGCTCGACGGCCACACCCTCGTCGTGGAGCGCCTGTCCGGATGCGGGCCGCTCACCCCCGACCTGGTGGCCGCCTCCACGGCATGCCTGGGCCTGCTGCGATGGGACGGCGGCCGGTGGCGCCTGCAGCCCCTGGCGGTGCAGGCGACCGTCAAGCGCAAGCCCGTCGAGGCGCACTCCGGCGACTGGGCCGAGGGCATCACCGATCCCAAGCTGGCCAAGGCGGAGGCGAGGCACGGTGACGCGGTCGCCGTACTGAAGGAACGAGCGGGGCGGTTGCTGCGCAAATGACCGACATCGCATCGGGCGGTACGGCCGCCCAGGAGCTTTCCGTATCCGATCAGAACCGCCGCCAGGTCCTGTACTGGCGGCTGCTGGCCCAGGTGTTCGACTCCGAGGAGCAGCCCACGCTCGAGACGGCGAGCGCCGCCGTCGTCGACGACCTCGGCCTGCCCCGCGCCCTGCTCGACCGTACGGTCACCGTCGACACCGTCGTGCAGCGTTTCCCCGAGGTGGGGGAGCAGCTGGAGCGGCTCGGCGAGCTCGACAGCGTGCGCACGGCGGCGCTGGTGTCCAAGCTGCTGCTGAACGTCTTCGCCACCGGCAACGGGCCCGTCACGGCGGCGCAGCTGGCCGGATGGCAGAGCGACGCCCGCTGCCTCGGCCGCGTCCTGGGCGGCGGCCGGGGTTCCGGCGGCGCCGACGGCCAGGGCGACGGCTCGAACGGCTCCGACGGGCAGGATGGTGGTCCCGTCTCGCCCGGACGCGGAGGCGGCGGCCGTGGCACGAGCAGCCGTGGCGGGCGCGCCCTCGGCGCCGACGAGCTCGAGGCCCAGCTCGCCGCCATCGAGGCCGACATGGTCAAGCGCATGAAGCTGCGCGAGGTCCTCGCCGATCCCCACCTGGCCGCCCAGCTCACGCCGAGCATGTCGCTCGTCGAGCAGCTCCTGCGCGACAAGCACAACCTGTCCGGCGTCGCTCTGGCCAACGCCAAGGCCCTGATCAGGCGCTTCGTCGAAGAGGTCGCCCAGGTCCTGCGCACGCAGGTCCAGCAGACCAGCACCGGCAAGATCGACCGATCGGTGCCGCCCAAGCGGGTCTTCCGCAACCTCGACCTCGAGCGCACGATCTGGAAGAACCTCACCAACTGGTCACCCGAGGACGAACGCCTCTACGTCGACCGCCTCTTCTACCGTCACACCGCCAAACGCACGACCCCCGCCCGGATGATCGTCGTGGTCGACCAGTCGGGTTCGATGGTCGACGCGATGGTCAACTGCACCATCCTGGCCTCGATCTTCACCGGCCTGCCCAAGGTCGACGTGCACCTGGTCGCCTACGACACGCGTGCCCTCGACCTGACGCCCTGGGTGCACGACCCCTTCGAGGTGCTGCTGCGCACCACGCTCGGCGGCGGCACCGACGGCACGGTCGCCATGGCGCTGGCCAGGCCGAAGATCGCCGATCCGCGCAACACCGTGATGGTGTGGATCTCCGACTTCTACGACAACCGGCAGCTGATGACCGATTTCGAGGCGATCCACCGGTCCGGGGTGAAGCTCATCCCCGTCGGATCGGTCAGCAGTTCCGGCGCGGCCAGTGTCGACCCGTGGTTCCGGCAGAAGCTGAAGGACCTCGGCACCCCCGTCATTTCCGGAAAAATCACGAAGCTCGTCGTCGAGCTCAAGAACTTCCTGAACACCTAGGAGACATCGAGTGCTTCGCGCCCCCGCAGAGACCAAGTACGCCGACGAGCTCGACTACCTCGAGTCGATCGACACCGGTCCCAAGCCCTTCACCTGGCGCCTCAGCCCCCGCATGGTGCGCATCTTCGTCCTCGGCTCCGAGCGCTCCGACGGCCTCGACCGCGAGATCGCGCAGAAGTGGTTCGGCGACCGCAGCTTCGTCGAGCGCAGCATCGTCACCCTCGCCTCCGACCGCGGCCTGCTGCTCATCGGCGACCCCGGCACCGGCAAGAGCTGGCTGGCCGAACTCCTGGCCGCCGCCATCTGCCGCAACTCCACCCTGGTCGTCCAGGGCACGGCGGGCACGACCGAGGACCACATCAAGTACAGCTGGAACGTCTCCATGGTCATCGCCAAGGGCCAGTCGCGCCAGTCGATGATCCCCTCGCCCATCATGACCGCCATGGAGCAGGGCATGATCGGCCGTTTCGAGGAGCTCACCCGCTCCACCAGCGACGTGCAGGACGCCCTCATCTCGATCCTGTCGGAGAAGTACGTCTCCATCCCGGAGCTCGACGACGACAACATCGTCTTCGCCCAGCCCGGCTTCTCCATCATCGCCACCGCCAACAGCCGCGACCGCGGCGTCAACGACCTGTCGTCGGCCCTCAAGCGGCGCTTCAACTTCGTGCGCATCCCGGTGGTCACCAACAAGAAGAGCGAGGCGGAGATCGTCCGCTTCCGCACCGCCGAGCTGCTGCGCCGCCACCAGATCGAGCTGGAGCTGCCGCCGACGCTGCTCGACATCCTGCTGCAGAGCTTCGCCGACCTGCGCGCCGCCTCCGACGCGGCCGCCGGCGACGACGACCGCCTCGAGTCGGCGCTGTCGACGGCCGAGCAGATCGGCGTCCTGGAGGACGCCATCCTGCACAGCCACTTCTTCGGCGACCGCACCCTGCGGGCCCAGACGCTGGCCGGATCCCTCGTCGGCTCCCTCGCCCGGCGCAGCCCCGAGGACCTGGCGATCCTCAACAAGTACTGGCACGGCGTGGTCGAGCCCAGGGGGCGCGAGGGCGGGGACTGGGGCGACTTCCTCGACGGCGGACGTCAGGCGATCTCCACCCTGTCATGACCGTACCCCTGCCCGCCCCCCACCGCCCGCGACAAGAAGGGGATCACCCGGTGCCACCCCACCCGGCCGAGCACGCCGGTGAAGCCACGCCCGGCGGGACCTTCACGCCCCTGCGCGACCAGCTGGCCGGCGCCGCCGCCGCGTTCGCCTCCGGCGGTCTGCTGCCCAAGCTCGTCGACGACGTCGAACGTGCCATGGCCGTGGAGCTGGAGATCTTCCCCGTCTGCCACCATTCGCCCGCCTCGGCGCTGGCGATGGCCAGGCGCCTGCGCGCCAAGCAGCCGAAGGTCATCTACCTCGAACTGTGCGAAGACCTGCGCCCGGTGCTGGAGGAGCTGCGCAACTGCAAGCTCCCGGTGGCGCTGCAGGCCTTCGCCACCCAGCTCGACGGCTTCCCGCCCGGCTCGGGGCCGCTGAGCGTCATCGCGCCCATCACCGAGGCGTCGGCCGAATACCAGGCGATCTCCTACGCGCTCGACACGCCCGGCGTGGAGCTCGTCCTGGTCGACCGGTCGAGCGACCACGTCTTCCAGTGGGAGCAGGCCAGGGCGGACGCCCGGTCCGGCCAGACGGACGTCGGCATCGAGATCGGCGACCTGCGCCCGCGCTTCGCCGAACTGGAGGAGCACCTGCTGCACCACGGCAAGGTGCGCCACTGGTCGGAATGGTGGGACCAGTACGTCGAGCAGCCCCTGTCCGGCGCCGACTACGACACCTACCGCCAGGTGATGGTGCTCATCGGCAGCCTCTTCCGCCGCCTGCGCGGCCCCGGCGGGCCGCCGACGGACGACGAGGACCGCGAGCGGTACATGTGGACCCGCATGCGCGAGCACCTGCGCGACACCGGCACCGACCCGGCCGACTGCCTGTACGTGTGCGGCGCCTTCCACGCGGCCAGCCCCGTGATGGACGAGCCGTACGAGATCACCGGCCGTACGGCCACGCGGTGGTTGTACGGCCTCATCCCGTCGAGCCATTCGGCGATCGAGCGGCAGTTCGGGCTCGCCGGCGGTTCGGTGTCGATCGCGGCGGCGACGTGGGCGAAGGCGCTCAGGCGAGGCGGCGTCAAGCCGTACCGCCTGTCCACCAAGCCTCCCGCCGCCACCCCGGCGGCCCCCGCGAAGATCAAGGCGGCGAAGGCCGCGGCCACCGGAGGCCCGGCGAACGCTGACATGCTCACCGGGTTCCTCGCCAGCCCGCCCGCGCTCGACGAGCTCGACGAGGCCGAGCTGCTCGGCTGGTGCGTCGACCTCGTACGGCTCGCGCGGCGCAACGGCTACCTGGCCAGCACCGCCGACGCCATCGCCGTCTACGAGACCTCCATCCTCCTGGCAGGCATGCGCAACCGTGTCCGGCCCACGCCGTACGACTTCCAGGACGCCGCCGTCACCTGCATCGAGAAGGACGTCGTGCCGGGACGGCGCGACGTGCGCCGGTTGTGCGAGATCCTCCTGGGCGGCGACCGTTTCGGCCAGGTCGGCTACCACTCGCTGCCGCCCCTGGCCCAGGACGTGTTCGACCGGCTGGAGCCTCTCGGCCTCGACCTGAGCAAGCGCACCATCCACCGCGCCCTGCTCGACCTGAACGCCGACCCGCAGCTGGTGCCCGTCTCGCACTTGCTGTGGCTGCTGCGCCGCCTGCTGCCGGCCGACGCGGCCAGGCCCATCATGGGGTCGCGCAGGCTCGGCGAGCGCTCCCACCAGGAGAGCTGGGACCTGGCACTCGGACGCCACCAGCGCGAGATCATCGAGCTCGGCTACGAGGCCGTCACCGTGGAGCAGGTGCTGGAGCAGCGGCTGCGCAAGTCCGTCTCGGCTCCTGACGCCACCGCGGCGCGGGCGCTGGAGGCGGTGGAGGACGCGATCCTCTTCCTCGGCGGCGGACGGCTGGCGCAGGAGCTCGGCGCGCGGGCTGTGGAGCTGCTGGCGGCCGAGCGTACGGTCGACGAGGCGCCCGACGTGCTGCGGCGCATCCGCAGGTTGCTGGCCTTCTACCGCTCGAACGAGCCGGCGTTGCCCGAGTGGTGCGAGCGCTTCGTGACCGCCGGGTACGCCCACTACTGCACGCTGCTGCCCACCGCCTTCGTGGCCGACGACACCGGGCTGCGGCAGGTGGCGGCGATGCTCGGGTTCCTGTTCACCATGGAGAACCTGGCGCTGTCGCTGGGCTGCGACCGGGCGCAGCTGGAGCTGGCCGTCAAGCAGTCGCATCCGGAGAGCCCCGCGAAGGTGGCGCTGCTGTGGGCGGCGCAGACGCAGCTGGGCATCCTCGACCGGCAGGAGCTGCGGCGGCGGTGCGACGAGCTGCTCGCCCACCCGCTGGTGGTGCCGACGTTCCCGCAGTATCTGAGCGGGTTCGTTCAGGCGCTGGATCCGGTGCCGTCGCTGGGGCCGTTCGTGGTGGAGGTGATCTCCAAGGCCTTCGCCCGGTTGCCGGACGACGTGCTGCTGCCGTGGCTGCCGAAGCTGATCACGACGTTGCGTGATCAGGCGGGGGAGCTGTTGCCGGTGCTGATCAGGGAGGCGGGGCGCGTCTTCCCGGGACGGCTGGCGACCCTCGACCAATGGACACCACCGTGGCACGGCCAGGGCACCGGGCCTGGCGCCGGGGCTGGGTCTGGGGCTGGGCTTGGCGCTGGGCCCGGGGCCCTCGTCGGCGCCTCGGGGCAAGGCGGGGCCGGTTCGGCCGGCGCGCATGGGGTGGGCGGTCCAGCCGGCGCGATGGCAGGCGTGGGCGGCGCCATGGCAGCCGCGGACGGGGCGATGGCAGGCGTGGGCATGGCGGTGCCGGTGCCAGGTCCGGTCAACGGCCTGCTGGCCGCACACCCCGCGACCGCCGACGCGGTCGCGGCCCTGCTCGGCGCGGAGGCGCCCGCCTCCGGCTGGGAGCAGGGCCTGCGCGGGCCCGGAGGCGGCGGCGATGGGACCGGGCTCACGATCGGCGCGGTGAATGCGGAGAGCGCCGGGGGTGCAGGTGCCGGCGGTTCGCCCGGCTCCGGTGCGGCGGCGGCGCTGGTGGCCGAGCATCCGCGCACCGCCGAAGCCGTCGCGGACCTCGTCGGGGCGTGAGCACGATGGCAGACTGATCCGCATGGTGTCCTACTCCAGCGCCACCGCGCACGCACCCCTCCTCGGCGAGACGATCGGCGACAACCTCGAGCGGACGACGGCCCGCTTCCCCGATCGTGAGGCCCTGGTGGACGTGCCCACCGGCAGGCGCTGGAGTTACACCCGGCTCAACGCCGACGTCGACGCTCTGGCCAGGTCGTTGCTGGCCGTGGGTATCGCCAAGGGTGACAGGGTGGGCATCTGGGCGCCGAACTGCGCCGAGTGGGTGATCGTCCAGTACGCCACCGCCAAGATCGGCGCGATCCTGGTCAACGTCAACCCGGCCTACCGCAGCCACGAGCTCGACTACGTCGTCAAGCAGTCGGGGCTGCGCCTGCTCATCAGCGCCCTGGAACACAAGTCCAGTGATTACCGGGCGATGGTGGAGGAGATCGGCTTTGCCGAGGTCGTCTACCTGAACCACCCGAGCTGGGACGACCTGCGCGCCCGCCAGGCCGACCAGGCGGATCTGCGCGAGCGCATGGCCTCGCTCAGCACCGACGACCCGATCAACATCCAGTACACCTCGGGCACGACCGGCTTCCCCAAAGGCGCCACCCTGTCCCACCACAACATCCTCAACAACGGCTACTTCGTCGGCGAGGGCCTCGGCTACACCGAACACGACCGGGTCTGCCTGCCGGTGCCCTTCTACCACTGCTTCGGCATGGTCATGGGCAACCTGGGCGCCACCTCGCACGGCGCCTGTATCGTCATCCCCGCGCCCGGCTTCGACCCTGAAGCCACCCTGCGGGCCGTCCAGCAGGAGCGGTGCACCTCCCTGTACGGCGTGCCGACCATGTTCATCGCCGAACTGGCCCTGGCCGCGCAATACGACTTGTCGTCGCTGCGCACCGGCATCATGGCCGGCTCGCCCTGCCCGGTGGAGGTGATGAAGCGGGTGGTCACCGAGATGAACATGGCGCAGGTGGCGATCTGCTACGGCATGACCGAGACCTCACCGGTGTCGACGATGACCCGGCGCGACGACACTCTGGAGCGGCGCACCGAGACGGTCGGCCGGGTGATGCCGCACGTCGAGGTCAAGATCGTGCACCCGGAGACCGGGCTGACCGTGCCGCGCGGCGAGCCGGGCGAGTTGTGCACGCGCGGCTACTCGGTGATGCTCGGCTACTGGAACGAGCCGGACAAGAGCGCGGAGGCGATCGACGCGGCCCGCTGGATGCACACCGGTGACCTGGCCACGATGGACGCCGACGGCTACGTCAACGTGGTGGGCCGCATCAAGGACATGGTGATCCGGGGCGGGGAGAACGTCTATCCGCGTGAGATCGAGGAGTTCCTCTACCGCCATCCGGACGTGGCCGACGTGCAGGTGATCGGGGTGCCGGACGCCAGGTACGGCGAGGAGCTGATGGCGTGGGTGGTCCTGCGTGAGGGTGCCGAGCCGTTGACGGCGGAGGCGGTCCGGGCGTTCTGTTCCGGCAAGCTCGCCCACTACAAGATCCCGCGTTACGTGCATGTGGTTGACGGTTTCCCGATGACGGTGACCGGCAAGATCCGCAAGGTCGAGATGCGCGAGCAGGCCATCGGCCTCCTCGACCTGGGCGACGCCGCGGGCACCACGACCGCCTGACCCCGAAGCTCACCCGACCGCGCAGGCACACACCCGCCCGCCCCCTTCGCTCACCCGACCGCACAGGCACCACACCCGCCCGCCCCCTTCGCTCACCCGACCGCGCGAGCGAAGGCCGCGTACGCCTCCGGCGAGAACAGCACGAACCGCACCTCCGCGACCCGCGTGGACGCCGACCGTACGGCCCGCACGGCGATGCGGGCCGCGTCGTCCACGGGCCAGCCGAAGATCCCCGTGGAGATCGCGGGAAACGCCACGCGGGCGGCGCCCAGCGAGTCGGCGACCCGCAGCGCCTCCGTATGACACGAGGCCAGCAGCGCCGACCGGTCCTCGCCCGCCGAGTGCACGGGCCCGACCGTGTGGATCACCCATCGGGCGGCCAGCGCGCCGGCCGTGGTGGCGACCGCCTGCCCGGTCGGGAGCCCGCTCCCGTAGCGGGAGGCGCGCAGCGCACGGCACTCCTCCAGGATGGCGGGCCCGCCCTTGCGGTGGATGGCGCCGTCGACCCCGCCGCCGCCCATGAGGGAGGAGTTGGCCGCGTTGACGATCGCGTCCGAGTCCTGTTCGGTGATGTCGCCCAGGACGAGCGTGAGGTCCATGAAACCAGTGTCCCAGGGTTACGCTGGGAGCATGGTCAAGGCGTTCGCCTCATCCGCAGATCTCGAGGCCAAGCAGCAGACCCTGGAGATCCTGGCGGACGGCGTCTACGCGCTCACCGCCGAGGGCGACCCGAACGTGGGCGCCATCGAGGGCGACGACTTCCTGGTCTGCTTCGAGGCGCTGGCGACCCCGGCCGCGGCCCGCGACTGGCTGGCGGTGCTGCGGCGGCACACGGGCAAACCGGTGCGCTACCTGGTGCTGTCGCACTACCACGCGGTGCGGGTGCTGGGCGCGAGCGCGTTCGGCGCCGACGTGATCGTCGCCCACGACCAGACCCGCGCGCTGATCGCCGAGCGCGGGCAGCAGGACTGGGAGTCGGAGTACGGCAGGATGCCGCGCCTGTTCAAGGAACCGGAGTCCATCCCCGGCCTGACGTGGCCCACACTGACCTTCAGCGACAGCCTGACGATCGACCTGGGTGAGCGCGGTCCCCTCGTGCTGCGCCACTGCGGGCGCGGCCACACCGAGGGCGACCTGGTCGCGTGGCTGCCGCGCGAGAAGATCCTCTTCGCCGGTGACCTGGTCGAGTCGCAGGCGGCGCTCTACACCGGCGACGCCTTCCACCGCGACTGGGCGGGAGCGACGCTGGACCGGGTGGCGGAGCTGGGAGCCGAGACGCTGGTCGGCGGCCGTGGCGCGGTCGCCCGCGGCGCCGGGGCGGTCGAGGCGGCCATCGCCCAGACCCGCGACTTCCTGCACGTCATGATCACCGAGGTGGGGGCGGTGCAGCGCGCAGGTGGCACGCTCAAGCAGGCCTTCGAGCGTGTGCACACCCTGCTGGAGCCCCGCTACGGCCGGTGGCCGATCTTCGAGCACTGCCTGCCGTTCGACGTGTCCCGCCTGTGGGACGAGCTGCAGGGCGTCGAGCGGCCGCGCATCTGGACGGCGCAACGTGATCGCGAAGTGTGGGAACAACTCCAGTCTTGACAGGCTCCCCCTCCTAAAGGAGGGGGAGTCCCACGGTCGCCCGTGAGGGTTCCTGCTTCAGCGCCGGTTGCCCGCCCGAGAGGACTCTCGTTGAGGTCTTACGCCAGCTCCACAGGCGTTTCAGCTCTCCGCAAGCCCTGCGGCGAGCACGTTCTTGGCCGCGTTCACGTCCCGATCATGGGATGCGCCGCAGGCGCACACCCACTCCCGCAGGTGCAACGGCATCTTCTCTTGCAAGGCTCCGCATGCCGAGCACAGCTTGGAGGAGGGCAACCAGCGGTCAACCGCGACGAAACTCCGCCCGTACCAGGCCGCCTTGTACTCCAGCATGGAGCGCAGTTCCCGCCAGGACGCATCCGAGATGGCGCGGGCCAGGCAGTGGTTCTTGACCATGTTGCGGACGGTCAGGTCCTCGACGGCGATCACTTGGTTCTCGCGAACAAGCCGTGTCGTGACCTTGTGCAGGTGGTCCCTCCTGCGGTCGGTGATGCGGGCGTACACCTTGGCGACCCGCAGTCTCGCCTTGGCCCGGTTCGCACTGCCCTTCTCTTTACGGGCCAGGGCCCGCTGCGCCTTGGCGAGTTTGCGCCGGTCGCGGCGCTCGTGGCGCGGGTTGACGATCTTCTCTCCTGTGGAGAGTGCGGCCAGCGCCGTGATCCCGGCGTCGATCCCCACATTCGACGCCACGGGCGGAAGCGGGCTGATCTTCTCCTCGACCAGGATCGAGACGAACCAGCGCCCGGCCGTGTCCTTCGACACGGTCACCGTGGACGGCTCCGCCCCTGGCGGCAGCGGACGCGACCACACAACCGCGAGCGGACTGTCCATCTTCGCCAGCGTCAGCGCGCCCTCTCGCCAGCGGAACGCCGAGCGGGTGTATTCCGCCGACAGTCGCGACCTCTTACGCGACTTGATGACAGGGTACTTGGCTCGCTTGGCGAAGAAGTTCGCGAACGCTGCCTGAAGGTGGCGAAGTGCCTGCTGAAGGGGGACGGACGACACCTCGGACAGGAAGTTGTAGTCGCCGCTGCGCTTCCGCTGCGTGAGGGCGGCCGACGATTCCACGTAGGAGATCCTGCGCCCTTCGATGGTGTAGGCGCGGCTGCGTTCTTCGAGGGCCTTGTTGTAGACGAGACGGACGCAGCCGAACGTACGGGCGAGCTCGGAAGCTTGCTCGGGGGTCGGGTTGAAGCGGTACTTGTAGGCCCGCTTCACGGTCCGCGCCACCCCTCACAATCTACCGCACGATCAGCTAAGAATCGTGTGCGTGTTCTATATACGCCCTGCTCCGCAGGGGTCCGGTTTTCACCCCCGCCTGAAGGCGGGGGTTTCCACGGAGGTTTCTGATGAGCGAGCCGGTGGTGGTCGTCGGGGCGGGACCGGTGGGTCAGACGGCCGCGCTGCTGCTGGCCCGCTGGGGACTGCCGGTCGTGGTGCTGGAGCGCCGCCGGGCGCGTGAGGCGGTCGGCTCCAAGTCGATCTGCCAGCAGCGCGACGTGCTCGACATCTGGGCGACGGTGGGCTGCGAGGCGATCGCGCGCGAGGGGCTGACCTGGACCACGGCGCGCACCTACCACCGCGACCGCGAGCTGTTCTCCTGGAGTTTCGTCGACGAGGGCCACCTGCCGCCGTTCGTCAACCTCTCGCAGACGCGGACGGAAGAGCTGCTCGACGAGCAGATCGCGAAAAATCCCGCGATACAGGTCCGGTGGGGGCACGAGGTCGTCGCCCTGGAGCAGGACGCCGACGGCGTGACCGTCACGACCCGGGCGGGCGGCACGGTCAGGGCCGGCCACGTCGTCCTGTGCGCGGGCGGCCGGGCCGACGGGCTGCGGCGCGGCCTCGGCGTCGCCTTCCCCGGCGAGGCCTACGACGACGAGTTCCTGATCTGCGACATCCGCGCCGACCTGCCCGGATGGGCGAGCGAGCGGCGCTTCTACTTCGACCCGCCCTGGAACCCCGGCCGCCAGGTGCTCATCCATCCCTGCCCCGGCGGCACGTTCAGGATCGACTGGCAGGTCCCGCCCGGCTACGACCCCGCCGCCGACGACCTCGACGCCCGGATCCGCCAGATCGTCGGCGCCGTGCCGTACGAGCTGCTCTGGCATTCGGTCTACCGTTTCCACTCCCGCGTGGCCGACCGGCTGCGCGCCGGACGGGTGCTGCTGGCGGGCGACGCGGCCCACCTCTACGCGCCGTTCGGCGCTCGCGGCCTGAACTCCGGCGTGGCCGACGCCGAGAACGCCGCCTGGAAGATCGCGTTCGTACGGCGGGGCCTGGCAGGGGAGGGCCTGCTGGAGAGCTACCACGCGGAACGGCACGCCGCAGCCCTGGAGAACCTGGAGGTCACCGCGGCGACCATGCGCTTCCTGGTGCCGCGCACCGGCGAGGAGATCGCCCGGCGGCACAGGATCCTCGAAGGGGCGGCCGAGGACCCCGGCCAGGTCGACTCAGGACGGCTGGCCGAGCCGTACTGGTACGTCGGCTCACCCCTGACGACACCGGAGCCGAGCAGGCCCTTCGAGGGCAGGCCGCCCAAGGGCGCGATGCCGCCGCCCGCTCCCGGGGTGCTGATGCCGCTGCGCGATCCGAGGCTGAGGAGGGTGGCGCGCACCGGCTTCACGCTGTTGCGCGGCCCGGGGTGCCCGCCGGACCTGGCGGGGGAGCCGGTGACGGTCCTGGACGACGTGGAGGGTCCTGAGCCGGGCGAGGCGTGGTTGCTGCGCCCGGACGCGCACATCGCCGCGATCCTGCCCGGAGCCACCGCCGAGACGGTGGCCCGGGCCCTGCGGACCGCACTGGGCCGGCCCTGATCAGCTCAGCGCGTTGGCCATGGCCACCACGATCGGGCCGAGCAGCGGCAGCACCACGTTGGAGAGCGCGTACACGATCGTGTACGCCATCAGCGGCGTGGTGTTGCCCGCCTGCTGCTGCACCGCGGTGATCGCGGGCGTGGAGCACTGCTGGCCCGCGACCGACCCGAGGGCCAGCGGCGCGGGCAGCTTCATCACCTTGAACGCCACGAACAGCGAGATGCAGGCGGGGATCAGGGTGATGAGGACGCCGGTGATCGGCAGCGCGAAGCCGAACTTCTGGATCAGCTGCACCGCGGCGGGACCGGACGACAGGCCCACCGCGCAGATGAACGTGGCCAGGCCCAGGTCCTTGATGACCGAGGCCGCCGCCGGGTCGTACTGGCCGATCTTCGGGTTCTTCGCCCTGATCCAGCCGAACAGCAGACCCGACAGCAGGCAGCCGCCGCCGGTGCCCAGCGACAGCGGGATGTCGCCGAGCGGGATGACGATCTTGCCGATGAGCATGCCCAGGATGACGCCGACGGCGATGAAGACGAAGTCCGCCTTCACCGCGGAGTTCAGCCGCACGCCGAAGCGCCCGGCGGCGGCGTCGACGTCCTTCTTGGCGCCCGAGATGCGGGCCACGTCGCCCGCGTTGACGGTCGTGCCCGGCTGGAGCGGCAGGCCCTGCTCCATACGGGTCAGGCCGGTCAGGTAGACGCCGGTGTGCTCCTGCGCGGCCTGGGCGCGCACCTCGCTCAGGGTGCGGCCGTTGACGTCCTTGCCGGTCAGCAGCACCTCGGCGACGTCGAGCTCCAGGTCCAGGCCCGAGGCGTCGGCCACTTCCGGCCCGATGACCGCGTAGGCCTGCACCAGGTCCGAGCGCAGGCCGTACAGGACCAGGACGTCGCCCTCGGCCAGGGCCGTGTCCGGCGTGGCGTCGACGATCTGCCCGGCGCGGCGCACCCGCTCGACGGTGGCCCGGCCGCCGAGCGCGCTCTCCACCTGGGAGATCGTCTGCCCGGCGGCGAGGGAGACCTCGTGGGCGCGGCCCACGACGCTGGGCAGCGCCGTGGTCGCGTCCTCGTCGACGTGGCCCTTGCTGAGCTGCTGCCACAGCTTGGCGGCCTCGTCGCGCAGGTTGAAGCGGAGGACGGCGGGCGCGATCTGCGAGGTCAGCAGCACGATCGTGATCAGGCCGCAGATGTAGGAGATGGAGTAGGCGGTGCCGACGTTGGCCTGCAGCGCCGAGATCTGCTCGGGCGGCAGGTCCAGCTTGGCGATGGCGTCGGTCGCGGTGCCGACCACGGCGGACTCGGTGGCGCCGCCGGCCATCAGGCCGGCCGCGGTGCCGATGTCGAGGTTCAGCACGACGATGGCGATCGCGGTGATCGACAGGACGGCGACGACCTCGATCAGCGTGAACCAGCCGTAGCGCAGGCTCTTCTTGTTGAGGCTGGCGAAGAACGACGGGCCGCTCATGTAGCCGAGGGTGAAGATGAACATCGCGAAGGCGATGTTCTTCACCTGGTCGTTGAGCGTGATCCCGCCGATCATGCCGACGAAGATCGCGACGATCAGCGTGCCCGCGATGCCGCCGAGCGACAGCCCCTTCACCTTGACCTTGCCGATGGCGTACCCGAGCGCCAGGCAGATGAAGAGGGCAATCTCCGGCGTGCTCTGCAGGAGATCCTTGAACCAGGTCATGACTTGTCGAATTCCGCCTTATAGCCCTCGACGACCTCGCGCAGCCAGGTGCCGATCTGGGCGTAGTCGTCCTGGGCGAGGTTGGCCAGGCTGACCCGGACGCTCCACTCGGGGCCGTCGAAGCCGCCGCCGTTGAGCAGTACGACCGAGCCCTTCTCGGCCAGGCGGAAGACCGGGTCGACCGGCTCGAAGTTCTGCTCGAGCCAGCCGGCGAACTCCTTGCCCCACGTCTTCTCGACGTAGTTGAGGATGTCGAGCTCGACGTAGTAGCGGGCGGCCAGCGGGTCGTCGGGCAGCGGCACGCCCATGCCCTCGGTCAGCGCCTTGAGCCGGCGGGCGATGACGGCCTGGCAGGTCTTCTTGTAGGTGTCGTCGGTGTCGAGCAGCGCGGCCAGCGAGAACAGCGACATCTGCACCTGCTGCGGCAGCGACAGCCCCGCGGTGTGGTTGAGCGCCACCTGCCGGGAGTCGGCGACGAGCCGGTCGACGAACTTGATGCCCGCCGGGTCCAGGCTGATGGTGCTGTAGCGGTCGCTCAGCCGGTCCTTGTCGGACTGCGGCAGGCCGGCCAGCTTGCCCTCGAAGATGTTGTCCTGGTTGACCGCGATGACGCCCAGGCGCCAGCCGGTGCAGCCGAAGTACTTGCTGAAGGAGTAGACGCCGATGGTGTTGCGCGGCGCGGTCGACATCAGCGAGCGGAAGCCGTTGACGAAGGTGCCGTAGACGTCGTCGGTGATGATCGTCAGGTCGGGGTTGCTGGTGGCGATGATGTTCTCGATGTGGTCGAGCGACTCCTGGGCCAGCATCACCGAGGGCGGGTTCGACGGGTTGACCAGGAACAGCGCCTTGACGTTCGGGTCGGCCAGCTTGTCGAGCTCGGCCTGGTCGTACTGCCAGGTGTGCAGGCCGTCCTTGTTCATCTTGGTGGCGGAGATCTCGACCGTCTTGAACTGGTAGCGCTCCAGGTGCGGGATCTCCAGGTACGGCGTGAAGATCGGCGTCATGATCGCGATGGTGTCCTCCGGGCGGAGGATGCCGTTGATGACGCAGGTGTCGAAGATGTAGCACATGGCCGCGGTGCCGCCCTCGACCGCGAACAGGTCGTACGGCTTGGCGGGCGCCTGGCCGGCGCACATCTCCTGCACGAGGTAGGCGTGGACGATCCGCTCGGCGTGGTGGAGCATGCGGTCGGGCTCCGGATAGTGGTCGCCGATGATCGCGTCGGCCAGCTCCCAGACGAAGGCGTCGGCGTCGAAGCCCAGGGTGCTCGTGCCGTACTCCACGGACTTGCGCAGCAACTCGGCGCCGGGCCGGTCCCGGTTGTCGTCGAGGAAGGCGCCGAAGCGGCCGGCGATGCCCTCCTGGGCGGGCATGCCGCCCAGGCCCTCGAACTCCGACCAGGTGCGCCGCGATTCGGCCAGGCCGAAGGAGCCGAGCAGGAAGAACGCCTCGCGTGGCTCGGTGGCGATCCAGTTCGGGTTGCCGCGCCCGGCGTTGAGCATGGTGTGCGCGGCCTTGTTGTCCTTGGCCAGGTCGATGAGCTCGTTCTTCAGCTCGAACGGGCTGAGCGCTTCCCACTTCTTCTCGGTCGCGCGGTCGGCCATGAGTTCCCCCTAAGACAATAGGGCGACGATGATCGTGCCCCAGATGGTGAGCAGTGTGTTGCCGATGGCGTAGGGCACCGTGTAGCCGAGCACCGGGACCTGGCTCTTGGCCGCGTCCGTGATGGCGCCGATCGACGCGGTGGTCGTGAAGGTCCCCGCGGTCACGCCCAGGTTGATGGGGGAGGGCCACTTGTAGATCAGCTTGCCGAGGGCGAGCGTGAAGAACATCGGCACCAGGGTGACGACCAGGCCGGCCAGCAGGAGGCTGACGCCCTCCTGCTTGAGCCCGGAGATGAAGTTGGGCCCGGCGGTGATGCCGGTGATGCCGACGAACAGGCACAGCCCGCCGGTGTTCATCAGCCACTCGGCGGCCGGGGGGAAGCGGCCCCACGTCGGGTGCTTGGAGCGCAGCCAGCCGAAGATCAGCCCCATGATGAGCGCGCCGCCGCTGGTGGTCAGGCCGATGTCGGCGCCCGCGATCGCGATGGTCGGGATGCCGATCAGGCCGCCCAGGAAGATGCCCAGGCCGACGAAGGAGAAGTCGGTCTCGTCGCTGGTGCGCAGCGGCTCGCCGACCTTCGGCACGGCTCGCTCGACCAGTTCGCGAGGCCCCTGGACGGTGACGGTGTCACCCACCCTGATCGGGGTGTTGCGGCCCAGCGGCATCTCGATGCCCGCCCGCATGATCTTGGTGATGAACAGGTCGCGCGCCTCGGCGTGCTCGGCCAGCTGCGACGGCGTGAGCCCGTCGGCCTCCTTGCGGGTGATCGCCACGTCGAGCGTCTCGATGTCGTAGTCGAGCAGCTGGGGGTCGTCGACCTCGGTGCCCGCGGCGGTCATCTCGCCCCGGATGAAGTCGGCGTGGTTGGCGGTGACCGTCACCACGTCGCCCGCCTGCAGCACGGTGTCCGGCGTGGTGAAGGCCACCGTGTCGCCGTGGCGGTAGCGGTGCAGGAAGATGCGCCGCCCGCGCGAGGCGGCCAGCGCCTCGAAGTCCTTGACCGCCGTCCCGGCCAGCTCCGAGCCGGCGGTGATGCGGTAGGTGCGCCGCTCAAGCCTGCGGTAGGCCGGGGCGTCGTCGGGGTCGAAGGAGGTGCCGAGCTCCTTCTCCAGCGCCCTGGAGTCGTCGACGAGGCTCTTGGAGCCCAGGAAGCGCCAGGCCAGCTGCGACAGGAAGTAGGCCGCCGCGGCCGTGCCGAACAGGTAGCAGACCGCGTAACCGACCGGGATCTGGTTGACGTAGGTCTGCTTCATGTCGGCGGGGATGGTGGTGGAGCCGTTGATGGCGTCAGTCGCCACGCCGATCACCGCCGACTGGGTCAGCCCGCCCGCGAGCAGCCCCGCGCCCCATCCGGGCCCGTAGCCCATCAGCACCGCCATGCCCCAGGCGACCAGGAGGCCGATCACGCAGCCGACGACTGAGATGATCACCTGCGGGATGCCGGTCTTCTTGAGCCCCGCGAAGAACTGCGGGCCGACCTTGAATCCCAGCGCGAACAGGAAGCCGATGAAGGCGACCGTCTTGACCAGGTCGGGGATGGTGATGTTCAGCTGCCCGATGAGGACCCCTGCGAGCAGGGTGCCGGTCACCGATCCCAGGACGATGCCCTTGACGCCGATGCGGCCGATGAAGAAGCCGAGCGCCATGGTGAGAAAGATCGCGAGTTCCGCGTGTTGCCGCAGCGCGTCAACGAACCACGACCACATGTGCCCCCCTGCCGGAACGGTCGGTGCGCAGGGGGATCACGCTTTGTCAGAGGTTCCCAGAAGTTGATCAGCCGAAACGTCGGATACCGTCACCCTCGTCCGTGGCAGCAGGCTCGCGCCGACCATGATGCCCAGGGCGATCGAGACCATCGTGATGACCGTGTCGAGCAGGTTCGCCAGGCCCGTGGCGTCCTGGCCGCTGATCAGCTCGCTCACCCCGGCCAGCCCGATCGATCCCGGCACCAGCATCCAGAACGACGGCAGGTAGAGCACCTGCGACGGGGTGTCGGTGCGGCGCTCGACGAGCATCGTGACGACAGGGATGACGAGGCCCGCCGCGAACGCGCCGAAGAAGCCGCCCGCCACCCCGGTCCCCGCGACCTGGACGGCGCGCTCGATCAGCAGGCACGCCAGCAGCCACGGCAGCACCCTGGGACGGGCCGAGTAGAAGATCAGGAAGCCGAGTCCGAGCAGGAGCACCCCGATCCAGGGCGCCCAGCCTCCGAGCCCGTCCTGGGCCGGCAGGGGCGCGGTGCGGTCGCCGCTGGCCAGCGTGCTGCCGACGAGGATGCCGAAGGCCAGCAGGAGCAGGACGTTGGCCGCCGAGGCCAGCCTGGCCATGCCGGAGATGATCGCGCCGGCGGCCAGCTCGATCGTGCCCATCGTCAGGGCCGCGCCCGGCAGGAAGGCGATCAGCGGCGGGATGAGCAGGTCCTCGGGGTTCATCTGGAGCAGCGGGCCGGCCCAGCGCATGGCCGTCCACGTCACCGCGGCGGCGGCCACCACCGGCATCGCCGTGGCCAGCGCGCGGAAGCGTGCCCCGAGCAGTTGCAGCACCCCGACGACGGCGCCCAGGGCGGCCCAGCCCAGCACCGCCGCCGGCGTCGGATGCTGGAGCAGGCCGAGGCCCACGGTCAGGATCGCGTACCCGGCGACGGAGAGGACGGGGCTGAGGCGGGTGGGCAGGTTCACCACCCTGGCCAGCGCCTCGCGTGCCTCGTCGATCGGCACCGTCCTGGCGCGCAGCCTGCGGACCAGGGAGTACAGCTCCTGCACCTGGTCCAGCCTGAGCTGCTCGCCGGTGACGGGCACGAAGTCCATCGCGACCGCGTCGCCCTCGCCGACGCGCACGAACAGGCCGGTGGGCACCACGAAGCAGCGGGCCCTGACGCCGTAGCGGGCGGCGACGTCGCCGAGCGTCGCCATCACCTCGGAGGTCAGCTCGCCGCCCTGCAGCAGCGCGCCGCCCAGCCGGCACAGCAGGTCGGCCAGGCCGCGGTTCCAGTCGGCGGCTCGGGTGGCTCCCGGCACCTCCTCGGTGACGTCCGGCACGACGTACGGCCCGACGAACCGGGCAGCGAGCCGCCTGAGCCGTTTCGTGAACCTGCCCGCCGCGTGCTTGGCGATCATGCCAGCCCCACCACCAGCCACATGAACGCCGCTCCCGCCACGGTCGCCATCAGGGTCCGCCGGGAGGAGGTGCCGGCGTGCGCCTGCGGCAGGATGTCGGCGGTGGCCAGGTACAGCAGGAAACCGGCGAAATACCCCAGATACAGCCCGATGGCCTCGGGCGGCAGCACGATCAGGGTGCCGACCACCGCGCCCGCCACGGGCGCCAGGGCGTCCAGGGCGAGCAGGACGAGCGCCCGGCTTCGCGCGTTGCCGTACAGGGTGGTGATCGTGAAGGTGTTGAACCCGTCGGCGAAGTCGTGGGCGATCACCGCGATGGCCACCGACAGCCCCAGCGCGGCACTGGCCTGGAAGCCGAGGCCGATGCCGAGCCCGTCGAGGAAACTGTGCCCGACCAGGCCCGAGGCGGTCAGCAGCCCCACCGACTCCAGCCCGTGGCGGTGGGCGCCGAAACGCTCCTCCTGGCCGCGGTGGACGGCCAGGGACCGCTCGATGATGTGCAGCGTGAGGAAGCCGCCGACCATGGTGAGCATCGCGGCGGGCACGCCGAAGACCTCCTGCCCGGCCGCCTCCAGCGCCTCGGGCAGCAGGTCGAAGCCCACGACGCCGAGCATCACCCCGGCCGCCAGGCCCAGCACGACCTGCCGGTGGGTGCCCACACGCAGCGCGATCAGCCCGCCCAGGAGCGTGGAGCAGCACGCGATCAGCGCCACCACAATCGCCATGCCGCCACTGTGCCCGCGCGCCCGCGAGGGCTCGCGTTGGCACGCGCCGCCTTTGCGGCTTCCTACCATGGTGCGGTGAGAACGCTTGACCGTCAGGAGTGGCAGGACCGGGCCGCGGCGCACGAACGCCGGGTCGACGGGTGGACCGCGGGACACCTCCAGCGACGCAAGGCCGGGCGTGCGCACCCGGTCGAGGACTTCCTGTTCACCTATTACGGCCAGCGCCCCGGACGGCTGCGCCAGTGGCATCCCGGCGCGGGCGTGCTCCTCCTGGAGGCCGTTGACTACGGCCCCGGCTACCTGAACGTGCCCGAGGGCGCGACCCTCGACGTGGCCGCGATCCTGCCCAAGCGCATGGCGCTGCTGGAGTACACGACCGCGCTGCTGGCCGCCACCGCCTCGCGTCCCGCGCAGCTCGGCTGTTTCGGCCTGCACGAATGGGCCATGGTCTACCGCACCGAGGAGATCCGGCACTCCTCCCAGCCGCTGCGCCTGCCTCCCGAGCGCATCGCCGAGGTGGTGGAGCGCAGGGGAGTGCGCTGCAGCCACTTCGACGCCTTCCGCTTCTTCACCGAGCCCGCCCGCCCGCTCAACGTGCTGCAGCCCACCAGGGAGGCGCAGGTGGAGCTGGAGCAGCCGGGCTGCCTGCACGCCAACATGGACCTGTACAAGTGGGCCTACAAGCTCTCGCCGCTGATCTCCAGCGACCTGGTGGCCGACTGCTTCGCGCTGGCCCGCGAGATCCGCGAGGTCGACATGCGGGCAAGCCCCTATGATCTGGCGGCGCTCGGCTACCGGCCGATCGCGATCGAGAGCGCCGAGGGCCGGACCGAATACGCCGCGACCCAGCGGGCCTTCTCCGAAAGGGCCGCGCCGTTGCGGGCGCGGCTGCTCGACGCGTGCCGCGACCTAATGAATCTAGATATTTCATGATGTGTCTGGTAGATATTTCGCGCTGATCAGAATGCACCCCCATTAATGGTCATTCCTTAAGGGCGAATAAATGCTGGCCGATGAACTTTTCCTGATCGCCTGGGACACCACCGGTTCGGGTAAGCCGCGGCTGCACGTCCAGGGAATCGCCCTCGGGCTCGCCGGCGCGCTCCTGGCGGAGCTCGTCATGCGCGGGCGCGTCGCCGTCCAGGACTCCCTCGTCAAGGTCACCGACGGGCGAGCGGTCGACGAGCGCGTCAGCGACAGAGTCCTCACCGACATGGCCGAATCGCCGCAGCACACCGATGTCCGTACCTGGCTGGCCTATCTGGCCCAGCGCTCCGTCACCGAGGTGAGCGGCCGGCTCATCCGCGAGGGCAGGCTGGAGCGCGAGGCGCCCAAGCTGCTCAAACGGCGCACCAGCCGCTACTACTCCCCGGACTTCGGGCACGCCATGTGGCCCAGAACCCGGCTCCACATGGCCCTGGTCCGCGGCCAGCCGCTGGCGGCGCACGACATGGCCCTGGCCGTGCTCGTCGACTCCTGCGGCATGACCGAGATCGTGGTCGACGACCCGGCCGAACGGAAGATCGCCCGGCGCTACCTGACAACCGTGCTGGCGGCGCTGCCGCGGCCGCTCAGCGACCTCGGCAGGCACGTCAACGCCGCGGTGGGCGACGCCGTGCTCACCTATCGCTCCTGAAACCCCCCAAGGAGACGTTCAACCATGCTCACCCGTGAATCCGGCGGACCAGGCCACGGGCCTGACCGCATCGCCGGCGCCCTGGCCGCCAACCGGCTCGGCGCGCCCTCGGTCGTCTACTTCGTCATGTCGGCCGCCGCACCGCTCACCGTCGTCGCGGGTGTGCTGCCCACGGCCATCGCCGCCACCGGCATCACCGGCCTGCCCATCGCCTTCATCGCCATCGGCCTGGTGCTGGCGCTGTTCTCCGTCGGCTACGTCGCCATGGCCCGCCACATGGCCAACGCCGGCGCCTTCTACACCTACATCAGCCGCGGCCTGGGCCGGCCCGCCGGCGTGCCGGCCGCCTGGGTGGCCATCCTCGCCTACAACGGCCTGGCCGTCGGCGCCTTCTTCATGCTCGGCGTGCAGACCTCGGCGCTGCTGGAGGGCTGGCTCGGCGCCGCCATCCCGTGGTGGGCCTTCGCCCTGCTGGCCTGGGCCGTGGTCGCGGCGCTCGGCGTGCTGCGCGTCGACGTCAACGGCAAGCTGCTGGCCGTCCTGCTGACCGCCGAGGTCGCCATCATCCTGCTGTTCAACCTGGGCGACCTGATCAACCCGTCGCCCGCCGGGCTGACGCTGGAGACGCTCTCGCCCGGCCTGCTGTTCACCGAAGGCGTCGCGCCGCTGATCGTCATCGCCACGCTCGGCTTCGTCGGCTTCGAGGCCGCCGTAGTCTTCTCCGAGGAGAGCCGCGAGCCGCGCCGTACGGTGCCGCTGGCCACCTACGCCTCCGTCGCCATCATCGCCGGCCTCTACGCCCTGTCGGCGTGGGCGCTGTCGGTGGCCACCGGGCCGGCCAACCTGGTGGCGGCCGCCCAGAAGGACGGCCCAGAGATGATCTTCGTCCTGGGTGGGGCGCACTTCGGCGGCGTCGTCGTCGACATCGCCCGCGTGCTGTTCATCACCAGCCTGCTGGCCGCCTGCATCTCCTTCCACAACACCATCGCCCGCTACCTGTTCGCCCTCGGCCGCGAGCGCATCATCCCGGACGCCTTCGGCCGCACCAGCCTGCGGACCGGCGCGCCGCGCACCGCCTCCATCGCCCAGAGCACGCTGGCGCTCGTCGTCATCCTGGCGGTCTGGCTGCTCGGAGCCGACCCGATCCAGGCCTTCTTCGTCGGCGGCGCCACCGGCGGCGCGGGCGTGCTCCTGCTGCTGTTCGTGACCGCCGTGGCCGTCATCGCCTTCTTCGCGCGCGAACCCGGCGGCGAGAGCCTCTGGCACCGGCTGATCGCCCCGGTCCCGGCCGCGCTGATCCTGGCCGTGATGGCCTTCATCGCCTTCACCAACTTCGAGGCGCTGCTCGGCGTCCCCGAGGGCGACCCGCTGGCCATGATCATCCCGATCGTCTACGCCGCCGTCGCCGTCATCGGCGTGGTGTGGGCGCTGATCCTGCGCTCGACCCAGCCCGGCGTCTACGCCCTGGTGGGCATGGGGGCCAAGGCCGCCACCGCCAAGGAGTCGGCTCGCTGACCCGCGCCCTGCCGCGTCACCAGGCCCTGGAGCCGTTCGAGTGGGCGGACGGCACGCCGTTCTGGCGGCCCGTTCCCTCGGCCGTGTGAGAACCGGTGCCGGTCAGCGAGCGCACGGCCAGGTCGTCGTAGCGCTCCTGATCGGCCTTCTCCCTGCTGAGCCTGGTGCCGAGGTAGGCGCACAGGAAGCCGATCGGGATGGAGAACAGGCCGGGGTTCTCCATCGGGAACAGGTGGAAGTCGACGCCCGCGGGGAACAACGACAGGCTGTCGCCCTTGGCGTCGACCTTGCCCGAGACCACGGGGGAGAGGAAGACCAGCAGCAGCGAGCTGGACAGCCCGCCGTAGATGCCCGCGACCACGCCGGTGGAGTTGAACCGCTTCCAGAACAGCGACAGCACGATCGCCGGCAGGTTGGCCGAGGCGGCCATCGCGAAGGCCAGCGCGACCAGGAAGGCCACGTTCTGGTTGCGCGCCACCACCGCCAGCACCACCGCGAACAGGCCGATCACGAAGGCGGACACGCGGGCCACGCCGACCTCCTGCGACTCGCGGGGACGGCCGAACATCAGCACGTGGCCGAAGTAGTCGTGGGCCAGCGACGTGGAGGCCGCCATCACCAGGCCCGAGACGACCGCCAGGATGGTGGCGAAGGCGACCGCCCCGATGAAGGCCAGCAGCAGGTCACCGCCGACCGGGCCGCCGATGTGCTCGCCGAGCACGTGCGCCAGCTGCAGGGCCGCGGTGTTGCCGCTGGGATCCTGGGCGGTGATGCGCTCGTGGCCGACCAGCGCGGTGGCGCCGAAACCCAGGGCCAGCGTCATCAGGTAGAACACGCCCACCAGGCCGATCGCCCAGTTGACGCTCGTGCGGGCGGCACGGGCGTCGGGGACGGTGAAGAAGCGGCTGACGATGTGCGGCAGGCCTGCCGTGCCGAGGACCAGGGCCAGCGCCAGGCTGATGAAGTCGAGTTTGTTGATGATGGTGGCGACCGGGTCGCCCTCGACCTCGCGCCCGTACCTGTTGCCCGCGTTGAGGAAGTTCTCCTGGCCGCTGGCCTTGGCCGCCTCGCCCAGCATGTCGCTGAGGTTGAAGCCGAAGCGGCCCAGCACCAGGGCGGTCAGCACGATCGTGCCGCCCATCAGCAGCACGGCCTTGATGATCTGCACCCAGGTGGTGCCCTTCATGCCGCCGAAGCTGACGTAGAAGACCATCATCGCGCCGACCACGATGATCGTGACGGCTCTGGCCGTACCTCCCTCCAGTCCGAGCAGGAGCGAGACCAGAGCGCCCGCGCCCACCATCTGGGCCAGCAGGTAGAACACGCTCACGGTCACCGTCGAGACCACCGCGGCGGTGCGGACCTTGGGCTGCCTGCGCACCCGGTGCGACAGCACGTCGGCCATGGTGAAGCGGCCGGCGTTGCGCATCAGCTCGACCAGCAGCAGCGTCAGCAGCCAGGCGACCAGGAAGCCGATGGAGTACAGGAAACCGTCGTAGCCCGACAGGGCGATGATGCCCGCGATGCCCAGGAACGAGGCGGCCGACATGTAGTCGCCCGCCAGCGCCAGGCCGTTCTGCGGCCCGGAGAAGGCCCGGCCGCCGGCGTAGAAGTCGGTGGCGTTGCGGGTGTTGGCGCGCGCCCAGAAGGTGACGCCCAGGGTGATCAGGATGAACACCACGAACAGCCCGAAGGTCAGCAGGTGGCCGCCGGTCATCGAAGTCCTCCGGAGCTGCGGCGGTGGCGGGCGGGGCGCGGCGGCGCCGCCCAGGTCTCGATCCTGCGGCGCTCGGCCATGATGCGCTCGATGTTCTCCATCTCGGCGCGGTGCTGCTCGGCCTCGTCGCGCAGCTGCTGCGAGAGCGGGTCGAGCATGCGGCGGGCGTAGCGGGTGTAGCGCCAGGCCAGGTAGAAGGTCGAGACGAACTGCAGGATGCCGAGCAGGAGCGCGACGTTGATATGGCCGAAGGCGGGGCGCGCCATGAAGTCACGGGCGAATGCCGAAAGAATGATATAGACGAAATACCAGCCCAAAAACGACACGACGATGCTGATCGCCAAACGTTTGAATCGCGTTTTTAACAGACGAAAGCGTCGATCCTGCGCTAAACCGGCATAACTGTGCCGCCCTCCCACGGATCCTCCCCTGATCACGCTGCGTGGCTGGCTAACTCCGCAACGATAAGGGGAACAGGTCACTGTTTGCCGGGAAATCCCGGAAAGACCTGAGCGATCTGCCGCGCGGTGGCCATCAGCAGCTCGGCCAGCCGCGGAAGCTCCTTGGCCCGATGCGAGGAGAGCACGATCCCGACCGCCGCGAGCGGGCGGCCGTCGATGACGATCGGGGCCGCGACCGAGCACGATCCGAGCGTCATCTCCTCATACGTCAGCGCGTACCCCTGCCTCTTCGTCTGCTGCAGCTCGCGCATGAGCCTGCCCGGCTCGGTGATCGTGTGGCGGGTCGGCCGCTCCAGCTCGCGCCTGAGGTAGGCCTGGACGAACCACTCCGGCTCGAAGGCCAGCAGCGCCTTGCCGACCCCCGTCGGGTGCATCGGCAGCCGCCCGCCCTCGCGCGAGGCCAGGGGTACGGCACGCCTGCCGTACAGGTGGTGCACGTAGAGCACCTCCATGCCGTCGCGGACGGCCAGGTGCACGTTCTCCCCGGTGACCGTGAACAGCTCCTGCAGCCACGGATGGGCGACCTGCTGCAGGTGGCCGGGGGCCAGCCGGCCCAGCTCCCAGAGCCGCAGGCCGACGTGGTAGCGGCCGTCGGGGCCCCTCGTCAGCGCCTTCCACGCCTCGAGCTCGGCCACCAGCCGGTGCACCGTGCTCAGCGGCAGCTCGCTGCGCCTGGCCAGCTCGGTCAGGGTGAGCGCCGGGTGATCGCCGTCGAAGGCGCCCAGGATCGCCAGCACCTTGGAGGTGACCGTCCGGCCGCCCTCTCGCGCCCCGCCTGCCATCGGTTTCCGCTCAGTAGAAGTCCGCCCTACTGTAACGCGCCACTCCGGGTCGATGCTCTCCCTCATGCGCACTCAAGTCGGAATCGTGGGAGCCGGCCCCGCCGGGCTGCTGCTCTCCCACCTGCTCGCCCAGCGGGGCATCTCCTCGGTCGTGCTCGAGAAGCACAGCCGCTCCTACGTCGAGAGCCGGGTGCGGGCCGGAGTGCTCGAACAGGGCACCGTCGACACCCTGGTGGAGGCGGGGGCGGGGGAGCGGCTGCTGCGCGAGGGCCTGGTCCACCGGGGCATCGAACTGCGCTACGGCGGGGCGGGACACCGCATCGCCTTCGACAAGCTCGTCCCCGGCCGCGCGATCACGGTGTACGGCCAGCAGGAGGTGGTCAAGGACCTCATCGCCCTCGACCCCTCGCGCGTGCGCTTCGAGGTCTCCGGCGTCGCCGTGCACTCCCTGGAGGACTCGCCCGCCATCACCTTCGACGGCGGGCGCGTCGAGTGCGACTTCATCGCCGGGTGCGACGGCTTCCACGGCATCACCCGCCCGTCGGTCCCCGACGGCGTGCTGACGACCTTCGAACGCGCCTACCCGTTCTCCTGGCTCGGCATCCTGGCCAGGGTCTCGCCGTCGGCCGAGGAGCTCATCTACGCCGCCACCCCGCGCGGCTTCGCGCTGCACTCCATGCGCTCACCCACGATCAGCCGCTTCTACCTGCAGGTCTCGTCGGCGGACACGCTGGAGTCGTGGCCCGCCGACCGCATCTGGTCCGAACTGCGCGCCCGCCTCGAGACCGTGCCCGGCTTCACGCTGGAGGCCGGCGAGATCATCGAGTCCGGCATCACCCCCATGCGCAGCTTCGTGACGGAACCCATGCAGTACGGCAGGCTCTACCTCGCCGGCGACGCCGCCCACATCGTGCCGCCCACCGGCGCCAAGGGCCTCAACCTGGCCGTCGCCGACGTCCGCGTGCTCACGGCGGCGCTGGCCCGGTTCTACGAGGAAGGCTCCTCCGACGCGCTCGACGCCTACTCGGCCGACTGCCTCCAGCGTGTGTGGCGCGCCCAGCACTTCTCCTGGTGGATGACCACGCTGCTGCACACCTTCGACACCGACGACCCCTACGCCCAGCGCCTGCAGACCTCCTACCTCGACTACGTCACCTCCTCCGAGGCCGCCGCCACCACGCTGGCGGAGAACTACGTCGGACTCCCATACGGATGGGGGGTACAGTAAGGGCTCATGCACACGTTTTCCGGCACCGTCAAGGGCATGACCTGCGGCCACTGCGTCAGCTCGGTCAAGGAAGAGGTCGGTGAGCTCGCCGGCGTCACCGCCGTCGACGTCGACCTGGCCAGCGGCACCCTGACCGTCGAGAGCTCGGCCCCGCTCACCGCCGACGCCGTACGATCCGCCGTCGAGGAAGCGGGCTACGAACTGACCGGCTGACCGTTCGCCTCGCACCACTGCGCCCACGTCAGGCGCCCGCCGTCGAGCTCCTTGGCATGGAAGGAGCTCCACGACGTCTGGTTCGGGCCGGGCGCCGAAGGCGCGGTCGCGAAGAACGCGCCCGCCTCCTTGCGCAGCCAGGGCTCCAGATCGTCGACGCCGTCGAGCGTCCAGGCGCGGGCGTGGTAGACCAGATGCCCGCCGTGCGTGTCGCGCTCGGCCAGCCCCATGAACGGCGCCCACGGCCCGCTCCGCGTCCAGCTGTTGCGCA
Organism: Nonomuraea soli; assembly: GCF_013761175.1. Taxonomy (GTDB): domain Bacteria; phylum Actinomycetota; class Actinomycetes; order Streptosporangiales; family Streptosporangiaceae; genus Nonomuraea; species Nonomuraea soli. Next base: position 1,006,291 of record NZ_JACDUR010000002.1, read on the forward strand.
CCCGCATCGCCCCCTCCGGAATGCCCTCCGCCCGGCCGCGCGCCTCCTGCTGGTTCACGTAGAAGTCGAACATCTCCATCGTCGTGTAGACGCCCCCCTGAAGGCCGAAATCATCGGCAAGCGTCTCCAGCAGATCGGTGCGTGGCGGGATGTCCATGCTCCACACCCAGTCCTCGTGCACCTCACGGCACGGGAAACCCCTGAAGTCGGGGGTGATGGGGAAGGGGCCCAGGTTCACCGCGTCGTTGTTGATCGGCACCACCGGATAGACCCTGCCGTCGAGCGGATTCGCCCACTCGCGCAGCGGCGTGGAGGGGTCGGCGGGGTCGGTGTAGCAGACGAACTCCCGGGTGAGCACGTGCAGGAGGTTGCTGTCCGGCTCGCGGTGCAGCCTGCGGATGTTGTAACCCTCCATGCCGAACAGCTTCTGGCCATGGCGGATCGCGGGGGCCAGCGCGTCGGCGGGCACGCGCGCGTAGACGGAGCCGGACATGCGGTAGAGCATGTCGCGCCCGTCGGGGCGGCCCATCGCCTGGAGGAAGGCCCTGGCTTTGACATCGGTGACGAGCTCGTAGAGGGGGGCGGGGTCGGTGGGGGAGAAGTCCGTCATGGGGACAGGGTGTCATAAAGATCGCTGGAGATGGGCTACTCGAACCAGCCCACCGACCAGCGGATGAACCTGTTGTTCGGCGACACGGCGCTCTCCAGCTTCAACGTGATCCTCGCCGGGCCTCGTTCCACGGACATCGCCATGGGGTAGGTCTGGCCCTTCTCCCAGACCGCGCAGTCGCCCGAGCTGCCCGTATCCCGGCCGTTGCGGAAGACGCGGAAACGCAGCTGCCTGGACAACGCGCCGGAACACAGCTTGTCGAAGCCGAACCGGCCCTTGCCGGTGGAGGTGAACGACACCTCCTTGTCGCGCGGGTAGACGCCGCTGTCGGTGCGCACGAGTTGCCAGCCGCCGGCGGTCGAGGGGAAGGCGCGCGGAGGGCCGGGGATGATCGGTTCGGCGGGTGGGGTCCATTCGTAGACGGCGATGTCCCAGGCGGTCGGATCAGGGGTCGGGGGAGCCGTCGAGGGCTTGCAACCCTTGCCGGGGGTGCAGTTGGGCATGGCGTGGGCCTGGGGCGTGAGGGTGATGGTGGCCGTCGCGGCGCCGGGGCGGGTGTCGGGCAGCGGCCAGCGCAGCATCTCGGTCGTCGTGCACGGAGGGAAGCCGGGCGGCACGGGCCGCCGGTCGAGGGTGACGGCGAGGCTGACCCGGGCGTCCCGCGCCGTCTCGCGGCACTTGACCGCGACTTCCAGGGGCCGCCCCGACAGGGCGACCGTGATCGACAGCTTCCTGTCCTCCGGTACGGCCAGGCGGGCCGTTTCGAGGCGGCTGTACTCGACCCCGTCATCGGCGGTGTAGCGCTCGGGGAAGGGCGAGGCAGGCGCCGTGGCGATCTCGGTGTTCCGGGCCGGCGTCAGGATGTACGGCAAAGCGAGCAGGACGGCCGCCACGCCTGCCGTTCCGGACAACACCGCGGCGCGGCGCACGCGGCGGCGGCGCACGCGGGTCATCACGCCGGCGAGCCGCGCCGGGTTGACCGGGGAGGGTCCGGCATGCTCGTCGAGGAGGTCGCGCAGCTCGCTCATGGGTGCAACTCCTTCACGATCGTCTCGTCCACCCGCAGCTTGGCCAGGGCCTTGGCGCTCTGGCTCTTGACCGTGCCGATCTGGCAGCCCAGGATCTCGGCGACCTCGGCCACCGGCAGGTCCTCGTAGAAACGAAGTACGACCACGGCGCGCTGCCGGGCGGGCAGGCGGCCCAGGGCGCGCCAGAGGGCGTCGCGCCGGTCGAGGCCGCCCGCCGCGTCGGGGGAGCCGGCGTCGGGCAGGGCGTCGCTGGGCAGCTCGCGGCGCCACCGGCGCCGCCACCACGAGGTGTGGGTGGTGACCAGGACACGCCGCACGTACGCCTCGGGATCGTCGATGCGCTTCCAGGCGAACCAGGCCTTGGCCAGGGACTCCTGCAGCAGATCTTCCGCGAGCGCCCAGTCCTGGGTCAGCATGAACGCGGTGCGCAGTAACCGGTCGGACCGGGTGGCGACAAAATCCGGGTATATCGAGCGATCAGGCAAGTGTTCCTCCAAACCGTTGACCGTACAGACGCATCGAGAAGGCAGGGAGGTTGCCCGTGGCGGTGCCCAGGCGGCTGGAATGGGCGGTGGAGCTGCTCGACGTGCGGCCCGGTGATCGCATCCTGGAGATCGGGGCCGGAGGGGGAGTGGCCGCGGAGCTGATCTGCGGGCGGCTCGACGGCGGGTCCTACACGGGGATCGACCGGTCGGTGACGCAGATCGAACGGGCGCGCGGGCGGGTGCCGGGGGCCCGGTGGGAGGCGGTGGCGATCGAGGACTTCCACTCCGGCGAGCGGTTCACGAAGGTGCTCGCGGTGAACGTGAACCTGTTCTGGACCCGGTCACCGGCTCATGAGCTCGAGCTCATCGCGGGAGTGCTGGAGCCGGGAGGGGAGCTGGTGCTGGTGTACGACTCGCCGGGCGGGGCGGGGCCGGCGGCGCAGCGGGTGGCGCGGGCCGTGGGCGAGCACGGGTTCGAGGCGGCGGTCGTTTCCGCGCAGGGGCTGGCCGCGGTCAGAGCACGCCTTCGAGGGGCTGGGAGACCAGGTTCTTGACGAGGACGTGGCAGTAGTCGATCTCGCGGTCGACCGTGCCGTCGTCCTGGAAGATGTCGCGGGTCGTCTCGAGCCACAGGCGCCAGGGCTGGTAGTCGCGGTTGCGCCAGAAGCGGTGCAGCTCGCTCTTGTCCGGACTGACCCCCAGGGCGAGGCGGTGGCTGCGGGCCGCCGCGAGCGACTCGGCCTCCTTCACGAGCCGGGTGGCGATGCCCTGGCGCCGGAACGCGGGCCGTACTTCGAGGTCGGTGAGGAGGGGGACCCCTACCAGGCCCGCGCGGAGCTCGGGCTCCTGCGCCGGGGCGAGCCACAGGTAGACCGCGCCGGCCGGAGTGGTGAAGTCCGTCCAGGCGACCAGGAGTTTGCCGTGCCCTGCGCACTGCCGCTCCAGCTGCCGGACGAAGTAGTGCCTTTTGCCGAATGCCGTGATCAGGTCCTCTAGGTGACTGTCGTGGGCCTGCAGAACGCGGACATGCGACATGACATTCACGATCCAGGCGCTTGGGTGCCTGTAACAAGCGGGGAGCGGCAATGTTGTCAATTAGTGCGAAGTTAGCACCCTCTTATTGTCAGGTGTCGTGATATTCCATCTGCTGAGTGCTTCATCAGGTGAATCCGTCCGATGAACCGTATGGACGAATTTGCGCCAGGTTTCGCGATCTCGACGCCAGGCGTCCAGGTAGGACACGCACAAGTCGGCGGTGATGTGCCTGGTCAGCCTGCCGCGGGCGGCCAGCAGCGCGTCGGCCAGCCCGGGGCGTTGGCCGTGGTCGTGGGCGAGAATGTGGTCGATGAACCTGCGCCGGCGGCTGATCGCTTCCATCCAGTAGCCGCGGTCGGCCTTGACCAGGTCGTTGCCCTCGTCGAGCAGCCAGTAGAGGCCCTCGGCGAGCAGGTCGCCGAACTCCTCCGCGCGGGCACGTTCGTCGGTGCGGAAGGGGTCGTAGGGCTGCTGCTCGACCTTCCCCGCGACCCCCACCTCGCGTAGGCCGCGGTCCTTGAGGAGATAGAACCAGTCCTCGTTGTAGATGTTCGGGAAGAACGAGCGGACCCTCGTCGTCCTGACCGCCATCGCCCCGCCGCCGACGAAGCTGTCCTGCGGCCCGCCGATTGCCCGGAAGGCATGGCACACGACTGAGTTGTCCGGGTAGCCGGTGTTGTCCAGGCCGACGACCTCGTGCCGCCTCAGCAGACCTGCGGCAAGGCGCAGATCGTGGCTCCTGGGCACGAGGATGTCGTCGTCGAGGAAGACGATGTTGCCCCAGCCGAGCTGCTTGGCCAGCAGGAGCGCGAGATTGCGCTTGGCCGACAGGTCGCTGCGACGCTCGAAGACGGTGTCGCGGAGCAGGGCGTCGGTCCGGAAGCGGGGGAGCGCGAGCCGGTGGGGTTCCGGCACGTCCACGGCCAGGATGCGCGCACCCGAGTGGCGATAGAGGTCCGTGGCCGTGGCGGCGGACGACCACTTCTGGCTGCACAGCAAGACGAGCTGGCACTCGAGCTCCGCCGCTAGCTTGACAGCATGTTCCAGCCGATGTGGGCTGCGGATCGTCGGCACCACGAGGGCGTCGGGCTTGGTGAGTGGCGTCGCCTCGGTCGCCCGCCGCAGCAGCTTGCGATGCGATGGGTGGTGGAGGTTCATGGCCGCGGCGGCCATTCGTACAGCCGCGAGGACTCCAGCGTCAGGTCGGGAGTGACGACCATGTTGTTGACCACGGTCACCCGTAGCAGCAGGCAGAAGGCCTCGTCGCTCTTGAAGCGCTCGGAGAGGTACTGATTGTTGCGGTCCCTGAACTTGCGATCGGTGAACGCCTGGATCGTGCCCAGGTTTCCCCGGCCGTACATGCCGGCGATGATCGTGACCGTGCGCTTGCGGTTGTGCGGGTTGGGCCCACGGTAGAGGAGCACCACGTCGGCGACGAGGGCGTCGGCCTCGTCGAGTTTGCGGTGATATCGTTGGCCCTCGACCTCGAAGTAGGGGCCCTCGGGGGTGTCCCAGTCGTTGATCAGGACGATCGGCATCGCGAGCTGGTCGAGGGTGACCTTGGTGACGTCGTTCCAGTCGCTGCCCCCGAGCAGCACGATGTGGTCGGTCAGGTCGTTGGGGCCGATCATCTTGTGGGTGCGCCGGTTGACGGCCGTCGAGGGGTTGGCCGCGCGCAGATAGGCGTAGAGCTCGATGAGGGAGTCGAGATCGGCGTAGCGGTAAGCCTCGATGTAGTCGGGGCTCTGGGGGTCGCTGTAGAGCGGCGGGAGCCCGACGGCGGCGGGCACCTCGGCGACGATCACCGCGACGGCGTTGCCGTCGGGGAAGCGCAGGAGCTCTTCCATCGATCCCGGGTCGGGGGAGGCGCCGAGCGCCTTGCCGCGCAGCGAGAGCAGCTCGCCCTTCAGCAGCTCCATCTCGGCCCGCTCGGCCTCGTTCAGGTCGCCGGACGCGATCAACCGGGGGACGCCGTCGGCGACCGAGCGGCGGGTGCAGAAGAAACGCGCGTAATCGTCGAGCCTGGCGACGGTGGGCACGGTGAGCTTCGTCGTCGACTCCCACGAGGCGATGAGCGAGATGCTCGTCCCGAACACCTTGGCCAGTTCTTTGAGCGTGAGCTTGTATCCCGGCCATCGCTTCGTGCGCAAGAGTCGCAGGCGTGCCGCGAGTTCCTGCCCAGGCATGATGTCCACCTTGCCTTGAATACTAGAAATTCTAGTAGAAATTCAGTTCGCTCCTGCAATTCTCCTGCTAGAGCGAGTGGCGGTTGAAAGCCCTCATCCTAAGGGGACGAACCCCAGGTTGCACCGGCGTTTAGTCGGGAATCTCCCAGTGTAATAGCTGAAAAGTTCAGCCGCTCTCTTGGGGGGAGGTGAAAACGGGGCAGCACCCTTCTGCGGCACTCCGTGATCGGGGCGAAGAGGCAAGACGATCAGAGCTGAGTGACCGCGCTCGCCAGGCCCCACTCCACCGCATCGGGAGTCACTGTGAACACATTCGTGCTCAGCGTCATCTTAGAGCCCCACCCCATCAGCATGGAGGGCGAACTCGCCGCTCGCGGCGTCCTCCTCGCGGTCACCGCGATCTGCTTCTGGCTGCTGCCCAAGGCGTTGCGGCAGATAGCCGACACGGCCAGGCTGCTGGTCCGGCTGGTCTGCTTCCTCGTGGTGACCGGGCTGTGCCTCGTCGCCTTCGTCACCCTCATAGCCCAGGCGCTCATGGGCGGCGGACAGTGAATTGGCGAGCTGGACGCAATGACGCGTCCAGCTCTGCTGGGAGTGGCCGGCACTCCCAGCTCGGGGCGACGATCACTGGGAGTGCCCGGCTCGCCAGGCCCCCGTCGCTGTCGCGGCCGGAGCCCCTCACGTCACTCTATGCCTGCGATACAGGCTTGGCACCCCCTGAAGCCACCCACTCCTCGACGATCTGCCCCAGGGTGTCCAGGGGTACCGACCCGCTCGACAGCACCCGGTGGTGGAACTCCTTGACGTCGAACCCCTCCCCGAGCTCCGCCTCCGCGTACGAGCGCAGCTCCAGGATGCGCAGCCGCCCGATCATGTACGCCAGCGCCTGCCCCGGCCACGCGATGTAGCGGTCGATCTCGTTATTGATGTTCGACTCCGACGCCGCGCTGTTGTCGCGCATGAACTGCACCGCACGCTCGCGCGACCACCCCAGGTGGTGCATGCCCGTGTCGACGACGAGGCGGCAGGCCCGCCAGGCGTCGAAGGAGAGCATGCCCAGCCGCGTCAGGTCGGTGGAGTAGAGCCCCATCTCGTCGGTCAGCCGCTCGGTGTACAGGCCCCAGCCCTCGCCGAAGGCGGTGATGTGGCCGAAGCGGCGGAAGGCGGGCAGGTCGTCGAGGGTCTGGCTGACGGCGAGCTGCAGGTGGTGGCCGGGGACGCTCTCGTGGAAGGCGAGCGCCTCGTACTCGAAGCGGGCGCGCGAGGGCGGGTCGTAGGTGTTGATCCAGTGGATGCCGGGGCGGGAGCCGTCGGCGGCGGGCGGGGAGTAGTAGGCCAGCACGGAGTCCTTGGCGGCCAGCGCCGGGATCTCGCGCACCTCGCAGGGCGCGATGTCGTAGGGCAGGAACCAGTCGGCGAGGGCGGCGTTGGCGCGGGCGAGGGCGTCAGTGGCGCTGGCGACGATCTCGTCGGCGGTCTCGAAGCGCAGCGCCAGGTCGGTGCGCAGGGCGGCCATCACCTCGTCGGCGTCGCTGGTGCCCAGGGCGCGCCCGCCGATCTCGGAGAACTCCTCGCGCAGGCGGGTGATCACGTCGAGGCCGATCTGGTGGATCTCCTCGGGGGTCAGGTCGGTGGTGGTATGGGAGCGGGCGGCGGCCAGGTAGGCCTCGGTGCCGCCGGGGACGTGGCAGATGCCGACTCTGGCGTCGTCGCGGGCGACGGGCAGGAACTCCTCGGCGAAGGCCGTACGCCAGCGGGCCAGCGCGGGGCGCACGTGCTCGGCGACGATCTTCTGCGCTTCCGCACGCCAGTCGTCGTCGGGGGCGGGCTGCAGCAGGGGGTCGGCGGCGACGTCGGTGGCCAGGTAGCCGTCGAGCTGCTCGATCGCCTGGCGCACGCTGCGGGCGACCTGGTGGCGGCCTTCGCGTCCGGCCTGGCGGTAGCGTTCCAGCACCGCGTCGAAGAAGCCTTCGAGTGCCCGCAGGCGGGTCAGGTAGTCGGCGGCGCGCCGGGGCGTGGGGAGCGGCGTGGCCGGCATCGAGCTGAGAATGCCGGTGTGCACGCCGGTGATGCCGGCGGAGACGGTCAGTTCGTGGGTGCGGCCGGCGATGTCGGCACGCTCGTTCTTGATCAGGAGGCCCAGCATCGCGTAGGTGATGCGGTCCTGGCCGGTCAGGCCCGACGGGTCGATCGCCGACAACGCCCGCGCGGTCTCCTCCAGCTCGGCCAGGCGGCGCTCGTCGCCCGCTCGGCTGGGGTCGCCCACCTGGTCGTCGAATCCGGGCACGCCGAACATGGTCGCGGTGAAGGGTTCCGCGGCCATCTTCTGCTCGAAGTAACGCTCGGAGATCGTGGCCAGGTCCTGATATGTCATGACAGCACTCTATGATCTCTGGATCGCGCTCGGCACCAGCTCGCCCAGGCCGCGCACGGTCAGCCGGTTGACCGGGATGACCTGGAAGGACGTGTCGTCGGCCAGCTCCTCGGCCAGCATCGGGCCGGCCAGGATGGTGCCCGGGTTGGCCAGCGCGGTCAGCCGGCTGGCGAGGTTCACGGTGGTGCCGAAGACGTCGCCCATGCGCAGGATCACCGGCCCGATCGCCAGGCCCACACGCAGCTGCGGCATGTTCTTGACCCGCCGGTGCGACTCCACCAGGCGCAGCCCCACCTCGGCGACGTCGTGCGCCTTGTCGGCCACGAACAGCACCGAGTCGCCCAGCGTCTTGACCACCCGCCCGCCGTACAGGGTGACGACGTCGGCCGAGCGGCTCTCGAAACGTTCCACCAGCCCGGCCAGCTCCGTCTCCGTCAGCTGGCGGCTGAGCCGGGTGAAGCCGACGAGGTCGGCGAAACCGACCGCGAGCCGTACGGCATGCGTGTCCTGGTCGGCCAGGCGCCCGGCCGACACGGCCAGGTTGCGGCGCCAGGCGTAGGTCATCAGCCGCTCCAGATCGGGCACCACGCGCATCGCCCGCTTGCGCCAGGCGGCCGGCCGCTGCTTGATCGGCACGCCCGCGTGGTCGAGCGCCTCGGCGCCGAGCTCCGCCTGCGACTCGGCCAGCCGGGCCGTGGCGCGCCCCAGCGAGCGCGCCATGAGCAGCACGTGCTCCTCGTCGTAGACGCCGTCCTCGACGAGCGTCAGCATCGTCTTGAGCGCGATCACGTCGGACTCGGTGAACTCCACCGCGTCGTCGGCGACGTTGGCGAAACCCAGGGCACGCCAGTAGCGGCGGGCCCGGTAGACGGGCACGCCGGCCATCTCGGCGACCTGGTGGCTGGTATAGCGCCGGGGCTCACCCAGGAACGCCTCGGCGAGACGATCTTCGGATGCCATACGACCTGCCCGTTCCTTGCGTTATGCGCCGCAAGATAACACTTTTGGAGGTCGGTGGCGTCAACACCCCTACACGGTGATCCACTCGGTGACGAGTTCGGCCCCGCCGACCCGGCAGCGCAGGCTCAGCGGCCCGGGGGCCAGATCGCGGCAGGAGAAGCGCCCGAACGGGTCGGTGCGCAGCACCACGGTGTGCTCGGGCCGCTCCACCGACACCTCGGTCTCCTCCGGCGGGTGGATCGAGCCGAGCAGGCGGCCGGAGCCGTCGGTGAAGCTCAGCTCCACGTCGACCGTGTGCGTCGCGCCGTCGAAGGAGAGCAGGCGCGTGCCGTACCCGGACCGGACGGTCGTGGTCTCGGCGAGCGAGTCGAAACTGAGCGCGGCCAGCTCGGCGGCGAGCGAGCGCAGGGCGAAGGCCTCGACGGCCGACTGGAGCAGCGCGGCGGGGACCGGGTCCATCAGGTCCGCGGCGCGGCGGAGATCGTTTTCGAGCATGTCGTCGTCCTCGGTCACGAGTTCCCCCCGCCGGTCAGCAGCAGGCGCAACTGGCGCAGGCACCGCTGGCGCATCGGCCCGATGCTGCCGATGGCAAGGCCCAGCGCGGCGGCCGCCTCCTGGTAACTGTGCGGCGGGGAGCCGATCAGCACGCGCAGCAGCTGCTGGCACTTGTCGCCGAGCTCGCGAAAGGCCTGCCACAGCTGACGGTGGCGCTCGGCCTCGTCCCGCGCCTCCTCGTCCTCGATGAACACCGACTCCGGGGTGCGGTCGTCGGGGATGCGTTCGAAGGACTCGGTGTCGGAGGCGACGAGCTTGCGGCCCGAGCGGATGAGCTTCAGACACTCGTTGCGCGCCGTGGTGGCCAGCCAGGTGGAGACCCGCTCCGGGTCGCGGATGCGGTCGAGGTGCTGGGCGAGCCGGAACCAGGTGGTCTGGTAGGCCTCGCAGGCGTCGGCGTCGGACAGCCCGTGCGCCCTGGCCACCGACCACACGAGCGGGCTCAGCCGTTCCACGAGGGCCTTCCAGGCGGCGGCGTCTCCTTTGGCGGCAGCCTGGAAGAGCCGGCCGATCGACTCCGAATCCACGGCGTCATCGTACGTCCGGGCTCAGGGCGCCTGGTAGGTGAAGAACTGCCATCCGCGCGGCACCAGCGCCCTGGCGGGCATGCCACGGACGGTCGCGTTGAGCGCCTGCTTGCCGATCAGGGTGCGGGCGGCCTCGCGCGGGTCGCGGTTACCGGTCTCGATCATCTCGTTGACCACCATCGCCGCGACGATCGGCGTGGCGAAGGAGGTGCCGCTCCAGCGGGCCAGGCCGGTGAAGGTGCGCAGGTCCGCCTGGAAGTCGGCGTTGGCGGGCGACAGGCCGCTGTCCTTCAGCGTGCGCCGTCCCGTACGGCGGGGCGACTGGCAGGTGCAGGTGCCGTAGGCGTCGGGCGGCAGCAGCCACCGGCATCGGCCGGGATAGCTGGAATGCTGGTAGCGGTAGACGGGCGGGCTGTCGTCCATGGGCGTGAAGGCCGCCGTGACGCGCTCGCCTGGCGCGTACACCTTCACCCAGGACCCGTGGTTGGTGAAGCAGGCGTCCAGCAGGCCTGGAGCGCTGCGCAGCGCGCCCACCGAGAGGACGTGGTCGCCGCGCTCGGCCCACGCCGCCGGGTAGAACGGCTGGGTGGAGCCGTTGTTGCCGGCCGCGGCGACCAGCAGCGTGCGCTCCAGCGCCAGCCTGTCGATGAAGCGCTCCAGGCCCATCAGCGTGTCGCCGTCGGCGGAGTCGGTGCCGGCCGACAGGCTCAGGATGTCGGGCCAGCCGCCCGGCAGGGCGTCGAGGACCGCGAGCAGGTCCTCGCCGAACTTGTCCTCCGGGCGGGCTCCGGACAGCTGGGCGGGCAGCAGGTTGTCGACCTCGACGGTGGCGTCGGGCGCGACGGTCTTGATCAGGCTGGCGATGAACGTGCCGTGCCCGACGTACAGGTCGATGAGGCCGCGCTCCGGCTCGAGCGGGTCGTCGGTGGTGACACCCGTCAGCCACGAGAAGGTCTTGTCGATGTCCTTCACCAGGCCCGTGTCGACGACCAGCACCCTGACCGGCGGCCCCTCCACGAGCCGCGGCGCCGACGGCGCGGGGTTGAGCGGCGTGCCGTCGGGCACCGGGTCGGGCTCATCGCCGGGGCAGCACACGGTGTCGGTGATGCTGATGACGTGGTTGCGGGTGGCCATCATGGCGCCGGTACGGCCGTTGCGCCGCTCGCCCACCGCGGCCAGCGCGTCGTCGACCTGCTGGTCCTGGGTGGGATGCCGGCCGGGATCGCTGGTCTGGAAACGCACCAGCCCCGCGCGTTCGCGGGTCGCCGTACGCTCGAAACCGGCGCCGATCGCCTCGGCCACCTCGGCGGCGTCCTCACCACGAGCGAGGATCGTGCCCTTCTCGTAGATGAACCGCGGGTCATCCCCCGGGATGTAGGCCAGGGGGCGCGGGCTCGCCTCGTTGATCGCGTCGAACTGTTCCTTGAACCTGTCGGGCATGATGCGCTCCTCAGCGTGGATGTGAGTAAGGAGCCGAGCGGGCGCCGGTTGATGCACGCGCCGTCCCACATCTAGCATCGATCCGTGATCGCGGAAACCGCGGCGGACCTCCTCCCGCTGGTCTTCGCGCGCCCCCGCGAGGCCCTGGAACGGGCCAGGGCGCTGCTGGCCACGCAGCCCGCCAGCCACGACGCGTCCATCGCCCACCAGGTGATCGGCCTGTGGGAGCGCGACTTCGGCGACCTGATGACCGGTATCGGACACCTGCGCAGGGCCAGGCGCCTGGCCGCCCGCTCCGGCTCGGCCGAGCGCGAGGCCGACGTGCTGGCCAGCATGGGCGGCGCCTACGTGCACGCGGGCCGCAGCGGCCCGGCCGTGGCCGCCTTCGACCGTGCCGCCGCCCTCGCCACCGGCCACACCCTGGCCCGGGTGCTGCACCGGCGCGCCTACGTGATGTGGGTGCTGGGCCGCCACCAGGAGGCCCTGGAGGATCTGCGGGTGGCGGTGCCGCTGCTGCGCCGGGCGGGCGACGCGTTGTGGCTGGCCAGGGCGATCAGCGCGCGCGGCACCCTGTACCTGGCGCTCGGGCAGGTGGAGCGTGCCATCGCCGACCTCGAACGGGCCGAGGCGCTGTGGCAGGAGACCAGCCAGGACTACGACAAGGCCATCGCCGTGCAGAACCGCGGCCAGGCGGCCTTCCGCGTCGGCGACCTGCCCGCCGCGCTGCGCCACTTCGACCAGGCCGAGCGGCGTTACACCGAGCTGGGCACGCCCGCCTGGGTGCTGCCGGTGGTGCGGTGCGAGGTGCTGCTGGCCGCGGGGCTCGCCCGCGACGCGCTGCGCGAGGCCGACGGCGCCGTCGAGCGGCTGGACCGGGTCGGCGGGCCGCCGTCGCGGCGCTCGGAGCTGCTCCTGGTGGGCGCCCGTGCGGCGCTGGCGGCCGGACAGGTCGAGCAGGCCGTCTTCCGCGCCACGGCGGCGGCGCGTTCCTTCGCGGGGCAGCGGCGGCATTGGTGGGCGGCGCACGCCCGGTTCGTGCTGCTCCAGGCACGGTTCGCGGCGGGTGACCCGGCGCCGGAGCGTGAGGCCGTGTCGGTGGCCAGGGAGCTGGCGGGGCTCGGATCCCCTGACGCGGCCCGCGCGTGGTTGCTCGCGGGCCGTACCGCCGCCTCAGAACCCGGGCGTACGGCCGGCGGCGACGGTGACGGGGGCAACGGCAAGGAGGGCGGCAACGGCAACGGGGGCGGCAACGGCAACGGAGGCGGCAACGGGGGCGGCAACGGCAACGGGGGCAACGGCACCGGAGGCCGCTCGGCCAGGGCCGAACGGCATCTGGCCCTGGCCGCCCGGGCCCGCGGCAGGGGCCCCGCCTTCGCGCGCGTCGACGGCTGGCTGGCCCAGGCCCTGCTCGCCAAGGCCGCCGGTCGCCCCCGTGGCGTGCTGGCCGCCTGTCGTCGCGGCCTCGACCTGCTCGACGAGCACCGCATGACCCTGGGCGCCACCGAGTTGCGCGCCAGGGCCGCCGGGCAGGGCGCCGAGCTGGCCACGATGGCCCAGCGGGAGGTGCGCGGCGACCCGCGCAGGCTGCTGGCCTGGAGCGAACGCTGGCGGGCCACCGCGCTGGCGGTCCCTCCCGCCCGGCCGCCCGACGACCCCGACCTGCTGCGTGACCTGACCGCCTTCCGCGAGATCGCCGGCCGCGCCCAGGAGGCCAGGGCGAGCGGACGGGCCGTCCCCCAGCTGGAGCGGGAACGCCAGCGCCTGGAGAAGGCGATCAGGGACCGGCTGCTGGCGATCCGCGCGGGCGAGGCGGGCGGGCCCGGCCCGGCGTTCGAGGTGCGGGAGCTGCTGGCAGCCCTCGCGGACCGGACGCTGGCCGAGATCGTCGTCGTCGACGGCAGGCTGACCGTGCTGCTGTGCGGGCGCGGACGGGTGCGCGCCTTCGAGGCGGGCACGCTGGCCGGCGCGGCCGCGGAGGCGGAGCACGCGAACGCCGGCCTGCGCCGCCTGGCGTACGGAGCCCCGGCGCCCGGCCTTGACGCGGGAGCGGAGCGGCTGCAGCACCTCCTGCTCGGCTCCGCCGTACCTCACCTGACGGCGCGGCGGCTGGTCGTGGTGCCGCCCGGCCACCTGCACGACGTGCCGTGGGCGCTGCTGCCCGCGCTGCGCGGCAAGGTGCTGAGCGTCGCGCCGTCGGCGTCGGCGTGGCTGCGCGCGGCGCGCATCACCCCGCCGGACGGTCCTGTCGTGCTGGTGCGCGGCCCCGGCCTCGGCGGGGGAGGGGCCGAGGTCCCGATCCTGGCCGGGAGGTACGGCGACGCCACGGTGCTGGAAGGCGGCGAGGCCGACGCCCAGCGGGTGCTCAAGCAGATCGACGGCAGCCGCTTGGCGCACATCGCGGCGCACGGCTCCTTCCGCGCCGACAGCCCCATGTTCTCCGCCCTCCAGCTGGCCGACGGCCCGCTGATCGTGCACGACGTCGAGCGGCTGGAGCGCGCGCCGTACCGGATCGTGCTGTCGAGCTGCGACTCGGGGCGCATGGAGCCGGTCGGCGGCGACGAGCTGCTGGGGTTGTCGGCGGCGCTGATGCCGCTGGGTACGGCAGGCATCGTCGCGAGCACGGTGCCGGTGCACGACGAGGCGGTGGTGCCGCTCATGCTCGCCCTGCACGAGGGGGTGCGCGGTGGGATGGACACCGCGCAGGCGCTCGCCAGGGCGCGGGCCGAACTGCCGGGTGACCGGCTGCACCAGGCGGTGGGCTGGTCGTTCTCCGCGATCGGCGCCGCCTGAACCCGGCCGTGTATCAAACGCGGCGGCTGTGGATCTCAGGCACATGACACTGTTCGTCAGGTGCTTCGCTGATTTCACGATCGAGGTCGACGGCGTACCGGTGGAGCTGTCACCGGTACGCCGCAGGGCCAGGACCTTGTTGCGGCTGCTGGCCATGCACGCGGGGCGGCCGGTGCACCGCGAGAGCGTGGTCGACGCCCTGTGGCCGCAGGAGCGCGCCGCGACCGCGCGGCGGGGGCTGCACGTCGCGGTCTCCAGCCTGCGCGGCTACCTGACCGCGCACGCCGGGCACCCGCTGGTGGACCGGGTGGGGGAGGCCTACCGGCTGGTCCTGCCCGAGGGCGGCGGCTGCGACGTGGCGCTGTTCCGCGCCGCGATCAAGGCAGGGCACCACCGGGTGGCCGTGGAGCTGTACGGCGGCGACCTGCTGCCGCAGGACGGTCCCGCCGAATGGGTGGTGCAGGAACGCTCGATGCTGCGCCACCAGGCGGCCACCGCGGCGGTACGGCTCGCGGCGGCCGAGCTGGAGCGGGGCGAGCCGGCCGCGGCGGTGGAGGCCGCCACCCGCGGGCTGGAGCTCGACCGCTACCACGACGGCGCGTGGCGGCTGCTCATCGAGGGGAACCGGCGCCGCGGCGACCAGCTGGGGCTGGCCGCGGCGCGCCGTCGTTACGAGCGGGCGCTGGCGTCGCTGGAGGGTTCGTGATCCGGATGCCGCGACCCGGCAACGGACCCAGGCAGATGACCCCTTCGGCCGCCAGCCGCTCCTGCTCGGCCGGGCCCACCCTGTGCTCGACGGAGATCGCGCCGCGCACGGCCGCTCCCGGCCGCAGCGCCCCGGACCGGGCCATGACACCCGCCACGTGCCCGCTGGAGGGCATCGAGCGCCCCGTGCCCGAGGCGGGGTCGAGCACCGAGATCCATGGGTAGCACACCCGCACCCGCTCGCTGTCGAGTCCCGCCCGCCACTGGCCGAGCCGGGCGGGCGGCAGGCCGCGCGGCGGGTCGAGCAGGGCGGTGCGGCCGGTGGCCGCGCAGTGCGCGGCGATGGCCTCCTGCGCGCCGCGCATCCGCGCCAGGTCGGGCGCGGCCACCGTCTCCGCCTCGGGGGCGGCGTC
The DNA here is from genome assembly GCF_013761175.1 of Nonomuraea soli. Taxonomy (GTDB): domain Bacteria; phylum Actinomycetota; class Actinomycetes; order Streptosporangiales; family Streptosporangiaceae; genus Nonomuraea; species Nonomuraea soli. The sequence goes on from NZ_JACDUR010000002.1 coordinate 1,021,399, forward strand.
CAGGGCGCGCGCGGCGTCCTCCGAGCCGACTCTGACGACGTAGCAGCTGGATCCGCCGTTGAGGAAGTAGCCGTAGACGGCGTGCGCGAGGTGGCAGCCCGCGCTGAAGTCGCCGAAGACCTGGACGAACCCTCCCCAGCCGGTCACCATGACGGCGGTGTCGAAGGGCCCGCCGGCCGCGAAGCCCACCAGGGCGGCGATCCGTTCCATGAACCCCAGCATCCGCGTGCCGGTCAACGCCAGGTCTACACCCGGTCAACGCGCGCCTCGCACGGCGGAACGGAAGTGATACCTGGGTTTGATGACATAACAGAAATAGAGTGCGACATGATGGGGACCGGTGGCCCCAGCCATGGTCCTCTGGAGAACGTATGTCCCGACCGTTGATCGGAATCACCGCCTATTTCGAAGCAGCCAGGTGGGACACCTGGGTGCGCGAGGCGGTCCTGTCTCCACCCGCCTACGCCAAGGCGGTCGAGCGTGCCGGCGGCGCGCCGGTGATCCTGCCGCCGATCAACGTGAACGCCGTCGACGACTACGTGCGCGGCCTGCGCGGGCTCATCCTGGCCGGAGGGGTCGAGGTCGGCCCCGACGCCTACGGCGAGGAACCCGACGAGCGGGTGCGGGAGCCGCAGCCGCTGCGCGACCGTTTCGAGCTCGCCCTGGCCCGCGCCGCCGTCCAGGCCGACGTGCCGATCCTGGCGGTCGGGCGGGGCATGCACGTGCTCAACGTGGCGCAGGGCGGCTCGCTGATCCCGTGGCTGCCAGACGTGGTCGACCACGACCGGCACGCCGAGGCCGGTCACGCGCACGTCATCCAGGTGAGCGTCTCCAGCAGGCTGGGCAAGGCGGTGGGCGACCGCATCGAGGTCGTCTCCCCGCACGACCAGTCGGTCAAGCGCCTGGGCAACGGCCTGCTGGCGGTGGCCTGGGCCGACGACCAGATCGTGGAGGGCATCGAGCTGCAGGGCCACCGCTTCGGCGTGGGCGTGCAGTGGCACCCGGAGCGCGGCCCCGGCGACAAGCTGGTGGAACACCTCGTCGAAGCCGCCCGCTAGATTCGTGGCCATGCACCCACAGGCAGCGGCCTTCGTCGCGAGCTACCCGTCGGATCTGGGTGTCGATCCGGCCACGCTCGATCTCGACGCCATCCAGCGGATGCGCGCGCAGGACGGTTTCGCCCTCCAGCGCGGGCCCAAGCCACGGATCTTCTCGGTGCGCGACGAGGTGGCCGAGCAGGTGCCGATCCGCATCTACCGCGCCGACGCCGAGCAGGACGCCCGCCCCGTGGTGGTCTACTTCCACGGCGGCGGCTGGGTGTTCGGCAGCGTCAAACGCAACGACGCGCTCGGCCGCGACCTGGCCCTGCGCACCGGGGCGGTGGTGGTCTCCGTCGACTACCGGCTGGCCCCCGAGCACCCCTTCCCCGCGGCGGCCGACGACGCGTGGAGCGTGGTGCGCGACATCTTCGCCCGCCCCGCCTTCTACCAGGGCAACGGCAGCGTGGCCGTGGTGGGCGACAGCGCGGGCGGCAACCTGGCGGCCGTCGCCGCCTGGCAGGCGCGCGACGCGGGACTGCAGCTGGCCCACCAGGTGCTGATCTACCCGGTCACCGACGTCGCCATGGAGACCGCCAGCTATCGCGACTACGCCACGGGCTTCGGCCTCGACGCCGCCGAGATGGCCTGGTTCGCCCGGCAGTACGCCGCCGGCGCCGACCCCGACGACCCGCGCCTGTCGCCGCTGCGGCTGAAGGACTTCGCGGGGCTGCCTCCCGCCACGGTGGTGACCGCCGAGTGCGACGTGCTGCGCGACGAGGGCGAGATGTACGGCGCGCGGCTGGCCGAGGCGGGCGTCCCCGTCGAGGTGCGCAGGTTCGAGGGCGCGGTGCACAGCTTCTACGCCCTGCCCGGCTTCTTCGACCAGGCGGCGCAGGCCCGCGAATACGTGGCGGCCCGCCTTCAGGAGGCGCTGTGAAGCGCGACACTCCCGCCGAGGGCGTGCTGCGCCTGACGCTGAGCACGCCGGGCAAGCTCAACGCGGTCGACATGGACGGCCACCGCGAACTGGCCGAGATCTGGCGCGAGGTCGACGCCGACGACTCCGTGCGCGCCGTGGTGATCCGCGGCGAGGGCGGCGCCTTCTCCGCGGGCGGCGACCTGGCGATGATCGAGGAGATGATGCGCGACCACGCGGTCCGCATGCGGATCTTCACCGAGGCGCGCGACATCGTCTACAACGTGCTCAACTGCTCCAAGCCGATCGTCTCCGCCATCGAGGGGCCCGCGGTGGGCGCGGGCCTGGCGGTCGCGCTGCTCGCCGACATCTCCGTGGCCGGCCGTACGGCACGCGTCATCGACGGCCACACCCGCCTCGGCGTGGCGGCGGGCGACCACGCGGCGATCATCTGGCCGCTCTTGTGCGGCATGGCCAAGGCCAAGTACCACCTGCTGCTGTGCGAGCCCGTCACCGGCGAGCAGGCCGAGGCGATGGGCCTGGTGAGCCTGTGCGTCGACGACGACCAGGTCGACGCCAAAGCCCTGGAACTGGCCCTACGGCTGGCGCGGGGGTCGGCCGAGGCGATCAGGCTGACGAAGTACGCGCTCAACAACTGGCTGCGGCTGGCCGGGCCGAGCTTCGACGCCTCCCTGGCGATGGAGTTCCTCGGATTCACCGGCCCCGACGTCGCCGAAGGCGTGCGCGCGCTGCGCGAGAAGCGCCCGCCTCGATTCTGACCCGCCCGCCGCGTAGGTGGCCGCTAGAAGCTGCGCGGCAACCCGAGCACCTGGGTGGCCAGGTAGTTCAGCAGCAGTTCCTCGGTGACCGGGGCCACCTTGCCGATGCGGGCGTCGGCCAGCAGGCGCGCGACGGGGTACTCCAGGGAGTAGGCCATCCCGCCGTGGGTCTGGAAGGCGGCGTCGGCCGCCTCCCAGGCCGCCTGCGAGGCGGTGAGCTTGGCGATGTTGGCCTCGGTGCCGCAGGGAAGCTGACGGTCGAAGGACCAGGCGGCCTTGTACAGCATCAGCCTGGCCAGCTCGATCTTCGCCTTGACCTGGGCGAGCGGGAAGGACACAGCCTGGTTGGCGCCGATCGGGCGGCCGAAGACCTCACGCTCCTTGGCGTAGGCGACCGCCACCCGCAGCGCGACCTCGGCCCCTCCCAGGGCGGAGGCGGCCAGCAGGACCCGCTCGGGGTTGAGGATGTCCCACAGAACGACGGCGCCCTGGTCGACCTCGCCGACGACGTTGGCGGCGGGCACGCGCAGGTCGTCGAGGAAGACCATGTTGGAGGGCGTGGTGTTGGCACCCATCTTGGGGATCGGCTGGAACGACAGTTGCCCGGCGGCGACCGCCTCCGGGACGTTGACCAGGAAGACCGTCATGCCGTGGGTGCGGGGCTTGGCCTCCGCGGCCGGGACGGTCCTGGTGACCAGGAGCATCCAGGTGGCGCGCTGCACGCCGGTGATCCAGATCTTCTGGCCGTTGATCACGTATTCGGAGCCGTCGCGGCGCGCGTGGGTGGTGATCGCCAGGGAGTTGGAGCCCGCGTCGGGCTCGGTCAGGGCGAAGCAGGTCTCCATCTCACCGGTCGCCAGGTGCGGCAGCAGCGACGCCTTCTGCTCGGCCGTACCGTGCCTGTCCAAGGTCATGGCGCCGAACCCCGGCGTGAGCACGTACGTGAAGGCCGAGCCGCCCGCCGCGCCGGAGGCGGAGAGGGTCTCGGTGGCCACGGCCAGCTCCAGCAGCCCCTGGCCGCCTCCGCCGTACTCTTCGGGGACGGCCAGGCCCAGCCAGCCGCCCTTGGCCAGGTCGGCCCAGACCTCCTCGGGCCAGCGCTTGTCGGACTCGCAGCGTTGCCAGTACTCCAGGTCGTAACGGGAGCAGATGTCGGCTATGCCGCGCTGGACGGCCAGGGCGCTGTCCGGGAGTGTGAAGTCCATGCGCGCATACTAGAACGACATTCTGGGCCTTCGCGCGTGGAAGACGAACGCGGGCGGCGGGTTGCCCCACACCGTCCTGCTGGCCACGACCTCTTCGAACCGCTCGGCCAGCAGCGCGCGGAACCGCTTGGCCGACGGGAGCGGGATGGCGTGGATGTAGGAGAAGGTCGTGAAGGCCCCGCCCGGCACCAGGCAGGTCGTCACCGCCTCCATGAGCCGGTGCTGCACCTCCAGCGGGAAGGAGGCCCACGGCAGGCCGCTGACGATCACATCGGCGTGCGGCAGCCCGCGCTCGGCCAGGACGGAGGGCAACTCGGCGGCGTCACCCTGCACCAGGTCGACGGCCGGATACCGGTCGGCCAGGCGGCCCGCCAGGCGCTCGTTGAGCTCGACGGCCACATGGTGGCCACGACCGCCCAGGCGCCGCTGGATCTCGGCGGTGAACGCGCCCGTTCCCGGACCCAGCTCCACCACCACGGGCTCGCCACGCTCGGGGACGGGCTTGCAGACGGCGTCGGCCAGGCGGGGGGAGCTCGGCGCCAGGGCGCCGATCGTCGCGGGGGAGCGAACGAACTCCCCGAAGAACAGCCCTGCGTCGTTTGCCATGGCAAGAGAGTAGAGGGGGCTCCTGGGGTTGTTGATCTGTCTTCCGGCCTTTTTTCCGGCCAGAAGGAGGAGGCACGCTCGTCCGCTCGAAGGATCGGAACCGCTCGCGGATCCGGCTACCTTGGGTGCGTGAAATGGCGTGGATGGCGGCTTGACCTGCTGCTCGGAGCGGCCGCGATCGGCCTCGACCTCCTGCTGTCGGGCAAATCCGCCGTGCCCGGCCAGACCTGGATCGTCGTGCTCTTCGCGGTCCTGGTGGGCGCGCCTATGGCGTTGCTGCGACATTTCCCTACCCCCGTCGGCCTGTATCTCGCCGGACTGGCGATCTTCACCGACCAGATCGGCTCGTTCACCGCCAACACCGCCCAGCTCCTGCTGTGCGTCGCCATCGTCATGACCGGCCACCAGCGCGGATGGCGCGGCCTGGCCGTCGTCCTGCCCGCCGCCTTCGTGGCGACCGCGATGAACCTGGCCGATCCCGGCCTCGCGCTCACCGCCGGGACGTGGATCTTCACCGTCGGCATCCCGCTGCTGCCCGCCGTCGTCGGCCTCTACCTCCGCCGCCCAGCCGCGCGCCTGCGCGAGCTCGACTTCACCGCCGACGCCCTGCTCGCCGGAGGCGGCGTCGCCCTCGCCGTGCTCGGCACCTGGCGTTACTGGCACGACGGCTTCTCCCACGTGTGGATCAGCGGCATGTTCGTCGTCGTCGCCGGATCCGCGCTCGGGCTGGCCCGGCGGCTGCCCGGGCTGATCTTCATGGCCGAGGGGGCGCTGCTGGTCGTCTCCGACGACTCCTTCCCCGCCGCCACCAGCACGCTCACCATCCTGGTCGAGGTCTCGATCGCGATCTTCGCCATGCGGGTGACCTCGTGGACCTGGACGGTCCTGGTCTACCTGGCGGGCTCCGGGCTCGCGGCCGTCAGCGTCGTCAGCCAGAACACCGACATCACGCCCACCCGCGTCTTCACCCTGATGGCGCTGAGCGTCGCGCCCATCGCCATCGGCCGCTACCTGGCCGCCCGCCAGGTCGCGGCCGACTCCGAGCGCGCCCGCGTACGCGAGAGCGAGCAGCTGGCCGTCGCCCGGCTGCGCGCCGACCAGCTCGCCGAACGCGAGCGCATCGCCCGCGAGGTGCACGACATCGTCGCCCACCACGTCGGGGCGATGGTGCTGCGCGCCAACGCCGCCCGCTACGCCATGCCCGACGGGCCGGTCGGCGAGGCGCTCACCGACATCCGCGACACCGGCCACCAGGTGCTGCAGGACCTGCGGGGGCTGCTCGCGCTGCTGCGCGACCCCGGCGGGGCGCCCGAGCTGACCGCCGACCCGGCCGAGGTGGTACGCGAGTCGGCCGAGCGCGTCGGCGCCGCGGGGCTGCTCGTCGACCTCGACCTCGACCCGGCCACCGCCGACGCGCCGCTCGTCACCCGCGCCTCGGCGGCGCGCATCGTGCAGGAAGGGCTCACCAACGTGCTCAAACACGCCGGTCCTGGCACCCGCGTGCGGGTCAGGGTCGCCGCGACCGACAAGGGACTCGACGTGGAGGTCGCCAACGACCGCCCACCCACCCCCCGCCCCGCCGTAGAGGCCGCCCGCGACCGCTCCGCCGGGCGTCCGGTGGGCGACGCGGCACGCGACCGTGCCGCGACCGCCCGTCCCGGGTCGGAGGCCGCCCGCGACCGCTCCGCGGGACGTCCTGTGGGCGATGCCGCACGCGACCGTGCCGCCGGGCGTCCGGTGGCGGAGGCTTCTCGCGACCGTTCCGGCGGGCGGCTCGCCGGGGAGGCCGTCCGCGACCGTCCGGACGACGAGGCCGCACCTTCCGGTGGTCCCGCGGCGGAGGGCTCCGACGGTTGGGCGTCGTCGTCCGTACGGCTCGCGACCTCTGGCGCGGGTGCGGCGCCCGAGCCGGGCTCGGTGCTGCCCTCCTCGGGACAGGGCCTGGCCGGGATGCGCGAGCGAGCCAGAGCCTTGGGCGGCACCCTGACCGCGGGACCCGACGAGCACGGCGGCTGGCGCCTGTCGGCCCTCCTGCCGGTGAGCGGCTCATGAGCGCGGCTCTGCCACCGGTGGGTGGCTCATGACCCGCGCTCTGCTACCGGAGGGTGGCTCATGACCCGCGCCCTGCTACCGGAGGGTGGCTCATGATCCGTGTCCTCATCGCCGACGACCAGGCGCTCGTGCGCGCCGGGGTCCGCATGCTGCTCCAGGCCGCCGGCATGGAGGTGGTCGCCGAGGCGCAGGACGGAGCCGAGGCCGTACGGCACGCCGAGCAGCACCTGCCCGACGTCATCCTCATGGACCTGCGCATGCCGCGACTCGACGGACTGGAGGCCAGCAGGCGCATCCTGGCCGCCCGGCCCGGCGCCCGCATCGTGGTGCTGACCACCTTCGCCGAAGACTCCAACGTCTACGCCGCGCTACGTATGGGAGCGGTCGGCTTCCTCGTCAAGGACGACGAGCCGGAGCTCATGGTCGAGGCGGTGCGCCGGGCGGCGATGGGCGAGCAGCTGCTGGCCCCGAGCGTGCTGCGGCGGGTGGTGGAGCGGGCGGTGGCCGCCGAGGAGGTCGCGGGCCTGGCCGTGCCCTCCTCGCTGACCGATCGCGAGGTCGACGTGCTGACCCTGGTCGGGGCGGGCCTGTCCAACGCGGAGATCGCCGACCGGCTCCACGTCGGGGTGACGACCGTCAAGTCCCACGTCGGCGCCGCCATGGACAAGCTCGGCCTGCGCAACCGCACCCAGGCGGCCGTGCTGGCCTTCCGGATGGGCCTGGTCGACGCCGACTTCCGTCCCGTACGCAGGAGGGCGTGAGACATCCGCCTGCCGGTGTAGTCGCCACTCACCCGGCAGGCGGACGACCTTGGGCGGGCACGCGCAGCACCATGTGGACCTGACGTTCTATCGGAAGGATCCACATGCACACCGTTGCCCCTGTCGCGGCGGCCAGGCCGGTCGCGGGCGGCCTCGTCTACACCCTGCGCGTCCTGATCCTCATCCACGGCGTGACCCTGCTGGTCGCCGCGTCGATGGCCGGGCGCGCGCTCACGTACGACTCGGAGTTCGTGCTCAGCGTCGACCAGGCCGCCGCCGAGCCGCACGTGATGGTGGGCATGGTCGCCCACCTGGTCGGTCTGGTGCAGCTCATCGCCGCCGTCCTGTACTGGCGGCCGGGCCGTGGCGCGGGCTGGCCGGCCCTGGCCAGCCTCGGCCTGTTCCTGCTGGGCATCGCCCAGCACTTCGTGCTCGGCATCGGGCTCAACGTGCACGTGCCGAACGGGGTGCTGCTGTTCGGTCTCATCCTGGTGCTGCTGGTGTGGTCCTGGTCGCCCAGGGCCGCGGCCAGGCGCTGAGCGTCAGGAGCAGGCCGAGCCGTTCAGGGCGAACGACGGGGGCTTGCCGGTGTTGCCCGTGTGGGTGGCCTGGAAGCCGAAGGAGACCGAGCCGCCGGGGGCGATGGCGGCGTTGTAGGACACGTTCCTGGCGGTGACCTGGCCGGTGGCGGGGGAGACGGTGGCGTTCCAGGCGTTGGTCACGTTCTGCCCTGACGGCAGGGCGAAGGCCAGCGCCCACCCGTTGACGGCGGTGGAGCCGGTGTTGGTGACGGTGACCTCGGCGGTCAGGCCGGTGTTCCAGGCGTTGACGGTGTAGGCGACCCGGCACGGGCCCCCTGACGTGGGTGTGACGGTGGGCGTGGGTGTGACCGTGGGGGTGACGCTGGGGGACGGGCTGGTCGTGGGGCTGGGCTGGGTGCCGCCGTCGAGGCCGAGGAAACGGATCACCTCGGCGGCCTGGCCCGCCTGGGGCAGGTTGTGGCCGACGCCCTGGAGGCTGACCGCCTCGACGGGCGCCTGCCCGCCCGCCGAGCCGTACCTGGTCCTGGTCTGGTTGGCGGCGGGCCGGTCGGTCAGCGCGGGGGTCTGGCCGAGGCCGTGCACGTTGGTCCACTGCTTGATCTGCTCGCCGAAGTTCGGGTAGCGCAGGGTGGAGTCCTCGGTGCCGTGCCAGATCTGCATGCGGGGGCGCGCCCCGGTGTAGCCGGGGTAGGCGGCGCGGACCAGGTCGCCCCACTGCTGCGGGGTCTTGATGAGCTGGCCGCTGGAGCAGGTGCTGTTCCACATGGAGCCGTCGGTGGTGGCGAAGCAGCCGAACGGCACGCCCATGAAGCTCGCTCCGCCCTTGAAGACGTCGGGGTAGGCGCCGAGCAGGACGTTGGTCATCATGCCGCCGCTGGAGGCGCCGGTGACGTAGGTGCGGGCGGGGTCGGCGCCGTAGGTCTGCTGCACGTGGCGGACCATCGACACCAGGCCGACCGGGTCGCTGCCGCCGTTGTGGGTGAGAGCCTGGGGCGAGGAGACGTCCCAGCACAGGCTGCTGCGCGTGACGCTGGGGTAGATGACGATGAACTTGTGCCGGTCGGCGAGCGCCGCGAACTCGGTGCCCGAGTGGAAGGCGGGGCCGGAGCCGGTGCAGTAGTGGTTGGCGAGCAGGAGCGCCGGGCGGGCGGGCACGCCGTCGGGGACGTACAGGTGCATGCGGAGGTTGGTGGGGTTCGTCCCGAAGCCGGTCACCTCGGTGAGCTGGGCGGAATAGGCCGGTGGTGCCAAGGCGAGCCATCCGGCCACCAGGGTCACCAGGGCGATCAGGGCCGTGGTCAGAGATGCGCGCATCGCGCCGCCTCCTCGGGCTGAAATATTCGTCATCGCTACGAAAGTTTCTAAGCCCGTCTGGCTCATGTGTCACGAAGACGGCCCTCGTGCTGCTCGTCCCCGCTGATGATCTATGAAAATTTCAGTGGCCCCTCGGATAGGCTGGCAGCGTGTTCGTGAAGATCTGCGGGCTGCGCGAGCCCGAGCACATCGAGGCCGCCGTCGAGGCGGGCGCCGACGCCATCGGCTTCATGCTGACCGCCAGCCCCCGGCGCGTCGACCCCGAGCGGGCCGCCGAGCTGGCCGCGCTGGTGCCCGGCCACGTGCTGACCGTCGGCGTCTTCCACGGCGAGAGCCCCGACGAGGTACGGCAGGCGGCTCGCGCGTCGGGGGTGCGGGCGATCCAGCTCCACGGCCGTCACCCGCACCAGGACTTCATCGACCTGAAGGACCTCGGCCTGCCCCTGCTGCGGGCGGTGCCGTTCGACGCCGACCTGCGGTGCGGCGCCTTCGGCGAAGACCTGCTGCTGGTCGACGCCCCGCGCGCGGGATCCGGCGAGCCGTGGGACTGGGCGGCGGTCCGCGACCGCGCCACCGGCACGTGGCTGCTGGCCGGCGGCCTCACCCCCACCAACGTGGCCGAGGCCGTGGCCGCCGCGCGGCCGTGGGGCGTCGACGTCTCCAGCGGGGTGGAGGTGTCGAGAGGCGTCAAGGACAGCGCCCTGATCCGCGCCTTCGTCGCCGCCGCCCGCGGCGCGGCCTGAGAGCCCGGCCCCCGTCGGGCCCCCTGGCCGCACCGCGGGCGGGGGTGCGCAGGACCCGGCTCCGCTGGGGGAGGGTTCGAAGCCGGGCCCAGTCCGGGGGGTCAGGCCAGCGGAGGCCTGGCCGTGGAAGGCGGGTCCGCGGCGATCGCGTCCTCAGGGTGCTTGCCGGACGCGGTCGCGTCCTGGGGGTGCTTGCCGGTGGTGGCCGCGCCTGGACCAGGCCGTCCTGCGGCGGTCGTGTCTGGCGGAGGCCCGCCCGCGGGTGTCAGGTCGAGGTAGAGCCGCCCGCCGCTCGCGGCGAACTGCGCCGCCTTGTCGCGCATGCCGCCCGCCAGGGCCTCGGCGTCACTGAGGCCGTGCTCCTCGGCGTAACGCCGCACGTCCTGGGTGATCCTCATGGAGCAGAACTTCGGCCCGCACATCGAGCAGAAGTGGGCCGTCTTGGCCGGCTCGGCGGGCAGCGTCTCGTCGTGGAAGGCGCGCGCGGTGTCCGGGTCGAGCGACAGGTCGAACTGGTCCTGCCAGCGGAACTCGAAGCGTGCCCGCGACAGCGCGTCGTCCCGCTCCTGCGCCCGGGGATGCCCCTTGGCCAGGTCGGCCGCATGGGCGGCGATCTTGTAGGTGATCACCCCGGTCTTGACGTCGTCCTTGCCGGGCAACCCCAGGTGCTCCTTCGGGGTGACGTAGCAGAGCATCGCGGTGCCGTACCAGCCGATCATGGCCGCGCCGATGCCCGAGGTGATGTGGTCGTAGCCCGGCGCGATGTCGGTGACCAGCGGCCCCAGGGTGTAGAAGGGCGTGTCGGCGCACAGCTCGCGCTGCAGCTCCACGTTCTCCTTGATCTTGTGCATCGGCACGTGACCCGGCCCCTCGATCATGACCTGCACGTCGTGGGCGTGCGCCACGGCGGTGAGCTCGCCGAGGGTGCGCAGCTCGGCGAGCTGCGCCTCGTCGTTGGCGTCGGCGATCGAGCCGGGCCGCAGGCCGTCGCCGAGGGAGAAGGCCACGTCGTAGGAGGCCAGCAGTTCGCACATCTCCTCGAAGTGCTCGTACAGGAACGACTCGCGGTGGTGGGCCAGGCACCAGGCGGCCATGATCGAGCCGCCGCGCGAGACGATGCCGGTCGTACGGCGGGCGGTCAGCGGCACGTACGCCAGCCGTACCCCGGCGTGCACGGTGACGTAGTCGACGCCCTGCTCGCACTGCTCGACGAGGGTGTCGCGGTAGAGCTCCCACGACAGGGCCGCGGGGTCGCCACCGGCCTTCTCCAGGGCCTGGTAGATCGGGACGGTGCCGATCGGCACCGGGGAGTTGCGGATGATCCACTCGCGGGTGGTGTGGATGTCGCGGCCGGTCGACAGGTCCATCACGGTGTCGGCGCCCCACCGGGTGGCCCACGTCATCTTCTCCACCTCCTCGGAGACGCTGGACGAAACAGCGGAGGTGCCGATGTTGGCGTTGATCTTGACGAGGAAGTTGCGGCCGATGATCATCGGCTCCGACTCCGGGTGGTTGACGTTCGCCGGGATGATGGCGCGCCCCGAGGCCACCTCGTCGCGCACGAACTCGGGGCTGAGGCCCTCCCGGATCGCCACGAACTCCATCTCCCGGGTGATCCGCCCGCGCCTGGCGTAGGCGACCTGCGTGACGGGCGCGCCCACCGCGCGCAGCGGCCCGCGTCCGCCGGAGGGGAAGACCTCGGCGCCGCGGCGGGCCCACGCGTCCTGGTCCTTGAAGCCGTCGTCGATCAGCCTGACCTGCCGGCCGCCGTAGCGGGCGACGTCGCCGCGCTCCAGGATCCACTCCTCCCGCAGGCGCGGCAGCCCCACGGCGAGGTCGTGGCCGGCGGGACCCGAGGTGTCGTACAGGTCGAGGTGGGCACCGTTGGACAGGCGCACCCGGCGCATCGGCACCCCATCGATGTGGATCTTCGAAAAACGCGCGTCACCCATCGCGCAAACTCCCTTCGCCGGCATTACCCGGATCAGGTTCAAGCGGTCGGCGGCCGTCACAGCCGTCCTCTCAGCCCGGTTCGCCGGGCTCCCGCGTTCGGTCGAGTGATATTGAACGTGGTGATCGCCGGTTAGGCAACCCCGGCCACCTCGACCTGGGGTTCCCACGCAGTAGGGTCGAAGCCGTGAGTGAGATTTCGGCCGAGGATCGCGTGTGGACCATTCCGAACATCCTGAGCTTCCTCAGGTTGCTCGGCGTCCCGGTCTTCCTGTGGCTGGTGCTGGGCCCCAAGGCCGACGGCTGGGCGATCGCCCTGCTGATCGCCGCGGCGTTCACCGACTGGCTCGACGGCAAGATCGCGCGCGCGTTCAACCAGACCAGCCGCCTGGGCCGCATCATCGACCCGGCCGCCGACAAGCTCTACGTCTTCGCCACCATCCTCGGGCTGGCGCTGCGTGAGGTCATCCCGTGGTGGCTGGTGGCGATCATCCTGGGCAGGGAGCTGTTCGTGGCGAGCTTCGCCCCGATCCTGCGCAAGTACGGCTACCGCGCCCTCCAGGTGCACTTCCTGGGCAAGGCGGCGATGGCCAACCTCATGTACGCCTTCCCGCTGCTGTTCCTCGCCTCGCACACCGGCGCGTGGTACGCCGAGTTCTGCCGCGTCGTCGGCTGGGCCTTCACCGTCTGGGGCGTGGGCCTGTACTGGTGGGCGGGGCTGCTGTATGTGGTACAGGTACGACAGCTCGTAGGCGCCGCGAAAGCCGTCCAGAACACGAAGGAGTGATCGGGTGAAGGCGGTCGTCATGGCGGGCGGGGAAGGCACTCGGCTGCGTCCGATGACCGCCAACCAGCCCAAACCGCTGCTTCCCGTCGTCAACCGCCCGATCATGGAACACGTGCTGCGCCTGCTCAAGCGGCACGGGCTGACCGAGACCGTCGTCACCGTGCAGTTCCTGGCCGCCCTGGTGCGCTCCTACTTCGGCGACGGCGACGAGCTGGGCATGACCCTCCACTACGCCACCGAGGACCTGCCCCTCGGTACGGCCGGCAGCGTGAAGAACGCCGCCAGCCGCTTACGCGACGACAGCTTCCTGGTCATCTCCGGCGACGCCCTCACCGACGTCGACCTGTCGGACATGATCCGCTTCCACCGCGCGAACTCCGCGCTGGTCACCATCGGGCTCAAGCGGGTGCCCAACCCGCTGGAGTTCGGCATCATCATCGTCGACGAGGCGGGGCGCATCCAGCGGTTCCTGGAGAAGCCCACCTGGGGCCAGGTCTTCTCCGACACCGTCAACACCGGCATCTACGTCATGGAGCCGGAGATCCTCGACGAGGTGGCCGACGGCCAGGCCGTCGACTGGGCCGCCGACGTCTTCCCCAAGCTCCTGGAGCGCGGCGCCCCGCTGTACGGCTATGTCGCCGACGGCTACTGGGAGGACGTCGGCACGCACGAGAGCTACCTCAAGGCCCAGGCCGACGCGCTGGCCGGGCGGGTCAAGCTCGACATCGGCGGCTTCGAGCTGTCGCCGGGCGTCTGGGTGGCCGAGACCGCCGCCGTCGACCCTGAGGCCGTGCTCAAGGGCCCGCTGCTGATCGGCGACTACGCCAAGGTGGAGGCGGGTGCCGAGTTACGCGAATACACCGTGCTGGGCGACAACGCCGTCGTGCGCGAGGGCGCGTTCCTGCACCGGGCGGTGGTGCACGACAACGTCTACCTCGGGCCGGGCACGAACCTGCGCGGATGCGTCATCGGCAAGAGCACCGACGTGATGACGGGCGCGCGCATCGAGGAGAACGCCGTCATCGGTGACGAGTGCGTCATCGGCGCGGAGGCGTACGTCTCCAGCGGGGTCAAGATCTACCCGTTCAAGACCGTCGAGGCGGGCGCGGTGGTCAACACCAGCGTCATCTGGGAGTCGCGCGGCCAGGCGAGCCTGTTCGGCCGTCGCGGCATCAGCGGGCTGGTCAACGTCGAGATCACCCCCGAGCTGTGCGTACGGCTGGCCAGCGCCTACGCCACCACCCTGAAGAAGGGCGAGTCGGTCGTCACCTCCCGTGACGCCTCCCGGGCGGCCAGCGCGCTGAAGAGGGCGGTTATCAGCGCCCTGACGGCCAGTGCCATCAACGTCATCGACCTGGAGGCCGCGCCGCTGCCGGTGACGCGCTTCTACACCTCGCGCAAGCCCACCAGCGGCGGCATCGCCCTGCGCACCACGGCGGGCGACCCGCAGAGCGTCGACATCGTCTTCCTCGACTCCGAGGGCGCCGACCTGGCCCCGGCCACGCAGCGCAAGCTGGAGCGCGTCTACTCCCGCCAGGAGTTCCGCCGCGCCTTCCCCGGCGAGATCGCCGAGCTGTCCTATCCGGCGCGCGCCATCGAGGACTACGCCCACGAGCTGCTGCGTTGCGTCGACATGCGCGGCGCCGACGACCTCAAGGTCGTGGTCGACTGCGCCGGCGGCACCTCCTCGCTGGTCATGCCGACCCTGCTGGGCCGCGTCGGGCTGGAGGTCCTGACCGTCAACGCCCGCCTCGACGAGGCCTCGCCCACCGAGACCCTGGCCGAGCGGCGGCGCGACCTGCAGCGATTGTCGGAGCTCGTGGGCTCCTCACGCGCCCACTTCGGGGTGCGCTTCGACCCGGTCGGCGAGCGCATCGCCCTGGTCGACGAGAAGGGCCAGCTGATCAGCGAGGAGCGGGCCCTGCTCGTGGTGCTCGACCTGGTGGCGGCCGAGCGCAGGGGCGGGCGGGTGGCGCTGCCCGTCACCACCACGCGCGTGGCCGAGCAGGTCTGCCGCTTCCACGGCGTGCAGGTCGAGTGGACCTCCACGGCGCAGGACGCGCTGACGTCGGCGGCGGCCGAGGAGGAGATGATCTTCGCGGGCGACGGGAGGGGCGGCTTCGTGGTGCCCGAGTTCGCGCCCACGGTCGACGGCCTGGCGGCCTTCATGCGGCTGCTGGGGCTGGTGGCCAGGACGAGGCTCTCGCTCAGCCAGATCGACGCCCGCATCCCGCAGGCCCGGCTGCTGCGCCGCGCCGTACCCACCCCGTGGGCGGCCAAGGGCCTGGTCATGCGCTCGCTCATCGAGGCGGCGGAGGAGCAGGGGCTGCACTACGAGACCACCGACGGGGTGCGCGTGGTGCTTGACGACCGGAGCTGGGTGCTGATCATCCCGGCCGCCACCGAGCCGGTCACCGACCTGTGGGCCGAGGCGCGGGACGTCGACTCCGCCCAGGCTCTCCTGGAGCGGTGGGCGCGCGTCGTGGAGGAGGCCTCCGGCGCATGATCGAGATTTGGCCAAGATTGCCTCAGGAATGCCTCCGAATCGGTCCCAACAGGACTCCGAAACCCCACAGTGATGGACCTTGAGGTACGTCCAGCGGTAACTTGTCTCCGTCCAATCTTGTCGTCCGGCGTCTCGCCTTGACCTTTGCGGCGCATCAGCGTAAGTTGCGGCATTCGCAATGTTGACAGCGTTAGCAAGCGAGGCGCGCCCCGAGCACCGAAAAGCCGCGTTCTCGCGGTAGGAGGCCGAGCCGATCGATGCCGAGCGTCTACTGCACGCAGTGCGGGCATGCCAACCCCGAGGATGCCCGATTCTGTTCCCGGTGTGGATCGCCGCTGACCCGGCACGAGGTCACGGGCGACACCACCTCGACGATCTCCGTCGCGGGAATCGAGGCGTACGAGGCTGAGACCGGGGAGTTCCTCTTCGCCGAGCGTCAGCTCGTCGAGCAGCTGCCGCCTGGCGCCGCCCTGCTCACCGTGGTGCGTGGGCCCAACCAGGGCAGCCGCTTCAAGCTCGACCAGGACCTGACGACGGTCGGCCGTCACCCGGAGAGCACGATCTTCCTCGACGACATCACCGTCTCGCGGCGCCACGTCGAGTTCTACCGCCACCCCGGCGGCCGCTTCACCGTGCGCGACGTGGGATCGCTGAACGGCACCTACGTCAACAGGGAGCGCATCGAGGAGGTTCCGCTCCACTCGGGGGACGAGGTCCAGATCGGCAAGTTCCGGTTGGTGTTCCTCTCTAGATGAGTGCACAGGCCGCGCGCTCTCACATGAGCATCGGGGAGGTGCTCGGGCTGCTGAAGCCCGAGTTCCCCGACGTCACCGTCTCCAAGATCCGTTTCCTGGAGGGCGAGGGGCTGATCGAACCCGATCGCAGCCCCTCCGGCTACCGCAAGTTCACGCACCTGCACGTCGAGCAACTACGCTTCATCCTGCGCGAGCAGCGTGACCACTACCTGCCGCTGCGCGTGATCAAGGACAAGATGCACGAGGAGCTCTCTCGCCCGCGTGCCGTCCCGGGGGTGTCCCAGGAGGTACGGCTCAGCCGCGAGGAGCTCCTGGAGGCCGCCGGGCTCGACGAGGAGACGCTGGCGGAGCTGGAAGACTACGGGCTGCTGGCGCCGGTGGCCAGGCGCTACGACGACGACGCGCTGGCCATCGCGCGCACGGTGGGCCGCCTGGCGTCGTTCGGGCTGCACGCCCGCCACCTGCGCGCCGTCAAGGCCTCGGCCGAGCGTGAGAGCTCGCTGGTCGAGCAGACGGTGGCGCCGGTGCTGAAGCGCCGCGCGCCCGGCGCCATCGGCGAGGCGCACGAGAGCGCGCGCGAGCTGTCCGGTCTGCTGCTGGAGCTCCACGCGGCGATGTTCCGCACCGGGGTGCGCAACGTCCTGCGCGGCTGAGCCGTACAGGCCCGGCATCGGGCACATTCCCGGCCCGGCTGGTGTTACGTTGGAGGAGCTTTCGCTCGCTTTTTCGTGACTGATTTCGGAGCAGCCCGTGGTGCAGATGGAGGTAGTGGGCGTTCGTGTGGAGATGCCCACCAATCAGCCGATCGTCCTGCTCAAGGAGGCGAGTGGTGAACGTTTTCTCCCCATTTGGATAGGCATGACCGAGGCGCAGGCGATCGCCCTGGCGACGGCCGAGGAGCCGCCGCAGCGCCCGCTCACCCACGATCTGTTCCGTGACGTGCTGAGCGCGCTGGGTGTCAGTCTTCGCGCGGTCAACATCGTCGCTCTGCGTGACGGCATCTACTTCGCCGACCTGGTCTTCTCCAACGGTGTCGAGGTCAGCGCCCGCCCGTCCGACTCGATCGCCCTGGCTCTGCGCACCGGCGCGAGGATCTACGCCAGCGAGGAGGTCGTCCAGGAAGCCGGTGTGATCATCCCGGACGACCAGGAGGACGAGGTGGAGAAGTTCAGGGAATTCCTTGACCAGATCACCCCCGAAGACTTCGGCCGCGCGGGGTAGTCATATAAGAGCATTTACGCTTCACGACTCGCCGAGTGGGATCGTTGACTGTGCATGGTCACGGTCCTACGGTGCAAGTGAAACCCGTGGTCGCCATGCGAACCCCCAGATCAGGCCACGGGATGAGAGAAAGCCGGAGGTCCGCGTGGCGGTCAGCAGCGGCGAGGGAAACAGGGCCGGCCAGGAAGATCCGGCGCGGCGCGAGGACGCGCGCCAGCGTGCCGGTGAACAGGGTCTGCTCTTCGACTCAGAGCCGGCTTCCCTGCCTGGCAACATCGGCTATCGCGGCCCCACGGCCTGCGCGGCGGCCGGTATCACCTACAGGCAGCTCGACTACTGGGCGCGCACGGGCCTGGTCGAGCCGACCATACGGGCCGCGCACGGCTCGGGCTCGCAGCGCCTGTACAGCTTCCGCGACATCCTGGTGCTCAAGGTCGTCAAGCGGCTGCTCGACACCGGCGTCTCCCTCCAGCAGATCCGTACGGCCGTGCAGCACCTGCGCGACCGCGGGGTCGCCGATCTGGCCCAGATCACGCTCATGAGCGACGGGGTGAGCGTCTACGAGTGCACCTCGGCCGACGAGGTGATCGACCTCCTGCAGGGCGGGCAGGGCGTCTTCGGGATCGCACTCGGCAGGGTGTGGCGCGAGGTCGAGGGATCGCTCGCGGAGCTGCCGGGGGAAACAGCGTCGGTCGAGGACCCCAGCGTCCCGGCCGACTATCCAGCTGACGAACTCGCCCAGCGCCGACGTGCGCGCAGGATCGGCTAGCGGTAACCTGGTAACAGAAAGCTTTCGACCCCGTGCGGGAGAGTCCCCATCCATGAGATGGGGCGCCGAAGGAGCAACCCTCCCCGGAATCTCTCAGGCACCCGGTACCGCTCGGGCGAGGCAACTCTGGAAAGCAGGCGCGCCGGCCAGGCGTGACTCACCGACGGTGAAAGCCCCCTCGGGGGTGAAGCTCTCAGGTTTGAGGACAGAGGGGGAGACCCGGCACCTGCCTGCGCGCTGAAGGGTTTCCCTGTGGTTGAGTCTGTGTTTGAGTCTTTCGCCCGTCGTCACATCGGTCCGTCCGACGCCGAGCAGCAGCGGATGCTCGAGGCCGTGGGCTTCGAATCCGTCTCCGACCTGGTCGCCGTCGCCGTCCCCGAGGCCATCAGGGCCAAGGACGCCCTGAAGCTGCCCGCCGCGGCCAGCGAGGTGGAGGTCATCGCCGAACTGCGCGCCCTGGCCGGCCGCAACCAGGTGCTGACCAGCATGATCGGGCTGGGCTACCACGACACGATCACCCCCGCCGTGATCCGGCGCAACCTGCTGGAGAACCCCGGCTGGTACACGGCCTACACGCCCTACCAGCCCGAGATCTCGCAGGGCCGCCTGGAGGCGCTGCTCAACTTCCAGACAGTCGTCTCCGACCTCACCGGCCTCGACGTCGCCGGCGCCTCCCTGCTCGACGAGGCCACCGCCGCCGCCGAGGCGATGACGCTGGCGCGCCGCGCGGGCAAGTCGAAGTCCGACGTGTTCGTCGTCGACCACGACGTGCTGCCCCAGACCAAGACCGTGCTGGCCACCCGCGCCGAGCCGCTCGGCATCGAGCTGGTCTTCCAGCGCCTCGACGCCGAGCTGCCCGAGTGTTTCGGCGTCCTGGTGCAGTACCCCGGGGCCACCGGTCAGATCCGCGACTTCCGCTCGCTCGCCGAGCAGGCCCACGCCAAGGGCGCGCTCGTCGTGGCCGCCGCCGACCTGCTGGCGCTGACCCTGATCGCCTCGCCCGGCTCGCTCGGCGCCGACATCGCCATCGGCACCTCGCAGCGGTTCGGCGTGCCGTTCGGCTTCGGCGGACCGCACGCCGCCTACATGTCGGTGCGCGAGGGCCTGCAGCGCCAGATGCCCGGCCGCCTGGTCGGCGTCTCGGTCGACGTCGACGGCGACCCGGCCTACCGGCTGGCCCTGCAGACGCGCGAGCAGCACATCCGCCGTGAGAAGGCCACCAGCAACATCTGCACCGCCCAGGTGCTCCTGGCCGTCATCGCCGGCATGTACGCCGTCTACCACGGCCCCGAGGGACTCAAGCACATCGCGCGGCGGGTGCACGCCCGCGCCGCGGCCCTGGCCCAGGGCCTGTCCGGCAGCGGCATCCCGGTCACCGAGCACTTCTTCGACACCGTCACCGCCTCCGTGCCCGGCAAGGCCGCCGCCGTCGTGGCCGAGGCGCTGGCGCGCGGCATCAACCTGTGGCAGCTCGACGGCGACCGGGTCACCGTCGCCTGCGACGAGAAGACCACTCCCGGCCATGTCGCCGACGTGCTCGCCTCGTTCGGCGCCGCGCTGGGCGTCGAGATCGCCGCCCACGACGGCGAGGACCTCTCGGCGCTGCCCGAGGAGCTCGTGCGCGACGACGACTTCCTGACCCACCCGGTCTTCCACACCCACCGCTCCGAGACCTCGATGCTGCGCTACCTGCGCAAGCTGCAGGACAAGGACATCGCGCTCGACCGCTCGATGATCCCCCTCGGCTCGTGCACGATGAAGCTCAACGCCACCACCGAGATGGAGCCCATCACCTGGCCGGAGTTCGCCGGCATCCACCCGTTCGCGCCCGAGGCGCAGTCCGAGGGCTACCGCGAGCTCATCGAGACCCTCGAGGGCTGGCTGGCCGAGGTGACGGGCTACGACGCCGTCTCCATCCAGCCCAACGCCGGCTCGCAGGGCGAGTTCGCCGGCCTGCTGGCCATCCGCGCCTACCATCAGGCGGGCGGCCACGCCGAGCGCGACGTCTGCCTGATCCCCTCCTCGGCCCACGGCACCAACGCCGCCTCGGCCGTCATGGCGGGCATGCGCGTGGTCGTGGTGGCCTGCGACACCGACGGCAACGTCGACCTGGCCGACCTCGACGCCAAGATCGACAAGCACGCCGACAGGCTCGCCGCGATCATGGTGACCTACCCGTCGACCCACGGCGTGTACGAGGAGACCATCACCGAGGTGTGCGCCAAGGTGCACGCCGCCGGCGGCCAGGTCTACGTCGACGGCGCCAACCTCAACGCCCTGGTCGGCCTGGCCAAGCCGGGCGAGTTCGGCGCCGACGTGTCGCACCTGAACCTCCACAAGACCTTCTGCATCCCGCACGGCGGCGGCGGCCCCGGCGTCGGCCCGGTCGCCGTCCGCGGCCACCTGGCCGAGTTCCTGCCGTCGCACCCGCTGCGCGAGGGCGCGCCCGTCGGCCCGGTCTCCGCGGCGCCGTACGGCTCGGCGGGCATCCTGCCCATCTCCTGGGCCTACGTGCGCATGATGGGCGGCGACGGCCTGCGCGCCGCCACCGAGCAGGCGATCCTGTCGGCCAACTACCTGGCCCGCCGCCTGGCGCCGCACTACCCGGTGCTCTACACGGGGCGCGGCGGCCTGGTCGCGCACGAGTGCATCATCGACCTGCGGCAGATCACCAAAGAGACGGGCGTGACCGTCGACGACGTGGCCAAGCGCCTCATCGACTACGGCTTCCACGCGCCGACCATGTCGTTCCCGGTCGCGGGCACGCTGATGATCGAGCCGACGGAGTCGGAGGACCTGGCCGAGCTCGACCGGTTCGTCGACGCCATGGTCGCCATCCGCGCCGAGATCGCCAAGGTGGCCGACGGGTCGTACGACCGCACCGACAACCCGCTGCGCAACGCGCCGCACACCGCCGAGGCGGTCACGTCCGACGAGTGGAGCCACCCCTACACCCGGAGCGAGGCCGCCTATCCGGTGCACTCGCTGCGTGACGGGAAGTACTGGGTGCCGGTGCGCCGCATCGACCAGGCGTACGGCGACCGCAACCTGGTGTGCGCCTGCCCGCCGCTGGAGGCCTACGAGGACTAGGTCCACCGCGCCTCGACCGGGGCCCGCATCCCTCCCGGGGTGCGGGCCCCGCCGCGTCTCACCCCGACCCGGGGTCGTCGGGCCGTCGGGGTAAGCGGGCGGAGGGCATCAGGCTGCCGGGGGCAGGGTGGCGTGGGCGCGGGTGACCAGGGTGTGCCGGTCGACGCCCGCCAGGGCCAGAGCGCGCGGCACGGTGCCGACCTCGGCGCCGAGGATGCCGATCAGCAGGTGTGCCGGCCGCAGGTCCTTCTTGTGGCGGGCGAACACCCCCCGCTCGATGGCGGTCCGTGCGGAGGCGCCCATCTGGAGGGTCCTCGACGGGTGCGGGCTGGCCGAGGGCGGGCCCGAGGGCGCCAGCCGCACGCCGGCGGCGGCCAGGCTGTGCTCGAACTCGCGGTGCAGCGCCTCCCGGAGCGCCTCGTAGCCGAGCCCCGACGACGACAGCAGGTCCAGGGTGACGCTCTCGTGCCCGGCGGCGATCGCCAGGAGCAGGTGCTGGGCCTCGATGGTGGCCGAGCCCTCGCGGCGAGCCTCGTCGCCGGCCTGGGTGAGGGTGAGGTGCAGGAACTCGTCGAACGCCTTCATCAGCGCCTCCGCAGCTGGACACCGGCGGCGATGAGCCGCTTGGCGTGCTTCTTGTGGACGGCCTGGCGGGTGACCCCGAGGGCCTCGGCGACCTGGGGCCAGCTCCAGCCTTCGCGCATCGCCTGCTCGACGGCCGCGTCCTCCATCCGGTCGGCCAGGCGGCGCAGGGCCACCACGGCCGCCAGACCGTCGGCGGGGTCCTGGACTTCGGGGATCTCAACACCGGGCATGCGGGCAACTTTAGTTGACTAATCCGGAATTAGTCAACGCGGGTTGCTTGGCCGCGTACCGGCAGGAGCAGCGGGCGCTTGGCCGTACGACCGTCGGCCGAGGAGCGGCCGCGCAGGCGGCGCACCATCCACGGGCCCACGAAGGTGCCCAGCCAGGCCGCCTCGGTGGCCGCCCGGCGCCAGGCCGGCACGAGGGGGAGCGGTGCGAGCGGCTGGGTCCACGAACGGTCGCTGCCGGGCAGGGCGAGGGTGTCGGCGACGGCCGCGGCGATGAGGGCGTGGCCGCGCGGGGTGGCGTGGATGCGGTCGGAGCTCCACATCCGCGGATCGCAGGTCACGTCGTGGGGGTAGGCGTCGACGACGAGGACGCCGTGACGCGCGGCGGCGGCGCGCACCCGGTCGTTGAAGTCGAGCAGGCGCGGGCGCAGGCGCTTGACCATGGGCGCGATGCGGCCGATGTCGGGAAAGGTGAAGGTCACCACCGTGGGGGCCGCCTCCAGCTCGCTCGCCGGGGGCGTGCCCCTGAGGGCGGCGAACATGGCCTCCAGGTGGCCGGTGACCGCGTCGGCGTCGAAGCTGGGCCGGATCAGGTCGTTCATCCCGGCCATCACGGTCACCAGGTCGGGCCGGAGCTCCAGCGCCGCGGGCAGCTGCTCGGCCCGGATGTGGGCGGCGAGCTTGCCGCGCACGGCGAGGTTGGCGTACTGCACCTGCCCGTCGGCCTCGGCGAGCAGGTCGGCCAGGCGGTCGGCCCAGCCCCGGTATCCGGTGAGGGGATCGCCGTCGTTCAGCCCCTCGGTCTGGGAGTCGCCGAGCGCCACATATCTCAGGAAAGGCACAACTCGTATATTACTCAATTTGTTGACTAGCGCACCCTGACGAGAGCCCCGATCCCGTCGAGGATGCGCTCGAGGCCGAAGCGGAACTCGGTCTCCATGCTCATGTCCATCTCGGCCCCGGCGAAGACGCCCGCCCGCACCAGGCGGCGCACCTCGGGCAGGCGGCCGTCGGCGGTCGCCCGGTCGAGGAAGTCGCTGTAGCCCGCGGCCAGCGCGGCGGCCGCGGGGTTGCGGTTGACGGTGACCGCCAGTGCCACCCCCGACTGCACCTGGGTGCTCAGCAGCAGCGCGCAGAAGAGCTGCTCGGCCTCGTCGAGGCCGGTGTCGCGCAGGGCGTGGAGGACCCGGTCGAGCCAGGTCAGCTGGTTGGGCGAGGAGGGCGGGCCGGTGACGGGGGCGAGCGCCGTCCACGGGTGTTCCAGCAGTCTCGCGCGCATCGCCTCGGCCAGGTACACCAGGCTTTCGCGCCAGCCGCCCCCGGCGGGCGGCGGCGGCGCTCCGAGGGCGGTGTCGACCATCAGGGCGACCAGTTCGTCCTTGGTCGCCACGTGGCGGTACAGGGCCATCGCCGAGACGTCGAGCTGCTTGGCGACGCGGCTCATCGAGACGCTCTCCAGCCCTTCGGCGTCGGCCACCTCGACGGCTGCCTCGACGACCCGCTCCAGGCTCAGACCCTTCTTCATGCCATCAGTTTACGGCATACGCGAAGCAGTGTATGGTCTAAACAAAGATGTATATGGCATAAACAAGGAGTCCCCTCATGACAGTCGTCGCCGAGGGCCTGTCCAAGGCCTACGGACGGCACACGGTCCTCGATCACCTGGACCTGACCGTGCCCAGCGGAGCCATCTACGCCCTGCTCGGACCCAACGGAGCGGGCAAGACCACGACCGTGCGGCTGCTGGCCACGCTCCTGCGACCCGACAGCGGCCGCGCGAGCGTGGCCGGGTTCGACGTGGTGGACGCCCGATCCGAGGTACGGCGGCGCATCAGCCTCACCGGCCAGCACGCCGCCCTCGACGAGCAGCAGACCGGCGAGGAGAACCTGCGCATGGTCGCCCGCCTGACCGGCCTCTCGCGCGCGGCGGCCAGGGAACGGGCCGGGCAGCTGCTGGAGCGCTTCGCCCTCACCGACGCCGCCGGGCGGCGCGTCAAGACCTACTCGGGCGGTATGCGCCGCCGCCTGGACCTGGCAGCCGGCCTCGTGGGGGAGCCCGAGGTGATGTTCCTCGACGAGCCCACCACCGGCCTGGACCCGCGCAGCCGCCAGGCCGTCTGGGAGGAGGTCGCCCGGCTGGCCTCGGCCGGGGTGACGATCTTCCTGACCACGCAGTACCTGGAGGAGGCCGACCGCCTCGCCGACCGCATCGCGCTGCTGCACCGGGGCCGCCTGGTCGCCGAGGGCACCGCCGCCGAGCTCAAGCACCGGGTGGCGGGCGAGCGTCTGGAGCTGACGCTCGCCGACGCCGACGCCTACGAGCACGCCGAGCTCATGCTCGGCGGCCGGATCGTCCGGCGCGACCCGGCCAGGTCGACCCTGGAGGTCGCCACCGACGGCAGCGGCGCCCACGTGCGCGAACTCCTGGACGCCCTCGATCCCGGCCGCACCCTCGTCGAGCGCTTCGCCGTGCGCTCGTCCACCCTCGACGACGTCTTCCTGGAGGTCACCGCCGATGTCTGAGGTCCTCGTCATGGCGGGCCGTTCCGTGCGGCTCAGCCTGCGCGCCGGTGACGCCCTCATCACCGCGCTCGCGTTGCCGATCATGATGATGCTGCTGTTCGTGTACTTCTTCGGCGGGGCGATCGAGACCGGCGGGCCGTACGTGCAGCACGTGGTTCCGGGCGTGCTGGTGCTGTGCGCCGCCTACGGCGCGGGCACCACGGCCATGAGCGTGGCCAACGACATGGCCGAGGCGGTCATGGACCGGCTGCGGTCGCTGGACGTGAGCGCCACGGCGCTGCTGGGCGGCCACGTGGCTGCCAGCGTGGTCCGCAACCTGGCCGCCACGGTGCTGGTCTTCGCCGTCGCGTTCGCGATCGGCTTCCGCCCCGTGGCCTCGCCGGGAGACTGGCTGCTGGCGGCGGCGCTGATCGCCGCGTTCGTGACGGCCATGTCGTGGCTGGCGGCGGCCATCGGGCTGCTGGCCAGGACGCCGGAGGCGGCCAGCGGCTACGCGTTCGTCTTCGCCTTCCTGCCCTACCCGTCGAGCGCGTTCGTGCCGGTGGAGACGATGCCGGGCTGGCTGCAGGCCTTCGCGGCCGGCCAGCCGCTCACCCAGGTGATCGACTCGATGCGGGCGCTGCTGCTCGACCGGCCCGTGACGGTGCTGGGGGCGGCGTTCGTGTGGTGCGTGGCGCTCGGCCTGGCCGGCGTCGCCGCCGCGGCCGCCCTCTACCGGCTGCGCGTCAAGCGGGCCTAGAGAGGCGGGTGCGGTGGGCGTGGCACGCTCGCCGTACGCGCCCGCGCGTCGAGTGGGCATAGACGGGACATGATCGCCCGCGCTTCGTTAGGCTTTTCGCAGCCACGCGAAGGAGACCTCTTGACCCCCCCAGAGCTCGACACCTCCCCTCTCGACACCGCGCGGCGCCTGGCCGAGAGCGGTGACCTGGAGGGGGCCGCGGAGATCTTCGGCCGGCTGGCCGGTGACGACTCGGCGCCCGACCGCGCTCAGGCCGCCGTCGGCCTGGCGGTCGTGCTGGAGGAGCAGGGCGACCATCCGGGCGCGCGGCGCGCGGCGCGCATCGCCCTGTCGGCCGGGCACGCCGAGTACTCCGCCCAGGCGGCCTGCCTGCTGGCGCAGAGCTTCGAGCGCGAGGGCGCGGCCGAGCAGGCACGCGGAGCCTGGCAGGCCGTGCTGGGCGTGGGCCACGACGACTACGTCCCGCTGGCGCACATGGCCCTGGCCCGCCTGGCCGCCGAGGACAACGACCTCGACGGGGCCGAGGCGCAGCTGCGGGCGGCCCTGGAGGCCGGCGGGCCGATGACCGCGGCGCAGCGGCTGGCCGACCTGCTCCTGGAGCGCGGCGAGCCGGGCGAGGCCGCCGACCTGATCGAGGCGGCGCTGGAACGGGCCGACGACGACACCGCCGCCCGGCTGCGCGTGCAGCTGGGCATCGCGCACCTGGAGCTGGCCTGCGCGCAGTTCGCCGCGGCGGCCGAGGACGGCCGCGACCGCGAGACCGTGTCGCTGGCCATCGAGTTGCTGGCGCGCACCCTGCCGCTGCGGGGCCGCCCGGAGCAGGCCGAGCACGTGTGGCGCTACGGGCTCGACCACGACGACGCCGAACTGGCCGAGCAGGTACGGCTGCGCCGCGAGCGCGGCTAGGTGGCGACCGCGTCCCGGGTGCCCAGGCGCCTGAGCGCGATCAGGGCCAGGCCCAGCAGGTAGAAGCCGATCCCGTAGGTGATCATGTTCGTGATCAGGCCGCCCCAGCCCAGCACGTCGAGGTCGAGGAAGGGGTAGGGGTAGCGCTTGGGCGTCGCGGGGTCCAGCAGCAGGCCGCGCGTGACGGCGAAGATCCCGTAGGCGAGCGGGTAGAGCAGCCAGAGGAGGGCGTCGCTCCAGCGGGGCCGCAGGTCACGGTCGAACAGCAACCAGTCCGCCAGCGCCAGCACGGGCACCACCACGTGCAGCAGGAAGTTGGCGACATCCTTCGGCGTGCCCTCGGCCAGGGCCGCGAACGGGTTGCCGAAGTGCGTCAGGACCGTGTTGTAGATCAGTCCGGTGACGGTGATAACCAGGGTGACGGCGCCCTTGAGCCGTGCCGAGGTGCGCCGGCCGCTGAGCCGGTAGAGGTAGTAGGCGGCGACCAGCACGTTCGACTGGATCGTGAAGTAGGCCATGGACGCGAGGAACCCGGCCTCCACCCAGTCGATCACCACCCCGGTGACCGCGGCCGCGACGATGGCGAGACGCAAGATCCTCACCAGGCCGAGGATAAACGACCCCCCGTAGGGGGCTCAGTCGCGGGTGCTCAGCACCACGGCCACGTTGACCAGGGCGATCCCGATCCACACCACCATGAGCCCGACGAGGCCGGCCTTCTCCGAGGCGATGGCGGTGATCGGGATGCCGAAGATCAGCGAGCAGATCGCCACCGGCACGACCGTCCCGGCGCTGCCGCTCTGCTTCTTCTTGCTCTTCTTGCGCTGGCCGGCGACCTCGGAGGCCACCTTGGCGGCGATCACCTCGTCGAGGCGCGCGGCGAAGGACTCCACGAGGGCGTGCTCGTAGTCGGGACCGAGATCACGGCGGGCGTCCAAGGTGGCGTGCAGATCCTGGCGGATCTCGCCTCGCATGTCAGACATACCTTCAATGTCGCAGAGGCTCGGCGGGCCGTCATCCATCTTTCGGAGGACCCTGTGACAGCATGGATGACCATGGAGATCGTCACGCCGCGCGGGCCCGCGCGGGTCGACCTGGACGAGACGCCGGAGCCGGGCCTGCTGCTCGTGCTGACCCACGGCTCCGCCGGCACGGTCGAGGCGCCCGACCTGCTCGCCGTGCGCGACGCCGCCCTGAAGGCGGGCATCAGCGTCGCCCGGGTCACCCAGCCCTTCCGGCTGGCCGGGGCGCGGGCGCCCGGCAGCCCGGAACGGCAGGACGAGGCCTGGGCCGTGGTGCTGGGGGCGCTGCGCGACCGTTTCCCGGGGGTGCCGGTCGTGCAGGGCGGGCGCAGCAACGGAGCGCGGGTCGCCTGCCGTACGGCCAGGGCGGTCGGCGCCGTGGCGGCGCTGGCTCTGGCCTTCCCCCTGCACCCGCCCGGCAGGCCGGAACGTTCCAGAGCCCAGGAGCTCAGGGACGCGGGGGTGGAGGTGCTGGTGATCAATGGGGATCGTGACCCCTTCGGCATCCCCGACCCGGCCGACGCCACCCACCTGGTGGTGTTGCCGGGGGAGGGCCACGATCTCAAGAAGAACCCCGAAAAAGTCGGCGAGCTGGTCGCCGGGTGGATCGCGGACCGGATGGACTCCTGGGCCCGCTGATCCGTCAGATGGCGGCTGGCAGGGGCCGATGCGGGGCGATCACAGCGCCGCTCGGCAACAGCTCACCGGTGTCCTCGAAGAGGACGACCCCGTTGCAGAGCAGGCTCCACCCCTGTTCGGGATGGCAGGCGAGGGTGCGCGCGGCCTCACGGTCGAGCGCGTCTGCCGGCGGACAGGCCGGGTCGTGCGGGCACATCGGCGTGCCTCCGATATCTCGTGGATGGATCCGGGCGCCAGACCCGGAAACAATAGGTCCTAGCAAGTGTGCGACGCAGGTCACACTTCCCGACATAGTCCGTTAGGACGGTTGAAGGAGGAGGTTTGCCGGGGCGGATGTGACCTAACACACAGAGTGCCCATCCGGAAGGCCCGCTCCAACGGCAACACGCCGACAAAGCGGGCTGTTTCTTTGGCAGTCCTTGCTGGACCGCGCCTCGCTCCCGCTCAGCCGCCGAGCCCGCGCAGGAGCGCGTCGAGTCCGCGCTCGAAGTCGGCGTCGGCGCCCGCGTCGCGCCTGGTCCAGGTGTCGACCTCGGGATCGGCCCACCCGGAGGCCTGCACCTCGACGGCCACGCTGCCGAAGACGAAGGCGCGCAGCGACCGTACGGCGTCGGCGGCGTCGCCGAGCCCCAGCTCGCCGAGCTGGTCGACCTGCTCGCGGATGGCCAGCGCGGTAGCCCCTTTGGGTGGTTTGGTGAGTGCCAGCGCGAGGACGCCGGGGTGTTCGCGCAGTGCCTCGCGCCCGGCGTGGCACCAGGCCCTGGCCGTCTCCTGCCAGGTCGGGCCGCGCTCGACCTGGACCGCGGTGACGTGCTCGGCCAGGGCGTCCATGAGCGCCTCCTTGCCGCGGGGCAGGTGGTGGTAGATGGCCATCGCCTCGACCTCCAGCGCGTCGCCGAGCCTGCGCATGGTGAGCCTTCGCAGGCCCTGGCTGTCGGCGATGTGGAGCGCGGCGTCGATGATGCGCTCGCGGGAGAGCGGGACGGGCGGTCGCTTGGCAGGCATGGTGATCATCCTGCCAAGCGGGACATTACTTTGTAAAGGCGCCGCGCCGGTGGTGACCGCTCCGGCCGGGCCACGACACGTGCCGCCTGCGGGGAGGGCTAGGCTTTGTCTGGTACCGGCCCTGGTATCGGCAAGGTGAAAGGCAGAGGAAGTCCCATGGCGTTTTTCCGTCCGCGGGTCAGCCGCGAGGCCGAGGTCCGCTTCCACGCGGATCAGGAGATCTCGCAGAGCTTCCCCGAGTCGCTCGACAAGGCCCGTACGGCCGAGCAGCGGGTGCGCGAGCTGCAGGCGGCGCACGCCGACGAGGTCGAGCTGCGCGAGGCCGGGCTGGCTCTGGACAGGGCGCTGACCGAGGCGCTGAGGGCTGCCGAGGCGGGCCAGCGCGCGACCTTCGGCGTGAAGGCCTACGACGACCGGATCGCCCGGCGCAAGGCCAAGGCGACGCCCAAGGGCGCGATGTGGACCTCCGAGGTCGACCGGCTGCGCACGCTGCGTGAGCAGAACCGGCTGACCGGAATCCCGCGGGTGCCCGCGGTGCGCTGAGCGTGACGTGAGGCCGCCTCCTGGGCTCAGGGGGCGGCCTTCCGTGTGTCCGGGCCCCGGAGCCCTTCCGTGTGTCCGGGCCCGGAGCCCTTCCGTGTGTCCGGGCCCGGAGCCGCCGCTGCCGGTGCCCCGGGGGCCGGGCCGGATGGAAGCACGGCCCTTCCGGGCACGTCACCGTCGCGGTGGGCGCCCGCCGCGACGGTGAACGGCAGGCCGGACCGCCCGGCGGATCACGCCTGGTCCGCACTCCCGGAGATCTGCGGCTTCGCGTGTTTCCGCGTGGCGCTTCGCAGCTCCGCCGCGAGCAGCCGCGCGGTCTCGGTGAGCGCGTCCACCAGCACTCGCGCTTCACGGCTGACCGAGCGGTCCGCCGGGAGGGTGATGCCGATCGCGCGAGGGACGGTGTCGAGATGAAGCGGAAGCATGTCCAGCAAGTCGTCACGCACCCCGATGAGCATGGGCAGGGGCGCGATCGAGTCGGTCTGCAGGACGATCTCGCGCGACGTCAGGAGGGTGGAGCACTCGGTGATGTCGCGTGGCGCCTTGAGGCCGGCGGTCGCGAACATCTCGTCGAGCTCGGTCCGCAGGGTGCTCGGCTGCAGGGGCAATATCCACGGATAGGACAACAGGTCGGCGAGTCGCGGGGTCACCGACAACGCCGGGTGGCCGCGGCGAACCACGGCTCGCACCGCCTCGTCGTAAAGCCTGATGTGGTGGAGCGCTCCACGGTAGGTTCCGGGGTCCAGCCGGCCCACCAGCAGGTCGATCTCGCTGCGCTGCAAGCTGGTGGCCAGGACCTCCGCGGTGCCCTCCACCACGGAGACCGAGATCTCGGGATGCGTCCGCTTGATCGCGACGACGGCTTGGGGCAGCAGGGCGTAGGCGCCGGCCAGGTTGGTCCCCACCCGTAGCGGCCGCGGGCCTCCGTGGCGTACCTCCTCGATCTGCTCGGACGCCCGGCGCAGGCTCCCCAGCGCCGATCTGGCCCGTTCGATCAGGATCTCCCCGGCTGCCGTGGGGAGCACACCTCGGGGCCCGCGTACGAACAGGGCCATGCCGATGAGCTCCTCGAGCTCATGGACGCTGCGCGTGACCGCCGGCTGCGACACGTAGAGGGCCTGGGCGGCCCTCACGAAGGACCCTTCGTCGGCGATCGTCACGAGAAGGCTCAGATGGCGCAACTTCAGTCGACCGCCGAACGGCTGCTGGGCCTCCACCACTCCGACCTCGTCTCCAGGGCTCCGTCGATGGCGTGAGCGTATACCGTGGGTCGCCAGGCATACCCGTGGGGTTATACCCAGGCCCGCTTTAGCATTGGTGGTCGGCGTCCCACCGCGCGCAGGATTCTCGGCATGAATCCTCCGGCCCTCCAGCCCTCGAACTGGAGCGACGCCCTCGTGTCCGGCGCCTTCACCGTCGTCGACCTGACGGCGCAGCTCTCCTCGGCGACCCCGGTCCTTCCCCTCCCCGAGGGGATGGCCCCCATCCCGCGCTTCGAGCTGGAAGAGCTAGCCAGGTACGACGAGCGCGGCGAGACCTCCTACCAGAACGGCATCCACACCGGCGAGCACGTCGGCACCCACTTCGACGCGCCCTGCCACTGGGTGACCGGCATCGAGCACGGCGACGTCTCCCAAGTGCCGGTGGAGCGCCTGGTCGGACCCGCCGTGGTCATCGACAAGAGCGCCGAGGTCGCGCGGGACCCCGACTACCTGCTCACCGTCGAGGACGTGCGGGCGTGGGAGCGGGCGCACGGAACGCTGCCGGCGGGCTGGCTCCTCTACCGCACCGGCTGGGCCGCCCGGTCCCACGATCAGGACCTGTTCCTGAACGCCGACGACCGCGGACCGCACACCCCCGGGGTGACGCCGGAATGCGCCAGATGGCTCGCCGAGGAGAGCGACATCGTCGGGTTCGGTGTCGAGACCGTCGGCACCGACGCCGGCCAGGCCTTCGGCTTCGATCTGGCCTTCCCCGTGCACACCCACCTCCTGGGCGCGGGCAAGTACGGCATCACCCAGCTGCAGAACCTCGACCTGCTTCCCGTGACCGGCACGTTGATCGTGGTCGCCCCGCTCCCCATCGTGGGCGGATCGGGCAGCCCCGCTCGCGTCCTCGCGCTGGTTCCCGGCAACGTCTCGGAAGTGAACTGATGCTGGTTCGTGAAGCGATCGGCGAGCAGCTCGCCGCCCTCGGGGTCCGGGCCGCCTTCGGTGTGGTCGGAAGCGGCAACTTCCACTACACCAACGCGCTCATGGAGCACGGAGCCCGATTCGTCGCGGCCCGCCACGAAGGTGGGGCGGCCACGATGGCCGACGCCTACGCCCGGATGTCCGGGGAGGTCGCCGTCCTCTCGCTCCACCAGGGCTGCGGATACACCAACGCGCTCACCGGAATCGCCGAAGCGGCCAAGAGCAGGACGCCCTTGCTCGTCCTGACCGCCGAGGCGACCGAGCCCACCTCCAACTTCTTCATCGACCAGGCCGGTATGGCCGAGGGCGCCGGGGCGCTCGCCATGCGGGTGCGCTCGCCGGAGACGGCCCTGGTGGACGTCGCCCGGGCCTACGCGGCCTGCAAGCACCAGCGGCGCACCGTGGTGCTCAACGTTCCCATCGACGTCCAGGACATGGAGCTTCCGGCCCATGCCCGCCGGCGCACGTTCGCCCCCCTCGGGCTGCCCCAGCCCGCGCCCGAGGACATCGCCCGCTTCGCCGAGCTGATCCGGTCCGCCGAGCGGCCGGTCTTCGTGGCGGGCCGCGGCAGCCGGGCGGACGGCGCGAAGCAGGCACTCCGGGAGCTGGCGGCCGCCTCGGGTGCGCTGCTCGCCACCTCCGCCGTCGCGCGGGGACTCTTCAACGACGACCCCTGGGGCATCGACGTGTCCGGCGGTTTCAGCTCCCCACTGACCGCCGAGCTCGTCAGCGGTGCGGACCTCGTCGTCGGTTTCGGATGCGCGCTGAACATGTGGACGATGCGGCACGGGAAGCTGATCGGCGAGCACACCAAGGTCGTCCAGGTCGACATCGACCCCGAGGCCATCGGCCGCAACCGCGACGTGGACCTCGGCCTGTGGGGCGGCGTCGCGGAAACCGCTCGCGCCACCACGGCGGCGCTGGCTCACACGGCCGGCGGTGACCGCCGCGGCTACCGCACGCCCGAGGTGGGCCAGCGCATCCGAACCTCGCTGCGCTGGAACCAGGTGGACTTCACCGACCGGTCGGCCGACGGGCGGATCGATCCCCGCACCCTGTCGATGGAGCTCAACCGGATCCTTCCCCGCGAGCGGATCGTGTCCGTGGACTCCGGCAACTTCCTGGGCTACCCGAGCATGTACCTCGACGTCCCTGACGAGTACGGCTTCTGCTTCACCCAGGCGTTCCAGTCGGTCGGGCTGGGCCTGGCCACCGGCCTCGGCGCCGCGCTCGCCCAACCCGGCCGGTTGCCCGTCGTCGGCGTGGGAGACGGCGGATTCCTGATGGGTATCACCGAGCTCGAGACCGCGGTCCGGCTCGCGGTGCCCCTTCTCGTGGTGATCTACAACGACGCCATGTACGGCGCCGAGGTGCACCACTTCGGATTCGACGGCCCGCCACTGGACGCCGTGGTCTTCCCCGACAGCGACCTCGCCGCGATCGCGCGTGGCCACGGATGCGAGGCGATCACCGTCCGGGAGGCGGCGGATCTCTCGCCGGTCAAGGACTGGATCTCGTCCGGTCCGAGTCGCCCGATGATCATCGACGCCAAGGTGCTCTCGCGCGAGGGCTCGTGGTGGCTGCAGGAGGCGTTCGGCCACTGAGCCGGATGCGAGGTCTGGAGGAGACATGAAGAGCAGGCAGCCGGCGGTGCTGACCGCGACCGCGACCGAGACCGCGACCGAGAATGAGACCGAGACCGTCAGTGTGACCCCACGCGCCGGCGACGGCGCCACGAGCCCGCTCCGGCGGGTGCTTGGCAGTGACCGGATCATCGAACGCTCCATCATCGCCGCACGCGGCGTGGCGGGGGTGCTGGGCTTCCTCGCCCTGTGGGAGGTGGTCGCCAGGTACGACCTGCTGCCTCGCGACGTGCTGCCCGCCGCGTCGACGACCTTGGCGAGCTCGGCCGGGCTCCTCGTCGACCCGACCTTCCTCGGCCAGATAGGCGCCACCCTGTGGGCGGCCTTCGTCGGCTACGCCCTGGCCTTGGTGATCGCGGTGCCGGCGGGACTGGTTCTCGGCCTCTCCGACCGGTTGCACGCGGCCACCGCCACCGTGGTCGAGCTGCTCCGGCCACTGCCGCCCGTCGGGCTGGTCCCTCTGCTGGTGCTCGTGGCCGGTCAGGGACTGGAGATGAAGGCGGTCGTGGTGGCCATCGGGTGCGTCTGGCCGTTGCTCGTCAACACCATTCACGGCGTTCACTCCACGGACGGCACGGCGCGGGCCACCGCACGCTCGTTCGGCTGGTCACGGCGAACGGTCGCCCTGCGTGTCGTATGGCCCTCCGCCGTGCCCTCGGTGCTGACCGGTGTGAGGATCACCGCCTCCGTGGCGCTCATCCTGTGCGTCGGCGCGGAGTTCATCGGGGGGAGCCGCGATGGGCTCGGCAGCTGGCTGCTCCAGCAGAGCATGCTCCCGGGAGGAATCGACACCGTCTGCGCGGGTGTCGTCATCGCCGGAGCACTCGGGCTCCTGGTCAACGCCGCGGTCACCGTACTCGAACGCCGCTTCGCCGGCTGGGCACACCGGGAGGATTCGTGAACACCTCGGTCAAGAGCAACGAACGTGTCCTTCGCATCGCCGTGGGCTGGGGCGCCGCGGTCCTGCTGCTACTCGCGTGGCAGCTCGCGACGGCCCGATCGCAATCGCTGTTCTTCCCCACACCGCTGGAGATCTTCGACGACCTGCGGGAGCGGTGGTTCTCCGACGGTCTGTCCGGCGGCATCGTGACCGACGCCTTCTTCGTCGACATCACACCGAGTCTCGAGCGTCTCCTCCTCGGCCTGCTGATCGCGTGGTCGATCGGCACCACGCTCGGCGTGCTCCTCGGCCGGGTCCCGGTCGTCGCCCACACCGTCGAGCCGATCCTGCACTTCATGCGGGCACTGCCCGGGCCGGTGCTGCTTCCGCTGGCGCTCGTCCTGGTCGGAACCGGGACGACGATGCGGGTCTCGCTGATCGCCTTCGGCGCCGTGTGGCCGGTCCTCTTCAACACCTACAGCGCCGTACGGCGAGTGCCGGAGGGCTATGTCGAGACGGCCCGTGTGGCGCGGGTCTCCCGGGTGCGCGTCCTGTTCCAGGTGATCCTGCCCTCGGCCGGCTCGGGCATCTTCGCCGGCATCCGCATCTCGACATCGCTGGGCATCATCCTGCTCATCGCCTCGGAGCTGGTCGCCGCCTCCGACGGCATCGGATTCGGTCTCACCCAGGCCCAGCGTTCCTTCCAGTTCCTGCCCATGTGGTCGTTCATCGTCGCCCTGTCGCTGCTCGGCTACCTGTCCAACCTCGTCCTGACGGGGATCGAGTCCGGCGTCCTTCGCTGGCACCGCCTTCACATGTCAGTCCAGGACTGACCCGCCAGAAAGGCTGCGCGATGTCCCACGCACTCCTGGAGGTCCAGGACCTCCGGCAC
This sequence comes from Nonomuraea soli, assembly GCF_013761175.1. Taxonomy (GTDB): domain Bacteria; phylum Actinomycetota; class Actinomycetes; order Streptosporangiales; family Streptosporangiaceae; genus Nonomuraea; species Nonomuraea soli. The sequence goes on from NZ_JACDUR010000002.1 coordinate 1,056,231, forward strand.
ACCTATCGCACGCGCCAGGGCGACCAGACGGTTCTCGACGGCATCACCTTCGACGTACGGCGCGGCGAGTTCGCCTCGATCGTCGGCCCGTCCGGCTGCGGTAAGACCACCCTGCTGCGTACCCTCTCCGGTCTGCTCCGCCCCACTCACGGCACGATCGCACTGTCGGGGAAGGTCATCACCGGCGTGCCCCAAGGCCTCGCCATGGTCTTCCAGGACTACCGGGCTTCGCTGTTTCCCTGGCGGCGCGTCGGCGCCAACGTGGAGTTCCCTCTCCTGGGCCGGGTCGCCAAGGCCGAGCGGCGTTCACGAACTGCCGAGTCACTGGCCGCGGTCGGCCTGGCCGACGCGGCCGACAAGTACCCCTGGCAGCTCTCGGGCGGCATGCAGCAGCGTGTCGCCATCGCCAGGGCGCTGGCGATGCGCCCGGAGCTCCTCCTGATGGACGAGCCGTTCGCCTCCGTCGATGCGCAGACCCGCTCCGATCTCGAGGATCTGCTGCTCCGCGTCCGGGAACAGTTCGACGTGACGATCCTCTTCGTCACCCACGACGTGGACGAAAGTGTCTACCTCAGCACTCGGGTGCTGTCGCTCAGCAAGGCCCCGACCGTCATGACGGCCGACGTCGCGGTGCCGCTGACGTTTCCGCGGGACCAGATCCGCACCCGCGAGAACCCGTCCTTCGTCGAGACGAGAAGCGAGGTGGCCCGACTGATCCGACAGGCGAGTCCCGGCGGCCTGTCCACCGCGGACAGCTCTCACTGACGGACGGCGCCGGGCGCGGGTCAGCCGCCCGCGGCGCCCGGGACCGTCCTGCCATGTACGGCAAGGCAACTTCGAAGGAGAACACCCATGAACCTGCGCACCAAGCGACGATTCGGCGTCCTTGCGCTCGCGCTGCTGCTGGCGGGCACCGCCAGTGCGTGCGGCGGCGACGACACCCCCGCGGCGGCCGATGGCCTCACCAAGGTCACCCTCTCGATTCCCCCGGTCGGCGACTCGCTGCCGGTGTACGACGCGATCGCCAAGGGCTACTTCGCCGACGCGCGCCTCGAGGTCGAGCTCAGGCCCGCCGCGAACGGCGCCACCACGATCAACGCCCTGGTCTCCGGCAGCACCGACCTGGCCCTGGTGTCCTACCCCTCGCTGATCACCGCCCGCTCCTCCGGCATTCCGGTCACCATCGCCGCTCCCGCGATCGCGGGGACGGAGGAGTACGCGTCCGGCCTCTACGTCCTGGCGGACTCCGGCATCAAGAAGCCGGCCGACATGGTCGGCAAGAAGATGGCGACCCCGTCGCTGGGCTCCGTCGGCGACGTGTGGTTCCGAGGTGTGCTGCTGCAGGAGGGTCTCGACCCCGGCAGCGTCACCTACGTGGAGATCCCGCAGGCCAACATGGCCGCCGCCCTCAAGGCCGGCGACGTCGACGGCATCTTCCAGACCGAGCCGACCCTCAGCGCGACCCAGGCCGGCCTCGACATCCGGCTGATCGACTACCAGAAGGGGCCCCAGGGCCTGTTCGCGACGTCCGAGAAGTTCCTGAAGGACCAGCCCGGCGTGGTGGCGGCCTTCCGTACCGCGCTCGCCAAGGCGGTCGCCGACATCCAGGCGGACCCGCGCGGCGTGGCGACGGCGATGATGCCCAAGTACACCAAGATGAGCGCGGAAGTCGCCGCCAAGATGCGGCTTCCCGAGTACCAGGTCGACTACGACGCCGCAGGGGTGCAGAGCGTCATCGACCTGATGGTCAAGATCGGCCTGCTCAAGAGCTCCTTCGACGCCGGCGGCCTCTATCAGGACGTCAAGTGAGCACCCCTCGCAGGCTTCCCTGACGACCGTCCCCACCACCCCCGCCACCAGCGCGGGCCGCACCCTCACGGGCACGGCCCGCCGGAGGAGATGCATGTCTCACCCCACCCGCGACCACGTCGCGATCGTCGGCGCCGCCGAGTCGCCCTACACCCGCCATCCCGGCGCGGGCACCACGACCGCCGGGGTGCTGCGTGACGCAGTCGTCCGCGCCCTGCGCGATGCCGGCCTCGCACCCGGGGACGTGGACGGGCTCGGTGTCGCCAGCTTCACCCTCGGCCCGGACCACGCCATCGACCTCGCCTGGCGACTGGGCCTCAACCTGCGCTGGATCATGCAGGACACCAACGGTGGCGCCAGCGCCGGTGGAATGTTGCAGCACGCCGTGCGGGCCGTCGAAGCCGGCGACGCGTCCGTCGTCGTGCTGGTCGCCGGCGACGCCATGGACAACGCCGCCCACACCAAGCTCGTCAGGGCCTACAACCAGGCGACCGTCGACCACCTGGCAGACCTTCCCATGACCGGGCCGAACGCCCTGTTCGCGATGCTGACGCAACGGCAGATGGCCACATGGCAGCTCACCCGGAAGGACTACGGCGACCTGGTGATCGCCCAGCGTGCCTGGGCGGGACTGAACCAGGGCGCGGTGTACCGCGCGCCGATGACGCTGGAGGAGTACCTCGACGCGCCCCCGGTCGCCTCACCGCTCGGACGTTTCGACTGTGTCCCGCCGGTGACGGGCGCCGACGCCGTCGTGGTCGCCCGCGAGGAGCGGGCCACGGGCCGCCGCGCCCGGGTGCTGGCGGTCACCACCGCCTACAACGCCGACGACCAGGCAGGCGACGGCATCCAGACGGCGGTCGCCGCCTGCGCCCCCGCCGCCTGGGACCGCGCGGGTGTCGCACCGGCCGACGCCGACGTGATCAGCGTGTACGACGACTACCCGGCGATGGTGCTGTCGCAGCTCGTCGACCTCGGAGTGACCCAGCCCGGGGCGATCCGGGCCTTCATCGCCGAGCGGATAGCGACCCGGCTTCTGCCGGTCAACACCTCCGGCGGCCAGCTCTCGGCCGGCCAGGCAGGAGCCGCGGGCGGCATGCACGGGCTGGTCGAGGTCGTTCAGCAACTGCGCGGGCGTGCCTCCGGCCGGCAGGTCGAGGCCCGGATCGGCGTGGTCACGGGCTACGGCATGGTGCTCTACCGGCACGGCTCCTGCGGCAACGTGGCGGTGCTGGAGGCGGTCGCGTGAGCCTCCACGTCCAGCGCTGCGGTGGTTGCGGCAAGCACTACTTCCCCCGGCGGCTGCTGTGTCCCGGGTGCGGAACCGACGACTTCGCCGAGGTGCGCGTCGAGAAGGGCCGGGTCGTCGCCTCCACGCGGGCCGGCGACGGTACGACGTTCCTCACCGTCGAGTGCGGGGGCGACCTGCAGGTCGTCGCGCGGCTGATCGGAGCGGACCTTCCCCCGCATGGGGAACTGCCGTTCACGACCTCTCCTGCCACGCCGGGCCCCGCGGCCTTCGTCCCGGACCCCGCGAACCCCGGCGACGACCCCCGTCGCCTGCCGCGGGACACCCCGCTGCGCGAGTGCACCATCCCCGGCATGCTGCTGGCGCGGGCGGCGCTGACGCCCGAAGCCCCCCTCCTGGTCTGCGGCGACGTTCACCGTACGGCCGGCGAGATGGTCGAGGCGGTGGCGCGCGCGGCGGGAGCGCTCGCCGCCCGCGGCGTCACCCCGGGCGAACGAGTCGCCTTCCTCACCGGCAACCGTGTCGAACTCCTCGACCTCGTGCTCGGTGCGGCCTGGCTGGGCGCGGTCGCGGTCCCGATCAACACCGCCGTCCGTGGGGCCCAGCTGCACCACATCCTGGCCAACTCGCAGGCCCGGCTCCTGGTCGTCGAGGCCGGCATCGAGCCCCACCTCGAAGATCTGCCGGCTCTGCCGTACCTGCAGGAGAGGTGGGTCCTCGGCGACCGGGCCGAGCCCATGCGGGCACCGGTGCCACCGGCCGTGGTCGCCCCCGGAGATCCCGCCGCGATCCTGTACACCTCGGGCACGACCGGCGTCTCCAAGGGAGTCGTGTGCCCGCACGCGCAGTTCTGGTGGTGGGGCAACAACGTCAGCGACCAGATCGGGATCCAACCGGACGACGTGCTGCACACCTGCCTGCCGCTGTTCCACACCAACGCCCTCAACGCCTTCAGCCAGGCCGTGGTCAGCGGCGCGACCTACGTCCTGGGCGGGCGCTTCTCGGCGTCCCGATTCTGGTCGCAGATGGCCGACAGCGGAGCCACCGTGACATACCTGCTCGGCGCCATGGTGGGCATCCTCGACAGCCGGCCGCCGTCGGCCCTGGATCGTGCCCACAAGGTACGGCTCGCGCTCTCGCCGGCGACACCGGAACGACTGCTGAAACCATTTCGCGAGCGCTTCGGCGTCGCGCTGCTCGACGGCTACGGATCGACCGAGACCAACGCGGTCGTGGGCACCCGGCCGGGCGAGGAACGATCGGGGTACATCGGCAGGCTGCAGCCGGGCTTCCGCATGCGGGTGGTCGACGCCGACGGCGCCGACGTACCGCACGGCACCCCGGGTGAGCTTCTGCTGCGCAGCGACCAGCCCTTCGCCTTCGCCTCCGGCTACTTCCGGATGCCAGAAGCGACCACCGCCGCCTGGCAGGACCTGTGGTTCCACACCGGCGACCGCGTGTGCGCGGAAGCGGACGGATCCATCCGCTTCGTGGACCGCATCAAGGACGTGATCCGGCGTCGCGGCGAGAACATCTCGTCGGTGGAGGTCGAGGACGTGCTGCGCGCGCACCCGGCCGTGGCGGAGGTGGCGGTCTACGCCGTCGATTCCGAGCTCGGCGAGGACGAGGTCATGGCGGCGGTCGTCGCCAGGGAAAGCGCGCAGCTCGACTTCGAGGAGCTGGTCGCGTTCTGCGGCCCGCGCCTGGCGGCGTACGCCATCCCTCGCTTCCTCGTCCGGCTCGACGCCCTCCCGCTGACCGAGAACGGCAAGGTCAGGAAGCCGGAGCTCCGCAGCCGCGGAACCGAGGGCGCATGGGACCGCCAGCCACCTCGTCCCCAGCCGACGGCCCCAACGGAACGGACATCCCATGCGTGAGTACAGGAACTTCGTCGACGGGCGATTCATCGACGGAGCGGAGGCGTTCGCCGACATCGACCCGGCGACAGGCCAACAGGTCGCCTGGGTACACGAGGCGGACGCCACCGTCGTCGACCAGGCGGTCCGGGCAGCGCGCGCGGCGCTGGAGGGCCCCTGGGGCCGGACGACGACCCAGCAGCGCTGCACCCTGCTCCGCCGGGTCGCGGACGAGATCGACCGGCGCGCCGACGACCTGCTGGCCGCCGAGGTCGCCGACACCGGCAAGCCGGAAGCAGGCGCTCGCGCTCTCGACATCGCCCGTGCGGCCGCCAACTTCCGGGCCTTCGCCGATGTCGTGGGAGCCGAAGGAGTGGAGTCCTACCTTCAGGACCTGGGTGAGGGCCGGCAAGCGCTGAACTACGCCGTGCGCAAACCGCTGGGCGTCGTGGCGGCGATCGTGCCGTGGAACCTGCCGCTTCTCCTCCTGACCTGGAAGCTGGCGCCGGCGCTGGCGTGCGGCAACACCTTCGTCGTCAAACCGTCCGAGGAGACGCCGGGCTCGGCGACGCTACTCGCCGAGGTGCTCGCCGCGGCGGGCGTGCCGGACGGCGTCTACAACGTCGTCCACGGATTCGGCGCCGGTTCGGCGGGCGAGCACCTCACCAGCCACCCGGGCATCGACGGCGTGACCTTCACCGGGTCGACGGCGACCGGCGCCGGCATCATGAAGACCGTCGCACCCCGTATCCGCCCGGTGTCCTTCGAACTCGGCGGGAAGAACGCGGCCCTCGTCTTCGCCGACGCCGACCTCGACGCCGCGGTCGCCGGGCTGACCAGCTCCGTGTTCGCCAACACCGGGCAGGTGTGCCTGTGCACCGAGCGCGTCTACATCGAACGCCCGGTCTTCGACGAGGTGACGGAACGGCTCGTCGCCGCGGCCGGGGAACTGCGTCTCGGAGCGCCTTCCGATCCGGCCACCACGACCGGCCCGGTGATCTCGCGAGCTCACCAGAAGAAGATCCTCGACTACGCGGACCTGGCCGAGCAGGCGGGCGCCAAGACCCTGACGGGAGGACGGGCAGCCACCCCGGGCGGCGCTCTCAACGGCGGGTTCTGGGTCGAACCGACCCTCTGGACGGGCCTGAACGATGACGACCGGGTCGTCCGGGAGGAGATCTTCGGTCCCGTCGCGGCGCTCATGCCCTTCGACACCGAGGAGGAGGCCGTCAGGCGTGCGAACGACACCGACTACGGGCTCGCGGCCGCGGTCTGGACGTCCGACCTCCGTCGTGCTCACCGGGTCGCGGCCCGCATGCGGACCGGGATCTCCTGGGTCAACACCTGGTTTCTGCGCGAGCTGCGATCCCCTTTCGGCGGGATCGGACTGTCGGGCATCGGCCGCGAGGGCGGCCGTCACTCGCTCGACTTCTACACCGAGACGACGAATGTGTGCGTGGCACTGTGAGCGCGGCCGGAGCACCTGCCGTGCCGACGGCATCGCTGAGGCGGCCGAGCTCCCCGGCATGAACGACCTCGGCTCATCGACATCCAGGCCGTTGGCACACCCGCCCGGCATCACCTCTCAGGAGGAAGCGCAATGACCCAGCCGACCGATCGTGTCTCCCCGCCACTCAACTTCATGGAGTGGATCCGTGAGCACGAGCCGGAGCTCAAGCCTCCGGTCAACAACCAGCCGATCTTCACCGGGCGGGACTTCATCGTCCAGGTCGTCGGCGGCCCGAACCAGCGGACCGACTTCCACGTCGACCCCTACGAGGAGTGGTTCCACCAGATCAAGGGCTCCATGCACGTCGACGTCATGACCGAGGACGGCAGGGTCACCGTCGAGATCAGGGAAGGTGAGACCTGGCTCCTTCCGGGCCTGGTTCCCCACTCGCCGCAGCGGCCCGAGGCGGGGTCCATCGGCGTCGTGATCGAGCGGGTCCGCGAGGAGGGCACCCTGGAGAAGTTCCAGTGGTACTGCCTCCAGTGCTCGGGACTGGTGCACGAGGTGGAGCTGCAGGTCCGCGACATCGTGGCCGACCTGCCGCCGGTGTTCACGCGGTTCTACGAGGACACGGCGGCCCGCACCTGCGAGCACTGCGGCGCCCTGCATCCCGGGAAGGGATGAGCACGTGCGCCCGCGGAACCTGCCGCACCCGCTCCCGCAGCACATGCGAGCCGTCGTCGCGAGCCGGCCGGGCGGACCGGATGTCCTGACGGTGACGCAGCGGGCCCTGCCGCGACCTGCGCGAGGTGAAGCGCTGGTGCGCGTCGTCGCGGCAGGCGTGAACCGGGCCGACCTCATGCAACGAGCCGGCCACTACCCCGGTACGGCAGCGGTCGCCGACCTCGGCCTCGAGGTCTCAGGGATCGTGGTCTCGGTCGGTCCGGGTGTCGGTGACGACCTGCTCGGCCGTGAGGTGTGCGCGCTCCTGCCCGGAGGCGGGTACGCCGAGTACGTCGCCGTGCGCGCCGCACACCTGGCGCCGGTGCCCGCCGGCGTCTCCACCGTCGACGCCGCCGGGCTGATGGAGGCGACCGCCACCGTGTGGTCGAACCTGTACATGCCCGACAAGCCGGTACCGGGGTCCTGGCTGCTCGTACACGGTGGCGCCAGCGGCATCGGTGCGACGGCCGTGCAACTCGCCGCCGCCCACGGCGTACGGGTGGCGACCACGGTCGGCTCGCCCGGCAAGGCCCGGTTCGTCGCGGGATTGGGCGCCGATCTCGTGATCGACCACCGTCGACAGGACTTCGCCGACGAGCTGTGCGAACGCGGCATCCGCCCCGCGGTGGTGCTCGACATCGTCGGCGCGGACTACCTGCAGCGCAACCTGCGGGTGCTGGAGCGCGGCGGCCGCGTCGTCGTGATCGGGCATCAGAGCGGATCGAGGGCCTCGATCGATCTCGAACCGCTGCTCAGGAGCAACCTGACGCTCACCGGAAGCGGTCTGCGGATGCGGCCCGATCACGAGAAGGACCAGATCATCGCCGACCTCGTGCAGCACGTGTGGCCGCTGTACGAGAGCGGCGCGATCGTCCCGACCACCCACGCGGTCCTTCCGCTCGAGAGGGCCGCAGAGGCTCACCGCCTCCTCGAGCAATCCCACCACCGTGGCAAGGTCCTGCTCCTCGCCGGCCCTGGCCTGCCCCCGACACCAGAAAGCCGACGATGAGCAGCCCTCCCTCCCGGATCATGTACCAGAGCTTCACCGACCCGGCCGTCCATCAGCCCTACCTCTCCAGGTTGCAGGCCTACCTCACCGAGATCGCCGCGCCCGGGGTCACCTACGAGGTGCGGGGGATCAGCCCGGGCGACACGCAGCTGGGCAGGCTCAGCGAGCTGCGTTGCGGCGTCCAGTCGGTCGCCGGCATCGTCGCGGCGGCCGAGGAGGGCTTCGACGCCGTCCTGGTCGGCCACTTCCAGGACGCGTGCCTCTACGAGGCGCGGACGGCCGTCGACATCCCGGTCATCGGGCACGGCGAAGCCAGCATGCTCCAGGCCTGCATGCTGGGTGGCCGCATCGGCCTGGTCACCCTCGACCCCGTGTATCTCTCGTGGCACAGCGAGCAGATAGCACGCTACGGCCTGTCGTCCCGGGTCGTCGACGTCCGGCCGCTGCGCATCACGCCCGACCAGGCGGTCGCGGCCTACGGCGACGACGCGGCCTACCAGTCGATCAAGGACACGTTCGTCTCGCTGGCCGTCACCATGGTCCGGGAGAGCGGTGTCGACGTCGTGATGTCGGCGGGGGGCCTGTTCGCCCTGCTCAGCGCCCGCGACCACGTCGAGGTCCCGGGCGCGTTGGTGGTGAACCCGACCCTGCTCGCGGTACGGCAGGCGGAGGCGTCCGTCGCGATCACGCGGGCGATGGGGACTCCGGTCTCTCGCGCCGGGACCTTCGCCATGGCGACGCCGCAAGCCGTGAAAGAACTGCTCACTCTCGTCAAGGAGACCCGACGATGACCACCTTCAGCTACACCGCCCACGCCCTGGCCACCGGCGACGGACGCTCAGGACGCGTCCGCTCGGACGACGGACTGATCGAGCTCGACCTGGGAATCCCCGAAGGCCTGGGCGGAGCCGGCGGGCACGTCAGCAATCCCGAGCAGCTCTTCGCCGCAGGCTACTCGGCCTGCTTCCTGTCGGCCCTGACCTCGGTCGCCCGCGCTCAACGCGTCAAGCTGAGCGACGCCCGGGTGGAGGCGCGGGTGACGATCGCCGGCGGCAGCGCCGGCTTCGACCTGTCCGTCGAGCTCGTCGTCACCGCTCCGGGCGTGCCGCCGGAGACCGGGGAGGCCCTGCTGGAGGCTGCCCATCGCAAATGTCCCTACTCGAAGGCCGTCACGGGCAACATCCCCGTGAAGCTCACGCTGTCACCAGGAAGCTGAGGCGCACCGGCCGCCATCTCCGGGCGGCCGCCGGCGGCGGTGCCTAGGCGGCGGTGTCGCGGTGTTCCCACAGGCCGCGCCGGTCGAGGACGCCGCGCAGCCCCGTCACGTTGTCGGTCATGATGCCGTCGACGCCGAGGTCGAGCAGCCGCTCCATGCGGACGGGGTCGTTGATGGTCCACACGTGCACCTGCATGCCCAGGGCGTGCGCGGTGCGCACCAGGGCGCGGGTGGTGACCCGCAGGCCGCGGAAGCCGAGGGGGATCTGGGCGCACGGGATCTGGGCGCGCGACAGGCGCGCGAACAGCCGCCCGTAGCCCGAGGTGGCCGCGGCGGCGCGCAGGGCGGCCACGCCGCGGGGGCCGAGCGCCGAGCACACCTCGCGGCCCATGGCGGCGCGGGCGCGGGCCAGGCGCTCGTCGGAGAAGGAGGTCAGGCAGACCCGCTCGTAGGCGTTGGTGCGCTGCACGACGCGGGCCAGCGGCAGGATGGCGCCGGCCTCCTTGACGTCGATGTTGAAACGCGCCTCGGGGAAGGAGCCGATGAGCTCCTCCAGGACGGGGATCTGGTGGGCGCCACCGATGCGCGCCTGCCGTACGACGGAGTAGGGAAGTTCGGCGATGCGGCCGCGCCGGTCGGTGACGCGGTCGAGGGTGTGGTCGTGGAAGGCCAGCAGGACGCCGTCGCGTGTGGCGTGGGCGTCGGTTTCTAGGTAGGTGTAGCCCAGGCGCACGGCGTGCTCGAAGGCCGCCATGGAGTTCTCGGCCCCCTCCAGGGCGCCGCCTCGGTGGGCGAAGGCCAGGGGGCCGTGGTGGTCGAGGAAGCTGAAGCGGCGGCTGAGCATCACTGGCCTTCGGGGGAGAGGGTCTGCCATTCCTGGCGGCGGGTCTCGGCCAGGGCGATGGCGGCGGCGACGGCGACGTTGAAGGAGCCGACCTTGCCGACCTGCGGGATGTAGATCTCGCCGTCGGCGGCTTCGAGCAGGGCGGGGGAGCAGCCGTGGTCCTCGCTGCCGACGACCAGGCACACGTCACGGCCGAGGTCGGCGCGGAACAGCGGCTTGGCCTCGCCGGTGAGTTCGACGGCGAGCACGGTGTAGCCGTCGGCGCGGGCCTCCTGGACGGCCTGCACGGCGGTCAGGCCGTCCTTCCAGGGGACCAGCCGGTCGGTGCCCAGGGCGGTCTTGCCCGCCTTGGGGTTGGTCGGCGGGGTGGAGTTGCCGGCCAGCCAGATCTGGTCGGCGCCGAACGCGGCGGCGCTGCGGAAGATGGACCCGACGTTGAACGGCCCGGTCACCGACTCCAGGATCAGCGCCAGGCGGTGCTCGGTGGAGCGCCGCCAGGTGCGGTTGAGTCGCTTGACGTCGGTGGGCCGGAGTTGCTTGCGGATCATCGGGTCACCTTCAGGATGCGGTAGGCGGCTCGGGAGGTGTGGCGGGTGGCCTGCCAGCCCTGCTCGCCGAGCCAGCGCTGCAGGGAGTCGGAGCCGAGGTGCTTCTGCACCACGAGGTAGGCCACGCCGTCGTCGGTCAGGCGGTCGAGCCAGCGGGTGAGCATGGCGTGCAGGGCGGGCTTGCCGATGCGGATCGCCGGGTTGGACCAGATGGCCGAGAACCGGGGTTCGGGCGGCATCTCGTCGACATGCACGGGACTTACTTTGTAAAGGCGAGCGGCCTGGGCGTTACGCCCGGTGAGCTCCAGGCTGCGCCTGTTGACATCGACAGCCCAGACCCGCGCCTCGGGCGCGCGCGAGGCCATCGTCAGCGCGATCGGGCCGTAGCCGCAGCCCAGGTCGAGCAGGTCTCCCTCCTGGGGAGGCCGCGGCACCGACTCCAGCAGGATGCGGGTGCCCAGGTCGATCTTCTCGGGCGAGAAGACGCCCCGGTCGGTCTCCAGCCTCAGGTGCAGGTCGGGCAGGACCAGGTCGACCGTGCCCGGCCTGCTGGCCGACTGCGGCCGCTCCTCGAAGTAATGCGCGCTCACGTGCCAGAACGTTACGGGATGCGGGAGCCCAGCAGGACCGCCGCGCCCGCGACCAGCACGCCGACCAGGATCGCCGCGATGATGAAACGCTGGCTGATCTCCTGGTTGACCAGCTTGTAGCCGAGCGAGGTGCCGATCTGCTCGTAGACCTCGCGCAGCTCCGTGCCCGATTCGGCGGAGTAGGCCCGGCCGGTGGTGCCGTCGGACAGCGACTGCAGGGTGGCCTTGTTGACCGGCACGTTCACCGGCCTGCCGTCGATCTCCACGGTGCCTTCCTGCGTGCCGTACGCGATCGTGGAGACCGGCACGCGCGCCTGCGTGGCGGCCTGGATGGCCTCGTTGACGCCGCGGCCCGAGGTGTTGTCGCCGTCGGACAGCAGCACGATCGCGGCCGGCGGCGGGTCGGTGGCGGCGCGCTGGTCGAAGGAGCGGATGGAGTCGAGGGAGTTGAAGACCGCCTCGCCGATGGCGGTGCCGGGCCGGGTGGTCAGGTTGCCGATGGCGGTGGCGACCGCCTGGTGGTCGGTCGTGGGGGAGATGACCACGTTGGCCGAACGGGCGAAGGAGACCAGGCCGACGTTGAAGCGGTCGGGCAGCTCCAGCGCGAACTGCTGGGCGGCGGCCTTGGCGGCGGCGATGCGGTTGGGCGTGACGTCGTCGGCCTCCATCGACAGCGACACGTCGAGCGCGATCATGATGGTGGCGCGGTCGCGCGGCACCTTCACCTCGAAGGCGGGCTTGGCGGCGCCGATCACCAGCAGGCTCATCATGACCAGGAACAGCGCGGGCGCGACGTGCCTGCGCCAGCCGGGCCCGGCGGGCACCACCAGGTCGAGCAGCGCCAGGTTGGTGAAGCGCACCGTGTAGCGGCGGCGCATCAGCTGGGAGGCGACGTAGGCGCCGATGATCAGCGCGATCAGGGCGAACAGCCACAACCATCCGGGCGCCAGAAAGGTCATGACGGCCGCCTGCGGGAGTGCACCATGCGCCGTTGCTGGAGGGTGAAGTGGGCGATGTCGTGCACCCAGTCGCGGTCGGTGCGCAGCACCAGGTGGGACACGCCCGCGCGGCGCAGCGCGATGCGGGTGCCCTCGCGCTGCAGGGCGGCCGCTTCCGCGTACGCCTGCCGTACTCTCGGTGTGAGGTGCACGTCGCGTACGTTCCCGCTCTCGGGGTCGCTGAACGCGATTCTGCCCACGTCGGGCAATTCGAGCTCCCGCGGGTCGATGACCTCGACGGCCAGCACCTGATGGCGGGCGGCCAGGCGGCGCATCGGCCGCTCCCAGTCGCGCTCGGCCTCCGGGTCGAGGCTGGGGTGGGCGTCGAGGAAGTCGGAGACGATCACCCGCAGGCCGCGGCGCTGGCGGGTGGAGGCCAGCACCTCGAGTCCCTCGGCCAGATCGGGGGCGTCGGGCACGGAGCGGCCGCGCGGGGCGTCGCTGAGCGAGTGCAGCAGGCCGTACAGGGCGGGCCGCCCGGTGCGGGCGGGCATGCGGTGGATGTACTCCTCGTGCAGGACCAGCACGCCGAACCTGTCGCCGACCCGGCTGGACAGGAAGCCGATCGCGCCGATGGCCGACACGACCAGGTCGCGCTTGTCGGTGTCGGCGGTGCCGAAGTCCATGCTGGCCGACAGGTCGGCCAGCGCCCACGTCTCCAGCTCGCGGTCGGCCACCAGGTCGCGCACGTGCGGCACCGTCGTGCGGGCGGTGACGGCCCAGTCCATGCGGCGCACGTCGTCCTCGCCCGGCACGTACATGCGGCTGTCGCCGGACTCGCTGCCGGGGCCGGGCAGCAGGCCCTGGTGCATGCCGTGCATGAGGCCGTCGAGCTTACGGGTGATGGTCAGCTCCAGCCTCCGCAGCGCCACCTCCGCCCTGTTGGTCATCGTTGCTGGTTCCACACGACCAGGGGCGGGGGCACGGCGTGCAGGATCTGCCGCACCACCTGCTCGGGGTCGACGCCGTCCGCGAGGGCGTCGAAGGTGAGCATGAGCCGGTGTCCCATCACGTCGACCGCCACGTCGCGCACGTCGTCGGGGAGCATGTAGTCGCGCCCGCGCAGCAGCGCGAGGGCGCGTCCGGCCGAGACCAGCCCGAGCGTGGCGCGCGGGCTGACGCCGATCTCGATCGTGTCGGCCAGGTCGCCCAGGCCGTACTCCGACGGAGCGCGGGTGGCCATGACCAGGCGTACGACGTAGTCGGCGACGAGCTGGTGGACCGAGACCTGCTCGGCCTGCTTCTGCAGCGCCATGAGCGTGTCGGGGTCGAGCACCCGCTCGGGCACCGGCGGGGCGACGCTCATCCGGTGCAGGATCTCCAGTTCCTCGTGGGCGCTGGGGTGCGGCACCCGCACGCGGAACAGGAAGCGGTCGCGCTGCACCTCGGGCAGCGGGTAGACGCCCTCGGACTCGATGGGGTTCTGGGTGGCCAGCACGATGAACGGCCTGGGCAGCGGGTGGGTGACGCCGGCCAGGGTCACCTGGCGTTCCGCCATGACCTCCAGCAGCGCCGACTGCACCTTGGCCGGGGCGCGGTTGATCTCGTCGGCCAGCAGGAAGTTGACGAAGACGGGGCCGAGCTCGACGTCGAACTGCTCGGAGGAGGGGTGGTAGACGCGGGTGCCGACGATGTCGCTGGGCACCAGGTCGGGGGTGAACTGGATGCGGGCGAAGGTGCCGCCCACGACGGTGGCCAGCGTCGAGGCGGCCAGGGTCTTGGCCACGCCCGGGACGCCTTCGAGCAGGCAGTGGCCGCGGGCCAGCAGCGCCACCGCCAGCCTCTCCACCATGTGCTCCTGGCCGACGATGACCCGGCGGACCTCGTCCAGCGCCTTGCGCAGGATGGCCGCGTCGGTCTCGCTGGGCAGCTGTTCGGCGACGTTCATGATTGCCATCTTTCCCAAGTTGGCGTGTTTCGTGCATGAAGCGCGGCCGTCGCACGGTATTCACAGCTTTCCTTGGGAACATTGGCCATATGGCAAGCCCCTTGCAGTACGGCGACCCGCCGCGGCTCGGCCCGTTCGTCATCCAGGCGCGCCTGCACAGCATGCCCGCAGGGTTCGTGTACCTGGGGCAGGCCGACGACGGCCGCGCGGTGTCGATCGCGCTGCTGACCAGGGGAGCGGCGCTCGACGGCGCGGCACGCGACCGGTTCGTCACCGCGGTGCGCGAGTCGTCGCCCCGGCGCGGCACCGTGCTGACGGGGCCCGCGGTGCTGGAGTCGGATCTGGGTGAGGCGCCGTGGGCGGCCACGCCGTACCTGCCGGGCCGGCCGGGCGCCGAGCGTTACCTGGAGCCGGTCATGGTCGGCGGCATCCTGCTGGGGGAGGTGCACGGGCCCGACTACGTGCCCTACTGGCTGACCGACCGGGCGCCCGCGCTGCCGGGCGCCGGGCGGGCGCCGCGTCCGGCGACCGAGACGCGGCGCCGGGTGCTGCTGGCGCTGGGGGTGCTGCTGGCGTTGCTGCTGATGGGTGTGGTGATCGCGATCCTGCTGTTCCGGGGGCTGGACGAGACCGAGCCGCTGCGGCGTCCGCTGCCGCCGACGGTGTTCGAGCCCACGCCCCCGCCGACGCCCGAGTCGCAGCAGCCGCAGCCCGAGCCTTCGCCGTCGCCCTCGCAGAGCACGCCGGGCGGCACCTCGCCGGGACTTCCGCCGGGCGAGGAGTCGGATCCGGGCGACGAGATCTAGGAAAACCGGCTTGAGCCTCACGCGACGTGAGGTCCTAGCGTCGCCGGTATGAAGCTCATCATCCACGACACCCTGTCCGCGACGGCGGACCTGCTGCGGCGCCCGCTGGAGGAGCGGCCGCAGGCGCTGCGCGAGATGCTGGCCCCGATCAGGGAGCTGATCCCGATGCCGGGCGACCACGTCGACATCCACCATCAGGGCGGCGGCTTCCGCGTCGACCGTGACGACCCGCGCTACCTGGCCGCGGTCGAGGACCTGGCGGGGCTGCCGGGCGAGATCGAGGAGGAGATCGGGCGGGCGCTGGCGCACCTGAAGGCGGTGGTGCCCGGCATCGAGCATCCCCAGGAGCTGCAGGTGATGTTCGTCCTGGGCAATCCGGACGACGAGCACCTGATGCGCACCTCGGGCGGCTACTACGGCATGGGCTCCTCGCCCGGCTGGCTGTACCTGCTGGCCTGGCCGGGGCCGGGGGTGCGCGAGCGTATCAAGCACTGCGCGGTGCACGAGTTCCACCACCAGGTGCGGTACATGAACGTGGAGTGGAACCCGGTGACGGTGACCGTCGGCGAGCACCTCGTGGCCGAGGGGCTGGCGGAGGCGTTCGTGCGCGAGCTGTCGGGGCCGGAGGCGATGGGGCCGTGGTCGGGCATGGTGACCGGGGCGGAGTTCGACCGGGCGCTGGAGCTGACGATGGCGGCGATCGATCTGGAGGGGATGATGCACACGCCCGCGTATGTGCTGGGGGACTCGGCGATCACGCGGTTCGGCGGGGAGCCGCGCGGCATCCCCGACATGGCGGGGTATGCGGTGGGGCTGCACCTGGTGGACCTCTACCTGGCCCAGAGCGGGTCGTCGGTGGCGGCCGCCTCGGTGCTGCCGGCGGCGCGGATCCTCACGCCGGAGGTGCGCCGCCTCAGCGCCGCTCGCGGATGACCGCCTCGAGGCGGAAACCCATGCCCACCAGCGACGTGGTGCAGCACACGGCGATCAGGCCGAGGGGCGGGTCGCCCTTGGTGACCAGCCAGGCCCCCAGCAGCAGGCCCGCGCCGGCGATGAGGGCCAGATTGCCGAGGCTGCGGAGCCCTTCGACGGCCTGCTGATTGCGGGAGGCTGCCCGCTCGTGCGGTCCTTCGGGGGAGGTCACGCGACAGAGCCTTCCATACCCGCCGCGGGGTGTCAGCGGGGGCTGACGAAGCCGGATTCGTAGGCCGCGATGACGGCCTGGGTGCGATCGCGGGCGCCCAGTTTGGCGAGCACGTTGCCGACGTGGGTCTTGACCGTCTCGCCGCTGACGACCAGCTCGGCGGCGATCTCGGCGTTCGACAGCCCTCTGGCGATCAGCCGCAGCACCTCACCCTCGCGTTCGGTCAGGCCCGTCAGCGCGGGCCGCCGGGCCGTACGGGCGCCGGCCAGGCGTCGGATGGCGGCGGGGAACAGCAGTGTCTCGCCGGCCGCCACCACGCGCACCGCCTGGACGAGGTCGTCGGGCCTGGTGCGCTTGAGCAGGAAGCCGCTGGCCCCGGCGCGCAGCGCCTCGTAGACGTAGTCGTCGTTCTCGAAGGTGGTGACCACGAGCACCTTCGGCGGCCGGTCCATGGCGACCAGCCGGGCGGTGGCCTGGATGCCGTCGACGCCGGGCATGCGCACGTCCATGAGGACGACGTCGGGCCGTTCGCGGCGCACGACGCCGATGACCTCGGCGCCGTCGGCGGCCTCGCCGACGACCGTCAGGCCGGGCTCGGAGTCGAGGATGACGCGCAGGCCGGTCCTGATGAGGTCCTCGTCGTCGGCGATCACTACCTTGAGCGTCATGGCGTCGACCGTAGCGGCAGGCTGACCCGCACCTGCCAGCCGCCCTCGTGCGGTCCGGCCTCGACGGTGCCGCGCAGCAGGTGGACGCGCTCGGTGATGCCCCGCAGGCCGCGTCCGCCGCCGGGCGCGCGGCGGCGGCCGACGGGGTTGCTCACCGTCAGGTCGAGGTGGTCGTCGTGGACGGCGGCCGCGAGCCGTACGGGGCCGGTGCCGTGCTTGAGGGCGTTGGTGAGCGATTCCTGCACGATGCGATAGGCCTCGCGGCTGACCAGGGCGGGCACGGGCGCCAGGTCGCCGAGGTCGGCCTCGACACGGGCGCCGGATCCGGCGATGAGGCCGGTCAGCTGGGTGAGGTCGGGCTGCGGCTGGGTGCTGCGGGTGTCGTCGGCGCGCAGCACGCCGAGCACGTGGTCGAGTTCCTCCAGGGCCTGGCGGGCGGCCTGTTCGATGGCGGCCAGCGATCGCCGCGCGGCGTCGGGGTCGCGGTCCAGGATGCGGGCGGCGGCGGCCGACTGGATGGTCACCACGCTGAGGGCGTGGCCGACCGAGTCGTGCAGGTCGCCGGCGAGCCGGTTGCGTTCGGCCAGGACGCGCGTCTGCTCTTCCGCGGCCTTGAGCCGCTCGGTGGGTGAGGGGCCGAGCAGGGCGGGGGCGAAGCGGGTCAGCAGCCCTCCGGCCAGCCAGGCGACCGCCACGAGCGCGGCCAGGGCGGCCAGGCCCGCCACGGGCAGCCAGGCCAGGTGCCAGCCGGGTTCGAGCGTGCGGTCGAACATGCGCCAGCGGTCGCCGACGAGCGGCACCGCGATCGTCCACAGCGTGAACGGGACGACGGCCAGCGTCATGCCGCTGGCCACGCCGCCGATGCCCAGGTGGGCGGTGAACCAGATGGCGCTGCGCCGGCGTTCGTCCCAGGTGCGGCGCTGCCCGCGGGGCACGGGGGCGATGTCGGCGCCGAGCAGCGCCTGGGCGGGGGGCGCGGCCAGGGCCCGCACCGGCAGTACGAGGCCGGTGACGAAGACCAGGGGGAGCACGGCCAGGAAGACCAGCGGCTGGACGGCCAGCAGCGGGCTGCCGGCCTCGCCGATGCCGTACAGGGCCGTGATCACCTCGCCCGCCATCATGTACGGCATCAGCACGGCCCCGCCGAAGATCAGGCAGATCCAGCGCCTGCCCAGTTCGCCCCATCTCACGGGCACCATCATATGTCGAGCGAAATTCACTCTGGGCATATTGTGCTTTTAGAGAAATGCGCGCACGGCGAAATTGCATTTCCCTTTCGAGTGCCGTCTGTAGGGTCGAGGTAATTCGAGAGAAAGGATCGGAGTATGTCCGGGACCCCTACCGCAGCCTGGTCGGAACAGCTTGGCCAGAGGCTGCTCAAGGAGCGCATCGTCGTTCTCGGCCAGGAGGTCGACGACGACATCTGCAATCGGCTGTGCGGCGAGTTGCTATTGCTGGCGGCGGCCGATCCCGACCGCGACATCACGCTTTACATCAATTCTCCGGGCGGTGCCGTGCACGCCGGGATGGCGCTCTACGACATGATGCAGTTCATCCCGTGCGACGTGGCGACGGTCGCCATGGGCTTCGCGGCGTCGATGGGGCAGTTCCTGCTGTCGGCCGGCACGCCGGGCAAGCGCTACGCCCTGCCGCACGCCCGCATCGTCATGCACCAGCCGCTGGGCGGCATCAGGGGCACCGCCACCGACATCCAGATCCAGGCCGAGAGCCTGCTGTACACCAAGCGGCTGATGGCCGAGCTGATCGCCGGGCACACCGGGCAGCCGTTGTCGCGCATCCAGGAAGACTCCGACCGCGACCGCTGGTTCACCGCCCAGGAGGCCCTGGAGTACGGCTTCGTCGACCACGTCGTGCGCAGCGCCAAGGACGTCACGGCGGGGGTGACGCCGCGATGAACTCCCGATACGTGGTGCCGTCCTTCACCGAGCGCACCTCCTTCGGGGTCAAGGAGATGACGCCCTACACCAAGCTCTTCGAGGACCGGGTGATCTTCCTCGGGGTGCCGATCGACGAGACCTCGGCCAACGACGTGATGGCGCAGCTGCTCACGCTGGAGTCGATCGATCCCGACGCCGACATCAACCTCTACATCAACTCCCCCGGCGGGGAGTTCACGGCGATGACGGCCATCTACGACACCATGCAGTTCGTCCGGCCCGAGATCCACACGGTCTGCATCGGTCAGGCCGCCTCGGCCGCGGCCGTGCTCCTGGCCGCGGGCACGCCCGGCAAGCGCGCCGCGCTTCCGCACGCCCGCATCCTGCTGCACGAGCCGCACACCCAGGGCGGTTTCGGCCAGTCGAGCGACATGGAGATCGCCGCGCGCGAGATCCTGCGCATGCGCGACCTGCAGGAGCAGCTGCTGGCCCGGCACACCGAGCGCCCGGCCGCCGACATCCGCAAGGAGCTGACCCGTGACCGCATCCTGACCGCCGAGCAGGCGCGCTCGTTCGGGGTGATCGACGACGTCTACGCCAGCCGCAAACGCCGCCTGGCGCGGGCGGCGGCCGCCTCCTGAGCCTCGCGCGGCCTCCTGGGGTTCACGGGGCGTTCACCTTCCGACGCCCGCGTGACAAGATCGCGAACACTGCGTGCAAGGTCTTCAGTCAGAGCGCATCCGCGGTTCAAGATCGGTGCTGCGAACGGGCACCGAGATCCGTTCCTGCGGAAGGAATGTCTGTGATGAAGACCCTGATCAAGACGGCCGTGGCAGGCATCGGGGTGGCGGCGGCGACCATGCTGCTGGCCTCTCCTGCCTCGGCCGCCTCGTTCTCGTGGAACGTCGGCGACGGCACCGTCAGCTACAACGACGGCACCGACACCATCTGTGCCCAGGCGTACAACTCGGAGGGTGCGCGTTGGGTCGAGGTGACGGTCACGCCGGTCAACGGTGGCGGCCCTTCGTTCACCTTCCGTGACAACAACAACTACTACGGCCACTCCGGCTCCACCTGCCGCAGCCTGGCCACCGCCTACGAGGACACCTACTACCGGGCGACCGTGCGCACCTACTGGGGTGAGCGCGGCACGACCGAGAGCCGCGGCTCGAAGCTCTTCTACAGCTGATCGGCTCAGCCCTCGGGGACTTGTGGGGCCCGCTTCGCTCCGGCGTGGCGGGCCCCACGTTTTGGCGGGATTCGGGTGGCCTTATACCCTCATTGCGGTTTCTTTGCCGTGGGTCGGGGGAGTGGCGTGTCGCTGTCGCTTGAGCAGATCCTGTTGCTGCTGGTGGCCGCGGCCGGAGCGGGATGGGTCGACGCCGTCGTCGGCGGTGGCGGGCTCCTGCAACTGCCCGCCCTGCTGGTGGCGGGGGTGGCCCCGGTCCAGGCGATGGCCACCAACAAGCTCTCGTCGGTCTTCGGCACGGCCTCGGCCGCGGTGACCTACGCGCTCACCACGAAGATCGACCGCCGGGTGGCCGTGCCCGCGGGCGCGACGGCGGTGCTGGCCGCCGGACTGGGCGCGCTGGCGGCCAGCGCGGTCAGCGCCGAGGTGCTTCGGCCCCTGGTGATGGTGGTGCTCCTGGCCGTGGCCGCGTTCGTCACCCTCCGTCCGGCGATGGGGGCGGTGCCGCAGCCGCACCTGCGCACCGCGCGGCGCTCGTTCGCCGCGATCGTCGTCACCGGCGTGGTGATCGCCTTCTACGACGGCATCATCGGGCCGGGCACGGGCACGTTCCTGATCATCGCCTTCACCACCATCCTCGGGCTGGACTTCGTCGCCGCCTCGGCCACTTCGAAGATCATCAACACCGGGACGAATCTGGGGGCGCTGGCGGTCTTCGCCTGGCAGGGGCACCTCCTGTGGGCGCTGGGCCTGGGCATGGCGTTGTGCAACATCGGCGGGGCGCAGCTCGGGGCGCGCATGGCGCTGCGCAAGGGCACCGGGTTCGTCCGCATCGTGCTGCTGTGCGTCGTGGCGGCGATGGTGGCCCGCCTGGCGTGGCAGCAATGGGGCTGAGCGGGCGGCGGGGTCGAAACGCGGCGGGCGTTCCTGGAGAGACTGATCACCGTCGCCGCCTGAGCGCGGGTCATCGCTTCAACGTGGGTCATCGCTTCAACGCCGGGGCCGCGAGCGCGACGACGAGGGTTCCGGCCACCGGTACGGCCAGCGCCACGGCCAGGCCGGTGACCTCGGCGAGCGCGCCGATGATCACCGGTCCGGCCAGGAAGCCCAGGTAGCCGATGCTCACCACCCTGGCCAGGGCCCTGCCGGCGTAGGCGGGGTCGCGGTGCCCAGCGGCGGAGAAGACCTGCGGCACGGTGCACGACAATCCCGCTCCGAACAGGGCGAATCCGGCCACCGCCGCCGCGGGGTGCCCGGCCAGCAGCGCCGTACCCAGCCCTGTGGCGGCCAGCAGGGCGCAGGCCGTCACCAGGCGCACGGGGCCCAGCCGTACGGCGAGCCGGTCGCCGGCCAGGCGCCCGGCGGTCATGGCCACCGCGAACGCGGCGTAACCGGCGGCGGCCAGGCCGGGCCCGCTGCCGAGGGTGTCGTGCAGGTAGACCGAGCTCCAGTCGGTGGCGGCGCCCTCGCCCACCAGGCACCAGAAGGCGAGCACACCCAGCAGGAGCACGCCCCTGGGCGCCGGGCCGCCCTGCTGGCGGGGCGCGGGCGGTGTGCGCAGGGCCGATCGGGCCGTCAGGGCCGCGACGGCGGTGACGACGGACCCGGCGGTCAGGAACGTCGTGGTGACCGGGACGCCGGCCGCCGCCAGCACTCCGCCCGTTCCGGCGCCGAGGAATCCGCCGACGCTGAACACGGCGTGCATCTTCGACAGCAGCGGGCGGCCGCGCAGCGCCTCGACCGCGACGGCGTTGGCGTTCATGGAGACGTTGAGCACGCCGTAGCAGCCGCCGAAGGCGAACAGCGTGACGACCAGCATGGGCAGGCCGCCGGCCAGGGAGGGGGCGAGCAGGGCAGGACCGAGCGCGAGCGCCGAGGGGATCATGAGGCGGTGGCTGCCGAGCCGGTCGATGAGGGGGCCGGTCGCCTGCATGCCCGCCATGCCGCCCGCGGCCATGGCCAGCAGGCCGATGCTGAGCTGCAGGTCCGACAGGGCCAGGGCGTGCTTGATCGCGGGGATGCGTGAGGTCCACGCGCCCATCGCCAGGCCGCCGGCGAAGAACAGCAGGCCGACGGCGGCCACCTGGGCGCGGGTGCCGCCGCGGGTTAAGACGCTCATACCCTGCGCACCGCCACTCCCGCCGCGACGAGGGCGTCGAGCTCCTCCTGGGGCGCGCCTTCGTCGGTGACGACCACGTCGAGGCCGGACAGCCCGCACACCGCGCCGAAGGAGGCACGCGAGAACTTGCCCGAATCGCACACCGCGACCGTGCGCCGCGCGGAGGCCATCGCCGCCTGCTTGACCGCCACCTCGGGCAGGTCGTGGGCGGTGAGCCCGTCGCGGGCCGACAACCCGCAGCAACCGATCACCGCGGTGTCGAAGCGGCACCCCCTGATCGAGCTCTCGGCCAGGGGGCCCGTGACATTGAGCTCGCCGGGCCGTACCTGGCCGCCGGGCAGCACCAGCCGCACCCTTTCGGCGCCGGCCAGCACGCCCACGGCCTGCAGCGCCAGCGGCATCACCGTCACCCGGCGCCCGGCCAGGGCGCGGGCGACCTCCAGGCAGGTGGTGCCGCCGTCGAGCACGACGGCCTCCCCGTCGGCGATCAGCGCGGCGACCTCGGCGGCGATGCGGCGTTTGGCCTCCACCGCCTCCATCTCGCGCACGCCGAACGGCGGCTCCTCGCCGCGCAGCAGCAGCGACAGCGCGCCGCCGCGCACGCGGCGCACGACGCCCTGGCGGGCCAGCTCGTCCAGGTCGCGGCGGATCGTCATCTCCGAGACGTCGTGCTCGGCGGCCAGCTCGGCGACCGAGACGCTGTCATGGGATCGCAAGGTGTTCAAGATGGCTAGCAAACGCTCCATGTGTTCATACAAACATCATTTGTGTGTGAAATACAATGGACGGCATGCGAGCCAGCCGTCTGCTCTCCCTCCTGCTGCTGTTGCAGACGCGGGGCCGGATGACCGCGCCGGAGCTGGCCGAGCAGCTCGAGGTGTCGGTGCGCACCGTCTACCGCGACGTCGACGCGCTGTCGGCGGCGGGCATCCCCGTCTACGCCGACCGTGGACCCGCGGGCGGCTACCAGCTGCTCGACGGCTTCCGCACCCGCCTCAACGGCCTGACCGCCGAGGAGGCCTCCGGCCTGTTCCTGGCCGCGTTGCCGGGCCCCGCCGCCGAGCTTGGACTGGGGCGGCTGGCGGCCAACGCCGAACTGAAACTGCTGGCCGCGCTCCCGCCCGAGCCGCGCTCCCACGCCGCCCGCATGCGCGAACGGTTCCACATGGACGTCCCCGGCTGGTACCGCGGCGCCGACGACGTGCCGCACCTGGGCGAGGTGTCGGAGGCCCTGTGGGAGGAGCGGTCCCTGCGCATGATCTACCGCCGGTGGGGGCAGCAGGAGGTCGAGCGCGAGATCGACCCGTACGGCCTCGTCCTCAAGGGCGGCTCCTGGTATCTGGTGGCCGCACCGCGCAACAGCTCGCCGCGCACCTACCGGGTCTCGCGCATCCTGAAGATCGAACGGCTGGAGCGCACCTTCGAACGGCCCGCCGGCTTCGACCTGGCCGCCTTCTGGCAGGCCTACGCCGCCGAGTTCCTGCAGAAGATGTACACCGCCGAGGCGCTGATCAGGCTCGCCCCCGACCTCGACGGGCTGTTCCGCTACACCGTCGGCGAGGAGGTCGGCCACCGCGCCCTGGCCGGCGCCGGCGAACCCGACGCCGACGGCTGGCGCACCCTCACCCTGCCCATCGAGTCGATCAAGCACGCGCGCTGGGTGCTGCTGCGGCTCGGCGCCATGGTCGAGGTGCTGGGGCCTGCGGAACTGCGCGCGCTGATGGCCGAGGAGGCGGAAAAACTAGCGGAGATGTACCGGTAGATCCGGCAGGATCGGCTGCATGTATCTGCTCGCCTTCATCGGTGCGTGCGTGCTGGTGGCCATGGTGCCCGGCGTCAGCACGGCGATCATCATGCGCCAGACCATCCGCTCGGGACGCGGCTCGGGGCTGGCCGCCACACTCGGCAACGAGACCGGCATCCTGCTGTGGGCGCTGGCCGCCGCCTTCGGCCTGACCGCGCTGCTGCTGGCCTCGCAGGTGGCCTACGACCTCATGCGCATCGCGGGGGCGGTGGTGCTGCTCGTCATGGGCGCCCAGGCGCTGTGGCAGGCCCGCCGCAACACCGCCGCGCCCGACACCTCAGACACGGCCGAGCCGCACGGCGAGGCGGCTACCGGCTGGCGCCGGCCGTACCTCATGGGGCTGGGCACGTGCCTGGCCAACCCCAAGGCGGCGGTGTTCGCGCTGTCGTTCCTGCCGCAGTTCGTGCCGCCGGGTCAGAACGTGCCGCTGACGCTGGTGGCGCTGGCGCTCATCTGGGTCGTGGTCGACACGGTGTGGTACAGCCTGGTCATCTGGGCGGTCGCCCGCGCCAAGGCCGTCCTCGGCCGCCCGGCCGTCCGCCGCAGGCTGGAGCAGATCTCGGGGATCGTGCTGATCGGCCTGGGTGTGCGCCTGGTGGTGGAGGCCCGGTGAGGATCTGGTTCGAGGAAGCCGGGCAGGGCGAGCCGCTGGTGCTGCTGCACTCGAGCGCCACCGACGCCCGCATGTGGGATCCGCAGTGGCGGGCACTGGCGGGGCGCTTCCGGGTGATCCGGGTGGAGTATCGCGGGTTCGGCCGCTCCCCGTTCGAGGCGGACGGGCCCTACTCCGACGCCGACGACGTGGCTGCCTTGCTGCGGAGGCTGGGACTTACTCATGTGGCGATCGTGGGTTCCTCCTACGGTTGCCGCGTGGGTCTGGAGCTGGCAGCGCGCGGACTGGTGACGCGCATGGTGCTGCTCAACCCCGGATCCGACCTGGGACCCACCCCCGACCTCACGGCCTTCACCGAGGAGGAGCACCGCCTTCTCGCCGCCGGATTGATCGAGGAGGCCGTCGCGCACAACGCCAGGACGTGGCTCGGACCTGAGGCAACACCCGAGGCCAGGGAGGTGTTCTCGACGATGCAGCGGCAGGTCTTCACGATCCAGCTCGCCGCCGACCCCGAACCCGAGCAGGTCTGGGCCAAGCCCGACCTTGACGCCGTCACGATCCCCGTACTGGTCGTCACCGGTCCGCACGACCTGCCCTTCTTCCAGGCCAGCGCCCGTCACCTGGCCGGCCGCTTGGCGGGTGCGGAGCTGCGCGAGTTGTCCTGGGCCGGCCATCTGCCCAGCCTGGAACGTCCGGTGGAGGTCACCGAGCTGCTTCTGGACTACCTTTAGCGCATGAGCAACGACCTGACCGCGCTCGTGCAGCAGACCGAGGACGAAGACCCGCTCCGGGCGCTGCAGGCCACCCGCGCGTTGCGGGCGGAGCTGGAGCGCATCGAGGCCGTGCACGTGCGGCGGGCGCGGGTGGCCGGGTTGCCCTGGGCGCAGATCGCCGACGCGCTGCAGGTGAGCAAGCAGGCCGTGCACAAGAAGTACGGCAGGCGCTAGCGAGCGGCGTCGGCGAACCAGCGCAGCGCGATGTTCCACGAGTAGCCGCGCCTGATGCGGCGCTCCACCTCGCTCGGCAGCGTGTCGAGGCCGCGGTGCTCGAGCGTCACCTCGGTGCCCTCGCCGGTGGCGGCGAAGGTGACCTCGATCTCCATGGAGCCGTCGTTGAGCAGGTCGGCCCAGGCCGGCCTGCCGGGCGGCTCCCACACGATCACCTTGCCGACCTCGACGTGGCCGCCGTCGGCGTGCAGCTCGCGCAGGTAGCCGTCGACGAAGCGGATGCCGACGGCCTTGGCGGGCTCGACCCAGCTGTGCGGGCCGCGCACGTACCAGGCGTCGATCTCGTCGGTGAACATCGTGAAGGCGGTCGCCACGTCGATCGGGACCGTCACCCGCGCCCGCACCGAGTTGGCCGGGTTCACAGGGTTCTTCGGGTGCGCTCGACGTGGTTCTTGAACGAGCCGAGCTGCTCGGCCCAGAAGGCCTGGACCTGGTCGAGCCATGCTTGCAGGGCGGCGAAGGGCTCGGGGCGCAGGGTGTAGAGCCGCAGCCGGGCGTCCTGGCTGCCGGTCTCGGCCTCCACCAGGCCGCCGGCGCGCAGGACACGCAGGTGGCGGCTGAGCGCGGGCGCGCTCATGTCGACGGCCGCGGCCAGCTCGCCCGCGGGGCGCGGGCCTTCGCGCAGCAGGTCGATGACCTTGCGGCGGGTGGGGTCGGCCAGGGCGGCCAGCGTCGCGTCGAGGTCGTTCACAGCGTCATTAACCATTGTGGGACCACGATAGCTCCTCACCCGCCGGAGGCGATCTACGAGCGGGCCTGCAGCTCCTGGGCGCGGGCGAGCAGGTCCTGCGCGTCGGCCATGTCCTCGCCCGTGGGCGCGTCGTCCTGGGTGAGGGCGCGGCGCCAGTAGCCGGAGAAGTCGATGGCCGATTTGGCGATGCCGCGCTCGGCGACCAGGTGCCGGCGCAGCCGCCGTACGGCGGAGGCCTCGCCGGCCAGCCACGCGAAGACCCGGCCGCCGGGGAACTCGGCCCCGGCGACGGTGTCGACGAGGGCGCCGCCGCCGGTCCAGTGCACGGTGACCGCGCCGCGAGTGGGCAGGTCCTGGCGGTCGCGCGGGTCGCCGGCCTCGACGAACACCTCGGCGCGCTTGCCGTACGGCAGGGCCTCCAGCAGGGTGCCGATGGCGGGCAGGGCGCTCAGGTCGCCCGCCAGCAGCACCCAGTCGGCCTCGGCCAGGTCCCGGTCCAGGGGGACGGGGCGGGCGAAGTCGGATGAGGGGCCGAACATGGCCAGCCGGTCGCCGGGTCGTGCCCGCAGGGCCCAGCGGGAGGCGGGGCCGCCGGATCCGTGCAGGACGAAGTCGATGTCGACGGTGTTGTGGCCGCGGGCGCGCAGGGTGAAGCTGCGCATCCACGGCCGTTGCGGTTCCGGGATGGCGGTGAAGGCGGCGTACCAGCTCATCAGCTCGCCGTCGGCGTCGGGCAGGAGCGGCGTGTCCTGGCCGGGGCGCGGGAAGTAGAGCTTGACCTGCTGGTCGGGGCCGGTCTGCGGCAGGCCGGTCAGGTCGTCGGCGGTGAAGGTGACGCGGGCCATGCCGGGTGACAGGCTGCGGACGCGGACGACTTCCAGGGTGCGGATCGGCAGGCGGGGCATGGGTTCCTCCTCGGTCGGCGGCTGTCCTTCAAGCGTGGCATTGAACTCCTATGTGAGACTTTTGACGCCGTGTACGCGGGCTAGGCTGGGATGGTGGAGGCAGAAGTCGCCAATCGGGCGTCAAGGGTGCGGTTGCGGGTGTCGGAGCTGGCCCGGCGGGCGGGCATCTCCGTGCAGCAGGTGCGCACCTACGCCGACCAGGGGCTGCTGCCGCCCGTCGAGCGGGCGGACAACGGGTACCGGGTGTTCACCGGCGAGCACGAGCGCGCGTTGCGGACGGTGCGGAGCATGGCGGCGGGGCACGGGTGGCAGTGCACGGGGGAGGTCATGCGGGCCGTGCACGCCGGGCGGGTGGAGGACGCGCTGGCGCTGGTCGACGCCAGCCACGCGGAGCTGAGCCGGGAGCGGGCCGATCTGGCGCGGGTGCTGGGGGCCTTCGAGGAACTGGCCGCGCCCACGCCGGTGCGCGGGGCCGGGACTCCCGAGGTGCTGGCCGGGCTCACAACGGCGCGGGAAGGGGCGACGCGGGCGGGAGGGGGTCGGGTGATGCGGGTGGGAGAGGTTGCGGGGCTGGTCGGGGTGCGCACGTCGGCGTTGCGCGTGTGGGAGTCGATGGGGTTGCTGCGGCCCTCACGTGATCGTGCCACCGGATACCGCGTCTACGACGCCCACGAGGTCCGCAAGGCGCAGGCGGTCGCGCTGTTGCGGCGGGCGCACTATCCGCTGCCGGCCGTCGAGGCGGTGATGCGCGAACTCGACAGCGCGGGCAGCCCGCAGCGGCTGCGCAGGGAACTGGCCAGGCGCGGCGAGGACCTGCACCGGCTCAGCCTCCTGCGCCTGGCCGGATCGGCGGCGCTGCACGACTACCTGCGCGGCGCGTCACCCGCCTGAGGCGGGTCAGGGTTCAGGGTCGATCGTGGAGTCTCCACTCGCCACCAGCCCGTATCCGGCGGTGTGTGACGTGTTGAAGGCGTAGCCCCAGAAGGGCAGCATGACGGCCAACGCCTGGCTCGCCTCGTCGGAGAAGCCGTTGTCCCGCATGCCCGCCTGGAGGCTGACTTGGCCAGGATCTCGGGCTTCTTGCCCATGGCGCCTGATCGTCGGCATCGGCGGCGGCGGGTGTCTGTGAGGTCTGAAGGCGCCGAGGGTCTGCTATCTATCGGGTCTTCTGCACGTGGGTGGTGTCGGCGTCGAGGAGGGTGCCGTCGGCGCTGGTCGGCGCGATTTCCGGTACAGGGATGCCGTGCTGGTCGACGAGGGTGGAGTGGGTCTCGCCGGGCGCGAAGGCATGGCGTTCTCCCCACTGTCGCAGAGTGAGGATGACGGGGAACAAGTCGCGGCCGGCGTCGGTGAGCACGTACTCCTGACGGCGGCCCGTTGGTGCGGCGCGCTGGGCGAGGAGCCCGTGAGCGGTGAGCTTGCGAAGGCGATCGGCGAGGATGTTGCGGGCGATGCCGGTGCGTCGTTGGAACTCGGTGAACGATCGTGCACCGTCCATCGCGTCGCGGACGACGAGAAGGCTCCACCTGTCGCCGACGAGGTCGAGCGTGCGGGCGACGGGGCATTCGGGGTCGGTCCAGCCGAGGTTCGGGGCGCCCATGGTGGTGCGCGACATAACACCTCCCGATGAGTTGCGAATTGAAACCATTGTGCCCTACGGTCAAATCGGTTGCAAGATGCTACCGATTGGGATTGGAGCACGATGAACGTATGGCGGCGGTTGCTGCTCGCGGTGGTGTGTGGTGTCGCTGTGGCGAGTATCTACGCCTCCCAGCCGGTTCTGGAGCCGATGGGAGGCGATCTCGGCGTGCCGGCAGAACTCACTGGGTGGATCGTCGCGATCGGCCAGATCGGCTATCTGGCAGGGCTGGTGCTGCTGGTGCCCCTTGGCGATATGGTCGACAGGCGCCGGCTCATCGCCGTGCACCTGGCACTCACCGCAGTGGGCATGATCCTGACGGCCTCCGCGTCGGCGGCATGGGTGGCGTTCCTGGGGCTCGCGGCGGCTGGGGTGTTCGCGGTCGTGGTGCAGATCACGGTGGCCTACGCCGCGTCCGTCTCACCGCCTGCCGAACGCGGACGGAACATCGGTGTCGTGACCTCGGGCGTTGTGGTCGGCATCCTTGGTGCGCGGGTGGTCACCGGCACGCTCGCCGAGGTGTGGGGCTGGCGGAGCGTCTATGCCGTGCTCGCGATGCTGTCACTCGGGCTCATGGTCCTCGTCCTCGTCGCACTACCGTCAGAGGAGCGCCCCAACCGGCCGGCGGGGTACAGACGGGCCGTCGTCTCACTCCGCGGACTGTTCGGGCAGCGCCTCTTCCTGACGCGCGGCCTCATCACCTTCTTCTTGTTTGCATCGTTCGGAACGTTGTGGAGCGGCCTGTCCCTGCCGCTGGGGGACAGGCCGTGGCAACTGAGCGAGAGCCAGATCGGGCTGTTCGGCATTGCCGGAGTCGCCGGCGCACTCGGCGCGGCACGCGCGGGACGGTGGGCGGACGCGGGACGGGCGGCTCTGATCACCGGCCTTTCGCTCACCCTGCTCATCCTCTCGTGGGCAGCGATCGCGCAGCTGCCGTGGTCGCTGTGGCTCCTCATCGTCGGAATCGTGGTTCTCGACTTCGCGGTCCAGGCTGTGCATGTGAGCAACCAGCACCTGCTCACCGCCGCGCATCCGGATCGCACCAGCAGCGCCATCGGCGGCTACATGGTCTTCTACTCGCTCGGCTCCGCCCTCGGCGCTGCCGCAACCACCGCCATCTTCGCCGCCCACGGCTGGGCGGGCTCCAGTCTCCTCGGAGCCGGATTCGCGGCCTGCGCGCTGGCCGTCTGGGCGGCCGACAGGCGACGACCCCTCGATGGCGCGAAACTCCGATCCGAGAGAGCCTGCTTGATCGGTTGACAGCCCGGGCGCGGCGCGCGGCGGTCGTGGGTGGGCTGGTTTTGTCGGTGGGCTGGTGAAGGATGGCGGCATGACTTCTTGGGCTGAGTTCGAACAGCAGGCTCCGGAGCTCGCGGGCGTCGTCGGGGGCCTGATGGCCGCCCACAAGCACAAGGTGATGGCCACCTTGCGCAAGGACGGCTCGCCACGCGTCAGCGGCACCGAGACCGAGATCAAGGAGGGCCAGCTCTGGATGGGCTCGATGCCGGGCGCGGTCAAGGCGCTCGACCTGCGCCGCGATCCGCGCATGGCGTTGCACGTCACCTCGCCCGATCCCGACCAGGACAAACCCGACGACTGGGCGGGTGACGCCAAGCTGGCCGGGCGGGCGGAGGAGATCACCGATCCCGAGACGCTGGCCCGCTTCGAGATGCCCGGCGACGGGCCTTACCTGTTCCGCGTCGATCTGTCCGAGGTCGTCTGGACCCGCGTCCAGGGTGACGAGCTGGTGATGGACATCTGGCACGAGGGCAAGGGCGTGCGTCAGGTGCGACGTAAGTAATCTACAAAGTAAAGGCGATCGGCTGTGTGCTAAGCACGGCTCGATTCGCGCACGATCAGCTGCGCCGACAGCAGTGCCGAGCTCACCGGACGCCCCTCCAGACGCGACAGCAGCAGCCGCGCCAGCGTGAGGGCCTGGTCGCCCGCGCGTTCGCTGATCGTGCTCAGCCCCGCGTAGGCCGCCGCCTGCACATCGCCGAACCCGACCACGGCCACGTCGTCACGACCCGCCTCCCGCACGGCACGCAACACTCCGAGGGCCATCACGTCCGACGAGGCGAACACCGCCTGCACACCGGGGTCGTCGTCGAGCAGCCGCCGCACCGCCTCGGCGCCCGACCTCTGCGAGTGCTCGCCGACCGTCAGGAAGGGCTGCAGCCCGGCCTCGCGCATCGCCTCCCGGTAGCCGGCCAGCCGGTCGCGCACCCGCGCCTGTTCCATCGGACCGCACACCATCGCGATCCGGGTCCGTCCCGTCTCCATCAGGTGCCGGGTGGCCAGGGCTCCGCCGCCGGCGTTGTCGATGTCGACACAGGGCACCAGCGACGAGAAGGCCGGTTTGCCCAGCAGCACCATCGGCACCGCCGTGCCGTACAACCGGGAGATGAGGGGGTCGGCGCCATCGTGCGGGGCCAGCAGCACGCCGTCGACGTGGCCCGACTCGACGTGCGAGACCAGGGTGGAGCGGTTGTGCTCGGTGTCGGCCAGCAGCAGGGTGATACGTTTGCCCGCCGCCTGGATGGCCTGGCCCGCGGTCATGACGAGGGTGCCGATGCCCGCGTCGTCGCGCTCGGGCGAGGTGGCCAGCACCAGGGCGACGGTCTCGGTGCGCTGGGTGACGAGGTTGCGGGCGGCGGCGTTGGGCACGTAGCCGAGCTGGTTGACGGCGTGCAGCACCGCCTCGCGGATCTCGGGGCTGACGGAGTTCTCGCCGTTGACGACACGCGAGACGGTGGCGCGCGAGACTCCCGCGCGGGCCGCGACCGTCTCCAGGGTGGGGCGTTTGGGACGGCTGACCGGCAGCCCGTTGTGGCGGATGACCTCGCGATACCAGCGGCCGCTGTCCTTGACGGTGCGCAGCTGGGTGTCGAAGTCGACGTGGACGATGCCGAAGGTACGCCGGTAGCCTTCGGCCCACTCGAAGTTGTCCATCAGCGACCAGACGAAGTAGCCCTTGCACGGCACGCCGTCGGCGATGGCGTGCCGTACGGCGCGCAGGTGCTCGTCGAGGAAGGCGGTGCGGTCGGCGTCGGCGACGGCGCCCGACCTGACCACGTCGGAGAAGGCCGCGCCGTTCTCGGCCACGACGAGCTCGACGCCGGGGTAGCGGCGGGCGAGCTGGCGCAGCAGCAGCGACAGGCCGTTGGGCACGATCGGCCAGCCCATGGCGGTGGCGGTGACGTGGGAGTCGGAGAAGCGCACCCCCTCGACGCCCGGGTAGGCGGGGTTGGGCGGTGCTCCCGGTTCCGCGCGCACGATGGTGGGGGCGTAGTAGTTGACGCCGAGCACGTCGATCGGCTCGCTGATGATCTCCAGGTCGCCTGGCCGTACATGGGCCTCGGGCAGGCCCGCCGGGTACTTCCCGCGCAGGACGGCGTCGAGGAACTGCCGGTTGAGCACGGCGTCGACCTGCTCGACGGCGTGCGCGTCGGGCTCGGGCAGGGTCGCCGAGGGGTCGGCGACCTGGTCGGGGGTGAGCACGGGGGAGAGGTTGAGCGGGATGCCGATGCGGCGGGCGCCTTCTGCGCGCAGCGCCCGCACGCCCAGGCCGTGGGCGAGCAGCATGTGGTGGCCGACGGCGAAGACGGTCTCGGCGGGGGAGAGGCGTCCGGGCGCGTGCAGGCCGATGCCGTAGCCGAGGCTGGCCTGGACGAACGGCTCGTTGACGGTCAGCCAGGTGTCGACGCGGTCGCCGAGCCTGGCGTGGACGGCACGCGCGTAGTCGGCGAAACGCCAGGCGGTGTCGCGGCTGGTCCAGCCGCCGTCGTCCTCCAGTGCCCTGGGCAGGTCCCAGTGGTAGAGGGTGACGTAGGGGGCGATGCCGGCGGCGAGCAGCTCGTCGGTGAGGCGGTCGTAGAAGTCGAGCCCGCCGGTGTTGATCGCGCCGCGCCCGTCGGGCTGCACGCGCGGCCAGGCGACCGAGAAGCGGTAGGCCGCCAGGCCCAGCTCCTTCATGAGGGCGACGTCTTCGCGGTAGCGGTGGTAGTGGTCGCAGGCCACCTCGCCGGTGTCGCCGTGCGCGGGGGCGAAGCCGTCCCAGATCGACGGTCCGCGGCCGTCCTCCTTGGCGGCTCCCTCGATCTGGTAGGCCGAGGTGCCCGCGCCCCAGACGAACCCGCGCGGGAAGGTCAGCGCCGTGGGCTTCACGGTTGCGGGCGGAGGTCGTGCCGGGAGGCGGTGGTCATGGGGGCGGCCCTTCGCGTGATCACGGAGTGGGGTCAGTGTACGGCTCCGCGCCCTTCGAGGGGATTCGCGCCGAGGGTGAGGACTTGCTAGTGCGCCGCTCTGCTCGCCTGAAACGTGGAGCGGTGGGTCAGTGCACGGAGAAGCCGCCGTCGACGAAGAGCATCTGGCCGGTGACGAATGCCGAGGCGTCGGAGGCGAGGAAGACGGCGGCGCCGGCGAAGTCGGCGGGCAGGCCGTTGCGGCCGACGAGGTGGCGGGCGGCCAGTTCCTCGACGCGTCCGGGCTGAGCCTGGGCGGGTTCGGTGAGCGGGGTGAGGACGAACCCGGGCATGAGGGTGTTGACCAGCACACCCTGCTTCGACCAGGCCTCGGCCTGGGAGCGGGTGAGCCCGGCGATGGCGGCCTTGCTGACGCCGTAGACGCCGCTGTCGCCGAAGGCGCTGATGGACTGCTGGGAGCCGATGTTGATGATCCGGCCCCAGCCTCGCTCGGCCATCCGGGGGCCGAAGTGCTGGCCGAGCCGGTAGGGGGCGGTGAGGTTGAGGGCGAGAGTCTCGGCGTAGTCGTCGTCGGTGAGGGTGTGCATGGGCTTGCGGATGTTGTTGGCGGCGTCGTTGACGAGGATGTCGACGGTGCCCGCGGTGTCGCACACGCGGGTGACGTCGCCGCTGTCGCCGAGGTCGGCGCTGATCCAGCGGGTTCGCACGCCATGGGCGCGCAGTTGCTCGGCCGCCTGGGCGAGCTGGGGTTCGCGGCGGGCGACCAGGACCACCTCGGCGCCTGCCCGGCCTAGGGCCTCGGCGATGGCGTAGCCGATGCCGGAGCTGCCGCCGGTGACCAGGGCGGTGCGCCCGTCGAGGGCGAACAGCGAGTGCAGGTAGTCGGACATGGTGGGGGACTCTATCGTGCGGGCGATCACGAGGTGGGAGGTGGTCGGACCGGGGGTGGAGGGCATGGAGCGGAGGGCATGGAGCGGAGGGCATGGAGCGAGGCCTGGGGCGGGGGTCGTGGGGCGGGGGTCTTCGGGCGGCGAAGGTCCTAGGGCTGGGAGGCGGGGGTGGTGAGGAGGCGGGGGTGGTGAGGAGGCGGAGAGGCGGGGCGTCAGGCTGGGGCGTCAGGCTGGGGTGGGAGGGGTGAGGGTGGGAGGGGTGAGGGTGGGAGGGGTGAGGGTGGGAGGGGTGAGGATAGGAGAGGTGAGGGTGCGGAGCCGGTCGTCCAGGCGTGCCGCTTCCTGTGCGTCGATCGCCAGGGTGAGCGGCCGTGCCTTCCTCCACGCGGTGAGCGGTGCGGCCGGTGGCCGGTCGAT
Organism: Nonomuraea soli; assembly: GCF_013761175.1. Taxonomy (GTDB): domain Bacteria; phylum Actinomycetota; class Actinomycetes; order Streptosporangiales; family Streptosporangiaceae; genus Nonomuraea; species Nonomuraea soli. The sequence continues at coordinate 1,090,406 of NZ_JACDUR010000002.1, forward strand.
GTGGGCGGTGATCGGCGGTACGGCCCGGCCGACCGGCTGGGCGAAGAGCGCCGCGGCGACGCGGACGAGCCCCCGCACGGGCTGCCTGAACGGCTCGTGCAGCCCGGTGTCCACGAACACCGGGTTGTGCAGCACGTACCTGATCCGTTCCGAGCGATACCCGGCGCCGAGCAGCTCGGCGGCTCTGGCGCCCTGCCGGGTGGCGTCGAGTGCCCGGTAGCGGCGTTCCAGCTGGAGGTCGTCCCAGTGGATGCGCCCGCCCTGTCCCACCCCGCACAGGTTGACGATCACGGGCGCGGCGGCCCGGTCGAGGGAGGGGCGCAGCCCGGACGCCATGAGCCAGCGGTTGAGCACGTAGAGCGCGAAGGTGTGCTCGAACCCTTCGGAGGTCAGCACTCGCGCCGGGTTGTAGCGGAAGGCGGCCATGACCAGCGCGTCAATCGTGGGGTGGTCGGCTGTGAGCCGCTCGGTCAGTTCCGTGGTGCGGGCCACCGAGCTGAGGTCGGCCTGGACGAAGCGGGCTCGTGGAGCCTGGGCCCGCAGCCGTCGGCCGCCCGTTTGGCTGCTGCCGACGGCGACGACGTGGTCGCCGCGTTCGCTGTGGTGGCGGGCCAGGGCCAGGCCGATGCCGCTGGTGCCGCCGGTGATGACGATGGTGCGCTCCATAAGCTGAGGGTCTCCTCAAGTTGAGTGTGCCCTCAAGTTAGCTAGGCTGGCCGTCATGCGCAAGGACGCCCTGCACAACCGCGAACGCCTCCTGGGAGCGGCCCGGCGGCTGTTCGCCGACCGGGGGCTCGAGGCGCCGCTGGAGGAGATCGCCCGCGCGGCGGGGGTGAGCATCGGCACGCTGTACAACCGCTTCCCGGACCGGCAGGCCCTGGTGGAGGCGGTGTTCGCCGATCGGGTGCGTGCCGTGGCCGAGCTGGCCGAGCGCGCGCTGGCCATGGACGACGCCTGGGAGGGCTTCGCCGCGTTCCTGACCGGTGTGTGCGAGCTGCAGTCGGCCGATCTCGGCTACAACGACCTGGTCGCACGCGCCGCCCCGCTGGAGGGGGAGCGTGGGTACGCGCTGATGGGCGAGCTGGTGGAGCGAGCGCGGCGCGACGGTGGCCTGCGGGCCGACGTGGAGCTGGCCGATCTGGCCTTCGTGCTGTGGGGGGTGGCGGCGACGATTAGGGCCACCCGCGCCACGGCTCCGGCCGTGTGGCGGCGTCACCTGGCCCTGGCGCTCGACGGCCTGCGGGGGGCGGGCGCGCATGCGCTTCCGGTGCCGGCGTTGACGGTCGACGAGGTGCGCGCGGCGATGGGGGAGTGCTGAGCGCCGGTTCCCAGTTCGTTCACGGCAGGGGTGGTGCATCGAGCCTCGCCGTACAGGTCGAGGATGCGGCGGGCCTCCTGGGGCGAGGGGCCGATCTCCTGCTCGCCGAAGGTCATGGCGCCGAGGAAGACCTCGCAGACCCGCAGTCCGGTACGGCCCAGCAGCCGGTATCTCAGGCGCCCACCGCGTGCCCGGCTTCCTGGCGCAGCGGCTTCAGCGCCCTGGACCAGGCGATGACCTCGTGGAGCAGCTCGTTCAGGGTCGACTCCTGGTAGGGGCCGGGGGCGATGGTGCCGGGTTCGGCCGGGTCGGTGATCTCGAAGTCGGTGAAGGCCGACAGTGCGACCTGGGTGCGCACGTTGGCGACCTGTAGTTCGGTCATGACCTGCCGCAGGTGTTCGACGGCGCGCACGCCGCCGTGGACGCCGTGGCTGACGAATCCGGCGGCCTTGTTGTTCCATTCGGCGAACAGGAAGTCGATGGCGTTCTTCAAGGCGGCCGGGGCCGAGTGGTTGTACTCGGGGGTGACGAACACGAACCCGTCGAAGGCGGCGATGGTCTCGGCCCACCGATGCGTGTGCGGGTGGTGGTAGTCGCCGAACAGGGCGGGCACCGGCTCATCGAGGAGCGACAGGCCGTAGTCGGCCAGGTCGACGGGCTCGAAGACAACGTCTCCCAGGGTGACGGCGGGGTGCCGGGCGGCGACTTCGGCGACCCAGCGGGCCGCGACGGCGGTACGGCGGCGCGGACGGGTGCTGCCGGTGACAATGGCAATCTTGATCATGCTTGTACTCCTCACAAAGGTGCGACACGAGGTAAAGTACAACGAGCATGGCAAAAAGTAAAACGAACGTTGCAAAACTGGCGGAGGACCCAATATGACCAGCGAAGACAGCACGACGCCTCGCCCTCGCCGAGGGCTGAGCGGCAAGCGGCAGGCGATCCTGGACGGCGCCCTGAAGGTGTTCGCCCGCGACGGCTACACCCGCGCCGGGGTGGATACGATCTCGGCGGAGGCGGGGGTGTCCACCCGGACCATCTACAACCACTTCACCGACAAGGCCGGCCTGTTCCTCGCCGTGATCCAGGACAGCGCCCGGCAGGCCGCCGACATCCAGATCGCGATCATCGACCGCCACCTGCGCAAGGTCGTCGACGTGGAGGCCGACCTGATCGAGTTCGGGCGGGACTGGGTGACGCCGAGGCCCGACAGCGCCGCCCACTTCTCCCTGGTCAGGCAGATCAACGCTGAAGTGGACCACATCCCTGGGGAAGTGATGGACGCCTGGCGGGAAAGCGGGCCGCGGCGGGTCCGCCGGGTGCTGGCCGACCACCTGCGGCAGCTCGCGGAGCGCGGGGTGCTGCACGTCGACGACCCAGCCCGCGCGGCGCTGCACCTGCTGGTGCTGGTCTCGGCGGGGCTTCCGGCGTCTCCCGCCGGCCTGTCCGACGAGACGGTGACCGAGACGGTCACCGCGGGTGTCCGCACCTTCCTGCACGGCCACCTGAACCACGGTGGCGCATCAGGACACGAGTGACCCCGGCGCGAAACAACCAGGTGAGAGGGATGGTTTGGCGATGCGGCGGGGAGCTGGTACGCTTCCATACCCGCGTGCACGCGAAAAAGAGGCTTCGAAACCTCTAAGAAGGAGACTAGTCACAGAATGGCGATCCGTCAAGCTGTCAAGCTCGAACAGGCGAAAGTGACGATGCTCTACGGCCGCCTCGACGCGGCCCGCGACAAGGCTTCGCAGGCGCTGAAGACCGCCTACGCCGCGGGGTCGGAGATGACGATCGCCCGGGAGCGCGTGGAGCGTGAGGCCATGGCCGCCGACCAGGCCAGACGCCTGGCGCAGCTGCACGCGGTCGAGAACGGCCTGGTCTTCGGCCGCATCGATCTCGGCGAGGGCGAGAGCACGTACGTGGGGCGCATCGGGCTGCGCGACGACGATCACGAGTCGGTGCTCATCGACTGGCGCGCGCCGGCGGCCCGGCCGTTCTACGTGGCCACCCCCAGCGATCCGGGCGGGGTGGTGCGCCGGCGCCACATCCACACCCGCGAGCGCACGGTGGTGGGGCTCGACGACGAGGTGTTCGACCTGGAGGCGATGACCGACGGCGACCGCCGCACGCTGGTGGGGGAGGCGGCGCTGCTGGCGGCGCTGCGCAAGGGCCGCACGGGGCGCATGAGCGACGTGGTGGCCACCATCCAGAGCGAGCAGGACCGGGTGATCCGCGCGGGGCTGGCCGGCGCGCTGGTCGTGCAGGGCGGCCCCGGCACCGGCAAGACGGTCGCGGCGCTGCACCGGGCGGCCTACCTGCTCTACACCCACCGCGACACGCTGGAGCGGCGGGGCGTGCTGGTCGTGGGGCCCAACCCGATGTTCCTGCGCTACATCGGCCAGGTGCTGCCGTCGCTGGGGGAGACCCAGGTGGTGCTGGCCACGGTCGGGGAGCTGTTCCCGGGGGTGAAGGCGGTCGCGCGCGACGAGCCGGAGGTCTCGGTGGTCAAGGGTGACCTGCTCATGGCGGGGCTGGTGGAGGCGGCGGTCGCCGACCGTCAGCGGCTGCCGCAGGGCGATCATCTGGAGGTCGAGCTCGACGGCGAGGTGCTGCGGGTGCCGCGCGAGGTGGTGGCGCGCATCAGGGAGCGGGCGCGTGCCGTACGGCTGGCGCACAACATGGCGCGCAAGCTGTTCGTCACCGAGCTGCTGCGGGAGCTGGCGGCCGACCGGGCGCGGCAGTTCGACGACGCGACGGCGCTGACGAACTTCATGTCCGAGGCGCAGGCGGCCGCGTTCGAGCGTGAGCTGGCCGAGGAGTTGGCTCCGGCCGACGACGATGCCGAGCAGCGTGAGCGTGACCTGGCCGCCGACGCGCGTGACCTGTGGGAGCTGGCGCCGGTGCGGCGGGCGCTCGACGCGTTGTGGCCGGAGCTGACACCCGAGCAGCTGATCGGGGAGCTGCTGAGCGACGCCGAGGCCCTGGAGCGGCTGTCGCCGGAGGGGTTGCGCTGGTGGCATGTGCTGCGGGTGCCCGAGGCGGGTGGCGCCGACGGCTGGCCGCAGGATCGTGCGTTCACCGGTTCGGCCGCCGGCCGGGGCCGTGAGGGCTGGGGCCGGGACGACTGGGCGGCCTTCCCGTGGACGGTCGACGACGTGCCGCTGCTGGACGAGGCGGCGGAGCTGCTGGGCCAGGACGACTCCGCGCGGCGGCGCACCGAGCGGCGCGAGCAGGCCGAGCGGGCCGAGCGTGAGCTGTTCGCGCGCGAGGTCATGCAGGTGTCGGGCGTGGCGGACCTGGGTTATGAGGAGATGAGCGCCGGCATGCTGGCCGACCGCAACGACGGCGGCGGCGCGATGCTGAGCACGGCGGCGCGGGCGATGGCCGACCGTACGTGGGCCTACGGTCACGTGATCGTCGACGAGGCGCAGGAGTTGTCGCCGATGGCGTGGCGCACGCTGATGCGCCGGGTTCCCGCCAAGTCGCTGACGGTGGTGGGCGACATCGCGCAGACCGGTTCGGCCGCGGGCGCCTCGGCGTGGGGCCAGATGCTGGACCCGTATCTGGAGGGCCGCTGGCGCGAGGAGCGGCTGCTGGTCAACTACCGCACGCCGGTGGAGATCATGGATGTGGCGCGTGACGTGCTGCATCTGGTGGATCCGGCGCTGGAGCCGCCGGAGTCGGTGCGCAGCGGCGGCGACGCGCCGCGGGCGGTGCGCTGCGGTCTGGAGCAGTTGCCGCAGCTGGTGGCCGAGGAGGCGGCGGCGATCGGTGAGGGCCAGGTCGGTGTGGTGGTCTCCGACGGCGCCTACGAGGCGGTGGCCGAGCTGTTCCCTCAGGCCAGGGAGGTGGAGGGCCCGGTGGTGGTGCTGACCGTCACCGAGTCGAAGGGGCTGGAGTTCGACGCGGTGGTGGTCGTCGATCCGGAGGGCATTCTGGCGCAGCCGCAGGGTGCCAGAGACCTGTACGTGGCGGTGACGAGGGCCACGCGCCGGCTGGCGGTGGCGCACGGCGGGGCGCTGCCGGCCGTACTAGGAAATCTACAAAGTAAAGAAGACCGGCTGGTTGACCAGTCCGCTTTGTAGTGTTTCCGTGAGGTTTCAACTACAAAATCGCCACTAGGGGGAGGGGCGCTGAGGAACCTCGGCCGGGCCCGCTGCTTCGTGCGCGGGCCCACCTGATGCGGGCCGTCCTTCGGCGCAAGGACTTCAGGCTGGTCTGCTTCGGGATGGCGGTCAGCCTGCTGGGCGACGCCTCGCTGCTGCTGATCCCGGCCATCTTGGCCAAGAAGCTGACCGGCTCCAACAGCGCGGCCGGGCTGACGTTGTTCTTCTTCTCCCTGCCGCTGCTGTTCGCGCCGCTGTTCGGGGTGCTGATCGACCGGGTCGACCGGCGGCGGCTGCTGGTGGTGACGTGTCTGGGCTCGGCGCTGGCGCTGCTGCCGCTGGCGGCGGTCTCGGCCGGCTCGTTCTGGCTGCTGTACGCGGTGTCGGCGGCGATGGGCTGCTCCTACACGGTGACCTTCGCAGCGCTGGGCGGCCTGCTGAAGGCGATGCTGCCCGAGGAACTGCTGGCGCAGGCCAACGCCTCGCTGCTGACGACCAGGCAGGGGCTGCGGCTGGTCGGGCCGCTGCTGGGGGTGGCGATCTACAGCGCGTTCGGCCTGGGCGCGGTGGTGGTGTTCGACATGGTGACGTTCGGGGTGGCGGCGCTGGCGTTCGCGCTGATGCCGGCGGTGCCGTACGTGCGCCGCGGCGGGGGCGGGGTGAGCTGGCGGGAGGAGGTCGGCGCCGGGGTGCGCCTGTTACGGCTGGATCCGAAGTTGCGCCGGGCGGGCACGGCGCTGAGCGTGATGTTCGCCGTCGGCGGGGCGACCGAGTCGCTGATCTTCGCGGTGATCGAGGCGCTGGGACGCAGCCCGGAGTTCGCGGCGGTGACCTCCACGGCGATGGGGGTGGGGGCGATCGGCGGCGGGCTGGTGGCCGCGGCGGCGATCGGCCGGTGGGGTGAGCTGCCGGCGATCGGTGCGGGGGTCGGCCTGTACGGCGTGGCGATCGCGTTGTGGCTGGTGGCGGCGGAGGGGGTGATGGTGGCGACGATGGCGGCCTCGGGCGCCGGGGTGACGCTGACGAGCGTGGCGATGGCGACGTTGTTGCAGCGGCGCAGCCCCGAGGAGGTGGTGGGCCGGGTGGCCACCGCGTTCGACGCCGTCTCGGGTGGGGCGCAGCTGGTGGCGGTGGCGGCGGGGGCGTTGCTGGTGACGCTGGTCGACTACCGGGTGCTGCTGGTGACGGTGGCGGGGGTGTGCGCGCTGGCCGCCTGGCACGCCTTTTCAGGGGGTCCGCGAAGTTTACGGTCAGATGTTGACCTTTGTCGTGACTGATGTTGTGGTGGAGATCGTCCAACCCCTCGAAAGGAGCACGTGCATGGGCAACAGCAACTCCGACGGCGGTCTGCTGACCAAGCCGGGCAGCCGGCTGCTGGAGGACGACTTCACGCTGACCCTGAGCGAGAAGACGCTGCTCGAGGCGACCTTCACCATCCGCTACGCGCCCGGCGCCCGCTAGGCGATGGGGGTTCGCGCCCGAAGGGAGCGCGCGGTCTCGACCGATGCCGCGCTGGAGGTCATCGAGCGGGTGCTGGCCGATGCGGGGCTGACGGCGACGTTCGTCTCCTCCGGGTCGGAGCGTTACCCCGTGCACCGCTGCTCGCTGCTCGACGGCCGTGGCGAGCTGGTGGCCGAGTCGCTGGGCAAGGGCGCCGGACGGCAGAGCCGGGCCAGCGCTCTCTTCGAGGCGTGGCAGCATCTGCTGCACGATCGGGGGCAGGCGGGCCTGCCGGAGGATCCGCGGGTGCGGGTGCTGCCGATCAAGCGGGTGGTGGATCAGGAGGCGTTGCGTGGCGAGCGTATGCTGGCGCGCCTGGCCGACGACTTCGCGCAGGTGAACGTGGCCTGTCTTCCCCTGTCGCCGCTGCGCGGCACTGGGGAGTTGTGGTTTCCGGCTTTCGCCCGCTCCCCCGCCTGCCGTGATCATCCGGTGCCCGGTGACGATCTGCGGGTGTACGCGCCGTATCTGCGTTACGCCTACGACAACGGGACGGCGACCGGGCTGGACCGGGACGAGGCGGTGTTGCACGCGCTGCTGGAGGTGGTCGAGCGCGACTGCCTGTCGCACGCGCTGCTGCGCTGGTACCTCGACGACGGTTCGCCGCTGCGTGCCGTACCTCGTGACGGGTTGCCGCCGGATCTGCGGCAGCTGTTCGACGAGGTGGGTGAGCGGCTGGGTGCTCCTCCCCTGGTGGTGGAGATCACCTCGGATCTGGGGGTGCCGGCGTTCTGCGCGTTGCCGTCGCGGCCGGGTGGTGATCCGGGGGTGCTGGGTTCGGGCGCGTCGCTGAGTGCCGCCTACGCGGTGGAGCGGGCGCTGACGGAGCTGGCGCAGTCGGCGTTCAACATGGGGCTGGGGGTGGACCTGACGTTGGAGGCGCGGCTGGCGAGCCTGCGGGACTGGCCGTTGCTGGAGCGGTGCGCGCGAGTGGATCCGGGTCCGTTGCTGGAGCGGCTGCGGTTCGAGGCGTCGTGCGAGGTGGAGGTGGCGCCGGAGCGGCCGGTGGCGGGGCAGGTGGAGTTGCTGCTCGACGTGCTGGAGGCCGAGGGCATGCGGGCGTGGTGGTTCGAGTGGGGGCCGGCGCGGGCGCAGTGTCCGGTGCTGACGGTGGTGGTGCCCGGCATGGACCATTTCTCGATGGTGCACAGCGCGGTCCCGGTGCTGCCGACGGGACGGGCGTTCACGTTGCTGTCGTAGGGGCCCGTTGTGGAGGGCCGTGAGGGGGCTGGGTGGATGGGTGTGCTGGCCAGGCGCGACTTCCGGTGGGTGTTCGCGGGCCTGGTGACCAGCATGCTGGGCGATGCGTCGCTGCTGCTGATGCCGGCGATCCTGGCCAAGACGCTGACGGGCTCCAACAGCGCGGCCGGGCTGGTGTTGTTGTTCTTCACCGTGCCGATGGTGTTCGCGCCGCTGCTGGGCGTGGTGATCGACCGGGTGGATCGGCGCCGGTTGCTGATCGTTTCGTGCCTGGTGTCGGCGGTGGCGGTCTCGCCGCTGGCGCTGGTGTCGGGGCGGTCGACGGCGTGGCTGGTGTATCCGGTGGCGACGGGGATGGGCCTGTCGTACACGGTGATCTTCTCGGCGTTGGCGGGGCTGCTGAAGGCCATGTTGCCGGCGGGGGAGCTGGCGGGGGCCAACGCGTTGCTGACCTCGTCGCGGCAGGGGTTGCGGTTGCTGGGCCCGCTGCTGGGCGTGGCGTTGTACGCGGGGGTGGGGTTGTGGTCGGTGGTGGTGTTCGACGTGCTGACGTTCGTGGTGGCGGCTGGGTGTTTCGCGATGCTCGCGCCGGTGCCGCGGCCGCCGCGCCGGGCGTGGGTGAGCCTGCGGGTGGAGGTGGGCGCCGGCGCCCGGCACCTGTGGCGTGAGCCGGTGCTGCGCGGGGCGATGGCGTGCTTGAGCCTGTTCTTCCTGGTGGCGGGGGCGACGGAGTCGCTGATCTTCGCGGTGATCGAGGCGCTGGGGCGCGGGCCGGAGTTCACCGCGTTCACCTCGGTGGCGCTGGGGGTGGGCGCGGTGGGGTGCGGGCTGGCGTCGGCGCGGCTGGTGGCCAGGTTCGGTGAGCCGGCGATGGTGGGTGCGGGGGTGTTCCTGTACGGCCTGGCGATCGGGTTGTGGCTGGTGCCGGCCGAGGCGGTGATGGTGGGGGCGATGGCGCTGGCGGGGGCGGGGCTGACGCTGAGCGGGGTGGCGATGCGGACGCTGCTGCAGCGGCGCAGTCCCGACGAGGTGATGGGGCGGGTCTCGACCGCCTATGACGCGGTGGCGGGGGCCGGGCAGCTGGTGTCGGTGGGTGCGGGGGCGTTGCTGGCGTTGTGGGTGGACTACCGGGTGCTGGTGGCGGCGGTGTCGGTGGTGTGCCTTCTCGCTCCCCTGATTAATCTACAAAGTAAAGCCGTTCGGTTGGTGAAAAATCACCCTTCCTAACTGCCAAAATCGCCTTCGTCGAAGGCGGCCAGGATCTTCCCGGTGACGTGGTCGAGGGCGCGCAGGGTGTCGGTGTCGAGGCGTTCCATGATGCGCCGGTAGTGCTCCAGGCCGGCGTTGTTGATCTCTTCGAGCATGGCGCGGCCGGCTTCTGTCAGTTCGACGCGGCGTACGCGCCGGTCGCGCGGGTCCTCGTGGCGTTCGACGAGTTCCTGGGCGACGAGGCGGTCGACGATGCCGGTGACGGTGCCCAGGCTGACGCCGAGGCTGGCGGCGATGTCGCGGCCCGAGGCCGAGCCGGTGACGGCCAGGAACATCAGGACGTGCAGCTGGCGCATGGTCAGGTTGCTGGTGGCCAGGGGTGAACGGTGCCGGGCGAAGGCTCGTGCCAGGTGGCGCTGGGATTCCCCGATGCGTTTGATCAGCTCTTCGCGTTCGTCGCTCACTCTCACCTCTCGCTTCCTGAGAAGGTTATCAGGAAGCCCACGTCAGGCTAAATATTTGGGCAAGGCAAAGTGTTAGGGTGGGGCGAACTCTTGGAGGGGGTCCCGCATGACTGGATTGGCGCGGGCTAGTCTGGCCAACCGCAGCCTGGTGGTGTTGATCTCGCTGGTGCTCAGCGCGTTCGGGGTGTTCACCATCCCGCAGCTGAAGCAGCAGTTGTTCCCGTCGTTGTCGTTCCCTGGCGCCTTTGTGATGGCAGCCTACCCCGGCGCTTCTCCCGAGATCGTCGAGGAGCAGGTGACCAAGCCGATCGAGGACTCCTTCGCCGGCTTGGAGGGTGTCGAGGAGGTGACCTCCACCTCCAGGGAAGGCATGACGCAGATCCAGGTGGCCTTCGCCTACGGCACCGACATGGACGCGGCTGTCGGCAAGATGCAGCAGGCGGTCAGCAGGGCGCCGTTGCCGGATTCGGTGGATCCGCAGGTGGTGGCGGGTTCGACGGACGATATCCCGGTGCTGGTGCTGGCTGTCGGTGACGGCGGCGACGAGCGGGCGATGGCCGACAAGCTGCGCACGATCATGATCCCTGAGTTGCAGGCGATCGAGGGTGTGCGTGAGGCGACGATCACGGGTGTGCGTGACGAGCAGGTGGTCATCACGCCGGATCTGGGCAAGATGGTGCTGGCGGGGGTGTCGGCGGCGCAGATTCCCGAGGTGTTGCGGGCCAACGGCACGCCGATTCCGGCGGGGTCGATCACGTCCGATGATCGGACGCTGACGGTGCAGGTCGGGTCGCGGGTCGATTCGGTCGAGAAGCTGAAGGGTCTGTACCTGACGCCGGTGCAGCAGCCCGCCGTCCAGCAGCAGCCCGGTCAGCAGCAGAGTGGTCAGCAGCAGAGTGGTCAGCCTTCCGCTCAGCAGCAGGGCCGTCCCGCACAGCCGGGCGGTCAGCAGCAGCCCGGTGTGGTGGCCGCTCCGAAGCCGAAGCCGCCTGTCAAGCTGGGTGATGTCGCTTTCATCGAGCGCAAGCTGGCCGATGCGACCGCGTTGACGCGGACCAACGGCAAGGCGAGCCTGGGCGTGTCGATCACGATGAAGCCCGACGGGAACGCGGTGGCGATCTCTCACGAGGTGCGGGCGCAGCTGTCGGATCTGACGCGTCAGCTGGGTGACTCCTCCGACAGCCGGGTGGATGTGATCTTCGACCAGGCGCCGTACGTGGAGCGCTCGATCGAGGATCTGGCGACCGAGGGCCTGCTGGGTCTGGGCTTCGCCGTACTGATCATCTTGGTGTTCCTGTTGTCGGTGCGTTCGACGTTGGTGACGGCGGTGTCGATCCCGATGTCGGTGGTGATCGCGCTGATCGTGTTGTGGGCGGGCGACTATTCGCTGAACATGCTCACGCTGGGGGCGCTGACGATCGCGGTGGGCCGGGTGGTCGACGACTCGATCGTGGTGCTGGAGAACATCAAGCGGCATCTGGGGTACGGCGAGGCCAAGCGGGCCGCGATCGTGACGGCGGTGCGTGAGGTGTCGGGTGCGGTGACCGCCTCGACGTTGACGACGGTGGCGGTGTTCGCGCCGATCGCGTTCGTCGGCGGCATGGTGGGTGAGTTGTTCGCGCCGTTCGCGATCACGGTGACGGTGGCGCTGCTGGCGTCGCTGGTGGTGTCGTTGACGGTGATCCCGGTGCTGGCGTACTGGTTCCTGAAGGCCAAGCCGCTGTCGGCGGCGGAGGCGCAGGCGGTGCAGGACAAGGAGCTGCGTTCTCCGTTGCAGCGCATGTATTTGCCGGTGTTGCGGTTCGCGACGCGTCGTCGTCTGGTGACGTTGCTCATCGGGGTGCTGGTGTTCGCCGGGACGATGGGGATGGCGGGCAGCCTGCAGACGAACTTCATCGATTCGGCCGGTCAGGACACGATCTCGATGACGCAGCGGATGCCGGTCGGCACTGATCTGGAGACGTCGGACAAGGCGGCCAAGCAGGTCGAGGAGTTGTTGTCGGGTATCGACGAGGTCGACTCGTACCAGGTGACCGTCGGTGGCGGCAATCGCATGATGGGCGGGCTGGGTGGCGGCGCCGACCGGGTGTCGTATTCGGTGACCGTCAAGGAGGGTTCGGACACGCCGGCGGTGGAGGAGCGGCTGCGCTCGGAGATCGGCAAGCTGTCGGGTGTCGGTGAGGTGTCGGTCGGCGGTCAGGGCGGTGGCGGTTTCGCTTCCGACGGCGTCGAGGTGATCGTGCGTGGTGCTGACGCGGCCGGTCTGAGGTCGGCGGCCGACAGTGTGGCGGCGGCGATGAAGGATGTGCCGGGGCTTCGGGAGGTGTCGTCGAATCTGGAGGCTTCGGCGCCGCGGATCGAGGTGCGCGTCGATCGGGAGAAGGCGGCTGCTCGCGGGTTGAGTGAGGCGCAGATCGGTCAGACGGTGGCGCAGGCTTTCCGTGGTGCTCCGCTGGGTCAGGTGAGCTTGGACGGCCGGGCGTCGAACCTGGTGCTGAGGGTGGGTGAGGCGCCCGAGGACATGGACGCGGTGCGCAAGCTGCAGTTGCCGACGGCTTCGGGGATGGTGAAGTTGTCGTCGGTGGCGGATGTGGAGGAGGTCGAGGGTCCGACGCAGGTGACGCGCATCGATGGTGAGCGTTCTGCGACGGTGTCGGCGAAGGCGGATGCCGCCGATCTGGGTGCGGTGACGACGGCGCTGCAGGCCAAGCTCGACACGCTGGGTGTGAACTACGAGCTGGGTGGTGTGTCGGCCGACCAGCAGGAGGCGTTCGGCGATCTGGGTCTGGCGATGCTGGCGGCGATCGCGATCGTGTTCATGATCATGGTGGCGACGTTCCGTAGTTTTGTGCAGCCGCTGATTCTGCTGGTGTCGGTGCCGTTCGCGGCGACGGGTGCGGTGGGTCTGCTGGTGGCGACGGACACGCCGCTGGGTGTGCCGGCTCTGATCGGCATGCTGATGCTGATCGGCATCGTGGTGACCAACGCGATCGTGCTCATCGACCTGATCAACCAGTATCGGGAGCAGGGCATGGGGATCGTGGAGGCGGTGCTGGAGGGTGGCCGGCGGCGGTTGCGTCCGATCCTGATGACGGCGGTGGCGACGATCTGCGCGTTGACGCCGATGGCGCTGGGTGTGACGGGGTCGGGCGGGTTCATCTCCAAGCCGCTGGCGATCGTGGTGATCGGTGGTCTGGTGTCGTCGACGCTGCTGACGTTGGTGCTGGTGCCGACGTTGTATGTGATGGTGGAGCGGACGAAGGAGCGGTTCGGCGGCAAGCCGAAGCAGGTGGCTCCGGAGCCGGACAAGACGCCGGTCCCAGTCGGCTGACGTTTCGCGGCAGGCGCCCGGTGTCCCCGTTCGCGGGGGCGCCGGGCGTTTTGGTGTGTTCAGCCTGTCTGGTCCCAGGGGATGGTCTCGATGCGTTCGAGGTGTTCTTCGCCCCATTCTCCGAGCGGTGCCATCGCGGTGTTGAGTGAGTGTCCGAAGGGGGTGAGGGAGTACTCCACCTTTGGGGGGACCTGGTGGTAGACCTCACGATGCAGTAGGCCGGTGGTCTCCATCTCCCGCAGTTGCAGGATCAGTACGCGTTCGCTGATGCCGGGCACCGCGCGGCGCAGTTCGCCGAAGCGCAGGGGGCCGTCCTGGAGCGCGAAGAGGATCAGCCCTTTCCACTTGCCTCCCATGACGGCGATGGCGGCGTCGAGGCCGCAGGTGAACGTGCGCTTCTTCGTCTCCTTCATCGGCTCATACTTACATTCGTGTATGTACCTGGCAAGAATGTCGGTACTTGAGGTTGTGCATGTGCTCCAGCCAGCATGGATCAGGGTCGTTTTGTCTCTGTGACGGGAGTTCGCGCATGATCGCAAGGAATTTGACACCGGTGAGCGTCATCGGGCTGGGTTCGATGGGCGCGGCGCTGGCCGGGGCCTTCGTCAAGGCCGGGCATCCGACCACGGTCTGGAACAGGACGGCCGCCAAGGCCGTTCCGCTCGTCGCCATGGGAGCCAGGCATGCGGAGTCCGTCGACGACGCGGTGACGGCTGGTCGCCTGGTCATCACCTGCCTGACCACCTTCGAGGACACCCGGCTGGCGCTGAGTCCGGCCGGCGCGTCGTTGCGTGGGCGGGCTCTGGTCACTCTCAACAGCGGTTCCCCGGCGGGGGCCCGTGAGACGGCTGCCTGGGCCCTCGGCCATGGCGCCCGGTTCCTGGCCGGGGCGGTCAAGAACGTGCCCTCGGCCGTGGGAGCGGCGGACACCTTGTTGTACTACAGCGGTGATCGCGCGGTCTTCGAGGAGTTCGAGGCCGTCTTGCGGGTGCTGGGCGGTGACACCGTCCACTTGGGCGACGAGGCCGATCTCGCCGCCCTGTACGAGATGGCGGTGGGCGCCATGTTGCTGCCGGCGCTCGTCGGCTTCTTCCAGGGCGCCGCCGCCGTGCAGGCGCGCGGGCTGGAGGTGGGCACGATGGTGGGCTTCGCCGGCACGTGGCTGGACATGATCAAGTCGTTGCTGCCGATCTACGCCAGGGAGATCGACAGCGGTGACTACTCCGACGCCGCCTCCTCCGTGAATCTCTTCCTGGCGGGGGAATCCCATGACGAGGACCTGGCCAAGGAGACGAACGTCGACACGGCGTGGCTGGCCCCGCTGTACGGCCTGGTGAGGCGGGCGGCTGAGGCGGGCTATGGCGATCAGAGCATCTCGGCTCTCACCGAGGTGCTCAGAAACCCGGTGCGGCAGTAGCCGGCTCCCCGGACACCTCACCTGTGGTCGGGCATGGTGCCCACCCCGGAGGCGGGGGCTGTGCACGTGGCACTGCCGTCTTCGGGGTGCGCGCCCTAGCGTGGTCGCATGACTTTTCGCGTCGCCATGGACATCGGCGGCACCTTCACCGATGTGGTCCGCTACGACGAACGTTCCGGGCAGGTGGTGGCGTCGAAGGCGCCGAGCACGCCCGGTGATCTGGCCGAGGGCGTGTTCGCGGCGCTGGACAGGGTGGGAGCCGACCCGGCTGACATCTCCTTCTTCGTGCACGGCACCACACAGGGGCTGAATGCTCTGCTGGAGCGCAAGGGCGCGAAGGTGTTGCTGCTGACGAGCGAGGGCGCCGCCGACGTCTACCAGATCGCGCGTGGTAACCGTACGCGCATGTTCGACCTGCGCTATCGCAAGCCGGTGCCGCTGGTGCCGCGTGAGCGGGTGATGGAGGCCGGTGGGCGGCTGGACTGGCGGGGCCGGGAGCTGGTGCCGCTGGATGAGGCGGCGGTGCGGCGGGCGGCGCGGCGGGCGCTGGCGGAGGGGTTCGACGCGGTGGCGGTGTGCCTGCTGTTCTCCTACGCCGATCCGGTGCATGAGGTGCGTGCGGGTGAGATTCTGCGCGAGGAGCTGGGCGATCGGGTGCTGGTGGTGTTGTCGCACGAGGCGGCGCGGGAGTGGCGGGAGTACGAGCGCACCTCCAGCGCGGTCCTGGAGGCCTACACGGGTCCGGTGGTGCGGCGGTACCTGGCGGGGATCGGGGCGCGCTTCGCCGAGCGGGGGCTGGGGGTGGCGGTGCATGTGATGCAGTCGTCGGGCGGGCTGGTCAATGCCGCTCACGCGATGGCGCGGCCGTTGCAGACGCTGCTGTCGGGCCCGGTGGGCGGCACGATGGGCGGGGTGGCGGTGGCGCGGCTTCTGGGGGGCCGGCGTAACGCGATCTGCGTGGACATGGGTGGTACGTCGTTCGATGTGTCGCTGGTGGTCGACGGGCGGCCGGACATTGCGACGGAGGCGTCGATCGAGGGTTTCCCGGTGCTGATGCCGATCGTGAACCTGCACACGATCGGTGCCGGTGGCGGGTCGCTGGCCTATGCGGAGGCGGGTGCGTTGCGGGTGGGTCCGGAGTCGGCGGGCGCCGTTCCTGGGCCGGCGTGTTACGGGCGCGGCGGGTTGCGGCCGACGGTGACGGACGCGAACGTGGTGCTGGGCCGGGTCGATCCCGAGTGGTTCGCGGGCGGGCTGATGAGCCTGGATGTCGGGGCGGCGCGGGCGGCGGTGTCGGGGCTGGCCGGCGAGCTGGGCATGGAGCCGGTGCGGCTGGCGGAGGGCATCTGCCAGGTGGCCAACGCGAAGATGGCGCAGGCGATCCGGACGATCACGGTGGAGCACGGGATCGAGCCGCGGGAGTTCTCGCTGGTGGCTTTCGGCGGGGCGGGGGCGATGCATGCGGCGTTCATCGCGCGGGAGCTGGGCATCGGTGAGGTGGTGGTGCCGCGTTTCCCCGGCGCGTTCTCGGCGTGGGGGATGCTGGAGGCCGATGTGCGGCGGGATCTGACCGAGCCGCACTTTCGCGCGCAGGACGATCTGGACGGCGGCGCGATGGCGCAGGCGCTGGCGCGGCTGGAGGCGGCGGCGTCGCGTGAGCTGGCCGGTCAGGGGGTGGCCGACGATCGGCGGCGGGTCGAGCACGCGGTCGACATGCGCTACGAGGGCC
Source organism: Nonomuraea soli (assembly GCF_013761175.1). Lineage (GTDB taxonomy): Bacteria > Actinomycetota > Actinomycetes > Streptosporangiales > Streptosporangiaceae > Nonomuraea > Nonomuraea soli. The sequence goes on from NZ_JACDUR010000002.1 coordinate 1,106,683, forward strand.
AGGATTACACGCTGACCATCCCGCTGCTGTCGGCTGAGGAGCCGGCTTCCCCGGGGTTCCTGGAGCGGATCGCGGCGCGTTACGCCGAGGCGCACACGGCGCGCTACGGGCATGCGACGCCGGAGGCGGCGGTGGAGTTCGTGCTGCTGCGTTCGACGGGGCTGGGGTCCTTCCCGCGGGCGCAGGCGGCGCCGCCGGTGGTGCAGGAGCAGGCGGCTGCGGTGCGGACGGTGGTGTTCGACGGGGTCGAGTACGACACGCCGGTGGTGCGGCGGGCGGCGCTGAGCGGCCAGCTGTCGGGGCCGGCGGTCGTGGTGGAGGAGACGGCCACGACGGTGGTGCCGCCGGGCTGCCTGGTGTCGGTGGACGAGTTCGGATTTCTCATCATCAAGGTGGCATCATGATCGACCCGGTCACGACGGAGATCATCCGTTGCGCGTTGCTGCAGGCGGCGCAGGACATGAACACGACGCTGATCCGCTCGTCGTACACGCCGGTGATCTACGAGGCCAAGGACTGCGCGGTGGCGTTGCTGGATCGTGAGCACAACGTGCTCGGCCAGTCGTCGGGGTTGCCGATCTTCCTGGGGAACCTGGAGGTGTGCACGCGCGAGACCGAGCGGCTGTACGGCAGGCAGGTGTGGTCGCAGGGCGATGTGTGGGTGCTGAACGACTCCTACATCGGCGGCACCCACCTCAACGACGTCACCGTGTACGGCCCGATCTTCGTCCAGGGTGAGCTGGTGGGGTTCGCGGCGTCGCGGGCGCACTGGCTCGACATGGGGTCGAAGGATCCGGGCGGGTCGATGGACTCCACCTCGATCTTCCAGGAGGGGCTGCGGCTGGGCCCGGTGAAGATCTACGCCGGTGGTGAGCCGTGCCGTGACCTGCACGAGGTGATCGCCCGCAATGTGCGGTTCCCGCACGCGACGCTGGGTGACATGCGGGCGCAGGTGGCGTGCGCGATGACCGGGCAGCGGCGGCTGGCCGAGATCGTGTCGCGGTGGGGGGTGGAGACGGTGATGGCCGCCCGCGACGAGATCTTCGCGCAGACCGAGCGGCTGGAGCGCGAGGCGATCGCCGCGATCCCCGACGGGGTGTACCGGGCGGGCGGGTTCCTCGACAACGACGGCATCGACCTGGAGGTGCCGCTGCCGGTGAACGTGACGGTGACGGTGGCGGGCGAGGGCATCGCGGTGGATCTGACCGACTGCGCCGACCAGGCGACGGGCCCGGTCAACTGCGGCGCCGCCCAGGCGGTGGCGGCGGTACGGGTCGCCTACAAGCTGCTGGTGTCGGGCGAGGTGCCGTTGAACGGCGGCTCGTTCCGTCCCCTGACGGTGGCCACGCGGCCCGGTTCGATGCTGGCGGCCCGCTCGCCGGCGGCGTGCCAGTACTACTACTCGCATCTGGGGCTGCTGATCGACCTGGTGGTCAAGGCGCTGGCGCCGGTGCTGCCGGGCAAGGCGGCGGCGGCTTCGTACGGCGATTCGATGATCGTGCAGTTCGCGGGCACCGATCCGCGCACCGGCAAGCTGTACGTCTCGCAGGAGGCGACCGTCGGCGGGTGGGGCGCCTGGGAGGGCGGCGACGGCGAGAGCGCGTTGATCAACAACGTGAACGGTGACCTTCGGGACATGCCGATCGAGGTGCTGGAGACGTTGTTCCCGGTGCGGGTGCGCCGCTACGAGATGCGGCCGGGCAGCGGCGGGTCCGGGCGGTGGCGTGGCGGTGACGGGGTGGTGCGGGAGTATGAGTTCCTGGGGCCGACGTCGTTGTCGTTGTGGTTCGAGCGGTCGGTGACGCCGGCGTGGGGGCTGGCCGGCGGGGGTGCGGGCGTGCCGCCGTCGGTGTGCCTGAACCCGGGTACGGCGGGCGAGCGGCGGATGCTGAAGGCGAACGCGCTGCCGGTGAAAGCGGGCGACGTGCTGCGGTGCGAGTCCGGTGGAGGCGGCGGGTACGGCACCGCCGGCTGATCGCCCGCCCTTTCAGGTGGTGGTGTGCAGGTGGACGGCCAGGTGCAGGGCCAGACGGGTGGCCGGGTCGTCCAGGTCGTAGCCGGTGGCGCGGATCCGGTCCAGGCGGGTGGTGACGGTGTTGCGGTGCACGCCCAGCTTGTCGGCGGCGCGCAGCGGCCCGCCCTCGCCCAGGACGGCGGCCAGGGTGCGCAGCAGCGTGCCGTCGCGGTCGGCCTCCAGCAGCGGGGCGAGCACCACGTGGGCGGGCGGGCCGAGGACGGCGGCGGGCAGGGCGGCCAGCAGCTCCGCCGGGCCCATGCGGTCGGCGCGGGCGACCGTGCCGGGCGCGGCGACCAGGGCGGCGGCGTGGGCGGCGAGCAGCGCCTGGGTGAGGGTGTGCGGGCTGGGGGCTGGTGCGGCGACGCCCGCTGACGCGGGGTGCGGCAGGGTGCTGAGCGCGCGGGCCAGGTGTTGTGCCACCTGGTCGGGCGGGTGCGGTGACCATCCTGCCCATCCGCCGTCGCGCCGCAGGACGGGGACGGGGCCGAGGGCGTGGGTGAGGGCGGCTCGGGCGGTGGCGTCGTCGCCGGTGTGCGGGGGCTGGGGGGTGAGGAGGAAGGCGGTCAGGGGGCCGTGCACGCTCCAGCCGAGGGCGGCGGCCTCGGCTTGGGCGTCGGGGAGCTCCTCGGCGGCGGAGGCGGCGGGGGCGGCGGGGGCATCGGCGAGCAGGCGTTCGGCCAGGGCCTGCTGCCAGGCGAAGGAGCGTTCGGCGCGCAGCCGTTCGGTGGCCGCCCACGCCGTCAGCGGCGCGACAGCCAGACCGAGGACGGCCGCGACCACCGGCGCCCACACCGGCGAGCGGGGCGCGCCCGTGGCCACCAGCCGGCCCAGCACACTCCCGTCAGGGCCGGGCACGGGCAACTCGGCCAGCAGCCGGCCGCTCCCGGAGGCCCGTGCGGGCTCCCGGGGCGCCTCACCCGGCATGGCGGCGCCACTCCACGCGGGCGACTTCCACGCCCCGGCCCCCGGTGTGGACCCCGGCGTGGCGTCCGGCGCGGTAGCCGGCGCGGTAGCCGGCGCGGCGTCCGGTACGGCGGTGCGGCGGCCTGCCAGCAGCGTGCCGTGCACGTCCACCAGCGCCACCGCCGTGCCGGGCAGCTCGGCGTTGAGCACCCCCAGCACGCTGCGTGCCGACGTGCCCGCCTCGGCCAGGCGCGTGGCGCAGCGGGCGAGCAGCTGGGTGCGCGCCGCCTGCGGGCTGGCCGCCGCCGAGGCGACCCGGACGGCGGTCACCAGCGGATCCTCGTCGACGAACACGAGCGTCACCCCGAGGCGTTCGGCCAGCAGTTCGCCCGACCCGGCACTCGCGGCGCCGGCCGGGGCGATGACACACGCGGCGGCCTGCTCCCAGGCCCGGCGCATGGCCATCTCCACCGCCCAGCCGCCGCGCGCGGCCGACCCGGTGAGCACGACCGCGGTGTGCGGGCCGACGGACGCCATCACCGACAGCTCGTCGACGATGCGCACCTGGTGGACGGGGCTGTTGCCGTCGCCGTGCATGCGGGCCCCGGTCAGGGGGCCGGCGTCGACGAGTTCGGCGACGGTGACGGGCGTCTCCCATCCGGCCGCCCGTACGGCCGCGGGCGACTTGCCCGGGTGAGGCTTCACAGGGCGATCCCGAAGGCGGGCAGGCCGCCGAGGGCGCGTCCCTGCTCGGTGTGCCACATCGGGGCGGCTCGCACGATGAGGACCTCCACTTCCATGCCGGGCTCCGCCCGGTCGACGTCGATCACCTGGCCGTCGGCGAGTGAGACCAGGCAGATCTGGTCGGGCGCGGTGGCTGCCAGGGCTCCGTCAGCCAGGGCGAGGACGAATTCGTTGTGCGCTTCGAGGCGGATCTGGCGGCGCAGGCCGTCGCTTTCGCGGACGACGACGCTGGAGGGCAGGGAGGGCAGGCCGGTGGCGGGGGCGTCGAGGGTGTGGTGGTAGACGCCGTCGACGGCGGTGATGACGCCCACGGCCAGGCGGCTCACGCCGTACGGCGCCGCCAGGGTCCGGTCGGCCACGTTGAATCCGCCGGCCGCGCCGGTCGCGTCGGTCGCGCTGGTTTTGTCGGGATTGCCGGCAGGTCTGGTGCGGCCGGCGGCGGGGTGGCCGGCGTGCAGGAGGCGGCTGACGGTGCCGGGGACGATGGCTCGGGCCAGGTCGTCGGCGCGCATCGGATAGCAGGCCGCGACCGCCCAGCCGCCCATCGACAGCACCACCGGGCGCAGGGTGCCCTCGACGCGGCTGGTTTCGAGCAGGACGAGGTCTCCGGCGGCGCCGGCCAGGGCCAGGGGTGCGGGGCTGAGGCCGGCCAGGGTGTAGGTGGTCTGTTCGACGAGGGGGAAGACGCGGCCTGTGCCGTCGCCGTCGACGAGGGGCAGGCCGAGCTGGGCGGCGGCGATGAGGGGCAGGATGGCGTTCTCGGCGGCGAGGTTGAGGGCGGCGATCGCGGCTGCGGGGGTGCCGGTGCGGCGTTCGAGGGCGTGGATGGCACGGGCGGGTTCGTCGCCGGTGGGGAGCTGCTCGGCCAGGGCGGTGGTGGAGCCGACGAGGGTGACCACGACGCACAGGGCGTCGGGTGGCAGGTCGGCGGGGGTGATGAGGGTGACGCCGGTGGCGAGGACGTCGTGGGCCCAGTCGCGCACGAGGGCGAAGGCCGACTCGGCGGCACCGGTGGCCAGCAGGCCCGCTCCGGTGGCGTAGGCGGGCAGGGTGGAACGGTCGATGCGAGTGGGCGCGGCTGCGGGGCCAGCTGCGCCGTACGAGCGGGGGCGGCCGGAGGCGGGCTGGCCGGAGGCAGGCGCGCCGCTGGGTGAGCCGCTGGGTGAGCCGCTGGGTGAGCCGCTGGTGGGCGGGATCCCGGCGGGTGGGGTGCGGTTGGTCATGGCGTGGCTCCCTCGGCGCGCACGCGCAGCCGGAACAGGCCGTCGGGCAGGTACGACAGCGGGTTGACCGCCACCGATGAGACGCGGGCCGAGCCGGGGACGGCGCCGGCGGACAGGACGCGGGTGAGGGCCTCGTCCTGGGCGTCGCTGACGGCGCGGTCGAGTTCGGCGGTGCCTCGGGCGCGCACGATGCGCTCGACTCCGGCCATGGGGACGGCGAGGGTGGCCCCGTAGGCGGCGAGGTGGGCGCCGGCGAGCGCCGTACGGCTCGCGTCGCCAGGTGAGGTGAGCGCCGTACGGCTCGCGTCGCGGGGTGAGGCTGGGGCGGCGCGGTGGGCGAGGGCCGTTTGGGCGCGGTGGAGGCTGGTGGTGGCGCCTTCGGCGCAGGTGAGGGGGTAGCGGCGGAAGTAGTGGGCCGAGACCAGGCCTTCGCCGGTGCGGGCGACGTACAGCGGCAGGCCGGGGAGCAGGCGGACAAGGTGGTCGGCCAGGTGGGAGGCGCCGGGGCACAGGGCGGCGTTGGCGATGGCCCACTGTTCGCGCTCGCGCAGGCCCGCTCTGCCGTACTCGTAGGACAGGGTGATGCGGGCGCCGGGCACCTCGTCGGCGATGGCGGCGGCGGCCTGGAGTTCGTGGTCGGCCAGGACGGGTGAGCCGGTGGCGGTGACGGCGAAGTCGCGAAGGCCGCAGGTGCGGGCGAAGCGGCGCAGGGCGGGCAGGTCGAGGGGGGCGAGGGGACGGCCGGTCAGGTCGTGGCCGCCCCGGATGATGGTGGCGGTGCTGCCGGGGGCGGTGGTGTGGCCGATGTCGAGGCGGGGGGCGAGGGCGGGCGGGCAGGGGCCTGCGATGCGGACGGCGGCGACGGGCGCGCCGTGTCCGGGCGGCAGGTCGACGGCCAGGCAGAGGGCCTTGAGGCCCGGCGCGCGGGCGAGGGCGTGGCGGAGGGCGGATTCGACGGCCGGGGAGGACAGCCGGTCGAGCGGCGGGTCGGCCGGCGGGGTGGGGGTGGCCGATCCCGGAGGGGAGCCGGGATCGGCCCGGAGGGGGCTCAGGTGGATCGGCAGGCCGTCGCGGACCACGGCGAGCACGGTGGCTCGCCGGAGCGTCGCGAGGCCGCCGATCATGTCAGTTCGCGTCCTTCCGTCTCCGGCAGCGGCAGCGCCAGCAGGGCGGTGAGCAGCATGAACGCGTTGATGATGAGCATCGTGGGCGTGAAGCCGGTGGCGCCGGCGAGCAGGGCGCCGACCGCGGACGGCGCGATGGTGGTGGCCACGAGCTGGGCGGCGGTGGCCCAGGAGTAGCCGGTACCGCGCAGCGCCGTCGGGTAGAACTCGCCGTTCCAGGTGTTCCACACGCCCCAGGCGCCGAGGGAGAAGAACGACAGCACGAAGTTGCCGGCGTACAGCTGCCAGGTGGAGCCGGCGGTGGCGAACCACAGCCCGCCGGCGACGGCGGCGACGACGTAGAGGAGGAAGATCTTCTTGCGGCCGTAGCGGGCGGTCAGCAGGGAGGCGCTGATGTAGCCGGGGATCATCATGAGCGCGGAGAGGGCGGCGAAGCCGAGCGAGGCCGACATGGTCAGGCCGCGCTCCATGAGGAGGGTCGGCAGCCAGGTCTGCAGGCCCCAGTAGCCCCAGTTGAAGGCGAAGTTCAGCACCAGCATCACGATGGTGATCTTGGCGAGGCCGCCGCGGAACAGGCCGAGGGGGTTGCCGAGCCGGCTGCTGTCGACGGTGTAGGTGGTGCCGGGGGCGGCGTCGGGGCTGCCGAGGCGGGCCAGGACGGCGCGGGCTTCGTCCTGGCGTCCGCGGGCGGCCAGCCAGTACGGCGATTCGGGCACCCAGGCGCGGATGGCGAAGGCCCACAGTCCGGCGGCGGCGCTGGCGATGACGACGACGTGCCAGCCCAGGTCGCCGAGGGCGACCGAGGCGCCGATGGCGGCGAGGATGCCGATGGGCCAGCCGATCGACAGGTAGACGGCCGCCTTGCCGCGCTGCTTGGTGGGCAGCAGTTCCAGGAAGTACGGGAAGGTGATGGTGTACACGCCGGCCAGGGCCAGGCCGGAGGCGACGCGCAGGGTGAGCAGGACGCCCAGGTTCGGCGCGAACGCGGAGGCCAGGGCGATCACGCCGTAGGCGATCAGCGACCAGAAGCAGGTGGGGCGGCGGCCGATACGGTCGGCGACCGGTCCCCAGATGAGCACGCCGGGGATCATGCCGAACGCCACCGCCGACAGCACCAGGCCGATGCCGCCCTCGTCGATGCCGAAGGCTGGGCCCAGGTCGGCCGAGACGTAGATGAGGGCCAGCTGTTCCCACGATTCGATGACGAAGGCGATGAACAGGGCCGCGGCCGCCATCACGTGCCGGCGGGTGAAGGGCATGCGGTCGAAGGCCGCGCCGATGGGCATCGTGCGGGTGCTGGTGTCGGATCCGGTGGCGGTCATGGCACTCCTAGCGAGGGGTATGCCGCGAAACCCTAGGACCGCCCCCTTGCCGCCCGGCTGTGCATCGCGCCCTGCGGCGGCGGAGCGGGCTGTGCGCCACGCCCTGTACGGCCAGTATATGCGCAGGTCAGATGGTGTTCTCGTGGACGTGGGCGATGAGCCAGCGTCCCTGGTCGCGGCGCAGGACCGTGGTGGTGCGCACCAGTTCCGGCTCGCCGTTGTCGAAGTCGACGCGCAGCACGTAGGCGGCGACGGCGGTGTCGGCCCATTCGTGGATGACCGGTTCGCCGGGGGTGACGCCGATCTCGGCGGGCCCGCCGGCTGGATCGGTGGCGGGATCGGTGGCGGGATCGGTGGCGGGACCGGATGTGGGGCGGGCGTCGCGTACCGCTTCCAGCTGGGCGCGGCTGGTGATCAGCTCGGGCGAGGCGGAGTCGAAGATGGTGCACTCGGGGTGCAGCAGCGCGTCGACTCCGGCGCGGTCGCCGCGGGCGTAGGCGTCGTACATGGCGGTGATGACCGGCCAGACCTGTGACATGGCGCCCACCGTACCCGCGACCCGTCACGGCCCGTGACGGGCAGCTGTGGCCCGCCGCCGATCAGGGCCTGGGCGGGGCGGTAGGCTGGGGCAACGTGACTGCCAAGCCGCGTATCCCCAATGTGCTCGCCGCTCGTTATGCCTCCGCCGAGCTGGCCCGTATCTGGTCTCCCGAGGCGAAGGTCGTCGCCGAGCGCCGGTTGTGGCTGGCGGTGCTGTCCGCGCAGTCCGAGCTCGGCGTGGCCGTGCCGGAAGGGGTGCTGGCCGACTACGACAAGGTCGTCGAGCAGGTCGACCTGGCCTCGATCGCCGAGCGGGAGCGGGTGACGCGTCACGATGTGAAGGCCCGCATCGAGGAGTTCAACGCGCTGGCCGGTCACGAGCACGTCCACAAGGGCATGACCTCGCGTGACCTGACCGAGAACGTGGAGCAGTTGCAGATCCGCGACAGCCTGCTGCTGGTGCGTGACCGGGTGGTGGCGTTGCTGGCGCGCCTGGCCGAGCTGGGCGTCCGCTATGAGGACACGGTGATGGCGGGGCGTTCGCACAACGTCGCCGCGCAGGCCACCACGCTCGGCAAGCGGTTCGCCAGCGCCGCCGACGAGCTGCTGGCCGCCTACGGCAGGCTGGCGCAGCTGCTGGAGCGTTACCCGCTTCGCGGGGTCAAGGGACCGGTCGGCACCGCGCAGGACATGCTCGACCTGCTGGGCGGCGATCGCGGCAAGCTGGCCGAGCTGGAGCGGCGAGTGGCGGCGCATCTGGGGTTCGCCGACGCCTTCGACAGCGTCGGCCAGGTGTATCCGCGTTCGCTCGACTACGACGTGGTCTCGGCGCTGGTGCAGCTGGCGGCGGCGCCGAGCTCGCTGGCCAAGACGATCCGGCTGATGGCCGGCCACGAGCTGGTCACCGAGGGGTTCGCCGAGGGGCAGGTCGGCAGCTCGGCGATGCCGCACAAGATGAACACGCGCTCGTGCGAGCGGGTCAACGGCCTGATGGTGATCCTGCGCGGCTACGCCTCCATGACGGCCGAGCTTTCCGGCGACCAGTGGAACGAGGGCGACGTGTCGTGCAGCGTGGTGCGGCGGGTGGCGTTGCCGGACGCGTTCTTCGCCTTCGACGGCCTGGTCGAGACGATGCTGACGGTGCTGGAGGAGTTCGGGGCCTTCCCCGCCGTCATCGACGCGGAGCTGGAGCGGTATCTGCCGTTCCTGGGGACGACGAAGATGCTGATGGCGGCCGTGCGGGCGGGCGTGGGCCGCGAGCAGGCGCACGAGCTGATCAAGGAGCACGCGGTGGCGGCGGCGCTGGCGATGCGCGGCGAGGGGGCGGCCAACACGCTGCTGGCGCGGCTGGGCGGCGACGAACGTTTCCCGCTGGACGAGGCACAGCTACGGGGACTGCTGGCCGACAAGGCGTCGTTCACGGGTGCGGCGGCCGACCAGGTGCGGGCGGTGGCGGCGCGCGTGGAGCGGCTGGTGGCCGACTTCCCGCAGGCGGCCGCCTACCGGCCCGGCGCGATCCTGTGAGGGGTGAGCGGCCGGGCGCGGGTGTTCGATGCGGGAGCTGACCTCGGCCGCCCAGGTGCGGGCGGCGTGCGGTGACGACGACCTGATGGTGTGGCTGGCGCAGGACCTCGGCACACCCGGCGGCGCGTCGAGTGGCCCATCCGGCGGTGCGGCGGGTCGGGTGCGGGCGTGGAGTCTCGGGCGGGCGCTCGTGGTGGCCTCGCCCGGCGTCTCGCGCCGTGACCGGCTCGGCTTGTACGGCCCCGCCGCCGAGGTGTGCCCGCTCGTCGAGCACGCCCTGGCGGTGTGCGGCCCCCACTACCGTCCGCTCGGCGAGCCCGAGCTCGTCACCGACGTCGTCCGCAAGGTCGACGCCCTGGACGGCCCGGTCGGTTTTTCCTGGATGTCCCTGGCCCGGCCCGCAGCATTCGCGTCCGCCTCTGTCGAAGGGGTGGAGTGGCTGCCCGCCTCGGCCGACGACGAGGTGGCCGCGCTGCTGGCCGTCCACGCGCCCGACTCCTACGCCGTCCCCGGCGGTTCAGGGGTGCACCGCTGGGCGGGCATCCGCGAGCAGGGCCGCCTGGTGGCGGTCGCCGCCGACGCGTGGAGCGCGCCGTCGGTCGGGCTGCTGGCCGGCGTCGCCACCGACGCCTCGATGCGAGGTCGCGGGCTGGCCGGGCGGGTGTGCGGCTGGATGGCGGCGCGGCTGGCCGAGGAGTACGGCAGGGCGGCGCTGATGGTCGACGACCGCAATGCCGCGGCGCTGCGCGTGTACGAGCGGATCGGGTTCGTGCGCCGCCGCGTGGCTGCCGCCTGGGTTCCCGGCACCTGAACCGGCCCCTACCGGCAGCGGATGCCTGCTTGACGTGCCTTGACCGGCGCCGACGGGCGAGTTGACCTTCATGGCGCGCCCTTGGCGAACACCCGCGAACCCGCTGGCCGAGGGCGGCGTGAAAAACCTGGTGAAGCCGGGCGGGCCCGCGAGGCACAGTGAGGCGGTGATGAACCGTTTCGTTCCTGGCATGGATCTGTCCCGCGACTTCTACACGCAGGTCGTCGCCCCCTTGGCCGAGCCGTACCCGCACAGCGCCGCCCTGATCGGGCCCGGCTCCGAGGTGCTGGCCTTCGACACCCCGCGCTCAGTCGACCACGACTGGGGGCCGAGGGTGCTGGTGTTCGTCGAGCCCGGCGCGGTGGAGCAGGTGCGCGAGCAGATCGTCTCCCGCCTGCCCGAGCGTTTCGGCGGCTTTCCCACCACCTTCGCCTACCACGAGCGGCGCGGGCCTGGCGTGCAGGTGGCGGAGCTGGGGCCGTGGTTGCGTGAGCGGCTCGGGTTCGACCCGCGTGAGGGCATGGGGCTGGTCGACTGGCTGTCGGCGACGTGGCAGAGCCTGGCGGAGGTGACACTCGGCGAGGTCTTCCATGACGGGCTGGGGGAGCTGGAGGCGGTACGGCATCGGCTGCGCTGGTATCCCGGCGACGTGTGGCGGTATGTGCTGGCCTGCCAGTGGCGGCGCATCGCCCAGGAGGAGCCCTTCCCCGGCCGGTGCGGCGAGGTGGGCGACGAGGCGGGCTCGGCGGTGGTGGGCGCCCGTCTGGCCCGGGAGGTGATGCGGCTGGCGCTGCTGATGCGCCGCCGCTACCCGCCGTACGCCAAATGGCTGGGCAGCGCGCTGGCGCGGGTGCCGGGCTCGGCGGAGCTGGCCGAGGCGCTGGGCGCCGCGCTGGCGGCACGCTCGTGGCGCGAGCGGGAGGCGGGCCTGTGCGCCGCCTACGAGCGCCTGGCGGGGCTGCACAACCGGATCAAGCTGACCGAGCCGCTGGAGGTGGCGGTGCGGCCCTTCCACGACCGGCCGTTCCGGGTCATCGGGGGTGACCGGTTCGCCGAGGCGCTGATGGCGCAGGTGGGCGATCCGGTGATCGCCGCCTTGCCGCCGGTGGGGTGCGCCGACCAGTTGTCGGATTCGGTGGATCTGCTGACGCGGCCCTCTCTGGCCAGACCGCTCACGGCGGCGGCCCTCGGCTTGCACGCCGCCTGAAAGGCCGCCCCTCAAAAGCCGCGTCTCAAGACCCGCGCCTGAAAGGCCCGCGCCTGAAAGACCCGCTGCGTTCGAAGGCCTGCTTGAGGGCCTGCGCGCTCGCGCCGGGCAGGGCCTAGCGTGGCGGGCATGAAGAAGATCGACGGCCTGGCGGTGGAGGAACACGGCGACGGGCCCGCCGTGGTGCTGGTCCATGCGGGGATCGCCGACCGGCGCATGTGGCGGCACCAGGTCGCCCACCTGGCACCCACCCACCGGGTGATCACCTACGACTGGCGCGGGCACGGCGACTCCGACGACCCGCACGGCCCCGTCACCCACCACCTCGACCTGCTGACGGTCATGGACGCGCTCGGCGTGGAGCAGGCGGTGCTGGCGGGCTGCTCGATGGGCGGCTCGCATGCGGTGGAAGCGGCGCTGGCCCAGCCGCACCGGGTGCGCGGCCTGGCCCTGATCAGCTCCGGCCTGTCGGGCCACACCTGGCCGCCGGAGATGATCGCCCAGGTGCGCGAGCGGGTGCACACCGTCATCCCCGCCGAACGGCTGGCCGCCTACCGCGAACGCCGTGCCGTACCCCGGCCCGCCGACGTCGCCGCCTACGCCCGCGCGCACACCGCCTGGCAGGTGGCGGGCCCTGAGCGTGACCCCGCCGACCTCGACCCGCAGGTGTGGGAGCTGGCCGTCGACATGCTGACGCGGCTGCTGACCCGCCAGTGGTCGGCGCCCGCCCCCGTCGAGCACGACCTGGCCGCCGAGAGGCGCCTCGGCGAGATCACCGCCCCCACCCTGGTGATCAACGGGCTCGACGACGTGCCCGCCATCCAGGAGGTCTCCACGGTGCTGGCGTCCGGCATCGCCGGCGCGCGCCGCGTCGACCTGCCCGGCACCGGCCACCTGCCGCCGCTGCAACGCCCCGCGGAGGTCAACGCCGCTCTGACGGCCTGGCTGCGTTCGCTGAGTTCGCCGCGTTGGCCGTGATCGCCTGGCTCAGGTAGGCGGCCAGGCCCGGCGCCGCCGCGTCGATGGCGGCAGTGAAGCGCGGATCGTCGACGTACAGCTGCGCCAGGCAGGCGTGGATGTCGTGCGAGCAGTCGTAGAACCAGCGGCTGATGTGGCCGCGGTGCCGTTCCGCCAGGTCGAGCACCCGCTCGTCGTCGGCGGGCAGCCCGGCTTTCATCGCCGCCACCAGCTCGTCGATGAGGCCGGCCGCCTCGGCCTTGAGCTGCAGCCAGTCGGCCTTGGTGTAGGAGGCGACGCGGCGGCGTGACTGCTCGAACTCCTTGCTGCCGCCCCAGCGCCGCTCCACCTCGGCGTCGTGGTCTTCGGGACGGAAAGTGCCGAACACCTCGAAACGTTCCTCCGGGGTGAGCCTGATGTGCTGGGTGCGTGCCTGCATGGCCAGCTCGACGGCGGCGACCAGCTCCTGGACACGGTCGCGGCGCTGCAGGAGCAGCTCGTGCTGGCGGCGCAGGTGGGTCAGCTCGTCGGCGCCCGGATCGTCGAGGATGACGGCGATCTCCTCCAGCCCGAAGTCGAGCTCACGGTAGAACAGGATCTGCTGGAGCCGTACCAGGTCGTCGTCGGTGTAGCGGCGGTAGCCCGCGCCGGTGCGCATCGTCGGCGACAGCAGCCCGATCTCGTCGTAGTGGTGCAGGGTGCGCACCGTGATCCCGGCCAGGCGCGAGACCTGCCCCACGGAGAAGCTCATGTCCTCCAGCATGAACCCTCACCTGACGTGAGGCGCAACCTGGTTGGCTGGGGTCATGCACGAGGACCTGCTGACGATCGGGCAGTTCGCCCGGCTGGCGCGGCTGAGCGTCAAACAGCTGCGCCACTACGACGAGCTGGGGCTGCTGAGCCCGGCCCGCGTCGATGAGCTGACCGGTTACCGCTACTACCGGGCCGGGCAGGCCAGGCAGGCGTTGTCGATCGGGTTGCTGCGCTCGCTGGACGTGCCGCTGCCGGTCGTGGCGCAGGTGCTGTCGGGTACGGCAGGCGCGCTGGAGGGGGTGCGGGCCGGGCTGGAGTCGGAGCTGGAGCGGCGCCGCAGGGCCCTGGCGACGCTGGAGCGGGTGATGGCCGACGGGCTGCCGTCGGCGCAAGTGCGTATCGTCCGCGAGCCTGCCCGCCCGGTCGTCGTCGCGGCCGAGCAGGCGTCCGGTCCGGGCGACATCGCCCGCGCCACCTCGGCGGCCGTCGCCCGCCTGCTCGCCACGCCGGCAGCCGGTGACGTCGGTGACGTCGGTGGCGGGGGGCCGCAGCTCATCGGGTTGTTCCCGGTGGAGCTGAGCGAGCCGCTCACCGTCGAGGTCGCCCTGGTCACCGACGGGCCGGGGGAGCGGACCCTGCCCGGGGGCTCCTTCGCCGCCGCCACGCACGTCGGGCCCTACGACCAGATCGACCTGACCGCCCACGCGCTGCTGGCCTGGTGCGCCGAACGCGGCGTCGCGGCACCGGGGCCGATCCGCGAGGTGTACGTCTCCGATCCGGCCCGCACGCCGCCCGGCGAGCTGGTCACCCAGGTGATGGTGCCGCTGGGGGAGGCGTGAGCTCTGCCACGGATCGCCGCAGATGACGTGCGGTCAAAGAACCGGGAACAGAGCCGTGAACAGAGCCGTGAACAGAGCCGTGAACAGAGCCGTGATCGGCCAGGAGCTGTGCCGGGGTGCCCTCGAACATCACCGTCCCGCCGTGGCGTCCGCCGCCGGGCCCCAGGTCCACCACCCAGTCCGCGCGTTTGATCACCTCGACGTCGTGCTCGATGACGATGACGGTGTTGCCCTGGTCGACCAGCCGGTCGAGCAGGTCGACGAGGGCGTGCACGTCGGCCGGGTGCAGGCCGGTGGTGGGCTCGTCGAGGACGTACAGGTTCGTGGTGGCGCCCAGTTCGCCGGCGAGCTTGAGCCGCTGCCGTTCGCCGCCCGACAGGGTGCTGGTCGGCCGGCCCAGGGCGAGGTATCCGAGGCCGACCCGCACCAGCGTGGACAGTTTCGCGGCCAGGGCGGGCTGGCCGGCGAAGAAGGCGCACGCCTGCTCGGCGTCGAGGGCCAGGATGGCGACGATGTCCTTGCCGTTCCAGCGGTGGCGCCTGGCCTCGTCGTTGAAGCGGCTGCCGCCGCACGCCTCGCACACGGTCGTCACCGGGTCCATGAAGGCCAGATCGGTGTGGACGAGGCCGCGTCCCTCGCAGGTCTGGCACGCCCCGGCCGCGTTGGAGCTGAACAGGCCGGCGGGCTGTCCGGAGGACTTGGCCAGGAGTTTGCGGATCGGTTCCAGCGCGCCGATGTGGGAGGCGGGGCTGGAGCGGGCCGACACGCCGATGGCGCCCTGGTCGACGACGACCGCGTGCGGATGCTGTGCGGGCAGCACCTGTCCGATCAGCGTCGATTTTCCTGATCCTGCCACGCCGGTGACGCAGGTGAGCACGCCCAGCGGCAGGCGCACGCTGACGTCGCGCAGGTTGTGCAGGGCGGCGCCGGTCACCTCCAGGTGGCCGGCGGGCTCGCGGACCTGCGTCTTGAGGGGTCGGCGGGCGGCCAGGTGGCGGCCGGTCGTGGTGGCCGAGCGCCGCAGGCCGTCGACGGTTCCGGCGTAGACGAGCGTGCCGCCGTGCGCTCCGGCGCCGGGTCCCAGGTCGATGACGTGGTCGGCGATCTCGATGACGTCGGGGTCGTGCTCGACGACCAGCACGGTGTTGCCCTTGTCGCGCAGGGCCAGCAGGAGCTGGTTGACCCGGCCGACGTCGGCCGGGTGCAGGCCGGAGCTGGGCTCGTCGAAGATGTAGGTCATGCCGGTCAGGGCCGAGCCGAGGTGGCGCACCATTTTCAGCCGCTGGCCCTCGCCGCCCGACACGGTCGAGGTTTCCCGTTCCAGCGACAGGTAGCCCAGGCCGATGGCCTCCAGGCGTTGCAGGGCACGCACCGCGCCGCCGACCGCGGGATTGTCCGGCCCGAGCCCGCCATCACCCTGGTGTTCGAGCTCTCGCAGGACGGCGAGCAGGTCGGTGACCTCCATCGCGCCGTAGTCGGCGATCGAGTGCGGGCCGATCCTGGTGGCCAGAGCCGCGGCGTTGAGCCGCCGCCCGTCGCAGCCGGGGCAGCGTCCCTCGCGTACCACCTGCTCCACCTGTGCGCGGGTGCGGGCGGCCAGGCCGGAGGTGTCGCGTTTGAGGTACAGGCGGGTGAAGCGGGTGACCAGGCCTTCGAAGGCCATCGTGTTGACGCTGCCGTTCTTGCCGTGCACCCGCACCGTGAAGCCCTCGCCGTGCAGGAGCGTGTCACGTTCGGCGGGGCTGTAGGCGCGCAGCGGCTTGGCCGGGTCGAAGGTGCCCGAGTGGGCGTAGATCCGCCACTGCCAGGTGCCCACCCCGAACGGCGGGAAGCGGATCGCGCCCTCCTGCAGCGACAGTTCCTCGTCGAGGAAGGCGTCCAGGTCCAGGCGCAGGCTGCGGCCCAGGCCGTCGCAGGCCGGGCACATGCCGGCGGGGTCGTTGAAGGAGTAGGCGTGGGAGTAGCCGGCGCTGGGGGTGCCGTAGCGGGAGAACAGCACCCGCAGCATGGGGGAGATGTCGGTCAGGGTGCCGACCGTCGAGCGGGAGCCGCCGCCGACCGGTTTCTGGTCCACGACGATCGCGGCCGACAGGTTGGCGATCGCGGTGACGTCGGGTTTGTCGTAGCGGGGCAGCCGGTTGCGGACGAACGGGGTGAACGTCTCGTTCAGCTGGCGTTGCGACTCCACCGCGATGGTGTCGAACACGATCGACGATTTGCCCGAGCCGGACACCCCGGTGAAGACCACCAGCCGGTTCTTCGGGATGGACAGGCTGATGTCCCGGAGGTTGTTGACTCGGGCGCCGACGATCTCGATACGACCTTGACCGTACGCCATACGGTACAGCCTACCGCATCGGGGTCAGAGGCTCGTGAGCACCAGCGGCCCCTGCTCGGTGACGGCCACCGTGTGCTCGGCGTGCACGGCGCGCCGCCCGCTCACGCTGGCCAGCGACCACCCGTCGGCCAGCTCGTGATAGCGGCCGTCACCACCGGCCACCAGCATCGGCTCGATGGCCAGCACCAGCCCGGGCCGCATCACCATGCCCCGGCCCGGCCGCCCGCGGTTGGGCACCGACGGATCCTCGTGCATGTGGCGGCCGATGCCGTGCCCGCCGAAACCGTCCGGCACCCCGCAGCCGCCACGCGCCGCCACCTGCGCGATCGCATGCCCGACGTCGCCCAGGCGCGCGCCCGGCACCGCCGCGGCGATCCCGGCCGCCAGCGCCGCCTCCGCCGTTTCGATCAGCTCGAGATCCTCCGCCCGCCCGGCGCCGACCGTCATGCTGAAGGCGGCGTCGCCCGCCCAGCCGTCCAGGTACACCCCGCAGTCGACGCTCAGCAGGTCGCCCTGCTCCAGCCGGCGCCGGGTGGGGATGCCGTGAACGATCACGTCGTTGACGGAGGTGCAGATCACCGCCGGGAACGGCGTCGGCGCGAAATGCGGCCGATAGTGCAGGAACGCGGGCTTGGCGGCGTGCTCGTCCATGACGGCCGCGGCCACCGCGTCCAGCTCCAGCAGGCTCACGCCCGGCGCCACCCGCTCGCGCACGGCCTGCAATGCGGCGGCGACCACGCGGCCGGCCTGGCGCATCGCCTCGATCTCCGATGTCGTCTTCAGTTCCACCATGCCGATAACAATACCGGTATTTTTATCCCGCTGGTATTTGTATCCCGGACGGGTAGGCTGGCAGGCATGGTGCGACCTCCCATGACCCCGCAGGAACGCCGCCGCGGCGAACACCTCGGCACCCTCCTGCGCCAAGCCCGCGGCGAGCGCAGCATCGTCGAGGTCGCAGCCCTCGCCGGCATCTCCGCCGAAACCCTGCGCAAGATCGAGACCGGCCGCATCGCCACCCCGGCCTTCTTCACCATCGCCGCCCTCGCCGAAGCCCTCGACGTCTCCCTCGACCACCTCGCCCTGCGCCTGAGCCCCGCCCCGCAGGGCTGAAAGAAACCGGCAAGACTTCCACCGGCCGCCACCGGGCCGCTGACACGATCGGAGCATGAGTCGGTCCGGCCTGGCTGTCCTGGTCCTCGAAGACGGCCGCGTCTTCCACGGCGTGCCGTACGGCGCCCACGGCGAGACCTTCGGCGAGATCGTCTTCACCACCGGCATGACCGGCTACCAGGAGACCCTCACCGACCCCTCCTACCACCGCCAGATCGTCGCCATGACCGCGCCCCACATCGGCAATACCGGCGTCAATGACGACGACCCCGAGTCGTCGAAGGTCTGGGTCGCCGGATATGTCGTGCGCGAGCCCTCCCGCGTCGTGTCCAGCTGGCGCGCCACCGGCGACCTGGAGACCTACCTGCGTGAGCAGGGCGTGGTCGGCATCGCCCTGCGCGGCACCCGCGCCCTGACCCGCCACCTGCGCGAACGCGGCGTCATGCGCGCCGGCATCTTCACCCGCCCTGTCCAGCCGATCGCCCGCCTGCTCGAACGGGTACGGCACAGCCCGCGCATGGAAGGCGCCGCCCTGGCCGGACAGGTCTCGGCCGCCGAGCCGTACGTGGTCGAGGCGATCGGCGCCAAACGCTTCACCGTCGCCGCGATCGACCTGGGCATCAAGGGCATGACGCCGCGGCGCATGGCCGAGCGCGGCTGCAAGGTGCACGTGCTGCCCGCCACGGCCACCTTCGAGCAGATCCAGGCGCTCGGCCCGGACGGCGTGTTCTACTCCAACGGCCCCGGCGACCCCGCCACCGCCGACGTGAGCGTCCTGCGGCAGGTGCTCGCCGCGAACATCCCCTTCTTCGGCATCTGCTTCGGCAACCAGCTCCTCGGCCGTGCCCTGGGCCTTGCCACCTACAAGCTGCGCTACGGCCACCGGGGCATCAACCACCCCGTTCAGGACCGGCGCACCGGCAAGGTCGACATCTCCGCCCACAACCACGGCTTCGCCGTCGACGCCCCGCTCGACGGGCCCTTCGACACCCCGTACGGCCCGGCCGAGGTCTCCCACGTCGACCTCAACGACGGCTGCGTCGAAGGGCTGCGCCTGCTGCGCGCACCCGCCTTCAGCGTGCAGTACCACCCCGAGGCCGCCGCCGGACCCCACGACGCCTCCACTCTGTTCGACGACTTCTGCGAGGTCATGAGCCGTGCCCAAACGTGACGACATCCGCTCGATCCTCGTCATCGGCTCCGGGCCGATCGTCATCGGCCAGGCCTGCGAGTTCGACTACTCCGGCACCCAGGCCTGCCGCGTGCTCAAGGCCGAAGGCTTCCGCGTCGTCCTGGTCAACTCCAACCCGGCCACGATCATGACCGACCCCGAGTTCGCCGACGCCACCTACGTGGAACCGATCACCCCCGCCTACGTCGAGCAGATCATCGCCAGGGAACGCCCTGACGCGCTCCTGCCCACCCTGGGCGGCCAGACCGCGCTCAACACCGCCGTCGCCCTGCACGCCTCCGGCATCCTCGACCACTACGGCGTCGAACTCATCGGCGCCGACTTCGACGCCATCCAGGCCGGCGAGAACCGCGAGAAGTTCAAGGAGATCGTCGCCAAGGTCGCCCGCGAGCAGGGACTCAACGCCTCCAGCGCCGCCTCGCTCATCGGCCGCACCCTCGAGGAGTGCCTGGCCGCGGCGGGGGAGCTGGGCTATCCGCTGGTCGTGCGGCCCTCCTTCACCATGGGCGGCGCAGGCTCCGGCCTGGCCTACGACGAGGACGACCTGCGCCGCATCGCCGGTGCCGGGCTCGACGCCTCGCCGACCACCGAGGTGCTCCTGGAGGAGTCGATCCTCGGCTGGAAGGAGTACGAGCTGGAGGTGATGCGCGACAAGGCCGACAACGTCGTCATCGTCTGCTCGATCGAGAACATCGACCCGATGGGCGTGCACACCGGCGACAGCGTCACCGTCGCCCCGGCGCTGACGCTGACCGACCGCGAGTACCAGAACATGCGCGACGTGGCCATCGCGGTCATCCGCGAGGTGGGCGTCGACACCGGCGGCTGCAACATTCAGTTCGCCATCGACCCGCGCACCGGACGCATGATCGTCATCGAGATGAACCCGCGCGTCTCCCGGTCTTCGGCCCTGGCCTCCAAGGCCACCGGATTCCCGATCGCCAAGATTGCCGCCAAACTCGCGATCGGCTACACCCTCGACGAGATCCCCAACGACATCACCAAGCAGACCCCCGCCTCCTTCGAACCCACCCTCGACTACATCGTCGTCAAGGCACCCCGCTTCGCCTTCGAGAAGTTCGCCGGAGCCGACCAGACCCTCACCACCCATATGAAATCCGTGGGGGAGGCGATGGCCATCGGCCGCTGCTTCACCGAAGCCCTCCAAAAAGCGCTGCGCTCCCTGGAGAAGAAGGACTCCTCCTTCACCTGGACAGGAGAGCCCGGCGACATGACACACCTGCTGCAGGCCTGCCGTACCCCGCACGACGGACGGCTGCGCACCATGCAGCAGGCCATCCGCGCCGGAGCGACACCCGAGCAACTGGCCGAGGCGACCGGCATCGACCCGTGGTTCATCGACCAGCTCCACCTCCTGCACGAACAGGCCACCGCCCTGGCCGCAGGACCGCTCGACACCACACGGCTGCTGCGCGCCAAAGCCCACGGCTTCAGCGACCGCCAGATCGCCGACATCCGCGCCACCACCGAAACCGCCATCCGCCACTTCCGGCACAGCCTCGGCGTCCGGCCCGTCTACCACACCGTCGACACCTGCGCCGCCGAGTTCGCCGCCACCACGCCCTACCTGTACTCCACCTACGACGTCGAAACCGAAGTCCCGTACGGCGACCGCCCGAAGGTCATCATCCTCGGCAGCGGACCCAACCGCATCGGCCAGGGCATCGAATTCGACTACGCCTGCGTCCACGCAAGCTTCGAGCTGTCACGCGCCGGATTCGAAACCGTCATGGTCAACTGCAACCCCGAAACCGTTTCCACCGACTACGACACCTCCGACCGGCTCTACTTCGAACCCCTCACCCTCGAAGACGTCCTCGAAGTCGTCCACGCCGAACAACGCACAGGACCCGTCGCCGGCGTGATCGTCCAGCTCGGCGGCCAGACCCCCCTCGGCCTCGCCCAAGCACTCAAGGACGCCGGCGTCCCCATCGCCGGCACCCCGCCCGAATCCATCCACCTCGCAGAAGAACGCGGCGCCTTCGGACGCGTCCTGGCCGAGGCAGGCCTGCTCGCCCCCCGCCACGGCACCGCCCACACCGCCGACGACGCCCTGCGCATCGCCGCCGACCTCGGCTACCCCGTCCTCGTGCGCCCCTCCTACGTCCTGGGCGGCGCCGGCATGGCCATCACCTACGACGACCACACCCTGACCGCCTACCTGGCCGCCCACCAGGCCCGCCAGGAAGGCGACCACCCCGTCCTCATCGACAAGTTCCTCGACGTCGCCATCGAGATCGACGTCGATGCCCTGTTCGACGGCGAGGAGCTCTACCTCGGCGGCGTCATGGAACACATCGAGGAAGCCGGCATCCACTCCGGCGACTCCGCCTGCGCCCTGCCCGCCATCACCCTGGCCTCCACCGACATCGCCCGCATCCGCGACGCCACCCGCGCCATCGCCCACGGCATCGGCGTACGCGGACTGCTCAACGTGCAATACGCCATGTTCGCCGGCGTCCTGTACGTCCTGGAAGCCAACCCGCGCGCCAGCCGCACCGTCCCCTTCGTCTCCAAAGCCACCGCCGTCCCCCTCGCCAAGGCCTGCGCCCGCATCATGATGGGCGCCACCATCGCCGGCCTGCGCGCCGAAGGCCTGCTCCCACCCACCGGCGACGGCGGCAACCTGCCACCCCAGGCCTCCATCGCCGTCAAGGAAGCCGTCCTGCCGTTCAACCGCTTCCGCGGCGTCGACACCGTCCTCGGACCCGAGATGCGCTCCACCGGCGAAGTCATGGGCATCGACACCAGCTTCGGCGTCGCCTACGCCAAATCCCAGGCCGCCGCCTACGGCGAACTGCCCACCAAAGGCCGCGTGTTCGTCTCCGTCGCCAACCGCGACAAACGCGCCATGATCTTCCCCGTCAAGATCCTCGCCGACCTCGGCTTCGAGATCCTCGCCACCGAAGGCACCGCCGAAGTGCTCCGCCGCAGCAACGTGCCCACCCAGATCCTGCGCAAGCACAGCGACAGCCCCGACAGCCCCGACGACGGCTCACCCTCCTGCGTGCAGGCCATCCTCGACGGCCACATCGACCTCATCGTCAACACCCCCTTCGGCAGCCCAGGCCACTCCGGCCCCCGCCTCGACGGCTACGAGATCCGCACCGCCGCCGTCCTGCGCGGCACCCCCTGCATCACCACCATCCAAGGCCTGGCCGCCGCGGCCGCCGGCATCCAAGCCATGATCCGCGGCGACATCGGCGTGCGCTCCCTCCAGGAACACGCACGCCGACTCGAATTCACATAACTCACAACCGCCCATGAGAAACGCACCCGCGATGATGCGGCACTCCTATTGAAGGCCCCTCACATTCGACCTTACGCTGGCCACGAAAGTCGCCCGAATATTCCGAGACCGCGTAGCGCAGAAGCAGAGAAGGAAGGCCAACATGATTGTCCTGGGGTGCAACGGCTTCACCCGCGGCGCTGGCATCTTTGCTGAGCACTTCGGCGCCGTCGGCATCGACAAACACTACATACTCGGCCACGACGCCGGAGCGTCCCTGCTCGTCGACGGCAAACTCGTCGCCGCAGTCGAAGAAGAGCGGCTCAACCGCGAGAAGAAAACGTCAGACTTCCCGATCAATTCCGTCACCTGGTGCCTCGAGTTCGCCGGAATCGAATTCTCCGACGTCGACCTCATTGCCATTCCCTGGAATTTCTCCACCGAAGTCGTCAATGGACTCCTCCTCGGCCTCGCCCACACCCCGATGAAAGCCGAAGCCAAACTCGACCTCCTCGGCCGGCTAGGCACCCTCATCATCGACGCCCTCGGCCACGACGCCGTCCTCGCCGACTTCGCCGCCCGCACCGGCTTCACCCCCGACCCCGACAAGGTCGTCTTCGTCCCCCACCACCTGGCCCACGCCATGACCGGCTACTACTCCGCCGGACTCAAAGACAGCGCCTTCCTCATCAGCGACGGCCGCGCCGAACTGTTCTCCTCCCTCACCGGAGAAATCCGCGACGGAAAGATCACCATCTTCCAGGAATCGGCCATCACCGCCACCGACTCCATCGGCCTGCTGTTCGCCTCCATCACCCGCTACCTGGGCTTCGTCCCCAACATCGACGAATACAAGATCATGGGCCTGTCCGGCTTCGCCGAACCCCCCACACCCAACCCCTTCCTCGAACACTTCATCCAACTCCACGACGACGGCCGCTACACCCTCACCGTGCCCCACGACCTCGACGACGCCCGCTGCTACGACCCCCTCCTCGAACAACACTTCGGCCCCCTGCAAGACACCGTCGAATACCGCGCCAACCTCGCCTCCGCCGCCCAGGAGATGCTCACCGTCGTCACCAGCCACCAGCTACGCGCCCTCGAAACCAAAACCGACCTGCGCCACCTGCTGTTCGAAGGCGGCGTCGCACTCAACTGCGTCAACAACACCAAACTCCTCGAAAGCTCCGACTTCACCGACATGGACGTCAGCTTCGGCGCCAGCGACACCGGCGTCGCCATCGGCGCGGCCGTATACGCCTGGATCAACCACCCCACCACCGCCGCACAACCCAAGACACCCCAGCCCATCACCCCCTACCTCGGGCCCGAATACGACGACACCGCCATCGAAGCCGCCCTGCACGACTTCGCCGACCAGATCGACTGGCACCGCCTCGGCGACGACGAACTCATCGACCAGGTCGCCAAACTCCTCACCGACAAGGTCGTCATCGGCTGGTTCGAAGGCCGCATCGAACACGGCCCCCGCGCCCTCGGCCATCGCAGCATCCTGGCCAACCCCGCCTTCCCCGACATCAAGGACGTCATCAACACCCGCGTCAAACACCGCGAACCCTTCCGCCCCTTCGCCCCGATCGTCCTGGAATCCGACGCGCCGAAGATCTTCGACATGGGCCGCAAGACCCGCTCGCCATACATGACCTTCGTCTTCCCCGTCCAACCCGACTTCACCGACGTCATCCCCGGCGCCATCCACGTCGACGGCACCTCCCGCGTGCAGACCATCACCGACGACGACACCCCCCGCCTGGCCGCCCTGCTACGCCAGTTCACCGCCCTCACCGACGTGCCCTGCCTGATCAACACCTCCTTCAACGTCGCCGGCGAACCCATCGTGTGCACACCCGCCGACGCGATCAGCTGCTTCCTCGGCACCGAGATCGACTACCTCGTCGTCGGCAACCACCTCGTCAGGAAGCGCCGCTCCGACCGCTCCTGACCCCAGGGACGCATCGCCGGGAGGCTCCACCAGACGGCCTCCCGGCGATCTCCTGTCTCCAGCCCACCCCCGGCCCACACCCGCCGCTCCTGCCGTACGGCACAGCCCTCCGTCCACCAGCGCCCTAAAGTCGTCCACACCACACCGGACGGCCACACCGGACGGCCACACCGGACGGCCGCCATACGGACCCGGAGACGCCGCCACCATGCCGGAGCAACCACAGGCCCACCGCGACACACCCCCGCGCCTGCCGGACATGACCCAGACATGAACGCCACCGACACCGGGCCACCACGCACCCAGCGCTTCGCCCACCTCTACCAGCAGACCTACACCGCGCTGCTGCGCTTCGTCGAACGACGCGTCCACCCCTCCCACGCCGAAGACATCGTCGCCGACGTCTTCCTCGTAGCCTGGCGACGCCTGGACGACATACCCCCCGCACCCGACGAAGCACGAGCCTGGCTGTACGGCGTAGCAAACCGCACCCTCCGCAACGGGCAACGAGCCGACCAACGCCGCCACGCCCTCACCATCCGCATCGCCGACCACCAACTCACCGGCGCCGCGGCCCACGAGCTCGACCCCGACCTCGTCGCAAGACGGCTCGACCTCGTCCAGGCGTGGCGCACCATCAGCCCACGCCACCAGGAGGCGCTCGCCCTGGCCGTATGGGACGGCCTCACCGCCCCGCAGGCCGCACGCGTGCTCGGCATCTCACCCGTCGCCTTCCGGCTGAGACTCACCCGAGCCCGCCGCGCCCTACGCCACCACGCCGACACCGCCCGGGGCAACAGCCACGACACCTCCTGGGACGCCCCGCCTGACACCGCGTACGGCTTGACGCGTGACACCACCCACACCACACGAGACGCCGCACACGCCGCACACGTCACCGGGCGTGACGCGGCAAGGGACGCCATGCCCGCCCTTGGCACCACTCTCACCCCCTTCGACGACCACCTCGACGCCCGCCTCGACGCCGCAAGCCAGCCCGTGGCGCCCGCCACCGTGGACTCCCGGAGCACCCGATGAACGACACCCTCCACCACACCCTGCGCGGCCTCGACCCCGCCGTCACCCACGCCGCTCACGACCCCAGCACCGACCCCGCCGCCCAAGCGCTGCTCGCCCGCATAACGGCCACCGACCCCGCAGCGACCCCCGCAGCGACCCCCGCAGCGACCCCCGCGGCGGGTCCCACGGCGGACCCCACGGCCGGCGCCGCGGCCGGCGCTAATGGAACCCTCTCGCCACAGACCCGCCACCGCCGCGCCATCACCGTCGGACGCCTTACCGTCGGACGGCTCACCGTCGGACGCCTCACCACCCTCGCCGGGGGACTGGCCCTCGGCGTCGCGGCAGCACTCCTCCTGCCCGGCGTCTTCGGCGGCGGCTCCGCCATCGCCGCCTGGACCGCCACACCACACACCATCACCGGCGACCGCGCCACCGACGCCCAGAACACGTGCCTCGACAGCGCCCACGACGCCGCCCAGCGCACCACCGGCCATCGGCTCGACTTCCGGCCCGTGGTGACCGAAGGCCGCGGTCCCTGGACCCTCGTCTACGTCAACGACAACAGCAGCCACCTCGCCGAGATCACCTGCCTGCTCCTCAACGGCGACCTCATCGGCTCCCATGGCAGCACCCCCGGACCCGACGCACGCCCGCTCCCACCCGTCCCCGCCGGATCGGCACGCGCCGTCCTGGGCTCGGTCCTCAGCACCAGCGAGGAAAGCGTACGCACCGTCACCGGCCGAGTCGGCGACGACGTAATGGGCGTCGAGCTCCTCACCGACGCGCAGGGCACCGTGACCGCCACCGTCGCCGGCGGCTACTTCGCCGCCTGGTGGCCGGACGCGCCCACGACCGAGGCACACGAGAACGCCTCACCCCGCGGAGGGGTCAAGGGCGTCACGGTCATCCTGCAGGACGGGTCGCGGCACGAGGTGTCACTCGAGGACCTCACCGGCCGGACCACCACACAGCTGTACACCCCTGCCACAGGCGGATCCACGGGGGACTGAATACCGTTAGGGGACTGAACACGGTCAGCGGACTGAACACGGTCAGCGGAGGGCCTGGCTGCCGGGCCAATCGGCTCACGGCCCCCAGACAGGGGAGCGCTCGGCACAGCGTGTGCCTGACCACAGGCCCGTGGTCAGGCACACCCTCAGCCCACACACCCTCAGCCCACAAAGCCTCAGCCCACAAAGCCTCAGCCCACAAAGCCTCAGCCCGGGGGAGAGGCGCCCCGGCAAGCGCACTCACTCACTCGCCCTTGCGAGGCCGCAACAACGGATGCGACCGCATCGCCACCTCCAACTCCCCAGGCAATTCATCCCGATACCGCCCCAACGTCGACAGATCGCTGTGCCCCAGCACCCGCCGCACCGCATCCATGTCCACCGCGTCCGCCAGCAAATGCGTCGCCGTCGTATGCCGCAACCCGTGAGGCGTCACCGACCGCCGCTGCGAAGGATCCACCTCACGCTGCACCCGATCGATCACCCCCTGCACATCCCCGCGAGCCAGCCGCCGCCCCCGCCACGACAACAACAACGCCTTCTCCGACGACGCAGGACGCCCCTCCACCAGATACGCGTCCAACGCCTGCCCCACCAGCCCAGGCAACGGCACGTCACGCGTCTTGCCACCCTTGCCGAAGATCCGCCAATACCGCACACCGTCGTTGGTGAAGAAATCCTCCACATTCGCCCGCACCAGCTCCGACACCCGCGGACCCACCGTCGCCAGCAACAACACGATCAACCCGTCACGCACCTGCACCCGCTGATCACGCCGCCCCTCGACGGCCGGAGACGCCGACGCCGCCGCACCGATCAACCCCTGCGCCTGCTCCCGCGTCAACGCCCGCCGCTCCGCCCGCAACCCGCCACGCTCACGCGCCATCACCGTCGACGTCGTCATCGGATTGATCTGCACCCACCCCGCCAACGTCGCATGCTTGAACAACGCCGAGATCGACCGACGAAACCGCGCCTGCGACGACGCACTCTGCAACCGCCCGTCAGGCTCCGCCCGCCGCCCATCGGGCTTACGCGCGAACGCCAGCAAGATCGCATCGACATCCGCCCCCGACAGATCGTCGAGCACCGTCTCCGCACCCGCCAACTCCACCAGCGTCGCCACGTCACGCCCATACACCTCCGCCGTCGACGGCGACAACGCCCCCGTCAACGTGCGCGCCCGCACCAGCTCCACATACCGATCGGCCGCCTCGGCCACCGACAACCGGTTCAGCTCCGCAGGGCGCAACCCCCGACCCCCTCCACCTCGACACCGCACAGCACCACCCAGCGCCCCCAAGGTAGCCGCGGCCACCGACAGTTTCCGCACCGCTACGCCGTACACCGGCCACACCACAGAAGTTTGATAACCTTCGACATTCGACGGCCGTCGACAACCCGGAGGAGGCCCCGATGACCAGCCGCGTCCCGCCCCACCCCGACCGCGCCGACATCACCCTCCAAGGCGTCCTCGAAGCCCTCGTCGACCCCGTCCGCCGCAGCATCGTCGCCCAGCTCCACCTGGCCACCGACCCCATCAGCTGCGGCCACTTCGACATCCCCGTCGCCCGCTCCACCGCCACCCACCACTTCAACGTGCTGCGCGAAGCCGGCCTCATCCGCCAGCACTACGCCGGCACCTCCCGCATGAACACCCTGCGCCGCGACGACATCGACGAGCTCCTGCCCGGACTCCTCGACGCCTGCGCCCGCGACCACCAGGCGCAAACCCCCGCCTAGCCCCGCCGCACCGTATAAGGCGCCAGCGCCGCCACATCCACATCGGCATCCGCCCACCGGCGCCGCAACCACGCCGACACCCGCCATGCCCACCCCGACAGCGCCGGCCACACCCGCCACACCTGTGCCACCCCGGCCGCGGCCTCCAGCGTCGACACCAACTGCACCCGGCTGTCATCACCGGCAGGCCGCCCATCCAGCACAGGCCAGCGCCGCAACCGCGCCACCGCCCACATCAAACACGCCGCGCCCAGCGCCTCGCCGTACACCCGGTCGTCCTCGGCCTGCGCCACCCCGGCCGCCAGCGCCCGCCGATACACCTCACCCGCGCCACCGACCGCCATCCACGCCGGACCCGGCACATGAAAACCCACCGCGTCCAGCACCGCGTGCGCCCTGCCCGACAACTCGAAGTCGATCAGCCGCTCATCCGGCTCACCCAGCGCACACACCAGCACATTGTTCGCCTCGGCGTCCCCATGACTCAGCGCCTCGAACGGCCCAGGCTCGGCCAGCACACCCACAGCCAGCCCGAACTCCCGCAACGCCGCCCCCTCCAGCGCCACGCCCGCCTCCAGCAACCCAGCAGGCAACCCAGCAGGCGGCCACTCGCGCGGACCGAACGACGACACCCGCCCCGCACTCACCGCCCCCAAAGTCCCCAGCACCCGCGCGAAAGCCTCCAACCGCCCCCGATGCGGACCCACCCCATCACGCCGGATCAACCCATCCAACGCCACCCGCGGCGACAGATCCTCCATCACCACCCACGACGACCCCGCCGCCAGCACCCCAGGAGCCACAACCACCCCCAGCCCCTCCGCCAGCAACCGCAACGCCGCCGCCTCACGCTCCGGCCGCCCCGCCGTACGGTGCACACCCCGATCACCCTTGACCACCACCCGACGGCCGTCATCGAGCAGCACCCGCGCCACCGCCCACGGCCGCACGGGCACCCAGTCCACCACCCGGGCACCCAGCACCGACTCCACACCAGCGGGGGAGAGCACCCCGATCAGATGTCGCGGAAGGTCTCGATCCGAGCCCCCACGGCATTCAGCCGCTCGGCCAGATCCTCGTACCCCCGATTGATCACATACACGTTCCGCAGCACCGACGTCCCCTCAGCCGCCAGCATCGCCAGCAGCACCACCACCGCAGGACGCAACGCCGGAGGACACATCATCTCCGCCGACCGCCACCGCGTCGGACCCTCCACCAGCACCCGATGCGGATCCAGCAACTTCACCGACGCCCCCAGCCGCGTCAGCTCCGTCAGATAGATCGCCCGATTGTCGTACACCCAGTCATGAATCAACGTCGACCCCTGCGCCGACGCCGCGATCGCCGCGAAGAACGGCACATTGTCGATGTTCAGCCCAGGAAACGGCATCGGATGGATCTTGTCGATGGGGGAGACCAGCTTCGACGGCCGAACCGTCAGATCCACCAGCCGCGTACGGCCATTGGCCGCCGCATACTCCAGCCCCCGCTCGCAATCGAGCCCCATCTCCTCCAAAACCGCCAGCTCGATCTCCAGGAACTCCACCGGAACCCGGCGAATCGTCAGCTCCGACCCCGTCACCACCGCCGCCGCCAGCAGCGACATCGCCTCCACCGGATCCTCACTGGGGGAGTAGTCGACATCACGATCGATCACCGGCACCCCGTGCACCGTCAACGTCGTCGTCCCGATGCCCTCGACCTTGACCCCCAGCTCCTCCAGGAAGAAGCACAGATCCTGCACCATGTAATTCGACGACGCGTTACGGATCACCGTCACCCCGTCATGCCGCGCCGCCGCCATCAGCGCGTTCTCCGTCACCGTGTCGCCCCGCTCGGTCAACACGATCGCCCGCGTCGGCGACACCGACGAATCCACCTGCGCGTGATAGAACCCCTGCGTCGCCGCCACCTCGAGCCCGAACTGCCGAAGCGCCGTCATATGCGGCTGAACCGTCCGAGTCCCCAGATCACACCCACCCGCATACGGCAGCGTGAACTGCTCGAACCGGTGCATCAACGGCCCCAGGAACATGATCACACTACGAGTACGGCGAGCCGCCTCGGTGTCCATCGCCTCCAGCTCCAGCCGCGACGGCGGAACGATCTCCAGATCGCCCCCGTTCACCCACCGCGCCCGCACCCCGATCGACGACAACACCTCCAGGATCCGGTACACCTCCTCGATCCGCGCCACACTGCGCAGAATCGTCCGCCCGTCGTTCAGCAACGCCGCACACAGCAACGCCACACACGCGTTCTTCGACGTCCGCACGTCGATCGCCCCCGACAACCGGCGACCACCCACCACCCGCAGATGCATCGGACCCGCATACCCCAGCGACACGATCTCGCTGTCGAGAGCCTCACCGATCCGCGCGATCATCTCAAGACTGATGTTCTGGTTGCCGCGCTCGATCCGGTTCACCGCACTCTGCGACGTACCGAGCGCATCCGCCAGCTGAAGCTGAGTCCAGCCACGGTGCTGACGTGCGTCACGGATCAGGCGGCCGATGCGGCCCAGGTAGTCGTCTGCCATAACCGGCAACCATATCTCACATATGAGATGCACCAGGTTCACATGCGCCGGACGGGGGAGAGGAGCAACCTCAGCCGTGCGAGGCCAGTAGGCGCACCTCCCGCCACACCGGCTCGCCCACCTCCGCCACCAGCAGCGCCGTGAAAGCACACCCGCCCCGCACCGTCACGGACGCCGGGGGACCCTCCGGATAGCCGAAGGCCACACGAAACAGACCAGGAGGCCCTATACACCCACCCGGCTCGCCAGGGTAGGCCGGCGAAGCGTTCAGCAACCCGGCCAGCCTGCGCGCCTCCGCCTCGCCGTATCGCGAACCGGTCCACGTGTCCGCCACACGCCGGCACACCACCACCGACGTCGCCCCCTCCGGCACCAGCCGCTCATGCTGACCGCGCCGCCCGCCGCTGTCGCAGGCGCTGTCAGCCCTGGGGAGTTCCCAGCCGCCACTGTCGTACGCCTCGGTCAACGACTCGCCGATGTAGACGAGGCTGGTGACCGTCCCGTTCGTCGTGGTCGCGCAGGAAGTGGGCTCATCGGCGCTGCCCACCCACACCACGGCGCCGTCACCGTAGGTGAAGCGCAGCAGATAGCTGGTCGCACGCCCTCCGATCGCCGTGCAGACGGAGAGTGCCGAGTCTGGGGTCGCGGCCAGGAACGACAGGTCACGGGCAATCCGGTCAGCGCCAGCCACCGGACGGGATCCGGTGAGCGGCCTCCGCGCCTCGACGTTCTCGCCGGAGTAGGCGCAGAACAGCACCTCGACGGGGGAGCCGGGCACGAGCACGTCGTCCACGCCAGCGAGACGGGACGTCTCGGGAACCCAGCCGCCGAACCGGTCGCCGTCCCAGCGAGAGGGGCATGGCGACGGCGGGCCATGGCCGGGTACGGCAGGCGTCGTGACCAGGAGCGTCACGACGGCGGCCGCCATGAGGGCCGAGAGGGCGAGGGTGACGAGCCGTGGCAACTTCACAACGGCTCAGACGACAGCGGGCGCCCGGTCGGTTCACGGTCAACGAAAGGTATTCCAAACCAGACAGAATCCACCTTCTGTATGGTTTCGGTATATTTCCGGATTTGGGGCGTTAAAGACGGCGGACGAAGCGGACCGCGGCACGATGGCTCATCCCGGCCTCGCCGCGGACCAGGAACACCGCGTCGTCCATCCGGCCATGGGCCTTGAGCTCGCGAGCCTGGTCCATCAGGTGCTCGCTGACGGTGAGACTGTTGCGGGGGTGGTGCACGAAACGCACCGCCAGGAGGATCAGGGCGATGATCGCCAAAGTCACCAGGACGGTGAGGAGGATCAGGCCCGTGGTGGAGATCGCCAGGCTCGGCATGTCTCGATCGTAACGCGCTGCGATGCCGCGTGGTCAGGGTCTTTGTGGGCGTTCTTGTGATCAGAGGATGTCGACGAACTTGGTGGCGGCTTCCTCGTCCATGCCGGTTTCGCCGCGGACGAGGAAGATCGCCTGGTCGGTGCGTCCTGCGGCTTTGAGGTCGCGGACGCGGGTGGCCAGGTCGGGGCCGTAGGGGGCGATGTGGGGTTGTCTGGGTGCGAGGCGTTGGATGGCGGGGTGCTGGAGCAGGGATTGGCCGCGGGCGACGCCGTCGACGAGGTTTTTGGCGTCGATGAGGCGCATGCCGGTGTGTTCGCGGACGAGTTTGATGGCTTGGACGTGCTGGCCGTCGGTGACGAGTGTCTGGACGGTTGTGTCGAGTTCGTGTGGGTCGAGGTGTCGGCGTGGGATGCTGGCTCTGCTTCTGGCCTTGGCGCTCCTGGCGACGAGGACGACGCCGAATCCCATGATGATGGTGGGGATGGCGAGGAAGAGGAGGATCTCGGTGGGACCCAGATTCATGGTGGACAGCCTATGCCGGTGTGGTGTGGGGCTGGCTGTATGTGATCGTGTGTTTGCTTGATAATGGACGTTATGTCAAGTAGAGGTTTCTGACCGGTCTCTTGACGGCTCGTGGAATTGCGACACTTCTGTGATGTACCTCTTTAGTCTGATTGGCAGTAGCTACATCTGGATAAAGGAGTACACCCGTGGGGAACGACGCAGTCTTGTGCCAGGTGTGCCAGGGGGTTCTTCCGGCGACAGGGCGTGACTCGTACACGCCGCTGCGTGGCCGGCTCATCGTCACCAACGGATACTGCCGTGGCGGGTGCGCTCAGCAGCGTCCCATGCCGGTTTCGCCGGCCGAGGAGGCGACGCGGCAGATGGTGCGGCCGATGCCCGTGCAGAACCCGATGCAGAACCCGATGCAGGCTCCCCCGATGGGTGCGCAGCAGGTCGCTCCGTCGGTGCGCGTGCCGCTGTAACAGTCTGTGACGGCCTGGAGCGGCTGGTGTCGCTGCCGGGCTGGCAAGGAGCCTCTCCCCCGGCCGCCGGGGCGGGTCAGGGGGTTTCGTGCCAGTAGTCGCGGGTCCGTACGGCCATGCCGTCGTTGTCGAAGGTGACGAAAACGCAGCCGGCCAGGGTGGTCTCCCCCGCGGTGACGTGGTATTCAATGGCGGCGTGCGGGCCGTCGACGAGCGGGGTGGAGAAGACGACGCGGGGTGAGTGTTCGGCCTCGAAGGATCGCCTGATGTAGGCGGCGATCTGGGTTTTGCCGGTGTGCGGGGGGCGGAAGGGCATCGAGGTGTGGACCGCGTCGTCGGTGTAGAGGGCGATGATGGCGTCGACGTCGTGGTGGGTCCAGCCGTGTTGCCAGGTGTCGGCGAAGTGCTGGGCGGCGGTGCGGGGGTCCATGAGCTGTTCCCTCTTTGGCTGGCTCGGCGGTTATCTGGTTGCGGAAGTGTCGGAGGCGACGTTTAGTCTCTCCTACCGTGGCTGAACCTCTTATCCAGGCCCGTGGGCTGGTCAAACGCTTCGGTGATTTCACGGCGGTCGACGGGATCGACCTCGAGGTGGCGCCTGGGGAGGCGTTCGGGTTCCTGGGGCCCAACGGGGCGGGCAAGTCGTCGACGATGCGGATGATCTCGTGTGTGTCGATGCCGTCGGCGGGCGAGTTGCGGATCCTGGGGCGTGATCCGCGGGTGGAGGGTCCGGCGATCCGTGCGCGGCTGGGGGTGTGCCCGCAGCTCGACAATCTGGATCCCGATCTGAATGTGCGGGAGAACCTGACAACGTATGCCCGGTATTTCGGGTTGAGCCGTGCGCAGGCGCGGGCCAAGGCGGAGGAGCTGCTGGAGTTCGCGCAGCTGACGGAGAAGGCGTCGTCGCTGGTGGAGCCGCTGTCGGGCGGGATGAAGCGGCGGTTGACGATCGCGCGGGCGATGGTCAACGATCCGGATCTGGTGTTGCTGGACGAGCCGACGACGGGGTTGGATCCGCAGGCGCGTCATCTGCTGTGGGAGCGGTTGTTCCGGTTGAAGCAGCGGGGTGTGACGCTGGTTCTGACGACGCACTACATGGATGAGGCCGAGCAGTTGTGTGATCGGCTGGTGGTGATGGACCGGGGCCGGATCGTGGCGGAGGGGTCGCCGCGTCAGCTGATCGAGGCCTACTCCTCCCCCGAGGTGGTGGAGTTGAGGTTCGGGCTCGATGAGCTGGCGGGGTTGGTGCCGTTGCTGCAGGGGGTGGGTGAGCGGGTGGATCCGTTGCCCGATCGCCTGTTGTTGTATGCCAAGGACGGCGACGCGGCGGTGAACGAGGTGCATCGGCGGGGGTTGACGCCGTCGAGCGTGCTGGTGCGGCGTTCGTCGCTGGAGGATGTGTTCCTGCACTTGACCGGCCGGACGTTGGTCGACTGATGGCGTCGGCGACGTATGCGGTGTTCGAGCGCTACATGGTGCTGTACAAGCGGTTGTGGCGGGCGTCGTTGTTCTCGTCGTTCGCGTTGCCGCTGTTGTTTCTGGCCAGTATCGGGCTGGGGGTGGGGCAGTATGTGGGCGAGCTCGGCGGGGTGAGTTACGCGCAGTGGATCGTGCCGGGGGTGCTGGCGTCGACGGCGTTCCAGATGGCGTTGGGTGAGTCGACGTATCCGGTGCTGGGGTCGTTCAAGTGGGATCGTTCGGCGCATGCGATGTATGCGACGCGGGTGTCGATCTGGGACATGTTGCGGGGCTGGTTGCTGTATCTGGTGGTTCGGGTGCAGATCGCGGTGGCGGTGTTCCTGCTGGTGGTGTGGCCGTTCGGGGGGTTGGCCTCGCCGTGGGCGTTGGTGACGCCGCTGGTGGCGGCGGTGTTGACGGTGGCGGTGGCGGCTCCGGTGACGGCGTTCGCGGCGTCGATCGAGCATGACAGCTACTTCGCGTTGTTGTTCCGGTTCGTGATGATTCCGGCGACGTTGTTCTCCGGGGTGTTCTTCCCGGTGGAGCAGCTGGGCTGGTTGCGGGTGCTGGCGTATGTGTCGCCGTTGTGGCATGCGGTGGTGTTGTGCCGGTGGGCGACGCTGGGTGAGGTGACGCCGTGGCCGGCGTGGGCGCATGTGGCGGTGCTGGGGGCGTTCGTGGTGGGCGGGTTGTGGTGGGCGCGGGTGGCGTTCGCCCGCAGGCTGCGTGATTAGGCGTGATCAGGCGTTTGGTTGTCGGGCGTTTGGTTGGCGTGGTGGGGCGTGTGGGCGGGATGAAGCGTGCTGAGGGCGGGATGAGGGGCTTGCGATGATGTCGGTGGCGGTGGCCCGGCGGCTGGTGCGGAGTCTGGATCAGGGGGTGTCGCCGCGGCGGGTGGGCGCGGTGGTCAACCGTAATGTGGGGGCGTTGCGCAGCGGGGCGTCGTACTGGCTGGTGTTGTTGTCGGGGTTCTTCGAGCCGTTGCTGTACCTGTTGTCGATCGGTGTCGGCGTGGGTGCGCTGGTGGGTGAGATTCCGCTGGGTGATGGGCGGGTGATCTCGTATGCGGTGTTCGTGGCTCCGGCGATGCTGGCGGCGTCGGCGATGAACGGCGCGCTGGCGGAGACGACGTTCAACTTCTTCTTCAAGATGAAGTACGCCAAGACGTTCGAGGCGATTTTGGCGACGCCGGTGCGGCCGTTCGAGGTGGCGCTGGGTGAGCTGTCGTGGGCGATGATCCGTAGCGCGTTCTACACGGCGGCGTTCCTGGTGGTGATGGTGGTCTTCGATCTGGCCGAGCCGTGGTGGGCGCTGGCGGCTTTTCCCGCGACGTTGCTGGTGGGGCTGGCGTTCGGCGCGGTGGGGATGGCGGCGTCGACGTTCATGCGGGGGTGGCAGGATTTCGATCTGCTGACGGCGGCGCAGTTCTCGTTGTTCCTGTTTTCCGGCACCTTCTCCCCCGTGGGCGCCTATCCGCCGGTGCTGGAGGCGGTGGTGGCGGCCACTCCCCTGTTCCATGCGGTGGAGCTGGTGCGTGGGCTGGCGCTGGGGCAGGTCGGGTGGGGTCTGCTGGGGCATGCCGCGTATCTGGTGGTGATGGTGGCGGCGGGGTTGTGGCTGGCGGCGCGGCGGATTCAGAGGGTGCTGTGCGCGTGAACGGCTGAGCGGGGCCGTTTCAGAGGGCGCTGTGCGCGTGAACGGCTGAGCGGGGCAGCGGGCCGTACAGGTGGGGGAAGCCGCCTTCGAGGCGGATGTCGAGCCCGGTGGGGTCGATGTGCAGGACGATCAGGTCGGCGGGGTCGACGTCGGCGTAGTAGCGGGTGACGACCTGGTGGAGCTGGTCGAGGTCGGTGCTGCAGTGGATGAAGCCCTCGTCGGCGAGGGTGCGGCCGCGGGTGGAGTGGGTGTAGGTCTCCCCCGCGTCGGCCCAGTGGGTGGCGTAGGCGAGGTGGTAGATCGTGTGGGTCATGTGAGGGCTTCCAGGGTGGCGTCGACGTCGGCTTGTGTGGTGTAGAGGTGGAAGGACAGGCGGGTGCGGCCGGCGCGGGTGGCGGCGCGGATGCCTGCTTGGTGCAGGCGGGTGCCGTCGATGTCGAGGCTGACGATGGCGCTGTCGGAGGGTGGCAGGCCGAGGCCGGTGCGCAGGCGGTTGGCCAGGGTGAGGTTGTGGCGGTGGATGGCGGGCACTCCGATGTGGTTGAGCAGGTCGAGGGCGGGGGCGGCGCCGACGTAGCTGAACCAGGCGGGTGACAGGTCGTAGGCGCGGGCGTCGGGTGCCAGGTGCATGGGCAGGCCGTAGTAGCCGTTGTCGCGGTCGGCGGTGCCGTACCAGTTGGCGGCCAGGGGGGTCATGCGTTCGCGCAGGGCCGGTGAGAGGTAGCCGAAGGCGGCGCCGCGTGGGGCCAGGAGCCACTTGTAGGCGGCGCAGGCGAGGGCGTCGATGCCGGTGGTGGTGATGGGGAGCCAGCCGGCGGCTTGGCTGGCGTCGGCGATGACGAGGGCGCGTGCGTCGCGGGCGGCGGTGGTGATGGCGGGCAGGTCGGCGACGTGGCCGGTGGCTGATTGCACGAGGCTGAAGGCGACGGCGTCGATGCCGGGGTGGAGGGCGTCGGCGAGGCGGTCGGGTGGGGCGGTTTCGACGGTGGCGCCGGCTGTGAGCCAGGGGTAGAGGTTGCTGGTGAATTCGATGTCGGGGACGAGGACTCGGGCGCGGGGTGGCAGGGCGGTGGCGATGGTGGAGATGATCTGGCTGGCGGTGGAGCTGATGGTGATGTCGGCGGGGTCGGCGTCGATGAGGTGGGCGAAGGCGGTGCGGGCGTGGCCGACGGTGGCATCCCAGGGGTGCCAGTCGGTGGAGCCGGTGCGCCATTGGTCGAGGACGGTGGTGAGGTGGTCGGTGGCGGTGCGGGGTGGCAGGCCGTAGCTGGCGGTGTTGAGGTAGCCGGGGTGGGCGTCGAAGAGGTGGCTGTAGCCCGCGGGGCCGGAGGGGTCGGTGGGACCGGAGGGGCCGGAGGGGTCGGTGGGACCGGAGGGGCCGGAGGGCCCGATGGGCTCGGTGGGGTTGGTCATCGGGCTTGCCATTCGCGGCGGAGCATGGCGTAGATGGCTTCGTCGCACCATTCGCCCTTGACGTGTTCGTTTTCGACGAGGTGGGCTTCGCGGCGCATGCCGAGTTTTTCCAGGACGCGGGCGGAGGCGGTGTTGCGGGCGTCGAGGCGGCCGATGATGCGGTGGAGGTGGAGGTCGTCGAAGCCGAGGCGGAGCATTTCGCGGGCGGCTTCTGTGGCGTAGCCGTGGCCGTGGTGGCCGGGGTGGAGGATGTAGCCGATTTCGCCTTGCCGGTGGGTGTGGCTGGTGAGGATGAGCAGGACGCTGCCGATGGTCTGGCCGGTGTCGTTGCGGGTGACGGCGAGGTCGATGATGTCGCCTTCGGCGTTGATGGTGGTGCGGTTGACGGCTTTGTCGAGGTAGGTCTGGGCGGCGGCGCGGTCGCGGGGTTCCCAGTAGAGGTAGCGGGCGACGTCGGGGCGGCTGCTGTAGGCGTGGATGGCGTCGAGGTCGTCGTGGGTGAAGGGGCGCAGGGTGAGGCGCTCGGTGGTTATGGGGTATTCGGGCTTCAGCACGGGTTCGAGTCTATGGAGGGGGTTTGTGGGGGTGCGAAGGGGTTTTTGGGTCAGTGGGAGGTGCCGGCGAGGTTGAGGACGACGACGCCGCCGATGATGAGGACGATGCCGGCGATCTTGGGGAGGGTGAGGCTTTCTCCGAGGAACAGGGCGCCGATGACGGCGATGGCGGCGGTGCCGGCGCCGGACCAGACGGCGTAGGCGGTGCCGACTTCGAGCTGGAGTTTGAGTGCTTGGGACAGGAGGGTGAAGGAGGCGCCGTAGCCGAGGACGACGGCGGCGGTCCACCAGTTGGTCAGGCCGTTGCTGAGTTTGAGGGCGGTGGTGGCGAGGACTTCGGTGGCGATTGCGAGGGCGAGCAGGATCCAGGCCATGGTTGTGCACATTAGCTTGCGGGGTTGCTCGAATACGTGTTCCATTGGGTGGTGTGGGTTGGGACGCGCTTTCGCTTGTGGAGAAGGCTCGAGACGATCGGCCGTTGATCGAGCGGCGGTCGGTGCTGCGTGGCGGGTTTTTCGAGACCCAGGCGCGCACGATCATCGAGCGGGTGCCGGACTGGGCGGGGATTCCGCAGGGGTGGGCGGTCTCGCCGTACCGGGGGTGCGCGCACGCCTGTCTGGGGTGTGTGTCGCGGGGTGGTCATCGGCGGCTGGGGCTGGATGCCGGGCGTGACTTCGACACGCGGGTGGTGGTGAAGGCCAATGCGGCGGCGCGGTTCGCGCGTGAGGTGCAGCGCTGGGATGGTCAGCCGCTGGCGGTGGGGGTCAGTGGTGACTGCTATCAGGAGGCGGAGCGGGTTTACGGGTTGATGCCGCAGATCGTGGCGGCGGCGGCGCGGGCGGGGGTGGCGTTGACGGTGTACACCAAGTCGCCGCTGGTGTTGCGTGATGTGGAGGTGCTGGCGCGGTCGGGCACGCAGGTGGCGGTGTCGATCGCGTCGGTCGATGAGCGGATTCGCCGGGCGACGGAGCCGGGTGCGGTCTCGTCGCAGGCGCGGTTGGAGCTGGTGTCGGCGCTGGCGCAGGCGGGGGTGGCGACGCATGTGCTGATGGCGCCGGTGTTGCCGTTGCTGACGGATGCGGGTGATCAGCTGGCGGCGACGGTGCGGCGGATCGCGGCGTCGGGGGCGGCGGGGGTACATCCGGTGGTGTTGCGGTTGCCGTCGGGGACGCGGCAGTGGTTCCTGCAGTGGCTGGGTGAGCGGCATCCGGCGCTGGTGGCGCGGTATGAGGAGTTGTACGACCGTTCGGGGGTGCCGTCGGCGGCGTATGAGGAGCGGATCGTGGGGCAGATCGCGCAGCTGGCGGCTTCGTATGGGATGGCGCCGGTGGGTGCGCCGGTGGTGGCGCGGCCGTTCGACCAGCTGAGCCTGGTCTGAAAGGCGACTTGCGGAGGGCGGCTTGCAGAGGCTGGCCTGATGAGGGCGGCCTGGAGAGGGCTTGCCTGGAGAGGACCGGGCCGGAAGGGCGAGGCCGGATGGGCTGGGCTGGAAGGGCTGGGCTGGAAGGGTCGGGCTGCGGAGGGCTGGTCTGAAAGGCTGGTCTGAATTCGGTTGACCTGGTGGCTACGGTGGTGGGCATGCAGATCATCGACGTTGAGGCGTTCGTCCGTGACGGTTTCGTCAAGCTGACGGGCGCGTCGCCGCGTGAGCTCGCCGATGCGGCGCGGGCGCAGGTGTGGGCGCAGATCGGCCGCTCCCCCGACGACGCTTCCGGGTGGGATGAGCCGGTGGTGTGGGCGTCGGACATGACGGGTCAGGGGCCGCTGGGTGAGGTGGCGCGCAGTCATCTGGTGGCTGAGGCGCTGGATGTGGTGTGCGGGAAGGGCGGCTGGGCGCCGCGGGGTGCGCTGGGAATGATTCCGGTGCGGTTCCCTGGCAGGGCGGTCATCGACGATCGGGGCTGGCACATCGATGCGAATGTGGTGCTGCCGGACGGCGGGTATGCGACCGGTGGGCGTCCGCAGACGATGTTGCTGCTGACGTTGTTGTCGTCGGTGGGTGCCGATGACGCGCCGACGCGGATCCGGGTGGGTTCGCATCGGGCGGTCGCGGCGGCGCTGGAGGGGCGGGTGCTGGATCCGATGGAGGCGGGTCCGGTGGTCGATGAGGCCAGCCGTGGATTCCCGGTGGCGCACGCGACCGGTGAGCCGGGGGATGTGTTCTTGGTGCATCCGTTCACGGTGCACGCCGCCGATGAGCATCGGGGTGGTGTGCCGCGGTTCATGGCGCAGTCGCCGGTGTTCCTCACCGAGCCGGTGGTGGTGGAGGGGGCGAATCTGCTGGCGCGGGCGTTGCGAGGGTAGCCAGTTCGGCGGCGTCGTGGGCGCTGAAGACGCGTACGGTGTCGGCGGGCAGGTGGTCGAGGCGTCGGCGGGTGGCTTGGCGGGTGCGATGGTGGGTGGCGACCATGGCTTCGCTCAGGCGGGTGGGGCGGTCGGGGTGGCGGTTGAAGTAGGCGTCGCCGGCGTGCAAAAGCCAGGGGGTCGGGCCGCCGGTGTGGACGGCGACGCCGCAGTGGCCTGGGCTGTGGCCGGGCAGCGGGACGAGGAACAGGTCGTCGAGGCCGTCGAGGGGTAGGGCGGTGAGGCCGCCGATCCAGGGCTGTCCGGCGCCGTGGTAGGTGGTCCAGCGGGGGTGGTGGGCCCATTGGGCGGGCTGGTAGCGGGAGTGGGTGCGGGCGGTGTGCTCGTCGGCGTGCAGGTGGATGCGGGCGTGGGGGAAGCGGGGCAGGGCTCCGGCGTGGTCGAAGTCCAGGTGGGTCAGGACGATGTCGGTGACGTCGGTGCGGTTGATGCCGCGGGCTTTGAGCTGGGCGGTGATGGTTTGTACGGGGTCGAGGGCGGGGTTGAGCAGCCATTTCGACACCAGGGGGATGTGGGTGTCGATGCCGGTGTCGACCAGGACGAGGCCGGTGTCGTGTTCGATGAGCAGGACGTGGCAGACGGTGGGGCTGGTGCCGCGGGGCCGCATGGAGCCGCAGTTGAGGTGATGGATCTTCATCTGTCCCAGTATGGTCGGCGGATGGAAATTCGGGTCGGGGATGCGGGCGATGTGCCCGCGGTGCTGGCGATGTTCGACAGCGCGGTGGCGTGGATGGTGGCGCGGGGCCGTACGGGGCAGTGGGGTGATCAGCCGTTCACCGGCAACGCCAAGCGTGAGGAGCAGGTGCGGGCGTGGGCGGCGTCGGGTGGCATGCGGATCGCGGTGCTGGACGGGGTGCCCGCGGGGACGGTGACGGTGGGTGAGGTGCCGCCGTCGTATGTGAAGGCGTCGCCTGAGCCGGAGTTGTATGTGCAGGCGCTGGTGATCGATCGGGCGTTCGCCGGGCGCAAGGTGGGTGCGGGGTTGCTGGAGTGGGCCGAGCGGGAGGCCAGGGCGCGCGGCAGGCGGGTGTTGCGGGTGGACTGCTATGCCGGTGACGGCGGGGATCTGGTGCGGTTCTACGAGGGGTGCGGGTTCGTGCGGGAGGAGCCGTTCACGGTGGGTCAGTGGCCGGGGATGGTGTTGCGCATGGAGGTGTGAGGACCCGCGGGAGGCGGGCCCTCACAGGCGGCCCGTGGGAGGTGGGCCCCTCACGGGCGGTGGCCGGTTACCAGGGCAGGGGGCCTTCCTGGCTGTGGAAGGCGCCCGTCGGGCCGTCGTGGCCGAGGGTGGCCAGGCGCACGACGATGGCGGCGCCCTGGGCGGGGGTGAGCACGCCGGTGTGGCCGTTGATGGCGGTGTCGACGTAGCCGGGGGCGGCGGCGTTGACGAGGATGCCGTCCTTGCGCAGCTCGTTGGCGTACTGCAGGGTGAGCGCGTTCAGGGCGGTCTTCGACGGGGAGTAGGCGGCCGATGTCAGCCCTGACAGGGGGCCGTCGACCTGCGCGGTCATGGTCAGCGAGGCGGAGTGGCTCGACAGGTTGACGATGCGCGCGGCCGCAGATCGCCGCAGCAGGGGCAGCATCGTGTTGGTCACGGTGATCACGGCGAAGACGTTGGTGTCGAAGACGGCGCGGACCAGGTCCACGTCGACGGAGCTGGGCG
Source organism: Nonomuraea soli (assembly GCF_013761175.1). Lineage (GTDB taxonomy): Bacteria > Actinomycetota > Actinomycetes > Streptosporangiales > Streptosporangiaceae > Nonomuraea > Nonomuraea soli. The sequence continues at coordinate 1,148,252 of NZ_JACDUR010000002.1, forward strand.
CGCGGTCGCGGGCGTCCTGCGGGGCGGCGTGACCTGATCCGGTGATGGCGGCGTTGTTGACCAGGACGTCGAGGCGGCCGAAGCGGTCGTCGATCCAGGAGGCGGCGGCGTGCACGGTGGCGGCGTCGGTGACGTCCAGCGTGAGGGCGTGGGCGTGGCCGCCGGTGGCGCGGATGGCGGCGGCGGCCCGCTCGCCGCGGTGGGGGTCGCGGGCGCCGATGAGGACGGTCGTTCCCCGGGCGGCGAGCAGGTCGGCGGTGGCGCGGCCGATGCCGGTGGCGGCGCCGGTGATGAGGGCGATCGGGGGCTGGTTCATGGGTGGTCCCTACCGTGGTGGCGTGTTGGTCTTCATGGAGATGCCGCCGCGGTGGGTGGTGTGACGGGTGCGGGATGCGAGGTGTGTCACACCTCCGCTTTGAGGCGGCGGTTCTCCTGGACCAGGAAGGTGATCAGCAGCGCGCTCATGATCAGGTGGCCTGCCGCGGTGTAGAGGCCGGGGAAGTAGCCGCCCTTGATGATGGGGAAGACGAAGTGCGCGATGCCGTTGAGCAGGCCGGCGCCCAGGGCGTACCACCACAGGAAGAAGTTGGCGACCCTGATCCGGTAGAGGGCTCCGGCGCCGGCGAAGAAGTAGAGGGCGCCGAATCCGAAGACGAACACCAGCAGGAACTCCTTCTCGGGCCAGTCGCGTGGCGAGTTGAACAGTTCGACGATTTCGTGGGGGAAGCCGCCGGTGTACTCCTCCGCCATGTGGATGAGCTGGAATCCGACCGCGCACAGGTAGACGGCGATCACTTTGCGGGATCGTACGGGGCGGGTGTAGCTGAAGGTGATCCAGCCGCTCCAGCCGAGCACGCTGGCCACCACGAGGATCACCGCGCCCTGCAGGGGCAGGGTGGAAAGGGCCCAGGCGCAGAAGGCGAGGGCCAGGATCGCCATCACGATCGCCGAATAGGGTTCAGGTCGTCGGGTCATGGCCGGAACGGTAGGGAGCGGGCGGGGGCAGCCGCGTCGGTCAGGTGACTGATCCGCGTCGCCGTACCCATCAGTCGCGTGACCGACGCGGGGTGCGAGGGGCGCGGCCTAGCGTCCGGCGTCATGAGATGGATCAGGGTGGCGGTGCCGGCCTCCGGGGCCGTGCTGGTGGCGGGGTTGCTGGCGGCGTCTCCGGCTTGGGCGCATGAGGTCGGGGCCGGGCAGGAGGTGCGGGTGACGCAGACCTTCGGCTCGGGTGAGGTGACGCTGGTGATCGGCGGTGGGGCTCCGTTGCGGGTGGATGCCCGGGCTGCCCGGCCTGTGCGGGTGCGGCTGTCGTTGCGGTCGTTGACGGACGGGAGCGTGTCGGCAGACTCGGTGTGGGCGGGCTCGCTGACGGACGGTTCGGTGACGGACGGTTCGGTGACGGACGGTTCGGTGACGGACGGTTCGGTGACGGACGGTTCGGTGACGATGAGCTCGCCGCGGCAGGGTGGGCAGACCGCTGTGCTGAGCGCTGACCATGACGGGCCGTACGAGCTGGGTGTCGGTGTCGGTGACGAGGTCTCGGTGATCCCGATCCGGGTGGCGGCGGCCGGTGGCGCGTGGTGGGCGATGCTGGGTGACGGCGCGGTCCTGGCGCTCGGGCTGCTGCTGGTGGGCGGGGTGCTGGCCGGCAGGATGTCCGCTGCCTTGGTGGGGGCGGCGAGTGCCGCCGCCGCGGTGGCGGCCGTGGTGATGCTGCTGCGGCCGTACCTGCCGTCGACCTCGCAGCGGCCGGTCGCCGACCCTGGTCTGCCGTACGCGCAGGGCTGGGTGTCGACGCTGCCGGCCAGGCCCGCCGCGGGGGCGGCGTTCACGCTGACGGTGCGTCTGACGGACGGCGCGACCGGGCGGCCGGTGGACGACCTGGCCGTCCACCACGAGGCTCTGGCCCATGTGGTGGTGACCAGCCAGGACGGTGCGTTCTTCCGGCACGTGCACCCGCTGCGGGTCGCGCCGGGGGTGCTGGCGGTACGGCTGAGCGTGCCGCGGCCGGGTCGCTACCTGGTGCACACCGAGATGGAGCGGCGGCAGTCGGGCGGGCAGCTGCTGCCGGGCGGGTTCGACGTGTTTGGCGGGGGTTCCGGTGAGAGTTCGGCGCCGCCCGTGTCGGGGGAGGTCGTGGTGCCGCGCCTGTCCCCCGCTGTGCCGGTCGCCGGGAGTCCGGTGACTGTTGATGTGGCCGTGCGGGGGCCGCTTGCGCCGTGGCTGGGCATGCCCGGCCATCTGATCGTCAGGAGCGAGGACGGCGAGCAGCTGGCGCACGTCCATGGGACGGCGCAGGGCGCGTCGGCGTTGCGTTTCACGTTCACGTTGCCGCGGGCGGGGCGGTATCTGGCGTGGGTGCAGTGCCTGGAGGCGGGCGAGCTGGTGACGCGGTCGTTCACTGTGGAGGTGGAGCGATGACAGCGACGACGGTGATGAGGTGGGCGGCCTTGTGCCTGCTGGTGGCGGGTGTGCTGTTGGCCCTCACGGCGGGTGGGTCGCGCAGTGTTCAGGCGGCGGGCACCCGCTATGCCGTCACGGTGGTGCCGGGCGAGCGGGTCGAGGTGCGGGTGACGTCGGGTGTGGCCAGGGCGGTGACGCTGGCGGCGGTCATGCCGGGCATGGGTCACGCGCTGCCGCCGGTGGAGACCGTGGAGGCCGGGCCCGGCAGGTTCGTCGCCGCGGGGCCGGTGTTCACGATGGACGGCGTGTGGGAGCTGGTGGTCACGGTGTCGGGACAGCGGGGCGAGGAGCTGATCACCGTCACGGTACTGGTGTGACGGCGTGGCGGTTCAGTCGGATGACGGAGGCGGCGGGCCGGGGGCGGGTTCTAGCGTCGGCGGCATGAAGCTGATCGATGCGTCGAGGGTCGCGGAGGGCTCATGGGCATGTCCGTGTTGGTGACCGGCGCCTCCACCGGTATCGGGCGGGCGAGCGCGCTGCTGCTGGCCAAGGAGGGGTTCACCGTTTATGCCGGGGTGCGGAAGGAGGCCGACGCCGAGGCGCTCGGCCCGGGTGTCGTGCCGGTCCTGCTCGATGTCACCGACGGCGAGCAGATCGCCGCGGCCGGTGAGCGGATCGGGCGGCTGGACGCGCTGGTCAACAATGCCGGGATCGGGGTGACCGGCCCGGTGGAGTTCGTGCCGCTGGAGGCGTTGCGGCGGCAGTACGAGGTCAACGTCTTCGGCCAGGTCGCTCTCACGCAGGTGATGCTGCCGAAGTTGCGGGCGTCGAAGGGGCGCGTGGTCACGGTCGGTTCGGTGGGCAGCTGGATCACGCTGCCGTTCGGTGGGCCGTTGTGTTCCTCCAAGCATGCCATCCGTTCGCTCAACGACGCGCTGCGCATGGAGCTGCGGCCGTTCGGGGTGGCAGCGGTGCTCATCGAGCCTGGTTCCATTCACACCGATGCCGTCGACAAGCTCGAGGACGAGCTCGAGCCGCGGCTGGCTTCGCTCGGCGCCGAGGGCAGGCGGCTGTACGGCGCGGCGTACCGGACGATGGTCGCCGGCGGGCTGAGGGAGGAGCGTGCCGGGTCGAGTCCCGAGGTGGTCGCGCGGGCGGTGCTGCACGCGCTGACCGCGCGCCGGCCTCGTTCGCGTTATCCCGTCGGCAGGAAGTCTCGGCTGATGAGCACGCTGGGGCGGGTCGTGCCGCAGTACACCCTTGACCGGTTGCGCCTGCGGGCGCTCGGTCTGTCCTGAACGGAGCGTTTCGTGACATCACTCGCTGGGGCTGATGCCCTGGTCTCGCTGGATCCGGTGTTCGCCAGGCTCGCGGTCGGGGCCGGGCACCATCTGTGGGGTCTGCCTCATCTGACGGTGCGGGAGAAGGCGTTCGTCTGCCTGACGGCGGATCTGTGCCATCCGCATCTGGGTGTGCCGCTGGCGATGCATGTGCGGATGGCGCTGGAGCAGGGGGTGGAGCCCGAGGCGATCCGGGAGCTGTATCGGCATCTGGCGCCGTACGTCGGGTATCCGGTGGTTGTTTCCGCTTTTCAGCGGCTGGTCGAGCTCGGGTTGCCGGAGGCGGCCGATGCCGGGCCGATCGAGCCGGTGCCGCTGCACGGGGCGCTGGCGCGTGCCGTACGCGAGCTGGAGCGCATCGATGCGGGGCTGGCGGCCTTCAGCGAGGATCAGCTGGCCCAGCGCTGGGCCAGGCCGGGGCTGAGTGTCAGGGAGCGGGCGATCGTGTGCCTGGCGGTGGACGTGCTGCACCAGACGCTGGGTGAGTCATTGCTTCTGCACGCCGAGCTGGCCAGGGGTGCGGGCGCCGGTGAGGAGACCCTGCGGGATCTGCTTCGGGGAATGGCGGAGTTCGGTCTTGGGCGTGCCTGGGCCGCCGCTCGCGCGTTGGGACTCGAGCCGGTCGAGCAGGCGCGCCAGCTCGGCGCGGCTGGTGACGCCTAGCTTGGGGAAGGCCTTGTACAGGTGGGAGGCGACGGTGCGCGGGCTGAGGAACAGGTGGGCGCCGATCTCCCGGTTGGAGGCGCCGGTGACGGCCAGCCGTACCACCTGCAGTTCTTGTGGGGTCAGGACGGCCAGCGGGTCGGCGGGGCGGGCCCGGTCGGGCAGGGCGTAGCCGGCGGCGCGCAGTTCGGCGGCGGCGCGGGCCGCCCAGGGGGTGGCCGCGAGCCGGTCGAAGGCCTCCATGGCGGCGTGGAGGTGGGTGCGGGCTTCGGCGCGGCTCTTGTGGCGGCGCAGCCATTCGCCGTACAGCAGCCGGGTGCGCGCCTGGTCGAAGGGTTGCGGCTCGTCGGCGTGCAGGGTCAGGGCGCGTTCGAAGAGCGCGGGTGCGGTGGTGTTCGGGGCCAGCAGGGCGCGGACGCGGTGCAGGGCGGCCAGCGGCGTGGCCCGGCCGGTGGCCTCGGCCCACTGCGCGTAGGCGGCCAGCCGCTCCCCCGCGCGCCGCCTGTCCCCCACGCGGATCGCGGCCTCGATGTGGTCGGGCCACAGGTAGCGCCAGATGAAGGCGTGGCGGGTGGGTCCGGCCATCGCCTCGTCCAGCCGGGCCAGGACGGCGTCGTGGCGGCCGTGCCCGAGGTCGAGCATCACGCGCGCGCACTGCGCCCAGCAGGCTCCCGGCATCCAGTTGCGGTGGTCGGCGGCGTGGACGGCCTGGTCGGCGAGGGCAGCCACCTGGTGGTCGTCTCCGGCGAGCGCCGACAGCCAGGCGTGGACGCCGGCCAGGTAGCCGCGCCAGAACGGCTGGCCGAGGTCGGCTGCCAGGGCGATGCCTTCCGCGGCGGTGGCGCGGGCGGCGGGATGCCTGCCGTCGAGCAGCTGGGCGATGGCGAGCAGGGTCAGCGCCTGGGGCATGCGTCCCAGGCGTCCCTGGGCGCGGCAGCTGCCGGCCAGTTCGGCGGCGTCGCTGAGCATGCCGGTCCGGTCGGCGCGGTGCAGGGACTGGAAGGCGATGAGGAAGCGCAGCTCGGGTGGGACGTGATCGGCGGGGGCGGGGGTGAGGTGGGCGTGGGTGTCGACGGGTTGGCCTTCGAGGATGAGGCGGAAGGCGGTGTTGATGGAGCGCACCACGGCGGGCAGCCCCTCCCCTGCCGGGGTGAGTTCTTCGGTACGGCGGGCCAGGGCCTGCTGGTCGGGGTGGGTGGCGCTGGCCCAGGTGTAGTAGCCGGCCAGGCCGAGCAGGGACAACTTGGCGGGGATGTCGGTGGTCGCTTGGGCGCCTTGGTGCAGCAGCCGGACGGCGTCCAGGGGGCGGTCGGCTTCGACGGCCAGTTTGGCGCGGACGGCGGCGAGCTGGGCGGCGACGGAGCCGGGGACGGGTGTGGTGGTTGTTTCGGTGAGGCGCACGGCCTTGTCGACCAGGTCGGCCGTGCGCCGCCACAGGCCCGCCTCCGCCGCGGCCTCGGCCGCGGCGGTCCACCGGTGGATGGCGCGGGCGGGGTCGGCCGACAGTTGCGCCGCCCGCGCGTAGGCCGCCGACACGGCCGTCTGGCCGCCGCGCAGGCGGGCGCGTACGGCCAGCTCGACCAGCTGGCCGGCGACCTCCTCGTCGGGGTGGGGGGTGAAGGCGGCCAGGTGCCAGGCTCGGCGGTCGTCGTCGACGGCTTGGGCCAGGGCGCGGTGGGCGGCCATCCGGGCGGCGATGTCGCAGGCCAGCAGGACGGCTCTGCGTACGAGCGGGTGGTGGAAGGCGACGCCGGCGGTGGTGACGCGGACGAGGCCGGCGTGTTCTGCCGGGGCGAGGTCGTCGAGGGAGGCGCCGAGCCGGGCGGCGGCGCGGGCGAGGGTGTCGAGGGCGTCGGGGTCGAGGGTGTCACCGGGGTGAGTCGCTCATGGTGATCCAGGGCGTTGCCGTGATCCAGGGCGTTGCCGTGATCCAGGGCGGCCACCAGCAGGCAGGAGCGGGTGGCCTCGGGCAGCGCCGCGATCCGGTCACGGAAGCCGCCCAGCACCCGGTCGGTCACCGGCGTCGCAGAACCGACGGAGAAGAACAGGGGGACGAGGGTGCCGGCGCGCTGCTCGGGGGTGAGCATGCGGGGCAGCTCGATTAGGGCCAGCGGGTTGCCCTGGGCTTCGGCGACGATCTGGTCGCGGACGGCGGGCGGCAGGTCGGCGGCCCGCCGGGCGATGAGCTGCCGGGCGGCGTCGGGTTCCAGCTTTCCCGGTCGCAGCTCGGGCAGGTCCGTCAGGGGGAAGGGGTCTCGGGCGGCGAGCAGCACCATGACGGGTTCGTTGTACAGGCGGCGGGTGGCGAACAGCAGCGCGTCGGCCGACTCGCCGTCCAGCCAGTGGGCGTCGTCGATGAGGCACAGGACCGGGCCTTCGGTCGACAGGTCGACGAGCAGGCTGAGGGTGGCCAGGCCGACGAGGTAGCGGTCGCCCGGTGCGGGGCGGCCGAGGCCGAGCGCGCCGCGTAAGGCGTCCGCCTGCTGGGGCTGCAGCGACTCGGCGTGGCGCAGGACGGGGCGCAGCAGCCGGTGCAGGGCCGCGAACGGCAGGTCGGACTCCGATTCCACGCCGGTCACCTTCAGCACCCTCGCCTGCGCAGCCGCCGCCGCATCGGCCGCAGAAGAGACCGTAGAAGGGACCGCCGCATCGGCCGCGGGACGGGACGCAGAAGGGGCCGCGGGACGGGCCGCCGCAGTGGCGCCCGCACCGCCTTCGCCCACCGCATCGACGCCGACCCCGCGGACATCCGCCGTTGAACGAACCGCCGAAGGAGCCGGTGCCGCGCCCTCCGCGGTGGCCTGGGCGTGGGCGAGGAGGGCGGATTTGCCGATGCCGGCTTCGCCGCGGACGACCAGCACTCCGGTGCGGCGGGCGAGCAGGTCGTCGATGACGGTCAGTTCGGCCTGACGTCCGAGCAGGACGGTGCTGGGCTCCATGGCGATCACACTTTCGCGGTGGCGTGACGGTAGAAGTCGATCTGGTCGGCGACGACGCGGTCGCGGAAGGCGGGGTCGGTGTAGAAGGTGAAGTGGGTGCCCGGGTAGGCGCGCAGTTCGCCGTGCGGGGCGCGTTCGGCCAGTTCGCGGGTGGTTTCGAGCGGGGTCTCGCGGTCGTCGGCGGCGACGCAGACCAGCAGCGGGCAGCTCAGGCGGGCGGCGGCCTCGGCGGGCCGGTAGCGCATCATGCCCAGCAGAGCGCGGGGGGCGACGCTGTTGCGCCACAGGGTGCTCTTCTGGCCGCCGGTGAGGGTTGCGATGTGGTGTTCGGCCTCGGGAGTGGCGGTGACGGCGAGTTGTCCCGGGTGTCCCACCATCGGGATGTAGTGGGGGCGCAGGCCGAGCTTTCCGCGCAGGGCGTCCCAGACGATGGCGCCCAGCAGGCGCAGGGTGTCGCCGGTGGAGCGGCCTTCGACCTTCTTGGGGAAGCCGTTGAACGGGATCTGCGCGACGACGGCTGCGATGTCGGGGTCGCCGGCGGCGACGGTGATGGCATGGGCGCCGCCCAGCGAGTTGCCCCACAGCAGGACGCTGCCGGGGGCGATGCGGGGGTGGGCGCGGGCGAAGGCGACGGCGGCGCGGATGTCGGTGAGCTGACCGTCGATGTCGGGCACCTGGCGTGGGCTGCCGTCGCTTGCGCCGAAGCTGCGGTAGTCGAAGACCAGGGCGGCCAATCCGGCGGCGGCGAAGCGCTCGGCGTAGTCGTAGAGGCGGTCCATGGTGCCGCTGAATCCGTGGCACAACACGACGCACGGCACGGGGCCGCTCCCGGCGGCGGAGTCGGAGGGGTCGGTGGAGTCGGCGGAGTCGGTGGGAAGGTAGAGGCGGCCGGCGATGCGGACGCCGTCGGCGGTGAAGGACACGTCGGAGGGCATACAGATCATCCTCGGGCGAAATAGACTGACTGCCGGTAGGTACTCTAGCGACTGAACTGACCGTAGGTAAGTGAGATCGATGACGCCTCAGCGGATTCTGGAGGCGGCGCGCACCCTGTTCGCCGCCCGCGGCTACCGCGCCACGTCCATGCAGTCCATCGCCGACCAGGTGGGCATCACCAAGGCGGCCCTGTACTACCACTTCGACTCCAAGGAGGAGATCCTGCGGCGGCTGACCGTGCCGCTGCTGGACGAGCTGGAGGAGGTCCTGGCCGCCGCCGAGTCGGGGCAGGACGCCGAGGGGGTGCGGTGGCGGGCCATCGAGGGCTACGTCGATGTGCACCTGCGCCACCGCGAGACGCTCACGATGCTGGTCAGGGATATGACGCTGCTGGTGCAGGCGCCTGTCGCCGACCGTTTCCGCACCGCGATAGCCCTGGCCAACGAGCTGGTGGCGGGGCCGGGGGGCGGGCTGGAGGAGCGGGTGCGCGCCTGCCAGGTGGTGGCCGGGCTGGCCGATCCGGTGCTGCTGTTCCGTGACGAGCCGGCCGAGCGGCTGCGGGCGCTGATCCTGGACGGCGCCAGGGCGTTGCTGGACGCGCCGCCCGCTCCCCGGGTGGCCGGGCGTGCCCGGGGGCGCAACGGCGGGCGGCCCGCCCTGCTGTCGGACGAGCAGATCGTGCAGGCCAGGCAGCTGCACGCCGGCGGCTTGGGGGTGGAGGAGGTGGCCGCCCGGTTCGAGGTGTCGAGGGCGACCATGTACCGCCATCTCAAAAACTAAAGATAGAGAGATTTGATTATGAGACTGGACGTCCGGCCTTGAGTGCCGCGGCGATGTCGACGGCGCGCCGGGCCTGGTGTCGGGCCGCCTGCAGGATCACGTCGGTGGGCGGGCCGTCACCGGCCACGTGGGAGGTGCCGTAGGGGTTGCCGGAGGCGAACTGGACGGGATCGGTGTAGCCGGGCGGCACGATGACGCCGCCCCAGTGGTAGAAGGTGTTGCCCAGCGCCAGCAGGGTGGACTCCTGCCCGCCGTGGGGGGTGTTGGAGGCGGTGAAGGCCGAGTACACCTTGCCCGCGAGCCTGCCCTGGAACCACAGCGGCCCGGTGGTCTCGATGAAGGCCCGCAGCTGGCTGGCCGGATTGCCGAAGCGGGTGGGGGTGCCGAAGAGCACCACGTCGGCCCAGTCCAGGTCGTCGTGGCCGGCCACGGCGATGTCACGGGTGTCGTCCAGGTGCCGGCCCCAGGCGGGGTTGGCGGCGATCGCCTCCGGCGGGGCGCTCTCGGCGACCTTGCGCAGACGCACCGTCGCGCCCGCCTTCCGCGCCCCCTCGGCGGCGGCCTGGGCCAGGGCGTGAACGGTGCCGGTGGCGCTGTAGTAGATGATCGCGGCGTTGACGGGTTGCATGGTCGCCTGAGGTCCTTCCGGGCGGTGTGTCGTGGACGCTTGCGACTTCTACGACAAGACAGCCCGGCCAGATGTCAGGCGGGGCCGGCTCACATTCCGGGGCGCCGTCTTGTCGTAGAGGTGTCAGCGAACGTCACGACCAGGAGGCCGCGACACCCATGACCGTCAACGACCCGAGCCTGCACGCGATCATGAGCGAGCGGCGGCGGCTCATCAACCTCGCCTACCGGCTGCTCGGCTCGTTGTCGGAGGCCGAGGACGTCGTCCAGGAGACCTACCTGCGCTGGTACGCCCTGCCCCGGACGCAGCGCGAAGCCGTCGAGTCGGTCGGCGGCTGGATGACGACCGTCGCCAGCCGTATCTGCCTGAACCTGCTGGCCTCGGCCCGCGCCCGCCGAGAGCGCTACGTGGGCGCGTGGATCCCCGAACCGCTGCCCGCGCCCGCCGAACGGGCCGCAGGGCGGCTCTCCGGGGCCGACCCGGCCGATCAGGTCACCCTCGACGAGTCGATCAACATGGCCTTCCTCGTCGTGCTCGAATCGATGACGCCGGCGGAAAGGGTGGCGTTCGTCCTGCACGACGTCTTCCGCTACAGCTTCGCCGAGGTGGCGGAGATCGTGGGCCGGACTCCGGCCGCATGCCGCCAGCTGGCCTCCTCGGCCCGCCGCCGCCTTCGAAACGCCCGCCCCGGCACCACCCTCACCACCTCGGCCGTCTCCGCGACCGTCTCCACGGCCCCCACCACGACCGGCCCGGCGACCGGCCCGGGGGCCAGCTCCACGGCCCCCACCACGACCGGCCCGGCGACCGGCCCGGCGACCGGCCCGGGGGCCAGCTCCACGGCTGGCTCCACGGCTGGCTCCACGGCTGGCTCCACGGCCGCTCCCCCAGCGGTCCCCGCAGCCGCCCGCTCCAACACCCCCGCCCATGACCCCGCCCATGACCCCGCCAACGCACGCGCCGCCGTGCCCACGGCTGCGCGCGACGCCGGCGTCGTGGCGGCGTTCCGGCGGGCCTGGCAGGCCAAGGACATCGCCGCCCTCATCGCCGTCCTCGACCCCGACGTCAAGGCCACCGGCGACGGCGGCGGGCTCGTCAGCGCCGTGCTCGACCCGGTCGAGGGACGCGAGCGGGTGGCGCGGCTGCTGATCGGCCTGGCCGCTGCGGCGCCGGGCCTGACGATGGCCGAGCGCACCGTCAACGGCCGGCCCGGCCTGGTCGCCCAGCATGCCGGCACGACGGTGGCCGTGTACGCCTTCGACGTGGCCGGTGGGCGGATCAGGCGCATCTGGGTGGTGCGCAACCCCGACAAACTGCGCCCGTGGACGACAGGCGCTGTCACAAACGACCGGCCCGCCCCGTCCTGACGGGGTGACACTTTCCTCACCCCTAAGGATGATCATGAGGCGTTGGGTGCGATGGGTGACGGCGCTGGTCGCGGTGCTGGTGGCCGTGACGTTGTTCGGAGCGTACGGCTGGCAGCCGGCCGCCGTGGAGGGCTACCGCTCGCCGTACGAAAGCAGCTACCTCGACACCGCCCTGGCGCGCTTCCACTACAGCAAGACCGGCAGCGGTTCTCCGGTGGTGCTGGTGGCGGGCGGCGCGCAGTGGCTCTACTCCTACCGCGACACGATCCCGGAGCTGGCCCGCGAGCACACCGTGTACGCCGTCGACCTTCCCGGTCAGGGCTACACGACGGTGAAGGGGGAGTTCGCCTACGACATCCCCTCGATGGCGCGCGCCCTGGGAACGTTCCTGGACGCGGCGCGGCTGCCGGCCGTCTCCCTGGTGGGCCACTCCTGGGGAGGCGCCTGGTCGCTCTACTACGCCGAGCACAACCCGGGCCGTGTCGAGCGGCTGGCCCTGCTCGACTCCCCCGGGCTGGACAAGCCGCTGGCCTCGCAGACGCGGCTGTTCTCCGTGCCCGTCGTCGGCGAGCTCGCGGTCAAGCTGATGGGCCGCTCCGACTTCGAGAAGAGCCTGCGCACCGCCTTCGCCCGCCAGGACCGCGTCACCGCCGAGGTCGTGGACGAGACCTGGCACTGGCTGTCTCGCCCCGACAAGCGGGAGGCGTTCGTCCGGCTGGCCCGTACCCAGGACTACACCGCCACGGACGCCGCTCTGGCCCGGCTGCGCGCCCGCACCCTGGTGATCTGGGGCGAACAGGACCAGTGGCTGCCCGCCTCCTACGCCCACGACTACGGCAGGCGCATCCCCGCCGCCACCGTGCACGTCGTGCCAGGAGCGGGACACAATGTGCACGAGGACGCCCCGCAGCAGGTCAACGCCCTGCTGGCGGGCTTCCTCACGAGCTAGTCGAGGGCGCTGCCCTTCTTCCACTCCTTGAACGACAGCTGCCAGAACCCCCAGCCGTTGTTCCACTCCAGCTTGCGGTTGGTGCCCTTGATGTCGACGATGTCGCCGCGCTGGTTGTTGGAGTAGAACCACTTGGCCTGGTCCGGGCGGGCGTTGACGCAGCCGTGGCTGACGTTGCGCACGCCCTGGGCCCACACGTTGTCCTTGGCGTGCACGTACTCGCCGCTGTTGGAGATGCGCACGGCGTGGTTGATGAGCACCTTGTAGTAGCCGGGGTCGCCCTTCTTGCGGCCGGGCGACTCCATCCAGACCGGGTTGACCGCCTCCATGGTCAGGTGCACGCCGGACGTGGTGGTGTATTCGCGGGTGGTGGCGTTGCCGGCCGAGACCTTCATGGTCTGGACGAGCTTGCCGTCCTCGCGGACGTACATGACCTTCTTGCGCACGTCGAGGGTGGAGATGCGCCTGGCGCCGATCTCGATGGTCTTGGTCATGTCCGCGGTGCCGTACAGGCCCTTGCCGCCGCGTACGCCGGTGATGGCGGCGGTGAAGGTGACGGTCTGGTGGGCGGGCCAGTACTTGGCGGTGCGGTAGATGACCTGGTCGTCGGCGATCCATCGCCAGGCGCCCTCGGCGGGCTTTTCGGCCTCGACCTGCAGGGCTTGCTCGACGGCCTTCTTGTCGGTGACGGCGGTGTTGAAGCGCACGATGATCGGCGCCCCCACGCCGACCTTCTCGCCCTTGACCGCGGGGGTCACGTCGATGACGGTCAGTGACCGGGCAGGCTTGGCGGTGGTGAACGTCGCCTGCTGCGTGGTGGGGCCGGCGGTGGCGGCCACGGTGTAGCTGGTGGACGGCTTGAGCGGCGTCCTGGAGACCCACTTGGTGCGGTCGGCGTTGAAGGCGCCTTCCAGGCTCTGGCCGTCGGCCTGGAGGTTCACCTCGTCGAGCGGGCCGCCGATGGCGGCGACGACAACCTTTTTCTCGGGGTTGACGTTCGCTTTACCTTCGGCAGGGCTGATCTTGATGACGGGGCCCTGCGGGGTGGGGGTCGAGGTGGCGGCCTGGCCCGCGGTGCCGGGACCGTTCCCGGTGGCCGCGTTGGTGCCTGAGCACGCCGCTGTCGCCGCCGCGAGCAGCATCAGAGCGACGCCTTTCCGCCAACCGTGCGCAAACTTCACTGCCACCCTCTCCCCCAGGCATGCCATGTGCATGCCAAACCTTAATGCTCCTATTTGTGTGACGCTGCAAGCTTCTGGAGAGTTCAGTCACATTTCGATCACTCGCCGCAGTCAGGGCATGGTCAATTACGATGACCGGATGCTGACTGCCGCTTCCCCTACGGCTCCGGCCCGCACCAGCCGGCTGGCGTGGCTCGACGCGCTGCGCGGGGTGGCGGCGCTGGTGGTGGTGTTCGAGCACGCCATCGACCCGCTGCTGGGCGAGGTGCCCAAGGACCGCTTCGCGTTCGGCACCTTCGGGGTGATGGTGTTCTTCCTGGTGAGCGGCTACATCGTGCCGGCGTCGCTGGAGCGGCGCGGCAGCGTGCGGGGCTTTTGGATCTCGCGGGTGATGCGGCTGTACCCGTTGTGGGCGGTGTGCGTGGCCGGCAGCGTGCTGCTGGCGGCGCTGGGCTGGGTGGGCGTGCACGAGTGGTGGGGGCAGCGGCCGGTGGCGATGGCGGTGGGCCACGTGACGATGCTGCAGGATCTGCTGAACCGGGCGAACCTGGTCAACGTGCTGTGGACGCTGTCGTTCGAGATGGTGTTCTACCTGCTGGTGACGGCGCTGTTCACGCTCGGGCTGCAGGGGCGCAGCGTGACGTGGGCGCTGGCGCTGGGCGGGGCGGCGGTGGCGGGCGCGGTGGCGGGGCTGCCGTGGGCGGCGTTGTCGGCGGGCGGGTCCGGCCGGATGCTGGCGGCGACGCTGGCGGTGGTGGGCGTGCTGGGGGCGGGCCTGGGCGCGGTGCTGGCCGGAGGGGCGAGGGTACGGCGGGCGGGCGCGCTGGTGCTGATCGGGGCGCTGGTGGTGGTGCTGGGGGTCAATCAGGAGTATCCCTATCCGCACACGGGGCTGCTGATCTTGGCGACGATGTTCGCGGGCACGGCGTTGTGGCGCGCGGAGTCGGGGCAGATCCCGTGGCGGCGGGCGGCGTGGACGCTGCTGGTGCCGGTCGCGGGGGTGGCGCTGGCGCTCGGCTGGGGGCTGATGCCGCCGGGGCGTGAGCGGATGGCCGAGGCGCTGGCGGTGGCGGCGGCGTGGGTGACGTTCGCGGTGGCGATGGGGCTGCGCCGGCGCGCGGTGCCGGCCTGGACGGCGTGGCTGGGCGTGGTGTCGTATTCGCTGTACCTGCTGCACCCGCTGCTGCTGCAGGCCGCACGCCAGGTGGTGGCCGAGGACGGCCCGCTTGCCGTACGGCTGGCGGTGCTGGCGGCGGCGGTGGCGGCGCTGCTGGGGTTGAGCGCGCTGACGTGGCGGTGGGTGGAGGCGCCCGCGCAGCGCCTGGGCAGACGGTGGGTCAACCGGCAGGCCGGCCACCCGGCCGGCCAGGAGGTCAGCCAGGGAGTCAGCCGGGCGACAGGCGGTGGGTGAGCCCGGTGTGGCGGCGGCCGGCGCCGCGGGTGCGGATCGCCTGCCCCAGGGCGCGGCGTGAACCGACGATGACGACGAGCTTCTTGGCCCGGGTGATGGCGGTGTAGAGCAGGTTGCGCTGCAGCATCATCCACGCGCTGGTGGACAGCGGCACCACGACGGCCGGATACTCGCTGCCCTGGGAGCGGTGGATGGAGACGGCGTAGGCGTGGGTGAGCTCGTCGAGCTCGTCGAAGGAGTAGTCGACGTTCTCGTCCTCGTCGGTCAGGACGGTCAGCTTCGACTCCTCGGGCCGGATGTCGACCACGACGCCGACGGTGCCGTTGAAGACGCCCGCGGCGCCCTTGTCGTAGTTGTTGCGCAGCTGGGTGACCTTGTCGCCGACGCGGTAGACGCGGCCGCCGTAGCGGCGTTCCGGCTGGTTGTCGCGGGCGGGGGTCAGAGCGTCCTGCAGGGCGAGGTTGAGCGCCCCGGCCCCGGCGGCCCCGCGGTGCATCGGCGCCAGGACCTGCACGTCGCGGCGCGGGTCGAGACCGAACTTGCGCGGGATGCGGCGGGCGACGACGTCGACGGTGAGGGCGGCGATGTCCTCGGGTTCGTCGCACGGGAAGAGGAAGAAGTCGTTCATGCCCTCCAGGACGGGGTGGCGGCCGTCGTTGACGCGGTGGGCGTTGGTGACCACACCCGACTGCGCCGCCTGGCGGAAGACCTGCGTGAGCCGGACGCGGGGGATGTCGGGCGCGGCGAGCAGGTCCTTGAGTACCTCGCCCGCGCCGACCGAGGGCAGCTGGTCGACGTCGCCGACGAACAGCAGGTGCGCGCCGGGCGGCACGGCCTTGACGAGCTTGTTGGCCAGCAGCAGGTCGAGCATGGAGGCCTCGTCGACGACGATGAGGTCGGCCTGCAGGGGGTTGTCGCGGTCGAAGGTGGCATCGCCGCCGGGCCGCAGCTGCAGCAGGCGGTGGACGGTGGTCGCCTCGTGGCCGGTCAGTTCGGCCAGGCGTTTGGCGGCCCGTCCGGTGGGGGCGGCGAGGATGACCTTGGCCTTGCGGGCGCGGGCCATCAAGACGATGGAGCGCACGGTGAAGGACTTGCCGCAGCCGGGGCCGCCGGTCAGGACGGCGAGCTTCTCGGTGAGCGCCAGCCGTACGGCCTGGCGCTGTTCGGGGGCGAGGTCGGCGCCGGTCTGGCCGTGCAGCCACTGTTCGGCCCTGGCCCAGTCGACGTCGTGGAAGGCCTTGAGGCGGTCGTGGCGGTTGTGCAGCAGGGACAGCAGGGTGGCGGCCAGGCTCTGCTCGGCGCGGTGGAAGGGCACCAGGTAGATGGCGGGGACGGCGCTGTCGCCGGCCGGGACGCTCTCGCGCACGACCTCCTCGGCGGTGATCGACTCCTCCAGGCAGGCGGCGACCAGGTCGGCGGGCACGTCGAGGATCTTGACGGCGTCGGCGACGAGGTTGGGGGCCGGCAGGTAGCAGTGGCCGTCGTCGGCGGCCTGCGACAGCGTGTAGCGCAGGCCGGCCTTGACGCGTTCGGGGCTGTCGTGGGGGATGCCGACGGCCTGGGCGATGGTGTCGGCGGTCTTGAAGCCGATGCCCCACACGTCGTCGGCGAGCCGGTACGGCTGGCTCTTGACGACGGTGATGGAGGCTTCGCCGTACTGCTTGAAGATGCGCACGGCGATGGAGGTGGAGACGCCGACGCCCTGCAGGAAGATCATCACCTCTTTGATGATCTTCTGTTCGTCCCAGGCCTTGGCGATCATCTTGGTGCGTTTGGGGCCCAGGCCGGGGACTTCGACGAGTTTCTCCGGGCTCTTCTCGATGACGTCGAGGGTGTCGGTGCCGAAGTGGGCGACGATGCGTTCGGCCATCTTGGGGCCGATGCCCTTGATCAGTCCGGAGCCGAGATAGCGCTGGATGCCCTGGATGGTGGCGGGCAGGACCGTCTGGTAGGACCACACCTCGAACTGCCGGCCGTACTTGGGGTGCGAGCCCCAGCGGCCCTCCAGCCGCAGCGACTCGCCGACCTGCGCGCCCAGCAGCGGGCCGACGACGGTGAGCAGGTCGGGGCCCGACCGCTCGGTGGCCACCCGGGCGATGGTGTAGCCCGTCTCCTCGCTCTGGAAGGTGATGCGTTCCAGGATCGCGTTGAGCTGGACGGGACGCGGGCGCTCGGGCTGCACGCGCTCCAGGATAGGGCGAGCGGCGCGATCTTCGCCGCGACGGTGCACACTGCGAGCAGGCGATGGGGAGGTCGGGACGTGCGCTACGGCATGCTGCTGGGTCCGGTCGTGGCGCTCGTGACGCTGACCGGGTGCACCGTGAGTGAGCCGACAGCACAGCCGACGACGCAGCCGACGACGCAGCCGACGGCACAGCCGACCACTGTGATCACGCCCGGGAGTTCCCCTGGTGGGTGCGACGGCGGTCAAGGGCTGAAGGCCGGGCGGCACACGATCCAGCACGACGGGGTCAAGCGCACCTCCCTGCTGGCCCTGCCCCGCCACGACGGCCCTCGGCCGGTGATCCTCAACCTGCACGGCCTGGGCAGCAACGCCCTGCAGCAGAACGGCTACAGCCGCCTGGCCGAGCGGGCCACCGCCCGTGGCTACATCGTCGCCACCCCCGACGCCGCGCCCGACCGGCTCGGCTGGGGCCTGCCGGGACTGTTCGGCCCCGACGACAGCGGCTTCCTGGGGGCGGTGCTGGACCTGCTGGAGCGGCGGTTGTGCGTCGACGGGCGGCGGGAGTTCGCCGCGGGCATGTCGATGGGCGCCGGCATGTCGATGGGACTGATCTGCGGGCTGGAGGGGCGGCTGGCCGGGGTGGCGCCGGTGGCGGGCGTCAACATCATCCCGCCGTGCGCGACGGCGCGGCCGACGACCATCGTGGCCTTCCACGGCACCGACGACACGATCGTGCCGTTCAAGGGCGGCCATCCGTTCTCGCAGCGGACCGGGCGGCTGCGCGAGCTCGGCAAGATGATCAACCTGCGGCCGGTAACCGACAGCGTCGCGGCGTGGGCGACGGCCATGGGCTGCCGCAAGGCCGGTTCCGGGTGGTCGGGATGCCGAGGCGGGGTGAGCGTGAAGCTGTACACGCTGCGCGGGGCCGGGCACACCTGGCCAGGCGCCCAGCCGGTCGCGCGCCTGGGCGTCACCGCCGGACTGGCGGCCAACGAGGTGCTGCTGGACGCCTTCGACGCCGCGCCGGCGCGCTGAGGTCAGGCGAGGGCCGAGGCCAGGTGCTCGGCGAGGGTGGCGGCCGGGCCGGGCGGCAGGTGGCCGCCGTGCAGGAGCTCGACGCGGTGCACCAGGCGCGGCCCGGCCAGGGGGACGCCCTGTACGGCATGCGGATGCTGGGCGGCGCCGGCGGGGAGGATGGCCAGGCCGTGGCCGGCGGCGATGAGGGTGAGCAGGGTGCGGGTGTCGCAGCCGGTGTAGTGCAGGCCGGTGCGGAAACCGTCCAGTCCTGAGGCTGCGCGCAGGCGGGACAGGGGGCCGCAGATCTGGGGGGCGTCGATCCACAGGGCGTCGACGAGGTCGGCCAGGTCGAGGGCGGGGCGCCCGGCCAGGGGGTGGGCGGCGGGCAGGGCGATGACGAGGGGGTGTTCGGCGACGCCCTGGGCGTGCAGGGGCGCGGTGGCGGGGGCGGGCAGCGGGTCGGTGGGGGCGGCGATGCCGTCGACGAGGGCCAGGTCGGCTTCGGCGGAGGCGACCAGGCGTGCGGCGTGCTCGGCGTCGGTGACGTGCACGCTGATGGCGACCCCACGGGGCACGACGAACTGGAAGGCAGCGGGCTGAGTAGCGGCCTGGAAGGCGGCGGGCTGAGTAGCGGCGGGCTGGGGCGTGAGCTGGGGGAGGGCGAGCGGTGTCAGGGCCAGCCGGACCGGCCCGTGCGGCCTGATCGCGCGGGTGACGTCGGCGCGGGCCGCCTGCACCCGCAGCAGCAGCGGCCCGGCGTGCTCCAGCAGCCGCTCCCCCGCCGCCGTCGGCGCGACGGGCCTGCGGGCCAGCAGCACCACGCCCAGGTCGTGCTCCAGCGCGGCGATCTGCTGGGAGACGGCCGACTGCGTGTAGCCGAGCTCCTCGGCGGCCGCGGAGAAGGAGCCGAGACGGGCGACCGTCACGAACGTCCGCAGCAGGTGCGTCTCCATCAGCGCTCCTAATGGGCAGATGGCGAATCATCGTTGGAGTTGATCGGGCGGGTGTGGCCAGGATAGAGGCATGACACAGCCCCGCATCGCCCTGGTGGGCGACCGCTCCCCCGCCGTACGCGCCCACGGCCGCATCCCCGTCCTGCTGCAAGCCCTGCGCGAGCAGGAAGGGCTGACGCTGGACGCCTACTGGATCCCCACCGACACCGTCGGCGACCTGTCGGGCTTCGACGGGGTGTGGATCGTGCCGGGCAGCCCGTATCGCAGCGAGCAGGGGGCGGTGCAGGCAGCGCGGACCGCGCGCGAGCTCGGCATCCCGCTGCTGGGCACGTGCGGCGGCTTCCAGCACGCGGTGCTGGAGTTCGCCAGGAACGTGTGCGGGCTGCGGGTGGCCCACGGCGAGAACACGCCGGAGGGCGGCGACGGGCTGCTGATCCGGCCGCTGGCGTGCTCGCTGGCCGGTCACGAGGCGCCCGTACGGCTGGCGGCCGGTTCACGGCTGGCGCGGCTGATGGGCGGTGAGCGGACGCTGGAGCGCTACCACTGCGCGTTCGGGCTGAACGCCGACTATCTGCCGGTGCTGCAGGAGCACGGGCTGCGGTTCGTCGGCCACGACGACGAGGGCGAGGTGCGGGCGGCGGAGCTGCCGGGCCACCCGTTCTACGTGCTGACGCTGTTCCAGCCCGAGCTGGCCGGTGACGGACGCCGGGCGCACCCGGTGATCGGCGCCTTCGCCGCCGCGGCCGCCGAACGCCACCGGGCCGCCCAGCCCGCGTAGCACCGAATCCGCGCGCGGCTCAGGAGGCCAGGCGGGCGAGTTTGCGCAGGGAGTGCACGGCCAGCGCCCGCATGACGGGCTTGGCCAGGCTGAAGGCGGCCAGGCCCGCCCTGCCGTACGGCAGGTGCAGGCGTTCGGCCCAGATGATGCGCGAACCGCCGCCGGGCAGGGCCCGCACCCGGATGACGCCGACGCCCCGCACGACGCGCCCGGTGTGCTCCATGACGATCAGCTCGGGCGGCCGCCAGGAGGTGATCGTCATGGGATCGGAGAACCCGACGGGCCCCAGGCCGGTGAAGGCCACGATCGACGAGCCCACCCCGCGCCCGCCCCCGGTGAGGGCCCGGGCGGAGGTGAGGAACATCCACTCGGCGTGACGCGGCCAGTCGACGAGCACGTCGAAGACCCGCTCGGGGCCGGCGCCGGTCTCGAGCGCGGCGGCCACCACCGCGCTGTTCGCCTCGTGCTCGTCCATCAGAGCATCCATCATGCCAGGCCGCGGATCTCGTGGGCGGCCTTGGGCTCGGCGAAGGCCAGCAGGGAGCGCGCCTCGGCCTCGATCTCCTCCACGACGGCGGACGGCTGGCTGTCGTCGAGTTCGACGGTGAGCACGCCCTTGTCGCGTTTCCAGGTGCCGGCCACGAACCCGTCGACCAGGACGGTGCCCAGCACCTGCCCGTTGATGGTGATGACGCGCTTGCGCTGGGCGTCGGTGATGACGCGGGTGCGGTCGGCGTGGCTGAGCAGCAGGTTGTCGAAGGGCGCCAGCAGCCGCACCGGCGCCGGCACGTCGCCGCCGGGGCGGGGCGCGCCGGGCAGGTCGAACAGCTCCGTGCCGGAGGGGCCGGTCAGGGTGACCAGCTGCGGGCGCAGCCGCTCGACGATCTCGCGCAGCCCGGTCAGGCCGGACCAGGCCTGCATGTCGGCGACGCTCGCCGGGCCGAACGCCGCCAGGTAGCGGCGCACCAGCAGCTCGGGCGAGGGGTCGGTGTGCAGGGCGCGGCCGATCCACTCCTGCGCGGTGGCGTAGCGGGTCTGGCCCGCCTTGCCCCACACGGCGCGCGGCGGCACCTGCACCAGCGCGGCGAGGCTGCGCATGATCTGGGCCAGGTCGGCGGCCTTGGCGGCGGGGAATCGCTCGGCCAGCGCGGTGCCCAGAGCGGCCGCGGTGACCGGACCGGCGGCCAGCAGTTCCTCACCGGCGGCCAGGACCTCCTCGGGGGTCACGCCGGCCAGGCGGGTGCCGTAGGCCGATTGCAGGTAGCGGGTCAGCAGCGGCTGCATGAGGGGGCGCAGGAACAGGCAGTCGTCGGCGCTGACGAGGTGGACGGTGCCGCGCATGAGGACGATGCGCACCGCCTGCCGTTCGAGCAGCAGCTGCGACAGGTGGTCGGGGTCGAAGCCGGACAGGCGGCACCACAGGCCGAAGTAGGGCGGGAAGGGAGCCTGGGCCTGCAGGCCGACGAGGTGTTCGACGGCCTGCAGGGCGGGCATGGGGTGACGGCGCAGCAGCAGCTGGCGCTCGAGGGTGGCGCGGTTGAGTGCGCGCAGGCTGATCGCGGAGGTCACGCAGCCACCTTAGAAGGCGCCACCTTAGAAGGCGCCACCGACAGTGCGCGAAGCTCCTGGGCGGTCACTCCAGGAAGGCGATCGCGACTCCAGGAAGGCGGTCACGATCCCAGGAAGGCGGTCACGACTCCAGGAAGCGCAGGACCGCCAGGACGCGGCGGCTGTAGCCGCTGGTGTGGGCCAGGCCGAGCTTGTCGAAGACGGCGTTGACGTGCTTTTCGACGGCGCTCTGCGACACGAAGAGGGCCTCGGCGACGGCGGCGTTGGTCAGGCCCTGCGCCATGTGCTCCAGCACCTGACGTTCGCGGGGCGTCAGGCGTGAGAGGGGGTCGGTCTGGGTGGTGCGCGACAGCAGCTGCCGTACCACCTCGGGGTCGAAGGCGGCGCCGCCGGCGCCGACGCGTTCCAGGGCGTCGAGGAAGTCGGAGACCTGGGCGACGCGGTCCTTGAGCAGGTAGCCGACGCCGGACACGTCGGAACTCATGAGTTCGGCGGCGTAGCGTTTCTCGACGTACTGCGACAACATCAGGACCTTGACCTGCGGCCAGCGTGTGCGGATGCGCAGGGCGGCGCGCAGTCCCTCGTCGGTGTGGCCGGGAGGCATGCGCACGTCGGCGACGACGATGTCGGGCTGGTCGGCGTCGACGGCGGCCAGGAGCTGCTCGCCGTCGCCGACGGCGGCCAGGACCTGGTGTCCTTCCTCCGACAGCAGGCGGACCAGGCCTTCGCGCAGGAGCGTGGAGTCTTCGGCGAGGATCACGCGCATGGCAGCACCGCGGTGATGGTGGTGGGCCCGCCGGCGGGGCTGGACAGGTGGAAGGCGCCGTCGAGGGCGGCCACGCGTCCGGCCAGTCCGGACAGGCCGGTGCCCGACGGGTCGGCGCCGCCTCGGCCGTCGTCGCGGATGGTGACGTGCACGCGGGCGGTCCCGTTCTGCGGAGCGGTGTGGGTGGTGACGTCGATGGTGAGGTGGGTGGCGCCGGCGTGTTTGACGGCGTTGGTGATGGCCTCGCTGGCGACGAAGTAGGCGGCGGCCTCGACGGCGCGAGGCGGGCGGGTGCCGAGGTCGCAGCGGATGGTGACCGGCAGCGGGGTGCGTTCGGCCATGCCCTGCAGCGCGTCGGCCAGTCCGAGGCTGTCCAGGCCGCTGGGGTAGATGCGCCAGGCGACCTCGCGCAGCTCGGCCAGGGCCTGCTGGGCCTGCTGGTGGGCTTGGGCGAGCAGGGCGGGGTCGGAGGAGGGGCGGCGGCTGCGTCCGATGAGCATGGCCAGGGCGACCAGGTGCTGCTGCAGGCCGTCGTGCAGGTCGCGTTCGATGCGGCGGCGTTCGGAGTCGACGGCGGCCAGCATGGCGGAGCGGGTGTGGGCCAGCTCGGCGATGCGGCGTTGCAGCGCCTCGGTGGAGGCGGGGCCCAGGCGGCGGCGGGCCAGTTCGGTGTCGAGGGCGTGCACGCCGACGATGCCGCAGACGTTGAGGAAGAGCAGGACGAACCCTCCGACGGCGACGTAGGCGCCCAGGCCGGGGCTGAGGTGCATGCCGTCGACGGCCTCGCCGCGGCTCCAGGCCCAGGCGAGCTGGGCGGCGGTGGCCAGGCCGACGAGCAGCAGGGCGAGCACGATCGCGCCCAGCAGGCCGACCGGCCAGCGCATGGCCAGGTAGCGGCGGACCTGCTCGCGCACCTGGCCGGGAGAGCCTGCGCCGAGGTCGTCGTCCAGGCGCAGGCGGCGCAGGTGCCATCCGGCCAGCGCGCCCGCGGGCCTGGTGAGGGCCTTGGGGCGCAGCAGGGCCGCCAGCACCAGCAGCAGGTCGAGGGGGGTGGTCAGGGCGCCCAGAGCGACGGAGGCCAGCAGCCTAGTCGCGGCGGGCATGCTCGCCCTTGCTGCGCTCGGCCAGGCGCACGCCGACGAAGACGAGGATGGCCAGGACGACCAGGCCGATGATGACGTTGGTGGCGATGCCCACGTAGCCCTCGACGAGGGCCCAGTTCTCGCCGAGCAGGTAGCCGGCCATGACGAAGGCGGTGTTCCACAGGGCGCTGCCGGCGGTGGTCAGGAGGATGAAGCGGGGCAGCGGCATGCGTTCCAGCCCGGCCGGGATGGAGATCATGCTGCGGAAGATGGGGATCATCCGGCCGAAGAAGACGGCCTTGCCGCCGTGGCGGTTGAAGAAGGCCTCGCTGCGTTCGATGTCGGAGGGTTTGATCAGGGGCAGCTTCTCGGCGATGCGCAGCATGCGCTCGCGGCCCAGGGCGGCGCCGATGCCGTACAGGGCCAGCGCGCCGACCAGTGAGCCGACCGTCGTCCACACCAGGGCCTCGACGAGGCTCATGCCGCCGCGTCCGGCGGTGAAGCCGGCCAAGGGCAGGATCACCTCGCTCGGCAGGGGCGGGAAGAGGTTCTCCAGCGCGATCGCGAGTCCGGCCCCGGGCGCGCCGAGGCTCTCCATCAGTCCGGTCGCCCAGTCGGCGATTGAAGTGCTCATGTGATGACGTTAGAAATTCCGTGATCCAGGGGTAATGGGGCGTACTTCCGTCTTCATCCTGAGGAAAACCACAGTGCGGTCCTCCCCCTGCCCCATGACGGGCGAGGATCACCCACATCGTACGTAACACTGAACGTCAACTAAAGTTGACGCGCCTGGAGGTCGTCATCTACGGTTGACGACATGAGCGCGATCGGGATCTACGTGCGGGCGATGCTGACCAAGGCCGAGAGCGAGGCACGCGCCGAGGCCGCGCCCACCATCGAGGCCCAGCACCTGCTCCTGGCCATGACGGCGCTGCCCGGCGGCGCGGCCGCCGAGGTGCTGGCCTCCTTCGAGCTGGACCACGGACGGCTGCGCGAGGCGCTGGACCGCGAGTTCGAGCTGAGCCTGGCCGCGGCCGGGATCGCCCTGGGCGGCCTGCACGTGCCCAGGCCCGCCGCCCCGCGCCGCCCCGCCCTGGGCGCCACGGCGCGAACCGCCCTGCACCGCGGCTTCTCCGCGCGCGCCGGACGCCGCGGGACGCCGGTCCACGTGCTGCTGGGCATCGTGCGCGCCGAGACCGGCGTGGTGCCGCGGGCGCTGCGGCTGGCCGGGATCGACCGGGCCGCCCTGCTGGCCTCCACGCTGCACGCGCTGGACGCCCGGTAAATCGTTTCCCCGGCCGGGGCGGGTGTGGTTATGCTCGCCCCCTGATCATCCGTGGCCGAGCGGGAGGAAGAACGCCGTGCCGTACCTGAGCGTCGCCCGCGTTTCCCGGCATCGCCACGAGGTGATCCTGATCTCTCCGGCAGCCCGGTAGCGGCTGCGCGGCCGACACCGGCTCGGCCCCCCTCGACCCGGGGGCCGTCAATCGCGCTGTCCTGTCCAGATCCTTGCTCGAAAGGACCTGTCACAGCCATGCGTGCTGTCCGCGAAGTAAGAAACATCGGCATCCTCGCCCACGTCGATGCCGGCAAGACCACCGTCACCGAACGTGTGCTGTACCTGACCGGCGCCACCCACCGGCGCGGCGAGGTCCACGACGGCACCACCGTCACCGACTTCGACGCCCAGGAACGCGAACGCGGCATCACGATCTTCGCCGCCGCCGTCAGCTGCACCTGGCGCGAGGTGCGTGTCAACCTCATCGACACCCCCGGCCACGTCGACTTCTCCGACGAGGTCGAGCGCAGCCTGCGCGTCCTGGACGGCGCGGTGGCGGTGTTCGACGCCGTCGCCGGCGTCGAACCGCAGAGCGAGGCGGTGTGGCGCCGGGCCGACCGGCACGGCGTGCCCCGCATCGCGTTCGTCAACAAGATGGACCGCGCCGGCGCCGACCTGGACGCCGCCGTCACCTCGATCCGCGAACGCCTGCACCCGGCTCCCCTGCCGGTGCAGTTCCCGATCGGGCGCGAGGACGGCTTCACCGGCGTGGTCGACCTGCTGACGATGCGGGCGCTGCGGTGGGACGAGACGGGCGTCCTGGCCGACGGCCCGGTGCCGCCCGAGCTGGCCGCCGAGGCCGTACGGCGCCGCGCGGGCCTGGAGGAGGCGGTGGCCGGGCTGCACGAGCGGGCGCTGGAGGAGTTCTACGCCACCGGCGCCCTGTCGGCGGCCACGCTGCACGCGGCGCTGCGCGAGCTGACCCTGGCGGGTTCGGCCGTGGTGGTGCTGTGCGGGTCCGCCTACCGCAACCGCGGCATCGAGCCGTTGCTCGACGCCGTGGCGGCCTTCCTGCCGGGCCCCGAGGGCGAGGCCGGGCGGCCACTGTCGGCGCTGGTGTTCAAGCTGGCCGGACGCCTGGCGTTCGTGCGCGTCTACACCGGCACCCTGCGCAGGGGCGAGACGGTGCTGGACGCCGGTAGCGGCCGCCGCGAGCGCATCGGCCGGATCCTGCGCGTGCAGGCCGACCGCCACACCGAGGCCGAGCAGGCCGAGGCCGGTGACATCGTCGCGGTCGCGGGCCTGCGTGGCGCTCGGGTGGGCACGACGCTGTGCGCGCCCGAGGCGCCGGTCCTGCTCGAACCGCCGCAGGCCGCCCAGCCGCTGGTGTCGGTGGCGATCGAGACCAGGCGGGCGGGCGAGTCGGAACGGCTGGCCACGGCGCTGGCACGGCTGGTGGAGCAGGACCCGTCGCTGGCCGTGCGCACCGACGCCGAGACCGGGCAGCGGCTGCTGTCGGGCCTGGGCGAGCTGCACCTGCAGGTCGCCGTCGAGACGATGCGCCGCGCCGGGCTGGAGCTGGCGGTCGGGCGGCCCCAGGTCGCCTACCGCGAGAGGCCGGCCTCCGGCCTCAGCGGGCTGGTGGTGCGGCACGTCAAGCAGGACGGCGGCGCCGGCCAGTTCGCCCACGTGGTGCTGGACGTCGAACCCTGCGAGGAGGACTTCGTGTTCGCCTCGACGGTCACCGGCGGCCGGGTGCCGCGCGAGTTCGTGCGCGCGGTGGAGGCCGGCTGCCGCGACGCGCTGACCGCGGGCCCGCTGGGCGGCCACCCGGTGCAGGGTGTGCGGGTGACGCTCACCGACGGCGCCACGCACGTCAGGGACAGCTCCGAGCTCGCCTTCCGTACGGCGGGGCGGCTGGGCCTGCGTCAGGCGCTCGAACAGTGCCGCATGGTGCTGCTGGAGCCGGTGGCGGAGATGACGGTGGCGGTGCCCGAGGAGTGGGCGGGCGGCGTGCTGGGTGACCTGGCGGCGCGGCGCGGCCGCATCCTGGGCACCACGAGCCGTCCCGGCGCGGTCGTGGTGAGCGCGCTGGTGCCGCTGGCGGAGGTGTTCGGGTACGCCACCCGGCTGCGTAGCCGCAGTCAGGGCCGTGGCACGTTCACCACCAGGCCCGCCGGTTACGCCCCTGCCGGGTGAGGGCCGCCGGGGGCCGGGGGGGCGACTCCCCGGCCCCCGGATGGCCCCCCCGGACGGCTACCGGATGGCTAACGGTTAGCTTATGGGGCTAACGGTTAGGTAGGGCTCGTGAACGCCGAAGGATTACCCGCGCTCGGGCGGGTGCTGCTGCTGGGCCGGCTGGCCGTACGGGATCTGCGCCGCAGGCCCGCCGAGGCGGCGCTGCTGCTGGTGGCGATGGGCACCGCCACCGCCACGCTGACCATCGCCCTGGTGCTGCAGGGCGTGACCGCCCAGCCGTACGCGGCCACCCGGCGGGCCACGGCGGGACCGGACGCGGTGGCCAGCGTGGCGCAGCCGCGCTCCCCCGCGCTCGACGCGCTGCTGAAGGATCCCGCGGTCGCCGCCCGCGGCGGGCCCTTCCCGTACACGCAGCTGCGCCTGACGGCGGGCGGCACCACCGTCCCCGCCTGGGTCCAGGGCCGCGACACGCCGCAGGCGCAGGTCGAGCGGCCCCTGGTGACGCAGGGCCGATGGGCGCGGCCGGGCGGCGCGGTGCTGGAGTCCGGGTTCGCCCAGGCCCTGGGTGTGCGCGTCGGCGGGCAGGTCACGCTCGCCGGGCGCGCCTTCACCGTCAGCGGCATCGCGCTCAGCGCTTCGGTCGACCCCTACCCCAAGACGTGTTTCGCGCCGTGCCGCTACGGCCAGGCCCTGGAGCAGGCCCGGCTGGGGCCGCCGCCCATCGACGAGGTCGAGCCGGCGTTCACGCCGCTGCCGGGCATGGGCGGGCTGGTGTGGCTGACCGAGGACGACCTGTGGCAGGTCGCCGGAGGCCGGCAGGCGGTCGGGCAGGTGACGTACCTGCGGCTGGCCGACCCGTCGGCCGCCCTCGCGCTGGCCTCGGCGCACGTGGGCGTGGGCGCCTCCGAGCTGTCCGTGGTGACCTCGCAGGACATCCTGTACGGCCACGCCAGGGTCGCCGAGTGGAAGCAGAACGCCATGTTCGTCGCCGGTTGGCTGCTCGGCATGATCGCGCTGGCGAGCATCGCGGTGCTGGCGGGCGGCAGGATGGCCGACCAGATGCGGCGGGTGGGGCTGCTCAAGGCCGTCGGCGGCACCCCGGCGCTGGTGGCGGCGGTGCTGCTGGCCGAGCATGTGGCGATCGGGCTGGCGGCCGCGGCGGCGGGTCTGCTGGCCGGGCGGCTGGCGGCGCCGTTGCTGGTCGATCCGGGGCCCGGCCTGGTGGCGGGTCCCGCGCAGCTGCCGGTGAGCCCGCTGACGGTCGCGGTGGTGGTGGGCGCGGCGGTGGTGATGGCGACGCTGGCCACGCTGGTGCCCGCCGTGCGGGCCGCGCGCACGAGCACCGTGCGCGCGCTGGCCGACGCTCCGCCGCCGCCGCGCCGATCCTCGCGGCTGATCGCGCTGTCGGCGCGGCTGCCGGTGCCGTTGCTGCTGGGGCTGCGGCTGGCCGCGCGCCGGCCGCGCCGGGCGCTGCTGGGCATGGCGGCGGTCGCGGTCACGGTGGGCGGGATCGTGGCGGTGTTGTCGACGCAGGCGCACCGGCTGGCCGAGAAGGCGCCGGGCGACGATCCGCGCATCCTGCTCAACCAGGTGCTGGGCGTGGTGGTCGTGCTGCTGGTGGTGCAGGCGGCGGTCAACGCGGTGTGCATCGTGTGGGCCACCGCGCTGGACGTGAGGGCCTCGGCGGCGCTGGCCCGGGCGCTGGGGGCCGGTCCCGGCCAGGTCGGCGCGGCCCTGGCGGCGGCGCAGGTGCTGCCGGCGCTGGCGGGGGCGCTGCTGGGGGTGGTGGCCGGGATCGGGCTGGCCGAGGCGCTCGACGACGACCCGGTGAGCGTGCCGCCGTGGTGGCAGCTGGCGCTGGTGGTGGCCGGGTGCGTGGTGGCGCTGGGCGCGCTGACGGCGATTGCGGCCCGGATGGGCGCCCGCCGCCCGGTCGGCCAGATCCTCGGCACCTGAGGTTGCGGTTCGTGTCACGAACAAATATGGTTCGCGACACGAACCACTATTTGGGGGCTGACATGACGATCACCTTCGGCGCCGGTGTGTCCTCCGCGGTCGCGCTCGCCCAGCAGACTCTCGAGCTGACCGCGCAGGCCGACCGCGACGGACTCGACGTGTTCTCCGTCTCCGACCACCCCTACGTCGCCTCGCGGCTCGACGCCTACTCACTGGTCGGCATGGCACTGGGCCGGACCGACCGCATCGCGGGCCTGGTCAACGTCACCAACCTGCCGCTACGGCCCGCGCCGATGCTGGCCCGCACCGTCACCTCGCTGACCGCGCTCAGCCAGGGCCGGCTGGTGCTGGGCATGGGCGCGGGCGGCGCCTGGGACGAGATCGTGCGCCTGGGCGTGCCCCGCCTGGAACCCGCCGCGGCGGTGCGCGCCTTCGAAGAGGGCATCCGCCTCGTCCGCCTGCTGTCGGGCGGCGGAGGCCCGGTCACCTTCGACGGCGAGTTCTACCGCGTCGACGGGCTGCGACCGGCCGCCGCGACCCCCGCCCCGGTCTGGACCGGCTCCAACGGGCCGCGCTCCCTGGCCGTCACCGGCCGCGTCGCCGACGGCTGGATCCCCGGGCACGCCGCCGACTGGCTCAGCGAGCGCTACCGCACCTCGCGCCCCATCATCGACCGCGCCGCCGAGGAGGCCGGCCGCGACCCCCGCCAGGTGCGCACCGTCTACAACCTGCCCGGCGTCATCACCCCCCGCCCGCTGGCCGCCACCCGCGACCACGACGGCCGCTGGATCGGCGGCTCGGCCGGGCAGTGGATCGAGGAGCTCACCGGCGCGGTGCTGGAACACGGCGCGTCGGGGTTCATCTACTTCGCACCCGACGAGGCGGCCTCCAAGGACGCCGTCGCGGCCTGGGCCCGCGAGGTGGTGCCAGGGGTACGGCAGGCCGTCGGGTCGTGACGTGGAGGGGAGCTGTCGGAGTACGGGTCTGCGCCGTCAGCCGCAGTATCGCCTCCTGCCGCGGAACGGCGGAGCACTCATCCGGTCCGCTCCCCTCCTTAAGGCCCCGCAGTCGAAAACCGAGTACAGG
Source organism: Nonomuraea soli (assembly GCF_013761175.1). GTDB lineage: Bacteria > Actinomycetota > Actinomycetes > Streptosporangiales > Streptosporangiaceae > Nonomuraea > Nonomuraea soli. The sequence goes on from NZ_JACDUR010000002.1 coordinate 1,177,722, forward strand.
GTTACTCATGACCGATCGCGCCTGAGCCGGTGATGTTAAGGGAGTTCAGCCCGTATCACCGAGGAAGCGCAGGAGCGATCATGAGTGGTAGGCGATTCGCCGTAGCCGTAGCGTCAGCCGGTCTGCTGGCTGGCACGCTCTGCGTGCCAGCCTCGGCGGTGGCGTCGACGCCGTCGGCCGGCCCGGTGTACTGGTACCAGATCGTGGCTCAGCACAGCGGAAAGTGCCTGGACGTGGCGCACGCCAAAACGGGGCACGCCGCCAACGTCATCCAGGGCACCTGCGCTCCCCGCGGCACCGGCTACAACCAGCAGTGGCGCATCGTCGACAGCGGCGCCTCCGGCACCTACATCCGCCTCATCGCCCGGCACAGCGGCCTGTGCCTCGATGTCGCCCATGCCAGCACCAAACACGGCGCCAACGTCCTTCAAGGCGTCTGCGGCGGGCCGGCCGCCTACAACCAGCAATGGCGCATCGAATACATGAAGATCGACGGCACCGCCCGCATCCGCGCCCGGCACAGCGGAAGCTGTCTGGACGTGGCCAACGCCCGCCTTGAGCACGGCGCCAACGTCATTCAAGCCACCTGCGGCGGGCCCGGATCGGGAAACAACCAGCTGTGGCGCTTCCGGCAGGTCGGCGTCAGCTGGGAGTAGGATCCGGCGGCCCCGGCAAGGGGCTGGTCGTCTCACTACGCAGCACGTGTCGCCGCAGGCTTCGCCCGCCGCGTCATCGGCCAAGGCCACGGCACCGAACTTCTCAACCTCACGGCTGGAGGAGCGCCGGGCAGGTCCAGCACCTGAGCCTGCGTCGGAGGCGGAGTGACGATGGTCAGCGTTACCGACACCGGTGCGGTCGACTACGTGGACGATCGTCACTGCTCCTGCTGCGGCGTCCTGATCGGCATCGCCGACCGCGCCTCCTACCACGCCTTCAAGCACGACGTCAGCGGCGCCGCCTGCGTGGCCCTCCGCTCGCGACGATCAGACGGGATCCCTGCGGCGCCGTCCAGCCCTTTCAGGAAACAACTCCTTGCGCGTCTCGACTCCCACCTGGCCGAGCGGCTTCCTGATGGGGCGGGCTACCGGAGGCCCTGCTGGTCCAGCCAGGTGGCGATCGCCGCGGCGATCGCTTCCGGCTGGTCCTCCGCCGCGTGGTGCCCCGCTGGGCCGCAGTGTTCGACCCGCAGGCCCGCGACGTTGTCCTTGCACCATGCGGCGACCTCCGCAGTGATGAGCAGCGTGGGTGAGGAATCGAAGGTGAGCAGGAGCTTGGGGACATCCCGGCTGTCGGCCAGCCACGCTCCGTACGCGCTGATCCTGGCGGTCACGTCGGCGGGGTCGCCGTCGATCGGCAGCGACCGGGTCCAGTTCAGCAGGGGGCGGCGACTGTCTCGTGTGGGGTACGGCAGGCGGTACGCGTCGAGGTCCTCGGCTCCGAGCGGGTTCAGCACTCCCCCGGTGTAGGCGGCCTCGACGAAGAAGTGCGTGTCGAGCACCAGCGCCTCGCCCTCGGCGGTGCGGAACCGCGCGGTGTGGGCGCGAGCTTGCTCGGAGAGTTCGCTTGAGTCGATCGGCCGCACGATCGTCTCGAAGAAGGCCACGCCACGCACCCTGCCGGGGTTCCGGGCTGCCCAGTCGAAGGCGAGCGCGCCGCCCCAGTCGTGGCCGACGAGCACGATGTCGTCCAGGCCGAGGGCGTCGAAGAAGGCGTCCAGGTAGCGGGCGTGGTCGGCGAAGCGGTAGTCGCCGACCGGCTTGCCCGAGCGGCCCATGCCGATGAGGTCAGGGGCGATCAGCCGTCCCGCGCCGGCCAGCGGGAGGATCGTGCGCCACATGTGGGAGGAGGAGGGGTTGCCGTGCAGGAAGACGACGGTGGCTCCGCTGCCGTGGTCTTCGTAGTGAATCGTCGAATCGAGGACGTCGATGCTGGGCATGGTGGGCGCTTTCTGTCTTCAGCCGGCGAACAGCACGCCGTTGGCCCTGGCCAGGACGGTGTTGAGCACGCGGGCGGCGACGGCGAGGTCCTCGGCGGGCAGGTCGCCCCACAGCCTCTGGATGATCGGGCCGAGCGCGGTGCGCACCTGGGTCCACTGCTGCTGACCGGTCTCGCTGACCTGAACGTCGCCGCCTTCGCCGCCCTCCTTCAGCAGGCCCGCGGCGGTCAACTCGGCGATGCGCTCGGCCACGGACGCCTCGCTGAACTTCGTGGCCTTGCTGACCTTGCCGATGAGCTCGGCGCGGTCGATGGTCCCGCCGCTCACCGAGGTCAGCGTGAGCGTGACCCACTGGGGTTCGGTGATGCCGGTTCCGTCGAGCTGACGCTCCAGGATCGCGTTGAGGGTCTTCTCGGTCTGGCCGATGAGCGCGGTGCCGAAGGGCAGGGTGGGTGCCATGACTCCATCCAATCCAGCAAAATAGAACGTTTGTCTGATTAACTGTCGGGCTTCGCGGATCAGCTCGCGCGGGTCCAGAGCGGGGTGATCCGCTGCTCACGGAATCGCCAGCCCGCGGGCGTCCGCACCGCGATGCCCCCCATGCGCAGACCGCCGGTGAAGTGGGGCGCCTGGCCATCGCGGTAGTAGAACACGAGCGAGTAAGCAGAGACGGCAGCCTCGTCGCCGTCGATCTCCGCCAGCAGGTCGGTGGTCAGGTGCTGGGCTTGCTGCCCCTCGACCTCGCTCTTGCGCATGAAGTCGACGACGTTGTCGATGCCGCGCAGTTCGCCTCCACGAGGCGAGTGCACCGCCACGTCGTCGGCGAAGACGGTGTCCGCATCCGCCCAGCGCTTCTCGTCGAGCAGGCGGGCGAAGCGGGCGAACAGATCGGCGATCTCGATGCGGTCGGCGACTGCGGTGTTGGTGGACACAGCATCCTCTTTCATTAGTGAAATTAACGTTTCTAAGCCAAACGTTTGCGACGTGAACGAATCTACATCGTTAGTAGGACTAACGCAACAGGGGTAAGATCGGCGGCATGACCAGCAGAGCCGACGCCTCGGACATGCCACACGACGGCGAGACGAAGACGCCGGACAGACTGCGCCGACGAGCCAGCCGCCTCCTGTCCGGCCTGACCGCACAGTCGGACCGGCTGGTGAACGAAGGACTGGCCGAGGTCGACGCCCGCAAGTGGCACTACGCCGTGCTGGCCTCGTTGCAGGAGCACGGCCCGGGCAGCCAGGCGACACTGAGCCGGCGCACCGGCATCTACCGCAGCGACATGGTCGGAGTCCTCAACGAGCTGGCCGAGCGCGACCTCATCGAACGGACGCCGGATCCCGACGACCGCCGCCGCAACGTCATCACGATCACCACCAGGGGCCGCCAGCGCCTGCGCCGCCTCGACCAGGTCCTTGACGACCTCCACGACGAGCTGCTCGCCCCGCTCGCTCCCGCCGAACGCGACCAGTTCGTCCAGCTGCTCACTCGCCTGCTGGACCACCACAGGCACACACCGGAGCCCCACGGGTAGGGATCAATGCCATCCAGGGGCTGTCCCGGCCGGTGCCGCACCTGGTCACGCTCGGCGCGGACCTTGGGAGCGGAAGACCGGCCTGCACGTGATCGAGCAGGCCATCCACACCGAGACCTCCGAGAGGCACAGGAGCTGTGTGACGGCCCGGCGTGGCCTGACTGGCCGGACTTCGAGCTCTCAGTCCTCCCTCTGGGGCAGGTCTTCCGAGCACCCTCCAACGCCTTGGCATCCGACCGCCTCGACCGCGCCGGCCGTCACGTCGGGACCTGCCACATGGTGGCCAGCCGCCGGGTGGCCAGGCGGCGCGGCACCGCGCGCAGCAGGGTGTCGCGTGTCCACGCCGTGACGCCGGTGCGGGACATGAGCCACCCCTGCCGCGAGGAGGCCTCCATCATGCGGCTGGTCGGCGGGCGCCGCTCGGCGTCGTAGCGCAGCAGCCGCCCCGCCACCTCGCCCGGCACCGCCCCGGCCAGGCGCCGGGTCAGGGCGGCGGCGTCCTCGAAGGCCTGGCTGGCGCCCTGCCCCAGGTCGGGCGTCATGGCGTGGGCGGCATCGCCCAGCAGCGCGATCCGCCCGGCGGCGAACGACGGCAGCGGCACCGCCAGCCGGGCGATCGCGTCCACGTACACCTCGGACGGCGCGGTGGCGGCGATGATCGCCGGGACGGCCGGGTGCCAGTCGGCCATCAGCGCCAGCATCTGTTCGCGTGCCTGCTCGGGGGCGGGTGGCGGGCCGGTCAGCGCGCAGTCGGTGAACCAGTAGACCTCGCCCCCGGGCAGCGGGAACAGGCCGAACAGCGCCCCGGTACGGCGGTCGACCAGGATGTTGGTCATCAGGCCGTCCACCGCCAGGCCGGAAGGCAGGGAGGCCGTGCCGCGCAGGTCCAGCCGCCCGGCCCGCCTGAGGCCGGGGTGGTCGGGGAACAGGCGGGCGCGCAGCACGCTGCCGATGCCGTCGGCCACCACGACCGCGTCGGCCACGGCGACGTCCCGGCCGCCGCCGACCAGGCGCACGCCGCCGGGCTCGTCGCGCAGGTCGTCGACGGCGGTGGCGGTGCGCAGCAGCTCGGGCGGCAGCGGGGCGCGCAGCGACCGGTGCAGCTCCGTCCTGCTCACCGTGACGGCGGCGCCCACCTGCCGCTGGGCCCGGCCCAGGTCGGTGACCAGCAGCGGACGGCCACGCCAGTCGCGCAGCCCGCCGTGGCCGGTGGCCGTCGGCACCGAGCGCAGGTAGCCGGCCAGGCCCAGCTCGTCGAGCGCGCGCACCCCGGTGGGCAGGACGACGATCGCGGTGCCCGCCTCGCGCAGTTCCGGGGCACGTTCGAACACGGTCACCTCGTGGCCGTTCCGGTGCAGCCCCGCCGCGGCCGCCAGGCCGCCGAGCCCGGCGCCCACCACTGCGACGCGCATGGTCACCACCTCCATTCACTACGATGGTACTAGTACGCTTACCGCTATATCATGGAGAGGTGCCGCCGACCAACCCCGCCCGCCGCAGGGCCCTCGCCGACGCCGCCATCGAGCTGCTGGCCGCCTCCGGCGTGCACGGGGTGACGCATCGGGCCGTCGAGCAGGCCGCCGCCCTGCCGACCGGAACGGCCTCCAACTACTTCCGCAGCCGCGAGGCGCTGCTGGTGGCGGCGGCCGAGCGCATCGTCGAGCTGCACCGCGCCGACATGGACGAGGCGGCGGGACGCCACGACGCCGCCGGCCGTACCGGCCTCGAAGAGCAGCTGGCCGACCTGATCGCCGGCTCGCTGTACGGCGCGGCGACCAGGTTGCGCGGCCGCTATCTGGCGATCTTCGAGCTGCAGCTCGAAGCCGGCAGGCGCCCGGCACTCGCCCACGCGATGGCGGGCCTGCAGGAGGTGTCGCTGCGCTTCACCGCCGACCACCACGCCCAGCTGGGGCTCGCCGTGCCCGCCCCGGCGGTGCCCACGCTGATCACCTTGTACGGCGGGGCGCTGTTCACGCTGGTGACGATGCCGCCCGAGCACGTCAGCCGTGACGGGGCGCAGGCGATCGCCGAAGCGATCGTGCGCGGCGCGCTGGATCAGCGCGCGCCGCGAAACGAGCGCCGGTAGGTGTCGGGCGTGACCCCGACCATGCGCTTGAACTGCCGCCGCAGCGTCGTGGCCGTGCCCATCCCGGTGGAGCGCGCCACCGACTCGACGCTCTCCTCGGTGCTCTCCAGCAGTTCCTGCGCCCGGCGCACCCGCTGAGCCAGCAGCCACTGCAACGGCGCCTGCCCCGACACCGACCGGAACTGCCGGCCCAGATGCCGCGGGCTCATGTTCGCCCTGCGCGCCAGGTCGGCCACAGTCAACGGCCGCTCCAGCCGCCCCAGCGCCCACGCCATCAGCTCGGCCAGCACGTGCTCGCCCTCGACCTGCACCGGCGCCGCGACGAACTGCGCCTGCCCTCCCGGCCGGTGCGGCGGCATGACCAGGCGCCGCGCCACCGAGTTGGCGATCGCCGCCCCGTGGTCGAGGTGCACCAGGTGCAGGCACAGATCGACGGCCGCCGCCTTGCCCGCGGCCGTCAGCACGCTGCCGTTGTCGGTGTACAGGACGTCCGGGTCGACGTCGGCCAGCGGATGGCGGGCCCGCAGCTCCTCGGCGTGCGCCCAGTGCGTCGTGGCCCGCCGCCCGTCCAGCAGCCCGGCCGCGCCGAGCACGAACGCCCCCGTGCACAGCGACGCCACCCGCGCGCCCGCCTGATGCGCCGCGCGTACCGCCTCGACGACGTCGGCCGGCGGCGGCACGTCGACGTCGGCGCAGGCGGGCACGATCACCAGGTCGGCCGAGGCCACCCGGTCCAGCCCATGGGCGGGCTCGACCAGGAACGGCCCCACCCGCACCGGGCCGGGCCCGCACAGCAGCACCTCGTACCAGCCCTGGGCGGCTTCCCTCGGGGGGTTGCCGAAGATCTCGCAGGCGACTCCGAGCTCGAAGTGCAGCAGCTCGCCCGCGGCGATGATGGCGACAACCGGCATGTCCGAAAGTGTACGCATGATGGCGTTTCGGACCATCACGGTCTCGCGGGGCCGCGCGCCAGACTGGGGTGACTTCCCGACCTTCGATGAACGGATGAACCATGAGCACGACTGGCCCGGTAGCGGTGTACGGGGCGACGGGTCACACCGGCCGTTTCGTCGTGGCCGAACTACGGCGGCGCGGCATCGCGATCGTCCTGTCCGGCCGTGACGAGGCACGCCTGGACAAGCTGGCGGCAGAACTGGACGACCACAACGGCACGGGCGGTCCGACCACCGTGGCCACCGTGGCGGCCGCGTCCGCCGACGACCCGGCGGCGCTGGACGCGGCCCTGGCCGGAGCGGCAGCGGTGATCAACTGCGCCGGGCCGTTCGCCGTCACCGGTGGCCCGCTCATCGAGGCCGCCCTGCGCGCCGACATCCCCTACGTCGACGTCGCCGCCGAGATCGAGGCCAACGCCGCCACCTTCGCCACCCACGCCGAGGCCGCCCGCCGGGCGGGCGTCGCGGTCGTGCCCGCCATGGCCTTCTACGGCGGCCTGGGCGACCTGCTGGCCACCGCGGCCCTCGACGGCGCGAGCTCCGCCGAGGAGGTCCATGTCGCCTACGGCCTCAGCAGCTGGCACCCCACCCCCGGCACGCGGACGGCGGGCCAGGTCTCCCACGAGCGCCGCGCGGGCCGCCGGGTGCGCTACACCGCGGGTGCGCTGCAGTACCACGACGACGCGCCCGTCCAGCAGGACTGGGACTTCCCCGAGCCGCTGGGGCGGCGCCCGGTCATCGCCGAGTTCAGCATGGCCGACATCGTCACCGTTCCCAGCCACGTCGACGTCCCCGAGGTGCGCACCTCCATGATCGTGCAGGCCGCCCGCGACCTGGCCGACCAGGACACCCCCGCGCCGCTGGCCGCCGACGAGCAGGGCCGCTCCGACCAGACGTTCGTCGTCGACGTGCGCGTCCGCGTCGCGGGCCGGGAACGCCGCGCCGTCGCGCGCGGGCAGGACATCTACGCCGCCAGCGCCCCGCTGGCGGTGGAAGCGGTCGAGCGCCTGCTGACCGGCCGGGGCCGCACCACCGGCGTGGCCTCGGCCGGCGCGATGTTCGACGCGGCCGACTTCCTGCGGGCCCTGAGCCCGCACCTGTCGGTCAGCTGGTGACGTCCCTGAGCACCGGGTAGTTGGCGCGGAAGACCTGGTGCGGGTCGCGGGCCCGCTTGATCTCCCGCAGCCGGGCCAGCGTGGCGGCGTCGAAGGCCGCCGTCACCGGCTCGCCGGGCGACAGCAGGGTGTACGGCTTGCGCCCGCTGATGGAGGCGCCCAGGTCGGCCACGATCTCGGCCTGCCTGGCGCGCGTCGCCTCGGCGGCGTGCGGCAGGCCCAGACCCAGCAGGCCCAGCAGGTACGGCTCGGCCGGCGCACCACTGGCACCCACCCCCCGGCCCGGCTCGGCCAGCGCCCCGCCCAGATGTCTGACCTGCACGTTGATGAGCGGCGCCACCGGCTTGGACAGCAGCAGCTCCACCGCCTGCGGGTCCAGGCCGGTGAGCAGCTCCGCCCGCCCGATGGACGGGGCAGGGTCGGTGGGCTCGGCGGCGATGCGGCCCAGCTCGGCGATCGGGACGACGCCGCGGTTGTCGGCGATCGCACCCTCGATCGTGTCGATGCGCGCCAGCAGGTCCCGCCCCTGCCCGGCCTCACCCAGGTAGGCCAGATCCAGCGTCACCATCGACGGCGCGCCGGGCGGCTGGAGCCGGTTGATCCAGACGCTGAGCTCACGCGGCGCCCCGGCGGTGATCTCCAGGAACGCGTCGTACACCTCCCTGGTGCGGTGCTCGGGCCAGATGACCCGCCCGCCGTACAGGGCGGGTGCGGGATACAGCTCGAGCTCGAGGGCGGTCACCACCGCGAAGTCGCCGCCGCCGCCGCGCAGCGCCCAGAACAGCTCCGGGTCGGACTCGGCGCTCACCCGGCCGGGCTCGCCGTCGGCGTCCACGATGTCGATGGCCCGCACGCTGTCGGAGGCGAAGCCGTACTTGCGGCTGAACCAGCCGACCCCGCCACCCAGGGTGTAGCCGGCCACGCTGACGCCGGGCGCGCTGCCGGCCAGGCCGGTCAGGCCCAGCGGGCCGGTCCGCGCCAGCACCTGCCCCCACGTCGCGCCCGCGCCCACCCGGACCACCCGCTCCTGCGCGCGCACCTCCACCTGGTTCAGCCGCCTGGTGCGCAGCAGGATCAGGCCTTCCACGTCACCCGAGGCGCCGTGCCCGCTCGGCTGCACGGTCACCGTCAGATTCGCCTTGCGCGCGTACCGCACCAGTGCCGCCACGTCGTCGGCGTCCGCGGCCTCCACCACAGCCGCCACGGGCTGCCTGACGGTCAGGTTCCACGCGGTCGCGGCCTGCTCGAAGCCGTCGTCGCCGGGCAGGAGCACGTGCCCCTGGAGAACGTGGCGCAAATCGTTGATCGTCATCGTCGTCTCCTTATCGAGGGCCCAGCGCTTTCCTAGCGGCGCTAGATCCAGTAGCGACTGTAGACCTGTCGCAGACACGTTGTCTAGCGGCGCTAGCATTTCGCTTGTGTCCGACCGCACCCCAGGCCGCTCGCGGGGGCGACCGGCGGAGCGGCATGCTCGTCCTGACAGCGCCAGACAGTGAGGGAGACATCATGCCGAGCATCGGGATCATCGGCGTCGGCGAGATCGGCCGGGCCATCGTCGAGGGCCTGTGCGAAGGCGAGAGCACAGGCGAGGGCACAGGCGAGGGCACAGGGGACGCGCCTGGCGGGGCGCCCGTGATCCACCTGTCGCCACGCAGCGCCGCCACCGCCGCGCGGCTGGCAGAGCGCTACGCCACCGTGCGCGTCTGCGCCGGCAACCAGGAGGTCGCCGACGCCTCCGACGTGGTGATCATCGCCGTGCGCCGCCCGGACCTGCGTCAGGCGCTCGACGGGCTGCGCGTGGCCGACGACAAGACCGTGATCAACGTGATGGCCGGCGTCTCCCTGGGCGAACTGCGCCAGACCCTCGCCACCAAGGCCGCGCTGGTGCGGGCCATCCCCCTGCCCGCCGTACGGGAACGCCGCTCCGTCACCGTGACCCATCCCGCGCACACGGTCGCCGACGCCCTGTTCGACCGGCTGGGAGGGGCACTGCCGGTCGCGGACGAGGCGGCCTTCAACGTGCTGTCGGCGCTCACGGGGACGCTCACCACCCACTACGCCTACCTCGCCACGCTCGCGTCGTGGGCGGCCGAGCACGGCATCGCCCCCGCCGACGCCGACAGCTACGTGCGCGGCCTGTTCCAGGGCGTCGGCCGCTCCCTCGGCGAAGGCACCCGGTCGTTGCAGCAGCTCGCGGCCGACCACGAGACGCCGGGCGGAAGCAACGAACGGATCCGCACCACCTGGTTCGACGCGGCCAACTCCACGGCCCTGACCAGGGCTCTGGACGACCTGCTGGCCCGGCTCACCTGAAACAAGCCGGGACCGGCCCTCGAACAGGTCGGTCAACGGCGAGGGTTCAGGCCGGGCAGGATGCCGTCCGGGTCGTAGGCCGCCTTCACCCGCTCCAGCCTGGGCAGGTTGTCGCCCCAGTAGGAGCGTGCCGGATCGGCGAGCTCCGCGTCGGGGAAGTTGGGGTACACGCCGCCGCTGGACCAGGGCTGCACCGTCTGCCAGGAACGCCGCAGCCATCCGTTGTCCAAGGGCAGGCCGGTCCGCAGCGTGGCGGTGTGTTTGAGCAGAAAGCGCTCGCTGCGGTGCGGGAACGCTGTGGCGTGCGAGGGCGGCCGGTTGTAGGCGCCGCCCCACGGCGTGAAGTCGAGTTCGCGTGACTCGCCGGCCCGCCGGTCGGCCACCAGCCCGCCGATCAGGACGTCGAGCGCTCCGGACGGTATGTCCTGCCGGAAGAAGCCGGACCTGCTGAACAGGTGCCCGTCCTCACCACCGCCCTGCACACGCGCGGCCAGCGTGGCCTGCGCGTCCATCCACGAGGTGCGCCGGTGCCAGCGGCTGTAGGGACGGGCCCCGGCCATGGCGACAAGCTCGGCGAGCAGGTCGTGGGTCCGCGCGGGCGACAGTCCCGCGGCCACGCCCAGCAGGCTCACCCGCGCCTGGCCGTACGGCTCGGCGGGGACGGTCAGCAGCAAGCTCACGGCGAGTTCGCCGGGTGCGTCAGGGCTCCACCTCTGCCAGGCGTCCACGACCTGGACGGCGTGCAGGAAGTCCCATCGGAACTCCACCGCGGTGCACCGCGGCGACGGGACCGGCACGAACGACAGCTCGGTGACGACGCCGACCCCCGCGGCGCCACCGCCTCTGAGAGCCCAGAACAGGTCGGCGTTCTCCCGTTCGTCGCAGCGGACGAGGCTGCCGTCGGCGAGGACGACACGGGCACCGACGAGCCGGTCGCAGGTCAGCCCCCAGCTGCGGCCGAGGAAGCCGAGACCGCCGCCGAGCGTCAGCCCGGCGATGGCGACGGACGGGCCGCTGCCGGCGGCCAGCGTGCGGGCGTGCCGGTCGAGGCTCTGGTACACCTCGGCGAGCCGCGTGCCCGCGCCGATGTGCGCGTGCCCGTCCTTGAGGGAGACAGCGGTGAGCTCGCCGAGGTCGATGAGCAGTCCGGCGGTGGTGGAGCGTCCGGCGAAATCGTGTCCGCCGCTGCGCACCGCCACCGGCAGGCCGTTGCGCCTGGCGAAATCGAGCGCGGCCGCGACGTCGGAGGCGGTCCGGCATCGGAGCACCGCCTGCGGGCGGACCTCGCCGAAGCGCTGCCCGGCCGGCCTGAACGCCGCCTCGTAGCCGGAGGCGCCGTCGACCAGCACGACGCCGGCGACGCGCCGCGCCAGATCCTGCCAAGCCCTGGCCGGCAGCGTGCCGGCGCCGCCGCTCTGGGAGGCGTTCCTGATCACAAGATTCACACTAGGCAGCTGAACGCGCGCCGGATATGGCCATCGAGGCGTCCCCGGGCGGTCGTTGGCTGCGTTTGTAAAGTGAGCCGCGTGAATTCCTTCCGATCGGAAAACGACCTGGACGACCTCGACTGGAAGCTGATCGACGAATTGCAGGCCGACGCCCGGCTGTCCTACAACGAACTGGCCAGGCGCGTGCACCTGTCCGCTCCGGCCGTCGCCGACCGGATCCGCCGCCTGGAACGACGCGGCGTGATCGTCGGCTACCAGGCGCGGATCGATCCGGTCGCGGCCGGGTTTCCTGTCCAGGCCTACATCGAGCTGCGCTGCGCCCCGAGCTCCTGCCTGCTCAAGAGCTCGGCAGCCGCGGACTTCCCGGAGGTGATCGAGGTCGACAAGCTCAGCGGGCAGCACTGCTCGATGCTCAAGGTCAGGGCCTCGTCACTGGCGCATCTCGAAGGCGTGCTGGAGCAGATCGGCAAACACGGTCAGATGGACACCCACATCGTGCTGTCCACGCAGTACCAGGACACCCGCGTGCGCCGCGACCACCCCGACCGGCCGGTGAGCACCTCGCCAGGATGGCCGCGGCGGACCGCGCCGGCCGAGTGACCTCGTGGGAGCGGTCCCTGACACGCGTGGTCAGCTCACGGGACGATGACCAGCTTGCCGCGCACCCCTCCCGCTTCCAGCAGCGCGTGAGCCGTACCGGCCTCCTCCAGCGGGAACGTGCGCGCGACCCGCAACCGCAGCACGCCCTCGTCCACGAGGGCGGCCAGTTCGGCCAGGCGCGCCGGGTCCGGGTGCGCCCACACGACGGTGCTCTTGATGTCGCGCCCCTCCTCGGGCATCCCGTGCATGACCAGCGACAGGAACTGCCCGCCGTCCCTGACCGCGGCGTGCGCCGCGCCGACCACGACGGCCGGGTCGACGGCGGCGTCGACGCCGCCGGGCACCAGGGTCCGTACGGCATCGGCCAGGTCGTCGCCCGCCTCGACGAAGAGGGCGGCGCCGAACCCGCGCACGAGTTCCTCGTCCGACGGCCTGGCCACGGCCACGACCCGGATGCCGCGCCGGGAGGCGAGCTGGGTGAGGAAGCCGCCGACGTTGCCGCCCGCGCCGGTCACCAGCAGCGTGGATCCCGGTTGCAGGGCCAGGTGGTCGAGGCAGACGAGCGCGGTCATGCCGCCCAGGGGCAGCCCGGCCGCCTCCTGCGCACTCGCCCGCCGCGGCGCGGCGGCGAGCACCGCGGACTCGGCGACGCAGTATTCGGCGTAGGTGCCGCTGTCGTGGGCGAGGTTGATCGACAGCCCGATCACCCGGTCGCCGGGCCGGAACCCGTCCGTCTCCGGCCCGGCCGCGTCGACCACCCCGGCCAGGTCGACGCCGAGGCCGGTGGACTCGCGCGGCTCGGCCATCCCGGCCGCCTGCATGCCGCCGGTGCGGACGAAGACGTCGAGCGGGTTGACCGACGCCGCTTCGACGCGGACCCGGACCTGGCCGGGGCCCGGCTCGGGTAACGGGACGTCGGCGACCTCCAGCGCCTCGGGGCCACCGTAGCCGCGCACCACGACTGCTCGCATGGACTCTCCTTCGAAGGGGGGAAGTTCCTTGATCGTAAGAAGGCGCCCGCCGCCTGGACAGCCCTTACTTCAACAATCAACGAACTGGCGAGTCCCTGCTCAAAGGCGTCAGCCGACCTTGCGGACGTCGCTCACCCGCCGCAGGAAGACGACGGCGTCGACCTGGTCGAGATGGGCGGCCTCCAGGGGGAAGTAGGCGAAGTCGCCGGTGGCGCGCCGCGGCGCCGTTCCGACGGACTCGGCCAGGCGGCGGGCGTCGACGAGCGCGTGCTCCCACGGCAGCGCCGACAGGGCGCCTTCGACGGTCTCCGGCGCGGGGGCGTCGCCGGAGACCGTGCCGAAGGCCGAGGCCACGAAGGCGTAGCGCTCGCCCAGGCCCGCCGCGGTGATCGCTCCCGCGCTCCACCACCGCAGCTGGTGGTCGCCGAAGGACATCACGGTCTGGTGGCGCTGCAGGTGCAGGTTGGAGGAGAAGACCAGGGCGGGGCCATGCTCGGCGACGGCGCGCAGGTTGGCGGCCATCATCGCGTCACGCAGGGCCGACAGGCGGCTCCAGCGCAGCGGGGAGTCGTCGGCCATCCAGTAGTGGTAGCGCAGCAGGCCGGTGGCGGTGCGCGCGTACAGGGCCGCCGTCTCCCTGTCCTCGGCCGTCAGCTGCGGCGCCTGCAGTTCGAGCAGGGCCGCCAAATCGTCGGCGATCAGGCGCAGCCGCTGCGCCTCGGCCGTCCTGCCGATCGACTGGGAGGCGTCCATGGCGGAGGCCTGGTTCGACCACCGCTCGTCGGCTCCCAGCAGCTCGTCGAGGGCGTCGGCGGTGACGATCGCCTCGATGAGCGGACCGTCGAGCAGGGTGTACAGGCCGGTGAGCGCCTCGCGCGGGCTCTCGGCCCAGTACTCCAGAGGGCCGTCGAAGCCGTGGAAGCGCAGCTTGTCGTCGTGGTCCTGGTTGTAGGCGCGCATCCAGCGCACGAGCTCGCGGTTGGCGGCGACGGTGCCGAAGTCGTGGCTGAAGCCGCGCTCCATGACGTCGTCGAGGCTGCCTTCGCCGGTGGTGACGTAGGCGTCGACCAGGCGGCCCTTGAGGCAGTCGCTCTCGAGGGCGATCACGCGGTAGCCCTCGTGCTCGACCAGGTGCCGGAAGATCTCGTTGCGCAGCTCGCCCAGTTCGCCCACGAAGTGGCGGGCCTCGCCGAGGCCGAGCAGCTGGGGACGGGTGGAGAGCGAGCGCAGGAACGCAGAGATGCCCGCGCCGTCGAGCTGCCGGGCGATGTCCTTGATATCCATGCCTTCAACGCTATCGTTGAACATTCGGTGTAAACTTGGACCCTCTTTGAGGCCGATGTGTCGGCATAACTCTCCAACGGTGGTGCATCTGTGAGACCCGTGGACCTGGCGCGCGAACACGGCCTGTCCACCCAGGCGATCAGGAACTACGAGGAGGCCGGCATCCTGCCCGCCGCCGCGCGCACCGCCAGCGGCTACCGCAGCTACACGCCGGCGCACGCCCACGCCCTGCGCGCCTTCCTCGCCCTCGCCCCGGGGCACGGCCACCAGACGGCCACCGCGATCATGCGGGCGGTCAACCGCGGCGCCGTCGACGAGGCGCTGCGCGTCATCGACGAGAGCCACGGCCTGCTCCTCGACGACCGCCGCGTCCTCCAGGCCGTCGACGCGGCCCTGCGCGACCTGGTGCCCCTGCCGCAGGAACGCGGGGAGACCTTCATCGGCCCGCTGTCGCGGCGGCTCGGCCTGCGCCCCGCCACCTTGCGCAAATGGGAGCAGGCCGGGATCATCCGGCCACGCCGCGACCCGCGGACCGGCTACCGCGTCTACAGCGCCACCGACGTACGGGACGCCCGGCTGGCCCACCAGCTCCGGCGCGGCGGCTACCTGCTGGAACAGATCGCCCCCCTGATCGCCCAGGTCCGCTCGGCCGGAGGCGTCGGCCCCCTGGAGTCGGCACTGCACGACTGGCAGGCACGCCTGTCGTCGCGGGGCCGCGCCATGCTCAGCGGAGCCGCCGCCCTCGACGCCTACCTGCACGCTCGCGAGGGCTGACAACTGTGGCCTCACGGCAAGCGCGGGGCTATGTAGAGTTCGAGCATGGGTGATCCCCGGATGACACTCCAGCTCCAGGCCGTCCTGGAGGTGTTCTTCGCCGATCCCGCACAGGCCCGCTACGGGCTGGAGCTGTGCGAGGCGACCGCGCTGCCCTCGGGCACGATCTACGTGATCCTCGCCCGGCTGGAAGGCTGCGGCTGGGTCGAAAGCGCCTGGGAGGCGAGCGCCGACTACGACGGGTCCGGCCGCCCCAGGCGCCGGTACTACACGATCACCGACAAGGGGCGCGCCGCCGCCCCCGAGGCGATCAACCGCGCGTACGGCAAGCGCCGCCGGCCACCGCCCTCCTGGGTGCCGGCATGAACGACCTGGTCGAACGCGCCCACGCGGTCGCCGCCTACTGGCATCGGGGGCAGCTGCGCAAGAGCGGTGATCCGTACATCACCCACCCGGTGGCCGTCGCGCGGATCCTCACCGAGCTCGGCGCCGGCGACGACACCGTGCTGATCTGCGCGGCCCTCCTGCACGACGTCCTCGACGACACCGACTGCCCCCAACAGGACCTGCGCGCCGAGTTCGGCGACGAGATCACGGACCTGGTCCTGGAGGTGCAGGGGTTCGCCTACGACACCTCCCAGCCGGTCAGCGAGCGCTGCCGCACCCTCAAGCTGGCCGACCGGCTGCACAACATGCGGACCGCCGACTTCCTGCCGGCCGAAAAGGCGCGCGTCACAGCACGCGAGACGCTCGAGGTGTTCGTGCCCATGGCGCACCAGCTGGGGCTCGGGAAGATGCGCGACGAGCTGGACGCCCTCGCCTCGGCGCGCCGGGGACCCGGCGGGCTGGCCTTCCAGGCCGTCAGCACCGGCGCGGCCCTGCTGCCCGCGCACGCTCGCGACAGGTACGTGGAGGAATGGCAGAGCGACCTGCACCGGCTGCCCGGGCGCCGGGAACGGCTGCTCTACACGCTGCAGCTGCTGGTGGGCATGCCCCGCCTGGCAGCCGCCCTGCGCACACCACTGTCGGCGCCACGCGCGCTGACGGGACGGTGCGTTCGATGGCTGCTGCGCTCCAACCTCCGCACCTGGGCCGTGCTCACACCGCCGCTGGCGTGGCTGGTGCTGGACGCCGGCAGCCGCAGCGAAGCACTGACCCTGCTGATCACCATCCCGCCCCTGCTGGGGGCGGGAGTCGAGTGGCTGCGGGCCCGGCTCAAGCGCTGAGACCGAGGAAGCCGGCCGCGGTGAACATCGCCACGAAGTCCTCTTGCGAGGTGAGGAGGGGGCGGATGTCGCCGCCCGTGGTGTCGGTGTGGAGGTAGGCGGAGGGAGCGTGGTTGAAGCCGCGCCTCATGACGATCCTGCCGTCCGCGGCGGTGATGATCCCGCCCGACGACTGGTTGTCCAGCCACCTGAACGTGATGGGCGTCGTGGCGCCCGTCTCGACGTTCAGCACGTAGTCGGACTCCCGGCCGTGGAGGCACACCTCCGCTGCGCTCGGCCAGCCGTACTGCGCGGAGAAGTCGGCGCGTTGCAGAAGCTCCCCCGTGGCGGTGTCGAGGACGATCACCGTGTCCCAGTCGTCGTCGGATTCGTCGTCGAACCAGGACAGGGTCGCGGCGAGCCTGCGTCCGTCGGGCGACCAGCTGATGGGATGCGTGCTGCTCCACATGTAGGTCGAGGAGGTCCACAGGTGCCGGCGCGTTCCGGAGGCCACGTCGACCAGGTCCACCGACACGGTCGAGAACTCGTCCTCGTCTTCCGACGCCCACGCGATCGCCACGGTGCCGCCGTCAGGCGACAGTCCGGCGAGGGATCTGCCCGCGGGCACCTGTGGAAACTCGAGCCACCGCGGCTCGCCAGTGGGAAGATCCAGCAGGCACAGCCGCAGATCGGGCATGCGGCCGATGGCACTGCTGAAGGTCAGCGTGTGGTCGGGCTCGATGCGCGCCGTCGGGTCGCGGGCCAGGATCTCCTCGACGTACGGCCAGGGCGGCGGCGTGGCCGGAAGGCGCATGACGGCCCGGCGAGGTTCGTACACGATGGTCTTGGTGGCGGACAACAGCAGCAGGGTGCCGTCACCGGACAGGCCGAGCAGCCGCGGATCGGGCATCGGCGGGAGCCCGTCGAGAGTGACCAGCGCCCCGTCGGCCGCGTCGGCGACGAGCACCGACAGGTCGTACGTCTGTACGGCCAGCAGGGCACGGGCCACGGTCCGCCTCGGTAACGTGTCCATGATCGGATAATAGTTGGACCCGATCATGGACGTTCTTGTAGCGTTGGGATCGACCGTGACATCGCCTGAGGAGGTGGGACCCATGAACGCTGGACCGACGTGGGTGCTCCCTCAGGGATCACGGCCGGGCGACTGACGAAGGTGTCGCCGGGAGCGCCTTGCTGACAAGGCACTCCCGAAAGGCAACACCGATGAACCTCTCGCCCTCCACCGCCGAGCCGTACGACGTGATCATCGCCGGCTGCGGCCCCACCGGCGCGATGCTCGCCGCCGAGCTGCGCCTGCACGACGTGCGGGTCCTGGTCCTGGAGAAGGACACCGAGCCGGCGTCGTTCGTCCGCATCGTCGCCCTGCATGTGCGCAGCCTCGAGCTGATGGCGATGCGCGGCCTGCTGGACCGCTTGCTCGAGCACGGACGGCGGCGCCCGGCCGCCGGATTCTTCGCCGCCATCAACAAGCCCGCGCCCAAGGGCATGGACTCGGCCCACGACTTCCTGCTGGGCATCCCGCAGCCGGTCATCGTCAGCCTGCTCGAAGAGCACGCGATTGCGATGGGCGCGCAGGTCAGGCGCGGTCACGCAGTGACCGGTCTCGAACAGGACGACGACGGCGTGACCGTCGAGCTGGACTCCGGCGAACGGCTGCGCGCCCGCTACGTCGTCGGCTGCGACGGCGGGCGCAGCACGGTGCGCAAACTGCTCGGCGTCGCCTTCCCCGGCGAGCCCTCGCGCAACGACACGCTGATGGGCGAGATGGAGGTGTCCGCGCCGCCGGAGGAGATCGCCGCCAAGGTGGCCGAGATCAGCGCCACCCAGCAGCGCTTCTGGCTCAGGCCGTTCGGCGCGGGCCTCTACAGCGTCGTGGTTCCCGTCACGGGAGTCGCCGACCGCGCGCAACCGCCCACCCTGGACGACTTCCGCCACCACCTGCGCGCCGTCGCCGGGACCGACTTCGGCGTGCACTCACCGCGCTGGCTCTCGCGCTTCGGGGACGCCACCCGGCTGGCCGAACGTTACCGGGTCGGGCGGGTGCTGCTGGCGGGCGACGCGGCGCACATCCATCCGCCCATCGGCGGGCAGGGACTGAACCTGGGCGTCCAGGACGCCGTCAACCTCGGCTGGAAGCTGGCCGCGCAGGTGCGCGGCTGGGCGCCGGGCACCCTGCTCGACACCTACGAGGCCGAACGCCATCCGGTCGCCGAGGACGTGCTCGACAACACCCGCGCCCAGACGGAACTGCTGTCCGCCGAACCCGGCGCGCGGGCCGTACGCAGGCTGCTCACCGAGCTCATGGACTTCGACGAGGTCAACCGCCACCTGCTGGAGAAGATCACCGCGACCGGCATCCGCTACGACTTCGGCCACGGCCCCGACCTGGTCGGCCGCCGGCTGCCCGACGCCGACCTGAAGCGGGGCCGCCTCTACGACGAGCTGCGTCACGGCCGCGGCCTGGTGCTGGACCGCACCGAACGCCTGGACGTGGGCACCTGGTCGGACCGGGTCGACTACCTGGCCGATTCCACGGCGCCGCTGGACGGCCCGTGCGTGCTGCTGCGACCCGACGGCCACGTCGCCTGGGTGGGCGACGATCAGCGGGAGCTGGACGAGCATCTTTCGCGCTGGTTCGGCGCCTGACCGGGCAGCGTCACCGCCACCCAGGCGCCTGATCGGGCCGTGTCACCGCCACCAGGAGCCGCGCCGACAGGTTGTCCATGCACACGAGGTCACCGCGGCGGCAGGTCGCTCACCTCCGGCAGGCCGAGCTCCTCGCCCTGGTAGAGGTGGGCCGACCCGCCCTCTTGCCACGCCGCGGAGCATGAGCATGTGACACACCTGGTGCGCCTTCGCGCGCAGGCTGAGCTCGGGCCAGGACGCCGCCGTCTTTGCCCGAGCGCCCATTCCTCGCGAGCAGCCAGGGGCGAAGGCCCGCGGGGCGGCAATGCCCCCGGAACCGTTCGCCCCTCGGCGGTGTCCGCGCTCAGCGTTGCGGATCTGCGGTTGTCTCACTCACCATGCAGCGCCGTTCTCAGGGCGTCGATCGCGAGGCGGCGGGCGACGTTGGCGGCGCGGGTGTCGCGCAGGCTGTCCAGGAGGAGGAAGTCGTGGACCATGCCGGCCACCCGGACCGAGGTGACGTCCACGCCGGCCTCGCGCAGCTTGTTGGCGTACTGCTCGCCTTCGTCGCGCAGCACGTCGGCCTCGTCGGTGATGACCAGGGTGGTGGGCAGCCCGCGAAGCTGCTCCAGGGAGGCCTGAAGCGGGGAGGCGTACACCTCGGTGCGCTGGGCGGGGTCGGTGGTGTAGGCGTCCCAGAACCACTTCATGCCGTCGCGGGTGAGGTAGTAGCCCTCGGCGAACTGCAGGTAGGAGGGCGTGTCGAAGTCGGCGTTGGTCACCGGGTAGAGCAGCACCTGCGCCTTCAGGTCGATCCCGCCGCGCTCCTTGTTCATCAGCGCGAACACCGCTGACATGCAGCCGCCGACCGACTCGCCGGTGACGGCCACGCGCGAGGTGTCCAGGCCATGCTCCGCGCCGTGGTCCATGACCCACTGGCCCACGGCGTAGTTCTGCTCCACCTGGGTGGGGTACCGCGCTTCCGGCGCCCGGTCATAGACGGGGAAGACGCCCGCCGCGCCCGCGCCGACGGCCAGTTCGCGAAACAGGCGGTCGTGGGTTTTGTCGTCGCCGAAGACCCAGCCGGCACCGTGGATGTAGAACACCACCGGCAGCGGCCCGCTGGCGCCCTTGGGGCGGATGACGCGGGTGCGGACCGTACCCCACCGGCCGGCGTCCACATCGACCCACTCCTCGTCGACGTCCGGGCGGGGCACGCTGGGGTCGCTCTGCAGGTCGAGCAGGATCTCCCGCCCCTTTTCCGGATCGACCTCGTAGATCCGAGGATGCGGGTCGGTCGCCTCGGCCAGCTCTTTCGCGGCGGGTTCGAGGTAAGGGGTGATCGGCGGTGGGAGCGTGGTCATGTTTACTCCAAGTCACGAGCGTATACGCGCGGTCACGCGGCTTGAGGAGCCGCGACTGGTGGCTATCCAGGACAAACCCGGACAGTGAGGCAGGTCCTACCCACGGTGATGAAGCCAGCCTTCCTGCCCTAGGGAGCACATTCCGGGCGATGGGACTCTTTTTGCCTCGCGGCCTCTCCGAGACGGCAAAGGCTGGCAGCGTGGCGACTTCGGCGGCCAAGCCATCGCGGAGATCACCGGCGCCTTTTCTCCCGCCATGCGCTCACCCCGGCTCCACCACCGCGTATTCGCAGGTCGATCACGGTTCGCTGGAATTCCTGCCAGGGAGGGGTAATAGCGGCGGCCTAGGATGTTCAGCCACTAGAACCGGGCAGGGGCAGGACGGGCGATGTCGACGGTAGCGGTCGTCTTACCCTCGACGCGGATCCGCCGCGACCAGCATCGATGCGTTCTCGGTCTCACGCAGGACGATCAGGAGTCGTCGTCGGCGTGCAACCAGCGCAGCGCGGGTTCGGCGGCCCGCAACCCCAGCAGCCGCCGTCAGGCCTCCAGCGTGACCTCGTCGCGGTCGGCGGGCCGCTGCCGCGAACACCCTCGCCGTTGACGCCGATGAGGCCGAACTGGGACCCCAATGCAGCGCATCCCATTAATTGATCGCCGACCTGCGCCTCGACGCCGTACCCGACGCCCAACGAGGTGGGCTAATCGCTGCCCATCGACCGCCTCGCCCACGGTCGTGCAGCGCACTTCGGAGATCTTCGTGAAGACGCGATCCCGCCCTCGTCCTCCTGTACGGCATGCCGTACAGGAGGACGAGCCTGCCCGCATCCGACGGCCAGCATCGGAACCGGCCCCCCCATGCGCGATCGGTGCGATCACTGATCGCCGGGCACGCCGGCAAAGGTGGCGCCGATCTCGACCATCCGCTCGGCCGCGTAGCCGGGGTCGATCAACGCCTCCGGAGTGTGCAGGCCGGGCGGCACCGGATCGCCGCGCAGGCCGAGCAGCCGCTCGACGCCGAGGGCGACGCCGAGCGCCGTCAGGGGGCGCTGCCCCTCTGGGTGGAGCAGGTAGTGGCTCGTCCTGAGCGACGCGCCCGCACGGCTCACGCCTTCGAGGTCGATCCTGACCTCCGTGGACGGCGGCCCGCCGCGCCGCCTGCCCGCCGACTCACCGACCGCGAACGCGAAGCGCACATGGGGCGCGCCCGTCGCGACGGCCAGGCTCGGCACGTCAAGAATGGGGACGATCTGACCGGGCAGCACAACGCCATCGACACTGGTGATCATGACCTGCGCGTCAGGGCCGCTGACCCATTCGAAGACGCCGTCGCGGCGGATGTGCCCACTCGAGGTGGCGGCCAGCAGGCGCGCCATGTCCTCCGCGGCCGCGGGCCCTCCGCTGTCCTGTTCGTCCAGCACCCCGCCCACCTCGATGGTGTCGATCCGCTCGAACTCCCCGGCGAGGCCGAGCACCGCGAGGACGACGAGACCCGCGTACCAGTGGCTGGCCAGCAGGATCGGCGCCGCACCGGCCCGCAGTCCTGCGGCGACGACCTCGGGGCCGATGTCGACCAGGCCGCTGGAGATGCTGACGTACGGCAGGCCGCGGTCCTGCGCGTACCGCAGTCCGTTCAGGTGACTGTCCCACACCGTGGCCACGACCGCCGCGTAGCTGTCGGCCTGCCGCAGGCCGAGGTCACCTCGCCGCAGATCGATGGTCACGGCGGTCGCACGGCCGAGTTCGTCGGCGACCCGCTGGGCGCGTCCGAGGTCCCGGCCCGCGATCGTCAGCGGCAGCTCCGGGTACCACCGGCGCAGAAGGGCTGCGGTCGCCGCGCCCGCCTGCCCGGATCCGCCCATGATCAGTACTGAGCGCTCCACCATGTCATCCTCTCGCTAACCTTCATTTTGTAACTTACATTTTGTAGCTTATGATGGAAGGCAACACAAGAGGAGGACGATGACCACGGGATCGACCCGGCTGTCCAAGCCGGCCAGGCGGGAACAACTGCTCGACACCGCCACGACGATCGTGCGCGCCCACGGCACCGACGGCCTCACGCTGCTCACCCTCGCGGAGGCGGCAGGAGTGAGCAGGCCGATCGTCTACGACCACTTCGGCACCCGCCCGGGCTTGCTGATCGCCCTCTACCGCCGACTCGACGAACGCCACAGGGCCGCCTCGGAGGAGGCCCTGCGCGACGCCCCAGCCACCCCTCGCGACATCGCCCGCGTCCTCAGCACCGCCTACTTCGCCTGCGCCACCGACATGCCCGAGTGGACCGCCATCTCCGCCGCCCTCAAGGGGAACCCGGAGATGGAGGCGATCGAGCGCGACCTGCTCAACGGCTACACGGACCTGATGGCCACCGCTCTGCAGCCGTACTCGGGGCTCACCCGGCACGCCCTCCGGCTGCGCTGCGTGGGCGTGCTGGGCGCGGCAGAGGCAATCGCCGCGGAGCTGAACCGGGGGCGCGCCACCGTCGCCGAGGCTGTTACGGCGCTGACCGAGTTGACCGTCGGCAGCATCGACGCGCAACCCTAGCCGGGCAGTGGCCCAGCTGAATCTGCTGTTGCTGCAGCGATGACCGTGATCAGCACCGCTACGCGTGCGGGCTCCTCCCCTCGCCTGCCGCTACCACCCCAGGAGCTCGCCGCCCGGCCTTGATCTACGTGCCAGACCGGCCGCTCCCCCGCAGCTCAGCCGCCACAGCCCGCTCCCGCAACCGCTCGGCCTCCTCACGAAGCGCGGCCACCTGCGCCTGCGCATCCGCCAACCGCCCCCGCTCGAGCTGCACCTCGACCCGCGCCGCGTCCCGATCCTCCAACGCCTGCCGAGCCCGCTCCCGCTCAGCGTTCGCCGCCTCCTGCGCCACCTCAGCCTCCCGCCGCCCCTGCGCGACCTCCAACACCAGCTGCCCAGCCCGCAACTGAGCCTCAGCCCGCTCCCGCTCAGCCGCGGAGAGACCCTCGACGGCCCGCTCCCGCTCCCGCTCAGCCGTCTCCGCCCGCACATCGGCAGCGACCAACGCCCGCTCAGCCCCCTCAGCACGAGCCCTAACCGCCGCCGCCTCCGCCCGCATCTCCCCCACTCGCAGCGCCAGGGCCTCCTCTCCCTCCGCCCGGGCCCGCGCCAGCGCCTCCATCCCCTCCTGCCTGACCCGCTCCACCGCCGCCTCACCCTCGAGCCGCACCCGCGCCAGCTCCACCTCGGCCTCCCGAAGCGCGACCTCACCCGCCTCCCGCACCCGGAGAGTCTCAGCCTCGGCCGCCTCCGCCTGCCGTACCGTCTCCTGCACCAACGCCTCGGCCACGAGCGCCTCCTGCTGAGCCGTCTGTACGGCTTGCGCAGCCTGCTCCAGCCGCTCGGCCAACTCCCGAACGGCCTGGTCCCGCGCCTGCTCCGCCGCCTCAGCCCGGTGCACAGCTTCCTGTACGGCCTGCAGCGCCTGCCGTTCGGTGGCCGAAGCCTCACGCAGAGCTGCCAGCGCCTGCTCCCGGGCGGTCTCGGCGTCAGCCAGGGCGGTCTCCCGCTCCTGCTGGGCGTCTTCGCGCTGTCGCAGCGCCTCCTGTGTCTCCGCCCGCGCCCGCTCGACAGCCTCGCGTGCCTGCCGTACCTGTTCCAACGCCTGTTCACGCTCGGTCTGCGCGATGGCGACGCGCGTGTGGGCGTCGGCCTGCATCGCGCTCAACTTGGCCTCCACCCCAGCGGGCGACAGCTCGTCGGCCAGGGCCTGCGCGAGAGGTTCCAGGGCGGCTTTCAGCCCGCTCTCCATCCGGTCGTACAGCTGCTCCGCCCTGGCCAGAGCTCCCTCGAGGCCGGGGGTCGCGCGTCGCATCTCGCGCTCGCGCTTGGCCGCGGCCTGGCAGTCACGGTCGGGACAGTACGCCTTCGGACGGCCCTTGCCGCTGCAAATCGTCAGATAATTGACACCTTGATCTTCGTCATTGACTGTCACTTGCCTGCTCAGAGGGGTGACCGCTCGCTCGGTATAGACACTCAAGATTGTTTAGCGCGCCGGGTCAGGCTTCCGAATGGAATTCGGCGACAAGGGCTGACGATTTGATGACACCCGTTGACGAGGCGATGACTACCAATGAAAACCGAGCGATCAGACCCAACGGCACGATGTACTGAGGCATCTAGCAGAGCAGCTGCCCGAAGATGATCGCAGCCAGGACGTGTCGCATCGTACGTAGGATCGGTATCGATTGACCGAGACGTGCCCCTGCGATCGGCCGAAGGCTTGGCCCACGTCCCACATGTTTAATGGCAGATCAGCAAGTAGTCCACGAGAGCTCCTGACAAGGGGCTTTGCTGGGCTCTCGCTGATGATCGGCGCCTGGCGGGTGGGAGCAATTTATGGCCTCGGGCCGGGCGGCCGCAGGCGTCGCGCGTGAAGCGGAGGGGCATCCAGAAGGTCAGCAACGCCATCCCCTGGGGACTGTGTCCGCCCACGCTGACGGGCCTGGGCGACCGATCTTGAGGATCTTCCATCGGCAACCGCAGCTAGCCCGGAAGGAGCGAACTGCCCCGCTCCCCCGAACGCCGTGATGGCCAACGCGTCGCCGACCATGTCTCGACCAACGTGGCTAGCTCGTCGAGAGTAAATGCGGTCGGGGCGATGCAGTTGCCGTGAGCGCTACGTTGACCCCTGATTGCAGCCGCACACTGACGGAGAAAGTCCTTGGCAGCGGACAGCGCACATTCAGCGGCGCTACGAGCTGGGACTTCGTTGCCCCCAATGACCCGCACACAAATGCCCCGCGCCTCGCACCAATCACGAAACGCTGGGGAGCAGAACATCACCGAGCAGTCCACTCTCACCGTGTGCTGGAGGGTGTCGGAGGCACGTGGCTCGACGGCCTCGCCTGCGCGGGTTGGGAGCAGCAGCAAGGGCTCCAGCAGCACCGTGGCGTCCAGCGGCCCAGCGCTGACGGGCCGGATGGCCGTCGCGGGAATGGTTCGACTGACGCTGCCGATCGCCAGGCTGAGTGCCGCGTGGTCCTGGACCCCACCACTCAGAATGAGCGGCACATCCAGCACCGTGGTGTCGATCTGCACCGTCTCGCGCGCCTGTGCGTGTCCATCGCATGGGCCCATGACGCCAGTGTGGGGTGTGGGTAAAACGTCGAAGGATCCCTCGCAAGGTGAACCTCACCGCACCGTAGGTAACTGCTGGCGCTCAGGCCACATGCGCTAGCCAAGCTTTGTCGGTGGTAGCTCATGCCTGCGTGGAACTGTTCTGTGCTGGAGGGTCGCGTTGGTGGCTGCCCGTCGAGTCCTCTTTTCCGGCGTTCAGTGGTGCCTCTGCTGGCTGACGCCGCTCCGGAACTCGGCGGCGCCCCAACGCTAAGACGGCTCCGAAGAGATCAGCTCGTGGCGTTCAGTTCGGTGAGGGCCTTGGCCAGCGCATCGACGCCGCGCCGGATCCGGCTTTCGTTGACGTTGCCGAACCCCAGCACCAGCGCCGGTCCCAGCGGGCTGGCAGCTGCGTTCCCGGCCGACCCCACGCCAACGCGATAGTCGCTCAGTCCGCGCACGCGCACCGACCGGCGTTGTGCCGCGGCGACAACGGCGGCTTCGCGAAGGTCGTCGGGCAGCCGCAGCAGGGCGTGGCAGCCAGCCGCCAGCCCGGTGAGCCGCAGCTTCGGCAGTGCGGCTTCCACAGCCGCGGACAGCGTGGCGCGGCGGGTGGCGTAGAGCGTGCGCATGCGACGCAGGTGGCGGTCGAACCGGCCCGACTCGATCAGCGCGGCCAGAGCGAACTGGTCGAGCACGGGCACGCCGCGGCTGGTCAGGCGCATGTCCTGGCGCAGCTGCGTCACCAGCGGCGGCGGCACGAGCATCCAACCGATCTTGATCGCCGGAGCGAGAGTTTTGCTCACCGAGCCCAACGCGATCACATGCTCCGGCGCGAGTCCCTGCAGCGAGCCGACCGGCTGGCGGTCGTAGCGGAACTCCGCGTCGTAGTCGTCCTCGACGATCACCCCGTCGACTTCCTGGGCCCAGGCGACCAGATCACGGCGACGTTGCGACGACAGCAGCGCCCCCGTCGGACATTGATGTGCCGGCGTCACCAGGACGGCGCGCGCCGGAGAGGCGCGCAGCCGGGCTACGTCCAGGCCATGGTCGTCGACGGGCACCGCGACGACGCCGAGCCCGGCCCTCCCGGCGATCACGTCGTGCTCACGTGGGCCGGGATCCTCCAAGCCGAGATGGGTAATCCCGCGGCGTGCCAGGGCTCCGAGGACGATGTTCAGTCCGTGGCGGAACCCTCCGACGATGATGGCGTTGTCGGGAGCGGCGCATCCGGCTCGCAACCTGCGGTGGTAAGAGGTCACCACCTCACGCAGCCGGAGCGATCCCGCGTCGAGATCGTCCCCCAGCTGGGCTGAGGGCATGGTCCGTGCGGTGTCGGCCAGCGCCCAGGCCCAGTCGCTCATGGGAAACGAGGCCAGGTCGGGGATGCCGTACTCGAAATCGATTAGCTCCGGTGTCCGGCCGGGCCGCTCATCATGTGGTGGGATCCGCCGCCCCGGAGGCTGCTGCTGCGGGCTGGGGCGCGAGGCAATGCTCGAGACCGCAGGGGAGGTTGCGGTGGAAGTCGCTGTGAAGGTCGCGCGGGAGGCCACGCTGGTCCCCGATCCGGTATCCGCCTCGAGATAGCCCTCGGCGCGCAGTTGCTCGTAGGTTTCGACCACCAGTCCCCGAGACAGGCCAAGTTGCTGGGCCAGCCGTCGCGAGGAAGGCAGCCGCTCGCCAGGCTGGAGCCGACCGGACCGGATGGCCTCCCGCAGGTGCTCTTGCAACTGGTGGCCGAGGGTCTGCCCGGCCGACCGATCCAGAGACACAAGGAGGTCAGGTCCTTGGCGCCCCCACCGAACCGTCACCAGCCCAGTGTACAAGTGGTCCACTCTTCAGCACCATCTGTGGACCTTCAGGCTGGACCAGTGAGGTTCGACGATGGATGCAGATCACCCGTACACCCAAGGAGGGGTTCTTATGAGTATCGGCATCCTGCTGGCCCTGGCAGCCGCCGTAGGGTACGGCGCTGCCGACTTTGTCGGCGGTTTCGGCTCTCGCCGCGCGGGAGCCTGGCCGGTGGTGTTCGTCGGCCAGATCGCGGGAGCGGCCTTGATGCTGGGGATGGCGTTGGCTCAGCCGGGCCGACCGCAGGCGAACGATTTCGCGTGGGCTCTGCTTGCAGGCGCGGGAACCTCGATCGGCACGATCTTTCTCTACCGCGGTCTGGCCCGAGGCCGGATGGGGCTGGTCGCACCTGTCTCCGCCGTCGGGGCGGCTCTGCTGCCGGTGGGAGTCGAGGTGGCTCTGGGTGGACGCCCCAGCATCCTGGTGTGGTTGGGCGTGCTCGTGGCGTTGCCGGGCATCTGGCTGGTCTCTGGTGAGGCTCGCGGTGGCACCGAAGGCCGATCACGAGCTGGTCTGGTCGACGGGGCAGTGGCGGGCGCCGGCTTCGGTGTGCTGTTCGTCGCTCTTGGCCAGGTACCGGAGACGGCCGGTACCTTTCCCCTCGCCGCCAACCAGGTCGTCGGCGCCCTGGTGACCGTGATCGTCGCGAGTGCGCTGCGGGAGCGCTGGCTGCCCCGGCGCTCCGCACTCGGGTGGGGTATCGCGGCCGGATGCCTGGGCGCTCTCGGCACGCTGGCCTTCATGATCGCCTCGCAGAACAGCCCGCTGGCGCTCGCCGCCGTGCTCGCCTCGCTCTACCCGGCTGTGACCGTCACCCTGGCCGCATTGGTGCTGGCTGAGCATCTGCGTTCCGCTCAGCGGGTGGGCTTGGTCACCTGTCTGGCCGCCACCGCGCTGCTGGCCCTTGGCTGAATCGGCCAGTCTCGACGCTGGGCGCGCTGGTCAGTCTGCCAGGTGAACTCCATCTGCGTCTGTATCCGCAGTTCGTCAAGGCCGCGGTCGCTAACCTGGTCTTCGCGCTGGATAATGCGGCGAGCTTCGATCTCTTGGACGCTCAGCAGTGGCGTGCTCGTGCTCCGCTACGCCGTGCGCGCCGCCCGAGTGGGACTCCCTGAACGCTGGTTGCAGGTCAAGGAGTTTGGCCGAACCTCGAGGAGACGGAGGCGGCCTTCTTCGGCTGTCGCTTTCGCCCTCCCGGCGCAACGGGCAGGGAATATGAGCAATCTCGGCGAGGTGGCCGAGTTGGACGATCTCGGGCCCTTCCCGCCTACGTGATCGCCAGTCGGTGTGTCGCGCGCCCTTGCCAGAAGGTGAGGCCGTCGGAACCGGACTGTCACTGTATGGAATCAGCCCGGTCGTCAACGTTACGATGCCGGTGAGGTAGCTGGTCCGTTCTGTTCCTCCTGACGGACCGGTGACTTGCGGGGCTGTTGGTCATACGTCAGCGCATCTCGGGAATCGCCGGCCGAAGGGCGGCATCATGCCCGAACCGTTCCCGATCGCCGACACTGAATCGCTGCATCAGTTGCGCGCACCGGTGACCCGCCGGCTGATGGCGCTGCGCGAGCGAGGTGAACTGCGCACCTGGCAGGTGGAACTCGCCGCGGCCAGCATCGGCACCAGCAGCCGCACCGTGTTTCGCTGGCTGAAGCAGGCGCGTCTGGACGGACGCTGTGAACGCAAGGAACGCGACCGGTTCGCGATCACCGATGAGCTGCGAGCAGAGCTGGCGTCGCTGGGCGGAAATGCCGCAGCGTTGCATCGCGCGCTCCTCACACGCGCGCTGCAGGCAGGACCGCCAGCGCCAAGTCTGGCGACCCTCCATCGGGCGCTGCGCCGCGACCTGACACCCGGACACCGGGCCGGACTGGTCACCGGGGAACGAGCCCGCCGAGCCTACGACGTCCACCTGCGCCGCCCTAAAGGGCCCGGCCGCCCCGACGTGCACCGCAACCTGGTGTGGGAGGGCGACCATGTCGAGGCATCGGTCTACGTCGACGTTGACGGCACCCTTCGCAAACCCTGGGTGACGTGGTTCGTCGACTGCGCCACCAACGGCATCTGCGGGCTGGCGGTTACGCCCACTCGGCCGAGCAGCGCCAGCATCCAAGTCGCCTTACGGGCTGCCATGCTGCGCAAGGCGCCGTACGGCCCGTTTGGCGGAGTTCCGCTCGCGGTCCGGATCGATCAGGGCGCCGACTTCCTCAGCCGCATCGTCACCCAGACGTTGGGTCGCTTCGCGATCCCGGCCGGGGTGCTGCCCGGCTACTGCCCTCACCTCAAAGGCACGGTGGAGAATCTCAACGGGTGCGTCAAGAAGATGCTGTTCGCCGCGATGCCGCACTACAGCGAGATCCCCACCCGCATGAACGGCAAGCCGTACGCCCCTGAAGGGCCGGCTCTGCCATTCGAAGTGTTCGTGGATCGGCTGCAGGACTGGGTCACCGACTGGAATCACCACATCGTTAAGGACTCCCTCGGCAAACGCACACCCGTACAAGCCTGGGAGGCCGACGCCTGGCCTGTGGAAGACATACCCGCCGAGGACCTACGCCTGTTGACCATGGTCGATGACGGAAAGAACGCACGATCATCGGCGGCGGGGTGTCGTGGGGCAAGGGTAAGCGCTTGTATTACGGCCCGTGGATGAACGGACACAAGGGCCGCACGGTGCGGCTGCGCTACATGCTCCATCACGACCACGAGATCGAGGTTTTCGACGCCGCCTCCGGCGAATATTTGGGCTCTGCCGAGCTTCAGGGGCAGGCGGATGACGCCACCATCGCCCAAACGCACGCGGTACGGGCGGACAACCAGCGCCAGCTCGAACGTGATCTTAAGCTCGCAGCACGCAAGCGCACGCAACGGTACGCGCCAGTGGCCACGCCCCAGCCGGCTCAGGTACTGGGCACGCTTACCAGCGAGGAAGCCGATCAAGAACTGTCCCAGGCGCGAATCCGTCGCCCCCGCCCGTCGAGGCGACCGGCCCTGATGCCGCTACCGGACCCCGACCCTGGCTGGGTCAGACCGGGCCAGCCCGTCTCAGCTCAGGCCAGCGCACTACCCCGCGACCAGCGCCGCCCAACTGACCCGTCCACCGGCACCCTAAGACGGTGACTCATTTGGCGGTCAGTCGTTAGATCATCCGTGGATGCCTTCCTTCAACGGCTGGTGCCTGACGAGCTGTGGGAGCTGTTTCAGCGCCTTGTCCCGCCTGCGCCCACTCGCCCACAGGGCGGGGGACGGCAGCGAGTCGAGGATCGGGTGATCTTGGCGGCGATCGTGTACGTGGCCACCACGGGCTGCGCCTGGCGGCAGCTCCCGCCGGTGTTCGGTGCTTCCTGGCAGACGGTGCATCGCCGGTTCACCGAATGGAGCGCCGCCCGGGTGTGGGCCAATCTGTACCGCATCCTGCTGGACGAGCTCGGCGTCCGAGGCGAACTGGACTGGTCTCGATGCGCGGTCGACTCGGTCAGCGTGCGCGCGGTCAAAGGGGGGACCTGACGGGCCCGAATCCTGTCGATCGCGGCAAGAAAGGGTCGAAGATCCACCTCATCACCGAACGGACCGGTCTGCCGATCTCTGTCGCGATCAGTGCCGCCAACACCCACGACAGC
>NZ_JACDUR010000003.1:0-599691 GCF_013761175.1 Nonomuraea soli
AGAAGGGTGTTGAGGTCGTTCGTCACACATCGATCCTCGACACCCTTCGCTCTGCCCGCACTGGCATGACAGCGACTTAGGACTTACTCGTCTAGAGGCGGGCGCTGCTAGAGCCGGGCGCTGAATTCCTCGCTCGCCTCGGCCAGCGCCTCCACGGCGGCCCTGATCGCCGGGCGGCGGGCGGCGTCGGCGCGCCACAGCGTGTAGATGCGCCGCGTCAGCCGCGGCAGCAGCGGCACCATGCGCACACCCTCCGGCACGCTCGTGCGCCCCATCCGCGGCACGATCGCGCACCCCAGCCCCGCCGCGACCAGGGCGAGCTGGGTGGGGTACTCGTCGGCCGTGATGCTGATGTCGGGCTCCAGCTCGGCGCTGCGCAGCGTGTAGACGAGCCAGTCGTAGCAGACCTGGCCCACCGAGCTGCTGATCCACTTCTCGCCGATGAGGTCGGGCAGTTCCAGCTCCCGCCGCCCGGCCAGCGGGTGGTCGGCGGGCAGGGCCAGGTCGGCGATGTCGTCGAAGAGGGTGCGCCGCGACAACCCGTCGGGCGTGGCGAGCGGGCGGTTCATCCAGTCCTGCGCGACCACCAGGTCCAGCTCGCCGCGGGCGACCTCGCGCAGTGTGCGGTCGGGCTCGCGCTCGAACAGGTGGACCTCGAGCTCGGGATGGCGCTCGCGCAGGATCACCAGCGCCCGCGGCAGCAGCCCGCGCGCGGCGGTCGGGAAGGCTCCCACGTTGAGCCGGCCGACGACCGCGCCGCGCAGCGCCTGGAAGTCGGCCTCGGCGGTCTCGACCAGGGCCAGGATGCGCTCGGCGTGCTCGGCGAGCAGGCCCGCGGCGTCGGTCAGGCGCACGCCGCGCCCGTTGCGCTCGACCAGGGTCGCGCCGGTCTCCCGCTCCAGCTTGGCCAGCTGCTGGGAGACCGCGCTCGGGGTGACCATCAGCGCGTCGGCGGCCGCACCGACGGATCCGTAGACGTGGACGGCGTGAAGGGCCTTGAGCCGGTTCAAGTCCAACATGTAAGCAAGCCTAAAGGGTTTAGCGTAGAAAGTCTCGCTTGTGGTTGAAGATGTAGCGTTGGAAAATATATGCATGCGAATGATTAAGCGGAACAAGCAGCAGTCGTCCGAGTCCTCCTACCTCCGGGTGCTCGCCGAGCAGGCCCGCAACCGCCGCGCCTCCGCCACTTCCAAGAAGTAGCGTGCGCCCCCGCCACGTGGCACTGGCCGTCGCACTGGCGGCCGTCTGGGGCTTCAACTTCGTCGTCATGCAAGTCGGCCTCCGCCACTTCCCGCCCCTGCTCTACGCCGCCCTCCGGTTCGGCCTGGCAGCCTTTCCCGCGCTGCTGTTCGTCGGCCGTCCCGGAGTGGCATGGCGCTGGGTCCTCGGCGTTGCGGGCGCGATCGGCATCGGGCAGTTCGGCCTCCTGCTCGTCGGCATGAAGCTGGGGATGCCCGCCGGGCTCGCGTCCCTCGTGCTGCAGGCCTCCGCCGTGTTCACCGTGGTCTTCGCCGTCCTCCTGCTCGGGGAGCGACTCACCACCCGCCGTGTGGTCGGCCTGGGCATCGCCTTCGTCGGCATCTTCCTGGTCGCCGTCGACTTCGGGCTCAGCGCGCCGCTGCTGCCCTTCCTGCTCTGCGTCGGCGCCGCGGCCGCCTGGGGACTGGGCAACGTGATCCAGCGCCGCGCGACCCCGCCCGACTCCCTGCGCTTCATGGTGTGGGTGAGCGCCCTGTCCGCGCCTCCCCTGCTCCTGCTGTCAGTCCTCGTCGAGGGGGTGCCCACGATCTCCTTCGAGCTCGAAGGATGGCTGTCGCTCGGCTACGTCGCCTTCATCTCGACGCTGGGCGGATTCGGCGTGTGGGGCTGGCTGCTCAAACGATACGACGCCTCGACCGTCGCGCCGTACTCCCTGCTCGTGCCGGTCTTCGGGCTGACCTCCGCGGCGTTGTTCGCCGGGGAGAGCGTCTCGGCCGTCGACGTGGCCGCCGGGATCCTGGTCGTCTCCGGCGTGCTCTACGCGGGGACCAGGGCACGCACCACGCCACCCGCCAGGGAACTGGCTAGCCTGAAGGTGTGAGCGATCTCTCCTCCGTCGGGCTGGAGCGCGGCCGCGTCAGGCTCGTCGATCACGACCCCCGCTGGGCCGCCGCCTTCGAGGACGTCAGGGCGCCGCTCGCCGCCGCGCTCGGCCCGCTCGCGGCGGACATCCAGCACATCGGCTCCACCGCCGTCCCCGGCCTGCCCGCCAAGCCGATCATCGACGTCGCCGTCGGGCTGACGGGCGACGCGGACGCCGGCGCCGTGGTCGCCGCGATCACCGGGCTCGGCTACCTGTTCAAGGGTGACCAGGGTGACCAGGGCGGGCTGCTGTTCGAGCTGCGCTCCGGTCCCGACGTCGGCGTCGCGCACGTGCACGCCGTACGGCACGGCGACCCGCAGTGGGCCCGCTACCTGGACTTCCGCGACCGGCTCAGGAGCGACGCGACGTTGCGCGAGTCCTACGCGGGGCTGAAGCGCTCGCTGGCCGGGCGTTTCCCCTCCGACCGGCCGGCGTACACCGAGGGCAAGGCGCCCTTCGTCAGCTCGCTGCCCGATCTGGCCTGGCTGGCGCACTCGTGGGCGCTGGTGCGCGCGCAGTTGCCGCCCGCGCCCGCCCGGATCCTGGAGGTCGGCTGCGGGCCGCTCGGCGGGCACGTCGCCGCGATGGCGGCGCTCGGCCACGACGTCACCGGCGTCGATCCGGAGGCTCCCGAGGGCCCGCCGTTCCACCGGGCGCCCGTCGAGGAGCTGCCTGACCGCGACCCGTACGACGTCGTCGTCGCCAGCCTCTCCCTGCATCACGTCGACGACCCCGGCCAGGTGGTCTCGCTGCTGCATTCCCTGCTGGCGCCGGGCGGTCGGCTGGTGATCGTGGAGTGGGCGAGCGAACGTTTCGACGAGGCCACCGCGCGCTGGTGCTTCGAGCGTCTCGGCGCCACCGGAGGGTGGCTGGCGCGGCGGGCGGCCGGATGGCGCGAGTCGGGGCTGGGCTGGGACGACTTCG
This sequence comes from Nonomuraea soli, assembly GCF_013761175.1. Classification (GTDB taxonomy): domain Bacteria; phylum Actinomycetota; class Actinomycetes; order Streptosporangiales; family Streptosporangiaceae; genus Nonomuraea; species Nonomuraea soli. The sequence goes on from NZ_JACDUR010000003.1 coordinate 3,047, forward strand.
TGACCGGATGGGCCAAGGAGCACGGGATGCACCCGGCGGGCCGCATCCGCGAGGCCGTCGCCGGGCGCTTCACGATCGCCGAGGAGAGCTGGGGTCCGTACTACTTCGCCGACCTGGACGGGGTCACGGTCGAACAGGAGCTCGCGGCGATCGACGCGGGAGACGTCACCGCGGGCTGCCTGCGCCTCACCGCTCGACGCCGATGAGGCCCGGCGGCCCCGTTGCTCGACCGGGGTCGCCGGGCCTTCGCGCGGAGAGGGCTACTGTCCGCCGCTCTCCTTGAGGATGGTCTCCTTCGGCCCGGAGCCCTCGGGCTCCACGTTGAGGGCCGGGCCGCCGTCACCGTCACGAGCCGGCCCGCCGGACGGCTTGGGCATGTCGACCTCCTCGCACGCCGCCACCGGGCCCTCGACGATCTCCAGCTGGCTGCCGAACACCGACGCGCCCACGCCCGACAGCGTCAGCACCAGGGTCTGGTTCTCACCGATCTGGCCCTCGGTCACCTCGAAGGTGAAACCGCCGCTGCCGGCGCTCATGCCGACGGCCAGCCTGCCGTCCGGGCCGGAAGCCCTGCCACGGGGGGCCTTGCAGGTGCGGCCTTCCGGCAGGAAGTCCACCACGGCCGCGATGCCCTTGGCCTGCAGCGCCGCCTCCAGGCCCTCCGGATCGCTCAGCTCGTTGACCTGCACCTTCACGGTGCCGTCCGGGTCCTCGGTCACCGCGTAGGCGGCGGACGCACCGCCGTACAGGTTGAACGCGAACAGCGTGGCCGCGGCGACTCCCGCCACCGCCGCGGACCAGCCCGCCACCCGGCGTCCCGTGTTGCGCCGCAGCGGGACGACCGTCTCCCGCGTGGCCAGCTCCTGCTTGAGCGCGGTCAGCAGGCGCTCCTCGAAGTTGCTCATGCCTTCTCCTCCACCAGTGCCACCGACGGCGAAGCGACGTCTTCCAGGGCCCGTCTCGCCCGATGCAGCCTGACCCTCGCGGTCACCTGCCTGATCCCCAGCGCCGCGGCCGCCTCCGTCACCGTGAGCTGGTCGATCGCGACCAGTTCCAGGACGGCGCGTTCGCCCTCGGGCAGGCCGGCCATGGCCAGGATCGCCTCGCGCCCCGCACGCTCGGCATCGATCCGTTCCTCCATCCTGGCCAGGTCGTCGTCGTCCATGAGGCGCCTGCCCGCCATGCGGCTGCTGGCCGCCGCCTCCCGTGCCCGGTCGCGCCGGTGGGAGGCGATCACGTTGCGGGCTATGCCGTACAGCCAGGCCGTGTGCGTGCCCTTGCCGGAGCGGTAGCCGTGCGCGGAGTCGAGTGCCGCCAGAAAGATGTCGGCCGTCAGGTCGGCGGCCAGGTGGGGGTCATCCACCCGGCGCGCCACGAACCTCAGGACGCTGTCTATGTGGCGGCGATAGAAGGCCTCGAAGGCCCCGGGATCATCGTGGAGGCGCACCGGCCTCGCTCCCTTCGTCGTTCGCCCTTACGACTGTTCTTGGGCCGGGCGGCACGAAGCGTTTCCACGGTAGGGCAGGCCCTACCTCCAGGAGGCGGGGTGACGTGACTGATCTCGCGGCTCCGCCTCGACAGGATGATCACATGCGTCGATACCTTGCAGCCGCGGTGCTCGCGGCCGTCGTCCTTGGCACCGCGGCCCCGGCGGTGGCCGCGGTCCAACCCCTCCAGAAGCAGCTCGACCACTTGACCACCCGTGACGGCCTGCCCGGGGCGGTGCTGTCCGTACGGGAGCCGGACGGCACCGTCCGCACCCTGACCTCCGGCACCGCCGAGCGCGGCACGGGCCGGCCGATGGTCGGCGCGGACGCGCGCTTCCGCATCGCCAGCGTGACCAAGCCGGTGATCGCCGCCGCGGTGCTCGATCTCGTACGGCAGGGCAGGATCGAGCTGGACGCGCCGGTGGAGAAGTACGCCCCCGGGCTGCTCGACGGCCGGCCGATCACGGTCAGGCAGCTCCTCGATCACACCAGCGGCCTGCCCGAATACGTCGATCACGTCGACCCGTCGGGGCCGTTGAACGATCGGGTGTTCCTGCGCGCGGCGCTCGACGCCGATCCGGTGGGTCCAGGATGGTCGTACGCCAACACCAACTACCTGGTGGCCGGAATGCTGATCGAGAAGGTCACCGGCAAGGGCTTCCGCACCTACACCAGGCAGACCGTCCTGCGCTCGCTCGACGACACGTACTGGCCGCGCCAGGACGAGACGGGCATCCGGGGCGAGCACGCGCACACCTACGGCGTGGACCCGTTGAACCCGCAGAGCCAGGGCAAGAAGGTCGTCGACACGACCCGGCAGCCCGGCTACCTGTTCGGGGCGTCGGGCGGGCTGATCTCGACGCCCGAGGACCTGAACCGTTTCTGGCAGTCGCTGCCCGCCTCGACACTCAAGACGATGAGCGCCTCGACCGTCCCGGCCGCCGACCCGCCCGGCGCGCGCCAGGGACTCGGTCCTGCGGTCGTCCGGCTGAGCTGCGGGCCCGTGTGGATGCACGGCGGCGGGCTTCCCGGCGTCAGGAGCCTGAGCGGCCGCGACCGCGCAGGCCGCGCGGTCACGCTCTACGTGACGGGCGTGCCCAAGGACGAGAAGCGGCTCTTCGGGGTGTTCGACGCGGCCATGTGCGCCCGCTAACGGCCCAGCGCCCTGGCCAGGGACTCCTCGGCCTGGGCGGCCATGGCGACGACGAGGTCTCGCGCGGAGGGCACGTCGGCGATGAGGTCGACGGCCTCGCCGGCCCACACCGGCAGGGGTGGGATGGCCCCGCGCGCCACGTCGTCCTGGTAGTCCTGGCGGGCCCGGGGATCGGCGGCGAGCTCGTCCTCCCTGCCGCGCCAGCGGTCGAGGTACGGGTGTCCGAGAGTCCGCGCCGGGTACTCCTGCGGCCACGCCGAGCCACGCGCGATGTCCAGCACGCGGCTGCGCTCGGTGTCCTGGCCGCGTCCCTCGACGATGGCCTTGGTGACCGACGGGTCGACCAGGGCCTCGGCTGTGGCCTGGAAGCGGGTGCCGACCAGCGCGCCCGCCGCCCCCAGCGCGAGGGCTGCCGCCACTCCCCTGCCGTCGGCGATTCCGCCTGCCGCCAGCACCGGCACGGGCGCCACGAGGTCCACCACGGCGGGCACGAAGGGCAGGGTGGATCGGCCGTGCAGTGCGCCGTGTCCTCCCGCCTCGGTCCCCTGCGCGACGATGAGGTCGGCGCCCAGGTCGACGGCCCGCCTGGCCTCCTCGAGCCCGCCGACCTGGAGGATCAGCAGGGCCCCCGCGTCGTGGACCGACCGCGTGTAAGGGCTCGGGTCGCCGAAGGACAACATCACCGCCCGCGGATCGTACTCCAGCGCCCGCTCCACGGCGGTGGCGTCGATGCTCCAGGTCAGGAAGCCGATGCCCCACGGCAGCCCGGTGGCTGCCACGATCGGCGCCTCGCGGGCCAGCCACGCCGCGTCCCCGTACGCTCCGCCCAAGAGCCCGAGGCCGCCGCCACGGCAGACGGCGGCGGCCAGCGCGCCTCCGGCGGACCCGCCCATCGGCGCCAGCGCGATCGGGTGCCGCACGCCTAGCAGCTGCGTGAACGAGGTCGAGAGCGCCATGCGGTCGTCCTTTACGATGAGTTTCTCCCTTCCCTCCAGTCTGTCCTTGCAACCGAGGGAAAGGACCTGATGTGAGCGCAGGCGAAGTGTTGATGGATGGCATCGTGTTCGGCGAGTCGCCCCGCTGGCACGACGGGCAGTTGTGGGTGTCCGACTGGGGCGCCAACCAGGTGGTGACGCTCGACGGCGTGGTGAGGGCGTCGGTGCCGTCGTTCCCGATGTGCATCGACTTCCTGCCCGACGGCAGGTTGCTCGTCGTGGACTCGGCGCACCAGCAGGTGCTGCGGCAGGAGGCCGACGGTTCGCTGGTACGGCACGCTGAACTGTCGGGGGTCTCGAGCAAGCCCTGGAACGAGATCGTGGTCGACGCTCAGGGCAACGCCTACGTGAACAGCATCGGCTTCGACTTCCCCGAAGGGGAGTACGCGCCGGGGTTCGTCGTGCGCGTCTCGGCCGACGGGCAGCGGGCGGAGCGGGTCGCCGACGACCTGGCCTTCCCGAACGGCATGGCGATCACGCCCGACGGTTCCACGCTGATCGTGGCCGAGTCGTACGCCAACCGGCTCACCGCCTTCGACATCGCCGCCGACGGCGGCCTGGGCGGCAGGCGGGTCTGGGCGGAGACGCCCGGCGACCACCCCGACGGCATCTGCCTCGACGAGGACGGCTCGGTCTGGTACGCCGACGTGGGCAACAAGCACTGCGTGCTGGTGCGCGAGGGCGGCAAGATCGACGCGGTCCTCGCCATCGACCGGGGCGCCTTCGCCTGCGCGCTCAGCCGCGAGGACAAGCCGCGGCTGTTCGTCGTCGGCCAGGAGTGGGGCGGGCCAGGCGCCCGGCCGAGCGGGCAGGTCATCGCCTTCCCCGTGCCTGTCCAGGGCGCGCCCAGGCCCTGACCGTCAGCCTGGCCGCCGCAGCGTGCGGTGAACGGCGAGGCCGCCGAGCGCCGCCGCCGCGACGGTCAGGATGCCCGCCTCCGTCCACTGGAAGAGCCAGAAGCGCGAGGCCGGGTGGTAGTACACCGCGAACCTGTAGCCCTTGCCGAACAGGCAGGCCTGCCAGGCGTCGGTGTTCTTGCTGCTCTGTCCCACGTCCACCCGGCGGGCGCACCCGCTCTCCGACGGTTCGCCGACCTCACGGCCCGACGGCTCCACCCACGCCGAGCTCACCAGCCGCACGTCAGGGTCGTCCAGCACGACGGTGCCCGACAACTGCGTCCGCGCGGGCTCGGCGTAGTGGTCGCTCACCTGGACCAGCGTGAACATCGTCGCGGCCACTCCAGCCACGACCAGCGCCATCGCGGGCAGCGTGCGCCTGAACAGGGTGCCGGCTGCGGTGCCCAGCGCGAACGCGTACAACCACCACGCCGCCGGGGCCACCCCGACCATGTTGAACACCCCGACGTTGCCGAACGCGGAGCCGACGCCCGACCTGAACACCGGCCGCCACAGGCTGACCATGAGCGACAGCAGCAGCCCGCCAGCCACGACGGCGCCGCCCAGGACCGTCAGCTTGACCGCCAGCCACCGCCACACGGGCACGGCCTGGGTCCAGGCCAGGCGGTGGGTGCCGCGCTCGTACTCCCGGCCGAGCAGGGGCGCGCCCCAGAACGCCCCGATCAGCGCGGGCGCCACCAGGGGCATCCAGCCGAACACGGAGTAGACCGTGTCGTAGCGCTGCCCGAGCGCCACCGCCACCTCTCCGCACGCGACCGCGGGCCCGGGGCAGCCGGGCGGGGCGTGCTCGGCCACGTACCGGCTCGCTTCCACGGCCGAGCCGAGCAGCAACATCCCGAGCAGCGCCAGGAAGGCCGCCGTCACCAGGATCTGCGCCCGGTGCTGGCGCCACGTCACCCAGATCACGGGCGCACCCCCGTCAGCGCGGGCATCGCCGTGGACTCAGGGTTGCGCAGGTAGCCCATCACGAGCTCCTCCAGCCCCGGCCGCCGCGCCTGCCATCGGGGGTCGGGCGAGGGTGCGCCCCTGACCAGCAGGCCGACCTGCCTGTCCGTACGGCCGGCGCTCACGACCCGCATGCCCGCTTCCGACGCGCCCACCGGTCCCGTCAGCACGAGATGGTCGTCGAGCAGCTCCTCGATGTCGCCGCTGACCTGCATCCGTCCTCCGTTGAGCACGATCAGCCAGTCGCACGTCTCCTCCAGGTCGGAGACGACGTGCGACGACAGCAGCACGGTCAGCTCGCGCCCGGCCGTCTCGGCCATGATCGTGCGCATCACGTCGTGGCGGGCGAGCGGGTCGAGGTTGGCCAGGGGTTCGTCCAGCACGAGCAGGTCAGGCCTGCTCGCCAGCGCCAGGGTGACGGCCACCTGGGCCTGCTGGCCACCTGACAACCCGCCGACCTTCCGCTTGAGGGGGATGCCCAGCCCGGCGAGCCGTGCGGCGGCGGCCTCGCCGTCCCAGCGCCGGTTCGTCCTGAGCCCGAAGGTGAGCATCTCGGCGACGGTGAAGTCGTCGTAGAGGGGCTTGTCCTGGGCGACGAACGCCGCCTCGCCGGCCACGCGGACGCTCCCCTCCGTGGCGCGCAGCAGCCCGACGGCGGTGTGCATGAGCGTCGTCTTGCCTGCGCCGTTGGGCCCGACGAGCGCGGCGACGCGTCCGGCCGGCACCGAGAGCGAGCAGTCGCGCAGCGCCCAGGTGCGGCGGTAGCGCACGCCCAGCCCGGTGACCTCCAGCGCCGCGCTCACGCCACGTCCTCCTTCGCGAGGTCGGCGATGACGACGGCGAAGAGCACGCGCAGGTCCTCTTGATCGAGTCCGGCCGCGCGGGCGTCGCGCACCCATGCCTCCAGGCCGCGCCGTACCCGCGTGTGGTCGGCCAGCGTGGGGCCCGCCACGCCCTGCCGGACGAACGTGCCCATTCCCGGGCGCCCCTCGACCAGGCCCTCGCGTTCCAGCTCGCGGTAGGCCTTGAGAACGGTGTTGGGGTTGATGGCCAGGCTCTCGACGACCTCGCGGGCGGTGGGCAGCTGGTCGCCGGGGCGGAGCGTGCCCAGGCGGAGTGCCTGCTTCACCTGGTGGGCCAGCTGGAGGTAGGTGGACACACCAGAGGAGCGGTCGAGTGTGAACTCGATCAAGCAAAACACCCTTTCACTATTCGAATAGTGAAAGGGTGTTGGATCGGTGGATGCGTTGTCAACCCGCCTACGCCTGGGCCGAGGCCGCCGCCTTGGCCGCCGCGGGCAGGGCCTCCACGATGCGCCCGATCGCCTCGTCGTCGTGGGAGGCCGACAGGAACCAGGCCTCGTAGGCCGACGGCGGGAGATACACACCCTGGTCGAGCATCGCGTGGAAGAACGCGCGGAAGGCCCCCGTGTCCTGCGTCTGGGCCTCCTCGAAGTTCGTGACCTCGCGATCGGTGAAGAAGATCGAGAACAGGCTTCCCGCCGTCTGCAGGCGATGCGGCACCCCGGCGGCGCCGAGCGCGGAGGAGGCCGCCTCCGCCACGGCCGCGGCGGCGGCGTCGACGCGCGCGTAGACCTCGGGCGTGAGCGCCTGGAGTGTCGCGAGCCCCGAGGCGCACGCCAGCGGGTTGCCCGACAGGGTGCCCGCCTGGTAGACGGGCCCGTTGGGCGCCAGGTACGCCATCACGTCGGCGCGCCCGCCGAAGGCCGCGGCCGGGAGCCCGCCGCCCATGACCTTGCCGAAGGTCATCAGGTCGGCGGCCACCGGGTCGAGCCCGTACCACCCTGCGCTCGACACGCGGAAGCCGGTCAGCACCTCGTCGACGATGAGCAGCGCCCCGTTGGCCGTGCAGATCTCGCGCAGGAACGCGTTGAACCCGGGAGCGGGCGGGACCACGCCCATGTTCGCCGGGCAGGCCTCGGTGATCACGCAGGCGATCTCGAAGGCGGCGAAGGCCTCGCGCACCGCGTCGAAGGAGTTGTACGGCAGGACGATCGTGTCGGCGGCCGAGGCTCCGGTGACGCCGGGCGAGTCGGGCAGCCCGAAGGTGACCACGCCGGAGCCCGCTGAGGCCAGGAGCGCGTCGACGTGCCCGTGGTAGCAGCCGGCGAACTTGATGACCTTCGAGCGCCCGGTGAAGCCGCGGGCCAGCCGGACGGCGCTCATGGTGGCCTCGGTGCCCGAGCTGACCAGGCGGACCTGCTCGACGGGCTCGACGCGGGAGACGATCTCTTCGGCCAGGGCGACCTCGCCCGGCGTGGCGGTGCCGTACGAGAAGCCGTCCATGAGCGCGGCCGACACGGCGGTGACGACCGACGGGTGGCGGTGGCCGAGGATCATCGGGCCCCAGGAGCACACCAGGTCGACGTAGGTGTTGCCGTCGACGTCGGTGATGTAGGGGCCCTGGCCTGAGGCCATGAAGCGCGGGGTGCCTCCGACGGCGCCGAAGGCGCGGACCGGGGAGTTGACGCCGCCGGGGACGATGGCGCGGGCGCGGGCGAACAGGGCCTCGGACTTCTCGATGCTCACCGCATCCACGTTACCGTTTGGCAATTCCGTACGACGTACGGTACAACGTACGTATGAGTATCGAGAAGTGGTTCGAGGACTACGACAAGCTGGCGGAGACCGGGGACATCGAGAAGCTGGCCGACATGGCGGTCTTCCCCATGAACGTGGTCACCGACGTGCCGGGCGGCTACGCGGCGGCCAAGCAGTGGACGCGCGAGGAGTACGTCGCGGCGATGAAGGAGGCGATGGGCGGTGGCACGGCGGACCTGAACCTCAGGTCGAAGCGCACCCCGCACCACCTGACCGAGAACCTCTGCCTCGTGGAGACCGAGGCCACGATGACCATCGAGGGCCAGGAGCAGACCATGCGTTACGCGGACCTGCTGGTGCGCACCGAGGACGGCTGGGCGTTCCAGACCATGGTCCAGGGCGGATGGGGCTACGGCTGGGAGCCGGCCAAGAGGGGTTAGGCCGGGCTCGCAGCCGCCGTGCCGAGGTGACCCGGAGGGCTCACGCCGACTGGCCGCCGAAACGATCGTTGACGCGACGTTCCACCAGTCCCACCACGGCGTACAGCACCCAGGCCACCAGGCACAGCATCCCCAGCGAGATCATCACGAGGCGGATGTCGTCGTTCTCGGCCGCCTGCCGTTCCAGGTAGCCGAGACCGGCTTCCGCCCCGATGAACTCTCCGATCACCGCGGCCGTGACGCCGGCCAGCACTCCCAGCCGCAGGCCCAGCGCCACGGCGGGCAGCGCGTACGGCAGGTCGATCTTGACCAGCCGGGCGAGCGGCCCCAGCCGCAGCAGCCTGACCAGGTCCTCGACTCCCTGCGGCATGCTGCGCAACCGCGTGACCATGTTCACCAGCACGGGATAGAACGACACCAGCGCGATCAGGGCGATCTTGGAGCCGATGCCCAGCCCCAGCCACAACACGATCAAGGGCGCGATCGAGATCTTCGGCGTGACCTGAGCCACCACGATGACCGGCATCAGCAGCCTCTCGGCCACGGGCATCCGGACGAAAACGACCGCGACGACCACCCCGAGCGTGCTGCCCAGCAGGACCCCCTGCACGACCTCGGCCAGGGTCTGCTGGATGTGCAGGGTCAGCGCGCCCTCCCCGGCCAGAGCCAGGGCGTGCGAGGCCACCGCCCCCGGCGTGGGCAGACGGTAGGCCGGGATGGCGAAGACCACCGCGACCAGCCACCACAGACCCACCCCCGCCAGGAGCGAAAGAGCGCCGAGACTAGCCGAGCGCATCCGGCTTCACCACCAGCTCGCCGGCCTTGAAGGAGGCGTCGATGAGCTTGTATCCCACCTGCGCCTCGATCGCCTGCTGCCAGCGGTTCTCGTCCGCGTGGCCGAACCCCTCGGGCGAGTGCCAGAGGGTCTTCACGAACACGTCCTTGACGATGGTCGTGACCGCCTCCTGCTGCCCGTTGAACGTCGGCGCGTACTTGTCGACGGCCATCGAGACAGCACCGGCCGGGTCCTTGGTCACGAAGTCGAGGCCCTGGTCGAGGGCGGTGACGAACGCCTTGACCGTCGCCGGGTCGTCCTTCACCTTCTCCGGGCTGGTCACCACGACGTTGCCGAAGGACGGCAGGAACTCGTCGCTGAGGATCTGCCGGACGTCCACCCCCGCGGACTTGAGCGCGTAGTAGCGCAGCCGCGAGAAGACGATGGCGTCCACCTGTCCGTTCTTCAGCGCGTCCACGATGGCGCCGGTGCCGATCGTGGTCACCTTCACGTCCTCGAGGCTCAGGCCGGACTGCTTGAGCATCGCCTGGAGCTGGATGTAGTTGGGGCTGCCGAGATCGGTCACGGCCACGTTCTTGCCCTTGAGGTCGGCGGGCGAGTTGATGTTCGCCTGGCCCGTGGACAGCAGCGCGCCGATGCCCTGCTGGTAGGTGGTGTGCACGACCCGGGTCTTCACGCCCTTGCCGTAGGCCGTGATGACCGAGTCGCCGTTGGGGAAGCCGAAGTCGACGTTGCCCGCGGCCACGTTCTTGACGATGTCGGACCCGGCCGCGTACGTGAACGACACGTCCAGCCCGGCCTTGGAGAAGAAGCCCTGCTCCTTGGCGGCGTACAGGGGGGCGTAGTACGGCACGGCGGCGCCGTCGATCTGGATGGTGACCCGCTTGACCCCGTCGGCCGACTCCGTGGAGGCGGCCGGGCTGCACCCGGCGGCCAGGAGGGCTATTAACACGGCGAAAAAGGTCTTCTTCATCAGATTCTCCTCAGTTTTTCCACGAGCGAGACCAGGCCGAAGCCCGTCAGCCCGACCAGCACCGTGACCAGGACGGCCGCGATGAGCAGTGGGGTGTCGTTGGACGTGTTGCCGAGGATCATCAGGTACCCGAGCCCCCGCTGAGCGGAGAGGTACTCGGCCAGGAAGGCCCCGGTCATCGCGTCGATCACGGCGATCTTGGCCCCGGCCAGCAGGGCCGGGGTCGCCGCCGGGATCTGGATCGTGAACAGGTAGCGCGGGCGTGACAGGTTCAGCAGCCTGCCCAGGGTCGCCACGTCGGCCGGGACGTCACGCAGCCCCATCATCGTGGCGGCCATCATCGGGAAGAACACCAGCAGCAGGATCAGGACGTACTGGGAGGTCAGGCTGAGCCCGAACCAGAGCACCAGGAGCGGAGCCACCGCGATCTTGGGAGCGGCCTGGAGCAGCACCAGGTAGGGATTGAGCAGTTCCCGCAGCAACCGCGACGACCACAACCCCCAGCCCAGCGCGATCCCGATCAGGGAGCCGCCCGCGAAGCCCAGCACGATGTTGCGCGCCGTGTAGGACAGGTGCGGCCGGAGCTCACCCTCGCCCACCAGGGTGGCGAGCGCTCCCAGGACCTCCTCCGGCGCGGGCAGCAGGTAGGCCGGGACGTCGGCCACCCGGACGTAGAGGCTCCATCCGCCGACGATGACGGCCACGTATCCCAGGGTTCTGAGCAGGCGGCTCATTCGAGCTCCTGCCGCAGCATCCCGGCGAACTCCGCGAACTGCGGCAACCGGCGGGTCGAGGGGTCACGGTCGCGGTCCAGCGGCACGTGGTGCACCGCCTTGATCCGTCCGGGCCGCGCCGACATCACCGCCACCCGGTCGGCGAGGTAGGTCGCCTCCTCGACGCTGTGGGTGACCAGGATGATGGTCTTGCGGGTGGCCTCCCAGATGCGCAGCAGGTCGTCGTGCAGCCGGTCCCGGGTGATCGCGTCGAGCGCGCCGAAGGGCTCGTCCATGAGCAGGATGCGCGGGTCGTAGGCGAGCGCACGCGCGATGGCGGCTCGCTGCCGCATCCCTCCGGACAGCTCCTTGGGGAAGCACTGGGCGAAGTCGGCCAGGCCGACCAGCTCCAGCAGATCACGCACCCGCTGACGGGCTTCCGACGAGTTGTCGCGGAGCGCTTCCAACCCCAGCGAGACGTTGCGTTCCACCGAACGCCACGGCAGCAACGCGGGCTCCTGGAAGACGAACCCGATGTCCTTTCCGGGACGCGGAGGTTTTGTCCAGGTCAGTTCCCCGTCGAATGCGCCGTCGAGTCCGGCGATCATGCGCAGCAGCGTGGACTTGCCGCATCCCGACGGCCCGATGAGAGCCACGACCTCCCCCTCGGCGACGTCGAGGTCCACATCCGCCAGCGCCGTGACCTGCTGGCCCTTGGCGCCGGTGTAGGTCTTGCCAACCTCACGGACGGACAGGAGTTCACCCACTTCGAAGACTCCTCGTTTCCACTGATGGAAACGTGTCTTCCATCAAGAGGTGGTCAGCGTGCAACCTCGATCGTTTCGGTGTCAATCCCGTGGAAACGGCCTTGACGACGGCACCGAAATGCCCTCAAACTGCCGAATCTGGAAAAAGTCCCTCCATCCAAGGAGCCGGTGTCTATGACTCGCAGCGCCCGCGACCCCTGGCGCGAGGACACCGCTCCCCACCTGCCCGCCCGGCTCGGCGACCTGCCACCCGTCTGCCTGCTCCCCGGAGACCCCGCCCGGGTCGATCTGGCCGCGGGCGTGCTCGACGACTTCGAGATCCTGGGCCACAACCGCGAGTTCCGGCTGGGGGCCGGAACGCTGGACGGCGTGCGGATCGCGGTGTGTTCCACCGGGATCGGGGGCCCGTCCGCGGAGATCACCGTGGTCGAGCTGGCCCGCCTCGGTGTGCGCACCGTCCTGCGCACCGGCGGCATGGGCGCCCTGCGCGAGGACCTGGCGCCCGGCTCGGTCTGCGCGGTCTCCGGCGCCGTCCCCGGCGGCGGAGCGGGCACGTACTACTCCCCCGGCGCGTTTCGTACGGCGAGCGCCGACGTCCTGGCCCGCCTCCACGACCAGGCGGCACGGCTGGGCATCCCCCTGACCGAGGTCCGGGTGGCCTCCATCGACTCCTACTACCTGGGCCAGGGCCGCCCCCTCCCCGGATACGAAACCCAGGCGGCGCACCGGTTCAAGGAGCTCCAGTCCTGCGGCGTGGACGGCGTCGACATGGAGACCGAGACCGTCCTGGCCGTGGCCCGGGCCGTGGGGCTCCGGGCGGGCGCGCTCCTGGTCGCCCACGCCAACCGCGCCACCGACGCGTGGCTGGAGGACTACGAACCCGCCCAGCTGGCCATGCTGCGGCTCGCGGTCCACACCGCCCGGGTTCTGGAGCCGTACCCGGCGGGGTGATCAAAAGCCTAAACTGGCCCTACCCGGATCTCGGGTGGGCGCGCAATCGGGGACGCGGCCGAACCAAGCGTCGGAGAACGGGGATAGTGACGCATGCAAGTTCTCAGTCGAGCCCTGAACGTCCTCAAGAAGTTGTCTGCCACGCCTCAGGGGATGACACTGCAAGAACTGCACGAAGAGCTGGAGATCCCGATCGGCAGCATGCACCGGCTGCTGGCCGCCCTGGTCGACGAGCAGTACGTCACGCGTTCGCCGCACAACCGCCGCTACTTCCTGGGCTCGGCCGCCGCCGAGCTGGTCGGCCCGAGCGCGGCCGCGCACAGCTCCCTGGTCCCGGCGCCCGAGTTACTGGTGCGAGCCAGCAAGGAGAGCGGAGAGACGGTCTTCCTGACCTCCCTCACGGGTTCACGCATCGTGTGCATCTCCATCGTGGAGGCGACCCATCCGCTGCGGCTGTTCGTCCAGCTGGGCCAGGAGCTGCCCTGGCACGCCGCGGCCGCCGCCCGGAGCGTGCTGGCCTACCTGCCGCAGGACACGGTCGAGGCCATCGTGTCCGGCCTGGAGTTCAACGCCTACACGCCCGGCACGCCGAAGACGCCGGAGGAGGTGCTGGCCCATCTGGCCGAGATCCGCTCCCGTGGCTACGACGTGTGCGAGAACGAACTCGACGAGAACGTGTGGGCCGTGGCCGCTCCCGTGTTCACGAGCACGGGTGTCGTGGTGGCGAGCGTGACGCTGGCCGCCGCCGGGCATCGGATGCGCGATCCGATCCGGCGGGTGCGGGCCACCGAGATCGTGCTGCGCACGGCGCGGGCGATGTCGGAGGAGCTCGGTCACGAGACTCAGCTGTAGTCGTCCAGGCCCAGCCGGCGGGCGCGGTTCCCCTGCCACAGGTAGGCGAGCCAGGCGACCAGGGCCCAGCCGAGCCCGACGGCGGCCTCCCACAGCAGCGGCGTGAGCCAGGGACCTCCCGCCATGGCCGACCGCACCGCGTCGAGGCCGTGCCGTACCGGCAGAACGGCACCGACCGCGTCCAGGACGGGCAGGCGGCCGTGCGGGACGAGCGCACCCGAACAGGCGATGACCAGCCACGTCGCCGCGTTGCCCGCGAAGACGTCGGCCCGGTGGCCCACCACCTGGGCGACCACCGCCAGGCCCAGGGCCGTGGTGCTGAACAACATGACCGCGTAGATCGGCAGGGTGGGCAGGACCTCCAGCGTCAGGCCGCTGACCGGGCCCGCGACGGCCCAGACCAGCAGGACGGCCATGCCGCCGTGCAGGATCATCGGAAGCGTGCGGAGAGCGAACACCAGCGGGATGTGGACCTCGCTGAGCCGCAGCCGGGAGTAGGTCCTGTTCCACTTGTCGGCCATCGGGACGTCCGCGACGCCGACCACGGTGGAGGCCAGCATGGTGATGGCCAGGGCCCCGGCGAACGCGTGCTCCTCCAAACCGAGCACCTGGCCGAGCAGGGTGAAGAACAGGCCCTGCAGCACGACGCGCGGCCAGACCGCGGTGACCGTGATCGACCACGGCTCGGAGGCGCGGAAGAGCAGGCGGCCGAGCCGTACGACCTCAAGATAGATCAAGGGTCCCCTCCTTCCTGGCCAGAACGGCCACCCGTTCGAAGGCGACGGCTCCCAGGACGAAATAGACCACCGTCAGCACGGCACCCAGCCCCAGCGCGGTGAAGTCAGGAGCGCCGCGGGCGGCCCCGCCGAGGAACTCCTGCACCCAGCGCAGGTTGATCACCCAGCTCAGCGGCTGGATCCAGCCCGGCAGCACGGAGACCGGGATGAGCAGCCCCGACAGCAGCGTCACCGGGGCCACGGCCAGCGCCGACAGCTGCGGGCCGTACCTCGACAGCAGGAACAGACAGCTCAGCAGGAATCCCGCCGCCGTCCCGGTCACGGCCACCAGAGCGAGCCCCACGGCGAACCAGAACGGCATCGCGATCACCACGGCATGGCCCGACAGCAGGAGGAAGAGCGAGACCGTCGCGGAGATCACCACGAGGATCAGCAGGCTCGCTCCCGTGGTCTTGCCCAGGAGCACCAGCCGGGGGTCGCGCACGCCGAGCATCGTGGGGGCGAGCGTGCCCTCCATCTTCTCCCGGCGCAGGATGCCCGCCCCGCTCCAGACGGTCGACCCCCAGAAGCTCATCAGCATGACGGCGGTCACCGTCGCGGCCGTCGGGTTGCTCGACAGCACGATCAGCAGGTACACGACGGGTTGCAGCACGCCGAGCAGCACGAGGAACTGCCAGGAGGCCCGCATGAGCGCCATCTGGTGCCGCATCGCGGCGAAGAAGATCATGCGGTGGCCAGTTTGGTGAAGGCGTCCTCCAGCCGGACCTCCCTGACCGACAGGTCGCTCACCTCGTATCCGGCGAGCTCCTGGCCGAGCTCGGCGAAGACCGACGCGTCCCACCGGCGCACGCGCAGGCTCAGTTCCCAGGTGTCGCCGTCGACCGCGACGGTGGCGTCGCGCGGGACGGGATGCGGGCCGCGCCCACGGACCACGACCAGGGCCGCGTAGCCCGCGAGCCCGGTGAACGACGCCAGCGGCAGGTCCTCGGCGATCCGCCCGTCCTGGAGAAGCAGCACCCGGTCGGCCAGCTGCTCGACGTCCACCAGCAGATGGCTGGTGAGCAGCACGGTCAGCCCGGAGGTACGCAGGTCGCGCACGGTGTCCCTGAGCCGCTGGGCCTCGATCACGTCCAGGCCCACGGTCGGCTCGTCCAGGAGCAGCACCTGGGGCGAGGCGATGAAGCCGACCGCCAGGTGCAGCCGTTGCCGCATGCCCTTGGAGTAGGTCTGGACCGCGCGGTCGGCCGCCGCGCCCAGGCCGACCCGCTCCAGGGCGTCGTCCACCCGGGCGCGCAGCCCGCGGCGGCCCAGCCCGGCCAGCATGGCGAAGAAGCGCAGGTTGTCGCGGCCGCTGAGCCGTCCGTAGAGCCCGCCGTCGCCGCCGAACACCACGCCGGTGACGCTGCGGCAGGCCTTCGCCTCGCCGACCACGTCGTGCCCCATGATCCGGGCGCTTCCCCCGCCGGGCAGCAGCAACGTGGACAGAATCTTGGTCAGCGTGGTCTTGCCCGCTCCGTTGACCCCGAGCAGGGCGACCACCTCGCCGGAAGCCACCTCGAACGAGACGTCGTCCAGCGCCCGCACTCCACCGAAGGACCTGCTCAGGCCCTCCACCACGATCGACACACATCCTCCAGAAGGCGGGTGGCGGGCCCGCGGGCCCGCCACCCACAGACCGACCTACATCGGGTCCGCGTCACAGAACTCGTCCTCGACGATCTCCCACTCGTTGGCCATTTCCTCCACCCCCTCCCTCACGTCGCCGTGTCCGCTGACGACGCGGGCCGCGTCGCCACACCTGATCGGACCAGGCCCTCCACGCAGGAGACGACCTGGTCGGCCGATACGTCGCCGTATCCGGCAGCCTGGAGTTCGCCGGCGATCACCTCGGGCGCGCGGCCGTCGAGCCTGATCCACACCGCGGCGACGAGCTCGGTCACCCGCATGCTCTTGCCGGGGCCGGACAGCGCCCACCGGTCCGCGAACCGCTGCAGCCCGAAAGCCGGATCGCGCAGGGAATGGCCGGTCCTGCCGGTACCGAGGACCGGCAGCGACTCCAGCGGCTTGTCCCATCCGTGGACCAGCGACCAGCCGCTCAACGCGGCGGCCGCGTGAAGCCTGGCCGCCACGTCGGGTTCCGGCTGGTTCAGCAGCCCCCACAGCTCGGGGGTGAGCAGGCCTGACCTGCCCAGGCGCCGCAGCAGGAACCGGTCCATGGCGTAGATGTCGCCGGTGCTCGCGAGGGCGACCTCCAGAGCCGCCTTCAGCGCCAGCAGCGCCGCGTGTGAAGCCCCGAAGGTGTCGTCGAAGGCGAGCATGCCCGCCGCGTCCTCGGCGTTCCTGGCCACCTTGTGCATGAAGTTGGCCATGACGACCTGCCTGGCCACCTCCGTGTCGCAGCGGGCCAGCAGGTCGGAGCACTCGTCGTCGGCCAGCAGGACGGTGCCGCTCGCGAGCCGGACGAAGTTCCACAGCTGCTCGAACGTCAGCGTGGACTGCGCCCGCGAGGCCGCCGTCGCGACGTAGGCCTCCGCCAGCGACACGTACTCCAGCAGCACCTGCCTGGGCACCAGCGTGAGCTGGACCTCGACCCCGTCGTGGGCGAACGTGCGGCGCGGCAGCGAGGCGCCCTCGCGCAGCACCACGTGCACGTCGGTGTCGGAGTAGGCGTGCCCGAGCCCGGCGGCCCTGCTCCCGGAAAGGACCGCGACCCCGAACACCTCGGAGCCGCCCAGCGACTCCAGGACCGCCCGGACGGCGGCCACCTGATGCGGGTCGTACGTGCCGAGTCTCATGCCACCCCTACCGGAACGTCGGCGAACACAGTGGTCGGGGCGCCGCTCTCGACGAGGACGGCGTGCCCGTGCTTGAGGCAGAGGCTGGGGTGCCACTCCACGTCGGAGCCCACCCCCGCCAGCCGGCCGAGCAGGTCTTCGAGTCCCATCCGGATCTCCCCGCCGACGCCCAGCGACGTACGGCCCAGCGTGAGGACCACCTCGCGCGTGGCGGGGTTCATCCGGCCCCAGGCGACGCTCTCCACGTGCAGCCCGGCCGCCACGTCGCCGGAGTCGCCCGGTTCGAGCAGCAGCCTGGCCAGCCGCGGCACCGGGGTCTCACCGTGCCAGGGGGCCAGGGCATGACCGGTGGGGACCCTGCCCGACAGAGCCGCGTACTTCCTGGAGGTCAGCACTCCCACGACGTTGCCCTGCCGTACCAGGTCGACCGGGCCCGAGGCCGAGCCCTCGTCGTCGGCGCCGGAGGCGAGCCCGAGATCGCGCGCCGACAGCAGGTCGGGCCCGATGCGCTGCTCCAGCGAGCGGAAGGACCTCACGTAGTTGTCGGCCTCGACCAGATGCCCGACCGCCTCGTGGAGCAGGACGCCCGAGGCGGCCGGCGAGAAGCTGACAAGGCCGCTGTAGCCCGGGAAGTCGGGTGCGGCGGCGAGGTCGGCGGCCCGTGCGGAGGCGGTGGCGAAGGCCTCGGCGACCGCGTCGGCCGAGATGCCGGCCAGTCCGTCGGCGGACAGCACCGCCGAGCGTCCCTGCCGTCCGATCGGCACGCTCGCCTTGTCGCCCACGATCGCGCTGACCCGCGCGTGGCCGCGGCCGTTGCGCCAGGAGGACTCCACGATCGCGCGCCGCCCGCAGGCGCGGGCCACCCGCACCAGTTCGTGCGCCCTGGCGACCTCCGCCGGGAACGGGTCCGTCCAGTCCTCACGGCGCACGCCGGCCGGCAGCAACCGCGCGTCGCGGTCCAGGTCCGCGAGACTCGATCCCACCACCGTCCCGTACGGCCCGGCGTCCAGCACGTACTGCGCCCTGGTCGAGGCCACGGCGTCGTCACCCAGCTGGAAGCGCAGGTGGAAGGCGCAGGAGACGGGGAGGTCAGCCACGGCCGAGGCTCTTCATGAACTGCTGTACCCGGCCCTCGTCCACCGGATTGGCGGCCAGCCCGTCGACCTTGAAGTAGCTGCCCACGATGAACCCGTCGGCGTGGTCGTGGACCCGGTCCACGTTGTCCGGCGTGACCCCGCTGCCCACGTAGACCGGGCCCTTCGTTCGGGAACGCGCGGCGATCAGGTCGTCGGGGGCGGTCTCCAGCCCGGTCAGCTCGCCGGACACGATGATCCCGTCCGCCAGCGCCGTCAGGTCCCGCACCTCGGTGGCCAGGTCCGGGTACGCGAACGGCTGGGAGTGCTTCACCCCGGCGTCGGCCAGCACCGCCACGTCCGCCTGGAGCGTGCGGCGCAGGCGCATCGTCTCGTGGCTGCTGCCGGTCAGCACACCCTGCGCCGCCAGCACCGCGCCCGCGTGCACGTTCACCCGCACGAACCGGGCCCCCGCCGACACCGCCACGGCCAGCGCGGCGTGCGCGTCGTTGCGCAGCACCGCCACCCCGACCGGCACGCTGGAGGCCCGCACGATCTCGCGGGTCACGCCCGCCATGATCGCCACGGTCTCCGCGGGTACGGCCTGCGGGTAGAAGGGCAGGTCACCCGCGTTCTCCACGAGCAGGGCGTCCACGCCCGCGCGCAGGAAGACCTCGGTCTCCCTCAGCGCGCGCTCGTAGATGGCCTCGACGTCGCCGCCGTAACGCGGGGAACCGGGTGTGGGCAGCAGGTGGACGCAGGCGATGACCGCCTTGCCGGGCAGGTTCACGACATCTCCGCCGTGACCTCGAGGGCGGCGGCGACCCGGTCGGGCGCGTCCAGGATGCGGCGGCCCACCACCAGCAGGCTGGAGCCGGCCGCCACCGCCTCGGCGTGCGTGCCGGTGCGGCGGTGGTCGTCGTCGCTCTGGCCGGGCGAGCGGGCGCCGGGGGTGACGAAGAAGAAGTCGTCGGGCACGACGCCGCGCACCAGCGGGATCTCCGGCGGCGCGCACACCATGCCGTCGAGCCCCGCCTTGGCGGCCAGAGCGGCGCGGCTGCGCAGCTCGTCCTCGACGGAGCCGGGCACGTTGAGCTCGTCGTTGAGCACCTGCTGGTCGACGCTGGTCAGCAGGGTGACGCCGACCAGCTTGGGACGCGCGGTCCCGAGCTCGGCCGCCTGCGCGTCGGCGGAGGCGGCGGCGGTGCGCATCATCTCGATGCCGCCCGCGGTGTGCAGGGTGACCAGGTGCACGCCCAGGCGGGTGACCGCGCGGGCGTACCCGGCGAGGGTGTTGGGGATGTCGTGCAGCTTCAGGTCGAGGAAGACCTTCACGTCCCGGGCGAGGATCTCGCGGACCAGGTCGGGACCGTGCAGAGTGAAGGCGGAGTTCACCTTGAACCAGCCCACGTGCTCCTTGAGCTCGTCGACCAGCGCGAGGATCTCGTCGCGGCCGGACATGTCGAGGGCGAGGCAGAGCCTGTCGTCGGCGGGCATCTCAGTTCTCCAGCGGTGACGGGGTGAGCAGGCGGCGGAAGATCTCGGTCGCGGCGTCGAGCTCGGCCAGCGGCACGCCCTCTTCCCAGGCGTGCGAGAAGCGGGCGTCGCCGGGGCCGAAGACCAGGGCGGCGTCCGCGAAGGAGGCCAGGACACCGGCTTCGCTTCCGTAGGAGAAACCTTCCGGCTCGCAGCGACCGGCGACCTGGCGGACGTGGCCGAGGAACTCGGCGACGAGGGGGGTGTCCACGTCGGCCGCGTTGGGCGGGGAGACGAAGGTCAGCTCGTCCATGACGAAGTCGGTGTCGATCAGGGTGCGCAGGTCGCGGTCGACCTGTCGCGCGAAGGCCCGGCCTCCGGCCTCGGAGGGGGGCGTCGCTTCCGGCAGGAATCGGCCGTCGAACCAGACGACCACCTCGCGCGCGGCGAGGTTCATGCCGCCGTCGCTGGCGATGCGGGTCACCGTCACGGTCGGCGCCCCCAGCATCGGCGCGGGGGGCTGCCCGGCGTAGCGGCGGTTGAGCACGCCCACCGCCTCGACCAGCCGGGCTGCCTCGGTGATCGCCGTCTTCTCCGTCGGATAGGCGGCGTGGGCAGCGGGGCCGCTCACCCGCCAGGAGCCACGCACGATGCCCTTCTGCGTCACGACCGGGATCAGGTTGCTGGGCTCGCCGGTGATCGCCAGCGTGGGCCTGACCTGCAGCGCCGCCAGGGCCTTGACGCCCAGCATCAGGCATTCCTCGTCGAGGGTCGCCACCAGGTGGGTCTCGCGGCGGTGCTCGGCGCGGGCGGCCGTGAGGAAGGCCGTGGTCATGGCGGCCAGCACGCCCTTGGCGTCGGCGCTGCCCCTGCCGTACAGCATGCCGTCCTTGACGACGGCCTGGTAGGCGGCGTGGGGACCGCCGGCGGGGTAGGTGTCCATGTGGCCGGTCAGCATGACGACCGCGTCGTCGGCCTCTCCCGCGCGGGCGATACGGGCGACCACGTTGCAGCGGCCGTCCTTGACCTCCTGCAACTCCGCGTCGACGCCCTCGGCGCGCAGGTAGTCGGCCAGGAAGGCGGCGACCCGGCGTTCGTCGTCGTCCGGTGTGGCGCCGGGCAGCAACGGGTTGACGCTGGGGATGCCGACCAGGCCGGCCAGGAGCTCAGCCGCGCTCAGCATCGCTGCCCGCACAGTCGCTCGTGGGCCCGGCGTCACTGTCCGCGGAGGCGTCGGCGTCGGGGCCCATGTGGGCGATCATGGCCTTGGTGACCTCGTCGCGGCCCATCGTGCCGTCGATCACGGTGAGCTCGTCGCCCAGCCGCTCGTACGTCCCGGTGATCGACTCGATCCGCGCGGTCGTCTTCTCCTCGTGCTTCAGCTTGTCCCCGTCACGGGCACGCAGGCGCCGCACCAGGTCCTCGGCGGGCAGACGCAGGTAGAACGCGTGGTCAGGACGCGGGACGCCCTCGTTGATCGTGACGAGGAAGTCGAGATCGACCCCCCGGTGCACGAAGACGCCGAACGTGGCGTAGACGTAGCGGTCGCAGAGCACGACCGCTCCCCTGGCCAGCGCCGGGTCCACCACCTC
The DNA here is from genome assembly GCF_013761175.1 of Nonomuraea soli. Lineage (GTDB taxonomy): Bacteria > Actinomycetota > Actinomycetes > Streptosporangiales > Streptosporangiaceae > Nonomuraea > Nonomuraea soli. The sequence goes on from NZ_JACDUR010000003.1 coordinate 24,270, forward strand.
CATGACGTGGCGTCGGCGGTCGGCCGCCGACAGCAGGGCCAGCACGTGCGCGGTCTCGGCCGAGCCGCCCTGGTCGTGGAAGACCTGGACCTCGGACAACTCGCGGTACCAGTCGGTGGGCTGCCTGGTTTCCACCACCTCGCGGCCCTGGGCGCGGAAATGGTCGCCCAGCCGCTCGATCTGGGTGGTCTTGCCGGAGCCGTCGAAGCCGACCACGGAAATCAGCAGGCCGCGGCCGCCGCGCTCGCGGCGGAAAACCCGCTCGATGCTCATTTCTTCAGCTCCCGGATGCAGTCGTGAATGGCGAGGCCGGTTTCTGAGAAAATCTCGGCGGCGTGCGGGGAAATCAATTCCAGGTCGATTTCGTGGCGCTCTCCCGTTTCTTTGAGGCGCTCCGCGAAATCGGCTCGTTCCGCCTCCGCCGGCAGGTCTCCGGCGAGCAGGGCGGTGTAGACCTGGCATTCCATGGACTCGGTGTAGAGCCCGTGGAAGGCGTCGTAGAGGGCGCGCGGGTCGTCGCCGCCGACATAGCCGGAGAGCGAGTCCTCGGGGTCGCCGGTGAAGAAGTCGCCCCGGCTCAGGGTGGCCTCGCTGAAGAGCACGTGGCCGCCCTGGTGGGTGAGCTGCTCGACGAAGTAGGCGGGACCCGCGCCGGCCGGGGTGTTGAGGAAGATCATGCCGTGCATGCCGAGAGCGGCGAAGGACTCGGCGTCCGGGTGGCGGAAGAGCAGCACCGCCCTGAGCGACTCGGTGAGCGCCTCGTGGAAGACCGGGCGCACCGCCGCGATCAGGGCCAGGGCCCGCTCCAGGGCGGGCAGGTGGGAGGCGGGATCCTCGACCAGGCTGAGCTCCTCCGGCCGGTCCAGGTTGTCCGCCAGGAAGGCGGCCAGGATCGGGTCCAGGCCGGTGACCAGCTCGATTGTCGTGCCGGGCACGACGGTCACGTCGCGGGGGCCGTGCAGCAACCCGGTGAGGGTCGCGCGGTCGATGCCGCCCTGGGCGAGCTGGGTGTAGAGGCGGGGCTCGAAGTAGGCGGCGGTCTGCGCCTGCTCCACCTCGGGCTCGGCCTCGTGGGACAGCATCCGCATGGCCTCGGCCAGCTCGGCTCGGCCTTCGCGGCGCCGGTCCCCGAGGATCTCGTCGAGGAGCATGTTCTTCTCTCACTCACCTTCCGGACCACGGCGGCCGGCCTCGCGCGGCGGCCGCCGTGATCGTGTCGGACTACTTGCCGCCGTTCTGGCAGCCACGCTTGACGGCGCCAGTGGACAGCTGGCGAAGAACGTCGGCGGAAATCTTCTTCATTGCTAACCTCCCATCGGGTCTTCTCGGTCAGAAGTCATTCAACAGAGCGGCGTTTTAGCGCGTCAACGGTGTGCAATTGCGGGTGCCAAGATTTCCGTCTGGCGCAAAAGCGGATCGGGTGCGGAGGCGTGTTTTGGAAAGGTGCGGCAGGTCTTTTCCACTCCTGTCGAGTGAGGAGTGCGAAACAATTCTTAATCCAGGGATCCGCCGGGATCGTGGGTCGGCTCGCCGGCGCGCAGGGTGGCGACCACCCGCACGCCGAAGCCGCGCCCGGCGAACGGCGTGTTGGCGCTCCTGCCGTAGAGGTCGACCGGGCCGTGGGCGTCGGGGTCCACGAGGCAGAGGTGGGCGGGCTCTCCCACGGCGATCGGACGGCCGTGGCGGTCGCCGATCCCGGCCAGCCGGGCCGGCTCCGTGGACATGACACGGGCGAGGTTCTCCCACGACGAACCGTCGCGGGCGGGCCACAGGCCTTCCATGGCCTCGGCCACCACCGGCAGGGCGGTTTCCAGGCCGATCACCCCGAAGGGCGCCTGGGGCCACGGCAGGGCCTTCCTGTCCGCCGGGTGCGGCGCGTGGTCGGTGGCGACCACGTCGATGATCCCCTCGGCCAGCGCTTCTCGCAGCGCGAGCACGTCGTCGCGCGACCGGAGCGGCGGGTTCATCTTGAACCTCGGATCTCGTCCCGCCGCGTCCGCCTCGGTCAGTGCCAGGTGGTGCGGCGTGACCTCGGCGGTGACCGGAAGCCCCCGGCTCCTGGCCCATCGCAGCACCTCGACGCTCGCACGGGTGGAGACATGGCAGACGTGCAGCCGGGCGTCGGTGTCGGCGGCGAGCAGCACGTCGCGCGCGACGATCACCGCCTCGGCGAGGGCGGGCCACTCCTGGACGTCCAGCACCACGCCCGTGCGGTCGAGCGCCCGGGTGTCGCCTCCGGCCAGCACCGGGTCCTGGGCGTGCTGGGCCACCAGGAGCCCGTGGCCGCCCGCGCGCCGCAGCGCCGTACGCATCAGGACGGGGTCCGACAGACATCGGCCGTCGTCGGAGAACACCCGTGCGCCGGCCTCCGCCATCGCCTCCATGTCCACCAGCGAGCCCCCGGCCAGGCCGTGGGTGATCGCCGAGACCGGGTGCACGTCGGCGTGCGCTCTGGCCGCCAGGATCCGCCTGACCAGGGCCGGGGTGTCGACCACCGGATCGGTGTTGGCCATCGCCACCACCGCCGTGTATCCGCCCGCGGCGGCGGCCCGGGTGCCGGTCAGGATGGTCTCGCCCTCCTCGCCACCCGGTTCTCGCAGGTGGGTGTGGAGGTCCACGAAGCCGGGGAGCAGGACGAGGGACCCCGGCGTGACGGCCGGGGTGATCGACGTGATGATCCCGTCCTCGATCAGCACGTCCATGGGAGCTGCGCCGTACGGCCTGACTCCGCGCAGGAGACGGCGGGTCACGGTGTGGCCGGGCGGTAGCGGAAGACAGGGCCGTCGGCGCAGACGAGCGGGGCTTCGGCCTGGGCGGTGCGGGCGCCGGTGGAGCAGCCGTGGCAGTAGCCCAGGCCACAGGCCATCGGCGCTTCCAGGGCGATCTGGACCTCGGCGGTGTGGGCGTGGTCGGCAGCGAGCTGCTCCAGCCGCGCGGAGCCGCAGGCGGTCACGTAGGTGGGGGCGAAGTCCAGGTCCCTGAGGAGTTCGGGGGCGCTGGTCCCGCTCTCGTCGTCGACGCGGAGCACGCGCACTCCGGCCGCGTCCAGCTCTTCCGTGCCGACGACGGCCTGCGGGGTCCTGCCGCTGGCCACGACCAGGACATCCCATCCGGCCGCGTGCAACTCGCGGCCGAGCAGGCTCAGCGAGCAGATCCCGATGCCCCGGCCGAGCAGCAGCGCCCGGCCGGGGGCGGACGGCGGCGGGGCGAACGGGCGGCCGAGCGGCCCGAGGGTGCCGACCGTGGCGCCCGGACGCAGCGCGGCCATCTCGCGCGTGCCGACACCGACGACGCCGTAGATGATGTCGATCGTGCCCGTCTCCGGGTCGACGTCGTGCACGGCCATCGGGCGGGGCAGGGCCAGGACGGGCGAGGAGATCGTCAGCATGACGAACTGACCGGGCCTGGCGCGCTCGGCGGCGAGCGGGGCGGCCAGCCGCAGCCGATGGTAACGGTCGGCCAGGTGGACGTTGCTCAGCACCGGGGCGTCGATCCAGGTGGGCTGGACCTCCTCGCTCGCCGGAAGCACGTCCAAGAAGCCAGTGGTGATCATGAAGTTCCTTCGTCGGAGAGCCGGAGCAACGCGCTCAGCAGGACGTCCACGCCGGTGGCCAGTTCCTCCGGCGAGGTCCACTCCTCCGGCACGTGGCTGACGCCCGACCGGCTGGGCACGAAGAGCATGCCGGCTGGAATGATCTTGTTGATGATCTGCGCGTCGTGGCTCGCACCGCTGGTCATCACCCGGTACGCGGCCCCGTGGGAGGCGGCGGCGGCGGTGAGCACGTCGCGGATCCACAGCGGCAGCACGACCGGCGAGGAGTCGCCGATCAGCCGGTAGTCGAGCCGTACACCCCGGTCGTCCCCCGCTGCCTGCGCGTGCCTGACGATCTCGGCCGCGGTACGGCGCTGCCGGTCGCTGTCCACGTCGCGCACGTCGAGGGAGAGGGAGACCTGACCGGGAATGGTCGTGACGGAGCCGGGGCTGACGCGCAGCTCGCCCACGGTGGCCCGGGTGCCCCGGTGACGGGCGTCACCGGCGACGGCGTCGGCGGCGAGCACCACCTGGGCGGCGGCGACCAGCGCGTCCGAGCGGCCAGCCATAGGGGTCGCCCCGGTGTGGGAGGGCCTGCCGATCAGGTCGAGACGCAGCCGGGTCGAGCCGGACACGGTGTCCACGACGCCGATGGGCAGTCCGGCACGTTCCAGGACGTCGCCCTGCTCGACGTGGAGCTCGACGAAGGCGTACCAGTCCTGCGGATCCCAGCGGGCCTCACCCGTCAGGGCGGGGTCCAGGCCGACGCCGCGCATCGCCTCGGCGACGCTGACGCCGTCGGCGTCCTTCAAACGCTCCAGGTCGTCCGGGGTGTTGAGCCCGGCGGCCAGGCGGCTGCCCAGGCAGGCCAGGCCGAAGCGGGCTCCTTCCTCCGCCGCGAAGGCGACGAAGCGCAGGGGGCGACGATGGTGCAGGTCGTCGGAGTCGGCCAGGATGGTGGCGACCTCCATGGCGGCGACCACCCCCGCGATGCCGTCGAACCTGCCGCCCCTGGGCACGCTGTCCAGGTGGGAGCCGGTGCCGAGAGCGGGCAGGTCCTCGCTGCCCTGCCGTTCGGCGATGGTGTTGCCCGCGGCGTCGGACCAGACCTTGAGTCCCAGGGCGCTCATGTGGTCGGCGAAGACCTCGTGGGCCTGGCGTTCGAGCGGGGTGTAGGCCAGGCGGGTGACGCCGGGGCCGGCATCGCTGATCGTCGCGAGGCGGTCGATCAGCGCGGCCAGCCGCGCTGGATCGGCATATTTCATGACAGCTCCACTGCTGCGATGATCTTCGGGGTTTGCTGCAGCGCGAGCCCCGCCAGCACGGTCTCCGCCCCCGCCGCCCCGGCCAGCGCGGCCGCGGACGCTCCCGTGGAGACCACGGCGACCACCAGCACCGCCTTCTCGCCGGGGAACAGATCACCCATCGGGACGTCACCCAGCACGGCGAAAGGCACGCCCGTCTCCAGCGCCAGCGCCGCCGCCAGCGGCAGGCTGCCCGGCGAGCACACCAGCCGGTCGGTGCCGGGCGGGACGTGCGCGGCCAGCAGCGACGCCATGCGCCGCAGGATCGACGGCCGGGTCAGCATGGCCGACAGCTCCAGGCGTCCGCTCTGCCGTACCACCGCGTTGACCACGTCCTGACGGAGCTCGGCCCGGCGGACCTCGATGCTCTGCACGTCGAGCGGGGTCTCGACGGGGAAGCTCACAGCGTCACCCTCCTCAGCGGCGCGGCGGCCGGTTCCATCTCCGGAAGGTCGTCCCAGACGGCCGCCGGTCCCGCCTGCACGTAGCCGAGGTCCTCCGACATCCGCTGCGCGGCGCGCAGCACCAGGTCCCGGAAGACCTCACGCTGCCCGGGACGCTCCGAACGGTGGGAGGGCGTGGCCAGCGTCACGCTCGCGTACACGCGGCCGGTCGACGTGCGGATCGGCGCGGAGACCGCCCACACACCCCTGTCGAGCTCGTCGTCGCAGGTGTCGTAACCGCGCTGCCTGATCAGCGCCAGCCGCTCGGTGACCTCGGCCAGCGTGGCCGGGGTGTCCTCGGTGAACGGCGTCAGCGACCTCGACTCCAGCAACTGGAGCGTGGCCTGGTCCTCCAGGAAGGCGAGGATGGAGCGCGCCGACGCGGCGGCGTGCAGCGGCATCTCCTGACCGATCCGCACGAACAGCCGCAGAGGGTGCAGCCCTTCCACCAGCGCGGTGCAGACCGCCCGGTCGCCGAAGATCTCGGTCAGGAAGGCGGTCTCCGCCGACTGCTCCACCAACGTTCCCAGCTCCGGGTGCGGCGTGACCAGCGACGGGTTGCGGCCGCGGCCCCGCTCGGTGAGTCCACGTGCCTCGACGCCCAGGAAGTAGCGGCGGTTGGTGGGCGAGCGGCTGACGAAATGTTGCTCCTCCAGGACCGCGAGCAGCCGGTGCATGCTGCCCAGCGGGATCTCCAGCTCCAGGACCAGCTCTTGAAGGGTCATGCCCTCCTTGGCGGCGGAGATGGCCTTGAGGACGTTGAGCGCTCTGACGATCACCTGCATCTTGCGCACACTCCCGTTCTACGCGGTTGCCAGGGTTCCGACGAGATCGTCGACGTCGCGCGCACCGAGCCGGTCGAGCAGGGCGGGAAAGGCCTCGACGATCTCGGACATCACGGTGGGCCGGGTGAAGTTCGCGGTGCCGACCTGCACCGCCCTGGCCCCGGCGACCAGGAACTCCGCGGCGTCCCGCACGGAGCCGATCCCGCCGCACCCGATCACGGGGATCCGTACGGCACGCGATGCCTGCATCACCAGGCGCAGCGCCAGCGGTTTGATGGCGGCCCCCGACATGCCCCCGGTGACGTTGCCGAGCAGCGGGCGGCGGCTGTCCAGATCGACCGCCAGGCCCACGAAGGTGTTGGCCACCGTCAGCGCCTCGGCTCCCGCATCCTCGGCGGCGCGGGCGATCTCGGCGACGGAGGTCACGTTGGGGGTCATCTTCACGATGACCGGCCGGTCGCCGCCCCTCTCCCTGACCCCCCGGGTGATGGCCTCGATGGCGCGCGGATCGGTGCCGATGTCGAGGCCGCCGTGTTCCAGGTTGGGGCAGGAGACGTTGACCTCGAAGGCGGCGAACTCCTCGTCGGCCAGCCCGGCGGCGACCTCCAGGTAGTCGCGGACGGCCAGTCCGCCGATGCTGACGATCACCTTGGGCCCGAGCGCCCGGTAGGCGGGCAGGGTCCGCTCCCGGAAGCCGGTGAGACCGGGGCTGGGGATGCCGACCGCGTTGAGCATGCCCGCGCGGGTCTCGGCCAGCCGTGAGGCCGGATTGCCCGACCGCAGATCGCTGAAGACGGTCTTGGTCACGACGGCGCCGAGCCGGTCCATCGCGGTCACCGTGCGTAACTCGGGACCGAAACAACCGGAGGCCGGCATCACCGGGCTGCACAGGTCGAGGCGGCCCAGACGCACCGCGGTTCTCCGCATATTCGCAACTCCAGAAATACACTTTCCATAACTGGTAAGCCCCGATCGCGAGAATCGGGGCTTACAGTCCTATCAGGATTCCTGGCCATTTCTTCGAAATGGAAAAAGCTGCTCAGGCCTTTTCATCCGCCGCGGTCACCGTCGTTCCGCCGGCGGCGGCGTAGGCGTCCGTGACAGGGCTGGTGACCAGGCTCGCCACCGCCACCGCATGGCCGTGGCGGTTGCGTACGAGCCCGAGGAGGGCGTTCAGCTCCTTGTCGGTGCGGAAGGCGTCGGCGAGCACCGCCACACGCGCGCCCTCGGGCAGACGCGTGGCGAATTCGAGGATGCCCGCCACCTCGACGGCGGCCACGCAGCTCACGCCCAGGGCTCGGGCGACGACATGACCCAGCACCGCGTCCTCCACGCCCTCCCAGAACACGAGCACGTCCGGCTCGAGTCCGGCGAGGCGGGCAGCCAGCGTCCGGCCCGCCTCCTCGGCCGCGGCCGGGTGGGTCAGCACGTCGGCCTTCTCCTGGCCGTCCAGCAAGGTGGCGAGAGCCTGCTCAACCTGTGTCCGCATGGACGTCTTCCTCCTTCAGGTCGGCGGCGGGCCACCGTCGCCGGTCGTCCGAGTAGCCGAGCTCGGCGGCGATCACGGCCGCCGTCTCGATCGTGAGATCCCTGATTCCGGCCCTGACGGAGGGTTCGGCCACCTGGGAGGCGTGACCGGCCACGGTGACGGTGGCGGTCAGGGTCCTGGCCCCGTCGCGCACGGGGACCGAGAGGGTCCAGATGCCCGACTCCCATTCGTCGAAGCCGACGCCGTACCCGTGTTTCCTCGTCTCCTCCAGATGGGCCCAGACCGCCTCGACCGTCGCCGGCGTCCTGGCGGTGTAGCGGTTGAACTCCCATCCGCTGAGCAGGCGCCACACCTCGTGCCTGTCCAGGTCGAGCAGGAGTGTCCGCGCGGCGGCCGAGGCGTGCCAGGGCAGCCTCGCCCCGACCTGCGCGCTGGTGGAGACACCCGCTCCGCGCACGCCCAGCGGGTCGAGCCTGGCCGTGCAGACCGCCCGGCCGCCGTAGTTCTCCGCGACCACCACGGCATGCCCGGCGGCTCTGGCGAGCTCCCGCAGGTGGTCGTAGGCGACGCCGAGCAGCGTGTGCCGCCCGGTCTGGCCGAACCCGGCGGTGGTGGCCGCCGGTCCGATGAAGTAGCGCCGGTTGCTCGGCGACCGGGCGACGAACCCCTCCTCCTCCAGCGTGGGCAGGAGCCGGTGCACGCTCGCGATCGGCACGGAGATGGCCGTGGACAGGTCCTGCAGGGTCAACCCGCACTCCACCCGGGCCAGGGCGCCCATGACCTGGAGTGCGCGGACAAGAGGTTGCACGGGGGCCCTCCTAGTCGGCGAGCGCGACGCCCTTACGTTCGGGAATGAGCAGCATGGCGACCATTTCCAGGACGTACAGGGCGGCGAGCGCCCCGATGGCGATGGCGAACCCGTGCTCGGTGGCGACCAGCGCGACCACCACGGGGGCGAAGGCGCCGACGCCCCGGCCGAGGTTGAACAGAACGTTTTGCGCGAGCGACCTGATCTGCGTCCGGTAGCTCTCGGCCATCAGCGCGCCGAGCCCGCCCAGCATGCCGTTGACGAAGAAGCCCATCACCGCGCCGCCGAACAGGAGCGCGACCTCGTTGCTGAGCTGGCTGTAGACCAGGAGGCTGACCACGGCTCCCGCCTGGTAGGCCCAGAAGGTGGGCCGGCGGCCGAACTTGTCGGCGAACTGGCCGAACAGGAAGATTCCGGCCATCATTCCGACGACGGTGACGGCGGTCCACAGGCTCGACTTGGTCAGTCCGAGCCCCAGCGAGTCGCTCAGATAGGTCGGCAGCCAGGTCATCACGCCGTAGTAGCCGAAGTTCTGCACCGAGCAGAGGACCAGGATGCCGATGGTGGCCATCGTGGTGGGCCGGTCGGCGAAGAGCATCTTGAGCTGGGTGCCGAAGCTCGGTTTCGGTTCCGTGCTGGCCCGCTGGAAGATCTCCGGCTCACCGATGCGCTTGCGCACGACGAAGGCGATGACCGCGGGGACGGCGCCGATGGCGAACAGGCCGCGCCAGCCGAACTGCGAGATGGCCCAGGGCGAGATGAAGGCGGCGGCGAGCACGCCGACCTGCCAGCCGATGCCGACCAGCGCGGTGGCCCTGGCGCGCTTGGCCGCGGGCCACGCCTCGGCCGCCAGTGTCATGCCGATGCCGAACTCGCCGCCGAGGCCCATGCCGGCGATGAAGCGCAGGACCGCGAGGGATTCCAGGTTCGGTGATAGCGCGCACAATCCGGTGAAGACGGCGAAGAGGATGATCGACCAGGCCAGCATCTTGGCCCGGCCGAACCGGTCGGCGAGCACCCCGAACAGGACGCCGCCGACGACGGCGCCCCACAGGGTGACGGAGGTGAGCGCACCCGCTTCGGCCTTGCTCACCCCGAAGCTCTGGGCGATCGCCAGCATGCCGAAGCTGAGGATCAGAAGGTCGAAGCCGTCCATGGCGTAGCCGGAGGCGGAAGCGAAAATGGCGCGCTTCGCATATCCGTCGGACGTGTTCTTGGGCGTTGGTGCGGAGGAGAGAACGGGGGTGTCTGACATGACCACTCGTCCAGGAAGAAGGGGGGTGGATTTCCTAGTTTCCACTTAACGGAAACATCACTTCCATAACTGGAAGGAGTATTGCAGTCCGTTATTGAGGCAGTCAAGGGAGCACGAAGTTCACAACAGAGCGTTACTGCTGTGAAGAAAGAATCCCTTTTGTTGCCATTTGCCCGGATCTTGTGAGCGTCGGGCACGGCGCAGGTGATCATGGCGGAGCGTGGTCAAGGCAGGCTCCGGCGGTCGGGGTGGCTCAAGCGGGACACACGCCCGCGAGCTCTACCCCGCGATGAACGCGGTCGGCTAGACCAGGAAGTCGAGGATCCTCAGCGGATCGGGCAGCGGGCGGTGGTCGGGCGCCCGCAGCCACGTGGCCGAGCGGCCGCCCGGCAGGGTCGAACCGGGAGCGAGCACGTAGCTGTCACGGCAGTGCCAGCGCAGCCCCGGCGTGTCCTCGATGGCCGAGGGCACGCAGTCGAGACTGCACGACCACCACTCGTCCTCGTCGTCCGGGTTGCCACGGGTGGCCACATAAAACAGAACCCGGTCGCCGTTCTCGGCGACCGGGCCTGTGAAGACGCCTGCGGCGTCGATGCGGGAGAGGGCGGAGAGCCCGTGGGCGGCGGGTACGTCGAAGACGTCGAAGACCCTGCCCGTGGGAAGAATCACATTCGCCTCGGCCTCACGCTGCCACCACAGGGTGAGCATCGCGGTGTCCGTCGTGGCCTGCACGTTCCAGGCGGGCGAGAGCGGATGCTGACCGGGGTCGGGACAGCCGATGCGGTCACACGAACACGCCCGCGTGCCGTGGCGCATGGGATGCGCGCCGGGAGCGCACGCCCAGCCCAGAGCCGCATAGCCGAGCACGATGTCGATGCGGGTGGGGTGCGCGACCCGTTTCCTGGTGCGCCGGGCAAGAGGTACGCCGACCATGCTTCAACTCCCATCCGAAATCTGGAGTGGTCCAGACCCCGGGCAGAAACGCACACGAGAAGCCTTCACATGGGACACACCCGCACTGTTCTGTGCACTCTAACGCACAGGCCTCAGCACCTGAGGGGAAACCCCCGGTTAGAGACTCCGCGCCACCTCGGTCGCCCAGTAGGTGAGGATCAGATCGGCCCCCGCGCGCCGGATGGCGACGAGAGACTCCATGATCGCCCGCTCCCGGTCGATCCAGCCGTTGGCCGCGGCCGCCTCGATCATGGCGTACTCACCGCTGACCTGGTAGGCCGCAACGGGAACGTCGGACATGGCCTTTACCTGATGCAGGATGTCGAGGTAGGCCAGGGCGGGCTTGACCATGACGATGTCGGCGCCCTCCTCGATGTCGAGCGCGACCTCGCGCAGCGACTCGCCCCGGTAGCCCGCGGGGTCCTGCTGGTAGGCGTTGCGGTTGCTGAAGTTCGCGGGCATCTCGACGGCCTCACGGAAAGGCCCGTAGAAGCCCGAGGCGAACTTCGCCGAATAGGCCAGGATCGCGACGTGCGGGTGGCCGGCGCGGTCGAGCGCCCGCCTGATGTAGCCGACCTGGCCGTCCATCATGCCGCTCGGGGAGATCAGCTGCGAGCCCGCCTCGGCCTGCGCGACCGCCATCGAGGCGTAACGTTCCAGCGTCAGGTCGTTGTCGACCTCTCCCGACGGCGTGAGCACGCCGCAGTGGCCGTGGTCGGTCACCTCGTCGAGGCAGGTGTCGGCGCCGACCACCAGGGCGTCGCCCACCTCGGCGGCCAGGTCGCGCAGCGCCACCTGGGTGATGCCCTCGGGATCGTCGGCCGCCGAGCCGTACCCGTCCTTCTCCTCGGGGATGCCGAAGAGCATCACGCAGCCGACGCCCGCCTCGGCGGCCTCGTGGGCCGCCTTGCGCAGGGAGTCGCGGGTGTGCTGGACGACGCCCGGCATGGCACCGACCGGCCGGGGCTCGGTCAGCCCTTCCTTCACGAACAGCGGCAGGATCAGCTCCGACGGGTGCAGCCGCACCCCGGTGACCATGCGGCGCAGCGCGGGGGTACGGCGAAGCCTCCGCGGTCGCGCCGCGGGGAACTGGCTAGTCATAGAACGAACCTCTACTTGAGTCGGCGGCGCGCCCCTCGACGCGTCTGAGAGGGCCGCCGGGGAACATCGCCCGCAGCGACGGCGGCCTGTCGTCTCTTCTGACCGTACTCCGCGAGCGCCGCGGCCAGGGCGGAAGCCGAAGGTTTGTCCGCCATCACGTCGACGCGCAGCCCGAACTCCTCGGCCGTCTTGGCCGTCTGCGGCCCGATGACCGCGATGACCGTGACGTTGTGCGGCTTGCCCGCGATGCCGACGAGGTTCCTGACGGTCGACGACGAGGTGAACAGCACCGCGTCGAAGCCGCCGCCCTTGATGGCCTCGCGGATCGGCTGGGGCGGCGGGGCCGCGCGCACGGTCCGGTAGGCCGTCACGTCGTCGCACTCCCAGCCCAGCTCGGTCAGACCGGCGATGAGCGTGTCGGTGGCGATGTCGGCGCGCGGCAGCAGCACCCGGTTGATCGGGTCGAGCATCGAGTCGTAGGGCGGCCACTCGGCCAGCAGGCCTTCGGACGACTGCTCGCCGGTCGGCAGCAGGTCGGGCTTGACCCCGAACTCCACCAGCGCCTGCGAGGTCGCCTCGCCCACGGCGGCCACCTTGAGCCCGGCGAAGGCGCGGGCGTCGAGGCCGTACTCCTCGAACTTCTCGCGGATCGCCTTGACCGCGTTGGCGCTGGTGAAGGCGACCCACTCGTAGCGTCCGGTGACCAGGCCCTTGATCGCCCTGTCCATCTGCTGCGGGGTGCGCGGCGGCTCGACCGAGATGGTCGGCACCTCCTCGGGCACCGCGCCATAGGACCGCAGCTGCTCCGACAGGCCCGCTGCCTGCTCCTTGGTGCGCGGCACCAGCACCCGCCAGCCGAACAGCGGCCGGGTCTCGAACCACGACAGCCGGTCGCGCATGCCGACGGCGTCGCCGACGACGATCATCGCGGGCTCGGTGAAGCCGGCGTGCTTGAGGTCGGGCTGCATGCGGCCGAGCGTCGTCACGACGGTGTACTGCTCGGTCGTCGTGCCGGCGCTGGAGACCGCGGCGGGCGTCGAGTCGGGCTTGCCGCCCGCGATCAGCGCCTTGGCGATCGGCACGGCCTGGTCGATGCCGTTGTAGATGACCAGGGTGCCGGGGCAGGCGGCGTGGGAGGCCCAGTCCTGCTCCATGGCCGCGTCGACGACCCTGAACTCGGGTACGGCGGCCGCCGGCGGGATGCCCGCGTAGGTGAGCACGGCGGTCGCGGGCGGCACCCCCGGGACGATCTCGAAGTCCACCTCCGCGGCTGCGCACGCCGCGGCCTCCTCGGAGATCGAGGAGAACAGCATCGGGTCACCCTCGCACACGCGCACGACGAGCTTGCCCGCCTTGGCGCGCGGGATGTAGTCGCCCGCGAGGACCTCGACCCCCTCGCGGCAGTGCTGCAGCAGCGGGCCGAAGGCGTCCTCGTCGAGGACCACCACGTCGGCCTTGCCCAGCAGCTCGGCACCGCGCAGGGTCAGCAGGTTGGGGTCGCCGGGGCCGGCTCCCACGAAGGCCACGAACGCTGTGGTTGGACTATCGGCGGTCAATGGGAATGCTCCCCCATCAATCTGTCGGCCCCCTCGGCCAGCATCTGCGCCGCCAGCAGGCGGCCCAGGCGTGCGGCGTCCGAAGAGGAACCGGCGGCGGACTTGCGAACCGCCCGCGTGCCGTCGATGGCGACGACAGCGGCGGTGATGTTCAGAGTGTGCCCGTCGTCGAGCGCGAAGGCACCCACCGGAGCGGAGCAACCGGCTTCGAGCGCGTTGAGCACGGTGCGCTCGGCGACCACGGCGTTGCGGGTCCGCTCGCAGTCGAGCACGCTGAGGAACTCGATCAGGTCGGTGCGCTCGGCCAGGCACTCCACGGCCAGCGACCCCTGTCCGGGGGCGGGCAGCAGCTCCTCGACCTCGAAGATCTGGGCGACCTCCGCCTGCCTGCCGAGCCTGGTCAGCCCGGCGCTGGCCAGGACGACCGCGTCGAGCTCGCCGGAGTGCACCTTGCCGATGCGCGTGTCGGCGTTGCCGCGGATCGGGACGTACTCCAGATCGGAGCGCAGGGCACGCAGCATCGCGATGCGCCGCGGTGAGCCGGTGCCGACCTTGGCGCCCGCGGGCAGGTCGGCGAGCTTGGCGGTGCCGACGAGGGCGTCGCGGTGGTCGTGGCGCTCCGGCAGGGCCGCGAGCACGAAACGGTCGTCCTGCTTGGTCGGCAGGTCCTTCAGCGAGTGGACCGCGAAGTCGACCTCGCCCTCGACGAGCTTGTCGCGCAGGGCGCTGACGAACACGCCCGTGCCGCCGAGCTGGGCCAGATGGGCCTTGGTCACGTCGCCGAACGTCGTGATGCCGACCAGCTCGATCGCCTGGCCGGTCCGCTCCGTGTAGAGGTCGGCGACCATCTGCGACTGGGTGGTCGCCATGAGGCTCTTACGGGTGCCGAGTCTCATCCCTCCACCTCTCTGACCGCTTCCGGCATCTTCGGGTCCAAATCGAACAGCTCGCGCAGAGCTTCCGCATAATGATCGCCCGCCGGGGACGTCGCGAGCCGCTTGACACGCACAGTTGGCTCGTGAAGCAGTTTGTCGACGACCCTCCTGACGGTCTGGGCGACCTCGTCGCGCGCCTTGTCGTCGAGGTCCGGCATGCGCATCATGAGGCGTCCGAGCTCGGCCTCGACCACGTCGGCCGCCTTGCTGCGCAGCGCCACCACGGTCGGCGTCACCCGGGCGGCGCGCTCGGCGCCGAGGTAGGCCTCCAGCTCCTGCGCGACCAGCCGCCTGACGGCCTGGACCGCCTCGCCGCCGGCGCCGATGCCGGACTCCTTGATCGTCTCGAGGTCGATCAGGGTCACGCCGGGCAGCTCGCGCACCGCGGGATCCACGTCGTGCGGCATCGCCAGGTCGAGCAGGACCACCGGACCGGTGATCATCGAGGTGGTGATCAGGTGCCTGCCCGCCCCCGTGCAGGTGATCACCAGATCCACGTCGTCGAGCCGTACGTCGTCGAGCCCGATCGCCCGGCCACCGGCCTCCTGCGCCAGCCGTACGGCCTTGTCGTAGGTCCGGTTGGCCACCACGATCTCGCCCGCGCCCGCGCGCCGCAGCGTCGCGACCGCCAGGCCGCTCATCGCACCCGCCCCGACGACCAGCGCCCGCTTGCCCTCGACCGGCCCGCCCAGCTCCAGTCCCGCGCTCACCAGCGACGGCCCCGCCCGGTCCAGGTCGGTCTCGGCGTGCGCCTTCTTGCCCACGCGCAGCGCCTGCTGCACCAGCTCGTTCAGCACCGCGCCGACGGTGCCGCACTCCTGCGCCAGCCGCAGCGCCTGCCGCACCTGGCCCAGGATCTGGCCCTCGCCCACGACCATCGAGTCGAGCCCGGCGGCCATCGAGAACAGGTGCTCGACCGCGCGGTCCTCGTAGTGCACGTAGAGGCTGCGGGTCAGCTCGTCGGCGCCGACCCCGGTGTGTACGGCGAGCAGCTCGGTGATCGCGTTCAGCGCCGCGTGGAACCTGTCCACCGCGGCGTAGACCTCGACCCTGTTGCAGGTCGAGACGACCATGACCTCGGCCACGCAGACGTCCTGCTGGACGTCGAAGAGCAGCTTCTCCAGCCGCTCGCCGCCCAGCGAGACACGCTCAAGCAACGCCACCGGAGCGGTCCGGTGGCTCAGTCCAACCACGAGAACGCTCATTGGTTCTCCACGGCCATGAGTGGCCCCCCACTTTCGCGATCCGCTTTGCGCTGCTCGTGGAACGCAAGGATCTGCAGCTCGATCGATAGGTCGACCTTACGGACTTCGACGCTCTCCGGCACGGAAAGCACGACGGGGGCGAAGTTCAGGATGCTGGTGACTCCGGCGTTGACCACGCGATCGCACACCGCCTGTGCCGCCTGGGCCGGGGTCGCCAGGACCACGATCGACACCCCTCGCCGTTTGATCACGGTTTCAAGTTCGTCGATGTGGACAACATTCAACCCCGCGATGGTGTCGCCCACCACTTCGGGGTCGGCATCCAGGAGCGCCGCCACCCGGAAACCCCGGGAGACGAAGCCGCCGTAGTTCGCCAGCGCGCGACCGAGGTTACCCACTCCCACGATCGCCACCGCCCAGTCCTGGGTCAGGCCCAGCTCCCTGGAGATCTGGTAGACGAGGTACTCGACCTCGTAACCGACGCCGCGCGTGCCGTACGAGCCCAGGTGGGACAGGTCCTTGCGCAGCTTCGCCGAGTTCACGCCCGCCGCGGCGGCCAGATCCTCCGAACTGACCGTGGCGATCCCGCGTTCGGCCAGCCCGGTCAGCGCCCGCAGGTACAGCGGCAGCCTTGCCACCGTCGCCTCGGGAATGCCGCGGTCACGGGTCGGAGAGGGGCGACGGGACACGGAGCTCCAGGTCGTGCGGGCGATCCCCGTGGTGGGGATCGCGTCAATGAAATCGAACCATCCTTCAGGTTAATCCCTTTGTGAACCGACGCACAAAGTCAGTGGATAGTCTGGGGCTATGCATCGCGTCACCCTCCTCGGCAAGCCGGGCTGCCATCTGTGCGACGACGCCCGCTCGGTGATCTCCAAAGTGGCCGGCGAGCTGGGGGTTTCCTGGGAAGAGATCGACATCGAGTCGTCCCGGGAGTTGTACGACAAGTACTGGGAGATGATCCCGGTGACGCTGGTGGACGGGGTGCAGCACGACTTCTGGCGTGTCTCGGAAGACCGCCTGCGCGCGGCGCTGTCGGGGTGATGGCTGGCCGGCTTGTCGGCAATGTCGCTGAGTTCTCGAGCGTCGGCTGGCGCTCACCCCCATGCCAGGCCCTCGTCCCCGACGCCGACCGACGTGCGGAAGCCGAGCGTGAGTTGTCGGTTGGGAAGCGGTTGTGAGGGTGAGTTCCACGAACCTGATCCCGGCAGCGAGATCACGGCACCCCCTTGGGTCTGGTGCTGAACAGGCCAGGAAACCTGGCGGTTGGTGTTGGAGAAGCACCCGCGTCCTCTAGCGACCGGAGTACGCCACACAGTTGCCCGTTCCGGCGGCAGTGTGGCCCGAGATGGCTGATCGCCGCCCGCCTTGGGTGAGCGCTGCCAGGTTCGAACCGCTTCACCACGGGGTGCGCGGGCGGAGCGAGGCCCTCCAGGGGTCGCGGCCTCGGCGCGACTGGAAGCAACAGCCTGAGCCGCCTGGCGCGTAGCGCCCGATGCGAAGCCCTTCTGCGGGGCTACAGGCGACGGAGGAGGGCTGTAGAGGAGGACTGCGGCAAGGCTGGCCGAGGGATGGGCGATGGGGCGATCTGGAGCGTTAGGGCGCCCTGGAGGATAGCCACCGACGGCCGGGCGCCAACGACAGCGCGTCAGAACATCGCCGTGGGGAGCGGCATCACCTTGGCCGCGTTCACATTGAGCTCGATGACGTTGGTCGCCAGCACCATCGCCTGGCGGTCGTTGACGAACCGCACGACGTGCGGCTGCCGCTGGTGGTCGGCGTAGGCGACCTCGTCGCGGTAGAGCTCGTAGATGATGCGCTGCAGCGGCGCCGACTTCACCCCGTGGCAGACGTAGATGAGCGTGTCGGGCTCGCTGCGCCGTACGGCCTCGACGGTGTCGTCGGCGAGCCGGTCGAAGGCGTCGCCCGAGCCGTCCATGAGGGTGAAGACGGTGAGCATGCCGAAGATGTTCGGCGAGGGGCGGGTGGAGCCCCCTGGAGCTGCCTGGATCTCGGCGCCGGGGTAGAAGGCGCCGGTGGCGGGAGCGGGGGCGACGGGCTCGGCGGGGAAGGCGGCGTGCGGGCCGGTGCGCGGGGCCCGGTAGTCGCCGGGGATGTGCTGCGGCGCGCCATGACGCCCGTATTCGCCGGACGCCGCGGCGCCCGCGCCGTAACCGGCGGCCGCGCCGGTGGCACCGCCCGCGCCGTTGGCACCGCCCGCGCCGTAACCGGCGGCCGCGCCGTAGGCACCGGTCGCGCCGTACTCGCCGGCGCCGCCGGCGCCGTCGGCCGGGCCGTAGCCCGTCGTGCGCGACGAGCTGACCCGCTCGAACTCCGGCGGGAGCGAGCCGTAGTCGCCGCCCGCGAACATGCCCGTGGCGGGACCGGCGTCGAAGGACTCGGCGCGGGCGGGAGCGAGCTCGTTGTCGCCCGCGCGGTACTCGGCCACCAGGTCGCCCAGCCCGGACGAGGATCGGCGGGGCGAAACGGCCGGTGTGTCCACGGCGCGCTTCGCGTAGGCGCGATCGATGTCGTCATCCTCCTCGTCGTCTTCGTACGGCGCCAGCGGGCGCAGCACGGAGTACCAGATGCCCGCGCCCGCCACGAGCAGCAGCGCGGTGGTGAAGATCGGCGGCACGGTGAACCTGAGCGCGCCCAGCAGCGCGAGCCCGGAGGGTGCGATGACCAGCGCCGCGTGCAGGTTGTCAGTGTCGTACTCGTCGCCGGTGCGCCAGCGCAGCGCCGCCACCACGATGCACGTGATCATGATCAGCGTGACCAGGACGTGCACGCCGAACAGCAGGGATCCGGGGATGATCGCCCAGTGCGCGCCGCCGGTCGGCAGCGTGTTGCCCGTCACGGTGGCCTTCAACGGGTCGAAGACCATCACCACGGAGGCCACGACGGTCAGGGCGATGCCGAACAGCCATCCGGCGAACTTGACGGGCACCCGCTCGGCCAGCAGCTGGACGAGGCCGATGGCCATCCACAGGGGCGCCAGCAGCGAGCCGCCGAGCTGGAAGATCTTGAAGGTCACGATGCCGAAGCCCATCAGGCAACCCGTGCCCACCGCCGCGAGCGCCAGAGCCAGGGCGATCGCTGCAACGGTCCAGGCGATGAGATACCCCTCCGCCTCCTCGCGCAGGCGGCTTATCAGCGCGCCCGCGGCGATGACGGCGAGCAACGCGCCGGCGAACGCCAATACAGCAACAAGGATCTCCATGATGACTCCAATGCTGCCTGACAAGACCTCCCAGCGGATAGCCGAAGAGGGGAAACGGGTTGCGCCACACGTTATCTGGAGCCCGCCGGTGCCCATGCCAGCGTGCTCAACTCAGCATGTTGGTGCATTGTGGAATTCCTGCTTGATTTCTAGAGTGTTCGAGCACGCCGAACCCCCAGGGATGCCGGATGCCAGAAGCACCACTCGCGGGCACGTTCGCCGGGACTCTCACCAAGCCGACCCGGGCGAGCGAGCCTGCCGTGCGCGAAGACGAGCTGCGCACCCTGGTCTTACGCGCCAAGACCGGTGACAGCGACGCCTTCGGAACGCTCTATGACCGATATCTGGATCTGGTCTACCGCTACATCTACTTCCGGGTGGGTTCCCACCCGCTCGCCGAGGATCTCACCAGCGAGACCTTCCTCCGCGCGCTTCGCAGAATCACCGACTTCACCTGGCAGGGCCGTGACTTCGGAGCCTGGCTCGTGACCATCGCGAGAAACCTGGTCACCGATCATTTCAAGTCCGGGCGTTACCGCCTGGAGGTGGCCACGGGAGAGGTGCTCGACGTCCCCCTGGACGGCGCGCACATCCCGGAGAACGCCGTGGTGACCGCGCTGGTCAACGACCACCTGCTGCGTGCCGTACGGGATCTCAACCCCGAGCAGCAGGAGTGCATCGTGCTGAGGTTCCTGCACGGGCTCTCCCTTGCGGAGACCGCGCTGATCATGGGGAAGAAGAGTGGAGCGATCAAGGCGCTGCAGTTCAGAGCCGTCCGTGCCCTCGCCAGAGCACTCAGAGCCGACCTGGCGTAACCTCCCCCGGCGACCTGTCGTTAGGCACTGTGCACCCGTGGATCTTCCGGGAAGAGGGGGACATGCGTAAGCGCAGGGCTCAGGAGGAGCGCCTCCTGGCCCAGCTGTCGGAGCTGGGAGCGGGACCGCTGGGCGGCGACCCCGACGCGGACTTCCGCGCGCGGTTGCGCCGCCAGCTGATGGCCGCGCGCCCGGAGACCGGCGACGCGCCCTCGGCGGCCAGGGCGCCGGTCCGCCGCCGCGCCTCCTGGTTGTCGCAGCTGGCGACCGCGGGCCTGGCCGCCTCGATGATGCTCTCGGCCGTGCTGACCTACCACTCGGTGCCGGGCGACGCGCTCTACCCGCTCAAGCGGGCCGCGGAGGACACTCTCGTACGGCTCAGCGCCGACCCGGTCGACCGCGCCGAACGCGAGCTGGTGTCGGCCCAGACGCGCGCCGAGGAGCTCAACGCGCTGCTGCACTCCCCCACGGGCGGCCCGCACGTCTCCGCCACGCTCAAGGACATGGCCGAGTCGACCAGGTCGGGCATCAGCAAGCTGCCCCGCTCGGCGGAGATCAAGAAGTTCGCCGAGACCCAGCGCAACATGATCGAGCCGATGCTCGACCAGATGGACGGCGATCAGCAGCAGCAGGTCTACGGCTACCTCGACTACATCGCCGAGCTCGAAGCCCCTCAATGAGACCCCTTAAGCTGACTTCATGAGGCGGCTACTTCGACGACGTCAGCAGGTGGAAGCGGAGATCGCCGGTGAGGTCGCGGCAGCGGCGGCGGTGGCCACGCTGCCGGTCGCGCCCGACACCCAGGCGGCGGCCTTCTTCGACGTCGACAACACGATGATGCGCGGCGCCTCGATCTACCACTTCGCGCGGGGGCTGGCCACGCGCGGCATGTTCAGCACCTCCGACCTGGTCAAGTTCGCCGTCGGCCAGGCCGCCTTCCGGCTGCGCGGCAGCGAGAACCCCGAGCACATCGCCGTGGCGCGCGAGACCGCCCTGGCCTTCGTCGCGGGCAGCAAGGTCGAAGACGTCGTACGGCTCGGCGAGGAGATCTACGACGAGGCGATGGCCGACCGGATCTGGGCGGGCACCCGCGCCCTGGCGCAGGCTCACCTCGACGCGGGGCAGCGGGTGTGGCTGGTCACCGCGACGCCGGTCGAGCTGGCGCGTGTCATCGCGCAGCGGCTCGGCCTGACCGGCGCGCTGGGCACGGTCGCCGAGACCGCCGACGGCGTCTACACCGGGCGCCTGGTCGGCGACCTGCTGCACGGGCCCGCCAAGGCCGAGGCCGTGCGGGCGCTGGCCCGTCGCGAGGGGCTCGACCTGACGCGGTGCACCGCCTACAGCGACTCGGCCAACGACCTGCCGATGTTGTCGCTGGTGGGGCACGCTGTGGCGATCAACCCCGACTCGGAGCTGAGCGAGCACGCCAGGAAGCACGACTGGCCGATCAAGGACTACCGCACGGGGCGGAAGGCGACCATGATCGCCATCCCGGTCGCGGCTGGGGCGGGCGTCGTGGCGGGCGGCATCGCCGCCGCGCTGGCCCTGCGCCGCCACTACCGCCGCAAGGCCTGACGCCTCAACGCCCGGCTCGGCCTGCACCAGGCGTCCGCAAGGCCTTGTCAAGGCGTGCTGCCTTCACCAGGCGTCCGAAAGGCCTGACGCCTCAGCGCCCAGCGGTCTTCACCAGGCGTCGGAGCACCTCGTTGACCGTGTCGGGGCGTTCCAGGCCGAGCATGTGCCCCGCCGCGGGCACCACCGTGAGCGTGGCGTGCGGCAGCGCCTCGGCGATGCGGCGGGCGTGGGCGGGCGAGGTGAGCCGGTCGCGCGCCCCCACCAGCACGTGCGTCTCGACCCCGGCGAGCGCGCGCAGCGCCGAGAGCTTGTCGTGCGCCAGGATGCCGTTGAAGAACCCCACCATCACCTCGGTGGGCGTCGCGGCGATCATGTCGTTGACGAGCTTCACGTCCTGCGGCCGCGCGCCGGGCCCGAAGGCCAGGTAGCGGGTCGCCGGCCGGTTGGTCCGCGCCCTAACCGACGCCCGGCGGTCGATCCACGCCGCCTGCTTCAGCGCCCGCTCCATCACCAGCGGCGTCAGCCGGGGCACCAGGCGGCCGACGGGACCCGGCAGGCCGAAGGTGTTGCCCGCCATCCCGCCGCACGAGGTGCTCATCAGCACCACGCTCCGCACCCGCTCGCCGAAGAGTTCGGGCCGTCGCGCGGCCAGCCCCATGACGGTCATCCCGCCCATCGAGTGCCCGACGAGCACGACCGGCACCCCGGCGGGCACGACGGCCTCGATGACCGTTTCGAGGTCCTCGGCGAGCTGGTCGATCGTGCAGCAGTCGGAGGATCCCGCGGTGGAGGCGCCGTGCCCGCGGTGGTCGTAGGCGACCAGCATGGCCTCGCCGGCCAGGGCCTCCCGCTGGGGAAACCACGCGTGCCGGTTGAGCACCCATCCGTGGGCGAACACCACGGCCGCCTTCGGATCGGTGACCCGGTCGACCTCGACGGCCAGCCGTACCCCGTCGGCGGTGGTCACGGTGACCTGCTCGCCCCTGGCCGGCTCGGGTGCGGCCGGGCGGGCGCGCCGCCGCCGGGCCAGCAGGCCCGCGGCGGCGCCGACTCCGACACCGGCCAGCAGCACGACGCTCTTCCTCATGAGCCAGAGATTAGACGAATTATCCAATAAGAGCTATTTGAGCTTGTCGAACAACTTCTGCGCATCAGGCTGAAGCCACCGGAGCCGGTTCGGGTCCTCGGAATGCGGCCCGACGGGCACACTCAGGAACTTCACCTCGCTGCCCGCGACCGTGTACAGCACCGACGGATCGAGGTCGGTCCTGACCATCCGCACCGCGGAGTCCAGGAACCGCTTGATCTTCGCCGGATCGTCGAGGCTGCGCTTGACCTGGCCGACCATGGCCGCCATGAGGGCCTGCTGCCGCTTGATCCTGGCGAGGTCGGTCCCGTCGCCCAGGTGACGGAGCCGCAGCCAGCCCAGCGCCTGCTCGCCGTTGAGCACCTGCCTGCCCTTCTTGAGCTCCAGCTTGGCCTGGCGGTCGCTGATGTCTTCCGGGACGGTGAACTCCACGCCGCCCAGCGCGTCGACCACGCCCTTGAGCCCGGCGAAGTCGATCTCCACGGTGTGGTCGACGCGCAGGCCCGTCAGCTTCTCGACGGTCTCCCTGGCGCACGCCACACCACCGGCGTTGTAGGCCGAGTTGATCATGCCGAGCCGCCCGCCCCCGCAGCGGGGCAGTTCGACCAGCGAATCACGCGGGATGTTCACCACGCTGATCCGCGTGCGGTCGGCGGGGATGTGCGCCACGAGCAGCGTGTCGGACCTGCCCCCGGCGTCCGTTCGCGACAGCGCCGGACCGTACCTGGCGTTCTCCGGGCCCTCGCGGGTGTCGGAGCCGACCAGCAGCACGTTCATCGCCGTACGAGGTGCTGTCGCGGGGATCCCGTGAAGGACCGGCCGCAGGTCGGCGATCACGGCGGGGACGGCGATCGCCACCGCCGTGGCCAGCGCGGCCAGCGAGATGGTCAGCCATCCCAGCCGGGGGCGAGGCTTACGGAAGACGCGTTCGCGTTGCCGTACGAGCCTGGCCGGCGGCTCGTTCTCCAGCTCGCGACCCAGATCGCGCAGCATCGTCAGGTCGTCCATGTCACGCCTCCTCGGTCAACGGGTTGGTCTCGCCCAGTTCGGCCCGCACCTTGCGCCTGGCCCGGTTGAGCCTTGACCGTACGGTTCCCACGGGAATGTCCAGAGCTCTGGCCACCTCCTCGTAGGTCAGGTCGCACCAGGCGTACAGCAGCAGCGCGTCACGGTCCCTCTTGGGCAGGACGGCCAGCGCCGTCGCCAGCCGCCGCCTGGCCGCCTGGGCGGAGACCCCGGCCGCCACCCGCTCGGCGGGCGACTCGACGGGCCCGTCCTGGGGGCTGCGCAGCAGGGCGCGGTAACGCGCGGCCTCGGAGCGGTGGTGCCGCGCGACGAGCTTGGTGGCGATGCCGAACAACCACGGCCTGGCGTCGAGGTAGGTCTGGTCGTAGGAGCGCCGGCGCGCGAAGGCGACGGCGAAGGTCTCGCCCACCAGGTCCTCGGCGGGCTCGGGACCGAGCCGCTTGGACACGTATCTGAAGATCATGCCGGAGTAGCGGTCGAACAGTTCGGCGAACGCCTCCGGCTCGGCCAGGGACTCCCGGATCACGTCACTGTCCGTGACCCGGGCGAGCGGGGGTGCGGTCATGGAGGAGGTCTTCCGTCGGGGAGTCTGTCGGACATGTCTCGCCGCTTCGTCCCCTTGGGGTTCACGCGCCGCTAGAAGAACGGCGGGAAGGCGTGCCCGCGTCGCAGCCGCAGCTCGTTGAGCATCTGCTGGATGCTCTCGCGCACGTGGTCGGTGAGGTTGAACACCACCATCGGATCGTCGGCCGCGGCCGGCTCGAACTCGTCGGTGCGGATCGGCTCGCCGAACTCGATCATCCACTTCGACGGCAGCGGCACCAGCCCGGCCAGCCCCAGCCATGGGAAGAACGGCGTGATCGGGAGGTACGGCAGGCCGAGGAGGCGGGCGAGCGTCTTGAGGTCGCCGATCTTGGGATAGATCTCCTCGGCGCCGACGACGGCGGTGGGCACGATCGGCACGCCGGCGCGGATGGCGGAGGCCACGAAGCCGCCTCGGCCGAATCTCTGCAGCTTGTAGCGCTCGGAGAAGGGCTTGCCGATGCCCTTGAAGCCCTCGGGGAAGACGCCGACGAGCTCGCCCTTGCGCAGCAGCCGGTCGGCGTCCTCGCGGCAGGCCAGGGTGTGTCCGGACTTGCGCGACAGATGGCCCAGGAACGGCAGCTGGTAGACCAGGTCGGCGCCCAGGAGGCGGCACGGGCGGCCTGCCTCGTCGTGCAGGGCGACCTGCATCATCAGCGCGTCGATCGGCAGCGTGCCGGAGTGGTTGGCCACCACCAGCGCGCCGCTGTCGGCGGGGATGCGGTCGAGGCCGACGGTCTCGACCCTGAACCAGTGTTTGTACAGCGGGCGGACCAGCTCCATGAGCACGCCGTCGGTCAGTTCGGCGTCGTAGCCGAACTCGTCGATTTCGTACTCGCCGGTGAGCCGCCGCCTGATGAAGGCCAGCAGCCGGGCGAGCCTTTCCTCCTGGCCGGAGGGCGGCTCGTAGGAGGGCGCCTCGCTGATCGGGATCACCCGCGCTTCTTCGGCCGTCATCGCAGGCACCTCAGGAAGTCGTCGAAGGCCGCCGCGGTCGTGTACTTCAGCGGCCAGCCGAGCTCGGCGGCCAGGCGCGAGCTGTCGACCGCGCGGCCGTGGCTCATCAGGCGCAGCTGCTCGGGAGAGAAGTCGACCAGCCCCGCCTTCCTGGCGGCCTCGCCGAGCATGCTGAAGGCCGGCGAAGGCAGCGGTAGCGGGAACCTGCCCGCGCGCCGGACGCACTGCGACAGCACAAGCACGCCCGCCCCGGCCACGTTGAACGTGCCGGGGTGGTCTTCCGTGGCCATGCGTCGCAGCACCTCGACCGCGTCGTCCTCGTGGACGAACTGCAGCCGTGGATCGAAGCCGAACACCGTCGGCAGCACGGGCTGGGAGAAGTAGCGCGTCAGCGGCGAGTCGACGCCCGGTCCCATGAAGTTGGCGAAGCGCAGCATGGAGACCGTCACGTCGGGCCTGCGGCGGGCGAAGCCGCGCACGTAGCCCTCGACCTCCACGGCGTCCTTCGCGTATCCGTGCGAGGGACCGTCGTGCGGCTCGAACTCCTCGGTGAAGACCGCGGGGTCTCTGGGAGACGAGCCGTAGACGGCCGTGGTGGAGCGCACCACGACCCGGCACACGGTGGCCGAACGCTGGCAGGCGCCGAGCAACTGCATGGTGCCGATGACGTTGTGCTCTTTCATGACGGCCCGGCCGGCCCCCTTCGTGGGGGCGCTCACCAGACTCATGTGCACGACCGTGTCGATGTCGGCAGCCGCCATCACCTGGGCGATGTCGGGACTGCGCAGATCGACACGGACGAACTCGGTCTTGCCGAGCGACAAGCCGCCGTCACGCGGCGGCTTGGTGTCGACCCCGATGACTCGGGTAATGCCGGGATCGGCCGCGAGCACGCTCGCCACCCGCGCGCCGATATGGCGCGAGACCCCGGTGACGAGCACGGTGTGGGTCATCGGCGCCTCACAGCTGCGTCCTACTTCTTGTTGCGCCGCTGGATGCGCGTCTTCTTGAGCAGCTTGCGGTGCTTCTTCTTGGCCATCCGCTTGCGGCGCTTCTTGATGACAGAGCCCATGGGACCCCCAGGGTTATGGTGATCTACAAGTGAAACCGGTGCGCGAGCGCACACCGGGTCACAGACTACCGGCGATCCGTGGTAGATCGCCCCCTGGGGTCCAGGGTCCCTCCGGTTGTCTTTCCCAACCGGAGGGCACCCCGCCCAGCTACGTATTCACGCCCAGTCTCGGATGGACGCTACCCGAAGGGCTGAGAAGGTCGTCCTCAACCCGCCTCGATGTAGGCCTCCCGTAGATAATCGTGGACCGCCTGCTCGGGCACTCTGAAGGAACGGCCGACCCTGATGGCCGGCAACTCGCCCGAGTGCACCAGTCGGTACACGGTCATCTTGGACACCCTCATGACAGTGGCCACTTCTGCCACGGTCAGGAACTTCACCTCGCTGAGAGGTCTTTCGCCTGCACCCATCGGACGCCTCTTCCGCACGTGTTTCCGGGTTATCCCCACTGGTGCCATTGCTCACGCACGTGTACTGCCGTCAGCGTAAGTCGGGACTCCGAGTGCGCAAACCCCCTAGTTTCCCAGTTATCGGAGCCTCCTGTCAGCGAAACCAGCAAAGTCGCTGGCCAGCAGCCAGTTCGTGCCCCTCGCCTGAAGGTTGGAACTGTCCAACTTCGTACACATAAGAGTCGCCCCACCCCTCCCAAAAGTTGGCAAAGGGACGACGAGCCTCCCGAAATGCAGGCGCGAAAAGACGGTATAGGCAGGACCGAATTCGACTCAACGGACCCTTGAGGCTCGTGTGACGAGCCTGTTCACCAACGGCTCGTAATAACGGGGCAGCACGTTGTCATCGAGCGGCACGACCACATCGATCTTCCCCTCCGCCTCGCCCACGAACAGCGCCGGGTCGTTGCTGTCGGCGAATCCCACGGTAGGCAGGCCGGCCTCGCCCGCGGCACCCGCCCAGCCGTGGTCGGCGATGACCAGATCCGGACGCTCGTCGCCCAGGGCGGCGAGCATCGCCTGCATCGGCGCGGGGTCGTGGGTGTGCACGAATCCGCCGCGGTCGTCGAGCATGGCGACATCGCCCAGATAGCGTATGACCCTTTTACGGCCGAAGGCCTGACCCCAATAGCTCCACCCCTCTGCCGGGGTCAGCAGCCGCGCCCCGCGCTCGCGCAGGAAGCGCGCCAGCTCCAGGTGGATGGCGAGCAGGCCGGTCGGGTGGCCGGTGGCCAGCATGACCGTGGGGTCCGGCCGCTCAAGGACGGCCGCGACGCGGTCGGCCATCGCGTCGAGCGCGTCGATGGTGAGCTCGGGGTCGATGGTGTCCTGGCCGTAGCGGTGCTTGGGGTCGGCGCTGACGCCCGCGGACTTGGCCATCAGGGCCAGGACATCGCGGAAGGACCACGGCTGCTCGACCGTCAGGCCGAAGGTGTAGTGCGGGTCGCGATGGGCCAGGGAGGCGTAGTGGTCGAGGTTGTTCTCGCGCGGGGTCGCGACGTCGCCCGCGATGCGGGTCCTCACCAGGTGCTCGCGGAGTTCGTCGCGGCTGGACAACGTGAGCTCTCCCTTCAGGGCAGCGGGTCGAGCCCGTGGTACGGGAAGACCGCGTTGCGCGTGGCCATGATCGCCCGGTCGATGGGGTCTGCCGGGTCATAACCAGAAGAAATATCCAGAAATTCCGGATGTCTGCCGTCGGTCATGGTCAGCGGCGGCACCTCGCGGGTGCGCTCGCGGACCAGCTCACGCCACGCCTCGCCGGTCGGGGTCGCCGGGTCGATCGGGTGGCCGGAGGCCTCGGCGATCAGGTGTGTCCACACCCTGGGGACGACCTGCACCAGCTCGTAGCCGCCGCCCCCGGTGGCGATCCAGCGCCCGCCCGCGGTCTCGTGGGCGAGCTTGTGCAGCTCGGCGTAGGCCGTACGCTGCCCGTCGATGCTGAGCATCAGGTTCGCCAGCGGGTCGAGCGCGTGGCTGTCGCAGCCGTGCTGGGTCACCAGGAACTCCGGCTGGAAGTCGCGCAGCAGCGGAGGCACCACCGCGTGGAAGGCCCGCAGCCAGCCGGAGTCGCCGCAGCCGGCCGGAAGGGCCACGTTGACCGCCGTGCCCTCCGCTCCCGTCTCGCCGGGCCATCCGGTGCCGGGGAACAGCGTGCGCGGCGACTCGTGCAGGCTGATCGTCAGCACCCGCGGGTCGTCGTAGAACAGCGCCTGCACGCCGTCGCCGTGGTGGACGTCGACGTCGACGTAGGCGATCTTGGACACGCCCTGCGACAGCAGCCAGGCGATGGCCACGGCCGGGTCGTTGTAGACGCAGAAGCCGCTCGCCATGCCGGCCATCGCGTGGTGGAGCCCGCCCGCGACGTTGACCGCGTGCAGGGAGGCGCCCTCGAAGACCGACCGCGCGGCCGCCAGGGTGGCGCCGGCGATCAGCGCGGAGGCCTCGTGCACACCGGCGAAGGCCGGGTTGTCGCTCGTGCCCAGGCCCACCGACAGGTCGCCCCTGCCGTCGGCCGAGACACGCTTGACCGCCTCGACGTAGTCGCGCTTGTGGACGAGCGACAGCTCGTCGTCGGTGGCCGGGCCGCAGCCGGTCAGCTCCACCTTGTCCAGCACGCCCAGCTCGCGGGCGAGTGCCATGGTCAGCTCGACCCTGACGGGGGCCAGAGGATGCCCAGGGCCGAAGTCGTATGACGTCAGGTCGTCATCCCAGATCACCCGCGCCGGTCCGGACATGGGTCTCCCTCCTCGCGACTTGGGGCCGACGTTACCGCAGCATAGATTCCGGATATCCACTTAGGGTCGAGGCCATGCGGGTGAACCGGTCCAAGATCTTCGACATCACGCTGGTGTGCGTTCTCGCCGTGCCCGCGGTACTCGGAGCGGTCCTCACCACCGTCTACGCCGACCGGTCCGAGGTCCTGACCAGCGCCGTCTTCTTCGTGGGCGCCGTACTCCCGCTCCTGGTACGGCGCAGCCGCCCGGTGCTGGTCGCCATCCTGACCAGCACCATCGAGCTGGTCCCGACGGTGACCAGGGTGTCGGGCTCGATGCCCTTCGTCGCCGGCATCGCCCTCTACAGCCTGGGCCGCTACGCTCCCGGTCGCACCGCCTGGCGAGTGGGGGCGGGGCTGGCGGTCGTCTACACCGGCGTCGTGGTCAGCTTCAACCTGCCGCTGGTCACCTCGTGGCTGAGCCTGATCCCGCCGGTCCTCGTCGGCCTGGCGGCCCCGATGTTGTGTGTGGGCGCCGGGCAGTACATCCGCATCCGCGGCGAGCTCAAGGCGCGTGACGCCCAGGCCCTCGCCGACGCCGCCGTGCAGAACGAGCGCCGCAGGATCGCCAGGGAGCTGCACGACGTCGTCGCCCACCACCTGACCGTCATCAACGCCCTGGTGGGCGGAGCGCGTTCGGTCATGCCGCGCGATCCCGACGCCGCGCGCGAGGCGCTCGCGTCCGCCGAGCAGACCTCGCGCGAGGCGCTGACCGAGATGCGCCACCTGCTCGACGTGCTGCGCGCCGACTCCGGCGACGGTCCCGACGCCGCCACCGGGGTGGGCACCGGCGGACTGCCCGCCCTGGTGGAGCAGGTCAGGAAGGCGGGGCTGCCGGTGACCTTCTCCGTGGACGGCCAGGCCGTGCCTCTGCCCACGCACGTCGACCACGCGGTCTACCGGATCGTGCAGGAGGCTCTCACCAACACCCGCAAGCACGCCCCCGGTGCGCGTGCCGGCGTGCGGCTGGCCTACCTCGACGACGGCGTCGAGGTCGAGGTGCTCGACGACGGCCTGGGCGCGGTGGGCGGCAACGGGTCGGGCTTCGGCCTGGGCGGCATGGCCGAGCGGGTGGCGTTGTGCGGCGGGCGTCTCGAAACCGGGCCACGGCCTTCCAAAGGCTTCCGCGTGTTTGCGAAGCTACCCCTGTGATCTCCGTTGTGCTCGTCGACGACCATGCCCTGGTCAGGACCGGATACCGGCTCATGCTCGACTCGGAGCCCGACATCCGCGTCGTTGGCGAGGCGGGCGACGGCCTGGAGGCGCTGGAGGTCATCCGCGCGCTGGAACCCGACGTCGTGATCATGGATCTGCACATGCCCAGGCTGGGCGGCGTGGCCGCTACCGAGCGGATCACCGCCTCGCTGCCCGGCACGAGAGTGCTGGCGCTGAGCACCTTCGACCTCGACGAGAACGTCGTCGCCGCCCTGCGCGCCGGAGCCGGTGGCTTCCTGCCCAAGGACATCTCCCCCGAGGAGCTCGCCGAGGCCGTGCGCGTCGTGCACCGTGGCGAGGCCGCCGTCGCGCCGCGCCTGCTCACGCGGCTGATCGGCACGTTCGTGCGCGGCCCGGTGCGGCCACGCGGCTCGGTCACCGGCCTGACCGCGCGGGAGCAGGAGATCCTCACCCTCATCGGCCGCGGCCTGTCGAACACCGAGATCGCCGGCCTGCTGGAGGTCTCCCCCAGCACAGTCAAGAACCACGTGACGAGCCTGTTCGGCAAGCTGGAGGTGCGCGACAGGGCGCAGGCGGTGATCGTGGCCTACGAGGCGGGACTGGTCACTCCCGGGGAGTAGGACCCCCGTCCTAGAGCCCCGCGCGCGGAACGGTTCTCGCGCAGGAGGCCGATCGACGCCCCGGTTGGAAGCCTTGAGGCATGACAGCGATACGGGCGGCACATCTGACCAAACGCTACGGCCAGACGACGGCCGTGGCGGATCTCTCCTTCGAGGTGAACCCGGGCCAGGTGACCGGCTTCCTCGGCCCCAACGGCGCGGGCAAGTCGACCACCATGCGGATGATCCTCGGCCTGGACCGGCCCAGCGCCGGCCAGGTGACCGTGGGCGGCGTGCCGTACCAGGACCTCAAGCATCCGCTGCGCACCATCGGCGCGCTCCTCGACGCCAAGGCGGTGCACGGGGGCAGGAGCGCGCGCAACCACCTGCTGGCCATCGCCCAGAGCAACGCCATCCCGCGCGGACGTGTCGAGGAGGTCCTGGCCGCCGTGGGCCTGTCCGACGTCGCCAGGCGCCGCATCGGAGGGTTCTCGCTGGGCATGTCGCAGCGCCTGGGCATCGCCGCGGCGTTGCTGGGCGACCCCGAGATCCTGCTGTTCGACGAGCCGGTCAACGGGCTGGACCCCGACGGGATCCTGTGGATCCGCACCTTCATGCGCAAGCAGGCGGCCGAGGGCCGCGCGGTGTTCGTCTCCAGCCACCTGATGAGCGAGATGGCGCAGACCGCCGACCACCTCATCGTCATCGGCAAGGGCCGGATGATCGCCGACACCGGCGTCGAGGAGTTCATCGGGCGCAGCTCGCAGGGCTACGTGCGGGTGCGCTCGCCGCGGCTGTCCGAGCTCGCGGCGCTCCTTCCCGCCGCCGAGTCGCACGCCGATCACTTGCGGGTGACCGGGATCCCGTCGCTGGAGATCGGCAGGCTGGCCGCGCGGCACGCGCTGGAGCTGGAGGAGCTGACCTTCGTCCAGCCGACGCTGGAGGCCGCCTACATGGAGCTCACCAAGGACAGTCTGGAGTTCTCGTCATGATCGACGTTCTCACCTCCGAGTGGACCAAGATGCGCTCGGTCCGCTCCACGATGTGGACCTACGCCGCCGGGTTCCTGCTCATGCTGGGCTTCGCGCTGCTGGTCAGCATCTCGGTGGCCAACACCCGCGAGCCGATCGACGGCATGACCGGCTTCGACATCACGGTGATGGGCACGCCGTTCGCCTCGATCGCCATGGCGACGCTGGGGGTGCTGGTGATCTCCAGCGAGTATCGCACCGGCATGATCCGCACCTCGCTCCAGGCGGTGCCGCAGAGGCTCACGCTGCTGAGCGCCAAGGTTCTCGTCTTCACGGTGGCCACCGCCCTCATCAGCGCGGCCGCGACCGCCGTCACCTTCTTCGCCGTGCAGCCGATCCTGGCCGGCAAGGGCCTCGACACGGCGCTCGGCGACCCCGAGGTGCTGCGCGCCCTCATCGGGACCGCGTTGTTCCTGACCGCCGGCGGTCTGCTCGGGCTGGCGCTGGGCGCGCTGATCAGGCACACGCCCGGCGCGATCCTGTCGGCCGTCGGCCTCATCCTGGTCGCGCCGCAACTCTCGCAGTTGCTGCCCGGCGCCTGGGGCGCGGCGGTGAGCAAGCATTTCACCACCAACGCGGGCAGCAAGGTCATGGCGCTGGAGACCGGGCCGGGGAGCCTGGGCCCGTGGCAGGGCTTCGCGGTCTACCTCGCCTGGGTCGCCGTCATCATGATCGCGGCGGCGGTCCTGATGCGGAGGCGCGACGCCTGATCACTCCGCCCGCAGGGCGATCACCGGGTCCAGTCTCCCCGCGCGGCGGGCGGGCGCGACCCCGAAGAAGACGCCGACGGCGACCGACACCCCGAACGCCAGCGCGATCGACCACCAGGTGATCGCGGCGGGCACCGGGGTGAGCGCCTGGATGAGCAGCGACCCCCCGACGCCGAGGGCGATGCCGATCGTCCCGCCGATGGTCGTGAGCAGCACCGCCTCGATGAGGAACTGCAGCAGGATGTCACGCTGGCGCGCCCCGAGAGCCTTGCGCAGGCCGATCTCGCGGGTACGCTCGCGCACGCTCACCAGCATGATGTTGGAGACCCCGACGCCGCCCACCAGCAGCGAGATGCCCGCGATGGCGGCCAGCACGCCGGTGAGCATGCCCAGGATGCTGCCGATGGTGCCCAGCAGCTGGGTCTGCGTCACGGCGGAGAACTGGTCGCCCGGATGGCGTTCCTGCAGCGCCGCGAGCACGCGGCCCTGGAGCGGCTCGATCTCGTCGGGACCCGACGCTCCCACCGCCATGCCGTTGATGCGCGAGATGCCCAGCAGGCGCTGGGCGGTCGTGACCGGCATGTGCACCTCGGCGTCGCGCGCCACCCCGAAGGTCGCGCCCACGGTGGCGTAGACGCCGACCACGCGGAAGCGTGCGCCGGAGATGGAGACCTGGCGGCCGATCGGGTCGATGTCGCCGAAGAGCTTGTCGGCCACCTCGGCGCCGAGCACGGTCACCCGGCGCCTGGTGTCGACGTCCGTCTCGCTGAGGTACCTGCCGCGCTCCAGGGGGCGCTCGAAGATGTTGGGCAGGTTCTCGTCGGTGCCGACGATCGTGGCGAACTGCTCGGTCCTGCCCACCCGCACGGTCTCGCCCGACTGCAGGGAGACGGTGACCTTGGCCGGATCGCCGACGACCCGCCTGACGTGGGCGACGTCCTGGAGGTTCAGGCGGCTCTGGGTGGGCGCGGCCCCCGTGGTCAGCCTGCCGGGGACCACCAGGATGATGTTGCTGCCCAGGCCGGCGATCTCGCTCTCGACGGCGTTCTTGGCGCCCGTGCCGATCGACACGAGGATCACCACCGACAGCACGCCGATGATCACGCCGAGCATCGTCAGCAGGGAGCGCATGCGGTTGACCCGCAGCGCCTCCAGGGCCATGGAGAAGGCCTCGTAGCGCCTCATGTCGCGGTGTCCAGCTCGATCAGGCCGTCGCGGACGTGGATCTGCCGTACGGCGTGCGCGGCGACCTCCGGCTCGTGGGTGACCACGATCCTGGTGCAGTCGAGCCCGTCCAGGATGCGCATCACCTCGGCTCCGTTGCGGGTGTCGAGGTTGCCGGTCGGCTCGTCGGCCAGCAGGACGGCGGGCTCGCCGACCAGGGCCCTGGCGATCGCGACCCGCTGCTGCTCGCCGCCGGACATCTGGGACGGACGATGGTCGAGCCGGTGGGCCAGGCCGACGGCCTCCAGCGCGGCTTTCGCACGCTTTATCCGCTCATTTCGCGATATCCCGCGATACACGAGGGGCAGGGCCACGTTCTCCAGCGCCGACGTGCGCGCGAGCAGGTGGAAGGACTGGAAGACGAAGCCGATCGTCCGGTTGCGCAGCTCGGCCATCTGGGTGTCGTTCAGCCCGGCCACCTCCACGCCGTCGATCCTCAACGATCCCGACGTGGGCCTGTCGAGGCAGCCGAGCAGGTGCATCAGCGTCGACTTGCCCGAGCCCGACGGGCCGACGATCGCGGCAAACTCGCCGGGCCCGATGGTCAGGTTCACGCCGCGCAGCGCCTCCACCGAGACGCCTTCGAGCTGGTAGGAGCGCGTGAGATCGACGGCTTCGATCATGACAGCCGCTGGCCCTGCCGTACGGCGTCGGCGCCCTTGACCACGATGCGCTCCCCGGCACGCAGGCCGCTGAGCACCTCGACGACGGCCTCGCCCTGGGCGCCGAGCTTGACCACGCGGCGCTCGGCCGTACCGTCGCGCACGACCCACACCACGCTCTCGCGCCCGCTGGTCACGATCGCCGAGGCCGGGGCGGACAGGGCGTCGGCCACCTCGCGCACGGTCAGCCGCGCCACGGCGCTCATGCCGGGCTTGGGCGTCGGCGCCTGGCTGCCGTCGTCGAACGTGCCCGCGCCGAGCGTGAGCCTGACCGGGTAGCTCACGCCGCCCGTGCTGGCCTCCATGGGCGTGACGCCGACGCCGGTGACCTTGGCGGCGTACCCGGCGCCCGGCACCGCGTCGAGCTCGACCGTGGCCTTGGTGCCCTCCTTGACCAGCAGCACATCGGTCTCGTCGATGTCGGCGGAGAGCGTGAGCTCGGAGATGTCGGTGACGGTGACGACCGCGTCGCCCGCCGAGACGGGCACGCCCGTCGCCACCGGAGTGGAAGGGCCGTTGCCCGACGACGGCAACTGCATGGCGCCGGGTACCTGGCTGAGCAGGCCGCCCAGGTCGGGGGCCGAACCGCCGCCTCCGGAGGCCGAGCCCAAGGTGACGACGCCGTCGAAGGGCGCCTTGATCGACAGGCCCTTGACGGTGTCGGAGGCGACGCGCACGGCCGCCTTCGACTGGGCCATGGAGGCGGTGCGCAGCGAGGCCATCGAGGAGGTCAGCCCCGACAGGCCGCCCGTGACCTGGGAGAGCACTCCGTTGATGGTCCTGTTGAGGTCTGCGGTGATCTTGGCGAGCGCCCGGCTCTGCGCGCGGTGCTGCGCCTGCGCCAGGTCGATCGCGCTGAGCAACTGCCGCCGCGCCTGCGCGTCGTCGAGCTTCCTGGCCGCGGCGCGCGCCTTGGCGAAGTGTCCTGCCACCTGGCGGTCGAACGCCCCGGTGTCGAAGCCCGCCAGCCTGATGCCCGGGGCGCCGATCCTCGGCGCGGGCGGGGCCTTGGCCGCCTTGCGCGCCTGCTTGAGCTGCTCCTCGGCCTGCGGCGAGCTGATCTTGACGAGCAGCTGGCCCTTCTCCACGGTGTCGCCGTCGCGCACGTACAGCTTGGCGACCGTGCCCTGGGCCGGTGATCGTAAGGTGGCCGTGGCGCGGGCCCCGATCGTCGCCGGGGCCTCCACCACCTCGACCACGGGGGCGCGTTTCACTTCCGCGACCTGCACCTCCGGCGCCTCCTCCGCGGAGCAGGCCGTCAGGAGCAGCAGGATCGCGAGCGGGGGGATACCGCGACGGATCGTCACCCGATCCATCGTAGGAGCCGGGTCAGGCGGTCACTCGGGCGAGTCGCCGGATCTGGGGTACGGCCAGCAGAGCGACACAACCCGCCAGCGCCACGACGGTGGAGACCGACAGCACACCCGCCGCGCCGAACAGCCCCGCCACCGGACCGGCCAGTGCCTGGCCGATCGGGATGGAGATGGTCGAGCCGCCGATCTCGTAGGCGCTGACCCGGTTGAGCGCCTCCTGCGGCACCTGGGTCTGCACGCTGGTGGCCCACATGACCGACCAGAACGCCCAGCCGGCGCCTCCCAGTACGAACCCCGCCATGATCACCCACAGGTCGGCCTCGAGCGACATCGTCAGCGGCTGGGCGGCGAACAGGAACATCGCCACCGCTCCCGCCGCCAGCGGCCTGGCCGGGCGCAGGCGCATGGCGACCAGGCCGCCGAGGATCGTTCCAGCGCCGCCCGCCGACATCACCAGGCCGTAGGCCGCCTGGCCGTACATCCCCGTGACCAGGGTGGAGCCCAGCGGGATCAGCGGGCCGAACAGGGTGATGCCGAAGATCACCCAGATCAGGATGACGCTCCACATCCAGGTGCGGGAGCGGAACTCCCGCCAGCCCTCGCGCAGCCGTACCATCATCGGCTCCTGGGCCGTGGCCGCCACCCGCGCCCTCATGAGCAGCAGGCACGCGGCGCTGGCGGCGAAGCCCACGGCGTCGGCGGCGTACAGCATGCCGACGCCGATGAAGCCCACCAGCAGACCGGCCAGGCCGGGACCGGCCAGCTGCATGATCGCCTCGGAGACGCGCAGGGTGGCGTTGGCCCGCTGCACGTCGGTGGTGATGCGCGGGATCGTCCCCGCCACTCCGGGGGTGTACATCGCGGCGGCGGCGCCGGTGATCGCGGTGAGCACCAGGATCTGCCACAGCACCGGGCGGCCGGTCAGGAACAGCACCGCCGTGAGCGTCTGGACGACGGCGCGGATCACGTCGGCGGCGACCATCATGCGGCGCGGGGTGAACCGGTCGGTGATGACGCCGCCGAAAAGGATCAGCCCGGCCATCGGGAGCATCCACGAGGCCAGGGCCAGGCCCACTCCCGTGGCTCCGTAGCCGGCCTCGTGCATGCCCAGCGCGATCGCCACCGGCATCATCGACGAGCCGAGCATGGAGATCGTGCGCGCGGCGAAGAACAGGCCGAAATCCCGGGTCCACATGGACCGGAATAGTAAACCTTCCTAAGAATTAAACCGCGAGGGGGGTGTCAGCCTCCCGCCAGCTCGCGACCGCGGTCCCTGGCCGCCTCGATGGCCGCCAGGAACGCCGCGCGCACGCTGTGCCGCTCCAGCTCCGCGATCGCGGCGATCGTGGTGCCGCCGGGCGAGGTGACCGCCTCGCGCAGGATCACCGGGTGCTCGCCCGAATCACGCAGCATGATCGCCGCGCCGACGATCGACTGGGTGACCATGTCGAGCGCCGCCGCCCGCGGCATGCCCAGCAGGATGCCCGCGTCGACCATCGCCTCCACCAGGTAGAAGAAGTACGCGGGGCCGCTGCCCGACAGCGCCGTGGCGGCGTCCTGCTGCGACTCGGGGATGCGCAGCACCTTGCCGACCGGCTTGAGCAGCGCCTCGGTCAGCTTGAGGTGCTCCTCGCCCGCGTGGGCGCCCGCGGAGATCACGCTCATCGCCTCGTCGAACTTGATCGGCGTGTTCGACATGACCCTGACCACCGGGACGTCGGCATCGAGCCGCTGTTCCACGAAGGAGGTGGTGATGCCGGCGGCCGAGGAGATGACCAGCCGCCCGGCCGGGACGAACGGGCCGATCTCGGCCAGCAGCGCCGCCATGTCCTGGGGCTTGACCGCGAGGATGAGGGTGTCGGCGTTCTTGGCCGCCTCGGTGTTGGAGACGATCTGCACGCCGTACGTCTCCTTGAGCGCCTGCGCCCGCTCGGGGCGCCGGACGGTGGCCATCACATCGCCGGGCTTGAAGCCCGCGCGCAGGAGCCCGGACAGCAGGGCCTCGCCCATCTTGCCGGTGCCGAGAATCGCGATCATGCCTGTGTACCTCACCTGACGAAGCTGGTCTGACAGCTTACCGGGCCGCTATCGTCCAGAAGAGTGAGGAGATGGCCCGCCTTCGCGCTGGTATGGCTGCTGGTCTCGGCCTGTACCTCGACCCCGGCGGGCGCGCCCTCGCCGTCGAGCTCGTGGACGTCCGCGAAGCCCTGCCCGAGCCCGCCGGCCGCGACCGCGCTGAGGGCCGAGGGACCCCGCGTCCTCGACGGCGGCGGCCACGGCAACGTGCTCACCGTCTCCTTCGGCAGCCTGGGCGGCGAGCCGATCGCGATCTCGGCGGGCGCCGAGGGCACGGTGCGCTTCTGGTCGCTGCCCGGCTTCCGGCCCGTCCTCGAACCCCTGGCGGGCACGAGCGCGCTCTGGCTCGGCCACGACGTGCTGGTCTCCGGCGAGAAGCACGCCTACGTCTGGAACCCCGGCACGCGCCGCGTCGTCACCCGCCTGCCCGCCCCCAGAGGCACCACCCTGCACGACGGCCTGCTGTACGTCAGCGACGGCGAGCGGGTGCGGGTCTGGGACACCAGGGCCCGCTCCTGGCGCGGCTCCCTGCCGATCGGGCGGGCGGAGGAGATGGCGGCGGGCAGGCTGCGCGGCCAGGACATCCTCGTCACCTACGCCGGGATGGAGGAGCCGTTCCGCCTCTACGACCGGCACACCGGACGTCCCGTCGGCAAGCCCTTCTACAGCGGCGACGAGTTCGCCGACCCCGACGACCTGGTCGTCATCGGCGACACCCTGCACTACCGCACCTACGAGGGCCTGCACGTGGCCGACCTGACGGCGGCCAAGCCGCGCCCATCCATCCTCGTGCCCGCCGACGGCACACGTTTCCGCGCCGCGCTCGCCGCCCCCGGCCTGCTCGCCGGCGGCCGGCGCGTGCCGGAAGAACAGGGCGGCGAGGGCTCGCTGGCCAGCCCGATCGAGCTGTTCTCGACGTCCGGGGAGTTGCTCGGCTCGCTGCAAGGACACGACGCCGGGATCACCTCCCTGGCCCTCGGCACCCTCGACGGCACGCGGGTGCTGCTCAGCGGCAGCGAGGACAACACCGTGCGGTTGTGGGACCTCGCCACCCGCCGGCAGCTCGGGAGCAGCCCGGCGGGGGCCGTCGACGGCGTCGACCACGTCGCGCTGGCCGACGACCGGCTCGCCGTGGCCGCCGAGGAGAACGGCGCGCTCCAGGTCTGGGACCTGGCCGAGGGCAGGCCCGCCGGCGCGCGGATGACCGGGCCGGGCAGCCTCACCTCGCTGGCGGTCACCGGCTCCGTCGCGGTGACCGGCCACTACGACCCGCCCACCGTCCACCTGTGGGACCTGAACGCGCGCAAGCTCCTGGCCACCCTGCCCGGCGGCGCCGTCGGGCCGCTCCTCGTGAACGACGGCAGACTCGTCGGACTCGCCGACCGTCAGATCCACACCTGGGACCTGACGGCCCGCCGCCAGCTCGCCACCTTCGCCCCGCCCCCCGGCACCACCAGGCTGGGCCTCTTCCACGGCGAGCCCGTCGCGGTCACCCTGAAGGACAACACGATCAGCGTGCGCGACGTCACCACGCACGAGCAGGTCTCGACGTTCGCCGTGCCGCCCCTGGCAGGCGAGCGCGCCGACTCGTGGCTCGCCCTCGGTCACGTCGGCATGTACGGCTGCGCGCCCGCGATCGTCGTCACCCGCCTGGAGAGCACCGCGATCCGCGTCCTCGACCCGATGACCGGCCGCGACCTGACCGCTCCCCTGACCGTGCCCAGGCCCGACGACTCCCTGTGGACGGCGGTGCTCGACGGCACCGGCGAGGTCGCCGGGCACCTCGTCGCGCAGGTGACGCTGCAGCTCGACGACATCGTCCAGCACTCCCAGCTGTGGGACCTGTCGGCGGGCAGGCCGATCGGCCGGGCGCAGCCGACGACCCGCCGCATCTCCGCCTTCGCCACCACGCCCACGGGAACCGTGCTGGTCAGCGGGCCCGACGAGAAGCTGCAGGTGTGGCGGCTAACGCCCTGAAACGAGGGCGCGGGCGACGAAGCGCAGGTTGGCCGGGCGCTCGGCCAGGCGGCGCATCAGGTAGGCGTACCAGTCGTCGCCGTACGGGACGTAGACCCTGACCTTCGCCCCCAGCCCCGCCAGGCGCGCCTGCTCGTCGGTGCGCACGCCGTACAACATCTGGTACTCGAAACCGTCGGCGTCGCGACCGTGCAGGACGGCGAGAGTCGAGGCGATCTCGATCATCCGCGGATCATGCGACGCGACCATCGGGTAGGCCGAGCCGGACATCAGGACGCGCAGGCACTTCACGAAGGAACGGTCGACGTCCTTGCCCGAATACGCTCCCGGCGCGTCGTAGGCGCCCTTGCACAGCCTGACCCTGGCGCCGGTGAGCGCGGCGCAGCGCTCGGCCGCGTCCTTGAGATACGCCTGTACGGCGACGCCCACCAGCGGGTGCTCCTTGCGCAGCGTCGCGTGCACCGACATCAGCGCGTCGATCGTGTCGTGCTCCTCGGCGTCGAGCGTCACCGTCACGTCCCTGGCGGCGGCCGCCTCGCAGATCGTCGCCGCGTTGTCGAGCGCCAGCTGCTCCGACAGGCGCAGGCCCAGCGCGGTCAGCTTCACCGACACGTCGGCGCCGGGCGCCAGCCTGCCGATCACGTCGACGTAGGCCATCACCTCACCGTCGGCCTTGACCCGGTCGTCGACCTCCTCGCCCAGATGGTCGACCGTCACCAGCAGGCCGCGCCGGGTCAGCTCGGACGTCGCCGCGATCACGTCGGAGGCCACGAAGCGCCTGGCCACGCTCGTGGTCATCGAGGAGTTCGACAGCAGCGCCTCGGCCCGCCGGCTACGAGACACGGCGATCAGAGTCTGACGCAGGAGCACAGGCTCACCATAACCGCAGGTTCTGGGAGTTGAACCGGGCGACATCCGAATCCGTCGAAGGAGTATGCGCAGAGCAATCGCTTTGGCCGGATTTATGATTCTGCCCCTGAGTTGCGGCACGGCGACGCCCCCCTCGACCGCCGCGCCCGCTCCCGATACCCCCGTCAGCACCACGCTGGCACCGCCGGTCACCTCGACCAGCGCCACCGCGGGCAGCAGCCAGACGCCCGCCGGTTCGCCCGAGCCGGTCAAGCCGGTCGGCGACACGGTCAACACCAGGAAGGTGACCTTCACCTCGGCCAAGCCGGTTTCCGGAGGCAAGCGGGTGCGGCTGGTGTGGTGGTCGGGCGTCGAGCCGTGCACGGTGCTCGACCGGGTGACGGTGAAGGAGACCCGGTCCCGGGTGACCATCACGCTGTACGAAGGGGCCGCTCGGAAGGCTCAGGACGTCAGCTGCATCATGGTCGCCGTGGAGAAGACCTACACGGTGAAGCTCAAGAAGGCGCTGGGGAAGCGCAAGATCGTCGACGGGGCCAAGCGCTGAGCGCCCTTCAGCCGTGCCGGGTGCGCTGAGGCGGCAGGCGGAACAGCCCGCGCAGCCGGCGCAGCGCCTCCCCGTCGCCCGTGACGGAGGCGGCACCGGCGCCGATCGCCCCTTCCAGGGTCGTCCTGCCGGCGGCGAGGTCGCGGAAGACCTCGCGGCCGGTCGTAACGACCGCGTCGGGGTGCTGCGCCGGTCCGTGCACGGTCTCGATCGTGCCGTCGTCGACGCGCGCGTGGAAGACCTCCTCCTCCACGCGGAACTCGTACAACGCCCGCAGCCCGGCGGCGGCCACGGGGTCGAAGCACGCCTTCAGGCCGAGCACCGCCCAGCCCGGGTGGAAGCTCTCCTGCTCGCGCGGCTCGTCCATGGCCCAGGTCAGCCCCCACCTGGCCAGGGCCATCACCACCGGTTCGAGGTCCGCTCCCGCCTGGGTGAGGGCGTAGGCGGGGGTGCGGGCAGGCGGCGGGAGGGTGACCTTGTGCGCCAGCCCTTCGTGCTCCAGGTGCTTCATCCGCGCCGCCAGCAGCCCCGTGCCCAGGCCGCGCAGGCTGTGCTGCAGGTCGCTGAAGCGTTTGGGGCCGGTCAGCAGTTCGCGGACGAGCAGCAGCGTCCACCGTTCGCCCACGAGGTCGAGGGTGCGCGCGGTCGCGCAGTACTGGTTGTAGTTCCGCTGTTCCACTTCCTCATTCTAGTTCTGGCGCTTCTTGTTATTGAAGTTCGCAGTCAGCGGGGATTGAAGCGTGAATACTCCACGAACTCCCAGCGCTGACCCAGCCCGCCGGTGATCTCGACCACCTCGCCGATCTCGAAGTCGATCACCCGCTGCGCGCCGGGAAAGGCCGCGGCCCTGTCCTCGTCGCCGTCGACGCGGGCGCGGCCGGTCAGCTGCAGCACGTCCCCGCTCTCCCAGTCCAGGAACACCAGCGCGCACCGGGGTTCGAGCTCGAGGTTGCCCAGGGTCATGAACATCGTGTTGCCCACGTAGTCGGGCCAGGCCAAACGCCCTTCGCCGAGGACGCCGACGAATCCCGGATTCCCGCCCCGGTGCGAGGCGTCGACGCCGAGGCCGTCGGCGTAGGTGCCCACGAAGAACGTGTCCGCGGCGGTGATCCAGCGTTGCTGGGCGGCGGTCAGGGTCGTGGCGGCGGGAGCGACCTTCCTCTCCATGGGTGGCGAATCTCGAAAAGTACGGACCTGGAGGTGCTTGGGGCAGTTGGAGTACACCTGCTCGGTACGCACCACCAGCCCGTCACCGTCGCGCCGCGCCCGCCCGTTGACCCGCATCCGTCTCCGGGTCGGCGGGTCGATCACCAGCATGCCGATCTCCCGCTCCGCGCCGAACAGCCCGGCCAGCGGGTCACCGGCGCCGGGCAGGCGGTCGACCACCACCGTGCGGGCGTCCGGCGCGGCCAGGAAGCCGGGCGGGCCGGTGACCGGCCCGATCCACGGCGTGCCCGAATCGTCCACGGCGGCGATCACCGCCAGGCGCCTGTCCGCGAGGAACTCGGCCGCCACCGCCGGCACGTCCGCGCCCACGGCCACCGACCCCCTGCTCCCGTCGCCCAGGCCGGTACGGCGCTGCACGGCGTATTCACCCGGGTGAAGCACGACCAACCTCCTAGAAGAAGCCGCAGGTCGGCGCACCCTGAGTGGGAGCGGGGGCGGTGTCGGCACCGGTCAGCGCGTAGATCTCCAGCCGGATGCCGTCCGGGTCGTAGAAGAACACGCCACCCGACGACGAGCCCTCACGGTGAGGCACGATCCCGTCGTGCAGCGGCTCCACGCCGAGCCCGCGCAGCGTCGCCTCGGCCCGGCGCACGGCCTCGATGTCGGACACCTTGAACGCCAGATGGTGCAGCCCGGCCCGGTCGGCGGCGAAGGCGCCGTCGCTCTGCTGCCACAACGTCACCACCAGCTCGCCGTCCCTCCCGAGGAAGGCGAACCTGCGCTCGCCCTCCGCCTGCTCGCCGAAGACCTCGAAGTCGAAGACCTGCCGGTAGAAGGCGACGGACCTGGCCAGGTCCGTCACGTTGAGGCCGACGTGGCCGGTCTGCAGGGCTGGAGTACCGCTCATACGAACCTCCGAGGCTGGAATTTCTAACGT
Source organism: Nonomuraea soli (assembly GCF_013761175.1). GTDB lineage: Bacteria > Actinomycetota > Actinomycetes > Streptosporangiales > Streptosporangiaceae > Nonomuraea > Nonomuraea soli. Next base: position 66,981 of record NZ_JACDUR010000003.1, read on the forward strand.
TTTATCGCGTTATTAAACATTAGAATGACCTCCACATTCTTACGGTGTCAAGAGAGGGATAGCATTAGGACGATGGACGTCGCACAGCTGACAGGGGGCGGCTCCCCCACCCTCGGCGAAGCCCTGCCGATCGAGTTCGGCAACACCGTCTACGCGGTGCGCGGCCGGCCCAACGACGGGCTGCGGACGATCGAGCACCTGGCGGCATGGCTGCGCGACATGCGCCCCCGCCTCGCGATCACCCTCACGGACGCCGACCTGGGGAGCATCGGCGACGACGACCTGCGCCAGGCCAGAGAGCTCCGCGACACGATCAGGACCCTGGCCGCCGCGGCGGTCGAGGGCACGGCGTTCGACGCGGACGCCGTCGCGGCACTCAACCGCCACACCGCGCGCGCCCCGCGATGGCCTGAGCTGCGGGCCACCCCCGAACCGCACCTGGTGACGGCCACGTCGGGGCGCCCGGTCGAAGCGGCGCTCGCCGCACTGGCCGAGGAGGCCGCGGCCCTGTTCGCCGGATCCACGGGGCTGGAGGTGTGCGCGTGCCACGGTCCCGGCTGCGTGCTGTTCTTCGTGCGCGACAGCCCCCGGCGTGAGTGGTGCTCGGCCGGTTGCGGCAACCGGGCCCGCGTGGCACGCCACTACGCGAAGACTCGGACCATGCACAAACCCGGGCCCAAGGCAGAACCTCCGGCGAGTGGGTCCTCCTGACCGTCCGCCGAGTCAGGAGCGCAGGCCCTTGGCCTCCGCCACGAGCGCGTCGATCCGGGCCCGCAGCTCGACCTCGCGCCGAGCCGTCTGGAGCCGCCCGTCGTAGTCGGACTCCTCCATGGCCTGGCGGACGCGCGCGTCCTCCTGATGCAGGCGGACGTCCCCGTCTCCAGTTCGCAGCCGCTCGGTAAGCCGCAGGTCGTTGTCGTGCATCCGCTCCCTGCTCTCGAGTTGGGTCGCGATGCGGCGATCGTAGGCGGTCGGCTTGCTGATCAACTTGGTCAGCACGGGGAAGCAGTCAATGAGGACCAGCAGGCCCGCGAGCAGCAGGTGCGCCCACCACACCGCCCAGCTCTTGTCTGCGAGCGAGGACAGGCCGTCGAAACGTTCGAGGAGTCCCGGCACGGCCGCATGCTTGTCACGCTCCTCTTCGACCTTGGCCTCGATCTGCTCGGTCACCTGCTTCTCGTAGGTGCCCGTGAGGTCGGCCTGGACCTTCATGAGCCGGTTGACCTCGATGCCGAGCTCCTTCAAGCTCGCCTGCTTGGCCGCCAGTCCGTTGGTAGCGCGGTAGTCCTCCAGGGCACGCTCGCGCTCGATGCACCGCAGTCCTCGACCCTGGATACCGCTGACTTCGCCGCTAGTCTTGTAACCGGCACATTCGTCCATTTTCAGCCCCGACAGCCGATTCTCCTCCTTGTTGAGCGGCTTCAAATCCTTCGCGAGCTGGTCACGTTGCTCGATGGCGCGCTTGAGTGCTGCGGGGTCGGGCGCGGCGATCGTCAGCTTCGCGTCCGAACAGTCCGCCCCCAGCTGGGGCTTCGGATAGCAGTTGCCGTACTTGGTCCTGACCGCGTCCACGGCGGCGACCTGGTCCTCCTTGATCTGCTCGACGATCGCCGACTCGAACACCTTCAGCGTCACCGGCTCGGAGATCAGCACCCCGATGATCACCGAGATGAACAGCCGGGGCAGCAGCACGAAGAATCGGCTCGGCCCGATCACGCCCTGCGAGCTGGAGATGAGCCAGCTGTCGAAAACTCCGATGACCGCCGCCCAGAACAGCGCTCCTCCGATGCTCAGCGGCAACGGCGCCTGTAGGAACTCGTGGAGCACGATATAGACCGAGACGCCCGCGATCAGCGCCGTGCACACGACGATGGCTCCCGTACGGCTCAGCTTGGCGCGGTCCTCTGGCACCCAGGCGAGCACATCCTCCTGGACGCCGATGATCCGCCGTAGCAGCCTGCCCAACCCGCGTCCCCCACGGGGCGGAGGCGGCAGCGGAATACGCTGCACGGGCGCGTCCTGGGTCGTCGTCATGGCGCGCTCCCGTTGGACTCAAGGGAACCGGGGATCTGGCGAGGCTGCTCAGCGGAGACCTGTGGCGTGCCGGTGAGGTTGCGGACCACGCCGACGATCACCTCAGCCAGGTCGGCGTGGTCGGTCTGACCCCGCTTGATCAGCTCTTCGGCGATCCTGGCCTGCAGCTCCTGGTCACGGGCCCGCTGCTCCCTGTCCCACTGCTCGGACTCCCGCTCGCTCTCCCACCTGCGCTGCTCCCTGGCCGCGGCCATGTCCTGGTCGCGGGCCTGCTTGGCGTGGTCGAGCCGGATCTTCTCACGCTCCCACTCCCTGTCGTTGGCGGCCCTATCGGACTCCAGCGCCTGCTGGGCGATCGTGATCTCGCGCTCGATCCTGAGTTTCTCCTTCTCGCGCTCCCACTCCCTGTCGTCCCTGGTGACCTCCCATTGCTTGGCGCGTGACTCCTTCTCGATGTCGAGCCGCAACCTCTCGTGGTCGAGGGCGATCTTGCTGTCCAGGAGCTTGCCCTCGACCTCCCACCGGTGTTCGAGATGCCGGTCGTTTCTCTGCTCCTCGCGCAGCCCGTCCTCCCGTCTGAGTCTCATCGCCTCATCCACACGCTGAATGAGCGCGTTGCCGTCCAGGTCGCCTCGGACGACGGCATGGGCGATGACCGCGTTCGGGTCGTCGGCGGTGGCGTCGGCGAACATCCTGCCCAGCTTGAGGTCCGCGGCCATCGCGCGATGCCGCTGCTCCTGGCCGAACTCCGCCTCGTCACGCTGGTAGGTGCGTTCCAGCCGTCTGGTCTGCTCGGTCTGGGACTGACGCTCACGCTCCGTCTGGCCCTCCTCGGCAGCCATCTCCCGCGCGAACTGCTGGTCGTCCCGCTGGTACCCGCGCTTGGTGAGCTCCTGCTCCCGCTCCAGCTCCATGAGCAGTTGCTGGCTGCGATGCGCCTTGAGCCGCTCCTCCTGCTCGCGCTGCTCCTTCAGCACGTCCTCCGGCTTGAGCACCTCGATGCTCGACAGCTGGATCTGCATGCCGCGGGTGGCCGGCGGGCTGGCCTGCACGTAGATGCCCAGCTCAAGCTGCGCGTTGTCGTGGACCTGGGCGGAGTCAGCGATCGGGTGGGCGATGCCGAGCAGGTAGAGCTTGTGATAGCCCTTGAGGTAGGTCAGGAGCGGCTCGGTCAGGTCGCGGTGACCGGCCTCGGCCACGAGTCGCTCGTCGGTGACCGTACAGGCGAACGTGACGCGCAGCGTGAACTCGTCCACCCCGCTCGACTGCAGCGTGAGCTGTACGGTGACCGGCTTCTTGGAGGTCATGTCGACCAGGCACCAGCTCGTGGCATGGATTACGTGGTCGGCGCGCAGGCCGTGCCGCCTGTCTCTGCTGCTGATGGAGGTGACACCATCGCTCACGACGACGGTCTGGTGGGGCAGCGGGCTGGGGATCTCGCCGGCCACGCGTTCCTTCGCGCCGAGGCCGAAGGTGCCGCGCTTGCTCGCTGCCGTGAGCGTGCCCTGGTCAATCACCGGATATGTCATTGAAAATCTCCCCGATCAGGGCGACGAAAGTGGGTGCGCGACGGGAGTCGCGACGCTGGGCGAAACGAACGAACTGCGTTTCGAAGGGCTCGCGCTCCCCTGCGGGCAGCCCGTCGCGCAGCGCTCTGACGGCGGAGCGGATGATCTCCTCGTCCTTCACGGCGTCGAGAACGGTGTACAGATTGGCGAAGGTGGCCGTCCGGATCGGACGGTTCGTCACGAGCAACGCCCAGAGCTCGCCGAACACCTGGGAGTCCTGCGGTTGTCTGCCCAGGTGGCCCGCGGAGGTGGTGCCGTCGTCGTCAGCCGCGCAGAGCACGCCGAGAGCGATCTCGCTGGCGGGCCCGTTCCGCTCGGCACGCAGTTTGGCGACCAGACTGTCGAGCACCACCCGGTTCGCCCCGGTCTCGGCGTAGCAGAGGTTCTGGTAGAGGACCGCGATGGCCGCGACGGCGGCTTCCGCGATCTCCTCGTCCCGCACCAGCGTCCACAGGTTCCGCATCGCCTCGCCCGGGTCGAGCACGCCGACCAGGGTGCCGAAGGCGGAGGCCGCCGCGCACCTGCGCAGCACCGCCTTACTTCGCGACCATCGCAGAGCCGTACGGCGGGCAAGAGGCTCTGTGCTGTCGCCGTAACACATGAAGGAGAGGACATAGGTAGCAGCCGTCCAGGCCCGCCAGCCGCGCTCCCCGTCCGACCAGGGCTGTAGGAACCTGGTGCGCACGCTGTCGAAATCGTGCTCGGCCAGGAGGGCCAGGCCGTACGTGAGCTGCGTGAGCACCTCGGGATCACGGTCGTCGACGACCTCGTCGATCCAGTCGAACACCCTGGTCCAGAAGTCGTCGGGGTACTCACACAGCTCGGCGATCACGTGCGGCTGGAACCCGGACGACTTGAACTCCACGCACCGCCTGGTCTGGCCAGGAATCGCGTCATCGGAGACGGCCTCACGCCGTACCATGGCGATCAGAGAGCTCTCAGGGCGTTTCCTGACCTGGCGGAACCTGGGCGCCTCGGTAGGATCCTCCGGCTCGGGATCGGCGCGCAGGCGGCTTGACCAGTGCTCGAACCGGTTCTCCTGGAGCCCGTTCAGGAAGGCGAGGGCGGCCGCCTCCGCCAGTTCTCTCCACTCGGGCTCCCCGGCGAACCAGTCCTCGACGCGGCGTTTGTGGGCGAGATCCAGGCCGGCGAGCGACTCCTGCTCGTCGATACCGTCGGCGCGGCTGCCCGCGAAGCGGACCAGATCGGCCATGCTGTGCTCGTTCAGCACCTCCCAACCGACGGCAACCTCCTGCACGCCGTACACAGAAAGCAGGCTCTGGGGCGTGGGGCGCGGCCAGGAGAAGTGCGAGACCAGCGTGGAGATCTGGTGCTCGGCGGTGATGACGAGATGCGCGGCGGCCGCCTGGATCTTCTCGACCAGGGTGCTCAGCCCGACGTCGCCCGTGTCTTCGTCGGCGGGCCGGTTCAGCAGCAGATAGCAGGCCTCGACCTCGAAGGAGAGTTCGGCCAGTTCCTGAAAGGGCCGATCGGCCGACAACATGTGCATCACGCGGTCGCCGCCCAGACCGCGCATCAGGTTGATGGCGCCCGTACGCCTTCCGTTGCCGGGAGCGGCGTGGAGCACGATGACCCGCTCTTCACGGAGCGTGTCCAGGGCTTGTTGGTACGGCTCAGGTCGGGCGTACCTGGTACAGGCCTGTTCGATCACCCTGGTAGGCACCCGTCCTGACAACCGGTATGAGACGACGCCCGTCGCCCCGTTGGCCAGGCCGATCGTGGAGTTGGCGCCCAGGTGCACAGGACCGGTGATGATCGTGGAGGTGGTCTGGGTGGCCCGCATCTCCTTCGCGGCCTCGCCCGCGCTGGGCGGGACGGGCGCATCCCCGGTCTCGCTCACCGGTTCTGGATCCCTATCACGCCGCCGTCGCCGAGCTGGACGGACCCGTGGAAGACGTTCTCGACGCGCTGGCCGTGGTGGTTTTCCTGTCCCGTCTTCTCCCCCAGGTCCAACGCCTGAACGTCGATGCCGGGCATCAGCAGCCATCCGGTGCCTTTAAAGGACTTGACTGACACGTCCACCTCGCGCAGGTCCTCCGGCTCCCAGGTGGTGTGCCCGTTGGCCACCACGCCCTGGTAGACGTCGTCGGACAGGAGTACGGCCAGGCGGGCGCGCGGTGCGCGCTCGATGGCGAGCCTGACCGGCCTGGCGTCCAAGAGCCGACCGGAGACGATGGGCGCCTTGCCGGGGAAGCCGTTGTCGCCCTCGGACAGGACGCCATAGTGGATGGACATCCGTAAGCGCATGCTGTCGTCCCTGGCACGGAGCAGCTTGTTCACGTGACGGACGAAGCCGTCCACCAGGGCGATCTCATCGGACTCCCGTGGCAGGACGGCGAACACGCCGTCCCCCGAGGGCTGCACCTGCCAGGCGTCATGGTCGAGCCGCGCGGCTGCGGCTGCCTGGGCGAGCAGGTCCCGCAGGCCTGTCTGCTGGGCGGCGTTCTCCAGCGGGCCGCCCGCGCTGTAGTTGACGATGTCGGCGCCCACCAAAGGGGCACGCCAGTAGATCTGAGTCATGGGCTCACCTGAGGCTGAGATGATCAGCGGATTAGATGCTCCACAGGACACCGAAGTTGCCGAATTATCGGGGAATGTGGGATCTGTTCCGCGCCTGGGGAAGCACACTCTAGAGGCCCATGGGTCGAGAGATTTCATCAAATGACGGAAATGTTGGCGATCCGTCTGAGTTCTTTCTCGTCCCGGACGACGAGGTTCCGGTAGCGCGTCTCGATCAGACCGTCACGCCGCAGCACCGCCAGCGCCCTGTGCACCGACGGCTCCTTGGCTCCGATGATGCCGGCGAGCTCCTGCTGGGTGAGCGCCACCGTGATCTCGACGCCCTCCTTGACCTGCCTGCCGTACAGATCGATCAGTTCGACGACGACCCTGGCGAGCCTGGACTGCACGTCGTGACCGCTGAAGTCGATCCGCCGCCTCGTCGCCGACCGTAGCTTGGCGCCGATGACCCCGCTCACCGCGAGCGACGCCTCCGGGCGGGCCGCGAGGAAGACACGAAAGTCGCGGCTGCTGATGCGGTTGGCGAGCACCGGGCCCGTCGCCGTCGCGGTGGCGATGCGCGGCGACGGATCGACCGCTGACAGCTCGCCGATCAGGTCTCCTCTCACCCTGATGGCGAGTAACGCGGACTGGTCGCCCGCCGTGATCTTGACGACTCCTTCGCGCAGGAGCAGCACGTGGGTGCCCGTGTCGCCTTCCACCAGGAGCTGCTCCTCGGCCTGGTAACGGACCACAGTGCCGAGCCCAAGCAGTGCGGAACGGTCGGCGGTCGCGAGCCTTCCGAGCAGGCTCCCGGGGGGCCACTCTCCGTCCATCGGACCTCCATCTCAGGGGAATACCCGATCCCCTTCTCAGGGTTGAGTCGAGTAGGCTCAAGACGTTTGACAAAGACCCCAAGCATTCATACGTTGAGTCCAGCCAACTCAACTTTGACTACAAGGACGAACTCATGGCACGTGCGGTAGGTATCGACCTGGGGACGACCAACTCCGTCGTCTCGATTCTCGAGGGCGGCGAGCCCACTGTCATCGCCAACGCGCAGGGCTCGCGGACGACCCCGTCCGTCGTCGCCTTCGCGAAGAACGGCGAGGTCCTCGTCGGTGAGGTGGCCAAGCGTCAGGCCGTCACCAACGTCGACCGGACGATCCGCTCGGTCAAGCGTGAGATGGGCACCAACTGGTCCCAGGAGATCGACGGCAAGAAGTTCTCCCCCCAGCAGATCAGCGCCTTCGTGCTGCAGAAGCTCAAGCAGGACGCCGAGGCGTACCTGGGCGAGAAGATCGCCGACGCGGTGATCACCGTCCCGGCCTACTTCAACGACGCCCAGCGCCAGGCCACCAAGGAAGCCGGCACGATCGCGGGCCTCAACGTGCTCCGCATCATCAACGAGCCGACCGCCGCGGCCCTGGCCTACGGCCTCGACAAGGACAAGGACCAGACGATCCTGGTCTTCGACCTCGGCGGCGGCACCTTCGACGTGTCCCTGCTCGACGTCGGCTCCGAAGACGGCCACGGCTTCGTCGAGGTCAAGGCCACCTCCGGCGACAACCACCTGGGCGGCGACGACTGGGACCAGCGCGTCGTCGACGAGCTGGTCAAGCGCTTCCAGAACGCTCACGGCGTCGACCTGTCCAAGGACAAGATGGCCCTGCAGCGTCTGCGCGAGGCCTCGGAGAAGGCCAAGATCGAGCTGTCCTCGCAGAGCGAGACCTCCATCAACCTGCCTTACATCACCGCCAGCTCCGAGGGCCCGCTCCACCTCGACGAGAAGCTCACCCGCAGCGAGTTCCAGCGCCTGACCGCCGACCTGCTCGAGCGGACCAAGGGCCCGTTCAACCAGGTCATCAAGGACGCCGGCATCAAGGTCTCCGACATCGCCCACGTGGTGCTCGTCGGCGGCTCGACCCGCATGCCCGCCGTCTCCGAGCTGGTCAAGGAGCTCACCGGCGGCAAGGAGCCGAACAAGGGCGTCAACCCCGACGAGGTCGTCGCCATCGGCGCCGCACTCCAGGCGGGCGTGCTCAAGGGTGAGGTCAAGGACGTCCTGCTGCTCGACGTGACCCCGCTGTCGCTGGGCATCGAGACCAAGGGCGGCATCTTCACCAAGATCATCGAGCGCAACACCACGATCCCGACCAAGCGCTCCGAGGTCTTCACCACGGCCGAGGACAACCAGCCGTCGGTGCAGATCCAGGTCTACCAGGGCGAGCGCGAGATCGCGGCCTACAACAAGAAGCTGGCCACCTTCGAACTGACCGGCATCGCCCCGGCGCCGCGCGGCATCCCGCAGATCGAGGTCACCTTCGACATCGACGCCAACGGCATCGTCAACGTCTCCGCCAAGGACCTCGGCACCGGCAAGGAGCAGACGATGACCATCACCGGCGGCTCCGCGCTGCCGAAGGACGACATCGAGCGCATGATGCGCGAGGCCGAGTCCTACGCCGACGAGGACCGCAAGCGCCGCGAGGAGGCCGAGACCCGCAACAACGCCGACGGTCTCGTCTACCAGACGGAGAAGTTCGTCCGCGAGAACGACGACAAGATCCCGGACGACATCAAGCAGCAGGTCAACGACGAGCTCGCCGCGGTGAAGAAGGCCCTCGAGGGCACCGACATCGACGCGATCCGCAACTCCGCGGAGAAGCTCGCCACGGTCAGCCAGCAGATGGGCTCGGCGATCTACGCCCAGTCGCAGGGCTCCGCCGCCGGCCAGGAGGCCCCTGAGCAGGACGGCCCCCAGCAGACCAAGGCCGACGACGACGTGGTCGAGGCCGAGATCGTCGACGACGAGCAGCCGAAGAAGGACGCGTGAAGTGAGTAGTGGAAACGGAGCTGAGGAAGCACCCGTGATCCGCGACAACCGCAAGATCGACCCGGAGACGGGCGAGGCACGTCACAAGGACGCGGAGCAGGAGATCGCCGAAGACGACGCCGCCAAGGCTGGGAGCCAGATCCTCAGCGGCGCCGAGGCCGACCTTCTCCTGGAGCGCACCGCCGACCTGCAGCGCCTCCAGGCGGAGTACACCAACTACCGCCGCCGGGTGGAGCGTGACCGGGTCGCGGTGAAGGAGCAGGCCGTCGCGGGCGTGCTCACCGAACTGCTTCCCGTGCTCGACGACATCGGCAGGGCCCGCGACCACGGCGAGCTCACCGGCGGTTTCGCGAAGGTGGCCGAATCCCTGGAGTCGGCCGCCACCAAACTGGGGCTCGAGCCGTACGGCCAGAAGGGCGACCCGTTCGACCCGACCATCCACGAGGCGCTGATGCACAGCTACTCGTCGGAGGTCACCGAGCCGACCTGCATCGAGGTGCTCCAGCCGGGCTACCGGATGGGTGAGCGGATCTTGCGCCCGGCGCGCGTCGCCGTGGCAGAGCCAGAAACCGAGGAATGAGGTTATGAGCACCAAGGACTACCTGGAGAAGGACTACTACAAGGTCCTTGGTGTGCCCAAGTCCGCCTCGGCCGACGAGATCAAGAAGGCCTACCGGAAGCTGGCCAGGGAGAACCACCCCGACGCCAACCAGGGCAGCCCGGAGAAAGAGGCCAAGTTCAAGGAGATCTCCGAGGCCTACGACGTGCTCTCCGACGCCAAACGGCGCAAGGAGTACGACGAGGCGCGCACGTTGTTCGGGTCGGGCGTGGGTGGCGCCCGGCCGGGCGGCGGCGGAGGATTCCCCTTCGACTTCGGCGACCTGTTCGGCGGCTCCAACCAGCAGGGCAGCACATCCGACCGGATAGGCGACCTGTTCGGCGGCATCTTCAACCGCGGCGGCAGCGGCGGTGGCGGCAGCCGTACCACCGGCGGCGCCACCAGGGCACGGCGCGGGCAGGACATCGAGTCCGAGGTGACCCTCTCCTTCACCGAGGCGGTCCAGGGCACCACCGTGTCGCTCCGGCTCACCAGCTCGCAAGGATGCGCCGCCTGCTCCGGCACCGGCGCCAAGGCAGGCACCACCCCGCGGGTCTGTCCGACCTGCGAAGGCACCGGAGCGGCCAGCCGCAACCTCGGCAACTTCGCCTTCTCCGAGCCGTGCCGCGACTGCAAGGGCCGCGGACTCCTGGTCGACGACCCCTGCCCCGTGTGCGAGGGCAGCGGCCGGGCCAAGAGCACCCGCACCATCCAGGCGCGGATCCCGGCAGGGGTCGACGACGGCAAGCGGGTCAAGCTGAAGGCCAAGGGCGCGCCCGGCGAGAACGGCGGGCCCGCCGGAGACCTCTACATCCTGACCCACGTCAAGCCGCATCCCGTGTTCGGGAGGAACGCCGACAACCTCACGATCACCGTGCCCGTCACCTTCACGGAGGCGGCCCTCGGCGCGGAGATCAAGGTGCCGACGCTCAAGGGCATGCCGGTGACCGTGCGCATCGCGCCCGGCACGCGCAACGGCCAGGTGCAGCGCGTCCGCGGACGCGGCGTGGCACGCAAGGACGGCACCAAGGGCGACCTGCTGGTCACCTTCGAGGTCGTCGTGCCCAAGCACCTCGACGACAAGGCTCGCGAGCTCCTGACCGAGTTCCGCGAAGCCACCGCGGGCGACGACCCGCGAGCGGAACTGATCGAGAAGGCCAGAAGCGAGTAGCAGCAGGCATCCGCCTGCCGTACCGAAGGAACCGAGCCATGGACGCCAGATACTTCGATCTCTCCGACGACACACCCGTCTATGTGATCTCGGTGGCGGCCCAGCTCTCCGGTCTGCACCCGCAGACCCTGCGGCAGTACGACCGCCTGGGGCTGGTCAGCCCCGGGCGGACCGCGGGACGCGGGCGGCTGTACTCCACCCGCGACATCCTCCAGCTGCGCGAGGTGCAACGGCTCTCCCAGGAGGAGGGCATCAATCTGGCCGGGATCAAACGGATCCTGGAGCTGGAGAACGAAGGACTGCGCCTCCGCGAGGAGGTGCACCGGCTACGCGCCGAGATGCAGATGATCAAGGCGCTCATCAGATACGAGCTGCCACCGGGGGCGTGAACATATGGACTACAAGCTGACCCAGAAGAGCCAGGAGGCCCTGTCGGTCGCCATGCGCAGGGCCGCGGCCGAGGGCAACCCCGAGATCGCCCCCGCGCACCTGCTCGCCGCGCTGCTGGGTCAGACAGGCGGTACGGCAGTGCCCCTGCTCGACGCCGTCGGCGCCGACTGGAAGGCCCTGAAGGTCAAGACCGAGCAGCTGCTCGCCGGCCTGCCCAAGGCGCAGGGCGCCACCGTGAGCGCCCCCAACTCCTCCCGCCAGCTGCTGACGGTCATCAACACCGCCGCCCACCAGGCCAAGCGACTCGAAGACGACTACGTCTCCACCGAACACCTCCTGGTCGGACTCGCCACCGACGGCGGCCAGGTGGCCGACCTGCTCAAGCAGGCGGGCGCCACCCGCGAGGCCCTGCTCGACGCCTTCGAGAAGGTGCGCGGCAACGCCCGCGTCACGAGCGAGACGCCCGAAGACACCTACAAGGCGCTCGAGAAGTACGCCGTCGACCTGACCGAGCGGGCGCGCTCCGGCAAGCTCGACCCGGTCATCGGCCGCGACTCCGAGATCCGCCGCGTCGTGCAGGTGCTGTCCCGCCGTACGAAGAACAACCCCGTGCTCATCGGCGAGCCAGGCGTGGGCAAGACCGCCGTCGTCGAAGGCCTCGCCCAGCGCATCATCGCCGGCGACGTGCCCGAATCCCTGCGCAACAAGCGCCTGATGTCGCTCGACCTGGGCGCCATGGTCGCGGGCGCCAAGTACCGCGGCGAGTTCGAGGAGCGGCTCAAGGCCGTGCTCTCCGAGATCAAGGAGAGCGACGGCCAGGTCGTCACCTTCATCGACGAACTCCACACCGTGGTCGGCGCCGGCGCCGCGGAAGGCGCCATGGACGCCGGCAACATGCTCAAGCCCATGCTCGCCCGCGGCGAACTACGCATGATCGGCGCGACCACCCTCGACGAATACCGCGAGCGCATCGAGAAGGACCCCGCCCTGGAGCGCCGCTTCCAGCAGGTCTACGTCGGCGAGCCGACCGTCGAGGACACCATCGCCATCCTGCGCGGGCTCAAGGGCCGCTACGAGGCCCACCACCAGGTCCAGATCGCCGACAGCGCCCTCGTGGCCGCCGCGGCCCTGTCCGACCGCTACATCACCAACCGCTTCCTGCCCGACAAGGCCATCGACCTCGTCGACGAGGCCGCCTCCCGGCTCCGCATGGAGATCGACTCCCGTCCCGTGGAGATCGACCAGCTCCAGCGCGACGTCGACCGCATGAAAATGGAAGAGCTCGCGCTCGCCAAGGAAACCGACGAAGCCTCACTTGGCCGGCTCGAACGGCTGCGCGCCGAACTGGCCGACCGCCAGGAAGAGCTCAACGCCCTCGTGGGCCGGTGGGAACACGAGAAGGCCGGACTCAACCGCGTCGGCGACCTCAAGAAGCAGCTCGACGAGGTGCGCAGCAACGCCGAACGATTCCAGCGCGACGGCAACTACGGCGAAGCCTCCCGCCTGCTCTACGACGAGGTCCCCCGCCTGGAGCGCGAACTCGAAGCCGCCTCCCAGGAGACACCCGAGCAGCAGATGGTCAAGGAGGAGGTCGGCGCCGACGACATCGCCGAAGTCATCTCCTCCTGGACCGGCATCCCGGCAGGAAGGCTGCTGGAAGCCGAGACCGCCAAGCTGCTGCGCATGGAAGACGAGCTCGGCCGCCGGCTGATCGGCCAGCGCGACGCCGTGCGCGCCGTCTCCGACGCCGTACGGCGGTCACGCGCCGGCATCGCCGACCCCGACCGCCCCACCGGCAGCTTCCTCTTCCTCGGCCCCACCGGCGTCGGCAAGACCGAGCTGGCCAAGGCACTGGCGGAATTCCTCTTCGACGACGAGCGGGCCATGACCCGCATCGACATGAGCGAATACTCCGAGAAGCACAGCGTCGCCCGGCTCGTCGGCGCCCCTCCCGGCTACGTCGGCTACGAGGAGGGCGGCCAGCTCACCGAAGCCGTCCGCCGCCGGCCCTACACCGTCGTCCTGCTCGACGAGGTCGAGAAGGCCCACCCCGAGGTCTTCGACATCCTGCTGCAGGTCCTCGACGACGGCCGCCTCACCGACGGCCAGGGCCGCACCGTCGACTTCCGCAACACCATCCTGATCCTCACCTCCAACCTCGGCTCCGCCCTCCTGCCCGACCGCGACGCGGTCATGGCGCTCGTACGGAAAACGTTCAAGCCCGAATTCCTCAACCGGCTCGACGACGTCATCCTCTTCGACGCGCTCGGCACCGAGGAGCTCAGCCGCATCGTCGACCTCCAGGTCGACCGGCTCGCCCACCGGCTGTCGGACCGCAGGCTCACCCTCGACGTGACACCCGCGGCCAGGGAGTGGCTGGTGCTCACCGGCTTCGACCCCCTGTACGGCGCGCGACCCCTACGGCGGCTGGTGCAGTCGGCCATCGGGGACAAGCTGGCCAAGTCGATCCTGGCGGGGGACGTGGTCGACGGGGACAAGGTCGTGGTCGACCTTGGCGATGACGAGCTGGTGGTGCAACGCACCTCCTGACGGCTCGGTCCCTCCCTGGGCGGCGGGCGCTTCGCGCCGTGGCGTGGTCGGGGCTGTGACACCGGGGCCCCGCCCCGGACCCCGCACGGGGGGCTCCGCCCCCCGGCACCCCCCGCCCACCCGTGACGCGTTTCCTGGGTTACCCGCTTGGACCCCACCCGGCTCTGTCGTCCTCGCGCTCCGCGCTCGGGCGTCCTGCCTTGGCCCGGGCTCCGCCCGGGCAACCCATGGTGGGGGTGGTCTCCTGGGCGGGTGACGCGTGCCGCCTTGAAGGAGGCGTTCATGGAAGTGGAGCGTCGGCGGCGAACCGGGAGGTGTGATGTCGGCGCGCGCTGGAAGCCAGCACCATCGCCGCCCCGATCAGCCGGCGAGTCGTGACGCTACGAATGACCGCAGCGAGTCGTGACACCACGAATGACCGCAGCGTGCCCGCGGGCCCTGCCGCGTGGCCGGTGCGTCTCCTGCGGGAGCCGATCCGCCCCCGCCGAGGACAAAGCCCTACCGATCCGTGACCAGCAGCGTGTTCCCGTCAAGGTCACTGGCCGTGAAGAACCGGCACACCTCGTAAGACCCCTCCACGTCCCCCGGCTCGCACCCGTGCCGCTCCAGCTCCGACCTGGCCTGGTCGAGGTCGGCGACGGCGAGGTTGCATGTCGCCCAGGCCAGCCCCGGGGCGGCGGCGATGCCGCTGGCGGGTCCCATGAGCGTCAGCGTCGGTGACCCGCTGCCGCACCGGAGCACCGCGCTCCACTCGTCGACGGAGACGACCTGGAAGCCGAGGGCCTCGCTGTACCAGCGGGCGGAGGCGGCCGGGTCGGCGACGGGCAGGAAGGCGGTGGTGATCTGTACGGAGTTCACGCAGTAACGATCTCACCCCGCCTGGACCCATGCCCGGTGCCGGCGGCTGGTGCTCTTGACGATCCTTCCCTCGTGCTCCTGCGCGGGCCAGATCTGCAGCAGGTACCGGTCTGGCGCGTCGTCCTCGAAGGGGTCGGCCTGTCCCTCGTCGAGCCCGTGGACAGTAAAATCCACCCGTGACCCCCGACGACATCGCCGCCCGGCTCGGGTTGCCCGTCGAGGACGTCGAACGGGTGCACCGGCTTGCCGGCGACGGCCCGTCGGCTCCGCTGCCCGCCAAGGCCGACGCGCCCGCGATCCTCGACCGTCTGGCCGTCCCGCGCGACGACGCGGCCGAGATCATGGCGGCCTGGCCCGACCCCGGCTCTCCCCTGTGGACGCCGGAGTTGCGCCAGCTGCTCGATCGTTCGACGGCGCTGGTGCGCGCCGACCTCGGGGGCTACGGCTGGCTGCCGCCGGGGCCGGAGCTGCCGCGCGAGCGCGGTCTCGCCTGGCGGCATCTCTACGTGTACGGCTTCCTGGCCATGGTCGGCGTCGTCATGGACTACCACCGCGACCACGGCATCCCGGAGGCCGTGTCGTGGGCGACGCTCGCGGACCTGGGCCGCAACCTGGCGGTCGACCGGAGGATGAACGGCGAGGGCTGGCCGGTCATGCAGGCCTGGCTGACGCTGCACGCCCGCGGCGGCGTCTACGAGCTGGGTCGCCTCCAGCACCAGCGCGACGACACCGCCATCGCCCTGCACATCCCCGACTCGGGGCCGTTGACCCCTGAGGCCGTCGACGCGTCCCTCGACGAGGCCCGCGCCTTCTTCCCGCGTCACTTCCCCGACGAGCGCTACTCGGCGTTCTCCTGCGGCTCGTGGCTGCTCGACCCACAGCTGCGGGACTACCTCCCGCCCGGCTCCAACATCGTGCGCTTCCAGCAGAGGTTCGAGCTGGAGCCGTACGAGGAGCAGGAAGGCCTGGACGGCGACGTCGAGGTGCTGCGGTTCGCCTTCCGTAGCCTGAGCACGCCGCTCGACCGGCTGCCCCGCCGTACGCTGCTCCAGCGCGCGATCGTCGACCACCTGAAGGCCGGGGGTCACTGGTACTGGCGTCGCGGCCGGTTCGCGATCTGATGGGGATGGCGCGCGGCGCGCGGCTGACCGCCCACGGTGCCGTCCGCGCGGCCTTGGGCCAGTACGGCGACCGCGCGCTGCGCGAGCTTGTGGACACGGCGGTGCCGCTCGGGTCCGGCATCGGCGGCCAGTCCGCCCTGCTGCAGGTCGCCGGTACTCCGGTTTTCGTGAAGCGGATCCCCCTCACCGATCTGGAGCGGCGGCCCGAGCACGTCGGGTCGACGGCGAACCTGTTCGATCTGCCCGCGTTCTGCCATTACGGCCTCGGCGTCGTCGGCTCGCCCGGTTTCGGCGCCTGGCGGGAGCTCGCCGTGCACACCATGACCACGGACTGGGTGCTCGCGGGCAGGTATCCCGGTTTCCCGCTGATGTATCACTGGCGTGTGCTGCCGGGCTCGATACCCGTGTCCGAGGAGCTGGCCGACGTCGAGCGGGCCGTCGGCTACTGGGGCGGCGGCGCGCGGGTGCGTCACCGGCTCGAGGCGCTCCAGGAGTCGTCGGCGAGCATCGCGCTGTTCCTGGAGTACATTCCGCAGAACCTGTTCCAGTGGCTCGACGCCCGGATCGGGGCGGGAGCCGACGCCACCGACCGTGCCTGCGCCATGGTGGAGCGGGAGCTGGCCGCCGGGATCTCGTTCATGAACGGCCACGGGCTGCTGCACTTCGACACGCACTTCGAGAACATCCTGACCGACGGCAGGCGTCTTTACTTCGCCGACTACGGCCTCGCGATCTCCTCGGGGTTCGCCCTGTCGCCGCAGGAGGCCGCCTTCGTGGAGCGTCACCAGACCTACGACCGCTGGTACTCCTCCAAGTATCGGGTGGACTGGCTGGTCACAGCCCTGTACGGGCTGGAGAGGTCGGACGGGGAGGGCCGCTACCGGCGGGTGCTGGCTTACGCGGGCGGCGAGCGCCCCACGGGCATCCCTGACGTGCCCGCGGCGATCATCGCTCGTCACGCGCCGATCGCCGCGGTGATGTCGGACTTCTTCCGGGCGTTCCAGCGGCAGAGCAGGCAGGTCCCCTACCCGGCCTGATGCAGGGCCGTACTCATGGAGAGCGTCGCCTCCAGCGCCCGCATGCGTGCCGCGGCCAGCTCCACGACCGCGCGGGTGGCGGGCGACAGCTCACCCACCGGCCGGTGCACGATGACGAACTCCTCGACCATGGCGGGCTCCAGTGGAGCCCAGTACAGCCGTCCTGGAACCCGCCCGGCCAGCCGGTGCAGCACTCCGCGCAGGCTCACCGTGTCGGCCAGTCCCGTCGCCGCCACCTGCAGCGCCATCTCGGCGTTGTCGACCTCGACGCGCGGGCTCAGCACCTGTCCGGCGTCGGCCAGGCGGCGTGCCAGCAGTTGCCGGGTGGAGTCCTCCTTGCGCCAGCTCACGTCGGGCAGCACCAGCGAGGCGGCGGCCAGCAGCTCGGCGGTGACGGGCCGCCGCACCCGCTCGGGGTCGGCGCTGACGTAGATGAGCTGGTCGTGCATGGTCATGTTGACGACGAGGCCGTCGTAGCCGGGCGGCCGGGCGATCAGCGCCGCCTCCAGCTCGCCCCGCCGCAGCCGCTCCAGGGCCGCCGCCGAGTTCTGCCCGAACAGTTCCAGCCGCACCCCCGGATACCGTTCGAGCACGTCGGACACCAGCTCGACGCCCAGGTAGTAGTGGGCGATGTTGAACATGCCGAACCGCACGGTCCCGGTGAGCACGTCGCGCACCGAGCGGACGGCGCGCACACCTTCCTCGACGGAGGCCAGGGCGGCGACCGCGTGCGGCCGCAGGGCCGTCGCGGCCTCCGTCGCCACCACCCCGCGCCCCGCCCGCTGGAACAGCGGGGTGCCGAGGTGTTGCTCCAGCAGCCGCACCTGGTCGGCGATCGACGGCTGGGCGTAGCCGAGCGCGGCCGCGGCGGCCGTGAACGAGCCGTGTTCGAGCGTCGCCAGGAAGCAGCGCAGCTGATGGAGGGAAACCACGGGAACTCCTGTGCTGTGCCGGGGATCGTCAAGCCAAGGGGACGGAGGGGGACCCGACCGCTGGGTCCGCCCCGCGACACGGTAAGGACTACGCCAAGCCGCGCGGCGCCCTCCGGGACCCCCACTAGCTTCTCGTTCGTCAGATCGCCGAACACGATCAGGGGGACGTGCAGTGAAACTTCGTAGCATCCTTGCAGTTGCCGCGTTGACGGCGGGAGTGACCTGGATGGCCGCCGGGCCCGCCGCGGCCGCCGAGAACGACTGCAAGAAGAAGGGCGGCGTGCTCAGGTCGACCAGTTCCATGGTCTCGGTCTGCGACAACGTCGCCGGGCTGGCGGCCGCGGGCGGGTACGGCTGGCGCATGAACGTGCCGGACGACAACGCCGTGATGGGGACGGCGGAGGAACTGGCGATGCGGGCGGGCCTGCCTGGCCTGTCGAGGGCGTCGGCGGTGCTGAGCCTGGCCGACCTGGCGGGTGTCGCGGCGGGCGCGGGGGTGCCCGCGGTGCCGGCGAGGGTGCCCGCGGGCCTGGAGAGCGTGTCGCAGGTGGCCGAGCTTCCTGACCTGCCGGGCCTGCCTTCGGAGCCGGTCAGCGCGCTGCCGCAGCCGCTCGACAAGCGGCCGGCGCTGCCCGCGCTGCCGGACGCCTCCGGGGCGACCTCGCTCAAGCCTCCGATGGAGCTGATCGAGCCGGTCACCGGCGTCAAGCGGCAGGTCGAGGGGACCGTGACCGGGACCGTGCCGCAGGTGCCCGACGTGGCCGGCCACGTGCCGCTGACCGAGCCGAAGGCCGTGGAGGACCTGACCGGCCTGCTCGACGGTCTCGACCTCGGCAAGTAGCCGATACCGAGCCGACCGCGCGGCCATGAAGAAGGGGGACCCCGGCCGGGGTCCCCCTTCTTCATGAGATCAGGGCGTCGAGCTCGTCCTCCGGCAGCCCCAGATCGAGCCGGATCCGGTAGCGCGTGCGCAGCATGGCCACGTGTTCCGGATCGTCGTCGTCGCAGGCCAGCACCGCCTGGGTGGCCCACTCGTGTCCGGTGGTCAGGTCGCCGTAGGCGGCGAGGGTCTCGGCGATGCTGTGCGCTGTCACAGCGTTCACCTCGCCCTCCGCCTGAAGCGTCGCGATCACTTCGCGCGCCTCGCCTGGCCGTTCGAGCTCGAACAGCGTGTCGGCGATGCCGGCTCTGGGGTCGATGCCTGCTTCTCCACCGTCGTCGACGGCCCGCTGGTAACAGTCGAGAGCTCGCGCCGGCTGTCCGGCCGCCCGCCACTCCTCCGCGGCCAGGACGAGAATCGCCGCCCTGGAGACGTCACCGGAGTTGTAGGTCAGCGCGAGATCGTCGAGTCTCCTGGCCAGAGAGCCGTGGTCGTCGGCCAGCAGGGCCTGCTCGAGCAGGCGATCAAGGTGCTCACGGGTCACATGCGCCACACCGCCGAGACTACCGAGCGACCCGCGATCCTGACTGGCCATTGGCGATGTACGGCTCTGCCTAGGTTTGGCAACGTTTTGTGCAACGCTGTTCACCCTCCGCGTGTCATCCCAGGCCGCCGGGCATAAAGCCCTCGCATGACCGCGACCGGAGGGAGCAGTGATGGGCAAGCAGCTGACCTTCTCCCTGGCCTGTGCGGCGGTGCTGGCCGCTGCCGTGGTGCCCGGTACGGCCGGCTACCTGTCGGCCCGACTGGAATCCGTGGAAGCAGCCGAGCATCAACTGCGCTCGCTGGAGTTGCGCCTGCAGCGTGGTCAGGCCTCGATGACGAGGACGATTTCCTGGCCGCAGCCGTGCGAGATGGCCTCGCCGCTGCCCACGGTGCCGCCCGCTGCGGCGTTCGTGCCCGCCCCGGAGTTCAAGCCGAAGAAGCGGGCACACCAACCGATCATCCCCGAAAGGGGCTCAGCTGCCGGGGCAGAAACCCGCGAATGAGCTGTTTGGCCGCGCCGATGATCTCGGGGTCACCCTCGGGGTCGCGGCGGAAGGCCAGTTTCAATACGGCGTCGCCGGCCTCGACCGACACCAGGATCGCCACGTCGAGCTCGTGGCTGTCGGCCAGGCCGTACTCCTTGAGCAGCAGGCCGCGTAGCCGTCCGGCGATCACGGTGTTGTTGTCGGAGTCGCTGTCGAGCAGGTTCAGGTCGACCACGTCGCCGAAGTGCAGGCTCTTGAAGCCGGGCACGGTGCGGTGCATGTCGACGTAGACGTCGATGATCGCGTCCACCGCGTCCCACCAGCCGCGGAATTCCTCTTCCAGGAAGCGGGCGCCGATGCGGGAGACGAACTGCTCGACGTTGCGCCTGGTCACCTCCTGGGTGATGGCGCGCTTGTCGGGGAAGAACTGGTAAACCGACCCGATGGCGACGCCCGCGCGCTCGGCTATGCGCGTGGTGGACAGCGCCTCGTAACCGATCTCGTCCAGGAGCGCGGCGCAGGCGTCGAGCATGCGCTCGACCCTGCGGGCGCTACGGCGCTGAGTCGGCTGGCGACGCAGCGGAGTCGGATCGTCACAGTCGTCATGACCGTTCTGGGGGATGGACACGAGACCCATCATCCCCCGATCTGGTCACCAATTCACGGATTTCTCAGTACACGCGCAAGTGCGCGCATCGCTCCCGGCGAGATCCGCGACAGCGTATAGCCGATCTTGCCTTCGGCGTTGACGGGGACGACCGCCTCGTTGCGGTGGACAGCACGCAGGATGTGGGCGGCGACCCTCTCGGGTGGATACGAGCGGCGCTCCAGGGCCTTTACGGCAGGCCTCCGGTCCAGGGCGCCCACGAAGACGGCGTTCCTGGCGATGTTGGTGGAGACGAATCCCGGGCAGATCGCGCTCACGCCGATGCCGTGACCCGCCAGCTCGGCCCGCAGCACGTCGCTGAGCGACTTCACCGCCGCCTTGGAGACCGAGTAGGCGGGCAGCAGCCGCGAGGGCGCGAACGCGGCCAGCGAGGCGATGTTGACGATGTGCCCGCCCTCGCCGCGCTCGACCATCTGCTTGGCGAACAGGCGGCAGCCGTGGACGACGCCCCACAGGTTGACGTCGATGATGCGGTGCCAGTCGTCGAGGGAGTGCTCCAGGATCGGTCCGGCGACCGCGACGCCGGCGTTGTTGACGACGACGTCGGGCACGCCGTGGTGCTCGCGGACCCAGCCGGCGAAATCCTCCATCCGGCTCGCGTCGGACACGTCGAGCTCGTACGACACCGCGGCGACCGGGTAGGCCCGTTCGATGCCCTCGGCCGTCTCGGCGGCGGCCTTGCGGTCGAGGTCGGCGCAGATCACGTCGGCGCCGTGCGCGGCGAAGGCCCGTGCCGTGGCACGCCCGATGCCGCTGCCCGCCCCCGTGATCACCACCAGGGTGTCCCTGTACGGCTTGCGCGCGTCGTCGCGCCGCGCCCGCCTGAGCTCGCGGGCCGGCCGTTCCCCCTCGATCGCCAGCACGAACTCGCCGACCATGCGCGCGATCACGTCGGGGTGGCTGCGCTGTACCCAGTGACCTGCGGCCACCTTGCGATGCCAGAACTCCGGCGCCCACTGCTCCAGCGAGGCCAGCAGCCTGGGCGAGACGTAGATGTCGCCGGTCGCCTCGATGAGCTGCACGGGCACGTGGACACCCGGGTCCAGCGGCCTGCTCAGGCGGCCGAACATGTTCTGCCGGTAGAGCTGGAGCCCGTTGCTCGCGTCGGCGGGCAGGGTCCGCGCCGGGTGTCCCGGACGCGGCGGCGTGTCGCCGACCAGGTTCATCGAGCCGTCGAGGAGCCTGCGCGAGAGCACCTTCCAGACGAGCTCGGGCACGACGGGGATCCGGAAGGCGCCGATGTACCAGGAGCGGGCCAGCTGGCCGAGAGCGGCGCGGCGCGTGCCGTACCGCATGAAGTGGGCCGCCTGGTCGAGGCCGGGGCCGCCGATCGTGGTGAACGACGCGACGCGCTCGGCGACGGCGGGGCGGCCGATCGCCTCCCAGCCCTGGATCGAGCCCCAGTCGTGGCCGACGAGGTGGACCAGCGGCTTGCCGATCGCGTCGAGGACGGCGGTGAGGTCGGCGGCGAGATGGTCGAAGGTGTAGTGGCGGCGGTCCGCCGGAGCGGTGGACTCGCCCGCGCCGCGCACGTCGTAGCGAACGACGTGGAAACGGCCGCGCAGGCGCTCCGCCACCTCGTCCCAGACCCGGCGCGTGTCGGGGTAGCCGTGGATCAGCAGGATCGTGGGGCGAGCGGGGTCGCCCTCCTCTTGCAGCGCGAGCCGTACGTCACCAGAGGTTATGGGACCCATGGTCCACCATTAAGGTTTGGCGGACAGCCCGGCGCAAGAGCGGAGCGACTTCCAGTCGGCGATCGCCTGCCTGGCGGCGGCGCCCCTCAGCGGCACCGGAAGGCCGGGAGCCTGGATCGTGGCGGGGGTCCAGACGTCCTTCACGACCTTGCGCCCGTCGATGGTCAGCGTCAGCACGCCGGTCTTGCCGGTGACGGGGCCCCAGTTGTAGAAGACGAAGTTGCCCAGGCCGTAGTTGACGTAGGCCTTGCCCAGGTAGCCGCTGCCGAGCAGCTGGTGGGCGTGCCCGCCGACGATCACGTCGGCGCCCGCCCTGGCCAGCTTGGGCGCCAGCGACGACTGCGCGGGATTCGGGCAGGCCTGCAACTCGGTGCCCCAGTGCAGGAAGACGACCACGGTATCGGAGTTCTTGCGCGCCTCGCGCACCGCCTGGATCAGCCGCGCCTCGTTCTTCGCGCTGGCCAGCCCCGCCTTGCCCGGTCCTGCCGTCCACGACTGGATGAACTCCGCGTCGAGCACCTGGGTGGCGCCGATGACGGCCACCCTGTGACCGTTGACGGTGGCGCGGAACGGCTTGTACGCCTCGTCGTCGTCCTTGCCGACGCCGATGACGGGAAACTTGCTCCTCTTGATCGAGGCGAGCGTGTCGCGCAGGCCGCTCTCCATGTAGTCCATGCCGTGGTTGTTGGCCAGCGAGGCCACGTCGACCCCGGCCGCCTTGAGCGCGGTGAGCGCGCTGGCCGGGGCCCGGAAGGTGTACTGCTTGCCCGGCGCGGGCGTTCCGCCCGTCGTGATCGCGGTCTCCAGGTTGACGACCGCCAGGTCGGCCCTCGACAGGACTCGGGAGATGGGCCCGAGCGCGGTCTTCGGGTTGTTCAGCCGCCCGCGCAGAGCACCTTCGAAGTGGATGTCGCCGCCGAAGGCGATGGTGAACGGCTGTCGTTCGGCGGCGGTCTTCTGCTCGATCGGGCCGATGGTGGGAGTGCCGCCGGTGAGGGTGGTCTCCGGCTCGGATTTGGCCGCGGAGCAAGCGGCAAGCGTGAGGGCGACGGCCAGCGTCGTCGTCGCGAACGCGCGGGGGCTTCTCATCGAGGGGGCACTTCCGGGTCGGGGGCCTAGGGGACAGCATTGAGCATGCCAGAGTGGGCCACCTGTGTCGTTACATGCACCTCATGGCGAACATTCGGGATCTCCAAGATGTCGGCCCACACGCGAGCGGTGTGGGCCGATGAACTCACACCAGGTCGAACTCCCCGTCGCGCACCCCGGCGACGAAGCTCTCCCACTCCTCGGGAGTAAACACCAGGACAGGCCCATCGTCCTGCTTGCTATCCCGTAGCGCGACGTTGCCGTTGGCAAGCTCCGCAAATTCGACGCACGAGGAGTTACCGCTGCAACGCTGGCTCTTGCGCCAGTCGGTCTTGAGAATCACGATCGTTCCCTATCTGGAAGAGGCGTGGCACAGCCCCATTGCCGTGACCATCACCTCGGGGCGGTCACCGCCACATTTCGAGCTTGAGCTTGATCAGATTCCGGCTGGCTTCCTCCGACAGGGCGGTCGCCCTGAGGTGCTCGAAGGCGAGCTCGTAGACGGCGACAAGCTCTGGACCTTCGACGAAGCGGGCCGCCATCAGCGACTCCAAGTAGACCGCATCGTCGAGATCGTTGAATATCAGATGGACGAATGCTCCCGTGTTGACGGGATGCTTGCCGTCCAGCGACAGGACCTGCACGCTCACGTGCGGAAGCAGAGACTGCTCCAGCAAGTATTCGAGCTGCTCACGCATGACCTTCGGCGTGCCGAACTGGCGGATCAGCACTGACTCGTCGAGCACCATCTGCAGCTGCGGCGGGTCGGGCGACTTCAAAAGTCGCTGCTGTCGGTCCATTCTGGCTTCCACCCGGCTCCTGACCCCTCCTTGAGTCAGGCGCGCGATCGCACGGGTGGACTGGATGACCTCCCGCGCGTAGTCCTCGGTTTGCAGCAGACCTGGCACCAGCTGGGGTTCCCAGCCGCGGTGCTCGATGGCCTCCGCTTCCAGCCCCAGAAAAGTGATGAACTCCTGGGGCAGGGCGTCTCCATACTCCTCCCACCAGCCCTGCTCGTCGGCGTCGCGCAGCAAGCTCAGGAGCTCGCCGAGCTTGTCGTCGTTGAGCTCGAACAGTTCGGCCAATGCCTCAATGTCATCAGCACTCGGCATGGTGGTGGAGGATTCGATGCGACTCACCTTGCTCGCCGACCAGCGAAGAGACTTGGCGACGTCACGACCGGTCATCTTGCGCCGCTCGCGGAGCGTGCGCAACTCCTGTCCCAGCAGAAGCCGGCGGACAGTGGGGCTGGGTGGTTTGCGTGACACCCGGGTAGCCCTTCATGAAGGTGGACCGTGCTCCACATCTTAGCGTGCAAGTTGCACGGCAACAGGAGGAGCAACAAACGAAGAAATGTAAATCTTCTATTGCTCGGCCTATTGCAGCGGCAGACCTCCGGAGAGACCATCCAGTCAGAGGCCGCAGAGGCCAGCACACCCGGCAAAGGCGCCGTTCCCGATATCCGCGAGATCCTCCGGGAGGCCCATCTGCCGAACACCTGCTCGCAAAAGAGCCGAGCCGCAGATTGATCCCCTGGCGCCGAGACGGGCTGCCACCCACGGCGACCAGGCCATCAATCCACGGCCCGACAAGAAGTCCACCTTAAGTAATGCCGCGAAAGGGGTCTTCTATGTACTCACAAGGTACCAAGGGGCTCAGTCGAATCAAGACCCGAATCCGGGAACTCATCGCATGGGCGGATCGCGAACTTTGTCTGGAAGAGGATGAATTCGCCCACCGGCGTGGCTGGACCGTCACCAAGACCGGTTTCGGTGCCCGCGCCTACCGCGACCCGCGCTTCGACCAGCTGAAGGCTCGTCGAAGCGTAGCTCTGGTCGCTGAGGAGGTGTCCTGATGTCGAGGAACCCCCGCAACCAGATCTTCCCCGCCTCCGTGGAGGCTCGCACCCACCGCAGCCGCGGTCTGGTGGTGCTGTGGCGCTGGCGCACGGAGCTGCTGGCGCTGGCCCTGCTCGTCATGCTGGTCAGGGCGGGCCAGTGGCTGCCGTTCGCCGCGCTCGGCAGCGTGATCTCGATGCCGGTGGCCACCAGGTTCGGCCGTAGCTGGGTGTTCGGCCACTTCTGGTGCGTCTTCTCCCGCCACCGCATCCAGCGCACCTGCATGGAGACGACCAAGCACACCACTCGGGGGCGCATCCCCCTCATCCTGTGGATCACCCCCACGGCCTCGGGCGAGAAGGCGCTCATCATGACCAGGGCGGGCATCTCCGCCGAGGAGTTCCAGGCCTACGGGCCCGAGCTCGCGGCGGCGTGCTGGGCCAGGCAGGTGCAGGTGCACCGGCACCGGCAGTACGCCAACCTGCTGGTCCTGGAGATCGTGCGCCGTGACGAGCGGCCGGGGGCTGTCGCGCCCGGCATCGAGCGTCTGTACGGCACCGCCTGGACGCCGGTGGCCTCCGAGGAGCCTCTCGATCTCGACCGGTTGCTCATTCCCGCGTAGGGAGACCGGAGCCCCGGGATCGCGGGGGCCCGGGGCTTCCTTCCGCGTGCCGTACGAGATTAGATGAGTTCATCCGACGAACTCAGCCAGGAGCAGTCATGACCACCGTGCACCGGACCTGCCCGCTCTGCGAAGCCGTCTGCGGCCTGACGCTGACACTCGACGACGGTGGACATGTCACGAGCGTCCGCGGCGACAAGGACGACCCGTTCAGCAAGGGTTTCATCTGCCCGAAGGGCGCCTCGCTCGGCAAGCTCGACGAGGACCCCGAGCGCCTGACCAGGCCTGTCGTACGCGAGGGCGACACCTTCCGCGAGGCGAGCTGGGAGGAGGCCTTCGAACTCGTGCGCCAGGCCTGGTCGCAGGTGGCCGACCGCCAGTCCACCGCGATCTACCTGGGCAACCCGAGCGCGCACAGCATGGCGGGCGCGCTCTACGCCACGCCGCTGATCAAGTCGCTCGGCACCCGCAACATCTACTCGGCCAGCACCGCCGACCAGATGCCCAAGCACGTCGCCTGCGGGCTGATGTACGGCGACCCGCTGTCCATCCCGGTGCCCGACCTGGACCGCACCGACTACCTGCTGATGCTCGGCGCCAACCCCATGGAGTCGAACGGCTCGCTGTGCACCGCCCCCGACTTCCCCGGCCGCCTCAAGGCGCTGCGCAGGCGCGGCGGCAAGGTCGTCGTGGTCGACCCGCGCCGCACGAGGACCGCCGACAAGGCCGACGAGCACGTGTTCGTGCGCCCGGGCACCGACGCGTACCTGCTGTTCGGCCTCGTGCACACGCTGTTCGCCGAGGACCTGCTCGACATCGGCCTGGAGGTCAACGGGCTCGACCAGGTCGAGGCGCAGGCCAAGCACTTCCCGCCCGACGTGGTCGCCCGCCGTACCGGCGTTCCCGCCGAGACGGTCGTCAGGCTGGCGCGCGAGCTGGCCGCGGCCGAGCGCGCGGTCGTCTACGCCCGCATCGGCACCTGCACCCAGGAGTACGGCACGCTCGCGCAGTGGCTGGTCGACGTGCTGAACGTGCTCACCGGAAACCTCGACAGGCCGGGCGGCGCCATGTTCCCGATGGGCGCCACGGAGTCCCGCCCGCGGCGCAAGCCGTACCGCACGGGCCGCTGGACGAGCCGGGTGCGTCAGCTGCCCGAGGCCAACGGCGAGCTGCCGGTCGCGACGCTGGCCGACGAGATCGAGACGCCGGGCGAGGGCCAGGTCAGGTTCCTGATCACGGTCGGCGGCAACCCGGTGATGTCGGCGCCCAACGGCGCCCGGCTCGACAAGGCCTTCGAGCAGCTCGACTTCATGGTCAGCGTCGATCCGTGGCTGAACGACACGACCAGGCACGCCAACGTCATCCTGCCGCCGCCGCGCCTGCTGCAGTCGGGCCACTTCGACTTCGCGTTGCAGGGCTTCGCCGTGCGCAACTACACGCGTTACTCGCGGCCGGTGCTGCCGCTGGGTGAGCGGCCCTCGGAGTCGGAGATCCTGGCCCGGCTCACGCAGATCATCACCGGGCTGGACGGGGACCTCGACGAGTTCATCATCGGCCAGACCCCCGGCGCCGCCGAGCTGGAGCTGGAGGGCGAGTCCGGCGCGGAGCGGCGGCTCGACATGATGCTCAAGCTCGGTCCGTACGAGGGCCTGTCGTTGCGCACGCTGCTCGACAACCCGCACGGCATCGACCTGGGGCCGCTGCAGCCGCGCCTGCCCGGCCTGCTCAAGACCGAGTCCGGGCGGGTGGAGCTGGCGCCGCCGCAGCTGGTCGCCGACGTCGAGCGGCTGCTGGCCGGGCTCGACTCCCCCGTGCCCGATCTGGTGCTGATCGGGCGGCGCCACCTGCGCTCCAACAACAGCTGGATGCACCTGACGGGCGGCAGCAACACCTACGACCTGCACATCCATCCGTCGGACGCGACACGGCTGGGGCTCGACGGCAGCGCGGTGGTCAGGTCGGCCGCCGGCGAGCTCACCGTGACCGTGAGGACCACGGACGCGATCATGCCTGGCGTGGTGAGCCTGCCGCACGGCTGGCGGGAGATGAACGTCAACGTGCTCACCGACGAAACGGCGATCGACGTGCCTTCCGGTAACGCCGTCTTCAACGGGGTCCCGGTCACCGTTTCCGTTCCCGAGGTGATCAACGCCCATTAGGGTGTCGCGCGTGACTATCGCGCCGGAACAGGACCGCCTGAACGCCCAGATCGCCTTCGCCATAGAGATCGACAAGTTGAAGCGGGTCATCCGCCGCAACAACCTGATGGACGACTCCCGCCGGGAGAACGACGCTGAGCATTCGTGGTACGTGGCCCTGCTGGCGATGGTGCTGGGCGAGCACGCCCCGCCCGGCACCGACATCCAGCGTGTGGTCGCCATGCTGCTCGTGCACGACCTGGTGGAGATCGACGCGGGCGACACCTTCATCTACGACCCGGTCGCCGTGGCCGCGCAGGAGGCGGCGGAGAAGGCCGCGGCCGACCGCATCTTCGCCATGCTCCCCGCGCCGCAGGGCCAGGAGCTGCGGGCGTTGTGGGACGAGTTCGAGGAGCGGGCGACGCCCGAGGCGGTGTTCGCCAAGGCGCTCGACAGGTTCGCTCCGATCCTCGCCAATCACCACAACGAGGGCGGCACATGGCGGTTGCACGCGGTGACGGCGAGCCAGGTGATGCAGAAAGTGAAGATCATTGAGGAGGGTTCTCCCTCGTTGGGGGCCTATGCCCGGGAGTTGGTCGAGCTGTCTGTCACGCGAGGGCATCTTGCGCCGTAACCCTGGGTAGGGGGAGGTCGTGGAGGAGACAGTTAAGGCACGAAGACGGCATTTGCGGCGTTTTGTCGGGCCGGTCGACCTCGTGGACCGACTCGAGAAGACGAAGGCTCTCGACGGGCCCATCGCCACCCTGGCGAAAGCCGTACGCACCAAACTCGGACCCGGCAGATTGCGCGACCTGCTGCACGGCGTACCCACCGGCCATCCCCTGCACCCGTCGCTGGCGACCGCCAGCCTGGGCTGCCTGGCCTCGGCGACCGTGCTCGACTTCACCGACGTCGATCCGCGCGCCTCGCGCGTCCTGCTGGCCACCGGCGTGGCCACCGCGCTCCCGACGGCCGCTGCCGGGCTGACCGACTGGTCGACGCTCCACCGCGAGCAGCAACGGGTGGGCTTCGTCCACATGGCGGCCAACCTCACCGCGCTCGGCCTGTTCACGGCCTCACTGCTCGTACGGCGGCGCGGCGGCGACGGGCGATTGCTCTCGCTGGCCGGTCTCGGCACCGCGACGCTGGCCGGCTACCTCGGCGGCCACCTGGCCTACCGGCAGGCCGCCGGGGCCAACCACGCCGAGCAGGTCGCCCACCTGGTGCCGCTGGGATGGCACGACCTGTGCCCGCTGCGCGACCTGCCGGACGGCCGCCCGGTCGCCAGGCGCCTGGGCTACATCCAGCTGTTCGTGCTGCGCCACGGCGACAGTGTCAGCGTGCTCGCCGACCGCTGCTCGCACCTGGCGGGGCCGCTGCACCAGGGCAGGCTCGTGGTCGAGGACGGCGAGTCCTGCGTCACCTGCCCCTGGCACGGCAGCACGTTCAGGCTGTCCGACGGCAGCGTCAAGCACGGTCCCGCCACGGCGCCGCAGCCGTGCTTCCAGACCAGGGTGCGCTCCGACGGCGTGATCCAGGTGCGCCCGGGGGTTGACCTCAACAAAGCTTGAGGTCTTAGCGTCGGCGACATGATTCTCGTCACCGGAGCAACCGGGAACGTCGGCCGTCATGCTGTCGAACTGCTCGCCTCCGCGGGGGTGCCCGTGCGAGCGCTCACGCGAAGGCCCGCGGAATTCCCCGCGGGGGTCGAGGTCGTGCACGGCGACCTGACCGACCCCGCGTCCTTGGACGACGCCCTCGACGGCGTCGACTCGGTCCTGCTGATCTGGCCGGGCTTCGCCGCCTCGACCGCGGCCGAGGTGGTCTCGGCCGTCAAACGCCACGCCAGGCGCGTGGTCTACCTGTCGGCGAACCTGCCTCCCGATTCGACCATGTTCCACGTGGACGTGGAGCGGCTCGTGCGCGAGTCGGGGCTGGCCTGGACGTTCCTTCGCCCAGGAGGCTTCGCCACCAACACCCTGTCGTGGATCGACGACGTGCGGAACTCCGGCGTCGTGCGCTGGGTGTACGGCGATGCGGCGCGCTCGCTGATCCACGAGGCCGACATCGCCGCGGTCGCCGCCCACGTGCTCACCTCCGCCGGCCACGACGGCCAGGCCTACGTGCTCAGCGGCCCCGAGGCCGTCACCCAGGCCGAGCAGGTGCGCCTGATCGGCGAGGCCCTCGGCGTCCCGGCCCGCTGGGAGGAGGTCGAGCCCGACGTCGTCATCGGGGAGCTGGCCTCCCACTGGGGCGACCCCGATCTGGTCCGGGGGGCGGTCGCCGCCTGGGCGAGCTTCGTCCACGAACCCGAGCAGGTCACCGACACCGTGGAACGCCTGACGGGCAGGCCCGCCCGGTCCTACGCGGAGTGGGCGAGAGACCGCGTGACCAAGGTGTGACGCAACGCACGATTGCATGACCATGCGTTCCAGTGCATACTCTTACTCATGTCCAAGGTCCTCACCTCCCTGCCGATCGGCGAACGCGTCGGCATCGCCTTCTCCGGCGGCCTCGACACGTCCGTAGCCGTCGCCTGGATGCGCGCCAAGGGCGCTGTCCCGTGCACCTACACGGCCGACCTCGGCCAGTACGACGAGCCCGACATCGCCTCGGTGCCCGGCCGGGCGCACAGCTACGGCGCCGAGATCGCGCGACTCGTCGACTGCCGTGCGGCGCTGGTGGAGGAGGGCCTGGCCGCGCTGGCCTGCGGCGCGTTCCACATCCGCTCGGGCGGGCGGGCCTACTTCAACACCACCCCGCTCGGCCGGGCGGTGACGGGCACCCTGCTGGTGCGTGCCATGCTCCAGGACAACGTGCAGATCTGGGGCGACGGCTCGACCTTCAAGGGCAACGACATCGAGCGGTTCTACCGCTACGGCCTGCTGGCCAACCCCTCGCTGCGGATCTACAAGCCGTGGCTCGACGCCCAGTTCGTCAGCGAGCTCGGCGGGCGCAAGGAGATGTCGGAATGGCTGGTCGCCCACGACCTGCCGTACCGCGACAGCGTGGAGAAGGCCTACTCCACCGACGCCAACATCTGGGGCGCCACCCACGAGGCCAAGACGCTGGAGCACCTGGACACCTCCATCGAGATCGTCGACCCGATCATGGGCGTGCGGTTCTGGGACCCGTCGGTCGAGATCGACACCGAGGACGTGACGATCGGCTTCGAGCAGGGCCGGCCGGTGACGATCAACGGCAAGGAGTTCGCCTCCGCCGTCGACCTCGTCATGGAGGCCAACGCCATCGGCGGGCGGCACGGACTGGGCATGTCCGACCAGATCGAGAACCGGATCATCGAGGCCAAGAGCCGGGGCATCTACGAGGCCCCCGGCATGGCGCTCCTGCACCACGCCTACGAGCGGCTGGTCAACGCCATCCACAACGAGGACACCCTGGCGACCTACCACGCCGAGGGGCGGCGGCTGGGCCGGCTCATGTACGAAGGCCGCTGGCTCGACCCGCAGTCGCTCATGCTGCGCGAGTCGCTGCAGCGGTGGGTCGGCATGGCCATCACCGGCGAGGTGACGCTGCGGCTGCGGCGCGGCGAGGACTTCTCCATCCTCGACACCACCGGCCCCCACCTCAGCTACCACCCCGACAAGCTGTCGATGGAGCGGACCGAGGACTCCGCGTTCGGCCCGGTGGACCGGATCGGCCAGCTCACCATGCGCAACCTCGACATCGCCGACTCGCGCTCCAAGCTGGAGCACTACGCCGGTCTCGGCATGGTGGGCAGCACCCACCCCGCCCTGCTCGGCGTCACCCAGGCCACCCCCACCGACCTCATCGGCGAGCTGGAGGAGGGCGGCGCCCAGGCGATCGCCTCGCGCGGCACCGTCCCCGACGACGAGCTGCTCGACCGCGCCGCCATGGAGTTCGGCACCGACTAAGGAATCTCCTGTGGCTGACCCAGGAAGGCGGCGCTACCTCGGTGGCGCCGCCTTCCTTAGCGTCGTCGCATGCGAACCCCCCTCGGCGCGGTGCTCTGCCTGATCTCGGCCGTCGGCTTCGGCCTGGCCCCGATCTTCGCCAAGGAGGCCTACGCCGCAGGAGTGAGCCTCCAGACGCTGCTGGTCGTCCGGTTCGGCCTGGCGGCGCTGCTGTTCTGGCTGCTGGCGGCCTGGCGCAGGCCGCGGCTGCCCTCCTGGCGGGTGCTGCTTGTCTGCCTGGCTCTCGGCGCCGTGGGCTACGCGGGCCAGGCGGCCCTGTACTTCGGCGCGCTGACGCTCACCAGCGCCTCGCTGGTCTCGCTGCTGCTGTACGCCTATCCGGCCATCGTCACCGGGATCGCGGTCGCCCTGCGCAGGCAGGGGCTCGACCGGGGCAGGGTCGCCGCGCTCACCTCGTCGGCGCTCGGGCTGCTGCTCCTGCTCGGCACCGGCGACGCCGGCAACCTGGCGGGGGTGATGCTGGCGCTCGGCGCGGCGGTGACCTACGCGCTGTACCTGACGGTCGCCGACGGGCTGCCGCGCGAGCTGGACCTGTTCCTGCTGTCGGCCGTCGTGTGCACGGGCGCCGCGGCCAGCGTCACGGCCTTCTCCGGGCTACCTTCCGTGCCCGGGAGCGCCTGGCCGTGGCTGGTGACGCTGGCGGTGTTCTCGACGGTGGTGCCCATCGTGACCATGTTCGCCGGCGTGCGGTCGGTGGGCGCCTCGACCGCGGCGATCCTGTCGTGCGTGGAACCGGCCGTCACCGTCGCGTCGACCGCGCTGGTCTACGGCGAGAGCCTGACGGCGGTGCAACTCCTGGGAGGCGCCGCCGTCGTGGCCGCGATCTTCATGATGGGTCGGTTTCCCCGTCGGCTGGATGCTCCACGAGAGCGAGAATTCGGCTCGACATGAATCTGGCGGTGCGGACCGGGCTGCCGGTCCTGGTGACCTCGCTGACCTCGATGAGCCCGCGCCGGGTGGCCACCTCGACCCGGCGTCCTGCTCTGGTGGCGATGACCTCGTAGGTGCGCGGGGCGCCGTCGCCCGCGTCGATGACGATCTCTACACGGTCGCCCTTCATGTCTGATATTTACCCGTACACCAGTTTGATAATCGCCGTCAGGCCCACACAAACGATGATCCCGCGCAGCACCGGAGCCGGGATCCTGCGCCCGACCTTGGCTCCCACGAAGCCGCCGATCATGGAGCCGATCGCGATGGCGCCCACCGCCCACCAGTCGATCTCGGCGATGATCAGGAACAGGACCGCGGCGGTGAAGTTGACGACCAGCGAGAGCACGTTCTTGGCGGCGTTGACCCGCTGCAGGCCCTCGTCGAGCATCAGGCCGAGGATGCCGATGAGCAGCACTCCCTGGGCGGCGCCGAAGTAACCGCCGTAGATGCCGGCGCCGAAGACGGCCAGCCACAACCACGGCCCGCCGTGCGGGTGGGCGTGGGGCGCGGCCATCCGCTTGCTCAGCCAGGGCTGGATGATGACCAGGACGCAGGCCAGGCCGATGAGGATGGGGACGACGACCTGGAACACCCCCGGGTCGAGGTTGATCAGCAACAGACCGCCGAGCGCCGCTCCGAGCATCGAGGCGGCGCCGAGCCGTATCAGCCGCGAGCGCTGGCCGGTCAGCTCCTTGCGGTAGCCGTACGCTCCGGTGAAGGAGCCGGGCACCAGGCCGATGTTGTTCGAGACGTTCGCGACCACGGGCGGAACGCCGAAGGCGACCAGCGTGGGAAAGGTGATGAGGGAACCGGACCCGACGACCGCGTTGATCGCGCCGGCTCCGACGCCGGCGGCACAAACGGCCAGGGCCTCCAGGGGTGTCATATGGTGAGCATAGGGGCGTCCACATAGTGGACTCAGGAGGGGTCGCCCTCCTTGAGGAATCCGAGCCCCGCCAGGTCGGGAGGAACCACCCAGACCTTGTTGGAGCCACTCTTGGCAATCTCGGGAAGCGCCTGGATGTACTGGTAGGCCAGCACGCGATGGTCGACGTTGCTCTCCTGGATGGCCCTGGCGACCAGGCCGATGGCGTCGGCATGGCCCTTGGCGCGCATGCCCTCGGCGCGGGCCTCGGCCTCGGCCCGCAGGACGATGGCCTGCGCCTCGCCCTGGGCACGCAGGATGGCGGCCTCCTTCTCGCCCTCGGCGGCCGCGATCTCCGCCTTGCTCCGGTCGGCCGCCGCCTTGGCCGCCGCCTCGTTGTCGAGCTGGGTCTGCCGCTGCCTGGCGCGCGACTCCTGGATCGCGGCGGGCGGGTCGATCGACTTCAGCTGCACCCGCTTGATCTGCACGCCCCAGGTCTCGGTCGACTCGGCCAGCTCCAGGCGCAGCTGGTTGGCGATCTCCTCGCGGGCGTCGAGCAGCTCGTCGACGTCCTTGCCGCCTGCGACGTTCCTGAGCGCGGAGGCGGTCACCTGCTCCATCGCGCTGAAGTAGTTGGCCACCTCGTAGGTGGCGGCCTTGGGATTGACGACCTGGTAGGAGACGACCACGTCGACGGAGACGATCTGGTTGTCGGACGACAGCACCGTCTGCGGCGGGAACGGCTGGACCTGCTCGCGCATGTCGAGCATGTCGCGCATCTTGTCGATGAAGGGCACCACCAGGCTCGTGCCCGGCGTGAGGGTGCGGTGGTAGCTGCCCATCCGCTCCACGATGGCCGCGCTGCCCTGCGGGATGACCCGGATGGAGCGCACCACGATGAACCCCAGCACGCCGAACGCGACGACCAGGACAGCCAGTAGTTCCACGTTCATGGCGACGCTCCGGGGGAGATGGAGTCCGACCTCGGAAATGATATTTCCCTCAAGTCACCTATGCCCGTCAACCGGCCAAATACGATCTAGGCGAGTCCAGCACGTTACGCAGCCTGCGCGCGCCGGGCGACCAGCCGGTGGGCCAGGTCGCGGCGGTTGAGCCAGGCGACCACCTGGGCGGCGCCGGGCAGGCAGGCCGCTCCCACCAGGCGTCACGCGTCACGGCGCTGCCAGGCGGAGTCACGCGCGTCGTCGGCCAGCCGCGCGGCGATCTGCTTGCGGGCAGCGCCGTCGAGCTGGGTCAGATACGTCGGGAGGTCGTCGGCTTCCTGCCACGGCTTCACGGTCATGGCCGGACCTTGGCGATCACTCCCGACAGGAATGCCCGCCTAGTAGGCCCGCGCGTACCAGCGGCCCTCCGCGCTGCGGTCGAGCGTCAACGGCACCCCGAACGTACGCGACAGGTTGTCGGCGGTCATCACGTGGTCGAGCGGCCCCTGGGCCACCACGGAACCGTGACGCAGCAGCAGGCCGTGGGTGAAGCCGGTGGGCACCTCCTCGACGTGGTGGGTGACCAGCACGAGGGTGGGCGAGCGGCGGTCCTGGGCCAGATGCGACAGGCGTCGTACGAGGTCTTCGCGTCCGCCCAGGTCGAGACCCGCGGCGGGTTCGTCGAGCAGCAGCAGCTCGGGGTCGGGCATCAGCGCGCGGGCGATCTGGACCCGCTTGCGCTCACCCTCCGACAAGGTGCCGAAACGGCGCCTGATCAGATGCGCGGCGCCCATCATGTCGATCAGCTCGACCGCACGGGTCACGTCGTTGGAGTCGTACTCCTCCGAATACCGCCCGATGATCGCATAGGAGGCGGTCAGCACCAGGTCGATGACCTTCTCGTCCTGCGGGATGCGCTCGGCCAGAGCCGAGCTGGCCAGCCCGATCCGTGGCCGCAGGTCGAACACGTCCGTCTGGCCGATCACTTCGCCCAGGACCTCGACCTGACCCTCACTTGGATACAGCAACGTGGCCGCGACCTGCAACAACGTGGTCTTGCCAGCGCCGTTGGGCCCGATCACCACCCATCGCTCGTCCTCGTGGACCGTCCAGTCGATGCCGCGCAGCAGGGCCGCCCCATCTCGCCGCACGGCGACGTCCTGGAGCCGCAGCACCTGACCACCCATCCCCGGATCCTCTCTACGCCCGTAGGTCTGGGACAAACCTATCGCCGCATATCGTGGATCCGTGCACGCTAAAACGCCCGTATCCGCTGCGCTGGTCGCGTGGGGGAACGCCTGGCTCGCCGGACACGTGGGTCTCGACGAGGCGGTGGACCAGGTCGAGCGGGTCTCGGGACCCGCGGTGACAGGCCGGGAAGCCTCGTCCTTGCGTGGTCGTCTCGCCTCCCTGCGCATTGACGGGCTGAGCGAGTTCCGCCTGGCCCTGCCCGCGCCCGGTGACCCCCTGGGCCTCTCCGGGCCGCCCGCCTTCAACGCGGCGGCGCTCGATGCCGGCCAGGCCGTGCTCGCCGTCCTGCCGGGCGGGAACCTCGGGCTGGTGCCGGAGCCCGACCTTCGAGGATCCTCCTACGCCGGGACCCGCTTCACCGTCCATGAGGCGGGCCCCGTCCGCGCCGACCTGCCGAGTCTGGCCGAGGCCGAGCAGCAGCTGGCGGCCGTGATGCGCACCGCCACGCAGGCGTTCGACGGTGTCGACGGCCCGGTGAGCGCCCGGCCGGAGCGCCAGGGCGCCGCCGAGCTGGCGCCCGGCTATCCGGCTCGCGCCCACCGCGTGCACGCGTTGGCCGCCCGCCTGGCGGCGGTGCTGGAGGTGGCCTCGCAACGCGGGCTGTCGGCCACCCAGTTCGCCGCCCGCGACCTGGCCCTGCGCGAGCTGGACCAGGCCGTACGGCGGGCGCTGGTGGCCGCCCACCACGCCATCCTGGAACCCAACTACGGCTAGGAGCCGGTCGAGGCGTTCAGCTTCCAGAATCTGACCTGCTTGTCCTTGCCCGCCGAGACGATGGTCGGCGTGCCGTCCACGTTGACGATGGCCACCGCGTAGACCGGCGACTTGCTACCGCTGATGGCCGGGCCGATCCTGGTGCGCTTGGCCGGGTCCCAGAGCCGGATCGTGCCGTCCGTGCCTCCGGACAGCAGCACCGTGGTGCCCTCGACGACCCCGAAGGACAGCGAGTACACGATCTTCTTGTGGCCGGTGAGCGGCTTGCCGATGGCCTTGCCCGACTTGGCGTCCCACAGGCGGATCGAGCCGTCCTCGCCGCCTGAGGCGACCACGGCCTTGCCGTCGACCTGGCCGACCGCCACGGAGTAGACGGCCTTCTTGTGGCCCTTGAGGTACTTGCCCGCCGCCTTGCGCTTGGCCAGGTCCCACACGCGCAGCGTCTTGTCCTCGCTGGCGGTGACGACCACGGTGCGTCCGCCGACGTTGCCGATGCTCAGCCAGTTGATGCCGTCGCGGTGGGCGCGCACGCTGTTGCCGATCTGCTTGCGCTTCTTCAGGTCCCAGAAGCGCAGGTAGCCGTTGGCGTCGCCGGTGACGCCGATCCACTTGCCGCCCGCCTTGCCGACCGCGGCGGCGAAGACCGAGTCGCCGTGGGTGCCGAGCACCGTGCTCTTGCGCTTGTCGAGGCTCCACAACCGGACGTTGCCGTCGAAACCGCCGGTGATCGCGCTGGGCCGGCCGTCCATCGTGAAGCAGGCGACCGCGTAGACCTCGCCGCGGTGACCCTTGAGGCGGGTGACCAGGGAGCGCTTGTCCATGTTCCACAGGCGCAGCGTGCCGTCCTGTCCGCCGGACAGCAGCAGCGGCTTGCCGTCGATGGAGATGCCGGAGAACGACTGCACGGGCTTGCTGTGGCCCTTGAGCGCCTTGCCGTCCTGCTTGCCCAGGGCGAGGGTGACGAGCGGCTGCTGCAGCTGGGCGGGCGGGGTGGTGGGCGTGGACGACGGGGTGGGCGTCGGGGACGGCGTGGGCGAGGCCGACGGAGGGGCCGTGGGCGTGGAGGAGGCCTGGCTCGTCGAGCCCGCGGTGGTGGTGCCGTTGGTGCGGTCGAACCAGCTCGGCGCCAGCAGGACCGTGGCGGCGACCAGTAAAGCCACCGCCAGCGCGCCGCCGACCAGGGCTGCCCGCTTGCGGCGGCCCGCCGAGTTCTTGTCCTCCTGGCCCGTCTCGCGGAAGAAGGCGTCGTTGTCGTTCCTGCCGTGCTGGTTGAAGGGGTACGGCGGAGCCTGGCCGCCGGGTGGCGTGGCGTGGCCGGGCGTCGGATAGGCGTGGCCGGGCGTGGGATAGGCGCCCTGGGGAGCCGGGTAGGCGGCGGCCTGCGGCTGCGGGTAGGCCCTTTGCGGGCCCTGGTGGCCGCCCTGGTGGCCGCCCTGGTGGGGGCTGTTCTGCGGGGCTGCCGGGTGACCGCCTGAGGGCGGCTGGAAGCCGGGCGCCGCCGGTGGCCGGTAGCCGGGGGGCGCGGCGGCGGGGGTCGGGTGCAGGCCCGACGGGTTGGCCCATCCGGCGGCGGCCTGCTGGGGCGCGCCGTACTGCCCGCCGGAGGAGCCGGCCGGGCGGGCGCCGGGGTTGGAGAGCTCGGCGAGCCCTTCCTCGGCCGCGACCTGGGAGCCGGTCGTCAGCGCCAGGTCGGAGTCGCCCACCGGCGGCGCGGCGTGGTTGTCGGCCCCCTGGTTCTCCAGCAGGGCGAAGAGCGCCTCGGCCGCGGTCGGCCGCTCCTCGGCGCGCTTGCTGAGGCAGGCCTGGACGAGCGGGCGCAGGTTGTCGGGCATCGCCGACAGGTCGGCCTCTTCGTTCATCACCCGGTAGATCACCGCGGGCAGGCTGTCCTGGCCGAACGCGGGACGGCCGGTCGCGGCGAAGGCCATGGTCAGGGCCCAGCTGAACATGTCGCTGGGCGGGCCGACACGCTCGCCGGAGATCTGCTCGGGCGACATGTACGCGGGCGTGCCGACCACGCCGCTCGTCATGGTGATCGCCGAGTCGAGCGCGCGGGCGATGCCGAAGTCGATGACGCGCGGGCCGTCGGGGCCGAGCAGCACGTTGCTGGGCTTGAGGTCGCGGTGGACGATGCCGGCGCGGTGGATGGCCGCGAGCGCGGTGACGGTGCCGACCGCCAGGCGGTACAGGGCGCCGCCCTTGCGCGGGCCGTCGGTCTGCACGATGCGCTGCAGCGAGACGCCCTCGACGAGCTCGCTCACGATGTAGGGGGTGTCGCCCTCCATGTTGGCGTCCAGCACCTGGGCGGTGCAGAACTGGGCGACGCGGCGGGCCGCGGCGACCTCGCGCATGAAGCGCTCGCCGTCCATGCCCGGCCGGTCCAGCTTGGTGTTGAGCAGCTTGATCGCGACCAGCTCGCCGTTGTGGCCCTGGCCCTTGTAGACGATCCCCTGCGCCCCCTTGCCCAGCCTTCCCAGCAGCCGATACGGGCCCAGCGTGGTGGGGTCCCCCGGTTGCAAGGGGTGCGTTTCAGGCACCTCGAATCCTCCCCGTCATGCGTCTCCCCCGACGCCGGCGTGACCACCATAGATCAACGCTCTTTGCGAAATATTTGCCTTAGGTAATAATCACCCACAAAAGCGGGGTTTTCCAGCTACAGCAGGGGGAGATGATCATCGTGCGTACCACGATGGGCGCGCTGCTCGCCGCAGCTCTGGTCGCGACTGTCACCGTGACCGCGCCGGCCAACGCCGAGACCACCGTCGTCCAGAACGACCCGTACTCTCACTTCAAGGTCAAGGTCAGCTACACCAAGGCCGTGAAGCGAGGCGGAAAGATCACTTACCGCATCCGCGCGACCAACACCGGGCCGCACTACGCCGACTACTTCTGGATCGGCGGCAAGCTGCCCGGAGGCATCAAGGACCGCCTTTCCTGGTGGGGCCCCAAGGGCACCGAATGCGAGTGGGACGACTACGGCTTCTGGTGCTGGACGCCCGACATTCTCGAGGTCGGCGACACCGAGTGGCTCGACGTCCAGGTCACGCTGAAGAGCAACACCAAGAACAGCTACAAGGCCCAGCTCGGCATCCTCTCCTACGACGTGCCCACCGGCGCCGACGACCTGGAGGAGAGCGAGCTCAAGCGCATCGGCATCAAGGGCTGGTACTGGCTGAAGACCGCGAAGACGAAGATCGTCTGGCCGCGCCCGTCGAAGCCGTGGACCCCGCCGAGGGACACCTGGACCCCGCCGCCCGCCGCTCCCAGCAAGGGTCAGAACGACAAGAAGGGCACCTGAGTTTGCCCATATCCCAGCAACCCCTGAAGAATCAGGGCTTTCCGGGATACCCACGGGGAGACGACTACATGCGCAAGTCCATCGCGACATTAATCGGCGCTGCCCTGGTGGCAGCGCCGCTCACCGTCACAACGCCCGCTCAGGCCCAGGTCGCGGCCCCGGCCGCGGCCCCGGTGACGGTGGCTGCCGCACGCCCGCCGTACTCCAAGTTCAAGATCTCCTTGACGTACGACAAGAAGACCACGCGCGGCGGGAAGATCACCTACCTGCTCAAGGCCAAGAACCTCGGGCCCCACTACGCCAACTACTACTGGATCGGCGGCAGGGTGCCCAAGGGCGTCGTGAAGAGGCTCCGGTGGTGGACAGGGCCCAAGACGGCCAGCACCCGCTGCGACTGGAAGGGCGAGTGGTTCTGGTGCTGGGGCCCGTGGGCGCTGCCGGTCGGTGAGACCGACGTCCTGCAGTTCCAGCTGACCCTCGACAAGAAGACCAGGGGACCGGCCGTGGCCAGGCTGGGCGTGCGCTCGTGGGACCTGCCCACCGGCGCGCACAACCTGCCCGAGGACGAGCTGAAGCGGCTCGGCATGAGCGCCGACGACCACTACGACCTGGTGACCGCCAGGACGACCGTCATCTGGCCGTCGCCCGGCCGCCCGACCCCGCGCTGGGTGCCGCCGGTGACCAAGAACTGGAAGCCGCCGACACCGACCAAGACGGAAGAGAACGAGAAGAAGGGCTCCTGACCCTTCAGCCCAGGCCGTGACGCACGGCGTACAGGGCCGCCTGGGTGCGGTCCTGTACGCCGAGCTTCATGAGCACGTTCGACACGTGCGTCTTGACGGTCTTCTCCGCCACCCGCAGCGCCCCGGCGATCTCCCGGTTGGAGCGGCCCGCGGCGATCAGCTTGAGCACCTCGAGCTCGCGATCCGTCAGCGGCACCGCGACCGGCGCGCCGATCATCGCCTCGGCGGCCTCCGGCGCCATCAGCACCTGCCCGCCGTGCACGGCCCGCACCGCCTGCACCAGAGCCGGCGGGTCGATGTCCTTGTACAGGAATCCCGCCGCACCCGCCCGCATCGCCGGGCCGACGTCGGCACGGTCGCTGACCGAGGTCAGGACCACGACCCGTACGGCGGAGCCCGACAACCTGCCCAGTGCCCCGAGCCCGTCGAGGCGCGGCATCTTCAGGTCGAGCAGCAGCACGTCGGGCTCCAGGCTCTCGACCAGCTCGACCGCCCGCAAACCGTCCTCCGCCTCGCCCACCACGGTGATGTCGTCCTGGAGATCGAGGAACGTGCGCAGCCCCTGCCGCACGATCGGGTGATCGTCCGCGATGAGCACCTTGATCACGCCTGGACCTCCATCACGACTGTCGTCCCCCGGTGGGACGACACGGCAAGCGTGCCACCTACCGACTCGGCCCTGTCACGCATGGAGGCCAGCCCCAGGCCCCGTGAGTCGCCCTGCTCGAAGCCGGTGCCGTCGTCGGCCACCGACAACGCCAGCACCCCTCCGGCGTGGCCGAGCCGTACGGCCACGCGGGTGGCTCCCGAGTGGCGCAGCGCGTTGTGCAGCGCCTCCTGGGCCACGCGCAGCACCGCGACCTCCACGGCCGGGTCGAGATCGGGCAGCTCGGCGGCGTCGAACGAGACCTCCATCGGGTGCAGCCGGTCGAGCAGCTGGACGTGCTTGCGCAGCGTGGTGGCCAGCCCGTGCCGGTCGAGCTCGGCCGGGCGCAGCTCGACGATCACCGCGCGCAGCTCGGAGAGCGCCTCGCCCGCCAGCTTCTGGACCCGCTCCAGCTCCACCGCCGCCCTTCCGGGGTCGGCCTCCAGCAGCGTGGCGGCGGCCTGGGCGGTCAGTCGCAGCGAGAACAGCTTCTGGGTGACGGCGTCGTGCAACTCTCGCGCCATGCGGTTGCGCTCCTCGAGCATGGCCAGCTCGCGCCCGCGTTCGTAGAGGCGGGCGTTGGTCAGCGCGATCGCGGCGTGCGCGGCGAACAGGGTGAGCAGCTCCTCGTCGGCCTGGTCGAACCCGCCGGGGCTGCGCTTGTTGGCCAGGAAGATGATGCCGAGCACCTGCTCGCCGTCCTTGATGGGCACGCCGATGAAGTCGCGCATCACCGGGTGCGCCCTGGGCCACCACTCGAAGCGGGGGTCCTTGGTCAGGTCGTCGAGCCGTACGGGCGCGCCCTCGCGCAACATCGCGCCGAGCATGCCGTGCTGGCGCGGGAGCGGGCCGATCGCGTCCCACTGCTTGTCGGTGAGGCCCTCCGCGACGAACTCGCCGAAGGAGCCGTCTTCGTCGGGCACGCCCAGCGCGGCGTAGCGGGCGTCGAGCAGCCGCTGGGCCGAGCGCACGATGACCTGCAGCACCTCGCGCACCGACAGGTGGCGGGTGACGGCCAGCACGGCCGAGCTGACCGCCTGCAGGATGGCCTCACGATCGGTTGACACCCTCCAACCCTACGAGCCGGGGCAGGACGAAATCGCCGACCCTCAGGGCCTCCTCCAGGTGGGGCCATCCGGACAGGATGAACTCCTCCGCGCCGGCCGCGGCGTACTGGCGGATCAGCTCGGCGACCTCGGCGTAGGAGCCCACGAGCGCGGTGCCCGCCCCTTCGCGGACCAGGCCCACGCCGGCCCACAGGCCCGGGTGGATCTCCAGGTCTCGGGCACTCCCGCCGCCGTGCAGGTCGACCATGCGCCGCTGGCCGACGGAGTCGAAGCGGGCGAAGCGCTCCTGGGCCCTGGCGATGCGCGCCGGGTCCATGCCGCTCAGCAGCCGGTCGGCCTCGGCCCAGGCCTCCTCCGAGGTGTCGCGGGCGATGACGTGCAGCCGGACCCCGAAACGCAGCGGGCGCTCGCCCGCCAGGTCGCGCAGCCGCTTGACCCGCTCGGCGATGGCCGACGGCGGCTCGCCCCACATGAGCGCCACGTCCACGCGCCTGGCCGCGACCTGCTCGGCGGCGGGAGAGGCTCCGCCGAAGTAGATCTCGGGGGCGATGGGCTCGGTCAGGCCGCCGCCTTCGAGCGTGTAGTAGTCGCCCCGGTAGTCGAACGGCTCGCCCTTGAACGCGCGCCTGAGCACGTCGAGGAACTCGTCGGTGCGGGCGTAGCGGGCGTCGTGGTCGAGGAAGTCGCCGTAGGAGCGCTGTTCCACGGGATCGCCGCCGGTGACGACGTTGAGCAGCAGCCGGTTCCCCGATATCTCCTGAAAGGCCTGGGCCTGCTGGGCCAGCAGGCTGGGCAGCGTGAACCCAGGACGGAAGGCGACCAGGAACTTCAGCCTGGACGTGTGCTGGGCCAGGGCGCTGCAGACGATCCATGGGTCGGGGCAGCCCGCGCCCACGGGGGTCAGCGCGGCCTCGAACCCGGCGTGTTCCGCCGCCCTGGCGACCTGCGCCAGGTAGGCCACGGTGGCAGGGCGGGCCGCCGGGCGGAAGGTGTCGGTCGTCGTGATGGCGGTGCGGACCTCGTGGCCGTCTCCGGTGGTGGGCAGGAACCAGTGGAAGCGCATGGGTGACTCCTAGACCGCCGCCTGCCGTACCGCCGTCGAGACGGTCTCGCGCAGGTCGGGCTGGTGGGGAAGGTCGAGGACGATGCGTCCTGGCCGCTTGGACATGACGAGGACGCGGGTGCCGAGAAACACAGCCTCATCCACGGAGTGCGTCACGAAAAGCACCGTCTTGCCGGTCTGCTGCCAGATGCGGCGCAGCTCCTCCTGGAGCCGCTCGCGGGTGAGCGCGTCGAGGGCGGCGAACGGCTCGTCCATCAGCAGGATCCCGGGGTCCGGCGCGAGCGCGCGGGCGATCGCCGCGCGCTGCTGCATGCCGCCCGACAACTCGTACGGCCGCAGCCGGGCGGCGTCGGCCAGGCCCACGAGGTCCAGCAGCTCGGCGACCCGAGCGTCGCGGCCGGGGTGGCGCCGGATCCCGAAGGCCACGTTGCGCCGCACGCTCAGCCACGGGAACAGCCGGGGCTGCTGGAAGACCATGCCGCGGTCGGGCCCCGGCCCCGCCACCGGCTCGCCGCCCACCCGCACCTCTCCCCCGGTGGGCCGGGCGAAGCCGGCCACCAGGCGGAGCAGGGTGGACTTGCCGCAGCCCGAGGGGCCCA
Source organism: Nonomuraea soli (assembly GCF_013761175.1). Taxonomy (GTDB): domain Bacteria; phylum Actinomycetota; class Actinomycetes; order Streptosporangiales; family Streptosporangiaceae; genus Nonomuraea; species Nonomuraea soli. Next base: position 110,634 of record NZ_JACDUR010000003.1, read on the forward strand.
CGATGGCGACGAACTCGCCCGGCTCGATGGCGAGGTCGATGCCGTCGAGCGCGTGGACCTTGCGTCCGTAGGTGAGCGTGACGCCCTTCAGCGCGACGCTATCCGGCGAAGGCACCGGCCAGCTCCTTGACCGCCAGGGCCTGCTTGAAGACCTCCGGCGCGGGGACGGCGTCGAGCTTCTTCTGGCCGAACAGGAACTGCGCGGCGCTGTGCAGGTTGTCGGCCAGCCCGCCGCCGAGGTACTGCGCGGCCTGCTGCTCCTTGCCGTCGAGCAGGATGAGCTGGTCGATCTGCCTGGAGGCCTCGGCGGAGTTGAGGTTGAGCTGGCGGCCCACCGCAGCAGCCGCCGCCTGCTTGTCGCCGCGCACCAGCTTGACCGCGCGGTCCTGCTGGACGAGCCAGGTCTGCAGGGCCTTGGGATAGGCGTCGGCGAACTCGGTGCGCACCACGGCCAGGTCGGCGGTGACCTTGCCCTTGGCGGCCAGGTCCTTGGAGGTGATCAGGGTCTTGCCGCTCTTCTGGAGCTCGCCGAGCACCGGGGTCCACACGTAGGCGGCCTCGATGTCGCCACGGGCCCACGCGGCCTGGATGTCCGGCGGCTCCAGGTCGACGATGGTCACGTCGGTCTCGGCCAGCCCGCCGTCCTGGAGGGCGGCCAGCAGGCTGTAGTGGGCGGTCGAGCTGAAGGGCGTGGCGATCTTCTTGCCCTTGAGCTCGGCGACGGTCGTGGCGGTCCTGGCGACCAGGGCCTCGTTCTCGCCGATGACGTCGAAGATCCACGGGACCTTGTACTTGATGTTCAGGGGAGCCGACAGGCCGCGGGTGACCGGAGAGGATCCGGCCAGGCCGATGTCGATGCTCCCGGCGACCATCGCGGTGTTGACGTCGCCGCCCGAGTCGAACTTGGTCCAGGTGATCTTGGTGTCGGGCAAGGCCTCCTCCAGCCACTTCTGGTCCTTGACGATCAGGTCGCCGTTGGGGATGAGCTGGTAGCCGATGCGGAGCTCGGCGGGGGCACCGGACGCGGTGGTCGTGGCCGCCGGGGAGGAGCAGGCGGCGAGGGTGAGCATCAGGGCTGCTACGAGGGCTTTTCTCATGGTGTTTCCCGGGGGTCAGGCCTTGCCGCGCCACGGCACGAGCAGGCGTTGGAGTCGGATCAGCAGCAGGTCGATGGCCAGCCCGGAAGCCCCGATGACGAGCAGGCCCATCACGACCACGTCGGTCTGGTTGTAGCGCTGGGCGTCGCGGATCATGCCGCCGATCCCCGGCACGCCGTTGACCGTCTCGGCCGCGACCACGGTGGTGTAGGCGACGCCGACGGCGACCCTGACGCCCACCAGCACCTCGGGCAGCGCCGAAGGCAGCACGACGAGGAAGGGCAGACCCCAGGGCGAGACGCCGAGGGAGCGGGCGGCGTTGAGATAGTCCTCGTGCACGCCGCGCACGGCTTCCGCGGTCGCGACCGCCACCGGGGGCATCGCGGCCACGAAGAGCAGGGCGATTTTCGGCGGCTCGTCGATGCCCAGCCAGATGATCAGCAGGCTGAAGTAGGCCAGGGGCGGCAGGGTCCTGACGAAGGTGACCAGGGGGCCGAAAACCGCGCGGAAGGCGGGGACCAGGCCGAGGGCCAGGCCCACGACGATGCCTGCCGCTATGCCGTACAGGCTGCCGAGCAGGATGCGGCCCAGGCTCACCAGCAGGTGGTCGGCGAGCGAGTAGCCGCTGTAGCCGGTGACGGAGGTCTTGAGTAACTGTTCCCAGACCGCCGCGGGGGTGGGGACGAAGACCGGCGGCCAGATCTGCGCCGCCGCCACCGCCCACCAGATGCCCAGCAGCGCCAGGACTCCGCCCAGTCGCAGTGCCACGGCCCTCATTAATCCGCCTTAACCGACTTATATAGTAGGAAAAGAAGGGTATACCGGCGGCCGGGCGCGGGCAACCCCCGTCCCAGGTCCTAGGACCAGCGCCCGATGTGCGCGGGCGCCGCCGTTCCTACGTTGGGGAGCATGACGAACACAGCTCTGATCACCGGCTCGTCCCGCGGTCTCGGCCTCGCGCTCGCGCGGTCGCTGGCGGGCGCGGGCTGGAACCTCGTCCTGACCGCGCGGGACTCCCTGCCGCTCAGGGCCGCGGCCGACGAACTCGGCGCCCTGGCACTGCCCGGCGACGTCGCCGACCCCGCGCACCGGCGCCGGCTCGCGGACGCCGTACCAGAACTCGACCTCCTGGTGAACAACGCCAGCGCCCTGGGCGGCATCCGCCCGCTCGACGCCTTCCCCCTGGACACCTTCCGCGGGCTCCTGGAGACCAACGTGACCGCCCCCCTGGCTCTCGTCCAGGAGACGCTGCCCGTGCTGCGCGCCCGGCACGGCGCGATCGTGAACGTCACCTCCGACGCCGCCACCGGCTCCTACGCCGGATGGGGCGGATACGGGAGCACCAAGGCCGCGCTGGAGCAACTGTCCAACGTGCTGGCCGCCGAAGAGCCCGACGTGGCGGTGTGGTGGGTCGATCCGGGCGAGATGAACACCGCCATGCTGGCCGAGGCCGTCGGAGCGGAGGAGGCCGCGGGGGCCGCCGACCCTGCCAAGGTCGCCGCCACCCTGCACGACCTGGTGCGCAGCCGCCCCGCCAGCGGCCGGGTGAACCTGCAATGAGCGCGCTCACCAAGGATCCCTTCGCGGGAATGGCCTTCGAGTCCGTGCCCGAGGCGCACGAGCCGCCGGAGGCACGCGGGCTGGCACGCGACGGGGTGCGGCTGCTGCTCTCACGCGGCGCCGAGGTCTCCCACCACCGCTTCCCCGAGCTGCCCGAACTGCTGGAACCGGGCGACCTGGTCGTGGTGAACAACTCGGCCACCCTGCCCGCGGCCGTCCGCCTCGACCGGCTGGCCGTGCACTTCTCCACCGCCCGCGAGGACGGCACCTGGCTCGTCGAGCTGCGCCGCCTCGGCCCCAAGGGCACCCAGCCCTACGGCGGCGGCGAACAGGGCGAGTGGCTCCCCCTGCCAGGAGGGGCCACGCTGCGGCTGCTCGACCGCGAGACCCCGCGCCTGTGGCGGGCCGTGCTCGACCGCGACGTCGAGAGCTACCTGCGCAGGTACGGCAAGCCCATCCGCTACTCCTACGTGCCGCGGGAATGGCCCATCGAGGACTACCAGACGGTCTTCGCGACCGTGCCGGGCAGCGCCGAGATGCCCAGCGCGGGCCGGCCCTTCAGCACCCGGCTGGTGACCGAGCTGGTCTCGCGCGGCGTCACCGTGGCTCCCATCACCCTGCACACCGGCGTCGCCTCGCCGGAGAAGGGCGAGCCGCCCTACGCCGAGCGCTTCGCCGTACCGGCCTCCACCGCGCGGCTGGTCGAGCACACGCGGGCGGCGGGAGGGCGGGTGATCGCCGTGGGGACGACCGTCGTGCGGGCGCTGGAGACCACGGCCCTCACGGGGCGGTCATCGGGGTGGACCACCCATCTGGTCACGCCCGAGACCGGGGTGCGCTGGGTCGACGGGCTGCTCACGGGATTGCACGAACCGGTGTCGAGCCACGTGCGGCTGCTGACGGCCGTGGCGGGGGCCGAGGCGCTTTTCCTCGCCTACGAAGAAGCACTGCGAGAGGGGTATCTGTGGCACGAGTTCGGCGACGTGCACCTGATCCTTAAGTAATAGCTTTACTTGCCTTTGACCTCCGTGATAGGAAAAGCCGGTATTTACGGGGGTGTCATTCGCGACGTCCTCCTCCGCTTTCCTCATGGAGACGTTGTATGTCCAAGAAGACGTGGCTGACCGGCCTTTCTGCCGCTGTGGCCGCATCCGCGCTGTTCGTTTCCGCTCCCGCCTCCGCCGCCACCACGGCCGACGACCCGTACTCCGTCATGGACGTGGCCGTGAAGGGCCCCAAGAAGGTCAAGGCCGGCAAGACCTACAGGTACACGATCGAGGCCTACAACGAGGGCCCGCACGTGGCCGACTACTACTACCTCGGCGGCACCCTGCCCAAGGGCACCGACCTGAAGAAGCTGCGCTACAGCGGCCCGACCGGCACCCGGTGCGCCATGGCCGACACCAGGAACATCCTCTGCTGGGGCCCGTGGGTCCTGGAGAAGGGCGACAGCGACTGGCTGACCCTTCACATCCAGCTGAAGAAGGGCACCAAGGGCACCGCCACCGCCAAGCTGGGCGCCATCGTCTACGACATCCCCACCGGTATGACCGACCTGCCCAAGGACGAGATCGACCGCCTGGGCGGCTTCAACTCCTGGTTCTACGGCAAGACGGTCAAGTCCAAGATCGTCCGCTAGCCCACCGTCAGGCCGGAAGGGTGCAGCACCCTTCCGGTCTGACGAACCGCCTGCCCCGTGACGCAGACGACCGCCGCCTCGGCGGCACGCGCCAGATGCCTGCGGTCCACCGCCGTCAGCGGCGGCAACACGGTGACCTGGATCGTGAGCCGCCGCACAGACACCATCCTGAACACCGAGCTCAGCAGGCTGTCCTGGCCGATGTAGGCGGCCGCCGTCGAGCCCTGCTGGTTGTCCTCGCGATAGGCCAGCGCCACCGGCCTGACCGGCACCCCGGCGTCGAGCGCCGCCTGGAAGACGGCGGGGCGGAAGGTGCCGCCACCTCGGCCGCACCAGGTCGTGCCCTCGGGGAAGGCCGCGACGCTGCGCCCCTCACGCAACGCCGCGCTCACCCTGGCCACCGCCTCGGGCAGGGCGTGCAGCGAGCCCCTGACGATGAACAGCGCGCCGGAGCGCCGCACCAGCCCGCCGATCAGCGGCCACGTCGCGACCTCCTGCTTGGCCAGGGGCGTGCCGCCCAGCGCCGCCGCCATGACCAGCGGGTCCAGCCACGAGATGTGGTTGGCCACGATGAGTGCCGAGCCGTCGCCGCCCACCTCCCTCGGCCAGCCCGCCCCGCCGTACACGGCGAAGCCCCGCCGTACCTCGATCCTGATGCCCAGGGCCCGCACCAGCGCGCGCGACCAGGCCGGCGAGGTGCCCCTGACCACCAGCGCGGCCGCGACCACGGACACGGCGGCCAGCACCCGCACCAGCCTGCGCACCCACGACGCGGGCCGCGACGGCTTCTGGATGCAGGCCTGCGGCGTGCACGGCGAGGTGGGAAACCAGCTCATCGCTCCCCCAGGAAGTGGCGCAGGTAGCGGTCGTTCACCCGCGACATGGGCAGCAGCACCAGGAAATCGGCCGTCCCGAAAGCCGGATCCAGCGCGGGCGGCCCGCACACCCACGCGCCCAGGCGCAGGTAGCCGCGCAGCAGCGGCGGCAGCCGGAAGTCGCTGCGACGCTCCTGACCCAGGTCCGACCAGGGCAGCAGCGGCTTGACCCGATACTCCTCCGGGCCCAGCGGCACCCGGTCGGCCACGTCGCCGGCATCCTCGACCGGCACCGAACAGCAGCCCACCAGCCAGCTGTGCCCGCCGTCGACCATGTAGCGGGCGATGCTCGCCCACATCAGGCCGATGACGGTCCCCGTGCGGTGATCGGGGTGCACGCACGACCGGCCGGTCTCGACCATGCCGGGCCTGATCGCTTTCAGCGGGCTCAGATCGAACTCGGTCTCGGAGTAGAGCTGGTCGCTACGGCCGGGCGGCAGCAGGCGGTAGGTGCCCACCACCTCGCCCTCCGAGCGGACCAGCAGATGATCGCAGTAGGCGTCGAACCGGTCGACGTCGTGCCCGCTCACCGGGGAGTCGAGCCGGGCGCCGAACTCGTCGGCGAAGACCTGATAGCGGAGACGTTGCGCGGCCCTGAGGTCCGCGGCCGATTGCGCGAGCCCGACGGTGTACATGGGTCCAATGAACGCAGGCGATGGTTGCCGCCACCCGAAACTCACCCGTCCACATGGTGAACCTCCTGCACGACCATGACGGCGCGCCCAGTAGCGTGGCCGGTGTGGACCAGCGAACCCTCCTGATCACTCTCACCGGCCCCGACCGGCCGGGGGTCACCTCGCGCCTCTTCGCCGTCCTGTCCGGTTTCCCGGTGACCGTCGCCGACATCGAACAGGTCGTCATCCGGGGACGGCTGACCCTGGGCGTGCTCATCGCCTACGCGGGCGGGCCGTCGACCGGCACCGGCACCACCATCGGCGGCCTGTGGACCGCGGTGGAGCACGTGGCCGAGGACCTGGGCATGGAGGTGGAGCTGTCCACCGGCTCGTCGGTCAAGGAACGCCGCCGGCGCGGCCGCCTGTCGATCAGCGTGCTCGGCCAGCCGCTGCAGCCGGCCGCCATCGCCGGCATCGCCGGGCGCATCGCCGCCGCCGGCGCCAACATCGACCGCATCGAGCGCCTGGCCCAGTGGCCGGTGACCTCCATCGAGCTGTCCGTCTCCGGCGCCGACCCCGAGACGTTGCGTGCCGAACTCGCCCTCGAAGCAGCTCTTCAAGAGGTCGACGTCGCCGTCCAGCGCATCAGCCTCTCGCGCCGGGCCAAGCGCCTCATCTGCATGGACGTCGACTCCACGCTCATCCAGGGCGAGGTCATCGAGCTCCTGGCCGCCCACGCCGGCTGCCTCGACGAGGTGGCCCGCGTCACCGAGGAGGCCATGCGCGGCGAGCTCGACTTCGCAGAATCGCTGCGCCGCCGCGTCGCCCTGCTCGAAGGGCTGTCGGCCGAGGTCTTCGAGAAGGTGCGCCGCGAGGTCGTGCTCACCCCCGGCGCGCGCACCCTCGTGCGCACACTCAAGCGCCTCGACTACCGCTTCGCCATCGTCAGCGGCGGCTTCACCCAGATCACCGACGCCCTCGTCGACGACCTCGGCATCGACTACTCCGCGGCCAACACCCTGGAGGTCGCCGACGGCGTGCTGACCGGCCGCGTGACCGGCGAGATCGTCGACCGTCCCGGCAAGGCCAGGGCGCTGGAGAGGTTCGCCACGGCCGCGGGCATCCCGATGAGCCAGACCGTGGCCATCGGCGACGGCGCCAACGACCTCGACATGATCGCCGCCGCCGGGCTCGGCATCGCGTTCAACGCCAAGCCCGTCGTGCGCCAGGCCGCCGACACCACCGTCAACACGCCCTACCTCGACTCGATCCTCTACCTGCTCGGCATCCCGCGCGACGAGATCGAGGCGGCCGACGCGGAAGACGCCAGCTGAACCACGTCCTCACACAACGCGCGCAGCGCGGGCCGCGCCGTCAGCTCCCGGCCCGCCGCGTCGAGCCGCCCCAGGCGCGGCGGCTCCTCGCCGTCCTGTACGGCACGCGCCAAGGCCTCCAGCTGGTCGGCGACGGTGTCGAGCACCGCCACCACGGCGCCGTCGGCACCATCCTGGCCGCCCAGCACCGCTGACATGAGCATCGAGTCGTCCCTGATCCTCCTGCTGATCGCGACCGCCTCGACCAGTTCCTTCGGCGCCTCGCGCATCGGCGGCTCCTTGGCCAGGCGCGCCAGCGACTCGTCCAGCGCCACGGCGGCGTCCCCCGCCTGCACGATGCGCTCCGGCACCGCCTTGAGATCGCCCTCCGCCAGGGTCCGCACCAGGCTCGCATGCCTGACCAGCAGGTCGACGAGATAGCCCCTCGGCTTGCCCGCCTCGCCCCTGGGCCACAACACCCTCGCCGCCAGCAGCGCCAGCACACCGCCCGCCGCGGTCAGCCCCAGCCGCGCCGCCGCCGCGGGCCAGTCGAGCGTGGTGGCGAAGTCCGACAACATCAGGGCCAGCGGGGTGGCGAGAATGCTCCAGTAGCCGAAGCTCACCTCCCGCAAGGCGAAACCCGCGGTGCCGAAGACGAGAACGATGCCGACGATGGTGAACCTGCCGGGGACGAGGGCGAGGATCAGCGCGGCCACCGTGGCACCGACGACCGTACCGGCGACCCGGAGGACCACGCGCTCGACGGTGTCGCCGTAGGTGGAGCGCATGGCCATGAGGACCATGAAGACGAACCAGCGGCCGTGGTGGGCGTGGAAGCCGATCATCAGGGCCATGGCCAGGGCGGTCGTCAGTCCGACGCGGGCGGCGTGGGCCGGCTCCTTGAGCTCCGGCCAGGCCAGGCGGGGGCGGCGCTCGGGCGCGTGCACGCCCTGGGAGGCCAGGAGGCCGGCGGTGCGGACGGCGGCGGCCATACGATCCAGGCAGCGGCGTACGGCTGCCAGGCGGGCCAGCTCGGCGGAGGTTTCGCCGGCTTTCGCTGTGGCGTGCTTGACCTGCTCCGCGTAGGCCGCCACCGCCGACAGCGCCACCGGCACCCCTACCGCGCTCCCCGCGGCCGCCTCCCTGAGCGCCCCGGCCAGCGCACCGACCGCAGCACGCGGATCCGGCGCCCGCCCCATGCCCTCCACCAGCACCCGCAGCGCGACCGTCTCGTGGAAGACCCGCCGCAGCACCCCCACGTAGTTGTCCGGAGTGCGATCATGGTCGTCCGAGCTGTGAAACGAGGCAGAAGCCGTGGCCGCCGCCCCGATCGCCTTCGACAACCGCTGCCGCCGCTCGTGCCACTCCTCCTCGCCCAGCTTCAGCCCGTCGAGCAGGCTCGCGGCAGCCGTACAGGCCTGACTCAACGCCGACGTGAGCGGATCCAGCCGGTTGAACGGCCACGCCGCCAGCGCCAGCACCGCGTACAGCAGCCCGCCGCCGGCCAGCATCAGCGGCGGCGTCCACCCGATCGGCAGCGCGTCGTAGTACCCCACCACCAGCGCCAGCGCCGGCGGCACCCCGAACGTGCGCCACTGCGCGCCCGCCGCCGCCACCAGCCCCACGGCGACGATCGCCGCCGCAGGAAAGGGCGACAACAACGCGCCCAGCCAGAACGCCGCCGAGATGAGCGCCACCGTGGCCAGCACCCTGCGCGCCCGCACGCCGTACGGCTTGCCGTACACGTCGCCGAACGCCGTGAAGTAAGCGCCGAGCGCGGCGATCGACCCGTAATGCGGATGCCCGCCGACCAGCCCGGCCACCAGCGGCAGCGCCATCGAGACCGCGCACAGCACGCCGTAGCCCCACGGCGGCCGGGCGGGCAGCTCGAATCCGCGTCGCAACGCTCTGGCGGCCGTCGCCCGCATAGGCAGTGTCCCCGGTCAGTTCTCCTTGGGATCCCAGCGCGCGACCAGGCGTCCCTCCCCTGGCCAGAGGTCTACCCACGGACACTCGATCTCGATCACCGCGTACGCGCCCGGGCGCATGTGATGGTCGCCGCCGGCGAGCTCCTCGATGGCGGGGTTGTGCCCGCACAACACCACGGTCCGCACCGCGTCGTCGGTCCTGCGCACGACCTCCAGCAGATCTTCCGGGTAGGCCTCGTAGATCTCGCGCTCGAAGCTCGTCTCCGTGTCGGGGAAGGCCAGCTCCGCCGTACGCCTGGTGCGGGTCGAGGGCGAGCAGAGCACCAGGTCGGGGGCGAGGCCGGCCTCGCGGATGGCGTCGCCCGCCCGCTTGGCGTCGCGCTCGCCCCGGTCGGTCAGGGGGCGCTCGCGGTCGGCCAGGCCGAGGACCTGGGCGGCTTTGGCGTGGCGGAGCAGGATGAGGGTGCGGGTCGTCATCGTCGCTCAGCCCCTGCTCGTGGCCCACACGGCCAGCACGGTGATCACGGCCAGGATCACCAGCATCGCCAGGAGGATGATGGCCAGGGTCTTCCCGCCGTTCGGCCGTTGCTCTTCCATGGGTTCAGTCTCCCACGCGTACGGCCCGCGCCCCCGCGCCGCCTGCCCCCTGCCCTCTCGTGCTTTCCCTGCCCGCTGCCATTTCCCTGCCCTGCTGGGAAGCCCCGCTTCTCCTGCGGAAACGTGAAAAGGCCCCCCGGAACCAGCCGGAGGGCCTTCGCGTGAACCACGTCACCTACGAGGCGACAGGCTCCTTCTCACGGTCGTTGGTCGGCGCGATCGACACGTGGCGGCGCTTGGAGGCGATGATCGCCGCCACCACCACGGCCACCGCGACCGCGGTGATCCCGATCCGCATCGCCGGGCTGTCCGCGTAGAGCACCACGGCCGGCGCGATCAGCAGCGCGACCAGGTTCATGACCTTGATCAGCGGGTTGATCGCCGGACCGGCGGTGTCCTTGAACGGGTCGCCGACGGTGTCGCCGATGACGGTGGCGGCGTGGGCCTCGGAGCCCTTGCCGCCGTGGTGCCCGTCCTCGACCAGCTTCTTGGCGTTGTCCCACGCGCCACCGGAGTTGGCGAGGAAGACGGCCATGAGGGTGCCGCACGCGATGGCGCCGGCCAGGAAGGCGCCGAGCGGCGCGTATCCGAGCGCGAAGCCGACCGCGATCGGCGTCATGACGGCCAGCAGGCCGGGGGTGGCCAGCTCGCGGAGCGAGTCACGGGTGCAGATGTCGACGACGCGCCCGTACTCCGGAGTCTCGGTGCCCGCCATGATCCCCGGCTTGCTGCGGAACTGCTCGCGGACCTCGAAGACCACGCGCATCGCGGCGCGGCCCACGGCCATGATCGCCAGACCCGAGAACAGGAAGACGACCGAGGCGCCGATGATCAGGCCGACGAGGACGTTCGGCTGGTCGATGCCGAGGCTGAACGTCGCGAAGTCGCCGAGCACCGCCTTGACCCCGGCGCTCGCCTCCGCCAGCGCGCCCTCGACCGCGGTGCGGAAGGCTCCGAACAGCGCGGTCGCGGCGAGCACGGCGGTCGCGATCGCGATGCCCTTGGTGATCGCCTTGGTGGTGTTGCCCACGGCGTCGAGGCTGGTGAGCACCTGGGCGCCCTCGCCCTCGACGTCGCCGGACATCTCGGCGATGCCCTGGGCGTTGTCGGAGACCGGGCCGAAGGTGTCCATCGAGACGATGACGCCGACGGTGGTCAGCAGGCCGGTACCGGCCAGCGCGACCGCGAACAGCGCGAGCGTCACGTTCCCGAAGCCGAGCAGGAACGCGCCGTAGACCGCACCGCCGATGATCAGCGCCGTGTAGACCGCGGACTCCAGGCCGACGCTGATGCCGGCCAGGATGACGGTCGCCGGGCCGGTGAGCGAGCTCTCGCCGATCTCCTTGACGGGGCGGCGGTTGGTCTCGGTGAAGTAGCCGGTGAGCAGCTGGATCGCGCTGGCCAGGACCAGGCCGACCAGCACCGCGCCGATCGCGACCAGGCGCGGGTCGGCGTCGGACTGCACCTGGGCGCCGCTCAGCTGGGAGAAGCTGCTGGGCAGGTACCAGAAGGCGGCCGCGGCCACGAGCACCGCGGAGATCGCGGCGGAGATGAAGAAGCTGCGGTTGATCGCGGCCATGCCGTTGCGGTCGCGGTCGCGCATGCCGGTGATGAAGATGCCGATGATCGCGGTGAGCACACCGATCATCGGGACGATCAGCGGGAAGATCAGGCCCTCTTCACCGAAGGCCACCTTGCCCAGGATCAGGGAGGCGACCAGCATGACCGCGTACGACTCGAAGAGGTCGGCCGCCATGCCGGCGCAGTCGCCGACGTTGTCGCCCACGTTGTCGGCGATGGTCGCCGGGTTGCGGGGGTCGTCCTCGGGGATGCCCTGCTCGACCTTGCCGACCAGGTCCGCGCCGACGTCCGCGGCCTTGGTGAAGATGCCGCCGCCCACTCGCATGAACATCGCCAGCAGCGCGGCGCCGAAGCCGAAGCCCTCCAGCACGCCGGGGGCGTCGCCCTTGTAAAGCAGCACGACCACGGCGGCGCCGAGCAGGCCCAGGCCGACGGTGAACATGCCCGCCACACCACCGGTGCGGAAGGCGATGCGCATGGCCTTCTTCTCACCGCTCGTCCGGGCGGCGGCGGCCACGCGCACGTTTCCGCGTACGGCCAGCCACATGCCCATGAAGCCGGTCAGGGCGGAGAATCCCGCGCCGACCACGAAGAAGATCGAACGGCCGATCTTGACGTCCATCGAGCCCGGCAGCAGGAACAGGACGATCGGGATCAGGATGACGAAGACGGCGAGCGTCTTGAACTGCCTGGACAGGTACGCCGCCGCGCCCTCCTGGACAGCCCTGGCGATGTTCTGCATGCGCTCGGTGCCCTGGTCGGCCTTGAGCACCTCGCGCACCAAACCGCCGGCGACGGCTAGTGCGATCAGCGCCACAGCGGCGACCACGACCACTATTGTGAGGTTGTTACCGCTCAGATTGAGCGTGGATTCTGGCGCGGCGGCCAGATAGAGCCTAGACATCGTTCTCCTCGGCAAGACGGGTACGTCCTGCCCGGATGGCGACGTCGCAATCGGCGGGATCTTTTGGAGCGGCGGCCATCCGGGTTATGGGCAGCCGCTTCCGGTTGAGTCCGAAGCTACGTCGGATCACCTTGGCCGGTGCCGGGAGTCTACGCAGGGCTTCAACAGATATGAAGGCTCTTTGGTCGGCCAATTGGCTGCGCGTCCAGTAATCCCCAGGGAGTGGGCCGATTTGCGGGTATTGCACTTACGTTACGGTCGCAACTGAAGGGCTAAAAGTCCTAACCGAAATCCGGGGCAGGAACGCTCCAAGCCGCGCGCCCTGTGAAGGCCGCGTCAGGTCGTGGAGTCAACGGCGCGTCCACACGCAGCCGTCCCCGGCGCCCCCGCTCCCGTGAGCGCGCCCGGCTGTCTCTCGTGAGCTCGCCCGGCTGCCTTTGTGAGCCCGCCCGGCTGCCTTGTGAGCCCGCCCGGCTATGAGGCCGTAACGGCGCCCGGCCACGCGCACCGGCCGGCCGTGCCCCTGGACAGAGCCCGGCCCCGGACGGCGACTGGGCCCAACCTTGCGGCAGCCGTACAGAACCTCGCACCGGCCGTAAAGAACCTCGCGCCGGCCCCCGCAGGAACCCCGCGCCGCGCCGGCCGTCCGGCAACCGCAAGTGAAGAAAACGCCCGTAGAGCGCCGCACCGAGAGAAACGAGAGAAACCCTCACAAGGAAGCGCCCTACAAACACACACCCGCAACACGAACAACCGCGCTGCGTCAGCCCGCGCGCCCGTTGGCGGACGCCGGCCAGCTCATCCGAATCCTCATCCCCTTGGGGCTGGGGAACACCTCCACGTCGTCGGCCAGGCCCGCGATGACCGCGATGCCGAAGCCGCTCGTGTAGGAGTCGGACAGCATGCTCAGATCGAGTGGTCGATCATGCTCATGCTCGTCACTGGGCGCCTGGTCACTCACGGTGACCTCGAAACGCCCAGAATCGTCACTCAGCTCGATGCGGATCGGCTCTCCCGGGCAGTGGGCGCGGTGCGCCTCGACCGCCCGGGAGCATGCTTCACCGACTGCGAGCCTGACCTCGTCCAGCAGCGACTCCTCGACGCCTGTACGACGGGCGATCGCCGTCGCCACGAGCCGGGCGGTCCGCACGTGCGCGGGGAGAGCGCTGAACGTCAGCTCGACGGTAGCCATGACTACTTGTCTCGGCCGTGAGCTTCCTTGGCCTCGTCGACCGAAGCGTAGATTCCGAAGACCTTGGTGAGTCCGGTGATCCGGAAGATCTTCAGGATGCGCTCCTGAGTGCACACCAGCTCGAGTGAGCCGTCGTGCGCTCGAACCCTCTTCAGCCCGCCGACCAGGACACCCAGGCCGGTCGAGTCGAGGAAGTCGACCTTCTCCATGTTGACGAGCAGGTGGAAGTTGCCCTTGTTGACCAGATCGATCAGCAACTCACGCAACCTGGGCGCCGTGTAGACGTCGATCTCACCCTCGACCTCCACGATGGTGAGCCGGTCTTCGTTGTGGTGATCCAACTTCAGATCCACAGATCCTCCAGCGCCTCGCCTGCGAAGTACTCTTTCAGGTCTGACAGCCTTGAGCTGCCCGACCCCGACGCGCGGCATTCAACCACGGGTCTTGCTTACGTCTATACGAAATCACGATTCCCGGCGACTTTGCCCATGGATGCCAGACTGGAAACCAGTGACTTCCTCGACTTCCTCCCCACGCCGAGCCGGTCCACTCCTCCAGCACCTGCTCGGAGTTCCTGCACGTCATGAGCGCGTCACTCATGTGGAGCATGTTCCAGCACGTCAGGCGGGTCAAGTGAGATGGCCGAATTGGGCGCCCGAGCTGCTGGTTACGCGCTTGGCGAACCACGGCATCCCGGGTCTCTGGCCACATCAGTACGAAGCCGCAGATCTGGCACATCGCGGCCAAAACGTGATCATTGCCACAGGCACCGCGTCGGGCAAGTCGCTCGCGTACCTCACCCCGGCCGTCTCCTCGATCTTCGACGGCGGCACTGTGCTGTATCTCACGCCGACCAAGGCTCTGGCCGCCGACCAGCTCAGATCGCTGCGCGAACTCAAGATCACCCAGCTTCGCGCCGCGACCTTCGACGGCGACACCCCCTTCGAGGAACGCACCTGGGTCCGCCAGCACGCCAACTATGTCCTGACAAACCCCGACATGCTCCACCGCAGCATGCTCCCCCGCCACTCGTCCTGGTCGTCCTACTTCCGCCGCCTCCGCATGGTCATCGTCGACGAGTGCCACGGCTACCGCGGCGTCTTCGGCTCCCACGTCGCCCAGATCCTCAGGCGCCTGCGCCGCGTCGCCGCCAGGTACGGCTCACGGCCCGTCTTCTTCCTCGCCTCGGCCACCGCGAGCGACCCGGCGCTGTCAGGGATGCGGCTGACGGGGCTGGAGATGGCCGAGGTGGCCACGGACGCGTCTCCGCGTGGGGCGACCACCTTCGCGCTCTGGGAGCCGCCCCTGACCGATCTGCGGGGCGAGGGCGGCGCTCCCGTCCGCCGCACCGCCACGGCCGAGGCCGCGGACCTGCTCGCCGATCTCGTCCTGTCCGACGTCCGAACCCTCGCGTTCGTCCGCTCGCGCCGAGGCGCCGAGAGCGTGGCCCTCTCGGCCAGGGCCAAACTCGCCGACGTCGCGGTGTCCTTGTCGAGTACGGCACAGCGGCCCGCGATGCCGTTCCCCATGTCATGGGACGACCCGTACTCCCTGCCCGACGACGCTCCCGCGCCGGGCCCAGCCACCGCGCCGGTGCCGCCCCCTGACACCGAGCCCTCACCCGCCTCCGAGCCGTTCACCGCTGCCCAGCCCTCACCCCCCGCCTCGCCGTCGGCCCTCGAGCCCTCACTCTCACCCTCCGCCTCGCCCTCGTCCCCCACTTCACCCTCGTCCCCCACCACCCCACCCCCCGGCGAGCCGCTCCCCGGGGCTCACACCCCCACAGTCCCCGCCCCCCGCTCCTCCGGCACCGAAGACTGGAGCGCTCTCCCCGACAAGGTCGCCGCCTACCGCGCCGGCTACCTCCCCGAAGACCGCCGCCTCCTCGAAAAGGCGCTCCGCTCCGGCACCCTCATGGGCCTGGCCTCCACCAACGCCCTCGAACTCGGCGTGGACGTCTCCGGCCTCGACGCCGTCCTGATCACCGGCTGGCCCGGCACCCGAGCCTCCCTCTGGCAGCAGGCAGGCCGCGCGGGCCGAGACGGTCAGGACGCGCTGGCCGTACTGATCGCCCGCGACGACCCCCTCGACACCTACCTCGTCCACCACCCCGAGGCGCTGTTCGGCCGGCCCGTCGAGGCGATCGTCCTCGACCCCGACAACCCGTACGTCCTGGCCCCGCACCTGTGCGCCGCCGCCGCCGAGATCCCCCTCACCGACGCCGACCTGGAGATCTTCGGCGACACCACGGAAGCGGTCCTCGCCGGCCTCGTCACCGACGGCCTGCTCCGCCGCCGCCCCGCCGGCTGGTACTGGACCCGCCGCGAACGCGCCACCGACCTGGCCGACATCCGCGGCTCCGGAGCGTCCCCCGTCCAGGTGGTCGAGTCCGCGACCGGCCGCCTCCTCGGCACCGTCGACGAGCCCTCCTCCCACACCACCGTCCACACGGGCGCGGTCTACATCCACCAGGGCGAGACGTTCCTCGTCGAAGAGCTCGACCTCGATTCCGGCGTCGCCCTGGTGTGCGCCGCCCAGCCCGACTACTCCACCTTCGCCCGCGACATCACCGAGATCAGCATCCTGTCCACCATCCGCTCCCACGCCCTCGGCGCCGCCGACCTGCACTTCGGCGAGGTGGAGGTGACGCGTCAGGTGGTGTCGTACCTCAAACGCCGCATGCACACCGGCGAAATGCTCGGCGACGAGCCCCTCGACCTGCCCCCGCGCACCCTCCGCACCCGCGCCGTCTGGTGGACCCTCCCCGCCGACGTCGTCGCCCCGCTCGCCGAGGCCGGCTTCGACCTCGGCGGCTCCGCCCACGCCGCCGAGCACGCCGCCATCGGCCTGCTCCCCCTGTTCGCCACCTGCGACCGCTGGGACATCGGCGGCGTCTCGACCGAACTCCACGCGGACACCGGCACGCTCACGGTCTTCGTCTACGACGGCCACGAGGGCGGCGCCGGCTTCGCCGAACGCGGCTACTCACGCGCCTCGGAGTGGCTGACGGCCACACGGGAGGCGATCGGGTCGTGCGAGTGCGAGCGGGGGTGCCCATCGTGCATCCAGTCCCCCAAGTGCGGGAACGGCAACGAGCCACTGGACAAGGCGGGGGCGTTGCGCTTGCTTGACACGCTGCTCAGCGCCGAGACACCAGCGACGCGAGGTTCCCTGACCCGGCCCTCTGACCGGCCCTCTGACCCCGCCCTCTGAAAATCCCCCTAACCCGGACCCTGACCCCGGACCCCGGACCCGCCCTGGAATCGCACCCTGCCTTCACGCGAACCCGCGTCCTCGTCCCAGCACCGCGCCCAAATCCCACAGCCCGCGCCGTGACACCGGAACTCGCGCCGTCATCCCGATGCCAGGCCCCTCGCCCTGACCTCGTCCCGGCCCGACGTCACACCAATCGCCCGCGCTGAGGCCATCTCGGCCAGCCGCTCCACACGGGCCGCGACGAGCTCAACCAGCCAGCGCCCCGAAGCCGGAGCACGCACGACGCCCAAGCCCCGACCGACCAAGCGGACGGCAGGCGGCCGGGCACCCAACCGAGTGCCCGGCCGCTCGCCCCCGCCGGCGGAGGAAGCTCAGCTCTCCTCGTCCCGGCGCCGCCGCCGTTCGGCGAGCTCGTCCTCGTCGGCCGCCCAGAAGTCTCCTGCCCCCGGCTGCGGCCGCTCCCAGAAGCCGCTGTCCTCCATGGAGCGAGGGCTGGGCGGCAGATAGTCGTCCCAACGCTCCTCGATCTTGATAGCAGGACGCGCCGCACCCCGCTCACCCTCAGGCACGACGGTCACCGCCGAACTGGGCAGCGCAAGCCGTACGGGCTCATGCCGAGGCCCCAGGTCTGCCCTGACGGGGCCGCCTTCGCGCTCCACCGAGATTCGTACGGCGTCCGCCCGAGCCTCATGGGCACCCGCCTGCCGTACGGAGCCAGAACCAAGACCAGAGCCAGCGCCAAGCTCAGGACGAGGGATGTCAGCGTCAAGCTGGTGCGCAGCCCCCGTGAAAGCGGCATCGCGCTGTCCCGAGCGAACCTCCTCAGCCTCTCGCTGTCCTGCGCGAGCCACTTCAGCTTCACGCGGACCCGAGCGAACCGCCTCAGCGTCGCGCTGACCCGAGCGAACAACCTCAGCGTCGCGCTGACCTGAGCGAACCGCTTCAGCCTCCCGCTGACCCGCCTTCAAATCGTCGGCACTCAGATACAGCGGCAGCGAGACAGGTGACGCGTCCTGCCGTAACTGATCGGGCACCGCTGGCTGCTCGGGCTGCTTGGCCGTACGGACCTTGGCCACGGCGAGGACCACGGCCGAGCGGCGCGGGGCGCTGGAGGTCGGAGGCAGGCTGTCGTTGGCGAGATGGCTGTGAGCGGAGACCGGACCGGTGACCTGGCCGCCGGGTCGGGGCGTGGCGCCAGAGGTCCATACCCCAGCAGCGGAGCCCCTAGTCGGGCCCGCGCCTGGACCAGCAGCGGCAGCGCCGGCGGCGGCCAGGGCGCGGCGGCGGGCCCAGGCACCACCATGGGCGGCGAGGAGGAGCAGGATCAGGCCACCCGCCACGTACAAGCCGTACTGACCGATCGTGCCGATCGGCGACTCCGAGGACTGGGCCTTGACGCCCGTCTCGACGGCGGGCGCTTCCTTACCGTCGGTGCTCCCGTCGGATTCCGGCGTCAGAGTGCCCGCGTCACCGTCCGCCTTCGGCCCGCTCGCCTCGGGTGAAGGCAGCGGGAAATTGCCCTGTTCGTCGGTTTCGGGAATCTCGGGGAGCTTCTGCTTGACCTTGGGAGTCTGCGCGTTGGTGGTGGTCGCGGGCTTGCTCTTGTCCTTGGCGGGGAGCGTGGGGAACGCCTCGACGCCCTGCTTGTTCTTGTCCTTCGGCGCCGTGGTCGGCTGGGTGGTCTTCTTGGGCTTCGCGGCCGGCGGAGCCGGGATCATGACAACGGCGGGGGCCGAGAACCCCGACGCGATGCTCCCGCCTTCGCCGTCGCTGCGGTGGGCCTTCACGGTGAATCCGACCGGCTGCCCGGCGGCCTTGGGTGGTACGGCGAGCACCGCCTTGCACGACGAACTCGAACAGGCCTGGCCCACGGGCAGCTTTCCCACGACACCGGACTGGGTCGTGGCCACCTCGTAGCTCTGCAGGTCCGGCTCGTCACCCTTGGGCCAGGTGACGACGATCTGGTCGTTGCCCTGCAGCCTGGCATCGACCCCTGAAGGCGTGGCCGGCGGGATGGCCTGCTTGAGGGTGGCGCTCGTTTCATCCCACCGGGCACCTACGAGCTTGCCCTTCTGGACGAGCTTAAGGGTGTAACTCCCGTTCTGCCGCTCGGAGGGATTCCAGGTGTAACTGACCCGCTGGTCACCCTTGGCCACCTCGGAACCGTCGACGTAGAGGATCGCGTCGAAGAGCGGGTCCACGGTGCCGGTGATGGTCACCGAGGAGTTGCTCGTCACCTTCGCCGGCGCGTTGAGCACCGCCTTGGCCTGCGCCGGCGCCGCCGAGCCCAAGACCAGGGAGGTGGTCACGATCGACGTGACCGCCGATGCGGCTAACAGTCTGCGAACCACCGTCACGACGCTTCCCTCCAACGAAAGCCTCGCGCCGTCGCTCCGCCCGCCCCCACAAGCGCTCGTACGGCATCCGGAAGTGCTAGGACATACCCACCTCAAGGTGCCGAGCAGCCTAGCCACTGGATCACGACATGTCCTAGATCTCAGCCCAGACGGCATGGACCCGGAGGTAAGCGCGACCTTATGTGAGCCGTGCCACTTTTGGACACCGCGTCCAAGAAGTCGTGATTCTTTTGCGACCTTGCCACTTGCGGCACTTTCACCTCAGGAGAGACGGGGATTCAGGGGCTGCTGGCACCGGGAGTCGGACCCAAGATGAGCAGGCGCGAGGAGCGGGGCGAGAGCGGGAGCGGGGCGAGAGCGGGAGCGGGGAGCGGGGACGGGGGCGGGAGCAGGAGCGAGGAGCGAGGAGCGGGAGCAGGGGCAGGAGCAGGTGGGGTGCAGTCGGGAGCCGAGGCCCGAGACCGACGCACGGGAGCCGAGGCCCGAGACCTGGGCACGGGAGCCGCGATCCAGGCGCTGAGATGCGTTGGGACTGAGGCCCTTGGGACCAAGGTGCCTTGGCTTGGCAGCGAAGGGCTTAGGGCCGGGACGCATTAGCCGGGCGCATTAGCCGAGGTACGGGACCTGGGGCGGGGACCGGAGGCGCCTGACGCCAGGTACACGCGCCGCGGCGCGATTGAGCGCTGAGGCTATGGGCGGAGCGGGCCTATGCGGGTTGGGCCGGCTCGGGCGTGGGCGGTGATGATGCGCTCGCCGATGGCCGGAAGAGTGATCCGCACAGCGGTGTCGACGTCGACCATTTCTGCGGCGAGGGCGCAATTGGTGAGCGCTGCTCGGTTGGCTTCGGCTATGCGTTTGGCGGCGCGGCAGGCTTCGTCGGGGTCGGCGATGGCGAGTTTGGCGGCGGCCAGGGCGCTCAGATCGGCACTTGTCTGGGCCCGGTGACGGGCTACGTGGGCTGCGCCGACGGTGGTGATGGCTGTGGCGGCGATCATCAGGAGGGCCATGAGGGCGACGCTCCACAGGGTGGCTGACCCGCGGTCGGCGGTGGGTGGGCTCATGTGTGGCGGTCCTCTCGTCGCTCTCGTTGGTTCGTGGCATTTCCTGGCTAAGCCCTCTGGGGCTCATGAACTCCTGGGCTCATGAACGCCTGGCTTCATGAACCCCTGGGCTCATGAACCCCTGGGCTCATGAACCTCTGGGACTACGAAACTCTGGGACTAGGAACCTCTCGCGGGCCTCAAGCCCACTCGGCCTATGGCTCGGTGGCGGCGATGGCGTTGGCGTTGACCGTCGCTGGAGGCAGTGGAAGACCCCAGGCTGGCCGTACGTGGACGGTGATGCGGACGTGGGTTAGGTCGGTGGCACGGTCAACGGCGATCAGGGCGTCTGGGCGGGTGGCTGCGCGGGCGCGGTGCTCGACGTCCGCGAGGGGTTCGCCGCGGGCGGCCGCTCTGGCGGCGGCGCGGGCGGCGTCGACGCATTCGAGTTGGGCGCCCACGACCTGGACGAGCCAGAGGGCGGCCGCGAGGACCGCGACGAGTGCTGGGAGCACCGCCGCGGTCTCTGCGGTCACCGAGCCGCGGCTCGCTCTTGGGCTGCGCAACCGGTCGGTGGGGGGCAGGAGGTCACCGCCTTCGGGGGTGTGGGCGGGGTGTCATCCGTTGGTGTTCAGGGCCTGGTCTACGAGGCTGGACAGCATCTCCTGGACTTCTGGGCTGCTTACGACCTTGTAGAGCAGGGCTGCGAAGGCGCAGGCGGCGATGGTGCCTACGGCGTATTCGGCGGTGGACATGCCGCGGTCGAGGCGGTCGGCTCTGAGGCGGGCCAGCAGGGCGCGTCGTCGGGTGGCGAGGCGCTGGAGCGGCGGCTTGGGCGAGCTTGTTACGGCGACCACGGCGTTGGGCTCGTCGGGCATCGTGCCTCCTCATCCTGGTGCCGGAAGTGGGCTCCGGCGGGTGAGGTTCAGGGTGCTCGAAGCGGTGGGGGTGGGGTGGGGCCGAACGGGGCTCTGTGGATAACGCGAGATCGTCGGGGATGGGGAGGAAACGCGGCATGTGGGGCCGGGGCGCAAGGGCGATGGAGGGGCGGCCGAGTGGCCGGTCGGGGCAATCGGGACGCGCGGGCCGGGGCGGCCGAGGTCAATTGGGGCGCGACGGGGGCAGGGTCTGTCGAGGCCGCTCAGGCCCCGGAGGCCGGGGCCGCCGGTGGCCGGTCGAGGATTGCGCCGGTCGGGTGAGGGGCCGGCCCGGGATCTGTGCACGTCGGGGTCGTAGGCGGGCTTGGGTCAAGGGGTGCTGGGGGCAGCGGGTGGGGTGGTGCGGAAGGCTTGGAGCATCGTGGTCAGGGCCCTTTTGGTGGTCGCCAGGGCTGTGGGGTCGGGGGTGGCGGCTAGCCAGAGGGCGGCCTCGTTCATGGCGCCGGACAGGAGGCGGGCCAGCGGTTCCACTGGCTGGGTGGCGATCACGCCCACTTTCATGAGGTGGGTGAGGGCTTCGGTGAGGTGGCGGGCGGAGGCTGCTTCGTCGAGGGCGCGCCATTCGTTCCAGCCCAGGACGGCTGGGGCGTCGATGAGCATGATCTGCTGGACGTCGGGGTCGGCGCTCGCCGCCAGGAAGGCGTGGCAGCCGGCGACCAGTTGGTCCCATGGGTCGGGCTCGGCGTCGGCCACTTGGGCGACGCGGGTGGCGACCTCCTGCTGGATCTCGGTCAGCACGGCGCGGAAGAGGTCTTCCTTGCTCTGGAAGTGGTGGTAGAAGGCGCCTTTGGTGACGCCTACCGCGCTCACGATCTGGGCTAGGCCCACGGCGCTGTAGCCCGCTGACGCGAACTGTTTTCTGCCCTCTTGCAGCAGTGTTCGGCGGGTTTGGTCGCGTTGCTCTGCCCTGCTCATCGTCCTCCGCTCGCTTTGACATACCAATGGTATGTCAGCTAGGTTTCACATACCAGCGGTATGTGAAGGAGGGTGTGTCATGTTGACGAGCTTCTATCCGGTCATCGCCACGGCGAAGATTGATGAGTCGCGTGAGTTCTACACGGAGGTGATGGGGTTCGAGACGACCTTCGAAGCGGATTGGTACGTCAGCCTGCGGTTGCCCGGGCCTGTGCCGTACGAGCTGGCGCTTCTGGACTTTCACCATCCGACGTTGCCTGCTGCCTACCGTGTGCCTGTGCAGGGGTTGCTCCTCAACTTCGAGGTTGAGGATGTGGACGCGGAGTACGAGCGGCTCGTGGTGCGCGGCGGGCTGAAGGCGGAGCTTGAGCTGCGGAGCGAGGACTTCGGGCAGCGTCACTTCATGGTGGCCGATCCGAACGGGGTGTTGATCGATGTGATCACGCCCATTCCGCCGTCGGAGGAGTACGCCGAGCAGTACGCGTAGATGGTTGGTTGTGAGGGGTGATGGGGGGCGGCCAGCCGGGCTGCGGTCGTGCAGGGTGGGTGGTCGGGACCGGGAGGCATCCTGCCTGGCCGCCCCTGCTACCCCAGTTCACGGCCGCCTGCTGCTCCCAGAAACCTTCGCCTCCTGAACCGTGGGCACTCGTTTCTGAGCTCTCGTTGATCAACCGGTGTGGCGCACGGCGGAGGATGGGCCATCTAGGGCAGGACGATCCCCTGGGCCAGGCCGGCGATCACGGGGATGATGCCGAGTAGGACGAATGCCGGAAGGAAGCACAGGCCCAGGGGCGCGACGGCGGTGACGCCGACTCGGCGGGCGCGGGCCACGGAGGCTGCGCGGGATGTCGAGCGGGCTTCGTCGGCGACCCTTGTCAGGACGTCGGCCACGGGGGCACCGCTGTGGGCGGCGCGGATCATGGCTCTTGCCAGTTGGCGGGTAGATGGGTCGCTGCCGAAGTGGTGCCAAGTGGGCTCGGGGTCGGCGCCCAGGCGCAGCTGGGTGCTCACCCAGGTCAGCCGTTCGCCCAAGGGGCCGCCGACGGTGGTGGCGGCGGTGGAGGTGGCTGCGCTGACCGGCTGGCCCGCGCGGAGGCAGGCGACCATCAGGTCTGCGGCGAAGGGCAGGTCCGTGGTGATTCTGCGTCTGGTTTGTTCGGTTTCTGGTGAGTCGCGTCTGCGGAGGATCGCGGCTACGGCGATCGCGGTGGCGAGGCCTACCGGTGCTGCGGGCCAGCCGCCGGCGGCCAGGGCAGCGAGGGCGCCTGCGGCGAGGGCTGGCAGCCAGGACTTGCGGGCCGCACTTGGGAGCTTTGGTGGCGCGTCGGCTGCGGGGGACTTTGCTGGGCGTAGGGCGGCGAGGCGGTCGGCCGGGGTTTTCGGGGTGAGCCAGAACCAGGTCGCGAGGGCGGCGCTGATGGTGGCGATCAGGAGGGACATCTCCGTCACGACTCCGCTCGTACGGCCATGCGGTGGGTCCACCACAGGCCGGCAGCGTCGAGGGCCAGGCCGGCGGTCAGGCACGACAGGCCCGGGAGGCCGCCGAAGAGGAAGCCAAGAGGGTTCATGTCCAGGGCGGCGGCCATGAGGAGGCCGAGGGCGGGCAGGACGGCGAGCATCCTGGCCGTGGCTCTTGGGCCTGCCAGTTGGGCGGCCACGTCCTGACGGTGGGCCTGGTCGGCGCGCAGGGACTGGGCCACGCGGTCGACGAGGGGTGAGAGGCCGGCGCCGACCGTGGTCGAGACCGTCCAGCAGGCGGCCAGATGGTGGAAGCCGAAGCTGGACAGGACCTTGGGGATGTCGCCGCCGTCTCTGGCGGCTGCGGTCAGGAGCCGGGCCGGCCCGGGGGTGGGGAAGTCGACGGTGGCCACGGCTCTGGTGAGGGCGTCGGCGGGGGTCAGGCCTGCCGAGAGTTCGGCGGACAGGCCTTGGCAGAGGTCGATGGAGGCGGCGCGCCAGGCTGCCTGGAGGCGGGTCGGGCAGGGGCGGGTGAGGCGGTGGAGCAGGGGGCGCCAGTTCGGGGGATGGGTGGGGGTGAGGAGGTGGGACAGGCGGGTGGTGGGGGTGTTTGGGCCGGTTAGGAGCCACACCGCGAGGGCGGCGGTCAGGGTGGCGAGGATGGTGGTCATGGTGCCTCGGCTGCTGTCGGGGATGGTGACGGTGATGGTGGTGACGGGATGCCCCCGCGCGGGTCGAACAGGGGGTGGGTGAAGCACCGGTGGGATGGGACTTGGCGGGGGGCGGAGCACGAGCGGGGTGCCCGGGCGCGAGGGGAGTAAAGCGCGCGGATGAGCCCCAAGCGCGGGTGAGTGTGCCCCCGCCGCAGGTGGATGCGCCCTCGCGATGGGTGGGTGGGCGCTCCCGAGGGGCGGATGGTCAGGGTGACGGGGCTCGGTTCATCAGCGTCTCGAAGCCCGGCCCTACGCAAGTGCCTCCCTCGGCGTCGAAGGTCAGCGCCGGGACGGCCGATACGAACCCTGACGCGGAACGGGTGAGCAGGCAGATCTCCGATACCCGACGCCGTCCGTCGACCCGGCTTCGCGACAGGTGGACGACCACGTCGAGGGCTGCCGCCAGCTGGCTGTGCACCGCCTCCCGGCTCATGCCGCCCGCGCAGGCGAGGGCTTCGAGGCGGGCGGGGACGTCGGCGGCCGCGTTGGCGTGGAGGGTGCCGCAACCGCCCTCGTGGCCGGTGTTGAGCGCGGCCAGCAGGTCGATCACTTCGGCGCCGCGCACCTCCCCCACGACGAGGCGGTCGGGGCGCATGCGCAGCGCCTGCCGTACGAGGTCTCGGAGCGTGACCCCGCCCGCGCCCTCCAGGTTGGCGGGGCGGGTTTCGAGGCGGACCACGTGGGGGTGCAGGGGGCGGAGTTCGGCGGAGTCTTCGACGAGCAGGAGGCGTTCGCCGGGGTCGGCGAGGGAGAGCAGGGCGCTCAGAAGCGTCGTCTTGCCGGTGCCCGTGCCGCCCGTGACGAGGAAGGCCAGCCGGGAGTGCACGATCGCCGACAGCACCGGGACGGCGTCGTGGGCGATGGTGCCGGCGGCGACCAGGTCAGGCAGGGTGAAGGTGCGCCTGGGCGGCAGGCGGAGGGAGACGCAGGTGCCCTCGGAGGCCACCGGCGGGAGGATCGCGTGGAGGCGGACGCCGCCGGGCAGGCGGGCGTCGACGTACGGCGAGGCGTCGTCGAGGCGGCGGCCGGCCGAGGCGGCCAGGCGCTGGGCGAGACGGCGGACCGCGGGGTCGTCGGGGAAGGACACCGTGGTGCGGCGCAGGCCCCGGCCGTCGTCGATCCACACGTCTCTCGGGCCGTTGACCAGGACATCGGTGGTCTCCGGCATGGCGAGGAGCGGCTCGAGAGGTCCGGCGCCGATCAGGTCGGCGCACAGGGCGCGGGCGACGTGGAGGATCTCGGCGTCGCCGTACACGGCCTTCTCCGCGCGCAGGGCCAGCGCGACCTGGGCCGCCGTCGGCTCGACGCCCGTTCTGGCCAGGCGGACCCTGACCGCTTCCATCAGGTCGGGTGTGACGGTCATGGGTCAGGCCGGGAGGAGGTCTTGGAGGAGGGTGGAGCACAGGCGGCCGAGGGGTGTGCGGGGGCCCAGGGCGGGCATCTCGCCGCGGTTGAGCGAGGCGTCGAGGCGGGGATGGTCGGGGATCTGGGCGACGTGAGGCGCGCCGTCGAGGGAGGCGGAGATCGTGTCGGGGGCGATCGCTCCCGGGCGGCTGACCAGGCGGATGTCGGCCGTGTGGTGGCGGATGGACTCCAGCACCTGGGCGGCCGAGAGCACTCCTCTGACGTCGGCGCAGACCACCAGGAGGGTGCCGGCGGCCCGGGTCAGCGCCTCGACGGCGGCCTGGTCGACGTGGCGAGGAAGGTCGGCGATCACCAGGTCGAAGCCGCGCAGGCTGGATTCGAGGACCGAGCGCATGGCCTCCGCGGGGATCGGGCGGGTGTCGCCCCGGTGGAAGGAGAGCACGGCCAGGTCTCCGAAGGCGGGAAGGGCGTCTCTGAGTGCCGTGGAGCTGACCCTGCCCTCTCGTGCCACCAGGTCGGGCCAGCGTGCTCCCTGGGCCTCTTCCTGGCCCAAGAGGGCGTCGATGCCGCCGCCCAGTGGGTCGGCGTCGAGGAGGAGGGTACGGAGGTGGGCGCCCGAGGCGTGGAGGGCGAGGCCAGCGGACAGGACGCTGGCTCCGGCGCCGCCTCGGCCGCCGATGACGCAGACGAGGGTGCCGGATCTCGGCTCGGGTTCCGAGATGTCGGCGAACTCCTCGACGAGGCGGCGTTCGGAGGCGGGCAGGTCGATGACAGTGCGGGCGCCCACGGCCACGCATCTGCGCCAGGTGTCGGGGTCGTCGGCGGCCTGGGTGACGAGCAGGACGCGGTCTCTCGGAGGTGGGGCGGTGGCGGCGAGGGCGTCGGCGAGGTCCGCTCCGACCACGACCATGGGGGCGAGGTTCCAGTGGGGGCGGGCGTGGGCGGGGGCGTGGGCCACGTCGAGCTGGGCGCCGGCGGCTGCGGCTATGCGGACCAGGTCGTCGAGGAGGGCCCGGTCTTCGGTGATGACCAGGGGGCGGCGGTTCATGCCGGCAAGGATCGGGGGTTCGGGGGTCTCGGCGACGGGCCGAACCGTGTTCTGTGGATGAAGCGCCAGAGGGCGGCGAGGGCGCGGAGGCGGCGAGGCGCGGAGGGCGCGAGGCGGGCAGGGGGCGAGGCGCGGAGGGGGCGAGGCGGGGGCGCGGCGCGGAGGGGGCGAGGCGGGGGCGCGGCGCGGGGCTCGAAGAGCAGGAGGCTCAGGAGGCTCAGGAAGTCGCCGGAAAAGGGGCGACCCCCGCCGGGGGGGAGAGCGGGGGTCGCCTGACCGGTCCGGCTCCGGGGGGGTAGAGCCGGTCCCGTTTCAGAAGAAAGCTTTCATCACTTGACCAGAGCATGGCAAGAGACTTGCAAAGCAAACCCGTGCACAGTCGCTCCAGTTTCGGGAGATACCACCGTATGCTGCCCGATCCGAACGAGTTTCGTCGAGGAGCAATCTCGCATTTTCGCTAAGTTTTTTCGAGGCCGCCAGCACCCCATCACAGCCAGTGATCAAGCCTGGCGGCCAACCATGGGTAAAGGTCTTGGTCCCAGGGGTTCCCATCAGGCCGAATCCGACGTACAAAGGTGGCACGGACCTCTTGTCCGGTACGTCGACCAGGTACCCACGCGCGACCAGCCGCGGGAGGCGCGTCGAGTTGGGCTTGACCCGCTCCGACGAATTAGAGGTGCACGCTTGGTAGCCAGGTGCGACGTACGGCAGACGGCGTCTCGGTTGCGAGGCGCCGTCAGCTATGTCCGCAACACGCCCCCCAGCCGTCAGCCATGACCGTAATGCGTCACCCTCGCTGCATGGCCTCGCAGATGGCCGTGGTCTCCCTGACCCCCACCACGACGGCCTCAGCGCAGTGCTGGACCCAGGCGGCCACCCCCGACGGCGTCCCCGTCACATAGCTGTCCAGCGCCGCCCGGTAGTCCGCGCCCAGGTGCCCCAGCTCGGCAGGCACCAGCGCCTTGGGGTCGAGCCCGAACTCGACCAGCGTCAGCCGTTCCGCGGCACGGGCCACCACGCCGTCGGCGGTGCCGAAGGGTTCGAGCACGGCCAGTTCCGCGTGCACGATGGCTGCCAGGACCAGAGCGGGGGCCTTGGAGCCCGAGGTCACCAGGGACATCAGGGCGTCGAGCCGCGGCGTTCCGGCGGCGGGCCGTCCGAGAGTGGCGTCGTCGGCGAGGCCGCGGGCGGCCAGGGTGTGGAGGCGGGCGAGCACCTGGCGGGGCGACGAGCGCCATGTCGAGCCGAGGCGTCCGATCTCCGCCGAGGCGCGCAGCGCTCCCTGCACGACCGGGTCGGTCACCGAGCCTGATCGCAGGTCGTCGAGGCCGACGTCGACGCCCGACAGCGCGGCCGAGGCCCTGGCCCCGCGCAGCGACGACTCCGCCGACACCTCCGGGCTGCGCCGGCGCAGCACCCGGTGACGATAGAGCCGGTCGACGGCCTGGCGGGCCTGTTCGATGGATTCCTGCACGCCGGGGAGTTCGGCGATGACAACCAGCGGATCGCTCACAAGGCCCGACCTTACCGGCGAGTAGCCAAACCTCCCACATAAAGGGGGCCCAATTGGCTCGTTCCATATTTAGAAGATGTCAATGTGACAACGGTTTAATTGCAGCAGTCAGCGGCACCTGACAAGCAGGCGGCTCCGACAGATCGGTACATACCTGTCTAGACCTCTTGCCTTCACACCCGCTGAGCTGGTGGAGTTGGATCCGACCTATGCCGCAGAAGGAGTGCAAAGTGGCCGATAACGCCCCAGAGAGTCAGGAGACGCTGTCCAATCTCCTGCAGGAGACCCGCCGGTTCGCACCACCGGCCGAGCTCGCCGCCGCCGCGAACATCACCGCGGACGCCTACGAGCAGGCCGCCGCCGACCGACTGGGCTTCTGGGAGCAGGCGGCCGACAGGTTGACCTGGTCCCGGAAGTGGGACACCACGCTCGAGTGGAACCCCCCGTTCGCGAAGTGGTTCGTGGGCGGGCAGCTGAACGTCGCCTACAACTGCGTCGACCGCCACGTCGAGGCGGGCAACGGCGACAAGGTCGCCTACTACTGGGAGGGCGAGCCCGAGGGCGACAGCAGGACCATCACCTACGCCGACCTCCAGCGCGAGGTCAACCGGGCCGCCAACGCCCTGCAGGAGCTCGGAGTCCGCAAGGGCGACCGGGTGGCCATCTACATGCCGATGATCCCCGAGCTGCCGATCTCGCTGCTGGCCTGCGCCCGCATCGGCGCGATCCACAGCGTCGTCTTCGGAGGGTTCAGCGCCAGCGCGCTGCAGTCGCGCATCGAGGACGCCGACGCCAAGCTGGTCATCACGGCCGACGGCGGTTACCGCCGCGGCAACCCGTCGGCCCTCAAGCCGACCGTCGACGAGGCCGTCGCCAACACGCCGAACGTCGAGAAGGTCCTGGTCGTGCGCCGGACCAACCAGGAGATCGCCGTCAACGACCGCGACGTCTTCTGGGAGGACGTGGTCGCCAAGCAGAGCGACCAGCACGAGGCGCAGCCGCACGACGCCGAGGACCCGCTGTACATCCTGTACACGAGCGGCACGACCGGTAAGCCCAAGGGCATCCTGCACACGACCGGCGGTTACCTGACCCAGACCGCCTGGACCCACCACGCGGTCTTCGACCTCAAGCCCGAAACCGACATCTACTGGTGCACCGCCGACATCGGCTGGGTGACCGGGCACAGCTACATCGTGTACGGCCCGCTCGCCAACGGCGCCACCAGCGTCATCTACGAGGGCACCCCCGACACCCCGCACCGCGGCCGGTTCTGGGAGATCGTCCAGAAGTACAAGGTCACGATCCTCTACACCGCGCCCACCGCGATCAGGACGTTCATGAAGTGGGGCGACGACATCCCCGCGAAGTTCGACATGTCGTCGCTCAGGGTTCTCGGCTCCGTGGGCGAGCCCATCAACCCCGAGGCCTACGTCTGGTACCGCGAGCACATCGGCGCGAGCAAGACGCCTGTCGTGGACACCTGGTGGCAGACCGAGACCGGCGCCATCATGATCAGCCCGCTGCCCGGCATCTCGCACGCCAAGCCGGGCGCCGCGATGAAGCCGCTTCCCGGCATCGTCGCCGACGTGGTCGACGACCAGGGCAACAGCGTTCCCAACGGCGGTGGCGGCTTCCTGGTCGTCAAGGAGCCGTGGCCGTCGATGCTCCGCACGATCTGGGGTGACGACCAGCGCTACATCGACACCTACTGGTCGCGCTTCGAGAACATGTACTTCCCGGGCGACGGCGCCAAGAAGGACGAGGACGGCGACCTGTGGCTGCTCGGCCGCGTCGACGACGTCATGCTCGTCTCGGGGCACAACATCTCGACCACCGAGGTGGAGTCGGCCCTGGTCAGCCATCCGAAGGTCGCCGAGGCGGCGGTCGTGGGCGCCACCGACCCGGTCACCGGCCAGGCCATCGTGTCGTTCGTGATCCTGCGCGGCAACGCGGAGGAGAGCGACGACATCGGCGCCGAGCTGCGCAACCACGTCGCCAAGACGCTGGGCCCGATCGCCAAGCCGCGCCAGATCCTGGTCGTGCCCGAGCTGCCCAAGACCCGCTCCGGCAAGATCATGCGTCGCCTCCTGCGCGACGTGGCGGAGAACCGCAGCATCGGCGACGTCACCACGCTGGCCGACAGCACGGTGATGAACCTGATCTCGGAGAAGCTGCCGAGCGCCAAGTCCGAGGACTGAGCTGGGAGAAGCTGCCGAGCGCCAAACCCGAGGACTGAGCTCGCGCCACGACGCCCCCGCCCCTGCCGTACGGCAGGCGGGGGCGTTCCCATGCCCGGGCAGGGCGGCGGAACCGGCGGCACCAGCGGCATCGGCCTGGCCCAGGCCCGCCACCACAGCGAACGCGGCGAAAGCACGACATGTAAGCTGATCACCAGGTGAGCCGGGAAGTCTGGTCGGCATTCGGGGGACCGACCCGCGATACCCGTCACCAAGGGGGACATGCTGTGCGCCGCGCCGCGGAAATGTGGCCCATCCGCCCAACCGTCCGATACGCCCGCACGCTGGCCGAGGCGCTCCGCACGGAGACCATCGGCGGCATCATTATGCTCGTCGCCACCGTCGCCGCCCTGATCTGGGCGAACGTGGCGCACGACAGCTACGCCGCACTCCGGCACACCACTCTGGGCCCGCTGGAGCTCTATCACTGGGCGCAGAGCGGCCTGCTGGCCATCTTCTTCTTCGTCGCCGGCCTGGAGGTCAAGGAGGAGTTCGTCCACGGCGAGCTGTCCAACGTCAGGAAGGCCGCCCTGCCCATCATCGCCGCCGTCGCCGGCATGATCGTCCCGGCGCTCGTCTTCCTGGCCGTGAGCTGGGGCGCGCCAGGAGCGGCGGACGGCTGGGCCATTCCGACCGCGACCGACATCGCCTTCGCCCTGGCCGTGCTGGCCGTCACCGCCAGCGCGATGCCGGCGGCGCTGCGCGCCTTCCTGCTGACCTGCGCGGTCGTCGACGATCTGGGCGCGATCAGCATCATCGCGATCTTCTACACGGAGAACGTCGACCTGCTCATGCTGGTGCTGGGCGCGCTGACGATCGCCGTCTACGGTGTCCTGCAGCGCAGGAAGGTCAAGGCGCTGTGGCTCTACCTTCCGCTGGCCCTGATGGCGTGGTTGTTCGTCGAGCTCAGCGGCGTGCACGCGACCGTCGCCGGCGTCGCGCTCGGCCTGCTCACCAACCTCGACCACGCCGAGAAGGCCGACCACTACGTCCGCCCGCTGTCGGCCGGCTTCGCCGTACCCGTCTTCGCCTTCCTGTCGGCGGGTGTCGTGCTCGACGACTTCGGCGCGATCTTCTCCGATCGTGTGGTGCTCGGCGTGATTGCGGGGCTCGTGATCGGGAAGTTCCTCGGCGTGTTCGGCGGGGCCTGGCTCGCCGTACGGCTCGGCCTGGCCAGACTGTCGGAGGAGTTGCAATGGCGTGACATGGCCGCGGTGTCGTGCCTGGCGGGCATCGGGTTCACGGTTTCGCTGCTGATCGGGGAGCTGGCCTACGGCGACGATCCGACACGGTTCAGGGCGGTGACGACGGGGGTCCTCATCGCCAGCCTCATCGCCTCGGTTCTCGCCGCGGTGCTGTTGCATGTCAGGGTGCGCAAGCGCCTGCGGACACAGGATGATGTTTGACACGGCCGGCGTGTCCAGATAGGAGACCCTCATGTCACAAGCTCCCGAAGTCGAGGAGACCCTCGGCTCTCTGGTCGCCAAGGCCAGCGACCAGATCTCCACGCTGGTACGCGCCGAGATCGAGCTCGCCAAGTCCGAGCTGCGCTTCGACGCCCAGCGGGTGGGCACGGGCGTCGGGTTGCTGGCCGGTGCGGCCTTCATCGCGCACCTGTGCCTGATCCTCGCCTCCTTCACCCTCGGTTTCCTGCTGTCCGAGGGCATGTGGACGTGGCTGGCGGTCGTGCTGACGGTGCTGGCCTACCTGGCCACCGGCGCGTTCCTGGGCTATCTCGCCCTCCTGGGCGCGCGCACGCTCGGCAAGGGCCCGTCGCAGCCGGTCGGCGCCGCGCTCGCGGGCGTGCTCTTCCTGGAGGTCACCGGCGCCGTCCTCTTCTTCGGCCTCCCGCCACTCCAGCGCTGGATCGAGTCGTTCTCGATGCCGGCGTGGCTGACCGCCAGCCTGCCCGTCGTGATCGCGGTGATCGTGGCGGGGGTCCTGGGCTACCTCGCCTCGCTGCTGGCGCGGCGCCTGGCCCAGGGCATCGCGCCCGGAGCGGCCATCACGCTGTTCGGTCTGGCCTACCTGGCTCTGGCCGTGCTCTTCGGCTACCTCGCCTACCTGTTCGTCCCGAAGCTGGCGGCCGGACTGCCGAGCTCGGCGGCCTTCCTCATCGTGACGCTCTTCTACCTGCTGGTCGCGGGGGTGGCCGTCCTCGTCGGCACGCGCCGGTTCAAGGGGTTGACCGGTATGAAGCGCACCCGCGACTCGCTGAAGGGCCTGAAGGACGTGGCGGAGCCCGCCGATGGCTGACGAGTCGGTCGTCCAGCTCGACGGCCCCTGGACGCACCGGTCCATCCACGCGGCCGGCACCCGCTTCCACGCGGTCGAGGCGGGCGAGGGCCCGCTGGTCCTGCTGCTGCACGGCTTCCCGCAGTTCTGGTGGACATGGCGCAACCAGCTGAGGAGCCTGCCCGAGCGCGGTTACCGCGCCGTCGCCGTCGACCTGCGCGGCTACGGCGGAAGCGACAAGCCGCCGCGCGGCTACGACCTGCCGACGCTGGCCGGCGACGCGACCGGTCTGATCCGCGCGCTCGGCGAGACCGGCGCGATCGTGGTCGGTCACGACTGGGGCGGGCTGCTCGCCTGGA
The DNA here is from genome assembly GCF_013761175.1 of Nonomuraea soli. Taxonomy (GTDB): domain Bacteria; phylum Actinomycetota; class Actinomycetes; order Streptosporangiales; family Streptosporangiaceae; genus Nonomuraea; species Nonomuraea soli. Next base: position 143,331 of record NZ_JACDUR010000003.1, read on the forward strand.
CGATGGCGGCGTTGTCGCCCAAGTCGGTGCAGCGCCTGGTCGTGGTCGGCGCACCGCACCCCCTGCGGCTGCGCAGCTCGCTGCTGACCGACCCGTTCGGCCAGCTGCGCGCCAGCGCCTACTCCCTGGGCTTCCAGCTGCCGTTCCTGCCGGAGAGGCGGCTGCCCAAGCAGGTCAGGCGGATCCTGACCGACTGGGCGGGTCCCGGCTTTCCCGACGACGAGACCGCGAGGGTCTACGAGGAGGCCTTCCGGATCAACGCGGTGCCGCACTCCGCGCTGGAGTACCACCGCTGGTTCGCCCGCTCGCAGCTGCGCCCTGACGGCCTGCGCTACGCGCGTGCGATGCACACCGAGATCGAGGCGCCCACCCTGCAGTTGCACGGCGCGCTCGACCGCTGCACGCTCCCCCGTACCGCCCAGGGTTCGAGCCGTTACGTGGCCGCGCCGTACCGCTGGAAGCTCATCGAGGGCGCCGGGCACTTCCCGCACGAGGAGCAGCCGGAGGCGTTCGACACCGAGCTGGCCGGCTGGCTGGCCGATCCGGAGCCCGACCGGTGAGAGACAGAGACCCGCTGGGCCGCCCGCGCAACGCCAGGCCCAGAGACGAGTACGGCAGGCCGCTGCCGTACGGCTCGGAAGGTGTGGAACGCGTGCCCGACGATTACGCGCCCACCACGGCGCAGGCGCTGGCCGACGCGCGCGAGATGCTCGCGGCGCAGCGCCCCTTCCACGCGCACGAGATCTTCGAGGGGCGCTGGAAGTGCGCCCCCGACGACGAGCGCGAGTTGTGGCAGGGCCTGGCCCAGATCTGCGTCGGCCTCACCCATCTGCAGCGCGGCAACGGCCGCGGCGCGGTGACGCTCTTCAGCCGGGGAGCGGCCAAGGTGCAGGCGTACGGCGGGCCGTACCACCAGGTCGGCCGCGTCGCCTCGGGCCTGGCCGACGACAGCGACGCCGGCCAGGCGATCGGCGTCATCCTGCGGGCACTCCCCTAGCCGATCCCTTAGTCGCAGGACTGGGTGCTGGCCGGTGTCGTGTCGGCCTGTCCGAGCTTCACGTCCTGCGAGACCTCGGCCGCCGTGAGGGCGTAGCCGGTGTCCTTGCGGTCGGTGGCGGCGGCGAAGATGACGCCGAAGACCTGGCCCTGGTCGGTCAGGAGCGGGCCGCCCGAGTTGCCCGGCAGGACCCTGCCGCGGATGGCGTAGACCTCGCGGGTGACGTTCTCGCTGCGGTAGATGTCAGGTCCTGTGGCCTTCTGGGTGCCGCGGATGCGGGCCGCCTCGGGGGTGAAGCCCTTGCCCTTGGGATAGCCGGCGATGATCGCGTTGTCGCCCGACTTGGCGGAGCCGTCGAACGACAGCGCCCGGAGGCTCAGCCCCGGCACGTAGAGGACGGCGATGTCGCGGCTGGGGTTGTAGCGCACGACCACGGCTTCCTTGGTGTCGAAGCGGTAGTCGGTGACCCGCAGGTCGGCCGTGACGCCGGCGACGACGTGGGCGTTGGTCATGACGTGGTCGCGGGCGAAGACGAAGCCGGTGCCCTCGATGCGCTTGCCGCAGCTCTCGGCGGTGCCCTGGACCTTGACGATGCTGTTGCGCGCGCGTTCGAGGCGCGGGTTGCCCTTCAGCACGCCGACGTCGGGCTCGGCGACCTCGATGAGGTTGCTGCCGCCTATGGCGTCGAAGACCGGCGGGAACTCCGAGCGGTCGATGAACTCCTTGAACGGCTTCTGCCAGTCCTTGGCCGCTTCCGGCACGGCCTCGTCGACCGTGCTGAGCAGCAGGGAGTTGCGGATCTGGTCGACGATCGGGGTGAAGGAGCTGGAGACCAGCAGGCTGCCCACGAGCCAGGCGAACACCAGCACGGACAGGCCGCTGGCCAGGGTGCCGCCGAGGGCGTCGACGACCTTGGCGGGCTCCCAGGTGACGTGGCTGCGGACGACGGCGCCGATGGTGGAGGAGGCGAACTGGCCGATGGTGGCGGTCAGGAAGACGATGACGATGGCCAGCAGAGCCTGCTCGATGTCGCCGTCGACGACGGCCTTGGCGATGGGCGGCGCGATGAAGACGCCCAGCACGACCCCACCCGCGAAGCCGACAAAGCTCATCGCCCCGATGATGAAGCCCTGACGGTAGCCCGAGATGCCGAAGGCGATCACGAGGCCGATCAAAATGAGGTCAAGCAGATCGCCGCGCACGCTTCAAAGGTATCCAGCGCGGAAGTCAATTGTGCACCTCTTCTGTGAGGAGCGGTTGACCTGCGGGAATACCGTCGGATTGTGGAAGCTTTCATGCTGGCCCGCCGGATGTGCGCCGGGGAGACGCTCAGCGAGCGGCTGCGCGGGGTGGAGATGATGCGTACGGTGCCCGAGCGGCGCCGGGCACTGCTGGTGCTGCGGTACCTGCGTGCGAGCGAGACGGACGAGACGTTGCTGTGGGCGATCGACGGCGCACTCACCGATATCGGAAAAGCCGAGCAATCCGCCGATACTCGCGTTTAGTATTTGGTCCGCTACCTTGCGTAGGAGGCGGGCATGAATCGTGTCGATCGTCATTTCCTCACCCAGGACCGGCTCCAGGGCGCCGCGACATTCGGGTTCCTGGTTCGCTTCCAGGGGGCCGCGCCGTCGTGCGAGGAGCTCCAGGACCTGGTGGCCGTACGGCTGGCGCCGCTGGCCCGGTTGCGGTGCCGCTTCGACGGCCGCCGCTGGGTGGTGCGCGAGCGCCTCGACCCCACCGAGCACGTCGGCATCCACGCCACCGCCTCCGAGTCGGAGACCGCCGCGGCCCTGCTCGGCGCGCGCCTCGATCCCCCGTGGCGGCTCGACCTGCTCACCGGCTACGCCGACGGGGAGTTCGCCCTGCTGTTCCGCGCGCACCACGCGCTGCTCGACGGCGTGGCCGCCTCGCTCATCCTGCGCCACCTGCTCGGCGAGGGCGAGCCGCACCCTGACTGGTCGCGGGAGCCCGCCACGGTCAGCCAGCCCGCGACCCGCCGCCATCTGGCCGGGCTGCTGACCGCGCTGGCCGAACGCCCGGGGCGCAGGCTGCCCTTCAACGGCCCGCACGGCCCCGGCAGGCACCTGGCCGTGGTCAGAGTGCCACGCAGGCTCCTCGACACCGCCAGGACCCGTCCTGAGACGCTCAACGACGTCTACCTGGCCGCCGTGGCGGGCGCCGTACGCCGCATGGGCCGCACGCAGGGCCCCCACTTCGTCATGGTCCCGGTCGACCTGCGTACGGCGGGCACCGCGCACGTGCTCGGCAACCAGCTCGCCATGATCAGGGTGCGCCTGCCGCTCAACGTGTCGTTGCCGAAGGGACGCCTGGCCACCGTGCACGCGCGCACCGCCAGGGCCAAACGGCTGTCGCAGGCACGCGGGCTGGCCCTGCTCACCCAGGCGACGGCCGCGATGGGCGTGGCGGGCCAGGTCGCGCTCATGCGCACGATCTGGATGCCGCTGATGAGCAACATCGTCTGCTCGAACGTCCCGATTCCCACGGAGCCGCTCGCGCTGGCGGGCCGTCCGGTCACCGACATCGTGGGGGCGACGATCCTGCAGCCGCCGCACGGCATCTGCATGATGCTGCACGGCTACGGCGAGACGGTGACGATCAGCGTCGTCTCCGACGCGCAGCGGGCCCAGTTCGCCGACAAGTTCGCCAACGAGCTGCAGCAGGAGCTGCACGACCTCGCCCTGTAGCCCCGTCAGTCCTGCGTGTCGTCGGGGAACTCCGGCGGCGCCTGCAGGTCGTGGGCGCGGAACAGCACCGCGTGCTCGACGCCCATGGCCTTGCCGCTCATGGCGGCGAACTTCGGGATGAAGTCCGACGGCACGGGGTGTCCAGGGAGCGCGGCCAGGTACGCGGCGTGGGCCTCGAGCGAGGCGACTCCCCTGCGCAGCGGCTCGCCGGTGACCTCGACGCCGTGGGTCGCGGAGGCGGCGAGGCCGGGGACGATGTACCAGCGCGCGGAGTGCGGTTCGAGTCCTTCGTCGTCGATCTGCTCGGGGAAGACCCACCGGTTGCCGGCGTCGCGGATCGCGTCGAGCGTCGCGAGCCCGGCCGCGCGGTGGTCGGCCTGGTCGAAGCCGTAGGGCGTCTCGATGTCGAATCCGGAGCCGAGGACGACGTCGGGCTTGAACCGGCGGATCTCGCGGCAGATGTCACGGCGCAGGTCGAGCCCGTAGACGAGCACGCCGTCCGGGTGTTCGAGGACGGTCAGGTGCTTGACGCCGACGGCGGCGCAGGCGGCCTGCTGCTCGGCCACGCGCAGGCGTGCCGTCTCTTCGGGAGGGTTGGGCATGCCAGCCTCGCCGCGAGTAAGCAGGAGGTAGCCGACCTCGATGCCGCGTGCGGTCCAGCGGGCGACGGCCGCGGACGTGCCGTACTCCATGTCGTCAGGGTGTGCGACGACGCAGAGCACACGCTGGAAGGACTCTTCGGGCAGGGCAGGCAGAGTCGTCATGCCGGACATTCTTCCGCACTAGCGGGCGGCGAGGTTGACCACGTCCGGCGGCAGGTCCTCGACGCGGTGGTGGTCCCAGGGACGCTCGAAGTCGCACCAGCGCAGCATGTTGTCGAGGATGCCCGCGGTGAAGCCCCACACCAGCAGGCCTCGCACCTGGAAGGCGGGGCCGGAGTAACCGCTGGGGTGGCGCAGCTTGAGCCGGTTGGCGGGGTCGGCGAGCTCGGCGATGGGCACCCGTTCGACCGCCTCGACCTCGTCGGGCGATGCGGGGTGCACGGCACAGGGGGTGTGCCACCAGCCCACGACGGGGGTCACGCGGTTGTCGCTGCGCCAGACGTACAACTCGGGCAGGGTGCCGACGATCTCGACGCCGTCGGGGACGAGGCCGGTCTCCTCCTGGGCCTCGCGCAGGGCCGCTCCGACGGCTCCGTCGTCGTCGGGGTCGAGGCCGCCGCCGGGGAAGGCGGGCTGGCCGGCGTGGCGCCTCCCGCGCGAGCTGCGCTGGATGAGCAGGACGTCGGGGCCCTCGCCGAACAGCATCAGGACCGCCGCCGGACGGCCGCTGCCGTCGGCCGGCGGACGCATGCCCGCGGGCACGGGGGATCGTGCTGCCTTCGCCACGAGGGTGTGCAGCCAGTCGGGGGCCATGCGATCTCCAACGCTCGCCCGGCGGGAAATGCTTCCCCGGTCAGGAAAACGGTCCGGGTCGCACCAGTTTGGAGGCTTCCTTCTCCGCCGTCGGGCCCGTGCCGTACGCCGGGCACAGCGCGGCCAGCGGGCACACGCCGCAGGCGGGACGGCGGGCGTGGCACATGCGCCTTCCGTGCCAGATGACGCGGTGGGAGAACATCGTCCATTCCTTGCGCGGGAGCAGCTCGGCGACGATGTGCTCGATCTTGACCGGGTCGGTCTCGTCGGTCCAGCCGAAGCGGCGCACCAGCCGCTGGAAGTGGGTGTCGACGGTCAGCCCAGGAACGCCGAAGGCGTTGCCGAGCACGACGTTGGCGGTCTTGCGTCCGACGCCGGGGAGCGTGACCAGGTCCTTCAGCCGGTGCGGCACGACGCCCTTGTAGCGGTCGCACACCGCCTGGGCCATGCCGATGATGCTGTTGGTCTTGGCGCGGAAGAAGCCCGTGGACTTGATGATCTCTTCCATCTCGGCCCGGTCGGCCGCGGCGTAGTCCTCCACCGTGGGGTACTTGGCGAACAGCGTCGGGGTCACCATGTTGACCCGCTTGTCGGTGCACTGCGCCGACAGGATGGTGGCGACCAGGAGCTCGAGCGGGTTGGCGAAGTCGAGCTCGCAGTGGGCGTCGGGGTAGGTCTCCGCCAGGATGCGGTTGATCTTGCGGGCGCGTCGTACCAGCGCGAGTGAGGGACGCTCGTCCATGGCCATGCGGCAAGGGTAGAGGCCGATGCGGCCGCGCCACCCTCGATGTCCCCTCCGACACGGTGACGCGGCCGGACCCCCAGGGTGCCGTCGCCCTGTCGTACCGGCATCGGGACACATACGTATTCGAGGCCGCGAGGGCCTTGTAGGTATGTGATTGGGCCGTCACCGTCCGCCATGCCGGACTAGGGTGAATTGCTGACTCAGCGTCATATGTCGATCACTGGAGGCGCCATGTCCCCCGCCGCCCGCGCCGTCGACCTCCCCTCCGCCGTCACCAGCTTCGTCGGACGCCGGCTCGAGGTCCCAGCCCTGGTGGACGCGCTCGACTCCCATCGCCTGGTCACGGTGGTGGGCCCCGGCGGGGTGGGCAAGACACGCCTGACCCTGCAGGCCGTCGCGGCGATCTCCCACAGGTACGACGGCGGGGTCTGCATGATCGAGCTGTCCGGCCTGCGCGATCCCGACCTGCTGCCCGGCGCCCTGGCGGCCCGGCTGGGCCTGCCGGACCAGCGCGCCCCGATGGACGCGATCATCGACTTCCTGCGCGACACCCGTTTCCTGATCATCCTGGACACCTGCGAGCACCTCATCGGCGCCTGCGGCGCGCTGGCCGACGAGGTGCTGAGCCGTACGGGATGGGCGTGCGTGCTGGCCACCAGCCGCCAGCCGCTCAACACGCCCGGCGAGCACATCTTCGTCCTCGAACCGCTGCCGATCACCGCGGGCGGCGGCGACGCCCTCGAGCTGTTCGAGCAGCGGGCCTCGGCGGTCGTGCCCGGCTTCACCGTGGAGGCGGCCAACCGGCAGCGGGTCGTCGACATCTGCAGCTGCCTCGACGGCATCCCCCTGGCCATCGAGCTGGCAGCAGTACGCCTGCGCACGATGCCGCTGGACCGGCTCGCCGCCAACCTGGGCAAACGCCTGAAGGTGCTCACAGGCAGCCGCCACTCGCGCGTCGAGCGCCACCGCACGCTTCGCATGGCCATCGAGTGGAGCCACGAGCTGTGCACCGAGCAGGAACGACTGCTGTGGCGGCGGTTGTCGGTCTTCGCGGGCGGCTTCGACCTCGACTCCGCCGAGGACGTGTGCAGGAGCCGGGAGCTCACCGGCGACGACGTGCTGGAGTCGCTGGCCGGGCTGGTCGAGCGGTGCATCGTGCGGCGGGTGGGCGACGACCGCTACCGGATGCTCGACACGATCCGCGAGTTCGGCGCCGAGCAACTGGAGGCCGCCGGCGACCTGGTCAGGATGCGTGACCTGCACCTGGCGCGCTTCACCGCGCTGGCGGTGGAGTACGGCGAGCACACCTTCGCCGCCGACCAGCTCCCGCGCACCAGGCGGCTGCGCGTCGACCACGAGAACCTGCAGGTCGCCCTGGAGCACGCGGTCACCAAGCCCGACCTGGAGCGGGCCACGGCGCTCAGCGGCGGCCTGTGGTGCTACTGGCACCTGGTCGGCCGGCCCGCCGAGGGCTGCACCTGGCAGACCCGCGTGCTCGACCTGCTGCCGCCCGAGCCGTCCAGGGAACGTTCGTGGACACTCAACATCCGCGCCCATCTGTCGATGTTCTGCGGCCATTCGCGCGAGGGCGTGCGTGACGCCCGCGAGGCCACCGAGATCGGCCGCCTGCTGGGCGATCCGTGGCTGGAGGGCAGGGGCCAGCTGTACATCCTGATGGGCTCCGACTTCCTCGGCGACTTCGAGACCGCGATCAAGGCGTCGGAGATCACCACCCGGCTGCTGGAGGCCCACGACAACTACGCCGGGCTCGGCCTGTTCTACGGCGTGCGCGGCAACCTCATGCTCCACATCGGCAAGCTCGACGAGGCCATCGCCGACTGCCGCCGCACGCGCGACCAGCTCGATCCCGCCGAGCGGTGGATGAACAGCTACGCCTACCTCATCAGCGGCATGGCGCAGTTCCTGCAGGGCCGGATGGAGGAGGCGACGGAGTCCGCGCGCCTGGCCATGCGCATGAAACACGACCTGGAGGACCCCGTGGGCACCGCCTACGGCCTGGAGGTGCTGGCCTGGATCAGCGCCGCCCAGGAACGTTTCGAGCGCGCCTCGTGGCTGCTGGGGGCCGCCGACATGCTGTGGCGGCGGGCCAGCGAGCGGCTCAGCGGCCAGGTGGTGCTGGAGAGCCTGCACCAGCGGGCGATGAAGGCCATCCAGGCCGGTATGGACGAGGGGCGGCACCAGGAGGCCTGGCGCGCGGGCGCGGCGCATCCGCTGGAGCTGACCATCGCCTCGGCCGAGCACGACAGCGACCGGCTGCTGCGCAAGGTGTCGGCGCCGGCGATCTCCGCGCTGACCCAGCGGGAGTACGAGGTGGCGGTGCTGGCGGCGCGGGGGCTGTCCAACCGGGAGATCTCCGAGAAGCTCGTCATCTCCAAACGCACCGTGGACGCCCACATGGACCATATCCTCACGAAGCTGGATGTGTCGCGACGCGCCTATATTCGTGACGTGCTGGAGCTGACCCGCCCCGATTAGCCACCCGGTGCGTGCCGTACGTCACAATGAGAACAGAGGAGGCAGAGTGAACACCGAAGACGTGCTGGGCAAGGCCCCCCTGTTCGCAGCGCTCGATCGCGAGAGCGCCGCGGCGCTGCGCACGAGCATCACCGAGGTCCAGCTGTCCAAGGGACAGACGCTCTTCAACGAGGGCGAGACCGGCGACCGGTTGTACGTCGTGCTCGACGGCAAGATCAAGTTGTCGCGCACCTCGTCGGACGGGCGCGAGAACCTCCTCAGCGTGCTCGGGCCGAGCGAGATGTTCGGCGAGCTGTCGTTGTTCGACCCCCGCCCGCGTACGGCGACCGCCACGGCGCTCACCGACGTGCGGCTGGCCGGGCTCGGCCACGACGACCTGCGCCCCTGGCTGACCGGCCGCCCCGAGGTCGCGCTCCACCTGCTGCGCGCCCTGGCCCAGCGGCTGCGCCGCACCAACGACGTCCTGGCCGACCTGGTCTTCACCGACGTGCCCGGACGTGTCGCCAAGCAGCTGCTCGACCTGGCCGAGCGCTTCGGCACCAAGACCGACGACGGCGTGCGGGTGCACCACGACCTCACCCAGGAGGAGCTCGCCCAGCTCGTCGGCGCCTCCCGCGAGACGGTCAACAAGGCCCTGGCCGACTTCGCCCAGCGCGGCTGGCTGCGCATCGAGGCCAAGGCGGTCACCATCCTCGACCTCGACCGGCTCTACAACCGCTCCAGGTAGTCCAGCTGCGCGCGGACCGAGACCTCTGCCACCGGCCAGAGGGCCCGGTCCACGTCCGCGTAGACGATCGCCACGACCTCGCTCGCCGTCCTGGCGCCCGCGGCCTGCGCCTTCCTGATCTGGTCGAGGCGCTCGCGCCGGTGGGCGATGTAGCCGTCCAGGGCCTTCAGGGGGTCGGGCAGCACCGGGCCGTGCCCCGGCAGCAGCGCCATCGCCTCCAGTTCCTCGGCCGCCGCCCTCAGCCTGTCGAGGCTGCGCAGGTAGTCGCCCAGGCCGCCGTCCTGCGCGATGACCGTGGTGCCGCGGCCCAGCACGGTGTCGCCGGTCAGCATCGCCCGGTCCTGCGCCAGCCAGAAGCACAGCGAGTCGAACGAGTGGCCCGGCGTGCCGTACACATGCAGCTCCACGCCCGCGACGGTGACGACGTCGCCGTCGCGCAGGCCCTCCTCGCCCAGGCGGTGCGCGGGGTCGAGCGCTCTGACCGGGGCCTTCACCAGCTCCGCGAACCGGCGGGCGCCGCCGCTGTGGTCTACGTGCCCGTGGGTCAGGAGGATCTGGGTGACGTTCCGGTCGCCGAGGTGATCACGCACCCTCAGCAGGTGAGCCTCGTCGTCGGGGCCCGGATCGACCACGATGCACTGCTCGCCGCCGATGACCCAGGTGTTGGTGCCGTCGAGCGTCATCATGCCGGGGTTGGGCGCCAGGAGGTTCTCCGCATGCTCGGTGCGGGAGCCGTCCGGCGTGTCGATGGGGATGTACAGGCCGCTCATAGGACCAGCTTGACCTCTCCGTCGACCTCGATCACGCGCGGCTGGATCGGCGTGATCTCCCGCTCCGCCGCGAAGACCTCCTCCGCCTGCGCGTACGCGGTCAGCTCCTGGAGGGTGACGTACGTCGGGGGCATGAGGAAGATCTTGCCGTCGTCGGCCAGCTCCAGCGCCTCCTGGGGGCGCTGCCACACGACCTTGTCCGCCTCGCCGCCCACGTCGCGGGTGCGCTGGCCGTACGGCAGGGCGGCCACGAAGAAGCGGGTGTCGAAGCGCCTGGTCTCGACGTCGGGGGTGATCCAGTGGGCCCACGCCTTCAGCAGGTCGGTGCGCAGCACCAGGCCGCGCTTGGCCAGGAAGTCGGCGAAGGCCAGGCTGCGGTCGATCAGGGCCAGCCTGTCGGCCTCCCAGTCGTCGCCTGTCGTGTCGGCGACCACCTCGTCCTCGCTCAGGCCCGCGAGCAGGACGCCGGACTCCTCGAAGGTCTCCCGTACGGCGGCGCAGACCAGTCCGCGTGCCGTCGCCTCGTCCGATCTGAGGACGCTCGCCCACTGCTGGACGCTCGGTCCCGCCCAGGCGATGGCGTGGTCGGTGTCGCGCGGGTCGACCGAGCCGCCGGGGAAGACGTAGGCGCCCGCGGCGAAGGCCATCGTGGCCTTGCGTCTGAGCAGGTAGACGTGCATGTCGTCGCGCAGGAGGACGACGGTGGCGGCGTCCTTGGCGGGGACGGGTTCGAGTGTGCCGGCGGCGATCGCCCTGGCGCGGTCGAGGAGTTGGTCGGGAAGTGTCACGGCGGCCCCCAGTAGAACATTACTCGGTCATATTACGAGCAGCGCTTTCGTATGGGGAAGGGCGGTCAGGGATCCGGCTGGGCGCCCGGGGGTCCACACCCCGGCCGGGGCGGCCGCGCCGCTTCTTCCGGCGCCCGGAGACACAAGATCATTAAGTAATTCCCGGCGGTCCGGCTATTCCAATTCACGAATCCGACCGCGCCGCGACTGGCGGCCACAGGCCTCCCGGATTCCCATCCAGCGCCCTCGGCAGTACGGGCAAGGAAAGGTTCAGACTTATCTCATGCCGCGCATAAGAGATCAGCGAACATGCAGGGCAATCGAAAAGTCGCCGCACTCCGGCATGGCCGCCGGGGGCAGTACCAAAGAATCAATGGCTGGCCTTGACCTTATTGCGCCGTGACATGGTGGAACCAATCCCCGTGGCGCGGCAAGGTAGTCATGGCGCAGCTGCCGTAGTCATTAGGCGGCGCCACCAATTCCGTTCGCATACTGGAGGAAGTAAACATGCTTCGTCGCATTGTCATCGGTGCGCTCGCCGCAGGGGCTTTCCTGGCCGCCTCGTCCACCGCCGCCTCTGCGGCCACGTGGGAGGGCGGCAACGACGACAACGTCGGCAACGCTCACAGCCCGGCGTCGATCGTCGTGCCGGTGCTCAACCACGCGCTCAACAACAACGAGGTTGACGTCCTGACGATCGCGCACCTGGAGCGCATCAACCTCAACCTGCTGACCAACAACACCAGCCTCACCGACGTCGAGGGCAACGACGGCTGAGTCCAGGCACCCGACTAGCTCCCTTTCCCGCCGGTGCGCCTCTAGCGGTTAGCACTGGCGGGGGGCATCTTTCCGCAGGAAGGTACTAACCTTCCCGACGCGGTACGAAGGTGGACGGAGACGGGCACTCTCCGTCGCTCAGTCATAGATTGCCCCCTGATCCCGCCCCCGCTCCCGGGGAGCCGGATCAGGGGGCAATTTGCTGCCCGCTATCGGTCATCACCTCGAAGGTCCTCAACAGGGCGGACGGCACCGGCGAAGCTCCTTCGGTCGATCTTCTCGATGCGGACCGACGCCCCCGTGAACGGCGCCACGACCATCTGTTCCACGTTGATCGCCACGCCCACGTGGTCAGGCCCTCGACGCTTGGCGTCCGTCTCGAAGAACGCCAGATCGCCAGGTCGCATCGCGCGACGGGCGACCCGCGGCCCGGAACGCCACTGCGCGTAGGTGTCGGGGCCGATGTCGATACCCGCCTGAGCCCAGGCGTACTCGGTCAGCCCGGCGCAGTCGAACCCTTTGACGTTGTTTCCGCGCTTCACTCCGGTTGTCGCGCCCTTCGGCCCTCCCCCTCCCCACACATAGGGCTCTCCGATGGCACCCAGCGCGGACCGCGCGGCGATCCGCCCGCTGTCGTGAACCATTCCTGTGCGGCAGCCATAGAGCGGCCTGCCGCCTGGGCGCTCTTCGAACGTGATGGAACATGCGAGATTGTCGTACCGGTGATCTTGCTCTTCCGAGCCGGGCTCGAATGGCCCCGCCAAAAGCGCACTCAACAGTGCAGCCTTGCCTATGGCCAGCACGTTGTCCACGTCCTTTCTCAGCAGGAAAGTACCGTGAGCGGTATGCCCGGATAGGTGCCGATATAGGGTTACATTTCGACCATGTGATGGCAAGCAAGGACAACCCGAAGAGGCGTAATGCGAGGTTTGGCGGTAAGGCGAGAGGGCATTGATTCGGTGCCGCTTATTCCGCTAAAAGAGTCGCTGCCGTCGACAGCCGGGTGACATTCCTTGTGCTGTTGGGTGACGCATGGCCGGCCGTGTGATTCCGGTCGGCAATCACGCAAATCTCGAAAGGGAAGGCATTGCGGAATCTCATCATCGTCGGCACGTTGCTCGCCTTCGCCGTCACCGCCTTCTCCTGTGTGGCGTTCGCCGATGAACGCCGAGCGCATTCAACGTCTCGTGACCTCACCATTGATCTGACCGCCACCGGCGCGAGTGAATACAACATCGATCACGCGGGCCGGGGCCTGCGGCTGCCCGAGATACAGCACGAGCGCGCGGCGGCGGCCGGCCAGACCGAGGGCTTCTACGTCACCGGAATCATCCGGGCGGACATGCGGGTCTCCCAGGTCAAGCCCTACCTGGACGCCCGGACGTCCACCGGCTCGAGAGTGATGCTCGAGCTGCGCGGCCGGCTGACCGGCGGAAAATGGACGGAGTGGAGAGAGTCGTCGGCGGACGGCCAGGCGATCGTCCTGCCGCACCCCGCGGAGAGTGTGCAGGCCAGGATCACCCTGCTTCGCGACGAGGGCGCCGCCAGCCCGGAGGTGAAGAGCCTGCGCCTGGTTCTCGTGGCCGACCAGAGCGCGGCCGAGCGGCGGCAGGGCCGTAAGCCCTTTTCGAGCCGGGTGTTCGCCACGAGAATAGGACTGGTCGGCGGCACGACCGCGAACGGGCACACGATCCAGCCGTCGGACCGCTTCGTCGCCCTGCCTTCACGTCGCGCGCTCAATATCGCGATCGACGATCGGGCCTACGAGGTGCGGGTCTGCCACAAGAAGAGGTGCACCGTGGCACCGGTGTGGGACGTCGGGCCGTGGAACATCCGTGACGACTACTGGAACGTGCGATCGGTGCGCCAGATGTGGAAAGACCTGCCGCGCGGCCGGCCGCAAGCAGAAAGCGCCTATCTCCAGGGTCACAACCAGGGTCTCGACGACCGTTCGAGAAAGGTCCTCAACCCAGCCGGTATTGATCTCGCGGACGGGATCTTCTGGAAAGATCTCGGCATGACCACCAACGGCTGGGTCAAGGTCACATACTTGTGGACTGGTGCGGACTCACAAGCATGAAGAGGGCCCGGCTTTTTCTGCGCCCAAACTTGAGGAAGGCATTTCAAGTTCGACGCAACGCCGGGCCCAGGATGGAAGGGAAAGCCCATCCACGTGGCGGGCGACCACATAGAGAACTGTAGCCGATGCTCCCTGCCGGATAGCCCACATGGTGATCCCTGGAGGTTTTCCAGACCACTTCTCGACAATTTTCGGCGGTTAGTTATGCCGCCGCCGCATCTGGAAACCGGGACAAGGGATAAAGTCGCGCATGGGCTCCGGCTATCGGCCCAGGGTGACGCGGTAGTCCTCCACCTCGCCCGTGGCGGCCCAGCCCGAAGGCGTGGCCAGCGTTTCCGGGGTCGCGGCCGCACGCAGCCGCACCCACGACGTGCCGTACTTCACCGCGCGCGGTGTGGTCCATGTCAGCACGGGCCTGGACGACCCGGCCGGCGCCGAGACCGACGCTCTTTCCGAGGGCTGGAAGGCGCCGTCGCCGTTGAAGTCGATCCATCCGGCCAGGACGGCCGCCGACGCGCTCCTCATCGGGACCGGCATGCGGATCTGGTGACCTTGCTGGGCCCGCAGCGTGCCTTCCGGCAGGACGTCCGCGGCACCGTCGTCGACGTCGGCGGGGACGCCCCTGGGCGTGAAGCTGATGGTGTTGGGGATGTCCGCCGTGACGTCGGCTCCGATCGACAGGGCCGAGATCGAGTGCGTCGCCGCTCCGTACGACGCAGGCGCGTCCGACGCGTCCTCCTCGAACGTGACGCGGAAGACACCCCAGACGAACGGATCACCCGCGGGGAGTCCACGACGGACGTTGCGGGCGAGAAGGTCCAGCGTGAACGAAGAGATCATGCCATTGACCTGCGCGGTTCCGCACATGTAGACCACGCCGCAGGTCGTCTCCTGCTCGGGGCCGACGGCTGCGGGGGCGATGACACGGGGGCTGACCTCAAAACCGGGGAAGCCGGCCACCTTGGTGAAGGTGGGGCTGCCTGCGCCGCCCTGGGCCATGCGCAATCCGGGCCAATAGTCTTCGCGGTTTCCCGACTTGTCGGCGCTGGCGCCTCCCGTCCCCGCGACATGGAGTCGCGGGTTGCGCACCGGCTTGGAGAAGCTGAAGGTCAGGCTCGCGACGTCGCTCCATCCGTTGGGCCGAACCCGGAAACCCTCGTACAGGTCACTGATTCCCGCGGCCGCTTTCGCGTTGACCGGAATCAGGTACTCGTCCGCGGGTGCCTTCGCGTTGGCCGGCAGAACCTCGGCCTGGGTGATCCGGGTTCCCGAGGCCATCTTCTTGACGACCGTCATGGTGATCCCGGAGGGCGCGACCGCGCGGGCTCGCTCCGGTGAATTCACCATGGCCCACGGAGAGGTGGCGGAGTCCTTGCCTGCGCTGTGGCTCTTACCGGGTTGTGCCGCGGCGAATGCGATGGACGAGGGTGCTGCGGCCACAAGAACCGTTGACAGCAGGATGACCATGGATCGCGAGAATCCATTCCGCTGGTAGTGCAATCTGCTTACCCTTTCATGCGTGCGCAGGTGACGTTCTTTCAGGAAGGCGATTCAGCGAAACGGCTGAGGAAGGGCATGCTCGTGCGACACCCATGTCGGCTTCGCTTGGAATGCTGCCCGGTGTCCGTACTCCAAAGCAACTGGACCGGAGGTGGCGCGACATAAAGTTCTGGCAAGCGGTGGCCGCCGATGAATGGTTAAAGGAATGAGCGGCTTTCACGCTCGCGACGGGCTCGGGATTGTTCTTCTCGGCGTTTCGCGTCCGCCCCGCCTTCGTCTACCGGCGGTGGACCGCGACCGAGTCGATCTGAAAGGTGAAGGGGCTGGACGTCTGAGGCGACGCGTGCAGCCGTCCGTCGTCGACGGACAGGTTGACGATCAAGTGTGCTCGGAACCCGGGGCCGACGCCGAACCTGTCGGCGAACACCCTTCTCATCCGGCCGCGGGTCGAGCCGACGTACCAGGTCACCTGGCGGCGGCCGAGGTGGACGGCCACGTTCAACCACTTGCCCCGGTCGACGACGGCGGGGTCGGTCCAGTACTTCCCGTCACCGCGGAGGTGATTGACGAACTCCAGCGTGTGGGGCCGGTCGGAGTGCCATTCGAAGAGGTCGACCTCATTGCCTCCCTCCCGCCAGGTCCAGATGCCTGGCCAGGCTCCGGTGTTGGAGCGGGGGAGCTTGACGCGGGCCGTCACGAGGTCGTCCGTGATCACCTCGAAGCCGAGCCCTCCGGAACCGCAGGAGTCACCGGTGGTCACGAGCCCGGTCTGCCATCGCCCGTCACGAGCCTTCGAGGCCGTGATGCGCAGCCTGCCGCGGGAGAAGGCGAGCGCGCGCTTGGACAGCAGGTCCAGCTTGTTGTTGTCCGGGTTGGTCCGGCAGTCGGGATAGGCGCCCGTCTGCCAGCCCCACGGCATGGCCGGGCCTACGCGCCCATAGGTGAACGGTTCGTTCAGGACCGGTCGGCGGCCCTGCCACGATCGCGGCCCTGGCCCGCTCGCCTCGTCATTCGCCGGCGGGAAGCCGGCGATCCCGAGGGAGCTCTTCGCCGGCCGGAAGCCGTCTTCGCGAAAGCCGGCCAGACCGCAGGCGGACGTGGTCAGGACCAGCAGGACCACGGCTGCGGCGTGAGCCAGGCGAGGGCGTTCGCGGGCGGCCCGTGAGAGGAGCCAAGAGGTGAGGCCGGCAGGATTCACGCTACTCCCGGTAGTCAGCGGCGCTCCTGCACGGCAGCGACTGGGCTGATCGGGGGCTTGCACTCTGGAGCGCGGAGCGCGGGGATCCGGCCTGCCGCGTTTGGGTGAGAAGAACCGTTCCGGCCGGAGCCGGAGGCGATGGTCAGGCCCCCGGGGCGACGACGAGCGTTGCCAGGCACAGTCGTCGTCGGCCCCAGGATGGATAGCCATGACGGAGTGAGACCACCGAGTGGGAGCGAAGCGGGCACCTTCACCACTCTCGGTGGTTCGCACTGTCAAGATCTCATTCGTTCCGGCCGTGGTTGGGTCTCCACGGCCTGAGGTGGTTCTGCGGGAGCCAGCCGGCATGGGCACTGGTCGGCTTTCCCCGCGGGAAGTGCTGAAGCCACACTCGCTTCGCGCACGACAACAGGCACCGTGTCATTGCTGCGGCGACGATAGTGGCTTCAAGTTCGTCTGGCCGGAGACGAAGAACGTTCCGGGCTCAGCACTGCCTTGAGGTCTTAGGAGCCGGCCAGGTTCGGAAGGCCGCCGGTCGAGCCGGTCGTCGACTGCAGCGTGTCCCCGACCATGTCGGGAACGCCCTTGGTCTGAGTCAGCGGGGACGACAGCGGGTTTTCGACGAGCGGGGCGATCTCGTCGAGAGGAACGTCCGTCTTCGACCTCTGAGGCTGGATCGCCGGAGCCCCGATGACGGGCTCAAGCTCGTTGGCCACCGCGTCCGGCACCGCCGACTTGAGCGCGTCCGTGGGCCCGTTCAGCAGGTCGCCGGTGGGAACAGCGGCGAGCTGACCGGTGGCGGTCCTGGCCATGTAGGAGGCCTGGTCGGTGTGGGCGGCCAGCCGGTCGGTGACCTGCGGGACGGCCGCGCCCGTCACCGGCGCCAGGGCCGGAGAGGTCGTGACGGCCTCGGTGCGACCCGTCACGGCCCCGAGCATGCCGGGCATGGGGTCGGCCTCGTGGCTCAGCCCGACGATCTCGCGTCCGTCGAGCAGGGCCAGGCGCATGGGGGCGCTCCCGGCGCCGGTCAGCCCGTCGGCCTTGGTCCAGGGCATCACGCCGGCGGCCTGCGCCGCGTCGTTGAGCGGCACGCCGTTGCGGAAAGCGCCCTGCGGCAGGAGCCGAGCGGCACCGTCGAGGGACTGGGCGGCCCCGTCGGTCGAACGGGTGAGCCCGTCCAGAGGGCTCTTGCTTCCGGTCAGGGAGGTGACCGGGCCCGTGAGCGACATGATCGGGTTCTGACCCTTGCCGCCGAGCAGGCTGCCGCCTCCGCCGAGCAGCCCGCTGACCGGGTCTCCCGCGTCGGCTACGGATTGGGCCTGGGCGGTGCCGGCCAATGCTGCGGCCATTCCAAGGCACGCGACTGCCATGGACGCACCCTTGAGTACGCGATTCATATTTGCCTTTCCGGCGTTGTGATCGATTTCATTCATCACGAAGCGTGACTCGCGAACCGATTACTCCGAATACCGCGACGCCTGTTACTGCGGGCACTACGCAATGGGCGCCGCGGTCGAGCTACCCGAGAAGTTCTATCACCGCCGCTCCGCGACAATCGCTGCCCTTGAACGAAGCGAGAACAGGCTTTGACTTCATTGCCTTGTATGCGCGCGGCCGAATGCGGCGCCGATCCTGCTTGCCCCATACCGGACAACGCGCCTTCTGAGCCACATAGTGGATGGGCCACCCCGGAGAGGGGGTGAGCAGCGCCTTCGGAGGGAGAAGGCCGTACTTGCCCGGATATATCCCTTCATTCGAAAGGTAAGTGATATTCAATCACGCACACGGGCGGATCAGGACCTCCGGCAGCGAAGAATGCACAGCTCGACCCGGCTTTGTTTGACACCACTTCCCGGCTCGCCGAATTTCGCCGACCCGGCAATGGAGAAATGTTTGCCGACAACTGAATATTTCGCAGACCGTCAATAAGTCGCAGATGCCGTTCGCCCGGATACCATCTCAATGATCTTGGGATGCGAATGACTCCTATTCCTTCTTGTCCTCGCGCCAGCACCTGAGAGAAACCCTCGACTCCCTGGCCTACCGCGACCAGCACTGCTGTAGCGCCGGCATGTGACCGCGATCTTTGGAGACAACAGATGGCCATTGCTGTTGGCACCAGCGACCCAGCCGAAGGTATGCCGGGCCCTCCTTCTGCACCCGGGACTCCCTCCATGCGCCCGGTCCCGGCCTCGGGCCGGCGAGCACGACAGGCTCTGCGTGGACTCGCCCGCAACAGCTGGGTCTTCTGCCGTGAAGGCGCCTGCCTCCTGTCCGCCGCCGCCCTGACCGGGTGGACCACGACCAACACACTGGTCGCGATCACGCTCGTCTACGCCCTGGTCGTCCTCATCACGCCGCCCCGATCGAGCACCGCGGTGTTGCGGTTCGCTCCAGGCCTGCTGGTGGCGGCGTTGTGCGCGCTGAGTCTCGAATCCTGGGCGTGCGCGTCCGTTCCGGCGGGCCCCTCGACGACCTGGCTCCTGACAGGCGTGGCCTACGTGGTGCTCACGAGCCTGGTCCGCGGGGCGGAAGCCGCCAGGGCCGCCCTGCTGCGCAGGAGCCGTCCGCGCAGGACGGTCATCGTCGCCGAGGGCGAGCACGGCATGGCCTTGGCGCAGATGCTCCAGCGATGCCCTGAGTACGGGATGGAGCCGGTCGCCGTCGTGGACGGCGGCGAGGCAGGCGTCGAGGCCGGCTCCGGGCTGCCGCTGCCGGCTTCGCCTGCCGACTGCCTGCAGACGGTACGGCGTTCCGCGGCGAGCGTTCTCCTTCTGGCGGGCCGGCCCACGCTTTCCCGGGCGGAGCTGCAGGATCTCGACCGGGACGGTTGCCAGGTCATGTTCGCGCCGGAACCCGGCGACTTCGTCCAGGACTTCGTCCCGACCGGCCAGGAGCTGGGCAGCTTCCCCCTGCTGGCCCTGACGCCCTCCGCCCCGAGACGGCCCTGGTGGACGGTCAAGCGGGTGTGCGACGTCGTGCTGGCGTCGCTGCTTCTGCTCCTGTGCGCGCCCGTGCTCGTGGCATGCCTGCTGGCCGCCTGGGTCGAGGGCGGCCGGGGCGTCCTGTTCCGCCAGGTGCGCATCGGCATGAACGGCCGTCCCTTCGAGATGCTGAAGATCCGGACACTCAAGCAGACCAGCGCCCACGATTCGGCGACCAGGTGGGCGGCCGGCGAGTCCACCCGCACCGGCCCGATCGGCGGCTTCCTGCGTCGCACATCCCTCGACGAGCTCCCGCAGTTGTGGAACGTGGTCACGGGCAGGATGTCGCTGGTAGGCCCGCGTCCAGAGCGCCCCTACTTCGTGGCCCAGTTCTCCCGGCAGATTCCCCACTACGAGCGGCGCCACCGCGTACCCGTCGGGATCACCGGCTGGGCGCAGGTCCATGGTCTGCGGGGTGACACCTCGATCGCCGAGCGGGCGCGCCTGGACAACTACTACATCGACAAGTGGTCGCCGATCCTGGATCTGAAGATCATCATCAGGACGATCGGCTGCGTGTTCCGGCTGGGCGGGGCGTAGTGCCCCCGATGCAACCAGGTGTGGTGATCGAACCCGCGAAGGTCTCCCATGCGCCGCGGCCACGATGGCTGCGGCCGAGCTGGTTCGCCGTCGTGACAGTGGGGCTGGTGTGCCTGCCGCAGGGCCGCTCCCAGCTCGGGGCGGCCTTCAACGTCACTCCCGCGGACGTCGCCGCGGGGGTGCTGGTCGGCGTGGCGGGATTGAGCGCGCTTGTTCATCGGCAGCGCCTGCCCAGGGGTGTCGTCCTGCTGCTCCTGCCCGCGATGGCCGTCGTCCTGGCCACGCTCGCCTCCACCGACGTCATCGCCTCGCTGCCCGGGTTCGTCCGCTACGTGGAGATCTTCGTCCTGGTGCCCCTCGCGGTGGCCATCGTCGTCCGCGACGCCTTCGACCTGCGCCTGGTGGCTGGGGCCGTCGTGTTCGCCGCCCTCGTCCAGGCCGCAGTGGGCTGCTGGCAGTCGGCCACCGAGAGCGGCGCCTCCTACGCGGGGCTCTCCATCCGCGCGGTCGGCACCTTCGGCTCGTCCGACATCATGGGCATGTCGACCGTCGTCAGCTACGGATTCGTCATCGCGTTGGCCGTCGCCCTGTCGCAGCGGGGCTGGATACGCACCGCCGCCGTCGTCGTGGTGGCCTTCCTGTCCCTCGCGCTCGTGCTGTCCCTCAGCCGTGGTGCCTGGCTGGCCTGCCTCATGGCGGCCGTCATCATGCTGATTCTGTCGGGGTGGCGCAAGCTGCTGGGCGTGGCCTGCCTCGCCTGTCTGGTGGTGGGCGCCGGCCTGGCCGGCGGGTGGGGATCGACGACGCTCAAGGAGCGCGTGGAGTCTCTGGCCTCGGTCTCCTCGCAGCCCGACCAGTCCGTCAACGACCGGTACGGGCTGTGGGAGGCGGCGACGGGGATCTGGCGAGATCATCCCATCGTGGGCGTGGGCCCCCGCGGGTTCGTCGCCTTCCGTGACACCTACGCCCCCTTGCAGGTCTCGGCCGGCAGCGACATCGCCGATCCGGTCAACGGGTTCCAACGCCAGGAGCTGCGCTCGCCGCACAACATGTACCTGCTGGTCCTGAGCGAGCAGGGACTGATCGGGCTCCTGGCCTTCGTCCTGCTGTGGGGCGGACTGCTGGTGTACACCCTCAGGCGAAGGTCGCTCGGCGACCCGGCTCCAGAACGTGCCGCGACGCCGGCGGCGATCGGCCTGCTGGCCTGGCAGTCCACCAACTTCCTCTACTCCGACATCGGCGGACCTCCCACCGTCGCCATGTCGATCATGCTCGGCCTGCTGACCTGCTGGGCGCTGGGCACCTGGACCCGGGCGGCGGCATGATGGTGGTCGCCGACGTCAAGGGATCGCAGTCGCGCGAGAGCAAGGTGGTCGCCCGCGCGGCCACCGTGACCACCCTGCTGTTCATCGCCGGGTCGGCTTCCGGTTTCGCCCGGGACCTCCTGCTGGCCAACCTCTTCGGCGCCGGGGCGGGCACCGACGCCTTCATGGTCGCCTGGAGCGTTCCCGAGACCGCCGCGCCCCTCCTCATCGAGGGCGCGCTGTCCTTCCTGCTCATCCCCTACTTCAGCCGGGCGGTCGAAGCCGGCCAGTCGTTGAACCACGTCGTCTGGGCCATGCTGCCGAAGGCCGCGTTCGCGCTGGTCCTGCTGACCGGTGTCACGGCCGCGGCCGCGCCGCTGATCACCCGCGCCATCGCTCCAGGGATGCAGGAGCACGCGCTGGCCAGCCAGAGCATGCAGGTCATCTCGCTGACCGTCCTCGGCTTCGGGCTCACCGGGCTGTGCAGCGCCGCGCTGCGCACCCAGAAGATCTTCGGCCCGGCGGCGGCCATCTACCTCGTCTACAACGCCGCCATCATCGCCGCCATCGCCATCGGCCACGACCGGTGGGGCATCATCTCCGCGGCCTACGGCGTCGCCCTCGGCAGCCTGCTCATGGTGCTGATCCAGGCCCCCGCCCTCCTCACCCACGTCGGGCCACCGGTTCGCAGCAGGTACCACACGGCCATCCCCTGGATGTTGTTCGCGCCCATCGCGGTCTACACCCTCGTACGGCAGGCCCAGGTGTTCGTGGAGCGTTTCGTCGGTTCGTCGCTTCCCGCCGGGTCGATCTCGTACCTCAACTACGCCCAGAAGATCGCCCAGGTGCCCATGGTGGCCTCCCTCGTCCTCGCCACGATCTCCTTTCCCCTCCTGGCCCGCAGCCTCGCCGCGGGCGATCATGCGGCGGCGGCCAGGCGGGTCATGGCCGACGCGCGGGTGGCGGCGACCCTCGTCCTGCTGTCGACCGCCTTCTTCGTGGCCCACGCGCCCGACGTGGTGGGCCTGCTGCTGGAGCACGGCGCCTTCACCGCCGCCGACACCCAGGCCACGGCCTGGAGCCTGCGCCTGTACTGCCTCGGCCTCATGGGCCAGGCCCTGGTCGGGGTCCTGTGCCGCGTCTACTTCTGCGGGACGCGACCGGCCTGGTATCCGGCGCTCGTCATGGCGGCCGGTCTGATCGTGACCGGGCTGGCCGCTCCCCTCCTGACGGCGCCCCTGGGAGTGGGCGGCATCGCGCTGGCCAACGCGGCCGGGATCTCGCTGACCGCGCTGCTCCTGCTGCGGGGGATGCGAGGGCCCATCCGGGTGTTTCCCCAGGCCGCGCTCCTGAGCACGCTGGCCAGGCTCAGCGTGGCGGCCGCGGCCGCCGCCGGCGGGGCGTTCCTGCTCCGCCCTGTCTCCGCCACGTGGCCCCTGGCCGTGGCGGTGCCGTTCGAAGCGGTCGTGACGACCGCGCTGTTCGCGGTCGGCGCGGTCCTGACCGGTTGCCGACGGGATCTCAGCCTGACGCTGAGACGAGGTGGAGAGGAGTCGTGACCATGAGCCCAACCAGGCAACAGGTCCTCATGTACCACTCGGTCGACGATTACCAAGAGGACCCCTATCTCATCACGGTCAAGCCGCAGCGCTTCAGGGCGCAGATGGCGTGGCTGAAACGGCACCGGCTTCGAGGCGTCAGCATGAAGGAGCTCCTGCGGGCCCAGAAGGCGGCCCGCGCTGACCGGCTCGTCGGCCTGACCTTCGACGACGGCTACGCCGACTTCGCCATCCACGCGCTGCCCGTGCTCCTGCAGCACGGCTTCACGGCGACCGTGTTCGCCGTCACCTCCCGCCTGGGCGGCGACAACAGCTGGGATCCGCTCGGACCGCGCAAGCCCCTGATGGACGCCCAGCAGCTGCGGGCGATAACCGGCCACGGCATGGAGGTCGGTTCTCACACCCAGACCCATCTGTCGCTTCCCGGCGCGACCGCGGCCGAGATTCGCGCCGAGGTGGAGGACAGCCGCCAGCAGCTGAGTGCCGTGCTCGGCCACGAGGTGACCGGTCTGGCCTACCCGTACGGCCACGCCGATCGGGCCGCGATCGACGCGGTGCGCGCGGCCGGCTACACCTATGCCTGCGGCATCAAGCCCGACGGGGCCGACCGCTACTGCCTGCCGCGTACCCACGTCGGCGACCGGGACCGCTATCTGCGGCTCAAGGCCAAGCGGGCACTGCATCGCTGGACCTGGGGACGGCAGCGATGAAGATCTTGCATGTCATCACCGGCCTGGAGGCCGGCGGTGCGGAACGCCAGCTACGTGACCTCGTGGCGCGTCAGCGCTTCGCCTCGGAGGTGGCGGTACTCACCCGGCCGGGGTTGATCAGCCAGGTCATGCAGGCCGACGGGGTCAAGGTCCATCACCTCGGCATGAGGAACAACCGGGACGTGCGTGTCCTGGTGCCCCTGTGGCGCCTGGTGCGCAGCGGCGGCTACGACGTGATCCACACCCACCTGTTCCGCGCGGGCCTGTACGGCCGGATCGCCGCCTGGATGGCCGGGACCTCCGTCGTCGTCGCCAGCGAGCACTCCATCGGAGACCAACACTTCGAAGGGCGTCGTATCACCGGTGCCATCCGCGCGCTGTCGCGGGCCGTGGAACGGCTGGGGAACGTGACCATCGCCGTTTCGTCGGCCGCTGCCCGGCGGCTGGCCGGTTGGGGGATCCCCGCCGAGCGCATCGAGGTGATCGCCAACGGTGTCGACGCGAAGGCCTTCGCCTTCGATCCCGCCGTACGGCAGAGCACACGCACTCAGCTGACCATCCCGTCCGGCGGCATCGTCGTGGGCGCGGTCGGCAGGCTGGAGCCGGGCAAACGGTTCGACGTGCTCATCGAGGCCATCGCGACGATTCCCGACACGGTGCTGCTCCTGGTGGGCGACGGGCCGGAGCGCGCCAGGCTGGTCGAGCTCGCCCGACGGCTGGGCATCCTCCATCGCGTCATCCTGACGGGCGCGAGCGACGAGGTACCGGCGTTGTTGTCGGCCATGGACGTCTTCGCCGCCCCCTCCCAGGAGGAAACCTTCGGCCTGGCGGTCATCGAGGCGATGGCCTGCGGCCTGCCCGTTCTCTACAGCGCCTGCCCGGCACTGGAGGAACTGCCCGCGGACGCGGCACCGGGCGCCCGGCGCCTGCCCTCCACCGCCGAGCACTACCACCGCGCCATCAGCGACCTGATCCACACGGGGATCTCACGGCTGCCGCCTTCACCGGCAGTCGCCCACTACAGCATCGAACTCCATGTGGAGCGTGTCGAGGCGCTGTACACCCGCGTCCGCGACCAGCGGTCGCAGTCGAAAGTCATCTCGCCGGCAGGGAGAAAGCAATGATGGTTTTTGTTCGCCGCGCGTCGGGCCTGGCCCGGCGATGGTGGCCGCAGGGCTGTGCCGTGATGCTGGGGCTGTGCGGAGGATTGCTGTACAACACGCTGTCGGTGCCCAGCTATTCTGCCCAGGCCCATGTGGTCGTCGTGGCCAACGATCGGTCCGTTCCCGAGCAGACGACGAGTTTCGCGCAGGCCTACACGCGGATCGCCACCCAGCCCACCGTCATCCGTGCCGCTCTCCGCCCTGAGCTTCCGGCCAAGACCGTCAGCCAGCTGCAGCGCAGCATGCGCGTCTCGACCTCTCCTGACGCCCCTCTCATCGGGCTGTCGGTCTCGGCCCCCCGGGCGGATCAGGCCGCCGCCCAGGCCAACGCCCTCGCTCAGGCCCTGATCAGCTACGCGGCCACGCACGTCAAGGACACCGGGGTGCGGATCGCGAGCCTGACCCCCGCCATGCCCCCGGAGGAACAAGCCGGACTCGAGGGATGGCTCATCGTGGTGGTGGGTGGCGCGGCGGGGCTCCTCCTGGGCGCCCTGTACTACCTGATCTCACCGCCCCGCCGTACCAGCGGCCCGAAGGGGTCCCCCGGCCGCACCGGCGAGAGCCCCCGGGCACGCCCCGCCAAGCGGACGGTCCAGGCATGAGCACGGACACCCACCTGTCCCAGCGACCCGCCGCACCGGGACGGCACAGCTGGCGGACGGTCCTCATCACCGACGGCTCCCAGTTGCAGGCGCTCAAACCGGAGTGGGATGCGCTGTACCTGCGCTGCCCCATGGCCACGCCCTTCCAGTCGCACTCGTGGGTCAGCTCCTGGTGGCGCCACTACGGCGGGCACGAACAGCTCTTCGTCCTTCTTGTCACCGACGACTCGACCCAGGGGCTTCGCGGCGTGCTCGCGCTCACCAGGTCGAACCGGTGGGGATGCCGGGTCCTTCGCCCGGTGGCCGCCCCCTTGACGGACTACACGGACATCCTGCTGGATCCACTCGATCCTGGCGCGCTCGCCCAGACGGCCGCGGACGCGCTGTTGCGGACGCGGGGCTGGGATGCCATGGACTTTCCCGAAGTGCGCCCTGGCAGCGCGCTGGAGTCGATGCTCGCCTGCTGGCCGCGACGTCACTGGACCATGGACGCCTCCGCCTGCCTGTCCATGCCGGCCCGCCCGCTGACGGAGCAGCTGGCCTGCCTGAGCGGCCGCAACGCGAGCAACCTGCGCCGGGCCCTGCGCAAGGTGGACGGGCTGGGCGTCCACGTCTCCCACGTCGGCGCCGAGCAGGTGCCGGCCGCCATGGAGCAGTTGCTGGAGTTGCACGCCCGGCAGTGGGCCGGGCGCGCCATCAACCAGGAGCATCTGCGTCCGCGTTTCCACCGGCACCTCACGCAGGCCGCCACCGAGCTCGTCGCCGCAGGCGGCGCCGCCCTGACGCAGTTCTGGGTCGGCGAGCGCCTGGTCGCGGCGGACTTCCGCATCATCGGCAGGGACTTCGCGGGCGGATACCTCTATGGCGCCGATCCCTGGTTGCGGACGACCGGCATCGACACCTTCGCCATGATCTTGCATCATGGCCTGCTGCACGCCAGCGAGCAGGGCCTGACCACGTTGAGCCTGTTGCGCGGCGCCGAGCCGCACAAGATCAAGTGGGGGGCGGAGCCCGTCCAGAACCACCGGATGATCTTCGGACGGACGGTGCGGGCGAACGGCTACGTGGCGGCCGTCAAGGCGCGCCTCCATGCCGCGCGGACCCTCAAGCAGCACTTCCCTCGCCTGGCCGGCGCCAGGGCCGCTTCGTCCGCCTCCCCGCCCTCCCCACACTAAGGACTGTTCATGGCCGCTGGTCGTCTTTCGGTCTTGCACGTCACCCAACCGGTCGAGGCCGGAGTCGCCGGCTATGTGAAGACAGCCGCGCTCAGCCAGGTCCGGCGTGGGTGGACGGTCACCGTCGCCTCACCCACGATCGGGACGTTCGCCGCCCAGCTCACCCGGAGCGGTGTCGTCCACCACGCCTGGGAAGCCCACCGATCACCCGCGACAGGGTGCCTGGACGAGTCGCGCCGCCTCCGCCAGATCCTCAAGGAGGTCGATCCCGATGTCGTGCACCTGCACTCGGCCAAGGCCGGCCTCGTGGGCCGGCTGGTGCTCCGGGGACGCAGGCCGACCCTCTTCCAGCCCCATGGCTGGTCCTGGCTCGCCTGCACCGGCGGCATGACGAGGGCGGCCATCGCTTGGGAGCGGGCGGCTCTGCGATGGAGCACGGCGGTGGTGTGCGTGGGAGAGGGCGAAGCGGCCCTGGGAGCCGCGCGAGGCCTGCGCGACCGGCTCGTCGTGATCCGCAACGGCGTGGACCTCGACCGTTTCGCCCCTGCGGGTGAAGAGGCCCGGCTCGCCGCCCGCGTCGCGCTCGGCATCCCCTCGCAGGCTCGCCTGGCGCTGTGCGTCGGCCGCCTGGCCCCGCAGAAGGGCCAGGACCTGCTGCTGCGCGCCTGGCCCGCCATCCGGGACGGCCGCCCCGACGCCCTCCTGGCCCTGGTGGGCGACGGTGAGCTCGAGCCGCGCCTGCGGGCGTCGGCGTCTCCTGACGTCCGGTTCGTGGGCGCCGTCGGCGACGCACGCTCGTGGTACGCCGCATGCGACGTCGTGGTCATGCCCTCACGCTGGGAGGGCCTGCCCCTGACCGCCTTGGAGGCCATGGCCACGGGCCGTGGCGTGGTGGCCTTCGACGTGCCGGGCCTGGCCGAGATCGTCCGTCCGGGCACGGGTGCCCTCGTCCCCGCAGGAGATCACCAGGCGCTCGGCCGGGCGCTGGGTGAACGGCTCGACGATCCGGTGCTGATGTGGGACGAGGGCCAGCAGGCGGTGATCCGCGGCAAGGACTTCGACATGGGAGAGACCATGGACCGCCTGGCGGACCTGACCATGAAGGTGGCCGGGCGGGACTGACCCGCCCGGCCTTCGGGCTACTCCTCCATCTGCCTGCCGACCGAGAACGGCTGCGGGGCGAGCCCCGGTATCGGTTCCGGCGTGACCGGTGCCTGGACGGTGGTGTTCGTGGCGACGACGAAGGACAGCAGGTTCTGCCAGATGGCGGCGATCCAGCCGAACACGCTGCTGGGCGCGGTCGCCACGGAGGTGATCGACGGCGGCAGTGCGACACCGCTGTGGGGCGCCACGATCGACGGCGGAACCACCGACGGCACGATCGGCGACGGCACTGTCGGCACCACCACCGACGGCACTGTCAGTGACGGTACGGCCTGCGAGGGCAGGGCCTTCGAGGGCCGCTCGCGCTCCGAGGCGAGCGCGGCCGTCGAAGCACTCGGCCGCGGGACCCTGGGCGAGGGTACGGACGGCGACGGCACGGACGTCTCCGAGGTCGAAGGCACCGAGGTCGAGGGCACGGCGAGCGAGGGCTCCGACGGCGTCGCCGTCGTCGGCCGCTTGGATGGCTTGGGCACGATCGCCTCGATCGTCTCCTTGACGTCCTCCGAGGTCTCCGGGTCCGGTGACCGTACGGGCGAAGCCGACGCAAGCGTGGGCGTGACCGTGGGCGTGGGCGTTTCGAGTTCGGGCGTCGCCGTGGCAGGAGGCGTCACCGACGCGTCAGCAGACGGTACGGCGGTGGCCGAAAGGCTCGGCTCGGGGCTCAGCACGCTCTGCGACGGCGTGGCCGAAGCGGTCAGGCTGCTGGTGGGATCCGGCGTCACCTCGGGAGGCAGGCTGGGGATCATGCGCTGTACGGCTGCGCGGAAGTCCGCCGACGAGCGCGGGTTGGAGGGGCACTGCCACACCCCATGAGGGCAGTAGTCGGACAGCGAGTGATAGACGACGTTGTGCCGGTCGATCCAGTCCAGCATCTGGCGCACGTAGTCGGGCCTGTCGCCGAATCGGAACAGTCCCCACTCGGGGAACGACATGGGTTTGCCGTGGGCCGCGGCGAACTGGGCGTGATGCTGCAGCCCGTAGGGCTGGGCGATGTAGTCCTGGAAGCTCTTGAACGGCGGCTGGTCGTAGTGATCCAGGCCGATGATGTCGACGACGTCGTCCCCCGGGTAGCAGTCGGTCCACGGAATGGCGTCGCGACCCCGGTTGGCCGTGAAGTCGAAGCGGAACTTCTGGCCGGGCACCGATCGCATGACGGTGACGATCCTGCGCCAGTAGGCCTTCCATGCCGTCGGGTCGGGGCCGCACCGGCTGGAGTAGGTGGTTCCGTTCATCTCCCAGCCCAGGACGATGATGGAGTCGCCGGCGTTGTCCGTGACCAGGCGGCGGGCCAGGTGCTTGAAGGTGAGGTCGAAGGCCCCGCCGGCGCCGGCGTTGAGCAGAACCGACACTGCGGCGTCCGACAGGCGGCCCTCGTTGGGCGCCACCATGGGGACGTTGATGGCGAGAATGCGTCCTGGCTTGGCGGCGCGCCAGCGCGTCCAGGGGCGCAAGATGAAATCCGGACCGAGGAAGGCTGCCCAGGTCTCTCCCGGGATGTAGGTGCGGCCGACCGTGACCTCGCGACCCAGCCAGCGTTCGAATCCCGGCAACCGAGCTGTTCCCCGGGCGTCGGAGCCGGTGAACACACCCAGCGCCGGCTCTGGCGTGAGGTTGACGGGTTTCACTGGCTCGGCCTGCGCCCAGGAGTGAACGGCGAGGGCCGTCACGAGAACAGAAGCAGCCGCCGTTGCTCCTTTGCTCCAAGGCTTGTGAGGCTTGTCCATTTTCATGCTAATAACTCACCGTTCGCGCACGTCGCAGTATTGCTGAGTGGCTTATTCCCCCGGACGCAACGCGAGAACATCAAATCTCTGCCGATGTTTCGCAAGCAATACATAAGATGTCGGAGTTGGGGCGGTTTGTAGGATTTGTCACCTCGCTCGGCGCCTTTGGGGAAGCAGAGGTGGATAAATAGCGCCCTCATGAAAAAGGCCGGCCGGGACCCGTGATAGGAAAGCTTGGTGAACGATTCCCTGCGTCCACATCATTACGCCTCCGGCCGGGGTGATTCTGGCGCGACAACCAGAACTCCCGCCGTGGTGGTACGGATGGATAGCAATCCTTTTCACCACGGTACCCTGGCCGCCATCCGGTCGCTGGGCCGGCTGGGTGTCGACGTTCACGCCGTCATTGCGGAACCTTACGGCCCGGCCGCCCGGTCGAATTATCTCGCCTCGTGTCATAGCTGGCTCGATGCCCCGACGCGCGCCGAAAGCTTCCTTTCCACCCTGAACGCCATCGCCGATCAGATTGGCGGCCGGCCCGTCCTGCTTCCCATGGACGACATCACCGCGATCTACATGGCCGAGCACGCCGGCGTCCTGACCAGCGGCTTTCGTCTGTCAGAACCGGCGGCGACGCTTCCCGAGCAACTCGCCAACAAACGAACACTGGCCGCCATCTGCAATGAGTTCGACATTCCCCACCCGGAAACGCGTGTCGTCGAAACTCCCGCCGACTGGCTGCACGTCGAGCGCACCTATGAATTCCCCCTGGTGGCCAAGTGGGCCCAGCCGTGGCGAGTCACCTTCGGCAACGGCCTGCGCAGCACCTCCGTCATCGACACGCCTGCCGACCTCCAGGCGCTGAAAGCCCTGGCCCCGCGCCAGGACAGCGAACTTCTGCTGCAGCAGTACATCGCGCCGGCCCCGGGGACGGACTGGTTCCTCCACGGCTACTTCGGCCGTGACTCGTCACGCGACTTCGTGGGCACCGGCAGGAAGGAGAGATCCCACCCGCCGGCCGCCGGAATCACCACGCTGGGCCGATGGCTGCCCAATCAGAAACTCGCGCACATGGGCAGGAAACTGGTCGACGCCCTGCAATTCACGGGCATCCTGGATCTGGATTTCCGTTACAACCCCCGAGACGGCAGATATTATCTGCTCGATTTCAATCCTCGCGTCGGAGCCCAGTTCCGGCTGTTCGACGACACGAACCAGATCGACGTCATTCGCGCGGCCTATTTCGACCTCGCCGGACATCCCTGCCACCCTGGCGCCCCCTCTTATGGCCGCACCTATGTGGTCGAGAACTACGACCTGCTGAGAAAACTGGTGCGCGGGCAGAAACCTCGCGGGCCGCGAACTCCCGGCTGGTTCACCTCGGTGCGTCGGGCGGACGAGCTGGCCTGGTACGCCTCCGACGACCACGAGCCATTTTTCGGCATGATCAAACAATCTTTCCTGCACGCCCTGAAACAGCGCCGATAAACGAAGGATCAGATGACGATGAACAATGTTGACGTAGCTGTTGTCGGCGCGGGCCCCTATGGTCTTTCTGTTGCTGCGCACGCGATCGAAGCAGGACTCGACGTCCGCGTCTACGGCAGGCCGATGAACGCGTGGGACAAACACATGCCCGTGGGCATGCTCCTGAAGTCGGAGCCGTTCGCCTCCCACCTCGCCGACCCCGCCCGGCGCTTCACGCTGGCCGCCTTCTGCGAGACGTACGGGTTTCCCTACGCCTACGCCCAGCCCACGCCCGTCGAACGATTCGTCGACTACGGGCGCTGGTTCGCCGACCACAACGTGGGCGACCGGGTCTCATCCACCGACGTCACGAGCGTCGAGCGCGACGGCGATCTCTTCCTGCTCACCCTGGCGACGGGTGACCAGGTGCGCTCTCGCTGCGTGGTCCTGGCCGTGGGATTCCTGCCCTTCTCCCGCACGCCCGAGCCGCTGCGTGGTCTGCCGGGATCGCTGCAGGCCCACAGCAGCCAGGTGCACGATCTCGGCGAATACGCGGGGCAGAAGGTGGCGGTGATCGGAGCCGGGCAGTCGGCCATCGAGACCGCCAGCCTCCTCAAGGAGGCCGGGGCCCACCCCTACCTCGTCGCCCGCACCGAGCGCCTGCTGTGGAACTCCACCCCCGTCGCCGATCGCGGCCTCCTGTCGAGGTGCCTCGCCCCGCAGTCGGGTCTCGGCACCGGCTGGCGATCGTGGACGTGGTCGGAAAGGCCGGAACTGGTGCGTCACCTTCCCGAAAAGGTCCGCCACCACATCGTCCGCACCACGCTCGGACCCGCGGGCTCGTGGTGGCTGAAAGACCGCTTCGCCGGCGTGGAGACCATCCTCGGGGCCCAGGTCATGCAGGCCGAGGCGCAGGAAGGGGTGAGCCTGTCCCTGCGGCGATCGTCAGGCGAGGCCTCGCGGCTCCAGGTCGACCGCGTCATCGCAGCGACCGGGTACGCCGTCGACCTGCGCCGGATGGCGCTGTTGTCGCCCCTGCTCCGGAACGCCGTGGACCACCGGCTGCAGTTGCCCGTGCTGAGCAAGGATTTCGAGACGTCCGTTCCCGGCCTGTTCATGGTGGGGCTCGCGGCGGCGGCCACCTTCGGTCCCGTCATGCGATTCGTTCACGGCGCCCGGTTCGCGGCCGCCACGGTCGCTCCGGCCCTTCTCGAGCACGTGACCGGGGCGCGATACCCGCGCGTCGTCCCGCTCCAGCGGGCCGTCAGGAACGGCAGCAGCGTCCGCTAGGCGGATCGCCCGGTCGCCGGACCGGTGGTCGCCGAACGTTGGTCGACGGCTTCCGGCCGTGTGCCGTCTCGTCACGGCGCCCGGCCGCGCACGCCCGCCGGCCGTGTCCCTGGACAGAGCCCAGCCGCCCGCGGCGACTGGGCCTGGCCCCGCGTGCCGTACGCCTTGACCGACGTACGGCGAGCGGCTTTCGTCCGGCGGGCGGGCTCCCGTACGGCGGGCGGCCTTCCGTGCGGCGGGCGGCCTTCCGTGCGGCGGGCGGCGCTTGCACAGCTGCCGTACGGCCGGCGATCTCGTGCGGTGCTCAGCGCACCTCGGCGATGAGCTCCACCTCGACCGGCGCGTCCAGCGGCAGCGAGGCGACGCCGACGGCGCTGCGCGCGTGCTTGCCCGCCTCCCCGAAGACCTCCGCGAGCAGCTCGCTGGCGCCGTTGCCGACGGCGGGCTGCTGGGTGAAGTCCGGCGTGCTGGCGACGAACACGACGACCTTGACGATCCGCGCGACCTGCGACAGCTCGCCCACGTTGGACTTGAGCGCGGCGATCGCGTTGAGCGCGCAGATGCGGGCCAGCTCGGCGCCCTCCTCCAGGCTGATCTCGGCGCCGACCTTGCCGGTGGCCTTGATCTTGCCCTCCACCATCGGCACCTGGCCCGAGGTGTAGACCAGGTTGCCGGTGCGCACGGCGGGCACGTAGGCGGCCAGCGGCGGCACGACCTCGGGCAGGGTCAGGCCGAGCTCGGCGACACGCTCCTCGGGGGTGCTCACGCCTTCTCCCGCTTGAAGTAGGCGACGAGGTTGTCGCCGCTGGGGCCGGGCACGAGCTGGACGAGCTCCCAGCCGTCCTCGCCGAAGTTGTCGAGGATCATCTTCTCCCGGTGCAGCAAGACCGGGGCGACGGAGTACTCCCATTTCTTCATGTCGCTCAGCGTAGTGTGAGACAGGTCAAAGGCTCCTCTGAGGTTTCAGCAAGTGACCGTTCGGTAGCCTTCCAATCGTGGACCGCGATACGGATTGGGATGGCGTCCGACTGCACGTCGTCACTGGGAAGGGTGGCACGGGCAAGACGACCGTCGCCGCTGCCCTGGCCCTCGCCCTGGCCTCCGGCGGCCGCAAGGTGCTGCTCGTGGAGGTCGAGGGCAGGCAGGGCATCGCCCAGATCTTCGACCTGCCGCCGCTGCCGTACGAGGAACGGCGGATCGCGGTGGCGCCGGGGGGCGGCGACGTCTACGCGCTGGCGATCGACCCGGAAGAAGCCATGCTCGAGTACATGGAGATGTTCTACGGCATGCGGCGCGCCGGTCGCGCGCTGACCCGGATGGGCATCGTGGACTTCGCGACGACGGTGGCCCCCGGCTTCCGCGACGTGCTGGTCACCGGCAAGACGACCGAGGCGGTCAGGCGCAAGGACCGCAACGGGCGCCGCGTCTACGACGCCGTCGTGCTCGACGCACCGCCCACCGGCCGCATCACGCGCTTCCTGAACGTCACCAAGGAGGTCGCGGGTCTGGCCAAGGTGGGACCGATCAAGAATCACTCCGATCTTGTTTCGGGCGTGGTGAAAAGCCCGGAAACGGCCGTGCACTTCGTCACATTGCTCGAAGAGATGCCGGTGCAGGAGACGCTCGACGGCATTGCCGAATTGCGTGAGGCAGGACTGCCCGCCGGTGGCGTATTCGTCAACATGGTGCGTGAATCACAGCTTCCGCAGGCCGTTCTTGACACGGCTGTCAAGGGCAGATTCGACGTCGGCGAGCTCGCGCTGGGCCTCAAGGCCGCCGGCCTGGCCGACGGGGCGGCCGACGCCTCCAAGGCGGCGGAGGCCCTGCTGGAGGAGATCGTCGAGCACGCCAGGCGCACCGAGCTCGAGCTCAAGGAGCGGGAGGCGCTCGTCGAGACGGGCACCCCGCGCTACGAGCTGAACCTGCTGGCCGACGGGGTCGATCTGGCCGGGCTCTACGAGCTCGCGGAAAGCATGCGCAACCAGGGGGCGGCGTGATTCGCAAGGCACCGGTTCTCGACGTCGACGCCATCCTCGACGACCGGGCGACCAGGATCATCGTGTGCTGCGGCTCCGGCGGCGTGGGCAAGACCACGACCGCCGCGGCCCTGGGCCTGCGCGCGGCCGAGCGCGGGCGGTGCGCCGTGGTGCTCACCGTCGACCCCGCCCGCCGCCTGGCCCAGTCGATGGGGCTGACCGAGCTCGACAACACCCCGCGCGAGGTCGCCTCGTACGACAACGGCGGGAAGCTGTTCGCGATGATGCTCGACATGAAGCGGACCTTCGACGAGATCATCGAGGCGCACGCCGACCCCGAGCGTGCCAGGCAGATCCTGACGAACCCCTTCTACCAGTCGTTGTCGTCGTCGTTCTCCGGTACGCAGGAGTACATGGCGATGGAGAAGCTCGGCCAGCTGCGCCGGTCGGGCGAGTGGGATCTCATCATCGTGGACACGCCGCCGTCGAGGTCGGCGCTGGACTTCCTCGATGCGCCCGAGCGGCTGGGACGTTTCCTGGACGGGCGATTCATCCGCCTGTTGACGGCACCCGCCAAGGCCGGAGGCCGTAGCGCCTTCAAGCTGCTCAACGCCGGCTTCGGCCTCGTCGCCGGGGCGATGACCAAGCTGCTCGGCGCCCAGGTGCTCAAGGACCTGCAGACCTTCGTCTCCGCCCTCGACGCCGTCTTCGGCGGCTTCCGCCAGCGCGCCGAGATGACCTACAAGCTGCTCCAGGCGCAGGGAACCGCGTTCATCGTGGTCGCCGCTCCCGAGCGCGACGCCATGCGCGAGGCCGCCTACTTCGTCGAGCGCCTGGCCGAGGAGCGCATGCCGCTGGCCGGGCTCGTGGTCAACCGCGTGCACACCTCGCCCGTCTCCGGCCTGTCGGCCGCCCGCAGCACGGCCGCGGCCGAGGAGCTGGAGGCCCGCGGCGAGCACGAACTGACCGCCGCGGTGCTGCGCCTGCACGCCGGCCGCATGCAGCTCGCCGCGCGCGAAGGGCGCGAGCAGGACCACTTCGTCTCCGCCCATCCCACCGTGCCGGTGGCCCAGGTGCCCGCCATGTCGCAGGACGTGCACGACCTCGACGGGCTCCGGGCGATCGGCGACCTGATGGCCAAGGCGTCGTGAAGTCCTACGGACACACCTGGGTCGTGAAGGCCTCCGGACACAGCTGTACGGCAGGCGGACAGATCATCCGCCTGCCGTAGCAGTGTGCAGAGGTTTACCCTGCGATCAGCTCGTTGGTCCGCTCGTACTCTTCCTTGGCGGCCTCGAGGAGCTCCCGCCAGGAGTCCACGTCAGGCCGACGCCGCAGCAGAGCTCGGCGTTCCCGTTCCGTCATACCGCCCCACACCCCGAACTCGATGCGGTTGTCCAGCGCATCGGCGAGGCATTCGGTACGGACCGGGCATCCTCGGCAGATTAGTTTCGCCCTGTTCTGGGCAGCTCCCTGGACGAACAGAGCGTCCGGGTCCGCACCCCGACAGGCGGCTCGGGAGGTCCAATCCGTGATCCACATGTTCGACCCCACTCCCCTTAGGTGGTCAGTCGTCAGTTGGGGCCGACGGGCGCGGGCGCCGAGCCTCCGTATTCAGTTGCCGCAGAGGAGAACGTACGCAACGGAGCGTTCTGGCCGACAGACCCCAGCGGACCAATTTTTCGACGGAGTGTTGACCGGGAATGACTAGTCACCCCCACCAGTCAAGGCGAAATGGGGTTCAGTTACCGATAAGGACACCCTTTCGACGTAACCTAGGGAACGTGCAAGCTCAGGGCAAAGATCGTGCGAACCCCGTCGTCAGCGTGACGCGGCTGCTTCTGGCGGCCGGCACGGCAGGTGTGCTGGCCGCGGCCATAGCCCTACCGCTCGTCGGCGGTGCGGGTCTCACGGTCAAGTCCAGCACCGAGGCGCTCAACCTCGAACCCGAGAACCTCGCCGAGCCGCCGCTCAAGATGCTGACGATCCTCAAGGACGTCAACGGCAAGCAGATCGGGCAGTTCTACAAGGAGTACCGGATCCCGGTCGGGCTGGACAAAGTCTCCAAGGAGATGAAGGACGCCATCATCGCGATCGAGGACTACCGCTTCTACGAGCACGGTCCGATCGACATCGAGGGCACCGCCCGAGCGCTCCTGAAGAACGTCACCGGCGGCGGCGTGGTCCAGGGTGGATCCTCCATCACGCAGCAGTACGTGAAGCAGGTACTCGTCAACTCGGCCGCCACCAAGGCCGAGGCCGAGGCGGCCATCGCGCCCACGCTGTCACGCAAGCTCAACGAGCTGCGCTACGCCATGGCGATCGAGGAGAAGTACACCAAGGACCAGATCCTGGAGAAGTACCTCAACATCTCCTACTTCGGCGCCGGCGCCCACGGCATCGAGGCCGCCGCCTACCGCTTCTTCGGCGTCAAGGCGGCCAAGCTCAGCCTCGTCCAGGCCGCGACCCTGGCGGCCGCCGTACAGAAGCCCGTCTCCACCGACCCGACGCTCGGCAACGACGCCAAGGGCCGCCTGCTCGACCGGCGCAACCTGGTGCTCGACACCATGGTCGTGCGCGGCAAGATCACCCAGCCCCAGGCCGACGAGGCCAAGAAGGCTCCCCTGGGCTACAAGAACACCCGCATCCCCGGCGGATGCGAGGAGAGCAAGTACCCATACTTCTGCTTCTACGTCAAGAACGAGATCCTCGACAACGACGACTTCGGCAAGACGGAGAAGGAGCGCCTCGACTTCCTCAACGCCGGTGGCATCACCATCCAGAGCACGCTCGACCCCAAGATGCAGAAGGCGTCCGAGAAGGCGATCAGGAACTACGTCTCCAAGAAGGACAAGCCGGTCGCGTCGCAGGCCATGATCGTGCCAGGCACCGGCGAGATCCGCTCCATGGCGGCATCGCGCGAATACGGGCTCAACGCCAAGAAGAACCAGATCGCCTTCAACGTCGTCGCCGACAAGGCGCACGGCGGCGGACGCGGCTTCCAGCAGGGCTCCACGGCGAAGGTGTACACCCTGGCCGCGGCCCTCGACGCCGGCATGAAACTCAACGACGGCAACAACACCGGCCGCGTCTACTCCGTCGCGCCCTACCCCAACCGGGCGTTCGAGACCTGCGGCGGCAAGGCCACCGGCGGCGACGCGCCACACCCCGTCGCCAACTCCAGCGAGGGCGGCGGCGGCTTCAAGACCCTCCAGACCGGCACCTGGGGCTCGGTCAACACCTTCTTCATGAAGCTCGAGGAGCAGGTCGGCCTCTGCGAGACCGTCAAGATGGCCAAGAGCCTCGGCATCAAGCGCGCCGACGGCGGCAAGCTCGAAGAGGTCCCCACCTTCACGCTCGGCGTCAACGAGATGGACCCGATCACCGTGGCCAACTCCTACGCCGTCTTCGCCGCCCGCGGCGTGTACTGCCGCCCCAAGGCCATCACCTCCGTCACCGACCGCGACGGCAAGGTGATCAAGTACGGCAACAAGTGCAAGGAGGTCCTCGACGAGGAGGTCGCCGACGCGGTCAACTCCATCCTGTCCGGGGTCTTCACCAAGGGCACCATGTCGGGCGTGGGCGGCATCAACCGCGACGCGGCCGGCAAGACGGGCACCACCGACGGCTACACGGCCGCGTGGTTCGCCGGCTACACGCCCGACCTGGCCTCCGCCGTCTCCATCGGTGACCCGCGAGGCGCCTTCAAGCACGACCTGACCGGCGTGACGATCGGCGGGCAGTACTACCAGTACGTGTACGGCGCCTCGATCTCCGGGCCCATCTGGAAGCAGTCGATGATGGAGGCGCTGAAGAACGTCGACAAGACGTCGTTCTTCCCGGTGAACTCGGAGCGGTTCGGCGGATGCTCGGACTACTGCGCGCCGAAGAAGCCCAAGAAGGACAAGGACGATGATGATCGAGGGGGCGGGCCGCGCAACCCGTTCGACGACATCTTCGGCAACCCTGGGGAGCAGGAGGATTCGCCGGACGAGGGCGACTTCTAGGACGGCGGGGCACGGCTGGCTGCGCCTGGTCGCGCGTGGTCGCCGCCTGACCGTGCCCTGGCGCGTGGTCGCAGCCTGGTCGGCCTGACCACCCCTTGGTCGGCCTGACCGCAGCTCGGTCGCGCCTGACCGCACCCTGGTCACGCGGTTCGCGCCTTACGCGCATCGCAGAGGCCTCCGCGCGTGTCGCGCGGAGGCCTCTTGCGTGCATGGCACTCGCCCCTGGCCACCCGGGCGGGTGGGACATCCCACCACCCAACCGGCGGCCGGGGCATCGCACGGCCCAACCGGCGACAGGCGGCCCCGCACGGCCTCCCCGCCGGTGATGTCCCACGTACGGCTCAGCCGGCCGCCAACGGCGTCGTAGCCCTCGTCAGAGGTTCACCCTGGTCCAGCCCCGGACCCCGGCCACGTCTACCCAGCAGCCGCCCACGACCGAAGCCCTACGGCCCTACCCAGCAGCCAGCCGAGCCTTCACCGCCTGGGCGACACGCCCGCCCTCGGCCCGCCCCGCGACCTTCGGGTTGACGACCTTCATCACCTGCCCCATCGCCTGGGGCCCCGAAGCGCCGGTCTCCGCGATGGCCTCGTCGACCAGCCTGCCCAGCTCCTCGTCCGAGAGCTGCGCCGGCAGGTACTCCTCCAGCACCGCCTGCTCGTCCAGCTCGGCCTGAGCCTGCTCGGTCCGCCCCGCGTTCCCGAAGGCCTCCGCAGCCTCCCGCCGCTTCTTCGCCTCGCGGGTCAGAACCTTGATGATCTCGTCGTCCGACAGCTCCCTGGCCTGCTTGCCCGCGACCTCCTCCACGTTGATCGCCGCCAGTGCCATACGGACGGTCCGCAGGCGAACTTCATCGCGACTCTTCATCGAGGCCGACAGGTCGGCCTTCAGCTTGTCCTTCAATGCGCTCATGCGCTCCATCTTGCCGTCTCCACTTCGGGCATGATGAAGAGGTGAGGAAAGCAGCCGCGGTACCCCTGTCCCTGCTCGGTCTCGGCGTGGCCACCGTCGCCTACGCATCGGTCGTCGAGCGCAACTCCTTCCGCCTGCGCCGCTTCGACGTCCCCGTGCTGGCCAGGGGGCAGCGCCCGGTGCGCATCCTGCACCTCACCGACCTCCACCTCACGCCCCGCCGTACGATGTTGATCAACTGGGTCCGTTCGCTGGGCGCGCTCGAGCCCGACCTGGTGGTCAACACCGGCGACTCGATCGCCCACGAAGACGCCGTCCCCGCCCTGCTCCACGCCCTGGAGCCGCTGCTGGGCCGTCCAGGCCTGTTCGTCTACGGCAGCAACGACCTGTACGCCCCCAAGCCCAAGAACCCCCTCCGCTACCTGTGGCGCACCTCGAGGGGCGACAACCGCCAGCACGTCCCGTCGCTCCCGTGGCGCGAGCTCGGCGCCGGCATGGCGGCCGAGGGCTGGTTCGACATGAACAACACCACGGCCCGCCTGAAGGTCGGCGACCTCGACGTGGCGGTGGCGGGCATCCACGACTCCCATATCGACCTCGACCGCTACGACCGCGTCGCCGGCCCGGCACCCGCCGACGCGGACCTCCGCCTGGGCGTCATGCACTCCCCCGAGCCGCGCAACATGGACCGCTTCGCAGCCGACGGCTACCAGCTGCTGCTCGCCGGCCACACGCACGGCGGCCAGCTGTGCATCCCCTTCTACGGCGCGCTCGTCACCAACTGCGGCATCGACCGCGCCCGGGTCAAGGGCCTCAGCCGGCACTCCTCGGCATGGCTGCACGTGTCGGCCGGTCTGGGGACCTCGCCCTACGCCCCGGCCCGGTTCTCTTGTTTCCCCGAGGCTTCGTTGCTGACGTTGGTGCCTCGACGCTGACGTGTCACAAGCACCGACGAAGTCCGCTAGACTTTCCCAAGCACGCCGAGATCGGTGTGCACCGGGGTGTAGCGCAGTTTGGCAGCGCGCTTCGTTCGGGACGAAGAGGCCGGAGGTTCAAATCCTCTCACCCCGACTGGGATTTTCCCAGTTCAAGGGCACTTTCGAGAAATCGAAGGTGCCCTTTCTGCTTGTCCCGGCCGGCACGCCAGCTCAGGCACGGTCCAGCCGATCACCGTAAAGTGGCCGATCATGGCAGAACTTGCACTCTTCGACCTCGACAACACCCTCGTCGACCGCCTGGCGGCCTTCCGCCGATGGGTCTCGGAGTTCACCCAAGAGCAAGGCCTGACCCCCGAAGACGCCGCCTGGATGATCGATCTCGACGCCGACGGCTCCACCCCCATGGACGAGTTCTTCACCGCATTACGCGACAGGTTCGACCTGAGCGACTCCCCGGAGGCGCTCTGGAAGGCTTACCGAGCACGGCTGCCTGAACTGGTCACCTGCCCCCCGGAGGTCCTGGCCGGTCTCCGGCAGCTGCGCGAGGCCGGTTGGCGGCTGGGCATCGTGACCAACGGCATGCCCGACAACCAGACCGGCAAGATCCGGCACGCGGGCCTGGCCGAGCTGGTCGACGGCTGGGCGATCTCCGGCGAGGAGCGGATCCGCAAGCCCGACGCCCGCCTGTTCCGCATCGCGGCCGAACGATGCGGCGCGAGCCTGGCCGACGGTGGCTGGATGGTCGGCGACGACCCGGTCATGGACATGGTCGGCGGCCATTTCGCCGGCCTGACGACGGTCTGGATCGACCGTGGCGTGCGCCCGTGGCCGGTGGACGGCCTGCGGCCCGGCCATGTCGTGGCCGACGCGATCGGAGCGATCAAGGTACTGCTGGGCGAGTAGCCGTCACGCCGCCAGCCACCTGAAGGAGATCATGGTGCCCCCCACCAACCCCCAGGTCGTCGACCACCCCTTCCTCAAGCTCATGTACCTCGGCGACTTCTACCCCCACCACGTCGTCGACAAGGGCAAGGCCATCCTGCTGCGCCTCTGCGAGCGCATCGAGGCCGAACCTCCCGCCGACCTGGACGCCCTTTACGTGCTCACCCATGCCGCCACCGACGAGTTCAACGATCTCGAAGCGGAGTTCGCCGAGGCGGGCAGCGAGATCGAGACCGTCGCCCGCGAGGCGATCGCCGAAGACTTCTGGTTCATCGCCATGTCGTACGGCTTCGCGGACGCGGACGTGGAGGAGCTGATCAGTACCCGAGAGTGGTGACCCAGCGCCCTCCCCATCGGCTACGGTGCCGGCCATGAGCGATCTTGCGCCCGGTCTCTACGAGCAACTCGTCACCGAGGGCCTGGCCCGCAAGCTCCGCGACCACCGCGGCGCAGCCCTGCGGCGCCCGCTCGACCAGGTCGAGGCCGCCGATGTCCTGACCGCCCACCTGGCCGCGCTCACCCGCCGGGCGCTGCGCTCGTTCAAGGGCACCGACGCCGAACGCCTGGCGCGGCAGATCGAGCTCGCCAACCGCCTGGCCGCGCTCCTCGGCGACGCGGAGCACGACGATCTCGTGTCGAGCACCCGCGAGCTGCTACTGGCTGTCACGCGCGATCACGCCCTCACCGGCGAGCCGATCTTCCCTCCCCGACCCGAGACGCCCCTGGCCGCCAGCGCCTTGCTGGTCAATGGCCACGGTCAGCCGAGCGTCGGCCACGAGCTGAAGCGCGAGCTGGCCTCCGCCGACCGGGTCGACCTGCTGTGCGCCTTCGTGCGCTGGTACGGCGTGCGGATCGTCGACGAGGCGCTGGCCGAGTTCGTACGGCGGGGCGGCAGGCTCCGGGTGATCACCACCACCTACCGGGGTGCGACAGAACGCCGCGCCCTGGACCGGCTGCGGGAGCTCGGCGCCGACATCAAGATCTCCTATGAGACGAAGACGACCCGGCTGCACGCCAAGGCGTGGCTGTTCCGCCGCAACACCGGGTTCTCCACCGCGTACGTCGGCTCCTCCAACCTGTCCAAGTCCGCCCTGATCGACGGGCTGGAGTGGAACGTCCGCATGTCGGCGGTCGAGCAGCCGCACCTGCTCGACACCTTCGCCGCGACCTTCGAGGAGTACTGGGGCGACCCAGCTTTCGAAGACTACGATCCCGCCACCGACCGCGACCGGCTGGACGAGGCGCTCGCGCTCGAGAACTCAGGACGCGACGAGCGGCTTCCGCTGACGATCACGTCACTCGACGTGCGCCCCTACGGGTACCAGAGCGAGGTTCTCGCGGAGCTGGCGGCCGAACGCCAGATCCACGGCCGCCACCGCAATCTGGTGGTGATGGCCACCGGCACCGGGAAGACCGTCGTGTCGGCGCTCGACTATCGCGCGCTGCGTGAAGCGGGCGAGGTCGATTCGCTGCTGTTCGTCGCGCATCGGGAGGAGATCCTCGTCCAGAGCCAGGGCACCTTCCGCCAGGTGCTGCGCGACGGCTCCTTCGGCGAGCTCTACGTGGGCGGCAGGCGTCCGGAGCGGTGGCGGCACGTGTTCGCCTCCGTGCAGTCGCTCCACCGCCTCGATCTCGACCTGGTCGACCCTGCCGCCTTCGACATGGTGATCGTGGACGAGTTCCACCACGCCGAGGCGTCGACGTACACGCGCCTGCTCCGCCACCTCCGCCCGCGTATTCTCCTCGGCCTGACCGCCACCCCGGAACGCACCGACGGCCAGGACATCAAACACTGGTTCGGCGGGCGCATCGCCGTCGAGCTGCGTCTGTGGGAGGCCATCGAACGACAGTTGCTGGCGCCGTTCCAGTACTTCGGCGTGCACGACGGCGTCGACCTGTCAGCGGTGCCGTGGAAGCGCGGTCAGGGCTACGACCTGGCGCAGCTCAGCAACGTTTTCACGGGCAACGACGCCCGGGTCCGCCTCGTCCTCGAAACGCTCAGAAGAAAGG
Organism: Nonomuraea soli; assembly: GCF_013761175.1. Taxonomy (GTDB): domain Bacteria; phylum Actinomycetota; class Actinomycetes; order Streptosporangiales; family Streptosporangiaceae; genus Nonomuraea; species Nonomuraea soli. The sequence continues at coordinate 185,997 of NZ_JACDUR010000003.1, forward strand.
TCGGCGACGTCGGAAGCATGCGCGCCCTGGGCTTCTGCGTCAGCATCGACCACGCCGAATACATGGCCCGGCGTTTCAACGAGGCGGGCATCCCCGCCGTGGCGATCACCTCGCGCAACGGCGACCGCGTCGCCGGACTCCAGCAGCTCACGTCCCGGGAGGTCAACATCGTCTTCACGGTCGACCTGTTCAACGAGGGTGTCGACATCCCCGGCATCGACACGGTGTTGTTCCTGCGCCCTACCGACAGTGCGACCGTCTTCCTCCAGCAACTCGGCCGGGGCCTGCGACTCGACAACGGCAAGGCGTGCCTGACCGTGCTCGACTTCATCGGCAACCAGCATCGCCGGTTCCGCTTCGACCGCCGCTACCGCGCCCTCACCGGCGCCAGCCGTACCGGAGTCGCCAGAGAGGTCGGCAACGGCTTCCCCACCCTGCCGCCGGGCTGCCACATCGACCTGGAGCGCGAGGTCTCACGGCTGGTGCTGGCCAACATCCGCCAGTCGCTCAGCCTCCGATGGCCGGACCTGACGGCCGAACTCACCTCCCTGCCCGAGCAGACCACCCTGGCCGGCTTCCTCGAAGAGACGGGGCTCGACCTGGAGGACCTCTACCGGCGTCGCCCAGGCTGGGCGGCGCTGCGTCGTACGGCAGGCAGAGGCACCGCGGCCGGGCCCCACGACGAGAAGATCGGCAAGGCGCTCGGCCGCATGCTCCACATCGACGACCCCGACAGGCTGGCCACGCTGCGCCACCTCAGCGGCGGTCCGTCCACGCGCGGCCGGCGACTGCTCGCGATGCTTGACGCGGCGCTCTGGGGTGGAGTCCAGTCCGCCTCCACCGCCGAGGCGCGCCTGGCCGAACTGCTGGCGCACACGGACCGCGTGAGCGAGATGACCGAGCTGGCCGACCTGCTCGGCGAACGCCGCCACCGCGTCACCCATCCCCTGCCGGGCGACATCCCGCTGCACGTCCACGCCACCTACAGCAAGAACGAAGCCCTGGCCGCCTTCGGCGTCGACAAGCCCGCCCACATGCGGGAGGGCGTCAAATACGTCGCCGAGGCCCGGGCCGACCTGTTCTTCGTCACGATCGACAAGTCGGAGAACCTCTACTCGCCCACCACGATGTACCACGACCGCGCCATCACCCCCACGCGCTTCCAGTGGGAGTCGCAGTCCACGCTGAGCCGGAGCAACCCCACCGCCCGGCGCTACATGTCGGGCGAGTCCACGGTCCACCTGTTCATCAGGGAGAACAAGCGAGACGACGGCCTCGGCGCGCCGCCGTACCTGTACGCGGGTCCGATGACCTTCATGGACTGCGACGGCGACCGGCCCGTGCGCTTCCAATGGAGACTGGAGCACCCGCTGCCGCTCGACGTCTTCCACTTCGCCAAGGTCACCGCCGGCTGAACTTCCGCGATCGAGGAGACGGGCTGGCATGAAGGCGAAAAGCTGGGCCAGCTCTGGAGCGACATCACGATCCAGGTCGACATGGTCGCCCAGGGCAGGGAGTACGCCCCCAGCTGGCTCCCAGCCGTTCGCAGTGGATCGTGGTCGACGGCCGACAGCGGCTAACCACTCTCATGCTCGCCCTGTGCGCGCTCAGGGATCTCGCCCGGGTGGAGTCGGTGCTGCTCGACCGGCTCAACCTGGTCCAGATCACCGTCGAGAAGGACGACAACGCCTTCCGCACCTTCGAGTCGATCAACAACACCGGTATGCGGCTCAGCCTGGTCGACCTGATGCGCAACTACGTCTTCATGTGCCGCCCTCGCGCGGCCAGCGGGTCTACGACGAGCACTGGATGCCGATGCAGCGGCTGCTCGACGCCAAGGCCATAGAGCAGCTCATGTACCTCATCCTGGCGCTCCAGGAGGGTGAGGGAGCTCAGGACAACGCCATCTACACAGGGCACCAGCAGCTCCTGACCGGCCTGGCCGACGACGAAGGCCAGGTGGAGGGCTATGTCAGGAATCTCCATCGGCGCGCACAACACCTCAGGCTGATCCTCGATCCGCCCGGCGACCTGCCGTTAGCGAGCACCTGCGCTTCCTGAACGACTGGCAGCCAACACCACCTATCCGCTGCTCATGCGGCTCCTGGAGTTTCGCGAGGACGACCACATCGGCGACGACAGGGTCGCCGAAACGCTCACGTATGTCGAGAGCTTCATCGTGCGCCGTCTCATCGCCGGCGTGACCACCGGCAACCTCACCCGCATCTTCCAGCGGCTTGCCGTACAGCTCGCCCCGGAAGACGACGCGCCGGAGGCCGTCAGGACCGCGTTGTCGCCCGCCAGGCTCTCCTGGCCGTCCGACGAGCAACTGCGCGACGCCGTACGCAACCGGGCGTTCTATTGGCAAGGCCGTACGGCGCTGGAACAGCTGGCCGAAGACGAGGGGCAGCATCGGCAGTTCGTCCACACCCTCGGCAACCTCACGCTCAGCGGTTACAACTCCGAGCTGGGCAACAGTTCCTTCGCCACCAAGCGCCGGCAGCTCGGGCAGAGCGGCCTGCTGATGAACCAGGAGATCGCGGCCCGCGAGAGATGGGGCAAGGCCGAGATCCTCGCGCGAGCCGACCGGCGCTCAACGCCCATCGGGTGCTCACCAAGCAAGGCAGGGTCTCCGAGGGTTTCCGCTGGCCTGATCCCGACGACGACCGAGATGTGCACGACGTCCTGCGGTCGGAAGGGGTCGCCTTAGACACCAAGGCTGCGCCTCCGCCGACCAGCATGTCAGCGCCCGAGAGCTGGCCCAGTTGCTCGGCCTGCCGGGAGCCGTCGATCTGGCCGAGGACGAGAGCGGCGAGGAGTACGAAGACACCGGCAACGAGCACGCGCAGCGGTTCGTGCGGCAGCTCATCGAGTACAGCGGCCCGCAGGCGGCCGGTGCCGTCCAGGCGCATCCTCGACCACTGGCGCAAGCAGGGGCGAGAGGTGCAGGACGGCACGTCGGCCGGGGCGTCGTGCGCGCCCATCGTCAAGGTGCGCGGCAAGCCGCTCTACGCGGTGCGCTTCTACTCCACGACCGTCGAGTTCCCCTTCGGCCTGCTCAAGAACCGGCCGCCCTTCGACGACCTGGCCCTGCGGGAAGAGCTGCGTGAGCAGGTGAACAGCGCGCCGGGGGTAGCCATCCCCATCGCTAAGCTGGAGCTGTACCCCTCGATCAAGAGCACGCAGCTGATCAACGTGGCGGTCTTCGACGTGATCGTCGCCGCCCTCGACTGGTTCGCGGCGCGGGTTCCTGGTTGACCGCCTGACCGAAACCTCACGGATGACCGACGAAACGCCCTGCCACTGCCTCATCTGCGTCGACCATGGCATCGAGCTCGACGACTTCGACCGACGGACGATCAGCGTCGTGCGCGCGCACGGCTGGAACGCCTTGGCCATTCCCGCCGACGACTCCGGTCCCGGCTGGGCCTACACCATCGGCCTGTGGCACTCCTTCCGCTCCCCCGAGGTCGCCATCTTCGGCATCGACGACATCGAGACGATGCAGGCCTGCCTCAACATCCTCGGCGAAGCCGTGCGCGCCGGCGACCGCCTGGTCGAGGGTGCGCAGCGGGACGACGTGATCGAGGATCACCCGATCACCCTCAAGCCGATCCACCCCAGCTGGTACAAATCGCTTTTCGGCATGGGGCTGTTCTTCTACCGGCGCCCGCCACTGCCGTTCCTCGAAGTCGTCTGGCCCGACTCGAGCATGGGCGTGCGGCAGCCGCAGCTCTGGATCCCCAAGGCGGAGCATCCGCCGGGCCCATGGCCAGATCTCCCCTGACGATCGGGGTGTAAGCGCTTCCACCCCGGGCAGCCTGAACCGCCGTGACCATCTACGAGGTCGCCAAGCGGGCAGGCGTGTCCATCGCGACCGTCTCCAGGACCCTGCGCGGCACCGGCCCCGTAGCGGCGAAGACCCGCGAAAAGGTCCTGAAGGCCGTCGAGGAGCTGAACTTCACCCCCAGCCGCCTGGGTGTGAGCCTGGCCGAGGGCAGGCATGCGGCCAACGGGATCGTCTTCCCCACCCTGGGCGGCCCCTACTACGCCGAGGTGCTGCTCGGCTATGAGGAGGTCGCCTCGGAGCTGGGCAGGTCGGTGCTGATCCTGTCGGCCAAGGGCGGGAGCAATGTGCGCGAGGCCGTCAAGGAGCTGGCCGGGCGGGTCGACGGGCTGGTGGTGTTCGGCAGGACGGTGCCGGGCGATGTGGTGGCCGAGCTGGCGGGCATGCCGCTGGTCTTCATCTCGTGCGGCCCGATGGCGGGTGCCGACACGTTGCGCTGCGAGAACGTGGAGTCCGCCCGCGTGCTGGCCGGGCATCTGCGCGGTCACGGCTACCGCCGTTTCGCCTTCCTGGGTGCGCCGCACACGCCGGGTGACGACATCTCCGAGCGCTGGGAGGGCGTCGAGAGCGTGCTGGGCGGGGCCGTCAGGCCGGTGCCGACGGCGGAGTACACCGTCGAGGGCGGCTACGAGGCGGCCAGGAAGCTGCTCAGGAAGAAGTCCAGGCCGCGGGCGCTGATCTGCTCGGGTGACGAGGTCGCGCTGGGCGCGCTGCTGGCCGCCGAGGAGTACGGCTTGGCCGTACCTGAGGACCTGGCCGTCACCGGCTGGGACGACATCATGGCCGCCCGCCACGCGCGGCCCGCGCTGACCACGATCCGCCAGCCCATGCGCGAGCTGGGCGCCCAGGCCGCCCGGGTGCTGGACGAGCTGATCACCCGTCCGCGCCCTGAACGTCACCGCACCTTGCCCACGCAGCTCGTCGTCCGGTCGAGCTGTGGCATCCACCCCCAGGAGGACCCCTGATGAGAAGGTTAGCTATCGCGATCATGATGGTCGCCGCCGTCACGGCGTGCGGCCGCAGCACGGACAAGGCTCCCGAGCAGGCCGCGGACGTCAAGACCGACAAGGTCACCGGCGAGATCACGGTCTGGGCGATCGGCGAGGAGGGCAAGGCGCTGGGCGCCTTCGCCAAGGAGTTCGAGGCGGCCAACCAGGGGGTCAAGGTCAACGTCACCGCCATCGGCTGGGACGTGGCCCACGACAAGATCACCTCGGCGATCGCGGGCGGCGCCACCCCCGACGTGAGCATGATCGGCTCGACGTGGGCGGGCGAGCTGGCCAAGACCGGGGCGCTGGACCCGACTCCCGGCAACCTCTTCGACAAGAACGCGTTCTTTCCCGGAGCGTGGCAGACGGTCGACGTGAACGGCACCGCGTACGGCGTGCCGTGGTACGTCGAGACGCGCGTCCTGTACTACCGCAAGGACCAGGCCGAGAAGGCCGGGGTGAAGGCGCCGCAGACGTGGGAGGAGTTCCGCACGTTCGTCCAGGCGCTGAAGGACAAGGGCGGGGCGAGCAAGGGCTTCAACCAGTCGTACACCCAGGGCGCGGCGTGGCAGGAGGTGCTGCCGCTGATCTGGCAGTCGGGCGGCGAGATCGTCAAGGACGGCAAGTACACCTTCGACACTCCGGAGGCGGTCGCCGCGCTCAAGCAGTACCAGTCGCTGTTCACCGACAAGCTCGCCCCGACCGACACCCCCGAGGGCGCCTTCCCGCAGACGTTCATCAAGGGCGAGGTGGGCGGCTTCTTCTCGGGTCCGTGGATGATCGGCGTGCTCAACAACGACGGCGGCGCCGACTTCAAGGACAAGTTCGACGTCGCGCCCTACCCGGCGGGGCCGCAGGGCCGTACGAGCTTCGTCGGCGGCTCCGACTGGGTGGTGTTCAAGCAGGCCAAGAACCGTGACGCGTCGTGGAAGTTCGTCCAGTGGCTGACCGACCCCAAGGTCCAGGCCAAGTGGTACACGACCGTCAAGGCGCTTCCTGCCGTGCAGGCCGGGTGGGACCAGCCGGAGCTGCAGGGCGACGAGCAGCTGAAGGTCTTCGGCGAGCAGCTCAAGGACGCCAAGACCCCGCCGCCCTTCCCCACCTGGGAGCAGCTGGCCAAGGTCCTGGAGGCCGAGCTGGAGAAGCTGGCCAAGGGCAGGTCGACGCCCGAGCAGACCGCCAAGGCCATCCAGGAGCAGGCCGACACGATCGGCACCGGGCTGTGAGACGCACCCTGGGGTGGGTGTTCGTCCTGCCCTTCGTCGTGATGTTCGCGGTGTTCTATCTCGGCCCGCTGCTGGTCGGCATCGGGATGAGCTTCACCGACATGCGCAGCACCGACGTCGCCGATCCGCTGGCGGTCAACGTGGTCGGCGTCGACAACTACCTGCGGCTGATGGACGACGCCACGATGCGCAAGGCGGCGGTCAACACGGTCATCTTCGTGCTGACCTGCCTGCCGCTCACGATCGGGCTGGCGCTGGGCGCGGCGGTGCTGCTGAACTCCGGCATCGCCCGCCTTCCGGCCGCCTTCTTCCGGCTGGGCTACTACCTGCCCAACATCACCAGCATCATCGGCGTCGCTGTGGCCTGGAAGTTCCTACTGGAACCGGAGGCGGGCCTGGTCAACCGGCTGCTGGAGCTGGTCGGGCTGCAGGGCGCCAACTGGCTGCAGGACGAGAGTACGGCCCTGCCGTCGATCATCGTCATGACCGCCTGGCGCAGTTTCGGCTTCGACATGGTGGTCCTGCTGGCCGGGCTGCAGGCCATCCCGAGGGAGCTGTACGAGGCCGCCTCGGTCGACGGGGCCGGGCGCTGGCAGCGTTTCCGCAACGTCACCCTTCCCGGGCTCAAGCCGGTGCTGCTGTTCTGCACCGTCTACAGCTCGATCGGCTTCATGCAGTTCATGGAGGAGGTGCTGGTGATGACCAGGGGCGGGCCGCTCAACTCCACGATCTCGGCGTCGCTGGCGATCTTCAACCAGTTCGGCGCGGGCAACTACGGCTACGCGGGCGCCGCCTCGACCGTGTTGTTCACGGTGATCGTCGCGCTTGCCGTACTGCAGCTCAGGTTGGGGAGGCAGCGATGACCCGCCGCCAGAAGGCGATCACCTACCTCGGGCTGAGCCTGGGGCTGCTGCTGGTGATCGGGCCGTTCGTGTGGACGGCGCTCAGCTCGCTCAAGCCGGAGTCGGAGATCCGGCGCGATCCGCCCACGTTCTGGCCGGAGACCTTCACGCTCGACAACTTCGTGGAGCTGTTCGAGCGGGTCAACATCGGCCAGTCGTTCGTCAACAGCCTGATCGTCGCGCTCGTCCTGGTCGCCAGCAACGTGCTGCTGTGCTCCATGGTCGGCTACGCCTTCGCCAAGCTGCCCTTCCGCGGCAAGAACCTGGCCTTCAGCCTCGTCATGATCCAGATGGCCATTCCGGCGATCGTGCTGATGACGCCGCAGTTCGTGCTGATCGCCAAGCTCGGCCTGGTCAACACCTTCGCGGGGATCATCCTGCCGACGCTGGTCGGGCCGCTGGGCGTGTTCATGATGCGCCAGTTCATGCAGGAGCTGCCCGACGAGCTGATCCACGCCGCCCGGGTCGACGGCGCGGGAGAGTTCAGGATCTTCTTCCGGATCATCCTGCCGCTGTGCGGGCCGCCGCTGGCCACGCTCGGCCTGATCACCTTCCTCGGCGCCTGGAACAACTTCCTGTGGCCCGCGGTCGTGGCCCAGAGCGAGGACATGTACACCCTGCCGGTCGCGCTGAACATCCTCAACGGCCACGAGGGCACCCACTACAACCTGCTGGTCGCCGGATCGGTCGTGGTCATCGCGCCGATCCTGTTCATCTTCATCTTCCTGCAGCGCTACTTCGTGCAGGGCATCGCCACCACCGGAATCAAGTAGGACATCATGCTCAACACCGTCTTAGCACTGTCCTTGACCCTGACCCCTCCCGTTCCCGCCACTCTGTACGGCTACGCGGCCGACACCTGGCGCTCCCTCGACGCGATGGTCGAGCCCGCCACCGGCCTGCCGGTCGACAAGGTCACCGGTGACCTGAAGACCCGCGCCAAGGTCACCTCGCCCACCAACGTCGGCATGTACCTGTGGGGCGTCTTCACCGCCCGCGACCTGGGCCTGATCTCCAACCGCGACGCGATCAAGCGCACGAGCAGGGTGCTCGACGCGCTCGCCCGGCTGGAGGTCCACCAGCCCAGCGGCCAGTTCTTCAACTGGTACGACCCCGCCACCCTGGAGCTGATCCGCACCTGGCCGGAGAACGGCAACCCGGTCAACCCGTTCGCCTCCAGCGTCGACAACGGCTGGCTCGCCGCGGCCCTGATGATGGTGCCGCAGGCCGTACCCTCCCAGGGCGGCAAGGCGCGCACCCTGCTGCGGCGCATGGACTTCGCCTCCTACTACGACCCGGCCGCCCGCCCCGACGCGGGCACCGGCCTGCTGCGCGGCGGCTTCTGGCGCGAGAGGCCCGTCGAGTGCTCGGTCGAGACGACGTACAAGGGCACGACGATCTACAGCACCTGCCACCACTACGGCGCGCCGGCCGAGACGCGCATCGGCACCTACATCGGCATCGCGCTCGGCCAGCTCCCCAAGGAACACTACTTCGGCATCTACCGCACCTTCCCGGACGTCGGCTGCGACTGGGCCTGGCAGGAGCAGAAGCCGGTCGGCAGCTGGAAGGAGTACCTGGGCGTCAAGGTCTGGCAGGGCACGTACGGCTACCGCGGCATGCGCTACGTGCCCAACTGGGGCGGCTCGATGTTCGAGGAGCTGATGAACGACCTGATCGTGCCGGAGAACGTGTGGGCGCCCAGGAGCTGGGGCCGCAACCACCCGGTCTTCGTCAAGGCGCAGATCGAGCACGGGCTGAACGAGGCGCGGTACGGCTACTGGGGCTTCTCCCCGTCGAACGACCCGCACGGCGGCTACCGCGAGTACGGCGTCGACCAGCTCGGCATGGACGCGCCCGGCTACACCTCCGACACCGAGCGCACCAGCGTCGACCCGGGCTACGAGGGCTGCCGCCCCGCCCAGCCGGAACCGGCGGGCTACGGCGACGGCGTGGTCACCCCGCACGCGTCCTTCCTGGCCCTGCGCTACGCCCCGCGCCAGGCCGTGGACAACCTCGCCAAGCTCAGGCGCGACTTCGACGCGTACGGCCCCGGCGGCTTCTACGACGCGGTCGCCGTACGCTCCGGTGTGGTCTCGAAGTACTATCTCGCCCTCGACCAGGGCATGGTGATGGCCGCGCTCGGCAACGAGCTGGCCCGCGACAACCTGCGGCGCTACTTCGCCACCCCGGAGGTCGCCGCCAGGCTCAAGCCGGTCCTCTCGCTGGAGGAGTGGGACGTCCGGTAGAAAGCGACCGTGATCGATCTGCGCCAGTTCCACGTCCTCAGGGCCGTGGCCGTCACCGGGTCCCTGGCCGGGGCCGCCCGGCTCCTGCACCACGGCCAGCCGACGATCAGCTACCACCTGGACGCCCTGGAGTCCCACCTCGGCGCGAAGCTCGTCGAGCGGGGTCCGACCGGCGCCGTGCTGACCGACATCGGCGCCATGGTGCTGGAGCACGCCTCCGGCGTCCTGGACCGGATCGCGGCCGCCGAGTCCGACGTCGAGGCGCGCCTGGCCCACGGCCTGGCGACGGTGCGGGTCGGCGCCTTCACCACGGCCGCGACGAAGCTGCTGCCCCGCGCCCTCCGTCACGTGACGGCGGGCGGCGGGGTGGGCGTCCAGCTGACCGAGGCGGAACCCCTGGAGCTGCTCACCGGGGTCAGGTCGGGAGCGCTGCACTGCGCGATCATCTACGACGTCGCGGGCGCGCGCCCGCGCGACCTGCGCGTGGAGACCCTCTTCGACGACCCGTTCCGGCTGCTGCTGCCCGCGGACCGCCCGCTCGACGGGCCGGTCGACCTCGGCCTGCTGGCCGACGCGGGCTGGATCATCTCCACGGGCAGCTACGACCCCAGCGACCAGATCCTGGTCGCCACCTGCCAGTCGCTGGGCTTTCGTCCCCGCATCATGCTCCGCTCCGACAACTACAGCGTGATCCACGCCTTCGTCGCCACGGGCGGGGTCGCGCTGGTTCCCGAACTCGCCCTGGAGGAGGGGCACGCGGTCGTGGTCCGCGACACCGTCCAGGACGTCGGCGCGCGCAGCATCATGGCCGTCACCCGGCCGGGGCGGCAGCCGCCTGCGGTGGAGCGGCTGCTCCACAGCCTGTGTGGAGGGGATCTCTAGAAACGGGGCATTCCAGGTGAATCCACAGGCTGTGAGGATGCGCTCATGACTGCCATGTACGGCCCCGATCTCACCTTTCTCGGCATCCCGGCCTGCGACCTGCGAGACCCTGACTCGTGGAGCGACGCCGAGGTGGTCATCCTCGGCGCTCCCTACGACGGCGGCACCTCCTACCGGGCGGGCGCCCGATTCGGCCCCGGAGCGATCCGCCAGGCCTGCTACCTCCCGCACGACGGCGTGCGCCCCTCGCTCGCCCTCGGCGTCGACGGCCTGCGCGACCTGCGCGTGAAGGACGCCGGCGACGTCGAGATGTTCAGCGGTGACGCCCACGCCTCCCACGCGGCGCTGGAGCACGCCGTGCACACGATCGCGGCCGCCGGGAAGATCCCGCTCGTGCTCGGCGGCGACCACTCGATCGCCCTGCCGAACGTGACCGGCGTGGCGCGCGCGGCCGGCTGGGGCCGGGTGTCGATCATGCACTTCGACGCCCACGCCGACACCGGCGAGAGCTCCTTCGGCTCCCTCATCGGCCACGGCCAGCCCATGCGCAGGCTCATCGAGTCGGGCGCTGCCAGAGGCGACCGCTTCCTCCAGATCGGGCTGCGCGGCTACTGGCCGGGGCCGCAGACCCTCCGGTGGATGGCCGAGCAGCGTATGCGCTCCTACGAGATGACCGAGGTCGTCGAGCGCGGGCTGGACACCTGCCTGGCCGAGGCCTCGGCCATCGCGGTCGACGACTGCGACGGGGTGTACCTGTCGGTCGACATCGACGTCGTCGACCCCGGCATGGCGCCCGGCACCGGCACCCCCGAGCCCGGCGGCCTGACCTCGCGCGAACTGCTCGACGCCGTGCGGCGGCTCGCCTACGAGCTGCCGATCGTCGGCGTCGAGGTGGTGGAGGTCGCGCCCGCCCACGACCACGCCGACATGACGGCGATGCTCGGCAGCCGGGTGGTGCTGGAGGCCCTGTCGGGCCTGGCCAGGCAGCGGGCGGAGAAGAGCGGCCGCGCCCAGCCCTGGGACCCTGGCCGGCCGCTCCTGCCGACGACCTGACCAACCTGCACCAGATCCTCACAACTGCTGCGCAGCGTTCGCAAACCGGTTTGCTTTGATGACGCCGTGAGAGAGTCCAGACCCCCAAGGAGCTGAACCGTCATGCGTCATCCGGCTGAAGGCGTGCTGCGCCGACTGCTCGACGAGCCGGCCGGAGTGGCCGACTCCGACCGCCACCACATCCTGGAATGCCCGCAATGTCTCGGCGGGCTGGCGACCGCGCAGGAGGCGGGCGCGCCGGTACGGCGGGCCGGACGGCTGCGGGCGTTCCTGCGCAGCCCCGCCGTCGCGGTGCTGGCCGTCGCCGTCGTGCTGGGCGGCGGCGGTACGGCGGCCGCCAACGACTGGCTGCGGATCTTCCAGACGGAGCAGGTCGCCCCGGTGAGCTTCGACGCCGCCGACCTCGTCTCGCTGCCCGACCTGGGCGCCTACGGCGAGGTCACCGTGGAGAGCGACGGCGACGTGCACCGCGTCCCCGACGCGGCCACCGCGGCCCGGCAGACCAAGCTCACCGTGCCGAAGGTCGCCGACCTGCCGCGCGGGGTCGCCGGCGAGCCCGTCTTCCAGGTCGGAGGAGAGGCCAGGGCGACCTTCACCTTCTCGAAGGAGCGCGCGGAGCGGGCCGCCGCCGAGGCGGGCACGACACTGCCCGCGCTGCCACCCGGGCTGGACGGCAGTCAGGTACGGCTCGTCGCCGGGCCGGGGGTGGCCCAGCTCTGGGCGTCGTCAGCCGGGGCGCCCGCCCTCGTCGTCGGCCGTGCCGTCGCGCCGTCCGCGTTCTCGTCGGGCGTCGCGTTCGAGACCGTGCGCGACTACCTGCTGTCGGTCTCCGGGCTGCCCGAGGACGTCGCCGCCCAGCTGCGCACGTTCACCGGCGACGGCACCACCATGCCGCTGCCCGTGCCCGCCGAGCGCGTCACCACCTCGACGGCCGACGTCGACGGGACCACGGCCACGGTGCTGACCTCACGGGACGGGACCATGGCGGGCGTCGTGTGGGTCAAGGACGGGGTGGCGACCGTGGTCGCCGGCACCCTGGACGTGGAGGAAGTGCTCTCCATCGCCAGGAGCCTGCGGTGACCGTACCCGCCGGCCATACCACCGGCCATACCGCCGGCCGTACCACCGGCCGGGACGCCGCGACCTCGGCCCAGGCCGCGGCCCGGCTGGTCGCCGGGCTGCCGAAGTCGCCCGCCGTGTGGTGCTCGGGCCTGCGCAAGAGGTACGGCAAGCGCCAGGCCGTCGCCGAGGTGTCGCTGGAGGTGGAGCGCGGCCAGATCGTCGGCCTGCTGGGGCCGAACGGCGCCGGCAAGACCACGGTGATCAAGATGCTGCTCGGCCTGGTCCGCCCCGACGCGGGCGAGGTGATGCTCCTCGGCGCGCCCGCGACCGATCCTGCGGCACGCGCCCAGGTCGGGTACCTGCCCGAGCTCTTCCGCTACCAGCCCTGGCTGAGCGCGGCCGAGGTGCTAGCGCTCCATGTGCGGCTGTCCGGGATCGCCGTGTCCGCGCCCGAGCAGCACAGCTGCCTCGACCTCGTCGGCCTGGCCGACCGGGCGGGCGATCGGGTGGGCGGCTTCTCCAAGGGCATGCAGCAGCGCCTCGGGCTGGCGGTCGCCCTGGTGGCGCGGCCCCGGTTCGTGATCCTCGACGAGCCGACCAGCGCACTGGACCCGCTCGGCCGGGTCGACGTGCGCGACATCGTGCTGGGGCTGCGGTCGCGCGGCGTCGCCGTCCTGCTGAACTCGCACCTGATCGGCGAGGTGGAGCGGGTCTGCGACCGGGTGGTCATCCTCGACAAGGGCCGGGTCGCCGCTTCCGGGACGCTCGGCGAGCTGCTCGGGCAGCGGGAGGTGCGCCTGCGGCTGACCGGGCTCTCGCAGGAGGCGAGAGCGCGGCTGGCCGAGGCGGGCGAGGCCGTGGAGGACGACGGCTGGCTGACGGTGGCGCTGGCGGCCGGTGACGACGAGGCCGTCGTACCGGACCTGGTCCGCGACCTCGTCGGGCTGGGCACGCGGGTGCACGCGGTCGAGCCGGGGCGGATCAGCCTCGAGGAACGCCTGCTCGGCATCCTCCGCGCGGGAAGCAACGAGCCAGGAGGTGGCGAGGCCCGGGGCTTGTCCGGCGCGGACGTCGGAAACACAGACGGCCGGGGCTTGCCCGGCGCGGACGCCGGAGACGCGGAGGCCCGGGTCCTGTCCGGCGCGGACGACGGGGGCGCACGATGACGACGGTGCGGACGGTCACGGCCATGGCCGCGCTCACCCTGCGCGAGGCCGCCCGGCGGCGGGTGCTGCTGGCCCTCGCCGCGCTCACGCTCATGCTGCTCCTGCTGAGCGCCTGGGGCTTCTCCCGGCTCGCGGCCGAATCCAGCCTCGGCACGCTCACCACGGGCGAGGCCCGGCTGGCGGCTTCCCAGCTGCTCAACCTCGTGATGTTCGGCTTCAGCCTGATCGCCGCCCTGGGCACGGCCTTCCTGGCGGGTCCCACGCTGTCCGGCGAGACGGAGTCGGGCATCGCCCTGGCGGTGCTCGCGCGGCCGGTGCGGCGGGCGGCCGTCCTGCTCGGCAAGTGGCTGGGCCTCGTGGTGTTCGGCAGCGGCTTCGTCGCGCTCGCCGGGCTGGCGCAGTGCCTGATCGTCCACTGGACGGTGGGCTACTGGCCGCCGCAGCCGATCGCGGCCCTCGCACTGCTCGCGGCGCAGACGGTCGTGCTGCTCACGCTCGGCCTGCTGCTGTCGACCGTCGTGTCGCCGATGGCCTCGGGCGTGGTCGCGGTGGGCCTGTTCGGCGCCACGTGGGTGGCCGGGGTCGTGGGCGGGATCGGCCAGGCGCTCGGCAACGAGGGTGTGGCGAGCGTGGGAACCGTGTCGCGCATGATCCTGCCGACCGACGGCCTGTGGCGCGGCGCGATGCACGCCTTCCAGGACCCGTCGGTGCTGTCGAGGTTCGGCGAGGAGTTCAAGGGTTTCCCGTTCCTGAGCGAGGCGCCGCTGACGCCCGCCTACCTCGGGTGGGCAGGGGTGTGGGTGGCGATGATCTGGGGGCTGGCGGCGGTGTCGTTCCAGCGCCGGGATCTGTAGGACGGCCGCCGGCCGAGGGGCTGACGCCCCTCGGCCGGTCCCCTCCTGGCCGGCTAGAGCTGGTGAGCCTCGATGTAGAGGCGCTGGTGCTCGGCCCAGCGCGTGTCCCTGATCGTCGAGGAGACGTCGGCCGCGGGGCCGCCGAGCTCCAGCAGGTCGGCCTCCTCGCGCAGGCGGTCCACGCTGTCCTCCACGGCCGCCTTGATCCGGAAGTCGGCCGACCAGCGGTCGTCGCCCTTGAAGGTGAGCTCGTCCTCCAGGTCCACCGCCACGGCGCGGAGCGTCTTGGCGAACTCCAGCGGCAGGTCCCTGCGCTCGTCGGCCAGCAGTTCCAGCGTCTTGTTGAGCGCGCTGCGGTCGAAGGTCTTGTCCACGGTGGCGTCCAGGCCCTCGCCGTGGCCGGCGCGGTTGCCGGCGTCGACCGTGGCGAAGGGCAGCATGTTGCGGAAGGTCAGGTAGGAGCCCGCGCTCTCGCCCGACGTCGCGTCGGTCAGCGCGTCGAAGGCGGCCTGGAACATCGTCTTGAGCTGCCCGCCCTGCAGCTGCGCCAGCGGAAGGTAGCGGTCCAGCTTGATGATCTCGGCGGCCAGATCCTGCTCGACGAGCTCCTCGATCTTGTCGAGGCCGTCTTCGTCCGAGGCGACGCGCATGGCCTTCTTGACCGCCGTGCTCTGGATCACCCAGGCGGAGGTGTGGCAGCCCATGCCCGCGACTCCCGCGGGAGCGGGCGGCCTGCCGTTGACGTCGATACCGGTGCCCGCGGTGAAGGTCACCACCAGCGGGTCGCCGGTGTCGTCGCTCACCCACCCCTTGATGACGTCGGCGCCGACGTCGGGTATCGCGGGAAGCGTGTCCTTCTCCAGTTCCTTCTTCAAGGCCTCGAACAGCTTGGTGCCGGGCGCCCCCGCGAGCGCCGCCGCCTGCTTCGGGTGGAGCTTGAGCATCTCCGCGCGCAGCCGGGTGATCGCCGCCTCGGCGGGCGTGGGGTCCAGGAAGCCCGACATCCGCACGCTCTGCGGATAGGCGATCGCGCACAGCCGCTGGTGCTCGTGCAGCAGGTGCGACATGATCTTGGCGAACCGCTCGGAGGCGTCGGTCGCCTTGTTGGTCTCGCCTTGCGTCTCGGCCTTGGCCAGCACCAGGTAGTCGGCGATGTCCTTCCTGTAACCCTCGACGCGGGTCGGGTCCCCGAGGATGAGGACCAGCTGGTCGGCGACGTTCTTGATCGTGTTGGCGGCCTTCCACAGGTACTGCTGGGGCTTGCTGTCGTACAGTCGGGTCGCCAGCCGCTCGGCCTCCTCCTTGATCTGTGTCGGCTTCAACACGAACGACTTGCGCTGCTTGAGGTGCTTGGTCAGCTGGATGGCGAGCTTCTCCACCTCCTTGGTGTCGACCCGTGGCTGGTTGGCGGCCTGCTTGCTCAGCGCGTAGACGACCGCCGTCTCGCGCAGCGCCGCGTCGAACGAGAACAGCCGCCACAACGCGTCCCTGACCTGCGCCGGGTCGGGCGCCTTGACCGGCTCCGGCTCCGGCTCCGGCCGCGCGATGACCTCGGTGTCCGTCCTGGCCAGCACCGGTTTGGCCACGCTGGGGGTGTCGGCGACGACCTCCATCTCCGCCTGCTTGGCGAAGTGGCGCTCGCACTCCAGGACGATCTTGCGGTAGCGGCCCTCCGCCGACCCGGTGGAACGGTCCTTCAGGTTGCGCACGGTCGAGAACGGCAGGTAGTTCACGTAGGCCAGGTGGTGGGCGATCGCCGGGCCCAGCCTCTCGGCGATCTCGGCGGGCCTGCCGAGCCTCACGCTCTCGTCGGCCTTGTCCAGCCACTGCTTGGCGAGGTAGGCGGAGTCCTCCAGGCGCACCGCCCGCGCGTCGCTGTCGGCGAGCCATCGCAGCCGCTTGGTGTCGTCGGAATCGACGTCCGGCATCCAGCGCACGGCACTCTGGTGGGCCTCCTTGAGCCACGCGTAGGCTTCCGCCGGCGTCTTGCCGTACATCTCGGCCTTGATCACGTCCAGGTGCACCGCCCAGGCGATCGTGTGATCGCCCATCCTGCTGCCGAACGGCGAGGGCGTGCGGGGCGACGGGCTGATCTGCACCCGCCATACGCGCGCGTTGTCGTCGGCGAGCAGCACCGACGGGCGCAGGTGCACGGCGGTCACCCCTTCGTGCGGGGTGGGGACCAGCCCCTGTCCCGGCGGTTTCGGCTCCGCCTGCGACTTCTTCATGCGCTTCATCGCGCCCCTCCCTGATTGCCGGACCTCACTTCTCCCCCATGGGCTCGCACACGCGCAAGATTTCCGGCGGAACCGCTCATTACCGGCAATGGATCGATCCAATTTCTGACGACCTCAAAACAGCGTCATGGTGCCGACAACCCCCTGACGATTGCCGGTCGTCCCGGACCGGTGGGTGGGCCTGCTCGGCCTGCTCCCTCTCGCGCTGGGCGTCCGCGGGCTGCTCAGGCGGGGCGACGGCGGCGAGCAGCCGATGGCCGCCTCGGGGCTGCTCTCCGTCGCCCGGATCACGATCCGAAATCGTGCTCGGCCTGGTCATCCTGAGCGACCTCGTCATGCGAGCCATAGATTCGGCACATTCGCTATTGCCGTGGACATTGTGCCGAACTAGAACCTGGGGCACACTCACAACAACACTCGGCATGCTGTTGACGGCAGTTAACGCAACAGCCAAGACCCCAGAGGCAGCCCCCATGCCATCAACCCAGCTGAAAAGGGCCGTGATCTCCAGCTATCTCGGCAGCGTCATCGAGTTCTACGACTTCCTGCTCTACGCGACCGCCTCGGCGCTGGTCTTCAACAAGGTCTTCTTCTCCAGCCTCGACCCCGTCGCCGGGACGATCGCCAGCTTCGGCACCTTCGCCTCGGGCTATCTGGCCCGGCCGATCGGCGGCATCATCTTCGGGCACTTCGGTGACCGCCTGGGAAGAAAGCGCATGCTCATCATCACCATGATCATGATGGGGGTGGCCAGCGCGCTGATCGGGGTCCTGCCCACCTACGCGCAGATCGGGGTCTGGGCGCCGGTCCTGCTGGTCACCCTGCGCGTGCTGCAGGGCATCGCGCTCGGCGGCGAGTGGGGCGGCGCGGTGCTGATGTCGGCCGAGCACGCCACCTCACGCCGCGGCCTGTGGGCGGGCTTCACCAACGCCGGTGGGCCCAGCGGGCAGCTGCTGTCGACCGTGGCGATGTCGAGCACCGCCGCCATCGTGGGCGCCGAGGCCTTCCTGTCGTGGGGCTGGCGCATCCCCTTCCTTCTGAGCGTCGTGCTGCTGGGCGTCGGCCTGTTCGTCCGCGCCAAGGTCACCGAGACGCCGGTCTTCATGCAGGCCCGTCCCAAGGCGGGCGAGGCGGCGCCGATCGTCGAGGTCTTCCGCCGGCATCCGGGCAACCTCGCGCGGGCGATCGGGGTGGGCTTCGCCGCCTTCGTCGCCCAGGCGACGCTCACCACCTTCGTCATCGCCTACGCCGTCCAGGCCGGGTTCGAGCGGCCGACGGTGCTCAACGCGCTGACCATCTCGTCGGCGGGCGCGGTGATCGGGGTGCTGGCCTTCGCCTCGCTGTCCGACCGGATCGGGAGGCGGCCGGTGGTGGCCGCCGGCGCGATCATGATGGCGGTGGTCGCCTTCCTGCTCTTCCCGCTGATCAACAGCGGATCGTTCGTGCTGCTGACGCTGGCGGTGGTGCTGGGCCAGTCGATCGCGCACCCGGCGATGTTCGGCCCGCTCGCCGCCCTCTACAGCGAGCTGTTCGGCACCCGCACCCGTTACACCGGCGCCTCGCTGGGCTACCAGATCTCCGCGACCGGCGCGGGCCTGGCTCCTGTGCTGTTCGCGTCGCTGTCGAGCACCTTCACCATCTCGCTCATCGTCGCGGCGTGCTGCCTGCTGACCGTGGTGACGATCTACGCGACCCGCGAGACCAGCAGGGAGGAGCTCGGCGTCATGGCAGATCGATGAACTCCAGGCTGCCCGCGGCGACGCGGGCGGCCGGTTCACGGAAGGCCGCCGCCAGGTCGTGGAAGACCTCCTCGGCCTGCGGCGAGGGCCAGTCGTCCGGCAGGTGCTCCAGCGGCAGGCGGGGATCGTCGCGCACCAGCTGCAACCACTCGGCCTGCAGGAGCAGCTCCCGCACCAGGTCGTCGGGGAGCTCGGGCAGGGGCCTGCGCCGGTCCCACACCCGCAGGAAACGCCGGTAGCCGGCGGCCAGGCCGTCGAGGTCGAAGGCCTCGCCCACGAACTGCGCCGCCTCGGTCGGCTTGACCGTCTCGGCGACGAAGGCCCTGATGTGGGCGTCGAGCCGCAGGTCGGCCAGGAGCGCGGGCACGTCGACGATCGCGGGAGCGATCCACAGGCCGTTCTGCAACGGGCCGAATCCGCCCCACATCAGCCGCGAGCGCAGGTCGTGGCGCTGTTGCGTCCACGACTCGGGCAGCGAGAAGCCGATCAGGGTCCAGCGCCCGTCCCAGCCGCGGTTGACGGGGCTGGTGCGCCACATGCGCGTCGCGCCCTCCTCCAGGACCGATTCCGAGCGGGCCGTGAGTCCGAAATAGGCCTGGCGCCCCCTGCGGTGACGCTCCAGCAGGCCGCGCTGCGTCATCCGGGTGAGCGTGGAGCGGGTGGCCTCCTCCGAGACCCCCAGCCCTGCCAGCACGCCGATCACGCTTCCCGAGGAGACTGCCACGTGCTTGCCGAGCAGGTGGATGCCCAGGAAGGCGAGCAGGAGGGTCTGAGGCCGGAGCTCTGTCACCACCTCATTGTAGGGCACTCTTGCTTCTGCCGTAATGAGTGTGCCTAGTATGGGCCGTGCGAAACCAAGGCTTAGGCTCCTGGCCTGCCCGGCGAGCCCGGATGTCGCCGTCGAAGGTCGCGCTCACCCACGACGGCGGCCACACCACGTACGGCGAGCTCGCCGACCGCGTCAACCGGCTGGCGGCCGAGCTGCGCAGGCGTGGCGTGGACCAGGGCGACCGCGTCGCCTACCTCGGGCCCAACCATCCCGCGGCCGTCGAGACGTTCTTCGCCGCGGGGCTGATCGGCGCGGTCTACCTGCCGCTCAACATCCGGCTGAGCCGTCCCGAGCTCGACTACATCATCGCCGACGCCCGCCCGTCGGTGATCCTCGAGCCGTCGGGCGAGGAGCTGCCCGAGGCCGAGCCCATCGACGAGCCCGTCACGCTCGACGACCTGTGCCTGATCATGTACACCTCGGGCACGACGGGACGGCCCAAGGGCGCGATGCTGACGCACGCCAACCTGACCTGGAACGTCTACAACCACCTGATCGACATCGACCTGCGCTCCGACGACGTGACGCTGGTGACCGCGCCGCTCTTCCACATCGCCGCGCTCGCCCAGTCGTATCTTCCCACGATGATCAAGGGCGGCCGCGCCGTCATCATGCCGGCCTTCGACGCCGACAGGGTGCTGGAGCTCATCGAACACGAGCGGGTGACCTCCATGTTCGGCGTGCCCGCGATGTACACCTTCATCGCCCAGTCGGCGCGCTGGCCCGCCGCCGACCTGTCGAGCCTGCGCCTGCTGGAGTGCGGCGGCGCCCCGGTGCCCGAGCCGCTCATCCACACCTACCAGGAGCGCGGCCTGACGTTCCTGCAGGGCTACGGCATGACCGAGGCCGCTCCCGGCGTGCTCTACCTGCCGCCACAGGAGTCGGTGCGCAAGGCGGGCACGGCGGGCGTGCCCGCGTTCTTCACCGACGTACGGCTCGACGGCGGCGAGATCCTCGTCCAGGGCCCGAACGTGTTCGCCGGCTACTGGGGCGTCGACGAACCCGCGACCGAGGACGGCTGGTTCCGCTCCGGCGACGCCGCGGTCCAGGACGAGGAGGGCTTCTACCGGGTCGTCGACCGCATCAAGGACATGATCATCTCCGGCGGGGAGAACATCTACCCCGCCGAGGTCGAGAGCGCCCTGCTCACCCATCCCGGCATCGTCGACTGCGCGGTCGTCGGAGTGCCCGACGACAGGTGGGGCGAGGTCGGCAAGGCCTTCGTCGTCTCCACCGAACCGGTCGACGTGCTCGCGCACCTCGACGGGCGGCTGGCCCGCTACAAGATCCCCAAATACGTGGAGTTCGTGACGGCGCTGCCGCGCACGGCCTCCGGCAAGATCCTCAGGAGGGAACTCAAGTGAAGCTCGACGGCAAGGTGGCCGTGGTCACCGGCAGCGGCCGCGGACTGGGCCTCGCCTACGCCCGCGCCCTGACCGCGGCCGGGGCGCGGGTGGTGGTCAACGATGTCGACGCGGAGGCCGCCGAGCGGGCCGCCAGGGAACTCGGCGCCGTCGCCGAGGTGGGCGCGGTCGGCACCGCCGAGGTCGCCCAGGCGCTCGTCGACCGGGCGGTGGCTGAGTACGGGCGGCTCGACGTCATGGTCACCAACGCCGGGATCCTGCGCGACCGGGTGCTGTGGAAGATGTCGGACGAGGAGTTCGACGCCGTGATCGCTGTGCACCTGCGCGGCACCTTCACCTGCGTGCGCTCCGCCGTACGGCGCCTGCGCGAGCAGGGCACAGGCGGGCGGATCATCCTCGCGGGCTCGCCCGCCGGCCAGCGCGGCAACTTCGGCCAGACCAACTACGCCGCCGCCAAGGCGGGAATCGCCGCGATGGCCCGCACGTGGGCCATGGAGCTGGCGCGCGACGAGATCACGGTCAACGCGGTCGTGCCCAACGCCGCCACCGAGATGACCAGGACCATCCCAGCCTTCGCGCCCTACATCGAGTCCGGCGAGTTCCCCGACAGCCTGCGCAAGGGCGTCGGGTTCGGCACCCCGGAGGACTGCGCGGGACTCGTGGTCTACCTGGCCTCCGACGCGGCGGCCGGGGTGAGCGGCCAGTGCGTCGGCATCGGCGGCGACAGGCTCACGCTCTGGTCGCACCCCACCGAGATCAGCGCCGCCTACGCCGACGGCGGCTGGAGCGCCGAGGCCATCGCGGCCGCGTGGCCGTCGTCGGTCGGCGCCAGGCTCGAGACGTACGGCATCGCGTGATGGAGCTGTCGAAGCTCGTCGCCATCGACGTGCACACCCACGCGGAGGTCTCGGCATCGCGGCAGGAGTCGCTGTCCGACGAGCTGAAATCCGGCGCGTCCGGATATTTCGGAGCAGGGCAGCAACGGCCGACAATTGCCGAGATGGCGGCCTTCTATCGCGAGCGCAGCATGGCGGCGGTGGTCTTCACCGTGGACGCCGAGACCGCCACCGGCCACCCGCCCGTCCCCAACGACGAGGTGGCGCAGACCTGCGCCGACCACGCCGACGTCCTCATCCCCTTCGCCGGCGTGGATCCGTGGAAGGGCAAGATCGCCGTCGCCGAGGCCCGCAGGCTCATCGCGGAGTACGGGGTGCGCGGCTTCAAGTTCCACCCCAGCCTGCAGGGCTTCTTCCCCAACGACCCGATCGCCTACCCGCTCTACGAGGTGCTGGCCGAGGCCGGGGCCATCGCCCTGTTCCACACCGGCCAGACCGGCATCGGGGCGCGGGTGCGCGGCGGGGGCGGGATACGGCTGAAGTACTCCAACCCGATGTGCGTGGACGACGTGGCCGTCGACTTCCCCGACCTGCCGATCATCCTGGCCCACCCCTCGTTCCCGTGGCAGGACGAGGCGCTGGCGGTGGCCACCCACAAACCGCTGGTGCACATCGACCTGTCGGGGTGGTCGCCGAAGTACTTCCCGCCCCAGCTCGTGCAGTACGCCAACAGCCTGCTGCAGGACAAGGTGCTGTTCGGCTCCGACTACCCGCTCATCTCGCCGGACCGGTGGATGGCCGACTTCGCCGCGCTGCCCATCAAGGACGCCGTCCGGCCCAAGATCCTCAAAGAGAACGCCGCCCGACTGTTGGGATTGATGAAATGACCCTCGTTGTAGACGGACTCGCCGAGTTCAAGACCCTGCCCGGCACCGCGCTCGGCCCCAGCGACTGGATGGAGATCACCCAGGAGCAGGTCAACGCCTTCGCCGACGCCACTCACGACCACCAGTGGATCCACGTCGACGTGGAGAAGGCCAAGGCCGGGCCGTTCGGCGGGCCGATCGCGCACGGCTACCTGACCGTGTCGCTGCTCATCCCGCTCTTCGGGCAGCTCATCGCGGTCAAAGGGGTGTCGATGGGCGTGAACTACGGGCTCAACAAGCTCAGGTTCCCCGCCCCCGTGCCCGTCGGATCCCGCATCCGGCTGGCGGGGACGGTCGCCGCCGTCGAGGAGGTCACCGGCGGAGTGCAGGCGACCTTCGACTTCACCGTGGAGGTCGAGGGAGGCGCCAAGCCCGCCTGCGTCGCCCAGGCGATCTACCGCTACTACGCCTGAAAGGCGTGCTGGCCCGCCACCAGCTCCGCGTAGAAGCCGCCGCGGGCCAGCAGCGAGTCGTGGGTGCCGTGCTCGGCGACGCCGCCCTCGTGCATCACGAAGATCTGGTCGGCGTCGCGCACCGTGCTCAGCCGGTGCGCGATGACGATCCTGGTCTGCGTGTGCCATGACAGGTGCTCCTCGATACGGGCCTCCGTGACCGTGTCGAGGTGGCTGGTGGCCTCGTCGAGCACCAGCACCCTGGGACGGTTGAGCAACGCCCGCGCCAGCGCGATGCGCTGGCGCTGCCCGCCCGACAACCCGCCGCCCTCGGCCAGCACGGTGTCGTAGCCGAGCGGCATGGCCTCGATGTCATCGCGCACGCAGGCGAGCCCGGCCGCCTCGACCATCTCGTCCCAGGTGGCATCGGGCCTCGACAGGCAGATGTTCTCCCTGATGGTGCCGGTGAACAGGTGCGGCTCCTGGGTGACGACGCCGAAATGACGGCGTAGCGCCTGCCTGTCGAGCTTGCGCAGCGGGACCCCGTCGAAGCAGAGGTCGCCCTCGGTCGGGTCGTACAGGCCCAGCAGGATCCTGGCCAGCGTGCTCTTGCCCGACCCTGACCGGCCCACCAGCGCGACCTTCTCGCCCGGCCGTACCTTGAGCGAGACGTCCCGCAGTGTCCACGGGCTCTGGCTGTCGTAACGGTAGGAGACGCCGCGCAGCTCGATGTGCCCGCGCGGCACCAGGCCCGTCACAGGACCGCGCTTCTCCGGCTCCGACTCCATGATGTCGGCCAGCCGCTCGATGTAGGCGGCCGCCTCCTGCAGGGTCTGCAGGCTGCCGAGCAGCGAGCCGATCGGTACCAGCGCGGCCGACGCGAGCGCGCACAGCGTCAGCGTGGCGCCCAGGGTCGCCTGTCCCGACATCACCTGCCAGGCGCCCACCCACAGCAGCGCCATCGGCGCCAGGAAGCGCATGCTGTCGAGCGCGGTGTCCTGCATGTTCTCCATCACGCTCACCCGCGAATCGGCGTTGAGCTGCGCGGTGAACAGGTTGCGCCAGCGCCGCGCAGCCGCGTGCTCGGCGCCCGACGCCTTGAGCGTCTCCATGCCCTGGATGGCCTCGATCAGCTGGCCCTGCGCCGCGACGTTGGCGGCCAGCTCCCGCTGGGTGAGGTCGGCGTGCGCCCGCCTGGTGGCCAGCAGGAGTACAGCCTGCAGCGCGGTCAGGACGAGCAGGCAGATCCCGATGGCGGGGGCCTTGACCAGCACGATGGTGACGTAGCCGATCGCCAGCGGCCCGTCGAGCACGGCGGCGGTGACCTGTCCGGTGAGCAGCGAGCGCAGGGCGCTCACCCCGGCGCTGCGCTGCGTCAGATCGCTGGCGCCGCGGTGCACGAAATACCGGTACGGCAGGCTGACCAGGTGCCCGACGACCCGGGTGGTCAGCTGCGCGTCGGCCCTGATGCGCAGGTTCAGCAGCACCGACGAGCGCAGGTAGCCCAGCACGACGTGCATGAGCCCGACCACGGCCAGCCCCGCGCCCAGGACGGACAGCAGCCGGTCGGCGCCGGTCGGCAGCACCGTGTCGACCAGCGCCTGGGAGAAGCTCTGCACGAGCAGCCCAGCTCCCTGCAGCAGCAGCGACAGCAGCAGGATCTGGGCGAGCAGCCACCGCTGGCCGACGATCGCCGTGCGCGCGAAGTCCGACAACCAGGAGCGCTTGGGGCGCTCCACCCGCTGGAAGTGGTCGTCGGGGGCGAAGACCAGCAGCACTCCGGTGAAGGCCTCGTCGAACTCCTCGTGGCTGATCATGCGCCGGCCCTTGGCCGGGTCGACGATCCGCACGCCCGCCTTCGTCCAGCCCTCGACGACGACGAAGTGCTTGAACTCCCAGTGCGCGATGGCGGGCAGCGGCATCGACGGCACCTTGTCGGGCTCGACGCTGAACGCCTTGGCCTGCAGGCCGTACTGCCTGGCCGCGCGCAGCAGGGCCAGCGCGGTCAGTCCGTCGCGGCCGACGCCGGCGCGCTCGCCCACCTCGCGGACGGTGGCGTGGTGGCCGTGGTGGCTGAGCACCATGGCCAGGCAGGCGGCGCCGCACTCGGCCAGGCCGCTCTGCAGCCGCACGGGGACGCGGCCTCTCATCGGGATCTCCCTCTAGGACGTCTCGACCAGCTGGGCGAGCGTGCTGCGCCGGCCCGCCTCGACGAGGAGCGTGCCGCGGGTCCCGTTCTCCGGCAGGCCGTCGCAGCGGGGTGTGCCCTCGTCGAGCACGCACGGGATACGCCGGTCGCCGACGTGCAGCGTCGCGGCGCGCGCACCGGGTGGCACGTCGGCTTCGAGCCGGCCGGCCCGCACGACGGCGGGCACGCTGACGTGGTAGGGGACGGGAAGCAGGGCGAGCACCAGCAGCAGGATCACCAGCAACGCCGCGGTGATCCAGAACGCGGCCAGCTCCCAGGCGGGGGTGAGCCAGACCGGCTCGTGTCTCTCCTTCGGACCCTCCTGCCTGCGGCGCAGCGCCGAGACACGGAACAGGCTGCCCTGGCTCACAACCAGTGCCACCTGACGTCGGCGGCGGCGCGGCGGCCGGCCAGCCATGCGGTGTAGGCCGCCCTTCCGGCGGCGGCCAGCGTGTGCTCGTCGGCGCGGGCGGGCAGGCGTTCGTGGACGACGCCGGTGACGAAGCCGTGCTCGTGCCGCGCCGCGTCGACGCGGTCGGCGGAGCGCAGCGGCTGCGGCAGCGCGCTGACCGGCACCTCCACCGGCTCGGGCAGCGGTCCGTCCTGCGGCCAGGGCGACAGCGACCACACCCAGCTCGCCCGCGCGGTCCCGAACTGCTCCGGGTGCGCGGCCAGGTAGCCCGCCGCCAGCTCGCTCTCCTTGCGCCGGCGCAGGCGCCGCTGCCTGGCCAGCACCTCCAGGTGGTCGGCGAAGGCCGCCTGGTCCATGCCCATCGCGGCCAGCCAGTCCAGCGTCGCCTCCCGGTCGTGCAGCCCCCGGGCGCGGCGGAAGGCGTCGGCCGTCGCCTGCAGCTCCTCCTCCGACAGCGGCTCGGTGTCGGCGGCGGCGTCGTTGCGGGTCAGGCACAGCTCGACGATCTCGGCGTGCGGGTCCAGCCCCGGCCTGGTCAGCGAGCGCAGCATCAGCAGCGCGTCCGGCAGCGACAGGTCCGCGCCGTCCACGGTGACCAGCTGGCCGGCGGCCCAGTGCGTGGAGTGGTCCTCCAGCCAGGGCAGCCCGTCGTCGGGCTGCACCGACACCGCGATCGTCCCCCGTCCCGGCCAGTCGAGCAGCAGGTCGTAGTCGACGAGGGGGCTGCCGGGCCGCTCGGCCACGACCAGTTCCGCGCCGTAGCCGGGATGGCGCTCCGCCCATGCGGCCGCCGCCTCGCGGGCCGCCCCCGCGGCCTGCCTGCGGCGGGTGAGCGTTCCGAGCAGCTCGACCGCGTCTCCCAGCACCTCGCCCAGGTTCACGCGGTGTCCTTCCGTACGGCCGCGGCCAGCCAGTCGGCCACCGCGTCGCTGATCGGCACCCCGGCGAGCCGCTCGTGCCCCTCCCACTGGCCGTTGGGGTTGAGCTCCAGGAATACGTACTCCCCCTCCGGCGTGCGGATCAGGTCGATGGCCCCGTAGGCGAGCCCGAGCTCCCGGGTGAGCTCGCGGCACCGGTCGGCCACGTCGGCGGGCAGGTCGTGCGGCGAGTTGCGCACGCGGGAGCTGTCGGCCAGCCGCCAGTCCACCCGCGTGGTCCTGGCCGCCTGCGAGTCGATCTCGACGGGGAAGACCCGCTCGCCGACGACCGTCACCCGGATCTCGACCGACTTCTCGACGTACGGCTGGAGCGTGACCGGCTCGTGCCGCAGCCGATGCCGCGACGCCAGGTGCCTGCGCGACACGAGCGTCGTGTAATAGAGATGTTCCTCGCCGTCGACGCTGATCGCCCGCCTGCTCGGCGGCTTGGCGATGAGCCGCCCGTTCGCCCGCGCGTAGGCCAGGCCCAGCTCGTGCGGGTCGCTGGTGACGGTCGTCTCCGGGATGCGCAGCCCCAGCCGGGCGGCGAGCGCCAGCTGGGCGAGCTTGTTGTCGGCCCGTGCCTCCCGCGACGGGCTGCACGGGAACCAGGTCGCCGGGAGCAGCTCCCACACGTCGGTGAGGAACGAGGCCCAGATCTGTCCGGCCGGCCGGCCGGGCCTGCGCACCCACACGGCCGAGACCTCGGCCAGGTCGGTCCTGCCGAGCCGTACCCCGATCTCCGAACCACGGACGGTCGCGGTCAGGCGGTGGCCGCTGTCGCCCGGATCCCACATCAGGGAGTCCACGCCGCGCCGCGCGAGCTTGGGCAGCACCAGGTCGACGGTGGTGTCGCCGCGCCTGCTGAGTATGAGCAGCATCATGTTTCCCCGGCGTCAAGGCCCGGGGCGCCGGCTCGGCGCCCCCGGCCGGCGACTACATCTTCTCGCAACGCCCGGTGTTGTCCGAGCAGATGTAACCCTCGCGCGGGATCGTGATCGCCGGGCGGCCGCCGGACACCAGGCCGAGCTCGCTCTCGTTCAGCTCGGCGTCGACGTTCGCCGGGGTCAGGTCCTCGATGCGGACGGTCATCTCTTCGTTCTCCTCCTTGAGGGCCGGGCGGTTTCCCGGCTGAGGAGAGCTTCACCCCCAAGAGTTGGGGATCACTTGCGCCTAGCTTGGACGGGTGCGGCCGGTGACCGAGAGGAAGTCCACGATCAGGGAGTTCACCTCGTCGGGCTGCTCCAGATATCCGTAGTGACCGCACTTGGCGACCCGCGCGTAGCCGGCGCCCGCGATCGCCGTGGCGACCTCCTGCCCGAGGTGCGGCGGCGTGATGAGATCGTCCTCGAAGGCGACGACCAGGCAGCGTCCCTCGATCGTGCGGTAGTCGTCGAGCCGGTTGTCGATGATCTCCAGCTTGCTCTGGGCGCGCATGACGGCCTTGGAGGTCGGGAACAGCTCGAACAGGTCGAGCCAGTGCCGGGCGTTGCTCTCGTCGTTGAGCGTGTGCGGCGACAGGCTCAGCACGGCGCGCAGGGCCGCGCCGGAGGCGGCGGGCAGCTCGACCGGGCCGAAGTTCAGCTCGGCCTCGGCTTCCGCGAGCCTGGCGCGGAAGTGGTCGGGCCGTCCGCGCGTGGCCATCAGCACGGCCGCCTCCACGAGTTCGGGCCGCTGGAGCATCAGTTCCTGCACGACGTGCGCGCCCATCGAGACGCCGACGAAGCGGCTGCGCCCGCCGCACAGGGTCTCGGCCAGCCCGGCGAGGTCGCCGACCAGGTCGTCGATCTCGGGTGGCGGCCCGGGGACCGGCGACAGGCCGCGGTTGTCGAAGGTGATGACGCGGAAGCCCGCGGCCAGCAGGGCGGGCACCTGGTGCAGGTGCCAGATGTGGCCGGGGCCGCCGGTGCCCATCACCAGGATGACGGGATCACCTGTGCCCTGGTCGGTGTAGGTCAGGCTGGTCCCGTTCACTCTCGCCACGGCCATGCCGTACTCCGTTCCGCTCGTCGAAGGTCTGGCGCGCGAAGGCCGCCCGCAGCAGCGGAGGCGCCATCAGGGAGGTGGCCACCGCGATCAGGACGATGATCGAGTAGGTGGCGGGCGTGAGGATGCCCAGCCTGAGCCCGACGGTGGCGACGATGATCTCGATGAGGCCCCGCGAGTTGAGTCCCGCCCCGATGGCGAAGGACTCCCAGCGAGGTATGCCGCTGGTGCGGGCGCCGATGTAGCCGCCCGCCAGCTTGCCGCCGACGGCCAGGACCAGCAGTCCCGCCGCGGCCAGCGCGACCACGGGGTCGCCGAGCGCCGCGAGGTCCAGGTGCAGCCCGGCGAAGGCGAGGAAGACCGGGGCGAGGACCGCGATGACGGCCGTGCGCAGGGTCTCCAGGTGCTTCATGCCCTCGCCTCTGGCGGCCCCGGCGACCAGCCCGCCGGCGAAGGCGCCGACGGCCGGTTCGAGTCCCGCGAGGTGGGCGGCGAGGGCTCCGGCGATGATCAGGATGGCGGAGGTGGTCATGGTGGGGGCCTGCTCGGCCGTGCTCAGCACGCGTCCGGCCAGCGGGCGCAGCAGGAGGGCCACCAGGAACATGGCCGCGAGCCACACCACCGTCATGCCGAGCGCGCCGGGGTCGACGCCGCTGGTGGCGGCAGCCCCGACGACCGCGAGCAGGATCCAGGCGACGGCGTCCTGGCAGGCTCCCGAGGCCAGGGTGAGCTGGCCGACCCGGTGTCCGATGAGTCCGAGGTCGTTGAGGGTGCGGGAGATCACCGGGATCGCGGTGACGCAGAGCGCCACGCCGAGGTAGGCGGCGAAGGTGAGCCTGTCGCCCTCGGGGCCCATCAGTGCGGCGGGCACCACGTAGCCGGCGGCGGCGCCGAGCGCGAGCGGCAGGAGCATCGCCCACGCGCTGATCCTGACCAGGGTGCCCGCCTGCGCGCGCAGCCTGCCGAGGTCGAGCTCGGCGGCGGCGAGCCCGACGACCAGGAGGATCCCGAGCTGGGCGACGGCGTCGATGAGCGCACCCGAGCCCGGCTTCGGCAGCCACGACGCCCAGCCCGGCGCCAGTTGGCCGAGCACGGACGGCCCGAGCAGGACCCCCGCCGTCAGCTCGCCGACGATCGCGGGCTGGCCGAACCGGACGGCCAGCCGCCCCAGCAGGACGGCCAGGGCCAGGATCACGACGAGCTGCAGCAGGAACAGGGGGACGCCGGTGAGCATGGCGACAGCGTAGGAAGCCCTTGTGCGGCCCCGGCCAGGCTG
Source organism: Nonomuraea soli (assembly GCF_013761175.1). Taxonomy (GTDB): domain Bacteria; phylum Actinomycetota; class Actinomycetes; order Streptosporangiales; family Streptosporangiaceae; genus Nonomuraea; species Nonomuraea soli. Next base: position 215,329 of record NZ_JACDUR010000003.1, read on the forward strand.
ACGGACGAATGGCGAGAAAGCGCCACAACACCGTCAAGCGCTTCTCCGCCCCTCACCGGCAGACCTACCGTCCGAGACAGCGAGATCCCCCTCAGGAGAAGCGAAGGATCCCCGCAGTGAATGCCCGAATTGTGCAGGAGCTGAATCAGCACGTACGACACTCCGCCTTATCCGGCGAGGTGGCGGCCGCTCGGCGCGGATTCGCTGAGCGCGGGTTCGCGAAGGCGTCGTTCCTGGTGCCCGCGAGCGTCAAGCAGGCCGTCGCCGACGACGTGCTCTCCCTCATCGAGGAATCCGGGGTCCGGCGCGACCTCAGATTCAAGGAAACCGGCGACACACCTCGCCGGATGCGCAACGTGACGCGATCGGAGATCGCCACGCGCAGTGCCGTCATCCCCGCCGTCTACGAGTCGGAGGCCCTCATCGGCCTGCTCGGCGAGATCGTCGACGAACCCGTCCTCGTGTGCCCCTACGAGCCGGAGCAGTACGTGATCACCCGCCTGGAACACACGGGTGACACCCACGGCTGGCATTGGGACGACTACAGTTTCGCGCTCGTGTGGGTGGTGCAGTGCCCGCCACCCGAGCACGGCGGTTTCGTCCAGTGTGTCGCCGGCACCACCTGGGACAAGAGCAACCCCGCCATCCACAGGGCCCTGCTCGACAACCCGACCTGGTCGTTCGAGGTGGGCTCAGGCGACCTCTACGTGATGCGCACCAACACCACTCTGCACCGCGTCTACCCGATCACCGCCGGCGTGCGGACGATCATCAACATGGGGTACGCGTCCAAGTCGGACCTGGAGTCGTCCCTGTCCCACGAGACCATGGACGCGCTGTGGGCGGAGCAGGTGTGAGCACGATGCCGACCGAAATGGAGAACCCGATGCACACGGCTTTCACCCGCGGCCCGGTCGCCGACATCTTCTCGTCGTACCTCGTCGCCGTGTCGCTGTCCGCCGCCAGCGAGCTCGGCGTCCTCGACGCGCTCAGGCAGCAGGGAAGCTACTCGATCGAGAAGGCCGGCACCGACGGGCTCGACACCCGGCTGGTCCGGCAGCTCCTGGTGACCCTCTCCTGGGCGGAGATCGTCGAGGTCGCCGAGGACAAGGCGGTCATCGGCCCGCGCTTCGATCAGGCCTGGGACGCTCGCGGCTACTTCTACTGGATGGTGCGCGGCTGCGGGGAGCTGTTCTCCGTGCTGCCGGGCGTGACCAGGACCAGGGCCCGCGTCGGCGACTACTACACCAGGGACATGCGCGCGGTCGCCGTCGGCTCCAAGCTGATCGGCGAGACCGAGGTCGAGCCGCACTTCGTCGAGCTGCTCGGCGAGCTGGACTACAAGGTCATCACCGACCTCGGCTGCGGATCGGGCCAGCGGCTGATCGGCGCGGTCTCCCGCCGCCCCGGCGTGCGCGGCGTGGGCGTCGACATCGCCCCTGCGGCCGTCGATCTGGCCAGGAACTCGGTGGAGCAGGCCGGCCTGTCGGACCGGATCACGATGGTCTCCGGTGACGTGCGCAACCTGGAGCCGCTGCCCGAGTTCGCCGACGTCGACCTCATCACCTGCGTCTTCCTCGGCCACGACTTCTGGCCCAAGACCACCTGCGTGGAGGGCCTGCGCAAGCTGCGCACCGCCTTCCCCAACGCGCGCAGGCTGCTGCTGTGCGACGTGGTCCGCAGCGAGGAGCCGCCCGGCGCCGACACGACGATCTTCACCCTGGGATTCGAGCTCGTCCACGCGGCGATGGGCGTCTACCTGCCCACCAGGTCGGAGTGGTACGAGGCGTTCCGCGAGTCCGGCTGGGTGCTGAACGGGGAGCGCGACTTCGCCGCGCCGCCCCTCGGCATCCTGTTCGACCTGAGCCCGGAGAGCTGACATGAGCAACCCGTTCGACGACGAGAACGGCTCCTTCCTGGTGCTGGTGAACGCCGAGGAACAGCACTCGCTGTGGCCGTCGGCCTTCCCGGTCCCCAGCGGCTGGGACACCGTCTTCGGCCCGGCCCCGCGCGCCGAGAGCCTGGAGTACGTCGAGAGCAACTGGAGCGACATCCGTCCCGCCAGTGTCAGGAGCACGCTGGTATGAGCGCGGAGACGGTCGAATACCTCCTCGACGGCAAGGAGGTGGACGCGATCACGGCCGTGGCCGAGCGAGTCAGGGTCCTCGGAGAGGATCCCGCCGACCCCGGCTTCTTCGACCGCTGCTGGCACATCCGCGAGGAGCTGCCGGTCGGGCTGCGCCGCTTCCTGGAGGACTTCCGCCGCACGGAACCGGCCGGCATGTGCCTCGTCCACGGCTTCCCCGTCGACGACGAGGCGGTCGGCCCCACACCCGGCCACTGGTCGGCGCCGGGCCAGTCGGCCGCCGCGAGCGACGCGGAGATCTACCTCGCCCTGTGCGGGATGGTGCTGGGCGAGCCGTTCGCCTGGTCCACCCTGCAGGCGGGGCGGATGGTCCAGAACATCGTGCCGATCCCCGGCGACGAGATGCACCAGAGCGGCCACGGCAGCCAGTCGTTGCTGGAGTTCCATACCGAGGACGGCTTCCACCCGCTGCGCTGCGACTACCTGCTGCTGTTCGGGCTGCGCAACCACGACGCCGTGCCGACGACCGTCGCCTCGGTGCGCGATCTCGAACTGTCGCAGGACCAGGCCGGGCTGCTCTCGCGACCGCGCTTCCACATCCTGCCCGACGACGAGCACCTGCGGCAGCTGGAGGCGAGCCAGCCCGGCCATCCCGCGCTGGCCCTGATGCGCGAGATGCGCCGGAGCCCCGAGGCCGTCTCGGTCCTCATCGGCGAACCGAGCCGGCCCTACCTGCGGCTGGACCGGCCCTTCATGACCTGCGTGGACGGCGACCAGGCGGCCGAGAACGCGCTCGACGCGCTCGTGGCCGAGCTGGAGGCCAAGCAGCAGGACGTCGTCGTGGGGCAGGGCAGCCTGCTGATCGTCGACAACTACCTGGCCGTCCACGGGCGCAAGCCCTTCACCCCGCGCTACGACGGCACCGACAGGTGGCTGAAGAAGCTGACGGTCAGCAGGAACCTGCGCAGATCCATCGGCAACCGGGCGACCGCCAGCCCTCGGGTGATCTTCTAAGGGGCCATGCCATGCGTACTGTGGTCATCACCGGCGCGTCCAGCGGGATCGGATTCGCCACCGCCGAGCACTTCGCGCGCTCCGGCGACGCCGTCTTCAACCTCGACGTGCAGCCGCCCATCGCGCCGCCGGACCCGGGCGTCACCTGGATCGAGGCGGACGTGACCGACTGGGCGGCGATGGAGGCGGCCGTGTCGGGTGTGTGGACCGAACACCGCCGGCTCGACGTGGTGATCGCCAACGCCGGCATCAGCGTCAGGCACGGCGTGCTCGACCTCGACGAGGCGACCGCCCGCCGGGTCGTGGACGTGAACCTGCTGGGCGTGCTGGGCCTGTGGCGCTGCGCGGCCGGCTACATGACCAGTCAGGGGCACGGCGTGCTGCTGGCGACCGCCTCCGTCAACGCCTCCCGCGGATTCCCGTACTACGCCGACTACAACGCAACGAAGGCGGGCATTTTGGCGCTGTGCCGCACTTTCGCGATGGAGCTCAGCCCGCACATCAGGGTGGCGTGCGTCAGCCCTGGAGCGGTGTTGACGCCCATGCAGGAGGCGGAGTACACACCGAAGATGCTCGAGGACGTCAACCGGTCCATCCCTCTCGGCAGGCACGCCCAGCCCTCGGAAATCGGGGCGGCCTTCCACTTCCTGGCCTCACCTTCCGCCGCGTTCCTCACCGGGCAGGAAGTGGTCGTGGACGGCGGCGAGACCGCCGGCGCCACCACGACCGCCTTCTGCACCGGCGGCACCACGGACGTACCGGGGCCAACCGCCTGGTCGCTTCCCGCGACCTTCCCGGCAGGCGATCTCACGCACTGAACCACCGAACCCTGTGAAAGGACCTCCGATGAAGCGTCGCATCGCCCTCGCCACCGTCGTGGCCGCATTCTTCACCGCCCTGATCGCGGCACCCGCCCAGGCCGACGGCGGCTGGCCCGAGGGCGGCGGGCCGGACAGCGGGATCGGCAACTTCCACTGGACCGGGAAGGTGTTCGTCCGCCTCCGCTGAGCCTCAGCTCTCCTCCTTGAGCAGGGCGGCCGCGCGGGCCCACAGCTCGTGCGCTCCCTGGTCGTTGTTGAGCATGGCCTCCGTGGCCGCCAGGGCCTCCAGGGCCCGCACGTGCCAGATTCTGGCCCCGAGTTCCTCGAAGATCCTCGCGGCCAGGGTCAGGCTCTCCCTCGCGGACGCGGCGTTCCCCGTACCGAAGTGGAGGTTGCCCAGGGCCAGCGAGGTGACCCCCACGACGAACTGCTCGCCGACCCGCAGGGCGATCTCCCGTGAGGTGAGCAGCGCCTTCTCCGCCTCGTCGGTACGGCCCTGCTGGGCGTAGGTCTCGCCCAGCACCCGCAGCACGTACGACTCTCCCACGACGTCACGCAGCTGGCGCACCGTCTCCAGCGCCTTCTCCAGCGTCTGGCGCGCGGCGTCTATGCGCTGGGTGCGCAGCAGCACCTCGCCGAAGCGGTACAGCGCCTGGGCCAGGCCGCGCTGGTAGCCGATGTCCTCGAAAGTGCTGACCGCCGCCCTGAGCAGGTGGTCGGCCTCGCCGTACGAGCCCTTCTCCAGCAGCACCTGGGCGGTGCTGGCCAGGACGTGGGCCTGCGCGGCACGGTCACCGGCCGCGCGCAGCATCTCCTCCGCCCGTTCGTAGCGTTCCAGGGCCAGCTCGAACCGGCCGGCGATGCGGTCGAGCAGTGCGAGGTTGCGCAGGGCCAGCGCGCTGCCGTGCTCCTCCCCCTGCTCCTCGAACATGCGGCGGGCCTGCAGCAGGAGGCGCTCCGCGTCGTCGTAGCGCTGCCGGAACAGCTCAAGGCTGCCCAGGCCGTAGATCATGGCGGCCTCGCCGCGGGCGTCGGCGTCGCGGCGGGCGGCGGCCAGGGCGAGCTCGTGCGTGGAGCGCCAGTCGTCGAAGTAGCTGCGCGACTCGAAGAAGGTCGCCGACGTCATCGCCAGGTCCCAGCACAGCGCGCGGCCGCCGGCCCCGGCAGCCTGGCCGATGACCGCCAGCAGGTGCGGGCGCTCGGCCTCGAACCATTCGATCGGGTCGGGCATCAGCCTGTCGATCACGGTGCTGGGCAGCCGGTAGCGCTCCGCCGTACCGTGCAGGACGGCGAAGTCCCCGCCGAGCAGCCGGGCGTGGGCGGCCTCGACCAGTCCGAGCCAGCAGCCGAGCGCCCGGCGAAGGGCGGCGTTGCGTTCCTGCTCGCTCTCCTCGGCCATGACGCGCTCGCGGGCGTACAGGCGCATCAGGTCGTGGAAGCGGTAGCGTGCCTGGCCGCCGGATCTGGGCTGGCTCAGCTCCAGCAACTGCGCGTCGACGAGCTGCTCGATCAGGTCCTGGGCCCGGTCGGGGTCCACCTCCAGCAGGGCGACGCCCAGCCACGGGCCGAACTCCGCGACATCGAGCAACGCCAGCCGCCTGAACATGATGGCCACCTGCGGCGCCAGGTCGCGGTAGCTGAGGATGAACTTGGTGCGCAGGTCCACCTCGCCCTGGCTGAGCTCGTCGAGCCTGCGGCTCTCGTCGGTGAGCCTGGCGACGAGGTCGGCGCTGGTCCACGACGGCCGTACGGCCAGCCGCGCGGCGGCGACGCGCAGCGCCAGCACGAGCCCGCCGCACAGCTCGCTGAGGCGCCTGGCCCCTTCGGGGTCGGCGTGCACCCGCTGCTCGCCGGCGATGCACGCGAGCACGTTCACGCCCTGCTCGGGCGGCAGCACGTCCAGGCGGAGCGGGGTGGCGCCCTCCAGCGTGATGAGCCCGGCGAGCTGGCCGCGGCTGGTCACCAGGACGGCGCAGCCCGGCGCGCCGGGTAAAAGGGGCCTGACCTGGCTGGAGTCGCGGGCGTTGTCGAGCACGAGCAGGAGCTTGCGCCCGGCCAGGACGCTGCGGAACAGGGCCGCGCGCTCCTCCAGCGTGGCCAGGGGATGCTGACGGGTGACGTTCAGCGCCCGCAGCAGGGTGTCGAGCACGTCGAAGGGCGAGACCGGCGGGCCCGTCTCGGAGAAGCCGTTGAGATCGACGAAGATCTGACCGTCGGGGAAACGGGAGGCGACACGATGCGACCAGTGCACCGCCAGGCCGCTCTTGCCGACACCGCCCATCCCGGTGATGACGGCGACGAACGGCCGGCCCGCCCCTGTCTTGGTGTCGAGGAGCTCGTCGAGCCTGGCGATCTCCTCGTCGCGGGCGACGAAACCGGTCACGTCCGGCGGGAGCTGGGCGGGAACGGCCGGCGACGACTCGGGCGCGGCACGTTCCACCGCGAGGCGGCCCTGCCGCTGCCCGGTCTCGCCGCGCAGGATCGCCTCGTGCAGTTCGGCCAGCTCGGCACCGGGTTCGAGACCCAGTCTCTCGATGCTGAGCCGGTAGCCCTCCTGGTAGACCGCGAGGGCCTCGGCGCGACGTCCCGCCCGGCTCTGGGCCAGCATGAGCAGTCCGCGCAGGCGTTCGCGCAGCGGGTAGGCCGCGACGAGCGCGACCAGCTCTCCGACGATCTGGAGGTCGCGCGACAGTTCCAGCTCGACCTCGAAGAACTCCTCCAGGATGGCCAGGCGCCACTCGCCGAGCCGCTCGGACTCCGCGCGCACCAGCTCGCCCTCGACCCCGGTCAGCGGGTCGCCCCGCCACACGGTCAGCGCGCTCGACAGCTGTTCCGAGGCCTTCTCCAGGTTGCCCGCCATCCTGGCCGTGCGGGCCTGGCGCAGGGAGACCTCGACCTCCTTGATGTCGAACCTGTCGTCCTCGGCCAGCCGCAGCAGGTAGCCGGAGGAGGCGGTCACGATGGGGTCGTGGGCCACCCCGGCCGCGGCGAACTCGCGGCGCAGGCCCGACACGCAGATGGCCACCTGGTTCCTGGCGGTCACCGGAGGGTTCTCGCCCCAGATCGCGGCGCTCAGCCGGTCGGTCGAGACGACTCTGCCCACGTTGAGCAGCAGGGTCGCCAGGACGGTCCGCCGGCGTGATCCGCCCAGCGAGATATGCACGTTTCCCGTGACCGCTGTCAGCGGACCAAGGACACGAAACTCCATGCACCCACCCACTGGCTCGTCTCAGCCGGGCCCTAGGAAGATCGTACGATATCCACCTATAGGGGATATAACAAGAAATGACAAGGAACCTCCACTTCAACTGTCGATGATGCTTCGTTCAATGCGGCGATAACTCGGTGAAATCGCAGGCAAATACCCAGCCAGTAGCGTTCGGAGTACTGATACTTCGACTGGCAACCGGGTTGGTATCGATGTCTCTGAACACCAGCAGACCCCTACCCTTCAACCCAGCACTGCAGCTCGAGCTGCCTCTCCTCGAGCTGGAACTGGCCGAGCAGACCCAAAGCGAGCTGCTCGTGCTCTCAGCGGAGCCGGAGCGGATGCACCCCGCCCTGCCGCGCCTGTTCGCCCGGATGGCGCGACGCCGCGTCGCCGTCCACATCCTGCACGGGCCCGGTCAGCCGGGCCGTACGTCCCCGCTCGCGCAGGCCTGGCAGGCCGGAGCGACCGTCAGGACCGTGGTGGGACTCCCCTACCAGGTCCTCGTACGCGACCGCATGGTCACCTACGTGGCGCATCCAGGACCGACCTCGTCGGAGCGGCTGGAGAGGATCGCCAATCCGCTGGTCGCGTCCTCGGTGGCCGGGGTCTTCGACACCATCTGCCGCATCCTTCACGACAAGGGCAACGGCACGCTCGACGACGACGGTCAGGACGAGGTCCTGCGCGCGCTCGACGACGGGCTCACCGACGACCGGGCGGCCGCCCGGCTGCACCTCAGCAAGCGCACGTTCGCCAGGCGCGTGGCAGGCGTGATGGAGCGCCTCAACGCCAACAGCCGCTTCCAGGCCGGGGCGGAGGCCGTCAGGCGAGGCTGGATCTGACCCAGCGGGCGAACGGGACCCGCATCTCCTCGGGGCTGAGCGCTCCGTGTTCGTGACGGAGCCGAGGATCGGGCAGGGGGAAGCTCGGCGACGTGGCTATCGCCACCACCCCGCCCAGCCGCTCACGCACCTGAGTGGACGGCTCCACACAGTCGAGTTCGGCCGCACGCATCACCCTGGCGTGGCCGTCCATGGCCTCGGCCAGCCGGTCCGCGACCTCCCTGTCCATGCCAGGGCGCGGGTAGAGCCACCGCACCCGGCCCGCGCCGCCGCCCGGCAGCTCGCACAGGCCGGCCACGTCCACCTCGGCCCAGCGCCTGGCCAGGGCCGGGTCGGGCGCGACGGGGACCAGGCCGTGGTCGGCGTAGGCGAGCACGCTCCAGCCGCGTGCGGCCCAGCCGGACGCGTGCCGCTCCAGTACGGCCAGCGCGCTCATGGCCGCCTCGTCGTAGCCGTGGCCGTGCAGGTGGTCGTCGAGGTTGACGTAGACCCACAGCAGCAACGGGACGCGGCGCGGGACCGAGATCGCCGCCTCGACGTCCGCCACGACACCCGTCACCAGCTCGTGCGGATCGCGGGCCAGGGCGTGCCGCGCGGGCTGCCGGGCGGCGCCTCTCGTCAGGGTCCGCACCCAGGGCCCGCGGAGCAGGTCGAGCTCGCGGCCCACCACCACGGATTCGGCGCCTTCCGCGCGCTCGAAGAGCGTGGTCAGAGGCGGGACGGGCTCGCGCGGGGCGGGCTCACCCGCCAGGACGTCGCCCGTGATCACGTTGATGAGCGGCCCGCCGGCACGCTCGCGATAGGCGGCGCCCACGACCAGGTGCTCGCTCACCGGCGCGCCCGTGATCGAGGTCAGCCACGCGGTGGCCGACGTGCTGGGGAAGGTGGAGGTCAGGCACGTGAGCTCGGCGGAGCGCCAGGCCTGCCCGGCGGCCCGCCACGAGAGCCCGTCGACGGCCAGGACGATCACACCGCGACCGCCCCGGCCCAGTTCGGAGAGAACCAGGCCGGGGACGGCACGCAGATCGAGCCCGGGGCTGGGGATAGTCCCGGTCTCAGTCATGTCAGTAGTTCGGCACGCAGTCAGTGCACGTGGTGCGGAACTTCATGACCTGGACCTCCTGGCGCGCGGCGAGCATTTTCGCCACGAATTCAGGTGTTGTCATGATGGGAGTTTCGACGGCGGTCTGGACGCTTTCCTGAAACACGGGCGCCTCCTGAATTTCGATCGGCTTTCGCCAATTTCCTGATTTCAGAGTAAAAATGGCGAATGCAGTGGTCAATCAACAGGCGTCAACGTGGCATCAATCCGCCAGTCTCGCCTCACCAGCACCGACACGGCAACGACGGCGAAAATCACCGCCGCCACCGCATAGATCACCCGGAAATCCAAGATCGCCACCACGAGCGTCCCGATCCCCATTGAGAGCACGAACGGAAGGTCGATGACGGCGTCCATTGCGGTGAGCGCCCGGCCTTGCATCCCGGCCTCCGTCCGGCGCTGTACGAGCGTCGTCGTGGCGACCATGAAAATCGGAATGGAAAGCCCCACGAGAACACCACCGGCGCACATCGTCACCTCTGTCGCGGGGATCACGAAAGCCAGGCCCGCCGCGCTGAGGACGAACCCCACGGCCGCCGCACGATGCTCGCCGTACCTCCTGATGAGCGGGGCGACCGCGAAGCCGCCGGCGACGGAGCCGGCGCCCTGGAAGGCGGCGATGACGCCGACGAAAGCCGCAGGGCGGCCGAGCCCCTGCTCCACGGCGGCGAACATGGCCGCGTTGACCAGCCCGGCCGCCGACAGGGCGGCGGCCACCGCCAGCACACCGGCACGCAACTCCCTCTCGCCCATGAGGTGACGCACCCCCGCGAGCAGGTCGGCGCGGAACGTTCCCGGCTCCCGCTTCGCCGGGGGCGCCAGGTCGGGCACGCGCCTCAGCATGAGCAGCACCAGCACCGAGATCAGGAACGTCAGCGTGTCGAGGACCGCCACCGCCGCCAAGCCGAGCGCCACGTAGAGCGCGGCGCCGATCAGCGGGCCGAGCACCCGCAACCCCTGGCCCAGCGAGCTGAGCAGCCCGTTCGCGTCACCGAGCAGCCGCTCGGGGACCATCGAATGGATCAGCCCGCCCCTGGCCGCGGCGAAGATCGCGTTGGCGAAGCCGTACCCGAGGGTCACCACGAACACGATCCACAGGTCGCCTGGATGGCGCACCAGCAGGAGGCAGAGCACCAGCGCCCCGGCCAGCAGGTCGTTGACGATCAGGACCTTGCGTCGCGGGAACCTGTCGACGAGCAGCCCCGTCAGCGGCGCGAAGAACGACGGCACGGAGAGCAGGATGAACACCACTCCCGCCATCGTGTCCGAGCCGGTCAGCTCCTTGACGAAGATGCCCAGCACCACCAGGAGCGCGCGGTCCCCGATCATGTTCACGGTCTGGCCGGCGAACAGCAGCAGGAACCCGCGGTCGCGCAGCAGTTCGCGCATCAGCCCTCCTTCGCCCAGCCGGCCTCGACGAGAACGGCCAGGAATTCGTCGGCGAAATCCTGCGGGACGGTCAGGCCTGACGCGTGCTCCGCGTAGGCGGCGACGGCCGCGCGGTCCCTGCGGCCGTCGAGGCCGTGGGCCAGGGCGAGGATCAGGGCGTACGAGCGGGCTCTGGCGACGGCGGCCTGGCGTTCCAGCCACGCCCGCCCGTCCGCGCTCGCCGCCTCGGCCAGCCCGCGCAGGTTGAACGGCCCTTCCCACGTACGGCAGAGCACGGGCACGGCAGCGGGCACACGGCCTTCTGCGGCCTGGTCACCCGACGCGGCCCCGCCACCTTGCGCGGCCCCGCCATCTTGCGCGGCCCCGCCATCTTGCGTGGCCCCGCCATCTTGCGTGGTCTTCCTTGAGGTGGCGGACACGTGATCGGCGAGGCCGGTCAGCCAGGCGCGTGCCGTGCCGTCGCCGGGGCCGAAGAGCGCCTCGAACCCGTCCAGGGCGCCCAGGGCGACGGCCCTGCGGTGCCGGAGCAGTGCCGGTGTCGCACCCCGGCACTCCAGCAGCCGGGAGGCCGCCCAGTCCACCGCGATGCCTTCCAGTTCGTCGTGCTCCCCCGCCATCCCCGCCAGCACCGCCGCGCACGCCCCCGCCACCGTGGCGGTACGGCGCAGCTCGGCCGGGTCGAGCTTGTCGAGCGAGTCGGCGGCGCTGTGGTTGAACCGGTCCGGCCAGTGCCCGAGCGTCACCGTCGGGCAGCCGACGGACGCGTCGACGAGCAGGCTGTGGTCGGAGGCCCCGACGAACGGCGTGGCCCGCCAGGCCCACGTGTCGCAGGCCACCGCCCCCGAGTAGGAGCGTGCGGCCTGCGGCAGCGCCGCCACGACGTGCTCGGCGAGCGCGTTGACGAACCCCGGCAGGTGGTCGGGGCTGCGCTCGACGATGAGCGGTCCGCCGCACCTTCGCTGGTCCTGTCCCGCCATGTCAACGTTCACAGCGGCGGCGGGCGGCCGGTCGGCGATGTCGTGCAGGTAGGCGGCCATCCCGGTGAACTCCGGACCCCAGACGAACCTGACGCCGCGCCGCCCACGTCGTCCCGCGAGCGCACGGGCCACGCCGAGCAGCGCCGCGGTGCCGGAGGCGTTGTCGTTGACGCTCGGCCGCGGGTGGCACAGGTGCGCCGAGAGCAGCACCTCGCCGGCTTCGTCACCCGGCAGCAGTCCCGTCACGACGGGCATGGCGGCCCGCGTGTGCGTCTCGACCTCGACCCTGACCGTGCCCCGCCGCAGCAGCTCGGCGGCCTGCCCGGAGGTCACGCTGAAGGCGACCAGGCCGCTCCCCGGTGGCAGCTCGACCCGGCCAGGTCCGGGCAGCCGCCCGGTGACCAGGCCGAACGCACCGGTCCTCGCCGCCTGCGCGACGGCGACGGGCACCGGCACGTCCGAGTCGTGAACGGCCAGCACGGGCAGGCCCACGTCGTGAACGGCCAGTACGGGCAGGCCCACGTCCTGGACGGCCGGCACTCCCCTGCCGACGGCCGCCAGGGGTAACACCCGGACCATCACGCCGCCGGGCGGGGTCGGCGCCGAGCCGGACGCGAGCGCGAACGGTTGTTCCGGATAGCGCACCACGTCGTCGACGGCGGCCCGCACCGGGGTCCATGAGTGCGGGGCGCGGAAGCTCCACCAGTGACGGCCGCCGTCGGCGGGGAAGTGGTGGAGCCGCACGTCGCTCAGCCCCGCCCGCTCCGCCCGTTCGGCGACGTACTGCGCCGCCTCCTGGATCCCGTCGGAAGCCTGGAAGCGGTCGAGCGCCGCCAGTTCCGCGACGTCCTCGACCGCTTGCCGTACGTCGAACGACGCGTGGATCTCCGAGACGACGTTCATGGCACCGCCCGGCGGAGCGCGGCCCGGCGAGCCTGCGAGAGCGGCACGCTGACGCGGGTCAGCCCGTGCAGGCGCCGTCCCGCCAGCCACGGCGGCAGCTCGTCCTCCGTCACGACCCACGGCAGCGCGGGATGTCCCTGCTCCACCCGGCAGCCCAGCCCGGTCAGCACCTCGACCAGTTCCGGCTTGGCCGCCGCGACGGCCTGTCTGAGCTCGGCCAGCACGTCGCCCTGGTCCAGGAGCCGCAGTGCCACTTCGAGCGACAGCGCCGACATCCCCAGCGGTGGCACGGCCTGCCGTACCGTCTCGGCGACGTCGGGCGAGCAGATCGCGAAGCCCGCGCGCAGGCCGCCGCAGCAGTAGCCCTTCGACAGGCTGCGCAGCACGACGAGGCCGGGCATCCGGGTGGTCAGCGGCACCACGCTGGACTCCGGGCCCAGGTAGCCGGCGCACGCCTCGTCGACGACGAGCATGCCGCCCGCCGAGCTGGCCGCCCGCGCCAGCTCGGCCACCTGGGCGACGGGCAGCACGTCGCCGCGTACGCTCGGCCGTTCGAGCAGGATCGTCGTCGGCCGCTCGCTGGCCACGTCCTGGTCCGGCGCGTACACGCGCAGTTCGGCGCCGCGCTGCGCCGACCAGGCGGGCAGGTCGGGGTGGGCGTGCGCGGTGTGCAGGAGCCTGCCGGGACCCGCCAGCGCGTGGAGCAGGCCCGTCGTGCCCGCGCCGGTCACCACCTGGCTGGGCAGGAGTGACACGCCGAAGTGGCGGGAGAGCACGGGGGTGGCGCGGGCCGAGCCGTACGGATCGTCCAGCGTGTAGGCGCGGGAGGGCTCCCTGGGGTCGCCGACGTCGGCCCAGGCGCTGTCGATCGCGCCGCGAACGAAGTCGATCTCGTCGGGAGCCCACCGCAGGTCCACCTCCGCGCTGCTGCCGCGGTGCCCCAGGACGGCGGGGCGCGGGCGCGGAGCGGCGACGGCCAGGAGCTGGACGTAGCGGGTCTCCGGCCGCACGGGTGCGCCCACCTCGAAGTCGGCGTCCGCGCGCAGCACGTCGAAGCCCGCCGCCCTGACCAGTGCCACGACCTCGCTCGGCAGGTAGAGCCTGACGTCGTCACGCAGGACGGCGACGCGGCCGTCGGCGTGCGTGACGCGCAGCTCGCCGCGGCTGCGCCCGTCGAGCGGGTCGTAGCTGCGCCGGAAGTCGAAGGTGTCGCCCTCGGCCTCGAACCGGTCCTCGGCCCGGTACTGGCGCAGGATGGCGGCGACGTTCGAGTGGTCGAGCACGAGCAACCCGCCCGGCACCAGCCGCTCGCGCACCCGCCGCAGGAGGGCGAGCTGCTCGTCGTCGCGTCCCCAGCCGAAGGCCTGCACGCAGATCGCCGCGTCGGCCTCCGGGAGCTCGACCCGCTCCAGCAGGTCGCCCTCGACCAGGCCGACCCTCACGCCTTCGCGATCCGCCGCCGACCTGGCCTCCTCCAGCGCCCAGGCGCAGATGTCGACCCCGGTGACCCGGTAGCCGTGGCGGGCCAGGCCCACCGCGTGCCTGCCGATGCCGCACCCGAGATCGAGCACCCTGCGGCCGGGCGCGTGCTCGCCCAGGGCCTCCAGCAGGTAGGCGGTCTCGGCTTCCGTGCGCTCGCCGGTGTACTCGTGCCGGGCGAAGCTCCAGTATTCGGAGGTGAAGTAGTCGGCGTACCAGCGGATCACGCGAACTCCTGTCGCGCGAAGAAGTCGCACACGTCGCAGATGTCGACGGGGTTGCGCACGCCCTCCTGCGCGACGTAGACGCCCTCGCAGACCCGGCACTTCTCCTCGACCAGCGGGAACATGTAGCGCTGCATCGTGGAGAACGACTCGAACAGGTAGTAGTCGATGCCGGGCCACAGGCCGTACAGGTGGTCGGCCATGGCGTAGGCCATCGAGCGCTCCTGCGGTCCCGTCGTGAAGCGGCCAGGGGTGCCCTGGCGGTTCAGCTCGGGGGCGACGAGCTCCAGGTAGATCGTCAGCTCCTTCTTGGGGATGCGGTAGAGCGGGAAGATGTAGCGCAGGGCGCCGATCTGCCTGACCGGGATGCCGCCCATCCTGAACCCGCTGGTGATCCAGGTGACCATGCTGGCCACCAGGTCGTCGGCGTTGAATCCGAACGCGACGGTCCCGGCTCCGATGCGTTCGGCGTGATCCTCCAGCATGCGGCGCAGCACCTGGTGGCCCACGACCATGTTGAGGTGGCTGCGGTCGCCGCCGACCACCTCGTTCATCGCCGATACGAAAGGCCGGCGGAGCTTGAAGACCCGCTCGATGTCGGAGGCGTCGACGATGGCCTGGTCGATGCCGAGTGCCTCCGCCGAGGCGCGGGCCGCGGCGAAGGTGGCCGGCTCCTCCCAGTCGGGCAGGCCGGTGATCGTCACCGAGGTCATCGTGAAGGCGGGCAGCCGGTGCTTGGTGCGTTCGAGCAGCTTCAGGAAGGCGACGCTGTCCCGGCCTCCTGACAGGCCGATGACGACGTTGTCGCCCTCCTGGAGCACGCCGTGGCTGAGCACGCCCTGGACGAAGGTCTCCTCGACGAAGCGGACGAAGCTGTTCTCGTCGAACTGCTCCACGCGCCGCTCCAGGCGGCCCTGGGTGTCGAAGAGGATCGACTTGGTGTAGATCGGGTCGGGCGTGCCGTACACCGTGGTCGCGGGCCTGCGGGTGACGTCGAGGTCGTAGTGGCGCACCTGGCGCAACTCGATGATGTCGTGCTCGCCGACGATCGTCGTCTCCTCGGGGACGATCTTCCCGTTGAGGGTGGTGATGACCGCGTTGACGGGGATGCCGTGGGCGGTCAGGACCTCCATGAGCGGCCGACCGGCGGCGGCCTCCAGCGTTTCGGAACCACCGACCTTGTTGTGGAAGACAACTCTGGCCACGACTTCCTCCCGGCTCATTCTTGTGCTTAATATCCTTTTACCGGCGACGAAAGGCGAATATGAGCCCGAGCCTGGACATTGGCATCATCACGTCAATCGACATCCTTGACGAGAGCGAATGGGATGCGATTGTCTCGGCGTGCGGAGCGCCGGTTTTCTATCGGCACAGATATCTGCGGTCCTATGCGCGTTCGCCGTTGACGGCGGTGAAACTGTTCCGCTATTTGGTGGTGCGCGAGCACGGGCGTCCTGTCGCCGTCCTGCCGCTCTCGCTGATCGACGGCCTGGACCCTCTAGGCCAGCTGGGCGCCCGCTATCCGGTGACCGGTGCGGAGCGCGGGCTGCTGAGCCATGTCTGGCACTGCTACGACGCGTGGCTGCCCGGCGCCCGGCACCTGGCCGCCGTGGTCGAGGCGATGCGCGGGCTGGCCGTGGAGCTGGGGGCCGAGTGGTACGGCTTCGTCAACGTCGCCCATGACTCGCCGCTGCGCGAGGGCCTCATCGGGCTGGGCTTCCCCGCCGAGCACATCGAGGACAGGTTCCGCCTGGACCTGCGCGGGCTGCCCGATCCTTTCGTGCATGCCACCGCGAAGGCGCGGATCAACCTGCGGAGGGGGCGGCGCAGGGCGGCCGAGGCGGGTGTGTGGCAGCGTGTCGGGGTCGCGGCCGAGGCCGATCTGATGGAGATCGGCCGGTTGTGCGCCGTGACCGCGGCCAGGCACGGCACCGGAGGTTTCTACCCGCCCGAGCTGTTCGCCGAGTTCGTCACGGGGCTCGGCGACCTGGCGCTGGCCATCGAGATCCGCCAGGAGGAGCGGCTCATCGCCGCCGGGGTCGTGCTGCGCGACGGGCGCCGGTTCCATGCCTGGGCCTGCGGGGTCGACTACGACGTGAAGGGCGGTTTCAGCCCTTACGCGCTGCTGCACGCCGCGACCGCCGAACAGGCCGTCCACGAAGGGTGCGAGGTCCTGGAGGGCGGGCGGGGCAACGCGACCTTCAAGCTCAGACACGGGCTGAGCCGTCTGGGTCTCGACGCGTGCCTGCTGAGGGCGTGATGCGGGTGACCGCCGGGTTCCTCCCGGCCGAGGGCCCGCTGTTCAGCTCGGGACGCTGGCTGGCGGCGATGGACGGGCGGGTGCCCGGCCTGCCGTACACCTTCGAGCGGGGCGGGGCGATCCTGCACGGGACCGTGGTCGAGCGGGAACGTCCGGGCGAGGTGTTCGACCTGCGCCACATCCTGACGGATGACACCCCGCAACTACCGCTGGCCGGCGCCACCAGGGCGGCGCGAGCCGGGGGCCCGGCCTGGCCCGGTTGCACGCCGTACCTGGTCGTCATGTTGCCCGGTTACGAGTGCCACGCGCTCGGTCCCGCGGGCGACGACGCCGGAGCGGTGGCCGACCTGGTCGCCGAGATCGTCGCCTGGGCGCACGCCAGAGGGCTGCGGGCGGTGGCGTTCCTCTACACGCGCGGCCGTGCGCTGGAGCGGGCGCTGGAGGAGGGCGGTTTCACCGGGATCCCGATGTCGTACTCGTGCGAGCTCGTGCCGGGCACGCCCCTGCCGGCCCACCGGGCGAGCGAGGCCAGGCGGGAGATGCGGCGGCTGGCGGAGGCGGGCGTACGGCTCCGCATGAGCGACATCTCACGACCGGTCCCGGGGATGGTCGACCTGAAGTGCGCCCATTCCCAGAAGTACGGCGGCGGCACGGACCGCGAGGCCTGCACCCGCCGGCTGGAGGCGCTCTGCGCGGGCGGCGCCCTGCTGTTCAGCGCCGAGCTGGACGACCGGCTCCTGGGCTACGGCCTCTTCGTCGCCCACCGGGGCACCTGGTACGCCGTCAGCACCGCCATGGCCTACGACGCGGCGCCCGCCAAGCACACCTACTTCGCCACCGTCTTCTACGAGCCCTCCAGGCACGCCGTCCAGGCGGGCGTCACCAGGCTGCACTACGGCCACGGCTCGTGGCGGGCCAAGCTGGCCAGGGGCTGCGAAGCTGTGGAGATGCCGGTCTGGGTGCTGGCGCTGGATCCCGAGCTCAAGCCGATGATCGAGTGGAGCGCCAGGACGACCGCGCTGTCAGCGTAAGGGCGGGAAGAGCATCGAGGTCTGGAGCACGGCGTGCTCCCACGGATCCACGCTCACCCCGTAGACCGCCAGCCTGGCCGCGGCCCTGCGCAGGTCGAACCGCTCGCCTCCTGGCAGGAACTCGCAGGCCAGGAGCGACGCCAGCGGATGCCCGCCGGGGAGCAGCGCCGCGAGCTCCGCGCCCGCGCCGTCCCTCGTCGAAGCGGCCAGCTCCGGGGCCAGCTTGCGTGCGTCCGCGTCGAGTTCGTGCCAGAGCGCGGCCACGACCCTGGATCGCAGGCCGCGGCGCACGTCGTCGAACTCCCTGGTCTCGCGCGGCAATCCTGCTTGGAGGAGCGCCACCAGGTCGCGGAGCGGTCCCTGGTCGCCGTCGAGCGGTGTGCCGTGGTCCTCGCCCATGAAGATGCCGGCCTCGTGCCGGGAGTCGTGCGGGCTGTCGGAGCTGTGCACCAGGTCGAGCAGGACGTTGATGCCGCGCAGGTCGCGCCGGATCGTGCCGGGCTCGGCCTGCGCCGGGTCGCTGGCGCCCTTCAGCTCGCGCAGCCGCCGGTGCGGCTCGGGAGCGGATGACCTGTCCTCTACCAGCAGGGCGAGGCTCGGTCCCAGGTCGAACACGACATCGACCTGCCGGTAGAAGTAGGCCTTCCATACGGAAGTGATCTTGGTTTCCTGGAAGGCGTCCTGCCCGGGCGGCCGGTGCCACAGCACCGCGTAGCGTGTCGGCTCGAACCCGTGCTCGTCCAGCCGGTCCAGGACCGGAGTGACCAGATGCCGCAACAACGCGTCGGGCGGAAACAGGAACAGGATCGTCCTGTCCCACACGATCTCGGCCATCCGTCACTCCCTGATTTCTAGCCCTTGCGGGACTTCGTCACGCGCGGCCGCCTGAGCCAAATGATGCGGTTCCTGTCCATGGTGTGCTCCCTCAGTTCTTCTTGGGCTTGGGACGGCGGGTCACACGACGATTGCGGTCCATGACGGTTCCTTTCTGTCGCGAATAATTCATCCTCACCGGATTCGCCGTCCATTCGCCGGGGGCCGCTTTTATTGGCAACAAATCGCCACCGCGAACGGGCCTTTCGGAGAAGGAACCTCCGCCACCGATCCGATCGCCGCCAGCTCCGCCGGGAGCGTCCAGCCGGGGACGCCGGGCACCAGGGCGTGCTTGCCGTACAGCAGGGCCTCCTCCAGCGACTGCTCCGCCTCCAGGCGCATCAGCGCGGCCGCGCGGCCGGCGGCCCGGCGCACCTGCGCCGTCGTCCAGCGCGGCTCGGCCAGCAGCTCCGTCGCGCGCTCCACGACCTCGTCCACGTGCTCGGGCGCGGTCGCCAGGAAGACCCGCCAGGCCCCGGCATCGCGGTAGGGGGCGGCCACGGCCCACAGTTCGTAGCAGAGTCCCAGCGAGTTGCGCAGTTCCTCGGTGAGCAGCGCGGAGCTGGCTCCGGCCAGCAGTTCCATCAGCACCGGCCACGCGGGCGAGTCGCCGCACTCGCCGCCGATCACCACGCCCGCGGTGTCGGAGTTGAGCCGCAGGGTCTGACGGCCTCCCCTCCACACCGGCGGCGCCTGCGGCGAGGGCCGCCAGGCAGGCAGCGACGCGAGCGGGCCCTTGTCCAAGGTGCGCATCAGGTCGTCGGGGTCGGCGCCGCCGCACACCACGACCCCGGCGGAGCCCAGGAAACGCCGGTGGTGGGCACGCAGCGCGTCGAGCTCCAGGGCGTCGACCTCGTCGAGCGTGCCGCCGACGGGCCTGCCCAGCGGATGACCGGGGTAGGCGAGCTCGAAGAAGACGTCGTGGACGATGTCCAGGGGATCGCTGCCGGCCAGCCGCAGCTCCTCGCGGACCACCTTGCGCTCGGCCTCCAGCACGTCGGCGCTCAGATCCGGTTCCGCGAGAGCCCTGCCCAGCACTGCCAAGGCCCTTCCCGCCTCCTCGGTGGGCACCCGCGCGTAGAGGGCCAGGTGCTCGCGGCCGGTGATCGCGTTGGCCTCGCCGCCGAGCTCCTCCAGCAGATCGACGACCCGCTCGCCGCCGGCCAGCGGCGCCTGCATGAGGACGTGCTCCAGCAGGTGCGTGCCGCCCGCCGTACCCGGTCCTTCGTGACGGGAACCGGCTCGCAGCCACACGCTCACCGTGGTCACGGCCGCACCCGGCCGGTGCACCAGCCAGGCGGGGGCGCCGCCCGGCGAGGGCACGTGGATCGGCCGGCTCACAGCGCGCCCACCGGCTCGGCTCCCGCCAGCAGGTCCTCGTCGACCTCGGTGCCGTGCACCAGGATGAACCGGCCCACGGGGGTGTGCGCCCACAGGGCCCTGCCCTGCTCGCGCAGCGTCAGCTCGTCGGTGCGCTCGCCGCCCTCGACCGGCAGCGCGAACAGGATCATCCCGGCGTCCAGCGCGGCCTTCGGCGTCAGCCGCTCCAGGATCGCAGCGCCCGGCCTGCTTAGTTGCAGCGTCCTGGCTGCCAGGCGGACCGGCCGCCGCATCGCGCCCAGCACCCTGGCACGGCGCCGCGACCTGCTGTCGCGCAGCTGCGCCCGGCGGTCACCCGGCAGCTCCGGCACGTCGAACGGGCTGCGCTCCAGGAGGCTCGCCAGCTCGGCGTATTCGGGCCACAACTCCGCCTCGCCGATCGCCTCCGCGCACCGCGCGAGCGTGTCCCTGTCCGCCCCGGCGAGCAGCACCGCGGCGTCGACCAGGTCCCTGGCCCGGTAGCGCTGCTCGAACCGCTCGTAGATCAGCGCCAGCAGGTTCTTGACCACCGGGTCCTGCGGCGCGCCCGTCCTGTGCGGGGCGCCGATGCCGTCGCCGATGTAGGCCACCGTGCTCAGCTCGATCCCGTAGGGCAGGCCGTACGGATCGTCGGGCAGCCGGCGCAGGCTCACGATCACCTCGGTCCGCCCGCCGAACCTGACGAACGTGGCGGTGTGCATCGACCAGCCCTCGTCCAGCAGCCCGCCGGTCATCGCCCACAGCCGGTCACGCTCGGGAACCCAGAGGTCGAGGTCGTTCATGTACCTCAGGAGCCTGCCCGGATACCGGTCGGCGACCTCCAGGCCCTTCAGCGACACGGGCCGGTCGGCCAGGCGCTCCCACTGGCCGCGGTAGAAGGCCATGCGCCCGCGCTGCTGTTCCAGCTCGTGGGCCAGGGTGGGGCTGAGCCGCCGGCCCTCGCTCTCCCAGGCGCTCAGCAACGTGGCCACCAGCGAGGGCTGCTCGCGCCTGGCGACGTAGAGCACCTCGCCCGGCGTCTCCATCTCCTCGCCGGTGACCAGCTCCAGGGTGGCGACGAGCTGCTCGGCGTTCATGCCGGCCTGCGCAGGCACCACACGGCGGTAGACGACTCGGGGGTGAGCGGCTCTCCGCCGAACCCGGCGTGCGCGTCCTCCACGTCCCAGCCCGCCTCCCCGGCCCACTTCTCGACCTCGGCCATGGTCAGGAGACACATGCGGATCGGCGGGAAGTAGCGCCTGCCGACCGTGCGGTGGTCGTCGAGCGTTTCGAGCAGACCTATCATCTCGACCTCCATGCCTTCCTTGTCGAGCATCCGGGTGATCTCCCACACGGCCCGCCGCTCGTCCCAGACCCGCAGCCTGGGCACGCCGTCGCGGGCCTTCTGGCGCTCGGGGCGCGGCTGCACGACCTCGAAGGCGAGCCGTCCGCCCGGCAGGGAGTTGTGGAAGGCGCGGGCCAGCGCGTCGCGTACGGCCTCGCGTGTGAGGTGGTTGAGCGTGTTCTGGCCGCAGTACTGCAGGGCCGCCGGCTCGGGCAGCGTGCAGCCCGCGAGGTCGGCCCGGATCAGCTCGATCCCGTCGCCCAGCCGCTCGCGGGCCTCGTCCAGCATCGCCGCCGAGACGTCGACCCCGAACCGGGGCCTGAGCTCGGCGGCCAGGCGGCCCACCCCGATCCCGAGGTCGGCGACGGGCCCTTCCGCCATCGCGGCCAGCCTCCGGTAGTAGGCGACCTCCCGCGGATCGGCTCCGCCCATCGCCGTCCAGGTGATGTAGAGCTCCGCCCAGTGATCGAAGTCCTGCATGGCCCGATCATCGCCGCCCTGATCGTCCGGCCGGGCGTCACGGGCGTCATTGGCACAAACACGCCGCACGGGCCTATCCGATCGTCAGCACCGGCAGCCTGCGGCGGGAGCTGACCAGCGAGCGCCGCGGCCTGGGCAGCGGGTCGACCCCGGTCTCCGCGAGCACCAGGCTCATGGCCCGCTCGCCCTCGACGAAGATCAGGCCGCGCTCGCGCAGCTCGTCGAGATGCGCGGCCTCCTCGGGCGCCAGCCGGTCGATGCGGGTGGGGCGTTCGAGGATGAGCAGCGTGCGCGCCGCCGCCTCGTCCAGCTCGTATCTCTGCAGCGTCCCGGAGCGGGAGTCGAGCACGACCCCGTCCTCCAGGCGCAGGATCGGCGGCTCACCGCCCTCCCAGCCGCCCAGCCAGGCGCTCACGGCCTTGGTGAGCGGCCTGATCCACCTGGCCACGCCGATCATGTACGGCGCGACGGCCCGGTCGTTGAAGTAGTAGGCCAGATGGTTCAGCGACTCCTCCGGGAAGGGATAGGTGAGCCGGTAGTGGTCGACAGGGCGCAGGTCGAGCCCGAACTCGTCGGCCTGGTTGAAATAGGGGCTGTAGCGGTCGAACCGGACCGGGAAGACGCCCTCGGGCGGCGGCAGGTGCGCCAGCAGGGGCAGGTCGTCGACGTACTTGGCGAACGTCGACTCCGGCTCGCCGGGAAAGCCGATGAGCAGGTTCCACGCCGGGGCGATGCCGTACCTGACGCAGTTCTTGAGCAGCTGGATGTTCTGGAAGGACGACGAGCCCTTCTTCATGAGCTTCAGCGTGCCGGTCGAGAGCGCCTCGATGCCCGGCTGGATGCGGTCGACCCCCGCCCTGGCCATCTCGCTCATGTCCTGCTGGTCCAGGCCGACCTTGACCTCGTAGAAGATCGACGCGCCGGGCGGGGGCTGCAGCTTGGGCAGGACCTCGGTGAGGTACTCCAGCGGCATGATGTTGTCGGTGCAGGAGTAGACCTTGCACCAGGGCGCGTACTCGAAGAGCCGCTCGAACTGGGAGACGGCCCGTTCCGGCGACATCGCCCGGTAGGCCATGCCCTGGCCGTTGAGCCCGCAGAAGGTGCAGTGCGAGCGCTCGCCCCACCAGCAGCCGCGCGAGGTCTCGAAGAACAGGATCGGCTCGACCTTGTCCTCGACGTCCGCGGTCAGCTCGTCGAAGGAGGTGGCGAACGAGGCGTAGTCGGGCTCCACGCAGTCATCGATGTCGGTGTCGGCGCCGATGGCCCGGCGATAGCGCTCCTCGTGGCAGTTGCGCCGCGACACGACGCCGAGGATGCGGTCGGGCGCCTCGTCGTCGCCGTCGATCACCGCGCGCAGGAAGCGGGGAAAGCTGCGCAGCGCCGGGCCGGAGAAGACGTAGTCGAGCTGGGTGGCGTGCTCCACGAGCGAGGCGCCCATCGGGGCCTCGCAGTTGGCGCCGCCCATGACCGTGAGGGTCGACGCAGAGCGCTCCTTGACGATGGCCGCCATGGCCAGGCTCGGCACGGTCTGCATGAACATGGAGCTGAACCCGACCACGTCGGCCTCGCCCAGCCGGTACTTGTCCGCCAGGCTCGCGCAGAACTCGCCGAGGCGGTCGCGGGCCCGCATCAGCCGTGCCCGCAGGGGAGCGTGGCCAGGCCCGGCGAAGTAGCGGCCGAAGTACTCCTCGCTGTTGTCGGGCGCACCGGGGAAGGCGACCTGGCGGAACAGCCAGTCGCCGATGCCGGCGACGTGGTGCTCCATGCCCTCCGCGACGGCGTCGTACAGCTCGGTCCCGAAATAGCGCACCACGTCGTGGTTGAGGTAGCAGACGCGGACGCTGACCTCGTCCTCGAAGTCGCGCCGCACCAGCGAGGAGAGCTGGCTCAGCGCGAACGAGGGCCGTCTGCGGTCCGCGAACGGCATGTTGACCAGGGCGATGTCAAGCACGAAGGGTCCTTTCCCCGTCGCGGGCCCACGTGGCGTACTCACGGAAGCCGTACATGAGCGGTGATTCCGGGTCGCTGGCGATGTCGGCGACCCGGCCGAGCACGAGCGCGTGGTCGCCGACCGTCCACACCTCCTCGACCGTGCACTCCGCCCAGCCGTGCAGGTCGTCCTCCAGCCGGGGCAGCCGCAGCCGCCCCGTGGGCGACCACCTGATGGCGGAGAACCTGTCCGCGGTGAGGGAGGAGAACAGTTCGGCCGCCGGCCGCGCTCTGGCGTGCAGCAGGTTGACGCCGAAGCCTCCGGACCCGACGGTGGCCGCCAGGGTCCGGCTGTGCACGTTGATGCTGACCAGCAACGTCGGCGGGGCGAACGTGACGCTGATCAGCGACGAGCAGGTGAGCCCGCAGGGTTCGCCGTCCGGGCTCATCGCCGTCACGACCGCCACGCCCGTCGGGTACGAGCTCATGAACGAGCGGCAGACGTCGACGAGCGTTGTCACCGGAGGCTCGTCAGGTATTCGTGGGCGGTGGGCAAGACCGACACCATGCGCTCCGCCTCCGCGCGCAGGCCGGCGAACTGGGCCCTGGCTCCGGCCGGGTCCAGGTGGGCGAGCGCGGGGCGCGCTCCCTGCGGGGCGTGTCCCAGCCCGAGCAGCATCGTGATCCACGAGTAGAGCTCGAATCCGTGGTAGTAGGGGTAGATCGTGCTCTCGTCGGGGAGCCTGGTCGCGGCGATCTCCAGGAACTCGGCCAGGAACGGAGGGATCTCGCGGGCCTTGGTCTCCTTCCAGTACGGCGTGTCGGCGCGGGCCGTGGCGCGGTAGTGCAGCACCAGGAACTCGCGCACGCCGTCGATGACCCTGGCGACCTTGTCGTTGTAGCCGTCGATCAGGCGCGGTTCCCAGCGCTCGTCGGGGAAGTGCTTCACGAGCTGCTCGATGGCGTGCTGGATGAAGAAGATCCCGGTCGACTCCAGCGGCTCGACGAATCCGCTGGACAGGCCCACCGCGACGCAGTTGCCGACCCAGGAGCGCTCGTTGCGGCCGATGCGCATCCGGATGTGGTTGGCCTCCAGGTCGTCGCGTCCGGGTGCGGCGAAGGCCCGCAGGGCGCGCTCGGCCTCCTCGGGCGAGCAGAACTCGTCGGAGTAGACGTAGCCGGTGCCGTTGCGGCCGTAGAGCGGGATGGTCCAGATCCAGCCCGCGTCCATGGCCGTCGCCGTGGTGTAGGGGTTGATCAGCTCCTGCTCCTCGCGCGGCACGCGCAGGGCGACGGCGCGGTTGTTGGGCAGGACGTCGGTGAAGGAGCGGAAGTTCTCGCCGAGCGTCTGGTTGATCAGCAGGCTGCGGAAGCCGGTGCAGTCGACGAACAGCCCGCCGGTGACGTCGCCGTGCTCCTTGGTGGTGACGTGGCTGATCCAGCCGCGCTCGTCCTGGCCGACGGCGGTGACGTCGTCGAGCACGTGGCGTACGCCCTGCTTCACGCCGATGCCGGTCAGGTAGGTGGCGAGCTGGGCGGCGTCGAAGTGGTAGGCGTAGGGGAACTGGGCACGCTGCTCCTCCAGGGTGGAGCGGCCGAGCGAGCCGTCCAGCTCGCCGGCGAACAGGCTGCCGTCGAGCAGCCGGGGCGAGCGCCGGTTCTCGCACAACCACGGGGTGACGTAGCAGGCCCGGTCGAACGGCTCGCCGGCGCCGTTGAGCCGCAGGTGCCAGTCGGCCAGGGTGAAGCCGTCGCTCACCCGCAGCCGCTCGAACGGGTGGTAAAAGTGGGTGCCGTCGCCCCGCCAGTTCTCGAAGCGGATGGCCAGCTTGTAGGAGGCCGCGCACTGCGGCATCCACTCGCTTTCGTCCAGGCCGAGGTAGTCGAAGAAGTGGCGGACGGTGCTGAAGGTCGCCTCGCCCACCCCGATGGTGGGGATGCGCGGCGACTCGACCAGGGTGATGTCGACCCGATCCCCGAAGGCCGCCTTGAGGTAGGTGGCGGTCATCCAGCCGGCCGTACCCCCACCCACGATCACGACGTCGTTGATCATCAGTGCTGTCCTCTCAGGCTGAGCGGCCGCATGTCTGTCCAGACGGCCGAGATGTGCGTCAGGCACTCCTCGCGGCTGCCGCGGACTCCCTCGTCCGTCCAGCCGTCGGGGTTGTCGCGGCCCTCGGGCCACACGGAGTACTGCCCCTCGTGGTTGACGACGACCTTGAACATCGCTTCACGCCTCCAGGCGGTCTCGGGCCACGATCGGCCAGATCAGGGCCATCGCCTCGGCCCTGGCCATGGCGTCGTGGTCGCAGTCGATCTCGTGTACGGCCAGCCCCGCCACGTGCGGCGCCCAGATCCCGTCGGCCGACAGCCCGGCCTCCCAGGTCCTCGTGGCGACGAAGAGCAGGGCGTCGCCCTCGTAGCGGCCCGGCCGGTGGGCGTCGAGCAGCTTGGAGTTGTGCAGCACGGTCTCCGTCATCGTCGCGACGAGCTCCTCGTCGAGGTCGGCCGCGTAGCCGACGGAGTCCATGAGCAGGGTGCGGGCCTCGGCGGCGTCCTCGATGCCTGGCCGCTCGGCGCCGGAGAAGGCGGGATAGCTGTCGAGCAGGGCCAGCAGCCCGACCTGGCCGGGCAGCCGCTCGGCCATGGCGTGCGCCACGAGGCCGCCGAACGACCAGCCGAGCAGGTGGTAGGGCCCCTCCGGCTGCACTCGCCGGATGATCTCCAGGTAGCGCTCGGCCATCTCGTGCACCGAGCTCGGCTGGTCGGGTCCCGTGGACTGCAGGCCGTACACCGGGCGGTCGGGCTCGACGTACGGCAGCAGGCTGCTGTAGCACCAGCTGACGCCGCCGACGGGATGGACGCAGAACAGCGGCGGCAGCGAGCCCGCGGTGCGCAGCGGCAGCAGCGCGTCGAACGGGTCGTCGGCGGCGCCGTCGCCCGCGAGGCGGTCCACCAGCTCGGCCACGGTGGGCGCGGCGAACAGGTCGCGGATGCTCAGTGAGGCGCCGAGCGTCGAGCGCACCCTGCTGATCAGCCTGGCGGCCAGGATGGAGTGGCCGCCGGCGGAGAAGAAGTTGTCGTTGACGCCCAGGCCGGGCCGCTCCAGGACCTCGGTGAACAGCCCGAGCACGGTGTGCTCGCGCGGCGTGCGCGGCGGCCGGTGCCCGGCGCGCGGTGGTTCCGGCAGCGCCCGGCGGTCCAGCTTGCCGTTGGCGTTGAGCGGCAGCACCGGCAGCGGCAGGTAGGCGGCGGGCAGCATGTGGGTCGGCAGGTGCGCCAGCGCGTGCCGGTGCAGTTCGGCCGGGTCGACGTGCTCGGGCGTCACGTACGCGACGAGCTGGTCGTCGCGGACGATGACGGCCGCCTGGGCGACGCCGGGGGCGCGGCCGAGCGTGTTCTCGATCTCGGCCGGTTCGATGCGGTGGCCACGCAGCTTGACCTGGTTGTCGGAGCGGCCGACGAACTCGAGCGCGCCGTCGGCCCGCCGCCTGGCCTGGTCGCCGGTGCGGTAGAGCCGCCGCCCGCCTGGCGCGGCCACGAACCGCTGGGCGGTCAGTCCTGGCCGGTTGAGGTAGCCGCGTCCCACGCCCGGCCCGCCGATGTACAGCTCGCCGCGCACGCCTGGCGGCACCGGCAGCAGGTTGTCGTCGAGCAGCAGCACCTCGGTGTTGACCAGAGGGCGGCCGATCAGCGGGATCTCGCCGTCGCGCACCCGGTAGCCGGTGCTGTCGTTGGTGCATTCGGTCTGGCCGTAGTAGTTGTAGCTGTCGGTGGCGGGCGCGTCGAGCATCGCCTGCCACAGCCCGGCGGAGACGGCCTCGCCGCCGACCATCAGCGCCTTCGGGTGGTGCCGCCCGGGGGCGAACAGCCCGGCGGTGACGAGCTGCTCCATGAACACCGGGGTCAGGTCGACGAAGCCGATGCCGTGGGCGTCGATGTAGTCGACCAGATCCTCCGGCGTGCGGCGCGTGACGTCGTCGATGACGTGCAGCTCGTGCCCGTCCATCAGCCACAGCATCGAGTCCCACGAGGTGTCGAAGGTCAGCGGCACCACGAAGCCGATGCGCAGGCGCTCACCGCGCGCGGCCAGGAACAGCCCGTTCCTGTGCGCGTTGAGCAGGTGCGCCAGGCCGCCGTGTTCCAGGACCACGCCCTTGGGCCGCCCGGAGGAGCCCGAGGTGTAGATCACGTAGGCGGCGTGCTCGGGACGCGGCGGCGTGCCCGGGTCGTGGTCGGGGGCGTCGGGCACGTCCTCGAGGAACACGACCTTCTCGTACGGCACGGCGCTCTCGCGGGTGGTCAGCACCAGCAGCGGCCGGGCGTCGTCCAGCGTGTAGGCGATGCGCTCGGCGGGGTGCTCCAGGTCGAGCGGCAGGTAGGCGGCTCCCGCCTTGTGCACGCCCAGCACCGCCGCGATCATCTCGGCGGATCGGGGCAACGCCAGGGCGACCAGCGTCTCGGGCCCGGCCCCCTGAGCGCGCAGGTGGTGGGCGATGCGGTTGGCGCGCCGGTTGAGCTCGGCATAGCTCCAGCGGACCGCCCCCGACACGACGGCGATCTCGTCGGGGATCCTGGCCACCTGCTGCTCGAAGCAGGTGGGCAGCGTCACGGTCAGCGGCTCGGCCCGGGGGCCGCGCGAGCGGGTCAGCTCGAGGTCGAGCTCGTCGAAGGTGAGCACCTGCAGGGCGCCGATGCGGGTCCCCGGCTCCTCGACGGCCGCCTCCAGCAGGCGCAGCAGCCGGTCGGCCATGGACTCGGCCGTCGAGCGGTCGAACAGGTCCACGGCGTATTCGAGGTAGGCGTCCATGCCCTCGGGCCTGCCGCAGTCGTCGTAGCGCTCGATGACGTCGAGGGTGAGGTCGTAGTCGGCCGTGCCGTGGGCCACCGGCTCGTGGGCGGTCTCGACGCCGGGGAAGGTCAGGTCGGCCGCCGCGTTGTTCTGGAAGACCAGCAGCACCTGGAAGAGCGGGAAGCGGGCGAGGGTGCGGGTCGGGTTGACCGCTTCGACGACCCGCTCGAACGGGGTCTCCTGGTGTTCGTAGGCGGCCAGGTTCGCGTGCCGTACCCGGGCGAGCAGTTCGGCGAAGGTCGGGTCGCCCGAGGTGTCGGTGCGCAGCACGAGCGTGTTGATGAAGCAGCCGACCAGGTCGTCGAGGCTCTCGTCGGTGCGGCCCGCGACGGCGGTCCCGATCGGGACGTCGCCGCCGGCGCCGAGCCTGGTCAGCAGGGCGGCCAGCGCCGCCTGGGTGACCATGAAGAGGCTGACGCCGTTCGCGCGTGCCACCTCGGCCATGCGCTCGTGCACGGCGGCCGGGATGGTGAAGGGCACGGTGTCGCCGTGGTAGCCGGCGATCGCCGGGCGCGGCCGGTCGGTCGGCAGTTCGAGCTGGTCGGGCAGGTCGGCCAGGGTGGTGCGCCAGAAGTCCAGGTGGTCGTCACCCGAGTCCTGCCAGAGCGCGAAGTCGGCGTATCTCACGGGCAGGGGCCGCCAGGCGGGTTCTCGGTTCTCCAGCCGCGCCCGGTAGGCCTCGGCCAGATCGCGCGAGAGCGGCGCCATCGACCAGCCGTCGCAGGCGATGTGGTGCACGACCACCAGCAGCACGTGCTCGTCGGGCGTCAGCCTGAACAGCCTGGCGCGCAGCGGCGTCTGGCTGGTCAGGTCGAAGCCCTGAGCGGCGATGCCGGTCATCAGCTCGGGCAGCTCGCCCTCGGTGACGGGTTCCGGGTCGAGCCCGATCGGCGCGGGGGCGAGGATCTGCTGGTAGGGGCCGCCCGCGTCCTCGGGGAAGATCGTGCGCAGCGGTTCGTGCCTGGCGACCACGTCGGTGAGGGCGGCGGCCAGCGCGGTGGCGTCGAGCGGCCCGCGCAGCCGCAGGCCCGTCAGAGTGTTCTGGGCGTGGTCGCCCGCGTCCTCCAGCCGGTTCAGGAACCACAGGCGGCGCTGGGTGAACGACAGCGGCAGCCGCTCGGCGCCCGCCGCCGGGCGCAGGGCCGGTCTGGCGTCCTCGCGCAGCATGTCCGCCAGCCCGGCCACGGTCGGGTGGTCGAACAGGTCGCGGATGGTCAGCGTGGCGCCGAGGGCGCCGCGGATCCGGCTGATCAGCCTGGTGGCCAGGATGGAGTGCCCGCCGTTGGCGAAGAAGTCGTCGTCGATCCCCAGGTGGGTGGCGTTGAGCGTGTCGTTGAACAGGCGCAGCAGCGTCTCTTCGCGCGGGGTGCGGGCGGGGCGGTGCTTCGTGGCGGGCGGCTCCGGCAGGGCGGCCTTGTCGAGCTTGCCGTTGGGGGTCAGCGGCAGCGCGGCCAGCGGCAGAATCGCCGCGGGCAGCAGGTGGGTGGGCAGCTGGGTGCGGGCGTGGGAGAGCACGGCAGCCGGGTTGGCCGACGCGGGCACGATGTAGGCGATCAGCCGGTCGTCGCGCAGGATCACCGCGGCGGCGGTGACGCCGGGCGCGCGACCCAGCGTGTGCTCGATCTCGGCCGGTTCGATGCGGTGGCCGCGCAGCTTGATCTGGTCGTCGGCGCGGCCCAGGAACTCCAGCTCGCCGCCGGGCAGCCGCCTGGCCAGGTCGCCGGTCCGGTAGAGGCGGGTGCCGTCGTGCCAGGCGACGAACCGCGCCGCGGTCAGCCCAGGCCTGCCGAGGTAGCCGCGGCCCACGCCGGGCCCGCCGACGTACAGCTCCCCACGGCTGCCGGGCGGCACCGGCTGGAGGGCGGCGTCCAGCAGGTGGGCCTGGATGCGGGGAAGCGGGCGGCCGACGAGTATCGTGCCCGGTTCGCAGCGCCAGGCGCTGACGTCGACGGTCACCTCCGTCGGGCCGTACGCGTTGATCATCGTACGGCCGGCGGACCACCACTCCATGAGCCCCGCCGGGCACCCTTCGCCGCCGACGACGAGCATCCGCAGGTCGGGGTACGGCACGCGCGGCACGGTCGCCAGGATCGCGGGCGGCATGTGGGCCAGGCTCACCCGCTGCTCCCGCAGGAAGCCGCCGAGCTCCTCCCCGGTCAGGACGGAAGGGGCGATCACCAGGCAGCCGCCTCGCGTGAACGCGGTGGCCAGCTCGGAGACCATCACGTCGAAGCCGGGTGAGACGAGCTGCAGCACCCGATGCGCGGGACCGCCCTCGGCGTCGAGGCGCTCGCCCAGGTTGGCCGCGAGGTTGGCCAGGCCGCGGTGCTCCAGCACGACGCCCTTGGGGGTGCCGGTGGAGCCCGAGGTGTAGCAGACGTAGGCGGCCGTCCCCGGCGTGAGGGGCGTGCCCGGGTCGTGTTCAGGACCTCCGTCGAGCTCCTCCAGCATCAGGCTGTCGCCGTACGGCACGCCCGCCGAGCGGCAGGTGAGCAGCAGCCTGGGCCCGGCGTCCCGCAGCATGGAGGCGATGCGCTCACGCGGATGGGTGAGGTCGAGCGGCAGGTAGGCGGCGCCCGTCTTGAGCACGGCCAGGATGGCGGCGATCAGCTCGGCCGAGCGCGGCAGGGCGAGGGCGACCACGTTCTCGGGTCCGGCGCCGCGGGCGATGAGGTGGTGGGCGATCCGGTTGGCCTCGCGATCGAGCTCGGCGTAGGTCCAGGTGGCCGCGCCGCAGGCGACCGCGGGGGCGTCGGGGGTGCGTCGCGCGTGCGCCGCGAAGACCTGCGGCAGCAGCGCGGGCTCGTTGTCTCGCGAGGGTCCCTCGGCCAGGGCCCGCTCTCCGGCGCTGAGCAGCGGCAGCCGGGCGACCGGCTCGCCGGGGGCGGCGATGGCGGCGCGCAGCAGCCGGGCGAGCCTGGCGGCCATCGCCTCCGCCGTCGGGCGGTCGAACAGCTCGCACGCGTAGTGCAGCGCGCCGTGCAGCCCGGTGTCGTTCTCGTGCACGGCGAAGGTCAGGTCGAACTGGGCGGTGGGCACCTGGACGTCCAGCCGCTCCACGTCCAGTCCCGGCAGCGTCCACAGGTCGCGCCGCTCGTCCTTGGAGTAGGTGACCAGCACGTTGAACAGGGGGTTGCGGCCGGGTACGCGCACCGGGTTGAGCCGCTCGACGATCCGGTCGAACGGCGTGTCCTGGTGCTCGAAGGCCTCCAGGACACTTTCCTTGGTGCGCCGCAGCAGCTCGGTGAAGTCCGGCCCGCCGGACAGGTCGCCGCGCAGGACGAGCGTGTTGACGAAGAAGCCGATCAGCGGTTCGGTCGCGGGGTGGTCGCGGCCGGTCGTCGGGGTGCCGACGGCCACGTCGTGCTGGCCCGTCACCCGCGACAGCAGAGCCTGCACGGCCGCGAGCAACACCATGTAGACCGTGACGCCGTGCTCACGGGCGAGCCTGTCGATGCCGTCGGCGGGCAGGTCCATGAGGACGTGGTCGCCGCGTTCCGCCGGCGTGTGCGGGCGTGGCCTGTCGGCGGGCAGGTCGAGGGGTTCGAGGCCGGCCAGCCTCGCCGTCCAGTGCTCCAGCCCGCCGTCGCCGGTGGCGGAGCGCTGGTGGGCGGCGTGGTCGGCGTACTGGACCTCCAGCGGCGGCAGGTCGTGTCCCTGGTAGAGGGCGGCCAGCTCGTCCCAGAGCACGGGCAGCGACCAGCCGTCGCACGCGATGTGGTGGAAGAGCAGCAGCAGCACGTGCTCGTCGGCGGACTCGCGGTACAGCCCGGCCCGCATGACGGGGCCTCGTTCCAGGTCGAACGGCTCTCCTGGAGCGGCGTCGCCCAGCTCGACCGGGGCCGGAGGGTCGACGACCTGGAGCGGCTTGCCGTCGGCCTCGACGTAGCGGGTGCGCAGGATCTCGTGCCTGGCCACGATGCCGCCGAGCGCGCGGGCGAGGGCGTCACGGTCGAGCGGGCCGCGCAGCCGTACGGACACCGGCATGTTGTAGGCGGTGCTGCCCGGCGCGAGCTTCCACAGGAACCAGAGCCGTTCCTGCGCGAACGACAGCGGCAGCGGGCCTTCTCGCGAGGCTCGCTCGATCGCGGCGTCCGGCCGGGCGGCGCCGGCGATGCGGGCGGCCAGCGTCGCCACGGTCGGCGCCTCGAACACGGCGGTGACGGGCAGGTCGGCGCCGAGCTCCTGGTGCAGGGCGAAGCGGAGCCGGGTGGCGAGCATGGAGTGCCCGCCGAGGTCGAAGAAGTCGTCGTGGGCGCCGATCTCGGTGTCGCCGAGGTCGAGCACGCTCCGCCAGATCCCGGCCACGGCCCGCTCCAGCTCGGTGCGCGGCGCCTCGTAGGCGGTCCGCCTGCCGGGAGTGCCGGGGTCGGGCAGCCGTGAGCGGTCGATCTTGCCACTGAGCGTGCGCGGCAGCTCCTCCACCAGGACCACGGCCGTCAGCCACATGGAGCGCGGCATACGCTCGTTGCAGAAGTCGCGCAGCTCGGCGGGATCGGCGTCGCCGCCGGGCACGGCATAGCCGACCAGGCGGTGGTCGCGCCCGTCCGGCCAGGCCAGCACGTGGCATTCGGCCACGGCGGGATGGGTGCGCAGGACGGCCCGTACCTCGCCGGGCTCCACCCGGTGCCCGCGGATCTTCACCTGGTCGTCGTCCCTGCCCAGGAACTCGATGCTCCCGTCGGGCAGCCTGCGTCCCCTGTCACCGGTCCGGTAGAGCCGGGAGCCGGGCGCGACGGCGAACGGGTCGGGCACGAAGCTCCAGGCGGTCGCGGCGGGCTGG
This sequence comes from Nonomuraea soli, assembly GCF_013761175.1. Classification (GTDB taxonomy): domain Bacteria; phylum Actinomycetota; class Actinomycetes; order Streptosporangiales; family Streptosporangiaceae; genus Nonomuraea; species Nonomuraea soli. The sequence goes on from NZ_JACDUR010000003.1 coordinate 248,268, forward strand.
CCGGCGTAGCCGCGCGCCACCCCGAGCCCGCCGACGTACAGCTCGCCCACGACGCCGATCGGCACCTGCCTGCCGCGCTCGTCGAGGACGTGGACGGTGGTGTTGGCGGCGGCGCTGCCGACGGGCACGATCCCCGAGACGGTGCGGGATCCCCTGCGCGCCTCCTGGATGGTGCTGTCGATGGTGGTCTCGGTGGCGCCCCAGGCGTTCAGCACCCGCACCCGGGGGCCGAACGTCTCCATGAGCGCGTCGCAGTCGGCCACCGGCAGCGCGTCGCCGCCGGAGACCAGCAGCCGCAGGTCCGGCAGGTCCAGGCCGGTGGCGGCGACGTGTCCCGCCAGGCTGTGCAGAACGGCGGGGATGCTGTCGAACGCCTCGATCCTCTCCTCGGCCAGCGCCCCGGACAGCTCGGCAGGATCGAGCGCCATCGCCCGCGGCGCGATCACCAGGCTCCCGCCGAAGGCGAGGCTCCTGACCACGTCGCCCCAGAACACGTCGAACGACGGGCTCGCGACGGTCAGCCAGCGGCCGGCCGTGATCTTGCGGGCGGCCCAGTCGGCCCTCAGGTTGGCCAGGCCCCGCCGGGTGACCATGACGCCCTTGGGCAGTCCCGTCGAGCCCGACGTGTGGATGACGTAGGCCAGCGCGTCAGGAGACGACGGGCGCTCGGGCCGGTGCGCGGGCTGCCTGGCGGCGTCGGCGACGTCGGCGACGCGCCAGGGCCCCGCGGGTATGGCCGTGCCGAAGCCGGAGCCCGTGAGCACCACCGCGGGTCCGGCCCCCGCGAACATGGCGGCCAGCCGGTCCTCCGGCTGGTCGGGGTCGACGGGGAAGAAGGCGGCGCCGGCCTTGAGCGCGGCCAGCGGGGCGATCACCGCGTCCGCCCCCCGGTCCACGCACACCGCGACCACGTCGTCCACGCCGGCGCCGAGCTCGATGAGCAGGTGGGCGAGCCGGTTGGCCCGCTCCTCCACCTGGCCGTAGGTCAGCCGCTCGGCGCCGCAGGCGACGGCCGGGTCATCGGGTACGGCGTCGGCGAACGACTCGAAGTGCGCCTCCACGCCCGTCTTCGGGTCGAGGGCGAGCCTGGTGGAGTTCCACCGGGCGAGCTGGCGCCGCTCGGCCTCGGTGAGCAGTTCGTACTCCGAGATACGAAGATCGGGATCGTCGGCGGCCTGCACCAGCAGAGCGACGAGCTGGTCGGCCAGCCGCTCGACGGTGGCCAGATCGAACAGGGCGGCGTCGTACTCCAGCGTGCCCGCGTAGGAGTCGTCGAGGCTGAAGGTCAGGTCGAACAGGGCGCCGCCGCCGTCGCACGGATAGGGCTCGACGTCCAGCCCGCCGAACGCGGGCCGCGCGCCGGACGCGTCGCTGTCGCCGGTGACCATGACGTCGAACAGCGGGTTGCGTCCGGGCTCGCGTACGGGATTGAGCCGCTCGACGACGCGCTCGAAGGGCGTGTCCTGGTGCGCGAAGGCGTCCAGGACGTTCGCCCTGGTCCTGGCCAGCAGCTCGCGGAAGGTGGGGTCCGCGGCGGTGCTGGTCCTGACCACGATCGTGTTGACGAAGAAGCCGATGAGGGGCGCGATGTCCGGCCGGTCGCGTCCGGCCGTCGGCGCCCCCACGGCGATGTCATGCTGCCCGGTCACCCGCGAGAGCAGCGCCTGCACGGCGGCGAGCAGCACCATGAACGGGGTCACGCCGTTCTGCCTGGCCAGCTCGCGCAGCCGCCCGGCACTACGGCCCGGCACCTGGACGGGCACCAGCTGGGCCTGGTGCGCGGGCTCCAGCGGCCGCGTCCGGTCCAGCGGCAGGTTCAGCTCCTCCAGCCCGTCCAGATGCCCGGCCCAGTAGCCGAGACCGTCGTCGCCCGGCTCGGAACGCAGGCGATGGGCGTGGTCGGCGTACTGCGTCTCCAGGGCGGGCAGCTCCTGGCCCCGGTAGAGCGCGTCCAGCTCCCGCCACAGGATGGGCAGCGACCAGCCGTCGCACGCGATGTGGTGGACGACCAGCAGCAGCACGTGGTCGTCCGGCGCCAGGCGGAACACCCTGGCGCGCAGGACGGGGCCGCGCTCCAGATCGAACGGGACCGTGCACTCCTGGTCGACGAGCCGGTCCAGCTCGCGCTCCGTCGCCGGGACGACCGGCAGGCCGACCGGCGCGGCGTCGCCGACGACCTGGGCGGGCACGCCGCCCTCGACGACGTAGCGGGTGCGCAGGATCTCGTGCCTGGCCACGACGCCGTCGATCGCGCGGCCCAGCGCCTCGACGTCGAGGGGGCCGCGCAGCCGTAGGGCGGCGGGGGCGTTGTAGGCGGGGCTGTCCGGCGCCGTCGACCACAGGAACCACAGCCGCTCCTGCGCGAAGGAGAGGGCCAGCGGCCCGCCTGTGCGCGGCGCCCGCGGCCGGCGCTCGCGCGCCAGCCGCTCCAGGAGGAGCCTGCGCTGCTCGGGCGGCAGCTGCGCGATCCTCGCTGCGAAGGTCTCCGACATGCGTGCGGGTCCTCTCATGACTCGGAGGGCAGGAGCCGCGCCAGCTCGTCGTCCGGCAGGTCCATGACCAGCCGGTCGAGCTCGGCGGCCAGGCGTACGGCCAGCGCGCCGATGCGGGGTTCGGCCAGGATCTGCTTGATGCCGAGGTCCACCCCGAACGTGGTGCGGATGCGGAAGGCGATCTGGACGGCGTGGAGCGAGTTGCCGCCGAGCTCGAAGAAGTCGTCCTCCACGCCCGGCCGCTCCACCTCCAGCACCTCGCGCCAGATGTCCGCGACGGCCTCCTCGACGGGATCGCGGGGCGCCACGTACGGGGTGCGGGCGGTGGAGCGGCCCGCGTCGGGCAGCGGCAGCTCGGCCCTGTCGATCTTGCCGTTGGGGTTCAGCGGTAACCGGTCCATGATCATGACGGTGGCCGGGACCATGTGCTCGGGCAGGTGCCCGGCCAGGTAGGAGAGCAGTTCCTCCGCCCTGACGGCTGAGCTGGGCTGGGCGTGGGCCAGCAGCTTGCCGCCCGGTGCCGTCACCACGCAGGTGGCGACCGACGGGTGCGCGGCCAGGACGGCCTCCACCTCGCCCAGCTCCACCCGGAAGCCCCTGACCTTGACCTGGTGGTCGCGGCGGCCCAGGAATTCGAGCGTGCCGTCGGGCCGCCAGCAGGCCAGGTCGCCGGTGCGGTAGAGCCTGGCGCCCGGTTCGCCGGAGAACGGGTCGGCCACGAAGCGGTCGGCGGTCAGGCCGGGCCTGCGCCAGTAGCCGGCGGCCACGCCCGGCCCGCCGAGCCACAACTCGCCCGGCACGCCGACCGGGGCCGGGGAGAGCGTGGAGTCCACGACCCAAGCCTGGGTGTTGGCGATCGGCGGGCCGATCTGGCCGTTGCTCGCCGGCAGGTCCTTCAGCGGGCGGCAGGTGGAGATGCTGGTCACCTCGGTCGGGCCGTAGATGTTGTTCAGCCCGTCGTGTCCCGTCTGGCGAACGCTGGCCAGGTTGATGCGCTCGCCGCCGATGTAGACCTGGTCCACGGTGGCGAACACGTCGGGCTGGGCGCCGACCGCCGAGTTGAACAGCGCGGTCACCAGGGCGAGCGTGGTGACGCCCTCGGCTCTGATGAGCTCGGCCAGCCGCGCGGGCGACAGCACGGTCTCGTTGGGGACGATCACCAGGCGTGCGCCGTTCAGCAGCGCGCCCCAGAGCTCGAACAGCAGCGGGTCGAAGGAGGCGTTCGAGAGCTGGGCGACCACGCTCTCGTGGCTGAGCCGCACGTAGTCGGTGTCGCGGACCAGGCGGACGATGCCGCGGTGGGCCACGGCGACGCCCTTGGGCCTGCCGGTGGAGCCCGAGGTGTAGACCACCGTCGCGACGCGGTCACCTCCGCTGTACGTGCCCGCCGCCGTGCCTGCCCCGATCTCCTCCAGGGGGCTGCCCTGGCCTTCGCCGAGCGGCAGCTTCGCCAGCAGGTGCCGGTGGCCGAGCACCACGCCCGCCCGGGTGTCGGCCAGCATGAACGACAGCCGGTCGGCCGGGTAGCTCGGGTCGAGCGGGACGTAGGTGCCTCCCGCGCGCAGGATGCCGACGATCGCGGCGACCATGTCGGCCGAGCGCTCGGCGCACAGGCCCACCAGGTCGCCCGGCCGTACCCCCGACTCGTGCAGGTGCGCCGCGATCGCTCCGGCGCGCTCCCAGAGCTGGGCGTAGGTGAGCCGTACGGAACCGTCCACGACGGCCACGCTCCCGGGCCGCAGCCGTACGTGCTCGGACACCAGGTCCTCGAGCGGCCGGTCGAGCGGCGCCTGACGCAGCGTGTCGTTCCAGCCCGCCACCTGCGCCCGCTCGGCCGGTGAGGACGGCGGCGCCGCCGCGACCGGCGTGTGCGGGCCTTCCACGACCTGGTGCAGGGCGGTCAGGTAGTGGTCGCGGATGCGGCGCACCTGCTCGGGCGCGAACTCGCCCGAGTGGAAGTCCAGCCCCATCAGCAGCCCGGTGCCCGAGCGCGGGTTGCGCAGGAAGCCGCAGACGAACGGGTAGTTCGTCGGCTCGACCCTGACCGTGGTGAAGGCGTCGAGCTTGGCGTCGACGAAGGCGACCTCGCCGCTGTCGAGCACGTCCTTCAGCACGTGGAAGTGGTTGTAGACGAAGTGCGTCTCGTACAGCGGTCCGCCGCCCACGAGCTGCTGGATCTGCGACATCGGGAAACGCCTGTGGGGCAGCAGGCCGTTCTCCTCCTCGAAGACGGCCCTGATCAGCTCGGCCCAGGTGCCGCCGACGCGTGCCCTGATCGGCAGCGAGTTGAGGAACAGGCCGCGCGACTCGGTGCCGTCTGCCTCCTCCAGGCGCCCGTTGAAGGCCATGCCGGTCACGACGTCGTCGGACCCCGTCAGGTAGGCCAGCACCCGCAGGTGTACGGCGAGCAGCACGCTCTTCAGCGGCACCCCGAGCTGCTCGGCGACCCGCTCCAGCCCCTGGCAGAGCTCCATCGGGATCTTGGTCTCGCGCCAGGCGTAGAACTCGCTGCTGCCCTCGGGCAGGGTCCAGTCCTCGACCGCGTAGGGCGAGGCGGTCGGCTCCGCGGAGCTGTCCGCCGGCCAGCGCGGCAACGGCAGCCGTTCGAGCCCGGCCAGGTGCTCGCTCCACCAGGCACGCTCGTCATCCGACTCGACCGCCTGCCGCTCCGCCTCGACGAAGTCGCGATAGGTGGAGGCCGGAGGCTGCTCGGCGACGGAGGCGGGGTCCTTCAGCAGGGCGACGTACCGCTCCAGGATCTCGGCGATCGTCGAGTGCAGACTCCAGCCGTCGAGGATGGCGTGGTGCTCGACCAGCGTCCACTGGAAGGTCTCGTCGCTGCACCGGTGGACGAAGAAGCGCCACAGCGGCGGCCTGGCCAGGTCGAAGGGCCGCTCGCGCTCCCTGTCGACCCGCTCGCCGATGATCCGCCCCTGCTCCTCCTGGCTCAGCCCGCGCAGGTCCTCGACCACGATCGGCAGCTCGGCCGTGCGGTGGACGAGCTGCAGCATGTCGCTGTAGGCGCTGAGGTGGAAGGAGGTCCGCAGGATGTCGTGGCGTTGCACGGCCTGCGCGGTCGCGGTGCGGAAGAGCTGCTCGTCCCAGGGCGCCCGCAGGTGGAAGCTGTCGACGTTCTGGTAGAGCATGCGCTCGTCGGACTCCATGTGGAAGACCATCCCGACCTGCAGCGCGGCCATCGGATAGGCGTCGACCACGTCCTCGGGCAGCCTGGCCCTGTCCTGCTTCGAGATCAGCGCGAACGGCTCCCGCTCGCGTTCGACCGGGCAGGCGGGCGAGATCTCGGCGGCGAGCTGGGCGATCGTCGGCTGCTGGAAGAGCCGCTGCAGCTCGAAGTCGAGCCCCCGGTCGCGCGCCAGCGCCAGCACCTGGACACTGCGGATGGAGTCGCCGCCCAGGTGGAAGAAGTTGTCGGTGACGCCGACCCGCTCCAGTTCGAGCACGTCGGCCCAGACCTCGGCCAGCACCCGCTCGGTCTCGGTGCTCGGCGCCACGTAGGCCCGCCCCAGCGCGGGACGCTCCTCCGCGGGGTCGGGCAGCGCGGACCTGTCGATCTTGCCGTTGCCGCTCAGCGGCAGCTCGTCGAGGATGACGATGATCGACGGGATGAGGTGTGCGGGCAGCCGGGGCTCCAGGAACTCGTGCACGTCCTCGACGCTCAGCTCGCCGCGCGCCTCGACGTAGGCGACCAGGCGGCGTTCGGGAGAGCCGTGCGCCACCACGACGCACCTGCCGACCCGCGGATGGTCGCAGACGGCCGCCTCGACCTCGCCGGGCTCGATGCGGAAGCCGCGGATCTTGAGCTGGTGGTCGGCGCGGCCGTGGAACTCCAGGGTGCCGTCAGGCCGCCAGCTCGCCAGGTCGCCGCTGCGGTACATCCGCGCGCCGGGACGGCCGGAAAAGGGGTCGGGCAGGAACCGCTGGGCCGTCAGGTCGGGCCGTTTCCAGTAGCCGCGCGCGACGCCGTCGCCGCTGACATGGATCTCACCGATCACCCCGGCCGCGACCGGCTGCCCGTCGCGGTCCAGGACGTGGATGCCCAGGTCGGCCAGCGGGATCCCGATCGGGCTCGTCCGCTCCGACAGCAGTTCCCTGGTGAGCGGGGCGTAGGTGCTGTGCACGGTCGTCTCGGTGATGCCGTACATGTTCACCAGCCGCGGGAAGTCGTCCGGGTGACGCTCCCACCAGCGCAGCACCGAGTCGCGGTCGAGGGCGTCACCGGCGAAGACGACCAGCCGCAGCGCCAGCTCGGCCGCCACGCGCTCGTCCACGCCGACGAACTGGCGGAACACGGCGGGCGTGGCGTTCAGCACGGTCACCTGCTCGCGGGCCACGAGGTCGTAGTACGCCTCGGGCTCGCGGCTCTCCCAGTGGCTCACGATCACCAGCCGTCCGCCGGTGGTCAGGCAGTTCCACACCTCCCACACGGAGACGTCGAACGAGCTGGAGTGCAGGAGCGTCCAGACGTCGCCGGGGCCGAAGCCGTAGTCGGGCTGGGTGCCCGCGAACAGCCTGACCACGTTGTGATGGGTGACCATGACGGCCTTCGGCGCGCCGGTCGAGCCCGAGGTGTAGATCAGGTAGGCCAGGTCGTCGGGTCGCGGCGCCCGGCCGCTGTACGGCGTGCGATCGTTCGCCACGTCGGCCAGGACCCTGCGGTAGCCGCCGTCGGGCAGCTCCACGCCGCGCTGGGTGACCACGGTCTCCAGCTCGGCGTCGGCCAGCATGTACTCCAGCCGCGCCGCCGGGTAGGCAGGGTCGAGCGGCACGTACGCCGCCCCGGTGCGCAGGATGGCGAGCATCCCGGCCACCAGTTCCGCGCTGCGCCAGCAGGCCAGGCCGACCAGGTCGCCGGGCCCCGAGCCGAGCCGCGCGGCCAGGGCGCCCGACCACTCCCACAACTCGGCATAGGTGAGCCGCTGCAGCCCGTCGGTGATCGCGACCGCGTCCGGGCGCAGCCGTACCTGCTCCTCGACCAGCTCAGGCAGGGTCCGGTCCGCCTCGATCAGCCGCGCGGGGCCCGACCAGCCCCGGATGAGGCGCTGCTCGTCCTCGGGCAGCGAGCCGATCAGCGAGACGGGAAGCTCGGGGGCCGTCAGCAGGCCGTCGAGCAGCGTGCGCCACTGGCCGGCCAGCCGCCGCGCGGACGCGGTGTCGAACAGCGCGCTCGCGTACTCCAGCTCGACGCGCAGCTCGCCCTCGCTGTCGATCACGGTGACCGTCAGGTCGAACTTGGCGGTGCCGGTGTCGGCGGGCAGCTGCTCGGCCCGCGCCGCGCCGATCCGCCAGCGGGAACGCTCCTGCCTGTGCAGGCCGAACTGGACCTGGACCAGCGGCGGGTAGGACAGCTCGCGCTCCGGCCGCAGCGCGTCGACCAGGGCGGCGAACGGTACCTGCTGGTGCGCCTGCGACTGCGCCGACGACTCGCGCACCCGCTCCAGCAGCTCCAGGAACGTCGGGTCGCCGCTCAGGTCGGCCCTGACGATCAACGTGTTGACGAAGAACCCGACGAGCGCCTCCACCTCCTGCACGGGCCTGCCCGCCACGGGAGTGGCGAGCACCACGTCGGTGCGCCCGCTCCAGCGGCCGAGCAGCAGGGCGAAGGCGGAGAAGAGGACCTCGAACACCGTCGCGCCGGCGTTCGTGGCCAGCTCCCTGACTCGTTCCGGGGCGGGGAGGGAGAAGTGCTCGGTGGCTCCGCCGTACTCCTGGACCGGCGGCCTGCGCCGGTCGGTGGGCAGCTCCAGCAGCGGCGGGAGGTCCTTCAGGTGCTCGCGCCACCAGGTCAGGCCCTCCTCCAGCGGTCTGGCCCGCTCCCACGCCGCGTAGTCGGCGTACTCCACGGCGGGCTCCACGTGCTCGCCACCGGCCAGCTCGTCCAGCAGCAGCCCGAGCGACCAGCCGTCCACGGCGATGTGGTGGAAGCAGAGCCACAGCAGGTGGTGCTCGCCGGTGCGGCTGATCAGACCGGCTCTCACCAGCGGCGCCTTCGCCAGGTCGAAGGGCTCCCTGACGCGCTCGTCCGCTGCCTTCCTGGCCGCCGTCCAGTCGGGGGCGTGCTCGTGGCTCCACGGCACCCGCGCCCGCTCGTGCACCCGCGTGCGCGGGCGGCCGTCGGCCCCGGCGACGAAGGCGGTCCGCAACACCTCGTGCCGGTCTGCCAGGCCCTGTACGGCACGGCGCAACTCGTCGGCGTCGGCAGGACCGGTCAGTTCGAGCAGCACCGGCACGTTGTAGAGCGGCGTGCCGGGACGCCACTGGTCCAGGAACCACAGCCGCTCCTGTCCCGACGACAGCGGATCGTCACCCGGCTGCCTGCGCGGCACCCCGTCACTCCTGTCGTCCAGGCCTGCTTCGGCGAGCAACGTGTCGATCAGCAGCTCTTGTGCGCGGTCAGTGTGCATCGGCGTTCTCCCCCACACGGGCGTGCTGTACCTGCAGGACGATGGCGGCGATCCGGTCCAGCCGATCGGGATCCGGCTCGCGTAGCGCGGCGGCCAGCCGCCGGATGGTCTTGTGCCGGAACAGGTCGCGGACCGACATCGGCGTGCGCAGGGCGCGCTCGGTCCGCGTGGTGACCTTGACGGCGTGCAGCGAGTGGCCGCCGAGCTCGAAGAAGTCGTCGGTGGCGCCGGGTAGCTCCAGGCCGAGCACCTCGGCCCAGATCCCGGCGAGCAGCTCCTCCACCGGGCCCTGCGGCGCGATCGTCTCCGTTTCCCGGCGTCCCTCCCCGGGCGCGGGAAGCTGGGTCACGTCGATCTTGCCGTTGGGGTTGAGCGGCAACCGGTCCACCATGATCACGTGGGCGGGCACCAGATGGCCCGGCAGCTCGCGCGCCAGGGCCTGCCGCACCTCGGCGGCGCTCAGCGCGCCGTCCGGCTGCACGTAGGCGATCAGGTCGGCGGGCGCGTCCTGCGGGGTGCGCGCGACGACGGCGCAGGACCGCACCCCGGGCAGCGCCGACAACGCCAGCTCGACCTCGCCCGGTTCGACGCGGAAGCCGCGGATCTTCAGCTGCCTGTCGATCCGGCCGAGGAACTCCAGTGTCCCGGTGGCCGTCCAGCGCACCAGGTCGCCCGTGCGGTAGAGCCTGTCGCCCGGCCGTCCGGAGATCGGGTCGGGGACGAAGACCCCGGCGGTGGTGCCCGGCCTGCGCCAGTAGCCCCATGCCACGCCCGGCCCGCCGAGCCACAACTCGCCCGCCACCCCCACCGGGGCGAGATCGCCGGTCTCCAGGTCGACCACGCGGGCGGTGGTGCCCGAGATCGGCCGCCCGATGGGCCCTCGCGTCGTCGGCGCGTCGGTCAGCGGCTCGAACGTGGAGAAGGTGGTCACCTCGGTCGGGCCGTAGATGTTGTGCAGCGCCCGAGGCCCCAGCCCGCCGCGCAGCACCTGGCCCACCCTGGCCACGTCGAGCGCCTCGCCGCCGAAGTAGAGGTGGTCGACGGTGGCGAAGGCGTCGGGCTCCTCGCCGGTCGTGGTGTTGAACAGGGCGGTCGTCAGGAACATCGTGGTCACGTGCTCGGCCCTGAGCAACTGCGCCAGGGCGGGCGGCGACAGCGCCGTCCGCGGAGGGACGATCACCACCCGGCCGCCGTTGGCGAGCGCTCCCCAGACCTCGAAGGTGATCGCGTCGAACGAGGCGTTGGAGAGCTGGGCGAGCACGGTCGAGGTGTCCAGCGGCACGTAGTCGGCGCCGCGCACCAGGCGGACGATACCGCGGTGCGGGACCACCACGCCCTTGGGGCGGCCCGTGGAGCCGGAGGTGTAGATGACGTAGGCGGCGTCCTCCGGCCCGACCCGGACCTCGGGTGCGGCCGTGCCGTGCTCGTCGCCGATCTCGATCGTCTCGCGCCCGTCACGCGGGAGCGCCGCCAGCAGGTCGCCGTGGCCGACGAGCGTGCTCACCCCGGAGTCCTCCAGCATGAAGGCCAGGCGCGCGGCCGGATAGGAGGGGTCGAGCGGCACGTAGGCGGCGCCGGTCCGCAGGATGGCGAGCATCGCGATGACCAGGTCGGCGCCACGGTGGCAGGCCAGGCCGACCAGCTCGCCCGGCCGGGGCCCGAGCCGCGCGGCGAGCGCGCCCGACCTGGACCAGAGGTCGGCGTAGGTGAGCTTCACCTGACCGTCCGAGACGGCGACCGCGTCACCGCGATCGGCCACCTGGCGGGCGACCAGCTCGGGGATCGCGACATCCGGATCCGCGCCGGGCGTGCCCTCCCAGGTCATGAGCTGGTGGCGCTGGTCGTCCGGAAGCGCCTCGACACGCGAGACCGGCTCGCCCGGCGTGTCCAGCAGGCCGCGCAGCAGGTGGAGCCACTGCGCGGCCAGCCGGTCCGCGGTCGCCGCGTCCAGCAGGTCGGTGGCGTACTCCACCTCCAGCAGCATCTCCCCCGGCGCCTCGTGCAGGGTGAGCGTGAGGTCGAACTTGGCCGTCTCGGTGTCGGTCTGCCGCAGCCGCGCGGAAAGCCCCTCGGCCAGCTCCCACTCGTGGTGGGCGGGCAGGTAGTGGGCGAAGGCGACCTGCACGACCGGCGCGTGGCTGAGCACCCGCTCCGGCTGCAACGCCTCCACCAGCAGGGCGAACGGCAACGCCTGGTGGCCGAGGGCGGCCGTCGCGCTGTGCCGTACCCTCTCGACGAGCTCGTGGAAGCTGGGGTCGCCGCCCACGTCGGCGCGCACCACCAGGGTGTTGACGAAGAAGCCGACGAGCGGCTCCAGCTCGGGCAGCGGCCTGGTGACCACCGGGGTGGCGATCGGCAGGTCGCTCCTGCCGCTCCAGCGGCGCAGCAGCAGCGCGAACACCGACAACGCCACGTCGAACACGGTCACCGACCGCGACCTCGCGTAGTCCGTCAGGGCCGCGGCCAGGCCGGCCGGGAGCGCCTGGCGCCGCGTCCCGCCACGGAAACTCTGGACGGCGGGCCGCGGCCGGTCGCCCGGGAGCTCCAGCAGCGGCGGCAGCCCCGCCAGGTGGGAGCGCCACCAGCGCAGGTGGTCGGCGACGGGACGCGCCCGCTGCCAGGCGGCGTAGTCGGCGTAGTCCAGCCCGTCCGGCTCGGGCAGCGGCTGCCCGCGGTAGGCGGCGCCCAGGTCGTCGAGCAGGTGACGCAGCGACCATCCGTCGACCGCCAGGTGGTGGACGCACAACCACAGCAGGTGGCGATCCTCTGCCACGCTGACGAGCCCGCCCTGGATCAGCGGCGGCACGGTCAGGTCGAACGGCTCCGCGACGTGCGCGCGCACCAGCCGCCAGGCGTCCGGGAGGCCGCCGGCACGCTCGTGCCGCCATGGCACCTCGGCGTCGCGGGTCAGCGGCCTCGGCTGGCCGTCCACGGTCTCGAACGCGGTGCGCAGCGCCGGATGGCGGTCGGCCACCCGCTGCAGCGCCTCCCCCAGCCTGGCGGGGTCCGCCGGGCCGGTCAGCTCGACCACCAGCGGCACGTTGTAGAGGGCGGTCCCCGGGCGCCACTGCTCCAGGAACCACAGGCGCTCCTGCTCCAGCGAGACCACGGCGGGCCCCACGGAACGCGCGATCGGCGCGGCCGTGGCCGTGCCGGCACGCTCGACGACCTTGGCGCAGCCGGCCAGCGTGGGAGCGGTGAACAGCTCGTCGAAGTGCACCTCGACGTCGAACGCCGCGCGGATCCTGCTCAGGGTCATCGCGGCGAGGATGGAGTGGCCGCCGATGGCGAAGAAGTCGTCGTCGAGGCCGACCCTGGGCAGGTCGAGCACCTCGCACCAGATGGCCGCGAGCCTGTGCTCCGTGGGGGTGCGCGGCGCCACGTAGGCGGTCTCGTCCAGGTCGTGCGGGCTCACCACCGGATCGGCGGCGAGCACGAGGTCGGCGAGCAGCGAGCCGGGCTCCTCGGCGAGGAGCACGAGAAGCGTCTCCAGGCGGTCCAGGTGCCAGCGCATGGCCTGCTCGGTGTAGCGGTCCGCGTCGTAGTCGCACACCAGGAGCCAGCCGCCCGGCGCCGGATTCAGCACGAACAGGCAGTCGCAGTCACGCAGGCTCAGCGCCGCGTCATCCGCCTCCGCCCTGCTCACCCCCGCGGCGACCAGCACCCGGGCCTCGCCGGTCGTCTCCGTATGGTCCAGCAGGTCGCCCAACCGGGTCCCGGCGTCCAGCCCTGAGCGCAGCACCACGGGCCCAGGAGCGGCCGCCACCAGGACCTCGTCCACGTCCGGCACGGCGATCAGCGCCATCGCCGCCGCCGTGAGCCAGGCCAGCGGCTCCCGCGACACGGCCTGCACCGTGACGGAGAGCTGCCCTCGGGCGTAGCCGGGCCGTACGGCGGGCGCGACGTCGGCGGGAAGTGTGGTCACGCACCTCACGACGCGCTCCCGGGCACCACCACGTGATCACCGATGACCAGCCTGTCCAGCCCGCCCCGCAGGAACGTGTCGACGGCCTCGCGCGGCGTGCGCACGATCGGCTGGCCACGAAGGTTGAACGAGGTGTTCAGCAGAACCGGCACCCCGGTGAGCCCGCCGAACCTCTCCAGCAGGGCGTGCAGGAGCGGGTTGGCGTCGGCCCCGATCGTCTGGACGCGGGCGGTGCCGTCGATGTGGGTGACCGCTCCCAGCCGGTCGCGATGTTCCTGCCGGGTGCGGGTGGTGAAGAGCATGTGCGCGTACTGCCGCTCACGACCACCCCTGATCTCGAAGAACGTCGACGCCGCCGCCTCGGTCACCACCGGGGCGAAGGGCCGGAAGTCCTCCCGCTTCTTGATCAGGTTGTTGATGTGGTCGCGCATCCGCGCCTCGCGCGGGTCGGCCAGGATGCTGCGGTGACCCAGCGCACGCGGGCCGAACTCCATGCCGCCCTGGAACCAGGCCACGACCTCGCCCCGCTCCAGAGCCTGCGCGGTCTCCGCGAGCAGCTCCTCCTCGTCCGTCACCCGGCGCGAACACACATCCGTCCTGGTCGCCAGATGCTCGGCGATCTCCTCTGAGGAGAACGAGGAGCCCCAGTACGGCATCCGCATCGGCTGGATGGGCGTCTCCGGCTTCCGCGTCGCGTGCAGGTAGAGCGCGGAACCCACCGCCGTGCCGTCGTCGCCCGCGCCCGGCGGCACGAAGACCCGGTCGAACACCCGGCTGCGCAGGATGAGCCCGTTGGCCGAGCAGTTGAGCGCGACACCGCCCGCGTAGCAGAGATCACGCAGCCCGGTCTGGCGGCGGTAGTGCCGCAGGACGTGGAGCAGGCACCGCTCCAGCGCCGCCTGCGCGGCCGCGGCGATGTCCATGTGCCGCTGCTCCAGCGGGCCGCCCGGCTCCCTGGCCGGCCCGAACAGCTCCTCCAGCACGGCCAGCACGCCCCTGTGCGTCTCGCGCTGCAGCAGGTCGCCGTCGCGGGCCAGCAACGGGACGGCGAACTCGGGACCCTGGCGCACGTGCACGAGTTTGCGCAGCTCACGCTCGTAGCGCGTGCGGTCGCCGTACGACGCCAGGCCCATCATCTTGTACTCGTCCATGGCCATCTCGAACCCCAGGTAGAGGGTGAAGACGCCGTAGAGGGAACCGAGCGAGTGCATGGCGGGGACGGTGTGCAGCGCTTCGAGCTTGCCGCCGATCCCGGTGTAGACGGTCAGGCTCTCCGTCTCGCCCCGGCCGTCGGCGACGAGCACGAGGCAGTCGTCGAAACCGCTCGCGTAGTAGGCGCTCGCCGCATGGGCCAGGTGGTGCGGGACCGGCGTGAACCGGGAGCGAACGTCCGCGCCGGGGAAGTGCTCCGCGAACCAGTCCAGCTGCCGCTCCGGGTCGTAGACCTCGGTGAAACGCCTGGCCAGGTAGTCTTCGTCCGGCTCCAGCCCCTCCAGCCCCGAACGCTCGTGTGCGAAGCCGTGCCCGATCAGGTCCAGGTCGTCCAGGCCGATCCCGCCCTGCTCCAGGCAGAACCTGACGGCGTTGACCGGGAAGGCGCCGGTGGTCTTCTCGCCGGTGAAACGCTCCTCCGCCGCGGCGGCCACGATCCGGCCGTCCACGACCAGGGCGGCCGCCGAGTCCCGGCCCTGGCTGATGCGGTACTCCCGGTCCGACAGCCCGGGAAGTTCCCGCCGCTTGAACTCCTCCGAGTTGTGCAGGCCGCTGATACCCAGGATTCTCATCGTGCCTCCACGAGAGTCTCTGCGTGCGCACGAAGCGCAGTTCTGTCGATCTTCTGGCTGCCGGTCAGGGGAAGGCTCGGCAGGATCGCGACGTGCTGGGGCATCAGCGCGCGCGGCAACCACTGCTCCAGGTGCTCGCGCAGGCCGGTCCCGCGCAGGCCCTCCGCCTGCGCGTACAGGACCAGCCGCTTGTCGTTGGCTCCGTGCTCCACCACGACCGCCGCCGCTCTGACGACCAGCGGGTGGCGTTCTGCGACCGCCTCGATCTCCTCCAGCTCGATGCGCTGGCCGCGCAGCTTCACCTGGTGGTCGACACGGCCGTGGTAGGCGATGACGCCGTCCTCGCGCCACGCGCACAGATCGCCCGTCCGGTAGATGCGCCCCAGCTCCGGGTGCTCCTGGAAGACGGCGGCCGTCCGCGCGGGATCCCCGACGTAGCCGAGCGCGAGCTGCGGGCCGGCCAGCACCAGCTCGCCGATCTGCCCGACCGGGGCGTTCCTGTCCCACTGGTCCAGTACGGCGGCGCGGATGCCCGGCAGCGGCCGCCCGATCGGCACCGGGTCCGCCGGAGGGTCGGGGACGTGGTGGGTGACGGTGTAGATCGTGGTCTCCGTCGGCCCGTAGCCGTTCCACACGCGGGCGCCGGTGCGGTGCAACTCGGCGACCAGGGCGGCGTTGAGCGCCTCTCCGCCGGCGATGACGTCGACACCTGCCAGGCTGCCCCGCTCCAGGTGCGGCACGGTCATGCGCCAGGTGGTGGGCGTGGCCTGGACCAGGTCGAGCCGCCTGCCGGTCAGCCAGGCGGCCAGCCGTTCCGGGTCGCGTTGCAGGTCCTCGTGGAGCAGCAGGAGGCGTCCGCCGGTGGCCAGGGGGAGGAAGATCTCCATGGTGGACATGTCGAAGGTCAGCGTGGCCATGTGGGTGACGTGGGGGCGGTCGGCGTCGATCATGTGGGCGATCGCGCCCACGCAGTGGCGCAGGGCATGGTGCGGGATCGCCACGGCCTTGGGGGTGCCGGTGGAGCCGGAGGTCGACAGCGCGTAGGCGACACCGTCGAGACCCACGGGGAAGCCGGGCACGACGGCATCGGAGGCCGCAGTGGTGGTCGTCTCCAGGGTGAGCGCGACGCACCCCGGCACCTCGACGCCAGGCGGCAGCACGGCGTGCCGCGCCCCCGCCGCCTCCAGCTGGTGACCCAGCCGCAGCGGCGGATGCTTCGGATCGAGCGGCAGGAACCCCGCCCCCAGCGACCAGGTCGCCAGCAGCGCCGCGATGGTCTCCGCCCGCCGCGGCAACCCGATGCCGACCAGGTCACCCGCCCCGACCCCGGCCCGAGCGAACCCGGCGGCGACGGCGGCCGTGAGCTCGCCGAGCCGCCGATACGTGACCTCCCGGCCGTCCTCCTCGACGGCCACCGCATCGGGCCTGACGAGCATGTGCTCCCTGATCATCGAGGCGACCGTGCGCTCGGTGTCCCATGTACGCGCCCGGTGCGCGGCCGCGACGATGCGCTCGTCCTCGTCACTCCACAACCACGCCCGGCCGGCCGGCTGCCCGGGATCGGCGGCCAGCGCGGCGGCCAGCTGCCCCCGCACCAGTGCCGCGGCCACGACCGAACGCGCACCCGTGTCGGCCACGAGCGTCCGCCCGCCCGCCGACACCGAGATCTCGTCGCCCCCGGCCACCTGCGCGGCCCGCCTGACGACCGCCTCGAACGGCGCCCGCCACGGCATCCTGACCTCGTGACCGCAGATCTCGCCGGTCACCTCATCGCTGCCCGCCTGCCGCGCGAGCACCACCAGAGCAGCGGCCGCGATAACCGCACCGGAAGGGACCTGGAGTTTATCCGCGAGCCGTTCCGCGGCCTCGAATATCTGATTTACCATGTGGACCACGCCAATTCAGAGAATGGGAATTCCACGAAACCCCGTGTGCTGAGCAGGAAACTAGCCTGGCGTCGAGGCAGCCACGACCAGGCAGACGGCAAGGTGGCAAGTTCGCGCCAGGTTCGGCCTGAGCACGGCCGGCCGGTGTTACAGTGACGCCGGATAAGCAGCCGCGACGGGAAGAGAGCCGGTAATGGCGCAACTAATCCAGCGCCCGCAGATGCGTTACTACATTCTCGGGGACGCGCTTTCCAATTTCGGCGACTACGCGCTTTTCCTGGCCATGGCCATCTGGGTGAAGACCCTCACGGGCAGCACGTCGGCGGCCGGTCTCGTGATGTTCGCCTTCGCCGGGGGCAGCCTGCTGTTACCCCTGTCGGGCCTGCTGGTGGACCGGTTCCGCCGCCGCCCGCTCCTGGCCGGCTCCTACCTGCTCTCGGCGGCCGTCGTCCTCCTGCTCCTGCTGGTCAAGGACCGCGACGACGTCTGGCTCGTCTACGTGATCATGTTCTTGTACGGCGCGCTCGGCAGTGTCACCGGACCCGCCCAGAACGCGTTCCTGCCCACCGTCGTCCCCGACGAGGAACGGCTCGGTGACGCCAACGGCGCCGTGCAGGCGATGCGCGGACTCCTCAGGGTGTTCGCCCCGATCATCGGCGCCGGACTGTTCGCCTGGCAGGGCGCCCAGGTCGTGGTACTGATCGACGCGGCGGTGTTCGCCGTGGCGGCCGTGGCCGTACTGCTCATCAGGGTCCACGAGCCCGCCCCCACCAGGACCGCCCAGCCGCTGATCGCCGAGACCACCGGCGGCCTGCGCTTCCTGCGCGACGCCCCCAACCTGCGCAGGCTCGTCCTCGCCTGCGCGCTCACGATGCTCGTCATCGGCTTCTTCGAGTCCATCGCCATCGCCGTGGTCACCGACGGTCTGGGACGCGACGCCACCTTCCTCGCCGTCCTGGCGGGAACCCAGGCCGTCGGCACCATCGCGGGCGGCACCCTGGCCGGCGCCGTCATCCGCCGCGTCACCGAGCGCGGCCTGGTGGTCATCGCCCTCGTCATGGTCGGGGCCAGCAGCCTCCTGCTGACCGTGACGACAGTGCCGGCCGTCATCGCGGGCATGCTGGTGCTGGGCGTGGCCGCGCCCTGGATCGTCATCGGCGCCACCACGTCACTGCAGCGCCGTACCCCCGAAGACCTGCGCGGGCGCGTCTTCGCCGCCTTCGAGTTCGGGGTGACGGTGCCCCAGGTCGCCTCGATCGCCGCGGGCGCGAGCCTGATCGCGACGCTGGACTATCGCGTGATGCTCGTCGCCGTGTGCGCGGTGGTGCTCGTCTCGGCCCTCATCCTCGGCACCGAGCGTCAGCAGCCAGAGCCTCCCGCCAGGGATGATCGGACTGCCCGAGGAGCTCCAGGGCGTCGGTGAGCCACGCGCGCTGCTCACCCGTGAGGTGCGGGAGCGCCTGCGCGAAGTCCAGCTCGTCCTTGGGGCGAAGGCCCTTCGACTTGTACAGCAACTGCACCTCCGGCGACAGCCGCCGCACCCCCGGCCCCTCCTCCAGCGTCAACCCGGCGATGGGACGCCGGATCCGGGGATCACGACGAAAAACCCACTCCTCGTCCTCCGTCTCATCGAGCATCAGCTGAAAGCGCCAAGGACCCTCCGGGTCTTCACGCACCCACACGTCGTGCACGTGCTGCGGGAGCGTCTCCCCCTCGCGCCAGGGCCGCAGCGACCCGGGCGGGTCGGCCGCATGCACGTCCCATCCGGCGAGCAGGGCCCTGGCGGCCAGGTGGTCGCGGCGGAGCAGGGCGATGTCCACATCGCCGTGCTCCCGGTACGGCCGGCCGACGGCGAGCTCGATCGCATAGCCGCCGGCGATCCACCAGGGGGCGGGCAGGCGACGGAAGAGCGCCACGACGTCGCTCAGGGGAGCGGCGTCCCAGGGGCCCCAAGGGGTTTCTATGCGCGGCATGACGATCAATCCGTTTCGGCCGGGGGTGTCCACTGACACTAGAGCTGATCCCGCTCGACCGACACCGCCGCCAGGCCGTCACCACGACACAGGCGAAACTGCCGTCACCACGACACAGGCAAACTCACGGGCCCCACGTCCATCGAGTCCGTCGTCCACTCCACCTCACCCGGCTCGCACGCCAGCCGCAACCCCGGCACCCCGCGCGCCAGCGCCCCCAGCGCCGCGGCCAGTTCGACGCGGGCCAGCGCCGCCCCCAGGCAGTAGTGCGGCCCGTGCCCGAAGGCCAGCGTCGGGCTCGCCGCCTGCCCCGGCCTGAACTCGTCCGGCGCCTCGACATGCCCCGGATCACGCTGAGCCGCCTCCAACCGGACGAGGACCATCTCCCCCTTCCCGATCGCCACCCCGCCGAGCTCGACGTCCACCTGCGCATAACGCGGAAACGGCTCCCCGGTCAGACCCGACTGCAGCCGCAACGTCTCCTCCAGTACGGCGCCGGCCTCGCCAGGATCGGCGGCCATGGCGTGCAACCGCCCTTCGCCCAGGAGCCGGATCGTCGCCACCGCGATCGCGTTGCACGCCGTCAGATAGCCGCCCGCCACGATCGTGCTCACCATGGCGACCAGCTCGGCATCGCTGAGCCGGCCGCCACCGTCGTCGGTGTCGCGCACGGCGATCAGGGCGGTGAGCAGGTCGTCACCCGGATCCGCCCGCTTGGCCGCCACCAGCTCGGCGGCGTACTCCGCCAGATCCTCCCAAGCACGCCGCGCCGCCGCCCCGCCGTCGGAGTAGTCGATGGAGCCCGTCATCCGTACGAGAGCCTGGAAATGATCGCGCTTGCCCAACTCGACGCCGAGGACCTCGCCGATGACCGAGGTCGACAGCGGAGCCGCGAACCCCGACACGAGATCGGCGGGCCTCGCCGAGGCGACCAGCGCGGCGACCTGGTCCTCAGCCAGTCGCTCGACGCGGGGGCGCAGCGCCGCGATGGCGCGCGGCGTGAAGGCCGCCGACACCAGGCGGCGCAGGCGCAGGTGAACCTCGCCGTCCTGGAACAACGTGTCATGCCCCGGCGGCCCGGCGTCCGGCGGAGCGATGCCGAAGCGCCGATCGGACAGGACCGTGGTGGCCGCGTCGTAGGAGGTGACCAGCCAGGCGGGCACGCCCTCAGGGGTGCGCACCGGGGCGATGGGGGTGACGGCGCGCAACTCGGCGTAGGCGGTGGGCGGGGTCATGGGGTCTGGCCGGGTGAGGGGGAGGATGGTGGGGTTTTCTGTCATGGCCTCAGTGGACACGTTGACGTTGCGTCAAGGTCAAATGGGTCAGGGGCCACTCGGCTGGTCTTGTCGGCTGGTCGAGGCGCCCTCCGACGCAGCCCATGGCGTCCTGGACGTGTCCTCCTTCGATCGCGTGCGTCCGGGTCACGCCTTCCCGCGATCGCGTGCGTCCGCGTCACACCTTCCCGCGACCGCGTGACGTCCGGTCACGCCTTCGTGCGACCGCGCCAGACACACCCGTCGTCGTTCAACCCCTGAAACCAGACCTCAACCGCCCCACCATGGGGTGCGCGGGCGCAGCCCGCGCCTTGGCAAGACGCCCGAGCGAAGCGAGGCCCTCCAGGGGTCGCGCCCTCGGCGCGACTGGAAGCGACAGCCTGAGCCGCCCGGCGCGAAGCGCCCGCTCGCAAAGACCTTTCGCGGGGCGACGGGCAACGAGGTGAGGGCTACGAGAGGGAGAGAGGCTGCCTGCCGAAGGCTGCCTGCCGAAGGCTGCCTGCCGAAGGCTGCCTGCCGAAGGCTGCCTGCCGAAGGCTGCCTGCCGAAGGCTGCCTGCCGAAGGCTGAGCATCGAACGCCGAGCGTCGAAGGCTGGGGTCAGCGCATGGCCGCCGACTCGTGGTGCCTGATCACTTCCTCGATGATGAATGCCAAGAACTTCTTCGCAAACTCCGGATCAAGCTTCGCCTCCACCGCCTTGGCCTGCAAGCGCTCGATCTGCTCCGCCTCGCGCCCCAGGTCGGCCGGGGGCAGGCCGTATTGCGCCTTCAGCTCCCCCACCTGCCGCGTGCACTTGAACCGCTCCGCCAGCAGGTGGACGAGTGCCGCGTCGATGTTGTCGATGCTGTCGCGCAGTTCGCGTAGGCGATGCCTGGCCGACTCGTCGTTCTCCAACACCACGAAGCTCCTCCGCCCTCAGACTTCCCGTCATGGTAGTCGAGCGTGGTGGTCCACTCCTTCCGGCCCGTCTGGATCGGGGTGCACGGTGACGGCGCGCAGGCGGGGCATTTCGTGGGTGAGGCGGTGTTCGGCGTCGACGGCGATGGCGTGGGCGTCGACGAGGGAGAGGGTGTGGGGGACGAGGATGTCGACTTCGGCGTGCAGCGTGTGGCCGATCCAGCGCAGCCGTACGGATCCGACTTTCCGTACTCCTGGGGTGGCGGCGAGGACGGTGCGTGCCTGGTCGACGAGGGTTGGGTCGACGGCGTCCATGAGGCGGTGGTAGATCTCGCGGGCGGCGTCGCGCAGGACGAAGAGGATGGCGGCGGTGATGGCCAGTCCGACGATGGGGTCGGCGATGGGGAAGCCGAGGAAGGCTCCGAGTGCGGACAGCAGGACGGCGAGTGAGGTGAAGCCGTCGGTGCGGGCGTGGAGGCCGTCGGCGACGAGGGCGGCGGAGCCGATCTCCTTGCCGACCTTGATGCGATAGCGGGCGACCCATTCGTTGCCGAGAAATCCGACGAGGCCTGCGGCGGCGACCCAGGCGAGGGCAGAGAGCTCTTGCGGGTTAATAAGACGATAAATCGCCTGATATCCGGCCAAGAAAGCTGTGAGTGCGATCAGAACGACTATGACGATCCCCGCCAAGTCCTCCGCTCTGCCGTACCCGTAGGTGTACCTGCTCGTGGCCGCGCGGCGGCCCAGCCAGAACGCCACCGCCAGCGGCACGGAGGTGAGCGCGTCGGCGAAGTTGTGCAGCGTGTCGCCCAGCAGGGCGACGGATCCGGAGAATGCCACGATCACCGCCTGGATCACGGCGGTGACCGTCAGGATCGCGAACGACAGGCCGATGACCCGCAGGCCGCGGTTGCTCGACTCCAATGCCGAGTCGGTCTTGTCGCTGCTGTCGTGGCTGTGCGGGGTTAGCGAGTGCCATGGACCGGGCATTCCATAGACCTGCCCCAGCCGGCTCCCAGGGAACTACAAGGAAAGCTCGGTACTCTCCGTCTGCATGAAATGGCAGCGAACGGTAAATAGCGCCCTTTCCCGATATACCGGATTCCAGCTAAATCGAGTAGGAAAACCGGAGTCCGAGCCGGAAGTCGATATTCGTCGTCCTGCCGATCCGAAGACCGACCGGTTGCTGGACAAGCCGATCTTCATCATGTGTCCGGTCCGCTCGGGTTCGACCCTGCTGCGCGCGATGCTCAACGCCCACTCGCAGCTCCACGCCCCCCACGAGCTCCACGTGCGCCGCCTGGAGGTCGGCTTCGGCACCAAGCTCAGCGAGCGGGCGATGGAGGAGCTCGGCCACAACCGCGCCGACCTGGAGCACCTGCTCTGGGACCGGGTGCTCCACCGCGAACTGGTCCGCAGCGGCAAACGTCACATCGTCGACAAGACCCCCTCCAACGCCTTCGTGCACGAGCGCATCGCCACCTGCTGGCCCGACGCCCGCTTCGTGTTCCTGCTGCGCCACCCCGCCTCGATCGCCGCGTCGTGGAAGGAGGCCAGCCCCGACAAGCGCGGTCCCGAGGAGGCCGTCACCGACGCGCTCCGATACATGAAGGCCGTCGAGCGGGCGCGCAAGGCGCTGCCCGGGCTGACCGTGCGCTACGAGGATCTGACCGCCGACCCCGAGGCGGAGACCCGGCGGCTGTGCGAGTTCCTGTCGCTGCCCTGGGAGCCGAGCATGCTGGAGTACGGCACGCAGGACGTGATCCGCAAGGGCCTGGGCGACTGGAAGGACAAGATCCGCTCCGGCAAGGTCCAGCCGGCCAGGGAGATCCCTCAGGACGTGCCCGAGGTGCTCAAGCCCATCTGCAAGCGCTGGGGCTATCCGGCATGAAGATCCGTTACCTGATCCTGCACGCCTACGGGCTCGGCGGCACCATCCGCACGGTGACCAACCAGGCCAACGCGCTGGCCGCACGCGGGCACGACGTGGAGATCGTCAGCGTGGTCCGCCGCCGCGACAAGGGCCGCTTCTGGGTGGACCCGAGAGTACGGCGCAGCACCCTGGTGGACCAGCGCGACGGGGTCGAGGCCGACTCGGTGCCCCGCCGGGTCTGGCGCAAGATGCGCGGCCAGGTCGTCCCTCGCGGCGAGTTCGCCGCCGACTACTTCACCGAGAAGGTCGAGAAGGCGGTCATCGACTACGTCGCCGAACTCGACGACGGCATCCTGGTCACCACGCGCCCCGCCCTCAACCTGATCTCCGCCCGTCGCGCCTCGCGCAAGGTCATCCGCGTCGCCCAGGAGCACATGAGCCTGACCGCCTACCGCGAGCCGGTGCGCCGCGACATCGCGCGCTACTACGGCCGCTTCGACGCCGTCCAGGTGCTGACCAGGGCCAACCAGGAGGAGTACCGCCAGCTGCTGCCCGGCACCGAGGTGGTGCGCATCCCCAACGCCGTGCACGCGATGCACAGCGGGCCGTCGCAGCAGGAGAACCCGGTCGTCGTGGCCGTCGGCAGGCTGGTCCACCAGAAGGGCTTCGACCTGCTCATCCCCGCCTTCCAGCAGGTCGCCGCGAAGCACCCCGGCTGGCAGCTGAAGATCTTCGGCAGCGGCCCCAAGAAGGCCGATCTCGGCGCTCTCATCGAGAACCCTCAGGCGGTCAAGCTGATGGGAGCCACCAACAAGCTCGACGAGGAGCTCTCGAAGGCGTCGATCTACGTGCTCAGCTCCCGTTTCGAGGGGCTGCCGATGGCGATGATCGAGGCGATGACCCACGCGCTTCCCGTGGTCTCCTTCGACTGCCCGACCGGCCCCGCCGACGTGCTCACCGACGGGACGGACGGTTTTCTCGTCGAGCCCGGCGACGTCGACCGCCTGGCGGACGCGCTCGACCGCCTGATCTCCGACCGCGACCTGCGGACCAGGATGGGGTCGGCGGCAGCAGCGACGGCCAAGGAGTATTCGGCCGACGCGGTGATCCCGCTGTGGGAGGAGCTGTTCGCCGAGCTCAGCTCCCGACACTCTGGTAGTGCTTGAGCTGCCCCCGCCACACCTGGTAGCCCAGCGCCATCAGGATCACGCCGAGCACCGGCCCCGCCAGCGCCCACGTGCCGTCCAGCTTGCCGAGCACGACGCTCGCCGGGACGTAGGCCACGAAGGCGACGGGCAGCACGTAGGTGAGCAGCCACTCGACGACGGATCCGAAGATCTTCAGCGGGTAGGAGCCGAACGTGCTGAAGGCCTCGTCGACGAAGGACCGCAGCGCGTAGGTGTCGAGCAACCGGAGCGACAGCGAGCACAGGGCCAGGAAGAAGGCCCCCTCGATGAGCGCTCCGGAGACGATCGCGACCACGCACACGATCAGCGGCCACGGCCCCCACTCGATCCCGGTGCTCTGACCGGCCACGACCAGCAGCGCCACACCGACCAGCAGGTCGCCGACCTGGGCCAGGCCCAGGCGGTTGCCCAGCACCTGGACCAGCGGGTTGAGCGGGCGCAGCAGGTAGCGGTCGAACTCCCCCTCGCGCACCAGGAACTCGATGTTGTGCAGCGCCATCAGCGGGATCATCGCCACGCCGTGGGCGGTCAGGCGCAGGCCGTACAGGAAGGCGATCTCGGCCAGGCCCCAGCCGGCCAGCGACGGGAAGGTGTGCATCACCACCCAGATGAAGGCGAAGCCGGTGCCCTGCCAGACCGCGCCGGTGAGGATGCCGATGACACTGTTCATGCGGTACTGCAGCATGCTTCGCAGGGCGGCTCGCTGCAGGAGCCAGAAGAGCCTCAGTGTCCTAACCACCCTGGATCACCACCCTGCGGTGGGCGCGCGACCAGATCAGCTGGAGCAGGAGCGCCAGGCCGGCCGCCCAGGCGAGTTCGCCCAGGACCGTCGGGACCAGTTCGGTGATGTGCCCGATGTAGACGCCCGCGGGCACGTACCCCATGTACTTGAACGGCAGCACGTCGGCCAGCGCGCCCAGGAAGCCGGGGAAGAACGCCAGCGGCACCATCGTGCCCGCGAAGAACTGGCTGACCAGGCGGAACAGGACGGCGACCCACACGGTCTCCAGGGTCCAGAAGCCGATCAGGCTGATGAGGAGAGCCAGCTCGACGGTGATGGCGTAGCCCAGCACGAGTGTCACGACGTATCCAGGCAGGTGCGCGGGCGCGGTGATCGATCCCACGAGCAGCACCACCGGCACGACAGGCAGCAGCAGGAGCAGCCCGCCCAGCGTGTTGCCTGCCTGGAAAGCGGTCATCTGCCGCATGAAGCCGACCGGCCTGGCCAGGTCGAAGAAGACCGTCCCGGTGCGGATGCGGTGGGAGATGATCCGCGACACCTGCGTGTTCATCGCGAACACCTGCAGGTTGGCCAGCGTGAGGTAGGCCAGCAGTTGCGGCAGCGTGATGCCCGCGGCCTCGGTCCGCGCGCCGTACACGGCGGTCCAGATCATGCGCAGCAGGAACACCTGGGCGACCAGCGTCACCATCATGAAGACGATGTTGCTGCGGTAGGCCAGGGCCAGGCGGAGCCCGATGCGCGTCATCGGGCGTAGATCCCTTTGATGACGCTCTCCAGGTCGGGCTCCACGATCGACAGGTCGCGGATGGTGTGCTCGGCGGCGATCGTGGCCACCATGCCGGGCAGGTCGTCGTGGATGTCGTAGGTCCGGGTGCCGGACTCCAGCTCGACCACCAGCCGCCTCGGCTGGTTGACCAGGGCGTCGATGGCACCGTCGAAGAGCACCTTGCCGTGATCGATGAGGATGATGCGCTTGCACAACGCCTCGACGTCGGCCAGGTCGTGCGTGGTGAGCATGACTGTCGTACGGCCGGAGCGGTTGGTCTCGACGATGAACTCGCGCACCGCCTCCTTGGCCAGCACGTCGAGCCCGACGGTCGGCTCGTCGAGGTAGAGCAGCGGCGGTTCGTACAGCACGGCGGCGGCCAGGTCGCCGCGCATCCGCTGGCCGAGGCTGAGCTGGCGCACCGGGGTGTCGAGGAAGCCGTCGAGTCCGAGGATCTCGCGTACCTTGCTCAGGGCCTTGTCGAAGTGCCGCACGTCGTAGAGCGCCCCGACGAGCCGCAGGGATTCGATGAGCGGCAGGTCCCACCACAGCTGGCTGCGCTGGCCGAACACCACGCCGACGTTGCGCGCGTTGGCCGTGCGCTCGCGCCAGGGCACCAGCCCGTTGACCTCGATGCTGCCGCCGGTCGGCGTGAGGATGCCGGTCAGCATCTTGATCGTCGTGGACTTGCCCGCGCCGTTGGGGCCCAGGTAGCCGACGATCTCGCCCTCGTCGATCTCGAAGGAGACGTCGTCGACCGCGAGCTTTTCTTCGTACTGCCTGGTGAACAAGGTGCGGACGGTTCCGAAGGGTCCCGAGAAGGTCCGTGGCCGGCGGAAGACCTTCGATAAGCCCTCGACGCGGATCATGTGAAGGATACTTTCCTCGAAATAGATCGACTGCAACTTCTTTAACGGGGTAGCCACCACACCGTGAAAGTCGCGGTGATTGCCCACAAGAAGAAGACATTCGGCGGTGGACTGGACGAGCTGCGGGTCAGGATCACCGACCGCCAGGTGGACGAGCTGCTCTGGTACGAGGTGCCCAAGAGCCGCAAGGCGCCCAAGCAGGCGAAGAAGGCCCTGAAGGAAGGGGCTGAGCTGATCTTCGTCTGGGGCGGCGACGGCACGGTTCAGCGGTGCGTCGACGCCCTGGCCGGCAGCAAGGCCGTCGTCGCGATCGTGCCCGCCGGCACGGCCAACCTGCTGGCGCAGAACCTCGAGATCCCGCGCGACATCGAGGAGGCGGTGCGGATCGGGTTCGAGGGCAAGCGCCGCAAGCTCGACCTGGGCCGCATCAACGGCGAGCATTTCGCGGTCATGGCGGGCGTGGGCTTCGACGCCGAGATGATCGCCGACGCCGACCGAGGGCTGAAGGAGCGCCTCGGCAAGCTCGCCTACATCTGGACCGGGCTGCGCCACGCGGGCGGCTCCACCACGCCGACCCAGGTCAAGATCGACGGCACGGACTGGTTCGACGGTGAGGCGAGCTGCGTGCTGCTCGGCAACGTCGGCACGATCACCGGCGGCATCGAGGCCTTCGACGACGCCAAGCCCGACGACGGCTGGTTGGAGGTGGGCGTGGCCACCGCCCGCAGCAAGCTGGAGTGGGGGCGGCTGCTCGGCCAGATGGCGACGGGGCGCTCGGACGAATCGCCTTTTGTCCGCATTACCAGGGCCCGAAAAGTCACCGTCAAACTCGCCACGCCACGCACGTACGAGCTCGACGGAGGCGCGAGGGCGACAGCGGCGAAGCTGAAAGCCGATATTCGGTCGCAGGCCATCACGCTTTGTACGCCATACTGACGCGATGGATTGGGTTTCGAAGTTCGCTGACGAGGTCATGGCCGAGGCGGAACGCCGCGCCCCCGGCAAACCGATCGTCTGCGCCTCCGGACTCAGCCCCTCCGGCCCCATCCACCTCGGCAACCTGCGCGAGGTCATGACGCCGCACCTGGTCGCCGACGAGATCAGGCGGCGCGGCCACGACTGCGTGCACCTGCTCTCCTGGGACGACTACGACCGCTTCCGCAAGGTTCCGGCGGGCATCGACCCCTCGTGGGAGCAGCACATCGGCAAGCCGTACACCTCCGTGCCCGCCCCGCCGGGCAGCGAGCACCCGAACTGGGCCGAGCACTTCAAGGCGCCGCTCGTCGATGCGCTCGACGAGCTCGGCATCGAGGTGCGGGCGATCAGCCAGACCGAGATGTACACCAGCGGCGCCTACCGCGAGCAGATCCTGCGCGCGATGGCACGGCGCCACGAGATCAACGAGGTCCTGGCGCAGTATCGCACCGCCGAGGTCGCCGAGTACTACCCGTACCGGCCCTACTGCACCGAGTGCGAGCGCGACCTGACCAGGGTCACCGCCTACGACGAGGAGAGCACGGAGCTGGCCTACACCTGCGCGTGCGGCTTCGGGGAGACCGTACGACTGGCGAGCTTCGACCACGGCAAGCTCGTCTGGAAGGCCGACTGGCCGATGCGCTGGGCCTACGAGGGCGTGGTCTTCGAGCCGTCGGGCGCCGACCACCACTCTCCCGGCTCGGCGTGGGTCGTGGGCGGCCAGATCGTCGGCCCGGTCTTCGGCGCCGAACGGCCCATCGGCCCCATGTACGCCTTCGTCGGCATCACCGGCATGTCCAAGATGAGCAGCTCCAAGGGCGGGGTGCCGATCCCCTCCGAGGCGCTGGAGATCATGGAGGCGCCGCTGCTGCGCTGGCTCTACGCGCGCCGCCGCCCCAACCAGTCGTTCAATGTCGCCTTCGACCAGGAGATCCACCGGATCTACGACGAGTGGGACGCGCTCGGCCGCAAGATCGCCGAAGGGCGCGGCCTGCCCGCCGACGAAGCGGCGCACAGCAGGGCCGTCCACACGCTGCCGCTCACCGAGAAGGCTCTGCCGTACCGGATGCTCGCCTCCATCGCCGACATCACCACCGGCGACCAGGAGCAGCTCCTGCGCATCCTGCGCGACATGGGCGTCTCCACGCTCGACGAGGCGCGGCCCAGGCTCGACAAGGCGCAGCGCTGGGTGGCCACCCAGCTCCCCGCCGACGATCGCACCCGCGTGCTCCCCCAGCCCTCCGACGAGCCGCTGAGCGACGAGCAGCGCGAGTCGCTGCGCATGCTCGTCGAGGGCCTCGACACGCACTGGTCGCTCGACGGGCTGACCACGCTGGTGTACGGCGTGCCGAAGCTGCAGGCCGGCCTGCCGCTCGACGCCCCGGCCACACCCGAGCTGAAGACGGCCCAGCGGGAGTTCTTCGCCCTGGTCTACCGGCTGCTCGTCGGCAAGGAGACCGGCCCGCGGCTGCCGACGCTGCTGCTGGCGGTCGGCGTGGAACGGGCGAGGAAACTGCTGTCGCGATGACGGTGGTGATCACCGGAATCATGGCCTCGGTCGACGAGATCCTCGCTCGGTGGAACGAAGCAATCGTAGATCCGTAGAAACACCCATCCCCTGTCAAGGGCGAAGGACACATGTCCGGAACCGGTCTCGATCAGGGGTTGACCACGGAGGCGAAAGGAGATCTTTGTCGCCCCTGCAAGGCAGAGTCAAGTCACATGCAGGCTTGCAGGCGCACCCTTGGTCCATGAGCACCAGACCCGCGCACACCGTCAGCGTCGTGGTTCCCGCGATGAACGAGGCCGCCAACCTCCCGCACGTCTTCGCCACCCTGCCGAGCTGGGTGGACGAGGTCATCCTCGTCGACGGCAATTCCGTCGACGACACCGTGGCCGTCGCCAGGCGGCTGCGCCCCGACCTCCGCGTGGTCACCCAGACCCGCCGCGGCAAGGGCAACGCCCTCATCGAGGGTTTCGCCGCCGCGCAGGGCGACATCATCGTGATGATCGACGCGGACGGTTCCACCGACGGCAGAGAGATCGCCGCATTCGTGGCGGCCCTGGAAGCCGGCGCGGACTTCGCCAAGGGCTCGCGCTACATCACGGGCGGCGGCTCCGACGACATCAGCCCGATCCGCTCGCTGGGCAACCGCGTGCTGACCGGCCTGACCAACCTCCTGTACGGCACGCACTACACCGACCTGTGCTACGGCTACAACGCGTTCTGGGCCAGGCACCTGGCCGTCATGGAACTCGACTGCGACGGATTCGAGATCGAGACCCTGATGAACGTGCGCGCCGCCCAGGCCGGCCTGCTCATCGACGAGGTGCCCAGCCACGAGCGGCTGCGCCTGCACGGCGAGAGCAACCTGCACGCCGTCCGCGACGGCTGGAGAGTGCTGAAGACCATCTTCCGCGAGCGCTCCCGCCAGCCCCTCACCACCACCGAGACCGCCATCGCGCTGGCCAAGTAGGGTCAGGTGGGTGCGTTACATCATCATCGGGGCAGGAGCCGTCGGCGGCACCATCGGCGGGCGGCTCTTCCAGGCAGGTCATGACGTAGTCCTCGTGGCGCGCGGCGCCCACCTCGAGGCGCTCGACAACACCGGCCTGCGCCTGCTCACACCCGATTCAGACGACCTCCTCCCCGTCCCCGCGTCCGGCGGCCCCGTGCCCCCGCGCGCCGGCGACGTGCTCATCGTCGCCACCAAATCGCAGGACACCCTCTCCGCCCTCGAAGCCTGGCCACGTGACCTGCCCGTGGTCTGCGCCCAGAACGGCGTGGCCAACGAGGACATGGTGCTGCGGCGCTTCTCCCAGGTGTACGGCATGTGCGTCTGGCTGCCCGCCACCCACCTCGACCCGGGCGTCGTCGCCGCGTACGGCACGCCGCACTCGGGGCTGCTTCCCGTGGGGCGCTATCCACAGGGTGTGGACGACCTGGCGCACCAGATCGCCGCCGACCTGACCAAGAGCGGATTCGTCGCGCCTGCCGTACCCGACGTCATGCGATACAAGTACGGCAAGCTCCTCAGCAACCTCGGCAATGCCGTCGAAGCCCTCGTCGGCCACGCCGACGGCATGTCCGACCTCGCCAAGCAGGCCACCGCGGAAGGCGAAGCCGTCCTCGCCGCCGCCGGCATCGCCCACCCCACCCGCCAGGAGGAGCAGGACCTGCGCGGCAACCAGGTGGACCTGCGGCCCATCGAAGGCCTGGCACGCGGCGGCGGCTCCTCCTGGCAGAGCCTGGCCAGAGGGGCCGGCTCGATCGAGGCCGACTACCTCAACGGCGAGATCGTCCTGCTGGCCCGCCGCACCGGCGTCGGCGCGCCCGTCAACGAGGTGCTCCAGCGCGAGGCCAACAGGTTCGCCCGCGACAGGCACGCACCCGGCTCCATGCCCGTCGACGAACTGCGCCGCCTCATCGGCGAGCGTTCCGCAACCTGATACCGCTGAACTCCAGCGAACTGGAGATCACTTCCTCCCAGAAGGGCCACAGGCTGCGCATCACCCGCAGCTGGATGCCCTCACGCTCGTGCAGCCCGAGCAGGTCCGTCACCCGCTCGGGCGGCGCCAGCGGCCTCACCGGCACCGTCGCCACCACCGCGTTCTCGAAGCGGGCCTCGAACGGTTCGGCGGGCAGACGATAGGCGTACAGCTCCACCTCCTGCATCGCCTTCAGCCAGCCGTACTCGATCGCGTGCACCCGCGTGCCGCAGCCCGCGCCGATGATGCGATCACGGTCCTCGGCGGTCGTCGCCGGGCCCGTCCACGCCATCGCGCGCGGGCACTGGCGCGGGAACCAGTAGTCAGGACACCGCTCGGGACCGACGGCCCACACGAACGCGTCCTTCTCGTTCGACGTCGGCGCCACATGCGGCGCGAATTCCGTGATGGCCGGGTCTTCCGAGAAATGCAGCACCTGTCCAGGCGCTGGTTTCATGGGCACTCCTAAGGGAAGTGGGGACTCGCTCTGACGAGGAGGAGTGAATTCGCCATGGTAGTTCTGGGAGTCCTTCTGGTCCTGGCCGCAGCTGGGACCATCGCCTTTGTCGCCGTCAATTCCAGCTCGATGTCCGAGGTCAGCTACAGCGCGTTCGGCTACTCGGTCTCCGCGAACCATCTGGAGATGTTCGTGGCCGGAGCGGTCGTCGCCGCCGTGCTGCTGCTCGGCATCGCGATGATCAACTCCGGGTGGAAGCGGGCCTCCGTCCGCCGCCGCCGCCTCCGCGAGGTCCGCCACGAGGCCGACGACCGGGTCGCACGGCTGGAGGAGGAGAAGCGAGACCTGCAGCGCAAGCTGGAGGAGGAGCACACCTCGCGGCCTGACGTCCAGCCGGTCCAGCCCGCCGCCGACCACGCGGCCACCGACCGCCTGGTGCACCGGGACACCACCCGAGCATGATCCCCCGGGGGGCCCTCTCCGGGGCCCCCCGCACCCGGCCCCCGTGACGCACTTCCGGGTACGGTCGCGCGGATCCGCTCACTCAGCGAAACCGGACCTCCAACGTCAGCCCGCCCCCCGCGTTCGCCTCCGCCCTGACCTCCGCGTCATGGGCCGCCGCGATCGACGCCACGATCGACAGCCCCAACCCCGCTCCGCCGAGCGAGCGCGTCCGGCTGTGCAGGCGCCGGAACGGCTCGAACAGCTCCCCCACCCGCCCCCCCGGCACCACCGGCCCGGTGTTGCTCACCAGCAGGCGGCGGTCGCCGTACAGGCTCACCGTGACCGACCCCCCCGGCCGGTTGTGGCGGGTCGCGTTGTCGAGAAGGTTGGCCACCAGGCGGGTCAGCAGGATCGGGTCGCCGGTGACCGTACAGGGTTCCAGGTCGAGCCGGACGTCGAGATCGTGAGCGGCCGACTCGCCCGCCACCTGGCGGACGACGTCGTCGAGGGCGACCGCCTCCAGGTCGACGAGCCCGCGGTCGCTCTGGGCCAGGAGCAGCAGCCCGTCGATGAGCCGCTCGCTTCGCTTGGTCGTCTCCAGCAGCTCGTGCCGGATGCGTGCGAGCTCCTCGGGACCGGGGTCCGCCAGGCCGATCTCGATCGCGGCCCGCTGGATGGCGAGAGGGGTGCGCAGTTCGTGCGATGCGTTGGCGGCGAAGCGGCTCTGCGTGTCGACCGAGCGCTCCAGCCGTTCGAGCATCGCGTCGAAGGTGTCGGCGAGCTCGCGCAACTCGTCGTGCGGGCCACGCAGCGCGATCCGCTCGTGCAGGTTCGAGAGCGACAGCCGGCGCGCCGTCGCGGTGATGTGGTGGATCGGACGCAGCACCCGGCCGGCCATCCACCAGCCGCTGCCCAGCGCGACGGCGGTGAGCACCACCATGACGAGCAGCGTGAAATCCCACTGGTAGGCCAGGACGAGGTCGGGCAACGCCCCGATGGCCCGCTCGATCTCCGCCTCGACGGCGCGGACGGGCGGCCCCGGCAGAGGCAGGGGCCCGCGCATCAGCATGTCGACCCGCTTCTCCAGTACGGCTCGCAGCAGCACGTTCACGGTGACCAGCAGGGCCGCCGAGGTGATCAGGAACAGGCCCGCGTAGAGGGCGGTCAGCCGGAACCTGAGGCTCACACCCGGTACCCCGCGCCTGACACGGTCTGGATGACCTGCGGTTCGCCGAGTTTGGTGCGCAGCTTCCTGATCGTCACGCGGACCACGGTGGTGAACGGGTCGGTCTGGTCGTCCCAGGCCTGCTCCAGCAGTTCCTCCGCGCTCACCACCCGGCCGCGGGCCCGCATCAGCACCTCGAGGACGGCGAACTCCTTGCGTGAGAGGTTCAGGTAGCGGCCGTCGCGGAAGGCCTGCCTGCGCGGCGTGTCGAGCACGATGCCGTGCTGCCCGGTGAGCACCGGGGGCAGGGCGGCCTCGCCGCGCCGGCCGAGCGCCTGGACCCTGGCCACGAGCTCGGCGTAGGCGAAGGGCTTGGGCAGGTAGTCGTCGGCGCCCAGGGAGAGCCCGGCCACCCGTTCGGGCACCGAGGCGGCGGCGGTGAGCATGAGGATGCGGGTGCTGCCGGCGGCCAGCAGGCGGCAGATCTCGTCGCCGTGCACCTCGGGCAGGTCACGGTCGAGCACCAAGACGTCGAAGTCGCCCTCGCGCACCGCCCGCAACGCCTCGGCCCCGTCGTAGGCCACCTCGACCGTCATCGACGCCCTGCGCAGGCCCTCGGCCACCAGATCGGCCAGGAAGCGCTCATCCTCCGCCACCAGAACGCGCATGCTCCCTTGATAGCTCGAAGGGCGTAACAGTGCGGTTAACGTTTGCGGTCACCGCCGTCAGATGCCCGGATCGGCACGCTGGGCGGCATGAGAACAGTGATCCTGGCGCTGGCCCTCACCGCCACCCCGCTCGCGCCGACCGGCGCCGCGCCGACCACCGCTGCTACGACGGCCTCCGCCGACGCCTGCGTCCCGCTGACCAAGGAGCCGGGCGAGGAGTTGAAGCCCACCACGATCGACACGATCGGCCAGGCCTTCGACTGCGTCTTCGAGCACTACTACGCCGCCCCCGTCCTGGACCACCGCCCCATGCTGCTGCGTGCCTTCGCCAAGCTCACCGCCGAGTTACAGCGCCGCGACCTCGACTCCTCCGACGCGGTGATGCCCCCGCTCACGGGCGACAGGGGCAAGGACTGGGCGGCCTTCGCCGAGACCTACCGCGGCCTGGCCGCGCATGTACCAGCCGACGCGCAGCAGGCACTCGCCGCGGCCACCATGCGGGGGATGATGAGCGCGCTGAACGACAACCACGCGGGCTGGGACCGGCCCGAGGGCGACGGCACCGCGTACGGCGTCGGCATCCTGGGGGTGTCGGCGCGGCCCGACGACTCCGCGGCGCGCGGCCCGCTGTACATCACCAGGCTGCAGCCCGGCAGCCCGCTGGCCAGGCGGGGCGTACGGCCCGGCGACGTCATCGTCTCGATCAACGGCCACGCACCTTTCGTCAACGGCTTCCTCGTGCCCTCGGCGCTCGACCCGATCATGGGCAAGGAGCCGGTGGAGCTGACCCTGCGCCGCCCGGGCAGCGGGCGCACCTGGAAGGTGAAGATCACTCCCGTCCCCTTCCAGCCGGAGCGGCCCACGGTGAGCGCCGAGCGGCTGGAGGGTGACGTCGCCTACGTCAAGGTGCCCGGCTTCTACGGCGGCGTGGCCGACGAGGTCCGCAAGGCGGTCGAGGGACTGAGCGTGAAGCGCGGGGTCGTCCTCGACCTGCGTGGCAACGGCGGCGGCTCGCCGAGGGAGGTCACCCGCCTGCTGGGCGCCTTCGCACACGGCAAGGTCACCAGCTACTTCTGCGACGTGCGCGACCAGTGCACGCCCAACCGCACCGACGACAGCGTGCCGCTGCTCGGGCTGCCGCTGACGGTCCTGGTCGACCGGGAGTGCGCGTCGGCCTGCGACGACTTCTCGGCAGCCGTGCGCGGGCTGGGCCTGGGCGAGCTGGTGGGCACGCGTACGGCGGGCCTGGTGTCCGGTCCTGGCGCGCCGTACCTGCTGTCGGACGGCAGCGTGATGTCGTTGCCGAAGCTGCATCACCGGGGGCCGGGCAAGGAGATCGTCGACACGATCGGCGTGCCTGCCGACCATCAGGTCCTCACGAGGGCTGAGGACCTGGCGGCGGGGCGCGACCCGGCGCTGTCCAAGGCTTTGGAGGTGCTGCGCTGACGAGAACCAAGAGGAGGCCGGCGTAGCGGACGCGCTAGCCGGCCACCGGCTCCTGCGCCTTCGACGGCATCAGCCGCCCTTCCCTCCACAGGGCGAAGCCGGTGACAACCGCCCCCGCCCCCTCCCAGAGCCCCACCCCCAGGAACTCCTGCGGCGCCGCCCCCGTGACCACCAGCGTGGTGAACACCGTGAACGTCACCAGCCGGAACGGCACGGTCCAGCGGAAGAACGGCACGAAGTCGTGCGCCGCCGCGAAGACGTAGTACACGCCCATGTTGATCGCCGCCATCGACGAGGCCGCCATGTAGACCTTCGTGTAGTCGCCGGGCGCCCGCTCGTCGAGCACCTCGAAGCCCAGCAGCCCGAGCAGCCCGTCGGGCTGGACGAGCCCGTAGAGGCCCAGGGCGAAGGCGAGGAAGCCGAAGACCGCAATGGTCCAGCCGGACGAGGAACGCGGAAGACGCACGGAAATCCTCCTAAAGGGGGTGTAATCTTCGAGGCGCTCTTATCTTGCACCCCGGAGTCCACATGCCCCCCAAGCGTGGCCGCCCGATCGCCCTCAAGATCCTCATCCTGCTCTCCGTCCCCCTGGCGGCACTGGCCGGGTTGTGGGGCTTCGCCGCAGGCCTGACCGGCAACGACGGGCTGCGGCTGCTGGAGATCGACAGCCTCGTCGAGAACCTGGCCACCCCCTCCGAGCAGGTCAACATCGAGCTGCAGCGCGAGCGCCTGCTGACGGTCGAGCTGTACACGGGGGCTCCCAGGCAGCACGACCTGGTGCGGCAGCGGGCCGCCACCGACGTGGCGGTGGCCAGGCTGG
This sequence comes from Nonomuraea soli, assembly GCF_013761175.1. Classification (GTDB taxonomy): domain Bacteria; phylum Actinomycetota; class Actinomycetes; order Streptosporangiales; family Streptosporangiaceae; genus Nonomuraea; species Nonomuraea soli. The sequence continues at coordinate 283,824 of NZ_JACDUR010000003.1, forward strand.
CGGCCTCCATCGAGGAGCAGGGCACGCTGGCTCCCGAGCTGAAGACGCAGGTGAACGCCCTCACGCGCGACCTCGCCGGGCTGCGGTCGCTGCGCGGGGAGATCGACGAGCGTACGGTCACCGTGGTGCGCGCTATGGGCGTCTACAACCGCATGGTCGACGCGGGATTCCGCATGTACGACAAGCTCATCCTGGTGCCCGAGCTGGCGCTGTACCGGCAGGCGCGGGCGGTGACCTCGCTCGGCGAGGCCAAGGAGCTGCTGTCCCGCGAGCGGGCCCTGATCGTCGTGATCATGGCGGCCGATCGGGTCGACGACGAGGTCCGGGCGATGTTCGCCGAGACGGTCGCGACGCGGCGGCTGCTGTTCGAGCAGGCGTTGTCCTACCTCGACGGCAACCTGCGCCAGCCGTACCTCCAGCTGGAGGGCTCGCCGCGCTACAAGAGGTTCCTGGAGATCGAGGAAGCCGTCCAGGCGCAGTCCATCGGCACCGGGCTCCCCGCGTCGTCCGCCTCGTGGCCCGGGGTGAGCGCGCAGCTCTGGGGCGAGATCGAGCGCAACCAGGTCCAGGCGGTGGCGGGCCTGGTCGACCGGGTGACCCCGGCTGCCTCGGGCATCCTGGTGAAGATCGGGGTGGCGGGCGTGCTGGGCCTGGTGGCCGTGGGTGTGGCGATCTGGGTCTCGCTGCGCTTCCGCCGCAAGCTGGTGCGCGAGCTGGCCGGGCTGCGCGACGCGGCCACGGCGCTGGCTCACGCGGGGCTGCCGCAGGTGGTCAGGCGCCTGCAGAACAACCCGCGTGCCGTACCCGAGCCGATGCCGCTGGAGATCCGTACCCTGACCACCGAGGTGGCGGACATCGCGCAGGCGTTCAACTCGGTGCAGACCACGGCGATCGAGGCGGCGGCGGGCCAGGCCAGGCTGCGGCACGGCGTCAACCAGGTCTTCGTCAACCTGGCCCGGCGCAACCAGTCGCTGCTCCACCGCCAGCTCCTGCAGCTGGACGAGATGGAGAAGTCCGCGCCCGACCCGGAGACCCTGGAGGACCTGTTCAGGCTCGACCATCTGACCACCCGCATGCGCCGCCACGCGGAGAGCCTGATCATCCTGTCGGGCCACGCGGCGGGGCGCGGCTGGCGCCGTTCTGTGCCGATCGTGGACGTGATGCGCGCGGCGGCGGCCGAGGTCGAGGAGTACGCGCGGGTCGAGATCACCCTCCCGCCGAAGCTGGCGCTCACGGGCGGGGCGGTGGCCGACGTGGTGCACCTGCTCGCCGAGCTGATCGAGAACGCCACGCTGTTCTCGCCGCCGACCACGCGGGTGGACGTGCGGGCGTTCCAGCCCGAGGTGGGCGGCGGCCTGGCGATCGAGATCGAGGACCGGGGGCTGGGCCTTCCCGACGCCGACCTCGACGAGCTCAACGCGCGGCTGCGCACCGCTCCCGAGTTCGACCTGGCGGAGAGCGACCGGCTGGGGTTGTTCGTGGTGAGCAGGCTCGCGGGCCGTCACGAGATCACCGTGACGCTCGGCCCGTCGCCGTACGGCGGGCTGACGGCCACCGTGCTGCTGCCGAGCTCGGTGATCGCCGACCAGCTGGCCCTCAGCAACTGACCGCCGCCGAGCAGGCCCGCTGAGCTAGCCGCCGTTGAGCAGGTAGCGGGTCGTGCCCGAGTCGCGGGCTTCCGCGGCGAGCACGAGCCTGGCGTGCGCGGGCGCCGGAAGCAGCTCGCGTGCCTCGTCCACGCTGAAGAACCCGTACTCGTCGAGCTCCGCCTCCTGCAACGCGATAGGTGTGTCGGCGGGCAGCGTGCCGCAGTCGAACAGGAAGTGCACCAGCGGGTAGGGCCGGGGCGGCAGGGCGTCGTTCCACTGCACCACCAGCAGCTGACCGGCCACCAGTTCCAGCCCGAGCTCCTCACGCACCTCGCGCACGCATCCGCGCGCCGGTTCCTCCCCTTCGTCGATGCCGCCGCCGGGGAAGAGCCAGTGGTCGCGGTAGTTCGGATTGACCAGAAGCACCCGCCCGTCAGGGTCGGTGATGTAGGCCCCCGACCCGGCGAGCACCCGGTAAACGGACTGCCAGTAATTGTCCATGAAATCCCCTAAGTACTCTTTTACTCATGGCGCTGCTCTTCTGGGCCGTCGGCGTGCTCGCCTACCTCGTCGCGGTCTTCCACCGACAATCGCTCAGTGTGGCAGGCCTCGACGCCGCCGAACGTATGGGCGTCAGCGAGGCCGGCATGGCCACGCTGGCCATGCTCCAGCTCCTCGTCTACGCCCTCATGCAGGTCCCCGTCGGCGTCCTGCTCGACCGTTTCGGCTCCAAGCGCCTGCTGCTGACCGGCGCCCTCACCATGGCCGCCGGCCAGCTGGTCTTCGCGCTGTCCGACAACCTCCTGTACGGCATAGCGGCCCGCATGCTGATCGGCCTGGGCGACGCGATGACCTTCATCAGCGTCGTCCGCCTGGTGAACCTGGCCTTCCCGCCCCATCGCAACCCGCTGCTCCTCCAGCTGACGGGCCTGATCGGCCAGCTCGGCGCGATCGCCTCGACCGTGCCGATGATCGCCTCGCTGCACACCTACGGCTGGGCGCCGACCTTCTACGGCGCCGCCGGGGTGGGCGTGGTCATGGCCGTCCTGCTGATCGCCGTCCTGCGCGACAAGCCCTCGGGGCAGGCCGCGGAGCCCGGGCTGAAGGCGGCCTGGACCCATCCGGGCACCCGCCTGGGCATGTGGACCCACGTCGCCACGCAGTGCTCCGCGGCCGCCTTCCTCCTGCTGTGGGGATACCCGTTCCTGGTCGAGGGCCAGGGGCTGGCGCCCCAGACCGCGGGCGTGCTGCTGGCGACCCTCACGGCGGTGGGCATGGTCTGCGGCCCCGTCCTGGGCTATCTGGCCGGCCGTTACCCGCTGCGACGCTCCTGGCTGGTGCTCGGCGTGATCGGATCGACCGCGGCCGCGTGGACGGCGGTGCTGGCCTGGCCGGGACACGCGCCGCTGTGGCTGCTCGTGGTGCTCGTGGTCGTGCTCGCCGCCAACGGTCCCGGCTCGATGATCGGCTTCGACTACGCGCGCACCTTCAATCCGGCCGGCCGTATCGGCGCCGCGACCGGGATCGTCAACGGAGGCGGCTTCCTGGCCTCCATGTCGGTGATCGCGCTGATCGCGATCGGGCTGGAGGTGTTCGACGACTACCGGCTCGCCTTCCTGCTGCAGTATCCGGTCTGGCTGCTCGGCGTGGTCCAGGTGCTGCGTTACCGCGCCAAGGCCAGGCGGCTACTCGCCCAGCTGGATGAAGGGCTCGGCGAAGTGCGCGGTGCCCAGGAGCCTGCGCTCGGCACGAAGGCGCTCGACTAGCGCGATCCTGGCCCGGGAGGCCAGGTCGGCGTCGTGGTCGTGGACGTAGCGGATCGTCGGGTCCGCCAGCTGCACGGGATGGTGCAGGATGTCGGCGGCCAGGGTGAACTCCCCGGTCTCGACGATCTGGTGACCGGGCGTGTGCCCTGGCGTGTGTCGTACCCACACCCCTGGAGCGACCTCGGCGTCGCCGTCGACGGTGGTCATCAGCTCGCCCAGCGGGTTGGGATCGGCGGCCTGCACGATGTGCCGGGCGTTGCGGAAGACCGGCTTGCCGTCGATGACCGTGCCGCCGTAGTGGTCGCTGTGCATGTGGGTGATGATCACCGTGTCGACGTCGCCGGGCTCGACCCCGGCCGCCGCGAGCTCGCTCAGCAGGTGTCCGGGAGCCGGAGCCCAGTCGGAGGCCGGCCCGATGCCGGTGTCGACCAGGGTCACGTGGCCTTCGTCGCCGCGGAGCAGGTAACAGTGGAAGTGGAGGATCCACTCGCCCTCGTCGTGCGGCGCTCCGAGGAAGGTCTCCTGGAACGGCCTGCGGAGCGAGGGCCCCATCGGGCCGACCGCGTCGCACAGCGGCGTGATCTCGACTGTACCGATTTTTCGTGACTCGTACGGCATGCAGCCGATTGTCTCAGGCGGCGACCGGGTGGAACTCGTTGTCCAGGTCGGCGGCGTAGACCGCGCGGCAGCAGTTGGCGCAGCGGTACACGATCGGGCCCTCGTCGAGCTGCTGGTGACAGTCAGGGCAGTGGGTCTTCTGCATCGTTCTCTCCCCCTTGTGGTGAAGCCATGGAAGCACGGGTCGCTTGCAGTGCACTTGACACGATGACCCCCGCGCTGCTAATCGTTCTATGACCTAGTACGCAGTCGCGTCAGCGACTTCCCGGGAAATAGTCCGATCGGGTGATGCGTTCCAGGTATCAGTGGCGTTGAGCTCCAGCTCCGCCCGATTCCATTTCTTTTCCCCGCTTCAAGCGGGCTGCCCTCCAAGGGATCCTCATGTCTGTAGAAACCATTCCCAAGCAGCGCCCTGCCACGACCGTGAGCGGGCTGCTCGACATCCGCGACCGCGCAGCGTTCCTGCGCACCTCCTACGCCCCCTCGTCAGGGGACGTACGGCTCTCGACCGACCGCGTCAAGCAGCTGGGCCTGCGCTCGGGCGACCACGTCGTCGCCCTCGTGACCGGCACCAAGCTCACCGAGGTCGTCTCGGTCAACGGCAGCGCCGAGTGGCGCTCGCGACCGCACTTCAACGATCTCACCCCCGTCCATCCCGACTCCCGGCTGAACGTGGAGACCGACTCGCTCACCACCCGCGTGGTGGACCTGTTCGCCCCCATCGGCAAGGGCCAGCGCGGGCTCATCGTGGCCCCGCCCAAGGCCGGCAAGACCATGGTCATGCAGGCGCTGGCGGCCGGGATCGCGCGCAACCACCCCGAGGTCACGCTCATGACCGTCCTGGTCGGCGAGCGCCCGGAGGAGGTCACCGAGATGCGCGAGATCATCCCGGGCGAACTCGCCTACTCCACCTTCGACCGTCCCGACCGCGACCACGCCGCCGTCGCCGAGCTGGCCGTCGAGCGCGCCAAGCGCCTCGTCGAGCTGGGCCACGACGTGGTCCTGCTGCTCGACTCGCTGACGCGGCTCGGGCGCGCCTACAACAACCTCGCGCCGGGCGGCGGGCGCGTGCTCACCGGCGGCATCGACGCCGGCGCCGTCTACCCGCCCAAGCGCTTCTTCGGCGCCGCCCGCAACCTGCGCGAGGGCGGCTCGCTGACCATCCTGGCCACCGCTCTCGTCGAGACCGGCTCCAAGATGGACGACGGACTCTTCGAGGAGTTCAAGGGCACCGGCAACATGGAGATCAGGCTGTCGCGCGGCCTGGCCGACAAGCGCCTCTACCCCGCCGTCGACCTCGACTCCTCCAGCACCAGGCGCGAGGAGCTCCTGTTCGCCCCCGGCGAGCAGCAGGTCGTCTGGAAGCTGCGCCGCATGCTCAACTCGCTCGAGAAGCAGCAGGGTCTGGAGCTGCTGATCGGCAAGCTCCGCGAGACCCCGTCGAACGCCGCCTTCCTGGCCGAGGCGCTGTCCGCCTGATAATGGACGGATGCTCGCTGACATCGTCGACCACCTCCGCTGCCCGGTCTGCCACGACCCGGTACGGCTCGCGGACGGCGCGGTGCGATGCCCCCGGCGACACGCCTTCGACGTGGCGCGGCAGGGATATGTGAGCTTCCTGGCCGGTTCCCAGGCGCCGGGAACCGCCGACACCCCCGAGATGGTCGCCGCCCGCGCCGACTTCCTCGCCGCAGGGCACTACGCCCCCCTCGCCACCGAGCTTTCGGAGCTCGCCGCGAAAGCCGTCCACGGCTCCCCGGTCGTCGTCGACGCCGGAGCCGGTACCGGCTACTACCTCGCCGCCGTGCTCGACGGCCTGCCCGGAGCCACGGGCATCGCCTTCGACATCTCCAAGCACGCGATCAAGCGCGCCGCCAGGGCCCACGAGCGCCTGGGCGCCTTCGTCGCGGACGTCTGGAAGCCGCTCCCCATCGCCGACAACGCCGCTGACCTGCTGCTCGACGTCTTCGCCCCGCGCAACGGCCCGGAGTTCCTCCGCGTGCTCAGACCGGGCGGCAGGCTGGTGGTCGTGACACCGGGAAGGTCACATCTCAGTCCCCTGGTTGACGAACTGGGTCTGTTGTCGGTTGATGATGCAAAGGAGCAGCGGATCTCCCGGAGCCTGGCCGGTTTCACCGAGGTCGGGAGGCGGACCGTGAGGGCCGGGATGCTGCTCGGCAGCGCGGAGATCGTTCAGGTGGTGGCGATGGGACCAAGCGCGTGGCACACCGACATGTCAGGGCTCAAGGAACGCCTGGCGAAAAATCATGGCAAGGTAGCGGTGGAGGCCGAGTTTCACCTGTCTACCTTCGAAGCCCTAGCATGATCAAGACCCCTTTCTTGACTGACTGGTGTGGCTGATGTTACTGATGGGCGGTTTGAGGAGTAATTTCCTCATATTCCCGCACAATCACCACATCTTCTCTGGCCTCAGGCGCAATACTGGACGGCAACCTAGGCCGGGCCAGAGGAGGGAACGCGGCTGATGAAGGCCGAGGAACGCTGGCAAGCCAGGTTCCGGGCTCCCCGGATGACGCTGCCCACCTGGGCACGTCAGGCCCCGAACCGAGCGATCTATCGCTGCGACGCCTCCGGCACCTGGGAGATCTACGCCTGGGACCGCACCACCGGCGCCACCCGCCAGGTCACCGACCAGCCCGCGGGTACGACCGAGTACGCCGCGATCGACCCCACGGGCCAGTGGATCTACTGGTTCCGCGGCATCGACGGCGACGAGCTGGGCATGTGGATGCGCCAGCCGTTCCGCGGCGGGCCCGACGAGGTCGTCGCGCCCGGCGTGGAGATCGGCCAGCCGGGAGGCCTGGCCGTGTCGGCCACCGGCGTGGCGGTCATCAGCCTCGCGCACGGCGGCTACTTCGCCACCTACCAGATCCGCCCCGGAGAGCAGCCACGCGCTCTCTACGAGCACTCGGAGGCCGCCTGGGTCACCGACATGACCCTCGACGGCGAGCTGGTCGCGCTCAACCACACCGAGGACGGCGACTTCCGCCACCCGGCGCTGCGCGTGGTGCGCCAGGACGGCCAGGTGGTGGGCGAGCTGTCCGACCCGGGCAAGGCCGTACGCGGCATGAGTTTCTCGCCCGTGCTGGGCGACCGGCGCCTGCTGGCGCTGCACGAGCGGCGCCGCCGTAGCGAGCCCCTCGTGTGGGACCCGGTCACCGATGAGCGCCGCGAGATCTGGCTGAAGGACTCGGGCGAGCTGAGCGCCGAGTGGTACGCCGACGGCCGGGCGCTGCTCATCAGGCGCGAGGAGCGGGCACGCACCTACCTTCACCGCTACGACCTGGCCGGCGGCGGCCTGACCCCCATCGACACCCCGCACGGCGTCATCGACGAGGCCCGGCCGCGCCCCGGCGGCCAGGTGGAGTACTCCTGGTCCAGCGGCTCGCGCCCGCCGGTCATCCGCTCGACGACCGGCCAGCTGGTCATGCAGGGCGGCCCGTCCGCTCCGCCGAGCGTGCCCGTCGAGGACATCGACGTCGAGGGCGAGGGCGGGCGCATCCACGCGCTCGTCTCGCGTCCCGAGCACGGTTCCGGGCCGCACCCGGCCGTCTTCCTGCTGCACCGCGGGCCGTGGCTGCACGACAACGACTCGTTCTCCCCCGAGGTAGCGGCGTGGGTCGACGCCGGATTCGCCGTGGTGCGGGTCAACTACCGGGGTTCGACCGGGTACGGCGCGGCCTGGCGTGACGCGCTGCACGGCGAGGTGGGCCACATCGAGCTGAGCGATGCGGCGGCGGTGCGCCAGCACCTGGTCACCCGCGGCATCATCGACCCCGACCGCACCGCGCTGAGCGGCCGGCTGTGGGGCGGCTTCCTGACCCTGCTGGGTCTGGGCACCCAGCCGGAGTTGTGGGCGGCGGGCATCGCGAACATGCCCATCGGCTGCTGCGTCACCGCCTACGAGGACGCCACCGAGGGTCTGCGCGCGTTGTACCGCTCGGTGTTCGGCGGCTCGCCGACCGAGCAGCCCGAACGGTACGCCGCCAGCTCGCCCATCACCTACGTCGACCGGATCAAGCAGCCCGTGCTGATCCTGGCCAGCGAGACCGAGAAGGTCATCACGACCAGGCAGCTCGAGAAGTACATCGCCAAGCTCGCCGAGCACAGCCGCGAGCACGACGTCTACATGTACGAGTCGGGCCGCCGCTCGCTCGTCGTCGGCGAGCGCATCGCCCAGCTGAGCGCGCAGCTGGAGTTCGCCCGCAAGCACATCTGACAGATCGTCAACAGTTACCCCCTCCGACCTCATTGAACGTCGGCCCTCCGGCCTGCCAGCATCGCGCCACCCCAGCGCCCTCCGGAGGGTTGAACGTGACAACAACCGCTGAGCACACGCCAGAGGTCAACCGCCTCAAGAAGAACGCGGTAGGCCTCGTCGGCGTCATATTCATGGCCGTGGCCACCGCCGCGCCCATCACCGCGATGACCGGAAACGTCCCGATGGTCGTGGGCTTCGGCAACGGCCTCGGCGTTCCCGCCGCCTACCTGTTCGCCACCGTCGTGCTGACCATCTTCAGCGTCGGCTACACCGCGATGGCCAAGCACATCACCGCCGCGGGCGCCTTCTACGGCTACATCTCGCACGGCCTGGGCCAGGTCGCGGGCATGGTCGCCGGACTGCTGGCGACCATGGCCTACGTGGTCTTCGAGGCCTCGATCATCGGCTTCTTCGCCTACTCGGCGCACGACCTGTTCAAGACCATGGCGGGCGTGGAGATCCACTGGCTGATCTTCGCCGTCGTCGGGCTGGCGCTCAACGCCGTCCTGAGCTACTTCGACATCAACCTGACCGCCAAGGTGCTCGGCGTCTTCCTGATCACCGAGATCGCGATGCTCGGGGCGGTCGCCCTGGGCACCCTGGTCACCGGCGGCGGCCCCGACGGCCTGATGGCCGAGACGCTCAACCCGGTCAACGCCTTCACCGTCACCGGCCTGGCCGAGGGCGCCGTGGGCCTGGGCCTGTTCATGTGCTTCTGGTCGTGGGTGGGCTTCGAGTCGACCGCCATGTACGGCGAGGAGTCGCGCGAGCCCAAGCGCATCATCCCGATCGCCACGCTCGTGTCGGTGGTCGGCATCGGCCTGTTCTACACCTTCGTCTCGTGGATGACGGTCGCCGCGAACGGCAAGGGCGCGACCGCCCTGGCGGCCGAGTCGTTCGCCGAGATCTTCTTCAAGCCCGCCGGCGAGCTCTTCGGAGCCTGGTCGGTCGGCCTGTTCAAGATCCTCATCCTGACCGGCTCGTTCGCCTGCGCGATGGCCTTCCACAACTGCGCCTCCCGCTACCTCTACGCGATCGGCCGCGAGAACCTCATCCCCGGTACGGCACGCACGCTGGGCCGTACGCACCCGGTCCACGGCTCGCCGCACATCGCCGGTTTCGTGCAGACGGGCGTCTCCCTCGTCCTCGTGGTGGCCTTCTTCGCCGCAGGCATGGACCCCTACCTGCACCTGTACACGCTGCTGGCGGTCCTGGGCACGATGGCGATCCTCATCGTGCAGACCATGTGCTCGTTCGCGGTCATCGGCTACTTCCACGTCAAGAAGAAGCACCAGGAGACGGCGAACACCTGGCGCACCCTGATCGCGCCGCTGGCCGGCGGCCTGCTCATGGGCTACGTGGTGGTCCTGCTGCTGCAGAACCAGAAGGCGGCCGCGGGAGCCGCCGCCGAGTCGGCGCTGTTCACCGCCATCCCGTGGATCGTGATCGGGTTCGCGGTGGCCGGCGCGGCCCTGGCGCTCTACCTCAAGGCCCGGCGCCCGGACCGCTACCGGCTCATCGGCCGCATCGTCCTGGAGGACACGGTCGAGCGCGACTGACGAGCGGCGGGCGGCTCCTCGACCGCGAGGGCCGCCCTGGTCCGTCAGTTCAGCCGGTAGAAGTTGCGATAGTGGTCCGGCGTGAACCAGGTCGCGCCGGTGGCGCGGTTGACCACGATCCGCAGGGCGTCGCGGCGGGCGCCCCTGTCACGCGAGTAGAGGTCGTACTCGTAGTAGGTGGCCGCCACGGGCAGCTGGCGCTCGCGGTTGTAATGGCGCCCGCCCGTGAAGTTGTACAGGCCGGTGGGGCTCCAGTAGTACCAGCCTCGGCTGGTCGGGAAGCCCAGGGCCGCCCAGCCGGCGCGCGCGGTCCGCGCGTCGTCGCACCTGGCGATCGTGCAGGTGGGGTAGACCGCGGCCGAGGCCGGTGCCGATGTCGGCACGGTGAAGGCGAACACCGTGGTGAGGACGAGCAGGAATCTGGTCAGCCGGGGCAGACGCAACTGAGCCTCCGTGTCGCTGGGGATCATGCCGTGCCCTTAGACGATCGCTCCATGGCAACGCACTGCGAAGAACACTTGCGCAAATCGGCATAGCTGGCGGGGACCTTCGTACAGAGTCGGCAATCCGCTCATCAGACCTTCATCAACCCGCTTCATTTGTCCAGATTTGTCCCTAATCATCGATGGGGTGCACCCGACCGCGGTGCGATGAACTGGGGGAATCATCATGGGTCTCGCCCTTCGTGCGGTAGCCGGCGCCACCCTTGCCGGGGCTGTCACGCTCGCCGGCCTCGTCGCAGGACCGGCGTCGGCGGCCACCGCCACGCCCACACCGACGCCGACGCCCACGTCGACGACGACCGGGTCGGCACCGGCCGCACCGTCCGCCGAGGCCAGCCCGACCACCACGGCGATCTGCCGCTACTACGTGGACGCCGACAAGCCGATCCCGGTCAAGTCGGGCCCCGGCAAGAAGTACACGACCCAGGCCTGGATCTCTCCCGACCGCGAGCGCCCGGTCTTCGGCACCTGCGCGGAACCCGGCACCGGACCGTCGCACTGGGTGAAGATCAGCCAGGGCAACTACAAGGGCGGCTGGGTCTGGCGCAACTGGCTCGACCCGGTGTGAGTTGCCCTGACACCGGCGGCAGGGTTCTAGTGTCGCCGGCATGAAGTTCGGCATCAGCTACAGCACGCCCTACCACGGCATCGATCCCGACCGGATCACGGCCTACGCGCAGGACGCGGAGGAGTGCGGCTTCGAGTCCTTCTACGTGCCCGAGCACATCGTGCTCTACAAGGGCGCGATGGTCGGGCGCTACGAGCTGCCGCCCGCTCTGCCATACCTCGACCCGCTCGACACGCTGGGCTTCGTGGCGGCGTCGACGCGTCGCATCCTGCTCGGCACGGGCGTGTTGCTGCTGCCGTACCACCATCCGGTCGTCCTGGCCAAGCGGCTGGCCACCGTCGACGTGCTGTCGAAGGGGCGCATGCGGCTGCTGACCGTGGGACTCGGCGCGCTGCCGGGCGAGGCAGCGGCCGTGGGGGCCGACTTCGCCACGCGCGGACGGCGCGCCGACGAGGCCATCGACGTCCTGCGCCTGCTGTGGGAGGGCGGCGAGGACGGCGTCGCCTTCGGCGGGGAGTTCTTCTCCTTCGAGGGGCTCGTGCAGTTTCCCAGGCCGCTGGGCAGGCTGCCGATCCACGTCGGCGGGTCCAGCCCGGCGGCCGCGCGGCGCGCGGGGCGGCGTGGAGACGGGTTCTTCCCGGGCGGCGCGCTCACCGCCGCGGAGCGGGCCGCGCAGTGGGAGATCGCCCGATCGGCGGCCGTGGAGGCGGGGCGGGATCCTGACGCGCTGGAGTACACCAGGACCGGGTCGATCGACATCACGCCCGAGCAGGTCGAGGCGCTCGCCCGGCAGGGGGTCACCCGCATCGTGGTGAGCGCCACCGCCGATGAGCCGTCGGCCCGCCGCGAGGAGATGGCCGCATTCGCGGAACGCTTCGGCCTGCGAGACCAGCCGACCTCGCCGTAGAACCGGAGGCGGCCGTACGGCTAGCGCTCGGCTCGTAGCACCAGGATCGCCTGGTCGTCGGCGCTGGGTTCGGGGGCGAAGTCGGCGGCACCGCGGCGGATGCGCTCGGCCACGGCACGCGCCGACAGCCCCGCGCACTCGGCGAGCATCTTGCCCAGCCCGCCCTCGTCATCGAGCAACCGTCCGCCGCTGCGCCGTTCCGTCACCCCGTCGGTGACGGCCAGCAGCACGTCGTCGGGATCGAGGTGCACCGTGTCGGCCTCGAAGACCACCTCGGGGAAGACCCCGAGCAGCGACTGCGGCGTCGTCACCGGCTCGACCACCCCACTGGGGCGCAACCGCAGCGCCTCGGGGTGACCGGCCGACACCATGCGCAGCTCCAGCCCCGACTCGCCCGGCGTGATCTCGCCGTGGAGCAGGGTGAGGAATCGGGCACGCTCGCCCTCCTCCAGGATCGCCTGGTTGAGCCGCCCCAGCACGGCGGCCACGCCGTACCCCTCGCGGGCCAGCAGGCGCAGCGTGTGGCGGGCCAGCCCGGTGACGGCGGCGGCCTCGGGGCCGGTGCCGCACACGTCGCCGATGGCGAAGCGCCAGGAGCCGTCACCGGCCTTGAACAGGTCGTAGAAGTCGCCGCCGACCTCGTTGCCCTCGCCCGCGGGCTCGTAGATGACGCCGTAGTCGAGGCCGGGCACGACGGGCTCGCTCGGCGGCAGCAGGCTGCGCTGCAGGGCGCGGCGGGCGGCCGCCTGCTCGGCGTAGAGCCGGGCGTTGTCGAGGGCCAGGGCGGCGCGGCGGGAGATGTCTTCGGCGAACTGGACGGTCTCGTCGGGGAACCGGTCGGGCCTGCCCAGGCACATCACGCCGAGGGCGCGCCCGCGCGCGATGAGCGGCACCGACACGACCTGGGAGTCGCCCAGGTGCGCGACCGAGATGCCGCGGGGCACGACGAAGCCGGTCAGCATGGCGCGCAGGTCGTCGTTGCGCGACTCGTCGGAGTGCCACAGGTAGGCCAGGTTGGCCGGGGCGGAGGCGGACTCGATCGTGTAGACGGCGCACCAGGTGGCCAGGCGGGGCACGACGATCTGGGCGATGATGGCCGGGACCATGCCGGGGTCGAGCGTTCCGGCGAGCAGGTCGCTGGCGTCGGCGAGGAACCCCAGCCAGTGGGGGCCGCGCGAGGTCTCCTCCGACCATTCGGCCAGCACCGGCTCGGGCGGGCCCGGTAGGGCGATCCTTGCCCAATGGACACGGGATTCGCCCGCGAAGGTGATCCCCCACTCCTCGACGTCGGCGGTCGGCCCTTTGGGGTCGGAGTCGTGGGAGACATGCTGGCGCAGCTCGACCTGGACGGCGTCGCCCAGGTGCTTCCAAATGATCTCGAAAGGCTCGTTGGCCACCTGTGTCACCAGGTCACCCGCCACCTGCTCGGCGACACGCAGCACCGGAGCGGCGGCCCACGCCGTCATCACCTCACGTGTGAAACGCTGCGCAGAGGGCACAGCGCTGTCGCCAGGAGCGAAGGTGGCAGCCAGGAGAGCACGAGTAGAACCAGTCATTGCTCCGTGCCTACCACACTTCCCGTTGACATGGGGTAAATCCAAGGACAGGACTGGTGGCAAGCGATCGTGACAGACTGGCATCACTCGCGGCTGCACCCCGGGAGTGAAGGAGGTCACATGTCTGTTTCCACTCCTGAGGAGAGAACGTATACCGAGTCGGATCTGGTTCCGATTCTGGAAACGCTCTTCTCATGGCGCGACGGCGATTTCCGCCGTCGGGTTCCTCATGCGCCTCCCGGGATTCTCAGCGAGGTCCGTCTCCTGCTCAACGAGGTGGCCGACCGTCGCGAGCACCTGGCCAACGAGCTGCACCGGGTGCGGCGGGAGGTCGTGAAGGAAGGCCGCTTCCAGGAGCGGCTGACCCCCGGACCGGGCGTCGGGGCGTGGGCGGAGAGCGTCGAGTCGGTCAACATGCTGATCAACGCGCTGGTGAGCCCCGTGAGCGGCGCCGCCGACGTGATCGACGCGGTGGCCAAGGGCGACCTGTCACGCAGGATGGACCTGGAGCGTTCGGCGCGTGGCGAGGTGCGGCGGCTGGGCAAGGCGATCAACGGCATGGTCGACCAGCTCTCGTTGTTCACCTCGGAGGTGACCCGCGTGGCCCGCGAGGTCGGCACCGAGGGCAGGCTGGGCGGACGCGCCGACGTCAAGGGCATGTCGGGCTCCTGGCGCGACCTCACCGAGGCCGTCAACCAGATGTCGAGCCGGGTCTCGGCCCAGGTGCGCGACATCGCGGTCGTGACGACCGCGGTGGCCAAGGGCGACCTGTCACGCAAGGTGACGGTCGACGCGGTCGGCGAGATGTTCGAGCTGAAGAACACCGTCAACACGATGGTCGACCAGCTCTCCGCCTTCGCGGAAGAGGTGACCCGAGTCGCCCGCGAGGTCGGCACCGAGGGCCAGCTCGGCGGCCAGGCCCAGGTGAGCGGCGTCTCCGGCACCTGGAAGGACCTCACCGACAACGTCAACTTCATGGCCAACAACCTGACCATCCAGGTCCGCAACATCGCCACCGTCGCCACCGCGGTGGCCCAGGGCAACCTCAGCAAGAAGATCACCGTCGACGCGCAGGGCGAGATCCTGGAGCTGAAGGACACCCTCAACACGATGGTCGACCAGCTCTCGTCGTTCGCCGACGAGGTGAGCCGGGTGGCCCGCGAGGTGGGCACCGAGGGCAAGCTGGGCGGCCGCGCCGAGGTGAAGGGTGTCTCGGGCGTCTGGAAGGAGCTCACCGACAACGTGAACTCCATGGCCAACAACCTGACCTACCAGGTGCGCAACATCGCCCAGGTGACCACCGCCGTCGCCAACGGCGACCTGACCCGCAAGATCGACGTCGACGCCCAGGGCGAGATCCTGGAGCTGAAGTCGACCATGAACACGATGGTCGACCAGCTGTCGTCGTTCGCGGCCGAGGTGACCCGGGTCGCCCGCGAGGTCGGCACCGAGGGCCAGCTCGGCGGCCAGGCCCAGGTGAGCGGCGTCTCCGGCACCTGGAAGGACCTCACCGACAACGTCAACTTCATGGCCAACAACCTGACCATCCAGGTCCGCAACATCGCCACCGTCGCCACCGCGGTGGCCCAGGGCAACCTGACCAAGAAGATCACCGTCGACGCGCAGGGCGAGATCCTCCAGCTGAAGGACACCCTCAACACAATGGTCGACCAGCTGTCGTCGTTCGCCGACGAGGTGACCCGAGTCGCCCGCGAGGTCGGCACCGAGGGCCAGCTCGGCGGGCAGGCCCGGGTGCAGGGCGTGTCCGGCGTGTGGAAGGACCTCACCGACAACGTCAACTTCATGGCCAACAACCTGACCTCGCAGGTGCGCAACATCGCGGAGGTCACGACCGCCGTCGCGAAGGGCGACCTGACCCGCAAGATCGACGTTGACGCCCAGGGCGAGATCCTGCAGCTCAAGACCACCATGAACGTCATGGTCGACCAGCTGTCCGCTTTCTCGTCCGAGGTCACCCGAGTCGCCCGCGAGGTGGGCTCCGAGGGCCAGCTCGGCGGCCAGGCCCGGGTGGAGGGCGTGGAGGGCACCTGGAAGCGCCTCACCGAGTCGGTCAACGAGCTCGCCGGCAACCTCACCAACCAGGTCCGCGCCATCGCCACCGTGACCAGCGCCGTGGCCCAGGGCGACCTGACCCGTTCGATCGAGGAGGAGGCCAAGGGCGAGCTGGCGGAGCTGAAGGACAACATCAACTCGATGGTGGCCAACCTCCGCGAGACCACCCAGGCCAACCAGGAGCAGGACTGGCTCAAGTCCAACCTGGCCCGCATCTCCCGCCTCACCCAGGGCCACCGCGACCTCGTCGAGGTGGCCAAGCTGATCATGAGCGAGATCACCCCGCTGGTGACCGCGCGCTACGGCGCCTTCTACGCCATCGATCCGGAGAGCGAGCAGAACCTCATCCTCATCGGCGGCTACGGCGTGCGGCCCGAACGCAGCCCGCGCCCGACCTTCGCCCTGGGCGAGGGCATCGTCGGCCAGGCCGCGATGGAGGGGCTGCCGATCACGCTCGACGACGTGCCGGCGCAGTACATCACCATCGAGAGCGGGCTGAGCCGGTCGATCCCAGTGCAGATCGCGGTGCTGCCGATCCTGTTCGAGAGCCGCGTGCTGGGCGTGCTGGAGCTGGCGTCCTTCAGCAAGTTCCGCGAGGTGCACCTCGACTTCCTCACGCAGCTGGTCGAGACCATCGGTGTCACGATGAACACGATCATCGCCAACTCCCGCACGGAAGACCTGCTCAAGGAGTCGCAGCGCCTGACCACAGAGCTGCAGGAACGTTCGGACGAGCTGGAGCGCCAGCAGGAGGAGCTGCGCCGCTCCAACGCCGAGCTGGAGGACAAGGCGGCCCTGCTGGCCAAGCAGAACCGCGCCATCGAGATCCAGAACTTCCAGATCGAGCAGGCCCGCCGCACCCTGGAGGAACGCGCCGAGCAGCTGGCCGTCTCCGGCCGCTACAAGTCGGAGTTCCTGGCCAACATGTCCCACGAGCTGCGCACGCCGCTCAACAGCCTGCTCGTGCTGGCCAAGCTGCTGACGGAGAACTCCGACGGCAACCTCACCGAGCAGCAGGTCGAGTACGCCAAGCACATCCACGGCTCGGGCTCGCAGCTGCTGCAGCTCATCAACGACATCCTCGACGTCTCCAAGGTCGAGGCGGGCAAGATGGACATCCATCCCGCCCAGCTCTCGCTGCCCAAGCTGCTCGACTACGTCGAGGCCGCCTTCGCCCCGCTGGCGCAGGACAAGGGCCTCAACTTCAGCATCGAGGTCGACGGGGTGCCGCAGGAGCTCCACACCGACGAGCAGCGGTTGCAGCAGGTCCTGCGCAACCTGCTGTCCAACGCCGTGAAGTTCACCCCGAAGGGCGAGGTACGGCTGCGCGTCGTCAGGGCGCCCGACCACACCGCCTACGAGCACGCCACCCTGCGCGACGTCGACACCGTGATCGCCTTCGAGGTGATCGACACGGGCATCGGCATCGCCCAGGACAAGCGCGAGATCATCTTCGAGGCCTTCCGCCAGGCCGACGGCACCACCAGCCGAAAGTACGGCGGCACGGGTCTCGGACTGTCGATCTCCCGTGACATCGCCAGGCTGCTCGGCGGCGAGATCCGCGTCGACAGCGAGGTGGGCAAGGGCAGCACGTTCACGCTGTTCCTGCCGGCCACCTACGTCGGCCCTTCCGCGCGCGGCGAGGCGCCTCGCCTGGCGCCTGCGGTCCAGCAGGAGGAGCCGCCGGTGTCACTGCCCGAGCTCGCCTTCGACCTGCCGCTGCCGCAGGCTCCCGAGCTGCAGCAGCCCGCCGGGGCGCGCCGCTGGCAGGGCGAGGACCCGCTGTCGGGGTCGAAGATCCTCATCGTCGACGACGACATCCGCAACGTCTTCGCGCTCACCAGCGTCCTGGAGCAGCAGGGCGCGACCGTGGTGTTCGCGGAGAACGGGCGCGAGGGCATCGAGCAGCTCGAACGCAACGAGGACGTGGCGCTCGTGCTGATGGACATCATGATGCCGGAGATGGACGGCTGGGCCACCACCTCGGCGATCAGGCGCATGCCGCAGTTCGCCGATCTGCCGATCATCGCGCTGACCGCCAAGGTCATGCGGGGCGACCGTGAGAAGAGCATCGCCTCCGGCGCCTCCGACTACGTGCCCAAGCCGGTCGACGTCGACCGGCTCCTGGAGCGGCTGCGCGGATGGCTCGGCCGCGGCCGCTCCGACGGCTCCCCCGACACCAGCGAGGAAGGATCCTGATCACATGCCGGATCGCGCGAAGATCCTCCTGGTCGACGACCGCGAGGAGAACCTGATCGCCCTGGAGGCGATCCTCAGCTCGCTCGACCTGGTGCCGGTGCGGGCACGGTCGGGCGAGGAGGCCCTGAAGGCGCTGCTCGGCACCGAGTTCGCCCTCATCCTGCTCGACGTGCGCATGCCGGGCATGGACGGGTTCGAGACCGCCGCCCACATCAAGCGGCGCGAGCGCACCAGGAACATCCCGATCATCTTCCTGACGGTCGTCGACAGCGCCCCCGACTACGCCTTCCGCGGCTATGCCGCGGGCGCGGTCGACTACCTGACCAAGCCCTTCGACCCCTGGGTGCTGCGCGCCAAGGTTCAGGTCTTCGTCGAGCTCTACAACATGAACCGGCGCCTGGCCGAGCAGGCGCTGCTGCTGCGCGAGCGCCTCACCGGCGAGCTGCCTCCCGGTGAGCCCCAGGACCAGGCGACGGTGCTGCCGGAGCTGGCACGACGGCTGTCGGCCGTGGAGGAGGAGCTGGCGCGGGTGCGTGAGCAGGCCCGGAAATCGGGCGACTCCTCGACGTCGTCGGCGATCAGTGACCTCACAGAAAGGGTCGCCCACCTGCGAGCGGGTTTTGACGCCCTGACTTGACCAGACGTGTCAAGAAAAATCCGAGAAGGGCCTGTTAACACAGGAGAAACGTTGGTAATTTGGGAGCGCTCTCAAGATCTCGGGTAGGGTGCGCGATGTCGGATCTGCCCACGCTGGCACAGGTCGCAGCCGCGGCAGGAGTCTCCCCCGCCACGGCTTCCAGAGCTCTTTCCGGCTCGGTCCGGGTCAGCACCGCCACCCGGCGACAGGTCTATGACGCCATGTCGCGCCTGGGTTACGTGCGACACCGGGCCCCGCGCGGGGTGTCGGCCCGCCGCCAGGTGGCCGCCATCACCGCGGTGATCTGCGATCACCTGCCACGATTATTCTCCGAGCCGTTCTACACCAGGTTCCTCTCGGCGGCCAACGCGGTGCTCGAGGAACACGGAACCCAGCTCATGATGGCCACGGTCTCGCCCACCGCCACCACCGTGCCCTCCTTCACCGGGCCGGTGCTGCTCCTGGGGGCCAGGGAGCGCCATCCGCTGCCCATCGCCCTGTCGGCCTCGGGCATCCCCCTTCTGTGCATCGGCCGCCCACCCGACTCGCTGCGCCTGCCGTACGCCGACGTCGACAACAGGGACGGCGCCCGCCAGGCCGCCGAGCACCTGCTGCTGTCGGGGCGCCAGCGGCTCACCGTGATCGCGGGACCGCCGCAGCTCTCCGTCACCCGCGACAGGATCGCCGGATTCACGCGCCTGACGCGCGAGGCCGGGCTGCCCGACCCGCTCGTCGCCTACGGCGACTTCACCGCCGCCTCCGGGGCGCACGCCATGCAGTGGCTGCTCAGCCACGCGCCCGGGCTCGACGCGGTGTTCGCCTGCTCGGACCCGATGGCCGCCGGAGCGCTGCAGACGTTGCGCCGGGCCCGCCGTGCCGTACCCGAGCAGGTGTCGGTGATCGGCTTCGACGACGCGCCCATCGCCCAGCGGACCGTCCCCGCGCTGACCACCGTGCGGCAGCCGGTCGAGGAACTGGCCTCCGTGGCGACCAGGATCCTGCTGTCAGGAGAGATGAGGCGGGACCCGATCCTGCCCACGGAGCTGGTCGTCCGTGCTTCCGCCTGACCAGCCGGCGGAAGCGGCCGGCCGCGGCCCGGGGCTGGAGGCGGGCAGCCTGCTCGCCCGCCGATACCTGCTGCTGGAGCCGCTGGCCGAAGGCGGTATGTCGGTCATCTGGCGGGCCTTCGACCAGTCGTTGTCGCGCCTGGTGGCGGTCAAGGTGCACAGCCTGCCGCTGCGCGGGGGCCCGGAGGCCCGCGATCGCACCAGGTCGGAGGCGCGGGTCACCGCGCACATCGGCCATCCGGGCGTCGTCGACGTCTACGACTACGGCGAGAGCATCACCAGCCGGGGCGACATCGCCGCCTATGTCGTGATGCGCCTGCTCGACGGGGTGCCGCTGGCCGAGCGCATCTGCGACGGGCCGATGCCCTGGGAGGAGGCCGTCGAGATCGGCCGCCGGGTCGCCCTGGTCCTGCAGGCCACGCACGAACTGGGCGTGGTCCACATGGACGTGTCGGCGGAGAACATCCTGCTCACCCCCGACGGGCCCAAGCTGCTCGACTTCGGCATCGCCGCCAGGATCGGCGACCCCGACCACGGCAGCGGCACGCCGCCCTTCGTGGCGCCCGAGCGGATCGGCGCCGCCCCCGCCCATCCCGCCGTCGACGTCTACGCGCTCGGCGTGCTGCTCTACGCGATGCTCACCGGCACCACGCCCTATCCGGAGACCACCTGGGAGGAGCTCCAGGAGGTGCGTCGCGCCGGGAAGCCGCCCAAGCCGTCGGGGGCGCCCTGGGCCCTGGCCAGGCTCGTACGGCGGTGCCTGGCCGCCGAACCCGCCGCGCGGCCCAGCGCCGCGGATGCCGCCCGCGCCCTGGTCTACCGGCCGGGCAGGCGTACCGGCCTGCTGGTGGCGGCGTCGATGGCCTGCGCGGTGGTAGTCGCAGCGGAGATCACCGCGCTGCTGCCCGGCTCCCCCTCCCCGACGCAGGAGCGGCCGGGCACGGCGGCGCACCCGGCGGTCACCGTCAACCCGGAGCGCACCCCGGAGCACACGCCGCAGCACACGCCGTCTCCGAGCCTCCCGCAGCGATCCGCCCCGGTGTCCACCCCCGCGCCCGCCCGGACGGTGCGGCCCTCGACGATCCCGACGCCGAGCCGGCGGGCCGACACGGTCGTCACGGCCGTGCAGGCCTTCCACGAGGTGCTGGCCAAGAGCGGGATCCGCGCGGACGTCGCCCTCGACCTGCGCCAGGTGCTGCAGAACCTGCTGTCGACGCCACGGCCGACCGAGGAGCAGGTCGCGGGCATGCGGCAGAAGCTGGCCGACCGCGAGCGCGAGGGCGGGCTGCCGTCGTCGTACCGGGTGGAGCTGGAGATCCAGCTGACCCGCATCGCCTCGGCGATGCTCGAGAAGACCTGACGAGCGCCGGCGGAAGCCCGCCGGCGCTCGTAGGCCTCAGGAGCAGGTGAAGCCGCTCGGCAGGGAGGTGTCGCCGTTCGGGCGCGAGGCCTGGAAGCCGAAGCTCGTCGAGCCGTCGGGAGCCACGGTGCCGTTGTGGGCGACGTTGCGGGCGGTGGAGCCACTCAGCACGGCGTTCCAGGAGCCGGTGATCGTGTGGCCCGACGGCAGCGTGAAGCCGACGGTCCAGCCGTTGATCGTGGAGCTGCCGGTGTTGCGGACGTTCACCTGGACGACGTAGCCGTTCTGCCACTGCGACTGCACGCTCGCCGTGGCCGTGCAGCCGCCGTTGCCGCCGCCGGACTGGGTGGTCACGCTGACGGTGTTCGACGGCGACGAGACGTTGCCCGCGGCGTCACGGGCGCGGACCTGGAACTGGTAGGCCGTGGACGGGGTCAGGCCAGACGCGGTGAAGCCGGTCGTGGTCGAGGTGCCGACCTGGGTGCCGTTGCGCAGGATCTCGTACCGGGTCACGCCCACGTTGTCGGTCGAGGCGCTCCACGACAGGTTCGTCGAGGTCGACGTCGTGCCAGAGGCGGCCAGGTTGGCCGGAGCCGTGGGCGGCGTGGGGTCGGTCGGCCCGCTGCCGATGGTGTAGCTGAAGTTGCTGACCGACAGGCCCGCGACGCCCACCCAGGGCTCGAAGCCCGCCTGCACGCTGGTCAGGTACCAGGAGCGCTGGGCGTGGCCGCGGTTGACGGCGTCGGAGTAGAAGGCGTCGACGGCGAACTCGATCGAGGTGGCGGTGCTGGTGCGGACGTAGGAGACGACGTTCCAGCCGATGTTGCCGAACCAGACCTCCCAGGTGGCCCCGGCCAGCGTCGCGGTGCCCACACGCGAGCCGATCGGCTGGATGGAGCCCTGGCGGTTGAGCCAGATCATGATCTCGGCGCCGGTGTTCTGGCCGTCGGTTCGCGGGGTGGGGTCGAACCACAGGTCGTAGGCGGCGTTGTAGGTGCCTCCTGAGGGATAGCCGTAGGTGAGGCCGGTGCGGATGGTGCCAAACCGGCTGTCGGAGGCCCGCATCGGCAGGCTGCTGCCGGTGGTGCAGTTGGCGTAGTGGCAGCCCGCGAAGATGGAGGGGTAGCCCGCGGGGGCGCCGTTGGTGGGGTTGTTGTGCTGGGCCTGGGTGACCGTGAAGCCGCCGTTCTGGTTCACGTCGATGCACTGCGCGGTGTCGGCGCCCCAGACGTTGTTCTGGACGATGTAGCGGCCGTTCTGGATCGAGGTGGAGCCGTACTTCTCGCAGATCACCGGGGCGGCCTCGGCCGGTGCGGCCAGGAAGCCCAGGGCGAGGAGTAAGCCGATCAGGACTCGCATGGTTCCTCCAAGATTGGGAGCGCTCCCAAAATAGGCGGAGGCGCCCGGAGACCCCCAAAAACGCCTCCCCGGTCACGGCAACCACCTGGGCACCCGGGTGAAAGTTTCACAAGTCGGGCCAGGTGACCGTGAGAGCCGACTTGACAAGCTTGTTGCGGCGATGGCCCGGGCGCATGCTGGGAGCGCTCCCAAAGGAGGAGGTAGTACATGCGAAGATTCGCAGCGTTGGCCGCGGCGCTCATCGTCGTCCTGCTCACCCAGAGCACGCCCGCGGTGGCCCACGGCGTGTCCATGTTCCCCGGCAGCCGCACCTTCCTGTGCTGGAAGGACGGCCTGCGGGACAACGGCCAGATCATCGCCTACAACCCCGCCTGCGCGGCCGCCATCGCCGCCAACGGCACCACACCCCTGTACAACTGGTTCGCGGTGCTGCGTTCCGACGCCGCCGGCCGTACCGTCGGATTCATCCCCGACGGGCAGATCTGCAGCGGCGGCACCGGCGGACCCTACGACTTCTCCGGCTACAACGCCGCCCGCACCGACTGGCCCACGACCCACCTGACCTCGGGCGCCAACATCCAGTTCCGCTTCAGCAACTGGGCGGCGCACCCCGGCACCTTCCGGCTCTACGTGACCAAGAACGGCTGGAACCCCAGCAGCCCGCTCGCCTGGGGTGACCTGGAGTCCTTCGCCAGCGTCACCAACCCGCCGCAGTCGGGCGGTCCTGGCGAGCTGAACTACTACTACTGGAACGGCCAGCTGCCCGCCGGCAAGACCGGCAGGCACATCATCTACATCCAGTGGGTGCGCTCCGACAGCAACGAGAACTTCTTCAGCTGCTCGGACGTCGTCTTCGACGGCGGCAACGGCGAGGTCACCGGAGTGGGCCCGAACCAGGGCGGCACCCAGTCGCCCGACCCGACCAACTCCGCGACGAGCTCGCCGACCATCACACCCACCGGAAACGCGGGCTGCACGGCCACCTGGGCGACCACCTCGACCTGGTCCGGCCACTTCGGAGCCAACATCACCGTCCGCAACACCGGAAACACCCCGATCAACGGCTGGACGGTCCGCTGGAACTTCTCCGGCGGGCAGACCTTCGACGCCGCGCCATGGAACGGAGTCGTCGAATCGCCGGCGCCCAACGTGGCGGTGAAGAACGCCTCCTACAACGGAAGCCTCTCGGCCAACGCCACGACGTCGTTCGGATTCAACGCCTCGGGCACCGCGCCCACCAACCCGGTGCTGACTTGCGCCGCTTCGTAGGACTGTGGGCCGTCGCGGGCACTCTCGCCGCGACGGCTCTCGTCGTCGTGCTGGTCGTCGTCCTGGCCGGGCGTCCGGCGATCCCCGACGGCCTGCGCCAGGCGCTGTCGCTGAGGGTCACGCAGCTGCTCGAACATGCTTCCCCCTCCGAGCACCACCAGCACGGGCACCGGTTCGGCGCGGGTTCGATGCTGGTGGTCTGCGCGGTCGAGCCCTTCGGCGTCGAGCCGGCCGACGCGGCCGACGTCAGCCAGGTGCGCTGGGTCTACGCGCATCATCTGTGCGCGGTCGACGAGTTCGGCGTGCGCTGGGCCGAGGCGATCCGCGCGTCGGGCCCCCTGGCGGTCGAGCTGGCCACCTCACGCGTGGTGGTCCCGGAGTCCGGTGCGGGTTACCCCGACCGGGTCCGGGACCTGATCCCCGCGCGTTACCACGAGGCCGCCCTGGACACCTTCACCGATCTCGAGGTGATCGACGAGGCGCAGCGGCGTTTCGACGTGTCTAGGAGCAGGTGAACCCGGTCGGCAGGGCGGTGTTGCCCGCCGGCCGGGAGGCCTGGAAGCCGAAGGTGGCGCCAGAGCCGGCGTTGTACGGCATGTTCTTGGCGGTCACGGTCTGGCCGCTGACGGTCAGGGTGGCGTTCCACGAGCCGGTGATGGCGTGGCCCGCGGGCAGGGTGAAGGTCACGGTCCAGCCGTTCAGCCCCGAACCGGTGACGGTGACCGGCTGGATCACGTAGCCGGTGCTCCACTGGGTCTGGGTGACGGCGGTGGCCGTGCAGCTTCCGCCGGTGCCTGGCTGGGTGGTCACGTTGACGGCGGACGACAATGTCGAACGGTTGCCCGCGGCGTCACGGGCGCGGACCTGGAACTGGTAGGCCGTGGACGGGGTCAGGCCCGACGCGGTGAAGCCGGTCGTGGTCGAGGTGCCGACCTGGGTGCCGTTGCGCAGGATCTCGTAGCCGGTCACGCCCACGTTGTCGGTCGAGGCGCTCCACGACAGGTTCGTCGAGGTCGACGTCGTGCCAGAGGCGGCCAGGTTGGCCGGAGCCGTGGGCGGCGTGGTGTCGTCGCCGGTCACCGGCCCGGCCAGGGCGTCGTGAACGGCCGTGTACGACGGCTTGACCGCGTAGTTGGCGTCGTAGATGAGCGCCGCGCCCTCGCTGGGGAAGGTGTCGGGCACCCAGGAGTGCTTGTCGGTGAAGCCCCAGATGGTCACGCCGGCACACGCCTGTACGGCGTTGCAGGCGTTGATGACGTTGCGGTAGTAGGTGGCCTGGGTGGCGTCGTCGTTGGCGTCACGCGGCATCTGCACCCGCACGTCGAGCTCGGTGACGCGCACCTGCACACCCAGGGCCGCGAAGCGCTCCATGTTCTGCTGGAGCGAGCTCGGGAAGCCGTACTGCGTGGCCAGGTGCCCCTGGAAGCCGACGCAGTCGACCGGCACACCCTGCTGGCGCAGGCTGCTGACCAGGTTGTACATCGCGGTGCTCTTGGCGTTGATGCCCTCGACGTTGTAGTCGTTGATGCACAGCCGGGCGTTGGGGTCGGCGGCGCGGGCGTAGCGGAAGGCGTCGGCGATGAAGCTCTGGCCGAGCGTGTTGTACCAGAACGACTGGCGGAAGGTGCCGTCCTCGTTGAAGACCTCGTTGACCACGTCCCACGAGACGACCGTGGCGTTGCTGGCGTAGCGCCCGACGACGGTGGCGATGTGGTCCTGCATGGCGGTGCGCATGTTGGCCGCCGACAGGCCCTGCACCCAGTTCGGCGTCTGGCTGTGCCAGACCAGGGTGTGGCCGTGGACCTGCTGGTTGTTCTGGGTGGCGAAGGCGACGATCTGGTCGGCGCCGCCGAAGTTGTACTGGCCGTCGGAGGGCTCCGTGGCGTCCCACTTCATCGCGTTCTCGGCGGTGACCTGGTTGAACTCCGAGGCCGCGATGTTCCGGTAGGCCGTCTCGTTGGACAGCGGGCCGGTGGCCAGGGCCGCGCCGATGAACTTGCCGCGGTCGGCCGCGTGCTCGCGCAGCGGCTCCGAGGCCTGGGCGGGGGCGGCCGCGATGAGCAGCGTGGAGAGCATCGCGGCGGCTGGTAACCATCTCATGGAGGATGACACTTTCTCTTGGGGGGCGAAACTTTCGGGTCGTCGCAGAAATCAGGGCACCCGTCGAGGTGCCCGGATTCCCTTTAGGAACAGGTGAAGGTGGTCGGCACGGCGTTGTCGCCGCCGGGCCTGGTGGCCTGGAAGCCGAAGCTGGTCGAAGCGTTCGGAGCCAGAGTGCCGTTGTAGGGCATGTTGCGCGCCACGCCACCCGAGTAGGTGGCGTTCCAGATGTTGCTGAGGCTGTGGCCGGACGGCAGCGCGAACGCCACACCCCAGCCGGTGATGGTGGACGTGCCGGTGTTCTTGACCGTCACCTGCATCACGTAACCGCCGCCCCACTGCGACTGCACCGAGGCCGTGGCCGTACAGCCGCCCACGGGACCGGCCTGCGTCGTCACGTTGACGGCGGTGGACAGGCCGGAACGGTTGCCGGCGGCGTCACGGGCACGGACCTGGAACTGGTAGGCCGTGCTCGGGGTCAGGCCGGTCGCCGCGAAACTGGTCGTGGTCGAGGTGCCGACCTGGGTGCCGCCGCGCAGGATCTCGTAGCCGGTGACGGCCACGTTGTCCGTGGAGGCGCTCCACGACAGGTTCGTGGAGTTCGACGTGGTGCCCGACGCCGCCAGGTTCGCCGGCGTGGTGGGCGGGGTGGTGTCGACGGGCGGTGCGCCGCCGCCGCACTGGGAGCACTCCTCGGCGGTCGAGGCGATGCCGTTGGTGCCCTGGAACAGCCGCACACCCCACGAGGTGAGCTGGGCGGGGTTGAAGTTGACCACCTGGTCGAGGTACTCGACACCGCCGCCGTTGCCACTCCACGACCAGCCGAGGTAGCCCACGCCCCTGGCCTGGGCCTGGGCCATGATCGTGTCCTCGTCGGGGTTGCCGTCGGAGTGGTTGAAGCCGAACTCCCCGATCACCAGGGGCAGCCCGTTGTCCTCGAACGCGTCGAGGTAGGCGTTGATCTCGGCCGCGGTGTCGAAGACGCCGTACATGTGCACCGAGAACACGGTGTTGTCCTGCGGGTCCGCGGCGGCCACGGTGGCCGCGTTGTCGCGCATCTGGAACTGCCAGTCCTGGCCCCAGTTCGGGGCGTCGACCATGAGCAGGTGCTGGAAGCCCGCGTTGCGCAGCTTGACGATCGCGGCCGAGGTGGCCTGTGTCCAGTTCGGGGTGACGGCGTTGTTGCCCACCGGCTCGTTGCCGATGTTGATGATCACGCTGTCCTCGTGGCCGGTCAGCGCGCTCTGGATGCCGATCCAGTAGTTGGCCGCGGCGTCGAGGGTGACGGCGCCGCTCTGCTCGCCGTACCCGGTGGTGTCGTGGTTCTCCAGGATGCAGACGAGCCTGTTCGCCTCGCAGAGCGAGACGATGTTGGCCACGTCGGCGGCGGTGTTGGTGGTCCACCGTCCGCCGCTCAGCACCACGCGTACGGCGTTGGCGCCCAGCGACTTGATGTTGGCGATGGACGAGGTCTGGCTGGCGTACCAGGCGTGCGGATGGCTGGTTCCCCGGATGACGAAGACGTTGCCGTCCGACTCGACGATGTTCCGCCCCTCGACGCGCAGGCCGACGGCGGCCTGCGCGGGAGCGGCTGCCACGACCATCGACGCCAGCAGGGCGAATATGGCTAGGAGGCTTCTCATGACAACCTTTCGAGGTTGAGACCCGCGCGGGACGGGGTCAGGCCGTCCCGCGCGGGCCCCAGGTCATCCGTTCGGGAAGAGCGAGCCGTAGTCGGCCAGCGCCATGGCGATGTCCGACTGCGCCCAGAAGCGGTGGTAGGTGAACGTCGGGGCAGGACCGCCGTTCAGGTGCGCCTGGACCTTGCTCCATTCCGGGTCGTTCTTCAGGAACGACCGCATCCCGATGAAGGTGGAGCTAGAGTTGATCGTGTCGCCGTTCGGCATGGTGCCGGTGAAGCTCGACGGCACGTACACGGAATCGTCGAAACGGTTGTAGTCGCCGCGGGTCTCGGGCACGGTGATGCCCTTGCTGCCCTTGAGCAGCAGCATCCGGTCCAGCAGCCCCTTGGCGGTGGCCTTGGCGGCGGCGTTGCCGGACTTGGCGGCGTAGTAGATCAGGGTGCGCGCGTAGCCGGCTGCCACGCCCACGTCGTTGGTGTAGGTGCGGACGGTCACGTGCAGGCCGGGGTTCGGTCCCGGGGTGCCGCCCTCGGTGTTGAAGCTGGCGGCGGGGGCGCCGCTCCAGCCCATCTCGTTCGGGATCTGGTAGGTGCTGCCGGAGCCGAGCGTGGTCTCCGAGATCGCCCAGGCGGCCCACTTGTCGAGAACGGCCTTCGCCTTGAGGTCGCCGGTCACGTAGTACAGCTCGGCCAGGCGCTCCATGCCCCAGGCCTGGAAGCCGAACCACTGGTTCGAGGGCGGGTCGTGGTAGACGGGGTCGGGGTCGTAGGCCATGCCGAAGAAGGACGGCGTGCCGGCCGGGGGCTGCTGGTAGTCGCCGTCCCAGCTGTTGGTGGCGCCACCGGCGATGGCGCCCTCCGCCGACTGGAGCCAGGTGTAGAACTGCACCTGGCGGGTCAGGCTCTTGGCCCAGTCGTCGTCGGCCGTGGGCGACTGCGGTCGCAGCGCCGACGGGCCCTGCGGCGACAGCACCCAGGCGGCCAGCGGGTTCTGGTAGCCGCCGTGGTTGTGGCTGGAGCCGATACGCCAGGCCCAGGCGCCGTCCATCGCTCCGCCCCAGGCGAAGTACCAGTTCAGCAGGTAGGCCGAGCTGCTCTTGCCACTGCCCGCGGCGCAGGTGGGCGAGGTGCAGCCGGGGTTCTTGAAGTACTTGTCGTACATCGCGTAGCGCAGGTAGTCGCCGAGCTTGGCGGCCTTGGCCATGGTGGCCGAGATCTGCGACTGGTTGCCCTGCTCGGTGGCCCAGGTCAGCGCCCAGTAGGCGGCCTGGACGGCGCGAGCGTCGGCGTCGGGAGCGGCGGTGTAGCGCCACTGGTTGCCGGTCGAGCCCTGGATGAACAGCGACGGGAAGCCGGTGGACGAGCCGTACCGCTGGGTGTCGCACGAGGGGTGCGGGATGGTCTCCCAGACCGACTCCTGCGGACCACGCTGGTAGGTGTTGATGTAGGTGACACGCTTGGTGTTGTCACCGCACTCCGACAACGAGCTGCCGCGGCCGGTGCCGAAGCCGTAGACGTCGTCGACGTCGAGCAGCCAGTGCATGGCGTACATGCTCTTGTTGCCGTAGGTGGACTGGAGCTCGGCGCTGATCGGGTCCTGGCCGGCCACGACCGTCGTGCTCAGCGGCACGGGGTACTGACTGGGCAGGTTGCGCTCCGGCGCGTAGTCGGCCGGGTCCGCGGGGTTGTAGGTGGACTGGCCGCCCGGCTGGTTCGCCGTGGAGGGGATGATGAACTGCTCCATGATGTTCCAGGCGTTGTTGAACGGCGCCCAGTTCTTGGTCAGCCTGCCGTACTGCGCCTCCATCCACAGCCAGTAGCTGAAGGCCTCGCTGGTGGTCTGGTGACCGTGGTCGGGAGCCTCGACCAGGAGCGTCTCGATCGAGTGGTACGGGATGCCCTCGGGCGAGAAGTAGCCGTTGGCCGGGTTCTTGATCTTGTCGTACTGGGTCTGGAACTCGGTCAGGTAGCTGTTCGACGGTGCCTCGTCGTCGACCTCGGTGGCGGTGACCGTCACGCTCGGCACGCCGCTGGCGGCGATGGTGAACGTGCGGGTCCCGTTGTCGTCGTCCGCGTCGTCGGCGGCGTTGATGCGCACCTGCTGGTCGACGTTCCAGTTCGTCGGTGTGAAGGTCAGCGCGGCGGTGCTGGCGAGCGTCAGGTCGGCGTCACCGGTGCCCGCCGACGGGTTGACGGTCACGTTGCCGGACGGCTGGGCCTGCAGCTTCACGTTGACGATCGCCTGCGCGCCCTCGGGGACGCTGAGGCTGGTCGGCGTCACGACCAGGGCCTGGGCGCCGTCGTTGTCGGACTCGGTGGCGTTGACCGTGACGCTGGTCAGGCCGGCCGAGGCGACGGTGAACGGGCGGGTGCCGTTGGTGGTGTCGCTGTCCTGCGCCGCGGCGATCGTGACGAGCTGCGGGGTGTTCCAGTTCGACGGGGTGAAGGTCAGCGGGGTGCCGCTCGCGACGGTCAGGTCGCTGTCACCGGTGCCCGCGGTGGTGGTGACGGTGACGTTGCTCGACGGCTGCGACTGCAGCCGCACGGCGAACGTCTCGTCGTCGCCCTCGGGCAC
This sequence comes from Nonomuraea soli, assembly GCF_013761175.1. Classification (GTDB taxonomy): domain Bacteria; phylum Actinomycetota; class Actinomycetes; order Streptosporangiales; family Streptosporangiaceae; genus Nonomuraea; species Nonomuraea soli. The sequence continues at coordinate 313,453 of NZ_JACDUR010000003.1, forward strand.
GCTCACGCTGGTCGGGGTCACCATCAGGCTCTGCGGCTGCTGCGGGCCCGTGCAGGTGGTGCCGTTGATCGCGAACGTGTCGGGGTTGGCGCCTGAGCCCGTGCCGTTGAAGCCGACCGTCCACTGCGCACCGGACGCCTTGTTGGCGTTGTAGGAGGCGTTGACGATGCTGACGTTGGCGCCGTTCTGCGTCGGGACGCCGTCCCAGGCGTTGGTGATCCGCTGGTTGCCGGGGAAGGTGAAGGTGAGCGTCCAGCCGTTCAGCGCGTCACCCTGGTTGGTGATCGCGATGCTCGCGCCGAAGCCGCCGCCTCCTTCCCAGGTCTTGTTGTAGGTGACCGTGCAGGCGACCGCCGCTTGGGCGGGAGCCGCGACGGCCATCCCGGTGAGGAGGGTGGCGAGTGCCGCCCACAGTGCGGGTTTTCGCATCCGAGAGCTCCAGGGGGTGAGCCGGTGGGTTGGGAGCGCTCCCATACCATGACGGCCATCCCGTGGGTCATGTCAATGTCATCCGCGTTTCATCGAGGTAACCCGGTATCTGGTTCTGAAACTTTCATCGGTTTCCTGGCATTTTCCGGGTTTTGCCCACGGGCGGCTGTACAGAGTTGTGAACCCCGCTCAACTATGTGGGAGCGCTCCCAACCCCTAGGAGTATCCGTGAGTGTTCTTCCCCGCTGGCGGCGATGGGCGGTGACCGCGACCTCCGTGACGGTCGCGGCCCTCGGCCTCGTCGCGCTCCAGCCCACCAGCGCGCAGGCGGCCATCGCCTGCTCCGTCACCTACTCCAAGACGTGGGAGGGTGGCGGCGGTTTCGGTGCGAGCATCGCGATCACCAACCACGGCGACGCGCTGAACGGCTGGAACCTGACCTTCACCTTCCCCGGCAACCAGAGGATCACCAACGCCTGGGACGGGGTGCCGACGCAGAACGGCGCCGCCGTCAGCATCGCCAACGCCTCCTACAACGGCAGCAAGGCGAGCGGCGCGCAGTGGTCCGTGGGCTTCAACGGCTCCGGCTCGGGCGCCAACCCCGACACCTTCGCGATCAACGGAACGACCTGCTCCGGCCCCGGGACCGGCACTCAGTCCCTGGTCGTCTCCCCGACCAGCGTCAGCGTCACCGAGGGCGCGACCGCGACCTACTCCGTGCGCCTGCAGTCGCAGCCGTCGAGCAACGTCACGGTCACCAGTACGGCAGGCAGCGGCGACAGCGACCTCACCCTCTCCGGCGGCGGTTCCCTGACCTTCACCCCGTCGAACTGGAACACGCCGCAGAACGTCACCGTCGCGGCCGCCGAGGACAGCGACACCACGAACGGCACCCGCCCGTTCACCGTCGCCTCCACCGGCCTGACCTCGGTCACGGTCAACGCCACCGAGTCCGACAACGACGGCGGCGGCACCCAGGCCCTCGTGGTCGCCCCGACCGCCGTGAGCGTCAACGAGGGCGGGAGCGCCACCTACGGGGTGCGCCTGCAGTCGCAGCCGACCGGCAACGTCACGGTCACCAGTACGGCAGGCAGCGGCGACAGCGACCTGACCGTCTCCGGCGGCGCTTCGCTGACCTTCACCACCTCCAACTGGAACACCGCGCAGAACGTCACGGTCGCCGCGGCCGAGGACAGCGACGAGACCAACGGCTCCCGGCCGTTCACCGTCGCCTCCACCGGCCTCACCTCGGTGACCGTCACCGCCACCGAGTCCGACAACGACGGCGGCACCGGCCCCGGACGCGTCGACAACCCCTACTCCGGCGCCGACGGCTACGTGAACTCCGACTGGAGCGCCAAGGCCGCCGCCGAGCCCGGAGGCAGCGCCGTCGCCTCCGTCTCGACCGGTGTGTGGATGGACCGCATCGCCGCCATCGCGGGCAGCTCCTCCGCGAAGGGCCTGCGCGCCCACCTCGACGCGGCCGTCGCCCAGGACGCCGCCAACGGCTCCAGGCCGCTGACGATCCAGTTCGTCATCTACAACCTGCCCAACCGTGACTGCTCCGCCCTGGCCTCCAACGGCGAGCTGCTCATCGCAGAGAACGGCCTCAACCGGTACAAGACCGAGTACATCGACCCGATCGCCGCGATCATGTCGGACTCCAAGTACCGCAACCTGCGCATCGTCGCGATCGTCGAGATCGACTCGCTGCCGAACCTGGTCACCAACCTCAACCTGGCCAAGTGCCAGGAGGCCAAGGACTCCGGCGCCTACGTCGAGGGTGTGCAGTACGCCCTGAGCAAGCTGTACGCGATCCCGAACGTCTACAACTACGTCGACGCCGCCCACCACGGCTGGCTCGGCTGGGACACCAACTTCGGGCCCGCCGCCCAGCTGTTCTCCTCCACCGCCGCCGGCGCCACCGGTGGCCGCGCCACCGTGCACGGCTTCATCACCAACACCGCCAACTACTCCGCTCTGCGCGAGCCGCACTTCACCATCAACACGCAGGTCAACGGCCAGAGCGTGCGCGCCTCCAAGTGGCTCGACTGGAACTGGTACGTCGACGAGCTCACCTTCGCCCAGGCCTTCCGCACGCGCCTGATCTCCGAAGGCTTCCCGTCGACCATCGGCATGCTCATCGACACCTCCCGCAACGGTTGGGGCGGTACGGCACGGCCGACCGCACCCAGCACCTCCAACGTCCTCGACACCTTCGTCGACCAGTCGCGCGTCGACCGGCGCTTGCACGCCGGCAACTGGTGCAACCAGAGCGGCGCCGGCCTCGGCGAGCGTCCCCAGGCGGCCCCCGCGGCCGGCATCGACGCCTACGTCTGGATCAAGCCTCCGGGCGAGTCCGACGGCTCCAGCAAGGAGATCCCCAACAACGAGGGCAAGGGCTTCGACCGGATGTGCGACCCGACCTACACCGGTAACGACCGCAACAAGAACAACATGAGCGGTGCGTTGCCCGACGCCCCGATCTCCGGTCAGTGGTTCTCGGCGCAGTTCCGCCAGCTGCTGGCCAACGCCTACCCGCCCCTCTCCTGATCAGTGATGCCCCGGCTCGCCACCTGGCGGGCCGGGGCATCCGCGATCTTGTGGCAGGCTCGTCGGATGCTCCGACTCACCGATTTCATCATCGACTGCCCTGACACCATGAAACTGGCGGCCTTCTACTCCGAGGTGACGGGCCGCCCGATCAAGGACGGCAGCCACGGCGACTGGGCCGGCATCCGTTTCGGTGAGATCGAGCTGGCCTTCATCCGGGTCGACGACTACCGCGCTCCGCAGTGGCCAGACACCGAGCACCCCAAGCAGTTCCACCTCGACTTCGAGGTCGACGACATCGAGTCCGAGCAGCGCCGCATCCTCGACCTCGGCGCGACCCTGCGGCAGGACTTCATCGGCCCCGAGGGCTACGGCTGGCGGATCTACACCGACCCGATCGGCCACCCCTTCTGCCTGTGCCGCAACAAGGGCGTCACCTGGACCGACGAGGGCCCGGTATGGCCCAAGCGCGGCTGAATCCCCGCCCCGACCCCCGGCTGGCCCCTCTCGTTGAGGCGACCCGCGCGTTCTACGCCAGGCGAGGCACTGGCCGGGGCCCGAGCAACGGCGACGAACTCCGGGCGATCCGCGCCTCGGCGAAGCCACCCGCGCCGTCGGACCCGCCGGCGACCGTCGAGCTGATCGACGGCACGGTCCCGGTCAGGATCCACCTCCCGGCCACGCCCACCGCAGGTCATGGCCGACCCGCGGTTCAGTTCGCGCAAGCCACCGGGGTGTTCCTCGACATCCACGGCGGCGGCTTCTACAGCGGCTCGGCGGCGGCGAGCGACGTGCGCAACCGCCTGCTGGCCGACACGCTCGGCATCGTGGTCGTCAGCGTCGACTACCGGCTCGCGCCGGAGAACCCGTGGCCGGCCGCGCCCGACGACTGCGAAACCGCGGCGATGTGGCTCGCCGGAAACGCGGCCACCCTGTTCGGGACGGATCGCCTCGCCATCGGCGGGTTCTCCGCGGGCGCCACCCTGGCGATGACCACCCTCGTACGGCTGCGCGATCGTGGCATGGCCGCCTTCCGCGCCGCCGTGCTGCAGTTCGGCACCTACGACCTCAGCGGGCTGACCCCCAGCGGGCGCCTGATCGCCGACGAGTACTTCATCGAGGCCTACGCGGGCTCCGAGCAGGACCGCACCCAGCCCGACCTCTCCCCGATCTACGCCGATCCCGCCGGCCTGCCACCGGCGCTGATCATCGTCGGGGAGGACGACATCCTGCTGGGCGACAACCTCGCCATGGCCGCGCGGCTCTCGTCGGCCGGCGTCGATGTCGACCTGCGCGTCTACCCCGCCGCGCCGCACGGCTTCACCGGCCACGCGACACCTATGGCCGAGGCGGCGCTCGACGACCTGCACACCTGGCTCGGCGCCCGGCTGCGGCGGGGCTAGTCGACGAGGTCGACGCGGGCGCCGCCCGCGCGCAGCTCGGTGACGATCCCCGCATCGGCCTCCCTGCCAGTGACCAGCAGGTCGGACTCCCCCAGGAGGTGGATGGGCGCCAGCCCGGTCCTGCCGAGCTTGGAGGAGTCGGCCAGGACGATCCGCCGCCGCGAGGCCGCGATCATCCTGCGCTTCATCTCCGCCTCCAGGAGGTGCTCGGAGGTGACGCCGTGCTCCGGGTGGACGCCGTGGCACCCGAGGAAGAGCGTGTCGGCGTGGATCCGTTCGAGCATGGGCGCGCCGAGCGGGTCGACGAGCGCGTGCGTGGCGGGCCTGAGGGTGCCTCCGGTGACGAGCACGGTGATGCGCGGGATGGCGGGTTCGAGCTCGATGGCGACCTGGAGGCTGTTGGTGAAGACGATGACCTCGGTCAGGTCGGCGCGGGCGACGATGGCGCGGGCGAGAAGGGTCATCGTGGTGCCCGCGTCGATGATCACGCTCTCGCCGCAGGCCACGAGCCCCGCCGCGTGACGGGCGAGCCGGGTCTTCTCCAGCGCCGCGCTGCCGGCCGAGGCGTCAGATGACGCCTCGGCGGGACGGTACGGCTTGGCCGGGATCGCTCCGCCTCGGACGCGGCGGATGGCTCCCTGCTTGTCGAGGAGTTCGAGGTCGGCGCGGATCGTGACGCTGGTGACGCGGAAGATCTCTGCCAGGTCCGTCACGCGGACGAACTCGTGCTCCGTCACCATCGAGACGATGCGTTCGCGCCTGTCGTCGACGGCGATGTCGGCCGCCGCCTCCCCTTCGGCCATCATCGCGCCCTGCCCGACGTCGTCGGCGTGCCGCGCACGATGCCGGCGGGCAGCAGCGCCCGGTGCGCGTCGATGAGCTCGTCACACAGCCGCTCGATGGCCGGTACCGGCAGCGTGGCCGAGGTGTTGGGATCGAGCATGGCCGCCTGGTACACCGCCGAGCGCTGGTCCTCCAGGGCCGCGGTCACGGTCAGCTCCACCACATTGAGGAACGTGCGGTTCAACGCGGCGAGCTGCACCGGCAGCGAGCCCACCCGCCGCGGGCGCACACCCGACCTGTCGACGACCGCGGGCACCTCGACACACGCCTCGGCGGGCAGGTTGTCGATGAGGCCCGCGTTCGGCAAGGTCAGATGGATCTCGCGAGGTGTCCCGGTGATCATCGAGTGGATCATCTCGGAGGCCATCTCGAAGTGTTTCCAGCGGGCGAGCAGCGGTTCGCCGGTGGCCAGCGACCCTCTCAGGCGCTCGTACGAGTCGAGCTTGCGGGCGCTGCGCCTCAGCGACTCGTCGACGGGCAGGCCGAGCCGTACGACCTCCTGGTCGTGCGGGAGGAACCACGGCACGTATTCGGCGGCATGCTCGCTCGACTCGGTGGGGAAGTAGCGGAAACGGCGGTAGATCTCGCTGCGGACGTGGCCGCGCAGCTCCTGGTCGCTCTCCATGAGCAGGTCGAGCTCCGGATAGAGGGAGCGCCCCTCGCTCTCGAATCGCAGGACGAACGCCTGGTGGTTCACTCCCGCCGTGAGGAAGTCGATCTCCTCCAGCTCGCGGCCGACCAGGTCGGCCAGCAGGGCGTGGGTGTCGCGCACGGAGTAGCACAATCCCGCGACGTTGCGCAGCGGCGTCGCGGCGCGGATCGCCCAGCACAGGGTGGCCATGGGATCGGTGTAGTTGAGCAGCCAGGCGTCGGGGCACAACTCGGTCATGTCGCCGGCCAGGCCCACGGCCTCGGGGATGGTCCGCAGGGCGAGGAAGATCCCGCCCGCGCCAAGGGTGTCGCCCAGCGTCTGGCGCAGGCCGTACCTGCGGGAGATCTCGAAGTCGCGCAGGACCGCGTCGTGGCCGCCGATGTTGAACTGGCAGATGACGAAGTCGGCCGAGTCGAGCAGCGGCCGCCTGTCGTCGCCGGCGTCGATGCGGGCGCGGGCGCCGGCCTCGGCGTCGAGCCTGGACGCCAGGTGCCGCGCGGTCGCCAGGCGTCCCGGGTCGACGTCGTGCAACGCGATGTGGAGGGTGCCGGCCAGTTCGGCACAGGAGAAGAGATCCGAGAGGATCTTTCGAGTGAGCTCGACGTTGCCGGCCCCGATGATGACGACCTTTGCCATCCGAAACCTCCTGAGGCCAGGAGCTTACCCCTACGAAAGCGGGATCGGGGCCGGCACGAACGACTGCTACTCGAAGCGGATCTCGTCGATGGTGATCGTGGAGGCCCCGCCGTACCAGAAGCCCATGGCCAGCTGGCTCGGCGAGTTGCGGCTGATGCCGTTGGCGGCCATCGGGATCCTGATGTCCTGGTAGGCCGTCGTGATGACCGGATGCGCCCCGCCGTCGAGCGTGTAGTCGCCGAACACCTTCGTGGCACCGCCCAGGCCCAGGTTGAAGTGCGCCTGCTCGCCGCCCGCCGCGCCCTTGACCCGCATCACCAGGTGCGTCTTCGAGCTGAGATCGACGCCGACGTCACTGCCGAACCAGCCGCAGTTGTTGTAGCGCAGGCTCAACGCCCCGCCCGTGGCCACGCCCGACCCGCCGCCGTCCAGGAAGCAGTTGCCTCCCGTCCACTTGCCCAGGTCGTTCTGCCCTGGATACGCGCCGTCGAAGTTGTCGAGCACCAGGCCCGCGTTCGCCGTCGTGGAGACGGTGACCGGGTTGCTCGACGGCGACAGGTTGCCCGCCGCGTCCTTGGCCTTGACCGTGTAGGTGTAGCTGGTCGACGGGGTCAGGCCGTCGTCGGTGTAGGTGGTGCCCGTGGGGGTGCCGACCCGGGTGGCGCCGCGATAGACCTCGTAGCCGGTGACGCCGGTGTTGTCGGTGGCCCCGCTCCACGACAGCGACACCGAGGTGGAGGTCCTGCCCGTCGAGGCCAGCGTGGGTGCGGTGGGCGCGGTGCAGTCGCCGGAGCATCCCGTTGTGGTCGCGCTCACGGCGGCGGATCTGGCGGACAGGTTGCCCGCGTTGTCGACCGCCTCCACGGTGTACTGGTAGGTGCGGCCGGCCGACAGGCCGGTGTCGGTGAAGGTGGTGCCCGTGACGGGGGTCGCGGTGACCTTGGCGCCTGAGCGGTAGACGTTGTAGCCGCTCAGGCCGCTGCCGCCGGTGTCGGTCGAGGCCGACCACGTCAGCGAGACGCTGGTGTCGGTGCGTCCTGTGACGGTGAGGCCGGAGGGGGTGGACGGCGCCGCGCAGTCACCGCCGCAGGTGCCGGTGGTGCTGACCGCCCCCAGGTCGACCCAGCCGTCGGCGCGCTGGTTGGCGTTGGCGAACGATAGAGGATAGGCCGGGCGCCACCGGTCGATGATCCAGTCGGTGAGCCTGACGGACGCCGGGCGGTTGCGCAGCACCTCCTTGGTGACGGCCTCCAGCGGATTACGCACGCGCAGGACCAGCTGGTAGCTTCCGGCGGGCACGCCCGCGGCGTTGAGGTCGGCCGAGAAGTTCACCGGGCGGCCGTAGTCGACGTAGGTCGGGTCGGAGCCGACGTTCCAGTCGGGGAAGGCCCGGATCCTGAGCGGCTGGACGGTGCGGATGTCCCAGTTCGTGTCCCAGGTCCTGACCACGTTCCCGGCGGAGTCGCGCAGGCCCAGGACGAACGTCCACGGGTAGTAGAAGGGCGCCACGCCGTCGTTCTGGACGGTGACGCCGACCTTGAAGGTGCCCGGGGCGCTCGCGTTGAAGTTGGCCTGCGGGATGTGCAGGTTGTAGCCCATCTTCCGCACGCCCGCGGCGACCTTGGGGTCGGTGGGGCTGTAGCCGCCCGCTCCGGTCTGGTTGATCATCCAGCTGATGTGGGTGAGCTCCGTGGCCGCGAGCACGTCGTCGACCTGGCCGCCGCCCGCCGGGTAGTTGGCGTACAGCGTGCCCTGGATCTCCGGCCTGGCCTCGCCGCCGATCGAGTGGGTGGTCCAGCGGTTCTCGGTGCCGTTGTCGAGCATGATCTGGGTGAACGCGTCGTCCCAGCCGTTCATGGATCTGGGCAGCGTCATGCTCTTGAGCTGGCCGCCGCGGTGCTCCTTGTAGGGCCAGGAGTCGTCGTGGAAGCCGATGTTCGCCGTCTGCGTGCCCGCCAGACCGGGATAGCGGACCTCGAGCTGGATGTTGTCGAAGGCCGCGTCGTAGGCGTTGATGAGGGTGCGGATGGTGGCGTCGGTCGGCATCAGGTCGGGGTGGCCGTCGGCCAGGTCCCGATCGTAGGGCCAGGTGTGCCACTCGCCCCACAGCCCGACGAGGCCCAGGGACATGAAGCCGATCCGCGGGTCGGCCGTGCCTGCGGGGCCCGCCTTGTCGTAGCGGGCGGCGAAGGCGTTGATGAAGGTGGTGAACGCGGCGATGACGTCGGGGTCGTCGTAGTCGGGGCTGACGGTGCCCCAGAAGCCGTTGGTGCGCAGGGCCGTCTTGCCGTTGAGGCAGGGCGGGATGCCGTTGCCCGGGTGGGTGCCGGAGCCACCCGGATACTCCACGTAGAAGCGGAAGGCCACCTGACGGCCCCATACGGCCGCCTCGTCGAGGGCCTTCTCGAAGAGCGTCCAGTCGATGGAGGAGCAGGTGGAGGGGTCCTTCATGACCTCGTTGAGTGCGAAGTAGGTCCACATGACGCCGCCCGGGTACTTGGCGTCGTAGTTGTCACCCGGGAACAGGTAGGGGGCGAAGCCTTTCAGCGGCTGGCCCACGGGGGTGGGGGCGTAGGCGTAGGTGTGGGTGGTGAGGGTGGTGTCCGGCCCCGGTCCGGCGGGCGGCCGGGCGGGAGGTCCGGCGGGGGCGGCCGACGCGGGGACCGCGGTGCCTAACAGGAGGGTCGTGGTGGCGGCGAGGGAGGCGAACCAACGTCTCATCTTCATGCGAGCCTCGGGGGGGTGAGGTTGTGCGAACGAAACCTTGATGTAACGAGATAGAAGCATGAAGGTTTCGATATCGCAAGCGGTCTGCGCTGCCGTACATATGATTAGACCTTGACAAACTATCGCTAGTCCACATCATTATTGAGCGATGACAGGCTGTCGATAGGGAGCACGCATGCACGCGGTTGGGACACGACTCGGCGCCGGGACCGGCCAGCATGCGGGGCCTCACGGCCGCCTGCGAAGGCGGCGAGACGATCGCCTGGTCGGCTGGCTGTTCCTGCTCCCGGTGATCATCGGGTTCGCCGTCTTCTACGCCTACCCGACGGTCCGTGGCGTCTGGTATTCGTTCACCGACTACAGCCTGCTGAACGACCCCTCCTACGTGGGCGGCGACAACTACAAGGAACTCGTCAGCGACGGGCAGTTCTGGAACGCGCTGAAGGTCACCGGCTACTACGTGGTCGTCAACATCGTCTCCCAGACGGTGGTCGCCCTCGGCCTGGCCGCGCTCATGCACCGCCTGACCCGGTCAGTCGTCCTGCGGGCGACGCTGCTGGTGCCGTGGCTGGTGCCGAACGTGACCATCGGCCTGCTGTGGGCGTGGATGCTCGACCCCGACCTCGGTTTCGTCAACCACCTCATCGGCCTGACCGGCCTCGACACGACCCTGTCGTTCAACTCCCCCGACTGGGCGATGCCGCTCGTGGCGCTGGTCAACAGCTGGTCCTACACGGGCTACACCGCGCTGCTGCTCTACGCCGGGATGCTGCAGATCCCCCCGCACCTGTACGAGGGGGCGGCGATCGACGGCGCGGGCGAGATCCGGATGTTCCGGTCGATCACCCTGCCGCTCCTGCGCCCCATCATCGCGCTGGTGCTGGTGGTGTCGCTGATCGGCTCGTTCCAGATCTTCGACACGGTCGCGGTCGTGTACGGCGGCAAGCCGCCCATCCCCGAGACCAGGGTCATCTACTACTACATCTACCAACAGGCGTTCACCTACTTCCACATGGGATACGCCTCCGCCATCGCGATGGTGCTCGTGCTCATCCTCGGCGTGCTGACGACCCTGCAGATGCGGATGCTGCGCGCGTCGCGTTCGGACCTGGGCTAAGGAGCCTTATGAAGATCTCCAGGGGCGTCTCCTGGTTCGCACTCGCCGCCGCGGTCGTGCTCACCGTCTTCCCCTTCTACTGGATGATCCGCACGGCACTCACGCCGGCGGGCGACCTGTTCCGCGATTCCACCGCGTTGTGGCCCGACAACCCCACGCTGATCAACTTCAGCCGCGTGCTGGGCCTGGTCGGCGCCGAGGAGGCCAGGGCCGCGGGCGGGTCAGGCGCGCAGATCAACTTCCTGCGCTACACGTTCAACTCGATGGTCTACAGCGGGCTCATCGCGGTCGTGCAGACCTTCTGCTGCGCCATGGCCGGCTACGCCTTCGCCCGGCTGCGCTTCCCCGGCAGGGACGTGGCGTTCGGCATCATCATCGCGGCCCTCATGGTGCCCCCGATCTTCACGCTGCTGCCGAACTTCGTCCTGGTCAAGCAGCTGGGGATCCTGAACACCATCCCAGGACTGGTCCTGCCCAGCCTGCTGATGACGCCGTTCGCGGTCTTCTTCCTGCGCCAGTTCTTCCTGTCCATCCCCCGCGACGTGGAGGAGGCCGCGACGCTCGACGGCATCGGGAGGTGGGGGCTGTTCTGGAAGATCGTGCTTCCCATGAGCCGAGGCCCGCTGATCACCATCGGGCTGACCACCATCGTGTGGAGCTGGAAGGACTATCTGTGGCCGCTGCTGGTCGGCAAGGCAGAGAGCACCCGCGTCCTCACGGTGGGGCTCGGGGTCTTCCTGCAGCAGTCGCCGAACCGGGCTCCTGACTGGACCGGGCTCATGGCGGGATCGGTGCTGTCGATCCTGCCCGTGCTCCTCCTGCTCGTCTTCCTGGGCAAGCGGCTGGTGCAGTCGATGAACTTCTCCGGCATGAAGTGAAAAGCTCCGCCGTACATCTCGTACGGCGGAGCCTCGTGCTTTCAGTCGCCCAGCGTCAGCCAGCCGTTCAGGGTCGTGTCCTGGCCCGCGTTGGCGAAGCGGAGCGGCACGCCGTTGCGCAGCGGGTTGGCGGCCCGCAGCACCAGCGTCTGCTCGCCCTTGCGCAGTCCCGGCAGCGCGGCGGTGAGCTCCACCGGCTCGCCCGGCATGATCTGCGTCAGCCGCCACGGCGTCGTCCAGGTCCTGGTGATCCGGCCGTCGCGGCCGACGGCTGCCACCTGGACGGGCCAGTCGTAGGCGAACGGGGCCACGCCGTCGTTCCGGATCCGGACGGAGACGCCGCGGCGCTCGGTCTTCACGGACGTGACCCGCAGCCGGTAGCCCAGGGACTTCGCACTGGCCAGGGCCTTGTCGTAGGTCGCGCCCGAGTAGCCGGGGGTGAAGGCGTAGTGGTTGAGCAGCCAGGTGGCGTGGGTCTGGGCGACGCTCGTGGCGAAGTCCTCACTGGCGCAGGGCGTGGGGTCGAAGATGCAGCCCTGCAGCTCGGGCCGCAGTTCGCCGGCGACCGTGTTGGTCTTCCACTTGTCGGCGGTCCCGGCCTGGTTCATCAGGTCCATGAAGTGCCAGCCGGGTCCCGGCAGGGTGGAGTAGGCGAAGGAGTCGTCGTGGTAGCCCAGGTCGTGGGCCTTGTTGTCGGCGCCTGGATACCTGACCATCAGCCGGGTCCTGTCGAAGGCCCTGTCGTAGGCGTCGAGGATCCTGAGCTGCTGGGCCGGGGAGGCGAACCAGTTCTCCGTGCCCGGCTCCCCGTTGTGCGGCCAGGTGTGCCACTCGCCCCAGAAGCCGAGCAGGCCGAGCTGGACGAATCCCACGCGCGGGTCGCCGTCGTAGCGGCGGCCGAGCGCGGCGATGAACCGGTCGAGCGCGGCGACCAGGCGCGGGTCGTCGTAGTCGGGCGAGACGCTCTGCCCGTTGTTGCCGAAGTCGTCGTAGGGCCGGGTGAGCAGGCCCTCGTCCAGCAGGTACTGCGGGACGCCGCTGGGCTTGCCGGGATAGTCGAGGTAGAACCGGAACGCGGCCTGGTGGCCCCGGGCGGCGATCGTGTTGAGCTGCTCTTCGAGTGCCCGCCAGTCGAAGCGGTGCGGACCCTTCATCACCGCGTTGAGCGGCAGGTAGAACCATTCCATCGAGTGCGGGAACGTGGAGTACTCCCCCGCGTAGGGGATGAAGCCCGCCAGCGGACTGACGTTCGGCGCCTCCCCCGCGGGCAGGTCCCGCCAGCCTGGCTGGGCGGTTAAGGCCGTGCCAGGGGCGGGCACCGCCGCCACGGCCGCGGCCAGGGCGGCGACGATCGTCACCCGGATCGACGTGCGGATCATCGAAATCCTCCTCATGACTTATGAGCTAGCCTTGACAAATTTTCGATGAGCCACATCATTATTCGAGAGAGCCACCAAGGGCAAGAGGGAACTTTCTCCGGCCCCATCCCCCAGGAAGAGGCACCTCGATGAACACAAGGAAGCGGGTCGGCACCGCGCTGCTGTCCGGGCTGCTGGCGAGCTCCGCGCTCACCGCGTGCAGCAGTTCCGAGACGCCCGCCCCCGCCGCGGGCGGCAGCGAGCAGGTCACGCTCAACTACTGGCTGTGGGACGACAACCAGCTCGCCTCATATCAGGCCTGCGCCGACGCTTTCGCCGCCGCGAACCCGGGCATCACCGTCAAGATCACCCAGACGGCCTGGGCGCAGTACTGGCAGAACCTGACCACCCAGCTGGCCGCCGGCGAGGCGCCGGACGTGTGGACCAACCAGGTCTCGTACTACCCGCAGTTCGTCTCCAGCCAGCAGATCCTCGACATCCAGCCCTACGTCGACTCCGAGAAGGTCGATCTCACCCAGTACCAGGACGGCCTGGCCGACCTGTGGACCAAGGACGGCAAGCGCTACGGCCTGCCCAAGGACTGGGACACCGAGGCGGTGGTCTACAACAGCGACATGCTCGCCAAGGCAGGCGTCAAGCCCGAGGAACTGGCCGAGCTCACGTGGAACCCGCAGGACGGCGGCAGCTTCGAGCAGGTCATCGCCAAGCTCACCGTCGACGACAAGGGCCGCAACGGCCTCGACCCGGCCTTCGACAAGGACAACGTCAAGGTCTACGGCTACCAGCCCGAGTGGAACGACGGCTCCCAGGGCCAGAACGGCTGGGGCGAGCTGGCCGCCGCCAACGGCTGGACCTACCTCGACAAGAACCCATGGGGCACCCAGTACAAGTACGACGACCCCAAGCTGATCGAGACCATCGCCTGGTACAAGGCGCTGACCGACAAGGGGTTCGCGCCGCGCTTCGACAAGCAGTCGACGCTCGGCATCGACGCGGTGATGAACTCCGGCAAGGCCGCGCTGACGATCGCCGGCTCCTGGACCATCAACACCTACCTGGGTGAGGGCGCCGAGCAGAAGTTCGCGCTCGCCCCGCTGCCCGTCGGCCCGGTCGGCAGCCGCAAGAGCGCGATCAACGGCCTGTCGGACGCGATCTGGGCGGGCACCAAGAACAAGGACGCCGCGTGGAAGTGGGTGAAGTACCTCGGATCGAGCGCCTGCCAGGACGTGGTGGGCGGGAATGCCGTGGTCTTCCCGGCGATCAAGACCGCGACCGAGAAGGCATTGGCCGCCCACAAGGCGAAGGGCCGCGACGTGCAGGTCTACGTCGACTACACCAAGACCCCCGGCGGCACGTTCCTGCTGCCCATCACCGAACACGGCACGGAGATCAGCCAGATCGTGCAGGACTCCCTGCAGGCGGTCATCCTCGGCCAGATCGAGCCCGCTGAGGCCCTGCAGAAGGCCAACCAGCAGGTCAACGGCCTGTTCGGCTGATCGTTCCACTGTCTGCCCCGTCCGGCGGGATCCGCCAGGTGCGTTCCCGCCGTACGGTCACCGCCGCTCTGCTCGAAGGAGAACCATGCCCCTGCTCGTCAACCTGGCCGGCCGTGACTTCGCGGTCGAGCTCGCCGGTTCCGAGCCCGTGATTCCCGTGACCGGCGGTGTCGTGCTGCCGCCGGGCCGGGTCGCGATCCTGCACGGCCTCGCCGACGCCCTGTTCTACCGCCACGGCCAGAACTCCTGGAGCCCGTGCGGTTGGCGCAGGCTCAGCGAGCCCCCGCTGCGGATCGCCAACCCGGAGCGGCGCCTGACCGCGGACGACACCGGATGGGACGACCCGTCCCGCCATCACTCCTCGGCCGTGGCGGCGCTGCAGGGCGCCGACGGCCGCGTACTGCTGCTGGGCTCTCTCGGACTGGGCACCCCCAGGCTCGCGGCCGACCACGACACCCTCGCCGGCTGGTGCGAGGAGGACGGCGCGTCCTGGTTCCTGGCCTACGGCTCCGAGGCCGAGGTCTTCGCCCGCTACGCCGGCCTGCTGGCCGAACGGATCGGCGGCAGCGAGCGGCGGGCGGGCAACGTGTGGTGCACCTGGTACGCCTACTACGAGGGTGTCACCGAGCAGCTCCTGAACAAGGACATCGCCGGGCTGGCCGGCCTGCCGTACGACGTCGTCCAGGTCGACGACGGCTGGGAGCAGGCCGTCGGCGACTGGGAGCCCAATGACAAGTTCCCCTCCGGCATGCGTGCCCTGACCGAACGGATCAGCGCCGCGGGCATGGTCCCCGGGCTGTGGCTGGCGCCGTTCATCGTGCTGCCCACCTCGCGCACGGCCCGCGAGCACCCCGAGTACCTGCTGCGTGACGCCGAGGGCCGGCCGGTCGTCGCGGGTCACAACTGGGGCACCTCCTACTGGGCCCTGGACCTCACCCACCCCGGCGTCCAGGAACACCTCACCCGGCTGATCCATCGCGTCGTGCACGAGTGGGGCTTCACCTACCTCAAGATCGACTTCATCAACGCCGGTGCGATCCCCGGTGTCCGGCACTCGGGCACGCCTCGCGAGCAGGCCTACCGGGACGGGCTCGCGCTGATCAGGCGCGTCGCGGGCCCCGAGGTCTACCTGCTGGGCAGCGGTGGCCTGCTGCTTCCCTCGCTCGGACTGATCGACGGGTTGCGCAGCGGCCCCGACGTCGCGCCCCTCTGGACCAACTACGCCAGCGACGACCCCTCGGACGCCATGGCCTACAACGCGGTCGTGAACACGCTGCACCGGCTGTGGCAGTCGCCCCTGCTGCAGGTCGATCCCGACATCGTCTACTTCCGCAGCCGCCTCAACCTGCTCACCGACACCCAGAAGGACTGGCTGAAGGACCTGGCCTCCATCTGCGGGTTCAAGGCCGTCTCCGACCCGCCTTCCTGGCTCAGTCCCGACGAGCTCGGCCATCTGGCGGCCTACCTCGCGGAGCAGCCGGAGATCGTCCAGGAGGCGCGGTACAGGTTCGCCATCGACGGCCGTGTCGTCGATTTCACCGCCGCGCTGGACCCGGCACGGCAGTATCCGATCTCCTGAGGAGCCGCTAGAATTTCGCTTCGCCGAAGCATAATTGGGGGTACGGGGTGGCCGAGGTGGCCGGGGCCGATGTCAGCAGGCTCCGCGAACTCAACTCGCTCAACATCGTCCGGGCGATGCGGGGTCAGCCGCCCGCCACCGTCACCGAGCTCGCCGGCCGGATCGGCCTGTCGCGGCCGGGGACCGACGTCGTGGTCCGCGGCCTCGTCACCGACGGCTGGGTCAAGGTCGTGGAACCCGACGGCAGCACGGTGGGCCGCCCGGCCCGCCGCTACCGCTTCAACGCCGGCGCCGGCCACGTGCTCGGCGTCGACGTCGGCGGCCACAAGATCCTCATCCTGCTCGCCGACCTCGAAGGCCAGGTCCTGCACAGCCATCGCCTGCCGGTCTCCCCTGACGCCGACCCTGACGCGCGGCTCCAGGCCGTCGACACCGCCATCACGCAGTGCCTGTCGGCCGCCGGCATGCGGCCCGACCAGATCTGGGCGGTGACCGTCGGCGTGACCGGCCCCGTCGACGCCACCGGCCGCACCACCCTGTTCACCCCGCTGCCCGGCTGGGGCACCGTCTCCCCCGCCGAGCACCTCGCCGCCCGGTTCAGCTGCCCGATCCTCGTCGAGAACGACTGCAAACTCGCCGCCGTCGCCGAGCGCTGGCAGGGCGCCGCCCAGGACGCCGACGACATCGTCTACCTTCTCGCGGGCATGCGCACCGGCGCCGGGCTCATCCTCGACGGCACCCTACGCCGCGGGTACGGCGGAGCGGCCGGCGAGATCGGCGCTCTCAAGGCGGTCAGGTGGGAGTCCGCGCCCTCGCACATCGAGAACTGTCCGGGGGTGCCCGGCGACATCCACCCCAACGACAAGGCCGCCTGGGTCTTCGAGCACGCCCGCTCGGGCGACCGCGACGCCCGGACCGCGCTGCGCCGTTACGTCAAGGACCTGGCCGTCGGCGCCGCCGCCCTCGTCCTGGCCCTCGACCCCCAGGTCGTCATCCTCGGCGGCGGCTACTCCCGCTCGGCCGACCTGCTCATCGATCCCCTGGAGCAGGAGCTGGGCCGCCTGTGCCTGCGGGTGCCCGAGATCAGGGCATCCCACCTGGGCGCCGACAGCGTCGCCCTCGGCGCGCTGCGTGTCGCCCTCGACCAGGTCGACGCGCAACTGTTCGCCAACGGCATGCCGGCGCCGCTCAATCCTTGAGGGGTAAACGCGATATATCTTGACCTAGGCGCATAACGCGACATATCGTCTCTCCTTAGCGATGCGTCTCGCCCCTGGAGGACGATCATGAACGAGCTGGCGCCTGTCCTCTTCGTCGCCGCCCTCGCCGTGCTGTCGGTCCTCCAACTGGCGCTCGCGTTCGGCGCGCCATGGGGGAGCCTCGCGTGGGGCGGGCAGCACCGGGTTCTGCCGGGACCGCTGCGCATCGGCAGCGGCATCGCCGTGGTGCTCTATGTCGCGTTCGCGGGCGTGGTCCTCGACCGTGCAGGCTGGATCGACGTCGTGGCGGAGCCCGTCGCAGGCATCGGCACCTGGGCCGTGTTCGGATTCGCCGCACTCAGCGTCATCCCCAACGCGGTGTCCCGGAGCAGGCCGGAGCGGTACGCCGGAACATCCGCCGCGCTCGTGCTCGCGGCCTCCAGCCTCGCCGTCGCACTCAACGGTGCGTAGACCGCACTCAGCCGACGACCCCGATGACGGCCCGGTGCGGGTCGAGCTCGGCGGGGAGCTCGGCCACGGGCGTGAGCGCGCCGGTGCGGGCGTCGAGGGAGAAGTAGCCGAAGGGGCGGTCCGCGCCCGTCGCCGCCAGGTGGACCAGGACTCGCCCGTCGTCGATCCAGCCGGCGATCCGCGCGCTCGTCCACGCGGGGATCATGTGCTGTGCCACGTCCCGCCTGGTAGCCGCATCCCTCACGGTGACCTCGCCTGAGCCCGCCCTGGCGAGGTGACGTCCGTCGGGTGAGTAGTCGGCGAACACGGCCTGCCGCGCGTCCACGCACGAGGGGAAGGTGGCGGAGCCCTCGCCGCAGTCGTAGTCGGCAGGTGTCGTCCGCCCGGTCTCCACGTCGGTAAGGTGCGCCGCCCGCGAGGCGTCGACGCGGACGACGACGTGAAGGCCGTCGGCGGAGAACGTGGCCGTCGAGGGCTGAGCCAGTTCACCGGCGGTGAGCACGGGGCTGATGTCGCGGGGCCCGCGACCGTCCAGGCCGGCCACCACCCAGCGGCGGCGGAGCGCGTCCAGGTACGCGACCTGCCGGCCGTCACGGCTGAGCGCAACGGAGGGCGTCCATGACAGGATCCCCTCGCTTCTGACCTGGACGGCCGCGTCGCCGATCACCGTGCCCGCGGCGCATTCGAGGCTGAGGCACGTCCGGGTGCCGAGGAGGGCGGCGTACGTCGGGTAGGTGTCGATCATGAGTCCCCAACCGGCGCACACGATGTCGCCCGGCTTCTCCGGCGGGTCGTCGGGCCCGCCGGGGCAGGCCAGGGGCGCGGCGTAGCGGATCGTGCCAGGCATCACCGGGGGTTTCCAGGCCGTCCACTCCTTGTACGGCAGGGCGAAGTCGACGCTGAAGCCGCCGGGGCCGTCCGTCTCCGTGTGCATCCAGCCGCGATCGACCTCGGTCAGCAGCTCCCCGCTCCTGGTGAAGGTGAAGCCGCCCGAGGCGACGACCGCCGGGTCCGGCCGGGTCAGGCCCAGGTAGCCCGCCACCACGGCGGCCAGCACGGTCAGAGCGAGGCCGGCCCTGATCAGCCTCCTGCCCACGACGGCACGGCGCACGGATCGCACGGTGGCGGTGAGGTCGAACTCCGGAGGATCACCCGCGGGCAGCGGCGGCGCCTCGTCGACCTCGCTCACCCGCAGGTCGTCGCGTGACACGTGGTCACGACCGTAGGCCACGGCCGCCACCCGCTCCCTCGCCACGCCGTCGGCCAGGGCCTTCCTGTACAGCGCCAGCCTGGCCATCGAGACGGGCGCGTGCTGGTGTAAGCGCCACCGGCTGCCGACGACGACGAGCGCGTGCCGTACCAGGCGAAGCGCCTGCTGCTCGTCGCCGGTGAGGAGGTAGGCCGCCTTCGCCAGGTCAGGCCCGGCGCGGAAGGCGAACGCCCCGAAGTCTCTCGCCATAGGGACGACAGATTAAGGAGTGCACGGTATGTCGCCGGTATGTCGGCGGCTCAGCGGCGGGCGCGCTCCAGGGCGTCCCAGAACCCGCGGCGGAGGGCGTGGCGCACCTCGTCGTGCAGCAGGAAGTCGATGGGCAGCGACGACCCCTGGAGCAGGCGCGCCTCCAGGTCGGAGGGCATGCGCGGCTTGCGTGCCAGCACCGCCTCCAGCCACAGCGCGGGCGCGTCGCGGGCGACGGACTCGCCGAAGTCGTGGCCTTCGCGGTGGGCGGCCTTGACCGCGTCGGCGAGCGTCGTCGCCGGTGCGTTGGCGGCGGCGGGCGGCGAGATCGGGGCGGCCTGGGGCCCGGTGTAGGCGCCGTGCGCGCCCGGCTGGTAGGTGCCGGCGCTGGAGGGCGTGGCGAACTGCCCGGTGGAGACGCCCGGCGTCGGCTGCGGGGCCGACGGGGGCTCCGGCGTGTAGCTGGGGTAGGCGGGCAGCGCGGGCGGGGCGGCGTGCGAGCGCGGCGGGCTGGCCGGGGCGGGCGGCTGCACGGAGGGCAGCGGCTGGTTCTGCGTGGGCGCGTTGGCGATCTGCGCGGAGGAGGCGGGAGGCGGAGGCGGCGGCGCGACCTGCGGCAGCGGCGCGGACAGGGAGTGGGCGGCGGCCTGGCCGTTGCTCACGGGCTGGTGGCCGTTGGTGGGCTCGGGCACCCCGGTGACGAGGGAGACGTAGGGCCGCAGGTGCCCGCCGCCGATCTCGATGAGGTCGTCGCCCTCCTGGCGCAGCGAGCGCGAGACGGCCCAGCTGCCCTCGGCGGTGATGTGCACGACGGTCACGCGGATGCCCAGGTCCTGCGCGTCGCAGACGACCTGGGTCAGGTCTTCGTCGCCGCTGACCACGACGGCGTCGCAGATGGCGCTGTTGCGGGCCAGCGTCATCAGGTCGCGGTGGACC
The DNA here is from genome assembly GCF_013761175.1 of Nonomuraea soli. GTDB lineage: Bacteria > Actinomycetota > Actinomycetes > Streptosporangiales > Streptosporangiaceae > Nonomuraea > Nonomuraea soli. The sequence continues at coordinate 333,210 of NZ_JACDUR010000003.1, forward strand.
TGCGCGTCGACGCCCTCGCGGCGGCCTGGGCGGATGCGCGACAGGCGCAGCTTCAGGCCGGGGATGTCCGCCAGGGCGTCGTGCTCCGGGGTGCGACGGCCTTCGACGGTGGCCTCGTACCAGTAGCACCGGAGCAGGGGCAGCCCGGTGCGTTCGCGCGACAGGTTGGACAGCAGTTGCAGCAGTCCTGGATAGTCCCAGGCGACGGCCTCGCGATGGCGGGTGCCGTGCACGGCCATCGCGCCGTCGGCCAGCAGATAGCCAGCGTCCACGAACAGCGCGCAGCGATCCACGCGAATCCGCCCCTTTCTTGGTGGCCCGACATATCTGGCTCTGCACCGTCAGAGCCGGACTCGGCGGCCCTTTATCAGGGTAATCAAGCAGGTGATCGCGCGAGGGCTAATCCGGGCGATTCACCTCTGACGACCATTCCCGGAGACCGTACCAGTTTGTCCGTATTTGGTCACGAGTGTCATGAGCGTGCGGGCACGCTCACCGCGGCCACCCCGAAGAGCACGACGTCCTTCTTGGTGGCGAGTCTGAGCATCGGATCCGTTCCGAGCGTTGCTTCGACAGTATCGACGTCCACGCCGAACGTCAGCCCTTCCGCTCCGTTGGCCGAACTGTCGAAGACATTGTCACGGTCGCGGTCGCCTCCGCGCGGCGTCAGCGGCCCGTCGCCCAGCGAGACCCGGTCGCCGCCGAGGTCGGCGTCGCCCTCCCAGGTGACGAGCTCGGCCCTGGCCGGGGTGGCCGTGGCGTGCAGGCCGCCCAGCGGCAGGGCGATCATGCCGTTCTGCCCGCCCACCACCGTCGCCGTGTCCATGACGACCGCCTGGCTGTACGGCTGGGCGGGATCGGTGGCGATGACCACCAGGCTCCAGCCGGCGTACTGCGAGACTCCCTCCCGCATCGGCATGTCCGCCGCCCACCACATCCCCTTCCGCTTGGACGCGTTGGCCACCAGCGCCGTCACATCGGCGTAAGCCTGATAGCCGGGTCCGGAGGGAAGGTCTCGCACGAGGACCTCCTCCGGCCTGATGTTCAGATAGTCCTTGCGTCCGGGTGCCCGGAACTTGATCGGCCCACCCCCGGCCGATGCCGCGGACCAGTACAGACCCGCCCAGACCACCTGGCCGGCCCGGGGCAGCTGGAGCCGGGCGCCGCTGGAGACCTTGGTGGTGTCCACCTGGTCGTCGTCGCGGGAGCGCATGGTCCACAGATCGTTGTCGCGCCTGTCGCCCTTGCGCGCCAGGGCGTTGCCGCAGCCGTCGCGGTCGCCGGCACAGCTGAGCAGCGAGTTGCCCACGGCGCGCACGACCACCTTGCCGTCGGTGGCGAAGCGGGCGGGCGCGCCCGCCTGCCGTACCCCGGCCATGGCCCGTGCTCTGACCTGCTGGTCGCCCGACTGGATGCGCACTGCGGGCGCGACGCCCGCGGGGGCGTGGGCGTCGACGACGACCCTGAGGAAGACGGCGGTGGCCCGCCCTGCGGCCAGGGGGCCGCGCGCGCATCTGGCGCCGCCCACGCGCGGCCGGCAGGACCAGCCGTCGGCGGTGCCGACCGGGGCGACCGCGGCCACGCCCTGGCCCCGGTGGGCTGCGGGCACCAGGGCCACTCCAGGCGGCAGGTCCACGTCGGCCACGACCGGCTTGCTCGCGCCGTGACCCTCGTTGCGCAGCCGTACGCCCACGATGCCGGGATGCGCGCGGACCAGCGATCCGAGCGGGTCGATGGTGGCGCTCAGCCGGGCCGCGCCGGTCCGCGCGCGTGGCGGCGGCGCGACGGTCGGGGTGATCGTCGGAGGCACCGGCGTGGGCTCCACCTCCTGCTGCTCGACGACTGGAGGCGGCGGCAGGTGGCTGACCGAGGGCGCGAGTGCCTGGGGCGGCGACTTGCGCGCCTTCTCCTCGCCGGAGACCAGCATCAGCACGGCCGCTGCGGCCACGGCCGCAGCGGTGCCTCCCGCGACCGCCGCCTGCTGGTGCTTGGGGAGCCTGCGCAGGTGGCGCAGCTTGCCGAGCTGGCGCAGGGCGCCCGCCCCGCCGGCGACACTGCCTCCCTTGGCGACCGTCGCGGCGTAGGCGGCGAAGACGGGGCCCGCGAACAGGGGGCCGACGACGACGCGCAGGCCGCGGTTGACGTCGGTCAGCTCCAGGAAGACCGAGCGGCATTCCGCGCAGTTGCCCATGTGCTCGTCGACCACGCGGGAGTCGCGGCGGGCCAGGCCGCCGCGCACGTGGGCGCCCATCTTGCTGATCACCGGCCGGCAGGCCTGCTGCGGCGCGGCGGCCAGGTGCATCTGCAGGTAGGCCTGGCGCAGGCCTTCGCGGGCACGGTAGGCGAGGGCGGCCACGCCGTTGGCCGACAGGCCGAGCAGGGGCGCGACGTCGGCGGGCTTGGCGTTCTCGACCTCGGTGTGCCACAGGACGGCGCGCCAGCGGTCGGGCAGCGACAGGAACGCCTTGGCGATCATCGACTGCTCGAGGCCGCTCAGTGCCGGGTCCACGAAGGGCACGCCGGGGTCGAACAGCTCGATCTCGCCCGTCGTCACGGCACGCGACTCCACCCGGCTGCGGTCGTAGACCGTGCGGCGCACGACCGTCAGCAGGTAGGGCCGGAAGCCCGCCTCGGGGCCGCCTCCCCTGCCGACCAGGTCGAGGATCTTGGTGAAGGACTCGGCGACGACGTCCTCGACCTCGGCGTCTCCCTTCACCATCTGGCGGGCCAGGGCCCGGGCTGCGGCAACGTGGCGCTGGTAGAGCTCGCCGTAGGCAGCGGCGTTTCCGGTTCTCACCGATTCAAGGAGATCCGCATCGCTTTGCGGCGATTCTGCACTCATAGTGACCTCACGATTACGCGGGGTTGCCTGGCGAATCATTCCGCATTTCGCGTCATGACTAAACCGAAGTCGCGTCTTTGCTCTTAGAAGGTTCGGAGGAGAGATGAACGAGGACACCCCGGGGTCACTTCGTGCCAGGTGGCGCAAACGGAGCATGCGGGCCGGATGGTCCATGCCCGGGGACTGGTGGGTTCCGGCGGTCGAACAGGCGGGCGAGGCCGTGCTGAGGGGCCACGACGTCGTCCGCGCCTGTCTCGCCCTCGGCGATGCCCGCGCCCGTGCGGGGGTGGGCATCGCCGAGGGCATGACCGATCTGGCGGCGCTCTACGCGTCCTTGGGCCTGGAGCCGCCGTTCGAGGCGCTGCGCTCGTTCGCCGCCGGATGGACGGAGGCGACCTTCGCGCCCATGGCGGAGCTGTCCTGCGAGGATCCGCTGACCGGCCTGGTGACCGTCGCCTACCTGCGCACCCGGCTGGCCGAGCTGTATCGGGGCGCGACGGCGGGCAGGCACCGGCTCGTGGTCGCCGAGCCGCTGCGGAGGGGAGAGGAGCTGGCCGAGCGCCTGGCGGCCACGTTCAACCTGGCCGAACAGCTGCGCTCGGTCTTTCCCGGCGGGCAGACGCTGGCACTGCTCGGGTCGGCCCGCGTGGGCGCGCTCACGCCGCACTCGCGTTCCCTGTCGGCGCGGGTCAGGCTGCTGCACGGCATGCGCGTGCGGGTGCTGCGGCTGCCGGGCAGGTACGAGGAGGCCCTGAAGATGCTGAGGTCACTACGCTGAAGGGCATGACCGATCGCGAGAACCTGCTGGCCGAGATCCAGAAGAAGGCCGTCGTCCACGGCAAGGTGATCCTCTCATCAGGCCTGGAGTCCGACTGGTACCTCGACCTGCGTCGCATCACCCTCGACGGGGTCGCCGCGCCGCTGGTCGGCCGGGTGATGCTCGACCTGACCGAGGACCTCGGCTTCGACGCCGTGGGCGGGCTCACGCTGGGCGCCGACCCGGTGGCCACCTCGATGCTCCACGCCGCCGCCGCGCGCGGCCGCACGCTTGACGCCTTCGTGGTCAGGAAGGCCGCCAAGCAGCACGGCATGCAGCGGCGCATCGAGGGTCCCGACATCTCGGGGCGCCGCGTGCTGATCGTGGAGGACACCTCGACCACGGGCGGCTCGCCGCTGACGGCGGTGGAGGCGGCGCGCGAGGCGGGCGCCGAGGTCGTGGCGGTGGCCACCATCGTCGAGCGGGGCGCGGCGGGGCGCATGGCCGAGGAGGGTGTGGCATACCGATCCGCTTACACACTGGCGGATTTCGGGCTGTAGGTTCCCGTTTCCTCCTGGAAACATCCCGGTAATTCGCACGAATCGGATCACGGTCACCTTAGTGGCATACCACTAAGGAACGGCCGTGATCCCTGCACTCGAACTCCATGACGTAGCCAAGTCCTTCGGCCCCGTCCGCGCCCTGTCGGGTGTCTCCCTCACCGTCCAGGCGGGCGAGGTGCACTGCGTGCTGGGCGAGAACGGCGCGGGCAAGTCCACCCTCTGCAACCTGGTCAACGGCGGCGTCTCGCTGGAGCGCGGCACGATGACCCTGTACGGCGAGCCGTACCGGCCCTCCCGTCCCACCGACGCGCTGGCCGCCGGGGTCGCCATGGTGCACCAGCACTTCAGCCTCGTCCCCACCCTCACGATCGCCGAGAACCTCCTGCTGGCCGCAGGCGCCCGGCTGCGCCCGCGCAGGCGCGAGCTCCACGAGGGCCTGGCACGCATCGAGGAGACGTACGGCCTGAGCGTCCCGCTCGACGAGCTCGCCGGACACGTGCCGGTCGGCGTGCGGCAGCAGGCCGAGATCATCAAGTGCCTGCTGCGCGACCCGCGCCTGCTCCTGCTCGACGAGCCCACCGCCGTGCTCGGACCCGCCGACGTGGACGCCCTGCTGGCCACCTGCCGCCGCATCGCCGAGGCGGGCAAGGCCGTGGTGCTCGTCACCCACAAGCTCGGCGAGGTCACGCGCGCGGGCGACAGCGCCACGATCCTTCGCGGCGGCACCGTCGCGGGCGCCGGGCCGCTGGCCGGATTCGGCGCGGAGGACCTCGTCGAGCTGATGGTCGGCCGGCCGATGAGCGACCTCGACCCGTTGCTCGTCGCGAGCGTGGACGAGAGCGCGACCTCCCGCGAAGCCGCACGGATCACCGCGGAACCGGTCTTCCGCGCGCAGGGGCTCACCCTGAGCCGCGCCGACGGCACCCTCGCCCTCGACGGCGTCAACCTGGAGATCGCCCCCGGCGAGATCGTCGGCGTGGCCGGGGTGGAGGGCAACGGCCAGAGCGAACTGGTCACGGTGCTCAGCGGGGCCGTGCCGCCCGGCTCCGGCAGCTTCCTGCTGGGCGAGCACGATCTGACCTTCGCCACGCCGCGCGGGCGCACCGCCGCCGGGCTCGGCATCATCCCCGAGGACCGCCACCACGAGGGCTGCGTGCCCGCCATGTCGATCGCCGAGAACCTGTTCCTGCCGCGGCTGTCGGAGTTCGCGCGGCGCGGCCTGCTCGACCGCTCGGCCCTGCACGAGGCCGCGGCGCGGGTCATCGAGGAGCACGGCATCCGCGCCACGGGGCCGTCGGCGAGGATGAGCACGCTGTCGGGAGGCAACCAGCAGAAGGTCGTCGTCGCCCGCGAGCTGGCGCTCGACCCGCTCGTCTGCCTGGTCGCCGCCCAGCCCACCCGCGGCCTCGACATCGGCGCGGTCGACGCCGTCCTCGGCCGCATCCGCTCCGCGGCGCAGGCCGGAGCAGCCGTCCTGGTGATCTCCAGCGAGCTCTCCGAGCTGCTGGCCCTGTGCCACCGCATCGTGGTCGCCTACCGCGGCCGCCTGCTCGGGCCGGTCCCCGCCGCCGCGCCGCAGGCCCGCGACGAGATCGGCCGCCTGATGGTGGGAGCCGCCGCATGAGAACCAACGCCTTCGTCGTGTACGGCGGAGCCGCCTTGGCCGCCCTGCTCGCCGGAGCCCTGCTGGCGCTGGGCGGCGGCGCCTCCCCCCTGCAGGCGGGCGCCGCGCTCTGGGAGGGCATGTTCGGCAGCGCCTACGCCATCGGCAGCTCACTCAACACCGCCGCCGCGCTCGGGCTCATCGCCACCGGCTTCACCGTCGCCCACCGCGCCGGCCTGGTGAACGTCGGCGGCGAGGGCCAGCTCTGCGCGGGCGGCATCGCCGCGGCCTTCGCCGGCGTCTCCCTGCCCGACGCGACGCCCACCCTCGTGGCGCTCCCCCTGGTCCTGCTCGTGGCCTTCGCCGCCGGTGGCGCCTGGGCCGCGATCGCCGCCTGGCTGAAGGTGTCGCGGGGCACCAGCGAGGTCATCACCACGCTGCTGCTGAACTTCGTGGGCCTGGCCATGGTGCTGCTCGTCGTGCACGAGGAAGGGCTGCTGCGTCAGCCGGTCACCTCCAGCCAGACGCTGCCGCAGTCGGAACCGCTGATCGAAGGAGCCAGGCTGCCGCTGCTCGGGCTGGAGGGCTCCCCCGCCACGATCGCCTTCCTCATCGCGGCCGTGGCCGCCGTGGCCGTCGCCGTCCTGCTCCGCCGTACGGCCACCGGCACCAGGCTCACCGCCGTCGGCCACTCGGTGACGGCCGCGGCGCGGCTCGGCCTGCCCGTACGGCGCCTGCAGTTCTGGTCGCTGACCTCCGCGGGAGGGCTGGCCGGCATGGCCGGGGGCGCGCTCGTCGCCACCACGCCGTTCGTGCTGGCCGAGAGCTTCTCCTCCGGTTACGGCTTCGCCGGCCTCGTCGTGGGACTGCTCGCGCGCGGCTCCCTGGCGGCCGTCGCCGGCGTCGCCCTGCTGTTCGGCCTGCTGGCGTCGGGCGGCATGAACCTGCAGCTCGCCGCCGGGGTGCCCGCCTCGTCGGTGCAGATCGTGCAGAGCCTGCTGACCATCTTCATCGCCGGAGCGGTGATTCTGCGGAGGACGTCATGAGCGCATTCGTCGAGCTGGCGGAAGGCGGCGTACGGCTGGCCGTACCGCTCCTGCTGGCCTCCGCAGGAGAGCTGGTCAGCGAGCGAGCCGGAGTGCTCAACCTGAGCGTCGAGGGCATGATGCTGACCGGCGCCTTCGCCGGCGCGGTCGGCGCGTCGATGACCGGGAGCCCGTGGGCGGGCGTCGGGTTCGCCCTGGCCGCCGGGCTGCTGGCGGCGCTGCTGCAGGCGGTGCTGAGCGTGACCCTCAGGGCCGACCAGATCGTCACCGGCATCGCCGCCAACGCCCTGGCGCTCGGCGGCACCACCTACGGCGCCCGGCTGTTCTTCACCGACGGGCGCTCCGTGCCCGGCTTCGAACCGGTGCTCGGACCGCTGACCGTGCTGGGCTGCGCCGGCCTGGCCGTCGTGGCGGCGATCGGCCTGCTGCTGTCGCGGCGCACCGGCTACGGCCTGGCCGTCGACGCCGCGGGCGCCGACGCCGTGGCCGCCGACCGCACAGGACTGCCCGTCGCGGCCATCCGCTACGGCGTGGTGCTGCTCACCGGGCTCACCTCCGCCCTGGCCGGGGCGCAGCTCGCGCTGGCCGAGGTGCACGCCTTCACCGACAACCTCACCGCCGGGGTCGGCTACCTGGCCGTCGTCGCGGTGATCGCCGGCCGCTGGCGAGCCTGGCCCACCGCCCTGGCCTGCCTGTTCTTCGGGATCGCGCAGGCCCTGCAGTTCACCGCACCGCTGCTCGGGCTGCACCTGCCGACGGCCGTGCTGGTCATGTCGCCGTACCTGATCGCCCTGGTGGCCGTGAGCGGGCTGGTGGGCAGCAGCCGCGCACCCGCGGGGCTGACCGTGCCGTTCCACCGAGAGAGCCGTTGATGACCCTGACCCGTCTAGAGAGCCGTTGATGACCCTGATCCTCACCCGTTCCGATGTCCAGACCCTCATCGGCATGCCGGAGGTGATCGACGCGGTGCGGCGGGCGCATGCCGACCTCGCCCGGGGGCTGGCGGCCCTGCCCACGCCCCCGGTGATGCGGCTGCCCGGCTCGCCGGCGGCGTTCGTCCCGATGGCCGCCGCCTCCGCCACGGCCGGGCTGGCGAGTGTGAAGCTGCTGACGGACCTGCCGGGGGCGCAGCGCTCGACCATCCTGGCGGTCTCGGCCGCCGACGGAGGGTGCGCGGCCGTCGTGGACGGTTCGACGGTAACCCGCTTCCGCACGGCGGCGGCCACCGCGGTCGCGACGGCCGCCCTTGCCAGGCCTGACAGCCGCACCCTCGGTCTGATCGGAGCCGGAGCGCTCGCGCACGCCCATCTGGCGGCCCTTCGCGCCGTGCTTGCGATCGAGCGGGTCGTGGTGTGGAGCAGGAACCCGGCGACCGCCCGGGCCTTCGCCGCCGCCACGGGAGCCGACGTCATGCCGGACCCCGAGAAGGTGATCGCCGCGTCCGACGTGGTGTGCACGCTCACCCCCTCACGCGAACCCCTCGTGCGCGGCGCCTGGTTCCACGAAGGGCTGCACGTCAACGCCGTCGGCGCACCGCCGCGCCCCGACCATCGCGAGATCGACTCGGAGGGCATCGCGCGCTCGCGCGTGATCGTGGACAGCCGCTCGTCGGCGCTGCACGAGTCGGGCGACGTCGTCATCCCCCTCGCGGAGGGGGTGGTCGAGCGCTCGCACGTCTCCGACGAGCTCGGCGAGGTCCTGGTGGGCACCAGGCCGGGGCGTACGTCACGCGAGCAGATCACCCTGTTCAACTCGATGGGCGTGGGCCTGCAGGACCTGGCGACCGTGCGGCTGCTGATCGACAGCGCGCTGGAACGTGGCGTCGGCACCCGTGTCGACCTCACGCAATGAACTCTTACGCGGCGGAAATGCCGTCGAAACACCTCCCCGATTCCATAGCGGTATACCGTTAATTGCTAGGAGCCCCCCATGCACAAGCAGGTCCTCGCCCTCGTCCTCACCGGGCTCGCAGTCACCGCCTGCGGTGGGTCCCCTTCCGGGTCCAGCGGCTCCGAGGCCGGCGCTTCCAAGCTCCGCGTCGGAGTGCTGTTCCCCGGCAACCTCTCCGACGACGGCTTCATGGAGTCCAGCTACGGCGGCTACCAGCGCCTGGAGAAGGCCGGGCAGGTCGAGCTGGCCAAGATCGAGCAGGTCCCCGCCGCCGACTACCAGCAGGCCCTGTCCACCCTGGCCGCCAAGTCCGACCTCGTCGTCGCCTTCGGCGGCCAGACCGACGCCGTGCTGCGTCAGGTCGCCCCGACCTTCCCCAAGGTCAAGTTCGTGGAGGTCGGCGGGCCCTCCGACGCCGTACCGCTGGCCAACCTCGCCTACTACGACCCCAAGCAGGCCGACGGCGGCCTCCTGGCCGGCGCCTACGCGGCGCTGACGTCGAAGAGCGGCAAGGTCGCCTTCGTCGGCGGGCTCGAACTGCCCGCGATCGTCAACACCGCCAACGAGTTCGCCAAGGGCGCCAAGCTCGCCAAGGACGACATCGAGGTGCTGGCGCCGCAGTACGTGGGCGACTTCAACGACGTCGCCAAGGCCAAGCAGGCCGGGCAGGCGCTCGTCAGCGGCGGGGCCGACGTGTTCGGGCAGCAGCTCAACCTCGGGCGGCAGGGGCTCGTCCAGGCCGCCGGCGAAGGCTCCGGGTCGGTCATCTCCGGGCCGCTGGTGAAGGAGTGCGGGTCGGAGACGGGAGTGATCGGGTACGCCAAGACGGACACGGGGGCCGCGCTGGAGTACGCGGTCAAGGCGGCGCTGGACGGGAGCTGGAAGGCGGAGCAGAAGGCGTTCGGGGTGGCCTCGGGGCTGGGGGCGTCGGACCTGGTGTTGTGCGGGGCCTCACCCGAGGTCACGGCGAAGCTGGACGAGATCAAGAAGCAGCTCGCCTCGGGGGCCATCACGACCCCGTAGTCACGGCCGCGCGAGCTCCTCCAGTTCCTCGCCCGCCGGCGCGGCTCGTTTGGCGTCGCCTGCCCCCGTCGGCGACCTGCAACGCCTTCGTCCGCGCCTGCCGGGCCTCCTCGATACGGCCCGCCGTAGCCGGGATCGCGCAACATGGCCACGACAGCCAGGCTGCGCTCCATCGACTCCTCCAACCGCCCCGCCCCCCGGACCCCGTCGCCTCTCTGCTTCTACGAGTGCTCGACGAGGAAGGGCTCCACGGCGGCGCGCCAGCCGTCCGGCTGGTCGTAGTGGATCACGTGGCCGGCCCCCTCCACCTCGGTGTACCGGCCGTCGGGCAGCCGCTCGGCCATCGCCCTCAGCTCCGCCTCCGGCAGTGTCCCTCCGGCGCCGCGCACCACCAGGGCCGGGCAGCGTGCCCCGGACAGCGACTTCCAGTGCTCCGGATCGTTCCAGCCCTCCATCGCCCGCAGGACGTGCTCGAACTCGAAGAGGGGACGGTGACCCGTCTCGGTCTCCACGAACGCCTCGCGGAAGAACGGAGTACGGCGGGGCCACTTCTCCGTGGTGAAGAAATCGTCGATCTCGGCGATGGTCGCGAAGGGCAGCGGCCAGCTCTCGAGCCAGGAGCGGATGAGCGCAGGGGGCGCCGAGTAGGAGTCGATCGCGTGGTCCTCCAGCACCAGCGCTCGCACCAGGTCGGGGCGGCGGGCGGCGAGGGTCCAGCCGACGAGTGCCCCCAGCCCGTGCCCCACGACGGTCACCCGGTCGAGCCGCAGGCTCTCGATCAGGGCGACGGCGTCGGAAACCAGCTGGTCCAGGAGGCCGGAGTCGGCAGGGGCGGCGCTCCAGCCGTGGCCGCGCAGGTCCGGGGCGATCACGTGGAAACGCGGCGTCATCCATTGCGCCGTCCTGGCCCAGGTGGAGGCGCGGGCGAGGATGTCGTGAAGGAGGAGGACGGGCGGGCCCTCGCCGCCGAAGTCGATATAACCAAGCCGTTGTCCGGAAATTTCGAGATATCCGCGATCACTCATCCGGGCACCATATCTAGGAACGTTCGACGGTGAACGTCTCGCGCTCCCCGGCCTTGCCCCGCGGCCGCGGCACGCCGTTCTCCTCGACCAGCACCGCACCCGAGTCCTTCAGCACCACGCTCAGCTCGTCGTCGTAGAAGCTGACCTGCTCGCCCTCGGCCATGTCGCGATGGACGAGCACGTCACCCGCCGGGACCCGGACGGTGACGGTGGCGCAGGTGGGCGAGAGGCACTCGATCCGCACAGTCGGGGTACGCACCGGCGACATCTCCGCCAGAGGCACGATCGCGGGAGGCTCCACGGGCGAGGCGGCCAGCGCCCTGATGCCGACCACCGCTCCCACGAGCGCGGCGACGATCGCCAGCCCCGCCAGGATCCGGGCGGCGAGCCCCAGCGGTTCGTTCCGGTGGCGTCCCACACGGGGGATTATCGCCGAAAAAGCCCGCTCATCGCGGTTCAGGGAACGCGGTGGTGCTTTCCGGTAGGAGTGGGAACATTCTTGCGCGCCCGGCGCGCCTTGATCGCCTCGACGAAGATCGGGATGAGCGAGATCAGCACGATCAGGAAAACGCCCGGCAGGATGTACTTGTCGATCTGCTTGGGATCGACCTGGCCGCCAAGGAAATGGCCGAGCAGGATCAGGCTTTCCGTCCAGATCACTCCGCCGATGACGTTCCAGACGAAGAAGCGCTTGGGATTCATCTCCAGAACTCCGGCGACGGGGTTCATGAAGGTGCGCACGATCGGGACGAAACGGGCCAGAACGATGGCTTTCGCCGGTCCGAACTTCTCGAAGAACTCCTCGGCCCGGAGCACGTGCTCCTTCTTGAAGAGCTTGGAGTCGGGCTTGTCGAACATCTTGCGCCCGAATCTGGCCCCGAGGAAATGGCCCAGTTGCGCTCCTGCGATGGCGCACAGGGGCGTGCCGATCAACAGCACGGGCAGGGAGATGGGTTCGATGCCCATGCCGATGGCCACCGAGGCGGAACTGAAGATCCCCGCGGCGACGAGGAGGGAGTCTCCTGGCAGGAAGAAACCCAGCAGCAGGCCGGTCTCGGCGAAGATGATCGCCAGAACGCCCACCGTCGCGAAAGCCCCGAGGATGGTCAGCCACCACGTCGGGTCGAGGAGATTCAAGAGCCAGTCCACGGCAGGATGCTACCTGGCTTGTTCACTACCACGGGGGCCACAGAGCCGGGATACTGGGCTCCGCGAAGCCGTACTTCACAGGAGATGATCATGCCTATCGCCACTCCAGAGGTCTACGCCGAGATGCTCAAGCGCGCCAAAGAGGGCGGATTCGCCTATCCGGCGATCAACGTGACCTCGTCGCAGACGCTGAACGCAGCCTTGCGCGGCTTTGCTGAAGCGGAGAGCGACGGCATCGTCCAGGTGTCCACCGGCGGCGCGGAGTTCCTCTCCGGCGCGTCGGTGAAGGACATGGTCACCGGTGCGGTGGCGCTGGCCGCCTATGCGCGCGAGGTGGCCAAGAAGTACCCGGTGACGGTGGCGCTGCACACCGACCACTGCCCGAAGGACAAGCTCGACGGGTTCATGCGCCCGCTGATCGACCTCTCCCTGGAGAAGGGCGGCGACCCGATCTTCCAGTCGCACATGTGGGACGGCTCCGCCGTGCCTCTCGAGGAGAACCTCGAGATCGCCAAGGAGCTCCTCGACAAGTGCCGCCGGGCCAACATCGTCATGGAGATGGAGATCGGCGTCGTCGGCGGCGAGGAGGACGGCGTCGCCAACGAGATCAACGAGAAGCTCTACACGACGGCCGACGACGCGCTGGCCACGGCCGAGGCCGTCGGGCTCGAGGGCTACATGCTCGCCGCCACCTTCGGCAACGTGCACGGCGTCTACAAGCCGGGCCACGTCAAGCTGCGCCCGAGCGTGCTCAAGGACATCCAGGACGCCGTCGGCGCCAAGTACGGCGTCGACAAGCCGTTCAACCTGGTCTTCCACGGCGGTTCCGGATCGCTGCTCAGCGAGATCCACGAGGCGATCTCCTACGGCGTGGTGAAGATGAACATCGACACCGACACGCAGTACGCCTTCACCCGGCCGATCGCCGACCACATGTTCAAGAACTACGACGGCGTCCTCAAGGTCGACAACGAGGTCGGCAACAAGAAGGTCTACGACCCGCGCTCGTACGGCAAGAGCGCCGAGGTGGCCATGGCCGCCCGCGTGGCCGAGGCTTGTGCTCACCTGAAGAGCACTGGGACGAAGATCTCGTAGCCACCCATACGGCCCGGCGGGTATGACTTGTTACATGGACAACCTTCTCGCCGGGCCGCCGCCGACCTACCTGCCGGACCTGCCCGAGGCCAGGGAGGCGCTCGAATCGGGCGCCAAGGCCGCCGATGTCGCAGCCCGCTTCCCCGCCTATTCTGCGGCCTGGGCCACACTGGCCGAAGAGTATTTCGCCCAGGGCCATGCCGTCACGTCCTACGCCTTCGCCCGCACCGGCTACCACCGGGGCCTCGACCACCTGCGCCGCGCCGGATGGAAGGGGCACGGCCCGATCCCCTGGGACCACGAACCCAACCAGGGTTTCCTGCGCTCGCTGTACTCTCTGGCCCGCGCCGCGCAGGCGATCGGCGAGAAGGAAGAGACCGAACGATGCCTGCAGTTCCTGAAAGACAGCAGTTCCGAGGCCTATGAGGCTTTGAGCCGGAACTAGCCTTCGGGTAGTCTCTCTTCGCAAGAGCCCCTGTCGCTGTTGCGCCAGGGGTTTTCGTTTTCGTGGGAGAGGCTGAAATGCCTGCTGTTGTGATCGTCGGCGCCCAGTGGGGCGATGAGGGCAAGGGAAAGGTCACCGACCTCCTCGGTGACAGCGTCGACTACGTCGTGCGCTACCAGGGCGGAAACAACGCCGGTCACACGATCGTGATCGGGGATCAGAAGTACGCCCTCCACCTCGTACCGACGGGAGTGCTCTCCCCGAACGTCGTCCCGGTCATCGGCAACGGCGTGGTCATCGACCCGGGCGTGCTGCTCAGCGAGATCGACGGGCTGGCCGCCCGCGGCGTGTCGGCGGACAAGCTGCTCATCTCGGCGAACGCTCACTTGATCATGCCCCACCACAAGGCCATCGACAAGGTGACCGAGCGCTACCTGGGCAAGAACAAGATCGGCACGACCGGCCGCGGCATCGGCCCGGCCTACGGCGACAAGATCTACCGCATGGGTATCCGGGTGCAGGACCTGCTCGACCCGGGCATCCTGCGCCAGAAGGTCGAGGTCGTCCTGGGCGAGCGCAACCAGGTGCTGACCAAGATCTTCAACCGCCGCGGCATCGACCTCGACAAGACCGTCGAGGAGTACCTGGGCTACGCCGAGCGGCTCAAGCCGCACATCGCCGACACCTCGCTGGTGTTGAAGAAGGCGCTGGCCGACGGCCGGTTCGTGGTGCTGGAGGGCGGCCAGGGCACGCTCCTCGACATCGACCACGGCACCTACCCGTTCGTCACCTCCTCCTCGCCGACCAGCGGCGGGGCGTGCGCGGGCGCGGGCATCCCGCCGAACAAGCTGACCAAGGTCGTCGGCATCCTCAAGGCCTACACCACCCGTGTCGGCTCCGGCCCGTTCCCGACCGAGCTCACCGACGAGATGGGCGAGTGGCTGCGCACCACCGGCGGCGAGTACGGCGTGACCACCGGACGCAACCGCCGCTGCGGCTGGTTCGACGCGGTCATCGCGCGCTACGCCACCCGGATCAACGGCGTGACCGACTTCTTCCTCACCAAGCTCGACGTGCTCACCGGCCTGGAGCGCATCCCGGTCTGCGTCGCCTACGACGTCGACGGCGTGCGCCACGAGGAGATCCCGATGACGCAGACCGAGTTCCACCACGCCACGCCGATCTACGAGGAGTTCCCCGGCTGGACCGAGGACATCACGGGTTGCAAGTCGTTCGAGGACCTGCCGCCGAACGCCCAGGCGTACGTGCGCAAGCTGGAGGAGCTCAGCGAGGCCCCGATTTCCGCGGTCGGCGTCGGCCCTGGCCGCGACCAGACGATCGTGATCAACCCGCTCGTCTGACCCCGGGCGCCACCAGGCAAGACGCTGGTCAAACTCCAGTAGCGGCGTGGCATCACGAGAGTCAGATTCACGTTGGGTAGGGTCCCCGGTGTGCGTGCCGAGATTCATGGACACCGGGGAGCCCGCGGCCTGTGGCCGGAGAACACCCTGCCCGGACTCAGCAAGACCCTCGAACTCGGCGTGGACGCGCTGGAGTTCGACGTAGCCGTGACCGCCGACCGCAAGCTCGTGCTCACTCACGACCTGCACGTTTCCGGCGTCACCAGCGCCGACACCGTCCCGCTGGTGGAGGGCGACCCCCTCTTCCCTTACGTGGGCAAGCCGATCAACGCCCTCACGCTGGCGCAGCTGCGCACGCTCGACGTGGGCGTACGGCTGCCGCGCCATCCCGACGACCCCTTCGCGCCGACGCAGGTGCCCATGCCCGACACGCGCATGCCCACCCTGGGCGCGGTGCTTGGCCTGGTCAACGCCTACGCGGCCGACGGCGTGCGGATGCACGTGGAGCTCAAGTCCGACCCCACCAGGCCCGAGCTGTGCATCGAGCCCGAGCTCTTCACCGAGCTGGTCCTTGAGGAACTCGACAAGCACAAGCGCCTGGCCGGAGCGGCGATCCTGAGCTTCGACTGGCGCGTGCTGGAGGCCGCCGCCAAGCTCGCGCCGGGCACCCGCCGCTTCGCCCTGATCGAGCCCGACACGCTGCACTGGCACGGATGCCTGGGCGACGACGTGCCGGCGGCCGCGGCGGCCGCGGGGGCGACCACGATCTCGCCCGAGGACGTCATGGTCGACGAGGCCTTCATGGCGCAGGCCGTGGCGGCCGGGCTGGACGTGGCCGTCTGGACGGTGAACTCGGTCGAGAAGGCCGCGCGCATGCTCGACCTCGGGGTGGCCGGAATCGTTACCGATTACCCGGACATGATCCGCGATCTGTGGGTTTCCAGAGGTATGGAAGTTCCGCCAGGTTTGCGAGTTCCAGTACGCGCTTAAAGTCTGGCTTTGTCTGGATAAGATCCCGTCCTATGCAGCCACTGCGGTCGGGGGATCCACAGGCGCTGGGCAACTACCAGCTCACCGGCTTCCTGGGCGAAGGCGGGCAGGGCACCGTCTTCGCCGGCTACGCCCCCGGCGGCGCGAGAGTCGCTGTCAAGATCCTCCATGCCCGCTTCGCGAGCGACACCACCGCGGTCCAGCGATTCCACCGCGAGGTCGAACTGGCCCAGCGGGTGGCGCAGTTCTGCACGGCACGGGTGCTCGACCACGGTGTCGCGGGCGGCGTGCCGTACATCGTGTCGGAGTTCGTCGAAGGCATCTCGCTGCAGGAGGCCGTACGCCGGCGCGGTCCCCTGCGCGGCGACGACCTCGTACGGCTCGCGGTGGCGACCCTGACCGCCCTGGTCTCCATCCACCGGGCCGGGATCGTGCACCGCGACTTCAAGCCGTCGAACGTGCTCCTGGCCGCCGACGGGCCCCGCGTGATCGACTTCGGGATCGCCCGCGCCCTCGACGCGCCCTCCGTGACCGCCAGCAGCGTGGTGGGATCGCCGGGGTACATGTCGCCCGAGCAGATCATGGGCGCCTCCGTGGGCGCCGCGTCCGACCTGTTCTCGTGGGCGGGGACCATGGTCTTCGCGGCCACGGGGAAACCGGCGTTCGGGAACGACACGATTCCCGCGGTCATGCATCGTGTTCTGAACGTCGAGCCGGACCTGAGTGAGGTTCCCGAGCCGGTGCGCGGGGTCCTGGCGACCTGCCTGGTCAAGGAAGCCGCCCGGCGGCCCGACGCCCAGGAGACGTGGAGCGCTCTCATGGGCGGCTCCGCGCCCGCCACAGGACCGATCTCGGCCTCACCGACCGCAGGGGTGTCCGCGGGGCACGCGGGACCGGTCACCGGCGCAGGGCACGCGGGGCCAGGCACCGCAGGGCACGCGGGGCCAGGCACCGGCGCGTTCCCGGCCTCCGCCGCCGCCGCCGTCCCTCCCGCGTCCTTCGGCACGCCGACGAGCGTGCCCCCAGCGGTGGGCGCCGTGCGGGCGGGCCCGGCCGAAGGCTCGCTGCCGGCGGGCCCCGCCGAGGGCGCACCGCCGGTGGGCTCCGATGCGGGCGCCACAGCCGCTCCGGGCTCTGCCGTACAGCCTGACCGCACCGCCCGAGGGGCGGGAAACCGGCGTGGGCGGCTTCACGTGGTGGCCCTGACCGCCGGGGCGACGGCCGTCGTGGCAGCCGGAGCCTGGGTGTTGTGGCCGCAGCCGCCCGTCACCCCGCCCGCCCAGGCCACCACGACGACCACCACCGCCGCGCCCGCCCCCGTCCACACGGTCACCGTCATCGCCAGCCCCACCCCGGTGGCGCAGAAGGCCAAGGAGCAGCCCAAGGCCACGCCGAGCGGCTCGCCCACCGCGACCGCGAGCCCCGGTGCGACCGTGAGCCCCAGTGCGGCGCCCAGTCCGAGCGTCAGCCCCACGCCGACGGCCACCCCCTCGACCGGAACGGTCGCCGGCGGCTGGAAGCGCAGGTCGCACCTGAAGCCCGGCCCGTGGAAGATCACCGGCCCGAGCGGCGCCCGGCTCAACGGCTACGTCGACGACACCGACATGTGGCGCGGCCTGCTGTGGAAACGACGCCCGATGAGCACCGACTTCTCCGTCTCTGTCCGCGTCAGGCTGCTCGACCTCGGCCGCAAGCAGAAGAACCCGAAGTTCGGCCTCCTGCTGTCGCACACCGGGTCGCTGAACGACGTCGCCCTCTACCTCGAACCGCAGACCGGCGGCGGCGTCGCCACCGCGATCTTCTGGACCAACGGCCAGATGGCCTGGTACCGCCTGCCGCAGACCACGATGTTCGACATGTGGGCGCCGCACACCCTGAAGGTGGTGCGCACGGGCAAGCTGTACTCGTTCTTCGTGGACGGTGAGAAGCAGTTCGAGCACGAGGGCACCGTCGACCCCAAGGGCGTCGGCTGGGTGGGGGTCGCGGGGTCGGACGTCAGGGCCGACTACCGCAACTTCACCCTCAAGATCGGCTAGAGCCAGCCGTTACGGCGGAAGCCGCGCCACAGCAGCGTGCACGCCACGCCCATGAACCCCAGCACGGCGGGGAAGCCCCACATCTGGGTGGCGCCCGGCAGGACGTCGAAGTTCATGCCGTAGATGCCCGCGATCATCGTGGGCACGGTCAGCAGGGCCACCCACGAGGAGATCTTGCGCATGTCCTCGTTGGCGATCGTGTTCGAGCGGGCCAGGGCCGCCTGCAGGATGGAGTTGGACAGTTCGTTGGACGACTCGACCTGCTCGCACACCCTGCTGAGGTGGTCGCTGACGTCGCGGAAGTATTCGCGCATCTCGTTGGGGATCACCCGGCGCTGCGGCAGCGCGGCCATGGGCGACTGGAGCGGGGTGATGGCCCGCTTCATCTCCAGCATCTCGCGCTTGAGCTGGTAGATCCGGTTGATGTCCCGCGAGGTGACGTCGGCGAAGACGGTCGCCTCGACCTCTTCCAGCTCCAGCTGCATGAGGTCGGCCACCTGCAGGTAGCGGTCGACGACGTGGTCGGAGATCGCGTGCAGTACTCCTGCCGGGCCCCGGTTCATCAGGTCGGGGGTGTCTTCGAGCCGCTCGCGCACCTCGGTCAGCGGGCAGTGCGCGCCGTGCCGTACGGTCACCACGAAGTCGGAGCCGAGGAAGACCATGATCTCGCCGGTGGCGATGATCTCGCTGGTCGCGGTCAGCTCGTCGTGGTCGAGGTAGGCGATGGTCTTCAGCACCATGAACAGGGAGTCGCCGTAGCGCTCGACCTTGGGCCGCTGGTGAGCCTTGACGGCGTCCTCGACCGACAGCGGGTGCAGCCCGAACACCTCGGCCAGCCACTCCACCTCGGGCGCGGCGGGCTCGTGCAGGCCGACCCAGACGAAAGCCTTGGGACCGTTCTCCAGGAGGTTGTGCTCGCGCACCAGGTTCAGCGATTCGACGATGCCGTCGGCGCACACCCTCTGGCCGTCGATGTAGGCGCCGTACTCGACGATCGAATCGACCGGTGGGACGCAGGCGACCCGCTCAGGCATGACGATGGGCCGCATGACGTGCGGCGGCTTCACGGGGTGACGGTTGCTGCGACGGAAAAGCGTGGACGAGCGCATGGCAGTCCCTTTCCGCCCGACCTTTGCACGCTCCACGCGTGACGAAAGACGTCATCACCTCACAGCTAAGACTGCGTGGAGGAACGATCAGGCTGCCGGATTGGAGTGGTCGGGGGTACGCACCGCGGAGTACGCGTGCGAGCGCGTACTGCTGGGATCACCAGGATTCATCCCGGACCACCTCCAATCACAAGAGACACCTCAAGCCGCCCTAATCTACCACAGGCGGTTTGAACCAAATTGACGATACTCCCCCTCGGCACCGCGATCAGGTAAAACGGCGCAAAGACTCTGGCCGCATCGGGACACCTGACTCACAGTAAAGTCTGCAGAATGACGATCTCGTATGACGTGTCCGGCGACGGTCCCGCTGTGCTCCTGCTCCACTCGGGGGTCACCGACCGCCGCATGTGGGACGGCCAGGTCCAGCCCCTGGTCGATGCCGGGTACCGCGTGGTGCGCCCTGACCTGCGCGGCTTCGGTGATACACCGCTTCCTCCCCACACGTTCGACAACGCCGATGACGTGGCGGGCCTCCTGGACTTCCTGAACATCCGGCAGGTGACGCTGGTCGGCTCGTCGTACGGCGGCGAGGTCGCCCTGGAGGTGGCCGCGCGCTGGCCCGGCCTCGTCGACGGGCTGGTGCTGCTCGGCTCGGCGCTGCCCGGTCACGCGCCCTCCTTCGAGTTGCAGCTCGTCGGCGAGCGCGAGGAGGCGCTGGTCGAGGCCGGGGATCTGCAGGGTGCGGCCCAGTTGATGGTCGACACCTTCCTCGGCCCCGACGCCGACGCGGCGGCCGGGCAGGCCGTGCTCCGGATGCAGATGCGCGCCTACGAGCTGCAGACCGCCGCAGGCGGGGGCCGTGCGAAGAACCCGTTCGAGCTGGCCGCGATCAAGGCGCCGACCCTGGTCGTCTCCGGTGCCCACGACCTCGACGACTTCCGCCAGATCGCCACGCACGTGGCCTCCCAGATCGCCGACGCCTACCACGTGGAGCTGCCCTGGGCGGGACACCTGCCGAGCCTGGAGCGGCCGTCGGCGACCGCCGACCTCCTCATCGGGTTCCTGCGCAGGCCCCGGTAACCGGCACCTGGAACAATGGGGGCCGTGCGCGTTCTTGTGATTGGATCCGGCGGCCGGGAGCACGCCCTGTGCCGGTCCCTCAAACTCGACCCCCAGGTCACCGACCTCCACTGTGCCCCCGGCAACCCGGGCATCGCCGAGATCGCCGGCCTCCACGACGTCGATCCGCTGAACCCCGCCCAGGTCACCGGCCTGGCGGTCGAGCTGGCGGCCGACCTGGTCGTCGTGGGACCGGAGGCGCCTCTCGTGGCCGGCGTCGCCGACGCAGTCCGCGCCGCGGGCATCCCGGTCTTCGGCCCCTCCAAGGAGGCCGCCCTGATCGAGGGCTCCAAGGCGTTCGCCAAGGACGTCATGGCCGCGGCGGGTGTGCCGACCGCCAGGGCCTACACCTGCACGACCCCCGAGGAGGCCGAGCGCGCCCTGGCGGAGTTCGGCACCCCCTACGTGGTCAAGGACGACGGTCTCGCGGCGGGCAAGGGCGTCGTCGTGACCGGCGACCTCGGCAAGGCCCTGGCCCACGCGGCCTCCTGCCGCCAGGTCGTGATCGAGGAGTTCCTCGACGGCCCCGAGGTGTCGCTCTTCGCCCTCTGCGACGGCGTCACCGCCGTCCCGCTGCAGCCCGCACAGGACTTCAAGCGGGTCTTCGACGGCGACGAGGGCCCCAACACCGGCGGCATGGGCGCGTACACACCGCTGCCGTGGGCCCCCGCCGACCTGACCGAGCAGGTGATGCGCGAGGTCGTGCACCCGACTCTCGACGAGCTCGCACGGCGGGGCACGCCGTTCCAGGGTGTGCTGTTCGTCGGCCTGGCGCTGACGAGCAAGGGACCCAAGGTCATCGAGTTCAACGCGCGCTTCGGCGACCCCGAGACCGAGGTGCTGCTCGACCGGCTGGAGACCCCGCTGGCCGGGCTGCTGATGGAGTGCGCCACGGGCGCGCTGGCCACGACGCCCGTGTTCAGGCCGGGCTCGGCGGTCACCGTGATCCTCGCCTCCGAGGGCTACCCGGACAGCCCCGTGAAGGGCGACGAGATCACCGGCCTCCACGAGACGGACGACGCCTACGTGCTGCACGCCGGCACCTCGGCGATCGACGGGCGGATCGTGTCGTCGGGCGGCCGCGTGCTGGCCGTCGTCGGCCACGGCCCCGACCAGCAGAGCGCCAGGCAGGCCGCCTACGACCTCGTCGGCGGGATCCGGCTGCGTGGCTCCCACTACCGCAAGGACATCGCCCTGTGAAGCACCTGCACTCCGGCAAGGTACGCGACCTGTACCTGACCGACGAGGGCCACCTGCTGATGGTGGCCTCCGACCGGGTCTCGGCCTTCGACTACATCCTCGAACCCGGCATCCCCGACAAGGGCGCGATCCTGACGCAGATGTCGCTGTGGTGGTTCGACCAGCTCGCCGACGTCGTGCCCAACCACATCGTGCAGCCGGGTCCCGACAAGCGCAGCGTCGTGTGCAAGCCGCTGAAGATGGTCGAGGTCGAGTGCGTGGCCCGGGGCTATCTGACCGGGGGCGGGCTGGCTGAGTACCGCGCGACGGGCACCGTGTCGGGGGTGGCGCTGCCGCCGGGTCTCGAAGACGGCTCCCGGCTGCCCGAGCCCATCTTCACGCCCTCCACGAAGGCGCCGATGGGCGAGCACGACGAGCCGATCAGCTTCGAGCAGGTGGTGGAGCTGGTGGGTGCGGAGACAGCGGATAAACTTAAAGAAATCACCATAAATACGTATAAAAAGGGTGCGCAGATCGCCCTCGACAAAGGCATCATCGTCGCCGACACCAAGATCGAGCTCGGCTGGGACTCCAACGGAGTTCTTACACTCGGAGATGAAGTTCTCACCCCGGATTCGTCCCGTTTCTGGCCCGCCTCCGAGTGGCAGCCGGGACGCACTCAGCCCTCGTTTGACAAGCAGTTTGTC
Organism: Nonomuraea soli; assembly: GCF_013761175.1. Lineage (GTDB taxonomy): Bacteria > Actinomycetota > Actinomycetes > Streptosporangiales > Streptosporangiaceae > Nonomuraea > Nonomuraea soli. Next base: position 355,152 of record NZ_JACDUR010000003.1, read on the forward strand.
CGCGATTGGCTGACTTCGCCCGAATCAGGATGGGACAAAGCCTCAGGTACCGAACCGCCTGCCCTTCCGGCCGAGGTGGTCGACCAGACCAGGCGACGCTACCTCGAAGCGTACGAACGCCTCACAGGTCACTCCTTTACCGCGTAGTTCGGCTGGCTCGGGGGTTAACAACGGCTACTGTTAGCCCCTATCGAGCCAGACCGATATACGTCCCCGAGGAGCGGCAGGAATGGTCCGTTACCGCGTGCGCGGTGGCAACGCACTGCGCGGAACCGCGTTCATCCAGGGCGCGAAGAACGCCGTGCTGCCGATGATCGGCGCCGCGTTGCTCGCCGCCAAGGGACGCACGGTGCTGCGCAATGTCCCGATCATCGAGGATGTCAGGCGCGCGGTCGAGCTCGCCCAGTCCGTCGGCGCCCACGTCGAGCTGCACGAGGCCGAGCGCACCCTGGTGATCGACGCCTCGCGGCTCACCAGCGCCGTGCTGCCCGCCGAGATCGCCCGCCGCTTCCGCGGCAGCGTGCTGTTCACCCCGGCGCTCATGCACCGCCTGGGCGAGGCGATCGTCGAAGGCGTGGGCGGCTGCAACCTGGGCAGCCGCAACCTCGACTTCCACTACCTGGGCTACAAGCGCCTGGGCGCGATCGTCGACGAGGGCGAGACCGTCATCCACGTCAAGGCCAGCGGCCTGACCGGAGCGACCCTGTACCTGGACACGCCCTCGCACACCGGCACCGAGAACCTCATCATGGCCGCCTCGCTGGCCAACGGCGTCACCGTCATCGAGAACGCCGCGCTGGAGCCCGAGGTCCTCGACGTGATCGAGATGCTCACCAAGATGGGCGCGCGCATCACCGGCGGCGGCACCGGCTTCATCACCGTCGAGGGCGTCGACGAGCTGCACGGTGTCGAGCACACCGTCATGCCCGACCGGCTCGACGCCGGCGTCTTCGCCATGGCCGCCGCCCTCACCGGCGGCGAGCTGTCGCTCGTGGGCACCGGCCTCGACCTCGGCGTCGTGCGCTACAAGCTGGAGCAGATGGGCGTCGACTTCGCCCGCCAGGGCGCGGTGCTGCACGTCAAGTGCGACCGCCCGCTGCGGCCGATCAACATCATCACCGACACCTACCCGGGCTTCGCCACCGATCTGCAGTCGCCCATGATGACCGTCGCCGCTCTGGCCGACGGCGTCAGCTACATCCACGAGCGCATCTTCGACGGCCGCTTCGCGCTGGCCGGCGAGCTCAACAAGATGGGCGCCAGGATCGAGGTCGACGGCTCCCGCGCGGTCGTGCGCGGCCGTACGCCTCTGACCGGCACCATGGTGACCGCCCACGATCTGCGTTCCGGCATCGCCCTGGTGCTGGCGGGACTGGCGGCGACCGGTGAGACGGTCATCGAGTCCGGATACCTGATTGACCGCGGCCACGCCTATCTCGCCGACCGAATGCGGGCCCTCGGCGCGGACATTACGCGAGAGATTTCTGGGCCATAAAAAGGGTGTCCAAAGCCACTCTGAGCTGCTGAAACGGCTTCTCGGAGAGTCAACCAGAACGACTTTCCGGAAAAGTCGGGCGTGACATTACGGCCCCCGCGAGCGATCGTTCCAAAAGAGAGAGACAACTGCGACGGATGGCAGGATGGGACGAACATTGGTCGAGCGGACCGAAGAGCCTCCCCGAGTGTCACGCCCGGGCGCCATGACACCGGACCTCACCATCGGTGTGGTGGGGCCGCATGACCTCGTCGAGAGGGTCATGCTCATGGGCCACGCAGCCGCGCCCCTGCCGTGTCGTCTGGTGGCTGCTGCCTACCGCGACGAGCAGGAGGCAGCCGACAAGGTCACCCGGCTCGGTCCAGGAGTGGACGCGTGCCTGTTCGCCAGCCCGGTTCCCTACGAGCTGGCTCGACGTTCCGGCGTGCTCACCATGCCGGCGACATACGTGCAGGTGGGCGGGGCAGGGCTGATCGCGGCGTTGGCGAAGGCTGCACTTGACACCCGATTCGACCCCCAGCGGGTCAGCATCGACGTGATCAGCAGGGCAGAGGTTGAGGAGGCGTACACAGATCTGGGCATCTCCGCTACGGATGTCCACAGCCGCGACGAACCCGGCGCCACCGGGACCATCGCGGCCTACCACGAAAGACTGGCCCGTCAAGGGGCCACCACCGGTGCACTCACCTGCCTGCCCTCCGTGGCCGACAGGCTCCAGAGTGCCGGCGTGCCGGCCATCCGGATACGACCCACCTCCGCCGCCGTGCGTACGGCGCTGCACACAGCGGCGCTCCTGGGCGCACACCACCGGCTGGAGGAGTCACAGCTCACCGTCGTTCTCGTGGAGGTCCCCACCCTCCGCGAGCCCGTACGGCGGGCATCACCGCGATACTGGCGCGACGAGCTACGTCTGTCGCTCCACCGGCTGCTGGTCCAGGAAGCCAACCGCATCAACGCGACGGTCTGGCCGATCGACGACCACAGCTACCTGGTGACGGCGACCCGCGGCTCCATCGCCGCGGCCACCGACGGCTTCCGGGTCCTGCCCTTCGCCGCCCGCATCCGCGACGAGCTCGGTCTCGCCGTGGAGGTGGGCGTCGGCATGGGCCGCACCACCCACGACGCCGAATCCCACGCCCGCGCCGCCCTGGCTCGCACCCAGGCGGGAAAGCAGGCCCAGGGGTTCGCCGTCGACCGCGAGGGCCGCGCACTGGTCCCCGCACCCCGGATGCCCCCGGCGGGCTCCACACCCTTGAAGCCGAAGGGCATCGAGGTCCTGGCCAGACTCGCCGCCAAGCTCGAAGGCGGGGACACGGTGGTCGACGCCGAAGGTGCGGGCAAGATGCTGGGGGTCACACCCCGCACTGCCCGGAGGTTGCTGCGCACGTTGGTTGACGAGGGACTCGCGTGGCCGCTGCCTCCTAACCGCACACCTCAGCCAGGCCGTCCACGGCAGCTCTACCGGCTGATCGTCGAGAAGCTCGGACCGCGCTGACGCCCTTCACGGACAGGCCCGCCGTCCCCCTTCCCCTTTCCAGGGACGGCGGGCCGCTCGTCCCTGACGCCCTTAACGAGCGAACAGTTCGTGCTACGAATAATGGTAGGCTGCCCGGATGGGCAAGGACACGGGCGAAAAGCTGGGCGTGGTGAGCGCGCTGGTCCGCTCGGCGTTTCTCGTGAACGCCGTCTACGCCGAGTCAGCCCGCGAGTACGGCCTGACCCCCCAGCAGGGTCAGCTGCTGTGTGTCCTGATGGCCAAGCCCTACCGCATGAGCGAGCTGGGAGCGGTCCTGCGCCTGGCCAAGTCGAGCCTGACCGAGCTGGTCGACCGGAGCTCCCAGCGGGGGCTGGTGCGGCGCGAGCCCGACCCGAACGACGGCAGGGCCGTGCGCGTGACGCTGACCACGCAGGGCGGCAAGCTCGCCGACGCCTTCTACGGCGAGACCGTCAGGCGGATCGAAGGCCTGCCCGCGGGCCTCGGCGACACCGACAGGGAAATGCTCGCGGAGTTGCTGGCGCGCATGGTGATGGACAACGAGGCACCCGTCGTCTTCATGGATCGCAATTAGTTCGCATAGCGAACTGACATCCAAGGGCCGGTAAAGTTCTTGTCGGTGGCGCCCTGTAGGGTCATGAGCCATGCAACAGGACACCACTGACAAGCGCCAGACGATCCTGATCTGGGTGGCGCTCGGGCTGGTCTATGTGGTGTGGGGCTCCACCTACCTCGGCATCAAGCTCGCCATCGAGACGCTGCCCCCGATGCTTCACGGCGCGCTGCGGTTCTCCGCCGCGGCGCTGATCCTCGGTGTGGTCGTGGCGATCCGCAGCCGCGACGCCTTCCGCATGACGGCCAGGGAGTTCCTCGGCGCGGCGATCGTCGGCGTGCTCCTGCTCACCGCGGGCAACGGCATGGTGGCCGTCGCCGAGCAGCACATCTCGACCGGCCTGGCCGCGCTGCTCGTGGCCTCGGTGCCGCTGTGGCTGGTGATCTTCAGGCTGCTGGTCAGGGACCGGCCCAAGCTGGTCACGCTCATCGGCGTGCTGGTGGGCTTCGGCGGCGTGGCCGCGTTGTCGCTCAGCGGCGGGTCCGAGGGCTCCACCGCCGGCATCGTGGTGATCCTGCTCGCGTCGTTCTCGTGGGCGGTGGGATCGTTCCTGTCAGGGCGGATCGCGATGCCCAAGAACCCGTTCGCCGCCAGCACCGTCGAGATGGCGGTGGGCGCGGTGGGCCTGGCGGTGTTCGGCCTGTCGACCGGCGAGCGCCTCGACTTCGCCCAGGTCTCGGCCACCTCGTGGCTGGGCCTGATCTATCTGATCCTGGTGGGCTCGCTGGTCGGGTTCACGTCGTATGTGTGGCTGCTGGGCAACGCGCCCATCTCGCTGGTGTCCACCTACGCCTACGTCAACCCGGTGGTCGCGGTGATCCTGGGCGCGCTGATGTTGTCCGAGCCGGTCACTCCGCAGATCCTCGCGGGCGGCCTGGTGATCGTGGTGGGCGTCGCTCTGGTGATCTCCACGGAACGCCGCTCGAAGCGCCCTGCGCCGTCAGCAAAAGGCCTGGAGCCCACGACCACGCGTCATTAGCATCCGAATATGACGTTACTTACATCTGTGGAGCCGCCCTACTACGCGGTGATCATCACCAGCAAGCTGACGAGCATGGATCCCGAGGGATACGAGGTGATGAACGCCCGGATGGCGGAGCTGGGCCGCAACTGGCCCGGCTACCTCGGACGCGAGTCGGTCACGCGTGCCGACGGCCACGAGCTGACGGTTCTCTACTACCGCGACGAGGAGTCGATCGCGGCATGGAAGGGCGACACCGAGCACCTGGAAGCGCAGCGGCTCGGGCGCGAGCGCTGGTACGAGTACTACGACATCCAGGTGGCACGGGTCGAGCGCGCTTACGGCTTCAGTCGAGATCGAGACAGATGACCGCGGGCGGAGTGAAACCGTTGAAGCAGATCGAGGCGTAGCTGGTGGTGTAGGCGCCCGCGCTGAGGATGTCCACGTGGTCGCCCGCCGTCAGCCCGAGGGGCAGCGTGTACGGCGCACGCTCGAAGAGGATGTCGGCGCTGTCGCAGGTCGGCCCGGCCAGCACCGCGGGCCCCTCGGGGCCGCCGTCGAGCGCGGTCGACACGCGGTAGCGGATCGCCTCCCCTTCGGTCTCGGCCAACCCGCCGAACCGGCCGATGTCGAGATAGATCCACCGATCCTTGCTGCGCTCGTCCGACACCAGGACGATCTCGGTGCGCAGCACACCCGCGTCGGCGACCAGGCAGCGGCCGGGCTCCATCGCCAGCTCGCCGGCGAAGTCAGGCAAGTGGCGGGTGACCGAGGCCAGGATCGCCTCGCCGTACGCGCTCATCGGCGGCTGCTCGCCCTGATAGCGGGCGGGCAGCCCGCCGCCCATGTTGAGCAGGCGCATCGGCAGGCCGCAGTCGGCGAAGGCCTGCGCGGCGGCGGCGATCGGGGCCTCCCAGCTCGTGGGGTCGAGCTGCTGGGAGCCGACGTGGAAGGAGATGCCGACGGGCACCAGGCCCAGGTCGAAGGCCTTCCTCAGCAGCGTGGCGGCCTGCTCGGGCGGGCAGCCGAACTTGCGGCCCAGCGGCCACAGCGCGCCGGCCGAGGTGGCGGCGATCCGGCAGAAGACCTGGGCTCCCGGAGCGTGCTCGGCCAGCTTCTCCAGCTCCTGCGGGCTGTCGAAGACGAACAGGCGCACACCGCGTGAGTACGCGTAGGCGATGTCCCGCGCCTTTTTGGCGGGGTTGCCGTAGGAAAGCGTTTCAGGAGCCGCGCCTGCGGCCAGGCAGAGGTCGATTTCCGCGGTGCTGGCCACGTCGAAAGAAGCGCCCTGGCGGACCAGCAGCTCGACGATTTCGGGCTGCGGGTTGGCTTTCACGGCGTAATAGCACGTCACGCCGGGAAAGGTCCGGGTGAACTCGTTCAGGCGTTCGGCGACGACATGCAGGTCCAGCACGAGGACCGGGGTCGCGGGGGTCTGCTCGGCGAGGTGGGCCCGAGCGCGCTCGAAGCTCTGGAGGGTGGTCACGAGCGATGAGTATGCACACTTTTTCGCGCCCGCGCGTTGACTGAACAGCCATTCAAAATTGACTGGTTAACCATTCAGCGACTGACTGGTTAGCCATTCAGTGAAATACCGATTTTACCCGGCCTGTATTCGTGCTAAATTCGCGGCGGTCTTTTTGTTCCCCCGCTGGAGGCTTTCTTCATGACGACCCCCGCCCGCCGTCTCACCGTCAAGGGCCGGGTGCTGCTCCTCGGCTCCGGCTCGGTCTCGCGTTGCCTCCAGCCGCTGCTGCTGCGCCACCTGGACATGGACTTCACCAAGCTCACGGTGATGGACTTCGAGGACTACGCCGGGCTCATCCCCGACACCCTCGCCGCCGGCGCCACCTACGTGCGTGACCGCATCACCCCGGAGAACATGGCCGAAACGCTGGCCAAGTACGTCGGCGACGGCGACCTGCTGATCAACCTGAGCTGGAACATCGGCACCGAGGACATCATCGACTGGTGCCAGGACCACGGCGTGCGCTACGTCGACACCTCCGTCGAACTCTGGGACCCGTACGCCGACCAGGCCGACACCCCGCCTGTCGAGCGCACCCTCTACCACCGCCACATGGGCCTGCGGAAGAAGGCCAGGTCCTGGCGCCCCGACGGCCCCACCGCGGTCGTCGAACACGGTGCCAACCCCGGCCTGGTCTCCCACTGGACCAAGGTCGCGCTGGAGGACATCGCCAAGCAGCTGCTGAAGCAGGGCGTCGACGAGAGCCGCCGGGCGAAGCTGGAAGGCCTGCTCGACGCCGCCGACTACCCGCACCTGGCCCACGACCTCGGCGTCAAGGTCATCCACATCTCCGAGCGCGACACCCAGATCAGCGACAAGCCCAAGGAAGTCGGCGAGTTCGTCAACACCTGGTCGATCGAGGGCTTCTACGAGGAGGGCGTCGCCCCGGCCGAGATGGGCTGGGGCACCCACGAGCGCACCCTGCCCGCCAACGCCCACACCCACGCCGAGGGCCCGCGCAACCAGATCTGCCTCGCCCAGGCGGGCCACTCCACCTGGGTGCGGAGCTGGGTCCCCGAGGCCGGCTCCATCCACGGCATGGTCGTACGGCACGGCGAGGCCATGACCATCAGCGACTACCTGACCGTGTGGAACGGTGACGAGGCCGTCTACCGTCCCACCGTCCACTACGCCTACCTGCCGACGGACGCCGCCATCGCCTCCTGGCTGGAGTGCCGCATGAACGGCTACCGCCTGCAGGAGCCGCAACGCATCATGACCGACGAGATCGTCAGCGGGCGCGACGAGCTCGGCGTGCTGCTCATGGGCCACGACCTGACCTCGTGGTGGGTCGGCTCGCAGCTCGACATCCACGAGGCCCGGGAGCTGGTGCCCGGCCAGAACGCCACCACGCTGCAGGTGGCCGCCTCGGTGCTGGGCGCCGTCGCCTGGATCCTCGACAACCCCGACGCCGGCCTGTGCACGCCCGAGGACCTGGACCACAAGGTCGTCCTCGACTGGGCCAACCCGTACCTGGGCCCGACGCCGTCGGTGCAGTCGGACTGGACGCCGCTGACCGACAGGTACCAGCCGTTCGAGAAGTTCGTCGCCGAGCCGGGCGAGGACGACGTCTGGCAGTTCGGCACCTTCCTGGTGTGACATTTCACGACAACGGCCCGGCACCTCTCGTGGGCGCCGGGCCGTTGTCGTGCAAGTCAACGTGCGCGGAAGGCCGCGGCGGCCGCCAGGAACGCGTCGTTCTCGGCAGGGGCGCCGATCGAGACACGGGCGCCCTCCCCCGCGAACGGCCGCACGGCGATGCCCTCGGCCGCGCACGCGGCGGCGAAGTCGAGCGTGCGATCGCCCAGCCGCAGCCACACGAAGTTCGCCTCGGTGGGCGGCACCTCCCAGCCCTGCGCGATCAGCGTCTCGCGCACCCTGCTGCGCTCCTTGACCACCAGGTCGACCCGCTCCAGCAGCTCGTCCTCCGCCGCCAGCGAGGCCACCGCGGCGACCTGCGCCAGATGGTTGATCGCGAACGGCACGATGACCTTGCGCACCGCCGCCGCCACCGGCTCGTGGGCGATGAGGTAGCCGACACGCAGGCCCGCCAGGCCGTACGCCTTGGAGAAGGTGCGCAGCACGCAGACGTTCGGCCGGTCGCGGTAGAGCGTGAGACCGTCGACGACCTCCTCGTCACGCACGTACTCGCGGTAGGCCTCGTCGAGCACCACCAGCACGTCCTGCGGCACCCTGTCGAGGAAGGCCACCAGCTTGTCGCGGCGGATCGACGTGCCCGTCGGGTTGTTCGGGTTGCACACGAAGATCATGCGTGTGCGGTCGGTGATCGCCTCCGCCATCGCGTCGAGGTCGTGGTCCTCGCCGTCGAGCGGCACCCGCACCGAGGTCACCCCGGCCAGGTCCGCCAGCAGCGGGTAGGCCTCGAACGAACGCCACGCGTAGATGACCTCCGCGCCCGGCTCGGCGATGGTCGCGAACAACTCCTGGGCCACCGTGACCGAGCCGGCGCCCAGGGCGACGTGCTCGGCGGGCACCTCGAGCTTGGCCGCGATCGCCTCCGTCAGCCTGACCGCCGCGGGGTCCGGATAACGGTTGATCTGCGTCGCCCCCTCGGCGATCGCCTGGACCACCGAGGGCAGCGGGCCGTCGGGCGACTCGTTGGAGGAGAGCTTGAACGACCGGCCGTCGGGACCCACGACGGCCTTCCCGGGAACGTAGCCGGGCATGGTGTCCAGGATGGAGCGGAAACGAGGCATGGGCACACGATATAACTCTCCGGGTGAACCCCGACTTCCGGCGCTTATGGACCGGTTCCGCCATCAGCCAGCTGGGGTCAGCGGTCGGAATGGTCGCCGTTCCCATCATCGCGATCAACCAGGTGCACGCCTCTCCCTTCCAGGTCGCCCTGCTGGGCGTGCTCGCCGCCGGGACCACGGCGGTGCTGGCCTTCCCGGTCGGGCGGGCGATCGAGTTCCGCCGCAAGCGGCCGGTGATGATCGCGACGGACCTGGCCCGCTGCCTGGCGTTGCTGAGCCTGCTGCCGCTGCCCTGGGTGACCTATCCGCACCTGTGTCTCGTGGCGGTGGTCACCGCGACGGGCATCGTCTCCCACGCCGCCGCCTCGCAGTCGCACCTCAAGGCGCTCGTGACCAGAGAGGAGCTGATCGAGGCCAACAGCCGCCTGGAATCCACCCGCTGGCTCAGCATCACCGTCGGGCCCTCGGCCGGCGGCGCCCTGGTCGGGCTCCTCAGCGCCGCCGGCGTGCTGCTCATCGACGCGCTCTCGTTCCTGGCCTCCGTGTTCACCATCCGACGCCTGCGCACCCCTGAGCCAGAACCGCCCGAGCGCGCCGACGGCGGCTCGCGCCGCGAGGAGCTCTTCGCGGGCTGGAGATTCGCCCGCGGGCACCCCGTCCTGATGCCGATGCTCCTCAGCTGGGTGGGCTTCACGGGCGGCAGCGCCATGGCCGGCGGCGTGGCCGCCTACTTCTACCTCAACGACCTCGGCTTCACCGCGTGGCAGTACGGCCTGCTGATGGGGGTGCCGTCGCTCGGCGGCTTCCTGGGGGCCCGGCTGGCCCCTCGCCTCGCCGTACGGCTGGGCCAGGTACGCGCCCTGTGGTGGGCCAGCCAGCTGCGCGGCCCCTGGTACCTCCTCATCGCCCTCGCGGTGCCAGGACCCGTCGGGCTGGCGATGTGCGGCGTCGGATTCGGCATGGTGCTGCTCTTCGCCGGCGCCGCCAACTCCACGATGACCGCCTACCGCCAGGCCTGCACGCCCCAGGAGCTGATGTCGCGGGTGACCACGCTGTGGGCCTTCGCCACGACCGTGTCGCAGCCGCTCTTCATGGTGCTCGGCGGCCTGCTGGCCACCTGGTTCGACAGCAGGACCACGCTCCTGGTGGCCACGGTCGTCATGTGCTCGGCTGCCCTGAGGCTGCCGCGCGCAGCATAGGAGGATGCAGCGCCTCGACGGGGCCACGGCGATACAGCTTGGCCGGACGGCCCCCGTCGCGGGTCGTGGCCGAACCCGTCTCGATGAGGAAACCCTCGGCCTTGGTGACCTTGCGGTGGAAGTTACGGGGGTCGAGCTGGCGCCCCCACACGATCTCGTAGACCCGCCGCAGCTCGGCCACGGTGAACTCGGGCGGGCAGAAAGCGGCGCCCAGCGGGGTGTACTCCAGCTTCGCCCTGGCCCGCTCGATGCCGTCGAGCATGATGCGCCGGTGGTCGAAAGCCATCGCGGTCAGGTCGTCGACCGGCACCCACGCCATGTGCGCCTGCTCGGAAGCCGGCAGATCGGGCGCCAGCCCCAGATAGGCCACGCTCACCACCCGCTGGCGGGGGTCACGGTCGGGGTAGCCGTAGGTCTGCAGCTGCTCCAGGTGCACCGGAGCGCCAGGGAGCCCGGCCCGCTCGGCCAGGATCCGGCGGGCGGCATCGGGCAGGTCCTCGTCGAGCTGGATGAAGCCGCCGGACAACGACCAGCGCCGGAGGTAGGGCGGGTTGTCGCGACGCCACACCAGGGCACTCAGGGCATTGCACCGCACCGTGAGCACGACGAGGTCCACGCTGACCGGAATCCTGGGGACCATGCCAGGCACGTTACTGGATGCGGACGTGCAGAGGCTCCGATGCCTGTTTGCCGTTCATCGTGCCGACGCCGATCCGCACCCACGAGCCCTTGGGCACCTGGCGCCAGTCGAACGGCACCCACGTCTCCATCACGCCCTCGCCCTGGTCCTCCAGGGCCTCCACGGCCTCGATGATGGGCAGCGTCGCCTCGCCGCCCTCCCAGGTCACGGTGATGACGCCGCCGCTCTCCAGCTCGTAGCCGCGCAGGCGCACGCCGTCCGCGCCGTTGTCGGGCGAGCGGATGGCGTCGACGGCGATCGGCCGGTCGGCGTCCGACAGCAGTTCGTCCTGGAGCGACGGGCTGCCGCAGGTGTAGAAGTCGCTCCACATGTAGGAGACGACCTTCTGCACGTAGCGCCCGGTCATGGCGACGGCCTGGTCCAGGCGTTCCTTGGTGGTCTTGCCGCGGGTGCCCTGGGCGGCGCAGGGTTCGGTGCCCGACGGCTCGAACGCCTCCACGTTGGCCCACAGCTCCACGTCGTCGCCCTGCTCGATGAGCTGGTCGCGGACGTCGGCCATGGCGCGGAAGTACTCGCGGGTCGAGCCTCGGTAGGCGGTGCCGAAGGTGGCGTCGCCGACCACCGGCTTGAGGCTGGCGTCGACCGGGTCGTCTCGCTCGTCGGGCCAGTAGAGCGCGCCCTTGCCGGTGCCGCGGCCGTCCTGGGGCACGATGATGCCCACGCCCGTCGCGGCCAGGGCCCTGAATCCGGCCGCGACCTGGGCGGGGCTCTGGCCGTGGTCGACGCGCTTGCGGGCGTCGATGTACGGGGAGATCAGGATCTGCTTGTCGGCCGACAGCTCCTGCTGCACGAGCAGGTGCTGCTCCCTGAAGACGTCGAGCGTCGGGTTGCTCTCCAGCGCGGCCGTCATCTGCACCTCGAACGGCTGGTAGACGCCGCCGAGCGCGATGTTGTCCTTGAAGCGCGCGCCGTAGTCCTGCAGGATGCGCCGGGTCAGCGTGGTCAGGGCGTTGAGGTGTTCGGGGTCGGCGCGGATGGGCCGGTCCGGGTCGCGCGGGGCCAGGGGCAGGGCGGGGAAGACCTGCACGCCGAACTGCTCGCCGAGCGCCAGCAGCTGTTCGAGGCTGTCGGTCTTGGAGGCGGCGATCAGGATGACGTCGTAGTCCTGGGCCTCGGTGAAGTCGCAGGTGGCCGAGTCGGAGCCGTCGGAGGGGGCCACGAGGCGGAAGTAGGCCCGCTTGCCCTCGCCGGGGATGACGCGTTCCATCTGCGGGCAGCGGAAGATCGAGGGGCCGAACGACTCGTCGGTGCGGTAGGCGTAGACATGCTTGATGCGGTTGCCGGGGTTCGCCTGCTTCAGCTCGTCCTGGGCGGCCTGGAGGCAGGTGCGCCCGTTCTCCTGGCAACCCTCGAACATCGGGTCGACCTCGCCGTTCTTCAGCAGCAGGCCGTCCTTGATGGCACGGTGCTGCATGCCGTACCCGATCCTGATCACCGTGTCGCCGCCCACCAGGTGGATGTCCTCCATCTGGTGGCGCCACGTGCAGGGGTTGGTCGACGGGGTGATCCAGTAGCCGGTGATCGCGTAGCGGACCTTCTCAGTGGTCTTGAAGGTGCCGCACTCGTCGCGGATCTCGGTCGTGGTCGGCGAGGGCATCGCCGTGGGCTTCGCGGACGAGGACGGCGTGGCCGTGCTCTTCTCGCTGACCTTGACCGGCGGTTTCTCGGCGCCGGGCAGGACCATCACCACGGCGGCGACCGCGGCGATGATGGCCGCGCCGAGCAGCCCGATGAGCCAGCGCACCGCTACTTCAGCACCCCGGCCCAGGTCTCGAGCTGGGCGACGAACCGGCGCGCCGAGTTCGGCCAGTGGTGGTTGGCCCTGGCCGAGGAGTAGCCGCGCGCGCCCTGCGCCTTGCGCTCGCGCTCGTCGTCACGCAGGGTCAGTACGGCCTGGGCCACGGCCTTCGGGTCCTGCCACGGCACGACCACGCCGCTGTCGTAGCGCTCCACGAGCTCGACGGCCCGCGGCGAGGGGGTCGTGATGACGGGGATGCCGTGCGCCATGTACTCCACGATCTTGGTCGGCATCGAGTGCCGGTAGTTGGGCTCGTCGTGCAGCAGCGACAGGCCCGCCAGGGCGCCGTCGAGCCGCTTGAGCGCCTCGTCGTTGGGCATGAAGTCGCGCCACTCCAGCAGGCCGTCCTGGACCGCCTGGTTGAGCATCGGGCGCGACTGCGGGTCGGCGTAGCCGATCAGCTCCACGGAGATCTTGTACGGCTGCAGCAGCCTGGCCACCTCGACCGCCTCCTGGACCCCACGGGCCCAGGACATCCAGCCCAGGTAGACCACCCGGTCGTCTCCGGGAGGGGTGACGGAGTCGGGCACCCAGGTCTCGTTGGGCACGATCAGGTGGGCTTCCTTGAAGCGCCCCGCGTAGGCCGTCTCGGCCAGCAGCAGGTGCAGCTTCCGCTCCGCCGTACTCTCCAGCATGCGCACCAGGGCGCGGACGGGAGGCCGCAACATCGCGGGCAGCCACGGCTTCAGCGACATCGCGGCCGGGTTGTCCTCGTGCACGTCCCAGATGGTCGGCGGACGGTTGCGCACGCCCCAGACCGCGAACAGCAGCTCGGGGTCGTGGATGAGCACCAGGTCGACCTTGTTGCGCATCTGCTTGAACAGCTTGCGCGCGGCCATGACCGCCGACAGGCGCTTGCGCTCGGCGGCCCGCGGCAGGTCCACCCCGGTCACCCAGGGTCGCGGAACCACACCGCGGGCGGTGTACGGCGCGGCGTACGTGACTTCATGACCGGCATCGACGAGCGCACGGATCTGCCGATGCAGGATCCGGGCGTCCTCGGGGTGATGCACCACCGTCATGACGAGCACGTGCACTGAGCGCAGCCCTCCTGTCGCTAGAGCCGCTCGATGCGTTCACCCTCGGTGAGCACACCGCGGGTGTCGAGCACGAGCCGGGCCTTGGACTCGATGAGGTCGAGGTCGAAGGCGGCGTGCTGCTGCAGGAGCAGCGTCACGTCCGCGTCTTCCACGGCCTCGGCGAGATCCTCCTGACGCGGCACCTGGGCGCCGTCGACCTTCCACTCCCTGACGTGAGGATCGACGAAGCTGAGCTCGGCGCCCAGCTCCAGCAGCGCGCGGGCCACCGGCAGGGCCGGGGTCTCGCGCTCGTCGGCGATGTCGGGCTTGTAGGTCACGCCCAGCAGGACGACCTTCGCACCGTTCACGGCCTTCTTGTGGCGGTTGAGCAGGCGCTGTACGCGGTTGACCACGTACGACGGCATGCGCTCGTTGATCTCCTGCGCCAGCTCCACGAAGCGGAAGGGGTAGCCGAGCTTGCGCACGGTGTAGGAGAGGTACGACGGGTCGACGGGGATGCAGTGCCCGCCGACGCCCGGTCCCGGCAGGAACTTCTGGAAGCCGAACGGCTTGGTCGCCGCGGCCTCGATCGACTCCCACAGGTTGATGCCGAGCTCGTCGCAGAAGATCGCCATCTCGTTGACGAGGGCGATGTTGACGTGCCGGTAGGTGTTCTCCAGGAGCTTGGCCATCTCCGCCTCGCGGGTGCCGCTCACCGGGACGACCTGCTCGACCAGCTGCGCGTAGAACTCCGACGCCCGGTCGCGGCAGGCGGAGGTGAAGCCGCCGACGACCTTGGGGGTGTTGCGCAGGCCGAACTTGGGGTTGCCCGGGTCGATGCGCTCGGGCGAGAAGGCCAGGTGGAAGTCGGCGCCGGCGGTCAGGCCGCCGCTCTCCAGGATCGGGCGGGCCACCTCGTCGGTGGTGCCCGGCCAGGTGGTGGACTCCAGCACGACCAGGGTGCCCTTGGTGAGGTTGCGCGCCACGGCGCCGGTGGCGCCTTCCACGGCGGACAGGTCCGGGCGGTGGTCCTCGTCGAGCGGGGTCGGGACGCAGATCACGATCGTCGCGCTCGTGGCGAGCACGGTCTCGTCGAGCGTCGCGCTGAACCCGTTGGCCAGCATGTGCTCGAGGTCCGCGTCGGTCAGGTCGTCGATGTAGGAGCGTCCGGAGTTGAGCGCGTCGATCTTGCGCGGGTCGACGTCGTAGCCGACGACGCGCAGCCCAGCGGCCACTGCCTCCTTGGCGAGGGGCATGCCGACGTAGCCCAGTCCGATGACGGCCAGGTCGAAATCTGTCACGACATCGCCTTAGAACACTTCATGGTCGCAAAGGTTATCTCAAGTCCACCTAGCTCACGCCTAATGCTAAGGAAACCGTCAGATGCGACAGGGTGATCAAATGGCAAGCGACTCATACAGACCCCGGTATGTCTCAGCAACACGTCCCCAAGTGCGCTTGGCGGCCACTTCCGCCTTGCCCGCCTGACCCATCTCGGCCCGGCGCGCCGGGTCCTCACGCAGCTCGGCGAGCGCCTTGGCGAGCTCGGCCGGGTCGCCCGGCCTGACCAGCGCACCCGCCCCGTCCGAGCCCACGAGCTCGCTCAGAGCGGGCAGATCGCTGAGCACGACGGGCTTGCCGAGCGCCATCGCCTCGACGGGTTTCAATGGCGTAACGAGTCGGCAAACCCGCAGGTCCTCGCGGGGGCAGGCGAAGATGTCGATCGCCGCCTGCGCCTGCAGGGCCTCCTCGGGACCCACCCGTCCTGGCAGGAGGGCGTCCAGCTTCAGTTCGTTCACTATCGCGAGCAGGTTCTCCCGCTCGGCCCCGTCGCCCACGATCAGGACCTTGATCGGCGTGCCCTGGTCGCGCAGCAGCGCCGCCGCGTGCAGCAAGGTCGCGAAGCCCTCGTAGGCGACGATGCTCGACACGGAACCCACGACGATGTCGGTGGGAACGATCCCCATCTGGCGGCGGAACGCCTCGCCGTCGTACTCCGCCGTCAGCAGCGAGTCGTCCACCGCGTTCGGCGCCAGGTAGATCTTCTCGCGCGGGACGCCGCGCTCCACGATCTCCACGGCCATCGTCTCGGCCAGCGTGACCACGGCGTCCGCCTCGCGCATGAGGAACGCCTCACGCTCGCGCTGCAGCACGTGCCGCTCGCTGCCGACCCGGTCGGGATCGCGCGAGGCCCAGGTCTCCTCCAGGAAGCCGCGCACCTCGTAGACGAACGGCGTGCCCGTCCTGTCGCGTACGGCATGCGCCACCGAACCGTTACGGTGGTCGGTGGCCGCGTGCAGCACCTGCGGCCTGAGGGAGGTGACCAGCCTGGTGACGTCCTCGGCACCCCTGATGATGCGCCCGCGCATCTCGAACGGCACGTCGCCGCCGCCCGGCAGCAGACGGTGGTACGGGATGCCGTCGATCTCCTCGAACGGCTCGGCCATCGCGTGGCCCTGCATCATCGGCCAGCCCCAGCTGGTCACCACGTGCGGGTCCAGGCCCTTGGCCTTCTGCGAGGTCACGATCCTGTGCGTGCGCACGGTGTAACCGGCCTGCGTGTACGGCAGAGCGTTGGTCACCAGGTGAAGCACCCGGCCCTTGACCCTGTCGGACACGGCGACCTTCGGGCCCGGCGGAATCGGGTCAGGGCTGATCGCGGCCAGCTCGCCCCGGTAGTACTGGGCCCGGCGCTTGACGAACGGGTACTTGGCGTGGGGGTCGAGCACCTTGGCCGCCTCGGTCACGCGGCCCTTCTCCCACAGGTCCTTCGCCTCGTTCCAGGGCGCCTGGATCATGCGCATGCCGACCTTGCGCACCAGCCTGCGCGCCCCACGGGCGGCGGGCCAGGCGACCTTGCCCACGATGGGACGCAGTCTCGGCGGAAGGGCGTCGGCGGCCGCCTGGGCCACCCGCAACGGATCGGACTTGACCTTCGCGACGACGACGCGAGAGACGATCACCGGATGCTGGAAGAAGCCCTTGACGAGCCCGCCCACGCCTGCCTTCGCCGACTTGGCAGAAATTGGACGTCTTGGGTCGGATACCACGTCGGTGACCGTACCATAGGCAACGATTTGCCCCCCTCCGCTCGACAAATCTGAAAGGCGAGGTAGATGAGGGAAAACCCCCTGGTCCTGCACGTGCTGGGTGCCCGGCCGAACTTCCCGAAGGCCGCCCCGGTGGTCCGCGCACTGGACTCTCTGGGGGTCCGACAGGGCATCATCCACACCGGCCAGCACTACGACGCGCTGATGTCCGACGTGTTCTTCGCCGACCTCGGCCTGCCCGAGCCCATCGCCAACCTCGGCGTCGGATCCGGCACCCACGCCCAGCAGACCGCCGCCCTCCTCATCGGCCTCGAAGGCGTCGTCCTGGAGCACACGCCCGACCTCGTCGTCGTCTACGGCGACGTCAACTCCACCCTCGCCGCCATCCTCGTCTGCGCCAAGCTCGGCATCCCGACCGCCCACGTCGAGGCAGGACTGCGTTCCTTCGACCGGACCATGCCGGAAGAGGTCAACCGCATCGTCACCGACTCGCTGTCGGAGCTGCTCTTCGCCACCTCGCCCGATGCCCTGTCCTACCTGGCGTCCGAGGGCATCGACCCGCGCAAGGTCCACCTTGTGGGCAACCCCATGATCGACAGCCTCTTCGGCGCGCTGCCCGCGCTCGACCCGTCACCGGTCGTCAAGCGCCTCGGCCTCCCGCCGCGCTACGCCGTCGCCACCCTGCACCGTCCGGCCAACGTCGACTCGCCCGAGGCCGCCCGCGAACTCGTGGACGCGGTGCTGGAGGTGTCGGAGCAGATCCCGCTCGTGATCCCGATCCACCCGCGCGGCCGCACCCGCCTCGCCGAGGCCGGCCTCGTCACCTCGCCGTCGGTCTACGTGATCGACCCGCTGGGGTACGTGGACTTCCTGTCGCTCGTACGCGGGGCCGCGCTCGTGGTGACCGACTCCGGCGGCGTCCAGGAGGAGACCACGGTGCTCGGGGTGCCGTGCCTCACCGTACGGCCCAACACCGAGCGGCCGATCACCGTGTCGCACGGGACCAACCGGCTGGTCACCCCGGCCCTGCTTCCGGCTGCGGCCTCCAAGGTGCTGTCGGACGGGGCGGCCATCCCGGCCGAGGAGCTGCCGGTGATGTGGGACGGACAGGCCGGGCCGCGCATCGCCCGCGTCATCGCGTCGTGGCTGCACGGCGACAACCTCGCCCCTGCGGCCCACAACCGGGTGACGCCTTAAGCGATCTTCCGTACGCGCCCCCGGTCCTGCTCGGGCTGGGGGCTTCTCACTGTGGCCGCGGCGCGGCGCGCCTACCTCACTTCGCGTCCCCCTGTTCCGCCGCCGCCGCCGCGTAGGCCGCGTTCAGGCGCTCGAACGCTCCTGGCCCGTCGTGCGCCTTCGATGTGGCCCCCAGGTGGCGCACCCGCAGCTCGTCCATCAGCTCCTCCACGAACCCCGCCCCCTCGGCCCGCATGACCTCCTGCCGAACCCTCAGCTCAGCGCTTCCCTGGCGCCAGTCGAGCCCCCAGTTCCCCAGGGCGTAGATGATCGGCAGCGTCTGGATCCCCGCCTCCGTCAGGCTGTAGCGCGCGCGTTGACCTCGTACGGCGGTGCCGCGGGTGAGGATGCCCGCCTCGACGAGCCGTACGAGACGGTCGGCGAGGATGTTCGAGGCGATCCCCTCCAGCGACCCCGTGAGCAGCGCCCGGAAGTAGCGCCGGTCTCCGAAGATGACGTCGCGCAGCACGAGCAGCGACCAGCGGTCCCCGAGCACCTCGACGGCGGCGTTGATCGGGCACCCCGACCGTGGTTCCACGACCCCTCCTTGACACGGTTTTCGCCCTCACTATAGTGATTGCAAAACGCAATCACTAGTCGAGAAGAGGGACTGGATGGGCCGCTTCGTCTATTCGATGCAGGTCTCCCTCGACCTGCGGATCGAGCAGGTGCCCGGCGACAACGGCGCCGGCGAGTGGCTGCGCCTCGGGGAGGAGCTGCACCGCGCGGCCAACGCGATGACGCGGGCGCTCACGCTCATGGTCCACGGCCGCGTGTACTACGAGGTCATGGAGGAGTTCTGGCCACGGGCTCACGAGGACATGTCGGTGCCCGGCTACATGCGTGAGTACGGCGAGATCTGGACCGCCAAGCCCAAGGTGCTCGTGTCCCGCACCCGCAACAGCGCCGATCACAACACCACGGTCATCGGCGGCGACGACGCGATCGAGCGGCTCGCCGCCCTGCGCGCGGAAACCGGCGGCGACATCAGCGTGGGCGGCGCGGGGCTCGCGACGCAGTTGCTGAGGGCGGGCCTGCTCGACGAGCTGCTGCTGTTCACCCATCCCGCGATCCTCGGCTTCGGCAGGCCGCTGTTCGACGACTACGACGTACCGATCGATCTCGACCTGCTGGAGCAGCGGTCGTTCCCCCAGGGGGTCACGATGCATCGTTACGCCGTCCAGGACGCGAAGGAGGCAGGCCCGTGCTGAACCAGGTCGCGGAGGGGGTCTACACCCACCAGAGCGAGTTGCTGCAGAACAACACCGTCGTCGTGCGGGGCCGTAAAGGGGTGTTGCTGGTCGATCCCGGGATCACGGAAGGCGAGATGCTCTCCGTCGCGGACGGCCTTCGCCGGCTGGGCCAGCCCGTGGTGGCGGGCTTCGCCACGCATCCCGACTGGGACCACGCGCTCTGGCACGCAGAGTACGGCAGGCCGCCCCGGTACGGCACCGCCCGCTGCGCGGCCTACCTTGAGGAACTGCTGTCGCACGCCGACTGGAAGGCCCGCTTCGTCGAGGGGCTGCCGCCGGAGATCGCCGACGAGACGCCTGCCGACCTGTTCGGCCTCATCACCGGCCTTCCTGAGGGCACCGCTTACCTTCCCTGGGACGGCCCCCGAGTCCGGGTCATGGAGCACCAGGCCCATGCTCCCGGCCACGCGGCGCTGCTGGTCGAGGAGAGCAGGGTGCTCGTGGTCGGCGACATGCTGTCCGACGTCTTCGTCCCGATGCTCGACACCGACACCGCCGACCCGATCGGCGACTACCTCGCCACGCTGCGCCTGTTCGAGGAGGTGGCGGTCGAGGTCGACGTCTTCGTCCCGGGCCACGGATCGCCGGGCGGAGCCGATCGGCTGCGCGCGCAGATCGAGCTGGACCGGGCGTACCTGCTGGCCCTGCGCGAGGGCGTCACCCCCGACGATCCCCGGATCGGCCCGGCGGCCAGGCCGGGCTGGGAGTGGGTCACCGACATCCACGACGGGCAGGCCAGGACCCTCGCCGGCAAGGGCCTCATCGATGGCCCAGCACGTTGACGACCCGGCCGTTGGGGTCGCGCACGAAGAACCGCCGTACGCCCCACTCCTCGTCCTGCAGGGGATGCACGATCTCGGCCCCGCTCTCCTGAACGGCGGCGTACGCCGCGTCGACGTCGTCGACCTCGACGCTCAGGTCGGGCGCGACGGGCGCGGTCTTGTCCTGGGCCATGAAGCTGACCTGCGCGTGCGGCGCGGACGGGGAGGCGAGCGTCATGATCCAGCCGTGGTTCATGACCTCCTCGAACCCCAGGAGCCCGTAGAACTCCCGGCTCTCCTGCACGTCACTCGTCTGCACGTTCGGCACGACCCGGCGAACGACCATCGCAAACCCCCCGGCGGATGACAACTAGGCCTGCACCCGATTCTCCTTCGAGAACCACCCCACCCAGGCCAGCCACAGCCCCACGGCCGCGAGCAGCGCGAAGCCGATCCTGGCCACGGCCTGCGCCGTGGAGCTCAGGCTGACCGCCTGAACGGTCTGTTCCACCATCGACGTGCTGGCGATCAGCGCCAGCCCGCGCAGGGCGACGAACCACCCGAACAGCGACACCGTGATCGCCGCGGCGCCGCGCCAGTGCCGGTGACCGCCGATGATCACGAGCCCTCCGGCGAGCATGACGGCGCCCAGCGTCCACACCAGGGCCGGGCTCGCGAACAGGTCGCCGATCACGGCGGTCATGTCGGGCAGCCGGATGGCGATGGTGGTGGTGAAGACGGCGACGTAGGGCCCGATGACGCGGGCGAAGACTTTGGTGCGTTGCGGAGTCATGTCCCTGCCTCCATTTATAAACCGCTGGTCGGTTTATTTATACGCTACGCTTGGCCCCAGGACGCGTCAACGGGAGGTCGGCGATGGCAAGGCGAGTCAAGCCGGAGGAGTACGCCGCCCGCCGTACGCAGATCCTGGCCACGGCCCTCGTGCTGATCCGCGAGAAGGGCTACCAGGAGATGACGATCTCCGACATCCTGACCGCCCTCGACATCTCCAAGGGCGCCTTCTACCACTACTTCGACTCCAAGCACGCGCTGCTCGACGGCATCGTCGACACGATGGGCACCGACGCGCTCACGGCGCTGCGCGAGGCCGTCGACGCCCCGGCGGCCGACGCGATGACGAGGCTGCGCGGCTACCTGCTGTCCGCCGTGGGATGGAAGGCCGCCCACGCCGACGAGCTGGCCACGATCGCGCGCATGTGGAGGAACGAGAACAACGCGGTGCTCAAGCAGCGCATCGCCGAGCAGGCGGTGCGGGGGCAGGCGCCGCTGCTCGCCACGATCATCCGGCAGGGGGCGGGTGACGGCGTGTTCGCGGTCACCCACCCCGACGAGGCCGCCACGATCATCGCGGGCATGGGCCTGAACCTCGGCGACGACCTGATCGCCGCCTTCACCGCCCCGGTGGACCGGACGGCGGCGGCGCATCGCCTGGTCTGGGCGCACCTGGAGGCTCTCGAGCGCATCCTCGGCGCTCCGGCGGGCTCGCTGACCGGGCTGACTCAGCAGATCGTCGGAGCGATGGCATTCGACCTCTGATCACGCCGCCTGGCGGATCCGGGTGACGGCGGTCGCGTCCATGTAGTCGCGGTTGTGCACGATCAGCCCGTCCCTGACCCGCAGGACCAGCAGGCCGGGCACGGAGAGGACCTGGCCGGCGACGGTGCCGACGACGGTGTGCTCGGAGACGAAGACCTCCGGGTCGAGCCCGCGGTGGACGACGACGTCGCGGACGTCGGTGACGTCGAACGGCGACGCTCCCCAGGTGGCGGTGTAGGCGGCCCGGATCTGCTCGCGCCCGTGGAGGGCCTCCGGCATGCCGTCCATGCGGAACGGGAACTCGTGCACCGCGTCCTCGGCGTAGAGCTCGGCGAGCTCGTCGGCCGACTTGTGCCGCATCGCGTCGTAGTAGCCGCGGATGACGTCCATGAGGGAACCTCTTTCACTCAACACACGTTGATTCAACGAGTGTAGAGCGAATGCCGGTAGAGTCAACGGGTGAGCCCCACCCGCGCGGAGCGCCGAGCCGCCAGCGAGCAGCGCATCCTCGAAGCCGCCCGCCTGCTGTTCGCCGAGCGGGGATTCGAGCGGACCACGATCAGAGCCGTCGCCACGGCCGCCCAGGTCGATCCGGCGCTGGTCATGCAGCGCTTCGGCAGCAAGCAGGAGCTCTTCACCCGGGCGGTCGAGCACACGACGGCGCAGACCCCGCAGGAGGACGACCCGGTCGAGCACGTCCTGGGCACGCTGGGCTGGAAACTGGGCGAGCTGCCGCCGGAGTCGCTGGCGATGCTGCGCTCGATGCTCACCCACCCGGAGGCCGCCTCGACGGCACGCGCGGCGCTCGCGGGCCAGATCGAGCGCATCGGCTCGTCCCTCGGCGGCGACGACGCATCCCTGCGGGCCGCGCTGATGACCGTGATCATGCTGGGCGTGACGGTCGGCCACCAGCTCCTGGAGCTGGAGGAGCTGCGCGACGTGCCTCCGGAGGAGATCGCACGCCTGCTCCGGCCCTGCCTGCAGGAACTGGCCCGATGACAAGGTGAGGAGACACGACAGTGGCACAGGTACTGGTGATCGGCCTTGACCCCGCCACGTTCACGGACTGGGACCCCGAACCCGTCCACGCCGCGATAGCACGCGGCCGGGCCCGGTTCGAGGAGCACGGCATCGACGCCGCCTACTGCCTCGTGGACGTCGGCCAGGAGCCCGAGGCGGCGATCACCGAGGCGCTGGAGCGCGGCCCCTACGCGTGCGTCGTCATCGGGGGCGGCATCCGCAAGCACGATCCGTATCTCGAGTTCTTCGAGCGGGTCGTCAACCTGGTCAGGCGGCACGCCCCCGACGCGGCGATCGCCTTTAACAGCACCCCGGACGACCCGGCCGACGCCGCCTTGCGATGGCTGCGGCCGCGTTCCTGACGCTCACCCCCACGCGCCCACGAGCTCGTCAGGGCCGACGTGCCGTGCAAACATCCACGTCCGGCCACTTCACCGCTGCGATAGCCGTACCATGACAAATCGACCCCCCGATCCGGACACCGCAGCGCGATAAGGCGAGCACCATGGCCGAGACCCCCGAAGCAGAGCCCACCTTCCAGCGCCTGGGCCCCATCAACTGGCTCCCAGAAGAGCGCAAGCTGGTCGAGCGGTACGAGGCCGAGGTAGCCGAGCTCAAGCGCCGCCTGGAGATCGCCGAGGCCAAGGCCGAGTACGCCGGCTGGAAGCTCGAGGCGACCCAGGCCAAGCGGGCCTTCAAGCTCGGCGAGGCCATCGCGGCCAAGAGCCCGGGCAAGGTGCTCAAGGCCGCCAAGGCCAAGGGCAAGGCGCCCAAGGCGCCGCGGACGGTCGCCGAGGTGGCCGAGGAGCTCAGGCAGCAGGGGCCGGCCGTCGAGGTGCCTCCGGCGAAGTGGCCGACCGGGCCGATCAACCGTCCCGACCTGAAGGTCGCGGTCATCCTCGACGACTTCTCGCGCATGGCCTTCCGCTACGAGTGGGACCAGATCGAGTTCGGGCTCAAGGACTGGCCGGAGATCTTCGCCGAGAAGCGGCCCGACCTGCTGTTCTGCGAGTCGGCATGGCACGGCAACCAGGGCCGCTGGCGCTACCAGATGACGGGCACCAACGCTCCCAAGGAGCCGCTGCGCGAGCTGGTCGCCTGGTGCAAGGAGCAGGGCATCCCGACGGTCTTCTGGAACAAGGAGGACCCGCCCAACTTCGACTTCTTCATCGACACGGCGAAGCTGTTCGACTACGTGTTCACCTGCGACGGTGACATGATCCCGAAATATCGGGAAGTGCTGGGACACGATCGGGTCGACGTGCTCCAGTTCGCGGCGCAGCCGCGCGTGCACAACCCGGTGCAGCAGAAGCAGGGCCGCCTGCACGACGTGGTGTTCGCGGGCATGTACTTCCGCGACAAGCACCCCGAGCGCCGCGAGCAGATGGAGACGGTCATCGACCCCGTCCGCGAGCTCGGCCTGCACATCTTCGCCCGCAACGACAGCGTCGACGACAAGTACGCCTGGCCGGAGAAGTACCGCCCGCACATCGTGGGCGAGCTGCCCTATGACCAGATGCTGGCCGCCTACCGCATGTACAAGGTCTTCCTGAACGTCAACAGCGTGCTCGACTCGCCGACCATGTGCGCGCGGCGCGTGTTCGAGCTCAGCGCCTGCGCCACCCCGGTGGTCAGCGGCTGGTCACGGGCGATCGAGGAGACCTTCGGCGACCTCGTCCCGATCGCCAGGGAGCCGATCGAGTCGTACAACCAGGTCCTCCACCTGATCAACTCGCCGGAGCTGCGTGCCCGCATGGGCCACCTGGCGATGCGCGAGGTCTTCGACAAGCACCTGTTCTCGCACCGCGTGGACCAGGTGCTGCGCCTGCTCGGGCAGCGGCCGCAGACCCGCTCCAGGAGCATCTCGGTCGTGCTGCCCACCAACCGCGCGGGCCAGATCGAGCACGCCATCGGCTCAGTGGCCAAGCAGATCCACAAGCCCGTCCAGCTGGTGATGGTCCTGCACGGCCTGGACATCGACCCCGTGGTCGTCGGCGACAAGGCCAGGGCCGCGGGAATCAGCGACGTCGTCGTGCTCCCCGCGCCGGCCGACTGGTCGCTGGGCGCCTGCCTCAACCACGGCATCGCGCACGCCGACGGCGAGCTGATCGCCAAGATGGACGACGACAACCTGTACGGCGAGCACTACCTGTCGGACCTGGTGCGCTCGTTCGACTACACCGACGCCGAGCTGGTCGGCAAGGGCGCCCACTACGCCTACTTCGAGGGGCTCAACACCACGATGTTCCGCCTTCCCGGGCTGGAGCACCGCTACTCGTGGCTGGTGCAGGGCGGCACCTTCCTGGGCAAGCGCGACCTGTTCCGCAGCTACCCGTTCCCCGACCTCACCAGGGGCGAGGACACGACGCTGGTCAGGAAGCTCAGGGAAGAGGGCGTCAAGATCTACTCGTCGGACCGGTTCAACTTCGTCTACTGGCGCAGTGCCGACGCCTCGATGCACACGTGGCAGGCCGACCACATCAAGCTGACCCGCAACGCGCAGTTCTCCTTCGTCGGCCACCCCGCCGACCACGTGCTGATCTAGATCCCGTACGGCATGACCCGCCGTAACGCCGGGGTGACCCGTCGCATAGCGTGACGACTATGAGAGTCATGCATGCCACGCGCCTGGGCGGTCCGGAAGTGCTGACCGCGGCGGAGGTGCCCGATCCCGTGCCGGGCCCCGGCGAGATCCTCGTGGACGTCGAGGCCGCCGGGATCAACTTCGCCGACATCAAGCGCCTCGAAGGCGCCTACCTCCCGCCCGATCTGCCGTTCGTGCCCGGCTCCGAGGTGGTCGGCCGCACCGCGGACGGTCAGCGCGTGATGGCGTTCGCCTCGGCCGCCTACGCCTCCAAGGCCGTGGTGAAGAACCCGGTGGAGATCCCCGAGGAACTGGGCGCGGGCCAGGCGCTGGCGCTGCTGGTGCAGGGCCTGACGGCCTGGCACCTGCTGCGGACGGCGGCGCGGATGGCTCCGGGCGAGAGCGTCGTGGTGAATTCGGCGGCGGGCGGCGTGGGCACGCTGGCGGTGCAGCTGGCCAAGGAGTTCGGCGCCGGCAGGGTGATCGGGACAGCGTCGAGCGACGACAAGCGCGCCCTCGTCGTGGAACTCGGGGCCGACGCGGCGATCGACGGCGAGGCCGAGGGCTACGCCGAGCGGGTGATCGAGGCCAACGGCGGGCGCAAGGCCGACATCGTGCTCGACGCGGTGGGCGGCCCGGTGTTCGACGCGGCGCTGAGCGCGCTGGCTCCGTTCGGGCGCCTGATCACGTATGGCACATCGGGCAGCGTCGCGCCGTCGAAGATCGACCCGGGCATCCTCAGCGCGGGCAACATCGCGGTCATGGGTTACTGGCTCGGCGCCTCGATCGGGCTGCCGGGCATGCTCGACCCGCTCGGGCCGCTGATGGAGATGACGCTGGCGGGCACGCTTCGGCCGATCGTGGGCGGGGAGTACAAGCTGGAGGATGCCCGCCAGGCCCTGGAGGATCTGGCGGGCCGCCGTACGACGGGAAAGCTGGTCCTGAAGCCCTAGGGAAGGGTCGTCGCGAGTTTCTGGTAGGCCTGCCGGATATTACGGTTCAAATCGTCGTATTTCACTTTTGAGCCCACCATGAGAATGCTCATGATGACATTCCGGTGACGCACCACTCCCGACCCGATCTGCACGCTCGGCCCGCTGCCGGACGCGGTCGTCAGGAACGCCCGCGTCCCATCCCCCACCTTCGGCACGCGCAACTCCTGCGTGGCATAGGTGACGGCCTGTCCCCCGACGGCGGCCCGGTAGCGGCGGCACTGCTTGGCCAGCGGCCCCGGCAGGACCGCCTTGTTCTCGGGCAGCTCCACCAGTGACTGGGTGAGCGAGGTGGTCTGCGAGACGAACGCGATGACCGCCGCCGGAGAGCCCTTCACCTCAGGAGCGCTGGCATCGAGCTGCCCGGTGGAGGCGCACTCGGGCCGGTCGAGCTTGGCCTGGCGCACGGCCTCCTGGCCGAGCCTGGTGGCCTTGAGACTGCCGTACGGCCCGATCTCGGGCCCGTACGACACCTGCATCCCGGCGGGGGCGGCGAGCAGGGCGGCGCCGAGCCCGCTCGTGTCCTTCGACGAGGGGGCGGCGGCCGCTCGCGCGTCGGCGGCCGGAACGGGCGATTCACTGCCACAACCGGCAAGAAGCGCGCCACCCAGAAATAGCGCGGCAAATGACTTACTCATGCTTTCCCCCTGTCGACCGACGAGTCCGACAAGAAGTTAGACGATTCGCCGATTAGCCGAGCCCCTTTCCCGCAACCGGTAAATGTTTATCGAAACGCAGCGTGCCGTACTGAGACATTTGCCAGCCATCCGCATGATCGCGCCATGGAGATCAATCCCCACCTGGCGCGCGAACTCGGCATGGACCGCCGCATCTCGCGCCGCGACTTCTTCGACGGCGTGGCGATGGCCGTGGGCGCGGCCATGCTCGCCGGATGCGCGGGTCCCACCTCGGGCGAGCCCGGCATCATCGGCACCGAGAGCCTGGAAGTGCCGGCAGACGTGAAGTTCCCGCCCGCCCTTCACGGTCTCCAGGGCAACACCCCCCAGGCCCTCAGCGTGCCTCACGCGCTGCGGGACGACCGCTTCTGGGAGTACGCGGGCAGCCCCGACTTCACCGGCGAGAACTACGACCTGGTCGTGGTCGGCGGCGGCATCAGCGGGGTGAGCGCCGCCTTCGAGTGGCTGCGCCGCGATCCGAGCGCCCGGGTCCTGATCATCGACAACCACGACGAGATCGGCGGTCACGCCAGGCGCAACGAGTTCACCCCTGCCGGCCGCGCCGGCCCGCTCATCGGCTACGGCGGCTCGCAGTCGATGGAGGCGCCGAGCGTGTGGACGGCCGAGGGCAAGCGCCTGCTCCAGCAGCTCGACGTCGACGTGAAGAAGTTCGACAAGTACTTCGATCAGAAGCTGTACGACAACCTCAAGATGTACGACAGCGTGATGTGCGACAGGGAGACCTTCTCCACCGAGAAGCTGGTCCGCCTCACCCCCGGCCTCACCCAGGAGCGGCTGGTTGCCCAGCTGCCGATCGCCGAGCAGGCCAAGAAGGACCTGCTGATGCTCTACAAGAACCCCCGCGACTGGTTCCCGGGACTGTCGCCCGCGCAGAAGCAGGAGCGGCTGGCCTCCCTGACCTACTCACAGTTCCTGCTGGACGTCTGCAAGGTCCATCCCGACGTGGAGCTGTTCTGCCGGACCATGTCGAACGACGAGTGGGCCTACGACACCAGGGCCTTCGGCGCGATCGACGCGTGGGGCAGCGTGGACGACTGGAACTATCCCGGCTTCCAGAAGCTCGGCCTCGACGACAGCAAACCGTCGAAGTACAACTCGCCCTCCATGATCAAGGAGTGGACGGCGGAGGACCCGTACATCTACCACTTCCCCGAGGGCAACCAGGCCCTGGTGCGCATGATGGTGGGCCGGATGATCCCCGGCTTCTCCACCGACACCACGATGGACGGCATCACCACCGCCTCCTTCGACTACTCGCGCCTCGACCTGCCCAGCAACCGGGTGCGCTTCCGCCTGTCGAGCCCGGTGGTCTCGGTGGCCAACGACGGCTCGCCCGACGGGGCCAGGACCGCGACGGTCGGCTACTACGACGGCCACCAGATCAGGACCGTCCGCGCGGGCGCGGTGATCATGGCCTGCTGGAACATGGTCATCCCCTACCTGGTCCCCTCGCTGCCGCCCGAGCAGGCCGCGGCCATGAAGCAGGCGGTCAAGATGCCGCTGCTCTACGCCATGGTGCAGCTGCGCAACTGGGAGGCCTGGCGCAAGGCGGGGATCAACCACGTCAGGTGGACCGGCGCCTACTGGTGCGTCTCCGAGCTCGACTACCCGGTCAGCATGCCCGGCTACGAGTGCCCGAAGGATCCCGGCGAGCCGATCAACGTCCACATGATCGCCACCCCGTGCGTGTCGGAGTCGGGCCCGAGCGCGGGCGCGATCGCCGGACGGCACGAGCTGATCAAGACCGACTACTCCTTCCTGGAGTACACGATCCGCGACCAGCTCACCCGCCTCCTGGGCGGCCAGGGTTTCGATCCCGCCAAGGACATCGAGGCGATCACCGTCAACCGCTGGGGGCACGGGTACGCGCCCGAATACTGCCGCCCGTGGAACACCTTCTACCCGGACGGACCCACCCCGGCGGAGACGGCACGAAGGCGTTTCGGCCGGATCGCGATCGCCAACTCAGACTCCGTCCCCGCGGCGTACGCCGACGCCGCGATCACCGCCGCCTACCGAGCCGTTGGGGAGCTGCAAGCATGAGATCCTGGCTGAAGGTCTTCCTCATCGGGCTGGCCCTGTGGGTGGCGACGATCGCCGTCACGATGTGGACACTCAACTCCAACCTCATCCCGACAGTGGTGCTCCTGGGCAGCTTCCTGGTGCCGGTCACCTTCGTCGTGTGGGCCTACGAGCGCGGCCGCTCCGAACACGTCACGGTCGAGCTGCTCTTCCGCGCCTTCATCGTGGGCGGCGTGCTCGGCGTGCTGGGCGCCTCGCTGCTGGAGACGTGGCTGCTGCAGCCGTCGATCTGGATGTACATGGGCGTCGGCTTCATCGAGGAGGGCGTCAAGCTGCTGGCGCTGCTGTTCGTGGCGCGCCATCTGCGGCACCGCACCCTGCGCGACGGCCTCGTCCTGGGCGCCACGGTCGGCTTCGGCTTCGCGGCCTTCGAGAGCGCGGGCTACGCCTTCAACGCGATGTTCACCGAGAGCGGCCACCTGTCGCTGCAGCAGCTGGTGGAGACCGAGGTGCTGCGCGGGCTGCTGGCGCCCCTGGGACACGGTCTGTGGACCGCGATCGTGGGCGGGGTGCTGTTCTCGGGGGCGGGGCTGCTCCCGATCCTGCTGGCGTATCTGGGCGTCTCGGTGCTGCACGCCCTGTGGGACTCGATGCGCGGCATCGCGATCGCCCTCACCATGGTCTTCACCGGCAGGCAGTGGCAGTTCGACCAGTTGCGTATCGGCCAGGTGCCGGCCGTCACGGACGGCCAGGTGCATATGTACACATTCCTGGACTGGCTGGGGCTGACAATCATCTCGGTGATCGCTCTACTGTGGCTGCGCGGGCTCAGTAAACGTCCGCAGTCACAGTAAGTATCACCTTCCTCCCAATGCGCTGGAAGCGTCATCGGTGCTAGTCTCTCGTGCGATCTTCCTGAGGTTGGGACATGGGCTCAAAAAACCGATCGATCCGGCGAAAGATCTTCTTATTGCTGCTTTTGCCGCTCGTGTCGCTCAGCGCACTGTGGGGTTTCGTCCTCAATCTCACAGTGGCCGACGGTCAGGCCCTGCGCCGGGCCGAGATCCTGTATGACACGATCGGCGTGGCCTCGACCGAGCTCGGCGTGCAGCTGCAGGCCGAGCGGAGCCGCTCCGGCCTGGCTCTGACCACCCGCAGGCTCACCGAGGAGCTCGGCGCCCAGCGCATGCGCACGGACGGCGCGATCAGCGACCTGCGTGCCTCGGTGACCCAGGCGGGCCAGACGGTCCACGTGGAGCTCAAGACCGCGCTCGACGTGCTGACCGGAGCTCTGGGCAGGCTGCCCACGATCCGCGACCAGATCGACAACGGGTACGGCACGCGCCTGACCGGTCTGACCGACTACAACCGCGTGATCGACACGCTCTTCCCCGTCTACGACCAGCTCATCACCCTGCCCGACCTGGAGCTGTTCCAGCAGGCCTCCGGCCTGCAGACGATGGCCAAGGCCCGCGAGATGATCGCCCGCGAGCAGGCTCTCATCGGCGCCGCCCACCTCGACGGCACGCTCAACGCCCCCGAACTGGCCGCGCTGTCCGACTACATCGCCACCCGCAAGTTCCTGCAGTCCAGGGGACTGGCCGCGCTCGACAACGAGCTGCGGCAGCCGTACGAGCTCACCTTCGGCAGCCGGACCTTCCTCGACTTCACCAAGCTCGAGGCGACCGTGCGCGAGACCGGCAAGCCCGTGCCCGAGTGGGGCGGTTCCGCCGACGAGGCCATCGGCCAGCTCGACCAGCTCGGCATCAGCTCCTCCCGGATCCTCGCCCAGCGCACCTCCGACATGGCCACCGCCATCGCCACCCGCATCGCCGTCGCCGGCGGCGCGGGCCTGCTGGCCGTCCTCGTCTCGATCGTCATCTCGGTCCGCTTCGGCCGCCGCCTGTCGGGAGAGCTGGCCGACCTGCGCGCCGCCGCCCTCGACCTGGCCGAGGTACGGCTGCCGCAGGTCGTGTCCAGGCTCAGGCGCGGCGAGGACGTCGATGTCAGGTCCGAGGCGCCGTCGTTCAAGGTCAGCGGCTCCCAGGAGATCATCGACGTGGCCAAGGCCTTCGCCTCGGTGCAGCGCACCGCGGTCGAGGCGGCCGTCGGCCAAGCCAGGGTGCGCCAGGGCGTCAGCCAGGTCTTCCTCAACCTGGCCAGGCGCAAGCAAGGACTGCTCCACCGCCAGCTGGGCATGCTCGACGCCATGCAGCGGCGCACCCACGACCCCGACAGGCTCGAGGAGCTCTTCCGCCTCGACCACCTGACCACCCGCATGCGGCGTCACGCCGAGGGCCTGATCACGCTGTCGGGCGCCGCGCCCGGCCGCATCTGGCGCCGCCCCGTCCCCGTCCTCGACATCGTGCGCGCCTCCATCGCCGAGGTGGAGGACTACACCCGCGTCGAGGTCGACGCCCTGCCCATCGCGGCCGTCGACGGCACCGCGGCGGCCGACCTCACCCACCTGCTGGCCGAGCTCGTCGAGAACGCCACCATCTACTCCCCTCCCACCACCACCGTGCAGGTGCGCGGCGACTCGGTGGCCAACGGCTACGTTCTGGAGGTCGAGGACCGGGGGCTGGGCCTGCTCCCCGAGCGCTACGCCGCGATCAACCTCATGCTCGCCGAGCCGCCCGCGTTCGACGTCGCGCAGTCGGGCGACGACAACTGGGACCAGCTGGGGCTGTTCGTGGTCGCCACGCTGGCCGTACGGCACGGCGTCCAGGTCGTGCTGCGGGCCTCGCCCTACGGTGGCACGACGGCGATCGTGCTCATCCCCGGCAAGCTGATGGCCGAGCCTCCGGCGATCGAGCCCGACCCCGAGCCGGTCGTCGCGCTGCCGGAGGCTCCGCGCAAGCCGATCGCCCTGGTGTCGGCCGACACGCACGCGGGCCTGCCCAGGCGGCAGCGCCAGAAGAGCCTGGCGCCACAGCTGCGCGTCGCCCCGGACGAACCGGAAGCGGAGGAGCCCGAGCGCTCGCCCGAGGAAGTACGTGATCTTTTCTCCGCGTTCCAGCGCGGAACCCAACGCGGCAGGGAGGACTCATGAACTCGACCAACGTGGGCGAGCTGAACTGGTTGCTGGACGATCTGACCAACCGGGTCGGATCGGTCCGGCAGGCGGTGATCCTCTCCACCGACGGCCTGGCCGTGGGCTACTCCAAGGGCTTGATCCGTGAGGACGCCGAGCACCTGTCGGCCCTGGCGGCGGGCTTCCAGAGCCTGGCCAGGGGCGCGGGGCGGCATTTCGGCGGCGGTGACGTGCGCCAGACCATCGTGGAGCTGGAGTCGGCCTTCCTGTTCGTGACCGCGGCCGGCCAGGGCACCTGCCTGGCGGTGCTGGCCGGCGGAGACGCCGACGTCGGCCATGTGGCGTACGAGATGGCCATGCTGGTCAAGCGGGTGGGGCAGCACATCTCCACGAACCCGCGCTCGGCGGTGAACCGATGAACGTGTGGATGGACGACGAGGCCGGCCCCGTCGTCCGCCCCTACGCGCTGACCAGGGGGCGGACCCGGCCCTCCGGTGAGACGTTCGACCTGATCGCCCTGGTGAGCGCCGTGCGCGAGGGCGGTTCCGGTCCTGAGCAGGAGGCCATCCTGCGTGCCGCCCAGTCCCCCATCTCGGTGGCCGACCTGGCCGTCGAGCTCGATCTGCCGGTAGGCGTCGTCCAGGTGATCCTGGGCGACATGCGTGACCACGGCCTCATCTCGGTGACGTCCCAGGTGGGATCGCGCCCGAGCGAGCGCATTCTCAAGGAAGTGATCAATGGACTCCGGGCTCTCTGAAGACCCCGTCGCGCTCAAGATCCTCATCGCCGGGGGCTTCGGGGTGGGCAAGACCACCCTCGTCGGCTCGATCAGTGAGATCAAACCGCTGAAGACCGAAGAGGTGCTCTCCGATCGCGGCATCGGCGTCGACGACCTCGACGGCGTCGAAGGCAAGACGACCACGACGGTCGCCATGGACTTCGGGCGCATCACGATCCGCGACGGCCTGGTGGTCTACCTGTTCGGCACGCCCGGTCAGGAACGCTTCTGGTTCATGTGGGACGAGCTGTCGTACGGCGCGCTGGGCGCGGTCGTGATCGCCGACACCCGGCGGCTGACCGACTGCTTCCCCTCCATCGACTACTTCGAGCAGCGCGGCACGCCCTTCGTGGTGGCGGTCAACTGCTTCGACGGCGTGCCGTCCCACAGCATCGAGGACGTGAAGATCGCGCTGGACCTGGAGGACCACGTCCCGGTGCTGATGTGCGACGTACGGCGTCGTGCCTCGGCCAAGGAAGTGATGATCACCCTGGTCGAGCACTCCCTGCGAACGCTGACTACAGCGCTCTGAGTCCGTCGATCACCTCGCGCAGCAGGCTCTCCATCGACGACGACTGTGCCGCCGGCGCCTGCCGTACCTCGGCCAGCCCCATGTCCAGCAGGTCGCCGAGCAGCACCCGGGCCACGCCGACCGGCAGGCCCAGCTCCGAGGCGACCTCGGCCACCCGCTTGGCGCCGGCCAGCTGCGCGAGCATGCGCCGGTGGTGCACGCCCAGGTCGGCCCGCTCGGGCACCGGCTTGCCGGTGGCCGCGACGCTCGCCAGCAGGTCGAGCTCGCTGCCCGACGAGCGGGTGCGACCGCGGGTGAGCGCGTAGGGGCGCACCACTGCCTCGTCGACCCACTCGTCGTCACTCATCCGTCTCCTCCTGACGGCCGCGCTCCCAGCCGGACTGCAGGGCGGAGAAGGTCGCCCTGGCCTGCTCGGGGCTGCGCTCGCCCTGCCGCGGCCTGCGGGGCAGTTCGACGGGTGGCGGCTCGGGTGTGGGCGCCGCGAGCGGCATGGCGGTCTTGCGCGTACGGCGCGGCAGGCCGCCGGCGACGGCCACCGGCTCGGGCAGCGGCGCTGGTTCCTGCTGCGCGGACTCCATGAGATCCGAGGGCAGCAGCACGATCGCCGTGGTGCCGCCGTAGGGCGAGGGCTTGAGCGTCACCTGGATGCCGTGACGGGCCGCGAGCATGCCCACCACGGCGAAGCCGAGCCGTTCTGTGCTGGCCGGGTCGAAGACGGGCTGGGTGGCCATCCTGGTGTTGACGGCGTCGCGTTCCTCGGCCGTCATCCCGAAGCCACGGTCCTCGATCTCGACGGCGAATCCCTTGCCGACCACCTCGCCCCGCACCGACACCTCGTTGGTGGGTGCGGAGAAGGAGGTGGCGTTCTCGACGAGCTCGGCGAACAGGTGCATGAGGTCGGCGACCGCGGTGCCGACGACGCCCGCCTCCGGCATCGGGTAGACGCGGACCCTGGTGTAGTCCTCGACCTGGGCAGCCGCGCCGGCCAGGACCTCCTCCACGGCGACGCCGCGCCGCCACCGCCGGCCCGTGCTGCCGCCCGCCAGCAGCACCAGGCCCTCGGCGTGGCGGCGCATGCGGGTGGTGAGGTGGTCGAGCTTGAACAGCCTCGACAGGGAGTCGGGGTCGTCGGTCTGGCCCTGCATCTCCTCCAGCAGCTTGAGCTGGCGCTGCACGAGCGACTGGGTGCGCCTGGCCAGGTTGCGCAGGGCGTCGGCCACGCCTTCGCGCAGCTTGGCCTGGCCGACGGCGGCGTCGACGGCGGTGTGCTGCACGGTGTCGAAGGCGGCGGCCACGTCGACGATCTCGGTGGTGGTGCCCGAGGGAATGGGCGGCGGCAGTTCGACCTGCTCGCCGTTCTTCAGGCGTTGCACGACGTGCGGGAGCCGCACCTCGGCCAGTTCCTGGGCCGCGCCGCGCAGGCCCGCCAGCTCGCGGGTGAGGCCGCGGCCCATCCGGATGGCCATGAAGATCGACACGAGCACCGCGATGAGTCCGAGGATGCCGGTCAGGGCCGCGCGGACGAGGATGGTCATGCCCGCGGGCTCGATCCGGGCCGAGAGCACGCCTCCCGCGGTCTGGATGGCCTTGGAGTACTCCGCCATCGCCGGGTCGACCGATGCGCGCCAGATGACGGGGGTCAGCTCCCCGCGCATCTCCAGCAGGATCGTCACCGCCCGGTCCGCGGGAGCGAAGGGCACCTTCTCGAACGGTTTGCGAAGCTCCGCGTCCATGTCGCCCATGGCGCGCTGGTAGAGCCAGGTCCTGGTGCCATGGATCTTGGCCAGCTGGTGGAGGACGAAGTGGCTGGGCTTGGCGTCGGCGGCCACCACCATGGCCTGCTCCCGGCTGAGCAGCTCACGCACCTGGTCGGCGGCGATCAGGCCCTTGGCGCGGCGGTTCAGCTCCATGTCGACGCCGATCGCGAAGCTGTCGTAGAGCCGGTGGACGGCGTCGGAGATCGCCGCGTACTCCAGGACCAGCTTGGCCGGGTCCAGCTTCTCGTCGTCGACCTGGAGCCGCACGGAGGGCAGCCGGTCGATCGCGGCCAGCACGGCGTCGAGCAGCCGCCGCATCTCGGGCGTCAGGGCCGACTGGACGGCGTCCGACTTGACGCTGCCGAGCAGGGCCTGGCGGGCCTGATCGGTGGCCAGGCGGCTCTTGGACAGCTGCGTGGCGTCGCTCTCGCCCTCCGACAGCTGTACGGCGGAGGCCAGGCGCTCGTTCTGGAGGCTGTAGACGAGAGGGTCGGTGTAGTTGACGACTCCGCCGAAGAGGGCGTCGATCTTGAGCAGCTGGAGCGCGTCGCCGGTGGTGGAGCTGGCGGCGAAGCCCCAGAGCGCGACCAGCGAGACCAGCGGAATGACGAGCAGAAGCGTGATCTTGGATCTGATGGATCTGCCCGATGCCATACTCTGCTCCCGGTTAGAAGATCGCGGGAGAGAATAGCACCGGAAATGGGGGCAAATACCGTCTGGACGGGATATGTCAAGAAACGGTCAATACTCTCGTGAGGCCACTCCTGGCCCACACGACCATCGCGACCCGTCCCGCGAGAACCCCCAGCAGCGCCAGCTCGGCACCCAGCAGCCCCCGCTCGACCAGACCGATCATCACCTGCTCGCCGGGGAAGACCACGTAGGTCAGGGCCAGCACCCCGAAACCGGTCACGAGAGTCAGCCACTCGACCGTCCTGGCCACCGGGCGCCAGGTCCCGTCTGCCGCCAGCTTCGGCACCATCAGCACCGCCGCGACCGGCAGCAGGTACAGGGCCGCCATCGGGCTCACCGGCAGCAGCAGGCTCCAGCCCAGCAGGATGCGCTCCGGCAGGCCGCGCAGCGGCGCACCGGCGGCACGCAGCCCGGCCAGCAGCGCCAGGGCGCCCAGCGACATCGACACCAGCGCCCAGCTCGGGGCCAGCGCCGCGGCGTCGGGCACCATCTCGCCCAGGATCGCGATCGCACCGGTGGCGATCAGCGCTAGGGCGATCAGCGGGAGCATCCTCTTGGCGGCCATGCTCTCAAGATTGGCTTTCCGCGGCCTTCCAAACATCCGGTGCCACCCCTGAGCCGACCCCTAGGCATCCCTGAGTGCGCGCCCGCTACGCTGCCTCCCATGCAGGTGGGTGTGGTCGTCCGCTATCGCAGGGCCGTGACGTACGGCGTGCACGCGCTGCTTGCCGCCCTGGAGGCCTCGGGCGACGAATCCCAGGTGCTCCTCGGCCGCACCCCCGAGGAGACGGCCGAGCTGATCGAGGGCTGCGGCGCGGACCGGGTGCTGGTGCTCTGGTCGTTCTACTCCCCCGACGCCGAGGCCATGGCGCAGGAGCTCGCGACCGTCAGATCCCTGACCACGCGCCCAGGCGTCCTGCACATCGCGGGCGGCGTGCACGCCACCGCCGAACCCCAGCACGTCATCGACTCCGGATGGGACCTGGCGGGCATCGGCGAGGGCGAGTCCACGATCGTCTCCCTGGTCGCCGCCCTGCGCTCGGAGCGCGACCTGGCCACCGTGCCAGGACTGGCCCTGCGCGACACCGACGGCGTCGCGGTACGCACACCCGCCGCGCCGCAACTGCCCCTCGACGCCTTCCCGTCCTTCCCCGACGTCCGGGGCAACTACGGGCCGATCGAGATCACCAGGGGCTGCCGCTACACCTGCCGCTTCTGCCAGACGCCCTTCATGTTCGGCGGGCAGTTCCGCCACCGCTCCGTCGCCTCGGTCGTCTCCCACGTCGCGAAGATGACCGCCCACGGCCTGCGCGACGTGCGCTTCATCACGCCGACCTCGCTCTCGTACGGCTCGCCGGGGCCGGGCGCCGACCTCGGCAAGGTCGAGGAACTGCTGTCGGCCGTCAAGGACGCGCTGCCCGCCGGCGGTCGCGTCTTCTTCGGCAGTTTCCCCTCCGAAGTACGGCCCGAGCACGTCAGCCCCGCCGCGATGCGGATGCTGAAACGCTACGTGGCCAACGACAACATCATCATCGGCGCCCAGTCGGGCTCCGACCGCATCCTGAAGGCCTCAGGACGCGGCCACGGCGCCGAACCCGTCCGCGACGCCGTACGCATCGCCCTGGAACACGGCTTCCGCCCCAACGTCGACTTCATCTTCGGCATGCCGGGCGAGAACACCGAGGACCAGGAGGCGTCGCTCCGGCTCGCCGCCGACCTGGCCGAGCTGGGGGCGCGCATCCACACGCACACGTTCATGCCGCTTCCCGGCACGCCGTGGCGCGACGCGGAACCGGCGTTCATCCCGCTGGAGACGATGCGGGAGCTCGACAGGCTCGCCCAGCGCGGCGACGCCTACGGGCACTGGCGCAAGCAGGCCGAGCACGCCGTACGGCTCGCGGAGACGGCCAAGGCCTACCCGCGGCGCACCCCTCGCCGCCGCACCGGCCTCTAACGCGCGGCCGCCATGCAGGAGGCGCACATCTCCACCCCGGCCGCCTGACCGGCGACCTCCCCCGTGCAGATGCCGGGCTGGGCGGCGTGGCGGAAGCACAGGCAGCGGCAGCTCGGCGCCTCCTCCTCGATCTCCATCGCCGGTTCGGGAGGCAGCGGGACGTCCTCGACGAGCTCGAAGAAGCGGCGCACCGGCGGAGCCTCCAGGACCGCCTCGCCCAGCGAGCGGAAGGCCGCCGTCAGAGGGGCGAAGATCTCGCCGATGTCCTTGAGGATGTCGGCCGGCTCGGGCTCCTTGCGCTCGGGAGGCGCCCACCGCATCGCGTCGGAACTGGTCGCCTCCCAGTTCTCGACAGCGCCGTCGATGACGTCGAGAAGGTGTTCGGGGTCGCGTGGCATCGCCGTCTCCAGAAAAGAGTCGTCCCTCCCACGGTAACCCCGAAGTCAGGCCAGGGGCAGCCCGCTAGACCGACACCCCCACGCCGCCCTTGGTCTGGCCGCCGTAGGTCTCGATCTCCTTGGCCAGGTCCAGCGGCTGGATGCCGCTGCGCCCCGCGAGCACCTCGTCGGTGATGAGCGCCGCAGGGACCAGCCACGACACCTCGAACTCCAGCCCGTCGGGGTCCTTGGCGTACAGGGCCTTGGTCGTCGAGTGGTCGGAGGCGCCGACCAGCGCCCCCATCTCCTGCAGCCTGAGCGCGATCCGCTCCAGCTCCTGCAGCGTGTCGACCTCCCAGGCCAGGTGGTAGAGGCCGACGGTGGAGCGTCCCGCTTCCGAGGCGGCGGCCTGGGGGCCGACCTGGAACAGGCCCAGGTCGTGGTCGTTGCTGGAGCCGTCCGCCTGGAGGAAGGCGGCGCCCGGCATGGACATGACGACCTGGAAGCCCAGCGCGTCGCGGTAGAACGTCACGCTGCGCTCGACGTCGCGGACGTACAGGACCGCGTGGTTGAGTCGTTGAACCGGCATCCTTCGATGGTAGGCCGAGGGTCGCAGCGGGAAATTGTCGGTCCCACGCCGTACGGTAACCGCGGGAAGCTACATCCGATCAACCCGGGGTGAACGATGCACGACACCGACCAGGCGCTCTTCTTGGCAGTCCACGGAATCGCGGCGCGCTATGCGGGCCAGCCCGTGCCCGTGGTGATGCGCGCCCTGGCCGACCATCTCCCCGCAGCCCCGGGCATAGCGTTCGACGAGATCCGCCGCATCGCCGAGGAGATCAGCGTCGGGCGCGACCCTTCCGGCCTCTGAAGGCGCCTGCCGTACACCAGGGCCCCCGGCGGTCATGCCGCTTGCCGGGGCCCTGGTGACGGCGGCCGGGCGGGTGGGGGTCAGGCTCCGCCGAGCCCTGCCGCGTGGCGGGCGGCGCGATAGCCGAACACCACGGCGGGGCCGATCGTCGAGCCCGGTCCCGGATAGGTGCGGCCCATGACCGAGGCGCTGGTGTTGCCCGCGGCGTAGAGGCCGGCGATCACCGAGCCGTCCTCACGCAGCACCCTGGCGTCGGCGTCGGTGAGCAGGCCTCCC
This sequence comes from Nonomuraea soli, assembly GCF_013761175.1. GTDB lineage: Bacteria > Actinomycetota > Actinomycetes > Streptosporangiales > Streptosporangiaceae > Nonomuraea > Nonomuraea soli. Next base: position 394,125 of record NZ_JACDUR010000003.1, read on the forward strand.
TTGGTGCCGAGGTCGCCGGGCACCAGGCGCAGCGCGCGGAACGGCCCGCGCTCCACCGGCCCCAGGTTGGGGTTGGGCTTGACCCTGGGGTCGCCGTAGTAGTTGTCGTAGACCGTGCGGCCGCGGCCGAAGTCCTGGTCGACGCCGGCGCGGGCGAAGCCGTTGAACCGCTCGACCGTGGCGGCCAGCGCAGCCGGGTCGATGCCGATCTTCCCGGCCAGCTCGTCGAGCGTGGGCGCCTCGACCAGCTGGCCCGCGGCGACGAACTCCTTCTTCTTGCCCAGGTAGGCCGTCGACAGGTAGCGGCGCGCCTGGCGTACGTCGGTGACGAGCCAGGCGGGCGCGGGGTGGCTCAGCAGGTCGTGGCCGAAGTCGATGTAGGAGGCCGACTCGTTGGTGAAACGTTTGCCCGTGGCGTCGACCACGAGCGAGAAGGGCATGCTGCGCTCGGACAGCACGAATCCGTTGTGCCCGTCGGGTCCTTCGGTCCCGGCGCCCCACCAGGCGTCGTCCATCAGTTCCAGGGCGGCGCCCACCTTGGCGCCCGCCTCGATGGCGGTGCCGAGGTCGCCTTCCGGCGCGGCCGAGTAGCCGGGGATGCCGTGGTGCTTCTGGCGCCACTCGCTGTTGTGCGCGAAGCCGCCCGCCGCGAGCACGACGCCCTTGCGTGCGCGGATCGGGGCGCCGCCGACGATCGCGCCGACCACGGCGCCGTCCTCGACGATCAGCTCGGTGAGCGGGGAGTTCAGCCTGACCTGCGTCTTCTGCGTGAGCACGATGTGCATGAGCGCGCACGACAGGGCGCCGCCGAGACCGACCAGGCGCTTGCCGGTCACCAGGCCGCCGAGCGTGCGGAAGACGAACTGGGCGCCACGCAGGAATCCGGCGGGCGTGGACCAGGCTCGGGCCAGCAGCCAGACGTCGTTGGTCATGACGGGCGCGGGCAGGCCGTCGGCGGCACGGGCGGTGGCGTACCAGGAGCCGAGCTTCTTGGAGTCGAAGGGCGCCGCCTCGATGCCCCTGCCGACCTTGCCGCCCGGACGGTCCGGGTAGTAGTCGGGGTAGTGCGTGGCGCGACGCCAGCGCACGCCCAGGCGGCCGAGCAGGCGCACGACCTCGGGTCCGCTGTCGAGGAAGGCGCGGCGGCGCTCGGGCGAGGAGGCCGGACCCGCCTCGCCGATGGCCTGCTCCATGTACTCCAGCGCCTCGCCGGCCGAGTCCTTGACTCCGGCGCGGAGCATCAGCGGGTTGACCGGCATCCACAGGCCGCCGCCGGAGACGGCGGTGGTGCCGCCCCACTTGCCGGTGCTCTCCACGACGAGCACCTGGAGTCCGGCGTCGGCGGCGGCGATGGCGGCGGTCAGCCCGGCCGCGCCGGTGCCGACGACGAGGAGGTCCACTTCGTTCGTGCTCATGCCGCGGACCACCCTCCGTCGGCGGGCACCAGGGCGCCGTTGACGAACGATGCCGCGTCGGAGGCGAGGAAGACGGCGACGGCGGCCATCTGCTCCGGCTGGGCCATGCGCTCTCCCAGGGCGAGGACCGGGGCCAGGCGGGTGATGCCCGCGGTGTCGAAGTCGGCGGCCGATCCGGCGATGTTGGTCTCGGTGGGTCCTGGCAGCAGGGCGTTGCAGCGGATGCCGTCCTTGGCGTAGGCCCAGGCGACGCTTCTGGTCAGGCCGATGACGCCGTGCTTGGAGGCGGTGTAGGCGGCTCCGGCCGCTCCGCCGCGGATGCCGGCCTCGGAGGCGGTGTTGACGATCGCCCCGCGGCCCTGGGCCAGCATGTGGGGCAGCACGGCGTGGGTGAGGAGGAAGGAGCCGGTCAGGTTGACGTCGAGCACGCGGCGCCACTGGGCGGGCGAGATGTCGTGCGGCAGCGCCATCGTGTCGATGATCCCGGCGTTGTTGCACAGCACGTCGATCGTGCCGCTGACGCCCAGCGCCGCCTCGACCAGCGCGGCCACGGACTCCTCCGAGGCGATGTCGGCGGCCACGGGCAGGCCGTCGATGCCCTCGGTGGTCGCCTTGGCGCGGTCGCCGTCGATGTCGGCCACCACCACCCGGGCTCCGGCGGCGGCGAACGCCACGGCCATCGCCCGTCCGATGCCGGAGCCGGCTCCGGTGACGAGGACGGTGCGGCCGTCGAAAGTGTTGCTCATGGTGCCTCCATAACCGGACACTTGCGTCCGGTTCACAGGATAGGCGAGAACCGGACAAATATGTCCGGTTGCTACCGTAGTTGTTATGCGACATAGCAATCGCGGGCCCAGCGCGGCCGCCGAGAACCGTGCCGCGCTCATCAAAGCCGCCCGGCAGGTCTTCGCCAGCGACGGCTACAACGCGCCGCTCTCGGCCATCACCCGCGCCGCCCGCGTCGGCCAGGGCAGCCTCTACCGCCACTTCCCCGACCGGATCAGCCTGGCCCTGGCCGCCTTCGAGGACGGCGTCGCCGAACTCGAGGCGCTCGCCGCCCGACCGGGCACGACGCTCGAAGAGGTCCTCGACCTGGTCACGCGCCAGACCATCGACTCCACCGCGTTCATCGACATGGTCCGCGCCGAGACCCACGACACGCGCATCGCCGACATCCGCGACCGCGTGGAGGCGCTGCTGACCGCGCCGCTCGCCCAGGCCCAGCGAGCCGGGCGGATGCGCGCCGACCTCACCCCCGGCGATCTCATGCTGGCCATCGGCATGCTCGCGGGCATCCTGGCCAAGCTGCCCGCCTCCGACCGTCAGCGCACCGCGGAGCAGGCCTGGAACCTGCTCCGCGTGGGACTCAACGGGGAACGACCGGCAGGGTGACGAAGGAGTCCGGGTACACCTGCTGGACCGCCGGGCGGTCGACGGCGGGGTTGACGTCGAACCGCGGGTGGTTGGAGCTGGAGATCTCCACCCGGATGCGGTGACCGGCCTTGAACACCTGGCTGGTGGCCACCAGATCGATGACCGATGTCGACCGCGTGGTGCGCACGATGCCGTCGATGACGCTCAGCGCCCGGCCGTCGGGATGCACGTTCACCAGCTTGGCCGTCCAGTCGGTGCTCGGTGCGGACGACCGGGCGTGCAGCGTCACCGATACGGGACCCGTCACTTCGAGATCGGCTTCGAGCGGTGCCGTGGTGAAGCAGAGCACGTCGGGGCGCAGCTCCACCTCCCGCTGATCCTGCGGCCCGACGTTGACGGGGTCGGGCAGCAGCGTCGGGCCGCCGGTCGTCGGAACGGGGTCGCGCGGGTCGAAGGTGAAGGTCACCGGCTCGCCCGCCTTCTGCTCGGGCGAGAGCCCGCCGTCGGAGTGCAGGTAGTAGCGGGTCTCGACCGCCCGCGCCAGCGGCCAGGCCTCCTCGTCGCGCCACACGTCGTCGCCCATGACGAAGATCTTCACGGCGGGACCGGAGTCCTGGCCGCGCAGGAAGGCCAGCTGGCGCTGCTCCAGCTGGATCGCCTGACCCGAGGCGAAGAAGCCGAAGTTCACCGCGCCCGTACCGCTGCCGCCCGGGTTCAGGTGCGACCACGGGCCGACGACCAGAGGACCGCCCAGCCTGCGGTGGTTCTCCAGCGTCCCGGCCAGGAACAGGTCGAACCAGCCCGCCACGTGCATGACCGGCACCTCGATCCGGTCGTGGACCAGGGTCTGGGCGAGCTCCTGCCAGTAGGCGTCGCGTTCACGATGCGACACCCAGTCGTGCCACCAGGGGACCACGTCCGGCGGCACCTCCGCCGCCGGGTCGGCGAGCAGGGGCAGCAGGGCGCCCAACCCGGCGCCGACGTCCCGCCCCGCCTCGGCGGCGTGCATCAGCCCGAGCATCGCCTGCATCACGCCCCAGTTGCGCGCCGAGCCGTACGCGAACGCGCCGCCGTGGTACTTCAGCCCGTCGTAGAAATCGTGCGGGGTCATCGACGCGACCACGGCCGTGAGTCCCGGCGGCCTGGTCGCCGCCGCCTGCAGCGCGCACCCGGCCAGGTAGGACATGCCCTGCATGACCACCTCGCCGTTCGACCACGGCTGGGCGGTGATCCACTCAATCGTGTCGTGGCCGTCGTCGCCCTCGTCGAGCCATGGACGGAACTCCCCGTCACTGCCGCCCCTGCCCCTGCAGTGCTGCAGCACCACGGCGAAGCCGGCCTCCAGCGCGGGAGTCACCGGCATCATGCGGAAGGTGTTCTCGCCGTACGGCGTGCGCGCCAGCAGGGTGGGGAACGGGCCGCCCTCGGCCCGGCGGTGCACGGACCCGCGCAGGATCGTGCCGTCGCGCATCGCCACCGGGGTGTCGTGCTCGACGATCACGCGGTACGGCTCGCGATTGAGCTTGGGCATGCCGGGCTCCTCAGGTCAGGGTGTAGGCCTCGTATCGCACGGTCGCCGCCTCCCGCGCCGCGGAGGCGACGGCCAGCTGGCGGTTGAGCCACAGGTAGCGGCTGTCACCCGTCTCGAAACGGCAGAACAGCCGGAAGTAGTACTCCGCGGGGTCCACCTGCTCGCCCCTGGCCAGGCGCTCGACCACCTCGCTCGGGCCGTGCCGTACGCCGCTGGTCGAGATGTAGAGCAGCGCGCCGTCGTGGGTGCGCAGGGTGTAGCGGGTGTCGATGCTGGCCATGCCGTCGGCGTGCACGACCTGCCAGTCGGCGCCGCCCGGCAGCACCACGCCCGACAGACGCGGGCCGTCGAACGAGCCGCCCACGATGTTGATCACCCGGCGGTTGCCCCAGGGCGAGGCGCCCAGGTCGAGGATCGGGTCCAGCTCCACGCGGAAGCTGGCCAGCGGTTCGAGCCTCACCAGCTCGGCCTGGCGTTGAGCGAGGCGGGGTCGAAGCCGGCCGTGCGCTTGTAGGACGCGGCGATCTCGGCACGCTCCTCGTAGGGGATGACCTGCTCGACGTCGTCGAATCCGTGCGGGGCGCGCTCGTGGGCCAGCTTCATGACCACCTCGGGGCCCATCTTGCGGTTCGACAGCTGCAGCGCCGTCGTGGCAGGTCTGCGTTCCGCCTCGTAGAAGTCCAGGTCGTCGCGGGCGAGCGCGTGGGCCAGCACCCGGGCGTCGATGATCGCCTGGGAGGCGCCGTTGGAACCGATCGGGTACATCGCGTGCGCCGCGTCGCCCAGCAGCGTGACCTTGCCTTCTCCGAGGCCGAACGTCCAGCGGGGCAGGGGGTCGCGGTCCACCATCGGGTACTCGTAGGCCTTCTCGGCTCCGGCGATGAGCGCGGGGACGTCGAGCCAGTCGAAGCGCCAGTCGGCGAAGTGCCTGCCGATCTCGGCGAGGTCGGCGGGGCGGTTCCAGTTGCCGCGCTCGGGCGGCTCGCCGTCGAGTGGCTTCTCGGCGATCCAGTTGATCAGGCCGGGCGCGATCGGGTAGGCGACGAACTTCTGCGTGCCGTCCCCTGCCATGATCATGCTCCGGCCCGTCAGGTACGGCTCGCCGTGCGACGTGCCGCGCCAGAGCACCAGCCCGTTCCACGGCGGCGGGCCCTCATCGGGGTAGAGGCGGCGCCTGACGTCGGAGTTGATCCCGTCGGCGCCGACCAGCAGGTCCTCGTCACCGGGTCCGGTGATCCTGCTGCCGGTGACCACGCTGCCAGGGCCCAGGCGCTCCAGCACCGCCTCCAGGAGCAGCAGCTGCAGCCTGCCGCGGTGCACGGAGTACTGCGGCCAGGCGTAACCGGCGTCCAGCCCTCGCGGCTCGGACCAGATCGGCGTGCCGTACCTGTTGAAGTAGGCCAGCTCGGCGGTGGCCACCCCGATGGCGGCCAGCCGGCCGGCCAGCCCCAGCTCGGTCAGCTCCCGTACGGCGTGCGGGAGCAGGTTGATGCCGACGCCCAGCGGTTCGATCGCGCGCGCCGCCTCGTGCACGGTCACGTCGGTGAATCCGGCGGCGTGCAGGCTGAGGGCTGCGCTGAGCCCGCCGATTCCCGCTCCCGCGATGACGATGCGCACGACGGCCTCCGGTCGAGATTGTTATGGCCGTAACAATATTCCGGGCACTCCCCTCGCTGCGCAAGACTTGACCGGTGAGCAGATCCCCGGACGTCGACTACGCCGCCTACGCCCGCACCCGCGTGGCCGAGATGCCGGCGCCCGCCGACGCCGACGCCTTCTCGCTCGCCTACCACCTGCTGCAGCTGGCCTACCTGCTCGTCACCGACCTCGAGACCCGCATCCACCGCCCGCGCGGGCTGACGCTGCCCGGCTTCCGGCTGCTGTTCAAGCTGTGGCTGCTCGGGCCCACCCAGCCCGTCCGGCTCGCCGAGATCTCCGCCATGTCGCGCTCGGCGGTCACCAACGCGGTCAACACGCTGGCGCGCGGCGGGCTCGTCGAACGCCGCTCCCTGCCCGAGGACGGCCGCGCCGTCGTGCTCGCCCTCACCCCGGCCGGCGACGCCGCCGTGCGCGAGGCGTTCGGCGAGCAGACCAGGCGGGAGCAGGAGTGGTTCGCCGCCCTGGCACCGGCGGAGCGCGAACAGCTCACCCGGCTGCTCGCACGAGTCCTCGAAAACCGGCCGGCCACCGTCACCTGAGCGGGCACATCGCCGACGCATCGCGGATGTATCAACCCGCCCGAGCATGCTCGTTCCTGTCAGCAAGAAACGCCTCTCAAGGCCACCTAACAGGAGCAAGACGATGCAGGCTCGCATGAAGAACCCCGCCACCATCATCCCCGCCGCCCAGAAGCCGATCATGGAGCTCATGAAGGCCGCCCACTCCGGGGGCCTGTCGCAGGAGCTCGCCGAGCTGATCCACCTGCGCGTCAGCCAGATCAACGGCTGCAGCTTCTGCGTCGACGCCGGCCACAAGAACCTGCGCAAGCTCGGTGAGAGCGACGAGCGCATCGGCCTGGTCGTGGCCTGGCGCGAGACGCCCTACTACACCGACGCCGAGCGTGCCGCTCTGGAGCTCGCCGAGTGCGCCACCCGGCTGGCCGACCGCGCCGACGCCGTGCCGGACGACGTCTGGGACGCCGCCGCCGACCACTTCGACGAGCAGCAGCTCGCCTCGATCCTGCTGATCGTCGCCACGACCAACCTGTTCAACCGCCTCAACGCCCCGATCCGCCAGATCGCCGGCTCCTGGTAAAGGACCCGAGCATGTCCGTCGTCCGTACGCACACCTACTCCGTGGACCCCGCCGACCTCGAGGAGTTCCTCGCCCGGCGGGCCTCCCTGATCGGGACGGTCAGGGACACCCACCCCGGCCTGGCCTTCGCCCTGCTGATCCAGCTGGACGACGGCACCTACCGCGACACCTGGCACTGGGAGGACGGCGCCCAGATGGGCGCCGCGCTCGCCGCCATCTCCACCTTCCCCGAGGCACCGCTGACCATGGCGCTCACCAAGGACTCGACGGCCCAGAACGGCCGCATCATCGACGAACGCTGACCAACGACAGGAGGCACCTGAAATGTCGCAGAAGACCACCCGCAAGCCCGGCACCCCCGGCGCGTTCTCCCGCTGGATGCAGCGGACCATGAACAACCGCATGAGCCGCAAGATCCGCCGTGGCCACGGCACCTTCGCCGGCATGGACGTGCTCATCCTCAACACCGTCGGCCGCCTCAGCGGTCAGCCGCGCGAGACTCCGCTGGCCTGGTTCCCCGACGGGGACGCCTGGCTGGTGGTGGCCTCCGGCGGCGGCAGCCACCACCCGGCGTGGCACGTCAACCTGATGGCGCACCCGGAGCGGGCCAGCGTCGAGCTTCCCGGCCGCCCCGCCGTACCCGTGACGCCGGAGGTCCTCGAAGGCGCCGACCGCGAGGAGGCCTGGGAGGGCATCACCGCCGCCCAGCCCCGATACGGGAAGTACCAGAGCAAGTCGGACCGGCAGTATCCGGTCGTCCGCCTCACCCCCCGGTGACCCGCCCACCGTCCGCGGCCCGTGCCCGAGGCTGAACGCCAGGGCACGGGCCACAACCGGCAGCGCCTCCAAGGAGAACTCATGAACATCGCGGTCATCGGCACCGGCAACGTCGGCCGGACCCTCGGCGAGGCGCTCACCTCCGCCGGCCACACCGTCACGTACGGCTCACGCGGCCAGGAAGGCTCCGTGGCCGCCTCCCTCGAAACGGCCGAGGCGGTGATCGTCGCCATCCCCGGCGACGCCGTACCCTCCTTCGCCCGCGAGCACGCGGACGCACTCACCGGCAAGGTCGTCGTCGACGCCACCAACACCTTCGGCGGCGGCCCGCTCCACAGCGCCGCCGCCTTCGCGCCCGGAACCCGATACGTCCGCGCCTTCAACGCCCTCGGCTGGGAGAACTTCGAGAACCCCGTCTTCGACGGCGGCGTGGCCGACCTGCTGTTCTCCTGCGAGGAGTCCGAGCGCGAGACCGCCGAGACGCTCATCCGCGACGTCGGGCTCAACCCCGTCCACCTCGGCGCGGGCCAGTACGACGTGCTCGACGGGCTGTTCTTCCTCTGGTTCGCCCTCGTCAACAGCCAGGGGCGCGGCCGTCACCTGGCCGTCAAGGTCCTGCTGTAGTTCTTGCCCGGCGGCCTGCCGGGGATCGGCTTGCCGATGAGCGCCACCGGCACGAACAGGCTGAAGTGCCCGAGCGCCACCGTCAGCGTCCACAGCTCCTCGTCGTCGTAGTGGACGGCGGCCCTGGCGAACAGCTCGTCGGAGACGCGCTCACCGCCCGGGTTGTGGGTGAAGACCGCCTCCGCCAGCTCCAGCGCGACCCTCTCCGCGTCGGTGAAGTACGGCGCGTCCCTCCAGGTCGCCACCGCGATGATGCGCTCCTCCGTCTCCTCCAGCTTGCGCAGCCGGGCGGTCAGCTGGACGGTGTGGTAGGTGCTGCCGACGATCTGGCCGGCGCGCAACATCATCAGGGTGAGGGTCGTCTGCGGGACCCGGCTCTTCCTGAGCGCTCCGTGCACGGCCCCTGACAACGCGGCGAGCTCGGGGAACTGCTGGGTGAGGTCGGGCAGGCGCGACTCGATCTCGTGGCTCATACGGGGATGTCCCTTCTCCTGTGGCTGACGCACTCGAATGACCGACGACGCGGGCACGGCAAACGTGAGGCGGGAACCCTGCGGTTAGGATCGGGCGGTGGGCCAGACCGCGGACGGCGTCGACCGGTTCGAAGCATTCCGGCCACGCATGGAAGCCATCGCCTACCGCCTCCTCGGCTCGGCCGCGGAGGCGGAGGACGCCGTGCAGGAGACCTTCCTGCGCTGGCAGGCGGCCGACCGCTCCCGCATCGAGGTGCCCGAGGCCTGGCTGACGACAGCTCTCACCAACCTGTGCCTCAACCAGCTCGCCTCCGCGCGGGCACGCCGCGAGACGTACGTGGGGCAGTGGCTCCCCGAGCCCCTCCTCGCCGGCGACCCGATGCTCGGCCCCGCCGACACCGCCGAGCAGCGCGAATCCGTGTCGTACGCGGTGCTGACGCTCATGGAACGGCTGTCGCCCAACGAGCGGGCCGTGTACGTGCTGCGCGAGGCCTTCGACTACCCGCATCGCGACATCGCCGGGATCCTCGGCATCACCGAAGCCGCCAGCCAGCAGCTCCTCCACCGCGCCAAGAAGCACGTCGCCGACGGCACGGCACGACGCGTCGAGATCGACGACGCGGCCGCCCGGCGGATCGTCGAGGAGTTCCTCGCCGCGGCCACCAGCGGCGAGACCGGCACGCTCGTGCGCCTGCTCACCGAGAACGCCATCACGATCGGCGACGGCGGCGGCAAGCTCCCCGCCCGTGCCACGCCGTACGTGGGAGCCGTCGCCGTCGCGAGGTTCCTGCGAGGGCTGTTCAAGCCCGCCGAGTCCAAGCGGGTCTTCGTCGGCGGCACGCCCGGCGTCTACGCCACGACCGCGAACGGCGGGCCCGCCGTCGTGGCCGTCATGGACGGGCGGGTCGTCGGCGTGATGTGCCTGGAGGTCACCGGCGAGGGGATCACCGCGATCCGCAGCCAGGTCAACCCCGACAAGCTCGCCCGCGCCACGGCCGTCTGGGCCGCACAGGAACGGGGAGAGCCGGTGATGTACGCGTTCTAGGCGGGTGTGAGGTGTTTCACATCCGCGTCCTGTCAGGGATCGGCGGGCTGCCCGGTTCAAGGGGCATATCCGCTCATCGACAGGGAGCAACGACATGCAGCAGCGTCACCGCATCATCGTCCTCGGGGCCGGATACGCCGGAGCCATCGCCGCCGGGCGGCTCGCCAAGCGGCTGAGCGGCGCTGACGTGTCCATCACGCTGGTCAATGCCGAGGCCGACTTCGTCGAGAGGGTGCGCATGCACCAGGTGGCGACCGGTCAGGAGCTCAGGTACCGGCCCTTCAGCGAGATGTTCAAGGGGACGGGGGTGATGGTACGGCTCGGCCGGGTCGTCGCGGTCGACGTGGACGGCAAGACGGTCACGCTCACCCCTGACGAGGTCCTCCCGTATGACACGCTCGTCTACGCCCTGGGCAGCCGCTGGAACCCCGGCGACGTGCCCGGCGCAGCCGACCACGCCCACGAGATCGCCGGCCGCCCCGGCGCCCTGCGGCTGCGCGAGCGCCTGGCCACCCTCCCAGCGGGCCGTACCGTCCTCGTCGCCGGCGGCGGCCTGACCGGCGTCGAAGCGGCCACCGAGTTCGCCGAAGCCCGGCCCGACCTGCGCGTCGCCCTCGTCACCGACGGCGCGCTCGGCGACTGGCTCTCCCCCAGGGGCCGCGCCCACCTGCGCAAGGTCTTCGCCAGGCTCCGCATCACCGTCCACCAGCACACGGCCGTCTCCGCCGTCGCCTCCGACCACGTCACCACCGGCGACGGCGCCACCATCCCCGCGGACGTCACCGTGTGGACGACCGGCTTCGCCGTCCACCCGATCGCCCAAGCCACCGGCCTGGAGGTCACCGCCAGAGGCCAGATCGTGGTCGACGGCACGATGCGCTCGGTGTCGCACCAGGACGTGTACGCGATCGGCGACGCGGCCACGGCCATGGGGCCCGGCGGCAAGCCGCTGCGCATGTCGTGCGCCTCGGGCACGCCGATGGCCTGGCAGGCGGCCGACACGATCGCCGCCTTCCTGACCGGCGGGAAACTGCCGCACGCGCCGTTGCGGTACTTCAACCAGTGCATCTCACTGGGGCGCCGGGAGGGGTTGATCCAATACGTCACGGCGGACGACCGCGCGGTCGCCGCGGTGCTGACGGGGCGGATCGCGGCGGTGTACAAGGAGCTGGTGTGCAGGGGCGCGGCGTGGGGCGTCGAGAACCCCATGCTCGGCCTGCCGACCCGCCGCCGCCGGGTCACGCGGTTCAGCCCTCACTCCGAGAGCGCCGACTCGCAGACCGCGCAGACGAAGTGATCGTCTTTGACGATGTTGTCCTGACCGCACATCGCACAACGGCGGAAGACGATCGGGTGGGTGAAGGCACCGGGATGGTCCAGCCCTGCCAGGTCGAGCGCCACCTCCACCGCCGCCCACGACGCCACGTCGGGACAGTAGCCGGTGGACTGGTTGCTGATCCCGGCGACCAGCCAGCGGTCTCCGTCTCGCGCGAAGCTGATCTCACCCGCGCTCAGGACGGGACCGCCGCCCGCGCACGCGACGTGCTCGCTGCGCTGCGGGGCCAGGCGCAGGGCGCCGTCCACGTCGACGACGAAGGTGAACGGCCTCTCGCGCTCGTCCTCGGGCTGCTCATCGAGCCAGCGGGAAAGGTCGTCCTGCCCGCCGATCCTGCGCCCCGAACAGCCGTCCCTGACCTGGTCGCGGATCTCGGCGGGCCCGACGTAGTCGTAACGCCGCGTCATGACGCCCTGCCCCCGACATGCCCCTGCAGCCGGTCCATCGCCTCCTGCCGGGGCAGGTCCGCGCCGTCCCGGTAGGCGGCCGCGTAGGCGGCCTCGCCCAGTTCCTCCGCCAGCGCGGGCACGAGCCGGGACATGTCGGCATCTCCCGCGTCGAAGACGCCCCTGAGCACCTGGCTCATCCCCAGCGCCGTCGCCGCCCCCTTCGCGTCGCCCTCCAGCCAGAGCACCCTGGCCAGCATCTCCGCGCCGCAGGCCATGGCGTTGGCGTTGGTATGGGCCAGGATGCCGCGCAGGGCTTGGGGCAGCACCTCGCGGGCGCGTTCTGCCGCACCCTCGGTGACGAGGACGCCCAGGCGGGAGGCGACGATCACGTCGGTGTTGAGCTGGGGCGGGCCGGGCAGCCGGTGGATGAGCGTCTCGAGTTCGTCGATGACCTGGTGGGCCTGCTCCAGGTCGCCAGCGTGGCGGAGGACCTCCACGAGCGGGAACAACATGCTGGCTTCCAGCCGCCGGTGGCCGAGCTCGCGGCCCTGGCGCCGGGCGGCGTGGATGTCCTGCAGCGCGCCGTCCAGGTCGCCGCCGCGCATCCGGTTCTGGGCGAGGTGCGACTTGGTGATGAACAGGTGCTGCTCGGTGCCGAGTTCGGCGGCGATGGTCACGGCTCGCTCGCAGAGGGCGATCGCACGATCGTGTTCGGCGCGCAGGCCATGGACGCGGCTCTGCCGTACGAGGCTCATGACCAGCCCCCACCGGTCGCCGACCTGCTCGAACAGGCGCAGAGCCTCTTCGCGGCGGCCGGCGCCGGTGTCCTGGTCGCCCTGTTCCGTGAGCATGAAGTCGTAGGCCCAGTTGGCGCTGGCGCGGACCCAGGGGTCGGGCGAGTCGAGCGCTTCCAGGTCCTGGGCGTCCTGGGTGGCGAGCTGGGACAGGCGGAGCAGCGGCAGCGCGTTGTGGAACTTGGTCACCCCGGGGAGGCGGAGGTTCTCGCGGACCTCCTGCCCGCCTCCGCGCCCTGACGTGGAGCGCACGACCTCGAAGGCGGCACGCGCGTCGGCGGGCAACTCGTCGCCGAATGCCAGCATTTCGCCCAGGAAGGCATCGGACTGGGTGGACATGCCGCGCATGCCCCAGTACCAGATCATGGACCGGACGAACCGGGCGGCGGTGGCGGCGTCGCGCGCCTCGATGGCGGTGCGCAGCGCGGCGGCCAGGTTGTCGTGCTCGGCGTCGAAGACCTCGACGGCCCGCAGCTGGTCTCTGGTACGCAGCAGCGGCTCGTTCTCCTCGGCCAGTGCCAGGTAGTAGGCGCGGAAGCGCTCGGTGATCGGCTCAGGGAGCTTGCCGGCCGCGTAGGCGCGGATGGTCTCCAGCATCCGGTACCTGTCGCCGGTCTCCTGGATCATCGACTTCTCGACCAGTGCGGCGGCGATGTAGAGCAGGTCGTCGGCCGGGAGCGACTCGTCGGAGCAGATCGCCTCGAGCGCGGCCAGGTCGGCGCCGCCGGGGAAGGCGGCGAGCCGGGCGGCCAGCAGGCGTTCGTGCTCCTCCAGCAGGTCCCAGCTCCATTCGACCATCGCGAGCAGCGTGCGCTGGCGCGGCAGCGCGGTCCTGCTTCCCGAGGTGAGCAGGCGGAAGCGGTCGTCCAGGCGCTGGGCGATCTGCGCCACGCTCATCGCGCGCATCTTGGCCGCGGCCAGTTCGAGCGCCAGCGGCATGCCGTCCAGCCGCCTGCAGATCTCCACGACGGGCCGCAGGCTCGCCTGGTCGAGCTCGAAGCCCTGCCGTACGGCGGAGGCCCGTTCGACGAACAGCCGCACGGCGGCGGAATCGGCGGCCTCGGCGACGTCGGCGGCCTCGACGGGCAGGTCGAGGGGGCCGAGGTGACACAGCGCCTCGCCGGTGATCGCCAGCGCCTCCCTACTCGTGGCCAGGATGCGCAGGTGCGGCAGCCGTACGAGCAGCTGCTCGGCGAGCTGGGCGGCGGCCTCGACCAGGTGCTCGCAGTTGTCCAGGACGAGGACGGCGGGGCCGACGTCGAGCTGCGCGGCCAGCCGCGCGGGGGCGGGCGCCTGGGGCTTGAACCCGCCCTCGAACAGTCCGCCACAGGCACTGAGCACCGCGTCGGCGATCTGGTCCGGCTGGGTGACTCCGGCGAGCGGCACGAACCAGGTCCGCTCCTCGGCCTGGTCCGCGGCTTCGAGCGCCAGCCTGGTCTTGCCCGCGCCGCCCGGCCCGACGATCGTCACCAGCCGCGCGGCGTCCATCTGCCGCGCGAGCTCTTCGAGCTCGCGTTCCCGGCCGACGAAGCTGGTCAGCCTGGCCGGGAGCTGGCTGGGCGCGGCCTGCGGCTGTACGGCGGGGTGGTCCAGTTCGCCGCGCAGCAGGGCGAGATGGAGGGCGCGAAGCTCGGCGGAGGGGTCCACGCCCAGCTCGTCGCCGAGCCTGCCGCGCACCTCCTCGAACACCGCCAGCGCCTCCGACTGCCGTCCCGCGGCCGACAGGGCGCGGATGCGCAGCTCGGCCAGGCGCTCGCTGAGCGGGCGGGCGACGCCCGCGGCTCCCAGGTCGGCGAGCACCTCGGCGTGGCGGCCCAGCCGTACCTCCGCGTCGAAGAAGTCCTCGGCGACGGCGGCGCGCAGCTCGTCGAGCCGGGCGGCGACGTTGCGGGCGAACGGGGCGTCCAGCACGTCCGCGAGCGCGGCGCCCCGCCACAACTCCAGGGCGGTACGCAGCAGAGAGGAGGCTTCGTGCGGCCGTTCCGCGGCCAGCTCCCTCCGGGCCTGCCCGGCCAGCCGCTCGAAGCGGTGCACGTCGACGTCGTCGGGGCGCAGCGGCAGGCGGTAGCCGCCGGCGACCAGCTCCACGGTCTCGGCGCCGCCCAGGGCACGGCGCAGGCGGGAGATCAGGCCGTGCAGCGCGTTGGCGGCGCCGGCGGGGGGCTCCTCGCCCCAGATGGCGTCGATGAGGGAGTCGGCGGAGACCGGTCTGCCCGCTTCGAGCGCCAGGCGAGCCAGGAGCATCCTCAGGCGGGTGCCCGGGATGTCGACCGGGGAGGCGTCATCGGGAGTGGCTGCTACCGGGCCGAGGAGGGAGATCTGCACGGGGGCAAGCTTGCCATCTGCGACATCTGTCTAGCGGTTCGGGATCGTGGGCAGGTGGGGCGGCGCGACCGGCAGCCGTACGGTGATGGTGAGCCCCCCGGCAGCGCGCGCGACGACGCTGAGCGTGCCCTCGTGCGCGTGGACGATGCTCTTGACGATCGCCAGGCCCAGCCCGACCCCCGCGTGATCGTTGCGGATGCGCTTGGTGCCGCGCTGGAACGGCTCGGTCAGCGTCGACACCAGCTGCGGCGCAAGCACCGCGCCCGTGTTGCTGACGGAGAGCACGACAGACCCTGGGCCGACCGCGGTGTCGACCCAGACGGTGCCGCCCTCGGGAAGATTGTGGACGATCGCGTTGTGCACGAGGTTCGTGGCCATCTGCAGCAGGAGCACGTGCGACCCGACGGCCCTGGTGACCTCGCCGGACGTCTCGATGGCGACACCCTGCTTCTCCGCCAGGGGCAGCAGCGTCTCGGCAGCCTCCTCGACGACCAGCGACAGGTCGACGCTGTCCTTGGCGAAGCGCCGCTGGTCGGCGCGGCTGAGCACGAGCAGCGCCTCGACCAGGTCGATCGCCCGGGTGTTGACGATGTGGAGCCGCTCGATGAGCTCGTCGGTCTCCCGCTTCGGGTCGTTGCGGGCCACGTCGAGGAGGGCCTGGGTGATCGCCAGCGGGGTTCGCAGTTCGTGGGAGGCGTTGGCGGCGAACCGCTGCTGCTCGGAGACCTGCGCCTCCAGCCGGGCGAGCATGGTGTCGAAGGCGTCGGCGAGCTCGCGGAACTCGTCCTTGGGGCCCGGCATCCAGATGCGGTGGGACAGCGACCCGCTCGCGGCCTTGCGCGTGGCCTGGGTGATGCGCGCCAGGGGGGCGAGCATGCGACCCGCGAGCATCCACCCGCCCACCAGGCCGAACACCACCAGGAAGACCATCACCCAGGCCGCGGCCGGGGCGAAGGCGCGGAGCAGGTCGCCCTGGTTGGGGACGTGGCCGCCCAGGGCCATGATCGGCCTGTTGGGCACGTAGCGCAGCAGGAAGACCCACACGACGGCCAGGAGCAGCGTGCCGGCGATGATGAGGAAGCCGGCGTAGCTGAGGGTGAGCTTGAAGCGCACGCTCAGGCCGGGGGGCCGGCTACTCATGTCCCGCGCCACCGTCGACGCCGCCCGTCTCGATGCGATACCCCACCCCAGGCGCCGTCGCGATGATCCACGGCTCCCCCAGCCGCTTGCGCAGCGCGGAGACGGTGATGCGCACCGCATTCGTGAAGGGGTCGGCGTTCTGGTCCCACGCCCGTTCCAGCAGCTCCTCGGCGCTGACGACCCCGCCCTCCGCCGCGACCAGAACCTCCAGCACGGCGAACTGCTTCCTGGTCAGAGCGACATACCGCCCATCCCGGTAGACCTCCCGGCGGAACGGATCCACCCGCAGCCCGGCCAGCTCCCGCACCGGCGGCCTGCTGTGAGCGCGCCGGCGATCGAGCGCCCGCAGCCTGAGCACCAGCTCCCTGAGCTCGAACGGCTTCGTGAGATAGTCGTCGGCGCCGAGCTCGAACCCCGAGGCCTTGTCGTCGAGCCGGTCGGCGGCGGTGAGCATGAGGATCGGCATGCCGCTCCCGGAGGCGACGATCCGCTCCGCCACCTCGTCACCCGACGGGCCGGGAATGTCCCGGTCGAGGACGGCGATGTCGTAGGTGTTGACGGTCAGCAACTCGAGCGCGGTCACCCCGTCGCCGGCGATGTCGGCCGCGATCGCTTCCAGCCGCAGCCCGTCGCGGATGGCCTCGGCCATGTAGGGCTCGTCCTCGACAATCAACACTCGCATGCCACCGATGCTACGAACCCACGCATATCGCTGGCATATCGGAAACCGCATACGTGCTGGTAACGCCGCATTTCCTTCACTTGACCGCATGGTCATCAACACTGCAACAACACGCGCCCGCCGGCTTCTTGTTGTCGGCGTGGCAGTGATCATCGCCACGATCGCCGCCACTGTCGCCTGGCAGCTCATGACGACGTCGGCCATCTCACTGGGCGCCGTCCTCGACCCGCGCGGCTCCGGTTCACTTTCTGGAACCGGGGAGGACGATGGCGCCGTCCCCGACCGGGTCACGGTCTTCGACGAGTTGCCTGCCGTGGCCAACCTCGACCCCGACCTGCTGTCCGCCGTACGGCGCGCGGCCGCCGACGCCGAGGAGGACGGCATCGAGTTCAACGTCAACAGCGGATGGCGTTCCAAGGCGTACCAGCAGGGGCTGCTGGAGGATGCGATCTCCCAGTACGGCTCGGCGGAGGAGGCGGCCCGATGGGTGGCCACACCCGACAAGTCCGCACACGTGTCGGGAGATGCCATCGACATCGGGCCAGTGGGGGCGGCGGCGTGGCTTTCGCGGCACGGGGCACGGTACGGGCTGTGCCAGATCTACCGGAACGAACCCTGGCACTACGAGTTGCGGCCCAAGGCGGTCAAGCGGGGCTGCCCGGCGATGTACGCGGACCCGACCGAGGACCCGAGGATCACAGGCCGTCGCGACCGCTGAGCTCGGGCACGGCGATCGCGGTCGTGACCAAGATCGTCCTCGTGGCCAACGAGCTGGGGCACGCCCTCGTATAAGGCGTTAATGGGCTTGCCGCAACTCGCATGCCGCAAGCATGCTGGTGTCCTGCGGATCTGACGGGCCGTGCCGTACCAACGCCTCCTCCACGCCACCCGGGGCGCGACGGCTACGGCTGCTCGCCCCTTCGGGAATGCCAGGCCTAAGGAGAAGCCGGTGTCACGCAATCCTGGACGTACCACGCTGGCCGCCGTCGCCGCCTCGGCTGGTGTATCCGTGGCCACCGTCTCCAAGGTCCTCAACGGCCGCCCCGACGTCGCACCCGCCACCCGTTCGCTGGTGCAGACCCTGCTACTGGAACAGGGCTACACGCCGCCCACCTCCCACCGCGACCAACCCCAGGCCACGGCGACGGTCGAGATGTGGGTCGACGACCTGTGCGCGTACTCCACCGAGGTCATCAAGGGCACCGTCGAGGCCGGCGCCGAACTGGGCGTCGCCGTCGTCGTCACCTACCCGAAGGATCTGACCGACAAGGGCGTCTCCTGGGCTCGCGACCTGGTCGCCGGGGGCCGCCGAGCGCTGATCACCCTCATGAGCGTGCCGACCCCCCACCAACTGGCCGCCCTCTCCCTGGCCCGCCTCCCCGTGGTCGTCATCGACCCGCTGAAGCTGCCCGAAGCCCCCGTCACCAGCGTCGGCTCCACCAACTTCGCCGGCGGCATGGCCGCCACCCAACACCTCCTGGGCCTCGGCCACCGCCGCATCGCCTACCTCGGCGGCCCCGCCACCTCGACCACCAACCAGGCCCGCATGCACGGCTACCGCGCCGCCATGGAGGCCGCGGGCGTACCCGTCCTGGACGGCTACATCCGCACCTCAGGCTTCTGCTACCCCGACGGGATGCAAGAAGGAGCCGCCCTGCTCGACCTGGACCCGGCACCGACGGCCATCTTCGCCGCCGGCGACGAGAGCGCCATGGGCGCCATCCAGGCCGCCAGAGCCCGCGGCCTGCGCATCCCGGAGGACCTCAGCGTGGTGGGGTTCGACGACACCGAGATCGCCACGATGACGTCGCCGCAACTGACGACCGTTCGCCAGCCGCTGCGCCAGATGGGCGTCATCGCGGTGCGCACGGCGCTGCGGCTGGCGGCGGGGGAGAGGATCGAGTCGCATCACGTTGAGCTGGCCACTGAGCTGGTGATTCGCGGTACGGCTGCCGCGGCCTGAGCTTCGGGCGCGGCAGGCCGAGCCGGCTCAACTCGGATGTGTCCCCGCATCTCCAAAGTTGGCGACACCGAAGCTGTGTCTCATGAACTCCCAGAACGATCGGTAGCGGACGGCGCCGGGATGGTCGATGGAGAAGTCCCATGCCTCCCACTCGCCGTCCGGGGTGACGACGTGAGGGTTGAGCATGAGGGTCTGGCCCTCGACGTACCTGCCGATGCGGAGGGTGTCGGGTATGTACTCGTCCCGCGTGTGAATGCAGTCCTGCTCGGGACCGTAGACGAAGTACTGCGCATCCGGAACGGTCGGACGGGGCCCGCCCGGCGCCCAACTCTCGCAGAGTTCCGGATCGACGTCGCGGGTCCAGCCAAGCTGACACAGATGCAGCAGCGGGAAGAGACTGATGCCTTTCCATCCGTTGGCCACGGCGAGAAACTCCCTGTAGCTCGGCGGGAGCCGTTGCCCGAGCCGCTCCTCGTGGCGCACGATCTCCTCCTCGGCCGCTCCCAAGGGCACTGGGGGCGTTCGGAGGGAGTGCTCTCGGGCTGCCATGGTCTTCAGGAAGGCAGCCCATGGGTAGCGGGGGGTGTCGGCCGAGGTCATGCGGCAACGGTAGCGATCAGTTCCGACAATTCAGCCGTGCCGCAAGGTAGGGCCATGCCGCTACCTGCCGACCACCTTGAGCTCCACATCCGCGGCCAGCCAGCTAAAGCTGCGGAGGGGGCTCGGCTTGCGCTAGGCGTCGCCGGTCAGTTGAGTGGCCCTTTGGGATGCTGGTAGCTGGCCTCGCAGTTCCGATGATCTTGGAGCGAGCGGCGTCAGCGTCATCTTCCTCGGGCCCTGCACAGCCTCTCGGATAGGCGAATGCCAAGTCGCTCGCCCCTTCCGAAGGAAGAAGCGGGCGCTTCTCGCATGACCCAAGGAGGGCGGGCTCTTCACCGCTTCTCGCATTTCTGTTGCGCCGCGGCGGGGAGTCTTCGTCGGCGCAACCTCTTCAGCCTCCAGCTGGCGACTCTGGCCGCCCATCTAACCTGGTTTGCTACGGCCAGCTTCGGCTTCCCGATCCTCCTCCATGACCTGACGGTACGGCCCTATGTCAGAGCGTCACGGTAAGGGGCCTCGCCAGTCAGAGACCGGGGTTTGGGAGATCTCCTGGAGCTTTGCCGTCACGGCCCGCACCAGGCCCGGCAAGGGCGCCTACCGTCGTATATGGACACTCTTCACAGGCTCGCCGTCGCCCTCGCGGCCGCGGCTCTTGCCTTCACCAGTACACCGGCTTGGGCAGACGACCTGGAGCGGTACGGATACGATAAATGTGACCTCGATAGAGGCAACGGGTGGGCGTGTGAGCACCTACCTCCCGGACAGACCAGGCGCTGACCAGGCGGCGAACGCCACCCATACCAGCCGGCTCAAGCCCGGCTTTGGGTATTTCCGAACTTGTGCAGAGCCCGCGGCAGGAAGCTGTGGCACCACGGGTAGCTGCAGCCGTCGTGCGGGTATCCGGGGATGGGACCGCACCAATGGTTGTTCTTGGTGAGGCTGTTGCCCTTCTCACGGCAGCCAATCTCGCCGGTGAGGGTGTCAATCATCGCTTCAACGCCGGCATGGTTGGCCAGCCTCCCATCCGTTTGAAAGGCGATGTTCCCGACCAGCGCTGCAGGCCGGCGCGCTGACCGCGGAGACGACTATGCGGCGGGACTCCCTCGCGGTCTCGCTCGCGTTTGAACTCGTCACGGATTTGGCCGATGTCTTCCAGGGGAGCCGTGCGGTGAGCGTCGTATAGATCGCGGGTGATCATGGGGCTGACGGTTGTGGCCAGGGTTGCGAACCGGTCGTCTGCAGTGCGCTTAAACCGCTCCAGAGTTGGAGCGACCTCGCCGTGGGCGGGCTCCTCTCGAGATGCTCAAACATGGCTCCTCGCGTAGGGCAACGGCAAGCGCCCGGATATTAGGGCAAGGCTGACCGGATGCGGCCAACCAGAACGGACAACCGTCGCCGAAGCGCAGACGTCTCATAAGTCCCTTGAGACGCAGGAGGCACCGGTGAGCCGCCCGCCGTTGTATGAGGAGTCGCCGACCCGGCGCGCAGATCGACGCAGCCGGGATCGGACTGTGGCAGTAATCGCCATGCTGGTCGCTATGGTGGCCACGCTGGTCGCTGTCGTACTGGCTGTGTTGCTACTGGCCTCACCCGGTGCGCAGGCGCCTGCCGCGCAAGCCGGTGGGCCGACTGCTGTGGTGAACGTAACAGCGAGCGCCTCACCGACTCCGCCGAGGACCCGCCCGCCGACCGAGCCGCGGACAGAGGCGGCCGCGAAGAAGGCTGCTGCAAAGGCGTTCGACGCCTACGCTGTCGGTGACTACGGCCGATTCTGGGATATGTGGACGCAGCAGGCGCAGCAAGTCGTCGGCCGGAAGGACTACGTGCGCCGATTCAAACTGTGCCCGCAGGCGTCACAGGGCATCCGGTGGCAGATCCAGGACGTGGCCGTGCGCGGGGACCGGGCAACCGTGCGGGCAGCGCGACTGATCCTTGTGGAGAACTACACCCTTGCCTACCGTGCGGGCCGATGGCGGTTCGTGCCTCAACCCGAGACGTTGGCGCCGTACCGGACCAAGACGATCGAGCAGATCGTGGCCGCGGACAAAGCCGAGGGCGGCTGTGCCAGGTCTTAGGTGGCCGCCCGTTCCTCTACCGACGCCAGCACCCCCAAACGCGCAGGACCGATACTCGGGCGGCCACGATCGTAGGGGTTAGGCGAAGTCCATGCCGGAGCTGTGCTGTTAGGCAGTGTCTTCAAATGATCACAGCCGCCCGCTCGGCTTGGTACGCACGAGCGGGGAACGTCAACAACCGCACCCGCTTGCGGTGGTACTGGAGGCCATCCGCGTGCCGCGCCTGAAGCCAGGATGTCCCCGTACCCGTCCGGTCCAGCTGGTGGCCGACAAGGGCTACAGCTCCCGCGAGGTCAGCGGGAGCTATAGCAGGCGTGGCATTGGACACACCATCCCTGAGCGTGCCGATCAGGTGGCCGGGTGTCGGCGGCGAGGTAGCCGCGGCGACCGGCCACCGAGTTTCGATCGCACCCGCTACAAGCGGCGCAACGTGGTCGGGCGCTGTTCAACCACCGCAAGCAATTCCGCAGGCTGGCCAATCGGTACGACAAGACTGCGACCTCCTACACGGCCACCGCCACAGTCGCTTCACTACTGTGGTGACTGTGATCATTTGAAGACACGGCCTAGTCGCTACCACCTTTAAGGCGCTTGACCGAATCAATCAGAGCCTAGACCGTTCAAGCGAGACATAACTAATCTCTCGGTTCCACTTATAGGCCCTCTGGGGACATCCCAGAGGGCCTATGTGTGTGCACCGGATCCCGTCATAACCGAAGGGATATGCCGGACTGGCTACGGCGGTCATTTCACTTTTCGCTACTTGTGATTGAAAAGAAGGGGGCTTCAAGCGAAGCGCCAGTTCGCTATGTGCCAGATGCAGCGGAGGGCAAAATGACGCACCCCGTGATCTGTGAGCGGGCAAAAGGGCACTACTGCGGGTGTTCCGCGTGCGGTGGGGCGCAGCACGGTTGGACCAACGCTCTCTTGTTGGCCCGAGACCCCTCTCCCGTTGCTCGTCAAGAAGCGAGAGATCGCAGCGACGTGGCCTGGACTACAACTCGGCCTCCCGCAGGGAGACGAAAGCCATCCAAGGAGAGACAGGCAGCAGCCACCGATAGCGCCACAGTCGATCTCGTTGACTGGCTATCCGAGAACCCGGACGTCATCGACCGTATCCAGGAGATCGGAGACCTTCTTGCCGGCCCCGTAATGCAGGAGCTCGACAAGAGGTTCGGTGGGAGCCAACCACGAGAGGCCCGGAGGCAACTCACCAATCATTTCTGGTGCGATCTTCTCGTCGCCGTGGCCGAGGCTATCAAAAAATTCTCGAAGGCCATGGACCGAATCCCGGAGTACGTGACGACGGTCATCACGCAGTCCCGGAAGACCGAGGGTCGAAGTGTTCTGCTCGATGCGTTGGTTGGCCTTGCCGTACGGACGACATGGGAGCCCATCAGGGGCATGATCCACATGACAGGGATCGAGGAGATTCAACGAGGATGCCGGATTCTCGCCGTCCTCATCTGTCCTGCGCCCGAGAATCACAAGGCCCTCCAGGACGGCGCCCTCCTCCCCTTGGCGAAGGAGGGGTTGTTGGAGACCAGCAGGGAGCGGCTTGAGCAGGTATTCCCCACCGAGTGGGTGCGCCGCCTACGAGAGGGCCTCGACGGTGCCTGAGTAGAGCGGCCGGCGTCCCGTGGTATGAGCTGTTCGCGAGGATCGACCGTGTCGGGCTGCGTTGCTGTACAACGCTGCCGTACAGCCATGAAAAAGGCCCTCCGAGGTGATCTCGGAGGGCCTTAGACCTGCTGCGCGGCCGAGAGGACTCGAACCCCTAACCTTCTGATCCGTAGTCAGATGCTCTATCCATTGAGCTACGGCCGCTCGCTGCGTAAGCAAGCATAGCGGGTATCTGGCGATGCCTCGAACCGGATTCCCCAATCAGGCCCGTGTCTCCTCCTTCTTCGGCCAGATCGTGTAGCTGACAGGCCAGATCAGCGCGATCAGCGGCACCCTCGCCAAACCGCCCATGAACTCGTAAATCCCTGAAGTGGCTGACGAGTCGCCCACCATCCACGCCATTGCCACCAGCACACCGCACGCGATGCCGTACGCCAGCAGGATGCGGAGCCAGACGCCCCACTCGTAGCGTTTGCGGGCGGGGCCGGTCGGGGCCGGGGTGGGCGGGGGGCCGCCGGCGTAGCGGTGGCGGAACTTGGCGTCGGCCCACTTGATGGTGCGGCGGCCGAAGACGATCGAGTAGGCCAGGTAGGCCGCCGCGAGGCCGTGGCGGAGGTCGAAGCTCGCGCCCGATCGCATGTCGAGTACGGCCACGGCCAGCAGGATCAGGTCGAGGACCGGTGTGCTGAGCAGCAGGACGTTGCTGAGGGTGCGCTTGTTCCACAGGTAGCGGCTGGCGAGACCCAGAGCGATCAGCACCCAGAAGCCGATTTCGCACGCGATGATGACAGCGAAGACCATGTATCCATCATCCCGGCGGGAAACGGGCGGGTTCCTGGCCCGGGGAACGAACTCGGCGTACAACTTTCTGCTTATCCACAGGGTGCACCCGGGGTGGAGCAGTGCCTGGTCCGAGGGTGATGTCATAGGGGCATGAAGCGCGAGGCCCTGATTGCCGTCGGCGTCTTCGCCGTGGGTCTCGTCCTGATTCTCGGCGGGGCCGTCGTACATCGTGACGGCGTGCCGTGGTGGGTGACGGTGGTGCCGCTGGCACTCACGTGCTGCGGCGTCGTGATCCGCCGCCGGTGGCCGGTGGGGGCGTTGGTGGTGGGGTCGATCGGGTTCGCGATCGACGTGGCCTTCGTGGCGCCGACGCTGCCTACGGTGCTTGTCTACACAGACAACCTCTATGCGGCCGCCCTGTACGGCCCGCCGAAGCTGGGCCGGTGGATGCTCGGCGTCACGACGGTCGTGGCCGTGGCGGCGGGAGCCACGGCGGGGTTCATCACCGGCGACTGGAAGCCGCTGGCGCTGGTGGGTATTCAGTCGGCGCTGGTGCTCGTCACGCCGGTCACGACGGCGCTCGTCCTGCGGCAGCACCGTGACCAGGCGCTGGCCGAGCGGGCTCGGGCGGATCAGGTGGCGCATCTGGCCGAGCTCGACCGTCAGGCGGCGGTCACCGCCGAGCGCACGCGTATGGCCAGGGAGCTGCACGACACCATCGCCAACCATTTCAGCGCGATCGCGATCCAGTCCACGGCGGCGTTGTCGCGGCCTGATCTTGATGCGGGGACCGTGCGCAAGATCATGGAGTCGGTGCGGGAGAACAGCCTGAGCGGAATGGCCGAGATGCGCACGATGATCGGGCTGTTGCGGCAGGACGGCGAGGAGGTCGACGAGGCCACACGGCCTCGGCTGGCGGATGCGGGCGCGCTGGTGGAGCGATCGCGGCGCGCTGGGCTCGACTCGGACTTCAGCGTGGAGGGCACGCCCGTCGAGGTGCCCGCGTCGGTGGATCTGGCGGGGTATCGGATCATTCAGGAGGCGCTCAGCAACGCGCTCAAGCACGGTGACAGGCGGGGTCGGGCTCGGGTGGTGGTGGCGTATGCGCCGGGGCATGTGACGTTGACGGTGGAGAACTCGGTCAACGGGGCTGGCCGGTCGGGGTTGCCGGGGTCGGGGGCGGGGCTGATCGGGATGCGGGAGCGGGCGGCTCTCGTGGGGGGCGAGTTCGAGGCTGGGCCGTACGTCGACGGAGGGCGGGGGGAGGGGGCTCGCGGCGTGGGGTCTCGCGCGGAGGGCCCCCGTGGCGAAGGGGCCCGTGGCGAAGGGGCCCGTGGCGAAGGGGCCCGTGGGACGGAGTTCCGTGAGCAGGGATCTCGAGAGCAGGGATCTCGCGGGGCGGGATGGCGGGTGCGGGCGCGCTTGCCGCTCGGCGTGGGCATCGGTGGGATCGGCGCGGGCGAGGGCGGCGGGGTCGGATCGGCTGGAAGCGGCGGAGGTCTGGCCGGGGAGGACGGTTGACGGCGCTGGGGCTGGCCACGCAAGTAGTGGTGGCGAGGGAACTGGCTGCGCTGGAGCTGATGGGAGAGGGCTGACTGCGCTGGAGCTGATGGCGAGAGAACAGCCGCGCTGGGGCTGATAGCGAGGGAAACAGCCGCGCCGAGGCTGATGGCGAGGGAGCCGGCCGCGCTGGGCGTGGTGACGACGGAGTTGGCCGCTCACGTCTGGTGGCGGAGGGCTGGTCGGGAGAAGGCTGCTGCAAGCGTGGACGGCGTCAGCGGCGGACAGGCTGTGCCAAGGAAAGGGCCGGGTGTATGGCTGAGCAGGGACAGCGGCGGATTCGGGTGCTCGTTGCCGACGATCACGCCGCAGTCAGGACGGGCATCGTGCTCATCCTCGATGGCGCGGGCGACATCGAGGTGGTCGGCGAGGCCGCCGACGGGGAGCAGGCGCTGGCGATGGCGCTCGAGCTGAGGCCTGACCTGGTGCTGATGGATATCCGTATGCCGAAACTCGACGGCATCTCCGCCACCCGCGAGCTGGCAGGGGTGACGGATGTGCTCATCCTGACGACCTTCGACGTCGACGAGTACGTGTTCGGGGCGTTGCGGGCGGGGGCGGCGGGGTTTCTGCTCAAGAACACCGATGCCGATTCGCTCGTCGGAGCGGTGCGGTTGGTGGCCAGGGGCGAGGGGCTCATCTCGCCATCGGTAACGCGGCGGCTGATCACGGCGTTCGCGCAGCAGCCGGTGCGGCGGCAGCCTGAGCAACTCGAGGCGTTGACGCCGAGGGAGCGGGAGGTACTGGCTTGTGTCGCCCGGGGACTGTCCAATGCGGAGATCGCCAAGGAGCTCGACATGGCGGAGGCGACCACCAAGACGCATGTCAGCCGGGTGTTGAACAAGCTCGGGTTGAAGAGTCGGGTTCAGGCCGCCATCTACTATGCCGAGGGCGATGGCTGAGCCTAATCTGGTGCTCGACAGGGGGCAGGATGAGCAGCACACCACCGCAGGGGCCAGCGAGCCCGGACGGCGATGACAGGGGCAACGGCCTGGGCAACGGGGCCGACGACGGGAGCGGCGTGCCTCTGGGCGGGGGTGCGCCGTCACATGATAGGACGCCACCGCAGCCGGAGGGGGAGCCGCAGGTCGGCAGGCCTTCGGGCGGATGGATGCCGCCGCACCCGCAGCACGGAGGGCCGCCACCACAGTGGCCAGGCGAGATGCAGCCGCAACCGCCGTACGGCGCGGACTCGCCTCAGGGCGGGATGCCGCCGCACGGAGGCGATCCAGCGCACGGAGGCGATCCAGCGCACGGAGGCGATCCAGCGCACGGAGGCGATCCGGCGCACGGAGGCGATCCGGCGCACGGAGGCGATCCGGCGCACGGAGGCGATCCGGCGCACGGGAGCGGTCCGGTCCACGGGGGCAGTCCGGCCCACGGAAACGGTCCGGCGCAAGGAAGCGGTTCGGCCCACGCAGGCGGTCCGGCGCAGGGCGGGATGCCATCCCACGGAAGCGCACCCTACGGAAGCGCGCCCCACGGAGCGACGCCACCCCACGGAGCGACGCCACCCCACGGAGCGACGCCACCCCACGGAGCGACGCCACCCCACGGGGGCGCGCACCACGGAGCTCCCCCACCACCCCCAGGCGCCCCTCCGCACTACAACGCCCCACCCCCAGGCCAGCACCCCCACCCCTGGAACCAACCGCCACAACCACCGCCCTCCTCCACAGGCATGGTCGTGGGCATGGCGTTCGCCGGTTTCGCCCTGTTCATCCTCGTCAACATCGCCACCGCCCTAGCCGTCCTCGCCTCCGCCTCGACCAGAACCCCGGTGCTCATCGCCGCCGTCTTCCTGGCCCTGTTCGGCCTGGTCGGCGGTCTGGTCCTGATCCTCCTGCGCCGCCCGTGGACGAAGGGCCTGGGCATGGGCCTGATGATCGGCTGGGCCCTGGTCTCGATCGTCTCCGCGGGCTGGTGCACCGGCCTGAACCCAGGCCTGTATGCATGAGCTCTTCGTCGCCCTGGGTGTCGTGGCGGCGTCGATCGTCTTCGTCCGTGAGGCGCGGCGGCGCGGCGCGCTCAACGAGCAGTCGCTGGCCACGGTGACGGGCGCGCTGGTCGGCGGTGCCATCGGCATGCGCCTGGCCGGGGTGGCCGAGTCGCTGGATCTGGGTGAGTTGTGGTTGTACGGCTCCCGCAGCATCCTGGGCGGATTGACGGGCGCGTACGTCGGCGTGCTGATTACGAAGAAGATCATTAAATATCAGGGAAAAACGGGCGACCTCTTCGCCCCCGCCGTCGCCCTGGGCATGGCCATCGGACGCATCGGCTGCCACCTGACCGAGGCCCCAGGCCGCCCCACCTCCCTCCCCTGGGGCGTCCACGCACCGGCGACGACCCCCGAGTGCCCGGCCTGCCTGACCGGCGAGCCCATGCACCCGAGCTTCATCTACGAGATCGTCTTCCACCTGGCCGCCTTCGCCGCGATCGTGTGGGCGAGCAAGCGCCTGACCCAGCCCGGCGAGCTGTTCACGCTCTACGTCGCCGCCTACGCAGCGTTCCGCTTCCTCGTCGAGTTCACCCGCGCCAACGAGACGGTCTGGCTCGACCTCACCCGCCCGCAGTGGTTCCTGCTCCCCGGCCTGGTCCTGCTGGCGATCAGGCTCTGGTACGGCAACCGCCGCGGCTACTACACCCCGCTGTTCGCCCGAAGGATCCAAGCATGAGATCCCAGGCGTGAGACCGCCCCGAAAGGTCCGAGCATGAGCATGAGACTGCGGGGTGACCGCATCCTCCGCTACGTCAACGCCTTCTGCCCGCGATGCCCGAACGACGACCTGAAGCAGGTCCGCAGGCTCAGCGGCTACCTGGCGGAGCGCGACGGAAGGGTGTGGCTGGAACGCGGCTGCCCCGACCACGGACGAATCACCACCCTCTATGACGAAGACCCAGAAATCCTGAAATATCTGGAGGAGTGGACCGCCCCCACCAAGCAGCATCTCCCCGACCTGACCGGCAACTTCGACCCGATCCCCAGCGCCTACCTCAAGGGCCTGCCGGAGATGCAGACCCAGCACACCTGCATCCTGCTCGAGGACATCGCCGAGACCTGCAACCTGCGCTGCCCCACCTGCTTCGCCGACAGCTCCCCCGACCTCAAGGGCATGGTCCCGCTGGCCGATGTCCTGGCCAACATCGACCAGCGTCTGGAGCGCGAGAACGGCCGCCTCGACGTGCTGATGCTGAGCGGCGGCGAGCCGACCCTCCACCCCGACCTGCCCAAGCTCCTGGAAGAGCTGCACGCGAGGCCCATCACCCGCATCCTGATCAACACCAACGGCCTGCTGATCGCCCAGGACGACGCCCTACTAGACCTGATCACGAAATATCGGGAACGGGTGGAGGTCTACCTCCAGTACGACGGCGTCTCCGCCGAAGCCTCCCGCCACCACCGCGGCGGTGACCTCACCCGCCAGAAGGCGCAAGCCGTACGACGGCTGTCCGGCAACGAGATCTTCACCACGCTCGTCATGACCGCGGCGCTGGGCGTCAACGATCACGAGATCGGCGCCGTGATCGAAACCGCCCTGGCCACCCCGTTCGTGGGCGGCGTGTCCATCCAGCCGCAGTTCGGTTCCGGGCGCAGCTCCAGCATCGACCCCGACGACCGGCTCACCCACACCGGCGTGCTCAGGCGCCTCGGCCCGCAGACCGACGGGAAGGTCACCTGGCACGACCTGACCGCCCTGCCGTGCTCGCACCCGCACTGCTGCTCGGTGGGCTACATGATCCGCGACGACGCCGGGCGGTGGCGCTCGCTGACCGCGCTGATCGGCCATGATCGGCTCAAGGAGAACCTCGGCCTGGTCGCCAACCGCATCGCCGACACCGAGCTGCCCAAGGAGCTGCGGGCCGCGGTGCAGGAATCGTTGCTGGGCCTGCTGTCCGAGCAGTCGTCGCTGTCGCACCCGCAGGTCGGCGACCTGTGGCGCAACATCTGCGAGAACTGCGACCTCGGCGTGTCGACCCTGCTCACGCTGGCGTCGTCCGCGCTGCCCGGCAGGCGCAAGAAGCTGCGCAGGATGCTCGGCGAGCGGGTCGTACGGATCACGATCAAGCCGTTCATGGACCTGAACACCATGATCGAGGAACGGCTGACGCAGTGCTGCGTGCACGTCGGCACCCGCGCCGACCAGGACCAGTGCGCGCCGTTCTGCGCCGTCCAGGCCTGGCCGCAGTTGTCCAGGCAGAGGTTGTCGATCGCGGTCAGGGGCGGCGCGTGATGCCTCACGATCCGCTGAGATTGTGCGTCTACGCGACGATCGCCCTGCTCGGGTGGCTGCTCGGGCCGTGGGCGGCGGCGGGGTTCGCGGTGCTCGGTTTCGTGGGCTACGCCAGGGCCCGCCGGGCCGGGTTGAAGCAGAGCAAGTGCGTGCTGCGCGACACCCGGCTGGTGCTGGGCTACCTGGGCCTGATCGCGGTCGCGGCGGTAGCGGTGATCGTGAGGTCGTTCATCTGACCACCATCAGGTGTCGCGAGGTCGCTCATCTGATCGCCATCAGGTGTCGCGAGGTCGCTCATCTGACCGCCAGCAGGTTGAGCAGGCTGAACTCCTGGTCGCCCGCCTCCCTGCCCCAGTAGACGACCGTCGGTGTCGAATAAGACCAGCCGAGGCCGAAGTCGGACGACGCCCGTATCACCCCGGTCCGCCCGCTCTCCAGATCGAGGACCACGCTTTCGCGCGGAGGGTGCGAGATCGCGAAGCGGCCGTCCAGGATGTCGCCGATCTTGTTCGACCCGGCGAGGAACCTCAGACCGGAGCCGTCCGGGCGCCAGACCGCGAGGGCTCCGCTTCTCAGGCCGATGCACCACCGCGGCACGCAGCGCACGTGGCTGGAGGAGGCCGTATCGATCTTGATGCGGCGCCCGCTCTCCAGATCGTGGAGCATGGCCGGGTTCCCGTCCACGAAGCTCACCGCCCATGGCCACGCTTGCAGGCGCAGGCTGTCGGAGATCTCCTCGGTCTTCCCTCCGTCCAGGGGCACCCGATAGACACCCGTGAGGGCATGCGACCAGACCAGGTGAGTCGGCGTCACGCTCAGCGCCCCCACCTCGCCCCGCGCCGTGCCCACCCGCCGTGCCGTACCCCCTGAGAGGGGCATGACCCACAGCTCTCCCCCGGGTCCCGACCAGGCGACGGACGACGCTCCCACTTCGAACCGGGCCGTCGTGGCCTGGGGCGTCGTGCCGAGCACGCGGAAGGATCGGGTGACGGTGTCGAAGATCTCCAGCCGTTCGATCCTCCGGACTCCGGACTCCACGGCCACCAGGATCCGGGTCGCGCCGAGCGCGGCGACCGGCCGGTACTTCTTGCCGTCGGCCGACGACACCGGCAGCTTGACCACCGCCTCGGGCCACTGCTGGTCCACCGAGGGCACCGGCTGGACGCCGACCCGCGGCGCCTCCCGCCAGAACGCCAGCGACGACCCCGCGACGACCATGACCACCGCCGCCGCGGTGAACACCATCTGCCGCCGGGCCCGGCGTCGCCGGCGCCGGGTGACCCCGGCGAGCAGGTCGGAGGGAGGCGCGACCGTCTGAACCCCCCTGCCGATCACCCGACCCAGTTCCCGTTCGTCCCTCATCGCCACGCCTCCTCGGTGACTCGCCCGATCCGGAGCTTGTCGAGCGCGCGGGAGGCCTGGCTGCGCACGGTGCCGCGGGAGATGCCGAGCATCTCGGCGATCTCCTCGTCGGACCGGTCCTCGTAGTAACGCAGCACCAGTACGGCACGCTGCTTGCGCGGGAGTGCCTGCAGCTCCGCCCACAGGTCGGCGTCGCCGTACGTGTCGAAACGCCCCTGTTCGGGCACCTCGGGCACGAGCCGCTCCCTGCGCCGCCGGTGCCAGGCGTTGATGTGCTGCCGGACCATGACGGTGCGCACGTACGCCTCGTGGTTGTCGACGCGCCTCCAGCGGTCGCCCAGCCGTGCGAGCGCCTCCTGGACGAGGTCGGCCGCGTCCTGCGCGTTGCCGGTCAGCGCGTAGCCGTACCGGAACAGCGCCTCACCGCGATCGCGGACGAACTCCTCGAATGGCTCCACACCCCACAAGACCGTTCGAGGAGCGCAAGTGTTGCATCAGGAGACGAACAGCAGCAGGGATTCGGCCACGCAGACCGGGCGGCGCTCCCCCTCGACCTCGATGGAGACCTTCAGCGTGGCCAGGTGACCGGCCGGGCTGTTCTTGACGTCGACCAGCTCGCCCGTGGCGCGCACGCGCGAGCCGACCGGCACCGGCTTGGGGAAGCGCACCTTGTTGAGCCCGAAGTTGACCATCATCTGCAGCTCGGTCACCGCCAGGAGCTCCGGCAGGAACGACGGGAGCAGCGACAGGGTCAGGAAGCCGTGCGCGATCGTGCCGCCGAACGGGCCGTCCTTGGCCTTCTCTGCGTCGATGTGGATCCACTGGTGATCGTCGGTGGCGTCGGCGAAGGTGTTCACCCGCTCCTGGGTGATCTCGCGCCATTCGGTCGGGCCGAAGGTCTCGCCGACGGCCGCCTTCAGTTCCTGCACGTTCGCAAAGGTCCGCATGGGGATGACGCTATTCGAGCTCGGGAATGGCCGCCAAGTTGACGACGACGAGCCGGTCCCCTTCCTGCCAGTAGATCAGCGTCTCGCCGCCGTTGAGCCTGGTGCGATCGATGTGGAGGGTTTCGTCGGTCTCGATGTCGTAGATCCGGAACCCGCCGTTGAGGAACCGGTTGAAGATCGGGTAGGACGGCCCGACCTCCCGCACCTCACGCAGGTCGGACCAGTCGTTGGTGCGCTGCACGATCGTCATGGCGCCCCGGCTGCCCGCGCACCAGAAGGGCCCGCACCGCAGCCCGGTGACGCCAGGCGCGGCCTTCACCTGGACGTCGTAGCCGATCGTGAGGTCGACGATCCTGGTGACGTTGGCCTTCGGGTCGAGGGGCTCGTCGGTCGCCCACGGCCAGCGGAGCAGTTGCAGCCCCTTGTGCAGCAGCTCGGGCCGGCCTCCGGCCACCGACTGCCAGACGCCGCCGCGCGGCGACGACCAGACCACCCGCTCGCCGTTGATCCCGATACGGTTGACGAGCTCGTCCACCTCGGCGATCCGCCACGACTTCCCGCCACCCAGCGGCACGACACGGATCTCCCCCTCGGACAGCCAGGCCAGGCTGCCCCCGTCGGCGGCCAGGGCCTTGATCTCGCCCTTCACCTCGGCGACCTTCTCGAACCGCCCTGACGTGTACACCTCCAGCCGCTCCCCCGCCCGGACCAGGACGCGGCGCGCGTCGATCGCGAGAACCGGCTGGTACGGCAGGCCGGAAGGGTCCTTGGCGGGCATGTCGCCGAACGCCTTCGGATGGACCGCCCGCAGCAGCCGCCCTTCGGGAGTGGGCTGCGGCGTCACGACCTGGGGAGCCCTGCCGCCGCCCCCGAACGCCAGGGCGCCTGCCGTACTGGCAACCGCGACCGCCACCACGACGGCGGCGAGCCTTCGGACGGTACGGCGGCGCCGCCGCGCGGGCAGCGTGGCCAGCAGGTCCTGGTGGGAGATCGACTCGGCGGCCCCGCGCAGGGCCTGGCGAACGTCGTCTTCCGTCTTCATACCTGCCCCCGTTCGAGAACGCTCGGCTTGACCCTGAGGGTGGCCAGGGCGCGGGACGCCTGGCTGCGCACGGTGCCGCGGGAGATGCCCAGGATGTCGGCGATCTCCTGGTCGGACAGGTCCTCGTAGTAGCGCAGCACCAGGACGGCCCGCTGCTTGGGCGGCAGCCCGCGCACCTCGGCCCACAGGTCGTCGGGCTCGTGATCATGGGTGTAGGAGTTCTCGGGCACCAGGTCGGTCAGCTGCTCGCGGCGCCGTTTGCGCCACCAGCTGATGTGCTGCCTGGCCATGGCCGTTCGAACATAGGCCTCGGGGCTGTCGATCCGGCTCCACCGGTCGCCGAGCTTGATCAGCACCTCTTGCACGAGGTCGGCGGCGTCGTCGGCGTTGCCGGTGAGCACGTAGCCGAACCGCAGCAGGGCCTGACCTCGCGCATGGACGAAGTCTTCGAACTCCACACTCTGTGGACGCACGAGGCCGGGGTTCTGTTGCAAAGATCTTTACTCGAATCTATCGCGCACGCGTTCGATAGCGCGCTACAGTTCTGGGTAGTGAATCGAACAGAGGTTCGGCCAGGTAGGAGGGGGTGTGTCCGGTGGCACTGCTGGCACCACCTCGTCCGCGGACACGCCGTAGCGCTTTCTTCCCAAATCTAAGACGGCCGCTATATCCCGCAATAAAGTCCGAGAGCGTGGACCCTGTGCGCAATCCCTACGCCCCCGGTGCCGGTCAACGCCCGCCGGAGCTGGCCGGGCGCGATCGTGAGCTGCAGCAGTTCGAGGTCGTGCTGGAGCGGGTGGCCAGGGGCCGCCCCGAGCGGAGCATGGTCGTCACCGGCCTGCGCGGCGTCGGCAAGACCGTTCTCCTCAACACGTTCAAGTCCATGGCCATGCAGAGGTTGTGGGGCACCGGCAAGATCGAGGCCCGGCCCGAGCAGTCGATCCGGCGCCCGGTCGCGGCCGCGCTCCACATGGCCATCCGCGAGCTGGCCCCGCGCCACCGCGCGCCCGACCGCATCGAGGAGTTCCTCGGCGTTCTCAAGGCCTTCGCGATGCGCGATCCTTCCGCCGCCAAGGGCACCTCGCACTGGTCGCCCGGCATCGATGTGCCGGCCAGCCGTGGCCGCGCCGACTCCGGCGACCTCGAGATCGACCTGACCGAGCTGTTCGTCGACGCCGCCGCGGTCGCCACCGACCTGGGCGTGGGCATCGCCCTGTTCATCGACGAGATGCAGGATGTGCAGGCCGCCGATATCTCGGCGCTCTGCGCGGCCTGCCACGAGCTGTCGCAGACCGGCGGCCCGCTGATCGTCGTGGGCGCCGGCCTGCCGCACCTTCCGAGCGTGTTGTCGGCCAGCAAGAGCTACTCCGAGCGGCTGTTCCGCTATGCCCGCATCGACAAACTCGACCGGCAGGCGGCCGACCTGGCGCTGATCATCCCCGCCCGCGAGGAGGGCGTGGAGTTCACGCAGGAAGCCCTCGACGCGCTCTACGACGCGGCCGACGGCTACCCCTACTTCGTCCAGGCCTACGGCAAGGTGGCCTGGGATCTGGCTCCGCGCAGTCCGATCACCGTCGACGACGTGAAGGTCTCCGCTCCCGAGGCGGAGGAGGAGCTGGCGGTCGGCTTCTTCGGCAGCCGCTACGAGCGGGCCACTCCTGCCGAACGCGACTACATGCACGCCATGGCGACTCTGGGCGACGAGCCCGTGGCCACCGCCGACGTGGCCGACGCTCTCGGGCGCAAGCCGTCCAGCCTGTCGCCCGCACGCGACAGCCTCATCAAGAAGGGCCTCATCTACAGCGCGGAACGCGGCTTGATCGCGTTCACCGTCCCGCACTTCGGGAGGTTCCTGCGTGCGCAACCCATCTAGAGAGCCCTCCCCGATGGGGATCTGGAGGGGAAGCCAGGCCCCCATCGGGGAGTCTAAGACTTTCTAGCGTCAGCGCTATATTTTCGCGTATACGGCTCTCTAGTCTCAGCGCTAGACAGTCGTATATTCCGGCATCGACTCGCGGCTGACGACCGCCACCCTGACAGCCGGCCGCATGCCGCTGAGGTAGACCGCGAAGACGACGTGGTCCTTGTCGTGGTTCTCGAACGCGAAGAACCGCCAGCACAACTCGCGCCAGCTGTCCGCGGGCTCCGCCGAGAGCAGCTGGCCGGCGTGCTCGCGCCACGGACCGCTCGCCCTCAGCTTCGCCAGCGAGGCGCTCTCCGACGACGGCCGCTGCTCGCAGGGCGCGCGATACCGCACGCGGTTGATCGCCTCCTCGAGCTCCGGCGAGAGTACGGCCAGCACCACGATGCCGGCGGCCACCAGCCAGGTGGGCTCAGCGAACACCGTCCACCCGGGCACCGGCGCCCAGACCGACATGAGCGCCATGCCCGTGAGCACGACCGTCCGGCCGATCGAGCGCAGGCCCACCGGCGCAGAGCTCACCTCGCCGAAGCAGCCGCAGCCCGCGTCCGGCCGCCTCCTGCGCAGCTCCACCAGCACGTAGGTGGAGAGGGCGAAGAAGATCACGGTCATCCAGCGAAACGGCTGCGCGGTGGTCAGAAGCAGTCCCCCCGCCAGGACTACTTCCACCACCGCGCAGCAGACCAGGGCGGGCACGCGCAGCCGCCCTGGCATGAGCACGGCCGGACCCAGCCGCGCCAGCGCGCCCGGCTCGGCGTCCGAGCGCACGGTGGCCAGCTTGGCCGCGGCCCCCAGGAGCAGCAGCATGATCAGGATCGGCATCTGCGAGGCGAGCACCAGTTCACCCCAATCCCACTCGGGCGTTGAAACATCCATTGATCAGCTCGCCGCCCAGTTCCACGAAGGCCGCGGGCGACAGTTCGACGATCCGGCCGCGCGAGCCGGTGTCACACTCCACACATCGGTCACAGAAGCGTCCCGCTACACATCCGCAGGCGGTGATCGGCACATTCGTCATGCGATCGGTGCAGACGTTGTGGACGGAGAGCAGAGATCCCATGGCCAGGTACGGCAGGCCGACGCACGACACCTCCGAGTGCGAGCACCGCACGTCGGAACGCTCCACCATCGGATAGGCCGCGCCGCGCTCCTCCTCGTCGAAGGCGTCGGACCAGACGGCGCTGCCCGACACCCGCGACTGCACCCCGCCGAAGGCCGGAGGCGGGGAAGGTACGGCACGCGCCGGGTAGCCGGGCTGCGAGGTGGCGGGCAGCAGGATCGTCGTGCCGCTCTCCTCGCGCAGGCCGATGGCGTCGAAGAGGAAGCCGGGTTCCAGGAGCGGATGGCGCACTCTCAGCCGCCCGGTCGCCCGGTAGGGGATGGTCACCTGGCGTCGGCCTCGATGGGGGCCGCAGTCGAGCTCCACGACGAGGTCCCTGCGGCCGGTCACGCTCAGGATCGTCCCGGTCGCCCGGGTGATCCCGGCCCATAACCGCTCGACCACGCGCCCCTCGTGGAGGGTCTTCATGATCACCTGGGACCCGACGGGCAGGTCGGCCGGAGGCATGTCGACGCCGTGCCAGGCCGTCGCCCAGGGTGCGATGACGAGACGCTCTTCGCGGCCGTCGATCGTCTCCACGAGGATCAGGTGCGGGCTGACGTCACGGATCTCCCCGGACACCGCGATCAGGGGGTCGCCGTTGGCCGGATCCGGCCCGGGTGTCCCCACCTCACGGCCCAGGACCGCGGCTGCCAGCTCTCTTCGCATGCCTATAGGGTCACATGACGCGCGTTGCCACTTATGCCACGCCCGGTGAACCGGAGCAAAATACGCATCCCAGGGTGTAACCGCTGACAACCCCGGAAGATATTCCTGCCACCGAACTTGACGGACCTTTAGGTTCGACAGACTCAATCCTCTCCA
The DNA here is from genome assembly GCF_013761175.1 of Nonomuraea soli. GTDB lineage: Bacteria > Actinomycetota > Actinomycetes > Streptosporangiales > Streptosporangiaceae > Nonomuraea > Nonomuraea soli. The sequence goes on from NZ_JACDUR010000003.1 coordinate 430,816, forward strand.
TCGAGCTGGGATTCTGGCCTCAATGGACGAGGAGGATTTCCACGATTACGTCCGCACCCGGCGACCGGCACTGCTGCGCACCGCGCACCAGCTCACCGGCCACGCCTCGGATGCGGAGGATCTCCTGCAGAGCGCCCTGGCCAAGACCTATCCGGCCTGGCGCGACATCCAGGATCGCGACGGCTACATCCGCCGGGCGATGGTCAACATCAACATCTCGCAGTGGCGCCGGCGCAAACTCGAGGAGTACCCCTCCGATGAGCTGCCCGAAATCTGCATTCCGACCGAGCCGGTTTGCGAGTCACACGAACGACTGGAGGTGGCCCTCGCCGGACTGCCCGAGCGGATGCGCGCCGCCATCCAGCTGCGCTACTACGAGGACCTCTCCGAAGCCGAAGTCGCCAGACGGCTCGGGATCAGCGTCGGTACTGTTAAGAGCACTGTCTCGCGTGCGATGGCGAAGCTTCGTGACTGCCTTCAGCACCAGCGGTAGCGCAGGGCCGTACGACATCACGGATCACCCGCAGAGTTCCGAGGAAGGTCTCAAGCTGTTGCTCGCTCAGCAACCCCGTGAAGCACTCCTCGATGTCCTCGAGGTGCTGCGGGATCACCTTCTCGAGACGCTCGACACCCTTGTCGGTCAGCGTCGCGTACGAAGCGCGCCGGTCGGTCGCACACGGCTGCCTGCGCACCAGGCCCTCACGCTCCAGGCGGTCGACGACCCGGGTCACGCCACTTGTGGACAACCCGGTCTGCCCGGCCAGGTCGCTCATCCGCAGGCTCTGCCCGGGCGAGCGCGACAACCTGAGCACGGTCTCGAAGTCCACATCGGACAGCCCGCTGCCTGCCAACGCGGGGGCGAGTCTGTCCATCAAACCTGCGTGGACCTCGGAGAGCAGGCCCATCGCGGTCAGCCTCGGGTCGTCAATGTGGTTCACGTTCACAGTCTACAAGAGCAATAGTTGACGTGAGGAATATTCCTCCTGTAGACCTTTGTTGGAGCAAACATCCGCACGGCAAGCATCACTCTTAGGGAGACATGGACATGAGCACTCGCACCTGGGAAGGCCTCCAGATCCCCGCGGCCGGCACCTACAACCTGGACGCCGCCCACACGAGCGTCGGCTTCAGCGCCAAGCACATGATGGTCAGCAAGGTCCGCGGCAAGTTCGAAAAGTTCGAGGGGTCGGTGACGATCGCCGAGAACCCGCTCGAGTCCTCCGCCCAGCTCACCATCCAGACGGACAGCATCACCACCGGCGTAGCCGACCGTGACGGCCACCTGCGCAGCGACGACTTCCTGTCCGTCGAGAAGTACCCCACGATCACCTTCCGGTCGACCCGCGTCCTGAGCCACTCCGGCGACGAGTTCACCGTCGTCGGCGACCTCACCATCCGCGACGTCACCAAGCCCGTCGAGCTCAACGTCGAGTACGGCGGCGCCGGCACCAACCCGTGGGGCGTCGAAGTGTGGGGCTTCACCATCACCACCGAGATCGACCGCGAGGAGTTCGGACTCACCTGGAACGCCGCCCTGGAGACCGGCGGCGTGCTCGTGGGCAAGAAGATCAAGATTGAGGTCGAGGGCGAGGCCAACCCCGCTTGAGCAGCAGATTAGCCCGCTCCCTGTGGACAGGGGGCGGGCTTTTCCACAGATGTGGACGAGGTTGTCCACAGGCCGTGGATGAGCTGGGCGGCGACGCGATCGGCAACCGCTTTGCCGCCTCGGCCGAAGGCCGGTACTCTGTGCTGAGCCACACGGCTACCAGGAGGCTTCGCCTAGTCAGGTCTATGGCGCCGCACTGCTAATGCGGTTTGGGTTTACCGCCCATCCGGGGTTCAAATCCCCGAGCCTCCGCAAGTGAGAGCCCCTTTCCGAATCATTCGGGGAGGGGCTCTTTGGTGAATTGGTCGGCCGTTCTCGCCCTGTGAGCTACGGTCTTTCCTGGACGCGCTAATCGCGCGCTGGCCATGCATCATGACCGATGAGGGCATCGACAGCCCGTGGTCGGACGGACCTTTGATGGACAGCGGCGCCGGCTCGGCTGTCTGTATTGGTATCAGTTGGAGCAGGGTAGAGGTCGCGGGCCCCTTCGTCACCCAAGCAGCTGAGGAGCATGGGCTCGTCTGCTACGACCCTCACGCCCAGCGATTGCTGCCGTAGTGGTTGGATTACAGGCCACCGTGAAGAGACGCATCGTATTCCCACGGCTCGATAACCGATCAATACCGCCCTCGCATAGCCTCTCCCGGCATGTCCACCTGGAGAGTGATCTCTACCGTCTTCGGCATCGCGGCGGTCGTCTTCATCGTCATGGCCCCGAACTACAAGTCCACGAGCCAGCGGATCGCCGACGATAACGCGAACGAGGCTGCGGTCCTCGCCGCCGCTCGTGACGCCGCCGCCAAGCTCGACGGAGTCAAGGGGAACCCTTCCATAGCGGACGTCGAGGCGGCGCTGCCGAGCGGCTTTCAGGTGACCGGGGGCGGAGGTTCGAGGATGGGCGACCTCGGAGCGGACGGTGGCATGTCCTCCACCCACACCATCGAGGTCTCCGGCGCTGACGGCGTCCACCATGCCTGTCTGACGGTGGAGACCCGCTTCAGCAACTTCCAGTACGCGCCCGCTTCCGTGAGGGCCGATCCGGGGGCCTGCTGACGCGACCGCTTGGCGGTGGGTGGTCTGGTAGGTTGCGAGCCGATTCCTCCCGATCAAGGAGTAACCGTGCGCGTACGTTCCAGGCTGGTGGTCCTGGCCGGCCTGCTTCTGGCCCTGGTGGGCTGCGCGGAGGCGAAGCCCGACGTCGTGATTCCCGACAGCGCCGTCGGCAGGCAGCTCCAGTGGTACCTCGACGCGGTCAACAGGACGCCCCTGCCGGAGAGCGAGCTCGCCGAGCATCTCAGCAAGGACTTCCTCCAGGACGTCCCCCCGAAGGAGTTCAACGAGATCGCCGCGACGCTCGCCGGGCTGAGGGTGGATGAGCTGACCGAGGTCGAACCGGAGGCCCTGGTGGCGCGGGTGTCGATCCCCGCGCAGGTGTACAAGGCGGAGATCTCCGTCGATGACCAAGGAAAGATCGGGTTCCTGCTGATCACCCCGCAATGACCCGGCGGTCCGGTCGAATGGGGCATGATGGGCGCAGGAGGGCGCCCCATGGTGGATGACCGGATGCCGGCGATCGGCCGGTGTTACAGCTGCAAGCGCACCTTCGGATACCAGCCTTCGACGGTCATGATGATCGAGGTGGATCCCGAGACCGGGCTGCTTCCTGGGATGTCGGTGACGGGCAGGTTCCGTGATCCGTCTCCGGAGGTGCTGGCCAGGGTGGTGAAGCAGCCGGTGTGCCAGGAGTGTGTCGACAGGGCCAAGCGGTTCGCGCAGGCCAGGGAGATCCGGTTCGAGACGTGGCACAACCCCGGTTGAGCACGATCCCGGGCTAGAGCTCCTTGAGTGCTGAGCGGTCGACCTTGCCGTTGGGGGTCATGGGCAGGTCGTCGACCTCGATCACCCGCGTCGGCACCATGTATGCGGGCAGCACCCGCCCCAGCCGCGGGCGAAGGTCAGGGCAGCGCCCGACCACGAAGGCCATCAGCGTGTCGCCCCGTACGGCCGCGACCGCCTGCCGTACGCCTGGAAGGGCCTGCATCGCGCTCTCGACCTCGCCCAGTTCCACGCGGTGGCCTCGCACCTTGACCTGGGTGTCGGCGCGGTGCAGATACTCCACACCGCTGGGCCCGCGCCTGACGAGGTCGCCGGTCAGGTAGAGCCTGGTACCCGGCTCGTCGCCGTACGGGTCGGGGACGAAGCGGTCGGCGGTGAGGGCGGGGCGGCCGAGGTAGCCGCGGCTGACGCCGACGCCGCCGATGGCCAGTTCGCCCTGCTCGGCGGGGCCGAGACGGTCGTCGACGACGTGGACGCGGACGCCGGGGAACGGCTCGCCGATGGAGATCGAGCCGGGGTCCTCGGGCACGTCCCAGGCGGTGGACCAGACGGTCGCCTCGGTGGGCCCGTAGATGTTGATCAGGCGTCCGACGGCCGCGCGCAGTTCCTTGGCCAGGGCGATGGTGAGGGGTTCCGCGCCGGTGAGCGCGGTGACCTCGGGCCGGTGGAAGCCGGCGTACAGCAGCACGCGCCAGCCCGACGGGGTCGCCTGGATGTGGGTGACGCCCTCGGTGTCGATCAGCTCGACCAGCCGCTTGCCGATCAGCGCGGCCCTGGCGTCGGCGATCACGACGCGGCCGCCGGTGATGAGGGGCAGGTAGAGCTCGATCACGCTCATGTCGAACGACAGCGGCGCGATCGCGAGCCACACGTCGTCGGGTCCTGAGTGCAGCAGGTCGCTCATGCCGTCGAGGAGGTTGATGACGGCGTGGTGGTCCACCATGACGCCCTTGGGTCTGCCGGTGGAGCCCGAGGTGTAGATGACGTAGGCGCAGCCGTGGAGGCTCTGCTGGGCAAACCGGCCTTCTCGTCGCTGGCGGCTCGCAGGGACGTCGCGGCTGGTCAGGGCGTCGTCGGTCAGGAGGAGTTGGGCTCCGGAGTCGGCCAGCATCAGCTCGATTCGCGCCTGCGGGTACGACGGGTCGAGTGGTAGATAGGTGGCGCCCGTCTTCAGGACGGCCAGCATCGCGGCCACCGGGAACGCCGACCGGCGGGCGAGGATGCCTACCAGGATCCCTGGCCCCGCACCCGCCTCGGCCAGCCGTACGGCCAGCTCGTCGACGGAGGCGCGCAGCTCGCCGTAGGTGACCCGATTCGCGCCCGAGACGAGGGCGACCCGGTCGGGCGCGAGCATGGCCTGCTTCTCGAAGAGGAGTGGGAGCGCTCCCATAGTTCACGACTCCGAAGGTCTAGAAGAGTGCTTCGATGGCCTCGGCCGCACCGAGCAGCCCCGGTCTGGTCGAGCGCGCCACCTCGGACGCCCGCTCGCGATACCCGTCGCCGGACCTGGCTGCCGCGAGCAGCAGGGGCACAATCTCGCCGGACGTCCAGCGCCGCTCGGGCAGCCAGCTGCCGAGCCCGGCCCTGGCCAGCCGGATGCCGTTGTCCGACCGGTCGAACCCGTGAGCCAGCAGCACCTGCGGCACCCCGGCCGCCACCGCCCTGATGACCGTGCCGATGCCGCCGTGGTGCAGCACCACCCGGGCGCGCGGCATGACCTGGTGGAAGGGCAGGTGAGGGAACCAGGCCAGGCCGTCGGGAAGCGGGTCGGGCACCAGGTCCCGGTAGCGGGTGACCACCAGCGCGGGCAGCCCAGCCGTACGGCACGCGTCGACGGCGGCCCGGTAGAAGCCCTCGTGGATCATCCGCCCCGTGCCCCCGGTGACGATCACGGCGCCCCGGTCGAGCAGTTCCCCGGCCCGCGCGGGCACGTCGGCCTGGAACATGTCGTCGCCGAACGGCGCCCCTGTCAGCAGCGCCCTGGCCGGTGCGGGGACCCCGGCCCGGTCGAACCACTCGGGCCACAGCCCCACATGCAACCGCGCGGAGGTGAACCACGCCGCCCAGTCCGTGACCGGCTCCAGCCCGAGCATGACGCGGATCTCGTCGAACCGGTCGCTCAGCAGCGTCGAGTACAGATGGATGGCGGGGCGCTCCGACATGTACTGCACCGGCGTCACCGCCACCCACGCCGTGGGCACGTTCAGCGCCTCCCCGGCGAAGAGCGTGGAGACCGCCGTGGTGTGCCGGCCCACGAAGACCGTCTCGCCCGGCACGTGACGCGCCTTGAGCACCTCGCACTCGAACCTGATCTGGTCGAACAGGCCGGCCGCGTCGTAGAAGTGCCGCCACCGCTCCAGCCCGCGCCCGAGCAGGAGCGGGGTGTCGGCCAGGAACCGCTCGTACTGCTGCTCGATGTCGATGGCCGTGAAGTCCAGGCCCTCGCGGCGTGCCGTGGGCTCGAACGGCGCGTGCGTGACGAGCTCCACGTGGTGACCGCGGTCGCGCAGGACGCGGCCCAGGCCCACGAACGGCAGGACGTCACCATGGGTGCCGTGGGCAACCATGATCACGGTGGTCACGCCCTGGCCCCCGCCTCGATCGCCAGCGCCGCCTCGGCCGCGGTCAGGCCCTCGGCGAAGAGCACCTCGATCGGGAGCTCGACACCGAACTCGCTCTCGACCATCGCCACGAACTGCACCATGGCCAGGGACTGTCCGCCCAGGTCGTAGAAGTCCTGGTCGGCCGAGGTCACCTCGACGCCCAAGATCTCGCTCCACAGTCGCAGGACGGCGTTCTCGAACATCCCGAACTCCCCAGGCTCGTGGGATCGCTCCCACGGGTCACGCTAGGTTTCCGGCCGCGTCAGGGTCAACCTTTTCTGCGGATATCCGTCTTCCGTTAAGCCGCCTGTTTCTACCGAACACGTGTTCCACAGGGTGTGTACAACCCTGTGGACAACCGAACAGATCAGCGAGCCAGTGCCGAACGATGCCGCAGGGTCATCCCCGGCACCCGCAGCATGCCGAGCTTCTCGTAATACGGCTGGAGCTCCTCGTCACACAGCAGGTCGACGGAGTAGAACCGCTCGGAGCCCTCCAGGACGCGGCGCATCAACTCGGTGCCGATGCCCTGCCCCTGGTGGCCGGGCAGCACCTCCAGCCACGGGATGAACGCGGTCAGGACTCCGTCGCTGATCATGTTGACGAAGCCGACGACCTTGCCGCCCTCCAGGGCGACGATCGCACGGAAGCTGCCGCGCAGCACGGCCAGATGCTGCTCGGGCGAGGGCGCGGACGGCCAGCCGACGAAGAAGCCCTCCAGCATCGAAGGGTCGAGCGCCGCGAGGTCGTCGGTGTATTCGATCATCAGCGTGTGGGCTCTCAGGGTTTCAGTGCCGCCGCGAACACGGCGGTCAGGCGGTCGACGTCGGCGGGTGTCCCCTGCTCCGGACCGACCAGGCGGCGCAGCGTGCCGATGCCGAGGAAGATCGAGGTGACCAGGCGGGCCCGCGCCATGGACGCGGCGGGCTCGCCCGACTCGGCCAGCAACCTGGCCAGGGGCTCGATGATCACGTTGCGGAGCCGGTCGCGCACCACGTTCTGGATCTCGGGATGCCCGGCCGATCGCTCCAGGGAGCGCAGGATCGGGCTGTCGGGCTCGGCGTGCATGCGCTGGGCGGCGTACTCCGCCAGGCGCCTGGGCAGCCCTTCCGTGTCGCCGCCGAACACCTGACGGATGCTCGGCTCCCCCGCCAGCACCTCGGCGAACAGTTCGGCCTTGGAGCCGAAGTAGCGCGCCACGAGCGCGACGTTGGCATCCGCCTCCGCGGCGATCATGCGCACGGTGACGTGCTCATAGCCGTACTCGGCGAACAGGGACCGTGCCGCGTGGAACAACCGCTGCCGCGTCGCCTCGCGATCACGTGACTTCACCCCGGCATTCTATCGGGTTGTAAACGGGCGTATACTTAGCCAATCTAAGCTTTGGGACGGGATTGAGGCCTTCTTGGTGACCAGCACAACAACGACACAACCCCCGCAGTACACCCACCGGCAGATCCTGGAGATCCTCTCCGGGCTCATGCTCGCCATGCTGACCTCGATGATCTCCATGTCCGTGGTCGGCACCGCCCTGCCCACGATCGTGGGCGAGCTCGGCGGACAGGACCAGTACTCCTGGGTCGCCACCGCGAGCATGCTCACGATGACCGTCTCCACGCCGCTGTGGGGCAAGCTCTCCGACCTGTACGGGCGCAAGCGCCTCTTCCAGCTCTCCCTGGCGATCTTCGTGATCTCCTCGGTGGCCGCCGGGCTCTCCCAGGACATGGGGCAGCTGATCGCGGCGCGAGCCGTACAGGGCCTCGGAGTCGGCGGCCTGTCGGCGCTCTCGCAGGTCATCCTGGGCGACATCGTCTCCCCCCGCGAGCGTGGCCGGTACTCCGGCTACATGGGCGCCGTCTTCGGCATCTCCACGGTGGCGGGCCCGCTCATCGGCGGCTTCATCGTCGACGCCGACTGGCTCGGCTGGCGCTGGTGCTTCTACGTGTGCGTGCCGTTCGCGCTGGTGTCGTTCGTGGTGATCCAGAAGGTGCTGCGCATGCCGGTCGTCAAGCGCGAGGCCAGCATCGACATCTGGGGCGCGACCACCATCACCGCCGCCGCCAGCGGAGTGATGCTGCTGCTCTCGCTCGGCGGGCACGAGTTCGAGTGGAACTCCCCCTGGACCTACGTCCTCGGCGCGATCAGCGTCATCGCCCTGGTGCTGTCCGTGGTCGCCGAGCGCACGGCCAAGGAGCCGATCCTGCCGCCGCGGCTGTTCCGCAACCGGACCTTCGTGCTGAGCTCGCTGGCCTCGCTGTTCGTCGGTGTCGCCCTGTTCGGGGCGATGATCTACCTGCCGCAGTATCTGCAGATCGTCAAGGGCATGAGCCCGACGGCGTCCGGCCTGATGACGCTGCCGATGGTGGTCACCATGTTCATCTCCGGCGTCGTCTCCGGAAAGATCGTGACCTCGACCGGCAAGTGGAAGATCTTCCCGGTCATCGGCCTCGCGCTCGTGTCGGTCGCGCTGTACCTGCTCTCGCTCCTGCAGGTCGACTCGTCGGCCTGGCTGATCGGCTTCGACATGGCGGTGCTCGGCATCGGGCTGGGCCTGTCGATGCAGATGCTCATCCTCGCCGCCCAGAACGGCTCCGAGCTGCGCGACCTCGCGGCCACGACCTCGGGGGTTTCGTTCTTCCGCTCGCTCGGCGGCGCGGTGGGCGTGGCGGCATTCGGGGCGATCCTCACCAACCGGCTCAAGGAGGAGCTCGCCTCGCGCCTGCCCGCGGGGGCCGGAGGCGGTACCGCGCAGCTCGGCAGCCCGGAGGCGATCCAGCACCTGCCGGGGCCGATCAAGCAGGCGATCCTGGAGTCGTTCACGCAGGCGCTGGAGACGGTCTTCCTCGTCGGCGTCCCTATCGCGGTGCTCGGCCTGCTCGCGGTGCTCTTCCTCAAGGAGCTCCCCCTGCGCGGCCGCTCCTAGCCACCCCTGTCCCCTGGGTCTCTCCTTCCGGCGTCGGCGGGCCTCCTCGCAGGCTCCCGGCGTCGGCGGGTCTTCTTTCGTACGGCACGCATGGGTCACCCCCACCCGCCGACGCCCCTGAACGTCCGTGCCCCACGGCAAACAGTCGGACGTGGCCGCGCGCCGTGACGTGACGGCGACAGGGTGCTAACACAGCGAGCACGAAGCGTCGCATATGGTGTTCAGATGAAGCGCCCAGCTGCCCTGATGGCCCTGATCCTTGCGGCGGTCGCAGCCTGCAGCGCCGAGGAGCCGGTGGCATCGCCCACCCAGGCGCCCACCCAGGCGGCCACCACCGCGCCACCGCCGAGCCCAGCCCAGAGCGAGACCCCCACCGGCCCACCCGCCTTCACCTCGAAGGTGAGCGCGGTCAAGCGCGACGACGTGCCGTACTCCTGGCGCCCCGGCTGCCCGGTGCCGCTGAGCGGCCTGCGCCTGGTCACGCTCACCTACTGGGGTTTCGACGACAAGGCCCACACGGGCGAGCTGGTCGTCAACAAGAGCGTCACCGACGACATCGTCACCGTGTTCAAGCAGTTGTACGGCTGGAAGTGGCCGATCGAGCGCATGGAGCTGGTCGATGTCTTCAAGGGCGACGACTTCGACTCGATCGACGCCAACAACACCTCGGCGTTCAACTGCCGGGCGGCGACCGGTTCGAGCAACTGGTCGAAGCACGCCTACGGGCTGGCCATCGACATCAACCCGCAGCAGAACCCGTATGTCACGGCCGGCGGATCGGTGGCCCACGACAACGCGGAGGAGTTCAAGACCCGGCCGCTCGACGAGCCCGGCGTGATCAACGGCCGGGACCGGGTGGTCAGGGCGTTCGAGAAGGTCGGCTGGGAGTGGGGCGGCTACTGGTCGGGCACCAAGGACTACCAGCACTTCAGCAAGGGCGGCGGCTGAGCCGTACCCAGGGTCCCCGTCAGTCCTGCTGCTTCCTGCGCGCGATCATGATCGACAGCGAGCCGAGGGCGGCGCCGATCGCCATGCCGATGCCGATCCCGAGCGCCAGGTTGTCGAAGACGAGCCCGAGCGCCACCCCGATCGCGACGCCGCTGCCGATCATGGCGGGGAAGGCGGCGACGGTGGGGTTGGGCTGGGCGGGGTCGTTCTGGGTCATGGAGAGATCTTCGCAATCTTGAGCCCCCGCCCCCAGTCGTCCCAATCATCGGCTGGAGATGACAACTGTCATCAAAAGCTTGCCCATCTGCTCAGAAGGCTCGCGTCATGGTCACGAGGGTGAAGCCTCATGACAGAACAGAACCTTTCCAGTCTCAGCACAGCCGCGGCGCGGAATCTCGCCACCACCACCAAGTCGGTCCCGCAGATGCAGGGCATCTCCTCGCGCTGGCTGCTGAAGGCCCTGCCGTGGGTGGAGGTGTCGGGCGGCACCTACCGGGTCAACCGGCGGCTCAGCTACACGGTGGGTAACGGCCGCATCGAGTGCGTGAAGTCGGGCGCGACCGTGCGGGTGATCCCGCAGGAGCTCGGCGAGCTGCCGATCCTGCGCGGGTACGCGGACGAGGAGGTGCTCGCGGCGCTGGCCGACCGGATGCGCCAGGTGGAGTACGGCCCCGGCGACATGATCGTCCAGCCGGAGCAGGAGGTCGACCGCTTCTTCATCCTCGCCCACGGCAAGATCGACCGGCAGGGCACCGGGAAGTACGGGGACCCGGTCTCGCTGGGCATCCTGTCGGACGGCGCCTACTTCGGCGAGCAGGCGCTGCTCGACGAGCACGGGGTGTGGGAGTTCGGCTTCCAGGCCGTCACTCCCTGCGTGCTGCTCTCGCTCTGCCGTCGCGACTTCGCCCTGATCGCGAGCGCCGCCGACGGGCTGCAGCGGCATCTGCGTTCCTTCCTCGACGCCGACGCCCCGGTGACCGACGCCTCCGGTGAGGCGGCGATCGAGATGGCGTCGGGCCACATCGGCGAGCCGGTGCTGCCGAGCACGTATGTCGCCTACGAGACGAGCCCGCGTGAGTACGAGCTGTCGGTCGCCCAGACCGTGCTCCGGGTGCACACCCGCGTCGCCGACCTCTACAACGAGCCGATGAACCAGGTCGAGCAGCAGCTGCGCCTGACCGTCGAGGCGCTGCGCGAGCGCCAGGAGCACGAGATCATCAACAACCGCGACTTCGGCCTGCTGCACAACGCGGAGTACGGCCAGCGCATCTCGACCCGCACGGGTCCGCCCACTCCCGACGACATGGACGACCTGCTGGCGGTGGTGTGGAAGGAGCCGAGCGTCTTCCTGGCCCACCCGCACACGATCGCCGCGTTCGGTCGCGAGTGCAACAAGGCCGGGCTCTACCCGTCGACCGTGGAGCTGCTCGGCCGCGAGGTGCCCGCGTGGCGGGGTGTCCCGATCCTGACCTGCAACAAGATCCCGATCAGCGAGGCCGGCATGTCGTCGCTCATCCTGATGCGTACCGGCGAGGCCGTCCAGGGTGTGGTGGGCCTGCACCAGACGGGGCTGCCGGATGAGTACGAGCCTGGGCTCAACGTGCGCTTCATGGGCATCAACGAGCAGGCGATCATGTCCTACCTGGTCAGCGCCTACTACAGCGCGGCCGTGCTGGTGCCCGACGCGCTGGGCGTGCTGGAGAACGTCGAGCTGGGCCACTGACGGTGCGCCCCTTCGAGCTGCCGGACTTCTACCGGCCGTGGCCGCCCCGGGTCAATCCGCACGTCGAGGCGGCCCGGGCGCACGCCAGGACGTGGGCCGCCGAGCTCGGGCTGATCGACGCGGCGGTCTGGGACGCGGCCACGATGGACTCCATCGACCTGGCGCTGTTCGCCGCCTACTGCTTCCCCGACGCCGACCAGGGGTCGCTGGAGCTGATCACCGACTGGTACGTGTGGGGGTTCTTCTTCGACGACTGGTTCCTGGAGCACTACAAGCAGCACGGGGACGTCGAAGGGGCGCAGGCGTGGATCGCGAAGGCCCGGGCGTTCATGCCCCTCGACCTCGGCCGTGCCGTACCGGAGCCGGAGGACCCGGTTCAGGCGGCGCTGGCGGACCTGTGGGCGCGCACGGCGCCGGGGACCGGCGACGACTGGCGCCGCCGGTTCGCCGACGAGACCTTCGCCCAGCTCGGCGACGCCTTCTGGGAGCTGGAGAACCTCAGGGCCGGGCGGGTGCCGAACCCGATCGACTACCTGGAGCGCAAGCGCGGCCTGAGCGCGGGCCGCTGGGTGTCGACACTGGTGGAGCAGGTCGACAGGCTGCACCTGGCGCCGGAGACGGTGTCGTCGCGGCCGTTTCGGGTGCTGCGCGACACCTTCACGGACGCGCAGGTGCTGCTCAACGACGTCTTCTCCTACCAGCGTGAGGTCGAGGAGGAGGGCGAGGTCCACAACTTCGTGCTGGTGCTCCAGGACTTCCTCGGGCTCACGCCCCAGGAGGCGGCCGACACCGCCAACGACCTGCTGACCTCGCGCCTGCTGCAGTTCGAGAGCACGCTGCTCACCGAGGTGCCCGAGCTGGCCGAGCGGGAGCAGGTGGCCAGGCTGGCGTGCCGGTTGCAGGACATCAACGCGGGCTCGCACGAGTGGCACCTGCGGTCGAGCCGGTACATGAACGAGGGCACCCGCGGCGCCGACCCGTACGTGCCGATCTGGCGGTATCCGACCGGGCTCGGCACGTCGGCCGCCCGCCTGTGGGCAGGCCACCGCCCGCTCGACCACCGCCCGCTCGACCACCGTCCGCTCGACCACCGCCCGCCGGAGGTCACCTTCCAGGCCAGGACCAGCCCGCACGCCTCTGCCGCCCGCAACGCGGCGGCAGCCTGGGCGAGACAGGTCGGCCTGCCGCCCAACCCCGACGCCGTCCAGCGCACGGCGTCGTGCCTCCCGGACGCCCCGCGTGAACGCCTGGAGCTGGTCGCCCAGTGGCAGGTCCTGCTGGCCGAGCTAAACACCCACCTGAACGGCTACAAGTCACGGCATGACCTGACCGGCGGCCGGCTCTTCCTGGAAAGGCTCCCCCGCTTCCTCGATCCTGACCCGCCCGCGCCGGTCAACCCCTTCGAGCGTGCCCTGGCCGACCTGTGGCCGCGCACCGCCTTCGCAGCGCGCGACCACGTGGCCGGCCATTTCGCCGACCTGGTCGCCGCCCGAGGGTGGGAGCTGGCCAACAGCGTCAGGCAGCGGGTGCCCGACGCGGTCGACTACCTGGTCGTACGGCGGGGCGAGGGCACCGGGATGCTCCTGGACCTGCTGCAGTACGGCATGGCGCTGCCCCAGGACGAGCGTCCCGGCGGCGACCTGGCCGACTGTTTCGCCGACGCGGTCACCTCCCAGCGTGACCTGGCCGCCTTCCATCGGGCCGACCACAACAACGGCGTGCTGGCCGTACAACGCCTGCTGGAGTGCGAACCGACCGGCGCGGCGGCCATCGTGGGCGACCTGCGAGCGGCCCGCCTGGCGCAGTTCGACCGCCTGGCGCCCGGGTCGCCCCGCTACGCAACGGCCATGCTGGCCTGGCTGGCCGGGGAGCAGAGCTGGAGCCGGGCGCCCCGCCTCCCGGCAGGACCGACCGGGCTGGGCACGAGAGGGGTGAAGGCATGGCTCTGAGCACGACGGCCGCGCGCAACCTGGCCACCACGACGAAGACCCCGCCCGTCAACGCGTCGGCCACACCCGGCTGGCTGCTGCGGATCATGTCGTGGGCCGAGGTACCCGGCGGCGTCTACCGCCGCACCAGCACGGTCCGCCGCACGATCGCCCGCCACGGCAGCAGCCAGCCGGGCGTGATCGTGGCGGCGGGCCACCACGGCGAGCCCGCCCTGCCGGGGATGTACGTCGAGTACGGCTCACCTCCGCGCGAGTACGAGCTGTCGGTCGCCCAGACCGTGATGCGCGTCCACAACCGCGTCGACGACCTCTACAGCGACCCGATGGACCAGTACGAGCAGCAGCTCAGGCTCACCGAGGAGGCGCTGAGGGAGCGGCGCGAGCACGAGCTGATCAACAACCCGGCGTTCGGCCTGCTCCACGCTCCCCCGCCCCGCCACCGGGTGACCGCCAGGACGGGCCCGCCCACGCCCAGCGACCTGGACGCGCTGATCTGCAAGCAGACCCGCCCGCGTTACCTGCTCGCCCACCCGCGGGCGATCGCCGCGTTCGCCCGCCAGTGCAACCGCCACGGGATCGTTCCCGGCACCGCCGAGCTCGACGGCCGGCGGCTGCTGAGCTGGCGCGGGCTGCCGCTGCTGCCCTGCGACAAGCTCCCCGTCGCCGCCGACCTGACCACGTCGATCCTGGTCGTCCGGCCGGGCGAGAAGCGTCAGGGCATCGTGGGGTTGCGTCCCGAGGGCGGGCTGAAGATCCACAAGCTGGGCACGGACGACCGAGCGGTAACCGGCTACCTGGTCAGCGACTATTTCTCGCTGGCCGTACTGATCCCGAACGCCGTCTGCGCTCTGGACGGGGTTCAGCTCTAGCCTGGTGACCATGGCAGCGAGTGACGGTGACGGCTGGGCCACGTGCGCGCAGGGGCACACCCACTGGGGGGTGCACGGCGCCTCGGGACTGCTCGTCGTCCACCACGACGCCGCCGGCGTGCCGTACATCCTGATGCAGAAGCGGGCCCTGTGGAGCCACCACGGCGGGACCTGGGGATTGCCCGGCGGGGCCCGCGACAGCCACGAGGACCCCATCGCCACGGCGATGCGCGAGGCGCGGGAGGAGGCGGCGCTCGACAAGCATGACCTGCGGGTCAGCGGCGTCTACCTCGACGACCACGGCGGGTGGACCTTCGACACGGTGATCGCCGAGTCGGGCGGGCTCATCGACGCCCGCCCGGCCAACGCCGAGAGCACGGCACTGCGTTGGGTGCCGCTGGGCGAGGTGACGGGCAAGCGGCTGCATCCCGGCTTCGCGCACACGTGGGTGACGATCCAGGACGTGCTGGCGCCGCAGACACTGGTCCTCGACGTGGCCAACATCGTCGGGGCGCGGGCCGAGCACGGGTGGTGGAGGGACCGGGCGGGTGCGGCCTCGCGGCTGCTCACCGAGGTCGCCGCCGCCCGGCTGCGGCACCCGGTGCTCGATCAGTGGTTCCCGCGGATCGTGGCGGTCGTGGAGGGAGCGGCTCGCGGGGTGGAGCCGGTGCCGGGCGTGGAGGTCGTCGCCGCTCAGGCGAGCGGCGACGACACGATCGTCGACGTGGTGCGAGGCGTGCCCGGATGGCAGGGGGTCACGGTCGTGACTGCGGATCGCGGGCTGCGCGACAGGGTGTCGGACAGGGCTCGGACCGAAGGGCCGAAATGGCTGATCAACCAGCTCTGACCAGGGCTTCCGCCGCCGCCGACTCGATCTCGGCCGCCTGACCGACCAGCGCGGCGATCTCCTCCGGCGGCTTCCCGGCGAGCGCCGCCGAGGCGACCGCCGACCACACGTCACCCGCCTCCCGATACAACCAGGCGTCGGCTCCCACCTCGTCGAGGAAGTCGGCGTACAGCGGCCGCGTCGCCCCTGGTGTGGTGTACTCCAGCTCCAGGCACGCGTGCAGGCGCCGCAGCGGCACGGCGAGATCGTCCCACCGCCTGCCCCACGACGGCAGCTGGGCGGCGAGCTTGCGCATGCCGGAGAGCCCGAAGTTGACGTCGAAGTTGTTGCCCATCACCGGGCCGGTGAGCTTGGCCGCCGTGCCGGCGACGGCCTCGGCGACCAGCGGCTCGCCGGAAGCCTCGCCGGTGACGGTGATGAGCTGGTGCCTGTCCTTCTTCACGCCCGACCAGGCGGCCATGAAGTCCTGCAACGGGAGCTCGTGGACCGTGTCGTCGTCCACGGTGACCACGTCGCCCGAGATGCCCGTCACGGCGACGTCGACCGGATCCGGGAACGGCATCGAAGGCCGCCAGGGCAGCTCGTAGCGCCCCACCCTGCACAACGCCCCGCCGTACTCATCGACGGCCGCCCGCAGGTTGCGCTCGGCCACCCGCGGCGACCCCGTGCGCTTCGTCTCGTACGGCACGCGCAGGCGGGTGAGCGCGAGCGGGATCATCGGCTCCGGATGGGCCTGGCAGACGATGGTCAGCATGGGGGCGTGGCCGGAGTACTCGAACACGAAGTACATGAACCCGATGCCGCCGCCGAGCCCGAGCAGCAACGCCTCGGAAGGGCCGCCGCCGAGGAAACGCCGCAGCAGGGCGGACTCGTGGTGGTGCCGCGCCGGCCCGGCGGCGTCGCCGTCGACGTGGCGGGCGGCCACGGTCCAGTTCTCACCGGTTCGCGCCATGCGGGCCCGGATCGCGCGCGTGCGGGCTCGGTGCCTGGCGTTGTCAGTCATCATGAGGTCCTCCAGCGGAGTCCCACGTTCTCCGCGAGGTCATGGTGACAGGCTCGCACAGGGTCCACACGCTGCGTCAGGGACGGCTTGTCCTCGGTCGCCTGATCGGGTGACGACGTGGGCGCCGGTGATCAGGCTCGGAGTCGGGCAGGCGTGTACGGCCGACCCCGACGGTACCCGCCGACGCGGATCGCGGCAACGACCAGCCACCCGAGGTCGGCCGCGAGCGCGATCCGCTCGGTCACCCCCAGGAGCGGCGGCAGCGACCGGGTGGCCATCGCGTCGACGAGGGTGACCAGGAAGAGCACCAATCCGACCACGACGGCGACGGTCATGCCCGAGAGCACGGGATCACGCGGCAGAGCCCGGGTGACCACGATGGCGGCGATCATGAGGGCGAGAAGCGCCACCCACGCGGCCAGGCCGTGCACGGTCTCCGAGAGCGAAGGGTTGTCCCACCGGCCAGGAGGGTCAGCGGGGAAGATCGCCGCCACGAGGATGCCCGCCGACCAGAGGGCGAGCAGGCCGGTGCCCAGCCGGCCGAGGCCGGCGCGGGCGACCATGGCGGTGAGGGCCGCCGATCCCAGCGCGATGGCCGCCAGCCCGACGGTGACCAGCCAGCCGGCGTCGGTGTTGACGAAACGGCTGACCGTCTCCTCGACGGGGCTCATGCCGGTGTTGACGATGTCGGAGAGGGCGAAGGCCAGGGCTCCGACGACAGAACCTGTGATCACTGCTTGCTTCATGCGGTGGACGGTAGGGAGCAGGTCAGGCCTGGCGCGTCATACCGGGGGAGGCAGCCGCCTACTCCGCAAGTTGTGAGGAACCGCCTCCTCCGCGGGAAAGGCCGCCGACAGCCCCGTGATCTCCAGGATGCGCCGCAGCACCCCGTGCACCCCGTCGAGCCGCATCGCCCCGCCCTGCTGGCGGATCTGCTGCTGCGTCTGCAGCAGCAGCCACAACCCGCTCGAGTCGCAGAACGCCAGCTCGGTCGTGTCGATGACCAGAGACGTGCAGCCGTCCGTGATGAGATCCCTGAGCGGCCGCTGGAGCTGGGGCACGGTCGTCTTGTCCAGGTCGCCCATGATGCGCACCAGCGCGGCCGATCCCGACCTCTCCACCTCGACCACGAGCTCGACCAACGGGAGTGCCTCCTGGCCTGGAACCTGGCCCTGACGCTACACCTCAGCAGCGCGACGCGTCAGGGGCCGCTATCGTGGTTTCCGCAACCTCTGGAGGGTTCGCATAGTGGACTAGTGCAGCCGCCTTGAAAGCGGCCAGGTCAGCGATGGCCTCAAGGGTTCGAATCCCTTACCCTCCGCTCGCCCCGGCGAAGCCGTCCCCGACATAGGCCGCCAGTTGCAGGTAGGCCTCACGGGTTTGCTCCTGCAACCTGTCCAGGTCGATCTCCGCGCCTTCCTCCAGGTGGGGGTCGTACGGCACGCGCACGACGGCCCGGCACCTGGCGGCGAAGTGCGCCTCCAGCTTCTTGATGTCGACCGCCGACTTCGAGCGCGGCCGCACGCTGCACAGCACCACCGTGGCCTCACGCACGAGGTCGCCGTAGTGGTGCGCCTCCAGCCAGTCGAGCGTCGCCGAGGCGGCGCGGGCGCCGTCGACCGACGCGGAGCTGACGAGCACGATCTGGTCGGCCAGGCCGAGCACGCCGCCCATCGCCGAGTGCAGCAGCCCGGTGCCGCAGTCGGTGATGCAGATGGAGTAGAAGTTCTCCAGCACCTGCGCCACGGACTGGTAGTCGGCGCCGCTGAACGCCTCGGAGATCGACGGGTCGCGGTCGGAGGCGAGCACCTCCAGCCGCGAGGGCGCCTGGGTGGTGAAGGCCCGGATGTCGACGTAGCGCTTGACCTGCTCACGCTCGTTGAGCAGGTCGCGCACGGTCGCCGACGTCTCCAGCTCGACCTTGTCCGAGAGCGTTCCACGATCGGGGTTGGCGTCGACCGCGATCACGCGGTCGCCGCGCACCTGGGCGAGCGTCGCGCCGAGCCCGACGGTGGTCGTGGTCTTGCCGACGCCGCCCTTGAGCGACAGGACGGCCACACGGTGGTGGCCGGTGGCGACCGGGGTACGGGCGCGCCCCAGGAGCTCCCGGCGCCGCCGTACCTCCGGAGACTCACCCGGACGGATCCAGCCGCCCGACGCCTTGTAGACCAGGCGCCGCCAGCCGCCCGCGGGAGCGTTCCTACGGCCCGCACCGCGCAGCAGCGTCTCGGGGTCGAGGCTGTCGGCGGTCGGACCGCCGGGCGTGGCCTGCGGGATGGGGATGTGCCTGCGGCGCCGCGGTTCGCGCGGTTCGGCGACGAAGGCCTCCTCGAAGGCGGGCTTCTGCCGCTCGAAAGCCGAAGGCTGGGGCTGCTCGAACGGGTGAGGCTGCTCGAACGGAGACGGCTGGTCGAGCGTCGACGGGCGCTGCAGGCCAGGATCCGTCGCCGACTCCAGCGCCTCGTCGAACGCCCGCGCCTTGCCGAACACCGGCGCGACCGGCTCGCCCTCCGGCTCCTCGGCGGCCGGCTTCTCGTCGAAGGCGGACCTGCGCGGCTCCTCGAAGCTCGTCTGCGGCCACTCGGGCGACTTCGGCCAGGTCGTGCCCGCCGTGCCCCCCTGTTCCTTCTTCTGCCCGGCGTCGAACAGGCCGCGGGACGACTCCAGCGAGGTGTCGGTGTCGTCGGGACGCGGCAGCGGCTTCAGCGGCGCCAGGAAGCTGTCCTCGGCGGGCTTGGCCTGGTCCAGCCACTCGTTGGCGGTCGCCTCCTCGGCGGGCGCCTCTTCGGGCGTCGCCGGGCTGTACACGCTGTCGACGGCCGCGCGGAACAGCGGCGGCGTCGACGTCTCCCCCCATGGATCCTTCGGGTACGGCGAAAGGGAGCCGTCGTCCGCCATCGTCACCGCGCTCACCGCGATGGGCGTGGAGTCCTCGGCCTCCTTGATGGCATCGAGCCATGCCAGCTGTTCTTCTAGAGATTCTTCACGATCGTGTCTTGCCACCGTGTTCCCCCTCGGGACGGGTGCAAAGGGGTAGCAAATACATTGCAGATTAACGCCCCGTGTTCCCATGAATGCGGTCAACCCACAAGTTAGCGTGGTTGGCATGAGAGCAATAGTGATCACCGAGGCCGGCGGGCCAGAGGTGCTGGAGTGGCAAGAGGTGCCCGAACCCACGGTCCGACCTGGGGAAGTACTCATCGAGGTGACCGCGTCGGCGGTGAACAGGGCCGACGTCATGCAGCGCCAGGGTTTCTACAATCCGCCCCCGGGAGACTCCCCCTACCCGGGTCTCGAATGCTCCGGAGTGATCATTCAGGGCGGTTACGGATTCGAACCCGGTGATCAGGTGTGCGCCTTGCTCGGCGGGGGCGGATATGCCGAGCGGGTCGCCGTTCCGTGGGAGCAGGTGATGCCGATCCCGGAGAACATTTCCATAACGGATGCCGCGGGGCTGCCCGAGGTGGTGTGCACCGTGTGGTCGAACGTCTTCATGCTCGCCCGCCTTCGCCGCGGCGAGACGCTGCTCGTGCACGGCGGCGCCAGCGGCATCGGCACGATGGCCGTCCAGCTCGCCAAGGCCCACGGCGCGCACGTGGTCGCCACCGTCGGCTCGCACCTCAAGGGCGCGGCCGTCTGCGCGCTCGGCGCCGACGAGGTGGTCAACTACCGCGAGGAGGACTTCTCCGAGAAGGTCCGGGCGGACGTGATCCTCGACATCATGGGCGCCAAGTACCTGGCGGGCAACGTCCGCGCCCTCAAGACCGGCGGCCGCCTGGTCGTCATCGGCCTCCAGGGCGGCATCAAGGCGGAGCTCGACCTGCTCACCCTGCTCAACAAGCGCGCCGCCGTCCACGGCACCACCCTGCGCTCCCGCCCGGCCGACGAGAAGGGCGCCGTCTGCCGCGGCGTCGTCGAGAACGTCTGGCCCCTGCTGTCGGCGGGAGCCGTCCGGCCGGTGGTGCACACGACGCTGCCGATGGCGCAGGCCGCCGAAGCACACCGCCTGCTCGATTCCGGGGAACACGTCGGCAAGATCCTGCTATTGGCATCCTCCCCGGCATGATCACCGAGGATCCTCCGCGTCGCCGTGGAGGGCTTACTGCTTCCGCCTACGACACACCTGCGTCGTAGCTTTCGGGCGCAGCCGAGGTCGGGGGCTCCGCTCCCGGTCTTACGTGCCCTCCACAGTCGTTTCGCCGTGTCCGGCCAGCCCGCGGCCACGGTCATGCCGATCATGCGCTGCCCCTCGAGCAGAACATTGATCGCGGCGGCGATGTCGCGATCATGATGTTCCCCGCACGAGGGGCAGTCCCACTCCCTCATCTCCAGCGAAGACTTGCCGATCCGCCAGCCGCAACAGGGGCACAGCTGGGATGACGGATATGACCTTCCGACGACGACGAGCCGGCGGCCCCACTTCTTGGCTTTGTAGGTCAGCAGGGAGCGAAACACTCCCCACCCTGCGTCGTGAACGGATTTCGCCAGTCGCCCGCGTGCCAGGCCCCGCACGGCCAGGTCCTCGATGCATACCGTTTGGTTCTCACGGACGATCGAGGTAGTGATCTGATGCAGGAAGTCGTGACGGGCATCGCGCACCTTGGCGTGCTGGCGTGCGAGTTCGGCGCGAGCGCGCTCCCGGTTCTTCGAACCCTTCTGCTTGCGGGCCAATGATCGCTGGAGTCGTGCGATCCTTTTCTCCCTGCGACGCAGCCACCTGGGGTTGGAGATCTTCCGCCCCGTCGACAGGACCGCGTAATGAGTCAACCCTAGATCGATCCCTATCGCGGGCTCGAGTTCGGGCGATGCCTGGGCTTCGCCGCCGACCTCGACGACGAAGGACGCGAAGTATCTTCCGGCCGCGTCCTTGATCACCGTGACGCTGGACGGTGACGTCGGCAGCTCACGCGACCAACGAACCTCCACCACCCCGATCTTCGCCAGAGACAACCCACCATCCCTGGTCACCTTGAACGCATGGCCCACGAACCGGGCCGCCTGCCGGCGGTCATGACGGGACTTGAACGCCGGCGGCCCAACGGGAACGCCCTCACGCTCGCCAGAAAGCGAGCCGAAGAAGTTTCGATACGCCGCGTTCAGATCTCGCACTGACTGTTGCAGCACCACCGCCGACACCTCGGCCAGCCATGATCGCTCTGGCGTCTTCTTCGCTGCGGTCAGGATGAGGCGCTGGATCTCGGCGTCTCCGACGAACGGCAGCCCTGCCCGGCGGGCAGCCTTTCGAGCCGCCAGCGCGTCGTTCCACACGACCCGTGCGCATCCGAATGTCCGCGCCAACCGTCCGCGTTGTTCTGCGTCGGGGTACAGGCGGTAGTTGTAGCGCAGCTTCACCCCCACCTCCACATTCGAACACACTATCAAGTTACCCCCGGCGATTTTTCGAACACCGTGGAGATCTTTGCGTCTCCAATCAACGTCTGCTTGACAGAGCCGTGAACTGCGGATCTTCGGTAACGTGAAACCTATGAACGCTGAGGACAACAACACCCCCCACATCGTGGTGGTTGGGCCTGACTTCAAGAGTGGCGAGGAAGAAGGCGAGGAGCGTTCGATCACCAACCTGGTCGAGCAGCCCGCCAAGGTGATGCGCATCGGCAGCATGATCCGTCAGCTGCTCGAAGAGGTGCGCGCCGCTCCCCTCGACGAGGCCAGCCGCAAGCGCCTGAAGGAGATCCACGAGAGCTCCATCAAGGAGCTCGAGGACGGTCTGGCGCCCGAGCTGGTCGAGGAGCTGGAGCGGCTGTCGCTGCCGTTCACCGACGACAACGGCGCCCCGCCGAGCGAGTCCGAGCTGCGCATCGCCCATGCCCAGCTGGTGGGCTGGCTCGAAGGGCTCTTCCACGGCATCCAGACGACGCTGTTCGCGCAGCAGATGGCGGCGCGGGCCCAGCTGGAGCAGATGCGGCGGGCTCTGCCCGGCGGCATCCAGCAGCAGGCGCCCGAGGGCCGTGGCTCCGGGCCCTACCTGTAGAGCTCCTCGAGCACCTGGGCGACTCCGTCGTCGTTGTTGGCCGCGGTCACGTGTTCGACCGCGGCCAAGACCCTGGGGTGGGCGTTGGCCACGGCGTACGACGTGCCGGCCCAGCCCAGCATGGGCAGGTCGTTCGGCATGTCTCCGAACGCCACCACCTGCGCCGGCTTGATCTCGTGGCGTTCGGCCAGGGTCGCCAGCGCCGTGGCCTTGGTGACGCCTCGTGCGCTCATCTCGATCAGCGCGCGCCCGCTGGAGTGGGTCGCGGTCACCAGATGGCCCACGAGCTCGTCCACGGCCGTCTGGAGCGTGTCGGGCTCCATCCGCTGGTGCAGGGCGAGCAGTTTGAAGCAGGGCCTGGCCGTCAGGGTCGAGGTGCCCACGCGCAGTCCGGCGACCGCCTTGCGGTCCCAGCCGCCGAGCTGAAATTCGGACTCGTGCGCAAATCCCCCTTCATACTCAACCGAAAAGGCCAGATCCGGAACGTTCGCTCGAAGCTGATCGACGACTTCGGCGACCACCTCGGCGTCGATCAGGTGAGATTCCACTATCCGCTCGGTGTGCAGGTCGTAGACGAGAGCGCCATTGGCGCAGATGGCCAGACCACGGTGCCGTACGGCTCCCGCCACCGTGCTCATCCACCGAGGTGGACGGCCTGTCACGAACACCAGCATGGCCCCTGCCTCCTCCACGCGGGCGAAGGCGGCGGCGGTGCGCGGCGAGATGGTCCCGTCGGTCCGCAGGGCGGTTCCGTCGAGGTCGGTGGCGACGAGGCGTGGTGGTTCCATGACGCTTCCAGTTTGCACTGTGATGTGCCCCGCCAGAAATCTTCCTGGGGACAGGAACACCAGCGAGCCTGAATGGTGTTAGATGTGGAGACGTTGTATTAGCTGATCCCGAAGTGAAAACCAGCATGACTTTGTCTGAGCCACCCGGGGTGTTTGCTGTACGACACACTGGGAGCCGCGAGGTGCGGCTTCTTTTGGATTCACCATCCTGAGGAGAGCTTCATGGCTCAGGGAACCGTCAAGTGGTTCAACGCTGAAAAGGGCTACGGCTTCATCGCCCCGGACGGCGGTGCGCCGGACGTGTTCGTTCACTTCTCCGAGATCCAGGGCAACGGCTACCGTTCCCTTGAGGACGGCCAGCGCGTGGAGTTCGAGGTGACGCAGGGTCAGAAGGGCCCGCAGGCCTCGGCAGTCCGCGCCATCTGACCTCAGATCGGCCGAGACAGAGGCGAGACTCACCCCCGGTGGGTCTCGCCTTCGTCGTGTCCGGGGTCGTCTCAACCCGGTCACAATCACGACATCTCACGAACTCCGCCTCCGACGGGGCCCGTCTACTCGGGCATGAGAGCCGGATTATGGGTCGTCATCGCCCTGCTCACCCTCGCCGCCTGCAGCCCCGTGCCCATCGACCGCGTTGACGTGGTGGAGCGCAGGGATGACGCGCTGTTCGCGTACTCCAACCTGGCCTCCTGGATCTCCCGCGACTACGGCCGCACCTGGACCTACTGGTCCGGCGAGCCCGCCAAGAACCCTCAGACGAGCGCCTGCCACTCCCAGTCGTGCTACCGCATCGGCCCCGGGCCCCTGTCGGTCGAGGAGTCGACGGACGGCGGCGTCAGGTGGCGGGAGGCCTGGTCGGTCTCCGAGGGCCGGGTGGAGCTCCTGAGCCGCGCGCTCGACGGTCCGCCCAGGTCGCACACCCTGGCCGTCCTCGGCCGCCCTGGGGGCTCCCACGTGGTCGTGGTGGCCAATTCCTACGACGGGGTCGCCGTGCGCGACGAGAGCGGCGTCTGGAGGCGCTACGGCGTCAACGGAGGGGAGCTCTCCCTGGCCGCCGCCGTGCCGCTCGGCCATTCCAGCCAGGACCACATCGTGCCCGAGACCGTTGTCGCCGTCCTGGCGGGCCTGTGGACGCTGCTGGCGGGCTTCTTCCTGGCGGTGGCCCCAGGACACGGCAACAGGCGTTCCCTGGCCGTCCTGCTGGCCGTGGGGACGGCCACCACCCTCGTCACGGCCGCGGGCTTCCTCGACGCCTACGGCCTGGTGGTGCTCGGCGGGGTCGCCACCGTGAGCCTGCTGATCGGCTCGGCCGCCGTCGCGGTGTCATCGCGCGTCGGCAGCCAGGCCCTCTCGCTCGTGGCCGGCGCGGGGATCGTCGTCACCCTCGCCGTGCTCCTGCCCTTCCGGCTGTGGACCGGTGGCTGGCCGGATCAGTACGGCACGGCGCTGCTGGCCGCGGCCGGGGGCGGGCTCGCCCTGGGCTCCGTCGCCCTCATGGGCGTGCGGCGTCACGCCCGCCATGCCGTACTGAAGTGATCCGTCGGGGCTACTTCGCCGGCTCCAGAACGTCGAGGCCGACGAACGGCCGCAGCGCCTGCGGGACGACGACGGAGCCGTCGGCCTGCTGGTGGTTCTCGAGGATCGCCACGATCCACCGCGTGGTCGCCAGGGTGCCGTTGAGCGTGGCCGCGGACTGGGTCTTGCCGTCCTTGTCGCGGAAGCGCACCCCGAGCCTGCGCGCCTGGAACTCGGTGCAGTTGGAGGTCGAGGTGAGCTCGCGGTAGCGGCCCTGGGTCGGGATCCACCCCTCGCAGTCGAACTTGCGCGCGGCCGACATGCCCAGGTCGCCGGCGGCCGTGTCGATGATGCGGTAGGGCACCTCGATCTTGGCGAGCATGTCCTTCTCCCACTGCAGGAGCCGCTGGTGCTCCTCCGAGGCGTTCTCGGGACGGCAGTAGGAGAACATCTCGACCTTGTCGAACTGGTGGACGCGGATGATGCCCCTGGTGTCCTTGCCGTAGGAGCCCGCCTCGCGGCGGAAGCACGACGACCAGCCCGCGTAGCGCAGCGGCAGGTCGCCCTCGGGCAGGATCTCGTGGGCGTGGTAGCCCGCGAGCGAGACCTCGGAGGTGCCGACCAGGTAGAGGTCGTCTTCCGGCAGGCGGTAGATCTCCTTGTCGTGGGCGACGTGGAAGCCGGTGCCCGCCATGGTCTCCGGCTTGACCAGCACCGGAGTGATCATGGGCACGAACCCGGCCTCGATCGCCTGCTGCATGGCCATGTTGAGCAGGCCGAGCTGCAGGCGGGCGCCGACGCCCTTGAGGAAGAAGAACCGCGAGCCCGACACCTTGGCGCCGCGCTCCATGTCGATCGCGCCGAGCAGCTCGCCGAGCTCCAGGTGGTCTCGGGGCTCGAAGTCGAACTCGCGCGGCGTGCCGACGGTCTCGAGCACGGTGTAGTCGTCTTCGCCGCCGTGGGGCGCGGCCGGGTCGACGATGTTGGGGATGCTCCCCAGGAGCTCGTCGAGCTCGCCGCCCAGCCGTTCGGCCTCGGCCTCGGCGGTCTTGACCTGCGCGGCGAGGTCCTTGGCGCGCCCGAGCAGAGCGGCCTTCTCCTCCCCGGAAGCCTTGGAGACCGACTTGCCCATGGACTTCTGCTCGGCGCGCAGCGTCTCGAAGGAGGTCAGCGCGGAGCGACGGCGCTCGTCCAGCTCGAGCAGCGAGTCGACGACCGAGTCGCTCTCGCCGCGGGCCCGCTGCGATGCACGCAGCCTGTCGGGATCCTCACGAAGGGTACGCAGGTCAATCACGACACTAAGGCTACAGAGGTACGGCTGCCGCCCGCGCCCGGATTACCCGCCCGCGCGCACCCTCTTGAGCCATTCGGCCGCCTCGGCGAACTCCGGGTCGGCCGTACCGCGCTTGATCTGCGGCGAGACGCCGTCGGCCCGCGGGTAGGAGCCCAGGAAGCGCACCTCGCCGCAGATGCGGTGCAGGCCTGAGACGGCCTCGCCGACACGCGCGTCGGCGATGTGGCCCTCGAAGTCGAAGTGGAAGAAGTAGCGGCCGATGCCGTCGCCGGTGGGCCGCGACTCGATGCGGGTCAGGTTGACGCCGCGCACGGAGAACTCGGTGAGCATCTCCAGCAGGGCGCCCGGGTGGTCGTCGGCCAGGAAGACGACGAGCGTGGTGCGGTCGCTGCCGGTGGGCGCGGACGGCGTGCCCGGCCGGGCGACCTGCACGAAGCGGGTCATGGTGTCGGTCCGGTCGCCGATGTCGGAGGCGATCTCGGTCAGCCCGTAGTGCTGTCCGGCGATCGGCGCGGCGATGGCCGCGTCGTACGGCGAGCCCGGCAGCGCCACCTCCTGGGCTGCGCCCGCGGTGGAGGGCGCGGCCACCACGACGGCGTCGGGCAGCTCGCGCGAGATGTAGCCGCGGCACTGCGTCAGCGCCGCCGGGTGGGAGTAGATGCGCTTGATCTGGTTGAGCGTGGTGTCGGGGCGCGCCAGCAGCGAGAAACGCACCGGCAGCAGCACCTCGGCGGTGATCAGCAACGGCTCGCCCCAGGCGAACTCGTCGAGGGTGGTGGCGATCGCACCTTCGAGGGAGTTCTCCAGCGGGACCACGGCTCCGTCGGCCTCGCCGCCGCGCACGGCGTTGAGCGCGGCCGGGATGTTGGCCGCGGGCAGGCCTTCGGCGTCGGGCGCCAGGCGCCGAAGCGCTTCCTCGGCGAAGGTGCCCTCGGGTCCGAGATAGGCGAGTCTGACCATAACCTCCAGGGTATCCGCCCCGTTCACCTGCGCGCTTGGGAAGGCTCGATCTCGGGGCCGAGTCCGAGCCTGGCCGCGCGTACCGCCTCTTCCTCCTCCGGCGACAGCGGCTGGCTGCCCTTGCCGCCCACCACGGGCCGGATGTAGGTGCGGGTCTCGGAGCGGCCGTTGATCGAGGTGAGCACGATGCCGTCGCCCAGCCCGTTGATCATCGCCACCGAGAACGACAACCGGCCCGTCATCTCCTCGAGCGCGTCGTAGCGGTAGACGACGACGTCGCGAATGGCCTTGAGATCACCCGCCGCCCCCACGCCGGTCTGCCGCGCGAGCATCTGCTGGCACTCGTCGACCGCGATGCGGGCCTGCTTGAGCGCCACGTAGCCGATGACCACGCCGCCGACCCCGGCGAGAACCCCAACGATCACCCATACCGTAATCAACACATTACAAAGAGTAGCGCCGTTTGGGCAGCCACGTCCCGAGCAACCACACCAAAGCCAGCGCCCCCAGGCCGTAGGCGTTCTGCACGACCTTGCCGAGCACCGGGCTCAGCACCGGGATCTCGGCGGCCTTCAGCGTCACACCCCACCAGGGGATCGGCAGCACGTAGTAGAGCCACACCCCGGCCGCCACCCTGATCCTGGTCACGTCGGTCGCGTCGCCCACGATCGCGCCCAGCACCACGACGACCCAGGCCAGGTGGTGGATCCAGGCCACCGGCGACAGCAGCACGGCCATCAGGCCGACGAGCGCCACCGCCGTGATCGGGTCCCGGCCCAGGTACGCCTCACGCGCGAAGCGGAAGCCGTACCAGCCGACCACCGCGACCAGTGCCAGCCAGATCGCCGACGTCAGCAGCTCGGACGGCAGGTAGAGCCTGATCAGCATGCCGCGCATCGACTGGTTGGTGGTGCCGGCGTTGGATCCGAGCCGCTCGGGGTCGAGCAGCGCGTGGAACCAGAAGTCGGCCGCGTCCTGCGGGATCACCACGAACGGCAGCAGCGTGAGCAGCGCGGTCACCCCGGTGGCCATCCAGAAGGTACGCCACTGCCGGGTGATCAGCAGGTAGATGAGGAAGACGCCCGGGGTCAGCTTGACCGCCGTGGCGAGGCCGATCAGGAAACCCCTGGGCCACCGTGGCCGCCTGGCCACGCAGTCGGCCAGGCAGAGCGCGACCAGCAGGATGTCGACCTGGCCGAAACGCACCTGGTCGCGGATGGGCATCAGGTAGGTGCACGCGACCATGAGGAAGGCGAACACCAGCGGGCGGTGGTCCTTCAGCGACTCGCGGAAGGAGAAGCCGACCGTGATGCCCAGGCAGACGAAGATGCCCGCCGTCCACACCCACTGGGCGGTGTCCCACGACATCACGGCCAGGGGCACGGCCAGCAGCGCCGCGATCGGCGGGTAGGTGAAGGGCAGCAGCTGCGGCGGTGGCGTGACGAAGTCGTAGACCGGGCGCCCGTCGAGGATCATCTGGCCGCCGACCCGGTAGACCTCGAGGTCGACCAGGCGCTGGTCGTCGGGGTTGGAGAGCCAGTACTCCACGAGCGGCCACACGCCGAGCCCGATGACGATCGCGGCCAGCGGCCACGGCCACCACTGCCGCCAGTTCACTCCTGCCACGGTGAGGCACGTTACCGTGAGCTCTGTTGATCCAGTGTCATCACCGGGGGGAGCCGAATGCGCCGTCTCGCCGCGCTCTTGCTGGCGTTCGTGCTGGCGGGACTGCTCTGCGCAACGTCCGCGAACGCCGCAATGCCCGCGAACGCCGTGGTGCCCGCGAACGCCGTGCCGCAGGGCCGGGTCGCCCTCGTCGGCATTCCCGGGCTGCAGTGGAGCGACCTGTCCGCCGAGCGCACCCCCAACCTGTGGCGGCTGATCGGGGAAGGCGGCTCCGCCTCGTTGTCGACGCGTGCCGTGCCGCCCCCCGACCGGGGCGTGACCTGCCCCACGCAGGGCTGGCTGACCGTCTCGGCGGGCCAGCGTGCCGGCGCTCCCGGACGCGGGTGCTCGATGCCCCCGCGACCCTCCGGCGACGCCGTCCCCGGCTGGAAGGAGCTGGTCGCCTTCCAGGACGGCACCGGCTACGACGCTCGCATCGGCACCCTGGGCCAGGCCGTGCACGACGCCGGTGGCAAGGTCGCGGCCATCGGCCCCGGCGCGGCCCTGGGTGGCGCCGACCTGGAAGGGCGGGTCGACAACTACGTCGAGGAGCCCGGCCTCGCCGGCGACCTGTCCGGCTACAGCCTGATCGTGCTGGAGGCCGACCAGCTGGCCGCCGCGTGGACCGCCCGGCCGCGCGACGAGCAGGGCTTCTCCCAGGAGCCCACCGTCCAGGAGCGGCTCAGCGCCGTCGCCGCCGCCGACGTCACCGTGGGCGCTCTGCTCGGCAAGCTGCCGGAGGGCACCACCGTGCTGGTCGCGGGGCTCTCCGACACCACCGTCAACGCCCATCTTCACGTCGCGGTCGCTCACGGCTCGCCGTACGAGCACACCTTCCTCACCGCCAGCTCCACCCGGCAGGACGGCCTCGTCACCATCACCGACACGACCGCCACCGCGCTGAAGGTGCTCGGACTGCCCCAGCCCGCGCAGGTCGTGGGCCGGGTCTGGGAGAACGGCGGGCCCGCGCCCTCGGCGGCGGAGACGGTGGCGGGCCTCGCCGACCAGGACACCGCGAGTCAGGTGCTGCGCGAGGTGCGCGGGCCGTTCTTCACGATGCTCGTCATCGTGCAGGTGCTCTTCTACGCGCTGGCGGCGATCGCCTTCCGCCGCCGGGCGGCCACAACCTCCGCTGCCGCGTCCAGGGTGCTGGCCACCGTCCAGGTCGTCTCCGTCGTCAGCGGCTCCATCGCCATCGCCACGTTCCTGGCCCAGCTCGTCCCGTGGTGGCAGCTGCCCGCGCCGATGCTCGGCGTGATCGCGACCATCCTCGGCTTCGCCGGACTCGTCACGCTGCTGGCCTTCGCCGGGCCGTGGCGCTCCCATGTGATGGGCCCGCTGACCGTGGTGGCCGGCGTCACCTCGCTCACGCTGCTGATCGACGTCATGACCGGTTCGACGCTCCAGGTCAACGCGGTGACCGGCTACGAGCCGGTGACCGGCGGCCGGTTCTACGGCTTCAGCAACATCGCCTTCGCCGTCTACGCCACCGGCACCGTCCTCGCCCTGGCCGGCGTCGCCCACTGGCTGCTGCGCCGCGGCGTGTCCATGACGGTCGTCCTGATCCTGTGCGCGCTCTACGGCGGCTTCGCCGTCTACGCCGACGGCGCCCCCGCCTGGGGCGCCGACTTCGGCGGCGTGCCCGCCTTCGTGCTGGGCCTGGCGGTCTTCCTGATCCTGCTCTCCGGCCGGAAGGTGTCGCTGGTCAAGCTCGCCCTGGTCGGCGTCGCGGGAGTCGCCCTCATCGGCGTCCTGGCCTACGTCGACTGGCTGCGCCCCGCCGACCAGCGCACCCACCTGGGCACCTTCGTCCAGCAGATCATCGACGGCACGGCGCTGACGATCGTCACCCGCAAGTTCCTGGCGATGATCGGTCTCATCTACGGCAACTGGTCGCTGACCCTGCTCTCGCTGGTGGCACTGGCCTTCCTGTTCTTCGTGCTCGACCGCCCCTCGCGGTGGGGGGCGGCGGCGCTCGGGCAGGCCTACGCCTTCGCGCCGGAGCTGCGGGCGGGGCTGTTCGGCGCGCTCACCAGCGCGCTGGTCGGCTTCCTGATCAACGACTCGGGCATCGCCATCCCGGCGATGGCCCTCACGGTCGCGGTGCCGCTGGCGCTGGCCGCCTCGGTGCGCGCGCTCCGGCTCGCCACGCCCACCACACCAGCGCCGCCGTCAGCACCAGCAGCGCCCACGGCACCAGACCCGCTCTGACCACGGTCCTGAGCCACTCGAGGTCGTCAGGGACCTCCTGGATCCTCGCCGGAAGGTAGCCGAGCGACAGGATCGCCAGGTGCGCGGCCATGAACCGATCGAGCGCGGAGGCGGCGACCAGGGCGAGCAGGCCGAAGGCCAGGCCGTCGTACCAGGGCAGGATGTAGGGGGTGGCGACCAGGTAGGCGATCGCGAGGACGGCCGCCACCCGCGGCGCGTCGGCCTCCCCGCCCGACGCGCGCAGCAGCCGCCAGGCGAGCAGCGCCATCAGGAGCAGCGCCCCCACCTGGATCTCCGCCCGGTAGGCGCCCGAGCCGAACAGGTCCTGCAGCCACCCCTGCACCAGCTTCCACGGCGAGGCGAACGAGATCGCCTTGCTCGTACGGCCCAGCTGGTCGAAGGCGGCGCTCCCGGCGATCACGTATCCCACGGCGGCCACCGCCAGCGCGGTCCCCGCCATCAGCGCGAGCCGTCCGGGCCGCCGCCGCAGCTCCCACGCGGGCCCGAGCGCCACGAGCCCGGCGTTGAGCTTGACCGCCACCCCGAGCCCCAGCAACGCTCCCCCGCCGACGGGGTGGGCACGGGACAGCAGCGCGGCGACCATGAAGGCGATGGCGAGCGTGTCGATGTGCATGCCCGCGACCAGCTGGTAGATCAGCAGCGGATTGGCCGTCCACAACACCGCGCCCCTCAGCCGCATCGCGGGGTCGTGGCGGGTGAAGCGGTCGATCAGCAGCCCCGTGCCGATGAAGGCGGCGGCGTTGACCACGGCCAGCACGAAGATCGTCAGCTTGACCGAGTCGCCCCCGATCCAGCTCGCCAGCGCCTGGACCGCCGTGGCGACGGGCCCGTAGACGCTCGGCTCCTCGCGCCATGGTTCCTCGACGACGCCGGCCACCGGATCGCCCGGCAGGTCGATGGCGCCGTGGAGGTAGGGGTTGAGCCCGAGGGTGACCATGCGGCCGTAGGCGGCGTAGTTGAGGTGGTCGGCCGAGCCGGAGGGCGGCAGGAAGGCGAGCAGGCCGGCCGCGGCGTATCCGGCCGTGACGAGGCGGCGCGGGTCGATGGCGGGCGGCCTGACCAGGGCGGCGAGCAGGCCGATGCCGCCGGTGACGATTGCCAGGGCCGACAGAACGATGACCAGGTAGGGGCTGGGGTGCGCGGCCAGGGAGTAGGGAGGCTGCCAGGTCTCACCGGGCAGGGCGGGGACGACGGCCGAGGGTCCGAG
Source organism: Nonomuraea soli (assembly GCF_013761175.1). GTDB lineage: Bacteria > Actinomycetota > Actinomycetes > Streptosporangiales > Streptosporangiaceae > Nonomuraea > Nonomuraea soli. The sequence continues at coordinate 462,776 of NZ_JACDUR010000003.1, forward strand.
CAGGCCGATGGTGATCGTGAGCAGCACGGACGACGCCATCGCCACCAGAGCGGCTCTCGATCCTGTCACCCGCAAATTTCAGCACACCCGGCACTACTTCGACGCGGCTCCCCGCATCAGGCTCTCCCGCGCCACCAACGCCCTGGCCACGTCTCTCAGCTGCCTGGCCCGGTGCAACTGGGCCTTCCAGTCCGTGCCCGTGGCCCGATGGGCCATCTCGACCTCGACCTCGACCACCCGGAATCCCTTCCTGAGCAGGTCGATGAGCATAGCCGTCTCGACCCCCCACCCGTGGGCGAGCGGCCTGGCCGCCTCGAAGGCGTCGCGGGTGAGGCACCGCTGGCCGTTCAGGGGCTGGGCGGCCTCGAATCCGGTGGCGCGCTTGACCCCTTCGCGCGACAGCCCGACGACCATGCCGAGCCCGCCGAGCTTCACCCGGTTGACGAAGACGGCGGTCGTCATGTCGGCGGTCCCTGCGCGGACGGGCTCGATGAGCGCCGCCGCCGTGGCAGCCGACGATCCGAGGTCGGCGTCGAGGAAGAGCAGGTGCCGCGGCGCAGCGGTGTCGAGCAGCCGCACCGCCTCGGCGCCGGTCTCCATGGCCGTCGACTTGCCGCGGTTGCGGCTGTGTCGCACGACTCTGGCGCCGGCGGCGCGGGCGACGCGTCCGGTGTCGTCGCGCGAGCCGTCGTCGACGACCACGACGAGATCGACGCCTGGCAGCGCCAGGGCGGCGACGACGGTCGGCCCGATGCGGGCGGCTTCGTCCTTGGCCGGGATGACGACCGCGGTGTCAGGAGTCATGATCCCTCTGAGATCAGGAACTCCTCCGGCACCGTCTCGTGCACGGTGAACACCGAGTCGAGCCCGGTGACCTGCAGAATCTTGCGTACGGCCGGACGTGGCGCGGCGACGTCCAGCTGGCCGCCCTGCTCCTTGACGCGCTTGAGCGCCGAGAGCAGGACGTTCATCCCCGTGGAGTCGCAGAACTCCACGCTGGACATGTCGATGACCACTCGGCTGGGCCCGTCCTGGAGAAGTCGGGTGAACTCCGACTGCAGGCGGGGTGCCGTATAGAGGTCGATTTCACCGGCGATCGCCACCAGGGCGTGGCCGGCGTGTGATCGAGTCGAGACCTTGAGCTCCACAGAGGGCAGGCTATCGGCGACGGCGCTCCGGGTCACGTTGTCACGCCGATCGGGGGGTGTCAGGTTTTTGTCCCCCGTTTGGCCTGCAAGCAAACGCAGAGTACGCGAAGCTTAACGGTGTGACACCGGCGAAGCCGGGAAGGGGGGACGGGCCAAGTGCCTCAGGCCTGCGCAACAACATGAACATCGAGCGTGCCGAAGATCCTCAAAGAGTCAGGCTCCGCGAACGACTGGAGTCGATCCTGCTCCGCACGGAGAAGGCCACTTCGTGGCATGACGAAGCGGCCCATCTGCGTGGCCTGGTCAACCACGAGGGCTACGTGCCCATCCGCGCCCGGCTGGCGGGCGAGGATCTCGACTTCCTGGCGAGCTCGCGCGACGAGCTCCTGGTCTTCGCCGAGCTCGGGCTGCGGCTGCTCGACCTGCACCAGCCTCGCGATGCCGGGGGCATCACGAGCGACACGGCCCATCCGATCCTGCGCTGCCGCAGCTGCATGTGGCGCTGGCCGTGCCCCACGTTCCGCGCGATGTCGGAGTCGTTCGGGGCACAGCCGGCGCGCCTCACCGAGCCGGCCTAGTCGGGCGCCCAGTACTTCTGGAGGATCTTCTCGAGGTGGGCCACCACCGGCCTCCAGGTCTTCGTGAGCGTGTACTTACTGACCCGGTGCCCCTTGTAGGTGAGGGTGTACTTGATGAAGTCCGCGCCCTGCGGCGGCTTCTGCGAGCGGCCCAGGCTCAGCTTCTTCAGGTACCCCTTCAGCTTGCGCACCTCCCCCGCGGTGAGGCACTTGTCCACGGTCGGCCCGGTGCGGCGGCTCAGCCGCACGCAGCCGTCCTTGTAGACGGTCACCCGGTCCTGGAGTCCGGCGAACCCGCCTTCCTCGCGGAGCTGGATCCGGACCGTCCTGCCCGCCGCCTGCGCCGGGGGTGCGGCTGCCAGGCCCAGGGCCAGCAGCAGGGCGGCGGCCACGACACTTCGCCATACCTTCATGACCATAAGACGCGCGGGCGGGCCGTACGGCTCACGCGGGCTCGTAGCGGTAGCCCACGCCCCAGACGGTGACGATCCGGCGTGGGGCGGCGGGGTCGGGCTCGATCTTCTCCCTGAGCCTGCGCACGTGCACGGTGACCGTGGAGGCGTCGCCGAAGGACCAGCCCCAGACCTGGTCGAGCAGCGCGGCGCGGCTGAAGGCCTGGCGCGGGTGGCGCATCAGGTGGGCGAGCAGGTCGAACTCGCGGGCGGTGAGCACGATCTCGCGGTCGCCGAGGCGTACCTCCCTGGCGCCCACGTCGACGACGAGGCCGTCGTCGCGCAGGACTCCCGTGCCCGCGGGGGCGGTGCCGCGCGCCCGGCGCAGCACCGACTGCACCCGCAGGGCCAGCTCGCGCGGGCTGAAGGGCTTGACGACGTAGTCGTCGGCGCCGGTCTCCAGGCCCACGACGCGGTCGATCTCCTCTCCGAGCGCGGTCAGCATGATCACGGGGACCGGCCAGCGTTCGCGGAGCTTCTGCAGCCCATCGAGCGGCGCGAGGAGGTCCAGCACCATCAGGTCGGGAGGCGCGTCGAAGGCTCTGCGCATCGCCTCCGCGCCGTCGCCGACGCATTCGACCAGGTGGCCGTCGCGTTCGAGATAGCCGGCCACGACCTCGGCGATCATCGGATCGTCCTCGACCACCAGGATCCTGCTCCGCACGACCACCACGGTAGGCCTCGCGGCCTGGCTCCGCAGGACGTACCGTGTCCCCATGGGTCGAATGGTCATGCTCGTCGTGGGCACGCTGCTGGCGATCTTCGTGCTGTTCAACTTCATCGTCCCCATGGTTCTGGGGCTGCTGAAGATCGCTCTCATCATCGGCGTCATCGGGGTGGTGTTCTTCCTGGTCATCCGCGTCTTCAGCGGATCGTCCTCGTCGTACCGGTGACCCTCCTTTTCGCGCTGGCCCTTCTTCACGATCCGGCCGGCCTGGTCCTCGTAGCGGGCCTGCTGTTCGCCTTCTGGCAGAGCAGCAGGCCGGTGCCCTCGAACGACGTCGGCGTGCCCGCCTTCTTCAGGGTGTACGGCACGCGAACCCCCGCCGCACGACTGTGCGACCCGGACGCGGCGGGCAAACCGCACCCAAGAGCCCCATCAGGGAGCCCTGTCTTCGCGCAATGACAGGAAACTCCTTGAGAAGGGCACATGATCGAATTCATCACCGGCCTGGCGCATCCCGCGATCGTCATCGTCGTCTTCACACTCGCCGTACGCCTGATGATCCTGCCGCTGGCCATCCGCCAGGCCCGCGTCTCCAAGATCCGCCAGAAGCTCGCCCCGCGCCTGAAGCAGCTCCAGAAGCGCTACGCCAAGAATCCTGAGCGGCTCCAGAAGGAGATCACCGCGGCGCATGCCCAGGAGGGCATCTCGGTGTTCGCCGGTTTCCTGCCCGCTCTGGCGCAGCTGCCGTTCATGTGGCTGATGTACCGCGTCGCGACCCACCCGACCGCGCTCGTCGGCTACGACCCGCTCGGCCTGAATCTCTCGGCCGTGGTGGTTAATTTCGGTCTGATCAGCTGGCCATTTTGGGTCTTCGCCGCGATGATTCTGGCGATCATCGTGGTGGCCTGGCTCACTTCACGCAGGGTGAAAGCGAAACTACCCGAAGATCAGCCCGAAATGATGCGGAAGATGCTCCCGTTGATGGCGTACGGGGCGGCCGCGGCGGCGTTGTTCCTGCCGATGGCGGCCGGCCTGTACCTGCTCATCTCGACGACGTGGAGCTACGCGGAACGCGTGGTGTTGTACAGCTAACCCGCTTCCTTGAGCGCGGGCTCGCCGACGGTGTGCGGGGCGGGCAGAACCGCCCACACCGTTGTGATCTCACCCTCGTGGCGCACACCCCATTTCTGCGCCACGAATTCCACGATGCCCAGGCCACGGCCCCCCAGCGAGGAGAGGGTGGGCCGTCCGGCCCTGGGTTCCGTGGCCGCGCCACCGTCGCTGACGGCGACCTCGACCACGTCGTCACTCCAGAACCATGCGACCCGGACCATCCCGGAAGGCAGCGGATGAGCGTGTCGGAGCGCATTGCTCAACAGCTCGCTCACGACCAGGACCGCGTCGTCGATGGCGCCGGAGAAGACCCCCCACTCCTGCAATTCAGTGCTGAGGCGCTGGCGTGCGACGGCGACGCTGGACGGTGCGTACGGAAGTAGCACCACGCTCGACACACCCACCTCCCCGATCCCAGTCCCCCCGTGGGCTCACAGTGGGAACACACCCCGGTACGACCGAAATGCCCCGTTACCCGGTCCCAGAAACCGGACTACGATCACAGCTTGTACACATTGGACGATAGTTCAGCGCATCCGTGACCACCTCGTTACCGCTCCGGTGTGTCGGGTTCGATAATGAGCGCCAGCCGCATCCTGGTTCCTCCCCCTGGCCTGGGATGAGCCGTCACCTGACCTCCCTGCGCACGCGCCAGGCTGCGCACGATGTAGAGCCCCAGCCCGACCCCGCCGAACTGCCGGCGGTCGCCGCTGTCGACCTGGACGAAACGTTCGAAGATGCGCTCGCGGTCGTCGGGCCGGATGCCGACGCCCTCGTCGTCGACGGCCACCACCACGGCGCCGTCCTCCTCCCACGCCTCGACCGCGATCAGCCCGCCGTTGGGTGAGTACTTGAAGGCGTTCTCCAGCAGCTGGCCCAGGATGATGTCGGTGGCCAGAGCGTCGCCGCTCACCCGAGGGAGCCGGTCGGGCAGCTTCACCTCGACGCGGTGGTCGTCGGACAACTCCGGCAGGCCGAGCGTCGCGGCCTGGATGCGCTCGGCCAGGTCGAAGCTCTCGATGCGCACGGCCAGCTCGTCGGCTCCCGCCCTGGCGCCCAGCAGCAGGTGGTCCATCAGCTGACCCAGCGAGCGCGAACGTTCGGCGATGGTGCGCACCGCGCCGCGCCGCTCGAAGTCGTTCATCTTGTCCCACCGCGAGTCGAGCGTGCTGGCGAAGCCCCGCACGATCGTGATGGGTGTGCGGAGCTCGTGGCTGGTCATCGCCAGGAACAGGTCCTTGGCCTCCTCCAGCTCCTTGGCGGCCGTGACGTCGCGGAAGTCGACCACGACCTCCCCGGTCTCCACGATCTGCGCCGCCACCACGTCGAGCCAGCGGCCCGTGGCCAGCTGCACGGTCAGCTTCTCGCCCGGCGCGGGCAGCGGGAAGGGGGGCGGGCTGCCGAGCACCGCCTCGCCGGAGAAACCGGTCAGCTCGCCCGCCGCGGGGTTCCACTGGATCACCCTGCCCATGGCGTCGAGCACCGCTATGCCGTCGGCGCTGGCGTCGAAGACCGCCCGCTCGTGCGCACGCTGGCGCACGGCGTCCTGGTAGGCGACGGCGTTCGACACGGCGATCCCCGCGTGCCCTGCCAGCAGTTCGAGAAGCTCCAGCTCCACGTGGCCGGGCTTGCGCTTGCAGAACAGCGCGTAGAGCCCGCCGTACGGCCGGCCGCCCACGGCCGCCAGGCCCAGCGCGATGGTGTGCAGTCCGGGCAGCTGCGCCCAGATCAGGTCGTCGAGCTCCTGGCCTTCGAGCATGACCGTCTTGCCGGTGCGCATCAGCTTGCCCACGAGGCTGGTGTTCAGGTCGGCCGTGGCGTCCTTGAGCTGCTCCGGCAGCCGGTGCGAGGCCACCAGGCGCAGCCGGTCGCCCTCGATGAGCACGAATCCCCCGGCGTCGGCGCCGGTCAGCTCGGTCAGGCTGGCGGCGATCCTGTCGAGCACCGCGGGCAGCTCCAGCGCCGCGTTGATGTCGCCGACCACGTCGGTCAGCTTGCGCACCAGCTGCGCCCGCCTGGCTCCGCGGCTGCGCGCCGCGATGTCGTCGCGCACCAGGTGGTGCACGCACACGTAGCCGACCACCGAGGAGCCCTGACACAACGCGCTGGTGTCGACCCGCAGGTCGAGCAGGGTGCCGTCACGGCGGAACCGCTTGGTGCGCAGCGAGACCTGCCCGCCGGTGCGCACCCGCTCGAGGACGGCGTTGTGCTCGGCCGTGAGCTCCTCGGGCACGATCGGGGCCCTGCGGCCGACCAGCTCGTCGGCCGTCCAGCCGAACAGCCGTTCCGCGGCCGGATTCCACATCAGGACGGTCTGGTCGCGGTCGAGTGCCACCACGGCGTTGGGCGAGCTGGACAGCACGGCCTCGGCCAAGCTGTCGTCCCGGTCGCCACTCACATCTCCATACTGCCGAGGTCGTGCGCGCTCCGCAGGCACTATGGTCCGATACGCTGCCGTCACCATGTCTGACCTCGAAGCCCTGTTGCGGGTCACCTCACCCACCTACCGAGGCGATGGTTCGCCCGACATCGCCTTCGGCACCTACGACGGAGCCGTGGGCACGCTCGTGCTCGCCGCGTCCAACCGCGGCGTCGTGGCCTGCAGTTACGAGGACGAGCACGTGGTCTTCGAACGCATCAGCCGCGTGGTCGGCGGCACGATCGGCGCCGACGCGCGCCGGCTCGACCCGGTGCGGCGCGAGCTCGACGCCTACTTCTCCGCGCGCCTGCGCACCTTCACCCTCTCCGCCGACCTGCAACTGGCCACCCCGTTCGCGCGCACGGTGCTCAAGATGATGACCGCCGTGCCGTACGCCACCACGACCACCCACGCGGCGCTCGCCGAGCGCATCGGGCGGCCGCAGGCGCTCCACGCCGTGAGCAACGCGCTGCAGACCAATCCGGTGTGTGTGATCGTGCCCTGCCATCGCATCGCCGACGACGGCGGCTACGCGGGAGGCGCGGCCGCCAAGCGTCACCTGCTCACCGTCGAGAGCCGCGCAGCAGCCCGATGAGCAGCGTCACGAGCGCCGCGACGACGAAGGCGCCGAGCGCTCCGTTCATCCACGGCTGGCGCTCGAAGCCGATCGAGTCGCGTACGCCGGTCCAGAAGGAGTCCCAGCCCGCGACCGTCACGGCCGAGGTGGTCAGCCAGTAGGCGACGAAGCCGAGCGCCCACGGGATCAGCATCGACCAGCGCGAGGGCGCGTCCTCGCCGGTGTTCCAGCGGGCCCTTCCGCCCAGGACGAAGTAGTCGACGGCGAGCACCGCGAACATCGGCACGAACACCGCGCCGATCACCGACAGGAACGACGCGTAGGTGTCGGCGCTGACCCAGACGGCGATCAGTGTCGTGATCACGCCCACGATCACCGACAGGACACGCCGGTCCACGCGCGGCAGGAAGTTCTGCAGCGACACGGTCGTCGAGTAGACGTTGGCGAACGACTGGTCGGTCTCGCGCAGGATGAGGATGCCGAAGAACAGCGCACCCAGCGGCACCGCCACGAAGGTCGGGAAGACGTCGCCGGAGCCGGTCAGCGCGACCGCGTAGATGCCCAGCCCCAGGCAGGCGACCTGGGCCAGGGTGTAACCGCCGACCACACCGGCGAAGGCGGCGCCGGAGCTGCGCGAGTGACGGGCGAAGTCGGCGGCCAGCGGCACCCACGACACCGACAGGGCGATCACGTAGTCGACCGCGGGGCCGAACCCGGTCCACGAGCCGCCCGACTGCGGCGGCGCCTCGCCGAGGAACCGCCAGGCGAAGTAGGCCATCGAGATGATCACCGCGATGGTCACGTAGCGCCGCAGCACCCGGATCGCGCCGAGCGGCCAGATCGTCAGCACCGTGGTCAGCACCCCGGCCGCGATCACCCACACCGCGTACGGCACGGCGTCGCCGAAGATCGCCTGGCAGCCGATGGCGATCACCCAGAGCTCGAACGCGCCCCAGCCGAGCATCTGGACCACGTTCAGCACCGTGGGCACGTAGGAGACCTTGGCGCCGAACAGGCCGCGCAGCAGGACCATCGAGGGCTGGCCTGTCTGGGTGCCGGGGATGGCGGACAGCGCCACCATCACGGTGCCGATCAGGCTGCCGACGACGGTGGCGGTCAGCGCCGCGGCCAGGCTGAGCGGGGCGTCCTGGGCCGCGTTGACCAGGGCGAGCGCCCCGGAGAAGCCCAGGAGGCTGACGGCCAGGTTGGCCCAGAGCGCACCCTGGTCGAGCACGCCGAGCACCTTGGGCGGCGCGCCCTCGAGAGTCAGCGGGACTTCGGCATGATGCTGATCGACGACGCGCGTCATCACACTCTCCCTACGCCGGCATTACCCGGACAGGTTCATGCGGTCGGCGACAGCGGTAGTCACCCTCTCAGCCTGGTTGCCCCAAGCTCCCGCGTTGATTTGTGATGCCCATGATGCACCATTCGCCCCGCTTTAAGCCACCGCGGTCAGCTCATCTTGGCGTAGTCGGTCAGCCCGTACTTGTCGCCGTTGAACGCGACGTACCAGGTCGCGGACTGGTAGGCGGTCCAGGAGGTCCCCGTCACCGTGGTGTTGCAGCCCTTGTTGTTGTACTTGGTCCACAACGTGGTGCTGCCCCGGCGCAGGAAGATCCGGGGACCGGACGCGTCGCACTTGGTGTCGTTGAGCGTGAAGCTCACGAAATCCTGGTTGTAGTAGGTGCTGGAGCCGCTCTTGACCTTGCACTTGCGAGACAGCACGGTCCTGGCGGTGCCGCCAGGAAAGCTCCAGCTGAGCGACTTCGTACCGCTGCATCCGGAAACGCTGGCCGCCGAGGCAGCGGGAGCGTTGACGACCAGGCCCGTCAACGCCATGAGGACTCCCGCCGCCAGTGCGGACACGGATCTCAGCTTCATGTCGACTCCTTCGATCTTGGACAGGTGCCCAACACCGTAGGAGCCGGCGGTATGCCGGAGGTATGCGCTAGCCGACGAACGGTTCGTGGCCGGTCTCGCTGACCATCGGGAGCCGCGCCGCGTCCCAGGCCTGCATGCCTCCGTCGACGTTGACCGCCTGCCGGCCGATGTGGTTGAGCCAGGCCGCGGCGTTGTAGGAGCGCCCGCCCACCCGGCAGATCACGTAGACGGTCTCGCCCGCGGGCACCTCGTCGACCCTCGCCTGCAACTCGCCGAGGGGGATGTGCACGGCCTTCGGCGCGTGGCCTGACACCCACTCGACCTGCTCGCGCACATCGAGCAGATAGGCATCGTCGGGCACTTCGCTCGCCTGGATCTCGGGAACCGTCATGGGTCCTAGTTTCTCACTTCAGCAGCTTGGACATGCGCCGGTCGGCCAAGGGCTTGCCACCGGTCTGGCAGGTGGGGCAGTACTGCAGCGAGGAGTCGGCGAACGACACCTCGCGGATGGTGTCGCCGCAGACGTCGCAGGGCTGCCCGGCGCGGTTGTGCACACGCAGGCCCGACTTCTTCTCCGCCTTCAGGTCCTTGGCGGCCAGGCCGTGGGCGCGCTCGACCGCGTCGCGCAGCGTGGTCACGATCGCCTCGTGCAGGTCGGCGACCTGCTCGGGAGTGAGCGAGGCCGCGATCTTGAAGGGTGACATCTTCGCGGCGTGCAGCACCTCGTCGGAGTAGGCGTTGCCGATGCCGGCGATCACCTTCTGGTCGCGCAGCAGGCCCTTGATCTGCGTGCGGTTGCCGCCCAGGATCTCCTGCAGCTTGGCCACGGTGAACTCCGGCACCAGCGGGTCAGGGCCGAGCGCGGCCACGCCCGGGACGTCGGCGGGATCCTTGACCACGTAGACGGCCAGGCGTTTCTGCGTGCCCGCCTCGGTCAGCTCGAAGCCCGGAGCCAGGCCCAGCTCGTTCGGCGAGAGCCGTACCCTCACGGCGAGCGGACCCTTGCCCGGCCGCACCGGCTTGGCCCCCGACAGGTCTTCCTTCCAGCGCAACCAGCCCGCCCTGGCCAGGTGGATCACCAGGTGCAGCCCGTCGCAGTCGAGGTCGAGGAACTTGCCGTGCCTGCTGACCCCGGTGATCTCCAGGCCGCCGAGCGCGCTGACGGGCGGGTCGAAGGTCTTGAGCGCCTGGAAGCCGACCACGTCGACTCCGACCACGGTGTGTCCGACGGCACGATCGCGGAGGAACTCTGTGAGTGACTCCACTTCGGGAAGTTCCGGCATGCATCCAGATTATGGTCCACAGCCTGTGGAAAACTACGCGGCATGAGCGTCACGATTGCGGAGGAACTCCTCCTCCTCGCCCACAGCGAGGAAGCCGGCAAGCAACTCGTCGACTCGACCTCCCTCAACCTCGCGCTCGGCGGCGCGCTCCTGGCCGAGCTGGCCCTGGGCGAGCGGATCGACCTCGAAGGCAGGCACGTGGTGGTCAAGGACCCCACGCCCCTGGGTGACGGCGAGCTCGACCGGGCGCTGGCCAGGATCGTCGAGGAGACCAAACCGCGCAAGCCCGACTGGTGGGTCAACAAGCTGCACGCGGGCAAGCTGCGCGACCGGCTGCTCACCCGGCTGGCCGACGCCGGCGTGCTTACCGAGCAGCAGGGCAAGGTCCTGGGGATCTTCCCGTCGAAGCGCTGGCCGGAGGCCGACGGCACCGTCGAGGCGGGGGTGCGCGAGCGGATCGCGAGCGCGCTGGGCGGGAGCGACCCCGACCCGCGCACGGCGGTCCTGGTCGCCGTCATGCACGCCGTCAAGCTGGAGCGCAAGGCCTTCCCGGGCGCCGACAAGAAGCGCATCAAGGAGATCGCCGAGGGCGAGTGGGCGGGCGCGGCGGTGGCCAGGACCATCGCCTCCATCCAGGCGGCGATCATGGCGGGCGCGGTGGCCGCCGTGGTGGCGGCGGGCGCGTCCTGACGACCTTCAAGCGTCCTGACGACCTTCAAGCGGTACGGCCGCGCCAGCCGTACCGCTTGAAAGACTCAGTTGCCCTGGAGCGCCTCCTTGGGCACGGGCTTGTCCTCGGCCAGCGCGTTGAACAGCGCCAGCGCCCTGGTCCTGTCCCACTTGACGCCCTCGCCGCCGGCGACCTGCTCGGTGCCGCCGAAGGGCACCACCGTGGTGACCGGGCTGTCGCCCATCGCCAGGCCCAGCGACAGCAGGTCGAATGCCCCGGTGCCCTCGCTCACGTCGACCGAGTCCGTCGCGGCCGTCGCCAGCGGGATCGACGTGAACGGGTTGATCAGCACGCCGGGGCTCGCGGCCTTCTTGACCACGGCGCCCAGGAACTGGCGCTGCCGCTTGGTGCGCTCGTAGTCGGGCAGCGCGCCGTTGTAGCGGGTGCGGACGTAGCCGAGGGCCTCGCCGCCCGACAGGATCTGCTTGCCCTTCTTGAGCTTGAGCCCGGCCTTCGGGTCGTTGATCGCCTCTGTGACGTTGATCTCGACACCGCCGACGGCGTCGACGATGCCCACGAAGCCGGCGAAGCCGATCTCCATGTAGTTGTCGATGCGCAGCCCGGTCGCGCCCTCGACGGTGCGGACCAGCAGCTGCGGTCCGCCGCCCTTGAGCGCGTCGGAGTAGGCGGCGTTGAGCTTGTTGCGCCCGTTGCCCGGGATGGTGACCGCCGAGTCGCGCGGCAGGCTCACCAGGGTCGCCTTCTCGCCGCTGTCGGACAGGTGCAGCAGCATCATCGAGTCGGTGCGGCGGCCCACGGCCTTGCCGGTCGCCAGCTTCCTGCGCTGGGCGGCGGTCAGGCCCTTGCGGCTGTCGGAGCCGACGAGCAGCCAGTTGGTGCCGGGACCGTCCGCGGGGCGGCCCTCATAGTCGTCGAGCACGCCCGCGATGGTGTTGATGCGCCCGTCGATCCAGAAGAACCCGACGACGCCCAGCACCAGCAGCGCCGCCAGCAACGCGGCCAGGATCTTCACCAGGGTGCCGAGCCGGAACTTCCCGCGCGCGCCCGAGGTGCCGCCTGAGAACATCCGCCCTCCCGGACGGCCGCCGTCGGGGGGACCGCCCTGGCCGGCGGGCGGCTGCCTGTCCTTGTCGGACTTGAACGGCCGGACCGGGCTCTTGCCCTCGCGGACCTTGCCGTAAACGCGCGAACGGGCGCTGGGCTGTTGCTCGCCCTGGCCCGCCGGAGTTCCGTACATGGCCGGCGACTCGTACTTGGCCGTGCCGGCGACGCCGGGGACCTGGTGTGCCGGAGCTCCGGCAGCGCGGGGCGGGCCGTCGGCCCTGCCCGGCAACGGGCGGCGATCCTGCGGCGGGCGCACGGCTCGCGTTCGATCGTCCTCGGACATTCTGGTGGCTTCCCCCCTCATGCTTTGCATTAGACGGTACGTCGCTTGAATGACCATTGCAGACGGCTAACCAAGGTTTTGATAGGCAGAAGTACGCAGTGCCGCTATCCGGAAACATCTTCCACCACCTCGACCGTTACCTTTATGCACGTCCGTATCATCGAAGGGAAGATCGTGTCCGCTCCAGATCCGTGGAGTACCTGCCCGTGCCTCGGCACGGGAACCTCTGAGGACTCAGCACGGTGAGCGCCTATCTGGGCCTTCTGGCCCTGTTCCTCCTCACCGCGGCCACTGGTTACTTCGTGGCCCAGGAGTTCGCCTTCGTCGCCGTGGATCGCGGGATCCTGCGCGACCAGGCCGCGGCCGGCGACAAGTCGGCCGAGAAGGCCCTCCAAGTCACCTCTCGCCTGTCGTTCATGCTGTCGGGCGCCCAGCTCGGCATCACGGTCACCGCGCTGCTCGTCGGCTTCCTCGCCGAGCCCGCCATCTCCGTCCTGGTCCGGCCCCTGCTCGGTGACACGCCCGCCTGGGTCTCCGTCGCGATCGGCGTGTTCGTGGCCACGGTCGTGCAGATGGTGCTGGGCGAGCTGATGCCCAAGAACCTCGGCATCGCCAAGCCTGAGCCGGTCGCCAAGGCGCTGGCCGGTTCCACGCTGGTCTACCTCGCCGTCGCCGGGCCGGTCATCAAGCTGTTCGACGCCGCCGCCACCGGCCTGCTGCGCAAGGTCGGCGTGGAACCCGTCGAGGAGGTGGAGCAGGGCGCGACCCCTGAAGAGCTCTCGCGGATCATCGCCGAGTCCACCCAGGCGGGCGAGCTTCCCGAGCGTCTGTCGGAGCTGCTGGAGCGAGCCCTGGAGTTCGGCGACCGCATCGCCGAGGAGATCATGGTGCCGCGTCCCCGCGTCGTCGTGCTCCGGGCCGACCGGCCCGTCTCCGAGCTGATCGAGTCGATGCGCAGCAGCGGCCACTCCCGCTTCCCCGTGCTCGGGGCCGACGGCGACGTGGCGGGTGTCACGGGCGTGCGCGAGCTGCTCGCCTCGGGACTGACCGACGGCACGATCGAGCAGATCACCCGTCCGGCCGTCCTGGTGCCCGACTCGCTGCCGCTGCCGACCGTCCTGGCCCACATGCGCCAGGCGAAGGACGACATGGTCTGCGTCATCGACGAGTACGGCGACCTGGCGGGCGTCATCTCGGTCGAGGACATGGCAGAGGAGCTCGTCGGCGAGCTCGTCGACGAGAACGACCCCGAGCCGCTGGGCGCCGTCGAGCAGCCCGACGGTTCCTGGGAGGTGCCGGGCACGCTCCGCCTCGACGAGATCGAGCGCGCGACCGGACTGGCCCTGCCGGAGAGCGACGACTACGACACCGTCGCCGGGCTGATCCTGGCCCGCCTGGGCCGCATGCCGGACCCGGGAGACGCCGTGACCGTCGAGCTCACCCCCGAGAGCGACCCCTTCGACGAGGACTCTCACGAGCAGGAGGCGGTGCTCACCGTCCTCTCGCTGCACCGCCGCGTGCCCGAATGGGTACGGCTGGCGCCGGTGCGCGTGGAGGTGACCCAGTGATCGGACTCTTGCTGCTCAGCCTCGGCCTGCTGGTCGCCAACGCGCTCTTTGTGGCCGCCGAGTTCGCCTTCGTCTCGGCCAAGCGCCACCGGCTGGAGGAGATCGCCTCCGGCGGGAGCGGCGTGGTGAAGGTCATCGCCAAGTCCGCGGTCGCAGGAAGCCGTCAGCTGTCGCTGATGCTCGCCGGAGCCCAGCTCGGCATCACCCTGTGCACCCTGGGACTCGGCATGGTCACCGAGCCCGCCATCGAGCACGCCCTGGAGCCGGTCTTCGCGGCCGTCGGCGTGCCCGAGGGCCTGCGGGTGCCCATCTCGCTGGTCCTGGCGCTGTCGCTGGTGACCTTCCTGCACATGGTGGTGGGTGAGATGGCGCCCAAGTCCTGGGCGCTCACCCACCCCGAGACCGCGGCGATGCTCCTGACGGTGCCCTTCCGCGGCTTCACGTGGCTCATGCGCCCGCTGCTGTCGTCGCTCAACGGCCTGACCAACCTGATGCTGAGGGCGTTCGGCGTGCAGGCGCGCGACGAGCTGGCCACCACCCGCACCCCGCGCCAGCTGGCCATGCTCGTCGGCGAGTCGGGGCGCATGGGCCTGCTCGACCGGGCCGAGCACGACCTGCTCACCAGGGCCCTGCGCCTGGAGGCGGAGGGCATCGAGCGGCTCATGGTGCCGATCGGCGAGGTGGTCTTCGTGCCCACGTCCGCGAACTCCGAGGAGACCAGGCGCGTGGCCGCCTCCTCCACGCACCTGCGGCTGCTCGTCGGCTCGCCCGACGACATCAAGGGCGTCATCCACGCCCGCGACGCCTTCCTGCATCCGTCAGCGCGCGCAGGAGAGCTCGCCAGGGAGCTTCCGCGCCTGGCGTGCGTCACGCAGGTCCCCGAGGCCGTGGCGGCCCTTCAGGAGGCCCGCGCGCACCTGGCCCTGGTCACCGGCGGCGACGACGTGATCGGCATGGTCAGCCTCACCGACCTGCTCGGCGAGCTGCTCGACACGCGCGTCTGAGGTCACAGCCACGAGAATCTGTGGACGTACAAGCACGTGGAGTGGGTGTAACCGGGTCTGATCTTCCAGGTCGTCCCGGTCATGCCCGCTCCACGCTTGAACATGAAGTAGTACGTCCCCTTCGGCAGCCACAACGTGCGTTTCGGGTACTTGCGTGAGCCCTTGCAGGCCCGCGCGTCGCCCGTCTTCTCGCTGATGTACTGCTTGCAGCCGCCGCAGCTCTTCAGGGTCCAGCGGGCGGTCACCGGGCCGGTGTGGAGGATCTCCACCTCTCCCTTGCCGTCGTTGGTGATCGTCAATGGCATCAGCGCCCCGCCCGGCGGCTTCTCGCGTGGCAATCTCGCGCCCGCCTTCTTGTTCGACTCGTCGGCGATGCGGGCGGCGATGACGATCTGCCGTGCCCTGGCGGCTTCTGGGCTGCTCCTGTAGTCCTTGGCGTACTTGGCCAGCGTCTCGGCCGCCGACGCGAACCGCTTGTTCTTGAACTGCCGCACGCCGCAGTCGAAGGAGCCCTTCCGGATCAGCGTGCCCGTCTCGCCCACCAGGTCGCCCCGGAGGGCGGCCATCTCCTTGAAGATCTCCCGGGCGCCGGTCAGGCGGCCGAGCGCCTCGCAGGGATCGCCGGACGAGGCCTGCTTCAGCTCGTCGAAGGTTCCTTGCAGCAGTTCCCTGGCCTTCTCCACGTACGGCGAGGCGGGCGCGACGGAGACCAGCGTGGCGAACTCCCTGGCCGAGCCGATCGTGAAGTCCTTGCCCGGCGTGCCCTGCCTGCCCAGTTCCTCACCGAGCTTGGTCGCCCCGCACTCGTACAGCGCGTGCGCCAGCGGCTCGTCGGGCCATCCGGCCAGGTCGCCGAGAAGCGCGGGGCCGACCTTCTCCGGCAGCCCGCGCAGATACCCCAGGGCCTGCGGCGCCCGGCAGTAGTCGCCTCGCCGGTACGGCGCGGCGACCTGCTCGTAGAGCTTCTCGATCCCCGCTCGGACCCCGGCCGCGGCCCTGCTGCGCGCGTGGTTCTCACTCAGGTCCACGTAGATCTCCAGGGCGTCGTCGAACCTGCTCTCGCCCGCGAGCCTGCCGGCCTGCGCCAGCCGGGAGAGCTGCGCCAGCTGGTAGGCCTCCTCCTGGGCCGAGCGCCGCATCGCGTTGTGCACGACCACCGCCGAGACCGGCACGGCGAGCAGGGCCAGGGCCATCGGGAGGGCGAAGGGGACGAGGCGTTCCGAGGCCGTCGACGGCGAGGCGCCCATGGCCCGCCAGGCGCCGTGGACGGCCGCGGCCACCGCCACGACGACCCATGCGGCCACGAGCGCCCCTGGCACGCCGTCGGGGTCGGCAGGCACGGCGACCACGATCAGGAGTCCGGTGGCGGTGAGGCTGCCGGCCAGCGCGAGCCAGCGGCCGATCAGCAGGTATCCCAGGCCGAGGCCCGACAGGTTCAACAGGGCGACCGTGGCGGCCCGCAGCGTGCGTAAGCCTTCTGTTGGCTGCTCCATGACTCAACTGTTCAACAATTCAACACGCTTGGCAAGATATTTCGTTCGCTGAAGGCGAACGCGATTAGCGAGAAGAAAGCGGTCTGCAAGAAGCCGGGCGTAGAGTTCGTCGCCGTGGCGGTCACACGGGCGAACAAAGATCCAGATACACAACAAGGCCCCGGCTCTTGCGAACCGGGGCCTTGTTTCGACACTGTTGGTCTGCCCGTGAAAACGAGCGAACCGAGTGGGCGAGGAGGGATTTGAACCCTCACGTCCTTTCGGACACACGGACCTGAACCGTGCGCGTCTGCCGTTCCGCCACCCGCCCTTGTTGGGTGCGGAGAAACAGTAGCACGGAACAGCCGGTAGTACTGAACCCGGATACGATCGCATCAGACACGGAAGCGGAGGAACAGGGTCCATCGCGTCCGTGAGGGGAGGCGCCGCCTCTATTTGCACGAGAGGGAGGTACACCCGGTGGGAGTCCTTCAGCGCTTCGAGCGAAGGCTCGAAGGCTTGGTTGAGGGGGCCTTTGCGCGGGCGTTCAAGTCCGACCTGCAGCCGGTCGAGGTCGCGAGCGCGGTCCAGCGAGAGATGGACGAACGCGCGGCCATCGTGGCTCAGGGGCGCACGCTCGTGCCCAACGACTTCGTGGTCGAGCTGTCCACGACCGACAGCGAGCGGTTGGAGGTCTACGCCGACAGCATCAGCCACGAGTTGGCCAATCTCGCCCGGGAGTACGCCAAGGAGCAGGGTTACTCGTTCGTCGGCCCGGTCAGGGTCCGCTTCGAGACCGCGGCCGATCTGGCCGTCGGGCTGTTCCGCATCCGCTCGGGCGTGATCCGCGGCGCGACGGTCGAGCAGGACGAGATCAGGCAGCCGGCCAGCGATCTTCCGCCCGCGCGTTCACACGCGTTCGGCGGCCGCCCGCGCCTGCTGGTCTCGACTCAGGACGACCCGCAGGGTGACAGGTCCTACGAGCTGACCACACCGGTCACCTTGCTCGGCCGCGGCACCGACTGCGATCTTCGTCTTGTCGATCCGGGAGTGTCGCGCCATCATGCGGAACTCCGGGTCGAGGGTCCGCAGGTCGTGCTCGTCGATCTCGGCTCCACGAACGGCACTTTCGTCAATGGCCAGCCGGTACGCAGAATCGAGCTCCAGAACGGCACTCGTGTGACGTTGGGGCGTACGACTCTGGTGTTCCGGCGCGATTAGGGGTAGACAAACGGTCCATGTCCGAGCTCACGCTGCTGCTGATCCGGCTAGCCTTCCTGGCGGTGCTGTGGTTCTTCGTCATTGCCGCAGTCGGCGTGATCCGCACGGATCTGTTCGGCTCCCGCACGGCGCCCGCCACGGCCGCGAGGAAGGCGCCGAAGGCCCCCAAGCCAGTGGCCAAGCCCAAGAAGGGCGAGCCCAAACAACTCGTCGTCACCGGTGGTCCCCTGCAGGGCACCACCATCAACCTCGCGGAGTCGCCCATCACCATCGGCAGGGCGAACGACGCCACACTGGTGGTCAACGACGACTACGCCTCCAGCCGGCACGCCCGGCTCTTTCCTCAGGACGGTCAGTGGATCGTGGAAGATCTTGGATCGACGAACGGCACGTATCTCGACCGCTCGAAGGTGACCCGCCCAACCCCCGTTCCGCTCGGAGTTCCGATCCGGGTCGGCAAGACAGTCATTGAATTGCGCAAGTGACCCCGATATGACGATCGCACTCCGCTACGCAGCCCGCTCGGACGTCGGCCTCCTCCGCGAAGGAAACGAGGACTCGGCGTACGCGAGCGGCCGCCTGCTCGCCGTCGCCGACGGTATGGGCGGGCATGCACACGGCGAGGTGGCCAGCTCAGTCGCCATCGCCGCCATGGCCTCTCTCGAAGAGGCCCCAGGGGGTGACCTGCTCGACTCGATCGAGACGGCGGTCCACGACGCCAACCGCCAGCTCCACGAGATGGTCGGGCGCGATCCCACCCTCAAGGGCATGGGCACCACCCTCACGGCGATGTTGTGGAACGGCACCCAGGTCGCCCTCGTCCACGTCGGCGACTCGCGCGCCTACCTGCTGCGGCGGGGTGAGCTCTACCAGATCACCCACGACCACACGCTGGTGCAGCAGCTCGTCGACGACGGCCGGATCACGCCGGAGGAGGCCGCCACCCACCCGCAGCGGTCGATCCTGCTGAAGGCGCTCGACGGCAGCGACGAGGTCCGCCCCGACCTGGCGCTGCGCGAGGCGCAGGTGGGCGATCGCTACCTCCTGTGCTCCGACGGCCTGTCGGGCGTGGTCAGCGCGGAGACACTCCACGCCACGCTGACGAACATCGACGATCCGGAAGAGGTCGTCCGCCAGCTCATCGACCTGGCCAACAGGGGCGGCGGGCCCGACAACATCACCTGTGTCGTGGCCGACGTGCTGGAGCTGACCGACGGGTTCCAGGTCCCGCACGAAGCGGCGATCGTCGGCGCGGCGGGCATGAACCGCCTGCGCGGCGGCGGCACCGGCCCCCAGAACACCCAGGGCGGCTCGCCGGGGCGAAACAGCGCGGTGACCGCGCCACAACCGGTCATCACCGATGACGACGACTACCCCATGGCCCAGGCGGCGGCCATGCCGAGGCGCCGTCGCCGGATCTGGCCGGTGCTGGTCACCGCGCTCGTGATCGCTCTGGGAGTGGGCGGCTACTTCGGCTACTCCTGGACCCAGTCGCAGTACTTCGTCGGCGCGACCGACGACGGCGAGGTCGTGGTCTTCCGTGGCATCCAGCAGGACCTGGGTCCGATCCCGCTGTCCGACGTGGCGGCGGGCGGCAGCACAGGACGCCGGCTGACCGACCTGTCCGCCCCCGACCAGGAGCTGGTCAAGGGCGGCTTCCCCGTCGCCAACCTCGACGAGGGCAAGACGCGGATAGCGGCGATGAAGTTCACCACCACCCCCGCCACTCCCACCCCCAGCCCCAGCTCCTCTCCGACGGCCACTCCGAAGAAGACGCCCAGTAGGTGAGCGATTTGGTTGTAGCCCCCGTTTCCATGCCCGCCAAGCGGCGCGTGGCCCAGCTCGTCATGCTGGCCTTCGCCGTGCTGATCGTGATGGGCGCCTACGCCAACGTGGGCCTGGCCATCGACGAGCAGGTGCCGTCGGGCATGCTGACGTACGGCCTGGGCCTGGGCGGTTTCATGCTCGCCGCCTACCTGGTGCTCGCCAAGTTCGCCCCCTGGGCAGACCCCCTCCTGCTGCCGCTGGTCACCCTGGTCAACGGGCTCGGCCTGGTGATGATCTTCCGGTTGGAGCGTGCCGAGATGCCCGGCGCCTCGGCCACCACGCAGCTGCTCTACACCGGCATCGGCGTCGTGCTCTTCGCCGTCACCCTGCTCGCCCTGCGCGACCACCGCACGCTGCAGCGCCTGACCTACACCTCCGGTTTCGTCGGGCTGTTCCTGCTGGTCTCCCCGCTCATCCCGGGCCTGGGCAAGACCATCAACGGCGCCAAGATCTGGATCGGCTTCGGCCCGTTCACCATCCAGCCCGCCGAGTTCGCCAAGATCGCGCTGGTGGTCTTCTTCGCCGGCTACCTGGTGGCCAAGCGCGACGTGCTGGCCCTGGCCGGCCGCCGGCTACTCTTCATCGACCTGCCGCGCGCCCGCGACCTCGGACCGGTCCTCATCACCTGGGGCATCAGCCTCGGCGTGCTGGTCCTGCAGCGTGACCTGGGCTCCTCGCTGCTGCTGTTCGGCGCCTTCATCGTGATGCTCTACATCGCCACGCAGCGCACCTCGTGGGTGCTGATCGGCATCCTGCTGTTCGTGGGCGGCGCCTTCATCGCCGGGCAGATCTTCGACCACGTGGGCGACCGTTTCGACGTGTGGCTCAACCCCGGCAGCACCGAGTTCTACGACCGCGAGTTCGGCGGCAGCTACCAGCTCATGCAGGGCCTGTTCGGCATGGCCAACGGCGGCATCCTGGGCACCGGGCTCGGCCAGGGCCACCCCGAGCTGATCCCGCTGGCCTTCTCCGACTTCATCTTCGCCGCCACCGGCGAGGAGCTGGGCCTGACCGGCCTCATGGCGCTGCTCATGCTCTACGCGCTGATCGTGCAGCGCGGCCTGCGCACCTCGCTCGCCGCGCGCGAGCCGTTCACCAAGCTGCTGGCGGGCGGCCTGTCGTTCATCATCGCCTGGCAGGTCTTCATCATCGTCGGCGGCGTGACCAACCTCATCCCGCTGACCGGTCTGGTCACCCCGTTCATGTCCCAGGGCGGCTCGGCCCTGCTGGCTAACTGGATCCTTATCGCGCTGCTGGTACGCATGTCTGATGCCGCACGGCGCCCCCCACCCCAGGCGATCCAGAACGAAGGATTGACGCAGGTGTTCCAGCGATGAACGGCACTCTGAAACGAGCCGCCGTGGCCTGCATGGCCATGTTCGCGCTGCTCATGATCAACGTGAACTACTTCCAGGCGGTCAGGGGACAGACCGACACCTTCCAGAACGACAACCGCGACCGCCGCAACTACTTCGAGCGCTACGCGATCGAGCGCGGGCGCATCACGGCGGGCGGCAAGGTCATCCTGGCCCAGTCGAAGGAGCAGGACGGCAGCATCCGCTTCGTCCGCCGCTACGCGGAGGGCGAGCTGTACGCCCACGTGACCGGCTTCTTCTCCCCCTACACCGCCACGCAGATCGAGGGCACCGAGAACAAGCTGCTCGACGGCTCCAGCGCCGACCTGCTGCTCCAGCGGGGCATCGACATGTTCACCGGCGAGCCCACCCGCGGCGCGAACGTCGACCTGACGATCGACCCGAAGGTGCAGAAGGCCGCCTACGACGCGCTGCGCCAGAGCGGCAAGCGCGGCGCCGTCGTCGCGATCGACCCCAAGACGGGCGCGATCCTGGCGATGGTCTCGCTGCCCACCTACGACCCCAACGTGCTGTCGGACCCCGACCCCGGCAAGGTCACCAAGGCCTACGAGGCGCTCGACCCCAAGAGCCTCGACACCCCGCTGCTCAACCGCACCACCGAGCGCACCTACGCTCCCGGCTCGACCTTCAAGGTGGTCACCACGGCCGCCTGGCTCGAAGACGACTCCAGCCGCGACGGCAACACCAACGTCGACGCCCCCACGCGGCTCAGCCTGCCCAGCACCAGCGCCACCCTGCCCAACTACGGCGGCGCCGCGTGCGGCGGCGGCAACGTCCCGATGGCGTACGCGCTGCAGAAGTCGTGCAACACCCCGTACGGCAAGATCGGGCTCGAACTCGGCTACGAGAAGATGCTGGAGCAGACCGAGAAGTTCGGCATCGGCCAGTCGCTGCAGGTGCCGATCCCCGTGGTCGCCAGCTCCCTGGGCCCGCAGGAAGACCCCGCCGCCATCGCGATGTCGGCGATCGGCCAGCGCAGCGTCCAGATGACGCCGCTGCAGATGGCCATGATCGCGGCGGGCATCGCCAACGACGGCAAGGTCATGAAGCCGTACCTGGTCAACAGGATCACCAACCACAAGGGCGACGAGCTCAGCGCGGCCGACCCCGAGGAGCTGTCCGAGGCGATGAGCGCGGAGTCGGCGCAGAAGCTCAAGGCCATGATGGTCAGCGTTGTCAACGAGGGCACCGCCCGCGCCGCCCAGGTCCCCGGCCTGGAGGTCGGCGGCAAGACCGGCACGGCCGAGACCGCCAAGGGGCGTGCGCCGCACGCCTGGTTCATCGGTTTCAGCGACAAGGTGGCCCTGGCCGTCCTGGTCGAGTCCGGAGCGGCCAGCGTCGGGGCGGAAGCCACCGGTGGAGGGGTTGCGGCCCCGATCGCGAAGTCGGTGTTGGAGGCGGTGCAGAGCAGGTGACCGTCCTGGGCGGCCGCTACGTCCTGACCGCCCGCATCGCGCGGGGCGGCATGGGCGAGGTCTGGCGTGCCCGGGACGAACTCCTCGGCCGCGAGGTGGCCGTCAAGCTGCTGCACAAGGACGACCCGGCGTTCGTGGCGCGTTTCCGCAACGAGGCGCGCATCACCGCCGGGCTCACCGATCCGGGCATCGCGCAGGTCTTCGACTACGGCGAGCAGCACGACCTGGCCTACCTGATCATGGAGCTGGTCCACGGCGAGCCGCTGTCGGCGATCCTGGCCCGCAACTCCGTGCTCGGCCCCGAGGTCACCCTCGACATCGTGCACCAGAGCGCCAAGGCGCTGCACTCCGCCCACCAGGCGGGCATCATCCATCGCGACGTCAAGCCGGGCAACCTGCTCATCACGCCCGAGGGCACGATCAAGGTCACCGACTTCGGCATCGCCCGCTCGATGGAGGCGGCGTCGGTCACCATGACCGGCACCGTGCTCGGCACCGCGCAGTACGTCAGCCCCGAGCAGGCCCAGGGCCTGCCGCTCACCCCCGCCACCGACCTGTACTCCCTGGGCGTGGTGGCCTACGAGTGCCTGGCCGGCCGGGTGCCGTTCACCAGCGACAACCAGGTCGCCATCGCGCTGATGCACCTGAACGAGACCCCGCCGCCGCTGGGCGTCGACGTGCCGGCGCCGCTGCGCGACCTGGTCATGCGGCTGCTGTCCAAGGATCCCGAGCGCCGGCCCGGCTCGGCGATGGAGCTGGCCGACCGCGCCTCCGTGCTGCGCCAGACGCTGGCGGGCACCGAGCGGGTCACTGAGCTCAGCATGCTGACCGACCCGTCGGGCTTCAGGATCGGCACCTACGGCGCCGCCCCGGCGACCTCGGTCCCCGAGACCCCTGCCACCCAGGCGTACGGCAGG
Organism: Nonomuraea soli; assembly: GCF_013761175.1. Lineage (GTDB taxonomy): Bacteria > Actinomycetota > Actinomycetes > Streptosporangiales > Streptosporangiaceae > Nonomuraea > Nonomuraea soli. Next base: position 485,775 of record NZ_JACDUR010000003.1, read on the forward strand.
ACCCACGTGGGTACGCCGCCGCCTGCCGTACCGGAACGACGTTCGCGCAGGGGCCGGGCTGTGGTGTTCGCCACGATCGGATGCGCCGCGGCGGTCGGGCTCGGCGTGTGGGCGGCCAACACCTTCGAGGCGCAGCTCCCACCCACCGTCGCCGACCCGACGGGGACGGTGACGACCAAGCCGGTGAGCAAGCCCAGCAAGAAGAAGACGCCCACTCGCAAGCCGTCGCCTGTTCCGGTCATGCCGACGAAACCGGTAGCCTCACCGTCAGCTAGCGTTAGTACGACGAAGACTCCGACGAAGCCGACTGTGACACCGACCAGGACTCCGACCCGAACCCCGACGCGCACACCAACCACAACCCCCACTTCGACACCAACCACAACCTCACCGTCAGGCTCGCCGGACCCAGGCGACACAAATCCGCCGGAAGGGTGAGACGTGATGAGTCGCGGGGTCGATGATGGACACCGGTGCGTCAGGCCGGTAACCAAGATGAACGGTAAGGGACAGTGCAGGAAATGACTCAGCCTCGGCTACTCGGAGGTCGCTACGAGCTCGACGGAGTCGTCGGGCGCGGCGGCATGGCCGAGGTCTATCGCGCCAGAGACATCCGGCTGGACCGCATTGTCGCGATCAAGACACTGAGGTCGGATCTCGCACGTGACCACACGTTCCAAGCGCGCTTCCGCCGCGAAGCCCAGTCGGCCGCCTCGCTGAACCACCCGGCGGTCGTCGCCGTCTACGACACGGGCGAAGACTCCTCCGAGGGCGCACCGGTCCCCTACATCGTGATGGAGTACGTCGACGGCCGCACGCTGCGCGACCTGCTGCGCCAGGACCGCCATCTGATGCCCGAACGTGCTGCGGAGCTGGTCGACGGCATTCTGCGCGCGCTCGACTACAGCCATCGCGGCGGCATCGTGCACCGCGACATCAAGCCGGCCAACGTCATGATCACCCGCAACGGCGACGTCAAGGTGATGGACTTCGGCATCGCCCGCGCGATGGCCGACTCGGCCGCCACGATGACGCAGACCGCGCAGGTCATAGGGACCGCTCAGTATCTCTCGCCCGAGCAGGCGCGGGGCGAGCGCGTCGACGCGCGCAGCGACATCTACTCCACCGGTTGCGTGTTCTACGAGCTGCTGACCGGCCAGCCGCCCTTCACCGGCGACTCCCCCGTGGCGATCGCCTACCAGCACGTGCGCGAAGAGCCCATCCCGCCGTCGCAGATCAACCCCGAGATCCCCCGGTGGGCCGACGCGATCGTGCTCAAGGCGATGGCCAAGGATCCGGCGCACCGCTACCAGAGCGCCGCCGAGATGCGCGCCGACATCCAGCGTGCCATGACCGGCCAGCCCGTCGACGCGCAGACCATGGCGATGGCGACCTCTGGCACGCGCATGATGACCTCCACCCAGGCGGGCCCGGCCACCGGCCGCACCTCCGCCATCCCGCCTTACGAGTACGGCGACGGCCAGGGCGGCGGTCGTGGCGGGCGCCGGCGTGCGGCCGGAGGCGGCGGTGGCGGCAAGGTCGCCAGGACGCTCGCGTGGATCCTGATCCCGCTGCTGATCATCGGCGCGTTCATCGGCGTCGGCTACTACTTCCTGAGCAGCAACAACGGCGGCACGGAGGATCCCACCAAGGTCGCCAAGGTCGCCGTGCCCAACGTCGCCGGACAGACGAAGGACGAGGCTCAGGGCCCCCTGAGCAACGCCAAGCTCGTCGTCGGCGACACCACAATGGAGAACAGCACGGAGTACGACAAGGGTCAGATCATCAAGACCGACCCCCCGAGCGGCACCGAGGTCGACCAGGGCACCAAAATCAACCTGATCGTGTCGGACGGCCCCGCGAAGGTGACCGTCCCGGCCGACCTGGTCGGCATGAAGCAGGAAGACGCGCTGAAGGCTCTTGACGACGCCGGGCTGAAGGGCCAGGTCAAGCAGAGATCCTCCAGCAAGCCGCAGGGCACGGTCATCGCCACCGACCCGAAGCCCGGCACCGAGGTGAGCGAGGGCAAGACCGTCACGCTCTTCGTGCCGTCCGCGCGGGTCGAGGTCCCCGACGTCGCCCAGTGGAGCCAGAAGGACGCCGAGAAGGAGCTCAAGGGCCTGGGCTTCAAGGTCACGGTCGTCGAGCAGGCCAGCCCCGATATTCCTGCCGGTTCGGTCATCATGACCAACCCGCCCGCCGGCACGCAGCTGCCCACCGGCGGCTCGGTGACCCTGGTCATCTCGACCGGTCCCGACACCCAGCCCACCGAGGAGCCGAGTCCGGATCCGACCGAGACCGACCCGTGGGGCCAGCCCACGGACGATCCCGGCGACGGGCAGCCCGAGGACAACCCTGAGGACCAGGGCGGCGGCTGATCATGACGCGAAAGGGCCCCAGCTCGGACGAGCCGGGGCCCTTCGCCTTGTGCACGAATGGAAGAACGTCCCCGCCGCTCGGGGGCAACGGCGGGGACGTTCATCAGTGATTCGTCGGCCGCCGCCGACGTGTTACACGAGCGTTCTGAGCCAGTTCTCCAGGAGCTGGTCGCCGTGTTCCGACAGAACGGACTCGGGGTGGAACTGCACGCCCTCCACGGGCGCGCTGCGGTGGCGCAGGCCCATCACGACCCCGTCGGGGGTGCTCGCGCTCACCTCGAGCTCCTGAGGCACGCTGTCGGGCCGTACGGCAAGCGAGTGGTAGCGCGTCATCCGCACCGGCGACGGCAGGTCGCGGAAGACGCCGCGGCCGTCGTGGGAGATCGGGCTCGTCCTGCCGTGCACGAGTTCCGGCGCCGTGGTGACGATGCCTCCGAGCGCCACCGCGATGGCCTGGTGGCCGAGGCAGACGCCCAGGAGCGGCAGGTCGCGCTCGATGGCGTGGTGGACCAGCGGGACGCTGACCCCGGCCGCCTCCGGGGTGCCGGGGCCGGGGCTGACGAGCACGCCGTCGAAGCCGTCGGCGTCGTCGACGCGCACCACGTCGCGCGGCCTGACGTCGCACTCGGCGCCGAGCCTGCGGCAGTACTGCACGATCGTGTGGACGAAGCTGTCGTGGTTGTCCACAACCAGGACGCGGGGCTTCACTTCTGTACGGTCACCTCATCGAGCGCCACGCTCGGTTCGAGCAGGGGGAAGACGAAGTACCAGAGTACGGCCGACGCCGCCGCGACCAGCGCGGTGGCCGTCAGCAGGCGCACGCCGAGCCCTCCCGGCAACATCCGCCACAACCACGCGTACATCAGACCTCCCTGGGCTCGGTGGATTTGAGCACGCCGTAGACGATGAGCCGTTGCTCGGCGGAGTACTCCGGGTGGCAGGTCGACAGCGTGATCGTGGGGCGGATGGGCCGGATATCCGGCTTGTGGGGCACCGGCGCCAGGACGTCGATCTCGTCGGGCATCACGACCTCCTGCGAGGTGACCCGGTAGACGTAGCGGGCCTCGCGCGCCTCGACCACGATCTCGTCGTCGCGCTCCAGCTCGTCGATGCGGTTGAAGGGCGCGGCATAGGTGGTGCGGTGCCCCGAGAGCACGAAGTTGCCCACCTCGCCCGGCAGGGCCGTGCCCGGGTAGTGGCCGGGGCCGCGCTTGAGATTCTCGTGGTCGACACCCTCGACCACGGCGTACTGGTAGTCGCGGCCCAGGCGCGGGATACGCAGCAGGGCGACGGCCTTGCCGATTTTGAGCTTCTCCTTCTCCTTCTTCTGCGGGGCGGCCTTCAGCTCCTCCTGCAGGCTCGCCTGATGGCGCAGGGTGTAGGAGCTGGTGCCCCAGAGCAGGTAGGCGCAGAAGAGAAGCAGCACCAGCCCCGCCGTGATGCTGAGCTCGCCGAATGTACGCAGCAGTGCTCTCACGCGATTCAGCGTAGGTCTAGGGATCGCCACGACATGCGCAGGGCGACTATCCTTGGCCAGGCTTCAACTACGCTTAACAAAGAGCCTGTGGACGATCCGGATGCCCAGGCGCTCAGCAGGAGTTTCCCGTGCCTAAGTCCAATGCTCGCAAGAAGGCGGTATACACCCCGCCGCAGAAGGCCAAAGAGGTCAAGCTCAGCCCCCGCTGGCTCGCACCGACCATGGTCGCCTCATGGATCATCGGCATCCTGTGGATCGCGGTGTTCTACATCACGAACGTCGCCGGGGTGGATGTACCTTTCATGACCGATCTGCAGAACTGGAACCTCGGCATCGGGTTTGCTTTCATCATCTTCGGTGTGGTGCTTTCCACCCGCTGGCGTTAGTTCTTTCCACAGTCTTTTCCACAGCCTGGGGATGTCAGAGCGAGAACTGTGCGCTTCTGATCGCGACCAGGATGACGAGGACGGCCAGAACCCCCACGATCGCGGCGACCTGCACCAGGGAGCGGCTCTTCTTGGGGGCATAGGCCAGGGCGGCTGAGACGACCGCGCCCGTGGCCAGGCCGCCCAGGTGAGCGGTCCAGCTCAGCATGGTGCCGCCGAAGACTCCGGGAATGATCCACGGCAGGAACGTGATCGCCAGGTTGATGGCGATGAGCACGACCACGCCCCGCACATCCATGTTCAGCTTGCGCCCCACCACGAAGACGGCCGCGAACAGGCCGTAGACGGCTCCGGAGGCGCCCACGCTCCACGTGTTGGGCGCGTCGAGCCAGTAGGCCAGCGTGCTGCCGCCCAGCGCGCTGAGCAGGTACAGCGCGGCGAAGCGCCAGTGGCCGAAGGCCCGCTCCAGGTAGGGCCCGATGGCCCAGAGGGCGTAGCCGTTGAACAGGATGTGGATGAACCCGAAGTGCAGGAACGCGCTGGTGATCAGGCGGTAGTACTGCCCGAGCCCGACCACGGCCAGCGGGTTCATCGCCAGCTCGGCGGTCAGCCGGTCGTTGGTGAGGTACTGCCCGGCGAACATCAGGGCGATGAGACCCAGGATCGTGTAGGTCACCACCGGCTTGGCGACCACGGCGCCACCGAAGGTCGAGCGCGCCTGCCGTACGGACTTGTTGCCCTGGGCGACGCACTCGGGGCACTGGAAGCCCACGGAGGCGTTCTGCATGCAGTCGGGGCAGATGGGGCGGTTGCAGCGCTGGCAGCGCACCCAGGTCTCCCGATCGTTGTGACGGTAACAGGTGGGTACCGTCTCGGAAGGCTGGGAAGGCTGGCTCGTCATACGAGCCAGCCTAAAACCCCAGGGCTCATGGTGGAGCCAGGCGACGACTCAGGCGGGAACGCGGTCGATCGTGACCTTCTCGATCACCACGTCCTGCACCGGGCGGTCGCGGCGGTCGGTGGCCGTCTTGGCGATCGAGTCGACCACGTCGCGGCCCTCGATGACCTCACCGAAGATGGTGTGGCCCTGGTTGAGGTGCGGCGTGGCTCCCACGGTGATGAAGAACTGCGAGCCGTTGGTGCCCTTGCCGAACCGCTTGCCCGCGTTGGCCATGGCCAGCAGGTAGGGGCGGTTGAAGTTGTTCTGGGCGTGGATCTCGTCGTCGAAGTCGTAGCCGGGGCCGCCGATGCCCTGTCCGAGCGGGTCGCCGCCCTGGATCATGAAGCCACTGATGACGCGGTGGAAGACCGTGCCGTCGTAGAGCGGGTCGTTGGTCTTGGCGCCGGTGCCCGGGTGGGTCCATTCGCGCGTGCCCTCGGCCAGCTCGACGAAGTTCGCGACGGTCGTCGGAGCGAGATCGGGCATGAGCTTGATCCGGATGAGACCGTGATTTGTCTGAAGGTTTGCGATCAGCTTCTCAGCCACGTGGAAGCCGCCCCCTCTGCGATTTGTCCAGGTGTATTAACTATGGCCCTTGGGGCTCTAGAGCATCCTCCCACGTCTGTGGATGATTGAGCCGCCTTCTTCCGGGAAGGTCACGTGCGGGGCCCCAACGACAGGGGAGGTTGTCGTGTCCCTGACACTCAGAAAGCGCCGCGTGATCGTTGAAGTACCGAACACGTGGATGGGCCGCATGAAGGCCCAGGCCGTACGAGCCGGAGATCGGCTCGGGCCAATGGCGGGACAGGCCAAGGATATGGCCGCGCACCGCTTCGAGGATGCCCGTTACTGGGCCGCTCCTCGGCTCGAGGATGCCGCCCAGCGGCTTGAGAAGGACCTCGCGCCGAGGGTCAGCGCCATGCTGGCCGACGCGGCCAAGAAGGTCGACCCGACGCCGGCGCGTTCGCGCAGGTGGCCGGTCGCGGTCCTCGTGACCGGGGTCGCGCTGGGAGCGATGGGCTACATGTTCTACCGTCGCAACGCCCAGCAGTGGACCGACCACATGAAGGACTCGGCCGCCGATGCCTCGCGGTGGGTCAGCGACAAGGCTGACCAGACCGCCGGCAAGGCGAACCAGTTGGCGGACAAGGTGTCCGACAAGGCCGACGAGGCGTCCAAGAAGTACTAGCGCGTTCGAAGCCCCCGGGGTGCGCATCCCGGGGGCTTCGGCGTCCGCGTTGACGTATAACCAAGCGCTTGCTACAACCTAGCAATGACGCTGTCACCCCTCGACGACTTCCCCGTCCATCAGGCGCCCCAGGTCATGCGGCACGTCGCGACCTCCGATCGCAACTTCTACGACCGCTACTACTTCAACTGCTTCTCGCCCGACGAGGAGCTGATGCTCATCATCGGGCTGGGGCAGTATCCCAACCTCGGGGTCACCGACGCCTTCGCGTGCGTACGGCACGGCGACATCCACCGGGTGGTGCGCGCCTCCCGCGAGCTCGGCGAGGACAGGATGGACACCTCGGTGGGGCCCTTCCGGGTCGAGGTGATCGAAGGACTCAAGCGGCTGCGGGTGGTGCTCGACGACAACGCGCATGAGCTCTCCTTCGACCTGAGCTGGGAGGGCACGGTCCCGGCGACCCTGGAGCCGCGGCACTTCGTGCGATGGCAGGAGCGGGTGATCTTCGATTCGATGCGGATGGCGCAGACAGGGCGCTGGTCCGGACATATCAGGATCGGTTCGACGGAGATCCCCGTCACCCCCGGCACCTGGCAGGGCACCCGCGACCGGTCCTGGGGCATCCGCCCCGTCGGCGAGCCCGAGCCCGCCGGCATCCAGGCCAAGAACGCGGGCACGTTCTACTGGCTCTACGCGCCCATGCAGTTCGAGGACCACGCGATCCTCTGCATCATCCAGGAGGACGAGCACGGCCGCCGGGTGCTGGAGGAGGCCACGCGCGTCTGGAGCGACGGCCGCGAGGAGTTCCTCGGCCGGCCGGAGTACCACCCGGTCTACGCGCCCGGCACCCGTGACGTCGAGCACGCGGTGGTGAGCTTCAGCCCACCCCGCGGCAAGCCCTTCGACGTGCACTGCACCCCGGTCCTGCCGGTCCACCTCATGGTGGGCACCGGCTATGGCCTGGAACCGGACTGGAAGCACGGCATGTACCAGGGGCCGGGTCCCGTCGTGCAGGGCGTGACGTACACGCTGCCTGAGGACTCGGCCCGGATGTGGGGCATGGTCGACGCCATGGGGCGCTTCGAGTACGACGGGAAGGTGGGGTACGGCCTGTACGAATACTGGGCCCTGGGGCCGCACCCCTCCTTCGGCTGAGCCCCTAGGCGGGCCTGCAGGCGATCGTCAGCGCGCCCTCGGGCGCCTTGTCCGGGTCGATGACGATCGGCTTGCCGTCCTTGTCCACGGGCGGCTCGGCGGGAACGGCGTGCGCCGTCGGCCCGTCCGCGGCCACACCTGCCGCCGCGGCGTGCGACTCGCCCTCCTCCAGCGGCTTGGCGGGAACCGCCTCGCCGCCGTCCCTGAGCCTGATCTCGCCCTTGACGGTCTCCCCGCCGGGCACGGGCTGGGCCTCGGCGGCCCTGGTGACCATCACCTCGCCCTTGCCGTCCTGGAACGTCACCGGAACGCCCGGCTTGACCTCGAACTTCTGGCCGTCGCCCGTCTCGCAGACGATGACCCCCTCCGTGCCGGCCGGCCCAGGAGCCGGGTCGGCCATGGCCGACCCGGACAGGCCGGTCATGGCCAGGAGCGCCACCGCCCCGGCGAGCAGCGCCACACGTCCCTTACGCATTGGTCCTCCCTGTGGTTCTCGGATGACCACGAGGCTGGCCGAGCCGACCTGAAGCGAGCCTGAACGTCCCAAAAATGATCTTCAGGTTCCCTTTAGGTACGATCAGGCACCCTTGACGACGTGCGAGTGCTCCTGGTTGAAGACGAAGAACGCCTGGCCCAGCTGATCAAGGACGGGCTGGCAGGCGAGGGATTCGCGGTGGACGTCGCGCACGACGGGCGGGACGGCCTGTGGCTGGCGACCGAGAACCCCTACGACGTGATCGTGCTGGACGTGATGTTGCCGCGCATGAACGGCTACACCGTCTGCGCGCGGCTGCGCGACGCGGGCAACTGGACGCCGATCATGATGCTCACCGCCAAGGACGGCGTCTACGACGAGGCCGAGGCTCTCGACACCGGCGCGGACGACTACCTGGCCAAGCCCTTCTCCTACGTGGTGCTTCTGGCCAGGCTCAGGGCCCTGGTACGGCGGGGCGGACGGGAACGGCCCGTCTCCATCACCGTCGGCGACCTGGTCATCGACCCCGCGGGCATCCGCTGCCATCGCGGCGAGACCGAGATCTCGCTGACGCCCAAGGAGTTCGCCGTGCTGCACGGGCTGGCCCGGCGCGCCGGGGAGGTGGTGTCCAAGAGCGAACTGCTCGCGCAGGCCTGGGACTTCTCCTACGACGGCGATCCGAACATCGTCGAGGTCTACATCAGCGCGCTCCGCCGCAAGATCGACCAGCCGTTCGGGCGCACCTCGCTGGTGACCGTACGCGGCGCCGGATACCGGCTGGAGGCGGTGTGAAGCTCAACTCCGTGCGGGTACGCGCCACGCTCGCGGCGACGCTGGTCGTCGCGGTGGCCCTGCTCGTGGTGGCTTTCGTGCTGACGAGCTCGCTGCGTGGCACGTTGTGGAGCAGCGCCAACGCGCAGGCCACGCAGAAGGCGATGATGGCGGCCTCGGGGACGCTGGCCGTACGCACGACACCCGATGTCACCGTGGAGCGGGTCACGGGCGCGACGGCCGACGACGCGGGGGCGGGAATCGGGGCCACGGTCGATGACGCGGGTGTCGGTGCCGGGACCCCCGCCGACGACGCCGATGCCGTGATCGGTTTGACGCGCGTGCCGACCTACTACGGCGCGATCTCTCCCGATGGCAACACGCTGTCGCTCGCCAAGCCGATCTACGACCCCGACATCGCCTACGCCAGGACGGCCGTGGTGCCCGCCCAGATGGCCGAGCCCGGCTACGCGGTGGCCCGCCTGAACGTCACAGAGCCCGCCGGCGAGACCATGACCGTCTTCGGCCGGGCCTCGCTCGACACCGCCGAGCGCACCCTGGAGACGCTCAACACCGTCCTGCTGCCGGGCGTGCCGCTGCTGCTGTTCGTCGTGGCGGGCATGACCTGGTTCGCCGTCGGCCGCGCCCTGCGCCCGGTCGCCGCGATCCGGGGCAAGATGGCCGACATCACCGCCAGCGACCTGCACCAGCGTGTGCCCGTGCCGCCCTCCGACGACGAGATCGCCGCCCTGGCCGGCACCGTCAACGACACGCTCGACCGCCTGGAAAGCGCGGTGGAGCAGCACAAACGTTTCGTCGCCGACGCCGCGCACGAGCTGCGCAGCCCCATCGCGACCCTGCGCGCCCGCCTGGAGCTGACCGGCGACCCCGACCTGGCCAAGGAGGCCCTGGCCGACGTGACGCGCCTGCAGACGCTCGCCTCCGACCTGCTCCTGCTGGCCCGCCTCGACGCGGGCGAGCCGCTGCGCGCCACGGAACTCGACCTGAGCCAGGCCGCGGCCGAGACCGCGGCGAGCTCCGGCAGGCGGCCCGGTGTCGAGGTCAAGCTCGACATCGAACCCGACGTGGTCATGCGAGGCTCTCGCGGTCATCTCGACAGGCTGGTCTCCAACCTGGTCGGCAACGCCGTACGGCACGCCGACTCGATGGTGGTGGTGCGCGTCCACGAGCAGGCCGGCCAGGCCGTGCTGGAGGTGCTCGACGACGGGCCGGGCATCCCCGAGGAGTCACGCGAGGCGGTGTTCGACCGCTTCACCAGGCTCGACGAGGCCAGGGCCAGAGACGCCGGCGGGGCGGGGCTGGGGCTGCCGATCGCCCGCGACATCGCCGCGCTCCACGGCGGCACCCTGGTGGCCCAGGACGGCGGCTTCGTCGCCCGTTTTCCCTTGAACCACACGCGTGGTGCCGTACGTGAGGACGGTTGAGGAGGCAACCATGCTCACACGCCGCGCAGTGATCATCAGAGGAGGAGCAGCCACCGCAGCCGGGGCTTCGGTGCTGTTCTTATGGGCGGAACCCGCGGAGGCGGGGCCGATCCTGGCCAAGACCAAGAACATCCCCGTGGGCGGCGGGAAGGTGATCAAGGGCAAGTACGTCATCACCCGCCCGAGCAAGAAGGTCTTCCGCTGCTTCACCGCCAAGTGCACCCACCAGGGCTGCACGGTCGCCGGTGTCAGCGGCGGCACCATCAACTGCCCGTGTCACGGCAGCAAGTTCAGCATCCGCACGGGAGCGGTCGTCAACGGCCCCGCCACCAGGAGCCTCGCCCGCAAGAAGATCACGGTGGCCAAGGGCGTGATCAGGCTGGCGTGAGGGCCAGCACGTAGGCCGTGTTCCGGCGGTAGGTGCGGAACCCGGCTCTCTCATAGATGCCCGGGGCACCGGAAGGGCTGTCGGCGTCCACGTTCAGAGCGGCCTTGCCGAAACCCTGGGCCTGGAAGGCGGCCAGGGCGTGCGCGATCATCGAGCCCGCCACGCCCTTGCCACGCCACTCGCGCCGGGTGCCGATGAGGTGGATGTAGGCCTCCTTGACACCCGTCGCGGCGGTGTCGGCCTCGTAGTGGGCGGTCAGCAGGATGCCGGCCACGTCGTCGCCGTCGAGCGCCAGGAAGGACGACTCCGGGGCGAAGGAACGGCCGCCGACGAAGTACGTCCACGTCTCCTCGGTCTGCGGCACGCTGCCCCAGTGGTCGGCGAAAGCCGCGTTGCGCACCGCCAGCGCGCCCAGGCTCAGCTCCGGGCGCCAGGTGACGATCTCGATGCCCTCGGGCACGGGCACCTCGGCGACCTCGCCCTTGAGCTCCTGCTCCATGTCGTAGAACCAGCGCACCGGCTTGAACCCGACCTGCTCCAGGAGGATCTGCTCGCCGTGGTTCTTCTCGAACGAGCCCGCGTGCAACTCCAGCGGGACCCCTGGATAGCGGCGCTCGCTCAGCGCGGGGGCGCGCTCGACCGCCCAGTCCAGCAGCCGCCTGCCGTACCCGCGCCTGCGGAAGTCGGGGTGGATGTCGCCGCCGATGAACATCCAGTGAGCCTGCTCGATCGTCTGCCTCGCGATCAGGTGCACGTAGCCGAGGATGCGCTCGCCGTCGCGCAGGGCCATGGTGCCTTCGTCGAGTTCGAGCAGGGGGTTGTCGAGGAACTCCGCCAGGTCCTCGGCTGAGTAGTTCTCGCCGGCCCTGTCGGCCGCTTCGATCTCGGCCGACAGGACGGCCATTGCCTGGGCGTCGTCCTTGGTGAGGGGGCTCCAGGTAAGGCTCATGCCATGAAGGGTATTTCACCAGGTCAAATGATTTTCCTGACGTATACCGATCCTCGGTTGGTCACGTGGAATCCGGCCTTCTCGTACACGCGGACCGCTCCCGTGCCGTTGTCGGCGTCCACGCCGAGCTCGACGGTGGCGTAGCCCTGCTGGCGGTAGAAGTGCAGCGCGTGGCCCAGCAGGGCGCCGGCCACTCCCCGGCCGCGCCACTCGGCCAGGGTCCCGACGATCGCGATCCACACGTACGGCGAGCCGCCGGGGGTCGTGTGCTCCTGCGCCATCACGATGCCCACCACACGCCGCCCGTCTTGCTCGGCACGGGCCGCACCTTGGCCCTCCACGGCCGTGTCCCGCCCGTCACGGGCCGCGTCTTCCCCTTCGCGAACCGGACCTCCGCCTCCCCCTTCACAAGCCAGGAAGGAGCCCTGTGGCAGGAAGTGCCGCCCCGTGACGTAGTGGCGCCAGCTCTCCTCGGTGTGCGGCACCGAGCCCCAGTGATCGCTGAACGACTCGTTGCGTACGGCACGCGCCCCGGCGTCCAGCTCGGGCGACCACGGCACGATCTCCAGCCCCTCGGGCGGATTCGTCCGAGGCAGCGAGCCCGACAGGTCCGCCTCCATGTCCAGGAACGACCGGCTCTTGACGAACCCCAGGCTCAGCGCCAACGCCGCCCTGTCGTGGGCGCGGTCGTCGGCGCCAACATGCAGCTCCAGGCCGACCCCGGGGAATCGGCGCTCGTGCAGCTTGGGAGCCTGCTCGACGGCCCACTCCAGGATGCGCGTGCCGTACCCCTGACGGCGGAACTCGGGATGCACCCCGCCCGCCACCGCCATCAGGTGGGTGCCGGTGGCGTTCTGCTTCACGGGCAGGTAGCCGTAGGCCACGATCCGGTCGCCGACGCGGGCCGCCAGGGTGCCGTCGGTCAGGTCGAGCAGCGGGTTGCGCAGCCGCTCGCGGACGTCGGCCTCCGTGTGGTTCTCGCCCAGATCGTCGGCGGCCTCGATGGCCGTGAGGAGGTCGGCCAGGTGGGGCGCGTCCTCCTCGGTCAGGGTCCCCCAGGTTGCTTCCATTCCCCCATTTAAGCCATTTCGCGGCTTATGAGAGCTGCCCGTCGAGTTGCTGGAAGGCACGCTCGAACGCCATGCGCTGCGCGTCCTCGGGGAAGGCTGCGTCGATCATGCTCACCGCCCGAAGGCCGCTCGACCGGTAGGCGTAGTCGGCGTACTCCGCCAAGGAGGCGAGATCGGCCTGCTGGCGTTCGACGAACTGCCTGGTCACCGCGACGCCATGGCCGGGGACGAAGGTGTCGGCGTCGAGGTCCTGCAGCATCCTGTGCAGGGTGACGGGCCAGTCGAGGGGGAAGGAGTCGCCGAAGTAGGGGACCTCCTCGATCAGGTCGCCCACAAAGGCGGTGGCGACATCGGGGACGTGCACGACGATGTCGTGATCCGTGTGTCCCCTGCCGAAATACCGCAGATGCACCTCGCGGCCGCCGATATCCAGCGTCGCGCGGTCGGCGAACGTATGGGTCGGAGGGACGATCGCCACCTCGCGGATCTCCTCGTGCCGCTCCTCCGGCAGGAAGGCGAGCACGTTGGAGCGCTGGAGCTCGCCCGTCTCGTCGAGGTCCTTCACGGCCAGGACATGACCCCAGATCTCGGCGGGGGCGAAGGGGGCGTTGCCGAAGCAGTGGTCCCAGTGGGCGTGGGTGTTGACGACCGTCCAGGGGGTGGGGGTGACCTCGCGGATGGCTCGGATGAGCTCGGCCGCGTGGCGGTGCGAGGCGCGGGTGTCGACGACCAGGCAGTGGTCGTCGCCGAGCACCAGGCCGATGGTGAGGTTGGCGCTCTGGTGCCTGCGGATGTAGAGGCGGTCTGCGATTTCCTGCCATCGTTCGGTCACCGGAACCACGATAGGGGGACGCGCCCACCCCCACCCCAGGACCCCACTGCCCACACCCGGCCCCACCTCCGCCCGCCGTGCCATGGCCCCGGCGCCCCGCCCCACGCCTCGGTGGAGCCAGCCCCGGCGGCCCGTCATGCCTCCGCTGAACGCCCCAGCGCTCCGCCCCGCGGCCTCCTCCCGCCCCGTCACGCGCCTCGGTGGAGCCAGCCCCGGCGCGCCGTCACGCCTTCCCGAGTCCGCCCAGCGCCCCAGTGCCCCGGGCATCCCCTGGGCGGGCGGCTCTCGGGCAGCGAGAAGCGGTGGCCGGGACACCGTTGTCCCGGCCACCGTGACATGCCTTCTCGCGACTCCTCGCGGCCTACGAGAAGCGGCGCAACCGCAGCGAGTTCGTCACCACGAACACGCTCGAGAACGCCATCGCCGCACCCGCGATCATCGGGTTCAGCAGCCCCAGCGCCGCCAGCGGCAGAGCGGCCACGTTGTAGGCGAAGGCCCAGAACAGGTTGCTCTTGATCGTGCTGAGCGTGCGCCGCGACAGCCGGATCGCGTCGGCCGCCACCCGAAGATCACCGCGGACCAGCGTCAGGTCGGCCGCCTCGATGGCCACGTCGGTGCCCGTCCCCATGGCCAGGCCCAGATCGGCCTGCGCGAGCGCCGCGGCGTCGTTGACACCGTCGCCCACCATCGCCACGGTCTTGCCCTCGCCCTGCAGCCGCTTGACCACGTCGACCTTGTCGGCCGGCAGCACCTCGGCGATCACCTGGTCGATGCCCACCTCGGCGGCGACGGTCTTGGCGACCGCCTCGTTGTCACCGGTCAGCAGCACCGGGGTCAGGCCGAGCGCGCGCAGCCGCTGGATGGCCTCCTTGCTGGTCGGCTTGACCACGTCGGCGACCACGAGGACCGCGCGAGCCTTGCCGTCCCAGCCGACCGCGACAGCCGTACGGCCCGCGGCCTGCTCGTCGGCGAGCTTGCCCGCCAGGTCCTCCGGCAGGTGTTGCGACCATTCGGCCAGCAGCCGGGGGCGTCCGACGAGCACCGCGTGCCCGTCGACGATGCCCTGCACGCCGAGGCCCTCGACGTTGGCGAAGTCTTCGACGGTGGCGTCGGACTGCGCCGCCTTGGCGATCGCCTGGGCGATGGGGTGCTCGGAGGCGTGCTCCAGCGCTCCGGCGAGGCGCAGCACCTCGTCGCGGTTCTCGCCTTCGGCCACGTGCACGTCGGTCAGGGTCATCTTGCCCTCGGTGACGGTGCCGGTCTTGTCGAGCACGATCGTGTCGATCGCGCGGGTCGACTCCAGCACCTCGGGGCCCTTGATCAGGATGCCCATCTGGGCGCCGCGTCCGGTGCCCACCAGCAGCGCGGTGGGAGTGGCCAGGCCGAGCGCGCACGGGCAGGCGATGATGAGGACGGCCACGGCGGCGGTGAAGGCGGCGCTCGCGCCCTCGCCGGTGCCGAGCCAGAAGCCCAGCGTGGCCACGGCCAGACCGATCACGATCGGGACGAACACGCCCGAGATGCGGTCGGCCAGGCGCTGCACCTGGGCCTTGCCCGTCTGGGCCTGTTCGACCAGCTTGGCCATCTGGGCCAGCTGGGTGTCCTGCCCGATGCGCTCCGCCTTGACGATCAGACGGCCGCCGGCGTTGACGGTCGCGCCGACCACGCGGTCGCCGGCTCCCACCTCGACCGGGACGGACTCGCCCGTCACCATCGAGGCGTCGACCGCGCTCGTGCCTTCGTGGACGACGCCGTCGGTGGCGATCTTCTCGCCGGGACGGACCACGAACAGGTCGCCCACCTTGAGCTGGTCGACCGGGACGCGCCTGCCGTCGGTCAGCTCGACGTCCTTGGCGCCGAGCTCCAGCAGGGCGCGCAGGGCGGCCCCCGCGCGGCGCTTGGAGCGGGCCTCGAAGTAGCGTCCGGCCAGGATGAACGCGGTCACGCCCGCGGCGGCCTCGAGGTAGATGTTGCCCGAGCCGTCGGTGCGCGCGATCGTGAACTCGAACGGGTGCGTCATGCCGGGCACGCCTGCCGTACCGAAGAAAAGAGCCCACAGCGACCAGCCGAAGGCCGCCAGCGTGCCGATGGACACCAGGGTGTCCATGGTGGCCGCGCCGTGGCGCAGGTTGGTCCAGGCGGCCTTGTGGAACGGCCAGCCGGCGTAGAGCACCACCGGCGCGGCGAGCGTCAGGCTCAGCCACTGCCAGTAGGTGAACTGCAGCGCCGGGATCATCGCCATCGCGATCACCGGGACGCTCAGCACGACGCTGAGGATCAACCGGTCGCGCAGCGGCTTGAGCTCGTCTCTCGGCTCCTCCGGCGCGCCCTCGGCCTGCGGCGGCCTGGGCAGCTCGGCGGAGTAGCCGGCCTTCTCGACCTCGGCGACGAGCT
Source organism: Nonomuraea soli (assembly GCF_013761175.1). GTDB lineage: Bacteria > Actinomycetota > Actinomycetes > Streptosporangiales > Streptosporangiaceae > Nonomuraea > Nonomuraea soli. The sequence goes on from NZ_JACDUR010000003.1 coordinate 501,624, forward strand.
CCTCGGGGGCGATCCCCTCAGGGAAGCTGACCTGCGCCTTCTCTGTCGCGTAGTTGACGGTCGCGGTGACGCCGTCGAGCTTGTTGAGCTTGCGCTCGATCCGGTTGGCGCAGGAAGCGCAGGTCATCCCGCCAATCGACAGCTCGATCGTGTCGTGGGTGACAGACATCGCGTTCTCCTTCCCTGGCTCGCGGATCAATGGTCGTGGTCGTCGGAGTGGCCCGGAGGCGGTGTGGCCTTACCTGTGGACAACGGTGTGCCGCTGCTTCTGAGGGTGAAGTCGGCGGTGTGTACGGCGTCGCCGTGCTTGAAGTCGAGGAACAGGCGGTAGTCGCTGTCGCTCGGCACCTCGGCGTAGAAGACGATCTCCGGCCCCGGGGTCTCGCTCTCCTCGGGGTGCACGTGGAGGTAGGCGAGATCGCCCGCGCGCAGCGCCACGAGGTGACCGTAGGCCCCCAGGTAGGGCTGCAGGTCGGTGACCGGCTTGCCGTCCTTGGTGACGCGCAGTGTGAGCTTGCTCGACTGGCCGGGGACGACGTCTCCGTCGAGGGTCACAGTGTACGGTCCGACGCTCGCCGTACGGCTGGTCCCCGGCAGCGGCGCCGGGGCGAACGAACCGGCCGAGTAGAGGTCGGTGCCCAGCGTCAGGGCGCTGCCGCCGGTGGGCTTGAAGTCGGCGAAGGCGCGGTAGACGCCTGCGTCCGGCAGCGTCAGCGGGACGCTCCACACGCCGCCGCCCGCCTCCTCGGGGTGCAGGTGCTGGAAGCTGGCCAGGTCGCGGGAGACGACGATGAAGTGCAGCTTCTTCTCGTGCTCGACCGAGTAGTCGGTGACGGGTTTGCCGTCGGGGCCGGTGACGGAGAAGCGGAAGTCGGTCTTCTTGCCCGGCTTCAGGCTGGTCGTCAGCGGGGTCAGCGTGTAGCCGCCCTGCGAGACCTGGAGCCCACCGGGGGTATCCGAGGCGGGCTTGGCCTCGTGCGAGTCGCCATGCCCCGCTTCGGCGCTGGCCGTCGCGGTTGTCGTCGCGGTTGTCGTCGCGGTTGTCGTCGCGGTTGTTGTCGGGGTTGTTGTCGGGGCCGGGTTGTGCCCGTGTTCGGCGGGCTTGGGGCTTCCGTTGGGGCTTCCGGCCGCGCCCTTGTCGGCGGGCGTCACGTCGCCGACGGCGTTTCCCACGGTCAGGGAGGCGCCGAAGATCAATGCCAGACCCGCGCCGTACAGACCGAGTTTGACGGGAGTGTTCATGGTGTCACCACTTCGTATCCGGCCTCCGCGACCGCCGCCTCGATGCGGGAGGCGTCGACGGGGGCGTCACTCTGGATGGTCAGGTTTCCGCTGGCCAGGTCCACATCGACGGCAGTCACGCCGGGGACCTCGCCGACCTCTTCTTTGACCGAGCTGACGCAGTGGCCGCAGGTCATGCCCTTGACGGTGTAGGTAGCAGTGCTCATGTTCATCTCCTTGTTCTGTATAGCACAAACCATACCCCCCTACGGTATATTCCGCAACCCCAGGGGGGTATCAGGCCCGCCAGGCCGGGGTAGACCACTCAGGAAGGGCTCGCGCCTCCCCTGATTGGAGCGCCCGAGGCCCCCGCGGCTACCAGGCAACCCACACCAAAGCGCCCATACCGCCAGACACGCCCGCCCGGACGGTTACCAAAAGTTGGCCAAGTCCGGACGGGCATAGGTCGGCTCACCAGGCTCTACTGGAAAAACCCGCACATCTGGTTGCCGCGCAGCACAGGGACTACCTCCATCCCTTGCTAGTCTGCTAAGGAACCGTCGTCCCGGCCCCGGCAGGCTCGGGACCGCCGAAGAATTGGGGTCACACCGTGAAGAAGCTGCTCGTCCTGGCCCTGCTGGCTCTCGGGGGCTTGCTGATCTGGCGCAAGGTACAGGCCGACCGCGCCGAGCTCGACCTGTGGACCGAGGCGACCGGCAGCGAGAACTGATCGCCGTTGAGCGAGGCCGTCCCGATCAAGCTGGCATGTCTGGACCTCGCCGGCACGACGATCGGTGACATCGCCACGGTCGAACGAGCGTTCTCCGAGGCGATAGCCACCCAGGGCATCGTTCCCGGGACCGGAGCATATGCACGTGCCATGGTGCACGTGCACCGGTCCCGGGGCTGCCCCAAGATCGAGGTGTTCCGGGGCATCTTCCCCGGCAACGAGGCCCAGGCCCAAGCCGCCAACCTGACGTTCGAGCGCTCCTACGAGGGCACCATCGAGCGCACAGGTCTGACCGCCATGCCCGGAGTCGCCGAAGTCCTCGACAAACTCCGCGGAGCAGGCATCCACGTGGCCCTGATCACCGGCTTCAGCCGGTCGACCCTCGGCCGCATCCTCAGCGTGCTCTCCTGGGACGACAAGTTCGACCTGGCCATCTGCCCAGAAGACGCCGGCCGCGGCCGCCCCTGGCCCGACATGATCCTCCGCGCCGTCCTCCAGCTCGGCATCGAGGACGTCCGCCAGGTCGCCGTAGCGGGCGACGCCGAGAGCGACATGCTGTGCGGCCGCCGCGCAGGCGCCTCGATCGTCGCCGGCGTGATGAACGGCGTGCACAGCCGGGAACGGTTGCTGAAGGGCGGGGCGACCCACATTCTGGACTCGATCACCGAATTCCCTGGGTTGATCTTGAGCGAAGAGCTGGGCGCGCACCAGGTTGCCGCCTCAGCCCGGTAAGCTGTCTTCGACTGCGGGGCCTTAGCTCAGTTGGCAGAGCGCCTGCTTTGCAAGCAGGATGTCAGGAGTTCGAATCTCCTAGGCTCCACCTCGTGAAACGCCGCCTTCCCGACCATCGGGGGCGGCGTGCTTGCTTTTCACGTCTCCCACGAACACGATCGCGTCCGTTAGATCGGCCGCCGGCGGGATAGTGCTGGGTGATCAACCACCCGCAAGATCGGAGAACCCGCATGGACGTCCTGCTCATGCTCGCCCTCATCGCCTTCGCCGCCGGTGGGGTCGTCGCCGCGATCCAGAAGTCGTGGCTGCAGCTTCTCCTGTTCGTGGGCCTGTTCCTGGTGACCCTCTCGGAGTCCGGCCTCGTCAACGGGTGATCTGCCGCCGCATGCCAGGACCTGGAGGAGCGCACACGAATCCCACCGTCCTGAGGCGCGCGGGTGAGGCCGTCGAGCGGGCCTGCCGCGCCGCCGATCTCGCGTTTCGCCTCGTCAACCTGGAGATCTCGGCAACACCGACCCTCTCCTCCACGGCTGGGAGCCCTCGGCCCACCCGCCCACGCAGCACGGCGGCATGCGCTGGGCAGCAGACAGTGACCGGCTGCCGCCCCGGAAGGGCGCCAGCCGGTCGAGGTCATCAGCCGCAGTGCTCAAACGGACTGGTGTAGGAACTGCTTCCCACGGACCCGCCCCACCTCACGCACTGTCCAGGTGCGCTGAGCCGTACCGGCCCCGCGTAGTAGCCGAAGCTCCCCGAGTCGGTCACCCTGCTCTCCCCCTGGGGCTCCAGGAAGGCGGAGACGGGCGAAGGGGTGCCAAGGCTGACCGACTTCAGGGTGACCACGCAGTTGTAGCCGTTGCCCGAGTTGTACAGCAGGTAGGTCGTCCCGCCCGACAGCGCGGCCGAGTCGACGACGGAGTAGCCGCTCCCGCACACCTCCTGCGGCGTGTACGGGTTGCCGCTGCAGGCGTTGGTGCTGGTGACGGGCTTCTTCTGGCCGAGGGCGATGGTGACGCCGTCGACGGTGGGGCTGGTGTCGACGACGCCTCCGGAGCTGCGCTGTTCGTAGTGCAGGTGGGGGGCGCTGGAGCCGCCGGAGGAGCCGACGGTGCCGATCTGGGTGCCCTGGCCGACGGACAGGGAGGCGCCGGCGGCGCGGACCATGGTCGCCAGGTGCGCGTACCTGGTGCGGGTGCCGTCGCTGTGGTGGATCTCGATCCACTTGCCGTAGCTGGTGCTGCCGGCGTCGTAGAAGTAGGCGGTTCCCGCGGCGGTGGCGCGGACGGCTTCGCCGTTGATGTCGTCGCTGCCGTAGTCCTGCCAGTCGATGGATCCCGACGGCCGGTGCCCTGGGTACCAGTTGTTGGCGTTGAAGGTCTTGCCGCAGTTGAAGGGGCTCTTGTGGGCGACGGCAGCGGAGGCGGTCTGGGGGATCAGCATCGCTGCGACGAGGGCTAACAGAGTTGTGATGAGGACTTTCCTGGACATGCTCACCTCTCTGAACGGGTGCGCGTGGGGGGAAGTGCACCCGTGCGATCATGAACGTAATCCTGAAAGTTCCTTTCATCAATCGTCTTGTCATGAAATTTTACGGCTCGTCGCATGAGCACCCCTGATGCCGCGAACACCACCCCCAGGGCGACCCAACCCGCCATCCCCCCGCCCAGGACTAGCCACGTCAGCAGCGCGGGCCCGAGCATGCGGGCGACCGCCAGCCCGCTGCCGAAGAAGCCCTGGTACTGCCCGTGCTTGCCCTCGGGGGCCAGTCCGAAGCTGATCTCCCAGGCGCCGGAGGCCAGCAGCATCTCCCCGAACACCTGCAGCGCTCCCCCGAGCAGCAGGAACAGCGCCGTTGCGCCGAAGGCCGACAGCCCGAAGACCACGCACGCGGCGAGCATGACGAACCCCGCATGCCGTACGGCGAGCGAAGCGGAACCCAGACCGTTGACCCGGCGGGCGATGCGCACCTGGAAGAGCACCACGCTGACGGTATTGAGCACGAGCAGGGCGGAGACCATCCACGCCGGCGCGGTGGTGTTCTGCACGATCCACAGCGGGATGACCAGGCTGAGCAGCGGCAGGTTGAGCAGCATCACGGCATGGACGAGCGTGACCACAGCGTAGCGGCGGTCACGCAGGACCTCCATGCGCGGTTCGCCGCGCACACCGCGCACGGACGGGGCACGGGTGAGCACGAGGGCGGCGATGACGAAGCTGGCGCAGTCCATGGCGAGCACCGCGAGGAAGGCCTCGCGCGTGCCCGCGTGCAGCGCGAGCCCGCCCATCGCGGCGCCGACGGCGAGCCCGGCGTTGGACGTCGACTGCAGCACGGCCCTGACGCGGGTGCGTTCGGCGGGCGGGACGAGGGCGGCGAGCAGGGCCTGGCGGGCGGCCGACAGGCCCGTCTGCGCGGTCGCGTAGACGCAGGCCACGGCCAGGAACGCCCAGAACGAGCGGGCGAGCAGGAAGAATCCCACCGAGGCCGCAGTGACCAGGGCGAGCGCGACGGCCATGCGTCGCGGGCCGTAACGGTCGGCGAGGTGGCCGAGTGGCATGCCCGCGAGCGCCCCGACGGCCCAGGCGGCGGTGAGGCCGATGCCGATCTCGCCGGCGGACAGGCCGACGATCCGGGAGAAGTACAGCGCCGAGGTCACGTAGTACGCGCCGTCGCCGAACGAGTTCGTGAGCTGGGCGAGAGCGAGAACGCGTCGCGGGGTCATGGGGGTAACGTAACCAGGGGCTTGTCCCAGAAGAAGCTCCAATTCCGGACAGAATGATTGGGCCAAGATGGAGATCCACATCTCCCTTGACGGGCGCGGCGACCTGGCCGCGAGCATCTACCGGCAGCTGCTCGCCGCGATCGTCGACGGGCGGTTGCGCGCGGGCGAACGGCTGCCGCCGACGAGGGAGCTGGCGCGGCGGCTCGACGTGTCGCGCAACACGGTGGGCGCCGCCTACGAGCGGCTCGTGGCCGACGGTTTCCTGGTGGGACGGGCCGGAGCGGGAACCTTCGTCGCCAAGGAGATCAGGAAGAATCGCCACAACACCGCGCCGCGTGGCGTCGTCCAGCCGCGACCCGCCTGGCGCGGCGCCCAGGAGCCGACGACCCTGAGCCCCCGTCTGCCGTACGACTTCACCGTCGGCGTCCCCGACCTGACCCTCTTCCCCCTCGACAGCTGGCGCCGCCTGGTCGGCCAGAGCATGCGCGCCACCGGCTACACCGGCCCGGAAGGCCACCCGGCCCTGCGCGAGGCCGTCGCCCGCCACATCGGCGTCAGCCGCTCCGTCCGAGCCTCCGCCGGCGACGTCCTGGTCACCCAGGGAGCCCAGCAGGCACTCGACCTGATCGGCAGGATCCTCATCGAACCGGGCGCCACGGTGGCGGTGGAGGAGCCGGGCTATCCCCCGGCCAGGCGCCTGTTCGCCGCGCTCGGCGCCCGTGTCGAGGGAGTCCAGGTCGACGGCGAGGGCATCAGGGTGGACCGGCTGCCCGGCCAGGCACGGCTGGTGTACGTCACGCCGTCGCACCAGTTCCCGCTGGGCACGCCCATGTCGCTGGCCCGCCGTACGGAACTGCTCTCCTGGGCGGCGCGCAAGCGGGCCGTCGTGATCGAGGACGACTACGACACCGAGTTCAGGTACGGCGACCGCCCGCTGGAGCCGCTGCAGAGCCTCGACCGCGACGGCCGCGTGATCTACGTCGGCTCCTTCTCCAAGACCCTGCTCCCCATGCTGCGCGTGGGCTTCCTGATCGCCCCCGCCTCGCTCCAGCCGGCGCTGCGAGCCGCCAAGCAGCTCACCGACTGGCACGGCGACCCGACCACGCAGGCCGCGCTCGCCCGATTCATCGACGAGGGCCTGCTCGCGCGGCACATCCGCAAGGCGACCAAGATCTACGCGGCCAGGCATCAGCGCATCGCCGAGATTCTCGGCCGCGTGCCGGGGCTCACGGTGGTCCCGTCGGCGGCGGGACTGCACCTGTGCGCGCGGCTGGATCCGGGCGCACGGGCGCATACCGGGCCCGGCCTGGCGGTCGAGCGGCTGGAGGCCTACTGCGGCGAACTTCCCGTCCAACCAGGCCTGGTCCTCGGGTACGGTTCCGTCTCAGTGTCAGGCATCGACGAGGGCCTGCGTCTGCTCAGCGTCACCTAGGGAGATCTTTTGGGAGCCGGACACTCGCACGGCACCGAGGTGCCCGCCTCCCGGCGGGCCCGGCTGATCACGCTCGCCATCCTCGTTCCGCTGGCCGTGGCGACCCTGATCGCGATGGTGCTGATGTGGCCAGAAGAGATCAAGAACACCGGAGGTCAGGGGCCCGAGCGCCTTGAGGGCACCATCAGCTCGATCACTCTCAAGCCCTGCCCGGAGCCGATCCCGGGCGAGGCCGAACCCGACCCGCGCACCTGCGGCGAGGCCGTCGTACGGACCACCGACGGCAAGACGATCACGGCGCTGCTGCCCAGCGGCCCCGGATCGCAGATCTTCGTCGACGGCGAGGACGTCATCGTCATCAACACCGGCGACTTCTACCAGGTCTCCGACCACGACAGGACGGACGCGCTGCTGGTCTTCGGCGCGGCGTTCGCGCTGGCCGTCGTCGCCTTCGGCCGCTGGAAGGGCGTGACCGCCCTGATCGGCCTGGCGGTCACCTTCGTGATCCTGCTGCTGTTCATCATCCCCGGCATCCTGCAGGGGCAGCCGCCGCTGCTGATCGCCATCGTCGGCTCGGCGGCGGTGATGCTGGCCGTGCTCTACCTCACCCACGGGTTCACCATGGGCACCTCGATGGCGGTGCTGGGCACGCTGTTCAGCCTCAGCCTGACCGGCGCGCTGTCATACCTGTCGATCGGCTTCGCCCACCTCAGCGGCATCACCGACGAGAGCTCGCTCTACCTGGGCATGAGCTACGCGATCAACACCGAGGGCCTGCTGCTGGCCAGCATCATCATCGGCTCGCTCGGCGTGCTCGACGACGTCACCGTGACCCAGGCGGCCACCGTCGCCGAACTGGCCAGGGCCAACCCGGCGTACGGCTTCCGCGACCTGTACCGCGCCGCGGCCCGGGTGGGCCGCAGCCACATCGCCTCGGTGATCAACACGATCGTGCTGGCCTACGCCGGGGCCTCGCTGCCGCTGCTCATCCTCATCAGCGTGGCGGCGCAGCCCCTGGGCGAGGTGATCACCAACCCGGCGATCGCCCAGGAGATCGTCAGGAGCGTGGTCGGCACCCTCGGGCTCATCGCCGCCGTCCCCGTGACCACCGCGCTCACCGCCCTGGTCAGCGCCCGCCAGCCGGCCGCCTCCAGCGGGCGCCACCGCGGCTAGTCGATCGAGATGAGCTTCATCGCCTCGTCGCGCCGCCCGTCCAGGGTCTTCATGTCGTACGGCGGCCGCGGGTCGTACTCGATGGCCAGCTGTACGGCCTGGGCCGTACCCTCACCCGACTCCCTGGCCAGCAGCTCCAGACCCATGTCGATGCCGGCCGAGACGCCCGCCGCGGTGACGATCTTCCCGTCGAAGACCACCCGCTCGCTGACCGGCTCGGTGCCCAGGCCCTGCAGGTGCTCCACCCAGCCCCAGTGTGAGGTGGCACGCCTGCCGGCCAGCAATCCGGCGGCGGCCAGCACGAACGAGCCGGAGCAGACCGAGGCCGTCCACGTCGTGTGCTCGTGGGCCGCGGCCAGCCAGCCGGTCAGCGCCGTGTCGTTCATCGCGGCCACCGTGCCAGGACCGCCCGGCACGACGATCACGTCCGGCCGCGGCACCTCCTCGTAGGACGCCGTGGCCATCAGGGTCAGGCTGCCCTGGTCGTCGGTGACAGGACCCGGCTGCCCGGCCACGAAGGTCACCTTCCAGCCGGGCGCGAACGCCAGGGCCGTGTACGGCCCGACGACGTCGAGAGCTGTGAAGCGGGGATACAACGGAATCGCTACGTGCATGGCTGTTCAACCTCTCAGAAACTGGAACATCTGCAAGAAACTGGAACACCTGTCAGAAACTGGAACGCCTGGAATGGAACCGGCGCCGGTAGTCGCCCGGCGAGACCCGCCAGTGGCGCCGGAAGACCCGGTACAACGTCTCCGGCACGCCGAGCCCCGTGAGCCTCGCGACCGTGTCGAGCGGATGATCGGTGGCCTCCAGCAGGCGGCGCGCCGCATCGGCACGCGAACGCTCGACATACCTGCCAGGAGACAGGCCGCCACTCTGCTCGGTGAAGACGCGGGAGAAGTGGCGCTCGCTCATCCCCGCCCTGCCCGCCAGCGCCGGCACGCTCAGATCCTCGGCCGGATTGGCGTCGATGAACACCAGCAGATCACGCAACGGCTCCCTGGAGGGGGCGGCGATCGCCATCGGCGTGCTGAACTGGCTCTGCCCGCCCGGCCTGTGCAAGTAGACCACCAGCCCGCGGGCGACATCCCTGGCCACCTCGTGGCCGAGATCCTCGGCGACCAGGGCGAGCGCCAGATCGATGCCCGCGGTCACACCCGCTGAGGTCCAGATGTCACCGTCCTTGATGTAGATCGGGTCGGCGTCGACGTCGACGTCCGGATGCCGCTCGGCCAGCTCCTTGGCGGCCAGCCAGTGCGTGGTCGCCCGCCTGCCGTCGAGCAGACCCGCCTCGGCGAGCAGGAGCGCACCGCTGCAGACTGAGGCGACCCGCCTCGCCCTGGCCGCCAGCCGTACGAGACCCTCGATCACCGCCCCGTCCTGCCGCACCTGCGGGACGGCCAGCCCACCGGCGACCATCAGCGTGTCGATCTCACCCGTCAGCGAGCCGAGCGAATGCTCGACCGTGGTCGTCAGCCCCCCGCTCGCCCGGACCGGACCCTTGGCAGGGGCGACGACCTCGACGTCGTAGGCATCGCGGCGGAACAGGCTCGCCGTGGCGAACACGTCGGCCGGACCGGCCATGTCGAGGAGCTGGAAGCCCTCGTGGATGACGATGACGACGCGCATGTATTCATGCTGGACGCGAGGATGTGTGGCGTCAACGACACGAATATTGCAGATTACGCCATGGTCTCCGCCGCCGATGAGGCCAGGTCGTCGCCGAGGAGAACGACGTAGCCGTTGGAGGGGTCGGCGAAGAAGGTGGGCGGGGAGGCGGGGGTCAGCGCCAGAACCGTCGCGGACGCTCGGCCGGGACGTCCCCCTCCTCCGGCGGCGAAGGCGCCTGGACGATCACCACCGTGGCCTTGGAGTACCGCGCGCAGTAGATGCTCGTGGAAGGCAGCAACATGCGCGCCAGCAACGACCGCCTCCCCCTCCCGAGCACCAGCAGGTCGCCTTCGCGGGCCAGCTCCACCAGGTGGTGCCCGGGCTCTCCCAGCCGGGTCACGAGCGCCGTCTCGACGTCGGGCGGCACCCCGCCGGCGACGTCCTCGAAGGCCCGCTCGACCAGCTCGATCCCCCGCTCCTCCTCGCCCACCCGTGCCGCGTGGTGGACGGGCAAGGTCTCGGAGAACGGGTGGACGGGCGCCCGGGAGACGTGCACGGCGACAAGCGCCATGCGGCGCAGCCTGGCGTCGCCGATCGCCCAGGCCAGCGCCCAGCGCGAGGCAGGCGCGTCGTCAACGCCGACGACCACCCGCGGCTGGCTGGGCAGCTCGCGTTCCACGGTCCAATCTTCCTCCCATCGGGACCCCACCGACAGGGAGGCGTTCAATATCTGTCTTCGAGGCGTACCATTTCGCACACAGAACCAGCGAGGGGTGGCCCGTTGGAACTTGGCTGGTCGCACCCCCGTCCCGCGTTGGACAGGCGGTTGGACGGGGCGCTGACGCACAGGCTCACGTCGGTGGTGGCCGCGACGGGGTACGGCAAGTCGATCCTGCTGGCGAGCTGGGCGCGGGCGGTCGACGGGGTGCTCCACACGCTGGGCCCCTCCGATCGGGAGCCGGCGGTGCTGGCGGGGGCGGTGACGGCGGCGCTGGTGGTGCGGGTGCCCGAGCTGCCGGTGGAGTTGCGCCGGGCGATGGATTCGCCGCTGGGTCCCGAGGCGGACGAGACGGCGCGGGCGGCGGCGCTGGCGGGTGCGCTGACCGAGGCGCTGGCGGCGCGGCTCAGGTCGGGGGTGGCGCTGGTGCTCGACGGCATCGACGTCCTCGCGGGGGCGCCGGGCTCGCTGAGGTTCGTGGAGACGCTGATCAGGTCGGCGCCGAGGCATCTGCACGTCGTGACGGCCTCGCGTGCGCCGCTGCCGTTCCCGACGGCCCGGCTGCGGCAGGAGCACGAGGTGCTCGACTTCGACGCCACGGATCTGGCGCTGGCGCCGCAGGAGACGGCGGAGTGGGCCAGGAGCAGGCTGGGCCCGCAGGGTGAGGGCATCGCGGCGACGGTGCATCAGGCGTGCGGCGGGTGGCCGGCGGCGGTGCGGGCGGCGCTCGACGCGCTGGAGCGCACGGATGCGGGTCAGTGGCGGCAGAAGGCCGGGAGTCTGGCGGCGACTTCGCAGGCGCTCAGCAGGCTGACGCTCGACGCGTTCGAGGATCTGCCGGAGCCGACGCGCGAGTTGCTGCGCGCGGCGACGGTGTTGCCGGTGCTGAGCGAGGAGCTGGCCGAGGCGCTGGACGCGCCGCGCGAGACGTTACGCGATCTGATCACGCGGGGCCTGTTCCTGGAGGCGGGCGACGACGCGCACCGGGACGGCCGTCATGACCACCGGCTGAGCTTGACGGCCAGGCATGTGCTGACCAGGTATGCCCCGCTGTCGCAGGAGGAGGCGCATGGCGTGGCGGCGGTGGCGGCTCGCTGGTACGTGCAGCAGGACCGTCCTGAGCACGCGCTCAAGGCGGCGGTCGCCACCGGCCACACAATGCTGGTCCGCTCGCTGCTGGGCGCCCATGGCCTGCGCCTGGCCGAGCGCAGCGACGACCTGCTCGGCGCGCTGGCGATGTTGCCGGAGCGGATCCGTGACAGCCCCGAGATGGCCAGGCTGGCCGGGATCGCCGAGCAGAACCGCGGCAACTGGGCCAGGGCCCGCGACCTGCTGGCTCGTACGGCCGACAGCCCGGCGTTCGATTCCGCGGTGGCCAGGCGCCTGGGCCTGATCGACTATCTGCGCGCGGATTTCGACGCCGCCTTCGAGACGTATGTGAGGGGCGCGGAGTACGGCATGCCGCCGGCCGACGCGGCGATGTGCGCGGCGGGCGCCGCCTCGGTGTTGTGGATGCGCGGTGACCGCAAGGGCTGCGGCGAGCTGGCCGACAGGGCGATGGAGCAGGCGAGTGCCCTGGGCGATCCGGCGGCGCTGGCCACGGCGCACACGGTGATGGCGATGATCGCCGCCCTCGACGGTGACCGGCGGGCCAACGACGCGCATTACGTGCGCGCGCTGGAGCACGCGGAGCGGGCGGGCGACATCGTGCAGCAGGTGAGGATCAGGTCCAACCGGTCCTCGCGCCATCTCGACGAGGCTGCTTTCGAGCAGGCGATCGAGGAGACCGAGATCGCCGCGCGGCTGGCCGAGCTGATCGGTTTCGCCCCCTTCTCCGCGCTCACGGTCTCGAACCGGGCCAAGGCGCTGATCGGCGTCGGCCGTCTGGAGGAGGCGGCGGTGCTGGCCGCCGACGCCGTCGCGCGCTGGGAGGCGCTGGGTTCACGGCTGATCGCCTACGGTCTGCTCCAGATGGCGCAGCTCCAGGCGTTGCGGGGTGACAGGCGTACCGCGATCGCCACCTATCGCAGGGTGCTGGCGGAGCTGGAGGAGTCGGGCGAGGTCCAGGGGCTGGTGATCGCTCTCGATGCGCTGGCCGTACTCCTGGCCGATGACGAGCCGGAGGAGGCGGCGCGGCTGTCGGAGCGGGCGTTGCGGCACGGCGACGGCATGTCGGCCGTGTCCGCCCGCCTGGCCGCGGCCAGGGTGGCTCTCGCCGCTGGACGCCGGGACGACGCGGCCGCGTTCGTGGAGGAGGCCGAGCCGCTGGCGGTGCGGCGGCGCGATTACGCGGCGCAGGCGGAGCTGGTCGGGCTGCGTGCAGAGCTGGGCGAGGATCTCGCGCTGGCCGAGGAGGCGGTGCGCCGCTGGAACGCTCTGGGCGATCCGATCGGCCTGGCGCGCGCCGAGCTGGTCAGGGCCGGGCTCAGCCCGCCCGAGTCGGGCAGGGCGCAGGCCGAGCGGGTGCGGGCGCGCATGCACGCCATCGGCTGCCGCTCGCTCGATCCTGTCGTCGACGCCCTGCTGGCGGGCGCGGGCCCGGGCGATCAGGCCGCGGTGGTGGTCGAGACGCTGGGAACGTTCCGCGTGCTGCGCGGCTCCACGCCTGTCCCCCGTACGGCCTGGCAGTCGAGGAAGGCGCGTGACCTGCTCAAGATCCTGGTGAGCGGCAGGGGCCGCCCGATGGCCAGGGAGCGCCTGGTGGAGATCCTGTGGCCGGAGCTCGCGGAGATCGACGGCCAGGCGGCGGGGCTCAGGCGCCTCAACGTCATGGTGTCGACGCTGCGTGCCGTACTGGATCCTGGTCACGAGCGGCCGGCCGACGCGATGGTGGTCTCAGAAGGCGGCGCGCTGAGCCTCGACCTCGGCAACCTCCAGGTCGACGTCCTGAGGTTCCTCGATCTCACCAACGAGGCCGTACGGCTGGAGCAGGCCGGCAACCGGGCCGAGGCCGTCAAGGCGTGGGAGGCGGCCGAGGCCTCCTACACCGGTGAGTTCTGCGCCGAGGATCCCTATGCCGACTGGGCGGCGGCGCTGCGCGAGCAGGCCAGGCTCGCCTACATGCAGGGCGCCGCCCGGCTGGCCGAGCACAGCACCGGCCAGGGCCGCTACGACGAGGCCGCTCGATACTGGCTGCGCCTGCTGGAGCGCGAGGGTTACGACGAGCGTGCCCATCTCGGCCTGGTCAGGGCGCTGGACCAGGCGGGCAGGCGCGGCGACGCCCGCAGGCGCTACCACCTCTACACCGAGCGCATGCGTGAGCTGGAGGTGGAGCCCGCGCCGTACCCGACCTGAACCTCACCTGAACCAGGCGAGGGGATGGTGAGAGGCGTGAGAACGGTCATCGTCAGGCTGGTCGAGCCGGAACAGTCCGGCGGCCAGCTCCGCGGGCTGCTCGAAGAGCTGGGCGGCGAACCCGTCGTCTTCAGCGGCGCCGAGGAGATCGTCGATCTGCTGCATGTCGCGGCCGGGCTGAGGCGTGAACCTCCCGTGAATACCTCCGAGTGACCATCTGGTTGGGAGGGGGTATTCGATGGATGCGAAATGGCCGTTCGTCGGCCGGGAGGATGAGCTGAGGGCGGTCCGCCTCGGCCTGCGCTCGGGCGCGGGAGTGATGATCGCCGGAGCGCCCGGGGTGGGCAAGAGCCGGCTGGCCGCCCAGGTGGGGAGCACGGCGGCCGTGCGGGCGATCGCCACCGAGACGACGTCGATCATTCCGTTCGGGGCGTTCGCGCACGTGCTGGCGGGTTCGGTGCCGAGCGGGGAGAACCTGCTGCACTGGGCGGAGCGCAGGCTCCTGGTCCATGGAGCCGATCCGCTGATCAGCGTGGACGACGCGCAGTGGCTGGACCCGGCGTCGGCGGGGCTGCTGCACCACCTGGCGGTGCAGCGTTCCGCGCGGTTGCTGGTGACGGTGCGCGACGACGAGCCGCTGCCCGGCCCGATCGCGGCGTTGTGGAAGGACGAGCTGCTCGTCCGCGTCGAGCTCGACACGCTGGGCGGCGCCGAGGTCAGGCGGGTGCTGGAGAGCGTTCTGGGCGGCGAGGTCGACGTCGAGACGGCCGGCGAGCTGGCCCTCGTCAGCGGCGGCAACCTGCTCTACCTGCGCGAGCTGGTGCAGGCGGGCCGCGCGCAGGGCCGGCTGACCGACGGTTCCGGCACGTGGTGCTGGCGTGGTGAGTTGTCGGTGACGACCAGGCTGCGCGAGCTGGTCAGCGAGCGGATCGGCCATCTGGAGCCGGTCGAGCGTGAGGCGCTGGAGCTGGTCGCCTTCGGCGAGCCGCTGGGTACCGAGCTGCTGTCCACGCTGACCTGCGCCGAGGCGGTCGAGCGGCTGGAGGATCGCGGGCTGGTGACGGAGCTGGCCGACGGCAGGCGGCTGCTGCTGCGGATGGGCCACCCGCTCTACGGCGAGATCGTGCGCAGCGGCTGCGGCGCCCTGCGCACCAGGCGGCTGCGCCGGCTGCTGGCCGAGTGCACCGAGGCCGCGGGGCTGCGCAGGCGCGAGGACCTGCTGCGCGCCGCGGTCTGGCGGCTCGACAGCGGCAGCGCCTCCGATCCGCGCATGCTCCTGGACGCGGCGCAGCTGGCGTGGGGGGCGCAGGACATCCGCCTGGCCGCGCGGCTGGCGCGCGCCGCGGTGGAGGCCGGTGCCGGCGGGGACGCGGTCGCCATGCTCGGGCACGCGCTGGCGGTGCTCGGTGACGCGGGCGAGGCCAAGGCGCTCTTGCGGCTGCGGGTGGGGAGCGCGGTCACCGAGGCGGAGCGTGCCCAGCAGGCGCTCGCCCTCGGGCTGGCGCTGAGCAGGTCGGGCGAGGTCGAGGAGGCGCACAGGGTGCTCGACGCCGCCCAGCGGTCGCTGACCGAGACGGAGTGGCGGCAGGAGGTGCTGATCTACCGGGGTGCCATGGAGTTCTTCCTGGGCAGGCTCACGCAGGCTCGCCGTACGGTCGCCGAGCTGAAGGCGCTCGGCCCGCTCACCGAGCGCGGGCGCGCGCACGCGACGGCGCTGGAGTCGTGGCTGGCCGCGCACGGCGGGCGGCACCACCAGGCCGCCGCCACCGTCGAGCAGTTGCTGGCGACCGCCGACCGCTGGCGTGACCTGGCCTATCACGGCCTGCCCACGGCGCTGGACGCGCGCTGCGCCGCGTACCTGTTCGCCGGCGACCTGCCCGCCGCGGCCCGCGCCGCCGACAGTGTGACCACGCTGGTCGGCACCCAGGAGGTGTGGGACATGTCGGTCGCGGGCTTCGGCGCGCACCGGGCGGCCGTCAGCCGGCTGAGCGGCGACGCGCACGAGGCGATGAGGCGATGCCGTCAGGATGTCGAGCACGTGCACCGGCTGTCGCCGTACCTGGCCCGCTGCCTGGGCGAGCTGGCCCAGGCGGCCGCGCTGGCCGGCGACCTGACGACCGCCAGGCGGGCGCTGGAGCGCGCCGAGGCGATCCCGACGCGCTGGGCTCTGACCGATCAGCCGGTGATGCTGGCCCGCGCGTGGGTGGCGGCGGCCAACGGCGACCTCGACTGCGCGGTGCGCGACGCGCTGGCAGCCGCGGACCTGGCGGCCAAGCGCGAGCTGGCGGGCTTCCAACTGCTCGCGTTGTACGACGTCACCAGGTTCGGTGGCGCGCACCTGGTGGCGGCGCGGCTGGCGGAGCTGGCCAGGCGCATGGACGGCCCGTTCGCACGGCTCTGCGCCCAGCACGCGGCGGCCGTGGCCGGACGTGACACGGCGGCGCTGCGGGCGGTCGCCTCCGCGTTCGAGCAGCTCGGCATGCTGCTGTTCGCGGCGGAGGCGACGGCGCACGAGGCCTCGCTGCTGCGCAAGCTGGGCTACGGCGCGGCGGCGCGGGGCGCGCGGACCCGGGCGTGGGCGCTGGCCCACCGCTGCCCGGGCGCTCGCACCCCGGCGCTGGTGGATCTGGCGGCACCTGACCTGACCCCGCGCCAGCGGGAGATCGTCCAGCTCGCCGCCCGTGGCCTGACGAACCGGCAGATCGCCGACCGGCTGACCCTGTCGATGCGCACGGTCGCCAACCACCTGCAGGCCGTCTACGACAAGCTGGGCGTCAACGACCGCGCCGAGGTGGGCAGGCTGCTCAGCGCGCTGGCTGCCTGACCAGGGCGAGCAGGCCGTCGAGCAGGGCGGCCCGCTCGCTGTCCGACAACGTTTCGTACGGCACAGCGGCCCGCTCGTTGGTGACGCGCTCGATGCGTTCGCGCTGCTCGCCGGGTTCGAGCGCGGCCATCGCGGAGGCGCTCAGCCCTTCCGCCTGCCAGGCGGCGGCATGCGAGTCGGCCCGGTGGTAGCGGAGCGCGGCGAGCCGGTTGAACAGCAGCACCCCCGCCTCGTCGATCGGCTCGTACGGGGGCGCCATGACCGCCAGCGCCGGGCCGGGGTCGCGCAGCGCCTGGTCGAGCACCCTGCCGACCAGGTCGGCGAGGTGCTTCACGTCGGGCCACAACCGCCGGGTGGCCGCGCTGTGGTGACTGTAGAGGGTGTCGATGAAGTCGAGCGCCTCCTTGGAGGCCTCCAGCCGCCCGCCGGGGTGTTCGATCAGCGTGCCCTCCTGGAGGTGGACGGTGACGTCCGGCACGCCGTACCGGTAGACGACGGCCAGGTCCGCGCGCGTCAGGGGGCGGAGCGGGAGGGTGTAACGCTGGTCGATGAGCAGTCCGGGAGTGAAGGCGGGCGGCACGAAGGTCTTGCGGGACTCCACGTGCACGTCGACGTGGACGGCGTCGATCACGGGCGCGATGGCGGCGGCGAAAGTATGCATTTACGGCCATGAAAGCAGACGTCAAGCACCCCTTTCTAGCGTTGAGCCCATGAGGATTCTGATCGCGCTCGGCGCCGCGGCGCTGTTGACCACCGCCGTCTCGGCGCCTGCCCAGGCCGCCGCGCCGAAGTACGTCTGCGGCAAGAAGTTCCAGACGCTCAAGGGCCACGACTGGACCAGGGGCCAGGCTCCCGCCTACCCCGGCACGATGTGCGCCGCGGTTCTCGGGATCTTCGGCGGCAAGCTGGAGTACAAGCCCGCCCGCCTGGTGAAGGACAAGGAGACGGGTGACTACGCCTACCAGAATCTGCCCGAGGGCCATGTGGAGCACTACGCGGCGAAGATCTCCAAGGACGTGGTGTTCCTGTCGACGACCACGTGCACGGGCCACAGCGGCACGCTCTACCTCGGCGACCACGGCATGGGCACCAAGAAGTGCTCGCGCGACGTGCTGCTGAAGAGGTACAGGAGCGGCAAGGGCACCCCGCAGGCGCTCGTCACCACCAGAAAGGGCCTCGTCGTCAGGGTCGTGGAGCTCTACTCGGCCTGAGTCACCTTGGCCAGCACGATCCCGCCGACGATCAGGACCAGCGCGCCGAGCCGTCCGACCGAGACGGGATCGTCGTTGAGCCAGATGCCCAGCCCGATCGCGCCCAGGGCGCCGATGCCGGTGAAGACGGCGTAGGCCGTACCGACCGGGATGGTGTTCATGGCGATCGACAGGAGGAAGACCGCCGCGGCCATCAGCACCAGCGAGATCAGGGTGGGCACCGGTCTGGTGAAGTTCTCGGTCGGCTTGATGCTCTGCGACCAGGCGACCTCGACCGCTCCGGCCAGGAGCAGGATCAGCCAGTTCATCGGTTCACCTGCTCTCTCGCCGCTCTGAGCGACGCCTCGTGGTCGGCCAGCCGGTGGGCCAGCAGGGGGTCGATGCGGGCGTTGGCCAGCTCGGCGTGGACGAAGGTGACGTCGTCGACCGCGAAGTGGCCGGAGAAGAAGTCGCGCAGGTAGCGCTCCTGGTGGTCGAAGGGCTCCTTCGGGGTGCCCGGCCCGTAGGCGCCTCCGCGGGCGCTGGTCACGACGAACTTCCTCGGGGCCAGCGACATGCGGGGAAAGGTGATCTGGTCCAGCCAGGCCTTCAGCGCCGACGGGATCGAGTAGTTGTACATCGGCGTGCCGATCAGCACCACATCTGCCCTGACCACCTCGTCGAGGAGGGGCTCGACGATCGCCCAGGCCTCCTTCCGGGCCGGGGTGACCGCGGCCTCGCCGTAGCGCGCGATGTCGGTGATCTCGTGGGCCATCACGTAGTCGCACAGCTCGGTCCAGGCCTCACCGATGTGGGGGACGGGATCGGCGGCCAGGTCGCGATAGAGGTAGTCGCCTTCCCAGGAACGCGCCCAGGCGGCGGACAGTTCGCGGGACAACGAGGCGCGACGCGCGCTGGCGTCGAGGTGCAACAAAGTGGACATGGCGTCCACATTACCCAGAAGTGGACGACCTGTCCACATAGACCGGGAAGTCCATCTTGACGAGGCGGAACAGCCGGTCGGCGGTGTGCAGCGGCACCCGGACACAGCCGTGGGACGCCGGACGTCTCGGCACCTTGGTGGAACCGTGCAGGGCGATGCCGTTGTTGAAGTAGATCGGCTTGTACATCGCACCCAGCCAGCCGTTCTGCCAGCCGCCGACGCGGTGGTAGACGCGGAACGCTCCGACCGGCGTGACGGCGTCACCACATCGGCCGCGCACGCAGTAGGTCCTGTTCGCCCCGGTGGAGACGTGCGAGATGAGCGCCGGGCGCCCGTCGGTGTAGACGACCATGAGCTGCCGCTCGAGATCGACCTCCACCCGGTTGCGCGCGCCCTTCTTGACCAGCGGGCGCACCTCGCGTGGCCGCTCCAGCGCGCGCAGGGTCGCCTTCGTCAGCCTTCCGGTCGGGCGCAGGCCGTTCAGCTTCTGCAGGCCCCACAGGGCGACGGTCGTCTCACGGGTGCGGACCCCGTCGACGGGCCCCGGGTCGAAACGCTGCTCCGCGAGGCGCTGCTCGACCTGCAGCAGGTCAGGGTCAGTAATGATCACCTGGGCGATCTACCCGCCGTACCGGAGACGGACACAAACGGACAGCATGTCCACATATAGACTGGCGCCCGTGGAGAGAGCCGACGCCGCCCGCAACCGGGCCAAGATCCTCAAGGCCGCCGCCGAGCTGTTCGAGGCCAAGGGCGCGCCCAACGTGACCATGGAGGACATCGCCAAGGCCGCGGGAGTCGGGCGCGGCACGCTCTACCGCCGCTACCCCGACCGCTCCTCGATCGCCGTCGCCCTGCTCGACGAGCACGAGCGAGCCCTGCAGGAGAAGCTGATCCGCGGCGAGCCTCCCCTCGGCCCGGGAGCGCCGCCGGAGGAACGCCTGGCCGCCTTCTACGCCGCGATGGTCGAACTCCTCGAAGCCCACTCCCACCTCGTGCTCGGCGCCGAGACCGGCCGCTCCCGCTTCGAGACCGGCGCCTACGGCTTCTGGCGGGTGCACGTGCGCTCGCTCCTGCCCCCGGGCTCCGACGCCCTGGTCGACATCCTGCTCGCACCCCTGGCCCCCGAGGTCTACAGCTACCAGCGCGAGCGCGGGCTGACCCCGGGGCAGATCACCGAAGCGCTCCGCATTACCTCTCGCGTAATCGCGGAGCCGCAGCGGAGCTGACAACGTAGTGGTCATCAGCGAAACGCCACCAAGGAGTTCGAAATGACCGCCGTTGCCAAGACCGTTGACCGTACAAGGTTCCTTCGACTCGCACTCGTGGTCGATGCCGTCGTCACCGGCGGCAACGGCCTGGCCTACCTGACCGCCGCCCCGCTGGTGAGCGAGTTCATCGGCACCGACGTCACCCTGCTGCGCGGAATCGGGGCCTTCCTGACCGTGTACGGCCTGGCGGTCGGATTCCTCGGCACCCGCCGGACGGTGCACCGCGCCGCCACCCAGGCGGTCATCGGGCTCAACATGGCCTGGACCCTGGCCAGCATCCTGGCGGTCGTGACCGGACTGCTGGAGTTCACCACCGTCGGCGCCGTCTGGGCGATCATGCAGGCCCTCACCGTGGCCGCCTTCGCCGAGCTGCAGATCATCGGCCTTCGCAAGACTGGAGTGAAGTGATGACCATCATCGAGCGCTACCTCGCCGCCTGGAACGAGACCGACGCCGAGCTGCGGGCCAAGGCCGTGGCGGAGCTGTGGACCGAGGACGGCGTCTACACCGACCCGCTCGCGAACGTCACCGGGCACGAGGCCATCGCCGCCGTGATCGCCGGCGCCCAGCAGATGTTCCCCGGCCTGGTCTTCACCGCAGGACCACTCGACGACGCCCACACCAACCTGGTGCGCTTCACCTGGCACCTGGGGCCCGAGGGCGGCGAGCCCATCGTGATCGGCTTCGACGTTCTCGACCTGGCGGAAGACGGCCGCATCCGCAAGACCCTGGGCTTCCTCGACAAGGTGCCCGCATGAGAAAAGGGCCCCCGCGATAGGGGGCCCTTTTCTCATGCCTCAGGCGATCAGCCACTGCCTGGCGCGGTCCTCATCGGCCAGACCGAAAACCTGGACCTCCGCGGGCATCAGGAACTTGAACGCCCGCACGGAATCCCTGATCCACTCGACGTCGGTGACGACCGCGACCTTCTCGAAGTCCGACCAGTGGCCCAGCCCCAGCTTGGTGTCCTGCCACAGGGCCCCCGCCTCGTAACCCCGGTAGTCGGTGCCCAGCTCGAACAGCAGCCGGATCTTCTTGTTGTCCATCAGCGCCTGGTCGATCGCGGGCACCAGCACGATGCGGTAGTCGTCCGCGGTGACCTCGCCCGCGGCCTGGAATCCGATCGTTCCCCTGGGCAGCCCGGTAAGTGCTTCCATCATGTTTTCGACCTTTCCCGGGCCTTCGATGGCGAAGACGGACAAGGGTGGTTTTTGCCGCCCGCTTTGATGTCCGCATGTCGAGACCGAGAGTTATGCTGGCCGATATTCATGTGTGAGAGGGCCGTGCATGCGCGAAACCGAATGGGTGCCGAGCGGCATCGACACATGGACCCCGAACGGTGCGCGCATTTACGACTACATGCTCGGCGGCCACGACAACTACCCCGCTGACCGCGCCGCCGCCGACCGCATGCTCCAGTCGAATCCCGCCGCGCCGCGCACCGCGATGGCCAACCGCGACTTCCTCGGCCGGGTCGTCAGCCACCTGGCGGGCGAGGTCGGCATCACGCAGTTCCTCGACGTCGGCTCCGGGCTGCCGACCCAGCGCAACGTGCACGAGGTCGCGCAGGAGAGCAACAGGGACGCCCGAATCGTCTACGTCGACCGCGACCCGACCGTCATACGACACAGCCAGGCGCTTCTGGAGCGCCACGGCGTGCGCAACGCCATCGCCTTCGAGGGCGACCTGCGCTCGCCCGGCCGCATCCTCACCCACCCGAACATCACCGGCTTCCTCGACTTCAACCGGCCCGTGGCCGTTTTGCTGGTCGCGATCCTGCACTTCGTCTCCGACGAGGAGGACGCGCACGGCATCGTGCGCCGGCTGGCCAGCGTGCTGGTGCCCGGCAGCCACCTGGTGATCTCGCACACGACCGACGAGTCGCCGCCCGACGTGATGGAGGCCGCCCAGCAGGGATTCCGGCTGGCCGGCAGCCCGCTCACCCCTCGCTCGCGTGCCGGCATCAGCCGCTTCTTCACCGGGTTCGACCTGCTGGAGCCGGGGCTGGTCGACGTACGCGACTGGCGGCCTGCCCTGCGCACCGACCAGGCGTGGCCCTCGGGCTGGACCATCGCCGGCGGAGTGGGCGCCCGGCCCTAGTCACGGCCGGGTGGCCGAGGCGACGAAGAGCGGCAGCGCCACGAAGAACCGGTCGCGACGCACCCGGTCGGCCTGCTCCTCCGTCCAGGAGCCGAACTGTTCCCGCGTGATCGCGCCCATGTCCAGCGCTCCCTGAGCCAGGCCCATGATCAGGGGAAGGACGAGGCCCTCGGTGAAGACCTCGGTGTGCGCCTCGACCTCCACCCCGGTGAACCCGGCGTCCAGCAGCATGTTGCGGTACCTGCGGGCAGCGCGCGGGTCGGTGACCTGGTCGGCGCGGGCGTGCACGATCGTCCGCGTCAGCTCGGGCCGGCCGGAGTCGATGACGAACGCGTCCCAGTCCTGGCCGACCAGGACGATCCGCCCGCCGGGCGCGAGCACACGTGCCGCCTCCCGGAGCGCGCGCGGAGCGTCGTCGAGCACGTGGACCACCTTGTCGGCCCGGTATCCGGCGACCGTGCCGTCGTCCAGGGGCAGGTCGTAGGCGCCGGCGATCCTGAAGTCCTGGCCGGGGTACCTCTGCCTGGCGATGGTGATCATCTCTTCCGCGAGGTCCACGCCGATCGCGCTGGCACCGAGCTCGTCGAGTTCCGAGACGGCCCGGCCGGCGCCGCAGCCCACGTCGACCACCGTGGCGCCGGACCACGGCCGGAGCAGGTCGTAGGAGCGGCCGCGCAGCCGGGTGGCGGACGGCAGGTTCTCGATCGCGTCGAGCAGCGTGATGAGATCGGCGATGTTCGTCATACAGCCAGCATTGACGTTCAAGCCGACTTGAAGTCAAGGCAAAGGCTGCCGGCCTCTGCCCTTGCGCCATAGCCTGGGTGGGAAAACCTGGACATGCCGCACGAACCCGCTGACCATCAGGAGTGAACATGCCCTTGCAGGCGAGCGTCATCATGCTGGGTGTCAAGGACGTCGAGCGTGCCAGGGAGTTCTACGTCGAGGGCATGGGCGCTCGGGTCGTGCAGGCCTATCCGGGATTCGTGCGGTGCGGGCTGGGTGAGGGTTCCTCCGACCTGGCGCTCTACGAGTGGGACGCGGTCGCGCAGGACGCCGGGGTTTCCGCCGAGGGCTTCGGCTTCCGCGGGTTCGCCGTCCATCACCTCGCAGACTCCAGGGAAGAGGTCGACGCGCTCGTGGAGGCCGCCCAGGCCGCGGGCGCCACCGTGGTCAGGGCCCCGGCCGAGGCCGCGTGGGGCGGTTACGACGGCGTGTTCGCCGACCCCGACGGCTACCTGTGGAAGATCGCCAGCGCCTGAGCGCACATCTCGTGCATGAATCCCGAGGTGGCCGCCGCGGTCACCCCGAGGACGACCAGGGCGAGCAGGCTGAGCGCCAGCCGGGGGCCGCCCACTGCGGGAAGGCCCTCCTGCGTGCCCGACTCCAGCTGGATCAGCCGCGCGTCGAGGGCCGACGGCTCCGCCATCGCCGCGGCGCCCGCAGCACAGGCGTGGGGCACCTCGACGGCCTTGAGCAGGGCTCCGGCCAGGGCGCGCCTGCCGTACCCGGCGATGGCGCGGCGGTCGGCCGCCAGCTCGCGGCCGACCACGAACCTGTGCCGCAGGGCGGGAAGGGCCGGGAGGAAGAAGCCGGGCAGGGTCAGGGCGGTGCTCAGGAGCACGCGCAGCGGGTCTCGGCACTCGACGTGCGACTGCTCGTGCGCCAGGACCGCCGCCAGTTCCTCTCGCGTCAGCGCCTCGACGAGCCCGGTGCTGACGGCCACGCGCGGTCTGCGCACGCCGTACGTCAGCGCCCACGGACGCGGGTCGGCGACCAGGCGGATCCGCCGCACGCCCGCCTCGGCCGCGACCTCGGTCAGGAGCGCGGGCGCATCGACGCTCCCGGCGCGCAGGTCGCGATGCAGCCGCCGGGTCGCGCGGCTCGTGCGCCGCAGCGCCCGCACGGCCGTCGCCAGGACGGCCCAGGCCACGCAGGTGAGCACGGTCACCGCGAGCAGCGCCTCCGGAGGGGCCGCCGCCGTGCCACCGAACCACAACGTCAGCGCGGTCGGCAGGAAGTCGGCGATCAGCGCGAACGCCGACAATGCCGTGACGGCCAGCGCGACCAGCTGCCAGAACGCCCGCCCTCCGGCATCGAGGCACCTCACGACTCCACCTCCAGCAGGCGCCGCAGCCTCTCGCGCGCCGACGGGTCGGCGTCGACCTGGTCGACGAAACGCGCGATGGCCGCGTCGCCGAAGTCACGCAGGACGTTTCGTACGGCTATCGCGGCGGCGTCGGGCAACGCCGCCTGGTAGGCGAACCCGCGCCCCAGCGGCTCACGGGACAGGATGCCCTTGTCCGCCAGGCGGCTCATCACCGTCATCACCGTCGTGTAGGCCAGGGTCGGCTCCCTGCCGGAGTTCAGCGCGCCGAGCACCTGGCGCACGGTCAGCGCGCCGTCGGCCGCCCACAGCACCCGCATGATCTCCGCCTCCAGCGGGCCGAGCACCTTGGCCAGATCCGTCACGCTTCCATCTTCCTACTAGCCGCATGTAGTAGCAATATCTACTATAGAAACGTAGTAGTCGGAGGTGGCGATGATGAACGAGCTCTCCAGGTTCCAGCACCCGCGGTTCGCCCGCATGTACGTCGACGCGTCGGCGGTCGCCGACAAGCGTGGCGGCCGCGAACACCGGCGGCGCCAGCTCACCGGGCTGAGCGGCAGGGTCGTCGAGATCGGCGCGGGCAACGGCCGCAACTTCGCCCTCTACCCCGGCACGGTCACCGAGGTCGTCGCCGTCGAACCCGACGACACGCTGCGCTCGGTCGCCGAGGACGCCGCCAGGAGCGCCCCGGTGACCGTCCACGTGATGGCCGGTCATGCCGAGGCGCTCCCCGACGGCCCCTTCGACGCGGCCGTGGCCTCCCTGGTGTTGTGCACCGTGCCGTCGATCGAGCGAGCCCTGGCGGAGATCGCCCGCGTGCTCCGTCCCGGCGGCGAGCTGCGGTTCTACGAGCACGTGCGGTCGAGCAACCCGGTCTTCGGGCTGCTCGAAGACCTGATCGCCCCGCTGTGGCGCAGGGCGGCCGCGGGCTGCCACCCCAACCGGGACTCGGTGGCGGCGATCGAGCGGGCCGGGTTCTCGGTCGACGCCGTTGACAGGTTCGCCTTCGCGCCGCAGCCGGTGATCCCCCGCACCGCTCACGTCATCGGCCGGGCACTGCTCACCCGCGCGCGATAGGCCCTCGTCTTGGTCGTCTGGTAGGGATCGACGTGTCGCTGAAGTCGCGCACCACGGCGCCGATGAGGTTCGTCGAGGCTCCGCGCAGTCCCCGCGCCAGCGGGTTGGGCGATAGCCCAACTCCCTGGCCGTGCGCAGCACCCGCTCGCGAGTCTCGGGCGCGATGGGCACGGCGGTGGGCGCCCCGCTCAGGACTCGGGACACTGTGCGGAGCCGGGCAAGGGCTTGCGCATAACTCTATCTAGGTAGACATTGGTGTCATGGCTCGCGCACGACGTCCCTCCCCGCAGACCGCGGCCGTGCTCTCCGCCCTCGCCTCCACGGGCGCGGGCTGGAGCCACGGCTACGACCTCTGCCGCGTACTCGGGCTGAAGGCCGGCACGGTCTACCCGATCCTGATCCGGCTGGCGGAACGCGGGCTGGTGGAGACCTCATGGGAGACCGATCCGCCTCGCGGGAGGCCCGCCCGGCACCTCTACCGGCTCACCACGGCGGGCGCGGAATTCGCTCGCGCGGTCGCTTCTTCCGCCGCCGCGTCCGCCGTCGCCGCGTCCGCCCGTGACGGCGGCGCGCCGCGGATGGGCCGACGCCTCGCTCCCGGCGCAGGCTGATCCCGCACTTCCGCACCCCGCACCCGCCGCAACCCGCCCCGCGCCCGCGCCCGCACCCGCACCCGCACCCGCACGACTCGACCACGACACCCGTCCGAGCCCGGAGGCCCCGATGCTCCTCCCCCTCCTCTTCCTGGTGGTGATCGCACCGGCGCCCCTGCTCGCGATCGTCGTGCTCGCGAGCCGTGTGCGCGGCGCCGTACGCCGCGACGGCGCGGGCGCGCTCGCCACCCGCGCCGTCGCCGCGATACGGCGAGGTACGGCACGGCCCGTGTGGCCGGGGCTCACCGCCGTCGTCGTCGCCACCGCCGCGCTCACCGCCCTGTTCGAGCAGGCCTACCTCGCCACCGTCACGCAAGGGCCGCGCCTGGGCTTCGACGTGGCACTCCTGGGGATCACCCTCGGCCTGGTCGCGATGATCGTGTGCGCCCTGCTCTCGGCGGCGGGCGCGGCGGCCGTGGCCCGCGCCCGTGGGTTCGCGGCCGGGACGGTCGCCGGAGTGCTCGCCCTGGTCGCCGTCGCCGCGGGCGCGGCCCTGGCGCATCTGCCGCTGCGGGCCGCCTACCTGGCCGATCCCGGCGGCTTCCCCCTCGTGCCGAATCTCGCCGACGGTGACCTGCTGATTCCCGTCGAGGCCTTCCTCTTCCTGCTGACGCTGGCTCTGCCCTGGCCGGTGCTGGGAGCGGCGCTGCGCACCGGGAGTCCGCGGAGGCGGGTGCGCGACGGCTGGCAGTTGCTGCTCGACCTGGCCACCGCCGACCTTCCCGCCGGCCGTACGGCCTGGGGCGCAGCCCTGCGGGCCGAGCTCGCGGTCATCGACGCGCCTGCCGAGCGCAGGCGGTTCGCTCTGGGCGGCACGTGGACGGCGTTGTGGTCGGGCCCGCCACGACATGCCTGGGTGGGAGCCGCCGCGGTGGCCGCCCTGGTGGCAGCCGGGTCGTTCGGAGCCTCCCGCTGGTCGCTGGCGCACGACCGGGGCGGCGTGTTGTCGTTCTGGGCCGTCGTGCCCGGCCTGCTGCTGCTCGCGCTCACGCTGGGCACCTCGTGGCGGGTGCGCTCCTTCGGCGCAGGGCTGCGGGCGGGGGCTCTGGCCGGGTTCGCCGCGCTGGTGGCGGTGCTCGCCGTGGGGATACCCGAGGCCATCGTCTGGGCGGAGCGGCGGGCGGGCTATTTGAGCACCGGCGACGCCGTACCGCCGTCATGGGAGGCCGCCGTCCTGGACGTGGTGCGGCCGGAGTTCCTGGTCGCCATGATCGGCTTCTGGGCGATCGGGGCCGTGGGCGGCGCCGCCCTCGGCACGGCTCTCGGGCGCGAACGCCACGGCGAGCACGTGCCGCAGAAGGTGCAGTAGGAGGGCGGCGCCGCCCGGGACGGACCGGGTCTGCCCGCTACCGGCCGGTCATGAGCCGGTCATGAGCCGGCGGGAGGCGTCGTGGTCGGCGTCTCCGTCGGGGTCGGCGTGCCGGTGTCCGTCGGGGTCGCCGTCGGCGTCGGGCTCTCCGTGGGAGTGACCGTCGGCGTGGGCGTCGGTGTGACGGGCGGTGTGACGGGCGGTGTCGCGCACGGGGTCGGCGTGCGCCAACCGGGCGGGCCCGCCCAGCGCTGCCAGGACTGCTTCCAGATCCGCTGCGACCACCAGCGCTTCACCGGTCGCGACAGGTCGTAGACCGTCATGGCGGTGAGCGACTGGAGACCGGCGGTCGGCGATTCCGTGACCGGCGGCGGGGTGGTGGCAGGCGGGGTGGTGGGCGGCTCCGTCGTGGCGGGCGGGGTCGTGGCCGGTGGCGTGGTGGCCGGTGGCGTGGTGGCGGGCGGGGTCGTGGCCGTGGGCTCGCCGGTGGGCTGCTCCGTCGGCGGCTCGGTCGGAGGCTCGGTCGGAGGCTCGGTCGGAGGCTCCGTGGGAGGCTCCGTCGTGGGCGGCTGGTCGACGATCGCGGTCACCGACACCCAGTCGCCCTGCCTGACCGTGCTCCTGCCCGTTCGTCCCGCGATGACGCGGGTGTCCTCGGTGACCGCGTAGGTCTGCTCGAAGCCGTCCTGGCTCCGCACGGTCATGGTGCCCTCCGCGACGACGGTCGCCTGACCGGTCTGGGCGGACAGCGTCACGACGCCGCAGCCGTCCCTGGTCGGCACCTCGAACTCGCCGTGCATGACGCTCACGAACGCCCAGGGGCTGATCGGCGCGATGTCGGGGCGCGTAGCGGCAGGAGGCGTCTCCGTGGTGGTGTGGGTCGGGGTGGGCTGCGTGGGCGTGGCCGTCGGGGTCTCCGACGGCGGCGTGCTGGACGCCGCGGACGCGACGCCCGCTCCGCCCGATGCCACCAGGGCGAACGCTCCGGCGACGATTAACGACCGTGGGACGTTCCTCCGCGTCCCATGGGCTGCGTTGCGCAGCTTCTCGCGTGATGTGCCCGGACTCGTAGGCGTCACCTTGTCCTCCATGTCGGATTTGCCAGGTCCGGGTCAGCCTGCCCGCTCAGACGGAGCCCAACCCCTGAGAGTCAGGGATTGGAATCGAAGCGCGTCAACTCCGACGACATGGAAGTCGACCGTCCGAAAGGACCCGCTGGTGAACGCCTGCAGCTCCTCGTCGGTGCGGAAGGAGAAGAATCGGGGCGGATCGTGGTCGTCGCCGTCGTAGGGCCCCTCGCCCCGGAGCGTGCCGCCGCCGTACACGCCGACGTAGAGCAGCCCGCCCGGCCGCAGGAGCGTGCGGATCGCGTCGAGGACGGCGGGCAGGTCCTCGTCGGGCACGTGCAGGAGGCAGTTCATCGCGTAAACCGCGTCGAACGAGCCCGGCGCGAAGTCCAGGTGGAGGAAGTCCATGACGTGGGCGTCGACGCCCTTCTCGCGGCAGCGCTCCACCATCTCGGGCGACAGGTCGACGGCGACCACGTCGAGGCCGTTCGCCAGGAAGTAGGCGCTGTCCTGGCCGGTTCCCGCCCCCACCTCCAGCAGGCGCCTGCCGCCGTCCTCACGCACCCGTTCGAGGAAGGCGGCACGTTCTGCCAGCTTCCACGGCTGCTTGCCGCTGCCGTCGCGGCGCCCGGCACCGCCGTCGTAAGCCCTTCGCAAAGGGCCGATCACATCCGCATAGCGTGCACTCATCCCGACAGGATGTCGTATGAGGCTGATTCCCGATCGTCTGGTAGGCGAGGAGGTGAGGCACGTGAAGTACGTGCTGATGTTCATCGAGACAGAGCAGTTCGAGAAGGACCTGGCCGCTATGGGCGCCGACGAGCGCGACCGGGCCATCGCGAAGGTCGGCCGCTGGCTGGCCGAGCACCAGGGAAGGATCACCAACCGGGGCGCCAAACTGCAGCCCGCCCACACCGCCACGACCGTCCGGCTCGACCGGGCCGCCGAGCCGCTGGTGACGGATGGGCCGTACGTCGAGGGCAAGGAGGTGATCAGCGGCTTCCTGGAGGTGGACGTCGCCGACCTCGACGAGGCGATCGCCATGGTCAGGTCGTGGCCCGGCTGCCCGGTGGTGGAGATCCGCCCGGTCGAGGGATGAGCGACGCGCAGGAGGCGCTGGCGCGGGCGGTCCGCGAACACGCGGGCCGCCTGGCCGCCGCGCTCGTGAACCTGCTCGGCGACTTCTCCGCCGCCGAGGACCTGGTCCAGGACGCGGTCGAGACCGCGCTCAGGCGCTGGCCGGAGGAGGGCGTCCCGGAGCGCCCCGACGCCTGGCTGTTCACCGTGGCCCGCAGGCGCGGGCTCGACGTGCTGCGCCGCGAGGCCACCTACCGGGCCAAGCTGGCCCAGCTCACCTGGCCTGTCCTGCCGGAGCCCGACGACCGGCTGCGGCTGGTGTTCACCTGCTGCCACCCGGCGCTGCCCCGCGAGGCGCAGGTCGCCCTGACCCTGCGCGTGGTGTGCGGCCTGACGACGGCGCAGATCGCCGCCGCCTTCGTCGTGCCGGAGACGACCGTGGCCCAGCGCATCACCCGCGCCAAGCGCAAGATCGCCGACGCGGGCATCCCGTACCGGATCCCGCGCGGCGAGGAGCTGCCCTCCCGCGTCCACGAGGTGCTGACCGTCATCTACCTGCTGTTCAACGAGGGCTACCTGGCCACCGCGGGTGAGCAGGCACATCGCCGCGACCTGGTCGACGACGCCGAGTGGCTGGCGGCGCTGCTGCACGGCCTCATGCCCGACGAGCCCGAGGCGGGCGGCCTGCTGGCGCTGATCCGCCTGCACCGCGCCCGCACCGCCGCCCGCTTCGACGCGGACGGCCGCATCGTGCTGCTCGCCGACCAGGACCGCGCGTTGTGGAACCACGGGGCCATCGCCGACGCCGTCCGGCTGCTGACCCGTACGGCACAGCGGCATCTGTCGCCCGGTCCCTACCAGCTGCAGGCCGCCATCGTGGCCTGTCATGCCGAGGCGCCCCGGTGGGAGGAGACCGACTGGGAGCAGATCGTGATCCTCTACGACATGCTGCTGCTCCTGGCTCCTTCGGCGGTGACCCGGCTGCATCGGGCGATAGCCGTACGGCATGCGCAGGGGCCGGGAGTCGCCATGGCGGAGCTGGATCAGCTGGGTGACGCGCTGGACAGGTACGGACTGTTCCACGCCACCCGCGCCGAGTTCCTGCGCGAGCTCGGCCGCCAGGACGAGGCGCAGGAGGCCGACCGGCGGGCACTGGAGCAGACGGAGAACCCGGCCCAGCAGGCACTCCTGGAGGAGCGCCTGACGTGGGCGTGACCGCCGCCCGAAGAGATTCCCGCCGAGGGCTTGACCCTGCCCCTGGGTCAAGCTTCGACGATTGCTCACATGAACGCCGACGCGCTGAACACCACCGCCACCAAGATCCGTGACCACATCGCCGCCGCCTGCGAATCCGACGCCATCCCCGGCTTCGTGGCCGGCATCCACCAGGGCGGCGAGCAGGTCGTGGTCGCCCACGGCCTCGCCAACGTCGCCACCGGCGCCCCGATGCTCGAGCACACCGGTTTCCTGCTCGGCTCCGTCACCAAGGTGCTGACCACCACCCTGGTGCTCCAGCAGGTCGACCGCGGGGTGCTCGACCTCGACGCCCCCGTCGTGAAGTACCTGCCCGAGTTCGGGTCCGTCTCCGGGAAGATCCTGGTGCGCCACCTGATCGGCCACACCAACGGCATCGACGCCGACCTGTACTTCCCCGGCGACAAGGGCCGCGACGCCCTGAAGGCCTATGTCGAGGGCATGCCGTCGAGCACCCTGTTCGAGCCGGGCGAGCAGCTCAGCTACTCCAACGGCGGCATGATCGTGGCCGGGCGCCTGCTGGAGGTCGTGACCGGCCTGCCGTACCCCGAGTTGCTCGCCCGCGACGTCTACGGGCCGGTCGGCATGACGGACTCCAGCACCTCCGCCGAGCAGGCCATCCTGCGCAGCACGGCGGTCGGCCACTTCCTGGACCTCGAGACCATGGCTCCCCGCCCCACCACCATGTTCACCCTGCCCGAAACCTGGGGACCGGCCGGAGGCACGCCGATCGGCACCATCGCCGACCTGCTCGCCTTCGGGCGCACCCACCTCGCGGGCGGGGTCTCGCCGTCGGGCACGCGGGTCCTGTCGGCCGGGTCGACCGCCCTCATGCGGCAGGTCTCGTTCGACATGGAGAGCCCGAACACCCCGCCGATCGGCCTGGGCTGGGTCCTGTACCCGTTCGGCGGCACGACCGTGCTCGCCATGTCGGGCGCCTCCCCCGGAGGGGTCTCCCTGCTGTGCGTCATCCCCGAGCACGACCTGGTCTTCGCCGCGTACGGCAACAGCCCGGGGGCGATCATGCTCCAGGACCGGATCCTGCAGCTGATCCTCACCGAGCACCTGGGCATCGAGCTCCCCCGCCTGGTGACCGGCGACGAGCAGGACGCCGACCTCGCCCCGTACGCCGGCACCTACCGATCGAACCAGCTCCGCATCGAGGTCAGCGTCGTCGACGGCCAGCTGGAGGAGGTCATCACCTACGAGCCCGCCGACCCCTCCCAGGAGCGGATCTTCACCGAGTTCGCCGGTGGCACGACCTCGGCCCCGCCGCAGCGCTACGTGCCGGTGGGCCCCGGGCTGTTCGCGCCCGCCGGATACCCGCTGGAGGCCTTCGACGGGTACCTGCGCCTGCTGCTCGTCTCCTACCACGACGTCCGCGACGGCCAGGCGCGCTTCCGCAACGGCGGCGGCCGGCTGGCCCGGCGCGCATGACAGGATCTCCCCCATGCTCACGATCGGCCAGCTCGCGGCCTATGCCGGAGTGACCATCAAGGCCATACGTCACTACCACGAGCGTGGTCTGCTCGCCGAGCCCGACCGCGACTCGTCCGGCTACCGCCGCTACAGCGCCGGTGACGCCGTCACCCTCATCAAGATCCGCACGCTGGCGGGGGCGGGCGTGCCGCTGGCGCGGATCAAGGACCTGCTCGACGCCGACCCCGACGCATTGGCCGCGGCCATCGGCGAGATCGATCGCGACATCGACGAGCGGATCACCCGGTTGCAGGTGACCCGCGACCAGCTCTCGCAGCTGCGCGGCGGTGACTGGCTCTTCGTCTCCCCGCAGGTCGCCGACTACCTCGACGACCTGCGCAACCTCGGCGTCAGCGAGCGAGCGGTCCGGGTGGAGCGTGACGGCTGGATCCTCATGCAGACCGCCTCGCCCGAGGCCGCCGCGTCATGGATCGCCGAGAAGCGCGAGCTCATGGCCGATCCGGAGTTCCGTGACCTCTACCTCGCCCACGACGCCGCCTACGACTGGTCGCCGGAGGACCCGCGCCTGCCCGGCCTCGCCGACCGCACGCGGACGTGGCTCACGACGCATCCGAGCCGGTCGGAGTGCGAGCCGGTCGACAACCCGGCGATCGCCAGGCTGGCCGCCCAGTCGCAGCCCGGCGCGTCGTCCCCGGCCTGGGAGCGGCTCGCCCGGCTGATGGGGGCTTCGCCCGCGTCCGGCTAGACCAGGATGCGCTTCAGCTCCGCACGACTCGTGACACCGAGCTTGCCGTACACGCTCTGCAGATGGTTGTCGACCGTTCGGGTCGACAACACGAGCTGCTCGGCGATCTGCTTGCTCGACAGGCCCGCGCACGCCAGCCTCGCGATCTCCGCCTCGCGCCGGGTCAGGCCGGGAGCCGTCAGGCTCGCGACCGCCGGGGTGGTGAGGCCTTCGCATCGGGCGGCGAGCGTCCAGGCGCGGCCCGCCGCGACGCGCGAGGCCGTCGCCCGGCCCGACCGCTCCCAGGCGGCAGCGGCCTGGGCCAGCGCCTCGGCCGCGAACGGGATGCAGCCGAGCCGCTCGAAGGCCGCGGCCACCTCCTCCAGGGCGGCGCCGTCCCCGGCTGCCGCCGCCCGGCAGTGTGCGAGCACGACGGGCGCGTACGGGCCCTCCAGCGGGCCCTCCTCGAGGAACGGCAGATGCTCGGCGGCCAGGTCCGCGTAGCCGAGCCGGGCGACCGTGTGCAGGGCGGCCGTCACGAAGGGCAGCAGCCCCAGACCACGGCCATGAGCCGCCGTCCCCAGCGCGAACGCGGCGGCGCCCTTCGTGTCACCCTCGGCGGCGAGCAGCCACGGCTCGGTCAGGTAACGCCACATGAGGTGCAGCGAGCCGTGACGGGACTGCCCGCCGACCCCCGCGTCGAAGGCCACGCGAGCGCCGACGGCGTCGCCGGTCAGCGCCAGGACATGGGCGCGCTCGATGTGCACCATGCCGGACAGCACGTCGTCGCCCTTCGGCTCGTACGGCGGGGCGACGTGCCTGCGCGCCTCGGCGAACCTGCCACGCATGCGTGCCGCCGCCGATCGCAGGATCGCGATGTTGTCAGCCGCGTAGATCGACCCCCTGCCCCGGCCGAGCAGCGACTCCATGCGATCCAGCACGTCGTCGGCGCCTTCGAGGTCCGCCGACATGAGGCACGTGAGCGCCCAGTTGGAGTACAGCGGCTGGACGATCACCGGCACGGCGTCGTGCCATTCCGCCAGGTCGTCGAGGGCGTCGCGGATGTCGGCGAGCGCCTCACCGTAGCGGCCCAGCGTCGCGAGCGTGGCCGCCCGGCAGTTCAGCGCCTGCGCCTTGACGGCCGCGGTCTCGGGAGGCTCGGCGAGCAGGGCTTCGGCGAGCGAGAGTATGCGGTCGAGGTCGCCGGAACCGCCGACGATCACGAGGAGCAGGCAGCTCAGATCCTGACGCAGGGACCGCTGGGTGATCTCCTCGCGGACGCGGGTCAGCAGACCGACCGCCTCGTCCATGCGGACCTGCCCGAAGGCCAGGCTCCAGGCGCGGGTGAGTGTCAGCTCGGTACGACGACGCTCGTCGCAGCCTTCGCCGGGCACCGATTCCACCACGGCCAGCGCCTCCTCGGCGCGACCCGAGTAGTTGAGCAGAGTGCCGTACATGATCGCGGCGTCGGCGCGATAGCCGTCGGGCACGTCGGCGTGGCTGTCGTCGGCCATGTCGGCGCGGTCGCTGTGGGGCACGTCAGGGCCCGAGCTGTTGTCCCACGCGGCCTCGGCCAGGCGCAGTCCGAGCGGGTAGTCGTGCGCGGCCCACGCGGTGCGCGCGGCCCGCAGCAGCGGAGCGGGCCGGGTCGTCGTCCCGCTCTCCAGGCGCCAGGCGGCGACGCGCAGCACGTCCTCCCTGCGGCGGGCGCCGGTCGCCTCCACGGCCTCGGCGAGTTCCCGGTACCGGCGGCGCAGGCGCAGAACGGGCGCGCGAGCACGGACCACCTCGCCGTAAAGCGGGTGCGCGAGCCTGACCTCCGTGCGCCGGTCACCCATCACCACCTGGATCAGGCCGCGCTCCTCCGCCTCCTCGACCGCCTCGTGACCGGCCAGGCTCCCCAGCGGGGCCAGGCCGATCGGCTCGGCGAGCGCGACCAGCTCCAGCACCGCCGTCACCGCATCGCCGTACCTGCCCATCCGGCGCTCGATGACCTCGATGAGACGCGGGGCACGCGGCACCTCCCCGTCGAGCCGCCACACCTGGCCCGGTCTCGCGAGAACACCCCCCTCAAGGGCCGCGGCGACCAGCTCGCGCAGGAGCAGCGCGTTGCCCTGGCTCAGCTCGTGCAGCCGCACCGCCGCCGCCCGGTCGACCTGGCCGCCGAGCACACCTGACAGCAGCTCGGCCGTCTCGTCCTGGCCGAGCGGGTCGAGGTCGAGGCGGGCGCCCCGGTCGTCCTCCCACAGGGCCGCGACCGAGTCGGGACACTCCTGGCCCGTCCGCACTGTCGCCAGCACGCGCACGCGGGCGGACAGCTGGTGGGCCAGCGCGGCGGAGGAGGCGTCGAGCAGGTGCGCGTCGTCGACGACCAGGAGGGACGGGCGGCGCGCCAGGATCGCGTCGGCGGCCCAGCGCAGCGGGTTGGCGCCCGGTTCCCCGCCGGGCAGCAGCGGGGCGAACGCGCCCAGCGGGAGCGCGCCGGCCGCGTGGGTGCCGCGCACCCGGACGGGCGCTTGGAACGAGGCCGCCAGTTCAGCCGCGAGGCGGGACTTGCCGACGCCCGCGGCGCCGGCGATCACGATGTTGCTCCGCCGCAGGATCGTCAGCGCGCGCTCGCGCTCGGCCACCCGGCCGACGAACGGCCACCCCGTTGTGCGACCTGCCCAGGGCCCCGTGTCCACGGCGCCTCCCGTGTCCCTCGCCCATGTCCCTCGCCGACGCGCAAATCGTACGACCGCGGCGCCCGTCACGGCCTGAGTAATCACCTGAGTAGCCGACTACTCAGGCCCCCCGCCGCCCCACGCGCGACAGTCATGGACAGGGCGCCCATCCCGATCCCGCTCCCCAGAGGAGACCGCGATGACGAACCGATTCCGCCCGCCCTGCGGCCTGGCCAGGCCACTGCTCGTCTTCGGCCTGCTGAGCGCCGCAATGGCCACCACCCTGCCGGACGCCTCCGCGAACACCGACGCCCACCCCTGGTCGGGCCTGTACTTCAACGGCTTCAGGCACCCGTACCAGGACGGCCACCCCAGACGCAGCCCGTCCGCCGCCGAGGCGTTCATCACCGTCCCGTGCCTCCCCGACACCGCCCCCGCCGGGACCTACTACACCTGGGTCGGCCTGGGCGGCGTCCGGGAACGCCCGATGGTCCGCGCCGGCCTGGCGGCACGGCTCGTCCGCGACGGCGGCCGCGTCGAGAAGTCGTACTTCGCGTTCGGCGAGTATCTGGTCAACCGCCCGAGCTTCGCCGACTCCCCGCGCGGCCCCCGCCCCCGCTCGCGTGTCCCGTCGGACGGCTCCCGCATCGACGCAGGCGGCGACGGTTTGGCCATCACGTGCGACTCGTCGATGTTCTTCCGCGTGCACGCGGGGGGTGACGTGATCGTGGGCACCCGCCGCGCCCGCGTGGCGAACTACCCCACCCGATGGCGTCCGCGCTTCAGCTCGGCGCAGTTCGTCGTCCAGGACGCCGTGGGCGCGCCGCTGTTCCGGGCGGCGGGCGGGGCCGCGATGGACAACCCCCGGGTGCTGAACGGCGGTTCCACACTGGGCGTCGGCGAGCTCGCGTGCCTCCAGGGGACGGTCAACCCGTGCGCGAAGTGGGTGCAGGCCGGGGTGGACGTGGTCCCGCCGAGCGCGGACCGGCCGTCGAACCTGTGCTTCCGCCCCGCCACGACCCGGCCGTCCGCCCCGCCGCCGAGCTACCCGGGCGAGCTGTTCCCCGGCGGCGACGCCCGGCCCGTCAGGAACGTCTGCTGACTCACCTCACCTCACCTCACGGAGGCACGAGCGCCGCCAGCGGGACGTGGTGCTGTCCGGCGTGAATGTCGCGGTCGCGCAGCCCTCCCTGCGCGACCGGGCGGGGGAAGGAGATCTTCACGACGTTCAGCGCCGGGATGCGGAAGATCAGCACGTCCGCCGGGTCCAGCGCGTACAGCCGTGCGACGACCTCCTCGTTGACGAACTCCTCGTCGGCGACGATCGCGTAGTCCTCGGCCGAACGCATGAACAGCTCCATGGTGATCCAGAACGGTCCCGCGTTCTTGGACCGCACCTCCAGGGCCAGCTCTCCGAGCGTGAGCTTGCGATCGTCAGTCACGGGACGCCTCCTCGGCGATCTCGACGCGGAACAGCTCGGACGGTTCGTCGACGTCCACGACGTGGTTCAGCACGAACTCGTACGCCGGGCCGCGCTCGATCTCCGCGGGCGAGGTGGCGAAGGCCAGGCTCGGCAGGTAGGCCATGTCAGGGGTCGGCAGGTGCAGCATCAGCGGATTGGCGATCTTGGCCACGGCGGTGGCCGTGGCCTGGTCGGGGGCGTTGACCAGCAACATCGCCCCCACCTCGCGCGGCGGGCCGGTCGCGGGATCGAGGTCTTCGAGCACCGCGTTGTAGCCGTACAGGCGCAGGTCCACGGCGTACTGCGGCGGTTCGAGCCCGAGCGTCTGCCGCACCCTCGCACGGAGGATCCTGTGCATCAGAGCGGCCCACTCCTCGATCTTGGACAGGATGTGCGGGTCACGGATCGCGGTGAACGACATGGTCTCGTAGCCCGTGACCCGGGCACCCTCGAGCTTGATCGTGTGCTGGTCGGCGAGCTCGAAGCGCGAGCCCTCCACGCGGACACGCCGCTCGTCGAGCGCCGTGTAGACGGCGTCGGAGACGTCGAGCGTGCCCGCGGGCTCCCGCATACGGAACGGGTCGACGGTCTCGTACAGCATGTGGGCGGCCACCGAGGTCGGCGTGCAGGCGTTGGCCGGGTCCAGCGGCTCGATGGTGAAGCCGTCGTGGTCGATGGTGGCCAGGACGCCTCCCGCGCGCGGGTTGGTGGTGCACTGGCCGCCACACTCGACGATCTTGGAAGCGTGCCAGGTCGGCCCGGCGGGCATGCCCAGCATCAGCGGGTACGCGGCGGCCACCGCGGTGTCGGTGGCCCGCCCGGCGAGCACCACGTCGGCCCCGGCCCGCAGCGCCGCGACGATCGGCTCGTGGCCCATCATGCCGACGATGTGGCTGCAGGAGTCGAGCGTGGCGGCGTCGAGGTCGCCCAGCGGCGGCAGCGGATGGACACGGCCCTCGTTGAGCCGCTCCTTGAGCGTCTCAGCCCGCTGCTCGCTGTAGATGCGGGCGATCCTGAGGGTCAGGCCCTCCTCGCGCAGGATCGTCTCGGCGATGCCCGCGACCCAGTCGACGCCGGAGTCGGTGCCGCTCGTGCCGCACGAGCCGATGACCACCGGGATGCCGGCCGACGCCGAGGCGCGCAGCAGGATCCGCAGGTCGCCCGCCACCGCGGCCGCCGCCGTCTTGGCAGTTCCTGAGCCCAGGTAGTAGGGCCCGGAATCGGTGGAGCCGCCGTCGACGGCGATCACGTCGGCGCCCAGCGCGATCCCCCGGTCGACCGTCTCGCGCGGGAAACCCGCTCCGAGCATCCCGACCGGGGTCAGTACCCTGACCGACTCCCGTTGAGCCTCTGTCATCTCGTCCTCGTTTCTTCGGTGGTCAGCAGGTGGGCGTTGAGCGAGGAGCGTGGCCGTCCGCGCAGGGCGGCCACCAGTTCGCGGGCGCCCTCGATGCCGGCGGCGCGGCGTGCTTCGGCGGTCTGGCCGGCCAGGTGGGAGTAGACGGTGATGCCGGGCACGCCGCGCAGCGGGCTGCCGGCCGGGAGCGGCTCTGTCTCGGTCACGTCCAGGGCCGCTCCTGCGATCCGCCCGGCTTGTACGGCCTCGGCCAGGGCGTTCTCGTCGACGATCGCGCCACGTGCGGTGTTGATCAGGTGGGCGGTGGGCTTCATCCTGGCCAGCGCGGCTGCGTCGATCAGCTGCCGGGTGGCGGGGGTGAGGGCGGCGTGCAGGGAGACGAAGTCGGAGGCGGCGAGCAGGTCGTGGAGCTCCACGAAATCGACACCGGGATCGTGCTGCGGCGTCCTCGTGGTGCACAACACCCTCAGCCCGAAGGCCTTCGCCAGCGGCACCACGGCGCGGGCGGCCGAGCCGTACCCGAGAAGCCCGAGTGTCTTGCCGCGCAGCTCGCAGCCGTCCTCGCGCGGCCACCCGCCCGCCCGGACCCCGGCCGCCACGGGCACCAGGCGGCGCGCCTGCGCCAGCAGCAACGCCATCGTGTACTCGGCGACGGCGTTGGCGTTGACGCCCGGCAGGTTGCTCACCGAGACGCCCGCGCGAGTGGCCGCCTCGACGTCGACGGAGTCGTGGCCCACGCCCGTGCGCACCACCGCCCGCAGCCCGCAGACCTGGGCGAAAACCCGCGCCGTCATCGGCTCGTTGGCGATCAGCGCACCCTCCGCGCCATCGAGGATCGCGACCAGCTCATCGTGTCCGCGGGTCCCGCGCAGGGGGTGGTGACGCGTGGCGAAGCCCTCCTGCCGCAGGAGGAGGTCGACCTCGTCTCCTGGCTCCAGGTAGTCGGTGGTGACCACGACGACGCGCGTCACAGGGACCTCCCCTGCGCCGCGGCGCCGCGCTGCAGCCGGTCGACGCGGATGACCAGCACGATGGCGATGAGAGCCAGGACCGTGATGTGCAGGAGCATCAGGTGCCAGCCGGTGAGATCGACCGCCAGCCCGACGAGGGCGGGACCTGCCATCGCGCCACCCGCCCAGCCGACGGTGTACAGGCCCGTGTACGTGCCGACGACCCTGGACGACGGGGCCAGGTTCCACAGGACCACGACTGCGTTGATCATGAATCCGGCCGCGCCCGCCGCCGCGAGGCACAGCGTGACCATGGTCGCGACAGGGTTCTGGACCACGGTTCCCAGGATCGTGCCGACCGCGAAGATCGCCATTCCGACCATGATGACCCGCAATCGCCCGAAACGCTCGGCGAGCAGGGCCGCGGGGAAGGCGGCCAGGATGTACGCGATGCCGCTGGGCAACGTCAGGCCGCCCGCCTCGCCGTCCGACAGACCCAGCGCCTCGACGCCGTAAGGGGTCATGAGGGCGCGCGAGGCGGCCCAGGCGCTGCCGAAGACGAACACGGTGACGATCATCAGCAGGCGGCTGCGGTCGGGGTCGCGGGCCAGGTCGCGAAGGATCGCACCGATCTTCGTCCCCTGCCCCTCGGCACCGGCCGTCACGGCACCCGTCGCGGCGGCGCCCTCTGCGGCGGCACCCTGTGTGGCGGCGCCCTCTGTGGCGGTGGCCTCTCCGGGGGCGCCCCTCACCGCCGCGTCCGCCGCATCCTCCGCGAGGGCCGCCTGATA
The DNA here is from genome assembly GCF_013761175.1 of Nonomuraea soli. GTDB lineage: Bacteria > Actinomycetota > Actinomycetes > Streptosporangiales > Streptosporangiaceae > Nonomuraea > Nonomuraea soli. Next base: position 541,515 of record NZ_JACDUR010000003.1, read on the forward strand.
GCCGTCCGAGTCGCTGTCACGAACCTTCCAGACCAGTACGGCGGCCGCCGCCAGCATGAGCCCCGCAGGTACGGCGAACGCCAGCTGCGGATGGTCGTCCACGAGCAGCAGGCTGACCAGCGCCGCGACGATCACCGTCAGTGCCGCAGCCGTCTTGACCGCCGCGTTGGCCCGGCTCCGGCGCTCCGGCCTGATGAAGTCGGGCAGAAGCGACTCGCTGATCGGCTTGAAGCTGTTCATCACCACCGCGTAGAGGAAGATCAGCAGGATCAGCCATCCCAGCGAGGAGGCGTGCGGGATGAGCAGGAACAGCACGGCGCCCAGCGGCATCATGACCGCCAGGTAGGGGATGCGACGCCCCCACGCGGTCCGGGTGTTGTCGGAACGGTTGCCCATGGCGGGCTGGATGAAGACCCCCAGCAGGTTGTCCATGCCCATGAGCAGCCCGATCACCGCCGCGCTGGCGATGTAGTCGCGCAGCAGCTCGGGGACGCGGCTGTCGTAGAAGTTCCAGGTCGACTCCTGCGCGAAGACGGCGAGGGCCACGTAGAACGTGATCATTCCTCCGGAGTGGACCGCACGTCCTTGGGTTTCGCTGCTCACTGACGACCTCCTCGGGGGGTGTGGCAGGCGTCACAATACTTGCTATAGCAAAACTGTCAAGCAACAGCATCGGCCTTTGCTACGGTGAACTCATGACGGTCAAACCGCCAGCCGACGCGGGCAGCGAAACCCGGGCCGACCTCGCCTACCAGTCCCTGCGCGAAGCGATCGGGTCAGGCGCGCTGCGCCCAGGGCAGAAGGTCACCGAGCGCGGCCTCGCCGAGCAGCTCGAGGTCAGCCCCACCCCCGTACGCGAAGCGCTGCGCCGCCTGGAGCAGGACGGGCTCATCCAGCGCACCGGCCCCCGCACCGTCGTCGTCGCCGACATCGCCGAACGCGCCATCGCCGACCTCGCCGAGGTCGAGATCGGCCTGCGCGGCCTGGTCGCCCGCTTCGCCGCCAGGCACGCCACCGCCGACCAGCTCGACACGCTCGACACGATCCTCGACGCCACCGACGACCTGCTGATCGTCATCGTCACCCGGCACCGCAACGGCGAGAACGTCGAGCGGCAGCTCATCGCGCTGCTCGACCACATGCAGGACTTCAACGAGACCCTGAACGCGTGCGCGGCCAACCCGGTGCTGGTGCGGCTGCTGGAGCAGTCGCAGGTGTTCTCCAAGCCGGAGCGGCGGGCGCGCATCCTCGGCCAGATCGCCGTGAACGACCGGTTCGGGCTCGACCGCTACTCCACCCACCGCGCCCTGGTACGCGCCCTGCGCGAGGGCGACTCGGCGACCGCCGAGCGGCTCGTCATCGAGGACGCCCAGGGGTCCCTGACGGACCTCGGCGCCCACACGGAGCGGAGACCACGATGACGCCCACCGGCCAGCCAGAAGCGCCGACCCCGATGTCCGCCACCGTCGCCCCTCCTCCCTCCGCCACCCACCGCATCGCCGTGATCCCGGGCGACGGCATCGGCACCGAGGTCGTGCCGGAAGGCCTGCGCGCCCTGGAGGCGACCGCCGGCGTGTTCGGCCTCGACCTGCGCTTCGACCACTTCGACTTCGCCAGCGCCCCCTACTGGCAACGCCACGGCACCATGCTCCCCGACGACTGGCACGACACCCTCGCCGCCTACGACGCGATCTTCTTCGGCGCCGTCGGCTGGCCCGCGGTCGTTCCCGACCACGTGTCGTTGTGGGGCAGCCTGCTCCAGATGCGCCGCGGCTTCGACCAGTACGTCAACCTGCGCCCCTGCCGCCTCATGCCAGGAGTGCGCAGCCCCCTCGCCGGGCGCGAACCGGGCGAGATCGACTTCCTGGTCGTGCGGGAGAACACCGAGGGCGAGTACTCCAGCATCGGAGGCCGGATCTTCGAGGGCACCCCGCGCGAGACCGTCCTCCAAGAGACCGTGATGACGCGGGTCGGCGTCGACAGGGTGCTGCGCTACGCCTTCGAGCTCGCCTCGCGCCGCCCGGCCCGCCACCTCACCTCCGCCACCAAGAGCAACGGCATCTCGATCTCGATGCCCTACTGGGACGAGCGCGTCGAGGAGATGGCCAAGCACTTCCCCGACGTCGCCCACGACAGGTGCCACATCGACGCGCTGGCGGCCAACTTCGTCCTCCACCCCGACCGCTACGACGTCGTGGTCGCCAGCAACCTGTTCGGCGACATCCTGTCCGACCTCGGGCCCGCCTGCACGGGCACGATCGGCATCGCCCCGAGCGCCAACATCAACCCCGACCGCGCCTCCCCGAGCCTGTTCGAACCGGTGCACGGCTCGGCCCCCGACATCGCCAGGCTCGGCATCGCCAACCCGGTCGGCCAGATCTGGTGCGCGTCGATGATGCTCGACCACCTCGGCCACCCGGACGCGGGCGCCCACCTGCTGGCCGCCATCGAGGACGTCCTCGCGGCGGGCCCCTCCGACGCCCCGCTCACCCCCGACCTCCACGGCCGCGGGACCACCGAGGAACTGGGCGCCGCGATCGCCGACCGCATCAGGGAGCGAGCGCCGATTGTCGGCCGGGGATGACATCATCCAGCTCATGACCGAATCATTCAGCGCCTTGAAGGACGAGTTCCTGACCTTCACCTCGGAGATCATCTGGTGCACCGTGACCACGGTCGACGGCCAGGGGCGCCCCCGCTCACGCATCCTGCACCCGATCTGGGAAGTGATCGACGAACGCCCCGTGGGCTGGATCTTCACCGCCAACGCCGGCGTCAAGGGAGCCCACCTGGCCGCCAATCCCCAGGTGGCCTTCTCCTACTGGAGCCCCGAGCAGAACGTCGTCCTCGGCGAGGCGGCCACGTCGTGGGTCGACGACGTCGAGACCAAGCGCCACGTGTGGGAGATGTTCACCACGGCCCCGCCGCCGCTCGGCTACGACCTGCGCGAGTTCGGCTTGCCGGGACCCGAGTCCGAGGGCTTCACGGTGCTGCGCCTCGATCCGTGGCGAGTCCAGGTCCTCGACGCGGCCAGCTTCGCCCGCGGCAACTTCACCCCCCGGACGGCGCTCCTGAAGTGACCCCACCCCGGAGACGGTGACGCCCGGCACGGCAAACCTGGGGCTCTCCGCATGCCGGCCGAGACAAGCTGCAGACTGCCCGGCTGCTCCGCCGCGCCCACCTGCCAGACCGCACGGCCAAGGCAAGGCCGCGGGCTCCCCGACTGCTCCGCCGAGCCGCGCCCGTCCGCACGGCCGAGGCGAAAGCTGCAGGCTCCCGGCTGCCTCGCCGGTCCCGGCCGCCCGGCTGCCCCGACCGGGACAAAGCTGCAAGGCCGCCCGGCTGCTTCGTCGCGCCCACCTGCCCGGCCGCCCGACCGCACGGCCGAGGCAAAACCGCGGGCTCCCCGGCTGCTTCGGCACGGGGAGCTGAGGGTGCGGGAGGACTGTACGCGACGCTCTACGAACTGCACGCCAGGAACTACCAGACGGAGGATCAGTCGAACATGTCGGTCTCAGAGCGCACGATCTGGTCGTAGAGCGGCTGGAAGTTGATCCAGCCGACCAGGTCGTTGCCGATCTGGCCGTGGGTGAGCTTGGCCTGGTCGTGCTCGATCGACACGGTTGGGCCCGCCGCCTTGGCCAGCAGCTGGGCCTGGCACGAACGCTCCATCGTGATGAACCACCAGGCGGCGGCGTCGACGGAGTCGCCCACGGTCAGCAGGCCGTGGTTGCGCAGGATGACGGCCTTGTGCGAGCCCAGCGCGGTGGCGATCCTGCGGCCCTCCTCGGTCTCCAGCACCACCCCCGTGTAGTCGTCGAAGAGGCCGTGGTCCTCGTAGAAGGCGCAGGCGTCCTGGGTCAGCGGTTCCAGCTGGGTGCCGAGCGACGACAGCGCCTTGCCGTACACCGAGTGGGAGTGAGCGGCGGCGACCGCGTCGGGGCGGGCCTGGTGCACCATCGAGTGGATGGCGAAGGCCGCCTGGTTGACGTGGTACTTGCCGTGGACGACCTGGCCCTCATGGTTGACCAGGATCAGGTCGCTGACCCTGATGTGCTTGAAGCTCATGCCGAACGGGTTGACCCAGAAGTAGTCGCTGTGCTCGGGGTCGCGGGCGGTGATGTGCCCGGCCACGCCCTCCTCGAAGCCGAACCTGCCGAACAGGCGCAGTGCGGCCACGAGGCGTTCCTGGCGGTGCCGCCGCTCGTCCTCGACGTTGTCGAACTTCTGCGGGAGGCGGAAGGTCAGCTGGTCGGTGGGGATGGGGTCGAGGTTCACGTCGTCTCCGCATCGAGCGAGGGCCGGGGTTCCAGAATCTCGCTCGGTGCCGGGGGTCACAACGGGCACAGGTCGTGAATCTGGCCGCCGGGATTGTGCGGTGGCACAATGCGCGGCGTGAACGGACCAGGACCTGCGGCGTTGACCGCCCGGCTACTTGCCCGAGTCGACGAGCTGGCGATCCTGCTGGCCCGCCGGGTGCGGGCGGCGGAGATCGAGCTGGCGGTTGTGCCGGAAGACGACGTCGCCTCGGTCTGCGCCGAGCAGTTGCGGGTGTCGCTCGCCCATCTCGGCGGCGGGTCGGCGTCGCCGGCCGACGTCGCCAAGGCCAACGCGCGCAGGCGGGCGCTGCGCGGCATCCCGCTGGCGGCGCTGCTGCACAGTTACCGGATCGGCACGCAGTTCCTGTGGGAGCGCATCGCCGCCGAGACCACGCCCGCCGAGCATGCCGTGCTCATCGAGAGCGCCGGGGAGTTGTGGCTCGGCCTCGACCTGCTGTCGGAGACGATCCGCGAGGCGTACCGGGAGGTGGAGGCGGAGCGTGAGCTGCGGGACAGGCTCGATCGTGACCGCCTGTTCGACGCGCTCCTCGGCACCGACCCCGCGCGGATCCGGGAGGCGGCCGACGCGCTGGGGCTGCCCCAGCGCGGGCGTTTCCACGTCATCGCCGCCGACGCCACCGCCGACCTGCCGGCCACGGCGGTGCAGCGTCACCTTCCCGCTGAGCGGCTGGCGGTCATTGCCATGCCGGCCGCCCTCGCGCCAGGCCTCGCCCCCGACGACACGCCCAGCGGCCCATCCACCAGACCGCTCGGTGGCCCGGTCATCGGCGCGCTCGGCGGCCCGTCCAATGGCCCGCTCAGCGGCGCGCTCGGCGGCCCGTCCAAGGGCCCGCTCGGTAGGCCGCCCAAAGGCTCACCCAGCGGCCCGTCCACCAGCCCGCTCGGTGGCCCGTCCAATGGCCCACTCCCCTCTTTCCCGCTTCTCGCGGGTGGGCGTTTCGGGGTCAGTCCCGTCTACCACCAGCTCTCCCAGACCGCCGCGGCCCTGCGCCTGGCCCGGCTGGCGCTCGCGGCCGTGCCGTACGGCGCCGAGGCCGTCTGCCATTACGGCGACCGCCCGATCGCCACGCTGATCGCCGGCAGCCCGGAGACCGCGGACGACCTGGCCCGCCGGATCCTCGGCCCCCTGCTCGACCTCCCTCGCGACGAGCGGGACACGCTCATGTCCACCGCCCGCGCCTGGTTCGACGCCGCCGGTTCGACGCCGGCCGCGGCGACCGCGCTGTTCTGCCATCGCAACACGGTCCGCTACCGGCTCGGCAAGCTGCACGAGCTCACCGGCCGCTCGGTCGACCACCCGGTGGAGGCGGCCGAGCTGCTCCTGGCCCTGGAGACAATCACGTTGCTGGAATACCCCAAGGGGGTATAGCGTTGCGGGCAATCGAGGAGGACACGATGAGACGCCTTCAACCACTCGACCCCCAGCAGGCCCCCGACCAGAAGTCCCGCGAGATCCTCGGCGACATCGTCGCCAGGGGCGGCAGCGTGGGCGACATGGTGGCCACGATGGCCCACTCGCCCGCCCTGCTCCAGGGCTACCTGGAGTTCTCCCGCGCGATCAAACGCGTGAAGATCCCCCGCCCGCTGAGCGAGAAGATCTCCCTGGCGCTCCAGGAGTGGATCGGCTGCTCGATGTGCCTGTCGGCGCACACCAGGGCCGCGCGGGGGGCGGGCCTCAGCGAGGCCGACATCGAGCTGGCCCGCCAGGGCACCTCCACCGACGCGCGCGAGGCCGCCCTGATCGGCGTGGCCGTCCGCGTGCTGGCCGAGCCCTCGTCCCTCACCGACGAGGACGTGGCCGAGCTGCGTGCCCACGGGTGGAGCGACCGGGTGATCGCCGAACTCGTCGGCCTCGTGTCGCTGAACCTGCTGACCGGCGCCTTCAACCTGCTGATCGGCTTGGAGCCCGAGCCGGCGGACTGACCTGGGGGCCGCGGGGCAAGGGCGCACACCCACGGTCGGGCGCCGAGTGTCGAAAAGTCGCGCCATATCACTGTCAGTCAATGCCAACCTTTGCACGGAAAAGCGCGTCTCACCCGCATGGGACTGTTGTTCTCCGGCACTGCCGCGACCGTCGCCCTGCTGCTCACGGCGGCACCGGCCCTTCAGTGGAAGGTCGTCCACCACGACCGGCACGCCTCCTACGACGCGGTGACCGTGACGCCGGGCGGAGCGGTCTGGGTCGCCGGGACCAGGAGCGGCAAGCCCGTCCTGCTGAAGAACCTCAAGCGGGTCACCGGACCGGGCTTCCGCGTGAAGCGTCTGGCCTCGGCCTCCGACACCCGGGTCTGGGCCTTCGGCACGACGCGATACGCCCGGTGGGACGGCAAGCGCTGGCAGGTCAAGCCTTGGCCGTACGGCCGGGTGGACCGGGCCCAGTCCATCGGCAGGAACCTGTGGGTCATCGAGGACTCGACCACCTTCTCCGGCAGGGCCGGCTGGAAGGCGCGGTCCACGGTGCGACGCCTGGACGGCTCGGTCTGGCGCAAGGTTCCCACGCCCATCGCGATCAAGGGCCTCGACGGCAAGTGGGCGGCGGGATCGGTCCATGGCACCGCGGCGATGGCCCGCTGGTCCGGCACGACCTGGCGCGCGGTCCCCATCCCCGCGGTCCCGTCCTCGCACGCCGGCCAGATCTCGGAGCTGACGGATGTCGCCATGGACGGCGAGACCGGACGGATCATGGCCGTCGGCTGGACCGCCTGGCCGTGCGGCACGATCAAGCCCGCCTACTGCGGCGAGACCCTGCTGCTGTCCGGCTATCCGGGTGACTGGACCTTCGAGGTGCGCAAGGAGCCCGGCATCCAGCCGCGCGCCCAGGCCGAGCCCGACGGCCGGGGCGGAGCCTGGATCGTCTACGACGCCAAGGGCGCGGGCAGCCGCTTCCTGCACATCCTCCCGGACGGTGTCGAGGCGGGCGGGTTCCCGGCGGCTCCGAGCAGGAGCGCGACCGTCCGCGACCTGGCCGTCAAGCTGGGCAGCGGTTCGGTCTGGGCGGTCGGCGGCACGCCGTCCCGTCGCGACGGCTCCGTCTGGGCCTTCCGCCCCTGACGCGTGGGCCGGTTCGCGCTACGGCGAAGGCTAGGCGGTGGCCCTGACGACGAGTTCGGGCGCGAGGGTGATGCGGACCGGCGTGCGGTCGGGTGTCTCGATGACGAGCCTGAGCAGGTCGGCGGCGTTCCTGCCCGACTCGATCAAGGGCTGGCGGACGGTGGTGAGGTCGAGGCTGTCGGCCAGGAGGCCGTCGTCGAACCCGGCGATCGCGAGTTGCCCCGGAACGCTCAGCCCTGCCCGGCGCGCGCTGATGAGCAGGGCGGCGGCGAAGCCGTCGTGGTGTGCCACCAGCGCGGTGGTCTCGGGCGCGGCCTCCAGCAACGCGGGAAGGGCCGATTTCGCGGCGGCGGGGTCTCGGTCGGCCAGCTGGAACAACTCCAGGTGGTAGCCCGCCTCGGCTCCGCCCGCGTCCTGGAGCGCGCGGCGGATGCCGTCGAGGCGGAGCGAGCCTGCTGAGTCGTAGGCGGTCGCCACGTAGGGTTCCAGCACGTAGCCCAGGCGGCGGTGCCCGCTTCGCAGGAGGTGACCGGCCAGCAGATGCCCGGCGGGCTCGTTGTCGAAGTCGACGCTGGAGAAGCGCGGGTGCGCGACGTCGACCAGGACGGTGGGCGGGCCCCAGTCGGCCAGCCAGGTGGCGCGTTCCTCCGAGACCGGCAGGCCCATGATGATCATGCCGTCGACGTCTCCGCGCACGGGCAGCACGTCGAGGAGCGGCTCCTCGATCACGGTCGCGGACGGGGTGTCGTGGACGACGACCTCGAACTCCGAGCTCGTCAGCGCCGACAGGATGCCGCACAACCGGGTGCGGTAGGACTCGTAGCTGGTGAACGGCGCGATGACCGCGATCTTGCCGACGCGTTCCCTGGCCCGCTCGGAGGCGGTGGCGCGGGGACGGTATCCGAGCTGGCCCGCGGCCTCCACCACTCGCGCTCGCGTGCCCGCCTTGACCCGGTCGGGATGGTTCATCACCAGCGACACCGTCGAGATGCTGACACCCGCGCGCTGGGCGACGTCGTAGATCGTCACTTCGCCTCGGCCGCCCACATTGTCACCCTAGCGCATTGACCTGGTCGGCTCCGGTTCATAAAGTGCTTTATCGAAGCACTTCGAAAGGAGTCGGATGTGACGAGAGCCGATGTGGCCCTCGCGGCGGGTTGCGAGCCCGCCGTCGTCGAATGGGTGCGTGACGCGGAAGGGATCGCGGCCACCCTGCCCGACCTGGCCTCCCCTGACACACGGCTGTGGCGCAAGGCCGCCATCGTCCTGTCCGACGAGCTCGCCAGGAGATACACCCTCCCCGCGCCCGAGGACTGCCGGGTGACGGAGTACCTCGTGCCCACCAGGGACGGGGAGGTCACCGTCCTGCGCTACCAGGCGCCGGGCACGTCCGGCCCGCGCCCCGCGCGGCTCAGCCTCCACGGCGGCGGCTTCATCCTGGGCAGCGTGCGGGAGGAGGTCAACCACCGCATGTTGTCCGCCATGACCGTGGAGGGCGGCTGGGACCACTTCGACGTCGACTACCGTCTGGCGCCGGATCATCCCTTCCCGGCCGCCCTCCACGACAGCCTCGACGTCCTGACCTGGCTGATCGGCAACGCCGCCGACCTGGACGTCGACCCGCGGCGGGTCGGGGTCGTCGGCACCTCGGCGGGCGGCAACCTGGCCGCGATGGTCGCGATCCACGCCCGTGACGTGCTGCACCATCAGATCCTCAACGTCCCGATGACCACCATGGACCTGGAGGACGACGCGTCCTACCAGACCTATGCCGCGCTGGAGGGCTCTCTTGACCTCGCGGCCCTGCGCGGGCTGTACCAAGGGCCGGAGGAGACGGCCATGCCGATGTCGGCCGACCTGACCGGCCTGCCTCCCGCGCTGGTGATCACCGCGGAGGCCGACCCGCTGCGCGACTCCGGCGAGGCCTATGCCGTACGGCTCGGCGAGGCGGGAGTGGACGTCACCCACTGGCGTGCGCCCGGCCAGGCGCACGGCTCCTGCTCCCTCACCAGAACCTCAGCCATCGCCAGGGAGTGGCAGTCCCGCCTCGCCCTGTACACCGGAAGGAACTGACCATGGCCATCGACCCCGCGCTGATCGCCGCCGTCGCCGAACTCGGCGTCGCCCCGCCCGAGCCCTCCCAGGAACCCGCGGAGTACCGCGAGCGGGCGCTCGCCTACGAGCAGGCGATCTACCCGGCGCTCGGGCTGCCCGCCCCCGAGGTGCCGACCCGCGAATACACCGTCGACGGTGAGCTGCCGGTCAAGGTCCGCCTGTTCTACCCGCGCGAGGCGCAGGGCCGCCTGCCGGTCAGCATGTTCCTGTTCGGCGGCGCCTGGCGGCAGAGCGGCCTGCACCACCCGTACCCCGCCGCGCTCTGCGCGCTGCGCGCCGAGCGGGCCAACGTCGTCATCGCCGCCGTCGACTACGCGCTGGCTCCCGAGAACCGTTTCCCCGCCGCGCTGGAGCAGGCCTACCGGGTGCTGGAATGGCTGGTCGCGGAGGCGGACACGCTGGGCGTCGACCCCGAGCGCATCGCGTTGTCCGGGCAGTCGTCGGGAGCGAACCTGACCGCCGCCCTCACCCACGTCAACCGCGACCGCGCCAACCACCCCGTCGCCCTGCAGATCCTCGAGGTGCCCGCGCTCGACCTCACCGGCGGCCACCTGGACTTCTCGGCGGGACCCGGCTCGCTTGAGGACTTCAAGCTGGTCGTCGACACCTACCTGCCGCCGGGCGTCGCGCCGAAGGACCCCTACGTCTCCCCGCTGCTGGCTACCTCCTTCGAAGGGCTGCCGCCCGCTCTCGTGATCACCGCCGAGCACGACGTGCTGCGCGGCGACGGCGAGGCCTACGTCACCGCGCTCGCCGCCGCGGGCGTCCCCGCCGCCGGGATCCGGATGGTCGGCCAGACGCACGAGAGCGGCATGTTCGAGCAGGTGCTGCTGACCGCCCGCATCGGCCAGGCGATCGTCACCGACGCCCTCCGCGGCCTGCACGACTGACCGGAGGAACCCCCCACCATGACTGCGGTCGCCGACATCCCGGGAACCAGGCAGCGCGCCTGGTTCCTCCCCCTCTTCCTGCTCTCCTATCTCGGCGTGGCCTTCGCCACCCTGTCGGCGGGCGGGGTCTCCATCCCGCTGCGGCTGGCCGTCCTCGATCCCGCGAACAAGACCCAATGGTTGTCGATGACCGCCGCGCTCGGCGGCATCGCCGTCATGGCGGTCACGCCGCCCCTCGGCCGGCTCAGCGACGGCTCGGCCGGACGTTTCGGCATCCGCAGGCCGTACATCGTCGCCGGAGCGGTCATCGGGTCGGCGGGCATGCTCTTCCTCTCGCTCGCCCCCAGCGCGCCGGCCATCGTGGCCGGCTGGATCCTGACCCAGGTCGGCTTCGCCTCGGCGAGCGTCGCCCTGAACGCCCTGATCGCCGACCAGGTCCCCAGCCGGATCCGGGCACGCGTGGCCGCCGCGTTCGGGCTGGCCACGACGCTCGGGCCGCTGTTCGGCAGCGTCATGGTCTCCGCCCTGCCCGGCCAGGAGCCGCTGTGGTTCCTGATCCCCGTCGTGGCGGTTCTCGTGTCCAACGCCGGGCTCGTCCTGGTGTTGCGCGACATCGTGCGGACCGAGCGTGTACGGCTGGACGTGCGGACCCTGCTCGCCAGCTACTGGGTCGACCCGCGGCGGCACCCGAACTTCGCCTGGGCCTGGTTGTGCCGCTTCCTGGTCACCATGTCCATGGTCACCGTCGCGACCTACCTGCTGTACTACCTGATCGACGTCCTGGGCATGTCGCAGCAGGAGGCCGCGGAGAAGTTCGGCCTCGCCCTGGGCGCCTTCCTGGCCGCCAGCGCCGCGACCACCCTCGTCGCGGCGTGGATCTCCGACCGGACCGGCCGCCGCAAGACCATCGTCTGGACCTCCGCCGCCTTCACCGGCGCCGGGCTGGCGATCCTCCTCGTCGCCCCCACCTTCGGCATGGTGCTCGTCGCCATCGTCATCGCGGGCATGGGGCAGGGCGCCTACATCTCCGTGGACGTCGCCCTCATGACCGAGGTGCTGCCCGCCGACGCCTCGGCGGGCAAGGACCTGGGGGTGGTGGCGCTGGCCTACCAGCTCCCCCAGGTTCTCGCGCCGCTGATGGCCGCGCCGCTGATGGCCATCGGCGGCGACGGGCCGAACTACTTCGCGGTCTACGTCGTGGCCGCGGCGCTGTCGGTGCTCGGGGCGCTGGCCGTGCTTCCCGTGAAGGGAGTGCGGTAACGGTTAAGGGTCACTTCCAGGCCTGCGGGCGCAGGGGCTCGTCCAGCTCGATGCGCCCGGCCAGGTTGTCGACCAGGCCGACCAGCGTCGCGAACGCGCACTCGGTGACCAGTTGCAGCAGATCGTCCTGCCCCAGCCCGGCGGCCGCGGCCCGCCGTACCACCGCCTCGTCGACGGCGCCGCGGTCGAGCACCAGGGCCCTGGCGAAGGCGTAGACGGCGGCGTGGACCTCGTCACGCGGTTCGGCGCCGCGCCGCATCGCCTCGATGTCGTCCCGGTCGACACCCAGCCGGCCGAGCACGGTCGAGTGGAAGGCGACGCCGTACGCGTTGTCGACGGCGACGCCGACCGCCACACCGGCGACCTCCCGCCGCACGGGATCGAACGAACCGCCGCCCACGGCGCGACGCAGCCCGTCGAAGCCCGCCAGGAGGGTGGGACTGGCCGCGATCGTGGCGGCGAGGTTCGGGACGAAACCGAGGTCGGCCTCGATGCCGTCGAGGATCGCACGGGAGCCGGCCGGGGCGGACTCGGAGGTGAGAATCGGAAGGTTCATGGATGGACCTTCGCCCCGGCGGGTGCTCGGTGGCGATTCCCTCGCGGGGAAGGGACGCGGGCGCGGGCCGGTCGTAGGGTCGGTCCATGGAGTCGTCCTTCGGCGCCCTGGTGCGCTACTGGCGCAGGGTGCGCGCGATGAGCCAGCTCGACCTCGCCTCGGCCGCGATGACGACCCCGCGGCACATGAGCTTCCTGGAGACGGGCCGCTCCAACCCGAGCCGGGAGATGGTGCTCAGGCTGGCGGGCGCGCTGGACGTCCCGCTGCGCGACCGCAACGGGATGCTCCTGGCGGCCGGATTCGCGCCGCTTTTCGCGCACAGCGGGCTCGACGACCCGGCGTTGCGGCGGGTGGTGTCCGCCATCGGCCGGATGCTCGACCGCCACGATCCGCTGCCCGCTGTCGTGCTGGATCGCGGCTGGAACGTGGTGCGCGCCAACCAGGGCGCGGCGCGCCTGTTCGGCACGCTGCTCGCGCCCGCGCCCATTCCGGCGGACGCCAACGTGCTGCGGCTGATCATCGAGCAGGGGCCGGTACGCGACGCCGTCGCCAACTGGGAGGAGGTCGTGCCCGCCCTCCTCGAACGGGCACGGCGCGAGGCGGTGGGCGGCGTGCTCGACCTGGCCACCGCCGAGCTGGTGATGGAGCTCAGGTCACGTCCTGACGTCGCAGCGCTCATCGCGGCGCCGCGCACCGCACCCGCGCCGATCCCGATCGTCGACGTGCACTTCCGGCTCGGCGGCAGGATCGTGCGGTTCTTCTCGGTCGTCTCCACGATCGGGACCCCGGTCGACGTCACGGCGCAGGAGCTCCGCATCGAGGCGTTCTTCCCTTCCGACGACGAGAGCGCCGGTCGCTGGATCGGCCAGGTCGAGGAAGGCCCCCTACACGCCGGCCTGTAGCCGTACGAGCAGGACGACCACGGCGAGCAGCGCGAAGGCGACCGCGCCGGGAAAGCCCGTGGCGGGCAGGAAGGCGCGAGCACGCACGTGCACCGCGACGGCGACCAGGAAGTACAGCACGACACCGATGGCGGCGGCCAGCCCCACCCACGGGACGACGAAGCCGATCACCACTCCGGCCGCTCCCGCTGCCAGGAGCACGCCGAACGGGCGAATCAGCGACCGGGGCAGGCCCAGCCGGTCAGCGGTGATGATCGCCGTCCTGTGGTGGACCAGGTTGAGCACCGCCGCGAGCCCGAGCGCCAGCGCGAGCACCGTTCCCACGACCACGTACGCACCAGACACGGCACCCCACTACCCCCGCACGGTCCGGGAAACGGCTACCCGTTTCCTCGTGCGAGCGCGGCCACGTAGTCGTGGGCGTCCCGGGCCGCGCTGCGCCACAACGTGAGGGTCGCCGTGTCGCTCTCCTGGGCCGGGAGCGCGACCCACTCGCGCATGGTGCGCTTCCCCACGGTCACCCGCTCGGCGGTTCCCGCATCGAGGTGCCGCCCGACCTCCTCCTTGGGCAGCTTCACGATGAGCTCGCCTCCATGGCCGAGGAAGGCGAAGATCTTGTCACCGGTGCGCAGGCCCGGGTTGCGGAACATCGTTCCCAGAACGACGTCGGGTTCGGTGCTGAAGTCCGCGGCGATCTCCTCGAGGAGACCCAAGGCGTCATGCTCGACGGGCATCTCATCGTCCTTTGTTCGGCAGGAGGCGTCGGAACGCCTCGGCGGAGCCGTCGACGACCAGGCCCTGGGCTTCGGCCGCCGGCACGTTCATCAGTCCTGTGAAGAGCGCGACGAGCACCTGCGGCGGTGCGGTGATCGTCGCGTCCACGTGCCGCCCGCTCGAAGGCGGGCGTACGTCGATCCGGCCCTGCTCGGCGGTGACGTCGCAGCCGTCGTACAGGTCGCCGACGCGGACCGTGACCGCCGGCTCGCCGGGCGAGCCGTCACGGCAGAGGTGGCGCAGAGGCAACGCGAACCAGTGCACCCTGAACTCGTCGGCGTCCGGCGGGTCCAGCATCAGGGGGGCGCCCCATCGGGTGAGCTCGCGCACGACCCCGCTGAGCTCGCGGCCACGGTCGGTGAGGCCGATCAGCGTCGCGGCCACGGGCGGCGGCTCGTCGCTCCGGACCACCAGCGCCGCCGCCTCCATCTCCCGCAGTCGCTCGGCGAGCAGGTTGCTGGCGATGCCGGGCAGGCCACGTCGCAGGTCGGAGAAGCGGCAGGGGCCTTGCGTGAGGAGTTCGCGCACGATCAGCAGAGTCCAGCGGTCGCCCACCACGTCCAGGGCGCGCGCCATCGAGCAGAACTGATGGTACGAACGCATGCCTCCAGGTTAGAGTTGATGGTTGAGAAAATAAACCGTTCGGTTTAGTTTCTCAACCAATCATCGGTCCGCGCCGTCAGAGGAAGCGTGACCGTCACCGTGGTGCCCCCGTCCCGATCCCCCGTGACGAGGCAGATTCCACCCAGCTCCGCCGTACGCTCGCGCATCGACGCCCGCCCGCTCCCGGGCGGAGGCCCGTCGTCGTTGATGACCAGAAACAACGCCGAAGGTTCACGCCGCACCGAGACCCTGACCTCGGTGGCGTGATCACGAACGGCGCTCAGCGCCTCGGAGACGATCCGATAGACGGCCACCTCGACCACGGCGGGCAGATCGGACAGGTCACCGGCGAACGTCATCTCCGTGGCGGGCCCGCCGGGCCGCGCCAGCGCCCGCAGCGCGGCGGCCAGCCCGAGATCGTCGAGCGCGGGCGGCCGCAGGCCGTGGACCAGATCGCGCAGGTCGTGGGTGACCGTGTCCATGGACGACCGCAGCTCGCTCAGCAGCCCGTCCGCGGCGGCCGGAGAGTCCTTCAGGGTGCAGCGGGCCTCGCTGACGATCGCGGCCATCCCCGCGAGCGCCCGCCCCAGGCCGTCGTGCAGGTCGCGGCGCAGGCGCCGCCGCTCCTCCTCGCGGGCCGCGACGAGCCGCTCGCGCGAGCGCTGCAGGTCGGCAGCCATCCGTACGGCATGCGCGACATCGGCGACGTACGGCACCAGCACCGCGAGCACCCGCTCGTCGTGCGCGGCAGGAAACCTGCGCGGCGTGGGCGAACCCACCAGGAGCCGCCCCACCCATTCACCGTGCCAGATCAGCGGCACCTCGCGCGGGGAGTCACCCACCTTCTCGCCTGCCGTACCGGTCGAGACCAGCCGCACGCCGGACACCTCCACCGCGACGCGCTGCACCGCCAGTCCCTTGCGCAACACCTTGGCCACCGCCGCCAGCGCCTGCTCGGGGTCGCCGCGGCGCACCTCCTGGATGAGTTGCTCGACCAGCGCGGCCGGGTCGCCGACCGGCCCGTAGAAGAGCCGGTCGACGGCCCGCTGCAGCGTACGGCGCAGCGGCTGGAAGAACGCACCGGTGAGCAGAGCCGACACCAGCCCGGCGATGTGGTCGTGGCCGGACACCAGCAGGCTGGAGACGCCCGCCACGCCGAGGTAGACCGCGGCGATCACGACCAGCAGCCCCGCCGCGACGAACGCCCGGCTCAGCACGGTGTCGATCCCGTACAGGCGGTGGCGCATCACCGAGAACACCATCGCGACCGGGATGAACGCCGCCCAGACGATCTGCACCCAGTCCAGCGCGGGCACGACCAGGCCGACGAGCATGAAGGCGACGTAGCCGCCCAGGGCGAACAGCGGCCAGCCGATCTGCCTCCTGCCCACCGGATCGGCCCGCCTGAAGCGCACCACCAGCGACAGGGCGGCCAGCGGCACCGCCACCAGGATCCCCGCCCACGCCACGGTCCAGATCGTCGCGTCGTACGGCCCCAGCGCCGTGATCTCCAGCGGGTTGGGGATGCGGGCGGGCAGCGGGTAACCCTTGGCCGGCGGGCCCGGCCTCAACACCTGACGGACCAGCTCAAGGCCGATCGAGACCACACCCAGCCACGCCACCCAGCGCCAGCGCCGCGACGGCAGCCTGCCGTCCGGGGAGTAGAGCGGCAGCAGCACCTCCAGCAGAAGGCTGGAAGCCGCCCACCCGAAGTGCGCCGGGAACCTCACCCACCCCGCCAGGATGAGGTCACCCGCGGCGGCGGTGGTCAACATCAGGGCGCGGAAGAACTCGTAGACGGCGCCGCCCAGCCCGCCCAGGCACATCATCCACGCCAGCGCCAGCCTGGGCCGGGAGGCGAGCAGGAACGCGCCGAGCGCGGGGAAGGCGAGACCCGCGACGCTCAGCGGCGTGAACAACCCGGGCAGACGCCACTCGGCGGGCAGGGCGGCGTTCATGACCAGGGCCGCGGCGGCCAGGACCGGCGAGAGGACGGCCAGGACGACGGCCACCGAGAACGTCCGGGTTGCTGGCCGCGCCATCCCGCTCCTGCTCCGCCTGGGGCCCTCGATGCTGCCCGACCCTAGCGCGCCGGCCGATCGGGCATCGGGGGCGACATCCGAATGTGATCGCGGCGGAACAGGGTCGCCAGCAGGTGATCTTCCTGCCGTCATCGGCATGTCACTGCGGCCAACCGCATCGCCTTCATGCCCTCATCGACGCATCGCCGGGCTGGACGGTTCATCCCGGCGATCCCCCGCTGCGCTTGTCGACCAGGTCTAGAGTTCGCGCAACGGCCACACCTCGACCACGCCCTGCGCCACGGCGCACGGGGTCTTCGACACCAGTTCGACGGCCTCCTCCAGCGTTGCCGCTTCGATGATCCCGAACCCGGCCACCGGGAGGGCCGAGGACATGTAGGAGCCGCTCTCCACGGTCACGCCGGCGCCGTCGTGGTTGCGCACCTGGACCGGCCGGCCGGCCACGCCCGTGATGGCCCCGTCGGCCAGCAGGCGGGCGTCATGCGCGTGCGCTTGGTCCCGCACCGCCGCGTCGGTGCTGTCGTAGCCGTCTTGATCTCCGTATCCGATGGTCACGAATCTCGCCACAGCAGGGTCCTTCCTCTCGTCCGGGTGAAGTGCTCACGGATACCGACTCTCACCGGCGGCAGAACTCATCGATCCCTGACGCGCGGCCGCGATCGCCTGCCGAAGGGTTCAGCCGTCGCGCAGCGCGGCCAGCGCCTTCTCGATCCGCCTCGCGCGTGTCTCGGGCTTCTTCGCACCCTCGATGGCGAGCACGTGCTCGCGCTTGCGGCTGTGGGACAGCCGGTCGTAGGCCGCTCGTGCGGCCGGGTCGGCGTCCAGGGCCTGGGCGAAGTCGTCGGGCTCGACCACGACGGGAGGCTCGGAGTCGAGTTCGACCTCCACCTCGACCTCGTCACCGGTCACGACACCGGCGGCCTGCCGGTTGGCATTGCTCAGCCCGAGCAGGTAGCGACCGCGCATGACGGCGACCCGGCTCTTCCACGAGTGCCCGTTGACCGTGATGGTCACTCTCGGCCGCTTGCCCGCGCCGAGCGCGTCGACGACCTCCTCGGGGACCTCCAGCCCTCTCATGGGCTCCACGGGCTCGACGGCGGCTCGAAACTTCATGACGTGCCCCCGGCCGGCACCAGGAGCTTGGCGAGCAGGTCGTCCAGCGACACCAGCCCCAGCAGTTCCCCGCCCTGGTCGCGCACCATGGCCACCTGGCTGTGCGCCGACCGCATCGCCGCGACCGCGTCCGAGACGGTGGTGGCGATGGTCAGCTCGGGTACGGCATGCGCCAGCCGTCGTGCGGGCAAGTTCGCGCTGCGTGAACGCGCCAGGTAGGCGTCGCGCACGTGGACCACACCCAGCGGGCGCTCGTCCTCCCACACGATCAGGCGGGTACGGCCCGCCTCCGCCGAGACCTCGATGACCTCCTGAGGGGTGGCGGCGGCAGGGACGCCGACGATGTCCGGCGTGGCGGTGACGAAGTCGTCGATGGGCGAGGACGGGGCGTCCAGCGCACGCGTGAGCACGCCGTGCTCCTCGGGCTCGATGAGGCCGAGACGCCTGGACTCCTCGACGAGGCGCTGCAGCTGGGCCGGGGTGCGCGGGTTGGCGCCCTCTTCCGGCGGGTGCACGCGGAACATCCGCAGGATCAGGTCGCTGATGCCGTTGAGCAGCTTGAGCAGCGGCCGGACGACGACGGTGAAGCCGCGGAAGGGCAGGGCCAGCAGCGTCGCCGAACGTTCCGGGTGGGCGATGGCCCACGACTTGGGCGCCATCTCGCCGATCACCATGTGCAGGAAGGTGACGATGGCCAGGGCGATGACGAACGAGATCACACCGGCCGCGGTCGGGGGCACCCCGAGGCTGTCGAAGAGCGGGGCGAGGGTGTGGGCGATGACCGGTTCCGAGACCACGCCCAGGCCCAGCGAGCAGAGCGTGATGCCGAGCTGGGCGCCGGCCAGCATCAGGGAGAGCTCCTTGATGCCGTTGACCGCGGCCTTGGCCGCCCGGCTGCCGCGGGCCGCCTGCTTCTCCAGGCGGTGGCGCTTGGCCGCGACCAGGGCGAACTCGGCGGCGACGAAGAAGCCGTTGCCCACCAGGAGTGCCAGGGTGATGGCCAGGCCGGTACCCAGGTTCACGACTCCTCCTCCTGCCGTCTCTCGGGCGTCAGCCGTACTCGCTCGGGAACGTGGTGGTCGAGGGTGAGCACTTCCAGGCGGGCGTGGGTGGGCGCCTGCTCGTCCAGTGACGGGGCCAGCTCCACGGTGATCTTGTCTCCTGGTACGGCGAAGCGGCCGAGCTCGTTGAGGATGAGCCCGGCGAGCGTGTCGTACTCGTCCTCGTCAGGGAGTTCGAGGTCGGTCTCCAGGGCGATCTCGTCGATCCGCTGCGCGCCGTCGATCTCCCAGTCTTCGCCCCGCCGTACGATCGCCGTCTCTTCCACGTCGTTCTCGTCGGCGATCTCCCCGACGAGTTCTTCCGCGACGTCCTCCCAGGTGATGAGCCCGGCCAGGCCTCCGTGCTCGTCCACGACGACGGCGATCTCGTCGCCGTGGTCGTGCATCTCGGCCACCAGGTCGGGCAGGGAGGTCGAGAAGGGCACGATCACCACGGGGCGGGCGAGGTCGCCGACGCGCGTGGTGGCGGCCTTGTCGAGAGGCACGGAGGTCAGCTCGCGCAGTCCGACGACGCCGACGACATCGTCGAGGCGCTCGCCGAGCACCGGGTAGTGGGTGTGGCCGTACTTGGCGATGAGCTTGTCCAGCACGGGCACGGTGACCTCGGCGTTGACGGTGATCACGTCGACCCTCGGGACCATGACCTCTTCTGCGGTGTGCTCGGCGAAGGCCAGGGCGCGTTCCAGCACGTCGGCCTGGCTGCCGGGCAGGTGACCGTACCTTTCCGACTCGCCGATGATGTGGCCGAGTTCTTCCAGCGTGGCGCCGTGGTGCAGCTCCTCGACGGGCTCGATGCCGACCATGCGCAGCAGCTTGTTGGCCGACGCGTCGAACAGCCTGATGATCGGCCCGGCGACCGTCATGTAGACGAGGGTGGATCCGGCCAGGGCGCGGGCGAGCGGCTCTGGCCTGGCCAGGGCGAGGTTCTTGGGCGCCAGCTCGCCGAACACCATCTGGATGACGGTGGCGACGATGAACCCGAGCGTCAGCGCGATGCCTCCGACCGCGCCCGCGGGCACACCGAGCGCCTCCAGACCCGGGGCGATCAGCTCGGCCAGGGCGGGCTTGGCGATGAAGCCGACGACCAGGGCGGTGACCGTGATGCCGAGCTGGGCGCCCGACAGCATGAACGACAGCCGCTCCATCACCCGGATCGCCTTGGCGGCCTTCTTGTCACCCTCGGCGGCCTGCTGGGCCAGGGTGATGCGGTCGGCGCTGACGTAGGCGAACTCCTGGGCGACGAAGTAGCCGGTCGCCAGCGTCAGCACGAAGACAGCCAGCAGGCCCAGGGCAACGCTCACGTCCGCTGTCCTCCCTGTCGACGTCTCTCCTGATGAGACGCTATCTGATCGTCTTCGGGCGATTCAGGGCAGGGCTTTCCTGGCGGCGGGCCACGTCCAGGTCCTCGCGGGTCACCCGGCGCGTTGCGGGCGGCGAGTCTCGGTGACGAAGACGCCCAGGCTGCTCAGCGCGCTGGCCGCCTCGGGCAGGAACGACCAGAAGTGGTGGAACACGTGGGCGTTGACCGGATAGAGCCCGAGCTCGACGTCCACCCCCTGCTCGCGGGCCCGCTCGGCGAACCTGCGCGCCTCGGTGACCAACGGGTCGCCGGTCGCCACCTGCACCAGGATCGGCGGGTAGCCCGACAGATCCGCGGAGAACGGATCGAGGAGCGGGTCACCGGTGGGATGCCCGGCCAGGTAGTGCCTGACGTAGTCCTGGCTGAGCGTGAGCATCGCCGACGGCCCGTTCTCGGCGAGGCAGGCGCAGCTCAGGTCCAGCCAGGGGCTCAGCAGGACCACCCGGCCCGGCAGCGGCAGGTCACGTTGTCGCAGTACGGCCAGCAGCGACATGGTCAGCCCCGCCCCGGAGGAGTCCCCCGAGACGGTGAGCCCGGCGGGATCGGGTGTTCTGTCCAGCAACCATCGGTAGACGCGCACGGCGTCGTCGACCGCGGCGGGAAAGGGGTGCTCGGGGGCCAGGCGGTATTCCGGCAGCAGGGCGGAGGATCCGGTGGCCACGCACATCGCTCCGACCAGGGAGCGGTAGCCGTACGCCGAACCCAGCACGTACCCGCCGCCGTGCAGGTGAAGAAGCGTGACCGGCCGGTCCGGCCCCGGGGCCAGCACGAGCGACGGCACGCCGCCCGCGTTGACGGCTCGGGTGTCGACCTCGGAGGGCACCGGGCACTCCGCGAGCAGCGACTCGTTCACCTCGCGCATCTCCTGCACGTCGAGTGATCCGGCCATGTTCGTCATCGGCTCCATCAGCCGGGCGATGCGGCCGGTGAGCTCGCCGCCGACAGCGCGGGTCGCGCTGACGGCGTCGTCGACCTCGGCGAGGATCCCGCGCGAGCGGCCCAGCAGCGCCTCACCGGCGAGCGTGAGCTCCACCCGGTGCGTGCTGCGGCGCAGCAGCTCGCAGCCGACCAGGCGCTCCAGCGCGCGGATCTGCCTGCTCAGCGCGGGCTGCGACAGGTAGAGACGGCTGGCTGCGCGCCCGAAGTTGAGCTCGTCGGCCACGGCTACGAAGGACCGCAGGTGGCGCAACTCGATCGCGTCGGGAGCCTGAGGGAGCGGCAGGACCGCGCCGCTGTGGTTGTTGTCGTCCACGTCCGCATTGTGGCTCACCGCGCGGGCCGCCCGTCATGCGTTGTGCGCACCACCGTCATGCACGTTGGGCCTTTCCCTCGGCGTCGGCCCCGCTGCCACGCTGGCCGTACCACCCCCAACCGAAGGGACGCACCATGGGCCGCCTGGTCAATTCCACCTACATCACTCTCGACGGAGTCGTCGGAGAGCCGCACGAGTGGCCCTCCACCGGGAGCGACGACGGGACGGCGCTGAAGCTCCAGACAGACCTCCTCCTCGCCTCCGACGCCGTGCTGATGGGCCGCCGCACCTACGAGGTGTTCGCCGCCACCTGGCCCGAACGCTCGGGCGACTCCTACAGCGACAGGATCAACACGATGCCGAAGTACGTCGCCTCGGCGACGCTCACCGAACCCGCCTGGCATCACACCACCGTCCTGGCCGACCAGGTCGCCGAGCGGGTCGCCGAGCTCAAGGCCGGCGGCACGAACCTGGTGCAGTACGGGTTCGGCGAGCTGTCCCACACGCTGCTCGCGCACGGGCTCATCGACGAGCTGCGCCTGTGGGTGCACCCGCTCCTGGTCGGCAAGGGAGACCAGCTGTTCCGCGGCGGCTCCGCCTCCGCCTTCCAGCTCGCCGGCACCGTCGTGCTGACCTCGGGCACGGTCGTCCTCACCTACCAGGCACGGTGATGACGTGGGCAACGCTGTACCTGCGCGTCCGCGGCGGGACCGTACCGGTCAGGGTTCGCTGGACCGGCTCCCGCACGAAGGCGACCGCCCTCGCCGTACGTTTCCATGACCCGTCCGGCCACGACCCGCCCGACCACAGACCGCAGCCCGACGGGACCGTGGTGCTCGTGGCCCGCCCCTCCACCGTCGAAGACGCGATCGAGATCACCGAGTGGGCGGCCGACCACGCGAGCGAGTTCATCACCGACAGCGGGCGCCTGCTCGTCGGCGGCGTCGGCGGCGGGGCGGCGATGGCCGCCGCGGTCGTACGGCACGCCGCGCAGTACGGCTGGCCGACGCTCACCCGCGAAACGCTCTGAAGGAGACACACCATGACCGCGTACGCGATCGCCCACCTGAAGACCCCGGTCCCGCACCCGGACGTGCTGGAGTACATGGAGCGGATCCAGGCCACCCTCGACCCCTTCCACGGGCGTTTCCTGGTTCACGGACCCCAGGTCGACGTCCGGGAAGGCGACTGGCCCGGCACGGTTGTCGTCATCGAGTTCCCCGATCTCGCCACGGCCGGGAACTGGTACGACTCCCCCGCGTACCAGCGGATCCTGCCCCTGCGCACCGACCACATCGACGGCGTTGCCGTCCTGGTGGAAGGCGTGGAACCGGACCACGACGCCGCCGCCTTCGCAGCCTCCCTCCGACCTTGAAAGGACACTCCCATGGGAAAGATCGTCAGCAACTTCTTCATCGCGCTGGACGGCGTCGTCGAGGCGCCGGAGAGCTGGCACATGTCGTACATCAACGACGAGATGATGGCCGTCATCGGCGCCGCCATGGAGGCCAACCAGGCTTTCCTCATGGGCCGCGCCGGATACGACGGCTTCTCGGAGTACTGGCAGGCCAACGCCGACGAACCCTACGCGAGCTACTTCAACGACATCCCCAAGTACGTCATCTCGAGCACGCTGCAGGACCCCACGTGGAAGAACACCACGGTCGTGCGGGGTGACGTGCGCGCCGTCCAGGAGATGAAGGACAGCGTCGACGGGGTCATCTTCATGACCGGAAGCGCGATCACGGTGCGCTGGCTGCTGGAGCACGGCCTGCTCGACGAGTTGCGCCTCATGATGCACCCGGTCGCCGTCGGGTCGGGGCAGAAGCTCTTCGAGGACGGCCCGGCCACCAAGCTGGAGCTGGTCCGCAGCGCGACGTTCTCGAGCGGGGTGCTCGACCTGGTCTACCGACCGGCGTCCTGACGGGGGCCGGGGTCATCCGGCTGCCGCTGGAACCCGTGGCACAGCCGCGTTGGGGTCGGCCCCGGCGAAGGCCACCCCGATGATGAACCCCGCCACCTCCTCAAGCTGACGGGCACGATCCAGCGCCCCCAGCACGAACGGCTCCCCACCGACGTCACGGACGAGCTCGCCGACGACACGCAAGGCGCCAGCGTCGTCTCCGCACATCGCGACCGTGACATCGGACTGCTCCGCCCACTGATCGGCGGGGAACATGTTGAAGGCCTTCACGACGTTCGCCCCCGGAGACAGCCGGGCGATCCGATCCGCCATCGCCTCTCCGGGGCCGGTGAGCACCACCCCCACACCGTGCTCCACGGCGTTCGTCGGGTCGATCAACGCCGTCCCCCGCATCGCGCCGTCTCCCGCGCCCGCGCTCCGCAGCATGTCCTCGACGCCTTGCCAGGACACCGCGAGCAGTACGGCGTCGCGATCCGAAACCGCCTGCCGTGGCGTGACGGCACGGGTCCCGTGACCCAGCCGGCCGGCGAGCTCCTGCGCCTTGGCGGAGGAGCGTCCGGCGATGGCCACCTCGTGTCCGGCGACCGCCCAGCCTCGGCCGAGCGCCGACGCCATCATCCCTGTCCCCAAGATCCCGATCCGCATCCGTATCCCCTTCCCTGCCTGGTGTGGTGGCTACGGTAGACAGACCGATACGCACCGATTGGTACGCAACGCCCAGGCGAAGATGGCCACGGAGAGGAGCGACGAAGCATGGACCGAGACGAGTTCGTGGCCGACTGCCGTGTGCGTGCGGTCACCGACCTGTTCGCCCACACCTGGGACCCGGTCGTCCTGTTCACCCTTTCCGCCGGCCCCCATCGGCGGCGCGAGCTGCGCGACGCCATCGGGGGCATCAGCGACAAGGTGCTGACGCAGGCGCTGCATCGGCTGCTCTCCAGCGGGCTCATCGACCGCCGGGCCCATGCCGAAGCCCCGCCGCGTGTCGTCTACGCCCTGACCGGCCTGGGCCAGAGCCTGGTCGACGGCCCGATCAGCGCCCTCGGCCGGTGGGCGGAGGAGCACGGCGACGAACTGCTCGACGCCCAGGAGCGGAAGGACCCGTTCGATCCGCGCGGCGAGGCGGTCGACCCGCTCACGATCTCGTGAACAGCCCGCTCACCTCCCTCGCGAACACCTCCACGTTGTCGATCATGATGTTGTGGCCACTGTCCGGGACCGCGACCAGCCGCACCCCCGAGGCCACCAGCTCGGCCGCCCCGCTGACCTCGCCGTCCGCGCCCGGGTACAGGAAGGCGCGCGGAATCGGCAGCCTCGACAGTTGTTCCCGCACGTCCGCCCGCGTGAGGTGCACCGCACTCCGATGCAGCGCCTCCCGCCCGGCCAGCCTCATGGTGGCCGCCCAGTGCGGGCCGACCCGGGCCAGCGTCTCGTCCCAGCCGTGCCGTACGAACTCGTCCTCGGTGTAGGTGGCGATGGTCGGCCGCGGCGCCGGCTTGATCGGGTCCAGGTTGGCGTCCACCAGCACCAGCTCGGCCACCAGCTCGGGGTGCCGCTCGGCCAGGTGCACGGCGATCGTCCCGCCCATGCTGTGCGCGACCACCTGCGCCGCGCGAACGTCCGCCGCCCGCAGTGCCGTCGCCAGCGCGTCCGCGTGCTCCTCCATGCTGTAGCCGAACGCCGTGGGCCGGTCGCTGGTCCCGAACCCCAGCAGATCGACGAACAGGCTCCGGTGTCCGGCCAGCTCCGGCCTGCTCACGGCCTCAAGGAAGTACGGCGCCGCCGCCGCGCCCAGCCCGTGCACATAGACCCGGACCGGCTCGCGACCGGCCACCTCGGCCCAGCGAATCCGGCTCCCGTCCGGCAGCACCTGCGCGTCTCTCATAATCATCGTCTCCGAGGTATATATCAATCGAGGTACTAAGTTGCCGATGTATCCTAACGGCATGATTGAGCTGTCGATCCTCGGGTTCCTCTACGACGAGCCGCTCCACGGGTACGAGCTACGCAAACGCGTCGCCGCCCTGACCGGCCACGTCCGGCCCATCGCCGACGGCACCCTCTACCCGGCGATCAAACGCCTGGAGCGCGACGGCCTGCTCGAACGCGACCCGCAGCCCGGCGCCCAGGCCGCGCCCAAGCACGTCCTCACCCTCACCGCTGCCGGACGCGCCGAGCTGCGGCGCCGGCTCGCCGAACCGGACGAGCCGTTCATCACCGACGAGAACCGCTGGTTCACGATGCTGGCGTTCCTGCGCCACCTCGACGAGCCCGCGCTCCAGGCGGGAGTGCTGCGACGCCGGCTGGCCTTCCTCACCGAGCCGGCCAGCTTCTTCTGGGACGGCGACCGGCCCCTGCGTGCCGCCGACTTCGACGATCCGTTCCGTAAGGGACTGTTCACGATCGCCACCGCGACCAGCAGGACCGAGATCGGCTGGCTGCGGGAAACTCTGGCCGCGCTGGGCGCTTAGCCGCTCGTCACGACTCCTTCCCTTGGATATGCAACCATTGTTACAGTAACCATGGTTGCCATTGAGGAGTCTTGGTGAGCGGAACCGTGCTGTTCGTCTGTCCCCACGGCGCCGGCAAGAGCCGGATCGCCGCCGCGTGGTTCTCCGGAGTGGCCCCGCCCGGGTGGACGGCCACCACCGCAGGCCTGACTCCGCAGGATCAGGTCAGCGTGCACGCTCCCCGGTTGCTGGCGGGAAGCCCCGTCGAGCGGCTGCTTGACCACGACCTGCCGCGCCCGCTCGCAGCCGTCCCTCAACCGGCTGTGGCGGTGGCGATCGACTGCCCGCCCGGAGCGGTTCCAGGTGCGCTGGAGTGGCGGCTGGAGCACGGCGACTTCGACGAGGCGATGGCACGGGAACTGCGCGAGCGGGCTGAGCGGCTGGCCGGGGAGCTGGGGACGTGAGCGGTACGGCGGGGCAGTGGGTGCTGCTGGCCTATCGCATCCCGCGACAACCCTCGACACCGCGCATCACGATCTGGCGCAAGCTTGACCGGCTCGGCGTGGCCCGGCTGGGTGACGGTCTGGTGGCGCTGCCGGCGGATGCCCGGACCCGCGAACAGCTGGAGTGGATCGCCGAGGAGATCGGCGAAGCCGGCGGCAGCAGCACGTTGTGGCTGGCCGCAGCCGCAAGCCTTTCCCAGGAGCAGGACGTCGCCGAGGAGATGCGGCGGGCTCGGGCCGTTGAGTATCGGGCCGTCGTCGAGCAGGCGCGGGCCGCGGCGGACGGGCGACCGGGCGAGCGGGCCAGGACGGTCAAGAGGCTCCAGGCCGAGCTGCGCAAGATCGGCCGCCGCGACTTCTTCCCGCCGGCCGAGCGGGAGACCGCACGGCTGGCCGTACAGGCATTGAACGCCCTGATCGAGGAGGGTGCCTCGTGAAGTGGGCGACCCGCCGAGGTGTGCACATCGACCGGGCCGCGTGCGCCTGGCTGATCCGGCGCCGAGTCGACACCGGAGCCGAGTTCGTCTTCGTCGATGACCCGGCGCAGGTGCCCGGCGACGCCACGCCCTTCGACATGCGCGGGGTGGAGCTGTCCCACCATGGCGGCGACTGCACCTTCGAGACGATCCTGCGCCGGTATGACCTGGCCGACCCGGTGTTGTGGAAGCTGGCCGAGATCGTGCACGAGGCGGACATCGAAGACGACCGGTTCGACGCGCCGGAAGCGGCGGGGCTGGACGTGGTCCTGCGCGGACTGTCGATGGTGTGCGACGACGAGCAGGTCCTGGAGGTGACCGGTCCGCTCTTCGACGGGCTCTACGAGTACTTCCGGCGCGGCATGCTGCTCGGACGCGAGCCGGCGTGAGCCCGATCCCGCTCCTGCTCACCTCGCAGGCGGTCCGCGGTCTCGGGTACGGCGTGGCCGCGGTCCAGCTCGGCGCGCTCATGCAGCTCGAGGGGCTGGGTGCCGCCCAGGCCGGGCTGATGCTGGCGGCAGTCCTGATCGGCAGCTTCCTGACCAGCCTGGTGCTGGCCCGGTGGGGTGATCGGCTGGGGCGTCGGCGCGCCTACTTCACGCTGTACGGCGCGCTCGCGATCTGCGGTGGGCTCATCGCCGCCGGGGCGCCCTGGTGGTTACTGGCGCTGGCCGCGCTGACCGGAGCGATGTCGGTCGAGGTCATCGAGTCGGGGCCGTTCACCACCCTGGAACAGGTCATGATGGCCGGCACCGACCTCCCGCAACGCCAGGTCGTGCGCGGGTTCGGGCTGTACAACGCGATCGCCGCCGTGTCCGGCACCCTGGGTGCGCTCGTGGGCGCGCTTCCCGCCGGTCGCGCGCTGCTGGGCGGCGCCCTGATCGGTGTCGGGGCCGTCGGCACGCTGCTGGCCACCCGGTTGCCTGCCGAGGTCGAGGCTCCCGCGCCACTTCCCGGTCCGCAGCCCCGCATGCTGGCCCGCTCCCGCGGCCCGATCACCCGCCTCGCCGCGCTCTTCGCGGTCGACAGCCTCGCCGGCGGCTTCGTCGTGCAGGCCTACGTCGGCTACTGGCTCGCGGTGCACCTCGATGCCACCACCCAGGCCATCGGGCTGACCTTCGCGGCGGCCGGGATCCTGCAGACCGCCTCCCTCCTGGCCGCGCCGGTGATCGCCAACCGGATCGGGCTGCTGCCCACGATGGTCTTCACCCACCTGCCCGCCAACGTGTTCCTGATCGCCGTGCCCTTCGCGCCCGGCCTCCCGATCGCTATCGTCCTGCTCCTGTCCCGCGCCTGCCTGTCGTCGATGGACGTACCTACTCGCCAGGCGTACGTCATGGCCATGGTGCCGCCGGAGGAACGCACCGCCGCCGCGGCGATCACCAACACCGCCCGCTACCTCACCCGCCCGGCCGGACCGGCGCTCGCCGGCCTGCTCCACCCCCTCGGTCTCGCCGCGCCGTTCGTCATCGCGGGCGTCGCGAAGATCGTCTACGACCTGTCGCTGTGGCGGATCTTCCGTCGCGTACCCCTCTGAGGAGCACGATGCTGGAGTCATCCCCCCAGGAAGACCTCGTCCCCTTCCGCCAAGCCGTACGCGCCTGGTTCCTCATCTCGTTGCAGACCTTCGGCGGGCCCGCAGGACAGATCGCGGTCATGCAACGCACCCTCGTGGAGGAGAAACGCTGGATCGGCCAGCAACGCTTCAACCACGCCCTCAACTACTGCATGCTCCTGCCGGGGCCGGAGGCCCAGCAGCTGGCGATCTACGTGGGCTGGCTGCTCAACGGCACTCGCGGCGGGCTGGTCGCGGGCACCCTGTTCGTGCTGCCCGGTCTTCTCGCGCTGCTGGCCCTGTCGGCGATCTACGTGCTGTGGCAGGACACGACGATCGTCAGCGCGCTGTTCGCCGGGATCGCGCCCGCCGTGCTGGCGATCGTCGCTCAGGCGGTCATCCGGGTCGCGCGCCGATCGCTCACCCATCCGGCGCTGATCGGCCTGGCGGTGGCGGCCTTCCTCGCGCTGACCCTGTTCGGCGTGCCGTTCCCGATCGTGGTCGCCCTCGCGGCCCTGGCCGGCTGGCTGCTGCCGATCAGAAAGCAGGCCAACGGCCACGCCGCCAGTGATGGCCCGGCTCCGCTCATCCCGGACGACGCCCTGCACCATGCCCAGCCCAGCCTGCGCGGGGCGATGAAGGTCCTGGCGGTCGGACTGGTGGCGTGGGGATTGCCGCTGCTCGCCGTCATCGCACTGACGGGGAGCGACAGCGTCTTCACCACCCAGGGACTGTTCTTCTCGGGGACCGCGCTGGTCACCTTCGGCGGCGCCTACGCCGTACTCTCCTTCGTGGCCCAGCGCGCGGTGGAGACCTACGCGTGGCTCTCGCCAGGTGAGATGGTGCGCGGGCTCGCGATGGCCGAGACCACGCCCGGTCCGCTCATCATGGTGGTGCAGTTCGTCGCGTTCCTCGGCGCGTTCCGCGACCCGGGATCGCTCGACCCGTGGGCGGCCGCCCTGCTCGGCTCGCTGCTCACCACATGGGTGACGTTCGTGCCGTGCTTCCTCTTCATCTTCCTGGGCGCGCCGTACGTCGAGAAGCTCCGCCACAACCAGGCCCTCAGCGCCGCCCTGACCGGAATCACCGCCGCGGTCGTCGGAGTGATCGCCAACCTGGCGGTCTACTTCGCCGAGCACACGCTGTTCTCCAGCACCTTCGCATGGACCTGGGGGCCGTTCAGCATCCAGGTGCCGCAGCCGGAAACGCTGAATCTCGTCGCGCTCGGCGTGACGGTGGCCGCGCTGGTGATGACCTTCGTGCTGCGCTGGCCGATGCTGCGCATCCTCGGAATCTGCGCCGTCCTCGGGCTGCTGACCGCCGTCCCGGCCTGGCTGAGCTAGCGATCAGACTCTGGCTTCTAGGATGTGGGCATGGAGTCAAGCGGCGATCACGCACCTGCGGCTGACACGCAATCGCAGACTCCAGGTGAGTCCCAGCTCGTGGCGGCAGCCAGGGTCTTCGCCCTGCTGGCCGACCCCACACGTCTCCACCTCGTCTGGCTGCTCACCCAGGGCGAGGCGGATGTGAACACCCTCGCGCAGGCCACCGGCGCCGCCCAGCCCACCGTGAGTCAGCACCTCGCGAAACTGCGGCTCGCCGGGCTCGTGGAACCGCGGAGAGAGGGGCGGCGCTCCATCTACGAGCTGCGCGACGGCCATCTGCGCCGTCTGGTCCTCGAAGGACTGAGCCACGCCGATCACCAGGTTTCCGGTATGCCCTGGCACGATTAAGTTTGTCGTATGCGCATGTGCGCATATATATTGGTGACGTACTTGGTCCCCCGAGGAGCGTCGCATGCTTGCTGTGCTGCGCAATCGCGCCTACCGGCACCTCTTCACCGCTCAGATCGTCGCCCTGGCCGGCACCGGCCTGGCCACCATCGCGCTGAGCCTGCTGGCCTACGACCTGGCCGGCGCGAACGCCACGGTCGTGCTGGGCACCGCGCTGGCGATCAAAATGATCGCCTACGTCGTCGTCGCGCCGGTGGCGAGTGCCTTCGCCGACCGGATCCCTCGGCGTGCCCTGATGGTGACCATGGACGTCTCTCGGGCCACGGTCGCGCTGGCACTGCCGTTCGTCAGTGAGGTGTGGCAGGTCTACGTCCTCATCTTCGTCCTGCAGTCCGCCTCCGCCGCTTTCACCCCGGCCT
Source organism: Nonomuraea soli (assembly GCF_013761175.1). Lineage (GTDB taxonomy): Bacteria > Actinomycetota > Actinomycetes > Streptosporangiales > Streptosporangiaceae > Nonomuraea > Nonomuraea soli. Next base: position 571,894 of record NZ_JACDUR010000003.1, read on the forward strand.
TCCAGGCCACCATCCCGGACGTGCTGCCCGACGAGCGGGACTACACGCAGGCGCTGTCCTTGTCGCGGCTGGCCTACGACCTGGAGAGCCTGTTCAGCCCGGCACTGGCCGCCGCGCTCCTCACGCTGATCAGTTACAACTGGCTGTTCGCCGGAACCGCGGTCGGATTCGTCGCATCGGCAGTGCTGGTGGTGTCGGTGCTCCTGCCCAGGCCGGCACCCGTCGAGCGAGAAGGCGGGATATACACCAAGGCCCTGCGCGGGACCCGGTTGTTCCTGGCCACCCCCCGCCTGCGTGCCGTACTGGCTCTGGACCTGGCCGCCGCCGCGGCCGGAGCGACCGTAATCATCACCACGGTCGTGCTCGTACAAGAGCACCTCAAGCTGCCGGTCTCGCAGGTGTCACTGGCGCTCGGCGCCTACGGAGCCGGATCCATCGTGGTCGCGGTCGTTCTCCCCCGGCTGCTCAGCCACATCCCGGATCGGGTCGTCATGACCGCTGGAGCCTTCGCGCTCCTGCCGGCCTTCGTCCTCCTGGCCGTACCCGGCTTCCTGACCTGGCCGACGCTCCTGGTGCTCTGGTTCGCCTTCGGCGCCGCGAGTTCGGTCATCCTCACGCCCACGGGGCGCCTCATCAGACGCTCCACGACGCCCGAGGACCGCACTGCCGTGTTCGCGGCGCACTTCTCGCTCTCGCACGGCTGCTGGTTGCTCACCTATCCGCTGGTCGGCTGGCTGGCCGCCGGCGCCGGGATGGCGGTGACCGCATCGGTGACCGGGGCTCTGGCACTCGTGGCCGCGCTCGCCGCCGTCCGGGTCTGGCCATCCGGCGACGAGGTCGCGCTCGACCACGTTCACGACGACCTGCCGCAAGAGCACCCCCACCTGGCGGGCGCCCGCGTGGTGCCGGACGGGTGGAGCCACAACCACGACTTCGTGATCGACGACCTGCACACCGCGTGGCCTGTCGCACGAGTGGAAGCGCACAGCGCTCAGGGCCTGCCGGGTCCGCGGTAGGAGAGGGTCTGGTTGTAGACGACGCTCGTGGTCGTGCTGCCGAAGGCGGCCAACTCGTCCACGAGCGTCTCCAGGTGCCCCATGGAGGTCGCGGCCACTTTGAGGGTGTAGCAGTCGTCGCCGGTGGTGCGCAGGCACTCCAGGATCTCCCGCCGCTCGTCGAGCAGCTGACGCAGCGGCTGGTGGCGGTTGCCCGGGTACTTCAGCCGGACGATGGCCAGCACCGGGTAGCCGACCTGGGTCAGATCGACGGCGGCGTGGTAGCCGATGATGACGCCCTGCGCCTCCAGCTGCCGCACCCGCTCCGTGGTCGCCGACGGGCTGAGATTCACCCTCCGCCCCAGCTCGCTCAGGGAGATGCGAGCCTCCTGCTGCAGCTGGTGGATGATCGCCCAGTCGACGTCGTCGAGATTCACGGCCACAACGCGAACTTACCAAGAGATTCCCCGTGCAACCCCGCCAGAGCCGGGGAAAGTGGGTTCCTCCCGGCGAAACAGCCGCTATAGCCTCGATGCATGAAACTTGGGGTCAACGTCCCGAACTTCGGTCCCGGCACCGACCCGGGAGTGCTGCGCGAGTGGGCACGCGTCGTGGAGGGGCTCGGCTTCGACCTCCTCATGATGTCGGATCACGTGACGATCACCCCGGACGTCGCCGAGCGCTATCCCGAGCCGTTCTACGAGCCGTTCACCACGCTGTCCTGGCTGGCCGGTGTCACCACCACGCTTCGCCTCGGGACGACCGTCCTGGTCCTGCCGTACCGGCATCCGCTCCTGGTGTCCCGCATGGCCACCAACCTCGCCCAGCTCAGCGGGGGCAGGTTCGTCCTGGGTGTGGGCATCGGCTGGGCACGCCAGGAGTTCGAGGCGCTTGGCGTGCCGTTCGCCGAGCGCGGGCGGCTGACCGACGACTGCCTGGACGCCCTGCGAGAGGCCGAATACCCGATCTGGGTGGGCGGCAACAGCGACGCCGGTATCAGGCGCGCTGTCAGGTACGGCCACGCCTGGCACCCGCTGCGGGGCACCCTGTCCTGGATGCGCACGGTGGTGAAGGGGCACTCCCTGCCGGGGTTCGCCCCTCGCATCGCCCTGCGGCCAACCGCCGCCCCGGCGACCGACGGCGAGCGCCTGGCCGGGGTCGGCACCCTTGAGCAGATCCTCGACGACCTCGACCAGCTCCGCCTGCTCGGCGCCGAGACCGTCGTGCTCGATCCCTACCACGCGGACCCGGAGGAGACCCGCCGGCCGCAGGAGGCCTGGCAGGCCCTCACCGCCGTAGCGACCCACTGGAAGGCCCGTTCATGATCACCGCTGCCGACGAGAAGCTGCTGCGCCGGGCGATCGACATCGCCGCCCAGGCCGTCACCCTGGGCGATGCGCCGTACGGCTCGCTGCTGGCCGGGCCGGACGGCGAGATCCTGATCGAGGCGCACAACACCGTACGGCGCGACAACGACATCGCCGCCCATCCGGAGCTCAAGCTCGCCCGCTGGGCGGCCCGTGAACTCGACGAGCGCACGGCCGCCCGGACCACCATGTACACCAGTTGCCAGCCGTGCGGCATGTGCATCGGCGGCATCGTCCGATCCGGGCTGGGCCGCGTCGTCTACGCGCTCGCCACCGAGCAACTCGTCGCTCTCAACCCCGGTTCGGTCTGGCCGACGGTCGAGCAGTACGGCCCGGCGTTGTTCGAGGAAGCACGCGTGCCCATCGACACCTACTACCGGAGCTGAGGCGCGATCAGGGCTTACGCCCCACGGCGCCGACGAACGTCTGATAGGTGATGTCGGGCTTGGCCTGATCGCCGGGATCGGGGCGCCACTCGGGGATCGGCACCAGCCCCGGCTCCAGCAGGTCCAGCCCGTCGAAGTAGGCGAGGATCTCCTCCCGGGTACGCCACCGGCCGGTGCCGAGGGTCTGGTTGAAGATCCTCTCGGCCTCGGTGGCCTGCGCGGACGCCGCGGGATGAGCGTCGCCGGGGTTGTGGAAGTGCGAGACCACGAGAAAGCTGCCAGAGGGCAGGGCGTCGACAAGTCGCCTGGTGATCCCGTGCGGATCCTCGTGATCGTTCAGGTGATGCAGGATCGCCAGCAGCAGCAGGCCGACGGGCCGCTCGAAATCGAGGTACTCGCGGACCTTGGGATGGGTGAGGATCGTCTCCGGCTCGCGAATATCGGCCTCGATCACCGTCGTCGAGTCGTCCTGGGCGAGCAGGGCACGACCGTGCACGAGCACGATCGGGTCGTTGTCGACGTACACCACCTTCGCGGTGGGCAGCTCGGACTGGGCGATCTGGTGCACATTACCCTGAGTGGGCAGCCCCGAGCCGATGTCGAGGAACTGGGTGATGCCCTCCTGGCTCGCGAGGTGGCGGATGACCCTGCCGAGAAACTCCCGGTTCGCGCGGGCCGCCTGCGGCGCGTCAGGGGCGACCTTCAAGGCCATCTCGGCCACCTGGCGGTCGGCGGCGAAGTTGTCCTTGCCGCCCAGTATGAAGTCGTAGACCCGGGAGATGCTGGGGGTGTTGACGTCGATCCCACGCGGCGCACGTTCCTGCTCGTCGGTCACGAAATGATCGTAGAACTCGAACCACGCGAATGGGAGCGCTTCCACGCAATTCACGTGCGAGTGCGGCGACCACGGGCACCGCACCGCGCGACAACACCAGGCAGCGCATGCCAGGCAGCTCAGGCGGTGAACCCGCGGAACAGCAGGGATGCCAGCACGAAGGCGAGCACGATGTTGAGCAAGGTGGCGGCGGCGAAGACGCTCACGGGGCGCCAGCCGGCCTCCTTCAGAGCGGCGACCCGGAACTCAAGGCCGATGGAGACGAAGGCGAGGATGAGGAACCAGGTCCGCAGGTCGTTGGCGACACCGATGACCTCCTTTCCGTGAGCGGCCGTGACCGTGGTCAGCCACCAGGTGGAGATGACGGAGGCGGCGAGGAACCCCAGCACGAACTTCGGGAACCGGCGCCACAACTCCGCCACGCTGGGACGGGCGGCGTCGGGCCTGCGCTCGACGCGGAAGGCGAACCACGCGGTGAGGGCGATGACGACCACACCGATGAGGGCGTTCTGGGTGACCTTGACAATGGTGGCGACCGCGAGCGCCTTGTCGCCGACGATGGCGCCCGCGGCGGTCACGGCGGCGGTGGTGTCGATGTTGCCGCCGATCCAGGCGCCCGCGACCTCGGGGCTGAGCCCAATGGCGGAGGCCAGGGCGGGAAGGATGAAGATGGAGGGCAGCGCGAAGACGATGACCAGGCTGGCGCTGTAGGCCAGTTGCTCGCGTTTGGCCTGGACGGCTCCTGCCGCGGCGATCGCCGCGCTGACGCCGCAGATCGACACCGCGGCCGACAGCAGCGCGCGCAGCTTGTCGTCGAGGCCGAGCTTGCCGCCCAGCCACCAGGCGAACAGGAACACCGCGCTGATCAGCACGATCGCCTGGACGATAGCGGGCCCGGCCGCGGTGACGATCACCTTGAGGTTGATCGAGGCGCCGAGCAGGACCAGGCCGGTCTTGATGAAGAACTCGGTGCGGAACCCACCGGACAGCCGTTCACGCAGGCCGGTCGCGGTGAGAACGGCGTTGCCGAGCAGACCGAGCGCGATCGCGTACACGGGGTACTCGATGGCCTTGGCGAAGCTGGATCCGGCGAACCAGGTCGCGACGTTCTTGTCCAGGAAGCGGGCGGCGGCGCCGAGGAGCAGAACGACGAGCACGCCGGCGACCGGCCATGCCCAGGTCCGCTCCTGGCGGGTGGGGCTCTCCGCGGTGGTCATCACGGCACCAGCCCGGTGGGGATGACCCCGGTGAGGACCAGGATCAGCAGGGCGAGGCCGGCGATCGTGGCGGCCCAGTCCTCGTCGAGCGTGAGCTTGTACTTGGGGGGTGTGGACACATCGTCATCGTGAGATTCATTCCACACAAAGTCAATAGGTATTACCTGGAATTAGCGCGAACACCCCGGCGCCGACAAGAGCGAACGCCCAGACCCTGTCCAGGTTGATCCAGGCGCTCCTGAGGATGCGCAGGCCGATGAATTCGTAGACGGCGACCGCGATCACCCCGGCCACGACGAACATGGCCAAAGTGTGGATCAGAGCGATCATCAGGCCGAGTGAGCCGTGGTGGTGGCCACCCGACCTGGCCACCACTGGAAGCAGCATCAACCCGGCCCCGTGGACCGAGGACATGAGGAACGACCATCCCGCGAGCTGCGGCAGCGACAGGCGCATGCCGACCCAGCGGAAATGCCGCCGGGAGAGCAGCCGCCATAGGCCGTACCCCACCAAAAGCACGCCGCAGCCGATCGCCAGCGCTGTGCCCCCGACGAGCGAACCGGTCACGTCGGCGGCGACCGTGACCATGGCGACGGACGCCAGATGCCCGAGCGCGATCATGGGCAGGGACTGCAGGAGCCGGTCGCGACTACGTTCCTGCAGGCCGCGCGCCACGGCGAAGAGCCAGCCCATGGCCGGGTTGACGCCATGGAACGCGCCCAGCAGGAGCACCGCCGTGAGGGTCACGGGTAGCAGTACGAGTCGGAGGAGGCATCGCCGCCCTGGAGGCGTACCTGATGAGGGCGCAGCCCACGGAAGTCCTCCCCGTGCGGGAAGAACCGCTCGTCGAACGTGAAGCCGTCGGTGTTGATCTTCGCTGCCCACGCGCCCACGCCGTCGGGGTAGAACTGGTCGTCCCATGCGCCGTAGAGCGAGTTGGTCAGGTAGACGCGCTCGCCATCGCGACTGACCTCGACCATCTGCGGGCCACCCGCCAGTGCCTGCGGAGCGGCCGGGTGCGGGGTTCTGCCGACGATGCCGCCGATGCGCAGCGACCCTGTCTCCACCGGCTTGAAGGGATCGGAGACGTCGAACTGCTTGATCTCTCCTGTCCCCCACGCGGAGACGTAGAGCTTCTGGTCATCCACCGAGAGCGCGATATCGGTGACCAGCGGCGGCACCGCCCCGAACGGCTTCAGAACTTCGGGCAGCGACTCGACGGGAGCCGGTTCCGCGGGGATGTCGATGACCTTCCTGACCGCCCATTTCCCGCCCTCTTCATGCCACAGCCACACCGAGGCCGACAGATCCTCCACGCTGGTCACGACGCCGACGAAACCGTACTTCTGAGTCGGATCGTGCGCGGGCCGCAACTCCAGCGGCATCTGGTACTGGTCTCCCAGGTCCACCTCCTGAAGGTGGCGGCGCTTTCGCAGATCCCAGAAGTGCAGCTTGTGCCCGTACTTGCGACCGAGCAGCAGCTCGCCGACCACGCCGTCCTCGATCATCGACGGAGTGCCCCACTCGGACGTCACCAGGACGTCGTGGTTGATGTGCCACCAGAAGTCGTACGCGAGGTACTGCGGGCCGCGATCCACCTCCCACCGCCCAAGCACGTTGAAGCTGGTGTGATCCAGTACGGCGATGCCGCCCGGTCCCTCGTCGCCGTACCCGCCCAGCGCGGAGACGTACAGCCCCTCCGGCCCGCAGTGCACGGTATGCGGCCGCGAGTACCCGGCTCGTTTGCCCAGCTCCTCGGGCTCGATGACCTTGACCAGTTCCGGGCTCACCCGGTCCTTGGTGTCGTACACATAGATCCGCGAGGAGCGGAGGCCGGGCACGATCAGATAGCGCCGCTCCACGTGGGGATGCGGAGCGTACGGGCAGAGCGCGCTACTACACGCGTTCCACCCGAAGTGATGCAGCTCATCGCCCTTGTTGGGCAGGTCGGTCCAGCCGATCACCTGGCCGGTCTCGGTATCCAGAACCGCGAGGGCGTCGGGCCGTTCCCCTTTCCGGTCGAACGCCGCGATGTACGCCCTGGTCTCCGGCGGCGCCTCGCGCGCGTCCCTGGGCGAGGGGTAGAAGGTGGGGTCGGGCGTCCACAGCGTCATGAGACTTCTCCCTTGGCCAAGAACCGGGGCAGCACGCCCTCGCCGAACCAGTACGCCTCCTCCAGGTGGGGATAGCCGGAGAGGATGAACTCCTCGATCCCCACGGAGGCGTACTCCTCGATCAGCTCGGCGACCTCACCATGGCTGCCGACAAGCGCGGTACCGGCTCCGCCGCGCACCAGACCCACGCCCGCCCACAGGCCTGGGTGGATCTCCAGCGACCGCGCGTCACCGCCCGCGTAATCCGAGTGGAGCGCCAGCATGCGCTGCTGGCCGACCGAGGCACTGCGGCCGAGCACCTTCCGGGCCTGCGCGATGTCGGCCGGGTCGATGGCGTCAAGCAGCCGTGCCGCCTCCGCCCAGGCCGCAGCCGAGGTGTCACGGGAGATGACGTGCAGCCGAATCCCGAACCGGAGCGTACGGCCGGCCAGCGCGGCCTGCTCCCGCATCCACGCCACCTTCGCGGCCACCTGGCCGGGCGGCTCGCCCCAGGTGAGGTACACGTCCACGTGCCGCGCGGCCACCGGCCCGGCCGCCGTCGACGAGCCGCCGAAGTAGATCTGCGGCAGCGGATCTGGCGGGACGGGCACCGTGGCGCCCTCGACGTGGTAGTGCTCGCCCTTGAAGTCGAACTCGCCCGCCCACGCCCCGCGCACGATCGCCAGGAACTCATCGGTCCTGGCATACCGCTCATCGTGCGGCAGGTGGTCGCCGAAGCGCCGCTGCTCGGCGTCCTCGCCGCCCGTCACCACGTTGAGCAGCAACCGCCCGCGCGAGAGCCGCTGGTAGGTGGCCGACATCTGGGCGGCCAGCGTCGGCGAGACGAAACCCGGCCGGAACGCCACCAGGAACTTCAGCCGTTCGGTCTCCCGGGTGAGGGCGGCGGTGACCAGCCAGGCGTCCTCGCACCACGTCCCGGTCGGGGTGAGCACGGCCTCGAAGCCGAGTTGCTCGGCCGAGCGGGCGATCTGCGCGAGGTACTCGATGTCCGGCTCGCGGAAGCCGCCCCTGTGTCCGTGCTCGCGGGTCAGCCCGTGGCCGCCGCCCACGAGCTGCCTGCTGTCGCCGTTGGTCGGCAGGAACCAGTGGAACTTCATCGGTCGAACCGCCCGTCGTGGAACTTCATCGGCTGAACCGCCCCGTCGTAGAACGTCATCGGTTGAACCGCCCCGTCGTGGAACGTCATCGGTTGAACCGCCCGTCCACGATGTCGGCGATCTTCACCGCGTGCGGGATTAGGCCCGCGCCGCTGAACGCGTCGGCGACGAGCTGCTGGCGGGCTATGGTCGCGCTGTCGAGGTTGATGTCGGTGAAGCGGTTGCGGTTCAGCGCGACGGTGACGACGGACGGGGGCAGGCCGGTGAGCTTGGCATAGACGGCCGCCCACTCGGCCGGGTGCGTGTTGGCCCACTCGTGCGCGAGGCGGATCCGCCGGATGTAGTCGCCGATGGCCTCCGATTTCTCACCCAGCGCGGCGGTTCCCGCGATCTGGAACTCGAAGCCGTTGGCGTACCCCGTGCCGTCGACCAGGATGCGTGCCTTGACCTGCTCCTGAGCCTGCGCGGTGTAGGGGTCCCAGATGGCCCAGGCATCGATACTGCCGGTGGAGAGCGCGGCCAGAGCGTCCGGCGGCTGGAGGTACTGCGGGCTGATGTCGCTGAACGACAGTCCGGCCTTCTGGAGCACGGCGAGCAGATGGAAGTTCGCCGAACTCCCCTTCGCCACCGCGATCTTCTTCCCCTTGAGGTCGGCTGGCGACTGGATTGCCGAGTTCGCCGGCACGACGATGGCCTGACCGGTCAACCCCTTCTCGGCGACCCCGATTATGGCGATCTTCGATCCGGCGGCCGCGGCGAAAACCGGCGGCGAGTTGCCGACCGCGCCCAGATCCACAGACCCGGCGTTGATGGCCTCCATGATCGGCGGCCCGGAGGTGAACTGCGACCAGGAGATCTTGTACGGGACGTCCTTGAGCTGGCCCGACGCTTGCAGCAGCGCTTGGAGACCGGTGCCCTTCTGATCCCCGATTCGTAGCGTGACGTCCTCCTGCTTCGAGCACGCAGTCGCGGTCGCCAGGAGAAGCACGGCGATTGCCACAATTCGTTTCATGCGGGTTCCTCCGAGATGACGCCGAGCCGATCGAGGATGCTCGCGCGGGGGGCCGTCAGGTCCAAGCGGTCGCGGGGCCGGTCGAGGTCCACCACGGTTTCGTGCACGATGCGGCCGTCGTCGAGCACAAGCACCCGGTCGGCGAGGAGGAGCGCCTCGTCCACGTCATGAGTGACGAGGAGCACTCCGGGCCGGTGCCGTACCCACAGGTCGAGGACCAGGTTGTGGACGGAGATCCGAGTGAGCGCGTCCAGGGCGCTGAATGGCTCGTCGAGCAGGAGCAACGCCGGCTCGCGGACGAGCGCGCGGGCCAGCGAGACGCGTTGCGCCTCGCCGCCGGACAACGTGAGTGGCCAGTCGTCCGCACGTTCGTCCAGGCCGACCTCGGCGAGGGCCGCCCGGGCGCGTTCGAGAGGTACGTCGCCACGCAGGCCGAGCCCGATGTTCGCCAGTACTCGCTTCCAGGGAATCAGCCGCGGCTCCTGGAAGGCGATGGCAGCCGTGCCGGAGATCTCGATCTTGCCCTCGACGTCGTTGTCCAGCCCCGCCATGGCCCGCAGCAGGGTTGACTTGCCTGAGCCGCTCCGCCCCAGCAGGGCCACGAACTCGCCGCGCCTGATCGCCAGGTCCACCCCCGCGAGCACCTGCCGCCCGCCCAGCTCCCTGGCCAGGCCGCGGACCTCGGCAACGTGCTCGGTCAGCTCAGCAGTCCGCGCCGCCATGTCAGCGCCCTTCTCTCGAGAAGCCGTACCAAGGAGTCGGTGAGCAGGCCGAGGACGCAGTAGACGAGCAGTCCGACGACGATCACGTCCGTACGCAGGAATTCGCGAGCATCGTTGATCATGTGACCGAGCCCGGCGCTGGCGTTGATCTGCTCGGCCACGATGAGCGCCAGCCAGCCGATGCCCAGGCTCTGCCGGAGGCCCACGAGCAACTGCGGCAGCGCTCCCGGCAGGACGATGTGCCGGATCAGCTCCGCCCTCCTGAGCTTCAACACGGCGGCAACCTCGCCCAGCTTGGCGTCCACGCCACGGATCCCGGCGAACGTGTTGATATAAAGCGGGAGCGCGACGCCTATCGCGAGCAGCACCACCTTGGGCGTCTCCTCGATCCCGAACCACAGGATGAACAGCGGGATCAACCCGAACAGCGGGACCGCGCGCAACATCTGGATGGGCGGGTCGACCGCGTGCTCGCCGATCTTGCTGAGCCCCGCGACCAGAGCCAGCCCGATCCCCGCCACCGCGCCCGCGGTGAACCCGAGCACCACACGCTGCAGCGAGACGGCGAGCGCCTCCGGCAGCGTGCCGCTGACAACCAGATCCCACCCCGTGGCGGCCACCGCGGACGGCGCGGCCAGCAACTGCTCCGGCAGGAGCCCGATGACGCTGGCGAGCTGCCAGGCAGCGATCAGCGCCAGCGGGCTGAGGAGTCGTTTGATCGGTGGCCTCCCATCGGCGTGCCGGACTGGTCGCATAGTAAATAAGATAATTCCTACCTGTAAATAGGTATTTATGGGAGACGCGTGAAGGAGTGGCCGTCCCCGACCGGCACGCACTGGCCGACCAGATCATCCTGATCACCATCCGGTCGGCGGCAGCTGACGCCACCCGCGATTGACTGGTTCTCAGCGTGAGGCTTGGCCCCGCCGAGTACCCTGCGGGCAGGATGGGCGCGGGAGGTACAGATGAGCGACATCGCGGACGTTCCACCCGCCGTTGTGGGCCGGCTCCGGATGATCTGCGGAGAACTGCCCGAGGCGTACGAGGAGCAGGCGTGGATCGGCCTGCGATGGCGGATTCGCCGGCGGACGTTCCTGCACGTCTACACCACCGACAGGAGGGGGTCGGCGTACATCGATATAGACGATCCGGCCATCCTGATGACCTTCCGGGCGCCGCCCGGGGAGTTGGCCGCGCTGGCGCATGCCGGCCCTCCATTCTTCCGGGCCGACTGGGCTGTGAATGTCGTGGGAATGGTGCTGGACGACGAGACGGACTGGGTCGAGGTAGCCGAGCTGGTGACGGACAGCTATCGCGTGCAGGCGCCCCGCCACCTCGCGTTCCGGCTGAAGGCAGGTGGATGAACCGCCGGCTACCTCCCCACGTCGCCGCTTAGGCGCTGAGAAACATTCCTGTTCACGGTGGGATAGGTCGGGTCGCCGCACTGGCCAGAGACATTTCAGGAAACGAATCCGATGACGACATCACCCAGCGCCGCATGATCCGGCCGTCTGGCCGGATTTGCGGGTGCACTTCATTCCGGGCGTGATCGGCTTCACGAACTGGTAGATGCCTTTCGCAGGTCCACCACGGCGTGACATCGAGGAGAACCTCGCGTCGTTCGTTGGGGAAGCCCGCATTGCTGGTCTTTCCATAGCCGGTCGTGACTACCTCGCCGGTCGGCACCGCGCCCTGGCTGGGCAGTGCGGGGTGCGTTGAGAGACTCCGACAGCAAGATGAGCTGGCCAAGCGCAGGATCGCGAGATCGCCGTCCATTGCCGGGACGCGCCATCACTCGGTTCGGGCACCGACCTCGAGCACAGTGAGATCGCGGACTGTGTACCGGTGATGCTCGGCCTCTTCCTTGAGCACGACGCTGAGGCAGCGGCGTACGACGTAGTCCTTGTCCGGGTAGGGGTCGGCCGGCTTGCGACCACATACCCGGTCGAGCTCGGCCTCGGTGAGCTCGTCGACGGCTCGGCGCATCGTGGCCATGCGGGCCAGCCGCGGCGCGAGTACCTCGTCGAGCGTCGGGGTGGCATCGAGGGTGAGCCCGAGCCTCGCCGATACTTCGGCCGGCATCCAGCCGCCAGGAAGGCCCAACGGGTGGTACGGCGCGTCTTGCTCGAGCACGGCGTTGCCGATCCAGGCATCGCTGGCCATCAGCAGATGCCGCTGCGTCTCGACGAACGACCACTCGCCGTCGACCTGCTCGTGCAGCTTCGCCTCGGGTAGGCGCCTGGCGCGGTCGAGCGTCTCCTCCCATTGCTTCTCGATGGCATCCCAAGCGGCCCGGTATTCGGCGGCGGACGTGGCCTCACGGGCCAGCACCCGGTTGGGATGCAGCCGGTCGAGCTCGGCCTCGACGTAGGCGGTCACGTCGACGTCGTTGACAACGACACGCTCGAAGCCGCCACCGAGGGAGACGTTGCCCCCATAGCAGTCCACGATCTTCAGACCGGTGACGTCGCAATCGCGAATCTCGAGGCCGGAGAGGTCGCACTGGTGGATGCGGGCACCACGGAACTGGTCACTTTGGGTGTACTCGGCAGGCATTGGGACAGTTTCCCGTATCCGTCCCGCCCGTACCAGTGAATGGCACAACGTGAGGGTTGCGTGTTGCGTCCGGGCGGGGAAATGCGGGATCGAGCATCTTGGCGAGCGCCCCGCTTCGCCTCCATCAAGTAGGGCCAAAACTCACGCGCGGATCGGGCCACTTCTCACCGCTGAAATCACTCGCATTTTCGAGTGGTAACGGACCGATTGGTCTATATCAGACCTACAGCGAGGCTTGTCGGATTCTCCATAGCCTCCAGCCGAGAGCGCGGCCGAGTACGTCGCGGACCGAATGGCCTTGGACTTCCGCCACGGACTGGCACAAGCACGCGTACGACGCAGCCGCGCCTACCCGTACAGGGCCAGTACGACTACCCGGTCTCCAGAAGTCAAGGGCGACCCGCCCACGCAGAGTCCGCCATGTCGCCATGTGTCTAACTGGACTGGTCTCTGTCACCTGCTGCCAGCCGATCTTGATGGCAAATCGATGGCCAACGATCAAAAGGCCGCTCCCCGATCTCCGGGAAACGGCCTCTGAACTGGTAAAACTCTGTGGGGCTAAGAGGACTTGAACCTCTGACCTCTTCCTTATCAGGGAAGCGCTCTAACCGTCTGAGCTATAGCCCCGCGCTCACCAAACCGTACCGTATCCCGGCCAGTTGCGGCGACGGAGAAAAGCTTACCAACACCTGGGGGCTGCTCGCGCCGCCCCCAGGCATCGGACTCACTCGGCTTCGCTGAAGGTCACCTCGACGCCTCCGACCAGATCGGCCGCGACGTTGTAGATGACCGCTCCCAGGGTGGACAGCGCGGTGATCAGCACCACGTTCACGGCTCCGATCAGAGCCGTGTACCCCAGGATGCGCACCGGCTCGAACCACGACTTGATGTCGAACCCGAGCGTGTTCTGCCCATCGGAGTTGTTGAGCTGGTTGAACATCGAGATGATCGAGTCGAACACCCCGAGCGCGGACAGCACGCCGTACAGGACGGCCACCGCGACGAAGAGCACCACGAAGCAGACCAGCGACAGCACGAAGCTGAACTTCATCGCCGACCAGGGCTCCACGCGGCGCAGCACGAGGTGTGCCTTGCGCGGGAGTCTGGCCTGGGCGGTCTTGGACTTCTTGGGCGTCTCCACGGGCGTGGCGGGAGCGGCCGGAGGCGGGGCCTCCGAGGTCAGGACAGGGCGGACGCGAACGGTGTCGTTCGTGTCCTCCTCCTCGACCCTGATCTCGGCGATCCTGGTCTCGGCGATCTTGTTGTCGGCCTTGAGCGGCCGGTCGGCCTTGAGCGGCTTCTCCTCTGGCGAGGTGTTCTGCTGCTCAACGGTGGCCGTGGTCTCGTCGACGGACTCTTCCTTGGGCTTCTGGCCGTTCTCACGAGCCTGCTGCCCGTTCTCCCGTGCCGCGGACTTCGTCTTGGCAGAGCTGCCCTGGACGCTCATGGCCTACTCTCCTCCCCCGTTTTCCTCTGCCTCCACCGCAGTCTCCATCGACTCGGTGTTGCGAGCGAGGGCTACCACGCTGTCGCGATCGGCGAGATTCATCAAACGCACTCCCATGGTCTGCCGGCCGGACTGCTTGATGTCTCCGGCTGGAGTCCGGATGACACCGCCGTTGGACGTGATCGCGAAGATCTCGTCCTCCGGGTTGACCATGACGGCTCCGACCAGCTTGCCACGTGCGCTGACAATTTTCGCCGTCAGCACGCCCTTACCGCCACGACCTTGAAGCGGGTATTGCTCTACGGGTGTCCGTTTCGCGTACCCACCTTCGGTCGCGATAAGCACATCCTGGCCATCTGCGACCCGGTTCATGGCGAGAAGTTCGTCACCGTCGAGGAACCGCATGCCGATCACGCCGCTGGTGGCGCGTCCCATCGGCCGCAGGGCCTCGTCGGAGGCGGTGAAGCGGATCGCCTGGGCGTGGGTCGAGACCAGGAGCAGGTCGTCTTCCTCGGAGACCAGGCGCGCGGCGATGACCTCGTCGTCGTCGCGCAGGTTGATCGCGATCAGGCCGCCGGACCTGGGGGAGTCGTACTCCGACAGCCTGGTCTTCTTCACCAGGCCGGTCCTGGTCGCCAGGACGAGGTACGGCGCCGCCTCGTAGTCACGCAGGTCGAGAACCTCCATGACTACTTCGTCGGGCTGCATGGCCAAAAGGTTCGCGAGATGCATGCCGCGCGCGTCGCGACCGGAGTCGGGCAGCTCGTAGGCCTTGACCCGGTAGACGCGGCCCTTGTTGGTGAAGAACAGCAGCCAGTGGTGCGTCGTGGTGACGAAGAAGTGGTCGATGATGTCGTCTTGCCGCAGCTGTGCCCCGCGCACGCCCTTGCCGCCGCGCTTCTGGGCGCGGTAGAGGTCGGTGCGGGTGCGCTTGGTGTAGCCGCCGCGGGTGATGGTGACGACGATGTCGTCCTCGGCGATCAGGTCCTCGATGGACATGTCGCCGTCGTAGGCGATGATCTCCGTGCGCCGGTCCTCGCCGAACTTGGAGACGATCTCGTCGAGCTCCTCGCCGATGATCTGCCGCTGGCGTGTCTCGGAGGCGAGGATCGCCTGGTACTCGGCGATCTGCGTCATCAGGCCGTCGTATTCGTCCTGGATGGCCTGCCGCTCCAGGGCGGCGAGCTTGCGCAGCTGCATGTCGAGGATGGCCTGCGCCTGGATCTCGTCGATCTCCAGGAGCGCCATGAGGCCGCGCTGGGCCTCCGCCGCCGACGCCGACTGCCGGATGAGGGCGATGACCTCGTCCATGCGGTCGAGCGCCTTGAGCAGCGCGCGCAGGATGTGGGCGCGCTCCTCGGCCTTGCGCAGCAGGAAGCGCGTGCGCCGGACGATGACCTCGATCTGGTGCACCACGTAGTAGCTGATGAACTGGTCGAGACGCAGCGTGCGCGGCACGCCGTCGACCAGGGCCAGCATGTTGGCGCCGAAGGTGTCCTGCAGCTGGGTGTGCTTGTACAGGTTGTTCAGCACGACCTTGGCGACCGCATCGCGCTTGAGCACGATGACCAGGCGCTGGCCGACGCGCGACGACGACTCGTCGCGGACGTCGGCGATACCGGTGATCTTGCCCATCTTCACCAGGTCGGCGATCTTCAGGGCGAGGTTGTCGGGGTTGACCTGGTAGGGGAGTTCAGTGACGACGAGGGCGTGACGGCCCTTGTTGTCCTCCTCGACCTCCACCACCGCGCGCATGGTGATGGAGCCGCGGCCGGTGCGGTAGGCGTCCTCGATGCCGCGGCGCCCGACGATCAGCGCCTTGGTCGGGAAGTCGGGGCCCTTGACCCGCTCGATGCAGGCCTCGAGCAGCTCTTCCTCGGTGGCGTCAGGGTTTTCCAGAGCCCACTTGACCGCCGACGACACCTCGCGCAGGTTGTGCGAGGGGATGTTGGTGGCCATGCCGACCGCGATGCCGCCCGAGCCGTTGACCAGCAGGTTGGGGAAGCGCGACGGCAGGACGGTCGGCTCCTGCGAGCGGCCGTCGTAGTTGGGCTGGAAGTCGACGGTGTCCTTGTCGATGTCGCGCAGCATGTCCATGGCGATGGGCGCGAGCTTGCACTCGGTGTATCGCATCGCCGCGGGCATGTCGTTGCCGGGGGAACCGAAGTTGCCCTGGCCGTCGACGAGGGGGTGGCGCAGCGACCAGTGCTGCGCCAGCCGTACGAGAGTGTCGTAGATCGAGGTGTCGCCGTGGGGGTGGTAGGAACCCATGACGTCACCGACGACGCGCGAGCACTTGAAGTAGCCGCGGTCGGGGCGGTAGCCGCCGTCGTACATCGCCCAGAGCACCCGGCGGTGCACGGGCTTGAGTCCGTCACGCACATCGGGCAGCGCACGCGCCACGATCACCGACATCGCGTAGTCGAGATAGCTGCGCTGCATCTCGGTCTGGATGTCGACCGGCTCGATGCGCTCCACGGGTGGAGTCACTTCCGTCACGTGCAAAGATCCTTTTCTGAGGTACGGCTAGCGCTACACGTCCAGGAAGCGGACATCTCGGGCGTTGCGAATGATGAAGGACCTCCGGGCCTCGACGTCCTCCCCCATCAGCACGGTGAACATCTCGTCCGCCTGGGCGGCGTCGTCGAGCGTGGCCTGACGAAGGAGCCGGGTCGACGGGTCCATCGTGGTCTCCCACAGCTGCTGGGCGTTCATCTCGCCCAGACCCTTGAACCGCTGCACGCCGTCGTGGGCGCGCGGGTCGCGGCGGCCGTTGGCGATGCCCTCGGCGATGATCGCGTCACGCTCACGGTCGGAGTAGGCGTAGGAGGCGTCGTCGCCCCGGCGGTCCCACTTGATCTTGTAGAGCGGGGGAGCGGCCATGAAGACGTGGCCGTTCTCGATCAGCGGGCGCATGAACCGGAACAGCAGCGTCAGCAGCAGCGTGGTGATGTGCTGGCCGTCGACGTCGGCGTCGGCCATGAGGATCAGCTTGTGGTAGCGGAGCCTGGCGATGTCGAACTCGTCGTGCACGCCCGTGCCCATCGCCGTGATCAGCGACTGGACCTCGGTGTTCTGCAGGACCTTGTCGATGCGCGCCTTCTCGACGTTGAGGATCTTGCCGCGGATGGGCAGGATCGCCTGGAAGCGCGAGTCACGGCCGCCCTTGGCCGAGCCACCGGCCGAGTTGCCCTCCACGATGAACAGCTCGCACTTGTCGGGCTCGTTCCACGTGCAGTCGGCCAGCTTGCCGGGAAGACCGGATCCCGACTCCAGCAGCGACTTGCGCCGGGTCAGGTCACGCGCCTGGCGGGCGGCCACGCGGGCCCTGGCGGCCTGGACGGCCTTGTTGATGATGTCCTTGGCCTCGCCCGGGTTGCGCTCGAACCAGTCGCGCAGGTGGTCGTTGGCGGCCTTCTGGACGAACGACTTGGCCTCGGTGTTGCCCAGCTTGGTCTTGGTCTGGCCCTCGAACTGCGGGTCGGCCAGCTTGACCGAGATGATCGCGGTCAGGCCCTCGCGGACGTCCTCACCGGAGAAGTTGTCGTCCTTGCCCTCCTTGAGGAACTTCTGCTCGCGCGCGTAGCGGTTGACGATCGACGTCAGCGCGGCGCGGAAGCCCTCCTCGTGAGTGCCGCCCTCCGCGGTGTTGATCACGTTCGCGAAGGAGTAGACCGACTCGGCGTAGGAGTTGTTCCACTGCATCGCGACCTCGACCGAGATGCCGTCGCCCTCCTCCTCGAAGGAGATGATCGACGCGTGGGCCGGCTCCTTCTTGCCGTTGAGGTGCTGGACGAAGTCGGACAGGCCGCCCTCGTAGTGGTACTCGACCGTGCGGGGCTCACCGTTGATGTGGTCGGGCCGCTCGTCGGTGAGCGCGATGGTCAGGCCCTTGTTGAGGAAGGCCATCTCCTGGAAGCGGCGCGAGAGGGTCTCGAAGTTCCACGTCGTGGTCTCGAAGATGTCGGGGTCGGCCCAGAAGGTGATGCTGGTGCCGGTCTCGTCGGTGTCGCCCACGACCTCGAGCGGGGCCACCGGCTTGGCGTTGACCAGCTTCAGCCTGTGGATGTGGCCGTTCTGCTTGACCTCGACGTCCATGGCTGTGGACAGCGCGTTGACCACGGCCGAACCCACGCCGTGCAGACCGCCGGAGACGGCGTACGACTGACCGTCGAACTTGCCGCCCGCGTGGAGCGTGGTGAGGACGACCTCGACGGCGGACCGCTTTTCCACAGGGTGGATGCCCGTGGGGATACCGCGCCCGTTGTCGACCACGCGCACGCCGTTGTCGGCGAGCAGGGTGACGTAGATGTGGGTCGCGAACCCGGCCAGCGCCTCGTCCACCGAGTTGTCGACGATCTCCTGGACCAGGTGGTGCAGGCCTCGCTCGCCGGTGGAACCGATATACATACCTGGGCGCTTGCGGACCGCCTCGAGACCTTCGAGGACGGTGATAGAGCTAGCGTCGTAGGACAAGTGCGAAATCCTCCTGCCGCGGACACGCGGCGTGGGGTGGGCGCACCATGCCCCCCGCCGTGCCCGTCACCGTCGTGAGTGCCCCGATGCGTTGGCCACCCCCAAGGGGAATCGGCTTCACACGCCGGGGGTGACACGCAAGCGGACGTGTCCGGAATCCGCTTTCATTCTACCGGTTATTCGGGGCCTAGGTGTGCATGAACGCGCCTGAACGCCTCTGTCGCTTGTTTGGCCCTCGTTCGGGCATCCCCCCACCGGAACGGGGGTCGTCGCGTCTCAGGCTTGATTAGCCGTAGGTGTCGCCTGGACCGGTGCTGCCCGTCACTCGCAGGCCCCCTGCTGGTCGCGGAGCGTTTTGCGGGCCTCTGACCTTTACTTTCGTCACCGTGCCGTCGCCGAGCTCCTCGTTGAGCCTGCGGACAAGGGTGCGGGCGAGGAGGCGGACCTGGGTGGCCCAGGCTGTGGAATCGGCCACAATCAGCACCTCGCCGTCCTCGAACGACTCGGGCTTGGTGTGCGCGGCCAGGTCGGGGCCGACGATCTCGATCCAGCGGCCGAACACTCCGCCCACCTTGGCGCTCTGCTCCCAGCCGCGGTCGGACAGCAGGTCCATGATGGCCCGGCCGAAAAGCTGGGGGTCGCCGCCGGAGCGGCCGGCGCCGGGGGCCTTCTTGCGGGGTTCGCGGCGGGGGAGCTGGCCGCGCCTGGCGGCATCGGCCTTCGCCTGGGCGAGCTTCTCGCGCGCCATCGCCACCCCACGCGCGGTCGTCGCCGCCTGCGCCCCGGAGCCGTCTCCCCGGGAGTTCCCGCCCTGCGCCCCGGAGCCGTCTCCCTGGGAGTTACCGCCCTGCGCCCCGGAGCCGTCGCCCTTCCCGACGCCGCCAACGGAACCCTCACCGCTCCCAGAGGAGCCCTGGCCGCCCCCTGAAGCGCCCGACAGACCCTCGCGCCCCCGGCCCGCCCCGGGAGCACCCTCAACCCCTCGCGCCCCTCCAGCGGCCCTCTGGGGTGCCCCTTCTGAGGCACCCCCCGCGGACGCCCGCCCTCCTCGGCGGGAAGCGGACCCGTCCCCCCCGGATCCACGGCCTGTGGACAACCCGTCATCGGACACGTGTCACGCTCCCTTCCACCACGTCGAACCGTGCCCCGATCAACTCCTGGGGCACATCGGCCGGCACCGCGGCCGTGATCAACACCTGCTCGGCGGGCGCCACGATCTCGGCCAGCCGACGCCTGCGCTGCGAGTCGAGCTCGGCGAAGACGTCGTCGAGGATGAGCACCGGGTCACCCCCGTCGGCGCGCAGCAGGTCGTACGCTGCCAGCCGCAACGCCAGCGCGAACGACCACGACTCCCCGTGGCTGGCGTAACCCCGTGCGGGCAGCTCGCCCAGCCCGAGCACCAGGTCGTCGCGGTGCGGCCCCACCAGGGTGACCCCCCGCTCCAGCTCTGCCGCACGCACCTCGGCCAGCCGCTCGAGCAACCGCGCCTCGAGGACCGAATGGGGTGGAACATCCACACCCTCCGAGGAAGTTTTCCCCAGCTCTGTGGATAACGTCTGTGTATCGGGAACTCCCGCTGCCGCGGAAGCCCCGTCCTCGCCGGTGTCCCCACCTGTGGACAACGTGCTGCGATAGGCGAGGCTCGCCGGTGCGCTGGTGGGCGCGAGTGCCGCATAAGCGCTGGCCACCAGGGGTCGCAACGCCTCGACCAGGTCGAGGCGGGCGCGCAGGAGCTCGGCGCCGTGTCGCGCCAGATGCTGGTCCCACACCTCGAGCGTGCTCAGGACGTCGCCCGCGCCCGCCGCCTCGAACCCGGAGTCGCGCTCGGCCCTGCGCGGACTGCGCCCGCCGCCGCGCCGTGCCTGCGCCGCCGTACGCAACAGAGCGCCACGCTGCTTCAGCACCCGGTCGTAGTCGGCGCGCACCCCCGCGAAACGCGGGGTCCTGGCGACGAGCAGGTCGTCGAGGAAGCGGCGGCGCTCCGACGGGTCGCCCTTCACCAGGGCCAGGTCCTCGGGCGCGAACAGGACCGTGCGCAGCAGGCCGATGACGTCGCGCGGGCGGGAGACGGGGGAGCGGTTGAGCCTGGCCCGGTTGGCGCGGCCGGGGTTGATCTCCAGCTCGACCAGCGCCCGGCGGTCGTCCCTGTGGACAGCGCAGCGCACCACGGCACGCGCGGCGCCCTGCCGTACGAGAGGCGCGTCGTTGGCGACCCGGTGACTGGAGTGCGTCGCCACGTAGCCGAGCGCCTCGACCAGGTTGGTCTTGCCCTGGCCGTTGGGCCCCACGAAGGCCGTGACGCCCGGCTCCAGGCCGAGCTCCACGGACGCGTAGGACCGGAAGTCGGTCAGCGAGAGGTGGGCGACATGCACCCCACGAAGGTTAGTCGGCCACACCGACCACGTGGGTCACCGACGTGCCTACCTGTGGAAAACGCTATGACGTACGGCGGGCAGCCGCACAAGCGAGGTACGGCGGGCAACCGTACAAGCGAGCCGCCCGCCGGAAACACTCGGACCCGGCAGACGCCTCAGACCACCGGCGGCGTGACGTCGGCACCGGGGGAGTCGGCGCCCTTTTCCACAGACCCCGCCGTCGACGTCACAGCGTGCCCGCCGAACTGGTTGCGCAGCGCCGCGACCACCTTCATCGCCGGCGAGTCGTCCTGCCGCGAGGCGAACCGGGCGAACAGCGCGGCGGTGATCACCGGCAGCGGGACCGCGTGGTCCACAGCCGCCTGCACCGTCCAGCGGCCCTCTCCGGAGTCCTGTGCATAACCTTTGAGCTCGTCGAGGTGCTCGTCGTCGTCGAGCGCCCGCACCAGCAGGTCGAGCAGCCACGAGCGGATGACCGTGCCGGTGCGCCAGCTCGAGAACGATCCGCGCACGTCCTTGACGATGTCGGAGGCCTCGAGCAGCTCCCAGCCCTCGGCGAAGGCCTGCATCATGCCGTACTCGATGCCGTTGTGGACCATCTTGGCGAAGTGGCCCGCGCCGACGTCGCCGGCGTGGACGAAACCGTCCTCGCCCTCCGGCTTGAGCGTCTCGAAGATCGGCATGACCTGCGCGACGTGCTCGGTCGTGCCGCCGCACATGAGGGCGTAGCCGTTCTGCAGGCCCCACACGCCGCCGCTGACACCGCAGTCGACGAAGCCGATGCCTCGCTCGGCCAGCTCGGCGGCGTGCTTCTGGTCATCCACATAGTGGGAGTTGCCGCCGTCGACGACCAGGTCGCCGGGGGAGAGGTGTTCGCCCAGCTCGTTGATCGTCGCCTGGGTGGGCGCGCCCGCGGGCACCATCACCCATACCGCGCGTGGCGCCTGGAGCCGTTCGATGAGTTCTTTCAGGCTCCCGACGTCGCTGATGTCGGGATTGCGGTCGTATCCGACGACCTCATGACCACCGCGGCGCAGCCGCTCGGCCATGTTGCCACCCATCTTGCCCAGCCCGATCATGCCGATCTGCATGTGTACCTCCCCCTAAGGAGACCATCATCTCTCAAGCCTCTGCCCATACCGGCGGCAGGCATCCTCCCACGCGTGTCCCCATGGTTTATCCACAGGGCGGTGGATAGATCAGCTCGACAGGCGGATGGGCATGATGAGGTAGCGGTAGTCGGGAGTTCCGTCGTCCACGGGCTTTCCACCGGTGAGGATGGCGGGCTTGGTCGACGTGGTCATCTGCAGCCTGGCCCGGTCGGAGTCGAGCGCGCCCAGTCCCTCCAGCAGGAACTGGTGGTTGAAGGCGATGTTCATCTCGTCGCCCTCGTAGTCCACAGGCAGCACCTCGACGGCCTGGGCCTCGTCGCCGCTGCCCGCCTCCAGCACGACCTCGCCGCCACGGAAGGCCAGCCGTACAGGCGTGTTGCGCTCGGCGACCAGCGCCACACGCTTCACGGCCTCGACGAACGGGCCTGTGGACAACTCCGCCTTGGCGGCGAACTCGGTCGGCAGCAGCGAGCGGTACTTGGGGAACTCCGGGTCGAGCAGGCGGGTGGTGGTGCGGCGGCCGGCGCTGGAGAAGCCGATCATGCCCTCGCCGGTGCCGCCCGCGGAGCTGAGCGCGATCTCCACCTCAGCGCCTGTGGATCCGAGCGCCTTGGCGGTGTCGGCGAGCGTCTTGCCCGGCACCATCGCGATGGCCGAGAAGTCGGGCTGGCCGGGGTTCCACTTCAGTTCGCGTACGGCGAGGCGGTAGCGGTCGGTGGCGGCCAGGGTGACGGTGTCGCCCTCGATCTCCATGCGCACGCCCGTGAGCATGGGCAGCGTGTCGTCACGACCGGCGGCGACCGCGGTCTGGGCCACGGCGGCGGCGAACACGTCGGCGCCGATCCGCCCGGCCGCCGGGGGCATCGCCGGCAGGGAGGGGTAGTCCTCCACAGGCATGGTGAGCAGGGTGAAGCGGGCGCTGCCACAGGTGACGACGGCCTTAGGGCCTTCGACCACGAAATCCACAGGCTGTGCGGGAAGCGCGCGAGTGATCTCGGCGAGCAGCTTGCCGGAGACCAGCACCACACCCGGTTCGCCGGTCTGTGGCTCAAGGGTCACCTCGGCCGAGACCTCGTAGTCGAAGCCCGACAGCTTCAGCTGCTGCTCCTCGGTCACCTCCAGGCGCATACCTGCCAGAACGGGGACGGACGGGCGGGCAGGGAGGCTGCGTGCCGTCCATGCCACCGCCTCAGCGAGGACGTCTCGCTCGATTCGGAACATCACGGTGATCAACCTCCTGGTCTCGTTGCTGATTCAAGTGTTCACTCTCCCGCACCTCTGGACGGGCGGAACCCCTCTATGGGTCTTGAGTTTCTTTGTAAGAGAGATATCTGGTCTTCACAGTAGGGGCGGTGGATACTGTGGATATCCCGCGTTTCCGCAGCTCAAGCCCCCGGTTTTCATCCACCGTCGCTGTGTGTGGACGTTGGGGAAGACTGCGCGGCCTGGGGACAACGCAGCGTTCCCCACAGGCCTTCCCCAGATCTGGGGGTCTTCATCCACTGGTTATCCACGAGGTTTCCACCGGTTGTCCACGGGGTAGAGAGATCCTTTAGGCGGGGTGGAACTTGTTCACACAGGGCGTCCCCAAGTCATCCACCGGTTGCCCACAAGTTCTCCTCAGGTTTTCCGCAGACTTATCCCCAGCCTCTGTGTACGAATTTTCCGATCTTGATCGCCCCGAACCCCGGAAATCTCGGGGTTTTGCTGATCCACAGCGTTATCCACAGGGTGTGTATCAAGAACTGCGCGACTGTTGCTTGATACGCATCGTCAGCTCGTTGACCTGGTTGTACATCGAGCGGCGCTCGGCGATGAGCGAGCGGATCTTGCGCTCCGCGTGCATGACCGTGGTGTGGTCGCGGCCGCCGAACTGCTGGCCGATCTTCGGAAGTGACAGGTCCGTCAGCTCTCTGGCCAGGTACATCGCGATCTGCCGCGCGTTCACCAGCGCCCGGCTGCGGCTGCTTCCACACAGGTCGTCGATGGAGATGCCGAAGTACTCGGCGGTCTTCGCCATGATCACGGCGATCGTGATCTCCGAACCGGAGTCGGAGGTGATCAGGTCCTTCAGGACCACCTCGGCCAGTTGGAGATCCACAGACTGCCGGTTCAGACTGGCGAAGGCGGTGACCCGGATGAGGGCGCCCTCCAGCTCACGGATGTTTGTGGATATCCGCGAGGCGATGTACTCCAGCACCTCGGGCGGCGCGGCCAGGCCCTCCTGGATCGCCTTCTTCCTGAGGATGGCGATGCGCGTCTCCAGCTCGGGCGGCTGGACGTCGGTGATCAGACCCCACTCGAACCGGTTGCGCAGCCGGTCTTCCAGCGTGATCAGCTGCTTCGGCGCGCGGTCGGAGGAGATCACGATCTGCTTGTTGGCGTTGTGGAGCGTGTTGAAGGTGTGGAAGAACTCCTCCTGCGTCTGCTCCTTGCCCTCCAGGAACTGGATGTCGTCCACAAGCAGGATGTCGATCGCCCGGTAGCGGCTGCGGAAACCGTCGGCCTTGTGGTCGCGGATGCTGTTGATGAAGTCGTTGGTGAACTCCTCGGAGCTCACGTAGCGAACCCGCGCACCGTCATAGAGAGACTGTGCGTAGTGGCCGATCGCGTGCAGCAGGTGGGTTTTCCCCAGGCCCGAGTCGCCGTAGATGAACAGCGGGTTGTACGCCTTGGCCGGCGCCTCGGCCACCGCGACCGCCGCCGCGTGGGCGAAACGGTTGCTGGCGCCGATGACGAAGGTCTCGAACGTGTACTTCTGGTTGAGCCTTGCCGACTCGCTCGGCTTGTTGCTCTTGGCCTCCCACCTGTTCTGTGGTTGAGGCTGTGGATATTCGGTGGACGACGGCCGCGGCTCAGGCTGTGGAGAGTAGTACTGCGGAGGCTCCGGGGCCTGGTAGTGCTGGGGTTGCGGCGGCTGTGAATATTCACGGGGTGGCTCCACACCCTGGGGATAACTCGGAGCCACAGGCTGGGGAGGAGCGACCGGCTGGTCGGGGATCGTGGTGTCGATCAGTACGGCGAGCCGCATCGGTCGCCCGAGCTCCTGGGAGAGGGCGTGCGCGACGAGGGCCCGGAGCTTGCGCTCGATCAGGTCCTTGATGAAGTCGTTGGGGACGCCGAGGACGATCGTGTCGTCGGCCAGTGCGATCGGGCGGACCATCGACAGCCAGGTGCGCTGCTGGATCGGCACGCTCTCGTCGAGGAAGTTCTCCAGCGCGCGCTGCCAGATCGGACCGAGGTCTCCGCCGGTCATGGAAGCTCCTTGACCGAGGTGCTGCACATGTGCGGCTCCCTCCCTCTCCGTCGCGGCCCCCCGCGATTGTTATCCACATGCGACCTGCGCCCCGAAGGTCGTCGGCGGTGGATGTCCACAGGTGGGAGTCCACACTGACTCCACAGGAGATCCACAACCTGTGCACAGCCCCATAGGCCCTGGGAATGGCCGACAGTAACCTTGTGCACACCTGTGTTCAAGACGTTGTCCACAGCGTAGTGGTAGCTGGATGCACATACTCTTGACCTAGCTGTGCCGGTGGAAAAGTCGCCTGTGGATTCGTGGATAACCTGTCTCGGTTTGACCTGGGGCGGGATCGCCCCGTAACGTACGACGGTCGGCTTGCGCGCGACGGTTCTTCGTCATGCCCTCGCGACTTCGGCCGGCCAACCATGAGTGTCAAGCGTCCTTGCACCTGGCGAGGGCGCACTTTTAAGCCCTGGAGCCCACCCGATGAGCAAGCGTACTTTCCAGCCGAACAACCGTCGCCGCGCGAAGACCCACGGCTTCCGGCTGCGCATGCGTACCCGGGCCGGCCGCGCCATCCTCGCCGCGCGCCGCCGCAAGGGTCGCGCGGTTCTGTCGGCCTGACCCCCGGCCACTGACTTGATCGCCCGCCGGTGCAGTGTGCCGGCGGGCGATAGGTGTCTATCGTGCTATCGCCCGAGTCCCGAATGCGCCGTGGTGCGGAGTTCACGGCTGCGGTCAAACGGGGAACCCGTGCCGGCCGTCCGACCCTCGTGGTGCATCTGACCGATTCCGGGGAAGAGGCACCAAGGGTCGGATTCGTAGTGAGCAAGGCCGTCGGAAACGCCGTGATCAGGAACAAGGTCAAGCGGCGGCTCCGACACCTGATCCGCGAGCGTCTCGACCGCCTCCCAAGAGGTAGCCTGCTGGTGGTACGCGCCAACCCGCCTGCCGCCTCCGCGCGGTACGAGCAACTGGGCGCCGAACTCGACCTCGCGTTGGATCGAGTGCTCAGACGGCGCTCGACGGATGGACAGAGATGATGGAGCAGCTTGCGGAGCCCGGCCTCCCCGCCCGGGTCCTCATTGCCCCGATCCGGTTCTACCGGGCGTTCATCAGCCCGCTGCTCGGTCCACGCTGCCGCTTCTACCCCTCGTGCAGCGCATACGGACTGGAAGCGATAGCCGTACACGGTGCTCTGAAGGGCACCTGGCTGACCGTCCGGCGCATCGGGCGCTGCCACCCTTTCCATCCTGGAGGCCTCGACCCGGTGCCCCCACGGTCCCACGAAACGCAAGGGAGCTAGCTCGGTGGAGTTCGGCTGGCTGAATTGGCTCTATACGGCCATCGCACAAGTCATCACCTGGATTCACCAGGCATATGGCACGTTCATCAACCCCGACAGCGGTCTCAACTGGGTGTTGACGATCGTCACGCTGACCGTGTTCATGCGGCTGCTGATCTTCCCGCTCTTCCTCAAGCAGATGCGCTCGTCGAAGAAGATGCAGGAGCTCGCTCCCAAGGTTCAGGAGCTCCGCAAGCGGTACAAGAACGACAAGCAGCGGATGAACCAGGAGGTCATGGCGCTCTACCAGGGCGCCGGGGCCAACCCCCTGGGTGGCTGCCTGCCGATCCTGGCGCAGTTCCCGATCTTCATCTCGATGTTCACGGTGCTCAACGCGATCGCCGACGTGAACCGTACGAACGTCTTCGGCATGCCCCCCGAGGTCGTCGCCAGCGCGCGTGAGGCCCACGTCTTCAGCGCCGGCATCTCCGAGACCTTCTTCTCCACCACCAGCGTGACCAGCAAGGTCATCATCGGCTTCTTCGTGGCCGTCAGCTCGCTGACCACCTTCCTCACCGTCAGGCAGAGCGTCACCCGCTCCATGGCCCAGATGCCTGACAACCCCATGGCGCAGCAGCAGAAGATCCTGATGTACATCAGCCCGCTGTTCGCCTTCTTCAGCCTGAACTTCCCGCTCGGCCTCATCCTCTACTGGGTCACCACCAACCTGTGGACTCTCGGCCAGCAGCACTGGTACTACACGCGGCACCCGATGCCCCAGTTCGACGACAAGGGCCGCCTGATCCCGCACCAGCCGAAGCCCGGCCTGCTGTCGAAGTTCAGGAAGAGCGAGCCCGTCGTCGAGGAAGCCCCTCCGGCCGAGGCTCCCGCCGCCGAGGAGCCCAAGGCCGTCCGTAACCAGCCGTCCAGGCAGACCCGTAGTAAGCGCTCGGGCAGCAAGAAGTCCTAGACTCTGCGCTAGATCATG
The DNA here is from genome assembly GCF_013761175.1 of Nonomuraea soli. Lineage (GTDB taxonomy): Bacteria > Actinomycetota > Actinomycetes > Streptosporangiales > Streptosporangiaceae > Nonomuraea > Nonomuraea soli. Next base: position 599,122 of record NZ_JACDUR010000003.1, read on the forward strand.
AAGGGGAGGCCTGTAGTGACCGAGGCCGAGCAGGTTAAGCCCGATGTCAACGCCCTCGAACAGGAGGGTGAGATCGCGGCCGACTACGTCGAGGGGCTGCTTGACATCGCCGACATCGATGGCGACATCGACATGGATGTCGAGGGCGACCGCGCGATGGTGTCGATCGTCGGTGTCAAGGGACACGACCTGGTGGGACCGGCCGGTGAGATCCTCGAGGCAATCCAGGAGCTCACCCGCCTGGCCGTGCACCGGCAGACGGGGGAGCGGTCGCGGCTGATGCTCGACATCTCCGGCTACCGCGAGAAGCGCCGGGCCGAGCTGTCCAAGCTGGGCTCCGACATCGCCGCCCAGGTCGCCAAGCTCGGCGAGCCCCGGTCGCTGCAGCCGATGACGCCGTTCGAGCGCAAGATCGTCCACGACGCGGTCGCCGCCGCCGGACTCCGCAGCGAGTCCGAGGGCGAGGAGCCGAACCGCTTCGTCGTGGTCATGCCTGCCTGACGCCCGCTCGCGTGCCGCCGGTATCCCCTGTGGATACCGGCGGTTTCTCGTTTCCCCTGTCTCCTCCCG
>NZ_JACDUR010000003.1:599790-903198 GCF_013761175.1 Nonomuraea soli
GCACGTCTTCCCGCACGTCTTCCCGCACGTCTTCCCGCACGTCTTCCCGCACGTCTTCCCGCACGTCTTCCCGCACGTCTTCCCGCACGTCTTCCCGCACGTCTTCCGTACGGCGCAGCTGGGCCCTTCGTACGGCCCAGCCCATCGCGTACGGCACGCCGGGGGAGTTACCGTCACCCGCCTCCGCAGCCCGCCTTGGGTTCACCACCCGACACCCCAAACCCGGACACCCCACCCAGCCGGGAACGAGAGGGCCCACGACCCCCTAGTCTTGGGACGACAATGCAGATGAGGAAGGTCCATCAGCTGTGAGCGACGAACTGCCGGCCCCACCGCCGATCGCGCGCGAGGTCTTCACCGGCGATGCCTGGGCTCGCGCTGAGGCCTACGCACAGCTGCTCGCTGGGCCCGGCGTGGTCCGTGGCTTGCTGGGACCGCGAGAAGTGCCCCGCATCTGGGACCGCCACCTGCTCAACTGCGCCGTCATCGCCGAAGCCATCCCCGACAAGCCAGGCCACCTGGAAGCCAGTTCCGGTGATGGCATTACCGCCTCCACCCCCGTCCGAGTCGTCGACATCGGCTCCGGCGCCGGACTCCCCGGTCTCGTCCTCGCGATCGTGCGCCCCGACATCACCGTCACCCTCCTCGAACCCCTGCTCCGCCGCACCGTCTTCCTCGAGGAGTGCGCCGCCGCCCTCGGCCTCGACAACGTGGAGGTCCTGCGCGGCCGCGCCGAGGAGCTCAAGGGCAAGCGAGTGTTCGACGTCGCCACCGCCCGAGCCGTCGCCCCCCTTGGCCGTCTCCTGACCTGGTCCATGCCCCTCCTTCGCGAAGGGGGCGAGCTCATTGCCATGAAGGGGGAGCGAGCAGCCGAGGAGCTTGCCGAGTCCGATGCCGAATTGCGTGCCGCTGGGGCCCAATCGGCTGAACTCATCTCGGTCGGGCACGGTAAGGTCGAGCCGCCCGCAACGTTGGTTCGGGTGGTGGCCGGACGCCAGAGTCCCCCTGGCGGTGGCGGTCGGCGCCGTCGAAGGAGGTAGCGGTTGTGCCAGGCGCGTCTTCAGGCCTGGGCTGGCCGGGTGAACCCGTCACACAAAGCCCTTCCGGTGTAGGTTGGCCGGAATTGGGCGTGTCGCGAGGTGGATTTACCGGCAGTACCCCGCCTCCTGTTGAAAGGATGGCCATCGTGACCCAGACCCCCCTTAATCCCGGTGATTCGCCGCTGGTACGAGAGGCGCTCAGTTCAGTGGTTTCACGTGAAACATCCACGACCCAGACCGCCCCCTTGGCGGGCAACTCCCCCTCCGGGCAGGAGGGTCTCTGGCCACGCCCGCCCAAGACCCGTGTGATCGCCGTGGCGAACCAGAAGGGCGGAGTCGGCAAGACGACGACCTCCGTGAACCTTGCCGCCGCCTTGTCGATGCACGGCCAGCGCGTGCTCGTCATCGACCTTGACCCCCAGGGGAATGCCTCCACCGCCCTTGCGACGGAGCACCGGGGTGACGTTCCTGACATCTACCAGGTCCTCGTCGACGACCTGCCGATGTCCGAGATCGTGCGCGAAGTGCCCGACATGCCCGGTCTCTACTGCGCCCCGGCGACCATCAACCTGGCCGGCGCCGAGATCGAACTCGTCTCCCTGGTCGCCCGCGAGGCCCGCCTCCGCCGCGCCTTGGCGTCGTTCGACTCGGTGGAGCTCGACTACATCATCATCGACTGCCCGCCCTCGCTGGGGCTGCTGACGGTCAACTCCCTCGTGGCGGCGGAGGAGGTGCTGATCCCCATCCAGTGCGAGTACTACGCCCTGGAAGGCCTCAGCCAGCTGCTCCACAACATCGACCTGATCAAGGCCCACCTCAATGCCAACCTGCAGGTGTCCACGATCCTGCTGACCATGTACGACGGCCGCACCCGCCTGGCGTCGCAGGTGGCCGACGAGGTCCGCGTGCACTTCCGCGAGACCGTGCTCGACACCGTGATCCCGCGAAGCGTCCGCGTGTCGGAGGCACCCAGCTACGGCCAGTCCGTCATGACCTACGACCCAGGCTCCAGCGGCGCAACGGCCTACATGGACGCAGCCCGCGAGATCGCCTACCGCGCCGCCTCGGTCTAACCACCACCCCCGCTCCCCACCCCCCAAATTTGCCAGCCTGCCCACCTGCCCACCTGCCACCGTGCCAGCCCGCCACCGTGCCAGCCCGCCACCGTGCCAGCGTGCCGACCGGCCGACCGGGCGACCTGCCGACTCGCCGACCTCGCGTCGCCCGGCTCCGCCTTGCCGCGCCTCGCTTGGCTTTGCCTTGCGCCGCCTCCTCGTCGTGTCGCCTCGCGCAGCCTGGCGCATCGCATCGCATCGCTTCACCTTGCGTTGCATCGCGCCGCTTCACCTTGCGTCGCCTCATCTCGCGTGACTACGCCTCGCGATCTCGTGTGACTACGCCTCGCGTCGAGACCCCTCCCACCGGAGGTCTGGACGCCGTAAGCCACCCCATGCGCGCGCCTCAGAGCGAGCACACAGGCCCTGGTGCACAAGCTGATCACCCAAGTCGGCCAATTTCCTCAAAGCGGTGCTTAAAGCATCTGGGAGCCTCCTGAGCCGTGCATGCCGGGAGGCGTCTATCAGAGGAGTCGCGAAGGAGGGCCGGAGCCCTCAAGACACCGCGGTAGGGCGAAAACGGGCCGGGGCATCCAGGACAGCCGGTTTCACAGGAGTCGCTCCCTCAAAAGCCCTTCCGGCGGCTCGGGGCCGACCTCTCGGAGAATCGCTCCTGTGGAACTTTGCACACCACCTCTGAGCACGGGTTAAGCGACCTTCCTGTGGATAACGAGCCCACTTATCCACAGGCATCCACATCCCTCAAACGGCCACGCTTCGAAATCAGATAGAACCGTGTGCGGCGAGCGGGTACTCCGTTGCGTGTGCGACGGTAACCTCTCCTGATGTGACCGGAATCTGCCGGGGGAATGAGGAGACGCAGTGAGTCAGCAGCGGCGAGGGTTGGGCAAGGGACTCGGGGCGCTCATCCCGACCGGGCCGATCGTTGACGGAACCGGCGCGGTGGCAACGGCGGCAGGGTCAGCGCCCGCCTCACCGTCTGCGTCCGAAGAGGTGAACGGCGGTCCGAAGCCGATCATCGGTGCGTACTTCAAGGAAGTCCCCGTAACCGCGATCGCCCCCAACCCCCGGCAGCCGCGCGAGGTCTTTGACGAGGACCGCCTGGAGGAACTGGCAGCCTCCATCCGCGAAGTCGGCTTGCTTCAGCCCGTGGTGGTGCGCTCGATCGGCGGCGGCCGGTACGAGCTCATCATGGGGGAGCGGCGCTGGCGAGCCAGCCAGTTGGCCGGTCTTGACGTGATCCCCACCATCGTCAGAAACACCCAGGACACCGACCTCCTGCGCGACGCCCTCATCGAGAACCTTCAGCGCGAGCAGCTGAACCCCCTCGAAGAGGCTGCCGCCTACCAGCAGCTCCTCGACGACTTCAGCGCCACCCACGAGCAGCTCGCCCAGAAGGTCGGCCGTTCCCGGTCGCACATCACCAACACTCTCCGCCTCCTCAACCTCCCGCCCGAAGTCCAGCTCCGTGTCGCGGCCGGAACCATCAGCGCCGGCCACGCTCGCGCGCTACTGGGACTCGAGAGCGCCGAGCATCAGATCCAGCTCGCCAACCGCATCGTCGCCGAACTGCTGTCCGTGCGGGCGGTGGAGGAGATCGTCGCCATGGGCAGCAGCGCCGCCGCTCCCAAGTCGACCACCAAGCGCCCCACGAACCGTCCGACCGCACCCGGCCTCACGCATCTGGCCAACCGGCTGTCGGATCACTTCGAGACCAAGGTGAAGGTGGACCTGGGTCGACGCAAGGGGCGGATCGTGGTGGAGTTCGCGACCATCGACGACCTTGAGCGAATCATCGGCACCATGGCCCCCGAGGCCGTCCGCGCCATGAGGGATGCTGAGGACTAGGCGCCGCTCCGCAGAAGCTCAGCTCGTAGGGCAGCGAAGGGGGCCGTGTTTCACGTGAAACACGGCCCCCTTCGTCGTTGACCGTGGTGTGAACGCACGGGCGCGTTTCACGTGAAACATGGGCCGCCCGGGGAGGCTCTGTTCGCACTTGGCGCCGCTGCCGAGCGTCCGTGCCCGCAGTCACCCACCCCGCGCCGACGGCTCCGCAGTCACTCGCTCTGCACTAACGCCCGGAACGAAGATGGTTTCACGTGAAACATCTACCCGCCCACGTCGTGCGCAGGTGTCCCGCGACGCCGCTGGCCGCGCGGGACGTAATGGCTTCAAGCACCTCGCGCGCTCCCGGAGATGGAAGGATCCCCCATCCCTGGGCTGTGTTTCACGTGAAACACAGCCCGACCACGACGTCGTGCTAGGCGCCGACTGCCTTCCGGATGTCGTCCAGGAACTCGTCGACCTGATCCGGTGTCGTGTCGAACGCCGTCATCCAGCGCACGAGGTTTGCTTCCTCGTCCCAGTAATGGAAGCGGTATCGCTGCTGGAGAACCGACACCGCCGGTGCGGGCAGCGTGGCGAAGACGGCATTCGACTGCACGGGAAACGCGAGCCCAACATCCGGGACGTCCCGAAGGCCATCCGCCAGGCGCGTCGACATCGCGTTGGCGTGGCCCGCGTTCTGGCGCCACAGCTCATCGGTGAGCAGGGCGGTGAGTTGAGCGGAGATGTAGCGCATCTTGGAAGCCAGCTGCAGTGACTGACGGCGAAGGAACGGCGTCCCGGAAGCCAGCTCGGGGGAGAGCACGATGACGGCTTCGGCGGCCAACGCGCCGTTCTTGGTGCCGCCGAAGCTGAACACATCCACCCCCACATCGGTGGTGATGCTCCGCAGATCCGTGCCCAGATGAGCCGCAGCATTGGCCAGCCGGGCGCCGTCGACGTGAAGGAACAACCCGGCGTCGTGGGCAGCCTCGGACAGGGCCGCGATCTCCTCGGGCGTGTAGACGGTGCCCAGCTCGGTCACCTGGGAGATGGACACGACCGTCGGTTGGGACTCGTGCGGGTTGCCGACGCCTCCCAGGCGGCTGGTGATGTCGCGGGGGAGGAGCTTGCCGTCCGTTGTGGGGACAGTGATGAGCTTGACGCCCAGCAGCCGCTCCGCAGCGCCCGCCTCGTGGGTGGCGATGTGGGCGCTCGATGCGCAGATGATGGCGTCGTAGCGGCCGAGCATGAGGGCCAGGCCGACCATGTTGGCTCCAGCGCCGTTGAGTACGGCGAAGCCCTGGGCGGCGGGACCGAACTCTGCGTGGACCCGTTCTTCGAAGAGCGCCGTCCAGTCGTCACCCCCGTACGCCGGGGCATCCCCGTGGTTGGCGGCTGCGATGGCCTCCAGGATGGTGGGGTGAACGCCGGCGTGGTTGTCGCTGGCGAAACTCTTTGGGAAGGGTGAATCGATCAGCACAGGGCCAACATTACGTCGGGTGCTGGTCGGGATTGGTGGCCGCAGTGGGCCTTGAGGCATCAGCATCACCTGGGTGCTGGTGGAGGGTAGCGGGGGCGCGACGGGGGAGGCCGGGTGGACGGCCTCGGCACAGCGGTCGGAGCGTGATCGCCAAGCGGGAGTGGTGCGGGGCGCGGCCTGTGCCGCTTTCGGTGGGCATGTGTGGGGCGGTTGGTCGCCCGATCCCGCACGGGCGTGGCGGTGGCTGAATGCTGGTCGCCAGTGCCAGGGCAGGGCGCAGTCGGCCCGCGAGCAGATGGCGTGCCTGCCTGCGTCTGTCGCCTGCCTGCCTGCCGCTTGCGTCCACTCGCATCTGACTGCCGGGCTGCCTCTGCCGGGTCTGCGTCTGCCCGTCTGTGTGCCCGCGCACGTGTGCGCGTGCGCGCGTGCTTGCGTCTGCGCCTGCTGGCGTCCGGCCCCTGCCCGCATCTGTCTGCCCGCGTTCGTCCGGCACTCATTGCGTGGCTGCGCGGCGGCTACGGGTGCGGCTCGGTGTTGCGTATGGAGGCGGGTGTGATGCCAGGTCGCCCGGCGCGAGGCCGGCGGGCTACGCGGTGCGGGCGGCGGCGATTTCGAGGAGGCCGCGGCAGAGGGTGCCGAGGTCTTGGCCCGCGGCCTCGGCTGCCATGGGCAGCAGGGAGGTCTCCGTCATTCCCGGGGCGACGTTGACTTCCAGGAAGTGGGGGCGGCCCTGGGCGTCGACGATGAGGTCGGTGCGGGAGAGGTCACGAAGGCCGAGGGCGGTGTGGGCGGTGACGGCCATCTCGGCGCACGCGGCGGCGGCCTCGGCGGACAGGCGGGCGGGGGCGAAGAACTCGGTGTGGCCGGCTGTGTAGCGGGCCGCGTAGTCGTAGACGCCCTTGTCGGGGACGATCTCCACGGCGGGGAGAGCGACGGGGCCGTCGCCCAGGTCGATGACGGAGACCGATACCTCGACGCCTTCGATGTAGCGCTCGATGAGGGCCGTGTCGCCGTAGGCGAAGCAGCCGACCATGGCGGCGGGGAGTTCCTCCGCGGTGCGTACGGCAGAGGCGCCGAGCGCTGAGCCGCCGCGGGCGGGCTTGACGAAGAGGGGGAGGCCCAGGTGCTCGACGATGCGCGTCAGGACGGCTGAGGCGCCGAGGTCGTGGAAGGTCTCCTTGGGGAGGGTCACCGAGTCGGGGGTGAGGAGGCCGACAGAGCGGACGACCGCCTTGGCCGAGGGCTTGTCGAAGGCCACGCGACACGTGTCGGGGCCGGCTCCCACGTAGGGGACGTGGAGGAGTTCGAGGATGGAGCGGATCGCGCCGTCCTCGCCCGCGCCGCCGTGGAGGGTGACGAAGACGGCGTCCGGGGGGTCGGCCAGGACGGAGGGGACCAGGGACGCGTCGGTGTCGCGGGTTTCCACGTCGATGCCCGCGGAGCGGAGCACCTCGCTGACTCGACGTCCTGAACGCAGCGAGACCTCTCGCTCGTAGGACAGTCCACCGGCCAGCACCAGCACGTGGCCCAGATCGCTCATCTCAACGCCTCCCTCACCCGCTCACACCGCCGTACAACCGTACCGGCGGGGAGTGGTGGATGTGGCATCGGCTTTGGTGGCGGCGGGAGATTTGGTGGAGGGGGAGGTCGAGGGGGATCGGAGGCCGAGCCGGGATGGGGCCGGAGACCGGCCCGAGGCCGGGGCCGGGCGTGGGGATGGGCCGGGCATGGGGATGGGCCAGGCGTGGGGATGGGGCTGAGGGCGGCGGAGACGTGGAGGGGGAAGCGGCGGAGACGGGGAGGGGGGAGGTGGAAGCAGTGGAGGGGAGGGCGGGAGCGGGGAGTGGAGCAGGAAGGGAAGCGGGAGCGCAGGAGCGGGGGAGCTGGAGGGGAGAGCCGGAGCGGGGGAACCAGAGCGGGGGAACCGGAGCGGGGAACCGGGGCGCGGGGCGGGGAGAAAACGCCGGAGGAGTGCGAGAGAGCGTCCGGAGCTCAAAAGGAACGGCAGGCGAGACCTCAAGGTCCCGCCTGCCGTACCCAGATGAACTAAGCCAGGTCAGGCCCCGGCGTGTCCACCCCAGGGTGGTCGGGCGCCGATCCCGTCCCGAAGGTGTCCCGCAGCTGCATCTCCTGCTCGATCACCCCGGCGAGCCTCCGCACACCCTCCCGAATCCGGTCAGGCTCCGGGAAGCAGTACGACAGCCGCATGTTCCGAGCCCCGCCCCCATCCGCGTAGAACCCGGTCCCGGGCACGAACGCCACCCGCTCGGCTACGGCCCGCGGCAGGATCGCCTTGGAGTCGAGGCCCTCAGGGAGCGTCGCCCACACGAAGAACCCGCCCCCAGGACGTGTCCACGTGACGCCGGGCGGCATGAGGAAGTCGAGCGAGCTGAGCAGCGCGTCACGACGTTCCCTGTACAGCTCGCGGAACGACTTGATCTGCTCCTGCCACGGCTGCGTGGCGAGGTACTGCCCGACGGCCAGCTGGGTGAAGGACGAGTGGGACAGTACCGCCGACTCCATCGCCAGCACGAGCTTGTCGCGGATGGCGTGCGGAGCGAGCGCCCAGCCCACCCGGAACCCGGGCGCGAGGGTCTTGGAGAAAGAGCCCAGGTACACGACCCCGTCGGGGTTGTCGGCGCGCAGGGCGCGCATGGGCTCGCCGTCGAAGCCGAGCAGCCCGTACGGGTTGTCTTCGACGATGAGGATCCCGGCCTTGGCGCAGATGTCGAGCACCTGCTGCCGCCGGGCGACGTTGAGCGTCACGCCGGCGGGGTTCTGGAAGGTCGGGATGGTGTAGAGGAACTTGATGCGCTGCCCCGCGGTGTGCAGTGCGTAGATGGTCTGCGCCAGGGACTCGGGCACGAGACCGTGCTCGTCCATAGCGATATGGACCACTTTGGCCTGGTATGCGGAGAATGTACCGAGTGCACCCACGTAAGAGGGTCCCTCGCACAACACCACGTCACCGGGATCAATGAAGATCCGGGTGATCAGGTCGAGTGCCTGCTGCGAACCGACCGTGACGACGACGTCGTCCGCCCCTGCCTCGATCCCCTCCAGCGTCATGAAGTCGCAGATCTGCTCACGCAGGTGCGGATCACCCTGGCCGGAGCCGTACTGCAGCGCGACGGGACCACGCTGCCTGACCAGGTCGGAGACGAGTTCGCCCACCATGTCGAGGGGGAGGGCCGTGACGTACGGCATGCCGCCGGCGAGCGAGACCACCTCGGGCCTCGATGCGACGGCGAAAAGAGCTCGGATCTCGGAGGCAACCATCCCGGTAGCTCGCGCCGCGTAGCGATCCACGTAGGCATCGATACGCGACCCTTGGGTCGCGGGCGTCCGACCGTGATCCGTCTCTTGTGTCACGGTCCACCTCCTAGGCGTAGAAAGAGCCGAGAGTCCAGGGTACGACAGGCGTGTCCGTGCAACTCCATCGGTCGGGCCTCTGGGCTACGATGCCAGCGGGATTACACTCGATTTCTGTCCCGCCACGTTCACGATTGGGAGCGTAGTTGTCGCGTCGGCTGGCCAACATCACTCTCGACAATCTCGGCGACCTGCCGCGCAAATGCAGGCAGTGCGTCTTCTGGGAGCTCGACCCCGTGAGTGGTGATCGGGCCATCGGCGACGGCGACCCGGGGCTGGAGAAGGAGGCCTGGCTGTCGGCGACGCTGCTGGAGTGGGGGAGCTGCGGCAAGATCGCCTTCGTCGATGGGGTGCCCGCGGGCTTCGTGCTCTACGCGCCGCCGCTCTACTCCCCGCGCTCGGTGGCATTCCCGACCTCGCCGGTCAGCGCCGACGCCGTGTTGCTGATGACGGCGCACATCATCCCCGAGTTCTCCGGCGGCGGGCTGGGGCGCATGCTCATCCAGGGGGTGGCCAAGGATCTGACCCGGCGCGGGGTCAAGGCCATCGAGGCGTTCGGCGACCTGAAGTGGGAGTCGCCGGGGTGCGTGGTGCCGGCCGAGTACCTGTTGTCGGTGGGGTTCAAGACCGTGAGACCGCACATGCGCTTCCCACGGCTGCGGCTGGAGCTCAAGACGGCCGCGTCGTGGCGTGAGGACGTCGAGGTGGCTCTGGAGCGGCTCCTGGGCTCCATGACCCCGGATCGGGCCCTGCGACCCGTCTGAGACGATCTCAGCGCCGTAAGACGATGGGCCCATCAGACGAAGGGCGAAGGGCGATACCAAGAAGGGCGAAGGGCCGACGCCAAGAAGAACCCGCCGACGAAAGGGCGGAGTGCCCGCCAACGATAAGGCCCCCCACGCACAATGCGCGAGAGGCCCCGGCGAAGGTTCAAGAAGACCCAGAAGGTCCTAGATGATGCCCTCAAGCTCCCGAAGCAGCATCGCCTTCGGCTTGGCGCCGATGATCTGCTTCACGACCTCGCCGCCCTTGTACACGTTCATCGTCGGAATCTGGAGCACACCGTAGTTCCGGGGAACCTCGGGGTTCTCGTCGATGTTCAGCTTGACGATCTCCAGCTTGTCGCCGTGCTCCTTGGCGATCTCCTCGAGGATCGGCGCGACCTGGCGGCACGGTCCGCACCACTCGGCCCAGAAGTCGACCAGGACGGGCTTGTCGCTCTTGAGGACCTCTGCCTCGAAGGTGGCGTCGGTTACTGCCTTCACGATGTGCTCCTTCTAACTAAAGGTTCTCGGCAAGCCAGCGCTCGGAGTCGAGTGACGCCGCGCATCCGGTGCCCGCTGCGGTGATGGCCTGGCGGTAGGTGTGGTCCACGACGTCGCCGGCGGCGAACACGCCGGAGATGTTGGTCCGGGTCGAGGGGGACTCGACCTTGATGTACCCCTCGTCGTCGAGCGTGATCTGCCCCTTGACGAGCTCGGTGCGCGGGTCGTGGCCGATCGCGATGAAGAGTCCCTCGGCGGGGATCTCCGTCAGCTCGCCGGTCTTGACGTTCCGCACCTGCACGCCGCTGACCTTGGTCTCGCCGAGGACGTCGACGACCTCGCTGTCCCACACGAAGCGGATCTTCTCGTTCGCGAAGGCCCGCTCCTGCATGATCTTGGAGGCCCGCAGGGTGTCGCGGCGGTGGATCACGGTCACGGACGCGGCGAAGCGGGTGAGGAAGGTGGCCTCCTCCATCGCGGTGTCGCCGCCGCCCACGACCACGATGTCCTTGGCGCGGAAGAAGAACCCGTCACAGGTGGCGCACCAGGACACGCCGTGTCCTGAGAGCCGCTTCTCGTTGGGCACGCCCAGCTCGCGGTATCCGGAGCCCATCGCGAGGATGACCGAGTGGGCGTAGAAGACGCCGGAGTCGGTCTTGACGACCTTGGGAGTCGCGTCGAGGTCGACTTCGACCACGTCGTCGGTGACCAGCTCCGCGCCGAAGCGCACGGCCTGCTTGCGCAGGTTGTCCATGAGGTCGGGCCCCATGATGCCATCGGGGAATCCGGGGAAGTTCTCCACGTCGGTGGTGTTCATCAGCGCGCCACCGGCGGTGACAGAGCCCTCGAAGACCAGCGGCTGGAGCTCGGCGCGCGCCGAGTAGACCGCTGCGGTGTACCCCGCCGGTCCGGAGCCGATGATGATCACGTTGCGGACTTCGCTCATTGTTCTTCCCCTTCAGCCAGTCGCATCAACAGATCCTAGGCGTCGGAGATTCCCACCCTGCCCACAAAACGAAAGAGCCCGACAAGGCCGGGCTCTCACGTGGGCAAACATGGTTCACCAGGTGGCGATGCTGGTCTTTCTGAGCGCCTTGCAACTGGTCTGGTCGACGACGTCGACGTAGACCCTGCCGAGGACCTGGTCCTTCCAGGAGGCCATGATCAGTGCTTCGCTGCCGTTGTAGAAGGCGCGGTCGATGGCGAAGGGCTGGTGCCCGGTGCGCTTGAGCACGGCGCTCACGCACCGCGCCGCCTCGGCCCGCTCGGTGGCGCCCACGGCGGCCGGAGCGGGGCCCAGCGAGCCGTACAGGTTCCGCTGGAGGTCGGCGTTGCTGTAGTTCCAGTTGCTCTCGGTCAGGGAGTAGGCGAGCGCGGCCGGGGTGGTCGGCTCTCCCGTGGCGATCAGGGGTGTCGCCGCGACGTTGCTCCCGCCGCCGGTGGCCAGGCTCGACAGCGCGACGCTGCCGATGACGGCCGCTGCGGCCGCCGCCGCGGAGGCCGGCAGGATCCACCTGCGGGCGCGGCGCCGGGATGGGCGCGCGGGCACGATCGTGCCGTCGTCCGACACCACTCCCAGCTGGGGAGGGGGGTCGAGCAACTCCACGTCGAGCAGGCCCACGGGGGCTCGCTCCGCTGCCAGAGCCATGTCGATGCGCTTCGCGACCCCGATCGGCATGGAAACCGATGGTGTCGCCGCCAGCACCTCACGAACCGCCGCCAGGTCTGCCAGTCGCTCCCCGCAGGGGTCGCATACCGCGAGGTGCTCGCGCACCCGCAGGGCAGTGGCAGCGTCCAGAAGATCCTCGGCCAGCTCGGCCAGGATCTCCAGATCGTAGTGCGTATCACCCGTCACGAAGTTCTGCTCCCTTCGCGGATGAGACGTTACTCAGCTCCGATCGGTTCCGCAGATGCGAAAGAATTGGGGCAAGTTTCGCGCGCCCTCGCGCGCACCGGCTTTTCACCGTACCGCTGGGCACATCCAGCACCTGAGCTGCGTCTTCGACGGAATAGCCCATCATGTCGACGAGGACGAGCGCGGCACGCTGGTCGGGCGGCAGAAGTTTCAGAGCGGCCGAAACCTCCATCGACACCTCCCGCTCGACCGTCTGGTCGGGCAGCGGGTTGTCGCGTTCTGTCGCCTCGATGAGCTCGTCGTCGGCGACGGGACGCACCGACTTGCGGCGCATGCGGTCGAGGCAGGCGTTGACGACGATGCGGTGCAGCCAGGTGGTGACGGCGGCCTCGCCGCGGAAGCTCGCCGCCTTGCGGTAGGCGGAGACGAAAGCGTCCTGTACGGCATCGGCGGCTTCGTCGGGGTCGCCCAGGGTGCGGAGCGCCACGGCCCACATGCGGTCACGGTGACGCTTGACGATCTCGCTGAAGGCGTGAGCATCCCCGTTGATGTGCGCCGTCAGCAGCGCGGCGTCCGTCGCCGCGCTCGAAGGTGTCTCGGGTGGGGAGTTCACTGTGAGGGTTCCTGATTAGGCCGATCCGGGAGAGTGCACCACTACGTCATAGATGGTGCCACGAAAACGTCCCTCTTCTGCCGGAAGCCGCGTAAACCAGATCAAAACGTACTGGCCACTTGCGGGCGACGACGGGGTGAACGTCACCTTTCCTGACACATCCTTCTGCGTCGCCACCGGCTTCAGTGCGTCGAGCGAGGGCGAGTTGCCCACCCTCAGCTCCACGCTGGATCCGGGGGTCTCGGCCAGCGTGGCCACGACCTGGCTGACCGGAACCTGCTTGCCCATGTCGATGAGCAGGCCCACGCCATCCTTCAACCGCCCCAGCTCGGCGCTGTTGTAGTAGGTCGTCTGCCAGAAGGTGTTGGGCTTGCCGTCGATGGCCTGCGCGGCCATCTCGGGGTGTTCGGAGCGGTCGTCGCCGAGCGGGTCGAAGCCGTCGGCCCCCGCCGGCTTGAGCGCGACGAGCTGCGCCGCCGAGGGTTGCGACGCCGGGTCGGACGAGCCGGTGGTGTTGCCCGCCGACGGACTGCTCTGGGTGCCGAGGTTGCGGCCGATGGTCCAGGCGCCGAAGCCGACCGCGACGATCACCAGCAGGACCACGAGGGTCATCAGGATCCGGTTGACCTTGCTGGGCGGCCTGGGCGGAGGGGTCCACGTCGGCGGAGCCTTCTCCTCCAGCCCCTCGGACGGCGAGGCGGACACGCTCGGCGGCGGCGAGGAGTAGGAGAGCGCGAGCGGGACCGGGCGCGGCACGTCGGACAGCGCCTCGGCCATCTCGGCGGGGCTGGCCAGCGAGGACTGCCCGCGGCGCGACTCGGGCAGGCAGGCGCGCGAGGTGATCGTGTCGAGGTAGCCGGGCACGCCGGCGGTGACCTGGCGAGGCGTGCAGAAGTGCCCGTCGATCATCGGGGCGGCGGGCAGCCCGCCCTCCTCCTCGTCGCCGGGCCAGTGACCGGTCAGCCCGGCGTACAGCAGCCGGCCCAGCCCTTCGGCGTCGTCGAGCGCGGGGTTGTCGGTGGTCAGCCCGGCCAGGGAGGCGTCGACGGCCACGCCCAGCACCTTGACGGTGTTGCCGGTGGTCCACACCAGGTGGCTCGGCCGCAGGCACAGGTGGTGCAGGCCCTTCTCGTGGGCGTGGGCCAGCGCCTCTGACGCCTCGGCGACCAGCCCCGCCGCGCGCTCGGGGTCGAGCGGGCCCGCGGCCAGCAGGTCGGCCAGCGATTCACCGGTGACCCACTCGCTGACGACATAGGCGAGGTCGTCGTCGTGGGCGGCGTCGAAGACCTGGGTGATGCGGGGATCGGTGAGGCGGGAGGCCGCACGAGCGGCGGTGACGACCTCGGTGACGCGCTCGAAACCAGGGGAGAAGGTGAGAACGGCGACGGGCCGGGCCAGGATCTCGTCGATGGCCTTCCACAGGGTGGCGCCGTCGGACTCGGTGACGCGATCTTCCAGGCGGAAGCGCTCGGCGAGTCTCGTCCCCGGCTGGACTGCCGTGCTCATGCCGCGATCACCGTGCTGAATCCGCCCACGCCTCCTGCTTCCATTCGCCGCGCGTCGGTCACCATGGTAGTGCCGCGCCGCGCTCTTTACCGGCCTACCCGTCCGGCGACCATTCCAACGATCGAGTTGACCTCCGGGATGCGCATCCTGTGCGCGACCGTCAGATACAGCAGGCCTCCCAGGCCTCCGCCGACCGCCAGGATGATCAGCGAGTTGAGCACGGTGAGCGATCCGAACAGCTGTTGCGACGCCCACACGGTCGCCAGTCCGAGCACCGCGGTCGGCAGCGCCGCGATGTACATCTTGGTCAGTGCGCCGCCGATGGTCCAGCCGCCCAGGCCATGGACCCGGCGGGAGGCGAGCATCCACGCCACGCCCGCCCCGACCGCGTAGGAGACGGCGTAGGCGAAGGCCAGGCCCATGACCACGTAGGCGGGCGGCACCAGGGCGTTGGCCACCAGCATCAGCCCGGCGAACACCGCGGTGGTGCCGGCGCCGACGTAGACGGGGGTACGCGTGTCGCCGAAGGCGTAGAAGACCCGCAGCAGAAGCTGGAACACCGCGAACGGCACCAGCGCCAGGCCGTAGACCTGCAGCACCTGCCCGATGTAGACGGCGTCGTCGATCGAGGTCTCACCGCGCGCGTAGAGAGGCACGGTGATCGCCGGGCCGAGCACCATCAGCATGAGCGAGACCGGCACCATGACGGAGGCGATCAGCCGTACGCCGGAGCCGAACTCCGCGCGCACCTCGTCGAACCGCCCTTCGCCCACCGAGCGGCTCATGCGCGGCAGCATCGCGGTGATCACCGAGACGCCGATCACCCCGTAGGGAAGCTGGAAGAGCTGGAACGCCAGGGTGTAGGGCGTGATGCCGTGGCCCGCGACGACGTCTCCCGCGGCGCTCGCGAGGTTGGTGATGAGCACGAACCCGAGCTGCGTGACGACCACGTAGCCGATGGTCCAGACGCCGGCCCTGCCCATCTCGCCGAGGCGGGCGCGGCGCAGGCCGAGCCTGGGCCTGAACGAGAAGCCCGCCCGCTTGAGCGCGACGATCAGCACCAGGGCCTGCGCCACGATGCCGAGGGTGGTGCCGATGCCGAGGATCGCCAGCCCGTTCGTCGAGGTGCCGCGCCCGGCGGCGACGTAGACGAGGAAGGCGCCGATGACGACGATGTTGTTGAGGACGGGCGCCCACATCGGGGCCGCGAAGCGGTCGCGGGTGTTCAGGATCGCACCCGCCACCGCGCCGACGCCGAAGAAGGCCAGCTGCGGCAGGATGAACCTGGCCAGCGTGACCGCCCACTCGTAGTTGTCCTGGCCGGGACGCCAGTCGGTGTACAGGTCGATGAGCAGGGGGGCGGCCCACACGGCCAGCGCGGCGACGACGATGAGGGCGACGGTCGTCAGCGTCAGGAGCCGCTGCTCGTAGGCGCGCCCGCCGTCGGCGTCTTCGCGCTGCGCCTTGACGACCATCGGCACCACGACGCTGCTCAGGACGCCGAGCAGCAGCAGGTCGAGGATGGCGTACGGGATGGCGTAGGCGGCGTTGTAGGCGTCGCCCAGTGTGGCCGTGCCGATCGCGGCGGCGAGCACCATCGTCCGGACGAACCCGGTGATCCGCGACACCAGCGTGCCCGCGGCCATGATCGCGCTCGCGCGCAGGACTCGGCTCATACTCGCTCGGCCTCCCTGGACCGGCCCGCCTTCTCGACGCGCTTCTGGGACCTGCGGCGCAGCACCCGCATGACGACCGCCGCCAGCATGACCGCCAGGGCGGCGCCCACGATGACGAGCGCGATGCCGGTGTATCCCGTAGTCCTGATGGTGAGCTTGTTCGGCGGGCCGTACGCCAGGCCGTCACGGGTCTGGAGTTGCACGCTGACGGTGGTGTCGGCGGCGGTCTTGACCTCCATGGGCACCTGGATGGTGCCGCTCTGGCCTGCTCCGATGTTCAGCTCGTCGGGGTACTTGCCGATGGTCAGCTCGTCGGTCTTGTCGGCGGTCACCACGAGCTTCAGCGCGATGTCGTTGGGCGTGTCGTTGGTGACGCTGATCGGCACCCAGCCGTTGCTGCCCGCCAGCTGTCGCGGGCGGTCGGCGCTCGGGACCGACACGTCGTCGAGCTTGCCCGACACGCCCTTGGCGACGGTCTTGCGCGCGGACTCGGCGGCCCGCAGCCGCTTGCGCCATCCCGCCGAGGTCAGCCGCAGGATCGAGGTCTCGAACCCGGAGAACTTCAGCGAGGTGGTGACCTGCGCGGTCAGCTGCGCATCCTGGGCGACCTGCTTGACCTGGTCGAGGTAGGCCTTTCCGAGCTCGGCCGAGGCGTTGGCGTCGGTGTAGGTCAGCGGTCCGCGCGCGGGGGAGTTGCGCGCCGGCTCGATGGAGTCGAGCGGGGTCATCGCCAGCCACGGCAGCGACGAGGCGGCCTTCATCAGCGCGGTCACGTGGGCGGCGTTGGGGTCCCAGCGGCGGGTGGGCGCCACGACCAGCGACTTGGCGGTGGCGGGCGTCTCGGAGGCGATGATCGCGGTCTCGGCGATGAACCGGTGCCTGCTGGCCAGGGTGGAGCCCGCGACCGCGGTGTCGGGCTCGAGCGTGTGGCTCAGCACCGGGTCGGGGACGAGCGCGGTGACGACGCCACCGACGGTGTCGAGCGTGGAGGCGGCGTCGGGCGTGGTCAGCAGTTGCTGGGAGGCGGGCAGGTTCTCGGGGCTGAGCAGGACCGTGTCGACCTTGGCGATCGACAGCACGTCGAGGGCGTCGGCGTCGAGCAGCCCGGCGGCCGGCCAGTTGGCGGCGGTGCTGATGTCGGAACGCTTGAGCAGCGACGCGGCCGAGGCGGCCCCGGTCTCGATGGCGACCGCGGTCTGCTTGTCGAGGCCGTTGTGGGCCAGGGCGACGAGGTCGGGGTCGGAGTACGGCACGGCGACCACGGGCACGCCGGTCAGCGCCGCGCTCAGGGAGTTGAGCCAGGCCGTGGCCTCCGGGACGCCCGGCTTGGTCTGCGGGCTCCCCTTCACCAGCACGGTGTAGGCGGCGGCCATCGACTGCACGTCGTCGAGGATGCCCGGCTCGACGAACCAGGTGGCGGTCTTGGGGGCGGTCTGGGCGAGCTTCAGCAGCCGCCCGAGCCGCCCCTTGTCGGTGATCGAGGTGCGCAGCTCGTCGTCGGTGAAGGTCGTCTTGTCGGAGCGGTGCGGCTCGTCGATGATCGGCAGCGCGAACGCGAGCTTGGTCTTGGGCAGCTTGGGCGCGTTGGCCGGGGCGTAGGTCAGGAAGCTGCGCCAGATGTCGATCTCGGTGCCCGACCAGGTGTCGAAGGCCTGGACCGACAGGGGGTAGACGCCGAACTGCGAGAGGGTCAGCTGCGCCGGGGTGATCTGGGTCTGCCACGAGACGGTCGCGCCCGGCTCGACGGGGGCCGACAGCGTCAGGGAGCCGGCGGTCCACGCGACGTCACGGGAGACGAGCTGCCCGCTCTGGTAGCTCTCGAGCTCGGCCCGGCCGGTGAAGCGCTGGTTGGAGGTGCGCAGCCTGATCTGGGTGCCCTGGAGCGGCGTCGTGCCCCGGTTGGTGAGCGTGCCGGAGATCGTGATCGGCGTCGTGGGGGTGGTCGGCACGTCGGGTGTGAAGGCCTTGACCCACAGCTTGGTCTCCGCCCTCGCGGCAGCGCCCGGCGGCGCTACGACGACTGTCGTCGTCATCAGCGCGGCGAAGGAGAGGGCGAGCAGCGTGAGCTTTCGTATCACGTGTCTGCCCGGGCAGGTGTACGGCGCACGCCCGCAATGGTACGGGCTCAACGAGGCAGCGCGACCCTGGCTCTTGGCGGGCGCAGGTCCACCGACTTGCCGGGCAGCAGTGACAGGAGGTCGAGGGAGCGCAGGGCCAGGGCGGTGAATCGTTCCCCGGTGGCGGTGTAGACGAGTCCGTCGTCGACGGGCACCCTGTCGTCGATCAGGAGTGTCAGCTCATCGGGCAGCAGAAGCGGGCAGACCAGGCCGTCGGCGTAGTCGGTCAGCTTGTTGACCACGAACGCCGGCGCGTGCCGTACTCTGCGTGCGCCCAGGAGTCCACCGACGATTCCCGGCTGCGGTGGTGCGGCGACGGTCGAGACCACCGCGACGGCCTCCCGGCCGATCCGGGTGGAAAGCTCGAACACCGTGACCGCGACGCACCTGTCCGGTGTTGCCAGGACCGACTCAGGCAGTTCGTCCACGCACGTCATAGGCCGCGGAAGGCGTACGATTTCATGGTGGACGAGGTGTGCCAGGAGCCAGCGGTGGATCGCGAGGGCGTCCTTCATATGCGCTCCCTTCTCCACAGACGGTAACCCGGACCCGGTGTGGCTCGGGGGATATGTTCCGGATCTGAAGGACTACCCAGCTTGTCCGACTCGAACCTGACCCAGCTCTTCCGCAGGATCGCCCCCGTGGCCGACGAACTCGGCGAGTTGTTCGCCGATCGCGGCCACCAGCTCGCCCTCGTCGGCGGCTCGGTGCGCGACATCCTGCTGAACCGCATCGGCAACGATCTCGACTTCACCACCGACGCGCGCCCAGAACGCGTCCTGGAGATCGTCCGCGACTGGGCCGACTCCGTCTGGACCATCGGGATCGACTTCGGCACGGTCGGTGTGCGCAAGGGCGGCTGGCTGGTGGAGATCACCACCTACCGCAGCGAGTCCTACGACCCCAAGTCGCGCAAGCCCGAGGTCATGTACGGCGACACGCTCGAGGCCGATCTGGAGCGCCGCGACTTCGCCGTCAACGCCATGGCCGTACGCGTGCCGACCCACGAGTTCGTCGACCCCTACGGCGGCGTCTCCGACCTGACCGCCAAGGTCCTGCGCACCCCCGGCACCCCCCAGCAGTCGTTCGACGACGACCCGCTGCGCATGCTCCGCGCCGCCCGCTTCGCCTCCCAGCTCGGCTTCACGGTCGCCGACGAGGTGCAGGAGGCCATGACCGCCATGGCCGAGCGCATCGAGATCGTCTCGGCCGAGCGCATCCGCGACGAGCTCGACAAGCTGATCTGCGGCGCCCACCCGCGTGAGGGCCTCAAGCTCCTGGTCGACACGGGCCTGGCCGCCTACGTCCTGCCCGAGCTGCCCAAGCTGCGGCTGGAGATCGACGAGCACCACCGCCACAAGGACGTCTACGAGCACACCCTGATCGTGCTGGAGCAGGCCATCGCCCAGGAGCAGGCGGGGCCCGACCGGGTCCTGCGCTGGGCGGCGCTCATGCACGACGTGGGCAAGCCCAAGACCCGGCGCAACGAGCCGGGCGGCCGCGTGTCGTTCCACCACCACGAGGTCGTCGGCGCCCAGCTGACCCGCAAGCGCATGCAGGAACTGCGTTTCCCCAAGGAGGTCGTCGCCGACGTCTCCCGCCTGGTGGAGCTGCACCTGCGCTTCCACGGCTACGGCTCGGGGGAGTGGACCGACAGCGCCGTGCGCCGCTACGTGCGCGACGCCGACCACCTGCTCGACCGCCTGCACAAGCTGACCCGCGCCGACTGCACGACCCGCAACAAGCGCAAGGCCGCGGCCCTGTCGAGGACCTACGACCAGCTCGAGGAGCGCATCGCCCGGCTGGCCGACGAGGAGGAGCTGGCCAAGATCCGCCCGGAGCTCGACGGCAACGAGATCCAGCAGATCCTCGGCATCGGCCCGGGACCGCTGGTCGGCAAGGCCTACAAGTTCCTGCTCGACCTGCGGCTCGACCAGGGTGTGCTCGGCAAGGAGGCGGCCAGGGAGGCGCTTCGGCAGTGGGCCAAGGAGAACGGCGTCCCCCTAGGCTGACTCGCCATGGACATCCTGGCGCTCGACCGTGAGCACGTCTGGCATCCGTACGCCGCCCCCGGCACGCTCGTGCACCAGGTGGTCGGCGCCAAGGGGGTACGGCTGACGCTCGCCGACGGGCGGGAGCTGATCGACGGCATGTCGTCCTGGTGGGCGGCGATCCACGGCTACAACCACCCGCGGCTCAACCAGGCACTGAGGAGCCAGCTCGACTCCATGGCTCACGTCATGTTCGGCGGCCTGACCCATGAGCCCGCCGTACGGCTCGCGCAGCGCCTGGCCGCGATGACCGGGCTGGAGAAGGTCTTCCTGGCCGACTCCGGTTCGGTCTCGGTCGAGGTGGCGATCAAGATGGCCATGCAGGCCACCGGCCGATCACGCCTGATGACCGTGCGCGGCGGCTACCACGGCGACACCTTCGGCGCGATGGCCGTCTGCGATCCGGTGAACGGCATGCACCACCTGTTCGCCGGCGCCCTGCCGCAGCACGTGTTCGCCGGCCTGCCTCCGGCGGAGCACGACGAGGCCTACCTCGACGAACTCGACCGGCTGGTCACCCCCGACCTGGCCGCGGTCATCGTGGAGCCGATCGTCCAGGGCGCCGGAGGCATGCGCTTCTACCACCCGGGAGTGCTGCGCCGCCTGCGCGAGCTGACGGCCGCCAGGGGCGTCCTGCTGATCGCCGACGAGATCGCCACCGGCTTCGGCCGCACGGGCGAGCTGTTCGGCTGCGACCACGCCGGGATCAGGCCCGACATCATGTGCCTGGGCAAGGCGCTCACCGGCGGCTACATGACGCTGGCGGCGACCCTGTGCACGGCGGAGGTCGCCTCGCGGATCGGGGTCCTCATGCACGGGCCGACCTACATGGGCAACCCGCTGGCCACCGCGGTCGCCAACGCCTCTCTGGACCTGCTGGAGGAGCGCCCCTGGCGCGAGGAGGTCCGCCAGATCGGGAACGTCCTGCGCGAAGGGCTGGCCGGACGCGACAGCCGGGTCATGGGCGCGATCGGCGTGATCGAGATGCCCGAGCCGGTGGACGTCGCCAAGGTCCAGCGGATCGCCATGGAGTGCGGCGTCTGGCTCCGGCCGTTCGGCAGGCTGATCTACACGATGCCGCCGTACGGCATCAGCCGACAGGACCTTTCAGCGGTCGTCGAGGCGATGGTGCGAGCCTCCGCGTGAGCAGCCGGTAGCCCAGGCCGCCGAACACGTAGCCGAGCACGATGATCGCCAGGGCGACGTAGGACTTGCCGTTGTCGGGCAGGATCGCCGCCGACAGCGCGGCCGCGAGCACGAACGAGGCGTTGAAGAGCATGTCGTAGATCGCGAACGACCGCCCCAGGTAGATGTCGTCGACGTCGCGCTGGACGGCGGTGTCGGCGCAGATCTTCACGCTCTGCCCGGCGACGCCCAGGAAGAACCCGGCGACCGGCAGGCCCCACTCCTGGAAGGGCGTCACGAGCACGGCGGTGGCGATGCCCGCGCTGGCGAGCATCCACGGCACCCAGCGCTCCAGCGTGAAGCGTTCGGTGGCCAGCGGCGTGACGACCACGGCGAGCGCGAAGCCGATGCCCGAGGTGGCCACGACCAGGCTCATGCCCTGCAGCGCGGAGGTGGCGTCACCGCCGGTGAAGTAGTAGCGGTACAGGATGATGCCGAGCGCCGTGGACATGCCGAACATGAAGCGGTGCAGCGCCATCGCGCCGACGGTGGCGGCGGCCACGCGGTGGTGGAGCAGGTGACGCACGCCCTCCTTCAGGCCGACGGCCACGCCCCTGAGCGCCTGACGGGTGTCGGGGCGGTCGAGGGAGTCGTCGGGACCCAGCAGGTCGCGCGGCATGGTCCTGGCGACCAGGGCACTCAGCGCGAAGATCGCACCGGAGGTGATCATCATGATCGAGATGTCGGTGTGGAGGATCTCCCGCATCACGTAGCCCAGCGCGACGCCGCCGAACGTGATGACCGTGCCCGAGGTCGGCACGACCGCGTTGGCCGCCATCAGCCGGTCGTGCGGCACCACGTGCGGCAGTGCCGCGCTCAGCGCCGCCATGAAGAAGCGGTTGACGCCCAGCACGCACAGGGCGGCGCCGTAGAAGATCGGCTCGGGCAGCCCCGCGACCAGGATGCCCGCGGTCAGCAGCAGCAGGGTGCCGCGCACGAGCGGCGCGACGACCAGGATCTGCCTGCGCGACCACCGGTCGATGAAGACGCCGACGAACGGCCCCAGGACGCTGTACGGCAGGAACAGGACCGCGAAACCGAAGGCGACGTCGAGCGCGCTGGTGTGCTTCTCGGGGTTGAAGAAGGCGAAGCCGAGCACGCTGAACTGGAAGATGCCGTCGGAGAACTGCGAGACCAGGCGGGTGGCGAACAGTCGCCTGAAGTCCCGGCCACGCAGGACCACACGGAGATCGGCGACAAAAGACACGGCACCAGACTACTGTCGCCGGGCGATCCACAGGCTTCGCGGAAGCGGCACGCTCACCGCAAACGATCACGTACGCTTTCGTAGCGTGACGAGCGTGGAACACGTGGTATTGGTCGACGACCATGGCAACCGGATCGGGACCGCGCCGAAAGCCGTGGTCCACACCGCCGAGACCCCCCTGCATCTGGCCTTCTCCAGCTACGTCTTCGACCAGGACGGCAACGTCCTGCTCTCGCGCCGTGCCCTGCACAAGGTCACGTGGCCGGGCATCTGGACCAACAGCTGCTGCGGCCATCCGCTGCCCGACGAGCCGCTCGGCGAGGCCGTGCTCAGGCGGCTGTCCTACGAGCTGGGCCTGCCGGTCCCGCGCGCCGACCTGATGCTGCCGCGCTTCTCCTACCGCGCGGTCATGGGCAACGGTGTCGTCGAACACGAGCTGTGCCCGGTCTACCGCGTGGTCGTCGACCGCCCGGCGGTCCCCAATCCGGAAGAGGTCGAGGAGGTGCTCTGGATGCCGTGGAAGGAGTTCGTCCACGGCGTGACCAGCCACCTGCTGGCCATCTCCCCGTGGTGCTACGAGCAGGTGCCGCAGCTCGAGGCGCTGGGCGCCGACCCGTTCACCTGGCCGGTGGCCGAGGAGGGTGACCTGCCGCCCGCGGCGAGGGGATGACCCGCTCCTGGGCGTCGAGCAGCTCGTCCCAGTGCTCCTCCGCCCAGGCGCACGCCGCCCTGAGCGGCTCCAGGAGGCTTCGGCCGAGCGGCGTGAGGGCGTACTCTCCTGCCTCGCGCGCGACGAAGCCGCTGCGCTCCAGGCCGCGCAACGACTGCGTGAGCACCTTCGGCGTGACCCTGCTGAGCGGCACCCGCAGCTCCGAGAAGCGGCGCGGGCCGTCCTCCAGGCAGGCCATCACCAGCGCCGCCCACTTGTCGCCGAAGCGGAAGGGCAGCAGCCCCGACGGGCAGATCTCGTCGAACAGGTCAGGAGGCAGCGGCCTGCGATCGCCCATCATGACCTCCGTCGCGGTATCCAGGAGGTAACCACCCTCCGGGCTACCTTCCGTGAGCATCGACATCGACTCGGCGGAAGGTATTCCTTGAGATGAGCAGGATCGTGGTTTTCGGGGCCGGAGGCAGGGTCGGCCGCGCGGCGGTGGCCGAGGCGCGGCGGCGCGGGCACGAGGTGACCGAGGCCGGGCACGAAGGAGCGACCGACGTCCGCGACCAGCGGGCGGTGGCCGCCGTCGCAGCCGGCCACGACGCGGCGATCAACGCGGCCGCGGTGTACGGCGAGGGCACCGACCCCGGCACCTTCTTCCCCACGGCCGCCAGGGCCCTGCTGGCCGGCCTGGCGGAGGCAGGGGTGCGGCGCCTGGTCAGCGTGGGGCTCGCTGTGGTGAAGCCCGGCCCCGACGGCGTCAGGCTGATGGACTCCCCGGGCTTCCCCGCGGAGTTCCTGCCCTTCTGCCTCGCCCACGCCTCCGGGTTCGACGTGCTGCGCTCGGAGGGCGACGCGGTGGACTGGCTCTACCTCAGCCCGGTCGGCGACTTCGACGCCGAGGGCGAGCGGACCGGGCACTACACCGTCGGCGAGCACGGTGACATGGCCGCGCGCATCTCCCACGCGGACTTCGCCATCGCCCTGGTCGACGAGGCGCAGGGCCCGAAGCACCACCGCGAGCACCTGGTCGTGACGTGAGAAAGGGCCCGGGATGCGCCCCGGGCCCCTTTCATCACGGCGTCAGCGCTCGACCTCGCCGCGGATGAACTTCTCGACGTACTCACGAGCCTGCTCGTCGGAGTACTGCTCCGGCGGCGACTTCATGAAGTAGGAAGAGGCGCTCAGGATCGGACCGCCGATGCCGCGGTCCTTGGCGATCTTCGCTGCGCGCACGGCGTCGATGATGATGCCCGCCGAGTTGGGCGAGTCCCAGACCTCGAGCTTGTACTCCAGGTTGAGCGGGGTGTCGCCGAAGGAGCGGCCCTCCAGGCGCACGTAGGCCCACTTGCGGTCGTCGAGCCACGGCACGTGGTCCGACGGGCCGATGTGCACGTCGGCCTTGCCCATCTCGTGCGGGATCTGCGACGTGACCGACTGGGTCTTGGAGATCTTCTTGGACTGGAGACGGCTGCGCTCCAGCATGTTCATGAAGTCCATGTTGCCGCCGAAGTTGAGCTGATAGGTGCGCAGCAGCTCGACGCCGCGGTCCTCGAACAGCTTGGCCATCACGCGGTGCGTGATGGTGGCGCCGACCTGCGACTTGATGTCGTCGCCGACGATCGGCACACCCGCCTCGGTGAACTTCTCGGCCCACTCGGGGTCGGAGGCGATGAAGACCGGCAGGGCGTTGACGAAGGCGACCTTGGCGTCGATCGCGCACTGCGCGTAGAAGCGGTCCGCCTCCTCTGAGCCCACCGGCAGGTACGAGACGAGGACGTCCGCCTTCGTTTCACGAAGGATGCGGACGACGTCGACCGGCTCCTCGTCGGACTCCTGGATGATCTCGCGGTAGAACTCGCCGAGACCGTCGAAGGTGTGGCCGCGCTGGACGATGACGCCGCTCGGCGGCACGTCGCAGATCTTGATCGTGTTGTTCTCACTGGCGACGATCGCCTCGGACAGGTCGCGACCGACCTTCTTGGCGTCGACGTCGAAAGCGGCGACGAACTCCACGTCGCCGACGTGATACTCGCCGAACTTCACGTGCATGAGGCCCGGCACACGAGTGGCCGGGTCGGCGTCCCTGTAATAGTGGACGCCCTGCACCAGCGAAGACGCGCAGTTGCCGACACCGACAATGGCTACGCGAACCGAACCCATCGCACTCGCTCCTTTATTCATCAGATGCCTCGTTCGAGGCCCGTCTCTCTGTGGCGATCAGCTCATTCAGCCAACGCACTTCGCGTTCGACCGATTCCAGACCGTGACGCTGCAGCTCCAGCGTGTAGCTGTCGAGACGCTCACGGGTGCGCGCCAACGCGGCACGCACGTTCTCGAGCCGTTCCTCCAACCGGCTGCGCCTTCCTTCGAGGATGCGCAGCCGTACTTCCGCCTCTGTGTGGCGGAAGAAGGCGAAATGCACGCCGAAGCTCTCGTCCTCCCACGCGGCCGGTCCGGCCTGTGTGAGGAGTTCCTGGAGCCGCTCCTTGCCCTCCGCGGTCAGCTTGTAGACGATCTTCGATCGCCCGGTGACGGCCTGGGGGTGCTCTTCCACGATCAGACCCCGCTCCAGAAGGGTCTTGAGGCAGGGATAGAGCGAGCCGTAGGAGAAGGCGCGGAACATGCCGAGCAGGGCGTTGAGCCGTTTGCGCAGCTCGTAGCCGTGTAGGGGAGTCTCGTGCAGCGACCCGAGCACGGCGAGTTCCAGGACCCTGCGCTGGTCAGTGGCCATCGGGAACCGCCTCCTCTCGCGTCGATGTATCGGGCCGATACATCTTGAGGATACGTCGAGTCGCTACATCTAGGCAATTAAGGTCTTTGCCAAGAGGTTGGGGGCATTAGGTAAAAAGACGTAATGTGGCGCCCATGTGGTCGCAGAGAAGGGTGGTGGACTATGCGCTCGCCAAGCGGGCGGTGGTCCGCTCGCTGAACTCTGGGCGCGCCTCACGCAGCGAGGTGTGCGACGCACAGCCGTACCTCCTCCGTGCCGCCAAGCACTTCGGACAACCGACGATCCGCCCCTGCCCGGTATGCGAGGTGGAGAACGTCACCGAAGTGACCTATGTCTACGGAGACGCCCTAGGCCGTCATGCCGGTCGGGCAAAGGTGGCAGCGGAGCTGGCCGCGATGGCGCAGGATTACGACGAGTTCCGGGTGTACGTCGTCGAGGTCTGCCAAAGTTGTTCTTGGAATCACCTGACGGTCTCGTTTGTCCTCGGGAACGGACCGCCGGACCAAGACGACCCCCAGTCATGACCCACCGAGGGCGGCGCAGAGACCGCCGGGCACCCCGACGACGATGCGAGGACGCGTGAGTACAGGTAGCTACAGTAACCCCGAGCAACCCGATAGGACGGCTCGCTCCGGGAGACGTCGCCGCTCAAGCTCACCCCGTGAGGTCCCCCCTCCCCAGCAGGCCCAAACCTGGGGTTCCGCGCAGGCGCCCCGCAGGGCGGAGGCCGCCTACGAGCAGACGGGGACCATGTCGGCCTACCCGCCGCCCGATGGGGGAGCACCCACGCAGGGCCAGCGTCCCGTCGACCGGGGGGCGCCCACTCAGGTCGGCTCCGCCGTACAGGGTGGGGGCCGGGCGCCGGGCCGGCGCGCGCGCAGCGGTGGTCCTGGCGGCCCGGGGGGTTCCGGTGGTCCTCCCACGCGGCGCGACCGTGACGACGAGGGGCCTCCCAAGTCCGGGAAGCCGCGGTGGCGGCGGTTCCTGCCGAGCTGGAAGATCGTCATGGCGGGTGGCGTCATCCTGGTGGCAGGTCTGTTCGGCATGATCGCCGTGGGCTACGCCAACACGCCGGTGCCGGAGAACTACAAGGAGTCGGCGACCGCGCAGGGCAGCGTCATCTACTACAACGACGGCAAGACGCCGATCGCCGAACTGGGTGAGAAGCGGCGCATCGTCTCGATCAAGGACATCCCCAAGCACCTGCAGGACGCCGTCATCGCCGCCGAGAACCGTGAGTTCTGGGAGGACTCCGGCATCTCCTTCAGCGGTCTGGCCCGGTCGGTGTGGATGACCGCCACCGGACAGCAGATCCAGGGCGCCTCGACCATCACCCAGCAGATGGCGCGCGGGTACTACGAGGGCATCGGCACGGAGGTCTCGCCCAGCCGCAAGATCAAGGAGATCTTCGTCGCGGTCAAGCTCAACAAGAGCAAGCCCAAGGAGTGGATCCTCGAGCAGTACCTGAACACGATCTACTTCGGGCGCGGCGCCTCCGGCGTCGAGGCGGCGGCGAAGGCGTACTTCGGCACGAGCGCCAAGAAGCTCACCGTGCCGCAGGCCGCCTACCTGGCCGGGCGCATCCAGAACCCTTCGCGCTTCGACGAGGCCGAGGCCAAGGGCAACATGGCGCTCACCAAGGAGCGCTTCGACTACGTGATCGGCGGTCTGCAGACCATCGACCCGGCCAAGTACGGCGAGTTCAAGGACGCGAAGTTCGAGGACCTGAAGTTCAGGTCGTACAAGACGACGGAGGCCTACGCGGGCCTCAAGGGCTACATGCTCAACATCGTCGAGCGCGAGCTGGAGTCCAAGTACGGCATCAGCGAGGAAGCGCTGCGCTCGCGTGGCCTGAAGGTCGTCACCACCTTCGACGAGAAGCTCATGAAGGAGGCCAAGCGGATCGTCGACGCACGCACCCGCGTCTACGGGCCGACCGTGCACGCGACCGTGGCCTCGGTGAACCCGAAGAACGGCCGCGTGGTCGCCTTCTTCAGCGGCGACGACTACACGAAGAACTACACCAACCGCGCCTTCGACACGGTCAAGCAGGCGGCGTCCGCCTTCAAGCCGTACGTCCTGGCGGCCTGGCTGGAGCAGGGCTGGTCCCTCGACAGCTACATCGAGGGCATGAAGACCTACAAGGCCCCGGGCACCAAGGACATCAGCAACGCCGGCCACAGCGCCTACGGTTCGATCAACCTCGCCACCGCCACGGCCAAGTCCGTCAACACGGTGTTCGTGCAGATGGGTGAGAAGGTCGGCATGGACAAGGTCGCGGAGATCGCCAAGAGCGCCGGAGTCGGCGAGCGGGCGGAAGCCAGCCAGGGCAAGGGCATCGACTGGGCCATCGGCGAGCACAACTACGCGGTGACCATCGGCAGTGCCTCGGTCACGGCGGTCGAGCAGGCGGCGGGATACTCCATCTTCGCCAACGCCGGCAAGTACACCCCCTGGCACACGGTCGTCTCGATCACCACCTTCGACGGCACGAAGGTCGGCGAGGAGATCAAGGCGTCCAGGACGGTCCTCACCGAGGGCGTGGCGGCCGACGCGACCTACGCGCTGCAGCAGGTGGTCAAGGCCGGTACCGGTGGCGCCGCCAACATCGGCCGTCCGGTGGCCGGCAAGACCGGCACGAACAACGAGTCCAAGGACGCCTGGTTCGTCGGCTTCACTCCGCAGTTGTCGACGGCGGTCGGCATGTACAAGGAACTGCCGTTCAGCACGGACTGCAAGAAAGAGCTGAAGTACGACAAGTACGGCAACCCGCTGATCCACCGGAAGAACCCCAAGTACGAGGTCTGCTGGAAGGAAGTCCCGCTGCCCGGCGCCATCGGCGGTGGCGGTCTGCCCACGCAGATCTGGCACGACGTCATGGCCGCCGCGATGGACGGCAGGAAGGTCGAGGACTTCCCCGCCAAGGCCGGCACCGGTGTGCCGAACAACCTGGCGCCCAAGCCCGAGCCCAAGCCCGAGAAGACCGAGGACCCCTTCGGCGACGACGGCAGCATGGACAACTGCGTCCTCGGCATCTGCACCGAGGACGACGGCGTGCCCGAGTACGGCGAGGGTGGCGACGGCGGCGAATTCGGTGAGGGTGGCGGCGACGCGACGAACGAAGATCCGTCCACAATGGGTGGCCAGACCGTGCCATCGCCACCCGCCGGAGCCGCGAGTGTGCCCGAATCGACCCGTGAGGACGAATGACAACCTCCACGGAGGTGCGCTTCCCGCTCTACACGCGGGCGGTGCCGTACCTGCCCCTGGGGCTCTTCGCAGCCCTGGGGGCGATTCTCGCCTACGTGCAGAAGCTGCCCTGCCGTACGGGCGGCTGGAACGCGGGGCAGACGACCTACACGAACTTCTGCTACACCGACATCTTCCCGCTGTACTTCGCGCGGCAGCTCGCCACCCAGAACCCCTACTTCGCCAACGTGCCGCCCGACCAGCACGTGGAGTACCCGGTGGTGCTGGGCGAGGTCATGCAGTTCTTCGCGCTGATCGCGCGACGGCTGGCGCCCGGTAACGAGTACGAGCAGGGTGTCTGGTTCTACGACCTGACCGTCATCCTGCTGGGCCTGTGCCTGGTGATCGGTGTCCTGCTCATGGCCGCCGTCGCGGGGCCGACGCGGCGCTGGGACGCGCTCTGGTACGCCCTGGCGCCCGGCGTGATCCTGGCCGCCTACATCAACTGGGACCTGATCGCCGGCGCGCTGTCGATGGGCTTCCTGCTCGCGTGGGCGCGGCAGAAGCACGTGCTCGCGGGCGTGCTGCTCGGCCTGGCCATCGCGACCAAGTTCTACCCGCTGATGTTCATCGGCGCGCTGTTCCTGCTGACGGTGCGGACCATGAAGTGGCGGCCGTTCCTGGTGGCGGTCGGCTCGGCGGCGGGCGCGTGGCTGCTGGTCAACCTGCCCTTCATGATCCTGGCCTGGGACGGCTGGCGCCGCTTCTACGCCTTCTCCTCCGAGCGCGGCGTCGACTGGGGCTCGCCGTGGCTGTTCTTCCAGAACAAGGGCTGGCCCGTCCTCGGCACGACCGACGTCAGCATCCTGGGGATGGTCTCGCTGGGCATCCTGTGCCTGGGGATCGCCGTCCTGACGATCATGGCTCCGCAGCGGCCTCGGCTGGCGCAGATCTGCTTCCTGGCGCTGGCCGCCTTCATGATGACCAACAAGGTCTGGTCACCGCAGTTCGTGCTGTGGCTGGTGCCGTTCGCCGTGCTGGCGCGTCCGAACTGGAAGCCGCTGGCGTTGTGGCAGATCGCGGAGATCTGGTACTTCATGGCGATCTGGCTCTACCTGCTCTACCAGGACGAGTCCACCAGGTCGCTGGGCATCGGTGACGACACGTACTTCACGGCCGTGTGGGGACGGATCATCACGATCGGCATCATGATGGCCTTCGTGGTGCGCGACATCCTGCGTCCGGACAAGGATCTCGTACGGCAGGCGGGCATCGACGACCAGGGCGGCGGCGTCTTCGACCGTGCCCCCGACCGGTTCCCTGCCTTCCGGTGACGTAAACCCTCCGTCATCCAGAAATGTTATCCACAGGCTGTGGAATCTCAGAGGTTCTTCCGCAGGAAAGCGATGTCCTCGGCCTGACCTTCGGCGGGCGTCTCGACCACGATCGGGGCGCCTGCCGTACGGCAGACCTCCAGGATCAGCTCGGGGTCGATCTGGCCGTTGCAGAGGTTGGCGTGACGGTCGGCCCCCGAGTCGAAGGCGTCACGCGAGTCGTTGCAGTGGATCAGGTCGATGCGGCCCGTGATGGCCTTGACCCGCTCCACCAGGCCGACCAGCTCCTCGCCGCCCGCGTGGGCGTGGCAGGTGTCGAGGCAGAAGCCGACGTCGAAGCCGTCGAGGGTCTCCCACAGGCGGGCGATGCTGTCGAGCCTGCGTGCCATGGCGTTGTCGCCGCCGGCGGTGTTCTCGATCAGCACCGGGATGGGCTGCTCAAGGCGCTCGAAGACCTTGCGCCAGTTGTCGAAGCCCTTCTGCGGGTCTTCGTCCTTGCCCAGGTGACCGCCGTGGACGATCAGGCCCTTGGCGCCGATCCTGGCCGCCGCGTCGAGATGCTGCTGCAGCAGCTTGCGGCTGGGGATGCGGATGCGGTTGTTCGTCGTGGCGACGTTGACCAGGTAGGGCGCGTGGACGTAGATGTCGACGCCTTCGACCGGCTTCTCGGGCAGGACGGGGGCCTTGTAGCCCTGCGGGTCGCCGAGGAAGAACTGCACCACCTCGGCGCCGACGGCCTCGGCGTGGGCGGCGGGGTCGTCGTTGTGGACGTGAGCTCCGATGCGCACCATGGCACCGAGCCTATCTGTTTGCCGGGCACGCAAAAGGGCAGTCGGTGGTCGCCCCCTGGCATTCAAGGAGACCCGATATGGCGTACTACCGTCGAGGCATCAGCCTCGTGTTCCTGATCTACATTCTGATCGGCATCTACGTGGCCTGGGTGTACGACTACATCACCCCGGCGCTGCTGCGCGAGGTGGCCGAGGCTCTGCTGGCGATCTTCCTCTGGTTCCTCCCGTTGCTGGGAGTGGACCTGAATCTCGGCTAGAAGAACCCTCCACGGGCGATCCCCAGCGTGACGCCGACGAACGCGGCGACGATGCCGATGATGTTGACCGAGCGCTGGGTGGTGGTCTCGGAGACGTACTGGGAGTAGAGCCCGACGCCGAAGCCGAGAGCGCCCGCCCACGAGGCGACGATGTGGCCGCCCTCGAAGAAGGTCGCGACGAAGGCGACGAGTCCGAGCACCAGCGTGGCGATCGCGAGCTTGCCCTGGATGTGCTTGGCGCCGAGATCGAACTGCTGGCTCTGGCTCTCCGACGGTTGGAAGACGTGCGGCACAGCTGATCACCCCCAATGGGTTTTCCTACTGGCCTTCCCATCGGTTCGCTGCTGGTAACCTGGCAAAGCTGCGTTGTGACCTCCCGCGGGCCGAAAGGGGCCCGGTGCCGGAGAAACGTCAGCGTCCTCCTGCCACGGCACAGGGTCGTGGCCGCAAGAGTCCAGAGGAGGTTGGAGTCCCGTATGCGTCGTTACGAAGTAATGGTCATCCTGGACCCTTCGCTCGATGAGCGCACGGTTGCACCGTCCCTCGACCAGTTCCTCACTGTCGTCCGCACCGACGGCGGCACCGTGGAGAAGGTCGACGTCTGGGGCCGTCGCCGGCTGTCCTACGACATCAACAAGAAGTCCGAGGGCATCTACGCCGTCATCGACCTGACCGCGACCCCGGCCACGGTCAAGGAGCTCGACCGGCAGATGAACCTCAACGAGGCCATCATGCGGACCAAGGTCCTCCGCCCCGAGCTGCACTAACTCCCCGATTTTGTCGGTGGAGAGCCGTACTCTGAGCCATAACCCAGAGACCGCAGGAAGGCAAGGCCATGGCAGCAGGTGACACCGTCATCACCATCGTCGGCAACCTCGTCGACGACCCGGAGCTTCGCTTCACCCCTACCGGGCAAGCCGTGGCCCGGTTCCGCATCGCGTCCACTCCGCGGTTCATGGATCGCCAGACCAACGAGTGGAAGGACGGCGAAAGCCTCTTCCTGACCTGCAACGTGTGGCGCCAGGCGGCGGAAAACGTCGCCGAGTCGCTGCAGCGTGGCATGCGGGTCATCGTTCAGGGACGGCTCAAGCAGCGGTCTTACGAGACCAAGGAAGGCGAGAAGCGCACCGTCTACGAGGTCGAGGTCGACGAGGTCGGCCCGTCCCTGCGTAACGCGACCGCCAAGGTCAACCGTAGCTCCCGTCAGGGTGGCGGCGGTGGCGGCGGCGGTTTCGGTGGCGGTCCCGCCGACGACCCGTGGGCCTCTGCCTCGCCCGCCCCGTCCCAGGGCGGCGGCGGTTACGGCGGCGGTGGTGGCTACGGCGGAGGCGGTGGCGGCCAGCAGCAGGGTGGCGGCGGCGGCTTCGGCGGCGGCAACGACTTCAGCGACGAGCCTCCCTTCTAATCCCACAGTCCAATTCGGCCCATTCCCGCTTCACGGCGGGGCTCTGAAAGGAGCACCACGATGGCTAAGCCGGCACTGCGCAAGCCCAAGAAGAAGGTTTGCCTGTTCTGCCACGAGAAGATCTCCTACGTCGACTACAAGGACACGGCGCTGCTGCGGAAGTTCATCTCCGACCGTGGCAAGATCCGTGCGCGCCGGGTGACGGGCAACTGCACCCAGCACCAGCGCGACGTGGCCACCGCGATCAAGAATGCCCGTGAGGTGGCTCTGCTGCCTTACACGAGCACCGCGCGCTAAGGGAGGTTTCTCGATATGAAGCTCATCCTCACCACCGAGGTCTCCGGCCTCGGCGCCCCCGGTGACGTCGTTGAGGTCAAGGACGGCTACGGCCGTAACTTCCTCCTGCCCCGCGGCTTCGCGATCCTGTGGACGCGCGGCGGCGAGAAGCAGATCGACTCGATCAAGAAGGCTCGCGACGCCCGCGAGATCCGCGACCTCGGCACCGCCAAGGAAGTCGCCGGCCAGCTCGGCGGCCTCCGGGTCAAGCTGACCACCCGCGCGGGTGACTCCGGTCGCCTGTTCGGCTCTGTCACCACCGGTGACATCGCCGACGCGGTCAAGAAGGCCGGTGGGCCGCTCCTCGACCGTCGCCGGATCGAGATCGTCAACCCGATCAAGAGCGTCGGCAGCCACCGGGTCAGCGTCAAGCTGCACCCCGAGGTTTCTGCCAACCTCGACGTCGAGGTTGTCGCCGGCTGACGCCGGCACCCGCTTCACCAGACCCCCGCCCGAGCCATCGGGCGGGGGTTTCTGCGTCCCACCCTCCTGCTGGGCCTCAGCTCACCAGCTCTTGCCCGCCTGCTCCCGGATCGTGTGGTTGATCCGGTTGAAGAAGTTCGTCAAGGCGATCTCCAGAATGATCGCGTTCAGCTCCTCCTCCGAGAACCGGCCTGCGACCCCCTCCCAGATCTCGTCCGTCACCCCGGGCGCCCCGTCCTGGATCCTGGTGGCCGCCTCGGTCAGGGCCAGCGCCGCCCGTTCGTCGTCGGTGAAGAACGGCGTCTCCCTCCACGCGGCCACGCTGTGCAACCGTTCGTCCGTCTCGCCGTCGCGCTTGCCCGACCGCACCGACGCGAAGACGCAGGGGCCGCAGCCGTTGATCTGGCTGGCGCGGAGGTGGACGAGCGTCAGCAGGCGGCTGTCGACACCCGCGGAGGCGATCGCCTTGTAGAGCCGCTGGATCGCCTGAGTGACCTCGGGGCCTCCCGAGCTCTTGAGTCGTGCTTGCATCGTTGCTGCTCCCTCACTGGTTACATGTGCCCGTCCGGGCTCGTCATCCTCATGACGGAGCGGAATCGAGGAAGGTAACACCATGTCCGATGTGCTGGCCGAGGCGTTCGCGGCGCAGCGTGAGCGGTTGCGGGCGGTCGCCCGCCGGGTGCTGGGGTCGGATGCCGACGCCGACGACGTGGTGCAGGAGGCGTGGTTGCGGCTCGCCCGCCAGGATGCGGCGACCATCGACAATCTCGCCGGCTGGTTGACGACGGTGGTGGGGCGGATCGTGGAGATCTCGGTGGTGACTGATCCGGGCAAGTTGGCCTCGATCGACCTGCCGAGTCCCGCTTGAGCGCCTGCGGTTCCGGGCGGGAGTGGCCTCACGCCCGAGCCCTGAGCCCCCTCATCACCGCCACCACCGGCCCTGCGGCCAGCAACACAGCCAGCACCGCATAACCGCCAGAAAGCCCCACCATCGTCGCCACTCCCGCCACCAGCAGCGGGCCTCCGGCATCCCCCAGCTCCCGCCCCAGCTCCGCCGCCCCCATCGTCTGGCCCATCCGCTCAGCCGGAGTCCGGGCGGCGAGCGCCGCGAACCCGAGTGGTGTGATCAGTCCGGTCCCCACCCCGATCAGCACAGCCGCGGCGAGCATTCCGGCCACCCCGGGAAGCACGGCACACCCCAGGCCCGCGGCTGTGATCGCCAGCCCCCACAGGATCCCGCCGCGCACGGACAACCGGCCGGCGTCCAGGGCGCTCCCGGCCCTGGGCTGGACGACGGCGGCGCAGGCCGCGAGGACGGACACCGCGGCGCCGGTCGCCACGGTGCCCAGCCCGGCGACGCTGCCGGAGACGGGCAGGAACCCGACCCCGACCGACAGGGCGGCGGTGGCGCCGGCGAGAGCGGCGGTGGGCAGGAGGAAGGCCGGATCCGCGAGCCGCCTGGCCAGGTCGAGGACCGTCTGCCTGGCCTTGGGCAGCGGAGGCACGGCGGGCACGGCCAGCGCCGCCCACACGGCGACCGCGACGCCGAGGAACGCCAGCACCGCGAACAGCAGCCGCAGCCCGCCGGCCCACACCAGGACGCCGCCGAGCAGGGGACCCAGGGTGTAGCCGATCGACTTGTAGAAGCCGTAGCTGCCGAAGACCCGCCCCAGCTTGGCCGCCGGGTTGAGGCGGGCGACCAGCGCGGAGGCCGAGGGGGAGAAGGCCGAGGCGGCGGCGCCCTGACCGAGGCGGGCGGTCCACAACCAGCCGGGGCTGTCGGCGACGACGTACACGAGCGACGCGAGGGCGAAGGCGATCAGGCCGCCGAGCAGGACCGGGCGGGCGCCGATGCGGTCGGCGAGGGTGCCGAACAGCGGTTTGAGCAGCACTTCTGCGCCGTCGTAGAGGGCGAGCAGGCCGCCGAGGACGAGGAGGGAGGTGACGGCGTCGTCGGAGAAGCCCCCGAGGTTGGCGGCGATGCCGTGCGCGCCGAAGGCGGTGGTGAAGCCCGCGGCGTACAGGGGCCACATCTGGTGGGGGACGCCTGTCTGGGTCATCGAGCTCCTCAGCCCTCTTCATGGCCGGCCAACGTCAGCGCTGCGAGTCGATCATTCACGGCCGTGACCCCAAACCCAACCAACTCGAGTTACAGCAGGTCAACCCACCCCCTCCCGCATGATTCCCTATCCAGTTGGCGTAGAATGCGCGCAGTTCCCTCGCTCGTACTCCGGAGGCATGATCATGGCTCGACCCTCGCTGCTGCTCGTGACCGGCGCACTCGCGCTGGCGGCCGTGGCCTGTGCCCCCGCCGACAACACCACGAGCTCCACCACCGCCGCCTCGCCCGCCGGCAGCGCGAGCGCTCCCGCCACGGCCTGCACCAAGGAGCAGCTCAAGCTGATCACCCCGGGCACGCTGACGATCGGCACCGACAAGCCGGCCTACGAGCCGTGGTTCAAGGACGACGATCCTGCCAACGGCCAGGGTTTCGAGAGCGCGGTCGCCTATGCCGTCGCCGGGGAGCTGGGTTTCGACCGCAGCGAGGTCAAGTGGGAGACGGTCAAGTTCGACACCGCCTTCGCTCCGGGCCAGAAGAAGTTCGACTTCGACATCAACCAGGTCTCCATCAGCCCCGAGCGGGCCAAGGCGGTCGACTTCAGCAACGGCTACTACACCGTCAAGCAGGCGGTCGTCGCGATCAAGGGCGGCAAGTTCGCCGAGGCGAAGTCGCTGGCAGAGCTCAAGGACGCCAAGATCGGCGTGCAGGTCGGCACCACCTCGCTGGAGGCCGTCACCAGTGTGATCCAGCCGAGTGCGCAGCCGAGCGTCTTCAACGACCAGATCGACGCGGTGAACGCCCTGAAGAACAAGCAGGTCGACGCGATCGTCGTGGACCTGCCGACCGCGTTCTACGTGACCGCGGCGCAGGTCGAGAACTCCGCGATCGTCGGCCAGTTCAGCGCGACGGGCAGCACGCCGGAGGAGTTCGGCCTGGTGATGGAGAAGGGCAACACGCTGAAGAGCTGCGTCGACAAGGCCGTCGACGCGCTCAAGAGCAAGGGCGAGCTCGACAAGATCGAGCAGGAGTGGCTGAGCGCCGCCGCGGGCGCGCCCGAGCTCCAGTAGCCGCGGGCGAGGAGAGCCGAGCACGAAGAGCACATGGTGAGCTACGTCAAGAGCGAGCGCCAGGCCGAGCGCGAGAAGATCCGCAAGTCGCGGACCCTCCGCTCGGCCTCCACAGCCACGATCTCGACGATCATCTTCCTGGTCCTCGTCGTCTACGTGGTGACCAACGCCCCGGGCTGGCAGCGGGTCGAGGAGACCTTCTTCAGCTGGGAGAACTTCACCAAGGCCCTCCCTGACGTGGCCGAGGGCTTTCTGATCAACATCAAGATCTTCATGATCGCCGAGCCGTTGATCCTGATCGTCGGCCTCCTGGTGGCGCTGGTCAGAGGCCTGAAGTCGCCGGTCTTCTTCCCCTTGCGCGCGCTGGCGATCGCCTATACCGACCTCTTCCGCGGCGTCCCCACCCTGCTCCTGGTCCTGCTCATCGGTTTCGGCCTGCCCGCGCTGAACCTCCAGGGCGCCCCCAACGACCCGGTGACCCTGGGCATCATCGCGCTGACGCTGTCATACGGCGCGTACGTGGCCGAGGTGTTCAGGTCGGGCATCGAGTCGGTCCACCCCAGCCAGGTGGCCGCCGCGCGGAGCCTCGGCCTGCCGTACGGCAAGACGATGCGGTTCGTGGTGCTCCCGCAGGCGGTCAGGCGGGTGATTCCGCCCCTGCTGAACGACTTCGTCGCGCTGCAGAAGGAGACCTCGCTGGTCGCCACGATCGGCGTGATCGAGGCGGTCAGGCAGGCGCAGATCCATGTCGCCAAGACCTTCAACTACACGCCCTACCTGGTCGCGGCGCTGCTGTTCGTGTTGCTGACCATCCCGATGGCCAGGTTCACCGACTACCTGGCGGCCAGATCGCAGCGGAGGCGCGGGGCATGACGGAGCTCAACGTCCTGACGATCGAGGGCCTGTGGAAGGGCTACCGAGGCCGTCACGTGCTGAAGGGCATCGATCTTGAGGTGGCCCCGCACGAGGTGGTCTGCCTGATCGGCGCCTCGGGGTCTGGCAAGTCGACGCTGCTGCGGTGCGTCAACCTGCTCGAAGAGGTCGACGACGGCACGATCCACCTCGAGGGCGCGGAGATCACCGACCCCCGGGTGAACGCCGACGACGTGCGCAAGCGGCTCGGCATCGTCTTCCAGGCGTTCAACCTGTTCCCGCACATGTCGGTGCTCGACAACATCACGCTGGCCCCGCGCCAGGTGCACCGGGTCCCGCGGGCGCAGGCGGAGCGGTCGGCGCGCGACCTGCTGGAGAGGTTCGGGCTGGGTGACCGGGCCGGCGCCTATCCCGACCAGCTCTCCGGCGGCCAGCAGCAGCGGGTGGCGATCATCCGTGCGGTGGCGACGCAGCCGAAGCTGCTGCTCCTTGACGAGGTCACCTCGGCGCTGGACCCGGAGCTGGTCGTGGAGGTGCTCGGCGTCATCAAGGAGCTCAAGAACGCCGGCATGACGATGATCATGACCACGCACGAGATGAGCTTCTGCCGGGAGATCGCCGACACCGTCTGCTTCCTCGACAACGGCGTGCTGATCGAGAAGGGTCCGCCCGCGCAGATCTTCACCGACCCGCAGGAGGCGCGCACCCGAGAGTTCCTGCGCAGCGTCATGGAGTCTGGACGTTTCTAGCCGTCTCGACCTATCGAATTTCGATATATAGTTATCGTTGTTCGATAGGAGGACTCATGGGCAAGCTCACTGTGCATTCCCTGCGCGTCGTCATGGTGGCCCTGCTGGCCGGCTCGCTGATCGTCCAGGCGTTCATCGTGCCGCTGCTGGCCAAGGATCTCGAGGGCCTCGACCCCGCATACTCGTTCCTGCGTGTGCCGTTGCCGGCGATCGTCTTCCTCGGCGTGGTCGCGGGCCAGGTCATCGTCGTCTG
The DNA here is from genome assembly GCF_013761175.1 of Nonomuraea soli. Classification (GTDB taxonomy): domain Bacteria; phylum Actinomycetota; class Actinomycetes; order Streptosporangiales; family Streptosporangiaceae; genus Nonomuraea; species Nonomuraea soli. The sequence goes on from NZ_JACDUR010000003.1 coordinate 638,189, forward strand.
CGTGTGGCGGCTGGTGGCCATGGTCAGGCGCGGCACCGTCTTCTCGCACGCGTCCTTCCGCTACGTCGACGTCATCATCGGCGCGATCGGGGCGGGCGCGCTCCTGGTGTTCGCGCTCGGCTTCCTCCTGGCGCCGGGCGAGGCGGTCGCACCGGGCGTGGTGCTCCTGGTCGGGGGCGTCGGCCTGGCGATCGTCGGCGTCGCGCTCGTCGTGGTCGTCCTGCGCGCCCTGCTCGCCCAGGCGGTGCGCATGGAGGCCGAGCTGGAAGAGGTCGTCTGATGGGCATCGTCGTCGACATCGACGTGATGCTCGCCAAACGCAAGATGTCGGTGGGCGAGCTGGCCGAGCGGGTCGGGATCACCCCGGCCAACCTGGCGGTGCTGAAGAACGGGCGTGCCAAGGCGGTGCGCTTCACCACGCTCGACGCGCTCTGCGAGGCGCTCGACTGCCAGCCGGGAGACCTGCTGCGCTGGGAGCACGACTAGCGCCGGTGGCGCCCGCCCTTCGCAGGGGCGGCGGCCAGCAGGCTGTGCCGCCTGCCGTACAGCAGATAGACCAGCAACCCGAAGGCCATCCACAACGCGAACCACCCCCAGGTCAGCACCTTGAGGTTCAGCATCAGCCACAGCGTCGCCAGCATCGAGAGCGCGGGTACGGCAGGCGTCAGGGGCACGCTGAAGCCGCGCGGCAGGTCGGGGCGGCTGCGCCGCAGCACCACCACGCCCGCCGCGACGAACAGGAACGCGAAGAGTGTCCCCATCACGACCAGCTCTTCGAGCGTGAGCACGGGAACGAGCACCGCCACCAGCGTCGTGATCACGCCGAGCACCACGGTGGTGCGCGCGGGCGAGTGGAAACGCCGGCTGATCCGCGCCAGGCCCGCCGGCAGCAGCCCGTCGCGCGCCATCGAGAAGAGCACCCGCGTCTGCCCGACGAGCAGCACCAGGATGACCGTCGTGAGCCCGAGGATCGCGCCGATGTCGATCACGTGCACCATCCACCCCTGCCCGACCTGGGTGAAGGCGCTGGCCAGCGGCGCGTCAGGGGAGATGGCCGTGTAGGGCGCCATCCCGACCATGACCACGGCCACCGCGATGTAGATGACCGTCGCCAGTCCGAGGCTGCGGATCATGCCCTTGGGTACGGCACGCGGCGCGTTGGAGGTCTCCTCGGCGGTCGTGGCCACGATGTCGAAGCCCAGGTAGGCGAAGGCGATCGCGGGAGCGGCCGCGAAGACGCCCAGGTAGCCGAAGTTGTGACTCTGCCCCAGCAGCACGTCGATCACGGTGTCGGGCGGCGACGTCGACGGCTGCGGGTCGGCCACGAAATCGCCCAGGTTGGCCGGGTCGAAGTGCATGAAGCCCACGACGATCACCGCGAGGATGGCGGCCAGCTTGGCGATCACCATGATCCACAGCGCCCGCAACCCGATGCGCGCGCCCAGGGCGACGACGCCGGTGAGCAGCAGCAGGATCAGGGCGGTGCCGACGTTCTCGTGCACGGGTACGGCCAGCGCGCGCGTGGCGAACATCGACCACACGTGCGCGACCACGGCGGCGGCGAGCAGCATCTCCAGCAGCAGGGCCCAGCCGATCACCCAGGCCCACACCTCGCCGAAGATCACATAGGTGAACGTGTAAGCGCTTCCCGAGGCGGGGATGGTCGACGACAGTTCGGCGTAACACAGACAGGCCAGCATGCAGGCGATGCCCGCGACCAGGAAGGAGATGATCACTCCGGGCCCGGCGGTGGTGGCCGCCTGGCGTCCGGCGATGCTGAAAATGCCCGCGCCGATCATCACGCCCAGACCGAGGATGACCAGGTCGGCTGGGCGGTATACCTCCGCCAGCCGGTGCCTGGCCCCGGTACGTAAACCGGTGGCCTCGGCGGGCGGCAGGCGTCGCAGAATGGTGGTCACGACACGCTCCCGGCCATGCTTCGCTTGTGGCTCAGGTGGACAGTGCCTTACCGCAAGGCCAACTCACAAGCACGGACCGGTTACGCCCCTGTAACCAGCCAGGCGCTGCCGTACGCCCTCGTTCCCAGAGCCACCAAGCGCGCCACCATCCACACGCCGAGCGCGCACCACAGCAGCACCAGATCGGGCGCGAACAGGGCCGCGGGCAGGAAGACCAGGGTGTTCCAGATGCCGGCCCAGGCCAGATACCTCTGGTCGCCCGCGCCGATCAGCACGCCGTCGAGCACGAAGACGATGCCGCAGATCGGCTGCAGGAGCGCCACCGGCCACAGGACCGCCAGCAGCTCGGCGGTGACCTGCGGGTCGGCGGCGAACAGGCCGGGGATGACCGGCCTGGCAGCGATCACCAGCAGGCCCAGGACCACGCCCGACCACAGGCCCCACTGGACCATGCGCCTGGTCGCGGCCCTCGTCTCGGCGATGTCGCCCGCGCCGAGCGCGCGCCCGGTCAGCGCCTGACCGGCGATCGCGATGGCGTCGAGGGCGAAGGCCATGAGGGTCCAGATCTGCGAGGCGAGCGCGAACGCGGCCAGCTCGGCCGAGCCCATCCTGGTGGCCACGGCGGTCGCCACGAGCAGCACGACGCGCAGGCAGACGGTTCTGATGAGCAGGGCTATCCCGGCGGTGCCCGCCCTGCGGATGCCGGACAGATCCGGACCGAGGGGGATGCCCAGCCGCGCGGCGCTCCTGGCCACCGTGACCAGGTAGACCACGGCGCCGGCCGTTTGCGCGATCACCGTCCCCCATGCAGAACCCGCGATGCCCCAGTCCATCCCCAGCACGAACCAGGCGTTGAGCACCGCGTTGAGCACGAACGACGCCACCGCGACCACCAGCGGGGTCATCGTGTCCTGCAGCCCTCTGAGCACGCCCGTGCCGGCCAGCACCAGCAGCATGCCGGGGGTGCCGAGCAGGCTGATGCGCAGGTACGTCACCGCCATCTCGGTCTGCTCCGGCGCGGCGCCGAACAGCTCCACCACGGACGGGGCCAGCGGCCAGCCCAGCACGATCAGCGCCACCCCGATGCCCAGCGCCAGCCACATGCCGTCGACCCCGCTGCGCATCGCCTCCCGGTGCCTGCCCGCGCCCGTCTGGCGCGCCACCGACGCCGTCGTGCCGTACGCCAGGAAGACGCACAGGTTGATCAGCGTGGTCAGCACCGCGCCCGCCACCCCGAGCGCGCCCACCGCGGTCGTCCCCAGACCGTGGCCGACGATCGCGTAGTCGGCCACGAGGAACAGCGGCTCGGCGACGAGGGCCCCGAAGGCGGGTACGGCGAGCCGCAGGATCTCTCGATCTCGGGGGGTAATGGGCATCTTCAGATTATGGACCTTACTGGGGACAACTTTCTTTCCTCCACAGGCGGTGGATGAACGGGGCGCAGTTCACCCCCGGTTTTCCGCAGCCCCCTCGACTTATCCACAGTCGTCGTCCACAGCCATCCACAGCGTGTTCCACAGGCCGTCCCCAACGTTGGACACAACCTTGTCCACAGCCCATGTTGCCGTTGACCTGCAAAGACGTCAGACTGTCAGACCGGTAGGCTAGGCTTTGCTTTCGAAAGGGGGTTCGAATGAGTCTCGAGATTGTGGACGAGCCCGCAGGCCCATCCTTCGAGCGCACACCCCCTCACAACATCGAGGCAGAGCAGTCCGTTCTCGGCGGCATGATCCTTTCCAAGGACGCCGTCGCCGACGTCGTCGAGATCATCCGCGCCGAAGACTTCTATCGCCCGGCCCACCAGATGATCTACGAGGTCATCACCGACCTCTACGGCCGCGGCGAGCCCGCCGACGCCGTCACCGTCTTCGGCGAGCTCCAGAAGCGCGGCGAGATGGCCCGCGTAGGCGGCGCCGCCTACCTCCACACCCTCACCGCCGTCGTCCCCACCGCCGCCAACGCGGGCTACTACGCCAAGATCGTCCGCGAGCAGGCCATCCTCCGCCGCCTCATCGAGGCCGGCACCCGCATCGTCTCCTACGGCTACGGCGGCCAGAACGAAGAGGTCGACGACCTCGTCGACCGCGCCCAGGCCGAGATCTACAAGGTCACCGAGCGCCGCACCTCCGAGGACTACCGGCCCCTGTCGGAGATCATGCCCGGCGCCCTCGACGAGCTCGAGGCCATCGGCAGCCGCACCGGCCAGATGGTCGGCGTCCCCACCGGCTTCGCCGACCTCGACCAGCTCACCAACGGCCTGCACCCGGGCCAGATGATCGTCGTCGCCGCCCGGCCCGCCATGGGCAAGGCCCTGGCGCTCGACACCCCGCTGCCGACCCCGTCCGGGTGGACCACGATGGGCGAGGTCCAGGTCGGCGACCACCTCATCGACGCCGACGGCAGGCCGACCCGTGTCGTGGCGGCCACCGAGGTGATGCGGGGCAGGCCCTGCTACGAGGTCGAGTTCAGCGACGGATCGGTGATCATCGCCGATGCCCAGCACGAGTGGCGCACCACCACCCGCGCGGCCCGCCGCCAGGGTGCTCCCACCTCCCGCCGGCCGGCAGAGGCTGTCGAGCGTGTACGGCAGGCCTACGCCGACGCTCTGGCGCACCCGGACCGGCTTGTCACCCACCGCCAGGCCGTCGCGCTCGTAGGCGACGACTTCCGCCACGCGCTGCACACCGTGGCCCGGACGGTCGGGTCGGCGCAGAAGGCTCTGGTGCCGGTAGGCGGAGCTCAGCGACACTACGCCTGGCACGCCCCCGCCTACTCCGAGGTGGCGCTGCTCGGGGCGCTCCACCAACGTGTCACCACGCCGGCCCGGTCGATCGTTCGTCGAGACGTCGTCACCACCGAGGAGATCGCCGCGACCCTGCGCTGCGCGGACGGCCGCCCCAACCACGCCGTCAGCGTCGCCGCCGGGTTCGACCTGCCGGAGGCCGACCTTCCACTGGCGCCTTACGCCCTGGGTGTCTGGCTGGGCGACGGCGCCAGTGACAGCGCCAGGATCACGACCGCCGACGCCGAGGTCGTGTCCGCCCTCGAAAGCTGTGGCCTGCGCGTCAGGCGAGTGGGGTCGTCGATCTCCTACCAGATGACGCTTCCCGTCGACGAGACGCCAGAGCGCGAGTGCGTCGTGTGCGGGAAGAACTTCACTCCGCGCACCTCCCAGGTGCGCACGTGTGGGCGGAGCTGCGGAGGCCGAGCCCGATTCGTCTCCGAGCCCGTCCTCGCGCCCAGCTGCCCGGAGTGCGGAGGGCCGTCCACCGGGATGCGCCGCTGCCAGAGCTGTCATCGTTCCCACGGCACCGTGCAGGGCATCCTGCGGGGGCTCGGTGTGCTGGGCGACAAGCACATCCCGGCGCGGTACCTCCGCGGCTCGCTCGACCAGCGCCGCGACCTCCTGGCCGGACTGCTCGACTCCGACGGCTACGTCAGCCCCAACGGCCAGATCCAGTTCTCCGTCACCAGCAAGCGCCTGGCCGACGACGTGCACGAATTGATCCTCAGCCTCGGCTACAAGGCGACCATGCGCACCAAACGCGTCAACGGCCGCACTCCCGAGTCCTCCACCGCCTACCTGATCAACTTCACCACGCCCGACCCGGTGTTCCGCCTGACCAGGAAAGCGGTGCGGCAGGTCTCCTCGGCCCACCCCGCCACTCGCGCGCGCTACATCGTCGACGTACGGCCGATCGCGTCCGTCCCCGTCAGATGTGTGGAGGTCGACAACGCCGACCACATGTATCTAGCCGGCCGCACGTGCATCCCCACGCACAACAGCACACTCGGCCTGGACTTCGCCCGATCTGCGGCGATCAAGAACGGTATGACCACCGTCATCTTCTCGCTGGAAATGTCCCGCAACGAGATCACGATGCGTCTGCTCTCCGCCGAGGCCCGCGTGGCGCTCCACGCCATGCGCTCGGGCATGATGACCGACGACGACTGGACCAGGCTCGCCCGCCGCATGAGCGAGGTCGCCGAGGCGCCGCTGTTCATCGACGACTCGCCCAACATGTCGATGATGGAGATCCGCGCCAAGTGCCGCCGCCTCAAGCAGCGCCACGACCTGCGCTTCGTCATCATCGACTACCTCCAGCTGATGAGCTCGCCGAAGAAGACCGAGAGCCGCCAGAACGAGGTCTCCGAGATCTCCCGAGGCATCAAGCTGCTCGCCAAGGAGCTCGAGGTCCCGGTCATCGCGATGTCGCAGCTGAACCGTGGTCCGGAGCAGAGGACCGACAAGCGCCCACAAGTGAGCGACCTTCGCGAATCGGGCAGCATCGAGCAAGATGCCGACATGGTCATCCTGCTCCACCGTGAAGACGCCTACGAGAAGGAGTCACCCCGAGCCGGTGAGGCCGACCTGATCGTGGGCAAGCACCGTAACGGCCCCACCGCGACCGTCACCGTCGCCTTCCAGGGCCACTACTCCCGCTTCGTCGACATGGCCCAGCACTAGTAGCAGATTTCCCCTCGGACTCACAGACTGCTCCTGCCCGCGCGGTAGGACTAGCCTCCCAGGGCACGACGGGCCAGAACGGGGAAGGTTGGGGTCAGGTGAGTGGTTCATTCGTCCATCTGCACGTGCACACCGAGTACTCAATGCTCGACGGGGCGGCGAAGGTCAAGCCGCTGATAGCCGAGGCCGCCCGGCTGGGGATGCCGGCGATCGCGATGTCCGATCACGGCAACATGTTCGGCGCGTACGAGTTCTACCATGCCGCCAAGGGCGGCCCGGTGAAGCCGATCATCGGGATCGAGGCGTACGTCGCTCCCGAGAACAGGTTCGTCAAGAAGCCGGTCTTCTGGGGCCAGCGGGCCGAGACCGGCGTGGCCGATGCCGAGGGCGGCAAGGACGTGTCGGGCGGCGGCCGCTTCACGCACATGACGATGTGGGCGAAGGACGCCCGAGGGTTGCGCAATCTGTTCCGGTTGTCGTCGCTGGCCTCCTATGAGGGCTACTACTCCAAGCCGCGCATGGACAGGGAGTTGATCGCCCAGCACGCCGAGGGGATCGTCGCGACGACCGGGTGTCCTTCCGGCGCGGTGCAGACGCGGATCAGGCTGGGGCAGTACGACGAGGCGGTGCGGGTCGCCGCCGACTACCAGGAGATGTTCGGCAAGGACAACTACTTCCTGGAGCTGATGGATCATGGCATCGACATCGAGCGTGACGTGCGTGACGATCTGCTGCGCCTGGCCAAGCAGCTCGCGATTCCGTTGCTGGTGACGAACGACTCGCATTACGTCACCGAGGATCAGGCCGATGCTCACGACAGCCTGCTGTGCGTCGGGGTGGGCAAGAACAAGGACGATCCGAACCGGTTCCGTTTCAACGGTTCCGGCTACTACCTCAAGCCCGCGCAGGAGATGCGTTCCCTGTTCTCCGAGTTGCCCGAGGCGTGTGACAACACGCTGCTGGTCGCCGAGATGGTGGGCGACTACGACGACGTGTTCACCTATGTCGACAGGATGCCGCAGTTCCCCGACGTGCCGGAGGGGGAGACGCAGGAGTCGTGGCTGCGGAAGGAGGTGGTCGAGGGGCTGGAGATGAGGTACGGCTCGCCGGTTCCCGACGAGGTGATGGAGCGCTACGAGACCGAGATGAAGATCATCGGCCCGATGGGTTTCTCGTCGTACTTCCTCGTGGTCGCCGACATCTGCCGCTATGCCCGCGACAACGGCATCCCCGTGGGCCCCGGCCGGGGCAGCGCCACCGGCTCGATCGTCGCCTACGCGACCCGCATCACCGAGTTGTGTCCTCTGGAGCACGGCCTGCTGTTCGAGCGGTTCCTGAACCCGGAGCGCATCAGCCCGCCCGACATCGACCTCGACTTCGACGACCGCCAGCGTGACCGCATGGTCCGCTACGTCACCGACAAGTACGGCACCGAGATGACGGCCCAGGTCAACACGTTCGGCACGATCAAGGCGAAGGCCGCCGTCAAGGACGCCTCGCGCATTCTCGGCTATCCGTTCGCGGTCGGTGACAAGATCACCAAGGCGATGCCGCCTGACGTCATGGGCAAGGGCGTGCCGCTGGCCAAGCTGTTCGACGAGGGTCACCCGCGTTACGTCGAGGGCGTCGAGATCCGCTCCCTGTACGACAACGACGTCGACGTGCGCAAGGTCATCGACACCGGGATGGGCATCGAGGGCCTGATCCGCGGCACGGGCGTGCACGCGGCGGCCGTCATCCTGTCGTCGGCGCCGCTGCTCGACCTCATCCCCATGCACATGCGCGACAAGGACAAGGTGATCATCACCGGGTTCGACTATCCGTCGTGCGAGGAGATGGGCCTGATCAAGATGGACTTCCTGGGTCTGCGGAACCTGGGCATCATCGATCACGCCATGAAGATCATCGAGCAGAACCGCGGCATCAAGCTCGACACCCTGACGATCCCGCTCGACGACGCGACCACCTACCGGCTCATGGCGCGCGGCGACACCCTGGGCGTCTTCCAGCTCGACGGCGGGCCGATGCGCCAGCTGCTGCGGCTCATGGAGCCCACCAGGTTCGAGGACATCGCGGCCGTGCTCGCCCTCTACCGGCCCGGCCCGATGGCGGCCAACGCCCACACCAACTACGCCCACCGCAAGAACGCCCGCCAGGACATCGACCCGATCCACCCCGAGCTGAAGGAGGCCCTGGAGCCGATCCTGGGCACCACCTACCACCTGCTGGTCTACCAGGAGCAGATCATGGCCATCGCCCGCGAGCTGGCGGGCTACACCCTGGGAGGCGCCGATCTGCTGCGCCGGGCCATGGGCAAGAAGAAGCCCGAGATCCTGGCCAAGGAGTTCGTCAACTTCCAGGCGGGCATGCGGGACAACAAGTTCTCCGACGCGGCGATCCAGGCGTTGTGGGACGTCATGCTGCCCTTCTCGGGCTACGCCTTCAACAAGTCGCACACCGCCGGATACGGGCTGGTCGCCTACTGGACCGCCTATCTCAAGGCCAACTATCCGGCCGAGTACATGGCGGCGCTGCTCACCAGCGTCGGCGACGACAAGGACAAGGCCGCCGTCTACCTGGCCGAGTGCCGCAAGATGGGCATCCAGGTGCTGGCGCCCTGCGTCAACGAGTCGCACCTCGACTTCGTCGCGGTCGGCGACGACACGGTGCGCTTCGGCCTGGGGGCCGTGCGCAACGTGGGGGAGAACGTCGTCGAGGGCATCGTCGCCGGTCGCGAGAAGGGCGCCTACGGCGACTTCAACGACTTCCTCGACAAGGTGCCGCTGGTGGTGTGCAACAAGCGGGTCACCGAATCCCTGATCAAGGCCGGCGGCTTCGACTCGATGCGTCACCCGCGCAAGGGCCTGCTCGCCGTACACGAGCAGGCGGTCGATTCGGTCATCGGCATCAAGAAGAACGAGGCCCACGGCCAGGACTCCCTGTTCGGGGCGGTCGACGAGGTCGAGAGCTCCTTCTCCATCGCGGTGCCGGAGACCGAGTGGGACAAGAAGACCAAGCTCGACTTCGAGCGCGAGATGCTCGGGCTGTACGTCTCCGACCACCCGCTGGCCGGCACCGAGCGGCTGCTGGCGCGCAACCGCGACACCACCATCGCCGACCTGCTGGAGAGCGGCAGGGAGGATCGGGGAGACGTGAAGGTGTGCGGCCTGATCACCAAGGTGGAGCGGCGGGTCAACAAGGCGGGCAACCTGTGGGCGATCGCCACGGTCGAGGACATGGACGCCGCGGTGGAGTGCCTGTTCTTCCCCAAGAGCTACGAGTTGTACGCTCCCGAGCTGCGCGGCGACGTGGTGGTCTCGGTGTCCGGGCAGATCAACAACCGCGACGGGGCCATCTCGGTCTTCGCCAACGATCTCACCCCGATCGACGTCTCGGGCATCTCCAGCGACAGCGGGCACCCGGTCACGTTGCACCTGCGCGAGGAGCGGATCACCCCGCAGCTCGTGGAGGAGCTCAGGCAGGTGCTGGTCGCGCACGCGGGTACGGTGCCCGTACGCGTCCAGCTGCGGCGCTCGACGGGCAGGACGGTGCTGCTGGCGTTGCCGGAGTATCCGGTCAGCCCCGAGCCGTCGTTCGTCGCCGACGTCAAGACCCTGCTGGGGCCGCATGCGATCTCCCTGTGAGCTCCCGGCTACCGTGGCCGGGTGACGCTCAAGGGAATCCTGTTCGACATCGACGACACGATCTTCGACTACACCGGCTCGGAACGGCAGCGCGTGCTCCGGCATCTGGCGGACGAGGGGTTGCTCGACCGGTTCGGTTCGCCGGAGCAGGCGCTGGAGCGATGGCGGACGATCATGGAGGAGGAGTACGCCAGGTTCCTGGCCGGTGAGCTGGCCTTCGAGGAGCAGCAGTTGCGCCGGGTCGTGAGATTTCTGGACGAGGTGGGTGTCGTCCCGGACGACCCGGCCGCCTGGTTCGCCCGATACGCGGCGGGCAGGGAGACCTGGTGGGCGGCCTTCCCCGACGCCGCCCCCGTCCTGAGGGAACTGGGCGAGCGGTTCGTCCTGGGCGTGGTGTCGAACTCCGCCCTCGACCACCAGCTGCGCAAGCTCAGAGCGATCGGCCTCGTCGACCACTTCGGCGAGGCGATCGTCTGCTCGCAGGAACACGGATGCGCCAAGCCCGACCCCACGATCTTCCTGGCGGGGTGCGCCAAGCTCGGGCTGGAGCCGTACGAGACCGCCTACGTGGGCGACAAGTACGACGTCGACGCGATCGGCGCCCGCGACGCCGGGCTGACGGCCTTCTGGCTGGATCGCAACAGGAGCGGCACGCCTCCGGTGGACGGCATCCGCGTGATCCACTCGCTCACCGAGCTGCTGGATGTCACATCGCGGCTCTGAGCTCCGTCCGTATGGCATGAGCCGATTCGTCAATGCCGTCGTCGCCCTGGGCGCGTTCTTCTTCCTGGCCGGTGGGGCGTGGGCCTTCTTCTGGCCGCACAGCTTCTACTCCACGGTCGCCACTTTCCCGCCGTTCAACCTGCACCTGTTCCACGACGCCGGGGCCTTCCAGCTCGGCATCGGCGCCGCCCTCACGGCCGCGCTGTTCACCAGGGACGCGCTGATAGTGGGCCTGGCCGGGGGCGCCGCGGGTGCGGTCGTGCACGCGATCTCGCACGTCGTGGACCGCAACCTGGGCGGCAACCCCAGCGACCCGTGGACGCTCAGCGGCCTGGCGTTGCTGCTGGTGGTGGCCACGATCCTGAGATACCGGCAGCAGAGGAACAGCTCACGGAAGGCGTGAGGGGTCGCGAACGGCGCCCTTGTCGGCCGAGGTGGCCAGGAACGCGTAGGTCCGCAACGCGAGCGAGACCGGCCGCTCCCGCCGCCGCGGCCGGTAGCCGCCGTCCGACTCGAGTCGCCGCCGCCGCTCGGCGAGCACGGCGTCCGGAACGTCCAGCGTGATCGCGCGGGAGGGGATGTCGACGCTGACGGGGTCGCCGTCCTCGACCAGGGCGATGACCCCGCCCGCGGCGGCCTCGGGCGAGATGTGCCCCACCGCCAGCCCGGAGGACCCGCCGGAGTACCGCCCGTCGGTGATCACCGCGCACGTCCCTGCCAGTCCACGCCCCTTGAGGTAGGCGGTGGGGTAGAGCATCTCCTGCATCCCGGGGCCGCCTCGCGGTCCTTCGTAGCGGATGACCAGGACGTCGCCAGGCCGGATCCGCCCGGCCAGCACGGCCTGCGACGCCTCCTCCTGCGACTCGACCACGACGGCGGGCCCGGTGAAGGTCAGCAGCGCCGGATCGACCCCGGCGGTCTTGACCACGGCCCCGTCGGCCGCGAGGTTCCCGCGCAGGACGGCCAGTCCGCCGTCTGGGGAGTGGGCGTGGGCGACGTCGCGGATGCAGCCGCCCGAGGCGTCGAGGTCGAGCTCCTTCCACCGCCGCGACTGGGAGTAGGCCTGTGCGGAGGGCACGCCCCCTGGCGCGGCGTGGAAGAGCTCGACGGCCTCGGGCGCGGGGGCACCGCCGCGCACGTCCCAGTCCTTGAGCCAGGAGCCGAGTGTCGGCGAGTGCACGGACCACACGTTCTCGTTCAGCATGCCGGCGCGGTGCAGCTCGCCGAGGAGGGCGGGGATGCCGCCCGCGCGGTGCACGTCCTCCATGAGGTGGGGCCCGTTGGGCGCGACCTTGCACAGGCACGGGATCCGGGGCGACAGCTCCTCGATGTCGTCCAGGGTGTAGCCGAGCCCGGCCTCCTGGGCGGCGGCGAGCAGGTGCAGCACGGTGTTGGTGGATCCGCCCATCGCCATGTCGAGCGCCATCGCGTTGCCGAAGGCGGCGTGCGAGGCGATGGCACGGGGCAGCACGCTGTGGTCGTCGTGCTCGTAGTGGCGCAGGGCGAGCTCGACGGCGGTCCTGCCGGCCTGCTCGTAGAGGGCGCGCCTGGCCGTGTGGGTGGCGAGCGTGGTGCCGTTGCCGGGCAGTGCCAGGCCCAGGGCTTCCACGAGGCAGTTCATCGAGTTGGCGGTGAACATGCCGGCGCACGAGCCGCAGGTGGGGCAGGCGGCCTCCTCGATCCTGCGCAGGTCCTCGTCGTCCACGTCCGTGGAGACCGCCTCCGACATCGCGACGACGAGGTTGAGCCGGTCGCGGACGGTGCCGTCGGCCATGACGGCGGTGCCGCCCTCCATGGGACCGCCGGAGACGAAGACGGTCGGGATGTTCAGCCGCATGGCGGCCATCAGCATCCCGGGCGTGATCTTGTCGCAGTTGGAGACGCACACGAGGGCGTCGGCGCAGTGGGCGTTGACCATGTACTCGATGGAGTCGGCGATCAGGTCGCGCGACGGCAGGGAGTAGAGCATCCCGGCGTGGCCCATCGCGATGCCGTCGTCGACGGCGATCGTGTTGAACTCGCGGGCGATCCCGCCCGCCTCGCGCACGGCTCCGGCGACGGTACGGCCGACGGCGGCGAGATGGACGTGGCCCGGCACGAACTCGGTGAAGCTGTTGGCCACGGCGACGATGGGCTTGGTGCCGATGTCGGCGCTCGGCACGCCGCTGGCGCGCATCAGGGCGCGTGCGCCCGCCATGTTCCTGCCGTGCGTGACCGTACGGGACCTCAGTGGGGGCATGTTCTCTCCCTGGCAATCTCCAACCGTGCGGTTGGAGATTGCCAGAAGGTGAGAGCAATTGCAACCGTACGGTTGGAGTTGGATATCCTCGGCCCATGGCGTGGGACACCGAGCGAACCAGGCGGCTGCTGCTGGAAGCGGCGGTGGAGGAGTTCGCCGAGCACGGTCCGGAGGGCGCCAGGGTCGCCAAGATCGCGGCCAGGGCGGGCGTCAACAAGGAGCGCATCTACCAGTACTTCGGCGACAAGCAGGGCCTGTTCGCGGCCGTGCTCACCGACGAGCTGGCCAAGCTGGCCGCCGCCATCCCGCTACCCGCCGATCAGACGCCCGACCTGGTAGAGCACGCGGGGCAGCTCTACGACTACCACCGCGCCCATCCGCACTTCCTGCGGCTGCTCTACTGGGAGGGGCTGCAGCGCGACGCCACCGTCCAGGCGGGGCCGGAACGTGCCGGGCACTACGCGGACAAGGTGGCCTCCATCGCCGAGGCGCAGCGGCGTGGCGAGGTGACGGGGGAGATCGCCCCCGAGTTCCTGCTGTACTCCGTGGCCGCGCTCGCCGCCTGGTGGTTCGCCAGCCCGCACGTCACGCGCATGATCCTCGGCCCGGCGGCCGACGATCCGCAGGCCCAGCGAGTGGCACTGGTCACACTGGTCGACCGCATCCAGCGGAACAAACCCGATCATTAACGGGCTGTACCGAACATGAGTATTTTGATCGCATATGACGGTTCCAGTGACGCCAAGGCCGCTGTCGAGTTCGCCGCCAAGCACTTCAAGGACGCCCCGACCGTGGTCGTCTCCGTCTGGGAGCCCCTTCTTGTCCAGCTGAGGCACTACCCGGCCGCGGCCCCCGCGCTCCTGGCCGACGACCCTTCCCCCGAGGCCCAGGCGCTGGCCGAGAAGTACGCCCAGGAGGGCGCCGACCTGGCCAGGGCGGCGGGCTTGTCCGAGGTGAGCCATCGGGCGGTGGCCGACACGGAGTCGATCTGGAAGACCATCGTGGAGGTGGCCGACGAGCTCGGCTCCGACGTGATCGTGATCGGCTCGCGCGGCCTGAAGGGCATCCCGTCACTCCTGCTCGGCAGCGTGTCGAACCACGTGTTGCACCACTCGAAGCGGCCGACGCTCATCGTGAAGGGGGATTGAGCCTGGTGTCGATCCGGCGGGCTCCAGGACCCTGTCCGCCCAGCCAGTCGTGGGGGTTGGCCAGCGCGCAGGAGTTGAGTGACAGGCACCCGCAGCCGATGCAGTCGGTCAGGTTGTCGCGCAGCCGCTGAAGCTGGACGATGCGGTCGTCGAGCTCGGTCTTCCAGGCTGCCGACAGCTTGGCCCAGTCTTCGCGGGTGGGGGTGCGCCCGTCGGGGAGCGTCGCCAGGGCCTCCTTGATGGTCGCCAGCGGGATCCCGAGGCGCTGCGAGAGCCGGACGAACGAGACCCGGCGCAGCGTGTCGCGGTGGTAGCGGCGCTGGTTGCCGGCGGTGCGCCTGCTGGAGATCAGCCCCTTGGCCTCGTAGAAGTGCAGCGCGGAGACGGCGACGCCGCTGCGTTCCGCGAGCTGGCCGACGGTCAGCTCCTTGCTGTTCCACGGGACGGTCGACATCACGGGACCGGCCGGAAGTGGGTGACGAGCCTGCCGCCGGTGAAGATGTGCAGGGCGTACGCGGGTGGCAGGTCGTACGACACGGGGATCTTCGGTGCGTTCTCGAAGGGCGTCAGGCCGGTCGAGATCACACCGGGCGCGACGACCACGGGACGACCCGCGAAGGTGCCGGTCGCGGCGGTGTGGGCGTGCCCGACCAGCAGGCCGGCGATGTGCGGGTGGCGCTCGACGACCGCCTCGAGCCGGTCGACCGACTGGAGCATGATCTCGTCGACGTACGGGATGCCCAGCTCGATCGGCGGGTGGTGGAAGCCCACGAAGGCGGGGACGTCCGGGCGTTCCGACAGCACCTCGTCCAGCCACGACAGGGTCGCGTCGCCCAGGTAGCCCTCGTCGCGCCCGGGAACGCTGGAGTCGGCCAGCGCGATGGTCACGTCGGGCAGCCGCAGGGCCTGGTTGACCGGTCCGAGCACCTTCTCGAACAGCTCGGGCTGATAGTCGTGGTTGCCAGGACAGATGATCAGCGGGATCTCGGTCTCCAGCAGCGACCGGACCGTCTCGTACTCCTCCAGGAGCGAGTGGTCGGCGATGTCGCCCGTCACGATGATCGCGTCGACGGGGAACGACCTGAGCTGGTTCATCACCCGGGTCGTGCGCTCGACGCTGTCCGCGGAGCCCCCGATGTGGATGTCGCTGATATGCGCAATAACCGCCACTATCGCACTCTAGTACGGTTACCAGAATGGAGACCATCACCGCCCGCTTCGAGCTGCTCGACCCGCGTTTCGAGGGAGTGGGCGGCGACGAGCGTATGGAGCGCATCGCCACGGGCTGCCGATGGGCCGAGGGCCCGACCTACGTTCCCGCGGGCCGCTACCTGGTGTGGAGCGACATCCCCAACGACCGCATGCTGCGCTGGGACGAGATGACCGGTCACGTCGGCCTGTTCAGGAGCCCTGCCGGCTACACCAACGGTCACACGCTCGACCGCCAGGGCAGGCTGGTCTCCTGCGAGCAGGGCAACCGCCGGCTGAGCCGTACGGAGCACGACGGCTCCATCACGGTCCTGGCCGACCGCTGGGAGGGCAAGCGGCTCAACAGCCCCAACGACGTGGTGGTCAGGTCCGACGGCTCCATCTGGTTCACCGACCCCCGCTACGGCATCACCAGCGACTACGAGGGCAACCGGGCCGAGAGCGAGATCGGCAACGACCAGGTCTACCGGCTCGACCCGGCGACCGGGGTGGTCACCGCCGTGGCCGACGACTTCGTCCGCCCCAACGGCCTGGCCTTCTCGGCCGACGAGTCGCTGCTCTACGTGGTCGACACCCGGCGCAAGCACCTGCGGGTCTTCGAGGTTCACGGCGACCGCCTCGAGAACGGCCGGGTGCTCGCGGAGTGCACGGCCGGCAGCTTCGACGGGATCAGGCTCGACGACGCCGGCCGGATCTGGGCCGCCACCCACGAGGGGGTGCACTGCTTCGATCCGGACGGCACGCTCATCGGCAAGCTCCACATCCCGGAGAAGGTCTCCAACCTGGTCTTCGGCGGACTCAAGCGCAACTGGCTGTTCATCACGGCCTCGACCTCCGTCTACTCGATCATGACCAACGTGCGCGGGGTGGTCACTGCCAGCGGAACAGGCGGACGGCCAGGGCGCTGAAGAGCGCCAGTCCGACGACGATCACGGCGAGGCTGCCGAGCGAGGGAGCCTCGCCGGCCCAGGTGTCACGCATGGCCTGCACGATCGGGCCCCCGACCGAATAGTCGCTGATCGTGCGCAGCACAGGCGGCATGGTCTCGCGCGGGATCCACATGCCCGCGAAGAACAACATCGGGAACATGATCACGTTGCCGATCAGCGGCGCCGACTTGGCGTTCGGCGCGAGGGCGGCGATCAGCAGCCCGATCGACATCAGCGCGGCGGTACCGAGCAGGAAGACCGGGACGAACGCCCAGTGCGAGGGGATCGGCGAGCCGTGTACCAGCCGCGCGCCGAGGATGAGGACCACCGCCGCGATCACCGCCATGCCCAGGTTGATGATCAGCTGGACCGACAACATCGAGGCGGGGCTGACCGGAGTGGTCGACATGCGCCGCAGCACACCCTGGTGGCGGTAGGTCGCCAGGACGGCCGGCAGCACGGTGAGCGCGACCGTGGTCAGCGCCAGCAACAACATGGTGGCGGGCAACTGGGTGTCGACGAACCGTTCCCCGCCCAGGTCGGGGTTGGGCTTCCCGAGATCGGGGATGTTGCCGATCACGATCAGCAGCAGCAGCGGCAGGGCGATGATGAACAACATCGACCAGGAGTCGCGCAGGTGCAGCTTGGTCTCCACGGCGAGGATCTTCTTCATGCCAGCTTCCTTCCGGTGAGCGCGAGGAACGCGTCGTCGAGGGTGGCCTGCTCGATGCGCAGGTCGGTGGGGATGACGCCTTCGGCGGCCAGGGCGAGCGTCACGGCGTGCGGCAGGTTGCCGGTGCCGGTGACCACGACCTGCTCGCCGGACCTGGAGACCTCGGTGACCTCGGGCAGGGCCCGCAGGATCTCCTCGGAGAAGGGCCCGCTCGGGCGGAAACGCAGCCGCTGCTCGTCGTCGACCATCGCGACGAGCCCGGACGGGGTGTCGGTGGCGACGACGCGGCCCGCGTCGATGAGGGCCAGGCGGTCGCACAGCCGCTCGGCCTCCTCCATGAAGTGCGTGACCAGCACGATCGTCACACCGTCATTGCGCACCTGCTCGATCAGCTCCCAGGTGTCGCGGCGCGCCTGCGGGTCGAGTCCGGTGGTCAGCTCGTCGAGCACGGCGATGCGCGGGCCGCCGACCAGCGCCAGGGCGATCGACAGCCGCTGCTTCTGGCCGCCGGACAACTTGCCGAAGTAGGTGTCGCGCTTCTCGGTCAGGCCGACGCGCTCCAGCAGGTCGCCCGAGGTGCGGCCGTAGAAGGAGGCGTAGAGGTCGAGTGCCTCCCACACCTTCAGCTTCTCCGGCAGCTCCGCGCTCTGGAGCTGGACTCCCATGATGCGCTTGAGCGAGTCGCGGTCGTCGGCTCCGGCGATCTTGATCGTGCCGCGGTCGGGCTCGCGCAGCCCCGACAGGCACTCGACCGTGGTGGTCTTGCCGGCGCCGTTGGGGCCGAGGATGCCGAAGATCTCGCCTTCGGCCACGGAGAAGCTGACGTCGTCGACGGCTACGTGCGTGCCGTACCGCTTGTGAAGGTTCGTGACCTCGATGACTTTCATGCTGTAGACGCTAGAAATCCCGGCGGCCGCGCAGAATCCGCTTGGGTGCACAGCAGGGGTGTACCTAGGTGCAATGGTCAGGAGGTCACACGATCGCCGACACTGGGACCATGGTGCGAAGGATCGCGATGTTGCTCGGGATGACGGTCGTGCAGGTGGCGGTCTTCCTGCTGACGATCCCTGTCCTGGTGCTGTCGTTCGGGCTCGGACTGGTGCCGCTCTTCCCTCCGCACATGCGCCTGATCAGGAGGCTGGCCGACACGACCAGGAGGTCCGTGGGGATCGCCTCGCCGTACCTCCCGCCGCCCCCGCCGCCCAGGCCGGGGCCCGACGGGATGTACCGGTCGGACAGGACCCTGTACAAGACCCCGCGCATCCCCGCGTGGAACGACCGCTGGAAGTGGCTGTTCAGCGACCCGGCGACCTGGCGTGACGCGATCTGGCTGCTGCTGGACCCGCTGGTCAAGGTGCTGCTCCTGCCGGTGTTCCTGCTGATGCCGCGGCGCGGGCTGCGGGTCTACACCGCCTGGGCGGCCATGCTGCTCGCCTCGACGGCCGCCAGGCAGCTGGAGGGCCAGGTGGAGCACCTGACCCAGATCCGCAGCATGGCCGTCGACAACCAGGCGGCCGAGATGCGCCGGATCGAGCGGGACCTGCACGACGGCGCCCAGGCCCGGCTGGTCGCGCTCGGCATGACGCTGGGGGCGGTCGAGGAGCTCGTCGAGAAGGACCCGGGCGCGGCCAAGGCGCTGCTGCGCAAGGCGCGCGAGGTCTCCTCCGACGCGCTGACCGAGCTGCGCCAGGTGGTGCGGGGCATCCACCCGCCGGTGCTGGCCGAGCGCGGGCTCGAGGACGCCGTCAGGGCGATGGCCATGGACAGCCCGCTGCGGGTCAAGGTCGACGCCGACCTGCCGCACCGGGCGGAGTCGCCGGTCGAGGCGGCCGTCTACTTCGCCATCAGCGAGCTGCTCTCGAACGCCGCGCGGCACGGCGGCGCGACCGAGGCGCTGATCGACATCAGCCACGTGGGCCGCGACCTGCGGGTGACCGTCGCCGACAACGGCCTGGGCGGGGCCGACCCGTCGAAGGGCAGCGGGCTGTACGGCATCGAGCGGCGCCTGTCGGTCTTCGACGGCGTGGTCGCCCTGCACAGCCCGCCCGGCGGCCCCACGACCGTCACCCTGCACGTTCCCAAGGTGCTGCCGGAGCACTGGGCCGGCGACTCCAAGATGCCGCGATGGAAGACGGCCGCCGTGATCCTGCTCTGGGGCACCGCCTGGTGCCCGCTGTTCCCGCAGGGAATCGTCGCCGCCATCATGCTCATCCTGGGCAAGCAGGACTTCTCCTGGTTTCTGGTCACCTACCTCCCGCCGGGCTGGCAGTGGCCGACGTGTATCTTCCTGATCATGCTGGGCACGCTCATGTACGTCTTGGCCATCCTGCTGCCGCTCCAGCACTCCAAGGAGGCCCGGCTGGCCGGGATGACCCCGCGAGGGCTGGGGCTGGGCGGATGCTGAACAGGGTTCTGATCGCCGAGGACCTCTACCTGCTGCGCGACGGCCTGGTGCACCTGCTCCAGGCGCACGGCTTCACCGTGGTCGCCGCCGTCGAGAGCGGTCCCGAGTTGTTGAAGGCGCTGATCGAGCTCAAGCCCGACGTCTCGATCGTCGACGTACGGCTCCCGCCGACCTTCACCGACGAGGGGCTCCAGGCCTCGCTGGAGGCCCGCAGGCAGATCCCCGGGCTGCCGATCCTCATCCTCTCCCAGCACGTCGAGCAGCTGTACGCCCAGGAGCTCCTGGCCGACGGCACCGGCGCCATCGGCTACCTGCTCAAGGACCGGGTCTTCAACTCCGACCAGTTCGTCGACGCGGTCAGGCGGGTGGCGGCCGGCGGCACGGCGATGGACCCCGAGGTGATCGCCAAGCTGCTCGCGAGCAACGTGCGGCACGAGCCGCTCGGGCGGCTGACGCCGCGGGAGCGCGAGGTGCTGGAGGCGATGGCGGAGGGGCGCTCGAACGCGGCGATCTCGCAGCGGTTGTTCCTGAGCGAGAGCGCGGTGGCCAAGCACACGGCCTCGATTTTCGCCAAGCTCGACCTGTCGCCTTCCGATGACGACAACCGGCGGGTTCTGGCCGTTCTGGCCTACCTCAACGCGGCCAAGGGCGGCTGAGGGCGCACCCTGATCCGGGGCTGATGGCCCGTTCTGTCGGTGGGGGCAGATACTTTTACCCCATAGACCCGCGGGACGAAGGGGTGTTTAGGGTGAAATTTCGGGTGAACCGCGATGTGCTGGCCGAGGCCGTGGCTTGGGCAGCACGGGTGTTGCCCAGCAGGCCGGCCGCTCCTGTCCTGTCCGGGCTCCTCCTGGAGGCCGGCGAAGACCTCACCCTGTCCGCCTTCGACTACGACGTCTCCGCCCAGGCCACGATCGAGGCCGACGTGTCGGAGCCGGGCAGCGTGCTGATCCCCGGCCGGCTGCTGGCCGAGATCACCAGGGCGCTCCCCGGCGAGCAGGTCGAGCTCGTCACCGAGGGCGCCGAAGCGATCCTGACCTGCGGCAGCGCGGAGTTCGCCCTGGTCACGATGCCGGTCGAAGACTTCCCGACCATGCCCAAGATGCCCCCGGTCATCGGCGCCATCGGCGGCGGCGTGTTCGCCTCCGCGGTCGGTCAGGTGGCCCCTGCCGCCAGCCGCGACGACACCCTGCCCATGTTGACCGGCATCCGCGTCGACATCGAGGGCGAGCAGGTCGCGATGGCCGCGACCGACCGTTACCGCATCGCCGCGCGCGACTTCACCTGGCGTCCGGCCCAGCTCGACACCAACGTGTCGGCGATGATTCCGGCGCGGGTGCTCGTCGAGGTGGCCAAGTCGTTGCGCGGCGGCGAGGTGGCCATCGCGATGGGCGGCGGCGTGGCCGGCTTCGAGAGCGTGGGGCGCAGCACCACCGTGCGCCTGCTCGACGAGCAGTTCATCGACTACCGCGCGCGGCTCACCAACGACTGGTCGATCAAGGCCGACATGCGGGTGCAGCCGTTCATCGACGCCATCAAGCGGGTGGCGCTGGTGGCCGAGCGCAACACCGCGATCCGGCTGACCTTCACCGAGGGTCAGGTCAAGATCCAGGCCGGGGGAGGAGAGCTGGGCCGCGGAGTCGAGGTGCTCGACTGCGAGCTGCGCGGCGAGCCGCTGCAGATCGGGTTCCAGTCGCACTTCCTGCTCGACGGACTGGCCGGTGTCGACTCGGAGTACGCCCGGCTCAACATGGACTCGCCGACCCGCCCCGCGCTGATCACCGACGTGCCCGGCGACGCCGAGCCCGCCTTCCGCTACCTGGTCATGTCGCTGCGCCTGGGGTGATGCCGGAAGGTCACCCGGGCGCGCCGGGGCTGATCTCCGAGATCTTCTTCAGCGTCGCCTTGAAGGCGGCGAACTCCTCCTCGCCCACCGCTTCGGCGTAGCGCCGCTCGATCGCGGCCATCACCTCGTCGGAGCGGTGCATTCTTTCCAGGCCCCGGTCCGTCGGCACCACCAGCTTGGCGCGCCGGTCGCTGGGATCCGGCTGCCGCTCGACGAAGCCCATCTCCACGAGCTCGTCGACCAGGGTGCCGATGACCTGCTTGTGCTGCCCCGAGAGGCTCGCCAGGTCGGTCGCCCTGCTGCCCTCCTCGTCGAGGTAGGCCAGCACCGCTCCGTGCTTGGGCTGCGGCCCCGTCTTGCCCAGGCCCAGGTCCCGCATCATGGCGCGCTGCACCCTGAACAACGCCCTGGCCACGAGGATGCCCAGATCGGGGTCGGTCTGCTTGCGTTCGCTGCGCTTCAAAATTAGTCACCAATCTTGACAGTCACTAATGCTGACTATATCTTCTCATGCATGAGCACGGTTGAACTCACCCGGTTCCGCGCCGCCGACGCGGATGCCCTGCTGGCCGCCCGGCCGGCGATGGTGGCCGACTTCCTGGCCGATCGCGCGGGCTTCATCGGCGCCCGCCTGGTACGCCTGCCCGGCGGCGAGTGGCTGGACATCGTGGAGTGGCGCAACGAGGCGGACTTCGCCGCCTCGCGCTCCAAGGGCGCCAACCTGCCCGGGATCAAGACCTTTTTCGACGCCATCGACTCGCTTGTGTCATCTGAGACTGGAGAACTGTCATGACCATTCTGATCACCGGAGCCACCGGAAACGTCTCTTCCGCCCTGCTGCGCGCCCTGCCTTCCACAGAGAATGTACGAGTCCTGGTGCGTGATCCCGCAAAGGCGCCGCAGGGCGTCGAGGTGTTCGTGGGCGATCTGGACCACCCCGAGACGCTGACGGAGGCCTTCGCCGGGGTCGACACCCTGTGGCTGCTGACCGCGATGGGACCGCAGGCGCCCCATGCTTCCGGCAATGCCGTGTGGGCCGCCCGCCAGGCAGGGGTGAAGCACATCGTCCGGTTGTCCGCCATCGGCGCCTCGCACGACGCCCCCACCCGCAACGGCCGCCTGCACGCCCTGTCGGACCTCGAACTCCAGGCCTCCGGCATCCCGTGGACCATCATCAGGCCCGCGTTCTTCATGCAGAACCTCTTCGGCTCCGTCAACGGCGGCACCCTGTACGGCGGGCTCGGCGAAGGCCGGGTCGGCTTCATCGACATCCGCGACATCGCCGAGTTCGGCGCCCGCATCCTGACCGACCCCGCACCCCACGCCGGGAAGGTCTACACCCTGACGGGACCCGAGAGCATCTCCCTGCACGAGGCCGCGGCCGCGGCAGGGGCGCGCTACCAGCAGGTCCCCGAGGAGGCGGTGCTCCAGGCGATGCTCGACGCCGGCTTCCCCGAGTGGGACGCCAAGGTCTCGGTGGAGTACGGCAGGGCGTACGCGCGTAACTGGGGCGACTACACGACGGGTGACTTCACCGAGGTGGTCGGCAGGAGGGCACGCACCTTCTCCGACTTCGCCGACGACCATGCCGCCCAGCTGCGCCCCTGAGAAAACCGGGCGAAGTCCGCAAGGGGTCTTTGCTACCGTCGAGCCCATGGAGGTCCACCAGCGCACTCTGGCCGCAGCCGCACGAGCTACCCGCTCGTCGGTTGCCGCCGCCTGACCTCCCCACCAACACCGGCGACCGGAAACGGCCGCCGGTTTCTGCTTTCCTGCGCAGGTCCTTTCCGGTCCCTCCATGAACGGAAGGGCCCCACCCATGAACGTCGACCAGACCGTCTCCACCTTCATCGACTTCTTCGTCGAGCGAGGCCATCGCCGCATCACCGGCAGCTCTCTCATCCCGCCACCCGGCGACCCGGTGCTTTTCACGACCTCGGGCATGCACCCGCTCATCCCCTACCTGGAGGGCCGCCCGCACCCGCTCGGCAGCCGCCTGGTCAACCTGCAGCGCTGCCTGCGCACCACCGACCTCGAGGAGGTGGGCGATCCCACCCATCTGACCGTCTTCGAGATGCTGGGCTCCTGGTCGCTGGGCGACTACGACCACCAGCAGAGCCTGCGATGGGGGTACGAGCTGCTCCGCGACGGCTTCGGCATTCCGCGCGACCGGCTGCACGTCACGGTCTTCGGCGGCGACGGTCAGGTCGGCCAGGACACGCCCTCGCTGGAGACGTGGAGCGAGCTGGGCGTGCCGGTGGAGCTGACCGGCGACGACAACTGGTGGTCCAACGGCCCGACGGGCCCGTGCGGCCCCGACTCGGAGATCTTCGTGTGGACCGGGGAAGGGCCGCCTCAGGGCACGCCCACCGGCGACGAGCGGTGGGTGGAGGTGTGGAACCACGTGCTGATGAGCTACCGCCGCCACGAGGACGGCAGCCTGGAGCCGCTGCCCCAGCGCAACATCGACACCGGTATGGGGCTGGAGAGGATCCTCACGGTCCTGCAGGGCAAGGACTCCGTCTTCGGCATCGACGTGTTCGAGCCGTGGACGCGCGGCGTCTCGCAGTTGTGGGAGCTCGACCGGGACTCGCACCGGGTCGTCGTCGACCACCTGCGATCGAGCACGATGATCGTGGACGACGGGGTGACGCCCTCGTCCACAGGGCGGGGGTACGTGTTGCGCCGCCTCGTCCGCAGGGTGCTGACGACGTTGTGGCGTGACGACTCCACGCGCACCCTGTCGGACCTGCCCACGCCCCTGCGCAGGGACGTGCTCCTGGAGGAGGAGCAACGGTTCGTCGGCCTGCTGGAACGCGGCAGGAAGGTGCGCTCACGCTTCGGGGAGCGGCTGACGGAGGAGGACTACGACTATCTCCACCAGACCCACGGACTGCCGAGGGAACTGGTGGATCTGCTCTCGTAAACGGCGGGCGGGGCCGGCCCGCCCGCCGTACGAGAAGCTCATTCCTGGTCGGTCAGCGCGATCAGGATGTGTTCCATGCACGCGTGGCCGGCGCGCTCCGCGGCGGTCGCGTCGCCGGCGGCGATGGCGCGGGCGATGGCGTCGTGCGGGATGTAGCTCTTGTTCAGCGACGTTCCCGCGGCCGTGATGCTGGCGCGCAGGGCCGCGGAGAAGTCTTCGTACAGGTCGATGAGGACGAGGTTGTGCGTCGCGTGCACGACCGCCATGTGGAAGGCGAGGTCGGCCTCGACGAACTCCTCGGCCGTCCCTGACTCCCAGGCGCGGTCACGGGCCGACAGCGCGGCCTCGATGCGCACGATGTCGTCGTCGTTGCGACGGGTGGCCGCCAGACGCGCGGACTCGACCTCCAGCGCGCGGCGCACCTCGAGGATCTCGAGCTGCTCGGCCTGGCGGAGCCGCCGGAGCATGGCTCCGGACAGCTCGCTGGTCGCCCGGACGTAGGTGCCGTCGCCCTGCCTGCACTCGAGCAGCCCCGCGTGCGTCAACGCGCGGACGGCCTCGCGCACGGTGTTGCGTCCGACACCGAGCTGTTCAGCCAGGACAGTCTCGGTGGGGATCTTGCGGTTCATCGCCCACGAACCAGAGGTGATCTGCTCTTTGAGCTGGTCGATCACCTGGTCGACGAGCGAAGCCCGCTGCGCCGTACGCAGACTCACAGTCCGCCTCCTCCGGGGAAACCAGTCATCCTATGAGTCAATGACTGGTAGACCCTAATTATTCCAGGGCCCAAAAGACAAATCCGGAGGTCAGCGGCTGATAGAAGCCTCGATCGTCACTCCCGCCATGGCGGAGCGCACCCCGGCAGCCTCGAGCGCTCTACGATACGCCGCCGTCTGGTCTGCTCGAGCACCCGCCTTGCCGAACAGGTCACCCAGCTCCCGCCACGCGCGAGCCGCCTGCCTGTCGGAGCCGAAGACCGGTCCGTCGAGCGCGGCGAGCAGGTCGCGAGCCGCACGCAGCGGAGCCGAGGCGTCGGCGCCGAGGTCGAGAGCCACCTGGGCGAGCACGAGCTGCGCCTGGGCGGGCAACGTGCCGGGAGCGCCGTCGAGGAGTGCCAGCCCGGCCGTGGCGAGCTCGCCCGCCTTGACCGAGTCGCCGGCCCGCATCCGCACGCGCGCGTGGACGACCTTGGTCTGGCCGAGCTCGACGCGGGTGGCGGTGAAGACGGAGAACACCTTCGCGGCGGCGGTGACGTGCTGCTCGGCCTCCTCGACCGGGCAGGTCTCCAGCTGCGCGAAGTGCATCGCGGCGCGGGCCAGCTGCAGCGCCAGACGGGCCGGGCGGCCCGCGGCGATGGCGTCGTCGGCCAGCCGTACGGCAAGCGCCGAGTCCTCGCCCGAGGCGGCCGACTTGCTGGCCTCCCAGAGGGTGCGAATCTCAGCGGAACGGTCCACAACCTCAGGGACGCCACTGACCGTGAGCACCCGTCTGACGAACGCGAGCTCGCTCTCGCCGCCGGAGGGCAGCTCGATCAGCGTCGCCGCCAGGTCGACGGCGAGCTCGCCCTGGTCGATGGAGAGCCTGGCCATCTGCTCCAGCGCGGCCAGTCCGAGGTCGCGGGCGCGCAGCCGGTCGCCCGCACGCTGGTAGCAGCGGCTCAGCGCGACGGTCAGCGGCAGGTCGGCCAGTCGTTCGGGGTGTGCGGCGGCTTCGGTGCGCAGTCGCTCCATGGCCTCGACGGCCTGGCCGAGCCGGCCCTGCTCCTCGAGCGCGCGAGCGCGGCCCAGGCGGGCCTGGGAGGCGAGCATGGCGTTCTCTTCGCCGACCGCCTTGACGATCTCGGAGAACCGTTCGGCGGCGGACACCGGGTCGCCGTGACGGAGCTCGAGCTCCGCATGTCGCAGACCCAGTTCGGTGTCGATGCGCTGGCGCGGCTCGATCCCGTGCAGCAAGAACTCGGTCGTGCAGCCGAGGCGTTCGGCCAGCAGCCGCGCGACGACCGGGGTCGGGGTGCGCTTGCCCGACTCGATGAGTGAGACATAACTGTCCGACAGGTCGGGTCCGGCCAGCTGGGCCTGAGACATCCGCCTGTTCAGCCGCAGTCCGCGGACGCGGTCACCGATGGTTCCCTGACTCGGCATCTCATCTCTCAGGGCGGGGAAGGGTCAACAACACGCAATGATTGCATGAAGTGGCCGAATGGGGTATCCCCAGCTGAGAAAAGCCGATTAATCGTCACCCTTGTCGTCACTCGGGAATAGCATCGCGCAGACCTCGAGATAGAGGGTTTCGGGGTACGGGATGTACTCCACGGTCGACAGGGCCTGATCCTGGCCCGCCGACTCGAGGATGAACTCGCCGTAGCCCAGCATGCGGCCCATGAGGGAGCGCTGGAAGCTCATGTCGGTGACCTTGGTCAGCGGCATCATCGCGACTTTACGGGTGATGAGCCCCGTAGTGAGCAAGATGCGCTTTGAGGTCACGACGAAGTAGTCAACCGACCATTCGGCGACCTTCCAGACAAACCGGATCAAGAGCAGCAGCCAGAGCCACCAGACGACCACCAGAGCCGTGCCGTTGTCACCACCGCCGAAGAACCTGCTGAGGAGCCCGGCGATGATCAGGCCGCCGAAGACCTCGGCGACCGGACGCAACAGCACGGCTGGGTGGCGCCGTACCATGATGTGCTGTGTTTCGTGGGGGAGTAGGTAGCGGTTGACCGACGACGGGGCAGCGTCCCCGTGGGTCACAAGTCTCATGCGATGCTGGTCACAAATTGCGCGAGAGAGTCGGCCGCGTTGAACACTGTGTCGAGAGCGCCCCTGACGGCATCTGCCGCATCAGCGGGCCTCGCGAAGAGGAAGTAGGCGACAAACGCCACGCCTCCCCAGATGAGCCACTTTTTGACCTGCACTGTCGCCTCCGTGCCCACTTACCCACTACACCCGCCGAATACATTACCCACGCAGGTGGCGGGGTAAAGCGTAACTTCGCCGGTAAGTCTCGATCTTCTTTAACCGCGTTCGCTCGCGACCAGCGCGAGGACGTGAAGGTGCTTGCGCGCGATGCGTTCCACGAGGCCGGGATGGGCATAGCCGGTGACCTCAAGCGCGCCGTAGTGCGCCGCCTCGACACACCGGGTGACCGTGGAGGCGGAGTGAACGCCTGCGAACTCGTCGCGCAGCGCTGACTCGACCTCCACATACGGACTCGTATCCGCTTCGATTCGCTCGCTCATCGTGATTCCTTAGATCCGCGTCGGTGACGCGGAAGAGATGCCTTCGTTACTCTAAGTACCCACACAACCACAGCATGTAACGAGCAAGCGAGCCAGTTGAAGGAAAAGGACTACTTAGACAACGCCATAGAGACGGTCTCCGGCGTCCCCAAGACCGGGAACGATGTAACCGTTCTCGTTCAGCCTCTCGTCGAGCGCGGCGGTGACGACCCTGATCGGCTTGCCGGAGTTGGCGAACTCCTTGTCCATGAACGCCAGGCCCTCGGGGGCGGCGAGCAGGCAGAGCGCCGTCACGTCGACCGCACCCCGGTCGAACAGGAAGTGGATGGCCGCCGCGAGGGTGCCGCCCGTGGCGAGCATCGGGTCGAGCACGTAGCACTGCCGGCCGGACAGGTCGTCGGGCAGGCGCGTGGCGTAGGTCTCGGCCTGGAGGGTCTCCTCGTTGCGGATCATGCCCAGGAAGCCCACCTCGGCGGTGGGCAGCAGCCGGGTCATGCCGTCGAGCATGCCCAGGCCCGCGCGAAGGATCGGCACCACGAGCGGCTTGGGCGTCGCCAGCCGTACGCCGTGCGCCTCGGCCACCGGAGACTGGACGGTCACCTCGGTCACCCTGACGTCGCGTGTGGCCTCGTAGGCCAGCAGGGTCACCAGCTCATCCGCCAGGCGGCGGAAGGTGGGCGAGTCGGTGTTGACGTCGCGCAGGGTGGTCAGCTTGTGGGCCACGAGCGGGTGATCGACGACAAGGGTCTCCATAAGGGACAACGCTATCGTCTGGGGGAGGGACCGGCACGTCCGGTACCTGGTTTTGATCACAATTTGGCAGGAGCGGCCCACGTCGGGTGGTCGATTCTGAAACCATTCGCACAGGGGGTGGGCAATGACCGACGAGGATGCGCTCGACTTCGCCATCGTGATTTACCGCGAGGACGAGTGCTGGGATGCCGAACTACTTCCGGTGGCGCTCACCTCCGATCTCCACGGGCTCGTCCACGCCCTGAGACAGCAGCCCAGCGAGAGCGGCACGATCGGGCTGATCGCCGTGGGCGACGAGTTCTTCGTGGCGCTGCGCGTGCTGGGTGACCGGGTCGACGTGTTCCTGTCTGACATCGCCGCCGCGCTCGACTTCCCGCTGGCCCAGCAGGTGCTGGAATATCTCGACGTTCCGATCCCCGACGAGGACGAGCTCGACGAGATCCTCGACGAGGACACCGTGCTCCCGGCGGGAGACCTCTCGATCTTCGTCGACCTCGGGTTGGACGAGATGGAGCTGGGCATCCTCTCCGGTGACATTGACCTTCATCCCGAGGACGTGCTGTCCAGCATCGCCGCTCGGCTGGGTTTCTCCGAGCCCTTCGAGCGGGCGATCGACTCCGTCTTCGGCTGAACCGGGAGCTCGGCCATGCCCTCCAGCGCTGTCTTCGCCGCCGCGTTCGTCCGCACCTCCGACGGCTGGTCGGGCGCGGAGGTGGACCTCGGCGGCGCCGAGATCGTCGATGATCTCGGCGACGCCGTGAGCGAGGCCCTGAGACTGTCAGGCGACGAACTGGCCCTGCTGTGCGTCGAGGTCGAGGACGAATGGTTCGCCATCGCCCGCTACACCGGCGCGGACGAAGCCAGGGTCTTCCTGTCCGACGGCAACGCGGTCGGCCCCGACCCGCTGGGCGAGCTGTTCGCCGAGTTCGCCGGGGTGGTGCCCGACAAGGAATCGACCGAGCTCGGCGTGCGCCCCTCCGGCGACATCGACCTGCTCGGCGACCTCGGCATGAGCCCCGAGGAGCTGCTGGAGCTGGCCATGGAGGAGGGCACGCTGCCCGCCGACATCCTGTCGGTCATCGCCGAGAAGCTCGGCTTCGCCGACGAGCTCGACAGGCTGCGGTGACCTCGCTCGACCGTTTCGAGGAGCCGATGCGCCAGGCCCTGGCCCAGGCGCGTCTCGCCGCCGGCCGCGGCGAGATCCCCATCGGCGCCGTGGTCGTCTCCGGCGAGGGCGTCATCGGGGCCGCGGGCAACGACCGCGAGGCCTCCCACGACCCCACCGGCCACGCCGAGATCCTCGCCCTGCGCCAGGCCGCCCTGGCCCGGCGAAGCTGGCGCCTGACCGGCTGCACGCTGATCGTCACGCTGGAGCCGTGCACCATGTGCGCGGGGGCCGCGGTGCAGTCGCGGGTCGACAGGATCGTGTACGGCGCGCAGGACCTCAAGGGCGGCGCCGTGGGCTCGTTGTGGGACGTGGTCAGGGACCGCAGGCTCAACCATCGGCCCGAGGTGATCGCCGGGATTCTGGAAGAGGAGTGTTCTGTGATCCTCAAGGAGTTCTTCGCACTGCGCAGGATCCGGTAAGCTTCTCTGCGGTGGTGTCGCCTAGTGGCCGATGGCGCGCGCCTCGAAAGCGCGTAAGGGGGCAACTCCTTCGAGAGTTCAAATCTCTCCACCACCGCCATACGAAAAGGGCCCCTGACCTCGGTCAGGGGCCCTTCGTCGTTCCTTTACGGGATCTCCAGGACCCTGGCGTGCAGGATCGAGCGCTGGTGCAGGGCGGCACGCAGCGCCCGGTGCAGGCCGTCCTCCAGGTACAGCTCGCCCTTCCACTGCACGACATGCGGGAACAGGTCGCCGTAGAAGGTGGAGTCGGCGGCGAGTAGGGAATGCAGGTCGAGCATCGCCTTTGTGGTGACCAGCGAATCGAGTCGCACCTGCCGTGGCGGTATCTGCGCCCACTCCCGATGGGTGAGCCCGTGTTCGGGATAGGGGCGTCCGTCGCCGACCAACTTGAAAATCACCCCATCGAGTCTAGGAGAGATCCGCCCTCACTGCAGCTTGCCGGGATCGCACGCGTTCGGGTCGCCGCTGTCGTAGCCGGTCTGGAAGGCCGCGACCCGTTGCTTGGAGCTGCCGTGGGTGAACGACTCGGGATCGACCCTGCCCTGGGTGCGCTGCTGGATGCGGTCGTCGCCGACCGCCGCCGCGGCGTCCATCGCCTCGGCGATCTGCGTGGGGGTGAACTCCTTCTCGTAGAAGCCCGTCTTGACGGCCTGCTTGGTCCACACGCCGCCGTAGCAGTCGGCCTGCAGCTCCGTGCCGACCGAACTGCCGCCCTGCAGCTGGCCGGAGAGGTTCTGCACGTGGTGCCCGTACTCATGGGCGATGACGTAGGCCTGCGCGAACGGGCCGCCCTTCGCGCCGAACTGGCTCTGCAGCTGCTCGAAGAAGCTGAGGTCCAGATAGATCTGGCGGTCGTTGGGGCAGTAGAACGGGCCGACGGCCGAGGTGGCGTCGCCGCAGCCGGTCTGCACGCCGCCCTCGAAGAGCACGGTGTCGGCCTGCTCGTACCCCTGGAGAGTCTCGCCCCAGTAGGCCTGGATGCTGTTGACCACGCCGACGACCTCGCACTTGGGGTCCTGCTCGGCGTCGGCGCCGGTCTTGCAGCGGTCGGCCAGGTTGGAGGTGGGCTGCAGCCCTGGGGCCTCCTGCCCGCCGCCTCCTCCGAGGTTGCCGAGAACAAGTGCGACGACCAGGGCGATCAGGCCGGTGATGCCGCCGCCGATGGCTATGGGTCCGCCCCGGAAGCCGCCGCCGCCACGGCCGGCATCCTGGACCTGCGAGCTGTCAAGTTGCGCGTCGTCCCTGAAGTCCATGCATGGACAACTGCCCTAGATAGCGCCCGTGAACGTGTCGCAACGGCTTGGATCACCTGACTGGTAGCCGACGCTGAACCACTTCTCGCGCTGCGCGGAGGTGCCGTGGCTGAAGCTGTCGGGGACGACCATGCCCTGAGTGCGGCGCTGGATGCTGTCGTCGCCGACCGCGGCGGCCGCCTGGAGCGCCTCGTCGATGTCGGCCTGGGTGAAGGGCTCGGAGTAGAAGCCCGTCCTGACGGCGTTGTTGGCCCACACGCCGGCGTAGCAGTCGGCCTGCAGTTCCAGGCGCACCGCGGCGCTGTTGGCGCCCCGGCGGTCGTTGCCCACCCTGTTCATGGTGCCGAGCAGGTTCTGCACGTGGTGACCGTACTCATGGGCGATGACGTACGCCTGGGCGAACGGGCCGTTCTTCGCGCCGAACTGGCTCTGCAGCGTGTTGAAGAACGACAGGTCGAGGTAGACCTTCTGGTCGCCGGGACAGTAGAACGGTCCGACGTTGGAGTCGGCGGCGCCGCAGGCGGTGCGGACGGCGTTGGAGAACAGCACGGTCTTGGCCGGGGTGTACGTCGTGCGGCCCCGGGCGTCGATCGCCTGCTTCCAGTAGCTCTGGATGCTGTTGACGGTGCCGACGATGCGGCAGTCCTCCGACTGGTCGGCGTCGGCTCCCGTACGGCAGCGGTCGGCCAGGTTCCCGCCCGCCTGGCCGCCTTGCGCGCTGGGCTGCGGCGGCTGCTCCGGGCTGTCGGTGAAGGGGGTCGGCACCAGCTTGAACAGGAAGAGGGCTGCGACGGCCAGTACGAGCAGCAGGCAGCCTCCCTTGCCGCCGATGGGGATCGCGCAGCCGCCGGGCATGCCGCCGCCGCCACGCGGGCCGGGCCGGCCGCCGCTGGCCCTCACATCCTCGACCTGCGACGGATCGAGTTTGGCGTCGTCGTCGAACTGCATGTGGTGCGTCTGCCCGCCGTGAAGATTGGCTACTCTCTGTAATTCGTTACGCTTTTCCTATGTTGAGCGGCATGGCGGGTATTGCACTGGTTTCTCTGGGCATGGTGCTGACGCCCGGACCGAACATGATCTATCTGATCTCCCGCTCGATCACCCAGGGCCGCCGGGCAGGTCTGATCTCGCTGACCGGCGTGGTGCTCGGCTTCACCCTCTACCTGGCGGCCACCTGCCTCGGCATCACGGCGATCTTCGCGCTGGTCCCCGCGGCCTACACCGCGCTGAAGATCGCCGGAGCCTGCTACCTGGGCTGGATGGCCTGGCAGGCGCTCAAGCCCGGCGGCGGCTCGGTCTTCCAGCCCCGCGACCTGGAGCCCGCCTCCAACACCAGGCTGTTCTCCATGGGCCTGGTGACCTGCCTGCTCAACCCCAAGATCGCCATCCTCTACCTGTCACTGCTGCCGCAGTTCATCGACCCCGCGGGCAACGTGCTCGGGCAGAGCCTGGCGCTCGGATCCGTGCAGATCGTCGTCGCCACCACGGTCAACGGCCTGATCGCCCTGTCGGCGAGCACCCTGGCCGCCTTCTTCGCCGCCCGCCCCGCCTGGCTGCGCATCCAGCGCTACGCCATGGGCACCATCCTCGGCATGATGGCGATCCGCATGGCCACCGACCGCTCCAAGGCCGTCATGGCTTGAGTAGGGCTTACTCAGGCGCGTCCGCGCCCCCGGGCCGACACTCGGGAGCATGACTGCGGAAACCATCCCCACGCCCGTGGCGAAATCGGTCGCCCTGACGGACGCGCTGGCCAGGGTGGCCCTGCTCAGCGCCGACCAGAAACGCCTGATCGTACGGCAGGCGCTCCTCGTGCTGGAGCAGCACTACGTCAACCTCCCGCTCAAGGTGGCGCGCTACGGGATCAACCCGGTGCAGCGCCTGCGCCTGCTGCTCACCCGGCTGGAACGCTCGGAGGACATCTCGGAATGGGAGCTGCACTCCGAGCTCATCGAGATCTTCAACTCCGTCCGCGACCTGCACACCCGCTACGCGCTGCCCGGCGTGTTCGAGGGCGACGTGGCCGTGCTGCCCTTCACCGTCAAGGCCTTCGCCGACGGCGAGCGGCGCCGCTACCTGGTCGCGCCCGAGAAGGAGGGCGCGCCGCCTGTGCTCACCGGAGCCTTCCGCCCGGGCGCCGAGATCATCCGGTGGAACGGGGTGCCCATGGCGCGTGCCGTACAGCAGCTGGCCGACCGGCTGCCCGGCGCCAATCCGGCCGCCCGGCACGCGCGGGCCGTCGAGAAGATGACCACCAGGGCGCTGGCCTTCACCGGGCCGCCCGACGAGGAGCAGATCCTCATCGACTTCGTCTCCCCCGACGGGCAGGCGGGTACGGCACGCACGACGTGGTCCGTGCCCACCGACCTGATCCTGCTGCTGCAGAGCCTCAGCAACGACACCAGCCTGGCCATCGACCAGGAGGCGATGCTGGAGTCGCGGGCCAGGACCCTGCTGTTCGCGCCGCACGTACTGGACCAGCAGGCGGCAGGCGAGCCGGTCAGGGCCGCGCCCGGCAACCTCCCCGTCAGACCCGAGGTGGCCACGGCCTTCGAGGCGAGAGTCATGGGCGAGTTCGGCTACATCAGGATCAGGGAGTTCCTTTCGGCCGACCGCTCCGTCGAGACCTTCGTCAACGAGTTCATCAAGCTGCTCCGCCAGATGCCGCCCGGCGGCGTCGTGATCGACGTGCGGGGCAACCGCGGCGGCAACATCCTCATGGCCGAGCTGAGCCTCCAGGCGCTGACCGCGCGGCGCATCGAGCCCATGCCGGCGCAGTTCCTCAGCACGCCGCTGAACCTGCGCATCTGCCGCAACCAGCGCTCCATGGAGCCCTGGCTGCGCTCCATGGAGCAGGCCATGGAGACAGGGGCGCCCTTCTCCGCGGGCATCCCGTTCACGCCCGCCGGCCGGCTCGCCCGGGTGCCGCAGAGCCACTTCGGGCCGAGCGTGCTGGTGACCGACGCGCGCTGCTACTCCTCGGGCGACGTGTTCGCCGCCGGGTACCAGGACCACAGGATCGGCGACGTGCTCGGCGTCGACGACACCACCGGGGCCGGAGGCGCCAACGTGTGGGAGTTCCCGCTGCTCATGCAGCTCGCCAGCGGCGACGGCGACTTCCCCTACCGCCCGCTCCCCGAAGGCGTCGGCCTGCGCGTGGCGATCAGACGGCTGCTGCGCGTCGGGCCCAACGCCGGGGTGAGCGTCGAGGACTTCGGCGTGCGCTCGGAGACCATCCACCCGGTCACGCGTGACGACATCATGCACGGCGACAAGGACCTGCTCGCGGCGGCCTTCGCGCTGCTGCGCGAGGGAGAGCGGCGGGAGTTCGAGGTGTCGCTCGACCCGGTGCGGGTGCGCGGCGTCAACATCGACAGGGCCGACTTCGTCACCGACGGCCGGCCACGCGCCTCGGTGGACCTGGACGGCGACGCGGTCGAGGTGACGGTGCCGGGGCTGTCCCAGGCCCGCGTGGTCAGGGTCGAGGGATACGCGCGCGGGGAGCTGGTGGCGGTGCGGCTCTTCCGCGACGGCGAGCCGGTGACGGTTTTCGAGTGACGGCGTGAACGCGGGGGTAGGCGTTCCAGCGCTCGCTCACCGCGTCCCCGTAGTCGCCTGGCCCCTTGAAGTCCGCCATGACCTCGCTTACCTGTGCCATCCCCGAAGCCTAGGAGCCGATCAAGAGACAGACAGAACGCCTTAAGTCACCTACCATGCCGCCATGTCTGGACAAGCCGTGATCCTGGTGGCGATTCTGCTCCTCGCCAGCGTGTTGGCCGTCATGATGTGGCGGCGGCGTAACCGGGTGACGGTCCGCGTGGAGATCCCGCTGTTCATGCCGGTCGAGATCCAGGCGGAAGCGCACGATCTCATCGAGGCGGGAGAGTTCGACCAAGCGGTCATCCTGATTCGCAAGGCCGGCCAGGTCAGCCGGTTCGAGGCGTGGCAGACCGCCAGCGCTTTGCGAGACGGCTTCGTGGGGTCGGACTTCCCTGCCCGCTGGCCGGAGGACCTCGCGGAGCCTGTGGGGCGATTCCTCGACGAAGGGCGCCGGAAAGCGGCGGTCTTCCTGGTGCGCGTCGAGAAGGGAATGGACGCGGAGCGGGCGGAGCAGTTCGTGTCCGCCATCGAGTCGGCTCGCTAGGAGCTCCCTACGACTGCCCACCGCGCTCTGGCAGCTCGGCGGTTCTCGGCTTGGTCAGCCGGTTCTCCCAGGCGACCTCGGACTTGGCCGCGGCGACGAATGCCTCGACAGCCGTACGGACATCGTCCCCGCACGCAACCAGCGTTCGCATGTCCTTACTGTCGTGCATGTCCGCTACGCGAGCCATGGCGCTCTCGGCGAGTTCCGTGACTTCAGGAGCGTCGGCGACGAGGCGGACCCGGTAGAGCGCCTGCCAGGCGACCACGCGGATTCTCTGGGACGTGGACCTGGCTTCGGCGTATTCCGCGCTGTCCTTGCCGTCGAAGCCACGTATCGCCCGGTTGTACTGGGCGGATCTGAGCTCAAGGATGGTGCCGGCGAATCCGCTGTAGACGCCCATACGTTCTTCCCTGAGCCGCGCGGAGATCGTGAACTCCTCGGCGCGTGCAGTGGACCGCCTCTGAAAGATGTACGTCACGAGGGACCCTAAGAGGGTCCCCACGATCGCGATCACTCCAGCGATGATGGCTTCCATGGGGATCAGTGGATCACAGCTTCGAGCCCGCGCACCCGCCGCTTCGAGGGCGCAAAAGCGAGAGGGCTCATGCCGTTGATCTGGCATGAGCCCTCTGAGCTGGCGGAGGATAGGGGATTTGAACCCCTGATAGGTTGCCCTATACACGCTTTCCAAGCGTGCGCCCTCGGCCACTAGGCGAATCCTCCGTCGACGAGCTTACCGGACTCGGAACGTTGAAGAGACCACGATTTCGCGGGAGCGAGCACTGCCGTACGGGGCTAGACTGTCCAAGGACCCCTCGCGCGGCGTCATCCTGTGAACCTCCCCAGGGCCGGAAGGCAGCAAGGATAAGCGGGCTCTGGCGGGTGTGCGGGGGGTCTCTTCGTTGAGCCCCTCGCAGGCGGGATGGTCGCATGAGCCTTGCGCTTTACCGCAAATACCGGCCCGGGACGTTCGCCGAGGTCAAGGGACAGGAGCACGTCACAGATCCGCTGCGGCAGGCACTGCGGACGGGACGTATCAACCACGCTTACCTGTTCTCCGGCCCGCGGGGGTGCGGCAAGACCTCGAGTGCCCGAATTCTGGCGAGAAGTCTCAACTGCGAGAAGGGGCCGACTCCGGAGCCCTGCGGTGAGTGCGAGTCCTGTGTCGCGCTGGCCGCCACGGGGCCGGGACACCTCGACGTCATCGAGATCGACGCCGCCTCGCACGGTGGTGTCGACGACGCCCGTGACCTGAGGGAGCGGGCCTTCTTCGCGCCGGTGTCGGCGCGCTTCAAGATCTACATCATCGACGAGGCGCACATGGTGACCCGCGAGGGTTTCAACGCGCTGCTCAAGCTCGTCGAAGAACCGCCGCCGCACCTGAAGTTCATCTTCGCGACGACCGAGCCGGAAAAGGTCATCGGCACGATCAAGTCGCGCACCCACCACTATCCCTTCCGGTTGATGCCGCCCGCGACGCTGCGGGCGCTCCTGGAGGAGATCCTCCTCTCCGAGAACGTGCCCTTCGAGCCGACCGCGCTGCCGCTGGTCGTGCGGGCCGGTGCCGGGTCGGCGCGTGACTCGCTGTCGATCCTGGACCAGCTGCTGGCCGGGGCCGACGACGCGGGCATCACCTACGCTCGCGCGGTCTCGTTGCTGGGGTACACCGATGGGGATCTGCTCGATGAGATCGTCAACGCGTTCGCCGCGCGTGACGGGTCGGCGGTTTTCCAGGCGGTCAACCGGGTCATCGACGGCGGGCACGATCCGCGCCGGTTCGCCACCGACCTGCTGGAGCGCTTCCGCGACCTGGTGATCTTGGCGAACGTGCCCGAGGCGGCCGGCAGCGGTCTGCTCGATCGGCCAGGGGACGAGCTGGAGAGGCTGGTGCAGCAGGCCGCCGCGATGGGGCCAGCCGAGCTCACCCGGGCGGCGGAGTTGTTCAACGCGGGCCTGACCGAGATGCGGGGGGCCACCTCGCCGCGGTTGTTGCTCGAGCTGATGTGCGCCCGGGTGCTGCTGCCGGGGGCCGGGCAGGGGGAGGCCTCGCTGCTGGCGCGGTTGGAGCGGCTGGAGCGGGGCGGGGTCGTCGCGCAGATGGCCGCGCGCGCGCCGCAGGCCGCCGCCGCACCGCAGACTGCCACGCCTGCTCCTGTCGCCGCTGCACCGTCCGCCGCCCCGTCTGCCGTCGCGGCCTCGCCGGCTGCGGCCGCTCCGCAGGGTGCCGGTGCTCCGCAGGCGGGCGGTGCTCCGCAGGTGGCCGGTGCTCCGCAGGGTGGTCCGCAGGCCGCCGCTGCGCCTGTGCAGGCCTCTACTTCGCAAGCCGCCGCTCCGGCGGTCGGTGGCGGTACGGCAGGCGGGACGAGTTCGGCGGCTGCCCAGGGCGGGGGCGATTGGCCGGAGGCGGCCAAGCCCGGTGCTCCTGTCGCGCATGCCGCGGCTCCGGCTCCCGCGCCGTCCACGGGTGGAGGCGGGAGTTCGGTCGTCTACCAGCAGTGGCCGGCCATCCTCGACCGGATGAAGGTCGAGCAGCGCGTCGCGTGGATGATCGTGAGCAACCAGGCCACGCTCATGGGCGTCGAGGGCAACCTCGTCACCCTTGGCTTCGACAAGCCAGGCGACATGAAGGGCTTCCTGACCGGCAAGCGTGATGCCGCCGTGGCCGACGCGATCGGCAAGGTCGTGGGTGGTGACTGGCGGGTCGAGGCGGTTGTGGGCGGGTCGCCTTCGCCTGGACGTGGCGGTGGTCGGGCGCCCGGCGGTGGTCAGGGGCCTGGCGGGGGCGAGTCCGGAGGCACGGGACAGGGCGGCGGCGGCTCGCACGGCGGGCATGCGGGTCCTGGCCAGGATGGTCCGGGTGCTGCAGGTCCTAGTCAGGACGCGGCCGGTGCTCTCGGTGGGAGCGGCGCTCAGGGGGGTGCCGCGAGCTCTGGTGACTCCGGTACGGCAGGCGGCGGGCACGGTGGCTCCTCGTCGCAGGCGATGGGAAGCGCTGGGGGAGCAGCCGGCCAGGCGGGCGGCGCGGGGGCGCATGGAGCAGGTGGCGGTGCAGGCCAGACCCCCGGTGCAGGCCAGACCCCCGGTGCGGGCCAGACCCCCGGTGCAGGCCAGGCGCTCAGTGCGGGCCACGCGGCCGGTGCGGGCCAGGTGCTCAGTGCTGGCCACGCGGTCGGCGACGGTCAGACTCTCGGTGGAGGCCAGTTCGATGGCCCAGGTCAGGCAGCCGGTGGAGGACAGATCGGTGGCCCGGGTCAGACACCCGGTGCACGTCAGGCCGGTGGCCCAGGTCAGGCACCCGGCGCAGCTCAGGCGCCCGGCGGGAGCCAACCGGCCAGTGGCGGCCAGGGGGCGGCCGGTGGTGGCGGGCAGGTAGCGGGCGGTGGTGCCGGGCGGGCGGTTCAGACGACGGACGAGTCCTGGCCCGACGCGCCCGACGACCCGATCCCCGCGCCCCCGTCCCCTTCGCCCACGGGCCTGTCCGCCGCGCGGTCGGCGGCCAAGGCGGCGGCTCAGGCGGCCGCGCAGGCGGGACCGCGAGCTCCGGCGCCCAGGCACGGTGGCAGCGCGGGCTGGCCCGACGCGGTTCCCGGCAAGGGGCCGGAGTCCGATGACGTGGATCCGCTCAACGACGCCGACGCCGATGTCGACGCGACGGGGGGCATGGCGCTGCTGCAGCGCGAGCTCGGAGCTCAGGTGATCGGGGAGATCGACCACACCTGAGCAGGCGTGAGGGCCCTGGGGTTCCAGCCGCCCAGCGGTTCAGTCGCCCACGCTGAGCCGTAGGTGGGCCGCCAGGGCGCGGGGGTCTCCCGGCGGAAGCACCGTGACGAGCTGCTCCAGCACCTCGTAGTCGCCCCGCCCGTTCGCCGTCTGCGCGTAGGCCCACAAATCGTCTGGCGTGCCGTACCGAAGCATGCACGTCCGCACCTGCACCTCCAGCTCGTCCCGCTCCCGCCGCAGCGTCGGTGACTCCGAGCGCGGCAGCAGCGGCCCGCCGTACACCTTGGCGGCGCCGGCGTGGTCGCTCTCGGCGAGCAGTTGCCTGACGGTGAGGAAGTCGGCCTGCACGCTGGTGGTCAGGCGGTACGGCTTGGCGGCGATGGTGCTGCCGAGCTGGGCGCGCAGCCGGTGGATCTCGGCGCGGATGGTGACGGGGTTGCCGTCGTCGCCGTACAGGTGGAACGACAGCTGCTCGGCGGTCAGCCCGTGGGGGTGGAGTGCGAGCAGGGCGAGGATCTCGGCGTGTCGCAGCGAGAGGGCCAGGTTGCGGTCGCCGAGGTAGACGCTGGGCGTGCCGTCGCCGAGGAGGTTGAGGCGCACGGGCTGGCGTTCGCCCTCGGCGGCGGAGGTGTGCAGGAGGAAGCCGCCGTGGAAGGGCTCCAGCATGCCGATGCGGCCGTCGGGGAGCGTGGTGAAGCCGGACGGGTCGGTGACGGGGATGCGCGGGCCGAGGCTGCCGGTGGAGTCGCCGGCGATGACGCGGCCGGTCGCGGTGATCAGGATTCCTGTGCGGTGCCGCAGGGCGTCGTGGTGGGCGCGCAGGCGGTGGTCGCGCTCGTGCATGCGTACGGCGAGCTGGCTCTCGGCGAGCCTGCCGACGGTTTCGACGAGGGCGACGGTGGCCGGGTGGAGCGTTTCGCTGGTGCCGCTGACGTCGATGCAGCCGAGCACCTCGTCGGTGTCGGGGTCGATGATGGGCGCCCCGCTGCACGACCAGACGTGCAGGGCGCGCATGATGTGCTCTTCCGAGTAGACGTGGACCGGTCTGCGGGTGGCGAGCGCGGTGCCGATGCCGTTGGTGCCGACGGAGCCCTCGGCCCAGATGTGGCCGTCGCTGAGGCCGACGCGGTCGGCGGCGCGTTTGGTGGCCGAGTGGCCCTCGCGCCACAGGATCCGGCCGTCGGCGTCGGTGACGATGAGGATGTGGGCGCTCTCGTCGGCCATGCGCTTGAGCGTGTTGATGATCATAGGCGTCAACGGGTCGAGCGGGTGCTCGCGGCGGATGTCGCGGATCGCTCCGTGGTCGTAGACGAGAGGTGCGGCGGTGATGTCGACGTCGATGCCGGCGCTGAAGGAGCGGCCCCATGACTCGCAGATCTCCTTGCGTGCGCCGGAGGACCACTGCCCGGCTTCGCGTGCCTCGCGCAGCCGACGTGAGTACCTGTCCAGCTCGGCGTTACCCATCGGCCACTCCAAGTAGTCACCACCGCAAGACGAGCATCACTCGTACGGCACGCGCGCGCAACCGATTCGGGGATTGCGGGGGGTGATTGATTGAGTGCAACGTGTGCGCAACGTTGACCTGGCTACGTTCTGCTGTGGGCGCGTCGGCATGGTGCGGCCGCTCCGGCCGACGCTTTGGCCGGGTTCCGGACGCTGGAGGGGGGCCGGGACCCGGCCAAACAACAAGCCCGCTTTCAGACACATCGATGCCGCAGTGCATGGCGGCGTCCAAACACCGTAGGCTCGTGGCAGTTGGAGCTATCACCAGCCACGAGGAGCGCACACCGGTGAACCCAGGGGATGTCAACCTGCAGCAGCTGCTGGAACAGGCCGCGGTCATGCAGCAGCAGCTCGTGAACGCCCAGCAGGAGCTCAACGACGCGCAGATCGAGGGCTCTTCGGGTGGCGGGCTGGTGAAGGCCGTGGTCAACGGCTCCGGCGAGCTGCTCGAGCTGAAGATCGATCCGAGTGTCGTCGACGCCTCGGACCCTCAGGAGACCGCCGACACGATCTCCGATCTCGTCATCGCCGCCATCCGCGACGCCGTTCGCGCCGCCGCCGACCTGCAGCAGGAGAAGCTCGGTCCGCTCGCCCAAGGTCTGGGCGGCGGCCTCGGCGGACAGCTGCCGGGGTTCTAGACGATGTACGAGGGGGTCGTCCAGAACCTGATCGACGAGCTCGGCATGCTGCCGGGCGTCGGTCCCAAGAGCGCGCAACGCATCGCGTTCCACCTGCTGGCGGCCGATCCCGCTGACGTCAAGCGGCTGGCGCACGCGCTGCTGGAGGTCAAGGAGAAGGTCCGCTTCTGCCGGATCTGCGGCAACGTCGCCTCCGAGGAGGAGTGCCGCATCTGCCGCGACCAGCGGCGCGACACGCACGTGATCTGCGTCGTGGAGGAGCCCAAGGACGTCGTCGCGATCGAGAAGACGCGCGAGTTCCGCGGCACCTACCACGTGCTGGGCGGCGCGATCAGCCCGATCGACGGCGTCGGCCCCGATGACCTGCGCATTCGCGAGCTCATGGTTCGTCTGGCCGACGGAAGGGTAACCGAGCTGATCATTGCGACGGACCCCAACCTGGAAGGCGAAGCGACGGCCACCTACCTGGCCCGTCTCATCAAACCTATGGGCATCAAAGTGACACGGTTGGCCAGTGGACTGCCGGTGGGCGGCGACCTCGAATACGCTGACGAGGTCACGCTGGGTCGAGCGTTCGAAGGACGGAGGCTGCTGGATGTCTGACCATTGGAGCGCTCTCGCAGAGGAGACCGCGGGACACGCACAGGACTTCGTCGACGGCCTGACCCGGGTGGCCTGCGGCGAGGGCGGCGACGCCATCTGGTCGCTGCTGCTGGTCGAGGTCGCGCAGGTCAGCCTGGCCGGTGCGAAACTGGGCGCCAGCAAGGACGTCATCCTGTCGGGCAACCACGAGCCGGCGATCGGCGAGGACCCCGACCTCGACGGGGTGCGCACCGCCCTGACCGAGCGCCTGGGCGCGGTCGACGACTACGCCGAGGTGTTCGACCCGTACAAGGACACGAGCGTCACGCCGTACCGCCTGTCCGACGACCTGACGGCGGTGGCCGCCGACCTGATCCACGGGCTGCGCCACTTCCGCGCCGGACGGCCGCACGAGGCCCTGTGGTGGTGGCAGTACTCCTACTTCAACACGTGGGGCAACCACGCGGGCGCGGCCATGCGAGCGCTGCAGGCGCTGGCCGCCCACACCCGGCTTGACGTGGCGGAAGAGGCCTTGTCCACATAGTGGTCGCGACCAGCGGGCTCATCAGACGTCCCCGGTAGACTGGCCCCTCACAGTCCAAACCGGGAGACTCTCGTGGCGCTCGTTGTGCAAAAGTACGGTGGTTCGTCCGTCGCCGACGCGTCCTGCATCAAGCGGGTCGCGCAGCGGATCGTCGCGACGAAAAAAGCCGGCAACGACGTCGTCGTGATCGTCTCCGCGATGGGCGACACGACGGACGAACTCCTCGACCTGGCCGAGCAGGTCTCGCCGCTGCCCCCGGGCCGCGAGCTCGACATGCTGCTGACCGCCGGCGAGCGCATCTCCATGGCGCTGCTGGCGATGGCCATCGCCAACCTGGGCAGTGAGGCGCGCTCCTTCACCGGCTCGCAGGCCGGTGTCATCACCACGTCCACGCACGGCAAGGCGCGCATCATCGATGTGACGCCGAGCCGTATCCAGGAGGCCCTGGCCGAGGGCCAGATCGCGATCGTGGCCGGCTTCCAGGGTGTCTCGCAGGACACCAAGGACATCACCACCCTCGGCCGCGGTGGCTCCGACACCACGGCCGTGGCTCTCGCCGCCGCGCTCAGCGCCGACGTCTGCGAGATCTACACCGACGTCGACGGCATCTTCACCGCCGACCCCCGCGTCGTGCCGCTGGCCCAGAAGGTCGACAAGATCTCCTACGAGGAGATGCTCGAGCTCGCGGCGAGCGGTTCCAAGATCCTCCACCTGCGGTGCGTCGAGTACGCCCGTCGTTTCAACCTGCCGATTCATGTCCGCTCCTCCTTCTCCGCGAAGGAGGGCACCTGGGTCGTGTCCAACCCTTACAGCGAAGGAACCGAGATGGAGCAGCCGATCATCTCCGGCGTCGCGCACGACAGGAGCGAGGCCAAAATCACCGTTGTCGGCGTGCCCGACAAGGTCGGCGAGGCTGCCACGATCTTCAAAACGCTGGCTGACGCCGAAGTCAACATCGACATGATCGTGCAGAACGTCTCGGCCGCAGCCACGGGCCGCACCGACATCTCCTTCACGCTTCCCGCCACGGACAGCCAGACCGCGCTGTCCGTGCTGAAGAAGATTCAGCAGCAGGTCGGCTTCGAGTCGCTGCAGTACGACGACCAGATCGGCAAGATCTCGCTGATCGGCGCGGGCATGCGCTCGCACCCGGGCGTCACGGCGACGTTCTTCGCGGCTCTCGCCAACGCGGGGGTCAACATCGAGATGATCTCCACCTCGGAGATCCGCATCTCGGTCATCGTGGGTCAGGGCGACGTGGACACCGCCGTGCAGGCGGCCCACAAGGCCTTCGACCTCGACGCGGACCAGGTTGAAGCAGTGGTGTACGGAGGTACTGGAAGATGAGCCGCAAGCCCACCCTCGCTCTCGTAGGTGCGACCGGTGCCGTCGGCACCGTGATGCGCGAGCTCGTCTCGACGCGCGACGACATCTGGGGCGAGATCCGTCTCGTCGCCTCGGCCCGTAGCGCCGGCAAGCTGCTCCAGGTGCGCGGCGAGGACGTGGTCGTCCAGGCCCTGACCCCCGAGGTCTTCGACGGCGTCGACATCGCCATCTTCGACGTCCCCGACGAGGTGTCGGCCGAGTGGGTGCCGATCGCCGCCTCCCGCGGCCCGATCGTCATCGACAAGTCGGGCACCTTC
Source organism: Nonomuraea soli (assembly GCF_013761175.1). Lineage (GTDB taxonomy): Bacteria > Actinomycetota > Actinomycetes > Streptosporangiales > Streptosporangiaceae > Nonomuraea > Nonomuraea soli. The sequence continues at coordinate 681,964 of NZ_JACDUR010000003.1, forward strand.
CGCATGGACCCCGACGTGCCGCTGGTCGTGCCCGAGGTGAACCCGCGCGACGCGTTCAACCGCCCGCGCAACATCATCTCCACACCCAACTGCACCACCCTGTCGATGATGGCCGGCATCGGGGCGCTGCACGCCGAGTTCACCCTCAAGGAGCTCGTCGTCGCCTCCTACCAGGCCGTCTCCGGCGCCGGGGTGGCCGGTCCCGCCCGGCTCTACGACGAGATCGAGGCGCTGGCGGGCGACCGCACCGTGGGCTCCACGGTCGGCGACGTGCGCAAGGCGCTGGCGAACAAGCTCTCCGACGACTCGCCGTTCCCCGCGCCGATCGCGTTCAACGTGATCCCGTGGGCGGGCTCCTACAAGGAGGGCGGCTGGGCCTCCGAGGAGCTCAAGCTGCGCAACGAGTCGCGCAAGATCCTGGGCATCCCCGATCTGAAGGTCTCGGCGACCTGTGTGCGGGTGCCGGTCGTGACCACGCACTCCCTGGCGGTTCACGCCCGCTTCGAGCGCGAGATCACCGTGGCCGACGCCCACCGCATCCTGGAGGCCGCGCCGACCGTGGTGCTGGTCGACGACCCGCAGAACGGCGTCTGGCCGACGCCGATCGACGTGGTGGGCACCGACCCGACCTACATCGGTCGCATCCGCCAGGCGGTCGACTTCCCGAACACGCTCGACTTGTTCGTGTGCGGTGACAACCTGCGCAAGGGCGCGGCGCTCAACGCCGCCGAGATCGCCGAACTGGTGGCCTCGGAGCTCTGAGGCCAGCTCCACGAAACCCGGCACCCCGATGGGGGCGCCGGGTTTTCGGTTATTTGAAGAGAATGTCCCAATGGTCAAACTCATCCGCGAAAACGGTTCCGCCGGGGGCGCGATAGAGAGTCGACCCGTCGGGTCGCATTCCGCTCTTCGGATAGTTCTTTGTGATATAGCGATCAATGCAGGCGTTGTGGAGAATGTCCAGCTTGTATCCCCGGGCGTGGCTGAAAAAGCCAGGCGCGTGTCCCGCCTCGGTTCCCCCCGTCACCATGATGGGGCACCCGCTGACGCGCTTGAGCGCGATCACGTCGTGAATGGTCTCCGACCGCACGTCCTCCAGCGAGGTGCACACATGCACCCGCCGGTCGATGCAGTGTCCCGAGGACTTCCAGCGCAGCCCGGCCGTGGTCAGGGCGTCGACGGCGCGGCGGTGGGACACGCGCGTCGGACGGGCGGGGCGCAGGCGATCGGTGGGCGTCGCGGCCCTGGGCGCCGACTCCGTGTACCAGCGTGCCGTTTGCAGCACGCCGTCGAATTCGTAGGTGCGAACAATGGGCGATGGTGCATGCCGTACCGGATCCTTCACCGATGAGGTGGTTGTTGCCGAAGCGGCGCTGGCCATCGCATTGATGGAAATCACAATGCCAAGCGTCGCGACTCCAAAGAGTCGTATCCACATATTAATGCCTTCTCGCGGACAAGCCCTTCCGCCAGAATGATCAATGCCACTGATGAATCCCGCTCATCCCTCCCGGATGTGGATCTTTGCCGGGTGATGCCGATCTGATGACCTTGGGTAGGCTGAATGGCGTGTCCCAACCCCGAGGGAACAGCCGTGAGGTTATCGTCGAGACGGCGTTGCGCCTGTTCAGGGAGCGTGGTTACGAGGCGACCACGATGCGGGCGATCGCCGCGGAGGCCGGAGTCTCCGTGGGCAACGCCTACTACTACTTCGCCTCCAAGGAAGCTCTCATCCAGGCGTACTACGACCGCGCCCAGGCGGCGCACGAAGAGGCCTGCCGCGAGCTGCTGGCGACCGAGACGGCCTTCGCGGCCCGGCTGAGCGGGGTGCTGAAGGCCTGGGTGCAGGTGTCGGAGCCCTACCACGCCTTCGCGGTGAAGTTCTTCAAGCACGCGGCCGAGCCCGACAACCCTCTCAGCCCGTTCAGCAGGGAGTCGTCGCCCGTGCGCGAGGCGGCGATCTCCATCTACCGGCGGGTGGTGGAGGGCTCCAAGGGCCGCATGGACCCCGACCTGCGCGCGGAGCTGCCCGAACTGCTCTGGCTGATGTCGATGGGGATCGTACTGTTCTGGGTCCACGACAACTCGCCCGGTTGCGAGCGCACCCACCGGCTCATCGACGTCTCGGTCGCGATGGTCGACCGGCTAGTGGGCTTGTCCCATCTGCCGGGACTGAGGGGGATCACCAGAGACTTCCTCGCGGCGATTCACGAGCTACGCGAATAGGCCGATTTCCCTCGGTGGTCACGGTGGCTTACCGGGCTCGCGTACGCGGCGGTGATTCTGATCATCCAGGCGATGGAGCACCCGTACTCGGGGGTGGAGGCGGTGCGGCCCGAGGCGTCGAGGTGCGGCCGCTGCCCAGGACGGCGACGGTGGCCATGGAGACTCGCCGGGGGCCTGCGCACCTGGGTGGCGCTCTGGGGGGCGCTGTGGTGGCCGGAGTCGCCGGAGTGGGCGCCGGAGATCCCAGGAACCCTCCGAAGGTGCCGTTCGGGCCTCCAGCGCCCTGATCGGAGCCCTGAGGGCCTCCGGAGCCTCTGGTGGGCACAGCCACCGGCGAGCAGTACGCGCAGTCCTCCTCGACGGACACGCACGGCTCGGGCGATCCCGCGGCCGCCATGGCGCAAACCTACATACCGATTGGTATGGTGCTGGCATCCACCGAAGGAGGTCGGGCAACGATGGCCTGGGGTATGACGATTCCCTTCTACGATCGCTCGCTGGCGGGGTCCAAGGAGTTGATCGCCGAGCTGCCCGCTCTCGGCTACACCGACGCCTGGTCGGCCGAGGTCAACGGCGTCGACGGCTTCACCCCGCTGGCGCTGGCCGCGGAATGGGCGCCGGAGCTGCGACTGGGCAGCGCCATCGTGCCGGTCTCGACGCGGGGGCCCGGTCTGCTGGCCATGTCGGCCGCCACGCTCGCCGACCTGGCTCCCGGCCGCTTCGTGCTGGGCATCGGCGCCTCCAGCCCGGCCATCGTGGAGCAGTGGAACGCCGGCGAGTTCGTCAAGCCGTACGCCCGCACCCGCGACACCCTGCGCTTCCTGAAGAAGGCACTGCGGGGCGAGAAGGTCTCCGAGACCTACGAGACCTTCGCCGTCAAGGGCTTCAAGCTGGAGCGCGCGCCGAAGACCCCGCCGAAGATCGTGCTGGCCGCGCTGCGCCCGCGCATGCTGCACCTGGCGGCCGAGGAGGCCGACGGGGCGATCACCAACTGGCTCTCGCCCGAGGACGTGCCCAAGGTCAGGGAGGAGATCGCTCCCGACACCGAGCTGATCGCCCGCCTGTTCGTGTGCGTCAGCGAGGACACCGAGAAGGTGCGCGAGATGGCGCGCTGGATGCTCACGACCTACCTCAACGTGCCGGTCTACGCCGAGTTCCACCGCTGGCTGGGCCGCGGCGAGATCCTCAAGCCGATGTTCGACGCGTGGGCGGCCGGAGACCGTCAGGGGGCGCTCAAGGCGCTGCCCGACGAGGTCGTGGACGAACTGGTGGTGCACGGAGACGCCCAGACGTGCAAGGCTCGAATCCAGAAATATGTGGATCAAGGATTGAACACCCCGGTTCTCGCGCTGATCCCCGGCGGCGAGGTCCCGATCGCCCAGGCCGTACGCGACCTGGCTCCCTAACGCGCAAGGAGGCACGTGTGGAGGAGTTGCTGCGCCAGGACGCCACGGCCCAGGCCAGGGCCGTACGGCAGGGCCAGGTGTCGCCGCGGGAGTTGGCCGAGGCGGCGATCGCGAAGATCGAGCAGCACGACGGCGAGATCAACGCCGTCATCCACCAGAGGTTCGAGCGGGCGCTGCGGGAAGCCGACGCGGCGCCCGAGGGCACTCCCTTCCGCGGGGTGCCCATCCTTCTGAAGGACCTGGGCTGGCCGCAGCGGGGCGAGCCGTACAACGCGGGCTCCCGCACCCTCGACGGCGTCGGCATCCCGGCCGACGGCTACGGGGTGACCAGGCTCCGTGAGGCGGGTTTCGTGATCCTGGGCCGCACCAACACGCCCGAGTTCGGCACCACGATCACCACCGAGCCGTCCGCGTTCGGCCCGACGCGCAACCCGTACGACACGGCCTACTCCGCGGGCGGCTCCAGCGGGGGATCGGCCGCGGCGGTGGCGGCGGGCATGGTGGCGATCGCGACGGCCAGCGACGGCGGCGGCTCCATCCGCATCCCGGCGAGCATGTGCGGCCTGGTGGGGCTCAAGCCCACGAGGGGGCGCTGCAGCTTCGGGCCCGGAGGCGGGGAGGGCTGGGGCGGCTTCTCCGTCTCGGGCTTCGTCACCAGGACCGTGCGCGACACGGCTGCCGGGCTCGACCTGGTCTCCGGTTACGAGCCCGGTGATCCGTACGCCGCGCCGGCGTTGCCGCGCCCGCTGGTGCAGGAGGTCGGGGCCGATCCCGGCAGGCTGCGGATCGGGTTCGTGGCCGTGCACCCGCGCGGCGACGTGCCGGAGGAGCCGGAGCTGGTCACCGCCGTGACCGGCGCGGCGGCGCTGCTGGAGAGCCTGGGCCACGAGGTGGCGCAGGCGCATCCCGATGCGCTGGCCGATCAGGACTTCCGGCTGATCTTCGGCGACATCGTCTCCAACAACGTGGCGGCGGAGGTGGAGAGCGTCGGGCGCTGGCGCGGTAAGCCTGTCGACCTGGCCGAGCTGGAGCCGCGCAACCGCGCCATGGCCGAGGCGGGGCGCCGTCACAGCGCGGTCGACCAGGTGCTGGCCACCCAGTGGATCGACGGGTTCCGCCGGCGCATGGCGGTGTGGTGGGACGACTTCGACCTGCTGCTTGCTCCTTCGCTCGGCATCGCCCCCTTCGAGCTGGGGTGGATCCCGCGCGACGACCTGAGCACCTCCTTCGGGCGTACGGCGATGGCGGTGAGCTTCACCTCGATCTTCAACGCGACCGGGCAGCCGTCGATCTCGCTGCCGCTGCACACGACGCGTGCGGGCCTGCCCGTGGGCGTGCAACTGGTGGCCGCGATGGGCCGCGAGGACCTTCTTGTCCGCGTCGCCTCCCAGGTGGAGCAGGCCAAACCCTTCGAGCATCCCGCGATGCGTTAGGGAACCCGGCTCCTGGGGCATTGCGTTATGTCGTGAGGGAGGTGCTCACGACATGGCGAAGGCATTACGGGCGTACAAGGCCTACCGCGACGTGACACGACCGGGCACACCAGGATTGGGTGCCCGGTTACGCGCGATTCCGCGCATGCTGAAAGCGGCCACGAGCGGCCGTTATCCCGGACTGGGCAAGCGCAGGCTGGCCATGCTGGCGGTCGGCGTGGTCTACCTGGTCTCGCCCATCGACCTGGTGCCGGAGGCGGCGTTACTGGCCTTCGGCGTCGTCGACGACTTCGGGATGTTCATGTGGATGATGAGCACGCTGCTCGGTCAGGGCGGCGAGTTCGTCGAATGGGAGAAAGAGCAGCTCAGATCGTCTCGTTCCTGAGCCAGGCGCGCGAGGGCAGAGGATGGCCGAAGAGGCGGGCGGCGTTGCCGTAGGCCACTCTGGCCAGGTCGACAGGGGGCAGTTGCCCGAGGTTGCGGGCGACTGCCTTCTGCGTGTCGGGCCACGTCGAGTCGGAGTGCGGGTAACCGCTCTCCTGGAGCACGTGGTCGAGCCCGACGGCCAGCCGTACGCCCGACAGCGCGTGGTCGTCGAGCGTGCCGAAGAAGAAGTTGCGCCGCAGCACCTCGCTGGGCTTGAGCCCGCCCTCCCAGGAGGCCTCGCCGGCCACCGGGTGGTCGAGGGCGTAGTCGGCGCGCTCGGCCAGCATCGGCACCCAGCCGACGCCGCCCTCGACGATGAGGATGCGAAGGTTGGGGAAGCGCAGCGGGATGCCGGACCACAACCAGTCGGCGCAGGCGAACATCGCGCTGGCCGGCATGAGCGTGGTGATCGCCTCGATGGGGGTGTCGGGCGAGGGCACGGGTGACCACGACGAGGCGCCGGTGTGCAGGCAGACGACGGTGCCGGTCTCTTCGCAGGCGGCGAAGAACGGGTCCCAGTGGCCGCTGTGGATCGAGGGCAGGCGCAGCCGGGTGGGGAACTCGGGGAAGACCACGGCCTTGAAGCCGCGGGCGGAGTTGTCCTTGATCTCCTTGGCGGCGATCTCGGGGTCGGGCAGCCACGGCAGCTGCAGGCCGATCATGCGTTCGGGATAGGTGCCGGCCCAGACGTCGATGTGCCAGTCGTTCCACGCCTTGACCAGGGCCAGGCCCAGCTCCTGGTCACGGGTCTTGGCGAAGGGCATGCCCGACTGGCCGGCGAGCATGCCGGGAAAGCACAGGGCCGCCCAGATGCCGGCCAGGTCCATGTCGGAGACGCGGGCCTCGATGTCGTAGCAGCCGGGGCGCATGTGCTCGAAGCGGATGGGTTCGAGGTTCCACTGCTCGCGTGGAAGCCCCGAGCCGACGTCGATCGCGGCCGCGGGATAGGTGGCTCCGCCGTAGCGCCAGACCTGGTGACCGGCTTCGGTCTCGACGACCTTCGGCGCGGCGTCCGCGTACTTGGCGGGCAGCCTGCCCTCGAACAGATCCGGGGGCTCGATCAGGTGATCGTCTGCAGAAATGATCACATAGTCGCGCCGCCTCTGCTCAGGGTCGGGGAGGAGCGCCGTAGTCACGCAGGTAACCGTACGACGTGCCTGAGGCGTCGAACAAGCGGACCCGGGATCGCAGGAGGGGGAAAGGGGCCTGCGATCCCGGTCCGGAAGGCCCGCCGGAATGAGGAGGATGCTGCTCGCGGCGGACCGTCGGCGGACCAACTACCCCTCCGTGAGGGAAATTCTCAGCTTTTCGACAGCATCTGCGGAAAGTCCGGCGACTTCCGTGCAATAGCCCGCAACGGATCCGTGCCGCTCCGCCAGCGCCGCCAGGAAGAAGCGCATCGCGTCGGCGGGGGCCTGCCCGAAACCCGGCCACATGGTCACGTACGGCGTGCGGGCCAGGTGGTCGGCGATGAAGTGCTCGGTGGCAAGGCCGGTGAGCGCGTAGTCGGCGATGATGTCCTCGTCGGAGACGCCGGCCAGACTCAGCGCGAGAGCGGTGACGATGCCGGTGCGGTCCTTGCCCGCCGCGCAGTGCACCACGACGGGGCCGTCGTCGGCGATGGCCTCCAGCGCCAGGCGGATGTTGTCGGCGCGGTCCTCGGTGCATTCGAGGTAGCGGTCGGAGAAGAAGCGGGCGATGCTCGAACCCGGCTCGTATCTCTCGTGGGCGTTCCAGCGGCGCCCCTCGATCGGCAGGTTGAGATAGCGCAGGCCCTCGGTCTCCGGCGCCCTGCCGCTCTTGTCGACCTCGAAGTCGTGGCGCAGGTCGATGACGGTGCGGATCTTCAAGGCGTGGAAGGCCTCGAGGTCGGCTCCCGTCAGGAAGCCCAGGTTGTCGGCCCGGTAGAGGCGCTGCCACTTGATCGTGCGACCGTCATAGGCGGCATATCCGCCGGCGTCGCGAAAGTTGCGAAGATTTGCGAAGGAAAGGTGGCGGATCACGACGCCACACTAGCCGCCTTACGATCGTTGACCTCGCGCCGGATCAGCAGCAGCCATCCGCCGATCGCGACCCCGATGAACAGCCACCACTGCACGCCGTACGCGAAGTTGAGCCCGCCACCCGCGCCGACCTCCGGCGCGGGCACCGGCTCGGGCGCCGCCTGCGCCTGCGGGTCCTGCGCGATCAGCTCGACGTAGCCGCCGGAGATCCCGTACGGCAGGCGCTTGCTCAGCGCCTCGGAGTTGATCAGGAGGATCTGCCCCTGCGGCAGCCCCTCCCGGTCCTTGATGCCGGTGGTCTCCTCGGTCTCGCTGAGCCGTAGCCTTCCGGTGACAGTTACCTGACCAGCGGACGGCACGGGCACGTCGGGCGGGGTCTCGGCGGTCGCCGCGGCCTTGACCCAGCCCCGGTTGACCAGCACCGCCTGGCCGCCCGCCGTGACCAGGGGTGTCACCACGTAGAAGCCCGGCCTGCCGTTCTGGGAGCGCCGCCGTACGACGAGCTCGTGGGCGGCGTCGAAGGTGCCCGTCGCCGTGACGGTGCGGAACTTGTTCGCCTCGCCGACCTCGACCTGCTCGAAGGGCACCGGCGCGGCCCCCAGGTTGCCGGTGATCAGCTCGCTGCTGGCAGATCGCTCCTCGAACCGGCCGAACTGCCAGTTGCCGAGGAAGACGAAGGCCGGGATGACCAGCAGCACCACGATGTGGAGTATCACCCAGCGGGGGGTCAGCAGGAACCGGTACACGCCATCAAGGTTAGGCACCGGGTGCACCGGTCGAACCATCGGGCAGAACGCGGGACGTGGGCTGCGGCGATCGCGTACGGTCGAAAGCCTCCCGACCCCCTCTGGAGTAGCAAGCCCTCATGTCAGTGCTCGAAGCGCCGCCCGTGGCGGCGTCGTTCACCATGCCCTCGCTGCCCACCCTGCTCCGGCATGCCCTTCCCCGGGCGATCGAGTCGATGTTCATGCCGGTCATCGCCTTCTGGGCCGGCTTCTTCCTCGCGGGTCTGGCCGGTGGGCTGGTCACGGGGTTGATGTGGGTCTACGGGTGCGCGGCCTGGCGTCTGGCCAGGCGTACGGCGCTGCCCGGCATGGTGATCCTGGCGGTCGTGGCGATCACCGCGCGCACGGCGTTCTCGCTGGCGGCCGACAGCGCGGTCCTGTACTTCCTGCCGCCCCTGGCCGGGGTGTTCTGCGTGAGCCTGGTCTTCCTGGCCACCGCGCCGACCCGTCGTCCGCTGGCCAGGAGGGTGGCGTGCGACCTGGTGCCGATGCCCGAGGGGGTGCAGGAGCACCCGGCGATGCGCAGGTTCTTCAGGCGCCACTCGGTGATGTGGGGATGCGTTCAGCTGGCCAATGCCTCGCTGAGCCTTTGGCTGCTGCTCAGCCAGCCGGTGGAGGGTTTCCTGCTCGTGCGCACCTGCGCGGTGGCGGTGTTGTTGTCGTGCGCGGGCCTGGTGTCGTTGCTGGGCTTCCGCCGGGCGCTACGCGCTCTGCAGCTTCGCCCCTGACCCCGGCACGGGCGTGACCTCGCGGGGGCCGCTCAGGTCGTGGCCTTGTGAGCACCGGAAGTGCTGGTGGATCGGGGCGCCGCAGTCGCGGTGGGTGAGCACGACGGGCGGTCCCTCCGGGTCGGCCATGTACTTGTCGCCCCAGTGCATGAGCGCGACCAGCAGGGGATAGAGCTCGCGGCCCTTCTCGGTGAGGCGGTACTCATAGCGCTGGCGCTGGCCGGGCTCGCGGTAGGGGACCTTGCGCAGCAGGCCCTCGTCGACCAGGCGGGCCAGTCTGGCGCTGAGCACCTGGCGCGGCGCGCCGGTCATGGTCTGCATGTCGGCGAAGCGGCGCACGCCGCTGAAGGCCTCTCGCAGCACCAGGAAGGTCCACTTCTCGCCGACGATCTCCAGGGTGCGCTCGATGGAGCAGTTGTCCACGCGGAAGGCCACGTTCATCTCCACATCATATCTGAGTTCAGTTGACAGACTCAGCCTTGCTGGAGGAGTCTGGGTCTATGAACGGAACCCAGATCCGCCCGATCCGCCCCGAGGACGAGGCGGCGTTCACCCGGTTCCTCACGGGGTTATCGCTGCAGACCCAGGTCATGCGCTTCTTTACCGGACTGGGCAGACCGTCGCCCACCCTGGTGCATCACCTGATGAAGGAGGCGTTGATCGCTGTCAGGGAGGGGGAGATCGTCGGCCACGCGATGGCCTTCCCGGGTGGCACGCTCGGCGCGGACATCGAGATCGGGGTGGTCGTGGCCGACCAGTGGCAGGGCTTCGGCCTGGGCCCGAAGCTCATCGACGCGGTGCTGATGCGGGCCTGGCTGCGGGGGGCGCAGACGGTCGGCATGGACGTGCTCGGCGAGAACCGCCGGGTGCTCCGTATGATCCGCAGGACCTGGCCGGAGGCCCGGTTGCAGGTCTCTTCCGGATCGGTGGAGGTGGTCGCTATGATCAATGCGGCCGTTCTATTTGCAGAATAAGGTTCTGTTGGTACACCATTGAGCTGTGAAGACTGCAAAGAACGGACGCGATGGTCGCACTCGGATCATCGAGGGCGCCCTGCGCCGCTTCAGCCAGGATGGGGTCTCGGCCACGACGCTGGCCAGCCTGCGCGAGGAGAGCGGGGTCAGCGTCGGCAGCTTCTATCACCACTTCGCCAGCAAAGAACACGTCTTCGGCGTGCTCTACTCCGAGATCCTCGCCTCCTACCAGGAGGAGTTCCTGTCGGAGCTGGTCAGTCACGACAACGCCCGCTCGGGCATCGAGGCCATCCCCGCCTTCCACATGAAGTGGGCGGGCGAGCACCCCGAGCAGGCCCGGCTGCTGGTCAGCGAGCGCCCGCCGCGCAAGCACGAGCCTGGCGGCGCCGAGGTCTCCGAGGCCCGCCGCGCGTTCTTCCGCAAGGTCTCCGACTGGTGGAAGCCGTTCATGAAGACCGGCGAGCTCCAGCCCATCCACGCCACCATGTGCTACGTGTTGTGGCTCGGCCCCGCCCAGGAGATGTGCCGCCTGTGGTTCGCCGGAGCGCACACGCCGACCGACGAGGAGATCAGGAGCCTCGGCGAGGCCGCCTGGCAGAGCCTGCGCCAGCGATGATCGGCCACCCTCTGTGGTGTTATTGTCACGTTTGTGGGACGACCTCGTGCGCTGGTTCTGACCGCGCTACCGCAGGGCGCTCTGGCACGCCTCGGTGAGTATGCCGATGTCGTCCCGGCCGCCGACCGGCCCAGCCTGGGCTTCACCGACGAGCAACTCGCCGACCTGGTCATCGGGACCGGCGCCACGATCCTGATCACCGACGGCGACGTTGTGGGCAGATGCGTGTTGTCGCTCCCGCTCGACGTCGTCGCCTGCCTTGGCGCTCCGGTCAACATCGACCGGCAACTCGCCGCCGAGCGAGGGGTACCCGTGGTGCTGGCCGCCGACCACGACGTCAACGCCGTCGCCGAACTCACCCTGGCCCTGCTGTTCGCGGTCAGCCGGCGCATCGTCGTCGCCGACCGCGAGGTACGGCGGGGCAGGCTCTACCGGGGCAAGGTGCCGCCCAACCGCCGCTACCGGGGGACCCGGCTGGCCGGGCGCACCTTCGGGATCGTCGGGCTCGGCCGGGTCGGCAGGGCCGTTCGGTGGCGCTGCGAAGGGCTGGGCATGCGGGTCATCGCCTGCGACCCCTACGTCGCCGAGGCCACCCACACGCTGCCCGAGCTCCTCGCCGAAGCGGACGTCGTCTCGCTCCACGTGCCCGTGACCGGCGAGACCTGGGGATTCATCGGCGACACCGAACTCACCGCGATGAAGCCGGGCGCGGTCTACCTCAACACCTCGCGCGGATCCCTGCACGACCTGTCGGCGCTGGTCGACGCCCTGCGCTCGGGACATCTCGGCGGCGCCGGGCTCGACCACTTCGAAGGCGAGTGGCTCGACCCCAGGCACCCGCTCACCCGGCTGCCGAACGTCGTGCTCACACCCCGCCTGGGCGAGGCCACCGACGACAGCGAGGAAGAGCGTGCCGAGCGCATCGTCGAGGACATCATGGAGATGGTGGCCATGCCGGCGGCCGAACTCGCGTAGGCACACGCCAGCAGCCGGAGTCGAGCGAGATGTCGAGCCTCAGGTCGCGGCGCCTGCGCCGCAGCCCGGGCACCCTCAGCCGGTCGGCGTCGAACCCCAGCTCTCCCGGGAGCACGCGAACATCGTCGTGGTTGCCGCAGCGCGGGCAGGTCCACGACACCAGGTCGCGGCCGCGGTGATAGTCCGAACAGGCCCGGAAGTATTCATCCGGCCCGAAGCGGGCTTCACACGCGAAGCAGGGGAGCAGCACGCATAAACAGATATCGTGGCCGACTTGCCGACTGCCTGCAGAACGCTTGGGTAACTTGGTAACAGTCTGATTACTGTGCGTTGAGGGATTGATGATGCGGGATCTACTCCTGAAGTCCGGCTACACCATCGACGGCGTGCGCGAACGCCTCGGCGACGTGGCCGCCACCGCACTGTCCAGGGAGGAGCTCGTACCCGCCCTGCGGGCCACCCGCGAGCTCGATCCGCTGGCCGTGCTCATCAGGCACTTCTGGCTGGGCGTGGAGGTGCCGGACGAGCTCGTGCCCGCTGAGCTGGCACCGCTCAGGGGCTATCACGTGCAACCGTGGGGCGACGACGGCTACCTCATCTCCGACCGCAAGGTACGGCCGGGCGACGCGCCCCTGCGCCCCGACCACGTGGTGGGCGCCGGAGGCGCCTCGGCCAACCTGGCCCAGCTGGCCAGCCGCCGCCCCGTCGAGCGTGCCCTCGACCTCGGCACCGGATGCGGGGTCCAGGTGCTGTCGCTGGCCGAGCGCGCCACGGACATCGTCGCCACCGACCTCAACCCGCGGGCGATCGAACTGGCGAAACTCAGCTGGGAGCTGTCGGGCGTCTCGGGCGTCGACACCCGGGTCGGCTCCCTGTTCGAGCCGGTCGACGGGGAGCTGTTCGACCTGGTCGTCTCCAACCCGCCGTTCGTGATCTCCCCCGCGAGACGCTTCACCTACCGGGAGGCCGGCGGCGACTCCTTCTGCCGCGACCTCGTACGGCAGGCGCCCCGATACCTCAACCCCGGCGGCCAGGCGCACTTCCTGGCCAACTGGACCCACGTCGAGGGCGAGGACTGGCGTGACAGGGTCGGCGGCTGGCTCGGCGAGACCGGGTGCGACGGCTGGGTGGTCGAGCGCGACGTGCAGGACCCCGCCGAATACGTGGAACTGTGGCTCAGGGACGCCGCGGAGCAGGGCACCCCGGCCTACACCGAGCTGTACGACCGGTGGCTGGGCTGGTTCGAGGAGCAGAAGATCGAGGCGATCGGCTTCGGCTGGATCAGCATGCGCCAGGCCGAGTCGCTCGACCCGGTCGTCCGCGTCGAGCGCATGACCCATCAGGTCCAGCTGCCCGTCGGCGACTACGTCGACCAGGTGCTCGACGGCATCGCCCTGGCCCACCGCCTCGACGACCTCGACACGGCCAGACTGCGCGTCGCCGAAGGCGTGCTCGACGAGCGCATCGGCCTGCCGGGCGCCGAGGACCCCTCACGCATCGTGCTGCGGCAGACCAGAGGGCTGATGCGCAGCACCGACGTCGGCACGGTCGAGGCCGCGCTGGCCGGGGTCTGCGACGGCGAGCTCGCCCTCGGACCGCTGCTCAACGTGATCGCCGAGCTCGTGGGCGGCGACCGGGTCGACGCCGAGCAACTCAGGCCGTTGATCGCCGAGGGGTACTTCACTGTCTGAGGAGCCTGTTTATCGGTCGTTGATTGGCTGTTGAGCCCCCGGGAGCACTCTCTAGGAGTGGACACGGACCCGGGGGGTTCGGGGTACGTGTCAGGCCCGGCCGGTCGTCGAATGTGAGGCGGCTAGCCGTCGCGTGGAGCATCCGGATAACCGGGCCCCCTAGCGACACGCGGCGGTAGATGACCGGCCGGGCTAAAAGTCCTCTCACCCAAAGGGACAGGCTCTTGTTCAACCATGTCTGGATGACGCGGCTCGACGACGAGCTCTACTCAGGTCTCGACGACAATGGGCAGCTCGTCGAGGAGCGCCCGCAGGTCGGCGGCCTCGGGAGCACCGAGCCTGACGAAAAGGGTGTGGGCCTGGCGTAGGCACTCCGCGCTCCGCGTCGTGTTGCCCATGCCCATCAGGGCCTTGCCCAGCACCGTCAGAGAAAGCGCCTCGCCGTACGGATGACCGATCTCCCTGCTGACCACCAGTGCCTGCTCCGCGTGCCGTACGGCGTCGGCGTAGCGTTCGGCGGTGATGAAGGTCTCGGCCAGGCGGGAGCAGACGCGCTGCTCCCAGACCCGCTGCTTGCCGGCGCGGAAGAAGGCCAGGCACTCCGCGTGGTGGTGGACCGCCTCGTTGAGCCGGCCGACCCGCGACAGCACGATTCCCAGGTGGTAACGCGCCCTGGCCATGCCGGCGCCGCTGCCGATCTCGGTGAAGATCGCCAGGCCTTTCTCGGCGGCGCTGATGGCGTCGTCGGGTCTGCCCAGTCCGAGGTGCTCGCGTGCGGAGTAGCTCAGCACGAGGGCCTCGCCTCCGGGGACGCCGTTGTCGTGGTAGTAGGTCATCGCGGCGTCGAACCAGCTCAGGGCCTCGTGGTGGCGTCGCTGGCGGCCGACGACGACGGCCAGGGCGTTGAGCACCTCGCCGGTGACGACCTTCTCGCCGCGGGCGGACGACAGCTCGTGCACGAGCCTGAACTGCTCCTCGGCCTCGACGAGCCGGTTGGAGGCGAACATCACGCGCCCGAGCACGTAGCGGGCACGCAGCTCGCTGCCCGCGTCGCCGATGCTCAGCGCGGTCGCGAGGACAGCGCGGCTGGCGGAGTCGAACTCGCGGGTGTGCGTGCCCATCTCCAGCAGCGGCTCCATGCCGACCAGCATGTCGCCGGCGGGCAGGAGCTGCTCGGCGGCGCGGGAGGAGTCGGCGGCCTGGTTGATGGCGCCGAACAGCGCGTCGCCCTCGGCGATGAGCCAGGCCAGCGCGCCCTCGATCGAGTTGAAGGAGAGCCCGCTGCCGACCACCATCAGGTTGTCGGCGATCCCGCTGCCCTCGTAGGCCAGCCGGTGCGCCGACTGGGCCGAGGCCAGGTAGAAGCCGAGCAGGCGGCGCAGTGCCATCGTGCGGGCCTGCGGGCGCTCCGCCTTGTCGAGCACGCGGCGGGCGAACAGCTTCAGCAGGTCGTGGAAGCGGTAGCGGCTGGGTGCGGGAGCCTCCAGCAGGCTGACGTCGACGAGCGACTCCAGCAGGTTCTCCGCTTCCAGGGTGCTGAGCGACAGCACGGCTGCGGCGGCCCCGATGGAGATGTCGGGGCCGTTGGGCAGCGCCAGCAGCCGGAAGGCCCTGGCCTGGTTGGGCGAGAGCTGGCCGTAGCCGAGCGCGAAGGTGGCCTCCACGGCCAGGTTGCCGACCCGCAGCTCGTCGAGGCGGTGCTGCTCGTCGGCCAGGCGCGGCACCAGGGAGGCGACGGTCCACGAGGGCCGCGCCGCCAGGCGGGCGGCGACGATCCGTACGGCCAGCGGCAGGAAGCCGCAGGCGGCGACGACGTCCATGGCGGCGGCGCGTTCCGGGGCGACGCGCTCGGGTCCGGCCACCGTGGAGAACAGCGACAGTGCCTCGTCCGGCTCCAGCACGTCGAGGTCGATCAGCCGGGCGCTGGGCAGGTCGGCGAGCTTGCTACGGCTGGTGACGATCGCCGCGCAGCCGGACGAGCCGGGCAGCAGCGGCGTGACCTGGGCAGCGTCGCGAGCGTTGTCGAGCAGGACCAGGATGCGCCGGTCGGCCAGCAGGGAGCGGAACAGGGCGGAGCGCTCGGCCAGGCCCTCGGGGATGACGTCCGGCGGGATGCCCAGCGCGCGCAGGAACGCGCCGAGCGCCGATTCCGGCGCGGTGGCCTCGTCGGTGTAGCCGCGCAGGTCGGCGTAGAGCTGGCCGTCGGGGAAGGTCTCGTCGCACGCGTGCGCGACGTGAACGGCCAGAGCTGTCTTGCCCACCCCGCCGATGCCGCAGATGGCGGCGATCGGCACGCCTTCCGACTGGCCGGTGGACAGGTAGGTGCGCAGCCTGCCGACGATCTCGCGGCGGCCGGTGAAGTCGCTCACCGCGGCGGGCAGCTGGGCGGGCTTGGGCAGGTCGGCGAGGGTGTCGTCGTCGGAGGCCGGGGCGACCGGCTCGTGCGGCGCCTCGGTGGCGGCGGCGAGCGTGGGGTCGGCGTTGAGTATGCGCTGGTGCAGTGTCGTCAGCTCCGAGCCCGGCTCGACGCCGAGCTCGTCGATGAGGGCCTCGCGGGTCTCGGTGAAGACGTTGAGCGCGTCGCCCTGACGGCCGCAACGGTAGTAGGCCAGCATCAGCTGGGCGCGCAGCCGCTCGCGCAGCGGGTGGTCGGCGGTCAGCGCGATGAGGTCGGAGACGACCGCGGTGTGGTTGCCCAGCTCCAGGTCGATGTCCATGAGCGTCTCGATGGTCGTCAGCCGGCACTCGATGAGGCGGTCGCGCTGGTGGTCGGCGTACGGCCCGACGGCCCCGGCCAGGGGTTCGCCCTCGAACAGGTCGATGGCGACGCCCAGCTTCTCGGCGGCGTCCTTAGGCTGCCCGGACTTGCGGGCGGCCTCGGCCTCGTGGATGAGTTTCTCGAAGCGCGTCAGGTCGAGCGCGCCCTCGGGCAGTCGCAGCGCGTAGCCGCGGCCGACGGAGGTCAGCAGCTCGGGGCGGGAGCGGGCGGGGCGTTCGGGCTCCAGCACGGTGCGCAGGCGGGAGACGTAGGTGCGCAGGGCGCCGAGCGCGCGCGGCGGAGCCTCCTCGCCCCAGACGGCGTCGATCATCTCGGTGGGGGTGACCGCGCGGCCTTCCCTCAGCAGCAGGACGCCGAGGATGGAACGCTGCAAAGGGGTCCCCAGGTCGAGCTCGATGTCGTCACGCCACGCCCGGACCGGACCGAGTACGGCGAACCGCAGTCCTCCAGCCATGCCGCAATCTCCAGCCTCAATGGGTTGATTTCTGACCAAATGATATGACGACTCATGCCTAACACATAGGCACGCATTGATTCGTTAACCGAAGTGTTGATCGAGCGTTGATTCGGCATTGAGCCGGCCTGTTCATGCTGGGGGCACTCGGGCGTGGTCCCACGGGGGCGATCATGCCTTGTTGATACACCGGTGGTACATGGAAGGCCCCGTCCCGAGGGTTCCGGGACGGGGCCTTCAGCCGACTGGGTGACTCAGGCTGCCTCGACCATTCCGAGGCGGTGGACCAGGCGTTCTCGGATCGCCGGCCATTCTTCGCGCAGGATCGAATAGAACGCGGTATCTCGGACCGTGTTGTCGGCGCCCCTGCTCTCCCGGCGCCTCACCCCGTCGAAGTGGGCGCCCAGGCCCTCGATGGCCTTGCGAGAGCGGTGATTTCGAACGTCTGCCTTGAGCGTGATGCGGTGCACGTTCCACGTGTCGAAGGCGAGCGAGAGCATCAGGAACTTGCTCTCCCGGTTGACCCCTGTGCCCTGGGCCGATGCGGCCAGCCAGGTGTAACCGATGTCCGCCACGGACGGAACCTCACCCACCGCGCTCCGCGAACCCGGAGGCCAGGGCATCGGGCCCTGCCAGTACTCCAGGTTCATGAGACGGGTGGCACCGACGATGCGGTCGGTGTTCAGCCACCGGATGGCGAAGGGCATCGTGTGGCCCTCCGCCTGCTCAGCCATGGCGGCCCCCACGTAGGAGGCCATCTCGTCCCACCCATGAGGGACACGAGTGAACGCATACGTGCTGCGGTCTTCACTCGCCGCGGTGACCAGGTCATCGACCACCGCGAGGCTGAGAGGTTCCAGGCGCACGAGGCGCCCGGACAAGGTGACAAGAGCGGGCATGAGCACATGATGGGGCCTGCCCGCCGTGCTCGGTACCACCGGAATCTGCAGGTTTATGCAAACGAGCCGTTTTCCCAGGTCAAGGCACTCAAGGCAGCATCAAGATGATCAAGGTTGGCGGCGATCCAGGGCAGGTTCAGCGGGTCGTCGGAGGTCAGTGCCGCCCAGCGTTCGTCGGTGTGCTCGCCGTACAGCAGGCTCGTGGCCACCCGTACGCGGCCCGAGGAAGGGTCGTCTCCGAACGCCTGACCAGGCAGGACGCCGATTCCGTGATCTTCCAGGAGGATCTTGGTGATGTTGCTGACCCCGAAGTCCGGATAGAGGTAGAAACCGCCCTGCGGCTTGGCCACGGGCACTCCGGCCGCGATGAACCTTTCGTAAACGGCGTTGGAAACCTTGCCGTGCAGCCGCCTGCTCAGTTCGATGTGCTCGACGATCTCCGGAGGCTCCGCGAAGCCGTACGCCGCCGCCTCCTGCACCGGGGCGGCGGGCGCGGACCAGATCTCGCTGGCCACGGCCAGCAGCTGCCTGCGCATCTCGTGGGCGCCGTCGGGCAGCCGCGCGACGCCGATGCGCCAGCCGCCCAGCGCCAGGCTCTTGCTCAGGCCCGTGGTCACGATCGTGCGCTCGGGCGCGAGGTCGGCGGGGGAGAGGTACGGCAGGGCGGGGTCGTGCACCAGGTCGCGGTAGATCTCGTCGGAGATGATGAGCAGGTCCTTGGCGCGGGCGACCTCGACGAGCCTGAGGATGGTCTCGGGAGTCGCCAGACGCCCGGTGGGGTTGTCCGGGAGCGTCACCAGGACGGCCTTGACGTTGGGACCGACCTGCGCCAGGAGGTCGGGGTCGGGCACTCCGCCTTCCGTGGCGGGCACCAGGATCGCGCGGGAGCCGACCAGGTCGGCCTGCGCCGCGTAGCTCACCCAGCTCGGCTTGGGGAGCGCGATGTCTCCACCCAGCACCAGCAGCAGGCCGTACAGCAGCGACTTGCTGCCCGGGCCCGCGATGACCTGCTCCGGATCGGTGGCCAGACCACGCCGGGTCCAGTAGCCCGCCGCCGCTTCGCGCAAGCCGGCCGCGCCCGCGACGGGGCCGTAGCCGTTGCGTCCCGATGCGTCGATGAGCCTGTCGCGCAGCGCCGGGTGGACGGGCAGGCCAGCCTCGCCGAAGGCGAGGTGCAGCACTCGTTCCCCGGCGCGTCGTCTTCGTTCGATGTCCTCGTTCGTCGCCAGCGTGGCGGAGAGGGTAACGGTCATGTTTGTCACGTTCCCAAGATGGTTGGATGAAGGCATCAGCACAAGCGAGGCTTTTGGTGGGTAGGCATAAGGAAGTCCGATGCTTGATTTGCGCCGTTTGGCCTTGATACGAGAGTTCGCCCGTCGCGGCAGCATCGCCGCGACGGCCGCGAGCTTGGGTTACAGCCCGTCCGCCGTCTCACAACAGCTGGCCGCCCTGGAGCGGGAGGCGGGCGCCGTCCTGCTCGACAGGACGGCGCGAAGCGCCGAGTTGACCGATGCCGGACGCAGGCTGGTCGAGCACGCCGAGCGCATCCTGTCGATGGTCGAGGAAGCCGAGTCCGATCTCTCGGCACATACGGCCACTCCTTCCGGTCGTGTCGTCCTGACCGCATTCCCCACAGCGGCCGTCGCATTCGCCCCGGCTCTGGCCCGTTCGCTCCGGCGCTACACCGAGCTGACCTTGCGCCTGGGACAGTCCAGGTCGGGACGCGGAATGCGCGAGGTGCAGTCGGGCGAGGTCGACATCGCCCTCATCGACGACTGGTACGGCAGGGCGCAGGACTCGGCGGGCCTGCGGGTCTTCCCCCTGCTCCACGACCCGCTCGTCCTGGTGGTCCCGCGCAAGCACCGCCTGGCCGACCCGGAGGTCCCGCTCGACCTGCGCGAGCTGCGTGACGAGCCCTGGATGGCCACCCCCGACGGCGAGCCCTCGCGCCTGGCCGTCGACCGGCTTTTCGTCGACGTGGGCGGCACCCGCCCCACGCCGTGGGAGTTCGAGGGGCTTGGCACGATCCTGTCGCTGGTCGCCAAGGGCATCGGCATCGCGGCCGTGCCCGCCCTCGCACTGGCGGCGGGGGTGCGCGGCATCGCCGTCCGCGAGTTCCCCGGCAACCCGGTCGGGCGCGACGTGCACGCCGTGGCCCGCGGCTCGTCCATCCACCGGCCCTCGGTCTCGGTCACCCTGCGGGCCATCCACGTGGCGGCCCGCTATCTCGCGACGGATCTGGAGCCGGTGCGGCTAGCCTGAGGGCCGTGCCGTCCTACGCGATCGAAGAGCTGCTGATCTCCTCACGTCCCGGCGCCCTGGTGGCGGGGGTCGACGAGGTCGGGCGCGGCGCCTGGGCCGGTCCTGTGCTGGTGTGCGCCGTCGTCACCGACCTCTCGGAGCCGCCCGCCGGGCTGACCGACTCCAAGCAGCTGTCCCCGGGGCGGCGCGACGCGCTCTTCGAGTCCGTGACCTCGTGGGCCGCCGGAGTCGGCTACGGCGAGGCCTCCCACGAGGAGATCGACACGCTGGGCATGACGGAGGCGCTGCGGCGTGCCGCTCATCGCGCCCTGTCCGCGCTGCCCGTCCGGCCCGACTTCGTGATCCTCGACGGGTCGCACGACTACATCGGCTCGCCCTGGCCGGTGCGGCTCGAGGTGCGCGGCGACTCCGCCTCCGTGTCGGTGGCCGCCGCATCGGTGCTGGCCAAGGTCAGGCGCGACACCTACATGGCCTCGCTCGACTGCCCCGGATTCGGCTTCGACGAGAATGCCGGCTACCCCTCGCCGGTGCACCAGGCGGCGCTCGCCGAGTCGGGGCCGACGGCGCACCACCGGCTGTCGTGGAGCTACATGGACGACCTGCCGCGGTGGAAGCACCTGAAGAAGCACCGCGACCCGCTGGTGGGAGAGGGGCAGCTATCGCTCTTCGGTTAGGGATCTTCCTCGTAGCCGCGGGGTTCCCCGGCGTCCCGCCCGAGCACACGCTCCGGACCACGCTCGACACGATCGTCGCGGCCGAGGAGGCCGGATTCGACGACGTCTGGATCGCCGAGCACCACTTCATGTCGTACGGCGTCTGCCCCTCGCCCATGACCATGGCCGCCGTGGCCGCGGGCCGCACCCGGCGCATCGGCCTGGGCACCGCGGTCTCGGTGCTCTCGACGGCGCATCCCGTCGCCCTGGCCGAGCAGGCGGCCATGATCCACCACCTGTCGGGCGGCCGCTTCACGCTCGGGGTCGGGCGCGGCGGACCGTGGGTGGACCTGGAGGTCTTCGGCACCGGCCTGCCCCGCTTCGAGTACGGCTTCGCGGAGTCGCTCGACCTGCTCCGCGCCTGCCTCGACCAGCCGAAGGTGTCGGCGTCCGGCGAGTTCTTCTCCTTCCGCGAGGTCTCCCTGGTGCCTCACGCCCGGCTGCGTCCCGTGGTGGCCTGCACCTCGCTCGACACCGTGCGCCTGGCCGCCTCGCGCGGGCTGCCGATGCTGCTGGGGATGCACATCGACGACGAGGGGAAGCTGGAGCTCATCCGCGCCCACGGCGGTGACGGGCATCTCGCCGCGGTGGCGGCCCACGTCGCCGACACCACGGCCGAGGCGGTGGCCGAGATGAAGGCGCGCATGCCCGCCTGGCTGGCCCCCGGGCTGGCCGGATACGTGCCCGTCGACGCGCGTGCCCGCTCGCCGCGCGACGTGGAGGGGTACATCGACTTCCTTACTCGCGTGCACCCGGTGGGATCGGCCGGGCACTGCGCGGCGGTGATGCGGCGCACCGCCGAGGTGACGGGGCTGCGGCACCTGCTGCTGATGGTCGAGGGCACGGGCGACCCCGTCGGCACCGTCAGGCGTCTGGGTGAAGAGGTCCTTCCGCTGGTCAAAGTCGGTTGATCTTTGGTTCATGCGGCGGCGCGCGTCAGGGCGATTTGCGCGCATGCTGAGCAAGATCCACATTGTGTGGAGAATCCGGATCATCGGCGTGGTGGCTCTGGCCTGTCTCATCCCGCCCCAGGCCGTCATCGCGGCCGGCGGGGACGCGGCCTACGCGCAGTGGACGCTGGACGGGAAGTCCGGCACTGAGGAGGTGCCCGGCGTCGGCTTCCCGGCGGGCACCTGGAGCAGCGACGCCAGCACCGTCAGGACACCTTCCGGGACCTCGACCTTCCTGAACGAGAACACTCCGTTCGGGAAGGAGTTCGGCGGTTCCAGGGGGGAGAACTACCTGTACTTCGGCGCGAAGAGCACGCAGCCGTCGACGACGGAGGTCGAGTTCGACGCTCCGACCCCCGCCGGACGATGGGGCTTCACGCTCGGCGACGTCGACGCCGACGGCGTCATGGTCGAGGCGTTCGCCAAGGACGGCACCAAGCTGACCGCCGCGCAGCTCGGCTGGAAGGGCGCCTTCAACTACTGCTCGGTCGGTCCCAGGCCGTCGGCGTGCACCTCCGGACCCTTCACCGACCAGCCCACCTGGGACGGCGCCATCAGCACGCTCCAGGGCAACGGCCCTGACACGCAGGGCGCGGCGGGCTGGTTCATGCCGACCGTCCCGATCGTCAAGCTCACGCTGACGTTCTCCGTCAAGCAGGGCATCCCGGTCGCCCAGCTCTGGATCGCCTCGAAGTGGGTCGACAAGGGCAGGTCCGATATCCAGATCGAGAAGTCGGCCAGCCCCAAGGTCGTCGCGCCGGGTGGAGTGATCACCTATACCGTGACGGTCACCAACAAGGGCACCGCTCCCGAGGAGGACGCGGAGTACGTCGACGACCTGACCGACGTGATCGACGACGCGACCTATCTCGGCGACGCGAAGGCGGACTCGGGCAAGGTCACCTACGCCGCGGCCAAGCTGGGCTGGGACGGCGTCGTCGAGCCCGGAGCCACCCACCGCGTCACCTTCTCGGTCCGCGTGCACAGGCAGAGCTCGGGCAACCGCGTCATCCGCAACGTCGTCATCAGCGAGGGCGCCCGGCTGAACTGCGACGACGGCAAGGGCAAGGGCTGCGCCGTCGTCTACAGGTACAACCCGCGCCGCGGCGCCTACGTCCAGGCGGGGGCGGGCAAACGCGGGAAGCACGTCTCCTTCGGCTTCAAGAAGCGCGACAAGGTCTGCAGGACGGCGAACGCCGGCACCCTCTGCTGACGGCAGAGGGCGCCGGCGCGTGCCGGTTGTCAGCAGTCGACGAGCTCGGGCTTCTGGTTGAGGATCTGGGCGCGCGGGCTGGTGAACTCCCGGAGCGCGTCGGCCGCGCCAGGGGAGAAGACCGCGACCCGGTGGCAGTTCTGGAACGCCAGCCGGACACCGAAGTGCCGTTCGAGCGCCCCGCGCATGGAGTCGCTGGCCAGGCACCGCAGCAACTGGCCGCGAGCCTCCTCAGAGGGCGGGGGGACGAGGTTGTCGGCGAACTCGGCGCCGGTCTCCGAGCGCTGCTGGACCAGGCCGCTGATCACCGACCAGGCGTACGGCAGGGAGTCGCGGACGCAGGCCACGAAGGCCGCGTCGTCCACGTCTCCGGCGCGCGCTTGGTCGAGCAGATCGTTGGGAACGGTCAGCGACATGCTGTCTCCTCTGTTCGATGGTCGTTTTCGACGCTAAATCGGGCTAGCCGAGCCGTCCATAGACGAAGCCGGGGTCTATCTGCAGGGAAAGATCGGTGCCGGCCCTGGAGTTTCCCCAGGCCTCGGCGTTGCGTACGTGGAACTCGGCGGTCTGCCTGCCGTACCTCTCCCAGTCCTTCTCCTGGGCGTCGACCTGCTTGAGCACGCGGGACAGCGCCTCGGTGTTGGCCGGTTCGAGGTCGATCAGGTCGAAGGGGCGGCCCTGCTCCAGCGCGCGGACGGCCGAGGAGTGCTCGAACCAGGTCAGCAGGGAGTCGCCGACGTGGCTGCGCAGGAAGTCGACGTCGTCCGGGGAGTGGATCTTGTTGCCGACGACGGCGAGGCTGACATCGTAGGCGGAGGCGTAGTCGCGGTACTGCTGGTAGACGCTCACGCCCTGGCGGGTGGGCTCGGCGACCAGGACGGTCAGGTCGAAGCGGGTGAACAGCCCTGAGGCGAAGGAATCGGCCCCGGCGGTCATGTCGATCACGACGTACTCGCCCTGCTCGTCGACGAGGTGGTTGAGCAGCAGCTCGGCGGCGCCGACCTTGGAGTGGTAGCAGGAGACCCCGAGGTCCTCCTCGGCGAACGGCCCGGTCGCCATGAGGCGCAGGCCGTGCGGGGTGGCGACGGTGTAGGGCAAAGCGTCGAGCGAGAGCAGCCGGGAGCCGCGTCCTGGAGGGGTCGTCTTGGTCATCGCGGCGGCGGAGGAGATCAGCGGGTTGGAGCCGCGCAGGAGCTCCTTGATCTCCTCCAGGTGGGCGCCGAGCGGCTCGGGCTGCTCATCCAGGCCGAGGACGAGGGCGAGGTGCTGGTTGATGTCGGCGTCGATCGCGACGACCGGCGCGCCCTGGCTTGCTGCGTAACGGGCGAACAGGGCGGAGATCGTGGTCTTCCCGCTCCCGCCCTTGCCGACAAAGGCGACTCTCACCTGAGGCTCCCTCTATGGAATGAAAACCGTTTCCATTGATGATGGCATAGGGTCCTGCCATGAGTGATGAAGAGCTGAGAATCAAACTGGAAAAGTTGCTTGGCCAGCTTGCCGACAATCCTGACGATCCCGAGCTGTACCGGCAGATCGCCTACACGCATGACGGGCTCGGACTGGAGCACGAGGCCGTGCCGTACTACGAGAAGACCCTGGAGCTGGGCGCCTCGGACCGGCGGGGCACGTGGACGGGCTACGGCAGCACGTTGCGGGTGATCGGCCGTTTCGAGGACGCGGTGAAGGCCTTCGACAAGGGGCTGGAGGAGTTCCCCGGCGATCCCGCGATGCGGGCCTTCCGGGCGATGGCGCTGTACAACCTCGACCGGTCGCGCGAGGCGGTGGCGGAGCTGCTGCGGGTGCTGGTCGACAAGGAGCAGCTCGGTGGCTACGAGCGGGCCGCCGCCTACTACGCGGAGAACCTCGACGAGACGATCTGAGCGAACGTCACCTCGGTGAGCAGCTTGGTCTCGTGCTCGCGCAGCGCGCTCCACACGTCGGCCAGCGGCTGGGCGACGCCCGGATAGTCACCTTGATACTCCGGGCGTCCCTCGACCAGGTCGATGACGTCCGCCAGGGTGATCTCCGAGGCCGGGCGGGCCAGCCAGTAGCCGCCGTCGGGGCCGCGCAGGCTGTGCACGATCCCGGCCTTGCGCAGCTGGAGGAGGATGTTGTCGAGAAATCGCCGCGGGATCTGCTGGGCCACGGCGATCTTCTCGGCGGGCACCGGACCAGGCGGTGCGGCGGCCAGCTCGGTGACCGCCCGCAACGCGTACTGAGTTCTCGCAGAGATCCTCATTGTTCCTGGCGGAGACCCCAGCGGCGGCGAAGGGCGGTGTTGGCCGCCTCGAAGAGCATGTCGATCACGATGCCGATGACCAGGATGACGATCATCGTGCCGATCAGGCCAGGCGAATCCGACAGCTCGCGCGAGATGGCCAGCTGCTCGCCCAGCGAGGCCTGGTAGGCGATGATCACCATCAGCTCACCGGCCATCAGTGAGCGCCAGGCGAACGCCCAGCCCTGCTTGAGCCCGGCCAGGAACGACGGCAGCGAGGCGGGCAGGATCACGTGCCGGTACATCTGCAGCCTGCCGAAGCCCAGCACCTTGCCCGCCCGAAGGAGCAGCGGCGGGGTGTAGTCGACGCCGGCGATCAGGCCGTTGGCGATCGAGGGCGCGGCCCCCAGGACGACCACGAACTGGATGGCCGACTCGGTCAGGCCGAACAGCAGGATCGCGAAGGGGAACCAGGCGATCGACGGCATGGTCTGCAGGCCCGTGATCAGCGAGCCGAAGGCGGCGCGCAGGATGCGGACGCGGGAGACCGCGGCGCCGATGACCAGCCCGATGAGCACCGCCAGCGCGAAGCCGACGACGGCCCTGCGCATCGTGGTGGCCAGCGCCTGGTAGAACTCGGGGTCGGTGACCTTGTTCGCCAGATCGCCGAAGGTCGTGATCGGCCCGGCGAACACGTACTCAGGCCAGAAGCCGGCGAGCACCACCGCCTGCCAGATCGCCAGGACGATCACGACGGCGGTGAGCATGGGCCAGGCGTGCCGCCAGACCCTCAGCCCGAACGAGGTGCGCTTGGCGGGGATCAGCTCCAGCGCGTCGAGCCCGGTGAGCTGCCGCTCGTGGGTGTCGGCGGCGGGGGGCAGGCGGTCAACGGCCATGGCGGCCCACCTCCTCACGGAGCCGGTCGGTGATCGTGGCGGCGAGGGTGGCGACCTCGGCGGAGTCGGTGCGGCGCGGGCGCGGCAGCTCGATCGGGAAGTCCTCGACCACCCGGCCGGGGCGGCTGCTCAGCAGCACGACGCGGTCGCCGAGCCGTACGGCCTCGCGGACGTTGTGGGTGACGAACAGCACGGCCGGCCGGCGCTCGCGCCAGATGCGCTCCAGCTCGTCGTGGAGGATGTCGCGCGTCATGGCGTCGAGCGCGCCGAACGGCTCGTCCATGAGCAGCACGTCCGCCTCCTGGGCCAGCGCCCTGGCCAGGGCGACGCGCTGGCGCATGCCGCCCGACAGCTCGTGCGGGCGCTTCTTGCCGAACGCCCCCAGGTGGACCAGGTCGAGCAGCTCCTGGGCCCGCGCCCGGCGCTCGTCCTTGCCGACCTTCTCGGCGCGCATGGCCATCTCGACGTTGGCGTTGACGGTGAGCCAGGGGAACAGGGCGGGTTCCTGGAACATCATCGCGATCTTCGACCCGGAGCTGATCTCGCCGCCCGAGACGTCGTCGAGCCCGGCGACCAGGTTGAGCAGGGTGCTCTTGCCGCAGCCAGAGGCGCCGAGCAGGCAGACGAACTCGCCGGGCCGTACGGCGAGCGAGACGCGGTCGAGTGCGAGCAGGTCCTTGCCGTACATCTTGGAGACGGCCTCCAGCCGGACCGCGTAGGCGTCGGTCCGGCTGTCGGCGTGCTCCGTGAGAGGAGCGGTCATCGTCACTTGTCCTTGATCGACTGCTGGCCCTGGGCTGCCAGGACCTCGTTGAGGATCTTCAGGTCGTAGATGCCGTTCAGGTCGACCGGCTCCAGCAGCCCGACCTCGATGGCGTGCTCGGCGCTGCCGGTCAGGGAGGAGGCGATCGGGTCGTTGGTGAAGGTGATGTTCTTGAACGCGCTGTCGAGCACTTCCTGCTTCAGCGGCTTCTGGGTGAGCTTCTCGATCGCGGCGTTGACCGTGGTCGCGGCGGCGGCCGGGTCGTCGTTGATGAACTTGGTCGCCTCGACGTGGGCCTCGATGAGCTTCTTGAGCAGGTCGGGGTTCTCCTTGGCCCAGGCCTGGCGGACGATCAGGTGGGTGATCACGAACTGCTTGCCGGGCCACAGTTCACGCTCGTCGAGCAGGATCTTGCCCTTGCTCTCCAGGACCAGGCGGCTGGCGAAGGGCTCGGGCACCCAGGCGCCGTCGATGTCGCCGGTGGCGAAGGTCTGCAGGGTCTGGGCGTTCTCCTGCGGGACGATGTGCACGTCGCCGCCGCCCTTGGTGTCGGTGTTCAGGCCGTTCTGCTTGAGCCAGTAGCGCAGCGCCACGTCCTGGGTGTTGCCGAGCTGGGGGGTGGCGATCTTCTTGCCCTTGAGGTCGGCGACGCCGTTGATCTCGGGCTTGGTGACCAGGTAGACGCCGCCCGACGCCGAGCCTGCGACGATCTTGATGGCCTCGCCCTTGGACTTGGCCCAGGCGTTGATGGCCGGGTTCGGGCCGATGTACGTCGCGTCGATCGCGCCCGAGAAGATCGCCTCGATGGCGGCGGGACCGGCGTTGAAGGTGCTGGTCTTGACGGGGACGCCCAGGTGCTTGGCGTACAGGCCCTTCTCGGTGCCGACCAGGGCGGTGGAGTGCGTGATGTTCGGGAAGTAGCCGAGGCGCACCTCCTTGGCGGTGCTGCCTGCGGAGCCTCCAGGGCTCTCCGTGGCGCTTCCGCAGGCGGCCGCGGTCATCAGTGCCAGCGCGGCGACCACGGTGCGGATCTTCATGGCTACTCCCTAATTCCTACTTAATAAGTCGGCTATGTGGACATCCAAGTCCCATATTTCCTTTACGTCAAGTAGGAATCAGCGAGAGGGGGTGTCCGCGTGCCGATGTGCGTGGTCGGCACGCGGTGTGACTCGCCGGCCGGGCTAGCCGCAGGTGCTGTCGAGGGAGACCGGCTTGTCGGGCGAGGTGCCGTGCATCGAGGAGGTCTGCCGGGTGGTGGCCGTCTTGGTGGCGGGCTTGTCCGCCAGAGCGACCCTGACCCTCTGCTTGATCAGCGTCCAGTCCGGGTAGACGGTGCTGATCAGCGGTGGCACGAACTGCAGGCTCTTGATCTGCGTGCCCTTGACCTTCATCGACAGGTCGATCAGCGCCGGCAGCAGGCTCTGCGGCACGTCCGTCGCGATGGCACGCTTGGCGGCGCCGGCGAGCTTCTCGAAGCTGTTGAGCACGGTGATCGGGTCGGCCTGCTTGGCCACCGCGTTGAGCAGGCACTTCTGGCGGCCCATACGCACGTAGTCATCGCTGTTCGTGCGGCTCCTGCCGTACCAGAGGGCCTCCTGGCCCGACAGCTTGCGGGTGCCGGCGGCCAGGTAGCCCTCGTTGTACCTGCCGTAGGTGATCGGCTCCTTGATGGTGACCCTGACGCCGCCCATCGCGTCGATGATCTCGGCGAAGCCCTTCATGTCGACCATCGCGTAGTACTCGACCGGGATGCCGAGAATGCCGCTGACGGTCGACTTCAGCAGGGTCGGGCCGCGCTTGCCCTTGGCCACGCCCGGCACCATCTCCGGGTAGTCCTCGGCGTACTGGAAGACCTCGTTGAGCAGGTTCGGCGTGTACTCGCCCTCACCGGAGAAGCCGCTCGGGAAACGTTCGCGGGCCGGGCCGGGCGGCAGCGGGACGTTCTCCAGATTGCGCGGCAGGCCGAACAGCGTCGCCGCGCCAGTCGCGGTGTCGACGCTGGCCACCGTCATGCTGTCGGTGCGCACGCCCGGCCGGTTCGGTGCGGCGTCGGCGCCGACGAGCAGGATGTTGACCCGCTTCGCGCCGTTCCAGGGGTCCTCCGCCAGTACCGGCGCGCTGGGCGACGGCGAGAACAGCGTCGTCACCACGTCGTGAGAGAGGTAGGCCAGGCGCGCGGCGTAGGCACTGGGCGCGATGATCAGCGCGCAGAGCGAAGCCGCCAGGCCGATGGTCAACATCTGGCCAACCGGGGTAGGGGAGGTGGGCCGGACGAGGATGAAGGACCAGATGATGACTGCTGACCAGGTGACCGCCACCACGGCGAGACCGATGGTCATCGCGGTGAGCCACCCTGGCTGTACGGCAAGCGGAAGCAGGCGGTCACCGAAGCCGAACACGGCGGTGATCACCGTGGCCAGGACGATCGCGTACGCGCCCATGAGGGCCAGGCCCGTTCGCCGCAGACCCACGACCAGATGGGCCACGCCCCACAACACGGCCGATGCGAGCGTCAGCGCCACGCTCCGGCCGAGGCCAAACTGTTTCATGCCTGTTCAACCCCCGTTACCAGCAGATCTATCACAGGTTAGTAACGGAAGTCGGATGGGTGGACCAACGGGCAGATCGGGTCACGTCAATTCAGCGCAAGACCTGTTCAGGACTTGATGTAGGTATGCGGGGACGATACGGATTCGACGCGCCGGTGCCCTTCCTCGGGCTGATCGCGGGAGCGCTGCTGCTGGCGGGACTGGCCGTGCTCTCCTTCCGCGCCGACATCGTGGCCGCGGGGGTGGCGTTCGGCGTGGGGGCGCTTTACACGGCATTGAGTGCATTCAGCTACGCCTACACCGAGCGGCGCGGCAAGTTCGCGGTCTGGGCGCGGGTACTGGACCTAGGTGGGAGTGAGCAGGTGCTCGACCTCGGGTGCGGGCGCGGCGCCGTCCTGATGGCGGCGGCCCGGCGGCTGGAGTCGGGGCGGGCGGTCGGCGTGGACCACGCGGCCGGCGCCGTCCACGCGGCCGCACGCAACGCCGCGCTCGAAGGGGTCGACGACCTGGTCGAGGTGGTCACCGGTGACCTGCGTGCTTTGCCCTTCGACGACGGGCGCTTCGACGTGGTGGTGTCAGGGCTGGCATTCAAGGACCTGGCCACGGCGGGCGACCGGGCCGAGGCGGTGGGGGAGGCGCTGCGGGTGGTCAAGCCCGGCGGGCGGTTGTTGCTGGCCGACGTGCGGCATGCGGTGGAGTACGAGAACGTGCTGCGCGGGCTGGGCGTGACCGACGTGCGGCGGCGGGATCTCGGGTGGCGCTACTGGTACGGCGGGCCGTGGTTCGCGACGTGGCTCGTCGAGGCCCGGCGCCCTCCCGAGGCCACGACTGTGCAGGGCGAGGCTGAGCGCCCTCGCGAGGCCACGCCGGTGCGAGGCGAGGCTGAGCGCCCTCGTGAGGCCACGACGCCGGGTGGCGAGGCCAGGCACCACCGTCACCAGCTCGACGCCCCCTCGAACGAGGTCGGCGACGGATCGTAGCCCAGCTGCCTCCTCGCCGCGGTGATGTCCAGCGTGCGCTCGACGGCCAGGTGGCCCACGGCATAGCGGGTCAGAACCGGGCGCTTCGCCACCACCTCGCTGAGGGCAGCCAGTGCCAGCGCGAACCTCTCCGGAATGTAGCGCGGAGTAGCCCTGACCGACCTGTGACGAAGAATCGCACGAAGCGCCTCGTCAAGGGTGAGCGGCTCCGCGTCCGTCACGTTGTAGACCGCCGGGCGACTGCCCACGGCCAGCAAGCAGGCTTGCGCGAGGTTATCCACAGAGGTGAGGCTCACCCGCTGAGCACCCGTCCCCACCGCGAGAAGATGGCGCCCCCTGACCGCCCTCAACACCCTCGGGAGGAGCGTGGTGTCCCCATGTCCATAGATCGCGTGAGGCCGGAGAATGACCGCCCGGCCCATCACCGCCCGCTCCGCGGCCGCCTTCGACGCGCCATAGGCATTCACATATCTCGCTACCGGCGCCTGTTCCTCCTTCGCCATGACCGTGGGGCGGAACGGGTCATAGACACTCGCCGTGCTGACATGGACGAACGTCGCGCCGGGGAAAGCCCTGACGGCCGCCTCGGTGCCGAGCAGGTTGGCGCGCCAGATCTCCGCGGGCGGCCCCCAGTCGGTGACGCTACCGGCGCAGTGGATCACGGCATCCACGTCCAGGAGCGGCGGCGCGTCCCTGGTGAGGTCCCACGATCGGTACGGCACGCCCGCCGGCAGGTGGTCGGCGCGGGCGCGGCGGCCGAAGGCATGCACCTGCCAGCCCTTCGCGACCGCCGCCCTCACCACGGCGCCCCCGACGAAGCCGGAAGCCCCGGTGACGGCCACCCTCATGACACCCCTCCTCCTGAGCCGACCCCTGCGCGAGCTCCTGAGCGGGCTCTTGGGTCGGCCCCTGCGCGAGCTCTTGGGCCGGCCCCTGCGCGAGCTCTTGGGCCGGCTCCTGCGGGAGCTCCTGGGCCGACTTTTGCGCGAGCTCCTGCGCCAGTTCCCGGGCCGACTCGTGAGCCGACTCGTAGGTCAGTTCCTGAGCCGACTCGTGGGCCTGCACCTTGGCCTCCTGGCCCAACTCCCGAGTCAGCAGATGCCATCGGGCTCGACCCTCCGCACCAGCAG
Source organism: Nonomuraea soli (assembly GCF_013761175.1). Lineage (GTDB taxonomy): Bacteria > Actinomycetota > Actinomycetes > Streptosporangiales > Streptosporangiaceae > Nonomuraea > Nonomuraea soli. The sequence continues at coordinate 713,033 of NZ_JACDUR010000003.1, forward strand.
CTCGGCATAGGTCGGCAGCAGCACCCCACGCGCCGCCCTCCGACGCACCACCGTGACCTTCGTCCGGAGCACGACGGAGGCCACGGCCTTGATCTCCTCCACGGCCAGCGGATAGCCGATGCAGAAATGCGCCCCTGCACCGAACCACAGCCGCCTCAGCTCGGGCGGATGCCGCCGCGACGGGTCGAAGCCTCCTGCGGCGCGGGCGCAGTTGTGCGTCACGATCATCACCCGGTCGCCGGGCCGCACATCCACGTTCCCGACCCGGGCGACGCGGGACACCGAACGGAGCATGACGGGAGTGGGAGTCGTGACCCTCATCGCCTCCTCAATCGCCCGATCAAGGTCGACAACGAGCCCAGCTTCGCCCCCAGCCCTGCCCCCAGGAGCGTCCCTGGGTCCTTCCCCGGGACGGTCCCCACGCCCCTCCCCAGCTCGACCCCTGGCCTCGTCCCCAGCCTCGCCCCCAGCCCGGTCGCCAGGCTCGCCCCCGGCCCGGTCGCCGGGCTCGCCCCCAGCCGGGTCGCCAGGCTCGCCCCCGGCCTGGTCGCCGGGCTCGCCCCGAGCCGGGCCGCCAGGCTCGCCCCCAGCCCAGCGGCCAGATCCGCCCCCAGGCCGCTCGCCGGGCTCTTCCTCGCGCTCCACCCCGGAACCCGGACCCGATCCGAAAGCGCCATGATCGTGCAGCAACGCCACCAACCGCGGCACGAACGTCGCCACCGTCTCCGTGCCCGTGAGAAAGAAGGCCCCCGCCGCCCCCCGAGCCTCGGCCTCCGACAACCCCAGCTCGCTCATCCGTCCCATCACCGTGCCCGGGTCCCCGTCACGGTAGGCAGCCGAGGCGATGTCGCCGATCCGGTCGAGCACCTCCCTGGCGACCTTCACCTGCCGCGCCGACAGGCTGCGAGTGCGCAGCGACACCATCGACACCACCCGCTCCCCATCGGCGAACAGCTCCCGCGCACGCTCCTCCGACACCTCGCCGAGCCCGATGACCTTGCAGATCACCGCACCGGCCATCAGCCGCATCGTGTCCACCAGGTCGACCGTCTCGCCCCGCGCCAGCCGACCCTCGAGCTCGTCGAGGGGTCCCGCGAGCACGTCGGCCACCAGCGCCCGCACCGTCGCGGGCACGAACAACGGCGCCAGCTTCGCCCGGAGCGCGGCATGCGCCTCGCCCTCCATGTTGAGCAGCACCGACGGCCCCAGCACCGGCGTCCACAGGTCGCCGGGCGAGCCGGGCCCGTCCTTACGGAAGGCAGGATCCATCAACACCCGCCGGGCCACCGCCGCGTCGTTGACGACCACGCCCAGCCTCGGCACCCTCACCACCGGCCCCAGCCGCGCGAGCAGTCGCAGCAACGGATAGGCGAAAGGATGCGCCGCCAGATAGAGCCGTGCCTCGTGATCCAGGAACCGGGTCACATCTCCGCCAGCATCACACCCAGGCTGATCCCGCCGCCGAGCCCCAGTAAGGCGACCCGGTCACCCGCCTGCCACGGGCCCAGCGACAGCTGCAGGGGGAGGGTGGCCGAAGCACAGTTACCGTGCTCGGGCAGCGTCACCACCAGCTTGTCCTCGGGGATGTCCAGCGACCGGGCCAGGAAGTCCAGGTACGGCAGCGCCACCTGGTGCACGGCGACCATGGCGAAGTCGTCCCAGTGCATCCCGGTGCGCTTCAACGCGTCCAGGAAGAGGTCGGGGCCGACCAGCTCGAAGGCCTCCTTCAGCCGCCTGCCGTCACCGCGGAAGTAGGAGTAGTCGGGATCGCGCGGATGCGCCGACCCGCCGCCCGGCAGCGTGCCGATGGCCCAGGCGGCGGAGTCGGCCGAGAAGCCGCGGTAGAAGATGCCCCGGTCGGCATCCGCCTCGACCAGCACTGCGGCTCCCGAGTCCGAGAGCGTGTAGCCGGCGAAGGAGTCGACGAACTGCGCGCGGTCACGCACCTGCCAGCGGATGGCCCGCGACGGCGTCTCGCCCGTACAGACGAGCACCCGCCGGTGCGCGCCCGTGACGATGAGGGCTTCGGCGATCTGGATGCCGTTGAGGAGGCTGTTGCACGCGTTCTTCACGTCGAAGACGGGACAGGTGAGGGCGAGCTTGGCGGCCACGATGTGGGCGGTGGCGGGCTCGACCATGTCCTGGGAAGCGGAGGCGAAGATCAGCAGGTCGATGTCCTCACGCTCCACCGGCCGCGCCACCCCGTCCGCCCACCGCACCTCAGGCTGCCCAGCATCGGGCGCGGCACCAGCATCGGGCGCGGCGACACCGTCCGCGGCGACACCGTCCGCGGCGACACCGTCCGCGGCGACACCGTCCGCGGCGACACCGTCCGCGGCGACACCGTCCGCGGCGGCTCCGGCCACAGTGCCCGCCACGAGACCTCCGGCTCCGCGTTCGGCGTCGCTTCGAGCCGCGCCGCATGCCGCATCGCTCGCACTGCCATCGGCCCCGCTCCCGGCATCGACGCCGAGCCCGGGCGCCGCATGACTCCCGCAAACGCTGCCTCGGGCGCCAAGCCGCCCACCCGACGCCTGCGGGTCGAGCCGCTCACCCGACGCCCCCGAGCCAAGCCGCTCACCCGATGTCCGCGGGCCCAGCCGTACAGCAGGTGGCTGGGACCCGTCCCGCCCCGCGAGCGGGGCGAGGATGCGGAGGGCCGCTGCCACTGCCAGGTCCGAAGCCTGTTGCCCCCGCTCGGCCACGTGCCGGCGCCGGATGCCCGTCATGCGCTCGACGATCCCGCGCGGTGGCCGGTACCCCGACACCGACTGCTCCACCTCGTCGCTGGTGAGCGTCCTGGCCGGAAGGTAGCTGGCGATCACGCTGATGCGGGCTCTCATTCCCCGCAATCTAGCGAGTGAGTATTGCAGCGAGGTTGAGCATCTCTTGCGGCGTTATGGGTAGCGCGTCACGCTTATGACGACGGGAACCGTCTCTACCAAAGTCCCGGCCCGCCTTGACCGCCTCCCCTGGTCACGCTGGCATTGGATGATCGTCATCGGCCTGGGAACCGTCTGGATCCTCGACGGCCTGGAAGTGACGATCGTGGGCAACCTCTCCGCCCAGCTGGCCAAGCCCGGCAGCGGGGTCGAGATCACCCAGGCGCAGGTCGCGGGTCTGGCCGCGGCGCTCTACGTGGCGGGGGCGTGCACGGGCGCGTTGTTCTTCGGCTGGCTGACCGACAAGTTCGGCCGCAAGAAGCTCTTCATCATCACCCTGCTCGTCTACCTGGTCGCCACCGCGATGACGGCGTTCTCCTTCAGCGCCTGGTGGTTCTTCCTGTTCCGCTTCATGACCGGTTTCGGCATCGGCGGTGAGTACGCGGCGATCAACTCCGCGATCGACGAGCTGATCCCGAGCAGGCATCGCGGCCGCATCGACATCATCATCAACGGCAGCTTCTGGCTGGGCGCCGCGGCGGGGGCGTTGCTCACGGTCCCGCTGTTGAACAATTTCGCGGTCAACGTCGGCTGGCGTATCGCGTTCGGGCTGGGTGTGGTGCTGGGCATCGGCATCCTGCTGGTGCGGCGGCACGTGCCGGAGAGTCCGAGGTGGTTGTTCATCCACGGCAGGGGCGACGAGGCCGAGGGCATCGTGCGCGGCATCGAGGACGAGGTGGAGCGCGAGACGGGCGAGCGGCTGGAGGAGCCGCAGCAGGAGATGACCATCCACACCCGCCACTCGATCGGCTTCGTCCGCATCGCGCATACGATGGTGGCGCTCTATCCCAAGCGCACGATTCTGGGCTTGTCGCTCTTCCTGGGTCAGGCGTTCCTCTACAACGCGATCACCTTCGGTTACGCGCAGATCCTGTCGACGTTCTTCAAGATCGACACGAGCGCGGGCTACTACTTCGCAGTCATCTGTGTCGGCAACCTGCTCGGCCCGTTGCTGCTGGGGCCGCTGTTCGACACGGTCGGCCGGGTGCCGATGATCTCGGCGACCTACATCGGGTCCGGGGTGTTGTTGCTGGGTACGGCGTGGCTGTTCAACCAGGGCGTGCTCACCGCGGTGACGCTGACGGCGTGCTGGTGCGTGGTGCTCTTCTTCGCCTCGGCCGGCGCCTCGGCGGCCTATCTGACGGTGAGCGAGATCTTCCCGATGGAGACGCGGGCGATGGCGATCGCGTTCTTCTACGCCATCGGCACCGCGGCGGGTGGCATCGCCGGGCCGCTGATCTTCGCCTCGCTCGTGGAGACGGGCGTGCCGGGCAACACCGCGCTGGCCTTCACGATCGGTGCCATTGTGATGATCTTCGGCGGGATCGTGGAGCTGATCATGGGGGTGAAGGCCGAGCGGAAGGGGCTGGAGGAGATCGCCGCGCCGCTCAGTGCCGCCCCGGCCGCCGCCAAGTCGTGACGAACGGGCGACCCGGCTCCGCGCGAAGCCGGGTCGCCCGTTCAGGCCACGTAGCGCCGCATCAGCCCCGACACCTGGCCGAGGTCGGCGAGGTACAGGTGAGGCACATCCACGAAGATCCGCATGGAGCCGCAGCCCAGGCCGAGAATCCGCGCCATCCCGGCCTGGACGTCTGCGAGCGGAACATAATTCAGATAGCTCGTGTAGGCGTTCTGCGACCGGAAGGCCGCGGTCATCACCAGCCGCTCCTGCCTGATCCGGAACGCCACCCCGGTCAGGCAGGGCACCTCGTTGGCCGGTTCCGCCGGCCGGGTGAGCGAGATCCACGCGCTCTTGCTGTACGGCTTGGCCCGCAGCACCTCGCTCGCCCACTGCACCTGGCCGTTGATGCGTTCCCCGTAGCTGTACTTGAAGGGCGCAACGATCTCGTTCTCGGTGAATTTCCTGGCGTAGAGGGCGGCCTTGGCCGCGTCGCCGTACCTCTCGATGAGCGGGTCGCGCCGGTCCACCTGCTTGATGGAGAAGAGCACGGCGGGAGCCTCGAGGACGGGCCCGCGGTCGTCGTCGGCCGGCGTGCCGTACGCCTGGACGTGACGCATCAGCCAGAACCACGCCTCACCGCAGGAGGCCTGTTCGATCATGGGTAACGCCTCCGCCTGGAGATGTTGCAGCGCACGTAGTAGACCGAATAGTGGAGCAACGCGACCATCAGGATGCTGATCAGCAGCAGGGAGAGGTTGGGTGACTGGCGGGCCAGGCCGGTGACGCCGACGGTGAGGTAGGCGGAGTTGGCGACGGCCAGCATCATGACGTTGATGCCAGGCCAGGTGAGCGGCGCGTAGGTCTCCGGGAACTGCGGGTTGGTCGGCAGGTTGGGCGACCAGTCGAGGTCCTGCTTGAGCCGTCCGGTGTAGAGCAGGCGGAAGTTGTTGAGCGCCCGCGCGGTCCTGGCGTGCGCGTCGACGGCTTCGATCATGCGCAGGAACGGCAGTACGCCGAGCACCCCGAAGGCCGCCACCAGGGCGAACAGGTACCAGGGCACGGTTTGCCAGCTGGTCAGGCTGGCAGGGTCGACGACCTTGGTGCTGGCCAGCGCGATCGCCGCCGCGAAGGGCGCGGACAGCAGGCTCATCGCCAGCCTGGTCATTTTCAGCCGTTCATCCTTGGCGGCGAGGTGCACCGCGTAGATGCCGGTGAAGTCGACCGCTGCGAGGTGGAGGAAGTGGCTCGTTTCGAGCTGTTCGTCCTCCGTGGCCATGCGTGGGGGTGTCTTCCGCATGAGGACGCTCCTGGACTGGGTTCCTTCAGTATGCGCACTCTCTGCCGCATTTCCAGGGCTTTCTTGCCATTTGTTCCAACAAATCTCAACTGGTATGGGTCAGGGTGGACTCTCACACGGTGTCATGCCCTAGAAAGGCCCTATGACAGTGGATTGGTGGCACCCCGACCTGCACGGACTCGTCGTTCTCCAGGGTGAAGAGCTGATCTTCGAGAGGTATGGCGAGGGCGAGGACTACCGGCTCAACGAGGCGCTAGGACGGGTGAGGTTCGGCCCGGAGACGCTGCACGACATCCGATCGGTCAGCAAGAGCGTGGTCGGCCTGTTGTACGGCACGGCGCTCGCCGAGGGTGCGGTGCCGGAACCGTCCGCGAGCCTGATGGAGCAGTTCCCCGAATACGGCGACATCTCAGGCAAGGACGCGCTGAGGATCGAGCACGCCCTCACCATGACCCTGGGCCTGCACTGGGACGAAAGCGTGCCGTACACCAGCATCGCCAACAGCGAGATCGCCATGGAGTCGGCGCCCGACCGCTACCGCTTCATCCTGGAGCAGCCCCTGGTCCAGGAGCCCGGGGCGGGATGGCACTACACCGGCGGCGCGTCGGCCCTGGTCGGACGCATCATCGAGAAGGGCACGGGCCTGCCGCTGGAGGAGTACGCCGACGCCAGGCTCTTCCGGCCGCTCGGCATCTCGTCGTGGGAGTGGTCGCGCGGGGCCGACGGCGTGGTGCTGGCCGCGTCGGGCCTGCGGCTCGCGCCCCGCGATCTCGCCGCGATCGGGCGGTTCGCGATGGAGGCGCCGCTGGAGCCGATGATCAAGCGGGAGGACGGCGGTTCGTACGGCATGCAGTGGTATGTCGGCGACGGCTGGCGGGGCGCCTTCGGCAACGGCGGGCAGCGCCTGATCGTCTTCCCTGCGCGCAACGTGGTCATCGTGGCGACCGCCGGGCTGTACAACAACGACACCGCGACCGTCGATCAGCTGCTCTGGAACACCGTCATCCCCGCCATGACCTGATGGAACGCGCTGACCGCCGGATGCCCGCCGTACCCCCGCCTGAAGGCGATCAGCGTGCGGCGGCTGATCGGCAGCGGCGTCAGCCGTACGCCCGGGTGGGGTGGGCGCGCCGCCAGCTCCGGCACGAGCGCGACGCCCTGCCCGGCGGCGGCGAAGGCCAGGACCGTGTCGAAGTCGTCGAGATGATGGCGCGCGCGGGGCTCGAACCCGGCCGCCTGGCAGGCCCGGATCGTCATGGTGTGGCAGAGGGTGCCGGGTTTGGCGAGGATCCACGGATCGTCGCGGGCCTCCTCCAGGCTCGTGCGCTGGGTGAGGAAGACCGCCTCGCTGAACAGCGCGTGGGTCTCGACGCTGCGATCGGTGATCGGCGGGACGAAGTCGTACTCATGGATCAGCGCGACGTCCAGCTCGCCCGCGCGCAGCGCCGCCGACACGTCGGCCGGGTCGATCTCGGTGACCATCGGCTCCAGCCCGGGCGGCAGCCCGGCGAGGGCGGGCGGCAGCAGCGTGCGGGCCGCCGTGGGGAACGCGCCGATCCGCAGCGGCCCGCGCGGCCCCTCGGTCAGCGCCCTGAGTGCCGCTTCGGCCCGTTCGAGCTGCTCAAGTACGGCCTGCGCGTGCTCGACCAGCAGGTGCGCGGCCGGGGTCAGGGCGACCGTGCGGCCCGTGCGCTCCAGCAGGGGCACGCCCGCCTCACGTTCCAGCGCGGACAGCTGCTGCGAGACCGCGCTGGGCGTGAACGTGAGCGCCTCGGCCACGGCGGCGATCGTTCCGCGATGGGCCAGTTCGCGCAGGAGGCGAAGCTTGCGAGGGTCCAGCATCAGAACAGCTTACGCTCAACCGCAGAAACGTGAACTGGACCTGCATGATGAGGCCGCCGCATGGTGGAGACATGCTCGCAGGAATCCACGTACCGCTGATCACTCCTTTCGCCGCCGACGGCTCGGTCGACCTGGCCGGACTCGACAAGCTCGCCCACCACGTCCTCGACCAGGGCGCCGCCGGCCTGGTCGCGCTGGGCACCACCGGTGAGACCGCCACGCTGACCGAACCGGAGCGCGCCGCCGTCGTGCGCGTGGCGGCCCGGGCCGCGCGCGAGCACGGTGCCACGCTGATCGTCGGCGCCGGCAGTGCCGACCCGCGCGTCACCGCCGACACCCTGCGCTCGCTCCGGGCCGACGCGGCGCTGGTCACGGTGCCGTCGTTCGTACGGCCCGGCGAGCGCGGTGTGGTGGCCTACTTCGAGGCGCTGGCCGCGGCCACGGCGGTCCCGCTGGTGATCTACCACATTCCCTACCGGACCGGGCAGAACGTCGGCGCCGAGACGCTGCGCCACCTGGGCGGGCTGCCGATGGTCGCCGGGGTGAAGTACGCCTCCGGCCTCGACGCCACGGCCGTCTCGCTGCTGGGGGACCCGCCCCAGGACTTCTCGGTGCTCGCGGGCGACGACGTGTTCGTCTCGCCGCTGCTCGCGCTCGGCGCGGCGGGCGGCATCCTGGCCTCGGCCCATCTGGCCACCCGTGACTTCGTCGAACTGGCCGGTGCCTGGCGTGCGGGCGACGTGCTGCGGGCGCGGGAGCTCGGTGCCCGGCTGGCGCGCGTGTCGGTCACGCTGTTCGCCGAGCCGAACCCCACCGTGCTCAAGGGCGTGCTGCACGCCCAGGGGATGATCGCGACGCCTGAGGTGCGGCTGCCGCTGCTGCCCGCCGGACGCGCCTCGGTCGAAGCGGCCCTCGCGTCACTGTGAGAACTCCACGTGGTGCCGGTACAGCCAGGCCAGCGACTCGCTGCTGGCCGTCTTCCTGAGGAAGAACGGCATCAGCGAGTCGCGCACCACCCGGCCCACCGGCCCGGCGGCCTTGTTGTTGCTGATCCGCCGTGAATACGCCACGACCTTCTCGACCCGGTCACGGCGGCGTGCCTCGAAGGCGGCGAACGGATCGGCCTCCCGCTTGAGGCAGTCGGCCAGCACGAGCGCGTCCTCGATGGCGAGCGAGGCGCCCTGGCCCGCGCTGGGCGAGGTGGCGTGGGCGGCGTCGCCGGTGAGCACCACCCGGCCCCGGTGCCAGGTCGGCAGGGGAGCCAGGTCGTAGATGGGCACCGCCGCGTCGATCCGGCTGCGGGCGATCAGGCCGGCCGAGTCGTTGGCGTCGCCGCGGAAGGCCTCGATGAGCAGGGGCTTCCAATCCTCCCGCTCGACGATCTCGCTCGGCAGGTTGGCGAACCACCAGGTGTCGCCGCCGGAGGCGACGGTGTAACCGAAGAACGCCTTCTTGCCGAAGATCATGTGATACTCGCCGGGATCACCCGGCAGGCCGCCGTCAGGGACGATGCCGCCGAAGCTGTACAGCCCGCTGTAGCGCGGCCGCGCCGGTGCGATCAGCTGCCGGGTGCGCGAGTGCACGCCGTCGGCGGCGATCAGGATGTCGCCGGTCGCGGTGGTGCCGTCGTCGAAGTGGGCGACGACCTCGGATCCCGTGTCGTCGAGGGTGACCAGGCGCTTGCCGTACGAGATCTCGACGCCTCGGGAGCGGGCTTCGTCGCGGACGATCCTGAACAGGTCGGCGCGCTGGATGGTGTGACTGACCGTGCCGTCGTCGAGGGCCATGCCGTTGGGCACCTGCCCGAGACGTTTGCCCGTGCCACTCCACATGATCATGGTGGGAGTGGGGATGCCTGCTGCCATGACCGGGTGGTGGGCGCCTAGGGTGCGCAGCGCGTCGAGGCCGTTGGAGGCGACGTTGAGGAAGGAGCCGACGCTCGCCGCGTCGCCGCCGTAGGCCTCGAAGATGTGGGACTCGATGCCGACGCGCTGGAGTGCCATAGCGGTCACGGGACCAGCAATGCCACATCCGATGATCAAAGCCTTCATGGTGGTATCCTTTCGTTCGGCCTAACGAAATAATGACAAACGCGGAGATGTCATGTCCAGAGATATTTCGGAACACCGAAAGAATCTTCTCGACGCCCTGGTCCTGGCCGGACGGGAGAACAGCAACGCGGCGGTCATGTTCCACACCGCCGTCGCGGCGCATCTGGGGCTCGGGGCGAGCGAGGAGAAGACGCTCGACCTGCTGCAACGGCACGGGCCCCTGACCGCGGGGGAGATCGTCAAGCTCACCGGGCTGGCCCCCGCCTCGGTTACGGGGTTGCTCGACCGGCTGGAGGCCAAGTGGTTCGTACGGCGCGTGCGAGATCCGCGCGACCGGCGGCGGGTGATCGTGGAGCTCAATGCCGAGATGCTCTCGGGGGGTGACGAGATCTTCGAGCCCCTGGTCAGCGGCCTGGCCGAGCTGTACGCGGGCTATACGGACGAGCAGCTGGAGCTGATTCTGGACTTCCTCAGCCGTGCGACGGCGATCCAGGTGGAGGCCACTTCCAAAATTTCTTGAGACGAGACGTTGCGTCTTGTCGATTGGCCGGGTACTGTTCCAGGCATGGGTTACCAGATCTTCCTGTAAGCGCCGCAGGCGTCGAGCACGCGCTCCGCCGTACATCCGCCCGTGCACGCAACCAGGAGGACCATTTATGCGCACCGCGCAACTCGCACTCTCTTCCGTCACCAAGCGCTACGACGACCGCGTCGTGCTCGACCAGGTCTCGCTCACCGTCAAGCCGGGCGAGCGGATCGGGATCATCGGCGACAACGGATCCGGCAAGTCCACGCTGCTCAAGCTCATCGCCGGGGTCCTCAGCCCCGATAACGGCGAGCTCACCGTGGTCGCCCCCGGAGGGATCGGCTACCTGGCCCAGACCCTCGACCTGCCGGCCGAGGCCACCGTCCAGGAGGCCATCGACCTGGCCCTGTCCGACCTCCGCACCCTGGAGGCCGAACTGCACACGATGGAGGACAACCTTGACGAATCCACCCTTGAGGCCTACGGCGAGCTGATCGCCCGGTTCGAGGCCCGCGGCGGGTACGACGCCGACAACCAGGTCGACGCCGCCCTGCACGGGCTCGGCCTGCCGTCGCTCGACCGCGGCCGGGCACTCGGCAGCCTGTCGGGCGGCGAACGCTCCCGGCTCGCCCTCGCCGCGACCCTCGCCTCCGCGCCCGAACTGCTCCTGCTCGACGAGCCCACCAACGACCTCGACGACCACGCCGTGGCCTGGCTGGAGCAGCACCTGCGCGGCCATCGCGGCACCGTCGTCGCCATCACCCACGACCGGGTCTTCCTGGAGCGCATCACCTCGGTGATCCTCGAAGTCGACCTCGGCAAGGTGCGGCGCTACGGCAACGGGTACTCCGGCTACCTCGCCGCCAAGGCGGCCGAACGCGCCGCCTGGACGCGGCGGCACGAGGAGTGGGTGCTTGAGGTCGAACGGCACAGCGGCCTCGTCGCGGCCAACGCGGGTAGGATGGCGGCGATCCCGCGCAAGATGTCGAAGGCGGGCATGGGCGGGATCGGCGCCTGGCGTGCTCGCGGGCGTTCGCACGGGGCGATGGGGCGGATCCGGCAGTCGCAGGCGCGCCTGGAGGCCCTCCACGGCGACCCGGTCGCGGCACCGCCGGAGCGGCTGCGCTTCAGCGCCTCGATCACGACCAGCTCGGGCACGATTCCAGGCACGGTTGCTGGCACGGTTGCTGGCGCGACACTCGCCGGTACCGCGGGCTCATCACGGGGCCTCGGCTCACTGGACGCCGCAGGCGTGGGCCCGTCCCCGGCCCTCGCCCCAGGCGCCAACGCCGCCGGTGGCCTCGGCTCACTGGACGCCGCCGGCGTGGGCCTGTCACCGGCGGTCGCCCGAGGCGTCACCGCCGCCTCGGGCCCGTCCCCGGCCGTGGCCTCAGGCGCCACCGCCGACGCGAGCCCGTCACCGGCCGTCGGCGGGCTCGCGGCCGCACTGCACACCCCGGATCAACCCTCCGCCCTCGACCAGCCCTGGCAGGCCATCGCCGAAACCATGCTCACCCAGCTCTTCCCGCCGAGGGCCGAGCTGACCGGCGTCACCGTCGGCTCCCGCCTGCACCTGCCCGGTGGCCTGCGCATCGGGTACGGCGAGCGCCTGCTCGTCACCGGACCCAACGGTGCAGGCAAGTCCACCCTCATGCGCGTCCTCGCCGGCGAGCTCACCCCCGACACCGGCACCGTCCACGTCAACGGCACCGTCGGCTACCTGCGACAGGAGGAAACCCCCTGGAACCCGGCACTCACCGTGCTCCAAGCCTTCGCCTCCGGCCGCGCCGGTGCCCCGGAGGAGCACGCCGAGGCGCTCCTGTCGCTGGGCCTGTTCCGGCCCGGCGACCTGCGGCTCCGGGTCGGCGAGCTCTCGTACGGCCAGCGCCGCCGCATCGAGCTCGCCCGCCTCGTCACCGACCCCGTCGACCTGCTCCTCCTCGACGAGCCCACCAACCACCTGTCTCCCGCGCTGGTGGAGGAGCTTGAGGAGGCCCTGGTCGACTACCCGGGCGCGCTGGTGATCGTCACCCACGACCGCCGCATGCGTTCCCGCTTCACCGGCACCCACGTGGAGCTCGACGCGGGCAAGATCGTCGCCCGCCGCACCGTGTAACCGGGGCGCTTCACCCTTGGGCGCTCGTCCGTGGAGTCGCGCTTGAGGGAGACGCCGCAGTCACACCCGAGGGAACGGCATCGGCCGCTTCAGCCGCGCCGGGGGCGAGGTGTCGTCCCCTCGGGCGTGCTCGAAGGCGGGTCTCACCCTCTCGGGCGCGCCGAAGGCGAGGGGCGTGTCCGAAGGCGAGTGTCGTCCCCTTGGAGGTGCCCGAAGGCGAGGCGTCGTCCCCTTTGGGCACCCAATCACGCGCTGGGGGTCCGGCGGGCAGGGCAGGCAGCTCTGGTTCTTCGGACAGGCCGATCACCCGTCGAAAACCTCAGTCAGAGCCCGAGCTCCGGCCCCGGTGGCTCAACTCGCCCGGCCCGGTGGCTCAACTCGCGCAGCCCGGTGGCTCAACTCGCGCGGATCGCCGAGCCCACCTCGCCCACCCGGTCGGCGAGGAGCCCGATCGCCCCCACCGCCCGCGTCACCGGGTCGTCCGCCGCCCCGCCCAGCGCCCGGGCCCGCAGGAACGCCTGCTTGACGTCCCTCCACCGAGCCTCCTGCTCGGCGGTCAGCACCCCGCGCAGCTCGGCCAGCTTCAGCAGGTTCGACTCCGCATCCGTCGTCAACGTCTGCGCCTCACCCAGGTAGTGGTCGGAGATGACCGCCTCCAGCTCGGCGTCGTTCATCGCGGGGACGATGCGCTCGGCGAGCTTGTTCATGTTCCGATACGACCCCTGCAACTTGTACGGAGGCTCGGTGCGCGCATCGTCGGACTGGGCGGCCGAGGCGATGTAGGCCTGGTTGTTGGCCAGCACCACCTCCTGCACCCTGATCAGCTTGCGCAGGACGGCGAGGACCTGCTCCAGCTCGACCTTGGAGTACGGGTGCGTGAGCTGGTCGGCACGGACCGACGAGTCACCGCGTGCCAGCCGGACCAGCAGCTCGACGTCGCCGCGGTCGCGGGTCGACAGGGGGGCGAGCACCGGGTTGGAGGTCAGCGCGTTGTCAATGTAGCTCAGCGCGAACAGCTCCTCCCTGCCGCTGAGCACGTCACCCAGGTTCCACACGTCGGCGCGGTTGGAGAGCATGTCGGGGATGCGGAAACGCTGCCCGGACTCGGTGTACGGGTTGCCCGCCATGCACACGGCGAAGCGCTTGCCCCGCAGGTCGTAGGTGCGGGTGCGGCCGTTCCACACGCCCTCGATGCGCCGCTGGGCGTCGCACAGCGAGATGAACTTCTGCAGCAGCTCGGGCGAGGTGTGTTGAATGTCGTCGAGGTAGAGCAGCGTGTTGTTGCCCGACTCCAGCGCGAAGGAGATCTTCTCGACCTCCTGGCGGGCGGTGGCGTTGGGCGCCTCGGCGGGATCGAGCGAGGTGACGTCGTGACCGAGTGCCGGACCGTTGACCTTGACGAAGAGCAGCCCGAGGCGGCTGGCGACGTACTCCATCAGCGTCGTCTTGCCGTACCCGGGCGGTGAGATGAGCAGCAGGAGCCCCATCTGGTCGGTGCGCTTGCCCTCTCCAGCGGCGCCGAGCTGCTTGGCGAGGTTGTCGCCGATGAGCGGCAGGTAGACCTCGTCGAGGAGCCGGTTGCGCACGAAGGCGCTCATGACCTTGGGCCTGTACTCCTCGAGCCGCAGCTTGTCCTTCTCGATCTGGACCAGCTCGTTGCGGCGCTTCTGGTAGGCCCGGTAGGCGGGCACCCGCTCGTCGCGGAAGGCCTTGGTCCTGGGCAGGATCTCGTCGAGCCTGACCTCCAGCCTGCGTTCGGAGATGCGGGGATGGGTGCCGAGCAGCCCTTCGACGGTGGCGGTCAGCGCGGCGCTGGAGTCGTAGCGCGGCACGTCGCACAGTAGGAGCGCCAGCGCCTCGGGCAGCTCGGGGGCCTGCTCGAACGCCTCCAGCCAGGCCTGGGCGAGCTGGACTCTGTACGGCAGGGCGAGCTGCTGGAGGTCGGCCTGGAACTCCCTGACCTTGTCCGGGCCGAGCGCTTGGTGGAAGCGCTCGATCAGGGCCCGGGCGGTGGAGCTGGTGACGAAGCCCGCGGGCGTGGCGGCCAGCTCCTCGACGAGGTACTCGCCCGCGAGCGCCGCCGTAGCGCCGTCGACCCCGAGTGCCGCGGCCAGGTCGGCCACGCTCATGTCGTCGAGGGCATGGGGGCTCGCGCCATGGTGACCGTTGGTGGAGGTCGAGGCCTGGGGGATGGGGGAGCCGGCGTGGATGCCCGCCGAGCTGGACGGCGAATGGCTGTCGGCCGCCGAGCTCATCGCCGCGCCGCCACCGGGTGCGGAGAGACCGGGCGCGCCGCTACCGGGCGTGGAGTGACCGGTTACACCGCCACCGCTCGGCGTGGAGTGACCGGGCGCACTGCCACCACCCGGCGTGGAGTGACCGGGCGCACTGCCACCGCCCGCCGTGGCGTGACCGGGCGCACTGCCACCGCCCGCCGTGGCGTGACCGGGTACACCGCCACCGCTCGGCGTGGAGAGGCCCGGCGCACTGCCACCGCCCGCCGTGGCGTGACCGGGTACACCCCCGCCGCCCGGCGTGGAAAGACCGGGCGCACCGCCACCGCCGGGCGCAGAGAGGGGGCCGCCGGAGGCCGGCGCCGGGAAGGGGCTGATGGGTGTGGGCGCCCCTGTGTGGTGGGCGGCGGGGTGCGGCTGCAGGGGGTGGCCGCCGGTGGCGGTGAAGCCTGTGGGGTGGCCGGTGGGCGACGAGATCGTGGTCGCGTGGGTGGCGGCGAGGGCCTGCTCGGCGAGCGGCGGCACTTGGCCCGAGTGCGCCTGGTCCGCGCTCACCCGCCCCAAGAACCGCGCAATCGCACCCCCCAGCTCCCCGCCCAACGCCTCGACCCCACCCGACGCCCCTCCGAACAACCCCCGGGCACGCGCCAGCGACGAAGCTCGCACGGCGATTGTTTTACGTGAAACCTCATCCACCCCATACGCCCAATACAGCTGCGCCGCAGCCCGAGCCCTGGAGGGGAAGCGCAACAACCCCGCCCCCAACGTCAGCCGTACCAGCGCGTCGAGGATCAGCGCCGCGTCATGGTCGTGCACCCCCCGCTCGTACCCCTCGTCGTAGCGCGACTCCGCCGCCTGCCGTACGAGGGCCGGGAGGTCGTCGTCGGGCCGGGCGGTGGGGAGCAGGGCGGCGGCCAGGTGTTCGCCCCGGTAGACGTGGGGCGTCTCGGAGACGAGGAGCTGGTCCCAGAACGGCCGGGTGTCGGCGAAGGAGGCGGGGGCGGGGGAGCGGTAGTCGGTGCCGGTGATGGAGAAGTGCATCGTCCCGTCGTGGGGCACGAGCGTCAGGTCGATGGGCTGGGTGTTGACCGCGAACCGGTGCCGCCCCAGGCGGAGGGTCTCGCCCCCGTCGGTGAACAGGTCGAGCCGGTCGCGCAGGGCGCGGCCGGCCTCCTGCTGGGCGGCCTTGAGGCGGCCGTCGAGCTCCTCGGCGCGCACGCTGTCGCCCAGCTCGCGCAGCTCGGACGAGACCGCGCGGAGCTTGGTGATCATGGGGTCGGTGGCGAAGTAGGTGTTGACGTCGTCGAGCGTGGCGAGCGTGGAGACGCGGCGCGAGACGCTGGTCAGGATGCGTTCGGCCGAGGTGAAGAGCCGGTCGGTGCGGCGGGTGCGCTCGTCGAGCAGGGTCTGTTTGCGCGCCGAGAACGCCTCGTAGACGTCGTCGCGCTTGTCGGCGAGCTGGGCGGAGAAGTCGTCGAGCTCGCCGAAGCGGGATTCGAGGGTCTCCAGTTGCAGCATGAGCTTGCCGAGCTGCTCGTCGCAGCGCTCGGGGCTGCCTGCCATGGCCAGCGCGCCGGTGACGGCCTGGCCGAGCAGGGCGAACTCGGCGGCGAAGGCGGCGCGGCCCTCGACGGTCATCAGCTCGCGGCGGCGGCCGTCGAGGATGGCACGCGCGCGGTTGACCCCGGCGATGACCTCGGCGATGCGGGCCAGGATGGAGGTGCGGACGGTGGCGTCGGCGATGTCGAGGGAGCCGACGACCTCGGTGACGACCTCCAGTCCTTCCGACTGGACGGCGAGCTTCTCGACGACGGGCGCCGACTGCGACACGGTGGCGATCGCCCCTGCCTCGGCGGCCAGCTGTTCGACGGCGGCGTGGTAGCCGGTGAAGGCGTCGGCGCCCTGCAGGAAGGAGACGGCGCGCTCGCCGACGGACTTCAGCTCGGCCGCCAGTTCGGCAGAGAGCCCTTCGAGCCGGGTCACGTCGATGTAGCGGATCTCGCGCAGCCCGACCAGTCGTCCCTGGGCGCGGCGCAGCGAGGCGAGCGACGCGACCCACGCGTCGGCGGAGCCCGGCGTGTCGGCCCGCGCCTGGCGGATCAGCGTGACGGTCTCGTCGGAGGCCTCGCGCAGCGCCCGCTCGGCCTGCTCGGTGAGCTGCTCGACCTTCTCGAACTCGTCGAGCACCTGCTCGGCGGTGGCGCGCACCTCGGCCAGCGGCTCGCGCAGGCCGTGTTCGCCGAGCCAGTGGTAGTGGTCGGCGGCGCGGGTGCACGCGGCGATGAGCGCCTCGAACATCGCCTGGGAGGCGGCCATCTCGTCGCCCATGCGCGCCACGGACAGCGCGTCGGAGATGCCCCTGACCAGCTCGGCGTTGCCGATGCGCTCCAGCGGGCCGGTGCCGGCGGGCTGGGCGGCGGCGTAGGTGTCGGAGACGTACGGGGTCTGCCAGACCTGCATCGGGTGCACGCGGGTCGGCTCGTCGGAGGTGGCCCTGAAGACGATCATCGTGCCGTCGTCGAACAGCGAGAACCCGTGGCACGGGATCGGGTTGGCGACCTCCTTGCGGATCACGTTGTACGGCAGCAGCAGTGACCTGCCGTCGCCGCGCGCGTGGAAGACGTAGAGCGCGTCCTCGCCGTTGGGCGAGCGGATGACGCGCTCGAACTCCAGGTCGGTGACGTCGGTGTCGAAGGTCTTGCTGATGCCCGTGGACAGGTAGTAGCCGCCGGGGAAGATCAGACCCTGGTCCTCGGGCAGTCGCTGGCACGCCTGGCCGATGCCGTCGAGCCTGGTGACGATCTTGGTGCGGGTGTTGAAGACCAGGTGCCGCCAGGCGGTCTCCTTGTACGGCTTGACGCGCAGCAGGAGAAGCGGGCCGATGCGGGCGTATTCGACGTCGGCGTCGGCGAGTGACTGCAGGGGCTCGTTGACGGGCTCGGTGTAGATGCCCTCGCCCGACTCGGTGTTGTCCTCGATCTTGATCGTCAGGTCGCCGCCGACCGTCTCGACGAAGACCTCGTTGCCGATCGCGATGTGGGGATGGCGGCCAAGGACGTGGTCGTCGCGGGTGGTCGGGATCCACTCGAAGTCGTGCGACGGCGGCATGACGTGGTCGCGCTCGCCCTGGTTGTCCTGGTAGGCGGCGGCTCCGGCCGCGTCGACGCTCCACCTGAGCACGCGCGTGTCGCTGGGACCGGTCTGGAAGACGGCCAGCAGCTTGCCCTCCACCCGCCGGAGCTGGGTGAGACGGGTCTCCTTGTAGTAGCGGTACAACTCGGCGAAGTCCTTACGGAAGGCGGGGTCGTTGAGCGACGCCAACTCTGCCGCCTCGAACCTGAACGCCGAGTCCTCCCGGGTGAACCTGTGGACAGAGAACACGTCGTTGACGGACGTCTCGGACTTCAGGCCGATGAAGACGTTGTACCCGAACAGCATCACGTCGCCGAGCGAGACGATGTCTCTGAGAACGCAGTTGTTCTCGGTGCGGAGGCGCTCGGTGCCGATGAGCGTGAGCTCCGACCCGCCGAAGACCTCCAGGCGCTGGGTGTTGAGGCTTTCCGCGGCCCTGGCCAGTTCCTTCGACTGGGCGAGCAGGCGGTTCCTGAGCACCTCGTAGGTGCCTGCCTCGAGGCCGGTCGTCTCGGTCATCGTCCTGTCCTTCTCATGGCCGTGGCCGTGGCCGTGGCTGGGTCCTGCCGGTCGCTGCTGCACGGGGGCCTAAGGAGGGGCATACGCGGCGAAGCGATCCGCCCCGCCGTACGGCGAAGCGATCCGCCCCGCCGTACGCCCCGTGGGCCGGTGCACCCGCACCACCGCGGGAGGGTGCACCGGCGCCTCGGATCAGTTTCTCGCCGCCGTCAGCGCCGCCACGGGGGACTCGGCGACGCCGAGCCGCCTGGCCGTCTCCAGCAGCTCGTTGAGCTTGCCGGTGTCGGGACCGCCACCCTGGATGAGTTTCAGCAGCAGCGCCGAGATGGTCAGGTTCTTGAGGTCGTCGGTCGACACCCCGCTGAGGATGCGCCCGAGGTCGGCGGTCAGGCTGGCGGACCCGTTGAGGTACGGCTCGGCGAGCGAGGAGGCCACCGTGGAGTGCCCGACGAACCCGTCGACCGCCTTGCCCGCGGTGATCGAGCCGACGATCCGGTCGAAGAACGTCGACTCGCCGCCGACGATGTCGATGTTGGCCTTGGCCAGACCGGCGGCCACCACCGAGGCCTGCGACTCGGCGACCTGGCGCTGCACGTCGATGCGCTTGAGCTCGACGTCCTTGGACGCTTCGAGCCGCAGACGGTACTCCTCGTGGGCGCGGGAGGCGTCGTCGAGCGCGGCCATGGCGGCGGCCTTCTCGGTGAGACCCTCGGCTTCGGCCTTGAGCTTCTCGCCCACCGCGGACGCCTGGGCGACCGCCATGGCGGCGGCGCCTTCCGCCTCAGCCTTCAGCTTGGAGGCGAGGGCGCCGGCCAGCGCGGTCTCACCGTCGGCCTGGGCCTTGAGCTTGTCGCCCTGGGCGAGGGCCATGGCGCGGGCGCCGTCGGCCTCGGCGCGCAGCTTCTCGGCCATGACGAGGGCCTCGGCGCGGCCGACCTTCTCGATCGCCTCCGCGTCGCGCTCGCGCACCTGGACCTTGGCCAGGCCTTCGGCGGCGGCGGACGCCTGGACGCCCTCGGCGAGGCGGATCTTGGCGCGGGCGTCGAGGTCGGCGGCCTGCTGGCGGGCCTCGGCGAGCACGAGCTCCTCGCGGGCCCTGAACTTCGAGGCGGCTTCCGCGGCTTCGGCGGCCTTGATGTCCTTGACCAGGTTCTCCTGGGCCTCGGCCTCGGCGGCGATGATCGTGGTCTGCCGCAGCCGCTCGGCCTCTTCGAGCGCGCGCAGCTTCTTGATGCCCTCTTCCTGCTCGGCCACGGTCTTCTCGACCACGATGCGCTCGCGGATCACCTCGGCGATCGAGCGCTTCTCCGTCTCGACCTCCTTGTCCTTGGCGATGCGCGACAGCTCGGTCTCCCGCTCGCGCGAGATGACCTCGAGCATGCGGTCCTTCTCGATGCGCTCGGACTCGATGGCGATGACCCGCTCGCGGTTCTTCTCGGCCACGGCGACCTCGCGGGCGCGGTTCTCGTTCTGGACGCCGAGCTGCTCGTCGGTCTTGAGCGCGGCCGACTGGGCGCGCAGGCGCTCCTCGGCCTGGACGCGGAAGATCTCCGCCTCCTCGCGGGCCCTGAGCGTCTCGATCTCGCGCTTCTGCTTCAGCTCCGCGTCGGCCTGGCGGCGCTCCAGCTCCAGGATGGCCTCGCGTGCCTCGACGTTCTGGCGGGTGATCTCCTTCTCCTCGTTGCGCGTGAACTCGTTGGTGCGCACGTGCTCCAGGGCCGTCAGCTCGGTGATCTTGCGGATGCCCTGCGCGTCGAGGATGTTGCTCTTGTCGAGCTGGATCAGCGAGGTCTGCTCCAGGTAGTCGATCGCGGCGTCCTCGAGGATGTAGCCGTTGAGGTCGGTGCCGATGATGCGGATGATCTCGTCGCGGAACTCGTCGCGCTTGGTGTAGAGGTCCACGAAGTCCAGGTGCTTGCCCGCGGTCTTGAGCGCCTCGGAGAACTTGGCGTTGAACAGTTCCTGCAGGGTGGTCTCGTTGCTGGCCCGCTCGGTGCCGATGGCCTGGGCGACCTTGATGACGTCCTCGGCGGTCTTGTTGACGCGGACGAAGAAGGTGATGCGGATGTCGGCCCTGATGTTGTCGCGGCAGATCAGGCCCTCACGGCCGGAGCGTTCGATCTCCATCGTCTTCACCGAGATGTCCATGATCTCGGCGCGGTGGAAGACGGGGAAGACGACGGCGCCGGTGAAGGTCACGTCGACCTTGTTGATCTTCGAGATGACGAGCGCCTTGCCCTGTTCGACCTTCTTGAACAGGCGGCTGATCACGATCAGCAGACCGATGATCACGATGAGGACGACGGCCAGCAGGACGCCGAAGCCGGTGGAGATGACGTCCATCAGGAAACCCTTTCGTCGGGCATGACGTAGTAGAACTCGCCGCCCGCGTCGTAGTCGAAGATGAGAGCCTTGTCGCCGCGCTTGAGCACGTCGGCGCCGGTGGTGCGCACCTGGACGACCGCGGTGGAACCGTCGGCGGCGGTGACCTCGGCCTGCCCGAAGCTGTTGCCGGCCAGGCCGGTGCGCACCACGCACGGCAGGCCGACGAAGTCGTGGCGGGAGGGCGAGGCGGCGGGGGCCAGCCGCCGCAGCGGCTTGACCAGCAGTTTGGTGACGAACCATGAGGCCGCCACGGCCAGCACGAGCACGCCGACGCGCAGGGGCGTGCTGTCGACGAAGGTGCCTCCCGCGAGGCTGAAGAACCACGCGAGGGCGATCAGCAGCGACAGCGTGACCCCGGCGGGCACGCCGCTCAGCCCCAGCCAGGCCAGGTCCTCGTCGAGGTGGGTTAGGCCGGTCACCACGACGATCCAGTAACCGATCACGACCACGAGCAGGAACGTGAAGATGACCGCTGGGAACGCCAGCGTAGCGTCGATGAAGTCGCTCATCGGCTCCCCGTAAATACCCCGTAAAGCGGAGTGCCGACTATATCCCCGTTAACCATCGTTTTTCAGTATCTGAGCTGCTATTGCAGCCGACTTGCTATCCAGTTGACCTCAACCCCGCTTGAGGTTGCATCGTCGTAGACATGAGAGCTGCGGCATTCGCGACCCCAGGGTCGCCGGACGTGTTGGAAGTCATGGAACTGCCGACCCCTGAGGCCGGCCCCGGGCAGGTCAGGGTGCGGGTGAAGGCCGCCGGCGCACAGCCGTACGACACGGCGGTGCGCGCGGGATGGTTGCCGCCGGGCATCGGCGACGAGCTGCCCCGCATCCCGGGAAACGAGTTCGCCGGTGTCGTCGACCAGTCCGACACCATCCCGATCGGCACGGAGGTGCTCGGTTTCACCCAGCTGGGCGGGTACGCCGAGTACGTGGTGGTCGGCGCCGACCAGGTCGCGCCCAAGCCCGCCGGGCTCGCATGGGAGATCGCGGGCGGGCTGACGGCCGGGGTGCAGACCGCGGAGATCGCCCTCGACACCATCGGGCTCAAGGAGGGCGAGACGCTCCTGATCCACGGCGCCGCGGGCTCCGTGGGACACGCCGCGGTCCAGATCGCGCGGCGGCGGGGCGCCAGGGTGATCGGCACGGGCCGCCCGGACAACCACGACTTCCTGCGCGAGCTGGGGGCGATCCCGGTCGAGTACGGCGAGGGCCTTCGCGAGCGGCTGGCGCCGCTGGGCCGCATCGACGCGGTCGTCGACGGCGCGGGTGGGCAGGCGCTGGACCTCTCCGTCGAGCTCGTGGCCGATCCCGCCAGGATCGTCACGCTGGTCGACCACGGCAGGGCGGCGCAGCTCGGCGTCATGACCACGCAGGGCGTGCGGACGGCCGAGCGCCTGGGCCGCTACGCGCGGCTGGTCGCCGACGGCGAGTTCACCTTCCACGTACGGCGGGCGTATCCGCTGGAGCGCGCCGCCGACGCCCACCGGGAGATCGAGACCGGCCACGGCCGAGGAAAGATCGTCATCACAGTGGCGTGATGTTGTCGATGGAAGGCGTTCACGCCACTCCTGCGCGTGGACGCCGATCGGCAGGATGAAGGACATCGAACGAGCGAGATGTCCGGCAACGAGCGGACATCAAGAAAGGAAGCCCCGATGTCCGCCGTCACCGCCACCCCCGCCGCCGACAACGCCGCCGCCCTGGCGCACTTCGCCGCCCGCCTGGCCTTCGAAACCGACGTCTCGGACGTCGCCGCCGACCTGGCGGCGGGCGTCAAGGACGTCGTCGTGATCGACTCGCGCAGCCTGGAGAGCTGGAACCAGGGCCACGTCGAGGGCGCCGTGCACCTGCCCACCCGCGAGATCGCCGCCCGCGCGGCGGCCGAGATCCCGCGTAACGTCACCGTGGTCACCTACTGCTGGGGTCCGGGCTGCAACGGCGCCACCCGCGCCGCGCTGGAGTTCGCCAAGCTCGGTTACCAGGTCAAGGAGATGATCGGGGGTTTTGAGTACTGGGCGCGCGAGGGCTTTCCCGTCGAGACCCTGAGCGGTGTCACGCGGCACCCGATCGACGCCCTGACCGCCCCGGTCTCCGGCATCGCGTGCGCCTGCTGACGAACCCCTGATTGGCGCCCCCGACCGGACGCACCTGTCGGGGGCCTTTGCTACTTACCCGCGCCTCACCTCGGTCAATCACCCTGATGATCTCAAGAATGTCGCTGGTTGTAGCGGTTGACCTTGGCGCGATTGCCACACGTCTCCATCGAGCACCACCGGCGCCGCCCGTTCTTGCTGACGTCGTCGAACCACAACACGCACGCGGGGTTGGCGCACTTGCGCACCCGCTCTCTCCGCTCGCCGACCAGCCGCACCAGGTCGGCCGCCGCGATCCACGCCGCCCGCCAGGCCGGATCGTCCACGATGACCTCCTCGCTCAGCGCGCCTGACCTGAGCAGGGGGCGTCTGGAGCCGTGCCGCAGGATCGAGTTGAGTGACTCCTCGTCGCCTGCCAGCGCCTTCCGCATCGCCGTACGGCTCTCGATCAGCCGCTCGCGCGCCTGCTCCAGGTCGCCGTCCGCCGGGAGGCCGTGCTCGTCGAGCCAGGCCCTGACGTTTCCCACATCGTCGAAGTGGTCGACGTGGGCTCCTTGCCAGTTCCACCACGTGTTCACCAGGTCCAGCGGAAGCGGCTCTCCGATCAGTGGTCTGCTCATGTCCCCATCCTAACCTTCTAAGTGGTGTTGACAGGTTAAGCATAGGTCGCTATGGTCCTCGTTAACCACTGAAACGGCTTTAGAAGGTTAATGACATGGAACACCGCTTCGCCAAGATCGACGGACTTGAGATCTTCTACCGCGAGGCCGGAGACCCCTCCGCGCCCACCCTGCTCCTGCTGCACGGCTTCCCGACCTCCTCGATCGCCTATCGCACGCTGATCGACGAGCTCGCCGACGACTTCCATCTGATCGCGCCCGACTACCCCGGCTTCGGGCACAGCTCGGCGCCCTCGGTGCAGGAGTGGGACTACACCTTCGACCACCTGACCGACGTGGTGGAGCAGCTGGTCGACACCCTTGGACTCACCCGCTACGCGATCTACGTGCACGACTACGGCGCGCCCGTCGGCTTCCGCCTGGCCCTGCGGCGCCCGGAGCGGGTGACCGGCATCATCACGCAGAACGGCAACGCCTACGACGAGGGGCTCACCCCCTTCTGGGACCCGATCAGGGCCTACTGGGCCGACCCCACCCAGGGCGAGCCGCTGCGCGGGCTGCTCACCAAGGACGCCACCCGCTGGCAGTACACCCACGGAGTGCCCGACCCGTCACGCGTCGACCCCTCGCTCGCCCTGCACGACCAGGTGCTCCTCGACCGGCCGGGCAACCAGGAGGTGCAGCTCAAGCTCTTCCTCGACTACGGCACCAACCCGCCGCTCTACCCGCTCTGGCAGGAGTACCTGCGCACCCACCGGCCGCCGCTGCTGGCCGCCTGGGGTGAAGGTGACGAGATCTTCGGGCCGGACGGCGCCAGGGCCTTCGCCCGCGACCTGCCCGACGCGGCCGTCCACCTGCTCGACGCCGGGCACTTCCCGCTCACCACGCGTCTGGCCGAGAGCGCCGCCCTGATCCGCGACTTCCTGCACGGTCTGGAGCAACGATGAACACCAAGGTCGCCGCGCAGCCCAGGGCCGCGGTGAACGTGCGCGCCGTGGCGGCCACGACCGGTGCGGCCCTGGCGGGCCTGCTGCTCCTGGCCGCCATCACCGCCACCACGGGCCTGGAGCTGTTCGCGCTCCCCTTCGCCGCCAGCGCGGCGATCGTGGCGGTGGTTCCCCAGGCCCCGTTCGCCCAGCCGAGGAGCATCCTCGTGGGCCAGCTGAGCGCCACCGCGCTGGCCCTGGCGATCACCGCGGTCATGGGACCGTCTGTCTGGGCCGCGGCCGTCGCGGCGGGACTGTCGATCGCCCCGATGATGCTGGCCAGGGCGCCGCACCCGCCGGCGGCCGCCACCGCGGCACTGATCGGCCTCACCGACCCCGACCCGCTCTTCATCCTCAACCCGGTGCTCCCGGCGAGCGTGGTCGTGATCGCGGCCGGAGTGGTGCTCGGCAAGGTGATGCGCGGCGCGCACCGCTACCCGGCCTCCTGGCGTTGAGCGCCCCGCGACCCCGCCTACTGACGCCGAGCCAGCACCCGCACGATGGCGAGCCCCTCCTCATCGGGAGTGGGCTCGCCATCGGCGATGTCCCACAACGTGTCCTGAAGCACCCGCCCAAGAGTCCACCCCGCGGCCCTGGCCCGGTCGAGCCCCGCGACCGAGGTCATCAGGTCGAACCGCTTGAGCGCCTCGTCAGGCCCGTTATACCGGTTGCGCAGGGCGGGCAGAAGCTCGAACCCCGGGTCGCCCGCCAGCGGCTTGGGGTCGATCGCCAGCCACGGCTCCCGCGAGGCGGCGAGCACGTTGTCGAAGTGCAGGTCCCAGTGGAGCAGCCGGTCGCCCGGCTCGCCGATGAGCTCTCGTACGGCTCCCGCGCACCGGTCGAGCAGCCACCTGGTCTCGGCGTCGACCTGGCCGATGACCCGGTCGGTCTCCTCGAGCATGGCGCCTGCGATGTCGGCCAGGCGGCGCAGGCCTTCGGGAGCCTGGTGGGCGACGAGCCGGGCGAGCAGGGTGCTCAGGATCTCCAGCGCCTCGTGGACGTCGGGGTGGTGCTCCAGGGACCGGCCGCCTTCGAGGGCTTCGAGCAGCAGCACGTCGGCCTCGAAGCGCACGCCCGACGGCACGGTGTCGGACTTGAGCAGCCGCACGATGCCGTCGCCGTCCCAGGCGCGCAGCCCGGGGGCCTCGGTGATGTTCTCGTCGGTGGCCGGCTGCAGCTTGAGCATCGCCCGCGTGCCGTCGGCCTGGAGGACCGGGACGACCAGGGAGACGACGCCGTGCATGGGCTCGCCGTCGAGGCGCAGGTCCCAGGCGGAGACGAAGTCGGCGACGAGCCCTGGGAGCGCGGCGGTCCAGTCGGGCCCGGACTCGTGGGCGTACTTGAGGTGGTACTCCGCGAGCCGGGGCGGGACGACGATCATCAGAAGTGCCAGGGGTAGGGCGACCAGTCGGGCTCGCGCTTCTGCAGGAACGAGTCGCGTCCCTCCGCCGCCTCGTCGGTCATGTAGGCCAGGCGGGTCGCCTCGCCCGCGAACACCTGCTGCCCGACGAGCCCGTCGTCGATGAGGTTGAAGGAGAACTTCAGCATGCGCTGGGCGGTGGGCGACTTGCCGTTGATCTTGCCGGCCCACTCCAGCGCGACCTTCTCCAGGTCGGCGTGGTCGACCACGGCGTTGACCATGCCCATGCGGTGGGCGTCGTCGGCGGAGTAGGTGTCGCCGAGGAAGAAGATCTCCCGCGCGAACTTCTGGCCGACCTGGCGGGCGAGGTAGGCCGAGCCGAAGCCGCCGTCGAAGGAGGCCACGTCGGCGTCGGTCTGCTTGAACTGCGCGTGCTCGCGCGAGGCCAGCGTCAGGTCGGCGACGACGTGCAGCGAGTGGCCGCCGCCCGCGGCCCAGCCCGGCACCACGCAGATCACGATCTTGCCCATGAAGCGGATGAGCCGCTGCACCTCGAGGATGTGCAGGCGTCCTGTGGAGGCGGAGCCGTCGGCGTACTGGTAGCCGTCCTTGCCGCGGATGCGCTGGTCGCCGCCGGAGCAGAACGCCCAGCCTCCGTCCTTCGGCGAGGGCCCGTTGCCCGTCAGCAGCACGACGCCGACGTCGGTCTGCTGGCGCGCGTGGTCGAAGGCGCGGTACAGCTCATCGACGGTCTGGGGGCGGAAGGCGTTGCGCACCTCGGGCCGGTTGAAGGCGATGCGCACGGTCCCCTGATCGACCGCCCGGTGATAGGTGATATCGGTGAACTCGAAGCCCTCGACGACGGTCCAGGCCTTGGGGTCGAACAGCTCGGAAACCATGCGGAAGAGCCTAACGGATCTGTTCTTCGGCCCACTGGGCCCACTCCACCTGGGTGCGGTGCAGGCGCAGGCCGTACTCCAGTGCGAGCCTGCCGTAGACGGACAGGTTCTCGGTGCCCGAGTCGACGAACTCCCGCATGCTCTCGAGCTCCTCCAGCCCCTTGGCCGCGACCTCGCCCAGGTGGCGCAGGTAGGAGCGGGCTCCCTCGCCGGTGATCTGGCTGAGGAAGAACACCCGCAGCAGCATGTCGCTGCGATGCACCTGCTGGGGCGGAACCTCGGTCATCCAGTGACGCAGCTCCGCCAGACCCGACTCGGTGATGCCGTACTCCTTGCGTCCGCGCGCTCCCTCGGCGACCACCTCGATCAGCCCTGAGCCGGCGAGCTTGTTCAGCTCGGTGTAGAGCTGGCTCTGCGTGGCCGGCCACACGTTGGCGAGGGAGAGCTCGAAGCTCTTGAGGAGGTCGTAGCCGCTCGCGGGGCCTTCTGCCAGCAGCCCGAGCAGTCCGTGTCGGAGACTCATATTCCTATATTGACACATCGCAAGAGGACGTTCTAGTTTTGACATGTCTACATAGGAAGGTTGGTTGGTGTCATGACCGCATACCTGGAAGGCCACCTCGCTCCCGTCCCCGACGAGATCAGCGCGGTCGATCTGACCGTCGAGGGCACGCTCCCCGAAGAGCTTTCCGGCCGCTACTTCCGCAACGGCCCCAACCCCAGGCCAGGGGAGGATCCTGGCCACTGGTTCACCGGCCACGGCATGATCCACGGCGTCCGCATCCGCGACGGCCGCGCCGAGTGGTACCGCAACCGCTGGGTCAGGACCAGCCTGTTCACCGACGGCGCCGCCTTCCTCACCGACAAGGGCTTCGACCGGAGCGCCGTGCAGGCCAACACCCACGTCATCCACCACGCCGACAAGATCCTCGCCCTGGTCGAGGTCGGCCTGCCGTACGAGATGGACCGCGAGCTGAACACGGTGGGCGCCTGCGACTTCGGCGGGCGCCTCACCACCAGCGGGATGACCGCCCACCCCAAGGAGCTCGACGGGGAACTGCACTTCTTCGGATACGGCTTCGGGCCGCCCTACCTGACCTACCACCGCCTCGACGCCAAGGGCGAGCTCGTGGAGAGCCGGGTCATCGACGTGCCGGGGCCGACGATGATGCACGACTTCGCGGTCACCGAGAACCACGTGATCTGGCTCGACCTGCCGGTCGTCTTCGACTTCGACAAGGCCGGCAAGACCATGCCGTACACCTGGAGCGACTCCTACGGCGCGCGCCTGGGCGTCATGAAGCGCACCGGCGAGGTCACTTGGTTCGACGTCGACCCCTGCTACGTCTTCCACGTGGGCAACGCCCGCGAGGACGCCTCGGGGCGTGTCGTGCTCGACGGCGTGCGCTACACGCCCGAGTCGTTCAACAGCACCTGGGAGCAGATCGGCGGCGAGCGCAACCCGGCGGCGCACCTGGTCGGCGCCTCGCTCCACCGCTGGACCCTCGACCTGGCGACGGGCCGGGCCACCGAGCGTCAGCTCGACGACCGCGCGGTCGAGTTCCCGACCTTCAACGAGGACCGGCTGGGCCGCTCCAGCCGCTACCTCTACGCGGTCACCGAAGGGGAGGTCGTGAAGTACGACATCGAATCGGGAGCCAGCCAGGTCGCGCCGGTCGGCGGGCACGCCGGGGAGGCCGTGTTCGTGCCCGCGTTCGACGCGCGTGCCGAGGACGACGGCTGGCTGATGTCGATCGTCGACGACCGCCTGCTGGTGCAGGAGGCCGCGGGGCTGGAGACCGTCGCGACCGTACGGCTGCCGCGCAGGGTGCCGGCCGGTTTCCACGGCTCATGGATCGCCGATTAACGATTAACTTCGGGCTTCCGCCCGCAACTCCGCCAACAGCTCTTCCTGGTCCACCAACATGTCGGTGAGAATCCGGCGCGCGTCCGTCAGGAGGTGGGCCACGTCTGGACTGGACAGGGCGTAGACGACGCTCCCGGCTTCACGGCTTGCGCTGACGATTCCCGCGCGGCGCAGGACGGCCAGTTGCTGGGAGAGGCTCGACGCCTCGATCTCGATCTCCGCCAGGAGATCCCGGACCGGCAGTGGCCCCTTCTGCAAGAGCTCCAGGACCTGAATCCGGGCTGGATGCCCGAGAGTCCTGAAGAAATCTGCCTTGGCCTGGTACAGCGGAACGGGCATGACGACAGTGTAATATAGCGACTTGCATAATTCTTCAAGTCGTAACGGCGTTGGCTAGGATGACGGACGGGACGAGGGAGTAGCCATGGGCCGAGGAAGAGCGAAGGCGAAGCAGACGAAGGTCGCTCGTGAGCTGAAGTATGCCCACCACGATCTCGACGTGGAGAGGCTGACCAAGGAGCTGGGAGGGTCTTCGTCGCGCGACGACATCCCCCCGGCCTCCTCGCACGAGCCGGAGTCCGAGCCCGCCCACTGACGACGGGGACAGCGGGGCCCGTACGGCTCCGCTGAACGTCGGTAAGCCGTAGGTCTGGGCCAGTTCCGCCACCCCGGCGGCCACTGGCCACCTGCGGATCCTCCAGCGGGGGAGTCATGGCCGCGGGCCATGCGGGTAGGGGCGTACCCATGTCTGGTATCGCCGCGGAAGTACTGATCGAACGGCTCGCCGCAGGGGGAGTCGACACCGTCTACGGCCTGCCCGGCGACGGCATCAACGGGATCATGGAAGGTCTGCGCAGGCACGCCGACAAGGTGCGCTTCGTGCTGGTCCACCACGAGGAGGCGGCCGCCTTCATGGCGGCGGGCCACGCCAAGGCGACCGGCACGATCGGCGTCTGCCTGGCCACGTCAGGACCGGGCGGCATCCACCTGCTCAACGGTCTCTACGACGCCAAGCTCGATCACGCGCCCGTGCTCGCCATCACCGGCATGCAGGAGACCGCCGTGCTGGGCACCGCCTACCAGCAGGAGGTGCGGCTCGACCGGCTCTTCGACGACGTGGCCGAATACAACCAGGTCGTCACCAACCCGGTGCAGCTGCCGTCGCTGGTCGACATCGCCATCCGCACGGCCCTGGCCAGGCGCGGGGTGGCCCATCTGACGATCCCCAACGACGTGCAGGTGGCCGACGCCGACGCCGATCCGTGGCAGCACGTGGCTCCCGCGCGCCCGCCGCAGACCTCGCCGGTCTACCTGCCCGCGCCCGGACTGCCGCGCCAGGAGGACCTGCGACGGGCGGCCGAGGTGCTCAACGCCGCCGAGCGTCCCGCCCTGCTCGTGGGCGCCGGAGCGCTGCACGCGCGCGAGGAGGTGCTGGCCGTCGCCGAGCGGCTCAAGGCCCCGGTGATCAAGACGCTGCCCGGCAAAGCCGTCGTCCCCGACGACTCGCCGTACACCACAGGCGGGCTCGGGCTCCTGGGCACCCGGCCGAGCGAGGAGCTCGTCGACGAGGTCGACGTGCTGTTCATGATCGGTACGAACTTCCCCTACACCAAGCACCTGCCGGAGCCGGGCAAGACCCGGTTCGTGCAGCTGGAGGCCGATCCGGTGCGGGCGGGGACACGGGTGCCGACCGACGTGCCCATGGTGGGCGACGCCCGTGAGGGGCTGCGGGCGCTGCTGCCGTTGCTCGACGAGCGGTCCGACGAGGAGTTCCTGCGCAAGTACCGGGAGAAGAGCGACAAGTGGCGTGGCGAGATGCTCGCCCTGGCCGGCGCCGACCGTGACCCGATCGCCCCGCAGTACGCGGTCTCCGTCCTCGACGACCTGGCCGCCGACGACGCGATCCTGACCTGCGACAGCGGCACGGTGGCCACCTGGGCGGCCAGGCACTGGACCATCCGCGACAGGCGCGAGTTCTACCTGTCGGGCAACCTCGCCTCGATGGCGCCCGGCCTGCCGTACGGCATCGCCATGCAGCGGGCCTTTCCCGGGCGGCAGGTCATCGCCTACGTGGGCGACGGCGGGTTCGCGATGCTGATGGCGGAGTTCCTCACCGCGGTGCGTCACAACCTGCCGGTCAAGGTGGTGGTGAACAACAACAACTCGCTCGGCATGATCCTGTGGGAGCAGATGGTGCTCGGCTATCCCGAGCACGGGGTGCGCTTCGCTGAGCCGTACGCCGACTTCGCCGCCTGGGCGACGGCCTGCGGAGGGTTCGGTGCCAAGGTGACCAAGTCGGGCGACCTGCGCCCGGCCGTGGAGCGGGCCCTGGCCTTCGACGGGCCCGCGCTGGTGGATGTGGAGGTGGACCCGCACGAACCTCCGATGCCGGGCAAGGTCGAATACGACCAGGCCAAGAAGTTCGCGCAGGCCTTCCTCAAGGGACAGCCGCACCGGGCGGCGATCGCCACGACCCTGTTCAAGGACAGGATCAGGAAATTTCAGGACTGACCCTGGCCACCCCGCGCGGCCTGGACGGCCTCTCGCAGCTGCTCCTCCTGCTCGTGGGAGAGCGAGGTCTGCATGATGTCGCCGCCGAACGGCGCGATCTGCGGGATGACCTTGTCCGGGGTGCTCTTGTTGATCAGCAGGAAGAGCGCCGCCGAGCCCGGCTCCAGCTTGTCGGCGACCTCCTTCATGAACTTGTCGTCGACGCCGATGTCGGTCATCGCGCCGCCCGCGGCGCCGCCCGCCGCGCCCAGCGCCATGCCCAGGAGGGGCATGAAGAAGATCAGGCCGATGAGGCCGCCCCAGAGCGCGCCGCTGGCCGCCCCGAAGCCGACCGTGCTGGTCATCTGGTGGAGCTTGATCTTGCCGTCCGGCCTGCGCTCGACGACGGCGGCGTCCGCGAGCGTGATGAGCTGCTGCTTCTGCAGCTCCAGGAGCTTGTCACGGACAGAGGAGGCGGTGGCGACGTCGGGGTAGGAAATCGCGATGAGGTTGCTCATGTCCGGCCCTGTTTCCTCCTTCAGGTATCCGGAAAGTCAGTACTCCCTCATGGATTCGGCTTCCTTGCCGTGCACGATGAGCGCGTAGAGCACGAGCACGTCGATGGCGATGACGACCAGCGACCACCACGGGTTGACCATGATCCAGGTGAGCTGTGTCAGGGCGTTGAGCATGACGAGGATGACCGCGATCAGCCTGGCCCAGTTCTTGCCGATGCTGACGGCGATGCCGGTGATGACCAGGAGCACGCCGAGAATCAGGTGCACCCAGCCCCAGCCGGTCAGGTCGAAGAGCAACAGGCCCTTCCTGGTCGTGACGTAGAGCTCGTCATCGATGATCGCGTAGAGACCGGAGACCAGGTTGAAGAGGCCGGCCATGATGATCATCATGCCGGCGAACCAGATCCACCCGACCCAGCCAGTGACCTTTGCCATGCGTGGGAGCTACCCCCGGCATGTTCAAGATGATCTCAGGTCAGTCCGAAGATTTCCCCGCCACCAGGGGTGTCGCCCACCGGGTGGCCGGATCGGAGTCCAGCAGGATCGCCCTGACGAACGAGCTCAGCGGCACGGCCAGGATCGCGCCGAGCGCGCCCAGCGCCCACGTCCACACCAGCAGCGAGAGGATCGTGATCGTGACGGACAGCCCGGCCGACTCGCCCACGAACTTCGGCTGGATCACCGACTGGATGATGAAGTTCAGCACGCAGTAGACGACGATCACCCACAGCATCGTGCCGACGCCCGAGTCCAGCAGGGCCAGCAGTGCGGGCGGCACCAGGCCGATGATGAAGCCGATGTTCGGGATGAAGTTGGTGATGAAGGCCAGCAACCCCCACAGCAGCGGCAGCGGCACGCCCAGGATCCACAACGCCCCCGCGTCGAGCACCGCGACGATGAGCCCGAAGAGCGTTGAGACGAGGAGGTACTTGCAGGTCTGGCGGGTGAAGGTGGTCAGCGCCTCGACGATGTCGCGCCGGGAGGAGGCCAGGCCGCGTAGCTGCTCGGTCAGGAAGGGGGCGTCCATGCACATGCCGTACAGGAGCAGGACGATGACCACCGTGGCCGAGGCGGTGCCCAGCAGGCCCGACAGCAGGCCTGCCGCGGCCTGGACCAGCTCGCCCGGCTCGATGCCGCTGAACAGCTTCGTGGCCTGTGCCTGGGTGATGCCGAACGTCGCCAGATATGCCTGCACCTCGGTCAGGAGGTGCTGGAACTGGGCGGCGTACTGCGGGATCAGGGCGGTGAAGCGGGCGACCGACACCACGACCGCGAGACCCAGCGCGGCCAGGACGAGCAGGACCACCGCCAGGGGCACGGCGACGACCACCCAGGTCGGAGCGCCGCGCCTGGAGAGCCGGGTCATGAGCGGTCCGACCGCGATGACGAGGGTCAGGGCGAGGAAGGCCGGACCGACGATGTCGCTCAGTGCCTGGACTCCTGCCAGCACGATCAGCGCGGCTGCGAGCCCGACCAGGATGCGAAGGCCGCGGGAGAGCATGGCGGCCACGGTATCCAGGGGGGTGCGTGACAAACGGTCAAAGACGCATAAACTACGCGCAACCTTTGGTCAAGAGGAGGCGCTGATGCACAAGGTCGTCCATGTCCGCCCGGTCGACGACATGATCGGCCATGAGGAGTCGGCCTTCTGCGTGTGCGGCCCCGTGGGCAAGCAGGCGCCGGCCGATCTGGGGCTGATCTTCCAGCATCACGCGCTGCTGCCGTGCCATGAGTGGGAGGCCTCCAGCCCGGCGGAGTGAGCGCGGGGCCGCGAGGGCTTGACGTGGTCGCAGGCGGCCCTATATAAAACTTTCTGGTTATGAAACTAGAGGGTTATGAACTGGACAGCGTCTTCGCCGCGCTGGCCGATCCCACCCGCCGGGCGATCCTGACCCGGCTGAAGGCGGGCGAGGCCACCGTGACGGAGCTCGCCGAGCCGTTCCAGATGAGCCAGCCCGCCATCTCCAAGCATCTCAAGGTGCTGGAGCGCGCCGGGCTGATCACCCGGGGCCGCGACGCCCAGCGGCGGCCCTGCCGGCTGCGCGCCGAGCCGCTGAAGGCGGCGACCGACTGGCTGGAGCGCTACCGGCAGGACTGGGAGGTGAGTTTCCGACGTCTGGACGGCCTGCTCGACGAACTGAAGTGACGACCCCGACCGACCGGTCGATCGTCATCACGCGCGCCTTCGACGCGCCCAGGGCACTGGTCTACGACGCCTGGACCAAGCCCGACCTGCTCATGCGGTGGTACGGCGCCGACGGCTGGCGGCTGGTGGAGTGCGAGATCGACCTGCGGCCCGGCGGACGCTGGCGCTACTACTCGATCGGCCCGGGCGGCGAGGGCATGGGCAGCAGCGGCGTCTACCGCGAGGTGGTGCCCGGAGAGCGCCTGGTCACGACCGAGGTCTTCGACGAGCAGTCGTACCCCGGCGAGGCGCTCAACACCATCGAGTTCACCGGGGACACCTTGGTGACCATCACCCTCACCTACGACTCGCGGGCGATCCGCGACATCCAGCTGCGCTACCCCATGGAGCGCGGCATCACCCAAGCCTTCCGACGATTGGACCGCGTCCTCATGAACTGGACCCTCGAAGTGGTCGTCGTCCCGGTCTCCGACGTGGACCGGGCCAAGGAGTTCTACGCCGACAAGCTCGGCTTCAAGGTCGACCACGACACCGACACCGGGACCGGCACCCGGTTCGTGCAGCTCACACCGCCCGGATCCGGCTGCTCGATCGTCATCGGCCAGGGGACGGGCAACACCATGGCGCCGGGCTCGCTCCAGGGCCTGCAACTGGTGGTCAACGACATCCACGCGGCGCGTGCCGAACTGGTGGAGCGCGGGATGGAGCTCGGGGAGATCCAGGTCTTCGGCGCCGAGGGTCCGCGAGCCGCCAAGGAGGGCGACGACCTCAACAACGTCGGCTTCCTCTTCTTCAGCGACCCCGACGGCAACGGCTGGGCGATCCAGCAGATCACCTCGCGGCCCTAGGGAGTACGATTCCGCCTGGTATGAATCCCCTGACCGGGCGGACTCGCTGGACCACGGCGATCCTGTCACGCTTCCACCACCCGACGCAGATCGTGGTGGTCGCCTTCGCGCTCGCCGTCGCCCTGGGCACGATCCTGCTGCTCCAGCCGGTCGCCACCGAGGGGCCCGAGACCGCGACCTTCACCGACGCCCTGTTCACGGCCACCTCCGCCGTGACCGTGACCGGGCTGGCGACCGTCGACACCAGCGCCCACTGGTCCACCTTCGGCGAGGTGACCATCGCGGTCCTGGTGCAGATCGGCGGCCTGGGCATCATGACCGTCGCCACGCTGCTGGCGATCCTGGTCGGCGGCAAGATGGGGCTGCGCTTCCGGCTGCTGGCCCAGGCCGAGACGAGCATGCTCAGCCTGGCCGACGTGCGCAACATCGCGCGCAAGGTCGTCGTGTTCAGCCTGGTCGGCGAGGCCATCGTGGCGGCCGTGCTGGCGGGCCGGTTCATGATCGGCTACGGCTACTCGTTCGGCGACGCGGTCTACTACGGCGTCTTCCACTCGATCATGGCCTTCAACCACGCCGGATTCGCGTTGTGGCCCGACAGCCTCATGCAGTTCGTCAGCGATCCCTGGATCAACCTGTCGATCGCGGGCGCCGTCATCTTCAGCGGCCTGGGCTTTCCCGTCGTCTTCGAGCAGGTGCGCAACTGGCGCCACCCGAGCCGCTGGTCGATCATGACCAAGCTCACGATGTGGATGTCGCTCATCCTGTTGGTGCTGGGGACCCTGCTGATCCTGCTGACCGAGTGGCGCAACCCCGCCACCCTGGGGCCGCTCGACGACGGTCAGAAGCTGCTGGCCGCCTTCTTCGCCTCGGTCAACACCCGCTCGTGCGGCTTCAACGCGATCGACATCGCGCAGATGCACGAGTCGAGCTGGCTGGTCTCCGACCTGCTGATGTTCATCGGCGGCGGCAGCGCGAGCACCGCGGGCGGCATCAAGGTCACCACCTTCGGAATCCTGCTGTTCGTCATCCTGGCGGAGCTGCGCGGTGAGTCGCGGGTCAACATCGGCAACCGGCGCATCCCCGAGACCGTGCAGCGCCAGGCGCTCACGGTCGGGCTGCTCAGCGTCGCGCTCATCGCCGTCTCGACCTACGTACTGCTGGTGATGACCGAGTTCACGCTCGACAAGATCCTGTTCGAGGCCATCTCGGCCTTCTCCACCACGGGCCTGTCCACCGGCATCCTCAACCAGATGCCGCCCGCCGGTCATGTCGTGCTGGTGGTCCTCATGTTCGTGGGCAGAATCGGACTGCTCACCTTCGGCTCCGCGCTCGCCCTGAAGGACCGCGGGCTGCGTTACGAACTACCCGAGGAGCGGATCATCGTTGGCTGACAAGAATCGCGACCCGGTCGTGGTCATCGGGCTGGGCCGCTTCGGCACCGCGCTGGCGCTGGAGCTGACCAGGCGCGGCACCGAGGTACTGGCCATCGACAACAGCCGCAAGACCGTGCAGCAGCTGTCGGGGCAGATCACGCACGTCGCCCAGGCCGACTCCACCGACATGGAGGCGCTGCGCCAGCTCGGCGTGCCCGACTTCTACCGCGCGGTGGTGGCCATCGGCACCGACCTGGAGGCCTCCATCCTGACCGCCGCCCTGCTGGCGGAGCTGGAGATCGAGGACATCTGGGCCAAGGCCGTCAGCAAGCAGCACGGCCAGATCCTGAACCGCATCGGCGTGCATCACGTGGTCTTCCCCGAGAACGACATGGGTGAGCGCGTCGCCCACCTGGTCAGCGGGCGCATGCTCGACTACATGGAGGTCGAGGAGAACTTCGCGATGGCCAAGACCCGGCCGCCGAAGGAGTACGTCGGCGTGCCCCTGGGCCGCTCCAACCTGCGGCGCAAGCACGGCGTCACGATCGTCGCGGTCAAGAGTCCCGGCGTCGACTTCACCTACGCGACGGCCGACACCGAGCTGTCCTACGGAGACGTGATCATCGTCTCCGGCAGCGTCGAAGCTGTTGAACGTTTCGCCGAGCTGCCCTAAGAATCGAGCATGGCTCGATACGACGAGATCCACCGCCGCAGCCTCGACGACCCCGACGGCTTCTGGCGTGAGGCCGCGGAGGGCATCGACTGGCACACTCCCTTCGAGACGGTCTTCGACGGCTCGCGGTGGTTCGCCGGTGGTGAGCTCAACACCTGCCACAACGCCCTCGACCGGCATGCCCCGGATCGAGCCGCTCTGATCTACGTGAGTCCCGTGTCAGGGACGGAGCGCGTCTACTCCTACGGCGAGCTGCTCGACGAGACCGCCCGTATGGCGGGGCTGCTGCGTCAGCTCGGCGTGGGCAGGGGCGACACGGTCGTGATCTACATGCCGATGATCCCCGAGGCCGTGATCGCGATGCTGGCCTGTGCCCGGATCGGGGCCGTGCACTCGGTGGTCTTCGGCGGCTTCGCCGCGCCCGAGCTGGCGGCGCGCATCGACCACGCCCGGCCGAAGGTGGTCCTCAGCGCCTCGTGCGGCATCGAGCCTGGGCGGATCGTGGAGTACAAGCCGCTGCTGGACGCCGCGCTCGCCCAGGCGGCCCATCAACCGTCTCGATGTGTCATCGTGCAGCGTCCGCAGGCCGTCGCCGAGATGGGGGAGCGCGACCTCGACTGGGCGGAGCAGGTCGCCAAGGCGCCCTGGACGGAGTGCGAGTGGGTGTCGGCCACCGACCCGCTCTACATCCTCTACACCTCGGGCACGACCGGCCTGCCCAAGGGCATCGTCCGCGACAACGGCGGGCACGCGGTGGCGTTGCACTGGTCGATGAAGAACATCTACGACATGTCGCCCGGCGAGGTCTTCTGGGCGGCCTCCGACGTCGGCTGGGTCGTCGGGCACTCCTACATCGTCTACGGCCCCCTGCTGGCCGGCTGCACCAGCGTGCTCTACGAGGGCAAGCCCGTGGGCACGCCCGACGCCGGCATGTTCTGGCGCGTGGCCGCCGACAACCACGTCAAGGCGCTGTTCACCGCGCCCACCGCGATTCGCGCGATCAAGAAGGAGGACCCGTCGGGCCGCCTCATGCGGGACCACGGGCTGAAGTATCTCTTCCTCGCCGGGGAGCGTCTCGACCCCGACACCTACCACTGGGCCCGCGAGCTGCTCGGCGTGCCCGTCATCGACCACTGGTGGCAGACCGAGACCGGCTGGCCCGTCGCCGCCAACTGCATGGGCATCGAGCCGCTGGCGACCAAGCCGGGCTCGCCCACGGTGCCCGTGCCCGGATACGACGTGCGCGTCCTCGACGAGAACGGCGTCGAGTGCCCTCCCGGCGTCGACGGCAACATCGTCGTACGGCTGCCGCTGCCGCCCGGCTGCTCGCCCACCCTCTACCGCGACCACGCTCGCTACGAGCAGGCCTACCTGTCCCGCTTCCCCGGCCACTACCTCACCGGCGACGGCGGTCACCTCGACGACGACGGCTACCTGTTCGTCATGGGGCGCACCGACGACGTCATCAACGTCGCCGGTCACCGCCTGTCCACCGGCGCCATGGAGGAGGTCATCGCCACCCACCCCGACGTCGCCGAGTGCGCGGTCATCGGTGTCGCCGACGCGCTGAAGGGGCAGCTGCCCGCCGGGTTCGTCGTGCTCAAGAGCGGTGTCACCCGATCGGCCGAGGAGATCTCGGCGGACCTGGTCAGGCTCGTGCGCGAGCGCATCGGCCCGGTGGCGGCGTTCAAGCAGGTGAGCGTGGTGGCCAGGCTGCCCAAGACACGGTCGGGCAAGATCCTGCGCTCCACGATGAGGGCGATCGCCGACGGCAGGGACTACCGGCCGCCCTCGACGATCGAGGATCCGGCCGCACTCGACGAGATCGCCGAGGTCATCCGTCCCGCATGATGATCCACCTCGACTCGCTCATCGCCGGTGTCAGGGAAGGGCGCAGCGGTGCCCTGGTCCTGAGAGGCGAGCGGGGAGCCGACGACTGTCCACAGCCTGTGGACATCCGCGTGCTGCGCTGCAGCGGCGTCGAGAGCGAGATGGAGCTGCCCTTCGCCGCCCTGCAGTTGCTGCTCAGGCCGCTGACGAAGGATCTCGGCCTGCTGCCGGAGCCGCAGCGCGAAGCGATGAAGGCGGCGTTCGGGCTGGCCAGGGGCGCGGTGCCCGACAGGTTCCTGATCGGGCTGGCGACCCTGACCCTGCTGGCCGAGCACGGCCCCCTGCTGTGCCTGGTCGACGACGCGCAGTGGCTGGACCGCGCCTCGACGGAGGCGCTGGTCTTCGCGGCGCGACGGCTCGACGCCGAGGGTGTGGCGCTGGTCTTCGCCACCCGCTCGCTGGAGCGGGACCTGCTGTCGGTGCTGCCCGAGCTGCGCACCGACGACGCGGGGGCGGACCCCGCACGGCTGCGGGAGAGCTACGAACAGCAGGTCGCGGCGCTGCCCGCGCCGACGCGGCGGGTGCTGCTGGCTCTGGCGGCCGAGGCCGACCTGGACGCCGTGCTGCGGGCCACCGGGCTGACGGCCGAGGCGCTGGCGCCCGCGGAACGGGCGGGGCTGATCGAGGTCGGTGCCGACCTACCTGCTGAGGGTGGCGGCCAGCCTGCACCGTCTCACCCGCGCGCCTATCGCAGCGTCATCTTCCGTCACGCGCTCGTCAGGGCGGTCACCTACGAGGGCGCACCCTTCGCCGAGCGCGTCGCCGTGCATCTCGCGCTCGCGAAGACGGCCGACGCCGAGCGGCGGGCCTGGCATCTGGCGGCCGCGGCCACGGGCCCCGACGAGTACGTGGCCGCGGAGCTCGAGAAGGCGGCCGGCCTGGCACGCGAGCAGGCCGGTTACGCCGAGGCGGGCGCCGCGCTCGAACGGGCGGCACGGCTGTCCCCCGATCCAGGGGAGCGGGCCCGGCGCCTGGCGGGCGCGGCGGTGCTGGCGGCCGACTCGGGGCAGAGCGAGCGGGCGGTGGCGCTGATCGAGCAGTCGGCGCGGCACGGCGAGCTGAATCCCGAGCTGGTGCGGCTGCGGGCGCGCATCGAGTTCGAGCACGGCTCACCGCAGGAGGCGTGGCGGCTGCTGCTGGGCGCGGGTCCCGAGCTGGTGATCGAGGCGGCGAGGGTCGCCTGGCTGGTCGGCGACGTGGCCGGGCTGCGCGCCGCCCGGGATCGGGTGATCGGCGACGTTCGCGAGCTCTTGCTGACGGGGGCGGTCGAGCTGCTGGCCGGAGACCCGGCACGCGGGCTGGAGCTGATCAGGGCCAACCTGGGCGACGCCGGTGAGCGCGGGCTGCGGATCGGCGAGACCTCGCTGGCGCTGCTGGAGGGCGACTATCACCTGGCCAGGCAGGGGCTGCTGGCGGTGGCGGCGGATCTGCGGGCACGCGGGGCCATCGGGTGGTTGCCGGGCGTGCTGGCGATCCTGGCCGAGACGGAGACGCTGCTGGGAGGCGACGCGCGGCCGTGGGCGAGCGAGGCGCTGCGCATGGCCGAGGACACCGGCCAGGTACGGCACGCGGCACACGCCAGAGGGCTGCTGGTGTTCGACGCGGCGATCAGAGGCGAGCACGCCCCGGCGGACGGTGACTGGGCCGAGCGGGCCAGGGCGCTGCTCGACCTCGGCGACGGCCACTTCGACGCCGCGCTGGAACGGCTCGAAGCGCTCCAGCACCGCCCCTACGCGCTCCACTTCCTGCCCGACCAGATCGAGGCGGCGGTCAGGGCGGGACATCGTGACCGGGTGCCGCTGGGCCGGTTCGAGGCCTGGGCGCGGGCGGCGAACCGGCCGTGGGCGCTGGCGGCCGCCCACCGGTGCAGGGCCCTGCTGGCCGAGCGGCCCGAGGAGCACTTCGAGCAGGCCGTGCGGTGCGCCGACCTGCCGTGGCAGCAGGCCAGGAGCCGTCTCGTCTACGGCGAGTGGTTGCGCAGGGAGCGGCGCAAGAACGAGGCGCGTGCGCAGTTGCGCGAGGCCCTGGAGTCGTTCGAGAAGGCGGGCGCCAGGCCCTGGGCCGACCACGCCAGGGCGGAGCTGCGGGCGGCGGGCGAGTCGGTGACGCCGGCCGCCGGAGACCTGTCGGCCGCGCTGACCCCGCAGGAGCTGCAGATCGTCAGGCTGGCGGCCACCGGCGCGACGAACAAGGAGATCGGGGCGCAGCTCTTCCTGAGCCCGAAGACGGTCGGGCATCACCTCTACCGGGCCTTCCCGAAGCTCGGGGTGTCGAACAGGACGGAGCTGGCGCGCCTGCCGATCCCGCGCTAGAGCCGGGCCATCGTCCGGGTGAGCATGCCGAGCTCGTCGAGCATGGCGTCGGCCGAGCCGGTCAGCGAGGCGTCGACGAGGAGGCGCCCGCCGGGATCCATCATCTGGCGCCGGAAGATCGTCACGGCGTTGCCCGCCGGGAACATGCGGAGCTTGACCAGTACCGGCTTGAGCAGCTCGACGGCTCGCAGGCCGCCGGAGAGCCCGCCGTAACTGACGAAGCCGACGGGCTTGTGCTCCCACTCGCGGTGGAGGAAGTCGAGCGCGTTCTTGAGCGGGGCGTTGAACGCGTGGTTGTACTCGGGCATCACCAGCACGAAGGCGTCGGCCGAGGAGACGGTCGCGCTCCAGTCCTTGGTGTGCTGGTGCACGTAGCGCCCGGTGGTGGCGTCCTCGGGCTCGTCGAGGAAGGGCAGGCCGACCTCCCGCAGGTCGACGAGCTCCACGTCGAAGCCGCCGTGCCGTACGGCATGCGCGGTCACCCAGTCGCCGATGGTCCGGCCGATCCTGGTGGGCCGCGTGCTCGCAACGATGATCTTCAAAACAGGCATGGTCGCACTCCGCACAAGTTGTTTACGTGTAAACCAAGAATGCAGTCACGTGGTTTACATGTCAACATGTTGCCCATGGCAGAACCGCGCTGGCTGGACGACAGGGAGTTCCGGGCCTGGCTCGGCTACCGCAGGATGCGGCTGCTGCTCGACGCGCAGATCGCCCGTGACATGCAGCGCGACTCCGGGCTGTCCGACGCCGACTACGACGTGCTGTCCGCCCTGAGCTCCCGCGAGAGCCGGCGCTGGCGGCTGCAGGAGCTGGCCGACCGTATGACCTGGTCCAAGAGCCGCCTGTCGCGGCACATCGGCCGGATGGAGGAGCGCGGCCTGGTGACGCGCGAAGGGTGCGACACCGACGCCAGGGGCTCGGTGATCGTGCTGAGCGAGGGCGGCTGGCGCGCCATCCAGGAGGCCGCGCCGCTCCACGTCGCATCGGTGCGCACCCACCTGATCGACCTGCTCACCCCGGAGCAGATCGAATCGCTCGGCGACATCGCCGAGACCGTGCTGGGGCGCCTCAGCGCGTCTCGTGACTGATCGCGTCGATGCAGACGCAGACCGCCAGGATGAGCGGGATGTCCTCGTCCTGCCGGATCGAGATGCCATAGGTGTCACGCACCCGCATCCATCGTTTGGACACCTCGGCGAGCTCCAGGTCGTCGCGCCAGATCTTGTACTCGTGGTCCACGAAGTTCCCCCGGGCGAACATCTCGCCGTGCTCCCCGAGATCGATGGTGAACCGGTCGCGGAAGCCGATCAGGTGCTTGTGCAGCGTCGCGACGGTCTCGTCGCCGCGCTCGATCACCATGGTGTCGCGCACGCGCAGCACCCGTCCGGCGATCTTCAACAGCTCGTTGCCCTGCGCGTCCTCCAGGACGAACGTCTTGCGGACGTGCATCACCTTGCCGTCGACCTTGTAGACCTTCTGGCCCAGGCCGTTCTCGATCCAGAAGTCGTCGCCGAACGACAACATCCTCTGCTGCATCTGGAACATCGCCGTCGCGGGCGGAGCTTCGTCGTGCTTGTTGCGGAACAGACCCATGTCCGAGTCCTGCCCGGCCATGGTTCATATCAGGGGGTGCTCTTGACCTGCTTGGAGAAAAGAACCTCCAGTGTGAGGAAGACGTTCATCTGTGGCCTGGCACTCCTGATGGCCGGATGTAGTTCGGCCGAGCCCGACCCCCTGCTGGCGCAGCAGTGGGGAATCGACGCGCTCAGGCTCCCCGCGGCGTGGGAGCAGCAGAAGGGCGATGACGTGA
Organism: Nonomuraea soli; assembly: GCF_013761175.1. Lineage (GTDB taxonomy): Bacteria > Actinomycetota > Actinomycetes > Streptosporangiales > Streptosporangiaceae > Nonomuraea > Nonomuraea soli. The sequence goes on from NZ_JACDUR010000003.1 coordinate 755,372, forward strand.
TCATCGCCATCGTGGACACGGGCGTGGACACCGAGCACCCCGATCTCGAGGACAAGATCGTCGACGGGTACGACTTCGTCACCAACGACGACGACCCCAAGGACCAGAACGGCCACGGCACCCACGTGGCGGGCATCGCCGCGGCGGTCACCGACAACGGCGTCGGCATCGCGGGCGCCGCGCCCGGGGCGAAGATCATGCCGATCCGGGTGCTGAACACGGTCGGCTCCGGCGATCCGAACGCCATCGCCAAGGGCATCATCTGGGCCGCCGACCACGGCGCCAAGGTGATCAACCTGTCGCTGGGCGAGAGCGGGCTGCTCTCGCGGCTGCTCAAGGGCGGGGTGCTCAACCCGGCCATGCAGCACGCCTACACCAAGGGCGCCGTCGTCGTGGCCGCGGCCGGCAACGACGGCACGGCCAAGCAGAACTACCAGCCTCCCACCCAGGTCCTGGTCGTGGGAGCGAGCGACCGCCAGGGACAGCCGGCGAGCTTCTCCAACTTCGGGGCGCAAGGGGCGGTCTGCGCGCCGGGCGTGAAGATCATCTCTACGCTGCCGACCTACGCCACCGCCGAGACGCTCAAGAACACCACCGGGTACGGCGTGCTCGACGGCACCTCGATGGCCTCGCCGTACGTCGCCGGGGTCGCCGCCCTGCTCGTCGGCCAGGGCAAGTCGCCCGCGCAGGTGATGGAGGCGCTCAGGAGCACGGCGGTCAACCCGACCAAGGACGTGCGCCTCGGCCTCGGCGTCGTCGACGCCCAGGCCGCGCTGGCCGCCTCCGGATGAGCGCAATGCTCACGGGTTCCGCACGCAGGCTGCTGCCGCTGGTGCTGCCCGCTCTGGTGGTCGGCGCGGCGTGCAGCCTGATCCTCCTGGCGATCGACCTCGTCGCCGAGCAGCTCCAGCACCTGCTGTGGGACGGGCTGCCCGGCTGGTTCGGCGTGCCGGAGGACACGTGGTGGTGGACGCTCCTCATGCTGACCGCTGTCGGCGTCGCGGTCGGCCTGGTGATCTGGCTGGTGCCCACCGGGCCCGACCCGGCGACCGAAGGCCTTGTCGCACCGCCGTTGCCGGTCAGGGTCGTGCCGGGCACGCTGCTCGCGGCGGTGTTGTGCCTGGCGGGCGGGGTCAGCCTCGGGCCGGAGAACCCGATCATCGTGGCGAACGTCGCGCTCGCCGTGGCGCTGGGCGCGCGGTTCCTGTCCACCGTCCAGACGCCGATGTGGGCGGGCCTGGCCGTGGCCGGCACCATCGGCGCGCTGTTCGGCACCCCGGTCGCCGCCGCGCTGCTGCTGTCGGAGGCGGCCGTGGGACCGAAGGACGTGCCGCTGTGGGACCGGATCTTCGCCCCCCTGGTCTCCGCCGGAGCGGGCTCCGCGGTGACCGTGGTGATCGCTCGTCCGGTCTTCGCGCTCGACGTGCCGGACTACAGCCTGCAGTGGGGCGATCTGATCACGGCCTCGTGCATCGCGGCCGTGGGCGCGCTGCTCGGCCTGGCGGCCGTCTACGCCTTCCCGCACTTCCACAGCGTGTTCCGCCGCATCGGCCATCCGCTGGCACGACTGACCGTGGGCGGTCTCCTCCTGGGCGTCCTGGGCGCCATCGGCGGGCAGATCACCCTGTTCAAGGGCCTCGCGGAGATGAAGGAGCTGACCGCCGAGCTCGCCCTCTACACCGCCGCGGGACTGCTGCTGATCGTGCTGATCAAGGTGCTCGCCCTGCTCGTCTCGGCCACCGCGGGCTTCATCGGCGGCCGGATCTTCCCCTCGGTCTTCATCGGCGCGGCGCTCGGCATGCTCGCCAACTCGCTCTTCCCGAACATCCCGCTCGCCCTGGCGATCGGCTCCGGCGTGCTCGGCGTCGTGCTGGCGATCACGCAGCAGGGCTGGATCAGCCTGTTCACGGCGGCCGCCATGCTCGCCGACACCGAGCTCCTGCCGGTGTTGTGCCTGGCCATCCTGCCCGCATGGCTGCTGGTCACCGGCAAGCCGCCCATGCAGGTCGAGGAGGCGGAGGCGGGCATCGTGCGCGCCGGGTGATAATCCTGGCGTGATCTCCCGGCGGACCGCTCTCGCGCTCGGCGCGGCGACGCTGGCCGGGCTTGCCGCCGGTGACGCGGTGCTGCCCGAGATCCGCCAGGCGGGGCCCCGGGTGACGGAGCACTTCGCGGCGTTGCGGCGGCGCTGGCGCGAGGTCACCGCCGTGCCGTACGGGATCGGGGCGGCGGCCCGATACCGCGACACCATGAGCCCGGCGCGCGACCGGCTCTGGCCCGACGAGCCCTTCCCCTCCCACGTTCGCACCCCGGCCCGCCTGGTGACCATGGCCAGGGCCCACGTCCTGTCGGGCGAGCCGAGCCTGGCGGAGGCGGTGGCGGCCGGCATCGATCACTACCGCAGGCACGTCTACCACCGCGACGCCGACCAGGCCGGCAACTGGTGGCACTGGCAGATCGGGATGCCCAAGGCCCTGCTCGACGCCGCCGCGCTGATCGGGCTCAGGGACGAGGCCCTGGCCGCGGCGGTCGACCGGTTCGTGCCCGGCAGGAGACTGCTCGTCTACAGCGGCAACAGCACCGCGGCCAACAGGGTGGACCTGTGCACGGTCATGCTGCTGCGCTCGCTGCTGACCGACGACCACCGCAAGGCGGAACTGGCCGCCTCGGCGCTCGCCCCGGTCTTCCGCCACGTCGACGAGGGCGACGGCTTCCACCGCGACGGCTCGTTCATCCAGCACACGACGATCCCGTACGCGGGCAGCTACGGCATCGTGCTGCTGTCCGGCCTGGCGACCCTCTTCGCGGTGCTCCAGGGCTCGATCTGGCAGGTCGACGACCCGATGGTCTACGAGGCGGTCGAGCGCACGTTCGCCCCGTTCGTGCACGACGGGTTCGTCATGGACCTGGTCCGCGGGAGGGCGGTGGACCGCAACCCCTTCGACGACCACCGCAAGGGCCAGGAGCTGGCCGGCGCCATCCTGCTGCTGGGCCGTACGGCCGCGCCGGAGCAGCGGGAGCGGTGGCGCGGCATGGTCAAGGGCTGGCTCACCCGCAGCGCGGTGGAGCCCGACGCGCGCTTCCGCCCGTTGCTGGACGACGATTCCGTCGAGGCGCTCGCCGAGCCGGTGGGTCATCGGCTGTTCCCGATGAGCGCGCGTGCCGTCCACCGGCGGCCCGGCTGGTGCGCGGCGCTCAGCATGGCCTCGCGCACGATCGGGCACTACGAGTACGGCAACGGCGAGAACCTCAAGGGGTGGCATTCCGGTTCCGGGATGCTCTACTGGTGGGCCGACGGGCACGGCACGCAGTACTCCGACCGGACGGGAATGGACCCCTACCGGTTGCCGGGGACGACCGTCTCGACCGCGCGCCTGCCCGACGGGGCCGGGGGAGCGTGGGGCGACACGCGGGCGGAGTGGCGCTGGGTGGGCGGGGCGAGCGACGGCGTCCACGCGACCGTCGGGCAGCACCTGAGCGGGCTGAGGAGCTCGCTGGAAGCGTTCAAGTCGTGGGTCTTTCTCGACGACGCGGTGATCTGCCTGGGGGCGGGGATCACCTGCCGCGACGGGGTCACGGTCGAGACGATCGTGGACAACCGGCGCGCGCCGGGGCTGGTCGTGGGAGAGGGCTGGGCACACATACCCGGGCACGGCGGGTATCTCGCCTCCTCCCTGAGAAGTCAGGAGTCGGGGGGATACGTGACCCTCTGGCTCGACCACGGGATTGATCCCGACAACGCGGGATACGTCTACGCGCTGCTCCCCGGAGCCTCACAAGCTCGCACCCGGCTCACCGGCTGGTTCACCGTCCTGGCCAACACCGCCTCACAACAGGGCGTGCACGTGCCCTCGCACGGGCTCACCGCGGTCAACTTCTGGCGGCCCGGCACGGTCGGCGAACTGTCGGCCTCGGCGCCCTGCGCGGTACTGCTCACCGCACGAGGGCTGAGCGTCTCCGACCCGCTCGACGAGGCCGAGGAACTGATCGTCACCTGGCGCGGACGCCGGTTCGGCTTCTCCCGGCCGGGCGTGGAGACCACCACGGTTCCGCTCTAGTGCCGCTCCTGCCTCGGCAGGACCACCTCCTGCATGAGCAGCAGGATCGCCGCCGCCACCGGGATCGCCAGCAGCGCGCCGACCAGGCCCAGCAGCGCGCCGCCGATGAGCGCCGCCGCGACGGTGACCACCGCGGGCACCTGCACGTTGGCCTGCATCACGCGCGGTGCGATCCAGAAGTTCTCCACCTGCTGGTAGACGATGAAGAAGATCAGGCACGCGATGCCCACGGGCAGGCTGGTGAACAGGCCGACCAGGGTGACGATCGTCGCGCCGATGGCGGCGCCGACCAGCGGGATCAGGTCGGTGATCGCCACCAGCAACGCCAGCGCCAGCGCGTACGGCACGCCGGCGATGACCAGGAAGATGTAGGTCACCACACCCGCGATGAGCGAGACGATCAGGTTGCCCGCCACGTAGCCGCCGATGCGCTTGATCACCTCGTCGCCGAGCAGCTGCACCCGGTCGCGGCGCGAGCGCGGCACCATGCGGTAGGTCCACTTCATGGTCGAGGGCAGCGAGGCCAGGAAGTAGAGCGTCAGGATCAGCACGGTGAGCGCGGTGAACACGGCGTTGATGACCGTGGTCGCCACGCCCAGCAGGCCGCCGAACACCTGGCTGCCCATGTTGCCGCTGGAGATGTACTGCTGCAGCCGCTCGATCAGCTGGAACCGCTCGTCGAGGCCGCGGACGGTGGGGTTGTTCTGCAACTGCTGGAGGTAGTCGGGCAGCTTGGCGAAGAAGTCGCCCATCTGGGTGGTCAGCGGGGGCACGATCGCCAGGCCGAAGAGCACGAAGAAGACGATCACGGCGATGAACACCACCGTGACCGACCACGTGCGGGACAGGCCGCGCCGCTCCAGGATCTCCACACCGGGGTTGAGCCCGATCGCCAGGAAGAGGCTGACCACGATGATGATCAGCGCCGAGGCGACGGAGTTCAGGGCCTGCAGCAGGATCCAGGCGGTCAGCACACCCAGCGCGGCGGTGAAGCCGAACACGAAGGGATGCGAGCCGAACGGGCGTCCAGGGCGCCCGAAGGGCTGCAGGTCGGCGGTGTCCCTGTCCCGGCGCGGCCGGTCGAGATCGGCGGTATCTGTCGAGCGCGATACATCCGCGCCTTCTCTGTCTTTCACGTGAGGGGGGTGGTTTTCCACGAACCCGCCACTACCCGGCAGACCACGCGATAGACCAGGTATCTCATAGGGTGTTCCCATGCGGCCCGAGCTGGAGATCGCGTGCGACGAGTCCGGCGCCGAGGGGGAGAACCTCATCGGAGGGGTGACCGACGTGTTCGCCCACGCGGGGGTCGTCCTCGATCTCGACGTCGCGGAATCGTGCGTCCTGGAGGTCCGCGACCGCATCCGCTCGCCCGCCTCCGAGTACAAGGCCGTCCACCTGCTGCGCGGCAAGCACCGAGCGGTGCTCGAATGGCTGCTCAGCTCCGGCGGCCCGCTGTACGGCAACGCCACGGTCTTCCTGGCGGAGAAGACCTACTACTTCATCGTCAAGCTGATGGGCGACCAGGCCAGGACCGTCTACGACGAAGGGCCTGGCATCCTCGGCGAGGAGCGGTGGAACTCCTTCCTGAGGTCGTACAACGAGCTGATGCGCGGCACCAGGCTCGTCCCCGAGCTCGACCCGCTCCTGCCCGCCATCGTGCGCCTGGTCGAACGCTGGAGCGAGGGCGGCCACGCCGTGTCCATCGTGCACGACCGGCAGACCGCGCTGAACGAGGAGCGCATCGCCTGGCTGAAGGAGATCTACGCCGACAGCGGCAAGCTCGCGGGCCTGCGCCTGGTCGCCGCCCGCTCCGACGCCCGCGTCCAGATCGCCGACTTCCTCGCCGGGGTGGCCAGGAAGATCGCCTCCGACGAGCTCAACGGCCGCGGCGACGACGTCCTCACCGGACTGCTCAGGCCGTACGTCGACCCCGCTTCGATCTGGGGTGACCTGCGCAGTTGGGGACTGCTGGGGCGTTAGCCGGGTAGAGAGGCCCGCATGGACGCCATCGTGTTGCTCAAAGAAGACCACAAGGTGGTCGAGAAGCTCTTCAAGAAGTTCGAGAAGGCCGGAGACAAGGCCTACAAGGACAAGCGCAAGCTCGTCGACAGGATCATCTTCGAGCTCACCACCCACGCCTACATCGAAGAGGAGATCTTCTACCCGGCCGCGCGCAAGCGGGTCCCCGAGACCACCGACCACGTGCTCGAAAGCGTCGAGGAGCACCACGTGGTGGTCTGGATGCTCAACGAGCTCAAGGGCCTCGACCCCAAGGACGAGCGCTTCGACGCCAAGGTGACCGTGCTCATGGAGAACGTGCGTCACCACGTCGAGGAGGAGGAGAAGGAGTGGTTCCCGCAGGTGCGCGCGGCCATGAAGCGCAAGGAACTGCAGGAGCTCGGCGAGCGGATGGAGAAGGCCAAGACCGATGCGCCGGCCAGCCCGTTGGCCGTGAAGAGCGCCAAGCAGTAGTTTGCGGCCGGGCGCTTGGGTAGCTGGGGTCTCCCAAGCGAAGGAGAGGCCATGCCGACCGCACGAGAGATCATGACCCCCCATGCCGAGTGCGTGAACGTCGACGAGAGCGTCACCGAGGCCGCCGAGAAGATGGCCCGGCTCGACGTCGGATCGCTGCCGATCTGCGGCACGGACAACCGGCTCAAGGGCATGCTCACCGACCGCGACATCGTGGTGAAGGTGCTCGCCAAGGGCAAGGATCCCAAGTCCTGCCTGGCAGGGGAGCTCGCCGAGGGCAAGCCCGTCACCATCGGCGCCGACGACGACGCCGCCGAGATCCTGCGCACCATGGGCCGCCACAAGGTCCGCCGGCTGCCGGTCATCGACGGCCACGACCTCATCGGCATCGTCGCCCTGGCCGAGGTGGCCAGAGCGCTGCCGGACTCGCGGGTCGGCGACCTGCTCGACGCCCTCACCACCGACTGATCGTGTGCGTGATGGTGTCCCTTGGGGGCGCGTACCCGTGGCTGAGTACGCGCCCCCTTCGTCGGTGAAGTAACCTTCCGGCACGTGCGGGAGGTGAAAAGTGCGGCGGATCGTCTTCATCGGGCTCGGTGACGTCGAGATCGTCCGCCGCGTGTTGTCCGACCTGCTGCTCAACCCGGCTCTCCACGGCACTCTGGAGATCCGCCTCCACGACTCCGATCCCGGCCTGCTGGCGACCGCCGAGGCGCTGGCCGGTTCGCTCGACGCGGAGGCGGGAGCGGGGTCGCGCGTGAGCGCCTGCCCCGACCTCAGACGCGCACTCGACGGCGCCGAGTTCGTCGTCGCCAACATCGACGTCGGCGGCTTCGAGGCCACGCTCAAGGACTTCGAGATCCCGCATCGGTACGGCCTGCGCCAGACGATCGGCGACACGATCGGCATCGGCGGCATCTTCCGCGGCCTGCGCAGCATCCCGGTCTTCGTGGAGCTGGCCCGCGAGATGGCCAGGCTCTGCCCCGACGCCTGGCTGCTGAGCTGCAGCGACCCGATGGCGATGACCGGCATGGCCGTCCGGCTCGGCACCGGCTTCCCGCGTTTCGCCGGCATGTGCCACGCGGTCTGCGACACCCACATCTACCTCGCCGACATGGTGGGCAGGGCGGTCTCCGAGATCGACTTCCTCACGGCGGGGCTGAACCACCAGTCGTTCGTGCTGCGCTTCGAGGCCGAGGGCCGCGACCTCTACCCCGAGCTCGAGGCGGCGCTGGCCGACGACCTGTCGCACGTGCGCGTCGAGATCTACCGCACCTTCGGCTTCTTCCCGACGCAGTCCAGCGAGCACGCCGCCGAGTACGTGCCCTGGATCATGCGCCACAGCGGCGAGACCGCCAGGCTCGGCGTCCAGGTGGAGGAGTATCTACGGCGCAGCGGCCAGAACCTCCACCGCTACGAGGAGACCAGGCGGGCGCTGGCGTCGGGCCGCTCGCTGCTGATCCGCTGGCAGCACCAGGAGCCGGTCGCCGCCGCGCTCCAGGCGATGCTGACCGGCGAGCGCGGCGAGGTCTACGTCAACGTGCCCAACACCGGGCTCATCGCCAACCTGCCGCCCGAGGCCTGCGTCGAGGTGCCCGCCGACGTCGACGCCGCCGGCATCCACCCGCGCGAGGTCGGCGAGCTGCCCATCCAGCTCGTCGCGCTCAACCGCACCTTCCTCAACGTCGTCGAGCTCACCGTGCGCGCGGTGCTCGACGAGGACCCGCGACACGTGCTGCACGCCGCGCTGGTCGACCCGAACACCGCCGCCACGCTGCCGCTGCCCGCCATCCAGGCGCTGTGCGGCGAACTGATCGCGGCCCACCGTCACCTGCTGCCCGAGGCCCTTGCACGATGATCTTCACACCGCCCGCCGAGGCGCGATGACCGAGTCGATGCCCACCGAGGTGCGGCGCGAGCGCATGCTCGGCCTGCTGATGGAGCAGGAGTTCGCGCGCGTGGCCGAGCTGGCCGAGGCCTTCGGCGTCTCCACGGTCACCGTCAGGGCCGACCTCGACGCGCTCGAGGAGCAGGGGCGGGTGCGCCGGGTGCGCGGCGGCGCCGTCGCTGCGGCCCCGGCAGGCGAGCCCTCCTACGAGCTGTCGCTGGGCAGTGCGGCCGTGGAGAAGGCACGCATCGCCAAGGTCGCCGCCGCGCTCATCCGGTCGGGCGAGAGCGTGCTCATGGGGGCCGGCAGCACCACCGGCTACGTCGCGCGCGAGCTGGTGGCCAGGCCCGAGCTGGCCGACGTCACCGTCTTCACCAACGGCCTGCGCACCGCGCTGGAGCTCGAACCCGCGCTGCCGCGCTTCGCCGTCGTGGTGACCGGCGGCAGCCTGCGCCGCGCCCAGCACTCCCTGGTCGACCCGCTCGGCGGCAAGCTGCTGGAGGGCATCAGGGCCAACACCGTCATCCTCGGATGCGGCGGCGTGCATCCCGAGGCCGGGTTCACCAACGTGAACCTGCCCGACGCCGAGATGAAGCAGCGCATGCTCAGGGCGGCGACCCGGCGCATCATGGTCGCCGACTCCTCCAAGCTCGGCGTGATCGAGATGGCGCCCGTCTGCGAGCTGGCCGGGATCCACCTGCTCGTCACCGGAGAGCAGGCCGATCCCGACACCGTCAAGGCGCTCAGGGAGCGCGGGCTAGAGATTCAGCTGGCGTAGCGAGCGCGGCAGCAGGTCCCAGTGGGCTCTGGTCAGATCGTCGGCCAGGCTCCAGATCTGCGGCAGCGTCAGCGAGGCCGAGGTGTTCGGATCCACCATGAGCGCGTGCCGTACGTGCTCGGGCCTGCCCTCCAGCGCGGCCCTGACGGTCAGCTCGTTGACGCTGACGTAGGCCTGGTTGAGCGCGGCGCACTGCGGCGGCAGGGCGCCCACCCGGGTGGGCTGCACACCGTTGGCGTCGACGACGCACGGCACCTCGACCACGCAGCCGGCGGGCAGGTTGGAGATCAGGCCGTCGTTGACCACGTTGCCGTAGATCACGCGCGGGGTGCCGGTGACCATGCTGTGGATGATCTGCGGCGCGTACTCCCCGGTGCCCTGCGGGGCCAGGTCGCCGCCGTGCCGTACGGCGTCGCGGGTGCGCTTGTACTCGCGCAGGTTCTCCTCGCTGATGCGCACGTACTCCCCGACGGGGATGCGCAGGCGCTCGATCTCGCTGTCGTGTTGCATCAGCCAGGGGATGTACTCGGCCGAGTGCTCGCTGGTCTCGGTCGGGTAGTAGCCCAGGCGGCGGCACATGTCCACGCGCACGCGGCGGCTCAGCTCGGGGTCGGCCAGGTCGAGGCGGTCGTAGAGGTTCTCGCCCTCGCGCTCGAAGCGCAGCACCCACGCCTGGTGGTTGACGCCCGCGGCCAGGTAGGAGACCTCCTCGTACGGCACGCCGACCAGCTCGGCCAGGTCGTGCATGGTCCAGTAGACCGAGTGGCACAACCCGACGACGTTGCGCACCTTGCCCGACAGGTACCAGACGTTCATGGCCATCGGGTTGGTGTAGTTGAGCAGCCAGGCGTCGGGGCAGAGCTCGGCGATGTCGGCGGCCAGCGCGTCGAGCACCGGGAAGGTGCGCAGCGCGCGGAAGACGCCGCCCGCGCCGATCGTGTCGGCGATCGTCTGGCGCAGCCCGTAGCGGGCCGGGATCTCGAAGTCGGTGACCGTGGCCGCGTGCCCGCCCACCTGGATCATGTTGATCACGAAGTCGGCGCCGTCGAGAGCCTTCCTGCGGTCGAGCGTGGCGCTGACGTCGGTCACCCCGATGCGCCTGGCGACCGCCTCGGCGACCTCCAAGCGCTCGGCGTCGATGTCGTGCAGGGCGATGTGGGCGCCGCGCAGCTCGGGATAGGCCACCAGGTCGGTCAGCAGACCCTGGGTGAACACGACGCTGCCGGCACCGACGAACACGATCTTCATGAGGACGCTTCCTCCCACGTTGACTGCGCCGCCGTACCCCCCGCGGCCCGGGTGGACAGGCTTCCGGCCGCGACCGCGACCCGCAGGCTCCGCCGTACGGCGAGGCCACGGGACCGGGCGGCGAGGAAGCCCGCGTTGAAGCTGTCGCCCGCTCCGACGGTGTCGACCACCTTCGTCTCCCCGGCGGGCACCCTGACCGGGCCGTCGTCCGTCCAGGCGAGGGCGCCGCGGCCACCGCACTTGATCACCGGCGTGGTCCCCATGGCCCTGAGCCTGCGGGCGGCTTCCTCGACGTCGTCCGCGCCCGTGATGGCGAGCGCCTCCCTGTCGTTCGGCAGGAAGTAGGTCGTCCTGGCGAGCACCTCGTCGAGGCCCTTCCACTCCCCGGCGGGGTCGTCGTTGGTGTCGAGGGAGGTGGTGGCGTCGAGGCTCTCCAGGTAGCCGGGCAGCCCGGCGGCCAGGGCCGGCTGGAGGAAGAACGACGCGACGTGCACATGCGACGCGCGCAGGTCTCGCGGGATGTCGTCGACGGTCAGCCGGTCGAGGCAGCCGGTCGCGGTGAGGATCGCGCGGTCGGTCCTGTCGGTGTCGGTCAGCACCACGGTCAGCGCGGTGCCCGCCTCGCGGTCGATGACGCAGCCCGAGACGTCGACGCCGCACTTGACCAGCTCGTCCAGGACGAACCTGCCCGCCGCGTCGTCGCCCACCCGCCCCACGAAGGCGGTGCGCAGGCCCAGCCGGGCGGCGCCGCACGCGGTGATCGCTCCCGAACCACCGAGCGCCAGCCGTCCGGCCTCCACGAGCTCCTCGCGCTGGCCCCACGCGGGAGCTCTGGGCGCGCCTGCCACGATCACATCCGGGTTGGCGTCACCGAGGACGAGAAGGTCGAAATCCATGCCCTGGACGGTCGCAGGACCTTCGTTGTCTTGTCAATGCTTTCGTTTCTGCGAGGCATTGACAAGTTTTCGAAAGTCGCCAAGATTGGCTCCAACGCTCGACACGGAGGTGGGCATGACCGCGACGACGCGCAACCGCGGTGACGGCCGGCTGGCCCTGGTCTTCCTCGCGCCCGCGTTAGTGGGATTCGGGGTGTTCTACCTCTACCCGGCGGCGCGGGGCGCCTGGTTCTCGATGACCGACTGGAACATGCTCTCCGAGCCCGGCTTCGTCGGCCTCGACAACTACGAGCGGCTGGTCGCCGACCCGCTGTTCTGGAACGCCCTCAAGGTCACCGGGGCGTACGTGCTGATGTCGGTGGCGGTGCAGATGGGCGTCGGCCTGCTGCTGGCGGCCGTGCTGCACCGGCTGACCAGGTCGCTGCTGATCAGAACCCTGCTGGTGGTGCCGTGGCTGGTGCCAGGAGTGACCACGGCGCTGCTGTGGATGTGGCTGCTCGACGCCAACCTGGGCTTCGTCAACCACCTGCTGGTCGGGATGGGGCAGCCGAACCAGGGCTTCCTGACCTCGCCCGACCTGGCGCTGCCGAGCGTCTCGCTGATCAACTCCTGGAGCGGCACCGGCTACACCGCCCTGCTGCTGTACGCGGGAATGTTGCTGATCCCCAGGCAGATCTACGAAGCGAGCGCCATCGACGGCGCGGGAGAGCTGCGGCTGTTCTTCGGGGTCACGTTGCCCCTGCTGCGGCCGATCCTGGCGTTCGTCCTGGTCGTCTCGCTGATCTCGGCGGTGCAGCTCTTCGACACCGTCGCCGTCGCCACCAACCCGGCCGGCGGGCCCGTCAACGCCACGCGGGTGATCTACTTCTACATCTACCAGCGGGCCTTCACGAACTTCCAGATGGGCTACGCCTCGGCCATGGCGCTGACGCTCGTGCTCATCCTCGGTGTGCTGACCTTCATCCAGATGCGCCTGCTGCGCGCCTCCACCTCGGACCTGTCATGAGACGTGCACTCGCCTGGGCCTGCCTGATCGCGGCCGTCGTCATCTCGCTCTTCCCGCTCTACTGGATGCTCAGGACCGCCATGACCCCCGGGAAGGAGCTGGCGGGGGACAACGCCTCACTGCTGCCGGCCAACCCGACGCTCCTGAACTTCGGCAGGGTCCTCGGCATCGAGGACTCCAGGGCCCACGGAGGATCGGGCGCCAGCCTCGACTTCTTCCTCTACCTGCGCAACTCGATCATTTACACCGGCCTGATCACCGTGTGCCAGACCGTGTTCTGCGCCATGGCCGGCTACGCCTTCGCCCGGCTGCGCTTCTTCGGCCGCGACGTGCTGTTCGGGCTCTTCGTGGCCGCGCTCATGGTGCCGCCGATCTTCACGCTGCTGCCCAACTTCGTGCTGGTCAAGGAGCTCGGGCTGCTCGACACCATGGCGGGACTGGTCGCGCCCAGCCTGCTCATGACGCCGTTCGCCGTCTTCTTCCTGCGGCAGTTCTTCCTCGGCTTCCCGCACGAGGTCGAGCAGGCGGCGCTGATCGACGGCGCGAGCAAGTGGACCATCTTCTGGCGGGTGGTCCTGCCCATGACCAAGGGGCCGCTGTTCACCCTGGCCCTGACCACCGCGGTCTGGACCTGGAACGACTACCTGTGGCCGCTGCTGGTCGCACCGGGCGAGGAGACGCGCGTGCTGACGGCCGCGCTCGGGATCTTCCTGAAGCAGTCGCCCAACACCCACCCCGACTGGACCGGCCTGATGGCGGGCTCGGTGCTGTCGGTGATCCCCGTGCTGCTGCTGGTGATCTTCTTCGGCCGCCGCCTGGTGGATTCCATCCAGTTCTCCGGAATGAAGGGATAAATCATGAAGCGGGCCCTCTTGGTGCTTGCGCTGCTCGCGGCGGGCTGCGGGGGCGGCCAGACCGCCTCCTCGGGGAAGACGACCCTGACCTACGGGCTCTGGGACGACATCCAGCAGCCTGCCTACCAGAAGTGCGCGGACGCCTTCACCGCCGCCAACCCCGATATCTCCATCAAAATCACCCAGCACGCCTGGGACCAGTACTGGCAGAACCTCACCACCCAGATGGTCGCCGGAGGAGCACCCGACGTCATCACCATGCAGGCCTCCTACTACCCGCAGTTCGTCGCCAACGGGCAGCTCATGGACCTGCAGCCCATGGTCGACGCCGACAAGGTCGACCTGACGATCTACCGGCCCGGCCTGGCCGAATCGTGGGTGAAGGAGGGCAAGAGGTACGGCCTGCCCAAGGACTGGGACACGATGGCGATCATCTACAACCAGACCCTGGCCGATCAGGCCGGAGTGGACCTGACGAACCTCACCTGGAACCCCGCCGACGGCGGCACCTTCGAGAAGGCCATCGCCAGGCTCACCGTCGACAAGAACGGCAAGCGCGGCGACGAAGCCGGGTTCGACAAGACCAAGGTCAACGTCCACGGCATCGTGCCCGAGCTCAACGACGGCTCACTCGGACAGAACAGCTGGGGCAACCTCGCGGTCTCCAACGGCTTCAGCTACATCGACAAGAACCCGTTCGGCACCAAGTACTTCTACGACAGTCCCGAACTCGCCGAGACCGTGGCCTGGTTCAGGCGCCTCATCGAGAAGGGGTACGCGGCGCCGTACGACAAGACCAGCTCGCTGGGCACCGACGCCGTGCTCAACTCCGGCAAGGGCGCCCTCGGCATGACCGGCTCCTGGATGATCACCACCTACCTGGGCTCCACCGAGCAGAAGTTCGCCTTCGCCCCGCTCCCCACCGGGCCCCAGGGCCGCAAGTCCGCCTTCAACGGCCTCGCCGACGTGATCTACGCGGGCACCAAGCACAAGGACGCCGCCTGGAAGTGGGTCAAATTCCTCGGCTCCGCCGCCTGCCAGGACATCGTCGCCGAGTCGGCCGTGGTCTTCCCCGCCGTCACCACCTCATCGGACAAGGCACTCAAGGCCCACGAGGCCGCGGGCCGCGACGTGAAGCTCTTCGTCGACCAGGCCGACGACGCCGACGGCACCTACCTGCTGCCCGTCAGCGACCACGGCGACCAGATCAACGAGATCGTCGGCACCGCACTCGAGGAGGTATGGCTGGGCAACAAGGACGCCCAGACCTCACTCACCGCCGCCAACACCCAGGTCAACGCCCTCTTCGGAACGGGATGACACGAGACGGATCACACTCGTGGGGCGGTCGCGGCCGCCTCCCTTTCTCCTGACATCGAACCCGGCCAACGCAACGGCATGGTCCCTTCACCCGGTCACGTGGACCGCGGCCACACGCTCAGCGCCAGCTCGGCCACCCGGGCCAGCTCCGCACTCCCCGCCCCGTCCCGAGCCTGCTGCGACATCCCCTGAATGACCGTCGCCACGAACGAAGCCAGCGCCCCCACGTCCGCCCCCTCCGGCAGGTCCCCCTCCTCCTGCCCCCTTCGCAGCCTCTCCTCCAGCGCGACAAGGTTGGCGTTGCGCAGATCCCGCAAGAAAGTGCCGATCTCCACGTCCTGCACGGTGACGTTGGTGGCCGCGCTGATGGTCAGGCATCCCGCCGGGTGCGAGGGGTCCGGATAGACCTGCGCCGCCTCGCGCAGCATGCGAGCGACGACCTGGTAGGCCGTCGGTTCCTCCTCCATCGCCCGCGCCAGGAAGCCGCCCGCCTCGGTCCGGCCGTACGCCTCCACCGCCTCCTTGAACAGCGCCTTCTTGTCCCCGAAGGCGGCATACAGGCTGGCCGGGCGGATGCCCATGGCCTGCGTCAGGTCGCCGACCGAGGTGGCCTCGAAGCCGTGTTCCCAGAACAGGAGCACGGCGGAGCCCAGCGCCGCCTCCCGGTCGAAGGTCCGTGGGCGGCCTCGTGTCTTGTCCATGGCCAACATTGTAGAGCGTTCGCTCAATAAAGCGTGCTACAGTCTTTTCTTGAGCGATCAATCAAAAATTAGGGGAGAGCAATGGACAACAAGATCGCCCTGGTCACCGGGGGCAGCAGGGGTATCGGCCGAGCGATCGCCGAGCGGCTCGGCCGTGACGGCGTCACCGTGGCGGTCACCTATTCGCGCGACAAGGACGCCGCCGAAGACGTCGTCGCACGCATCGGCCACGATCGTGCCTTCGCCATCCAGGCGACGCTCGGAACCCACGGCGACGCCGCCGCGCTGTGGTCGGCCTTCGACGCCCACCCCCTGACGGGCGGCGTCGTCGACATCATCGTGAACAACGCGGGCATCGGCCGCAGCGCCGACCTGCAGCGGCTGACGGAGGCGCAGTTCGACGAGATCTTCGCGGTGAACGTGCGGGCGCCGTTCTTCATCGTCGCCGAAGGCCTGCGCCGCCTGCGCGACGGCGGGCGGATCATCAACATCTCCAGCGGCGCCGCCAGGCTGGCGATGCCGGACGCCATCGCCTACGGATCGACCAAGGGCGCCCTGGACACCTTCACCCTGAACCTCGCCAAGTCCCTCGGCGGACGCGGGATCACGGCGAACTCCGTGGCTCCCGGCATCGTGGACACGGACGTCAACGCCGACTGGCTCCGGGACAACCCGCAAGCCGAGGCGCACGCCGCGTCCCTGGCAGCGCTCGGCAGGGTCGGGCAGCCCGACGACATCGCCGACATCGTGGGCTTCCTGGCTTCGGACGATGCGCGGTGGGTGACCGGAAGGGTGATCGACGCGACCGGCGGCGCCGGTCTCTGACGTCACGCCGCGCGCGGCCCGAGAGGCTTGTATGCGGCGCCGCCGTGAGGCTCAGGGCGGCGTCTCCCGCCGCTCCCGACCCACCCGCTGAAATGCGGCAATGCGATGCCGACACGCCAGCAGATCAACTCGCGGCCAGGTCTGGTCCGTCTCTACTCTCGATCCTGACCGGACCTTCATCAGGAGCGCATCATTCGTATGTCCCGACGACAGACCCTTCGAGCAGCGCTCGGCACCGCTGTCGCGGGAGCCCTCGCCGCGTGTGACGGCGACGGGAAGAGCACCAACGCCGATCCGACGTCTACGGAGCCGTCAGCCGCCGACGAGTGGCGCATGCCCGAGGAGGGCACGCCGCATCAGCTGACCTTCATGGCCTGGCCCACCCGGCAGATCTGGGGGAGGGACACCTCCTACGTCCGCGACGACATCGCGTCGATCGCCCAGGCCGTCGCCGGCTTCGAACCAGTGACGATGCTGGCCGGCGAACAGGACGTCGAGGCGGCCCAGCGAGCCTGTGGCGCGGAGGTGGAGGTCATTCCGATTCCCGTCGAGGACCTGTGGGTGCGAGACACAGGCCCGACGTTCGTCCTCGGGGCACAGGGGATCGCCGGGGTCGACCTGAACTTCAACGGCTGGGGTGGCAAGCAGGCCCATCGTAAGGACAGCAGGGTCGCCGAGGAGATCCTGGGCTTCAAGCACGTCCCGCGCATCGAGGCACCGATCGTCGGTGAGGGCGGTTCGATCGAGATCGACGGCGAGGGCACGCTGATGGCGACCGAGAGTTCGTGGGTCAACGCCAATCGCAATCCCGGCAAATCCCGTGACGACATCGAGCAAGCGCTGAAGGGCCTCTTCGGCGTCAACAAGGTGATCTGGGTAAAAGGCGTCAAGGGCCACGACATCACCGACTATCACATCGACGCTCTGGCGAGGTTCTCCGAGCCGGGAGTGGTCGTCATGAGCACGCCTCCGGAAGGCGGGCCCCATGATGTCTGGAAGGCCGCCTACGAGCAGGCTCGCGGTGTCCTGAGCCGGACGGTCGACGCCAGGGGCAGGCGGCTGGAAATCGTCGCACTGCCCGAGGCGACCAATCTCGGCGACGTCGGCGAAGGCTTCTTGAGCAGCTATGTGAACTACTACCTGTGCAACGGCGGGGTCATCTTTCCCAGCTTCGGCGACAAGCGGGCCGACAGAAACGGCGCCGCCATCGTCCGGGAGCTGCATCCGGGCCGAGAGGTCGTCCAGGTGCCGATCGTCTCCCTGGCCGAGGGAGGCGGTGGCATCCACTGCGCCACCCAGCAACTCCCCAAGGTCGTGTGACCGAAAACGGGATGAACCCCACACCCTCCCGATGTCAGGCTGAACTCGTGAGTGACACGCATACCGTCGTCCTGGTCGAGGGCCTCAGCGACAAGGCGGCCGTCGAGGCGCTGGCCGGGCGGCACGGCCGGGACCTGGCCGCGGAAGGCATCGCCGTCACGCCCATGGGCGGCGCCACCAACATCAGGACCTACCTGGGCATGTACGGCCCGGCGGGTCGCGGTCTGCGGGTGGCCGGACTGTGCGATGTGGGGGAGGAGGGCGACTACAGGAGCGCTCTCGAGCGTTGCGGCCTGGGCTCCGACCTGTCGCGGAGCGACATGGAGGCGCTCGGCTTCTTCGTGTGCGTCGCCGACCTGGAGGACGAGCTGATCCGCGCCCTCGGCACCGACGGCGTCGAGCAGGTGGTCGACGCCGAGGGCGACCTCGGGTCGTTCCGCACGCTGCAGAAGCAGCCCGCGTGGCGCGGCAACCCCACCCACGACCAGCTGCGCCGCTTCATGGGGTCGGGCAGCGGGCGCAAGATCCGCTACTCCTCGCTGCTCGTCGAGGCGATGGAGCTCGACCGCATGCCGAGACCTCTCGATCTGCTCATGGAGCACCTGGACGGCCTGGTCAGGACATGATCCTCTTCGTCTGCTCGGGCAACACGTGCCGCTCTCCGATGGCGGAGCGGCTGTTTCCCGGTTCGACGAGCGCGGGCACGCACGCGACGCCCGGGACGGCGATGACGCCTCACGCCGCGCAGGTGGTCAGGGAGCTCGGTGGCGATCCGGAGGGGTTCGTGTCCCGGCGGCTCGATGCGGCCTTGTTGCGTGAGGCGGAGTGGGTGTTCACCATGACCGCCGCGCATCGGGACTGGGCCAGGCGGCTGCTCCCTGAGGCGGCGGGCAGGATCGAGACGCTGCTGGTGGACGCCGACATCGCCGACCCGTACGGCCGGGGCCTGGATGTGTATCGCGACACCGCCCGCCAGATCGAGCGGGCCCTTCATCGTCTGCGATCGCGCCCGTAGGCGGGACGAATCCGGCGAGCCCTCAGCGCTTGCGGTCGCGTCTGTAAAGCGCCCAGGCCAGCGGCCGTGAGAGCCCGACGAGCGCCCTGCCCGTCCGGGGAAGTGCGGGCATCGACTCCTTACCGAGGTGGAGTACGGCACGGCGCAGGTGTACGGCGGAGCGCAGGAACCACAGGGGGCGCCGCCGCAGCCAGCGCAGGTCGTGCGTGAGGGCGAGGCCGTGCGACCGGGCCAGGCCGGTGGCCAGTTCGGCGAACGGGGTGTGCTCGGCCGGCCGGGAGAGCAGGACGGGCTCGTCGACCAGCAGGTAGGGGTGGGTGATGCGCCGCCAGACCACGCTGTCGGGCACGTAGCCGCGCACGCGCGGGTAGGGGTGGGCGCGCATGAGGTCGGTGCGGACGAGCCCCCAGGTGGGTTCGGTCCAGCGGTGGCGGTAGGTGAGCTCGTGCCAGGTGGCCTCGGCGACGGGGAAGGGACGGGTGGCAGCGGCGGCGGGGAAGGGGCGGGGTGCAGCGGCGCCGCCCCCCGTGGACGAACCCAGCACCCCCGCGTAGCGCGGCCCCCCGGGCCAGTGCCCGAGCAGCCGCTCCAGGGCTCCTTCCGCCACCAGGTCGCCCGCGTCCAGCAGCGCGATCAGCTCACCCCGCGCCACGTCGACGCCCCGGTTGATCGCCACGTGCCGCCCTTCGTGCGGCTGCCGCAGGTATCGCACGCCGAACGCCGACTGCCACGCCAGCCACGACACCAGGTCGCTGGTCTCGTCGACGGACCCGTCGTCGACGATGATCCATTCCAGCTCCACCCCCTGCCCCAGCAGGTTGGCGTGCATCAGGGGCAGCACGGACGCACGATCCAAGGTGGGCGTCACGACGCTGATCAACATGCCAGGAGCCCCCGTCTGCGATCACTCTCCGTGAGGTCGCCGATCGGAAGGGTAGCCTATAAAGCCAGGTCAGCGGCGGACGCCGTACGGGTGGCCACCCGTGCTCCAGCCGATCGGCTCGAAGCCGTCGCCCCGGTCTCACCGGAGGCGAAGCGCGGGCCGCCGGTGGTCCTCGTGGATCTCTCCTGTCAGCCCCAAGTACAGCCGATCGATGCTCTCGACCAGGTTCGTGCGGCAGAACCGGGTCGCGGTGTGCTGCTTGGCGCGGCGGCCGAGCCGTTTGCCGAGCAGTTCGTCGGTGAGGACCCGGATCGCGCGTGCGGCCAGGTCGGCGGGGTCGCGCCTGCCGAGCAGGCCGGTCTCGCCGTCGATGATCACCTCGGCGATGCTGCCGACGCGGGTGGAGACGACGGGCACGCCGTACTGTCCCGCCTCGATGAGCGCGGCGGGCGTGCTCGCGTTGTCGGAGGTCATCAGCACCAGGTCGGCGGCGCTGAACACCAGGTGCGCGTCGGCGCGCCAGCCGAGGAGGTGCAGGTCGTGGGGGAGGGCACGGCGCAGGACGCCGATCTGGTCGCCGTCGCCGCAGACGACGAAGTGGGTGGAGGGCAGGGTGCGGCGGATGATCCTGGCGGTGGCCGCGAACCGGTCGGGCCTGCGGATCCTGGTCACCCCGCCGACGTAGGCCACGACGGGTACGTCGGGTGGCAGTCCGAGCAGGCGGCGGGCGACGGCGCGGTCGGTGGCGGGCTGGGGCGGGTCGAGGCCGGGCGGCACCACGCTGTACTGCTCGCGCGCGCCGATGCCGGCGGCCAGCAGCTCGTGGCGCATCCGCTCGCTGACGGTGACCAGGCGCGCGGTCCGGCCCGCCAGGGCGCGTTCCGCCTGGATCATGGCCCTGATCTTCACCGGTGGCACGTGGCCGTGCGGGAAGTGGTCGTGGAAGCTGTGCACCCGGTACGGCACGCGCCCGGCGGCCAGGCGCCCGATGAGCCCGGCCTTGGTGGCGTGGGTGTGCACGATGTCGGGCCTGAACTCCTCGACGGCCTGCTTGAGGTCGCGGTAGGCGGACAGGTCGTCCATGGGTCCTGCGCGCCTGCCGAGCTGCTCGATCCTGGTGGCGTCGACGTCGGGCGCGCACAACTCCAGGTGGTCGGCCTCGCCCGGGGCGACGAAGCCGGTGTAGAGCCGTTGCTCGTAGATTTCGGGGTCGAGATGACGCATGAGGGCCGTGACCTGCTGGGCCGGTCCGCCCACGGTCATGCGGGAGATCACACGCAGCACACGGATCCTCATGTCCATCACTATCTGTGACGTCCTGCTCCGTTATCACGCCTCGCCGCCGCACTTTGATCATTTCATGGGTTAAGAGCAACCAGCGATCGGGCAGCCGAAGGGCATGCTCGGTCTCGTGACGATGATCGCCGCCTTTCTCAGAGCAGCCCGCTCCAGTACGGCCAGAAGCGGATCGCGATCAGCGTGACGATCAGGAGGAACCACCCGGCGAGCGGGACCGTGTGGTAGACCATGGGCCGGGTGTTGCGGAGCGTGACGTACCAGAAGATCGGCACGGTGACCGCCCAGACCACCATGCAGTAGGGGCACAGGGCGCCGATGACGTAGAGGCTCTGGTAGATCAGCCAGTGCACGAAGATCAGCCCGGCGGTGGCCCCGGCCTGCAGGCCGTACCAGAACCAGCGTGAGGGGCGTGCTCCCGCGAGCAGGGCCGCGCCGGCCGTGGTCACGACGGCGAAGCCGGCGACGCCCAGCAGCGGGTTGGGGAAGCCGAACAGTTCGGCCTGCCAGGTGCGCATGATCGAGCCGCACGACAGCACCGGGTTGATGCTGCACGTGGGTGTGTACGTCGGGTCCTTCAGCAGGGCGATCTTCTCGACCGTCAGCACGAAGGAGGCGAGCAGGCCGGCCAGCCCGCCGATCAGCAGCAGGCGCGGCAGGAGGCGGGGGTAGGGCTCAGGCGTTGAGTGCGGCATCGATGGCGGCCTTGAACTCTTCCGCGGATCGGGGCTGGATCTTCTGGCCGTTGAGGAAGAACGTGGGGGTGCCCTCCACGCCGAGCGCGAGCCCGTCGTCGGCGTCCTGCTTCACCCTGGCCAGGGTGGCGGGGTCCCGGTAGGCCTTCTCCCAGGCCGCCACGTCGAGCTT
Source organism: Nonomuraea soli (assembly GCF_013761175.1). Lineage (GTDB taxonomy): Bacteria > Actinomycetota > Actinomycetes > Streptosporangiales > Streptosporangiaceae > Nonomuraea > Nonomuraea soli. Next base: position 776,802 of record NZ_JACDUR010000003.1, read on the forward strand.
GAGCTGCTCGGCGTAGCCGCGGAAGACGTGGTCGGCGGGCACCCGCTGCTCGGCCCAGTCGGTCTGCCGCTCGTACATGAGCTTGTACATGCCCTCGAACTTGCCCTGCTGGGCGGCGGCCTCGACGGCTCTGGCGGCACGCTCGGCGTTGTAGTGGCTGGAGATCGGGAAGTAGCGGGCGATGAAGGTGACCTTGCCGGTGTACGCCTTGCGCAGCTCCTCGACGACCGGGAAGTAGGCACGGCAGCCCTCGCACTCGAAGTCGAGGAACTCCACCAGCGTGACCTTGCCGTCGGCGGCCGTCTGCAGCCGGTGGCTGTCGGCGCGCACGAGTTGGGGGCCGCTTGGACCCTCGCCCGGCCGGTTGATCAGGAAGAACGCGGCCAGGACGACCACGAACACCCCGATCACCGCCGTGGTCACGGTGACGTTCCGCTTGCGTGCCGCCCGCTGGTGTTCCTCGGCGCGCATGGCGGTGATCTTGTCGTGCCGGGTCTGCTTCATGCCCTTACTTCTACACCATGTAGAAGGACTTCTTCTATATGCTGTAGAAGTGAGGCTCGGCAATCTCGAACGTTCGATCATGGAGGTCCTCTGGGAGCACCCCGCGGGGTTGCTCGCCCAGGAGATCGCCGACCGGCTGCCCTCGCAGCCCGCCGTGACCACCGTGCTGACCGTCCTCGTACGGCTCACGCACAAGGGACTGGTCACTCGCGAGCAGGCCGGGCGCGCCCACCGCTACCTGGCCACCGGCGGCAAGGACTCCTTCGTCGCCGAGACCATGCGCGCCGCCCTCGACGAGGCGGGCAACGTCAGCGCGGCGGTCAACCGCTTCGTCGGCACGGTGTCGCCCGAGGTCGCCGCGGCCCTGCGCGCCGCCCTGGAAGAACGACGTGACGACGGGAAGGCCTCACCGTGATCTGGTTCGTCGTCGCGGCACTCGGCGTGCTGCCCGCCCTCTTCTCCCGCCGCCTGGCCACCGCGGCCTGGCCCCACCAGCACCCCCGCGCGGCCCTCGCGCTGTGGCTGGCCGTCGGCGTCTCCGCCGGGGTGGGCGCGATCAGCCTGGGCCTCATCGCCGCCGTCGCCCCGCTGGCCGCCGCCTTCCCGCACGGCATGCACGCCCTCACCCACCAGCTCCTCGACGGCCAGGGCCTGACCGGGCTCGGCCCGCTCCACGTCGCCGCCCTGACCTGGTCGGCCGGCCTGCTGGCCTGGCTGCTCTGGCACACCGGCCGGGTCACCGCCCGCACCCTGGCCGAGCGCCGCCGCCAGCGCACCCTCATCGACCTGCTGGCCGTTCACTCCGCCGACCACGACGCCTACGTCCTGCCCGACGACGCGCCCGTCGCCTACTGCGTCTCCGGCCGGGTCGTGCTCAGCCGCGGCACCATCGACCTGCTCACCGAGCAGGAACTGGCCGCGGTGCTCGCCCACGAGCGTGCCCACGCCCGCGGCCGCCACGACCTGCTCAGGCTGCCGTTCGTCGCGATCGGCCTGGCCTTCCCCCGCCTGAAGCCGGCCCGCGAGGCGGTGGAGGCCCTCCTGGAGATGCTCGCCGACGACCACGCCCGCCGCCCCCATGGCGACCGGGTGCTCGCCGGCGCGATCGTCCAGATGATCAGCCCCGCGGCCAGTCCCGGCATGGGCTTCGCCGACGGGGTGGTCGTACAGCGGGTGGAGCGCCTGCTCACCGGCCTGGGCAAGGGCTCGCGCCTGATCCCCCTCGCCGCCTACACCGCCTCGGTCCTGCTGACCAGCGGCCCGGTCGCCGTCGCCGTGGCGCCGATCCTGTGCAGCGCCCGGGTGCTCGACTGCGAGGGGCAGCGCACGATCGTCGTCGTCGGCTGCCCCCCGCCCCACGTTCAGCGGCCCGTGCTGGCTCAGTCGAGCGCCACCAGCTCCCGATAGTCGTCGTTCCACAGGTCCTCGAACCCGTCGGGCAACATCAGCACCCGGTCGGGACGCAACGCGTCGACCGCGCCCTCGTCGTGCGTGACCATCACCATCGCCCCCGGATAGGAGCCGATGGCGCCCAGGACCTCGTCGCGCGAGGCCGGGTCGAGGTTGTTGGTCGGCTCGTCGAGCAGCAGCACGTTCGCCGCCGAGTGCACCAGGCCGGCCAGGGCCAGCCGGGTCTTCTCGCCGCCCGACAACACCCTCACCGGCTTGTCGGCGTCGTCACCGCTGAACAGGAACGCGCCGAGCACGCTGCGCACCTCGGCGTCGGTCAGGTGGGGAGCACCGGCCGCCAGGCTCTGCCGTACGGTGTGGGCAGGGTCGAGGGTCTCGTGCTCCTGGGCGAAGTAGCCCAGGCGCAGGCCGTGGCCGTGCACGACGCGCCCGCTGTCGGGCTGTTCGTGGCCGGCCAGCAGCCTGAGCAGGGTGGTCTTGCCCGCGCCGTTGAGCCCGAGGATGACCAGGCGGCTGCCGCGGTCGACCGCGAGGTCGACGCCCGACAACACCTGGCGCGAGCCGTACGACTTGTGCAGGCTGATCGCGCCGAGTGGCATGCGGCCGCAGGGAGCCGGGTCGGGCAGCCGCACGCGGGCGACCTTCTGCGTGCGGCGCGCGGGCTCGACCGAGGCGAGCATGCGGTCGGCGCGGCGGGCCATGTCGCGCGCCCGCGTCGCGGTCGACACCCTGGCGCGCATCTTGCCTGCCTGGGCGTGCAGCGAGGCCGCCTTCCGCTCGGCGTTGACGCGTTCCCTGGTGCGGCGGCGTTCGTCGGCGTCGCGCTGCTCCAGATAGGTGCTCCATCCGGTGTTGTGGATGTCGATGGCGGCCCGCGACGGGTCGAGGTGGAAGACGCGGTTGACCACGTCACCGAGCAGCGAGACGTCGTGGCTGATGACGATGAGCCCGCCCTGGTGGCCTTTGAGGAACGACTTCAGCCACGACACGGAGTCGGCGTCGAGATGGTTCGTGGGCTCGTCGAGCAGCAGCGTGCCGTGGCCGCCGAACAGGATGCGGGCCAGCTCGACCCGGCGCCGCTGGCCGCCCGAGAGGGTGCCGACCGGCTGGTCGAGGGCGTGCGCGGGCAGGCCGACACCGTCGGCGACGCGGGCGGCCTCGGCCTCGGCCGCGTACCCGCCGGCGGCCTGGAAGGCGGCCTCCGCGCGGACGTAGGCGCCCATGTCCATGTCGCGCTCGGCCCGCCGCAGGGCGCGGACGGCCGTGTCCATGCCGCGGGCCGACAGGATGCGGTCGGTGACGGACTGGGCAGGGTCGGCGGCCTTGGGATCCTGCGGCAGGTAGCCGACGTCGGAGGTGGCCACGACGCTGCCCTCGGCGGGCTGCAGCAGGCCGGCGAGGGTGGCCATGAGGGTGGTCTTGCCCGCTCCGTTGCGGCCCACGAGGCCGATGCGGTCACCCGGGGAGACGTGGAAGTCGAGGCCGGAAAGGAGGAGGCGGGCGCCGGCGCGAATGCCGGCACCGCGAACGGTGATCATAATGTGACGCTCCGTGAGGTCTTAGGGGCACAGGTCTGGCGCGAAGGCGGGTGACCTGGGTTAAGACATCAGGGGCGTAGACATGTCAGCCAGCTTACGTGGCGCTGCCGGCGGCTGTCAGCTCGATATCTGCCTGCTGTCAGCGGCCCCCGCCACAGTAAGGGACATGACGAACGCGATCACAGCCGAAGGGCTGGTCAAGAGGTACGGCGACATGACAGCGCTGGCCGGGGTCGACCTGGAGGTCCCCGCCGGCAAGGTGATCGGGGTCCTGGGGCCGAACGGCGCGGGCAAGACCACGATGGTCAGGATCCTGGGCACACTGCTGCGGCCCGACGCGGGCCGCGCGACCGTCTACGGGCACGACGTGGTGAAGGACCCGGTGCGGGTCCGCCGGCTGATCGGCCTCACCGGCCAGTACGCCTCGGTGGACGAGACGCTGACGGGCACCGAGAACCTGATCCTGCTGGGGCGGTTGCTGAACCTGACGAAGCGGCAGGCCAAGGCCCGCGCCGGGGAGCTGCTGGAGAGGTTCGAGCTGACCGAGGCGGCCACCCGCCCGATCGCCACCTTCTCGGGAGGCATGCGGCGCCGCCTGGACCTGGCGGCCAGCCTGGTGGGCAGCCCCAAGGTGCTCTACCTGGACGAGCCGACCACCGGCCTGGACCCGCACACCCGCAACGAACTGTGGCAGGTGGTGCGCGACCTGGTCGCCGGCGGCGCCACGGTCCTGCTGACCACGCAGTACCTGGAGGAGGCCGACCAGCTGGCCGACCGCATCACCGTGATCGACAAGGGCAGGGTGGTGGCCGAGGGCCGCCCCGGAGAGCTCAAGCGCCGCATCGGCGGCCAGATCCTCCAGGTGCGCCCCACGCTCCCGAGCGACATCGACGCCGTGGCGGGGATCCTCGCCGAGCTGACGGGCCACACGCCGCAGCGCGACGAGAACACCGGAGTCCTCAGCGTCCCCGCGGCCGACCAGCTGCTGGTCTCCGCGCTGGTCCGCCGCCTGGACGGGGCCGCCATCGCCGCCGACGAACTGGGCCTGCGCCTGCCCAGCCTCGACGAAGTCTTCCTGGCGCTGACCAACGTCACCGAGAGGAAAGTGGCATGAGCACCCAGACGATCGACACCCCCGTGACCTCCCACCACCTGCCGACCGCGCCGCTCCGCCTCGGTCTCGTCCAGGGAGTACGGCACAGCCTGGCCCTGGCGGGCCGCAACGTCACCAAGTTCGTCAGGTCGCCCATCTCCGTGGTGGACGTGGTCCTGACGCCCGTCATCTCCCTGCTGATGTTCGTCTACCTCTTCGGAGGCGCGATCGCCGGCGGTGACACCGACGGCTACATCCAGATGATCGTCCCCGGCGTCATGGTGATGGCGGTCTTCCAGGCCAGCATCGGCATCGGCGTCTCGCTCACCACCGACGCGAGCACCGGGGTGTTCGACCGTTTCCGCAGCATGCCGATCGGCCGGTCGGTGCCGCTCGTCGGCGCCGTGCTGGCGGACGTGGTGCGCTACGTGATCTGCCTGGCGACGCTGCTGATCCTGGCCTACATCATGGGCTACCGCATCGACACCAACCCGATCGCCGCCCTGGCCGCCGTCGCCTTCCTGGTCGGCTTCGCGCTCAGCTTCGCCTGGATGTCGGTCTTCCTCGGCATGCTGGTCAAGACCCCCACCACCGTGCAGGGCCTGATGACCATCGTGGTGCTGCCGCTGACCTTCGCCAGCAACGTGTTCGTGCCCACCCAGACTATGCCCGGCTGGCTGCAGGCCTGGTCGAGCGTCAACCCGGTCAGCCTGGTGGCCGACGTGTCGCGCGGCCTGCTCAACGGCGGCGACGTCGCGGGACCGGCGCTCGGTTCGCTGGCCTGGATGGCCGGCATGATCGTGGTCTTCTTCCCCCTGGCCATGCGGGCCTACCGGAGGAACAACGGATGACCCTCAGACGATGGAACCGGCTGACACCGTCAGCCGGTCTATCGCCGTCTGCCGGGGCATCTCGGTGCCGCGCCTGAACGCCTCCTCGAATCCCGCCAGCCGACCCAGCAGCCCGGTCAGCTCCGGCTCGCCGTAGTCGAAGGCGCCGCGGATGGCCGCGCTCATCCCCAGCGACTCGGCCGCCTCCTCCGGCCTGCCCTCCAGGGCCAGCACCCCGGCCTGCAGCTCGGCCGCCCAGGCCAGCCCGTTGCTGTAACCGCCCTCGATCTGCGGGGCGACCGCGAGCGGCAGCAGCCGTCTGGCCTCCTCCGCCTCCCCCTCGGCCAGCCGGTTCTCCAGCCGGGTGCTCACGATCAGGTCGCCGGTCAGCTCCGTGGGCAGCGACTCCAGCCGGTCCAGGGTCTGGTTGGCCAGGTCCAGCTCGCCCGACAGCCGCTGGACGTTGGCCAGGCCGACCAGGATGTTGACCTCCAGCCGCCGGTGGCCGCGCTCGGTGGCCTGACGGTAGGCGGACTGGATGTCGCGCAGTGCCCCTTCCAGGTCGCCGCTGCGCCTGCGCTCCCTGGCCAGCCTCGCCCGGCACAGGTACAGATAGTCCTCGGTGCCCAGCTCGGTGCTGAGCATCACCGCCCGTTCGAGCAGCGCGAGCGCCGGGCCGTACTCCGCCTTGAGCGAATGGTTGCGCGCCACCGGCAGCAGGCTCATCACCAGCCCCCATCGGTCGCCGGCCTCCTCGAAGCCGCGCAGCGCCTCCAGCCCGCTGCGGAGCACGCCCTGCTCGGCCAGGACGAAGTCCTGCTCCCAGTACGCGCTGGCCCGCACCCACGGGTCCTTCGACCGCAGCGCCTGCTCCAGGTCGGCGTGCTCGTCCGACAGAGCGAGCTCGGCCATGCGCATCAGCGGCCGCGCGGGGTGGAACTCCCGCGCGCCGGCCGAGTCGAGGCCCGCCCTGGCCCCGACCACGCCGAAGGCCTCGCGCACCTGCGACGGCAGGACGTGCCCGTACTCCAGGAAGCTCTCGAACTGGCTGCTCAGCCCGCGCAGGCCCCAGTACCAGAACATCGCGCCGACGAAGCGCGCGCTCGGCGTCGTTCGCAGTGCGTGGATCAGGTTGTCGTACTCCGTCTCGAAGAAGGAGATCGCCCGCAGCTGCTCGCCGGTGCGCAGCAGCGGCTCGTACTCCTCCGCGAGGGCCAGGAAATGATCGTGGAAACGGGCCGTCAGATCCTCGGTGCGCTTGGTGGCGCAGAAGGCCCTGACCGTCTCCAGCATGCGATAACGCTCGCCGTCGTGCATGACCAGCGACTTCTCCACCAGCGAGCCGGCCACGTAGAGCACGTCGTCGGCGGGGAGCTCCTCGTCGGCGCAGACGGCTTCGAGGCTCTCCAGGGTCGCGCCGCCGGGGAAGGCCGAGAGCCTGCGCGCGAGCAGCTGCTCGAGGTCGTCGAGCAGGTCCCAGCTCCATTCGACCACCGCGAGCAGGGTGCGCTGCCGGGGCAGCGCGGTGCGGCTGCCCGAGGTCAGCAGGCGGAAGCGGTCGTCGAGGCGGCGGGCGATCTGTCCCACGTTCATGGCGCGCAGTTTGGCCGCGGCCAGCTCCAGGGCCAGCGGCAGCCCGTCGAGCCGCCAGCAGATCTCCACCACCGGTTCGACGGTCGCCGCGTCCAGCGTGAAGTCGGGCCGCACCCCGGCGGCGCGCTCCACGAAGAGGCGGACGGCCGCCGACTGCGCCGCCTCGGCGGGCGTGCTCGGCAGCTCCAGCGGGCCCAGGTGGCAGAGCGCCTCGCCGATGATCGCCAGCGGTTCCCGGCTGGTGGCCAGGATGCGCAGGTCCGGACGCCTGGACAGGAGCTGCTCGGCCAGTTCGGCCGCGGCCTCGACCAGGTGCTCGCAGTTGTCCAGGACCAGGACGGCCTCGCCGACGTCGAGCAGCTGGGCGATGCGGTCGGCATGGGTGCCGCCGGTGGCGCCGCCCTCGTCCAGCGTGCTGAGCGCGCTCAGCACGGTGTCGCCCAGCTGGCCGGGCGCGCCGACGCCGGCCAGGCCGACGAACCACACGCGGCCGCGCTCGTGGGCGGGGTGACGGCTCGCCGCCTCCAGCGACAGCCTGGTCTTGCCCGCTCCGCCGGGGCCGACCACGGTCACCAGGCGCGACGAGCTCAGGAGCCCGGCCAGCTGCCCGAGCTCGCGTTCGCGGCCGACGAAGCTGGTGAGCCTGGCGGGCAGCCTGCTGGGCGCCGCCTGGGCCTGGGCGACGGGCCGTTCCAGCTCGCCGCGCAGCAGGGCCAGGTGGACCTCCTGGAGGGCGGGCGAGGGGTCGACGCCCAGCTCATCGCCCAGCCGGTCGCGGATCTCGGCATAGGCGGTGAGGGCGTCGGACTGCCGTCCCGCCGCCGCCAGGGCGCGCATGCGCAGCTCGGCCAGGCGTTCGCTCAGCGGGTGCTCGATGGCGGCGGCGTTCAGGTCGGGCAGCACCTCCGTGTGCCTGCCCAGCCTGACCTCGGCGTCGAAGCTGTCCTCCAGGGCGGCCGCGCGCAGGTCGGCGAGCCGGGTGGCGACGGGTCCCGCGAAGGGTGCCTCCTGGATGTCGGCCAGGGCCGGCCCGCGCCACAACCCGAGCGCCTGGGCCAGCGCGCCGGCCGCTTCCTGCGGCCGGCCGGCGGCCAGGTCGCGCCGCCCGCGCGCGGCCAGTTCCTCGAACCGCCGCACGTCGCTCTCGCCCAGCACCCGGTAGCCGCCCGCGACCAGTTCGACGGCGCCCGCGCCGCCCAGGGCCCTGCGCAGCCGGGAGACCAGGCCCTGCAGCGCGCTGGCGGCTCCGGCCGGGGCCTGCTCGCCCCACAGGTCGTCGATCAGCGATTCCGCGGACACGGGACGGCCGGCCTCCAGGACCAGCCGGGCCAGCAGCATGCGCAGCCGGGCCCCGCCGATGTCGATCGGGGTGGCGTCGTCCGAGAGAGCCTGAACCGGGCCAAGAAGGGAGAACTGCACCGGGAAAGCCTCGCATAATGGGGCATACTTCTTGAGGTGGAGTATGAGGACGACCTGGCCAGACGCCTTGAGGGGATGCTGGAGGAGCTGCGCGGCATCACCACGATCCACCGCGAGGTCCAGCTGGTCTCCGACAACCAGGCCGTCGGGAAACTCGCCGTGGACCTGGCGCAGACAGCGCAGGAACTGCGCGCCATGCACGCGGGTGGTCCCACGCACCAGGGCCGGGTCGAGCGGACCAACCGGGGACAGGTGCTCGACGCGCTGCGCCGCGGCATGAAGATGCGCACGATCGTGCACGGGAGCCTGCTGCGCGACCCCGTACGGCTGGACCGCGTCCGCACCCTGCACGCCGCGGGCGACGAGCACCGGGTCATCGCCGAGCAGGTCCAGCAGATGCTGATCTTCGATCGCACCGTGGCGATCCTGCGCCTGGCCCCCGTGGCCGGGTCGCCGGGAGCCCTGGTCATCCGGCAGCAGGGCATCCTCGCCGCCCTCATCGACCTGTTCGAGCAGACCTGGGCCAGGTCGACGGAGATCACCGAGATGCTCAAGCCGGTCCAGCGGCTCAGCGCCCGCGAGCTGGAGGTGCTGGCCCTCATCGCGGAAGGCCGGTCGAACGGCGCGATCGGCCGCGCGCTGTCGATCTCCGAGGCGGCCGTCGGCAAGCACGTGGCGAGCATCTTCACCAAGCTGGAGATCCCCGCCACCCCCGACGACAACCGGCGGGTGCTGGCGGCGGCGGCCTTCCTCAAGGGCGTCGCGGGGTAGGGCCAGACCTACCCGGATCTCGCCCCAGCCCCCGCGCGACGGAGGAGCGGGCCGGGCTTCAATGGGCGTCATGCATATGAACGGAATGCTGGTGGGCGCCGTGTTCGGCGCTGTCTTCGTCGTCGTGAACGCGGGTGAGCCCCTCGACCCCGCGGTGGTGACCATCCTGCGGATCGCCGCGATCGCGGGCGCGGCGAGCGTCCTGGCGATGTGGTTGCTGGCCGTACGGCAGGCGCGCACGGGAGCGGCGCCCCCGCAACCGCGGCGCACCCTGCTCACCAAGGGCTACTGGTGGGCCGTCATCGCCGAGGTGATCCTGCTGTTCGGCGGCATCAGGGTGCTCGGCGCCGTGGGCGTACCCACCGAGGTCAACGTGGCCTGGGTGGCGCTGGTCGTCGGCCTGCACTTCGTGCCCATCGCGATCTCCTGGAAGGAGCCGCGCCTGTACCTGCCCACGGTGGTGCTGAGCCTCCTGGGCGTGGCGGGGTTCGTCATGGCGGCCCTGGGCGCGCTGGCCTGGGTGCCCGTTGTCAGCGGCGTGCTGCCGGGGGTGTTCATGCTGGCCGCCACCGTGGGCGTGTCGGTGCGCGGCTTTGGTCCCACGGCTGTCACATCCGGGTAGGCCCGCTCGTCAGGTCCACTATGAGAATTCTGCTCGCGGGCGCCACCGGCGCCATCGGCCGTCCGCTCACCAGGCTGCTGTCCTCCGCCGGGCACGAGGTGCTCGCCCTGTCCCGCAACGACCGGTCGGCCTCGATTGCCCGTGACCTGGGCGCCCGGCCGGTCATGGCCGACGCCATGGACCGTGACGGGCTCCTGCGAGCCGTCGACGGCATGAGCGCCGACGCGGTCATCCACGAGCTGACCGCGCTGAAGGCGCCCAAGCGCAGGCTGACGCCCGACGACCCCAGCACCCGGCTGCGTGTGGAGGGCACTGCCCACCTGCTGGAGGCCGCCAAGGCGCTCGGCGCGGACCGGTTCGTCACCCAGTCGCTGATCCTGGGGTACGGCTACGCCGACCACGGCTCCCGCGTCTTCACCGAGGACGACCCGTTCGGCGTCAAGCACGGCAACCCGGGCGACATCGTCGTCGACGGGCTGGTCTCGACCGAGGAGCAGGTTCTCGCGGCGGGTGGCGTCGCCCTGCGCTACGGCGTCTTCCACGGGCCGGGCACCTGGTTCGACCCCGCAGCGGGCAGCAGGCCGACGCCGGTACCGCGCGGCGGCGGCGGGACGGTCCCGTGGGTCCACGTCGACGACGCGGCGGCGGCCACCGTGGCCGCGCTGGAGCGGGGGCGCGGCGGGCAGGCCTACAACATCGTCGAACGCCGCCACGCGACGTGGGGTGAGCGCGAGCGGGCGCTGCGGGTGCCCGGGTGGATACTCCGCCTCATGGTCCCCTACCTGGGCACCCTTATGCTCGACACCACCCTGCGGGCCTCGGGAGACAAGGCGGAACGCGAACTGGGCTGGTCGCCACGCGTGTGACGCAGCTCACAACGAGTCCATGTCACTTTCGCCGTCACACGTTACGTCCTCTGGGTCAAACACCTAGAAGGGACAGGACGATGGCACAGCGGATTGTGATCCTGGGAGCGGGCTACACCGGCATGACGGCCGCGATGGCCACGGCCCGGCGGCTGCGCCGGAAGGATGTCCAGATCACCCTGGTCAACCCCGAGACCCGTTTCACCGAGCGCCTGCGGCTGCACCAGACGGCCGCGGGGCAGGAGCTGAAGAACCTGCAGATCCCCGAGATGGTGGCCGGGACGGGCATCGCGTTCGTCCAGGGCCGGGTGACCGGGATCGACCTGGACGGCCGCGTGGCGCACCTCGACGGCGGGCGCACCGTCGCCTACGACATCCTGGTCTACGCGCTCGGCAGCGTGACGGACATCGCGACGGTGCCCGGCGTGGACGAGAACGCCTACACGCTCAACACCGCCGCCGAGGCGCGGCGGCTGGCCGAGCGGCTCGCGGCGGTGGACAGCGTCGTGGTCGGAGGCGGCGGCCTGACCGGCGTCGAGTCGGCCGCCGAGATCGCCGAGACCCACCCCGGCCTGCGGGTCGTCCTGCTCAGCCGGGACGTGCCCGGCTCGATGATGGGCGAGAAGGCGCGCGCCTACCTTCACGCGGGGCTGAAGCGGCTCGGCGTCGAGGTCAGGACGGGTGTCGAGATCGCCAAGGTGCTGCCCGACGCCGTCGAGCTGGCCGACGGCGAGCGGATCGAGACGGGCGCCACCCTGTGGACCACCGGCACCCGGGTGTCGCCGATGGCCGCGCAGGCGGGCCTGACGGTCGACGACCGCGGCAGGATCGTGGTCGACGAGACGCTCCGCTCGGTGTCGCACCCCGAGGTCTACGCGGTGGGTGACGCGGCCGCGATCCGCCAGCCGTACGGGGTGATCCACGGCACCTGCCAGAGCGGGATCCCGACCGCAGCGCACGCCGCCGACGCGGTCGCCAGGCAGGTGACCGGCAGGCAGCCCAAGCCCTTCCGGTTCGGCTACATCCACCAGCCCGTCAGCCTCGGACGGCGCGACGGCGTCATCCAGTTCACCCGGCCCGACGACACCCCGCGCGGCCTCTACCTCACCGGGCGGTGGGCGGTGGCCTACAAGGAGTTCGTCAGCTCGAGCCCGTGGAAGACCTACGGACTGCTCAAGAAGTACGGCGGAGCGGTGGCGTGGTCGCACGGGGGCCGCGCCACCCGCACGGCCTAGCCGAGGCTCGAGGCGAGGAACGCGCGCACCTCGTCGGACTCGGGAACCCCCAGCTCCTCGTACAACCGCAGGGCGGCCTGGCCGTGCTCGCGAGCCTGATCCTCCTGGCCCAGGCTCAGATGGGCACGGGCCAGGCCCTCGTGCGCGCGGGCCTGCTCCGGCCGGTCGCGGGTCGCCCCCCGCAGCGCCCTGGCGTGCTCCTCGATCGCCCGCGCGGCGTCGCCCAGCGCCAGCGCCGCCTCGCCCAGCCCGTTGAAGGCCGAGGCGGCGTCGCTGCTGTTGCCCACCTCGCGGTAGATCTCTCCGGCCCGGCGGTGACGCTCCATCGCCTGCTCCGGCTGGCCCTGGTGGCGCAGGACCGAGCCCAGCTGGTTGAGCACCCTGGCCTCGCCCACCGCGTTGCGCTCCTTGCGGTGCAGCGCGAGTGCCAGGTCCAGGTGGCGCTGCGCCTCGGCGGGGCGGCCCATCTGGTCGAGGATCATGCCGAGGTCGCCCAGCACGAAACCCTCACGCGACCAGTCGCCGGCGATACGGGTCAGGTCGAGGGCCTCCTTCAGGTGCTTCTCCGCCGTGGCGCTCTCGCGGCGGCGCCAGGCCACGTTGCCCAGGGCGTTGAGCGCCAGCGACCTCTCGTTGGGGTCGTCGCAGGCGGCCAGCGCCTCGTGGGCGAAGCTCTCCGACTGCTCGTAGTCGCCGCGGCGCCAGTAGGTCCACGACAGGTCGGACAGGGCGCGCCCCGGCGGCATCGCGCGCTCGCCCAGGGCGCGGGCCCTCTCCAGCGCGACCGTGTGCAGGGTCAGGGCGTCGTCGTGGTGGGCCTGGCGATCCAGGTAGGGGCTCATGGCGACCGCGAGGTGGCTGATGCACACCTTGGGTCCGTGGATCACCGTCGCGACGATGTTGGAACGTTCGGCGTCGAGCCAGTCGATCGCCTCGACCCCGTCGGCGATCGGCTCGAACGGGGTGAGCACGGGCGGCATGTGCGGCCGGTCGGGCACGCTGTGCGGGAACAGCTGCTTGACCGCCGAGCGCGAGCGGTGCAGGTAGTGCACCAGCAGCCGCATGAGCGCGTCGCCGTCGCCGTGGTCGCCTTCCTGCTTGGCCAGGTCGCGGGCGTGCTCGCGCAGCAGGTCGTGCAGCGTGTAGCGGCCCGGCTCGCGCTGCAGGAGCATGTGCGCGTCGAGGAGGTTCTCCAGCAGGTCCTCGGCGTCGAAGACGGAGATGTCCGCCAGCGCGGCGGCCGCGTGCGGCTCGATGTCACGGCCCGGCGCCCCCCCGAGCAGCCGGAACATGCGCTGCTCGGCGTCGTCGAGCTGCTCGTAGGAGACGGTGAAGGCCGCCGCCACGCTCCGGTCCGACATCGACAGCTCGGTGAGCCGCCTGCGCTCGTCGTTCAGGCGCCCGGCCAGGTAGGAGACCGTCCAGCGGGGGCGGTGCTGCAGGCGGGCCGCGCAGATCCTGATCGCCAGCGGCAGGTAGCCGCACAGCTCCAGCACCTCGCGCACGGCCTCGGGCTCGGCCGCCGCCCGCTCGCCCACGATCCCCTGGAAGAGCGCGCCCGCGTCGTCGTCGGGCAGCACGTCGACCGAGAGCGCGTGCGCCCCGTCGAGCCCGACCAGGCGGCGGCGGCTGGTGATCAGCAGGAGGCTGCTCGACACGCCGGGGAGCAGCGGGCGCACGTGCTCGTCGTCGGTGGCGTTGTCGATGACGGCGATGATGCGGCGCTGCGCCAGCTCGGTCCGCCACAGGGCGCTGCGCTCGGACTCGGTCGTCGGGATGTCGGTCAGGCCGAGCTGGCGCAGCAGCGCCTCCAGGGCGGCCGCGGCGGGCAGGGGCTCCTGGCCCGCCGTGTGCGCGCGCAGGTCGATGAAGAGCTGGCCGTCGGGGAAACGTTCGGCCAGGCTGTGAGCCGCCCGTACGGCCAGCGTCGTCTTGCCGATGCCCGCCATGCCGTCGATGGTGACGATCGGGTGCTGGTCGGCCGCGACCAGCCGGTCGAGCTCGGCGGCGCGCCCGGCGAAGTCGGGGATGTCGTAGGGCAGGAAGCTGGAGCGGGTGCGCTCCTTGGCCGGGGGCGCGGGCGCCTCCGCGGGGGCCGCGAGCTTGAGCTTGGGGTCGTCGGCCAGGACCGCCTGCTCCAGCTCGGCGAAGGCGTGGCCGGGGTCGAGCCCCTGCTCGTCGGCCAGGGCCGTACGGTAGGAGCGGGCGGCGGCCAGGGCGTCGGCCTGCCGTCCCGATCGGTGCAGGGCCAGCGCCAGGTGGCCGACGAGCCGTTCGCGCAGCGGGTTGGCGGCGACGTGGTCGGCCAGCTCGTCGAGCACCTCGCGATGGCGTCCCGCGGCGAGCTCGGCGTCCATGAGCCGCTCGATCGCGGTCAGCCGCCGGTCGTCGAGCAGCGCCCGCGCGCCCTGGGCGTAGCTGGCGCTCACGTCGGCCAGCGCCTCGCCGGTCCACAACGCCAGCGCCTCGCGGAAGCGGCCCTCGGCGACCAGGTCGGTGAAGACCTGGACGTCGAGCTGGCCGGGTTCGGGCTGGGCGACGTAGCCGCCCGAGCGCGTCACGATGAGGTCGACCCCGCGGAAGGCCCTGCGCAGCGCGGTGATCGCCGCGTGGATCTGGGATCTGGCGGTGTCGGGCTGGTCGTAGCCCCACATCGCGTCGATCAGCTTCTCCATGCTGATCACCCGGCCGGCGTTGATCAGCAGGTAGGCGAGCACCGCCCGGTGCCTGGGAGCGACGCCCGGCACCGGTTCGCCGTCCACGGTGACCTGCACCGGACCCAGGAGCGAAAAGCGGATCTCCACGGATCGTCCTCCCATCGTTGAAGCATCGTGAATCTATCAATTCGGGCAGACAGTCTGATCTCACACCAACCGTGACCTCGAAGGAAAGAGGAACGACCATGTCTGTCATCCGCACGCACACCTACTCCGTCGACGCCGCCGACCTGCAGGAGTTCCTGGCCCGCCGGGCCTCGCTCATCGGCACGATCCGCGAGTCCCACCCCGGCCTGGCCTTCGCCCAGCTCATCAAGCTCGACGACGGCACCTACCGCGACACCTGGCACTGGGAGGACGGCGCGCAGATGGGCGCCGCCTTCGCCGCCCTGCCCTCTTTCGCGGAGGCGCCGCTGACCATGGCGCTCACCAGGGACGCCACCGCCCAGAACGGCCAGGTCGTCGACGAGCGCTGATGAAAGTTACATGATCGCCGGCCGTGTTCTCCGAGGGTGCCGCCCAGGCCCGCCCGCCGGGAGGCGCGCACCCTGGGCAGGGCGGGCGGGCAGACTCGACCATGGCCCCATGCGAACGCGCGCGCTCGTCCTGCCCCTCCTGTCGGCCATCCTCGCAACCCTCCTGTACGCCACGCCCGCCCACGCGGCGCCCGTGCGGATCATGCCGCTGGGAGACTCGATCACCGGCTCTCCCGGCTGCTGGAGGGCGCTGCTGTGGAACCGGCTGCAGAGCACCGGCCACACGAACATCGACTTCGTGGGCACCCTGCCCGCCCAGGGATGCGGAGTCGCCCACGACGGCGACAACGAGGGCCACGGAGGATACCTCGCGACCAACATCGCCGCCCAGAACCAGCTGGTCCCGTGGCTGGCCGCCACCACCCCCGACATCGTGATGATGCACCTGGGCACCAACGACGTCTGGAGCAACATCCCGCCGGCGACGATCCTCGGCGCGTTCACCACGCTCGTGGGCCAGATGCGCGCGAGCAACCCGAGCATGAAGATCCTGGTCGCCAAGATCATCCCGATGAACCCGTCGCAGTGCTCCGACTGCGCCCAGAGGGCCGTGAACTTCAACGCCGCCGTCCCGGCCTGGGCCGCGGCCAACACCACCGCGCAGTCGCCGATCACCGTGGTCGACCAGTGGACCGGCTTCAGCACGAGCGCCGACACCTACGACGGCGTGCACCCCAACGCCGCGGGCGACCAGAAGATCTCCGACCGCTGGTACCCCGCGCTCACCGCGGCCCTGGGCGGCGGCACCACCGACACCACGCCGCCGACCACGCCCGGGAGCCCGATGGCAAGCAGCCTCTCCTCTACGGGAGCGACCCTGACCTGGACGCCGTCGACGGACTCCGGCGGCTCAGGGCTGGCGGGCTACGACGTCTACCGCGAGCTGGGCGGCACCGACCAGCTGCTCGGCAGCACCACCACCCCCTCGCTCACGCTCACCGGGCTCACGCCCGCCACCGCCTACCAGGCCTACGTGCGCGCCCGGGACGGAGCGGGCAACCTGTCGCAACCCTCCGGCCTCGGCGCCTTCACCACCCAGCCGGGCGGAACGGGCGGCGGCTGCACGGCCGCGGCGACCGTCCAGACGCAGTGGGGCACCGGCTACGTCGTGCAGCCCGTCACCGTCGCCAACTCCGGCACGAGCACGCTGAACGGCTGGACGGTGACCTTCACCCTGCCCGCCGGCCACGCCGTCACCGGCTACTGGAACGCCGCCGTCACCGTCAGCGGCCAGACCGTGACCGCCAGGAACCTCGCCTACAACGGCACCGTGGCGCCCGGCCAGAGCACCTCCTTCGGCTTCCAGGCCTCGCGTCCCGGCGGCAACAGCCAGTTGCCCACGGGGTACGCCTGCGCGGCCTAAGCTGGGAACCCCCACCCCTCAATGATCGTTTGATGCTCAGCACACTCGATTCGGAAGAGGAAAACGTGATCTTCAAGCGCATGCTCGGTGCCCTCGGCGTCGGCGGACCCAGCGTGGACACGGTGCTGTCCACGCGCCGCGTCCAGCCGGGTGGGCTGCTGTCCGGCGAGGTCAAACTCAAGGGCGGCGACTTCGACGCCGAGATCGAGCACATCACGCTGGGCCTGGTCGCCCGGGTGGAGCTCGAGCACGACGGCGGTGAGATCGGCGGGCTCGACGAGTTCTTCCGCTCGGAGGTCTCAGGGCCGTTCACGCTGCGCAAGGGCGAGGAGCGGGTGCTGCCCTTCCAGCTCGGCCTGCCGTACGAACTGCCGGTCAGCGAGGTCGGCGGCCAGCCGCTGAAGGGGATGGCGCTCGGGGTGCGCACCGAGCTGGCCATCGCCAAGGCGGTCGACAAGGGCGACCTCGACCCGTTCGCGGTGGCGCCGCTGCCGTCGCAGGAGCGGGTCCTGCAGGCCTTCGGGCAGCTCGGCTTCGCCTTCAAGTCGGCCGACCTGGAGGTGGGCCGCATCCACGGGGTGCAGCAGCAGCTGCCCTTCTACCAGGAGATCGAGTTCTACCCCTCGCCGCAGTACGCCGGCACGGTCAACGAGGTCGAGCTGACCTTCGTCGCCGACGCCGGCAGGCTGGTGGTGGTCCTGGAGGCCGACAAGCGCGCCGGCCGGTACGGCGGAGGCGACGCCATCGGGCGCTTCGACCTCAGCCACGAGCAGGCGCTGCAGCTCGACTGGGCCAGTGAGATCGGGCGCTGGCTCTCGGGCCTGTCGCAGTACGGCTTCGCGGCGCACGGTCACGAGGCGCATCACCACGGTCACCACGGTCACCACGGCCCCGGCCTCGGCACCGTGGCCGCCGCCGGAGCGGTGGGCCTGGTCGGCGGCATGATGGCCGCCGAGGCGGTCGAGGAGATCTTCGAGGACGACGGCGGCGACTGGTAGCCGCCCTTCCTGGCCAGGGCCCGTCCCTGGCCAGGAGGCTCAGCCGACGTGCACCACGGGCCTGCGGGCCGGGTCGGGTTCGGCCTGGCGCAGGACCTCCCGGGTCAGCGGCGGGATGTCACCCCCGCCGAAGACGAGATAACGCAGCAGCGCGCCGATCGGATTGCCCTCGGCGGCCCAGTGGAAGTAGACGTGCGGGGTCTTGCCCGTCAGGTCGCGCAGGTGCAGCAGCAGCGCGGCGACGGCGTTGGCCACCGTGGTGCTCTGCATCGTCAGGATGCGGAAGCCGTGGCGCTCCTCGCCGGTGACCCGCAGCTCGCCGGCGAACTCCGAGGCGTCAGGCACGGTGACCTCCAGGAACAGCAGGCCCTCCTTGGTACGCAGGCGATGCAGCTCCCAGGCCTCGCGTGCCTTGTCGACGTACTCCTTGGCGTCGCGGCTGTGCGGCTCGTTGGCCACCAGGTAGATCTCGCCCGCCTCGTTGATGAAACGCCTGGCCGTCTCGTCCAGGCTGATGCGGGTGACACGGAGCTCGGTCGAGCGGGTGGCACGCGAGACCAGCGAGATGACCACGATCGCCAGGACGAACAGCAGCGCGATCACCAGGCCGTCGGGGCGCTCGATGATGTTGGCCACGGTGGCGTAGGCGAAGATCAGCGAGACGGCGCCGAAGAAGAGCGCCGCCTTGATCATGCGCCTGGTCCAGGCCGAGAGCGTGACGGCGACGGCGGCCGAGAGGATCAGCGCCAGCACGCCGGTGGCGTACGCGCCGCCCTGCGCCTCGACCTCGGCGCCGAAGACCAGGGTGATGACGAAGGCGATGACGGTGAACACGAGCACCATCGGGCGGGCGGCGCGGGTCCAGTCGGGCGCCATGCCGTACCTGGGCAGGTAGCGCGGGACGATGTTGAGCAGTCCTGCCAGCGCCGACGCGCCGGCGAACCACAGGATCGCGATCGTCGACAGGTCGTAGGCGGTGCCGAACCAGTCGCCCAGGTAGAGATGGGCGAGATAGGCCAGGGCCCGGCCGTTGGCCGAGCCGCCCTCGGCGAACTCCTCCGCCGGGATCAGCACGGTGGTGGCGAAGCTGGAGCTGATCAGGAAGACGCTCATGATGAGCGCCGCGGTCGTCAGCAGCTTGCGCGCGCCCTTGACACGTTCCGGGAGCGTGCCCTTGACCAGCGGCATCACCGCCACGCCCGTCTCGAAGCCCGACAGGCCGAGGGCGAGTTTCGGCATCACGTACAACGCGACGGCGACCATCGCGATCGGGCTGGAGTAGTCGGCCGTCAGGCTGTCCTGCCAGCTGGAGACCAGGTCCGGCGCCACCAGGACGTGCTGGAGCGCGACCCCCACGACGACGACGTTGAGCGCCAGGTAGACGGCGACCAGGACGACCGCGATGGAGATCGCCTCGCTGAAGCCCGCCAGGAAGACGCCGCCCAGCGCGGCGATCAGCACCAGCGTGACCGGCACCTGCCAGGTCGCCATGAAGTGCGGCACGAACGGGTTGTGCAGGATGTGCGCGGTCGCGTCGGCGGCCGACAGCGTGATGGTGACGATGAAGGCGGTCGCCACGAACCCGAGCAGGAACAGCACGAGCAGCTTGCCCCGCCACCCGGGGAGCAGGCGCTCCAGCATCGACAGCGAGCCGAGCCCGTGCGGGCTCTGCTCGGCGACGGCCCGGTAGGTCGGCAGCGCGCCGAAGAGGGTCAGCGCGACCAGGACGAGCGTGGCGATCGGGCTCAGCGCCCCTGCCGCCAGCGCGGCGATGCCCGGCTGGTAGCCGAGCGTGGAGAAGTAGTCGACGCCCGTCAGGCACATGACCTGCCACCAGGAGTGCTGATGGTCGGGCGGCTGCTCCTCGGCGGATCCGCCCACCAGCCCCTCGGGGCGTTGCAGCCCCTTCAGGAGCCAGCGCCTCAACGCCGGCTCCGGCGTCGAGACGGGATGATCCAGGCCGGCCATCCGGCACCTCCACGTCGGTCGGGTAACAGCTAGGCACGCTACTGACGAGGCGCAGGGGTGGCGGGTGCGGGAGGCATCAAGGATGCGTCAAGACCGGTATAGATGTGCACTGCTCGCACTCGGAGTTATGCTGACGGAGCAATTCGTGCAGAAAGGGTCGAGTATGCGCGAAAGGGAATCGACGCCCGGCGGCATCGACACCTGGACCCCCAATGGCGCCCGAATCTACGACTACATCCTGGGCGGGCGGGACAATTACCCCGCCGATCGAGCGGCCGCGGACAAAATGCTCCAGTCCAACCCCGCCGCCAGGAACACGGCCCTGGCCAACCGCGCCTTCCTCGGCAGGGTGGTCACCCACCTGGCCGGCGAGGCCGGCATCACGCAGTTCCTCGACATCGGCTCAGGGCTGCCGACGCAGCGCAACGTGCACGAGGTCGCCCAGGCGGCCAACCCCGACGCCCGCGTCGTCTACGTCGACCTCGACCCCACCGTGATCCGCCACAGCCAGGCGCTGCTGGAGCGGGACGGCACGGGCAACGTCATGACCTTCCAGGGAGACGTGCGCAAGCCGGGGCGGATCCTCGAGGCCCCGCGCGTCAACGCCTTCCTCGACCTCAGGCAGCCGATCGCCGTGCTCATGGTGGCGGTGCTGCACTTCGTCTCCGACGAGGAGGACGCGCACGGCATCGTGCGGCGGCTGGGGGACAAGCTCGCTCCCGGCAGCCACCTGGTCATCTCCCACACGGCCGACGAGTCGCCGCCCGAGGTGAAAGCGGTGGCGCAGCAGGGGTTCCGGATGGCGGGGGCGATGCTGACGCCGCGCACGCGGGCGGAGATCACCCGGTTCTTCGACGGGTTCGAGCTGCTGGAGCCGGGTCTGGTGGACGTGCGCGCCTGGCGGCCCGAGCAGCCGGTGGGCGAGCTCCCCCCGGCGGGCTGGACCATCGTCGGCGGCGTCGCCCGCCGCGACCCCTGACCCAAGCGTCGTCCGGCGCGATCCCTGATCCAGCCGTCGTCCGGCGCGATCCCTGACCCGCACGCGAAAGGCCGAGGCGTACGCGCCTCGGCCTTTGCTGTCGTGCCTGTCCGTCAGTGCCCGTGGCCCCCGAATTCACCGGCATTGTCGGCGCGGGCGGGCAGGAGCAGGGCCGTGATCACCACGGCGATCGACAGCACCGCCCCGATGATGAACGCCAGCCGCATGCCGTCGAGCTGGGCGATCGTCGCCGTGACCCCGGTGGCCTCCAGCGCATCGGAGCGAGCGCTCATCACCGTGACCACCAGCGCGGTGCCGAAAGCGGCGGCGACCTGCTGCAACGTGCTCAGGATCGAGCTGCCGTGAGAGTAGAGGTGCGGCGGCACGGCGCCCAGGCCCAGCGTGAACACGGGGGTGAAGAGCGCCGCCAGGCTGATCATCAGCAGGGCGTGGAGCCCGAGGAGCTGCCAGAAGGGCATGGTCATCGAGATCTGGGTGAAGCCGGCCAGCGAGAGCGAGATGCCGATCGCGCCGGGGATGACCAGCACCCGCCCGCCGAACTTGTCGAACATCCGGCCGACGGTCGGTCCGAGCAGACCCATCGCCAGGCCGCCGGGCATCACCAGCAGTCCGCTCTGCAGCTCGTCGAGCCCGCGGAGATTCTGGAGGTAGAGCGGCAGCAGGATCATCGAGCCGAGCATCGCCATGAAGGCGACCGACATGAGGATCAGCGAGACGGTGTAGGTGCGGAAACGCAGGGTGCGCAGGTCGAGCAGCGGGATGTCGCGCTTCTGGAGCGACATCTGGCGCAGCACGAAGATCGCGATGGTGATCAGGCCCGCGGCGGTGATGCCCACGGCGAGGCCGAGGTTGTTGCCCTCGAAGCGGCTCAGGCCGTAGACGAGACCGCCGAAACCGGCCGCAGCCGTCACGACGCTGAACCAGTCGATGGTGCTGGCCTTGGTCTCGCTGACGTTCTTGAGCTTACGCAGGCCGCCCCAGGCGATCAGAGCGGCGATCGGGAGCACCACCACGAACAGCATGCGCCACGAGCCCACCTGGAGGATCAAACCCGACACGGCAGGGCCCATGGCGGGCGCGACCGAGATGGCCAGGGTCACATTGCCCATCACCCGGCCACGGTCACGCTCGGGCACGACCTGCATCAAGGTGGTCATCAGCAGCGGCATCATCACAGCGGTGCCGGACGCCTGCACGATGCGGGCCCCCAGGAGCACCTCGAACGTCGGCGACACGGCGGCCAGGGCGGTGCCGGCCAAGAACAGACCCATCGCGGTCGCATAGGCGGTGCGGGTGGTCACCCGCTGCAAGAACCAACCCGTGATCGGGATCACGGCGGCCATGGTCAACATGAAAGCGGTCGAGAGCCACTGCGCGGTCTGCTCGGTGATGCTCAGCGCACTCATCAACCGCGGGATCGCGTTGATGAGGATGGTCTCGTTGAGGATGACCACGAACGTGGCCAGCACCAGCAGCCGGACCACGGCGGGTGTACGGCCCGTGGCCTTCTCTGGCTCGAGCTTGGCAGGCGAATCCACCTGTGAAATAGACACGGCACTCCGATCAGAGTGGTTGGGATTGGCGCGGACCCTGCTGGTCTCCCAGCTCTCGGTCTCGTAAGAAGTCGTCGTCATGCCAAGAGTGACTGACGCCACCGACAAAACTCATCGCTCATCTTCCAGATTCGGGGACGAGATCTGAAATGTCATCTGATTTCACAGGCGGGAGGGCTTTTGTGGCGTGGCTCACAACCTGCGAAAAAACCATTTGCGAGCCCATGCAGTGATCTTGATAGGCTGGAGACATGCACCAGTTGTTCTTCCTCTGATTCCTCCGGGCCCGCGGCCCCGCTCCGATGTCCTGACGCGCCTTCCGTGCGCTCCACATCGACTCACGGCATGCATGCCTGACAGGCCGGCGCATGCCCGGAGGAAGAATCCATGGTCACCCCGACCTTTCCTGCCCGCGAACGGGCACAACTGACCTGCGCCGACATCCACCTGCAACGCGGCGACCGCCCCGTGCTGACCGGCGTCGGCATGACGGTGACACCCCGCTCCCGCTGGGGCGTCGTCGGCGAGAACGGGCGCGGCAAGTCCACGCTGCTCCACGTCCTCGCCGGCGAGCTGGCTCCCGACCAGGGCACCGTGCAGCTGGTCGGCACGCTGGCGCTGGCCACCCAGGAGATGCCCGACCACGACGAGCGCACCATCGGCGACGTCGTCGACGAGCAGCTCGCCGCCACCCGCGCCGCGATGGAGCGGCTCGACGAGGCGACGGCCGCGCTCGCCGACGGCCGTCCCGGCGCCGACGAGGAGTACAGCCAGGCGCTCGACCTGGTGCAGCTCCTGGACGGCTGGGACGCCGACCGGCGCGTCGACATGGCCCTGGAGGGCCTCGGCGCCGTCACCGACCGGAGCCGCCCGCTGTCAGGACTGTCCGTGGGCCAGCGATACCGCGTACGGCTCGCCGTGCTGCTGGCGGCCGGGCACGACTTCCTGCTGCTCGACGAGCCGACCAACCACCTCGACCGCGAATCGCTCGGCTTCCTGACCGACCGGCTGCGGGCCTACCCGGGCGGCATCGTCGTGGTGAGCCACGACCGTGCCCTGCTGTCCGACGTCGTGGACACCGTCCTCGACCTCGACCCGACCAGGGACGGCACGCCCCAGGTCCACGGAGGCGGCTACGCCGGCTACCGCGAGGGCCGCGAGGCCGAGCTGCAGCGCTGGGAGGCCGACTACGCCCAGCAGCAGGCCGAGCGCGCCAGGCTGGCCGACGACCTGTCCAAGGCGCAGAACCGCCTGGTCAGCGGCTGGCGTCCCGACAAGGGCACGGGCAGGCACCAGCGCGCCACCCGGGCGGGTTCGCTGGCCAGGGCGGTGCACCGCCGCCAGGACCAGCTGGACGAGCACCGCATCACCGCGCCGACGCCGCCGCAACGGTTCCACATGCCCGAGCTCTCGGCGCCGAACGGGGTGACGCTCCTGCGTGCCGAGGACGTCACCGTGGACGGGCGCCTGCCGTACCCGGTGGACCTCACGCTGGACTCCGGCGACCGGCTGGTCGTCACGGGAGCCAACGGCGCGGGCAAGTCGACGCTGCTGGCGGTGCTGGCGGGACAGCTGGCGCCTGCCACCGGCACGGTGCACCGGGCCCGCAGGGCACGCGTGCACCTGCTCCAGCAGGAGTCGTCACGCCCGCTGCACCGGCGGGCACGCGACGTGTTCGCCGAGCACCTGGCCGACCTGGTGACGGCGGGGCTGCTCGACGACGCGGAGAGCGTCGGCCTGGCCTCCCTGGGGCTGCTGTCGTCGCACGAGGCCGGCAAGCGGGTCGGCGAGCTGTCGATGGGCCAGCAGCGGCGGCTCGACCTGGCCTGCGCGCTGGCGGCCAGACCGCACGCGCTGCTGCTCGACGAGCCCACCAACCACCTGTCCATCGCCCTGGTCGACGAGCTCACCGAGGCGCTCCAGATCACGGGAGCGGCCGTGGTCGTGGCCACCCACGACCGCCAGCTGCAGCGCGACGTGGCGGGCTGGCCGAGGCTGGAGTTGTCGGGGGAGGTCCGCAGCCGCCGGTGACGGCGGGGAATGAAACACTTGGCCGTCAACACCACACGACCGAGGCGGTAACCCACGTGAGCGGCACGGCACGACCCATCACCATCGTCGGCACCCCGGTGCTGCACTCCCCGTGCCGGCCGGTCGAGCGGTTCGACGACGAACTGGCCGCGCTGGTCGACGACATGTTCGCCAGCATGTACGCCGCCAACGGCGTCGGCCTCGCGGCCAACCAGATCGGCGTGGACCTGCGGGTGTTCGTCTACGACTGCCCGGACGGCGACGACGTCTTCCAGAAGGGCGTGATCGTCAACCCGACGCTGGTGCTGCCCGAGGGCCAGGAGCGCAACCTCGACCCCGACGACGAGGGCTGCCTGTCGATCCCCGGCCCGAGGGCGGTGGTCGGCCGTCCTGACCTGGCGACGTGTCACGGGTTCGACGTGACGGGCGCTCCGGTGACCGTGCACGGCACCGGCGTGCTGGCCCGGTGCCTGCAGCACGAGACCGACCACCTCGACGGCATGCTCTACATCGACCGGCTCTCCAAGGCCGCGCGCAAGCAGGTCCTGCGCGAGTTCGAGGAGCGCCGCGCCGGGGCGGCCACGTGAACCTGGCAGGCCTGGGCGACGGTTTCGCGCAGTTCTGGCGTGAGCGGCACCTGTGCACGCTCACCACGGTCCGCCCCGACGGCACCCCGCACGTGGTGCCTGTCGGGGCGACGCTCGATCCCGAGACGGGCATCGCCCGGGTGATCACGTCGGGCGGGTCGCGCAAGGCCGTGCTGGTCGCGCAGGGCGCGACGAAGGTGGCGTTGTGCCAGGTCGACGGCAGGCGCTGGTCCACGCTCGAAGGCGAGGCGGTGGTGCGCCGGGAGCCGGAGCAGGTGGCCGACGCGGAGCGGCGTTACACCGACCGCTACCGGCCGCCGCGGCCCAACCCGGAGCGGGTGGTGCTGGAGATCATGGTCACGCGGGTGCTCGGCAACGTCTGATCGGGCGCCGACCCGGCCGTGAGCGCCATCGCGATGGCGGGCCACTGCTCCAGCGCGCCCTGCACGACCGGGTCGGTGGCACCCAGGAAGGCCAGATGCTGGATGGCGTGCGCGACGACGTGCGACTCCCCGATCAGCGCCGGGGAGGGCCTGGCGGGGGCCTCGCCCCTGGCGATGGCCGGGTCGTCGAGGACGATCCTGTCGGCCTGCGGATCCGGGTCGGGGCACACCGCGTAGGTGAGCACGATCTCGTCGTGCTCGGGCAGGTGGCGCCAGCTCGTCGAGTGGACGACGCACGCGGGATCGTCGGCACGCACTCCGCTGATCCGCCGGGCGGCCGCGTCGGGCCCTTCGCCGGGCGTGGGCGCGCCGGTGACCCGGCGGTACGACCACACCCCCTCGTGGTCGGCCAGCAACATCAGCACCTCAACGGAGATCACGGCGCTCCTCCCAGTACTTGCGACCATTATGCAGGAGCATCTGCCAAGCAAATGGCGAGTTGCGGCAGCGCGTGTCCCGTGCGTGGCTGGTACGGCAGGCACATGAGGAGGACACGATGCACGGGGCACTGGTGTTGATGGGCTCGGGGGAGACCAGCCCGACCATGGTCGAGATCCACCGGGGCGTGATCGGCGAGCTGGGCCCGAAGCCGCGGGCGGTGCTGCTCGACACCCCCTACGCCTTCCAGGAGAACGCCGCCGACATCTCCAACCGCGCCCGTCAGTACTTCGCCAGAAGCGTGGGCGTGGAGGTCGAGGTCAACGGCGTCGTGACCGGCGCCGACTGGGTGTTCTGCGGTCCCGGAAGCCCCACCTACGCGTTGGACCGGTGGTCGGGGAGCTCGGTCCCGGCCGACCTGCGCGCCAGGATCCGGGCGGCGAGGGGGGTGACCGTGTTCGCCTCCGCGGCGGCCTGTACGGCAGGAGCCGCGACCGTCCCGGTCTACGAGATCTACAAGGTGGGAGCGGAGCCGCACTGGCGCGAAGGGCTCGACCTGCTCGCCGTGATCGGCCTGGACGCCGTGGTGATCCCGCACTACGACAACGCCGAGGGCGGCACCCACGACACCCGCTTCTGCTACCTGGGCGAGCGCCGCCTGTCCCGCATGGAGCGAGAGTTGCCGGCCGGGACGGGGGTCCTGGGCATCGACGAGCACACCGCGCTGCTGATCGACCTCGTCGACGAGCGGGTGCGGGTGGCGGGGCGCGGCGGCGTCACCGTGCGCACGCGGGAGGGGCAGAGCGTGCTGCCCGCCGGATCGGGAGCCACGCTCGACGAGCTGCGGGTGCTGCTGCGCGGCGAGGCGCGGCTCGGCGAACCCGCGCCCGTGCCGCGGGCCGCCCCGCAGGAGACCCTGTCGGAGCTCGTCGAGGCGAGCGAGCGGTCGTTCGCCTCCGCGCTCGGCTCCGACGACGTCTCCGCGGCGACCCGGGCGCTGCTTCGCCTGGAGGAGGACATCGCCGGGTGGTCGGCCGACACCGAGCAGGACGACGGCGGCCCCGAGCAGGCCAGGGAGGTGCTGCGCAGGCTCATCGCGGCGCTCGGGACGCACACCGCCGGTCAGGCGCTGGCCAGGCTCGTGCCGCCGCTGCTGGCCGTACGGGAGAAGTTGCGGTGCGAGGGCGCCTACGGCCAGGCCGACCTGCTGCGTGAGGCGCTCGTCGAGGGCGGAGTGCGAGTGGAGGACACCCCCGAGGGTCCCCGCTGGAGCATCGACGGCTGATCGCGCCACCGGTGGAATATCTCGCCGGAGGCTTCGGTTCAGGTAGATGCAAACGCATGAAGTTATACGAAGAGTGAGGATAGTCATGCAATTCGGAGTCTTCTCGGTCAGTGACATCACCCGCGACCCCGTGTCGGGCCACACCCCGAGCGAGGCCGAGCGCATCGACGCCGTCGTGCGGATCGCCCAGAAGGCCGAAGAGGTCGGCCTCGACGTCTTCGCCATCGGCGAGCACCACAACCCGCCCTTCTTCTCCTCCTCGCCCACCACGCTGCTGTCGCACATCGCGGCGACCACCGAGCGCCTGATCGTGTCGACGGCCACCACGTTGATCACGACCAACGACCCGGTGCGCATCGCCGAGGAGTACGCGATGTTGCAGCACCTGTCGAAGGGCCGCATGGACCTGATGATGGGACGCGGCAACACCGCCCCCGTCTACCCGTGGTTCGGCCAGGACATCCGCCAGGGCCTGCCGCTGGCGCTGGAGAACTACAACCTGCTGCACCGGCTGTGGCGTGAGGACGTCGTCGACTGGGAGGGCCGCTTCCGCACCGCGCTGCAGGGTTTCACCTCGACGCCGCGTCCGCTCGACGACGTCCCGCCTTTCGTGTGGCACGGCTCGATCCGCACCCCCGAGATCGCCGAGCAGGCCGCCTTCTACGGCGACGGCTTCTTCGCCAACCACATCTTCTGGCCGAAGGAGCACTTCATGCGGCTGATCAACTTCTACCGTCAGCGCTACGCCCACCACGGCCACGGCACGGAGAAGCAGGCCATCGTCGGCCTCGGCGGCCAGGCCTACATCGCCCGCAGGTCGCAGGACGCGATCAAGGAGTTCCGCCCCTACTTCAACGAGGCGCCCGTGTACGGCCACGGCCCCTCGATGGAGGACTTCATGGAGTCCACCCCGCTGACCGTCGGCAGCCCCCAGGAGGTCATCGACAAGACGCTGACCTTCCGCGAGCACTTCGGCGACTACCAGCGCCAGATGTTCCTCATCGACCACGCCGGCCTGCCGCTGAAGACGGTGCTCAACCAGCTCGACCTGCTCGGCGAGGAGGTCGTGCCGGTGCTGCGCAAGGAGCTGGAGGCCAGGCGCGACCCGGAGGCGGCCGAGGCTCCCACCCACGCCGCCCGCGTCAAGGCCAAGTACGGCGACCAGGCGCCGCGCCAGCCGCGCCCCAACGCCAACCGCGGCGACAACGTCACCGGAGGCTCGCCGTACCAGGACTCGCAATGACGGCAAACGGCTCCTGGGAGGGGCTGATGTCGGCCTACTCCACGCTGATGAAGGAGTTCGCGGCCGAGGACATCTGGGACGGCCTGTCGATGCGCGAGTACGACGTGCTCTACACGCTGTCGAAGTGCCCGGAGCCGACGCGCGTCGGCGACCTGCACAAGCACGTGCTGCTCAGCCAGCCCGCGTTGTCGCGGCTGGTCGAGCGGCTCGTGGAGCGCGGCCTGATCGCGCGGTGCGCCGACCCCCTCGATGGCAGAGGGGTGCGCGTGTCGCTGACCGAGGCCGGGCGGGAGACACAACGCCGCATCGGCGGCCGTCACGCCCGGTCCGTAGCCCGCGCGGTCAACGCCGCGCTGACCCCCGAAGAGATCCGCCTCCTGGGCGAACTGACATGGAAGCTGAGCAATCATGGAACTGGTAGTCGTCACGGCGGGAACGAGTGACCCCTCCTCGACGCGGATGCTGGCCGACAGGACCGCGCAGAAGGTCGCGGAGCTGGCCGGACAGCGCGGCGGCGAGGTGCGCGTCCGCGTGATCGACCTGCGCGAGCTGGCCACCGAGGTCACCACCGCGCTGATCTCCCCGATGGTCGGGCCGAAGCTGGAGAAGGCGATCGCCGCGCTGCGCGAGGCCGACGGCGTCATCGCCGCCACCCCGGTGTTCAAGGCGGGCGCCAGCGGGCTGTTCACCTCGTTCTTCCAGGTGCTGGAGAACGACCTGCTGATCGCCAAGCCGATCGTGCTCGCCGCCACCGCCGGTACGGCACGGCACGGGCTGGTGGTCGACGACCAGATGCGCTCCCTGTTCGGCTACCTGCGCTCGATGGTCGCACCCACCTCCCTGTTCGCCGCGCCGGAGGACTGGAGCGACCCGGCGCTGAACAAGCGGATCGAGCGGGCGGCGCTCGAACTGTTGCTGCTCATGGAGAGCGATTTCGCGAGCAAGGTGGAGTGGCGGAGCTACAACCACGAGGACAGCAACGATTTCGCGATCGACCTGGACTCCGACCTGATGAGGCTGGCCGCGGGAGGCTCTTGAATTACGGGGGGTTCACGGGTTACAACAGGCACACGTGAGAGAGCGCTCTCTCTCACGGTCGAAAGGACCCCCCTATGCCTCGCGCGTTATCCTTCGTGATCGCGATCACCCTCCTCGCCACCGCGGCCGTGGCCATGCCCGCCCAGGCGGCTCCCACGGCCGATCTGGGCCCCAACGTCACCGTCTTCGACCCGTCGATGCCGGTCGCCGACATCCAGGCGACCCTCGACGCGGCGCACGCCGCCCAGGTCAACGACGAGATGGGCACCAAGCGCCACGCCTACCTGTTCAAACCGGGCACCTACGGCACCGCCGAGCAGCCCCTGCAGATCAAGGTCGGCTACTACACCGAGGTCGCGGGCCTCGGCGCCTCGCCCACCGACGTCGTCATCAACGGCAAGGTCGAGGTCTACAACCGCTGCCTGGCCGACGGCGGCACCGGCAACTGCCTGGCGCTGGTCAACTTCTGGCGCACCCTGTCGAACCTCTCGATCAACATCAACGCCGCGGGCCAGGACGGCTGCCGCTCGTCGGCCAACTTCTGGGCCGTCTCGCAGGCCGTCTCCATGCGCAGGCTCAACGTCAGCGGCGGCACCCTGTCGCTGATGGACTACTGCACCGCCGGGCCGCAGTACGCCAGCGGCGGCTTCATTGCCGACTCCAAGCTGCCCTCCGTGGTCAACGGCTCGCAGCAGCAGTGGCTCACCCGCGACAGCGAGGTCGCCGGATGGTCGAACGGCGTGTGGAACCAGGTCTTCTCCGGCGTCGTCGGCGCCCCCGACGACTCGGCCTTCCCCGCCCCGCCGTACACGACGATCGACACCACCCCGATCAGCCGCGAGAAGCCGTACCTGTTCGTCGACCCGCGCGGAAAGTACCAGGTCCGCGTGCCCTCCGCCCGCCGCGACACCCGAGGCATCACGTGGGGCGCGGGCATGACGCCCGGCAGGACGATCCCGCTGTCCGACTTCTACGTCGCCAAGCCCGGCGACTCCGTGCACGTCATCAACCTGCACCTGGCCCTGGGCAAGCACCTGCTGCTCACCCCCGGCGTGTACGACGTCGCCAGGAGCATCAGGGTCATCAGGCCCAACACCGTCGTGCTCGGCCTCGGGCACGCCACCCTCACCGCGGTCAGGGGAGCCACCCCGCTCGACGTCGCCGACGTGCCCGGCGTGGTCGTCGCGGGCGTGACGGTCGACGCCGGCCTGGACAAGTCGCGCGTCCTGCTGAAGGTCGGCGACCGGCACGGTCTGCGGTGGAGCCAGCCAGACAACCCCACGACCCTGTCCGACGTGTACTTCCGCGTGGGCGGTCCGCACATCGGCAAGACCGACACCGCGCTCGAGGTCAACAGCGACAACGTCCTCATCGACCACGCCTGGGTGTGGCGCGCCGACCACGGCGTCGAAGGCTTCACCGACACCCAGCGGTGGAACACCAACCACGGACGCAACGGCGCCGTCATCAACGGCGACCGCGTGACCGCCACCGGGCTGTTCGTCGAGCACTTCCAGCAGTACAACACCGTATGGAACGGCGAGGCGGGCACGACGATCCTCTACCAGAACGAGCTGCCCTACGACCCGCCCACGCAGGCCGACTGGATGAACGGCGACGTCGAGGGCTGGGCCGGCTACAAGGTCGGCGACCGCGTCAGGACGCACACGCTCTACGGCGGCGGCGTCTACGTGTTCAACCAGAACAACCCGGAGATCCACACGGAGAACGGTTTCGAGGTGCCGCAGCGGCCCGGCATCAAGCTGCACCACATCATGACCGTCAACCTCAGCGCCGGGATCATCGACCACGTCGTGAACGGCGTCGGAGAGGCGGCCGACACCACGAAGATCGGCGTGCCGGTCTACATCGTGGACTATCCGGCGGCCCAGTAGCGGAAGGCGGGCTGGGCGCCCGGCACGGCAGCGGAAGGCGGGCTGGGCGCCCGGCACGGCGCTCAGCCCACCTCGCCGAACGCCTGCCGTGCCAGCGGCTCGTGGGCCACTCCGCGCCACTCCGTGAGCAGCACCGTGGCGTCGTCGTGAAGCTTGTCGCCGTGGTAGGCGAGGATGTTGGCGACCAGCCGCCGCAGGGTCTCAGGGACTGGCAGGTTGCCGGTGTGGTGGCGGATGATGAAGTCCACGAAGCGGGTCAGCCCGAACTCCCGGCCGTTCGCCGCGCCCGCCTCCGTGATGCCGTCGGTGTAGAGCAGCAGCCGGTCGCCCGGCTCCAGCTGCTCACGGCAGACGGTCACGGGCAGGCCCGCGTCGAGGCCCATCGGATGCGCGGGCGGGCACCCCAGAGTGGTGCTCCACCTGCCGCCGCGGATGAGCACCGGCGGCGGGTGGCCGCGGTTGATCCAGGTCAGCAGGCCCGTACTCAGATCCAGGTCGGCCATGATCGCCGTTACGTAGCGGTTGGCCCTGCCGAACTCCTCGATGAGCACCCGTTCGATGGCGGCGCTGTTGCTCGCCAGGTCCATGTCCTGGCGGCGGTGGTTGCGGCAGGCGGCCATGGCCAGGTTGGCGGTGAGCCCGGCCGACACGTCGTGGCCCATGGCGTCGAAGACCGCCAGGTGCAGGGTGTCGCCGTGGAAGGCGTAGTCGTAGGTGTCTCCGCCGATCTCGTAGGCGGGTTCCATCACCGCCCCGACCGTCACCCGCGGCGTGGCGCAGGTCAGCGGGGGGATGAGCCGCCACTGCATCTCGGCCGCGACGTTCATGGCGTGCGTGCGCACCAGACGCGGATAGGTGTCGCTGTGGGCGCGCTGGCTGACCAGCAACAACGCCAGCAGGGAGGCCAGGTGCCTGCCGTCGCGCTCGGCGTTCGGGCCGAGCAGCTGCACCACGCCGATCCGCTCGGTGCCGTCGAGCAGCGGTTGCCACCACAGCAGCCGGCCGTCCTCGTCCTTCTGCGACAGGGTCCTGACCTCCTGGAAGGCCCGCCCGGCGAGCGTGGCGTCGATGCGCAGCGGCTGGTCGCCGGAGGCCATCGGCTTCAGCAGGTTCTGCTGCAGGTCGGCGAGATAGATCACCACCCGGTCGAAGCCGGCGAGAACGGCATGGTCGGTCACCAGCGCCGGCAGGTCGTCCAGCGTTGCCAGGTGACTGGCTTGCAGCAGCCCGGTCAGCATGCGCTCCAGACCGCTCCTGTCCGCCATGAGGTAACCCTCTACCCGAGAGCCGCCAGGTCTCACATCTGGGCTCACGCATGCGGCCACCCCGTCGTCGCGCGCCCACAATGGACGGTGTGACGTCGCATCACTGGCGCGGCTGGTGCTTACTGCGCCCCGGTCTCCTGCTGCTCGGCGGGTCCGTCGGGAGCAACGACCTGCACGCCCACCACGCGGTCCAGTTGCTGGCCGCCACGGAGCCCTTCACCATGGCCGACGCCGAGGGCGGGCGGCTGACCTCCACGATCGCCGTCGTGCCTCCCGGCGCCCCGCACACGATCGTCGACGGAGCCCGTGAGGCCCTGCTGGTGCTCGTGGACCCACGCAGCGCTCCCGGCCGTGCCCTGCTCGCCTGGGCGCAGGCGGGAGCCCGGGCCGCGACCTGGTCGCCGCCGGAGGAGACCGGCATCGAACACCCGGCGGGAGTGCGGCGGCCCCTCATGTTCGCCCGGCCCCCGGCCGGTCACGCACGATCGGCGGAGGCGGTGCGGGCACTGCGGCTGCTGGAGACGTGGACGGGTCACGACGGCGCCGCCGACGTCCCCCGCCACCCGGCCGTCGACGCCGCCATCGAGGTGATCCCCGGTTTCCTGCGGCGCGGTCCGGTGCGGCTGGGACAGGTGGCCGAGGCCGTGCACCTGTCGCCGAGCTGGCTGGCGCACCTGTTCAGCGCGCACGTGGGCATCCCGCTGCGGCCGTACGTGCGGTGGCTGCGCCTGCAGCGGGCCATCGGCCTGGTGGCCGCGGGCCAGACGCTGACGGCGGCGGCCCACAGTGCGGGCTTCACCGACAGCCCGCACTTCACCAGGGCATTCCGCGAGTCCTTCGGCAACACGCCGTCGGAGCTCGCGGCGGCCATCGACTGGGTGCCCTAACGCAGCTCGCGCTTGAGGATCTTCCCGGTCGCGGTCATCGGCAGCGTGTCGCGGAACTCGACGATGCGCGGGTACTTGTAGGCCGCCATGTTCTCCTTGCACCAGGCGACGAGCTCGTCCTCGCTCACCGTCGCCCCCGGCGCCGGGATCACGTAGGCCTTGACCTCCTCGCCGTGCGAGTCGTTCGGCACGCCCACGACCGCCACGAGCGACACCGCCGGGTGCGTGATCAGCACCTCCTCCAGCTCGCGCGGATAGATGTTGAAGCCGCCCCGGATGATCATGTCCTTGCTTCGGTCGAAGATGGCGTAGTAGCCGTCCTCGTCGCGGGTGGCGATGTCGCCGGTGCGGAACCACCCGTCGCGCAGGACCTCCTCGGTCTCCTTGGGCCGCCCGTAGTAGCCCTTCATGATGTTGTGGCCGCGCACGGCGATCTCGCCGGGTCCCTCGCCCAGGATGGTGTTCCAGTCGTCGTCGACCAGCTTCATCTCCACGCCCCAGATCGGGAAGCCGATCGTGCCGGGCTTGGTGGGGCGGCTGAGCTGGTTGAAGCTGGCCGCGGGCGAGGTCTCCGACAGGCCGTAGCCCTCCAGGATCGCCACCCCGAACGTGGTCTCGAAGTCCTTGATCACCTCGACTGGGCAGGCGGCGGCCCCCGACACCGCCACCTTCAGGGTCGTGGGCACCTCGTCGCCGTCCGCGTGGATCTTGCTCAGCATGCCCCAGTACATCGTGGGCACCCCGGCGAACATGGTCACCTTCTCCTTGCGCATGAGCGCCAGCGCCTCGCCCGGGTCGAAGCGCGGCATGAGCACCAGGGTGCCGCGGCGGCGCATGGTCACGCTCATGACGGAGATCTGGCCGAAGGAGTGGAAGAGCGGCAGCACGGCCAGCGACACGTCGCCGGCGGGGTCGGCGGGGAACATCTGGTCGCTGACCATGGTGTTGATCAGCAGGTTGACGTGCGACAACTCGGCGCCCTTGGGCTGTCCCGTGGTGCCGGAGGTGTAGAGGATGGCCGCGGTGTCGTCGGGGGCGGTCTGCACCGTCTCGAAGTCGCCCGACATGCCGTCGATCGCCGCCCAGAACGACTCGCCGTGCTCCGACTCGGTGGCCAGCGGCGTGGCGGGCAGGACCAGGAACAGCTCGCACCCGCCGGTGGCGTCGAACGCCTCCCGCCCCCGCGCGCCCATCGGCAGCTCGGCGGTGCCCTCGAAGCAGAACAGCGCCTTGGCGTCGCTGTCGTCGAGGTGGTAGGCGATCTCGCGCGGCTGCAGCAGCACGTTGAGCGGGACCACGGTCGCCCCGGCCTTGAGGATGCCGAAGTAGACGAAGGGGAAGTAGGGCACGTTCGGGCACATCAGGGCGACCTTGTCGCCCTTGCCGACGCCCCGCGCCACCAGCAGGTTGGCGACCTGGTTGGCGACGGTGTCGACCATCGAGTACGGCAGGCGCAGGTCGCCGAAGACCAGCGCGGTGCGGTCGGGAACGTGGCGGGCGCTGTCTTCCAGGACGATCGACAGATTGAGCACGGGGGACCCCTTCCTCGGAACCGTCCCCCAGGATGCCGAGCCGATCGCGCCAGGGCTTGTACGAACGTGTCGTCTACGCTCACCGCACTGATTCCTTGGAGGGGGCACGCGTGAAGCTGGTCGACGGGGTCTGACCTACGAGATGACCGGCTCGCCGCGGGCCGCGTCGCCGATGGCCAGGTCGAGCTGGGCAAACGTCGATTAAAGCGGGGTATCCGGATGATCGTTACGGGGAACCGTCCCGATCATGCGTCTACCGATCTTGGCGACCGTCGTGTCCGCCGCGCTGATCTCCTTGATCGCCCCGCCCGCGACGGCCGCCACGGATCCGCTGAAGGTGACCTTCGTCGCCCGCCAGTGCCCGGAGTACAGCGACATCATGGCCAACCTGGCGCGCAACAACATCCAGGAATCCCTGCGCGACCTCGGCAAGGACAGCGTCTACACCAGCGGCCAGCCGATCGACCCGGCCATCGAGGACCCCAACGACCCCAACTGCAGCCCCCTGGTCGGCTGGCGCTTCACCTGGGGCAACGGCGTCAACGGCCAGCTCGACCTGCTGAGCCTGGTCAGCGGCCCGGCCGGGCAGGTCCCGCCCACCAAGCCTTCCACGGCTTGGCTCGACGACAAGGGCCTGCCCACCGGCAGGTCCGTCGCCGGAGCGGTCACCGTGACGCTCGACGACACCCAGAGGCAACTCCTGGCCGGCAACCGGCTGTGGGTGCAGGGCGGCTACGTCGATGACCCGCTGCTGAACGGCGTCTTCGGCAAGGGCGCGTACGGCTTCGGCGCCCTGCGCTGCTCGGTCGACAACCTCAACGGCGACAACGTCGAGCAGGTCGCCTTCCCGTCCGGCCGTACGCACGTGTTCTGCTACTACTACGCGGTCACCCCGCCGCCCCAGGCGGGCACCATCGTGGTTCGCAAGGAGATCGTCGGCGGCGGCTCCGACGAGCACACCGTCGGCCTGCACGGCAACGTGTCCTACAACCCGGGCGGCGGTTTCCAGATCGACGCGACGCCGGGCGATCCTGGCGACATCACCTTCAATCGCGCCGAGACCCTGCCGGGCGACGACCCGTGGGAGTTCGAGGAGGACCCGGTACCCGGCTGGACTCTCGACTCGCTCACCTGTGTGTCGGCGGACGGCACCAGCACCAGTGACGTCACCGGCGCCAAGGCGAGCATCACCCTGGCGGCCGGCGACACCGTCACCTGCACCTATGTCAACAGGCGCGTCTTCGACACCGGCATCACCGTGTACAAGCGCACCCTGGACGGCGTCGGCGGGCCGTTCCCGATCACCGTCGAGCGTCCCGACAGCACCGTGACCGACCTCGGCGCGGTGGAGACCGCCGAGGAAGGCGTCCCGGTCGAGGCAGGTGAGGTCACCGAGGCCGAGGCGGGCGACTACGTCGTCACCGAGACGCTCCCGCCGCCCACGGCCCACGGCTACTGGACGGCCGTCGGCATGGAGTGTGTCGACGTCGACGCGAGGGCGACGCGCGGACGTCTGATCGGCCGCAGCACGCAACCGCGCTTCCACGTCACCCTCGACGCCAGGCCGGTCAACTGCACGATCACCAACCGCTTTCACCCCGAGGGCAGCATCACCATCGAGAAGCTGACGCGCGACGGGTACACGACCACCGAGTTCGTCATCCGCTCGCTGGACCCCAAGACGGTGATCGAGCGACGCAAGCTCGGCCCCTTCCAGGAGGAGACCACCACGGCTCCAGGCTCCAACCCCGACTCGGCGACCCGCGATCATCTGCGTCCCGGCACGTATTTCGTCAGCGAACTGAACACCGACGGCACTTCGGGCGACTGGGAGCTCATCAGCATCGTGTGCGACGGCCGGAGTTTCCCGGTGGCCGGGGCCACGGCCAGGATCGAGCTCACCGCCGACTCGCCCGACCACACCTGCCGCTTCACCAACGAGCTCGACGGCGGCACCCTCATGGTCGAGAAGCTCGTACGCGATCCGCGCGGCCTGCGCACCGGACCGGTGAAGATCACGGTGAGGTGCGACAACGGGCAGACGGCGCTCCTGAGGGCCGCGCACACCGGCCTCGTGCGCATGCCCGAGCCGCTCAGGCTGCAGGGACCCACCCGATGCGTCGTCCGTGAGACGGCCGACGGCGCCTCAGGACCGATCAAGGTGCGCACGTTCGTCCGCGTGGACGGGGGAGAACGACGCGCGGGCCGGTCGGCCGAGGTGGCGGTGAACGCGGGAGAACAGGTCACCGTCCGCCTGATCAACACCTACGTCACCAAGGCGAAGCTCAAGTGACCAAGGACGGCTCACCGGCCCGGGCCGCGCTGGCCGCGCTCGTGCGGCGGCTGCGCACCGGGCCGCTGAGCCGTCTTCTCGTACGGCTCGCGCACGTCAGGCCGACCGAGAGCGCCTTCGTCCTGGCCGCCCAGCTGTTCCTGTCGGTCTTCCCGCTGCTGCTCATCATCACAGTGATCACGCCGGACGCGGCCAGGGGCATCATCCAGACGATGAAGGAGCGCCTGGGCCTGGAGGGCGAGGCCGCAGGGACGATCAAGGACCTGTTGTACGGCACGCAGGACAGCGGCCACGGCGCGATCACCGTCATCAGCGTGATCGTCGCCCTCATCTCCGCGACCAGCTTCACCAGGGCCCTGCAACGTCTCTACGAGCGCTCATGGCAGATCGGCGCGCTCGGGCTGAGGGGCAGCTGGCGCGGCGCCGTGTGGCTGCTCGGGTTCCTGGGCTACATGGAGATCATCTTCCTGTCGAGCAGGCTGATGAGGGGCACGCCGCTGGAGTCGCTGGTCTCGCTGTTGTGGGGTGTGCTGCTGTGGTGGTGGACACCGTACCTGCTGCTGGGCGGCAGGGTGCGGTGGCGGGCGTTGTTGCCCACGGCTCTGCTGTCGATGGTGTCCATGATCGTGCTCAGCGTGGTGTCGGCGATCTACATGCCGATCGTGCTCGACAACAACGAGCGCAGGTACGGGCTGATCGGCGTGGTGTTCGCCCTGGAGTCGTGGCTCGCGGTCGTCTGCGGGGCGCTGGTGGGCTCGGCGGTGCTGGGGGCGCTGGCCGCGCAGTCGGACGGGAGGATCGGGCGGCTGGTCAGGGGCGTCGAGCCGGTCGACGGCTGGCGGCGGGACACCAAGAAGAAGATCGTTGACCACTTGCCGGGCGATCCTTGATCCAGGTCGGGACACATATCCGGGTATGAGCGAGAATCCGGAGCACGACGAGCTGATCCGGCTGCGCGCCGAAGTGGAACGGCTCCAGTCCGAGCGGCGCTCCGGATGGTGGCGCGGCCTGACGTCGGTGGTGCTGATCACGCTCGGCTGCATCCTGATGCCGGTGTCGGCGGTCGCGGTGTGGACCGCGAACGAGATCTCCAGCACTGACCGGTTCGTCGAGAACGTCGCCCCGCTGGCCTCCGACCCGGCCGTGCAGAACGCCGTGGTCAACCGCACCACCAACGCGATCATGGCCAAGGTGCCGGTGGAGCAGCTGGTGGACGAGGCGCTGGGAGCGCTCAGCCTGCCGCCGAAGCTGGCCGGCCGGCTGGAGGCCCTGGCCGGGCCACTGACCTCGGGCGTGACGACGTTCGTGCACAACGCCGTCCAGAAGGTGGTGCAGAGCGACGCCTTCCCCGAGATCTGGGCGAGCGTCACCAAGGTCGCCCACAACCAGCTGGTCGGCGTGCTGTCCGGCGAGGGCACCCAGAGCGTGAAGGTCAGCGGTGACACCATCAGCCTGGATCTCGGCCCCCTGATCGGCAGGGTCGAGCAGGCCCTGGTCGCCAACGGGGTCGGCTTCGCCAGCATGATCCCCGATGACCTGCACCCGACCATCACCCTGTTCGAGGCCCAGGACCTGCAGCGTTACCAGAACTGGTACACGCTGCTCACGACACTCAAGTGGGCGCTGCCGCTGCTGGCCCTGGTCCTGATCGCCCTGGGTGTCTACGTCGCCAGAAGCAGGCGCAGGGCGCTGATCGGGGCCGGCGTCGGACTGGTCGCCAGCATGCTGGTGCTGCTGGCGGGTCTGACGATCGGCCAGAAGCAGTTCCTGAACATGGTGACCGGCGCCGGCCTCGACAGGGCGGCCGCTGACGCGATCTTCGAGATCGTCACCCGCTTCCTCATCACGGGCCTGCGTACAGTGCTCGTGGTCGGGCTGGTGCTGGCGCTGGCCGCGTTCTTCACCGGGCCCTCGCCCAAGGCCGTGGCCACCAGGTCAGGCGTCAGGAAGGGCCTCACCAGGCTCCGCGGCGACCTGGACCTGGGCAGGACCGGCTCATGGGTGTGGCGCTACCGGCGGGGGCTGCAGCTCGCGGCCTGCGTCGTGGCGGGCGCCGTGTTCGTGTGGTGGGAGCACCCGAGTGGCCTGGTGGTGATCGGCATCACCGCGTGCCTCCTGCTCGCGCTGCTGGTCATCGAGTTTCTTGGTCTGCCGCCGAGGACCACCTGAGCGTCGGGGCCGCGTGGGTCCATCAAAGTCGGCCGGTTCCCAAAATCCCTTAATGGGGGGTGGTGTCGTCCTTCTCGCCCATATCCCGTCCGGTAGGAGGGGATTATGCTTGGCGATTCTCTAAAGAGGCTTCTCAAAGGAAATGTTGCGCTCGCGGTTGCCCTGACCGTCGTGGTTCCGGCCCACGCGCAGGCGAAGGCCACCCCCGGTACGCCCGGGGTGCCGCAGGACGGGACCGTCCTGTTCATGGAGGACTTCGAGAACCGGGCAGATCCGACCAAGATGGCGATGCTCAACGCCTACACCCACGTGAGCGGCGCCACCTACACGGCGGGGGGTGACTGGCTCAAGGAGTCGGAGTGCAACGGGTTCATCCTGAACTACAACAACGCCGCGACGAACACGTGCGCGTTCCTGGGCCAGCTCCGCACGCTTCCCTACGCGCTCGGGCAGCACGCCGGCGCGGCGGATCCGGCGACGAACAGCGCTCTGGCCGCGTTCACCTGGGGTGATCCCAACAACCGGGTCCAGCTGGAGACGGTCCAAGCGGTCACGAACCCGCAGGGAGGCGACCGGTTCCTCACCTTCGGCGTGGAAGCCGCGGCCACCAACTGCTCGGTGAGCGCGCCCACCCTCCAGTTCCAGGCGGTCGACGGGACCACGGCGACCAACCTGGGCAGCGCGATCAACGCGTGCACGGCCGCCGGCGGCACGAACTACACCGTCACGCAGCCGGGCTCCACCGCCAAGCTGACGATTCGCGCCGGCTCCTACCTCTCGGGCGCGCTGCTGTACGGCCCGGCGTCGTTCAAGCTCAGAATGAACAACACCAACACCAGCGGCACGGGCAACGACGGCGCCATCGACAACATCGAGATCCTCGACGTGACCCCGCAACTGGACAAGGCCTTCAGCCCTGACACCACCACGGCGGGATCGACCGTCGCGCTCACGTTCACGGTCACCAACACCAAGGACCTGCTGGCCAAGAACGACTGGTCGTTCACCGACACGCTGCCCGCGGGCATGAAGGTCGTGCAGCCGGCCGCGACCACGACCTGCGCGGGCGGCTCGGTGACCGCGGCGGCTGGAGGCGGCTCGATCGCCGTGACCGGTGATCTGAACGCCGGTCAGACCTCCTGCACGGCGACGGTGTACGTCACCGCCCCCGCCGGCACCTACACCAACGGCCCGGACAACACCACGGAGAAGGGCGTCAACCCGCCGGGCGAGTCGACGGTCACCTTCACCCAGCGCAGTCTCGACTTCTGCTCCGACGTCGCCTACCTGATGCAGGGGACGGAATCGAGCCTGTACGACTTCAGCCTGACCAGCGGCACCCAGACCAAGATCAGCGGGCCGGGGCAGCGTGTGTACAACGGCTTCGGCTACAACCGTTTCGACGGCAGGCTGTACGGCATCGTGAGCAACACCGAGGTGACCGCGGCGGCCAACGACCTGGCCGTCATCGACCCGGAGGCCTCGGGCACCACGCCGGTGCAGAACGTCAACATCACGCCGGCCCTGCCCGCGGGGTCCTACAACAGCGGTGACGTGTCGTCGGACGGCCGGATCCTGTACGTGCGCTCCGCCGGAGCGGGCACCCACGGCATCTACATGATCGACGTCGACCCGAACAGCGCGTCCTTCGGCGCGCGGCTGGGCGTCAGCCCTGCCCTGAGCACCTCGATCGTCATCTCCGACTTCAGCTTCCACCCGCTCGACGGCATGCTCTACGCGATCAACCAGACCGCCACGCCGCGACTGGTCCGCATCGACCCCGCCACCGGCAAGGTCGACGTCGTCGCCACCATCACGGGCTGGAACGCCGGTGACGCGGCGGGCGCGACCTTCATGGACAACTTCGGCAACCTCTATCTGGCCAGCAACGACACCGGCCGGGTCTTCCAGGTCGACCTGACCGCGGTCAGCGGCGGGGTCGCGCAGTTCGGAGGCTCCAAGATCGTGGGCAGGTCGCAGCCGACGACCGCCAACGACGGCGGCGCCTGCCTGATCGCCCGCGACTTCGGAGACGCACCCGACTCCTACGGCACGTTCAGGTCGGACGACGGCGCCAGTCACCGCCTCGACCCGGCTCGCAACCTGCTCCTGGGCACAGGGGTCACCGCCGAGCAGGACGCCGACACGGTCGACCCGCTCGACGCCGCCAACGACACCCTCGATGACGGCATCGCCTCGTTCCCGCTGTTGCCCCAGTCGCCTGGCAGCACCTACAGCGTGACCGCGACGGTCAAGAACACCACCGGGGGCAGCCGCGAACTGGCCGGTTGGATCGACTTCAACCGCAACGGCACGTTCGACGCCGGAGAGCGGGCCGGCGCCCCGGTGGCCGACGGCGCGACCAGTGTCACGCTGACCTGGACCGTCCCGGCCGACGTCAGTCCGGGAGGTTCCTACGCCCGCTTCCGCCTGGGCCTGAGCGCCGACGTGGAGCACCCGAAGGGTGAGGCCGTCAACGGCGAGGTCGAGGACTATCCGGTGACGATCGTCCCGGCCGCGCTGAAGATCACCAAGACGGCCGAGCCGAGCCCTGCCAAGCAGGGCCAGAAGGTCACCTTCAAGGTCACCGTGGTCAACACCGGCCAGGCCGCCTACAAGGAGGCGACCTTCAGCGACGACCTGTCCGGAGTGCTCGACGACTCCGCCTACGGAAACGACGCCAAGGCCACGGAGGGGAGGGTCACCTATACGGCGCCGGCCCTGACCTGGACGGGGCCGCTGCCCGTCGGGGCCACGGTGACGGTCACCTACTCGGTCACCGTCAAGACGCCGAGCTCTGGCGACCTGCATCTGGTCAACGGCGTCACCACCACGACCCCTGGCGGCAACTGCGCCACGGGAGCCGAGCCGGGCTGCTCGGTGACGGTGCCCATCGCCACCTTCAAGATCCGGAAGGTGGCTTCCCCTGCGACGGCCATCAAGGGGGAGAGGGTCACCTACACGATCACGGTGACCAACGGCGCCGTGCCGTACACGGAGGCGAGCTTCAGCGACGACCTGACGGACGTGCTCGACGACGCCGTCTACGGTGACGACGTCGCGGCCAGCTCAGGGGAAGCCGATTACACGGCCCCGAAGGTGAACTGGTCGGGGAACCTCGCCCCTGGACAGGTGGTGACCATCACCTATTCGGTCACCATCAAATAAGAGAACAAACCTTGCCGGTGTCCTGAGTCCGAAATCCGCCGATGAATTGGCCCGCTCACGTTATCTGGTGACACGAAGCCTGTTTCACCAGATAGTGGGGGCACAGCATGACATTGACCTGGACCGCGCTCGCGCGGCTGGCCGGGGCATCGGCGGTGGTCGTCCTGGCCTCGGGCACGGTGGCGACGGCCACCTCGGCCGCACACGCCGAGGTGGCCAAGCCCGTGGTGGCCAAGCCCGTGGTGGCCAAGCCCGTGGTGCGGACGGCCGACGACCCGCCCGTCCCCAAGGAGCTCAACAACACCGTGACCTCCCCCGAGGGCGGCTGCCCGCCGGGCTCCGCCGACCCCGACTGCACCACCACGGTCGGGGTGAAGAGCATGGAGGTCGAGAAGAAGGCCGACAAGACCTCGGCCAAGCCGGGTGACACCGTCACCTACACGCTCACGATCAAGAACACCGGCACGGTGGTGATCGACGGCGAGAGCGTCACCGACGACCTGTCCGGCGTGCTCGACGACGCCACCTACGAGGGCGCCTCCACGTCGGGCGGCGAGGTGACGTTCACCGCGCCGACGCTGACATGGAGCGGCGAGATCGCCCCGGCCGCCACGGTCACCGTCACCTACACGGTCAAGGTCAACGGCCCGCCTGCCACCGGCGGCGACAACAAGCTGGGCAACGTCGTGTCCGGCCCGCCCAGCTCCAACTGCCCGCCGGGTTCGACAGACCCCAGGTGCACGACCAGCACCCCGATCGCCGCGATCAAGGTCAGGAAGACCGTCGAGCCGACCACCGCCATCAAGGGCGACAAGGTGACGTACAAGATCACCGTCACCAACACCGGTGAGGCGACCTACACGGGGGCGACGTTCACCGACAACCTCGCGGACGTGCTCGACGACGCCACCTTCAACGGCGACCAGGACGCGAACACGGGCAACGTCTCGTACACGGAGCCGACCGTGACCTGGAGCGGCGACCTGGTCAAGGGCCAGGTCGCGACCATCACCTATTCGGTCACCGTCAAGTGACCAAAGCGGCCCCGGCCCATGCCCAAGGTTGGGCAGGCGCTGCCATGGCGTGGACGGGCCGGGGCCCCGTAACCGGTAGGTGTGCTGGCAGGAGGGGATTTCACATGACAAAGGCGCGGGTGGCGGCTGCCGTGCTCACAGCGGTCGTGCTGAGCTTGGCCACGTCGGGCAGGGTGCAGGCGGCTGACGACCCCGTGCCCAAGCAACTCGGCAACGCGGTCGTCTCGGAGGAAGGCGGCTGTCCGGAGGGGTCGGCCGATCCCGACTGCGTCACGACGGTCGGCATCGAAAGCATGAAGATCGTCAAAGCCGTCGACAAGACCGTCGCCAAGCCCGGCGAGAGGGTCACCTACACGTTGACGATCACCAACACCGGCACGGTGCCGCTCACCGGCAAGTCCGTCACCGACGACCTGTCCGGAGTGCTCGACGACGCCACCTTCCGTGGCCTCGACACCAAGGGCGGCGCCGCCGAGTTCGCGAAGCCGACGCTGAGGTGGTCGGGCGGCCTGGCGGTCGGCGGCGAGGCCGTCGTCGTCTACTCGGTCACCGTCGACGACCCGCCGAAGGGTGACCTCAAGCTCGCCAACGCGGTCACCGGACCGCGCGGCTCCAACTGCGCGCCCGGATCCGGCGACCCGGACTGCAGCCCGCCGCCGGTGCGGATCCCCCTGCTGAAGATCGTCAAGAAGGGTGAGCCGAAGCGCCCCCGCCCCGGCGGCACGGTGAACTACACGATCACCGTCACCAACGTCGGCACCGCTGAGTACCAGGGCGCCGACCTCGTCGATGACCTGAGCAAGGTCCTCGACGACGGCGCCTACAACCGGGACGGCTCCGCCACCACCGGCAGGGTCGGCTACACGGAGCCGAACCTGACCTGGACGGGCGACGTGGCGCTGAACGCCCCGGTCACGATCACCTACTCGATCACCATCGACGACCCCGACCTGGGCGACGGCAGGTTCGACAACGCCGTGGTCTCCAACGGCCCCGGCACCAACTGCCCGCGCGGCTCCACGGATCCCGACTGCGACGAGCACCTTCCCGCACCGCTCTACGACTGGGGCGACGCGCCCGACGACTATCCGACCGAGCGCAGCAAGAACGGCGCCCACGCTCTGATCGTCGACGACCTTCGCATCGGCGCCACGATCGAGTCCGAGACCGACGGCGAGGACCACGAGGACGCGGCGGGCGACCAGGGTGACGACGGCACCACGACCCTGCCCGACCTCTACCTCGGCGAGAGCGGCTTCAGTCTCACCGCCGTCAAGGT
The DNA here is from genome assembly GCF_013761175.1 of Nonomuraea soli. Lineage (GTDB taxonomy): Bacteria > Actinomycetota > Actinomycetes > Streptosporangiales > Streptosporangiaceae > Nonomuraea > Nonomuraea soli. The sequence goes on from NZ_JACDUR010000003.1 coordinate 821,345, forward strand.
GCACAACGCCACCGGCCATGACGCCGTGCTGGCGGGCTGGATCGACTTCGACCGTGACTTCGCCTTCGATCCCAGCGAGCTGGCCCGGGTCACGGTGCCGTCCGGCGATCCGGAGGTGGATCTGAACTGGTCCGGGGCCACGTACGGCGAGCCCGGCGAGACGTTCATGCGGCTCCGCCTGTTCGGCGAGTCGTCCAGCGCCCGCCGCGCCGACTTCGACGTCAGGCCCACCGGCTTCGGGGGACCGGGCGAGGTCGAGGACTACCGCATGGAGGTGCTCCCCGCGGAGGTGAAGATCGTCAAGAAGGCGAAGGTGAGCAAGGACACGGTGACCTACACCATCAAGGTCACCAGCACCTCGCCCAACGAGTTCGCCGCCTCGTTCACCGACGACCTGACCAGGGTGCTCGACGACGCCTCGTACAACGGCGACGCCACGGGCGGGGCGACCTACGCGGAGCCGGTCCTGTCGTGGAAGGGCACGGTGCCGGGCGGGGGAGAGGTGACGGTGACCTACTCGGTGACCGTCGACGACCCGGCCAGGGGCGACGGGGTGCTCGCGAACGTGGTCGTGGGCAAGGACAGCAACTGCGCCAAGGGCAGCGAAGACACGGCGTGCCGTACGCGGACGGAGGTGCCGCCACCCCCGGACAAGCCGGGGAACCCCTCGAACCCCGGTGGTGACGTGCTGGTACGGCAGGAGCTGCCCTTCACCGGCTTCCCCGGCATGCCGCTGGCGGTGCTGGGGCTGCTGCTGATCCTCGTGGGCGGCCTGGCACGGCGGATCTGAGAAAGGGGCGGGTACGGCATGCCGTACCCGCCCCTTTTTGCATGCCTATTCGGGGAAAGGGACGAGATTTTGCCCACATGGGAGATCCCAGAAAGCGGGGATTGGGGAATTCGAGGTCAAAACCCCGAGAATGGAGATTCCGATGGACGATTACCCGCTTCTCAATCTCTTCTGGACCATGATGTGGTTCTTCGTCTGGGTCGTCTGGCTGTTCCTGCTGTTCCGCATCGTCATGGACATCTTCTCCAGCGACGACCTCGGCGGCTGGGGCAAGGCGGGCTGGACCCTGCTCGTCGTGCTGCTGCCGTATCTCGGCGTCCTCATCTACCTCATCGCTCGCGGCAGGTCGATGAACGAGCGCCAGATGAAGCGGGCGGCCGACCAGGAGCAGGCCTTCAAGGCCTACATCCGCCAGAACGCCGGCCCGGCCGAGGGCGCGGGCGTTCCCGAGCAGCTGGAGAAGCTCGCCGGACTCAAGCAGCGCGGCACCATCTCCGACACCGAGTACGAGCAGGCCAAGGCCAAGATCCTCGCCTGACCGGGCGGTGACGAGACGAAGGGTGAGGCAATGACATCGATCCTCGAGGCCGAGTCCGTGGGACCCGTCGACGTGGCGGTGATCACGTTCGGCGGCGACCGGTTCGACGGTACGGCGGCCGCGGCGGTCCACGAGCTGCAGGAGAACGGGACCGTCCGGGTCATCGACCTGAGCTTCGTGCGCAAGGGCGACGACGGGGGAGTGACGACGATCGAGGCGGACGACTCCGAGGTCGCAGGGCGCTTCGCCGGGCTCGCCGACGAGGAGCTCGACCTGCTCAGCGACGAGGATCTCACGCTCATCGGCGAGCAACTGGAGCCGGGCACGGCCGCCGTCGTGGTGGTGTGGGAGAACACCTGGGCGGCCAAGCTGGTCTCCGCACTGAGCTCGTCCAAGGGCGAGGTGGCCATGCTGCAGCGCATCCCACGGCAGGTCGTCGCCGATGCGCTGGAGGCCGTCAGGGAAGGGGAGCGGGCATGATCATGCGTCGGAGAATGGGGCGTCCCGGGCTTCTGGGCACCATGGCGCGCACGGCCGTCATCACCGGCACTGCGACGGCGGTGTCGGGTGGCATGCAGCGCAGGTCGGAGAGGCGCGCCTCCGAGCAGCAGGCCATGGCCTACCAGCAGCAGCAGGAGATGGACGCGCGCATCGCGTCGGAGGTCCAGGCCCAGCAGCAGCAGTACCAGGCCGCTCCGCAGCCCGCTCAGCAAGCGCCCGCCGCGCCGGACCGGCTGCAGCAGCTCAAGGACCTCGGCCAGCTGAAGGCCGACGGACTGCTGACGGAGGAGGAGTTCGCCCGCGAGAAGGCCAGGATCCTGGCCTCCTGAGCGAGGACTCACGGCGACGAGCTCCGGGCTTCCGCCCGGAGCTCGTCGCTGTTTGCGCCGGCCTGTGGCCGGGAATCGATCATTTGCTCCCCCAATGTCGCGAAATAGGGGGACGCCATGCTCGTCGACGTCGTCAAGCTCATGATCGTGGGAGACTCCACCAGCCACGGCGACCGGACCTGGGGCGACCACCTGCGGCAGCACCTCACGGCCAGCGGGGTGAGCGTCGACGTCACCTCCCGGACACCCGACCACCTGCTCGTCCTGCCCGGCGTCAACGGCCCTGTCTGGCAGGGAGACAGTCCCGAACAGGGTGAGGTCGACCTGCGCCGCTTCATCGCCAACGCCCGCCTGGACAACCCGCGCGTACGCATCCTCATCGGGCGCGTGCTGCCCACCCAGCGGGTCGCGGAGGACCGGGAGTTCGGGGAGCGGGTGGCCGAGTTCAACGTACGTCTGGAGCGGGCGGTCAACGAGTCGCGGACGAAGGACTCGCCGGTGTTCACGGTGCCGACGGACCTGGAGTTCGTGGCGTCCGATCACACGCGGGACGGGACGCACCCCAACGCGAACGGCCAGCTCAGGATCGCCGCCGCCTTCGCCGACGCGCTGGCCCGGCGCTTCAGCATCGGCACGCCGTACCCGCGCCCGTTCCCGGAGGTCATCGTGATCCCCAAACAACACCCCCACCCCGCCACCGACGCCGCCGCCCAGCCCGTGGCCCGGCCTGCCGCCGAGGCCGCCGCCCAGGCCGCCGTCCAGCCTGCAGCCCAGCCCGCGGCCGAGGCCGTCGCCCAGCCCGTCGGCCAGGCCGTCGCCCGGCCTGTCGCTGAAGCCGTCGCCCAGCCCGCCGCCCAGCTCGCCGCCGAGGCCGCCACCGAGCCGATCGGCCGCGTGGACGACCGGCCAGAAGGCAAGGCGCCCAGCAGGCCCCCGGGCGTCCTCTCCGCCTCGATCGCGGCCTCGATGGCGGCGTCGATGGCGGCGTCGACTGCAGCGTCGGCCGGGTCCTCGGCTGGAGCCTCCACCGGTCCCTCCACCGGTGCTCCGCCTGTCGGTCGCCGTGCCGTGTCGCCCGGTGCCGTGCATGACGACCAGCCCTCCGCCGTCACCGGTGCCGCCAGGTGGCCGGTCGCCGTGCTCGGGGCCCTCGCCCTCGCCGGCGTGGTCGCCTTCCTGGTCAGGCGACGGCGCGCCACCCGGTGAATGCTCAAACCCCTCCACCCCTCCTGCGAGACGTTTGATCATTCTTTGTGCTGTCGTGATCGAGGTCCGGGAAGCGACAGGACATGGTGAACCTGCCCTCGTTCGAGGATTCGACCGATTTCGACAACGCCGACCGGGGCTACATCGCCACAGCCGCGGAAACGAAGATCAAGGACGCGTCCGGCCGCGTCGTGTGGGACCTCGCGGCCTACGCCTTCCTCGACGGCGAGTGCCCCGAGACCGCCAACCCGAGCCTGTGGCGGCAGTCGCAGCTGAACGCCAGGCACGGCCTGTACGAGGTGGCCGAGGGCATCTACCAGGTGCGCGGCTTCGACCTGTCGAACGTCACCTTCATCGAGGGTGAGCAGGGCGTCATCGTCGTCGATCCGCTGCTGTCGGTCGAACCGGCGGTGGCGGCGCTCGCGCTCTACCGGGAGCACCGCGGCGAGCGACCGGTGACCGCGGTGATCTACACCCATTCCCACGCCGACCACTTCGGCGGCGTGCGCGGCGTGGTGCCGGACGGCGCCGACATCCCGATCATCGCCCCGTCCGGCTTCCTGGAGCACGCGGTGGCCGAGAACGTCTACGCGGGCACCGCCATGAGCCGGCGGGCGATCTACATGTACGGCGCCGAGCTGGTCAAGGGCCCGGCCGGGCAGATCGGCGCGGGCCTGGGCCAGACGACCTCCACGGGGACGATCTCGCTGATCGAGCCGAACCTGCACATCACCGAGACGGGCCAGGAGGAGGTGATCGACGGTGTCCGCATCGTCTTCCAGCTGACTCCCGGCACCGAGGCGCCCGCGGAGATGAACTTCCACCTCCCCGAGCGCCGCGCCCTGTGCATGGCCGAGAACGCCACCCACACCCTGCACAACATCCTGACCCTGCGCGGCGCCCTGGTCCGCGACCCGCGCGTGTGGGCCCGCTACCTGACCGAGGCCATCGAGCTGTACTCGGCGGACTCCGACGTGCTGTTCGCCTCGCACCACTGGCCGACCTGGGGTACGGCGGAGCTGACCGCCTTCCTGTCGCAGCAGCGCGACCTCTACTCCTATCTGCACGACCAGACGTTGCGCCTGCTCAACCAGGGCTACACGGGTATCGAGATCGCCGAGCTGATCGAGCTGCCGCCCGCGTTGGAGCACGCCTGGCACGCCCGCGGCTACTACGGCTCGGTGTCGCACAACATCAAGGCTGTCTACCAGCGTTACATGGGCTGGTTCGACGGCAACCCGGCCCACCTGTGGGAGCTGCCGCCGGAGCAGTCGTCGAAGAAGCTCGTGGAGTACATGGGCGGCGCGGCGACCGTCATGGACAAGGCGCGGACCGAGGACGACCCGCGCTGGGCGGCGCAGGTGCTCAACTACGTCGTCTTCGCCGAGCCGGGCAACACCGGCGCGCGCGAGTTGCTCGCCCAGGTGTACGACACGCTCGGCCACGGCTGCGAGAACGGCCCGTGGCGTAACTTCTACCTGCAGGGCGCGGCGGAGCTGCGCGGCGACAAGGCCGACGCCAGCATCGACAGTGCCAGCCCCGACGTCGTCAGTGCCCTGAGCCTGGAGCAGATCTTCGATTCCCTGTCGATCCGCGTCAACGGCCCGCGCGCCTGGGATCTGCGTTCGACGATCGACTGGAAGTTCACCGACCTGGGCAAGGAGATCAGGCTCAGCCTCGCCAACGGGGTGCTGGTGCAGACCCGCGACTACGACGGCACGCCCGCCGACCTCACGCTGACCCTGACCAAGCCGCAGCTGCTCGCCATGGTGGCCACGGGCAACCTGGACGGTGTCGAGTCCGAGGGCGACCGGCGGGCGCTTCGAACGTTGCTGGACGTGCTCGACGACGGCGACCGTGACTTCGACATCGTCACGCCATGATCACCAAGGTCAGGGACCGGCTGGTCCCGGAGGCGCAGCGACGGACGCTGGAGGAGCTCAGCGCCGATCTCGACCTGCGTGAGGGCGACCGGACGTCACGCTACTCGGCGTTCTGGATCATGTTGATCCTCTCGGCGGTCATCGCCGCCTGCGGGGTCATCGGCGACTCCACCGCCACGGTCATCGGCGCGATGATCATCGCGCCGCTGTCCACGCCCATCATGGGAACCGCGCTCGGCCTGGTCAAACGCTCCAGGTCGGGCGCTGCCCTGTTCGTGCTGGGCGGTGCGAGCGCGGTCGTCGGGATCGGGCTGCTGGCCTCCGTTGTCGTGCCGAACTCCTACGAGCTGCTGTCGAACAGTCAGATCTCCGGCCGGACCTCGCCCGGCCTGGTGGATCTGGTGGCGGCGATGGCGACGGGACTGGCCGGCGCGGTGGCGCTGGCCAGGCGCGACGTCGGCGCGGTCATGCCGGGCGTGGCGATCGCGATCTCGCTCGTGCCGCCGCTCGTCGTGGTCGGCGTCTGCCTGGGCAACGGCGCGCCGCTGCTGGCCTTCGGCGCGCTGGTGCTGTTCCTGTCGAACATGCTCGCGCTGGTGCTCGCCGGGATGTTCGTCTTCGCGGCGCTCGGCTACATCACGCCGCCTTCGGCCGAAGTCTCCCGAAGGCGCGCCGCCTGGGCGCTGGGCGGGCTCGGCGTGATCGTCGTCGGCGCGCTGGTGCTGAGCACGGTGGCCAACTACCTGACCTCGTCGTGGGAGAGCAGGGTGAGGCAGGAGGCGTCGGCCTGGCTCGCCGACACGCCTGGCGCCGCCGTCACCGGGGTGGACCTGCACGCGACGACCTTCACCATCGGCGTGCGCGCTCCCGGTGACCTGCCGCCCGTCGCGACCCTGCTCGCCCGCCTGCGGAGCGTGGTGCCCGACAGCTTCCCGATCATCGTCCAGACCACCCAGGGAAGCGTGGTCGTCGTCAGAGGCCAATGAGCCGCCAATGTTCCGTCACGCCCGGTTATGGATCGTCTTCGCAGCGGTGCGCCCGGCTGAGGTGGACTCGGCCGCGATTTTACGTTTGGTGATCATCGCGGAGTCCAGACCTAAGCGAGGCGATCATCCGTGCGCCGACGGCAACGTACCCTTTCCGACCTGCTTGTGGCGGGTACGGCAGTGCTCGGCCTCGTGGCCACGACGCCCGCGATCGCGGCCGACGACCCGATGAGCTCGGTCAGCGTCACCAAGACCAACGACGCCGGCGGCCCGCTGGAGCCCGGTGACGAGTTCATCTACACCCTCAACGGCCAGTGCTCCGGCCTGACCGTGGACTGCGTGAACTTCACCGTCACCGACACGCTGCCCGCGGGGCTGGACGTGACGAGCCTGCCGCAGAGCACCACCACCCGCGACGTCACCTACGACGAGTCGACCCGGCTGCTGACGGTCGTCTACAAGCAGGACCTGCAGAACCCCGACGACGAGACGGGGCTGCGCGCCGGCCAGGCGGGCACGATCGAGATCGGCATGCGGGTCCCGGCCGACACCGACTTCGAGGACGGCACCGTCGTCCCCAACACCGCGACGGTCGACGCCGACAACGCCGACCCGGACGACTCCACCACCGAGATCACCATCACCATCCCCCGGGTCGTCACGCCGGTGGTGACCAAGGACTGGACGGACGGATCGGCGGTCGCGGGCAGCGGCGAGGAGTCCACGATCACGCTGAACGTGCGCAACAACTCCTCCTCGTCGGCCGAGGTCACCGAGCTGTCGGTCTCCGACGACAGTGCGGAGACCTTCGAGTACTTCGACTTCACCGGCGCCACCGTGACGGCCTTCCCGGCCGGAGCCGACCGGGCCGTGTTGACTGTCACCCTGGCGGACGGCAGCACGGTCACCGGCGACCCCATCTCGTCGCCCGGAGAGCTGCCGCTACCCGCAGGGGTGGACCCCGCCGACGTGGTCGGTGTCGAGGTCGTCTTCACCAGCAGCAGCGGCGACCCGCTGCCGAACGACCCCGACGGCGGCACCGTCGAGATCGGCCTGGAGCTGCGCGACACCAAGCGCTCCGACGGCTCGCCGCTGAGGCCCACGGACAAGATCGTCGTCAACAACTGCGCGACGCCCGCCGCCGAGGAGGAGACCGACGGGACGGTCACAGGAGCCCAGGCCTGCGACACCTACGACATCCTGCCCGACATCCTCGTCCTCGAAGGCTCCAAGAAGTTCTTCCCCGACACCGACGGCGACTTCTCCCAGGAGACCGGAGAGCACGCGGTGCTCGGCGAGAACTCGCCGGTCAGCGCCATGATCGACGTGACGAACAAGTCGCCCTTCCCGGTGAAGAGCATCACGATCGTCGAGCCTGACGAGACCGCCACCAGCGAGTTCGACAAGGTCGACGTGGAGTCGATCCGGCTGCGCTTCCCCGAAGGCGCCACCACGGCGTCGGTCACCGTCACCTACGCCGACGGCACCAGCACCACCGACACCTACACCGAGAACCAGACCATCGACGTCGCCAAGGCGGGCACCACGGTCACCAAGGTCGAGGTCACCTACACGGGCGTCGACGAGGACGGCAACCCGACCATCGCCGAGGGCGCCAGCGCCGGTCTCGACCTGCACGGCACCCTCACCGACGACGTCACCGAGCAGGACGTGGCCGACGGCGTCGACGACTGCGCCGGCTACAAGGGCGACGCCGGCCGCACCGACGGCAGCGGTACGGCCTCCGGCACCGCCTGCCAGAACCTGCCCGTCGAGGATCCGAACACCTCGGGCACCGGCACCAAGTCCGCCGACCAGACGGATGTGCCGCCCGGCCAGCCGATCCCGATGACCCTGACGGTCACCAACAACGGCAACAAGCCGCTGATCGACCCGATCGTCACCGACCCGCCGGCCAATCCGGACGGTTCGCCCAGCACCGCCAGCCCGTGGGACGTGCTGATGATCGACTCGGTGTCGGTCTCGCCGTCGAGCGCGCCGGTCACCATCGAGGTGTGGGACCCGACCGCGAACGCGTGGGTGCCCTACGACGCCTCCGACGCGGCCCTGCTGGAGCGGGCGACGGGCGTACGCGGCGTCTACGACGGCGACATGCCGCCGCAGAGCACGTTCACGATCAACATCGTCGCCGAGCGCCGCCCCGGCACCGAGAACGGCGTGACGTTCACCAACTGCTACTCCATCGACGCCGGCGGCGACTACGTGCCGACCGGCCCGGTCTGCGGTCCGAACATGAACACCGGTCCCGCCTCGGACGGCGCGTCGCTGAACAAGTCGATCAGCCCCGGCGAGCTGCCCGAATACGTGCCGGGCCTGCCGCGCCAGCACGCCGACCTCACCCTGACGATCCGCAACACCGGCAACATGTCGGCTCAGTACCTGAAGATCATCGACCAGGACAGCGACTTCTTCGACGCCGTCGACCTGGTCTCGATCAAGTCGAACCAGATGCCCAAGGGCGCCGACAGGGTCCAGATCGACGCCTACGTGGGCGGCGCCTGGGTCAACGGCACCCCGTCGAGCTCGGCCGCCCTGCCGGCCGGGGTGAGCGCGGGCGACGTCACCGGCATCCGCGTCACCTACTCCTCGACCAGCACCGCCAACGACGGCTTCACCATCGTCCCGTGCGCCGGCAGCGGCTGTGACGGCATCCTGGTGCTCGACGTGAGCCCGCGCCCGTCGCTGCGCAGCAGCGGCGAGCCGGTGCCCAGCCACCTCGAGGACACCGCGAGCGGGCAGTTCATCACCAAGGTCGAGGACCCGGGCATGCCGAAGGACATCGACCCGGTCACCGCGACGCTCGACCTGGTCAAGGGCGACCCGATCCTTGACGTCAGCAAGACCCCGAACACCGTTCTCGCGCCGGGCGAGGACGCGCCGTTCTACCTGAAGGTCTCCAACACGGGGACCGCCAACATCCCCGACCTGGTCGTCAAGGACTCGCTGCCGCCCGGCATCCAGTTCGTCGACAGCTTCCAGGGTGACAACGGCCAGCCGTACAAGATCATCAATGAGTCGGTGCCCAGCGGGACGCCCGCCGTACCCACGCCCGAGTTCAGCGAGACCACGAGCGGCGGCCGGGTGTCCGGGCTGACGTGGGAGTTCCCGGGCGACTGGGTGCTCGCGCCCGGTGCGACGTTCACCATCGAGATCCACGTCAGGCTGGAGGCCGGCATCACGGCCGGGCAGGTCGTGACCAACACCGTCGGCGCGACCTCCTCCGACGAGGACATGGAGTGCGCGGGCGACTCGCAGACCGACGGCGACTTCGGGACCGGCCTGTACTGCGTGGCCCAGGCGACGCTGACCGCCAGGTCGGGGGCCGCCTTCGCCGCCCGCAAGTGGGTGTCGGGCAACGCGTCGCTGGGCTGGTACAACACCCGGACCAAGGAGGTCGTCCCCGTCGGCGACTCCTCGTGCCTGTCGACCACCGACTCCTCGGGCCGCACCTACACGGCCACCCCGTGCATCGCGCTGGTCAACCCGGGCGACCGCTACCACTACCTGGCGCGCATCCAGAACGCCGGGACAGAATCGGGTACGGCCATGCGGATCGTCGACCGTTTCCCGATCATGGGTGACAAGGGCGTCATCCTCGACCAGTCGCGCGGCACCGCCTGGGACAAGCGGCCCACGCTGGCCACCGTGCCCGCTCTGGACGGGGCCGGCACGATGGAGCTCGCCTACGAGAACGACGAGCCCCTGTGCACCGACGACCTGAACATGGGCGGCGCCGGCTCCAGCGCCGACCAGTGCCCGAGTGACGTCTGGGACGACCCGTTCAGCGCGGCGGCGCGGGGATTCCGCGCCGAGCTCACCTTCGACCCGGCCCTGGCGCCGGGCGCGAAGGTGGATCTCACCTGGGCCATGGACACCCCGCTCGACGTCACCGAGAACGGCGACCCGACGATCGCGTGGAACTCCTTCGCCCACAACGAGGTCACCGACCGCCCCGACGGCTCGCGCCTGGCCTGGCCGGTCGCGCCGTTCACCAAGCTCGGCACGCCGCGCGTGCTGCAGCCCAACGAGCCCATCAGGGTGGGCGTCGCCCTCGCCTACGGGGACCTCAGGCTGGTCAAGCGCATCGACAGGGCGCCGGACCAGATCAACGAGCTGCTGAAGAAGGTGCCGTTCCCGTTCCACGTCACCTGCGTCATTCACCCGGACGGCAGGCCTGACCAGACCGTGATCGACAAGACCTACCGGGTCACGGTCGACAAGCCGGTCACCATCGAGGGCATTCCCGCCGGTGCCGACTGCGAGGTGTACGAGGAGTCCGCGCGGGGCGGGCAGAGCGACCACCCGCAGAACGACCCGATCGAGATCACCATCGAGCCCGGCATCGGCCGGCCGTCCGTGCAGACGGCGAGGATCACCAACACCTTCGCGTTCGGCGAGCTGCGGCTGGTCAAGGCGCTCGACGGCGACGCCGCGAACTACGTGGGCGACCGCGTGTTCGGGATCAAGGTGTCGTGCGCCCTGCCGAACGCCGCCGGGGAGCCAACCGATCTGGTGCTGAGCAAGACCTACCAGGTCAGTGCGGGCGAGCCCGTCGTCATCAGGCCGCTGCCGGTCAACACGAGCTGCTGGGCCGAGGAGGTCGACACCGGAGGAGCCGCCGCGTCGGTCGTGGACCACGATTCACGTGAAACCGCGGTCGTGGTGACGGCCGATGGTGAGGGGGAGCCGGTGACCATCACGGCCACCAACACCTTCCCGGCGGCGGACGTCGTGGTCACCAAGCACGTCAAGGGCGGGTCCGCCGGGCCGTACCGCTTCTCGATGGTCTGCACGACGGATCAGGGCGAGGTCGCGCTGGCCCCTGAGGACAGCTCCTTCGAGCTGAGCGACGGCGAGTCGCGCGAGGTCTCCGTGCCCGACGGCGCCGTGTGCACGGTGACCGAGCAGGACGCGCCCTCCGGGGCCACGGTCACGTACGCGGCCTCCGACGGCGGTGACGACGGCGAGGTCGTGGTGGACGGCTCGGCGTCGGTCGACGTGACCAACACCTTCGACGAGACGCCGCCCGGCGGCGGCGACGGCGGTTCGTCGCCGGCCGGTGACGAGCTGCCGTTCACGGGGTCCGGGATGTGGACCATCCTCGGCGTCCTGGGGGTCGCGCTGGCCCTCGCCGGGGGGATCGGCCTGATGATCGCGCGCACTCGCGGCAGCCGGGCGGCGCAGGGCTGACCGTGAGGCGATCGGGCGCGGTCACGGTATCCGGACCGCGCCCGAATGATCGTCAGGCGTCGGCGCAGTGCGCGATCCGCCAGAGCAGGACCGCGACCGCGGCCCTCTGGCGGCCGCCCGGCTGCGTGAGGCTGTAGCCGAGCTGGGCGGCCAGCGAGGTCAGCCGTTCCTGAAGCGTCGAGTGGTGCAGGTGCAGGACCGCGGCGGCCTGCCTGAGGCTGTTGTGGTCGAGCACGGCCTGCAGGGTGTCGATGGCCCACGGCCTGGTGGTCCTGGCCTGGTCGAGCCGCCGCACGTCGTCGAGCGCTCCGGCCTCGTCCGGGGTGATCCGCTCGACGACCACGGCCAGGGCGCCGAGGTCGTCGTAGTGCACCAGCGACGCCCCCGGCCCCGAGAGCCGGTCGGTCAGCCGCAGCGCCAGCCGGGCGTGGTCGAGGGCCGCGGGCAGCCGCGCGGGGTCGGCCGCCACCGCCGTCCCCGCCCGCAGTCCGGACGGGAACACCGGCGCCCCGGCCACGAGCGTCACGACGTGCTCGTCGACGAGCGCGGTGTGCGGCGAGAGCAGCCCTTCGGCCGACGCGTCCCCCACTCCGCCGACCACCACGGTGATCGGTCCCGTGATCCCCAGCCGGGTTATGGCGTCGCGGCGCTCGGCCTCCGACGCGTCGGGATCACAGGCGATCTTGACCGCCTCCCCGATCGAGCGATGCGTGCGCTCCCCGGTCAGCGCGTGCACCGCCAGCGCCGCCCGCTCCAGGATCAGCGCGTCGAGCGGCCGATGCTCGCCCTCCCGCTCCAGCCACAGGCAGCACCCGGCCCTGCCGGGCACGGCCACCCGCGGCCAGGAGCGGGGAGCGTCGGCGGCCATGGAGCGCCCCTGCGGGTCGTACCGGCGGGTCAGGCTCCGCCCTGCGTCGTGGTAGCCGGCGGGGCATCCCGCCAGCACGGCGGCCGCGCGGATCACGGCGGCCACGGGGGCACGCTGCTCGACCAGGCTGTCGAAGTGGGCGATGACGCGCAGCGCCCCGGCCGTCTCGTCTCCGACGGCTTCGAGCTTGCCGATGAGATCGCGCACGCGGACCCCTCCCAGGTTGCCGGCCGCCCGTTGGGCTCAGTGTTCCAGCGCCCGCCGGATGAACTCGTCGCGCACCGCCGTGGAGGCGCGGGAGATCGCGGCGTGCGCGGCGATCATGTCGAAGCCGTGGAAGCCGCCGCCCCACATGTGCAGGTCGACGTTGACTCCGGCCTCCGAGAGCCGGCGCGCGTAGATCAGGACCTCGTCGCGGAAGCTCTCGACCGAGCCGGCGTCGATGTAGGTGCGGGGGAGCCCGGCCAGGTTCGTCGCGCGGGCGGGGGCGGCGTACGGGGAGACGTCGGGCCCGCCACGCCGCTCGCCGAGCAGCGCCGTCCAGCCGAACAGGTTGCTGGTGCGGTCCCAGATGCCCTCGCCTTCGAGCATGCGGCTGGAGTGGGTCTCGAAGCGGTCGTCGAGCATGGGGCAGACGAGGATCTGGTGGGTGAGGGCGGGGAAGTCGCGGTCGCGGGCGAGCAGCGCCGTGCCCGCCGCGAGCCCGCCGCCCGCGCTCTCTCCCGCGATGAGCAGGCGGCCGGGGTCGATGCCGAGCTCCGCGGCGTTCTTGGCGGTCCACACCAGCCCGGCGTAGCAGTCCTCGACGGGCGCGGGATCGGGGTGCTCGGGCGCCAGCCGGTATTCCACCGACACGGCCACGGCGTGCCCCTCGGCGACGTACGGCAGGTACATGTGCATGCCCAGCCGGCGCTCGCCGGTGACCATGCCGCCGCCGTGGATGTGGTAGATGCCCGCCTTCGGACCCCGGTCGTCGACCGGGCTGAGGATCAGCAGGGTGATGTCGGGCGCGCCGTCGGGACCTGGCACCTGCCGTTCCTCGACCCGTACGGCACCGCCGGCGGTCAGGTCGACCTGCTCGAATCCCACGAGCTGCTCGGCTACCTCGCCGTTCAGGTCCGGCTGCCGCCGCGCCGTCAGGCTCTCCGCCGTGAGGTTGGGCAGCAGCTCACGGAGCGCCTGCTCGACGGGCACGAGCTCGGGGTCGTACGGCGGGCGGACGGTGAGTTCGCCGAACGGGGTCTGGTCGTCCATGGTTTCTCCCTCTTGACGATTATCCTCACCATGCGCGACCAGGTCGCAGGCGGTAACCCGCAGCTGGCGGGAAGTCGCGTGGCGCTTCCCGCCATTTGGCGGCCGGGAGCTCAGCCGACGATCAGAGCGTCTTGTAGTAGACGGCGATCGGCAGCAGCGTGCACCCGAGCTTCTCGTAGAGCGCCCTGGCGGGCGCGTGGAAGGGATCGCCACCGGTGCCGATCTCCACGACCTCGGCCCCGAGCGCCCGCATCTCGGCGAACGCGTGCTCGCACAGCGCGGTGCCCAGCTGGTGACGGCGGTATTCGGCCGAGACGGCCAGGTGCGAGACGGCCCCGTTCTTGCGTGCGGGGTCGGCGCTCCACGCCACGTAGGCGGCGATCACGTCGCCGTCGACGGCGACCGCGACGTGCTTGTGCTGGTCTGGGTCGTGGAGCTCGGCGACCTGGGTGCGGTAGTCGCCGCGCCAGTCGCCGTGCTGGTTGGCGAAGACGACCTCGCCCACCAGCGGCCGGAAGTGTTCCTCGTAGAAGGGGCCGAAGGTCTCGATGGTCAGGTCGATGAGCCGCGCCAGATCGGACGCGGCGAAGGGACGGATGAGCATGGAAGTGCGCCTTTCGAACTGAGGGCGTGATGATGGGCGTCAGTCGGCCCGCTCACGGCCTGATACAGGCGCGAGCCGGCCCTCAGCTGCGGCTGCGGCAAGCGGCGAAGCACTCCATGCCTCCACGATAACCCGGAGGCCGCCGCTTTACGCGCCCGTGGCTACACTTCGGCACAATGTCTGATGTGCGAGTCGGATTGCTCGGACCCTTCGAGGTCAAGAACGACAACGGGACCGTGGTCGACGTCCCCGGGGTCCGGTTGCGCGCGCTCCTGGCCGCGCTGGCCCTCGAACCCGGCCGCATCATCTCCCGCGGCAGGCTGGTCGACTGGATCTGGGGCGAACGACCGCCCGCCGACGAGGTCAACGCCCTGCAGGCGCTGGTGTCCAGGCTGCGCAGGGTGCTGCCCGACGGCGTGATCGAGGCCGACGCGGGCGGTTACCGCCTGGCCGTCCCGCCCGACGCCGTGGATGTGCAGCGGTTCGAGCGGCTGGTCGCCCAGGCCCGTTCCGCCGAGCCCGCCGACAAGGCCGACCTGCTGCGCTCGGCCCTGGCCCTGTGGCGGGGGGCGGCGCTGGCCGACATCGCGCTGCAGGACAGCGAGGTCTTCGACGCCGTCGTCGCCCGCCTGGACGAGCTGCACATCACCGCGCTCGGCGATCGCATCGACGCCGACATCCGGCTGGGCCGCGCCGCCGACCTGGTCTCCGAGCTGACCGAGCTCGTCGCGTCGTATCCGCTGCGCGAAGGGTTCGTCGCCGCCCTGATGCGTGCCCTGGCCGAGGCGGGACGCGGGAACGAAGCGCTGACCGTCTACCAGCGCACCCGCGAGCGCCTGGCCGACGAGCTGGGCGCCGACCCGTCGGCCGAGCTGTCCGCCCTGCACACCGCGCTGCTGCGGGGCGAGCTGGGCACGCGTACCGAGACCGTCAGGACGAACCTGCGCGCCGAGCTCACCAGTTTCGTCGGCAAGGGCGACGACATCGCCGAGGTCGCCGACCTGGCCGTCAGGCACCGGCTGGTCACCCTGACGGGGCCGGGCGGCTCCGGCAAGACCCGGCTGGCCACGGAGACCGCCCGCACCATGCTCGCCGAGCTGCCCGACGGCGCCTGGCTGGTCGAGCTCGCCTCGGTGCGCGAGGGCGGCGACCTGGCGCAGGCGGCACTCACCGCGATCGGCCTGCGCGACCAGGCAGTGCTCGGCGGCCCGCGGGCAGGCGAGCCGATGGACCGGCTCGTCACCGCGCTCAGAGAACGCGCGATCCTGCTGATCCTCGACAACTGCGAGCACGTGATCGAGTCCGCGGCGGCCTTCGCCGACCGGCTCCTGGGCGAGTGCCGCAGGCTGCGCATCCTGGCCACGAGCAGGGAGCCGCTCGGGATCACGGGCGAGGTGTTGTGGCAGGTCGAGCCGCTCGCGCTGCCCTCGGAGGGCGCAGGCCCCGCCGAGGTCGGCGACTCGCCTGCCGTACGGCTGCTGCGTGACCGTGCCGAGCTGGTGCGCAAGGACATCGGCTCCGACGCGCGCACGATGGCGGCCATGGCGCGCATCTGCCGCGCGCTCGACGGGATCCCGCTGGCGATCGAGCTGGCCGCCGCGCGGCTGCGCACGATGTCGCTCGACCAGCTGGGCCGCCGCCTCGACGACCGCTTCAGCCTGCTGACGGGCGGCAGCCGTACGGCACTGCCACGGCACAAGACGTTGCGCGCGGTCGTCGACTGGAGCTGGGACCTGCTGAGCGAGGCCGAGCGCGGCGTGCTGCGGCGGCTGTCGGTGTTCGCCGGCGGCGCGGGCCTGGAGGGCGCCGAGCGGGTGTGCGGTGGCGAGACGTTCGCCGGGGAACCGGTGCTCGACGTGCTCACGGCCCTCATCGAGAAGTCGCTGCTGGTGGCCACCGGTGAGGACACGCCGCGCTACCGGATGCTCGGCACCATCAGGGAGTACGCCGTGCAGCGGCTCGCCGAGGCCGGCGAGGTCGAGCAGGCGCGGCGGGCGCAGCTCGACTACCTCAGCGAGCTGGCCGAGGAGGCCGACACCCACCTGCGCGGAGCCGAGCAGCTCGAATGGCTGGCCACGCTCGAGGCCGAGCACGACAACATCAACGCCGCCCTGCGAGGGGCGATCGCCGACGGGTGGGCCCAGGAGGCCATGCGGCTCGTCGGGGGCGCGGGCTGGTACTGGTTCCTCAGCGGACACCGGGTCGAGGGCGCCGAGCTGAGCGTCGCGGCGGCCTCGATGCCCGGCGAGGTCCCCGACGACGTGCGGGCGCTTGCCTGCACCGTGGTGACGATGTTCCTGACCTCGGGGATCGGCCGCGACCAGTACCAGGCGGAGGAGTGGATCCACGAGGCGCACCGGCTCACGCGGCACAGCGTGGCCCCGCACCCGATGCTCAGGTTCGTCGCGCTGTGGGAGCGCCTGGTGCAGGATCCGGCGGAGTTCGAGACCGCGCTGGACCCGCTCATCGCCGACGAGAACCCGTGGGTGCGAGCCCAGGCCAGGATCACCCGTGCCCGGTTCAGGCTCACGCTCGGCGGTGACGAGACCGACGTCGACACCGACACCGAGATCGCCCTGGCCGAGTTCCGCGCGCTGGGCGAGCGGCTGGGCACCTCGCTGGCGCTGTCGTTCCTGGCCGAACGGCTCGCCATGCGCGGGGAGTTCGCGCGCGCCTGCGAGCACCTCCAAGAGGCGGCCAAAGCGGTGAACGAGCTGGGCGCCCGGGAGGAGACGCTCAACCTGTGGACCAGGCAGGCCCAGCTGCACTGGCTGCTCGGCGACGAAGGGGCCGGCCAGGCCGCGATCGCGGAGGCGGAGCGAGCGGCCGACGGCATCACGTGGCCTGACGCCCTGGCCGAGCTGGCGCTGACGAAGGCCCAGCTGGCGCGCTGGCGCGGCGAACTCGACGAGGCGAACCTGCACCTGGCGAGTGTGCGGGCGATGCTGGTGAGCGAGGAACTGTCGCCGATGATCCACGCCAAGACCATGGACCTGGCCGCCTACCTGACCGACGACCTGGACAAGGCCCGCGTGTACCGGACCGAGGCGTTCACCACGATCGTCGAGGCCGGCTACACGCCGCTGATCGCCGAGGTGCTGATCGGGGTGGCGGATCTCGCGCTGTGCCAGGGCGACCCGGAACGGGCGGCGCGGCTGCTCGCGGCGAGCGACGTCGTGCGCGGCACGGCCGACCGTTCGCAGCCCGACGGCACGCGGCTCGTGAAGGAGACGCGCGATCGCCTCGGCGAGGACCTCTTCACCGAGGCGACCCGTGGCGGGCGGGAGACCGACTGGCGGGAGCTGGCGGAGCAGACGCTCGCCTCGTGAACGACCGCCGTGACGGCGGCGCGCCTGGCAGGGGCATGTGAGGCCGTATCAGCGGCCTGTCAGTCCCGTATCAGAGGGACGGGCCAGAGTTGAGCCCATCAAGACCCGCTGACGAGGAGTGCCCATCATGTCTGTCACCTTCACCGACCAGGACCAGCTCACCCTTCGTGTCGCCGCCTGGGGCGCCGTTTCGCTGATGTCGGCCGCCGGCATCGCCGAATCGGCCCACAAGGTCGCCACCCGCGGCTCCCTCGCCCTGACCTCCGCGACCGGCCCGATCGGCCACGTGCTGGCCAAGGCGCCCAAGGCCAGGGAGCTGAACGGCAAGACGACGGCCGAGCTGGCCGACCAGGTGCTGCCGGCGCTGACCGCCTCCATGGCGCTGCTCAAGCGGCAGGACCAGGCCGAGGCCGACAACTTCCGCAGCACCGTGCTGGTCGCCATCGGCTCGGCCGCCGGTACCCACCAGGGCGAGCCCAGCCCGTCGCTGGCGGAGATGACCCGTAAGATCACCGCCGCCCTCGACGCCTGAGAACCACCACCTTCTCCACATCGGGAGTGCTCATGAGTGAATCCGTCCACACCCTCGCGGCCATGCCGACGGAACGTCGGCCCGGCTGCCCGTTCGACCCGCCCAAGGAGCTGATCGAGGCACGCGAGCAGAGTCCGCTCAGCCGCTTCACCTTCGCCGACGGGCACCAGGGCTGGGTGATCACCGGCTTCGACCTGATCAGGCAGGTCATGGCCGACCCGCGGTTCAGTTCGCGCAAGGAGTTCATGAGCCACCACCCGACCATCGACTACTCCGGCTACGAGGTGCCGCCGGCGCCGCCCGGCGAGTTCCTGCTCATGGACGATCCGCAGCACAGCCGCTATCGCAAGCCGCTGGTGGGCAAGTTCACCGTGCGGCGCATGCGGCTCCTGACCGAGCGCATCGAGCAGGTCACCGCCGAGCACCTCGACGCCATGGAGAAGGCAGGACCCTCCACGGACCTGGTGACCGCGTTCGCCAAGCCCATTCCCGCGATCGTCATCTGCGAGCTGCTGGGCGTGCCGTACGAGGACCGGGGCCGGTTCCAGGAGAACATCGACAAGTTCCTCGGCGGGGAGACCAGCGACGAGGAGCTGATCGCGGCCTACACCGCGACCCAGGAGTACCTGGCCGAGCTGGTCGCGGCCAAGCGCGCCAGCCCCACGGACGACGTGCTCAGCGACCTCACCGACAGCGACCTGACCGACGAGGAGCTGCGGGGCATGGCCCTGATCCTGCTCGCGGCCGGGTTCGACACCACCGCGAACATGATCGGGCTGGGCACCTTCGCGCTGCTGCAGAACCCGGAGCAGCTGGCCGCGCTGCGCTCGGAGCCTGAGCTCGCCGACCGGGCCATCGAGGAGCTGCTGCGCTACCTCAGCGTCGCCAAGACCTTCATGCGCAGCGCGCTGGAGGACGTCGAGGTGGGCGGCCAGACGATCAAGGCGGGCACGATGGTGATCCTGTCGATGAACACCGCCAACCGCGACCCCGAGCGCTTCCCGAACCCCCACGTGCTCGACCTCGACCGCCAGGACGGCGGGCACCTGGCCTTCGGTCACGGCATCCACCAGTGCCTGGGCCAGCAGCTCGCCCGCGTCGAGCTGCGGGTCGCCCTTCCCGCGCTGTTCAGGCGGTTCCCGACGCTCCGCCTGGCCGTACCTGCCGAGGAGGTCGCCGTGCGGCCCGAGATGGCCGACATCTACGGCGTGAAGAGCCTGCCCGTGACCTGGGATGCTTGAGCCATGAAGGTCACCGTGGACACCGAGCGCTGCATCGGCTCCGGCATGTGCGTGTACTCCTCGGAAGAGGTCTTCGACCAGGACGACGACGGCACCTCGATCGTGCTGCGGCCCGAGCCTCCGGCCGAGTTGTGGGACGCGGTCCGCCGGGCGGTGGACCGGTGCCCGGCCTCGGCGATCAAAGCGACCCCGTGACGAGAAGGCCGCGCCCCCCGACCGGGGGCGCGGCCTTCTGACCTGGCCGATCCGACGAACCGGGAACCTCTCGGTGGTCGGAGCGGACGAACGCGATGATCCTCGCCCTGCCTACGCTGGGCCGGGTGCTGGATGAGATCAGGGGCCTGCTGCCGGAGCTGCTGGCCGAGAACGGTGTGCCGGGTGCGGCGGTGGCGGTCGACGTCGGCGGCGAGGTGGCCGAGGCCGCGGCGGGCGTGCTGAACACCGCCACGGGGGTCGAGGCGACGGTCGATTCGCTGTTCCAGATCGGCTCGATCACCAAGGTGCTCACCGCGACCCTGGTCATGCAGCTGGTTCACGAGGGGAAGGTCGACCTCGACGCCCAGGTGCGCACCTACCTGCCCGGTTTCAGACCGGCGACGGTCCGCCAGCTGATGTGCCACGTCGCGGGGTTCGAGGGCGACGTCTTCACCGACACCGGCAAGGGTGACGACTGCCTGGCCGCCTACGTCGGCCTCCTCGGCGAGGTGCCGCAGATCTTCGAGCCGGGCGAGATGTTCTCCTACAACAACGCGGGCTTCTGCGTGCTGGGGCGGATCGTCGAGGTCGTGCGGGGCAGGCCGTTCGACGCGTGCATGCGCGACCACCTGTTCACCCCGCTGGGCATGACGCACGCGGCAGGCGATCCGTACGAGGCGATCCTCCACCGCACCGCCGTGGGCCATCTCGGCGGCGGGACCCCCACCACGGTCTGGGCGATGGCGCGCTCGAACGCCCCCGCCGGGTCGATGCTGGCGATGACCGCGCGCGACCTGCTGGCCTTCGCCCGCGCGCACCTGGCGGACGACCGGTTCCAGGCCATGCTTCAGCCACAGGTCACCCTGCCGGACATCGGCTGGGGCACGGCGTGGGGCCTGGGCTGGGAGCTCTACGACCTGCCGGGCGGCCTGGTCTTCGGCCATGACGGCAACACCATCGGCCAGTCGGCGATCCTGCGCGTCGACCCGGCCCGCGACCTGGCCGTGGCGATCCTCACCAACGGCGGCTCCCCGCGCCCCCTGATGAAGGAGATCGCCGGCCGCCTGATGGAGCTGCCGGAGGAGCCCGTACCCGATCCGGCGCGCCCCGTGGACGCCGCCCGTTGTGCCGGCACGTACGTGTCGAGCACGAGCAGGACCACGGTGAGCGCCGACGGCCAGGGCCGGTTGTGGCTGGAGTACGTGCCTCTGGGCATCACGGCGGAGCTCGACGAGGAGCCCTACCGGACGGAACTGCTCGCCTGGCGGGGCGATGCGCTGATCCCCGCCGAGCCCGGCCGTGGTCCGGTGGCCTTCGTGGGCGACGACGGCACCGGCCGGGCCCGCTTCCTGCACACCGGCCGCGCCGATGTTCGTTCGGCCGGACGAATCGCTCCCTGAACATTCGCCAGGCCGGACGAACACCGCTACCAGCCAAAACTCCACTATCGTCGCGTGGATGTGCAGAAAACCCTGTCAATCAGGGATCTGTCGGTAGAAATCCGGCATGGTGACCGGGTCGTCCGGCCTGTGTCGAACGTCAGCCTGGAGCTGGGCCGCGGCGAGACCCTGGGGATCGTCGGCGAGACCGGTTCCGGCAAGTCCATGACCGGGCTCGCGATCATGGGCATGCTGCCGGCCGGCGGCCGGGTGACCGGCGGGACGATCGACTTCACCGGCCGGGACCTGCTCGCGATGAACCCCAGGCACTACCGGGGCAACGACATCGCGATGATCTTCCAGGACTCGCTGACCTCGCTGAACCCGACCAAGAAGATCGTCGAGCAGGTCGCGGAACCCGTCCGCCTGCACCGCGCCGCCTCCAGGCGAGCCGCCCGCGAGCGCGCGGAGCAGATGCTCACCCAGGTCGGCATCAAGCGCGACGGCTACCCCCACCAGCTCTCCGGCGGCCAGCGCCAGCGCGTGATGATCGCGATGGCGCTGGTCTGCGAGCCCGAGATCGTCATCGCCGACGAGCCCACCACCGCTCTCGACGTGACCATCCAGGCCGAGATCCTGGACCTGCTCGACGAGCTCAGATCCGCACGCGGCATGTCGATGATCCTCATCACGCATGACATGGGGGTGATCTCCCAGCGAGCGGATCGTGTCGGAGTGATGTACGGCGGGCGCGTGGCCGAGTCGGCGCCCACCGCGACGCTCTTCGGCCACACCCGGCACCGCTACACCCGGGCCCTGCTGTCGTCCATCCCGACGCTCGCGCACGACAGGCACGAGGCGCTGTTCAGCATCCCCGGCTCACCGCCCGACCTGACCCGGCCCGAGCCCGGATGCCCCTTCGCACCCCGGTGCGAGGCGGCCACGGACCGGTGCCGCCAGGAGCAACCGCCGTTCACCGGCACCTACGCCTGCTGGCACCCGGCCGGCGGACCGGCGCGAACGGTGACGCGGGAGCGGATCGCCCGAGGGAAGAGCGGCGACACCCTGCTCAAGGTCGACGGCCTGGTCCGCGAGCATCCTGCGGGGCGCCGCACCGTCAAGGCCGTCTCGGGCGTCAGCTTCGAGGTGGCGGCGGGCGAGACGTTCGGCCTGGTGGGAGAGTCGGGCTGCGGCAAGTCGAGCCTGGGCAGGATGCTCGTGGGCCTCGACAGGGCCGACAGCGGCGAGATCCTCTTCGAGGGCGAGAAGGTCACCCGGCCGCGGCCCGCCGTACAGATGATGTTCCAGGACTCCGGCGCCGCGCTCGACCCGCGGATGCGCATCGGCCGTATCCTGCGCGAACCCCTCGTCATCCAGGGCATCGGCGACCGCGACGAGCGCGTGAGACGGCTGCTCGGCGACGTGGGCCTGCCCGAAGGCGTCCTCGACCGCTACCCGTACGAGCTGTCCGGCGGCCAGCGCCAGCGGGTCGGCCTGGCCCGCGCGCTCGCCCTCGACCCGAAGGTCCTGATCGCCGACGAGCCGGTCAGCGCGCTCGACGTCTCCATCCGCTCCCAGGTGCTCAACCTGATGCGCCGCATCCAGCTCGAACGCGGCCTGAGCAGCGTGGTCATCTCGCACGACCTCGCGGTCGTGCGCTACCTCGCCGACCGGGTCGGCGTCATGTACCTCGGCAAGCTCGTGGAGAGCGGCACCACGGACGAGGTGTACGGCTCCACCGCCCACCCCTACACGGCCGGCCTGCTCGCGGCCGTTCCCGAGGGCGAGAAGAGCGGGACGCGGGTGCGCGGCGAGCTGCCCAGCTCCATCGACCCGCCCAGCGGTTGCAGGTTCCGCACCCGCTGCGCCCTGGCGACGGAGACCTGCGCGCGGGTCGAGCCGCCCATGACGTCGCTCGGCGGCACCCACCGGGTGGCCTGTCACTACCCGCTCCAGGGGGGCCGCAATGGCTAGGTACGTGCTGCGCCGCCTGGTGGTCTCGGCGTTCGTCCTGCTCGGGATCTCCGCGGCCGTCTTCTTCATGCTGCACCTGGTGTCGGAGAGCCCCGGCCGGGTGGTGCTGGGCCAGCGTGCCTCGCCCGAGGCGGTCGCCGCGTTCAACAGGGAGCACGGCTTCGACCGCTCGGTGATCACGCAGTACCTCGCCTACCTGGGCCAGTTGCTGCGCCTCGACCTCGGCCGGTCCTACAAGCTGAACGAGGACGTCGCGACCCTGCTCGCCCAGTACGCCGGCCGCAGCGCGATGTTGTCGCTGGCCGGGCTGGTCGTGGCGCTGGCGGTCGCGATCCCGCTCGGCATCCTGCAGGCGGTCAGGCGCAACAGCCTCGTCGACCGGGCCACCACGGCCGTGTCGTACGTGCTGTACGCCACGCCGTCGTTCCTGCTCGGGCTCCTGCTGATCGCGATCTTCAGCCAGGCGCTCGGCCTGTTCCCCGCCGAGGCCTCCCAGTCGCACTCGCCCTGGGTGGTCTTCACCGACCCATGGGCCATGGCGCTGCCCGTGACCACGCTGGCCGCCGGGAGCATCACGGTCTTCGCGCAGTACCAGCGCTCGTCCGCCCTCGACCAGCTCGGCCAGGACTACATCCGGGTCGCGCGGGCCAAGGGCCTGCCGGAGCGGCTGATCCTGCTCCGCCACCTGCTCCGCAACGCCTGCCTGCCGCTGATCACCCTCGTCGGCACGCTCGTCCCCACGTTGCTGGCGGGCAACCTGATCGTCGAGTCCCTCTTCAACTACCCGGGCCTCGGCCTGCTCTTCCTGAACAGCCTGCACCGCGAGGACTATCCCGTGCTGCTCGCCTACACCCTCATCGGCGGCGTCCTCACCGTGGCCGGCAACTTCGTCGCCGACCTCCTGGTCGCCGCCGCCGACCGCCGAATCGAGCTGAGAAAATGAGGCGGCATCCGCTCGCGCTCGCCGGGGGCGTGCTCCTGGTGCTCATCGCCGGGTTCTGCTTTCTGGGCCCGCTGGTGTACCCGACCAACCAGACCGACGTGGACCTGGTCAACGCGGCCCTGCCACCGGGTCCCGGCTTCCCGCTGGGCACCGACACCAACGGGTTCGACGTGCTCGGCCGGCTGATGGCGGGCGGACAGGTGTCGCTGCAGATCGGCCTGCTGGCCGCGCTGTTCGCCACCACGATCGGCACGATCTACGGAGCCGTCGCCGGCCTGGCCGGTGGCGTGGTCGACGCCTTCCTCATGCGGCTGGTCGACGTCATGCTGTCGATCCCCTTCCTGTTCTTCGTCCTGATCCTCTCGGCGCGCTTCCACGCGAACGCGGTCACGCTGGCCCTGGTCATCGGCTGCTTCTCGTGGCTGCTCTCGGCGCGGCTGGTGCGCGGGGAGGTGCTGACGCTGAGGGTCAGGGAGTTCGTGCTGGCCGCCAAGGTGATGGGCGCCTCCAGGAGCAGGGTCATCCTCACCCACCTCATCCCCAACGCCCTCGGCGTGATCATCGTCAACGTCACCTTCCAGGTGGCTGACGCGATCCTGGTCGTCTCCGCGCTGGGCTTCCTGGGCTTCGGCCTGACCTACCCGGCCGCCGACTGGGGCAGCCAGCTCGCCAGCGGCGTCACCTACATCTCCGCCGACTACTGGTGGCTGGTCTATCCCGTCGGCGGCTGCATCATCCTCACCGTCCTCGCCCTCAACCTGCTCGCGGACGCGCTCAGGGACGCGATCGGGCGACCCACCTCAGTCAGGAGTTAGCACCATGCGTGGACGACTCTCGCTCGCGCTCGTCGCCCTGCTCGCCGCCTCGGCGTGCGCCGGCGGCGGCGCACCGGCGAAGGACATCGCGAAAGAGCCGCCGAAGCAGACCGGCACCCCCAAGGACGGCGGCACCGCCGTCGTGGCGCTGACGCCCGGGCTCAGCCCGAACTACATCTACCCCTATCCACCGGCCGCGGCCAACGGCACCGTGATCGCCCGCGGGCAGCTGTGGCGCTCGCTCTACCGGCCGAGCGGCGAGGGCGACCAGGTCGCCGACGCCGCGCTGAGCCTGGCCGAGCCGCCCACCTACAGCGCCGACCGCAAGACCGTGACGATCAAGATGAAGGACTACCAGTGGTCGACCGGCAAGCCGGTCACCGCCGACGACGTGGTCTTCTCCGTCGCCCTGCTCAAGGCGGCGCTGGCCAAGAGTCCCGCCAACTGGAGCTTCTACACCCCGGGCCAGTTCCCCGACGGGCTCACCGCCACGGCGAGCGCGCCCGACACGCTCACGCTCCGGCTGGAGACCGCCTACAACCCGTCGTACCTGATGTCGATGCTGACGCTGCTGTACGTCATGCCGTCGGCCGAGTGGAACATCGCCCGCGACGGCGGGCCCCACCTGGACTTCACCCAGCCCAAGAACGCCGGGGCGATCTACGACTACCTCACCGGGGAGTCGAGCGACCAGTCGACCTTCGCCACCAACCCGCTCTGGCAGGTGGTCAACGGGCCGTACAAGCTCAAGAGCTTCGACCCGACGACGGGCTCCTTCTCGCTCGTCCCCAACACCTCCTACAGCGGGCCGGGCGAGAAGCGGCTCGACCAGGTCGACTTCAAGGCGTTCACCTCGGCCTCGGCGGTGCTCAACCAGTTCAAGGCCGGCAACCTGACCGTCGGCACGCTCGACTCCAGCTTCATCTCCCAGATCGAGGCGCTCAAGGCCAAGGGCTACAACGTCTACGGCGGGCCCGCGCCTGCCCGGTTCGACTCGCTGACCATCAACTTCAAGCACACGGTCGACGGGTTCGACAAGGTCATCGCCCAGCCGTACATCCGGCAGGCGCTGCAGCGGCTGATCGACCAGAAGGGGTACGTGGCCGGCCGGGGCATCTACAACGGCGCAGGGTCGGTCAACTACAGCACGGCGGGCAGCGGCTCGCCTTACCCGCCGGCCTTCGGCGACAATCCGCCCTACCCGTACGACCCTGCGGCCGCGCAGAAGCTGCTCACCGACCACGGCTGGAAGGTCGTGCCCGACGGCGCCACCACCTGCGAGCAGCCCAGCCTGTGCGGCGTCGGGATCGAGCAGGGGCAGAAGATCAGCTTCACCATCGCCTCGGCCAACACCCCTGAGTACGTCGGCGCCCGTGACGTCGCGTTCGTGTCGGCGGCCAAGAAGCTGGGCATCGAGGTCAAGCTCGTGACCAAGTCGCTCAACTACATGTACGCCAACTACGGCAACTCCTTCGCCCCCGCCAAGGCGAACGAGTGGGCGATGCAGGACTACGGCCCGCTCTACCTCGCGGCCGGATATCCCAGCGGCAACACGGTGTTCAACACCGAGGGCAGCTTCAACCTGGGTTCCTACGCCAGCGCCGACGCCGACAAGCTGATCGAGGCCTCGACGTTCGGCGCCGACGAGAAGGCGCTGTCGGCGGAGGTCACCGCGCTCGCCACCGACCTTCCCGTGCTCTTCTTCCCGACCCCGCACACGCTGGTGGTCTGGAAGAACACGCTCTCGGGACCCGACGCGTCGTTCAGGGCGCTGCTCAGCTTCCTCTACTCGCCGGAACAATGGTATTTCCACAGCTGATCACCGAGCTCTCGCCCGCGGTCAGGGTCGTGGCCCTGGGCGAGAGCGCGCACAACATCACCGAGTTCTACGAGCTGAAGGACCGGATCCTGCGCTATCTGGCAGAGGAGCACGGGTTCACGGCCTTCGTGATGGAATCCGGGTTCGCCGAGGGCCTGGCGGTCGACGCCTGGGTCCGGGGCGGCCCCGGCGACGTCACCGACGTCTCCCGCGACGGCATCACCTACCGGTTCGGTGAGAACGACGCCATGCGGCGGCAGCTCGCGTGGATGCGCTCGGCCGGGGTCGGCTTCTACGGGATGGACCTGCCCGGTTCCTCCACCTCGCCCGGCCCTGCCGTGCGGGTCGTCACCGATCGCATGCCGGGCGTGGACCCGGAGCTGGTGCGCCTGAGCGACCTCGGCGGCAGGACCGAGGCGGCTGTCCGCTTCGCGGCCCTTCCCGGCCCTGACCGCGACCGGCTGCTGTCGGGCCTGCGGGCGCTGGCGGAACGGGCGCTCGCCGATCCGGACCCGGTCGTACGGCAGGCGGCCGCCTCGCTGCGCGCCTTCCTCCAGGAGCTGCGGCCGGTCCCCGACGGGGAGCCGTACCCTCGGGAGGTCTTCATGGCCGACACCGTGCGCTGGGTCCTGGAACGTGAGGAGCGAGTGGTGGTCAGCGCCCACAACGTGCACGTGCGGCGCACGCCGTTCGAGGGCAGGCCGATGATGGGCGAGCTGCTGCATCGCGCCCTGGGCGACCGGCTCGCCGTCGTCGGCCTGACGTACGGCTCCGGCCCGGTGATCCGTTTCGTGGAGCGCTCGCCGCGCCCCTTCGACTGCGATGTCCTGCTGGAGGAGCGCGAGCCCGGCGTGCCGCCCGAGGCGGGACAGGAGTACGACGCGGTCGTGCATCTGGAGCGGGCCACACTGATCCCCGGCGCGTACGAAAGGCTGCGCGCCGAGTTCGAGGAGTACCGATGAACTACCCGCCCGCCAGGACCGTCGGCGTCGTCGAGGACGTCGCCGGGATCGCGGTACCCGATCCGTACCGATGGCTGGAGGAGGAGACGCCGGAGGTACGGGCGTGGCAGCGGGAGCAGGCCGCGCTGGCCACCTCCGTGATCTTCGACGGCGTCGACGTGGATGCCGTCCGTGACCTCGTCCTGGCCTACGACGCCGGGTCCCGGCCCGCTCTGCCCCGGTATGCGGCTGGGCTCTGGTTCCGCGCCTCCGGCTCGGGCGTCGTCGCCTCCCGCCTGCCGTACGGGGAAGGACGTGAGGTCCTCTCGCTGGACGAAGGCGTGTTGTCGTGGCTGGCTCCCTCGCCCGACGGTCAGGTCCTGGCCGCGGGGATCTGCGACGACGGCAGCGAGCACAACACGATCCGGCTCGTCGAGGTCGGCAGCGGGCGCCCGCTCGACGGTCCCGTGCAGGTCCTGCACAGCGCCTGGGCGGGCGGGGTGTCGTGGCTGCCCGACAGCAGCGGGTTCTACTTCTTCGCGCTCACCGGCTCGCCGGAGGAGTTCCAGCAGGCGGTGTTCGTCCACAGGCTGGGGACGGGCACCGCGCTGGAGCCGGTGCCGGTGGGAACATCGAAGGAGTACACCCTCATCCAGGCGAGCACGTCATGGGAGGTCGCCAGTCACCGGGTGGGCAGCCCGATCCCCGTCGCGGTCAGGCGGCCGGGGCAGGAGTGGCGGCCGTTCATCACCGACTGCCCGGGCACTATCGCCGGCCACATCGTCGGCGACCACTATCTCGCCGTGACGGACGTCGGCGCCCCGCGCGGGAGGGTCGTCGCGATCGCGCTCGACGATCCCGACGACTGGACCGAGCTCGTCCCGGAAGGCGACACGGTGCTCCGCTCGCTCACGCCCGTGGGGGATCGGCTGTATCTGAGCGAGTTCGACCAGGTCTTCGCCCGGGTGCGGATCCTCGACCGGGCGGGGACGATGGTCGGTGAGGTGCCGCTGCCCGCACGCGGGGCGCTGTCCGCGCCGTTCTTCCCGCTGACCGGGCTGGCCGTGGGCAACCCGGCGCCCTGCTTCGTCTTCGCGTTCTCGACGCTGACCAGCTCGTGGGGGGTGTACAGCCACCGGCCAGGCGGCGACCTCGAAACGCTCGCCGCCCCCTCGGTGACCCTCGACGCCACGATCGGGGAGGGCAGGGCGATCGCCCCCGACGGCGTGGCCGTGCCGTACCACGTGGTCTCGGGCGGTTCGACCGGCGCCCCCGTGCTGGTGTCCGCGTACGGCGCCGCCAACGTGCCCCTGCTGCCCGCCTACCAGCCTGATCTGGCCGCCTTCGTCGCCGCGGGCGGCACCCTGGTCCAGGCCTACCCGCGCGGAGGCGGCGAGTTCGGCCGCGACTGGTGGCTGGCCGCGCACCGCGAACGCAAGCACGTGCGCGACGCCGACCTCGTCGCGGTCGCCGAGCACCTGATCGCCACCGGTCTGGCCGCTCCCGACCGGCTCGCCCTGACCGGCGGGTCCGACGGCGGCCTGATGTGCGGCGTCGCCGCCACCACCCGCCCCGACCTGTGGCGTGCCGTCCTGCCGCGCGCGCCCCTGCTCGACCTGATCGGCGGCACCCGCGACCCGTACCTGGACTTCGTCATCAGGAAGGCCTGGGGAGACCCGGACGATCCCGAGGATGTGCGGCGTTTCCTGCGGTTGTCGCCCTACGAGCTGATCCGCCCCGGCGTCTTCCCCGCGGTCTACCTGCAGGCGGGCGCCACCGACCCGCGGTGCCGTCCCTGGCACGCGCGCAAGTTCGCCGCCCGCCTGCAGGCCGCGCAGGAGGGCGAGGCCCCGATCCTCGTGCACGTCTTCGAGAACGCCGGGCACGGTGCGGCGACCGGCCACGACGTCGCGGTGGAGCAGGACACCGAGTGGCTGGCGTTCCTGATCAGGAGTCTTGGCCTGCGGATCTGATCGACATCAGGCGCAGCTGCAGCATGGCCGCCAGCCGGGCGGCCGGGTCGGCGAGGTCGATCCTGCCGACCTCGGCGGCCCGCCGGAGCCGGTAGCGGAACGTGTTCGGGTGCACGTACATGGCCGCGGCGGCGACCGCCACGTCGCCGAAGGCGTCGAGCCACGCGCGCAGCGTCTCGACCAGGCTGGCCTGGTGTTCCCTGTCGTAGGCCACGATCCTGGCGATCGCTCCGCTCGGCAGGTCGGCCCGCGGGACCAGGTCGGCCAGCTCCAGCAGCAGCGCCTCCACATGGACGTCGTCGAGCAGGGCCACCTGCTGGTCGAGCACCCCGGCACGCAGGACCCGCAGGGCCTGCTCCGCGCCGGAGCGCGACCTGGCCAGGGCGGAGCTGTCCCTGGCCGGCCGGCCGACGCCGATCAGCGGGCGCAGGCGGGAACCGACCCGGCCCAGGAACTCCGTCGCGATCAGGGTGGCGCGCTCCTCCGCGTCATCGCGGGCCAGCGGCAGGATGCCGTACGCCACGTCACCGATCAGCGCGGCGACGGCGCGCGGGTGGATCGCGGTGAGGTGCATCGCGAAGGCGTCGGCCAGACGCTTGCGCTCGGCGCCCACCTGGGCGGGCGTCTCGGTCGCCGACGGCGCGACGGTGAGGGCGAGGACCACCGTGGGCTCGTCCTTCAGCCCGAGCCGCCGCACGGCCTCGCGGCCTTCAGGACCGCTCTCCAGCGCGGTCGCCAGCAGGTCGGCGCGCAGCCGGCGTTCGCTGTCGGCGTCGGCACGCTGCCACACCATGTGCATCGCGACGAGTTTGGAGGCCTCGTGGAGCGCCTGGCCGCGCTCCTCGCTCAGAGGTTCCGGCACGACGACCCAGATCGTGCCGAGGATCTCGTCGCCGGCACGCACGGCGATCGCGGCCCTCGGCAGCTCGCCCGTCTCGGGCAGCGGCGCCACGAACACCGGCCGATCGCTGCGGTAGATCGCCTGGAACACCCCGCGCTCCTCCAGGATGCGGGTGAAATGCGGAGGGACCTGGCGGCCCAGGATCGTCTGGACCCGCGAGGGGTCCGCCTCGTCCTGGCGCCCGGAGAAGGCCAGCAGCCGCGAATGGCGATCCTCGATGGTGACGGGCGCGTCGAGCAGGGCCGCGATGGCGTTGGCCACGGCGAACAGATCACCCGCGCGGGTCCGGCCACCCGTGTCGTACGGATCACCGGCGCCGGTCAGCGTGCGGAGCATGCCGGTCAGGTCGTTCCACGACGCGCCGCGGGCGAAGGCCAGGACGACGACGCCCGACTCCTTCGCCGCCGCGACGAGGTCCTCGTCGGGTTCGACCGGCGCCCTGACCACCAGGCCCACGGCGCCCTTCCTGCCGAGCCGGGCGACCACGTCGGCGAGGTCACCGTGCAGACCCACCCCGAGAACCAGGGCGTCGCCGGGCAACTCGGGCTCGTCGAGCGGGTCGTAGATCACCACGCCGCCGATCTCGGCCGGTCTCACGTCGCCGCAGACCACGTCGAGGATGGTCGAGCCGAGCTCCTCCAGCAGGTGGGTCAAGGGTGCTTTCCGCATGTCGACTTCATGGTAGTTGGGCTATACGGCCACCCAGGTCGTCGAGACCGTCACCTCGTCGAGCAGCTCGGGAACGGGGGAGACGCCCAGCCCCGGGCCGGTCGGCACGGCCAGGTGGCCGTCGGCGAGCTCGAACGGCGGCGTGATGTCGGTGTGGAAGTACCGGTCGGAGGCCGAGGTGTCGCCGGGCAGGAGGAAGTTCGGCAGCGCCGCGAGCGCGACGTTCGCCGCCCGGCCCAGGCCGGTCTCCAGCATGCCGCCGCACCAGACGGGCACGCCGTGGGCCGCGCACACGTCGTGGATGCGCCTGGCCTCCAGATACCCGCCGACGCGTCCCGGCTTGATGTTGACGATCTGGCAGGCCTTCATCGTGATCGCGGCGGCGGCGGCCCTGGCGTCGACGATGGACTCGTCGAGGCAGATCGGGGTCCTCAGCCGCCTGGCGAGTTCGGCGTGGCCCGGCAGGTCGTCCTCGGCCAGGGGCTGCTCCAGGAGCAGCAGGTCGAAGGCGTCGAGACCGGCCAGGTGGCCCGCGTGGTGCGGGCTGTAGGACGCGTTCGCGTCGACCTGGAGCGGGATGTCACCGAAACGCTCGCGCACGGCCCTGACCGGCTCGATGTCCCAGCCGGGTTCGATCTTCAGCTTGATGCGCCTGTAGCCCGCCTCCAGGTAGCCGCCGACCGTGTCGAGGAGCTCGGGGACGGTGTTCGTGATGCCCACCGAGACGCCGCACGGGACCTCGGTCCTCGTCGCGCCGAGGGCGTGGCTCAGCGGCTGGCCGTGGGCGCGCAGGTCGGCGTCGAGGATCGCCATCTCCAGGGCGGCCTTGGCCGTGCGGTGGCCCTTGAACTCCGCGAGCGCCGGGGCGACGTGGTGCGCGCTGCGCACATGCCTGATCGCCGGGATCAGGTGGCGTGCCAGGACGTCGGCGGCGGCGTGGGTGTACTCCGAGGAGTAGAGGGGCGCGGTGCCCGCGCCGCATTCGCCCCAGCCCTCGGCCTCGTCGGTGACGGCACGCAGAAGTACGGCCTCGCGCACGGTCTCGGTGCCGAAGCTGGTGCGGAAGGGGGTGACCAGCGGCATGCGGACGGTGCGGACCTCGACTGCGGTGATCTTCATGCTCGCTCCACGGTGTACCAGCCGTTGCGGTCGAATCCGGTGATCCTGCCGCCGTCGGCGAGAAGGCCGCCGAGCACGTCCCGGAGGGCCGTGCGCCAGTCGGCGGCGAGGTCGGGGGTGTGCTCGCGCATGGTCTCGATGTCGGCGGGGACGGCGACCTTCACCGTGCGCGCGGTGGTGCGACGCTCCTCGGGGCCGCCGTGGTGTCCCGTCGCCAGCAGGGCGGGAACCGGCCCGGCGCCGGTGTGACGGATCTTGCCCGCACACGCGGCCTCCACGTCGTGCGATTCGAGCCGCCATCGCACGAACAGCCGGTCGGTGGGGTCGTCCCGGTTGATGTCGTCGTCCATCGGGCCGTAGAAGTCGGGAAGGTACTCCGTCGGCTCGGCCGCCAGCTTGGCCAGGTTGAAGTAGGCGTTGCGGCGGACCAGCGGGTCGAAGGTCCACCAGATCTCGCCCGCGCCGCGCGCCAGCGCCCACTCGCGCTGGTGCAGCTTCAGCGCGAAGCCCACGCTGCGTCCCCGCGCCCGCGACGCCACTCCGGCGATGTGGCTGTGCAGCGCCTCGCAGGCGGGCGGTGCGAAGAAGCCGAAGCACGCCCCGACCAGCTCGCCCCCGTCGAAGGCGCCGCTGACGTAGCCGCCCGCCTTCGCGAGCGCGCGCAGGAAGTCGGCGGTCACCGGCGGGTTGCTCGCCCCCGTCCGCCAGATCTGTTCGTACAGGCGTCGCACGGCTTCCAGGTCGCTGACGCTGTCGAGGAGGCGGATGTCTTCGATCACGCCGGTCATGGTTTCAGCAGGTGGCGTGGGTCAGCTGGTCGAGCCGGACGAAACGGGGGTGGTTGGTTCCGTCCGCTCGGACAACTAGGAGTCGTTGGAGAGGTGACGCCCCTGGCCCACGTCGTAGGCCTCGCGGATCCACCCGGCGAAGGTCTCGTCGAGCTCGGCCGGGTCGGAGACGCGGAACGCGTGGACGTAGAGGCGTTTGGTGTAGGGGCTCACGTTGGTGACGCGCGGGTCCTCGACCGCCCGCTGCAGGTCGAAGTAGCCGCGGAGCCCGCGCGCGTCGAGCTTGGCGCCGGCGAACCCTCGCCGGGAGCCCTTGAAGGTGATCGCCGACTTGGCCACCGCGTAGGTGAAGGGGCCGCAGGCCTCCACCAGGCGCACAAGGCGGTGGTAGAGGTCAACGGAGGCGTCGGGCTTCCCGGCGAGGTGGTCGTCGACCGTCCAGATCCTCTGCTCCATGGTCGGAACCTAGCGGCCACCACCGACAGAATCGGCGTCCAGCGCGGCGGCGATCTTGCCGGCCATCACGGCGGCGGTGGGGCTGGGCTCACCCTTGTGGGCCCGGGCGGCGGAGTCGACGGCGACCAGGACGGTGTGGCGGAAGTCGTCGGCGGCGGCCGGGTCCTGCTGCTTGAGCAGGGCGACGGAGGCGGACAGGGCGGGCAGCACGTGGTCGGCCATGGCCGCCGCGGTCTTGCCCTCGATGCGGACGCCCGGCTTCTTCTCGGCGAGCACGTGCCCGATCGGCCCGGTCGCGGCGTACAGGGACAGGGAGCCGGCGGTGGCGGCCTTGTGGGGAGCGCCGGCCACGTCGGCGGCGGCCAGCAGGGCGACGGCGCCGTAGGCGGCCGAGCGGAGGGTGAGCTTGTCCTGGGCGGTGAGGGTGACAGACATGGTGTGAGCTCCTGTGTTCGGTGGTGCGCTTCTCGATGGGTCAACAATCGCGCGCCGAACTGACAGCGGGCTGTCGCCGGGCTGACACGCCCGCTGATACGAACCGGCGGCCAATAGTTAGCCCTTGCGCTAACTGTTGGGAATCGTTGATACTTAGCCTTATGGCACAGTATTCGGCCCAGCTGGACGACGTGTTCGTCGCCCTCGCCGATCCGACCCGCCGGGCCGTCGTCCGGCGGCTCGGCCACGCGCCCACCAGCGTCGGCGACCTCGCCCGCGAGTTCCCGATGACCCTCCCGTCGTTCATGAAGCACGTGCGCACGCTCGAATCGAGCGGGCTCATCCGCACGGTCAAGCACGGGCGGGTGCGCACCTGCGTCCTCAACCGCGAGCGGCTCAGCCTCGTCGACGACTGGCTCGCCGACCAGCGCCGCATCTGGGAGGAGCGCACGGACCGCCTCGAAGAGTTCGTCACCGATGAAAGGAACGAGCCGTGAATCCCGATCTCGACCTGGCGCTCCAGCGCGTCATCCGCGCCCCGCGCGCAACCGTCTGGCGTGCCTGGACCGACCCCTCGCGGCTCGCCAAGTGGTGGACACCCGCGCCGGCCCTCTGCCTGGTGGACCACCTGGAGCTGCGGCCCGGCGGGGCGTTCGTGACACGGTTCAGCGAGGAGGGGACCACGTTCGTCCCGCACATGGACGCGTGTTTCCTCGCCGTCGACGAGCTCGAGCGGATCGTGTTCACCAACGCCGTCGACAGCACCTGGCGTCCCGCGGCTCCCGACCCGGTCTCGATGACGGCCACCATCACCATGAGCGATCACCCGGACGGCACCGACTACCGCGTGCTCGTACGGCACGGCGACCCCGAATCCCGCGCCCGCCACGAGAAGCTCGGCTTCGCCGACGGGTGGGGCACCGTCGCGGGCCAGCTCGCCGCACTCGTGGAAGGCGGGGACAGGTCATGAAGATCACTCTCACCGAGTTCGTCACGCTCGACGGGGTCTGCCAGGGGCCCGGCTCGGCCGACGAGGACACCAGCGACGGCTTCACCCAGGGCGGCTGGCTGGTGCCGTACATCGACGCGGCCTTCGTGCGGCGGGTCTCGGGCTGGCTCGATCTCGCCGACGGACTGCTGCTCGGGCGGCGCACGTACGAGGCGTTCGCGCGAGACTGGCCGAAGATCACCGACCCCGCCGATCCGTTCGCCGAGCGCATGAACTCCCTGCCGAAGTACGTCGTGACGAACACCCTGAGCGAGGGCGACTGGAACCCCACGACCGTGCTCAGCGGCGACCCGGCCGAGACGGTCGCCGAGCTCAGATCGCGGCCCGGGCGCGAGATCCAGATCCACGGCAGCGCCCGCCTCGGCGACTCGCTGCTCGCCGCCGGCCTGGTCGACACGCTGCGCCTCGTGGTCGCCCCCACCGTGCTCCACGCCGGCCGGCGCCTGCTGTCCGGACCGGGCGCCACGTCAGGGCTGCGGGTGATCGGGCAGGAGACCACGCCGAGCGGGTTGCTGTTGCTCGAATACGAGGTCACGGGACAGGCGCCGCGCGGCGAGTACGAAGGCGTCGCCGCGTTCGTCTAGCGATCGGCTTCGCCGTGTTCGTCTAGCGGTCCGCTGCGCGCCGGGGCAGGTCCGTCGCCGTGATTGCACCGGATTCCAACCGCTCCTACCCACCGGATCATGACGCGGGGTCTAATCGTGGCGCTGCGTGGTCTCGCCGGTGATCTCGCGGGGGCGATCGGCGGGCCGCGGGTGTACGGCGTGCGATCCGCCATCTCCGGGGAGAGCGCCGAGCTTGGCCCTGATCGGGCCGGCGTCGGGATGGTCGAGGTCGGTGAAGATCGCCAGCGCCTCGTGCCAGGCTTCGCGGGCGGCGGCGAGGTCGCCCGCGGCCTGGTGCAGATCGCCGAGGAAGCCGAGCGACTCGGCCATCTCGTACCGGTCGCCGAGCTCGCGGTACAGCCCCAGCGCGCGCCGGTGGGCGGCGATCGCCTCGTCATGCTGGCCGAGCCGCCCGCGGATGTAGCCGAAGGTGCCCCACACGCTCGCCTCGCCGTACCCGAATCCGAGGGTCTCGCACAATTCCAGGGACCTACGGCTGAGCGCGAGCGCCCGGTCGTAGTCCCCGAGGAGCGCCTGGTAGCGGCCGATCGCGTTGAGCGCCCTGGCCTGCCCGAGCCCGTACCCGGCCGCCTGCCACAGGTCGTTGGCTCGGCCGGCGTGTTCGAGGGCCTCGGCGAAACGGCCCTGGAGCTCGCGCAGGTCGGCGAGTTTCAGGTGGGCGTGGGCCTGCCCGCGCTCGCCGCGGAGCCGGGTCGCCAGGTCGAGGACGTGACGCAGATGCGCATCGCTGTCGTCGAGACGGCCGAGCCGCATCGTGGCGCGGGCGAGGATCCGGTGCGTGAGATAGCGCGCGGTGTCGTCGCCGAGCCGTTCGGCGGCGGCCGACGCGGCCGACCCTGCGGCGGCCAGTTCGTGCCAGAGCCCGAGCCGGTCCAGGTACTCGGTCATGCTCCACGCCAGCCGCCAGGCGTGGGCGTCTCGTCCGGTGTCGCCGGCCAGTTCGATGGCGGCCAGGAGCACGGGGTGCTCGTCCGCGAACCAGGCCGCCGCCTGCCCGTGGTCGGCGAAGACCTCACGCGCCGCCCCTGCCTCGGCCTCTGACTCGACTCCGACCCCTGCCCCCGCCTCTGCCCCCGCCTTGGCCTTTGCCCCTGCCTCGGCCTCTGACTCCGTCCCTGTCCGCGCCTCTGTCTCGGCCGACCCCGTCGGCTCCCAGTAAGGGTTCAGCAGCAGCGCCGCGCCGTGCGCGGTGCGGAGGTAGTGGTCGAGGATCCGGTCGACGGCGGCGCGGCGCTCCTCGTCGGGGTCGGTGTCGGCGCAGCGCGCGGCCGCGTGGTCGCGGACGAGGTCGTGGAAGGCGTGGCGGCCGGTGGCGGTGGCGGTGCCGGTGCCGGTGCCGGTGCCGGTCAGCAGGTTGGCCTGGGCCAGCTCCAGCAGCAGCGCCCGCGCCCGCGCGAGCGGGCGGGCCGTGAGGCTCGCGGTGACGGCGGCGGTGAAATCGGGGCCGGGGTGGAGACCCAGCAGCCGGTAGGCACGGGCGGCCTCGCCGGTCAGGTGCCGGTAGGAGTGGTCCATGGCGACCGCCACCGTGGTGGCGGGATCGGCCGGAGAGGTGGCAAGGCGCCGCAGCGGGTCCTCGGTCAGCGACCGGGTGTAGGCGGCGACCGACGTGTGCCGCGGGTGGTGATGCGTCAGGTAGCCGGCCGCGGCGATGTGAAGGGCCAGCGGCAGCCGGCCGCACGCGGCGGCGAGCGCGGCGAGGTCGTCCTCGCCGGCGTCCCTGGTGGCGAGCCGTCCCAGGAGACGGCGCAGCAGCGAGGCGGCTTCCGCGATGGTGAGATTCGCCAGCTCCAGCTGGTCGATGCCGGGGTGGGTGGCCGCCAGCCCCGGCAGCCGGTGGCGGCTGGTGACGATGGTCAGGCAGGCCGAGCCGGTCGGCAGCAGCGGACGGGCCTGGGCCTCGTCGTGGGTGTTGTCAAGGACGAGCAGGAGCCGCCTGGCGGCCAGGGTCTGCTGGTAGAGCGCCGCGAGCGCCTCGTGGTCGTCGGGGAGGTCACGCGGCTGGACGCCGAGCTGGACGAGCGTCCTGGTCATCGCCTCCGCCGGACGGGTGGGCGCGGTGTCGGCGTAGCCGTTCAGGTTCAGGTACAGGCATCCGTCGGTGAACGTCGTCTGGACGTGCCGGGTGCGGGCCCAGTGCACGGCCAGGGCCGTCTTGCCGACGCCGCCGGGTCCGGTGAGCGCGGCGATGACGGCGGACCGGCCCCGGGCGTGGTCGCGCAGGAGCCGGTCGAGCCGCCTGAGCTCGGCGCCCCGGCCGGTGAAGGAGCGGTTGCCGGCCGGCAGGGCCCTGGCCGGCCAGTCGCGGTCGGGCTCCCTGCGATCCAGGGCGGTTCCGGTCAGCCGGCGGCGGATGTGGTCGAGCTGGAGCCGCTGGCGCAGGTGCAGCCCCAGTCGGGGATTGCTGAGCAGCAGGTCGAACCGGTCGGGTTCGTCCTCGACCGGGGGCCGGGGCAGGTGGTCGCCGCGTAACCAGTAGTAGATCGTGCTCATGCTCACCCCGTCGGTGTCGTCGGCGATCTGCCGTACCGAGCAACCGGCGGCGGCGATGCGCTCTCGCAGCCAGGCCCCGAGCTTGGCGGGCGTGTCGAGGTGCGCGAACTCGCCGGCCTCCTCGTCCGCCCTGCGCCCGGCCAGCCAGGAGCGCACGGTCACCTCGCTGACGCCGAGGTCGCGGGCGGCGGCTTCCAGGCCCAGGCCGGTGGCCGCCAGGTGCGCCGCCAGCCATGTGGCGAGACTGCTCACGAGGTCGGAACCGGGCGCATCGGTCACGGAAACGCGGACTCCACGGGGATGGGGGCGGATTCCAAGGTATTCCAACGCTTGGTTCCCGGCAACGCGGCGGCTCAGTTCAATGGCCACCACCATCCGCCGCCCCAGGGAGTCCCATGACAGAGCGCACAGCGAGGTTCCGCGACGTGCTCGCCGTCGGCGAGTTCAGGGTGTTGTGGATCGCGCAGGTGCAGTCACGCGTCGGCGACCAGTTCGCGCGCGTGGCGCTGGCGCTGCTGGTCTTCGACCGGACCTCGTCGGCGGCGCTGACGGCCCTGGTGTACGCCATGACGCTGCTGCCGCCACTGCTCACCGCGCCGCTGCTGGCCGGGCTCGCCGACCGGTACTCGCGCCGGGCGGTCATGGTGACCGTCGACGTGGCGCGGGCGGCCCTGATGGCGCTCATGGCCATCCCCTCGCTGCCCCTGCCGGTACTCGCCGCCCTGGTGTTCGCCGTGACCTGTCCGCAGCCGCTGTTCTCGGCCGCCCGCACGGCCACCATGCCCAGGGTGCTGCCCGGCGAACGGTTCCCGGTGGGGGTGAGCATCATGACCGCCACGGACGGCATCGCGCAGATCGCCGGGTTCACGCTCGGCGGCGTGGTGATCGGCGCCTCCGGCAGCCCGCACCTGGCCCTGGCGATCAACGCGGCCACGTTCGCGGCCTCCGCGGCGATGCTGCGCTGGGGCATCCGCGCCCACCGGCCGCAACCCGATGACCTCGGCCGACCGGCCGGAGGGTTCGCCCTGGCCGGAATCCGCTACGTCACCGGGGACCGGCGGCTGTTCGGGCTGGCCGCGCTGGTGTGGTTGTTCGGCTGCTACGTCGTCCCCGAGGCGCTGGCCGCGCCGTACGCCGCCCAGATCGGGGCCGGTGAGGCCGCGGTCGGGTCACTGATGGCCGCGGACGTGGTCGGCGGTGCCGTCGGCGCGGTGATCGTGGCCAAGTTCGGGGCGGTGCTCAGGCGGCGGCTGACGGTCCCGCTGGCGGTCGCGTCCGGCTTGCCGCTGATCGCGACGGTGACCGGGCCCGGCCTGCCCGTGACGCTCGCCATGTGGGCGCTGTCGGGACTGCTGGCCAGCTACGTGGTTATGGCCCAGGTCGAGTTCACGCAGCTCGTGCCCGACGGGATGCGGGCCCGCGCGATCGGGTTCGCCGCCGCGGGCCTGCAGACCGCGCAAGGGCTCGGCATCGCGGCGGCCGGAGGCCTGGCCGAGGTGGTGCCGGCCTCGGCGGCGATAGGCGTGTGCGCCGCGGCGGGGTCGGCCGGGGCGCTGGTGATCGGCGCGATGTGCCGCATTGGACGGGCGGCGGACGGAGAGCCGCCGCCTTCCGCCGTCGAGATGTCAGGGGGGAGGGATCGGCATGCGTGATCGTGAGTACGGGCGCGACAACCACTTGCGCGACAGCGACTGGCATTAGCCGC
This sequence comes from Nonomuraea soli, assembly GCF_013761175.1. Taxonomy (GTDB): domain Bacteria; phylum Actinomycetota; class Actinomycetes; order Streptosporangiales; family Streptosporangiaceae; genus Nonomuraea; species Nonomuraea soli. The sequence goes on from NZ_JACDUR010000003.1 coordinate 860,857, forward strand.
GGCCGGAGAGCGATGCGGTCGGGGATGAGATTTGTCATCCCCGACCGCTGACTGCGCAGACTGCCGCGGCCCCGGGGGCCTACATGGTGTTCACGATCAGGCCGATGTGGGTGAAGTAGTTGAGCGCCCCGAAGAGCGTGAAGGCCAGCCCCGCCAGCCCCCAGCACCATGCGATGATCTTGGCCAGGCCGCCCCGCCGTACCAGCGCGAAGGGCAGGAGCACCGCGCCGACGCCCACCAGGACGTACAGCCCGGAGATGAAGGTGGCCTCCACCAGCGGGTAGTCCGCGAGCAGCCCGGAGATGGGCTCCTGCGGCGGCGCCGCGAAGAGGGTGTAGGTCCAGCCGGCGGCGGCTATGCCGAAGCACGCCAGCCCCATCGCCGCCGCGAACCACGACACGGGCCGGGCGACGGCGACGACGTGCTCGGCCAGATCGGCGCTCTCGCGCAGGTCGAGCCCGCGCTTCCACAGGTAGAGCGCGGCGGCCAGGAGCATCACGCCGAAGGCCAGCGACGGCTCGCCGAAGATGATGTTGTCGAACGGGAAGCCCTGCCCGGCCAGCGGCCAGGTGAGCGTCATGTGCAGTCCGGTCGTGGTCAGGACGGTGCCGAGCACGCCGAAGGCCAGCGCGTATCCCGTGAGCCCGTCGGTGCGGCCCCGCAGCAGGTCACGTCCCAGCGCGACCATGAGGAGCAGCCCGATGCCCGCTGCGACCGCCATGATCGTGTTGTACGTGGGCATCTGGGTCCAGTCGATCTTCATGCGACCAAGGTGGTGCAGTTCGGCGGCTGTGACCAGCTATGACGCTGATGCTAGGAAGAATCTTGACTTGTACGTCCTCCGGTCAAAGGACGACGCGTTCCGGAGGCGGGGCGGGGGCGAGGCTGACCGTGGCCACGGCCGGCAGGTGCTCGGCCTCCAACGCGGTGCGCATGTGCGGGATGGCCACCGTGGCCAGCCGGTCGATCACCTCGCCGATCGGCGCCCGCTCGTCGGCCACCACGCGCAGCCGTACCTCGGGATGCTCGGCGTCGCCCGCCAGGTCGGCGCTGGCGTTCAGGACCAGCGGACTGGCGGCCAGCTCGGCGGCGGCCGCCTGGGTCACGCTTGACGCGGCGACCTCGGTCGTCCCGCCGGGCGACTCCATCCGGAGCGTCCGCACCGTCTCGCGGCGGGTCTGGACCAGGAGCCAGCGCACACAGAGCACCGCCAGCACGATGGCCGCCGCCGCGACCAGCGCCCACACCCACGGGTGGGAGAAGGCGGCGCGCACCGGCTCGTTGATGAGCGGCGTGTCGGCGGGCGCCCAGTCCTGCGGCATCGCCCGCAGGCCGCGAGCCAGTCCCAGCCCGCCGAGCACCATCAGCAGCAGGCCGACGAGGGCCAGGCCCCACCGGTTGCCGCGGCGCGTCTTGCCTGTCACTTCTCCTCCTTGGTGGTGACCGTCACCCGGTAGGGCTCCACCGGACGGAGCGCGGCGACCCGGGCCTGGACGGCCTGCCGTACCGTCTCCGACAACGCCGCGTCGTTCCAGCCGGAGGTGCGGGCGGTGACGGTGACCGTGTTGCCGCGCACCGAGGCGGTCGCCGCATGGACTCCGGCCACCTCCTGCGCTGCGTGGGCCAGGGCGCGGGTGAAGCTCTTGGGCGGAATGCCGATGACCAGATCGGGATCGTCGGTGCGGACCGGCATCAGGCGCGGTTGTCCCGGCCGCAGGGCGGTCACCAGGAGTACCAGGCCGAGCAGGGCCACGAGCCCGAAGGCGATCAGCACCATCGGGTCGGACCACGGCGTCGTGGTGGCCCAGCCGTACACGCCGTCGTAGTTGACCAGCCGCGCGGGCCGGCCCAGCAGGGACGAGATCACCTCGATGGCGACCACGATCCCCAGGGCGGTGAGCAGGAGCGCGACGATGATGGCGGGCACCGTGCGGCGCGGGCGGAAGGCGTTGCGCGCGGTGCGCTCGCTCACGGCACTCATGAGATCGCCCCCGGCCCAGCCTTGGGCGGCCCCGACTCTGGAGAGGTCACCGTCAGGCTCGCCACCTTCAGGTCGATCCGGGACACGCCGAGCCCGGTCAGCTCGGTGATGCGGTCCGCGACGTGCTGTCGCAGCCGCTCGGTGGTCGCGCGGATCGGGGCGGGGTAGGTGATCGCCACCGTCAGCCGGATCGTGGCGAGCTCGCCCTCGACCGAGCCGCCGGAGGAGCCGCCCCAGGGCAGCCCACCCGCCTGGCTCACCACGCTCACCCCGGCCACCTCGCCCGCCACCTGGCGGGCGAGCTTCGACACCACCCGGTCACTGACGTCTGTGCGTCCTCTGACCTGGGCTGGAGCGACTGCGAGAGTGGTCATCGCCGCCTCGCCATCAGCGACGACAGGTCCACCTCTCCGCCCTCGGCGATGCGGCCGACGAAGAATCCGACCGCGCCCAGCACGAGCACGAGCAGGAAGGCGCCGAGCCCTCCGAACGCGCCGGCCAGACCGAGGATGATGCCGGTCGCCATGCCGATGAGCGGCAGGGTTGGGAACGAGTTCATGGGAGCCTCCTAGATGTCGAGGTCGTCGATGGTGACGTTCACCGGGCGGCCGTCCGCCAGGTCGCCGACGAGCAACCGGATCTCGTCGGCGATGGCCGGCAACGGGTCGCCGAAGCGGGCCACGATGGCGATGTCGACCCCGTGGTTGCGTACGGCGACGCCGGTGAGCCGCTCTCCGGGCAGATAGGTGGCCACGGTGCCGAACGGCCCGCCCGACAGGCCTGCCACACCGGGACAGGCCAGGACCCGCTCGGCGATGGCCCTGGCCTCCGTCACTGGACCCTGGGCTCCGGCTCGGGCTCGTCGCCGGTGTCGTCGGAAGGCAGGCGGACGTCGTCGACCTTGATGTTGACCTCGGTCACCTCGAGCCCGCACATACGCTCGACGGCGCCGATCACGTTCTGGCGTACGGCGGCGGCGAGGTCGGGTATGGCGGTGCCGTACTCGATGACCAGGTCGATGTCGATGGCGGCCTGCTTTTCCCCGACCTCGACGGACACGCCCTGGGTGACGTTCTTGTCGGCGCCGACCATGCCACGGACGGCGTTGAGCGCCCGGGCGGTGCCGCCGCCCATGTCGTACACGCCCGCGACCTCGCGCGCCGCCAAGCCGACGATCTTGGCCACGACGGCGTCCTCGATGCTGGTCGTGCCCTTGCCGGTGACGAGCCCCTCGCCGTCCCTGGCCCGTGCCCGCGGGACGGCGCTGGACGCCTGGTCGGCCTTGGTGGCCATCGTGTCGGTCGTGTCGGTCATGAGAAGCCTCCACTTTGTGGGTGTGCTAGCTCAGATGCCCGAACCAATGCGACAAATCGCCCTTTATATGCAGTTTTAGAAAGATATGGGTCGCTTAATGGGAAAGCGCGCCCCCTCGACGAGGCTTCCGGTCAGGCGACGTCGAGCCGCGCCAGCTGATCTGCGCTGAGCTGCAGTTCTGCCGCGGCGGCGGAATCGGTGATCGATTCAGGCCGGCTGGCGCCCGGGATCGGGATGACCACCGGCGACTTGGCGAGCATCCAGGCCAGGCACACCCGCTGCGGGCTGACCCCCACCTCGGCGGCCACCTCCTCGAACGCGGTGTGCCGCCCGCCCAGCCCGGCCGCCTGACGAGCCCCGCCGAGGGGGCTCCAGGGCAGGAACGCCAGTCCCAGCTCATCGCAGAGCAGCAGCTCGGGCTCGCTCGAACGGAACCGGGGCGAGAACTCGTTCTGAACGCTGACCAGGGCCTCGCCGAGGATGCTCCGCGCCAGCCTGATCTGGCCCGGGTCGGCGTTCGACAACCCGATCATGCGAGCCTTGCCCGCGTCGTGGATCTCCTTGAGCGTCCCCATCACCTCGGCGTAGTCGACCTTCGGGTCGGGCCGGTGGTGCTGGTAGAGGTCGATCTGATCCACGCCGAGGTTCTTCAGGCTCGCGTCGACGGCTCTGCGCAGACCTGCGGCGGAACTGTCGAGCCCCCAGCCGCCGCCGGTGTCGCGGGTGTGCCCGCCCTTGGTCGCGACCAGCACCTCGTCCCTGACGCCGAGCCGATCCAGCAGCGCCGCCACCAGTTGCTCGTTGGAGCCCATGATGTCGGCGCCCCGGTCGGCCGGGCCGTACGCGATCGCGGTGTCGATCAGCGTCACCCCGGCGTCCAGCGCCGCCCGCATGGTCGCCTCGGCCCGCTCCGTGTTCGCGGCGGGGTCGTCGAGCTGCATGGCGCCCAGCCCGATCGCGCCGACCATGGTTTCGCCGATTCGCCTAGTCCGCATGGATCCAGCATGGCACGCCTGTTGAACGGGGAGCGTGCTTACCGCACCGGCCCGGAGAGGGTGAAGGCGAGGCGGGTCAACGGCTCAGGAACCCTGGCGGTGCGCCGCCGTGCTTCCGCGGGGCGTCAGACGCGCCGTCTGATCCTCGAACGCCGGAACGTGCTCGCCCGCGGTGAGTGCCAGCAGCCGCTGGGCCGCATGTGCGCCGTAGGCGGGGATGTCGCGGCTCAGCGCGGTCAGCGGCGGGTGCACCACCTGGGACAGCGGGGAGTCGTCCCAGGCCACGATGGACAGTTCGCGGGGGACGGCGACGGACATCTCCTGCGCGACCGACAGTCCCGCCACGGCCATGATGTCGTTGTCATAGATGATCGCCGTGGGACTGGAGCCGGAGCTGAGGAGCCGGCGGGTGGCGTGAGCACCCTCTTCTCCTGAGTAGTCGGTGTGGACGATCGTGTGCTCGACGAGCGTGCCGCACGCCTCGCGGAAGGCGGCGTCGCGGTGCGCCGTGTGCACGAGTTTCGGCAGCCCGGCCACCCGGGCGATGCGCCGGTGTCCCAACGCGATCAGGTAGTCGACGGTCTCGCGCGTGGCCTCGCCGTCGTCGGACCAGATCGACGCCAGGGAGCGGGATTCCGACGGATGCCCGATCACCACGGCGGGCATGCGCATCTCTTCGAGCGCGAGCACCCGCTGGTCGTTGAACCGCAGGTCGACCACGAACACGCCGTCGATGCGGCCCTCGCCCCACCAGCGGCGGTAGACCTCGATCTCGGCGCCGTGATCGCCGACCACCTGGAGCATCAGGGAGTAGCCGCGCGCGGCCAGCTCGCCTTCGATGCCGCTGATCAGCTCCATGAAGAAGGGCTCCATGCCCAGGGTCCGGGCCGGGCGGCACAGGGCCAGCCCGAAACAGCGAGCCTGCGCGCTGTTGAGGGCACGGGCGGCGTTGTTGGGCCGCCAGCCGATCTCCTCGGCGATCGCGATGATGGCGGACCGGGTGGAGGCCGACACTCCGGGCCGCCCGTTGAGCGCGTAAGAAACCGCCACCTTCGACACACCTGCACGCTGAGCGATGTCCGCAATGGTCGGCCGCTTCATCGAACTCCTTACTTAACCGATAAGTGGATCCTAATCCACCCTGGCGGAGTGCGTGTTGACAGCTTGATGTCACCGGCTTACCGTCGGGCTTGCTCGGTTAAGCTAGGACACGTGCTCTCCGCCACCGGGCGTGTGCGCCAGTGCCGTCGCCGCCGCCGAACGGCTGGCTCTCGCTGTCTCTTTCTCCCCTGGAACAGGGTTGAGATGAACCGTTAAATCATGGGCCGTGATCACCTGTTTCAGCAGGTTAAATCCATGTTTCTGGCGATTCATTGACATCGTTGTCGTAGCGATCGTATGGTCACATCACTTTCCCGGTTAAGGAGCATCAACAGGAGGAGCCGTGGCTCATCGCGTGGCGACCGCCGTACTGGCCGCATGCTTGGTGGCCGTCGCGGGTTGCGGCGGGCAGAACCAACCAGCGGCGACGGGGGCCGCACCAACCGCGCAGACAGCCCCCAACCAGATCACCGGCACCATCACGGTGCTGACCAACCGCACCGACCAGGTGGAGAGCGGGCAGGCCGACAAGTACGCCGCGGAGTTCAACAAGATCTACCCCAACGTCCAGGTCAAGTTCGAGGGACTGACCGACTACGAGGGCGAGGTCAAGATCCGGATGAGCTCCGAGGAGTACGGAGACGTCCTGTCGATCCCCAACACCGTGAAGGTCAGCCAGTACCCCACCTTCTTCGAGCCGCTCGGCCCGGCCGAGGAGCTGTCGAAGAAGTACGACTTCACCGACCGGGCCACCGTCGACGGCCAGGTCTACGGCATCGCCAACATCGGCACGGCCCAGGGCTTCGTCTACAACAAGGCCGTCTGGGAGAAGGCGGGCGTCAAGGAGTGGCCGAAGACGCCGGAGGAGTTCCTCGCCGGCCTCCAGGCGATCAAGGACAAGACCGACGCCACGCCGTACTACACCAACTACAAGGACATGTGGCCGCTGACGATGTGGGGCCACGCGCTGGGCTCGATCGGCTGCGACGCGACCGCGGGCGACAAGCTCGCCGACACCGACAACCCGTGGGCTCCCGGCCAGCCGCTGCACGTCGCCGACAAGCTGCTGTTCGACGTGGTGGCGAACAAGCTCACCGAGGACGACCCGAACACGACGAACTGGGAGGAGTCCAAGAACCTCATCGCCAACGGCAAGATCGCCACGATGGCGCTGGGCTCCTGGGCGGTCGTGCAGATGAAGGAGGCGGCGACCAAGGCGGGCCAGAACCCCGACGACATCGCCTACATGCCCTTCCCGAGCCAGACCGGCGGCCGGTTCTGCACGTCGGTGCGCCCCGACTACCAGTACGCCGTCAACGTGCACTCCAAGAACAAGCCTGCCGCCAAGGCCTGGATCGAGTGGTTCATCACCAAGTCGGGCGACGCCCAGGCCGCGTTGTCGATCTCGTCGGTCAAGGGCGCCGCCCTGCCGTCGAGCCTGACCCCGTTCGAGGAGGCCGGGGTGACCTTCGTCCGCATGGACGACAAGCGCGCCGAGCAGGTCGACACGATCGACAAGGCGTCGGAGATCGGCCTGGGCTCGCCCGACTACCGGCAGAACATCGTCGACGTGGCGCGCGGCGCGGCCAAGGGCGACCTGAACGGCATCTTCGCCGACCTGAACAAGAGGTGGGCCGAGGCCAGGGCGACCGTTGGCGAGTAACCGGACGGTGGTGGCGGGCCGGCTCCACGACGGCCCGCCGCAGCCACCCACACGCCACCGCCGCGTCCGGCGGTCCTGGAGATACACGCACTGGCTGTATCTGGCCGCGCCGCTGGTGCTGCTGGTCGTCTTCACCTACGTGCCGGTGGCCAACCTCGTCTCCTACAGCTTCACCGACTGGGACGGCCTGTCGAAGACCAGCCAGTTCGTGGGCCTGGACAACTACACCGAGCTGTTCACGCGCCCCAAGCTCTTCCAGGTCTTCTTCGTCAGCCTGTTCTACCTGGCCGGCGCGGTCGTACAGATCGTGCTCGCCCTCTACTTCGCCGCGATCCTCGGCGCCGGCGTGCGCTTCCGCACCTTCTTCAAGGGCATCCTGTTCTTCCCCTATCTGATCAACGGGGTGGCGATCGGATTCGTCTTCCTCTACTTCTTCCAGCCCGGCGGGACGCTCGACACGGTCCTCGGCCTGTTCGGCGCCACGCCGAAGTTGTGGCTGGGCGACCCAGACCTGGTCAACACCTCGCTGGCAGGGGTCTCGGTCTGGCGTTTCCTCGGCGTCAACTTCGTGCTGTTCTTCGGAGCCATCCAGGCCATCCCGACCCACCTGTACGAGGCCGCCGCGCTTGACGGAGCCACCACGTGGCAGCAGTTCCGGCACATCACCCTGCCCGCCCTCAAGCCGATCATCAGCATCACCACGATCCTGGCCGTGTCCGGTTCGTTGTCGGTCTTCGAGATCCCGCTGATCATGACCGGCGGCTCCAACAACAGCACCACCTTCGTAATCCAGACGCTGAAGCTGGCCTTCCAGTTCGACAAGGTCGGCCTGGCCTCCGCAGCGGCCATCGTGCTGCTCGGCCTGGTGCTGCTGGTGACCTGGCTGCAGCGCGTCCTGGTCCCCGATGAGCGGGTGGAGATGTCATGAGAAGAGCTCTGGCCGTCTTCCTGAAGTACCTGTCGCTGGTGCTGGCCACCGCCGTCGTGATCGTTCCGCTCGTCACGATCCTGCTGACCTCGCTGCGGACCGAACGGGAAATGGCGACCGGCGGGCCGTTGTCGATGCCGGGCGACTGGTTCAACTTCGACAACTTCGCCACCGCCTTCGTCGACGGCAAGATGTTGCCGGCGCTGGGGAACACGACGTTCATCCTGTTCTTCTCCGTCCTGGCGACCGTCGTCATCGGCTCCATGACGGCCTACGCGATCGACCGTTTCCAGTTCCGGCTGAAGAAGCTGGTGCTGGCGGGATTCCTGGTCGCGGCGCTGGTGCCCGGCATCACCACCCAGGTGGCGACCTTCCAGATCATCGAGGGCATGGGCGCCTTCAACACCCGGTGGGCGCCGATCCTGCTCTACATGGGCACGGACATCGTGTCGATCTACATCTTCATCCAGTTCATGCGGAGCATCCCGACCTCGCTGGACGAGTCGGCGCGCCTGGACGGCGCCAATTCGTTCACTGTCTACCGCCGCATCATCCTTCCGCTGCTCAAGCCCGCCATCGCCACCGTGGTGATCGTCAAGGGCGTCGTGATCTACAACGACTTCTACATCCCCTTCCTCTACATGCCCTCGCGTGACCTCGGCACGATCTCCACCTCCCTGTTCCGCTTCAAGGGCCCGTACGGCGCGCACTGGGAAGTGATCTCGGCCGGCACCGTGCTGGTGATCGTCCCCTCGCTGATCGTCTTCTTGCTGCTTCAGCGCTTCATCTACCGGGGCTTCACCTCGGGGGCACTCAAATGACGACGGTTCTGGCCATCGACATCGGCGGCACGAAGTTCGCCGCCGCTCTCGTCGATCCCCGTGGCGCCATGCTCAGCCGTGCGGAACGGCCCGTCGGGCCCGACCCGACCGCGACTCTGGGCGGGCTGATCGCCGACATCGCCGAGCCTGGAGTGGTCGCGGTCGGCATCGGCTCTGCCGGGCCGATCGAGGCCGGTACGGTCAGCCCGGTCAACATCCCGGCCTGGCGCGGCTTCCCGCTCACCGACATGGTCGCCGGCCTGCTGCCCGGCCTGCCCGTGGCGTTGGCGGGCGACGCGCAGTGCATGGCGCTCGGCGAGTGGTGGAAGGGCGGCCGCGACGCGGGCTCCCGGAGCCTGCTGGACGTGGTCGTCTCCACCGGCATCGGCGGCGGGCTGATCCTCGACGGCCGGCCGTACACGGGACCGACCGGCAACGCCGGGCACATCGGTCACATCGTCGTCGACCCGGCGGGCGAGCCGTGCCCATGCGGAGCGACCGGCTGCCTGGAGACGGTGGCGAGCGGCCCGAGCATGGTCCGCTGGGCGCGGGCCAACGGCTGGACCGGTCACGACGCACGCGAGCTCGCGACCGACGCCGGAAAGGGCGCACCCGTCGCACTCGGCGCGTTCCGGCGCGCCGCGCAAGCCCTCGCCCGAGGGATCCACACCACGGCGACCCTGCTCGACCTCGACGAGGTCGTCATCGGCGGCGGCGTCGCCGCCGCCGGACACCTGTTGCTCGATCCACTTCGCCAGGCCATCACGGCCCGCTCCGGGTTCGCCTTCGCCCAGCGGGTGCGGGTCGGCCTGACCACCCAGGGGCGGGAAGCCGGCCTGTACGGCGCCGCCGCCCTGGCCTACGCGCACCCCGAGGCCCTGAGCCTCATCACAGCCCCAGGAGGAGCAGCGTGTTACACCCCCCGTCCCGCCGACTCGCCACCATCCTGCTCGCACTGCTGACCACCGCGGGCCTGACCACCGTCGCCGCCCCCGCGGCGCGGGCCTTCCCGGCGGCCTCCCGCCAGGACGTCATCACCTACCTGACCTCCATCACCGGCAGGAACATCGTCTCCGGCCAGCACAACAAGGAGCCCGCCGACCTGCCGGGCCAGTACACCCAGCAGGTCAGGGACATCACCGGCCAGTACCCCGGCCTGTGGGGCGGCGACCTGATGTTCCGCCCCGAGGACGTCGCCAACCGCCAGCGCGTCGTCGACCAGGCCAAGCTCGAATGGGCCAACGGCTCGCTCGTGGCGCTGACCTGGCACGTGTGCACACCCACCGGCCCCGGCACCTGCCAGTTCGAGGGCGGTGTGAAGACCGGCATCTCCAACGACCAGTTCAACCAGATCATCACGAACGGCACGGCGCTCAACACCGCGTGGAAACGGCGGCTGGACGAAGTCGTCCCCTACCTCCAGCAGCTCAAGGACGCGGGCGTGCCGGTGCTGTTCCGCCCGCTGCACGAGATGAACGAGTCGTGGAACTGGTGGGGCAACCGCCCGGGACCCAACGGCGGCGCCCGCCTCTACCAGATCACCCGCGACCACCTGATGAGCAAGGGCCTGACCAACCTCATCTGGGTCTGGAACGTGCAGGACAACCCCGCCGGCAACTGGGCGGCCTACTACCCGGGCGCGTCCTACGTCGACGTCGTGTCGCTGGACGTCTGGTACAAGTCGCACCCCAGCCAGGGTGACTACCAGCAGATGCAGAGCATCGCGGGCTCCAAGCCGATCGCGCTGGCCGAGATGGGCAAGGTCCCCAACGCGAGCCTGCTCGACAGCCAGACCCGATGGAGCTATTTCATGATCTGGTCCGAGCAGCTGCGCGGCAGCAACACCAACGCCGAGATCCAGAACGCCTACTTCCATCCCCGCGTCCTCAACCAGGACGAGGTCACCCTCTCCGCCCAGCCCAGAACGGGGCAGATCACCGGTGCGGGCGGCAAATGCGTCGACGTCGCCGGGTCCGCCACGGCCAACGGCACCGCGGTGCAGCTCTACGACTGCAACGGCACCGGCGCGCAACGCTGGAGCGTCGGCACCGACGGCACCGTCCGAGCGCTGGGCAAGTGCCTGGACGTGACCGGCCAGGGCACCGCCAACGGCACACCGGTGCAGATCTGGGACTGCAACGGCAGCGGCGCCCAGCAGTGGTCGGCCACCACGGCGGGCCAGCTGCGCAACCCGCAGTCGGGGCGCTGCCTGGACGTGCCGGGCGGCAACACCGCCAACGGCACGCGGCTGCAGATCTGGGACTGCAACGCCAACGCCTGGCAACGCTGGACCCTGCCCGCCTAGCGCCTCCTTTTGCGGATTTGTGAGGTGCCGCGTCCCTATCTTGAGCCGCGATAGGGGAGACCTCCGACGGTCGGGATTGCCCAGGCGCAGGACGGGGAGCTCATGGCACTGCACAAGGCCACTGACCACAAGCAGGTCGACGACACCACGGATCTCTTCGCCGGCACCGTCGCGACAAGCGTGGCCGCCAAGAACCGGATGCCGGAGAACGCCTCCCGGCCGGAAGCCGTCTACCAGCTGCTCCACAACGAGCTGCTCCTGGACGGCAACGCCTCGCAGAACCTGGCGACCTTCTGCACCACCTGGTCGGAGGATCAGGTGCACAGGCTCATGAACGAGTGCCTCGACAAGAACATGATCGACAAGGATGAGTATCCGCAGACGGCCGAGATCGAATCCCGGTGCGTCAACATCCTGGCCGATCTGTGGAACGCCCCGGCGGGCGCCACGGCGATGGGCTGCTCGACCACCGGCTCCAGCGAGGCCGCGATGCTCGGCGGGCTGGCGCTGAAGTGGCGCTGGCGGCACAAGCGCCTCGCCGAGGGCAAGCCCGCCGACAAGCCGAACATCGTGGCCGGTCCCGTGCAGATCTGCTGGGACAAGTTCGCCCGCTACTTCGACGTCGAGATCCGGCAGGTTCCTCTCGAACCCGGAGCGACCGGGCTGCGGCCGCACCAGCTCGCCGATTACGTCGACGAGAACACCATCGGCGTCGTCGCCATCCTCGGCGTCACCTTCACCTGCGACTTCGAGCCGGTGAAGGAGCTGTCGGCCGAGCTGGACCGCATCCAGGCCGAGACCGGACTCGACATCCCGATCCACGTCGACGCCGCCAGCGGCGGCTTCATCGCCCCGTTCCTCTACCCGGAGCTGGTGTGGGACTTCCGGGTGGAGCGCGTCGCCTCGATCAACGCCTCCGGCCACAAGTACGGCATGGCCCCGCTCGGCGTCGGCTGGGTGGTGTGGCGCGAACCGGAGCTGCTGCCCGAAGAGCTGATCTTCCGGGTGAACTACCTCGGCGGGGACATGCCGACGTTCGCGCTGAACTTCTCCCGCCCCGGCGGGGAGGTCATCGCGCAGTACTACCTGTTCCAGCGGCTGGGCAAGCAGGGCTACCGCGAGGTGTACGAGGCCTGCGCTGCCACGGCCCGGTACCTGGGCGAGCAGATCGCCTCCATGGGCCCGTTCGAGCTGCTCTACGACGGGCGCGGCGCGCTGCCCGCCATCTCCTACAAGCTCAAGGACCCGGAGAACGCGGGCTTCACGCTCTACGACCTGACCGACCAGCTGCGCATGCGCGGATGGCAGGTACCGTCCTACCCGCTGCCGGCCAACCGTCAGGAGACCGTCATCCAGCGCATCCTCATCCGGCACGGCATCGGCAGGGACGAGATCTCGCTGCTGGCCGACGACATCCACCGCGCCCTGCACAGGCTGACCGCCGGCACACCCGCCGTCCTGCCCGACGACGTGTCGCGGATCGGTTTCCACCACTGATGGACTTCTGACGAGCTGTTCCAGCGGGGGGATGGCCGCCGTCGCCCCGCACCAGTTCGGCTTCGCCGTCGCGACGACGGCTCGCTCTGGAAGAGAGTACGGCGGGAGCCGTTCAACGACCTGAAGCTGCTGGAGCTGGGGAAGGACATCCCGCGCAATCCGTTCAGCGATCCGGGCGCCATCGTGGTCACCGACCACCTGCTGACCCAGACCGGCGCCGCCCACGAGGGGATCCGGGTCCTGTTGCGCGAGGAGACCGGCAACCCGCAACCGCACGAAGACGGCGTGACCGCCCGTTCGGAGGCCAGGACCGGCAACCGCAACCGGGCGCCGGCTGCTCGCCCACCACGGCGTCAGGGCCGCCGGCACCCGCCTGATCAGCGAGGACGATCCCCGCAGGATCGACGCCATCATGCTGACCTGCGGCACCTACGGCGGGGCGGGTGACTTCGCCTACCTGGAGGAGTACGAAGGCTGTGGCGTCTACTACGCGGCGACGCCGTTCGAGCTGCGCATGTGCCGGCAGGCGCCGGTGGTCATCGTCGGCGGCGGCAACTCCGCGGGCCAGGCTGCACTCTACCTGGCCAGGTACGCCTCGTCGGTGCGCATGCTCGTCCGCGGCGCAGATCTCAGCGAGAGCATGTCCCGCTACCTCGTCGACGCGATCGGCCGGACGCCGAGCATCGAGATCATGTTCCACGGCGGGTGCCGTCGCGCTGGACGACCGGGGCTTCGTCATCACGGACAACGGCTCGTGGCACGGGGAGGCCCTCCCCCTGGAGACGGGGCGGCCGGGCGTGTTCGCCGTGGGAGACGTTCGCAGCGGGTCGATCAAACGGGTCGCGTCCGCGGTCGGGGAGGGCGCCATGGCGGTACGCCTTGTGCACGAATGGTTCACCAAGACCGGGAATCGACAGGGAGGATGACGCGTCCGCATCGCCAGAGGGGTCCTGGGTGACCCTTGAGTGCCCTGCGGAAGGACACGACCAGATCGCATCGCTCTACGCCAAGGGTGTCCGGACCTGCGCATGACGGGTCTGGCACACGGTGTACTGCGCCAATCCCGCGATGACCGAATGGATGCTCACCGGCACGCATAACGGGCCTCTGCTGCTGCCCGGCCGGCCCGTGCCGTTCACGGCACCAGCACCTGCTCCGCCGGTCGACGATCGCTCAACATCCGCGGGTGAGGGACGCCCGGCGTCCGACGACTGAGGATGCAATGTCCTGCCTGGATCCAGAGGTGATCTCACATCTTCGGCGGCGCTGGCCCGCGGTGCCCGCCCGGCAGTGCGGACAAGCCCTGGCCCAAGGCGGGAATCACGCGTCCCGCTCGTCCCGCCAGCCGCCGGGTTCGGGATGGTAGCCGTAAGCTGCGGCCCGCACCGTCTCCTCGTCCTCCAGCCCGGAACCGATCGTGCCCCCGACAGTGGCCAGCGAGCTGATGATCCAGGCCAGGGTCAGATAGTCGGTGAGATCGACCGGCCGCTCCAGGGTCTGTTCCAGCACGGAGGTGTCGATCAGCAGCGCCGCGGCGAGCGTCGTTCCGGCGAACAGCACCAGATAGGACACCGCGGCGGCCAGGGTGAGGGTGAGGACCGTGCCCAGGTTGAACAGCCGGGCCAGCTCAGCTGGTGTCTCCCGGTCCGGTTTCTCCCACAGGTCGTGCGCGATGATCAACCAGGTCACCAGCGCGGTCAGCCCAAGAAGCATGATCACGGCGAGGCGGAGCCCGCCGAGGGCATCACCCATCTCCCAGATGGTGTTGGTGGTGAGCGCGAACGCGGCCGTGGCGAAGGCCCCGACCAGGAGTTTGGACAGGCCCAGCAGGGCGCGCCCCGGACGGTTGGCCCGGACCATCCCGGTCAGCAGCCGCACCCGGCCGACCAGCCGCGAGGCGAGGTAGCCCAGTTCCCCGACGTCGGCCTCGCCGATCACTCGGTGAATGGCGGCGACCCGGCCGGCCAGTTCGGCCGGCGCACGGCCGACCGGCTGTACCCGCATGTCTGACGTGTCAGTGAGCAGTCGGCCCACGAGACCTGGGATGGCGGCGCGAAGCGCTCGCAGCTGGCGCAGCCCCAGCGCGGGCAGGGACACCGCCGCGGCGCGGCGCCTGGCGGACATCCGGGCGACCAGCGGCACCCGCTCGGTATGCAGCGGCAAGTCGGTCAGGCAGATCGCGACGTCCCACCGGGCGTCGGCGCGTCGGCGAGCGAGATCGTCGAGCAGCGCCTCAACGCCGCCATCGCGGCGCGGAGCCACTTCACCCCAGCCTGCCCGGATGGTCCACCGCACGTGCGGGTCCACCTGCTCGGCTAGCTGGTCGGCCAGTTCGACGGCGAGCCGCGCGACCACCTGCGCTGGATAATCCGGCGGGGTCGCCACGAGTCCGACGATGATCTCTGGCCGGTGCTGCTCACTGACGGCCATGGGCGCTCCTCGCCGGTAGCCGGGTGGCTCCCCGGACCGAATACCCACAGTCGCGCGGCGCATGCATCGTGTATCGGGTGATCATGATCCTCATGGCCGAGGCCGCGTGGAAGGCGATCGACGACTGCGACCGCAGGATGAAGAGCTACCGCTCAACCCTGGATGCCGGGGGAGACCCTCACGAGATCGGCCGCTGGATGGCCGGCTCCCGCGCGGAGCGCATGAAGGCCGATGGTCGCATCGCGACGATCACGAGAAGGCAAGAGACCACAGAAAGGGAGATGGTCCCGCAGTTGAGCAACGCGATTGGTGTTCTGGAGAGGGCTGACACCGCCACCAGGAACGACCTCTACAACAAACTGGGCCTCTACCTCGTCTACCACCCCTCAGAGAGGAAGGTCGTAGTCGAGGCGAGGCCCAACATGTACCAGAGTGTGTGTCCGAGGGGGGACTTGAACCCCCATGCCCTTAACGGGCACTAGCACCTCAAGCTAGCGCGTCTGCCTATTCCGCCACCCGGACTTGGTGCCTGCACGCGGGACCGTCATCCCGCGTCGGCGATGCCAAGGTTAGCAAACTCTCGGGGGTGAGTCATACCGAGATTCCACGACGGCAGGATGGGCGGTAGACGGAAGGAGCCGGGAATGCCAGAAAACGAGGTCGTGGACCTGTGCCGAGACCTGATCAGAATCGACTCCAGGAACGCCGGAGACAACGCAGGCCCAGGTGAGAGGGCTGCGGCCGAGTACGTCGCCGAGAAGCTCTCGGAGGTGGGCCTCCAGAGCACGATCCTGGAAAGCGACACGAAAAGAGCCAGCCTCGTGGCGCGCATCGAGGGCACGGATGCGAACAGGGCCGATGCGCTGCTGCTTCACGGGCACCTCGACGTGGTCCCGTTCGACGCGGGCGACTGGCGGGTGCATCCGCTGTCCGGGGAGATCCAGGACGACTGCGTCTGGGGTCGTGGCGCGGTCGACATGAAGGACATGGACGCGATGATCCTGGCCACGGTCAGGGCGCGCCTCAGGGAGGGCAGGAGGCCGGCTCGCGACGTCGTGCTGGTGTTCACGGCCGACGAGGAGGCGGGTGGCGACTACGGGGCGAAGTTCCTCGTCGACAAGCATCCCGAGGTCTTCGAGGGCGTCACGGAGGCCATCGGCGAGGTCGGCGGGTTCAGCGTCACGGCGGGCGGGCGGCGGTTCTACCTGATCGAGGCGGCCGAGAAGGGCATGGCCTGGATGCGGCTGACGGCCAGGGGCAGGGCCGGGCACGGGAGCATGCTCAACGACGACAACGCGGTGACCGCGATCGCGGAGGCGGTGGCGCGCATCGGGCGGTACGAATGGCCGACGCGGCTGACGCCGACGATGGAGGCCTTCTTCCGGGCGATCGAGCTGGACCACACCAACCTCGACCAGCTCGGCGCGCTGCAGAAGATGATCGGCGCGGTGCTGCGCAACACGGCGAACCCGACGATGCTCACCGGCGGCTACAAGGCCAACGTCATCCCGCAGACGGCCGAGGCGGTGATCGACGGCAGGTTCCTGCCCGGGTTCGAGGAGGAGTTCTTCGCCACGATCGACGAACTGCTCGGCCCGGACGTCTCCAGGGAGTTCATCCAGCACCAGACGGCTCTGGAGTTCGGCTTCGACACGCCGATCGTCAGGGCGATGGCCGACGCTCTCGTCCAGGAGGACCCGGAGGGGACCGCCGTGCCGTACACGCTGAGTGGCGGGACGGACCTGAAGGCGTTCAGCTCGCTGGGCATCAAGGGGTACGGCTTCGCGCCGCTGCGGCTGCCGGCCGACCTGGACTTCGCCGGGATGTTTCATGGGGTGGACGAGCGAGTGCCGGTGGATTCGCTCCACTTTGGGACCCGGGTTCTTGACCGGTTCCTGGATCTCTGCTGAAAAACACTTGCGCCTACGTTGGGTGCTGCTACGGTTACGGATCGTTGAGGGGTGAGTCCAAGGACCGGCCCCAGTAATGGGGCCGGTTCTGGATCTCGGGAGGTCACGTGGCACGCACTGCGGAGCAGCAGAAGGGGACCCAGTCCCCGGCTGCTCCCTGCGTGCCCGTGGCTGCCGACACCAGGTCCGCCAGGGATGGCCGGATGGCGCGGTTCGCGGCCGGCGCCCGTCGGATCCTGGTGCGAGCGCTCACGGTAGGCGGTCTGATGATCGCCGGTTGGCTGCTCGCCATGCTCTTCGGAGCGTCTCCCGCCACCGCCGAGACAACACAGGCCGTCACCGCGTCCGCGATGGACATCTTCCCCGCGGCTGACAGCTCCTCGGTGAATGCCGAGGCCATGGCCGGGCTCAACGTCGACGGGCTCACCAGCCAGTCGAAGCCCGGCACCCCAGTTCCTTCCACCGCCGGTGACTCGCACGGTCCCAACGGACTCGTGCCCAACGGCGGCGGCAGTGGCCCCTTCGGGCCTGGCATGGGGGACGTCGCGAGGTCCGCTTCCGACCCGCGGCTGCTCGCACAGCGCGCCCCCCTGGCGTGCGTGCTTCCCCCCGTCGTCCGCACAGCGGCGGACGACCCTTCTTTCTCACCTGACTGACACACCCTGAGCGCGCCTTCCACGCGTGCCTCCCACCAGAGCGCCTTCTGAGCGCCTTCCCGGACAAGCGGAGCGTGGCCGTCTGCAGGCCCTCCCGTCCGTCATGTCAGTCATCTCGGTTCGCGACAAGCCCATGGGTCACCGCTGTGCTTCTGGACAGGAAGCATGACCTCGGCCTGCCCGCGACCAGTCAGGTAATCCCCCCAAGAACCACTAGGAGCATTCATCATGCGTACGTGGGCGAAGGCATCGGCCCCGGCGGCTCTTCTCGCCGCAGCGGTCATGTCGTTCGGCAGCGGTACCGCTGTCGCCGACACCTCCGGTAACTCCTCCGTGGGTGGCGGCAACCAGGTCAACCTCCCCATCTCCCTGCCGATCGACATCAGCGGCAACGCCGTCGGCGTCGCCGGCGAGTCGACCGCCTCCTCGCAGGGCGGCGCCTCGGTCGAGAACTCCGGTCCCGGCGGGATCGCCAACAAGACCTCCGGCAACAGCAGCGTCCTGGGCGGCAACCAGGTCAACGCGCCGATCAGCGCGCCGGTCAACGCCTGTGGCAACGCGGTCTCGCTGTTCGGCAACTCCGACGCCGGCTGCAAGGGCGGCGCCGAGGTCAAGACCTCGGGCAAGGGCGGAGCGGGCGGCAACAAGACCTCCGGCGACAGCAGCCTCCTCGGCGGCAACCAGATCACCGCGCCGATCAGCGCTCCGATCAACGCCTGCGGTAACGCGCTGGCCATCTTCGGCGACGCGACCGCGGGCTGCAAGGGCGGCTCGTCCGTCAAGAACAACGGCTTCGGCGCCGGCGGCAACACCACCTCGGGCAGGAACGCCGCGCTCGGCGGCAACCAGGTGATCGCGCCCATCAGCGGCCCGATCAACATCTGCGGCAACGCCATCGCAGTCTTCGGCGAGGCCTTCGCCGGTTGCAAGGGCGGCTCCTCGGTCACCAACGGCGGCAAGCCCGGCAAGGGCTACCACGCCGGCCACGGCGGCCCGGGCTCCAGCGGCAACGACACCGACGGCCGCTTCGGCGCCGGCAGCGGCAACCAGGTGATCGCCCCGATCAGCCTGCCCATCACCGCCTGCGGCAACGCGGTCGGCAACGCCCCCGCCGGTTGCAAGGGCGGCAGCTCGGTCGAGAACACCAAGGCCGGCTCGGGTGCGGGCGGCAACACGACCTCAGGGCAGTCCGGCGTGCTCGCCGGCAACCAGGTGGTCGCCCCGATCACCGCTCCCGTCAACGTCTGCGGCAACGCCGTCGCGGTCTTCGGCCAGGCCTTCGCCGGCTGCAAGGGCGGCGTGTCGGTGAAGAACGGCGGCAAGGGCGCGGGCGGCAACACCACCTCCGGCAGGTCGGGCGTGGCCGCGGGCAACCAGGTCGTGGCCCCGATCACCGCCCCGATCAACGCCTGCGGCAACGCCGTGGCGGCCCTTGGCCTGGCCGAGGCCCACTGCAAGGGCGGGGCGACCGTCTCCCCGCAGAACGGCGTCAACGCGGGTGGCAACACCACCTCCGGCAGGTCCGGCGTGCTCGCCGGCAACCAGGTGATCGCTCCGATCACCGCCCCGATCAACGTCTGCGGCAACGCGGTGGCCGTCCTTGGTGACGCCGCCGCCGGATGCCTGGGCGGCTCGCGTGTCGGCAAGCCGGTCGACGACAGCGGCGACGGCTACGACCACTGGGCCCGTCCTCGCGGTGGGTCGAAGTACCAGGCCGGTGGCCTGCTCCCCGCTCTGCCCGTGGTTCCCGCGGCCAGCAGCCTGAAGGACGTCGGCAACATCGCCCAGCCGATGCGTGGCGCGGGCCTGCCCGCCCTGCCCGTCGTCGGTGACCTGCCCAGCACGCTGGGCCTGCCCGCTCTGCCCGGCCTGCCCGGTCTCCCCGGAGCTCCGGCCGTCCCCGGCCAGCAGGGCGGCAAGGCCAAGTCGGCCAGCCCGCTGTCGGCCCTCGGCCCGGCGACCTCGCTGGTCCAGTCGACCCCGGTCGGCGGGGCTGTCGGCCAGGCGACCGGCACCCTTCCCGTCGGTGACCTCGGCCTGATGAGCGCCGCGACCGACGAGGGTGTCACCGGGATGAACTCCAGCTCGCTGCTCGCCCTGGTGCTGGGCGCGATGTTCGCCGCCTCGGCGACCCTGTTCGCGACCACCCGCCGGGTGCGCTTCGGCAAGAAGTAACGATCGGCGGCTGGCAGCCGGCCAGCCGTACGACTCACAAGAGCTGCTTTGCCCGTTCTCGGGGGGCGATGGCCCCGGGGGCGGGCAAAGCCCTGTTTAGAGGGTGCTACGGACCTTGTAGATCCTTCTGCGAAGCCGTACGCGCCGGCTGCCGTCGGAATAGATCCGGGTGCGGGCCAGTTCCCAGTGTCCGTGTTCGGCATGTTCGGTCAGTAGCTGACGTGCGGCTTCGCGAGAGATGCCGCGCGGGATGTAGATATCCATGTAGGAGTAGTCGGGCACAACGATTAGTCTCCTGGGTGAGTCAAGGCGATACGCCGCTCCGTGGGCCTTATTCTGCGTTCTTGTGGGTGGACCTGAAAGCCAGCGGGTAGCCCCGGGGGGAGGCAATACCGGCGATCCGGGTTACCTTTCAGATCTGTGCCCAAACACGGGTGGGGATGAAGCGAGCGAACAGCGAGGTAGGAAGCAGCGTGCCAGCCAACAACGGCAGCGCCGGCGGAACACGCCTGGTGATCGTCGAGTCGCCTGCGAAGGCGAAGACGATCGCGGGGTACCTCGGGCGCGGCTACATAGTCGAGTCCAGCATCGGTCACATCCGTGACCTGCCGGAGAAGGCCGACGACATCCCCGAGAAGTACAAGGGGGAGGCCTGGGCGCGGCTCGGCGTCAATGTGGACCACGGCTTCGAACCTCTCTACGTCGTCAACCACGACAAGAAGGCCCAGGTCAACAAGCTCAAGCAGCTGCTGAAGGACGCCGACGAGCTCTACCTCGCCACTGACGAGGACCGCGAGGGCGAGGCGATCGCCTGGCACCTGCAGGAGGTTCTCAAGCCGAAGGTGCCCGTGCACCGCATGGTCTTCCACGAGATCACTCCGCAGGCGATCCAGGAGGCCGTGGCCAACCCGCGTGACCTCAACCTGCGCCTGGTCGACGCCCAGGAGACCCGGCGCATCCTCGACCGCCTCTACGGCTACGAGGTCAGCCCGGTCCTGTGGAAGAAGGTCAAGCCCCGCCTGTCCGCGGGCCGCGTGCAGTCGGTGGCGACCCGGCTGGTGGTCGAGCGCGAGCGCGAGCGGCTGGCCTTCACCTCGGCGTCCTACTGGGACCTGCAGGCGCTGTTCGACAGCAACAAGCCCGAGGAGACGCCGCGCGACTTCACCGCGACGCTGACCGGCGTCGACGGCAAGCGCGTCGCGCAGGGCCGCGACTTCGGCTCCGACGGGCGCCTGAAGAACGCCGATGTCGTGCACCTGTCGGAGCAGGCCGCCGCCCAGCTGGCCGAGCAGGTGCGCGGCGCCTCGTTCTCGGTCAGGTCCGTCGAGCGCAAGCCGTATACACGCAAGCCGTACGCCCCGTTCCGGACGACCACCTTGCAGCAGGAGGCCAGCCGGAAGCTGGGCTTCTCCGCCAAGTACACGATGCAGGTGGCGCAGCGGCTCTACGAGAACGGCTTCATCACCTACATGCGTACTGACAGCACCACGCTGTCGGAGACGGCCGTGGCGGCCGCCCGCTCGCAGGCGATCAAGCTGTACGGCGCGGCGTACGTGCCCGACAAGCCCCGCGTCTACGCCTCCAAGGTGAAGAACGCGCAGGAGGCTCACGAGGCGATCCGCCCCTCCGGTGAGGAGTTCCGCACCCCGGGCGAGACCGGCCTGTCGGGCGACATGTTCCGCCTGTACGAGCTGATCTGGCAGCGCACCGTGTCGTCGCAGATGAAGGACGCGGTCGGCGAGTCGGTCAGCGTGAAGGTCGCAGGCGCGAACGTGGAGTTCAGTGCCTCCGGTCGCACGATCACCTTCTACGGCTTCCTCAAGGCCTACGTGGAGGGCGCAGACGACCCCTCCACCGACCGCGACGACTCCGAGAAGCGCCTGCCGAACCTGGCCGAGGGCGACCGCCTCGACCTGACCAGGCTCGACGTGGCCAGTCACGCCACCAAGCCGCCCGCGCGGTACACCGAGGCCTCGCTGGTCAAGGAGCTGGAGGATCGCGAGATCGGCCGGCCGTCGACCTACGCCTCGATCATCGGCACCATCCTCGACCGCGGCTACGTGTTCAAGAAGGGCACGGCGCTGGTGCCGTCCTTCCTGGCCTTCGCCGTGGTCAACCTGCTGGAGCAGCACTTCGGCAACCTGGTCGACTACGACTTCACCGCGACCATGGAGAAGGTCCTCGACGACATCGCCAACGACCGCGCCGAGCGGGTGCCGGAGCTGCGCAAGTTCTACTTCGGCGACAACGGTGACGACGGTCTCAAGGAGATGGTCACCGACCTCGGCGAGATCGACGCGCGCGAGATCAGTTCCTTCCCGATCCGCGGCACCGACATCATGCTGCGCGTCGGCCGTTACGGGCCCTACCTCGACAGGGACGGCGCCCGCGTCAACGTGCCCGAGGACATGGCGCCCGACGAGCTGACCGCCGAGAAGGCCGAGGAGCTGTACAGCCGGCCCTCTGGCGACCGGGTGCTGGGCCAGGATCCGGCGACCGGGCACACGATCGTGGCGAAGGACGGCCGCTTCGGGCCGTACGTCACCGAGATCCTGCCCGAGCCGGCCGTCGACGAGTCGGCTCCGAAGCGGCGCACGAAGAAGGCCGACGCGCCCAAGCCGCGCACCAGCTCGCTGTTCAAGACCATGTCGCTCGACACGGTGACGCTCGACGACGCGCTGAAGCTGCTGTCGATCCCGCGCCTGGTCGGCGAGCTGGAGGGCGAGGAGGTCCAGGCCTTCAACGGCAAGTTCGGTCCCTACCTGAAGAAGGGCACCGACTCGCGGTCGCTGGCGTCGGAGGACGAGCTGTTCACCGTCACCATCGAGCAGGCCAAGGAGCTGTTCGCGCAGCCCAAGCAGCGTGGGCGCGGACGGGCCGCCGCCGCGGCGCCGCTCAGGGAGCTGGGCGAGGACCCGGGCTCGAAGAAGCCGATCGTGGTCAAGGAGGGGCGTTTCGGGCCTTACGTGACCGACGGGGAGACCAACGCCTCGCTGCGCAAGGGTGACACTGTGGAAGACATCACCACGGAGCGGGCGGCCGAGCTGCTGGCGGAGCGCCGGGAGAAGGCTCCGGCGCCCAAGAAGCCCGCGGCGCGCAAGGCTCCGGCGAAGAAGACGGCCACCACGGCCAAGAAGGCTCCGGCGAAGAAGCCCGCCGCCAAGTCCTGACGGTGCGGGGTTATCCACAGGCTGAGAATGGTCTCAGCCTGTGGCCCGTAGCATTGCGGACGTGATTCTTGGTTTCGCTGCGACGGTCGCCCTGGTGGTGCTGGGCGTGCACTTCTACCTGTGGCACCGGCTCGTGCGCGCCACCACCCTGCCGGGGCGCCTGCGCCGGGTGCTGACGGTCGTGCTGGTCGCGCTGGGTGTGCTGGTGCCGGTGACCTTCGTGGGATCGCGCATGGAGTGGGGGCACTGGCTGGCGTGGCCGGGGTTCCTCTGGCTGGCGATCATGTTCTATCTGGTCGTCTACCTGGTGGTGCTCGAGGTGCCGCGCTTCGTGGCCAACCGTGTCGTACGGCGCGGCGTCGGGGACCGGGCGCCGGTGGATGCCCAGCCGGCGAGCCCTGCTGAGGTGCCGTCGGGCGCCCCAGCGACCGCGGCCACGGTCGCCTCACCGACCGCGGCCTCCGCCTCTGCCTCCGTCGTCGGCGCTGCGACGGCTCAGGTCGCCGCCAAGCCGGCCGTGGCCTCATCGACACCCCCGGCCGCCGCCCCTCGCCCCGAGCTCCTCACCAGGCGCCTGTTCGTCGCCCGCACCGCCGCCCTGGCCGCCGGCGTCGGTGCGCTCGGCACGGTCGGGTACGGCATCGGCACCGCGCTCGGCGATCCCGTCATCGAGCCAGTCAAGGTCACCCTCCCCAAGCTCGACCCACGGCTGAGCGGTCTGCGGTTCGCCGTGGTCAGCGACATCCACCTGGGCCCGCTCACCGGGCTCGACCACTCGGAGCGCATCGTCCGCATGATCAACGACCTCAAGCCCGACGTGGTCGCGATCGTCGGTGACCTGGTCGACGGCACCGTGGCCGAGCTCGGCAGGTTCGCCCAGCCGCTGGGCGAGCTCCGCTCCCGCTACGGCTCCTACTTCGTCACCGGCAACCACGAGTACTACACGGCCAACGGCCCCGACGAGTGGGTCCAGGAGCTCGACGAGCTCGGCGTGCGCTCGCTGCGCAACTCCCGGGTCGAGATCGCCCACGGCGGCGCCGTGCTCGACCTGGCGGGCGTCAACGACGTCAACGGCACCTCCTTCGACGACGGCCCCGACTTCGAGGCCGCGCTGGGCGGCCGTGCCCCGGGCCGCTCGACCGTGCTGCTGGCCCACCAGCCGCTCCAGGTACGGCAGGCGAGCGCGTTCGGCGTCGACCTCCAGCTGTCCGGACACACCCACGGTGGCCAGATGGTCCCGTTCAACCTCGTCGTCCCGTTGCAGCAGCCGGTCGTCTCCGGCCTGAAGACTGTCGGCGGCGTCCAGGTGTATGTCACCCGGGGGGCAGGCTTCTGGGGCCCGCCGGTCCGGGTCGGTGCGCCGCCCGAGATCACCCTGCTGGAAATCGGGGCAGCCGGTGGGCGGACGTAATACCCTCTGGCCAAGCAGCCGGGCATATCCGGCGCGAATCTTCATACCTGGCCGAGTGAGCACCTGGATACGCTGACACTATGACCGCCCGCAGGCCGGCACATGTGCTGGCAAACGCCCCTTTCCGTAGGTTGTGGCTGGCCATGTCAGCCTGCAGCCTGGGCGACTGGCTGAACATCCTGGCGCTGACCGCCCTGGCCGGAAACCTCATGGCCCAGGGCGACTTCCGCGCGCAGTCGCTGGCGGTGGGCGGCGTGTTCATCGCCAAGATGCTCCCGGCGATCATCCTGGGCCCGGTCGCGGGCGCGTTCGCCGACCGGTTCGACAGGCGGGTGACCATGGTGGTCGCCGACCTGACACGCTTCCTCCTGGTCGTGTCCATCCCGGCCGTGGTGTGGGTCGCGTCCAACGACGTCGCCTACCGGTGGATCATCATCGCGACCGTGCTGGTGGAGTGCGTCAACCTCTTCTGGGTTCCCGCCAAGGACGCCACGGTGCCGAATCTGGTGCCTCCGCAGCGGCTCGAGCAGGCCAACCAGCTCAACCTGCTGGTGACCTACGGCACCGCTCCGCTGGCCGCCGCCCTGTTCGCGGCGCTGTCGGTCGTGGTGAGCCTGTTCGGCGCGGACGTGTGGCTGTCCAGCGCGTGGGCGCTCCTGGTGAACGCCGGCGCCTACCTGGTCTCCGCCTTCCTGGTCTTCACCCTCAAGGACATCCCCCGGCGCAGGGGCGAGATCTCCACGCCGTCGGTGTTCAAGCAGATCATCGAGGGCTGGCGTTTCGTGGGCGGCAACCGGTTGATCCGGGGCCTGGTCATCGGCATGCTGGGCACCTTCGCCGCCGGTGGCGCGGTGATCGGCGTGGCCAAGCCCTACGTGACCGCACTCCAGGGTGGCGACGCGGCCTACGGCGTGGTGTTCGGCGCGGTCTTCGTCGGCATGGCGCTGGGCATGTTCTTCGGGCTGAGGCTGCTGGGCGAGCTGTCGCGCCGTCGCCTGTTCGGGCTGGCGATCGTGGTCGCGGGGCTGGTGCTGATCGCCATCGCGCTCATCCACAACCTGGTGATCGTGGTCATGCTGACGGTGCTGCTCGGCGCGTGCGCGGGCATCGCCTGGATCATCGGCTACACCCTGATCGGGCTCGAGGTCGACGACTCGCTCCGCGGGCGCACCTTCTCCTTCCTGCAGTCGACGGCCAGGGTGGTGCTGCTGCTCGTCGTCGCGGTGGCCGGGCCCCTGGCGGCCCTGTTCGGCAGCCACAGGCTGGAGGTCGCGAGCCTCGTCTACGTCTTCGACGGCACCAACCTGGTTCTGGTCGTCGGCGGCGCGCTGGCCACGATCGTCGGCGTCGTCGGCCTGCGGCACATGGACGACCGCGCGGGGATCCCGTTCACCTCCGACCTGCTGGCCGCCGTGCGCGGCGAGCGGTACGGCTCGGAGCCGCTTGAGCACGTGCCGGGGCTGTTCATCGCCTTCGAGGGCGGCGAGGGCTCCGGCAAGACCACCCAGTCGCGCATGGTCGCGATCTGGCTGCGCGACCAGGGCTACGACGTGGTCCAGACCCGCGAGCCCGGCTCCACCAAGGTCGGCATGCGGCTGCGCGCCATCCTGCTCGACGCGGCCGAGAAGGGGCTGTCGGCCCGCTCCGAGGCGCTGCTGTACGCCGCCGACCGGGCCGAGCACGTCGAGAAGGTCATCCGCCCGGCTCTGCACCGGGGAGCCGTGGTCGTGACGGACCGGTACGTCGACTCGTCCCTGGCCTACCAGGGGGCGGGGCGGGCGCTCGATCCCGAGGACGTGTCGAAGGTCAACGCGTGGGCGACCGGGGGGCTGGTGCCGCACCTGACGGTCCTCATCGACACGCCGCCCGAGATCGGGCTGCGTCGCCTCGGGGGCGCGGCCGACCGCATCGAGTCGGAGCCGGTGGAGTTCCACGAGCGGGTGCGCAAGGAGTTCAGGGCGCTGGCCGCGGCGGCGCCGGAGCGGTATCTCGTGGTCGACGGGACCCTGGGGCTCGATGAGATCACGCGGGTGGTCCAGGACCGGGTGCGGGAGATCCTGCCCGATCCGGTGCCGCAGACGTCGGAGGACATCACGGGGACCATGCCGGCGATTCGTGACTGAGCTGCGGTGCGCAGCCGTCGCGTATCGGCGGCCCGCCCTGCGCGCTGGTCGGCCGTCTCCCTGGACGGGGCCCGGCCGGGTGCGGCGGGTGGGGGTGACCCGTGCGTGCCGTACAAGATCATGTTCTCGCGCGGTGAGATTCGGTCGGTGCGGAGGGATAGCCTTTCCGCGTGGGCGTTTTCGATGATCTCGTAGGCCAGGAGCGCGCGACAGCGGTGCTGGAGCGGGCCGCCGCGGCGGCGCGCGAGGTCGTCGGCGGCGGGCGCGGCGCGGGCATGACCCACGCCTGGCTGTTCACCGGCCCGCCCGGCGCCGGGCGCGAGAGCGCGGCCAGGGCGTTCGCGGCGGCCCTGCTCTGCCCCGACAGCGGCTGCGGCCACTGCGACCACTGCCACCAGGTCTACATCGGCTCCCACCCCGACCTCGAGCACGTGCGCCCCGCCGGGCTCTCCTACGGCGTGAAGCAGGCGCGCGAGCTCATCCTGAGGGCCGCAGGAGCGCCCACGCAGGGCCGCTGGCGCGTGATGCTCTTCGAGGGCGGCGACCGGCTCACGGAAGGCGCCGCCAACGCCCTGCTCAAGGCCATCGAGGAGCCGCCGGCGCGCACGGTGTGGCTGCTGTGCGCGCCGTCGGCCGACGACCTGCTGATCACGATCAGGTCCCGGTGCCGCGTGGTCACCCTGGTGATCCCGTCGACGGAGGCGGTGGCCCACGTCCTGGCCACGCGCGACAACGTGCCGCCGGAGACCGCCGCGTTCGCGGCGCGGGCCGCGCAGGGCGACCTCGACCGGGCACGGCGGCTGGCGCTCGACGACGGCGCGCGCCGGCGCCGCGAGGCCGTGCTGGCGATCCCGGCGTCCCTGTCGGGTGTCGGCGAATGCGTCGTGGCCGCCGAGCGCCTGGTCAAGACGGCCGAAGAGGAAGCCGCTGCGGCCACCTCGGTGCTCAACGAGACGGAGACGGCCGAGCTGCGCAAGCTCTACGGCGAGGGCTCGACGGGCAAGGGGCTCAACCGCGGGCTCGTGCGAGGCGGCGCCGGGGCCCTGAAGGAGCTCGAAGACCGGCAGAAGTCGCGCGCGACCCGCATCAAGCGCGACACGCTCGACGCCGCGCTGCTGGAGCTGGCCGGGTTCTATCGCGACGTGCTGGCGATGCAGTTCGGCTCCGGGGTCGAGCTGGCCAACGACGACCACCGCTACGACCTCGACCGGCTGGCGCGTGCCTCGACCCCTGACGAGACGCTGCTGCGCATCGAGGCGATCATGCAGTGCCGCGAGCGCCTCGAGGCCAACGTCAACCCGCAGATGGCGGTCGAGGCAATGACCCTGTCCCTGCGGGCGCCTCGCTAAAAGATCTCGGTGACGGGAGCAGCAGACGGGGCTCTGCGGCGTCTCTGTGATGGGGAAGCGGAATCGCGCCCGTCGAGGCGGGCGGGCGAGCTTTCGGGACCGACGTCACCGTGTTCCTGTGTCATCGCGGCTCGGCCGAACACTCCTGTGGCGGCCGGTCCGCGACCCCGACCCAGCTGCAGGCCATCCACCACTATCTCGAGCTCCAGCCCGACGTCCGCTCGATCGTCTTCGAGGGCCAGGCGCAGGCGTTCGCCAACCTTCAGGGAACCGAGGCCGGAGAGAGACTTCCGAAGGTTCCCGGGCCCGCCGACATGACGGAGTCCTTCCGCCTGACCCTGCGCGCCGGGGCCAGCAGCCGCGCACTCCGCGACCAGGTGGGCGGCATGCCGGGCGTCTCCAGGATCGTCGACCACCGGTGCGATCCCGGTGCGATCCCAGCCGAGCAGTGCGGGTGATGGAGGTGTGAGACAGCGGGAGGGTGGCAAGGATAGGCCCTATGGACCCCCGAGGCCGTCAGGAAGCGAGCTCCTCCCCATGGGCATGATCATGGCAGTGAGCTTCACCCGTTACGGAAGGCTCTACTACCTCGATCCCGGTTCTCACTCTCCCAAGGTGGGCGACCGGGTCCTGGTTCCCACCGATTCGGGTCCAGAGGTGGCCGAGTGCGTCTGGGCACCGCAATACGTCAGCGAAGACGTTGACGGCCTGCCCGTCTGCGGCGGCATCGCCGACGACGAACACCTCACCCGCGACGAGACCAACCGCCGCCGCAGGGCCGAGGCGCGCAGCGTGTCGAAACGCCTGATCAAACGCCACAGCCTGCCCATGAAGGTCGTCGGCATCGACTACCTCGACGCCGACAACGTCTACACGGTCTACTTCTCCGCCCCGCACCGGGTCGACTTCAGGGCGCTGGTGCGCGACCTGGCCCGCAACCTGCGGGCCAGGGTCGAACTGCGCCAGATCGGTCCCCGCGACGAGGCCAGGCTCCAGGGCGGCATCGGCCCCTGCGGGCGTGACCTGTGCTGCGCCACCTTCCTGAAGGACTTCGAGCCGGTCTCCGTCCGCATGGCCAAGGACCAGGACCTGCCGGTCAACCCCATGCGCATCGCCGGAGCGTGCGGGCGGCTGATGTGCTGCCTGAAGTACGAACACCCGCTGTACCAAGAGTTCCGCGCCTCCGCCCCCCGGCTCGGGGCCAACGTCGAGACCCCTGAAGGCTCCGGCGTGGTCGTGGGCCACAACGTGCCCTCCGACTCGCTGGTCGTCAGGCTCAACGACGGCGGCCGCCGATGCGCGTGCTCCAAGGCCAGCGTGTGCGGCCCGCGCATCCAACACGATGAGGCGTACGGCGGAGCAGAGGGGGAGCCGACCACCTGACGTCCCTCGTCGATCATCACCCAGGGAGGCGGCTTGGGTTTCACCGTGCGCCCCAGGCGACTGGGAAGCGGCCCGAATCGCCGCGCCCGCCTGGCCCCGGCCCTCGCCGCGGGGGTGTCGGTCCTCGCCATCCTCACCGCCTGCGGCGGCCGCGCGGAGCCGACCAAGCTGACGTGGCACACCTGCGGCGACGACATGGAGTGCAGCACCCTCACCGTCCCCCTCGACCACACCCGCCCCCAGGGTGAGCAACTGGAGCTGAGCCTCACCCGCCTCCCCGCTGGCGGCGACCGCATCGGCTCCCTCGTGGTCAACCCCGGCGGCCCCGGCGTCTCGGGCCTCGACTACGCCCGGGCGGCCCGCTCCATCGTCAGCGAACCCGTCCTCGAACGCTTCGACATCGTCGGCTTCGACCCGCGCGGCGTCGGCCGATCCTCGCCCGTCCACTGCCTCGACGACGCCGGCCTCGACACCTTCCTCGCGCTCGACACCACCCCCGACACCGCGGACGAGCAAGACGCCCTGGTGAGCGCCTCCCGCGACTTCGCCGCCGCCTGCCAAGCCCACTCGGCCAAACTCCTGCCGCACATCGGCACCATCGACGTGGCGCGCGACCTCGACCTCCTCAGAGACGCGCTCGGCGACCCGCAGCTCACCTACCTGGGCAAGTCGTACGGCACCCTCCTGGGCGCCACGTACGCGGAGCTGTTCCCGGCGAGGGTGCGTGCCCTCGTCCTCGACGGAGCCCTCGATCCCGCCCTGCCCCGCCTGACCCTCAACACCGAGCAGGCGCTCGCCTTCGACACCGCCTTCCGCTCCTACCTGCGCTACTGCCTGGCCGACTCCGACTGCCCCTTCAGCTCCCGCACCATCTCGGGAGCCGCCCAAGAACTGGCGGCCCTGCTCCGCCGTACGGACACCGCGCCCTTACACGCGGCCCGCCCCGTCACCGAATCACTCGCCACCCTCGGCGCCCTCACCCCGCTCTACGACCGCTCGGGCTGGCCCATCCTCACCGCCGCCCTCCGCCAGGCGCGGACAGGCGACGGCACCCTCCTCCTCCAGCAGTCCGACCACCTCGTCGGCCGCCTCGCCAACGGCACCTACTCCAACCAGACGGCCGCCAACGTCGCCATCAACTGCATCGACGCCCCGTACCCCCGCGACCCCCAGACCTACGCCCAGGCCGCCCAGGCGGCCGACCGGATCTCGCCCGCGTTCGGCAGCTACCTCACGTGGAGCTCCCTCCCGTGCGCCTTCTGGCCCGCAGCGCCCTCGAAGCCCCGGCCCCTGCGCGCGGCTGGTGCGGCGCCCATCCTGGTCATCGGGACCACCCGCGATCCGGCCACGCCGTACTCATGGGCGGAGTCGCTCGCCGGGCAGCTGGAGTCGGGGGTTTTGCTGGGGTTCGACAGTGACGGGCATACGGCCTACTTCAACGGGTCGGGGTGTGTGGATGAGGTGGTGGATCGGTACCTGGTGACGGGGGTGGTGCCGGGGGAGGAGGTTGTGTGTCCGGACATTCGCTGATCGGGGGTGAGCGAGGAGTGGGGTGGGTCCTGTAGACTGCTTCTCGCCTGTACGGCACGCCGCCTTAGCTCAGTCGGCCAGAGCACTTCACTCGTAATGAAGGGGTCTCGGGTTCGAATCCCGAAGGCGGCTCCCAGGTAGAAGGCCCTTCCGGATGATCCGGAAGGGCCTTTTTGATCTTCTGGGTGCCTAACTGGGTGCCTAACTCTTTGGGTCTCATATCTTGAAGATCCGATCCATGGCCTTCGCGCCCTCTTGGATGACGGGTCGGATCTGCTTGCGGTAGACCAGTTCGGTCACCGCCGTGCTGCTGTGGCCGACCAGGCGGGAGATCTCCTCCAGTGGAATGCCTTGGTCCGAGAGCAGGGACACGAAGCTGTGCCGTAGCTCGCGGGGCGTCCACTTCGTCGGGTCCAGGTCGGTCTTGGCGATGATCAGGCGGAAGGCGCGGCGGACGTTGTGTGAGTCCAGCTCCGTGCCTACCAGCGAGGCGAACACGAGGCCCTGGTCCGTCCACCGGCCCCCGGCGGCCTTCTTCTCTTCCTCCTGTTGGGCCTTCTGGGTCTGGAGCGCTTCCACGGCTCTCTGTGGAAGCGCCAGGGTGCGGCGGGACTTACGGGTCTTGGTGTCGCCACCGGCCCGCACGGAGCGCCAGACGGCCACATGGGGCGGTACGGCGGGCACTGCTTCGGGGTCGCCATCAAGGTCCACGTGATCCCAGGTCAGCGCTCTGAGTTCCTCGGTGCGCGCACCGGTCAGCAGGGCCAGGACGATGTAGCCCTGCATGCGCGCTCCCTCGGCTGCCTTGAGGACGGCTTCCGCCTGAGCCAGAGTGAGCGCCTTAGATGGGCGGCCCTCCTTGCCGCGCGGGACTGAGCAGAGCTCTACGACGTTGCGCTTCACAAGGTCGCGGGCCATCGCGCGCTTGACGGATCTGTTCAGGTACGACCTGATCAGGCGGAGCGTGCTCGTGCTCAGGGCCTTGGACTTCGCCATGAGCCACTTGTCCACATCCTGTGCACTGAGTTCGCGGAGCTTCAGCTTGCCCAGGGCCGGGATGACGTGGAGGCGGCACATGGTCTGTCCTGCTTCGTAGGTGGCCGTGTCGCGGCGACTCAGCTCGAAGTTGAGCCAGTCGTTGACGGCCTCTTCGACCGTGGCGTTTCCGCGCGCGAGGGTCAGGCCGTCCTCGTAGTCGCGGATGATCTCCTTGAGCTTCTCCTTGGCTTCGGTCTTCGTCTTACCGGTGGCCTTCTTCCTGATGCGCCTTCCGTCGGGCGTGTAGCCCACCGTGAAGGTGGCAATCCAGCGCTGACGGGTTTCGTCCCAGCGCAGCTCGCCCTCACCTCTGCTGCGTCGCTTGGTCATCGGGATGCCTCATTCTCCAGGAGAGCGATGTAGCTGCGAATGCCGTTGGCGGTGATGAGGCGGGCGCGGCCTTGCTTGACGGAGGGCAGGCGGCCGGTGCGTATCTGGTCGTAGAGCAGGCTTCTGCTGAGCCTGAGCAACTGCATGACGTCGGTGATCCGGTAGAGCTGGGTGTCGTCGAGGGTGATCAAGAGTTCTCCTGTTCAGGGACAGCAGGGACACCCAGAAGGGCCGGGTGTCCCTCAGAACTGGTGGCGTTTCCGCTGGTCGAGAGTGATTCGGGGACAGCGGGGACAGGAGTGACACCTTCGGGGTCCTCTGTCCCTGGCAGCCGGTAGCGCCCGGTGGCGTCTACGCGGAGCTGGCCGTCGGCGGCCATGCGCGGGCACGTCTTGCGGACGTTGTCGTGAGCCAGGCCGGTGGCTTCGGCGATGGCCTTGGGCTGCATGTTCGGGTTGGCGCGCAGGTAGCGGATGATCGCGGCGCGGGTGTCGCCGAGCGTGTGGTCCTCGGGCGGGCCGTCGAGCAGGTGCCAGGCCCCGGCGGCCGGTTGGAAAGACAGGGCGTATTCGGCTTCTTCGACATCGCGGCCGGTCACGTGGAGCACGCCGTCGGCGGTGCCTCGGGCGCGCTTGAGCACCAACGTTGAGTCGGCGGCACCGGCCAGGCCGTTGGTGCCCGACACCTGTTCAAGGAAGTCGTCGGAGCCCATCTTGCGGACGTGATGGACCAGGACGATGGCCACACCGAACGTGTCGGCCAGCCGCTTGGCATGCCCCATCGCGGCGTAGTCGGCTTCATAGGCCGACAGCCCGGGCGCGGGTATGCCCTTCACCTTGGCGAACACGTCGATGACGACCAGGCGGGCGCCTGGATTGCGGTCCAGCCATCCGGCGATGGCCTTCTCCCCGCCACTCGGCAGCGGTGGGCACGAGGTGGCCAGGGTCAGATTCTTAGGCGCGGACCGGCCACCAAGGATCTTGCCCATGCGGTTCTGCAGGCGGCGCGGGGTGTCTTCCAGAGCGAGGTAGAGCACCGGGCCGGGCTCTACGTCGATGGCTTCCAGCGCTTTGCCGCCGCTCGCGACGGCGACAGCCGTACCGAGTGATAGCCAGCTCTTGCCGACCTTGGGCGGTCCGGCGAACAGGATGAGTCCTTCGGCGAGGATGCCGGGCACGGCCCAGCGCACTTTGGGGAAGGTCATGGCCATGAGTTCGTCGGCGGTCCACGAGGTGCGGAAGGCTTGGCCATGGTTGGGCGCATTGACCGCATCACCGTTGACCAGGCGCAGGTGGTTGGGACGTTCCATAGGCTTCTCGCTTTCGTTGGCGGCCAGGTCAGGCGGCTGTGCCGGATGAGAGGGTGCGGGGCCGGCGGGCTCCGGCGCGCAGGCCGGAGGCGATGGTCCGGTTGGCTTCGCCGTACGGCTGGCCGACCGCGCGGGCCGCGTTGAGTAGGAGTGAGGTCACCTCGGGTTCGGGCAGTTCGCGTCCGGCGACGAGCTGGCCGAGGGCGACGGCGGCTTGGTAGAGCGCGTTGTTGTGGCCGTGTTCGGGTGAGCGGGTGATCCGCTCGACTTCCCCGGCGATGGCCGCGTGTAGGTAGATGGCGCGTCGGTCGGTGCCGAGCGTGATGGTGACCCGCTGTTGCGGTGGGAGCGGGGCCGGGGCCAGGCGTTCAGCCAGCCAATCCGGCAGGGGTACGGCGTGCGCCGGGTTGGTGACGGCGTACGGCCCGGTGGCGACCAGGCTTCCCGGGCCGACGACGTAGCCGCCGTGGGCGCGGGTGTCGATCAAGTGGCCGAGCGTGCCAGTGGTGTTGGCCAGCCGGGTTCCCCCGGGCACGGTGTAGTAGAGGTGGGTGCCGCCGCGTCCGGTCCGGACGGTGAAGGTGTCAGGGATGGCCTGCCCGTTTGCGAGCGTGATCAGAGTGTCGGCTCCGGTGTGCGTGTCTGTGGGGTCCTTCGGGGTGTCGAGGTCGATCACCACGAGGTTGCTCGGGCCGGTGGCGATACCGATGTTGAACGGCTCACGCCCCCACCAGGCGCGGATCTGGCCGGGGTCGGTGGTGGCCTTGGCCTCCCAGCAGGTGAAACCGCGGGGCGGCACCTTGGTTCCATGCGCGAGGGGGAAGACGTGCCAGCCGCGTGCGGCGGCGGCCAGGGCGTAGGGCAGTGGGTGGGTCATCGGGCGGCTCCGAAGAAGTGGTGCAGGGCGTTGAACAGGCGGCGGCCCCAGCGCAGCCGTAGGCCGGTGCCTTTGCAGCGGCGGCAGAAGCGCTTGAGGTGGCCTCGGGCGGTGAGGGTCTTGCCGCGTCCGCCGCAGCGGTTGCAGCGGGCGAACGGGGAGGTGGCACAGGCGGCGGCATAGCCGAGCGCCCACAGGGTCACAGCGAGGATTCCGGCGAGGGGTAGAAGGGTCGCGATGTTGGTCGCGGGGTCGGTGGTCGCGGTCGCGGCCAGGAAGGTCATGGGACGGCTCCAGGGCGTGTTTCAGCGGGGTTGGGAGGCGTGCCGCTACCCGCGACCTGCGGATATTTCCGCTGATCAAGCGCGGTTTCGCGGGTTGCGGCACCGGTCGCGCGGGCGCGACCGGTCGCGGGTGGGTCGCGACCCGGCGAACCCCTCGGAAGGTGGTTCGCCGGGCCGTGAGCCGGGGTGGTTCAGCCGGTGATCTCGCGGCGTGTGATGGCCAGCTGGACGGCGTCGCGCTTGGCGCCCTTGAGCGCCTTGCCGTCCCGCTTGATGTCGACCGACGGCACCGCGAGCGCGCGGAGCTGAGCCGAGATCGCCTCGGCGGTCAGGTCGCCGTAGTGCTCCGGGATCCGCTCGACCAGCCGGGCGGCCAGCACCGTCCACGGCAGGCCGGACTCTGAGCCCTCGAAGACGGTCAGCGCATCGGCCAGTACGTCACGGATTTCACGTACCGCCTGCTGCCCGGCTGCGTGGCCAGACAGTGTTCCGGCGCGTTCGCGGAGCTTGCGGGCGGCCTGGAGGATGCGTTCGGCATCCTCGGAGTCGGCCAGGTGGAAGCGGACGGTCGGGGTCTCGTCGGATGCTCCGCGCAGGATGCCGACGCCCTTGTAGGAGGCCAGCAGCGTGGAGGAGTCGAACCCCTCGGAGTACGCCCCGGAGCCGAGCACCAGATCCGACACCTGCCAGGAGCCGGTGCGCAGGGCGATGCGGACCTGGTGGTTGTCGCGGAAGCTGGTGAAGGCGGTGGCGGTGTCGCCGGTGCCGACCCCGCCGGGCTTCTGCGTGGCGTCCAGCACCACCACCCCGGCGGCGGGGGCGACCTTGACCAGGAACACCAGCAGTCCGGCGATCTCCTTGTTCAGCTCCTTGTCACCGGTGTCGAAGTACTCCTGGCACTCGTCGATCACCACGACGCGGACCGGCATGCCGTACTTCGGGTCGCGGGCGATGGCGCGGGTGAGTTTGCCCTCGGGGCAGACGTCCACCGGCAGCTCGGAGAGTTTCTGGTAGCGGGCTTGCACGTCGGCCTTGAGGTCGCGCAGGGTCTGCACGAACGTCTGGAGTGGGTCGCCGTCGCGGGTGACGGTGAAGCCGAACCCGCACGAGTGCGCCACCAAGGCGAACTTGCGCCAGTCCGGCGAACCTTTGCCGTCGAACACGTCCAGGCTGACGTACGGGTCGAGGGCGGCATACAGCGCCAGGAGCCGGGCCGTGAAGCTCTTGCCCTGGCGCGGCTGAGCGCCGACCAGGATCGAATTCCACAGCATCGTCAGGGTGACGAGGTTGCCGCGTTCGTCCAGGCCGAGCGGGGCCGGTTGCCAGATGTCGGTGGGCTTGCAGGCCAGCAGCGGTGTACGGCCGGCGGCGGAGGCGAGCGGGTCGGAGTCGGCGACCCACAGCCAGTGCGAGCGGTGCGACTCCGGATCGCGGGACACGGTGACCTGAGCGAGGGCGACGTCCAGGCCGGATGCGATCTTCTCCCGGGCGTTGATCGCATCGGCGAAGGTCTTGCCGTAGGGCAGGTTGACCAGGACCTTGCTGCCGTTGCCTTCGCGGGCCATCGCGGTGCCGAACTCGACGCGCAGGTTCGGCTTGTCCGGGTGGCCGAGCCCTGCGGCGTAGTAGGCGCGCAGCACGATGTCGCTGTTGAGCCTCCGGTAGCGGCGGGCGACGACGGCGGCCGGGATGAGCGCGTGCCCGTGAGGCTTGCCGTACCAGGCCAGCACCGGCACCAGCACGGCCACGAGGGTGGCCTGCCAGAGTGATTCCAGTTTGAAGACGGCCAGCGGTACGGCTATCGCCAGGGCGAGGAGTTCGGCGGCCAGGACTCCGCCGCGCCAACGCCTGGTGACCTTTCCTTCCCGGTGGAGTTTGAGCCACAGGTCGGCGTCGTTGCGGGTGGCGGCCTGCTGGGTGAGCGCGTACTGTTCGGCGACCCACCACCACTTGAGTTGCCGACCGGTTAGCCGGGCCAGGCCGGTCAGCGCGTACGCCAGGACCTTGACCAGGTACCACGGCGAGCGGACCGCGTGGAAGGCGGTGATGTGCGCCGACCGGCCCAGCGCAGCCTTCGCGGTCGCGCCGATGTTGGCGCGGTGCAGACCGGTCGGGATGATCGGACGCCGTGCCTGGGTGACCTGTGCCGGGACCATGCTGTCAGGAAGGTCCACGGGGACCGGTCCGGCCTCGGCGGACGGGGGCGGGTCGAGTTCGATCTCATACGAGGTGTCGCGGTTGCCGCTCCGCCGGTCGGCCGGACCGCTCTCGTCGGGGCCGGTCGGACCGCTCTGGCTGGAACGGTCGGGGTGGCGGGCACGGCGGTGTTCGTCGAGCGGCACCACCTCGGCGTCTGGCCGGTCGGGCTGTATGTCGTCGTTGGCCGGGTCGTAAGTCATGATGAGTGCACCTCGTACTCGTTGCTGCGGGTAGCGGGGTGGCAGGGCACGGTCACGGTTCTTGGCAGAGTTGGGGCCGTGCCCTGCTTGCTGGTCATTGAGGATGAGCGGTCGGACCGCTTGGCGTCCGCGCTCGTTCGGGTGGTCATGCTGCCTCCGCTGGGAGCGGTCCGACCGTCGCGGTCGGGCCGGTCGGGGCTTCAGCCTTGAGCCGGGCCAGCAGCGCCCCGGCGCGGTCGGTCGAGATGCTCTGGCCGGTCTGCTTGATGGCTTCCTTGAGCCGGTTACGGGTGAGCGGCACGTCCTGGCGGTCGAGGTCGGCGGCGATCTGCCAGCCGAGCGGCATCAGGTCGTCCACGTCCGGCGTCGCGGCCCGGCGCGGTTTGCTCGTACGGCGGGGCGGTGTGCTCCGGGTCGGGCGAGGTGCGCGAGGTGGCTTGGCCACTTCGGTGATCTCGACGGGCGGTTCCTCCTTTGTCTCGGCGAGGCCGGTGTGCAGGTCGCGGGCGAGCATGTGCCCGAGCGCGGCACCCATGCCGAGCACCAGGACCGGCAGGCAGGACACCACGGTCGTGATGAGGACCGGTGCCTTGGTCTGTCCGGCGATCTCTAGCAGGTGGTAGGCGACCTGCCCGAGCATCCCGAGCGCGAGTGACCCGATCGCCGACCATTTGGCGAAACCCCGGGTTGCGGGGCTGATCGCGGTGGCGGAGGAGAACCACGCCCCGAGCGCGTAGGCGGCGTAGGTCTCCACTCCGATCGGGAGCGTGATGGCGGTGTCGATGACGAAGCTGTCGGCGATGCCGGGCAGCGGGGTGACCTTTCCGAAGCCGGTCATCCTGCCGAGCCCGACCCACCCGGACCAGGTGGCCACGGCGGCGGGGAGGGCGAGCAGGAGCAGCGGCCAACGGGATTTGCGGTTCATCAGTGCAACCCCCAGCAGCGGGCGCAGGCGGGCTTGGCGCACCAGTTGGCCGGGTCGGACGCCCAGACAGCGAGCATCCAGTCGGCCTGGCGGCGGCGGGTCATCCGGCGGATTTTGAGCCGGAGGGCCAGGTCGTCGTAGAGCAGGTGGAGTGTGAGCATGGTCGGGTCTCCCTTCAGTGGTGGGCGCGGAAGCCTCGGCGGCATGGCCCGCAACCGGGGACGGGGCGGCCGGTCGGGCCGTGCGCCGGGCAGTGGGTGGTGTGGCGGCCCGCTGTGGTGCCGCAGCGGGGGCAGCCGATGACGGACGCGGAGCGCTGGCCGCAGTCGGCGCAGCGGAATCGGCCCATCTCAAGCCACCTGCTTCAGCAGGTTGAAGCGCCCCAGCAGGTAGGCCAGGCCGGACAGTTCGCGGGCGGTGTATCCGGCCCAGACCCCTTCGGTGGGCCGGATGGCGAGGGCGTAGTCCAGGCACGCCGTGCGGGCAGGACAGGTGTGGCAGATGGCCTTGACGCGGCTTTCGCGCGCCTGCCGTACCGGATCGGGTTCGTCGTGGTCGGGGCCGGTGAATACCTCGGCGTCGGCCAGTTGGCAGACGGGACCGGCGGCCAGGACCGTGGCGATGCTGGGATTCACAGGCTCACCCCCAGGGCGCTGAGCGCGTCCAGGAGGCAGAGCCGGGCGCAGGAGTGGCAGACGGGCGGGGAGGGCGGTTCGTCGCCGGGCGCGCACTCTTCCGCGCCGTCGCAGATGCCGCAGGTCCACTGGACGCCGTAGGCGTCGGGCGCGGTCCAGGAGACACCGGCGTAGGCGGATCGGTGGGGCATGGTGAGGACACCTTTCAAGCAGGTCAGGGCGGTTGAGAGCGGTTCGGGCAGGCGGGTGTTCATGAGGTCTGAAGCTTCAGGTAGACGCGGACGGGCGAGTCGGTGGCCCGTGAGCACAGGCCAGAAGCGGCGGAGACGGTGAAGACGTCGCGTAGGTGGAGCACGGCGACTTCGGCACTGGTGCCGGTGAGGCGGATCTCCACGAGGTTCCTTGGCGCGTTGGATTCGTGGCGCCCTCTGCGGGCGCCACGAACAGTGAGCGGATATGCAGGGACATTGGTCGCTGCGGCTCGCCTTTTCGGTGGGAGGCGAGGCCCGGATGGACTTGTGCAAGGTGCGAGAGCGCCAACCCGTCGGCGTGCGGCACGAGTGCCGCCGTTCCCTTGTCTTCCGGCGTGCTCCTGTGAGCGAAACTCTCCCCTTCGCGTATTGCGAAAGGGGGACTTGCGCTTACGGAGAGTAGCTTGACTTGCACTCATCACCAATGTCAAGCCCCCCTTGCGTGTTACTGTGAAGTCCCGGTTGCGATGGAGGGTCAAATGCATCCAGACGTGCTCAAGGTGCTGGGCATCAAAGAGCCGCTCGAACGGGCCAAGGAGGCCGGGCGAGTCCACGACGAGTTCCAGAAAGGCGGGGAAGAGCTGGCCAGAGTCCGGCGCGAGGCGCTGCAAGAGCTCGTGGACAGCGGCATGAACAACACCCAGATCGGCGAGGCGCTCGGGATGACCCGTCAGCGTGTCGGCCAGCTCCTCAAGTCAGGCCCGGCACCCGAACGGGCTTTCCTCGGCACCGACACGCTCACGGTCGTCATGGTCGGCAAGCTCGAAACAGGGCGGCCCGACCCTCAGCCCGTCGTGCCGCACGACGACCTGATCGCCTTCGAGCGCATCCGCCAGTTGGCCAAGCTACTTGGCCTGGATGCGACCTCAGAGGTCGAGGCAAGTGGGGGTTTCGTCCGGCTGAACCGCGATAACCTCATCGTCATGTGCGGCCCGCGTCACTTCCCGAACCTGCGC
Organism: Nonomuraea soli; assembly: GCF_013761175.1. Lineage (GTDB taxonomy): Bacteria > Actinomycetota > Actinomycetes > Streptosporangiales > Streptosporangiaceae > Nonomuraea > Nonomuraea soli. The sequence goes on from NZ_JACDUR010000003.1 coordinate 900,603, forward strand.
GAGGTCATCGAGTCGGATGAGGCGATCTCGTTCGACAAGGACGAAGAAGGCTGGCACCTCATCGACCACCGGGCCGGGAAGGTGTTCCGCTCACCGATGGACGCTGGGGAGCCGCGCGACTATGCGTATCTGGCCCGCCTGCGTCGGCCCGATGGAAAGGGGACCTTCCTCTACGGGGCCGGAATCCACGCGGTCGGCGAGGCGGGCATCGCGCACTTCCTGGAGCACCACATCGGCGACATGTACAAGCAGCTCAAGGGCAAGCGCTTCTCCGCCATCATCGAGTGCGACTTCGACCCGAGCAGCACGGGCCGGGAGATCGTGGCCACGAAGCTCGCGTCCGACTTCTACTTGGCGCCGGGGGCCTGACATGGACGTGTCCTTCGCCACGCTGGCCGGTACACACGAACTGCCCAACGAGGATGCCGTAGCGGCCACTCCGGACTTCGTGGCCGTAGTTGACGGCGTCAGCACCTCGCGACTGACCACGGGGTGCGTCCATGGCACCCCGTGGTACGCCAGCTCCCTTGCCACGCAGATCGTTGCGGTGGCGTCGCGGGAGCCGGGCCGGGAACTGAGGAGGGTGCTCTACGCGGCCTTGGAAGCGGTGGCTTTAAGCCACGCGGACACGTGCGACTTGACAGCAGACGGCACGCCCTCGGCGACCGTGGCCATCGCACGGGCGTTCGGTGACCGGCTGGACTACCTCGTGCTCTCAGACGCCACTGTCGCCATCGACCTAGGGGCCGGCGTTGAGGTCGTCTCGGACAAGCGGGTCGATGCCCTGGTGGGGGACCTTTCCCGAGCGGCCAAGACAGCAGCGCCAGGAAGCGTGGAGCAGCGTGACCGCCTGGAGGAGCTCATCGCCACCCAGCGCAAGCTTCGGAACGTCGAGGGCGGCTACTGGCTGGCCGGGGCCGTACCGGAAGCAGCCGACCATGCCTTGGTCGGCTCGGTTCCCCTTGGAGATGTTCGCTCGGTGGCTGCCATGTCGGACGGGGCTTCCTGTCTCGTGGACACCTACAGTGCGATGGATTGGGGCCAGGCCCTGGCGATGCTCGCGGACGCAGGGCCGGGGGAGTGGCTTTATCGGGTGCGCGAGGTCGAGTTGGCGGACGCGAGCAAGTCGCGCTGGCCTCGGTACAAGGTGAGCGACGACGCCACAATTGTGCTCTGCCAGGGGCTCAGCTCAGCGACCTGATCAGGCTCGCCCAGGCGTCTTCTGCCTGGCGGGCCAGCCCGCGATAGGACTCGGAGATGACGACCGGCTTTCGGTGATTGTCCAGGCGGCGGATCAGCATCTGACCGCCTTCCATGCACAGTTCGTAATCGATGTCGCCGTGGTGGTGGACGGCTCGAACCCGTAGCCGGGTGCCGTGATCGACGTAGGGCGTCCAGCCATGGTCATTCGGACTGCTGGCCATGGTTCGACCATACGTCGGCCTTGTCTACCTCGTCTACCACGTTGCCCATATGAGCAGCGTGGGCGACGTGGCTAACGTCCGCAAGGTGACTGTGGACCGCTTCGACCCGACCCCGATCTACCGGCAGCTCGCCGAGCTGGTCATTGCCGACATCCGCGCTGGCAAGCTCCAGCCGCGCGACCGGATCCCGTCCGAGTCGCAGATGGTCCAAGAGCACGGTGTAGCACGCGACACTGCTCGCCAGGCCGTTCAGTACCTGCGAGAGCAAGGCTGGGCATTTACGCTGCCACAGCGTGGCACGTTTGTCGCTGCGTTCGAAGAGTGGCCAACCTCTCGAGAAGGATGAAGCCGCTACGTAACTCGATGCCGAGGGCGGCCCAGAGCGATCAAAAGTGATGCATCTAAGCTAACGCCGTCATTGCGGTCGAATACTCAAACGCGCCGCAGGAGATGTGAGGTGTGTTAGTGCTATTGCCCGAGAGGGCCGATAGTGACGAGATGGCGCGCGAGATGTGCCGAAAGTCGGTCAACGATTGCCGGGTTGAGTGGCTCCCAGTTCCAGAAGCAGAGGGCGAAGTGGCAGAATATCCACGACGGGTCGACTTGCCAATCTTCTAGCGAGGCGCATTCATTGCAGCTAGCGCATTCTCGCTGATCTGCATAGCCGGCGGTCCAGTGGTGTGCGAGGATGAACAATTCGTTCCACGCCTTTGCGGGTAGATCGGCTTCTCGTAACGGGGTTCTTTCTCGACAATTTGGACAAGTCAAGAAGCTGGCTTTCATTGGATGACAAATAACCCGCTTCTTGTGCACCGTAATTCGGCGAACGTGATTAGCGGGTGAAGTATCCTGATTGATCGCATATGAGGCGCCGGGCAAGTGGGCGCCAGTCGATGTCCTTTCACGAGATGCAATGCCCTCAGAGATCAGCCAATCAATCACAAGTAGTGCAATTAAGTTGGCTTCGGTGGCGTCGGATTCGATGTCGGCCACCCACTGGTAACGATCATTATTGACGGCTGTCCCACCTCCGATCATCGCCAAGGCGAGATGGTCAGCCGGATCATCGGGGTCGAGGCGGATGGCTGTGGTGAAGTCGGCCAGCGCTTCCTCATAGCGCTCCATGGCCTGGTAGGTCTGGCCGCGCCTGGCGATCGCCCAGGCGTACGTGG
>NZ_JACDUR010000003.1:903295-903798 GCF_013761175.1 Nonomuraea soli
CGGGGTTGAGGCGGATGGCTGTGGTGAAGTCGGCCAGCGCTTCCTCATAGCGCTCCATGGCCTGGTAGGTCTGGCCGCGTGAGGCGATCGCCCAGGCGTACGTGGGGTTGAGGCGGATGGCTGTGGTGAAGTCGGCCAGCGCTTCCTCATAGCGCTCCATGGCCTGGTAGGTCTGGCCGCGTGAGGCGATCGCCCAGGCATCCTTGGGGTTGAGGTCGATGGCTGTGGTGAGGTCAGCTAGCGCTTCCTCATAGCGCTCCATGGCCTGGTAGGTCTGGCCGCGTGAGGCGATCGCCCAGGCATCCTTGGGGTTGAGGCGGATGGCTGTGGTGAGGTCGGCCAGCGCTTCCTCATAGCGCGCCATCAAGCGATAGGTCTCTCCGCGCCTGGCGATCGCCCAGTCGTATTTGGGGTCGAGGCGGATGGCTGTGGTGAAGTCGGCCAGCGCTTCCTCATAGCGCGCCATCAAGCGATAGGTCTCTCCGCGCATGGCGATCGCCCAG
>NZ_JACDUR010000003.1:903895-1179440 GCF_013761175.1 Nonomuraea soli
GATCGCCCAGGCATCCTTGGGGTCGAGGCGGATGGCTGTGGTGAAGTCGGCCAGCGCTTCCTCATAGCGCGCCATCAAGCGATAGGTCTCTCCGCGCATGGCGATCACCCAGACGTACTCGGGGTCGAGGCGGATGGCTGTGGTGAAGTCGGCCAGCGCCTCCATGTAGCGATCGGCGAGGTAATGTTGGTGACCTCGCACCCGATAGACATGCTTTTGGGCACTAGCGGGAAACCATGGTTGCTGGAGAAGGCCATCGAGAAGTTTCGGAAGATCGCCACTCTCCCCCTCCAGCACCAACTGTAACTGTCGGCCCCATGCGGCCAGGGGTGGTGCGTCCGCGTCCTGCCCCACCTGTACGACCATGTCGACCCATCGACGTATAGCCGCCGGCCCCTCGCCGTATGAATTAACGGCTAAATCAATAGCCTCCGGAAGGGCAATTACCGGGCCTGCGCATAGACGGTGATAACACTCCTCCAGAAGGTAGTCTTGCCAAGTCTCATCTCTCCGCCCGTCCTTATCGGACATTCCAAGTTGTATGCGCCATTCCTTGTAAGCATCCGCCAGTCTGCGATGGGATTCCTGCCACTCGTGACGCGATTGGTTACGAGCCAAACGAATCATGGGCTCGCGTACCAGGTCGTGATACCGGCAGCCACTGATCGTTTGTGTCACGAAGCTCTGGTTATACAGCCACCCGTATAGCTCTGCGGCATCGGTGGTCTCGTTCGGTAGCAGGGCAGCAATCTGGTCGCGGTTAACCTGCCGCGGCAAGGCCGCGGCCAGTGCGAGCGCGCGCCGAACTGGGTCGTCTTCCCACTGCAGAAAACGTTCAACGAGGCTACCTGAGGGATCATGGAGGTCGTCGGAGGACGTCGGCCCCTGCTCAGCCAGCATCGCAACTGCCAGTGGCAGCCCTCCGGACACGGCGAGGATTACCTGTATCACTTGTTCATCCACGATGCCCTTGCTTGCCAGGACTTGTCGTGCCTCCACATTGGTGAACGCCTCAAGCGCCATGTCCGTGAGCACTCCGAAGAAGTCGGTCCAATGGCTTGGATTCAGGGGATGGCGTCCGGCGACCGTGACGATCATGTTGGCTGGTGCGTCGCCATATCGGCCCGTCAATACATCGCGGAGCCAGCGATCCAGGTACGGGCCGGTTCGCTCGTATGTATCGAAGAATAGCGCCAATGGCTTGCGGAGTTGATACAACCCTTCCAGGAAGAGTGGGGTGAGCTCTTCCTCGGGCGAGGTGATCAGCCTCACGTCATCTCGTCTGTGTCGCTTCTGAAGAGCCTCTGCACGTAAACGATCGATGTTGTCGGCCACACTGGCTGAGTCCACAGCCTTGGCGACCACGCTGCCGCCTGGGATGCTCGCGGTTGCCGTCTCTACGGCCACACGCACTGCAGCCTTGGTTGCGAGGGAGGCAATCCCTTCGCTGGGGGCAGATCCCGCCTCTACTTCGTGCCTTCGCTTCCGATACGCTGCGTGGCGCTGACTGAAGCGCTTCATCCGGCCTCCCTGGCGTTCCAGATCCTGGGCTATCGCGGCCATTACCTCAACGACGTCATAGGACGATTCGTCGGTACCCGCAGTTAACCACTGCTGGTCAATTGCGGCTTGCCGAAGCCGGGCTAAGAGGAACGTCTTGCCCACACCTCCATCACCGTGAATGGTGAAAATGGAGCGCCGTGCCTCGTCATCCACTGGAAGCACAAGGTTATTTAGAAAGAACGCCAATTCTCCTTCCCTGCCTACGAAACCCGCACGCTGGCGCCGTCGCACGATGTCTTGGAAGGAGCGGGGAGCCTCCGCCATGATCACACCTCACCGCAATCCGGTATGCAACTCAATGCTCGCACAGGTGGTGCCGGTATGTCCGATAAGGATGTGAGACCTCCACATGTGAGCCCGAGCTTGGCCATGCTTTCTGATGCCCGAGGCCCTGTCGGCAGCACGTTCCCGATGGACCTGCCGTCGGAAGAACTCGGAGCCCATCCGACGCCGGACAGGCTCGGGATGATCGCGCAAGCGATGCAAGCCGAATGAAACGTTGGGTTCGGGTCCGATTGAACTGGCAACTCCGCCCACGATCTCTAAGGCGACGCGGCGCCGGTCCGCTGTCCCTGGTGTCCCTCGTGTCCCCGAAGGGCCTCTGAGCTGGCCAAACACTGGGCGCGTTTGAGGGACGGTTCGGGGACACCTCCGTGGACATTGTCCCTGGAGGGCGGTGGGCTGAGTGCCCGATCAGCTGAGGCGCTTCGGCAGATCCTGCTTACACTCGGACGACGGCTGAAACACTGGTCAACGGCGGCTAGCCAGCAGCACGCGACAGATTCGGCGGCGGAAGTCGTGGAACCGGCCGCAGAAGCCGGTGGGGTGGGCGTGCCGCTGCCTCGCTCGCGTCGAGTATCCCGATGCTTGGTGCGGCCGGGTGACCTGGGTCGGCTTCGGGAGCGCCTGGGCCGGAGTGGTCATCGGCTTCGGCGTCGTGAATTCCCGCTGAGTGCATGGCTCAACGAGGAGTTCCCAGTTCTGCGGGGCCTGTCCGTCTGGCGACAGGGAGTGGAAGAGGACATTAGCGGTAGCAGGGTTGGCATTCCGCACGGTGATCTTCATGGGGTCCAGCCCGGCGTAGACGTTCACGGATACCCGGCTGACGAAGTCAGAGTGACCCTTGAGCTCCTCTCGGACGATGTCGGCCTGGCGTTGGAGCTCTTCTCGATCAACCTGTGCTCGCCACTGCTAGAAGGCCACCGCAACCCCAAAAACTGTCGCAACGGCGATGAGAATGTTGATCCGGTCTGCCGGGGGCCGGTTTGAGAGCCACGTCAGTCCCGCCAGCAAGGCGATCATGCCGATCCATACGGCCCAGGCAGGCAGATGGCCGATCCCGAAGGGGAGATCCATGCCTAGCGCGAAAGATGTGCCGATGAAGGCGAGTGCATCGACGACTGCGGTGCCTAACGCGCTTAATGCGCCGAACAGGGCATCCCCAAGATCCGCAGCCATGATTGTCCCTTGAGGTTCCTGAGAACTTGTGGTGATAGATAGGCAACGGCGGTCATAGTGCCACGGATTCCCGGGATCGGCGGATGGCGTCAGCGACCGGCCATAGCAGCTGCGGATCTCGGACAGCCAGGAACCTGGCTCGCTCGGCTATTAACCGCCACCGCCAGGCACCGATTCCTTGGCTGACGAGCAGATTGTTCCTGACTCCGAGGCTTCCTAGCCGTCCAAAGTCCGCATAAGGTGTGGCCCGGCCTCTGGTTTCCCGGTGGGCCGGGCCTTTACCTCGTTGTCGGGAGACGACATTGCACTCCGATGCGCTGGGGCACTATCGCGTACTGGTGGAGGAGAACCTGAACGTGCCCTTATGCGTCACCTGGATCGAAAGCATGTCCGTCACAGAGACGCTTGTCACGGCGGGAGGGCAAGCGGGAGGGTCGGGCAGGCGTACCTTTGCGCAGACCGTCCAGGCGGCCTACGACGCGCTTCCCGGCTGGCCCGGAGCGGCAATAGCCGGAAGCCTCGGGTCCTGGACCGTCCTGGTCGAGCCCAATGGCTTTCAAGGGTCGCGTCCAGAGGTTCTGTCCCGGTTGGCACAACAAGGTCGAGCGCTCAGCGTGTTCTGGAACGCGAACGGAGACGGACAACTCGCTTACGCCGAAGACGCCCATGTCCTAGCCATGGTGGACCTGCTCGATCCCGAAGACTTCGAAGACCTTCCCCCCGCGCTGTCGGCCTGGCCCGAACTGGCAGAACAGGACGACCTCCGAAGCGCGGCCTTGACCTTGGGAGAACTGCTCACCGGCGAGCGCCTGGAAGCGCAGTGGCTGGACGCTGAGCACCAGAGCGCCATGCTGGACGCGTTCGCGGAACCGGCCGACGGCCCACCCGCTGCCCAGGACGAGCTCGACCATCTCGCCTACCTCGCCGGTGACCCGCGTGTGGCCGACCTCATCGCCGTCCCACACCCCGACCGCGCACGCGAGATCGCCGCCCTGGTGGCGGAGACCGCGTGCGAGTTGAGCGGCCTGCGCGAGCCGGTGGCCGATCGTGTCCTAGCAGCTTTGACGGGAGCGCCAAGCCCGGATGTCCTCGCCGAGCTCCGTGCCGATATACGCCTTCGCAGCCAGGAAATGCTGACCCGGAGTCCTGATGCCTCTGCTCCCACTCAGACGATCGAGCGCTGGCAGGCACGGTACCAGGCGTTGAGCGTGCTTGAAGCCGCTGTCGAAGAGGACGCACTGACTGCGGCGAGGGATGCGATCTGGCGGGTCGGCATGCTCCGACTGAACGACCGGGCGGGCCGCCGCGTGGGCGCGCTCATGAGCGTGCTGGCGCGGCTTCAGAGCTAACGGGCCGTCGTTACCCGCAATGAGCTCGGCGTCGTCGAGGGGGACGCGGTCGCTGACGCCGCTGGAGACCTCGAGGGCGAACGCAGAGTCCACCCGGATCGCAGCGAGGAACCGGCCGTCGGGGAAGAAAAGGAAGGACGAGATGGAACCGCGTTCGTAGGTATCGATGGTCGCGCTCACCGGTGATTAGGTCCTCGGCCACGGCTACCGGACGCGCTCCTACGCCTTGAGCGCGACGGCGGGGCCGGCACCCGCGCTAGCCGCACCCGCGCATCGGTCCGCCTGGGCTGCGCGCCGTATCGCCGGACGGGTCGGGTGCCGTACGCCGGGCCATCCCGCTCCAGGCACACCGCCTTGCCGCGTCGTTTCGGAGCCGGATCAGATGGACCCACGAAGATCTCCCGGGGAGACACGCCACGCTACGCGCGGCGAGGTCACTCGGCCTCACCGATGATCGAGTTTATTGCCCCTGAAGATCTTCCCCATCGGATCCTGCGTCACCGCACGACTCGGTAAATCGGCACATCCTCCTCGAGATCGGCCCTACTTCCGAGCGAGACGTAGCGTCATTGGCGTGGGAATCAACATTCAGGTAGTCCGCCACGAGCCTCCTGTTCGAGTCAAGAGCAAGGGCAAGCATCGGAAACGGACCGTGATCACAGTCCTCTATGAAGCGGTCGACTACGACGATGTGCTTCCTCAACTGCTCAACAGGGTGTACAACTCCAGTCGCACCCCAACCCTCGACCGTATCGACCCGCATGCCGATGTCGAACTTCACGGGGACGAGGTTCCCTGGCTGGTCGAAGAACTCCCTGAACTACTCAGGTTCGCCGACTCTGAATCAGATGGGCGGATGATCCATGAGATCGAGCGTCTTGGCAGACTGTGTCTCTCAACACCTGACGCTCGCATGCGCTTCATTGGGGACTGATCAGCTCCTCTAAACGAATCTCAGTGAGTGTCTGACCCGGGAAAGCACCATTATTGATCTTCCTGTGAGGAGCTCGTGATGAAGAGGTCTCGGGTTCGAATCCCGAAGGCGGCTCCCCGGTAGAAGGCCCTCTCGGATGATCCGGGAGGGCCTTCTTGATCTCCCCACAGCAACCGCCACTGACGATCTAGGCGGTTGGCGTCAGCCGCGCGGGGCGTACATGATGACGAGGACGCCGACCAGGCAGATTGCCGCTCCGATGACGTCCCAGCGATCCGGTCGGAATCCGTCGACGACCATGCCCCACGCCAGCGACCCGGCGACGAATACACCGCCGTAGGCAGCCAGGATGCGGCCGAAGTTGGCGTCCGGTTGGAGGGTGGCGACGAATCCGTACACGCCCAGGGCGATGACGCCGGCGCCGATCCACAGCAGGCCGCGTTGCTCGCGCACGCCTTGCCAGACCAGCCATGCTCCGCCGATCTCGGCGACGGCGGCCAGCGCGAACAGGACCAGGGAACGGATGATCGTCATGACAGGTAGTACAGCGCACGACTGGAGGGCGCGGCTGTTGGCCGTCCTCAAGCCTCACCCCAGCTCCCGCCGGTAGGCGTCGAGGACCAGCCCGTGGAAGTGGTGGACCGCGTGCTCCGACAAGCCCGAGCCCTGCGGGTCGAAGACGATCTTCCCCTGGGTGAACGCCGGTGTGCGCATGCCCCGTTGCACGCTCTCCACCAGCGCGATGTCCTCCACCTGCAGCACCTCGTCGATGTACCTGATGCTGTCGAGCTCCGCCTCGTTCGGCTCGGTGGTCTCCAGGTAGAAGTCCCAGATCTCCCGTGTGCGCTGTGGGCCGTCGGGGATGATCTGCAGGACCATGAAATTCCCCCTGCCCGGGTAGCGCAGCAGGCAGGTGTTGGGCCACAGCCACCAGACCGCGTGCTCGGTGACCGTGGCGCCCGAGACGTCGTAGGCGGAGTTCTCGGCCGTGCCCGCCTGGGCCATGTGGCTGGAGTAGATCCCGTGGGTGGTCACCTTGTAGGTGCTCATGTCGACCAGGGAGACGAAGTCCTTGTGCGCGACGTGGCAGTGGTAGCACTCCAGGAAGTTGTCGACGACGTTCTTCCAGTTGGACTCGATGGTGTACGTGAGGCGCTTGGCGAGGGTCAGGTCGGGGACGTCGGGGGCTCTGGACTCGATCTCCGACTGGAGGTCTCCGCTCTGCTGGGTGAGGGGAGGGGCGGACGGGTCGAGGTTGACGAAGACCATCCCGGCGAACTCGGTGACCTGTATCTGGTCGAGGTTGACGGTGGTGGGGTCGAAGGCGGGCATGCCGTCGGTGTTGCGGGCTCGACGTAAGCGGCCGGTCAGGTCGAAGTTCCAGGCGTGGTAGGGGCAGACGATGCTTCGCCGTACGCCTGAGCCGGTGAGAAGTTCGTGCGCGCGGTGTTTGCACACGTTGTAGAAGGCTCGCAGGGTGCCGGACTCGTCGCGGACGGCGACGATGGGCATGCCGGCGACGGTGGCGGTCACGTAGCTGCCGGGGTGCCGCAGTTTCTCGACGTGGCACAGCCACTGCCAGGTGCGGGCGAAGATGGCGCGGACGTCGATGTCGAACCAGGCGGGATCGGTGTAGGCGTCGGCGTGCAGGGACATCGAGAGTGCGGGGTCGGGGTGGTATCCGGCGGAGATGTGGTCGATGGCGGGGTTCATCACTCGGCCTCCAGTGATCGCCTCGGGGAGGGGCGATCACCTTCAGCATGCGATCTTCGACGGTTCGCGGCCAGTGCGGTGGCGTACCGAAGGGAGGGTTCTCCAGGGGGAACCCTCCCTTGGTGCTCAATCAGGCTCAGGTCAGTGAGCCTGCGGGATCAACGACAGGACTCGGGCGGGGATCGTCCAGGTCGTCCCCGAACCGGTCGTCAGCGATCTCTGACCACTCGTGATCAGCCACCTCTCGGCGGACGTCGGAGCCTTGACGATGGTGCCGTCGCCGATCTGCGCCGGCAAGCCGGCCCACACCCGGTTCGGCACCACCTGCAGGGGAGCGTCGCCGTACCCGGACTCCACGAGTTCGGCCATGCTCACGAAGGGGATCTTGGCGCCGCCGACGATCGCCGCCTGGCCGGTGGAGCCGGCGTCCTTGATGCGGGTGCCGTCGGCGATGCGGGTCGAGAGCGCCACCCAGACGCGGTTGGGGACGATCTGGATGGGCTTGTCGCCGTAGCCGGAGTCGTTCACCTCCGTGATGTCGTTGAAGGTGACCTTGGCGCCGCCGATGATGGCTGCTTGCCCGGACGAGGCGGCGTCCTTGATGCGGGTGCCGTCCGCGATGCGGGTCGAGAGCGCCACCCAGACGCGGTTGGGCACCATCTGCGTGCGTAGCTGGGCATAGCCGGACGCGGTCAGCTCGGCCATGCTCACGAAGGGGATCTTGGCTCCGCCGACGATCGCCGCCTGGCTGGTGGAGCCGGCGTTCTGGATGCGGGTGCCGTCCATGATCTGGTCGGACAGCGCCGTCCATACGCGGGTCGGCACGATGTGCGTGGGGGCGTTGCCGTACCCGGACTCCACGAGTTCGGCCATGCTCACGAAGGGGATCTTGGCGCCGCCGACGATCGCCGCCTGGCTGGTGGAGCCGGCGTTCTGGATGCGGGTGCCGTCGGCGATCTGGGTGCCGATGAGGTTGAACGCCCGGGTCGGGATGGCTCGCACCATGCTCGCCCAGTTGGTCCCGAAGCCGGAGTCGATGATCTCTTGCGGGCTGGCGAAGTTCACCCGGGCGCCGCCGATGATCGCCGCCACCGGCGTCCCCTGGCCCTGCACCAGGGTACCGTCAGCGGGAACGTTCGCCGGGATCAGGTTGAACGCCCGGGTGGGAACGGAGCGGACCTTGCCGGCCCAGTCGGCTCCGAAACCGGAGTCGACGACCTCCTGCGGGCTGGCGAAGTTGATCCGCGCGCCGCCGACGATCGCCGCGACAGGGGTGCCCTGGCCCTGCACCAGCGTGCCGTCAGCCGGAAGGTCCGGGCGGACCAGGTTGAAGGCGCGGGTCGGGATGGCCCTGACCCTGCTGGCCCAGTCGGCTCCATAGCCGGCGTCGACGACCTCCTGCGGGCTGGCGAAGTTGATCCGCGCTCCGGCGACGAAGACAGCGACGGGGGTGGAGGCGCCGCCGCCGGTGCCCTGGACCAGGGTGCCGTCGATGGGAACCTCGCCCAGCCCCTTGAACGCCCAGCTGGAGAGGATGGTCACCTTGCTCGCCCAGTTGGAGCCGTGGCCGGTGTCGGTGATCTCCTGCGGATTGGCGAAGTTGATTCGCGCGCCGCCGACCGTCATGGCCACAGGGGTGGCGCTGCCGCCGTCCCAGCCCTGGATCAGCTGGCCGTCGGCGGGTATGCCGTTCATGTGGTCGCGGGCGTCGATCGACCAGTTGGAGATCTTCGGGGGTGTCCCGCAGTTGACAGGTGCGGAGCAGTGCGCCTGGTGCAGTGGCGCGCCGCCCACGAAGATGTAGATGCGGCCGCGCTGGTCGATGGCGGACGAGCCGTTGCGGGGGGTGGCGGGACCAGCGTTGATCACCGCCTGCGTGGTTGGGCGCGACTCGGTGTTGCAGATCCCGTCACCGCAGGTCGACTGCCAGACCGGCGCCCCGCCGACCATCTTGTAGATGCGCCGGGTGTCGGTCGTGGCCAGCAGCGTGCCGTCGGCCAGGCCGACGACCGAGGTGACCGGCTGAGGCGTCGGCGGTCTCGGCGGGTTGACGGAGCTGCCGCCGCCCGGGTTGGGCCGTCCCTGACCGCCCGGCCGGTCGTACTTGAGCTCGTAACCGGTGCCGAGCGGGACCATCGCCGTGATGCCGCCGAAGAAGGTGTACAGAGGGGGCTCGCAGCCCGGCTGCCAGTCCACCTTGTACAGCTGGCGCTGGTAGTAGACGCCGAAGGTCGCGAGCATCGTGTGGTGCGGGGGCACGGTGAGCGTGGTCGTATAGGTCCCGGTCCCGGTGATCGAGTACGAGGCCGTCGCGGTCGCCTCGCCCCTCGCCTGGAGCTCACCGATGATCTTGCCGATGTTGATGCTGGACTCGATGCCGAAGGTGGTGCTGAGCGTGGCGGTGGCCGTCTCCGTCCAGGTGGAGCTGACGGCGAAGGTGACCTGGGTGTCGAGGGCCGGGATGACGTGGGTGGCGGCCTTCGGGATGTGGATTCGCCGGTCCTCGACCTTGCGGATGTTGGTGTAGCTGCAGGTGGGCGGGAAGATGGGCCAGCTCGCGGCCTGAGCTACGGCGGGCAGGCCGGCCAGGATGAGCAGGCCGGCTAAAGCGGAGCACAGTGCCGCAAGGCACGCTCGCGCAGGGTGCATGGTCACTCAATTCTGTGCGTACTCCATGGATCGGCGTTCACGGTAGGAGCCGCTCCCGCCAGATCGCTTTCAGCCGGACGTCAGGCTGGCGTCACGCGTCACGCTCGGCGCGCTGTCGCAGATGGCCAACGCCAATGCCAACGCGAATGGCAACGCGAATGCCAACGCCAACGCCAACGCCAACGCCAACGCGAATGCCGACGCCGCCGACGCCGACGCCGCCGACGCCGCCGACGCCGCCGACGCCTCGCGCCGCCTGGTGGGCTGCATGGTGCGTGCCTTCTCCCTGCCACCGGCGAGACGGCGCAGAGGCCGAGGACATATGGGGAAGCGCCCAGAGCCCTCCCGGATGCTCCAGGAGGGCCCGCGATCTCTGGGTGACGCGTCGGGAGACCTACCCCGCCGACTCCCACAGCCCGAGGACGTTGCCCTCCGAGTCGGTGAAGTAGCCGGCGAAGCCCATCTCGCCGACCTGCATCTTGGGTGCGACGATCGTGCCGCCCAGTTCCTCGACCTTCTTGAGTGCCGCGTCCACGCTGGGCACGTCGATGACGATCACCGGTGACTTGAAGCCCGACCACTCGCCGGTGCGCTCGAACATGCCGCCGTTGATGGCGCCGGGCTCGGTCGGCATGCCCTGGTCGTCGGCGGGTGCGGTCATGACCATGGTGTAGTTCATGCCGGGCACCGGGCCGACCTGCCAGCCGAAGGCCTCGGTGTAGAAGGCGCGGGCGCGCTCGACGTTGTCTGCGGGAATCTCGAAATGTACGACTTTGCCGCTCATGCTGTGAGCATATAACTACAGAATGTGATCACTCTGGTAAGGGCACCTACCTACTCACTAGTATCCGCGCATGCCAGATCTCCCAGACGTCGTCCTATGGTCGATACCGGCCTTTATCCTGCTAACTCTGCTGGAAGCGGTATCTTTCCGGCTGCACCCCGACGACGACGAGCTGGGCTACACCCCCAAGGACACCGCCGCCAGCCTGAGCATGGGCCTGGGCAGCCTGGCATTCGACCTGCTCTGGGGCATCATCCCCGCACTCGTCTACTCCGCGATCTACACCCTCACCCCGCTGAAGCTCCCCGTCGCCGCGGCCACGCTGCTGCTCATCCTCATCGGCCAGGACTTCTTCTACTACTGGTCGCACCGCAGCCACCACGTGATCCGCATCCTCTGGGCCTCGCACGTCGTGCACCACTCCAGCCGCCGCTTCAACCTCTCCACCGCCCTGCGCCAGCCCTGGACGGGCGCCACCAGCTGGGTCTTCTACCTGCCGCTGATCGCCATCGGCGTGCACCCGGCCGCACTCGCGTTCTGCGGCTCGGTCAACCTCGTCTACCAGTTCTGGATCCACACCGAGCGCATCGGCAAGCTTCCGCGCTGGTTCGAGTTCGTCTTCAACACGCCCTCGCACCACCGGGTGCACCACGCCTCGCAGGGCAGCTACCTGGATCGCAACTTCGGCGGCATCCTCATCGTGTGGGACCGCCTGTTCGGCTCGTTCGCCCCCGAGACCGAGAGGCCGGTCTACGGACTGACCAAGAACATCGACACCCACAACCCGCTGCGCATCGCCTTCCACGAGTACGCTGCCATCGGCCGTGACCTGGTCAGCGCAGCGACATGGCGAGAGCGAGGGGGCCGCCTGCTGCGGGCCCCGGGATGGCAGCCGCTACAAGACGCGGGGCAGCCAGAACAGGAGTCCGCCCGTGTTCCGTAACGCCTTCTGGGCCTGCTCGGCCATCCACCTCATCTCCCTGATCACCGGCCCGACCTGGCTGGAGTGGGTCACCAAGGCCCTGCTCATGCCCCTCCTCGCCGCCTGGGTGATCAGCCGCGGAGGCCCGCGCCTGGTCGTGGCCGCGCTCGGCTTCTCCTGGCTGGGCGACGTCCTGCTCCAGTTCGACGGCCTGTTCATCGCCGGCATGGGCGCCTTCGCCCTGGCACACGTCTGCTACGTGACCTACTTCGCCGGACGTCCCCGCATCGCCGTGGTCGCCGGTTACGCGGTGGCCTGGGCCGTACTCATGGCTCTGCTCTGGCCCTCGCTCGGCGCGCTGCAGATCCCCATCGCGCTCTACTCGCTCCTGCTCACCGCCACCGCGGTCATGTCGACGCGGCACAGTCTGGCCGCGGCGGTCGGCGGCGGCCTGTTCCTGCTCTCCGACACCCTCATCGCCGTCCGGCTGGCCGGGATCGACCTGCCGCTGGGCGGCGTGCTGGTGATGTCGACCTACATCGCCGCCCAGTACCTCCTGGCCTCCGCGACCTCCCGCCGCGATCACACGCCGGCGTACGGCACGGCGGCCGCACGCTAGGCGTCCCGATACCTGTCCAGGACCTCGGGAAGCGGCTCGAACCCGCCTGACCTGTACGTGGACACGGCGGCGGTGTTCGAGCTCGGCGTGCAGACCACCGCGCTGGGCGCGCCGAGCTCCCGGATTGCGGCGGCCGCGGCGACGGTGATCGCCTTGCCGTACCCGTGACCGCGGTGGTTTTCGTGAACGCCCATCGGCTCGATGAGCCCGGGCCTGCCGGGACCGGCCGACCACACCGTCACCGCCGCGACCGCCTCGCCCCGGCCGTCGAAGGCGACCAGGCACCGGGCGTCGGTGTACGGCAGGCCGCCCGCCATCGTGTGCCAGCGCTCGTCGGTGAAGGTCGACGACCCGAAGGCCGACCGTTGTACGGCAGTGCGAAGGTGTGCCTGCTCCGGCCCGATGATCTCGATGCGGACACCCGGATCCTTCACCGGTTCCGTGAGGTCGCGGCGCAGCGGAGTCCACGGCTCATCGGTGCCCCACCCCTGCTCGGCCAGCAGTTCCTGGATCAGCGCGGCCGTCGGCGCCTCGATGTTGACCTTGCCCGCGGGCAGGACGCCGCGCTCCGGCTCGATCACGTCGGCCACCAGCCGGTGTGCCAGCTCCTCGTCCCGCTGGAAGCCGGGCGCGATCGCCAGACGCAGCAGCGTGGCCCCGTCGAGGAGCCCGGCGGCGAGGATGCGCCCGTCCCTGCTCCATGTACGGACCGCGGCGGCCGTCGCCTCCGCGCCGAACCGCCAGAACCACCCCAGGTCACCCGGATGCAACTGGAGCGGAGCGCCGTTGACCTGCCACTCCCGCAGCGCGGCCACGACCTGGCCCAGCCCGTCGGCTTCCGGTGTGCGCAACACAATCGCCATGCGCCTGATCCCACACCAACCCTGCCGGGACACGCACGTGGTTTTCGTCGGAGCTGTGGTTTTCCACAGGTCAGGGCGGTGGCGCACCTCATTCCGCGTCGTGCGAGATCTCCATAGCGTTGATCACATGATGATCAATGTGATGGTGGCGACTGTGCTCGCGGCGAGCGGGCAGGTCGTGGACCTGCGCCCCGACCTGGACAAGATCGTGGAGGGCCAGGGCGCCACCGCCGCCCTGGCGCGCGTCTCCGACGACAAGCGCTCCCGGACGGCCAGCGTGGGCAAGCGTGACCTCCAACGCGGAGGACGACCGGCCGCCAACGGCTACTTCCGGATCGGCAGCGTCACCAAGACGTTCGTCGCGACCGTGGTGCTCCAGCTCGTCGACGAGGGCAGGCTGCGGCTCGACGACCCCATCGACCGGCACCTGCCAGGTACGGTGCCCGGCGGGGAGCGCATCACCGTCCGCCAGCTCCTCAACCACACCAGCCACCTGTACGACTACATGAGCGAGCCCGGCTACTCCACCAACCGGTGGCGCGGCGAGGCGCGCTTCCGCTCCTACCAGCCTCGCGACCTGCTCAAGGTGGCCTTCGCCAAGCAGCTGCCCGACGACGGCCGATGGCACTACTCCAACACCAACTACGTCGTCCTCGGGCTGCTGATCGAGAAGCTGACCGGCATGCCGTACGGCGAGCAGATCACGCGCCGCATCCTGCGGCCCCTCGGACTGCGCCACACGATCATCCCCGGAGACCGGGCGGGGGTGCCGTCGCCGCACGCCAAGGGGTACGAGCCGATGCCCGAGCTCGTGGACGCGACGAGGATGAACCCCTCGCTGGACTGGGCCGCCGGCGAGATGATCTCGACCACGGCCGACCTGGAGCGGTTCATGGGCGCGCTGCTGGGAGGCAGGCTGACCAGCGAGGAGTCACTCCAGGCGATGCGGACGACCGTCCAGACGGGGGCGGGTTTCGGCTACGGGCTGGGGGTGCAGGCGTATCCGCTGCCGTGCGGCACGGTGTGGGGGCACAGCGGGGAGCTGATCGGCTACCTGACCTTCGCGTTCCGGTCGGACTCGGGGAAGTCGCTGACGTTGTCGATCAACCCGTCCACGCGCAATCCATCGACGGAGGAGGTCATGGGGATGGCGGTCAAGACGTTCTGCGGTACGGCCTAGCGGCTGTCCGCGGAATCGGCGGGGCGGATGAGGCTCAACGCCCTCTGAAGGTCCCCGGCGAGTGCCAGCTCGCGAGCCGTCTCCGCCACGACCCACTCCCGCATTTCCGCGTCGGGCAGCGAGCGCGCGAGTTCCAGCGCCCGGGAAGAGTCCCCGCTCTTGGCGAGGTGGAGCGCGACCGTCGCGATGATCTCGGATGCGTGCCGGGCGCCGATCGCCAAGGAGAGCGCGCGGTCGGCGTCGCCCAGGGTGGTCAGCGCGTGCGCGGCGTCGACCAGCGACTGGGCGGGCAGGCGCGAGGGGTCGGCGAGGAGGTCGTCGAGTGCGGTGGTGGCCCGGCGGGTGTCGCCGGTCGTGGCCCACGCCCGTGCCAGGCGCGCCTGACACGGGAGGCGGACCTCCGGAGCGGACGAGATGGCTTCCGCGTGCAGGAGGATCTGCGCGATCGTCTCCGTACGGCCCGCGTACGCTTCCGCCAGCGACGCCAGGGCGCGGCACTGCTCCAGCCGGTCGGGGATGTCCAGCGCTGCGGCGATGGACTGGTCCAGGGAGGCGGGCAGGGGCAGGTGGCCGACGGCGATGGATTGGTCCAGGGAGGCGAGCTGGGGTAGGTGGCCGACGGCGAGGAGGGAGTCCGTGAGCTCGGACAGGAGCTTGTCGCGGTTGGCGGGCGCGGCGAGAGCGGCGGCTTCGGCGTCGTCGAGGAGCTCCAGCGCCAGGTTGAGGTGGCCCTCCGCCGTGCGGGCCCGGGCGACGGCGAGGAGGGCCTTGGCCCGGGGTTCCGGCTCCTCGATGGTGCGGGCGAGCGATTCCGCCTCCGCCGTCCTGCCCGACTGGGCGTGGGCCGCGGCGATGCGGTGGAGGGCCCAGGAGCGGCGGCCCGGGTCCGGGATGGAGCGCGCCCGGTCCTGCGCCTGGTCGTAGGCGCCGAGGTCGCACAGGGTGCGGACGAGGTCGGGCCAGGGGGAGGGCCAGCGGCGGGCGGCGACGGCGTCGGCACGATCGAGGAGGCCCGCTCTGGCCAGGGCCTGCACGAGTAACCGCCAGGCTTCGAGGCGTTCCTCCTCCTCGTAGAGGGTGGGAATCAGGGATTCGGCGCGCTCCAGGAGGGCGGCCGCCTGGTCAGGGCGTGCCGCCAGGGCGAGCTCGGTCAGGGCGTAGAGGTGGCGGATGTCGTCTTCGCCGTCGGCCGACAGAGCGGCCGTCACCAGGTCGTCCAAGACGCGGGTGCCGTCGGCCGGGGCGCGGGTGCCGTCGTCCATGGCGCGGGCGACGCGGATCAGGGCCTGTTGCCGGTGGTAGGCGCTGGGGATGGTGTTCGCCAGGGCCAGGGCCTCGTCCGGTCTGCCTGCCTGGGCCAGGGCGGCCGGCAGGTCGGGGTCGATCGGTGCCGCGGCCGGCGGCAGGGCTTCGAGGGCGGCGGGATGGCCCAGGCGGGCCAGGGTGATGGCGGCGCGGACGCGGCCGGCGGACGAGGCGATGGACTCGACGGCCGCCGCCGCGCGGTCGGGGTGGCCGAGCTCGATCCAGGCGGTGGCCAGGGCGAGCAGCTCCGTGTCGCGGGTGCTGGAGTTGGTGATGCCCCACGTCGCCACCTGGGCACGGTCGAGCTGCTCCGCCGTACGGGCCGCGTGTCTCAGGGCTCGGCTGCGGTGGGCGGGGTCGGTGATGTGCTCGACGATCTTCCTGGCCTCGTCGGCGCGCTGGGAGCCGGCCAGTTCCTGGGCGACGAGGAGGAGGGCGAGGTTGCGGCGCGGGCGGTTGGGGATGAGGAGCCTGGCCGTGGCCTGGGCGTGGTCGAGGTGGCCCGCCCGGATGAGGCTGTGGGCGAAGGCGTCCCAGCCCCAGCTCGGGTCGGGGTCGCGGCCGGCCACCGATGCGGCGGCGTCCAGGTCGCCTGCCATGATCAGGGCTTCGGCGAGCGCGCGCAGGCCGGAGGAGGAGAGGTCGGCTTCGATGTAGGGATCGAGGATCGGCCGGGTGTGGCGGCCTGCTCGGGACAGGGCCCTGGCCACCGATCCGAGGGCGCGGATCCGGTCTTCGAGGCGTTCGACGGCGTTGGCCGCTCGCAGGGCTCGGTCGATCGGGCAGATCACGGCCGTGCTCCGGGCGGCGTCGAGCTTCGCGACGGCGGCGTCGTAGTCGCCGCTCAGGGCCAGGACCTCGGCGGAGGCGTCCAGGGTGCGGATGCGCGTGACCGGGACGGGGGTCTTCTCCTGCACGTTTCCGAGCTTAGATCGCCCTCCTGCACGTTTCCGAGCTTAGATCGCCCTCCTGCACGCTCCCTGAGCTCAGATCGCCGACGATCACCTGTATCCGGTGGTGTCCGCCGGCTTGCCCGTGTCCTGGACCTCGACGATGTAGCGCCACGCGTCGGGCCGCGAGCCGTCCAGGTCCGTGAAACCGTACTCCTTGGCCAGGCCGCCGCTCGACAACGACCGGCCGTTCCACCGCGCGCGTTCGGGGTCGGCCGCGAGGGCCGCCACGGCCCGGCCGACGTAGCGCGGGGTTTCTGAGATGGCGAAATGCGGCTCCCGCGCGATCGCGTCACGCCATGTCGGCTCGGTCACGCCGAAGTGGTCGAGCATGTTCTCCGAGCGCATCCAGCCGGGGGTCAGCGAGACGGCGGTGGCGCCGTACTTCTCCAGGTCCTTCGCGTGCTGCCAGGCCATGCGGTTCACGGCGACCTTGGCCAGGTCGTAGAAGGGGGAGTTGCGGTAATGGTCGGTGTTGTACTCGGTCGTACCGTCGGTGACCTCGACCACCAAGCCGCCGGGGCGCTCGATGAGCAACGGCAGGGCGTAGTGGCTGGTGACGAGGTGGGTGTCGATGGCCAGTCGCAGCAGGCGCAGGCCGTTGTCGAGGTCGTGCTCCCAGACCGTCCTGTCGAACTCGAAGAGGTGCTCGCCGCCCCAGATGTCGTTGACGAGCACGTCGAGCCGTCCCTGCTCGTCGCGGATGCGGTCGACCAGGGCGCGGACGTCGTCCTTGACGAGGTGGTCGGCGGGTACGGCGATGCCGACGCCGCCCAGGCTGTCGACGAGTTCGGCGGTGTCCTCGATGGTCTCCGGCCTGCCGTACTCCGAGGCGTGGTCGCGGGTGGTGCGGCCGGTCACGTAGACGGTCGCTCCCGCGGCGCCCAGTTCGGCGGCGATGCCGCGGCCCGCTCCTCGGGTGGCTCCGGCGACGAGGGCGACCTTGCCTGTGAGGTTCATGCCTTATTTATAAACGAACATTCGGTTATAATGCAAAGGTGGCACGGACCAAGACCCTGAGTGATGACGAGGTGCTCGACTCCGCCCTCGCGCTGGTGCACGAAGGCGGCGTGGGCGAGCTCACGTTCGCGGCCCTCGCGGGCCGGTGCGGCTTGTCGGCGGCGACGCTGGTGCAGCGGTTCGCGAACAAGAAGGTGCTCGTCCAGCGCACGCTGCTGCACGCCTGGGACCGGCTCGACGCGCTGACCAGGGACCTGGCGGCGACGGCGCCGCACACGCCCGCGGGGGCGATCGAGCTGCTCGTCGGGCTGTCCGGGCAGTACGAAGGGGTGGAGGCGTACGGGGAGGGGCTGCTGCTGCTCCGGGAGGACGTGCGCGATCCGGCGCTCCGGGCGCGGGGGGTCGCGTGGGAGGAGGAGCTGACGGCGGCGCTCGATGCCAGGCTCGCGGGCGACGGCGCCGGGAGCGCGCTGGCGGCGCAGTGGCAGGGGTCGCTCACCTGGTGGGCTTTTCGGGCGGACCGGCCGTTGGGGGAGTATCTGACCGAGAGGCTGGGGGCGTTTCTCGCCATGGTCGGCGAGGGCGATCTCCCCTAGCATGGCCGCCATGTCCTGGTTTGACGCGCTGCCCATGGCCCCGCGCTACGGCCTGATCACGGTTGCGGTCGTGGGATACGTCGGAGGCCTGGCGGTCCTTCTGGGCGAACCGCCGTCGCAGCTCTCCGCGTCGCTTCTGATCCTCGTCTTCGCGATTTCCGGCGCAGTCGTCTTCCACAGCGTGCCGTGGGTGAGGGCCAGGATCGGCCGGGGATCGCAACTGCTTCTCGGCTTCTTCCTGGTGTACAAATCCCTGTCCGGCGAGTTCAGCGGGTCCGTCTTCCGGGCCGTCGCTCTCCTCGCCGGAACAGCGATACTCCTCCACCTCGCAGCTCTCGCGGTGATCAGAGATCAGCAGCTGCGCAAGGCTGTCACAAAAGGATGAACGAGAAATCCCGGTGAGTCTTGCGGTTCAACGGGATGTCGATCTTGACACGCGCGGCGATCTCGCCGCGCGAGATCCCCAGCCCCTGACCGATGAGCCGGTCAGGCCGCACAGGGATCGGGTCGTGGAAGGTGACCGACACCTGCACCGGCCACGGGCTCTCCGGCGGGGGCGAGTGAACGAACTCCCAGCACCCGTCCCACAGCAGCGTGAACCGGTTGCGCCGGCCCACGAGCGGGTCGAACAGGAACGCGGTCACGAGCTCCGGTGCGTTGTCGGAGTAGCCGTCGAGCAGTCCCGGCGCGAGTGACCGGACCGAGACGCGCTCGTGGACGGTGAGCTTGCGTGTCCAGTCGCAGTTCACGCAGTGGACCAGGAGCCAGATGTCGAGCAACTTGCCGTTGGCGTTGACGCGGAAGCGGCCGTCGCCGACGTGGGCTGTTTCGCAGCCGCAGTCGACGCAGCGCAGGGCCAGCAGGGGCAGGCGGGTACGGCGTACGGCCCAGGGCAGCACGATATGAAGACGTGAAGACATGATCTCTCTGAAGACCTGACGTTGGGCATGCGGAAGGAACGCGTCGCATGCGACGGAGCGGGGTCAGGTCTACAGAGCAGGCGGCGTCACGCGGGTGAAGTCCTCACGAGGTCGAGTCCGATACGGGCACCTTAGAAGCGTCCCTCGGCGACGGGCCAGTCATTTTCCGACGGTGCAGGCTCCACCGTCGATGACCGCTCGGGGTGAAGGTGCGCAGAAGGCGCCGCGCCCAGGTGGTGGCTGGTCGCGCTCGTCCCGATGGCCTTCTTTCCTGGGGATGGCGGGCTGACGTCACATTCGGCCTGCTCCCTTCGTCAGACAAGAATGTGAGGATGATGACGGAAACAGAGCAGTTCGAAGCCACCCGGGACCACCTGAACGCCGTGGCGTACCGGATGCTCGGCTCGCTCTCCGAGGCCGAGGACGCGGTGCAGGAGACGTGGATCCGGCTGAGCCGTACGGACGTCAGTGATGTGGAGAACCTGCCCGGCTGGCTGACGACGGTGGTGGGGCGCGTGTGCCTCGACATGCTCCGCGCCCGCACCTCCCGGCGCGAGGACTACGTGCCGGAACCGGTCGTGGGCGCCGTCGACGGGGTCGATCCCGAGCAGGAGGTGTTGCTGGCCGACTCGGTGGGCCTGGCGATGATGGTGGTGCTTGACGCGCTGTCTCCGGCCGAGCGGCTGGCGTTCGTGTTGCACGACATGTTCGCGGTGCCGTTCGACGACATCGCCCCGATCGTGCAGCGCAACGTCGCGGCGACCAGGCAGCTGGCCAGCCGGGCGCGCAAGCGGGTGCAGGACGCGCGTGCCGTACCCGACCCGGACGCCGGGCTGCAGCGCGAGGTCGTCTCCGCCTTCCTGGCCGCCTCGCGCGCCGGCGACTTCGAGGCGCTGGTCGCGCTGCTGGACCCGGAGGTGGTGCTGCGTGTCGACTACGGCGAGCTGGGCGTCTCGCGGCTGGTGCGCGGCGCCGACGCGGTGGCCGCGCAGGCTTCCCTGCACAGGGGCCAGGCGCAGTACGGCAGGCTCGCGCTGGTCAACGGGGGCCTCGGCACGATCACGATCAAGGACGGCGAGGTCATCGCGATACTGGGCTTCACCGTGGCGGGCGGGAAGGTCGTCCAGATGAACATCCTGGCCGATACAGAACGTCTTGCGAAGATAGACGTTTCTGCCCTGAACTGAGGGGATGAAGGTCATCGCCGTGCTCGTCGCCGCATTCGTCGCCTTCGCCGGATGCGGCGCCGACACGGGGCCGGGCACCGGGCCGGTCAACGCCGACGACGTGATGTTCCTGCAGATGATGATCCCGCACCACAAGCAGGGGGTCGAGCTCGCCAGGCTGACCCGGCAGCGGGCGGGCAACGAGGAGCTCAGGACCCTCGCCGCGGCGATCGAGAGCACGCAGAGCGGCGAGGTCGCGACCATGGGACGGTGGCTGCAGGAGTGGGAGCAGCCGCTGGCCGCGCCGAGCGACGCGCACGGCGGGCATGACGTGCCCGAGACCGACAAGGAGCAGATCGCGGCCCTGCGCGGCTCGACGCGGTTCGACCGGGACGCGCTGAACCTGCTGATCGCGCATCAGGACGACGCGGTGCAGCTGGCCTACAAGGAGGGGTTCGCGGGGGCCAATCCCGAGGTGAAGGCCTGGGCCAAGCAGGTCGAGCAGTCACGGAAGGAGCAGGTGAGAATCATGCTCGATTTGTTGAAGAAAGTGCCCTAATATCCGCACTCGTGATCACCAGCATCGTCACCGCGCTCGCCCTCCTGGCCGATCCCGTCCAGGGTGCTCCCGAGCTGACCCACAACGCCCTCTACAAGCAGGGCAAGCTCGCCAAGGTCACGTGCTCGCTCAAGAAGGGCACGAGCAAGGCGTCGACGGAGAAGTACGTCAAGAACCTGGTCGCCTGCCTCAGCAAGTCGTGGAAGCCCCTGGTCCCGGAATGGGAGGAGCCGCGCGTCAGGTTCCTCAAGGAGCCCAAGGGGAACGCCACCGGCGTCGAGTTCAAGGACTCCTTCATCGACCGGTTCTACGGCCTGGACGTCTACCTCGCCAACGACTGGATCAAGGCCAAGGACGACCTGGCCATCCAGGTCCAGTTCGCCGACGCCTTCGCGAGGGTGGTCATGGACCGCGCCGGCATCACCCTCGGCTACCGGGCGCTGCCGAACGACGGCGACGAGAAGCTGCTCCAGGAGCACCGGCGCCGCTTCGACTACCAGGTGGCCTGCCTGACCGGCGTGACGATGAAGGCGCTGGGCCGCACCTCCAAGAACTGGAAGCCGCTGCTGAGGGCAGAAGCTCCCCACCCGGTCGAGGAGCGCTACCACAGGATCTGGCAGGCGAAGGTGACCAAGAACGAGTTCGCCTGGTTCACCCAGGGCTACCGGGCCGGCAGCCCCAAGGCGTGCAACACCTGGAAGGCCTCCGAGTCCAGGGTCAGCTGACGAAGTCCGCCAGCGCCCGCTCGTAGCGAGCCTGGTCGACGTTCCACGACCCGACGTGCCCGCCGCCGTCGGTCTGGACGAACGTCACCAGGTCCGGGCGTGCCTTGGCGAAGGCCGCGGCGGCGCCCATGGGCACCCCGGTGTCGGCCGAGTCGGCGAAGACCAGCATCGGCGTCTTGAACGCGGAAGCGTGCTTGACCTGGTCGAGGTCGTCGAAGGAGATGCCGGTCCGCCGCTCGACGATGAACTTGGCCACTCCCGCGAACCACACGGGCACGCCCTGCTCGCGGGCGCCTGCCTCGATGGGCGGGGTCCAGTCGAGCACCGGGCTGTCCATGATGATCCCCTTGATGGGGGCGTCGGGCATCTTGCGCGCGGCCGTGGAGACGATGGCTCCGCCCATGGACCAGCCGTACAGGATCACGTCGGAGGCGCCCTGCGACTGGGCGTAGGCGACGGCGGCGGCCACCTCCTGCCATTCGGAGGCGCCGAGGTGGAACTTGCCGTCGTCGCTGGCCGGAGCGCCGCGGTCGTTGCGGTAGCCGATCGACAGCACCGGCATCCCCAGCCTGTGGAAGAACGGCATGACCCGCAGCGTCTCCGACGGGTTGGCGTTGCGCCCGTGGACGGCGACGACCCACGTCTTGGCCTGGCCGTCGAGCCGCCAGGCGGGGTAGCCCTTGATGGAGACCTTCTCGTACGGCAGGCCGAGGGCGGAGGTGGGGTCCTCGTCGCCGTACATCCACCGGTCGAGGTAGGCGCGGACGCCGGGCTTGAGCTCGCCCTTGCGCACCTTGATGAGCAGCCGCGTGACGCTCTCGCCCGAGACGCTCGACACCGGGCCGACCAGGGCGCTTCCTCCCGCCCACGTCAGGCCGTACATGCCGGGGGAGTCGGTGTCGCCGCCGCCCTTCAGCGTGACCTGGCCGCCGGAGACGGCGGTCACCTCGATCGGGTACGAGGCGGGCCCCCGTGCCGGGTCGATGACCATCCCGGAGTAGTACCAGCCCCCGGCCCCGAGGGCCACCACCACCAGGACCGCGAGCACGGAAGCGGTCCACACGAGCACTTTTTTCACCCCGAGACGATACCTGGTGTTTGCACCGCTTAGGTGATTAGATGACTTGATATGTCCCACAGTGAAGTGACGCGCCCCACCCTGTCGGACGCGCTCACCGAGCGCATGCTGGATCTCATCCGCCAGGGCGGTCACCGGCCGGGTGACCGGCTCCCCTCGACCAGGGAGCTCTCCCAGCGGTTCGCCGTGACCACCCCGACGCTTCGCGAGGCGCTGCGGCGCCTGGAGGCCACCGGGGCGATCGAGATGCGGCACGGTTCCGGCATCTACGTGGGCGCCGCCATCGAGCGGGTCGTGCTGCCCAACCCCAACGTCCGCCAGATCCACGGCGAGCAGCTGCTCGACCTGCTCGACGCCCGGATCCTGATCGAGCCCCCGCTGGCCGCCAGGGCGGCGCTCAACAAGCGTGGAGCGGAGCTGCGCACCCTGCTGGACCGGGCCGCGCAGTACCT
Source organism: Nonomuraea soli (assembly GCF_013761175.1). GTDB lineage: Bacteria > Actinomycetota > Actinomycetes > Streptosporangiales > Streptosporangiaceae > Nonomuraea > Nonomuraea soli. The sequence continues at coordinate 926,641 of NZ_JACDUR010000003.1, forward strand.
GCAGGGCCGCGACACGGAACTGGCCGAGGTCAACCTCGACTTCCACCGGTCGGTGGCGCGGGCGGCCGGCAACGGCGTGCTGGCCGAGGTGGTCGACTCCCTGCTCACGGTGCACGCCTCCGAGCAGCGCGAGATCCTGCGCCTGTTCGACGACCGCCGCCGCGACTACGAGGAGCACCTGGCCATCCTCGAAGCGATCGTGGACGGCGACCCGCAGTCGGCGGGCGAGCTGATGAAGGCCCATCTCCTGGATGTGAAGACGGTCATAGAACAACGGATGTGAGGTCCCATGATCCGGTCGGTCGTGGCCACGTTAGGCGTGGCGATCCTCTTGACCTCCTGCGGCACCGCAGCCGAAGCCCCCAAGAAAACCGAGCTGTCGCTCTACAACGACAAGGGCGCCTGGAGTAAGTACTTCGAGGACATGGGCGCCCTGTCCAAGCAGAAGATCGGCCTGGGTGTGAAGCCCGTCGGCCACACCGACTCGGCGCAGTATCAGGCGCTCATCAAGGCGGCCTTCCGCACCGACACCAAGCCCGACCTGTTCACCTGGCAGACCGGCGGCATGCTCCAGGAGATCGTCAAGCAGAAGCAGGTGGCCGACACCACCGCGATCTGGCAGGAAGCGATCAAGAACGGTGACTTACCGCAGGACCTCGCCCCGTACTACACCTTCGACGGCAAGCAGTACTGCGTGCCGCTGAACGTCGCCTACTGGGGCATGTTCTACAACAAGAAGACCTTCGACCAGTACGGCCTGCGGCCGCCCACGACCTGGGACGAGCTCATCCAGGTGGCCGACACCCTCAAGCGGAACAACGTCAAGGCGTTCTACCACACCAGCGTGCTGTTCTCCTTCGTCTGGTTCGAGCAGATGCTGGCGGGCACGGACCCCGACCTGTACGACAGGCTCTCCACCGGCAAGGCCAAGTACACCGACCCGGGCGTGGTCCAGGTGATGGAGCGCTGGAAGTCGATGATCGACGCTGGATACTTCGTCAATCCCGGCGACAAGACCGACCCCGCCGACTCGCTCAAGAACGGCAAGAGCGCGATGGTCTCCTTCGGCACCTGGTTCAACACGAGCATGACCCAGCGCAGTCTCAAGGCGGGCACCGACTACGGCTTCTTCGTGATCCCGAACATCAACGCCTCGCTCCCCAAGACCTCGGTGATCTTCGAGAGCGGCCCGCTCTGCTCCCTGACCGGCGCGCCCGACGCGGACGCCAGCATGAAGTACCTCAAGTGGTGGACCACCCCGGAGGCGCAGGAGAAGTGGGCGACCACCCGCGGCGACGTCAGCGCCAACCCCAAGGTGGCCATCGCCGACCAGGCGCTCGGCCAGATCACCAAGGACGCGGGCAGCGGGAAGTACCGCCTGGTCAACCGCTACTTCGAGGCCACGCCGCCGCCCATCCTGACCGCCGCGCTCGACGGTTTCGGGCTGTTCGTCACCAAGCCCGCTGAATACCAGAAGGTGCTGCAGGACATCCAGAAGGCCGCCGACGAGTACTGGAGCACGCACCAGTGAAGTGGCGTGCCGGTTACGTGGCGCCGGCCGTCCTGCTGGTGGCAGCGCTGCTCTACGCGCCCTTCCTGTGGACCGGCTACCTGAGCTTCACCCGCTACGACGGCCTGGCCCCGGCGCAGTTCGCGGGGCTCGGCAACTTCGCCGAGCTCGTCCAGGACCCCGCCCTGCTCACCTCGATCCGCAACACGCTGATCTGGGTGGCGGGGACGATGATCCTCCCGGTGGGGCTCGGGCTGCTGGTGGCGGTGCTGTCGTACGACCTGAAGCGCGGCGCCTGGTACCGGCTGCCGTTCATGCTGCCCTACGCGCTGAGCGGGGCCGGGCTGGGCATGGTGTGGAGCCCGATCCTGTCGCACGGCGGCATCGCCAACCTGCTGCTCGGCGTCGACACGGCCTTCCTGCAGGAGGCGCCGCACAACACGCTGGCGATGTTGCTGGTGTGGACCTGGCAGCAGCTCGGCGTCAACACCCTGCTGTTCGTCGTCGGGCTGCAGTCCATCCCCAAGGAGCCCATCGAGGCCGCGCGGCTCGACGGCGCCGGGGGATGGTCGTTGTTCCGCCACGTGATCTGGCCGCTCATGGCGCCGCTGACCGCGGTCGTGGTGGGGCTCGCGCTGGTGGCGAGCCTGAAGACCTTCGACATCGTGTGGGTCATGACGCAGGGAGGTCCGGGGCGGTCGTCGGAGACGCTCGCGGTGACCATGTACCGCGACACCTTCGTGGCCAGTGAATACGGGTACGGCTCGGCGGTGGCGGTGCTGCTCACCGTGGTCACCGGGCTGGCGTCGTACCTCTACCTGAAGAGGCAGGTCACGTGATCCGCCGTGCCGTACTGATCGTGCTGGGCCTGGTGTGGCTGGGCCCGACCTATCTGCTGCTGGTCAACGCCATGCGGCCGGCCGGCTCCTACGACCCGTCGAAGGCCTGGATCCCGTCGGGTGAGTTCCGGCTCCTGCAGAACTTCGCCACGGCGCTGGAGCGGGCCGATCTGGGTGCGAGCCTGGCCGGCACGCTGCTCTACAGCCTCGCCTCGCCCGCCCTCGCGGTGGTCATCGGCGCGATGGCCGGCTACACCATCGTGGTGCTGCGGCTGCGGGGCGGCTTCTGGTGGTTCATGTTCATCTTCGGCGGCACGATCTTCCCGTCGCAGATGCTGCTCGTGCCGCTCTTCGTCACCTACTCCGACCTCGGCCTCTACGACAGGCGCCTGGGCATGATCCTGGTCTACACCGCGATCAGCGTGCCCCTGGCCGCCTTCGTGCTGCGCAACTTCTTCACCGGCATCGCCTACTCGATCTTCGAGGCCGCCCGCATGGACGGCGCGTCCACGGCCCGCATCTTCTGGCGCATCTACCTGCCGCTGGCGGGCACGGCGCTGGCCGCGGTGTTCATCCTGGAGTTCACCTTTATCTGGAACGACCTGCTCTTCGGCCTGGCCCTCACCCAGACGGCCGAGGTGCGGCCGGTCATGACGGTGCTGGCCGGGCTCATGACCGACGTCTACGCGGGCACGCCGGTGCCCGTCGGCCTGGCCGCGGGGCTGGTCGTCTCGTTGCCGACCGTGCTGCTGTTCCTGGCCACCCAGCGCCTCTTCGCCCGAGGCCTGTCCCTAGGGAGCGTGTGATGACGAGCCGGCTGCTGCAGCCGAGTCTTGGTTCGCCCGACTACGACGGCATCCGCCAGACCCTGCGCGAGAACACCTCGACCGAGGTGCTGCCGGGGGTGCGGGTCTCGATGGTGCCGCTGTTCACCCACGACGGCCGCCAGGTGGTGCGGGTGTCGGGGCCGCCCGGCGTCACGTACCGGCTGGACGAGCTGGAGAGCGACGGCACCTTCCTCGTGCCCGAGGTCGACTCCCCGCGTGCGTTCACGCTGGAGGCCCCCGGGATCGGCTCGGCGCGGGTCATCGTCACGCCGCAGCGCAAGTGGACGGTCTTCGTCGTCCACCACTCCCACCTCGACATCGGCTACACCGACCCGCAGGGCACGGTCCTGCGCCACCACCTCGACTACCTCGACGCCGCGCTCCGCCTGGCCCAGGAGACGGCCGCCTGGGACGACGACGCCCGCTTCCGCTGGACGGTCGAGTCGTCGTACCCGGCGATCAAGTGGCTGGCGGCGCGTCCCGCGCCGCAGGTCGAGGCCTTCGCCGAGCTCGTACGGCAGGGCGTCGTCGAGGTGACCGCGCTGCCCTTCCAGCTGCACACCGAGGCCTGCTCGACCGAGGAGCTCTATCGGCAGCTGCGCTTCGTCAGGTCCTTCCCGTTCCCGGTGCGCTCGGCCATGCACACCGACGTGCCAGGGGCGGTGGTCGGGCTCGTCGACGCGCTGAACTCGGTGGGCGTGCGCTACCTGGCCGCCGCCCACAACTGGGCCGGACGCAGCGTGCCGTACCTGCACGGCGGCGACGGCCTGACGCGGCCCTTCCGCTGGAGGGCGCCCTCAGGGCAGGAGCTCCTGGTCTGGTTCACCGACACCCCACACGGCATGGCCTACATGGAGGGCAACACGGTCGGGCTCACCGACTCCTACGAGCTCAGCATCGACCTGCTGCCGCGCTACCTGGACTCGCTGGCCAACCGCTCCTACCCGTACGGCCCCGGCACTTTCGGCTGGCTCGGGCCCGACGCGGCCAAGCCGCCCTACGAGCTCGACGCGCTGCACCTGAGGGTCCAGGGCGCCCACGCCGACAACGCGGGGCCCTCCATCGTGCCCGCCTCGATCGTCAGGCAGTGGAACCAGGACTGGGCCTGGCCCCGGCTGCGCTCGGCGACCAGCAGCGACTTCTTCGACCACGTGGCCGAGCGGCACTTCGACGCGCTCGCCGTCCACGAGGGCGACTGGACGGACTGGTGGGCCGACGGGCTCGGTTCCGGCGCCCGGCCGCTGGGGTACGTGCGGCGGGCGCAGAGCGCGCTGCGCGCGGCCGAGACGCTCAACACGCTGGCCGGGCACGACGCGACCGCCGACATCGACGACGCCTACGACAAGGTCGCGCTGTTCAACGAGCACACCTGGGGCGCGGCCAACCCGTGGGAGGACGCCGAGGAGGCGGGCGACTCGGGCGGCCTGCAGTGGACACGCAAGTCCGCCGGGGCCTACCAGGCCCAGGACGACGCCTGCGACCTGCTGCAGGCCGCCATCAGCCGGTTCGGGCGCGGCACGGGCTCCTTCGCGGTCTTCAATCCCGCGACGAACACGCGCACGGACGTGGTGCGGGCCTTCCTCCCGCGTGACGTCGTGCCGCTCGACGCCCCGATCGTGCTCGTCGACGCGCGGACCGGGCGGCGGGTGCCGCACCACGAGGAGGTGGTCGAGCCGGAGGACTGGCCGACCAGGCCGATCGGCAGGCATCTGGAGGCGGTGGTCGAGGACGTGCCCGGATTCGGATACGTGCGCCTGGACGTCGCCCCCGGCGAGCGGGCACCGGCCGCCGCCGAGACGGGGGAGCCGGTGCTGGAGAACGAGTTCTACCGGGTGAGCTACGGCGTGCGCGAAGGCCACATCCGCTCGATCTTCGACAAGGTGGCCGGGCGCGAGCTGGTCAACCAGGACGCCGCCGGAGGGTTCGGGCAGTACGTCTACGACCGCTACGCCACCGCGCCGCACTTCAACCACATGTCGGGCCACGTCGGCGCGCACGACCGCACCCTGCTCGGCGACCGCGCGATCGCCAGGCACGCGGCCATCGTGAAGTCGGTCAGGACCGCCGTGGGCGAGAAGCTCGTCGTGGAACTCCAGGGCAAGGGCGTCGACTGGCTGCGCACCACGATCGAGCTGCATCGCGGCGTGCCCCGCCTCGACCTGCGCTACCAGCTCGCCAAGCAGGGCACACCCGGCAAGGAGGCGGTCTTCCTGGCCTTCCCCTTCGCCGCGGGCAGGCCGCCCGCCGCCTGGGAGCTGACGGGCGGAGTCGGCGGCACCGACCTGCCCAAGGTGCCGGGCTCGGCCGCCTACATGCTGCCGATCAGGCACTGGATGGCGTTCGAGGATCCCGAGCTCACGATCGCGTGGGCGACGATGGAGGCGCCGCTGGTCCAGCTCGGCACCATCCACATGCCCTACGCGCCGTTCCCGCCGACGCTCGACGACGAGCCGGGCACGCTCTACTCCTGGGCGCTGAACAACATCTGGGACACCAACTTCCCCGCCCAGCAGCAGGGCGAGACGACCTTCCGCTACGCGGTCGCCTCGCGGGCGCGGGCCGACGCCAGGCGGCTGGGCGCCGAGACGGCGGCGGGGCTGACCGACCCGTTCATCGCGGTGCCGACCGGCACGGCGCTGCCGGAGGAGAGGTTCGCGGAAGTCGACCACCCGGACGTGCGGATCACCTCGCTGGGGGCCGGGCCGGTCGCCCGGCTCAGGTCGCTGTCCTCCGAGCCGGTGGAGGTCACGGTACGGCTGGGCGAGAGATCGGTGAAGGTGCGGATACCCGCCTGCGGAGTGGTGGAGCTGTGAAGATCGTTGACATCCGGGCGACGACGGTGGCGGTGCCCCTGGAGGCGCCGCTGCGTCACAGCAACGGCGCCCACTGGGGACGCTTCGTCCGCACCCTCGTCGAGGTGGAGGCCGACAACGGGCTGGTCGGGCTGGGGGAGATGGGCGGCGGAGGGGAGAGCGCGGAGGCGGCCTTCCGCGCGCTGATGCCGTACCTGAAAGATCACGATCCTTTCCAGCTGGAGGCGCTCCGCTTCAAGATCGCCAACCCGACGGCGTCGTTGTACAACAACCGCACCCAGCTCCTGGCCGCCATCGAGTTCGCCTGCCTCGACCTGATCGGCCAGCACCTCGGCGTGGCCGCCTGCGACCTGCTCGGCGGGCGGATGCGCGACGAGGTGCCGTTCGCCTCCTACCTGTTCTTCCGCTACGCGGGCGACGGCTTCGACGAGGTGCGCACCCCCGACCAGCTTGTCGCGCACGCCCGCGCGCTCAAGGGGGAGCACGGCTTCACCGTTCACAAGCTCAAGGGCGGCGTCTTCCCGCCCGACTACGAGTTGGAGTGCTACCGGGCGCTGGCCGAGGCCTTCCCCGGCGACCGGCTGCGCTACGACCCGAACGCCGTGTTGTCGATGGCCGAGGGACTGCGGTTCGGCCGGGCGATCGAGCACCTCGACAACGACTACCTGGAGGATCCGGTCTTCGGACTCGAAGGGCTGCGCTACCTGCGCGAGCAACTGCGGGTGCCGCTGGCGACCAACACGGTCGTGGTCAACTTCGAGCAGCTCGCCTCCAACGTGCTGCGCAGGAGCGCCGACGTGGTGCTGCTCGACACGACGTTCTGGGGCGGCGTGCGGCCCTGCGTGAAGGCGGCGGGGGTGTGCGAGACCTTCCAGCTCGGGGTGGCCGTGCACTCGTCGGGGGAGCTGGGCGTGCAACTGGCGACCATGCTGCACCTGGGCGCGGTGCTGCCCAACCTGGGATACGCCGCCGACGCGCACTACCACCAGCTGCTCGACGACGTCATCGAGGGAGGCAAGCTGGAGTATCGCGACGGGCGCATCGCGGTGCCGTCCGGGCCCGGCCTCGGGGTGCGGCTCGACGCGGCGAAGGTCGCGGAGTACTCCGAGTTCTACCGCGAGAAGGGCGGCTACCTCTACGATCGCGACCCCGGACGGCCCGGCTGGTACGCCCAGGTGCCCAACGAGCGCTTCGCCGACCCGTCTCATCCGGGGTAGATCGCCCCATAGTGTTGCTTCATGGCGCAAGACCCCGAAGAGCCGCAGGCCAAGCCCGCTGAGCCCACCGACGATCTCGTAACCACCCAGCACACCCTGCCGACGGGTGAGGCCTACACCGCGACCACGGGGACCGTGGTCCTGCGCGAGGAGGCCTTCACCGACGGCACGTTCGACGGGCACAAGGCCAAGGCGGAGGTGTTCGTCACCGCCTACACCCTCGACGGGGCCGACCCCTCGAGCAGACCCGTCACCTTCGCCTTCAACGGCGGGCCCGGCTCCTCCAGCGTCTGGCTGCACCTGGGCGTGCTCGGCCCCCGCCGGATCGTGATGGGCGACGCGGGCAACCTGCTGCCCCCGCCCTACAGCCTGGCCGACAACGCTGAAACGCTGCTGCGCGACAGCGACCTGGTCTTCATCGACCCGGTCTCCACCGGCTACTCCCGAGCGGCCGAAGGCGAGAAGGCCGCCGCCTTCCACGGGTTCACCGGCGACCTGGAGTCCGTCGGCGAGATCATCCGGCTGTGGACGACACGCAACGGGCGCTGGATGTCGCCCAAGTTCCTGGCCGGTGAGTCGTACGGCACGCTGCGCGCGGCCGCGCTCGCCGACTACCTGCAGTCGCGTTACTCCATGTACCTCAACGGGCTGATGCTGATCTCCAGCGTCCTGGACATGGGCACGATCCGCTTCCGCGAGGGCAACGACCAGCCCTACGCGCTGTTCCTGCCGACCTACGCGGCGATCGCCCACTACCACGGCCTGCACGGCGACCGCCCCCTGGCCGACGTGCTGCGCGAGGCCGAGGAGTACGCCGCCCGCGACTACCCGTGGGCGCTGGCGCGCGGCACGCGGCTGACCGACGACGAGCGCTCGGGGCACGTCGCGACCGTCGCCCGGCTGACGGGCCTGTCCGAGGACTACGTCGACCGGGTCGACCTGCGCATCGAGCACGTGCGCTTCTTCACCGAGGTGCTGCGCTCACGCCGCCAGACCGTGGGCCGCCTCGACGGCCGCTTCACCGGCTGGGACCCCGACTACGGACGCGAGAGCTTCACCTACGACCCGAGCATGAGCGCGATCATGGGGCCCTACTCCGCCGCGCTCAACCACTACCTGCGCACCGAGCTCGGCTACTCCAACGACCTGCCCTACGAGATCCTCACCGGGCGCGTGCAGCCGTGGTCGTACAAGGAGTTCGAGGGCGCCTCCGTCAACGTCGTCGACAAGCTCGGCTCCGCGATGCGGCAGAACCCCCACCTGCGCGTGCACGTGGCCTGCGGCTACCACGACGGCGCCACGCCGTACTTCGCCGCCGAGCACACCTTCGCCCACCTCAGGGTGCCGGGCGAGCTGCGCGGCCAGATCGAGTTCAAGTACTACGAGGCCGGCCACATGATGTACGTGCACGAGGGCATCCGCGTGCAGCAGTCGGCCGACCTGGCGGCCTTCGTCAACGCTTCACCGCACGCAGGATGACGAACCTGGGGTCGCTCGCGACGACCTCGCAGTTGCCGAACAGGCGGCGCAGCTTGACGTGGTAGCCGAGGTGACGGTTGCCGATCACGTAGAGCTCGCCCTGCCGGCGCAGGGCCTGGCGGGAGTCCTTGAACATCCGCCAGGCCGTACGGTCGGTCGTGCCCCTGTGGCTGTGGAAGGGCGGGTTGTTCAGGACGAGGTCGACGTCCGTGACGCCGGCGGTGCTGTCGCCCGTGACGAACGTCGCCTGCGGGCAGTTGGCCCGCGCCGAGGCGATGGCCTGGTACGACTCGTCGGCGAAGACGACCTCCTCCGGGTCGTCGAGGCTCGCCCGCAGGCCCACCACGCCGTTGCCGCAGCCCAGGTCGAGCACCCTGCCGTGGGCCTTGGGCAGGTGATCGAGGAAGAACCTGGTGCCGACGTCGAGGCGGTCGGCACAGAAGATCCCCGCGTGATTGACGATCATCGTGCCGTCGGGGAGCGCGTAGCTCCTGGGCCACGGGCTGGGCACGCGCGGGATCGTCAGGTCGGGCGTGCAGTGGATCAGCCGGGCCTTGCGCTTGGCCAGCGACGTCCGCGTCGGGCCGAGGATGCGCTCGAACAGCTGCAACGTGCTCGTGTGGATCTCGGTGACCATGCCGGTGCCCATGATCAGGGTGCCGGCGTGGACGGCGGGAGCCAGCCGGTGCAGCTGGTCCTCCAGGAGCGCCAGGCTCTTGGGCACCCTGACGAGGAGCACGTCGATCCTCTCCGGCGGCGCGTCCTGCGTGGTCAGCATCCGTACGGCGGGGCGGCCGTTGCGCCGCAGGTTGTCGAGGGTGGCCTGCTGGGTGAGGAACGAGTCGGTGATCTGGATCGGGTTCACGTCGGCCAGGGCCGTCGCCAGCGCACCCCAGCGGTCGGCGAGGATCACGACCTCGCCGCTCACCTCGGGCAGCTCGTCCAGGAGATACTCGTCGGCGGCGTCCCACGCCCTCAGCTGGTCGCGCGGATCGACGGGAAAGCGGGTGAGCTCGAACTCATTCATCCTGGTCGAGGGTACCGGTGCGGGAGGCCATCACCTGGAGGACGTGCTCCTCGGCCCAGTCGGTGATCGCCTGGATCGGCGCGCGAAGGGAATGGCCCAGCTCGGTAAGCTCGTACTCCACACGCGGCGGCACCTCCGCGAAGACGTGCCTGGTCAGCAGGCCGTCCCTGGCCATCGCCCGCAGCGTCTGGGTGAGCACCTTCGGGGTCACGCCGCCGATCTGGTCCTTCAGCTGGGTGAAACGCATCGGCCCCTGGCACAGGTTCAGGACGACGAGCACCGTCCACTTGTCGCCGATGCGGTCGAGCACCAGCCGGGTGGGGCAATTCGGGTCGAAGGCATTTCCCTTGGTCATAGTTTCTCCAAGGTACCAATGGCACGTTGAAGTAACCAGTATCCAATGGATACCGTCGAAATCATGAAGATTCTCCTGATCGGCGCGACCGGCATGGTCGGCAGCCGCATCGCGGCCGAAGCCGTCAACCGGGGCCACACGGTCACCGGAGTCACCCGCAGCGGAGCGTCCGGCACCCAGGCGGCCGCCGCGGACGACGCCTCCGCCGTCGCCGCCCTCGCCACCGGCAAGGACGCCGTCGTCCTGGCCATCGCCCCGCCGCGCGACGGCTCCGAGCCCTCCGCCCCACTGCTCGCCGCCGGCCAGGGCGTACTCGACGGCGCGCGCAAGGCCGGGGTGCGCCGCGTCGTCATCGTCGGCGGAGCCGGCTCGCTCGAAGTCGCACCCGGCGTGCGGCTCGTGGACACGCCGGAGTTCCCCGACATGTACAAGAACGAGGCGCTGGCCCAGGGGGACCTGCTCGAGTTCGTCAGGGAGAACGCCGGCGACCTGTCGTGGACCTACATCTCACCGGCCGCCGTGATCGCCCCCGGCACCCGCACGGGCTCCTACCGGGTGGGCGGCGACGAACTGCTCTCCGACGACGAGGGCAACAGCTTCATCTCGGCCGAGGACTACGCGGTGGCGCTGGTCGACGAACTGGAGAAGGGCACGTCGATCGGACGGCGGATCGGGGTGGCCAACTAGGGCAAAGGGCCTCGCCTTCGGCTCGGGCTGCGTCTGGTGGGGGTGCGCCTTCGGCCCACCCCCACGCCCCCGGCTGGGGCTGCCGCCCCAGGCCCCGCATGGTTGCCGTTCGAGGAAGCCAATGAGAGCCTTCCTGCTGGCCCTCTCGCTACTCCGGAGTGCAGACCCAGGAGGATCAAGCGGAGCTCCGGACAGCCATCGGCTCCGATCCGGCGGTCAGGCGGAAGCGGGCCCGCACGAAGGCGGCGGTCGAGGAGATCAAGCCCGAGGCAGAATGACGCGCTGTCACAACCGCCCGTTGCGCTGGAGGACGTCGATGGCGCTCACCGTGGCGTGGCCGCGCCAGTCGAGCGCCCCCGCGGGCGACACCTTGAGGTAGTCGACCACCCACCCCCCGTCGTCCTGCTGCAACCCCTCAAGCCGGTCCAGGTCCGCGTCGATCACCGCCTGCGAGAACAGCGCCCTGGCGGGCCGGTCGGGGCGCGGCGCGAAGTCGAGGGCGTGCAGCGCCTCGTCCTGCGTGCCCCCGGCCACCGGCACCCGCCCGTCGGCGGGCACGTAGGTGCCGAGCCGCTCCAGCAGCGGCGCCGCCTCGGCGGGACGGGTGTCGTGCAGGGCGTCGAGGAACTGGATCGCGAAGGACAGGACGTACGCGAACGGCTCGCCGTCCAGGGCGGCGAGGCTGTCGAGGCAGTAGCGGGTGGCGCGCTCCAGCCACGGGTGGCCGGCCACGGCCGGGTCGTGCGCGGCCACGCGGTGGGCGAGCGCGGCGGTGATCGAGGTGATCTGCAGCGCCGACTGGTGCGGGTCGGCGCCCTGCCACCAGGGGGCGGTGGCGGCGGTGACGGTCAGGGGCAGCGCGAACGGCAGGCCGCCGTCGGGCAGGGTCACCGAGGAGAGCCACGCGCACAACTCGTGGGCGCGGGGCGAGGTGAACGGCGCGATGTCCTCGAACACCTCGAAGGCGTGCAGCGCGGCGCCCGGCTGGCTCTCGGGGGAGCGCAGGTCGGCCTCCAGGCCCCAGCCGTAGCCGCCGTCGGGATTGCGGTAACCGTCGAGAGCGTCCAGCACGGCCTCCGAGTCGCTGGCGCCGGTGGCGCCGAGCAGCAGCTCGAAGCGGCGGCGGTCGAGGACGCGGGCGTGGCCGGCCATGAAGTCGGCGGCCGCGGACAGGTTGATGCTCATACCCTCATCATGGGCAGCGCCCCTCGACGGGTCTTGTAGAAATCGGTCAAAGCTCGGTGATGTGCCAGCGCCCGAGGTTGGCGACGTAGGCCGTGGAGCCGGAGAAGGCGATGTTGGTCGGGTGGCACAGCAGGTGCGCCGTGGGGTCGTGGGCGACGACCTCGGCGCGGCCGTCGCGGAGCCTGAGCACCTGGCTGGGTTCGTAGCAGGCGATGTGGAGCAGGCCGCCGGGGCCGAAGGCGAGGCCGTCGGGGACCACGCCGGGCAGCTCCACGACCAGTTCGCGGGCTCCGGCCGAGCCGTCGGGCAGGATCTCGATCCGGCTGATCCCCGGCAGGAAGGACTCCGCCACGTAGAGCGCCCGCCCGTCGGAGGCGAGCCCGTTGGGAAAGGTCAGCCCGCCGTACCAGAGTGCGCGCGACGGGGTGAGGCGCACGACCAGCTCCCCGCCGGGCGAGAAGGCGATGCCGAGCACGAAACCGCCCGTGGACGCCACCTGTTCGCACGAGGAGCCGTCGGGGGCGATGCGGTAGAGCTGGCCCGCCTCGCCGCCGCACCACACCGAGCCGTCGCCCGGCTGCACGGCCACGCACTCCGGATGATCGAGCCGTGGAGAACGCGCCAGGCCGCCGTAGAAGATCCTCATTCGGGCAGCACCACCGGCACCTGCGTCAGCAGCCCGCCGTCGACCTGATGGGCCGCCCCGGTGATGAACGACGACCGGGAGGAGGCCAGGAACGCCACCACCTCCGCGATCTCGGCGGGCCGCGCGACCCGCCCGAGCGGGTGCGAGCGCCCCCATTCGGCGATCAGCTCGTCCTGGGAGCGCGAACCGCGCCACTTGTCGGCCGCCCAGCGCAGCATGGGCGTGTCGACGGAGCCGGGGCAGACGGAGTTCACCCGGATCCCGTCGGCCGCGTGGTCGAGCGCCATCGACCGCACCAGCCCGTTGAGCGCCGCCTTGCTGGTGGAGTAGGCCGCGACCTGCGTCTGCGCGGCGAAGGCCTGCACGGAGGAGATGGCCACGATGGACCCGCCGCCCCGCGCGCGCAGCAGGGGTACGGCGGCGCGGCACACCAGGAAGACGCCCTTCAGGTTGATGTCGAGGACCTCGTCCCACAACTCCTCGGAGGTCTCCTCGACCGTGCCGTAGCGCTGCACGCCGGCGCAGGTGACCACGATGTCGAGCCCGCCGAACGACGACACCGCCAGCTCGCACGCCTCCTGGACGGCGAGGGCGTCACGCACGTCCCCCTCGAACGACGTGACGCCCTCGCGCCGCGCCTGCCGTACCCGCGTGTCGAAGGAGATCACCTGGGCCCCGGCGTCGGCCAGCCGCGTGACCACGGCCTCGCCGATGCCCGCGGAACCACCGGTGACCAGGGCGACCCTGCCGTCGAACTCCATCAACCCAGCACCTCCGCGCGCAGCCACATGGTCTTGCTCTCCAGGGGACCGAGGATCATCGCCGTGCCGTTCGCGACCGCTTCGGCCAGCCCGTTGGTGGGCATGCTCGAGAACGGCTCCAGGCCCAGCACGAAGGCCCGGCCCCACCACGGATGGCCGAGCGAGGCGCCGAACTCCTGCCACATCCACAGGTACGGCAGGACACGGGCGTCCCACTCCACCCGCATCGCCACGGTCCCGCGCACCTCGTAGCGGCCCTCGTCGAAACCCGTCAGGTAGACGATGTCGCTGGCCGTACCCGCCTCGGGCACCACGCTCAGGTCGACGCCGCCGACGACGGGCCAGGTGCCGCCCGACTCCACCCTCCTGCCGGAGGCGTTGAGCGGCGCGGTGTGCGGGATCACCTCCACGCCCTCGGGCAGCACGATCGTGCATCCGGGACGCAGGAACGGGGCCCCGAAGACGATGTGCTGTCCCCACATCGCCTCCAGGGCCTGCCCGGAAAGGTTGCGAACGGTGCTGTTCATCCCCAGACGGGACTCACCGGAGCGCAACCGGAAAACCTTCTCGACCTCGAACGGCAGGCGGCGGGTGCGCACGGTCAGCCGCAGCGCGACCTCCTCGGGACTGTCGGCCACGACGCTCGCCCGCCAGGGGAGCATCGCCACCTCCCCGTGTTGCGCCAAGCGTGCACCTCTGTACACGCTTGGCGCGCCCCCGTTGGGGAAGACCTCCTGCCACCCGCCCTCGTAGTGCTCGATGAAGTCGTCCGAGCCCCGCGGGTTGTGCACACCCTGTGGAGAGAGCCACACGAGATCGGTGTCGGTGGGCTTGTGCAGGAACTCGATCACGTCCCCGCCCTTGTCCGACAGCACGGTGACGCGGAGCCGCTCGTTCTCCAGGACGAAGGCCCGCATACCCTCCAGGAACACCTCCCGGATCCGCGCCGCCCAGTTACGCAAGGAAGCTCACGTCCAGGAACCGCGGCCGGTAGATCGTGACGTCGCGATAGTGGTCGGTGCTCACGAACGTGTTGACGTTGTACGACACGACCAGGGTGCCCTCGGGCGAGATCTCCGGATGAGCGTGCGCGTTGTAGGTGAAGACGTTCCCGCCAGTCTCGGGGGTGGTGTAGACGGGAGTCTTGCCGCCCCACGGGCCGTACGGAGAGCAGGAGAAGTAGGCGACGACGTGCGGCCCGAGCAGCTCGGTCGTGTCGTGAGTGATCAGCACGTAGGAGCCGCGCACCCTGCTCACGGAGTACTCGTTGGCGACCCCCTCCATGATCCGCCCCGAGTCGGCCTGGTTCCACGACCATTCGCCCGAGGCCGTGAGGAACTGCCAGGGCCCGGTGAGGCTCGGCCCCCACACCCGGGCGACGTGCATGTACTTCACGATGCCGAAGTCCTCGACGCCGTACACGTAGGTGTGCGGGCCGTCACGATGCACGCCCGACGCCCACGAGACGCCGCGGCCGCTCGGCAAATCGTGCACGCTGATCGGCCGGTCCAGCCGCCCGGGGGCGAAGCGGGCGACGACGTTGCGATGCCAGCGCCAGTCCCACGTGCCGGGGCCGAACCGCTCGTACTCCTGGTAGGTGACCTCCAGCAGCCCTCCGGCCACGGTCGCGTCGCCCGCCCAGTACCAGTGGTTCTCGTCACGCGGCGGCATGATCGCCCGGGGGTCGTCGGCGGTGCCCGCGTAGATCGTCTCCAGCCGGCCGTGCCGCTCGACGGCGAAGCTGTTGTTGAGCAGCACGGTCGTGCCGCCCTCCTCCACCACGGGCGGCCTGGAGCCGTCGGGGTTGACCGTGCCGAGGAAGGTGTCGGAGAAGACCCACACCTCACGCCCGCCCGGCAGCTTGACGGAGAAGGTGCCGTCGGCGCCCGTCCAGTCGTCGGTGCGGGTGTTGTCGTTGCCCTGGGCGGTGAACAGCGAGGTCAGCCGCGGATTCACCGCCGCCCCGGTGACGGGCAGCGCGCAGGGGGAGGGTCCGAGGTCGGGGGCCTGACGGGCGATGCGGGCATCGGAGGGCACCGGCTGGGGAGGAGCGGCCACCGCCTGTAACGGCGCGGCCACCAGCCCGAGCACGGCGACGACGAGGGGGATCAGTCGCCTCATGACTATCGTTCTAGTCATCAGATCACTTGTTGTCTAGGTCGATAATGAGATGCCCGTGCCGATATCGCGCAGGTAATCTGCGCGGCATGGGACACGTCGAAGTCAACCGAGTGACGTATGTGCTGCCCGACGGGCGGCCACTGCTGAACGACGTGTCCTTCCGCGTCGGCGAAGGCGTCAAGGCCGCCCTGGTGGGGCCGAACGGCGCGGGCAAGACGACCCTGATGCGCCTGATCGCCGGCGACATCCAGCCCGTCGACGGCAGCGTCACCTCCTCCGGCGGTCTGGGCGTGATGCGCCAGTTCGTCGGCAGTGTCCGCGACGGCTCCAACGTCCACGACCTGCTCCTGAGCGTCGCCCCTCCCGCCGTACGGCAGGCGGCCGAGAAGCTGGCGCAGGCCGAGCTCGACATGATGGAGCGCGACGACACCAAGACGCAGGTGCGCTACGCCCAGGCGATCAGCGACTACACCGACGCGGGCGGCTACGACATCGAGGTGCTCTGGGACACCTGCACGGTGGCCGCGCTCGGCGTGCCGTACGACAACGTGAAATATCGTGACGTGGCGACGCTCTCGGGCGGTGAGCAGAAACGCCTCGTCCTGGAGGCGCTGCTCAGGGGCCCCGACCAGACGCTGCTGCTCGACGAGCCCGACAACTACCTCGACGTGCCCGGCAAGCTCTGGCTGGAGCAGCAGCTCAAGGAGACGCCGAAGACGGTCCTGCTGGTCAGCCACGACCGGCAGCTGCTGGCGAACTCCGCCGACCGCATCGTCACCGTCGAGTCCGGCAACATCTGGATCCACGGCGGCGGCTTCATGACCTACGCCGAGGCGCGAAAGGCGCGCAACGACCGGCTCGACGAGCTGCGCAGGCGCTGGGACGAAGAGCACGCCAAGCTCAAGGCGCTGGTCAACATGCTCAAGAACAAGGCGCGCTACAACGACGGCATGGCGCCCGCCTACCACGCGGCCCAGACGCGGCTGCGCAAGTTCGAGGAGGCGGGTCCGCCGGAGCTGGCGCCGAAGGATCAGCTGATCTCGATGCGCCTGAAGGGCGGTCGCACCGGCAAACGCGCGGTCATCTGCGAGGGCCTGGAGCTGACCGGCCTGATGAAGCCGTTCGACGTGGAGATCTGGTACGGCGAGCGCGTCGCGGTGCTGGGCTCCAACGGGTCGGGCAAGTCGCACTTCCTCAAGCTCATGGCGGGGGAGCAGGTCAGGCATACGGGCGTCGCCCGCCTGGGCGCGCGGGTGGTGCCCGGCCATTTCGCGCAGACGCATTCGCGCCCCGACCTGCTGGGCCGCGAGCCCGTCGAGATCGTCATGACTGAGCACGCCCGGCTGAAGAACGAGGCGATGAAGCTGCTGGCCCGCTACGAGCTGGCCGGCCGTACGGCGGAGCAGCGGTTCGAGACGTTGTCGGGAGGCCAGCAGGCCCGGCTGCAGATCCTGCTGCTGGAGTTGTCGGGCGCGACGCTGCTGCTGCTCGACGAGCCGACCGACAACCTCGACCTGGCCAGTGCCGACGCGTTGCAGGAGGGGCTGAACGCCTTCGACGGCACGGTGATGGCCGTCACGCACGACCGGTGGTTCGCCGAGGACTTCGACCGCTATCTGGTATTCGGTTCCGACGGCAAAGTGTACGAATCGCCCGAACCCGTATGGGATGAAACGCGAGTCGTGCGAGCCCGTTAAAGAGTTGGTACGGCTGTCGCGTGTCCAGCGGTTACCGTACCTTCTCAGCGGCTAGTACCGATACGTGCGAATCACCGTCCTCGCCCTGGCTGCCCTGTTCCTTGCCGGATGCTCCGGGGAAGAGCAGGCACCCGCTCAGCTCAAGCCGCTCTCTCTGGCCGAGCAGGCCTCGACCGTGGTCAAGTCCGACGACGGCTACGTCGTCAACTGGGCCGGCGTGCTCTCCAACGACAATCCCTGGCACTTCGGCGAGCACGTGGTGGCCACGGTCGTAGGCCGTGACTCCAAGGGCGCCGAGGTGGTCCGCATGGACCAGCCGCTCGACGCCGTGCCGCCGGGCGGCAGGCTGGCCTTCACCGGCCAGGCCGTGGCCGACGGCAAGCCCGCCAAGGTGACCATCGAGCACCGGCCGGCGCAGTGGCGCCAGGCCGCGCGCGTGGTCTCGGCGTTCAAGCCGTTCCGCACCTCGCGAGTGCAGTCGCTGCGTCAGAAGGACGGCAGCTACCTGGTCATGGGCACGGTCGCCAACCCGTACCGGCTGCCGGCCAGCAGCCTGGTGGTCAGCGCCCTGCTGCGCGACTCGGCGGGCAAGCTGCTGGGTGGCGGCAGCGCCTTCGTCGACGACGTGAAGACGGGCACGACGCCGCGCTTCATCCTCACCGTGGACGGCGTGCCGTCGAGCGCCAAGGTCGCCAGGACCGAGACCGTGGTGCGGACGTGGGGTTCTACCGCCCGGCCCTACGAGGAGCTGGCGCTGGGTGGCGCGGTGCCGGTGCACACCGTCAAGCCGACCACCGAGCCGTTCCTGCGCGATCGTGCGCGCCAGGCCATGCCGGGGGACGAGCACTAGAGCACTGGCGGCGCCTGCTCGTGAGCAGGCGCCGCACTTTTTGCGATCGTTTTTCGGCATCTCCGATAAAGCATCAACAATTCTCTGGACTCGGGCCGAAAGTCCCGCATGTCCTGGATGGGAAATCCCTCGCGAATAACCTGAACTCCTCGGGAATTCGCGCGGAAAGGGTAGAACTGCAAGTTACCAATCCATTACCTTCGGTCACATGAATGACCGCGTCCTGGTCGAGGCCCTGCGCGGCCGTGACCCCGGAGCCCTCGCCGCCCTCTACGACTCCCACGCAGAAAGCGTCTACCGATACTGCTGGAGTCTGCTGGCCAGCGCCGACAGCGCCCAGGTAGCCCTGCGCGACACTCTGATCGCGGCCGAGGCCCACATCGAGCGGCTGGGCGACCCCGACAGGCTGGGGGCGTGGTTGTACGCGCTGGCCCGGGTGGAATGCCTGCGCCGGCGGCCTGCCGTACAGCCTGACGAGAACGCGGCGCACCCGCCGGAGCTCGACGACCCCGACGACGCGGACCTGCGGATCATGGCCTGGAACGCGGTGCGCAGCCTGCCCGCCGAGGACCGCGAGATCCTGGAGTTGTCGACCACCCACCGCCTGCCGCTCCCCGACGTGGCCGCGGTGCTCGGCGTGCCGGTGCGCCACCTGGAGACCGACCTCGACGACGCCCGCGAACGCCTGCGCGACGCGATCACCGCCGAGATCCTGGCCCGCAAGGGCCCCTACGACTGCCCCAGGCGCGCGCTGATCCTGTCGGGCTTCTCCGGCGAGCTGACCGGTCAGATGCGCGACCACCTCGTCCGGCACCTGATCCGGTGCGAGGTCTGCGCCCCGCACCGGCTGCGCCAGGTGTCGGCGGCCAAGGTGTTCGAGCTGCTGCCCGCCGTCGGGCTGCCCGAGTCGCTGCGAGTGCGGGTGCTGAGCTGCTTCGCCGACCCCGAGCTGGTGCCCTACCGCCGCTACGTGGCCCGCCGGTCGGCCACCCTGGACGCCGCCGGATTTCCCAGCCCGTCGGGCAGGAAGGTTCGCCGGTGGCCTCAGGCGCTTGCTGGGGCGCTGGCCGGATTAGCCGCGGTGGTCGCGATCGCGAGTGTCTTCCACTACTTCGGCTCGGAGCCCGGCGTGCCGGGTGTGGCGGCGGGCAGGCTCGGCCCGATCGGTGAGTCGCCGGGCCTGCTGCTTCCCTGGCATCCCGAACCCACCCAGGACGACCTCGTCGTCGCCCCGATCC
The DNA here is from genome assembly GCF_013761175.1 of Nonomuraea soli. Taxonomy (GTDB): domain Bacteria; phylum Actinomycetota; class Actinomycetes; order Streptosporangiales; family Streptosporangiaceae; genus Nonomuraea; species Nonomuraea soli. The sequence continues at coordinate 945,893 of NZ_JACDUR010000003.1, forward strand.
TCGACAGCAGGAGCACCCAGCCGCTCCTCCAGGCGCCGCCGTACGGCGGGGGCCCTGGCGTGGGCGTGATCGCCCGCCCCGGCAGCGGAAGCCCGGCCCAGCAGCCGACCAAGGCCCCGCGGCCCACCGCTGGACCGACCGCCGGGTCCACGACCACGCCGCCCGCCGCTCCGCCTCCCGTCGACACCGCCCCTGACGACCAGCCGAGCCGTGACCACCACGACAGGCCGGGCCGCGACGACGACTGCCCGCCCGGCAAGGGGCCGGGCAAGCCCCCGGCGACGACGCCTCCCGCCCAGACCCCGCCGCCGAAGACCACGCCGCCCGCCACCCCGCCCGCCACCCCGCCCCCGGCCACCACGCCTCCGGCGTCGCCGCCGCCCGCCGGCACCCCGTCCCAGACCCCGCCTGCCCAGGAGCCCACGCAGGAGCCGGCGCCCACCGCCGGCAAGGCCGCCTGACCGGCCGTGGAGGCCTTCGAGGTCAGGGGCATCAAGGTCCTGCCGCGGGCGGTGTGTGAGGAACTGGCCGAGTTGGTCCCGCGCAGCCAGCGGGCGGGCTGGCCGACCTGGCTGGACCCCGGCCCGCGCATGCTGCGCGACATCCTGGAGCTGTCGAGACTGCAGACCGCGCGCGGCCTGGCCGTCCTGTCGTGGCTGGCCGTCGCCGAGGCGCCTGGCGACCTCGAATGGCTCTGGCCGTCGCGGCGGCTGACCGGCGTGCGCCAGGAGCGCATGTACGGCGCGGCGGCCGCGGTGCCCGACTCGGTGCTCGCCCTCGTCGTCGCCAACTGGACGTGGTCCCTGGCCACCCGCCACGGCGGCCGGGTGATCGCGCCCTACCTGGCCGAGACCGCCTACCCGCGCGACGGCCACCAGGCGGCGCACGCCGCGATGACCCTCTACCAGACCTACGAGCGCCACCCCGAGGCCCGCGCCGCGATCGCGGCGGCCTGGGCGGCGGCGAAGGTGGGCGCCGACTGGTGCAAGGCGGCCGAGCTGCACGCCTCCTACGGCAGTCCCGCGCCGGTGTTCACCTATCCGCGTGGCGCGGTTCCACCGCCCCTGGGTGTCCGACCCTGGCTGGAACGCCTCTTTCGCCTGCGATGATTACGTTACGTGAGTTTCATGTGTGCTCTGCGTGACGACTGGGAATTGTGGTAACCATGAGCCCGATCAGAGCCGGATTCCTGGTGGCCTGTCTGCTCGTGACCACGTGTTCGCCGGCCGCAGCGAAGCCGGGCCCCTCCGCCGACGAGGTCGCCGACGCCCGCCAGGAGGTACGACAGCGCACCAAGGAGCTGGGAACCGCCGCCGCCCGCCTCGCGGCGGCCCAGGCCCGGCTCGACACGCTCGCCGCCGCCGCCGAGCGCCAGGTGGAGGCCTACAACGGCGAGAAGGTACGGCTCGCGCGAGCCGAGCAGACGCATCGCGACGCCCTGGCCAGGATGGCCGCCGCCGAGCAGCGCGTGATGGGCGCGCAGGCCGACGTGGCGGAGATCGCCGCCCAGACCTACGGCGGCTTCGACGTGCGCAGCCCGATCCTCGGCATGATCGGCAACGACGACTTCCTGCACCGCGTGAGCGTGCTCCAGCAGATGGGCGGCGAACGAGGGCTGATCCTCGACCGCAGCCGCGACATGCGCACCGTGGCCACGATCCTGCGCGAGCACGCCGAGCAGGCCTTCCGCGACCAGCAAGAGGCCGCGCGGCGGGCCGAGGCGGCCAAGCTCGCCGCGGAGAAGGCCGTCGCCGAGCAGCAGCGGGAGACGCGCCAACTGGTGACCGTCAAGCGAGGGCTCGAATCCGAGCTCGACTCCGCGCGCAGCCAGGCCGAACGGCTGGCCAGGGCGAGGCAGGCGGCCCTGGAACGCTCCACATACGCCCGCTACTCGCTGGCCACGGGTTCGAGCAGGGGCGACGCGGCGGCGAACTGGGCGCTCAGCCAGCTCGGCAAGCCGTACGTGTGGGCGGCCGACGGCCCGTCGAGCTACGACTGCTCGGGGCTGACCATGCGGGCCTGGGAGAGGGCCGGTATCAGGCTGGACCACTGGACGGGCACCCAGTGGACCTCGGGGCCGCACGTGCCGATCAGCCAGTTGCGCCGCGGCGACCTGCTGTTCTTCGGCTACGTCAGCAGCGACCCCGGGACCATCCACCACGTCGGGATGTACATCGGCAAGGGCCTGATGGTGCACGCCCCGCAGACGGGAGACGTGGTCCGCGTCGCCTCGATGTGGCGACGCGACCTCGTCGGTGCTACACGACCGGCGGGCTAGTGGTGGTGCCCGCCCTGCTCCTTCAGCCGCTCGAAGGAACGCACGACCTCGGCCTCGGCCTCGACCCTGCCCACCCAGTTGGCGCCCTCGACGGACTTGCCGGGCTCCAGGTCCTTGTAGACCTCGAAGAAGTGCTGGATCTCCAGGCGGTCGAACTCCGGCACGTGGTGGATGTCGCGGATGTGCTCCATGCGTGGGTCGGTGGCAGGGACGCACAGGACCTTGTCGTCACCGCCCGCCTCGTCGGTCATGCGGAACATGCCGACCGCGCGGCAGGTGATGTAGCAACCCGGGAAGGTCGGCTCCTGCAGCAACACCAGGGCGTCGAGCGGGTCGCCGTCCTCGCCGAGGGTGTTCTCGATGAAGCCGTAGTCGGCGGGGTACTGGGTGGAGGTGAACAGCAGCCGGTCGAGCCTGATCTTGCCGGTCTCGTGGTCCACTTCGTACTTGTTCCGCTGTCCCTTCGGAATCTCAACGACGACGTCGAACTCCACGACGCTTCCTCCACTCGACCCCCCGGGCACTGCCTGAGGGGCGTTAATGTCTCGTAGGCGAACACAGTAGGGAGAGCTGGATGCGTGAGCGTTGGGTGGCGTTGACCACACTCGCCATGCTCCAGGTCGCGACCATCGGCGCGGGCACCTACGCGGTGACGCACGAAGACTTCAACCTGGCGGCGATGACCGAGCAGGCGCCCGTCCGGCCGGAGCCGGTGGCCTCCCCCTCTGTCGCGCCCGTCATCACCTCAGGGCCTGTGCTGGCCGCGGGCGGTAACGGAACTCTCCCGACTAAGAGTACTTTGGCCAGCCAACTCTCCAGCGCGCTGGGTGACAAAGCCCTCGGGTCGAGCGTGGGCGCCGTGGTGATCGACGTGGCCTCCGGGCAGCAGATCTTCGCCAAGAACGCCGCCACCGGAATCACACCCGCCTCCACGACGAAGATCGTGACGAGCACCGCCGCGCTGGCCTCGCTCGGCCCCGACACCCGCCTGACCACCCGCGTCGTGCAGGGTGCCACGAAGAACTCGATCGTGCTGGTCGGCGGCGGTGACCCGACCCTGGCAGGGCCCAGCGCCAAGGCGGGCGCCTACCCGAAGCAGGCCTCCATGGCGCAACTGGCCCAGCGCACCGCCACCGCGCTGAAGGAGCAGGGCGTCACCAAGGTCGGCCTGAGCTTCGACGACTCGCTCTTCACCGGCCCGTCGTCCGGCCCTGGCTGGAAGCCCGGTTACATCCCCGACGGCAACGTCGCCCCGGTGTCCGCGCTGATGATCGACTCGGGCAAGGCCAACCCGTCGATGTCGCGCCCCAGGGTGAACGACCCCGCCAGCCACGCCGCGACCGCCTTCGGCAAACTGCTCAGGCGGTACGGCGTGAGCGTGACGGGCAAGATCGCCTCCGCCGCGGCGCCGGCCGGATCGCCCGAGCTCGCCCAGGTCCAGTCGGAACCCGTCTACGCCCTGGTCGAGCGGGCGCTGACGCTCAGCGACAACGACCTGTCCGAGGCGCTCGCCAGGCACATCGCCCTCAAGGAAGGACTGCCGGGCTCCTTCGACGGCGGCTCGCAGGCCGTGCTGAAGGTGATGCAGCGCCTCGGCATGGCCAAGGGCATCGCGGTCTCCGACGGCAGCGGCCTGTCCACCCGCAACCGCATCAGCGCCGACGCGCTGGCACGGCTCGTGGCGCTGGCCTCCTCGCCGCAGCACCCCGAACTCCACGCCGTCGTCTCCGGCATGCCGATCGCCGGCTTCTCCGGCACGCTCGGCAACGGCAGGCGCTTCACCGCCAAGGACGCCCGCACCGAAGCGGGCCTCGTGCGCGCCAAGACCGGCACGCTCAACAACGTCAACACCCTCGCGGGCTTCGCCACCACCCGGGAGGGGCGGCTGGTCAGCTTCGCCTTCCTCGCCGACAAGGTTCCGCTCAACGCAGAACCCGTTCTCGATCGGCTGGCCGCCATCGTCGCGCGCTCCTGAGCGAGCACGTACGGTGGACGGTATGCAGGTGATCGACTGGGATCTGGCCGTCGCTACCGGAACGCGCCTGGTCCGCCCAGGCCCCCAGGTAAGCCGCGAAGAGGCCAGGCAAGCCGTTTCCGAGCTGCGCACCCTCTCGCGCGAGGCCGAAGGCCACGTCCGGGAGTTCACGCAGATCCACACCGAGACCCCACCGCAGCCCGCCACCATCGTCGACCGGCCAGGATGGATCAAGGCCAACGTCGAGGGCTTCCGCGTGGTGCTGGAACCCCTGACCGAGCGGATGTCGGAGCGCCAGAACCAGACGCCCGCCATCGTCACCGCGGTCGGCTCGCGCATCACCGGCGTCGAGGTGGGCGCCGTGCTGGCCTACCTGGCGACCCGCGTGCTGGGGCAGTACGAACTGTTCCTGCCGCCCGACCCCAGCGGCCAGGAGGCGGTCGGCCGCCTCACGCTGGTCGCCCCCAACATCGTCAACGCCGAGCGCGAGCTCAACGTCCACCCGCGTGACTTCCGGCTGTGGGTCTGCCTGCACGAGGAGACCCACCGCGTGCAGTTCACCGGCGTGCCGTGGCTGCGCGAATACGTGCGCGGGCAGATGACCGAGTTCCTGCTCGCCTCCGATCTCGACCTGCCGACGCTCATGGAACGGCTGCGCCAGGCCGCCGACACCGTGGCCGACGTGGTCCTGCGCGAAGGCGACGGCAACCTCATCGAGGCCATCCAGACCCCCGAGCAGAAGGCCATCCTCGACCGGCTCACCGCCGTGATGACCCTCGTCGAGGGCCACGGCGACTTCGTGATGGACGCGGTCGGCCCGGCCGTCGTGCCGTCCGTGGTCGACATCAGGGCCAAGTTCCAGCAGCGCCGCGCGGCGGGCGGGCGGTTCGACCGCACCATCAAGCGGCTGCTGGGCCTGGAGCTCAAGATGAAGCAGTACGCCCAGGGTTCGGCCTTCGTCACCGCCGTGGTCGACAAGGTCGGCATGGAGGGCTTCAACCGGATCTGGACCTCGCCGGAGACCCTCCCGACCCTCGACGAGATCGCCGACCCCGACTCCTGGTGCCGCCGGGTTCTGGGGAGCGACGCCCTGCCTGCGTAGCAGGTCGCTGCGGGCACAATGGCTGCCATGGGTCCGCATCCTGCCGTCGCCGAGGTCCGCCGCGCCGTACGCGAGGCGCTGGCGGATCTCGGATCCGGCTCGCTCGTGCTCGTCGCGTGCAGCGGCGGGGCCGACTCACTCGCGCTGGCCGCGGCGCTTGGCTTCGTCGCCCCGCGTGCGGGGTTGCGCGCGGGGCTGCTCACCGTCGACCACGGGCTCCAGGAGGGCTCGGCCGCCCAGGCCCGCACAGTCGCCACCCTCGCCACCGCCCCAGCCCCCCGCCCGGCCCGCCCTGCGCACATCGCAGCGCCCTTCGCTCGCGACACGGCCCGTGCCGCCTCCTCCGCCCCCGGCCCTCACGACCTCGACCCCGGGGCGCCCGACGCCTCCGGCACCGGCGGCAATCTCGCCCCTGGGCTCGGGCTCGACTTCGCCGAGGTGCTGACCGTCACCGTCGGCGCCGGCGGCGGGCCCGAGGCCGCTGCGCGCGAGGCCCGCTACGCCGCCCTCGGCGAGGCGTGCGAGCGGCTCGGCGCAGCCGCGGTCCTGCTCGGACACACTCGCGACGACCAGGCGGAGACGGTCCTGCTCGGCCTGGCCAGGGGGAGCGGGCTGAGGTCGCTGTCGGGCATGTCGGGTACGGCAGGCCGCTACCGCCGCCCCCTCCTCGACCTCCCCAGGCGGACCACCGTCGCCGCCTGCCAGGCCCTGGGCCTGCGCCCGTGGGACGACCCCCACAACCGCGACCTCCGCTACACGAGGGTCCGGGTGCGCACCGCCGTCCTGCCGCTCCTGGAGCGCGAACTCGGCCCGGGAGTCGCCGAGGCTCTCGCCAGAACCGCCGACCTCGCCCGCGCCGACGCGGACGCGCTCGACGGGTGGGCCTCGAAGGCCTACGCGGATTGCGCTCTAAGCGATATCCCCGAGGCCGTGACGCTTGCCGTACCGGCTCTGGAGGCCCTGCCGGAGGCGGTCCGCACCCGCGTCCTGCGGCGGGCCGCGCTGCGCGCCGGTTCGCCCTCCTCGGCGCTCACGGCGGGCCACGTGCGCGCCGTCGACCGCCTCATCACGGCCTGGCACGGGCAGAAGGCCGTTGACCTGCCCGGGGGTCTGTGTGCCCTGCGACGGTATGGCACCCTGGTGTTCCAGTCTTAAGCCGACCGAAGGAATCCCAGGTGCACGCAGCCGACATGGGCAAGGACCTCGAAAAGGTCCTCATCCCGGAGGACGAGCTCCAGGCCAAGATCAAGGAGCTCGCGGCCCGGATCGACGCCGACTACGCCGGCAAGGACCTGCTGCTTGTGGGCGTGTTGAAGGGCGCGGTCATGGTGATGGCCGACCTGGCCAGAGCCCTGAGAAACCAGGTCCAGATGGACTGGATGGCCGTCTCCTCCTACGGGGCGGGCACCAAGTCCTCGGGCGTCGTGCGGGTCCTGAAGGACCTCGACACCGACATCATGGGCCGCCACGTGCTCATCGTCGAAGACATCATCGACTCAGGCCTGACGCTCGACTGGCTGATCAACAACCTCAAGGGCCGCAACCCCGCGTCGCTGGAGATCTGCACCGCGCTGCGCAAGCCCGACGCCGTGAAGGTGCCGATCGACGTCAAGTACGTCGGCTTCGACATCCCCAACGAGTTCGTGATCGGCTACGGTCTCGACTACGCCGAGCGCTACCGCAACCTGCCCTTCATCGGCACGCTGGCCCCCCACGTCTATAACGGCCAATAGTTCAGGGAACATTGGGCAACCTGACGTACGTTGGTAGGGCAAGGCCGGTGGCGCGGGCAGTGACCCTGTGCGCTCTACCGGTGTACCGTCTGACACTTAGAGGCTTCGCCTCCGGGTAGTTCAGATAGCAGCGGCATCCGCCGCGCCCCCGGGTCACCGAGGGTTTCAGGCCTTGGTCAGGAAGGGACGGGCCCGCAAGGGGTTCCGCATCGGATGGATCTCAAGCGATTTACACGTGGGCCACTGCTGTGGATCCTGGGCATCGTCGTGCTGCTCCTGCTCGTGACCTCGCTGTGGAGCAGCGACGGGAACTTCAAGCAGGCGGACACGTCGACGGCTCTCAAGCAGATCCAAGACGGCAACGTCAGCGTGGCGAAGATCATCGACAAGGATCAGCGCATGGAGCTGACCTTGACGACTCCCATACAGGTCAAGCCGGGCGACGCCGACACCAACCGCATCCAGGCCTCCTGGATCACCGGCCAGGGTCCGGCGCTGATCCAGGAGCTGCAGAAGCAGGAAGACGCGGGCAAGACCAAGAGCTTCACGGTCGACGTGCCGCAGGAGAACGTCCTGGTCGGCCTGCTGCTCAGCTTCCTGCCGATGGTCATCATCATCCTGCTGTTCCTGTTCATCATGAACCAGATGCAGGGCGGCGGCAGCCGCGTGATGAACTTCGGCAAGTCCAAGGCGAAGCTCATCACCAAGGACACCCCGAAGACCACCTTCGCCGACGTCGCGGGCGCCGACGAGGCCATCGAGGAGCTCCAGGAGATCAAGGAGTTCCTTCAGGCCCCGGCCAAGTTCCAGGCGATCGGCGCCAAGATCCCCAAGGGTGTGCTGCTGTACGGCCCGCCCGGCACCGGCAAGACCCTGCTCGCCCGCGCGGTCGCGGGTGAGGCGGGCGTGCCGTTCTACTCGATCTCCGGTTCCGACTTCGTCGAGATGTTCGTCGGCGTCGGCGCCAGCCGCGTGCGCGACCTGTTCGAACAGGCCAAGGCGAACGCCCCGGCGATCATCTTCATCGACGAGATCGACGCCGTCGGCCGCCACCGCGGCGCCGGCCTGGGCGGCGGTCACGACGAGCGCGAGCAGACGCTGAACCAGCTGCTCGTCGAGATGGACGGCTTCGACGTCAAGGGCGGCGTGATCCTCATCGCCGCGACGAACCGCCCCGACATCCTCGACCCGGCGCTCCTGCGCCCGGGCCGCTTCGACCGTCAGGTCACCGTCGACCGTCCCGACCTCGAGGGCCGCAAGGGCATCCTGCGCGTCCACGGCCGGGGCAAGCCGTTCGACCAGACCGTCGACCTCGACGTCATCGCCCGCCGTACCCCCGGGTTCACGGGCGCCGACCTGGCCAACGTGATCAACGAGGCGGCGCTGCTCACCGCGCGCGCCGACCAGAAGCTGATCTCGATGGAGGTCCTCGAGGAGTCGATCGACCGCGTCATGGCAGGCCCGGAGCGCAAGACCCGGGTCATGTCCGACAAGGAAAAGAAGATGATCGCCTACCACGAGGGCGGTCACGCGCTCGTGGCGCACGCGCTACCCAACGCCGACCCGGTCCACAAGATCACGATCCTGTCGCGCGGCCGCGCCCTGGGTTACACCATGACGCTGCCGATGGAGGACAAGTTCCTCGCGACCCGCTCGGAGATGATGGACCAGCTCGCGATGCTGCTGGGCGGACGCGCGGCGGAGGAGCTCATCTTCCACGAGCCCACCACCGGCGCCTCCAACGACATCGAGAAGGCCACCTCCATCGCCCGCCGCATGGTGACCGAGTACGGCATGAGCGAGCAGCTCGGCGCCCGCAAGTTCGGCTCCGGCAACGGCGAGGTCTTCCTCGGCCGCGAGATGGGTCACGAGCGCGACTACTCCGAGAAGATCGCCTCGACGATCGACGAGGAAGTGCGCCGGATGATCGAGACCGCTCACGACGCGGCGTGGGACATCCTCGTCGAATACCGTGACGTGCTCGACAACCTGGTGCTGGAGCTCATGGAGAAGGAGACCCTCTCCCGCGAGCAGGTCCTCCAGGTCTTCGCCCCGGTCGTCGTGCGCGAGCACCGCCCGTCCTACGCCGGCTACGGCAAGCGCCTGCCCTCCGAGCGGCCCCCGGTGCTGACCCCGAAGGAGCAGTCCGGCAACGGCTCGCTCGCCTCGGGGCACCCCAAGGCCATCCAGCCCGGAGACGGCGCGTGACCGTCGACCAGGCCCGCATCGAGAAGGCCGTCCGCGAGATCCTCGTCGCCATCGGCGAGGACCCCGACCGTGACGGCCTGCTCGACACCCCGTCCCGCGTGGCCCGCGCGATGGCGGAGCAGTACTCCGGGCTGCACCAGGCTCCGGAAGACGTCCTGACCAAGGTCTTCGACGTCGACCACGACGAGATGGTGCTCGTGCGCGACATCGAGGTGTACTCCACCTGCGAACACCACCTCGTTCCCTTCCACGGCGTGGCCCACGTGGGCTACATCCCCAACGAGAAGGGGCAGGTGACCGGGCTGTCCAAGCTCGCCCGCCTCGTCGACGTCTACGCTCGCAGGCCGCAGGTCCAGGAGCGCATGACCTCGCAGATCGCCGACGCGCTCATGCGGGTGCTGGAGCCCCGCGGCGTGATCGTGGTCGTGGAGGCGGAGCACCTGTGCATGACGATGCGGGGGGTGCGCAAGCCGGGTGCCAAGACGCTCACGTCGGCGGTGCGCGGCGACTTCCGCAACAGCGACAAGACGCGGGCCGAGGCCATGGCGCTGATCCTGGGCCGCTGAGACACGGCTTCGCACGGCTCGTCCAAGGGGCTCCCCACCCGGGAGCCCCTTCGCCGTCCCCGCCCCAGATCCGGTGCTTTCCCAGGCTCGGTGTCGGCCCTAGGCTCGGCGTCGGCCCTAGGCTCGGCGTCGGTCCCAGGCTCGGCGTCCACCCCAGATCCGGCGTCCGCCCTCGGCGCGGCGTCGGCTGTGGCCGGGCTGGCGGTGGCGCTGTTGAGTTGTCCACAACCGGGACCCGTGGCACGTGGTGCCCAGCCGCAACGCCTAGGCTTGGTCACATGATGAGCGTGCCCGGACTGCCAGCCGAGGATCGGTGTCTCGTCATGGGCGTGGTCAACGTCACCCCCGACTCCTTCTCCGACGGCGGCCTCTGGTTCGACGAGGAGACGGCCGTGCGCCACGGCTTCGAGCTGGTCGCCGAGGGCGCCGACATCGTCGACGTGGGAGGCGAGTCCACGCGCCCGGGCGCTGCGCGGGTGTCGCTCGACGAGGAGCTCGCCAGGGTCGTCCCGGTGATCTCCAGGCTCAGTGCCGAGGGTGTCGCGGTGAGCGTCGACACGATGCGCGCCGAGGTCGCCAGGGCCGCGGTCGAGGCGGGCGCCAGGCTCGTCAACGACGTGAGCGGCGGCCTGGCCGATCCCGACATGCCGCGCGTGGTGGCCGACACCGGCGTGCCGTACGTCGTCATGCACTGGCGCGGACACAGCCACAGCATGGACAGCCGGGCGATCTACGACGACGTGGTGGGCGAGGTGCGCGAGGAGCTGGCCAAGCGGGTCGCCATGGTGCTCGCGGAAGGCGTCTCGGAAAGCCAGATCATCCTCGATCCGGGCCTGGGATTCGCCAAGACGGCGGAGCACAATTGGGCAGTGCTGGCCGGAATGGACCGGCTGCTGGAGTTGGGATATCCGGTGCTGATCGGCGCCTCGCGCAAGCGCTTCCTCGGTAGGCTCCTGGCCGACCCCGATGGCACGCCGCGGTCGTTCGACCGCAGCGATGCCGCCACGGTCGCCGTCTCCGCGCTCGCCGCCCGCAGCGGCGCGTGGTGCGTGCGGGTGCACGAGGTGGGCCCGAACGCCGACGCCGTCCGCGTGGCCGCGGCCTGGCGGCGGGCGGCAGAAGATCAACCGGTCGGAAACGTTGGAGGCAGTACGTGAGCAAGGCGGCCAGATGAGCGTGGACACCACGGCGATCGAGACGGTCAACCAGGCCTTCTACACCGCCATCGAGAACGCCGACCTCGACAAGATGACCGAGGTCTGGGCGGAGGATTCGGCGGAAGGCCAGGTGACCTGCGTGCACCCTGGGTGGACCCTGCTCGCGGGCCGCTCCGAGGTGCTCCGCTCGTGGGCGCTGATCATGGCGAACACCACCTACATCCAGTTCGTCCTCACCGACGTCAAGACCAGCGTGCTGGGCGACATGGCGGTGCTGACGTGCGTGGAGAACATCCTGACCGCGGGCGACGAGGGTGAGTCCAGCTTCGCCGCGGGCAAGGTGGTGGCCAGCAACGTCTACATCCGCACCCCGGAGGGCTGGCGGTTGTGGATGCATCACGGCTCGCCCGTGCTGCAGAACGACGACGAGGAAGATGAAGACGAGTGACCCTTGATCGAGTCTCGGTGACGGGCCTGCGGGCCCGTGGCCGCCACGGGGTCTTCCAGGCCGAGCGTGACCTGGGGCAGGAGTTCGTCGTCGATGCGACCCTCTTCCTCGACACGCGCCCGGCGGCGGCCGGCGACGACCTGACCCAGACGGTCCACTACGGCGAGCTGTCCGAGGCGCTGGTGAAGGTGGTGGAGGGCGATCCGGTCAACCTGGTCGAGACGCTCGCCCAGCGCCTGGCCGACGTCTGCCTCGACAACGACCTGGTGCGTGAGGTGGAGATCAGCGTGCACAAGCCCGCCGCTCCCATCCCGTTGCCCTTCGACGATGTGATCGTGACGATCAGGCGGAGCCGCGCATGAAAGCAGTCCTTGCCCTCGGAAGCAATCTCGGCCGCCGGTTCCAGACGTTGCAGGGCGCGGTCGACGCGCTGTTCGACGCGCCGGGCCTCGACTACATCGCGGTCTCGCCGGTCTACGAGACCGATCCGGTCGGCGGCCCCGACGACCAGCGTCCTTACCTGAACGCCATCGTCATCGCCGACACCACGGTCGACGCCTACACGCTGCTGGAGCGGGCGCAGAGCATCGAGACCGCGTTCGGCAGGGTGCGCGAGGAGCGGTGGGGGCCGCGCACGCTCGACGTCGACCTGATCGCCGTGGGCGACCTGGTCTGCGGCGACGACCCGCAGCTGACGCTGCCGCATCCGCGCGCCCACGAGCGGGCGTTCGTCCTGGTGCCGTGGTCGCAGGTCGACCCCGATGCCGAGATCCCCGGACACGGGCCGATCCAGACGCTGCTCGACGGCCTCGACCAGCAGGGCGTACGGCTGCGCGGCGACCTCAAGCTGCAGGGGCCCGCTTGAGGCCGGTCAAGCCCTGGCACCTCGTCGGTGTCGTCGTCATCGTGGCGCTGCTCACCTTGATCCTGGTGCGGCAGTTCTACTCCTCGCTGCCGCTCGTGCCGTGGACCGCGATCCCGACGCTCCTCCTGCTGGCCATCGGTGAGCTGATCACCGGCAATTCCACGAAGGCCAGGATCGAGCGCAGGCCCGACACCAAGCCGGTGGAGCCGCTGGCCGTGGTCAGGCTGACGGCGCTGGCCAAGGCCTCGGCGTACGGCGGGGCGTTGATCGCCGGGGTGTTCGCCGGGTTCGCCCTGCACACCGTGCAGCTGCTCAGCCAGGACACGCCGCGCGGCGAGTTCTTCGTCACGGCGGGTTCTTTCGCGGCGTCCGTGGTGCTGATCTGCGCCGCGCTCTACCTCGAACACTGCTGCAAGGTGCCCAAGCAGCCAGGGGAGGAACGCGGCCAGGTGTGAGGTCAGCGCATCGTGTGGCGGTTGGGGAGCAGCGGGGTGAGCTGCTGGATGTCCCAGCGTGCCCGCAGCTCGACGATCGCGTTCTGGTCGGGCGGGCCGCCCCGTCCGATCACGTCGGCCAGTTCTCTCAGGTAGTGCTCGTGCCCGGTCGGTGAGACCACGAACAACATGCGCGCCGGCGTGGTGCCCGGGTTGGTGAAGGCGTGCGGGGTGCCCGGCGGGACGAACATCGAGCTCCCCGGCCCGCCTCGATACACCTTCTGGCCGCTCTGCGACTCCCAGGTGAGCCAGTCGCCCGAGGCCTCGCCTCTGGGGTGGAAGGCCAGCAGGTCGAGCTCGCCGTCGAGGACGTAGAAGAACTCCTCGGCCTCGGTGTGCAGGTGCGCTCCGACGTCGAAGCCGGGTTGCACGGTCGCCTCGAACACCGACCAGACGGCCGAGTGTTCGCTTCCGGCCTTCAGCGTCATCCCCGCCGACGGGATCGGCGATCCCTGTCCCGGGGGCAGCAGCAGTCCGTCGCTCATCGGGTCCATCCCTTCAGCCAGGTCTCCAGGGTCATCAGTTCGGGGTGGACCGCGCGCAGGCTGTCGATGTCGGGCGGCGGGGTCTCCCGCGTGTCCATCCACTCGAACGTTCTGGCCACCTCGGGGTCGAAGGCCCGCAGCTGTTCGATCGGCACCTGCTGGAAGCGGGCGGGCAGTCCGGTGGCCCGGCCGAAGGCCTCGGCGATCTGCTCTCCGGTGAGCCGGTCGCCGGCGAGCTCGATGCTGTCGCCGGCGTACTCCGTCGAGAACGTGAGTGCCCTGGCCGCGAAGGCGCCGATGTCGTCGACGGCGATCAGGTTCATCTGTTTGGTGGGCCGGATCGCCAGGTTCACCACGATCTCGTCGCCGGTCACGACGGGCCGGGTGAGCGTGGTGAAGTTCTCCATGAACGACCCGGGCCGCAACATCGTGAAGCGGAGTCCCGAAGTCCTGATGTGCGCCTCGATGCGCCCTTTGCTCTCGTAGTAGGGGATGCCGGTCGGTTCGTCGACCCCGGCCAGCGAGGAGTACACCAGGTGGTCAACGCCGCTCTCCGCGGCCAGGTCGACCACGAGTCTGCCGCGCCGCTCCTCGGCCGCGACCCCCTCGGCGGTGATCCTGGGCCCGGTCATCATGGTCAGCGCCAGGAACACTCCCGACGCTCCGTCGAGTGCCGCCCGCACGCTCTGCACGTCGTCCAGGTCGCCAAGGGCCAGCGAAGCTCCCGCTTCACGCAACGCCCGCGCCGCGGGCGCCTCGAGGTCACGCACGAAGGCCCGTACGGCCCTGCCACGCCGCAGCAGCTGACGGGCCGCGGCTCCACCCTGCTGACCGGTCGCCCCGATCACTAAGACTGGCTTGCTCATCTCGCACCTCTCAGGTCATCTCTCACGGATTTCGAGAGTAAGGAGAGCCGCTCTCGCATCTCTCAGATCGCCTCTCGCTGATCTCGAGAGTACGGAGATCCTCCGGGCTGTTCCTGGTAGCGCTACTGCTAGCCTGCGATCACTCGAGCGCCCAGTCAGGGGGTCAGGCCCGTGAGCGACGCAAGCGCGCGACGTGCGGAACTGGCGGCCTTCCTGCGCGCCCGCCGCGCGAAGTTGCAGCCCTCCGACGTCGGCCTCATCACCGACGCGTACGGCACGCGGCGCACGCCCGGCCTGAGGCGCGAGGAGGTCGCCGAGCTGGCCGGGGTCAGCCTGACCTGGTACACGTGGCTGGAGCAGGGCCGCGACATCTCCACCTCGGCCCAGGTGATCGACGCCCTGGCCCGTGCGCTCCTGCTCGACGCCGACGACAGGCGGCACCTGCGAGCCCTGGCCGACCTGCCCGCGCCCGACGCCGAGCCCGCGGAGCCGTCCGAGGTTCCACGGCCCCGGCTGCAGCGCCTCGTCGACGCCGCCATGCCGAACGTGGCCTGCGTCTACGACGCCCACCTCGACTACCTGGCGTGGAACGCCGCCTACGCCAAGGTCCGGCACGACCCGGCCACGCTGGCGCCGGGCAGGCGCAACCTGCTGTGGTTCATGTTCGCCGAGGCAGGTGAGCGTGCCCGCCTGGCGCGCTGGGAGCCTGCGGCGCGCGCCGTGCTGTCGCAGTTCCGCGCCTCCGCCGACCTGCATCCGCGCGGCTCCCAGCTCGTCGAGGAGCTGTCGGAGGCCAGCGCCGAGTTCCGCGCCTGGTGGGCCGAGTACCCGGTGCGCTCGTTCCGCCCGGCGACGATCCAGGTGCGCCATCCGGGCGTCGGGGAGATCAGCCTGGAGATGTTCCAGCTGCGCCTCGTCGAGGATCCCGACCTGCTGATGGTGCTGCAGGTACCGGCCGGCGAGCGGGATCGTGACCGGGTCGCGGCGCTGCTGGGGCTCGCCTGACGACGAGCGGGGGAGCGGCGCTGACGGAACTTCAGGAAACGGGAGCCTTCTCCCTGGCGGCCCGCCGTCGCGTGAACAGCGCGATCACCGGCACCGTGCAGATGAGCGGTCCGAGGATGGCGATGGGCCGTTCCAGCCACCAGTACAGGTCGGGCGGCGTGTGCGCCCCTGGACGGCCGAGCAGTGCCCACGAGATGCCCAGCGCGATCGCCATCCCGGTGGTGTGGAAGAGGAACAGCGGCAGCGCGTAGCGGTTGATGGTCGAGTTGACCTTCTTCCACCTGGGCCGCTGCAGCACGCGCTCCATGGTCGGGCGCAGCACCTCCACCAGCCCGATCTGGAAGACCAGCAGGCAGACGATGACGAAGGTGGGCGGCGCCATGTTCGACCACTTGTCGCCCGGCACCCCCACCATGGAGCCCGGGTAGATGCCGGAGTACACCAGCCCGACGAGCCCGAACAGCCCGGTCCACAGGATCGCGAAGTCGTAGCGTCTGGGCAGCACCACGATCCGCTGGTAGAAGAAGCCCGCCTGGTGGGCCAGGCCCCACACCAGGATCATGTTGAGCCATCCCACCCACTCCACGCCGTAGCGCAGCCGTACGACGTCGACCACGAGCGAGGCGCCGCCCAGCCAGATGAGCGCCAGCACGTCGTAGCGCCGGTGCAGCCACAGCGCGACGGGCAGCAGCGCCACCAGGGCGATGTAGACCGCCATGAACCACAGCGGGCTGAGGATGAGCAGCACGACCAGGGGCATCCACGTCACGTCGAAGACGATGGTGACGATCACGCCGATGGTGATCCACGCGGCCGACAGGACGAGGGCGGGCACGGCCAGCGCGCGGATGCGCCGCCACACGAACGAGCCGATGCCGACGCCGCGGGCGCAGGCCCGGTCCCACGACAGCAGGTGCACGTAGCCGCCGACGTAGAAGAAGAGCGGCAGCACCTGCAGCAGCCAGGTGAGGATCCACAGCCCGGAGGTGAAGCCGAGCGGGCTGGTCGGCATGGGCCCTTCGGGTGTCCACTGCAGGATGGTGAAGGCCCAGTGCCAGACGACCACCACGATGAGGCTGAGCGCGCGCAGCCAGTCGACGTACGGGTCACGCGGTGTCGGAGAGCTCACTTGTCGATGTCACCCACGACGAAGAACATCGAGCCGAGGATGGCCACCATGTCGGCGACCAGGTGGCCGGGCAGCATCTCGCGGAGAACCTGCACGTTGTTGTACGAGGCGGCGCGCAGCTTCATCCGCCACGGCGTCTTGTCTCCCTTGGAGACCAGGTAGTAGCCGTTGATGCCCAGGGGGTTCTCTGTCCAGGCGTAGGTGTGGCCCTCGGGCACCTTCAGCACCTTGGGCAGGCGCTGGTTGATCGGCCCCGGCGGCAGTTCGCGCAGCCGTTCGACGCAGCGTTCTGCCAGGTCGAGCGAGACCAGCAGCTGCTCGTAGAGCACTTCGAAGCGGGCGTGGCAGTCGCCGGCGGTGCGGGTGACGACCTTGACGGGCAGCTCGTTGTAGGCCAGGTACGGCTGGTCGCGGC
This sequence comes from Nonomuraea soli, assembly GCF_013761175.1. GTDB lineage: Bacteria > Actinomycetota > Actinomycetes > Streptosporangiales > Streptosporangiaceae > Nonomuraea > Nonomuraea soli. The sequence goes on from NZ_JACDUR010000003.1 coordinate 962,619, forward strand.
GCAGGTCGAAGTCGACGCCGGAGGCGCGGGCGATCGGGCCGCTGACGCCGTACTGCATGATCTGCTCGCGGGTGAGGATCCCGACGCCCCTGGTGCGGGCCAGGAAGATCTCGTTGCCGAGGATGAGCCCCTCGATGTCGGGTACGCGCCGCCGTACCTCTGCCAGGGTCTGGGAGACGCGGTCGAGCCAGCCTTCCGGCAGTTCCTCCTTGAGGCCGCCGACGCGGTTGAACATGTAGTGCATGCGCCCGCCGGAGATCTCCTCCATGACGGCCTGGATGCGCTCGCGCTCGTTGAAGGCGTAGAAGATGGCGGTGATGGCGCCGAGCTCCAGCGGGTAGGAGCCGAGGAACATCAGGTGGGACAGCATGCGGTTGAGCTCGGCCAGCAGCGTGCGCGACCACACGGCGCGCGGCGGCACCTCCATGCCCAGCAGGCGTTCGGCGGCCAGCACCACGCCGAGTTCGTTGGCGAAGCCCGACAGCCAGTCGTGGCGGTTGGCGAGCATGATGATCTGGCGGTAGTCGCGGACCTCGAAGAGCTTCTCGGCGCCGCGGTGCATGTAGCCGATGATCGGTTCGGCGCTGGAGATGCGCTCGCCGTCGAGGGTCAGCTTGAGGCGCAGCACTCCGTGCGTGGACGGGTGCTGGGGGCCGATGTTGAGGACCATGTCCTCGGTGGCGAGCTCCTTGCCCACCTCGGCGGCGCCCGCTCCGATGCCCACCACCCGTTCTGTCATAGGCCCATGCTGCCACCCACACAACGGGTGATCCAGCGCACCACTTGGTCAAGGAACGGCAAGGTTCCGCATTTCGGGTGATCCACCTGGGGAGAAAGGTGATGAACGGGGGGATTTGTCATGGGGAAGATCGTCTATGACCTAGGCGCGCTGATCGCGCGAGTCACCATCGGCGTGATCTTCATCGCCCATGGTTGGCAGAAGTGGCAGAACGGCCTGGACGCCACCACGCAGATGTTCGTCCAGGCGGGTGTGCCGATGCCGCAGGCCGCGGCGACCTTCACGGCCGTGGCCGAACTGGGCGGCGGCTCATTGCTGGTGCTCGGCCTGATCACCCGCATCGTCGCGCTGGCCCTGCTGGCGGTCAGCATCGGTGCCATCGCCTACGTGCACATCTACAACGGCATCTTCGTCGCCGACAACGGCTGGGAGCTGGTCGGCGCGCTAGGCGCGGGCTGCCTGCTCCTGATGGTCGCCGGGCCGGGGCGGATCAGCCTGGACGGCCTGTTCGGCGGCGTCATGCGCCGCAACAAGGAGCGCAAGGAGGCGTACAAGGTCGCCACCGCGCCGGGAACCACCGCTCCGGTGACCACGACCGTGACCACAGGACAGGCCGCGCCGCCCGTCGCCCAGAGGGAGGTGCCCTCGCAGCGGCTCACCCAGGACGAGCTCACCGAGATCGACGCGCTCGTCGCCGAGGACCCGCCGACGCCGCGGTCATCGTCACAGTCGGCGCCGCCGTCGGCACCACGGTCGGCGCCGCCGTCAACGCCGCCGTCCGGGCCACAGTCTGGGCCGCCGCCTGCTCCGCCGTCCTCTGCGCGGCAGGATCCGCCCGAGCCGCCCGCGGGCCCCTAACGCGACAGGAGCTCGCGCAGGGCTTCGACGAGCCGGTCGACGTGCTCTTCTGTGGTGCCCAGGCCGATGGAGGCCCGTACGGCGGAGGCCGTCGGGTCCTCGCATCCGCCGTCGGAGGTGCCCAGCAGGTGACGCACGAACGGATGCGCGCAGAACTTGCCGTCGCGCACGCCGATGCCGTACTCGCCGGACAGGGCCTCGGCCACCTCGCGAGCGGTGTACCCGTCGACGACGAAGGAGACGATGCCGACCCGCGGGTGCTCGGGGCCCCACAGCGACAGCTCGTGCACGCCCTCGACGGAGGCCAGCCCGGCGCGCAGGCGGGCGATCAGCCGCTCCTCCTCGCGCACCAGCTCGGTCCAGCCGGTGGCCGACAGGGCGTCGCAGGCGGCGGCGATGGCCACGGCGCCCAGCACGTTGGGGGTGCCCGCCTCGTGACGCGGCTCGGCGTCCTCGTGCCACTCGATCTCGTCGGCCACCGCGCGCACCGCGCCGCCGCCCTTGAGGTACGGCTCGCCGGCCGACAGCCAGTCGCGGCGCCCGACCAGCACGCCGGCGCCGAAGGGCGCGTAGAGCTTGTGCCCGGAGAAGGCGACGTAGTCGAGGTCGAGCGCGGTCAGGTTGAGCCGGCGGTGCGGCACGAGCTGGGCGGCGTCGACGAGGATGCGGGCGCCGTTGCGGTGGGCGATGTGCGCCAGGGCAGCGATGGGCCACAGCTCGCCGGTGACGTTGGAGGCGGCGGTGACCACGAGGAGCTTCGGCCCGTCGATCTCGCGCAGGGCCTCGTCGGCGGCGCGCACGGCCTCGCCGGGGAAGGCGGGCGGCGCCAGCCGGACCACGTCGGCCCACGGCAGCAGGGAGGCGTGGTGCTCGGTGTCGAAGACGACGACGGTGGCGTTCTGCGGCAGGCACCGGGCGAGCAGGTTGGTGGAGTCCGTGGTGTTGCGGGTGAAGATCACCGCGTCGTCGGGGCGGGCTCCCACGAAGGCGCGCACGGTGTGGCGGGCCTGCTCGTAGCGCTGGGTGGTGAGCTGGGAGGCGTAGCCCGCGCCGCGGTGGACGCTGGAGTAGGCCGGTAGGGCGGCGTTGACGGCCGCGCTGACCGGCTCCAGACACGGCGCGCTGGCGGCGTAGTCGAGGTTGGCGTAGCGGACCAGCTTGCCGCCCTTGACGGGGACCTCCAGGTCGGTGCCGAGGACCGCGGGCAGCGGCCGGTGGCCGTGCTGCTGCTCCTGGGCCTGAGCCTGGGCGGGGACGTTGCCGGAAAAGATGCTGAGCGTGGACACGGCAGTGCTCCTCAGAGGCCATGGGCCCGCTGCGGAGCCCGCGCTTGCCCGCCACCGACCGTGACGGACCAGGTCCTCACCCGGGGCACCCCGCCGCGGACGCGAGGGTTGCCGGCCAGCAAGCCGGGGCTGTGCGCTGGCACTCATGACCTTCGCCCGAACTATAACCGACACTGGGGCGAAAAACGCAAGTCGCGAACTTTCCGGGACGCACGATCGTTGTGTGCAGGTTGAGACGCAAGGAGGTTCGCGATGTGGGACTGGGTGGCCAACCCAGAAATATGGATCGGGTTCATCACCCTGGTCGCGCTTGAGATCGTTCTGGGCATTGACAACATCATTTTCATCAGCATCATCGCCGGGAAGCTCCCTCCGGAGCAGCGTGACCGGGCGAGGGTGCTGGGCCTGGCGGCGGCGCTGATCAGCCGGCTGGCCCTGCTCTTCGCGTTGTCGTGGGTGGTCAAGCTCACCGAGCCGCTGTTCAGCGTGCTCGGTCACGAGGTGTCGGGCCGAGATCTCATCCTGCTGCTCGGCGGATTGTTCCTGCTGGCCAAGAGCGTGATCGAGATTCATCACAGCATGGAGTCGCACGAGGAGAAGGAACGCGGCGGCCGGGCCGTCGGCTCCTTCGGTTCGGCGATCGTCCAGATCATGATCCTTGACGTCGTCTTCTCGCTCGACTCGGTGATCACCGCGGTCGGCATGGTCGACGAGCTGGGTGTCATGGTCGCGGCGGTCATCGTCGCGGTGCTGGTGATGTTGTTCGCGAGCGGCCCGATCAGCAGGTTCGTCGACAAGCATCCGACCATCAAGATGCTCGCCCTCTCCTTCCTGGTGCTGATCGGCGTCATGCTGATCGCCGAGGGCTTCGGGCAGCACGTTCCGAAGGGTTACATCTACTTCGCGATGGCGTTCTCGCTCATCGTGGAACTGCTCAACATCCGGGTGCGGAGCCGCTCTAAAGTGAAATAGTGCGCTTTGATCCTTGGGATCCGGATTTCGTTGCTCATCCTTACGGCGTCTACGCCGACCTGCGCGAGCACCGCCCGGTCAGCTTCTTCGAGCCGACCGGGCAGTGGCTCGTCGCCCGGCACGCCGACGTCAACGCCCTGCTGAGAGACCGCCGCCTCGGCCGCTCCTACCTGCACCTGGCCACCCACGAGGAGTTCGGCAAACCGGCCGAGCCGGACTTCCAGGAGCCGTTCTGGCGGGTGATCAGGGCCGGCATGCTCGACGTCGAGCCGCCCGTCCACACCCGCCTGCGCCGCCTGGTCTCCAAGGCCTTCACCCCGCGCATGGTCGAATCCCTGCGCCCCCGCGTGAGGAAGACGGCCGAGAGCCTGGTCGACGCCTTCGTCGCCAAGGGCGGCGGCGACCTGATCGCCGAGGTGGCCGAGCCGCTGCCGGTCACCGTCATCGCCGACATGCTCGGCATTCCCGAGTCCGACCGCCACCTGCTGAGGCCCTGGTCGGCCGACATCTGCGGGATGTACGAGCTGAACCCGCCGATCGAGGCCCAGCACACCGCCGTGCGCGCCGCTCAGGAGTTCGGCGACTACCTGCGCGACAGGGCCGCCGACCCGGGCGACGACAACCTGATCGCCGCCCTGGCCGCCATCGACGAGCTGACCATGGACGAGCTGGTCGGCACCTGCGTGCTGCTGCTCAACGCCGGTCACGAGGCCACCGTCAACGTCACCGGAAACGGCTGGTGGGCCCTGTTCAGGAACCCCGCGGAGCTCGCGCGGCTGCGCGAGGACCCTGGCCTGCTGCCCACCGCGGTCGAGGAGCTGATGCGCTGGGACACCCCGCTGCAGATGTTCGAGCGCTGGGTGCTCGAGGACATCGAGGTCGGCGGGGTGGCCATCCCCAAGGGTGCGGAGGTCGCGCTGCTGTTCGGCTCGGCCAACCGCGACCCCGAGGTCTTCGCCGAACCCGACCGCCTCGACGTGGGCAGGGCCGACAACCCGCACATCTCCTTCGGCGCGGGCATCCACTTCTGCCTGGGAGCGCCGCTGGCCAGGATCGAGCTGATCGAGTCCTTCGGCGCCCTCCTGCGGAAGGCGCCGAAACCGGAACTCCTGCGCGAGCCCGAATGGACGGGCAACTACATCATCCGCGGGTTGCGCTCGCTGGAGATGTCGGTCTGAAGCGGGCGGTCGCCGCCGAACAGGTTCGTGGGGTCGTGGCGCTTCTTCAGCTCGGCCAGATGCGTGCCGTACTGGCTGGTGAAGGCCAGGCCGGTCTCCTCGGGCGAGCCGACGAAGTTGAGCGGCGTGTAGCCGGTCGCCGCCGAGCGCAGCCCGGCGGAGAACCGGTCGCCGAAGGCCCGCACGACGCCCGCCAGGCTCTCGTCGGGCACCACGCTGACGGCCTCGGTCACGAACTCGCCCTGCGCCCAGCCCAGCCCGGCGTTGCGGTACGGCATGCCGCCGACGTGGCGGGTCAGCCACAGCAGGTACGGCTCCCGCTCGCGCGGTGAGATCGAGGCCAGGTAGTCGACGGCCTCGTCGGTCAGGTCTGCCATCATCTCGCCGCGGATCGCGAACGGCAGCGGCTCGGTCGGGTCCATGGTGATCTCGTCCATGCGCGTGGACGGCATGCGCTGCGTCATGTCCGCGATCAGCCCGGGGACGGCGCGGAGCGGGGCGAGCAGTTCCTCGACGCCGGAGAAGTCGGGACCGCAGTGGCACAGGCAGACGCGGGTGAAGGACTGCCCGCGCATCGGTTCGGGGATGGACGGCAGGTCGGGCACGTGCAGCACGCCGACGGCCGAGGTGAGCTCGACAGGGGTGCCGCTCACCCACGACCGGTAGGCGAGGATCACCTCGCGGGCCAGCTCGGCGGGCCAGAACATGGTGCCGCCGTAGACCTCGGCGGCGGGGACGAGGCGGGTGCGCATCGCGGTGACGACGCCGAAGCTCGGACCGCACCCGCGCATCGCGCCCATGAGCTCCGGATCGCTGGTGTCGTCGACCCAGCGCAGCCTGCCGTCGCCGCAGGCCAGCTGCAGCTCCACGATGGCGTCGGCGGCCAGGCCGTACTTGCGCGCCAGGAAGCCCAGCCCGCCGCCGAGGCTGTAGCCGATCACCCCGACGTCGCTGGTGCTGCCGAGCAGCGGCGCCAGCCCGTGGGGGTGGGCGGCGTCGAGCACGGCCTTCCATTTCGTGCCCGGCTGCACCAGGGCGGTGTCGTCCTCGATCGTCACCCCTGTCATGCCCGAGGTGACGATCAGCAGGTCGTCGCCGGTGGCCGGGCGCAGCGCGCCGTGGCCGGTGGCCTGCACGCGCACACGCAGGCCGCGGTCCGAGGCGTGGGCGACGGCCTCGGCGATCTCTTCGGCCGACCGGGCGGCCAGGATCAGGGCGGGCCGGTGCTGGAGTCCCGCGTTCCACGCAGAGCAGAGAGCTGGATACTCAGAGTCACCCGGCTGGACGAGGTTCAACGACATGCCCCGAGTGTCGGCCCGCCCCGAGATCGCCCGCTAGCTGGGAGAACTACGTACCAGGCGGGTCAGCAGCGGTTCCACGAGCCGGGCGGCGAGCGGTCCGAAGGCGGCCAGGATGAGCACGTAGGTCGCGGCCAGCGGTCCCAGATCCGGATGCACGCCCGCGGCCACCGCCAGACCGGCGATGACGATGTTGAACTCGCCTCTGGGTATCAGGCCGATGCCCGCTCTGGCCCGGCCGGCTCGCGCCACCCCGGCCCTGCGTGCGGCGAAGGCGCCCGTGGCGAGCTTGGTCGCCATGCCGATCACCGCCAGCAGCACCGCGAGCCCCACCACCGGAGGGATCTTCGACGGGTCCGTCTGGAGCCCGAAGAAGACGAAGAACACCGCGGCGAACAGGTCGCGCAGCGGCGCCAGCAGAGCCCGAGCCTCGTGCGCCAGCTCACCCGAGAGGGCGATGCCCACCAGGAAGGCGCCGACCGCCGCCGAGACCTGCAACTGCTGGGCGATGCCCGCGACCAGCAGGGCCAGGCCGAGAACCTTGAGCAGCAGCACCTCGGCGCTCGGACTGCTGACGAAGGCCTCGATGAAGCGGCCGAACTTCAGCGACACCACGAGCACGACGGTGACGGTCAGCAGCGCGATGCCGACGGAGACCGCCCCGCTCAGCACACCGACCCCGGCCAGCAGGGCCGTGAGAACGGGCAGGTAGACGGCCATCGTCAGGTCCTCGAAGACGAGGAGGCTGAGGACGACCGGCGTTTCTCGGTTGCCGATCCATCCCAGATCCGACAACACCTTGGCGGTGATGCCCGATGAGGTCATGTACGTCACCCCGCCCAGGGCCACCGCGGCGACCGGGCCCCAGCCCAGCAGCAGCGCGGCGATCACGCCGGGCGCGGCGTTGGCCACCAGGTCGACCACGCCCGCCAGGGCGTTGCCGCGAAGGCTGGTGACGAGCTCGTTGGCGTTGTACTCCAGGCCGAGGGTGAGCAGGAGCAGGACGACGCCGATCTCGGCGACGATGGCGACGAAGCTCTCGCTCGTCTCCAGGGGGACCAGGCCGCCCTCGCCGAAGGCGAGCCCGGCCACGAGGTAGAGGGGAATGGGGGAGATGCCGAACCGCAGGGCCAGGGCGCCGAGCACGCCGAGGGCCAGGACGATGGCACCGAGTTCGAGAAAGACGATCGCGGTGTGGTGCACTTATCCGTCCGTGAGGATGTCGGAGACTTCGGAGGTGTTCTCCTCGTCGCCCACCACGACCACGACATCGCCCGCCTCGAAGCGGTAGTCGGGTCCGGGGCTGGTCTGCACCTGGCCGCGCCGCACGACGGCCACCACCGAGGCGCCGGTGCGGGTGCGGATACGCGCCTCGCCGAGGGTACGGCCGGCGTACGGGGAGCCCGCCGGGATGGGGAGCTGCAGGCTGACCAGGCCTTCGATCTCGCGGTGCAGGTCGTTGAGCCGCTGCACGATGCGGGGGGCGCCGAGCAGCTCGACGAGCGCGTCGGCCTCGTCGTCGTTGAGCGCTATGGCTTCGCACGCGCGGTCGGGGTCGTTGCGGTCGTAGACGATCAGGTCTCGGCGCCCGGAACGATGGGAGATCACCGCGATGTGGCGGCCCGAGTGGGTGTCGAACTCGTGTTTCAGCCCGATCCCGGGCAGGGCGGTCTGCTGGATATCCACCCTTTTACCGTAGCTGAGCCAGCCATCCGAAGGCTCCGAGGCCGCAGGGGTCGATCAGCTCGGCCTCCCCGGTGGCAGCCGACAGCGCGCGCAGGTAGCCGCGCGGATCGTGGTGGGCCAGGTCGAGGGGCGGGCGCAGACCGGTGACGCCCAGCTCGCGCAGGGCTTCGCGTTGTGTGGACAACTCTGTGGACAACGCGCCCGCCCGTTCACCCGCCGCAGCGCAGGCGTCAAGGGCGACGTGGGCGGTGATGTCGCAGGTCCCGTTGGGTATGGGAGAGACCAGACGACCGTCGCGATATCCGGCGAGAGTTCCGAAACGGGGACGGTTATCCACAGGGTGTGCATAGTCGATGGCCACCGCCCGGCCTCGTGCCAGCCGTACGAGCACGGCTGCCCAGGCCGCGTCGCGGGCCCGGCCCACCTCGGCGCGGTCGCCCACCCGCGACAGCGGCCACCAGCGTGCCAGCCATGCGCAGTCGTCGGGGTGCGGTGCCTGGCCCGGACGCTCCTCGCCGGTCTCGGTCTCGACCATGACCAGCCGGGGGCCCGAGGGGGTCAGCTCGACCACGTCGAGGGGGATGTTGTCGAGCCACTCGTTGGCGATCACCAGCCCGGTGATGCCCGTGGGGATGGTGGTCGACCAGGCGATCTCGGCGGCCAGGTCGTGCGGGCGGTCCGACAGGTCGACGGCGGTGACCCGGAGGCGCGAACGCAGTTCGTCCGGAGCGCTCTCGAGCACCCGCGCGCCCAGCTCGCCCTCGCCGGCGCCGATGTCGACCAGGTCGAGCCGCCCGGGATGGTCGAGCTCCTCGTCGGTGCGGACCAGCAGGCGCAGCACCGCGGCGGCGAAGATCGGCCCGACGGAGGTGCGGAAGTGGCCGGAAGGGCGCTCGCGCAGGTAGAAGCCGTCTTCGCCGTAGAGCGCGTGCTCCATTGCCGCGCGCCAGGTGAGCCACATGTCATGACTATCTCATGACACGCTGAGTATCTAACTGACTACTTGTTGTGATCGCTTTGCGCTAACGTTACGCACTGTCATCGGAACATCGCCCGGCCCGACCCCCAGCGGGCGCGGTCGCCGCCGATGGTTCCGCCCCTATCGAGAGGAGTTCCTCATGCTCAAGAAGACCGCCGTCGTCGCCGGTGTCCTCGCGCTGATGTCCCTGGCCGCCCCGGCCCATGCCGACATCACCAGTGGTGAGAGCGGCGTGCTGTCGGGGAACCAGATCTTCCTGCCGATCACGGCGCCCATCAACGTCTGCGGCAACGCCCTCGCCATCGCGGGCACGGCCATCGCCGGTTGCAAGGGTGGCGCCTCGGCCCACGTGCACCGCTAGAAACCGGGAGACCCGGTCGGTTCGTCGACCGACCGGGCTGCACCTCCATGGGTAGCACATCGTCAAGCGGGCGTCGGTTTCAAGCGGAACCCGGCGCCTGCTGTCATGCGATGAATCGATCCCCTCGTTCGATTTCCTGCGGCAGGGGGTGCGATGTTTGTATGCCCTTGTCTGTTTTGTCGCTACCTCAACTCGCGGCAAAACCCCAGTCACGTCACGCGGGGTAAGAGTCGGAGCTCCGACTACTCTGGTCGGCATGGAGGCTGGTGATCGGCCAGGCCGGCTCAAGGTCGGCGTGCTCGGGGCAGGCAAGGTCGGCTCGGCCCTGGGCGCGGCGCTCGCGACGGCAGGGCACAGGGTGGTGGCCGCGAGCGGTGTTTCCGACCGCTCGCACCGATGGGCGGTCGAACGGCTCGGCGTCGAGCCCGTGCCGCCGGACGAAGTGGTGCGCGCGGCGGACCTGATCCTGCTGACCGTGCCGGACGACACGTTGCCCGACCTGGTGACCGGCCTGGCCGCCACCGGAGCGGACCTCCGTACCAAGCTGCTGGCCCACACCAGCGGCGCGTACGGCCTGCAGGTCCTGGAGCCGGCGATCAGGGAGGGCGCGCTGCCGCTGGCGCTCCACCCGGTGATGACCTTCACCGGGCGCGACGACGACCTCACCAGGATCACCGGCTGCTCCTTCGGCGTCACCTCGCCCGAGCCGCTGCGCCCCATCGCCGAGGCACTGGTCCTCGAGATGGGCGGCGAGCCGGTCTGGATCGACGACTCCGACCGCGCGCTCTATCACGCGGCCCTGGCCGGAGCGGCCAACCACATGGTGACCCTGATCGCCGAATCGTCCGAACTGCTGCGCAAGATCGGCGTCGAGCACCCGGGCCGCATGCTCGGCCCGCTGCTGGGCGCGGCGCTCGACAACGTGCTGCGGCTGGGCATCTCCGGGCTGACGGGCCCGGTCGTGCGCGGCGACGCGGGCACGGTGCGCAAGCACGTCGACGCGCTGATCCTGGCGGCACCCGAGGCGGCCGACGCCTACGTGGTGCTCGCTAGGCTCACGGCGGACCGGGCGCTGGCCGCCGGGCTGCTCAAGCCCGAAGCCGCCGAGCGTCTCCTGGACGCCCTGGGAGGCAACATATGGACCTAGCACGCACGCGTGACGAGCTCCCCGAGCTGATCGGCAGGGTCGCCCTGGTGCCGACCATGGGAGCCCTGCACGAGGGTCATCGTTCGCTGATCCGCCTGGCGCACAAGCACGCCGACCACGTCGTGGTCAGCGTCTTCGTCAACCCCCTGCAGTTCGGGCCCAACGAGGACTTCTCCCGTTATCCGCGCACCTTCGAGCAGGATCTGGCCGCCTGTGAGGCCGAGGGCGTGGCCGCCGTCTTCGCGCCCTCGGTCGAGGAGATGTACCCCTCGCCGCTCCAGGTGACCGTCTCGTCCGGGACCATGGGCACGATCGTGGAGGGCGCGGTCCGTCCCGGCCACTTCGACGGTGTGCTGACCGTCGTGCTGAAACTCTTCAACCTGGTCCGGCCCGACGTGGCGCTGTTCGGCCAGAAGGACGCCCAGCAACTGGCGGTCATCCGGCGCATGGTCGCCGACCTCAACGTGCCGGTCGAGATCGTCGGTGCTCCCACCCTGCGCGAGGACGACGGGCTGGCCATGTCGAGCCGCAACGTCTACCTCTCGGCCGACGAGCGGGTCAGGGCCCTGGCCCTGTCGCGGGCGTTGCGGGCGGGGGAGGCCGAGCGGGCTCCGTCGGCCGTGTTGCGTGCCGCTCGTGCCGTCCTGGCCGGCGAGGGGATCGAGCCCGACTACCTCGTGCTGGTCGACCCCGCGACGTTCACCGAGGTCGACGACAAGTACTACGGGACCGCCGTCCTGGCCGTAGCCGCCCGTATCGGGACTACTCGCTTGATCGATAACGTTCTCCTGGAGCTGTGACCCCTCAGCGAAAGGCAGCCGTTTCATGCTCAGGACGATGTTGTCCGGCAAGATCCACCGCGCCACGGTGACCCAGGCCGACCTGCACTACGTGGGCTCGATCACGATCGACGAAGACCTCCTCGACGCCTCCGGCATCGTGCCGGGCGAGCAGGTGCACGTCGTCGACATCGACAACGGCAACCGGCTCGTCACCTACGCCCTGCTCGGCGAGCGGGGCTCCGGCGTGATCGGCATCAACGGCGCCGCCGCCCGCCTGGTCTCACCGGGCGACCTGGTGATCATCATCAGCTACGTACAGATCGACGACGACGAGCTGAAGACGTTCGAGCCGAAGGTGGTCCACGTCGACGGCGGCAACCGGATCATCGAGCTGGGTGCCGACCTGGCCGCGCCGGTCCCGGGGACGACCCGCGGCGACGAGCTGTCCAGATGAGCGCGACCACCAGCACCACCGCGACGCACGGGCCGGCCAGCCCGGCGTAGTGCTGCAGGGCCGCCGCCTGGGTGTAACCGATCAGCACCATGGCGGTGGCCCACAGAGCGCCGCTGGGCACGACCGCCGTCGCGAACGTCTTGTACGGCATGCGCCCTGCTGCCGCGAGCCGGGGGACGAGGTTGCGGCCGAACGAACTCCAGTGCCCGATCACCACCGCCCTGCCCCCGTGCCTGGCCACCAGCCCTGCCGCCCGGCCGAGCGGGCGCTCCACCAGGCGGGTGAGCGGCACGCCTGTCGTGGTCCCTCTCCAGAATCCCAGCTGGGCGCCCAGCACCGTGGCCGCGACGGCCGTCGCCAGGCTGGCCGCCAGCGGCACCACCCCGAGCTGGGTCAGGATGCCGAGCGTCAGCAGCAGTGTGGTTCCGGGGATCATGAGGCCCACCAGGAGCCCCGCCTCGATCACCATGGCCAGCCCGGTGAGGGCGAGGACCCAGCCTCCCGGCAGGTGGCCGAGCCATTGCGCGACCGGCATCAGAAGGCCAGGGCCAGGCGCGGGGCCGGACGCTCGGCGAGCTTGAGCACCCGCAGGGCCACCACGATGAGCGAGCCGACGGCGAAGGCGGCCATGCCCCGCTCGATCAGGCCGATGAGGAAGCGGTCGCCGACATAGGTGGTGGCGACCATGGCCGCGCCGCTGCCCGCGGCGGCGAGCGTCATCCAGCGCACCCGGCCTGCCAGGTCCTTCCAGGGGCCGTCGGCGCGCATCGCCCGGCCGAAGAACCAGGTGAAGGCCATGAGCGCGACGAAGGCCAGCGCCGAGGAGTAGCGGTGCACGTAACCGGCGGTGCTCAGCTCGATCATGGTGAACGGGTCGTCGGTGGGCACCGCGGCGGTCACGAAGAGGCTGCCGCACCAGGTCAGGAACAGCGTGCGCGTCCAGCGGGTCAGCGGGGCGCCGATCTTGTGCAGCCCGCCGTAGAGGGCCAGGGATGCGGCCACGCACAGGAAGATGCCGACCGAGACCGGCCCGGTGAAGTCGGCCGCGGCGAAGTCGCTGATCGTGCTTCCGATGGCCGAAAGGCGGGAGTCGGCTCCCACGTGGCCGAGTACGGTCATGCCCGCGGTCAGTCCGAGCCCGAGGTAGGCCAGGTGGGCGAGGGGGCGAAGCGTCGTCGTCATGTCACCAAGAATCCCGAGGTCAGCCCCCTCCGGTCGCTGGCGTGATCATCCGATTTGGGGTGCAGTTTGCACCACCCTGGAGACTCCACCCTGACTTCGCGAAGCACCTTCTCAGGGGCATTACGGTTGTGCCTTGTGACCGCAATCCAGGCCCCAAAGGCGCGCAACCTGCCCTGGTCGTCGCGCGCCTGGCTCAACACCGCGCACGCCGTGGTGGGGCTGCCGCTTGCGCTGCCGCCGTTCCTGCTCATCCTGCTGCGCGTGGTCCTGGCACTGGCGCTGAGCTGGACCTTCTTCCTCTCGCGTGCCGTACTGCGGCACCTGTCGAAGGGCCTGCACGCCTACACCGCTCGGCAGGGCGCGCGGTTCGAGGCCTTCCTGGGCGAGCGCGTGCCGATGCCGTCGTTCCCCGCCGACCGGTTCGCGTGGCGGCGCGGCGAGACCTGGCGGACCCTGATTCATCACCTGTTCGTGGCCCCGATCATCGGGGTCGTCGGCGCCGCCGTGGTCACCGCGGCCTGGGCGGGCGGGGCGACCATGGCCACCAGCCTGCTCTGGAGCCCGCAGAGCCGCCGCACGCTCCTGGAGCTCACTCCCACGGGCCTGCTGCTCCTGGCGCTCGCCCCGATGATCGCCCAGGCGGTGGTGCAGGCCGACCTGTTCGTGGCCCGCCGCATGCTCGGCCCGACCCGCAGCGACGTGCTGACCCACAAGGTCGAGAACCTGACCGTCAGCCGCGCCGAGGTCGTCGCCGCGGCCGACGCCGAGCGCCGCCGCATCGAGCGCGACCTGCACGACGGCGCCCAGCAGCGCCTGGTCTCGCTGGCGATGAACCTGGGCATGGCCAGGGCGCAGTTCACCGACGTGCCCGAGCCCGTCCAGGTCGCGCTGAGGGAGGCCCACGAGGAGGCCAAGCAGGCCGTCAAGGAACTGCGCGACCTGGTGCGCGGCCTGCATCCGGCGATCCTCGGCGAGCAGGGCCTCGACGCGGCGCTGTCGGGCCTGGCGGCCCGGGTTCCTCTCCCTGTACGGCTCAGCGTCGACGTCGCGGAACGAGCGGCACCGGCCATCGAGGCGGTGGCGTTCTTCGTCGTCTCCGAGACGCTCACCAACATCGTCAAGCACGCCGAAGCCGCCAGGGCCACCATCGAGGTGGTCCGCTCGGGCGGCACGCTGCTGCTGAAGATCACCGACGACGGCCGCGGCGGTGCCAGGCTGGGGGCGGGCAGCGGGCTGCGCGGCCTGGCCCAGCGCGTCAACTCCGTCGACGGCACCCTCGCCATCGACAGCCCCCTCGGGGGACCGACAACCATCACCGTGGAGCTGCCATGCGGGTAGTGCTCGCCGAAGATTCCGTCCTGCTCCGCGAGGGCCTGGTCCGGCTGCTCGGCTCGGCCGGCATCGAGGTCGTCGCCGCCGTGGCCGACGCCGACGAGCTGCTGCGCGCGGTCGACGAGCACGAGCCCGACCTGGTCGTCACCGACGTGCGCATGCCGCCGACGCACACCGACGAAGGGCTGCGCGCCGCGCTCGTGCTGCGCGGGGAGCGGCCGAACCTGGCGGTGCTGGTGCTGTCGCAGTACGTCGAGGAGCGTTACGCCACCCAGCTGCTGGCCACGGCCACCAGCCGCGTCGGCTACCTGCTCAAGGACCGGGTGGCCGACGTGTCGGAGTTCCTGGAGGCGGTGCACCGGGTGGCGGGCGGCGGGACCGCGCTCGACCCGGAGGTGGTCGCCCAGCTGCTCATCCGCGGCCACAACGGCCCGCTCGACCGGCTCACCCCGCGCGAGATCGACGTGCTGCGCCTCATGGCCGAGGGCCGCGCCAACACCGGCATCGCCACCACGCTCGTCATCAGCGAGAGCGCGGTCGCCAAGCACATCAACAACATCTTCACCAAGCTCGACCTGAGCGCCGACAGCCAGGACCACCGGCGGGTGCTGGCCGTGCTGCGTTTCCTGGAGTCCGGCAGGTGACCTCACGCAAGACCTGGGTGGCCTGGGGCGCCGTCGCGACCGCGATCGCCCTGGCCGCCGGGGTGTTCGTCGGCTGGGTGCTGCTGGAGCGCCCGCCGAGCCAGGAGGTGACCGCGCAGCAGACCTACCCGCTGACCGCCGCCGACCTGGCGCTGAACGCCGTGCGCGGCCCCGGTGAGGTGCAGGTCTTCGCCGGGAGGCCGGGCGAGGTCAGGGTCGAGCGCAAGGTGCGATGGGACCGGGCCGAGCCACGCGTGGTCCAGACGTACGAGGGTGGCGAGCTGCGGCTGGAGCTGGAGTGCCCGAGGAGCACCCACCTGACCGGATCGCTCTGCGAGGCCGACTACCGCGTCTGGGTGCCGCCGAAGACCAGGCTGCGCGCCGACGTCGGCGACGGCCTCCTGGCCGTCACGGGCATACATGGAGCGCTCCAGCTCACCGCCGCCGACGGCACGGTCATGGTCAGCGACGCCTCGGGCGCGCTGACCCTGCGCACCCGCAGCGGCAGTGTCGTGGCCGCCGGGCTGCGCTCGCCGGAGGTCGACGTGCAGAGCCTGGTGGGCGACGTGACGCTCGACTTCGCCGGGGTGCCGGAGAAGGTCTCGGCGATCCTCACCGAGGGCACGATCGCGCTCGACGTCCCGGACGAGGGCCGCTACCGCGTTGTGAGCGATGTCACACGAGGCGGCGAGACCGTCGATGTGGCGACCAGTGAGGCCGCGACCAGCGTCATCACCGCGCGCGTGACGGAGGGGTCCCTGCGGATCCGCTGAGGCGAAGGGGTTATCGTCATAGTGACGAAAGGATGCCCATGGTTCCCCTCAAGCTGACGGCGCCCGAGCCGGGCTGGACGGTTGACGCCGATGTGGTCGTGGTCGGATCCGGTATCGCGGGGCTCACGGTGGCGCTGCGCCACGTCGAGCTCGACTCCTCCGCCAAGGTCCTGGTGGTGACCAAGGACGTGCTGTCGTCCGGCTCCACGCAGTGGGCCCAGGGCGGCATCGCCGCCGTGCTCGACCCCGCCGACTCGGCGGAGGAGCATCTGCAGGACACCCTCGTCGCGGGTGTGGGGCTCTGCGACGAGCCCGCCGTACGGGCCCTGGTCACCGAGGGACCCGCCGCGCTGCACCGGCTCATCGCGCGCGGAGCGCGGTTCGATCGCGACGCCGCCGGCGGCCTGCAGCTGACGCGTGAGGGCGGGCATCATCGCAACAGGATCGTGCACGCCGGCGGCGACGCCACCGGCGCCGAGGTGCAGCGAGCCCTGATCGAAGCGGTGCGCGCCTGCCCGCAGGTCAGGGTGATCGAGCACGCGCTCGTCCTCGACCTGCTCAAGGACGGGGCGGGCCGCGCCGCGGGCGTCACGCTGCACGTCATGGGAGAGGGCGCGCGCGACGGCGTCGGCGCCGTCCACGCCCGCGCGGTCGTGCTGGCCACCGGCGGCATGGGCCAGATCTACGCCTCCACCACCAACCCGGTCGTCTCCACCGGCGACGGCGTCGCACTGGCGCTTCGGGCCGGAGCCGTCGTCAGGGACCTGGAGTTCGTGCAGTTCCACCCGACCGTGCTGTGGCTGGGGGAGGACTCGACCGGGCAGCAGCCGCTGATCTCCGAGGCGGTGCGCGGCGAGGGCGCCTACCTGATCAACGAGGCGGGCGAACGGTTCACCGACGAGCTGCAGCCGCGTGACGTGGTGGCCAAGGCCATCATGCGCGAGCCTGGCCAGGTCTACCTCGACGGGCGCCACTTCGGCGCCGACCTGTGGAAGTCGCGCTTCCCGACGATCTACCAGGCCTGCCTGGAGCACGGCCTCGACCCGGCCGCCGAGCCGGTGCCCGTCATGCCGGCCGCCCACTACGCGAGCGGTGGCGTCAGGACCGACCTGCTCGGCCGTACCTCGATCGAAGGGCTGTACGCCTGCGGAGAGGTGGCCTGCACCGGCGTGCACGGCGCCAACCGGCTGGCCTCCAACTCCCTGCTCGAAGGGCTGGTCTTCGCCGAGCGCATCGCCTCGGACATCTTCCTCGCCCAGCACACGCCCGGCACCGTCGCGCCGAGCCGTCCGGAGTCCGGGCTGGTCGACCCGCGTGCCCGCGCGCGGATCCAGGCGCACATGAGCCGCGGCGCCAGCGTCCTGCGCAGCGCCGGCTCGCTGAAGCAGGTGGCCAAGGCCCTGACCGACGCCCAGTGGACACCCGTGGCGGTCCTGCCGGGTGTGGAGTCGTGGGAGACGACCAACCTGCTCACGGTGGCCTCCGCCCTGGTGGCCGCGGCCCGGGTGCGCCAGGAGACCAGGGGCTCGCACTGGCGCGAGGACTTCCCCGAGCGTGACGACGACGAATGGCTGGGGCACATCGACCTCAGGCTGACCGAGGAGGGGCTTGCCATGACCTACGCACCGCACACGATGCCGCGGCGGATCGCCGACGAGCTGCGCTCGGCCGGGCTCGACCCCGCCGGGGTCCAGCAGGTGGTGGACCGCGCGCTGGCCGAGGACCTGCAGGCCGCGGGCGACGTGACCAGCCTGGCCACCATCCCGGAGGACCAGGTCTCGGTGGGCGACGTGGTGGCGCGCGCCGACGGCGTGGTCGCGGGGCTCGCCGTCGCCGAGGTGGTCTTCCTCGCCCTGGGCGCCGGCCGTACGGAGCGCAGGGCCAAGGACGGCGAGCGGGTGGCGCGCGGCGACGCGCTGATGACGGTGGAAGGGCCTGCCCGCGCCCTGCTGACCGCGGAGCGCACCGCGCTCAACCTGCTCACGCACCTGTCGGGCATCGCCACGCAGACGGCCCTGTGGGTGGAGGCGTTGCGCGGCACCAGAGCGGCGGTGCGCGACAGCCGCAAGACCCTGCCGGGGCTGCGGTCGCTGGAGAAGTACGCGGTGCGCGCCGGCGGCGGCACGAACCACCGGATGTCGTTGTCCGACGCCGCCTTGATCAAGGACAATCACGTCGTGGCGGCGGGTGGAGTGGCGCAGGCGTTCCGCGCTGTGCGGGGGGCCTACCCCGACCTGCCCATCGAGGTGGAGGTGGACCACATCGACCAGATCGAGCCGGTGCTCGCCGAGGGCGCCGCCGAGATCCTGCTCGACAACTTCACCGTCGCCGAGTTGCGTGAGGCCGTCGAGCTGGTGGCCGGCCGCGCGCGGCTCGAAGCCAGTGGCGGGCTGACCTTGGAAACGGCGGCGGCTGTGGCTCAGACTGGCGTGGACTACCTTGCGGTGGGCGCGCTCACGCACTCGGCGCCGGCGCTCGACATCGCCTTGGACCTACGGGGAGCTTGATGCTGCTCACGATCGACGTCAGCAACACCCACACCGTGTTCGGCCTGTTCGAGGGCGAGGAGGTGGTCGAACACTGGCGGCTGGCCACCGACGCCCGCCGTACGGCCGACGAGCTCGCCGTCGTGCTGCAAGGGTTGCTCAACCTCTCGCCCCTGCTGAAGAACGTCGACATCTCCGGCATCTCGATCTGCTCGACCGTACCGAGCGTGCTGAACGAGATGCGCGAGATGTGCCGGCGCTACTACGGCGACGTGACGGCGGTCATCGTGGAGCCAGGAGTGCGCACCGGCGTGCCGGTCCGCATGGACAACCCCAAGGAGGTCGGCGCCGACCGCATCGTCAACGCGCTGGCCGCCATCGACCAGTACGGCGGGCCCTGCGTCATTGTCGACTTCGGCACCGCGACCTCCTTCGACGCGGTCTCCGCCAAGGGGGAGTACGTCGGGGCGGTGACCGCACCCGGCGTCGAGATCTCGATGGAGGCCCTGGCGGCAGCCGGAGCGCAGCTGCACAAGGTGGAGCTGGTCCGCCCGCGCTCGGTGATCGCCAAGAACACGGTCGAGGCGTTGCAGGCGGGGATCATCTACGGCTTCGCCGGGCAGGTCGACGGCATCGTCAAGCGCATGGCCGCCGAGCTGGCCGACGACCCCGACGACGTGACCGTGGTCGCCACGGGCGCGCACGCCGCCCTGGTGGTCAGCGAGGCCCGCTCGATCGACATCCACGAGCCCTGGCTGACCCTGATCGGGCTGCGGCTCATCTACAACCGCAACACGACGTGAGAATGCCCTCCCGCGCCTTTGCGGGAGGGCATCACAGGGTGCGTCAGGGCGATCACACGGCCTCGTAGTCGTAGAGGTAGTTCCACTTGCTGCACTTGGTGAAGTAGGTGCCGTGCTTGTCGGTCTGGCAGACCTTGACGCGCACGCTGCGGACGTCGTCCTCCTCGAAGTGGAAGGACTTGTAGCCGGGGTAGCCGCAGTACTTCTTGCTGTAGACCTGCTCCCACTCGTGGTGGTCGTCGCCCAGGTAGTTCACCTGGAACTTGACGTAGGCGCACTTGCCGCCCTGGCTGTACTTGCGGGGGTCGAGGTCGTAGAGCTTGCCCGAGACCTCGGTGGTGTTGCTGTGGTGGTCGTACCAGTCGACCGAGATGTGACCCTTGGCCTTGGCCAGGTAGTGCTTGGAGTAGTAGTAGCCCCAGTCGCTGTGGTAGTCGGACGGGACGGTGGTGGCGCTGGCGGCGGCGGGCACCGAGGCGGCCATGGCGGTGGCGGCGGCAGCGGCGACCAGGCCGATCGCGATCTTCTTGAACATGGAGTGTCTCCCTTGGGCTCCCCTTGGACCGGCGCCTTGCCGGTTCCCCCCTGAGCCCGTAAGAAAGTGATAAGGCGAGCCGCTTTCATGGATCATGCATCCGGCTGACCATCGCTTGCACTTCGGTAACCTTTAGTGCTGTGGAACTTCCTGAGCAGATGCGTATCAGGCGGGAGAAGCTCGACCGCCTCCAGCGTGAAGGTGTCAACCCGTACCCGGTGAACTTCCCGCGTACCACCACCAACGCCGCGCTCAGGGAGAAATACACCGGCCTGGAGCCCGACACCGCCACCGGCGACCGCGTCGGCGTGGTCGGCCGCGTGATGCTCAACCGCATCGGCGGCAAGCTCTGCTTCGCCACCCTGCGCGACGGCTCCGGCGACCTGCAGGTCATGATCTCGCTCGACAAGGTCGGCGACGAGTCCCTCGCGGCCTGGAAGTCCGACGTCGACCTCGGCGACCACGTCGGCATCGAGGGCGAGGTCATCACCTCCCGCCGCGGCGAGCTGTCGATCCTGGCCGACCGCTGGGTCATCACCTCCAAGTGCCTGCGCCCGCTTCCCGAGAAGCACACCGGCCTGACCGACCCCGAGGCGCGCGTGCGCCAGCGCTACCTCGACCTGATCGTCAACGACGAGGCACGCGCCACCGCCTACGTGCGCAGCCGCGTCGTGCGCGCCATCCGCGACTTCTGGCACGAAGAGGGTTACCTGGAGGTCGAGACCCCCCAGCTGCAGCCCATCCACGGCGGTGCCGCCGCGCGTCCCTTCAAGACGCACATCAACGCCTACGACATGGAGCTCTACCTCCGCATCGCGATCGAGCTCTACCTCAAGCGCCTGGTCGTGGGCGGCATCGAGAAGGTCTTCGAGATCGGCCGCAACTTCCGCAACGAGGGAGCCGACTCCACCCACAACCCCGAGTTCACGATGCTCGAGGCCTACGGCACCTACCTCGACTACAACGACATGGCCGACCTGACCCAGCGCATGATCCAGAAGGCCGTCGTGTCGGCCCTGGGCACCACCGTCGTGCCGTTCGGCGACGGAGAGGTCGACCTCGGCGGAGAGCGCTGGCCGCGGATCACCCTCTACGGCGCGGTCTCCACCGCCGTCGGCGAGGAGATCACCACCGAGACCCCGATCGAGCGGGTGCGCGAGCTCGCCGACAAGCACGAGGTCCACTGGGAAGCCAAGTGGGGCCAGGGCAAGCTGGTCCAGGAGCTGTTCGAGGAGCTCGTCGAGCACACCCTCGTCCAGCCGACGTTCGTCATGGACTACCCCATGGAGACCTCGCCGCTGGCGCGCAAGCACCGCGACAACCCCATGCTGACCGAGAAGTGGGACCTGATCGGCTTCGGCACCGAGCTCGGCACGGCCTTCTCGGAGCTGACCGACCCCATCGACCAGCGCGAGCGGCTCACCCAGCAGTCGTTGCTGGCCGCCGGGGGCGACGCCGAGGCCATGCAGCTCGACGAAGACTTCCTCACCGCGCTCGAGTACGGCATGCCGCCCACGGGCGGCATGGGGCTGGGCGTCGACCGGCTGGTCATGGCCTTCACGGGCAAGAACATCCGCGAGACCATCCTCTTCCCGCTGGTCAAGCCGACCTCCTGAGCCCTGGTTCCCGCTGGTCAGGCCGGCCTCCTGAGCCCTGTCAGGGGAACCAGGACCAGCCGTCCTCAGCCCTGTCAGGGAATCAGGACCAGGCGTCCTCGAAGCCCGCCCCTGCCCAGGCGCGTGTGAGCTTCCGCCGCGCGCTCCAGCGGATAGGTGCCCGCCACCCGCACCGAGAGCCGTCCGGCCTGCGCGAGCCGCGAGACGGCGGTGAGCTGGGTGGCGTCGGCGGTGACGAAGACGGTCTCGACGCGGTGACCGCGCAGCGGCAGGGGAGCGGCGCCCGCCTGCACGGCGACGAAGACGCCGCCGTTGCGCACACTGTCCTGGGCGTCCAGGCCCACGGCGGCGGCGTCGACGACCCCGTCGGCCCCGCCGGGCACGAGCGCGCGCACCCCCGAGCTCAGGTCGTCGCCGCGCGGCAGGAACCACTCGGCGCCGAAGCCGCGCACGGCCTGCTCGTCCTGCTCCGCCGCCACGGCGATCACCCGGAGCCCGCGCAGGGCCGCCAGTTCGACCGCGTAGCCGCCCAGCCCGCCAGCCGCCCCGGTGACCAGGACGGTCTGCCCGGCCTCCAGGCGGGCCAGGTCCAGCGCCTGGAGGGCGGTGAGCGCGTTGAGCGGCAGGGTGGAGGCCTCGGCGGCGCCGATGCCGTCGGGGGCGGGCGCGACGGCGGTGGAGTCCAGGACCACGTAGTCCGCCTGGGTCTTGAGGGGGACGGCGAGCCGGTCCGACAGGCCGATCACCCGGTCGCCGACGCCGAGCCGTACGCCCGCGCCCACCTGGTCCACGACGCCCGCCACGTCCCAGCCCAGCGCCCACGTGTCGCGCTTGGGCGCGAGCCCGTAGTCGGGCAGCACGCCGGCCGCGGTGACCACGTCGATGGGGTTCACGGCGGCCGCCTCGACCTTGATCCGTACCTGGCCGGGCCCCGCCTCGGGGGTGGGCGTCTCGATGATGTCCAGCTGCCCGTCACGGGCGATGAGTGCTCTCATGGCCACGACCCTAGGAAGAGTTGCTCTCCTCTGGTAAGAAGGCACCCAGAAGTGCGTAACTCACCCTGAGGAGTGTCGTGCCCACCCAGACAGCAGCCGAACGGCGCGCGGAGGCCAAGGTCGCCTACGACGCCTACATCGACAAGTGCCCATCGCGGAAGCTGCTCGACACGCTCAGCGACAAATGGGTGAGCCTGGTGCTGGTCGCCCTGTCCGACGGGCCGCGCCGCTACAGCGACATGGCCAGGCGGATCGCCGGGGTCAGCCAGAAGATGCTCACCCAGACCCTGCGCTCCATGGAGCGCGACGGGCTGGTCACCCGCACCGTCACCCCGGCCGTGCCGGTGCGCGTCGACTACGAGCTCACCGCGCTGGGCCGTACCCTCCTGCCGTTGATGGCGGCGGTCAAGACCTGGGCCGAGGAGCACATCGAGGAGGTCGAGGCGGCGCGCAGCCGCTACGACAGCCTGACCTGAAGCCGCGCGAGCCCGCGCAACACGAGGTTCTCCTTGTACGGCGGAGCGTGTTCCAGGAGCCGTGGCTCCCGGCGGGTCAGCTCCTTCAGGGCGATCTCGCCCTCCAGGCGCGCCAGCGTCGCCCCGAGGCAGAAGTGGATGCCCAGCCCGAAGGCCAGGTGCCTGGGCGAGCTTGACAGCGGATCGAAGACCTCGGGCGAATGGAAGATCGCCGGGTCGCGGTTGGCCGCCCCGATGAGCAGGAGCACCATCTCGCCCCTGGCCGAGATCTCGGTGTCGACCAGGCTCACGCGCCCGGTCAGCTGCACGGGCGGGTCGTAGCGCAGGACCTCCTCCACGACCTGCTTGGGATGATCGGAGGCCAGGCTCCACATGTCGTGCCGCGACAGGGCCAGCACCCCGTTGGCGATCAGGTTGACCGTCGTCTCGTGTCCCGCGACCAGCAGTAGGATGCAGGTCGCGACCATCTCGTCCTCGGTCAGCTCCTGGTTCTCGACCAGGGCGCTGAGCAGGTCGTCGCCCGGCCACAGGCGGCGCAGGACAATCAGCTCGCGGAAGTACTCGCGAAACTCCGCCCGCGCGCGCAACGTCTGCGCCTCCTCGTCGGAGGGGAGCAGCGGATCGAGGCTGCGGGCCAGCTTCTCGCTCCAGCCGCGGAAGCGCTCGTGGTCGCTGGCGGGCACGCCGAGCAGCTCGGTGATGACCAGGACGGGCAGCGGGTAGGCGAAGCGGGCGATCAGGTCGGCCTCGGCGGGAAGGTCGTCGACGAGCTGCTTGGCGATGCCCTCGATGCGCGGACGCAGCCGCTCCACCATGCGCGGGGTGAAGGCCTTGCTGACGAGTGAACGCAGTCTTGTGTGCTGCGGCGGATCCATGAACAGGAAGGATTCGGCTCCGGTCGCGCCATGGCCGAAACGTGGGTCACGTAACACGGCCGAGCATCGTTCGTGGGTCGTCGCCAGGAGCATACCGAGCGGCGTTCTGACCAGGGGAGCATGCTCCCGGAGGCGGCCGTAAGTTGGGTATGGGTCGCGAAGAAACTCGGGGTCGGCGGGATCGAAGCCGAGGAGATCCGCCGCGGTCACGAGGCACGCAGCTCGGGTGTCAGGATCATTGTCGAGATCTCCCGGCTCATCACGACGTGTTCTGACATATCGTGAGTAGTTCACATTGTGTTGATCACGTCAATAGTGCTGGTCAAGTGGGGAGATGGCCCACCTTGACGACCTTTCCAGAATGCGTTTACCGTTTCGCTCGGGCGAGACACCGCCGGCTTCTGCAGTGGGGGGAGGCTCCGGATGGATTTACTCACCGAGGGCGTTGAGTTGAGCCGGGCCGATCTGGCTCTGCTCGGTGAACTGGCCAAGGGCGTCACGGTCGATCGGGTGGGCCGCAGGCTCGACATCAGCGGGCGGACCGTACGACGCCGTCTGCGGGTCATCTGCGACCGCATCGGAGTGGCGACCGCCATCGAGGCGGTCGCCTGGGCGGCGCGCCGTCAGCTGATCTAGGCCGTCGGCTGGTCTCCGGCTGCGTGGCGTCAGTCCGCGATACGTACGGCTCCCGCCCACGGGCGGCGGCCGATGGGGGCCAGCCTGACGACATCTCCGGTCTGCGGGGCGTGCACCATCATGCCTCCGCCGACGTAGATGCCGACATGGTGCAGGTCGCTGTAGAAGAACACCAGGTCACCCGGCCTGAGCTCCTCCTTGGAAACATGCCTGCCGGCCGTCCAGAGATCGCCCGTGTAGTGCGGCAGGCTGATTCCGACCTTCTGGTAGGCGGCCATCACCAGACCGGAGCAGTCGTAGGAGTTGGGACCCTCGGCTCCCCACACGTACGGCTTGAGCTGCTGGGTCAGCGCCCAGCGCACGGCCTCGGCCGCCTTGCCGCTGCCGATGATCGGCAGATTGACGCGTACGGCACGGCCGCGGTTGCTGGCCTGGGCGAGCGCGTCGGAGTAGAGCCTGCTCTCGACCTTGGCGACCAGCTTGACGATCTTGTCGCGCCGTCCGTCGAGATCGGAGATGAGCTCCTGCACCTGGCTGATCTTGGCGGTGGCGTCCTTCTCCGCCTGCGTCGCCTTGCTCATCGCCTGGGCCACTTCCTTGAGCTGGCCGCTGTGCTGCTCCTCCAGGGCGGAGGTCGTGGCGGCGCTGTCGAGGAAGGCGTCGGGGTCACCCTTCTGGCTGAAGGCCAGCGCGTGGTCGAAGCCGCCGGAGATGTAGGCGCTCTGCGCGAGCAGCATGGCCGTACGGCGCTTGGTGGCGAGTTCGCGCTGGCGGCTGGCCAGGGTCTTCTGGGCCTCGGCCGAGGTCTTCTCGGCGTCCTTCAGCTTCACCCGCTGGCCGTTGTACTGCTCGGTCAGCTGCCCGATCTGGGTGTGAAGCTCCTCGGCCTGCTTGGCCAGCTCATTGATCGTCGGCTCGGGATCGGCCGCCGCGGAACCCAGCGGGAGGGCGACGGTCAGCGCCATGAGGGCCGCGCAGACGGCGACGATCCGCCTGCCGCGCCTGACGGCGAGCGCCGGGTGTTCCGGGGGGCGGGCGTGCTTGCCCGCCGACTTCCCTCCACGACCGCGTGTGCGCTTCACCAAGCAGCCACCTCTCCTCTCACCGCGCCGACCGGGTTAGCTGTCGGGTTCGGGCCGGAGCAGCCCTACCGAGCCGCTGCTCGGACTCACCCCAGGTGCATTTGTGGTTCCCCGGTTCCCCCGACGAGGGGATTGGGCGCATCCCCTCGCAGGATCACAAAGGGATATCGACGCTGGACACTAGTGCACGATCAGTTCCTGCTCAACCAGAACTGCGAATTCCGTTGAGGTTTGGCATCGTCCGGATCACGCCAGGATCACACGCACGCGCGGTCACCCGAGTGTTGTGCGCAGTTTACGGTGCTTTGGGACTGCTGTGACCAGCGGTGACTCCTGGGGCTCGGCGGCCGAGCAGGCCCGAGATAGGGGCTAGCCGTAAATAGATCGGTACGCTGGAGCCTCATGGAGCAGGTCGCCGAGCGCGAGACCAAGACGTTCGTCAGGCGGGCACGCACTGCCGACGTACGGACGATCAAGCGTCTCGTCGACACCTATGCCGGTGCCGGGCCCCGGCTTCTGGAGAAGGCCACCGTCACCCTCTATGAGGATGTCCAGGAATTCTGGGTAGCCGAACACGATGGAAAAGTCGTCGGCTGCGGCGCATTGCACGTCTTGTGGGAGGACCTCGCGGAAATCCGTACAGTCGCCGTGGATCCCGATCTCCGGGGCATGGGCGTGGGTCACCGGATTGTCGCCGCACTCATCTCCACCGCCCGCGAACTCGGGCTACGCCGGGTCTTCTGCCTCACTTTCGAGGTTGACTTCTTCGCCAGACATGGCTTCCTGCCCATCGACGGCACACCTGTGTCGCCCGAGGTGTACGCCGAACTGCTGGCCTCCTATGACGAGGGCGTGGCCGAGTTTCTCGACTTGGAGCACGTCAAGCCGAACACCCTCGGCAACACTCGGATGCTGCTGCACCTGGCGGCAAATGACCCGAGTGTTGACCAAGGGGAAAGGTGATTGTTGATACCTATGCCGATACCTTGGGCAGCAGCAAGCATGTGTCCTGACATGTGCCACATGCGAACTCGAAGTGAGGTGACACGGTGAGCACCGGACAGCCGCCGTATCCACAGGGTGATCCCGATGAGAACGACAAGCCCCGGGCTCCCGAATACGGACAGCAGAACTCAGACCCGGACGTGACCGTCGTCGGCTACCGCGCCGAGGACGGCACCTACGGCCAGCAGCAGGGCTACGGCCAGCAGGGCTATGGCCAGCAGCAGCCGTACGGTCAGCAGCAGCAGGGCTATGGCCAGCAACAGCAGGGCTACGGTCAGCAGGCCTACGGCCAGCAGGGCTATGGCCAGCAGCAGCCCGGTTACGGTGACCAGCAGCAGGCTTACGGCCAGCAGTCGGCGTCGGGCCAGCAGGGCTACGGCCAGCAGGGTTACGGCCAGCAGCCGGACTACGGTCAGCAGGGCTATGGCCAGCAGGCCGCCTCCGGCCAGCAGCAGGGCTACGGTCAGCAGCCTGACTACGGTCAGCAGCAGGGCTATGGCCAGCAGCAGCCCGGCTACGGCGACCAGCAGCAGGCTTACGGTCAGCAGTCGGCGTCGGGCCAGCAGGGCTACGGCCAGCAGCCTGACTACGGTCAGCAGCAGGGCTATGGCCAGCAGCAGCCCGGTTACGGCGACCAGCAGCAGGCTTACGGCCAGCAGTCGGCGTCGGGCCAGCAGGGCCAGCAGGGCTACGGCCAGCAGGGTTACGGCCAGCAGCAGCCCGGCTACGGCGACCAGCAGCAGGGTTATGGCCAGCAGGCCGCCTCAGGCCAGCAGTACGGCCAGCAGCAGGGCTACGGCCAGCAGCCTGACTACGGTCAGCAGCAGGGCTATGGCCAGCAGCAGCCCGGCTACGGCGACCAGCAGCAGGCCTACGGGCAGCAGGCTTACGGCCAGCAGCCCGCTTCCGGCCAGCAGTACGGTCAGGGCACCCAGCCCGGCTACGCCCAGCCGGCCTACGGCCAGCAGCCCGACTACGGCCAGCAGCAGTACGGCACGCCCCCTGCCTACGGCCAGCAGCAGTACGGACAGCCCGCCTACGGCCAGCAGCCCGGCTACGGGCACCAGCCTGTGGGCGTACAGCCGCCCGGCGCCCCGGCCCCGCTCGCCGAGTGGTGGCAGCGCCTGGTGGCCAGGATCGTCGACGGCGTCATCCTCGGCGTCGTCGCGGGCATCCTGACCGCGATCTTCGGCTTCCTGATCCCGAGCTACAACTGGGCGACGGGCGGGTCGAGCGGAAGCTGGGCGCTCTACTACATCGTCGTGGCCCTCGTGACGACGGTGGTCTGGGTCGGCTACGACTTCTTCATGAACCAGCTGAAGGCCCAGACGGTCGGCAAGATGATCATGGGCATCAAGGTGGTCCCGGTGGGCGGCCCCGTGCAGCCCGGCGGTCTGTCGACGGACGCCTCGCTCAAGCGGTCGCTGGTGACCTACGGCGGTTACATTCTCTACGGCCTGGCCTTCATCCTTCCGTTCGGAATGGGGCTGGGCGGTCTTCTGGTGGCCGTGAACGGCGCTTCGCTGCTGTGGGACAAGCCCCTTCAGCAGACGTTCGCCGACAAGTTCGCCAAGACCGTGGTCGTGAAGGTCAAGTAACCCGACCGAGCACAAACGGGGGCCGGCAGATGCCGGCCCCTGTTTCGTACCCGGCCCCGGACCCAAATGTGCGATTTAGCCCGGTGGGAGGTGAGTGGATATGGCCGAGACCCCGCCAGGGACGCGCGTGGTCCCCGCCGAATGGTGGGAACGCTTCGCCGCCCGCCTCATTGAGGTGCTCGTCTTCGGCGTCCTCTATTACATTCTGTCCATCCTGCTGTGGCTCTTCTTCCGGACTGTCGGCCTTCCTGATGACCTGATCGTCGTCGGCGCCTGGTTCTTGGCGGGCGCCGCCTATACCGGCTATGAGTGGCGTGCTCTTTCCCGGCGTGGCCGCACCTTCGGAAAGTCGATCATGAAGATTCGTGTCTCCCCGCACACGGGCACCGCCGCGCTGAAACGGGCCCTGCTCTATCCGGGCCCGGCGATCGTGATGGGCATTCCGCTGTGCAATCTGCTTGCCGGAATGCTGGTGTTCGCCGTGGGGTTGTTCATCTTGATCGACAAGCCCCGCCAGCGTGGTCTCCATGACCGGTGGGCCGGAACGGTAGTGGTCAAAGATGGACGATGACGTGGCAAGCAACACAATTGCGTAGATTTCCCATGATCCGGTAAGAACTCTGCCCAGACTGGTATTAGGCTGAGCACGTGGTGTCCCATCACCCCCGCTGAGCGGGTGGGACGTCGATCGCGCTAGGGTCGTGTACTGTCCGGCGGCGCGTGGCAGCGCCGCACGTCCGTGGTGTTGCTTGTGCATTAAGTGCCCCCCGTGGAGTCGAGGACGAATGCAAGCCGTTACCGATGTAATCACTGCGTTGCTTCCGCCCACTGTCGTGGCCGCCGTCTTCATCTATGGCGTGGTGAAGTTGGTCAAGTCGGAGGCCGCCGGCCGGCGGTCAAACGCCTCCGAAGGGCCCGAGAACCAGAACTGATCCGCCGCCCATCGGAATCACGTGGCGTTGAATTGTGCCGGCGCCTTTCCGGGTATATGTTTGGGCAGGCGAATGAAGCAATACTCCGGAAAGGAATGCGTAGATGGCCAAGCAGATCCAGGAGATTCTCATCGATGACCTCGATGGAGGCGAGGCCAATGAGACGGTCAGCTTCGCTATTGACGGTGCCTCCTACGAGATTGACCTGAGCGACGGAAACGCCAAGAAGCTGCGTGACGCACTGACGCCTTTCGTGCAGGGTGCTCGCAAGTCGGGCGCCACCGCCGTTCGCCGACGTGGCGGCGGCCGGGCGAGTTCTCGCCAGATGAGCCGCGACCAGAGCGCGCGTATCCGCGCCTGGGCCAAGGAGCGGGGGCTGCCGGTCAGCGAGCGTGGCCGCATCGCGGGAAACATCGTGGAGCAGTACGAAGCGGCTCACTAGTCGACGCCCATGCGCTTATGACGATCGCCAAGAACCCCGGCGGATGCCATAAGCGCATGATCGTCTTGCTGTCAGGTTTTGCGTTCTTTTCTTGTCTCCGCGCTTTGATCACAGTGCCTCGCGGCGCCGTACGGCCGTTCACCGCCACGGCCGGGTGTTCGCCCTCGGCGATCAGCGCGTGAGGTCTTTCGGCCTTCTGGCCGGTAGGATGTGGGCACTGCCTCGTGATGCTTTCTCCGAGAGCCCCTAAACCTCGTTCGCTTGCGGCGTATCGGGAACACACCACCCTCAGACAGTAGTTGGATGGAGGGTGAACGCCCTGCTCTCGGGGAACGTTCTCTGCTATAGAGCGGCAGAGGGCAAGGATCGCCGAGCCAGGGCTAGCATGCGGGATGACGGGACCGGATTTGCCGGGCCTGGGCTGACCGCTCTGTGAGGAGCGACGAGATGTTCGAGAGGTTCACCGACCGAGCGAGGCGTGTTGTCGTCTTGGCCCAAGAAGAGGCCAGGATGCTCAACCACAACTACATCGGCACTGAGCACATCCTTCTGGGCTTGATCCACGAGGGTGAGGGCGTTGCCGCCAAGGCTCTGGAGAGTCTCGGCATCAGCCTTGAGGGTGTGCGTCAGCAGGTCGAGGAGATCATCGGCCAGGGCCAGTCGGCTCCGTCGGGGCACATTCCCTTTACCCCGCGGGCCAAGAAGGTCCTCGAGCTGTCGCTCCGTGAGGCTTTGCAGCTGGGTCACAACTACATCGGCACCGAGCACATCCTGCTCGGTCTCATCCGCGAGGGTGAGGGTGTGGCGGCCCAGGTGCTCGTGAAGCTTGGAGCCGATCTCAACCGTGTGCGGCAGCAGGTCATCCAGCTGCTCCACGGCTACCAGGGCAAGGAGCCGGCCGCCGCCGGCGGTCCGCAGGAGTCCGCTCCTTCCACCTCCCTGGTGCTCGACCAGTTCGGCCGAAACCTGACCCAGGCTGCCCGCGAGGGCAAGCTCGACCCGGTCATCGGCCGTGAGAAGGAGATCGAGCGGGTCATGCAGGTCCTCTCCCGGAGGACCAAGAACAACCCGGTTCTGATCGGCGAGCCCGGCGTCGGCAAGACCGCCGTCGTCGAGGGCCTGTCACAGAAGATCGTCAAGGGTGAGGTGCCCGAGACGCTCAAGGACAAGCAGCTCTACACGCTTGACCTCGGCGCGCTCGTGGCCGGTTCCCGCTACCGCGGTGACTTCGAAGAGCGCCTGAAGAAGGTGCTCAAGGAGATCCGCACGCGCGGCGACATCATCCTGTTCATCGACGAGCTGCACACCCTCGTCGGCGCGGGCGCCGCCGAAGGAGCGATCGACGCCGCCAGCATCCTCAAGCCGATGCTGGCCCGTGGCGAGCTCCAGACCATCGGTGCCACCACGCTCGACGAGTACCGCAAGTACCTTGAGAAGGACGCCGCCCTCGAGCGTCGTTTCCAGCCGATCCAGGTGGCCGAGCCCTCGCTCAGCCACACGATCGAGATCCTCAAGGGCCTGCGCGACCGTTACGAGGCCCACCACCGCGTCTCCATCACCGATGGAGCGCTGGTCGCCGCCGCGCAGCTCGCCGACCGCTACATCAGCGACCGTTACCTTCCCGACAAGGCGATCGACCTCATCGACGAGGCCGGTTCGCGGATGCGCATCCGCCGGATGACCGCTCCGCCGGACCTGCGCGAGTACGACGAGAAGATCGCGAAGGTGCGCCGCGACAAGGAGTCCGCGATCGACGCGCAGGACTTCGAGAAGGCCGCCGCCCTCCGCGACCAGGAGAAGCAGCTCCAGCTCAAGCGCGAGCGCCGCGAGCGGGAGTGGAAGGCCGGCGACATGGACGTCGTGGCCGAGGTCACCGAGGAGCTCATCGCCGAGGTTCTCGCGACCGCCACCGGCATCCCGGTCTTCAAGCTGACCGAGGAGGAGTCGCAGCGCCTGCTCCGCATGGAGGACGAGCTGCACAAGCGGATCATCGGCCAGGACGACGCCATCAAGGGTCTGTCCCGTTCGATCCGCCGCACCCGCGCCGGTCTGAAGGACCCGCGCCGTCCCGGTGGCTCGTTCATCTTCGCCGGCCCCTCGGGTGTCGGTAAGACCGAGCTCGCCAAGACGCTCGCGGAGTTCCTGTTCGGCGACGAGGACGCCCTCATCACGCTCGACATGTCCGAGTTCATGGAGAAGCACACCGTCTCGCGGCTGTTCGGCTCCCCGCCCGGATACGTCGGCTACGAAGAGGGTGGCCAGCTCACCGAGAAGGTGCGGCGCAAGCCGTTCTCCGTGGTGCTCTTCGACGAGATCGAGAAGGCCCACCAGGACATCTTCAACTCGCTGCTGCAGATCCTGGAAGACGGTCGCCTGACCGACGCCCAGGGCCGCGTCGTCGACTTCAAGAACACGGTCATCATCATGACCACCAACCTCGGCACCCGAGACATCTCGAAGGGCATCGGGGTCGGGTTCGCGAAGAACAACGACGCCGACTCCAACTACGACCGGATGAAGTCGAAGGTCCAGGAGGAGCTCAAGCAGCACTTCCGGCCCGAGTTCCTCAACCGTGTCGACGACATCGTGGTCTTCCACCAGCTCACGCCGAAGGAGATCATCCAGATCGTCGATCTGATGCTCGCCCAGGTGGCCGAGCGCCTGAAGGACCGCGACATGGGGCTCGAGGTCTCCGACGAGGCCAAGCAGCTGCTGGCCGACCGCGGCTACGACCCCGTCATGGGTGCTCGCCCGCTGCGCCGGACGATCCAGCGCGAGCTGGAAGACTCTCTGTCGGAGAAGATCCTGTACGGCGAGCTGCGTCCTGGTCAGATCATCAAGGTGACGGTCGAGGGCGAGGGCGACAACGCCAAGTTCGTCTTCGCCGGCGAGACCGCTCCGGCCCGGGTCCCCGACTCGGCCGCCGCGATCGCCGAGCCGATCCAGAACTGACCGGTTCTGCCTGAGAAAGGCCCTCGCTCCGAAGCGGAGCGGGGGCCTTTTCTCATTTCATAGGATGGCGCGGCTGGAGGGGGCGGCCATCGCGTGAGGTGGCCCGGGTTGTCCCTCTTGAGGCCGGCGTGCAGCAGAACTCCCGGTGTCTTCTTGCCGAGCCGGCCGGTGGCAGGGCGGGATCGGGCTCGGCCATGCGTCGTCGCGTGTACAAGATCGCACAGTGGGTGGGAAAAGCGCCCATGGTGCGCGTCCCGCGAACCGAGATGGAATGGTTGCCGGATCGGCTATACCACCACCAGAAGTAGTACTACACTCCGTAGAGCAAGACATCGCCAAGTCTCACGCAAGTCTCCCCCAAGAGCAGGCTCCTAGGGTGAGGCTGCTCCCTGGGGAGTAGTAAGCAGTCAACTCAGGGCGGACGCACCGGAGACCCCGGAGCCGCAATGCTCGAGGCAGGCGAGAACGCCGACAGTCGAAGCCGTGGAGGAAGCCGATGCGCCTGCGTCACGAGGACGGAACTCTCGTTCACCTGGCCTACAACGCCGGCGTCCACCCCGCCGAGGACCTCGAGAACCTCATCGCCCACCTGACCCGCTACGCCGTCCCCGTGCGCAAGCGGCTCGGCGTCGAGCGGATGGGCATCGGCCTGTGGTTGTCGCCTGGCGTCGCCGACCACCTGACCGCCGACCGCATCGAGCTCGTACGGCTGCGCCGCTCCCTGGAGGAGCGCGGGCTGGAGGTCGTCAGCCTCAACGGCACCGGCGGACGCCACCAGGAAGCGCCGGGCCCCGACTGGGCCAAGCCCGAGCGCTACCGCTACACGATGGCGCTGGCGAAGATCCTCGCCTTCCTGCTGCCCGAAGACGTACGGTTCGGCAGCATCTCCACGATTCCGATCGGCTGGCGCCGTGACTGGCCCGCCGACCTGCACTCGATCGCCACCCGCCGCCTGGAGCGCCTGGCCCGCGAGCTGCGCGGCATCTACAGCGTCACCGGCAAGACCATCCGCGTCGGCTTCGAGCCGTGGCCCGGATGTGTGCTGGAGACGACGGAGCAGGCGCTGGAGCGCGTGGGCGGCATCGACTCCGAGCATCTCGGGGTCTGCCTCGACGCGTGCAACCTGGCGTGCGGAGACACCGAGGAGTCGGGCACCGCCCTGCGCGGCCTGGCCCAGGCGGGGGCGCCCGTGGTGAAGCTCGGGCACGTGCACAACCACGAGAGCCCCGACACGGGCGCCGTGCTGCACGACACGCTGGCCGCCATGCTGTCGGGGGCCGTGGCGGGCACCGCGCACATCGAGGTGGAGATGCACCACCTGGCGGCTCCGCTGAAGGCCAAGGGGCCGGGGGCGCTGGTGTCGGTGCTGGCGGAGGAGCTCGACTGGGCCCGCACCAACCTCACGGGCCTGGGCCTGCAACTCGCCGCCTGACAGGATCTCGGCCTCAGCTGAACCAGCCCGGCGCGTCCAGCTTCCATACGTTCTCGGGCGTCATCTTCCGCAGGTCGTTCTCCAGTGCGGCCAGGCGGTCGGCGCCCAGGGTCTCGGCCCAGCGCCGGTGCTGACGCCGCAGGATCTCACCTGAGCGGATCAGCGCGTCGTACCCGCGGTCGGTCACTTTGACGATCTTCCGCCGGGTGTCCGCCGGATCCACGGCCCGTTCCACGTAGCCGATCTGCTCCAGCGCCTCCACGGTCTTGCCCGCCGCCTGCTTGGAGACGCCCAGCGTGCGCCCCAGCTCGACGGCGGTGGTGCCCTGGGGCCCGATGGCCTGCAGCACGAAACCATGCATGGGCCGCATGTCGGGATGACCCTGCCGGGCCAGCTCGGCATGCAGCTCATCGATCATGGTGCGGAAGGCCAGCAGGAAGCGGAGAGGGAGTTCGCTTGACACGATAGACAACCTGGTTCACTATTTAGACAACGCCATTGTCTATCTTAGGAGATCGAATGTTGATTCGCGAGGCCGACGCGCGCCGAACCGAGACTCCCGGGGGAATCATGACCACCCTTGCCTCTCCGACCCAGGGCGCGGCGGGGCTGTCGATCTGGCGGGTCGAGGGCAAGCCGGGTGTCTCCGGGCCCGTGCACACCATCAGTGCCGACCAGGTCTGGACCTTCCTGGAGGGAGCCGTGAGCGTACGCCTGGGGGAGGAGGACCTCGCGGTCGTCGCCGGTGACACCGTGGTGATGCCTGCCGGGGTGGTGCGGCAGGTGACGGCTGGCGAGAGCGGATTCGTGGCCATCTGCACCGCCCCCGCCGAGGCCAGGGCGGCGGTCGACGGCAAGGACTTCGGAGTCCCGGCCTGGATCGCCTGACGGCCTAGCCAGGCAGGCGATAGGTGCCGTCGTCGAGGACCTCGGTGAGGCCGTCGGCGACGAGGCCGTCGAGGGCGCGTTCGCGCTGCACCGCGTCGTCCCACACCACGTCCAGCGCCTCCTTGGGCACCGGCCCGTGCGCGTTGCGCAGGACGGCCAGCAGCCTGCCCCGGCACTGCCGGTCGGTGCCCTCGTAGGTCTGTCCCTTGCGTGCCGGCCCGGCGTGCGGGGGCTTGCCCGCCAGGCGCCACGCACAACGGTCGGCGATCGGGCAGTCGGCGCATCGTGGTGCGCGTGCCGTACAGACCAGAGCCCCCAGCTCCATCACGGCCACCCCCCACGTCGGGGCGCCCACCTCGGGCAGTAGCGACTCGGCCAGGCGCCGCTCGATCGCGGAGGTCGCGGTGGGTGGATACTCCTCCGCCCGGACGGCCCTGGCGAACACCCGCCGTACGTTCGTGTCCAGTACGGCATGGCGGCCGGCGAAGGCGAAGCTGGCCACGGCCGCGGCGGTGTATTCGCCGATGCCGGGCAGGGCGAGCAGCGTCGCGTGGTCGGAGGGCACCTCGCCGCCGTGCTCCTCGGTGATCGCGGTGGCGCAGGCGTGCAGGCGCAGTGCCCGGCGCGGGTAGCCGAGCCGGCCCCAGTGGCGTACGGCCTCGCCGGAGGGTTGTGCCGCCAGGTCCTTCGGCGTCGGCCAGCGCTCCATCCACTCCAGCCAGATCGGCAGCACCCGGACCACCGGGGTCTGCTGCAGCATGATCTCGCTCACGAGGATGCCCCAGGGCGTGGCGTCGGGACGGCGCCACGGAAGATCTCGGGCATTCTCTGCGTACCAGCTCAGGATGGGGGAGTGCAGGTCGGCCACCAGTCAAGACTACGGCGGGTCGTCACGCTGCAAGCACGGGTTTTCGTTCATGCTGTGCGTATGGAACCGGACACTTTCCGTGGCGACGCTGGTGATGTCTACTGGCGCCGGCGCATGAGCGTCCTGGTCGGGGCGCTGGTCGTGGTGGCCGTCGTGGCCTGGGCATGCTCCAGCGGATCCGACGGGCCCGCGGGCAAGTCGAGTGCTCAGTCGCTCGCAAGTCCCCCGGCCGGCCCGGTGTTGTCCGGGCTGCCGACGTTGAGCCCGTCGCCGACCGTGAGCCCTTCCTCGTCGGCGTCGCCGTCCGCCAAGCCGTCGGCCTCGGTCAAGGCGGTCGCCGCCAAGCCCAGGCCGCGCAAGCCCGGCATGCCGTGCGAGCGCAGCGAACTGGTGCTCAGCCTGCAGGGACGCCAGGAGGTCTACACGGGTTCGGCCCAGCCGGGGTTCGTCTACACGCTGGTCAACACCGGGCCGGTCATGTGCACCACCGATGTCGGGCCGCGTGCGCTGGAGTTGCTGATCACCTCGGGCCAGGACCGGATCTGGTCGACGGCCGACTGCGTGAGCGGCGAGGACGGCCAGGTTCACAAGCTGGAGCGGGGGATCCCGCTCGTGCGGACCGTGCAGTGGGATCGCCGCCGGTCCGCGGCCACGTGCGGCAAGGAAGGGCAGGCCGCGCTGGCGGGCACCTACGTCGCGGTGGTCGACGGCGGCTCCCTGCGCAGTCGCAAGGCGGTCTTCCACCTGCGGTGACGGGGTCACTCGTGGAAGGGCATGGAGGTCCAGCCGACCACCATGCCCTCGCTGGTCCAGGTGAGCACGACGCCCTCGGTGGTCCAGGTGAGCACGACGACGGTGATCGCCAGCGCCAGGTGGACCAGCGGCGTCGGCAGGTTGCGCAGGTCGCGGGCGCGCACGTGGAAGAGGACCGCGACGAGGAAGTAGCACGCCAGCGTGATCGCGGCGGCCAGCCCGAGCGGCGCCCACGCCAGCCCTCCGACCAGGCCCGCCGCGCCCGCCAGCAGGAGCGCCGCCAGCAGGTTGAGCCTCGACTCCGCCACTTCCACCCTGGCGTAGGTCCGCACGACGTCCTCGCGGTGGCTCAGTTTCCTGGCCGCTGAATACACCAGCAGCCCTGCCAGGATCACGGAGACGACGACGAGCGCCATACCCACGAATCTAAACACTTGTATAGATTCGTCAAGGTCAGACGTAACGCTCCAGGATCGACGACTCGGCCAGCCTCGACAGCCCCTCACGCACGCTGCGCGCCCTGGACTCGCCGACTCCGCCCACGGCCTGCAGGTCGTCGATGCTGGCGGCCAGGAGCTTCTGCAGGCCCCCGAAGTGGCCGACGAGGCGGTTGACGACCGATCCCGGCAGGCGCGGCACCTTGGCCAGGAGCCGGAAGCCTCGCGGGCTGGCCGGCCCGTCGAGCGCCTCGCCACCGGAGTAGCCGAGCACGTCGGCCACGGCCCCCAGGTCGAGCAGCTCGCTCGACGACAGCTTGTTGAGGTCGCGCAGCGCCTGCGGGAAGGCGCGGGAGGTGTCGGAGGGCAGGTAGTCGCGCACGATGAGCTCGCGCTCCGAATCGACGCCCGCGACCAGCTCTTCGAGCTGCAGCGACAGCAGCCGGCCGTCGGTGCCGAGCTCGACCACGTAGCCCTCGATCTCGTCGGCGATGCGCCTGACCATCTCGAGCCGCTGCACGACGGCCGCCACGTCGCGGACGGTGACCAGGTCCTCGATCTCGAGCGCCGACAGCGTGCCGGACACCTCGTCGAGGCGGTGCTTGTAGCGCTCAAGCGTGGCCAGGGCCTGGTTGGCCTTGGAGAGGATCGCCGCCGACTCCTCGAGCACGTAACGGATGCCGTCGAGGTAGAGGGCGATGATCCGCATCGACTTGCTGATCGCGATGATCGGGAAGCCGGTCTGCCGGGCGACCCGCTGGGCGGTGCGATGGCGGGTGCCGGACTCGTCGGTCGGGATCGAGGGATCGGGCACGAGGTGAACTCCCGCGCGCACGATCTGGTAGTCGCCCGAGCGCAGCACGATGGCGCCGTCCATCTTGGCCAGCTCGCGCAGGCCGGTGGCGGAGAACTCGACGTCGAGCTGGAATCCGCCGCTGCAGATGGCCTCGACGTCGGCGTCGTAGCCGAGCACGATCAACCCGCCGGTGTGTCCGCGCAGGATGCGCTCAAGACCGTCGCGTAGTTGAGTGCCCGGAGCCAGTGCGGCAAGGGCCTCGCGACGGCGGTCGTCGACGCTCCTGTCGTTTCCCACGTGGCCCCCGGTGTCGCTGTATACCAAATCCAGCTTAGCGTTCTCTTGGGGGAAGCCTGCCTGGGGTTTCCAAAGGATCACATCACGAGGGTCAGAAGGATCAAGTGACGTGAGTCAGGGCATCCCACACATTCTCCGCCTCGACCACCTCGAAGCCGGGCGCGAACTGCGTGGGGCCGACGGGCACGAGCGAACGTTGCTGCTGGCGGCCGGTGGGCCGGCGGGTGCCCTCGTCGAGTGAGCCCTTGGGCACCAGAGCGCGGGTGAAGCCGAGCCGGGCGGCCTCGGTCAGGCGCCGTCGCACGTCGCGCACCGGGCGCAACTCTCCTGCCAGGCCGACCTCGCCCAGGGCGATCAGCCCGGCGGGCAGGGCGCGGTCACCGGCCGCGCTGGCCACCGCGAGCATGACGGCCAGGTCGACCGCGGGGTCGGCCAGCTTGATGCCGCCCACGGTGGCGGTGAAGACGTCGCAGCCGCCCAGCTTGGCGTTGAGCCTGCGCTCCAGCACCGCCAGGATGAGCTGCACACGATAGGTGTCGAGCCCGGAGCTGGTGCGGCGCGGCTGCTGGGCCTCGGTGCGGGCGACCAGCGCCTGCACCTCGGCGGGCAGCGGCCTGGTGCCCTCGACGGTCACGGTGACGCAGGTGCCGGGCACCGGCTTGGTGCGGTGGGAGACGAACAGGCCGGTCGGATCGCTGATGCCCTCGATGCCGCGCTCGTGCAGGTCGAAGCAGCCGACCTCGTCGGTGGGGCCGAAGCGGTTCTTCACCGCGCGCACCAGGCGCAGCCGGGAGTGGCGGTCGCCCTCGAAGTTGAGCACCACGTCGACCAGGTGCTCAAGGGTGCGCGGACCGGCGATCGAGCCCTCCTTGGTCACGTGGCCGACGAGCACGGTCGACATGTCGCGCTCCTTGGCCAGCCGTACGAGGTTGGCGGCGACCTCGCGGACCTGGGTGACGCCGCCGGGGACGCCGGTGGCCTGGGCCGAGCCGATCGTCTGCACGGAGTCGACGACGAGCAGCCTGGGCTGGACCTTCTCGACGTGGGTGACCAGCGCCGCCAGCTCGGTCTCGGCCGCGAGGTAGAGCCGGTCGCGCAGGGCGCCGATGCGGTCGGCGCGCAGGCGCACCTGGGAGGCGGACTCCTCGCCCGTGACGTAGAGGACCGTCTCGCGGTCGGCGAGCTTGGCCGCGGCCTCGAGCAGCAGGGTCGACTTGCCGATGCCGGGCTCGCCGGCCAGCAGGACCACCGCGCCGGGCACCAGGCCGCCGCCGAGCACGCGGTCGAGCTCGCCGATGCCGGTGGTGCGGGCGATGGCCACCTCGGCCTTGACCTGGCCGATGGGGATCGCCGGCGCGCTGGTGGCGCCCGCCTGAACGACGTGCACGCCCCTGGCGGCGCCCTCCTCGTCGACAGTGCCCCACGCCTGGCACTCCGAGCACCGGCCGACCCATTTGAGCGTGCGCCAGCCGCACTCGGTGCAGCGGTATCCAGCTGCAGCTGTCTTCGCCATGCCGAGCAGGCTAGCGGGGCCCGCCGACAAATCTCATTTCACGCGCGCGGCCCGGGCGTGCCAGGTGTCGCAGGCGGCGGGCCGCAGCTGGTCGAAGCCGCGATCGAACCACGTGAACTGGGTGCGCGGCAGGCCGTGCGTGCGGTCCCACTCGTTGTCCTGGTCCCAGGTGACGATCGACTCGCGATACTGGTCGAGCGTGGTGGGCGTGGGGAACAACGCGTCGTAGAACACGCCGAGCCCGATGCCGGAGAAACACTGAGCCTGCAGCTCCGACCTGCGTGTCACCGCGTCCTCGGCCTTCTTGCCCTCGCCGTCGGCGCGCCAGTAGGCACGGTTGGTGACGTCGCCGAACCCGGACATCTCCTGCACGTGGTGGCCGTACTCATGGGCGATCAGGTCGACCATGTATATCCGCGCCTCCGGATACAGGTCGTCCTTCGTGATCAGCACCCACAGCCGCCTGTAGTCCTTCGAGCGGGAGTCGCCGCAGTACAGCCCGGTGGCGCCCTTGATCCACCCGCCGCACGCCTTCTTGGCCGGCTTGGACAGGAAGGAGCGCCGCGGCACCTGGAACTTCAGCCCCGCCCTGGTGAACTCGGCCTTCCAGTGCCGGTCCAGGCACGAGGCGAAGGCCGCCAGGTAGTTCCGCATGCCTCTCCAGCTGTTGTACGGCACGGCGGGCGTCTTGCAGGCACGTGGCCTGGCCTTGGTCAGCTTGTTCAGCGGGTTGCGGTCACGGGCGGCGTCACCCACCGGGGGATCGCTCAGCACCCGGCGCGGCGCGGGAGTGGCCGAGGGCTTGGACCTGGGCTTGGCGGTCGCGGTGGGCTTGGGGCGCGCCGCCTGCTTCGTGGGCGCGGGCGGCGTGGACGCCGAGGGCACCGGGAGCAGGGAGCATCCGGTGATCAGGAAAGCGGCCACGAGCAGGGGGAGCATGCGGGGCATAGTGGCGTATCACGATATATGCGTTTCCGGATGGGGTCACTTCACCTCGGAAGTCTTGTACCGCCAGGTGTTGCAGGCACCGGTGGTGCGCGCCTTGAAACCACGCTCCAGCCAGGTGAGCTGGGTCTTGGGCAGCCCATGGGTGCGGTCCCAGGCGTCCGGCTGGTTCCACTCGCGGTTGGCCCTGCGGTAGGAATCCCAGTGCCACCTGGAGGAGAACATCGAGTCGTGGAGGGCGCCGATCGCGATTCCGGCGAAGCAGGTGGTCTGCAGCTCGGAGCGGCGCGTCACGAGGTCCTCCGCCTTGCGGCCCTTGGAGCGCCAGTAGGAGTCCTCGACGTGTGAGGAGTAGCCCGACATCTCCTGGACGTGGTGACCGTACTCGTGGGCGGTCAGGATCGCCATGTCGAGCCGCAGGTCCGCCCAGCGCCACCCCTCGTCGATGACGACCGTGAAGCGATGGGCGTCCTTGGACTCCGGGTCGTTGCAGTAGATGCCGTCGGCGCCCTTCGACCACTTCCCGCCGCAGAACCGCTTCGGCTTGGAGCGCACGAAGCTGCGTTCCGGCGCCTCGTAGCGAAGCCCGGCGCGGGCGAACTCGCGCTTCCAGAACCGGTCGAGGCAGGCCGTCACCGCGCCGAGGTACTTCTTCATGGACCCGAAGTCGCGGTCGCGCACTCCCGGCGCCTTGCAGCTCATGGCCTTGGCCTTGGCCAGGCGGTTGAGCGGGTTGTGGTCGCGTGCCGCGTCACCGGTGGGGGCGTTGCTGGGGGTGGGCTTCGGAGCGGGCGTCGCCGTCGCCGTCGCCGTCGCCGTCGCCGTCGCCGTCGCCGTCGCCGTCGCCGTGGGCGTGGGAGACACCGGCACGGAAGGCGCGGCGACGACCGAGGTCGTCGCACAGCCCGTCACCAGCAGGAACAGCAGCACAAGGGGAGATTTGCGGCACACAGCCGCAAATCATGCCTTATGTCGCTTTTATCCCTCTAGGCCCAATTCCATAACGAGCATCCGCTTCGGCTTGGCCCCCACGATCTGCTTCACCGGCTCCCCGTTCTCGAAGAGCACCATCGTCGGCAGCCCCATCACCCCGTACCGGGCCCCGATCTGCGGATGCTCGTCGAAGTTCAGCTTCCCGATCGTCAGCCCGTGCTCGGCCTCGATCTCGGCCAGCACCGGCGCGACCATGCGGCACGGACCGCACCACTCGGCCCAGAAGTCGACGAGCACCGGCTTGTCGCTCCTGAGCACCTGCTCCTCGAAGGTGTCGGCGGTCAACTCGATCATTGCAACGCTCCCTTGAGCTGGGCGGCCACTTCGGCGCGGCGGGCGAGCAGGACGCGGATCTCCTCGTCGATCTCGGCGATCTTGCGGCGGTAGACCTCGACCGACTCCGAGCAGGAGCCGCCCGAGGGCTGCCCGCTGCGCAGGCAGTCGACGAAGGGCCTGGCGTCCTCCAGGGTGAAGCCGATCGCGAGCAGCTCACGGATCTCGCTCACCAGGCGCACGTCGCCCTCGTCGTACTCCCGGTAGCCGTTGCTCTCGCGTCTGGCGGAGATCAGGCCGTGCTGCTCGTAGTAGCGCAAGGAGCGGGTGCTCGCGCCGGTCTTGGTGGCCAGCTCGCCGATTCGCATACCGCCAAGGTAAACGTTGACACCGATGTCAGGGTCAAGGCCTAGAAGCGGCGCCAGCGCAGCACGTTCGGGTAGGGGAGTTCGAGTCCGGTCACCTCCGACGCGGCGGAGCGCGCCACCCTGGGGGTGAACTCGATGCGCAGCACCGCCTCCAGGTCCGCCCTGGTCTCGAAGGCCATCCGCAGGTCGAGCTCCTCGCGCTCCCAGCCCTGCCGGGTCCAGAACTCCTCCACCTTGGCGGGGGAGTACTGCGGCACGGTCTCGCGGAACCACCGCCCGAACGCGCCGCGCGAGCCGTCGAGGTCGATCACGAAGGCCGCGCCGCCCCGCCGTACGACTCTGGACAGCTCCCGCAGGCCGGGCTCGCACCCCGGGCCGAAGAAGTAGGCCCACCGCGCGATCGCGACGTCGACCGACGCGTCGGGCAGGGGGAGCGCCTGCGCGGCTGCGGCGTGGACGGTGACGTTGTCCAGGGCGGCGCAGCGGCGTCTGGCCACGCTCACCAGGTCGCCGTGGGGTTCGACGCCGATCACGGCGCGCGCCTCGCGGGCGTAGGCGGGAAGGTGGTAGCCGGTGCCGCAGCCGATGTCGAGGACGGTGGCGCCGCTCCAGGGACGCAGCTCACGCAGGCGGGCGTCGGCCAGGCCCTCGGGATCCACCGCGCGGTTCTCGGTTTCGTAGACCGCGGGGGTGTTCCAGATGTTGGGGCTGGGGATCGCGCCGGTGTGGATGCGTGGCATGGGTCAACGATAGGAGAGCTCGCGCTTTAGGCTGGCAGGGTGACAGACGTCATCCGCGTGCCCAATGCGAAGATCGCATTGTCCACGGCTTCGGTATATCCGGAACGCACTCCCGACGCGTTCGAACTCGCCGGGCGCCTCGGTTACGACGGTGTCGAGATCATGGTGGGCGCAGACCCGGTCAGCCAGGACATCGACGTCATCGAGCGGCTGTCCGACCACTACGAGGTGCCGGTGCTGGCCATCCACGCGCCCTGCCTGCTGGTGACCCAGCGGGTCTGGGGCCGTGACCCGTGGGCCAAGCTGGTCAAGGCACAGCAGGCCGCCGAGCGGCTGGGCGCCACCACGGTCGTGGTACACCCGCCCTTCCGCTGGCAGCGCGACTACGCCCGTGACTTCGAGATCGGGCTGGCCCGCATGCGCGACGAGACCGACGTGGTCTTCGCCGTCGAGAACATGTTCCCCCTCAAGGCCAGGGGCAAGGCGGTGGTGCCCTACTCACCCGACTGGAACCCGATCGACTACGACTTCCCCAACGTCACCCTCGACCTGTCGCACACGGCGGTGTCACGTTCCGACGCGATGGAGATGGCGGTCAAGCTGGGCGACCGGCTGGCCCACCTGCATCTGGCCGACGGGACCGGGGTGACCAACCTCGACGAGCACCTGGTGCCGGGCCGCGGCAACCAGCCGTGCGCGGCGATACTCGAGCGGCTGGCCACGACCGGCTTCACCGGCAACGTGGTGCTCGAGATCAACACCCGTAAGGCCGTCAGCCGTACGGAACGTATCGACGATCTCGCGGAGGCGCTGGCCTTCGCCCGGCTCCACCTCGCGACCTCTCCATGATCAGACGCACCCTCGGCAAGGTCTTCGACCGGGTGGCCGACGCCTACGACGCGGCCAGGCCCGGGTACCCCGACGGCCTGTTCGCGGCGCTGGCCGAGCTGGCGGAAACCTCGCTCAACGGCGCCCTGGTGGTCGACGTCGGCGCCGGCACCGGCATCTCGACCAGGGCCTTGCAGGCCAGAGGTGCGCGGGTGGTGGCCGTCGACCCCGGCGCCGAGATGTTGTCGCGCCTGGTGTCGCGAGGCGCGGGCGCGGCGGTGCGGGCCGACGGCAACCAGCTCCCGCTCCACGACGGGGTGGCCGACCTGGTGTGCTACGCCCAGTCGTGGCACTGGCTCGACCCGGTCGTCTCGGTGAACGAGGCGCGGCGCGTGCTCCGCCGTACGGGCATGATCGCCGCGTGGTGGAACACCCACGACACGGCCAGGGCCGACTGGCTGGCCGGTTACGAGGCCGAGCTGGCCGAGCTCGCCCCCGAATACTGGGGTCCCGCGCATCCCCAGTGGCGTGTGCCGTCGATCGCGGCCGTGCTCGACGTCGAGGAACGCTGGGTCCACTGGACCCGGCTGGTGACGGTCGACGACTTCCTGCTCGATCTCAGGTCGCACTCCTACATGGCCGCCCTCGATCCCGGTCAGGCCGACGAGCTGGTCGGCAGGCTGCGCGGGCGGCTCGACGGCGACGCTCAGGAAGGCGTGCTGACCGTGCCGATGCGCGTCTACCTGGCGGTGGGTCGTTGAGTACGGCCCGCAGGCCCGGACGCCGCCCGGGTGCGGCCGACACCAGGGGAGAGATCCTCACGGCGGCGCGGAAGGTCTTCTCGGAGAAGGGGTACGACAAGGCCACCATGCGCGGCATCGCCAGGGAGGCGGGCGTCGATCCTGCCCTGGTGCACCACTACTTCGCCAACAAGGAGGGCGTTTTCGCGGAGGCGCTGCAGCTTCCCGTCACGCCCGACGTGATCCTGCCCGAGCTCCTCGGCGCGCCGCGACACGAACTGGGGGAGCGGCTGGTCAGGCTGCTGCTCACGGTGACCTCCGACCCGCAGGCCAGGGAGCCGGTCATCGCGCTGATGCGCTCGGCGATGACCAACGACCAGGCGAGGGAGACACTGCGGGAGTTCATGTCGAGCGCGATGTTGTTCCGCGTGGCCGACGCGCTGGAGGTGCCCCACATCCGCATCGAGGCGGCTTTCGCGCAGATGTTTGGGATCATCATGGCGAGGTATGTCCTCCGGCTGGAACCGATCGCCTCCGCTGACCTGGAAGAGATCGTCGAACTGGTGGGGCCGACGCTCCAGCGCTACCTTGACCCATAGAGCATTGTTCTAGATGGTAACGTTACTCGCCAGTAGCAAGGCTGGGGAGAACGTGGCTGACCAGCCGACGTAGGCTGATTGGCAACGCAACTCTGTGGGAGGGACCCGGTGCTCTGGGTAGCGATCCTCGCGCTCGTCATGACCGTCGCGGCGGTGGCCGTGGCCGGA
The DNA here is from genome assembly GCF_013761175.1 of Nonomuraea soli. Lineage (GTDB taxonomy): Bacteria > Actinomycetota > Actinomycetes > Streptosporangiales > Streptosporangiaceae > Nonomuraea > Nonomuraea soli. The sequence continues at coordinate 1,007,361 of NZ_JACDUR010000003.1, forward strand.
AGGCGGGCGTTGTTCCTCTTCAAGCTGGCCACCTCCGGCCCGCCCGCTCCCGAGCGGATCGAATATGCCAAGACCCATGTGCCCGAAGAGCTGAAGGCGCAGATCGTCGAGGTCTTCGGCCAGAAGAAGCTGCTCAAGTGGACCCCTTCTGGCATCGCGCACTTCTTCGTCATGTGGGCGTTCTTCATCCTGCTGACGGTCTACATCGAGGCCTACGGCGCGATCATCCAGGGTGCGATCACCGGTGAGCCCGACTTCCACATCCCGATCATCGGGCAGTGGGCGGTGCTCGGCTTCCTGCAGGACTTCATCGCGGTGGCCTGTCTGCTCGGCCTCGTCGCCTTCGCGGTCATCCGGATCAAGAACTCTCCCAAGACCGAGGGCCGCAAGTCGCGCTTCTTCGGCTCCCACCTGGGCGGCGCCTGGCTCGTCCTGTTCATGATCTTCAACATCATCTGGACGTTGTTCCTCGCCCGCGGCGCCGCCAGCGCCAACGGCAACCTGCCTTACGACAGCGGCGCCTTCGTCTCCATCGGGCTCGGCAACATCCTGCCCGCCAGCACGCTGCTCGAAGAGATCGCCCTGCTGCTGCACATCGGCTTCATGCTGGTGTTCCTCGTCATCGTGGTGAACTCCAAGCACCTGCACATCTTCACCGCGCCGCTCAACGTGTTGTTCTCCCGCCGTCCCGACGGCCTGGGTGAGGCGCCCGAGATGCGGATCGACGGCAAGCCCGTCGACTTCGAGGACGAGGACCTCGACCCCGAGAAGCTGGGCCGCGGCAAGATCGGCGACACCACGTGGAAGGGCTTCCTCGACTTCTACTCCTGCACCGAGTGCGGGCGTTGCCAGTCGCAGTGCCCGGCGTGGAACACCGACAAGCCGCTGTCGCCGAAGATGCTCATCCTCGACCAGCGTGACCACGCCTTCAAGGTCGCGCCGTACCTCCTGCCCGGCGCCGACACCTCGCACGCCGGCCAGGACGTCCTGGCGCTGCTGGACAAGCCGCTCGTCGGTGAGGACGGCGTCATTCACCCCGACGTGCTGTGGTCGTGCACCAACTGCGGCGCCTGCGTCGAGCAGTGCCCCGTCGACATCGAGCACATCGACCACATCCTCGACATGCGCCGCTACCAGGTCATGGTCGAATCGTCGTTCCCGTCCGAGGCGGGTGTGATGATCAAGAACCTGGAGAACAAGGCCAACCCGTGGGGCATGTCCGAGATGAAGCGGGCGGACTGGATCGAGGAGCTCGACTTCGAGGTCGAGGTCGTCGACGAGAAGCTCTCCGAGGACACGGAGTACCTCTTCTGGGTCGGCTGCGCCGGAGCCCTGGAGGACCGGGCCAAGAAGACCACCAAGGCCGTCGCCGAGCTGCTGCACATCGCGGGCGTCAAGTTCGCCGTGCTCGGTCCCATGGAGGCCTGCACCGGTGACCCCGCCCGTCGCCTGGGCATGGAGTTCATCTTCAACATGCTGGCCAAGCAGAACATCGAGACGCTGACCGAGGTCGGCGCGAAGAAGATCGTCGCGACCTGCCCGCACTGCTTCAACACCCTGGCCAACGAGTATCCGCAGCTGGGCGGTCAGTTCGAGGTCGTGCACCACACCCAGCTGCTGGCCAAGCTGGTCGACGAGGGCAAGCTGGTGCCGATCAACCCGATCGAGGAGAAGATCACCTACCACGACCCGTGCTTCCTCGGCCGCCACAACAAGGTCTACAGCCAGCCCCGCGACATCATGTCGAAGGTGCCCGGCGTGCAGACCCAGGAGATGCACCGCCACAAGGACCGCGGCTTCTGCTGCGGCGCCGGAGGCGCGCGCATGTGGATGGAGGAGCGGCTCGGCAAGCGCATCAACACCGAGCGGGTCGACGAGGCGCTGACGACCGATCCCGACACCGTCTCCACCGCCTGCCCCTTCTGTCTCGTGATGCTCGGTGACGCCATCAACGAGAAGAAGAACGGCGGCCAGGCCAAGGAGTCGCTGGAAGTGGTGGACGTGGCGCAGCTTCTGATTCGTTCCGTCAAATCCTGAAACATCCGGATGTCAGGTACGAAACCCGGCATCCACATAACGGGAAAATCACGGTAACCTCAACGTCGCATGGCTTCAATCGACGGGGAGGGGGCCGGTGATACGCGTGGTCGTCACGGACGCCGAGGTCACCTTGGCTGATGTGCTCTCCCTCCGCCTCGCCATGGAGCACCCCCTCCCCGACGGCACCCACCTGGTGCTGAAACATCGGGTGAGCGGGGTGCAGCGGGAGATCCCGCTGGGTCCGCTGGAGACCGCCTCGCTGGCGGTCTCCCTGGCCCCGCTCGACCTGAGCGCGGGGCGCTGGGACGCCTACCTGCGCCACGACGGCAAGAAGACGCGGCTCAGATCCATCGATCCGGGCTTCTCCCTCGACCACCTCGACACCTACGCGCTGTGCAAGCGCACCCTGGCATACCGCTCATACCGCACCCGCAACGGCTACCTGGCGCTGAAGATCGCCGACGCGGCGCCCGCGGCCGAGGTCAAGGCGGTGTGGTTCCGCGAGGGCCGGTTCGAGGTCACGGGCGTGCTCGCCTACACCGGCCTCGACGACGACGACGCACGTCACGAGGCCAGGCTGACCCTCCACCGCCCCCAGGCCACCATCCGCACCCCGGCCACCGTGCAGGGCATCCGCTTCCACGCGGCCGTCTCCCTGGTCGACGTGATCACCGACGACCCCGGCAGCTGGGAGCCCGCGCTGGAGGTCGAGGGCGTGCCGACGCCGCTGCGCCTCAGCTCCCGCCTCGACGACGTCGACGGCAAGCGCCGCCGCGTGCACTATCCCGCCGCCCGCGTCGACGGCGTGCCCGTACGGCCCAGCTACACCGCCGACGACGAGCTGCGGATCGAGGTGGGCGGGTGAGGATCACGCTGGTGCTGCCCTCCGCGTACGGCATGCGCGGGGACGTGCGGGCCACCCTGAACCTCGCCGACGCGCTGTCGCTGCGCCACGACGTCGAGGTCGTGAGCATCAGGCGGCACAAGGAGAAACCCTTCTTCCCGGTCGGCCCGAATGTGCGGATGCGGTCGCTCATCGACGCCAGGCCGGGCGTGCGTCACCTGCTGCCGCGGGGACAGGTGCGGACAGAGGTGGCGTTGTGGCGCATGTTGCGTGGTCTCAAGAGTGACATTTTGCTGACCACCAGACCTGGGCTTTCTGTCCAGGCGGCCAGGTACGCGCCTCGCGAGATCTTCAGAATCGCCCGCGAGTGGGGCCGCCCCGCCGTACCAGGGCCCGTGAAGAAGTACTACCCGCGGCTCGACGCGGTCGTCACCGGCACCGAGTCGGCCAAGGACGAGTGGGACCGCCTCCTCGAGCAGGGCCCCGGCGTGCACGTCGTGCCCGACGCCCTCCCACCCGGGCCGTTCCCGCGCTCGCGCATGGACAACCGCATCGTCGCCGCCGGCGGCAGGTGGGTGCCGGTCAAGGCCTACGACAGGCTCGTGCGGGCCTTCGCCGTCGTCGCCGACAAGCGGCCCGACTGGCGGCTGCGGCTGTACGGCTCAGGCCCGGAGGAGTCGCGCCTGAGGCAACTCGTGGGCGAGCTCAACCTGCACAACCACGTCTACTTCATGGGCACCACCTCCGATCTGGCCGGAGAGTTCGCCAAGGCCTCGATCGTGGCCACCTCGTCGCGCTCGGAGGACCTGGGCATGACGGTGCTGGAGGCGATGGGCTGCGGCGTGCCCGTCGTCGCCTTCGACGGGGCGCGCGGGCCCTCCGAGTTCATCGCCACCGGCTACAACGGGGTGCTCGTGCCCGAGGGCGACAACGAGTCCGAGCGGTTCGCCCTGGCCCTGCTCGCCGTGATCGACGACGAGCGGCGCAGGCGTTCCCTGGCCGCCGGGGCGATGGAGACCGTCGTACGCCACTCCGCCGGAGAGGTGTGCGAACAATGGGAGAAACTGGTCAGCGATCTGCGCTGACGGAGCCGGTACCTTGTAGTCATGCATGGGTACAGCGGAGACAAGCAGGCGTATCTGACCCGCCTCAGGCGGATCGAGGGTCAGATCCGGGGCCTGCAGCGCATGGTGGAGGACGACTCCTACTGCATCGACGTGCTCACCCAGATCTCCGCCGCCACGCGGGCGCTGCAGGCCGTAGCGCTCGGGCTGCTCGAGGATCACATCTCCCACTGCGTCGCCGACGCGATCAACAGCGGGGGCCCTGAGGCGGACGCGAAGGTGAAGGAGGCCTCGGCGGCCATCGCCCGGCTGGTGCGCTCATAACGCGGGGACTAGTCACCCCGGGGCCCCTTCCGAGGCCCGTAAACCACCGTCCCGGACCCCTTGGGAGTCCGGGACTAGGTCTTTGTGATGGTCCTGTGCTGACTTGCTCTCGTGACTTCTCTCAGTGACTTGCCGAAGTCCGCAACCCGAGCGCGTCGTCGAGCTCGTCCAAGGTCAGTCGCCGCGGGCTGATCGCCACGGCGGAGAGTACCTCGGCGTAGAGCGCAATCTCGTCCAACGCGACACGGTCATGGACCCGGAGGTCCAAGTCTTCGTGCCCCACCGCGTCGTCCTTCCTTCCGCAGCCCACACCCTCTTCGAGGTTACGGCGGGGGGCCTTGCGGCGACATGGCCCATCGGAGTCATTCCTTTCTGCGCCGCGCTACCCCCAACAGGATCATTTCCCGGTTTCTAAGATCACAATTCGGGAAATCACGGGATGGGTTGAGTGTTAGAACGATATAGGCGGAGTAAGGGTGAAATAGCGGGATTAGTGGTTTACGTGAGGGTCGTCCCGCTCGTGCGCGATCCGCTCCGCGACGGCCTTGGGGCCCGGATGCTGGCTGAGCTCGACGCCCGTCAGCCTCGCCCAGGCGTGCGCGGCCGCGTAGGCGGCGCCCAGGACCGCGGCGGCGGTCGACCGGTCAGGCGGCTCGCGGTCGATCAGCTTCTGTACGGCGGGGCTGGGAAGCGTGGGAATCGGCGGCTCCGGCCTGGGCCGGGAGGTGGAGCCGCTCCAGTCGCTCGCATCGGGAGCCCACTCGCCCGTGGGCAGTTCCCAGGAATCGGTCGAGGCGCGGCCCGCCACCCTGGTCGTCGCCGCCTCCCCGCGGCCCGCCACCCTGTTGTCCGTCGCCGCCTCCCGCTGGAAAGGGGCGGCCCCCGGTTGCCCCTGACCTCGCACCGCGGAGCGCAGGCGGTGATCCAGCCACGCCTCCATGCGCCCTTCCGGATCGGGCAGTTCGGCGAGAAACGCCCCCGCCCACACCAGCGGCTCGGTGGCGAAGGCCAGGCTGCCCACCAGGTCGTACACGGCATGCCTGAACGCCTCGCCGGGAGAGCGCTCGGCCAGCACCACCCGGTCGAAGTCGCGGGGGCAACGAGCCAGCCACGCGTGCCGTACGGCCTCATCGCCGTGGACGGCGGCGCGGTCGTCGAGATCCGGCTGGCGCAGCAGCGGCTCCACCATCGCCAGAAGCGCCGCGGCCCGGGGCCGGAACCGGGCGTCGTCGGCCAGGGCGTGCGCGGTGTCGGCCATCAGCGCCACGAGCCGCAGCGCCGCCCGATGCTCCCCGCCCCGTACGCGCTCTGCGAACAACGTGGCCAGGTCCGTGAGCCCCGGCGACGGGATCCACCGCACCCACTCGTCGCCGGGAAGCGGCCTGCCCAGGTACTCGCCGAAGACCGTGATCAGCCGCTCGTTCCCGTCGAAGGCCGGAGCGTAGGCGCACCACATGATCGTGCCCCAGATCGCGGCCACGGTGCTGGGCACGTCGGCGGCGAAGATCTCGGTGAAGGCGGTGAGCGGATACTCGCCGATCGGCCGCCTGCCCGCGGCCCGCAGCAGCACCCGGATGCGCTCGGTGAGCTCCTTCGGCACGTCGGGCCCGATGAACCCCTGCACCGATCCCGCGTCGGGCGCGCAGTCCGGCCCGGTCGGGATCAGGTGCGTGAGCACCACGGCCGCCGGGTGGGCCACCCTCGTCGCCGGGCAGCGGGCGGGCGGGGCGGCCAGATGCCAGCGCCCGTCGACCGGATCCTGGACGTGCCACCGGCCGTAGGCGCCGAACAGCCACCTGCTGCCGTCGGAGGTGACGAGGATGCGGGCGGCGATGGCCTGAGCTCTGACGGGTACGGCCAGGCCTGACCAGCGCGGGTCGAGGATCATGGCCCTCGCCTCCGCCTCGGCTTCGTCGAACGCGTCCCAGCGGTCGGGCATGGCGGCAATAGTACGCGCCACCCGCTAGTGGACCGCATCCCCCGCAAGCCGGAAGAACTCCTCCAGGACGGCACGAGCGTTGTCGTCGTTGCTGACCGCGCACTCCCACACCACCTGGTCGCCCTCGGCCGACACCTCGAAGGCGAAGAACGCGCAGCAGGCCTTCTCCCTGGCCGCCAGATCCCGCACCCACTCCTCGACCCCGTCCTCGGCGCGCAGCAGGAACCGGATGCCCTGGCCGGTCCGCTCCCGGCCCGCGAGGTGCCGCTCGAACAGTCGCCGATACTCCTGCACCCGCTCCTCGACGGTGTCCTGGGCGGCGGTCATGTCGCACACGACCGGGGTGGAGGGGGGTGGGATGTCCATGACGGGTCTCCTTCTGTCGCTGTTGCTCAAACCGTAGACTCTGGACCTGAGTCCAGAGTCAAGAGGTGAATCAGGTGAAGATCGGTCAAGTGGCGCGGGAGGCCGGGGTCAGCGTCGACACGGTCCGCTTCTACGAGCGCCGCGGCATCCTGCCCGCCGTGGAACGCCGGCCGTCCGGCTACCGCGTCTTCACCCCGGCCGCGGTGGAGCGCATCCAGATGGCCAGGAGCCTGCAGGAGCTCGGGTTCACCCTCGACGAGGTCGTCGACGCCCTGACAGCCCACGATCAGGGTGACGCCACGTGCGACAGCGAGCGGTGGCGCTTGGAGGCGGTGGTGACCCGGATCGACGCCAGGATCGCCGAGCTGGGAAGGGCCAGGCAGGCCGCCCTGGAGAGCCTGCGGGACTGCGAGGCCGGTCGCTGCAGGCTCCTGCTGTGAAACCGGGATCCTGCTTCAGTGCCGGACGGCGACGACGATCCTGCCGAGCTGGCTGCTCGACTCCATGTGGCGATGCTCCTCGGAGTTGGCCTTCAAGCGGGAGTCCGGGATGCCGCCCGGGAGGTAGCGCAGACAGCACTCCGGTGGTGCGGCAGGATCATGAACATGCCAGTCAGGTGCCGCCCCGGCCATTAGAGACGGCAGAATGTCCGATATGCGGGCGAGGGTAATTGCGGCTCTTGTGGTCGTTTGCGGGGTAAGCGGCTGCACGACGGGCGGTCCATCGACCCCTCCACCAGCGGCGCCGACCGGCGGCACCCAGGCGACCGCCGCCCTCCCCCTGGCAGAAGCCGAACCGCCCGACCCCGGCGGCGAGGTCGGCTCGGCCTCGAGCGAATTCACCAGTACGGCGGAGCTGCCCGTATGGCTGAAGCTCAGCGACACGGAAGGCGACCTCAACCGCCTCACCAAGCTGGAGATCGCCGGCGGCCACCTCACCATGGAACCCAAGCCCTCGGCCTGGTTCGACGGCTTCCGAGGCCCCTTCGTCTACCAGGAGCTCGCGGGCGACATCGTCATGCACATGCGCGTCAAGTCGGAGGGGCTCAAGGGCGGCCCGCCCAAGCAGATCTTCTCGCTCGGCGGCGCGATGGTCAGGGTCCCCGACTCCGACACCAAGCCCAACTGGTTGTCCGTGACGACCGGCACGGGCGACGTCGCCAACCGCGTCGAGGTCAAGGAGACCCTCGACGGCAGCTCCAAGCCGGAGGAGCATCCGGTGAAGGTTGGCTGGGTGGAACTCGTCCTGGCCAGGACGGGAGGGCTGGTGGCCGCCCTCTACAAGGAGGAGGGCGGCGCCTGGAAGGTGGGCAGACGCTGGGCCCGTCCCGACCTGGTCGAGACGCAGGTGCTGCAATGGGGCATGACCGGCTACACCGACTGGAACAGCTTCGGCACCCTCAAGCAGGACCCCGCCAAGGCGAACCTCACCGACGTCAAGGGCAAGCCGGACCTGAGGCTCAGCGTCGACTTCGTACGCTTCCTGCGCCCCCGCATGCCCGACGGCGTCGACCCGATGAACCCGGCCTCGGTGAGCGACGAGGTGCTGATCAGATTGCTGACGCCCGCCGGTGCCTGAGTGCCTTGGCGTGATAGTTGTCCGGCGTGCGAGCGAAGATCGCACGGTCGGAGTCGGTGAGCTCGCGCACGATCCTGCCCGGCGTGCCCGCGACGAGCACGCCGGCGGGGATTTTCTTTCCCGGCCCGACCAGGGCTCCAGCTGCGACGAGAGTGCCCGCGCCGATGCGCGCGCCGCCGAGCACGATTGCACCGATCCCGATCAGGGCACCGGTTTCGACATGCGCTCCGTGCACCATGGCCTTGTGGCCCAGGCTGACCCGGGGCTCGAGGACAGCCGGCTCGCCGGCGTCGGCGTGCAGACAGCACAGGTCCTGGACGTTGCACTCCTCACCGATCTCGATCCGCTCGTCGTCTCCCCGAAGAACGGAGCCGTACCAGATGCTCGCCCGGGCCCCGATCCTGACATTCCCGACTACCGTCGCTCCGGGCGCTATATACGCCTCCGGGTGAATGTCGGGCACCGCCCCGCCGTCCAATGCTGCTATGTACACCCGCCACATCGTATTTCCTGCCCCACCTATGCCGTTCCGGTTGCGACTTGGGTCAGAAGGAAGCAAAGTCGTTTCCTGAAGTCACGCAGCCACAACTCGCAGTGATTCTCCCGCCTCACGCAAACAGGTAACCCCCATGACGAACCAGCACGACATCCTTCCCGAACTCATGCAAGAAGACGCCTTCGAGGTCGCCATCCGCGGCTACAACCGGCGTCAGGTGCACGACCACATGCTGCGCACCCGCAACCAGATCAGAGACCTGGAAGAACGCCTGGCCAGGGCCATAGACCAAGCCGAGCAGTCCCGCATCGAGCTGGCCGAGGCCCGCCGCCGCATGGTGGAGGCGCCGCAGAGCTACGACGACCTGAGCCCGCGTCTGGCCCAGATCCTCAAGCTCGGTGAGGAGGAGGCGGCAGCCAAGCGTTCCGACGCCGAGGCGGATGCCGTCCGTCGTGTGGAGAGCGCGCAGGCCGAGGCCGACCGGCTCGTGACGTCCGCGCGGGAGACGTCCGACAAGATCCTCACCTCGGCCCAGGCCGAGGCGGAACGACGCGTCGCCGAGGCGACGGAGGCCGCCGAGCGCATGCTCGCCCAGGCCGGCGCCGACGCCGAGGAGACCCTCACCACCGCACGCGCCGAGGCGGAGGAGGGCCTGCGCGAGGCGCGTGTCGAGGCCGACCGCATGCTCACGGCCGCGCGTCTGGAGTCCGAGCAGCTGGTCGACAGCGCCCGCACCGAGGCCGAGAACACCCTCGGCAGCGCTCGCGCGGAAGCCGACGCCACCTTGCGTACGGCACGCGGAGAGGCCGAGTCGACCCTCACCTCGGCCCAGCAGCGTGCCAGTTCCCTCGACGAGCACACCGGCCGCCGCGTCTCCTACCTGACCGACACCCACGGCGAGGTCGTGCGCCGGCTGAGCGAGATCAGCGTCGTGCTCGCCGACCTCATGGACAAGGAGGCCATGGCGGGCGAGCTCATCCCGAGCGCCCCGCCCGCTCCTCTGCCCAGCGAGTCGTCGCGCGGCGAACTGGTCGTGGTGGAGGAGATCGGGCCGGAGCCCGCTCCGGAGGAGGACGACGACGAGGAGATCACGTTGAACAGGCTTCCTTCGCCGCAGTAGCGCTGGGGGAGTGCCCTCTTGCAGGCGGGCGTGCCCCGGGGCGGTGACACTACGGTGCCGCCCCGGGATCACCCGTCGTGCGAAGCTCCCGGTTCGAGCTGCAACGGCGCCGCGGTTCCACCGCTGAGCTCGCGCCCGTGCTTCAGCGTGAACTCCAGCTGCCTGGCCAGCCCGGGAAGGTTCGCCGGCGGCAGGTACGCGTCGGCCCCCGCGTCGAGCAGCCGCCGCACGGGCCCGTGATACTGCACCCCGAGCTCGTCGTCCTCGATCTCGGTGATCACGATTCTGGCCTTGGGGAAGCTCCCTTTCAGCGCTCCGATCAGCTGCGGGCTGCCCGCCGGGACCAGCAGCACGTCGGTCGTCTTGGGAGCGGCGAGCATGTCGAGCACCACGTAGTCGGGCCCGAGTTGCTTGGCCAGCGCGACCCGGGCCTTGGCGGACAGCTTCATCGCCGTGGCCACGACGGTCACGCTGTCGTAGTCCTTCGGCGCCTCCTGCTCCGTCTCGCCTGGCGTGTCACGGCCGACGACGGCGCCCTGGACCACGGTGACGGTGCTGGAGATCTTCGCGATCGACGCGCCGTCACGGGTGACGATCACGTGCTCGTCGGGTCCGAGGGCGTCGATGAGGGCCACGACGTCGTCGGGGAGGCGGGTGACGTCGAGGCGTTCCGCGGAGCGGGGGCTGCGTTTGCGGATCTTCATGCGCGAGGCGCGCTCACGGTGTTCGACCAGATGATCACGTGGACCCCTTCAGATGCGCGGTGATCTATTTTGGACGGCGCCGAAGAGGTATTGGTTCGGATATGTGCCGGATTTATCCGCAATTGGTGAGTATCTGAACGATGGCAAGCATCGGACACCCCATGGATCTCATCCCCACCAGGTGCGATCATGGCAGAAATGAGCGGAAGCCCCCGCCCCCGATAGGGTCAAGGACTTCCGCGTGGGAGCCCGGTGCCGGAGCCGCCGAGACGCTGGACCCGGCACCGGGCGACTATGGCCTGGACCTAGTGGATCGGTCCAGGATCAGGGATCGGGCACATCGGTCGTTCCGGGCAGATGTGCCCGCCTCTCTTGGTCTCGCAACTGCTCGCGCAGCCCTTCGGGATCATCAGCATCGATGGTCATGGCGCATCCCGCCTCGCGCTGCGCTGCGCTGAGCGGGTGGTGCCTGGTGGCCCACCAGCGGCCCGCGTCGCTCCGCCAGATGGTCCAATGCGGGTACTCCCGGGCGATCTCGGCAAGATGCCGATCAAAGGACATCGCTCAACCCTTCCCGGGCCCGCTTCGCGACTTTCCGTGCTCCTCCCAGGAGACTTCACATCTCTAGAGAGGACAAGATCCGCCAAGGCTAGGTCAACCTACCGCTTGACAGACCAACTTGATCTATGCGTCGAAGTCATACTGAAGTACGTATGCGGCCGCATCTAGCACCATCTCGTTCAACTCGACCGGGATGCCTCGAGCGGTGTACGCGGTGCGCAGGACGACGATGACCGGCGTGCCGCCAGGTAGATCCAGCAGATGTGCCTCGCGCGGGGTGGGCATGCGGGCGCGCACTTCCTCGGTGAAGTGCGCCGGACCGACTCCCAGATCGCCGAGGCGAGCGTAGACACCGCCGGGGCCGGTGTCGTTCAGGGTGATCGCGCTTCCCTCGACCAGGTCGGCGGGGAAGTAAGAAGTGGCCAGTTGGACAGGGCGCGCGTCCACGGAGTAGCGCCGCCGCCTGACCCACACGTCGCGTGTGTCGAGCACGCTTCCCGCCTCGAAGGAAGCGGGTTCACGAACGATCTCCACCTCGTCCACGGTGAACGGGCGTCCTCTGGTGTCCGCGTCCCAGATGGACCTGCCCTGTCCCCACTGCTCGCGGGACAGGCGGCGGGAGCCGTGTCTTCGGATGGGTTTGAACAGTCGCACATAGACCCCCGAGCCTCGTTTCGGTACTGCCAGCCCTTCGTTGATTAGGACGGATAGCGCTTGCCGGGCAGTAGCGCGCGCAATCCCGTACTCGGACATGAGCGCGTTCTCCCCCGGCAACTTGTCCCCATCGCGCAGCTCGCCGGCCGCGATCCGGGCACGGAGCTCGTCGGCGATGCGGCGATAGATGGGGGGCTCGTGAGGTACCGGGGATTCAGACACGTTCGATCACCCTCTGTCACCAACCGGGTTTGGCGTCTCCAGAGAACTTGCCCCGTCTTGTCCACGATCGCACAGATACGCAGGTTGGTCGCGTGCTTCTTTTGAGTGGATCGTGCCCGTGTGGCGATCAGAGGTCGTTTTTGCGGTCCGTTACCTTGGAACGGTCCTGGCCGCTATTCGATCAGCCCACCAGCGGCGTGTAACCAGGGCGAACAGTACGGCGCCCGCCGTGTTGATCAGCACGTCGTCCACGGTGGAGTGCCGTCCGAGGCGCAAGCCGTACTGGAGGACCTCGACGGTCGTGGACGCGAGGGCCGCCACGAGCGCGACACGGGGGAGCGAGGCGAAGCGCCGCGAGCGGACCGGCAGCAGCGCGCCGAGCGCCGCGAAGACCAATAAGTTGCCCACGACCTGCACAAACACGGTTCCGAACGGCTGGGTGAAGAACCAGCCGAGCTCGTGGAAGGGCACGAGCGTGACGCGCACGCCGCGGTGCAACGGGGTGAGGATCATCCACACCCAGGGAGCCGTACCGGCGACTATGCCCACGTCAGCGAGGGCGGTGCGCAGGGGTGCGGGGTGGTTGGCGCGCTTGCGGAGCCGGGTGAGGACCAGGGCCGCCAGGAGGGCCACCGGAAGGGCCAAAAGGGCAGTAATGATGACATTTCCCCACAGGTCCCAAGCGCGCGTCACCTGTTCATCCTGAGGTACGGGAAGGTGGCCCGACAGACAGGGTCTGTGGGGGCTGTGTGCAGCTTCCGTGCAGCCGTTTACGCGCCGTTCACCGTACGGGCAGAGCGCGGGCGAGGAAGTCGACCGCGCCCGGCCAGACCCGCGCGGCCGCCTCTGGATGGTGGAAAGCCGGATCCTGGTGGTTGTGGAAGGCGTGCCCAGCCGACTCGTCCACGTAGACCGTGACGTCCTGCCTGCCCTCGGCGGCCTTCTCGACGGCCGCGACCCGGTCGCGCGAGATGTACGGATCACTGCCGCCGAACACGAAGAACACCGGGCAGGCGATGCGGTCGAGCAGGCCCAGATGATCGGGTACGGCGGAGCCGTAGAACGACAACACCACCCGCAGCGGCACGCTGGCGGCCAGGGCGTAGGCGATCGAACCGCCCAGGCAGAAGCCCACCGTCCCTACACCCTCCGTGACCTCGGGCAGCTTGGTCAGATGGGCCGCGGTCAGCGCGCAGTCGGCCACCGCCTGCGGGAAGTCCAGCCGCGAGGCCAGGTCCAGCGACGCCCTGAGGTCCTCCTCGCCCGGCAGCGCCTCCCAGTTCGGGTGCAGCCGCCAGAACAGGTCCGGCGCGGCGACCACGTAGCCGCGTCCCGCCAGGTCGGCCGCGACGTCCCTGATGTACTGGCCGACTCCGAAGATCTCGTGGGGCAGGACGATGCCCGGCCCGCGGCCCGCGTCGGGGATCCACAGGTGCACGTCGAAGCTGCCGTCGGTGGTCTCGATCCGGTCTGTACGCGTTTCCATGGCCTCCCCTATGTCCTCCTCGCGGCCAGGAATGCGGATCCTCGCGGTGAGATGCGGTAACCCGTCTCCAGGCTGATGGTCAGGCCGAGGTTCTTGAGCTTGCGGACGTTGGCCTTGAAGGCCGCGGTGTCCTGGCCGAGCCGCGGAGCCAGGTCGGCCGCGCGCACCCCTGGACGGGCGGCGATCAGCTCCAGCGCCGGCACCGTCCACGGGCCCATCCGCTCCAGGCGCGCGGCGAGCGCCGGCAGGTCGATCACGGTGTCGGCCGCCAGGTCGTCCCTGGGGTCACGCTCGGCGGCCAGGCGCAGCTCGATGCGATACAGCTCGCCCTCGTCCTCCGTCGGGCGGCGCCCTCCTCGCCGTGCTCGCGCCCCCTCGCCGTTGCGCAGGTCGGTCAGGAGTTCGTCGCGCGTGCCGTACCCAGCTCTTCTCGCGTCGTCGTCATCGACCTCGCCGGCCACGTCGACGGCGGTGACCTCGGCGATCAGGCCCTCGCCCATGCGATAACGGCCCCCGGCCCTGACCTGGCTGCGGCGCCATCGGCGGAAGGCCAGGGTGATCGAGCCGTCGCGCACCCCCTCGCGCAGGCGCTTCTCGAACAGCATGACCTCGAATGTACGCCGGGCCGCCGCCCAGGTCAGCCGATGAATCGCTTGATCAGCAGGTCGATGCACGCGCCGTAGGTGGAGGGGTTGAGCCTGCGGCTGCGCTGGAGGGTGACCATTCCATGCAGACCACCCCAGAAGGTCTCCGTGAGCACATCCACGTTGTCGTCGCCGGCGAGCGGGCTCATCGCCTCGCGCAGCTCCCCGTACCCCGCCTGCAGGGCCTCGGGGGCCTGGGGCGTGGCGAAGGGCAGGTCGACGGCCCTGATGAACATCGCCTCGTAGAGCGCCGGATGCGCGTCGGCGAAGTCGGAGTACGCCCTGCCCACCCGCTCGACGGCCTGCTCGGGGGTCGTCGCGCCGACCCGGGCCTCGTGGAGCAGCTGCGCGAGCTCCGCGAACCCCTCGACCGCGACGACGGCCATGATCGCGTCCAGGCCCTTGAAGTGGCTGTAGAGGACGGGCTGGCTGTATTCGATCTCGGCGGCGAGCCTCCGCGTCGTCACCGCGTCCCAGCCCTCGGCCTCGGCCAGCTCTCGCGCCGTCGTGATGATGCGCCGCTCCCGCTCCGCCCGCTCTCGTTCCTTGCGCGCCTGAATGCTCATGACTGAAATTCTAGCACCGCTAGCGCATCTGTCGGGGATATGTTAGCTTCGACCTTGTTCCTAGCGATGCTAGATCCTTCTTGGGAGTTACTTGTGTTCACTGCTATCGCGTACGGCCTGGCCATCGTGCTCAACCTCTTCGTGGTCTTCATCGGGGCGAGGTTCCTGCTGCAGCCCATCGCCTCGGCCGCCGGGTACGGCGTGGCGGCCGGCACCGACGTGGCCTACCTGCACATCAAGGGGATCCGCGACCTGAGCTACGGCATCCTCGGGCTGGCGCTGCTGGCCTTCGCGGGGGCTCAGGCGGGGGCTTGGATGATGCTGGTGGTGGCGCTCAACCCGCTGGCCGACACGGTGATCGTGCTGCGGAACGGGGGGAGCAAGGCGGTGGCTTACGGGGTGCACTTCGCCACCGCGGTGACGGTGCTGATCAGCTCGGCGCTGCTCTTCCTCGTCTGACCCCCTCCCGTCTCCTGCCCTCACCCGCCTTCCTCGCCCGCCCTCGGTCCCGCTCGGGCCCGGGGGCTTCTGGCGGCTACGAGGCGGGTTGCGGCCCCGCGATCCCGCCACCTCTAAAACGACCGCCTCCCCAGCGCCCGTGACACTCCCAGGGCCGCCGTCTTCACCGCCGGTGCCAGGCGCGTCGGGTGGAATCGCCCCAGCGGCACGGAGACCGACATCGCCGCCACCACCTCCCCCTCGCTGAACACCGGCGCCGCGATGCACGCCCCGCCCACCTGCGCCTCCTCCCGCTCGAACGCCACCCCGGCGGCCTGGATCTGCCCCAGCGCCTCCTCCAGCCGCTGCGCGTCCACGATCGAGTGCGCCGTCATCGCCCGCAGCGGCCGCGCGAGCACCTCCTCGATCAGTGCCGGCCCGGAGTACGCCAGTAGTGCCTTCCCGATCCCCGTGCACGTCAGCGGCAGCCTGCCGCCGACCCGCGACGGCAGCGAGAACGACTCGCGTCCCCGGATCTTCTCCACGTAGACGACGTCGAGCCCGTCTCTCACGCCGAGGTGGATGGTCTCGTGGGTGGCCTCGTAAAGGTCGTGCATGAAGGGCAGTGCGGCGTGGCGGAGGTCTCGTTCGAGAGGGACGATGCTGCCGAGTTCGAACAGTCGCCGGCCGAGGTAGTACCCGTCGGGGCGGCGTGCGATGGCGCCGATCTCCGTCAGCTCTGTGAGCAGTCTGAAGGTGGTGGTCTTGGGAAGGTGGCAGCGGTCGGCGACTTCCTGGAGGCGGAGGGGGCCGCCGGTGGGGCGGAACGCGTCGAGGATGAGCCATGACTTCTCGAGCATCGACAGGTTCCGTGACATGGAACTCATTGTTGTCCAAGGAAGGGCGAAGCTCTATACCCAATGATGTGAGGAGTTGTGGTGTTTGAGCAGATAGCGCACTTCGTAGGGGGCGAGTTCCTGCACGAGGGAAGCACGTTCCCGGCCTACGACCCGGTGACCGGCCGGCGGATCCGCGAGGTCCACGAGGCGGACCAGACGATCGTCGGCAAGGCGGTCGCGGCGGCCAGGCGGGCGGCGCCGGCGTGGGCCGCGTTGCCGGTGGCCGAGCGGGCCGCGTGGATGCGCAAGCTCGCCGACGGCATCGAGCGGCGGTTCGACGACCTGGTCGCCGTGGAGATCGAGGACACCGGCAAGCCGGTCGAGCAGACGAGGACCCTGGACGTCCCGCGTGGCGCGGCCAACTTCAGGGCGTTCGCGGAGATCGCCGCGCAGCGGCCCGAGGAGGCCTTCCACCTCGACGGGGTCCTGAGCTACACGGTGCGCAGGCCGCTGGGTGTCGTGGCGGTGATCGTCCCGTGGAACCTGCCGTTCCTGCTGATGACGTGGAAGCTGGCTCCCGCCCTGGTCGCGGGCAACACGGTGGTGGTCAAGCCGTCGGAGAACACCCCGGCGAGCGCGGCGTTGTTCGCCGAGATCTGCGAGCAGGCGGGCCTGCCGCCCGGCGTGGTCAACGTCGTGCACGGGTACGGCGAGGCGGGCCGGCTCCTGGTGGAGCACCCGGGCGTCGACGGGGTGACCTTCACCGGCTCGACGCAGACCGGCCGGAGCATCATGCGATCGGTGGCCGACCGGGTCAAGCCGATCTCGTTCGAGCTGGGCGGCAAGAACGCCGGCATCGTGTTCGCCGACTGCGATCTCGACAGGGCGGTGGCGGGCACGCTGCGCTCGGTGTTCCTCAACGGCGGCCAGGTCTGCCTGTGCACCGAGCGGCTGTACGTCGAGCGCCCGATCTTCGACGACTTCGTCGCCGCCCTCGCCGGCGGCCTCGCCGAGATCCCCCGCCAGCCGATGATCTCCAAGGAGCACCGGGAGAAGGTGCAGTCGTACTACGACCTGGCTCGTGAGGAGGGCGGCACGTTCCACGCCGGTGGCGGCTCGGTGTTGTCGAAGTCCGGATACTTCGTGGAGCCCACGATCGTGACTGGGCTGAGCGAGCACTCCAGGTTCAACACCGAGGAGATCTTCGGCCCGGTCTGCCACGTCGCCCCCTTCGACACCGAGGACGAGGCGGTCGGCAGGGCCAACGACAGCGAGTACGGCCTGGCCGCGACCGTGTGGACGAGCAACGTGGACCGGGCCCACCGCGTCGCCAGGCGCCTGGAGGCGGGGCTGGTGTGGGTGAACACCTGGTACCTGCGCGATCTGCGCACCCCGTTCGGCGGCGTGAAGCTCTCCGGCATCGGCCGCGAGGGCGGAACCCACTCGCTCGACTTCTACTCCGAGCCGACGACGATCACGATGGAGATCCGCTGATGTTCCGAAAGAGCTCCGGCAAGACGAGGGAGATGCGATGAGCGACACGTGGTCCGAAGCCGTCGACACCTACCAGGTGGCCGCCGACCGCCTGCTGGAGGCGCAGCGCTCCGGCAAGCCCTGCCCCCCGGTGCGTGACCTGGTCGGCACGGCCGCCGACGGCTACGCGGTGCAGGCGATCAACACCAGGCGGGCCCTGGCGGAGGGCCGCCGCCTGGTCGGCAGGAAGATCGGCCTGACCAACCTCAAGGTGCAGGAGCAGCTCGGCGTCAGCGAGCCCGACTTCGGCATGCTCTTCGCGGACATGGCCTACCTCGACGGCCGCCCGATCCCGGCGGGCAGGTTCCTGCAGCCGAAGGCGGAGGCCGAGATCGCGCTGGTCCTGAAGGAGGACCTGGAGGGCGGCCCGTTCACCGTCGTCGACGTGATCAGGGCGGTCGACTTCGTGTTGCCCGCGATCGAGATCGTCGACTCGCGCATCGACGGCTGGGACATCACGCTGGCCGACACGATCGCCGACAACGCCTCCAGCGGCGCGTTCGTGCTCGGAGGCACGCCCGTGGACCTGCGGAGCGTGGACCTGCGGCTGGCCGGGATGACCATGACGAAGGATGGCCAGGAGGTCTCCACCGGCGTGGGCGCGGCCTGCCTGGACCACCCGCTCAACGCCGCCGTGTGGCTCGCCGACACGCTGGCACGTACCGACCGGCCGCTGAGGAAGGGCGACATCGTGCTCACCGGCGCGCTGGGCCCGGTGGTCCCCGTCGAGGCCGGCGACGTCTTCGAGGCGCACATCGAAGGGCTGGGCTCGGTCAGGGCGGTGTTCACGTCATGAGAGCCGCCATCATCGGCTCCGGCAACATCGGCACCGACCTCATGCTGAAGTGCCTGCTGTCCAACAAGCTGGAATGCGTCGCGATGGCCGGCATCGACCCCGGCTCCGACGGCCTGGCCAGGGCCCGGCGGCGCGGGCTGGCGGTCACGGCGGACGGTGTCGAGGGGCTCGTCGGGCTGGAGGAGTTCGCCGGTGTCGACGTGGTCTTCGACGCCACCTCGGCCGCCGCGCACCACCGTAACTACGCGGTGCTCCAGCCGTACGGCAAGCGGGTCATCGACCTGACGCCCGCCGCGATCGGACCGTACGTGGTGCCGCCCGTCAATCTCGACGAGCACCTGGACGCCCAGAACCTCAACATGGTCACCTGCGGCGGCCAGGCGACGATCCCGATCGTCGCCGCGGTCGCGTCGGCCACGAGGGTCAGGTACGCCGAGATCGTCGCCTCCATCGCCTCGAAGTCGGCGGGGCCCGGCACCCGGGCCAACATCGACGAGTTCACCGAGACGACCGCGCGGGCGATCGAGAAGATCGGCGGCGCGGAGCGGGGCAAGGCGATCATCGTCCTCAACCCCGCCGAGCCGCCGTTGATCATGCGCGACACGGTCTACTGCCTGGTCGAGGAGTGCGACGAGCGGGCCGTGACCGACGCCGTGGAGACGATGGTGGCCAGGGTCCAGGAGTACGTGCCCGGCTACCGGCTCAAGCAGGAGGTGCAGTTCTCCGCGATCGGCGAGGACGAGCCGGTCTGGACGCTGGTGCCAGGCGCGAAGGGCGGGGTCAAGGTCAGCGTCTTCCTGGAGGTGGAGGGCGCCGCCCACTACCTGCCCGCCTACGCCGGCAACCTCGACATCATGACCTCCGCCGCGCTGCGCACCGCTGAGAGGCTGGCCCGATGACCCGCGTCTACGTGCAGGACGTGACCCTGCGGGACGGCATGCACGCCATCCGCCACCGCTACACGGTCGACCAGGCCGCCGAGATCGCCCGCGCGCTCGACCGCGCGGGCGTGGCGGCCATCGAGATCGCCCACGGCGACGGCCTGGCGGGCGGCAGCTTCAACTACGGGCCTGGCGCGCAGACCGACGACGAGTGGATCGAGGCGGTCGCCGCCGCGATCGGCACGGCCAGGCTCACGACGCTGCTGCTGCCGGGCATCGGCACGATCGAGGACCTCAAGCGGGCCCACGGCCTGGGTGTCACGTCGGTCCGCATCGCCACGCACTGCACCGAGGCCGACATCTCCGCCCAGCACATCGCCACCGCCCGCGAACTGGGCATGGACGTGGCCGGGTTCCTGATGATGTCGCACATGGCCCCCGCCGAGGAACTGGCGGCCCAGGCCGCGCTCATGGAGTCGTACGGCGCGCACTGCGTCTACGTCACCGACTCCGGCGGGCGGCTGACGATGGACGGGGTCAGGGAGCGCGTCCTGAGATATCGCGACACGCTGCGTCCGGAGACCGAGATCGGCATCCACGCCCACCACAACCTCGCGCTCGGCGTGGCCAACTCCGTGGTGGCGGTCGAGAACGGCTGCACGCGGGTGGACGCCTCGCTGGCGGGGATGGGCGCGGGAGCGGGCAACTGCCCGATCGAGGCCTTCGTCGCCGTGGCCAACCTGATGGGGTGGGAGCACGGCTGCGATCTCTACGCGCTGATGGACGCCGCCGACGACCTGATCAGGCCGCTGCAGGGCCGGCCGGTCCGGGTCGACAGGGAGACGCTGACGCTCGGTTACGCGGGGGTCTACTCCAGCTTCCTGCGCCACGCGGAGGCGGCCTCGGCGCGCTACGGCGTCGACACCCGGGCGATCCTGGCCGAGGCCGGACGCCGCAACATGGTCGGCGGCCAGGAGGACATGATCGTCGACATCGCCCTCGACCTGGGAGCCGGCCGATGAGCCCGCACGGCCTGACCACCACGAGCCTGGGAGCCGGCCGATGAACCTGGCCGAGCGGCTCGACGAGGCCTGCCGTACGGCCAGGCCGATCGCCCAGCCCACCGAGAGCTTCGACCCCTACGAGGTGCAGCGCGAGCTCATCGACCTCAGGCTCAAGCGAGGCGAGCGCCTCACAGGCGTCAAGCTCGGCTTCACCAGTGAGGCCAAGCGGGCCCAGATGGGCGTGCACGACCTCATCCTGGGCCGCCTGACCGACGCCATGGCCGTCCAGGAGGGCGGCACGCTCGACACCGCCCGCTTCATCCACCCCAGGGTCGAACCCGAGGTCGCCTACCTGGTCGGCGTGGGCGGCACGGTCGCCGCGGTCGCCCCCGCCGTCGAGGTGATCGACTCCCGATACGAGAACTTCCGCTTCTCCCTCGAATCGGTGATCGCCGACAACACCTCGGGCGCCGCCTACGTGCTCGGGCCGTGGCAACCGTACGACCCTGCCCGCTGGAACCTCGGCGTGCTCTTCCGCGCGGGAGGCGCCGTGCAGTACGGCTCGACGGGGGCGATTCTCGGCGACCCGCGCCGCGCGGTGGCCGAGGCGGCGAGGCTGGCGGGCGGGCCGCTGGAGGAGGGCTGGGTCGTGCTGGCCGGCGCGGCCACCGCGGCCGAGCCGCTGAGGCCCGGCATGCATGTCACGGCCGAGATCCAGCATCTCGGCTCGGTAGCACTGAGGAGCATCTGATGGCCCTGGCGACACCACGCGGCAGGTTCCCGCACGTCAGGCGGGCGGGTGACCACCTGTTCGTCTCGGGGACCAGCTCGCGCCGCCCCGACAACAGCATCGCCGGAGCCACGACGGACGAGCTGGGCACCACCGACCTGGACATCAGGGAGCAGACCAGGGCGGTGATCGAGAACATCGGCCGGATACTCAAGACCGAGGACGCGTCGCTGGAGGACCTGGTCCAGGTCACCACGTACCTGGTCAGCATGAACGACTTCAAGGGCTACAACGAGGTCTGGGCGGAGTACTTCGACGAGACCGGCCCCGCGCGCACCACCGTGGCGGTGCACCAGCTGCCGCACCCGCATCTGCTGATCGAGATCCAGGCCGTCGCTTACAAGGAGCGCCGATGATTCCCCCCATCGACTTCACCAGGTGGATCGAAGACAACGCGCACCTGCTCAAGCCGCCGGTGGCCAACAAGGTCGTCTTCGACCGGGCCGACGACTTCATCGTGATGGTCGTCGGCGGCCCCAACCAGCGCACCGACTTCCACATCGACCCGTACGAGGAGCTGTTCTACCAGATCAAGGGGAACATGCACCTGAACGTGATGACCCCGGAGGGGCCGCAGCGGATCGACATCCGCGAGGGCCAGATGTGGCTGCTGCCCGGCAACCTGCCGCACTCGCCGCAGCGCGAGGCGGACTCGGTCGGCCTGGTGATCGAGCGCGTCCGCGAGGAGGGCACGCTGGAGAAGTTCGTGTGGTTCTGCCCGAGCTGCGACCGGCCGGTGCACGAGGTGGAGCTGCAGGTGCGCGACATCGTCGAGGACCTGCCGCCGGTCTTCAACGCCTTCTACGCCGACGAGAAGGCGCGCACGTGCGACAACTGCGGAACGGTTCACCCCGGCAAATGATCATCGACGTCCATACACACTACGTGCCCCAGGGCTGGCCGGAACTGGGCTGGCCGGGGGCGCCCCGGCTGCGCGTCGACTCCGAGCGCGAAGCCATGATCGTTGTCAACGACCAGGATTTCCGCAAGGTCGGTCATGAGTGCTGGGATCCCGCGAGGCGCCTCGACGACATGGACGCCGACGGCGTCGACCGGCAGGTCGTCTCGCCCACGCCCGTCTTCTTCGGTTACGACAGGCCTGCCGCGCAGGGCGTGCGGATCTCGAAGATCTTCAACGACCTGGCGCTCGACATCTGCTCCGACGAGCGGCTGATCCCCTTCTGCCAGGTGCCGCTGCAGGATGTCGAGCTGGCCGTGGAGGAACTCGAGCGTTGCAAACGCCAGGGCCACAGGGGCGTCGAGATCGGCAACCACGTGGGCGACCTCGACCTCGACCATTTCGTGGAGTTCCTGCAGCACTGCGCCGACATCGGCATGCCGGTCTTCGTGCACCCGTGGGACCTGCCGGGCGGGCCGCGCATCGAGCGGTGGATGGCGCAGTGGATCGTCGGCATGCCGGCCGAGACCCACCTGTCGATCATCGCCATGGTCCTCGGCGGCGTGTTCGACCGTGTCTCGCGTGACCTGCGCATCTGCTTCGCCCACGGCGGCGGCTCGTTCGCCTTCTGGCTGGGCCGCCTGGAGAACGCCTGGCATCGCCGCCACGACGTGATCGGCACCTCGGAGCACCCGCCGAGCCACTACGTCGACCGCTTCAGCGTCGACTCGGTCGTCTTCGACGAGCGGGCCCTTCGGCTGCTGGTCGACGTCTTCACCGAGGACCGCGTGATGCTCGGCTCCGACTTCCCCTACCCGCTGGGAGAGTCGCCGGTCGGGCAACTTGTCCGCAACGCGGGGTTCCTTTCCGGCACCGCACGCGCAAAGATCCTCGGCAACAACGCTAGAACCTTCCTCGGGGAGTTCTCATGAGACACGCGGTGCTCGCCTTGCTGGTGCTGTCGGTCAGCGCATGCGGTGGCGCGGCGACCCAGAGCGCGGCCGACGACTCGACGATCAAGGTCGGCGCGATCGTCTCGCAGACGGGCGTCTACTCCGCCCTCGGCGACGACATGGAAACCGCCATGAAGCTCTACCTCGAAGGGCACGGCAACAAGCTGGGCGGCAAGCAGGCCGAGCTCATCGTCGCCGACGACGCGGGCAACCCGGAGACCGGGCAGCAGAAGGCCAAGCAGCTCACGCTCGAGAACAAGGTCGATGTGATCACCGGCCTGATCGCCTCGCCCGTCGCGGTCGCGGTGGCCAAGGAGGCGGGCGCCCAGAAGACGCCCGTGGTGATCGCCAACGCCGGAGCCGACGCGCTGGGCGGTCCCGGCGTCTTCCGCGTCTCCTACACCAACTACATGCACGGCTACGCGGCGGGCAAGTACGCGGTCGAGGCCTACGGCAAGGAGGGCGCGGTGCTCATGGGCGCCGACTACTCCGCGGGCACCGAGACTCTCAAGGGCTTCGAGGACGGTTACACCAAGGCGGGCGGCGCCAAGCCGATCAAGCAGATCCTCACCCCCTTCGGCAAGACGCAGAACTTCCAGCCGTACCTGAGCCAGATCCCCTCCGAGGCCAAGTTCCTCTACACCTTCTACGCCGGTGGCGAGGCGATCACCTTCGCCAAGAACTTCAAGCAGTTCGGTTACGACTCCAAGATCAAGCTGCTGACCTGCCAGAACATCACCGACGAGGACGTGCTGCAGGCCATCGGCGCCGACGCCGAGGGCATCACCAGCGTCGGCCTGTACTCCCCGGCGCTCGACAACCCGGAGAACGCCGCCTTCGTCAGCATGTGGAAGGCCAAGACCGGCAAGAACCCGTCGGTGGTCGCGCTGCAGAGCTGGGACGCCATGCAGCTCATCGACAAGGCGGCGGCCGCGGGTGGCAGCCTGTCCGACGCGCTGGCCAAGGTCGGCGAGATCAAGAGCCCGCGCGGCACGTTCACCCTCGACGCCGACAAGCACAACCCCGTGCAGAACTGGTACGCCCGCACCTACGAGGGCGGCGTGAACAAGGTCGTGGCCACCATCCCGCCGGACCCCGCATCGTGAGTCTGCTCGTCACCGCGTTCGACGGCATCGCCTTCGGATGCCTGCTCTTCGTCCTGGCCGTCGGGTTAACCATGATCTTCGGCCTCCTGGACGTGCTCAACCTGGCCCACGGCGCCCTCTACATGGCAGGCGGCTACCTGGCCTTCCTGGTCATCGGCGAGGTGCCCACCTCGCTGGCGGTCTTCATCGGCGTCGCCCTGCTGGCCGTGGTCGCGGGCCTGGTGCTCGGCGGCGGCCTGTCGGTGGCGATCAGGCCGCTGACCAGGCGCGGCCATTTGGACCAGGCGTTGCTGACCATGGGCCTGGCCATCCTGCTGTCGGAGTTCCTGCTGCAGGTGGCCGACCGCGGTTTCCACAGCCTGGCCGCGCCGCGCGGGCTCGACGGCAGTATCGCGGGCAGCTACCCGGCCTACCGGGTGGCGGTCATCGTGGCCGGACTGGCGATCGCCGGGGCCACCTTCTGGATCTTCGAGCGGACCAGGGCGGGCGCGCTGGTCCGCGCGGCCGTGGACGACCCCGAGATGCTCGCTGCCTCGGGCGTCAACGTCAGGCGCATCCGCCTGTCGGTGGTGCTCGCGGGTTGCGCGCTGGCGACTCTCGCGGGGGTGCTGGGCGGGCCGCTGCTCAACCTGCGCGCGGGGCTCGACACCGAGGTGCTGGTCCTGGCGCTGATCGTCATCGTGGTCGGCGGGCTGGCCTCGATCCGCGGCGCGGCGCTGGGCGCGCTCCTGATCGGGCAGGTGCAGACGCTCGGCGTGGCGCTGGTGCCGGAACTGGCCGCCTACCTGCTGTTCGCGGTCATGGCCGCGGTGTTGTTGTGGCGCCCCGCCGGACTCTTCGGGAGGGCGACATGAGGGAGAGCGTCATGAGGGGAGGCGACGCGCGCATGAGCCGCCTGACGAGGAGGCTCGCCTTCGCGGCCGCCCTCGTCCTGCTGGCTGCCATGCCGTACATGCTCGACGCCTATCGCCTCGACCTGCTGGCCGGTGGGCTCGCCTACGGGCTGATGGCCGCGAGCCTGGCCTTCCTGGTGGGGCACGGCGGGCTGCCCTCGCTCGGCCACGCGGCCTTCCTGGGCGTCGGAGCCTACGCCGCAGGGCTGACCGCCAAGCACGTCACGCCCAACGTGGCGCTCCAACTGCTGGTCGCGATCGCGGCGGGCGTGCTGTTCGCCCTGCTCACCGGATGGTTCGCGGTGCGCACCAGAGGCTTCTTCTTCCTGATGTTCACCCTGGCCATCGGCGAGATCGCGGTGCAGGCGGCGACCCGCTCCACGCGCGTGACCGGCGGCGACAACGGCCTGGCCGACATCCCGCCGACCGGCCTGGACGTGGTGACGTTCTACTGGTGGGCGCTGGCGGTCGTCGCGGTCGGCTTCGGCGTGCTGGTCCTGCTGCGCGACGGCCCGCTGGGCCGCTCCATCGCGGGCGCGCGCGAGAACGAGGCGCGCATGGCCGCGCTCGGCTACCACGTGACCGGCGTACGGCTGGCGGCCGTGGTGATCGCCGGGGCGGTCTGCGCGGCAGGGGGAGCGCTGGTGGAGCAGAAGGACACCTTCGTCGCACCCACGCACCTGGAGATCGGCGTATCGGTGCTCTTGCTGATCATGGTGCTGCTCGGCGGGCGTCAGACGCTCATCGGGCCGCTGATCGCGGGCGTCGGTCTGATCGTGCTGCGCTCGGTCACCTCGACCGCGCTCGGCGAGCTGTGGTTGCTGGTGGAGGGCGCGCTGTTCGTGATCTGCGTCTACCTGCTGCCCAACGGACTGCTGGGGAGGCGACGTGCTCAGGCTGCATGAGCTGACCATGCGTTTCGGCGCGCTCAACGCCGTCGACGGGGTGAGCCTGTCGGTGGGCGAGGGGGAGCGGCGGGCGCTGATCGGGCCGAACGGCGCGGGCAAGTCGACGCTGTTCGCCATGATCGCGGGGGCGCTGAGGCCGTCGGGCGGCACGATCGAGTTCGACGGCCAGGACGTGACCGGGCTGCCCGAACATCGGCGCGCGCGGCGCGGCATCGCCAGGACCTTCCAGCACAGCAGCCTGTTCGCGGGGCTGAGCTGCGCGGAGAACGTGGCGCTGGCCGTACGGGCGCGGCGGGGGCTCGGGATGAGGGCGTGGCTGGGTAGTGGGCGAAATATGGATATAAAACGGGAGGTGACCGGCTACTTGGACCTCATGGAGCTCAGCGAAGAAAGACCAGCCGGCGCCCTGTCCCACGGTGAGGCACGCAGGCTGGAGGTGGCCATGGCCCTGGCCCAGCAGCCCAGGCTGCTGCTGCTCGACGAGCCCGCGGCGGGCATGTCGTCGGCCGAGAGCGCCCGCTTCGCCGAGCTCATCCAGAACCTGGACACCACGCTGCTGATCGTGGAGCACGACCTCGACGTCGTGTTCGCGGTCGCCTCCCACGTGACCGTGCTGGCCTCCGGCAAGGTCATCGCCGACGGCTCGCCCGCCGAGATCAAGGCCAGTGCCGAGGTCGAGCGGGTCTACCTGGGTACGGCCAAGGAGATCTGGTGCTGACCGTCGAAGCGCTCACCTCCGGTTACGGCCAGGGCCAGGTGCTGCACGAAGCCGCCATGGAGCTCCCGCCGGGCAAGGCGGTGGCCGTCCTCGGCCGCAACGGCGTCGGCAAGACGACCTTCGTGCACACCCTCATGGGCCTGGTCAAGCCGTGGAGCGGCTCGATCAGGCTCGGCGACGACGAACTGGCCGGGCTCGACACCCGGCAGATCGCCCGGCACGGCGTGCGGATCGTGCCGCAGGGGCGGCGCGTCTACCGCTCGCTGACCGTCGAGGAGACCCTCGCCATATCCTCCGGACCGGGGGAGTGGACAATCGAGCGGGTCTACGAGTTGTTCCCCTCGCTGGCCGCCCGTCGCGGCCACCGGGGCGACCAGCTGTCCGGCGGCGAGCAGGAGATGCTCGCCATCGGCAGGGCCCTGCTGGGCAACCCCCGGCTGCTGCTGCTCGACGAGCCGTCTGAAGGCCTGGCGCCGCTCGTCGTCGAGGAGCTGGGCCGGGCCCTTTCGAGCCTGGAAGGCATGTCGATCATTCTGGTCGAGCAGAACCTGCACCTGGCCGTGGCCGTCGCCGACGAGGTGCGGTGCATGGTGAAGGGCAGCTTCGTCTACCAGGCCACGACCGCCGAGTTCCGCAGGGACCCGGCTGCTGCGAAGGAGTATCTGGGTGTTGGATCGTGAGGCCTGCGCCGCGCTGGACGAGGCCGATCCGCTGGGCGGCTTCAGGGACGAGTTCGTGCTGCCCGAGGGGGTCGTCTACCTCGTGGGCAACTCCCTGGGCGCCATGCCCCGCCGTACGGCGGAGCGGGTGGCCCGCACGGTCACCGAGGAGTGGGGGCGCGAGCTGGTCGGCGGCTGGAACAGCGCGGGCTGGTTCGCCCAGCCCCTGACCACCGGCGACCGCCTAGCGCCGCTGATCGGCGCCGGTCCCGGCACGGTCGTGGTCGGCAACACCACCTCGATCGCCGTCTACCAGGCGGTTTCCGCGGCCCTGGGATTGCGGCCGGGCACGATCGTGGTGGACCGTGCCAACTTCCCCACCGACAACTACATGATCGAACGGCTCGGCCCGACACGGGACGTCTCGGAGGGCTTCGAGGGCGCCGCAGTGGTGCTGCTGGCCGAGGTCGACTACCGCACCGGCGCCCGCTACGACGTGCCCGAGGTCACCCGCCAGGTCCACGAGGCCGGCGCGCTGATGATCTGGGACGTCTGCCACAGCGTCGGAGCGCTGGAGGTCGACGTCGCCGAGGCGGACTTCGCGGTGGGCTGCACCTACAAGTACCTCAACGGCGGACCCGGCTCCCCGGCCTTCCTCTACGTCAACCCGCGCCACCACGAGGCCGCCCAGAACGTGCTGCCGGGCTGGTACAGCCATGCGGAGCCGTTCGCCTTCGAGCCCCGCTACCGGCCGGCGGAGGGCATCAGGCGCTTCGCCGTCAGCACCCCGCACGTGTTGTCGTTCGCCGCCCTGGAGGCCTCGCTCGACCTGTGGGACCAGGTGGCCGTGGCCGATGTGAGGCGCAAGAGCACGATGCTCACCGACCTCTTCATCGACCTGGTGGGCGACCGGCTGGAGCTGGCCTCGCCGCGCGACGCCGAGCGGCGGGGCAGCCAGGTCAGCTTCCTGCACGACGACGGCTACCCGGTGATGCGGGCGCTGATCGACCGTGGCGTGCACGGCGACTTCCGCGCGCCCGACATCCTGCGGTTCGGTTTCGCCCCGCTCTACACCCGGTTCGTCGACGTCTTCGACGCCGCGACGATCATCGGCGAGGTCCTGGAGAAGGAA
This sequence comes from Nonomuraea soli, assembly GCF_013761175.1. GTDB lineage: Bacteria > Actinomycetota > Actinomycetes > Streptosporangiales > Streptosporangiaceae > Nonomuraea > Nonomuraea soli. The sequence continues at coordinate 1,035,517 of NZ_JACDUR010000003.1, forward strand.
CTGTGGCGCGACCCCGCCTACCGCAACCGTCTGGCGGTCACCTGAGCGTCCTTGAGATGCCGGCGGAAGTCGGAGGCGCGTGGGAGGTCGGAGCCCTCGTCGGCGTGGGCGTAGACCATCACGTAGCGGCCCTGTCTCGCGACGACGGCGCGCTGGCCGTGCAGCGTCGGCCGCGCGCCGTGGTGGCTCTGCATGGCCACCCTGAGCGCCTCGTCGCCCACCTTGACCGAGGTGCTCGTCCACACCTGGTCGCGGCCCACGCCGCTGCCGTCGTCGGTGCGCGCGCAGCGCACCAGGGCGCCGCGCAGGTCGGCCATGGCCTGCTTGGCGGCCTTGACGTTGCGGTAGCGGGCGATCTCCTCCAGTCGTGAGAAGGCCGGGTCGTGCTTCTGGGCGTTGGCGACCTCGACCCGGCCCGCGGCGCCGAGCCGGGGGTCTCCGCAGGGGTTGACCCAGTGGGTCTCGCGCGGAGCCTCGGTCACGGGCCAGTCGGCGTGGAGCAGGGGCAGGGCCAGCAGCAGAATCATCATGTCCGGTGTGACGGGTCAGAGCGTGCTAACTGTTCCGATAGCATCTTGATGCCCACAAGGCACTTTTGTTGTTGTTTGCCCGCGTTCCGTGCGGCCTGCACACCCGCGGGTTCCTCGGAGCGCGCCCCCAGCTCTCCGGGAGATCCCCGCCATGCTGCTCACCTTCACGGTGACCGGACTGATCATGATCATGATTCCAGGGCCGGACGCCGCGCTGATCATGCGCACCTCCATCAGCCACGGCCGCGCCGCGGGACTCCGCACGATGCTCGGCGGGCTGATCGGCCTGACCGTCCACGCCGCAGCTGCGACAGCGGGGCTCTCGGCCCTCCTGGCCGCCTCGCCGACCGCCTTCGCCATCCTGCGCTGGGCCGGCGTCGCCTACCTGCTGTGGCTCGGGGTCCAGGCGCTGCGGGCCCGCGGACGCGCCGCGGAGTCGAGCGCGCCCACCGCGCGTCACATCCGCAGCGGGCTGCTGTCGAACCTGCTCAACCCGAAGGTCCTGCTCTTCTTCGTGACCTTCCTGCCGCAGTTCATGGCCACCGAGTCGCCCGTGTTGCTCTCGGCGATCTTCGCCGGGCTCTACGCGCTCTGGTTCACCCTCTACATCCTGGTCGTCGACCGGCTGGGCGCGCTGCTGCGCACGCCGCGCATGCGCCGCCGCATCGAGCGGGTGACCGGCGTGGTGCTCGTCGGCTTCGCCCTACGCCTGGCCGTCCAGTAGTTTCACCAGCCGCTTGGGCGCCACGTTGCGGTAGCTCTCCTCGACCCAGTCGCGCAGCACCTCGAAGCCCGGCGCCTTGGAGTAGGGCACGCTGACCCAGCCCGACTTGCCCAGCCCGTAGCCCGCGGGCTCGGCGCCCTCCACGGTCATGGCGTGGCCGTGCGCCTCGCTGGTGAGCTTCACCGTGAACCCGTCGGGGGAACCCAGGAAGACGAAGATCTTCTTGGCCACCTTGGCCACGGTGTCGCCCTCCCAGGGCTCGTCCTCCCAGGCCTCGGGCAGGCTCAGGGCGAACTCCAGCAGCCGTTCCCTCATCTCCACGAGGCGAGCTTAGCCTCGATCTTCTCGCGGATCCGCTCCCGCGCCAGCATGCGCGGGACCCCCTGCATCAGCAGGGTGTCGTAGTCGGTGTCGAGGTGGCGCACGGAGGCCACCACCGCGAGGGTGATCGCGTTCTCGTCGAGCACCTTGGCGGCGGCCGTGCGGCCCACCCGGCCGCTGCCGCGCCGGCCGGCGTGGCGGGCGATCTCCTCGGCGCGCCCGTCCGGGCATCCGGGGAACAGCCGGGCGATCTCGGCGGCCATCCGGGCCTGGTACTCCTCGTCCTGGTGGTCGCGCCGCTCCCGGTCGCGGTCGCGGCGGCGCAGCCGCACCTCCTCGTCGGCCAGGCACTGCTCCTCGGCCAGCGCCAGCGCGGCCTCCTCCACCAGCACGCCGACGCGCTGGTAGATCTTGCGGCGCCGGTTGAACTCGACGACCACCGCCGACAGGGTGCTCTCCTTCTTGGCCCGGCGGCTGAGCGTGGCGTTGCCGGCGGGCAGCAGGACCAGGTGGTCGAGGTCGGTGCAGGTCAGGCAGTGCGGCCGCTCCTCCTCCATGATCAGGTAAGGCCCGGTCTCGCCGCAGTCGGCGCACGTCCACGCCTTCTGCGGCACGACCACGACCAGGTCGGGCACCTTCTCGGCCGTCAGCTGCCTGACCCTGGCCTCGCTGAGTTCGGCGGAGAGCCAGTGGGTGCGGAAGGCCTCCTGGTCGCCCTCACGGGTGAAGCGCAGCTCGCGCCGGTCGCGGCTGCCGGAGAGGTACGGCACCGCGGCGGGCCTGAGACCCTGGGCCCGCGCCCAGTCGCGCAGGAGCGCCGCCGCCTGAACCATGCGCTCGTCGTCGACCGCGGCCAGCTCGGAGAGCGTGGCGGCACGCCCCTGCCGCCAGGTGTCGACATGGCGTGTGTGCAGCCAGCGCAGCCCGGTCACCACGTCGAGGAAGGTGACGTGCTTGCGGGTGGCCAGGGCGATCTCGGCGGCCTTGGCCACCCGCACGGTCAGGCTCATGGCCCCAAGCTTGCCGTATCCGGAGTTCTCGCAGGCGGGACCGGGGAAATGCCGACAACCGTGCGTGCGACATGTCTTGCCCTGCTCCTGGCCACCGCCTCCTGCGGTCTGGGCGCGAACCAGGCGATGCCCATCGTGACCGGCCGGGTGGGCGCCAAGCCCGTCATCCACCTGCCCAGTGCCAGGCCGGAGGGCAGGACGCACACGATCTCGGTGCTGGAGGAGGGTTCGGGGCGGCCGTCGCGGCGAGGCGACGTGGTGCTGACCGATGTCGAGGTCCGCCAGTGGACCGGCAACGAGCCGTACCTGAACACCTACGACACCCACCAGCCGACCACGGTCGTCTTCGACGGCGAACACGTCTCCAAGACGTGGGAGGAGGCCCTGATCGGCAGGCGGCCGGGCAGCAGGGTGCTCCTGGTCAGCCCGGCGGTGACGGGCTTCGGGCCTGACGGCCCGCCGGCGAACGTCGATCCCGGCGACACCCTCGTACTGCTCTTCGACGTGCTCGGCGGCTACGCGCCTGACGCGCGCCTGGAGGGGCGGAGCCTGCCCGCGGTGCCCGACGATCCGCGTCCCGGCGTGCCGGTCGAGGGCAGGGGCGAGGTCGTACGGCCCGGCGCGCGGCTCGTGGTGCAGTATGTGGGCGCCGACCTGGCCTCACGGCAGGTCTACGACTCCTCCTACCGGCGTGGCGGCCCGAACGCCGTCACGCTTCTCCCCGGAGCGGTGCCGCCTGGCTGGCTGGAGGCGCTGGTGGGCGAGCGGGTGGGCAGCCGGGTCGTGCTCACGGTGCCTGCCGCACGGACCAGGGGCTTCGGGATGACCACGGGCGGCATGGGCGTGCCCGAGGGCCGGGATCTGATCTACGTGGTGGACGTGCTCGACCAGCTCTGACAGCAGCATGATACCTATGTGTCACCGAATGATCACTTGTTGTAACAATGGAGGGTCCAGCCATGAAATGGGGCACTTTCGCGCGCCGCGGCGGGCTCATCGGTGGCCTCGCCGTCGCAGCCGCGGCACCATCGATCACGGCGGCGGCAGCACAGCAGGCGGAGCGCTCCGCCGACGACTGGGGCACCGTCGTCGCGGACGGCGGCTGCGTCCAGGCCCACTCCTGGATCGTCCGGGTCAAGGGCCTGGCGGGCCTGGTGGACACCACGCTCTACGGCGCCCACTACCCGGCCATCCCGGCCGCTCCCGAGGAACGCAGCGGTGGCAAGGGCCTGATCGACCTGGCCTTCCCGCGCGGGCCCGGCCTCGGCAGGGGCGGCGCCCTGTTCACCCGCGCCCTGGGCCACAGGCTGCCCGGCGAGGAGGGCGTGCCCCGGCCGGCCCCGTGCAGCGCCTACGCCGAGGCGGGGGGCTCCGAGATCACCGTCGGCATGCCGTTCGTCCCGAAGGTGCTGGGCAGGGTGATCCAGCCGCCCATCGGCGTCCACGCCGAGCGTGTCCAGGTCCGAGCCGTGACCACGCCCGAGGGGCCCGTGACGTTCAGCGGCGAGGTGGCCGCCGCCTCCATCTCGTCGTTCGGCAAGAAGGTCATCGACGTGCCGGTGCAGTGGCCCGTCAACTTCGGCGTCCGCATCCCGGCCGACCTCACGCGACCGGCCATCGCGCAGGCGGTCACCAACGAGCAGGTCACGACCGACGCCAGGGGCCGGCCGACCGAGCGCGACGGGAGGTACTTCTTCGACCCGCTGGCCAAGAGCGGTTACGTCAACGCCGCCCACGCCACCCTGCTGGGCCTGAACGCGGCCGACGCGACCGTGGGCCACGCGGCCGTGCTGCAGACCGGGATCCCGGACGCCGCGCCGCCGAACGTGACACCTGTGGAGCCCGCGCCGGTCGACCTGCCCCCGCCGCCCTAGACGCACGACGCGCGAATGAGCCCCGCCCCCGTGCGGGGCTCATTGTTCGGCGCGCAGCAACCGGATGAAGGCCTTCAGGCCGGTGATCACCTCGTGGTTGTCGGCCATGCCGTTCACCGTCTCGGCGAAACGTTGCGAGATGCCGTTGACCTTGCGCTCGGCGTCGTAGACCCGTCCCTGGAGCATGGCGATCTCGTCGCGCAGGTGGTCGTTCTCCTCCGCCATGCGCCTCAGCTCCTGCTCGTGCCGCTGGACGGACTCCCGCATGGTCAGCACGTCGTCGCGCGGGTGCGTCGTGCTCGTCGACAGGCTGGTGATGCGGCGGCGCAGGTGGCCGAAGTAGGCGACGGCGGGACGGAAGAGGGTGCTGAGCAGGTAGAACCCGGCGAAGTAGTAGCCCACCTGGCTGCCGGAGAAGTAGCTGATCACCCCCACCACGACGGCCGAGAGCACGTGGCCGACGATCGCCAGGCGCAGCATGCGCTGGGCGATCCTGCGCGCCTCCTCCTCGTGGTGGGCGTCGATCTCGATGCCGCGCCTGCGCGACTCGGCCATGCCGCCCACCGCGCGCAGCGCGCCGAAGTACAGGTTCCACGGGACGATCAGCAGGCCGACCAGCCAGGCCAGGCTGACGAAGCCCAGGGCGAGCGAGAGCAGGGTGGACAGGGGTACGTCGAGGAAGATCAGTAACCAGATCGCGAAGAGCGCCACCACCACCGTGACCGGAAATATCCAGAATCGCATGGAAGAGAGTCTCGGCCTCGGGCCTGCGCGTCAGTAAGCGCCCGGATACTCAGTTACCCATGAGTAGCCTCAGTCGCGACGGAAGAGCCGCTTCCACCACGACGATTCCGGCTGGGGTTCGGCGGCGGGCTCGTCGAGCGCCGCCAGGGCCTGCGCGGCCGACGGCCGGCGGGCCGGTGACACGTCGAGCATGCGCGCCACCACCTCGGGCGGATCGGCCAGGAACCGTTGCGCGATCACCCCTGCCGCGTAGACGTCGGAGGCGGCGTTCATCAGGTCGGGGCGGTTCTGGCACTCGGGCGCCACGAACTGCGTGTCGAGCACGTTGCCGAGCTCGTGGGCGACGGTGTAGGCGCGCGGGCCCGGCTTGGCGTAGTCGAAGCCGGTGAGCATCGCGTGACCGTCGTCGGTCACCAGCACGCTCGCCGGCGTCAGCGCGCGGTGGATCACCCCGTGGGCGTGCGCGTGGACCAGTCCCGCCAGCATCTCCCTGATCACGCCCTGGCCCACCTGCCTGCGAAGCTGGAGCGCCTCGCCGTGCACGTCGTCGAGGACCAGGACGAAGCGGCTCTCGTCGTCGATGGCGAAGAAGTCGCGCGGGCGCACCACGTTGGGGTGCGGCGGCAGGATGGCCAGCGACTGGTAGGCGTTGGCGATGCGCTGCAGCTCCGCGGCACGGGTCGCCTTGTCGGCCATCGGATCGGCCTGGTAGACGCGCAGCAGCACGGTCTGGCTGCCGGGCAGAGTGGCGTTGAAGGCGCGATACTCGGTGACCTTGGCGTCGCCGCCGAGCTCCTCCTCCACCTCCCAGTGGCCGAACCTGGGCGCGGCCGTGCTGCGCCGGACCATCGCGTTGAGCGAGTCGAGGATGGCGCCGCGGTAGGACCTGGCGTCGGTGGTGCCGCCGCGGCGCACCCGCCGCACGTCGCCGAGGGTGTCGATGAGGCCGGGCAGGCCGCTCACGTGGCCGGTGTCGCGGTTGTCGGGGTCGACCAGCTTGGCGTCGGGCGCGGTCAGCACGACAAGGCTGTCGACGTAGACCCGCTCCAGCTCGCGATGCTTGTCGACGAGCAGGCCCTTGATCGCCCTGGCGGTGCCGCGGAGCTTGACGGCGGGCGAGCCGTACGCGGGGCTCCTCGACGGGAACCAGCGCGGGCCCGCGACCTCGATGCGGCCCCTGGTGCCCTTCACGTCGATCACGACCAGCGAGTGGCCGGTGATGACCAGGAGGTCGACCTCGAAGACGTCGTCGCCGCGAGGGACCTCGACGTTGTGCAGCAGCAGCCAGTCGTCGGGCGCGTGGTCGCGCAGATGGGCGATCACGCGGCGCTCGGCATCGTTGACCGGGCGCCCGCCTCCGACGATCTCTGCCATGGGGATCATCTTCGCATGTTTTGGATTGACAACATGCTGTCCAAATGACAGCATGTTGTCATGAACACGATCTACATGGGTGTGTACGACGGCCTGTCCGACTGGGAGTTCGGCTACGTCACCGCCGGGCTCGCCGAGCAGCGTGTCGTGACCGCCGCCCTGACGCTCGACCCCGTCTCCACCATCGGCGGGCTGCGCGTGCTGCCCGACGTGCTGTTGTCCGACGTCCAGCCGTCCGGCTCGTCGATGCTGGTCCTGCCCGGCGGCGAGCCGTGGGAGAGCGGCGACTCCTTGGCGCCGTTCGCCGCCAAGGCCGCCGCCTTCCTCGAAGCCGGGGTGCCGGTCGCCGCGATCTGCGGCGCCACCCTCGGCCTGGCCCGCGCCGGACTGCTCGACTCCCGCCCCCACACCAGCAACGCGCCCTTCTACCTCGCGATGGCCGAGAAGTACGCCGGGGCGGAGCACTACGTCGACTCCCCGGCGGTGACCGACGGCGACCTGATCACCGCGGCCGCCTATGCTCCCGTCGAGTTCGCCCGTGAGATCTTCGCCAAGCTGGAGGTCTACCCTCCGGTCGTGCTCGACGCGTGGTACCGGCTGTTCGGCAAGAAGGACACGTCGGCCTGGGAGGTACTCTCCTCCGCATGAACGGACCGCCGTCCCCGTACCCGCACGGCCCGATGCTGACCGACGCCGCGCTCACGGTCTACCGGCTCAACGGCCAGTTCCTCGCCCTCGGCGACGCGCTGGCCCGGCCCGCCGGCATCACCGTGGCCTGGTGGCAGGTGCTCAGCGCGGTCCTCGGCACGCCCATGTCCGTGGCCGGCATCGCCCGGCTGCGGGGCCTGACCCGCCAGGGCGTGCAGCGGGTGGCCGACCTGCTGGTCGACAAGGGCTTGGCGGAATACGAGACCAATCCCGCCCACCGCCGTGCCAAGCTCCTGTGCCCCACGGCGGCGGGCCGGGCCGCCATCGAGGCCATCGACCCCGACCTGGAGGCGGCCGCGGACCGGGTGATCGGAGCGCTCGGCCATGAAGGCCTGCTGGAGGTCGTCGACGCGCTCAAGCGGCTGTCGGCCGCGCTGGAGTTCGATCCGGCCGACCTGAAATCGATGCCGTAACCCGAGTCAAGGTCCTTTACTTCCGAATCCCTTGCGTTCCCCCACCGATCTAGCTGATAGTGACCATCTGTGCACAGATCGTTGGGGGTAGCTGTGACGAGGATCCTGCTTGCCGAGGACCTGCACCTGATCAGGGGAGCACTCAAGGCACTGATCGACGCCGAGCCTGACATGGAGGTCGTCCACGACGTCGACAACGGCAACGACATCGTCAAGGCCGCCTTACACTGCCGCCCCGACGTGGCCCTGGTCGACATCGCGCTGCCAGGGCTCGACGGCCTCACCGCCGTCGCGGAACTGCGCCGCGAACTGCCGTCGTGCCGGGCGGTGATCCTCACGGGCCTGGCCACGCCCACCGCGCTGCGCCGGGCGCTCGCCGCCGACGTGCAGGGCTTCATCGTCAAGGACGCCAGGCCAGGCGACCTGACCGCGTGCATCCGCCGGGTGATGAAGGGGGAGCGGGTGATCGACCCCGAGCTGGCCGTGGCCGCGCTCAAGGCCCCCGAGAACCCCCTGACCGCGCGGGAACTCGACGTGCTGGGCGTGGTGGCCGAGGGGGCGACGATCGAGGACGCCGCCGTACGGCTGTGCCTGTCGGACGGCACCGTCCGCAACTACATGTCGCGCATCCTGATGAAGGTAGGGGCACGCACCAGGGTGGAGGCCGTCGAGATCGCCAGGGAGGCGGGCTGGTTGTGGCCCGCCTCCCTGGGACGTTTCGGCCTCATCCGATGGCGTCAGCGCAGGTGATGGCGGAAGAAGGCGAGCAGATCGGCGGCCAGCTCGACCCCCCTGCTGTAGGCCCGCCGCCCGTGACCCACATGGCGCTCGCGCCGCAGGTAGACGTGCTCGGCCCCCGACTCCATCATGGCCGCGTACATCTTGCGCGCGTGCATCGGATCCACCCGGGTGTCGCCCTCGAACACCGTGAAGAGCGTCGCCGGATACCGCACCCCCGGCCGCACGTGGTGGTAGGGCGAGTAGGCCATCAACCACTCCAGCTCCTCGGGCACGTCGGCCGAGCCGTACTCCTGACGCCACGAGGCGCCCATCCCGAACAGCTCGTAGCGGGCCATGTCGAGGACGGCCGCCGACATCACGGCCGCGCCGAACAGCTCGGGACGCTGCGTGATCGCCGCCCCCACGAGCAGCCCGCCGTTCGACTCGCCGCAGGCGCCCAGCAGCGACGGCGTGGTCCAGCCCCCCTCGATCAGGAGGGACGCGGAGGCGACGAAGTCGTCGAAGCTGTTCTGCTTGTCGGCCCGCATGCCCTGCCGGTGCCACTCCTCGCCGCGCTCGCCGCCGCCCCTGACCCCGGCCAGCGCGAAGACACCTCCTGACAGCACCCACGGCAGGATGTAGGTGGAGTAGGCGGGGGTGAGCGGGATGCCGAAGCCGCCGTAGCCGTACAGAATGGTCGGCCGCGGGCCGGAGTCGCCCGGCCTCGACAACACCAGCACCGGCACCCTCGTGCCGTCGGCGGAGATCGCCTCGACCCGCTCGGTGTGGATCTCGGTCTCCATGATCGGCGTCTCGCCGGGATAGCGCAGCACGGTCGAGGGCGTCACGTAGTCGGTGTAGACGAACCACGCCTCGTCGCCGCGCACGCTGATCGGCCCCACGGAGCCCGGCCCCGGCAGCGGCACCTCTCCGATCCTGGCCCCGCTCTCGAGATCGTGCACGGTCACCTCGGACACCGCGTCGCGCAGCCAGGCCACCAGCAGCCGGGTCTCCAGCACGGCGAAGCCGGCGAACACCGCCTCCGGGTCCTGCGGCACCAGCTCCCGCCACTCGGCGGGGTGCTCGGGATCGGCCACGCACAACCGGCCGAGCGGCGCGTCGCGATCGGTCGCCACGTACAACCGCCCGTCGGGGCCGACCGCCGCCACCGTGCGCGCCTGGACCCCCTCCTGTACGGCCTGCGTCGTGGACTCCGGCAGGTCGATGATCCGCACGTCACGGTCCTGGGCGACGACGAGCCAGCGCCCGTCGCGGCTCAGCCCGATGCCCTGGCCCTTGCACACCCGCTCCTCCGGCCCGCCGATGCGGCGCAGCCAGACGGCGCCCTGCCGCACGTAGTAGAAGGCCTTGCCGTCGGGCAGCCAGGCCACCGGGGAGTAGCGGCACTCGTGCACGGGACCGTCGACGATCTGGCCGGTGTCGGCGTCGACGACGTAGAGCGCCGAGCGCTCGTCGCCGCCACGCGACAGCTGGAAGGCCACCTGACGGCCCTCCAGGTCGGGCTGCCAGTCGTCGAGCACCGTGGCGCCGCTGGGGTCGAGCAGGTTCGGGTCGATCAGTGCCTTGTCGTCGCGGTAGAGCACGGCGTGGTCCTGCCAGGCCGCGCGCCTGGTGATGAACTGGTGCTCGCCCCGCCACATGGGCGCCGACACCTCACCAGCCGCCGACATGGCCCTGATCTGGGCCATGGCCTCTTCGCGCCATTCGAGCCGGTGGACGTGGCGATGCCAGATGTCGTCCTGACGCAGGCTCCAGTCTCGGGTCTCCCGGCTGCTCGGGTCCTCGAGCCAGCGGAAGGGGTCGTTCACGCGATCCTCCAGTGTCCTACCAGGTCGGCGTAGAGAGGGGAGCGGTCGAGCAGATCCTCGTGGGTGCCGAGCATCACGCCGGTGCCGTCCATGACGAGCACCCTGCGGGCCCGGACGGCTGAGCTGATCCGGTGGGCGATGACGACGAGCGTGCCGCCGCGCCGGGCGAAGGCCTCCTCGGCCCGTGCCTCGGCGGCGGCGTCGAGGTGGCAGGTGGCCTCGTCGAGGATCACCAGGCGGGCGGGTGACAGGTAGGCGCGGACGAGGGTGATCAGCTGGCGCTCGGCGGGTGACAGCAGCGCCGGGTCGACGTCGGCCTCCAGCCCGCCCAGCCGGGCGACCAGGTCCTCCGCCCCGACCGCGCGCACCGCGGCCATGATCTCGCCGCAACCCAGGTACATGAGGTTCTCCAGCAGCGTGCCCCTGAAGACGTAGGCCTCCTGTGGCACCAGGACCCGGTTGACCGGGTCGATGAGATCGGCCCTGATGCCCCCGACCAGCACCCATCCCGCGTCGGGCGACAGCAGCCCGGCCAGCAGCGAGGCCAGCGTCGACTTGCCGATGCCGCTCGGCCCGACCACGGCCAGGTGCTCGCCTTCGGCCAGGTCCAGGTCGAGCCCGTCGAGGACCGGCTCGGCGTGCGGGCCGTAGGCGAAGCGCACACCGCGCAGGCGGGCCCCGCCGCTGCGCCCTCCCTCCAGGACGGAACGCGGTGGCGGGACCGGCGCCGATTCGAGCACGCGCCCCAGCGAGACGCCCAGCCGTACCCCGTTGGCCCCCAGGCCCTCGAACAGGTTGCTCAGCGCGGGCACCAGCGACTGGGTGACGTAGGTGAGCGCGCCCAGGACCACGCCGGGCCCGGCGCCGAGCGAGGGCGCGCTCGCCAGGACGATCACGACCGGCAGCCAGCCGCCCACGGCCAGGGTGAGGGTGCGCGCCCCGGTGAGCCCGGCCAGCCGCGTGCCCGCGCGCGCCTGGGCGTCGACGCGGGCGACGACCTGGTCGCCGATACGTTCCTCCGCCCCCGCGGCGCTCACGTCGCGCAGCCCGGCGGCCATCGCGGTGACGGACTCCGCGGTGGCCTCGTCGGCCAGCAGGAAGGCGCGGTGGCGGCGGGCCAGCGCGGGCAGCGACGCGGCGAACAGCGCCAGTCCCGCGACCACCGGCGGCAGGATGAGCACCACCAGCTCGGGGACGAGAGCGGCCAGCCCGATGATGACCCCGGCCAGGCTGAAGACGAAGGAACGCAGAACGGTGATCACCGCGGCCAGGGCGTCGCGGGCCAGCTCCACCTGAAGGTTCGTACGGGCGAGCGCGGCGGTGTCGCCGTCGGCGCGGTGCAGCACGCCGGCCACGACCCGGCTCAGCAGCGCCTCGCGGAAGGGTTCCACCAGGCCCGCGATCGTCACGACGACCTGGCGGGCGCCCACGGCGCCGACCACCCAGGCGGCGCCCAGCGCGCCGAGCCAGAGCAGGCCCGTCACCGGCTCGCCCGCCGCGAAGCCGTCGTCGATGGCGTGGGCCAGGACGATGCCCAGCGCCGCCATGGGCAGCGCCTCGACCACCGACCAGCCGGCCAGCGCCCACAGCAGCCGCGGCCTGGAGCCGAGGACCTGCCGGACCAGCGTCAGGCGGGGGCCGCCGCGACCGGCCGGAAGCCTCAAAGGAGCGCCGCCGCGACCGGCCAGGGGCCTCAGGAGAACGCCGTCGTGACGGGCACGGAGCCTCATGCGAACACCGCCCGGTAACGCGGGTCCTGCCACAGCCGCTCGTGGGGTCCCTCGGCGCGCACCCGGCCGTCCTCGAGCCAGATCACCCGGTCGGCGGCGGCGGCGGTCGCCACGCGGTGGGTCACGATCAGGCGCGTACGGCTGTCGCGTGACAGGGCCCGGCGCACCTGGTGCTCGGTGACCGTGTCGAGGCTGGAGGTCGCGTCGTCGAGGATCAGCAGCCGCTCGCCCTGCGCGAACGCGCGGGCCAGGCCGAGCCGCTGGCGCTCACCGCCGGACATCGGCGCCCGTGCGAGCGGGGTGTCGTAGCCCTCGGGCAGGCGGCGCACGAAGGCGTCGGCTCCGGCGTGCTCGGCCGAGCGGATCACCGGCGCCTTGCGGCCGTTCAGCGCGATCGTGCCCGCCACGGTGTCGCCGAGCATCGCGGGCCGCTCCCACGCGTAGCCGACCGCGCCGCGCAGCGCCGCGCGGCTCAGCCACGGCAGCGGCACCCCGTCGAGCCTGACGGTGCCCCGCTCCGGGTCGGCCATGCGCCCGGCGAGCTCGGCCAGGCGTGACTTGCCCGATCCGCTGCGCCCGACGATCGCCACGCAGCTGCCGCCCATGATGGCCAGGTCCAGGCCGTCGGTGCCGCGGATCTCCAGGGTGCCGGGTCCCGGCGGCAGCTCGCTCCTGCCGTACCTGGTGGCGGGCTCGTCGAGCAGTTCGGTCACCCGGGCGGCGGCGGCGCGGGCCCTGGCGAGCCCGGCGAGCTGCCCCACCGCCGAGCCGAGCGCGGTGCCGAGCACGACGTAGCGCGCGGCCGCGTAGAGCTCGCCGACGCTCAGCTCGCCCGCGGCCAGGCGGAATCCGGCCATGCAGAGCACGACGATCTCCAGGAGCGGCACCAGCAGCCCGGCACGGACCGCGGCGTCGGCGTTCGCGCGCCACAGGCCCATGGCGTGGGTGCGCAGCCGGGGCAGGACGTGGAGGATCCGGCCCGCCTCGCGTTCCTCCGAGTGCGCCGCGGCGATGGTGCGGGCGCCCTTGATCGCGTCGAGGAAGCGGCCCGCCAGCTCGGCCTGGGCCTCCTGGTATCCGGCGGCCAGGTCGGTGGAGGTGCGCAGGAACGCCTTGAGGATGAGGGCGATGACGACGAGGCCGGCCGCCAGGGCGACGGCCAGCCAGGGATCGATCACGATCAGGAGGACGAGGGCGCCCGCCGAGGGGATCAGCAGGCTCAGGCCGGAGACGATGGAGTCGGGGGCGCGGCCGGTCTCCTCGGCGTTGAGCCCGATCCTGGTGGCCAGGTCGCCCTCGGTGAACCGCCGGGTCAGGCGTGGCCCCACGCCGAGCACGTGTCGTACGGCCCGGCGGCGTACCCAGGCGGCGGCCCGCGCGCCGCTCGCGCCGGAGGCCCACGCGGCCAGAGCGTCGCAGCCGACCAGCGCGGCCGCGGTCACCGCGGCCAGCACCGGCCAGAGGCTCTGGCCCGGGGTGTCGACCGCCTTGCCGATCAGATGGGGGAGGGCGAGGAGGGCCACGGAGGTGACCACCGACGCCAGGGCCAGCAGCATGGTCCAGACGCCCGCCTGTCGCAGGGTTCTGGTGACCAGCCGGTCCGCCGCCCGCACGCGGCCTCCCTTCGTCGGACGAAACCCGGAAGCCCTCACCGAGGGCTCCCGGGAATCGGGTTTCGCCTAGTGGCAGAGCAACAGGCTGAGGTTGCTCGGGGTGTAGGAGTTGCATCCCAGGACGGTCAGGGTGGAGCCGCCGCCGTGGCCGTGGCCGCCGCCGGGAGCTTCGAGGGTCTGGAGGTCGAGCAGAGTCATGATCGTTACCTTTCTGGATGGAATGCTCTTACTTGGCCGGACAAGGGCTGGACCCGGTCACACCTCCTGAGGGGTCGAGGAATGGCAGGGACGCACCGCTGAGCGCGAGCAGGATGCCCGCGGTGCCCGTTGCGAGATCCATCGACAACCGCAGGAGCTGGTTGCCGGGGAAGGCCAGGCCGCCCATGAACGGCAGGGCGTGCCAGGCGAGGCCGGAGACGAGCCGATCGAGATCGTCGCCGGGTCCTTGCAGGGCGCGAAGCGCGGCGATCATGCCGGCCCGGCCCGTGAACAGGCCAGGCTGGACGAAGTAGCGTCCGCGCGTGACGAGCATCGTGTCGGCCAGCGCCCGCTCGAACTCCTCGTCGGAGTCGTGGCGGAGATACCTGGCGATGACCAGCGCGATGCCGATCGAGCCCTCGTCGAGGTAGGGCAGCGTGCGCCAGCCCTGGTTGACCTGGAGCGAACCGTCGTCGGTGCGCACGCACCTGCGCAGGTCCTGCCTGATCGCGGTGCCGGCGAGCTCCAGGAGCCGCGGGTCGCGTGATCGCTCGTAGGCGTGGAGGAACAGGAGGGCGACACCGGACGAGCCGTACATCAGGCCGGCGCGGGGATGGTCGCCGCCGCTGATGCCGGGGACGTCGTCCGGGCCGCCGAGGCGGTCGGCGGCGAGCTCGACGATGCCGCCGGCGTCGAGGCCGAGGCGCATTCGCGCCAGGCCGATGCCCGCGAGGCCGCCGAACAGGTCGAGCCCCAGGTGCCCGACCTGTTCGCAGCGCCCGGCCAGCTCTCGCGCCGCCTGGTGGTGGCCGAGCTCGTCGAGGACGTAGGCGACGCCGTGCAGGCCGTCGTAGAAGCCGCCGACCTCCGGATCGGTGTGCCGCCGCAGCCAGTCGAGCTGCTCGTCGGTGGCCTCGCCCATGGCCAGGAGCACCCCGGCCGCGCCGTAGGCGAGGCTCGTTCCGCCGCCCGGCTGGAACTGCGCCGGGTCGCCGGGGAAGAGCCTGTCGGTGCGATCGAGGGTCTCGCTGGACCGGATGGCCGTCCGCAGCCTGGCCGGGCTCAGCGGTGGCGGGCCGGCCATGGTCCTGACCGCCTGCCGGACGAACTCGGCCGGCACGGGGAACTGCTCCAGGATCAGCTCGGCCAGGTGGAAGACCTTGCCGCGGTCGAGCGGCAGCATGATCGTGGTCTGCGGCGCGAAGAGGTTGAGCCGCATGCTGGCCAGGGCGTACCGGTCGACGTCGAGGCCGCGCCAGCCGCGCGGCGCGGCGTAGGCGGGATTGGCGAGCGTCGCGGTGGCGTCATCGGCCGCGAGGGAGGAGACCTCGTAGTCGATGAGCACCACCCGCCGCTCCCGGGTGATCAGGATGTTGTTGGGGTGCAGGTCGCCGAAGACGACGCCGCGCTCGTGGATGGTGGCGACCGCCCGCTCGACCCGCTCGGCGGTCTCGACGGCCCAGGCCGTGTAGCCGGCCAGGTCGCGATCGTCGAGCGGGAAGCGCTGGACGATCTGGCGTTGCAGCGGGTTGCCGTCGACGAACTCCATCACGATGAACTCGTGGTCGCCCAGCGAGAAGCTGTCCTTCAGCCTGGGCACGGCGTCGAGTCCCTGGAGCTTTTCCAGGATCGCCTTCTCGTGCCTGAGCCTGGCGACGGCGTCGCGGCGGGCGGTGTCGAGGCCCGCGTGGGGCCTGGCCTCCTTCAGGACCACCTGCCGGCCGTCGCTCCTGTCGGTGGCCAGATAGACGCCGCCGCCGTTGGAGAAGGCCAGCACGCTCTCGATCTCGTACGGCAGGCCCTGCGTGGTGACCGCGTTGCGCGCCGCGAGATGGGGTTCGAGGAAGGCCGGCAGCTCGATCCAGGCGGGTACGGCGAAGCCGGGTCCGCGCCTGTCGGGGACCAGGTCTCCCTTGTCGTTCTCGATGGCCAGGACGAGCCGGCCGTCGTCGCCGAGCACCTTCCTGGGGACGAACCCTCCGTACCTGACGTACAGGGGGCCCTGGCCGTAGCGCAGATCGCTGAGGATGTACGGCCCTGGCGTGCCGGTCAGGAGGCCGTCGAGCTCTTCGAGGGTCTCCTTGAGCTGGACGTCGTCCTTGGGGTAGATCGTGACGAGTTTGCCGCTGGAGCCGCGGTCGGCCGCCTTGCTGTTGAGCATCGCGACGACCGTGCGGCTGCGCAGGAACTTGAAGGGGATCTTCCGCGACACGCAGTAGTCCCACACGGTGGAGATGACCCGCTCCGCGTCGTCGAGGCCGGCGCTGGCGTGGATCTTCCAGCCCTGCGCGGGCAGGGTCTGGCCTTCTGGGGCGTAGTGCATCCAGGTGTCGGTGGGGGCGTGGAGCCAACCCTCCGGGGTGGATTTGGTCGGATAATCCGCCCTTTCTTCTGAAAAGGCATCATAGAACAGCGGATTTGCAAGGCAGTGAAGTTCGTACTGTTCTAACAACCTTGCCTCCTTAATTCGCTGTTTACTCCTGCAATATTTACGGATAACCAGAGCTGTTCCTAGTGAGATTTTCACCGGTCACCGGTGAGGAATTAACTAGGCAATAAATGGCGCTGCCGAATTGTGTGGCTATTTCCGTGTCACGTTCCGGCCCCGTGCTCCGTCATGGGGGCATGGACGACTCCTTCCTCGCAGAGCGCTTCGCCGCCGACCGGGTGCACCTGACCGCCGTCGCCTACCGGCTGCTCGGCTCGCTCGACGACGCCGACGAAGCCGTGGCCGAGGCATGGGAGCGCGTGCGTGTCCAGGACCCCACGTGCTGGTTCGCCAGCGTGGTGGCCAGGGTGTGCGTCGACCGGCTGCGCGGCGCCCCGCCCGCCACGGCGCCCGTCGCGGGGTCAGGATTGTCGGACTCGGTGCAGCTCGCGCTGCTGGTGCTCCTGGAGACCCTGCCCGAGTCGGCCAGGCTCGCCTTCGTCCTGCGCGAGCTGTTCGCCGTGCCGTACGAAGAGGTCGCCCGGATCCTGGGACGGACCGTTGCCGAGGTGGAGGAGCTGGCGGACGACGCACGACGACACGTCAGAGGGGGATAGCCCGCGCGGTGATCCGCTGAGGCCGGGTCACCGGGCCAGCCAGCGGAGGGCGAGGACGCCGAGCGCCGCGTGCAGCACCGCGGCCACCGCGGCGACCACGTGCAGGCCCGTGACGAACGCCGCCTTCGCCTGCTCCGCCGCCGCGTGCGCGAGTGAGGGGAGCTGCAGGGTCTCCTCCAGGGTGGGCGCCAGCTCCGGCCCCTGGAGCCGGAAGACCAGCACCGCGAGCGAGCCGAGCAGGGCGATGCCGAGCGCGTTGCCGATCTCGTTGCTGGTCTCGGCGATCGCGCCCGCCGCGCCCGCCCGGTCGGCCGGGACGGCGCCCACGGCGGTGTCGGCGACGACGCTGAAGCTGATGCCGTAACCGAGGCCGGCGACGACCGTGGAGGCCACGTACCAGCCCGCCCCGCCCGTGACCGCCGCCGGCAGCAGGAACAGCAGGCCGGTCGCGATCGAGAAGTGGCTGGTGACGAGCGCGGTCCGCTTGCCGATCCGGTCGACGACGAAGGGCGTCACGACGCAGGTCAGGATGAGCACCGCCGCGCCGGGAAGCGCCAGCAGGGCCGCGTCGAGCACCGGCAGGCCCAGGACCGACTGCAGGTAGACGCCCGCCAGGTAGGCCGACGCCGACCACGCGGCCAGCGGCAGCAGCCCGGTGACGATCGCCACGGTGAAGACCCGGTCGCGGAAGAGCGAGAAGTCGATCAGCGGGTGTTCGAGCGTGCGCTGCCTGACGGCGAACCACACCAGCAGCCCCGGCCCGACCACCCCCAGCAGGGCGGGGACGAGGTCCACGCCTTCGGCGGCGAGGTGCTTGAGCGCGTAGATCGTGAGCAGGAGCCCGGCCGCGGAGGTCACGACGCTCAGCGCGTCGACGCCGCCCGGCCGGCTCGCGCGCACCTCGCGCAGCACCATCGGCGCGAAGACCAGGAACAACGCGACGACGGGAAGGTTGATCAGGAAGATCGCGCCCCACCAGAAGCGCTCCAGCAGCACCCCGCCGAACACCGGCCCGATGGCGAACCCGGCCGCGAACGCCGCCGCGAAGATGCCGATCGCCTGAGCCCTGCGCCGGGGATCGGCGAACAACTCACTCAGGACGGCGAGCGCCGACGGCAGGAGCGTCGCCCCCGCCACCCCCATCAGGGCGCGGGCGAGGATCAGCAGCTCGGCACTGGGCGCGAACGCCGCGATCGCCGAGCTGATCCCGAAGGCCGTCGTGCCGATCATGAGCAGGCGCAGCCTGCCGTACCGGTCGCCGATGGCGCCGAAGGCGATCAGCAGGGAGCCGACGGCGAAGCCGTAGCTGTCGAGGATCCACAGGGCCTGGTCGGCGGTCGGGGAGAGCGCCTGGCTGATGCGCGGCATCGCCAGGAACAGGATCGACCCGTCCATGGACACCAGCAGGACGGGTCCGAGGACGACCAGGAGGCCGAGCCAGGCCTTCAGTGCGGGCGGGCGGTGCGTTGCGAGCTGTCGAGACATGACGCCGACGATCCAGCAGGCCGGGATGAGCAGCCATCCCCCTGCTGAGGGTGCACCTGACAGGGTTACCCACGGGCTCGGAGCCCGGCCTAGGCTCGATCGTGTGGAAGGACTGGGGACGTTTCTGAAGAGCCGCCGCGACAAGGTCACGCCGGAGCAGGCGGGGCTGCGCACGTTCGGCGGCGCGCGCCGGGTGCCGGGGTTGCGCCGTGAGGAGCTCGCGCAGCTCGCGGGCGTGAGCGCCGGCTACTACACGCGCCTGGAGCAGGGTCAGGCGGGCACCGCCTCCACGCAGGTGCTCGACGCCCTCGCGCGGGTGTTGCGGCTCGACCGCGTCGAGACCGCCCACCTGCACAACCTCGCCCACCAGCCGACCGTGCCCGGCCTGTCGGAGCCGCCGCCCGAGGAGCCTCACCCGAGGGTGCTCTCGCTGCTGGGAGCGCTGGGCGAGACGACGCCGGCGATCGTGCTGGGCCGCCGGGGCGATGTGCTGGCATGGAACCGGACGGGTCACGCGCTCTTCGCCGAGCACGTCCCCTTCGACGCGCCGTGGGAGCCCGGCCGGCGGCCGTCGATCCCGCGCATGTTCTTCCTCGACCACCTCACCCGCGACCTGCATCGCAACTGGGAGGAGCTCGCCCGCATCCATGTCGCCTACCTGCGGCTCACCGCCGGGCGGTTCCCGACGGACGCGCGGCTTGCGGCGCTGATCGGTGAGCTCACGATGCGCAGCGACGAGTTCGCGAGGATGTGGGCGATCGGGGAGGTCTCCGACTGCACCGTGGGAACCATGCACCTGCGTCACCCCACGGTGGGGACGGCCAGCGTCGACTACCAGGTGTGGCTGCAGCCCGACAGCCCCGACCACCGGCTGGAGATCTACACCCCGAAGGACCCGAGCTCGGCCGACGCGCTGCGCATGCTCTGACCGGTCAGGCGAGGGTGAGGAAGAGCTTCTCGAGCTCCTCCTCCGTCATGGGCGGCGAGCCGCTGTCGTCGGCCAGGCACTGGCGCATGCCGCTGGCCACGATCTTGAACCCGGCCCGGTCGAGCGCACGGGAGACGGCGGCGAGCTGGGTGACGACGTCCTTGCAGTCGCGGCCGGATTCGACCATGGAGATCACCGCGGCCAGCTGGCCCTGGGCGCGCCGCAGCCGGTTCAGGACGGGGCGCATCGATTCTTCGTCCACCTGCACGGGAGGCTCCTTCGTGATGGTCGTGGATACCCAGCGGGGTATCCGTTTCACTCTATGCTCGCCGTACCCGGACCGTGACGGCGACGGCCAGCACCGCCGCCAGGGCCGCGCAGGCCCAGGCGGTGCCGATGGGAAGCTGGCGGGCCAGGACACAACCGCCCATGGCCACGACGAACCAGCCGAACGCGTTGCGCAGCGTGGCCTGCGGGACCCGGCCCGCGAGCCGGGCGCCGGCGAGGCTGCCCACCACGGCTGCCGCGGTCACCGTCACGGCGAGCCTCCAGTCGACCGTCACCCCTGACAGATGACCGGCGAGGCCGGCGAAGGAGTTCATCGCGATGACCAGGAGCGAGGTGCCGACCGCGGCCGCCATCGGCAGCCCGCCGAGCAGCGCCAGCGCGGGGACGATCAGAAAGCCGCCCCCGGAACCCACCAGGCCCGTCACCGCGCCGACCACCAGGCCCTCCAGGGCGATGTGGGGAAGCGGCAGGCTGGGCCGTACGGGCTCGTCTCCCCGGCGCGGCCCGCGCAGCATCGCGGCGGCCGTGACGAGCATCATCAGAGCGAAGCCGATGAGCAGGACCGGGCCGGGGACGTGCTCCGCGAGCCGGCCGCCCGCGTAGGCGCCGGCCATGCTGAACCCGCCGAACAGCAGCCCGGCCCGCCAGCGCACGCGGTGGGCGCGCGCGTGCGGGATCAGCGCGGCCAGGCTGGTGACGCCGACCACGAGGAGAGAGGTGGCGATGGCCTCCTTGGTGCCCTGGCCGGCGAGGTAGATCAGGATCGGCACCGTGAGGATCGACCCGCCGCCGCCCATCACGCCCAGGCTCAGGCCCACCAGCAGTGACGCGGCGACGATGAGGATCGTCACGCCGTGGTCCGCAGCTCTGCGATCACCTGGCGGATGTCGGGGCGCGGGCCGCGGTTGTAGGGCAGCCTGGCCAGCAGCATGCCCATCGCGCAGGTGTTGCTGAGCGCGGCGAAGGCCAGACCGGCGCCGACCGCCGTGCCGACCAGGTGGGCGCCCGGGACGACAACCCCGGCCAGGCCGGTGACCAGCACGATCGAGCCGGCGACCAGGCGGACCTGGCGCTCCATGTCCCAGCGCTCGGGGCCGCGGGTCAGGGGTGCGCCGGCCAGCTCCCACGCGTTCACGCCGCCGTCGAGCACGCGCAGGCCGGGCAGCAGGTTCGCCGCCTGGGCGGCGCGGGCGCCGGAGCGGCAGACGAGGACGGTGTCGGTGCCGACGTGGGGGAGGAGGTCGGCCCGGTGCTCGCGAAGGGTGGCGAGAGGCACGTTCGTCGAGCCGGGGATGTGGGCGGTGCGGAACTCGGCGGGCGTGCGCACGTCGAGCAGGCGCGGGGCGCGGCCGTCCTGGACGAGACGGTGGAGCGCGGTGGGAGTGAGGGTGGTGGTGCTCAAGGGTGACTCCATGGTCGGATCAGGGGCCGGACTGGGCGGGGTCCGCCGGTTTTCAGGTCAGCGTCCAGGCGGTGTAGCCGCTTCAGGTCAGCGTCCAGGCGGTGTAGCCGCCGAGGATGTCGGACACGTCGTCGAAGCCGCGCCGCCGCAGCAGGCTCGCCGCGATCGAGGAGCGGTGCCCGCCCGCGCAGTGCACGACGATCGGCCGGTCGGCGGGCAGTTCGCCCGCGCGGCCCGGAAGCTCGCTGAGCGGCAGGTGCCAGGCGCCGTCGATGAAGCCGCCCTCCCGCTCGTCGGCCCCGCGCACGTCCACGACGACGGGCGGGTCGCCGCCGGCGAGCGCCGCCCGCAACTGGGCGGCCGTGACGCGGCTCGCCTGGGTGACCTCCCCGGCCAGGTGCTCCAGGGCGTCCTCGGGGTCGCGCAGATACCCGGCGACCCGGTCGAAGCCGACCCGCGCGAGACGCGTGACGACCTCCTCCTCCCGTCCCTCGGGCGCCACCACGACGAGCTCGTCCGCCGGGTCGAGGACGGTGCCGGCCTGCTCGGCGAAGCGCCCGTCGGCGGGCACGTTCACCGAGCCCCGCAGGTGGCCCGCGGCGAACTCCTGGGGCGAGCGGGCGTCCACGACCACCGCGCCGCCCTCCCGCAGCCCGGCGAACTCGGCGACCACGAGCGGCCGCGCCGCCGCGGCGTCGTACCGGCGCCGGTCCTTGCGGTTGAGCTCGGCGTCGTAGGCGAAGTAGCCGGGCGCCGCGCTCTGACCGGCGGTGACGAGCGCGACGAACGCGTCGCGGCTCATCGGCGCGCACGCGTAGTTGGTGGCGCGCTGCTCCCCGATGGTCGATTGCTTGTCCGCCGAGAGGTTCTTGCCGCAGGCGGAGCCGGCGCCGTGGGCGGGGAAGACCCTCACCTCGTCGGGCAGGGCCATGAGCTTGTTCTGCACGCTGTCGTGGAGCATCGCGCCGAGTTCCTCGGCGCTCACGCCCACGGAGGCGAGCAGGTCGGGCCGGCCGACGTCGCCGATGAAGAGCGCGTCGCCGGTGAGCACGCCGTACGGCACGGCGTCGTCCGCGTGCTCGAAGACCAGGACGCTGATGGACTCCGGGGTGTGCCCGGGCGTCTCCATGATCTGGAGGGTGACGTCGCCGAGCGGGATGCGCTCGCCGTCGGCGAGTTTCCTGATCGGGTACTCGGTCTCGGCGCGCGTGCCGTACCCGATCCAGGCGCCGGTCTGGTCGGCCAGCTCCAGGTGTCCGGCGACGAAGTCGGCGTGGAAGTGGGTGTTGATGACGCCGGTCACGGTCAGGCCGCGGGCACGGGCGTCGGCGAGGTAGTCGGAGACGTCGCGGCGCGGGTCGACCACGACGGCCTGGCCGGTGCTCTCGTCGGCGATCAGGTAGGAGGCCTGGGAGAGGCAGTCGAGGTAGTACTGGGTGAAGATCACGATTGATATACCCCCCTGGGTATTTGCCTGCCTCGACCCTATGTGAGGTGTAGTGGCTGGTCAAATACCCCTATAGGTATCCGCCGCATTGGGGAAAGCTCTGAGGCCCCCGGCCTGTCGGCACGGTCCCGGCGGCCTGGCCGGTGGTCGGCTGTGCGTCATGGGCGTGCACTCGATCGGACTGAGACTCCTCGCGGGGACGTCGGTGACGGCGGCGCTCGTCGCCGCCCCCGCCACGGCGCGCGTGCCGTTGAACCCCGTGGCGGGCAACCGCGGCTTCACCGCCGTGGTCGAGACCGACGCCAACGTGGCCAGCAACGAGAACGAGGGCACGATGGCCCTCGGCGGCAACCTCGTGCTCGGCGACAACTACCGGGTCGCGCTGCAGACGCCAGGACCCTGGACCGCGCCGGGCGACGCCAGGCCCACCTCCCTGCTGGTGGACGGCAGGATCCTGTGGGGCGCGACCACCGGCGACGGCCTGATCCAGGTGCTGCAGCGGAGCTACGTCAAGATCGGCGACCTGACCGGCAGCACGGTGCGCAACGTCGACCAGAACAACGCCGTGGTCAACACCCAGATCAACAGCGGCGGCCCGTACGGCACGCTGCCCCGCATCGAGCTCACCGTGACCCAGCCGCAAGCGTCGATCAGCGCCCCCACCGGCATGAACTTCCCCGCGCTCTTCGCCACCTACCGGCAGCGCGCCACACAACTCGCCACCTGCTCGGCGACCGTCATCCTGCGCGACGCGAGCGGCGCCCCGCTGCCCAGCCCGCCCCCGATCGGCGCCCAGGGCTACGTCCACCTGAGGACGGGAATCACCAACGTCCTGAAGATCGACGCCGAGGACCTCAGCCGCCTGTCGGAACTCTCCTTCCGCGACCAGCCCACCGCCGACACCCCGCTGCTGATCGTCGTCGACACCAGCGGGGTCGGCGACGACTACACCTGGACGCCCCAGCTGGCCGGCGTCAGCGGTGCCCAGGCGCCGTACATCCTGTGGGACTTCCCGACCGCCACCCGCATCCTGCTGCCCGCCGGCAGCGGCGACACCGTCGAAGGCACCGTGTTCGCGCCCAGCGCCCACCTCGTCGACGAGAACTCCGCCAACATCGAAGGCAACGTCGTGGTGCGGCGGCTGACCCACGGGACGACGGAGGACAACGGCGGCGAGATCCACGACTTCCCGTTCGACGCACAGCTCGACTGCGGGCGCGAGCCGGAGTTCGAGGTGGTCAAGCGGGTGAACAGGACCGCGGTCAAGGTCGGGGGGACGGTCCGGTACACGATCGAGGCGACCAACGTCGGAGGGGTGGCCGGGTCGGGGACCTACACCGACGACCTCACCGACGTGAACCACCACGGGCAGGTCGTCGGCGGCTTCCGCGCCAGCAAGGGCACGGTCACCTACGACGCGCCCATCCTGGTGTGGACGGGCGAGCTCGACGCGGGGGAGTCGGCGACGCTGACGTACGACGTGCGGACCGACCGGGTGGGGAAGATGCGCAACGTGGCCGTCGAGGCCCCCGACGAGCACGGCGAGAAACCGGTCAAGTCGGTGACGGTCACGAGGGTGACGCCGCGCCGCACCAAGTGACCCCAGTGCGGGGCGGATGCCCCGTTCACGGCGGTCAGCCCGGCAGGTCGTGGCGTCCGACGAGCCCGTTCTCGTAGGCGTAGATCACCACGTGCACGCGGTCGCGCAGGTCCAGCTTCTGCAGCACGGCCCTGACGTGCGACTTCACCGTGTTCTCGCTCAGCACCAGCTCGGCGCAGATCTCGCTGTTGGAGCGGCCGCGGGCGAGCAGGCCGAAGATCTCGGCCTCGCGCGGGCTGAGGCCGTCGAGGGCCGCCGCCCGGCGCATCGGCGCCTGCCGTACGAGATCGAGGACGGTCGCGGCCACGCCCGGGGCCAGCGCCGCCGTCCCCGAGGCGACGTCGCACACGGCCTGCGCGAGACCGGCCGGCCGCACGTCCTTGGTCAGGTAGCCGCTCGCCCCGGCCCGGATGGCGGCCACGACCAGGTCGTCGTCATCGAAGGTCGTCAGCATGAGCACCCGGGTCCCGGGCGCGATCCTGACGATCTCCGCCGTGGCGGCGACCCCGTCGACGCGCGGCATGCGGATGTCCATCAGGACGACGTCGAGGCGGTGACGCCTGACGACCTCGATCGCCGCGCCGCCGTCGCCGACGTCGTGCGTGACCTCGATGCGCTCGTCGGCCGACAGCACCGTACGGAGCGAGGCCCGCAACAACTCCTGGTCATCGACCAGCATGACGCGGATCCTGGTCATGCCCCCTCCTTGGTGGGCAGCCGTGCTCGCAGCACCCATCCGCCGCCGCCCTCGTCGATCGACAGTGTGCCGCCGGCCGTACGCACCCGTTCCTCGACCCCCATCAGCCCGGCCCCCTGGCTCCCGGCGGCGCGGCGGGCCGTGCCGCCGTCGTCGCGCACCTCCACCACCGCCTCGCCAGGAGCCCAGCGGACGGAAACGGTCACCTCGACCGGAGGTTCGAGGTGACGCAGCGCGTTGGTGACACCTTCCTGTACGGCACGCACGGCCGCCACCTCGGCGCTCAGGCTCAGCGGCCGCCGCTCGCCCACCTCCTCGAACGTCACCGCGTGCAGCGGGCTCGCCGCGGAGGCCACGAGGTCGGGGATCGCGTCGAGCGAGATCGGCACCCGCCCGGCCCCGGCGCGCGGCCCCAGCGTGGCGAGCATCGCCCGCAGACCCTGGTGGGCGTCGCGCCCGGTTTCCGCGATGTCGCCGAGTTCGCGGCGGGTCGCCGGATCCGTCGTCGTCACCGCCGCCGCCTCGATCCTGGCGACCATGACGGTGACCGTGTGAGCGATCACGTCGTGCAGGTCGCGGCGGATGCCGGCCCGTTCGTCCGCGACGGCCGCGGCCAGCCGTACGCTCTCGGCGCGTTGACGGGCGTCGTGCCTGCGCCGTACCAGGAGGGCCGCCAGCCACACGCCGCCGACCACGAGCATCAGCAGCCAGCCCTCGCTCAGGCGGCTCCACACGGGGACGCCGGTGGGCCGCCGGGCCCACGCCACCAGTTCGGTGAGGACGATCCCGAGCACCGCGACGGCCAGCGCCTTGATCGAGGACCGCGACGGGAGCCTGATGGTCAGCCGCCACAACATGAAGGGGAACCACACGGCCGAGGGCAGCATGACCGCCGACCAGCCGGGGAAGGGCGTCAACGCCAGGACGAGCATGCCCAGCGCGCCTGTCGCGTAGCCCTTCCACAGGTTCGCCTGCTGGGCCGCTCCCATGTGGAGGAGGACGGCGGCACCTGTCGCGGCGAGGATCTGCCAGGGGGCTGCGCCCAGGTACCAGGAGCCTGCGAGGGTGAGCAGGGTCAGGGAGGCGATGAGCACGTGGGCGACCACGGTCGCCGCAGGCCGGGGGGCTGTCATGCGCATCGCCTCCCGGTGGTCGTGGCTCGACGTGCCACAGGATAGCCAGCGGCGGTGACGCCTCTGCTCCTATCCACGCAGCCGGAGGTATCCGCCCAGGACGGCCAGGCCGGTCAGAGCCTGCGTCGCGAGCCACGGAAGGAGATCGGCGGGCTGGACGACGAACGCCACGAGCGTGGGAGCGACGCCGAGGAGGGCGAGGTCCAGACCCGTGGCGGCCCACAGCAGGGGGCCCGTCGGGATGGCGCCGCCCGGGGTGTCGATGACGGGCATCGAGTGGTCGACGGGCCGGCGAAGGGCCATGCGCGACGCCGCCGCGGCGAGAGCAGGGGCGCACGCGGGTCCGAACAGCCACCACGCGGCGTCGGTGATTCCGCTTGGGTCGGTCATTCCGCTTGGGTCCGTCATTTCGCCCGTGACGGTCATCGCGCCCAGTGCCGCGGCGAGCCACGCGGCGCTCACCAGCGTGGACGGCACGGCCCTGACGGCGAGCGCGCGGCGCCGGCCCACGGCCAGGAGCCGGAGCAGGGCCGGGTTGTCGCCATCACGCCGGACGCCCGACGTCGCGGACGCCGCCGCCGCGAGCCCGCCCGCGAACGCCAGCACCGCGGCCAGGCGCGGCCCTCCCGCCGTTACGGCCAGCGCCGGCAGCACAGGGGAAAGAGCCAGTACGGCAAGGCGGACCGGGTGCCGTCCCAGGCGCCGGAGCTCCTGCCAGCCGAGCACCCACGCGCCCCTCACCGGCCACGCCTTCGAGCCAGGTGTACGGCTCCGCCAGTGGGCGTCCTCCGCCGCCCAGGTCAGCGCGGAAGGGTCGAGTGCGACAGCGGCCTGCGTGACCCGCCCGGTCCTGACGGAGGCGGCCAGGATCGCGCGAGCCGGCACCCTGGGCAGCTCGCGCCAGGCACGCCGGACGAGGAAGGCGGTCACGGCAGTCGCGAGCGCGGCGGCGGGCCAGGAGGGAGCGTTCGCCACCGATGCGAGGAAGCTCCTGCCGGGCCCGCTGCCAAGGACGGCCAGCAGGACCGCCGCCGCCACGGTGGCCGTGGTGAGTGCCTGCAGCCAGCCGTCCCAGGCGGGCGAGGACTGTCCCATCACGCCGAGCGCCATGCCGCCGAGCGTCGCGCAGAGGCCGAGGAACAGCGCGGCCGCCAGCCGTACGAGGGTGTGGTCGGGGGCGCCGAGCGCGGCGACGAGCACCACGCCGAGTGCCAGCCCGCACAGGACGGCGACCGCCGCCATGAGCGTGGTCGTCCTGCCCAGCACACTACGGCGGGGCAGGGGTGACAGCAGCCGCCAGGAGGCGTCGGCGGCGGACAGCACGACCGGGCCCACCGCCCGGACGAGCGCCAGATATCCGGCATACGCCACGGCCGCGAGAGCGAGCCCCGGGCCGATCCGCGCGGGGTCGGCGTGCCCGGCGTGCTCGGCGAGCAAGCCGATCGCGGAGGCGACGGGCTGCCCGCCGATCGCGACCAGCATGAGCAGGCCGAACAGCATGGTGTACCTGTCCTGCCAGCGGTTCACGCGCTTGTCCCGGGAGTGCTTCACGAGGCCGTCGTATCGGCGCTTCACGAGGCCGGCTCCAGGGCGAGGTGGACCGCGCCGCACGCCTCGGCGAGGTCGAGGGAGTGGGTGGCCATGACCACCGCGCCTCCCTCGCCGGCGTAGTCGCGCAGGAGCGCGGCCAGACGGGGGCGGAAGGCGGCGTCGAGCCCGCGTTCGGGTTCGTCGAGGAGCAGAACACGGCTGGGCCTGATGAGGGCCATCGCGAGGGACAGCCGCTGGCGTTGCCCCGTGGACAACGTCAGCGGGTGCCGTTCGTCCCGGCCTGCGAGGTCGACCGCCGACAGCGCGGCCTCAGCGGACATCCGTCCGCCCTGGTGGACGGAGAGGACCATGTCCAGGTGCTCGCGGACGCCGAGGCCGGGATACCAGGCGGGTTCGTCGGCGACGAACGCGACATCGCGCCAGAAGGCGGCCGCGTCGGCCGGAGGGCCGTGGAGCACGTCGATCTCGCCGCCGGTCGGGGTCTGCAGACCGGCCAGGCAGCGGAGGAGCGTGGACTTGCCGGCGCCGTTCTCGCCGGTGATGGCGATGATCTGGCCTGGGCGGGCTGACAGGGCGACGTCGTCGAGCACCCGGTGACCGGCCAGATCGACCCGGACGTGGCGGACGGTGATGATCTCTGCCCTCATGGGCGGGGAGTCTATGCGCTGTTCCTCGGCGAGCGCCGACTGCTGCGCGTCGGCGCCGTGCGGGTGGCTGCCTTCTGTACGGCGTGGCGTTGCGGGCACCGTGGCGCTCTGTACGCGTATAACTACCCTGTGCCAAATGGAGTACAGAAGGTGGTCTGTGTCGGCGGCGGGCCCGCAGGCCTGTATTTCGCCATTCTGACGAAGCTGCGCGATCCCTCGTGTGACATATCCGTCTTCGAGCGCGATCCTGCGGGTTCGACGTACGGCTGGGGCGTCACCTACTGGGGCAGCCTCCTCGACCGGCTGCGCGAGAGCGACCCCGAATCGGCCCGCGCCATCGGTGAGGCGTCCGTGCGATGGCAGGACGGCAAGGCCCTCGTCGGCGGCCGCACCACCACCCACCGCGGCGACCCCGGTTTCGGCATCGGCCGCCACCGCCTGCTCGGCATCCTGGCCGACCGGGCGATCGCCCTCGGCGTGCGGGTGGAGTTCGAGCGGGAGATCGCCGGCGAGGCCCTGGACGCCGACCTGGTGGTGGCCGCCGACGGCGTGCACAGCCCGCTGCGCGGCCGCCACGACTTCGGCACCGAGGTCGCCACCGGGGGCAACACCTACATCTGGCTCGGCACCACCAAGGTCTTCGACGCCTTCACCTTCGCCTTCGTGGAGACCGAGCACGGCTGGATCTGGTGCTACGGCTACCGCTTCGACGACGAGCGCAGCACCTGCGTGATCGAGTGCGCGCCCACGACGTGGCGCGGCCTCGGTCTCGACCGCACCGACGAGGCGGCCAGCCTGGAGCTGCTGGAGAAGCTGTTCGCCGACCTGCTCGACGGGCACCGGCTCATCGGGCGCGGGCAGGGCGTCGCGCAATGGCTGCGCTTCCAGACCGTGACGAACCGCTCCTGGCACCACGGCAACCTCGTCCTGCTCGGCGACGCCGCGCACACCACGCACTACTCCATCGGCGCCGGGACCACCCTCGCGATCGAGGACGCCATCGCGCTGGCCGGCGCGCTCGAGCGCCACCCCGCCCTGGAGCCCGCGCTCGCGGCCTACACGCGGGAACGCCAGGCCGCGCTGCTGCCGATCCAGAGCGCCGCCCGCTACAGCGCGCGGTTCTACGAGGATGTGCCGCGCTACCTGCGCCTGGAGCCCGCGCAGATGTTCGCGCTGCTCGGCCAGCGGCACTCCCCGCTGCTGCCGCACCTGCCGCCGAGGCTGTACTACCGGCTCGACCGGGCGGCCAGCCGGCTGGAGCCGCTGCGCAAGGTCAAACGCTGGGCCGGGCACCGGATCGCCGGGTCGCTGCAGTCGTTGTCGCGCTGATGACGGAACGCACCCTGCCGTCGCCGATCAGCAGGGTCACAGCCGGCCGCTGCCGTGGCCGAGCCGCTGCGCGCGGCTCGGCCGCATCAGCCATACGGCAGCGGCCAGCGTGAGCACCCAGCCGATCACCTCGATGAGCAGGTGATCCGTTGCGTTGGGGACCGATTGCAGCAGGTACACCCGGACGCTGTTGATCGCTCCGTGCGTCAGGACCGCGGGCCAGACACTCCCCGACTGCCAGCGAAGCGCGAGCAACAACGGCGCCCAGGGCAGCATGCCCGCGAAGTAGATCACGATGTCCCACGCCGGCCGATCACCGATGACGGCGAGGACCGGCAGGTGCCAGACGATCCAGACCAGACCGCTGACCAGGGCCAGCGGCCAGAACCCCCAAGACGCGGCACGCGTCGCCAGCCAGCCGCGCCAGCCGAATTCCTCGCCGATGGCGAAGACCGACTGCATGAGGAAGACCGGGACGATCCAGATGGCCGCGGTGAGGATCTGGTCAAGCGGGTTGAGCTGCCAGATCCCCGCCGCCAGCGCGATCGCGGTCTGGATCGCGGCGATCGCGGCGATGAGGCCGATCCCGATGCCGGCCCACCTGGGGGTGCCGCGCCACCCGGTGGCGAACGTCTCACGGAACGTTCCGGTGCGTCGGGCCAGCCACATGATGATCGCTGCGAGCATCGGGGTGAGCTGCAGGATCGGGGTGATCAGGTTGTTGAAGTCCGTCGGGACCAGACGGAAGACCATCGGAACGGACAGGGCGAAACACAGCAGGACGGCTATCGCGAAGAACCACGTGACCTCGGCGAGGGTTGATCCGGCATAGCGGGAGCCGGTGGGGGACGCGGTCATGATGACCTCTTCCGTACGGGCGCGCAGATCCGGCTCGGGGAGCGTTCGGTGACCTTGGAGTGGCGCGGATCGGTGCGGCGCCGCGTGCCGTACGTGGAGTGGCGGTCGTTGCGGGGCTGCCCAGCCGGCCGGCACGACGACGCCGAGAAGGATGAGACGTGGGAGAAGAAGCGCACTCCCAGAAGCTAGGCCGCACGGAATCGGTCCTGCCTCACCCGAAGGGGTGAACTCGCTCCCGCCCGTCAGGATGGGCCCGAGCTTCATGGAGTCGCCGGCGACGGCCGACAGCGAGGCCGCGAGGCTTGGTCAGAGCTGCGGCTCCTCCGGCCGGGCGTACTTCGTGGACCACGTGGCGATCTCGGCAAGCGGAGAAGGCACGAGGGTGTAGATGCGACGACCGGCATGCTCCGTGTAGCTCACCAGAGCGGCCCGGCGCAGGATCCCCAGGTGTTCAGAGACGGTCGACTGGCAGGTGGTGAAGCTGCTGGCGAGCTCCCCGGCCGTGCGCGGCTGTTCGGAGAGCAGTTCGATGATCTTCCGCCGGGTGGGATCGGCGATCGCTCGAAACGGATCCCCATCAGCCTGTGGTCGCCCCATGGCTCGATGATAGGGTATCGGCGAAACCCGATAGGAGGCGCGTCATGCAGTTCATCTCCGTCGTGTCGGTGCCGGTCAGCGACCAGGTCCGAGCCAGGGACTTCTACCTCGACAAGCTCGGCTTCCGCCTCCTCGCCGAGTCCACGTTCGGCGATGAGCTGCGCTGGATTCAGGTCGGCATCCCCGGCGCCCAGACCAGCCTGACCCTTGTGAACTGGTTCGATGAGATGCCGCCAGGGTCGCTGCGCGGGCTGGTCATCGATTGCGAAGATCTCGAGAAGGAGTACCAGGCTCTCACCGAGCGCGGCGTCACGTTCCTCGGCCCCCCGAGCCGGCAACCCGGCGGCCTTTTCGCCATCCTCAGCGACCCCGATGGCAACCTCATCAGCCTCCGCCAGACCGGCAGCTGACCGCCGACGGCCTGGAACAGGCAATTCCCTGACCGGCGGGACGCGGCAGGAAGACCGGGGTGTGAAGACCGGGCCGGGGCCGGAGGGCAGCCAGGCGTCGATCGAGGAGGTCGGCGACGGCATGCGGCAGGGGCGGCCCTGGATCGTGGGCGGCTCAATGTCACCAATGGGCAGCGCTGGCAGAGTCCCGGGCCGATACCGCGGCCATCCCGCTCAAAGAGGCCCCGAGAGCAGTGGTCGTGTACAGCACGCTCCGGCCGGATCGTTCGCGAGTCACCAGCCCGCTCTCGCGCAATACGCGGAGGTGCTGTGAGATCGCGCTGGGCGTGATCCCGAGCGCCCGCGCCAAGTCCGTCGTCGTTGCGGGCGACCTCAGTGCCTCCAGCAGTTCGGCCCGTGCCCGGCCCAGCAGCCGGGCCGTACTGTTTGCGCGCTCCTGCGTCCCGGCCGTCCACAGAGTCCCGACGCCCCGTGCCGGATAACGCACCGTGGTCTGCGTGGACGTCCTCTTCTTGATCAACACGTACGGCGAGCCCAGAACGACCGGCATCAGGACCAGCCCACCCGGGCCGAGTTCCACGACGCTCTCGGCTCGCCGGCGCGTTTCACTCAGCTTCATCCGGCCGCCATTCCAGCGCAGATCCGGATGCAGGTTGGTGAACAGCTTCTCGACACCGCCGGCCGCCATCTGCTTGGCGCGATAGACGACATCCGTTTCGAGGACGGCACGGATCCGTGGCCAGTGCGGTGCGATGAGCCGGTCGTGTGCCGCGCGCAGTTCCGCCGCGATCGCACGTAAGCCCGCCACCGGCCCTTCGGCGAGCTCGGCGGCGGCAGCGGGGAGTTCGTCACCGAACACGCGCCGGAGGCTGATCCGGACTTGAGCAGGGGAGGTCCTTTGCAACGCCGCCAGGTCGTCGTCGATGGATCCCCCGGAGCCGGGCGGGGCGGGGACGAGGAAGCCTGGCCAGCTCGGCCGTTCGTTCACGATCAGCGGCCACGTATGCGTGAGGTCGAGTGGATGCCTTGCGAGCTCGTTCGTCGCCCATCGCAGCCACCGCAGGTTGAGCGGGTTGCGATCGAGGCCGCCCAACTGCTGCAGGCCGGAGACGGTCTCCGACAAGGGCGAGATCGCGAACCGGGTCGCCGCCAGCTCCGCAATGCCGAGATCGATCGTCAGAGCCATGGATCGATTATGTAGCCCCCGCCTAAAAGCTGTCGTGACGGGCGTTGGGCGCCAGAAGATCCCGGCATGACGCAGAGCGAGCCTGAGCCGCGTTTGTCCGCGGACTACTGGCGGATGTGGTGGGCGACAGGCGTCAACAGCGTCGGCGACGGGGCGTTCGCCGCCGCTGTTCCCTTGCTGGCCATCATGGTCACTCAAGACCCGCGGCTCATCGCGGTCGTGTCCGCGGCGACGTACCTCCCCTGGCTGCTGCTGTCCCTGCCAGTCGGTGCGATCGTCGACCGGTATGACCGCGTCGTCCTCATGTGGCGCGCCCAGGGGCTTGCGGCCCTGATCGTCGCTGCCCTCGCGGGCTTCGTCGCACTCGATCGGATCGGTATCCCGGCGCTCGCGCTCACCGCCTTCGCCCTGGGAGCGTGCGCGGTCGTCTTCGCCAACGCGGCGCAGGCGGCGCTGCCGGATATCGTCGCCGTCCCGCTGTTGCCCAAGGCGAACGGTCACCAGCAGGCGATCACCACGGTCGGCCTGCAATTCGCGGGACCACCAGCCGGCAGCCTGCTCTTCGCGGTCGCCGCGGCGCTGCCGTTCGGTCTGAACGCCGCCTCGTTCGCTCTGTCCGCCGCGCTACTGGCGACGCTGCCTCGACGAGGACATGTGCGGGACGGCCACCAGCCGATGCGTACGGCGATCGCGGACGGCCTGCGCTGGCTGGTCCGTCACCGGCTACTGCGCACCCTCGCGGTTCTGCTCGGCGTCAACACCTTCTGCTTCCAACTCGGCAACGCCACCCTGATCCTGCTGGCGACCCACACGCTGCGCCTGGACACGCGTGGTTACGGGCTCCTGCTCGCCGGCGCCGCTGTCGGCAGTCTGCTCGGTGGGCTGGTCGGCGCGCGTCTCGTCAAGAGCCAGGGGGAGTTGCGCCCGCTCGTCGCCGCGCTTGTCACGAACGCCCTCGTCTTCGTCGGGATCGGGCTGAGCCCGAACGTGACCATGCTCGGCGCACTCTTGGCTGTCAACGGCTTCGTCACCACGCTGTGGAGCATCGTGACCGTCGGGCTCCGGCAGCGGATCGTGCCATCCGACCTGCTCGGCCGGGTGAACAGCGCTTACAGGATGCTCGGCTGGGGGCTGATTCCGCTCGGGGCGCTGGCCGGGGGGCTGGTGGCGCACGTATTCGGCTTGCGGGCGCCGTACCCGGTGGCGGGGATATTGCGAGCGGTCGCCTTGCTGGTGGCGCTGCCCGTGCTGATCCGCACAATGGGTCCGTCATAAGACCAGCCGCTGGTGCTGGGGGCTCGCAGGCCCCTCCTGATCAACCGCGTCTTTCCGTCCAGGGGTGCTGACGTGCCAAGGTCGGAAGGTCCTCCATGTAAGAGACCGCCCGGCGAAGGAGTGGAATGGCCACCGATCCGCCTCCCACAAGCGCGACCTGCAGCGCCTCAAGCACCTGTTCGCGGGCGACTCGCTCCTCGTCGCATCGCTCCAGGTGGTAATAGACGCACTCCTCGCAGTCTTTCATCACGGATATCACGAGGCCGAGCAGTTCCTTGACCGAGGCGGGCAGGGCGCCGGGCGCGTAGGCTGCGCCGTCCAAGGAGAAGAAGGATTCGAAAAGCGCCCCGCTGCTTCGTAGGAGTTCGTTTCCCTCGGCTCTGGCCGCGCGGAAAGCTTCTGGAGAAGGCGTCACAGTCATGGGGGGCATTCTGCTCTGCCGATAAGGTCCATCTCCAACGATGATTTCTGCACCGGTTATCAGGGTTGCTTATTCCGATGCCGGGCCTGTTCGATCTCGTTGATGTGGTCTTCCGTCCACCGGCGGAGCGCGGTGATGGGTTCGGCGAGACTGCGCCCGAGCGGGGTGAGGTCGTAGTCCACCCGGGGTGGGATGGTGGGGTGGACGGTGCGCGTGATGAAGCCGTCGCCTTCGAGGCTGCGCAGGGTCTGGGTGAGCATCTTCTGTGAGACGCCCTCGATGCGTCGGCTCAGGTCGGTGTAGCGCATGGTGCCTTCGAGGAGGGCATCCACGACGAGGATGGTCCATTTGCCTGCGATGTGATCCAGCACCTGGCGGGTCGGGCACTTCGCCGAGAAGGCGTCGGCCGGTAGTCCGGACGACTCCACGATGGTTTCCATGGAGGGAGAGTAACGCACTAAATAGTGCCTTCTTTCGAATGGAGAGTCACTCTCCGATAGTTAGTGGCATGACGCCTCACATCATGTCTGTCGCCGAAGCCATCCGCACCCGCCGCACCGTCCGTCACTACCGTCCCGATGCGATCCCCGTGGGCACGCTCGACGCGCTCCTCGCTCTTGCCATCGAGGCGCCCACCAGCTGGAACCTCCAGGACCGGTCCATCGTCGCCGTCACCAGTGACGAAGGGCGTGCGAATCTGGCGTGGGCCACCGGTGGTCAGCCGCAGCCGCAGGAGGCGCCGCTCATGCTGGTCTTCGTCGCCGAGCCGCTGTCCTGGCGCGAGGATCGCAGCGACGTGTATGAGCAGGCTCGCCGCAATGGAGCGTGGAACGACGAGTTCATCGCGATGTTCTCCGCGGCGTCGCAAGCCTTCCAGGCGGATCTTGAGGAGCGTGGCCTGTTGCGGGAGTACGCGGTCAAGGATGCGATGATCGCGGCCACCTACGTGATGCTCGCCGCCATGGAGATGGGGCTTGCCACTTCGCCGATGAACGGCTGGGACGAGGTCAAGGTGAAGAAGGCGATCGGCATCGAGGGCCGGAACGACCTGGCCATCGCGCTGCTGATGTCCGTCGGGTATCCGGCGGAGGAGCGTCGCCACCCCGGCCGCCGGGCTCAGGAACGCAACGTGTTCCGTGAGCTGTACGGGCGCCCGTGAAGGCCGCTGCTCCTGAGACCTTAGACGTCGCCCAGGAGCCAGCGCAGCATCGCGGGTGTGGCGGCGAAATGTCCGGCGTGACCGGCGTCGTCTGCCTCGATGAGCGTGGCGGACGGGATGTGGGCGGCCAGCCAGCGTCCGTGCGTCGCCGGGACGACCGTGTCCAGGGAGCCGTGCCAGATCCGCACCGGCACGCCGATCGTCGCAGGGTCGAACCCCCACGGCAGGCCGTACAGGGCGAACTCGTCGTCGATCCACCCCTCCTTGCCTGGCCGTACGGCTTCCGCGAAAGCCGTACGGAGCATGGCCTGGACTTCGGGCTGGGCCAGGACGGCCTGCTCGGCGGGCGGCAGCAGCGCGGCGGGGCTCTGGCTCTCCTCGTCCTCGGCGAACAGCTTGACCAGGGCGTCCCTGCCGATCAGCGCCGCGTCGGAGGAGCGGCGGTTGCTCTCCATCATGCCGGCCGTCCAGTCCAGCCCCTGCGCGTCGCAGGGCGCCAGGCTCGCCAGTGACGCGGCGCGCGTGACGCGGCCGGGGTGACGGGCGGCGAAGGCGAGCGCGTGCGGCCCGCCTCCTGACACGCCGAAAATGGGGAAGCGGTCGAGGCCGAGGGCATCGGCGATCGTGCGGATGTCGTCGGCGGCGTCCACCACCCGGCGTCCGCGGTGCGGCGTGGAGTGGCCGAAGCCGGGCCGGTCGTAGGTGATCAGCCGGATGCCCAGGTCGGTGAACAGCTCGGGGTACGGGTAGCGGGCGAGGCGGCTCATGGGTGTGCCGTGGGTGTACACGACGGGGTTGCCATCGGGCTCGCCCCACTCCTCGACGGCCAGGGTGCGGCCGTCGGCCGCCTTCACCTCACGCACGCTCAAGCTCCTTCACACATGCCGCGGATTCTGGTTTCACCTACGCTATTCGGCCCTTGAAGGGAGGATGCGGTCGGATCGTGCCATAAAGCGGACGAAAGGTGCCATTCGCGTAGGCTCGCGGGTGTGATCGAGGGGACCGTGTCGACCCAGCTGGCCCGGTTGCTGGCCGGCGCCGCGGGTGCGCACGCCGAGCTGGCCGCCTTCGGCGACGAGCTCCACGACGACATGGTGCGCGTGCCGGCGTCGGTCACCGACTCGCTCTGGGAGGCGCTGGCTGACGTCGGCGCCCCGCAGCTCGTCCGCGCCCTGCCCGGCCAGGGGGTCGGGCTGTGGAGCCAGCTGTTCGGCGGGGGCGAGAACCTCCTGGACGGCTTGCGCGACGCCGCCACCTATCTCCCCGTCCTCGCCGATCCGGCGACGGAGTCGATCGAGGTGATCGACGACGGCGAGCTGACCACGGTGCGCCACAGCTCCACGACACGCCTGGCCCCGGCGGTGGCCGCCGCCCGCATCGAGTTCGGGCTCGGGGTGGTGCTCGAACAGGTACGGCGTGCCGGCGGCAGAACCGTCACCCCCGTGCACGCGGGGTTCAGCCGTGCCGCGCCCCGGCGTCACGACGGCCTCGCCGAGCTGTTCGGCAGCGGGAACATCACCTTCGGCGCCGAATCCGACAGCCTGACGTTCCTCACCGCCGACCTCACGGCGCCCCTGCCGTACGTCAGGCCAGGCCTGGCCGGAGTGCTGCGGCAGCATGCCGGCCTCGTGCTGCGTGCCGTACGGCCCGCGTCGACCTGGCACGACAGGTTCCGCGCGGCCGTCGCGGACGCGCTGCGCGACGGCGACTGCTCGCTGCGGGCGGTCGCCGCGCGCCTGACCCTGAGCTCGCGCACGCTGCAGCGCCGCCTGGCCGAGCAGGGCACCACCTGGCGGGCCGAGCTGGAGACCGTACGGCAGGGCAGGGCGGTGCGGCTGCTGCGGGACACCGGCCTCACGGTCGACGCCGTCGCCGATCGGGTCGGTTACAGCGACGCCCGAGCCCTGCGACGTGCCACGCAGCGCTGGCACGGCAGCTCGCCGCGCACCGTACGCGAGCGGCCGACGTGACCGTTGCCCGTCCTACCTTCTGACGTAGTCGAGAAAGAGCGTTCCGCTCCGGCCCTGCTCGACACCCGAGAGCGTCCACGACCGCACGACGTCTTCCGCCTCGAACACGCGCCTGCCCTGTCCCACGACGGCAGGCGCGACGACCAGCCGCATCCGGTCGATGAGTCCGGCGCCCATGAGCGATCGTGCCAGGTGGAGGCTGCCGTGCACGCCGATGTCACCGCCCGGCCGCTGTTTCAGGTCGGTGACGTAGTCGACCGCAGGCGCGTGGGCCACGACCGTGTTCGTCCACGTCGAGGTGAGCTCGCTGGAGGTGACGACGTGCTTGCGCACGCTGTTGATGAAGGTGGCGAAAGGCTCGAAGTCTGAGACGGGCCAGTGCCCGACCCAGTAGTCGTAGGTTCCCCGCCCGAGCAGGACGTCGTCCTGGGTGGCGATGACCTGTCCGAGACAGTCGATCAGGTGATCACCCTCGTCGGCCAGCCAGTCGCCCGGCTCCTCGTAGGCGACGCCGTCCAGCGACATCAGGTGATACAGCACGACCTCGCGCATGGTTGATCCTCTGCTTGGTTGTGTCGATCTCTGTGCATGGCGAGGTTAGGGCCTTACGTCGCGTGAGGTTCAAGAGTGAACAACACGACCCGTCGCGGTTCGAGGGGGTGTACCGGCGCACCTACGAGCAGATCCTCGGCTATGCCGTACGGCGATGCTCTTCCCCGAGGGCGCCGCCGACGTCGTGGCCGAGACGTACGTGATCGCCTGACGGCGGATCGCCGAGCTTCCCCGCGGTGAGGCCGACAACAGGCCGCTGACGGGCGATCGCGTCTCGGGGCCGTGGCTATGATGCTCACTCCGTGCCCGAATCGATCATTGGAAGGCTTCTCACATGGCCGAACACGCCACCCTCGTCGACGAGCTGCGCAAGGCCGAGGGCCGCCTGCAGGCTGCCCAGCTCGCCGGAGACGTCGCAGAGCTCGACCGGCTGCTCGACGACCGGCTCGTCTTCACCGGTCCGCCGGACGGCCGGTGTCACCCCGATGCCAAGGAGCTCGATCTGCACAACCACCGCTCAGGTGTCCAGGTCATGACGAAGGTCGCCCAGGAGGACCTCACCGTGCTCGTCGCGGGGAGCACGGGCGTCACCTGCTTCCTCGGCACGTTGGAGGGCACCTACGCCGGAACGCCGTTCGCCGGGCGGATGGCCTACACCCGCACGTGGGTTCACACGGACGAGTACGGCTGGCGGATCCTGGCCGTTCACGCCGGTCCTGCGTGAGTGGCATGCGGCGCAATCCCGGCCGCACGACAGGCCCCGGCGAGGATGACAGTTCGGGTTGAGGCCGGGCTACGGGTGCTGTTAGCTTCGCACGGTGGACGACAGACGGGCTCGGACGGCGACGATCGAGGAATTCGCGACAGTCCTTCGGGAGTTACGCGACGCGGTCGGTAATCCACCCTTCCGGGAGATGTCCGGCCGGTCCGGGGCGATCTCCCATACGACATTGCACGAGGCCACCAAGGGCAATCGGCTCCCGAGCTGGGAGACGACCGTCGAGTTCGTCAAGGCCTGCGGCGCCGACCCGGCCGACTACCGGGAGCGGTGGGAGGCGGCGAGCCTGGCGGTCAGGTCGACGGGGGTGACGGAGGAACGTCCGGTCGCCGAGCCTCCCGCGCTGCCGGTCGGTAAACGGTTTCAGCTCAGCAAGCCGATCATGATCGCGGCGGGCATCGGCGCGTGCGGGGCGGCGGCGCTGATCGCGCTGCTCGCCGGGCTCGGCGGCGAGCCCGAGGCGCGCGGCCACGCGCCGGCGATCACCGCATCGGTGGCGGCGCTCTCTCCCGCGGACTGTCCGGTGCGCTCCACCAACCCGCCCGCCGCCGCGCCCCTGCACAAGGGCGACGCGGCCATGTTCATCAAGGACGTGACACTCCCCGACTGCACCCGGGTAGGGCAGGGGGAGACCATGACGAAGGTCTGGCAGCTCAAGAACGCCGGCACCGTGCTCTGGAAGGGCTATTCGCTGCGCCGCCTCGATGCCGCGCAGCAGGCCGACCAGTGCCAGACCATCTCCGACGTGCCGATCCCTGACACCCCGCCCGGCGAGACGGTCGACATCCGCACCGATGTCACCACGCCGCGCAAGCCGGGCCTGTGCTACGTGCGGTTCAAGATGGTCGACGCTTCGGGGACGGTCGTGTTTCCCGGGAACCGGCCGATCAACTTCCAGCTCATCGTCGGCGGATGACGATCCCCGCCGTGTGCGCACACGGCGGGAAGATCGAGGTCAGCCGAGGGCGATGCCCCTGTAGTAGTGCCTCAGGATGGCGGCGTAGCTCCAGCCCGCCCTCGCCTTGTCGCGCGAGCCGTACTGCGACATCCAGTCGCCGTCGCTCCAGTTGCCGCAGGCGGTCGTGGTCGAGCAGTACTGCGCGCGGAAGATCTTTCCGTTCCGGGTCAGCCTGGTTCCCCAGATCGCGTCGACGGCCGCGCTGGTCACGGCCTTCGCGGACCCGGGCTTGTAGACCTGGCTCGACGTGTGGTCGTAGACGTCGAAGCACTGGCCGCCCGGCGTCTTCTTGTTGGAGTGCAGCGCCCAGTACCAGCCGAAGTTCTTGACCGCCACGGCGCCGGCCTTGAGCGACTCAGCGGGCCAGCTCGACACCCACTCGTTGGGCAGGACATTCTTGACGTACGTCTTGAAGTCCACCCGCTCCACCCGGCCGAGAGACTTGCGGTAGACGAGGATCGTCGTCGGGAGCCTGGTGTCGGAGCCGTCGGTCTTGCAGCCGGTCGGTGTGCTTCCACCGCCGCCG
This sequence comes from Nonomuraea soli, assembly GCF_013761175.1. GTDB lineage: Bacteria > Actinomycetota > Actinomycetes > Streptosporangiales > Streptosporangiaceae > Nonomuraea > Nonomuraea soli. Next base: position 1,075,547 of record NZ_JACDUR010000003.1, read on the forward strand.
CTCACGAACTGGTGTGAGGCGTTCTGGTTCTTCAGGGTGGGGCTGAGGTTGCCGCGGCTTCCTGGGCCGAAGTCTTGATACTGGCCGGCGTGGCCGGTGTTGAAGTAGACGCGGACGGTCTTGCTGCTGCGGTTCCAGACGGAGGCGGCTGAGTTCTTGATGCACTGGCCCTTGCCGGCGCCGGGGCCCTTGAAGTCGTAGCAGCTCGGCTGGGTTGTGGCGTAGTCGGCGACCGAGCTGGTGAAGTCGGAGACCGAGCCCTGGTTGTTGCTGTTGAAGTAGTAGCAGAACTCGCCGGAGTCGCAGACGCCGTCGCGACCGGCCGCCGCGGCGGGGGCGGCCGTCGCCAGGAGCGCGCCGCCGAACATCATCGCGGCGGCGACGCCGGCGCTCAGCCGTACAGATCGTGGAGACACGTTCGCCTTCCTCATCGGAGCCTCGGAGATCATCGGAGCCTCGGAGGTCATCGGACGGTGTAGCCCTGGGAGTTCCAGAAGGAGGTGGGGTTCGGGTTCTGCAGGTGCGAGTCGCCGACGCTCTTCGCGGCACGCAACTGGCGGCCGGGGCGCATCTCGACGTGGGTGTGCGCGGAGGCCCTGGTGGACACGCCGCGCCACGACTCGGTGGCGATGACCTGGCCCTTCGCGATCTGCTGACCCACCCGCAGCGAGGAGAGCGGGGCGGTGTGCAGGTAGACGACCGTCTTGTTCACGGAGCGGAGGTAGATGGAGATCGTCGACAGGCCGGCTCGGCCGGTGGCACCGTACTGGACGTTGATGAGCTCGCCCGACACCAGCGACCGCACGTTGGAGCCGACTCCGTACGCGAAGTCGATGCCCTCGTGGCGGCCCGCGGTGCTGGTGTAGCCGTCGAAGCCGCAGGTGATACGGCCGGCCGCCGCGTAGAGCGAGAACGACAGGTTGCTGCGCGCCGAGGTCGAAGGGGAGAACTGGTGTGAGGCGTTCTGGTTCTTCAGGGTGGCGTTGAGGTTGCCGCGGCTTCCTGGGCCGAAGTCCTGGTACTGGCCGGCGTGGCCGGTGTTGAAGTAGACGCGGACGGTCTTGCTGCTGCGGTTCCAGACGGAGGCGGCTGAGTTCTTGATGCACTGGCCCTTGCCGGCGCCGGGGCCCTTGAAGTCGTAGCAGCTCGGCTGGGTCGTGGCGTAGTCGGCGACCGAGCTGGTGAAGTCGGAGACCGAGCCCTGGTTGTTGCTGTTGAAGTAGTAGCAGAACTCGCCGGTGTCGCAGACGCCGTCGCGGCTCGCGGCCGAGACTGGCGAGGCCGCGCCGAGCACGGCGGCGCTCAGCGCTAAGGCGGCGGTCGCGGACATGAGGATGCTGGTACGCGCTCTCATGGTGTGTCTCCTTGAACGAAGGGATGGAGGGAGGTGGGGAGATCAGCGGCGCTGATACTCCTCCCATGTGCGGATGGGCACCTTGGGGCCGTCGTCGGGGCCACGCCCCGACAGCCCGTTCATGCCGAGGTAGTAGTCGCCGGCCTGGCGTTGGGCCTGGGTGGACAGGCTCGGGTCGCTGATGGCGACGGCGTGGATGTGCCACGGCCAGGCGTCCTGCTGGGGATTGCGCAGCCAGGCGGCGAACCCGGCCCTGCGCAACGCGCGAACCCCCGCGGTGCGGGCGGCCGGATCGAGACCGCGCACCGAGATGTCGACCACGCCGCCGCCGTCGTGGGTGCCGACGGACGTGGGATCACCGCCCGGGTTGTAAGAACCCTGGTCCAGCGTGAACCCGCGCCCGAACAGCCGCTCCGCCTCCGTCAGCATGGCCTTCGTCCTGGCGTTGACGACGTAGCCGTCCATCGGCACCCGGCCGCCCGGCTCGATCACGTCGACCACCCTGAAGCGGCCGGCGCCGAGCTTCGTCAGCGAGTTCCTGCCCGGCAGCCCGTTGGCGTCGAGCCCCGACAGGCCCAGCGACCTCTGGTACTTCGCGTAGGCGGTGACGGTGGTCGTGCCGAAGTAGCCGTCCACCCACTTGGCGTCGAGCAACCGCCGGTCGCGCAGCGCCTGCTCGACGAGCAGGACGCTCGCCTTCGCGCCCGGCGTGAGCGTGTCGTCCAGCCGGCGCGGGTCGATCTGCGCCGCCTTCACGGTGACCGCCATGCTCACCGCGGGCAGCGCCGCGGCGCCGCCCACCCGCGCCGCCGCCGCCCCGGGCGCTCCGATCAACGAAGCGGTCAGTACGGCTCCCGCGAGGATGGCGGCGGATGCGGGCAGCTTCATGGGTTCTCCTGAGGTGATTCCTGTGGCGGCGATAACCAAGGTTTCGGCTCGGCATGGTGTCCACAAGGAATCGGTGTTGTCAGGCTGTCCCACATCGTTCGCTGACGCGCTGAACAGGGCTTACACCGGCCCGACAGGGTTTGGGAGCCTGAGGGACCGGGGGCTAGCGGCTGACGTCCTAAGGCGCTCTCAAGGCCTCGAGAGCGGCGAGGACGAGGTCGAGGCCGAAGACGAACTCGTCCGCCGGGTCGTAGCCGGCAGCGGCGAGCACCGCGGCGGACTCGTTGAGGTACGGGTACTTGTCAGGAGGAAGCTGGGGCAGGAAGACGCCCTCGGTCATGTCCGCGAGCTCGCCGGCGGTGTCGAACGGCAGACTGGCTTCCTGCAGGGCGAAACCGTAGACGTAGCTGTCGAGCAACCAGTTGGCGTGCGCCGCCATCACGACCGTGAAGCCGGCCTTCCGCAGGCAGGCGGTGACCGCTTCGCGGTGGCGGAGGTTCGCGGGCCCCGGCGATGTCCGCGACTCCATCAGGCCGATCGCCCACGGGTGACGTGCGAGAACCTGCCGGGCGGACACCGCCCGCCGTCGCATCGCCGACTGCCAGTCGGTCTCGTCGGGCGGGAGCTCGATCTCCTCGAACACGATGTCGATCATGGCGTCCAGCAGCTCTTCCTTGCTCGCCACGTAGTAGTAGAGCGACATCGCGCCCGCGCCGAGCGCACGAGCCAGCCCGCGCATGCTCAGCCCGTCGACCCCGTCACGGTCGGCGAGCTGGAGCGCCTCGGCCACCACCCGCGCCTTGCTCAGCCCGGGGTCTGACGCGGCCTGGCGTGGTTCCCTCGCGGACAACGGGTCTCCTCGCTCTCTCGGACGGCTTGACAATCGCCCAGCGCACGGTCATGGTACAGCGTACTATCCGTAGTACGGCGTACGAAGTACGATGTACGAAAGCGCGCTCCTCAGGAAGGAAGAACCGATGACCGTGCGAACGAAGACCCCGAACCTGCTCGACACCCCGCCGATCCCCGTGCAGGCCAAACTCGCCGCCGCATGGACCAGCTTCATGTTCCTCTACATCTACGTCGACTACTTCCACCTCTACAAGCCGGGCACCGTCGACGGCATCCTGGCCGGCGTCGTCTTCGAGTTCGACGTCAGCCCGATGTTGCTGACCATCTTCACCGCGTGCCTGGCGATCCCGATCCTGATGGTGCTGCTCTCCATGACGCTGCCCGCCCGGGTGAACCGCGCCACGAACCTCGTCGTCGCATCGCTCTACATCCCCTTCTCGTTGTTCAACGCGGTGGGGGAGACCTGGGAGTGGGCCTTCTTCTACGGCCTCTCCATCGGGATCGAGGTGCTGCTCCTGGCCTTCATCCTGCGCTCCGCGTGGACCTGGCCCCGAACCGCCGTCGCCGTCCCGGCCGACCCCGCGATGACCGGCCTTCGACAGTAGGCGTTGGCTCCTACGGCGTGAGGTGTGCCGCAGCGAACACCGGGCCGACCGTGGCCAATTACGTGGAGAACTCGTTCACGAACGGCTCGGTGTCCGTGCCAGGTTCAAACGACTGGCCGGCCGCTACATCGCGCCCGTGAGTCACTCGATCAGGCGACACATCCCCTTCAGCTCGCCGGCGCCGAAGCCGTGACGCTCGTAGAGCGCGGCCCCGTCGGGCGTGGCGAACAGTCCGACGAACGCTCGCTTGCCGTACTGGCCGTGGACATGCTCGAGCAGCCGGCGCATCATCGCGTCGCCCAGGCCGTGCCTGCGGTGGTCGGGGTGGACGACAAAGTCCTGCACGTAGAAGTACATCGCGCCGTCGCCGACCAGCCGGGCCATGGCCACCGCACGTCCACGGTGCTCGATCACCACACACGCCAGGGAGGCGGCCAGCGCGCGCGGGGCAGCAGAGAAGTCCTGGGTGAGCCACCCGACGACCCGGCACAACCGCTCGTATTCGGCGATCGTGGGGGCGCGATCCAGCAGTTGATAGTCCGGTAGGTGAGGGCGGTGCCCACTCAAGGTCGTGCTCCTGGTGCCGTAACAGCGAAAGCATGATCCGGACCAGCCCGGGCAATTCACGGGCTCAGCTCGGAGGACTCCACCATAAGCCCAGATCGAGGGCGACAAGCCACAGGCCACCGCCGAGGCTCGCTGCCTCCGCATCGACCGGCTCCGGCCTGGTCGCCGCCAGAGTCCCCGCAGGCAAGACCACAGCCCGCGTCCGTTCGTCACGCGGGTGAGTGAACTCATGCGGCCCAGATGACCTTGCCATCGGTGTCCACTGTCACCAGGCTGCCCGTCTCGGTGAATCTGGCCGCGACGACGCCCTCGCGCCGCTCGCGGACCTGCCCTTTGACATCGAGCAGTTCCAGCTCGCCATCGTGGACCAGGCCGATCACCGTACCGGAGGGATCGGCGATCACGCCGGCCCGAGCGGCGACGTCGCGCGACCACGTTTGCCGCCCGCTCGGGTCGATGCCGCGAACCTCGGTGTGATGGATTCCGCGTTGGTCAACGTAGCGGGACACCACCGCGCCCCCTCGCGTACCGGCCACGCATTCCCCCGGCTGGTCGAGACTGACCTGAAGGGGAACGACGGTCCCGTCCCTGAGCATCCCACCGCGCTCGCCGGTCAGGATCGCCCAGTCTCCGCCGACGCAGCCACCCCAGAACCCCCCGGCAGGAACGCGCTCCCCTGTCGACCGCCATCCGTCAGCGTCGCGCCGGAAGCGCAGGATCTCACCGCCGCGTACCGTGGGGTCGGCGTAGAGCAACAGAGCGGTCGTCCTGTCGGGGCTTTCCAGCCAAAGGACGTTCTCCACATCGGCGACCGGAAAGCTCTCCTTCTTGCCGTCAGCACGCTGGATCCGGAGCGTAGCTCCCTCGGCGACGACCGTGTCCGCATCGCCCCGCTGGCTCAGCACCTTCCGGGTGGCGGTGGAGAATGCTGCTTCCGGGCACCGGGCCGCACAGACGGCGGCCTGCCTGTCCGTCCACACGCGCCGCCCGTCCGAGGCGTACCCGAGGTGCGATTCGGTCTGCGGTTCGTAGAGAATCGCCCCCGTCGAGGAGGCGGCGACGAAGATCGGCGCACTTTCCTGCTCAACGTGCATGGAACACGACGTGACCGCCACCAGCGCCAGCAGGGACACGATGAGTGCGCGGTGGTTCATCCGCCGTTAGATCCGCTTGGTCTGGAAGCTGCACGTGGGGTCGAGGCCCGGAAGGTCCCAGCGCACCCAGAACTTGACGTAGACCTTGTCCTTCGACGAGGCGGGGATACTGACGGTCACGCTCTTCGTGCCCACCTTGGCCTTGTCGGTGCTCCAGCCGCTCCACCAGGTGTCGGGCGCGTTGTTCTTGTCCGAGTAGACATCGATGGCCACGTCGGTCTTCGATCCGGCGCGACCGCCGATCGTGTACGTGAACTTGGTGAAGACGTCACGCCCCACGCCGTTGAAGTAGTAGCGGGCCGAGCCGCTGAAACCCTTGGGGTCCGACGAGCAGCTGCCGCTGAGAGTCTTGTCGGCCGACACGGAGGCGGTAGCGCCGCCGGCGCCGATGATCGACAACATCAGGCTCGCGGTTCCGACGATCGCCGTATGTCTAAGTACGGTACCCAGTCGCATGGTGCCCTTTCCGTTCCTTGGCTGCATTCATCGAAGGAGCGTAGGGAGCTGCGGTATGCCGCCGGTATGTCGCTGGGCTGCCCGATTGCCGATGATCATGTGCGCAGAAGAAGATCAGCCGGGGAGGCTCTGCAGGAACGCTTCCATCGCCGCGTTGACGAGGTGCGGAGCGTCCTGGTTGGCGATGTGGCCGGCTCCGGGGATGACGACCTCCTCGACGCCTTCGATCTCGGCCCACAGGGGCATGGCCGTGGCGATGTTGCCGGTGCGGTCCGCCTCGCCCCGGATCAGGCACAGCGGTACGGGTGTGCGGTAGTGCGGGGCGGGGTCCAGCAGGTCGGCGGTGGCCTGCCACACATGTACGAACTCCTGCTTGGTCAGCTGGGAGAAGGCTCGTCGCGCGTCCTCCCGCGCCTGCGGCGTTTGCGCGCTGGCCTCCGCCATCACCCTTGGCAGGCTCCTGGCGGGGATCATCAACAGGCCGGGCGTGGCCGCCTTGATCAGCAGGCGTTCCTTCCACGTCAGCGGTGCGGTGTTCCACGTCGAGCCGATGACGATCAGCGCTCGGGCGAGGTCTGGATGTCGCCGGATGAGCGCCTGGCCGAGGTTGCCGCCAAGAGACTGCCCGACCAGGACCGGCCGGTCCAGTTCCAGGTGCCGGATGAGCGTGTGCAGGTCGACGATCGCCTGCTCGGCGGTGAACCGGGCCCCTGCCGGGCGGGACAGTCCGTGCCCGCGCAGGTCCCAGGTGATGACCCGGAACCCGCGAGCGCTCAGATACTCGCTCTGAGCGTCGAACATCACATGATCGGCTCCGGCGCCATGCGAGAACACGACCGGCACGCCATCGCCGCCGCCGTCCCTGTAGTGGAGATCGCAGCCATGCAGCGGGAGTACGGACCACAGATCCACCATTTCCACCTCCGAGAGCATCCGATCGCCGCTGACGTTGGCAAGATCGGTTGTCCCCGATGGTGGCACGGTTGCGCGGCACCGTGCCGCTCGTCGGTCTGGGCGCCGGCCGTTCAGGCCGACATGAGGCTGGGGTGTGGTGGCTCCCCCTCTCGCGGCGGCGGGCGCCGAGTGGTCCGGGTCAGATGACGCCGCTCTGCCCGACGCAGCTCGTGACGCCCTGCCTGCCGGCCAGCTTCACGAAAACCCGATCCGCCATCGGCCGGGTCGCCGGAATGTCCTTGTGGCCGGTATTGCCGGTGATCACGACTGACTTGAACGCAACGTCCGGAAGGCCACCCCGGTCCTGGACGAGGCTCACCTTGACGTTGGTGGGGCCGCCGGAGGCAGTCCAGAAGACCTTGCGGAAGCGGTGCGCACCCAACCCGTTGACATAGGTGACGGTCACCTTCAGCTTGTAGGACCCCTTCGAACAGGTCGCGACGAGGGCCGAGTCTGCCGACGTGGTCACCGACGCCGCCGGCGCGGACGCCGAGGCCAACGCGGACGTAGGCGCGCCCATCATGGCCACAGCCCCCATGACCCCGACGACGACCGCGGCACGCATGATCTTCATATGGTTCCCTCCGTTGATTTCCCGTCGAGGTGAGACCATACGGAGACGCGGTATAGCGGAGGTATGTCCCGATCGGACAACTCGGAGCGCGCTAGTCAGACGCTGGGTTGTGAAAGTCCGCACGGCTGCCGTGCCAAGCGGCAAGCCCGCGACCACCCATCACCTTCGTCAGCGTAAGTACGGCACCCGCGCCGCTCATCGGCCGAAAGTACGCCTGATTGGCAGCCGATAGAACGTCTCGAACGCAGCCTCGCGCGCGATGCCCGGAGCGGCTCGGCTCGCCACGATCGAGGGCATGAGGAGTCGTACCATTCCGGCCGCGCTGCTGGCGCTCAGTGCCGTTCCGATCGTCGCGGGCGGGATCCGCATGACCGAACTGTCCGTGGGCGCGGCGATCACGCCGGACAACGCGCGCTTCTTCGCCTCGCCGCTTCCGGTGAGCCTGCACATCGCGGGCGCGACCGTCTATACCGTCGTCGGCGCTTTCCAGTTCGCGCCCGCTCTGCGGCGCAGCCGTGCCGGCTGGCATCGCGCCGCTGGGCGGGTGCTGGTGCCCGCGGGGCTGATCGCGGCGCTCGCCGGGATGTGGATGACGCTGTTCAGCTCGCTGCCCGAGGCCGACGGCACGCTGCTGGGCGTCTTTCGCGTGATCTTCGGTACGGCCATGGCCGCCTCGCTGGTCCTCGGCCTGCTCGCGATCCGGCGCCGCGACATCGCCGCCCACCGGGCCTGGATGATGCGCGCCTATGCGATCGGCCTGGGCGCGGGCACGCAGGCGTTCACGTTGCTGCCGTGGTTTGTGCTCGTCGGCACGCCTGGACAACTTCCCAAGGCGTTGTTGTCGGCTGCGGGCTGGCTGATCAATCTGGCGGTCGCCGAGTGGGTCATCCGCCGGCCCTACAGGCGGTTGGTCTCGTAGGCCCACATGGCGATCTCGACGCGGTTGCGGGCGCCGAGTTTGGCCATGAGGCTGGCGATATGTGATTTGACCGTGCTGAGCGAAATATGCAGGTCGTCGGCGATCTCGCCGTTGGTTCGTCCGCGCGCCACGGTCAGCAAGATCTGCTCCTCCCGCTCGGTCAGCGTCTCGATCGGCCGTACGGGCGGAGAGGCGGGCCCGGTGCGGGAGAAGGCGCCGAGCAGCCGCGCGGTGACGCTGGGCGCGATGAGCGCCTCGCCGCTGGCGGCGGCATGGACGGCCTGCGAGAGCAGGGCCGCGCCCGCGTTCTTGAGCAGGAAGCCCTTGGCCCCGGCCCGCAGTGCGGCATAGACGTACTCGTCGAGGTCGAAGGTGGTGATGACGACCACGGCCAGCGGGTCCGCGACGTCGGGCCCGGCCAGGCAGCGGGTGGCCTGGATGCCGTCGAGTCCGGGCATGCGGATGTCGAACAGGCAGACGTCGGGGCGCAGGCGCCGGGCCAGTTCGACCGCGCGCCTGCCGTCGCCCGCCTGGCCGATGACCTCGATGCCGGGCTGGGCGTCGAGGATCATGGTGAGGCCGGTCAGGACGATCTCCTGGTCGTCGGCGACGAGCACCCGCACGCTCACGACCGCCTCCCCGCCCGGGGGAGGACGGCGGTGACCGTCCAGCCGGTCCCGGGGCCGGGGCCGGCCTGGCAGGTGCCGCCGAGCAGCTCGGCGCGTTCGATCATGCCGATGATGCCGTAGCCGGGCCCGGGGGCGGACGGGGGTGCGCCGTCGTCGGTCACGCTCAGCCGTACGCAGTCCTCCTCCGCTCTGACGCTCACCTCGATGAGCTCGACGTGGCGTCCGTGCCGCCTGGCGTTGGTGACCGACTCCTGCGCGAGCCGGTAGAGCGCCGCCCCGACCGACGGCGGCAGCTCGCCGAGGTCGCCGGAGAGGTTCACCCTCACAGCCGGTACGGCGGAGCCCTGAGTGGCCAGCTCCGCGAGATCGGCGACCCCGCGCCCGGGCGCCAGCTCGGGCGGCTGGTTCTGGCGCAGCACGCGGACCATGCTGTTCATCTCGGCCAGCGCGCGAGCCGCCTCCTCCTCGATCAGCTTCAGCGCGTCGGTCGCGGCGTCGGGCCGCGACGCGGAGGTGGCCAGCCCGGCCTGCGCGCGGATCGCCATGGCCGAGACGTGATGGGCCACGGTGTCGTGCAGGTCGCGGGCGAGCTGGGCGCGTTCGAGCAGCTTGACCTGGTCCAGCTCGCGCGATCGAGCTCTGGCCCGGTATCGCAGGGCGATGCCGAGCGTGGTGGCCGCCGACATCACGGCGAGCGAGCCGACCACGTCGGAAGGCGCTGTACGGCCGAAGGCGGTCGAGAGCCCGAGCGCCGTGATCATGGCGGCCAGTCCGATCGCGATCTCGCGTCCCGATCCCCAGCGAGCCAGCGCGTAAACGAGGATCAGCAGGTAGACCAGGGAGTATGCCTGCGAGGGCGCGCCGCCGGTCAGCAGCGGCGCCAGCGCCGTGGCGGCGAAGACGATCAGGAGCATCCGCAGCGGATGCGTCCGCCGCCACAGCAGCGTGGGCACCAGGGCGACGCTGAGCGTCACGGCGACGACCCGGTCGGGCAGGTCGGGGCGGAGGAAGCCTTCGAGCAGCGCGACCGGCACGAGCACGCCTACGAGCACCCAGTCACGCGGCACTCGCGCGGGCGGATCGGGGGGACGCGGTTCGTTCCACAGGGAACGAAGAACGGCGTGCACGGCCTTATGGTACGACTTGCCCGCTCAGCGTCGACGGGTCGCCGGTGAGGGCGCCGTTTCCCCACCGGCGCCGGCCCCGAGCCGGTCGCCGACCCGCTTGGCGCCCCGGATCACTGGTCCTGGTACCCCTTGGCGTGCAACGCGTACAACGTGGCGTAAAGATCCCCCGCTGCCATCAGCTCCTCATGGCTCCCGACCTCCCGGATCCGGCAGTCGTCAAGCACCACGATGAGGTCGGCACTCCGGACGGTGGCGAATCGATGGGAGACGAAGACCGTGATCGTGCCTTCGTCCGACTGGGCGGCCGTCTCCTGAAAGCTCCTGAAGATCTCGTACTCGGCGGCCGGGTCCAGGTTGGCCGCCGGCTCGTCCAGGACGCGGAGCAGCGGTGCGGCGCGCATCCCGGCCCTGGCCATCGCCAGCTTCTGCCACTGACCGCCGGACAGGTCGGTGCCGCCGGGGAAGGTGGCCCCGAGCTGGGTGCGGAGGCCGTGGGGGAGCAGCCCTGGTAGCGCCGAGGCGCCGGCCCGGTCGAGGGCGCGCTCGGCCGCGGGGAAGTCGTCGATCCGGGGCAGGTCGCCGAGCCCGACCGATTCGTGCAGGAGGAACTCGGGACGCAGGTAGTCCTGGAAACACGCGGTCGTACGGCTGCGCCAAGCCTGCAGGTCGTAGTCGGTGATGTCCCGCCCGGCATAGGTGATGCGCCCCGAGGTGGGCTGGTACATCTGGCACAGCAGCTTGACCAGCGTGGTCTTGCCGGCGCCGTTCTCGCCCACGATGGCGACGGTGCTTCCGGCTGGCAGCCGCAGGGACAGGTTGTCCAGGTTGGGCCGCGCGGCGCCGGGATAACGGAAGGTGAGGCGGTCGAGCACGAGGTCGTGGCCGGGCGGCGGGGGGACGGCCGAGCCGTTCCCTGCGGTGGCGACGGCCTTGGCGTGGTCGTCGAGCCAGAGGTAGTAGCCCACCGTGCGGACGGAGCGTTGCAGGAACGACAGCATGGTGATCATGCCTGAGACGTTCGAGGTGAGCTGGGAGCCCAGCGACAGGGTGAGGACGACGTCGCCGGGGGTGGCCTTGCCCTGGAGGGCGGCGGAGACGACCAGGTAGAGGGCGCCGGCGAAACCGAGGCCAAAGAGGGTCCAGCCGCCGCTGGTCCACAGGGTGCTTCGCCACTCCGCGCGGCGCTTGGGGCCGTCGACCTGTTCCTGGAGGTCGCGGTGGCGTTCGGCGAGCTCGCCCTGAAGGCCGTAGACGCGGATCTCCTTGGCCGACAGCGGCGAGGTGACGAGGGCGAACAGGGACTTGCGCAGCCGGTTGGGCTCGGTGGTGGTCTCCTCGGCCTGGGCCGTGGCCCGCTCGCCCCGCCGTACCGCCAGGACGGTAGGCAGGGCGAGCAGCACCAGGAAGAGCAGTTCGGGGCGGACACTCATCAGCAGGGAGACGGTCAGGCCGAAGGTGATGAGAGTGCGCGCGTTCTCCACGATGATGCCGAACGCGCCGCCGAGCCCCTGACGATGGTTGCGCAGCAGGTCGAGCCGGTCCTGGTAGGCGGGGTTCTCGTGGTGGTCGAGCTGGGGCAGGGATCCGCAGAGAGTCATGATGCGCTGGTCGAGGACGAGCCCGACGCGCAGCTGCAACTGGATGCGCGCCTCGGCCACGAGTGTGCTGGCCAGGAAGGCGACGACCAGCGCGCCGGCCATCAGAGCGGCGGCACTCATCATGCCGGCCAGGTCGGCGGCGGTCGCGGAGTCCACCATCAGGCGCAGCCCGATCGCGGTCACCGCGGCGGTGGCCCCGCTCACCGGGGTGAGCACGAGGACGAGCAGAGCCTTGCGCGGGTCGGCCCGGAAGGCGGCGGCGATGAGCAGGGCGGTGCTCCGCCCCAGCTTGCGCGGGGTCATGCGGTCATCGACCAGCTCAGACACGGTGCGTCTCCTGGAACGGTGCGCTCTGGAGGGTGAACATGTGGGCGTACTGGCCGCCGAGCGCCATGAGCTCGTCGTGCGAGCCGTACTCGATCACCCGGCCGCCGTCGAGCACGCAGATCCGGTCGGCCAGCCGTACGGTCGCGAAGCGGTGGGAGACGAGGATCGTGGTCAGGCCACGAGTCAGGTCGAGGAAGTGCTCATAGATCTCGGCCTCGGCCCGGACGTCGAGGTTGGCGGTGGGCTCGTCGAGGATGAGCACCTTGGCGCCGTGCTCGACCGCCAGGAGCGCGCGGGCGAGCGCGACCCGCTGCCACTGCCCGCCGGACAGGTCGGTGCCGCCCTCGAACCGGCGGCTCAGCGGCGTGTCCCAGCCGGCGGCCAGCCGGGGGAGCACCTGGTCGAGCCCGGAGACGGCGGCCACCCGCTCCAGCGCGGCGTCGGAACGATCGGCGTCGAGCCGGCCGAAGCCGACGTTGTCGCGCAGGGGCAGCTCGTAGCGCAGGAACTCCTGGAAGACGACCGCGAGCTGCCTGCGCCACGCCCTGACGTCGAGCGCGTGCAGGTCCTCGCCGTCGACGGTGATCCGGCCGCCGTCCGGCTCGTACAGGCGGGACAGCAGCTTGACGATCGTGCTCTTGCCCGCGCCGTTGACCCCGACGATGGCCAGCGACGTGCCGGCGGGGATGTCGAGGTCGAGGCCCTGGAGCACCTGACGGTCCGGGTAGCCGAAGCTGATGTTCTCCAGCCGGATGCCCTGCGCGGGAAGACCTTCGGCAGGCGGTACGGCGGGCCGCCGGTGCGCGGGTTCGATCCCCAGCCGCCCGACGGCGACCGCGTGGGGAACAGCGGTGCTGGCATGCGTCAGCATCCACTGCACGTCACCCAGGAAGCCGAGCAGCGAGATCCCGGTGATCGCCTGGAGCGCGACGACGATCGATTCGACGCCGAGCCGGCCGTCGGTGACCGCGAAGGCGAGGTACAGGAAGGCGGCGACGTGCGCGACCCCGACCAGCGCGAGGCTGACCGTTTTCACGAGCGTGCTGCCCATGCTGCCCGCGGTCCCGGTGCCCTCGTGCCAGGCGCGGGTGAAACGGTCGAGCAGCCAGTCCTGCCAGCCGAAGACCCGGATCTCCTTCGCGGCCGCGTCACCGATGGCCAGGTCCCTGGCGTAGGCGGCGTGGCGTAGGACGGGCATCGTCCCGGAGCTGGCGGCGACCGTCTTCTTCAGGTCACGCAGCCGCCATCGGGACAGCAGGATCCACACGGCGGCCAGCGGGAGCGGCAACCACCATTCGACCGTGGCCAGGGTGATCGCCGCGGCGAGCCCGCCCAGCCGGCTGGAGACGAGCCGCGCCAGCGAGGTCACCGCGTTGCCCGGCGGGTAGCCGGTGTTCAGGCCCTGGGCGAGCTGGATGCGGTCGGAGACGACCGGATCGGTGAGATGCTCGATGCCGATCGGCCGGAGCGTGCCTTCCAGCGTGGTCTGCGTGAGCATCGCGGTGAAGCGGCGGGCCAGCGAGTTGCCGAGCGCGGTCTCGACGGGGTCGAGGGCCAGCCGGAGGACGAACAGGGTCGTCAGGGCGGCCAGATACCAGCCCACCGCACCCGATCGTGCCGCCAGCTCGGCCACGACGGCACCGCTCGCGAGCATGAAGCCCGCGCTCAGCAGCGCGTCCAGCACCACCAGGAACGACAGCGCCGCGGTCAGCCCCGGAGACACCTTGGGCAACGCGCGGACCACGGCCAGCACGCTGGTGTGGTTCTTCGTCGTCTCGGAGCTCATCGCAGCCCCAGCGTCGCCAGCCATCGCCGGTCGCCCCCCTCCACGGTGAGCAGGGCGGCCAGCACGCCGCCTGCGCCGTTCATCAGTGACCAGTCGGTGGCCGCCAGCTCGGCGACCTCCTCGTGGCGGTCGAGCAGGTAGCCGGTCAGGTGTGTGGCGAGTGCTTGCGCCCCGCCGAGCGGAGTGTGCCTGGCGAAGGCGTCGAAGATCAGCAGGGTGCCGGCGGCCCCGTGGCAGAGAGCCAGATTCCGCAGGTCCCGATCGTCGTAGGCGGTGACGAAGGAGGCCGCCGCTTCGAGCGCGAAGGCGGCCAGTTCGGGATCGCCGAGGATGCGGGCCGTCTCCCACATCACCCAGGCGTTGCTCGGACAGCCGTAGCACCAGGCCTGCAGCGGGCGGCTCGGGAGCTCGACGCCGATGGCGTGCGGCCAGGCATAGACGCCGCGGCCGTCGGGACGGCACTCGGCGACGAGGCGTCCGGCGAGGCGGGCCAGGGTGGTGGCCAGGTCGTCGCTCAGCCCGTCGGCTTCGGCCGCGGCACACAGGGCGATCATGATCCCGGGCAGGCCGTGGGCCAGGCCGAGGTTGACGTGGCCGATGTTCCACCGGCGAGGGTGATCGTTCTGGTGCTCGCCCACCCGCAGCCGTACGAGGTCCGGCGTGGCGCAGAGCCGGAGCAGATGGCCGGTCAAGGGCGCGCGGGCCGTGGCGGGCACCCCCGGATCGGCGGCCAGCGCGACCAGGATGCCCGACGGACCCACGATCAGGTCGTAGTCCGGCCAGCCGACCTCGCTGTCCCGCCAGGTCGTGGCGGCCAGCTGCGCGATCAGCGCCTGGCGTTGCGCGCCGACGGGTCCGGTGAGCTTGGGCCAGGTGGACGCGGCGATCCGCAGGGCGAGCAGGCGTTCGGCGGAGCCGCCGAAGAGGCCCAGCCCTCGGGGTGCCTGCTTCAGCCCGCGCAACCAGGAGGTCAGGGCGCGAGTGGTGTCCGGCCCGTCCAGGGCTCCGGCGACGACCGCCATGGCCGCGTCGGGGGCCGCCTGCGGGAGCTCGCCCAGCAGCCGTCCGAGGCGCGCCAGGCTGGGTGATCGTTCCTTCACGTGGGGCATGGAGGGCCTTTCGCCAGAGGATGGCGGCGCACAGGGCGTGCGCCGCCATCCCTTTCCCGGTGAATCAGGGACGGAGAGGGGGGTGGCGTCCCTTGGGTGAACTCGGCTGCTCAGATCAGCGAGGCGCGGTCCGGAGGCAACTGCTTCCGCACCACCACCAGCTCGGGTTCCACCGGCGTCGCGGCGTGGATCTCCAGGTCGTCGACGAGCTCGTCGACACGTTCCTGTCCCGGCTCGGGCACGGTGTTCGCGGACACGTGAGCCCTCGCCGGATCAGCAGTTGCAGGTGTTGGTGACCTGGCAGTCCTCGGTGACCGTGCCGCCTTCGCGGACGGCGTGGACCTCGAGGTCGTCGATGAGCTCCTCGACCTGGTCCTGGGCGGGCTCGGGAGTGGTGTTCTCAGACATAACGGGTTCCTTTCGGTGTTCAGCAGTTGCAGGTGCTGGTGAGGTTGCAGTCCTCGGTGACCGTGCCGCCCTCGCGGACGGCGTGGACCTCGAGGTCGTCGATGAGCTCCTCGACCTTGTCCTGGCCGGGCTCGGGAGTCGTGTTCTCGGACATGAAAGGTTTCCTTTCGGTTGCGGGGTGTCGAGGGTGGCTTGGGTGGCTAGCCGCAGTCCCAGGTGAGGGCGGTGCAGTCCTCGGTGAAGGCGGACGCGACGGGCAGGGCGGCGTGGGTCTCGAGGTCGTCGATGAGCTCCTCGACCCCGGTGCCGGGCTCGGGATTGTCTGACATGGTTCCGCCCTTCTCAGCCCGGCTCGCAGCCCAGGATGGTGACGCACCAGTCGACGGACAGTGATCCGCCCTCGCGGACCGCGTGGACTTCGAGGTCGTCGATCAGTTCGTCGACGTGGTCCTCGGGCTCGGGTGCGGGGGTGTCTGACATGACGCGGGTCCTTTCGTCTAGCCGAAGGGGCAGATCTGGGTGCAGTGGATGGAGGCTTCCTCGACGGCCGGGGAAGAGTGCAGCTCCAGGTCGTCGATGAGGTCGTCGACCTCGTTGGGCTCGGGCATCAAAGGCCTCCTAGGCGATTGCGCTGACACGGCTCGGGCGGCCAGGGCCTGGGGGGAGAGGTCGTACGGCAGGCGGATCATGAGCTCGGCGGCGACCGGGTCGGTGGCGGCGCGGACGGGGAGCTCGTCGGGGGCGGGGATCATCTCGGTGATGATCAGGCGCTGAGGGTCGTCGGACTTGGCCAGGGCCTTGAGCATCTGGTCGAGGACGCGGGGGGCGCGGACGCTCTCCAGGTCGCACCCGACCGGCTGCGTGCCGTACCGGTGATAGGAGAGGAAGACCCAGCGGGGCAGGCCGAGTTCGGCGCGCAGCCGGTCGAGGGCGCGCAGTTCGGACAGGTCGCCACCGCCGAGGAAGGAGAGCCGGGCGGGGTCGAGGGACCACTGCGCGGGGGAGACGACGAGGGTACCCGCCACGGTGATCCGGGGGACGAAGGTGCGGCCGGGGTGGGCGCCGAGCGAGAAGCCGAGTCGCGGGGTGTGCGCGGCGCGTGCCAGGGAGCCGGCGTTGAGGATCTCGGTCAGGACGGTCCAGGGCGCGGTGGCGGTGCGCGTGACGTGCTGGACGATGCGCACGGGGCGGCCGGCGTGGGAGATGACGACGCGGCCGTCGGCCTGGTGGACGGTGAGGTCGCCCAGGGGGAGGAAGCCGTCGGGGTCCCAGGAGGGCCAGTACTGCCCGCAGTACGGGTCCCCGGTCCACAGCTTGGTGTAACGGGGGCGGCGGACCGCGTTCGCGGCGCGTTCGGACAGCGGCGGGTAGAGCACCTCGACGGAGGGCAGCCCGGTCAGCCGGTCCAATTCGTCGAGGAAGGCCCGATAGTCGTCGGCGGCGGGTACGGATCCGTGCAGCCAGCGCAGGGCGTCGACGAAGCGGGCGTCGAGCACGCCGGCCGGGCCCGATCCGTCGAGCACCCAGCCGCCCGAGGCCAGCGGCCTGACCATGACGTCGGTGGGCCAGGTGAGCGGCGCCTGCGGCGTTCCCAGCTCGTCGAGCGTGTCGGCCCCGATGTCCACGGGGCCGTCGGCGGCGGCGATGAGCGCGAGCAGCCGGCCGTAGGCGGAGCCGGGGCTCTTCGCGGCCGGCCAGCCTGTCCTGCCCCGCCCTCGGGTGGACGGCGCCTCCTGACCGGCGGCCTCCGCCACGAAGACGTCCATGAGCGGCTGCGGCTGTTCGCCGATGCGGTCGAGGAAGGCGGGCGGCGTCGGCGGATGCTCGGCCCTGATCAGCGCGTGGATCCGCCGGCACTGCTCGAAGGCGTGCTGCAGCGTCGCCAGGTCGGCCGACAGGGGCTCGTTCGCCCGCCGGTACACGTCCACGAAGCCGGTCTCGCGCGGCGTCTCCTGCTCGGTGATCGTCCGCCACGGGCGGCGTTGCCGGTGCGGGGGAGCCGACACGTCGAGGATGCCGCGCCGGGCGAGCTTGCCGAGGAAGGCGGGCGACACCTGGGGCAGTTCGCGGGTGAGGTCGCCGACGGTGCGGGCGCGCGGGCCGAGGGCTTCGACGATCCGGTCCAGGCCGGCGGCCAGGCGGACCTTGCAGGTCATCATGTCGCGCGAGCCGGGCTTGGTGGTGTCGCGGGTCCAGATGGCCAGGCGGCCGTCGTCGAGCCAGTGCAGCGGGGTGAGCGAGATCAGGTGCTCGGGGTCGAGCGGTTCGGCGCCGGCGAGGTCGACCCGGTGGGTGTGCACGTTCTGCGTCCACTCGACGGCGGCCTCGTCGGTCACCGAGATCCCGGCGGCCCCGTGGAGCTCCACGTCGGCGAGGCGGAGCAGCGCGACGTGCCCGAGCCAGCCGCGCGGCGTGGTCTTGACCGTGCCGCGGGCGATCATGCGCCAGAGGTATTCGCTGCTCCGGCGGAGCCGCTTGGAGGTCCAGGGCTCGCCGGCGGCCAGGCGGCGGCGGATGTCGGCGGCGATGTCGAAGCTCTCGCGGTCATGGGTGAGGCTGGAGCCGATCAGGTCCCAGGGCAGGGACAGGAGACGCTCGTGCTCGGTGTCGAGGTGGCGGCCGGCCTGCTGTTCGAGGTCGCGGACCAGGCCGGAGAGGCGTTCGTGCTCGTCGAGGGCGGGCCGCAGGGCTTCGGGGACGATCGGGCGAAGAGCCGTGGTGGCGGGGTGCTTGCCCTGGTGGAGGCTTCGCCGTACGGACAGGACCAGGCGGCGTTCTGCGACGGGGAGGGTGGGCACGAGCTCGCCGAGGCGATCGGCGAGGGCGGTGGCCTGAGCGCGGTAGCGCGCGTCGGCCTGCTCCAGGAGACGGATCAGCTCGAAGAGGCCGGGGGCCGAGCCGGCCAGCCACGTCCTGATCGGCAGGCCGGCGATCCGGAGCAGGGCGCTCATACGTTCCCCTCCACCCCGCGGATCAGCAAGGCCTCGGTGAGGAGGGACTGCCGGGCGCCGGTGAGCCCCGCGCGGTTCCAGTGGAAGATGATCACGAAGGCCGCCGCCTCGCGCGGGCCGATGAGGGCATGACCGCTCTCGAAGTACTCCTCGAACCAGCGGGGCCCCTCCGTCCGCACCGCGGCGTCGTACTCGTCGGCCAGCGCGACCGCCTCGGGAGAGAGCTTGGCCGCCAGTTTCTCCCTGGACGGCCAGGCGGAGCGCAGGGCTGCGGCGAGGGTCTGGACACGCGGATCGCCCAGCGCGCCGGGTGCGGCTCGGCCGTGTCGCCTCAGCCGGTCCCAGACGTCGAGGTCCTCCCAGCCGACCACCTTCAGCGTGGACAGCAGCGACTGGATCATCAGTAGCGACATCGCCCAGGTCGGTCCGGGCGAGGTCAAGCGGTGGAAGCCGAGCCAGGCCAGGGAGTCGGCGGTGAAGACCCGGTGCACGCTGCGCATCGAGGACTCGCCGCCGAACAGGTAGGTCTCCGGCTCGTAGACGCCGTGGCGCCACTGCTCGATCAGGCCCTCCTGCTGCCAGCCGGTCAGCCGCTCGGTCACCAGGTCGCCGAAGCCGGCGGGAGCCTGGAAGCGGATGCGGAGTCCGGGGGCCTTGCGCATGAAGAAGAACTCGGTAGCCGACCCCTCGGCCAGCGCGGGGCGCGCGAGGGACTCCAGGTCCGCGTACACGTCGCGGTGGGCCTTGAGTCCGTACTGGATCCAGGGCTCCGGCGGGGCCTTCGGTTCGATCAGTCGCACATGAGTAATGTCGGCCGGGCGCTTCAGAGCCGGTTCATAGTCCGCTCATAGCGCCAGGAAGGACAGCGGGCGCTGCCGTGTTCCGCCGCCCGCGCGGTGGAGGCGGGCGATCATCTTGACCGCCCCGCGCGTGAGCGCTCGCGTGTCGGCACGGCGCTCGAACCAGCGCCAGTCCCCGGTGACGTTGGCTTCCAGGAAGACCGGTTCGCCCTGCCTGATCAGGAAGTCGAAGGCCGCGTACCCCAGCCCGAGCGCCTCCGCCAGCCTGCGGGTGGCGTTCACGACCGGCTCGGGCACCGGGCAGGCGATCACCTGGACGGCGTCCTCGTCGAGCCAGAGCGACTCAGGCATGCCCTTGACCACGCGGAAGGCGTGGATCTCGCCCCGCAGGTGGTAGACCCGTAGCTCGCAGTCATGGGAGACGTACTCCTGCAGAACCAGCGGCGCCTGGCAGGTCCAGCCCAGCACCTCGTCTCGTGGCACGATCTGGGCGAAGGCGCCGGCCAGCAGACCGGGGGCGGCTTCGACGGCGTGGCTGTCCAGCGCCTTGGCCACCACCCGCGACGTGCGCAGCCGGACGACATCGGTGCCGGGCCGCGTGGTGACCACCGTCTCCGGAACCCGGATGCCGAGGTCTCGCGCGACGGCGAGCTGGCGGAGCAGACCCGGCCCGGTGCCGAGCACGGGCGCCGCGGCGACGGCGTCCAGCTGGCTCAGCAAGGCGCGCCAGGCGTCGTTGCGGTAGCGGCGCACCGCGCTCACAGGATGCTCGGGCGCGGCACGGGGCGACAGGTGCCTGACCCACAGCACGGTCGGCCGTACCCCGTCGAAGAGCAAGCCGTCCGCGTCCACCAGGAGCGGCGTGTCCAGTCCGGCCCGCAGCGAAGGGATGCCCAGCCGCCACAGCCCGGCCTGGAGCGCGTCCACTTCGGGGTCGCGTTCGCGGGCGAGGAAGACCGGGCACGGGACGGCGGGCGTGCCGGCTCGTTCGCCCCCTGCGGAGGGTCGCAGGTCGATCATCCGCGATTGATCGCCGAGCTGCCACTCCAGTGGCTGGGTCACCGGTCCGGGCTCTCCAGCCAGGCAGCCACCCGAGCGGCTGGGAGCGTGGCGCCACGTCCGAGGTAGTGATCCCGCGCGCGGCAGGCCAGGACGGTGGCCTCGGCTGCCCGGCCATGCTCGTGCCAGGCGCGGGCGATCTCGGCCAGGACGTCGCCGCGCAGGCATGGATCGTCGGTGCCGTCCAGCAGGGCGAGAGCGGTCTCGGCATGCTCCATGCTGCCGGCGCGGGCGCGCAGGCAGCGGACGACCAGCTCGGCGCGGAGCTCCAGCCCGTCGAGAGGCACGTCGTCGAGGCCCGCTCCGGCCTGGAAGCGCTCGCGGGCCGCGTACACACGTAACGTCCGGGCAGGCACGGGCAGGCTCATCGCGTGCAGGGCCCGTGCGGCCTCGCCGTACAGGTCGGCGGACCGGATGTGATCGCCGGCGAGCGAGCAGACGAGTGCGCGGGCCTGGGTGACCGCGGCCCCCGCAAGGCCCAGGTTGAGGTCGCGGGCGTGGCCGTCGGCGCGATCCAGCAGGCCGTGGGCCGCCTCGATCTCACCACGCAGCGCCCGCAGCCTGGCCTCGGTGAAGAGCACCATCACCAGCAGCGCCCGATCGCCGGCGAACCGCTCCGCCAGCCCCGCGCACAGCGCCAGGCCCTCCTCCAGCGGCGCGGGTGACCACTGCGCCAGCTCGCACCGCGCGATCAGCAGCCGCTTCTCCTCATAGAGATCGCCCAGCGCACGCGCATGGTCCACCGCCGCCCGCATGGCCTGTTCCGCCCTGCCGATCTGCCCGGCGGCGAGCCACGTCAGCGCCCGCACCTGCTGCATACGGCACCACCCGAAGTGGTCACCCGCCTCGGGTTCCGCCCCGTGGTACGGCATGGCGGAGCCGTACCGCAGCGCGAGCAGATGCCGCTGAATGCCGAGGAGGTGCCGCCCGCGCGTGTCGGCGAACGCGGGCGTGCTGCGCTCCAGCAGGGCAGCGGCCTCCTCCCGGCGGCCCAGCAGGACGTACGCGTCGCACAACCGGATGACCAGCACCCGATGACCGGGCTCCTCGACCGGCATCAGGACCAGCGCCCGCTCCAGCAGGTTGACCGCGGCCGACAGGTCCTTGCGGGTGAGCGCCTGGGCGCCCGCCTCGGCCAGGTGGGCGGCGGCGCGCCGGGCGAGCGGCACGTTGGCGGGGTCGGCCGGGCTCACCTCTCTGGCCAGCAGGCAGGCGGCTTCGAGATGGTAGGCCGTCTCGGGCAGGCCCTTCACCCGGTCGGCGATCCGCAGATGCCAGCCGCGCCGCTCGGCCTTGGGGCTCATCGAGTACACGACATCACGGGTGAGCGCCTGCGCGAAGCGGAAGCCGGACCCGTCCCGCTCCACCAGGCGGCGGCGCTGCACCTGGGCGAGAGCGCCCGGCACCTCCTCCGGCACGTCGTGCAGTGCGGCCACCCCGTCGCCGCTGAAGTGGCGGCCGAACGCGGAGGCGCGGGCCAGTACCTGGCGTTCGCGGGGTGGCAGCCGGTCGATGCGGGCGGTCAGCAGCGCCTGGATCGTGGGCGGGATGGCGTTCTCGTCGCCTTCGGCCAGCATGTCCATCATCAGCTCGGCGAACAGCGGGTTGCCGCCGCTGGCCTCCGCCACCCGCTCCAGCGTCCCGGCCGTCGAATGCGCCACGACATCCGGCTCCAGGTGTGCCAGGAGCAGGTCGAGTTCGTCGGGGGCGAGCGGGCCGAGATCCACTGTCGCCGCCGAGACCCAGCCCGGACGTGTTTCGAGCAGCTCGGGCCTGGCTACGCAGATCAGCAGCACCGGTAGCCCGGACAGTCCGGCGGCCAGTTCTTCCAGCAGGTCCAGCAGGGTGGGCTCGGCCCAGTGCAGGTCCTCGCAGACCACGATCAGCGGCATGCGCGCGGCCAGCTCCTCGAGCTGGCGGCGCACCACCCAGGCGATCTCCTCCACCCCTCGGTCGGCGGCCAGGTACGCGGCCAGTTCCGCGCCGCCCGGCAGGTCGTCGAAGAGTTCGACGATCGGCTGATAGGTGATGCCCTTGCCGTACGACTGGCAGTGCCCCGTCAGCACCCGCGCCGCCTGCGGCGGCAATGCGGCCAGGAACTCGCGCACCAGCCGCGTCTTGCCCAGCCCCGGGACGCCCAGCACGGTGACCACCCTGCACTCCAGCTTTCGCACCACCCGCCGGAACGCCTGCTCGAGCTCCTTCAGTTCCCCTGCCCGGCCGACGAACGGCGCCCGAGCCCGCTCAGGCGCCGCTTTCGGCGCGATGACCAGCCACGCGGGCACCGGCTTGGCCTTTCCCTTCAGCGTCAGCGACGGCACCGGGCGCAACTCCATGAGATCGCGTACGGCTTGCGCCACGCTCTTACCGATGAGGATCTCCCCGGCCCCGGCGGCCGACTGCAGCCGGGCGGCGGTGTTGACCGCATCCCCGACCACCCGCAGATCGCCGGTGGGCAGCGCGGTGGCGATCACCTCGCCGGAGAAGATCCCCGAATGCACGTCCAGCCCGCCGCCCAGCCCACGGACGCCCGCCGTCACCTCCAGGGCGGCTCGTACCGCCCGGGCGGCGTCATCCTCGTGTGCCACCGGCATCCCGAAGACCGCCATGACGGCGTCGCCGATGAACTTCTCGATCACGCCGCCGTGCTCGCCGATGGCCTCGGTGCACACCCTGTAGTAGCGGTCCATCAGGACGCGCAGGGGCTCGGGATCCATCCCCTCCGCCAGGGTGGTCGAGCCGACCAGGTCGATGAAGAGCACCACGACGTTCTTGCGGCTGCTCAGCTCGGGGACGACGGCCAAGCTGGCGCCGCAGTGACGGCAGAAGCGGTCCTGCGGCGTGGTCTCCGTCCGGCAGCCGGGGCACATCAGACCACCTTGACTTCATGGCCTTCCACGTCGGTGTCGTCGGCCTCCTCCAGCTTGGCCTTGATCGAGTTGAGCACCTCGACCTCGGGCTCGCTCAACGAGGCGAAGACGGCGCGCTGGCCGTCGGTGAGGAACTCCAGCGGGTGACCGGCTTCGCGCAAGGCGGTCAGGGCATCGAAGGGCATGATGGATGATCCTTTCTACACACGGCCTGAACTGGTCAGCACGAACTTGCCAAGCGCGTCGAGCAGCTCGTCGACGGCGGAGACAGGTGCTTCGGTACGGCTGAGCGCGGATTCCAGGCGGTGCAGCGGGGTGACCTCACGTCCCCGGATGGCCGTCACCAGCGCGAGCGTGATCGCGAGCTGGTTGGCGAGCTCGGTGAGCAGATCGATCGCGGCCAGTTCGCCGAAACGGTCGAGCGCCGGGTCGAGCACCTGCAACACGCCGATGATGTGATCGTCGAGCTCCAGCGGGGCGGTCATGAGCGTCTCGGGCACGTAGCCGGTGCGCGCGGCGAACTCGCGGTCGAAACGGGGGTTGTCGCGCACGTCGCAGACCACGGTCTCGCCGGTCTGGAACACCCAGCCCGCGACACCGTGTCCGGGCGGAATGGCCAGGCCCTGCAGGCGGTCCTCTCCCTCTCCCGACGAGGCCTCGAAGATCAGCTGGTCGCGTCGCTCGTCGTAGAGGAAGATCGAGGCCGCAGCGGCTGAGAAGGTCAGCCTGCCCAGCCGTACAGTGGACCGCATCACCTCGGTGTGCGCGCCGGGCAGCAGCACCCGGCCGAGCGAGGCAGTCAGCGAGTCGGGCATTTCTCGGCCCATGTCGGTCTCCTCAGATCCTGTTGTCGGCGATCGCGGCCAGGACGTACTTGAGCTGGCCGGTGGACAGGCCGGGGTGGTGCCCCAGGATGCGGGCGCACATTCCGGTGATGTGCGGAGTCGCGAAGCTGTTGCCGGACAGGCGTGACCGTCCACCACCCGGCTGGGGGACCTCGACGGCGACTCCTCGGGCGAAGAACTCGACCGGTGGCTCCGGGTTGGCCTCCAGGTATTCGCCGTCCAGCTTGTTGTGCGATCCCACCGAGACGACGCCGGCGAAGTTCCACGGATAGCTGCGCACCGGCCGGTTGTGCGCGGAGGCGACGATGGTGACCCCGGCGAAGCAGGCGCGGTCCACCAGGTCGTGCAGAGCTTCCTTGTATTCGGTGCGGCGGGTGGACAGGCTCAGGTTGACCAGATCGAAGCCTTGGTCGATGGCCCACCCCAGCGCGGTCAGCAACACCTCGCCGCTGCCGCGCAGACCGCTGCCGAGCACCCTGACGCTGGTCAGCTCGCAGTCGGGGGCGACCGCCCGGATCACGCCCGCGCAGGCGGTGCCGTGACCTACCTGGTCCACCTCGGTGTCGGGTACGACGCGCAGGCGCTCGACGCCGTCGTCGCCCGGTTCGCCGGCCACGGTCAGCGGGGTGACCGGCCCGCCCAGCTCGGGATGCGTGGCGTCCACCCCGCTGTCGATCAGGCAGACCCGGACCCCGGACCCCTTGGACGAGCCCCAGGCCCACTCGCGGGTGATCTCGCACGGCAGGGCGAGCCGGGAGGAGTCCATGGCCGCCCCGCGCGAGACGTGGGCGATCCGGAAGATCTGGGCGGTCATACCGGCATGGTCGGCGCCGACGTTCAGAGTTGCCTCATAGTCCGATTACAGTGCAGCCCGGCCAGGCCGAGCTTGAGCCGTCCATGCGGCTTGGGCGGCGGCTCAGCGTGCAGGACGAGCTCGTCCTGCTCCTCTTCGAGTTCGGTCACCAGGTCGGAGATCGTCCGGCTGGCGGACACCTCGGCCGCCGCCAGGCGCAACGCGGCGGGCAGGTAGCCGCAGAGCCGGGCCAGCCGGTCCAGGTCCCCGGCCTGCGCGGGTGCCCGGTCGGGCCGGATGAGGCGGGTCAGCAGCTCACGCGCCTCGCCGGCGGACAGCGGCGGCAGCCGCAGGGGGCGGGCGCCGTCCAGCGCGATCAGCCCGCTCAGGCTCTCCCGGCTCGTGATCAGGGTGAGGCTGCCGCCGATGCCCGGCAGGAGTGGCCTGACCTGCTCGGAGGTGACCACGTTGTCGAGCAGGATCAGCATGCGCCGATCGGCTATCTGGGTGCGGTAGAGCGCGGCGGCTTCCTCCAGGTCAAGGTCCCGGTCGTCCTCGTCGGCGTCCAGGGCGCGCAGCAGGCGGGACAGAGCGCGGCGGGAGCCGTACTCGTTCAGATCGAGGTGGAGCTGCCCGTCGGGGAAGCGGTCGCGGGCCAGGTGCGCCCAATGCACCGCGAGCGCGGTCTTGCCGGTCCCCGCCGGGCCCAGGAGTGCCACGGTGAGCGGCGTCGAGAGCTCGCGGGTCGTGTCGTCGAGCCAGCGGAGCTGGCCGGTGCGGCCGGTGAACGCGGAGACGCTCGGGGGGAGCTGGGCGGGGACGCGCGTCTCCGGCCGCTCCCGTGGCGGGGATGCCTGATCCGGCAGGAGGTTCGGGTCGTTGCGCAGGATGGCCAGTTCCAGCCGCTGGAAGTCAGGGCCGGGATCGAGGCCCATCTCCTCGGCCAGACCCCGCCGGGCCGTCCTGGCCGTTTCGAGGGCGGCGTTGGGCTGGCCGCATCGGTAGAACGCGGTCATCAGCTGGCAGGTCAGCCGCTCGCGGAAGGGGTGCGCGCGGGTCAGCTCCGTGAGCACCTCCAGCAGGTCGCGGTGACGGCCCAGACGCAACTCCGCGTCGAGTCTGTCCTCCAGCGCGGTCAGCCGAGCCTCCTCCAGGCCGCCGCCCAGGCGTTCCTGCACTTGCGGAAGGGCCGCCCCGGCCAGCGCCGGTCCGCGCCACAAGCCCAGCGCGGTCTCCAGCAGGGTCACCCGGGTGTGGTCGTCGGCGGCGAGGCGGGCCTGCTGGACCAGCTCGCGGAAGCGGTGCACGTCGATCGTGCGTGGATCGGTGCGCAGCAGGTAGCCCGATCCTTGGGAGACCAGGTCGACTTCGGCGATCTGCCTGAAGGCTGTGCGGAGCTGGGAGACGGCGACCCGGATGGCGTGCTCGGCCGTACGCGGTGGCGACTCCGGCCAGGTGAGGTCGACGAGGCGGGCCACTGGAACCGGCCGGTTGGCCTCCAGCGCCAGGATGGCCAGGGTCAGGCGCTGTTTGCGCGGCCCCAGCCCGAGGCGGTGTCCGTCGTGGTAAGCCTCGACGGCACCGAGCAGGCGGATCTCGATCATGTTTTCCACTGTGCGGTCGCCCGCTGAGGGGAGACATCGGCGCTCCAACCCCCCATAAATTGTCGTGTTTTTGTCATGGATGGGGGATCGTGCCCCAGAAAGCGTCAGCGGGGCAGCTCGGCGGCCAGGTTGCACAGCCCGGCACGATCGGTGCACCCGGTCTTCAACAACAGGCTGGCCACATGCTTCTCCACGGTTCGCGGCGAGATGAACAGCAGCTTGGCGATCTCCACGTTCCCCCGCCGCTCGGCCAGCAGCGCGAAGACCTCGTGCTCCCGCACGGTCACCCCCAGCCGCCGCAGCTCCTCGGGGATGCGCTCGTGCCCGCTGCGCCGGTGCGCCGCCCCCACCCCGGCCTGGCGCAGCAACGTCCGGCACGCTCCGGCCACCGCCGGGACGCCCGCCTCGTAGAAGTACTCCTCGGCCGTGCGCAACCAGGTGGGCGCGTCACCCCACCCATCGGCGAGCGCCGCTTCCGCTACCAGCCGCAACCCCAGGTTCGTTGCCATCCGGTACGGCTTCGCGGTCTCCCTGGCCTCTTCGACCCGGGCGCGCGCCTCTTCTCCCCGCCCCGACCTGCCCAGCGCCACCGCCTCCGCCAGCAGCACGAAGTGCCGGTTCCACCTCAGCATCCCCGCCGGACTCGCTCCGATCTCCGCGCACTCGGCCGCATCCGTCCGATCGGCCAGAGCGTCGAGCAGCAGAGCCAGACCGAACCGGCCGCTCAACGAATAGAACCCCGGGCGCCCGTCCTCCCACTCCCTGGCGCGGCCCAGAGAGTCGGCGGCGGCCTTGCGATCCTCTTCGAGCAGCGCGCAGACCGCCTGGCACAGGCCGTGCGACAGCGCCACGTAATCGCTGTCCTCACCGCCCCACCTGCGGAACGCGGCCAGAGCCTCGTCCATCTCCCTGCGCCTGCCCTGGTGCGCGGCGGAGGTCGCCTGGGCGAGCAGCATGTAGTGGGTGTAGTCAGCATGACTGAGCCGGATGCTGGTCTCGGCCCATGACGCCGACAGCGCCTCCGCCTCCGCGAAGTCGCCACGCATGGCGTGCAACATCGCCAGCGTCGCCTGGGCGGTGTACACCGTGGTCACCGCGCCGGCCGTGACCGCCTGCCGTATCGCATGCTCCACCTGCGAGGTGTCGCCGTCGCGCAGGCTCGCGTTGACGGCCAGCCGGAACAGCGCGCGGATCCGCCACAGGCCCAGACCGTGCTCCTCGGCGGCGGCGAGCACCTTGGCGAGGTACCGGTCAGCCTCGGCCAGGCCCCGCGGCCGCACCAGGTGGGCCAGCAGCTCCCACGCCTGGCAGGCCACTTCGGGCAGGGGCAGCCGCGCCGCGGTCTGCGCCGCGCGGCGGGCGAGCCGCTCCGGCTGCCGGTCGCACAGACGCGTCAGGAGACGGGCTTCGACCACGTCCAGGGCGGCGGCGGGCGCCTCGTCCCAGTGGGCTTCCAACAGCTCCCGTCCCGCGGCGACGTGGGTCATCCCCTCGTCGAAGCGGCCGAGTTCGGCGGCGACCCAGGCCGCCTTGACGCGCAGGGCGATCCGGCAGGCCGACGGGACACCCGAGCAGTCCAGTTCGGAGACCTCGTCGGCCAGGGCCACGGCCCGCGCCGCCTGCCCGCCTTCGGACAGCGCGTGCAGCAGCGAGACCAGCACCTCCGCCCGCACCTCGGGCAGGTCGTCCCGCAGCCGCTCGTAGGCGTTCTCCAGCAGGCTGATCGCCGCCCCGGCCGCGCCGATCTCCAGCAGCCGCATCCCGGCGTCGGCCAGCAGCCGTCCCGCCTCCGACTGCTCGCCGGCCACCACGTGCAGGGCGGCCACCACCTGGCACCACTCGCCGGGAAGGCCGGGCTGGAGCGCGGTGACCGCGGCCACCGCCCGGCGGGCGATCATCGTGCGTTCGGTCGGAATCAGGTTGCCGAGCAGAGCCTCGGCGGTGAGCGTGTGACGGAAGGTGTACCAGCCGCTCTCGGCTTCGTCGGCCTTGATGAGCTGCGCGGCCACCCCCGCGCGCAGGAACGCCAGCATGTCGCGATCCGACAGCCCGACGATCGCCTGCAGCGGCGCGACCGGGAAACGCCGCCCGAAGATCGCGGCAGCGTGCAGGATCCTCTGGCCGGCCGGGCCGATCTGCTCGGCGCGTACGGCGATGCTCTCGATCAGCGTGACCGGCACCTGGGTGGCGGGATCGCTGGTCAGCTGCCATCGCCCGGTCTCCAGCTCCAGGGCGCCGTTCCCGGCCATCGCGCTGAGCAGCTCCTCGACCACGAACGGGTTGCCGTCGGCGGTGCGCTCCAGATGGCGCAGCAGCCGGGGCGGCAACTCGCCGGGATCGCAGCCCAGGCAGGCGGCGGCCAGAGCGCCCAGGTCGGCGCCGGTCAGCGGTTCGAGCCCGATCAGGGTGGCGGCCCGTCGCCGGGCGCAGTCGTCGGCCACCCGCTGCGCCTGGCTGCTGTGCCCACGCAGGTTGGCCAGGAGCATGATCGGCAGGTCGCCGAGGTTGTCGGCGAGATACTCCACCACCGCGAGCGTCTGGGCATCGGCGTCGTGCAGATCCTCCAGGACCAGGACCACACCCCGGTCGCGGCCGATCGCGATCAGCAGCCGGAGCACGGCCTCCGACAGCACGATGAGCGATTCGAGATGCTCGGGGCCCGCCGTGCTCCGCCACTCCGGCAAGAGCGTGGTCAGCGCGGGCAGGTAGGCGTCGAGCATGGGATCGTCCGGGGGGCCATGGGTTCTGGCGAAGGAGAACAGGGCCTCCCTGAGCGGCTTGTACGACACCCCGCGGCTGGAGCCACTACCGCGGCCGCGCAGCACGACCATGCCGTCGTCCAACGCTTGAAGAGTGCAGTCGGCGACCAGCCTGGACTTTCCGATCCCGGCATCCCCGATCAGGAAGACGGCGCCGCCGCGCCCCTGCCGTACGTCGTGCAGGTGCGCGGTGAGAAGCGCGCTCTCCCGATCTCGGCCGATCAGCAGGGGTGAGCGAAAGCGCATGGCGTCAGGGTAGGCATCGCTTGATCGGGAGATCATCACCCGCGCGGCGGGTTTCGATCGGGTACTGCTTTGCTGCGGGTGGGTGGTGATGGCCCGAAATCGTCCTTTGAGCGCCGGTTGACCATTACGGCGAGCGGGGCGACCGACCCCTCACTGAACCAGCGCGCATCCTCGCCATGGCCATCCGCCGATACGACCGACATGGCGGCCGTCCGGGCCGCGCAGGGTTGGTTGTCCCTGCGCGGCAACTGCCACGGCTCCTCCTCGTCCGAGTAGCCGTCCCACTCACCCGATGCGGAAGTCGTAGACGGCCGGAACGGGTTCGCCGGGGTGGAGGCGGAGCCAGAGCCGGTCGAGGGAGTCCTCTCCTTCCCGCAGATCGTCGACCTCGATGCCCTCGGCCAGCAGTTGGCGCGCCGACCCCTCATCGCCGGCCCGCGCCGCGATCAGGCGGAACCGGCCGAGATCCCGGTAAGGCAGGCCCTCGATCACGGCCAGCGCGACCTCGGTCCGACCGTCCGCGACCAGCGCCTCCAGCGCCTCGGCGGCCAGTTCCGGCGACGCAGGGTCCAGCCTGTGCGCCAGAAACAGCAGATCAGCTGCTTCCCGCGGCGAGTCGGTCAGGAACCCCAGCACACGAATCGCCCAGGGGGTCACCCGGTCGTTCACCGAACGCAGGCAGGCGTCCTGAGCACCGTCGACGTCACCGTCGCTCAGTCTCATCAGCGCCAGGTGGTACCAGGCGTGCCAGTCGTCGGCGCTGCTCTCCAGCAGGGCCCGCCAGCGGGCTCCCGTCAGCGGAGCCGCCGGCGGGTCGACGGCGGGCAGGCGGCTGGTCACCAGCAGCTCCTGCCAGGGCCGCTGCACCGGTCCGGGTTCCGGGAAGCCCGGCAGCCCTTCCAGTCCGCCCCAACCCGAACCGGCGCAGAACACCTCGCCGGTCTCGGTGACCGCCGTCTCCAGTTCCTGCTCCAGCCGAGCCGCGGGCACCAGCCGCGCCAGGGCCTCCTCGACCGCCGAGCACGCGGTCGGCCAATTCCCGTGCACGGCCGCCGCGTCGACGTCGAGCCGTCCGTAGGCCTCCACCCACGACCAGGTGGCGCCACCCGGCATGGGCAGGTGCTCCAACTGGGTACGGGCCAGCCCCGCTTGGATCTCCAGGTAGGCCGAGCCGGGCCCGGACAACCATTCCTGCCAGCGTCGGCCGCCCTGGGAGGTGCCCCAGTGGAAGAGCTTGCGGCCCCGCAGCAGCTCCGTGGAGGCGTGAACGAGCCCCGATCCGCCTTCGTCCAGGGCCGCGATCCACCGGCGCTGCCCGTCGGGCAGGTCGAGGAACCAGTCGGCGGCCCGGTCCGCGGTCGCCGGATAGCTGCGGTCGGCACCGTCCACCTCGGGAAAGCCCACCCGGCGCAGGTTCGTCAGGTAGTCGAAGTGGTAGGCGCCCACCGCGGGGCCGACCACCCGCACTCCCTCGCTCTCCGGGACCGCGATGTTGGACCACCAGTAGACCGGGGTGACCTCGTCGGCCGGGTTGTGCACCGACACCCGCACGAGCAGCACGGGCGACCCGGCCGGTAGCCAGGCGTCGATCCGCAGCACCAGCCGCCGGAGCCGCTCGAACTCGAACATCCGCAGGACCGGCGTGCCGTCGGCGGTCTCCGCGGCCACCGCGTGCAGCGGCTCGCACGTCAGCGGCCAGTGGCCGGTCATGCCCAGGTTCCACTCCACCCCGCCCGCGATCCAGGCGTCCCGCAAGCCGAGGTTGGCCGGCTGCAGGATCGGGTTGCGGTGCAGCAATTCCCGTCCGGTGGGCCGGTGGAGCAGCGACCAGAGCCGCCCGCCGTACCCGGGTAGGAAGGTCGCGGTGAGAACCTCGTTCTCCAGCACGACCGTGGGCAGTTCCCGCTGGCTCCGCTCGCGGGAGTAGCCCATCTGCCTGGTGTACGGCAGCAGCGTGCGGGGTCGCCCGTAGCCGAGGTTGTGCCGCATCTCGTCGTCGACCTCCGCGCCGTCGTGCCCGGCGGAGTGCGGCAGGCCGGACAGGATCGGCAGGCGGCCGTCGACCGGGTCGGCGGCCCCCTCGATCCGCAGGACCGTCATCGCCGTTCCTTCGTGGTCGCCTGGACGGAGAGCCCGTCCGGGATCACCTCGCCGCCGGAGGTCACCGCGCGCACGGTGAAGGTGTGCGTCGAGCCAGGAGCGAGCGAGCCGATCTTCACTTTCGTCTTCTTCTTGACCCGCTCGACCTCGGTGTCGCCGTCGAAGACCGCGTATCCGGCCGCCGCTTCGGCTGAGGGCCAGGTGAGGGTCACGGACTTCTTGGTGACCTTGGTCGCGGAGAGCTCCGCACCGGTCGTCCACGGGCGAGGCGTCTCGACGACGAAGGCGTCGGCGAGGGCCAGCCTCCCGGTGTCGGCGAAGTTCTGCGTGTTCACGATGCGAATCTTGTGCTCGCCGTACGGCAGGCCGCCCAGCCGGAACACCCGCTGCGCGCCGAGCCGGACCGGGCCGTAGCAGTCGACCGACGCGCGCTTTACCCCGTCGACGTAGACGTCGACGACACCCATGTCGGTGAAGCGTTCGGTGAGGTAGCTGATCCCGGTTCCGGTGAAGGTGAACTCGGCGTACTCGCCCTTGCCCGTGGAGTAGTGCACGTCGTCGCCGTGGTCGCCCAGCCCGCGGTTGGCCGAGACACCCCACGAGCCGGAGTAGACGATTCGCGAGTCGTCGTCGTTGACGTAGGTGAGCCGGATGCCGGGATCGGTGACCGTCAGCCGGTAGGAGCCGGAGAAGCCGTCGTAGCTCGCCGTGACGGTGGTCGAACCCCATCCGACGGCGTTGACCCGGCCGGCGGCGTCGACCGTGGCGACTGTGGGGTCGGAGCTGGCGAAGACGACGCCTTCGGTGACCGGAGTGCGGCTGCCGTCGGCGTTCACCGCCTCCGCGGAAACGTCGGCCGACGCGCCGACGTCGAGCGTGGTGGCGCCGGTGACGGCGAGCCCCTTGATGGCGGCGGTCGCGGCCGTGACGGTGAACTTGTCGAGCACCAGGCCGGGCCCGTCGGCGACGATCCGGTAGGTGTGCAGCCCGGCCGCCAGCTTCACCCAGGTCGTGACCGTCGTGAAGTCCGTCTTCGGCACCTGCACCGGGTGGCGGTCGCCGTCGACCTCGAACCGGAAGGAGGTGGTCTGGTCGGACTTGGCGGTGAAGGAGACCCGGTAGAGGCCGGTGTGTGGCACGAAGACGTTCTCGTAGCGCAGGTAGTCGCCTTCGTCGACCTTGCCCACCGCCTTGGCTGAGCCGTACGTGCCGGTGACCACGCCGGTGTCGGCGCCTTGCCAGGACCATTCCTGACCGATGTTCCACTGCATGGTGTAGTTCTCGGCCTCGGTCGTCGCCGTGTGGGAGCCCTGAAGGTCGAGCCGCATCCAGTTCCACACGATGCTCGACTTGGCCTCGGTCCAGACCACCTTGATCGAGCGGTTGCCGGCGGTCAGCGGGAGGACGAAGTCCTCGGTCCGCATCTTGCCGACCCCGCCGCTCTCGCGCAGGCTCAGCGGGCCGGAGACGTCGGTGCCGTCGACTTCCACCCTGAACTTCAGCGGGTCGGCGTTGACCGTCGAGTAGCGCATCTGCAGCAGGTAGTCGCCGCTCACGGGTACCTTGACGTCGTCGTAGCGCAGCCAGTCGCCGGTGTCGACGACGGAGACGCCGGGTGTGCCGTCGTCGCTGACGGCGTCGTTGGCCGCGAGCCACACCCCTTCCTGCGCGGTGGGCTGCTCGGCCTGGATGGTCAGCGATTCCGGACGCTCAAGGGTGAAGCGCATCCAGTTCAGGAAGGACCAGCGGCCGTCGTCCCGGATCACGCGGATCGTGTGGCGGCCCTGGGTGAGCTGGAGCCGGCGCTCGACTGTGCGATAGGTGTTGTAGCCGCCGGAGTCCGGGACGGCGAAGGAGCCCAGCACGTCCTGGCCGTCGACCTGGATGCGGAAGTGGTTGTCCTGTTCGGAGGAGAGCCGCAGCTCCAGGCGGTAGGTACCGTTCGCGGGCACGGTGACGTTGTCGTACTCGGCCCACTCTCCCGCTTCGTCCAGGTAGAGCGCGCCGAACCCGCCCTCCGGCGGGGCCTCCACCCCGTAGGCGCCCTGGGCTGCGGTGTAGTCCTCGCCTTGGACCAGGAACTGGGTGAGCGGCGAGCCGGGCTTTGCGGGCTGTACGGCGTCCGCCGCGACTTCGACCGTACCGATGCGGTAGACCTTGCCGCTGCCGTCCGGCATGGCCAGTTCGATGCGTGGCTTGCCGTCCTCGCCGAGCATGGCGATCGCGACGTCATAGGTTCCGGCCGGGACCTCGGCCGGGATGGCGAAGATCGACTCCACCTCCCGCACGTCGCCCTTGAACAGGCCGGTCTGGTCGAGTGCGGTGTCGGTGCCGCGCCACACCACCGTGCCGGTGGCCCGGTCGGTGAACCGCACCTCCACGGGGTAGCGCCGGGGACTGAAGCCCACGCCGTTGTTGGTCCACGTCTGGGAGATCGCGAACCGGCCGCCGGGCTTGACCTTGGTGTCGTAGACCGCCTTCGGCATGAGGAAGCGG
The DNA here is from genome assembly GCF_013761175.1 of Nonomuraea soli. Classification (GTDB taxonomy): domain Bacteria; phylum Actinomycetota; class Actinomycetes; order Streptosporangiales; family Streptosporangiaceae; genus Nonomuraea; species Nonomuraea soli. The sequence continues at coordinate 1,109,377 of NZ_JACDUR010000003.1, forward strand.
TAGCCGGAGTAACGGCCGAGCGTGGTGAACCACTCGCCATAGGCGTCCTTCATCGCCTGCCAGTGGCCGAAGCTGGTGTTGTTGATGCCCTGGAGGTTGGTGTGGTAGCCCTCCAGCGCGTTCTTCACGACGAGCCGCGGGTTGTTCAGCATGATCGAGCTGTCCCAGCCCGCGCCTTCGGACACCTGGATCATGTCGCGGCGCAGCTTGCGGTTGTTCCACGTGCTCTGGCTGCTGGTGGCGTAGTTCATCCATGCGAAGGCGCTGTTGACGGTGTCGGAGCGCAGGCCCCAGTTCTCGTTGCGCGCGGCGTAGTCGAAGGCGAAGGCGGTGTGCCGCTTGGCCTGGGTGTCGGCGTCGGGGTCGGTGGTGACCACGTCCGCGCCGGCGTTCGGCAACATGACCATGGTCTTGGTGAACGCCTCAGCGTAGATGTCGATGATCTTGCGGAGGGTGGCCGTGCGGGTCGCGTTGTCGGGCCACGGGAAGTGCATCGCGTCGTTCCAGCCCGACCATTCGCCGAACAGGGCGAAGGCTCGCAGGTCGACCCAGGCCATCGCGGGGTTGGCGTCGTAGCGGGTGGCGAAGGCGTCCACCGCCTCCTTGAGTTCGGTCAGGTAGATCGGGTCGTGGTAGATCGGCTGCCGCGACTTGTAGACGGTGTTGTAGGGGGCCATGCGGAAGCTCGCTCCGGCCTCGTCGAACAACCAGGCGGGCGGATACTCGTAGGCGAAGACGCTGGGGTCGTTGTGGATGTCGGGTGCCTCGGACATCAGCAGTTGGAACTCGACGGTCTTGCCCTGCTCGACCATGCGGGCCATGAAGGCGTCGAGCCGGTCCCAGGTGAAGTCGTCGTCGGCGGGCTCGAAGTCGGCCCAGGCGATCTGCAGACGGACGATGTCGGCGTCGTCGGGGATCTTCTTGGAGCCGTCGACCACCGCCGTGATCGCGGGGTCGTCGGTAAAGGTGTGACCACGCTCGCCGTTGGGCTTGGGCGAGTTGATGTCGAAGGCGGTGCCGGTGAGGGGGTTGCCGTTCAGCACCTCATGGGTGTCGGTGAAGGTCACGGTCGTACGGCCGGACGTGGGATCGGCGGCGGCGGTGGTGGTGGTGGTAGGCGCGACGAGTAAGGTCGCGGCGAGCAGCAGGGTGCGGATCATCGGATCTCCAACGGAGAGGAGGCCTGGTCGGCCAGCGATCGGTAGGCCGCCTCGACGAGCGCGGTCGTGCGGTGACCCGCCATGGCGTCGGGCTGGCGCGACTCACCGGCGCGCACAGCGTCGAGGAAGGCGCGGATGAGCAGGTCGTCCAGTGGCGCGCCCCACCCGTGGGCGAGCGCGCCCTGGTGGTTCCAGCCGGTCAGGACGTCGGCGAAAGGAGCGATCTCGGCCACGCCTTCGGTGCCGATGACGGTGAGGGTGACCAGGTCACCCGAGTTGGGCCGGCCGGGCGGACGCGACCAGGAGCAGTCGATCGAGGCGATGACTCCGTCGCGGTAGCGCAGCGAGACCAGGCCGGCCGTCTCGACGTCCACGCCGGGGTTGGGGATCGTGTTGGCGATCGCGTAGACCTCGACGGGATCGTCCTCCAGAAGGTCGGCGAGCAGGTCGGCCACGTGGACGACGTGGTCGGTCAGGGCCCCGCCCCCACTGCGCGCCGGGTCCACGAACCAGTCCCGGCTGGTAGGCACACCTCCGCAGTTGGTGGCGGCGATGGAGACGATCTGCCCGAGGTCGCCCCGCCGTACGGCTGCCCGCAGATCGGCGTAGGAGGGGGCGAAGCGGACAGGGAAGGCCGTCATCAGCACGGTGCCCGCGGCCCGCGCCGCCTCACGCATCTCGGCGGCATGAGCCGTACTCGTGGCAAGAGGCTTCTCGCAGAGGGCGTGCACGCCCTCTGCGGCGGCGCGCAACCCGAGTTCGTGGTGCCTGACGTTCTCGGCGCAGATCACGACACCGTCAGGCCGCCACGCCCACAACTCCTCCTCGGTCTCGAAGTAGCCGATGCCGAGTTTGGCGGCCAGTTCGGGGCCGCCTTCCTCGGCGACTGGGCGGCCGGCGTATCCGGCGTCGCAAGCCGCGATCTCGATGCCGCCGAACCGCCTCAGGGCGGCGACGTACTCGGTCGCGTGCAGGTGAGCGAAGGAGACAACGGCGATCTTCATGAGGTGAGCTCCAGGTCGATCGGCAGGCCACTGACGGCCGAGCGGGCCACGGCATCGGCGATGCGCATGGCTTCGAGGCCGTCCCGGGCAGTGACACGCGGGGCGAGGCCACTCGCGATCGAGTCGAGGAAGTCCCCGAGCTCGGCCCGGTAGGGGCTGGTGAGCGGCGAGAAGTCGGGCAGGATGTCCGCTTCGGGCTCGGCCTTGCCCTGGTAGCGGAAGGGGCGGCGCTCGTCGGAGTCGCCGTGCAGGAGCCCGTCGGAGCCCGCTACCTCGAAGGAGGTGCGGAAATCGATGGGCGCGGTGGTCCAGGTCGCGGTGAGCACCGAGATGGAGCCCCCGAGGTGAGTCAGGAAGGCCTGCGTGCTCTGGCTGCCGTCCACGACGTTCGTGCGGGCGAATACCCGCGCCACTTCACCCCCGACCCATCGGGCGATGTCGATGTCGTGGATCATCAGGTCGAGCAGCACCCCGCCCGAGAGCGGCTCGTCGAGGTACCAGCCGTTGCGCGGGCTGCGGCCCTGCCGGGTGTGACGCTGTACGGCGACCCGCCCGATGTCTCCGCGTGCGACGGCGCGCCGCAGTTCGACATACTCCGGGAAGTAGCGCACCACGTGGGCGGGGAACAGCGGGACCCCGGCGGCGGCGAACCGGGCCACCAGGTCCTCGGCTTCGTCGAGGGTGCGGGTCAGGGGCTTCTCGCACACCGTCGGCAGGGCGTGGCCGAGCGCTGCGAGCGCCAGCTCGTAGTGCGTGTGCGTGGGTGTGCAGATGTCGACGACGTCCGCCGCGTCGAACAACTCGTCCAGGCTGTGGACGGCGCGCCCGCCACCATGCCTGCCGATGAGCGCGTCCGCGTCGTCGGCCGTCGAGTAGACCGCGACGTCGTAGCCGAGGTCGAGCCAGGCCGGGAGGTGCGCGTTGGCGATGCCACCGGCCCCGATGAGTCCGACCGTTGCGTGCATGGAGTGACCGTCCGTTCTGTGGGTCATTTGCCGATGCCCTGCGTCATGCCGCTCACGATGCGGCGACCGAACCAGAAATAGGTCACGATCATCGGGAGCACCACGATGACGACGCCGGCGAAGAGCCCACCCCAGTTCGAGGTGTATTGCATGTTGGAGTAGAAGTTCAGGAGCGCGACGTTGAGCGTCTGCATGCGCTGGTTGGGCACCAGCATCAGGACGATCACGGTCTCGTTCCACAGGCTCAGCGCGTTGAGCACCGCCACGGTGGTGATGCCTGGCTTGGCCAGGGGGATCATGATCTGCCTGAACGTGCGGAAGGGGGTCGCGCCGTCCAGGGCCGCCGCCTCCTCCAACTCGCCCGGCAACGACCGGAAGTAGCCGATGAGGACGAAGACGCTGAACGGCAGGCTCAGCACCACGTAGAAGAGCGCGACGGTGATCCGCGGATCCCAGACGCCGGTGATCCAGTCGATCATGAAGCGGGACAGGCCGATGCTGATGATCACCATCGGTACGGCGAATGCCTGGAACGGGATGCTCATGCCGATGGCGAAGAAGGTCGCCACTGGCCCGCTGGACCGGCCCCCCAGCCGCGCCACCGCGTAGGCGGCGGGGATGGCGAGGGCCATGATGAGCACGACCGAGACCGTCACCAGCAGGATCGAGTTCAGTGTGGCGGCGCCGAGCCCCGAGGTCGACCAGGCCGTGGCGAAGTTCTCCCACATCCAGGCGCCCGGCACCCCCAGCGGGTTGTCGAAGATCTCCTTCGAGGTCTTCAGGGAGTTCAGGGCGACCCAGACGACCATGCCGACGTTGAAGAGCACCCAGATCCACAACCCGGCCTTGATCAGGGCGATGGCCGCCGAGCCGAAGGCGTCGGATCGCGACGTCATGCCCACTCCAGCCGGTCGCGACGCTGGATCCGACGGGACAACACGATCAGCACGGCCGTGATGGCCGTCATGAGCACGCCGATCGCGGCGGCCTCGCCGAGCTGAGCCAGGCCGCCCACCCGCCCGCCGGTGACCCGGAGGTACTGCTCCACCGCGAGCGTCCTGGCCTCGGGCGGTGGGGTTCCCGCTGTCCCGACGAAGGCGATGATGAGCTCGAAGGTCTTGATGCCCGCGATGGCCCAGAGCGCCGCCGCGATCCCCAGCATGTCGCGCGTCAGCGGCAGGGTGATGTAGCGGAACTGCTGAAGCGGACCGGCGCCCTCGATCCGGGCCACCTCGAACAGGCTCGGCGGGATCCCGTCGACGGCCGACATCACCAGGACGACGTAGAAACCGGCGGCGCTCCACACGACTCCAGCCATAATGACCTGGAAGATGAGGTCAGGTCCGAGCCAGGGCCTGCGCAGCTCGGACAGCCCCGTCACCTCCAGCGCGGTATTGATCACGCCCTCCGGGTTGAAGAGGAAGGAGACGGCCAGCCCGACCGCGATCGGTGAGATCATGAACGGCAGGAAGATCGCCGAGCGGATGAACGCACCGGCGCGAGCCGTACGGAGCACGACCATCGAGGCGGCCGCGATGAGGAAGAGAACCCCTCCCACGATCACTGTCAGGAGCAGCGTGTTGAGGAACGAAGCGACGAAGAGCTCGCTCGTGAGGAGCCCTGTGTAGTTGGCCAGGCCGACCCAGGAGAACTCGGTGCCCAGCCCGGACCATTCGCCGAAGCTGAGCACCACGCCGAAGAGCGATGGCACCACGAAGAACACCAGGTAGGCGAGGAGTGCTGGGAGCAACATCGGGAGGTAGAGCCGACGGCGCGCGACGTGCAGCGCGCCGCCGGGGGTCGTCGAGGCGGCCACTAGCCGACCATTGCCCCGGTCTGGGCCTTGCCCTCTCGCAGGAACGTCTCAGCGTCGATCTTCCCGCCGATGAGCTTGTCGTCGAGCGGGAGGAAGACGTCGTTGAACCACTTGGGGTTCACCGCGGCGAGGCCGTCGAAGTCGAGGCTGACGTCCGTTGCGTTGCGGATCGATTCCTGGATCGAGATGAGCTCGACGGGGGCAGGGGAGTCGCTGCGCGATGGGATGTTGGCCGCGTCGGTGGCGATCCGGTCGATGTTCTTCTTCTGCATCGCGAATGCCAGGAAGTCGGCGGCGGCCTGCGGGTTCTTGGAGTTCGGGTTCACCGCCCAGCCGAGGGCACCGACGGTGACCACCGAGCCCTTGGCGGGGTCGACCGGGGGCAGCGGGACGATGCGCGGCTTGACCGAAGCGGCGCGCAGCGAGGCCGTCTCACTGCCGAGCCAGCTGCCGTTCAGATTGAACGTGTGGTCACCGGCCGCCCAGGCGTTCTGCCCGGCGGGGAACTTGGTGGCCATGTAGTCGGTCTGGAAGAGCTTGGCCTTCACCAGCGCCTCGATCGAGGTCACGGCCTTCTTCACCTCGGGCCGGTCCCAGGCGGCAGGGTCCTCGGCGAGCTGGCGGAGCGTGCCGGGGCCGGCGGTCGTGAGCAGCACCTGGTAGAGCCAGAAGGCGTTGTAGGAGTTGATCGTGCCGTCCTGAGCGATCGGCTGCCGTTTTCCGGCCTTCTCCATGACCGCGAGCTGCAGGAAGTCGTCGAAAGTCTTGGGCGCGAAGTCGGGGTAGCGGCTGGAGTCGTACCAGAGGCCGATCGAGAAGACGCTGTGCGGAACGAATCCGTAGCCCTTGTCGTCGCTAATCGCCTTCAGCACGCTCTTGGGCAGGACCTCCTCGATCGTCTTGCCCTCGCCAGGGATCTTGGTCTTGAAGACCGCCGACATGTCGCCGAGCGCGCCGGCCGCACGGAAGCCCGCGGTGTGGTCGATCGCGGTGTCGTAGAAGTCAGGCCCCTGGCCGGTGGCAATCGCGTTCTTGACCTGGTCCTCCTGGCCCTGCGCCAGCCACTGGACGTCGACCTTGACCCCGGTCTGCTTGGTGTAGTCCGCGATGACGCTCTCGAAGAGCGTGGCCTGGGGGGTGCCTTTGGCCCATTTGCCCCAATAGACGAGGGTTTTTGGGGCGGCGGAACTGGATGGGGTCTCCTGCAGCTTCGTGCCGCAGGCACCGGTGGCGAGGAGCGCGCCGGCTACGACAACTGCGGTCCAGGTGCGCATGTGCTGGTCCCTTCGTGGTGGGGGGCGGATGCGCAATAATAAATACACTTTGTGTTTTAATGGAAGAGGTCGACGGAAGGAAGGCGTGCGTGCTGATCCGACGTGAGGCGAACCCCCTGCGCCAGGCTGGGAGCCAATCCCGCCTGCGCCGCCTCAATTCCCTGGCCGTCATCGAGACGATCCGGCAGGAGGCCCTGACCATCCCAATGATCGCCCAGGTCACCGGGCTGTCGAAGACGGCGGCGGACTCCGTGGTCGCCAACCTCGTGGAGCTCGGCTGGGCGGAGGCGGTCGAACCCCTGGCGCCGACCGGTGCGGGCCGACCGGCCAGCCGTTACCGGTTCCGAGCCGAGGCCGCCGTCGTGGTCGGCATCGACATCGGCCCGCACACCACCAGGGCAGAGCTCGCCGACCTCAACGGCGAGGTCCTGGCCGGCGATTCAGTCTCCCCATCGCTCACCGATCCGCCCGGCGCGCTCGTCGCGGACGCCGTCCAGGTCGTCGACCGGCTGCTCGCCGCACAGGGCCGGACCAGGGCCGAGGTGTGGTCGATCGGTGTGGCCATCCCGGCCGTCGTCTACCGTGACGTCGTCACGCGCGGAGCTGAGGGCTGGGAGGGCTTCAACGTGCGCGCCGCCCTGGAGTCGCACTTCGACTGCCCGATCTCGGTGGAGAACGACTCGAACCTTGCCGCGTTCGCCGAGGCTTGGCAGGGCAGCGCCACCACCGCCACATCGATGACATACGTGCACTCGGGCAATCGCACCGGAGCCGGGGTCGTGCTGAACAACACGGTCGTGCGTGGCGCCAACGGCGCGGCCGGAGAGATCGGCGCACTGCCGCAGCTCGGCTGGGAAAACGCGCAGGAGCACCTGCACGATGTGGAGTTGCTCGATGGCCGGAGGGCGAACCGAGCGGAAGTGTTCGCCGCGGCGGCAGCCGGTGACCCGCTCGCCGTACAGGCCGTCGACCGGTTCAGCGGCGTCATCGCCATCGGTATCGCCGCGCTCGTACTGGCTGTCGACCCCGAGATCGTGGTGGTCGGCGGTGGGAACGTCCGCGCAGGCGACACGTTCCTGGAGCCGCTGCGACGCCACGTCGAAAGGCTGTGCACGGTACGGCCCGCGCCACCCATCGTCCCCTCGACGCTGATGGAGCGTGCCTCGATCACCGGAGCGGCGGGGCTGGCGGCGAACACCGTCCTGGAACAGCTCTACGCACTGGCCGACGGCGATCGGCCACTCGCCGACATGGACGTGCCACCCTGGCAATGGACTTCTGAATCAAGATAGTGACTCACCTTGAATCGCTCCGAGTTTGGTGGAGACCTTGGCATGCCCTCGGATCATGGAAGCCGCCGCAGCAAAGCAGCGTGGTGGCGAGGCCTTCGGCGCACTCCTCATTCCTTGCCCGGTATTGCAGGGCCGACGGCAGACCGACATATTTTCCGCTCGTGAAAAGATTGATCTCGATCATCCTCACCGCCCTGGCCCTGACCGCTCTTTCCGCCGTTCCCGCCCACGCCGACTACTCGCGGTTCAACCTTCGCTACATCTGGCTGAAGGAAGGACCCAAGGCAGGCGGCGGCAGCGCCTGTGTCGAGCAGAGCATCAGCCTGGGCGGCACCTACAGGTGGCGTGCATTCACCAAGAGCGGTGATCACCAGTACAACATGCGCCACGACTGGAACAACAACCAGCGCGACATCGACATCGCGCCCGGCGTCTACACCTGGCGAGATTGCATCACCCAGCGCAACGGCTACTATTCGCTCACGGCCAGCCTGAAGAATGACTACATCGATTACGGCACCGCTTATCTGACGGGCAAGAGCCTCTATGTCTACAACGGTGGCGGCTGGTTCACTTTCGGCTCCACCCTGGAACCGCTCATCTGATCCTTGAGGCGAGCTCGTCCGCTCGCCGCCCAGGCACGCCGCCGTCCGCCGGCGTGCCTGGACCAGGTCTTCGGTGGCGGCGCTCTGCTAGTGCACCCCGCTGCCAGCACGGATCCATGGGACTGCGCGCTTGTCGGGCGGTCAGCCGAACGGTTGGGCTGTCGAGGCCGGGAACTGCTGTCGCAGGGAGCACAGATCAATCGTCACGGCAAACCCCCAAGCGAAAGGCGCGCATCTCCCCGGCTTCGGGGGCGCCGAGCGAGGTGAACAGCTCAACGGCCTGTACGGCGTGCGTTCGAGCCTGGCCGGGTCGGCCGAGAGCATGGTGGGCATGAGCCAGGCCCTGGTGGGCCCTGCCCTGTGCGAGGAGGCTGCCGATCTCCAACGCGATGGCGAGGGCATCACGGTGACTATCCACGGCCTGGGCCGGGTCACCCGCGGCCAGGAAAATCTTCCCCAGACCGATGCGGGCAGAGCATTCCATGAAGCGGTCTCCGGCTTCCCGCCAGTAGGCCAGCGCCTGGCTGGAGGCGATAACAGCCGCGCGGTAGTCTCCGTTCCGCGCCAAAAGATCGCCGAGGATGCCCGTCGTCTGCGCTTTGAGGCTCGGGATCCCGAGCTCCTGTCCCAGCTCGATGGCGTGGCGACAATGTTCGGCGGCGAGTTGGACATCACCCAGCTGCTCGTGGACGTTGGCGAGGTTGCCCAGGCTGACGGCCTCTCCCATGCGCAGGCCCTCCCGGCGGCAGATGTCCAGGGCCTGCTGGAAACAGCCGGCCGCCTCGGCGAACTCACGCAGCAAGGACAGGCCGGCGCCCAGCATGGTGAGAGCGCGTGCCTTCCCGGCCTGGTCGCCGAGCTCCGTGAACAGATCCAACGCCTGCCGTACATGATCCATGGACTCAGCCACGTGGCCCAGGCTGCGATGGATCACGGCCAGGTGATACAACGCGAGGGCCTGCCCTTCGCGGTCGCCTTCGGCTCGGGCCGAGTCCAGCGCCCGGCCGTGCAGGACGAGGGCCTGGGCCAGGTACCCGTGCTCATGGAGGTAGTGATGGAGGCGATGCGCCAGGGGGCCGATGTCCTGGGTGTGCGGGGCGATGGCCAGGAGGTTGGCGCGTTCGGCGCCCAGCCAGGCGATCCCTGCTTCCGGGCTGTCCAGCCGCTCCCAGGTGGGCAGCGGTGCGGGCCAGCTCTGCGCATAGTGCGGGAAGGCGGCCGCCAGGGCAGCGCCCGTGCCCTCCACATAATGCTCGCAGAGCCGGGTCAGCGCCGCCTGCCGGTCCTCAGGCGGCTTCAGGGCGGCCACGGTGTCGCGGGCGTACTGCCAGAGCAGGTCATGGAGGGTGTATCGGCCGGGTTCATGCTGGATGAGCATGTTCGCGTCAAGCAGGTCTTCGAGCAGCGTCTCCGTCTGCTGGAGTGGAAGGCGTGCCAGCGCCGCAGCCGCGTGTGGCTCGATGTCGACGCCAGGGTGCAGGCCGAGCAGGCTGAACAGGTGTTGCTGGGCAGCGCCGAGCTGCTCGTAGGACAGGCTGAATGCGGCTGCGACGCCGCGATCGGTGCTGGTCAGCCCGGCCAGTTGCCTGCGCTGGTCGCGCAGCCGGTCGGCCAGATAGCGGACCGTCCATCGAGGCCGGTGCCGCAACCGGGCGGCGGCGATCCGTACTGCCAGCGGCAGACCGCCGCAGAGCTGGACCACGTCCAGAGCCGCCGCGGGCTCGTCGTGCACCCGGTCACCCACGATGGCGGTGAACAAGGCCAGCGCGTCCGCGGTGGACAGCACGTCCAAGGACATGGCGGAGGCGCCGTCCAAGTCCACCAGCCGCCGTCGGCTGGTGATCAGCATGAGGCTGCGAGTGGTGCCGGGGAGCAGCGCCCGGACATGGTCGGTGTCGGCGATGTTGTCCAGCACGACCAGCAGCCGCCGGTTGGCCAGTTCGGTCCGCCACAGCGCGGTCCGGTCGGCCTCGCCGGCCGGGATCCGCTCGGGTGGCAGGCCGAGCTGGCGCAGCAGGGTCTCTAACGCGGCGCTCGGCTCGAGCGGGGCATGCCCGGCGGTGTGGGCGTGCAGATCGACGAAGAGCTGCCCGTCGGGGAACCTGTCGGCCAGGCGATGGGCGGCGTGGACGGCCAGAGCGGTCTTGCCGACCCCGGCCATGCCGTCGATCGTCGAGATCGTCGCCGGCCCTGAGCCGGCTAGTCGGTCGAGTCCTGCGATCCGTCCGACGAAGTCCGGGACGTCCTGGGGCAGGAAGGAGAGGATCCGCGGCCTCACCCTCGCCGGTTCGGGGACAGCAGCCGCGTCGTCGCGGAGGATGGAGCGCTCCAGCTCCAGGAAAGCCCGGCTGGGATCCAGACCCTGTTCATCGGCTAGTCGGATGCGGAAGTCGCGTCCGAGCGCCAGCGCGTCCGCCTGCCGCCCGCAGCGGTGCAGCGCCAGCATCAACTGCCTGATCAGCCGCTCGCGCAGCGGATGGGCGTCGAGTACGGCAGGCAGTTCCTCCACGAGGACCTCGTGATGGCCCATGACCAGCTCGGCTTCCGCCAGCTGCTCCACCGCACGCAGCCGCCGTTCCTCGAGCCGTTCCCGGGCTTGGGCGACATAGTCGGCGTTCACGTCGGCCAGCGCCTGGCCCCGCCACAGCGTCAGCGCCCCGCGGATCTCCCCGGCGGCGACCCGGTCGATGAACTCCTGCAGATCCACCTGTCCCGGTTCGGGCCGGATCACATAACCGGCGCTCTGCGTGGCCAGCATCGCGTCGGCGCCCGCCTCACGCAGCGGTTTCCTGATCGCCGCGATCGAGGCCTGAATCTGCGCGCGTGCCGTGTCCGGCGGCGTGGTGCCCCACATCGCGCCGATCAACCGTTCGACTCCGATCACGGTTCCGGCATGCAGCAGCAGGTAGGCCAGGACCGCCCGATGCCGCGGAGCCATCGGTGACGTGACCCCTTCGGTCACCGACAGCCCCACCGGGCCAAGAAGTGTGAAACGCACTATTCACCCTCCATGCCACCACTCGTGGCGAACGTAGGGGGAATCTAGCAAGGGCCACCCGCAGAATGCGTCCCAGGTCCACCAGCGAGGCGGCTGTACCCGGCAGGGGGCGACCATCGCGCGTTAACGGCGTGCATCGCCACCAACCTCAAGGCTGCCCGGGAGGCCCGGCTGTCCTACAGCGAGATCGCCGAAGCCGTCGGCCGCGCTGGGCTCAACGTGATTATTCGGCTCCGGTACGGCTCGCGCACCCACTCCGGGTGCCGTCAGCCACGCCAGTGTCAAGGTCCAGTTGATCGCGACCTCGGTGGCGAGTACATGTTGACGTCGTCGACGTGGCACGTGGCCGAGACACAACGAGCAGGAACTTCTCGGCATCCACCTTCGGCTGCTGGGAGACATCGGAGTTGGGGGCCGTCGGCCCTCGCACCGGGCGCAGGAGTGGCCGGGTGGCGTTGGCCGGTGGGTCCAGTAGGACCGGTTGAGGCCCATTATCGCCTTCTGCGCCGTGTCGCTGGTCGAGCCCCGAGAGCAGGCGCGCTTCCCGGGGAGGTCCGGGGTGGGATAGCCCTGGCCTCGCTCACGGCGGCTGCCTGGTGCTCCACCAGGGGACGAGATCGACGTCGAAGGCGCCGTTACGCAGCCGCTCAAAAGCGTGGGCCTGCGCGGGCGACGAGTGGACGACCGCGGTCAGCGCCATCACAACGCAGCGCACTCGGGATCGAACCGACATGCCAGCCCTTCTCTCGGATACGGCCGACCGTACGGACCGGACAGGGCAGGCATTCTTTGTGATCCGGAAGAGCGTTGCAATTCCGTGCACGGAATGACGAGGTCGTGTTTGACAGACGAACGGAACAAGATTTAAATGATGTGCCTGTCGCGTGACATCGGCGAGGAGAACGCCGAGGGCATGGAGGCACCGTAGTAGGGGGTTCGATCTCGTGACTTCGCAGTCCATCACCCTTATCTGAGTTTCGCCGCGACGCTCCGTGTCGCTCTGCCTTACCGGTCCTGACACCGTTCACGGCAGATGCATTCCATCGGTCTGAGCGCTTTCTCGCCTTTCCCATGTGTATTCCACGCTGCGCGAGAGGCTTGTTTCGCAACCCATGAAAAGGATCCACTTCGTGCACCTCACTCACATTTCCGCCACGCCTGATGACAGCGCCGCCGTCCTTGCCGAGATCAGGGCCATGGTCTCTCAGCCGCCCGCCCTTCCGGCCGAGGCCGACCTGACGCCCCTGCTGCCGCACACCGGCGGCGTTCCCACCACCTGGGTCAACGCTCCCCACGAACCGGAGACCGGGGTCACCATCTACGTCCACGGGGGTGGGTTCGAGTACACCAACCGCCACCTGGAGCAGGTCATGGCCTATCGCCTCTCCCAGGCGACCGGGCGTCCCGTCCTGGCAGTGGACTACCGGCTGGCCCCCGAGCACCGGTACCCGGCCGCGCTCGAGGACGTGGTGGCCGTCTACCGAAGCCTGCTCGACCAGGGCATGCCCGCCTCCCGGATCCTCCTCGCAGGCGAGTCCGCCGGGGCCACGCTGGTGTTGTCGGCGCTGCTCGTCCTCAAGCGGGAGGGCGATCTCCTGCCAGGCGGGGCGCTGGCCGTTTCCCCGCAGACCGACTTCACCCTGTCCAGCCCCTCCATCGACACCAACGATGGCCAGGATGTCGTCACCAGAGCCGTGCTCGGCCATGTCCGCACGCAGTACCTCGGCGGAGCGCGGCCTGATCAGGCGCCCCAGTCGCCGTTGCACGGCGACCTCACCGGGCTGCCGCCGCTGCTGATCGTGGCCGGTTCGAAGGAGGTCATGCTCGACGACGCACGGCGCTTCGCCGAGGCCGCTGCCGCTGCCGGGGGAATCGTCCGCCTGGACATCTATGAGGGCATGCCACACGCCTTCCACGCCAGCGTGCTTTCCGCCGAACTCTCCCCTACCGCCACGACCCTGCTCCACCGCATCCAAAAGTGGAGCGGCTCGATCCGGTCGGGTGTCCACATCGCGGAATGACGTGAATGGCCGCCGAGCAGGTCCTCCCGCTGCGGCTGAGGATCCATGGCAGCCTGGGCCCAGGGACTTCGACATCGCCGCTTCTCGCTGACTACTCCGGCCACGCCGAGTTCTGGACGACCTCGACACCAGGTCTGTCGCCTCGGGGTCAGCCGGGTGTCGGGAGGTGCGCTAGGTAACCGGCCGAGCTCAGCACCAGGCCGAGCAGCAGCACCCGGCTAGCGCCGACGCGGTCCAGCAGGATCCCGACGTACGGCTGCGCCAGCCCGGTCAGCGCGGTGCCGAGCGCGGCGGCCACCGCCAGAACAGTGACGCTCATCCCATAGACCCGACGGCCGGGGCGAAGAACACCCCGCCGAGAAGTTCAGGCCGAACGAGACGGTCGTCGCCGCCAGCGCGGCCCAGCCAGCCCTCATCCCCGCACCTTGACGGCCGACGCAGCGGCGGTGGTCTTGGCTCAGTCGGTGCTCGCCCGGTCGAGCGCGTTCTTGAGCGCGCCGGGGATGGAGTAGTTGAACTTTGGGGCGGCGATCAGCAGCCTGCCGGCCCCGGTGATCCGCCGGCGAGGGCCACTGGTGCTCAACCTCCATGCCGGCTGGCCGCAACCCTTGCGCCGCGCGCAGCGGGGCCGCGTCGCGGGAGCCGGTGCGCAGGCTGCTGAAATGCCAAGGATCTTCATGCAAGTCCAATCGCAGGGAGCCTCGGTTCCGAGGCGGATCCTGCGGCCCGCCACCGATACATCCGCAGTGGGCACGCTATGCGGGCTCTCCGAGGCCACCGATCGGGCTATGGCGAACGCATGGTGGATGTATCGACCTCGTCGCCCACGATCGGCGTCATGACCTTCGAGACCTCTGACCAGGAGAACGCCGACGCCGTTCGCGGACGAAGGCTGTATCGGGAGCGGCACCGCCGCCGGGCCGTCCGGGGACCGGACCTGAGCGCCAGGACCCAGCCACACGACAGAGCACTTGCATCGGCTCAGGCCACGGCCGTCTCCTCGCCGGTGGTAGGGGGCGGTCGGTGAACTTCGGGGCGGAGCTGCGCCGGCGGCGGCGCAGCCGCGGAATGAGCCAGCTGACGCTGGCCGACCTTGCCGGGACCGGGCAGCGCCATCTCAGCTACCTGGAGCGAGGGTTGGCGCGGCCGGGGCGTTCGCTGGTGCTGCGGCTGGCCGTACAGCTCGGGCTGAGTCCGGCCGAGCGTGATGAGTTGCTGCTGGCGGCCGGCCTGGCACCGGAGCCGGAGCCGGAGACGGGCGGCCCGCCGGTTGAGCGCGAAGCGCTGGAGGCGGTGCTCAAGGGCTATCTGCCCGCCCCGGCGCTGATCATCGACCCGGATGGAGGAGTGGTCGCCGCCAACGAGGCGGTGGTTTTGCTCACTGAGGGGTCGGAGCCCGGCTCTGTGTGCCGCCTCCTGGAATCCCGCGACGCCGATGCCCGCCGTGGATTCGGCGCCCCGCTGAGGCTGCGGAGCCTCCGTGGTGAGCTGAGGCTGCTCTCGGTGATCACTTCGCTCGCCGCGGCGGAACCCTCCTGGAAGGGATACCTGCTGAAGACCCTGTTGCCCGCCGACGCCCGGACAGCGGAACTGCTCCGGAGATCATGATGTCCTGCTCCCGCTTATATCGCCATGTAGCTATTGATCGCACCGCTGACACTCCAGGAGCACCACCATGAGTCGCACGGCAGCGACCGCGCCTACCGCCGTATGCCCGCCGAGCCCGCCGAGCCCGCCGAGCCCGACTGGCTCGGGCCGGATGAGAGGGCGTTCGTCGCCGAACGTGACAGCTTCTATCTGGCCACGGTGAGCCAGACCGGCTGGCCGTACATCCAGCACCGCGAAGGACCGGCCGGCTTCCTGCGTGTCCTGGACGGGCACACCCTCGGCTTCGCCGACGTCCAGGGCAACCGCCAGTACATCACCCGAGGCAACCTCGACCACGACGACCGTGTCTCGCAGTTCCTTATGGACTGCTCCACCCAGACCCGGCCGAAGATCCTGGGTCGGGCCCGGGCGGTGGAGGATGACCAGTCGCTGGCCCCGGCGGCTGCCGTGCGAAGGTGGAGCGAGCCGTACTGATCGACGTCGAGGGCTTCGACTGGAACTGCCCGCAGCCATCCCGCACCTGTTCCCCGCGACGCCGTCGAGCACGCCCTGAACCATCTGGGAGATCGCATCGGTGAGCTCGAGCGGGAGAACGCGCGGCTGCGCGGGGAGCGGCCATGAGCCCGCCCCTGCCGGGCGAGCCGCACGCCGCCTGGCACTACGAGCACGTGCGCGACCGCTGAGCGTGGAAGTAGTTGCGCTGCATGAGCTCAGCTCGGCGGAAGCGCAGAACATCTGAAGCGTTTGGTCGTGATGGAGGTGGAAACCCGACGTGTGCACATCTTGCGCGTCACCGCTCATCCCACCGGTGCCTGGCCCACCCAGCGCCGGGCCAACCTCGTCCCGGTTCTTCATCCGTGACCGGGACGCCAAGCTCACCGCCGCCTTCGACGAGATCTTCGCCAGCCAGGGCGTCACGGTGATGAAGACACCACCACGAACGCCCCGCGCCAACTGCTACGCCGGACGCTGGATCCGCACCGTCCGAGCCGAATGCACAGACCACATGCTGATCTACGACGAACGCCACCTTCGATCAATTCCGAGCGAGTACACCGGGTCACTACAACAAGCATCGCCCGCACCAGTCCGCCGACAACGCCCGCCTGATCAAGACGCGGGCGTCGTGGTGCCGCTGGAAGGCCGGATTCGGCGTCGGCGAGTGCTTGGCGGAGTCATCAACGAGTACCACCGAGCCGCCTAGCTCGTCCTGAGAAGCACCAGCTCAAACCTCGTGCACGAGTTTGAAGCGGTACAAGGTGCGTCAGCCCAGGGCCTTGCGCAGCAGCGCCGTCAGCTGATCCTGTTCGGCGGCCGAGAGCCGTGCGACCGCCGTGCGGGCGAAGGTGAAGGCTGTTGCGAACCGCTGGTTGATCTCGTCTCCTCGCGTGGTTCGCGCCACCAGGCGCCCGCGGCGGTCTCGGGGATCTGGCTCGCGGGTTACGAGGCCGAGTGCTTCGAGCCGCACGACGATCTGGGTGATGTTGGAGGCATCGCAGCCGAGCTCCTCCGCCAGGGCGCCCATGCCGCGGCGCTCATCGAGCCGCCCGAGCACGCACGCTTGGGCCGGGCTTAGTGACAGCTCGGCTGCGGCCGCCTCGTAGGCGCGGTCATAGACGTCGACCAGGTCGAACAAGACGGCCTCGACCTCGGATGAAGTGGCCACGGGCCCATTCGGCAGCGCCATGATGTCCAGCCTAGACGAGTTACTTGATTGCCTCAAACACTTATGGTCCAATGATGCTTGATTCGCTCAAGTAATTCGGAGGCCTGATGGACGCGGTTGTGATCGACCGATTCGGTGGAGTCGACGAGCTCTCGTTGCGCCAGATCCCACTCCCGGAGGTGGGTGACGACGACGTCCTCATCCGGGTGGAGTACGCAGGAGTCGGGTCCTGGGACGCGCTCGAGAGGGAAGGGGAGTACGAAGGCTACTTCAACGTTCCCGCGCCCTTCCCCTACGTCCTCGGCTGGGACGGAGCGGGCACGGTTGCCGCGGTCGGGCGCAACGTCACCCGGTTCGACCTGGGTGAGCGTGTCTACGCCGCGACAATGCCGATGCCGCGTGGCGGCTTCTACGCGGAGTACGGTGTCGTGGAGGCGGAGTTCGTGGCTCGCGTGCCGGACCGAATGCCGACCGCGCAGGCCGGCGCGATGGCCTGGGATGCGCTGACCGCCCTGAGCGGTCTCGACCTGCTCGGCCTGCGCCCCGGCGAGACGCTCATGATCTTCGGGGCCAGCGGGGGCGTCGGGCACATGGCGGTGCAGCTGGCGCGGCATGCCGGCCTCAGGGTGCTCGCCGTCGCGTCCGGTGACGATGGCGTCGCGCTCGCCCAGCGGCTCGACGCCGACCACGCCGTCGACGGCCGCAAGACCGACGTGTTCTCCGCCGCGTTGGAGTTCGCTCCCGACGGGCTCGATGCGGCCCTGGTCACCGTAGGAGGCGAGACGGCCGAACGATCGCTTCGTGCGGTCAAGAACTCCGGACGAATCGCCCTGCCGAACGGGGTCGTGCCCGAGCTCGTGACGTCGCCGGGCTCGCCGGTTTCGTACTACGACGGGGATCGCAGCCGTTCCGCCACCGATCGGCTGAACGCGATCATCGAGGCGAGCTCCTTCGAGGTTCACATCGCTCAGAGCTTCCCTACGGAGCGGGTCCGGGATGCCCATCGTGCCCTGAACGATCACTATGTGGGGAAGCTGGCGCTCAGAGTCGGATAGGGGTGCCGGCGGGCTCGGGGCGAGCAGGGCCACCGGGCTGAGACGGTTTTGGCGCCGCACGCCACCCGGCCGGCCGAAGCACGGTCATCTCCGGCTTCGAGGACTCGTGCGGCCCTGGAAGCCGAAGGCGCCGCACAGCTCAATGGTCTGCCCACCCGCATTGACCACCTGCTGGCCGGGGCCGCGGAACGTGAAGACGTCGCAGCGCTGGAACTCCTGGTCAAGCGTGCTACCGCTGACCCCGACGTCGAGATGGTGGCGTTCCTGTTGAGCGCGGCGAGCTCCAGCCCGCAGTCGGCGCGGGCCCATGCTGGCACTGCGCCGAACGGGCCGCGTTCGCGTGGTAGACCAGCACGCGATGGAAGGTCGTCTGCACGGGCCCGCTGCCGGGGCGGGGCGCACCGCGAGCACCCAGCCGCCGCAGTCCTCCGCGCTCAACAGGAACGGCGCGCCCGAGATCGCCTGGGCGAACGCCCACGGCATCGGCGTCATCGTCTACTCGCTGATGGACTCGGGGCTGCTCGCCGGCTCCTTCTCCGCCGAGCGGGTGGCGTCGCTGCCCGACGACGACTGGCGCAAGCACCACACCAGCTTCACCACGGGGCTGGCCGAGCGGCTGACCGTCGTCGACGCGCTGCGGCCGATCGCCGAACGCAACGCCTGTCGGTCGCCGCCATCGCGGTCGCGTGGGTGTTGGCGTGGCCCCGGCGTGACAGGGGCTGTCGTCGGAGCGCGCACCGCCTCCCAGATGGACGGGTGGCTTCCCGCCGTACGGCTCGACCTGCCCCCGGAAGGACTGGTGCAGATCGCCGCGATCCTCCCCGGCGAAGGCCCGGTCCCGGGGCGGCCGCTGCCAACGGAGGTGAGCGCGTTTCGAGGTGGAACCTTGAAGAGCGTGCGCATCGGCGCTGGCATGTCGTCCATGCTGTGACCCTGTCCAACAGGGTGCGCCCTTCCTCTGCCCATACCGCTGCCGCGCCCAGCGCGATCACTGCCTCCATTAACCAGGCGGTCGGCGGAGGCCATCCCGTTCACCGCATCCACCATCAGCAGGGCTCGACGCAGGGTGAGCGAAGGTATCCCGTCATGCGGTGGCACGTGCACGTACGGCACGCAGCGCCTCCGCCGGCGATTCGGCGGTGGGGCGCATGCCGGGTCGATGAGGCGTTGCATGATCAGCCCCGTCAGCAAGGTCAGATAGAGGCGCCGACCGCCCGCTGCGTCGCTGGAGGCGACGTTCCTTCAGCGAGCCAGTGGGTCAACTCCAGGCGGGCGGCCTCCTGCGCGCCGGCCAGTGATTGGCGCAGCTGCGGTCGGCGCTCGGCCTGAGCGAAGACCTCGATGCCGGCCACGAAAACGGGGCGGCGGAGGTCGAGCAGCTCGGTCGCCTGCTGCCACAACGTCTCATCCCCTCGCGCGGCACCTCGCCCGCCATGGCCTGGCGCAGCTTGTCGGTCCACTCGGCGATCGCCTCGACCATGGCCTCGGCCAGCGGCGCGTCCTTCGAGCCGAACTGGTAGCCGATGGAGGCCAGGTTCGCGCCGGAAGTCCTGGCGATGTCGCGTGCCGTGGTGTGCGCGGAGCCGCGTTCCTGCAGGCAGCGTTTGGCGCCCCCGATCAGCGTGTCGTGCTCTTTCATCGTGCCACCCTATCCAAACAAACGTCACAAACACATGTTTTGCACAAACGTTTCAAACGTGTGTATGGTCGTCGGCATGGCACAAGCAACCGCAGCGGCCACGGCCGCGAGCGACTTCAGCCGCCTGTCCAAACGCATCCGGCAGGCCGGGCTCCTCGACCGGCGCCCCCGCTACTACCTGATCCGGATCAGCGCCGTCGCAGCCGCCTACGTCGCAGGGGCCGCAGCGTTCCCATGGCTGGGCGACTCCTGGCTCCAGCTCCTGCTGGCCGTCTACTTCGCGATCGTCTTCGCGCAGGTCGCCCTCGTTCTGCACGACCTGGCACACCGGCAGGTCTTCACCGATCGCCGCCCGAGCGAGATCCTCGGGCGGCTCGGCGGCAACCTCGCCATCGGCCTCGGCTACGGCTGGTGGATGAACAAGCACACCCGCCACCACGCCAACCCCAACCACGAGGACCTCGATCCTGACGTCGCGCCCGACATCCTGGTGTGGTCACCGAAACAGGCGCGCAACGCGCGTGGCCTGGCCCGGCTCATCGGCGGACGGCAGGCGTTCCTCCTCTACCCGCTGCTCCTGCTCGAAGGGCTCAACCTGCACGTCGGCGGGGTGCGGGCACTGCGGCAGCCGTGGATGAAACAGCGTGTCCTGGAGGGCACGCTGCTGTTCGCGCACTTCGCCTTCTACCTGGGTGTGCTGGTGTGGACCCTGTCACCGGGCAAGGCACTGGTCTTCTTCGCCGTCCACCAGGGGCTGTTCGGCGTCTACATGGGCTGCGTGTTCGCCCCTGGCCACAAGGGCATGCCGACCCTCACGGGGGAGGCCAAGCTCGACTTTCTGCGCAAGCAGGTGCTCACCACCCGCAACGTACGCGGCGGGCGGTTCACCGACCTCGCCATGGGCGGGCTCAACTACCAGATCGAACACCACCTGTTCCCCAGCATGCCCACCCCCAACCTGCGCCTGGCGCAACCCATCGTGCAGGCCCACTGCCGGCAGTTGCGCCTGCCGTACCACGAAGTCAGTTTCGTCGCCTCGCACCGCGAGGCGCTGCGTCACCTGCACCAGGCCGGTGCTCCGCTCCGAGAGAAGGGCCGCTCATGAAAGCCGGACGCAAGCAGTGGATCGGGCTGGCCGTCCTGGTCCTGCCGGTGTTGCTGATCTCCGTCGACCTGCACGTGCTGTCGTACGCGCTGCCGTTCATCAGCGCCTCCCTGGCGCCGAGCGGCTCCCAGCTGCTGTGGATCATCGACATCTACCCGTTCATGCTGGCCGGACTGCTGCTGCCGATGGGCACGCTTGGTGACCGGGTCGGGCGGCGGCGGCTGCTGATGGCCGGGGCCGCGGCGTTCGGCGCCGCCTCCGCGGTCGCCGCCTTCTCTCCCAGCGCCGACCTGCTGATCGTCACTCGTGCCCTGCTCGGGGTGGGTGGCGCCACGTTGATGCCCTCGACGCTGTCGCTGATTCGCAACATGTTCCACGATGACGGCCAGCGCCGCGTCGCGATCGCCATCTGGACCGGCGCGTTCGCCGGCGGCGCGATGCTGGGCCCGCTGATGGGGGGCGCGTTGCTGGAGCACTTCTGGTGGGGCTCGGTGTTCCTGGTCAACCTGCCGGTGATGGCGCTGCTGCTGATCCTGGCGCCGCTGCTGCTGCCCGAATCGCGTGATCCGCGCCCGGGCCGGTTCGACCTGCTCGGCGTGGCCCTGTCGCTGGGCGCGATCCTGCCCACGATCTACGGGATCCAGCACATCGCCCAGGACGGCCTCGGCTGGGCGCCGGTGCTGGCCATCGTCGCCGGCCTGGCGATGGGTGCCGCCTTCGTCAGGCGGCAGCGCGCGATGGCCGATCCGATGCTGGACGTGCGCCTGTTCGGCAGTCGCGCCTTCACCGCCGCGATCGGCGCCAACACCCTCGGGGTCTTCGCCATGGTCGGCTCCAGCCTGTTCACGACGCAGTACTTGCAGATGGTCATGGGG
This sequence comes from Nonomuraea soli, assembly GCF_013761175.1. GTDB lineage: Bacteria > Actinomycetota > Actinomycetes > Streptosporangiales > Streptosporangiaceae > Nonomuraea > Nonomuraea soli. The sequence continues at coordinate 1,130,460 of NZ_JACDUR010000003.1, forward strand.
GCTCGGCCGCTCGTCGCCGGCCTGTACGCGCTGCCCTCGGCGGGCATGGCGATGCTCGCCGCCGGGCTCGCGCCGGCGCTGGTCCGCAAGGTCAGGCCGGGCCTGGTCGTCTGCGCCGGGCTGCTCGTCGGCGCGAGCGGGTTCGCGCTGCTGTCCAGGCTGGACGTGACGGGGCAGAACGGTCTGCTGATCGCGGGGATCATGCTGATGGCCGGAGGCGTCACCCTCGTTCTGACGGTCTCCTCCGACCTGATCATCGCCACCGCCCCACCGGAGCGTGCGGGAGCCGTCGCCGGGCTGTCGCAGGTGGCCACCGAGTTCGGCGGCGCGCTCGGCATCTCCCTGCTGGGCAGCATCGGCACCGCCGTCTACCGGGGACAGCTCGCCGATTCCGGGGCTCCGTCAGCGGCGCTCGACACCCTGGGCGGCGCCCTGGAGTCGGCGCGGCACATGGGGGAGCCGGCCGCGAGCGCGCTGGCCGTCGCCGCCCGCGAAGCCTTCGCCCAGGGGCAGCACTACGCCATGCTCGCCGCCGCCGCGGCGTTGTGCGTGATGGCGGTGCTCGCACCCGTCATGCTGCGAACCGTACGGCGCGCGAGTCGGCCACAACCGCGGCCCCGCCCGGACCGCTCCGAACGGCACGCGGCGCGTTAGCCGGCGGCTGCCACAGCCAGCGACCGGATACCGGCGGCCAGGTCATGGGACGTCGGGGCGCTGTCCGGAGCGATCTGCCACTGCACCAGCAGGCCGATGAGCAGCGTCAGCAGCACCTGCGCACCCGCCTCATCCTGGCGTGGCATGCGCCGGCCAAGCTCACGCTGGGCCAGTGCCTGCCCCTCGGCCAGGCGGGCCCGCACGTCGGGCAGGTGAGGGGCCTGCGCGAGCGTCTCGACGTTGGCCCGCCATACCGTGGGGTTGGTGCGGAAGGACTCGATCAGCTCCACCCAGAAGGCCTCGAACCACTCCTGGGTGTCGTCGGGGAAGGCCTTGAGGATCTCCGCGACGGCTTCGCCGGTCACCTCGATCATCGCCTGGGTGAGCAGCGCGTCCTTGGAGCGGAAGTGGTAGTTGATCGCGGCGAGGTTGCTGCCGGAGACGGCAACGATGTCGCGCACTGTCGTGCGGGCGTATCCGCGCTCGGACAGGCACTGCTTCGCCGCGGCCAGCAAATCCTCAGGAACTCCCACGCGGTGATCCTACCAATGCCGCAAACAAGCGTTTTAAACATCCACAGCCCCTGGTGCGGCCGCTATCAGAATTGAACCCTTGCCACCGGGGTGTCCCGGTCGCCGGACATCCCGGTAGCGCTGGCTGGCCTGGTCGCCGCCCTCACTGGCCGCGGCGCGGATCCCGCTGTCGCGCATACTCGCCAAGGTGGGGTCGGCCGCAGCCCTGATGACAAAGGCAGCCCTCCAGGCCGGTCCGTAGGTGCTCCGTCTGGGCCGGAGCGGCTCTTCTTGCTGGACGACAGGGACCGGGCCTCGATCGGATGATCCGGCCCCGCTCCGAGGGTCCTCACGCACCGCTTCTGCGCTACTCGTGGTCGGCTTCGGCGAGGTCCGCCTGTGCGGACACGCCGCGGAGCATGATGCCCGCGAAGACCGCCACGCCGAGCAGGATCAGTGAGGCGATGCCGCCGGTCCATGCCAGCGCGGTGGTGAACGCGTCGGTCGCGGCCGTGGCCAGCGCCGTTCCGATCTTGCCGGGCAGTTCCTGGGCGTAGAGCAGTGCGGTGGCGAGAGTTTCCTTCGCGGCATCGAGTACGCCTGCGGGCAGTCCTGCCGGGGCGGTGCCGGCGAGGCCGTTGCGGTAGAAGCCGAGCAGGACCGAGCCGAGGATGGCGGTGCCGAAGGCGGTGCCGAGCTCGTAGGCGCTCTCGCTGATCGCGGCGGCCTGGCCTGACTGCTCGGGACGCACCGAGCTCATGATGAGGTCGTTGGTGAGCGTCATGCCCACGCCGGCGCCGAGGCCGACAAGGCACAGGGCGATCGCGATCTGCCAGGGCTGGGTGTCGGGTGTGAGCGTCATCAGGGTCGCGAATCCGCCTGCGGTGATGAGCACGCCTGCGGAGACGATGACGGATGTGGGGATCCGCTTGACGAGTGCGGCGGCGATGAACCCGGCGAAGGCGGAGACGGCGGCCTGGGGCAACATCCACAGCGCCGACTGGATGACGCTGAGGCCGACGACGAGCTGCAGGAACTGGGTGAGGGCGAACAGCGCTCCGACGAGAGAGAAGATCGACAGCAGGTCGGTGAGCACTGCACCGGTGAACGCGCGCACCTTGAACAGGCGCACGTTGATCATCGGCGTCGGCATGCGGAGCTGACGGATCACGAACAGCGCGAGCAGGACGAGCCCGGCGAAGAAGGTGGCGAACCCGATGCCGGGCTCCTTGCCTTCGGCGAAGGTCTTGACGCCGTAGACGAACGAGATCATGCCCGCGAGTGAGAGCAGGATGCTGGGGACGTCGATGTTTCCCGGGTTGGGGTTCTTGCTTTCCGGGACGAGGAACGGCGCGAGGACGAGCAGCAGCACCATGACCGGGATGTTCATGAGGAAGGCGGCGTGCCAGCTGAACGTCTCGATGATCCAGCCGCCGACGATCGGGCCCGCGGCGGCGCCGAGCGCGCCCATCGCCGACCAGACGGCCATCGCGGTGCGTCGCTGGTCGCGGTCGAGGAACATGTTGCGGATGAGGGACAGCGTCCCGGGCATGATCGTCGCGCCTGCGATTCCGAGCAGGGCGCGGGATCCGATGAGCATCCACGGTTCGGTCGACAGGGCGCCCAGGACGGAGGCGATCGCGAAGACGACCGCGCCGATGAGCAGCACTTTGCGCCGCCCGAATCGGTCGCCCAGGGTCGACATGGTGATAAGCAGGCCGGCGAGCAGCAGCGAGTAGATGTCGAGCATCCAGAGCTGCTGCGTGCCGGTCGGCTTGAGGTCTTGGGTGATGTCGGCCAGGGCGAAGACCAGGACCATGCCGTCGATGGCGATGAGCAGCATCGGCAGCACGAGTACGGCCAGCCCGACCCAGGCGCGGGGTGTGGCCCGCTGGAGAGTGGTGTTCATGTTCGTATCCCATCGAGTTACTTCACCAATCAGTGTACTTCACTAAACGGTATACTAATGGTGTCGATGGGAGAGCAGATGGCACGACCGAGCGCACGGCCCAAGCTGATCGAGGCCGCCCTCACCGTCGTCGAGGAGCGCGGCATCACAGCGCTCACGCTCGACGCGGTCGCCGAGGAGGCCGGGGTGACCAAGAGGGGCCTCATCTACCACTTCCCGAGCAAGCACGCCCTGCTCCTGGGGATCCACGAGGAGCTCGCCGCGCGCATGGAGCGCCAACTCCTTGAGGCCACCGGAGGCGAACCGGAGGGGGCGACGCTCGTGGAACGCACGCGAGGCTATGTGCGGGCGGCGCTCAAGGCTCCGAGCAGCGTCGAGATGAGGCTCATCATGGAGGCCGTGAACGAGCCGGAATGGATCGCCCCCTGGGAACGGGTCTACCGCCGATGGTTCCCAGAGGAAGAGCAGGCGGTCGAAGAGCTCGATGACCTCTCGCTGCGATGCCTGGTCGCGCGGATGGCCGCCGACGGCTCCTGGGGGTACGAGACCACGCTGGCGGCTCCCCTCACGCAGACCGCCCGCGCCCGGATCGTCGAGAGCATCCTCAGCACCCTGGGGGAGGAATGATCAGGCCCGGCGCCTCCCTCCTGGGACTGCACCTCCGTCGGCGCAGCGAGTTCTCACCCGTCCGCTTGGCGGCATCCACTCACTCTGAACGCTGTCGAAACTCACCCGCGAACGCGCTACTTGGCATCGACGAGATCGGCGGTCAGTCCGTTGGGCATGACCGGAGTGGGGCGGCGAAGCTCGGGAGGGCGAATGTCTCGGGCGGGGGCGGCTTTGCGGGCGCTTGGGCGGGTCTGGAGTCGAGTCGGGTGTGGCGTGCCGTGGAACCCTTCCGCCTCGGGCCCGCGTGCATGCCCGTTGCCGGAGGGCACGTGACGAGCATGAAATCGACGATCTCGCCTTGCAGGGGCGAGTTGAAAATACAGAAACCCCAGGTCATGCAGGGTGCCCGGGGCTCGAACCTGGAACCTACGGATTAAAAGTCGCAAGGACTTATGTCGCACACAGCTTAACTGTATTCAATAATATCACTCTGCTCAACTTTATGGGCTCTGAAAATGTCCAAGAATGTCGCCCAGTGTTTATGGGTATCGGGGGCCGAAGGCATGTGACGAGCATTGGGCGCGATGTTCGGCGGGCCGCCCGCTGCCCGTGGCGAGCCCTAGACTGTTCAGGTCTGCCTGATTCGGCTGTGATCCATTGGGTCTCGCAAGTGTAGGAGCGAGAGCTCGGAAACAATTTGTTGCCTGGTTTGGCCAGCCCCCTAAACGCGCGGGATCGATCTTGAGTTCCTTGGACGTCATCTTCCCGACCCAGTCACCACGCCTGTGGCATTAACCGAGGATTCATACAGCCGCCGGCGTGCTCGCCGCTACTTCCTGCCACATGCGTGGGAATCACTCGCCTGGTGCCGCCAGACGCTCGATGAGGTAGTCACCGTAGGGAGATATCTCGTACTCGCGTTGCACTTCATGAGGAGAGGCAACACGTTGTTCACCGTGGTCCCAGATCAGGCCGTGTTGCTCGAGGACTCGGAGCGCGCCGTGAGCCGAGTCCTTCAGGACGGGATCGGCCTCGATGATGCTCCATTCGTACCACTGCCGGGCTGTCTTGGGGTCGTCTGCGGCGTTCATCTGGGCCGCGACCCGCTCGAGGTGCTACGGCCTGCTGCTCATGATCTTTAACAGGCGGATGTGGACTGGGTCCAAGTCGGCCAGCGTCCGAACGAACGCGATCTCACTGTCGACCCTGGTGCCCATGTCGTCCAGGGCGTTGGCTAGGGCGCGTCCTAGCGCCCGGCGCTTGTCTCGCATTGCGCTGTCTTGGGCGATGGTCAGCGTGCGGGCGAGCAATTCTTGGTAGGCATCATCTGATGCCGCCGCTTCAGTGAGTCGCCTGAACTGTTCGGTTGGATCGCCGCCGAGTTCTTCGGCAGCGTCGGCCAGGGTCTCCGTGACGCGCTTGACCCTCTGGGTGGTAATCCTCTCGTAGAGCTGGCCAAGAGCATCTTCGATCACGGGGGTAAGCCCAGTGCCTGCTACTGCGGCTTCTGGGCCGATGAGGCCGGCGGCGCCGCCAATCGCTGCGGCGGTTACCTTCACTGCCAGCGGGTTCGTGCTCTCACTTCGCCGATTTGGCATGGCAGCAAGTATCGGTGGTACTGGGGGCTGCTGTCCCCTGGTCGACGGACCGACTGGAGGGATCAGGAATCGCACCCTCACGCGTGTCGGGGTCTTGGCGTGAGCTGTCGGGCACGCTTCCTGATTCGAGACGGTGACGGCAAATTCCTGCGATCATGAACGAGATCTTCACCGAGGCCAGAGCCCAGGCCGTACTCACCAGCCCGATCGTCTTCTTTCACTTCTGCAACGGGGGCCCCGACGAAACCGACAGGATTTGGCGCTCCATCTACGACGAGCCCGTCCTCTTGGCCGTCGGCTTCGGCAGGGGAACGTTCAAGGACACCCTTACCTTCACACCAGAAGGAAGCAGACGCCGCCCGGCCTGACATCCGGCGACCCCGCTCATTCGCTCGCGACCACGCAGTGTGGCCCTTGCAGTTCCAGAGTGCTCGAACACGCGACACTTGATGACGCGAGGTCGCCAGTTTGGCACCCCTTCCACGGCCGGGGGCATCGTCTGCACACGTTCCAGTGAGAAGAAGGGCGATGAGGCCTCCAGCAGAGCACGGAAGCGGGTGCCTGTCCCCTCTCCTGTGTCGCAGCCAGGCGGGGGCGGTCACTGATCACGGTCGTCGTGGTGGACGTTCGTGCCGTCCGGGGGAAGAGCGGGGGTCTTGTCGGTGAGTGATTCGGCGGTCTGCGGCGGGTGTGCCCGGAGCGCGGCGCGCAGCTCGCTGACGGCGCGCAGCAGCGGCAGGCAGGCGAGTAGCAGTTCGGCCAGCGCGGCGGGGATGCGGGTGGCGGTGTGCAGGATCAGGATGAGCGCTCCGATGGCTGCGAGGATCGTGGTGGTGGTCATGCCACGACGATGGCTTTGACCGGCCCGATGGGCATCCGGCTGGATCAAGTTGCGCGTATTGGCTGGTTGCCGGAGGTGCCGGGCTTTAGGCTCCGAATGAAACCGAACGGTCACGCTGCGGTGCCGCGGTTTGCTGCGTCGCGGTGCGCTCACGACAGGCTTGCGGTGGTGTTGGGAGGGGCTGGTGGCCGACCCGTCGAAGATCCACACCCGGGCCGATCTTCGCGTGGCGCTTCAGCGCCTGTTCGGCTCCGATGGCCGCTCCTACGAGCAAGTGGCTGCCGCTGCGGGGATCGGGACGGCCACGCTCCATGACATGGTGAGCGGAAAGACGTTCCCGCGCTGGAGGACGCTGCAGCTGGTGCTGGAAGCTAGCGGCATCACCACGCGTCAGCGTTTACGGAACTGGCGGGATGCTTGGGTACGGGCCAGAGAAGACCGGCCAGCTTCCACACCCGTTCCTGACGATCGTCCGCCCGTGCCTGACACCGAGTTAGGTCACGTTGTGCTCGACCAGATCGTGGAAGGCGACATTCCCCGGCGCCCGCGCGCCTTCCAGCCCCGTCCAGAGCTGGAACAGCTGAGGGCCCGGATGCGGGAAGAAGGAGAAGCCGTCATCGAAGGCGCCGCGATCGTCGACGCATTGACTGGCACCCCGGGGATGGGCAAGAGCCTGCTGGCCGCCTCCTACGCCTGGGATCGCCAGCACGCCGGCTGGCCGCTGATCGTCTGGATCAACGCCCAGAACACCGACCAGATCCTCACCGGCTTGGCCGGCTTGGCCCGCCGGCTGAACCTGCTGGGCGCCGACGACGACACCGCCACCGCGGCGGCCAAGGCCCGCGACTGGCTGGCCGCCACCGACCGGCCCGGCCTGCTGGTCTTCGACAACGCCACCAAGGTCGACGACGTGGCGCCCTGGTGCCCGGCCACCGGCGCCGTCCAGATTCTCATCACCAGCCGCAACCGCGCCTTCCACGAGCTGTTCGAACCGGTCGACGTCGGCGTCTTCGCCCCCGGACAGTCGGTGGCCTGCCTGCACCAGCGCACCGGCCAGACCACCCCGGGCGCCGACGACGTCGCCCACGAGCTCGGCCATCTGCCGCTGGCGATCGGCCAGGCCGGGGCACTGATCGCGCGTCGCCGCATGACCTACCCCGCCTACCTGAAGGCGCTGCGCGACCTCCCGCTCAGCGAGTACCTGCCGCGCGCCGGAGACGGCTACCCGCAAGGGACCGCGCAGGCGATCCTGCTGTCCATCGACCAGGCCGAAGACACCATCCCCGGCGCCCGCGTGCTGCTGGAGCTGCTGGCGGTGCTGTCGGAATCCGGTGTGCCCCGGGCGATCCTGTACGGCACCACCAACCCCGAAGACCTCGACCCGGGCGACACCGCCGAGCTGGATCAGCTGCTCGCCGAGCTGGCCGATACCTCCCTGATCAGCTTCAGCGACGATGGCAGCACCGTGCTCATGCACCGCCTGACCAGCCGCGTCCTACGTGAACGCGCCCAGCACACCCCCCATACCAGCTTTGGCGACCTGTCCGGCATGCTGACCCGCGCCACCACCCTGCTGTACCACTTCAACCGCCACATCCCCGACGGCGCCGCAACCTGGGCCGCCCGCGCCGCCGTCGACATGCTGGTCGAACAAAGCGCCACGGTGCACGCCTTGGCCGCCAAGGCTGGCCATCTGACCGACGACCTGCTCAGTCTGCGCGCCTGCTGCGGCGTCTATCTCCACGACGTGGCCGATTTGGGCCGGGCCACCCTGCTGTTGGAGCAGACTCTCGCCGATCGGGAGCGGGTGCTGGGCGCCGACCACCCCGATACCCTGTACTCCCGCAGTAACCTCGCCTACGTCTACCAGTCGACGGGGGATCTGGGCCGGGCCATCCCCCTGTTGGAGCAGACTCTCACCGACCTTCAGCGGGTTCTTGGCCCCGACCACCCCGACGCCCTATCCTCCCGTATCAATCTCGCCAGCGCTTACGAGTCGGTGGGGGATCTGGGCCGGGCCATCCCCATGTACGAGCAGACCCTCGCCGACCAGCAGCGGGTGCTCGGCACCGACCACCCCAACACCCTGACCTTCCGCAACAACCTCGCCTATGCCTACCAGTTGGCGGGAGATCTGCGACGGGCCATTCCCCTGCACGAGCAGACCCTTACCGAACGCCAGCGGGTGCTGGGCGCCGACCACCCCGATACCCTGTACTCCCGCAGTAACCTCGCCCTTGCCTACCAGGCGGCGGGAGATTTGCGCCGAGCCGTTCCCCTGCACGAGCAGACCCTCGCCGACCAGCAGCGGGTGCTGGGCGCCGACCACCCCGACACGTTGGGCTCCCGCAACAACCTCGCCAGCGCCTACGAGGCGGCCGGGGATCTGGGCCGGGCCATCCCGCTGTACGAGCGCACCTTGGCCGATCGGGAGCGGGTGCTGGGCGCCGATCACCCAGACACGTTGAACTCCCGCACTAATCTGGCCTATGCCTACGAGTCGGCGGGGGATCTGGGTCGGGCCATCCCGCTGTACGAGCAGAGCCTCGCCGACCAGCAGCGGGTGCTGGGAGCCGACCACCCCAACACCCTGACCTCTCGCAACAACCTCGCCACCGCCTACCAGTCAGCCAGAGATCTAGGTCGGGCCATCCTGCTGCACGAGCGCACCCTGGCCGACCGGCAACGGGTGCTCGGCCCCGACCACCCCGACACCCTGACCTCCCGCAACAATCTCGCCTACGCTTACGAGGCGGCGGGCGATCTGGGCAGGGCCATCCCGCTGCACGAGCAGACCCTCGCCGACCGGCAACGCGTGCTCGGCCCCGACCATCCCCACACGCTGAACTCCCGCAACAACCTGGCCCATGTCTACCAGTCGGCGGGGGATCTGGGTCGGGCCATCCCGCTGTACGAGCGCACCCTGGCCGACCGGCAACGGGTGCTCGGCCCCGACCACCCCGACACGTTGGGCTCCCGCAACAACCTCGCCAGCGCCTACGAGTCGATGGGCGATGTGGGCCGGGCCATCCCGCTGTACGAGCGCACCCTGGCCGACAGTGAGCGCGTGCTCGGCACCGATCATCCTCTGACGAAGGTTGTGCGTAGCAACGTGGCACATCTTCGACTGAATCTTGGCGCATACCCTGCCCGTCCATCGGCAGACCCCGCTGCAGGGCAGCGCACGAGGCTGGGTGACGTTGAGCGCAACGCGGCATGCCGGTGTGGGTCAGGAAAGGAGTACAAGCGCTGCCACGGAGCTTCAACAGCCAGCTGATCTTGTGAAGACGATCTGATGTGCGGATTCGGCTGCGAGCCGGGGCGGTGGGCCAGGTCCGCGTTCTAGTGCGGGGCAGACGCAGTACGCGAGAAACGTGATAGCCATGTCGCTGACCAGGGCGACACGCGGTCCCCGCACGGCTGCGCTGGGTGTGCTCTCGAGCTGACGATGTTCACGCAGGCGCGGCGGAGTCGGCGGTTGTGGTGGCCCACCATTGGCGCAAGGGGGCGGTGCCAGCGCCCTTCGCGAGGGAGCCGCCGGGGCTGCGGTTGGGAGTGCGCAGCAACTGGCGGGTGGCCGGGTCGAGGTCGGCGCGGTGCTGGAGGCGGGGACGGGGTCGTCGACGGGCTGCAGCCAGCGGTAGCCGTACTGGAGCATGAAGCGATGCGGGGCTGGCCGGAGGCGCGACGCCGCTAGCGTGGAAGCTGCGGTTTTCGAACAGGACGACGTCGCATGGGGCCGCCGACACCTACGACGCCGCGGTGGATTGCAGGTCTTGATCTAGTCGGTATGGCTTGATCGTGACATGGTGCGCCGTCACGAACTCACTGACGCGGCCTGGCGTTCGAGGAGTTCAGCAACGCACAAAGCCGTCAGAGCGAGGACTCCATCTCCGCGAGCGACTTCAGCAGCTCTTGGCGATGTGGCTCTCTCCAGGTGCGGCGGTTCAGGACTTCCTCCAGCATGCTGACCGCGACGGACCTGTCCAGCCTGGCCAGCTTCCTGGTTAGCACGATGAGCTCGTCGGCGTTGCCTTCGCGTTCCCGGACCATCTCGGCAATGACCGATGCGGCGCGCGCTTGGTCTAGCTCCATCAGATAGTCAGAGGCGTGGTCGCGGTACATGATGTCGAGCCGACGGCTCATGGACACTTCGGCGAATACGTCCACGGCGCGCAGCGGGTCGAACTCGATGATCTTTTTCGATGACTGGGCACGGTCCAGGAAGTTGATCGCCGGGCTCTTGAGAACGATGGAGAGCACCTCCACGGCGGACGGGACATCGACCGAGGCCAGGTCTTCGGCGGCGGCCATGGCTCTGGAAAGGTCACGGCCGCTGGCCAATCTCCGAAGCGTGGTTGCCATCGTTTCGAGGACCTCGTCGCCCAGATCCACCCCGTCACGGACCAGTTCCGCGACTCCAGCAGCCGAGCTGTAGCTTCCGGACAGCTCCACGATCAGGTCGCGCAGGCCTGGCGGGCTGCGATCTTCCGCGATCCATGCGGCGACCAGGAACCGATCGTAGGAGGTAAGGAAGGACAGTGCGTGCAGGTTGTTCTTGTGCGAGAGCCTGAGTAACTCGCTCTCGCCAGCACGTGGGTCACAAGCGGCATGCCTGGCGGCCAGGAACTCCGCCAGGGTCTGGTGCACGAACGCGATGTCGCCGGCTGTAACCACGACCAGACCCGTGCGGCGCAGCACTTGCGCCGTCAGTGCGTCCCACCTGCTGACCGGCATGTCATGGGGGCGTAGATCGCTCACGCACGCTTTGATCTCTTCCAGCGCACCGGCGCCAACACGTTCATTCTGCCGCCGAAACGCGGTCTGTCCCAAAGCGGTCAACAGCCTGCCCGGCAGGCCATCGATAGCGGCCGATGCCTGAGCGCCGTAACGCCGCAGTTGTGTATGGAGCTGGTGGTTGATCCCCGTTGAGGAAGGGTCGTAGAACCTGTCGCGCAACAGTTCGTAGAAGCGCTGGTAGGCGGCGTAGCGGCCCTTGGGAAGGGGGTGCGTGAGGTCGACAGCGTGCACCTGGCACAGAATGGTGGCCATGAGCGGGTTCCTGGCCAGTTCGCGCAGCCTTCCGCTGTTGACCTGGTGCATAAAGGCCGCCACGGCAAGGGCGGGCTCGGGCACTCGAGCCGCTTCCATCCAGCCTCTGACGAACGTGGGGAGCTCATTCACATTGAAAGGAAGGAGCTCGTACCGTCCGGCGGGCCGTCCTTTTCCCCTGTCGGACCCGTGTCGATTCTTCGTCCAGGATTGCCAGCTCAGAGTCTGGCAACGAAGAAATGAGGGTGTCTGCTGCTTCTGCCGAAAAATACATCCGCTCAGGTCGCGGCCATGTGAGGACTCGCTTGGCGGTGCGAGCTCGGCCCCTCAGAAGACGGAACGTGTACGGCAGGATGATCAGCCGTGCTCCTTCGCTCGGCCTACCTCACCGTCGCGAACACATTCGCCGCGCTGCGGTTGCTGCCCATGGCTGACCGGGACAAGGACGTGGAGATATTCGCTCTACGGCACCAGATCACCGTCCTTGAACGCCAACTCGGCGCCGATACCAGAGTGAGATGGCCCCCCGAAGTCGGGCCCTTCTCGCCGCGCTCCTGACCACCTCATAAGTTGAGAACTCCCGTGGTCGCGCAATTCGGTTGCGTATGGTGGCGTCCTGGTGTCATGTAGTGATATGCGTCGGTGGGCCAAGCTGAATGAGCGCCAGATGGCGACCCTGCGCCGGATCGCGGAGGGTCGCGGCGGCCTCGGTGCACGACAACACCATCGGCACAGCCCTGCTGGACCGGGTCGTCGCCGCCACCGTGCCCGGCAGCGTCCAGACCGCCCTGGTCGATCAGGGGTTCAAGACCAGCGTGGTCGCCCACGGCGCCACTCACGGCATCCATGTGAAGATCGTCGAACGCAACCCCCGCCGACACGGGGTTCGTCCCCTAGCCGAAACGCTGGATCGTGGAACAGATCTACGGCACGTTGTCCCTGCACCGCCGCCTGGGTACGCGACTACGAACACGATCCGGCCAGCTCCGAATCACGCGTGTACTGGGCGATGACCGACGCGATGACCCGCCGGTTGACCGGCACCGCCACCCCCACCTGGCGCTCGGCGTGAGCGGGCATCCCGATCCCGGTACCTGGCTGCTGGACCGCCTCGACGCCCGCGAGCAGGCGCTGACCGAGCAGATCGAACAGGCACGCGCCCAGATCGAGGAGCTGACCGCTCGCCTTCACGACCTCGACCAGGATCTCGACCGCCTGCGGATCACCCGCAAGACCCTCCTCGTCCTGGCCGCCGAGCCCGATCCGGTACCCCCGCTACCGGCCCCCACGCTTCCCGGCCACCCTGCCTACCAGCAGATTCTCACGATCATGGCCGACACCGGCCAGCCCACCCGGGCGCGTGATCTATGCCTGGCGCTGGGCCTGCCGTTGGTGCGCAACAACATCGAGAACACCCGCGCCAAGCTGAAACGCCTGGTCAGCTTGGGCATCCTCGTGGAGATCGAGCCCGGATTGTTCGCTCCGCCGCGTCCCTAGACCGGCGATGAGTACGTGACCAGCGCTTGGCCGACAGCGCAAGCGGTCAATGGGACATCAACCCGCGATCCGCCCTCTCAGTCAGTGGCCACCAGGGCAGATACGCGATGCGTGAGATCGTCAACGCGCTGCTGTGCCAAAGCCGGACCGGCTGCCAGTGGAGCCTGCTGCCCCACGACCTGCCCCCGCACAGCGAGGTGCTCCACTACTACCCGCAGATGGCGCGAGGACGGCACCGACCAAACCATCTACGACCTGCTGCGCTTTCAGGTACGGGAGAGCAAGGGGACGCTCGGCCGATCCGAGAGGGCGGTGAAGTCGATGGTGTCCCGCATCAAGGTGCCTTCGCCGGCTGACTCGAAGGTGTGCACGTGGTGCCAGCGCGTCCTCCGACGTGACCCGCTCACCTCGGACTGAGCTGAGCCTCGGCGAGGAAGGCCCGCATCTCGTCCGCCTCGGGGACGCCGAAGTCGGTGTAGAGGTCGAGAGCCTGGCGGGCGTGGTCGTAGGCCCGGTCGTGGTTGCCAAGGTCCCGGTGGGCGCGGGCCAGGCCGTCGTGGGCGCGGGCCTGCTCGGGGCGGTTGATCAGGTCGCGGGCCAGCGCCAGCGCGGCCTCGTGTTCGGCCACGGCCTGAGCGGGGTCGCCCATGGACCGGGCCGCCTCCGCCAGGCCGTTGAGCGACACGGTCTCCTGAGGGGTGAGACGGAGTGCACGGCACAGCTCCAGAGCCTCCCGATGGTGACGGTGAGCCTGTTCGGCGTGGCCCTGCTGCTTGTAGACGAGCCCGATGTGGTTCAGCACGGGGGCCTCGGCGATCTGTACACCGGCCTCACGGTAGAGGCGCTGCGCCTGGCGATGGTGGTCGTGCGCCTCCGCGTAGCGTCCTTGGCATCCGTGGACGACACCGAGGCAGGTCAGGCTGCCGGCGACCCCCAGCGGTTTGTCGGCCTCCCGGTTCAGGGCGAGTGCCAACTCGAAGAGCCGCTGGGCTTCGCCGTACGCCCGCTGCTTTAGGTGAACCGCCGCGAGGTTCTGTACCGCGCGGCTCTCGAGGTAGCGGTCGGCGAGGTCGCGTGCGATTTTCAGGACGGACCTGAAGTTGTCGGCCGCCCGCTCGCAGTCGCCGTGAAACCAAAAGAGGATCTCGCCGAGGTAGAGCAGGACACGGACCTCGGCCGCCGGGTCGCCAGCCTGGCGGCTGGCCTGGAGCGCCAGATCGAACAGGGCTTCGGTGTCGGCCTGAGGTGCGCGGTGGAGCAGATAAGTAGCCAGCGTGATGACCAGATCACCGGGACGGACGGTGTGGTGGGCGATGGCGATGAGGTTGGCTCGTTCGGTTTCCAGCCAGGTGAGCGCCTCGGTCGCGTTCTGTGGCGGCCGAGCAGGGGCGGGCAGCTGTGGTCTTAGGTGCTTTTGTGCGGGATAGAGCAGGTTGGCGGCCGCGCCCGCAGAGTTCAGGTAGAACTCGGAAAGGCGGGCCAGGGCTTCGTCCCGGGCTTCGAGCGATTCTTGGGCGTTCACGGTGTTGAGGGCATGCTCGCGCAGCAGGTCGTGGAGGACGTAGCGGCCGGGCACTCGCTGGGACAGGAGGTGGGCGTCCAGCAGGTCCTCCAGGATGATCTCGGCCTCGTCGAGCGAGAGTCCGGCCAGTGCCGCCGCGGCGTCGGCGGTGAGGTCGCGGCCTGGCTGGAGCCCCAGCAGCCGGAACATGCGCTGCCGGTCGGGGCCGAGCTGCTCGTAGGAGAGGGTGAACGCACTGGCCACCCCGCGTTCGGCGGTGGCCAGCTCGGACAGCCTGCGGCGCTGGTCGCGCAGCCGTTCGGCCAGGTAGGCGACGGTCCAGCTGGGCCGGTGGTGCAGGCGGGCGGCGGCGATGCGGACGGCCAGCGGCAGGAAGCCGCACAGCTGCAGAACGTCGAGAACCGCGACCGGTTCGGCCTCCGCCCGCTTCCCCACGATCGTGGTGAACAGCTCCATGGCGTCGGCGGCGGGCAGCACCTCCATGGACAGGGCCTGGGCGCCGTCCAGGTCGGTCAGGCGCCGGCGGCTGGTGACCAGGACGACGCAACCGCTGGTGCCGGGCAGCAACGGTCGCACGTGTTCGGCGTTGAGGGCGTTGTCCAGCACGATCAGCACCCGGCGGCCGGACAGTTCCGACCGCCACAGGGCGGCCCGGTCGGCGGGCGAGAGCGGCATTCGTTCGGCGGGGACACCCAGCTGGGTCAGGAGGCACTCCAGGGCGTCACCGGCGCTGAGCGGCTTCTGGCCCGCGGTGTGGGCCATCAGGTCGACGAAAAGCTGGCCGTCGGGGAAGTCGCCCGCGAGGTGGTGGGCCGCATGGACCGCGAGCGTCGTCTTGCCGACCCCGGCCATGCCGTCGATGGCCCAAATCTGTGAGTGCCCGGTCAGCTCCCGCAGCTCGGCGGTCCGGCCGGTGAAGTCGGGGACGTCGTAGGGCAGGTAGCTCGGCCGCCCGGGTCGTAGGGCGGCGTCGTCACGCAGGATCGACTGTTCGAGCTTGACGAAGGTGTGGCCGGGGTCCAGCCCCTGCTGGTCGGCGAGGGTCTGCCGGAACGTTCTCGCGATTTCCAGGGCCTCCGGCTGACGTCCGGCGCGGTGCAGGGCGAGCATCAGCTGCCCGGTCAGCCGTTCCCGCAGCGGATGGGCGGTCACATTCACGGCCAGCTCGTCGATGAGCGCCTCGTGGTTGCCGCGGTCCAGTTCCGTCTCCGCCAGGCGTTCGAGGGCGGCCAGGCGCCGGTCGTTCAGCCGGGCTCTGGCGCTCGGGACGTAGTCGGCGGTGATGCCGGTCAGGGGCTCTCCGCGCCACAGGTTCAGCGCGGCGCGGATCTGGTCGGTGCTGACCAGGCTCGTGAACTCGTCCAGGTCCAGCTGGCCGGGTTCGGGGGTGAGCTTGTATCCGGCGGAGTGAGTGGACAACAGGCCGTCGGCGTTCGCGGCGCGCAGCATGCGCCGGATCGCGGCGATCGTGGTCTGGATCTGGGCCCGGGCCGAGTCGGGAGGCAGCATGCCCCAGATGGCCTCGATCAGGCGGGCGGTGCTGATCACCGTGCCGGAGTTCAGCAGCAGGTAGGCGAGGACCGCCCGGTGTCTGGGCGCCAGGTTGTTCGGGCTGGGAGTCACGGCCTCAACGGGACCAAGGATCCGGAAATGCACGCCGTACTCCCAAAGATAGAAAACGCATCGAGAACCTATCAAGACCCCCCTGAACCATAGAGACATGACCCGCCTCACCCTGGTGGACCCGGACAACGCAGCCGGAGAGACCACTCACCTTCTGACCGCCGTCCACAAAGCGCTGGGGGTAGTCCCCAACCTGGTCAAGGTGCTGGCCAACAACCCGGCCGTGCTGGAGGGCTATCTGAACGTTGTCGGCGCGAAGAGGACTCTCTCGGCGGACACCCTCATCCGCATCGCCCTGCTCGTGGCACAGGAGAACAAGTCCGGCTACGGCCTGGCGCAGCATTCCTTCCTCGGGACCAAGGTCGTCGGGCTGCCGGCGGCCGAGGTGGCCCGGGCCCGCCGGGGCGAGGCGGCAGACCCCCTGAACCGCGCCGTCCTGGAGCTGGCAGCTGCTGTCCTCAAGGGCGCGGTCTCCGACGACCACGTGGCGGTGGCCCGGCAGGCCGGGCTCTCCGACCGGCAGATCGTCGAGATCGTCGCCCAGGTGGCGCTCCACGTTTTCACCGCCTACCTCACCCAGGTGGCCGATATCGCCATTGACTGGCCGCTCAACTGAAAGCCGAACATATGCAACCGAACCCCCGCCGCTGGCTGATCCTGATCGTGCTCTGCCTGAGCACCATGGTTCTGGTCATCGACAACATGGCCCTCACCGTCGCCGTGCCCGCCCTGGCCGCCGACCTGGGCGCCACCTCCCAGGACCTCCAGTGGATCCTGGAGTCCTACATGCTGGTCTTCGCGGGCCTGCTGCTCACCGCGGGCGCTCTTTCCGACCGGTACGGCAGGCGTCTGCTGATGGTCATCGGCCTGGCCCTGTTCGGTCTGGCCTCCGTGGCGGCCACCTTCGCCACCGACCCCGGCCAGCTGATCGCCGCCCGCGTGGCGATGGGCCTCGGCGGCGCGATGGTCATGCCGTCGACCATGTCGCTGCTGATTGTCGTCTTCCCCGACGAGGACGAACGCCGCAAGGCCATGGCCGTCGGCGCCGCATTCGCCGTCCTCGGCCTGATCGGCGGCCCCGTCGTCGGCGGCGCGCTGGTCTCCTCCCTGGGCTGGGAGGCGGTCTTCTGGATCAACGTCCCGATCGCCGTGGTCGCCATCGTCACCTCGCTGGCCTTCATGCCGGAGTCCAAGGGCCCGGTGACCAGGCCCGACCCGCTCGGCGCGGTGCTCTCCACGATCGGGATGACCGCGCTGGTCTGGACGATCAACGAGAGCGTCCACGGCATCAACTGGCTCTCCCTGGCCGTCACCGTCATCGGACTGGCCGCCTTCATCGGCTGGGAACTGCGCACCGAACACCCGATGGTGCCGCTGAAACTCTTCCGCGACCGCAACTTCGCGGGTGGCAGCCTGTCGCTGACGCTGGTCCAGATCGGCAACGGCGGTCTCCTGCTGCTGCTCACCCAGTACATGCAGTTCGTTCTCGGCTACACCCCCGCCCAGGCGGGCGCGGCCTTCATCCCGATGTTCATCGCCTCGATCGTCTTCAACGGCATCGGCGTCGGTCTGGGCAGTAAGCTCGGCAACCGCACCACCGCCGTCATCGGCATGCTCATCATGGCCTGCGGCTTCGCCGTCCTCAGCTTCTCCTCCTCCGACAGCTTCACCGCGCTGGCCATCGCCCAGGTCGTGCTCGGCGCGGGCAGCGGCCTGGCCAGCCCCACGGCCATCGCCGCCCTGATGAGTTCCATCCCCACCGACCAGGCCGGTGTCGGTTCAGCGTTGAACGACACCATCCAGCAGGCCGGCGCCGCTCTTGGCGTGGCCATCCTGGGCAGCCTGGCCACGGCCGGCTATACCGCCGCGATGCCTTCGGGTTCTGATGAGGCTCGCCGTTCGATCGCCGCCGGGATGGCCGACCCCGCGCTGGCCGACGCCGCGCGCCAGGCCTACGACGCCGCCATGTCGTCGGCCTTCCTCGCCGCCACCGTCGGCGTGCTCTGCGCCGCCGTACTCGCCTTCGTCCTCCTGCGCGGCCGCAAGGTCTCCGCAATCCTCGTCACCGTTTAAAGGATCACTTTCATGTCTCTCACCCTGACCGACCAGGACAAGTCCACCCTGCGCACCGCCGCCTACGGCGCCGTCTCGCTGCTGGCCGCCGCAACCGACTCACCGCACAGGGTCGCCACCCAGGGCTCCATCGCGCTGGCCTCGGCCACCGGCCCGATCGGCCACGTGCTCGCCGCCAAGAGCGGAGACATCAACCTGTACGGCAAGACGGTCGCGGAACTGGCCGACCAGGTCCTGCCCGCCCTGACGGCCTCCGTCGCCCTGCTCGGCCCCGACGCCGACGACTTCCGCACCACCATCCAGGTCGCCATCGAGGCCGCGACGCAGGGCCAGGACAGTCCTGTTCTGGCAGAGATGTCCCGCAAGATCACCGCAGCCCTCAGCTAGGGAGTTTCACCCATGTTGTCCAAGATTGGAATGCACAGACTCCGGGACGTCCTGGAGCGGCACGTTGAGTCCGGCAAGATCCCCGGACTGGTCGCCCTGGTCAGCCGGGGTGACGAAACGCACGTCGAGGCGATCGGGACGCTTCGTCACGACGGCGGCCCGGCGATGAGCCGCGACACGATCTTCCGGATGGCCTCCACCACCAAGCCGGTCGCGATGTCGGCGGCGATGGTCCTGCTCGACGAGTGCCGGATCCGCCTGGACGACCCGGTTGACGCGTGGCTGCCCGAGCTCGCCGACCGGCAGGTGCTGAAGGACCCCACCGGCCCGCTTGACGACACCGTCCCCGCTCGACGCCCGATCACTGTGCGCGACCTGTTGACGTCCACGTTCGGGTTCGGCATGGACATGACCCTGATGGGCTCGCCGATCATGGGCGAGATCTTCTCAAACGGTCTCACCCCCGACCTCCCGGTGCCGATGCCCGGCCCGGACGAGTGGATCAGCCGACTGGGCGCGCTCCCGCTGATGTACCAGCCGGGCGAGCGCTGGCAGTACCAGATCAGCCACGACGTCCTGAGCGTCCTCGTGGCCCGGGTAGCAGGCCAGGAGTTCGAGTCCTTCTTGAAGGAACGCGTCTTCGGACCGATGGGCATGAAGGACACTTCCTTCCACGTCCCCGCCTCCCAGATCCACCGCCTGCCCGACCTGTACGCCCCCGACCCTGTCAGCGGCGAGTTCCACGTGTGGGACCAGGCTGAAGGCGGGCGCTGGAGCTCCCCGCCGCCCTTCCAGGGCAGCGGCGGCGGCCTGGTCTCCACCGCCGATGATTTCCACGCCTATTTCCAGATGCTGCTCAATGGCGGTGTTCACGAGGGCGAGCGCATCCTGTCGCGTCCCGCCGTCGAACTCATGACCACCAACCGCCTCACCCCGTCGCAGCAGGAAGTACGGCACGCGATGGCCACGTCAATGGTTCACCTGTCGCACGGCCAGGGGCAGCACGGCGGCTGGGGATTCGGTATGGCGGTACGCACCCACCGGGGTGACTACGCGCCGATCGGCCAGTTCGGCTGGGACGGCGGAGCGGGCACCTCCGCCTACGCCGACCCAGTCAACGGGCTCACCGGCATCCTGCTCACCCAGGTCGGGATGTCCGCGCCGAACTCGGCGCACCTCATCCACGACTTCTGGACCACCCTCTACCAGGCCCTCTGAAGCTCAGCGCTGGCCCGGGCCAACCGGGAGAAGCGGCCGACGAGCCAGTCGGCCGCTTCTTGGGCAGCCCCGGCGCGGTCAGATGCCCAGTGTGTCGGTTTGCGCGCTTCCAGGCGTCGACTGTGAAGGCGTTGGCCGTCGCCTGGACGCTGCCGAAGGTTGGACTCTGCGCCTGCCGAAAATCCCGTCCGGCCAGGTCATGGCCTTGCGAAGCCCCGGAGGTGTAGGCGCTCCTCACTCGTCCGTGTAGGAGCACCGGTGCGGCATGATGATCGTTCGTGCTTCTTCGTCTGGCCTATCTGACCGTCACGAGCGCGTTCGCCGTGCTACGGCTGCTACCGATGAGCGATCGTGACAAGGACGTCGAGATTCTCGCTCTACGCCATCAGGTCATGGTCTTAGAGCGGCAGCTCGGCGCCGATGTGAGAGTAAAGTCCGCGCGCGAAGATCGCTTCTTCCTGGCGGCGCTCCTGACCTCACTGCCCCGAGCCATCTTACGTCGGCTGCGGTTTGTCGTCCGCCCGGACACCATCCTGCGCTGGCACCGCGAGATCGTGAAACAGCAGCACGCCCGGACCTGCCGGCCGAAGCAGCGAGGACGTCCGCCAACCGTCCGCTCCATTCCGCATACTCATCCTGCGCCTGGTAGCAGAGAACCCCTCCTGGGGCAACCGGCGGGTGCACGGCGAACTCGCCACACTCGGCCTCAAGGTCGCACCGTCCACGGTCTGGGAGATCCTCCAACAGGAAGGCATCGACCCAGCACCCGAGCGAACATCCACCACCTGGGCCGACTTCCTACGATCCCAAGCCGGCGCACTCCTGGCCTGCGACTTCATCGAGACCGTGACCCTGAGCGGGCAACTCCAGTACATCCTGGCTGTCATCGAGCACGCCAGTCGGCGCGTCCGTGTGCTCGGCACCACCGCCAACCCGACTGCGGTCTGGGTGACCCAGGCGATGAAGAACCTCGTCATGGATCTGGAGGATGCGGGCTGCCGGGCCCGGTTCCTGATCCGCGACCGTGACGGCAAGTTCCCCGCTCGCATGGACGAGATCCTCGCCGAAGTCGGCATCCAGACAGTACTCACCGGCATTCGGATGCCGCGGATGAACTCCATCATGGAGCGATGGGTGCAGACATGCTGCCGCGAACTCCTGGACCGCTGCCTGCTCTGGAACGAACACCACCTGCGCCACGCCCTGGCCGAGTACGAACGCTTCTACAACGAACATCGCGCTCACCAGGCCCTCGACCAGGCGGCACCACTCCGCGCTGTCCCCGACCCGATCACTGAACCGGCGCGCGTCACTGTCCTGGACGTCCGCCGACGCGACCGGCTCGGAGGAATGCTTGGCCGTTCTCGCCTCTCAGAGGCGGCCAGAGAAACGAGAAACCCCAGGTCAAATGGGGTGCTGAGTGGTAGGGCGCCCGGGGCTCGAACCCGGAACCTACGGATTAAAAGTCGACAAATTCAATACCCGGTAGTGTCAATCCGTCTTTCAATGTACCGCTCTAGCCGCCAATGTCGCCCTTGAAAATGTCCAAGAATATCGGCCAGTGTGCGGGGGTACCGATGGCCGAAGAGCACGCGACGAGCACGCGACACGGGGCCCGGCACGCTATTGCGCGCTCTTGACTATCCGAACGATTGGCGAACGCGCCGTGGCAAAGGTGAAAACCTGGAAGATCCTGGACCGGGTCCGCTGCTGCCTTCACCGCATCACCATGCTCGTGCAGGCCATCCTCGCCCTCGGCAAGGTCGAGAGCTGCTACCACTCAGGATGAAAATGGCTCAGTCCTTTGCGTACCATACGGCTCTGCTGCTACCGCTGGCCCTCGTCAGCGGGCGCATTCCAGTTGCCATCGCCGATGATCTCGTTCCATCGCGGCCGCCATGACGGGACGCGGACATCCGGAACGAAGCAGGGCGTCGGCGTCACGTCGTGGTCGGCGAGGAGACGCACCACCTGTTCCCACGGGCCACCGCCGATCATCTCGACAGCGCATTGCCGGCATTCACCTCGACGGCTACATCGATTACCGGCCCCTCCTGCGAGCACCTGTCGCAGGTGGTTGAAGGCGTCGAGCGGCGAATCCGTCCGGGCGAGATACCAGGTGCCTCTGCGGGCATGGGGGCCGAGTCCGGCGACGATATCGCTCTGCTGGGGCAGATAGAGCCGCTGTTCATGAAAGCGGAGGACGAACAGCCGATCCAGCACGTCGACCTCGTCTCCGTCAGGTCGCTCACGCTCGTACCAGGCGATGGCCTCCTCCCGGGTGCCTGGTCCCCACAGCAGGTCTTGTGGGAGGTGCGAGGTTTCGTAGCGCGCATCGAAGTAGTTCAGCTCGTCATCGTGCGCAGCGGCGAGTACGACAACATGAAGTTCGTTGTCCGGCTCGGCCGCGGCGGCTTTGGCGTTCTCGGCTGGGCCTGTCGAACTCGAGCGCTCGTCCTCACTCCACGCGAGGGCGAGCGGCTCGCGGCGGATCGGCGCCGGATACAATCGCCCGCCGGGTGTCGGGACACCCCACAGCCGGTTGATCGTCTCGGCCAGGTCTCTGATTGCGCGGGCAGCATTGACGGGCGTCGTGATGTGGTCGCCTGCCTCGTGCGCAACGAAGTTTCGGAACTTGCGGAACAGCGGCTCCATATGGCGGGTGCGTTGCCCGCTTAGCAGGCCCTCGGCGCGTGCCCACGTCATCAGGGCGTCCAGCATGCCATCGAACGCGATCGCCCGGCCGTTGCGGAGCCGCAGTTTGGGTGTCGAACGGCCCCTGCGTCGCTGGAATTGGCCGCGAACCTCATCAAACGTCGTCACAGCCTCCTGGCGGTCGACGCCGTCATCAACGACGGTGATCGCACCGCCGTAGAACTCGAGGAAGCGTGCCCGCACGGCGAATTCAAGCGTAAGGTATGCCTGGTCATGAGCTGCTGTGAACAAACCGTAGTTGAGAACCCCGTAGCTGAACGTCTCGCGGACCTGGTCGAAGCGGGTCCGGACACGCTCGCAGACCTGGGGCACGAGATCGGAATAGCCGACGGTCTCCTGCTGGAAAGCCGCTGCGTCCTCGGGACGCATTCGTCCTCCGAAGCCCCACGGCGAGAACCGCAGCGAGCGCTCGTCCGGCTGCTGCAACTCCTCGAATGGCGTGATCTCCACGGCGGGTCTCCACTCGTAGAAGGGAAAGCCTTTCAGGCTACGGCCCCCGCACTTTGAGCGCGAGGACTTCGGCAGAGGCAGAGCTGCTTCTTTGGCGACGATCAGCGCGATAACGGCGATGAGTTTCTCGGCACCTCGGCCGGAGCCTGCCACCTCTCCGCTCAAAGGACGTTGCGCCTGCCGAGAACTGCATCCGGCCGGGTCATCGTCGTACGACGGCTTAGTCTGGTGATTCGAGCTGGGCTGTCCCCAGTAGATGGAGCCAGGTGCGGCATGATGATCGGCCATGCTCCTTCGTCTCATACATTGAATAGCCCGTGGTCGCGCAATCCGGTTGCGTATGGTGGCGGCCTGGTGTCATGTAGTGATATGCGTCGGTGGGCCAAGCTGAACGAGCGCCAGATGGCGACCCTGCGCCGGATCGCGGAGGGCGATCCGGTCACCGCCAAGGACAGTGATTTGGCTCGTACCGTGTATGCACTCCGGGACAGGGGCTTAGTTTCAACCCCCCGGACAAACGGCGTCTGGGTCGCTGAGGTAACCGAGGCAGGCCGCTTCTATCTCGAGCACGGCTACTACCGGGGCGCCACGGCTCCGAGATCTCCCACCGTGAGTTCCAAGAGCGGAAAACGATCTGCCAACGTGAGGCCGCAATCACCTCACGCTTTGGCGGCTGAACTGATCAAGCGCTTGCAGGACGAAGGTGGGACGCTGCATGTCCGCGACCCGGACGAGGCCAGCAGGGCGCTTCATCGACGGGCTTTGGACGCGGCCAAGCGTCACGGATTGATCCCCGAAGGCTTTCGCCTCCTGCATACCGGCCGTGACCGCGGAGATCTCATCCTCCGGCTGGAGGATGCCGCACAACCCGATGAGACGGACTGGAACCGCATTCGACTGAGCGCCCGTGACCTGATCACCGAACCTGACGAGCTTGCGGACTGGCTTCGAGAAGATCGCCGTTCCATCGACGTCACTGACGCGATGATCGGCCGCGCCCTAAAAGTGATACGCGCCTTAGCAGACGACCTGCTGAAACACGGCCATAGCCTTGGCATATCCAGGCGAGGGAAACCACGCGGCCTCCACGCGTACGCGAGTGGGCACCAGTACGCGCTGAACATCAGAGAGGAACTCGACCGCGTTCCTCACGTGTACACCGAAGAGGAACTCCGGAGCCGAAAGCTCTACACCTGGCAGCGGGTCACGCCCGAGTACGACGAGGTCCCTTCGGGCCGGCTCAGGCTCGAGCTGGGGGAGGGGCGCGGTCTGCGGTGCTGGGCGGACGACAAGCGGTCACGTCTGGAGGACAAGCTACGCGCGGTCGTCAAAGAGATTGCGCGGCGCGCTGAGGCCGACCAGCGGGCGCGCCTGGAGCGAGAGAAGGCTGAGCGGGAGCGCGCTGAGAAGTGGCGACGCCAGGAGGAGGAACGGCGCCGACGCGAGGCGGAGCGGCAAGCAGCGCGCGATAGGGAACGTGCGCTGGCCGCCGACCAGGTAAGAGAGGAGCACAGGCGGCGAGTCTTTGGCCAGGCGCTGGAGGGATGGGCCTGCGCCGCGGCGATCCGCGAATTCTGTCTGGGGCTGGAAACACTTGCGGCGACTCTGCCTGCACAGGAGGCAACGCTTACGCAGTGGGTGACGTGGGCGCGAGCACAAGCGGATCACATGGATCCCTTGCACACGCCGAGCGTGCTGACCGAAGCGAATTTCGACATCGAACCGACGCCGGAGACCCTGAGCCGCTACCTACGGGAGGAAGGTCGAGGCGAACGAGAATTACGACCGGAAGAACCCGCCGACGTCAGGGACGAGGATCTCTATCCATCAGCATGGCGATGGGGACGCCCAGGTCGCTTTCAATGGTGGCGGCGGTAGCCGCAGCCCCGCGCTTGCGTAGTGCCTCGACCGCCCGGTCCAGGAGCTTGCCAAGTCGTACAACTTCGTGGCGTAAGGCGATCAGTTCATCGAACCGCTCAACGGCTTCCTGCCCGCACCACTGCCGCACCAAGGCGTGCACCGGTTCCCGCTCGCGCAGCCGTACTTTGCGTTCCTCGCCGGCGTCCTCCCAGGATTGCCGGTAAGGGTAGCTGTAGAGGATCTCCGAACGCAGTTCTGCTTCTTCCCGGTGGATCGCTTCTATGATCCCTTCGGAGAAGGTCGTAGCGATCGTCGGCATCAGCTGCCGTGCTGCTCGCCAAGGGCTGATCAACGCCCCACGACGATCATGGAAGGCGAGAGGGTCGTCGGCTAGTTCCTCGACGGTAAGTCCCAGACGATCAGCCATTCCCGCAGGCTTGTCGATCCGCAGGACTCCCGTCTCGGTCTTGCTTCGTCCGAGGATCACCCGTCGGCCAAGCCCACAGTCCTTCACGACGAGCAACGCGGCTTCATACTCCACCGTGTCGATGGCAGCAGACGATGCTTCTCTGACGACCCGAAGGCGCCGCTCGTCGTTGAGCCGCGGTTCGACGTCGGTCCAGC
Organism: Nonomuraea soli; assembly: GCF_013761175.1. GTDB lineage: Bacteria > Actinomycetota > Actinomycetes > Streptosporangiales > Streptosporangiaceae > Nonomuraea > Nonomuraea soli. The sequence continues at coordinate 1,155,604 of NZ_JACDUR010000003.1, forward strand.
GGTCGAGCAGAGACGTATAGGAGACCCATTCCTGTAGCCCGGCGTCGTCGCCGTCCAGCCGGCGGATCCTGATCGAGTCGTCGCTATCCCGAATCTTCACGATCGTGACGCGGTGCACGGGATCGGCCAGCGCCCTCGGCCGCTCGCGATAAGCCCACTCTTCCCCAATCTCCATGACTGACATTAACCCGGTTATGTGACCGTGTGGATACTTCACGTGACATTCGCCGGATAGGCGCTGAGCTGGAATCCTCCGCGCCTGCCTGTTCATGGTCTGGGATCAACTGTGCGCAGCAGATTGAGTAGTCCTTCGACGGTCCCGTACTGATCATGAGAGGGCGGATCTGGGGTGGAGTGCATCAGGTCGTTGCGGATCTCTCAGACCTTGTCCAGGTGCGCAAGGAAAAGTTGGTGATCGGGATGTCACTGCAGAGAGCAACGTTGTGGGTCTGCGCCTGCCGATAATCCCGTCCGACCAGGTCAGGGCCTTGCGAAACCCCGGACGGCATAGATGGTCTCCACTCGTTCGTGAAGGATTGGTGCGGCATGATGATCGTTCGTGCTTCTTCGCCTGGCCTATCTGACCGTCACGAACGCCTTCGCCGCGCTACAGCTGCTACTGATGAGTGATCGGGACAAGGATGCCGAGATTCTCGCTCTACATCACCAGATCATGGTCTTGGAACGGCAGCTCGGCGTCGATGTACGGGTGAGGTCCGCTTCTTCCTGGCGGCGCTCCTGTCCTCACTGCCGCGTGCGGTCATGCGCAGGCTGCGGCTTGTTGTCCGCCCGGACACCATCCTGCGCACCGCGAGATCGTGAAACAGCGGCACGCCCCGGACGCCGGCCGAAGTGGCGAGGGCGCCCGCTTACTGTCCGCTCTATCCGCGCCCTCGTCTTGCGTGTAACGCTTCATAGCTCATCGCGTGATGCTTGATCTGCGGTTTTGACCTCCATGCGCCGTGCTGCAAGATCGCGGTCTGTGTCGGTTCGTCTGCTGTATCTGACCTTGATTCGTGTGTTTGGCTGATTGGTGTTGCTGGGTCGTGGTCAGGCGTCCAAGGATGTCGAGGTCATGGTGCTCCGCCATGGGGTGGCGGTGTTGAAGCGTCAGGTCGTCCGGCCGAAGCCGGACTGGGCCGATCGGGCGCTTCTCGCGGCCTTGGCCCGCTTCTTGCCGTCGGTGCTGCGTGCTCATCGGCTGGTCACCCCCGGGCACGTTGTTGGCCTGTGTTGCTCGTGATGGAGGTGGAGACTCGACGCGTGCACGTCCTGGCCGTCGCCGCTCATCCCCCGGAGCTTGGACCGTGCAGCAGGTCCGCAACCTGATCATGGATCTCGGGCATCGGGCCGTCTCGTTCCGGTTTCTCATCCGTGACCGGGATGCCAAACTCACCGCCGCCTTCGATCAGATCTTCACCGGCGAGGGGATCACGGTGATGAAGACGCCACCGCGGACACCTTGGGCCAACTGCTACGCCGAGCGCTGGGTGCGCACCGTCCGAGCCGAATGCACCGACCGGATGCTGATCTACGGCGAACTGAAGTTGGCCCGGTTCAGTAGACACATCAGGGCTTGCGACTACGCGGCAGCATAGTCGAGGTCGTGGATGTTCCTGAGCGCGTGTCGACGCTCGTATTCAGCGGGGCTGAGCTGACTGTTGGCGGAGTGGCGGCGGCGTGGGTTGTAGAACCCCTCGATGTAGCTGAAGGGGGCTCGTTCGGCTTCTGACCTGGTGCGGAAGCTGCGCCGGTCGATCAGCTCGCACTCCAGCGAGGCGAAGAAGCTCTCGGTGATCGCATTGTCGAAGCACGTCCCGGTCCGACCCGTCGACGGACGGACGCCGGCCTGCTCACAGCGCCGGCCGAAGGCGATCGAGGTGTACTGGCTGCCCTTATCGCTGTGATGGATCACCCCGGCCTCTGGCCGGCGCTGATGGATCGCCATCGCCAGCGCGTCGGTCACCAGCTCGGTGCGCATGTGATCGGCCATCGCCCAGCCCACGATCCGCCTGGAGAACACATCCAGCACCACCGCCAGGTAGACGAAGCCCTGCCAGGTCGGCACATACGTGATGTCGGCGGTCCAGACGCGGTTCGGCTCGGCCGCGGTGAACTGACGCCGGACCAGGTCGGAGGCGGCCGCAACCTGCCGATCGGAGACGGTGGTGCGACAACCCTTGCGTCTGCTCACCCCGGCCAGCCCGGCGGCGCGCATCAGCCGGGCCACCCGCTTGCGGCCCACCCGGACGCCGTCGATCTCCCGCAGATCGACATGGATGCGCGGCGCCCCGTAGATCTCATCGGAGGCCTGGTGATGTCGGCGGATCTTCTCCGTCAGTACCTGGTCCTGTCGGGCCCGCGCCGACGGGCCGCGCCGTCGACGAGCGGCCCAAGCGTAGTAGCCCTGGCGCGACACACCCAGCACCCGGGCCAGCAGGGAGACCTCGTGGTGGTCCGTCTCCGCATGGATCAGCCGGAACCTCATCTCGGCAGATCCGTCTCCCGCGCGAAGAAAGCGCGGCCTTCCGCAAGATCTCCTTCTCCTCGCGCAGGATCTTGTTCTCCCGCCGCAGCCGGGCAAGCTCAGCCTTCTCAGCGCTGGTCAGGCCATCCTGGCGGCGGCCATCATCGAGATCGGCCTGACGCACCTAGACACGGATCGACTGCGCGGACGGCTGGAACTCCTTGGCCAGTTCCTCCGGCGACCGTCCCGCGCGCACAAGCTCCACCATCTGCCGGCGAAACTCCGGCGGATAGTTGTTCGGCACAGCAGACTCCTTCTTCCGGGAACCAGGGTTCCCCAGAGATCAGGTGTCCACCAAACCGGGGCAACTCCAGTCCCCAGCCGAGCGGATCGTCCACTTGCGTTTCTGCTTCAGATGCTTGGTGACCGTCTGGGTGCAGGTCAGGCAGCTACCGCCGCCGAGGGTCAGGGAGAAGGTGGCGCGCACCCGCAGGACGTAGCCCTGCTGGTGGGCTTCCAGGAAGTGGCGCAGGCGGGTGCACGCGCCGTAGACCTCATCGCCGGCGACGAAATCGAGGCCGACGCTGTCGGCGAAGGCCTCGCCCAGCAGGGTGATGGCCAACTCGCCCTTGGTGGCGAAGGCAAGGTCGGTCGGCAGGCCGGCGGTGATCGCGGTGACCGGGTCACTGATCTGCTCGGCGGGGATCCATTGCCGTGACCCGATCAGCGCATGCCCCACGCCTGCGCGGACGTAGGCCAAGTGCACGGTGTTGATGCCGTTGTCGATCCCGCCCGCGCAGCCCATGTGCTGGCGCTTGACTCCAGCTGTGGCGCTGCCCTTCTTCTCCTGACCGGACTCATCCAATGCTCCGACGATGAGGCTGCCGGGCCTGGCGGCAGCGTCCAGTCCGGTGACCGCGAAGCGGCGTACGGCGCTCAGCGCGCCCAGGGTGTCCCAGCGGGCACGGTTGAGCAGGCGCTGGGTGGCATCCGGCCGCAGGTCCCCGATCCACTCAGCGATCGTCCAGCCGTTGCGTTTGGACAGGTCGGACATCACCGCCCGGACATATTTGCCAGCCTGCAGCCGTGGTTCGATCCGGGTGAACAGCGGCGCCAGAGCGGTCATCAGGGTCGTGATGTTCCGCTGGATGCGTTCGGCCTCTACGATGAGCGCAGCAGCCGCTCGCGATCTTGTTCTCTTCACACAGACATGATCATGAGCGGCTGTTCCTCTTGCCTCTGCCTCCGATCACAAGATCGCATCGGGTGGGACCGGGTCCAGCCAGCTCAGACCCGCGAATGGCGGCTGCCGTACTAGCTAGATACGAAGACGGAGAATCGACGCGACATAGGATGCCCCGACGGGTGTCCCGAGGCAGCAGGGACATCCGCACGACCTACCAGGTCGCCCGCTCGTATGCTGTGGCCATGATGTATCGCTGCGATCTCGGGCAGAGCAGGGATGAGGTTCCCGGTGTTCTGACCCACGCGCTCTTGTAATAAGTTCCCCAACCGGACTTGGGATCGTCAGTGCAGTAGAGCAAAGCTCGGAAATGCCCCGTTCCTCCGGTGCACTTTGCTGTGCCGCCGTCAATAGTCCGGGATGTTCCGTTCGCATATATATTCCATGCCGTGCATCCGGAAGGCACTGCCAGAGCTGGGCTGGGATTCACCAGTACGAACGCGCCCACTGCAAGGGCGAGCGATGCTGCGAGTTTCCGCATGCGATTCTCCTTCTCTGCTTCGGATAGGTGGATTCTTCTGAGGAAAGAGTTCTAGCGGCCCTTGGTATGGTGCCGATATGGCGTCAAGGTTCGCCGCCGGGAACGCCTGAGCGCGACGCCACCGTTAAGCGCGCTCCCTCTGGATAGGTCCTGTGTCCATATGTCCGGCCACCGACGCTCCGGTCAGCTGTCCCGGCACTGTTCATCCAGCGGATGGTTGGGACGGCCTGAGTTGGCCCCATCTGGAGAACGCCGGTCTCGAGTGGCCCCTTGTTAGCGATCATCATGGGATGTTGAGACAGCTTGAACTGGTCCCACCCAGACGTCTTGTTTGGGCCAGCAGTGGGTCGTTGATCGGCTCGATGGGTGTTGGGGGGGTCGCCGCCCCATGCACCCCTTGCGGTCGGCGCTCGGCGGAGAATTACGTGGGCCTTCCGTAGGGTCGAACTACGTGAGCGTCCACACAGGTCGCCTTAAAGTCGACAACCCGATAGTAGGGTTTCATCGCAGAGCACGCGTCTACTATGGTGCGCGCTCGTATCCTGTGCTTACGACATAGAACTTGTCGTACGGGCAGTATTTGGTCGCCTTTTGACCGACGCTGACCCAGGTACTGTAATAGTACGAACCCCAGCCGGTCTGGGGATCTTTCGTGCAATAGACGATCGCCCTTACATGCCCCGTACCTCGTGTGCATTGGGCCTGGCCACCGTCTGTGGGATGGTTTCGGCTTGGGTAGACATTCCATGCTGAGCATCCGCTGGGTAACGCTAGAGCTGGGCTGGGATTCGTCAGTACGAACGTGCCCGCTGCAAGGGCGAGGGATGCTGCGAGTTTCCGCATGCGATTCTCCTCCGAAAATAGGGGAGTTCTTTCGTATGAGTTATAGCAGCCCTCGGTATATCGCTGGTATAGCGACCTCCATCCCGACCAGCGGCCGCCCGCCGATCCCGGCATGATCCCGCTCACGGTCGCGGAGGTGAAACGCCTGCTCAACGCCGTCATCACATCGGCCCCATCGCTGGAGCACACCGCCCATTGGTCCGCCTGGCGACGCCGACACCAAGCCCGAGCCCGCTGGTTCCACCGCCGCGCCCGCCTGACCACCGCATACATCCAGCTCAGCTAACGAATGGCGGCTGCCGTACTAGTTGCGGGTCGTCTTAAATCTAGCAATTGGGCCAATCGGCTACGCGAATCGCTGATATCGGACAGAGCGTTAAGGGTAGCTCGACGCTTTTGTCGGTGGGCTCTTCTACTCTGACGGCGAAGGTCCAGAGCGATCACGAGAACGGACGGGTGATCTAGGTGAACGATCGGCTCTCTTCCCCGAAAGCGACTGGCGGAGCTGGAACGATTTTCGAATATCAGTTCGCCGCTATCATGTTCAGTCGGCTTCTGCGTGGCGCTCATATCCCCATCGGAATCCAGTTGCCCCTCGACCGAATCGGACTGCAGCAGCAAGTATCTGGCTACCCCTTCGACGACATCGTCGCGCATGGCTCCCCCGCTCCCACGGGCCCGCGGATACAGATGCAGGTCAAGCAGAAGATCTACATCCGGGGCAAGGACCCGGACTTCATCAAGGTCATGGCCTCGGCGGCGCGGGCCATCCGGGAACAGGACGTCGACATCGCCGATGGGGCCTTGCGGCTCGGCTTGATCGCTGGAGGGCCCGCAACCGAGTTGGCCGAACTGCGGGAAGTGGCCGAGATGGCCCGTGCGCAGCCCGATCACGAATCCCTGCGGGCGCTGATGGGCGAGAACATCACCAGCAGCCGAATACGCGCCCGCCACGCTCACGTGGTAGCTGCGGTTGAGGCCGCGGTCTCCATGCAGGGCGGCGAAGCGGCGGCCCTTGCCCATCACATACTCGCGTCCTTGCATGTCTGGCAGGTCGATCTGGGGCCGGACGGCCGCGATACACGTTCGGAAATGGACGAGCTCGCGACAGCTTTCGGAAGTCGGGTGAGTGCTGCCGACCTATTCGCGCATTTGTGCGATCTAGCCCAGGAGTGCGGGCCACGAGCAGGCCAGATCGATGCGCAATTTCTTCAGCGCACCCTTCGGAGCAGGTGGGGCCTTCATCTCGGCCCAGACAACGGCACACACGCAGGCCACGCACCAAATGAGCCGGCGCCGAGAATTTCGTTGATCAACAACGGATCAGGCCCTTCCTGGGCGGCCGAAACCCAGACCTTCCACAACCTCGACTTCCGCAGGCACTAACCCACCGTCCCATCACTCTTGAGGGAGAACATGAACGGCTATCCCCCCGCAGATCCCTCCACCCCCCTTGCCGACAATCGTGCATGGCCGCCAGCGTCTCAGCTTTCGCCCACCGAGCCACCCAGCAGTGATTCAGCCATGCGGGCCGACAACGACACCGCGCCGTCCCAAGAGGCCGACGCCCTTGCCGAGATGCTCGAAGCCACACCGGCCATCTCTCCCGAGCCAATCGACAACGAACCCTCAGCGCCGCAACAGGCCGAGGTCGCCTCGGAGGTCACGGTCACGGTCGGCGGGGAGGGAAACACCACCTTCGCGGCAAGGCTGCAGAACTTCCACTATTACTCAACCGACCACGTGGAGCCCGTCGCGATCTCCTCCAAGGGGGTGGCGGCGTGTGCAGATGAACGCTTCGTCCCACCGACTACCGGTTTGCGAGACGCGGCAGCAAAGCTCGCCGAACTGGGAATCGTCGTCCTTCTCGCCCCAGCAGGCAGCGGCCGACGCACCACCGCCCTGCGCCTGCTCTGCGATACGCGCGGTCCGTCGGACCTGTATGACCTGGAAGCCGCCTGGCAAAGACCCAACGTGAAATGCCTGCAGAACCTGCCGGACGGCGGCTTCCTCCTGGACCTGTCCGAGCCCGCTGACAAGCCGGCGAAACGGGGTTTCGGCACCGAGCTGCTTCAGTGGGCGGCCCAGCGCAAGCAGCAGGGTTCCCGCATCGTGATCATCACCACGCACAACACCTGGAGCGGTCCATGGGCGGACGAAGCCCGCGACGCCGTGGTGGAGCTCGGTTCTCCCGATGCCAAGACGCTGGTGGAGCGAGAGCTGGCCGTTCGTGGCGTCGCAGAGGGCAGCAAAATACTCGACAATCCGATCTACAAGCCGATCTGGGACTCGGCTCCGAGAGCCGAAGACGCCTGCCGGCTCGCCAAGATGATCGCCTCCTCGGCCACCGCCGATCCCCGGCACATCATCGATCAATACCAAGGCTGGAAGTCCTTCTTCGACACCTTCCCCCAGAAACTCCACGCCAGGATCGTCCTGTGGTCGGGTGCCTTGTGCAACGGCGGAAGGCGTGAGTCGGTGCTTCGGATGTCGGACGCACTGATCGGCGAACTGGGGGATGACCGCACCCCCAGAGAGATCCTGGGCGGGGACATTTCATCCAAGCGTTTCGCGTCCGCATTCATCAAGGAGAACGGAGATCGTGTCGAGCTTGATCCGGGCAAGCAAGGGCTGTCCTCGTCGGTCCTACGACACTTCTGGCAAGAGTTCCCCACCCAGCACAAGCGCTTCGTCGGCTGGGCGACCAGCCAGGCGGCTGAACTCCCCGCAGACGACGCTGCCCTGGTCGTCGATGCCTTGGTGGATCTGGGGATCCATTACCGCGCGGGGGAGGTGTTCAAGCAATTGCGTGACACGCTGGCACCAAAGCGCCGAGCGCTGGCGGTGCGCGCGTTGTCGACGGCCGCGCTGGATGAGCGCTTCGGCTCCTACATGCGAAGCCGCCTGTACACCTGGCTGTACGGGTCGCCCACCCAAGACGTGATCGACCTCGTCGCCGAAGTTTGTGGCGGCTCGTTTGGTGCCAAGATGCCAGGTCCCGCTTTGGCACGGCTGCGCCTGGCCGGAGAGCGATCAGTCTTCGCCAGCGAGGCGGTCTCCACCGCCTGGGTCTGCCTGGCCACAGCACATCCGCAGCTCGTCCGCGCCGCCATCGAATCCTGGCTTGCCGACGGCCGCTACCCGCGCGCGGGCCTCGTCGCCTTCATGGCGCTGGCGGCCACGAGCGCTGGCAGCGCACTGCTCTTGGGCGAAGACGGACACGAACTCCGAAGCGATGAGACTCATGCCATGGTCGTCACCAGTCTTCGGCGGGCCCTGGCAGAACCCGACGCTATGCCGATCGCTGACTCCATCATTCGCACCTGGGCCGCCCAGGCCGAGCAACGCACCCTCCCCGGCGACGTGCTGATTGACCTGCTCGGTGCGGTGTTCACCGGCGACCGCTACCAGGATCTCAAGAGATTCCTGCCAGAGGAAAGACTCCCTGACCCTGGAACCTTCTGGCACGCGGTCCTGTCCAGAGCCTTCTACCCGCTGGCCAACGAAGCCTCAGTCCACGACACGCTGGTACGGGCTGGGTGACATGCGCCTGCTGCCGTGGCCGCGCAGTACCGCCTTCCATGCGGCCCTGACCACCCAAATACCTGGAATCCATCTCATGGCGGACGGGCGCGTCTGGTTCAGATTTGGAGGCCCGGCATGCACTCTGACCTCGGCCAGAGCTGCGCGAGCCGCCGCGCTGAGCGAGGTCTACAACACAGCCCGCGCATGCACCTCCGGCACCACCCCCGCAGACGTATACACCGCCCAACAACAACTTGTGCTAGATCTCGCTTCATGGCGAGACGCAGAGGAGTACCCAGGCCTGCGTATCAAGGCGCATATCAGCCTGACAGTCACCCCCGACAACGCGCGCCGGGCCGATTCCTACGACGAGTCGCTACGTGCCGCCCACCTGGAACAGACGCTTGCGGCGGAACGGCTCAGCTGCCTCACTCAAATCGCCTTGGCGAACGTGCGGCAAGCCAGAGTTTGGTGGTTTGAGCAGCATCTGGCCCAAGGTGAACTACTCAAGTCGTGGGAATCCTTCGACGCCGTCATCCGCCCGATGATCAACGACAACACCGACGACGCCGCGCATCGTTTCGCGCAGGTACTGGCCACAGCCGCACAGCGCACCCTAGAGGACCCCGACAAAGCAAAAGACATACAGCTCATCGCACATGTTCTCCTCACCACTGTTGGGTGGCGAGATCTGGCCGATGAGCTCACCGCCGAGTACATCGCACAGACCAGCAACGGAGACATGCCTACCTGACAGAGCTTCACCGGTGCAGCAACACCAGGCCCACGTCCAACCGGCGCAAGCTCAGCCTCCACAGCGCTGCTGAGCTTGCCGCCGTTGCCTGGGGGCAGTTGGAGCCCATCCCCTCCGCTACGGTGCGGGCGGCCTGTAATTCCGCCTGACTCCCGGGTACGCAGGAGGCCACGGTGCGCGAAGATGGCTTCATGACGCCCCGTCAGCGGATGGGTGTTGCCCCACGGGGCGCGACTACCCGGTGGGTCGGCGCTGCCAGGTACGTTGAGCGATTCCTGTAAGGAGCCTTGTGAGCACGCTCGGTAGTTTCATCTGGTCGATCGCCGACCAGCTTCGGGGTCCCTACCGCCCCAACCAGTACGGGAACGTGATCCTCCCGTTCACGATCCTTCGGCGCCTCGACTGCATCCTGGAGCCGGACCGCGAGACCGTCCGAGACCTGGCCACGGTATACGAGAACCCGAACCGGCTCCGGACCGAGGTCAAGAAGAAGACTGGCCGGCCGTTCTACAACACCTCGAAGTACAGCTTCGCCAACCTTCTGAAGGACGCAGACGGGCTCGAGGACAACCTCGTCGACTACATCGACCGGTTCTCCGCCGACGTCGACGTGTTCGAGTACTTCGACTTCAAGAAGCAGATTATCGCCCTGGAGCGGGCCGGTCTCCTGCGCGAGATCGTGAAGTCCTTCGGCGCCATAGACCTGCACCCCGAGGTCGTGTCCAACGCCGACATGGGGGACGCGTTCGAGTACATCATCCGCAAGTTCAACGAGGCCGCGAACGAGACCTCCGGTGACCACTACACGCCGCGCGACGCGATCCGGCTACTGGTCGACCTACTCTTCGCCGAGAAGGACTCCGCCCTGACCGAGGCGGGCATCGTCCGCACGCTCTACGACCCCACCGCTGGCACCGGCGGCATGCTCGCCCTGGCCGAGGAGCACCTGCTCACACAGAACCCGGACGCCCGGCTGAGCCTGTACGGCCAGGAGTACAACCCGCAGTCGTACGCGATCTGCAAGTCCGACCTGCTCGCCAAGGGCCACGACGCGTCCAACATCGCCTTCGGCAACACACTCACCGACGACGCCTTCAAGGGCCGCCAGTTCGACTTCTGCATGTCCAACCCGCCGTACGGCGTCGACTGGAAGCAGTACGCCAAGGCCGTCACCAAGGAGCGCGACGAGGCAGGCCCGTATGGCCGGTTCGCGCCGGGCCTGCCCGCCACCTCGGACGGGCAGATGCTGTTCCTGCTGCACCTTGCGCACAAGATGCGCGCCCCCGAGGACGGCGGCGGCCGGGTCGGGATCGTCATGAACGGCTCGCCGCTCTTCAACGGCGCCGCCGAGTCCGGCCCGTCCAACATCCGCAGGTGGCTGCTGGAGAACGACCTGGTCGAGGCGATCGTCGCGCTGCCGACCAGCATGTTCTTCAACACCGGCATCTCCACCTACATCTGGATTCTCGACAACACCAAGCACCCCGACCGCAAGGGCCTGGTCCAGCTCATCGACGGCGGCTCGTTCTGGACCAAGATGCGCAAGAACCTCGGGGCTAAGAACCGCGAACTTAGCGACCTCGACCGCGCTAAGATCCTCCGGCTTTACGCCGACTTCACCGATGCAGACCCGGACCTCTCGAAGGTGCTGCGCAACGACGAGTTCGGCTACTGGACCATCACCGTCGAACGACCCCTGCTCGACGATGACGGCAAACCGGTCGTCGACCGCAAGGGCAAGCCGAAGCCCGACTCCAAGAAGCGCGACACCGAGAACGTGCCCTTCACCTACGGCGGCTCGACTGCTGGCGCCGCGGCCAAGCCCGAGGTCATCCAGGCGTACTTCGACACCGAGGTGAAACCACACGCACCCGACGCGTGGATCGACTGGGCCAAGGTCAAGACCGGCTACGAGATCCCCTTCACCCGCCACTTCTACAACTACGTCCCACCCCGACCGCTCGCCGAGATCGACGCCGACCTGGAGAAGCAGGTCGCCAAGATTCTTGACCTGCTGCGGGAGGTCGAGCAGTGACCGGGCCACTGTGGACGAGATTGCCGGACGGTTGGCTGACTGGCCGGGTCAAAAATGTCGCGACGGTCACGCTCGGCAAGATGCTCCAGAGCAAGGACGGCGGCAGTGACGTGAGCGCGCCATACATGCGCGCAGCCAACGTGCAACCCGATGGGTTGCTTGCCCTCGATGACGTGAACGAGATGTGGTTCGGCGAAGCCGAACTGGAGCAGTTGAGCATTCGGGCGGGCGATGTCGTCGTTGTCGAAGGCGGGCAAGGCGGATTCGGCCGTGCTGCCTACGTCGAAAACGACCTTCCGGGCTGGGGTTTCCAGAATTCAATCAACCGGCTCCGACCCATCGGCGACTTCGATGGACGCTTCATCGTGTTCTACCTCATCGCGCTGCGGGCAAGCGGCTACATTCGCGCCTACAGCAACGTCGTGTCGATGCCACACCTTACGGCCGAAAAGCTCGCACGCGTACCGATCCCGCTGCCGCCGGTGGAGCAGCAGCGCGCCATCGCCGACTACCTCGACCGCGAGACCGCCCGCATCGACACGCTCATCGAGGAGCAGCAGCGCCTGATCGAGATGCTCCGCGAGCGGCGCGCAGCCGTGATCGCCGGAGAGTTCGATGCACCCGCAACTGGGCGACTCCGGTACGCGATCCAGTTCGCTCAGACAGGGCCGTTTGGAACCCAACTTTCCGCCGAGGAATATGTCGAAGACGGCGTTCCAGTGGTGAACCCGACTCACATCAAACGTGGCGCAATCACCCCGGACGCGATGATTTCCGTGACTCCAGAAAAGGCGGCCGAACTTAGACGGCACCAGTTGGAGGTTGGAGACATCGTTCTTGGGAGAAAGGGCGAAGTCGACAAGTCTGCCCTCGTCTCCGAGGCCGAAGCTGGCTACATCTGCGGATCGGACTCGATGCTGCTGCGCCCAAGCGAGGACGTTGATCCGTCTTACCTGTGGTGGTTCTTTCAATCGCCGGAGTCGCACAGCCAGCTTGAGCAGTGGTCGGTAGGGTCGACGGTGGCTGGGCTGAATCAGACGACGATCTCAAGGATCGTGCTACCGCTGCCCTCAGTCGTAGAGCAGCGCCGCATCGCGCAGCACCTGGATGAGCAGATCGCGAAGACCGACGCGCTGATCGCGGAGACGGAGCGGTTCGTCGAACTCGCCCGCGAGCGGCGGTCTGCGCTGATCACCGCCGCGGTGACGGGTCAGATGGACGTAGGTGTGATGGCGTAATGGCTAACCACAGAGAGGTCGTCTTCGAGACCGAGATCTGTGAGCACCTCGCAGCCCACGGCTGGCTCTATTCGGCCAACGACGCTGGCTATGACCGTGAGCGGGCGCTGTTTCCGGAGGACGTGTTCGCGTGGCTGGAGGCGACGCAGAAGTCGGCGTACGAGAAGGCGTTGAAGGCGGCTGGGTCGCAGGCCAAGTTCCTCGACGTGCTGACTACGGCGCTCGACAAGCCGTTGGAGCACGGCGGTGGGATGCTGAACATCTTGCGCAGCGGGGTGCAGTACATCGGTGGTGGCCGGTTGAAGATGGCGCAGTTCCGGCCCGAGACGACGCTAAACGAGAAGACGAACGCCGAGTATGCGGCGATGCGGGTTCGTGTGATGCGGCAGGTGCGCTTCTCGACCGCCGACCAACGCAGCATCGATCTGGTGTTCTTCATCAATGGGCTCCCCGTTGCGACGGTGGAGCTGAAGACCGACTTCACCCAGTCGCTGGACGAGGCCATCCAGCAGTACCGCAAGGGCCGCAACCCGCTGACCAACGGCCGACGCGAGCCGCTGCTGTCGTTCGGTCATCGAGCGCTGGTCCATTTCGCGGTCTCCAACGACTTGGCTGCGATGACCACCCGGTTGGAGGGTGAGAAGACGCACTTCCTGCCGTTCAACACCGGCTTCGAGGAGGGCGCCGGGAACCCGCCCGGCGCGGACGGCAGGTCAGCGACGGCGTACCTGTGGGAGCGGGTCTGGGAGAAGCACGCCTGGCTCAACATCATCGGCCGGCTGATGATTGTGGAGACCAAAGAGGAGTGGGACGTTCTCACCGGCTCGTCGGTGCGCCGTACCAGCATGCTGTTCCCGCGGTTCCACCAGTGGGAGGCGGTCACGAACATCGTGGCCGCCGTCACGCGGGAGGGTGTCGGCCAGCGCTACCTGATTGAGCACTCTGCGGGATCGGGGAAGACGAACACGATCGCCTGGACGGCGCATCGTCTTGCTCGACTGCACGTCGACGATGAGAAGGTCTTCGACTCGGTCATCGTGGTCGTCGACCGTACGGTGCTGGACGGGCAGCTTCAGGACGCGATCCGGCAGATCGACGGCTCCAAGAAGATCGTTGCGACGATCAGCCCCGAGGACGTGCGCAAGGCCGGCGCGAAGTCGAAGTCCGGACTGCTCGCGCGGGCGCTGAAGAACGGCGAGCTGATCATCGCGGTGACGGTGCAGACGTTCCCGCACGCGCTCGATGAGATCCGCGGTGACTCCAGCCTGAAGGGCAAGCGGTTCGCCGTCATTGCCGACGAGGCGCACTCCTCGCAGTCCGGGCAGATCTCCTCGAAGCTGAGGAAGGTCCTGACCGCCGAGGAGATCAAGGAGATCGAAGAGGGTGGCTCGGTCGACGTCGAGACGATCCTGGCCTCGGAGATGACGGAGCGGGCCGAGTCGGAGAACATCTCCTACTTCGCTTTCACCGCGACCCCGAAGAACAAGACCCTGGAGCTATTCGGCCGCAAGGATCCGGAAGGCAAGCCGCGCGAGTTCCACCTGTACTCGATGAAGCAGGCGATCGAGGAGGGCTACATCCTCGACACTCTCAAGGGCTACCAGTCCTACGACACCGTGTTGAAAATCGCTGGCAAGCCCGGCAGCGGCGACGGTGAAGTCGAGGAGGCGACCGCGCGCAAAGGGCTCATGCGGTGGGTGCAGCTGCACCCGACCAACATCAGCCAGAGGGTGCAGATCATCGTCGAGCACTTCCACGTCAACGTCGCCCACCTGCTGGAGGGTAAGGCGAAGGCGATGGTCGTCACCGACTCGCGCAAGGCCGCGGTGAAGTACCGCAAGGCGATCGACGCCTTCCTCGCCAAGCGGGCCGCCGAGGACCCCTCCTATGACTATCGGGCTTTAGCCGCCTTCTCCGGGTCAGTGTCGATGACCGAGAACGACGAATGGAGCCAGGAGTGGGGGCCGACCCCGTCGAAGGAGGATGAGTTCACCGAAGCCAAAATGAACCCCGGCGCAGGCGCCGACCTGGCTGCGGCGTTCAAGGGCGACGCCTACCGGATCATGGTCGTGGCCAACAAGTTCCAGACCGGCTTCGACCAGCCGCTGCTGTCATCGATGTATGTCGACAAGAAGCTGTCCGGGGTTACCGCGGTGCAGACGCTGTCGCGGCTCAACCGCACTCACCGCACTGCTGATGGTGAGCAGAAGGCCAAGACGTTCGTCATCGACTTCGCCAACAAGCCCGACGACATCAGGGCCGCCTTCGATCCCTACTTCACCAACGCGACCCTGGAAACCGAGACCAACCCGTACGTGGTCATCCACCTGGCGAATAAGCTCGCCCAGGCGGGGATCTACACCGAGGAACAGGTCCGCCAGGTCGCCGAGCTGTGGGTGACCCGCAAAGGCAACAACGCGCTCTCGGCAGCGATCAGCCCGGCCCAGCACGACTTCCGGCGCCGCTACGCGGCGGCGATCGAGGGTGAGGACAAGGTCAGGCTCAACGACCTCGACCTGTTCCGCAAGGACGTCTCGACCTACGTGCGGCTCTACGACTTCATGAGCCAGATCCTCGACTACGGCGACCCGTACCTGGAGATGCTCTCGATCTTCCTCCGGCTCCTGGAGAAGGTCATCGCTGAGACCTCGTGGAGCGCCGACGTTGACCTCTCCGACGTGGTCCTGGTCGGGGTGAAGCACGCCAAGAGGATCGCCGTCGACATCTCGCTAACCGGAGATGGCGCGTTGAAGGGGATCAGCGCGGCCGGCACCGGTGCGAAGAAGGAGCCGAAGTATGTCGCGCTCCAGGTCGTCATCGACAAGATGAACGACCTGTTCGGTGCTCAGTCGTTCGCCGAGTCCCAGGTCCGCGAGTTCGTGCAGGGTCTCGTGCAGCGGCTGCTCACCGACTCGGACCTGATTCAGCAGACCCGGGTGAACTCGAAGAAGCAGTTCATGGAGTCGCAGGACTTCCAGTCCGCGGTCACCGAGGCCATCTCCGACAACCAGGAGGCGCACAACACCATGGCCAACTACTTCTTCACTGACGGGCCTGCGATCAAGGGGATCATCATGGCGCTCGCCGACGCGTTCTACGAAGCCGCAATCGACAAGGCGGTTCCGTAAGGCTCTCACGAGACGGCAACCTCGCCGCCACACAACGCTTCCACCCGTTGAAATAGGTCAATCCCAACGCGGGGGCCAGCTCCTGGAACCCTCAACAGCTGCATTGATCGCCCGGGGCGTGGAGCACCCGTACGGACTCCCAGTCAGGGACACGCTCCCCGCGCCTCGTGCTCTAGGCGCCCGCCCTCGCCCGACGCCGCGAGCGCCACCGAGACTCAACACCGCTGCAGGCATCAGCAGCTTGTACTTGGCTGTCCTTTTGCTGCTTGCTCGCCACGGCTGTCAAGAACGACCCTGGTGTCCGATCTCCTACCGGACCCGCTCCGGCCATTTTGTCGGCGCCGCAGAGTAGGGTTGGCCTAAGCTCGAGCATCTGGGCCGAGAGAGAGATAGAAGATGGCACTAGAAATTATCTACGGCGAGTCGCGTAATCGCCTCCAAGCGAAAGCGCTGGCCGAGTACCTTAGCGAAGCTCTCTCCGAGGGTACGATCTATCTTGGCTATCCAGTGCTAGCGACTACGGACGACCGCGTATATGTCGATGCTCTCCTTCTGAGCGAAGGCCACGGGTTGGTCGCGTTTCAGATAGCAGCCGACGTCCCGAATAGTGCACCAGAGTGGGAGACGTATACCACGGCACAGGACCGATTGTACGGGATTCTGGAAAGCCATCTTGGCCGCCATCCGGAGCTTAGGCGAGGACGGCATCTTGCTTTTTCGATCGAGACTGTAACTGTCTTTCCGTCGGCAGCCGGGCCTCCACCTGGCAATCCCGACGGAAAGTACACGGATATCTCCAGCGTCGGAGAGGTGGTCTCGCGACTCCCTGGCGTAAGCAACGGAGTCATGCGGGCATTGCAGGCCGCGCTGCAGCGAATCTCGACAATCAAGCCGGCCAAGAAGCGAGCAAGCGTCAAAACGGAAACATCTCGCGGTGCTATCCTCAAGATAATAGAGAAAGAAATAGCCAATCTCGACCGCTGGCAGAAAAAGGCCGCTATCGAGACCCCGGATGGCCCACAGCGAATCAGAGGACTCGCTGGGTCCGGAAAAACCATTGTCCTAGCTCTGAAAGCGGCATATCTTCAGGCGCAGCATCCTGACTGGAACATTGCGGTTACGTTTCAGTCCAGGGCTCTGTACCAGCAGATCGTTAACCTCGTAACAAGATTCTCGTTTGAGCACAGCAACGATGCGCCAGACTTTGAAAAGCTGCAGATTCTCCACGCATGGGGCTCTTCTTCGCGGTATGGCGTCTACATGAAGATAGCGGAAGCGATGAATCAGCCGCCGCGAGACTTCAACTACGCCCGCGCCACTTACGGCATGGAAGATGCGTTTCGAGGGATCTGTCGCGAGCTGCTTTCCATAGCGTCCCAAACGAGCGACCCGCCAATCTTCGATGCCATCCTCATCGACGAAGCACAGGATCTCCCGCCAGAGTTCTTCCAACTTGTTTATCGATTCACCACGGATCCCAAGCGTATCGTCTGGGCTTACGACGAGCTTCAGAAACTCTCTGAGGCTGCCATGCCCTCAACCTCAGAGCTATTCGGGACCACACCCAGCGGTGCAGAGGTTGTTAACATCGATAACCGCGATGGAGAAGCACGCAGGGACATTGTCCTTGAGGTCTGCTACAGGAACTCGCCGTGGGCGCTGGCAGCTGCACACGCACTTGGCTTCGGCATATATAGGCAAGAAGGGCTGGTCCAGCACTTCGATGAGCCGCAGCTGTGGTCTGACATCGGGTACTCTGTTCAAAATGGTCGACTCGAGTTCGGTAGCCAAGTAGCTCTCCAGCGTTCAAGCCAGAGCTATCCGAAGTACTTTCTCGACCTTCTGACTTCAGATGATGCAGTCATGCTGCAAACGTTCGATGATGAGCTGCAACAGGATACATGGTTGGCGCAGCAAATCCTTCGGAACTTGCAGGAAGACGAGCTGGAACACGACGACATCCTGATCGTCCTCCCGAGCGCATACACGTCGAAGCAGCGAGGCGCCCGGCTAGCGCGCACTCTCATACGAGTGGGAATTAGGTCGCACCTAGTTGGCGTAAACTCGAGTGTAGATGAGGTTTTCATACGCGACTCGATAGCGATCGCACACATCTATCGGGCCAAAGGCAATGAAGCCTCCATGGTCTATGCTCTCGACTCACAGTATGCCGTTGCCGACCCCAAGCAAGCAGTGACTCGTCGGAATACGCTATTCACTGCTATCACCCGCAGTAAAGCATGGGTACGCATCTGCGGGTTTGGACCACAGATGCAGGCGGTTGCCAACGAGGTGGCCGAAGTCCGCGAGCGTTCATTTGTGCTTGATTTTAAGATTCCCACTCAAGAAGATCTTGCGCGAATTCGTCGCATCCATAGAGATCGCAGTCGAGCCGAAGCGGCCTCCATCAAGAAATTTTCTGACACACTGCAAAAGCTTGCAGATGCAATCGAGCGGAACGAAATAGACGTGGAGGACATCCCGTTGGATGTGCGAGCGCGGCTGATATCTCGCCTTAGCGAGGATGCTCCGGATGATGAGCTGTAGGGTCATCCACACCGAGCTCGATAATTTCCTGACATATCTATTAGGAGCAGGCATAGCCCTATATATCACGCCCATAAGTAACGATGGCACCCGAGTTAGCTGGGTCACGCAAGGGCTCGCTAGCAAGTTCCTCCAGCATCGCAACAAGCCTTCGATTGCAGAATATCGAGACTGGATTGATTCCGGCGCCTATTCGGCTCTACTTATCGATGGGTCGCTGCTACAGATATCGTACGAGGTAATCGAGGGTGCGCTAACTGGGCATCGGCTTGCGTATGTGCCATGTCCCTTTGACGTGGAGGAAAGGCTACTTCGGACAGAGGCTCTCCTGGACGTTATTGAATACCATGCGGCTTGCGCTCCGGAGGATATCCGTTTGAGAGCTGCAGTAAGGTTCGACTATGACCTTGCTGCGGCCGGTCCAGGTCACCCTGCAACGCATCTAACGATCAACAGTCCAAGCTGTCGTATCGCATGTGCTGCGCCTCTCCGGCTGGGTCAGTTTGCGGACTTTGTTTTCCGTCATTTCTATCCAGCAGTATGGAAGCTGCACCCCTACTTGCAGCGACTTGCAAAGAGTGGATGGGGGGATCGCACGATCAGCGAGGACGAACGGCAATCGATGCACATCAACTGGCCATAGGGTGGCACCCCCTCACTGATGGCCTGTACCGCTTCATAACCCATCGCGTGGCGCTTGACCTGCGGCTTTGAGCTCCAGAGACCCCATAGGCAAGATCGCAGTTCGTGCCGGTTCGTCTGCTGTATCTAACCTTGATCCGGGTGTTTGGCTGGCTGGTGTTGTTGGGGCGTGGTCAGGCGTCCAAAGACGTCGAAATCATGGTGCTCCGCCACGAGGTGGCCGTGTTGAAGCGTCAGGTCGGCCGGCCGAAGCCGGGCTGGGCCGATCGTGTGGGGCTCAAAACTCGAATCACCGCCGGCGCGGGAGTCCTTCGCTCCGTGGGACCGGGGGCTCCCTCAGGTCGTTAAGCGGCAGGCCCGGGGTGCCTGGGATCATCTTTCGTGTTCTTGTCCACGGTGTACGCCGTCACCCGACGTCTTCTGTCCCTGCCCGCGATGCTGTTTCGCAAGGACGCCTCCAAGGAGGCAGAACTGCTGGTGCTCAGGCACGAGAACGCAGTCCTGCGCCGTCAGGTCCCACGGGTGCGCTACGAGCCGGTCGATCGCTTGTGGTTGACGGCGCTCTCACACCTGATCGCCCGCCATCGCTGGGCGAAGATCTTTTCAGTCACTCCGGCCACTCTGCTGGCCTGGCACCGCAAGCTCGTGACGAACAAGTGGGACTACAATCGGCGACGCCGCCCTGGGAGACCACCCACCGCGGCTGCGGTCAAGGCCCTGGTGCTGCGCATGGCCGCCGACAATCCCGCCTGGGGCCACCGGCGGATCCACGGCGAACTGACCCGCCTCGGTCACGAGATCGCCGCATCGACCGTGTGGAACATCCTGAACCGGGCAGGAATCGATCCCGCCCCGCGCCGCAGCGGGCCGACGTGGAAGCAATTCCTGACCCCCAAGCCGAACACATTGTCGCCGTCGACTTCCTGCACGTCGACACCATCAACCTCAAACGCATCTACGCCCTGGTCCTGCTCGAGCACCGCAGCCGCCGCGCCCACTTGCTCGGTGTCACCGCCAACCCCACGGGCGAATGGACCACCCAGGCCGCCCGCAACGTCCTGATGGACACCGACACGACAAACATGAACTTCCTGATCGGCGACCGCACCGGCCAGTTCACCGATGCCTTCGACACGGTCTTCGCCGACGCGGGCCTGCGCGTCCTCAAGAGCCCGCCACAAGCCCCGAAAGCCAACGCACACTGCGAAAGGATGATCGGCACCCTACGCCGCGAACTTCTCGACCGCACGCTCATCCTCAACGAGCAACACCTGCGCCGCACCCTCACCAGATACCTGGAGCACTACAACAAGGCCCGGCCCCACCGCGGCCTCGGGCAGTTGAGCCCATCCCAAGCTGAAACCGGCCCGCCACCGCCGGTCGACCTGGCCAGCCATCGGATCCACCACAGAACCATCCTCGGCGGCCTCATCAACGAGTACCAGATCGCCAACTGAAGCCACCAGGAACCAGCAGGTCAGACACCGAATCCTATTTTGAGCCCCACAGGACGTCGGCGGAGGCCTCTGCTCAGCGGGGTGTGCCCTGATCCTGGATGAGGCCGCGCAGGCGTAACTCGCGTTCGGGTCGAGGTGCTGTCGTTTGCCGACACAGGGAGTGCGAAGTCGACCAGCGGCGTTCCCGCTAACACCGGATTTCGTTCCGAATTGCGGAAGGCTTGGCCGCTGTAGGGATCGTGCTAGCGATCATTCTCGGGATCGGCTGGAAGGTCGAAGCTGATCGCTTCCTCCGGTCGGCCGAGGTCGACTAACAGCCGTTGCAAAGCTGCCCGACTGGATCGGTAGGCCGGCCCGTACAGCGCACGGTCCTCTCGGGCAAGGCCGCGCAACACCGAACACGACTCACGCAACGGCGTGACACTCTCCGTACTCTGTCCCAGTGCCTGCAGGGTGTTGGCGAGATTGTTCAGGCTGTGGGCGAGGGTGGGTTGGTGCGCGGGATTGGTAGCGGCCAGATCTCGAAAGAGGGCCACGGATTCCTGATCGAAGTCGAGGGCCTCACCAAGCCTTCCCAACGCGCGCAGGGTAGCGGCGAGGTTGGTAAGGCCGGTGGCGAGGTCGGCTTGGTGGGCGGGATTGGTGGCGGCCAGATCCCGGAGAAGAGCAACAGCTTCCTGATCAAAGTTGAATGCCTCATCAGACCGCCCCAATACGCGCAGGGTGTTGGCGAGATTGTTCAGACCATAGGCGAGGTCGCCTTGGTGGGCGGGATTGGTGGCGGCCAGATCCCGGCGCAGAGCGACGGCTTCCTGATCGAAGTCGAGAGCCTCGCGGGCTCGCCCCAAGACGCGTAGGGTGGCGGCCAGGTTGGCCAAACTGATGGCCAGCTCCGGTTGGTGGGCGGGACTGGTGGCGGCCAGATCCCGGAGAAGAGCAACAGCTTCCTGATCGAAGTCGAGAGCCTCGCGGGCTCGTCCCAACGCGCGCAAGGTGGCGGCCAGGTTGGCCAGACTGTGGGCCAGGTCGGGTTGGTAGGCGGGATTGGTGGCGGCCAGATTCCGGCGCAGAGCGACGGCCTCCTGGTAGAGGTCTAGGGCCTTGCGGGGCTGTCCCAACTCGCTCAGGGTGATGGCGAGCTTGTTCAGACCGACAGCGAGGTCGGGCCGGTAGGCAGGGCTGGTGGCGGTCAGATCCCGAAAGAGGGCAACAGCTTCCTGATCGAAGTCAAGGGCCTCGCGGGTTCGCCCCAACGCGCGCAGGGTGGCGGCCAGGTTGGCCAGACTGTGGGCCAGGTCGGGTTGGTGGGCGGGATTGGTGGCGGCCAGATCCCGGCGCAGAGCGACGGCTTCCTGATCGAAGTCAAGGGTCTCGCGGGTTCGCCCCAACGCACCCAGGGTGATGGCGAGGCTGGCCAGGCTGTAGGCCAGGTCGGGTTGGTGGGCGGGATTGGTGGCGGCCAGATCCCGGCGCAGAGCGACGGCTTCCTGATCGAAGTCAAGGGCCTCGCGGGTTCGCCCCAACGCACGCAGGGTGACGGCGAGGCCAGTCAGTCTAGTTGCGAGTTGGGGGGCCTCGTTTGTGTGGCGGGCAAGTTGGAGGCGGTGGTGGGCGATGGCATGGGCGCAGTGGGGCAGGGCGTGAGCGGGGATGAGTTGTTCGAGCTGATCGAGGGTGGCAGCGCCGAGCTCGGCGGCTAGAAGGATGGCGGCGGTGGTGATGTCGAGACGCACCTGCTGGGTGGTGGAGACGAGGGTGGCGTGGATGGCATAGCGGGCTAATCGCAGGGGCTGGCCTGCGGCAAGGTCGCTGAAAAGAGACAGAGCTGCAGGGTGATGTTCGCCAGCGCGGGCCAGAACGGTCAGGACCCTGCTGATCTGGTCCTCGTCGAGGTCGGTGAGGAGGCATCTGGCGAGGCCGGAGTCGGTGATGAGTTGCCGAGTAGTGAACCAGTCGGCGAGCAGGTCGGGCCCAATACGGATCTGCGTGCCAGCAGGGTAGAGGTAACGAGCCCATCGCCACAGATTTCTCAAGCGCTCCTCCGCAGCGTCGGCCAGGTCCGGAACTCTCCGCAACACCCCGACGGATGCGTCCTCGTTCTCGGGCCCCAGCAGGGTGAGAGCGGTGATGGTGCGAGCCAGGAGCGCGTCAGTGGGAGCGGCGACCCCCCATCGGGGGAGGCGGGCGGTCTGGTTCCACCACGTAGTCTCGTGATCAAACAGTATAGAGGCGACGTCATCGAGGGGATGCGGTTGCTGGCCAGGAGGTGCGGCGCGCAGGACCGTAGAGACAGCCTCAGCGAAGATCTCGAGCATCGTCTGACCCGCGCGGACCGGCGCAGTCGTGTCGGACACAGCGGGAGCGGGTATGCGTAGGCGGGCGGCGAACAAGGGAACGGCTTGGCCGTACCAGCGGATCAGATCGCTGGTTTCGCCCAGCGGCCCGAGCGTGATCACGGGAGTATCGGCCAGAAGGTATCGATGATGTTCGGCGGTCTGCTCGGCTAGGACAGTGCGCAGACCGTCGCCGTGCCGGGCGATCAGCAGGACTTTGAGCAACGGCTTGCCTGAGTGTGTGGCTAGGTCGTCCATGAGATGGCCGAGGTCCGTGCGGGAATCGGCGTCATCGACTAGAGCCAGGACATTCCTGCCCGCTGCGCTTGCGGCTGCGACCAGATCACCAGCGCGGCCAGGCCGCAGTCTACCGACCGTCCACTCCTCGCTCGCGCCTTCAGCGATATGAAGCGCCAGGCGGGTTTTGCCCAACCCAGCACCGCCGGCCAGCACCAACAGCTGCTCCCCAGGCCGATCGCACCATGCCCACAACTGGTCGCGCTGGTTGCGACGTCCCCAGAACGGGGTGGGACAGGAGTCGGCGAGCAGGACCGAGAACACGCTCTGCCCACCCTCGCCGCGGCTGTCAAGGGCTTCGAGCACCCGGTCGAGAGCTTCCCTTGCCGTTCGGGCCTCCGCAAGAGCTGCGATCGAGACCCCAAAGTAGGAACCGGCCGCACCGCCTAGCCCCGCAGCGACGGCCGCCAGCAGCAATCGGACTGCAAGCGCCCATTCCCCTGGTACCAACAACGGAATCGCACCCGCCACGACACTGCAGACTGATCCCAACGCCAGCGACCAGGCCAACCGTCTACTCGCCATAGAGCGAGCATCAGTAACCAGCGGTGGCATCTCCGGTGAATACGTCCATCGCGCCCAGACTGTGACCTAACGATCCCGGGCCCGAACCCTTACCGGGTCAGATAGAGCCAGGCTGACATTAGATCCGCGCAACGGACTGACATTCTCACCGCGCTCAACAACAGGTTAATGACAGTTGTTGGGCGTCACGAGATGTCAGTGGGAAACGACATCTGTTGAGCGCCAAGTGGAGTTGCCCCGGTTTGATGGACACGTCAGGGCTTGCGGCTACGCGGCAGCATAGTCGCCTTCTGGGATGTTCTTGAGCGCGTGTCGGTGCTCG
>NZ_JACDUR010000004.1 GCF_013761175.1 Nonomuraea soli
AGAAGGGTGTTGAGGTCGTTCGTCACACATCGATCCTCGACACCCTTCGCTCTGCCCGCACTGGCATGACAGCGACTTAGGACTTACTCGTCTAGGGGGCCAGGTAGCGCAGCACCTCGGGAGGCAGCTTCTGGCTGGTGGCCTCCTTGAAGGCGGTGAAGCACTCACCCTGCGCCGCGACCGTGCCGGCGCCCTTCATGCACTCGGTGTAGGCGGAGTACTCGTCCATGAGGTACAGCTGCATGCCGGTGGCCATCAGCGAGAACAGCAGCACGACGGAGGAGACGACGATGCTGCCGACCGCGGTGCCGCGCGGTTTGTTCTCCTGCCGGAGCAGGGGCAGCGCGCGGATGCCCGCGACCAGGGCGAACAGTGCGAGCACCAGGCCCGCCAACGGCAGCATGAACACCATGGCGAGCGCCGCGATGGACAGCCAGATCGCCCTGCGCCCCGCGGCCTCCGCGGACGCGCGGACAGGTGTGACCACGTACCCTCCTCTGCTTCACCGGTGACGGAACCGATACCCTGGCTACCCACCCAACACTGGAGCGTGCGTGTCCAATTCTGTGGGGCGGCTCGTCGTCCTCGTCTCCGGCTCTGGAACCAACCTACAGGCCTTGCTCGATGCTGCGGTCAATCCGTCGTTCGGCGCGCGAATCGTCGCGGTGGGCGCCGATCGCGAGGGCATCGAAGGACTGGCCAGAGCCGAGCGAGCGAGCATCCCCACCTTCGTGGAACGGGTCAAGGACCACCCCTCGCGTCAGGAGTGGGACGAGACGATCGCCAGACGCATCGCCGTACACGAGCCTGATCTCGTGGTCTGCGCCGGCTTCATGAAGATCCTGGGCGCTCCGACCCTCGACGCCTTCCCCGTGCTCAACACCCACCCCGCGCTGCTGCCCTCCTTCCCGGGCGCTCACGGCGTGCGCGACGCGCTGGCCGGCGGGGTCAAGGTGACCGGCTGCACGGTGATGCTGGCCGACGCGGGGGTGGACACCGGGCCGATCGTCGCCCAAGAGGCCGTGCGGGTCTTCGACGGCGACGACGAGGAGCGCCTGCACGAGCGCATCAAGACCGTCGAGCGAGGCCTGCTCGTCGACACCGTGGGCCGTATGGTCCGCGAAGGCTGGACCGTTACCGGGCGAACAGTCCGGATCGGCAACTAACCAGGAGGATCAGGAACGTGTCACGCATTGCCATCCGGCGAGCGCTTATCGCGGTGTACGACAAGTCCGGGCTCGAGGAGCTGGCCCGTGCGCTCGACGCCGCCGGGGTGGAGATCGTGTCCACGGGCGGTACGGCTGCCGCCATCGCGTCCTACGGCATCCCCGTGACGAAGGTCGAACAGCTCACCGGCTTCCCCGAGTGCCTCGACGGCCGGGTCAAGACCCTGCACCCGCGCGTGCACGCCGGCCTGCTCGCCGACATGACCAAGCCGCACCACGTCGCCCAGCTCGAAGAGCTCGAGGTCGAGCCGTTCCAGCTGGTCGCGGTCAACCTCTACCCGTTCCGCGAGACGGTCGCCTCCGGCGCCGCCGACGACGCGGTGGTGGAGCAGATCGACATCGGCGGTCCCGCGATGATCCGCGCCGCCGCCAAGAACCACGCCACCTGTGCCGTCGTCGTCGACCCGTCGGGCTACGACGAGGTCGTCAAGGCCCTGGGCGAGGGCGGCTTCACCCTGCACGAGCGCCGCAGGCTCGCCGGCCGGGCCTACGCGCACACCGCCGCCTACGACGTGGCCGTGGCGAGCTGGTTCGGCAACGTCTACGCCGCCGAGCAGGACAGCTGGCCGGCGTTCATGGGCGCCACCTGGGAGCTCGACGACTCCCTGCGCTACGGCGAGAACCCCCACCAGAGGGCCGCGCTCTACACCTCGGGCCAGGGCGGGCTCGCGGGCGCCGAGCAGTTGCACGGCAAGGAGATGTCGTTCAACAACTACCTCGACACCGACGCCGCCTGGCGCGCCGCCTGGGACTTCTCCGAGCCCGCCGTCGCGATCATCAAGCACCAGAATCCGTGCGGCATCGCCGTCGGCGCCGACGTGGCCGACGCCCACCGCAAGGCGCTGGCGTGCGACCCGGTCTCCGCCTACGGCGGCGTGGTCGCGGTCAACGGCCTTGTCACCGCCGAGCTGGCCCGCCAGCTCACCGAGGGCTTCACCGAGGTCCTGGTCGCTCCCGCCTACGACGACGAGGCGCTGCGGATCCTCAAGGAACGCTGGAAGAACCTGCGCATCCTGCTCTGCCCCCAGGGGCCGTCCAACTCCGCCGAGTTCCGGCGGATCGACGGCGGCCTGCTGGTGCAGTCGGCCGACCGGATCGACGCCCCCGGCGACAGCGCGGCGGCCTGGGAGCTCAAGGCGGGCGCGCCCGCCTCGCCCGAGCTGCTGAAGGACCTGGAGTTCGCCTGGCGCGCCTCGCGCTCGGTCAAGTCCAACGCGATCCTGCTGGCCGCCGACGGCGCCACCGTGGGCGTCGGCATGGGCCAGGTCAACCGGGTCGACTCCTGTAAGCTCGCCGTCATGCGGGCCGGCGAGCGGGCGGCGGGCTCCGTGGCCGCCTCCGACGCCTTCTTCCCCTTCGCCGACGGCCCCGAGGTGCTCATCGCCGGCGGCATCAAGGCCATCGTCGAGCCGGGCGGCTCGATCCGCGACGAAGAGGTCATCGAGGCCTGTGAGAAGGCCGGGGTCACCCTCTACTTCACGGGGACCAGGCACTTCTTCCACTAACGTGGAGGCGTGGACAAGCTGCGCGCCTGGTGGGCACACCGGCAGGGGCTCGACGGCGGGCTGACCGGCGCCCCGCCCGCCCAGGTGCTGGCCGAGACCGGGTGGGCGAGGTCGGTCGGCGGGTCCAACCCGTACCTCACCTTGTTCGCCCGGGCGGGCAGCTCCCGCGAGCAGGCCGACCGGGCGGCGGCCGGCCTGGAGGTCTGCGAGCTGCCCAGCGCCCGCGGCTGCACCTACGTGCTGCCCGCAGCCGACTTCGCCCTCGGGCTGACCGTGGGCTCGGGCGCGGCACAGGGCGAGGCGGCCAAGGCCATCAGGCTCGGCGTGAGCGAGAAGGAGCTCGAAGAGCTGGCGGCGGGCGTGCTGTCCGTCACCGGCGACGCGCCCCTCGACCCGGCGGCGCTCAAGCCCCTGCTCGGCGATCTGGTGCGCAACCTCGGCGAGGCCGGCAAGAAGGCCGGCGTCACCACGACCCTGCCCGTCGTGCTCGGCCTGCTCCAGGCCGCCGGCGAGATCCGCAGAGTGCCCGTCAACGGGCGCTTCGACCAGCAGCGCTTCGGCTACGTGAGGTGGGGGCTTGGCGGCATGCCCGTCGACAACGCCCGGGTCGAGCTCGCCAGGCGCTACCTGCGCTGGACCGGTGCGGCCACGCTGGCCAACCTGCGATGGTTCACCGGCTGGACCGTGCGCGACGCCAAGGCCGCCGTGGCCGAGCTGGAGCCCGTCGACCTCGGCGAAGGACTGCTGACGCTCGACGCCGACGCCTACTTCGCCTACGAACGTCCCGCCGAGCCGCGCTACGCGCTGGTCGCGGGCATCGACGGCATCACGCTGCTGCGCAGGCAGATCGACACCCTCGTCGACGGCGACGAGACCAAGGGGCAGCTCGACCTGCAGAGCCACGCCATCCTCGACCGCGGCAGGCTCGTCGGGCTGTGGGAGTACGACCCGGCCGAGGGCGAGCTGGTCTGGGGCACCTTCGAGCCGCCCGCCGACGCCGACGCGCTGCGCGAGCAGGTCGCCAGGACCGAGGCCTTCGCCCGCGAACAACTCGGCGACGTGCGGAGCTTCAGCCTCGACAGCCCTGCGTCCAGAGCGCCGCGACTGGCCGCAATACGCGCGATGGACAGATGAGGGTGACGGTAAGGAGACATACCAAAGCAGGTCAATCACTCGTCAAGTTCGGCTAGCCTGTGCCGAACGGCCGTGCGGATGACACGGTCATCAGTGTCGTCCTGCCTTGGAGTCCCCCTTGCTCGATGTGACCCTGCATGCCTTCGTGACCGTCATGGGCATCTCCAGCAGCCCGTTCGTCCTGATCGCCCTGGCCTTCGTGGGGGCGTTCCTGGGGAGCAAGCTCGTCGAGGTCATTCCGGCCACGAAGCGGATCATCGAGCGTCGCGAGGCGCAGTGGGCCGAGCGCCAGTAACCGCGGGCTGAGCGGCAGTGGCCGTGGCTTGAGCGCCCTTGGCCGTGGGCTGAGCCGCAGTGGCCGACCACGCCAGCCTGGCCGCTCCGGCCAGGCCCGCCCGCACTCCCAGGGTGCTGCGGGTGATCTCCACCGACTTCACGAACGCCAGGCCCCCCAGGTCATCGACGGCCCGCCGTAGCGGGGCGAACAACACCTCACCGGCGTTGGCGACACCGCCGCCGATGACGACCTTGCGCACGTCGACGACGGCGGTGGTGGAGACGACCATCGCGGCCAGCGCCCTCGCACCGCGCTCGAACGCGGCGACGGCAACCGGATGCCCCGCGGCGGCATCCTCGGCCAGGGACCGCGCATCGACCGCCCGCGTGCCCAACGCGCCGGCCCGCCCATCGCCCGAGCCGGCCCGCCCGTCGGCCGAGCCGGCCTGCCAGGCGCGTGCGTCCGGGTGCCAGCCCTGTTCGACCGCCCATCGCGTCAGATGCGGTCCGCTGGCGTAGCGTTCGACGCAGCCGCGGCCGCCGCAGTCGCAGGGCTCGCCCGCCACCTCGACGGTCATATGCCCGACATGGCCGGCGTTCCCCGTAGGCCCGAGCAGCGGCACGCCGCCCATCACCAGGCCGCCGCCGATGCCCGTCGAGACCACCACGCCCAGCAGCGCCTCGCTGCCCTGCCCGGCGCCCAGCCAGTGCTCACCCAGGGCGAAACACTGCGCGTCGCCCGCCAGCGTCGTCGGCAGCCCGGTGAGCGCGGCCACCTCGTCCCGCACGGGGAAGCCGCGCCAGGTGCCGATGTTCACCGGGCTCACCGTGCCCGCCGCCAGGTCCAGCGGCCCGGCGCACCCGATGCCGACCGCGACGGGGGGCGGGCCGGAGCCGGTCAGCTCGGCGATCAGCGAGGCCAGCGCGCCGAAGACGTCGGCGGGCGGGGTGGGCCGCTGGGCTGAGGCGAGGATCTCGCCGTCCGCGTCGACCAGCGCGCCCGCCAGCTTGGTGCCGCCGATGTCGATCGCCAGCACATGGGGTGTCGTGGGCATCAGTGCTTGTGGTGGTTGTCGGGCTGGCGGGGGTCGCCTGGATGCTCCAGGCCGGGGACGAGGTCGACCTTTTCCGCCCTGAGCCGGTCGAGCCACTGCGCGAAGAACCGCCGCTTGGCGGCCTCCACAAGGGCCGGATGACCGGCCGCCCCCCTCGTCCCGCCGACGCCGGGGCCGAGGGAGGGGTTGAGGGCGGGACGGGGAGCGGGAGCGGGGGCGGTGGCCGGTGCGGGGGCGGTGGGCGAGGTGGTGCCGCGGGCGGAGGTGGTGCCGGGGGCGGCGGTGGGGACGGGGGCGATGGGCGGGTTTTGTGTGCTCGCCGACGCCGGGTGGGCGGTGGCGAGGTGCCAGCCGAGCGCGTCGTGCACCGGTCCCACCACGGTCCCGTACGGCGAGCGGCGCAGCTCGGCGGCCACGGCGGCGGGCAGGGAGGCGAGTTCCACCACGCCCAGGTCTTCCAGCGCCTCCTCGCCGCCGGGTCGTCCGGCGAAGCGGCGGTGCCGTACGTGGAACAGCTCGCCCGCCTCCGCGGCCTGCGGGGGCTGCCAGGCGGAGGGCACCGTCGCGTCTGCGGTGACGTGGTCGAACAGTGCCCGCACCCATGGGTTGCCGTTGAGCGCGGCCGCGTTGATGGAGCCGAGCTCGACCGATGCGAGGCGGTCCAGGGCGGGGCGCTCGACGGGGGAGAGGCCGAGTGAGCGGGCCTCGTCCTCGCACAGCACCTCGGTCAGGATCACCTGCGTCAGCCACCGTGCGAGCTGTCGGTCTTCCGGGCTGCCCGGGGTGGGGAGGGCGGCGTTCATGGGTCCGGCGCGCAGTTCGCCGATGCGGCGGTCGAGGGGTGCACGGGGCACGGGACGGCCGTTGACCCAGCCGATGACGGTTCCGCCGAGGGACGATCCGGTTGCGGGCGGCCGCGTCCTCAAGGGAGCGGGCGCGGGAGCGTGGGAGTGACCGTGGCTCATCGGGTGACCTCCAGGCGGACGACGGGGGCGTACTGGCAGCGGCCGAACCACATGACCTTCGCCAGCGCCCACGCGTGACCGGCTGGCATGCCGAGCGGCACCTCCACGGGAAAGGCCAGGTCGACGGTGGCGCCGGGGGCGACGGTGAAGCCCTGGACGACCGAGGGCAACATCTCCCACGTCCCCCAGGGCGCCGCGAGCTGGCCTTCGCCGCGGATCTCGGCCGAAGTGGTGTTGGCCAGCCGTACGACCAGGGACCCGCGATCGCCGGGACGCAGGGTGAGCGTGTCGGCGGGGGAGGTGACGACGAGCCCGGTGGCGCGGCCCTCGGTGGCCTTGGTGCCCTGGGCTGCGACGCCGTCCTCGGGGGCGGTTCCCGGTACGGGCAGCTCGGGCGCATCGCCGAGGGCGACGGTGAGGACGTCCTCGATGACCTGGCCGCCGGCCTCGGTGCGGGCGGTGACGAAGTGCAGGCCCTGCCCGGCGGCCGGGGTGACGGTGATCGGGAAGCGCAGGTGCCCGCCCGCCTCGACGCGGTAGACGCGTTCGGCGGGTGAGACGCTCCAGCCGTCGGGCACCTCGAAGCCGACGACGCCTTCGACGGCGGTGTCGAGCAGGTGGGAGGCGACGACGACGTCGGCCTCGAACGGGCCGTCCTGGGTGACCAGGCCGGGGGAGACGGCGATGGAGACGGGCAGGTAGCCGAGCGGTGCCGGGCCCTTGTTGTGCAGCCAGTAGCGGCTGTACACGGGCTGGGCGGTCTCGGCGGTCTGGCCGAGCTCGGCCCCTTGGGTGAGGGTGGCGGGCGCGAGGTAGGTGGCGACCTCGGAGCCTGCCAGTTCCAGCCTGGCGGGGCCGCCGGGCGCCTCCAGCAGGTCCGATTGGATCAGGGAGCCGAGTGGCAGGACGGGGGAGTCGAGGGCGGCCCGAGCGCCGAGGCCGGTGGACTCCACCAGGCGGATCGTCACGCCGTCGCCGGGTGTGGCGGCCAGTCCGTGGGCGTGCGGGTTGCCGGTGGCCTTGACGGTGCCGAAGAGTACGTCGCGGGCGGGCTCGACGCTGAGCAGCGAGTGCACGGCGGGCCAGCGGCCGTCCTGACCGGGGACGTACCGGGGCAGCAGCGGGGTGATGAACTCCTGTCCGGCCGAGGGCAGCTTGAGCGCGCGCCAGTCGCCGGGCCCCGCGGCCAGGCTGTAACGGAACTCGTGGGTCCAGTGCTGCAGCTGGAAGGCCGATCCGTCGGGGGCGGTACGGCGGGGCGGGTCGAGCCACACGCCCGAGGGCCAGCCGGTGCACGAGCGCATGAGCGACAGGTGCAGCGCCCCGGAGGGGTCGACGGCGAAGCCGGGCAGGCCGTACGTCAGCAGGGTGACCGTACGGTCCTCCAGCACCTCCTCGCCGAGCGGGCAGGCCGCTTCGATGGCGGCGTCGGCCAGGTCGGCGACCAGTTCCTCGACCGGTCCCGTGACGATCAGGGCGGGCAGGGCGCGCAGGTCACGGAGGTCGGCGCTGGGTCGCCAGACCTCGCGCAGCGGCTTCTCGGCGGGCACCCACACCCGGCCGGTCTTGGCGAGCGTCTCGGCGAAGACGTCGTCGACCAGCTCCAGCAGCTCGCGTGCCAGCGGGTTGTCCTCGCCCACGATGATGCGCACGTCGGGCAGGTTGGAGTCGACGTCGAGCCAGCCGTACCTGGATCCAACTGCGGTGGAGGTCGTGGCGGTGACGCCGACGCGAGCCAAAGCGACGAGCAGGTCACGGGCCACCGGGGCGTCGTCGAGCGTGGGCACGACGACCTCGGCCACGCCGATGGCTCGCTGTCCCGCCTCGCCGAGGTCGACGCGGGCGGTGCTCGACAGGCCGAACCAGGTGTTGGCGGGGTTGTCGAGCGTCCACGGGTGCTCGGCGGAGTCGGCGTCGGGCAGCGCGAAGCCACGTCCGATGACGGCGCCCGCGACGTCGGAGACGGGCAGGGCGCCGGGGACGTGGGCGGGGAAGCGCACGCGCAGCAGCCGGTCCTGGCCGGTGTAGTCGAGGATCCTGGTGGTGAAGTCGACGTTGCCGGAGCCCGCCCACAGGGTGACGATCTGCTCGAAGGCCAGGCCGTCGAGCTCTCCTGTGATGATCAGCCGGGAGCCGAGCGCCGAGTTCTCGGCCCGTACGGCCGCGGCGGAGGCGCCCTGGCCGATGGCTTCCCCGGTGGGCATCAGGTGCCAGGGCCCCTCGCCCATGTCGGGGTGGTGCGGGTATTCGCCGTAGAGGCGCAGCTCGTTGCCCGCGCCGGTGAGCAGTTCGCGGCCGTTGTCGAGGATGGAGGTCAGGGTGCCGCCGCGCGCGGGGTCGGCGGTGATGCTCCAGCGGTCGTTCTCGATGCTGACGCCGTCAACAGCCTGCCATCCCTGGGGAGCGCCCTCGATGACCGGGTAGCTGCGCCAGCCCATGGCGGGCACGTCGGTGGCCAGGAAGGTGAGGACACCGTCCTCGTGAAGAGCGGGCGCGTCCACGGTGAGACCCTCGGCGAGCCGTACCCTGACCAGGCCGTCGCGGGCGAACGACAGCGTGTTGGTCACCACGATGCTCCGGCCCTCGACGGAGATCTGGCCGGTCAGCGCGTCGAGGGCCCGGTCGCGGGCGTCGGCGGCCAGGTCGTGGGCCTCGCGCCAGCCGGTCAGCAGGTCGATGTAGACCTGGTCGGACTCCGAGCCGGTGATCGCGTCGTGGTGGGCGCCGTAGGCGAGCTGCCGCCACACCTTGTCGAGCGCGGTGTGCGGGTAGGCGCCCAGGCCCAGCAGGGAGGCGAAGGCCGCGAGCTTCTCGGCGTCGGTCGCGGCGACCTCGGCGGCGCGCTGTGCCTGCTTGGTGTCGATGTAGGAGACGTCCTTGCCCGTGTAGATGGGGTTCATGTCACGGGTCTGCGGGCTGAAGAGGCGTTGTTCGGAGCGGACGGCGTCGAGGAAGTCGCGCGGTGTCCCGCACACGAATCTCGGCCACACGTACGCCTCGGCGAACGAGCGGTGGATGTCGGTGACCCACTTGTTCGGCGGGGTGTAGTCGGTGCCGACCGGCAGCAGGATGTTGCGCGTGGCCGCGACCGGCTTCAGCGCCCGGTAGAGCTCGAAGACGGCCTGCGTGGCCTCCTCCAGCGAGGCGGAGGAGTCCATCCACCAGCCGGCCGAGTAGTGCGCGGGCATGTAGTGCGTGAGCACTCCGGCGCCGGAGGGCGAGATCCACTCGAACTCGCTGGGGAACTGCATCAGCGTGGCGTCGTTCTTGGCGGCCTTGAAGTTCTTGCTGATGGGCCCCCACTGGTGGAAGGGGCCACGCGCCCAGGCGGAGCCGGTGAGCCCGGCGGCGGCCAGGTAGCCGGGGAACTGCGGGTCGTGCCCGAACGCGTCGAGCTGCCATGCCGTGCGAGGGTCGCCGCCGAGGATGTCACGCTGGTAGCCGATGCCGTAGACGATGTTGCGGATCGTGGTCTCGGCGCCGGTCAGGTTGGTGTTGGGCTCGTTGTAGGTGCCGCCCATCAGCTCGACCCGTCCGTCGGCCATCAGGCGGCGCAGGTCGGCGCGGCGCTCGGGGTGGGTGTCGAAGAACGGCTTGAGATAGTCGATCTCGGCGAGCACGAACTTGTAGTCCGGGTCACGCAGCGCGAGGTCGATGTGCGCCTCGACCAGGGCGAAGGCGTTGCGCTCCCACAGCGGCCTGGTGGTGGCGTCGCCGGAGAGGAACTCCCACGGCGAGGTGTAGGCGGCCTGGGTGTTCCACCACACCGGGTCGTAGTGGAAGTGGGAGACCATGTACATGGTCCAGCCCGGCTCCTCCACGGTGACATCGACGGACAGCTCGGCGTCCGCGGCGGTGACGACGCAGGCCACCCGGGTCCCGTGGTCCCGCGTGATCCGCAGCGGCACCTCGACCACGATCTCGCCGTCGCCGGCGGGCACGACGACGGGCGACGCCGGTCCGACGCCCTCTCCCCGCACGTCGAGCGGGGTGTCCACCTCGCCCCGCGCGACTGTGACCTTCAGGATCTGGTACGGCTCGGCCTCCGTTCCGACGAACAGGTCGGTGGACTGGGCGGACAGCAGGCGTACGGGCACGGCGTCTCCCCGGGGGATGCTTCAGTGGCGAACGCCACCCTAATGGCAACGTTGTCATCAAGCTAGAGGCCCATGGAGAGCCGCCGAGAAGATAACGTTGTCACCCGTGACACGTCGCCCGACCATGAAAGATGTCGCCGAAGCCGCCGGAGTGGCGCTCAAGACGGTCTCGCGCGTGGTGAACGGCGAGACCACGGTGGCCCCCGAGACGCTCGGCCGTGTCCAGGCGGCCATCGACCGGCTCGGCTACCGGCGCAACGAGGGCGCGCGCCAGCTGCGCCAGGGCAGGTCACAGGCGATCGGGCTGGTCGTGCGCGACATCGCCGACCCCTTCTTCGCCGCCATCGGCAAGGCCGTGGAGACCCGCGCCGAGGAGGACGATCTCGTCGTCATGATCGGCTCCAGCCACGACGACCCGGCGCGCGAGCGGGACGTGGCGCTCGGCTTCACCGCCCGCCGTCCCAACGCCCTGATCCTGGCCCCCATCGCCAAACGCCAGGACTACCTGCTTCCCGACATCTCCGACGGCCTGGCGGTCTGCGCCGTGGACCGTCCCGCCCAGGGAATCGCGTGCGACGCCGTCCTCAGTGACAACGCTGTCGGGATCAGGCTGGCCGTGGAACACCTGCTCAAGCAGGGTCACCGCCGCATCGGCTATCTCGGCGACGACCCGGCTGTCTTCACCGCCCGCGAGCGAGTCACCGCCTTTCGCGCCGTGATGGCCGAACACGGCGTCCCGGTCGACGAGCACGAGGTACGGCTCGGCAGCCCGAGCCCCGAGTTCGTCACGAGCGTCATGCGCACGATGCTCGACGAGTCCGACCCGGTCACCGCGCTGATCACCGGCAACAACCGGATCACGCTGGAGGTGCTCAAGCGCCACCCGTCGCTCCCGGCCGCGCTGGTGGCCTTCGACGACCTCGAACTGGCGGAGCTGCTGCGGCCCGGCCTCACGGTCGTCGCGCAGGATCCGGAGGCGATCGGGCGCACGGCGATGTCGCTGCTCTCCGACCGCCTGGCCGAACCCCTGCGCGAGCCTCGGGAGATCCGCGTGCCGGTGCGCCTCATCCCTCGTGGATCGGGTGAAACCCTCCTACGATGACGATCGTGCGCAAGGTGGACAGAGGGTCATCAGAGGTCGGTTGCCCCGTCGAACGCGGCGACGACGGCGTGTGGCGGATCCGCGGCCACGCCCAGGGCCGGACGGTGTTACGCAGCACCGAGACCGTCCAGGCGGGCCTGGGCGTCGAGACGATGGACAGGCTTCCCAAGAAGATCAGGCGGGCCGTGCTCTACCGCGACGGCCCCGAGCACCGCGAACACCGGCGGCAGACCGCCCGCTACTTCACCCCGAAACGTGTCGACGAGAAGTACCGCGAGCTCATGGAGCGTGTCTCCGACGAGCAGATCGCCAGGCTGCTGCGCGACGGCAGCGCCGACCTGGGCGAGCTGAGCTTCAACGTGGCCGTCGAGGTGGCCGCGGCGGTGATCGGGATGACCGAGAGCAGGCCGGGCCTGTCCGCCCGGCTCGAACGGTTCTTCCCCGAGAAGTGGGGCCGGCCGGGCTTCACCAGCTTCCACGGCATCTACTGGTTCTTCCGCCAGATCCGCACCTTCGGCTCCATCTACTTCAAGGACGTACGGCCCGCGGTGAAGGCCCGGCGTGCCGAGCGGCGCGACGACCTGATCAGCCACCTGCTCGACGAGGGCTGCCACGGCGGCGACGTGCTCGGCGAGTGCGTGACCTTCGCCGCCGCCGGCATGGTGACGACCCGCGAGTTCATCAACATGGCCGCCTGGCACCTGTTCTCGCAGGAGGAGCTGCGCAAGCGCTACGTCGGGGGCTCCCAGGCCGAGAGGTACGCGATCCTGCACGAGGTGCTGCGGCTCGAACCCGTCGTCGGCAACCTCAAGCGGCGCACCGTCGCCCCGCTCGACGTCGACGGCACGGTCATCCCGGCGGGGGAGATCGTCGACATCGCGGTCAGCGCCACCAACCTCGACGGCTCGGCCGTCGGGCCCGACCCCGCTGACCTGTGTCCCGGGCGCGCGGTGGCCGACGGCGTCTCGCCCCACGGGCTGACCTTCGGCGACGGGCCGCACAAGTGTCCCGGCGCCCACCTGGCCGTGCAGGAGTCCGACGTCTTCCTGACGAGGCTGTTCGCGGTGCCGGGGCTGGCCATGCGCACCCCGCCGCGCGTCACGATGAAGGAGGAGATCTCCGGGTACGAGCTGCGCGGCATGATCGTCACTGCCGGTTCCTGAAGACCTCCAGCGCCGCCCTGGTCGCCTTGAGCGCGGCCTCGGCGGTGTCGTAGGTGCGCTGGGCCAGGCCGACGAAGATGCAGTCGACGATGAGCAGCTGGCTGATCCGGCTGGCCAGCGCGCCGGGGCGGAAGGCCGTCTCGCGGCCCGCCGACACCAGCGCGTGGTCCGACAGGAGGGCCAGCGACGAGCGCGGATTGTTGGTGATCGCCACCACCAGGGCGCCCGCCGCCTTGGCCGTGCGCACCGGCACCAGCACGTCGGGCGTCTCACCGCTGTAGCTCACCGCCACCACGACGTCGTCACTCTTCAGCAGGGCCGCACTGGTCAGCGCCAAATGCGCGTCGCTGAAGGGGCGGCTGGACAGGCCGATGCGCAGCAGCTTCTGCGACAGGTCGGTGGCGACCAGGCCCGAGGTGCCCACACCGTAGACGTCGACCCTGCGGGCCTCGGCGATGGCGGCCACGACCGCTTCCAGCTGCTCGGGATCGAGCTGGGCCGCGGTGTCGGCCAGCGCGTCGGACTCGGCCCTGGTCACCTTGGCGATGACGTCGGTGAGCGGGTCGTCAGGGCCCAGGTCGCCGGGGACGAGGCGTTCCGGCGTGTCTCGGGCGACCGCGGCGGCCAGGGCGAAGCGCAGCTGGGAGTAGCCGGAGTAGCCCAAAGCCCTGGCGGTGCGCACGATCGTGGCCTCGCTCGTGCCCGAGATGCCGCTGAACTCGGTGATGGTGCTGCGCACGACCACGCCGGGATCGTCGAGGATGATGCGGGCGATGGCCTGCGCGGCGGGCGTCAGCGACGGCAGCACGGCGCGCACCGCGGTGACGGGGTTGGCCGGCTCGGTCATGCGGTCTCACCGGTCGTGTGCGCGTCCGCCTGTGTCGTTGGCTCCGCCAGCCATTCCGCGGCGGCGATCGCCGATGCGCGGGAGATGCCGTGGGTCTCCAGGTAGGAGGCGCCGACCGGGGTGTCGGGGATGCCCGTCTCGACGACGATGGCGTCGGGGCGCGCCGCGGTCAGGCCGGCCAGCGCCTGCCGTACCCAGGGGTGGCGGGCGGCGTCGTGCACGACGAGCACGACCGGGCCCTCGGGCAGGGGCGGCAGGTCGTCGCCCATCGCGACGCGCACGCGGGTGGTGCCGGGCAGGCGCTCGGTGAGGGCGGCGGTCAGGCCGGTGGGGGTGCCGGGCCCGACGGCGAGATTGAGGCGGGGGTTGATCTCCAGGACGTGGGGCGGGGCCGTGAGCCTCGCGGCGCCGGTGACGGTGAGCGCCGCCCGCGCCGCCTCCAGCCCGACCGCCAGGTCGGGGGAGCCAGGGCCGGTGGCCGCCCGGCCGTGGGCCGCACCCGGGGAGCCGGTGGCCGCGTGGAGGGCCGCCTCCGTGGCGCGTGCGCCCTTGCCGTACCAGGCGGCGACGGCGGCGACCCGCGCGGAGGCCTCGGCCAGACGCTCCTCGGGCAGCGACCCGTCGCGTACGGCGGCGACGACGGCCTCGACGATCTCGGCCAGCCCCTGCTCGGTGGTCTGGCCGACGCAGATGGCGTCGCACCCGGCGGCCAGCGCCCGCACGGCGATCTCGCCGGGGGAGTGCAGCGCGGCGACCGCCTTCATCTCGATGGCGTCGGTCACCAGCATGCCCTCGAAGCCGAGCTCGCCGCGCAGCAGGTCGGTGAGGATCGCCCGGCTCAGCGTCGCGGGCCCCGAGGGATCCAGTGCCGGTATCAGCAAATGTCCGCACATGATGGCTTTGACCCCGGCCTCGATCGCCGCCCTGAACGGCGGCAGGTCACGCTCGTGGAAGAGCTCCGCCGAGGCGTGCACGGTCGGCAGCGCCAGATGCGAGTCGGTGACCGTGTCGCCGTGCCCGGGGAAGTGTTTGGCGCACGCCGCCACGCCCGCGCTCTGGTGCCCCTCGATCCACGCGGCGGTGTGCCGGGCGACCAGCTCGGCCGTCGGCCCGAAGGATCGCACGCCGATCACCGGGTTGGCCGGGTTGGCGTTGACGTCGGCCGACGGCGCGTAGTTCAGGGTGATGTCGTGCGAGCCGACCAGGGAGCCGATCGCGTGACCCACACGACGGGTCAGGTCGAGCGAGTCCGCGACCCCGAGCGCGCGGTTGCCGGGAAAGGAGCTGCCGGCGACGGCCTCAAGGCGGGTGACGACCCCGCCCTCCTCGTCGATCGCCACGACGACGTCGGCATTCTCCGCCCGGAGCTCGTCGACGAGCTCGCGACGCGGCAGGTTGCGGGCGAACAACACGGCGCCGCCGAGCCCCTGGCCCAGCGCACGGCGCAGCCAGTCGGGAGCGGAGGTACCGTCGAAACCCGGTTGCAGCACGCTGAGAGCCAGCTGGGAGAGCATGACATTTTCCTTCATCAATATTGATCGGAAGGTAATTTTCTGTCATCGTCGCCCTGGATGACAACACCCCCCAGGAGTTCACGATGAGCGCGCCCTCCAGAAGGACTGTCCTGCGCGGCCTGGCGTTGGCCGCGGCCGCAACCGCGGTGCCGCTGCCCGCCTTCGCAGAATCGGTCGCCGTGCCCCCGCCGCTGCACCAGATGCGCGGCATGTGGATCGCCTCGGTGCTCAACATCAACTGGCCCTCCAAGCCCGGCCTCACGGTCGAGCAGCAGAAGGCTGAATACATCGCCTGGCTGGACGTCGCCCAGTCGCGCAAGCTGAACTCCATCTTCCTGCAGATCCGCCCCACCGCCGACGCCTTCTGGCCGTCGGCCTACGAGCCGTGGTCGCAGTACCTGACCGGGACGCAGGGCCAGGACCCCGGCTACGACCCGCTGGGCTTCGCCGTGGAGGAGACCCACAAGCGCGGCCTGCTGCTGCACGCCTGGTTCAACCCCTACCGCGTCTCGATGCAGGCCGACCCGGCCAAGCTGCACCCCGAGCACCCCGGACGCAAGAACCCGACCTGGATCCTGCCCTTCGGCGGCAAGCTCTACTACAACCCGGGCATGCCCGAGGTGCGCAAGTTCTGCCAGGACGCGATGCTCGACGCGATCACCCGCTACGACCTCGACGGCCTGCACTTCGACGACTACTTCTACCCGACCAACACCACAGCCTTCGACGACAGCGCGGCGTTCGCGCAGTACGGCGCCGGCTTCCCCGACCTGGCCTCCTGGCGGCGCAACAACGTCGACCTGATGGTCTCGGAGATGCAGCAGCGGGTGCTGGAGGTCAAGCCGGAGATCGCCTGGGGCATCTCGCCCAGCGGCATCTGGCGCAACAAGGGCACCGACCCGCTCGGCTCGGAGACCAACGGCGGCCAGTCGTACGACAACCTGCACGCCGACACCCGCGGCTGGGTCAAGAAGGGCTGGCTCGACTACATCGCGCCGCAGCTGTACTGGTACATCGGCCAGCCGCCCGCCGACTACTCCAAGCTCGTGCCGTGGTGGTCCGACGTCGCCAAGGGCACCGGCGTCGAGCTGTGGATCGGCCAGGCCGCCTACAAGGCGGGCGACCCCGTCCAGGCGCCCGAGTGGCAGGACCCCAAGGAGCTGTCCGACCACCTCACGCTCAACAAGAACCACCCCGAGATCGGCGGCGACATCTGGTACAACGCCAACGACGTCAAGGTCGACAGGATCACCTCGATCTCCACCGCCGTCGCCGACCACTACGTACGGCCCGCGCTGGCTCCCGTGCTCGGCCGCCTGGCGAGCGGGCCCAAGCCGCGCCGCCCTGTCGTCGCCGTGGCCCGCACCAAGGACGACGGCGTCGAAGTGCGCGTCGTGGCCACCGGCAGGGACGAGCCCTTCCAGTTCGCCATCTTCCGCTTCGACAGCAGGCCGGGTGAGGGCGCCTTCGGCACCGCGGAGAACCTGGTCGCGCTCGTCCCCGGCGACCGCCACGTCACCGTCTACGACGCGAAGGGCAAGGAAGGCCAGTACTACTACGCGGTGGCCGTCGACCGGGTCAACCGGACCAGCGGGCCCAGCAACGGCTTCCGGGTGATCTTCTAGATGCGTGTCCTCGGCCTGATGTCGGGCACCTCCCACGACGGCATCGACGCCGCTGTCGTCGACTGGGAGCTGCGCGGCGACACCCTCGTCGGAACGGTGGAACAGGCCGGGGAGACGCCGTACCCACCCGAGCTGCGGGAGCGTATCGTGGGCGCGCTCCCGCCCGGCCGGGTCGACCTGGCCGAGGTGTGCGCGCTCGACACCCTGATCGGCCAGGCCTTCGCCGACGCCGCCGAGCCATACGAAGCGGACCTGATCTGCTCGCACGGCCAGACGCTCTACCACTGGCCTGGACTGGGCACCCTGCAGATGGGCCAGCCCGCCTGGATCGCCGAGCGCACGGGCCTGCCGGTGGTCTCCGACCTGCGGGTGCGCGACATGGCGGCGGGCGGGCAGGGCGCGCCGCTGGTGTCGTACCTGGACCTGCTGACGCTCCCCGAGCGGTCGGGGGCGCTGAACATCGGCGGCATCGCCAACCTGACCGTGCGCGACACGGGCCTCGCCTACGACACCGGGCCCGGCTGCGCGCTCATCGACGCCGCGGCCCCGCCGTACGACAGGGACGGACGGCTGGGCGCGGAGGGACGGGTCGTCCCCGACCTGCTCGACAAGCTGCTCGCCGAGCCGTACTACGCGCTGACCCCGCCCAAGACGACGGGCAAGGAGCTGTTCACGCCCGACTACGTCGACGCCGGCGTACGGCAGGCGGACCTGGTGGCGACGCTGACCGCGCTGACGGCCGAGACCGTCGCCGCCGAGATCAGGCGGCACGCGCTGCGGCGCGTCGTCGTGTCAGGCGGAGGCGTGCGCAATCCCACGTTGATGGGCATGCTGCGCGCACGCGTGGACGCCGAGGTGACCGTGCACGAGTTCGCCGACGCCAAGGAGGCCATCGCCTTCTCGCTGTTCGGCTGGCTGACCGCGCACGGGCTGCCCGCCACGGTGCCGAGCTGCACCGGGGCGTCCGGCCCTCGCATCCTCGGGACGATCACACCCGGCTCCGGGCCGCTGAGGCTGCCGGAGCCGGTTGCCGTGGGACCGCTCCAAGTGCTCCTTCAGGACGCGCGTCGTCCGGCGGGCTGACCTTCGGGCGCGGGCGTGGCCGAGCGCTGCGGCGGCACCACAGGTGTGGGCCTGACCAGGCCCAGCGCCACCACCTCGTTGGCCAGCCTGGTGCGCCGGTTGGTGCCCTCGGGGATGCGGAACTTCTGGTAGAGCCGCAGCAGGTGCTGCTTGACCGCCGCCTCGGTGACGACCAGGTCGTCGGCGATCTCGCGGGCGGTCGCCGGGGCGACGAACGCCTCGTCCGACAGCGCCGGACGGCACAGCGACGTCAGCACGTCGACCTCTCGCCTGGTCAGCTCGGGCGCGGCTGCGCGGCGCAGCTCCACCTCGGGTGCGAAGTCCTCGCGAGGCACGCCGCCGACCCGGCATCGAGCGGCACCGAAGGAAACGACGTCGCCGTCGTCGAGCACCCTCCGGGCGATCGGCCTGCCGTTCACCCGTGTGCCGTTGCGGGACAGGCCCAGGTCAACGACGTACAGGTAGGGTCCTCGGCGTACGAACTCGGCGTGGAGCCGAGACACGCTCGGGTCGGTGAGCCGGATGTCGACACCCCGGCCTCTCCCGACCGTCGTGATCTCGGGGCGCAACGGGACCACGTCACCGGTGTCCTCGATGCGGATGAAAGGCCCCTCCACTGCGTGTCCTCCCTAGCAGTCGCAGCAATTCACAGGCGCTGCTTCTCGCGGCACGAACGTTCCTCCCAGCTAGCCCGGCATTACTGTTGCTACAGATCCGGCTTACCCAGGCGGACGGATGTGGAATCTCCTTTGCCATAAGGAGAATCCGGCGTGAAATTGGTCTGGACCTCCTCCGCGCCTTTTACCTGCTCACAGGTAGACTTCGGGGACAGATAAGCGGAGGAAACACTTATGGCGGACAAGCCCACCAAAGGCCTCGCCGATGTCGTAGCCGCGTCGACAGCGCTGTCCGACATCGACGGCAAGGCCGGTCGCCTCTTCTACCGCGGATACGACATCCACGACCTGGCCGGCCGAGCAACGTTCGAAGAGACCGCCTACTTGCTGCAGCGCGGCAAGCTGCCGACCCGCGAAGAACTGGCGGACTACGGTCAGGAGCTGGTCAGGGGACGCGAGCTCGGGGCACTCGTCTCCCAGAACATCGCGGAGATCGCCGAGAAGCAGAAGCCCATGGAGGCGCTGCGCTCGCTCGTCTCGCTGGCCGGCGCCGACGATCCCGACAAGGACTCCATCACGCCCGAGGCCAACCTGTGCAAGGCGGCCCGGCTCGTGGCGCAGCAGCCGCTGCTGATCGCGCGCTACCACGCGGCCCGCACCGGCGGCTCCGCCGTACCGGAAGCCGACGACTCGCTCAGCATCGCCGGCAACTTCCTGCTCCAGGTGACCGGCCGCGCCCCTGACGCGCGCGCCGCGGAGATCTTCGACGAGTGCCTCGTCCTGCACGCCGACCACACGATGAACGCCTCGACCTTCGCCGCCCGCGTCTGCGCCGCGACGTTGTCGGACATGCATTCGGCGATCGTCGCGGCCATCGGCACGCTCAAGGGCCCGCTGCACGGCGGAGCCAACGAGCAGGTCATGCGGACCCTGGAGTCGCTGGACCAGTCGCAGGTCGCCCAGTCCGTGCGCGACAAGCTCGCCGCGGGCGAGAAGATCATGGGATTCGGCCACCGCGTCTACAAGACCGAGGACCCGCGCGCCACCCACCTGCGACGGATGTCGGAAGAGCTGTCGGCGAACGGCGACCCGAAGTACTACCGTATGTCCAAGGACATGGAGGAGGTCGTCTTCGAGACGAAGGGCCTCTACCCGAACGTCGACTTCTACGCCGCGTCGGTCTACCACTACCTCGGTATCCCGACGGACCTGTTCACGCCGGTCTTCTCGGTGAGCCGGATGTCAGGGTGGACCGCCCACGTCATCGAGCAGCACGCCGACAACCGGCTGATCCGGCCGGACAGTGAGTACATCGGGGAGCGCGACCAGAAATGGAAGCCTATTGACGAGCGATGAGACCTGGGGACCGTACCCGCTGATCCTGGCGGGTGCGGTGTTCGGCGTGCTCGCAATCTTCTGGTTCGACCCGGAATGGGGGGCGTTCGCGCTGGGGTCGGTCATGCTCGTGGCCGCCGCGTTGCGCTTCGCCGGGTACGGCGGGCAGCTGGCTGTACGCTCCCGCCGTACCGACATGATCGTGCTCGGCCTCATGGGCTCGGGCCTCGTCACCGCCTCGTTGTTCATGGAGTTCGGCGACGTGCTCAAGCCCATGGTGCTCGACCTGTTCGGCTAGAGGCTCGCGAGGGCCTCGTTGAAGGTCTTCGACGGCCGCATGACCGCCGCCGCCTTGGCCGGGTCGGGCTGGAAGTAGCCGCCGAGGTCGACCGGGGAGCCCTGGACGGCGAGCAGCTCGGCCGCGATGGTCTCCTCCTGCTCGGTCAGCGTCTCGGCCAGCTTCTTGAACGACTCGGCCAGCTGCGCGTCGTCGGTCTGCCTGGCCAGCTCCTGGGCCCAGTACATGGCCAGGTAGAAGTGGCTGCCGCGGTTGTCGATGCTGCCGAGCTTGCGGGCCGGCGACTTGTTCTCGTTGAGCAGCGACGCCGTCGCGCGGTCGAGCGTGTCGGCCAGGATCTGCGCGCGGGCGTTGTTCGTGGTGGCGGCCAGGTGCTCGAAGCTCGCGGCCAGCGCGAGGAACTCGCCCAGGCTGTCCCAGCGCAGGTAGTTCTCCTTGACGAGCTGCTGCACGTGCTTGGGAGCCGAGCCGCCCGCGCCGGTCTCGAACAGGCCGCCGCCGTTGAGCAGCGGGACGATGCTCAGCATCTTGGCGCTGGTGCCGAGCTCCAGGATCGGGAAGAGGTCGGTCAGGTAGTCGCGCAGCACGTTGCCGGTGACGGAGATGGTGTTC
Source organism: Nonomuraea soli (assembly GCF_013761175.1). Classification (GTDB taxonomy): domain Bacteria; phylum Actinomycetota; class Actinomycetes; order Streptosporangiales; family Streptosporangiaceae; genus Nonomuraea; species Nonomuraea soli. The sequence continues at coordinate 20,455 of NZ_JACDUR010000004.1, forward strand.
TCGCCGCGGCGGATGCGCTCGACCGACAGCTTGATCGCCTCGACCGGGGAGAGGATCTTGATGTCCAGGCCCTCGGTGTCGTGCTGCGGCAGGTAGGCGTTGACCTTCTCGATGAGGCTGGCGTCGTGGGCGCGGGTCTCGTCGAGCCAGAAGACCGCGGTGTCGCCGGTCGCGCGGGCGCGGGTGACGGCGAGCTTGACCCAGTCCTGCACCGGGATGTCCTTGGTCTGGCACATGCGCCAGATGTCGCCCTGGCTGACGACGTGCTCCAGCACCACGGTGCCGTCGGCGTCGGTGACCTTCACGGTGCCGGTGACCGGGATCTCGAAGGTCTTGTCGTGCGAGCCGTACTCCTCGGCCTTCTGCGCCATCAGGCCGACGTTCGGCACCGAGCCCATGGTGGCGGGGTCGTAGGCGCCGTTGGCGCGGCAGTCGTCGATGACGACCTGGTAGATGCCGGCGTAGCTGCTGTCGGGGATGACCGCGAGGGTGTCGGCCTCCTCGCCGTCGGGGCCCCACATGTGGCCCGACTGGCGGATCATGGCGGGCATCGACGCGTCGACGATGATGTCGGACGGCACGTGCAGGTTGGTGATGCCGCGGTCGGAGTCGACCATCGCCAGCGCCGGGCCGTCGTTCATCTCCTCGAGGAACGAGGCCTTGATCTCCTCGGTGGTCGCGGCGAGGATCGTGCCCAGGCCGTCGTTCGGGCTCAGGCCCGCCGCCGCGAGCTGCTCGCCGTACTTGGCGAAGGTGCCCGGGAAGAACGCGCGGATGACGTGGCCGAAGATGATCGGGTCGGAGACCTTCATCATGGTGGCCTTCAGGTGTACCGAGAACAGCACACCCTCCTGCTTGGCGCGGGCGACCTGCTCGGTGAGGAACTCGCGCAGGGCGGCCACGCGCATGACCGCGGCGTCGACGATCTCGCCGTCGAGGGTCTTGACCCCGTTGTGGAGCACGGTCGTGCTGCCGTCGTCGCCGTGCAGCTCGATGCGCAGCGTCGTGGCCTTGCCGAGGATCGCGGACTTCTCCGAGGAACGGAAGTCGTCGGCCGTCATGTGCACGACGTTCGTCTTCGACTCGGGGGTCCACTTGCCCATGCGGTGCGGGTGGGCCTTGGCGTAGGCCTTCACGCTGGCGGGCGCGCGGCGGTCGGAGTTGCCCTCGCGCAGCACCGGGTTGACCGCGCTGCCCTTGACCTTGTCGTAGCGGGCGCGGATGTCGCGCTCCTCGTCGGTCTGCGGGTCTTCCGGGTAGTCGGGCAGGGCGTAACCCTGGCTCTGCAGCTCGGCGACGGCCGCCTTCAGCTGCGGGATGCTCGCCGAGATGTTGGGCAGCTTGATGATGTTCGCCTCGGGCGTGTTGGCGAGCTCACCCAGCTCGGCCAGCGCGTCACCGATCCGCTGCGCCTCGGTCAGGCGCTCGGGGAAGCTGGCGATGATCCGCCCGGCGAGGGAGATGTCACGACTGTCCACCCGCACGCCCGCCGTGGCGGCGTACGCCTGGATGACCGGCAGGAACGAGTACGTGGCCAGGGCTGGGGCCTCGTCGGTGTGCGTGTAAATGATGGTCGAATCAGTCACGGGAAGTCCGCTCCACGTATGCGAGATTGCTTGATATCAAGATATCGGGTGCCCGGCGCCGCTGCGACCTGGGTGACTTTTCATGATCTGGCTGGCTAGTCTTCGCATATCCGACGAGGAGGTTCCGGTGGAGATCGACTCGACGACCCCGAGCGTGGCGCGGATCTACGACTTCTTCCTGGACGGCAAGAACCACTACGAGGCCGACAGGGTCGCCGCGGAGCAGATCATCCGGGCCTATCCCAACGTCAGGCAGCTGGCCAGGGAGAACAGGGCCTTCCTCGGCCGTGCCGTACGGCACATGCGAGCATGCGGAGTCGAGCAGTTTCTCGACCTCGGCACCGGCCTGCCCGCCACCGGCAACGTCCACGAGGTGGCCGGTCCCGACGCCCGCGTCGTCTACGTCGACAACGACCCCATCGTGGCCGCCCACGGGCGGGCGCTGCTGGAGAACACCCAGGCGGTGCTGCTGCAGCGCGACGTGCGCGACGCCGAGTCCGTCCTGGCCGACGCCGCCTCCCACCTCGACTTCTCCCGGCCGGTCGGCGTGCTGTTCGTGGCGATCCTGCACTTCATCCCCGAAGGCGCGCACGAACTCGTCGCGCGCTTCCGCGAGGCGCTCGTGCCGGGCAGCTTCCTGGCGATCACGCACGGGTTCTGGGACGAGGAGACCGAAGCCGACCCGCTCGACGTCTACAAGCGCACCAACGCCCCCGTCACCGTCCGCACACGCGGCGAGATCCTGACCTTCTTCGGCGGCTTCGAACTCGTCGAGCCAGGACTCGTCGACGTGTCGCACTGGCGTCCCGACGAGCCCGAGCCGTCCGAGCCGTCCGAGCGCCTCTGGCTGGCCGCGGGGGTCGCCCGCCGCCCCTGACCTTGGGGATCTCTTGCCCACCGGCACGGCGTGGCATCTCCGATCTTGCGGTAGGAGTCCCCGTGACTGACGTCCGGGTTTCGGGGGGTGTGGGCATGCGTAGAGGGATTCTCGTGGTGGTCGCGGCTGTGTTGTGCGGGTGCGGGACGCCGCCGCCCGCGCAGGTGGCCAAGGTCGCCGACGACGCCGCCAAGGTGAAGCAGGCCAAGGAGGCCAGGGCGGTCGCGGCCAAACAGGTGAAAGCCAACGAGCTCGGCCAGATCCCGGTGCTGATGTACCACCGGATCATCGACAACCCCGGCTCCCAGGACGACCGCACGCCCGCCAAGTTCCGCGCCGACCTGGCCCGGCTGGCCAAGGACGGCTACGTGCCCATCACCGCGGCCGAGTTCGTCACCGGGAAGATCGACATCCCGGCGGGCAAACACGCCGTCGTCCTGACCTTCGACGACTCCTCGCCCTCGCAGCTGTCGCTCGACGAACTGGGCAACCCCAAGCCCGACACCGCGGTGGCCATTCTGCGCGAGGCGGCGGCCAAGTACGAAGGCTTCAGGCCGGTGGCGACCTTCTACGTCACCCGCGACATGTTCGGCAAGTCGACGCCGGAGGAGCAGGCGCAGACGCTGCTGTGGCTGAAGGACAACGGGTTCGACATCGGCAACCACACGCTGGACCACGTCAACCTGCGCAGCCGCTCGCGGGAGGAGGTGGCCAGGCAGATCATGAGCGTGCAGAAGATGGTGAGCAAGTTCGCCTACCACACGCCCGTCACGCTCGCCCTGCCGTACGGTAACCAGCCTCGCAAGCAGGCGTGGGCGCAGAAGGGCAGCGGGTACGCGCACAAGGGCGTGTTCCTGGCGGGGTACACGCCGTCGAACGCGCCGTTCAGCAAGAGCTTCGACGCGCTCAACATCCCGCGGATCCGGGCGATGGACCGCAAGGGAGACTGCGCGCAGTTCTGCTCGACGGCCTGGCTGGACTGGCTGAAGGACAACCCGGACATGAGGTACACCTCGGACGGGGACGCGGCCACGGTGGCGTTCCCCAAGTTCAAGGCACCCTTCCTGCGCTCGTCGTTCGCGGCCAGGGCGTTGCCGTACTAGGAGAACGTGATCCCCGCCGCGTGCAGCCGTCGGATGAGCGGCTCGCCCATGGCGCTGGCCGTCGTCACCGAGCCCGCGATCTTGGGGGTGTCGTCGAACGCCAGGCACAACGCCGACTCCGCCAGCATCTTGGCCGTCTCGTCGTAGCCGGGGTCGCCGCCGGCGACGTGCGTCACCACACGGCGGCCGCCGCCCTGGCCGAGGAAGGTGGCGCGGAACCAGTGGGCGGCGCGCTGCGACGGGGTGGGGCCCGAGCCGGCGGGCAGGCGGCGGGCGAGCCACGAGCGGGCCGGCGGGATCTGGGCGAGGGCGACGAGCGACAGGGCTCCGGCGCCCGCCGACAGGGCGGCGGGCAGGGAGCCCGCGCCGTAGTACTGGCGGTAGGTGAAGTCGGGGCCGTAGCGGTCGAGGAGGCGGGCCGAGCGGCCGACGATCTGGTGGTCGATCGTGGGCATGGGGATGGCCCAGCCGCCGACGTAGCGGAGCAGGCCGGGCTGCGAGCTGATGCGGCGGCCGTGCGGGGACGGGTCGGCGGTGCGGCGCTGAGCCCCCGCCTCGATCATGTGGGGCAGGCGCGAGAAGGCAGTCAGCGCGGAGGCCAGGGTGCCGCCGGAGGCGCGCAGGTGACCGCGCAGGAAGCCGCGGACGGTGATGGGCACGCCTTCGGGCAGCTGCAGCACGGTGTGGAGCACTCCGAGGTCCCACGGGATGGAGTCGAAACCGCACGCGTGGACGATCTTGGCGCCTGACGCGGCCGCCACGGCGTCGTAGCGCAGGAACATGCGGTCGACGAACTCCGGCTCGCCGGTCAGGTCGAGGTAGTGCGTGCCCGCCTCGGCGCACGCCTTGACCAGCGGCTCGCCGTAGCTGACGTAGGGCCCGACGGTGGTGGCGATGACGCGCGCCTGCGCGGCCAGGGCGGCCGGGTCGGAGGCGTCGGCGACGATCACCGGGACGTCGAGGCCGAGTGCCTCCAGCTTGGCCCGGTCGCGCCCGGCCAGGGCCCAGCGCACGTCGGGTCCCGCATGCCTGGCCAGGTATTCGGCGGTGAGCCTGCCGGTGAAGCCGGATGCGCCGAACAGCACGATGTCGTACACGCTCACCAGAATGTCACTCTGGAGGCTTCCGGTCGATCGTGGGCGGTCCGTAACGAACGACTAACTGTTAACTGTGGACTTCCTGAGCGTCGTAAAGTTTGCCTCGTCAGGCTTTGTGCTACGTGGGGATGACGAATGCCGCAGATCGCGCCACTGGTGGCGGGCGATCCCAGAGAACTGGGCTCGTTCAAGCTGGCCGGGCGCATCGGCGAGGGTGGCCAGGGGGTGGTCTACCTCGGCGAGAACGGCCAGGGCGAGCGTGCGGCGATCAAGTTGCTGCACATCAAGTTCAGCGGGGACAAGTCGGCGAGATCGCGTTTCGCGAGGGAGCTGAAGGCGGCCGAGCGGGTCGCGTCGTTCTGTACGGCGCGCGTGGTCGAGGCCGACCTGGAGGGTGACACTCCGTACATCGCCAGCGAGTACATCGACGGCCGCCCGCTGCGGGAGGTCGTCGAGAGCGACGGGCCGCTGAGCGGCGCCAAGCTCGACCGCCTGGCGATCGGGACGGCGACGGCGCTGGTGGCCATCCACCACGCCTCGATCGTGCACCGCGACTTCAAGCCCGACAACGTGCTGATCGCGGCCGACGGTCCGCGCGTCGTCGACTTCGGCATCGCGCGCATCATCGACTCGACCGGCACGATCACCAGCCGGGCGATCGGCACGCCCGCCTACATGGCGCCGGAGCAGATTTCCGGCGACGACGTGGGCCCCTACACCGACGTGTTCGCCTGGGGCGCGACCATCGCGTTCGCGGCGACCGGCCAGGCCGTCTTCGAGGGCACCTCGATCGCGGTGGTGCTCAACCGCATCCTCAACCACGAGGTCGACGTCAGCGGCATCCCGCAGCCGCTGCGCGGTGCCGTGCAGGCGGCGCTGACCAAGGAGCCGGGCAAGCGGCCCACGGCCGACCAGATCCTGCTCAGGCTGCTGGGCCAGCCGGAGACCCACGGGGCCGACACGGCGGTGCTCAGCCAGGGCGCGGTCCTGGCCAGCGACGACACGGCGCCGATCCCGAGGCAGCGGCTCACGGTGGCCGAGCCGTCGCAGCCGATCCCGGTCCCGGTGCCGGTCCCGACCGTCGAGTCGGCGGGCCCCGAGGTTGCGGCACGGCAGCGCAGGAAGGGCCCGTGGATCGGCCTGGCCCTGGGCGTGGTGCTGGTGGTCGCGGCGGTGGTGGCACTGGTGATGCAGGGTGTGATTCCGCTCACCTTCAGCCAGCGGCCCACGGCCGGGCCCACCAGCCCCCCGGAGGAGAAGTTCTCCTCGCTGGCCGACAAGGTGGCCAAGACCGGGAAGATCGTGATCGGGGTCAAGGCCGACCTGCCGAACATCGCCCTGGAGGACAAGAACACCGGCGTCATCACCGGTCTCGAGGTGGAGCTGGGCAGGCGCATCGCCCTGGCGCTCAATCCCAAGGCCGACATCACCTTCAAGCCCGTCGCCCGCGCCGATCGCGCCAAGTGGCTGGCCAACGGCACGGTCGACCTGGTGATCGCCACCTACACGGTCAACGACAGCGACAAGGTCACGTTCGCGGGGCCGTACTACATGGCCCACCACGACGTCCTGGTGGCCGACGGCGCGGGGATCGCGAGCGCGGAGGACCTGGAGGGCAAGGCCATCTGCGCGCAGCCCAGCGCGGCCGTGGGCAGCCTGCAGGACGTGCTGAAGGACTACAAGATCGTCCGCGGCCTCGACTACGGCGACTGCATGAACCTGCTCAAGAGCGGCGCCGTGCACGCCGTCCCCGGCGAGGACTACCTGCTGGCCGGGTTCGCCCAGCGCGAGCCGGTGCGCTACCGGGTGCTCGGGCTGAAGATGAGCAACGAGCCGTACGGCATCGGCATCAAGCAGGGGGACGTGCGCACCTGCAAGGCCGTCAACGGCATCATCTCCGACCTGTACTCCAGCGGCCGCATGGCCAAGCTCATGCGCCAGTACTTCGGCAAGGTGCGCTTCGAGGCCGAGACCAGGCAGCCCACCGCCACCCCCTGCGATTGACGGGCGGTAACATCCACACGTCACCATCCAACTGCGAGTGAGGGGAAGGCCATGGCCACGCCCGTCAAGGTAACCGTCACCGGAGCCGCCGGCCAGATCGGCTACGCGCTGCTGTTCCGCATCGCCTCAGGGCAGCTGCTCGGCGCCGATGTGCCCGTCAAGCTGAGCCTGCTGGAGATCCCCCAGGCGGTGAAGGCGGCCGAGGGCACCGCCATGGAGCTCGACGACTGCGCGTTCCCGCTGCTGTCGGGCATCGAGATCACCGACGACCCCAACGTCGCCTTCGACGGCGCCAACGTCGCCCTGCTGGTCGGCGCGATGCCGCGCAAGGCCGGCATGGAGCGCGGCGACCTGCTCAGCGCCAACGGCGGCATCTTCAAGCCGCAGGGCCAGGCGATCAACGCCCACGCCGCCGACGACATCCGCGTCCTGGTGGTCGGCAACCCGGCCAACACCAACGCGCTCATCGCGCAGCAGAACGCGCCCGACGTGCCGGCCGACCGCTTCACCGCGATGACCCGCCTCGACCACAACCGCGCGCTGGCCCAGCTGGCCGCCAAGCTGCAGGTCCCGGTCACCGAGATCAAGAACATGACGATCTGGGGCAACCACTCCTCGACCCAGTACCCCGACCTGTTCCACGCCGAGGTCGGTGGCAAGATCGCGGCCGAGCAGGTCGACGAGGCCTGGTACAAGGAGACCTTCATCCCGACCGTCGCCAAGCGCGGCGCGGCGATCATCGAGGCCCGCGGCCTGTCCAGCGCGGCCAGCGCGGCCAACGCCGCGATCGACCACGTCTACGACTGGGTCAACGGCACCGACTGGACCTCGGTCTCGCTGCCTTCCGACGGCTCGTACGGCGTGGCAGAGGGCATCATCTCCTCCTTCCCGTGCCGTTCGGTCGGCGGGCAGTGGGAGATCATCCAGGGGCTGGAGATCAACGAGTTCTCCCGCCAGCGCATCGACGCCTCCGTCGCGGAGCTCACCGAGGAGCGCGACGCGGTCAAGGAGCTCGGCCTCATCTGACCGGCGCCCCGTTTGGGGTGTGTCGGACAACCCGTTCCCCCTGGTCACAGCGTTGAATGTGACCAGGGGGTTTTCAATGGGGCGCTTTCCGGCACAGTTGTGCGCCGGTCTTGTCGGCATGGCGGTGATCGTGGCACCCGGCGCGGTGTACGCGGGCGAATGGGGCAGCGCGGACCTTTCGGTTCAGCTCAGTTCGCATCCGGGAATCGCCCAGCCCGGCCAGCCCATCCTCTACCGCGTACGGGTGAAGAACGCCGGGCCCGGCGACGCCGTGCTCCCGGTGCTCAAGGTGACCCTGCCCCGCGACGTCGACATCGTCGGGGTGAACGTGGCGACCTGCCGTCCCGGCCGCACGGCCCACGAGGTGACCTGTCCCTCGTCGTCCGACGTGCTCGCGGGCGGCACCGGTGAGGTGCAGATCAGCGGCGTCGTCCGGCCGGGCGCGATCGGGCCGCTGCGCGCCGTCGCCTCCCTGACCTCGGAGGTCTCCGACGACAACGAGGCCGACAACACACACATGACCTTCACGCGGGTGGACGAGGGCGCCGACCTGCAGGTACGGCTGCGCTCGGCGGGCAGCCACCAGCTGTCGGCGGTGGTGCGCAACCGCGGGCCGCGTGCCGTACGCGACGCGCTGCTCTACTTCCGCACCGGGGCCAGCAGGCTCATCTCGGCGCAGGGCGCGCGGTGCCGGCCCCGCCCCGGCCACGTGTTGTGCCGCCTGCGGACCGTCGGCTCGGGCAAGCGGCTCAGGCTGCGCCTGGCCCTGGGCGGGCGGCGGCGGCCGGTGGTCGCCAGCGTCTACTCGACCGTGCTGGGCGACCGGCGGCCGGCCAACAACGTCTCGCGGGTGATGCTCAGGCCGTGACCGCGACGGTCTCGCGCGGGCGGCTGCGCTCCGCCCAGCGGGTCGCGGGCGGTACGGCACAGCCGGCCGCGACGAAGACGAGCCCGATCAGCAGCCAGCCCGGCCAGCCCCAGCCGATGATCACGGCGGTGAGCAGGGCGGGGGCGGCGACGTTGGCCGCCTGCCAGCTCATGTTGTACAGGCCCTGGTACTGCCCCAGGGCGTGGGCGGGTGCCAGCTCGTACGACAGCCCCCAGGAGCCGGCCGCCTGGAGGATCTCGCCGAAGACGTGCAGGATCGCACCCGCCGCCAGCACGGTGATCGCCAGCCACGCCGGCTGACCGGCGGCCAGCGCGAACAGGCCGCAGGCGATCAGCAGCAGGACTCCGGCCCGTCGCTGGGCGTTGGCGGAGCCGGTCAGGTCATGGGTGTTGCGGCTCAGCCGTACCTGCAGGAACGTGACCATGACCGTGTTGATCAGGCCGATCGCGGCGACCATGAGGTTGGGCGCGCCGACGTGCTTGACCCACATCGGCAGGATGACCATGAGAAGCGGCCCGTGGATGACCAGGATCGCGTTCAGCACGGCCAGCAGCGCGTAGGGGCGGTCGCGCAGCACCACCCAGGTGGGGCCGTCCTTGGGCTTGGCGACCGGCTGGACGTCCGGCACGCGCAGCGTGAGCGCGGCGGAGGCCAGGTAAGCGGCGGCGCAGCCGTACAGCATGACCAGGTAGGCGGGACGGGTGCCGACCGCCAGCGCGATCATGGCCACCAGGCCGCCGAGCGACCAGCCGACGTTGGTGACCGCGCGCAGGTAGGCGCGCACCTCGACGCGCCGTTCCGCCGGTACGGCGCCGCCGATGAGCGTGGCGCGGGCGGTGCCGTCCGCGGCCTCGGCGAAGGAGACGAGGGCGGCGACCAGGGCGAAGCCGACGAAACCGGTGACGAAGCCGTAGCAGGCGACGAGCAGGCCTCCTGCGGCGCAGAAGGCGACGTTGACCGCGCGGGGCCCGATCACGTCGCACAGGCGTCCGGCGGGCAGGCTGCCCAGCAGGCCGGCGACGCCGGCGATGGTCAGGCCGAGGCCGATCTGGGTCTCCGAGAGGCCGACCACGTTGAGGAAGTAGAGCACGCTGACCGTCAGGAACAGCCCGCGACCGGTGGATCGCAGGAGGACGGCGAGGGAGAGCGCGCGAACGGGGCCGGGTTCGGGGAGCATGCCCGGAAGATTACCGTTGAGGCGTTTTATCCCGATTGAGGGGTGCAGGTGGACTGCGGCACGCGCGCCGGAGCGGGTGCGGATGTCGCGAACACCACTCCGGCCGCTGCCAGGCTGCTGCCGACCAGGATGAGGGCGACAAAGATCAACCTCGTGACCCTTGGTGAAAAGCTCCTCACATTCGGCATCACAGCATACTTTCAGCTTTGGCGCGCTATTTCAGGGGAAGCGCCTCCCAGGCATCCCTGACGATGTCCGAAATCTCGGTTTTCTCGGGCTTCCAGCCCAACTCCTGCTGGATCTTGTCGCTCGAAGCGACCAGGGTCGCCGGGTCGCCCTCCCGGCGCGGCCCGACCTCCGTGGGGATCGCGTGACCGGTCACCTCGCGGCAGACCTCGATCACCTCCTTGACCGAGAAACCCGTGCCGTTGCCCAGGTTGTAGATGCGGTGCTCGCCCGGCGTGCAGGCCTCCAGGGCCAGCAGGTGGGCCCTGGCCAGGTCGGAGACGTGGATGTAGTCCCTGACGCAGGTGCCGTCGGCGGTCGGGTAGTCGGTGCCGAACACGTTGACCAGGGACTTCTCGCCGGTCGCGACCTTGAGCACGTTGGGGATGAGGTGCGTCTCGGTGGTGTGCCGCTCGCGAAAGCTCTGGTAGGCGCCGCCCACGTTGAAGTACCTGAGGCTCACCGCGCCCAGGCCGTACAGCCCGGCGAAGGTGGTCAGCGCGGTGTCGACCGCCAGCTTGGAGGCGCCGTAGGGGCTGGTAGGGCGGGTGGGGGCGCTCTCCAGGATGGGGGAGCCCTCGGGATTGCCGTAGACGGCCGCCGTGGAGGAGAACACGATCCTGTTCACGTCCGCGCGGCGCATCGCGTCGAGCAGGGCGAGGGTGCCGCCCAGGTTGTGCGACCAGTACAGGCCCGGCTTCTCCACCGACTCGCCCACGAGGGACTTGGCGGCGAAGTGCAGCACCGCCTCGATGCCGTCGAGCGGGGGCTCGGCGATGTCGCCCCGGACGAAGCGCGCGCCGCCGGGGACGGCGTCGGCGTGCCCGGTGGACAGGTCGTCGAGCACGGTCACCTCGTGTCCCGCTTCGAGCAACTGCGCGGCGACGACGCTGCCGATGTAGCCCGCGCCTCCGGTGACCAGAAGTCTCATGTTCACCTCTGTTGGAATAAGTTTGAATGTGTAGGTCTTCTCAGCATACGCCTCCCGAGTACGCTGGCACCGCCGTGAACGCGCTAATCGCCAACATCGCCCTCGTCCTGCTCTTCATTGTGGTGGGCGGGTACTTCGCCGCGGCCGAAATGGCCATGGTCTCCCTGCGTGAGTCTCAGGTGCGCAAACTCAGCACCCGGGGCCGACGCGGAGCCCACGTGGCCAAACTCGTCCGCGACCCCAACCGTTTCCTGTCCGCCGTGCAGATCGGCGTCACCCTGGCCACGATGCTCTCGGCCGCCTTCGGCGCCGACCGCTTCGCGGCCGTGCTCTTCCCCGTGCTCGAATCCTGGGGAGTGCCGCACGCCATCTCGCAGGTCGTCGCGCTGGTGCTCGTCACCATCGCCATCTCCTACGTCTCGCTCGTGCTGGGAGAGCTCGCGCCCAAACGCCTGGCCAGGCAACGAGCCGAAGGCTTCGCGCTGTTCGTGGCGCCGATGCTCGACCGGATCGCCTCTCTGTCGCGGCCGGTCATCTGGCTGCTGTCCAAGTCCACCGACGGTGTCGTACGGCTCCTGGGCGGCAACCCCGAGGCCGACCGCGAGAAGATGACCACCGAGGAACTCCGCGACATGGTGGTCGGGCACGCCGAACTGACCGCCGACGAGCGCAACCTCATCGCCGAGGTCTTCGCCGCAGGCAAACGGCAGCTGCGCGAGGTCATGCTGCCGCGCACCGAGGTCGAGTTCATGGAGGCCGACACCCCTCTCGCCGAAGCCGCCGTGCTGGCCGCGGCCATGCCGCACTCCCGCTTCCCCGTCTACCGCGAGTCATACGACGAGATCCTCGGATTCGTCCACGTGCGCGACCTGCTCGACCCGGTCCTGACCGGCCGCATCGAACCGATCAGCCAGCTCGTGCCCATCCGCCCCGTCAAGATGGTGCCCGCCTCCAAGAGGATCCTGTCGACCCTGTCGGAGATGCGCGGCGAAGGACACCACCTGGCCATCGTCGTCGACGAGTACGGCGGCACCGCCGGCATCGTGACCCTGGAGGACCTCGTCGAGGAGCTCGTCGGCGACATCCGCGACGAGTACGACTCCGAGGACGCCACCGTGCGCCTGCCGGGCGAGATCGAGATCGACGGGCTCACCAACCTCAACGACTTCGCCAGCGAGACCGGCATCCGCCTGCCCGACGGGCCCTACGAGACCCTCGGCGGCTTCGTCATGGCCGCGCTCGGCCACGTGCCCGACCTCGGCGAGCAGGTCGAGATCCCCGGCTTCCGCATGACCGTCACCGAACTCGACGGCCGCCGCGTGGCCCGCGTACACGTCAAGCGGCACGCCGTGATCGAGTCGCCCCCCGCCGCCGAAAGCTGACACAATTGACGGCTATGGCCAGACCTCGTGTTCTCTCCGGCATCCAGCCCACCGCGGACTCCTTCCACCTGGGCAACTACCTGGGTGCGGTCCGCCAGTGGGTCACGCTGCAGGAGACGCACGACGCGTTCTACTGCGTGGTCGACCTGCACGCGATCACCGTGCCGACCGACCCCGCCGACCTGCGCCGCCGCAGCCGCGTCGCCGCCGCGCAGCTCTTCGCCTGCGGCCTCGACCCGTCGGCCTCCACGGTCTTCGTGCAGTCGCACGTGCGCGAGCACACCGAGCTCGCCTGGATCCTCAACTGCATCACCGGGATGGGCGAAGCCGCCCGCATGACGCAGTTCAAGGACAAGTCCGCCAAGTACGGCGAGAGCTCCGCCAGCGTCGGGCTGTTCACCTACCCGATCCTGCAGGCGGCCGACATCCTGCTCTACCAGGCCAACCGGGTCCCCGTCGGCGCCGACCAGAAGCAGCACCTCGAACTGACGCGTGACCTGGCCCAGCGCTTCAACCACCGGCTCGGCGACACCTTCACGCTGCCGGAGCCGTACATCCTCAAGGAGGTCGAGAAGATCACCGACCTCCAGGACCCCACGGCCAAGATGTCGAAGTCGTCCTCCTCGCCCGCCGGCATCCTCGACGTCCTCGAGCAGCCGGGACCGCTGCGCAAGAAGGTCATGCGCGCCGTCACCGACACCGGGTCCGAGGTGCTGTTCGACGAGGAGGGCAAGCCGGGCGTCTCCAACCTGCTGCGCATCCAGTCGGCCCTGACCGGCACGCCCATCCCCGAGCTCGTCGAGCGCTACGTGGGGGCGGGCTACGGGACCTTCAAGAAGGACGTGGCGGAGGTGGTGGTCTCCACCTTCGAGCCCATCCGCGAACGCACGGAGAAGCTGCTCGCCGACGAGGCCGAGCTCGACCGGCTGCTCGCGGCCGGTGCCGCCAAGGCCCGCGCGGTGGCGCAGGAGACCATGACGCAGGTGCGTGACCGGGTGGGGTTCCTGCCCGGGGTGTGACGCCCGGCTCGTGACGGAGTTCACCGGAGGTCAGGCGCAGCTCCTCCGCTCCACCGCGCAGACCTTGACCTCCGGATGGCCCGCCGATGCCCGGTCGAGCATGGGCTGCGGCGTGCCGCGCAGGTGCAGATCGAGGAAGGCCGCCACGTAGGCACGGGTGATCTCCATCGATCGGGCGGCGGGCAGCGTGGCTCCGGTGCGCAGCCCGGCCTGCTCGCCGAGCAGGCCGGTGTCGGTGAAGGAGGCGTGTTCCGCGCCGGTGACCACCAGCCAGCGTTTCCATCCGGTCAGGTTCCGCCAGGCCGTCTCCCATGAGGCGGCCTCCCGGGTGCCGGGAGTGCGGGTGGCCTGCGCGCCGAGGAAGAGGAAGGGCTTGCCCAGCCCGCTCGGAGGCACGGGCACGATGGCCAGGCCGTCGATGTTCATTCCGGCCTTGATCCTGGCATCCTTCAGCAGGGCGGCCACCGACCCGGCGCCGCCGGCCGAGTGGCCGACCATGGCGATCCTGGAAGTGTCGATCCTGTCGTAGCCGTCCCACGCCGAGGGCAGCCGGTCGAGCACGAAGGAGACGTCGCCGGCGCGGGTGGCGCCGACCTTGTCCCAGAAGGCCTGGTCGTGCGGGTGCACCTGGCAGGCTCGGCAGGCGGCCACGCGGCCGTCGGGGAAGACCGTGGCGAGGTTCTCGTGCGTGTGGCTGATCGCCGCCACGGCATAGCCTCTGCTCGCCAGGTCCTCGGCCAGGCCGGTGAGTGAGCTGAGGGTCTTCTCGAACCCCGGGGAGAGCACGACCAGAGGCAGCTCGCCCGCCCTGCCCGCCGGCGGGGCGTCGACGCGGGCGTGGGTCCTGGTGCGCGCGAGCAGATCGGACGGGACCCCGGCGACGCCGGCGCCCTTCAGGGTGAGCTCCGACTCCTTGACGCTCATGTACGGCGCCGCCCGCCCTGCCGTCTCCGTGGCGGGGTACCACAACGAGACCATGAGCTCTCTGGTCTTCGACGCGGGATCCCATGGGTCGGGGCGTGCGGTGTCGGTGAGGTGGAGCGAGACGGTCCCGACAGGCTGCGAGCCGGTCGGTCCTGGCAGGGAGAGCGCGACGGCACGCGCCGTCCTGGGCGGCTCCGCCGGGGCGTTCGGTGAGGGGTTGCGGGACGGGCGGTCCACCGGGACGTTTCCCGTCCCTGGTGCGGGCACCGACGCGCACGAGGCGGTGATCGCCACGAGGAGCAAGCCGGCGGCGAAGGCCGTACGACGCATGATTCGCCTTTCGAAGATGGACGGCGACGACGCTAGGCGCGGGCGGTGCCCTGCCGCGTCGGCCTTCGTGTCGATATCCGGGGCCAGGTCATCCTTGCGATGTAGGCACGCCGGCCGACGCGGCCCTTATCGGACATACGGGACACTGTGCGGGTGTCTTCGTGGCTGGCTCTCCTGCGCCCCGACCGGCGTCGTCCGCGTCCGTCCCGGCGGGCGCTGGCCGCCGACGTGCTGGTGGCCCTCGTCCTGACCGTCCTGGCGGTGTCGGCTGCCCCTTCCGGCCCCGGCGGCGCTCATCGGGTGCCGCTGGCGGAGTCCTTGAGGTTGCAGCCCCTGCCCGTCCCCTCGGCGGCGGAGGCGCAGCCCGTCGTGCCCACACCGGATCCGGCGCAGGGCCCGCTCCTGCCGCTGGTGATCGCCACGGCCCTGCCGCTGGCGGCGCGGCGGCTGAGCCCGCTCGGCGTCTTCTGGGTGGTGCTGCCCGCCGCGCTGGTCATGCACGACGACGCCACCTGGATCACCGTCGCGACCTGTTCCCTGGCCGCCTACAGCGCGGTGGCGCACAGCCGGCACCAGGGTGCGGCGATCGGCGCCCTGGCGGTGGCGACGGTGCTGGCGGGCGTGGCCTTCCAGGACTCGGTCGGGCGCCTGCCCGCCTGGCTGGGGCCGTTCACCGTCCTGCTGAGCGCAGGGGTGGCGGCCGGCTCCGTCCGCCTGTGGCGTCGGCGGTCGGAGGAGGCGAGCCGTGCGCAGGAGCGGGCCATGAGCCGGGCGGTGGAGCGGGAACGCTCCCGGATCGCGCGTGAGCTGCACGACGTCGTCACCCACAACGTGAACGTGATGGTGATCCAGGCCGGAGCCGCGCGCAAGGTGATGGACGCCGCGCCAGAACGCTCGAAACAGGCCATGATGGCGGTCGAGGCGAGCGGCCGGGCGGCGATGGCCGAACTGCGGCACGTCATGGGCCTGCTGGCCGGTCCTGGCGAGCCCGGGCGAACCCCCGCCGACGGGCTGGAGCCGCAGCCGGGGCTGGACCAGCTCGATTCGCTGATCGAGCGGGTGCGCGCGGCAGGAGTGACCGTGAGCGCGGAGGTGGCCGCCCCGCCCGAGCCGCTGCCGCCCGGGGTGGAACTGGCCGCCTACCGGGTGGTGCAGGAGGCGCTGACCAACGTCATGAAGCACGCCGACGGCGCGAGGGCGTCGGTCACGATCCGCTACCACGAGGACGGCATGGAGATCGAGATCAGCGACAGCGGCGGTAAGCACGCGGCCCGAGCGGCGGCCGGGCAGGGCCGAGGGCTGGCCGGGCTGCGGGAACGGCTGGCGATCTACGGCGGCGCCCTGCGGGCGGGGCCGGAGGGCGACGGCTACCTGGTGCGAGCCCATCTGCCGTGGGGCAGATCGTGAGCCGGCCGCTGCGGGTGGTCATCGCCGACGACCAGGCGCTGGTGCGCAGCGGGTTCGCGATGATCCTCACCGCCGACGGCATCGAGGTGGCCGCCGAGGCGGCCAACGGCGCGCAAGCCGTCGCAGCAGTACGGCGGAGCGCGCCCGACGTGGTCCTGATGGACATCCGCATGCCCGACATGGACGGCATCGAGGCCACCAGGCGCATCATCACGGGCGGCTCCGGCGACACGCGCGTCCTCATCCTGACCACCTACGACCTCGACCAGTACGTCTACGCGGCGCTGACCGCCGGAGCCAGCGGCTTCCTGCTCAAGGACGTCACCCCGGAACAGCTGGTGGCCTCGGTCCGGCTCGTGCGCACGGGCGACGCCCTGCTCGCCCCGGCCATCACCCGCCGCCTGGTCGAACGCTTCACCCTGCGCGACGGGCCGGTCCACCGTGACCTGTCCGGCCTGACCTCCCGCGAACTGGAGGTGCTGAGCCTGATGGCCACCGGACTGAGCAACGCAGAGCTGGCCGACCGGCTGGTCCTCAGCCAGGCCACGGTGAAGACTCATGTCGCGCGCATCCTGGCCAAGCTGGATCTTCGCGACCGGGTGCAGGCGGTGGTGCTCGCCTACGAGGTCGGGCTGGTCACCCCGGGCCCCTCCAGGAGTACAGGCGCCTGATCTACTGTGATCCGCATGTTCGTCGTCCTGGTCAACGGCCTGCCGGGCGCGGGGAAGAGCACCCTTGCCGTGCGCCTCGCCCATGAGCTCGGCCTCCCGCTCCTCAGCAAGGATCGTGTCAAGGAGGCTCTGGCCCACACCCTGGAAGCGCCCCAGGAGATGTGCCCCCGCGCCTGGAGCCGGCGGCTGGGGGCCGCGGCGGGGGAGACGTTGTGGGCCGTGCTGGCCGATTCGGCGCGCGGGGCGGTGCTGGAGAGTTTCTGGCGTCCCGGTCTTCGCCAGGTGGCGGTGGAAGGCCTGCGGCGGGCGCACGCTGGCGCCGTGCACGAGGTGTGGTGCGAGGTACCGGTCGCGCTGGCGCGCGCGAGGTACGAGGCGCGCGAGCCGTACCGGCACGCGGTGCACCACGGCGCTCTCGGCGGCGACGACGACTGGCGGCGGATCGCCGAGGAGGCCGGGCCGCTGCGGTTGCGGTGCACCCACGTGGTGGACACCGGGCGTGAGGTCGATGCGGCGGAGCTGGCCGCCGGAGTGCGCGGCTGCCTTGTCGGTGGGCTCGGTTAGGTTCCCGGGCATGAACGAGCCCGGCTTCCTGAGCGCCACACGCGACTCCTACGACGCCGTCGCCGCCGACTACGCCGAGAAATTCCGCGACGAGCTGGCCGCGACGCCGATCGAGCGAGGGCTGCTGGCCGCGTTCGCCGAGGAGGCCGTGGGGGCGGTGCTCGACGTGGGGGCGGGGCCGGGGGGCGTGACCGCCTACCTTCACGGGCTGGGCGCCGACGTCTCGGGGCTCGACCTGTCGCCGCGGATGGTCGAGCTCGCGAGGCGGGCCCATCCGGGGGTGCGCTTCGAGGTGGGGTCGATGACCGCCATCGCTCGCGGTGACCGGTCGCTGGGCGGACTCGTCGCCTGGTATTCGATCATTCATGTGCCCGACGAGCGGCTGCCCGAGGTGTTCGCGGAGTTTCGCCGGGTGCTGGCGCCCGGCGGGCGGGTGGCGCTCGCGTTCCAGGTGGGTGACACCACCCGGCACCTCACCGAGGCGTTCGGGCGTGACATCTCGCTGAGCACCCGGCTGCGGCCGGTGGAGCGGGTGGCGGGCCTGCTGGACGCGGCAGGGCTGCCGGTCGACGTGCGGATGGTGCGGTCGCCGGAGGGGGTGGCGCCCCGGGCGTGTCTGATGGGGCGCCGGGTGGAGTAGACGGCCGTTCACCAGGGCGGCGGCCCGCCCCGGCAGGGCACGTCACTCCCCGGCCGCCGCGCGCCCGCGAGTCAGCACCTCCAGGACCGGGCGGGCCGCTGCCGCCGGGTCGTCGCCGACGAAGGACGGCAGGGCGCCGGTCAGCCACAGGTTGGCGAACCCGTGCGCGGTCGACCACGCGGCGATCGCCCCCGCCCAGTCGCCCTCGACGTTCCCCGGCAGCGAACGGGATCCGGACACGAGAATCTCCCCTGCTCGGCCACGGGCACGCACCACCGAGGCGTCGTCGGTGTCGTACAGCTCCGGGCTCCACATGACCTCGAAGTAGGCGCGACGCTCGACGGCGAAGCGCACGTACGCGACTCCGACGTCGAGGAAGTCGTCACCGGCGGCGCCGAGGGCGTCGGCGAACAGCTCGAACCCCTCGGCGGCGACGGCCGTCAGCAGTCCGGCCTTGTCGCCGAAGTGGTGGGCGGGCGCGGCGTGCGAGACGCCCGCGCGTCTGGCCAGCTCGCGCAGGCTCCAGGTGGCGGTGCCGGTATCGCCGATCGCCTCGACGGCGGCGTCGATGATGGTTCGCCGCAGGTTCCCGTGGTGGTACGACATCGTGCTCCCATCTTGTCATTGACAAGTTTAGCGCATCGTGGCATCTTGTCAGTGACAAGATTGGAGTTGGTTCCCATGGCCCCCCTCGTTTCCCTCATCGGTGGATTCATCGTCCTGCGCCTGATCGGCCTGGCCGGGGTGGAAGCACTCGACGGCTGGCAGCCGGCGTTGCGCGGCGGGCTGGCGTTGATGTTCACGGTCACCGCCAGCGCCCACTTCGTGCCCGGCATGCGACGCGACCTCATCGCCATGGTGCCGCCCTCGTTGCCCAACCCCGGACTGCTGGTGACCGTCACCGGCGTGCTGGAGCTGGCCGGTGCCGTCGGGCTGCTGATCGAGCGCACGGCCACCGCGGCCGGCATCGCGCTGGCCCTGCTGCTGGTCGCGATGTTCCCCGCCAACGTCTCGGCCGCCCGCAGGCAGATCACCATGCTCGGCAAGCCGGCGACACCGATCGTGCGCAGATCCCTCGAGCAGGTCCTCTACCTCGCCGCCGCCGTCGCGGCCTCCCTCTGAAAGGACACACCATGCCCACCATCCCGTGGATCAAGACCGGTGACCACGACGGCGAGGCCGTCGTCATGGCCTCCCGCCTGGAGGTCACCTCGCTCCGTGACGTCCCCCGCTTCTTCCTGAAGTCGATCTCCGTCTGGCGCCAGGCGCTGCGCTCCCCGGGCGCCCTGGGCGTCTCACTGCGCGCCGACCTGACCAAGCGCACCTTCTGGACCGTCTCCGCCTGGACCGACAAGAAGGCCGTCTACGCCTACGCCGCCGCGGAGCCCCACAAGACGACGATGAGAAAGCTGCGCGGTGTGATGAAGGAGTCGACCTTCGTCTTCTGGCAGGCCGACGCGAGCACGCTCCCGATCGACTGGACCGAGATCGAGTGCCGGATCACGACCGAACGCGACGCAGAGCTGTCCAGGTGAGCACGGTCGCCACCAGCCCTCCTGTGCCCGCCACGACGAACGCCACAGGCGGCGAGGTGATCTCCAGCAGCGCCCCGCCGCCCAGGTACGACAGCGCCGCGGCCACGCCGATGGCGCCGTAGAGGGTGCCGAAGACCCTGCCGAGCAGCTCCGCGGGAACCTCCCGCTGGATGAGCGTGTTGGAGGCGACGTCCATGGCCGCGATCCCGAGCCCGCGAACGACCTGCACGGCCATCGCCGCCCACACCGCCCACGCGAAGCCGGTGGCCAGGTTGCCGGCACTGCTGACGGCGAATCCGAGCAGCAGCAGCGTCACCATCGACAGCCGGACCGTCCTGGTCAGCAGCAGGTATCCGGCGAACAGCCCGATCCCCACCCCGGCCAGCAGCAGTCCGGCGGCCGCCTCGCCCGCGTCGAAGGTCTCGGTGGCCAGGAACACCAGCGCCACGTCGTCGATGCCGTTGAACAGCACCACCGAGAAGAAGCCGAGGCCGACCGCCCGCACCAGGCGCGTCGTGAAGATGTAGCGCAGCCCCTCGCGCGTGTCGCCGAGCAGGGAGCCGCCAGGCTCCGGGGCCGAAGGTGAGGCGGGCATGCGCAGGAGCAGCACGGCGGAGACGGCGAAGGTGGCGGCGTCGACCAGCAGCACGCCCCTGATGTCGGAGACGGCCAGCAGGGCCGCCGCGGCGATCGGCCCGAGGGCCTCGCCGCCGTTGGTGCCCAGCCCGAGCAGGGTGTTGGCACGCGCCAGCCTGGCATCGGGGACCAGCTCCGGCACGACCGAGCGGGAGGCGGCCTGGAACAGCTGCCCGGCGATCGCCCGCAGCCCGACGAGCACGAGCAGCACGGGAAGCGGCGGCAGCCAGATCGCGATCGCCGCGACCAGCAGGCCCTGGACCACCTCGCACCCCACCATGACGCGCCGCCTGCCGTACCGGTCGGCGATCGCGCCGGTCAGCGGACCCAGCAGGGCGGGCGCGAAGTCGCCGACGAGCAGCAGCAGCGCGACCGCCAGGGCGCGGCCGGTGGAGTCCGCGACGTGGACCATCAGCGCCACCAGGCTCAGCGAGTCGCCGGTGAAGGAGATCGTCCGGGCTGTCCACAACCGCCAGTAGGAAGCCGTCAGCGAGGGCACGGCGCCGATCATAGGTTGACCATCCACCGGGTGGCACGTGGGTTTTCGTCGGGCAGCCCTACAGCGTGGGGGTGTATGAGACCAATCTGGCGATCGCCCTGATCATGGCGCCGTTCTTCATCGTGCTCGGCGCGCTGCCGTTCGTCTCGCGGCAGTACGCCAGGTTCGGCAGGGTCGGGCTGTGGTCGGGGCTGGTGGCGGCCGCGCTGGTGCTCTACGCGTGCGCGGTGGTGGCCTTCACGCTGTTCCCGCTGCCCGAAATCGATGACCCTGCGCAGTTCTGCCGCGCGCACGCCGCGCTCGCCCACCCCCAGCTGCGCCCGCTGGCCTCCCTGGACGACATCGTGTACGGCGCCGACCGCGAACAGGCCTTCCTGCAGGTCTTCTTCAACTTCGTGCTCTTCGCCCCGCTCGGCTTCTTCCTGAAGTACCGCTACGGCCGCGGGCTGACGCACAGCGTCGTGGTGGGCCTGGCTCTCTCGCTGACCGTCGAGTTCACCCAGCTGACGGGGAACTGGGGCCTGTACCCCTGCCCCTACCGGCTCTTCGACGTGGACGACCTGATCACCAACACGGCGGGCACCGCGATCGGCTGGCTGCTGGCCGTACCGCTGATGAAGGTCCTGCCGTCGGCGTGGCCGCGGCCGCGCGCCGACCTGCGGCCTCCCGGTCTGGTACGGCGGGGCCTGGGCGACCTGCTCGACTTCGCCGTCTGGTGGCTGGCGGCCGCGGCGGCCTCGATCGTGCTGGCCGTGTTCGAGATCGACTCCGAGCTCGCCGGCGACGCGATGCTCTACTTCATCGGCTTCATGTGCCTGCTCGGTCTCCCGCTGATGCGGAGGGACCGGTCCGGACCCGGCCGGGCCTCGCTGCACCTGGCCCTCGCCGAAACGGGCAGGGCGGGGCCGGCGAGCAGGATGCGGGTGTTCGTCAGGTTCCTGGTGTTCCCGCTGCCTTTCGTGGTGCTCTTCGCACTGGAGGAACCTCTGTGGATCGGGGGGCTGGCAGTGGCACACTTGATCGTCGCACTGACCGGCCGCAGTATCGCCGGGCGCCTGAGCGGTACATCCACGGTGACGAGGGCAGTGGTGATGGGGCGATGAAGCTGATCGAGCGGGCCAACTCGGCCAAGGAGCGGGGCAGGCGCCTCGTCGACCACTGGCGGGTGCGACGACACTGGATCGACCACCTGATCAGGACCGTCCAGCGTTACCAGCTGCTGTTCGGCGACCGCCTGGCCGGGGCGGTGACGTATTTCGCGTTCCTGTCGTTCTTCCCGCTGATCGTGCTGGCCTTCTCGATCTTCGGCTTCGTCCTGGCCGACAACGCCGAACTGAAGGCGGAACTGAACAAGGCGATCGCCGACCAGTTGCCGGGCGTGGCCGACAAGCTCGACCTGCAGGCGATCGCCGACTCCAGGGCGAGCGCCGGGATCATCGCCCTGATCGGTCTGGCCTATGCCGGGCTGGGTGCGGTCGACGCGCTGCGCGGGTCGCTGCGCGAGATGTACATGACCACCACGCCGCCGCTCAACTTCTTCCTCGGCAAGCTGCGTGACGTGGCCTCGCTGCTCATGGTCGGCGCCACGCTGCTGGCCTCGGCGCTCGTCACGGGGTTCGCCACGACGGCCACCAGGACCGTCGCGGGGTGGCTCGGGCTCCAGGACGTCAGCACCGTCTGGTTCACCGGCACGCTGGCCTCGCTGCTGGCCGACTGGCTGATGTTCGTGATCGTGCTCGGCTGGGTGGCCAGGCCCGTGCAGCCCTTCAAGGTCATCGCCCGTGGCGCGCTGCTCGGCGCGATCGGCTTCGGGATCCTCAAGCAGCTGGCCTCGCTGCTGCTCGGGCACACGCTGGGCAACCCGATCTACGGCACGTTCGCGGTGATGGTCGGCCTGCTGGTGTGGATCAACTTCTCGGCCCGGCTGGTGCTCTACGTGGCGGCGTGGACGGCCACGGCGGGCATGAACCCGCCGCCCTCGCCGACCCCGCCGCCAGGCAACGGCGACTCACACCCGTGAGCGGCGCCTGCGCCGCAGGCCGTAGCCCAGCCAGACCAGGCCGAACAGCAGCCCGGCGCCGATGACCGCCAGGCCGGCCGTACGGCTGGTGCCGTCCTGGCCGTCGGCCACCGCGTCGGTGAGCGGCTGCGCCCGAGCGGGCACCGACGCCGATGGGGTGGCGCTCGGCGCGGAGGCCTGGGCGATTGCGGGGTCGGGCAGCGGGTCGACCAGCTGTCCCACCGGGGCGACCTTGCCGCTGGCGGCGAAGCCCCAGTCGAGCAGGTCGGCCACCTCCTCCCAGAAGTACCCCTCGTGCCGCATGACGGCCACGATGATGGTCTTGTCGCCCCTGGTCGCGGCGCCGACGAAGCTGCCCAGGGCCTTGGAGGTCCAGCCGTTCTTGACCCCGATCATGCCCTTGTAGCGCCACAGCAGCTTGTTGTGGTTGGCGATCTCGTACCACTTCTTGGGCGCGGGGAACTTGGCGACCTTGGTGGTGATGTATTCGCGGAAGGACGGGTTCCGCAGCCCCGCCCTGGCGATGAGCGCCAGGTCGTAGGCGGAGCTGCTCTGCCCCTTCTTGTCGAGGCCGCTGGGCGTCTTGGCCACGGTGTCGAACGCCTGCAGCCGCCGCGCCTCGGCGTTCATGTCGGCGAGAGTCCGATCGAGGCCGCCGTTGGTCTCGGCCAGCGCCATCGCGGCGTCGTTGCCCGACGACATCATCAACGCCCTGAACAGGTCGGAGACCTTGTAGGTGGTCTTGACCGACAGGCCCACGGCCGAGCCCTCCTGGTTGACCGCGTTGGCGCTCGGCCTGACCTTGAGGTCGGGATCGAGCTTGGGGATCAGGGTGAGCGCGGTCAGCGCCTTGAGGGTGCTGGCCGGAAGGTAGCGCCCGTGGGCGTCCTTGGCGGCCAGCACCTGTCCCGTGCCCGCGTCGGCCACGACGAAGGAGGTGGCCTTCGTCTTGGGCGGCGCCTTGATGCCCTCGGGCCGGACGATCCCCTTGTTGCCCAGCAGGTCGCCGCCGACCGGGGGAGTCTGGGCGAGTGCGGGCGCCTGCCACGCGACAACGCCCACAAGTGCCGCGGACACCACAAATCTCTTCGCCATAGCGCTCTCAGCGTAGCCGCCCATGTGGCGACAGTTCCCCGAAGATCAACCCGCGATACTCGAGGGATGATGATGTCACGAAAGGTCGCCGCATTCCTGATCGGGCTGGCCGCATTCATGATCTTCGAATGGATCAGCCTTGGGTTTAACCTGGCCGACGATCACCCCACCGCCTTCTACGTGGTCCACGGCATCCTGATCGGGGTCAACCTGGTGCTCGCGGCCGTCCTGGGGATCATCGGGTTGCGGGGCATAGGACGCGGCGCGTGAGCGCGTGCAGCTCGTCGGCTTCCTCCCTGGAGTTACCGATCGTGGTGAAGCCGAGCTTGCCGTACTCCGGGATGGCGCCCATCAGGTGCAGCACGTTGCCGGTACGGCGGGCGTGGTCGAAGCCGAGCCCCGCCGCCTCGACGGCACGGATGGCGTCGGCGGGCGTGCGTCCCTTCATGCAGGTCGTGTAGCAGTTGTCGGTGGCGGTGTAGTACTTCGGCTGGTCTCCCGCCATGAGCAGCCCCGAGGCCGGGTCGTAGGTGGCGCCCGTGGTCAGCAGGGTCGCGCCGAAGGGGTGCGTCGTGCCGCCGATGCGCAGGTTGATCTCGCACAGCAGGGCCGCGTAGCCGGCGTCGGTCTTCATCGCGAAGAAGTCCATGCCGAAGATGCCCACCACGCCGTGCCCCGCCAGCGTCTTGGCGATCCTGGAGGCCGAGCGGGTGACGTGCTCGCGGTACTCCGGGCGGGCGGGGAAGGTGCAGCCCTGGTAGACGTGGCCGTCGAGCACCTGGTCGTGGGTGGCGACCACGTCGTAGTGGCCTCCGGGGGTGATGCGCGCCAGCGCGCTGGGGTAGAACAGCGGCCGGTGCTCGATGAACTCCTCGACCACGCCTCCGCGTTCGGCGAACTTGGCCATGAAGCTCTGCCAGGTCTCGCCGTCGGCCGAGAAGTCGATGGCGTTCCAGTCGTCCTTGGGCAGGATGGCGTTGCCCAGGCCGGAGTAGCCGTCGTTGAGCTTGACGATCACGCGTTCGCCGGGAAGGGAGTCGACGGCGTCCTCGATCTCCGCCACGGTTCGCAGGTCGCCGAAGCCTCGTGCCATGGGCACGCCCGCCTGCCTGCCGATGTCGCGCGAGCCGCTCTTCGAGCCGAAGTAGGCCAGCTCCATCGCCGGTCCGTAGATGGGGATGCCCAGGTAGTCGGCGAGCCGTACCTCCATGTCGCTCATCACGAAGGGCACCAGCCACGCGTCCTGTCCGGCGAGCATCTCGCGCATGCGCTCCACCATCTCGCGTCGTCGCAGGATGGTGCGGGTGAGGGGCTGCGAGTCGGGTTCGTCCAGGCTGATCATGGTCAACCGCTCGCGGGCGTCATCCGGGTCGGGCAGGAAGCCGAAGTAGTAGTCGACGATGGCCGGGTCAACGGGCGCGGACGACAGGTAGATCACCTTGACGCCGGGTTCCTTGAGGGTCAGTAAGAGGAACAACAACCGTTCCTCGTAGCACCTGGCCCCCGTGATCCTGCGGAGTTCGTCCTGCGGCAGCGAGAGAGAGGGCACGACCACCAGGGTCCCCTCCCTCGGTTCGAAGATGCTCAGATGTGCATGCTTCGCCTCGAACGGGATATTGGTGATCATATAGCGAGTGAAACACGCATTCTTCTCAAATGCATGCCTCGATGGAGTGTGATGAACAGCACCGGAGGTGACAGGATTCGGGGCCAAGCTCAAGTTTGAAAGTAAGCACTTCGGGTGATGATCTAATGATCCCTTGTGACTATTTCGTGGGTCGCGCATCGTGACGACCTGCGGTTTCGGTCGTGCCCGAGGTCAACTTTTGGTGTAGTTGTCCACGTCGAGGGCAGGCGGAGCGTTAAAGTTGGTGTCATCGTTATCGGGGTCCCACCCTTCAGCCTCTCTGACGATCTCGGCACCGACACCAGCGGGTGCGATCATCGGACATTCCTCGCGTCGCCTGGCGGCGCTTTTCTCAGTTCGGGACGGTGAACAAATGCAGGGACGTGAGCTGCGGGGGGAACTCGACGCGTTCCTGGCGGAGACCGAGCGGGAGCTCAAGGCATTCCGCCGTGACCTGCACATGCACCCGGAGCTCGCCTTCGCGGAGTACCGCACCACCAAGCTCATCGCCGAGCGGCTGACGGCGGCCGGTTTGTTCCCGTCGATCCTTCCCCGGGGCACCGGCCTCATCTGCGAGGTCGGCAGCGGCGACGGTCCCCTCATCGCGCTGCGCGCCGACATCGACGCGCTCCCGCTCCAGGACGAGAAGGACGCTGCTTACCGCTCCACCGTCCCCGGCGCCTGCCACGCGTGCGGCCACGACGTCCACACCACGATCCTGCTCGGCACCGCGCTCTTCCTGGCCCAGCAGGCCGACGCGGGGCTTCTGCCCGGCCGGGTCCGGCTGATCTTCCAGCCCGCCGAGGAACTGCCAGGCGGCGCCCTCGAGGTGATGGCCCACGGCGGCATCACCGGCGTCGACCGCATCTTCGGCCTCCACTGCGACCCTCGCGTCGACGTCGGCCAGGTCGGGCTCAAGACCGGCCCGATCACCTCCGCCTGCGACAAGCTCGCCATCAGGGTCAGCGGGCCCGGCGGCCACACCGCCCGCCCGCACCTGACCGCCGACCTCGTCTTCGCCCTGGCCAAGATCCTCACCGAGCTGCCCGCCGCGCTGTCGCGCCGCGTCGACCCGCGCTCGTCGTTGTCGCTGGTGTGGGGGCGCGTCGAGGCCGGCACCGCCGCCAACGCCATCCCCGACGAGGGTGTGGCCGAGGGCACCGTGCGCTGCCTCGACGAGAACGCCTGGCACAGCGCCCCCGACCTGATCAAGGCCCTGCTGGAGTCCGTCGCCGCGCCCTACGGCATCGAGGCGACGATGGAGTACACCCGCGGCGTGCCGCCCGTCGTCAACGACGACGCCTGCGTGCAGATGTTCGCCGAGGCCGCGGCCAGGGCGCTGGGCGACGGCTCCGTCGTGCCGACCCAGCAGTCGCTCGGCGGCGAGGACTTCGCGTGGTACCTGGAGTCGATCCCCGGCGCCTTCGCCCGGCTCGGCACCCGCTCGCCGGAGACCGGGGTGACCTACGACATCCACCAGGGCACCTTCGACGTCGACGAGCGGGCCATCGGGATCGGCGTGCGGCTCATGACCAACACCGCGCTGACCGCCCTGTTCGGTCAGGTGACCGAGCCGGGGAGCGTGCCCCTGGCCCAGCACGCCTGAGGTCCTAACGCCTGGCGTGCGTCACGGCCGTCAGCGACGTCCAGATCAGGGCGAGGGCGATGGCGGCCGCCAGGGCGAGGTTGCCCGCCCGCGACCCCTGCAGGGCGAAGAGCGCCAGCCACGACGCCAGGAAGAGTGTGCCGACGCCCGCGCTGAAGGCCGCCCAGCCGCCGCGTCCCTCGGCGGCGAACCTGCGGGCGAACACGAAGCAGGCGGCGATCAGGGCGAGGAAGGCGAGCCCCGACACCAGGAAGTGCACCAGGCCCTGCCAGCTGACGGTGAGGGGCGGCCCGGCCGGGGTGCCGGGCGGGAAGCCGTCGACCGGATCGGCGGAGAAGAGCGCGGCGGCGACCATTCCGGCCCCGAACACGCCGATCAGGCGCGGTCCCCAGGTGCCGGCGCCCACCCGGCGCAGTCCGGCCGCGCCGGCGACGAAGAGCAGGCCGGTGACCGCGAAGTTCCCGATCTGCAGCCAGCCCAGCTCGCCGTTGCTCAGCACGCTCGCGGGATGGCGGCCGATGTCGTAGCCGTCCCTGACGAGCAACTGCAGGACGACCACGACGATGTAGAGCGGCCCGGCGGCCGTCCCGCACAGGAGCAGCGTCCTGGTCGGCCCCGCGACCTCAGCCCTCTTCACCGGTGCCCGCCTGCGGGGCGAAGTGCTGCACGCCGAAGGCGACGGCCGCCGCGATGTCGTCGTCGCCGATGCTCCACGCGGCCTGGACGACCGCTCCCCACGCGTGGCAGGAGCGGGCGGCGAACTCCCTGGCTTCTGCCGAATCCTCCCAGGTGACGGGATCGAACTCGGCGCCGGTCAGGTGCAGGTCGAGGCCGAGCAGGGTCAGGTCCCAGCCGCCGCCGATCCCGATGGTGCCGCCAGGACCGTAGGCGCGCACCATCTCGTCGACGATCGCGGCCGGGCTGGAGTGCACCAGCTCCAGGTCGGTGCGCTCACCTTGGCCCGGCGTGAGGCGGAGTTCGACCTCGGTGTTCATGGCCTCGCCCAGCACCCAGGTGACCTTGAGCAGGCGGGGCTCCTCGCACCGGAGGATCGTCCCGCCGGCGTTGTCCTTGAGCTGGTAGGTGCCGCCGGGCCGCAGATCGCCTTCCACCGGCGCCAGCCATCGGCCGAGCCGCTCGGGGTCGGTGCAGGCGTCCCACACGTCGTCGATCGCGGCGTCGTAGGTACGGCGGAGCACCAGCGATCGCCCCGCGCCCTCGGCGACCGGGTGTTCACCGAGCTCGCGGGTGGTGGCGTTGATCTGGTTGACGATGTCGATCATGGACCGTCCTCGCTCGTTTCAGGGGGTGGTGCGGCGGCGTTGGTCCGCCTGCCCGACGGCCCGAGCGCGTCGAAGGCTTGCATGTCGGCAAGAATTTCAGCTATGACTTATATAAGTCAACTCTTAAGGAAGGTGGAACATGGAACCGGAGTACGAGTGGGGATGAGCCGTCAGGGAACCCCGACCTCGCGGCCGGGGTTCCGGTCAGGCCGTCAGGCGATCCTGCCCAGCACCACCGGCAGGACGATCGACGAGAGCCCGGGGGTGACCTCGACGGTCGTGCCCTCGGGATAGCGCAGGGTGAAGTCGCGGTCGGTCGAGGTGATCATCAGCCCGATGCGGTGACCCTTCTTGAAGACGTAGTCGTTGGGCTGCAGGTCCCAGCGGAAGGTGTAGTCCCTGCCCGCCCTGATCGGCTCGGTCCTGCTGTCGCTGTGCCGGTTGCGCACGTCGATCCAGCCCCGGGTGACGATCTTGAAGGGCGCCTCGGCCACCGCGTGCCTGCGCAGCCCCAGGCAGCCGGAGTCGCCCGGCACGCTCTCGCCGTAGCAGTAGGTCTCCCCGGTCAGCACCGAGCCGCCGGTGGGCCGCGCGTCGGTGCCGAAGTCGACGAGGAAGGCACTCAGGTACGGCGACGCGCCGGACTTGACGGCCGCCCTGATCGACACCGACGGCGTGCCGGAGACGCGCACATCCGTCGGCAGAGCAGAGGTGAGCCACGCCAGCCGGTTGGGGTCGGCGGCGGGTGCGCTCGCGACCAGCTGCTCGGCCGTACGGCTCTTCTGGTCGACGTACGACTCGCGGGGTGACAGCGGCCCGGGCAGCAGGCCGAGCCTGGCGCCCGACGAGGGCCACAGACGCACCGGAACGGCGCCCGGCAGCGGCCACGAGCGGTGTTGCCCCCAGACGCCCGGGGCGCTCTCCACGTCGGCCGCCGGCTCGCGGTCGATGCCGGTGTCGAGGCCGTGGAGCCACTTGTCGAACCACGCGTGCAGCTGGCGGAACCACTCCTGGGTGCGCAGGCTCCACGGGTCGCGGTGCCCGCTCATGTGCAGCCAGATCTTCTTCGGGGTCCTGATCCGCTCCCACCACTGGGAGAACTGCTTGGTCTTGACGTTCCAGTCGTTGAGCCCGTGCACCACGAAGACGCTGGCCCTGACCTTGCTCACGTCGTTGAGGTAGTTGCGGGCGTCCCAGAACGCGCTGTAGTCGCCGGTGACGCGGTCCTGGGTGGCGGTCAGCTGGTCCATGACCGGGCGGCAGATCTCCTTGCCGTCGCGGGTGAGCACAGCCTTGGCCAGCACGTCGGCGTCCTCGCCCTGGTAGCCGCCGGGGGCCACGACGCCGCCGTTGGCGCGGTAGTAGTCGTACCAGGAGGAGATCGCGGCGATCGGCACGATCGTCTTGAGCCCTTCGACGCCGGTCGCGGCCACGGCGTTGGGCAGGGTGCCGTTGTAGGAGGTGCCGATCATGCCGACGTTGCCGGTGGACCAGAAGGCGCTGACCGGCGCGCCCGCCGCGTCGAAGCCCCTCGCCCTGCCGTTCAGCCAGTCGACGGCGGCCTTGGGGCCCGCGGTCTCGTTGACGTCGCCCGTGGTCGGGCAGCCGGTGGCGCGGCCGCTGCCCAGGTTCTCCACCAGGGCGATGGCGTAGCCGCGCGGCAGGAAGAAGTTGTCGTAGTAGCCGTCGAAGGCGAAGGACCTGGGCGTGGCCTCGGCGGCCAGGAGGGAGGGCAGCGGGTTGCCGTTCTCGTCCACGTCCACGACGTGGTTGGGGACGGTGAAGTCGATGCCGGCGTAGTACGGGCTGGCCTCCATGATCGTGGGCACCTTGAGTCCCTGGTCGGTCTCCTTCGGGCGCAGGATGTCGACCGCGACGCGGTCGCTCTGGCCGTCGTGGTCGCTGTCGGTGCCGGCGACCTCCACGTAGACGGTCTGCAGGACGGCGTCGGCCCGGGAGAACACCGGCTGGGTGGCGTTGTTCTCGACCTTGACGCTCGGGGGCTCTCCGGCGATGGCCGGTAACGGCGGCAGCAGGGCGCTCGCCAGGAGTACGGCGAGCACGATCGCAATTCTTCGCATGAGCGCAATGTCGGTCAGGAGGCCGATCCAGGCAAGACCAAGGTCGGCTTCGAGACCTCTACCACGGCGCCGGGAGGGTGCCTCAGCGTGTAGTCGCGATCCGTCGAGGTGATCACCAGGGCGATGCGGTGGCCCTTCTTGAAGAGGTGGTCCTGGGGGGTGAGCTCCCAGGTGTAGGTGCCCTTCTGGTCCCTGGTGTCGAGCCACCCCCTGGAGACGATCTTCCACGGCGAGCTCTTCGTCTCCAGGCGGAACAGGTCGTAGCAGCCGCCGCCCGGGAAGCAGTGGTTCTCGCCCGTCGGCTCCTGCGAGCCGGTCGCCCTGGTGTCCTTGCCCACATCCACCAGGAGGGCGGTCAGGTAGGGGGAGGGCCGGACGGCGCCGAGCGTGACCTTCGGGGTGCCGGCCAGGCGGAAGTCCTCGGCCAGCTCGGCGCTCTGCCAGAGGGCCGCGTGGGGGTTGCGGGCGACGAGCTGCTCCGCCGTACGGGAGCGCTGGTCGGTGTAGGTCGCGCGGGCGGGGCCTTCGAGCACGGCCCTGGTCTGCTGGGTGCCGGGCGGCGGCCAGGCCGACGACGTGTGCCACTGGCCCGGCGCCGTCTCCACGTCGACCGCGGGCTCGGTCTCGATGCCGGTGTCGAGGTCGTACAGCCAGCGGTCGAACCAGGCGTGCAGCTGCCGCAGCCACTCGGAGGTGCGCAGCGTCATGGGGTCGAGGTGGGCGCCCTGGTGCAGCCACATCTTCTTCGGCGACCTGAGCGCCTGCCACCAGCGGGTGGCCTGGTCGGGGCGGACGTTCCAGTCGTTGAGCCCCTGGACGACGAAGACGCTCGCCCGCACGCCGTCGGCCTGCCGTACGTAGTCTCTGGCTCGCCAGAAGGCGTTGTAGTCGCCCGTCTCGCGGTCCTGGGCCCTGGCCATGTCCGACAGGATGCGCTCGCAGGCCTTCGGCGGATCGGGGCGCGTCAGGATGAAGCGGCCCGCGACGTCGGCGTCCTCGCCCTGGTAGCCCTGGGGAGCCACGACCGCGCCGTTGGCCCGGTAGTAGGAGTACCAGGAGGAGATCCCGGCGATGGGGACGATCGTCTCCAGGCCCTCGACGCCCGTCGTGGCCACGTTGTTCGGGATCGAGCCGTCCCACGACACCCCGATCATGCCGACCTTGCCCGTCGACCACGTCGCCTCGGCCGGCCTGCCGTCGCGGGTGAACGCCCTGGCCCTTCCGTTGAGCCAGTCGATCACCGCCTTGGCGCCCGCCGCCTCCACCGCGTCGCCCACCGTCGGGCAGCCCGTGCTGGTGCTCGTGCCCAGGGCCCTGACGTCGACCGTGGCGTAGCCCCTGGGCAGGAAGTAGTCGTCGTAGTAGGAGTCGGGCTCGGTGCCGGGGGAGCCCTCGTCGGCCTGGCCCCTGCCTTCCGGCTCGCCGCGCGCGTCGAGGTCGACGGCGTGCATCGTCACCGGGGCGCCGCCGCCGGAGTAGGGGCTGATGGTCATGATCGTGGCGACCTTCAGGCCCAGCCGGGTCTCGCGCGGGCGCCTGACGCTCACCGCCACCCGGTCCGCCCGGCCGTCCGCGTCGCTGTCGACGCCCGCCACCTCGACGAAGAGCGACTCGTGGATCGCCTCGGCGAGGGAGAAGACCGGCTGGGTGGCGTTGCCGCGGACCTCCAGGCCAGGAGGGTCGGCGATCGGGAACAGGGTCGTCATGGCGACGAGCAGGCTGGCGAGCAGACGCATCCGGCCTCCTATCGACAGCCATGCTAATCGCCGGATTCTTTGCCAGAAGGCGTAGTTGGCCATACCGGAAGCCGGTCACTGAAGGGAGTAACGGGCTTAAAGAAGGAGATACCGTGCGTTCCATCACCAGGCTCCTGGCCGTCGCCGCCCTCATGACCGCGGCCGCCTGCGGTTCGTCCGACAGCGGCGGCTCGTCGAACTCCGGCGGCGGCGGTGCCACCGGCGGCAGCAGCTCGATGAAGGTCGGGCTGGCCTACGACATCGGCGGCCGAGGCGACCAGTCCTTCAACGACTCCGCCGCGGCCGGGCTCGACAAGGCCAAGAAGGACTTCGGGCTCGCCGAGACCAGGGAGCTGGAGGCCGCGAGCGGTGAGACCGACGCCCAGAAGGAGGAGCGCCTGCGGCTCCTGGCGGACGCCGGCTACGACCCGATCATCGCGGTCGGCTTCGCCTACGCGACCTCGCTGAAGAAGGTGGCGGGGGAGTTCCCGGACGTGAACTTCGCCATCGTCGACGACGCGTCGGTGACCGCGAGCAACATCTCCAACCTCGTCTTCGCCGACGAGCAGGGCTCCTTCCTGGTGGGCGCGGCCGCGGGGCTGAAGACCACCAAGAACAACGTGGGCTTCGTCGGCGGCGTGCAGGTGCCGCTGATCAAGAAGTTCGAGGTCGGCTACGCGCAGGGCGTCAAGCACGTCAAGCCGGACACCAAGGTGCAGACCAAGTACCTCACCCAGCCGCCGGACTTCAGCGGCTTCGCCGACCCCGCCAAGGGCAAGACGGCCGCCGAGGGCATGTACGACGCCGGCGCGGACATCGTCTACCAGGCCGCGGGCGGCTCGGGCGCCGGTGTGTTCGAGGCGGCCAAGGCCGCCAACGCGTGGGCGATCGGCGTCGACTCCGACCAGGCGCTGACCGCGTCGGCGGACGTCCGCGACCGCATTCTCACCTCAATGGTGAAAAAGGTGGACGTGGCGGTGTATGACTTCATCGGTTCCAACGTCAACGGCAAGGTCCAGACCGGTACGGTGATGTACGACCTGGCCAAGAACGGTGTCGACTACGCCACCACGGGTGGTCACGTCGACGACATCAAGGCGCAACTCGACGAGCTGAAGCAGCAGATCATCGACGGTGAGATCAAGGTGGCCGCAAGCTAGACAAATCACGAACAAGCCTGAGGTGGATAACGGACCTGTTGCGGAGCTATGCCCAGGTTCTTAGCACTCCCCGTCAACAACTATCTTCCCTGTGTGAGAGTTGCCGTGCGTTCCGCGCGTGCGACGTGTTAGTGCGCACGGAGAGGGAGTTCCCACCTTGCTTCGCAACCGAGTCAGTAAGCTGGCCGTCACTGGAGTGACCGGCGCTCTGCTCATGGCTGCCGCCGCCTGTGGCGGCGGCGGCACCACCGCCACCGAGAGCCCCGCCCCGGGCGGCGCCGCCTCCTCCGCCCCGGCCGAGCCCGCCAAGTCCGGCGCCAAGGTCGGCCTGGCCTACGACATCGGCGGCCGCGGCGACCAGTCGTTCAACGACGCCGCCGCCGCGGGCCTCGACAAGGCCGTCTCCGAGTTCGGCCTGGAGCCCAAGGAGCTCGAGGCCGCCAACGGCGAGACCGAGGCGCAGAAGGAAGAGCGTCTGCGCCTGCTCGCCTCGGGCGGCTTCAACCCGATCATCGCGGTGGGCTTCGCCTACTCCGGCCCGGTCGGCAAGGTCGCCAAGGAGTTCCCCGACGTCAAGTTCGCGATCGTCGACGACGCCGTCGAGGGCGCCAACATCTCCAACCTCCTCTTCGCCGAGGAGCAGGGCTCCTTCCTCGTCGGCGCGGCCGCCGCGCTGAAGTCGAAGTCCGGCAACATCGGCTTCGTCGGCGGCGTCGACGTCCCGCTGATCCACAAGTTCCAGGCGGGCTTCGAGGCCGGCGCCAAGGCCGTCAAGGCCGACATCAAGATCCAGACCAAGTACCTCACCCAGCCGCCGGACTTCAGCGGCTTCGGTGACCCGGCCAAGGGCAAGACGGCCGCCGAGGGCATGATCGACGGTGGCGCCGACGTGGTCTACCAGGCCGCGGGCGGCTCCGGCGCCGGTGTGTTCGAGGCCGCCAAGGCCTCGAACACCCTGGCCATCGGCGTCGACTCCGACCAGGCCCTGACCGCCGACGCCGCGGTCAAGGACGTCATCATCACCTCGATGCTGAAGAAGGTCGACGTCGCGGTCTACGACTTCCTCAAGTCGGTCGACGGCGGCACGGTCAAGGCCGGCCCGACGATCTACGACCTCAAGGCGGGCGGTGTCGACTACTCCGTCACCGGCGGCAAGGTCGACGACATCAAGTCGAAGCTCGACGAGTACAAGCAGCAGATCATCGACGGGAAGATCACTGTTCCCCAGAAGTAGTCTGATCTGAGACTTTATGAGGGCCCGGTGCTCATCACACCGGGCCCTTTGAGTTACCGTCAGTAATCAAACGAAAGATCCGGGGCCGTCCAGTGAGGGAGGCCGACATCAGCGCTCAGCCGCCTGCAGTCGAGCTCGTGGGAATCACCAAACGATTCCCCGGCGTCGTCGCCAACCGCGACATCCACCTCAGCGTGGAAAAGGGACAGATCCACGCCATCGTGGGTGAGAACGGAGCGGGCAAGTCCACGCTCATGAAGATCCTGTACGGCATGCAGAAGCCCGACGAGGGCACGATCGCCGTCAACGGGACCAAGGTGAGCTTCCACTCTCCCGCGGACGCGATCAACGTCGGCATCGGCATGGTCCACCAGCACTTCATGCTCGCCGACAACCTCACCGTGCTCGAGAACGTGATCCTCGGCAGCGAGCCGCGCAAGGGCGGGGTCGGCATCGACTTCGGCGCCGCTCGCAAGAAGATCAAGGAGATCTCCGACTCCTACGGCCTGGGCATCGACCCCGACGTCCTGGTGGAGGACATCGGCGTCGGCACCCGCCAGCGCGTCGAGATCCTCAAGGTCCTCTACCGCGGCGCCAAGATCCTCATCCTCGACGAGCCCACGGCCGTGCTGGTCCCCCACGAGGTCGACGAGCTCTTCGAGAACCTCAAGGGCCTCGTGCGCGAGGGCCTGACCATCATCTTCATCTCCCACCACCTCGACGAGGTGCTCAAGGTCGCCGACGCCATCACGGTGATCAGGCGCGGCACCACGGTGGCCAGCGTCGACCCGGCGTCGGTGACCGCGCGCCAGCTGGCCGAGCTCATGGTCGGCAGCGAGCTGCCCAGCCCCGAGACCCGCGAGTCCACCGTCACCGACGTCGTGGCCGTGTCCGTGCGCGGCCTCACCGTGCTCTCGGCCGACGGCCGCCCCCTGATCGACAACATCAGCTTCGACGTGCGCAAGGGCGAGGTCCTGGGCATCGCGGGCGTCGAGGGCAATGGTCAGGCCGAGCTGGTCGAGGCCATCATGGGCATGCGCGTCGCCGCCGGCACCATCACCCTCGGTGAGGCCGACATCTCCGCCTGGCCGACGCTCAGGCGCCGCGAGGCCGGGGTCGGCTTCATCCCCGAAGACCGTCACCGCCACGGCCTGCTGCTGGAGTCGCCGCTCTGGGAGAACCGCATCCTGGGCCACCAGACGCAGAAGCCCAACGTCAAGGGCCCGTGGATCGACCGCAAGGGCGCGCGCGCCGACACCCAGCGCATCGTCGAGGAGTACGACGTGCGCACCCCCGGCATCGACGTCAAGGCGGCGGCCCTGTCGGGCGGCAACCAGCAGAAGCTGATCGTCGGCCGTGAGATGAGCGGCGACCCGGTCTTCCTCATCGCCTCCCACCCCACCCGCGGTGTCGACGTGGGCGCGCAGGCGGCCATCTGGGACCACCTGCGCCACGCCCGCGCGGCGGGCCTGGCCGTCCTGCTGATCTCCGCTGACCTGGACGAGCTGATCGGCCTGTCCGACACGCTCAAGGTGATCCTGCGCGGCCGCATGGTGGCCGACGTGGACCCGGCGAACGTCACGCCGGAAGAGCTCGGCTCCGCCATGACCGGCGCCGGAGAGGCGACATGAACCAGACAAGTCCTGCGACGAAGGACAGCTTCCTCAACCGGCTGCTCGGCCGCATCCCGCTGAGCGGATGGCTGGCCCTGGCCGCGCCCGTCGTGGCCATCCTGTTCGCGGGCATCGTCACCGCGATCGTGCTGGCCGTCACCGGCAACCCCCCGCTCGAGACGATCGGCATCATGGTGGAGTACGGCACGCAGCCGCGCACCATGGTGCTGACGCTGAACCTGGCCACGCTCTACTACATCGCGGCCCTGGCGGTGGCACTCGGCTTCCGCATGAACCTCTTCAACATCGGCGTCGACGGCCAGTACCGCCTGGCCGCGATCATGGCGGCGGCGCTGGGCGGTTCCGGGCTCAACCTGCCGGGCTGGCTGATGATCATCCTGATCATCGTCACCGCCGCGGTCACCGGAGCGGTGTGGGCGGCCATCGCCGGTCTGCTCAAGGCCTACCGGGGTGTCAGCGAGGTCGTCTCCACGATCATGCTGAACTACATCGGCACCAGCGTCGTGGCCTATCTGCTGGTCAACGTCTTCGGCGTGGCGGTCGCGGGCAGCAACAACATCGGCACCGCTCCCATCCCCGAGGACGCGCGGGTGCCGGGCGTGGCGTTCATCCCGGGCACCGAGGCCAAGGTGTTCGGCCTGATCTTCCTGGCCATCGCCCTGGGCATCGGCTTCCACGTGCTGCTCAACAAGACCCGCTTCGGCTTCGACCTGCGCACCACCGGTCTCAACCAGGAGGCGGCGGTCGCCAGCGGCGTCAACGTCAAGCGCATGGTCGTCACCGCCATGGTCCTGTCGGGCGGCGTCGCCGGCCTGATCGGCATGCCCCAGCTGCTGGGCGCCTCCTACAGCTACAGCCTCGACTTCCCGTCGGGCATCGGCTTCACCGGCATCGCGATCGCGCTGCTGGGCCGCAACAACCCCATCGGCATCGCGTTCGGCGCGATCCTGTGGGGCTTCCTCGACAGCTCCTCCAACATCCTCAACCTGCACGACATCTCACCCGAGATCGTCCAGATCATGCAGGGCATCATCGTGTTGTCCGTGGTCGTCGCCTACGAGCTGGCGCACCGCTACCGGATCTCGGCCGAGCAGCGCCGCGTCAGCCGCGAACTGGCCGCTCCCGTCAAGGAAGGGGCCTCGGCATGAGCGTCACGACGGCGGCTCCCGCCGCACCGGTCAGGGCTCCGCGCAAGTTCAAGCTGACCTGGCGGACGCTGCTGCTCGGGCTGCTTGGCCTGCTCGTGCTGCTGTCGGTCACCCGTGTGGTCTCCGGCGCCAACGACATCACCTCGGCGGGCACCATGTCGGCCGCGCTCGCGGCGGCCGTGCCGATCGGCCTGGCCGGTCTGGGCGGTCTGTGGTCGGAGCGGGCCGGTGTGGTCAACATCGGTCTCGAAGGCATGATGATCTTCGGCACCTGGTTCGGCGCGTGGGGCGCGATCATCTCGGGCAACCCGTGGGTCGGCGTGATCATGGGCGCGCTGGGCGGCGCGATCGGCGCGGTCCTGCACGCGATCGCGACGGTCACCTTCGGCGTCGACCACGTCGTCTCCGGTGTGGCCATCAACATCCTCGGCCTGGGCGTGGCCAAGTACCTCGCCGCCGCGGTCTTCGCCGACATGAAGGGCGGAGGCGACACCCAGTCGCCGCGCGTGCCGTCCATGGGCACCTTCAGCGTGCCGGGCATCGGCGACCCGCTGAAGTCGCTGGAGCAGACGCACATCTTCTTCCTGTCGGACCTGGCGGGCGTGCTGCGCGGCCTGACGCAGAACGTCTCCTACTTCACGATCCTGGCGATCCTGCTGGTGCCGCTGACCTTCTGGATCCTCTGGAAGACCGCGTTCGGGCTGCGCCTGCGCTCCTGCGGCGAGCGGCCGGTCGCCGCCGAGTCGCTGGGCGTCAACGTCTACTTCTACAAGTACGTGGCCGTCATCGTCTCCGGCGTCATGGCCGGGCTGGGCGGCGCGTTCCTGTCGCTGATCGCCGCGGGCATCTACCGCGAGGGTCAGACGGGAGGCCGCGGCTTCATCGGTCTGGCCACGGTCATCTTCGGCAACTACCGGCCTGGCGGGCTGGCGGGCGGCGCGCTGCTGTTCGGCTACACCGACTCGCTCCAGCTTCGCCAGGGCGGCACCTCGGTGCACGCCCTGCTGTTCACCATGGCGCTGCTGCTCGCGGGTGCGGCGGTCTTCCTGCTGGTGCGCCAGCAGCGCACCGTCGCCGCCGTGGTGACCGGGGTCATCGCGATCCTGGTCTTCTGGGTCTACGCGATCACCGACACGGTGCCCGAGCAGTTCACCACCGCCGCGCCGTACGTGGTGACCCTCCTGGTGCTGGCCTTCGCCTCGCAGCGGCTGCGCATGCCCGCCGCCGACGGCGTGCCGTACCGGCGCGGGCAGGGCCACTGATGGTCGATTGGGCGGTCCTGCGCACGGCCGCGCGGAAGGCCATGGAGCGGGCGTACGCGCCCTACTCCGGCTTCCCGGTGGGCGCGGCCGCCCTGGTCGACGACGGGCGCGTGATCTCCGGCTGCAACGTGGAGAACGCCTCCTACGGCCTGGGCCTGTGCGCGGAGTGCGGACTGGTCTCGGCGCTGCACGCGACCGGCGGCGGACGGCTGGTCGCGTTCACGTGCTGCGACGGCGAGGGCAACCTGCTCATGCCGTGCGGGCGCTGCCGCCAGCTGCTGTACGAATTCGGGGGCGACGACCTGCTGGTCGAGACCCCCGACGGGCCGCAACGCATGGCGCAGGTGCTGCCCTACGCGTTCGGCCCCGACAATCTCTCGCGGGGAGCGTGACATGGACGTCATCGAGGTCATCAGGACCAAACGTGACAAGGGCGAGCTGAGCACGGGCCACATCGACTGGGTGATCGACGCCTACACGCGTGGCGAGGTCGCCGACGAGCAGATGTCGGCCCTGGCCATGGCGATCCTGCTGAACGGCATGAACCGCAGGGAGATCGCCGACTGGACCGCGGCCATGATCCGCTCGGGCGAGCGCATGGACTGGTCGATGCTCGACCGGCCGACCGCCGACAAGCACTCCACGGGCGGCGTCGGCGACAAGATCACTCTGCCGCTGGCCCCGCTGGTGGCCGCCTGCGGCGCCTACGTGCCGCAGCTGTCGGGCCGCGGGCTCGGCCACACCGGCGGCACGCTCGACAAGCTGGAGTCCATCCCCGGCTGGCGGGCGTCGTTGTCGAACGACGAGATGCTCGGCGTCATCCGCTCGGCGGGCGCCGTCGTCTGCGCGGCCGGCACCGGCCTGGCCCCGGCCGACAAGAAGCTCTACGCGCTGCGCGACGTCACCGGCACGGTCGAGTCGATCCCGCTGATCGCCTCGTCGATCATGTCGAAGAAGATCGCCGAGGGCACCGGCGCGCTCGTCCTCGACGTCAAGGTCGGCTCCGGCGCGTTCATGAAGGACGTCGCCAACGCCCGCGAGCTCGCCGCCACCATGGTCGCCCTGGGCAAGGACGCGGGGGTCAGCACCGTCGCCCTGCTGACCGCCATGGACCGGCCGCTGGGCCTGGCCGTCGGCAACGCCCTGGAGGTCCAGGAATCGATCGAGGTCCTGGCCGGCGGCGGCCCCGCCGACGTCGTCGAGCTGACGGTACGGCTCGCGCGCGAGATGCTGCGGCTGGCCGGGGTCAACGGCAAGGACCCCGAGGAGGCGCTGAAGGACGGCTCGGCGATGGACGCCTGGCGCCGGATGATCTCCGCTCAGGGCGGCGACCCCGACGCCCTGCTGCCCACCGCGCCCGAGAGCACGGTCGTGGTCGCGCCCGCCTCCGGCGTGGTCACCCGCATGGACGCCTACGCCGTGGGCCTGGCCGCCTGGCGGCTGGGCGCCGGGCGGGCGCGCAAGGAGGACCCCGTCTCCTTCGGCGCGGGCATCATGCTCCACGCCAGGCCCGGCGACATCGTGCGGGCGGGCCAGCCGCTGATGACCCTGTACGCCGACGAGACCTCGCGCTTCGAGCGCGGACTC
The DNA here is from genome assembly GCF_013761175.1 of Nonomuraea soli. GTDB lineage: Bacteria > Actinomycetota > Actinomycetes > Streptosporangiales > Streptosporangiaceae > Nonomuraea > Nonomuraea soli. Next base: position 60,450 of record NZ_JACDUR010000004.1, read on the forward strand.
GAGGCGCTGGAGGGCGGTTTCGAGGTCGGTCCCGCCTCCGTCGAACAGTTGCCGCTGATCATCGACCGGATCGAATAGCAGAACCGAGCCTTGCTCGGGAGCCTTCTCTTTGGCAGGGTTCGGGCATGGCCGAGCCGCTCACCCTGGCCGGGTGCCCCGTGCACGAGCTGCTGGAACGCCAGACGCGCAGGCTGGCGCGGCAGCTCGTGCAGGCGTTCGCCGACGAGATCCCCATCTACCGGCGGCTGCCGAAAGAGGAGCTCGACGGCGAGATCCTGGCCATCGTGGAATACAACCTGCGCACCATCGGCCGCATGTTCCGCGACCGCCGCTCGCCCACCCGCGCCGAGCTGGCGCCGCTGCGCGCCTCCGCCGCCCGCCGCGCGCAGGAGGGCGTGCCGCTGGAGGCGCTGCTGGCCGCCTACCACCTGGGCGCGCGGGTCATCTGGGAGCACCTGTTCGCCGGGGCCAAACCCGACGACTTCGCCGACGTGCTGGCCGCCAACCGGCTCGTCCTCGTCTACACCGAGGCCGTCACCGCGGCCGTGTGCACCGCCTACGTCGAAGAGCGCGAGGGCATGCTCAGCCAGGAGCAGCACGCCATGCACGCCACCGTCTCGGCGCTGCTGGCGGGCGACCAGGAGGCGCTGGCCGGCGTCCGCCTCGCGGCCCGCTACCTGGTGCTGGCCGTGGCGATCGGGCCGCACCCCGACGAACGTGCCTCCGAGCCCGGCGCGGTCATCGCCGGACGCCGCAAGCTGCACCGCATCAGGAACCTGATCCAGCGCCACTCCGACGAGCAGGTGCTCTCCGTGCTCGACGGCACCGGCGGTCACGTGCTGATCCCGCTGCAGGGGGAGGAGCCCGAGCTCGCCGAGCTGGTCGAGGCGGTGAACACCGCGGCGAGCGCGCCCGTGTGGATGGCCGCCGAGGTGGCCGCCCCCGACGGGGTGCCAGGGGCGGCGCACCTGGCCAGGGAGGTGCTGGAGGTGGTGCAGGCCTTCCGGCGGCCTCCCGGGTGTTACCGGCTGGCTGACGTGTTGCTGGAGTACCAGCTGACCCGGCCGAGCGAGGCGACCGCGGGACTGGCGGGACTGCTGGATCCGCTGCTCGACCACCCGGACCTGCTGCGGACGCTCAAGGTCTACCTCGACTCGGGCCTCGATCGGCGCAGGACCGCCGAGCTGCTGCACGTGCACCCGAACACCGTCGACTACCGGCTGCGCAGGACCGTGCAGCTGACCGGGCTGGACCCGGTGGATCCGGGCCATCTGCAACGCATCGGAGCGGCGATGGCGGCCCGGCGCCTGGCCGGACCGCCTGCCGTACTGAGTGTCAGTGAGCCGCGGAGACGGAGGCTATGACGGCGGTGGCGAAGCCGCGCATGCCGTTGGCGTTGGGGTGGAAGGGCGTGGCCGGGTTGGCCGGGACGTAGGGCTCGATCCAGCGGGTGTTCGGCCCGGTGCACGGGTCGTGGCCCACGCTGGGCGACTGCAGGTCGATGAAGCCGACTCCGGCCGCGGCCGCCTGCTCGGCGAGCATCTGGTTGAAGTACACGAGGGTCGAGCGGATGTAGTTGGCGTCACGGCGCAGGATCGGCACCGTCGGGTAGCAGCCGTTCTCGCGGGCGTAGGTGGCGTAGCCGACGACGAAGATCCTCGCCTGCGGGGCACGGGCCCGGATGTCGGCGGCGAGCTGCACCAGCACCGGACGCAGGTTGTCGGTCTTGACCCGCCACTCGTCCTGCCCGCCCGACTGGTAGTCGTCGTAGCAGTAGTCGCCGACCGGCGGCGGCAGCAGGTTCAGGCAGTCCTCGATGAAGCCGGTCAGGCCGACGTCGTTGGCGCCGATCTGCACGGTGACCAGGGTGGTGTCGGCGCTGAGCGCGTCGAGCTGCGGCGGCATGGAGCCGAGGTCGGTGTTCTGCGACTGGTACATGTCGCGGGTGTCGGCGCCCGAGCACGTCACGTCGCGGAAGGTCGAGGCCCCGATGGCGGCGGCCGTCAGGTGGGCGTAGTTGCGGTCGGAGCGGAAGCAGCCGAGCTGCGGCAGGACCTGGTTGGGGATGAGGGGGCCGGAGGCGGCCGAGTCGCCGAGGGCGACGTAGACCTCACCGGCCGCGGCCTGCGCGGGGATGGTGAGTCCGACGAGAACGAGGACGGCGGCGAACAGGGTACGGACGGTACGGATCACGCGGCGCTCCTTTCCAGACGGGCCGAACGGGACCTGAGCAGGAAACCGGCCGCCGTCGCCGTGAAGAACATCAGCACGCCGTAGGTGGCCGAGGGGATCGACATCTGGTCGTTGGCCAGCAGGGTGGTGGCCACGGTGATCGAAAGGGTGGCGTTGTGGAGGCCGATCTCGAAGCACGAGGCGATGGCCTGGCCGCGCTCCACCTTGGCCAGGCGGGGCGCGTAGTAGCCGATCGCCAGGCTGACCGCGCTGAAGATCAGGCAGATCAGCCCGACAGAGGCGATGTAGTCGCCGAGGTTCTCGCGCTCCTTGATCAGGACGGCGGCGATGACGAGGAGCAGGACCACCGCGGAGGTGATCTTGACGGGCTTGGCCATGCGGTCGGCGAAGGCGGTGGCGTAGGCGCGGACCAGCATGCCGATCGCGACCGGGATCAGCACCAGCGCCACGACCTTGGCGAACTCCGCGAACTCCAGGCTCAGCAGGGTGCCGTCGGAGGCGAAGTAGCCGATCGAGAGGTTGGTCACCAGCGGCAGCGTGATGATCGCCAGCACCGAGTTGATCGCGGTGAGGGTGATGTTGAGCGCCACGTCACCGCCGAACAGGTGGCTGTAGAGGTTGGCGGTGGTGCCGCCCGGCGAGGCGGCCAGCAGCATCATGCCGACCGCGAGCACCGGCGGCAGGCCGAACAGGATGACCAGGCCGAAGCAGAGCGCGGGCAGGACGACGATCTGGCACCCCAGGGCGACCAGGGTCGCCTTGGGGTAGGCGAGCACACGCTTGAAGTCGGCCAGGGTCAGCGACAGGCCGAGACCGAGCATGATGATCGCGAGCGCGAAGGGCAGGAGGGTGGCGGCGAGAGCCATGCTTCTCAACCTCTCGGGGGGTGCTCCTGTGGTGGGTTTTTTCTAGTGTCTGAAAGGCCCGGTGACCTCGTAGGTGATGCCGCCGGTCCCGGCCCGCTCGCCGCTCGTCCCGCGCTGGGAGGAGAAGTAGAGGCGGGATCCGTCGGGTGAGAACGCCGGGCCGGTGATCTCCGACTGGCTCTGGCCGTCGAGCCTGATGACCGGTGCGATGATCCCGTCCGGCGTGATGATGTTGATTTCCATGTTCCCGCCGTCCTCGGCCACGTACAAGTCACCCGACGAGACGCCGGTGATGTTGTCGATGCCGTCGAGGCTGCCGCCGCCGTCGTAGACGAATCCCAGCGTGTTGCGGTTGGCGTCGTAGGCCCAGACCTTGCGGTCGCCCTTGGCGGTGAAGTAGCAGATGCCGCCGCCGTAGTGACAGCCCTCGCCGCCGTCGAAGTGCAGGGCCGAGCTCACCTGGTGGCGCGTCTGCGTCTGGAACACGCCCGGGGTGGCGTCGGGGACCGGCCGCCACACCGGGCCCTCACATAACACCTCCAGGCGGCCGCTCGACAGGTCGCCCCAGGTGGTGGGGATGAAGCGGTAGAAGCAGCCGTCACCCTCGTCCTCCGTCAGGTAGACGACCCGGTGGTCGGGGTCGCAGGCGGCGGCCTCGTGCTTGAACTTGCCCATCGCCGGACGCTGGACCGCCGCGCGGTTGCCGAACGGGTCGGTCTCGTAGACCTTGCCCCGGAAGATCTCCTCGCACGACAGCCAGGTGTTCCACGGGGTGCGGCCGCCGGCGCAGTTGAGGTTCGTGCCGCTCAGGATGCGGTAGGCGCGGTCGACGGAGCCGTCGGCGCGGAACTTGATGGCCGAGGCGCCGCCCGCCAGGGGGATCTCGGAGTTGGAGACGTAGATCCAGCCGGTGCCGTCGGCGAAGCAGGCGCCGCCGTCGGGCGCCGGGTGCCAGAGCGTGCCGCCGACCAGCTGGCCGGTCCTGGCCACGACGCGGCTGCGGAAACCCGCCGGGAGCGCGACGCCGTTGGCGTCCGGCGCGCCTAGCGGGCCGTACGGGCTGGCCCCGGCTCTGGTGGAGGCGAGAGCGGCCTCCTGCCACATGGCTCCGGAGAAGGCCACGGCGCCCAGTCCTGCGAGGAAGGTACGTCGCTGCACGTGCGGACTCCCTTTGATCGAGGTCAGGTGCAGAATCAATGAAACGATGCGGCCACCCGCCAGGGAACTGGACAGCGCAGTAAAGCTATGGGTCAGGCTTTGTGACCCATCACAAAGGTGATTGACGGGGGTGAGCCGGGCGCTCGACCATGTGGCGCGTGCGCCCCCTCAGCCTGCTCGCCGCGCTGGTCCTCTCCAGCACGTTGCTCGTCACGCCGGCCGCCGCCTCGGAAACCGCCCTCGCTCAGGGCACCGCCCTCGCTCAGGGCACCGCCCTCGCCCAGGACCCGGCCTTCGCTCAGGACCCGGCCGTGTGCGACCCGATCGACCCGGCCGCCTGCCTGCTGCCCTTCCCGAACGACTTCCTCACCGTCGCCGACCCCGCCACCGCCACCGGCCGACGGGTGTCCTTCGCCCCCTCGGCCATGCCCGTCACCGTGGCGGGGACGCCGATCGACCCGGCCGAGTGGAACCGCAACGACGGCTTCTCGCCGGGCTCCATGCTGCTGGCCAGAGTGCCCGGCCTGGACCTCGGACGCACCGGCGCCGCCCCGATCACCGACATCGGGCGATCGCTCGAGCGTGACGCGCCCATCGTGCTGCTCGACGCCGACACCGGCGAACGCTGGCCGTACTGGGCCGAACTCGACGCCAACGCGCCCGCCGACCGGCAGCTGCTGATCATCCGGCCCGCGCGCAACCTGAACGAGGGCCACCGCTACGTGGTCGCGCTGCGCGGCCTGCGCGACGCGGGCGGCGCGCCGATCCCGCCCGGCGCCGCCTTCGCCGCCGTCGCGGGCCCGCCGCTCCCCGCCGGACACGAGCTCGCCGCACGGCAGCGCCAGCTCGCACCCGCGCTGAGGCAACTGCACCGGCACGGCGTGCGCGACCCCTACCTGGCCTGGGACTTCACCGTCGCCAGCGAGCAGAACCTCGCGGGACGCGCCCTGTCGATGCGCGACCAGGCGCTGCGCGCCCTCGGCGGGCGCTCGCCCGCCTTCGAGGTCACCACCGTCACGGAGTTCACGCCCGAACAGGACTCCCAGATCGCCCGCCGGGTCGAGGGCGTCGTCCGCGTGCCCAGCTTCCTCGACCGGCCGGGCGGGCCCACCGGCTCCCGCCTCCACTACGGCCCCGACGGCCTGCCCGCCCAGCTGCCCGGCAACGAGCAACTCGCCCGCTTCCGCTGCGAGATCCCCCGCACCGCCCTCGACCGGCCCGTCCGCTTCTCCCTGTACGGCCACGGCCTGCTCGGCAGGCACACCGAGGTGGGGGCGGGCAACGTCAAGACCATGGCCCAGGAACGCGGCTTCGCCTTCTGCGCCACGCCGTGGATCGGCATGGCCGAGGACGACATCCCCACCGTGTTGTCGTCGTTCGCCGACATGTCACGCTTCCTCGCCGTGCCCGACCGCAGCCAGCAGGGCTTCCTCAACGCCATCTTCCTCGGCCGCGCCATGACCGCGCACGACGGCTTCACCTCCCACGACGCCTTCCGCGCCTCCGGACGACCGCTCGCCGACATCCGCAAGGGCCTCGTCTACGACGGCAACAGCCAGGGCGGCATCCTCGGCGGCGCCCTCGTCGCCCTGTCGCCCGACATCAGGCTCGGCGTGCTCGGGGTCACCGGGATGAACTACAGCACCCTGTTCAACCGCAGCTCCGACGCGGCGCCCTTCCAGCAGGTCTTCGACCGGTCCTATCCGGACAAGCTGGACCAGCAGCTGGTGCTGGCGCTGATCCAGATGTTGTGGGACAGGGGCGAGACCAACGGCTACGCGGCGCACCTGACCGGCTCGCCCTACCCGGGCACGCCGCGCCACCAGGTGCTCATGCAGGTCGCCTTCGCCGACCACCAGGTGGCGATGGTCTCCGCCGACGTGCAGGCCAGGACGATCGGGGCACGCGTGATGTGGCCCGCCGTGGGCGAGGGACGCAGCCAGGACCGCGTGCCGTACTGGGGCATCAAGCGGGCCGGGGGCGCGGTGTGGCCGGGGTCGGCGCTGGTGGTGTGGGACAGCGGCACACCGGCGCCGCCGCTCACCAACACCCCGCCCACGCAGGGCACCGACCCCCACGAGGACCCCCGCCGGACGCCCGCGGCGCAGCTGCAGAAGTCGGTGTTCCTCAAGACGGGGCTCGTGGCGGACGTCTGCGGTGCCGGCCCCTGCCTGACCTCGGCCCATCCGTAATTGGGAATTTAGCAACTATTAGCTGGATTTTCGGTCTAACATTCCGCTATTGCGGCATTCGATCGCCGAGTGATGCCTTTTCTGTCGGTGTCTCGTGTTTCCATCTGACACGTAGCCATTCCGGCTGAATTCGATCACCAAGGCGAGGGGAAGATCGGCATGCCGCAGGACAAGTACTGGCGACGAGGCCATTACGTCAGGCGCCGCAGGGTGAGCAAGAAGACGTCGGGCTGGGTCATCCTGGCGGTCGCGGCGGTGGTGGGCTGGTTCGCGGTCTCCGGGTTCGGCGCGCAGGCGGAGGGGGATCCGCCTGCGCCCACGGAGACCCAGGTCGTCGTCCCCGCGCACGAACCCCAGGTGGAGCCGCCCGCCGAGGTCTGGCCGGTCATGCCGTCGGGCGGGTCGTGACCGCCCGGCGCCGGCCGTCGTTCCTGCCCCGCCCCCGCATGCCGGTGGGCGGACAGGAGTGGATCGCCGCTGCGGTCGTCGGCGTCATCGCCACCGCCGCGCTCACCCGGATCATTCCGGCCATTATCGAATGGCTGTTCAGTGATTGGAGAATATGTGCGGCCATGACGGCCGCCGCATTTCTCGGGATAGTGGCATGGCAGTGGTGGAAGTCCGCCGTGCTCCTGCGCCGCGCCGCCAGGCTCGAGAATCTCCGGCTGTCGCTGGAACAGATCGACGTGATGTCGCCGACGTGTTTCGAATGGGCGGTCCGCGACCTGATGATCCGCGACGGCATGCAGGCCCAGCACGTCGGCCAGCGGGGCGACAAGGCGGCCGACGTCATCGGGCACGACCGCCGCGGCCACCGGATCGTCGTGCAGTGCAAGCACACCGTCACCAGCAGGAAGGTGACCGCCCAAGTCGTCTACCAGGTCAACGGCACGGCGCGGCCCGCGCACGGAGCCGAGTTCGCCGTCATCGTCACCAACGGCGATTTCACCCGCGACGCCCGCAAGGCGGCGGGCGACTTCCGTATCCAGCTCGTGGGCCGGGGAGAGCTGGAGCAGTGGGCGTCGAACGGCGTCTCACTCGCCGCACTGCTCGGCCTGGGCGCCCCGCTCCGGCATCGCCGGCGCCTGCGCAGGACGGCTCCCCTGCTTCACCCCCGAGCCCACGACGAGGCCAACGATCGTTGACCTCGTCAGGTTCTCACTCGTCGCGGGCGGCCGCTCGTTCGATGGCCGCCCGTACGAGGCCGAAGATCGCCCCCTGGATCGCCGCCGCGACGAGGACCTCGCCCCAGCCGTACTTGGTCGAGTCCGCCACCGGCGGTTCCGGCTTGCCGGAGGCGAGCTTCCACACATGCTTGAAGATGGTTCCGGCGACGAGGCCGCCGAGCACGCCCCCCGCCATCCTGGTCGGTTTCGCCATGGTCTGCTTCATGAGGTTCGCGCTTACCCACATACCGCGCTCCTAGTCGCGGCGGGGCAGCGGCCTGGTGGCGGGGCCGTTCAGCACCTGGCCGTCGGTGCCGAAGCGGGAGCCGTGGCAGGGGCACTCCCACGCCTTCTCGTTCTCGTCGAAGGCCACGACGCAGCCCAGGTGGGTGCAGAGCGCCGAGAGCTGGTGCAGCTGCCCTGACGGGTCGCGGTAGACCGCTCGCCGCTCGCCGCCGACCCTGACGATGGCGCCGCTGTCCGGGCCGATGTCGTCGACGTGGTCGGCGTGGGTGCGCAGCCGGTCGCCGACGAAGTGCCGCGCCACCTTCAGCTGCAGTTTGGCCATGGGGGCCGCCTCGCGCAGCGGGTGCAGCCTGCGCGGGTCGTACAGGTCGCGGTAGGGCGAGTCCTGGCCGGTCAGCTCGGCGGCGAGGAGCCGCCCCGACAACACGCCGGTGCTCATGCCCCAGCCGTTGAAGCCGGTGGCGACGTGGACGTGCTCGCTCCCGACGTGGAAGCGGCCGATGTACGGCAGGCGGTCGGTGGTCTGGTTGTCCTGCGCCGACCAGGCGTGTGTGACGCGCAGCCCGGGGAAGCGTTCCTGGGCCCAGGCGCGCAGCCGCTCGTGACGCTCCCGGGCGTCGCGTGATCCCGGCTCGTGCCGCTCTCCCGTGACGATCAGGAACCTCTCGCTGTCGCGGTATGGGGCCGTGCGCACAGAGCGGGTGTCGTTCTCCACGGTCAGGAACATGCCGCCCGGGTCGCTGCCGGCCGGGATGGGGCCGGCCACCACGAGCTCCCTGCGCGGCTCCAGCCGGGCGAACAGCAGGGCGCGGTCGAAGACCGGGTAGTGGGTGGCGACCACCACGTCCTGAGCGGTGACGGTGTGGCCGTCCTCGGTGACGAGCCGGCACGGGCTGCCCTCGTGCAGTTCCGTCACGCGGGTTCGCTCGTGGATCACGACGCCCTGTCGTGCCATCAGCTCGGTCAGGCCGAGCAGGTACTTGCGCGGGTGGAACTGGGCCTGGTTCTCGACGCGGACGGCCGCCGCCACGCCGTACGGCAGGCCGGTTCCGGTGACCAGCGTCGCCTCCAGCCCGGCGGCGCGGGCGGCCGAGGCCTCCGCCTCGATGTCGGCCACCGCGTCGGCGGACTCGGTGTAGGTGTAGGCGGGCAGCCGTTCGAGGTCGCAGTCGATCGCGAACTGCGCGGCGGTCGCGGCGACGTGCTCGACCGCCTCCTGCTGCGAGGCGGCGTAGAGGGCGGCGGCCTGTTCGCCGGCCGACTTGCTCAGCTCCGCGTAGATGAGCCCGTGCAGCGCGCTCAGCTTGGCCGTCGTGTAGCCCGTGACGCCGGCCGCGACGCGGTCGGCCTCCAGCACCACGACCGTGCGTCCCGCCCGGCTCAGTTCCCAGGCCGTGCTCAGCCCGGCGATGCCGCCGCCGACGACGGCGACGTCCGCGTCCAGGTCGCCGGTCAGCGGCGGATGGGACGTCGCCGGGGCGGTGTCCATCCAGTACGACTCGCGTTTGTCACCCATGCATGCCGTCTTCCCGCAGGTCACGTCAGCATGCATGGGGCCTGCCCGGGTAGTCGGCGGGTATGGACGACGGCATCACCGTCGGTGTGGAGGAGGAGTTCCTGCTGCTCCACCCGGCTTCGGGGGAACCGGCCGCGCGGGCCGCGGAGGTGTTGCGCGCCGCGGGCCGGCACGCGGCCGCCGACGAGTACGGCGGTTTCCACAGGGAGCTCTTCCAGACCCAGGTGGAGGCGGCGACCGGGGTCTGCCGCACGCTCGGCGCGCTGCGCTCGCAGCTCCGGTACGGCAGGGCCACGCTGGCGGAGGCGGCCAGGTCGCGGGGGCTCACGCTGGTGTCGGTGGGTACGCCCGCCGAGCCCGGGGCGCCCCCTCTGACCCCGGGCGAGCGGTTCGAGCGGATCGGCGGCATGTACGCGGGCGTCATCGCCGACTACCAGAGCTGCGGCTGCCACGTGCACGTCGGCGTGGGCGACAGGGAGACGGCGGTCGCCGTGCTGAACCACCTGCGGCCGTGGCTGCCCACCCTCCTGGCGTTGTCGGCCAACTCGCCGTACGGCCCGGCAGGGGATTCCGGCTATGCCAGCTGGCGCATGGTCCAGCAGTCACGCTTCCCCGGCTCGGGAGTGCCGCCGGTGTTCGGCTCGGCGGCGGACTACGACCGCGCGGTGGACGCCCTGGTGTCCTGCGGCGTGCTGGTGGACGCCTCGATGTCGTTCTGGCTGGCCAGGCTGGGCTCGCGGCTGCCGACGGTGGAATTGCGCGTGGCCGACGCGGCGGCCACCGTGGACGACGCGATGCTGCAGGCGGCTCTGTCCAGGGCGCTGGTCAGGACGGCCCTGGCCGATCTGGCCGCTGGCCGGGCCCCTGCCACGCCGTCGGACCAGCTGTGCGCCGCGGCGGTGTGGAGCGCCGCCAGGTACGGCATGGACGGCCCCGGCGTCGACCTGGTCGCCGGGCGGCGCCGGGACGCATGGGAGGTGGCGGAGGCACTGGTGGAGCACGTGGGCACGGCCCTGGAGGAGGCGGGTGACCTGCTGGAGGTCAAGCGCTTGATGGAGTGGATGAGGCACGACGGCACGGGAGCCGAGCGGCAGCGACGCGCCGCCGTCCCCACGATCGAGGAGGACACTCATGAACGGTGACGCGCCGAAGCTGCCGTCCCCGCGCGGACCCCTCTCGGAGGCGGTCGTCGCGACGCTCTCCGGGCGCAAGGACGTGGTGGCACCGCCCGTGGGTGACGCCGATCCGTTCGGCGAGGATCTGCAACTGGCCCTGTACGTCTGCTACGAGCTGCACTACCGGGGTTTCTGCGAGGTGGACGACGCCTGGGAGTGGGATCCCGATCTGCTGCGCGTGCGCGGGCGGCTGGAACGGGCCTTCGAGGCCGGACTGCGTGCGGGTGTGCCCGGCGGCGACGACGTCGACGAGGTGCTGGAGCCCCTGCTGGTCGAGCCGGTGGACGGCGACGGCCTGTCCTACCACCTGAAGGACCGCGGTGACCGGAGGCAGTTGCGGGAGTACGTCGCCCACCGCTCCATCTATCACCTGAAGGAGGCCGACCCGCACGCCTGGGTCATCCCGAGACTGACGGGCCGGGCCAAGGCGGCGCTGGTGGCGGTGGAGTTCGACGAGTTCGGCGGCGGCCGGGCCGAGATGATGCACTCCCGCCTGTTCGCCGACCTGATGGAGGAGCTGGACCTGGACCCGGCCTACGGCGCCTATCTCGACGTGGCCCCGGCCCAGATGCTCGCCGTGGTCAACATGATGAGCCTGTTCGGCCTGCACCGGTCCCTGCGCGGCGCGCTGGCCGGGCACTTCGCGGCGGCCGAGATCACCACCTCACCGAGCGCGCGGCGCATGACCCAGGCCCTGGAACGGCTAGGGGTGGGCCCGCGCGGCACGCTGTTCTTCACCGAGCACGTCGAGGCGGACGCCGTCCACGAGCAGGTGCTGCGCACGGACGTGCTGGGCGACCTGCTGGAGCGCGAGCCGGAACTGGCGGCCGACGTGGTCTTCGGTGTGCAGGCGACCGAGCTCGTCGAGGAGCGTTTCGGCGCCCACGTCCTCGGGTGCTGGAGGGCGGCGGAACCGGTGTCCTCGCTGCTGAAGCCACTGCCGTGACGTTACTTGTGTCTGTTTCGAGGTAGTTGAGTGTCATGTTCTTGCTGAGGCCGCCGGGGGTCTACCGGCCGCAGGGCGACACCGCTCTGCTGTCGGAGGCGCTCGGCCTGCTGGATCCGCCTGACGGCGCCAGCATCCTGGACATCTGCTCGGGGACCGGGGTGATGTCGGTCATCGCCGCCCGCCATCCGGGTGCGCGGGTGACCGCCGTGGACCTGAGCCTGCGTGCCGTCTTCGCCGCCTGGTTCAACACCGTCGTGCGCGGCAGGCGGGTGCGCGTGCTCCGCGGCGACCTGTTCGACCCGCTCGCGGGCGAGCAGTTCGACGTGATCCTGGCCAACCCGCCCTACGTGGCGGGGCGGGCGGCGGCGCCCGGCGCGCACAGCAGGGCGCGGGCCTGGGACGCCGGGCTCGACGGCCGCAGGCTCGTGGACCGCATCTGCGCGGCCGCGCCGCGTCACCTGGCGCCAGGAGGCTCGCTGCTGATGGTGCACTCGGCGCTGAGCGGCGTGGAGGCGTCGCTGCGGCGCCTGCGCGCGGCGGGCCTGCGGACCCACGTCATGACTCGCAGGCCGGAACGTTTCGGCCCCGTCATGCGGGCGCGGGTCGCCCAACTGGAGGCGCAGGGCCTCATCCGGCCCGGCCAGCGGGAAGAGGAACTGGTGGTGATCTGTGCCCAGCGACAAGCGGCAGAAGAACGGCGGATCGCCTGACGGGACCAGGGTGAGGCTCGTCCAGGGCGGACCCATGCTGGTCGAGGGCCCGGTCGAGGTGGTGCTCGACGACGGGTCCACGGCCAGGTCCGACCGGTTCCTGGTGGCGTTGTGCACGTGCAGGCGCAGCCGCGCCTATCCCTTCTGCGACACCAGCCATCGGCGCCGCGAGCGGCCGCCCGGCTGAATCTGTTTGCCGATTCCGGCACTGCCGTTGGTGCTGGCCGCGATCGGAGGTGGCAAGGCTCTCCTACGGAGAGGACCTGTGCATGACTACCGCCGAACCGCAGGCCGTACTGGCGCCGCTGACCAATGCCGCGATCTTCGTTGTCGTCGTGCTCGGCGACGGGACCCAGGACGCCGTGCGCGACCTGTGCGACGACCTGCCGGGGCTGGTACGGACGGTGTCGTTCCGCGAGCCCGCCGCGCGCCTGTCGTGCGTGATCGGCTTCGGCTCGCGGCTGTGGGACACGCTCGGGGCCGGGAAGAAGCCGTCGGGGCTGCACACGATGGCCGAGATCCGCGGCATGCACCACGCCGTCTCCACTCCTGGCGACCTGCTGCTGCACGTGCGCGCCGAGCGCATGGACCTGTGCTTCGAGCTCGTCAGCCTGATCATGGCCAGGCTGGGCGACGCGGTGGCGTACGCGGACGAGGTGCACGGGTTCCGCTACTTCGACGCCCGTGACCTGCTGGGCTTCGTCGACGGCACGGAGAACCCCGAGGGGGCGCTGGCAGCCGAGTCGGTGCTGATCGGCGCCGAGGAGCTCGAGTTCGCCGGCGGCTCCTACGTGATCGTGCAGAAGTACCTGCACGACCTGGCCGCCTGGGAGAGGCTCACGGTCGAGGAGCAGGAACTCGTCATCGGCCGCACGAAGTTGTCGAACGTCGAGCTCGACGACGACGTCAAGCCCGCCAACGCGCACAACGCCCTGACCGTGATCGAGCGCGACGGTCAGGAGCTGAAGATCCTGCGCGACAACATGCCCTTCGGCAGCGTCTCGCGCGGGGAGTTCGGCACCTACTTCATCGGCTACAGCCGCACGCCGGACGTCATCGAGCTGATGCTGACGAACATGTTCGTGGGGGATCCGCCGGGCAACTACGACCGCATCCTCGACTTCTCCACGGCCGTCACCGGGTCGCTCTTCTTCGTTCCTTCCACGGAGTGGCTGAAGCGGCTCGCCCAGCCGCCGCCACCCGCCTACGCCGGATCGCTGGACGTGGGCAGTCTCAAGGGAGTGCCGTCAGCATGAACAACCTGCACCGCGAACTGGCCCCGGTCTCCGAAGAAGCCTGGGAGCAGATCGAAGAGGAAGTCCTGCGCACCTTCCGCCGCCATCTGGCGGGGAGGCGGGTCGTCGACGTGAAGGGCCCCGAGGGCCCGTCGTTGTCGGCCGTGGGCACCGGCCACCTGACGGCCGTCGAGGGGCCCGCCGGCGGGGTGGTGGCCCGGCAGCGGGAGGTGTCGCGCCTGGTCGAGCTGCGCCGCCCGTTCACGCTGGCCCGCGCGGCCGTCGACGACGTCGAGCGGGGCTCTGGTGACTCCGACTGGCAGCCGGCCAAGGACGCCGCGCATGACCTGGCCGTCGCGGAGGACCGCGCGGTGCTCGACGGGTATCCGGCGGCGGGCATCGCGGGCATCATCCCGACCGCGACCAACCCGCCGATCGTCCTGCCCGGCGACGTGCGGGCCTATCCCGACAGCATCTCCCAGGCGCTGAGCAGCCTGCGGATGGCGGGCGTGGACGGTCCCTACAGCGTGCTGCTGGGCGCGCAGGCCTACACGGGCGTGAGCGAGACCAGCGACCACGGATACCCGGTGATCGACCACATCCGCCGCCTGATCGACGGCGACATCGTCTGGGCCCCGGCGCTGAGCGGCGCGGTCGTGCTCACCACCCGTGGCGGCGACTTCGAGCTGCACCTGGGCCAGGACCTGTCGATCGGGTACCTGGGGCACACCGGGTCCGAGGTGACGCTCTACCTGCAGGAGTCGTTCACCTTCCTGCCGCTGACGGGCGAGGCCGCGGTCTGGCTGCGGCCCGGTCAGTCGCCCCAGTAACGCTGCTCGTGCCACGGGTCGCCGTAGTTGTGGTACCCGGCGGTCTCCCAGAAGCCCGGCTCGTCCTGGTCGAGCAGGCGGATGCCTCTCACCCACTTGGCCGACTTCCAGAAGTACAGGTGGGGGACCAGCAGCCGGGCAGGGCCTCCGTGCTCGGGTGCCAGCGGCCGGCCGTCGAAGGCGTAGGCGATCCAGGCCTTGCCGTCGAGCAGGTCCTCCAGCGGCAGGTTGGTGGTGTAGCCGCCGTAGCTGGACACCAGCGCGTACTCCGCCGCGCTCTCGACGTCCTCCAGCAGGACGTCGAGCGAGACGCCCTCCCAGTCGGTATCGAACTTCGACCAGCGGGTGACGCAGTGGATGTCGACGTGCGGCGTGCTCTTGGGCAGAGCCATCAGGTCCTGCCACGACCAGGTGTGGCGGGCGCCGTCCTCCGTGTCGATGGTGAACTGCCACTCGTCGACGGAGATGTACGGCGTGGGGCCGGCCGACAGCACCGGGAAGTCGTGGGTCTCGTACTGCCCGGGCGGCAGCCTGTCGTCGCGCCGGCCGCGGCCCTGGAAGCCCTGTGAGATGACGGACATCGTGCTCCTCCTAGATGGGTACGGCCAGCCAGCGCAGCCCGGCCAGGCGGGCCAGGATCCTTCCCGGCGCCTCCACGAGCGTCATCAGGACGTTGTCGCAGGTCGGGCAGCGAAACACGGTGCCGGCCGCTTCGCCGTACACGACGGCCTCGGCCAGCGGGCCGTTGTGCCCGCATGATCCGCAGGTGCCGTGCGCACCTGTCATGTCCCGCGCGAAGACCTGCGTGAGCAGGCCGGCGGCGGCGTTGCCGTCCACGTGCATGGGATCCTCCCGGTCAGCCGTAACGTTCGGTGCGGATGTCGCCGGCCCGGTAGCCGAGGTCGAGCAGCGCTCCGGAGAGGTGCTCGACGAAGGCGGTGGGCCCGCAGACGTAGGCGAGGGGAGAGTCGACGGGCGGCCAGGCCACCTCGCGCAGGAGTCCCTGGTCGATGTGCCCGGCGGGCCTGGGCCAGCCGGGTGGCGTGGTCCTGGTGTAGACGAGGTGCTCCGCCTGGAGCTCCTCGCGGTAGATGACGAGTTCCGGCGCGCGCACGGAGTAGACCAGCCGCATGGGCGTGGGGTCCGCGCTCTGGCGGTGGTGGCGCAGTATGGAGCGCAGCGGCACGACGCCGGAGCCGCCGCCGACCAGCAGCACGGGCCGGTACGGCATGGCGGGCTCCCACACGAAGTACCCGCCGACCGGGCCGCGGATCTCCACCCGGTCACCCGGCCTGGCCACGTCGACGAGGTAGGGCGAGACCTCCCCGTCGGCCACGCGGGCCACGGTGATCGCCGGCTGCTCGCCCGGCGCCGAGGCCAGGGAGTAGCTGCGCACCGCCTGGTAGCCGTCGCCGGCGGTCAGCCGTACGTCGACGTGCTGGCCGGCGCGGTGGCCCGGCCAGCCGGGCACGTCGAGCACCAGCGTGCGGGCCTGTGGCGTCTCGGCCCGCGCCTCGGCGATGACGGCGGGCAGCCACGTCAGTCGTTGAAGTAGCGCTGCTGGCGCCATGGGTCCCCGAAGTTGTGGTAGCCGGACTGTTCCCAGAAGCCGGGCCTGTCCTCGTCCATGAGCCACAGCTCGCGGATCCACTTGGCGCTCTTCCACAGGTAGTGGCCAGGGACGAGCATGCGGACGGGCCCGCCGTGCTCCGGCGTGATCGGTTCGTCGTCGTAGAGGTACACGAGCCAGGCCTTGCCGCCGGTGATCTCGGCGACGGGCAGGTTGGTGGCGTAGCCGCCGTAGCTGACGGCGAGGCCGAAGGCCGCGTCGTGATCGGCCTCGGCGAGCAGGGTGTCGAGTGGTACGCCCGTCCACGTGGTGTCGAGCTTGGTCCAGCGGGTGACGCAGTGGATGTCGACGGTGAACCGCTCGGCCGGCAGCGCGAGCAGGTCGTCCCACGTCCATCTGGGCTCGGCCCGGCCGCCGCGGATGGTGAAGCTCCACAGGCCGGTTTCGATGTGCTGGGTGGTGCCCGCGGTCAGGACGGGGAAGCCTGCGGCCAGATACTGTCCCGGAGGCACCCGGTCCGCCAGTTCGGGGCCGGGCCTGCGGAAGTGCGTGCCGCTGAACCCGCGCGAGACGGTTCCCATGAGCAGGGGCATCCCCGCGTGCTCATCGCGCGCATCTCAAGGGATGGCACGCTTTGGGAAGATCGCCGCTCAGCGCGCGGGGGCGAAGATCTCGTGGAGCACGGCGCGGTGGGTGGGCAGGGCCTCGGCGTGCTTGGCGCGGCCGCTGTCGGTGATGCACACCGCGACGCCGCGTCGGTCGCTCGGGCAGACGCCGCGGCTGACCAGCCCGGCCTTCTCGAGCCTGGCCACGACCCGCGACAGGGCGCTCTGGCTGAGGTGGACCTCGTCGCACAGCTCCTGCACCCGGGCGGTGCGGTCGAGATTGACCATGCGGTCGAGCACCTCGAACTCGCTGGGGCCCAGGTCGTGTTTGGCGCCCAGCTCGCGCTCCAGCGCGCACATGGTCTTGGCGTGCTTGGCGAGTACCTCGCGCCAGGCCTCAACCTCGTTCATGAGCCGGAGGTTACCATGCCGTTAAATCGTATGCAACGGAATTAAATGCTGTTGCATTAGATGCAAGTGCATGTAATGTAGCCCGCATGACCTCCTCTTCCTCAAAATTCGCCTGGGGCGCACTGGCCGTGCTCTCCACAGTGATCTTCCTTGACGCGCTTGATGTGTCGATGGTCGGCGTGGCGCTCCCCGCCATCCAGGCCGACCTGGGTTTGAGCACCTCCTCCCTGCAGTGGGTGGTGAGTGGCTACGTGCTGGGTTACGGCGGTCTGTTGCTACTCGGGGGCCGGACCGCCGACCTGCTCGGCAGACGCAGGGTCTTCTTGGTGGCACTGGGCGTCTTCGCGGTCGCGTCCTTGCTCGGCGGCATCGTCGACGACGGCGCCCTGCTGATCGCCGCCCGGTTCGTGAAGGGCGTGAGCGCCGCGTTCACCGCCCCGGCCGCCTTGTCGATCATCACGACGACCTTCCCCGAAGGACCGATCAGGAACAAGGCGCTGAGCATCTTCACCGCCGCGGGGGCCAGCGGCTTCTCGCTCGGCCTGGTGCTGTCGGGCTTCCTGACCTCGCTCGGCTGGAGGTGGACGTTCCTCATGCCGGTGCCGGTCGCGATCATCGCGCTCTTCGCCGCGATCAAGACCCTTCCGAAGGTCGCCGAGGAGAAGGCCGAGGGCGGCCACGACATCTTCGGCGCCATCCTGATCACCGCCTCGATGCTGCTGCTGGTCTTCACCGTCGTGCAGGCTCCCGAGGCCGGCTGGGTCTCGGTGCGCACCATCGGCTCGCTCGTCGTGGCCGCCGCCCTGCTGACCGCCTTCGTCGTGCTGGAGCAGCGGCTCAAGCACCCGCTGGTGCGCCTGGGCATCCTGCGCTCCGCGCCGCTCGTGCGGGCCAACCTCGGCCTGGTGATCCTGTTCGGCTCCTACGTCGGTTTCCAGTTCGTGATGATGCAGTACTTCCAGAACCTGCTGCACTGGTCGGCCCTGCAGACCGCCCTGGCGTTCCTGCCCGCGGGCCTGCTGGTGGCGCTCACCTCGACCAAGATGGGCGACTTCGCCGACCGCTTCGGCACCGGCAAGCTCATCGCCGTCGGCTCGGCGGCCCTGGTCGGCGGCTACGTCTTCTTCCTGAACATCGACACCGACCCGAGCATCGGACTGCTGGTCCTGCCGGGCATGATCCTGCTGGGCATCGCCTTCGCGCTGTCGTTCCCCTCGCTCAACATCCAGGCCGTGGCCGGGGTGAAGGACGAGGAGCAGGGCCTGGCCTCCGGCCTGCTGAACACCTCGGGCCAGGTCGGCGGCGCGATCGTGCTCGCCGTCGGGACCGCGGTGCTCACCTCGCAGTCCACCTCGGGGCTGACCATCGAGGCGCTGCGCTCGGCCATCTGGGTCTCGCTCGTCCTCGGCGTCATCGGCCTGGCGATCTCGCTGACCGGGCTCAGGGCCCGCAAGGCGGTCCCGGTGGCCGACGAGGCCAAGGTCTTCGAGACCGTCTGACCGATCCGCGCCCTCGACGGGCCCCGCCGGACTCCGGCGGGGCCCGTCGCCGTGCCGTGCTCCCGCCCGTGTCATGCCCGTCCGTGATACTGCGAGCATGCGCGGTAGCGGTGCTGGGAATCTAGGGAACATGCGTCCCTCACACGCCACAACAGCCCTGATCGGCCTCCTCCTGCTCGCCGGATGCGGCGGCACGGGGCCGGGCGAGACCTCGGCCGGCGTGTCACCCGGCAGCCAGGAGCCCACGAGCCAGACCACGGGCCAGAGCACCACGGGCCAGAGCACCGCCGCGCCGTCGCCGGCGAGCCCCGCTCCGACGATCACCAACACCAAGGCGGTCCAGGTCGACCGCGACGGTGAGCCCGCCATCGTGACAGGGGTACGGC
The DNA here is from genome assembly GCF_013761175.1 of Nonomuraea soli. Lineage (GTDB taxonomy): Bacteria > Actinomycetota > Actinomycetes > Streptosporangiales > Streptosporangiaceae > Nonomuraea > Nonomuraea soli. The sequence goes on from NZ_JACDUR010000004.1 coordinate 79,157, forward strand.
ACGCGGCCCACCCCGGCTTCGACCGCGTCGTGATCGACTTCAAGGGCGAGGTGCCCGGATACACCGTCGAGTGGCAGGACGAGCTGACCGAGGACGGCTCCGGCGAGAAGATCGACGTGCCGGGCGTCTACCTGCACGTCAGGCTGACCCCCGCCAACGCCCACGACGACGACGGCAAGCCCACCTGGGTGGGCGGCCCCATCTACCAGGCCGACCTGGGCAACGTGCGCAACGTGGTGCGCACCGGCGACTTCGAGGCGCACGTCGGGGTCGGGATCGTGCTCGACAGAACGGCGCCGTTCCAGGTGAAGGCCTACGACGACCCCGCGCGTCTGGTGATCGACATAGCGAGCTGACTATTGTCGGCCTCATGCCAGCCCCGTTACCCCCGGGAGCCCCCTCCCGCATCGCCGGCTACACGCTGACCGGTCTGCTCGGGGAGGGCGGCCAGGGTGTCGTCTACCTGGGAGAGGACGACGACGGCCGGCAGGTGGCCATCAAGGTGATGCACGCCGGCGCGCTCGACGGCAGGTTGCGCAAGGAGGCCGAGGCCGCCCAGCGGGTCGCCTCGTTCTGCACGGCGGCGGTCCTCGAGGTCGAGCTGACCGGCGAGCGGCCCCACATCGTCAGTGAGTACGTGCCGGGCGAGTCGCTGCAGGCCCGGGTGCGGGCCGAGGGGCCGCGCTCGGGCGGCGCGCTGCACCGGCTGGCGCTGGCCACCGCGACCGCGCTGGCCGCCATCCATCGTGCGGGCGTGGTGCACCGCGACTTCAAGCCCGGCAACGTCCTGCTGGGGCCCGAGGGGCCGGTCGTCATCGACTTCGGCATCGCCCGCGCGGTGGACGCCAGCCTGACCCGCTCCGGCGTGGTCGGCACCCCGGCGTACATGTCGCCCGAACAGGTGGCCGGCCATCCCGTGGGCCCCCCGTCCGACGTGTTCAGCTGGGCGGGGACGGTGCTGTTCGCCGCGACGGGCCGCTCGCCGTTCAGCGGGGTGACCGTTCCCGAGGTGCTCAGCGCGGTGCTCTACCGCCACCCCGACCTGTCGTCGCTGCCCGAGCCGCTGCGCGGCCTGGTCGGCGCGGCCCTGGTCAAGGACCCTCGCGGCAGGCCCACGGCCGGCCAACTGGTCCAGGCGCTCAGCGCCGGAGCGCAGGAGCCCGCCGTACGGCAGGCGGCCACGATCGAGCGGAGGCGCCCGCGCACGGCCCTGCGCGCGGGTGTGGCCGGCACGCTGGCCGTCGCCGCGCTCGCCGTCCTGGTGACGGTCTCCCTCCAGGATTCGGGCACGACGGGCACGTCGGGGACCTCCGCCTCCTCCTACCGCCCGCCCACGACGTGGCGGCCCCAGACAGGCGGATGGGCCGAGCCCGTCCGCGAGGCCGGCGACCGCTACAGCCGCGTCCGGGCACTGGCGATCGCCACGGCCGGAGGCAGGCCCGTGGCCCTGACAGGGGAGTACGACGAGGTGCGCGGCTGGGACCTGACCACCGCCGCCGCCGCGGGCGAGCCCCTGAAGACCCGCGTCGACACCCTGGCCGCGCTCGAGCTCGACGGCAGGCAGGTGACGCTGATCGGCGGGGACGAGAGCCTGGGCGTCTGGGACTCCACCACCCGCGAGCGGCTGAGCACGATGCGCGTGCCGGGCGAGGACCAGGAGGCCTTCGGCGCGATCGCGACGGCGGGCGGGAAGCTGGCCGTCACGGGAGGGGCGTGGGCGCGCCTGGTCGTGTGGGATCTGAAGGCCGCCAAGCAGGTGAGGCAGATCGCCACCGACCACACCGGCACCGTGCTGGCGCTGGCTGTCAGCGGCCGGACGGTGGTCTCGGCAGGCGGCGACGCGACCGTGCAGCGCTTCGACCTCGACACCGGCGAGCCCCTCGGAGAGCCGATGATCGGTCACAGCCAGGCGGTCGCCGCGCTGGTGGTGACCGACGGGCTGATCGTGTCGGCCGGGTACGACGGCACCGTGCGACGCTGGGACCTGGAGAGCGGCAGGCCCGTGGGCGCCGCGATGCGCGGGCACGACGGCGCCGTGACCGACCTGGCCCTGGCCGAGGTCGGGGGCAGGCGGGTGCTGGTGTCGGGCGGCGCCGACGGCACCCTGCGGATGTGGGATCCGCGCACCGGCGAGCGGCTCGGCCAGCCCATCGACGCGCACCAGGCCGCCGGCCAGGAGACGGGCATCGCCGGTCTTGAGGCGACCACCGTGGACGGCGCACCCGCCGTGGTCACCACCGGCCAGGACATGACGCTGCGGCTGTGGCGGCTGGAGCTGCCCTGATCAGTCGCGCAGCTCGGCGATCTGGAGCAGCAGCACGTCGACCTGGGCCTCCTTGAGCGCGACCTCGGCGGCGTAGGTCTGGCCCCAGTAGTCCTGCTTGGCGCCTGCCGTCCAGAACACGCGCCACGTGTCACCGCGCACGGCGCACGACACCGTCAGCTTCTGCTCCTTGGAGCTGTAGGTGAAACGTCTGACGGTCTCGCACGAGCCCAGCTTCTTCTTCTTGGTGTAGAGCATCATGCGGCCCACCGCCGCGCCCCTGCCCGAGCCCTCCCCGACGGTCATCGTGACCTTCATCGTGCACGCGGAGCCGTCGCACGAGCCCCACTTGAACGTCGTGAACGCCTGCGACGACCACATCGAGGCCGCCGTGCGCAGGCCGTCGACCGCGTCGACGAGCTCGTCGTAGACGGGCTGGCGCTCGAACCGTGGCACCACCGTGTAGGTCAGGTCGTACACGCGGCCCTGGTTGACGTCGGTGCGGACCTTGAGGGTGAACTCCTTGGGGTCGTCGGAGAGCCAGAACTCCTGGCGGTAGTCGCCCTCGCCCAAGCTCCACGCGATGCCCTTGCCGTCGGCGGTGTAGCCGGTTCCCCGCGAGGCGGCCAGGTCGAGGGTGTTGGCGATGGACGAGGGCGTCAGGCCGATGTGCAGGTCGTGGCCGAGGCCGTCGCCGTTCTCGTACCAGTGGCCGGCCAGCAGCCAGGCGTACTCCTGGTCGTCGTCGTACTGGTCCCACCACCAGGTGACGTCGCCGTTGACGAACTGCTTGCCGTAGGCCACGACGACCCGCGCCCTGCCCTTGCCCCTGACGTACTCCCCGACCGCGAGGTCGTCGCGCACGTAGACCACCTGGCCCGTGACGTCGGCCTTCTCCGAGGCGGGGCGGTAGCTCAGCTTGACGACCTGGCCGCTGGTGAGGAGCGCTGAGGCCTGTTCGAGCTGCTCGGCTCGCTGCTGGGGGCTCGGTGACGACGTCGCCGCCCGCTTGCCCGTCTGCGGGGCCGTACGGAGCACGAGGGCGACGAGCAGGGCCAGCAGGGCGAGCAGGACCAGCCCGCCGAGCAGGACGGCCGTGACGATGACACCGGTGTAGCTCTTCCGCATCGGCCACCTCGCGAGCACCCTAGCAGCGCGTGACAAACTGGGTCGATGGTGAGAATTCTGGAGGGTGCCACCCGGATCCCCGTTCCGGGCGGCAAGGTCATCGCGGAGCACATCGGGCGCGTCAACAGCGGCGACGAGGCCATCTCGATCGCGCACATGGTGGCGCCCGCCGGCTGGGAGGAGCCTGCCCAGACCCCGCTGTTCACGGAGTACACGGTGGTCCTCAAGGGCGCGGTGATCGTCGAGCACGCGGGCGGCACCTCGACGGTGAAGGCCGGCCAGTCGATCGTCACCCCGGCGGGGGAGAAGGTGCGTTACTCCACCGGCGACGAGGGGGCGGAGTACATCGCGGTCTGCCTGCCCGCCTTCTCCCCGGATACCGTGAACAGGGACGAGTGACCATTAAGATGACGAGATGAGCCAGCGACCCACTCTCGAGGAGATCCGCCGCGCGCCCAAGGTGCTGCTCCACGACCATCTCGACGGCGGCCTCCGGGCCGAGACGATCGTCGATCTGGCGCGGGAGACCGGCTACTCGGCGCTGCCGACCACCGACGCGGGCAACCTGCGCCAGTGGTTCGAGGAGGCGGCGGACTCCGGCTCGCTCGAACGTTACCTGGAGACCTTCGACCACACCGTCGGTGTCATGCAGACCAGGGAGTCGCTCGTGCGCGTGGCCGCCGAGTGCGCGCAGGACCTGGCCGACGACGGCGTGGTCTACGCCGAGGTGCGCTACGCGCCCGAGCAGCACACCAGCGCGGGGCTCTCGCTCGACGAGGTGGTCGAGGCCGTCCTGGAGGGCTTCAGGCTGGGCTCGGAGGGGCGCAACATCCGCGTCGGCACACTGCTGACGGCGATGCGCCACAAGGCGCGCTCCATGGAGATCGCCGAGCTCGCGGTGCGCTACCGCGACGTCGGCGTCGTGGGCTTCGACATCGCCGGCGCGGAGGCGGGTTTCCCGCCCACCCGCCACCTCGACGCCTTCGAGTATCTGCAGCGCGAGAACGCGCACTTCACGATCCACGCGGGCGAGGCGTTCGGCCTGCCGTCGATCTGGCAGGCCATCCAGTGGTGCGGCGCCGACCGGCTGGGCCACGGCGTGCGCATCATCGACGACATCTCCGGCGACGGCACCAAGCTGGGGCGCCTGGCCGCCTACGTGCGCGACAAGCGCATCCCGCTGGAGATGTGCCCGACCTCCAACCTGCAGACCGGTGCGGCGGCCTCGATCGCCGAGCACCCGATCGGCCTGCTGCGCCGCCTGCACTTCAGGGTCACGGTCAACACCGACAACCGGCTGATGAGCGGCACCTCCCTCTCGCGGGAGTTCGCCAAGCTGGTCGAGGCCTTCGACTACGACTGGGATGATCTGCAGTGGTTCACGGTGAACGCCATGAAGTCGGCGTTCATCCCCTTCGACGACCGCCTGGCGCTCATCAACGGCCTCATCAAGCCCGGCTTCGCCCAGCTGAAGTGGCGCGCATGAAACCGACGACCTACCGCTCGACGACCGCCTTCGTCTTCGGGTGGATCTGGCTGGCGTTCGTGGCGTTCAACGTCTACGACCTGACCGTGCGCTTCAACGGCAAGTGGACCCTGGTGGCCGCGGCGGTGCTGGCCGTGCTGACCGCGGTCGTGTACCTCACGAGCCTGCGCCCGGCCACGATCATCGCCGACGAGGGGCTCAAGGCGCGCAACCCGCTGCGCAACGTCGAGGCGCCCTGGTCGGCGCTGGGCGAGGTGAAGGTCGGCCACTCCGTCTCCGTCGAGTACGGCGAGGGCAGGCTGATTCGCCTGTGGACCCCGATGGCCTCGGCCAGGGAGCGGGCCAAGGCGCAGCGGCGGGCGATGCCGCGCGTCGAGCGTGGCAAGGTGCGCACCGAGCCCGTCTTGTCCAAGGGCGAGCAGTCCGCGCACGACGCCCTGGCGGGCAAGACCCACGCCGACTGGGTGGGCGAGCAGATCACCCAGAAGGTCGAGACGGCCAGGCTTCGCAAGGAGGAGCCCGGTCAGGTCCGCAATGTCCTGGCTCCCGACGCCATCGCGGTGATCGCGCTGGCCGTGGTCATGATCGTGATCGCCGCGCTCGCCTGACATCGCACGAAACGCAGCGCCTCCATCGGTGATGGGGGCGCTTTTTCGTGTCTTGCGCGTGCGGGGGAGTCGTAATTAGGTATGGCTTGCCTAACTAAGGCATGCCTTACCTAAGTCAGCAAGGATTCTTCATGTCAGACGCACGGCTGGTCGAGCAGGCCCACGCCGCGACCTACCGCTGGCCACTGGACCTGGCCGGGTTCGAGGCCGAGCTCGTCCTCACCGAGGACGGCCGGGCCCACACCGGACACCTGTCCGTGGAGCTGCGGCCGGGCAAGCCGCCGAAGGTCTCGGTCACCCTGGAGGGCGCCGCGACCGACCAGGTGCACTGGACCACCCGGCAGCTCACCCGGATCGTCACCCACCGCCAGGAGAGCCCGTTCGCCAAGGAGCTCACCGTCGTCCCCGAGGAGCGTGAGCACCCCCTGGGTGTCCTGCTCAAGGCCGACGACCGCTTCTCCAGCCTCTTCCGGGTGCGCGGCGACTGGATCACCGAGGTGACCAGGACCATGGCCGACACCGTCAACCGGGTCTTCCACCTGCGTCGCGAGAGCGCCCCCGACGGCCGGCACCTGCCCGCCGTCCTGGCAAGCACGCGCAGCTCCCTCGACGGCCAGATCGTCCAGGTCGAGCTCATCGAGGACACCTACGCCGAGGTTGGCGGGCTGATGTTCCCGCGCAGCCGCTCGGTCATCAGCCAGAGCGCCACCGGCGTGCACACCCGTCTGATCGAACTCAACGTCAAGGAGGTGGCCAGGTGAAGCGCGTCGTCGCCCTCCTCGCCCTGGCCGGAGCCCTGGTCGCCTGCGGCACTGCCCCCGCCGCCCAGCCTGCCACGCAGCCCGCCACGCAGTCCGCCGGCTCCGAGGCTCCCGCCGCCGCTCTGCCGGTCACCATCAAGTCGGCCGACGGCACGGACGTCGAGGTCAAGGACGCCGGCCGGATCATCCCGCTCAACGGCGAGATCGCCGAGATCGTCTTCGCGCTCGGCCTGAAGGACAAGGTCGTCGGCGTGGACCTGTCGGCGATGGGACTGCCGGAGGCGCAGGGCAAGCCCCAGGTCGGCTACGCCCGCACCCTGGCCGCCGAAGGAGTCCTCGCGCTCAAGCCGACCGTGCTGGTCGGCACCACCGACGCCGGGCCGCCCGAGGTGCTGGCGCAGATCAAGAACGCGGGCGTGCCGCTGGTGCAGGTGCCCACCGCCGCGGACTCCGTCGACTCGGTGCCCGCCAAGATCGAGACGGTCGCCGCGGCCGTCGGCGAGCCGGCCAAGGGCAAGGAGCTGGCGGCCAGGGTGGCCGCCGAGATCGCCGCGGCCAAGACCAAGGGCGCCGCGGTCACGACCAAGCCCAAGGTCGCCTTCCTGTACCTGCGCGGCCAGCAGAAGACCTACATGATCGGCGGCAGGGGCGCGAAGGCCGATGCCATGATCACCGCCGCGGGCGGCATCGACGCCGGCTCGGAGGCGGGCATCCAGGGCTACAAGCCGATCACCGCCGAGGCCATGGTCACCGGCGCTCCCGACATCATCCTCGTCATGGACGACGGGCTGGAGTCGGTGGGCGGGATCGACGGCCTGCTCAAGCTGCCGGGCGTCGCCCAGACCCCGGCGGGCAGGAACAAGCGCGTCGTGTCGATGGACGGGCTCGAACTGCTCGGCATGAGCCTGCGCACCGGGCCCGCGCTCGACAAGCTCGTCGCCGCCTTCCAGGCGACATGACCCAGCAGGTCCGGGGCGCCCGGCCTGACAAGACGGCGGCACGGACGGACCACCGTGCCGCTGCCGGAGCGGCGGGCGTCGCGCGGTCGCCCGCCGCCTCCCGGCTGCTGATCCCCGCCCTCGCGGTGCTGCTCGCCACGCTGTGCGTCGTGTCGGCGGGGATCGGCGCGGTCCAGGTGCCCTTCGACGAGGTACTCGGAGCGCTCACCGGCACCAGGACCGAGCACTTCGAGGTGCTCTGGGCGATCCGCTTCCCCAGGGTCGTCCTGGCCCTGATGATCGGCGCCGCCCTCGCGGTGGCCGGCGCCGGCATGCAAGGCGTGTTCGGCAACCCGCTGGCCGAACCCGGCGTGATCGGCGTCTCCTCCGGCGCCGCGGTGGGCGCGGTCGGCGCGATCGTGCTGGGCTTCAGCGCCCTGGGCGGCTGGTCGATCACGGTGGCCGCCTTCGCGGGCGGCTTCGTGGCGACCATCGCCGTCTACGCGCTGGCCAGGAACGGCGGCCGCACCGAGGTCGTGACGCTGGTCCTGACCGGCGTCGCCGTGAACGCGGTGGCCGGCGCGGTCGTCGGCATCTTCACCTTCGTCGCCGACGACGAGGAACTGCGCTCGATCACCTTCTGGAGCCTGGGCAGCGTCGGCGGAGCCAGCTGGGCGGTGGTGGCCGCGATGGCGCCGTTCGCCCTGCTCGGACTGGCCGCGATGCCGTTGTTCTCCAAGGCGCTCGACCTGCTGGCGCTGGGGGAGCGCAGCGCCAGGCATCTGGGCGTCGACACCGAGCGGGTGCGGATCGTGGTGATCGGCCTGGCGGCGCTGCTGACCGGCGCGGGCGTGGCGGCGGCCGGCATCATCGGCTTCGTCGGCCTGGTCGTGCCGCACCTCATCCGCCTGGTCGCCGGGCCCTCGCACCGGATCCTCATCCCCGCCTCCGCGCTGGCCGGTGCCGGCGTGATGCTGCTGGCCGACCTCGCCGCGCGGATGGTGGTCATCCCCGCCGAGCTGCCGATCGGGGTGCTCACCGCGCTGCTGGGCGGGCCGTTCTTCCTCTGGTTGCTGCGCCGTACGAGAAGGGAGCAGGGAGGATGGGCATGATCGACGCGGCGGGGATCACCTGGCGGGCCGGCCGGGCCACGCTGCTCGACGACGTCTGCGTCGAGGCGGGCGAGGGCGAGCTGGTCGCGATCGTCGGACCCAACGGTGCGGGCAAGTCGTCGCTGCTCGCGGTGCTGGCGGGCGACGTACGGCCCGACCGGGGCAGCGTCACGATCGCGGGCGCCGCCCTGCGCGGGCTGCGCCCGGCGGCGCTGGCCAGGCTCCGGGCCGTGCTACCGCAGAAGGTCACGCTGGCCTTCCCGTTCACCGTCGCCCAGGTGGTGGAGATGGGACAGTACGGCAGGCCGTACGACGAGCGCACCCAGCGCGAGGTGATGGACGCGACCGAGGTCGCCCACCTGGCGCACCGGGCCTTCCCCACGCTGTCGGGCGGCGAGCAGGCGCGCGTCTCGCTGGCCAGGGTCCTGGCGCAGGGCGCGCCCGTGCTGCTGCTCGACGAGCCGACCGCCCCGCTGGACCTGCGCCACCAGGAGCAGGTCATGGGCCTGGTGCGGCAGCGCGCCCGCCTGGGCGACACGGTCGTCGTGGTGCTGCACGACCTCAACCTGGCGGCGGCCTACGCCGACCGGATCGTGGTGATGCGCGAGGGCCGGGTGGCCGCCGACGGAGCACCCGGTGACGTGCTCGACGCCGGTTTGCTGAGCGAGGTCTACGCCTGCCCGATCGAGGTGCGCGACAACCTGGTGCTGCCGGTCCGTCACTGCGACTTCTTCCCCGAGGTGCGGCTCCCGCTCGGCGGGCCATCTCGCACCAGTTCTTCCGCCCCTGCCGGGTGACGTTCGACTTCACCTCGATGCGGCTGGAGATACTGGACCCTGACACCGTGTGAGGTCCTAAACCTGGAGGAGTCATGTTCAGCATCGGAGACTTCGCCAGGCTCGGCCGCGTGTCGGTGCGCATGTTGCGCCACTACGACGCCATCGGCCTGCTGCCCCCCGCCCACGTCGACCGCTACACCGGCTACCGGTCCTACCAGGCCGCCCAGCTGGCCAGGCTCAACCGCGTCGTCGCGCTCAAGGATCTCGGCTTCACCCTCGACCAGGTGGCCAGGATCCTCGACGAGAAGCTGAGCGCCGAGGAACTGCACGGCATGGTACGGCTGCGCAGAGCCCAGCTGGAGGCCCAGATCGACGCCGACCTGGCACGGCTGCGCGGGGTGGAGTCGAGGCTCCGGATGATCGAGAGAGAAGGCGCCATGCGAACCGCCGAGATCGTCGTCAAACAGGTCCCCGCCGTCCGCGTCGCCGAGCTCAGCGCGGTGGCCGCCAGCTACGAGCCCGGAGACATCGGTCCCGTGATCCAGCCGCTGTACGACCGGATCATGGAGCGGATGGAGGCCGCGGGGTCGCCCTTCGCCGGGCCCTCCATCGCCTACTACCTCCCGCTCGGCGACGGGACCGTCGAGGTGCACGCGGCCTTCCCCGTCACGGTCGCGAGCGTGCCCGGCCTGACCATGGTCGACCTGCCCGCCCTCGCCGAGGCGGCCACGCTCGTGCACCACGGCCCGCTCGACACCGCCGACGCCTCGATCCAGGCGATGGCACACTGGATCGAGGACAACGGTTACCGCTCGCGCGGCCTGTCGCGTGAGGTCTACCTGCACTGCCCGCCCGACACGGGCCAGGCCGACTGGGTGACGGAGCTGCAGATGGAGATCGCCAAGGCATGACCGACGTGCTCGAACACCACCGCCAGGCCCTGACCGGCTACTGCTACCGCATGCTCGGCTCACCCTTCGAGGCCGAGGACGCCGTGCAGGAGACCCTGGTCAGGGCCTGGCGTACCTTCGACGAGTCCCGGGGGCCGCTGAAGGCGTGGCTGTTCAGGATCGCCACGACCGTCTGCCTCGACATGCTGCGCGGCGCCCAGCGGCGGGCCCGCGCCCTCGACCTGGCCGCTCCGTCCAGGCCCGGCACTCCGCTCGGCCCGCCGCTGCCGGAGAGCTCGTGGGTGCTGCCGATCCCCGACGACCGCCTCGACCCCGCCGAGCTGGCCGTCGCCCGCGAGTCCGTACGGCTGGCGTTCGTCGCGGCGCTGCAGCACCTGCCCGCCCGCCAGCGCGCCGCCCTCATCCTGCGCGACGTGCTCGCCTTCTCCGCCGCCGAGACCGCCGAGCTGATCGGCACCAGCGTCGCCGCGGCCAACAGCGCCCTGCAGCGGGCCCGCGCCGCGCTGCCCGCCACGCCGGAGGCGGAGCCGGTCGACGAGGACCTGGTGGAGCGCTACCTCGACGCGTTCATGCGCAACGACGTCGACACGCTGGTCAAGCTGCTCCACGCCGACGCCACGATGACCATGCCGCCGTTCGCCTGGTGGCTGCGCGGACGCGACGACCTGGAGGCCGTCCTGCGGCTCTCGGGCACGCCCTGCCACGACAACCGGTTCGTTCCCGCGATGGCCAACGGGGGCAGGGTGTTCGGGCAGTATCTCCCTGACGGCACGCCGTTCGCCCTGCTCATGCTGGAGACGCGGGGCGGGCTGGTGGTCGGGAGCTCGACGTATCTCGACGCGGAGAGAATCTTCCCGCTCTTCGATGAGTTCCGGGCGGCGGCGTCGTAGTAAGGAGTATGGAACCGACAATCATCGACCGTCCCGCGCAGCCGTACATGGGCATCAAGGGCACGGTCACCATGACCAGCTTCGCCAAGATCGCCGACCGCATCCCCGAACTGGCCGGCTGGCTGCCCGCCCACGGCCTGCAGATCGTGGGGGCGCCGTTCTTCCGCTACTACGTCATCGACATGGACGGCGACCTCCAGCTCGAGGTGGGCTTCCCGGTGGCGTCCACGACGGAGGGCGAGGGCGACATCAAGCCGGGCGAGCTGCCCGCCGGGCGCTACGCCTCCGTCATGCACCACGGTCACCCCGACGGGCTGAAGGAGGTGACCGCCGACCTGCTCGCCCGCGACCTGGCCTGGGACGTGCGGGACGATCGCTGGGGCGCCCGGCTGGAGGTCTTCCACACCAACCCGGCCGAGCAGCCCGACTGGAACGAGTGGGACACCGAGCTGCTGTTCAAGCTGAAAGACTAGCTCGGTATACGTAACTCATCCGATGCGCCCGCCGGGGCCTCGCCCGTAGATTCCGGACGAGGTGAGCCGAATGCGCAAGCTAGTTGTGCTGTTATCGACCGCGATCCTGGCCGCGTTCCCCGCGGGCGCCGCCGTAGCGGAGAAGAAACCACCACCACCAGCCCAGTCCGAGGTCGTCTACCAGCGCGCCGATCTCGGCGCCGGGCTGAGCTTCGGACAACCGGCGGGCACCATCGAGTACGGCGGAGCCACCTGGGAGTACTCCCAGTGGACGGGCCAGGACAGGCAGATCGGTTTCGGAGCCACCGAACTGATCGCCTCCTGGACCGCCGACACCCCGGCCGGTACCTGGATCCAGATCGAGATGCGGGGAACCGCGCCCGACACCAAGTGGTATGTCATGGGCCGCTGGGCCTACGGCGAGTCCGACATCCAGCGGACCTCCGTGCCGGGACAGGGTGACGCCGACGGCACGGTCTCCGTCGACACGTTCGTCGCCGCCGCGGGCAAGCCGATCGACTCCTACCAGCTGCGGGTGACGCTCTACCGCAAGCCGGGCGCCACCGGCGGACCCACGGTCCGCACCCTGGGGGCGATGGCCTCGGCGGTCCCCGAGCGCAAGACCGTCCCGGTGAGTCCGGGCGGCGAGGCCTGGGGCGTCGAGCTGAACGTGCCGCGCCGCTCGCAGAGCATCCACCAGGGCCACTACCCCGAATGGGACGGAGGCGGCCAGGCCTGGTGCAGCCCGACGTCCACCACGATGGTGCTCGGCTTCTGGGGCAAGTGGCCCAGCGCGGCAGACACGGCCTGGGTGGATCCCGCGGACCCCAGCCCCGAGGTCGACTACGCCGCCAGGTACGTCTACGACCACGCCTACCAGGGCGCGGGCAACTGGCCGTTCAACACCGCCTACGCCGGCCGCTACGGGCTCGACGGCTTCGTCACGCGGCTGCGGTCGCTGACGGAGCTGGAGAAGTTCGTCAAGGCAGGCATCCCCGTGATCACGTCGCAGTCGTTCAAGAAGGGCGAGCTGCCAGGAGCCGGGTACGGCACCAACGGCCACATCTTCGTGGTCATCGGGTTCACCGCCACCGGCGACGTGATCGTCAACGACCCGGCCAACTCGCCCGCGAACGACGACGCGCGCCGCGTCTATCCCCGCGCCGACTTCGAGAACGTCTGGCAGCGCAGCTCCAGCAGCGGCGGCATCGTCTACATCATCCGGCCGCCCGGCCACCCGCTGCCCGCGGGCGTGCCAGGGGTGCCGGCCAACTGGTGAGGTTCAGGCCGGGCCCGACCTCTGGCGGGTGGCCGCCAGAGGTCGCTACAGGCCCAGCGCGGCGCTCAGGTCGCGCTTGATCGCCTCCAGGTCGGCGGCGGCCCGCTCGCGCGAGTCGCCGACGACCTCCAGGTAGCACTTGAGCTTGGGTTCGGTGCCCGACGGCCGGACCACGATCCGGCCGTCACCGGCCAGCCGGTAGCGCAGCCCGTCGGTGGGCGGCAACTGCGCCGAGCCCTCGCTCAGGTCGTCGGCCGCCTCGACCGCGCGCCCGCCCAGCGAGGTGGGCGGCTCGGCGCGCAACCTGGCCATGGCGCCGGTGATCAGCGACAGGTCGTCGACGCGCACCGACAACTGCGAGGTCAGGTGCAGCCCGAACCGGCGCGCCTGGTCGTCGAGCAGGTCGAGCAGGGTGCGTCCCGACCGCTTGGCCTGCGCGGCGATGGCGGCGACGGTGAGCGCGGCGCTGATGCCGTCCTTGTCGTGCACCGGCAGCCCCGCGTCGGAGCCGACGCTGTAGCCCAGCGCCTCCTCGTAGCCGAAGACCAGGCCCTCACCCGCCCGCATGATCCACTTGAAGCCGGTGAGCGTCTCGGTATAGCGCACGCCGTACTCCGCGGCGATCTTGCCGAGCAGCGTCGAGGAGACGATCGTGGTGGCCACCAGTACATCACCCGAGGTGTGGGTGAGCACGTACTCCCCGAGCAGGCCGCCCACCTCGTCGCCGGTGAGCATGCGGAAGCCGCCGCCCGGCAGGGGCACGCCCACCGCGCACCGGTCGGCGTCGGGATCGTTGGCCAGCACCACGTCGGCGTCGATCTTCCTGGCCAGCTCGAAGGCCAGGTCCATCGCGCCCGGCTCCTCCGGGTTGGGGAAGGAGACCGTCGGGAACTCGGGATCGGGCTCACGCTGCGCCTCGACCGGCACCGGAGCGTCGAACCCGGCCGTCAGGAACGCGCGCTCCAGCAGCTCGGCGCCGACCCCGTGCAGCGCGGTCGAGGCGATGCGCAGCTCACGGGCGTCGCCCAGCGGCAACGCCGTGACCGCCTTCAGGTAGGCGTCGACGATCGGCTCGCCGAGCGTCTCCCACGAGTCGCCCAGCGGCAGCTCGTCGACCCGGCCCACGGCGTCGATCGCCGCGGAGATCTCGCCGTCGACCGGCGGCACGATCTGCGAGCCGTCGCCCCAGTAGACCTTGTAGCCGTTGTCGCGCGGCGGGTTGTGGCTGGCGGTGACCATCACGCCCGCGTCGGCGCCCAGCTCTTTGACGGCGAAGGCCAGCAGGGGAGTGGGCAGGTGGCGCGCCATGATCGACGCCTTCAGCCCGGCGCCCGTCAGCACCGCCGCGGTGTCGCGCGCGAACACGTCCGACTTGTGACGGGCGTCGAAGCCGATGACCACGTGCTTGCCGGGGCCGAGGACCGCGGCCAGGCCCGCCGCCGCGCGCATCACCGTCACGCGGTTCATGCGGTTGGGACCGGCTCCGAGCTCACCGCGCAGGCCCGCCGTACCGAACTCGAGCTTGGCCCCGAACCGCTCGGCCAGCTGTGCCGGGTCGCCCAGGATGGCTTCCAGCTCGGCCCGCGTGTCGGGATCGGGATCCTGCGCCAGCCATTCCTCGGGAGTCACAGGCGATCGACCACCTTGGCCAGCAGCACGCCCATGCGCGCCGCGGTCGCCTTGCCGACCTCGAGGACCTCCTCGTGGTTGAGCGGCTCGCCGACCAGGCCCGCGCCCGGGTTGGTGACCAGCGAGACGCCCAGCACCTCCAGCCCGGCCTCGCGGGCGGCGATGGCCTCGAGCACCGTCGACATGCCGATCATGTCGCCGCCGAGCGTGCGCAGCATCCGGATCTCGGCGGGCGTCTCGTAGGTGGGGCCGCGGAAGGCCACGTAGACGCCCTCGGCCAGGGTCGGGTCGATCTCGCGTACGAGAGCGCGCAGCCGCTTGGAATAGACCTCGGTGAGGTCGATGAAGGTGGTGCCGCTGATCGGGACCGCGCCCGTCAGGTTGATGTGATCGCTGATCAGCACCGGGTCGCCGACCTTCTGCGTCTCCGGCCGCAGGCCGCCGGCGGCGTTGGTCAGCACCAGCGTGCCCACCCCCGCGGCGGCCGCCGTCCGCACGCCGTGCACGACCGGGTCCACGCCGCGGCCTTCGTACAGGTGCGTGCGGCCCAGGAAGATCAGCGCATGGCGGCCCGTGTCGGTGCGAACGACGCGGATCTTGCCCCCGTGGCCGGCGACGGCCGGGGCCGAGAAGCCGGGCAGGTCGGTGAAGGGGATCTCGGCGACGGCCTGGCCGATGGCCTGCGCAGCCGGGACCCAGCCCGAACCCATCACCAGGGCGACGTCGAAGGACTCGAGCCCGGTGGCGGCCTTCAGCGCTGCCGCGGCCTCTTGGGCGAGGGTGTACGGATTGGTGCTCACTTTCAGTAGTTTAGGAGCAGCCTGTCCAGCACCCTCACACCGAACCGCAATGCTTCGACCGGCACTCGTTCATCGACCCCGTGGAACATCGCCGCGAAGTCCATGTCCTTGGGCAGGCGCAGCGGCACGAAGCCGAAGCCCCTCACGTTCAGGTCGGCGAAGAAGGTCTTGTTGTCCGTTCCGCCCGACATGCAGTACGGCACGGCGCGCGCGGTCGGGTCCTCCGCCTTGAGCGCGGCGATCATCGCCTCCACCAGGGCCCCGTCGAAGCCGGTCTCCAGCGCGATGTCGTGGTGGATGGACTCGCGGCGCACCTTGTCGCCCAGCAGGGAGTCGACGGTCTTGAAGAACTCCTCCTCGTGTCCCGGCAGGAAACGCCCGTCGATCACGGCCTCGGCGCGCCCGGGGATGACGTTGGCCTTGTAGCCGGAGCTCAACTGGGTCGGGTTGGTGGTGTGCTGCAGCGTGGCACCGACGAAGCGCACCAGCGGGCCGATCTTCTCCAGCAGGTTCGACGGGTCGGACTCGTCGAACGGCAGGCCGAAGGCGTCGGCGATCTCGGTGAGGAAGGTGCGCACGGTCGGGGTGTAGGTCAGCGGCCACTCGTGCGAGCCGATGCGCGCCACGGCTTTGGCGAGCTCGGTCACCGCGTTGTCGGAGTTCAGCATGGAGCCGTGACCCGCGCGGCCGTCGGCGACCAGCCGCATCCAGGCCAGCCCCTTCTGAGCGGTCTCGATCAGGTAGAGCCGCAGGCTCGGGTCGACCTCCAGGGAGTAGCCGCCCACCTCGCTGATCGCCTCGGTGACACCCTCGAACAGCTCCGGGTGCGCCTTGGTGAGGTACTTGGCGCCGTACTCCCCGCCCGCCTCCTCGTCGGCCACCCACGCGAACACCAGGTCGCGCCGGGGGCGGCGGCCCTCGGTGACCATCTGGCGCAGCACCGCGAGCATCATGGCGTCCATGTCCTTCATGTCCACCGCGCCCCGGCCCCAGATGTAGCCGTCCCTGATCTCGCCGGCGAAGGGATCGACCGTCCAGTCGGCCGCGTTGGCCGGCACCACGTCCAGATGGCCGTGGACCAGCAGGGCGGGCAGGCTCGGGTCGGTGCCCTCGATGCGGGTGACCACATTGGCCCTGCGGTCGGCGCTCTCGCTGTAGTGCGCCTCGACGCCCACCTCCGCCAGCCTGGCCATGACGATCTCGGCGGCCTCACGCTCGCCCGGTCCGCTGCCGTCGCCGTAGTTGCTGGTGTCGGCACGGATCAGCTCCACGCACAGGTCGGCCACTTCGTGTTCAGCGTGCGTCATGACTGCTCTTTCCTGAAATGTGCGCTGGTGAGTCGATCTCACGGTATCGACCTGGTGACACCGGTGATGAACGCGGCCATGGCGGCGGCGCACTCGGCCCAGTGCGTTTCCAGCAGGAGGTGGCCCGCGTCGAAGACGTGCATCTCGAGCCGGTCGACGGTCCGCGCGTACCCCATGATCTCGGCCAGGTCGAAGAACGGGTCGTGGCGGCCCCAGAACAGCAGGCACGGCGGCCGGTGGGTGCGGTGGTAGCGGGCCAGCTCGCCGAAGCGGGCGACATGCGAGGCGTAGTCGGTGAAGAGCTGGAACTGCACGTCGATGTTGCCGGGCCGCGACATGCGCTCCCAGTCGAGATGCCACGACTCCGGCGGGTGCAGGTCGCGCACCCGCTCGGGCAGCCCGCCCAGATACTGCTCGCGGGTGCCCTCGAAGTTCAGCCACTCGGGCAGCTTGGCGCGAGTGGCCTCGGAGGGTTCGGCCCAGAAGTCCCTGACGACGTCCCACTGGCTGCCCAGGCCGTCCTCGTGGGCGTTGCCGTTCTGCACGATGAGCCCGAGAATCCGGTCGGGGCGCCGGGTGGCCAGGTGGTAGCCCACCGGCGCGCCGAAGTCGTGCAGGTAGACGAAGAACTTTTCGACGCCGATCTGATCGAGGAACGCCTCCATGGTGTCGGCCAGGTTGGCGAAGGTGTAGTCGAACTCGTCGACCAGGGGCGCGGACGAGAAGCCGAAGCCCGGCAGGTCGGGTGCGACGACCCGGCTCACCTCGGCCAGCGGCGCCATCACGTGGCGGAAGGTGTGCGAGGAACTCGGGAAGCCGTGCAGCAGCAGCACGCAGGGCAGGTCAGGCCCGCCCGCCTCCCGGTAGAAGATCTCGAGTCCGTTCACCTCGACGGTGCGGTGGCGGGTCTTGCGCATGAGCGGGCTCTCCTCGGCTGATCCGCGGTGCGACGGCGCCGACCGGCCGGCATCGGATCAGCTCCCCCGTGCGACCAGGTCGCGCCCTTCCACTCCCACGGCTACCCGGGCAACCCCCGCCTACCCCCTAGAGGCTGTTGCAGGGCCTGGCCCGCAGCTCCTTGACGTAGTCGTCGGGCGCTCCCGCCAGCTCGGCCGCGTCGGCCAGGATGCCCAGGTATCGGGCGCTCGGCAGCCCGCCCTCGTAGGCGTCGAGCACGTAGAACCACGCCAGGACGTCGCCCTCCAGGGTGTGCACCCGCAGCCGGATCTTGTGATACAGCCCCCTGCTGGCGCCCTCCCACTGGTCCAGCTCGGACTCGTCCCACTCGGGCACGTCGTAGAGCACGACGAAGACCTGCTGATTCGGCTCCTCGACGATGGTGGCGAGCGCGCCCTCCCAGCCGAGATCCTCCCCGCCGAACGTCAAACGCCATCCGCTGACCCAGCCAGATCCCCTGATCGGGGAGTGCGGAGCCCGGATGGCCATCTGCTTGGGATCCATGTTGGAGCCGTAAGCGGCGTAGACCGGCATAGCCACCTAGGGTACCGCTTCACCTCCTGCTTGGCGGATGCGGGAGAATGGGATACGTGACGAGGATCGTGATCATCGGTGGCGGACCTGGCGGATACGAGGCGGCATTGGTGGCCGCGCAGCTAGGTGCGCAGGTCACCATGGTCGAACAGGACGGGCCAGGTGGCGCCTGCGTGCTCACCGACTGCGTGCCCTCCAAGACCCTCATCGCCACCTCCGTGCGTAAGCAGGCGCTGCTCGACGCCCCCTCACTGGGGGTGCATTACAGCGGTGGCGCCGACGGCGACGCAGGCACGGCCGAGATCGACGTGCCGCTGGTCAACCAGCGTGTGAAGGAGCTGGCCCAGGCGCAGTCGGTCGACATCGGCACCCGCCTGGCCGCCGAGGGCGTCGAGGTCATCAAGGCGGCCGGCCGCCTGGTCGACCCGCAGGTCGTCCGGGCGGGCGACCGCACCATCCGGGCCGACGTCGTCCTGGTCGCCACCGGCGCCACCCCGCGCGTGCTCAAGGGCTCCGAGCCCGACGGCGAGCGCATTCTCACCTGGCGTCAGCTCTACGACCTCAAGGAGCTGCCCGAACACCTCATCGTGATCGGCTCGGGCGTCACCGGCGCCGAGTTCGCCGGCGCCTACCGCTCGCTCGGCTCCGAGGTCACCCTGGTCTCCTCGCGCGACCGCATGATGCCCAACGAGGACGCCGACGGCGCCGAGGTGCTCGAAGAGGTCTACCGGCGGCGCGGCATGAACGTCATGGGCCGCTCCCGCGCCTCCTCGGTGCGCCGCACCGCCGACGGCGTGGTCGTCACCCTCGAAGACGGCAGGATCGCCGAGGGCTCCCACGCCCTGATGACCGTCGGCATGGTCCCCAACACCTCCGGCCTCGGCCTGGAGGAGGCGGGCGTCCAGCTCGACCAGGGCGGCTTCGTCAAGGTCGACAAGGTCTCACGCACCTCCGCCCCCGGCGTCTACGCCGCGGGCGACTGCACCGGGGTGCTCATGCTCGCCTCGGTCGCCGCCATGCAGGGCCGCATCGCCGTCTGGCACGCCCTCGGCGAGGCCGTCCAGCCCCTGCGCCTGGCCACGGTCGCGAGCAACATCTTCACCGACCCCGAGATCGCCTCCGTCGGCGTCTCGCAGAAGCAGATCGAGGCCGGCGAGATCGAGGCGAACGTGGTCAAGCTGCCGCTGGCCACCAACGCCAGGGCCAAGATGCAGGGCTTCCACGACGGGTTCGTCAAGCTCTTCTGCCGCCCGCACACCGGCATCGTGCTCGGCGGCGTGGTCGTCGCGCCGCGCGCCTCCGAGCTGATCCTCGCGGTGTCGGTGGCGGTGCAGCAGCGCCTGACCGTCGACCAGCTCGCCCACACCTTCGCGGTCTACCCGTCGTTGTCGGGCTCCATCACCGAGGCCGCGCGCCGGCTCATGCAGCCCATGGCCGCCATCGGGATCTAGACGAGCGGTCAGTCCCAGGGGAGCCAGGTGTCGGTGGGGATCCGCAGGTTGAGGGGATCAGGCAGGGCGATCGCCTCGCCGAACGGCCAGACCTCCTCGTGGAGGTAGGCGGCCGAGGCGGCGTCGGGGATGGAGTAGAGGGTGGTGGCGGCGACCTTGGGGTCGAGGTCGACGAGGAGGTAGTAGGGGACTTCGGCGCGGGCGTAGGCGCACCATTTGCCGGTCCCCTTGCCGGGGCGGTCCCGGCGGGCGTTGCCTTGCGAGGTGATCTCGACGATCACCTCGGCTTGATCGGGGACGAGCCGGGCGGATCGCGCCTCCACGGCGTCCTTCAGGAGGTCGTGGTCCAGGAGCATGATGTCGGGGATGTAGCCGTCCTCCCAGGCCATGAAGTCGAGCTGCGGGCCTTGCAGCGCCCTCCAGGGGTAGCCGGGGTTCTCGAACTCGCGCCGGTACACCGCCTTGCAGATCGTTTCGGCGATGTAGGCGTGGGGCACGCCGGGGGCTACCGACACGACGATCTCTCCATCGATGATCTCGACTCGGCTCCCGTCGGGAACGTGCAGGTAATCGTCGAGGGTGCCTTCCAGCCACATGCGATACGGAGAATCCGGGAGAAGGACGGGTCCGTGCATTTGGGCGATGGTCACCTTACGCACCTCCTCGTTCACGATCAGCTCCCGTCACCCTAGCGATCACTCTTACTCAGAGTAAGCCAAATGAGCGAAGAGCAACCGATCCAGCCCCTCATCGTCCAGCCGGGTGCTCACGTACCAAGCATCCCCGTTCCGCGTGATCGCCGGGGTGCCGTCCGGGTAACGCACCACCGCCGAGGCCCCCCGCAGCTCCACGGACTCGCTCCACGCGGCGGCCGTGCTCCCGTCCGACAGCTTCACCGGTTCCGCGAGCGGCCGGAACTCGTCCACCCGCACGCCCAGGCGCTCGCGGAAGGCGCCCGGGTGGCCGCCGAGACGGACGCGGTTGTGCTCGTCCGTGACGCCGCTGAAGAACGAGACGACCAGGGTCCCTGGGAAGGCGCGCAAGCGTGCGGCGTCGGCGTCGGAGACGGGAGGCAGGCAGGGGACGAGGATCATGCGATAGGGGGAAAAATCGGCGGAAGGGCTGACGAAGTCGATGGTGATGCCCCGCCGCGACAGCACCCGGTGCGCCTGCCGCATCGCCTCCCAGTAGTCCAGGTCGGGCGAGGGCAGCGACGGCGACTGCAGTGACCACCACGCCTGGTCGTCCCAGACGATCGCGACCTGGGCGGGACGCGACGGGGGCAGGCCGAGCAGGTCGCGCGCGTCGTCGGCCGAGGAGATCCCGCCGAGCGTGCGCCCCAGGTCGCAGACCTCCCTGAAGGTCCGGCTGTCCGCTCCGGCGTGCGGGACCATCCCGTGGTGCCACAGCTCGGCGCCGCCGCGTGAGGCGCGCCACTGGAAGAACAGCACCCCGGACGCCCCCGCGGCGACGTGGCGGAGGCTGTGCGTGGCGAGCTCGCCCGGCGCCTTCGGCAGTGTGCGGCCGCCGGAGTAGACGACGCCGGCGGCCTGCTCCATCAGCATCCACGGCTTGCCCGCCGCCCACGATCGGGCCAGGTCGGCGGCGAAGGCGCTCTCCTCGTCGGCCGTGTCGGGTGAGGACGGGTAGTGGTCGACGGCGACGACGTCGACCTCGCGCGACCACGCCCAGTGGTCGACGTCGACCCACGGGCCGAACACGTAGTTGGTGGTCACGGGCTTGCCGGTGGGCGCCAGGAGGCGTTTGGCGTCAAGGAAGTGTTCCAGCATCGCGTCGGAGCGGAAGCGCCGCCAGTCGAGCACGTGGGCGGGGTTGGGGTGCCACTGGGTCTGCAGCGGCGGCGTGATCTGCTGCCACGAGGAGTAGCGCTGGCTCCAGAACGCGGTGGTCCAGGCGTCGTTGAGCGCTTCCAGCGTGCCGTGGCGCTGCTCCAGCCAGGTCCGGAAGTCCTCGGCGGCGTGCTCGCAGTGGCAGGCGGAGCCGTACTCGTTGTGCACGTGCCACATGGCCAGGGCGGGATGCGTGCCGTACCTGGCGACCAGTTCGGAGACGATCGCCCGCGAGTGTTCGCGGTAGACGGGGGAGTGCACGCAGTAGGTGTCGCGGCTGCCGTACGCGAGGCGGACCCCGGAGGCGGTCACGTTGCGGGCCTGCGCGGGCATCCACGGCGGCGGCGAGGCGGTGGGGGTGGCGAGGTCGACCTGGATGCCGCCCTCGTGCAGCAGGTCCATCACCCGGTCGAGCCAGCCGAAGTCGTAGACGCCGGGTGAGGGTTCCAGGCGTGACCAGGCGAAGACGCCGACGGTGACCAGGTTGACCCCGGCCTGGCGCATGAGGGCGACGTCCTCGTGCCAGACCTCTTCCGGCCACTGCTCCGGGTTGTAGTCGCCGCCGTAGTACACGTCGCCTCCGATTGACGTTTGTTGGTATGGCGACCAAACTAATTGAGAGAAGAGCCCGCTGTGAAGGAGCCGTCATGCCCTACCGCCCTCCTCTGGTCGCGCGCGAGTACTTCGTGGCCGACCCGCCCGAGCTACCGGTGCGCGCGCACGGTGAAGAGGGTCTGTCCGCCGTGAGCACCGCCGAGGTGGTGGCCGCCGACGACGCCGGGGTGACCCTGAAGGGGAGCACCTCCGCCGAGGAGACCCTGGTGGTCCAGGTGGGCGTGGCCGGCGAAGGGGTGATCAGGGTACGGCTGGCGCAGGACGCCGAGGCCCGCACCCGCTCGGCGCGCGCGATCTCCATGGTGACGCCGGGCGACTACCCGGACGCCAGGGTGGAGGTCCACGAGGACCGGGTCACGGTGGACGCGGGCTCCCTCAGGGCGGAGATCACGCTGTCGCCGTGGCACCTGCGCTTCACTGACGCAACAGGAAGATTGCTGGTCGAGCAGGACGGCGGCCATACCGACATCAGCGGACGCCTGCGCACCCTGCCCTTCGGCCGCTCCAGCGTCGACGGCGGCACCGTCGCCTACCACGAGAGCTTCGCCGCCGGCCCCGACGAGGCCTTCAGCGGCTTCGGCGAGTCGTTCACCCCGCTCGACAAGCGAGGCCAGCGCCCGCTCATGTGGAACTTCGACGCCTTCGGCGCCGAGTCCCAGCGCGCCTACAAGAACGTGCCCTTCTACCTGTCGAGCAGGGGGTACGGCATCGCGGTCGACAGCGGCATGCCCACCGAGTTCGACGTCTGCCAGACCACCCACAGCACCGTGCAGATCGTCGTCCCCGACGACCTGATCGACTACTACGTGATCGCCGGGCCGACCCCGCCCCAGATCCTCGACCGCTTCGACGGCATCACCTGCCGCCCCGCCCTCCCGCCTGACTGGGCCTTCGGCACCTGGATCTCCTCGGGCTTCTTCGTCGACTCCCAGGAGCGCGTGCTCGGCCGCGCCCGCACGATCAGGGAGAAGGACATCCCCTGCGACGTGCTGCATCTCGACACCTACTGGCAGACCGAGGGCCACTGGTCGGACCTGCGCTGGGACGCCGAGCGCTTTCCCGACCCGACCGCGATGCTGCGCGAGCTCGACGAGATGGGCTTCAAGGTCTGCCTCTGGATGAACCCCTACATCTCCCACCTGTCGCCCGTCTTCTCCGAGATCTCGGAGTTCTTCCTGAAGACGCCCGGCGGCGAGCCGTACGTCGCCGACTGCTGGCACGGTTCCTTCCCGGCCTGCGCGATCGTCGACTTCACCAACCCCGACGCCGTCACCTGGTTCAAGGACCAGCTGCGCCCCCTGCTCCAGCAGGGCGTGCAGGTCTTCAAGACCGACTTCGCCGAGGGCGTGCCGCACGACGCGGTGGCCTTCAACGGCATGACGGGCACCGAGCTGCACAACGTCTACACCCTGCTCTTCAACGACGTCGTCGCCGAGGTCACCCACGAGGTGCACGGGCACACCCTGGTCTGGGCGCGCTCCAGCTTCCTGGGCGGGCAGCGGCACGCGGCCCAGTGGAGCGGCGACATCTACACCAGCTACGCCGCCATGGGCAGCACCATCAGGGGCGGCCTGGCGCACGGGCTGTCGGGCATCCCGTTCTGGAGCCACGACGCGGGCGGCTTCACCGGGCGGCCCACCGACGACCTGTACGTGCGCTGGACCCAGTTCGGGGCGCTGTCGCCGCTGCTGCGGCTGCACGGCACCACCACCCGCGAGCCGTGGGAGTTCCCCGAGGTCGAGGCCGAGGCGATCGCCGCGCTCAAGCTGCGCTACCGGCTCATGCCGTACATACTCAAGGCCGCACGCGAGGCCGCCGAGACCGGCGCGCCGATGATGCGCGCGCTCTGCGTCGACTACCCGGAGGACCCGGTCAGCTGGCAGGCCGACCTCGAATACCTGCTCGGGCGCGACCTGCTGGTCGCGCCGATGATCTCCCCGGAGGGCACGCGCCAGGTGTACCTGCCGCACGGGGAGTGGGTCGACTACTGGACCCGCGAAGTGCTCATCGGGGGGCGCTACGTCCAGGTCACCAAGCCCCTGGACCAGATCCCGCTCTACGTCAGGAGCGGCGCCGTCATCGAGGAGACACCGTGAGACGCATAGCAGTTGCCGTACTGGCCCTCGCCCTGGTCGGCTGCGGAGCCGACGCAGGAGACCCCCAGCCCGCCGCCTCGGGCAGCGCGTCGGGAGGCGCGGCACCCAGGACGCTGACCCTCTGGCACTACGAATCGGCCGACGGCGCGATGGGCAAGGCCTGGGCCGAGGCCGTCAAGAAGTTCGAGGCCACCCACCCCGGCGTGACGGTCAAGTTCGAGCAGCAGAGCTTCGAGCAGCTGCAGAAGACCGCGAGCCTGGCGCTCAACTCCGACTCGGCGCCCGACGTGATGGAGTTCAACAAGGGCAACGCCACCACGGGCCTGCTGTCCAAGCAGGGCCTGCTGACCGACATGTCCGCGGAGGTGACCAAGCGCGGCTGGGACAAGAAGCTCCCCGGCGGCCTGCAGACCACCTCCATGTACGACGAGCGCGGCGTGATGGGCTCGGGCAAGTGGTACGGCGTGACGAACTACGGCGAGTTCGTGATGGCCTATTACAACAAGGCCCTGTTCGACAAGCACGGCGTCCAGGTGCCGACCACCTACGACGAGCTCGTCAAGGCGCTCGACGCCTTCGTCGCCAAGGGCGTCACCCCGATCGCCAACTCGGGCCAGGAGTACCCCGCCCAGCAGATCTTCTACTCCCTGGCGTTGTCGAAGGCCGACAAGGCCTGGGTGGACGCCTACCAGTCCTACAAGGGCACGGTCGACTTCCACGGACCGCAGTTCACCCATGCCGCCACGACCTACGCGGACTGGGTGAAGAAGGGTTACGTCGCCAAGAACTCGGCCGGCCTGGTGGCCGAGGACATGGGTGTGGCGTTCATGGGCGGCAAGTTCCCCATCATGATCTCCGGCAGCTGGTGGTACGGCCGCGTGCAGTCCACGGTCAAGGACTTCGAGTGGGGCATCTTCCCCTTCCCCGGCAACACGCTGCACCCGGGCTCGGGCGGCAACCTCTGGGTGGTGCCGGAGAAGGCGAGGAACAAGGATCTGGCCTACGACTTCATCGACATCACGATGAGCCCCGAGATCCAGAACATCATGGGCAACTCCGGCGGACTGCCCGTCGCCGCCGAGGCGAGCGCGATCACCGACGCCAAGTCCAAGGAGCTCATCGAGACCTTCGGCAAGGTCTCCAGCGGCCTGGCGTTCTACCCCGACTGGCCCGCGCCCGGCTACTACGACGTGCTCGTGGGCGGGGTGCAGAAGCTGATCAACGGCAAGGCCGAGCCCGCCGCGGTCCTCGACGAGCTGGCCAAGCCCTACCAAGAGAACCTCGAAAGCCTTGGCAACTAGACGCTGGTGGCTGTACCTGCTCCCGAGCCTGGTGCTGTTCGCCGTGGTGATCGTCGGGCCCTTCCTGATGAACATCGCGGCGAGCTTCACCAAGTGGTCGGGAGTGGGAACTCCGCGCTGGGCCGGGCTCGACAACTACGCGCGGCTGCTGGAGGACGAACGTTTCTGGGCGTCCTTCCAGAACAACGTGGCGCTCATCCTGGCGATGGCGGTGGTGCCGACCGTCCTCGGCCTGGTGCTGGCGGCGGTCCTGTTCGACCTGCGCGGCCGCTCGTCGGTGGTGCTGCGGGCGTTGTACTACCTGCCGCAGGTGCTGCCGGTCGCGGTGGCCGGCGTGGTGTGGCGCTGGATGCTGCACCCGGAGCACGGTCTGAAGGTGGACTGGCTCGGCAACCCGGACACCGCGCTGGCCACGGTGATGGCCGTCATGGTGTGGTTCCAGCTCGGGTATCCGCTGGTGATCTTCATGGCCGGGCTGGGGCGCATCGATCCCGCTCTGGGCGAGGCCGCTTCGATCGACGGCGCCGGCTGGTGGCGGCGCTTCTGGAACATCACGCTGCCGCAGCTGCGGCCGGAGATCTTCGTGGTGCTGGCGACGTGCACGATCGCCGCGCTGAAGGTGTTCGGCCCGATCTTCGTGCTGACCCGGGGCGGGCCTTCCGACGCGACCCTGGTGCCGTCGTACTTCTCCTACCTCAACTTCTTCACCAAGCTCGACGTCGGGTACGGCTCGGCGATCGCGACCGTGCTCGCCCTCGTCATCGTCGTGGTGACCGCCCTGTTCCTGCGCGCCCAGGAGCGGCCATGAGACGCGGATCGTTGATGGTCGCCCTCTTCACCCTGGCCGGGGCCATGATCTTCCCGTTCGTGCTGGTGGCGCTGAACGCGGTCAAGTCGCCCGCCGACTACAGCACCAACGGGCCGTTCAGCCTGCCTTCCGAGCTCTACTTCAAGGGCCTGGTGGACTTCTGGTTCCGGGTCGACTTCGGGGAGAAGATCTGGAACAGCTTCCTGATCAGCGCCTCGGTGGCGGTGCTGGCCGTGGTGCTGTCGGTGCTCAACGCCTACGCGCTGGGCATCGGCCGGATCAAGGGGCGCCTGTGGGTGCTGGTGCTCTTCCTGGTCGGCAACACGCTGCCGCAGGAGGCGCTGGTCTTCCCGCTGTTCTACCTGGCCCGCGAGGTGGGGCTCTACGACACCCACCTCGCCATGATCATCATCTTCACGGTCGTCCAGGCGGCGTTCGGTACCTATCTGCTCAGCGCCGTCCTGGGCCAGTTCCCGCGCGAACTGATCGAGGCGGCCTCCATGGACGGGGCCGGGCGCTTCACGGTCCTCATGCGGGTCGTGGTGCCGATCAGCCGTCCCACCCTGGCCGTGCTGCTGATCTTCTTCTTCATCTGGACCTGGAACGAGTTCTTCCTGCCGCTCATCTTCCTGGTCTCCAACGACCTGCAGACCGTCCCGGTCTCGCTGGCCGTCCTGCAGGGCGAGAAGTTCATGGACGCCACCACCTCCAGCGCCTCCGCCCTGCTCGGCATCGTTCCCGCCGTCGTCTTCTTCCTGCTCTTCCAGCGCACACTCACCCGTGGCATCACCGTAGGAGCCATCAAGTGATCAGACGCACGCTTGTCGCGGCCTGCCTGTTATCCACCCTCCTCACCGGGGCGGCCGACCCCGGCCTCCCCTTCCAGGACCCGTCCAGGCCGGTCGCCGAACGCGTCGACGACCTGCTCGGGCGGCTCACGCTCGACGAGAAGCTCGCCCTGCTGCACCAGGCCCAGGCGGCCATCCCGCGGCTGGGCATCGCCTTCCACAAGAACGGCACCGAGGCGCTGCACGGCGTCGGCTGGTCCAACGACCAGAACGACGGCTGGAAGCAGAAGATCGCCGGCGGGACCGTCTTCCCGCAGGCGCTCGGCCTCGGCTCCACCTGGGACCCCGCGCTGATCCAGCGCGTGGGCTCGGCCGTCGGCGACGAGCTGCGCGGCCTCAACAGCGAGAACCCGGACCTGTGGGGCCTGCAGGCCTGGGCGCCCGTGGTCGACCTGCTGCGCGACCCGCGCGCCGGGCGCAACGAGGAGGGCTACTCCGAGGACGCCCTGCTCACCGGGGCCATCTCGACCGCGTACGGCAAGGGCCTGCAGGGCGACGACCCCGCCCACCTGAAGGTCGCGCCGGTGCTCAAGCACTACTACGCCTACAACAACGAGAACCGCCGCGGCCTGGAGTCGTCCGACCTCACGCCGCGCATCGAGAAGGAGTACTACCAGCAGGCGTTCAGGACGGCGATCTCCGCGAACGCCGCCACCGGTGTGATGGCCTCCTACAACAAGGTCAACGGGCGCCCCACCCACGTCGACGCCGACCTGAACGCCGAGGTCCGCTCCTGGACCGACCAGAGGCTCTACAACGTCAGCGACGCATGGGCGCCCCACTCGCTGACCGACTACCAGCAGTACTTCGCCACCAAGCCCGAAGCCTTCGCCGCCGTGATCAAGCAGGGCCTGGACAGCTTCACCATCGACGACAACCGCGCCCAGCCGATGATCGACATCCTCAAGGAGGCGCTCGCCAAGGGCCTGCTCACCGAGGCCGACGTCGACGACTCGGTGCGCAGCGCGCTGACCATCAGGACCCGGCTGGGCCACTTCGACCCCGACGGCGGGCCGTACAAGAAGATCACCAAGGACGTCGTCGACAGCCCCGCCCACCGCGCGCTCAACCGGGAGACCGCGGGCAAGGCGGCGGTGCTGCTGAAGAACTCCGGCCTGCTGCCGCTCAAGAACCCGTCGTCGGCCGCCGTCGTCGGGCCGCTGGCCGACGCGCTGCACCGCGACTGGTACGGCGGGCAGCCGACCTACCAGGTGACGCCGCTCGCGGGCGTCAAGGAGAAGGTCGCGGACGTGAGCACGGGCACCGGCCTGGAGCGCATCGCCCTCAAGCACCTCGACACCGGCAAGTACGTCACCGCGACCGACGGCAACGTCGTCGTGGCCGACCGCACCGCCCTGTCCGAGTGGGACCTCACCGACTGGACGGGCCCGGTCTCGACCCTGCGCAACGTGGGCAACGGCAAGCTGCTCGGCGGCAACTGGGGACCGTTCAACACCGTGGCCGACAACCCCGACGGCTGGTACGTGCAGCAGCAGTTCGCCCTGGAGAAGCAGGCCGACGGCAGCTACCTGGTCAAGTACGAGGGCTACGAGATCGACGAGGGCTGGTTCTGGATCGACGAGCCCTATGTGACCGTCGGCGCCGACGGCGTGCTCGGCATGGGCACCAAGGACCAGGCCGCGCGCTTCGCCAAGGAGGTCCTCGTCGACGGCATCGCCGAGGCGGCCAGGCAGGCCGCGTCCAAGGACGTCGCCGTCGTGGTCGTCGGCAGCCACCCGTTCGTCTACGCCCGCGAGTTCCACGACCGTGACGACCTGCGGCTCGGCGACGGTCAGAAGCGCCTGATCGAGGCGGTGCGCAAGGCCAATCCGCGCACCGTGGTCGTCCTGGAGACCAGCTACCCGGTCATCGTCGACACCCCGAACCTGCTGTGGACCACGCACGCGGGCGCCGAGACCGGCCACGCCGTCGCCGACGTGCTCTTCGGCGCGGTCAACCCGGCCGGGCGGCTCACCCAGACCTGGTACTCCACCGACGACCTGCCGAGCATCCTGAACTACGACATCGCCGCGACCGGCATGACCTATCTCTACAACCGCCAGCCGACCCTCTACCCCTTCGGCCATGGTTTGTCGTACACCACCTTCGGCTACCAGGGCCTGAAGGCGCAGGGGAACCAGGTGAGCGTCAAGGTCACCAACACCGGCAGGGTCGCGGGCGACGAGGTGGTCCAGCTCTACACCAGCCAGCAGGAGTCCCGCTTCAAGCAGCCGGACAAGCAGCTGAGGGGCTTCCAGCGGGTGTCGCTCAGGCCCGGCGAGTCGAAGACCGTCACCTTCACCGTCGACTTCTCCACCTGGGACCAGACGCGCAACAGGTGGATCGTCGAACAGGCCACGCATGACGTCCTCGTCGGCTCGTCCTCCGAGCGGATCAGGCAGCGCACCACGCTCCAGGTCAGGGGCGAGGTCGTGCCGCCGCGCGATCTGACGGCGACGACGCGGGCGATGGACTTCGACACCTACGCCGGTGTGAAGTTCGTGCCGGAGACCCTGCTGCGGGGCGACGCTGTCGCCGGGCCCGGCACGATCTCCTTCACCAAGGCGCGCTTCGGAGCGGCCTTCACCGCCCTGGCGGCCGGGACAGGCACCATCGAGGTCCGCCGGGGCACCACCCTGATCGGCACCGTGAGCGTCTCCTCGGCCGAGTGGAGCACCGTCTCCGCCGCGGTCAGGGCCGGGAGCGGTGACCTGCGCCTGGTGCTGTCGGAGGGGGTGAGGCTCAGCTCCTTCTCACTGAAGTAGCAGCGCCAGCAACGGCACGGTCGCCAGGGACAGCAGGCTCGACACGAGGATGGCGTCCCTGGCCAGACCGGCCGGCCTGCCGTACACGGTGGCGTAGACGAAGGTGTTCTGAGCGGTTGGGAGCGCCGCGAAGACCACCGCCGACATCAGCGCCGCCGTGTCGAGTCTGAGCACGAAGCGCCCGATGAGGAAGGCGAGGGCCGGGTGAGCCAGGAGCTTGACGGCCACCACCAGGCTCACCGGGCGCAGGCGGCTCAGCTCCGCCCTGGGCACGTCGAGAGACATGCCCAGGGCGAAAACCGCCAGCGGTACGGCGGCCCCGCCGAGGGAGTCGAGCGTGCCCGCGATCACTTCGGGCAGCTCCAGGCCGGTGGCCGCCACCGCCAGGCCCAGCGCCGCGGCGACCATGTTCGGCGTGCGCAGCGGCGCCCACGAGAACCGTTTCTCGGAGCCGAGCGCCATGAAGATCGGGGGAGACATCACCATGATCTGGAAGAGCATCACCGAGAGCGCGAACGTGACGTCGTTCAGCAGGTAGAGCGCCACCGGCAGGCCCAGGTTGCCCGCGTTGACGTACGACGCGGCCATCGTGCCCACGATCCGCTCGTGCAGCCTGCCCTTGAGCACGAGCAGCATCACGCCGGCGACGACCGCGGTGGCGGCGGCGAAGGCGGCCAGCGGCTCGAAACGCACCTCGGCGAGGTCGGTACGGCTCAGCGTGGTGAACAGCACCGCCGGCATGGCCAGGTTGAAGGTGAACCAGGTGAAGACGCCCTGGGCGGGTGCGGGTACCCGCTTGCTACGGCTCGCCGCCCATCCGAGGAAACCGAGAGTCCAGATCGGGACAAAAGCGGCAAGGATCGATTGCACCCGCCAAACCCTATCAACCTGGTAATAGTTGGTTTTCAAAACAAACTATTGACCAGATCTTGCCCCTATGTGAACCTCGGTGTGCAGCAGTTACGCGCCGGCGTACGGCGACGGTCAGGGTCCCGGAACCGGTCTTTCGCACGCCTCCGAGAGGACCCACACAGATGCGCAGAGCACTCTTAGCCCTGCTCGTACTCGCCTGGCTGATCACCGTCCCGCAGAGCCCGGCGATGGCCGTCGCCGCCGAGCCGTACACCTTCAAGAACGTGAACATCGGCGGGGGCGGCTTCGTCCCCGGCATCGTGTTCAACCAGAAGGAGAAGGACCTCATCTACGCCCGGACCGACATCGGCGGCGTCTACCGCTGGGACAAGGCCACGGGCAAGTGGATCCCCCTCATGGACGGGATCGCCGGCTGGGACACCTGGAACCGCATGGGTGGCGTCAGCGTCGCCACCGACCCGGTGGACCCCAACCGCGTCTACGTCGCCGCCGGCATGTACACCAACGACTGGGACGCCAGGAACGGCGCGATCCTGCGCTCGACCAACCGCGGCGCCACCTGGGCCGTGACCGAGCTGCCCTTCAAGGGCAGCGGCAACATGCCCGGCCGCGGCATGGGCGAGCGCCTGGCGATCGACCCCAACAAGAACAACATCATCTACTACGGCACCGCGAACGCCAACGGCCTGTGGAGGTCGACCGACTACGGCGTGACCTGGGCCAAGGTCACCAGCTTCCCGAACGTCGGCAACTTCGCCCAGGACCCCAACGACACGCAGTACAACTACAACACGATGACCCAGGGCATCCCCTGGATCACCTTCGACCCGCGCACCGGCACGGCGGGCAACGCCACCCAGACGATCTACGCGGGCGTCGCCGACAAGGAGAACAACCTCTACAAGTCGACCGACGCCGGAGCGACCTGGACCCGCGTCGCCGGCCAGCCCACCGGATACGTGCCGCACAAGGGCGTGCTCGACCACGTCAACGGCTACCTCTACCTGGCCACCGGCGACACCGGCGGTCCCTACATCAACGAGGACGGCGAGGTCTGGCGGCTCACCACCGCCACCGGCGTGTGGACGGAGATCACCCCGACCCCCGACGCCGACCGCTACTACGGCTTCAGCGGCTTCACCATCGACCGGCAGGACCCCTCGACCATCATGGTCGCCTCGCAGGTCTCCTGGTGGCCCGACAACATCATCTTCCGCTCCACCGACAGCGGCGCCACCTGGACCAGGATCTGGGACTGGAACGGCTACCCCAGCCGCACCTTCCGCTACACCCAGGACATCTCCTCGCACCCGTGGCTGACCATGGGCAAGCAGTCGCAGCAGCCCGAGGTCGACCCCAAGCTGGGCTGGATGACCGAGGCCATGGAGATCGACCCGTTCGACTCCAACCGCCTGCTGTACGGCACCGGCGCGACGATCTACGGCACCACCGACCTGCTCAAGTGGGACAACAACCAGCAGATCACGATCAAGCCGTTCATCGCCGGCCTCGAAGAGACCGCCGTGCTCGACCTGATCAGCCCGCCCACCGGCGCCAACCTGCTCTCGGCGGTCGGTGACATCGGCGGCTTCCGCCACACCTCGCTCGACGCCGTCCCGTCGATGATGTACCGCACCCCGCTGCACGTCACCACGCGCAGCATGGACTACGCGGAACTGTCGCCCTCCACGATCGTGCGCGTCGGCGACACCAGCGAGACCGGCGTCACCCACCTGGGCGTCTCGACCGACGGCGGCGCCAACTGGTGGCAGGCCAACGGCGAGCCGGGCGGCATCACCGGCGGCGGCTACGTGGCCATCTCGGCCAACGCGGGATCCATCGTCTGGGCGCCGGGCGGCGCCGCCCCGCACTACTCCACCACCCTCGGCAGCTCCTGGACGGCCGTCTCCGGCCTGCCCACCGGAGCCCAGGTCCGCGCCGACCGCGTGACCGCGGGCAGGTTCTACGGCTACCACGGCGGCAAGTTCTACGTCAGCACCAACAACGGCGCGACCTTC
The DNA here is from genome assembly GCF_013761175.1 of Nonomuraea soli. Taxonomy (GTDB): domain Bacteria; phylum Actinomycetota; class Actinomycetes; order Streptosporangiales; family Streptosporangiaceae; genus Nonomuraea; species Nonomuraea soli. The sequence goes on from NZ_JACDUR010000004.1 coordinate 111,637, forward strand.
ACCCAGACCGCCGCGACCGGCCTGCCCACCGGCGGCGCCGGATGGGGCGTCGAGGGCGCGACCACCACCACGGTCCGCTTCAAGACGGTGCCGGGCCAGGCGGGCCACGTCTGGATCGTCGCGGGATCGCCCTCGACGGGGCAGTACAACAACGGCATCACCTACGGCGTGTGGAAGTCGACCGACGGCGGGACCAGCTTCACCCGCCTGTCCAACGTCACCGCCGCCGAGAACATCGGCTTCGGCAAGGCCGCCACGGGCGCCTCGTACATGGCCGTCTACCTGGTCGGCATGATCGACGGGGTGCACGGGCTGTTCCGCTCCAACGACGGCGGCACCTCCTGGGTGCGTATCAACGACGACCAGCACCAGTACGCCAACATGGGCGAGGCGCTGACCGGCGACCCGCGTGTCTACGGGCGCGTCTACCTGGGCACCAACGGCCGCGGCATCATCTACGGCGACCCGTCGGGCACCCAGACCGACACGCAGGCGCCGACCAAGCCGGGCACCCCGGTGGCGTCGGCGGTCACCTCGTCGGGCGCGACGCTGACCTGGACGGCCTCGACCGACAACGTCGCGGTGACGGGTTACGACGTCTACCGGGGCAGTACGCTGGCCGGCTCCACGACCGCGACCTCGTTCACCGCGACGGGCCTGTCGCCGGCCACCGCCTACACCTTCACGGTCAGGGCCAAGGACGCGGCGGGCAACACCTCGGTGGCCTCCGACGGGGTCACCTTCACCACCACCTCCGGCACCGACACGCAGGCGCCGACCAAGCCGGGCACCCCGGTGGCGTCGGCGGTCACCTCGTCGGGCGCGACGCTGACCTGGACGGCCTCGACCGACAACGTCGCGGTGACGGGTTACGACGTCTACCGGGGCAGCACGCTGGCCGGCTCCACGACGACGACCTCGTTCACCGCCACCGGGCTGTCGCCCAGCACCGCCTACACCTACACCGTCAGGGCCAAGGACGCGGCGGGCAACGTCTCGACCGCCTCCGACCCGGTCACCTTCACCACCTCGCAGGGAGGCACAGGCAAGGCCTGCACCGCCACCTACACCAAGAACAACGAGTGGCCCGGCGGCTTCGGCGCCAACGTCACGGTGGCCAACACCGGCTCGGTCGCCATGACCGGCTGGACCGTGACCTGGACCTATGCCAACGGCCAGACCGTCACCAGCCACTGGAGCGCCGACCTCGTGCAGACCGGTGCGAACGTGACGGCCAGGAACCTGTCCTACAACGGCGCCGTCGCCGTGAACGGTTCGACGAGCTTCGGCTTCAACGGAGCCTGGTCGAACGCCAACACCAACCCCACGCCGACCTGCACGCCGGCGTAAGGGGTTCGCTGGACGTACGGCCGGCGCCGGCCTTCCGCAGGCTTCGCTCGGTGCCGGCCGTACTCGCTTAGCCGGTGAACATGCGGGGATTTATCCCTGCATGTTCACCGCAAAGTCCATCGGCTACTGGATCGCCCTGGACGCCCCCGTGGCCACAGAACGCATCGCCCGGCTGGGCTACGACTACGTCGTGCTCGACGGGCAACACGGCTTCATCGACCAGCAAGGGCTGCTGGCCGGCCTCATGGCCATCGAGCTCGCGGGATGCGCGGGCCTGGTGCGGGTCGAGGCCAACAACCCCACCCCGATCGGCCGCGCCCTGGACGCGGGGGCACGCGGCGTCATCATCCCGCTGATCGACTCGGCCTCGGACGCGGCGGCCGCCGTCGCCGCCGCCCGCTTCCCGCCCCTCGGCACCCGCTCCTATGGCCCCATGCGCGACCCTGCGGGAACACGTCCGAAACCGGCCGACGTCAACGAGAACGTCACCGTCGTCGCCATGATCGAGACCCCCAGGGCGCTCGCCTCCGTCGAGGAGATCTGCGCCGTGCCCGGCCTCGACGGCGTCTACATCGGCCCCTCCGACCTCTCCCTGGCCCTGGGCGGCGCCTATCCCGGCGACCCGGCCATCGCCGACGTCTTCGAGCAGGCACTGGAACGGATCCGCAAGGCCGCCGCCGCGAGCGGGGTGGCGGCGGGCATCCACACCCCGACGGGCGAGGTGGCCGCCCGCCGCCTGGCCGAGGGATTCGTCTTCGCCACCATCTCCGGCGACCTGTCGCACCTGGAGCAGGCCGCCGCCGCCCACCTCGACCGGGCCAGGCGCTAGAAACGTGTACGGCTCCCGCCACCACGCGGGAGCCGTACGAGGTCTCAGCCCTTGACGGCGCCGATGATCACACCCTTGATGAAGTGGCGCTGGATGAACGGGTAGATGAGCACCACCGGGATCATCGCGAGCACCAGCACCGCCATCCTGACCGAGGTCACCGGCACCGCCGAGAGGCCCAGCCCGCTGGCGTCCATGACCCCCGAGGCGGTCTGCATGGGCTGGCCCTGCAGGATGTAGGTCCGCAGGACCAGCTGCAGCGGCCACTTGCCGCTGTCGTTGAGGTAGAGCAGCGCGTTGAAGAAGGCGTTCCAGTACGCCACGGCGTAGAACAGCCCGATCACGGCCAGCGCCGCCTTCGACAGCGGCAGCACGATCTTGCGGAAGATCTGGAAGTCGGTCGCCCCCTCGATCCTGGCGCTCTCGATCACCTCGCCGGGGATGGCCATGAAGAACGCCCGCAGCACCACGAGGTTGAACGCGGAGATCGCGGCGGGCAGGATCAGCGACGCGTAGCTGTCGAGCAGCCCGAGGCTGTAGACCATGATGTACGACGGGATGATGCCCGGCCCGAACAGGAACGTGATCAGCACGGCGAACAGCAGCGGCCGGTGCAGGAGCGAGCCGGGCCGCGACAGGCCGTAGGCGGCCATGGCGGTGACCGACAGGCTCAGCGCCGTCCCCACCACGGTGATCCCGATGCTGACCGTCAGCGCCTTCAGCACGACCCCGCCGCCGAGCACCTCGGCGTAGGCGTCGAAGCTGAAGCCGTTCGGCACGATGACCAGTCCGCCCGCCTCGTTGATCGCTTGGGCGGAGGAGATGCTGGTCAGCACCACGATGTAGAGGGGGAAGAGGACGGCGAGCGTCACGAGGGCCAGGGCCAGAGCCTTGCCGATCTTCCCGAGCAGCGAGGGTTCCTCGTCCCAGACGGGCCGGAGTGAGGTTTGCGTGACAGTGCTCATGATCGTTGGTAGATCCCCTGCTCGCCGAGCTTGTGGGCGACTTTGTTCGCGACCAGAATCAGGATGAGGCCGACGACTCCCTTGAACAGCCCGGCCGCGGCGCCGATGCTCCAGTCGCCGGTCAGCAGGCCCAGCCAGTAGACGTAGGTGTCGAGCACCTCGGCGGCTCCCGCTCCGACCGCGTCGCGCTGGAGGATGAACTGCTCGAATCCCACGTTGAGGGCGTCGCCCAGGCGCAGGATGAGCAGGAGCACGATGACCGGGCGCAGGCCCGGCAGGGTGATGTGCCACAGGCGCTGCCAACGGCTGGCCCCGTCGACGGCGGCGGCCTCGTAGAGGTTGGGGTTGATCGTGCTGAGCGCGGCGAGGAAGATGATCATCCCCCAGCCGGCGTCCTTCCAGATCGCCTGGACGGTGACCAGTCCGATGAAGGTGTCGGGGTTGGTCATCAGGTCGATCGGGCTCATGCCCCAGTCGCGCATCACCTGCGCCGTGAGTCCCGCGCCTCCGATCATCTGCTGGAAGACCGTGACCACCAGCACCCACGAGAAGAAGTGCGGCAGGTAGACGATGTTCTGGATGACCGCACGCAGCCTGGGACGCAGCACGCTGTTGAGCAGGATGGCCAGGGCGATCGGCGCCGGGAAGTAGAAGACCAGCTGGAAAGCGGTGATCGTCACCGTGTTGCCGACGGCGTGCCAGAAGGCGGGCTCGCCCATGAGATAGACGAAGTTGCCCCACCCGACGTACGGGCTGTTGGCGATGCCGTCGATCGGGGTGTAGTCGAGGAAGGCGATCATGTTCCACAACGTCGGCACGTAGTGGAAGAGCCCGAGCAGGCCGAGCGCGGGCACGACCATCAGGAGCAGCTGCCAGTCCCTGCGCAGGCGGCTGAGGAACGACGACTGGCTGGGGCGGCGGCGCTCGCGCCTGTCCCGCGGGCGTGCAGGGGTCGTCCCCGTGGCCGGGCTGCGCTCGGCCACGGGAACCGCACGACGATCAGACACGGCCGTTGTCCTTGAGGACCTTCATGAAGAAGGTGCGTGCCTCTTCGCCGCCGGCGTCACGCCACTCCTGGACGATCTTGGCCAGGTCCTCCAGCGGGCGGCGCCCCTTGACCACGTCGCGGACCTTGTCCTCGGTGGGCTGCTGCGCGGCGGCCAGCTTGGAGGGGTCCTGCTTGCGGATGCCCTCGAAGGGGTACTTCTCGCGGCTGTTGTACCAGGCCAGCTTGAGGTCGCCGGCGGCCTTGATGTAGCCGGGGAAGTACTCGCTGTCGGGCTCGACCTGGCTGGAGAGGAAGAAGAAGGTCGGTGGCTGCGACTCCTGCTGGCCCTTCTTGGTGTAGGCGGGGAACTCACCGGGCTTCTGCGTGTAGTGCACGTCCTTCACGCCGTAGCGCCACAGGTGGTACTCCTCGGTGCCGATCGGCGAGCCGAACCAGTTGAGGATGCGCAGGACCTCCTCGATCTTCTCCTTGGGCAGATCCTTGCGCAGGAACAGGTACATCCACGCCGGCTCCTGGTACCAGCCGAACGGCTGGCCGCCGTCGTGGGTCCAGTAGTGCGGGCTCATCACGAAGTCGGGGTTGACCGGCGCCTGGCGCGTCACGGCCTCGTGCCAGGCGCCGAAGCCGTCGTCGGTGATGACGGCCTGGCCGCCCTCGAACAGCTCCTTGCCGGCCGGGGAGGTGTAGCCCTGCGCGACGATCGTCGGGTGCACGAGCTCGGCCTCGTAGAGCTTGCGGATGAAGGCGATGGCGTCGGCGTACTCCTTGGTCTCGAACTTGTGGAGCAGCTTGCCGCCCTCCAGCCTCCAGCTGCTGGGAGCGCGGAAGGCCCGCTCGATCTCCTGGTGGATGCCGCCGAAGGCCCAGCGCTTCTGCTTGGCGTCGGTGATCTTCTTGCCCAGCTCGAAGAGCTCGTCGGCGGTGTTCCACGGCTGCACGCCGAGCTTGTCGAAGATGTCCTTGCGGTAGTACGTCACGCGGGCCGGGCTCTGGCCGGGGTGCGGGATCGACATGAGCTTGCCGTTCCACACGCCGAAGGCCCACGCCTCCTCGCTGATGTTGGCGAGCATCGGGTAGGCGGCCGACTTGTCGCCGGACAGGTAGGGGCCGAGGTCGGCGAAGAGCCGGTCGACGGTGCGGTCGAAGTCGGCCAGGGCCTGTACGTTCCAGCCGGGCACGGCGGTGATCTCCGGCACGTTGCCCGCGGCCAGCATGGGGCCGAGCTTGTCGACGTAGGCGTTGCCGTCGACGATGTTGAGCTTGACGGTGGCGCCGAGCGCCTTGTTGACGCCGTCGTAGTACTCGTTGGGCACCGGCGGCGGCGGTCCCCACAGGGGCGTCATCGCGGTGAAGGTGCTGCCCTTGCCCGGCACCTCGGGGATCGCCTTGACCAGGGTCTGCGGGTAGGAGGTGTAGCCGATCGAGACGGGGTTGCTGACGTCGGGCTTCACACCCGCGTAGGGGATGTGCTTGGGCAGCAGCTGGGTCAGCTTGTCCACCGCCTCGGCGGTGCCGGAGCCCTTGCGCGAGACCGGCGCGGTGCCGCCGCAGGCAGCGGCGAACGCGGAGAGTCCGGCAAGGGTGAGAAAGCCGCGGCGGTTGATCGCGCCCTTCGAGGACGATGTCACGGCGCGCTCCCTTCTGGTTCTCGAGCAGGGGACCCGATAGAGTTAGTTCGTCTGATAGCCAAACAAATTAGTTCAGTGTCAGACTGGCCACAAGGTGTGGCAGCGGTCACAGATTGATGACGGGAGCGCGATGCGGCGTTTCGGCGGACTCCATGTTCACGGTATGGGGCAGTCATGAGGCATGATGGGGCGGATCCGGAGTGGGGGCGGCTTTGATCACATCGAACATCGATCCGCAGCCGGCTGACTTCGCCGACGTCCGCGCCACCAACCTCTCGGTGGTCCTGCGCTTCGTCCGCGACCATGCGCCGTGCTCGCGGGCCGACATCGCGGCGGGGACCGGCCTCAACAAGGCGACGGTCTCCAGCCTCGTGGCCGACCTCATCGAGCGACGGCTGGTCCGCGAGATCGGGCTGACCGAGAACCGGGTGGGCAGGCCGGCGATCATGCTGATGCTCGACGGCGCGCCGTACGCCGCCATCGGGGTGGAGATCAACGTCGGCTACGTGAGCGCCGTCGCCGTCGGGCTGGGCGGCGAGCGGCTGCTGTCGTGGCGACGCGCCTTCGAGGCGGGGCAGCACGTCGGCGAGGGTATCGCGGCCGTCGCCGCGATCATCAGGCGCGTGGTCGCCCGCATGGCCAAGCAGAACCGCCAGGTGCTGGGGCTCACGGTGGCGGTGCCCGGCCTGATCGACGCCCAGGGGGCCGTACGGCTGGCGCCCAACCTCGGCTGGCGCGACCTCGACCTCGGCGGAGACCTGGCCAAGGCCCTGCGCGACCCCGGCTTCCCGATCCAGGTCGACAACGACGCCAACCTCGCGGCCCTGGCCGAGCAACGGTTCGGCGAGCACGCGGGTGCCACCGACCTGGTCTACCTGACCGGCGAGATCGGTGTGGGCGCCGGCGTCATCATGGACGGCGCCCTGCGGCGCGGCGCGCTCGGCTTCAGCGGCGAGATCGGCCACATCCAGCTCGACGCCTCAGGTCCGGCCTGCAGGTGCGGCCGGGTGGGCTGCCTGGAGGCGATGGCCGGCATCGGCGCCCTGCTCGACACCGTCTCCGGCGCCGAGGTCGAGGAGATCGAGCGCCTGGCGGGTGCGGGCGACGCTGCCACGATCGCCCGGATCGAGAGCGTCGGGAGCAACCTCGGCAAGGGCGTGGCCATCGTCGCCAACCTGCTCAACCCGTCGGTGGTGGTGCTGGGCGGCTTCTACGTGCCGCTGGCGCCCTGGCTGCTGCCCGCGCTCGAGACGGAGCTGCGTGCCAGGGCCATCGCGCCGGAGGTGACGGTGGTCGCCTCCTCGCTCGGGCTCGACGCCGCCGCGCTCGGGGGAGCGGCCCGCGTGCTCGACTCCGTCGACTCCGGCCGCCTGCCCTCGGTCACCTGACCCACGGCGGGCGGGCGGAGGGCTCGGCCGCCGGGTCCTGGCTGCTCGCCCGCACGGACCCTCCCCGGCTCTTGACCTTCGCCACGGAGGGGTGCACCCTTCTTGAAACACCGCGAAATCCCCCAGAAACCTCTCCGGCAACCGATCGAAGCGCTTCGACATGGGCCGTCGAAGCGCTTCGACAAGAGGATGACGATGAACGAGACGTTCCGCGACCCCGATCTCCCCCTCGCCGAGCGCATGGCCGACCTGATGGCCCGGCTCACCGTGCCGGAGAAGATCGCGTTGCTGCACCAGTACCAGCCCCCCATCGACCGTCTCGGCATCGACGCCTACCGCACGGGCACCGAGGCGCTGCACGGCCTGGCCTGGCTCGGCCAGGCCACCGTCTTCCCGCAGGCCGTCGGCCTGGCCAGCACCTGGGACCCGGACCTGGTCGCCAGGGTGGGGGAGGCGACCGGCGAAGAGGTCGTCGCCTTCCGCCACAAGGGTGCGGGGCGCAACGTGTGGGCGCCCGTGGTGAACCCGCTGCGCGACCCGAGATGGGGACGCAACGAGGAGGGCTACTCGGAGGACCCGTGGCTGACCGGGCTCATGGGCGAGGCGTACGCCCGCGGGCTTCGTGGGAGCGCTCCCGTGATGCGGACGGCCCCCACGCTCAAGCACTTCCTCGGCTACAACAACGAGACCGACCGCTGCGTGACCAGCAGCAACCTGCCCCCCAGGGTGCTGCACGAGTACGAGCTGCCCTGCTACCGCCCGGCCCTGGAGAGCGGCGCCGCGGTGGCGGTCATGCCCTCCTACAACCTGGTCAACGGCCGGCCCGCCCACCTCAGCCCGCTGATCAACGAGATCCTGCGCGCCTGGGCGCCCGACGACATCCACGTGGTGAGCGACGCCTACGCCCCCGGCAACCTGACCGGGCTGCAGGCCTACCACGACGACGCGGCCGAGGCCTACGCCCACGCGATCAAGGCGGGGCTCGACAGCTTCACCCAGGACGACGACCGCCCGCAGGACACCCTGGACCACATCGCCGACGCCCTCGCCCGCGGCCTGCTCACCGAGGACGACCTCGACGTCGCGGTACGGCACGCGTTGTCGATCAGGTTCCGCCTCGGCGAGTTCGACCCCGCCACGCCGTACGACCACATCGGCGAGGACGTGGTCAACAGCCCTGAGCACCAGGAGCTGGCCCGCGAGGCCGCGCGGCGCTCGATGGTGCTGCTGCACAACGACGGCTTACTGCCCCTGGCGCGCACCGCCAGGATCGCGGTGATCGGCCAGCTCGGCGACACGCTCATGGAGGACTGGTACTCCGGCAGCCTGCCGTACGCCGTCACCGCCAGGAAGGGGCTGGACGCGGCCGTCTTCTGCGAGGGCGTCGACCGGATCAGGCTCGCCGTCGAGGACGGACCCGAGCTGGGCTACTTCGACGTGTTCGACTGGGGCGGCGGCGCGCTGGCGCTGCGGTCCGTGGCCACCGGGCGGTTCCTGGGCGCGACCGAGGACGGCCAGCTGATCGCCGACCAGCCGGGGCCCAACGGCTGGGAGGTGCGCCAGACCTTCCGCTGGGTCGGCCGTTCGCTGCGCAACCTGTCGACCGGCCGCTACGTCGGCGCCGGAGGACTCCAGGAGGACCCGCTGCCGCTCACCGTCGAGGTGCTCGTCAACGGGGCCGAGCAGGCGGCGGAGGTGGCCAGGGACGCCGACGTCGCGATCGTGGTCACCGGTGACCACCCGCTGGTCAACGGCCGCGAGACCGAGGACCGCTCCGACCTGGCGCTGCCGCAGGCGCAGCAGGCCGTGCTGAAGGCGGTCGCCGCCGCCAACCCCGACACCGTGCTGGTGATCAGCAGCGGCTACCCGTTCACCTGGACCGGAGCCGAGCGCGCCGCCGTCTGGTCCGCGCACGGCGGACAGGAGTACGGCAACGCGCTGGCCGACGTGCTCTTCGGCGACGCGGAACCCGAGGGCCGCCTCACCCAGACCTGGTACAGGGACGCCTGCGAGCTGCCCGACCTGCTCGACTACGACATCATCACCGCCGACGCCACCTACCTGTACTACCTGGGCACCCCGCTCTACCCCTTCGGCCACGGCCTGTCCTACACGACCTTCGACTACTCCGGCCTGGTCGTGACCACCACCGCCGACGAGATCAGGGCGAGCGTGACCGTCACCAACACCGGCTCGCGCGAGGGCGGCGAGGTCGTCCAGTTCTACTCGCGCCAGCGGGTCTCCCGCGTCAAGCAGCCCCAGCGCAAGCTGCGCAGATTCGCGAGGGTACGGCTGGCGCCCGGCGAGAGCCGTACGGTGTCGGTCGCCTTCCGGATCGACGAGCTCGCCTTCTGGGACGTCACCCGCGGCAGGTTCGTCGTGGAGAGCGCACCGCACCAGCTCATGGTCGGCCGCAGCGCCACCGACCTGCGCCTGAGCGCCCGCTTCGACGTCGCGGGCGAGGTGGTCCCGCCGCGCACGGGACCTCTGGACGCGGTGGACCACGACGACTACGACGCGATCACCTTCGTGGCGGCCTCCAGGGAGCGCGGTGAGGCCGTCAAGGCGGAGGCGGACGGCGCCTGGGTCCGCTTCCGCCAGGTCGACCTCAAGGGCGCCAGAAGGTGCGAGATCGAGGCGGGCAGCACCGAGGGCGGCGTCATCACGCTGCGCCGCGACGATCCGCTGGGCGGTCAGGTGCTGGCCTCCTTCCCCGTGCCCAGAACCGACCGGTACGAGGCCGTGGTGAGCAGGTCCGCACTTGCCGAATACGAGGGTGTGCACGACCTTTATGTCGTGCTGGAAAACTGCGGGATCACCGTGCGCGGGCTGTGCTTCGCATGAAGGGCAGGGATGTGACGATCGCCGAGGTCGCCCGGCACGCGGGCGTCGCGGTGAGCACGGTCTCCTACGTGCTGAGCGGCAAGCGGGCGATCTCCGCCGAGACCCGCCGCCGCGTGCTCGACAGCGTGCGCGCGCTCGGCTACCACCCCAACGCCGGCGCGCGGGCCCTGGCCAGCAAGCGGGCCAACGTGATCGCGCTGGTGCTGCCGCTGCGCGCGGGCATGCACGTGCCGGTGCTGATGCAGTTCGCCACCTCCGTGGTCACCGCCGCCCGCAGCTTCGACCACGACGTGCTGCTGCTGACCGCGGACGAGGGCACCGACGGCATCCGCCGTGCCGCCGCCAGCGCCCTGGTCGACGGCCTGATCCTGATGGACATAGAGGAGCACGACGAGCGCGTGCCGGTGCTGCGCGAGCTGTCGGAACCGACCGTGCTGATCGGCTTCCCCGCCGACTCGGCCGGGCTGACCTGCGTCGACCTCGACTTCGAGGCAGCGGGCAAGCTGTGCGTGGCGCACCTGGCGGGCCGCGGCCATCGCGAGATCGCCCTGCTCGGCGCCCCCGCCGTGGTCTACGAGCGCGGCACCGGCTTCGCCCGCCGCACCCGCTCCGGCTTCGCCGACGCGATCGAGGCACGGGGCCTGTCCGGCGTCGCGCTGCCCTGCGAGGAGGGTTTCGACGACGTCCGTGTCACCGTCAAGCAGCTCCTGGCCGACCATCCTCAGGTCACCGGCCTGGTGGTGCACAACGAGGCGGCCGTCGGGCACGTCCTGGCCACCCTGCGCGAGCTCGACAGGCAGTTGGAGGTCGTGGCGATCTGCCCCGACGACATCGCCGACCGCGCCCGGCTCGCCTCGGTGCTGATCCCCGCCGAGGAGGTCGGCAGGGAGGCGGTGCGGCTGCTGATGGAGAAGCTCGAAGGCCGCCAGGTGCCCGCCTCGACCCTGCTCCAGCCCAGGCTCACCTACAGGAGGGCGTAGATCGCGATCAGCGCGGCGGGCACGGCACGTTCACCTACGGCCACGGCTCGCCGCTGAGGGAGCGGCCGGTGAGGTTCGTCAGGTGGCCGCCCAGCAGCAGGCGCGGCGTCCCACGGAATTGCGGAGAAAGTGGGCAAATAAGAAGGGGTGCACCCGTCGGGTGCCCCCCTTCCCGCGAGACTGCTTACCAGTCGCCGCCGCCGAAGTCTCCGCCGCCGAAGTCGCCTCCGCCGCCGAAGTCACCCCAGCCGCCGGCGTCGCCGCCGAAGTCTCCGCCACCCATGTCACCGGCGGCCGCGCCGTCGGCGTAGCCGGCGCCGTAACCGCCCATGCCCATGCCGCCGAACATCATGGAGCCCATCATCGTGCCGATGAACATGCCGGTCATGACGTCGCCGAAGCCGCCGTAGTAGCCGTAGGCGTAGGGCTGGTAGGCCGGGCCCGCGTTGTAGTAGGGCACGCGCTGGCCGTGGACCATGACCTCACGCGGCTGCGGGTCGTAGCCCTGCTCGACCGCCTGGGCGTCCATGGCGCAGGCCGGCACCTCGCGCACGGCGCCGCCGGGCGGGGCCCAGCGCACGTCGCGCACGGACGGGCCGTGCTGCGGGTTGAAGAAACAGGGAGCGCGGCGCTCGGGGATCGGCTCGTTGGCGACCTTGGCCTTCACCACGGCCAGCGCGTAGCGGCCGTCCTCGAGCGTCTGGGTGACCTCGCGGATCTGGTCGGCCTTGGTGACCGCGGCGAGCTGGGTCTTGGCCCGCTCGTAGGAGTCGAGGGCCTGCTGCCATTCGCCGATGTGCTGGCCGCCCTCGCCCTGAAGGGTGACGTCGGTGTCGAGCGCGGTGATCTCCTCACCGAACTTGGTGACGTCCTCCTCCACGGTGGACTTGACCGCGGCCAGGTCGCGGGCCTCCTGCTCCAGGCGCTTCTTCTTGGCGTTGCGCGAGTAGAGGAAGTAACCGCCGCCGCCGACCACGGCCAGGGCGCCGAGCGCGATCAGCACGCCGGAGCCGCCACCGCCGCCGCTGACCGGGCTCGAGCTCAGAGCCGAGCGGGTCTTGCCCGCAGCGGCCAGGTCGACGCGCTCGGTCCACTCAGCGATGCCCTTGGCGAAGTCGCCGCCGGCGTTCTGGATGGCCAGGCCCTGGATGCGGTTGAGGGTGGCCTGGTTGACCACCGTCGAGTCGGCGTACATCCGCGTGCCGACGAACATGGCGATCGTCGCGTCGGGGCGTCCGGCCGCGTCGAGCTCCTTGCCCAGGGTCTGGATGAAGGCGCCGGCCTCGGCCTCGGTCGCGGCGCCGTCGGCCACGGCGACACCGTAGATCTTGGAGCTGGCGTCCTTGAAGTCGTTGGTGATGTCGGACTGCTGGTCACCGCTGAGCGGTGATCCGGAGTCGACGTAGAGCGGGTCGCCCGACTTCCATTCGGCCATCACGGCGGTGGCATCGGGAAGCGCGGCGGCGTGGGCCGCTGGTTGGAATGCGAGAACAGCGAACAGCCCGGCGAGCAGCGCAACGAGCGCGGCCCCTGCCCGGCGCAGCGAGTGGGTCATCGGCAGCTAGCCTCCTTCGCCCATAGGGACGAACCGGCGATCGGCAAAGTTCCTCCTCCACCGAACTTACCTGCTATACGTCCTTGATCTCGCAGATAGCCGCGCCAGCCGTCACGGTCTGACCGACGGCCGCGTCGAGGCCGGTGATGGTGCCGGACTTGTGCGCCGTCAGGGGTTGCTCCATCTTCATCGCTTCGAGGACCACGACCGTGTCACCCTCGGCCACGGTGTCGCCGTCGGAGGCGACCACCTTGACGATGGTGCCCTGCATGGGCGTGACCAGGGCGTCGCCGCTCACGGCGCCGGCTTTCCTGCCGCCGGTCGCCGCGCGCCTCGGGCTCTTGTTCGCTGAGGGCTGAGCGGTGCGGGCGACGCCGAAGCCCGCGGGGAGCACGACCTCGAGCCGCTTGCCGCCCACCTCGACCGTCACCCGCTCGCGCGGCTCGGCCTCGGCGGTGTCGACCTCGCCCGCGTAGGGCTCGATCCGGTTGTCGAACTCGGTCTCGATCCAGCGGGTGTGCACGGAGAAGGGCTCGCCCGTGAACGCGGGGTCCTCGACGATCACGCGGTGGAAGGGCAGGACCGTGGGCATGCCCTCGATCTCGAACTCGGCCAGCGCCCGGCGCGAGCGCTCCAGCGCCTCCGCGCGGGTGCGCCCGGTGACGATCAGCTTGGCGATCAGGGAGTCGAAGGTCTGCGGCACGGTCATCCCGGACTCGTAACCGGAGTCGAGGCGCACCCCCGGGCCGCTCGGCGCCCGCATCGCGGTCAGCGTGCCGGGGGCGGGCAGGAAGCCGCGCCCTGCGTCCTCGGCGTTGATCCGGAACTCGATCGAGTGGCCGCGCAGCCGCGGGTCGTCGTAGCCGAGCTCCTCGCCCTCGGCGACGCGGAACATCTCGCGCACCAGGTCGACGCCGGCCACCTCCTCGGTCACCGGGTGCTCGACCTGCAGGCGGGTGTTGACCTCCAGGAAGGAGATCGTGCCGTCCTGGCCGACCAGGAACTCGCAGGTGCCGGCACCCACGTAGCCGGCCTCCCGCAGGATGGCCTTGGAACTGGTGTAGAGCAGGTCGAGCTGCTCCTGGTCGAGGAAGGGCGCGGGCGCCTCCTCCACCAGCTTCTGGTGGCGCCGCTGCAGCGAGCAGTCACGGGTGCTGACCACCACGACGTTGCCGTGGGCGTCGGCCAGGCACTGGGTCTCCACGTGGCGCGGCTTGTCGAGGTAGCGCTCCACGAAGCACTCGCCCCGGCCGAAGGCGGTGACCGCCTCGCGCACCGCGCTGTCGAACAGCTCGGGGATCTCCTCGATCGTCCTGGCCACCTTCAGGCCGCGGCCACCGCCGCCGTAGGCCGCCTTGATGGCGATGGGCAGCCCGTGCTCCTGCGCGAAGGCCACCACCTCCTCGGCACCCGCCACCGGGTCCTTGGTGCCGGCCACCAGGGGCGCGCCCACCTTCTGCGCGATGTGCCGCGCCTGGACCTTGTCGCCCAGCGCCGCGATGGCGCTCGGCGGCGGGCCGATCCAGGTCAGCCCGGCGTCGATCACCGCCTGGGCGAAGCCGGCGTTCTCGGCCAGGAAGCCGTAGCCCGGGTGGACGGCGTCGGCCCCGGTCTGCTGGGCGATCTTCAGCAGCTTGGCGACGTCGAGGTAGGTCTCAGCGGGAGACTGGCCGCCCAGCGCGTGCGCCTCGTCGGCGACCTTTGCGTGCAGGGAGTCCAGGTCCTGGTCGGCGTAGACGGCCACGCTGGCGATCCCGGCGTCCTTGCAGGCACGGGCCACCCGCACGGCGATCTCGCCGCGATTCGCGATCAGAACCTTACGCACGTTCTTCCCTTCCCGATTGACCCGGATCGAGTCTAACGACCCAGGTAAGCGCCACCATTGACGTGGACCACCTGTCCGGTCACATGCCGGGCGCCGGGCGAGGCGAGGAAGACGGCGGTGCCGGCCACGTCCGACGGCGTGCCCGCTCTGCCGTTGCGAGTGCCCTCGACTCGTCGCTTGATGCCCTCGTCCGTCAGGCGTCCCTTGAAGAACTCGGTCTCCACGACCAGGCCGGGGGAGATCACGTTGGCGGTGACACCCCTGGGGCCCAGCTCGGCCGCCACGTCCGCGGTCCAGGCCTCCAGGGCTGCCTTGGCCGCGCCGTACGAACCCGACCCGGTGCCGCGCGCGGCGATCGAGCCGATGGAGATGATGCGGCCGCCGTCGCTGATCCGGCGCTGGAGCGCCTTGGTGACCAGCACCGCCGACAGCAGGTTGGCGTTGAGATTGGCCCACCACGACTCGGCGACGTCCATGAGGTCGTCGGAGTCGGCCCTGTCGAGGTTGGTGTTGCCGCCCGCGTTGTTGACGAGCACGTCGACCTTCACCGGCAGCCGGCCGAGCGCGTCGTTGACCGCGACGGGGCTGGCGGCGTTGAAGGCGACGTAGGGGAAACCCGTCTCCTTCAGCACGTGCTCGCGGCGTCCGGTGACGGTCACGCTGTCGCCGAGCTCGGCGAACGCCTTCGCGATCGCCAGCCCGATCCCCGTGCCCCCGCCGGTCACCACAACCTCGCGCACAGTTGCTCCCCATAGATCCGAATAATCCTCTGGAAGACCATAGCCGCTCGCTATATCGCCGGGCGATGCCTTGATCCGAGACCTATCGTTGGGGCGCTTCTAGCGTCGATCCAGGAGGTACGGCATGAGCCAGAGCCTGCTCGGTGGCAATCCCGCTGAAATGCAGCAGATGGCGACGCAGTTCACCCAGCAGTCGGAGACCGTACGCGCCACCATGGCCGCGCTCGACCGGGAGGCTGCCAAGGTCGGCACCGCCTGGACCGGGCCCGGCGCCGACCGGTTCGGCAGTGCCTGGCAGAACTACCGGGCGGCGTTCCAGCGTATGACGGAGGAACTCGCCGAAGCGTCCCGCGTGATCAACACCTACCGGGGCAACATCGAGTCCGCCACCCGCTGACGACTCGGCCCACCACCGGGGTGCCCGCGCCGGCACCCCGGTCAGTCTTTATGGGGATAACTGCGCCATGTCTGGATTTGTGACTATTGTGATGGCTGTTATCTCTGAGACTGACGGTAAAGGGGAGATCCATGGGCGACGCTAAGGTCGGTGGAGTCATCGCGGACATGGAGAAGATGTCCCAGACCTTCAAGACCCAGTCGGGCGCGGTCCTGGACGCCAAGAAGGCGCTCGACGGCGAGGCGAACAAGATCCCGGCTTCGTGGTCCGGTCCCAACGCTGACAAGTTCAAGTCCGCGTGGGAGGCGTACAAGTCCTCCTTCGACAAGGTTTCCCAGGCCCTTGAGGAGGCCCAGGACGGCATCCGCAAGAACAAGGAAGCCATCCAGGCCGCGACCGGCGCCTGAGCTACACCGAAAGAGGGGCCTCCCGCCGAGGGAGGTCCCTCTTCGCGCGCAGGGCCGCTGAGAACAGGCCCGCGATGCCGCACAGCGCCAGGGGCGCGCACAGGATCAGGATCGCGGGCGCGGCGCCGGCGTACTGGCTGAGCACGCCGCCGAGCAGGGGAGCGAGCGGCGTGGCGCCCCCGAAGGCGACGCCGATGACGCCGTGGACCCGCCCCTGCATGTGGTCGGGCGCGGTACGGGCGATCTCGACCTCGATCGCGATGTTCAGCGCGGGCGCCGCCAGCATGGCGACGAACAGCACCACGGCTGCCCAGTAGGTGCCCAGCGGCAGCACCAGGAACGGCAGCACGGCCGCCAGGAACCACACGCCCGCGAGCATGAGGCGCCCGGTGGGGAGCAGGCGCATCAGCCGGGCCGAGATGGCCGCGCCCGCGAGGCCTCCGACGCCCAGGGCCGCCATCACCAGGCCGACGTCCGCCGGGGTGGCGACCATCACGATGATCGGCAGCTTCATCGCGTTGACCACCAGGTTGATCACGAAGGCGAGTGCGGCGGACGCCCTCAGCACGGGCTGGTTCCACAACCAGCGGAACGCCTCGCCGATGCCCTCACGCATGCTCTGCGGCTCCGCGGGCGTCTCCGGGCGTCTGGGCACCCGGGCGAACGCCACGCAGACGAACGAGACCAGGTACGTCACGGCGTCGACGAGGAACGGGATCGCGCGACCCAGGGAGAACAGCACGCCGCCCAGCGCCGGGCCCGCCAGGCCCGCGGCGTGCTGGCGGGTCTGCTCCTGGGCGTAGGCGGTCGGCAGTTGCTCGCTCGGCACCAGCGCGCGCAGGGAGGCGCCGTGCGCGGGCCAGAACAGCGCGCTCGCCACGCCGTTGACCACGGCGACGGCGAGCAGGTGCGGCATGGTCAGCGCGTCGGCCAGCAGGGCCAGCGCCAGGCTCGCCATGGCGGCCATGCGCACGAGGTCGGTGCCGAGCAGGACGCGCCTGCGGTCCCATCGGTCCACCAGCGCCCCGGCGGGGATGCCGCAGATGATCTCGGCGCCCACGGCGACGGCGCCGACCAGGCCCGCCTGCGTGGGGGAGCCGGTCAGGGCGAGCACGAGCAGGGGATAGGCGAGCCAGGAGAGCGTCGAGCCCAGCTCGGAGGCGGCCGATCCCATCCAGAACAGCTGGAAGCGGAGGTTCCTTCTCAACGGCTGCATGGTTCAACAAGATAAGTTGTACAAGAACTCTTGTACAAGTCTCTCGATAGGATCTCTTCCGTGGAGCAGACACGGCGGCACCTCGGCCCCGACGACGTGGGCACGCTCAAGGCGATGGCCCATCCGACGCGGGTGCGCCTGCTCATGGCCGTCGCCGAGATCGGGCCCGCCACCGTGGGCATGCTGGCCGCGCGCGTGGGCGAGGCGGTCGGGGCGGTCAGCTATCACCTGCAGCAGCTGGGGCAGCACGGGCTGGTGGCCGAGGCGCCCGAGCTGGCGCGTGACAAGCGCGAGCGCTGGTGGCGCTTCGTGCCGACCGACAGCCTGTCGATGACGCCCTCCGACTTCGCCGGCGACCCCGTCGGGCAGCACACGCAGCGGGCCGCCCTGCTGGCGTGGGTCGACGCAGCCGCCGAGCGCAACCGGCGGTCGGTGGAGGCCATGCACAGCCTGCCGCAGGAGTGGCAGGACGTGACGCTGCCCAGCGTCAACGGGCCCATGGAGCTGACCGCGGACGAGCTGAGGCAGTTCTACGACGACTTCAACGAGCTGATCGAGCAGTGGCGCGAGCGCGGCAGGGCCGCCGCCGATCCTGCTGACGACCGGCGGCGGGTCAACGTCTACATCCAGCCGATGGTGTACCCGCCCGCGAGCTAGGCGCTCGCCACCTGCACCAGCTCCCACGTGCCGCCCAGCACCATCAGCCCGCGACCCGCCGGTCCAGAGCCGGTGGCCAGGCTGCGCGGCAGTCGTACCCCGAGCAGGTCGCCCTGGCTGGTGGAGGTCGGCCGCAGGAGCAGCCCGTTGCGCGCCTTCTTCATGGCCACGACGGGACCGCGGTACATGGAGTCGAGGTCCTCGACGCTGCCCGCGCCGATGACCAGGTTGCCGGTGTCGCGCACCTCGCTCACGTAATCGGTCAGCCACTCGGCCAGCTCGCTGTCGTTGCCCAGCAGCTCCAGGTCGTCGACCAGCAGTGCGTGCTTGCCGGACAGCGCCTGCCTGACCTCGTCGGGCGAGGCCTCGCCGCCGAAGGAGGCACCGGGCAGGTCGCGCACCGGTGAGCGGCGCGGCGTGATGGTGACCAGCGTGTAGCCCCGCTGGGCCAGCCAGGTGCCCATGGTGACGAGCGTGGTGGAGCGCCCGCTCTTGGGCGGGCCCGCCACGACGAGGGCGGGGCCGTGCTCATCGGCGCGGAAGGCGCGCAGGCCCAGCGAGTCGCCGCCCACGCCGAACACGACCGCGTCGGAGGGCAGCGCCTCGTCGGCCATCGCCACCGCCTCGGCCAGCGTGATGCCGGTCGGCAGCGCGTCGACGCGGAAGGGACGCAGGTGCCGTGCCAGCTCGCCGAAGCGCAGCTTGGCCTCCCTGCCGAGCTGGTGCAGCGCGGCGACCTGCGCCGTGCCCGCCACATCGGCGGCCAGCAGGCCGACCTGGACCTCGCGCACCACCGTCGCGGCGCGGAAGCCGCGTCCAGGAGGCATGTGATCGGGCACGTCCTTGGCGCGCATGCCCACGTAGCTGTAGTCCGCCGGGTCCGACAGCTTGAGCACCAGGCGGTCGTCGAAGAGCGTGGAGATGCGCCCGACCAGCGTGGTGCGATCGCCCGACATCACCACCTTGACGCCGACGCCCGCGCCTTCCTGCAGGATCTGCAGCCACTGGTCGACGAGCTTGCCGCCGTCGTAGGACTCGAAGGCCGCGTAGAAGCCCTCCCAGCGGTCGAAGAGCACCAGCAGATACGGCAGGCGCTCGTGCTCCGGCACCGCCGCCCGCTGCTCGCTCAGGTCGGCGAAGCCCTGCCCGGCCAGCAGCTGCTGGCGCCTGGCGATCTCGCCGAGCAGCCGGTCGGTCAGGCGGGTGAGGCGGTCGGGCGAGTCACGGCCGACCACGGCGCCGGTGTGCGGCAGGCCGACCAGCGGGAGCAGGGCGTTGTTGCCGCAGTCGACGGCGTACAGGTGCACGTCACGCGGCGGCGCCTGGACGGCGACGGAGGCCGCCAGCGCGCGCAGCACGGTCGAGCGTCCTGAGCGGGCCGAGCCACACACCAGCAGGTGGCCGGAGGCCGCCAGGTCGTAGACCTCGGTGGAACGCATCTGCAACGACGGGACGTCGGCCAGGCCCAGCGGCAGCTTGGTCCAGGTGTCGGCCGGCTCCAGCTCGGCCAGGGTGAGCGTGTCGGCCAGCGGCTCCAGCCACGGGCTGCGCTGCTGGGAGACGCCCATGGCGCGGGCCGTACGGCCGATCACCTCGACCAGCACCGACAGGTCGGTCTCCATCAGCGACTCGTCCTCGGCCTGCGCGCGTGAGTCGAGCGGGGAGCCGAGCCTGATCCACGTGATCGGGCTGATGTCGATGAACTCCGTCTTGGCCTTGCCCTGGCCGGGGCGGCGTCCTCCGATGCGCGCCGACTGCACGGCGTGCAGCGAGGCGGCGCCGGAGCGCACGTAGCAGCGGCCGGGGGTGGTCTTGGAGATCTGCGCCGCGACCGGCGCGTTGATCACGTCGGCGGACTCCTCGTTGCTGGTCACGCGCAGCGCGATGCGCAGGTTGGTGTTGGCGGCGATGTCGGGGGTGACCACGCCGCCGGGGCGTTGGGTGGCCAGGATCAGGTGAACGCCGAGTGACCGGCCCCGGCGGGCGATGTCGACCAGGCCGACGATGAAGTCGGGCAGTTCCTGCACCATCGCCGCGAACTCGTCGATGATCAGGATCAGCCGCGGCATGGGCTCCAGCGCCATGCCCTGATCCCGGTAGTCGTTGTAGTCCTCGACATCCTTGGCATCGGCCCTGAGCAGCATGTGCTCGCGCCGCTTGAGCTCGGCGGCCAGCGATTCCAGGGCCCGCTCGGTGAGGTGGCCGTCGAGGTCGCTGACCATGCCGACCGTGTGCGGCAGCTTGGCGCAGTCCTTGAAGGCCGAGCCGCCCTTGTAGTCGATGAGCACGAAGTTCATCTCGTCGGGCCGGTTGTGCACGGCCAGCGAGGCGATGAACGACTGCAGCAGCTCCGACTTACCGGCGCCTGTGGTGCCGGCGACGAGGCCGTGCGGGCCGTCCAGGCGCAGGTCGAGGGTGTAGAGGCCGTCGGCGCCGATGCCGATCGGCACCCGGGTGGTGCGCCCGCGCGACCAGTAGGAGGCGATCTGCTCGGGGGCGGGGTCGGGCATGCCCAGCAGGTCGAGCAGCCTGGCCGAGGTGGGGATCGCGGAGTCGGCGTCCTCGCGGCTGACGTCGCGCAGCGGGGCCAGCGCCCGGCCGAAGCGGTCGCACCAGGGGCTGTTGACCTGGTCGGCGATGACCTCCGCGCTCTGCATGGCGCCGCTGAGCCGGACGAAGGCGGGCCTGTCGAGGTCGCAGACGGCGACCGTGGTGCACTCCTCGGGCAGCAGGCGCTGGTCGTCGTCGATGCAGATGCTGTAGACGCCGACGGTCGGGCCGAACTGCAGGATCTGCGGCATGCCGGGCAGGCTGCGCAGGGCCCGCGCGCCGTCGAGGACGACCAGGATGTCGTACGGCTTCTCGCTGGCGTACCCGGCGAAGGCGCGCTTGTCCTCGTTGAGGCCGCCGAAGCCGCCGAAGTCCATGTTCGACTTCTTGCTGGCCCGCCGCGCCTGGATCTTGTTGACGAGTTCGACCGCCCGCCTGGCCGCCGACTCGGGGTCGGCTCCGACCAGCGACAGGCACTCCTCGCCCTCGTGCGGGGCGGCGTGCGGGAGCCAGCGCACCCAGTTCCAGCTCGCCTCGCCCTCGTGGTCGGCCGACAGCACCACGATGGCCAGGTCGCGCGGGCTGTGCAGGGCGGCGGCCTGGGCGACCAGCCAGCGGCCGAGCGCCCGCGAGGTCTGGCGCGCGCCGGTCAGGCCCAGCACGCCGACCTGCGGCATCGGCACAGCCAGGGGTACGGCATGCGAGACCGGCACCGAGGGCAGCTCCCGGTTGGAGGCGTTGCTGCCGTGCTCGACGATCAGCTCGATGAGCGAGGTCTGGTCGGCCACGCCCACGCGCAGGTGGAGCGTGTCGGCGTCGTGGCTGCGGCGCTCCCACAACCTGCGTCGCGGACCGGTGGCGGTCAGCAGGGTCTCGGCGGGGTCGGGCAACTGGGCGCGCCGCTCGGCCTGGTCGTCGAGGCGCAGGAGTTCGAGCGCCTGGGCGAAGGTGTCGCGCTTGAGGCGGAACTCCTTCAGCGCCTGCTTGTGGCTGCGTTTGCCGTGGCGGCGGTCGCTGTACCACTGGCCGACCATGGTGAGCGGGGTCAGCAGCGCCATGAGCAGGAACAGCGGCTGGTTGAACGCGATGGCCATGACCACGCCGCCGACACCGAACAGCACGCTCGTCAGCAACTGCAGGCGCTGGTGGGTGGGGCGCTGCGGCTCGATCGGCACCTCGATGGGCTTGGTGCGGGGCGGCTGGCTCAGCCGCGGCGGCCGGTTGTAGGCCAGCCCGCTCTCGATCGGCGTCAGGTGCGCGTCGGGATTCTCCGGCAGCATGAGGGTCAGGACACTGGCCCCGGTGATGAGCACCTGCCCGGGAGTCCAGCGTTCCGGACCGGCCAGCTGCCTGCCCTCCAGCAGCACGAAGGCGCCGGGCGCGGGCTCGACCATGGCCTCGTGCACCGTCACGTGCACCGAGAAGGCGTGCGGCCCGGTGTTCTGGTCGGGCAGTTGCACCGAGCAGCCGGGTGAGGTGCCCACGGAGTAGGTGCCGAAGCCGAGCCGGTGCACGGCGCCGGCCGCGGGGCCGCTGGAGACGCGCAGCTCGACCGCTCCGCTGGGCTCGCCCCGATGCGTGGCGGCGGCGGCCGCCGGGTCGAAGGCGACGATGTCACCGTCACGCAGCACCTGCCCGGCGGGCGTCGACGGGTCGACGGGCCGGCCGTTGACCCACAGGCCGCCCAGGTGCCCGGCCCGCTGGTGCAGCGGACCGCTGGCCCAGGCGGGATGGGCGACGACCTGGGCGCGGGGCTCGCCGAGCGACTCGCCCAGCACCTCGGCGAAGCGCCCGGCGGTGACCGTGTCGTCGGCCTGGGCGACCACGTCGCGCGGGCCGTTACGGGTGAGCGCCGTGAGGGAGATGCGCATCATGGGACCAAAGCTTATGCTTCGCCCTGACCTGTCTGCAGGAAACCGACTACGCCGGAAATGGCGCGTCTTGTCAGAGTAAGTGGGTTGGTGTCCGCTCCCAGCAGGATCAGGGCCAGCGCGACCTCGTACGGCCCCGCCTCCGGCGACACCGTCACCGTGGTCGTCGACCCCAGGGGAGCGTGCGAGCGCACCAGGCCGGCCAGCTCCTCCACGTTGGCGCCCGTCGCCAGGTAGGTGTAGTCGCGGCCGCCCATCGAGATCTTCAGCGCCCGATCCTTCCTGGCCAGGCCGCGCCCCTGCGTCACGATCACCGGCAGCTCGCCGACCGTCAGCGTCGTGCGCTCGTCGAGCGGCACCCGGCCCTCCCGGGAGGTGTCGGGGTGGCTGAGCACCGCCCTGGGCAGCCCCGGGCATTCGAGAGTGGCCATGCGGGGGCGCTTGGCCACCGTGACCTCGATGGACCCGTACGGCTGAGTCGTACCGGACAGCACGATGACCGCCCCTGGTGGGACACTGCGCGTCAGGACGATCACGACGACGGCGGCTCGTCGGGGATCAGGTTGACGATCCGGTCCCAGAGCTCGCGCGCGTCGGCGAAGACCAGGCGCAGCTCGCTGTCGGGGGTCACCTGGCCGGGCAGGATCGGCTCGGCGGGACGCTCGCGCACCCAGTAGCCCAGCGGACCGCAGTCGAGCACCGCCATGCCGTGCACGTCGGTGCCCTTGCCCTCGGCGTTGGGCCAGGCCACGGTCATGCGCCAGTTGCCGGTCAGCTGCAGCAGCAGGTGGGTCAGGATCGTCAGCTCGGGGTCGGCCAGCCCGCTCGCCCGCGCGATGGCCGCCCGCACGGGCTCGGCCGCCTCGCTGGTGCTGTCGGTGTTGAGTCGGCCCAGCTCGGCGAAGCCGGCGTCCATCGCGGCCATGGTGGTGTGGATGACCGGCGCCTGCGGCGGCTTGGCGTCGCGCTCGCGCAGGCCCACCACCCGGGCCAGCGACCAGACCAGCGTGGACAGGTCGGTCGGGACGTACTCGGACTCGACCTCTCCCGGCCAGGTCTCGTAGACGTAGCAGGAGTCGTTGCCGACGATCGCGCCGTTGCCCGTGATGCCTTCAGGCCCCGTGACCTCGATGTTGACCACCATGACGGGCTCGGCCAGGGCGCTCACCAGCGGGGCGAGCTCGGGCATGGCGCTGTCGTCGTCGGCCAGGAACCCGGCCTCGCGCAGCTCCAGGTGCGCCTCGCGGAGCTCGGCGGGGATCGCCTCACCTGAATACAGGCAGCCGAGCACGCCCAGATGCGCCTGGGCCAGGCGGAAACGGTCACGGGCACTGTCATGCGAAGGCATCTGCGCGATCCTTAGTCGAACGGGTTGAGTGACTTGACGAGATCCTTGGCCTTGTCGACCACCTTGCCGGCGCCCTCCTTGATGTCATCCCAGTGTTCCACCACCTTGGCGCCCACGTAGACGGCGCCGAAGACCACGGTGGCGCCGATCGTGATCGGGTTGGGCGCGATCATGGCGGCGGTCAGCGAGGCGTTGAAGCCCAGCTCGGCGACATCGGCGACGTACCCCGCGCCCTTGCGCTTGAACGCGTCGACCGGGTTGCCCTGCGAGATGACGTTCGCGCCCGAATACAGCGTGGAGGCCACGCCGCCCGCCACGCCCAGCATGCGCAGGCCGCCCGCGCTCTTGGCGAGCACGCCCATGCGGGTCAGCTTCGACGGGTCGGCCTTGAGGATGACCGCGGCGGCCTCGAGCTTCTTGGGGTCGGCGGTGGCCGCCCAGACCTTGAAGAGGTTGGCCTGCCCGGCCAGGGTGGCGGTCTGCCCGGAATGGGTGCTGATCTCCAGCGCCTTGACCAGGTTGTTGTTGCCGAAGGTCAGGTTGATGAAGTTGTTCACCCGGGCGCCGAGCAGGGCACGGCCCGCGTTGGTGGCCTGGCCGACCCGGTCCATCTCGGCGTACTCGGGCAACATCGCGACGTAGTCGCGGTAGAGCTGGCTCTTCATGAAGAGCTTGCGGGTCAGCGTGCTCAGGTAGGTGCCGGGAGCGGTCGCCGACCTGGTCTGGATCGTCCACCTGCCGCCGGTGAGCTTGTTGATGAGCGGCTGCCAGGCCTTGTTGTTGGCCATCAGGCGCAGCAGCGCGGCGCTCTGGGCGGTGACGATCGGCGTGGCCGTGGCGACGCCGCGCGCGTCGCCGAAGACCTTCAGCACCTTGGCCACGGTCTCCTGGTGCGGCTCCAGCGCCGGGATGACCTTGGCGACCGCCGCGGCCTCCAGCCGCTTGAGGTAGTCGTCGATGCCCTCGCCCGGCTTGCGGCTCAGGTCGGTCTTGCCGTTCTCCGCCGCCCACGCGGCGACGGTGTTGACGTAGACCAGCGTGGTGGGGTCGAGCTTGTCGCCGTTGGCGGAGATCTCGAGGGGGGAGAAGCCCGCCCAGGCCAGCCCGGCGAAGGGATCGCCGGTCTGCAGCCGGAGCAGGGCCGCCCGCTTGCGCAGGTCGGGATCCTGCTTCTGGGCCCAGCCCGGCAGCTCGCGCAGCGCCGACATCTGGGGGGTCACACCCAGCGAACTGGCCCGTTTGAAGGCCTCGTCGGCCGACGTGCCCAGCCGGCCCATCATGCCCGCCAGTCGCTCCAGTTGGTCTGGTTTGAAGCCGCGGTCTCCCATGACGTGCCACTGTATATGTCAACAAAAGTCAGGAAGTAGGTGATTCACATATGCCGCCTCCCGAAGTCGAGGAGATGCAGGGCAAGGCGAAGAAGCTGCGCGACTTCGCCGACCATGTGGAGAAGCTGGTCGACGAGGTGCGCGACTACGCCGGCAAGATGGACTGGTCGGGCCCGCTGACCGACCGGGTACGCGGCGAGATCGGCACGTGGCGCACCCGCTGCTCCGAGACCGCGGGCAAGATCCGCGACGAGGCGGAGCGGCTCGACAAGGCGGCCACGGACCTGCTCAACCAGAAGTGATCTTGACGTCCACGGCGTCGTGGGCGCGCTGCCAGACGTTCCAGATCTCCACGAGGGTCAGGGTGCCTCCGGGGATCTCGATCGTCTGGCCCTTGCGCACCGTGGTCTCCTGGTGGGTGCCGGAGATGCCGAGGAAGACCTCGTCGTCGCCGAGCACCGCGTTGAGCGAGACCGTGCCGCCCGGGTAGCGGTGGTCGAGCGGGGGCAGGCCGGAAGCCCGCGGCAGCGTGAGCCGGGTCAGCCCCGCCGCAGGAGCGGGCGGGCGCTCGTTCCAGGCGAGCACGCCCATCACGGCGCCCGCCACGATCAGGGCCAGACCGGCGGCGACGACCCAGCGCCACCTCATTTCTCCTCCCCGCTGACCTCGACCCGGTTGAGGAGCGGGAAGGAGTTGTGGGCCCGATCCTTGATCCACTCCAGCGGGATCTCGACCTTCTGCTCGGGCCCCGGTCCCCAGGGGTTGGACAACAGGACCATCTCCTTGCCGCTGGAGTCCTTGAAGACCTTCTCGATGACGTAGACGTGGTCGCTGACCAGCTTGTTGCCGGGTCCTGTGCGACCGTCGAAGTTCACCTCGTTGGGAACACTCATCGTCATCGGCACCTTCTTGTCGACCAGGTCCTTGAGCCGGTCGTAGGTGATGTCGTCAGCGTCCATGGCCGGGCGGTCCTTGCCGGTCAGGTCCTCCCACGGCCGCAGGATGTGGCCGTCGCGCCAGCGGTTGGGCGAGAAGTACTCGCCCACGTCCGGGATGTACTCCGAGTCGCCCTCGATGCCGCGGAACCGGCCGTTGCCGCGGAACTGGGCGTAGGCCTTCTCGAAGATGTTGACCAGGGGCGGCCCGTTCTGGCCGTTGGACGAGACCTGCCCGTCGACCCGCACCTTCACCGGCTTTCCGTCGCGGAAGAACGTGACCGTGTACGTGCCGTCGGGATTGAGCACCATGCGCTTGGACAGGAAGTTCGGATCGCGCTTGAGCTCGGCGATCAACCCCGCCAGGAACCAGCAGTCGCCGATGCCGCCCTGCGACACCTGCTCCCAGTCGATCGGGAGCTTGGGGTCGGGCGGCGGGTGCAGCGGGCTGTAGGTCCCGCCGTTCAGCGTCTCCGGATTGGGCACCGTCAGCTTCTCGGCCCAGTCGTTGACGATCGTGTCCAGGGTCTTCTGGATGTCGCCGTGCGGGCTGGTGAAGCCGCGCTTGGTCTGGGTGAGGCCGAGTACCCGCGCCATCAGGCCCTCGGCCGGGTTGGGCCCGTTGGGGTTCATGCGCTCGTAGTTCTGCTGCGACTCGAGTGTGGCCGCGTTGACGAAGCGCGACAGCGGGCCGACGAGCTTGTCGTCCTTGATCTGCACCCAGCCCCACGCGTCGCCCGACACCATGGCGCTGATGCGCTCGAAGTTGTCGGAGTAGATCTGCGTGGCCGCGAAGGGGTTGCGCGCCGCGGCGTCGAGGAGTTTGGCGATCGTGTAGTTCTGGGCGCCGTCCTTGAGACCGCCGTTGACGATCTTGACGACGGTGTCCTTGTTCCAGGTGCCGTGCATCATCAGGTCGGCGAGCATGTTGTAGTCGGTGCCGCGGCCCATGGGGTCGAACTTCTTCAGCCAGTCGTCGTTGATCACGCCGCGGTGGCTGGCCACGGCCAGGATGTTGGCGATGGCGGTGAAGCGGCCTTCGGTGTCCTCGTCGTCGTCGCCCCACGAGTCGGGGTTCTTGGCCCGGCCGGCCAGCCAGCCGATCTTGTCGGGGCCGAGCTCCTTGGCGAACGCCTCGGCGAAGTCCGGGTCGAATTGATACGTCCGGATCTGCTCCCAGACGTCGGCCGGGAACTCGCCTGGATGCTCGTACTTTGCCGCCAGCTCCTTGGCCTTGGCCTGGGCCTCTTCCTTGCTCTTGAAGTGGCCCGTCCACTCCGACTCCACCATCGACCCGGTGAAGCCGTAGACGCCGTGCTCCTTGGAGATCTGCTCGGTCATCGACTGGCGCCTGCGTAACATCGGCAGCTCGCCGTAGATCCAGTCGGAGACGGTCTTCAGCGTGGTGATGTGCTTGGTGCCGAGCCCGGCGCGGCCGAAGTCGCGGTCAAGGTTGGACGTCTTCTCGTTGATCAGCGACTTGACGTCGTCGAGATCACCGATCATGGCCTTCAGCTGCACCGGATCGATGCCCGCGAACTCGCCGCCCTGGGGCTCGGGGGCCATCAGTACCTCGAGGTGCGGTTATAGGAGTTGACCTGCTGGTGCCAGCGGTCGGCCTCCTCCTGCGAGCACTTGCGCGGCGTGGCCGACAACATCGCCGACACCTCGTCGTCGAGCGCGCCGACCGCGCCGTTGTAGGCCTTCACCCGGTCGTGCAGGTGGCCCTTCCACTCCGTGGCCGTCTTGCTGGTCCACACCTTGCCGCTGTCCATGGCGTTGGCCGGCTTGTTCAGCTTCTTGTCCATCGCCCCCTGGATGGCGTGCACCTTGTCCAGGAGGTTCTTCAGGTACTCCCACTTGGGGTTGTCAACCTCGGCCATCGTCGTCACCTCGCAGCTTGGTCATCAGGACGTCGACCTCTTCCTTGCTGAGAGGCGGGTCCGGGGGCAGGGGGACGAGCTCCTCGATCTCGGCCTCCACCTGGCCGGGATGGCTGGCGGAGACGGAGATCCAGTCGACGCCCTCGAAGGGGCTCTCGTCGTCGAACCAGGTCGCGTCGGCCACGTCGGCGTCGCCCTCGACCGGCGCCTGGACCCCGAGCAGGCCGAGCACCTGGCCGACCAGCGTCACCGAGTCGCCCTCGCGCACGCCCAGGTCGGCCGTGACCATCCAGGTCCCCTCGATCTTCCAGTACGGCTCGGCGGACACGTCGCCGTAGCCCCCGAGGCGCTCCAGGATCGGGGTGGCGAGCCGCTCGACCTCGTTCCTGCCGGGGGCCGCCACGTTCAGCGTGATCGTCACCTGCCTGGCCATCAGTTGCCCACCCGCCCGGTCTCCCATTCGACGTTGAGATGCTTGCCGTCGGCGGTGAGCTTGGCCAGGCCGCCGTCCTTCTTGACCTGCACGTCCCATTCCTTGCCGACGTTGTTCTGGCCGCGGCCGTGCTGCTTGCCGCGCTGCCACACGTTGCCGAAGGCGTCGGTGATGCCGCTTCCCGCGTTGGCGCGGTTGGGGTCCCAGTTCTTCGGTGGCACGAACGGTACCGGTCCGTCGGTGGGCAGGCCCAGCTTCTTGGCCCGTTCGGCCCACTTGGGGTACTTGGCATAGATCTTGGCCGCGTCGGTGTGGAGGCGGTTGACGACACCGAGGGCGTCCATGACCTTGCCGGGGTTCTTCAGGTCGACGTTCTTGAGGGTGTTCTTGAGGTTGTCGAAGCCCTCAGTGATGACCTTGACGTAGGCCTTGAGCTTGTTGGCGTCGGTGGCGACGTCGTCGGGCACCTTGAAGAAGATCTTGAGTGCCGGGAAGGCCTTCACCAGCGTCATGAAGGTCTTGATCGGCTTGGCGGCGGCGTCCCCGAAGTAGGGGACCATCGCCGCCATGGAGAGCATGGCGCCCTTCCAGTCGCCCTCGCCGAGCGACATCAGGCCCGAGACGCCGTCGGAGATGGGCGTCGGGTCGAAGATGCCCACCAGGTCGGCGACGAGCTGGACCGACTGGTACCAGGTCAGCCCGCCCTCGGGAAGCAGGTCCTCGGTGTAGGTGCCCTTGAAGAAGCGCTGGACGATCTCGATGAAGGCGTCCTCGACGCCCTCGAAGGGGAACCGCTCGTCCTTGTGCTCGGCCACTTCCTGGAAGAGCTTGAGCACCAGCTCGTCGGCGGGGTTCTTGGCGCCGGGGTTCATGCGCTCGAACACGTCGGCGGCGTCGACCGTGGCGGCCTTCATGAAACGGCCCAGGGGATCGCCGAGCTGGGGGCTCTTGGTGTTGATCCACCCGATGTGCTTGCCGTACGCCATGGTGTTGATGAGCTCGAAGTTGGTCTTGTAGAGCTCGTGGGCGGCGATCGGGTTGCGGGCGACGGCGTCGAGGATCTTGGCGGTGATGACGTTGCCGCCGCCGAGCTGCATGCTCTTGAGCGCCTGGTTGCCGATGCGGACGAGGGTCTGGGTGTTCCAGGTGCCGTGCATCATCAGGTCGGCCATGAGGGGGAGACCCATCTTCTCCACCCACTTGTCGTCGATGACGCCCCGGTGGCTCGCCACGGCCAGGATGTTGGCGAGGGCGGAGAAGCGGCCCTCGGTCGCCTTCTCGTCGTCGCCCCAGGCGTCGGGGCTCTTGGCCCGAGCGGCGAGGAGCTGGAGCTTCTCCGGGCCGAGCTCCTTGGCGAAGGTCTCGGCGAAGTCCGGGTCGAACTGATATTTCCGGATCTGCTCCCAGACGTCGTCGGGGAACTCCGCCGGGTGCTTGTACTTCCCCGCGAGCTCCTTCGCCTTGGCCTGGGCCTCCTCCTTGGTCTTGAAGTGGCCCTCCCACTCCGACTGGACCATCGAGCCGGTGAACCCGTGGACGCCCTGTTCCTTGGAGATCTGCTCGGTCATGGAGTGGCGGCGCCGCAGCATGGGCAGCTCGCCGTGGATCCAGTCGGAGACGGTCTTGAGCGTGGTGATGTGCTTGGTGCCGAGCCCGGCCCGCCCGAAGTCGCGGTCGAGGTTGGACATCTTCTCGTTGATCAGTGACGTGACGTCGTCGAGGTCGCCGATCATGCCCTTCAGCTGGACCGGGTCGATGCCTGCGAACTCGCCGCCGCTGTCTCTGTCTGGAGGAGGCACGAGGGACACCTTACGATCATTTGCCGGACTCTCGCAGTTCACGGGCCTCGCGACGGAGGTTCTCGGCCGTCGTACGGCACGCCGAGCCCAGGTCGCTGAGGTTGTTGCGCTGCGTCTTGAGCGTGCCGTTGAACCGGTCGGCCGCCGGGCCCGTCCAGATCTCCCGCCCGCCCGAGGGCGTCGTGGTGATCTCCTTCAGCAGGCCCTCGACCTCCCCGGCCCAGCGGTCGAACTTCTTTGCCAGCTCCTCCTTGGCCGCGGCCTGGGCCGCCTTGTCACCCACGCTCAGCCTCCGCGCTTCTTCAGGGCATCGACCACGGCCTCGGTGTAGAAGCCCTGGATGGCGTTCTTGAGCAGCACCCGGTCCTCGGGACTGAGCGGGGGTGCGCCGGCGGCCTTGAGCCGGTCCTCGTAGGCCTTCATGTGCTCCTCCGACAGCTCGATGACCAGGTCGCTGGCCTCGCCGTTCTCGTTGCCGCCGAACAGCCCGCCGATGAGGGGCAGCTTCTGGAAGAAGTTGTCCTCCTTGTCGAGGGTCTTGGCCAGGTTGCCCGCGACGGGCCACTTGAGCCGCTCCTCCAGGAGGTTCTTCCAGATCGTGCTGGAGACCTCGCCGGGCACCAGCTTGCCCAGGCGGCCGATGGTCAGGTCGATCGGCAGGATGAGCGTCTCGACGACGATCTTGCGGCGCTCCTCCTCCTTGAGGTCGATGTCGTGCACGGCCCCGACCATGAGGCTGCCCAGGGCGCCCAGCTGCGCCATGGCGAGGGTGAACTTCTTGCGGTCCTCGGGGTTGTTGAGGTCACCGCCGCCCATGTCGAGCGAGCCGGTGAGCAGGCGCATGCCGTCCGAGAGGGTCTGGCGGCCCTCGGGGCGCTGGAAGATCCCGGCGATGAGGTTGGTCAGGTCCTTCTCGCTCAGGTTGTCCCAGCCCTTGCCGGGGTTGAGGTAGCCGAGCTCCTTGTCGTTGCGCGAGGCGGTGAGCGCGGCGATCTCCGGCAGCCAGGTGGCGGCGTGCTTGGCGACGATCGCGTTGATCTCGGCGTCGCCGAGGGCGGCCGGCTTGAGCCCGCGCGCGGACAGGGCCTTGGCGAGCGTCTGGAAGGCCTCCCTGCCGGTCTTCGGGTCGCCGAGTTCGGTGTTGAGCGCGTCGACGAGGGCCTTCTTGAGGACGGGGTCCTTGCCGAAGGAGTCGGTGTAGGCGGCGGCCGCGTGGGCGAGTGCCTTGCGCCGCTCGGGCCCGGGGAAGCCGCCCGTGAGCGCCTTGGCGATCGCCCCGCTGACCAGGGCGTCCAGGCCCGGCGGGCGGCCTTCCTCCAGGACCAGGGGCTGCAGCAGCCGGTCGGCGGTCGTCTGGTCGGTGGCCAGCAGCGCCTGGAAGGCCTCGGGATTGCCGTCGAGCGCCTTGAAGAACCAGTACAGCCGCCAGTTGTCCTCCGGTCCCGTGTGACCGGTCACCGCCGAGGCCAGGTACTTGCCCGCCTCGACGATGAACTCCTTCGACTGCGGAGCGGCCGCCAGCAGTGCCGTCATCACGTCGGGCCCGGAGGTGGTCAGCAGGTGCTTGCGCAGGTCCGGCACGAGCCCGGCGGCGTCAGCGGCGGCGAAGGCGTCGACCAGCGGGCCGAGCTCCTTCTTGAACTCCTCCAGCTCCTTGGGCGTCAGGCCCTTGCCGTACGGGTCCTTGTTGTACTCCATCCACTTGGCCATGATGTCGCCGTAGGCCTTGTGGCCCAGCTTGTTCAGGAAGCCCGCGGCGAAGGCGGGGTCCTTCATCTGGTCGCTCTTGAGCAGCTTGAGCATCTCGTCGAAGTTGCTCATGCGCGGGTCCTTCTCGTAGGCCGCCCACGCGTCCTTGAGCTTCTGCGCCTCGTCTTCGCCCGCTCGCTTGGCCGCGTCGGCGCTGGAGTAGGGGAAGTCGGCCACCCGGAAGTCGTCACGCACCCGCCGCGCGCCTGGCACGGACTGGATGGTCTGGATCCGCCATTTCAGGTCGCGCTCGGAGTCGCTGAGGAAGGTCCCGCACTGGCCGATCTGCTCGGAGCCCCTGGCCCCGCTGGGGAAGGCGGCGCCCGCTTCCGCGATGCCGCCCGACAGTGCGCCCTTGAGCGGACCCGCGGATTCCGCGGCCGTTTTGAGTGCGGTGGCCAGCTTGGTCGCGGCGCCTGGATTGAGCCCCACGAACTCAGTCATGTCGTGTCACTTTCATAACTTTTGTGACGCTATAGCCATGGAACGTGCCACGGCCGATCTTTCGGAAACGTTCACTATTCCGTCACTCTCGTGGCTGAGGGTGTTTCTGTGGTCGGTGTGACTTGACACGCTTCGGCTCGGTATTGTCGGAATTCGTCACCAGCGTCCCCTCAACTCTGGAGCCCCTGTAGATGAAGGCCACCGAGCAGTCCTTCCGCAGGCCCGAGGCGCAGCGCTTGGCTGATCAAGGTGTTCCCTCCCAGCCTGCACCGAGTCGCCGACTGCCCTCCGCGCCGCGTGAGCGCAAGCCTGCTCTCGCCGCCCTCGCGGTCCTGCTGATCGTCGGTGGCGCCCTGCTCACCGCCTACCTGGTCCTGCAGATGGGCAACCGGGTGCCGGTGCTGAAGCTGGCCAGGGACGTCCCCGCCGGCCAGAAGTTCCAGCAGGGCGACTTCGTCGAGGTCGACGTGCCCAAGGACATGGACGTGCAGTACATCCCGGCGGGCCAGATCGACCTGGCCCAGCAGAAGTACGCCAGGTTCGGCATCCCCGCGGGAACCCTGCTCACCGAGGCCCTGACCATGGACTCGCCCGAGGGACTCGTGGCCGGCAAGGCCGTGGTCGGCCTCTCGCTCAAGGCCGGCCAGGTCCCCGCGATGATCAACGCGGGGCAGCGGGTGCAGGTCATCTACGTCTCCGGTGACGAGGGCACCGCCGGCACCGGCAAGGTGCTGGCCGACCGCGCCCTGGTCCAGTCCGTCACCAGCCCGGAGAGCGGCAACGTGCTGGTCGACGTGGTCATCGACAAGGCCGCGGCGGCCAACGTCTCCGCCGCCGCCTCCGCCGGCCGCATCACCCTGGCCTACCTGCCCGGCGGCACCGGCAGCCAGGGCCAGCCCGCGGTCACCCCGACCCCGCAGCCCTCGGACTCCTCCACGGAGGACCCGATCGAGCCGACCACGAAGCCGTCCAAGGAGCCCACCAAGCAGTCGACCAAGCCCACCGCCAGCCCGTCGGCCACCGAGAGCGGGTGACGCATGGCGCTCATCGCACTGGCCGCCGACAAGGGCGCGCCCGGAGTGACCACCGCGGCGACCGCGCTGGCCGCCGTCTGGCCGCGCCAGGCGATGCTGGTCGAATGCGACCCCGCGGGGGGCGATCTGGCCTACCGGCTGCCCGGCGAGCACGGCCAGGCGCTCAACCCGGGCCAGGGCCTGCTCTCCCTCGGCGCCGCCGCGCGCAAGGGCCTCGGACCCCAGCAGATCGGCGAGCACACCCAGCGCCTCATCGGCGGCCTGGACGTCCTGCTCGGCCTCACCGCCTCCGAGCAGGCCGCCGGCCTGACCTGGTTGTGGGACCCGCTGGCGCAGGCGCTGCGCGGCCTGCCCGGCACCGACGTCGTGCTCGACTGCGGCAGGCTCGGCGCCTACCAGCCGCTCAACGGGCTGCTCGCCGCCTGCGACATGATCGTCCTGCTGGTCCGGCCGCAGCTGGACCAGGTCGCGCACCTGCGCGACAGGATCACCTCGCTCGGCGCAGCGCTCGGCGAGCGCACGCGTGCCGTACCGCCGCTGGGCGTGGTCGTGGTGGCCGAGCCCAAGCAGTACGGCAGGGCGATCGGCGAGGTGCGCCGCGTGCTCTCCGGAGCCGGGATGAACGAGAACATCGTCCTGGGCGGGCTCGCCCACGACGTCAAGGGCGCCGAGCTGCTGCGCGGCGAGTGGGGCGGGCGCCTCGACCGCACCCTGCTCATCCGCTCCACGCGCGAGCTGGCCACCACCCTGACCGGGCACCTGGCGAGGGTGGCGATGCCCCAATGATTGATCACGGGCTCGTCAAGCGGTTCCGTCAGGAGGTCGGCGACCGGCTGGCCAGCCAGCGCCGCATCGACGCCGCCAACGGCCTGGCCCCCATGACCGGCGAGGACGAGCGCCAGTTCGCCCGCGCCCTCATCGCCCAGGTCCTCGAAGAGCACGCGCGCAACGAGATCGGCATCGGCCGCACCCCGCCCAACGCCGAGGAGGAGGAGGCCCTCGCCGCCGGCATCCACGCCGCGCTCTTCGGCGTCGGCCGCCTCCAGCCGCTCCTGGACAACCAGGAGATCGAGAACATCGACATCAACGGCTGCGACAAGGTCTTCATCAGCTACGCCGACGGCCGCGAGGAGCTCGGCGAGCCGGTGGCCGAGTCCGACGAGGAACTCGTCGAGCTGATCCAGATCCTCGCCGCCTACTCGGGCCTGTCGTCGCGCCCGTTCGACACCGCCAACCCCCAGCTCGACCTGCGCCTGCCCGACGGCTCGCGACTGTCGGCGGTCATGGACGTCGCCGTACGGCCCGTGCTGTCGATCCGGCGCGCCCGCCTGGGCAAGGTCTTCCTGCCCGACCTCATCGGCAACGGCACCGTCAGCCCCGAGGTGGGCCGCTTCCTGGCCTCCGCGATCGCCGCGCGCAAGAACATCATGATCGCCGGCTCCACCAACGCCGGCAAGACCACGCTGCTGCGCGCCCTGGCCAACGAGATCCCGGTCAACGAGCGGCTCATCACCGTCGAGCGAGCGCTGGAGCTGGGCCTGGACCAGTTCCCCGAGCTGCACCCGAACGTGGTCGCCTTCGAGTACCGCCTGCCCAACGCCGAGGGCCAGGGCGAGATCACCATGGCCGAGCTGGTCAGAAGATCGCTGCGTATGAACCCCAGCCGCGTCATCGTGGGTGAGGTGCTCGGCGACGAGATCGTCACCATGCTCAACGCGATGACGCAGGGCAACGACGGCTCGCTGTCGACCATCCACGCCAACAGCTCGATGGAGGTCTTCAACAGGATCGCCACCTACGCGCTGCAGGCCTCGGAGCGGCTGCCGATCGAGGCCACCCACATGCTCATCGCGGGCGCCATCGACTTCGTCGTCTTCATCACCAAGCGCAACGACTACCACCAGGGAGGGCGGCTGCGCCGGTTCGTGTCGTCGATCCGCGAGGTCACCGGCGTCGACGGCAGGGTGCTGTCGTCGGAGGTGTTCGCGCCGGGACCCGACGGCGCCGCCGTACCGCACGCGCCCATCCAGTGCATCGAGGAGCTCGCCTACCACGGCTACCACCCCGGATACGGGGGCGGCTGGCGATGAACACCCTGATGATGTCGATCGTCGGAGGCGGCCTGATCTTCGGCGGGCTGTTCCTGCTGGGGCTGTTCATCAGGGGCACGGAGGTGCGCACGCGCGCCGCCACGCCCGCCGACCGCAAGGAGCAGCTGCGCAAGCTCACCACCAAGGTGGGGCTGGCCGTCGTGGTCGGCGTCGTGGTGCTGGTCCTGACCCGCTGGCCGGTGATCGCCGTCGGCTCCGGGCTGCTGGTGCTCGGCTGGAACGGCCTGGCCGGCGGCGCCGCCGAGGAGCGGGTGGCGATGAAGAACCTGGAGGCCCTGGCCGCCTGGACCGAGTCGCT
Organism: Nonomuraea soli; assembly: GCF_013761175.1. Lineage (GTDB taxonomy): Bacteria > Actinomycetota > Actinomycetes > Streptosporangiales > Streptosporangiaceae > Nonomuraea > Nonomuraea soli. Next base: position 147,210 of record NZ_JACDUR010000004.1, read on the forward strand.
GCGCGACACCATCGCCGGTGCCGCCGGCCTGGAGCAGGCCATCCCGGCCTCGATCCGCGCCGCCGCCCCGACGCTGCAGCCCCACCTGCGTGCCCTGGTCGACCGGCTGCACATGCGCGTGGCCCTGCCCGACGCGCTGCACCGGTTCGCCGACGACCTCGACGACCCCTCGGCCGACCTGGTCATCGCCGCGCTGGTGCTCAACGCCAAGCTGCGCGGCCCCGGCCTTCGCGAGGTGCTCACCGCGCTGGCGTCGTCGGCGCGCGAGGAGCTCGACGTGCGGCGCAAGGTCGAGGCGGAGCGGCGTTCCACACGGCGGTCCATGCAGATCGTGGTGGGCGCCTCCGTCGGATTCGCCGCCCTGCTGGTGATCTTCAACCCGTCGTACGTCCAGGAGTACCAGGGGTGGCTGGGGCAGGTCGTTCTGCTCGTGGTGGCCGGGTTCTTCGGCGCGGGATTCGCGTGGATGAGGCGGCTGGCCAAGTACAACAAGCCCGAGCGGCTCCTGGCCCGGGTCGCCCCCGCGGGTGAGGAGGTGGGTGCACGATGACCTTGGCCCTGCTCGGAGGCGCCCTGATCGGACTGGGCATCTTCGCCCTGTCGCGTTTCCTGTTCCCGGCCCGCCCCGGCCTGGCCGCGCGGCTGTCGGCCACCGACGGCCTGCGCCGCGAGGCGGCCGCCTCCTCCATCAGCGTGATCACCCGCGAGGAGGTCAGCCCCTTCAAGCAGCGCCTGGGCGAGTCGATCGGCCGCTTCTACGCCGCCCGCGGCTGGGAGATGCGCTCGGCCCGCGCCGACCTCGCGCTGCTCGGCCGATCGTGGGACGGCTTCCTGGCCACCAAGTGCCTGCTCGGCGCCGGCGGCCTGCTGTCGGCGCCGCTGGTCGCCGGATGGATCTCCCTCATGGGCTGGGACTTCAACCTGACCGTCCCGGTCTGGGGTGCGATCCTCATCGCACTGGTCTTCTTCATGCTGCCCGACGTGCAACTCAAGAAGGACGCCGCCGCCAAGCGCCGCGACTTCAGGCACGCCGTGGGGGCCTTCCTGGACCTGGTGTCGATGAACCTGGCCGGAGGCCGCGGCGTGCCCGAGGCGCTCATGATGGCCTCCTCGATCGGCGACGGCTGGGCGATGGTCCGCGTCCGCGACGCCCTGTCGAACGCCCGCATCGTCGGCATCACCCCCTGGCAGGCCCTGGGCCAGCTGGGCGAGGAGGTCGACCTGGACGAGCTCAGAGACCTGTCATCCGCGCTCGGGCTGGTGGCCGAGGACGGCGCCAAGGTGCGCCACTCGCTCGCCGCCAGGGCCGAGACCATGCGCCGCCGCGAACTGGCCGAGGTCGAGGGCCAGGCCGGCGAGCGCTCCCAGTCCATGCTCGTCGCGCAGCTGCTGCTGTGCGCGGGCTTCCTCATTTTCCTGAGCTTCCCAGCCGCTATGAAGATGTTGGGATCATGAAAGGGGACGTGTCCCAGTGAACTCACCTCTCGTCGTCTACCTGAGGGCCATGCTCGGCGTGCGCATCGAGCGCGCCCGCAAGGCACCCAGCCGTGGCGCCTCCGCCGTCGAATGGGTGATCATCACCGCCATCATCGCCGGGGTGGCGATGGGCCTGGCCGTGGTGATCAAGGGCCTGGTCGAAGGCAAGCAGGCCGAGATCTCTCAAGGTTTCGGCAACGGGGGAGAAGGCGGCGGCGGCTAGCCGGAGCCGATCCCATGACCGCCTCCCCTCCCACCCGCGAACGCGGCGCCTCGACGGTCGAGCTGGCCATCATCATGCCGATCGTTCTCGTGGTGATCCTGCTGATCGTGCAGTTCGCGCTGATCTTCCACGGGCGCCAGGTGGCCGACGCCGCCGCCCGTGAAGGTGCGCGGGTGGCACGCTCCGCCGGAGCCGAAGCGGCAGGGTGGGAGACGGCTGCCACCAAGCGGGCCAAGGACATCCTGCGCAACATGGGCCCGCAGATGCTCGAGAAGGCGACCGTGACCACCTGGCAGCGCGGCAGCCAGCGCGGCGTCACCGTGCGCGGCAACGCCGTGGCCGCCGTGCCGCTGCTGCCGGGCATGAGCTTCACGATCACCTCGGAATTCGGCGGGCCGATCGAGTGCTTCCGCCCGGACGACGGCTCGGGAGGCTGCCAGTGAACCGCGAACGCGGCTCCATGGCCGTCGAGACCGTGCTGCTCGCGCCGGTGCTGCTGCTGTTCATCCTCTTCCTGGTGGGGGCGGCGGTCATCGTGGAGCACCAGGGCGAGGTCAACGGCGCCGCCCGCGACGCCGCCAGGGCCGCCTCCGTGCAACGCGACTACGGCGGCGCCCAGCGGGCCGCCACCGACGCGGCCCGCGCCTCCCTGGCCAACGGCTCCTGCAAGGGAGCGAACGTCAGCCTGGCGGGATCCAACTGGACAGAGGGCGGAGAGGTGCACGTCGAGGTGAGCTGCACGCTCGACCTGGGAGCGGTGGCCGGGTTCGGCTTCGCCGCCACCAAGAGCATGACCTCGACGGCCGTCGCTCCGCTGGAACAGTTCCGGAGGATCGAATGAGGCGGCACCTGCCCAGGTTCGCGACAGCCGTACGGCAGCGCCCCGACCGCGGGAGCACCGCCGTCTTCGTGGTCATCTTCTCCCTGGCGCTCTTCCTGCTGGCGGGCCTGCTCGTCGACGGCGGCGCCGCGATGAACGCCCGCCTGCGCGCCGGCGACATCGCCGAGCAGGGCGCGAGGGCCGCGGCCGACACGATCGACGAGGACGAACTGCGCGCCTCCGGCACCATCCGCATCAGGGACGAGGCCGCCGCGTGCGGCCGGGCCCGCCGGGTGGTCGGCGCGCACAAGGAGGCCAAGGCCCAGATGACCCGCTGCAACGTCACCGGCGGCAACCGGGTCGACGTGAGCGTCGAGATCAAGTGGAACGCGATCCTGCTCAGCGTGATCGGGATCAACGAAGGAACCATGTCGGCCGAGGTGTCGGCCGGACCGGAAACGGGCGATTAGGGATGTCAAGACAACCAGTGCGAGTGCAGTCGCGATCGGCGATGGACGTCGTCCTCGGCATCCTGTCGATCATCGCGCTGCTCGGGCTCGTGGGCGGCGTGCCGTACGCGCTCATCCGATTCTTCGGCAACCCGCTCCCCGAGAGCATCTCCCTGGAGGCGCTGACCCAGCAGGTCGGCTTCCAGACGGTGCTCGACATGCTGGCCATCCTCGTGTGGCTCGCCTGGGCGCAGCTGGCCGTGTGCGTCTTCGTCGAGCTGTGGTCGGGCGTGCGGCGGGTGGGCGTGCCCGCCCAGGTGCCCTTCGCCCGCGGGCCGCAGGCGCTGGCACACCGGCTGGTCACCGCGGCGCTGCTGCTGTTCACCGCCGCCGCCGTGGTCGCGCCGATCGTCAACGCGGTGTCCGCCCCCTCCAGCGCCAAGATCGCCGCCGCCCAGCAGGCCGTGCCGCAGCCGGTCGTGCAGGAGGCCGAGTCGCTGACGCCGGTGAAGAAGGTCAAGAAGGTCTACACCGTCCAGCCGCCCGAAGGGCGCCACCACGAGTCGCTCTGGGAGATCGCCGAGAAGTGCCTCGGCGAAGGCCGGCGCTACAAGGAGATCTACGAGCTCAACAAGCACAAGGTGCAGCCCGACGGCACCAAGCTGCACATCGCCAGCCTGATCAGGCCCGGCTGGGTGCTGGAGATGCCCGACGACGCGCGCAACGTGCACATCGTCAGCGAGGACGACTCCCGTCCCGAGATCCTCCAGAACCACCCCGACAAGCCGGCCGAGCTCGACGGCAAGAACACGCACGTCGAGGTCAAGCAGGACCGCGAAGGCGACCGCTCGCGCGACGCCGGACCCTCCAACGACGCGTTCGACCCCGAGCAGACCATGAACGTGCGGCCCTCGGTGGTCCAGGACGCTCTGGGGCAGAACCCGCTGGAGCAGACCCAGAACGTGCGGCCCGACATGGTGCAGGCCCCGGCCGATGACGGCCTGGACCTGTCCGCTCTGCCCGACTACGTCGCCGCCGCCTCGCTGGCCGCGGCCGGACTGCTGGCCGCGCTCGGCCGACGCCGCCGCGAGCAACTGTGGGCGCGGGCCTTCGGGATGCGCCAGCCGATGCCCTCCGGGCCCGGCGCGCTGGCCGAGAAGGCGCTGCTGCTCGGCGCCGACGTGCAAGGCACCCGCCTGCTCGACCTGGGCCTGCGGCACCTGGCCAAGGAGCTCGGGGCCGCCGGCCGTACACCTCCCACGGTCTACGGCGCCTTCCTCGCCCCGACCCACCTCGACCTGTGGATCCACCCCGGCGACAAGGAGGCGCCCGCGCCCTGGCAGGCCGTCGACGGCGGCGCGGTCTGGCGGCTGGACGCCACGCAGGGCCTGCGCCTGTCCGAACAGGGCCTGAGCGGCGTGCTCGCGCCCTACCCCGGCCTGGTCTCGCTCGGCGCCAACGACGGCGGCCGGGTCCTGGTCGACCTGGAGGCCGCGCACGGCATCATCAACCTCGGCGGCCCGCCCGAATACGTGACCGCCGCGCTGGCGGCCGTCGCCGTCGAGCTGGCCACCAACACCTGGTCCGACCACATGAACCTGGTGCTCGTCGGCTTCGGCTCCGAACTGTCGATGGTCGCGCCCGAGCGCATCACCTCGGTGGCGACGCTCGCCGAGGCGCTGCCGGTGCTCGAGACCGCCGCCGGCGAGATCCGGAGCGCGCTGGCCGCCGTCGGCGCCGACTCCGTCCTGACCGGCCGGGCCCGCGGCGTGTACGGCGAAGCCTGGATGCCCACCTACCTGATCTCCGCGGTCCCGCCCACGGCCGAGGAGGCCCAGCGGCTGGCCGCACTGGCGCGCACCGGATCGCGGCTGTCGTCCGGCTACCTCATCGCGGGCCAGGCGACGCCCGGCGCGGTCTGGCAGTGGTCCGTCGACGCCTCAGGGCAGGCCACGCTGCCCGCCCTCGGCTTCAACGTCAAGGCCCAGCTGCTCCCCGCCGACCAGTACCAGCAGGTCATCGACCTGTTCAGAGCCGCCACCCGCCGCGACGGCCAGCCCATGCCCGACCCCTCGCCCGCGGGACCGGTCGGCCACCAGCTCCAGGCCGGCTTCCAGGCGCTCGCCGAGATCAGGGTGCTCGGACCCGTCGACGTGCAGGCCATGAACCCGCTCGAAGCCGACCGGCTGGCCCAGTGCCAGGAACTGCTCGCCTACGTCGCCACCCACCCCGGCGGCGTGCACCCGCGCGTGCTCGCCGGCGCACTGTGGCCGCGCGGCGTCGAGGAATCGGTGCGCGACGCGGTCATCGACCGGGCCATGGACTGGCTCGGCGACGACACCAACGGGCGGCCCAACCTCTTCCTGGACATGGAAGGGCGGCTGCACCTCGGACCGTTCGTCCGGGTCGACTGGGAGATCTTCAAAGAACTGCTGCGCCTGGCCCGCCAGGACCCGCAGCAGGAGGTCGCCATCCTGGAGTACGCCCTCAACATGATCCGCGGGCCGCTGCTGGCCGACCGGCCCTCCGGCCGGTACCTGTGGCTGGCGGGCGACCCCGTCGAGTCCGAGGTGACGGCGCGGATCTCCGACGCGGCCCAGCGGCTGTGGCAGCTGCGCATGGGCTCCTCCGACGCCGAGGGCGCGATCTCCGCGGTCCTCGCCGGGCTGCGCGTCTCCGAAGGAGACGAGGCGCTGTGGCGGGCGCTGCTGCGGGCCGCGCACGCCACCGGCGATGCCAACACGCTGCAGTTCTGGGTCGGGACGCTGAGGCAGCGCGCGGCCAACGCGCAGTACTGGGGGCGGCTGGTGCCCGAGACCGAGGCGCTCATCGAGGAACTGCTGCCCTCGGCCGTACCGTCGCAGGTGGCCGGATGACTCCGAGACGCGTGGTCACATGGGCCGCCTGCGCGGGGGCGGTGCTCGCCCTCGCCGCCTGCGGCCCCACCCCTAGGGCCGGCACCGGCTTCGGCTCGCCCACCCCGGCGCCCGTCGTGGTCTCGCCCTCGCAATCCGCCGCCCCATCGTCGGCGCCCTCGACAGCCCGGCCTCGCGTCAAGCTCGCCGACTACCCCTACCCCAAGGACTTCAAGGTCGTCTTCCCCGACTACCCCGGCGAGGACGCCGAGATCGTGGGAGTCTTCCGCGACTTCTGGGGCGCCTGGTGGTACTCCGTCACCACGCACGGCCGCGACCACCGCTACCGCGACTACCTCACGCTCGACGACCCGCTGAGCGGCGGGCTCACCGTCTTCCCCGAAGTCGTGAGCAGCTGGCAGCGCGAAGGCGTACGACCCACCGGCACCCTGCGCGTCGACAAGCTCCGCTCGACCCTCGTCGAGAAGGACAAGTTCGGCTTCGTCGGCTGCGTCGACGCCTCCAAACTCGGCACCAAGGCGACCACCTCCGGCGAGGAGCGCTGGACGCTCGGCAAACGCAAGACCTCTCGTTATCAGATGCGCGTCATGATGACGCACACCGCGGACGGCTGGAAGGTCAGAGCCTTCATGTCCGACTACGAAGCTAAGGAGTGCCGATGAAACGGCGCCTGGTCGCAGCGGCCCTGGCCGTCTCCGTCGTCTTCTCCGCCGCCCCGGCCCACGCCGACGACCCCAGCGTCGGAGGCGGGGGCGATGGCCGCGAATACTACGTCAACACCCAGGTGACCGTCTCAGGCAACGGCACCACACCCGGCGGCGACGTGCACATCCCGCCGGACTTCGACCCGCCCAAATGCTGGTGGGAGCCGAAGTTCACCTACGCCGAGATGGTCGAGTGGCTGACCAGCATCAAGAAGGCCTTCGACAGCACCTTCTTCGGCAGCCTGATCGAGTTCATCGTCGACGGCATCCTCAAGGAGTTCAAGCAGTACGAAAGCTGGCCCGGCAAGATCTTCTGGCTGCTCACCGACGACAAGACCGCCGAAGGCGCCGCCTGCTACCAGGCGACCGAGCCCAAGTGGCGCGTCATCCGCCAGGTGCCCGTCGCCGAGGGCGACAAGCTGATCGACCCGTGGGACCTGGCCAAGATCGCCCGCGCGAACCTGCGCCTGCCCCGTCCCGTCGTCACCATCAACCCGCCCGACGGCACCTCCTACGTCGGCCTCGAGACCTGGGTCGGCGTACAGCCGCAGGAGAACCTGTCGGTCACCGCCGCCGTCACCGGCTACCCGGAACTGTCGGCGACCATCAACGCCCGGCCCTCACGCGTCCAGATCACCACGACAGGGCCCGGCCAGATCAAGGACGGCGCCACCTGCCCGCCCTACCAGAAGGGCGCCTCGCTCGCCTCCGGGTGCTGGATCAAGTACAACAAGTCCTCCCTCGGCAGCCGGTACACGATCACCGTCACCCAGTTCTGGGAAGTGACCAGCACACCAAGCTTCAACCTGCCCCAGGGCGAGGTCTCGTCCACCGCCACCATCCGGATCGACGAGATCCAGTCGACCGTGCGAAAGTGACCACGTGAAAACGGTGCTCGTCTACGGCGCGACCGGCATGATCGGACAGGGCGTGCTGCGTGAATGCCTGCTCGACCCCCAGGTCGAGCAGGTCGTCGCGGTCACGCGGCGCCCCACCGGGGTCAGCGACCCCAAACTGGTCGAGATCGTCCGTGCCGACGTCACCGACCTGAGCGGGCTGCCCGACACGATCGACGCCTGCTTCTTCTGCCTCGGCATCTCGTCCATTGGCATGTCGGAAGACGACTACCGCGCCATCACCAACGACCTCACCCTGGCCATCGCCACCCCGCTCGCCGCCCGGCACCCGTCCATGACGTTCGTGTACGTCTCCGGCGCCGGCGCCGACGGGCGCGCGATGTGGGCGCGCGTACGGTCGAAGACCGAACAGTCGGTGCTCGCCCTGCCGTTCCACGGGTACGTGGTGCGCCCGGCCTTCATCCAGCCGATGCACGGCGAGGCGTCGCGGACGGGATGGGTGCGGGTGGCGCTCGACGCCACCCGGCCGCTGCAGTCGCTGATGGTGCGCTACGTGCCCAGCTACGCGACGACCACGGAGCAGATGGGGCGGGCGATGCTGGGGCTGGCCCGTCACGGGTTCCCGCGTCGGGTGCTGGAGAGCATCCACATCAACGCCGTGCGCGCCTGATGGGTGGCGAGCCGCTGGCGGAGATCCGTGAGGAGTCGGCCAGGGCCGCGTGCCACGGTGGCGGCTGAGCTGACGTTCGGCCCTGTGGCGGTTGTACGGGGATCGCGGGGGTCGTCGGCTGGCTTACGAGCGGGTCTACTTCGAGCACCGCCGCCGCTTAACGGCCCTGCTCCTCGACGCACACCTTCCCAGCGCGCCCGCGACGGACCCGGCCACGCGTTTCAATTCCGTTGGTGAGCCACCGACCCAGCCCAGCGCCAGCCTCGGGCCTCGCCCCCTGCTTCCCGGCCTCAGCCAGTCCCAGTCCCGCCCTGGGCCCAGGCAAGTGTCAGTCCCAGTTCAGGCCTCGCCCGGCCCTCACGCTCTGCCCTGGCCCAACCCCCGCGCTCTGCTGCGGCCAACCCTCCACGCTCAGCCCTGGCCCCCCGCTCAGCCCCGGCCCGACCCCAGGCTCAGGTCCAGCCCCTGCCCTCCCCCCAGCCCCTGCCCCCTGCCCCCTGCCCCCAGCCCCTGCCCCTGCCCCTGCCCCCAGGCCCAGCCCGGCCCCCAGGCTCAGCCCTGGCCCGACCCCAGATTCAGCACCAGCCCGGCCCTGCCCTCTGGCTCAGTCCTCAGCCCAGCCCAGCCCAGGCTCAGCCCAGCTCAGCTCAGCTCAGCCCGGCTCAGCTCAGCCCGGCTCAGCTCAGCCCGGCCCAGCTCAGCCCGGCCCGGCCGGCTCGGCCCCAGGCTCAGTCCATGGTCCGGCCCAGCCCAAGGTCAGGCTCGGCACGCATCCGTCACAGCGGGATCGGATCGGGGAGGGCAGCCTGGATCGGAGTGATCGTGCCCATCGTGAGCAGCAGCCCACGACCGGGTGGCCCGCCTACGGCGCCCCGCGGTAGCCGTACCGTGAAGAGATCCCCGTCGGCGGGGCTCTGCACGGACAGAAGCAACCCGGTGCGGGGTTTGCGGGCTTCGGCGACGAAGCCGCGGTAGGCGGTGGAGAGGTCGCCGGTTGCGCCGGCGATGATCAAGCCGTGGTCGCCGTCGCGGCCTGTTCGGAGGATCTCGTCCAGCAGTAAGCCGAGTGGGGCGTCAGGGTTGATCAGTTCGGCGTCGTCGACGATCACGACGTACGTGTCAAGGTCGGCGATCAGTTCCTGTAGGCCTATGCCGTTGCCGTCGAGGACGGCTCGGGCGCCTTCCAGGTCCCGCAACGGGCTGCGGCGTGGGACGACGGCGATCACGGGGGTGCCCTGAGCGATCAAGGAGCGAGCGGCTGTCACCAGGACGGATGAGCGGCCTGAACGGGGTGGGCCGGCGATCACCGCGCCGGGGCCTTGGGCGAGGAGGTCGATGCCCATGGGGGTGAGGGCGTCGCCGCCTACGCCGATGAGCGCCCAGAGGGGGGAGGGTGGTGTGAAGCCGGGCTGCAGGTCGAGGGCTTGGCCGGCGGTGATGCGGTTGGGGATGGAGTCGACCCGCAGCGGGGGCTCGCCCTGCCACGGCCAGGGGTTGGGGGTGGCCGCTGCTGGCCTTTGGCCGGGGGTGGGTGCGTCGGCTGAAGTGGCCGTGGCCGTGGCCGTGGCCGTGGCTGGGGGTGGGGCTGTGGCCGTGTGCGGTGCCGAGTCCGTGTCAGGGGTCGTGAGCAGGCGCGTGGTGGTGGCCGGGGTAGGGGCGGGGGAGTCTGTTTGCCAGGTTTGTCTGGCGAGGGTCTGGAGGACCGCCACCTGGGCTGGGCCTGATGGATCGGCGGCCAGGAGGGCGATCTGGCTCTCCTCCACGCCCTGCTCGCCCATGGTGAGTGCTCGGCCGGGGGGCATCGAGGTGGGGAGGTCCTTGGCGGGGAAGCCGGCCAGGGCGTAGTCGGAGGGGTCCGACAGGCGGAGCAGGAGGCGGTCGTCGAAGACGGTGGAGACCTGGCCGATCAGGGCGGAACGGTCGCCCGTCACGATGGCGCGCAAGCCTACGGCGGCGCCCTCTCGGAGCAGTTGCAGCAGGGCGTCGGTCAGTTTGCCGTAGTCGTAGCCCTCGAAGGCGGCGACGTAGCCTTCCCAGCGGTCGAGCATGAGGATCAGCCAGGGGAGGTGGTTGCCCGCTTGGCGGTATTCGGACAGCGAGGCGTGGCCGGCTTCGGCGAGTAGTTGCTGCCTCTGGCCCACTTCGGTGCGGAGGCGGGTCAGGAGGCGTTCGACGCGGTCGAGCTGGTCGCGGGTGACGACGGCGCCGCAGTGCGGCATGGCGACCAGGGGGAGGAGGGCTCCGGAGCCGCAGTCGATGGCGTGGAGGTGGACGTCGGCGGGGGAGGCGGTGGCGGCGATGCTGCCTGCCAGGGTGCGCAGGGCTGTGGAGCGGCCGGAGCGGGCGCTGCCGGCGATCAGGAGGTGGCCGCCGTGTTCGAGGTCGAAGGTGAGGGGGCGGCGTTTCTGAGCCCAGGGGAGGTCTGTGACGCCGAAGGGGAAAGGGCCGGGGGTGTGGGGGTGGGTGCGCCCGTGTGTGGAGGAGGTTGGGGGCAGGGAGGAGGTTGGGGGCAGGGCTGGGGATGTGGGGAGGGCGGAGGATGTGCGGAGGCCGGGGGTTGTGGCGAGGTCGGAGGATGCGGGGAGGTCGGGGATTGCGCGGAGGTCGGGGGCTGTGGGGAGGGCGAGGACGAGGTGGGCGGGGAGGGGGTCCAGCCAGGGGGTGGGCTGGGTGGGGGTGTTGGTCAGGCGTGCCGCGTCTGCGAGGGCGTCTACGAGGATGGCCAGGTCGGTGACGTCGTTGGTGTCCGTCGTCTCGCGTGGTGGGGGGAGGGGGCGGCCGAGGGTGCGCCAGGTGAGTTCGGAGACGCGGACGGGGCCGCGGGTGGTTGAGGTGGTGGCTCTGCCGCCGATTCGGGCGGTTTGTACGGCTGTCGCGGCGCCCACGCCTGAGCGGACGTAGCAGCGGCCTGGGGTGGAGCGCAGGATGTGGGCGGCGTCGGGGACGTCGATGACGTCGGTGGATTCGGAGGGTTCTGTCACTCTCAGGGCGATGCGGAGGGAGGTGTTCGCCTGGATGTCGGCGGTCACCACTCCGGCGGGGCGCTGGGTGGCGAGGATCAGGTGGACACCGAGGGAGCGGCCGCGGCGGGCGATGTCGACCAGGCCGGTGACGAAGTCGGGGAGTTCGGTGACCAGGGCTGCGAATTCGTCGATGATCAGGACGAGGCGAGGTAGGGGCTCCAGGTGGCGGTCTGTGGGGTCGGGGGTGTGGGGCAGAGAGTTGGGAGAGGGGGCAGCCTTGGGTGGCTCGCCGGTGGTGGGCCAAAGTGAGTGGGGGCTGGGGGACTGCGCCGCGGCGGAGGTGTGGGGGCCGGGCGTGGATGCCTGGGTGGGGTTGAGCGTGCGAGGGCCGGGGGCCTGGGCTGAGCCGGAGGACTGAGACCCGGGTGAGGGTGCGGAGGCGGCGGGGCTGGGGCCGTGGAGGTTCGACGGATGGGGATCCGACGAGTGGGACCGCGTTGATGTGTTGGGGGCGGGTGATTCGGCCGGATGGGGGGTGGCTGATTGGTCCTCGGTGTCGCGGGGGGTGGGGAAGGACCAGGTGCCCGATGGTTCGCCTGGGCGGGGGGCTGAGGGGCCGCTGGCGGCTGATTGTTCGTCGAGCAGGCGTGGGAGGTCGAAGGCGCGGCGGGAGAAGCGGGCGAATGGGGTTGGTTCGCTCGCGTAGGGGCGCTGGGTGGGTGCCGTGGTGCCGGGGGGTGGCTGTTTTGGGATGGGGGCGATGGGGGTCCATGTCGATGAGTGTGGGCGGGATGGTCCCGGCTCGGCGGGCGTGGGGTGGGGGCGGGTGGGGCCTTTCGGGGTGGGGGTTCTGCGGGGGGTGAGCGACGGGAGGTGCGGGTGGGTGGGGCGGGATTGGTGGAGCTTGTCCAGGTAGTCGTCGATGTCCTTGGCGCCTGCGGCCAGGAGGAGGCGCTCGCGGCGCCGGATCTCGGCGGCGAGGGAGTCGAGGGCTCGCTTGGTGAGGTGGCCGTCGAGGTCGGTGACCATGCCGACGGTGTGCGGGAGCCGTACGCAGTCGTTGAAGGCCGCGCCGCCCTTGTAGTCGATCAGGACGAAGGTGAGCTGGTCGGGGCGGTTGGCGACGGCCAGGGAGCAGATGAGCGTTTGCAGGAGTTCGGACTTGCCCGCTCCCGTGGTGCCGGCGATGAGGGCGTGTGGGCCGTCTTGGGTGAGGTCGACGGAGTAGGGGCCCTCGGGACCTATGCCGATCTGGGCGTTGGTGGTGCCTCTGACCGGCCAGCGGGAGGCGATCTCGTCGGCCGTGGGGGTGGGGAGGGCCAGGAGGTCGAGGAGGCGGGCGGAGGTGGGAAGCTGGGCGGACTGGTCTTCGCGGCTGACGTCGCGGACGGGGGCCAGGGCGCGGGCGAGCCTGTCGCACCAGGACGCCGAGACCTGGTCGGCGAGGATGGGGCCCAGCGAGTCGAGGCCGCCGCCGCGAAGCCGTACGTGGTCGTCGTCGCCGCACGTGGCGACCGTGGCGCACTCCTCGGGGAGGAGACGCTGGTCGTCGTCGATGGCCAGGGTGTAGACGCCGGCTCGTGGGCCCTGGCGCAGGACCTGGGGCATGCCGGGCAGACCGCGCAGGACCTGGGCGCCGTCGAGGATGACGAGCACGTCGAAAGGGCGTTCGTCGTAGGTGGCGAAGGCAGGCTCCGTGGGCGTGGCGGGGCCGCCCAGGTCGTCCCAGCCTGTGGGGATCTTGCCGAGCTCGGGGATGGCGGTGTCGAGGCGTTCGTCGATCAGCGAGGTCAGCTCGGCGACCCTGCGGGCGGCGGTCTCCGGGTCGGTGCCGGCCAGCACGAGACTGTCGGCGGCCAGCAGCCCGGGCGCGGCGCAGTGGGGGAGCCAGCGCGCCCAGCCCCAGCGTGACTCGCCGTCGGAATGCGCGGAGAGGATCACCACGGCCAGGTCGCGCGGGCTGTGCAGCGTGGCTGCCTGGCCGATGAGCCAGCTGACCAGGGCGGTGGAAACCGCGCGCGGGCCGGTCACACCCGCCACGCCGAGGCGGCGCATCGGCAGGGCGACGGGTACGGCACGGCAGGTGGGAGGGTCGATGGCGCTTCCGCGTTCCTCGCTGAGCTCGAGATTGGCGGGCAGATCGGCCAGGCCGACGCGCAGGCGCAGCGCGTCGGGGTCGTGGATGCGGCGCTCCCACAGGCGGCGGCGGGGGCCGGTGGCGGTGAGCAGCACCTCGGCGGCGTCGGGTGCGTCGGAGCGGCGGGTCAGCTCGTCCTGGCGCCTGGCGTGCTCGACGCTCTCGTCGTAGTCGGCGAGCAGCTCCAGGTGTTCGCGCATCGCCCGCCGGTGCTGCTTGCGGCCGTGGCGGCGGTCGCTCCACCACTGCCCGAACATGATGACGGGGCTCATCAGGGCGATGAGCAGGAAATACCACTGGTGGAGGAAGTAGGCGAGGGCCAGGCCGATGATCAGGGGGAGCAGGGCGGCCAGGAGCTGGAGCCGCAGCCCTTCGGTGCGGGTGGGCTCGCGGGGGCGCTCGAAACGACGCTCAGGCTCGGCTCTGCGCAGCCTGGGCGGGCGGTTGTAGGCGACTCCGCCCTCGGGCCTGGGGGCCAGGTGAGCGTCGGGCGACTCGATGGCGGTCAGGGCGAAGACGGAGGAGCCGCAGGTCAGCAGCACGTGTTCCGGCCAGTCGCGTCGCTCCGTCAGGGCGGCGGCGTCGAGGTGCAGGTCGCTGGGGTCCTCCGGGGGTTTGGGGGCGCGGGACTCGGCTCGGTCGAGAAGCTGGGCGACGTCTTCCGCGTAGCGGCCCTTGAGCTTACGGCGTGGAGCGAGGGCGGGGCGGGCGTGTCGTACGGGCTCGATGGTGATGGTTTCCGCGGTGATGCGCAGGACCGCGGTTTCCGGGGGGAGGCTGCGGTCGGGGACGGAGATGGCGCACATGTCGTCGGAGCCGATGACGTGGACGCCCAGGCCGAGGCGGTGGACGATGCCCGCGCCCGGGCCGCCGACCACGCGGATCTCGGCGACGCCGCCTGGCTCGTCGGTGACGGTGAAACGGGCGAGGGACTCTGTGAGGGCCACGCGGTCGCCGTCGCGGAGGACGGCACGGGCGGGGGCACGGGAGTCGAGGAGCTGGCCGTTGCGCCACAGGGTGGCGGTGGCGGGCGTGGTGAGGTCGCTTGGAGCGTGGGCCTCTGTCCTGGTGTCGTCGTGTCCGGGGGCTGCGGTCGACACGTGCGGGCGGGTGCGCTCCGATGAGGGGGAGTGGTCGCGGTCCGATGTGGGTGAGGTGTACGGGGGGCGGTCGCGTTCGGCGGGTGAAGGGTACGGCGGGCGGGTGCGCTCCGATGAGGGCGGGGGGTACGGCGGCTGGGTGTGTTGTGCGGGTGGGGTGGGTGACAGGCCGTAGGGGGCGCGGTTGAGGCGCACCACCTTGGCCAATGGCTCGTCGTGGCCGCGCAGCGCTTCCGCGACCCGGCCGACCGACAGGTTGTCGTCGCCCTCGATGACCACGTCACGATCGCCGCGCTCATCGAGCACGGTGAGCATGATCCGCATGTGCCGACTCCCTTTGACTGCGACCGGGGACAAGGTAACGCCGGTGACCAAGTTAAGCCGGGCGAATGACGGCACCGGCATGGCACACAAGATCTGTGGATAACTCGAAGCCTGTGGAAAACATTCCGGGATTTTGCCCATCTGCCTTGGGTGAGCTGTGGAAAGGGCTGTGGACGGCAAAGGAGTCTGTGCAGGTGAGCGGCGCGGAAGAGGCTCCGGGGCCAGGTCGCATGGCGTGATAAATCAGGGAAAAATGCGCCACATGTTAATGATGTGACTCCTATCACGATAAATCGAGCAAATGCAACTGACTCAATAAAACGAGTATGGAAAAGTCCGAGTTGACATCCGCCCACCTGCGAAACGAGCATGGTTCCCCGCATTCGCCCCCCGGTCCAACAATCGGGTGCACATAATGGCGTGAATTCCACAATTTCGTAATGGGAGCCCCCCACCCATGAGGACCACTGAAAAACCCGCCGTGAACTCGGCGGGCCCGGCCGGCGCGCTCTCCGGACCCGCCTCGCGCAAGCTTCCGGTGCCTCCGCGCGAGCGCAAGCCGGCGCTCGCGGCGCTCGCCGTGCTCCTCATCCTGGGCGGAGCGCTGGCCAGCACCCTGCTGGTCATGCGCAGCGGCGAGCGGATCTCCGCGATCAGGGTCACCCAGCAGATCGGTACCGGACAGCCCATTCCAGCCGAAGCTCTCGAAGAGGTCCAGATCGCCGACACCGGCATCGAGTACGTCGCCTGGGGTCGCCGGTTCGAGGTCGTGCAGACCTTCGCCGCCGCGACGATCCTGCCCGGTACCTTGCTGACCAGCCAGATGACCGTAACCGCGAGCCAGGAGCTGGGGCCCGGCAAGGCCAAGGTGGGCCTGGCGCTCAAACCGGGACAATACCCAGCCGGTCTGGCCAGGGGTGACCGGGTGCAGGTGGTCTACGTGCCCGGACGGTCCAGCCAGGCGCAGAGCCGGGTCATGGCGGCGAGCGCCCTGGTGCACAGCGTCAGCGCGCCGGGCCGTACGGGATCTTCCGGTCAGATCACCATCATCGTCGACTCCTCCGTCTCCCCGGAGATCCTCGCGCGCGCGTCCAGCGGCGAGATCGCCGTGGCCGAGTTGCCCGGAGCTCGCTGACGTGGCGCTGATCGTGCTTGCCGCCGACAAGGGCGCGCCGGGGGTGACCACGGCCGCGACCGCGCTGGCCGCGGTCTGGCCACGGCCGGTCCTGCTCGCCGAGTGCGATCCGTCCGGCGGCGACCTGGCCTACCGGCTTCCCGCCCAGGACGGCGGGGTGCTCAACCCCGGCAAGGGACTGCTCACGCTTGGCGCGATCGCGCGCCGCGGGCTGGAGCCCGTGCAGATCCACGAACACACGCAGAAGATCGTCGGGGGGCTCGACGTGCTGGCGGGGCTCAGCCATGGGGAGCAGGCCGCGGGCCTCGGGTGGTTGTGGGGGCCGCTGGGGAAGAGCTTCGCGGCCATGCCCAACGCCGACGTTCTCGCCGATTGCGGGCGGCTGGGGGCGCATCCGCAGATCGCCGACTTGATGAACGAGGCCCGGCTTGTGGTGCTCTTCACGCGGGCGAGCCTTGATCACGTCGCTCATCTGCGCGAACGGCTCAATCTCACGAAGGCCGAGCGGCTGGGGGTCGTGGTGATCGCCGATCCGCGGCAGTACCGCGCCTCGATCGACGAGGTGCGGCGCATCGTGGGGCCGTCCGTGTCGTTCGTGCACGGGCTGGCGTATGACACCAAGGGGGCTGAGCTGCTGCGCGGTCAGTGGGGTGGGCGGCTGGACCGGTCGCTGCTGATCCGTACGGCACGCGAGCTGGCCGGGCGGCTGCACGGGAGGCTCGCGTGAAGGCGATGCGGAGTGACGCGCGAATCAGGCGGCCGGCTCGCCCGACGGCGATGTGGAGTGATGCGCGAATCAGGCGGCTGGCTCGCCGGACGGTGACGTGGAGTGATGCGCGAATCAACCGGCCGGCTCGCCCGACAGTGACGTGGAGTGACGCGCGAGCCGACCGAGGGCCCCGCGCGACGGTGGCCGGTGCTCGTGGAGCGGGGAGGCGGCCATGATCGACCACGCCCTGGTCAAGCGTTTCCGCCAGGAGGTCGGCGACCGCCTGGCCCACCAGCGCCGTCTCGACGCCGCCAACGGCCTGGCCCCCATGACCGGCGAGGACGAGCGCCAGTTCGCCCGCGCCCTCATCTCCCGCGTCCTGGAGGAGCACGCCCGCAACGAGATCGGCCTCGGCCGTACGCCTCCCACCATCGAGGAGGAGGAGGGCCTGGCCGCGGGCATCCACGCGGCCCTGTTCGGCGTGGGCCGCCTGCAGCCGCTGCTCGACGACACCGAGATCGAGAACATCGACATCAACGGCTGCGACCGCGTCTTCGTCAGCTACGCCGACGGCCGCGAGGAGATCCATGATCCCGTGGCCGAGTCCGACGACGAGCTGATCGAGCTGATCCAGATCCTGGCCGCCTACTCGGGCCTGTCGAGCAGGCCGTTCGACACCGCCAATCCTCAGCTCGACCTGCGCCTGCCCGACGGCTCGCGGCTGAGTGCGGTCATGGACGTCACGATCAGGCCGTCGGTGAGCATCAGGCGTGCCCGCCTCGGCAAGGTCTTCCTGTCGGATCTCATCGGCAATCACACCCTGACCCCGGAAGTGGGACATTTCCTGCAATGTGCGGTGGCTGCCCGCAAGAACATCATGATCGCGGGCAGCACCAATGCGGGAAAAACCACCCTCCTGCGCGCCCTGGCCAACGAGATCTCGCCCACCGAGCGCCTCATCACCGTCGAGCGAGCGCTGGAGCTGGGCCTCGACCAGTTCCCCGAGCTGCATCCCAACGTCGTCGCCTTCGAGCAACGCCTGCCCAACTCCGAGGGCCAGGGCGAGATCACGATGGCCGAGCTGGTCAGAAGATCGCTGCGGATGAACCCCAGCCGCGTCATCGTGGGTGAGGTTCTCGGCGACGAGATCGTCACCATGCTCAACGCGATGACGCAGGGCAACGACGGTTCCCTGTCGACCATCCACGCCAACAGCTCGATGGAGGTCTTCAACAGGATCGCCACCTACGCGTTGCAGGCCGGCGAGCGCCTCCCCATCGAGGCCACCCACATGCTCATCGCGGGCGCCATCGACTTCGTCGTCTTCATCGAGAAGCGCAACGAGTACGAACGCGGCGGCACCCTGCGCCGCTACGTCTCCAGCGTGCGCGAGGTCACCGGCTGCGACGGCCGCGTGTTGTCGAGCGAGGCCTTCACCCTCGGTCCCGGCGGCGCCGTACCTCACGCGCCGTTGTCGTGCCTGGAAGAACTTGCCGCTCACGGCTACCACCCGGGGAGCTGGTAGATGCCCATCATCGACCCGCTGGTCCTGCTCGCAGGCGCCGCCGCAGGGGGAGGCCTCTTCCTGCTGATCATCGCCCTGTACGGCATGCGCCCGCGCCCCTCTCGCCCCAAACGCGAATCCGCCAGGAACCTCACCACCCGCACCGCGGTCGCGGCCATCGCGGCGACAGCCGTACTGGTTACCACCGGCTGGCCCGTCGCGGCGGTCGGCACCGTGCTGCTGGTGTTCGCCTGGCGCGGCCTGGCGGGCGGCGCGGCCGAGGAACGCGCGTCGATGCGGCGCCTGGAGGGACTGGCCGCGTGGACCGAATCCCTGCGCGACACGATCGCCGGCGCCGCCGGGCTGGAGCAGGCGATCCCCGCCTCCATCAGGGCGGCCGCGCCCATGCTGCGCCCGCACCTGCGGTCGATGGTCGACCGGCTGCACACCCGCATGGCGCTGCCCGACGCGCTGCGGTTGTTCGCCGACGAGCTCGCCGACCCCTCCGCCGACCTGGTGATCGCCGCGCTCATCCTCAACGCCAAGCTGCGCGGGCCCGGCCTTCGCGACGTGCTCGGGGCGCTGGCCGTCTCCGCGCGGGAGGAACTCGACATGCGCCGCCGGGTGGAGGCCGAGCGGCGGGCGACCAGGAAGAGCGTGCAGATCGTGGTGGGGACTGCGCTGGGGTTCGCGGTGATTCTGGTCGTCTGGAATCCGGGATACGTGGCCGAGTATCGCTCGTGGCTCGGCCAGGCTGTGCTGCTTGTGGTCGCGGGGCTCTTCGGTGCCGGTTTCGCGTGGATGCGCAGGCTGGCGCGCTTCGACAAGCCGACACGGCTGCTCATGGGCGGCCAGGCGACGGCAGCCGACAAGGCGACCCCAACGGCTGCGGACAGGGCGAACCCGCTGGCAGCCGACAGGGCGAACCCGACCGCAGCGGACAGGGCGAACCCGACGGCAGTCGACAGGGCGACCCCGACGGTAGCCGACAGGGCGACCCCGACGGTAGCCGACAGGTCGGCCGCAGCCGGCGCCACCATGACCGGTGCCGAGCGGGCCGGCCCGCCATCGCCGAGGGGGAACCATGGTTGAGACGGTCCTCGCAGGCAGCGGACTCGGGCTGGGGCTCTTCCTGCTCCTCCGCGCCCTGTTCCCCGCGCGCCCGGGCCTGGTCGCGCGCCTGCTCGCGCTCGATGCAGTACGGCAGGACGACGGCCCCAGGCTGCAGCTCGTCCTGCCCGACGAGGAGGTCGGCGCCTTCCGCCGGGGCCTGGGCGTACGGCTGGCGCGGCTGTACGCCGCCCGCGGCTGGGGCTCCCGCTCCACCAGGTCCGACCTGGCGCTGGTCGGGCGCTCCTTCGAGGGGTTCCTGGCCACCAAGGTGCTCCTGGCGGCGTCGGGGCTGCTCGCCTTCCCCGTGCTGCTTGCCTGGCTGCTCCTCATGGAGTGGGGTGTGTCGTTCGCGGTGCCGTTCTGGATGGCGTGCTTCGTGGCGCTCCTCTTCTTCTTCCTGCCCGACCTGCAGATCCGCCGCGACGCCGCGGCACGGCGGCGCGACTTCCGCCACGTCGTGGGGGCCTTTCTCGACCTGGTCTCGATGAACCTCGCCGGAGGTCGCGGCGTGCCCGAGGCGCTGCTGATGGCGGTGTCGGTCAGCGGCGAGCAGCCCAACTGGGCGATGCACCGCATCAAGGACGCCCTGTCCGGGGCCCGCATCGTGGGCATCACCCCGTGGCAGGCGCTGGGGCAGCTCGGCGAGGAGATCAACGTCGACGAGCTGCGTGATCTGTCGGCCGCGCTCGGGCTCGTGGCCGACGACGGGGCCAAGATCCGCGCCTCCCTGGCAGCCAGGGCCGCGACGCTCCGCCGTCGTGAGCTCGCGGAGGTCGAGGGGCGAGCGGGGGAGCGTTCGCAGTCGATGCTCGTCGCGCAGCTGTTGTTGTGCGCGGGCTTCGTGATCTTTCTCAGTTTCCCGGCCGCGATGAAGATGTTGGGGTCCTAGCCATGAACCATCCCTGGGTCGTGTACTTCCTCGCCTACCTGGGCGTGCGCATCCACCGAGCTCGCACCGCGCCGAGCCGCGGTGCCTCCGCCGTGGAGTGGGTGATCATCACGGCGATCATCGCCGGGGTCGCGCTCGGTCTGGCGACGCTCATCAAAACGCTCGTCGAGCAGAAGCAGAGCGAGATCCAAGGCAGCTTCGGCGGAGAGGGCGGCGGTGACGAGTGAGACCGTCGCCCGCCGTCGCGAGCGCGGTGCCACCGTCATCGAGCTGGCCCTGCTCATGCCCGTCATCCTCGCCGTCTCGCTGCTGGTCGTGCAGGTGACGTTGTGGTTCCACGGGCGCCAGGTGGCCGAGGCCGCCGCCCGGGAAGGGGCGCGGGTCGCCCGCTCCTCCTCCGACGGCGGATGGGAGGCCGATGCGGTCGACAAGGCCAGGGCCATCGCCGCCGCCGTGGGGCCGAAGCTGCTCTCCGACCTGCGGGTGAGTGTCGCCGAGCGCGAGGGCGACGAGCGGTGGGTGACGGTGACGGGCAACGCCGTCCAGGTGATCCCGCTGCTGCCGGATCTCACGTTCACGATCACCGCTCACTCGGGCGGGCCGGTGGAGTGTTTCCGCCCTGACGACGGCAGCAACAGCTGCGAGGCGGGGGGGACCCCATGACGGCGGTCCACGCGGTGGGGCACAAGGGCACGTCGTGCGGTCGCGAGAGCCGTGCGGAAGGTGCGCCCGCGCGCCGCGGCAGGTCAGCCGATCGCGGGTCGATGGCGGTCGAGACCGTGATGCTCGCCCCCGTCTTCCTCCTCTTCCTGATGTTCCTCGTCGGCGCGGGCCGCCTGGTCGAGGCGCAGGGCGAGGTGAGCGGGGCGGCGCGCGACGCCGCGAGGGCGGCGTCGGTGCAGCGCACGATGTCCGACGCCGAGCAGGCCGCGCAGAGTACGGCCACGCACGCCCTGGAGGGCCGGTGCGTCTCCCCGCAGGTGTCGCTGGCCGGATCCCGATGGGAGGAGGGCGGCCAGGTCACGGTGAGGATCGCCTGCGAACTCGACCTGGGCTTCCTCGGCTTCACCGCGACGAAGGAGCTGACCGGCACCTCGGTGGTGCCCCTGGAGACGTTCCGGAGGGTCGAGTGAGGAGGCGGGACCGCGGTTCGATGTCGGTGTTCACCGTGCTGTTCTCGGTCGTGGTGTTCCTGCTGGCCGGGCTGCTGGTCGACGGTGGCGCGGCGATCAACGCCCGGTTGCGCGCGGCCGATGTGGCCGAGCAGGCGGCCAGGGCGGGCGCCGACCGTGTCGACGTGGAGCACCTGCGGGAGACGGGCGAGGCGAGGCTGCTCGGCGGCGGGGAGGCGTGTGCCAGGGCTTGGGAGGTCGTCGACGCGCACGGCTCCGATGCGCTGCAGGCGGGCACGTGCGAGGTGGGCGACGGCAACACGACCGTGACGGTGACCGTACGGGCCGAGTGGACGGCCTTCTTCCTGGGAGCGATCGGGTTCCCCGGGTCGTGGATGGAGGGGCGCGCGACGGCGGGGCCGGACGCGCGGTGACAGATGGTGCGCGGTGACAGGCGGTGCGCGGTGAGGCGGCCCCGTGGGGACCTGAGCCTGATGGCGAGATAGACCGAAACCCACCACTCGGTGGCGTTGAGGACGGTCCAACGAAGACGCTGGACGGGAAAGGAGTGGCGATGCCGTCGGGTAAGAGCCCTGGGCAGGCACGCCCCGGAGCGTCGCGGCCACGAGCGGGCGGGCCCGGGCGCGGCAGGGGTGCGCCGGTGCGCATCCCGCAACGCCGTACGGCAGGAGACGTGCTCGCCGGGCTGGGCGCGCTGGTCGTGCTGGCGCTGCTCGTCGGCGGCGTGCCGTACGCACTCCTGACCCTGGCGGGACCGCCGATCTCTCCCGAGCTGCTCGACCTCGACCTGTTCACGAGCACGGTGGGTCCGAGCACGATCATCGCGGTGCTGGTGCTGCTGGTCTGGCTGGCCTGGTTCCAGCTGGTGGTGTGCGTGATCGTGGAGGTGTACGCCGGGGTGCGGCGGGTCGGCATGCCGGCCAGGGTGCCGCTGTCCGGAGGCACCCAGGCGCTGGCCAACCGGCTGGTCTCGGCGGTGCTGGTGTTGTTCACGGCGGGCGCGGTGGCGGTGCCGATCGCACACATGGGCAAGCCGGTGCCGGTCAGGGTGGCCCCGGTGGCGTACGCGGCTCCGGTGGCCGAGACGGCGACGCTGGAGACGTTCCGGACGACGAAGAAGGTCTACGTGGTGCAGCCGCCTCACGGGAGGCACCACGAGAGCCTGTGGGAGATCGCCGAGAAGTGCCTGGGGGATGGGCGGAGATATCCGGAGATCTACCGGCTCAATCAGCACAAGGCGCAGCCTGACGGGACACGGCTGCAGATGGCGGATCTGATCCGGCCCGGGTGGGTGCTGGACATGCCGGACGACGCGCGCAACGTGCACGTCGTGCCGAGCGAGCAGAAGCGGGCCGAGACGCTGGAGCTGCACCCTGGACGGGCCAAGGTGGTCGACAAGCCCGAGCCCAGGACCGGGGTGGAGGTGGGTGGCAAGAGCCTCGACCTGACACCGCCCGCCCAGCGCACCCAGGAGCCCCGGGAGGAGAAGCCGTCCCAGGAGCCCGCTCAGGAGCCGGCGACCGAAAAGCCGCGAGCCGAGGAGCCGCGAGCCGAGGTGCCGCGAGCCGAGGAGCCGGGCGCTCAAGAGCCGAGCGCTCAAGAGCCGAGCGCCGAGAAACCCGAGACCGAGAAGCCGCAGGCCGAGAACCCGCAAGCCGAGAAACCGCAAGCCGAGCAACCGGCCCCCGACGAGTCCACGCCCGGCCTTGACCTGGTCGACTACCTGGCCGGTGCGTCGCTGGCCGCCGCCGGTCTCCTGCTCATCCTCGGCCGCCGCCGCAGGGAGCAGCTCTGGCGCCGAGCCTTCGGCCACCGCGTCGCCCGCCCGAGAGACGACGCCGCCAAGGCCGAGACGGCCCTGCGCCTGGGCGCCGACGCCCCGGGCACGAGGATGCTCGACACCGGCCTCAGGCTCCTGGGCGCCGAGCTGGCCGCCCAGGACCGCACGCCTCCCACGGTCTACGCCGCTCACCTGTCGCCCCGCCGCCTCGACCTGTGGGTGCATCCGCCCCAGCAGAACGCTCCCGCCCCCTGGCAGGCGACCGACGGAGGCCAGATCTGGCGCCTGGCCGCCCACGAGGGCAGGCTGCTGGAGGAGCAGCCGGGCGGCGCGCCGTACCCTGGCCTGGTCTCGCTGGGCACCAACGGCGCGGGCAGGGTCCTGGTCGACCTGGAGGCGGCGCAGGGCCTGATCAACATCACCGGCCCCCAGACCACTGCGGCGCTGGCGGCGCTGGCCGTGGAGCTGGCGACGAACCGCTGGTCCGACCGTATGCGGGTCACTCTGGTGGGTTTCGGCGAGGAGTTGACCGCGATCGCACCCGACCGCATCAAGGCGGTCGGCAGCCTGGCCGAGGTCCTGCCCGATCTGGAGGCCACCGCCGCCCCGCGCGAGCAGGTGCTGAAGGGCCGCGTGACCGGCAGCCCGCGTGACGCCCACTACCTGCTGTGCGCGGTCACGCCGACGCACGACGAGGTCAGGCGCCTGGCGTTGCTGGCCAAGAACGACACGGCGGGCTACGTGGTCGCGGGCGAGATCGCCCACGCGACGTGGACGGTCGAGATCATCGACGACGGCCGGGCGAAGCTGCCCGAGCTGGGCCTGGAGGTCACCGCCCAGCTCCTGCCGCGCAGGCACTACAGGGCGCTGGTCGACCTGTTCGTCACGGCGGAGAACATGGACGGCGAGGCGGTGCCGGAGGCGGAGGCGCTCGACATCCTGCACCCGCCGATGGTGGAGATCAGGATGCTCGGCCCGATCGAGGTCATGGGTGCGGAGGCGCTGGAGGACGGCCGCATGGATCTGGCGGCCGAGCTGCTGGTCTACCTGGCCACGCATCCGGGCGGCGTGCATCCGGTGGTGCTCGGCGGGGTGTTGTGGCCGCGCGGGGTGCAGACGATGGTCCGCGACGCGACGATCGCGCGGGTGATCGACTGGCTGGGGCCCGACCACCTGTTCACCGACGAGGCGGGCAGGCTGCGGCTGGGGCCCGGGGTGCGCACCGACTGGGCGCTCTTCCGCGAGCTGGTGCGCCGTTCGCATCACGATCACTCGGCCCGTGCCGTCCTGCTGGAGCGGGCGCTCGGCCTGGTCAGGGGGCCGCTGCTGAGCGGCCGTCCGCGCGGGCGCTACGCGTGGCTGGCGGCCGACGAGCTGGAGTACGACGTGAGCGCGGGTGTGGCCGACGCCGCGCATCGCCTGTGCGAGGTGCGCCTGGCGCACGGCGAGCCGGAGGGTGCGATCGCGGCGGTGCGCGCGGGCCTGCTGCTGGCCGCCGACGACGAAGGGCTCTGGCGCGACCTGCTGCGGGCGACGCACGCGACGGGCGACGTCGTACGGCTGCGCGCGGTGGTGGAGGGCCTGACGCGCCGTTCGGCTTCGCATCCGTACGGCTCGGGCCTGGCTCCCGAGCCCGAGGCGCTGATCGACGAGTTGCTGCCGTCGTGGCGCATCCACGTGGTGAGGGAGTCGACGGCGTGACCAGAGTCCTGTTGCTGCTCCTGCTCGTGGCGGGGTGTGCCGGCCCCGACAAGCCGTTTACGCCCCGCCAGGCCGAGCGGCCCACCGGGCAGGCGGTCGCCAGCACCCCCAGCGCCGAAGTGATCACGATCGACGAGCAGATGTCGGTGTCGGTGGAGTGGCCCGCGGGCGCCGACACCACGATGCTCAGAGCCTTCACCGACCTCTACCTCGACTCCTGGCGTTCGGTGTTCACCGGCTCGCAGGCCTACCTGGAGCTGGTCGAACCTCCGGCCAGCGCCCAGGCCCACGACTGGGTGAAGAGCTTCGACGGCGCCAAGGTCAAGGGCTCGGCCCGGCTGTACTCCCTGCGGGTCAGCGCCGTCGTCGACGACGGCGCCGAGGTCAACGCGTGCGTCGACGAGACGGGCGTGCGCCTGCTCAACCGCAGCGGCAACGTGCACACCCGCCAGCCCCGCTGGACCCGCACCCCCTACCTGCAGGCCGTCGTCCTCCACAAGGGTCAGGACGGCACCTGGCGGGTCAAGGACTTCCGTCACGATCTGAAGGGATGCGCCTGATGTTGCGCCTGCTGATGGCCGGCCTGCTCCTGCTGGACCCCGGCGGCCCCCGAGGAGAGGGCTTCCAGGACGACCGTACGGCAGGCGTCAAGCTGGAGAACTCCGACATCGTCATCACCGGCAACGGCGCCCGCGGCGGCAGGGCCGACGGCTACCGGGTCAAACGCCCGTGCTGGTACGAGCCCGGTCCCGACGCCGGCCAGATGGCCAAGACCCAGGAGGAGCTGCGCGCCCAGTGGTTCCACCAGAACCCGCGCGGCACCGAGGAGCAGTTCCAGAAGTTCCTCAAGCAGTTCAAGGACAAGGTCGGCCAGCAGGGCCGCTGGTGGAAGCCCGCCTACAACGCCAGTGATCCGAAGGGGTACGCCTGCTGGGGCGGGCTGAACCCGTTCGTGTGGGTGCCGCCGGGCGCGACCCCGCCTGCCGGGATCACGCTGGAGGAGCTCTACCAGATCGCCCGCGCCGCGCTCACCGTGCCGGAGCCGCGGATCAAGCTCAATCCCGACGCCAAGAGCTACGTCAACCTGCCGACGTGGGTGTGGCTCGACGGGGTGGGCCAGACGTCGCGTTCGGTGACGGCGACCTTGCCGGGCATCATGTCCGCGACGGTCACGGCGCAGCTGGAGGACATCAAGATCGACGCGGGCACCAAGGACGCCGAGGTCCGCGAGAACTGCGGCAGCGCGGGCAGGCCGTACGTCAGGGGAGGCGAGTTCACCTGCGGCGTGCGATACCTGCGCGCGTCGATCAACGAGCCGCGCAAGGTCTACGTGCTGACGGTGACCACGGTCTGGCCGGTGGAGGCGGACGCCGACGACGACGTGGTGCCGTTCGCCTACGACCCGATCGAGGCGGGCGGCACCCGCGACGTCCCGGTGGGCGAGGTGCAGAGCACGGTCCAGGGCCGCTAGACCCCGGACCGTGCGGCGGGCACCTCAGCGAACGCCTTCGTGCTGCAGCAGCCATTCCTTGACGTGGGTGCCGTAGTAGTAGCCGCCGAAGCCGCCGGTGGTGGGCAGCACCCGGTGGCACGGGACGAACGGGGCGATGAGGTTCTGCGCGCAGGCGCTGCCCGCCGCTCTGGCGGCCGTCCTGGGCAGGCCGGCGCGTTCGGCCAGTTCGCCGTACGACACGGTGGTCCCGGCCGACACCTCGCGCAGCGCCTTGTGCAGCGCCTTGCGGGTGCTGCTTCCCGGCTGCTCGACGGGGATGTCGTCGATCGCCTCCAGCTCGCCGCCGAAGTAGCGGGCGACCTTGTGCGAGATGTCGCCCAGGTCGGCGACCCGCTCAAGGCCCTCCGACCGGAGCGACGGCGACAGCCGTGCGAACATCTCCTCCGGGTCGGCGGTGAAGCCCGCCGCCACCAGCACG
The DNA here is from genome assembly GCF_013761175.1 of Nonomuraea soli. GTDB lineage: Bacteria > Actinomycetota > Actinomycetes > Streptosporangiales > Streptosporangiaceae > Nonomuraea > Nonomuraea soli. The sequence continues at coordinate 173,704 of NZ_JACDUR010000004.1, forward strand.
CCGTCGCGGGTCAGCAGGGCCAGGGGGCCGATCGGGGTGGTCTCCACGCTTGCCTTGATCATGATGCACTCCACAGGTGAAGGGCGGCGTAGGCCCGCCAGGGCCGCCACCGCTCGATGTGATCGTCGGGGATGTCGAGGGCGGCCATGCGCTTGCGCAGCACCAGGTCGCCATCGGGCCAGGCGTCGGGGTCGCGCAGGGCGCGCAGCCCGATGTAGCCGGCGGTCCACGGGCCGATGCCGGGCACCTCCAGCAGGGCGTTGAAGGCCTCGCCCGGCTCCTGGCCGCCGTCGAGGTCGATCTCGCCCTCCGACACCCGCTCGGCGAGCGCCTTGAGGGTGGCGACCCGTCTGGTGGTCATGCCCAGGCCGGTCAGGTCGGCGTCGGCCAGGCTCTCCGCGGTCAGGAAGCCGGTCCTGGCCACGATCCTGCCCAGCAGGGTGCGTGCTCCCGCGACCGAGATCTGCTGGCCGACGACCGCCCTGACGGCCATCTCGAAGCCGTCGAAGGCCCCCGGCACCCGCAGGCCGGGCCTGGTCGCGACGAGCGGGGCCAGCGAGGTCTGGGCCAGGGCCTCTCCGATGGCCATCGGGTCGGCGTCGAGGTCGAGCAGCCGCCTGGACCTGGCCACCAGCCTCGACAGGCATCGGGTGTCCTCGACGGTGGCGTCGAGGGTGATGTGGCCTTCATGCGGGGTGAGCGTGATCGTCCCACCGGGTACGGCACGCGTGTAGCGGGTCGTGTCGGCCTCCTCCAGGCCGGGAATCGCCCTGGCGGCCAGGAAGCGGAAGATCGCCTCGGCGTCGTAGGGGTCGCGGCGGTGCAGCTTGAGCCGCAGGCTCGCCGTACCTCCGTCGGTGGGCGGGGTGGCGGCGCCCGCCCCGCGCGCGGTGGCGCGCAGCTCGCTGGGCGTGAATCCGTACGTGTCGCGCATCGTGGCGTTGAACTGGCGCACGCTGCCGAACCCGGCCGCGAACGCCACGTCGGTGACGGGCAGGTCGGTCTCGGTGAGCAGCTGCTTGGCCAGCAGCAGCCGCCTGGTGCGGGCCACCGCCAGCGGTCCGACGCCGAGTTCGGCGACGAACAGCCGGTGCAGGTGCCGTTCGGTGATGTGCAGGCGGCGGGCCAGGCCGGCCACGCCCGCGTCGGCGGAGCCGTCGTCGATGAGCCGCAGGGCCCTGCCGACGAAGTCGCCGCGCACGTCCCAGCCGGGGTCGCCGGGCGACAGCTCGGGTCGGCACCGTTTGCAGGGACGGAACCCGGCCGCTTCCGCGGAGGCGGCGTGCCGGTAGAAGCGCACGTTGCGCGCCGCGGGGGTGCGCGCCGGGCAGATCGGCCGGCAGTAGATCCTGGTGGTCTTCACCGCCGTGTAGAACCGCCCGTCGAACCGGGCGTCCCTGGCGGATACCGCGCGGTAGCAGGCGTCGAAGTCGAGGTTCTGAGCGGTCATGTGCATGACTCTACGGCGCTGGAGTACCCTGCCACTGGCGGGAATCGGACCCGACCGTGAAACGGCAGGTCAGCTGGTCAGGACCGGTGACTGGCGGAATTCGGACCGCGCCAGCGGCAGCCAGCTGAGGGCCATGACGGCGGCTCCCGCCCACAGTGCCGCCGTGACGCCGAACGCCTCGCCGATCACCCCGGCCAGCAGTCCGCCGATGCCGACGGCGCCCATCAGGATCAGGCGCATCGTCGCGTTCATGCGCCCCTGGAGCTCGTCGGGGGTGACCCGCTGGCGGAAGCTGACCAGCATCACGTTGTTCATCCCCGTCCGGAAGGTGAGCACGAACCAGCCCGCGGCGGCCACCCAGATCGCCTGCTCGGCGAACGGCACCAGGAACGCGGCGGGCGTGGTGGTGAGGCTGACCAGCCAGACCGCGCGGGCGTTGCCCAGCCACCGGCCCATCACGTGCGCCAGCGACGAACCGGCCAGGACCCCGGCGCCACCGACGGCCAGGAACAGCCCGAGCAGCCACGCGGGCCTGATGACCATCGGCAGCAGCACCGACATCAGGGGGAAGCCGACGTTGACCATCGCGCCCTGCAACGCGATCGGCCGCAGCACCGGGTGGTGGACCACGAAGCGCACGCCCTCGGCGACCTGCGGGCCGAGCCGTTCCCTGCCGGGCGCCGGCGCGGGCGAGGGCAGCCTGCGCAGGAACAGCGCGGAGACCAGGTAGGAGACCGCGTCGATGACGATCGCCAGCGGCGGCCCGGCGAGCCCGACCAGCACGCCGGCGAAGCTGCGCCCGGCGATGTCCATGCCGGCGCTCGTCCCCACCAGCAACGAGTTGGCCTTGGTCAGGCCGTCGCGCCCGACGATGTGGGGCAGCACGCTGTGCGAGGCGACGTCGAAGAAGAGCGTGCCCACGCCGGTCAGCATCGCCACCAGGTACAGCTGCCAGATCGTCAGCCCGCCCAGCCACCACATCAACGGCAACGATCCCAGAAGGACGGCACGCGCCAGGTCGGCCGTCACCATCACCGGCCGCTTGCGCACGCGGTCGATCCAGGCGCCGGCGGGAAGTCCCGTCACCAGGACGGTGATCGTCGCCAGCGAGCTGAGCAGCCCCAGCTCGGCGGCTCCGGCGTCCAGGGCGGTCACGGCGAGCAGGGGAAGGGCGACATAGCTGATCTGGGAGCCGAACTGGCTCACCGCCGCCGACAGGTAGAGATTGCGAAAGCTCATACGCCCAACGCTGCTCATGGCCGCCATGAGCCGCTATTAATTAAGTGTGGAGCTAATCTTCACCACGCAGGACGTGGCCAACACCCGCTTCGCGATCTCCCCGCTCTGGGAGGTCGTGGCCAGCGTGCGCGTGGTCAAGAACCCGGCCGCGCACTCCCTGCTCAGGCCCTGGGCCGAGCAGGTGTCCAGGCGGCTGCGCGACGTCGACTGGCGGCTGCTGTCGGACCTGGTCCCGGTGCCCACGCCCTACATCCCCGGCTTCGTCTGCCCGCCGCCCGCCACCTCGGTGCCCGACCTGGAGGTGGAACTGGCGGCCATGCGGGCGCTGACCGACGACCTCACCGACCTGCCCGACACCCGGCACACGCGGGCGCTCCTGGCCGATCCGGAGCGCGGCCTGGAACGGCTCTCGGAGGAGATCAGGAACTACTGGGCCGCCGCGATCGAGCCGTACTGGGCCCGCATCGGCGCGCTGCTCGAAGGCGACGTGCTCTACCGTGCCCGCACGCTGGCCGGGCACGGCCTGCGGCAGATGCTGGCCGACCTCGACCCCGGGGTGAGCTGGGAGGGGGAGCGGCTGCGGCTGCCCAGCGTGCACTGCACGGGCGAGCGGCCCCTGCGCGGCATGGGGCTGCTGCTGGTGCCGTCGGTCTTCACCTGGCCGCGCGTCTTCTCCGTCACCGCGCCGCCCTACCAGCCGACCGTGCGCTACCCGCCGCGCGGCCTGGCCACGTTGTGGGAGCACGCCGAGGTCGAGCCGCCGCAGGCGCTGGCCGCGGTGCTGGGCCGTACGAGAGCCAGGTTGCTGGCCGAGCTCGACCAGCCGGCCTCCACCCGCGAGCTGGCCCAGCGCACGGGCCTGACCGAGCCCGGCGCGAACCAGCACCTCACCGCGCTGCGCAAGGCCGGGCTCTGCTCGGCGCACCGCACCGGGCGCTTCGTGCTCTACGCCCGTACGGCGGTCGCCGAGACGCTGTTGCGTCAGGACGCCCGCGCGTAGCGGGCCCGGCTCACTTCGACGAGATGCCCACGCCCAGGTCGAACTCCCGGTAGACGCGCGCCCAGAAGCCGTCGCGCAGCCACACCCTGGCCTCGGGGTAGGGGCGCAGCGAGTGGCCGAGCTCCTTCTCCGCCTCGATGAGCAGCTCGGTGTCGATGACCGTGGGCAGGATCGGCCCGGGCAGCAGGTCGCGGATGTTGTCGCGGCCGCGGGTGAGGATCCACTTCTGCGCGACGTGCTCGCCCACCTCCTCGACGCGAGGCCGGGAGGGCCCGAGCTTGGCCACCTGGCCGGGCTTGAGCGAGGGCTTGACCGGCTGGGTGCGCCCAGCGAAGACCTGGGCGGGCGAGGGCGTGGCCACCGTCGGGGCGACGACGGGCACGGGCTGCGGAGCACGGTTGAAATAGGGACGCAGGAAATCGGCCGAGATGACCTCAACAGTGTCGGACTCCCACACCAGGCGCTCGGCCTGGTTGGTGCCGTACGGCGGCTCGACACCCCACAAGTGGATCCGCACGCCGTACGCCTGCGCGGCCTCGACGGCGGGCACCATGTCCTCATCGCCCGCAAGCAGGATCGTGTCGGTCACGGCGTGGTGCCTGGCCAGGGCCTCAAGGTCGCTCCTGATCTGCGCGTCGACCCCCTTCTGCTGGCCACGGGCGTTCAGGTTGCCAAGACGGACCTTGACCCAGGGCAGCTGGGCGATGACCCGCTGGTCAACGGTGGGCACTCGGTCGCGGGCGGCGTCATACCAATAGATCCGCAGAAGTTCGCCGGAAATTTTCACTTCGGCATGTTTCTGCAGGGCCTGGATCAGCTCATCGGCGGCCACCCGATATTCCTTGCGCTCCTTGGCCCCAAGGAGCACTTCACCTGCGGCAGCGTACAGATAACCGACATCCACGAGCACGGCGTACTTCGCTGCGACAGGATGCGGCGTGAGGTCTGGGATGGCCATGTGTCCTCCAGGCCGCGACTTAGTTGATCGGCTGACTATATACGCCTATTTTCTAGATACTCCCAAGTCTCGGGGAAGTTGACACCCGATTCTTCGGATCCAACTATGGTAGGGCGCTGTTCCGCCATGCCGACTTCCCTGGCACCAGCTGCTTACGCATGGATCTGGCAGGGTTTCGCCATGATTCGGGCTTCGCCTCTGTCGCGGTCGCGGGGTTCTCGCCGCGCGCGGCCAGCACGGCGACCAGCGCGGCGATCTCCTCGGGTGTCGCGTCGCCGCTGACGACCTGCATGTGGTTCACAGCGGGATGTTCCCATGCTTCTTCGGCGGCAGCGAGGCCCGTTTGTTGCGCAGCGCCCTGAGGGCCTTGACCACCTGGGCCCGGGTTTCGGATGGCCGGATCACGGCGTCGACATATCCGCGTTCGGCGGCGATGTACGGGTTGGCCAGGGTGTCTTCGTACTCCGTCACCAGCCGGGCGCGCTCGGCGTCGGGGTTCTCGGCCCCGGCCAGCTCGCGGCGGTAGAGGATGTTGACCGCGCCCTGGGCGCCCATGACCGCGATCTGCGCGGTGGGCCAGGCCAGGTTGATGTCGGCGCCCAGGTGCTTGGAGCCCATGACGTCGTAGGCTCCGCCGTACGCCTTGCGGGTGATGACCGTGACCAGCGGCACCGTGGCCTCGGCGTAGGCGTAGAGCAGCTTGGCGCCGCGCCTGATGATTCCGTTCCATTCCTGATCGGTGCCAGGGAGGAATCCCGGTACATCGACAAATGTCAAGATTGGAATATTGAACGCATCACAAGTGCGAATAAATCGGGCCGCCTTCTCCGATGCGTTGATATCGAGGCATCCCGCGAAATGCATGGGCTGGTTGGCCACCACCCCGACGGGCCGCCCGTCCACGCGTCCGTATCCGACCACGATGTTGGGCGCGAAGAGCGCGTGCACCTCCAGGAACTCGTCGACCACGTGGTCGATGACCTGGTGCATGTCGTAGGGCTGGTTGGCCGAGTCGGGGATGATCGCGTCGAGCTCGGGCACCGGCTCGTACGTCTCGACGGGATCGTAGGCGGGCGCCTCGTCGAGGTTGTTCGAGGGCAGGTAGGACAGCAGTGCCCTGACGTACTCCAGCGCGTCCTTCTCGTCGGAGGCCTGGTAGTGCGCCACACCCGACTTGGTGTTGTGCGTGTGGGCGCCGCCGAGCTCCTCGAAGCTGACCTCCTCGCCGGTGACGGTCTTGATGACGTCGGGCCCGGTGATGAACATCTGCGAGGTCTGGTCGACCATGACGACGAAGTCGGTGAGCGCGGGGGAGTAGACGTGGCCTCCCGCCGCCGCCCCCATGATCAGCGAGATCTGCGGGATGACTCCGCTGGCGTGCACGTTGCGCTTGAAGATCTCGGCATAGAGGCCGAGGGCGACCACGCCCTCCTGGATGCGGGCGCCGCCGCCCTCGTTGATGCCGATGATCGGGCAGCCGGTCTTGACCGCCAGGTCGAGGATCTTCACGATCTTCTCGCCGTAGACCTCGCCGAGCGAGCCGCCGAACACCGTGACGTCCTGCGAGAACACGCAGACCTGGCGGCCGTCGACCGTGCCGTAGCCGGTGATCACGCCGTCGGAGTACGGCCGGCGGTTCTCGAGCCCGAACATCGTCGAGCGGTGCCTGGCGAACTCGTCGAACTCCACGAACGAACCCTCGTCGAGCAGCGCCAGGACCCGCTCGCGCGCGGTCATCTTGCCCTTGGCGTGCTGTTTCTCCACCGCGGCCGCGGACCCTGCGTGCGCGGCCTCGTCGAGGCGCCGCTCCAGGTCGGCTATCTTCCCTGCCGTGGTGTGAATGTCGATCTCGGCGCTCATACGCACCAGGCTAGTACGTGTTCTACCTGCGGTTGAAGATCATAGGGCCGCTCGTCGGGAACCTTCTCGCTCTAGGCTGGCGGGTATGACAGTGGACGCGGTTCGCACGCACGGGCTGGCCAAGCGCTTCGGCCGCCAGGTGGCCGTGGCCGGGGTCGATCTGACGGTCCCGGCGGGCAGCTTCGCGGGCCTGGTCGGACCCAACGGCGCGGGCAAGACCACCACGCTCAGCATGATCACCGGCCTGCTCCGGCCCGACGGCGGCGGCGCCGAGGTCGCGGGCTTCAACGTCTGGCGCGATCCCGTCGAGGTCAAGGCGCGCATCGGGGTTTTGCCCGAGGGCCTGCGCCTGTTCGAGCGGCTGTCGGGGCGCGAACTGCTCATCTACAACGGCCGGCTGCGCGGGCTCCCGCGCGCGGAGGTCGCGGGACGGGCCGAGGAGCTCCTGCGGGTCATGGACCTGACCGAGGCGGCCGACAAGCTCGTCGTCGACTACTCCACGGGCATGCGCAAGAAGATCGGCCTGGCCGCCGCGCTGCTGCACAACCCGTCGGTGCTCTTCCTCGACGAGCCGTTCGAGGGGGTCGACCCGGTCAGCGCCAACACCCTGACCGAGGTGCTGCGCCGCTTCACCGCCTCCGGCTCCACCGTCATCTTCTCCAGCCACGTCATGGACCTGGTCGAGCGGCTGTGCGACTGGGTGTCGGTGATGGCCGGCGGGCACATCGTCGCCCAGGGCCCGCTGGACGAGGTCCGAGCCGGGCGCAGCCTCAACCAGGCCTTCCTCGACCTCGTCGGGGGCGGCAGCCGCGACTCCGGCGACGAGGGGCTGAGCTGGCTGGGGGCCCAGCGGTGAACACCTTCCGGCTGTTCGCCGGGCTGAAGCTCAGGCTGATCGCGGGCAACCTGCGCGGAGCCGTCGAGCGCAAGGTCGGCTTCGTCTTCACGCTCATCGCCGCGGCCTTCGTGGCGGGCATCGGATTCCTGTCGATGTCGGCGATCCGCTTCGCCGAGCCGGATCTGGCCGCCGACCTGGGCGTCGTCGTGTTCAGCGCGCTCGTGGTCGGCTGGGCGGTCATCCCGCTGCTGTCCTTCGGCGTCGACGACACCCTCGACCCCTCCAGGCTCTCGCTCTTCCCCCTGCGCACCAGGGAGATGGCGATCGGCCTGTTCGCCGCCTCGGCGACCGGGGCATGGCCGCTGGCCACCCTGATCGCCCTGCTCGGCGGCGTCGTGGGCCTGTCGCGCGGCCTGGCGGGCGCGCTCGTCGGCATCGCCGCCGTGCTCCTGGTGTTCGCGCTCTGCCTGGTGGTGTCGCGGCTGATCACCACGGCGCTGTCGAGCGCGCTGCGCTCACGCAGGGGCCGCGACGCCCTGGCCGTCGCGGCGATCGGGATCGTGCTGCTGTTCCAGCTCCCCAACGTGATCGTCAACCGGGGCGTCGGCGACCCCACGGCGCTGCTGCACGGCGCGGCCGGCGTGCTGCGCTGGACCCCGCCTGGCCTGGCGGCCACGTCGATCTCGACCGGCAACCCGCTGTGGCTGGTGCCGGTCGCCGCCGCGATCGTGCTCATCGGCTGGTTGTGGATCAAGGCGCTGGCCCGTGCCCTGGTCACGCCCGACTCCAGCAGCCAGGCCGCCTCGGTGCGCGGCTCCACCGGGCTGCTCGACCGCCTGATGCCCGACGGCCCGCTCTCGGCGGTCGTCTACAAGGAGCTGCGCTACATCCGCCGCGACCCGCGCTTCCGGGTGGGCTGGCTGGTCTCGCTCGTCGTCGTCGGGGTGCTGGCCTTCTCCCAGAGTGGCGGCGACTCGACGGCCGGTCCCGGCCTGGTGATCTGGCTCACCTGCCTCGGTGCGGTCATGATCGGAGCGCAGCAGCAGTTCGGCAACATGTTCGGCGCCGACGGGCGTGCCCTGTGGATGAACGCGGTGGTGTACGCGACCGACCGCGACCTGCGCACCGACCTGCGCGGGCGGCACCTGGCCGCCACCACGATCGCGGTGCCGCTCATCGCCGTGCTCGCCGTGGCCGCCGGAATGTTCACCGGCGCGACGTCAGGAATTCTTCCCGCCATGCTCCTGGGCTGGGGACTGCTCGGCGTGGCGTTCGGATCCGGCGCTCTGACCAGCGTGCTCGTGCCGTACACCATCCCCGACCGGCTCAACGCCTTCACCGGTGCCGCGCCCGGCCAGGGCGGGCAGGCCTTCCTGGGCTCGATGGGGGCGATGATGGCGACCGGGGTGGTCGGGCTGCCGATCATCGTGCCCGTGGTGCTCGGAATCGGCTGGATGGGCGTGGTCGCCCTGCCGTACGGCGTGGCGATCGCCCTGCTCGGTGAGCACCTGGCGGCGAAGATCGCCCGGATGCGCATGCCGGAGATCCTGGACGCGGTCACGAAGGCCGCGTGAGCAGTGGTCTAGTCCAATACCTGAGACCGGTATCCAGCGTTCGAGAAGGCCTCGCTACTCTCGGACCTATGGTTGCGCGCCACAGTGCCGTCGTTGAAATGCCCGATGAGCTCCGCCGAGACGTGCGGCTGCTCGGAGCCCTGCTGGGTCAGGTGATCGCCGAACAGGGCGGTCCCGATCTGCTGGAGGACGTCGAACGGCTGCGTAAAGCCGTCATCGGCGCCCGTCGTCGTGAGGTCGCCTTCGATGAGGTGGCGGCCATGGTCGGCGAGTGGGACATCGACCGCGCGGTGCAGATCGCGCGGGCCTTCACCTGCTACTTCCACCTGGCCAACCTGGCGGAGGAGCACTACCGCATCCTGACCCTGCGCGAGCGTGACGCCGACGGCGGCGTGCAGCGCGAGTCGATGGCCTCCGCGGTCCAGGACCTGGGCGCTGAGCGCGTCGCCGAACTGGTCGGCGGGCTCGAACTCCACCCGGTGCTGACCGCCCACCCGACCGAGGCCAGACGCCGCGCCGTCGTCACGGCGATCCAGCGCATCAGCCACCAGCTGGCCGAGTACAACACGCCCGGCAGGGGCTCCACTGAGCAGGACGAGAGCAAGCGCCGCCTGCTGGAGGAGATCGACCTGCTCTGGCGTACGGCCCAGCTGCGCAACACCAAGCTCGACCCGCTCGACGAGGTGCGCACCGCCATGGCCGCCTTCGACGAGACGCTCTTCCGCGTGGTCCCGCAGGTCTACCGCTCGCTCGACAGCGCGCTCGGCGAAGGCTCCGGCACCCGGCCGCCGCTGGCCCGCTCCTTCATCCGCTACGGCAGCTGGATCGGCGGCGACCGCGACGGCAACCCCAACGTCACCGCCAAGGTGACCCGCGAGGCCCTGCTGATCCAGGCCGAGCACGTGCTGACCGCGCTGGAGACCGCGGCCACGCGCATCGCCCGCACGCTGACGGCCGCCGCGCAGTTCACCCCTCCGTCCTCCGAACTCCTGGGCGCGATCAAGGCCGCCACCGACGCCAGCCCCGACCTGGTCTCCGAGCTGGCCACCCGCTCGCCCGCCGAGCCGCACCGCCAGTGGCTGCTGTACGTGGCCGCCCGCATCGGCGCCACCAACCGGCGTGACCTCGACCTGGCCTACCGCTCGCCCGAGGACCTGCTGGCCGACCTGCGCCTGGCGCAGGACTCCCTGGCCAAGGCGGGCGCCGTGCGCCAGGCCTACGGCGAGGTGCAGCACCTGATCTGGCAGGTGGAGACGTTCGGCTTCCACCTGGCCGAGCTGGAGGTGCGCCAGCACTCACAGGTGCACGCCGCCGCGCTGGAGGAGCTCTCAGGCGAAGGGCCGGTCTCGGAGCGCACGGACGAGGTCCTGGCGACGATCCGCACCATCGCCTGGATCCAGGAGCGGTTCGGCGTCACCGCCTGCTCCCGCTACGTGGTCTCCTTCACCCGCAGCGCCCACGACATCGCCACCGTCCACGAGCTGGCCCGCCACGCGCTCGGAGAGCGCGCGCCCGTGCTCGACGTGGTGCCGCTCTTCGAGTCCGGTCAGGACCTCGACAACTCCGTCGAGGTGCTGACGGGCATGCTGGAGATCCCGCAGGTCCAAAAGCGCCTGGAGAGCAATGACCGGCGCATGGAGGTCATGCTCGGCTACTCCGACTCCGCCAAGGAGCTCGGTCCCGCCGCCGCGACCATGAAGCTCTACGAGGCCCAGGAGCGGCTGACCGCCTGGGCCGCGGCCAACGACGTCAAGCTGCGCCTCTTCCACGGCCGCGGCGGCGCACTCGGCCGCGGCGGCGGCCCGGCCAACCGGGCGGTTCTCGCCCAGCCGCCCGGCTCCGTCGCCGGTCGCTTCAAGGTCACCGAGCAGGGCGAGGTCATCTTCGCCCGCTACGGCCACCAGGCCATCGCGCGGCGGCACATGGAGCAGGTCGGCAACGCGGTCCTGCTGGCCTCCTCGCCGAGCGTCGGCCAGAGCGCGGCGGCGGCGGCCGACCGCTTCCGCGCCGTGGCCCACCGCGTGGCCGCCGCCTCCGAGCAGGCCTACCGGGCGCTGACCGAGGCGCCCGGCTTCCCGGAGTGGTTCGGCCTGGTCAGCCCGCTGGAGGAGATCGGCTCGCTGCGACTGGGCTCGCGCCCCGCCCGCCGCGGGCTGGGCGCGCCGCGCTCGCTCGACGACCTGCGGGCCATCCCGTGGGTGTTCTCCTGGGCGCAGACGCGTGTCAACCTGCCCGGCTGGTACGGCCTGGGCAGCGGTCTCGAGGCCGTGGCCGAGATCGACGAGCTCCAGGCGGCCTACCGCGAGTGGCCGCTGTTCAGCTCGCTGCTCGACAACGTCGAGATGTCGCTGGCCAAGACCGACCGCTCGATCGCCAAGCGCTACCTGGCGCTCGGCGGGCGCCCCGACTTCGCCGAGCAGGTCCTGGCGGAGTACGACCGCACCCGTGACCTGGTGCTGCGCGTCACCGGGCACACGCGGCTGCTGGAGAACCGCCGGGTGTTGTCGCGTGCCGTCCAGCTGCGCGACCCGTACGTCGACGCCCTGTCGCACCTGCAACTGCGGGCGCTGACCGCGCTGCGCACCACGGAGGACCTGTCCGAGCACGAGCGGGAGCGGTTGTCGACGTTGCTGCTGCTGTCGGTCAACGGCGTGGCGGCCGGGCTGCAGAACACCGGATGATCAGAGCGGCCCTCCCGGACGACGTGCCCGCGATCGAGGAGATCGTCCAGGCCGCCTACCAGCCGTGGGCCGAGCTCATCGGGGTACGGCCCAAGCCGATGGACGAGGACTACCCGGCGCTGCAGGCGGCCGGGCGGATCTTCGTCCACGGCTCGCCCGTCGACGCGCTGATCGTGCTGGTGCCCGAGCCCGGGGTGCTCTACGTCGACAACGTCGCGGTCAGGCCCTCGCTGCACGGGCGGGGCGTGGGCAGGCGGTTGCTGGCCTTCGCCGAGGAGCGGGCGCTCGATCTCGGGCTGCCCGCCCTGCGGCTGATCACCAACGTGATGATGAAGAGGAACATCGCCCTCTACGAGAGGCTCGGCTACGTGATCACTTCGGTGGAGCCGATCGGGCCGCGTGAGGTCGTCTCGATGAGGAAGACCCTGCGTAGGTGACCCTGCGCAGGAGCATCTCGACCGGGCCCTGCTGGTGGCTTCTCAGCCACCGGCGGCTCAGCGCCAGCAGTGTCGCGTAGATCAGCGCCGCGACCCCCATGACCGCGATCGGCGGCAACCGGCCCGCGAGGCCCAGGCCGTACCCGGAGAAGACCAGGCAGGCCAGGACCGACTGGCCGATGTAGTTGGAGGCGGCCATACGGCCGGCGGGGGCGATCGTCCGGACCAGGCGCGGCAGTCGCAGCAGGGTCGCCACGTAGGCCGCGGCCAGCAGGGGCGCGGTCAGGGTGGTCAGCGCCAGCGCCAGCACGCTCGCGGCGCCCTCGGTGCCGGAGGTCAGGCCGAACAGGACGGCGACCGGCAGTCCCGCGCCGTACCCGATCCACTGGATCCTGCCGAGCGGCAGCGGCCGCTCCAGGACGCGCGACTTGCCCGCCGCCAGGCCGAACAGGAACATCGCGAACGCGGGCGGACCCTGGAAGACCCAGACGAGCGCGGCGAGCGACGGGTAGGTCTCCAGCTGGAAACGCAGCATGCCCAGCGGGCCGTCGGTGAACGTCGTCTGGCTCACCGTGGCGACGGGCGCCGCCTGCTGGCCGGGGTCGAGCATCGCCAGGCCGGCCAGGGCGAGCCACAGGACGGCCCAGACGCCGAGGATCCAGCTGCCGGCCTTGACCGCGGTGCGCGGCGCCATGTCGCGCATCGGCAGCAGGAGCAGGCCGAGAACGGCGTAGAGCGTGAGGATGTCGCCGATCCACAGCAGCAGGCCGTGCGCGACGCCGAGCACGAGGAGAGCCAGGCACCGCCGTACGGTCCTGGCCTTGGTGTCGTCGCCCGCAGAGCGCATCTGGAGGGTGAAGGAGTAGCCGAACAGGAACGAGAAGATCACGTAGAACTTCGACAGGACCAGGGTGTTGACCAGGAAGGCCACCGGGCCTTGCTGGAGGGAGACGGTCATGCCGACCTCTGACAGGCCGGGGTTGGCGAAGAAGCCGATGTTCGCGACCAGGATGCCGGCCAGGGCGAAGCCGCGGATGCCGTCGATCTCGGTGACTCTGTTCACCCTTCCGATAATGGAAAGCGGCCAAGGTCCGAGTCATCGAACCTTGGCCGCGAGCCGTACCGACTTTAGTGGGTGAACTCCACGTCGTCCCTGGCCTGCTTGGGGAGCAGGAGGCCGACCACGAAGGTCACCGCGATCATCGCCGCCGCCACCGCGAAGGTGATCGTGCCGCTCTTGGTGGTGAAGAAGATGGTGCCGAGCACCGCCAGGCCGAGCGCGTTGCCGATCTGCTGGACCGCGGTCAGGGTGCCCGAGGCGGAACCGGTCTCGGAGGGGTCGACCGCGGCCAGGACGATGTTGTAGAACGGGCCCATGATCAGGCCGCTGCCCAGGCCCACGAAGACCAGGGCCGGAGCCAGCTGCCACGGCGAGACGGCGGGGTTGGCGATGGCGACCACGGCCAGCGAACCCAGGCCCATGACCACCGCGCCGGCCAGCAGGACCTTGCGACCGTACTTCACGGTGGCCTGGGCGATGCCCATGCCCACGATCATGCCGACCGAGGAGGGGACGCTGGTCAGCGCGGCCTTGAGCGGGGTGTAGCCCAGACCCTGCTGGGTGTAGAAGCCGAGGACCGCGAAGATGCCGCCGAAGGCCGCGAAGTAGATGGCGCCGACGGCCAGACCGGACAGGAAGGCGGGCTTGCGGAACAGGCTCGGGACGATCAGCTGGTCGCTCTTGCGCTTCTTCTCGTAGATCACGAAGAGGGCGAAGACCACGACCGAAGCGGCCATCATCGCGAAGCTCCACAGCGGCCAGCCGTGCTCGCCGCCCTGGATCAGCGGGAAGACGATCAGGACGGTGCCGAGCGAGGCCAGGAGCGCGCCGGGGATATCGAGCTTGACGCCGCCGGCCGGCCGGGTGCTGGGCAGGAACTTCATGGCCGCGACGGCGGCGGCGATGCCGATGGGCAGGTTGATCAGGAAGATCATCCTCCAGCCCGGCCCGCTGACCAGCGCACCGGCCAGGATCGGGCCGCCCACCGCGGACAGGCCCAGGACCGGACCGAACAGACCGAACGCCGCGGTCAGTTCCTTGTCGCGGAACATCTCCTTCATCAGGCCCATGCCCTGCGGGATCATCGCCGCGCCGAACAGGCCCTGGATGATCCTGGCGCCGATGATGGTCTCGGGGGAGACCGCGATCGCGCAGAGCAGCGAGCCGACCGTGAAGCCGGCGATGCCGATGAGGAACATGCGCTTGCGCCCCACGATGTCGCCCAGGCGGCCGCCGATCAGCAGGCCCGCGGTCATCGCCAGGATGTAGGCCGCGCCGAGCCACTGGATGAGGGAGTTGCCGCCGCCGAGGTCGGCGCGCATCGTCGGGCCGGCGATGTGGGTGACGGTCGCGTCGAGGAGCTCCATGACGGAGCCGGCGAGGATCACGCCCAGGGCTGCCCAGCGCCACCTGTAGGCGGGAGCCTCGACCTCGGGGGTCTCGGTGACCTCTGCGGGCCGGATGTCGAGAGCGGTCATGTCGGGCCTCCATGGAACGGAACGGCTTGTTCTGTTCCAGAATAGCAGAACGGAATGCTTCATTCCATACCGCTTCCAAGATTCTTCCGGCCGGGCTACCGGAGGGTGGCGAGGCGCTGGTGTTGGTGAACCAGTAGAGGGCGACGTTCGTGAGGATCACGTCCGGGCTCGCGACGTCGCCCAGGAGTTGCCCGCTCCAGGCGACCTGGCCGGCGGGGGGAGTCCGACGGTGCGGGCCTGGGGGATTTCGATCCTGAAAGGAGTGATTGCAGCCATGTAAAGCTTCTTTCGTGGCCTTTGTGAAATAAGAGGGAAGTTAGTCGGAAATACCCCGCGCCCCCGTCTGCCTGGGCCTATGCGGCCTCGGGGAGCATCGCAGAGAGTACTTATCGCTGATCTATGTGACTGGTATGGGCCGAAGCTATAAAAGGCGATATAAACCGACCTGACCGGTGATGTCGGCGTTGGAGGCGGGGATGAGGTTCGTCATCCTGGGTCCGGTGATGGCCTACGGGAAGGATGGCCAGGTGCCGCTGGGGCCGCCGAAACGCCGGCTGCTCCTCGCGCTGCTGCTCACCTCGGGGGAGCGCGCCGTACCGCTGGAGACGGCCGTCCAGGCCGTCTGGGGCGGCAACCCGCCCGCGTCGGCCGTGCAGAACCTCTACCAGCACATCTCCCACCTGCGCCAGGTGCTCGGCCACGACACCATCGCCGGGCAGGGCAGGCCGGGCTACACCGTGGCCGGGCTGCCCGGCAACCTCGACGCCCACACCTTCGAGGACCTGGCGGAACGCGGCTCGCGCGCCCTCGCCGGCGGCGACGCCCCCACGGCCGCGCGCAGCTTACGGCAGGCGCTGGCCATGTGGCGCGGGCCCGCCTTCGGTGACCTGGCCGGCGAGCCCGCCCTCCACCAGGAGGCGGAACGGCTGGAGGAACTGCGGCTCGCGGCGCTGGAGAATCGCATCGAGGCGGACCTGACCCTGGGGCTCCACGAGCCGGCCATCGCCGAACTGCTCGTGCTGACCAGGAGCCACCCCTACCGGGAGCGGTTCGTCACGCAGCTCATGCATGGGCTCAGGGTGGCGCAGCGGGCCAGCGAGGCTCTGGAGGTGTACAGGCGGACGCGGGCGCTGTTCGTCGAGGAGCTCGGCATCGAGCCGGGGCCCGTGCTGCGCCGGTTGCACCAGGCGATCCTCACGGGCGAGCCGTACACCACCGGCCCGTCCGCAGGCTCCGTCCGGCCTTCCGCCATCGGACCGGCGGCGCCTGACGACGAGCCCGCACTCGCGGGCGTGGCCGTGCCTCACGAACTGCCCGCCGGAGTCGCCCGCTTCGTCGGCCGCCGGGCCCAGCTCCGCGAGCTGGACCGGCTCCTCCCGCGCACCACCGACCGCACCCCGCCGACCGTGATCGTCGCCGCCGTCGTCGGTACGGCAGGCGTGGGCAAGACCGCGCTGGCGGTCCACTGGGCCCACCGGGTGGCGCACCGCTTCCCCGACGGCCGGCTCTACCTCAACATGCACGGCTACTCGGCCGAATCTCCCCGGCAGCCGCTCCACGCCGTATCGGCGCTGCTGCGCTCGCTCGGCATGCCCGCCGAGCAGATCCCCGTCGACCTGGCCGAGGCGGCCGCCCGCTACCGATCCCTGATCGCCGGGCGCCGCATGCTCATCGTGCTCGACAACGTCCGGTCGGCGGCCCAGATCCGCCCGCTCCTCCCAGGAGAGGGCGCCTCGTTCGTCCTGGTCACCAGCCGTGACCGGCTCACCGGTCTCGTCGCGCAGGATGGAGCCTGCCGTCTCACACTCGGCGTCATGACGGAGAAGGAGTCCGTCGCCCTGCTCGCGCGCACACTCGGCGCCGGCCGCGTCCACCACGAGCCGCAGGCGGCCGCCGCGCTCGCGGCACGCTGCGCCCACCTCCCGCTGTCGTTGTGCATCGCGGCCGCGCTCCTCAGCGACCACCCCAAGCAGGACATCACCCACTTCGTGGGGCAGCTGGCCGGCGGCGAGGCCCTGGCCGGGCTGACGGTCGACGGCCAGGAAGACGGCGAGATCGCCGTCCGCGCCGCGTTCGACCTCTCCTACCAGGCGCTGGACCCGTCGCTCCGCAGCGTCTTCCGTGGCCTGGGCCTGGTCGGCTGCCCCGACTTCACCGCGGAGGCCGTGGGAGCCCAGACCGGTGCGGAACCCGCCGCGGCCGACCGCGCGCTCCGCCGCCTGGCGGCGGCGCACCTCGTCGAGGAGTCGCAGCCCGGGCGCTACACCCTGCACGACCTGCTGCGGGAGTACGCGAGCCGGCTTGCCACGACCACCGACGACGAGGAAACGCTGGCCGCCGCCAGGCGACGGCTGTGCGACTGGTACCTCACGACGGTCACCACCGCCCAGCGCCTGCTCCACGCCGGACAACGGCAGAGCCCGCCCGAGGACTTCGTCGGTCACGCCCCGCCCGCCCTGACCGACTACGACTCCGCCCTCGCCTGGCTCGACGCCGAACGCCACAACATCGTCGAGGTCGTCAAATGCGCCTCCCGCCACGGACTGGACGCCATCTGCGTCCACCTGGCCGACCGGCTGCGCGGCTACTTCGACCTGCGGCGCCACACGGCCGACTGGGAAACCGTCGCGCGGCTCGCGCGGGAGACCGCCGCGAGAGGCGGCGACGAGACCCTCCACCCGATAGCCCTCCACGGCGCCGCCCACCTCGGCTTCGTCCTCGCCAGATACGCCCAGGCCATCACCTGCGTCAAAGAACTGATGGCGCTCACACCCGCGGACGCCCCCGCCAAAGCCCGCGCCGACCTCATGTGCAACCTCGGGTACCTCCTGACCAGGGTCGGCCGTACGGCAGAGGCGGAATCGACGCTCGACGAGGCCCGCGTCCTGGCCCGTACGGCAGGCAGTACGGCCAGCCAGGCGGCCATCCTGCTCAACCTCGCCAATCTCCACCTCGACTGCGGCAGCCTCGCGGAGGGCAGGACCGCGGCCCTCACCGCCCTGCGCCTGTCCCGCAACAGCGACGAGCCCCGCTGGGTGGCCATGTCGCTGGGGACACTCGGCGAGCTGGCCCAACTCCAGGGGAGCTACGCGGAGGCCATCAGCTACTTCGACGACTGCTTGGAGATGCACCGGCGGCAGGGCGACCGGCCCGGGGAGCTGGCGTCGTTGTCGTGGCTGGCGCGCACCTGCCTCGACCTGGGGCGCTGGGAGGAGTGCCACCATAACGCGTCGGCGGCTCGTGACCTGGCTCGTGAGATCGGCGACCGGCATCAGCTGGTGCACTCGGTGACCGTGCTCGCGGCGCATTCACGCGCCACGGGCGACCTGGAGGCCGCCCTGTCCACCTCCCGGACCGCGCTCGGCATGGCGGCGGAACTCGGCGACCCGTACCTGGAGTGCGACGCCGCCTTGGAGGCGGCGCACGCCGCTGCGGGGACGGGTTCGCAAGCCGAGCAGCTGGCCCGCCGAGCCCTCACCATCGCCCGCCGATGCCGCTTCCGCCTGCTCGAAGGCCGCGCCCTCACCCTGCTCGCCACGCTCGCCCACGAGCGGGCCGATCACCACGCGGCGGTGGAACAGGCCTTCCACGCTCTCGCCGTCCATCGCTCCACCGGCCACCGCCTCGGCGAGGCCCACACGCACGCCCTCCTCGGCCAGGCCCTGCGCGCAGCCGGCGACCCCCGGGCCGAGGAACACGGTCGAGCAGCGGAGCGGACCCTCGCCGACCTCGGCCTGACAGGCCGCCTCAAGAGCTGACCTGCGTCAGGTCAGCACCGACCGCGTGACCAGCCGGCCGATCCGAGCCAGCAGCTTGCGAGGCCGCCGGGGCATGAGATGCGCCATCGGGAAGTTCGCCGCCCCCGGCACCACGTAGCCGCGGTCCCGCTCCAGCCCTCTGAGCGCCGCCTCCACCACCGCACGCGGCGTGGCCATCCGGCCCCCGATCGCGGCCTTCCGCGTGCCGATCACGTCGAAGAACGCGGTCTCCACCGGTCCAGGCGTGACCGCGAGTACCTTGACGCCCCGCCCGCGCAGCTCACTCCACAGCGCGAGGCTGAAGTTGAGCACGAACGTTTTGGACGACCCGTAGGTCGCGAAGTACGGCGCGATGTTGAACCCGGCCGTGGACCCCACGTTGATAACACCGCCCGAGCCCCGCTCGACCATCCCCGGCACCACCGCGTGCGTCAGCCCGACGAGCGCCACGACGTTCACCATCAGCTCGTCGCGTTCGCGCTCGGCCGGGATCTCCTCGAATCGCCCCGTCGTCCCGAACCCCGCGTTGTTCACCAGCAGATCGACCTGGATGCCACGGGCTTCGAGCTCCCGCTCGACCCTGGCCGCGGCGTCGGGCTCCGCCAGGTCCTGACCGATGACCTCGACGTGCACCCCGTCGAGCTCCTTGGCGAGGGTTTCGAGCCTGTCGACGGACCGGGCCACCAGGACCAGGTTGTGGCCCCGCGCGGCCAGCTGACGGGCGAACTCCGCCCCGATGCCAGAAGACGCCCCTGTTACAAGTGCAGCAGTAATCATGGACATAACGTAGCAGCTTCTCAGTTATCTGCAACAGATCGTCTCAATTAATCATGCGATACGGTCTATCCATGAGCACCAACACGGGCCGCAAGCTGCGAGCGGACGCCGAACGCAGCATCCGCACGATCATGGAGGCGGCGGAGCGCCTGCTCAGCCAGAACCCCGCCGCGACCATGGAACAGATCGCCCAGGCCGCCGGCGTCGCCCGTGCCACCATCCACCGCCGCTTCGCCAGCCGCGAAGAACTCATCGACACCATGACCGCGGCCGCCTGGAACGACATCGCCCAGGCCGTCGAAGCCTCCCGCCCCGCCACCGCCCCACCGCTCGTCGTCCTCCACCAGGCGACGGCCAACGTCCTGCAGATCAAGTCCGGCTGGCGCTTCGCGCTCGCCCAGACCACCCCTCCCGGCGCCGCGGCCCAGCAGACCTTCGCCGAGGTCATCGCGGTCTGCGACGCCCTCTTCGCCCGAGCCAGGGAAGATGGCCTGATCAGGCAGGACGTCGACCTGGTGTGGGTGAGGCGGATCTACCTCGCCCTCCTCGGCGAGGCCGCCCACGGCGGCATCACCGGCCAAGCCCCGGCCGAACACCCGGACACCGTCGCCGCCAGGGTCGTCGACACCCTCCTGCACGGGGTGGGGTGAAGGCCGCCCACCGCGCTACGAGGGCTTCGAAACGTGGGGCACCGAGGTTCGTCTTCGGCCATCACCGCTTGGCCCTCTGGAGGTTCTACGGCTGGGTGTGAGGTGAGCCCGGACTCCCGGCCTGATCTTCGCGGTCGAGCCCGGCCAGAAGCGCATCGAGCCCCGCCTTGACCTCGGACGCCTCCCGCTCCCGATGGATCACCAGGTTGGCCGCGAGCGGCGCGAGCAGCGCATCGGCCAGGAAGGCCGCATCGGCCGCGTGACCCAGCCGGCCGATCAGCATGGCCAGATGCTGATGGTAGGCCTGATAGGCGCCGCCGAAGCGCGCGAACTCCCCGGCGGTCTCGGCCATGAGCAGCAGGTCGAGCTGGGCGAAGGTGCGATCGGTCAGCGCGTGCAGGAACGCGCGCACCCGCTCGGCGGGCGGCGCGCCGGGACCGAGTGGCGGGGGGCCGGCGAGGAAGGCCTGCTGGAACTCGCGCTCCTTCTCGTCGATGAGCGCGTAGGCCAGCCCGGATCTGTCGCCGAACCGCCGGTACAGCGTGCCGACCCCGACGCCGGAGGCGGCCGCGACGTCGGCCATCGCCAGTCCGCGCACACCCTGGGCGGCGACGATCTCGGCCGCTGCGGCGAGGATCTTCGACCTGTTCCTGGCGGCGTCGGCCCGTTCCTGTGCCACGAAGCCACTGTAGCGACCTTGCTAAGGGGAATAGATTCCGTTTACTCTCACAAGTGGAATCAATTCCGCTTATCTCTCCTTGGGGGCATCATGCTGAACGGCAAGGTCGCGCTCGTCACGGGCGGCAGCAGGGGCATCGGGGCGGCCATCGCCCGCGGCCTGGCGGGGGCGGGCGCCGAGGTGGCCATCACCTACGCCACCTCCGACGTCCGGGCCGAAGCCGTGCTCGCGCAGATCGAGGCGACCGGCAGCCGCGGACTGGTCATGGCCGCCGACGCCGCCGACGCGGAGGCGCTGCGAAGAGCCGTCGCCCGCACCGTCGCCGTGCTCGGCCGTCTCGACATCCTGGTGAACAATGCCGGAATCGCTCCCTACGGCCCCCTTGCCGAGGTCTCCCTGGACGAGGTGGACCGCACGCTGGCCGTACACGCGAGAGCGGCGTTCGTCACCGCACAGGCGGCCGCCGCGCACATGGGCGCCGGCGGGCGGATCATCACCATCGGCAGCAGCCTGGCCGAACGCGTGACGACCCCGGGCTGGGCCCTGTATTCGATGAGCAAGTCCGCCCTGATCGGCCTGACCAAGGGCCTTGCCCGCGACCTGGGCCCCCGCGACATCACGGCCAACCTCATCCATCCTGGCTCGACCGACACCGAGATGAACCCCGCCGACGGCCCCGACGCCGACGGCGAGCGCTCCTACACCGCCCTGGGCCGCTACTGCACCCCGGAGGACATCGCCGCCACCGTCCTGCACCTGGCCGGACCGGCCGGGCGCAACATCACCGGCACGGCGATCGCGGTGGACGCGGGGACGACGGCCTGATGGCCTGGCTGTGGCTGCTGGGCGCCGCCGCCCTGGAGGTCGTGTGGGCGATCGCCCTGGAGCGTTCGCAGGCGTTCACCCGCCCGTGGCCGGCCACGATCGCGATCTCCTCGGCGGCCGCGAGCTTCGTCATGTTGTCGCTGGCGCTGAAGGACCTGCCGGTGGGCACGGCCTATGCGGTGTGGGTCGGGCTGGGCAGCGTGGGGGTGGCCGTCGCGGGAATCGTGCTGCTGGGGGAGGGGTCATCCCCGGTACGGCTGGCATGTCTGGCGCTGATCGTCGCCGGCGTCATCGGCTTGAAGGTCACCTGAGGCGCAGGCCGGGGGCCGGAAGGCCCCCGGCGGAAGGGCTGCCCATGACGAGAAGGGTCAGGGCAGGAAGAAGGCTCGCAGGTCGTCGGCGAGCAGGTCGGGCGCCTCCATGGCCGGGAAGTGCCCTCCACGGTCGAACTCCGACCAGTGCGAGGCCGCCCCCGCGGCCCCGACGGCCGAGCGGATGCTGTTGTCGGCGGCGAACACGGCGACTCCCATGGGCGGTCCCTGCGGCGGCGCGAAGTCCGGTGCGGAGTCCGATGCCTCGTGGGACGACGCCATGGCCTTCCACGCCTGCATGCCCTCGTACACCATGTGCGCCGAGCTGGCCCCCACCCCGTTGAACCAGGTCAGCGTCACGTTGGTCAGCAACTGGTCCCGGTCGATGGCCGACAGGTCGTGGGACCACTCCCGGTACTTCTCCACCATCCACGCCAGCTGCCCCACGGGCGAGTCCTGCAGCGAGTACCCCAGTGTCTGCGGCCGCGTCGACATGATGTGCAGGTACCCCGCCCCCTCCGAGCGGAAGGTGTTGAAGCGTGCCGCCCGCTCCTGGTCCTGCGGTGACAGCCCGGCGGGGTCGATCGGCGGGCCGAACGGCATGGGTGTGGGCCCGGAGATGTGCACGCCGACGACCGCTTCCGGGGCGACCATGGGGATCAGCCCCGCGACTCCCGATCCGACGTCGGTGCCGTGCACGCCGTACCTGGTGTAGCCGAGCCGGCCCATGATGGTGGCCCAGGCGCCCGCGACGCGGAAGATGTTCCCCCACCCCTCCTCCTTCACCGGGGTGGACCAGCCGTACCCGGGGAGGGAGGGCATGACCAGGTGGAAGTCCTTGGTCAGGAGGTCGACGAGCTTGATGAACTCGACGTTGGAGCTGGGCCAGCCGTGGGTGAGGATGAGCGGCAGCGCGTCGGGCGAGGCCGAGCGGATGTGGAACAGGTGGACCGGCTGCCCGTCGACGGTGGTCATGAGCTGCGGGTAGGAGTTGAGCAGGGCTTCCTGGGCGCGCCACGAGTAGCCGTCGCCCCAGTAGGCGACGAGGTCGCGCAGGAAGTCGAGCGGCACCCCGCGTTGCCAGCCCTGGCCGGGGATCTCGGAGGGCCAGCGGGTACGGCTGAGCCGCTCCTTCAGGTCGTCGAGGTCGGCCTGTGGCACGTCGATGGCGAAGGGGTTCATGGGTGGCTCCTTTGGGCGATGGGAATGGGGGCGGGCTATGACACGGTGCGGGCGTAGTCGGCGGCCCACTGCTCGGGGGTGCGGGCAGGCCGGCCGGTGACGCGTTCGATGGTGTCCGTCACGCGCGCGGGCCCGTCGAGGTGGCGCTCCCAGGCGGCGAAGAGCACGTCGGCGGGGGCGTAGGGGCTCATGGCGGCGCGGGCCTGCTCGGCCGGGAGTTCCTCGTATCGCAGGGGCCGGCCCAGGGCCTTGCCCAGCAGGCCGATCTGCTCGGCGTGCGTGAGCGAGACGGGTCCGGTGACGTCGTAGGTCCGGCCTTCGTGCGCGTCGGAGGTGAGGGCGGCGATGGCGATCGCGGCGAAGTCGGCCGGGTGGATGGGCGAGGTGGAGGCTTCCGCGTACGGCCCGCGGACGACGTCGCCCGCCTTGAGCTGGCCGGGGACGTCGTAGGCCCACTGGAGCGGGTCGGCGGAGCCGATGTCGAGGCGCAGGAAGGTCCAGCCGAGGCCTGAGGCGCGGATCTGCTGTTCGAGGTCGTGGTGGAAGGCGGCGACGTCGTCGGGCTGCGGGTCGGCGCCGTCGACGATGGCGCCGCTGGACTGGAACACGATCCTGCGTACTCCTGCCTCGCGCGCCGCCTTGAGGAAGGCGGGGGCGAAGCCGGGCACGACGGCCAGCAGGAAGACGGCGGTGACGCCCTGGAAGGCGGCGGCGAGGGACTCGGCGTCGCCGAGGTCACCGGCGGCCACGTCGGCGGCGGCGGGCAGGCCGGAGTTGGCGGGGTCGCGGGTGAGGGCGCGGACAGGGGTGCCGGCCTCGACGAGCTGCTCGACGATGGAGCGGCCGACGGGGGCGGTGGAGGCGGTCACGAGGATCATGAGTGAGTCCCTTGTTCGAGGTAGAGCACCACATTAGGAAGTAATGCGGAAAAGTTCGTTCCTCATTGGCCGGAGGTGTGTCTCACGCTATTTCGCGGGATCCAGCGGCGAATC
The DNA here is from genome assembly GCF_013761175.1 of Nonomuraea soli. Lineage (GTDB taxonomy): Bacteria > Actinomycetota > Actinomycetes > Streptosporangiales > Streptosporangiaceae > Nonomuraea > Nonomuraea soli. Next base: position 197,453 of record NZ_JACDUR010000004.1, read on the forward strand.
AGTAGCGCATCAGCATTCGTCCAGCGGGGGTGACTAGCGTCGCGGGCATGTTGCGCGGGCGTTCCGCTGAGCAGGCACGCATCGACGGCCTGCTGGCGGGGGCGGTGGCCGAGTCGAGCAGCGGGTGCCTGGTGGTCCGGGGGGATCCGGGCATCGGGAAGACGGCGTTGCTCGACTATGCGGATGCCGTCGCGGAGGGGGTGCGGATTCTGCGGTGCACGGCGGTCGAGTCGGAGGCCGAGCTGCCGTTCGCGGGACTGCATCTGCTGCTCAGGCCGGTGATGGGGTATGCCGGCCGGCTGCCGCCGCGCCAGGGGGCGGCGCTCAGGGGTGCTTTCGGGCTGGGGGCCGGGCACCGGGGCGCCGCCCCCGACGAGGTGGCGGGTGATCCGTTGCTCGTCGGCCTCGCCGTACTGACGTTGTTGTCGGAGGTCGCCGAGGAGCGCCCGCTGTTGTGCCTCGTGGACGACGCGCACTGGCTCGACCAGGCCTCCGCCCAGGCTCTCGGCTTCGCCGCCCGCCGCCTGGAGGGCGAGGGCGTGGTGATGCTCATCGCCGCCCGCGACACCTTCGCCGCCGACGGCCTGCCGTGCCTGCGGCTCGAAGGTCTCGATCGGCCCTCGGCCGTACAGCTCCTGGCCGACAGGGGAGCGCCGGCCGGCGAGCAGCTCATCGCGGAGTCGGCCGGCAACCCGCTGGCCCTGATCGAGCTGTCGGCGCGTCCGGCCGTCGAGACGCCGTTCCAGGTCGGGCCGGTCCCGCTGACGGGACGCGTGCAGGAGGCCTTCCACCAGCAGGTCAGGGTCCTGCCGGGGGCGACGCAGCAGACGCTGCTCCTGGTCGCCGCCGACACGACCGGGCGCCTTGAGGTGATCATGAAGGCGGGCCCGGAGCTGGGTGTCACGGTGGCGGACCTGCAACCGGCCCTCGACGCGCGCCTGGTGATGGCCGACGGCGGCGGGGTGGCCTTCCGCCACCCGCTGATCAGATCCGCGACCTACCACGGCGCCCCGCTCCACGCCCGCCTGGCCGCCCATGCCGCGCTGGCGACGGCGCTCGACGGCGACGGCGACGCCGACCGGCGGGCCTGGCATCGCGCGACGGCGGTGGCGGGCCCTGACGAGCAGGTGGCGGCCGAGCTGGAGCGCACGGCGGCCAGGGCGGCGGCGCGCATCGGTCACGTCGCCGCGGCGGCGGCCTACGAACGTTCGGCGCAACTGTCGGCGGAGGCCGGCGCCAGGAGCAGGCGGCTGACCCTGGCCGCGGAGGCGGCCCTGGCCGCCGGGCAGCTGGAGCGGGCGGTACGGCTGGCGGCGCTGACCCGCGAAGGCACCCGCGACCCGCTGCTGCTGGCCCGCCTGGACCAGATCAGGGCGGCGGGCGCCCTGGCGGCCGGAGAACTGCGCACCGCCTACGACATCCTGCTCGACGGCGCCGCCTCGATCGGCGGGTCCGATCGGGAGCGGGCCTTCTGGATGGCCATGGAGGCGCTGTACTGCGCCTGGTTCCTGCCGCTCGACACGGGCCTGATGAGCGGCGGCCTCGACCGTCTCGCCGAGCTCGGGCAGGCGGCGGGCGAGCCGTACCTGTCGCTGGTGTGGCTGATGCGCTGGGACACCGCGCCCCTGCTGGGGCGTTCGACGCGCGGCTATCCGCCGCTGGCCGAGATCATGGCGCCGGCCCGCGAGGCGGGCGCGCGGGAGGGGCTGCGCGGCCTGGTGCTGGTCGCGGGATGCGCGCTGATGATCGGCCACGAGCAGGCCGCGCGCGAGCTGGCGGCGTCGATGGTGGAGCGCAGCCGCCGGAAGGGGGCGATCACCTGGCTGGTGCCGGGGCTGACCATCCTGGCCGAGGCGGAGCTGCTGGCGGGCAGGACCCGCGAGGCCGGCGAGCACCTGGCGGAGGCGCGCAGGGTGGTGCGTGACACCGGGCAGCGCCAGTGGGACAACCACATCGGCGGCGCCCTGGCCTACCTGGCGGCGATCAGGGGCGAGGCGGACAGGTGCCGTGCGCACGCGGCCGAGGCGCTGACCGGGGCCAGCTCGGCGGCGGGCTCGGTGGGGATCATGTGGGCGCAGTGGGCGCTGGCGCTGCTGGACCTGGGCCAGGGCAGGGTGGAGGCGGCGCTGCTGCGGCTGCGCGAGATGGCCGGGGGCACCCGCAGCCACCTGCTGCCCGGCATGCGCTGCCTGCCGGACCTGGTGGAGGCCGCCGTACGAGGCGGTCATCGCGAGCTCGTGGGCCCGCCGCTGGCGCGGTTCTCCGAGTACGCCGAGCGTATGGGCCGGCCCTCGCTCGACGCGCTGCTGCACCGCTGCCTGGCCCTGGCCCAGGACGACGAGGCGCACTACGAGGCCGCGCTGCGCCTGGACAACGGCGTGTTCGAGCAGGCGCGCACCCGGCTGCTGTACGGCGAGTGGTTGCGCAGGGCACGCAGAAAAGCGGAGGCCCGCCTGCAGTTGCAGGCGGGCCTGGAGAGTTTCGAATGGCTGGGAGCCGTGCCGTGGGCCGCGCGGGCCCGCGCCGAGCTGGAGGCCGGCGGGGCCCAGCCGAGCGGGCCGCCCGCTCCCGGCGAGCCGCTCGACGGCCTCACGCCGCAGGAGCTGCAGATCGTCCGGCTGGCAGCCCGCGGGCTGTCGAACCGCGACATCGCCGCCCAGCTCTTCCTGAGCCCCAAGACGGTGGCCTACCACCTCTACAAGGCCTATCCCAAGCTGGGCATCTCCTCGCGGAACGAGCTCAGAGAGAGGTGAAGAACTCGCGCACGTCGCGCACGAACAGCTCGGGCGCCTCCAGAGCGGCGAAGTGGCCGCCTTCGTCGAACTCGTTCCACCGCACGATCGTGTTGGCCTCCTCGGAGAACTGCCTGATGGCGATGTCCTGGGCGAAGTTGGCCACGGCGGTCGGCACGCCCGAGTTGTAGGGCCAGTTGGAGCTGTGCATGCTCTCGTAGTACATCTGTGCCGACGAGGAGCCGGTGTTGGTGAGCCAGTAGATCATCGCGTGGGTGATCACGTGCTCCTTGTCGATCGAGCCGACCGGCTCGGCCCAGTCGTGGAACTTCTCGGCGACCCAGGCCAGCTGGCCCACGGGCGAGTCGGCGAGGGCGAAGCCGAGGGTGTGCGGCTTGGTGGCCTGGATCTGGAAGTAGCCGTTGCCGTTGTTCATGTAGTCGTTCATCCGGGCGAGCCTGACCTGCTCGCTCTCGGTGAGGACGGCGTCGCCGGGGCCCTGGAACGGGATGAAGCCCATGGTGGCGGCGTTGACGTGCACACCCACGACCCGGTCGGGGGCGACCCTGGCCAGGTCGGGGGCGATGAAGGCGCCGTAGTCGCCGCCCTGGGCGCCGAAGCGCTCGTATCCGAGGCGGTTCATCAGCTCGGCGTAGGCCTTGGCGATGCGGAAGCTGTCCCAGCCCGCCCCCGCGGGACCGGAGAAGCCGAAGTTGGGGTGCGACGGGATGACCAGGTGGAAGTCGGCCGACAGCGGCTCGATCACGTCGAGGAACTCCACCACCGAGCCGGGCCAGCCGTGCGCGAGCAGCAGCGGCAGCGCCTCGGGGTTCTCGGAACGCACGTGGATGAAGTGGATGTTCTGGCCGTCGATCTCGGTGGTGAACTGCGGGTGGCTGTTGAGCCGCTTCTCCCAGGTCCGCCAGTCGTAGCCGCCGGCCCAGTAGGCGACGAGCTCCTTCAGGTGGTCCAGCGGCGCGCCCCGGTCCCAGCCCACGCCTTCGACCTGGGCGGGCCAGCGCACATCTGCCAGGCGGCGCTGCAGGTAGTCGAGCTCGGACTGCGGGATCTCGATGCGGAACGGGTTCATGGCAGGTCCTTTCAGGTGGAAGTGATTACTTCAGGCCGGCGAAGAAGGTCTTCACGTCCTGGGCGAAGATCTCCGGTACCTCATGGGCGGCGTAGTGGCCGCCGACGTCGTAGAAGTTCCACTGCGCGATGGCCTTGTGGTCGCGTTCGGCGAAGCGGCGGATCGACTGGAAGTCGTTGGCGAAGTTGGCCAGGCCGATCGGGACGGTGGTCGGCTCGGTGAAGGGCTCGGCGCGGGTGTTCTCGTAGTAGAAGCGCGCCGAGGAGGCGGCGGTGCGGAAGAACCAGTGGATGGCGATGTTGGAGACGACCCAGTCGAGGCCCAGCTCCTCGCCGAGCAGCTGACCCATCCAGCCGAGCAGTCCCGCGGGGGAGTCGGCCAGGGCGTGGGCCAGGGTCTGCGGCGCCTGCGACTGCATCTTGTCGTAGGCGCCCATGTTCTCCCAGAACCACTGCAGGAACTGCAACCTGGTCTGGTCCTCCTCGCTCAGGCCCTCGAACTCGGCGGGGTCGCCCGAGGGGAAGGAGAAGACCTGGGTGACATGGACGCCGACGACGTGCTCGGGGTCCACGCGGCCGACGGTCGGGGAGACGATCGAGCCGCCGTCGTTGCCGACCGCGCCGTAGCGCTCGTAGCCGAGCCGGCTCATCAGCTCCGCCCAGGCCCGGGCGACGCGGATGTGGTTCCAGCCCTTGTCCCTGGTCGGGCCGGAGAAGCCGAAGCCCGGCACCGACGGGATGACCAGGTGGAAGTCCTGCGAGAGCGGCTCGATGACGTCGACGTACTCCATCACCGTGCCGGGCCAGCCGTGGGTGAGGATCAGCGGCAGGGCCTCGGGATTGGCCGACCTCACGTGGATGAAGTGGATGTTCTGGCCGTCGATCTCGGTGGTGAACTGGGGGTGGGCGTTGAGCCTCGCCTCCAGGGCCCGCCAGTCGAACTCGGTGCGCCAGTGCTCGACCATGCGCTGGACGCGGCCCACGCTGACGCCGTAGTCCTCGCCGGATTCCGGGAGTTCGTCGGTGAAGCGTGTCGCCGCCAGTCTCGCCTGGACCTCGTCGAGCTCGGCCTGCGGGACCTCGATGCGGAAGGGATGAATCATGCCCTGCTCCTTCGTCTGCGTTGCTTCCATAGTACCAGAACGGAATCATCTATTCCACTATCTGGAGGGGCACCACTGACGTTAGGAGGAACGGCGCAAGGCCGAATCAGGAGCGCATAGGTAACACCAGCGCCAGAAATGTGGGTGTTCAGTACAGTTATCGGCATGCTGTTCGGGCGGGACGACGAGATGACAGCCTTGACCGGCATGCTGGACCGTGCCCGGGGCGGTGAGAGTTCGGCGCTGGTGATCATCGGACAGCCCGGCATCGGCAAGACGGCCCTGCTCGACTACGCGGCCCAGGCCGCGACGGGCCTGCGCGTCCTGCGCGGCACGGCGATCGAGTCGGAGACCGAGCTGCCCTACGCCGCGCTGCACCTGCTGCTCAAGCCGCTGCTGCCGTACGCCGACAAGCTGCCTGAACGGCTGGGCACCGCCCTGCTCGGCGCCTTCGGGCTGGCGCCGGAAGGCGCCGGCGACCCCTTCCTGGTGGGCCTGGCCGTGCTGACCCTGCTGTCGGAACTGGCCGAGGAGTCACCGCTGCTCTGCCTCGTCGACGATGCCCAGTGGCTGGACCAGGCCTCGTCGGAGGCGTTGTTGTTCGCGGCCAGGCGGCTCGAGGGCGAGGGCATCGTCCTGATCTTCGCCCGCCGCGAGACCGGTCACGAGGCGCCCGTGCGCGGGCTGCCCAGCATGCGGCTGGAGGGCCTCGACCCCCGGTCGGCGGCCGAACTCCTGGAGGCCCAGGGCACCAAGGTGGGCGCGGCGCTCGCGGCCCGCATCCACAGCGAGACGGAGGGCAACCCGCTGGCGCTCATCGAGCTGCCCGCGCTGCTGGCCACCGACTTCGCCAGAGACTCCTACCTGGTCCGTCCCGTCCAGCTCACCGGCCGCGTGCGAGAGGCCTTCCACCAGCAGGTCCGCAGCCTGCCCGAGGCCACCGGCACGCTCATGCTCGTCGCCGCCGCGGGCGGCACCGGCGACCTGTCGGTGCTCCTGCGCGCGGCGGGCAGGCTCGGGGCCGGGGTCGCCGACCTGCACCCGGCCGAGGAGCGCGGGCTGGTGAGCATCGACGGCGCCCAGCAGCTGATCTTCCGCCATCCCCTGATCCGGGCGGCGACCTATCACGGCGCCACCACGAGCGCGAGGCTGGCCGTGCACGCGGCGCTCGCGGAGGCGCTCGACGCGCCAGAACACGCCGACCGGCGCGCCTGGCACCTGGCGTTGGCAGCGACGGGACCCGACGAGCGGGTGGCCGTCGAGCTGGAGAAGACGGCCGCCAGAGCCGCCGCCCGCATCGGTCACGCGGCGGCCGCGGCCGCCTACGAGCGGGCCGCGCAGCTCGGCACCGACCACGGCGCGATCGGCCGCCGCCTGACGTTCGCCGCGGAGGCGGCGGTGGCCCACGGCGCCTTCGGCCGGGCCGGCGGCCTGGCCCAGCAGGCGCGCGAGCGCACATCGGATCCCGTGCTCATCGCCAGGCTCGACCAGATCCGCGCGATCGGCGGCCTGGCCCAGGGCGAGCTGCGCGTCGCCCACGACATCCTCGCCGAGGGCGCACGATCCATCGCCGAGCTCGCCCCCCAGCGGGCCTTCTGGATGCTGATGGAGGCGCTGCACTGCGCCTGGTTCCTGCCGCTCGACGTGGAGCTGCTGGGAGCCAGCATCGACCGCCTCGGCACGCTGGCGCTCGACCCCGACGACCCGCTGCTGGCGCTGGTGTGGCTGCTGCGCTGGGACACCGCCATGGCGCTGGAACGCGACACCGCAGACTTCCCGCCGATCGCCGGGCTCATGGACGCCGCCCGCAGGGGCAGCGGCGCGGGCGGCCAGCGCGGCCTGGTCTCCGCGGCCGGCTGCGCGCTGCTCGTCGCCCAGGACGAGCCCTCCAGGGAGATGGCCTCGACCCTCGTCGAGCAGAGCCGTGCCCAGGGCACCATCACCTGGCTCGCCCCCGGGCTCGCCTACCTGGCCGAGGCCGAGCTCTTCCTCGGCCGCCACCGCGAGGTGCACGTGCACCTCGCGGAGGCGAGCGGCGTCGCCCGCGACACCGGCCAGCTGCAGTGGCTCAACCACATCAACGGCGTGACCGCCTACCTCGCCGCCGTCCAGGGGGCGGAGGAGACCTGCCTGGCCCACGTGGAGGAGGCCCTCAGCGGGGCCACCGCGGGCGCCGGCTCCGTGGGCATCGTCTGGGCGCAGTGGGGCCGGGCCATGCTCGACCTCAGCCTCGGCCGTATGGAGGCGGCGCTGTCGAGGTTCGAGGAGATGGCGCGCGGGCCCAGAAGGCACCTGATCCCCGGTGTGCGCAGCCTCACCGACCACGTCGAGGCCGCGGTCCGTGCGGGCAGGCCGGAGCTGGCCGCCGAGCCGTACTCCCGTTTCGCCGGCTACGCGCGCCGGATGAGCCAGCCCGCGCTCGACGCGCTCGAACGGCGGTGCCTGGCGTTGCAGAGCCCCGACGACGAGGCCGAGCGGCTGTACCTGGACGCGCTGGCGCTCCACGACGCCGACAGCCGCCAGTTCGAGCACGCCCGCACGCGGCTGCTCTACGGCGAGTGGCTGCGGCGTGGCCGCCGCAAGAGCCACGCCCGCGGGTTCCTGGAGGCCGCGCTCGAGGCCTTCACGGCGCTCGGCGCGGCGCCGTGGGCCCAGCGTGCTCGCGCCGAGCTCGCGGCGACCGGCGCCGTCGCTCCGCACGGGGCCACCGACCTGTTCGCCTCCCTCACGCCTCAGGAGCTGCAGATCGTACGGCTGGCCGCCCAGGGCATGTCCAACCGCGACATCGCCGCCCAGCTGTTCCTGAGCCCGAAGACGGTGGCCTACCACCTCTACAAGGCCTATCCCAAGCTCGGCGTCTCCTCCCGGGGTGAGCTCAGCGAGGTGCGGTGACCGACGCGTAGCGCTCGCGCACGGCGGGCTCGGGGCGCCCCTCGAAACGCTCCGTCCCGCCCTGCTCCCACTCGGGCGGCTCGGCCTGGCCGCCCAGCAACCACGCCGCCTGCCTGGCCGCACCGTCGGCCACGTACTCCCCGGGCTCCGGCACGATCACCGGGCGCCCGAAGACGGACGGTGCCAGTTCGCGCACGGCCTTCGCCCGCGCGCCGCCGCCGATCAGCAGCACCCGTTCCGGCTGCTGGCCCAGCGCGTCCAGCGCGTCGGCCAGATGACACAGCAGTCCCTCGACGGCGGCGCGTGCCAGATGCGCGGGAGCCGAGGTCTTCAGGGTCAGGCCGTGCAGGGTGCCCGTGGCGCCGGGCAGGTTCGGGGTGCGCTCTCCTTCCAGGTACGGCACCAGCACCAGGCCGTCGGCGCCCGCCGGTGCCCGCAGCGCCAGCTCGCTCACCTCGTCGAGGCCGACGCCCAGCATGGACGCCGCGGCGTCGAGCACCCTGGCCGCGTTGAGCGTGCAGACCAGCGGCAGGAACCGCCCCGTCGCGTCGGCGAAGCCCGCCACGGCTCCGCTCGGGTCGCGGCTCGGCCCGTCGGCGACCGCGAAGGCGGTGCCCGAGGTGCCGATGGAGACGATCACATCGCCCGGCCTGGCGCCCACCCCTAGCGCGGCGGCCATGTTGTCGCCGGTGCCGGGGGCGACGCGGGAGGCGGCCTCGGCACGCGGGCCCAGCACCATCGGGAGGTGCGGCACCCGGCCGAAGGCCGCCTTCAGCAGGTCGGTCCGATACTCCCCGGTGATCGGCGACCAGTAGCCGGTCCCCGAGGCGTCGCCCCGGTCGGTGGTCAGGCGCTCCAGCGGCGGCGCGGGCGCGTCCTCGGTCAGCGTGCCCGACTCCAGGGCCCCGGCCAGGCGCCAGGTCAGCCAGTCGTGCGGCAGGCAGACCGCGGCGGTGCGGCGGGCGTTGTCCGGTTCGTGCTCGGCCAGCCACCGCAGCTTGGTCACCGTGAAGGACGCCACCGGCACGCTGCCGACGGCGTCCGCCCAGGCCTGGGGACCGCCCAGCTCGGCCACCAGGTCGGTGGCCGACTGGGCCGAGCGGGTGTCGTTCCAGAGCAGGGCATCGCGCACGACCTCGCCGGAGGCGTCGAGGCAGACCATGCCGTGCTGCTGCCCGGCCACGGAGATCGCCGCCACGTCGTCGAGCCCGCCCGCCTGCCGTACCGCCTCCAGGAAGGCCGTCCACCAGTGGCGCGGATGCACCGACGTGCCCTCCGGGTGAGCGGCGCGGCCCTGTCGTACCAGCGCGCCGGTCTCGGCGTCGCGGACGACGACCTTGCAGCTCTGCGTGGAGGAGTCGACCCCGGCCACCAGGGTCATCGGACGCCCAGCAGGTGCTCGAGGGCGAGCTGGTTGAGCCGGGTGAAGTGGAAGCCGCGGGCGGCCACGGCGTCGATGTCGAAGTCGTCGCCGTCGAGCGAGGCCAGCGTCTCGCCGCGTCCGAGGGTCGGGATCGTCAGGTCGGGCACGCGCGAGGCCGCCAGCGCCTCCTGCACCTCGGGGTCGGCGCGGTACTGCTTGGACTTCTCCTTGAGGATGAGGTAGGTCCGCATGTTGGCCGCGGCCGAGTCCCACACGTCGCCGACGTCCTCGGTGCGCAGCGGCTTGTAGTCGAAGTGCCGCACGCCCTCGTAGCCGCCGTTCTCCAGCAGGTCGACGAGGAAGAAGGCGCTCTTGACGTCGCCGTGGCCGAAGATCAGGTCCTGGTCGTACTTCGGCCCGTGCTGGCCGTTGAGGTCGATGTGGAAGAGCTTGCCCTGCCAGAGGGCCTGGGAGATGCCGTGCACGAAGTTGAGCCCGGCCATCTGCTCGTGCCCGACCTCGGGGTTGAGCCCGACGAGCTCGGGGTGCTCCAGCTCCTGGATGAAGGCCAGGGCGTGCCCGATGGTGGGCAGCAGGATGTCGCCGCGCGGCTCGTTGGGCTTGGGCTCGATCGCGAAGCGCAGGTCGTATCCCTGGTCGAGCACGTATTGCCCGAGAATGTCGAAGGCCTCCTTGTAGCGGTCGAGCGCGGCGCGCACGTCCTTGGCGGCGTCGGACTCGGCGCCCTCGCGGCCGCCCCAGCAGATGTAGGTGTCGGCGCCGAGCTGGGCGGCCAGGTCGAGGTTGCGCTTGACCTTGCGCAGGGCGTAGCGGCGCACGTCGCGGTCGTTGCTGGTGAACGCGCCGTCCTTGAAGACGGGGTGGGTGAAGAGGTTGGTGGTGGCGGAGGGACACTTCAGGCCGGTGTCGGCCAGGCCCTTGGTGAAGTTGGCGACCGCCAGGTCGCGGTCGGACTCGACGGCGAGCAGGTCGTCGTCGTGGTAGTTCACGCCGTAGGCGCCCAGCTCGGCCAGGCGGTGCAGGGTCTCGACCGGGTCGAGCGCGGGACGGGTGGCGTCGCCGAAGGGGTCGCGGGCCGGCCAGCCCACGGTCCACAGTCCGAAGGTGAAGCGGTCTTCGGGGCGAGGGGTCAGAGAATTAGTCCACATAATGCACTTAATATTGGAAGGTGACGATGAAGCCGTCAAGACACGACTCGATGCGAGCCAGCAATCTGGCCCTGGTGCTGGGTGAGATCCACCGCCGCGGACCGCTCACGCGCGCCGCCCTCAGCGAGCTCACGGGACTGACCAAGACCACCTGCTCCAAGCTGGTCGGCGACCTCGTCGAGGCGGGGCTCGTGGTGGAGAGCGGCGCCCTGCGCGACGGCGAGCGCGGCCGTCCCGGCGTCGAGGTACGGCTCAGCGGCGATCGTGTGGCGGCGCTCGGACTCGAGGTCAACGTCGACTACCTGGCCGTGTGCATCGTGGACCTGACCGGCCGGGTGCGTCAGCGCCGCCAGGTGCACGTCGACAACCGAGGCTCCCGGCCCGGCCGCACCCTCGCCGACCTGAGGGAACTCGCTGAGGCGGCCGTCGCGGAGAGTGGCCTGTCCATCGCCGGCGCCGCGCTCGCCGTCCCGGGACCCGTCCACGACGGCGTGCTGCAGCACGCGCCCCACCTCGGCTGGCACGACGTGCACGTGGACCTCGGCATGCCGCTCACCGTCGACAACGAGGCCAACCTGGCCGCCCTCGGGGAGTTGTGGTTCGGATCGGGGGCGCGTGACTTCCTCTACGTCTCCGGCGAGATCGGCATCGGCGCCGGCCTGGTCGTCGACGGCGCGCTGTTCCGCGGGGCGTACGGCTTCGCGGGCGAGCTGGGTCACGTCGTCGTCTACCCCGACGGCCCCGGCTGCCGGTGCGGCGCGCGGGGATGCCTGGAGGTGTACGCGGGGCAGGAGGCGCTGCAGGCGGCGTCGTCCATGGAGCGGGCGGGCGAGGCGCTCGGGCTGGCGCTCGCCTCGGCGGTGCACCTGGTGGACCCCGGGCGGATCATCCTGGGCGGTGTCTTCGCGCCGCTCTTCCCGCAGCTGGAGAAGCCGGTGGAGCGGGTGTTGTCGGCCAGGTTGGGCGGGATGCGGACGCCGCCGTCGCTGGGAGTGTCGGAACTGGGCTCCGACGCGGCGATCCTGGGCGCGGCGGGCCACGTGATCCGCCAGGTGGTCACCGACCCCGCGCCCTACACCTCGACGCGTTCCGCCCCCGCGTAGACGTTGCACCGCTCGTCGCGCAGGAACCCGACGAGCGTCATGCCGAACTCCCTGGCCAGGTCGACCGCCAGGGAACTGGGCGCGGAGACCGCGCAGACCATGGCGATGCCGGCGGCCAGCGCCTTCTGCATGATCTCGTAGCTGCTGCGCCCGCTGACCATCAGCACATGGTCGGAGAGCGGCAGCAGACGCTGGAGCGCCGCCCAGCCGACCACCTTGTCGACCGCGTTGTGCCTGCCGACGTCTTCGCGGACGGCCAGCAGCTCGCCCGCCGCCGTGAAGAGCCCCGCGGCGTGGAGCCCGCCGGTCCTGCCGAAGACGCCCTGCGCCTGGCGGAGCTTGCCGGGCAGCCCGTAGAGCGTGGAGGCCGTGACCCGCAGGGCGGACTCGAGCCTCACGCAGCGGTGGTGGAGCGCTTCGAGACTGGCGGAGCCGCAGACGCCGCAGGCGCTGGAGGTGAGGAAGTGCCGTTCGAGGGCGGGGAGCTCGGGGAGCGGTCCGGCGACGCGGACGGTGACGGTGTTGTAGCGGGCCTCGGGCGGCACGTCGTCGTCGGTGCAGTAGGCGATCGCCTCGATCTCGCCCGCCAGGCCCTCGCCGTGGAGGAACCCGGCGGCCAGCTCGAAGTCGTGGCCGGGGGTGCGCATCGTGATGGCCACGGTCCGGCGTTCCGGCGGGCTGGCCAGGCGGATCTCCAGCGGCTCCTCGGTGGCCAGGTCGTCGCGGCGGTCGCGGGCGGCCAGGCCGGACAGGGCCAGCACGCGGGTGCGGGTCGTGGGACCAGGGCGGTCGGTCACGGCGAGAGCTTCCGCAGGGTGACGACGGCGTTGTAGTCGGGGATCTTGGCGTCGGGGGAGCGGCGGGCCTCGTCGAGCAGCACGTTGCCCTCGGGCCAGTGGATCTGCAGGTTGCCCGGCACCAGAGGGGCGCGCAGGATTCGGCCCGTGAACGTGCGGGCGCCGTTCGACAGCTCGACCGGGCACCCGTCGGGCAGGCCGAGGCGGTCGGCGTCGTAGGGGCTGATCAGGACCGCCTCGCGGGTGGCGCCGTTGAAGCCGTCGAGGCGCTCGTGGACCATGCTGTTGAACTGCTTGCCGCGCCGGGTGGCCACGGAGAAGGCGCCGTCGGGGCGCCGCAGCTCGGGCACCGGCACGGCGGAGAAGCGGGCGAGCCCGTCGGGCGTCTGGAAGCGGCCGTCGGCGAACAGGTGCCGCCCGCCGTACTGCACGTTGTCACCGAACTCGCGCAGGGCCGAGATGCCCTCGTAGAACGGGACCGCGCGTTCGATGTCGTCGCGGATCTGCGGGGTGCCGGTGTAGCGCACGTCGGCGTCCGGCCGCACGAGCGAGGCGAGCTCGGTGAAGACCTTCCACTCCGGCCACGCCTCGCCGACGCGCGGGCCCTCGACCTCGGGGGAGAAGATGACGCGCCGCTCGGTGGAGGTCTCGGTGACGCCGCCGACCATCTCGTAGCGGGTCTGGGCGGGCAGCAGCAGCACGTCGCCCTCGCCCGGGACCAGCATCTGGGAGCTGAGCACGATGTCGATGTGCACGCGCAGCCCGAGCCGGGACAGGGCCTCGCGGCAGTAGGCGGGGTCGGGCAGCACTTCGAGGAAGTTGCCGCCGCTGGAGACGAGGGCGTCGAGCTCGCCGGAGTGGGCCGCGTCGATCATCTCGGTCGCGGTCAGGCCGGGCGAGCCGGGGACCTCGAATCCCCACATGTCGGAGAACTTCGCGGCGTTCTCGGGTGTGATCGGCAACCCGCCCGGCAAACCGGTGGCGTAGGCGCCCATCTCCGCCCCGCCCTGGACGCCGCTGTGCCCGCGGATGGGCATGAGCCCGCACCGGTCGCGCCCCACGAACCCGCGGGCCAGCGCCAGGTTGACGATGGAGCGCACGTTGTCCTCGCCGAAGGCGTGCTGGGTGATGCCCATCGACCAGACGAAGACGGCCGACTTCGCCTCGCCGAGCAGCCTGGCCAGGTGCAGCATCTCGGCGCGGGTGGAGCCCGACAGCGCTTCGAGCTCCTCCCAGCTCTGCTCGGCCAGCGCCTGCCGTACGGACTCGAAACCGCTGGTGCGGGAGTCGACGAAGGCCTTGTCGATCCAGTCGTTCTCGACGAGGTGCTTCAGCACGCCGTTGAGGAAGCCGATGTCGCCGCCGACGTTGACGCCGAAGAACTCGTCGGTGATCTTGGTGCCGAAGAGCGCGGACTCGGCGTTCGACGGCACCCAGTACTTGTCCATGCCCGGCTCGCGATAGCTGTTGACCATCGCGATCCTGGTGCCGGCCTTCTTGGCGTGGAAGAGGTACTTCATCGCCACCGGCTGGTTGTTCGACGGGTTCGAGCCGATGAAGACGATCAGGTCGGAGCCGATCCAGTCGGTGTAGGAGCAGGTCGTCGCGGCCGCGCCGATGGTCTGCTTCAGCGCCACGGTCGAGGGCGAGTGGCAGATGCGCGCGGCGTTGTCGATGTTGTTGGTGCCCATCGCGCGCACGGCCTTCTGGGCGGCGAAGTAGTTCTCGTTCGGCACGCCGCGGCTGGTCAGGTAGGCGCCGAAGCGCGCCCCGCGCAGGCCCTCGGCGGCCACGCGCAGGGCCTGCTCCCACGACAGCCGGGTGAAGCCCGGCTCGCCCGCGCGCCTGATCATGGGGTACGGCAGGCGCCCCAGGTCGCGCAGCTCCGCCGACTTCTTGCCCGCCAGCCCGGAGACGTCGGCCAGGAGCCGGTGGTCGAGCGCCGGCATGGTGTTCAGCGGCAGCAGGCGCAGCCGGATGTTGCACAGGTGGATCTCGTCCATGGTCCAGTCGCGCATGCCCATCGTGCCGAGCGCGCACCCGTCGCAGGTGCCCTGGTTGAGGATGCGCCAGGCGAATCTCCTGTTGCCCTTCACGGCCTTGAAGGCCTTCCAGAGCTCCAGGTAGTTGTTGGGTTTGCGCAGGCCCAGGCCGAAAGGTCGCCACGAGGCCCAGTTGCGCGGATCAGGACGCTTGCTCACCTAGACATCTTCTCTCGCGTGCCGAGCCGGGGCGACAACGCCTCCGGCACCCTAAGGTTGAAAGGTGTCCGACTCCCGCTACACCGATCTCGACCGGCCGCCGCTGTCGCAGGCGGCGCTGACGCGCGCCCTCATCCGCCCGGGCGGCCTGTGGACCGGCCTGACGGTGGTGGACCGGACCGCTTCGACCAACTCCGACCTGATGCAGTCGGCGCGCGGCGGCTCGCCCGAGGGCATGGTGCTCGTCGCGGAGATGCAGTTCGCCGGCAAGGGCAGGCTCGGGCGCACCTGGACCGCTCCGCCGCGCTCGGGCCTGGCCTTCTCGGTGCTGCTGCGCCCGCGCGTGCCCGCCCAGCGGCAGGGGTGGCTGCCGCTGCTGTTCGGCGTGGCCGCGGCCTCTGCCGTGCGCAGGCTGGCCGAGCTCGACGTGCGCCTGAAGTGGCCCAACGACCTGCTCGTCGGCGATCGTAAGCTGGCCGGCATCCTGGCGGAGCGCTCCGACGACGCCGTGATCGTGGGCACGGGACTCAACGTGTCGATGCGCGAGAGCGAGCTGCCCGTGCCGACCGCGACCTCGCTCGGCATCGAGCTGGCCGGGCGCAAGCTCGACCGCGAGCGCACCTCGGGCCTCGACCGCGAGCCGCTGCTCCGAGAGATCCTGCGCGAGGTCGAGGCCCACTACCGCGAATGGGTGGCGGCCGAGGGCGACGCCGACCGTTCCGGGCTGCGCGCCGCCTACCAGGCGGTCAGCGCGACGATCGGCCGCGAGATCCGGGTGGAGCTGCCCGGCGAGCGCATGCTGACCGGCGTGGCCACCGGCGTCGACCGCAACGGCCATCTGGAGGTCGACGACAAGCACACGCTGAGCGCGGGAGACGTCGTCCACGTGCGGTGAGGAGGCTCTGGCCCCAAGCGTGAGCCTCCGTCATGATTGCTCCCGACGGAGCGATCATCTGGAGCCCCTCATGGCCACAACCGACCCGTTGGCCCCTTCCGCCCTCGCCGAGCCCGAGCGCCCGGTCCGCGGAGGGTGGATCGCCGCCTGGACGGCGGCACTGTTCGGCATGTACGCCGCCTACTACGGCATCGCCCAGATCGTCCTGCCCAAGCAGGCCGACGAGCTGTTCGGCGACAGCGGCAAGGTCCCCCAGATCGCCTGGGCGACCGGCGTCTCGGCGCTCGTCACCGTCGTGGTGGTCCTGCTCGTGGGCATGCTCTCCGATCGCACGACGGCCGCGCGGGGCAGGCGCCAGGTCTGGGTGCTGGCCGGAGCGGTGGTCGCGGCGCTGGCACTGGCGGGCCAGGGGCTGGTGACCGGCGCGCTGGCGTTCGTGGCGGTCTGGGGGCTGGCCAACGCCGGCATCTCGGCCATGACCGCCGCGCTCTCGGCGGCGGTGCCCGACGAGGTCCCGGTCAACCAGCGGGCGTTCGTCTCGGCGTTCATGGGGATCTCGGTCTCCGCCGGGCCGCTCGTAGGCGTCGCGCTGGTGGCGCTGGTCGTCACCGACGTGCTGCCCGGCTACCTGGCGCTGGCCGGCCTGCTGTTGCTGCTGGCCCTGCCGTACAGCCTCGGGACTCGGGGGACGCGGCTGCACCCGCACGAGCGGCCGCGCGCCTCGGCGGGCGACTTCCTCAGGGGGATCGTGGCGCCGCTGCGGCACGCGGACTTCGCCTGGGCCTGGTCGGGGCGCTTCTTCATCCAGCTCTCCAACGCGCTGGCCCAGGTGTTCCTCTTCTACTACCTCCAGGATTTCCTGAAATATCCGGACCCGGAGATCGGCACCTTCATCCTCACCGCCATCTACGCCGCCGGCGTGTGCGCCGTCGCCGTCCCCGCGGGACGCATCTCCGACCGCACGCTCAAGCGCAAGCGCATGGTCTGGATCGCCTCCGCCCTCCAGGGCGCCACCGGGTTGATCTTCGGCTTCGTCCCGGTCTTCGAGGCCACCATGGTCGGCGCGCTGCTGCTCGGCATCGGCTACGGCGCCTACGCGGCCGTGGACCAGGCGCTGATCACCCAGGTGCTGCCCAGGCCGGAGGACCGCGGCAAGGACCTGGGCGTCATCGGCATCGCCAACGTGCTGCCGTACGCCGCCACCGGACTCATCGGCGGCATCGTCATCGAGGCGTTCGGCTACCCGGCCCTGATGGTGCTGGTCCTGGTCACCGGCCTGATCGCCGCGGCCACCGTGGCGCCGATCAAGAGCGTGCGGTGATCCTGGCCGGCGGCGGCGCCTCTCGACGACGGCGGCGTTTTCTGTGGCGCACGTCCCCCGAGACTCGGGCCCTGAGCAGTACATTTCACCCATGACACTCCCCGACCATCACTTGACCCAGGGCGAGCGGCGCATCCGTGCGTTCCACCCGCACTGGAAGCGGCTCGTGGGGCCGTTCCTCGCGCTGATCCTCATCGCGCTCGCGGCGGGCGCCGGTCTGTACTTCATCCCGGGCGACTGGGAGTACTCCACCTACGCGCGCATCGCCGTCGGCGTGATCGCGCTCCTCCTCCTGACGGTCTGGTCGTTCGTGCCGTACCTGCAGTGGAAGAACACCGGCTACGTGCTCACCACACACCGCTTCACGATCAGCACCGGCGTGCTCAACAAGTCGACGGACGAGATCCCGATGACGAAGGTGAACACGGTCAGCTCCGACCAGACCTTCTTCGAGCGCATCCTCGGCTGCGGCACCCTGACCGTGGAGTCGGCGGGGGAGAAGGGCCAGATGCTGCTCAAGGACATCCCCGAGATCCAGGACGTGCGCGCCGAGCTGTTCCGGCTGGTTGAAGACGCCTCAGACGGTGATATCTCCCAGCATGACTAGGCCGACGGCCGAGGAGATCGAGCGGCTGTTCGTCGGCCCCGGCGCCAGCTACACCCGGCTGCAGGTCGCGCAGGCGGCCGGGGTCTCCTCGGCGCTGGCCGAGCGGCTGTGGCGAGCCCTCGGCTTCGCCAGCCCGACCGACGACGAGGTCGTCTTCACGGAAGCCGACGTGGCCACCCTGCGCAGGGTGCGGACCATGCTCGACACCGGCCTGCTCGACGAGGCGACCTCCATCCGCATGGCCCGTGCCCTGGGCCAGACCACCGCCAGGCTGGCCCAGTGGCAGGCGGAGATCATGATCGGCGCCCTGCTCCCCGCCGACCCCTCCGACGCCGACCTCGAACGGGTCCTGCTGGCGGCGGAGAAACTGCTGCCCGACTTCGAGCAGGTGCTCGTCCACGTCTGGCGGGCCCAGCTGGCCGCCGCGGGGACCAGGCTGCTGACGATGGCGGACCTGACCGACGAGACCGTGCCCACCCGGGCCACCCTCGCCGTCGGCTTCGCCGACCTGGTCTCCTTCACCCGTCGCTCTCGCGAGCTGGGCGAGGACGAACTGGCCGAGCTCGTCGAGGGCTTCGAGTCGCGGGCCGCCGACGTGATCGCCGCCCACGGCGCCCGGCTCGTCAAGACCCTCGGCGACGAGGTGCTGTTCACCGCCGCCGACCCCGAGCAGGCGGCACGCGTCGCGATGGAGCTCGTCGGCGACGACATGCGGATCGGCCTGGCCTACGGGCCCGTCCTTCCGATGCTCGGCGACGTCTTCGGCACCACGGTCAACCTCGCCTCCCGCCTGACCACGCTGGCGCGGCCGGGCACCATCCTGCTCGACTCCGCCCTCGCCGAGGCTCTCACCGGCTTTCGGCTGGTCAGGCTCCGACGCCGGGCGCTGCGCGGGCTGGGATTGGTCCAGCCTTTCGTCTTGCGGCGATGACCCCGGTGATCCACGATGGCTGGCATGCCGTACGAAGTTCAAGGCGTCATCGCGCGTGGCAAGGGTGAGGCAGTATCCGTCGAGACCGTCCTGATCCCCGATCCCGGGCCAGGCGAAGCGGTCGTGAACATCAAGGCGTGCGGCGTGTGCCACACGGACCTGCACTACCGCGAAGGCGGTATCAACGACGACTTCCCGTTCCTGCTCGGCCATGAGGCGGCCGGCGTGGTCGAGGCGGTCGGTCCCGGCGTCACCGGGCTGGAGCCCGGCGACTACGTGATCCTGAACTGGCGGGCCGTGTGCGGCCAGTGCCGTGCCTGCCTGCGCGGGCGGCCCTGGTACTGCTTCGCCACGCACAACGCCGCGCAGAAGATGACCCTGATCGACGGCACGGAGCTCAGCCCGGCCCTCGGGATCGGCGCGTTCGCCGAGAAGACCCTCGTCGCCGCCGGGCAGTGCACCCGCGTGCAGGTCGAGGCGCCCGCCGAGGTCGCCGGCCTGCTGGGGTGCGGCGTGATGGCGGGCATCGGCGCGGCCATCAACACCGGGGGAGTGACCCGCGGCGACACCGTCGCGGTCATCGGCTGCGGCGGCGTCGGCGACGCGGCGATCCTCGGCTCGTCGCTGGCCGGCGCCTCGAAGATCATCGCGGTCGACGTGGACGACAGGAAACTGGAGTGGGCGCGCGGCTTCGGCGCCACCCACACGGTCAACTCCCGCTCGGCCGACCCGGTCGAGGCGATCCGCGAGCTCACCGGGGGCTTCGGCGCCGACGTCGTCATCGAGGCGGTCGGCAGGGTCGAGACCTACAAGCAGGCCTTCTACGCCCGCGACCTGGCGGGGACCGTGGTCCTGGTCGGCGTCCCGACGCCGGAGATGACGCTGGACCTGCCACTGCTCGACGTCTTCGGCCGCGGAGGCTCGCTGAAGTCGTCGTGGTACGGCGACTGCCTGCCCTCGCGTGACTTCCCGATGCTCATCGACCTGTTCCTGCAGAACCGCCTGCCACTCGACAAGTTCGTCTCCGAGACGATCGCGCTCGACTCGGTCGAGGAGGCGTTCGCCAAGATGCACCGCGGCGAGGTCCTGCGCTCGGTGGTGCTGCTTTGATCGACCGCGTCATCACTTCGGGGACCTTCTCGCTCGACGGCGGCACCTGGGAGGTCGACAACAACGTCTGGCTCGTCGGCGACGGGCGCGAGGTGATCGTCATCGACGCCGCCCACTCGGCCGAGGCCATCGCCGAGCGGGTGGGTGACCGCACCGTGCGGGCGATCGTGTGCACGCACGCGCACAACGACCACATCAACGCCGCCGCCGAGCTGGCCCGCCTGACCGGCGCCCCGATCCGGCTGCACCCGGCCGACCAGGTGCTGTGGGAGATGGAGTACGGCTCGGCGGTGCCGTACGACGACCTCGGCGACGGCGAGACGCTCAAGGCCGGCGGCGTCGCCCTGACGGTGCTGCACACCCCGGGCCACTCGCCGGGGGCGGTCTGCCTGTACGCGCCGGAGCTCGGCGCGGTCTTCACCGGCGACACGCTCTTCCAGGGCGGGCCGGGCGCGACGGGCCGGTCGTACTCCTCGCGGGAGACCATCGTGGAGTCGATCAGGACGAGGTTGCTGACCCTGCCCGCCTCGACGGTGGTGCACACCGGACACGGGGATTCGACCACGATCGGCGCCGAGGTACCCAACGTGGCGGACTGAACACGTTACGCCACGGGGGAATGTCCTCTCCTGGGAGGTTTGTGCCTGTGTCGTCCCTCACATAGGCAAGCCTTACCAATGTGAGGTACCTTAGGAGAGCCTTACCTATGGATCGAGAGGGCTTCCTCCGTGGCGTACATCTGTGTCTGTCGTGCAGTGACCGAAGGTGAGGTCCACGACTGCATCGCCGCAGGTGCGAAGTCCGCCAAGCAGATCCGCGACACCACCGGCGCCGGGGGCGACTGTGCCTCTTGCGTCAGGAAGATCTGTGCGATGCTGAAGCGGTCTGAAGACGTTGTTCCGATCGCACAGCACAAGGAGCCCGTTGATGCAGGGCGACAAGCAGATTATCGAGCTGCTTAACGAACAGCTCACCGCGGAACTGACCGCGATCAACCAGTACTTCCTGCATGCCAAGATGCAGGAGAACTGGGGCTACACCAAGCTCGCGAAGCACACCCGTGAAGAGTCGATCGACGAGATGCGTCACGCCGAGCGTCTCACCGACCGCATTCTCTTCCTTGAGGGCCTGCCGAACTACCAGCGGCTGGGCACGCTTCACATCGGGCAGACCGTCGAGGAGCAGCTCAAGGCCGATCTTGAGGTCGAGCTGAGCGTGGTGGCACGGCTCAAGCCGGGCATCCAGTTGATGCGCGAGAAGGGCGACACCACCTCGGCGCGCCTGTTCGAGGACATCCTTGAGGACGAAGAGCACCACATCGACTACCTCGAGACCGAACTGTCGCTCATCCAGAGCCTCGGCGAGCAGCTCTACCTGGCGCGTTATGCCGAGCCTCCCTCGGCTGACTGATCTTGTCATTGCGCGACACGCCCGCCGAGAGAACAACCGGCGGGCGTGTCGCATTTGTGCAACGGCCGGTTTTCCTTAAGGGCTGGGAGTTCGCGGTTATTTAACCCCGACTAACCGACATTTATCTGCGTTTGCCCAGGTCAATGGATAGGTCAACGACAAGTCAAACCGTGCGCTGTAGCCGGGAAACGATCGCTTAAGGTCCTACGATCGCTTCATGACCAGCGTACTTCTCGCCGAGGATGACGCCTCGATCTCGGAGCCGCTCGCTCGCGCCCTGCGCCGCGAGGGCTACCAGGTCGAGGTGACTCCCGACGGCCCCCAGGCCCTGGAGCGGGCTCTTTCTGGTGGGATCGACCTCATCGTGCTCGACCTGGGCCTGCCCGAGATGGATGGCCTGGAGGTCGCCCGCCGTATCCGGGCCGAGGGACACGGCACCCCTGTGCTCATCCTCACCGCCCGCGTCGACGAGGTCGACACCGTGGTCGGCCTCGACGCCGGCGCCGACGACTACGTCACCAAGCCCTTCCGCCTGGCCGAGCTGCTCGCCCGCGTCCGGGCGCTGCTTCGGCGCGGCACCTCCGAGACCCCCGTGGTCCAGGGCGTGCGCATCGACGCCGACTCCCGCCGCGCGTGGATGGGCGACAAGGAACTCCACCTGACCACCAAGGAGTTCGACCTGCTGCGCGTCCTGGTGCGCGACGCGGGCAAGGTGGTCACGCGCGAGCAGATCATGCGCGAGGTGTGGGACACCAACTGGTGGGGCTCCACCAAGACGCTCGACATGCACATCTCGTGGTTGCGCCGCAAGCTGGGCGACGACGCCGCCAAGCCCCGTTACATCACCACCGTCCGGGGAGTCGGCTTCCGGTTCGAGCGCGAGTAGGCGATGCGGCGTCGCCTGCTCTCCTCCACGCTGGTCGTCGCGGTCATCGCGGTGTTGCTGCTCGGGGTGCCGCTCGGCATCGTCGTCAGCCGCCTGATCGTGGACGAGGCCGCC
Organism: Nonomuraea soli; assembly: GCF_013761175.1. Lineage (GTDB taxonomy): Bacteria > Actinomycetota > Actinomycetes > Streptosporangiales > Streptosporangiaceae > Nonomuraea > Nonomuraea soli. The sequence goes on from NZ_JACDUR010000004.1 coordinate 219,176, forward strand.
GCGGAGCTGCAAGGAGAGGCCAACCGCCTGGTACAGGAGGTCGGCTACGCGCAGATCCAGGATGCCCCGATCGACCCAGAGCAGATCGAGCAGAACTACCCGGACCGCTACATCCAGATCTACACCACCGGCAATCCCCCCAAAGCCCTGATCGTCGGCACCGAGGTGTCGTCCGATCAGGCCATGTGGGAGGACGCCAAGTCCGACGACGGCATCTACGTCCGCGTGACCAGAGACCGGGGTGAGGTCGAGGCGGACGTTCGTGCTCGCCTCCTGCTCATCGTGGCCCTGGCCGCCGCGGCCCTGGCCGTGGCGGTAGGGCTGGCCATCGTGCAGTCGCGGCGGCTCACCCTGCCCCTGCAGGACCTGGCCAAGATCGCCGAGCGGCTGGGTTCGGGTGACGCACGGCCCAGCAAACACCGCTACGGCATCGCCGAGCTCGACCGGGTGGCCGAAGTGCTCGACCGCAGCGCCTCGCGGATCTCCGACCTGCTCACCCGCGAACGCGAGTTCGCCACCGACGCCTCCCACCAGCTGCGCACCCCGCTCACGGGGCTGACCATGCGGCTGGAGGAGATCGTGGCCGCCTCCGACCAGCCCGTCATCGTGCGCGAGGAGGGCGAAGCCGCGATCGTGCAGGCCGAACGGCTCACCGCGGTCATCGACGAGCTCCTGGCCGCCGCCCGGCGGCAGCGTCACGCCCAGGCCGAGCCGATGTCGGTCGACGAGATCCTCATCCAGCAGATCACCGAGTGGGAACCCGCCTTCCGCCGCGCCGGGCGCGGGCTGCTGCTCGAAGGCTCGCGCGGCCTGCGGGCCCTGGCCACGGAAGGCGGCTTCGGCCAGGTCGTGGCGACGTTGCTGGAGAACTCCCTGCGCCACGGCGGAGGAGTGGTCACGGTCACCACCAACCTCAGCGACAACTACGTCGTGATCGAGGTCGCCGACCAGGGCTCGGGCATCCCCGACGAGCTGGCGCCGAAGGTCTTCGAGCGCAACGTGAGCGGTGGAGGCGGAACCGGGCTCGGACTCACCCTGGCACGAGCCCTGGCCGCCGCCGACGGCGGGCGCCTGGAGTTGATACGGCGCAAGCCTGCGGTGTTCGCGTTGTTCCTGCGCCCGGCGAACGAGCGCAACCGGGTGGTTACCGGTCCTGCTTGACGCCGGGCAGCTCGGCGGGGATCTGCTCGGTGGCCTCCAGGAAGACCCAGCGCCGGTAGGACCAGAAGCGGAACAGCGTGCCGAAGCCGGTGCCCACCAGGGAGGCGATGTTGTTGGCCAGCAGGCTGTTGTAGCCGAGCGTGTATTTGCTGAAGCCGAGGCAGAGGACTTCGATCAGCAGGCCGATGCCGTTGAGCATGAAGAAGAGCAGGTATTCGCGCCCCAGGCCGTTCTGCTCGCGGTTGCGGTAGGTCCAGTAGCGGTTGCCGAAGTAGGCGAAGGTGGTGGCTACCACGGTGGCGATGACCGCCGCGGTCACGGTGCCTTCTGTGCCCCACCACAACCACAGGAGGTTGCGGACTCCGTAGTTGATCACGAAGGCGACGAGGCCGATCGTGCCGAACTTGGCCAGTTCGAGGACCATGCCGCGGATCCGCTGGTAGGCGCGTCTGAGAAGCTGCACGTCTCCTGCACGATCCTTTCCTGGTCAACCCGACACGACCTTCCCAGACTACCGGCGCCCGTGTGAGGTCGGGGTCGGGGAGGTTTCATCACCTTCGCACAAAGTGCGCTCCCCTAAATATCGGTCTATGAACGGAAATGTCGTAGGCGTCCCGTTACGCTGGCGTGGCCGATCGAGCTCCGGGAGCCCCTCGTGCCGCGACGACCGTCCGCTCTGCTGCTCGGCCTCTGCCTGGTCACAGCGTGTGGAAGCGCGCCTGCGGTCCAAGGGACCTCGGTGGTCGACACGCCCTCCCAAGGGACCTCGGCTGACCCGCTCTCACCGGGAAGGGCCGACACCGTCGCCGCCGAAGCCGCCTTCGGCCTGCTCGGACAGCTCGACAAGGCCTGGCGCGCGCTCGACTGCGCCGCCGTCGAGCACTTCACCACCTGGGCCGAGAACGTGCTGGGCGGCCGTGCCTGCGAGGCCGCCCGGAAGGACCGCCCGGCATCCCCGCCCGGCCGCCCGCCCTCCTCGGACTCCTCGCCGCCCGACCTGGGGGAGTACTCCGCGCCCGAGTTCTTCCTGCCCGCCGAGGACGACTGGTTCGCCGCCATCGCCACGAAGCCGTCGCCCGCCTACTTCGTCTTCGTCCGCGAGGACGACGACTGGCGCCTGGCCGCGGGGCCGATCCCGCTCGTCGACGAGGTGCCGTCGCTCGCCTCCGACGTCACTCCCGCCCCGGAGACCGCGGTCAAGGCCCGCCTCGTCCCCCAGCGGCACGTCACCTACCTCACCGACCCGGCGGGCGTCAGCGGCGTGCGCTTCCCCTCGGGTGACCCGGTCAGAGACCTGTTCTCCTCGACCACCAAGAAGCAGGCCGACGTGAAGCTCGTCCCCGGGCCCACCCGGGCCCTGGCCCTGGCCGACGGCGCGATGCTCGTCTTCCACGCGCTGGAGATCGACGCGTCGGACTACGCCGTCCTGGCCACCAGGATCACTCCCGGCAACAAGCTGTCGACCGTCGCCATCCGCCAGACCTCCGTGGGCTGAGCTGTACTGCTGGGCCAGAGCGTGGAACGCGCAGGTTCCCAGGTACGGCGGGCACACCGCCTGGCCTGCCGTGGGCAGGGCGCACGCGGCCCGATCGACGCCGGCGCCCTTGGTAAGCTCAGGACACGTGAGCACCCCAGTAGTCGGCATCGTCGGCGCAGGCCAGCTGGCCAGGATGACCCAACCACCGGCGATCGCACTCGGCGTCGAGCTGCGCGTGCTGGCCAACTCCCACGACGAGGGCGCCGCCAAGGTGATCGTCGACACCCGGATCGGCGACTACAGGGCGCTGGCCGACCTCCAGGAGTTCGCCAAGGGCTGCGACGCGATCACCTTCGACCACGAGCACGTCCCCACCGACCACATCAGGGCGCTGGTGGCCGAGGGGGTCAACGTGCATCCGGGCGCCGACGCCCTGGTGCACGCCCAGGACAAGGCGGTGATGCGCGAGCGCCTGACCGCGATCGGCGCGCCCTGCCCGGCCTGGAGCCGTGTCACGACCGTCGACGACGTCGAGCGTTTCGCGCAGGAGCACGGCTGGCCGGTGGTGCTCAAGGCGGTGCGCGGCGGTTACGACGGCCGCGGGGTCTGGGTGGTGCGCTCGGCCAAGGAGGCGCGCGAGACCGTCGCCACCGGCGTCGAGCTGATGGCCGAGGCGTTCGTGCCGTTCCAGCGTGAGCTCGCGGTGCTGGTCGCCCGCTCGCCCCACGGCCAGGGGGTGAGCTATCCGGTGGTGGAGACCGTCCAGGAGGACGGCATCTGCGTCGAGGTCATCGCGCCCGCCCCGGCGATCGATCCCGAGGACGCCGCGCAGGCGCAGCGCATCGCGCTGAAGATCGCCAACGAGCTCGGCGTGACCGGGCTGCTGGCCGTCGAGATGTTCGAGACCGAGCACGGCCTGGTCGTCAACGAGCTGGCCATGAGGCCGCACAACTCCGGCCACTGGACCATCGAGGGCGCCCGCACCTCCCAGTTCGAGCAGCACCTGCGTGCCGTACTGGACCTGCCGCTGGGCTCGCCGAAGCTGACCGCCAAGTGGGTCGTCATGGTCAACCTGCTGGGCGGCGACGAGCCCGACATCTTCAAGCGCTACGAGCACGTGATGGCCCACGACCCTGGCGTCAAGGTGCACTTCTACGGCAAGGACGTACGGCCGGGCAGGAAGATCGGCCACGTCACCGCACTCGGCGACGACCTCGACACCGTCCGCGCCAAAGCCAGGCACGCGGCCGTCTACCTGACCTCTGGGGAGTACACATGATCGGTATCGTCATGGGCAGCGACTCCGACTGGCCGGTCATGAAGCTGGCGGCCGAGGCGGTGGCCGAGTTCGGCCTGCCGTTCGAGGCCGACGTGGTCTCGGCGCACCGCATGCCCGCCGAGATGATCGAGTACGGCAGGCAGGCCGCCTCCCGCGGCGTCAAGGTGATCATCGCGGGCGCCGGTGGAGCCGCGCACCTGCCCGGCATGCTCGCCAGCGTGACGCCGCTGCCGGTCATCGGCGTCCCCGTCCCGCTGAAGTACCTCGACGGCATGGACTCCCTGATGTCGATCGTCCAGATGCCCGCCGGGGTGCCGGTGGCGACGATGGCGATCGGGGGCGCCAGGAACGCGGGTCTGCTGGCCGTACGCATCCTGGCCGCCACCGACGAGGCTCTGCGCGAGCGCGTCGTCGAGTTCCAGGACGACCTGCGCCGTCAGGCCTATGCCAAGGGTGACAAGCTTCGCGAAGAGGCGGCCAAACTGACACTCGGCTGACGAGGTCCTGCTTCACTACGCTCAGCGCGTGGACGTAGAGAAGCAGCACGCCGAGCGGGTGCGCAGGGCCGATCCGCTCGTCGCCGTCCCTGACACGCTTCCCGCCCCCGGTCCGGGTGAGCAGCTGGTCAAGGTGAAGGGCGCCGTGGGCGTGGCCGCGGTCAGCCGTACCGACCCCGGGTCGCTCAACGCGGCCTGGGGGCCTCTCGTCAAGTACACGCTCCAGCCCAGGGTCGCCACGGCCGAGGCATTCGGCGACCTGCTCGCCAAATGGCAGGCGGGGATCAGCGCGAGAGGCGACGACCACGCGCTGTCGGTCACCTGGCCCTCCCGCGACACCTCCACCGTCCTGGCGCTGGCCAGGCGCGGGTTCGCGCCGACGTCCGTCATCGCCGTCCGTACGGCCGGGCGTGCGCCGGGACGGCCCACCCCTCTCGCCGACGGTTACGGCGTACGCCGGGCGGTGCCGTCCGACCTGGAACGAATGAGCGTCCTGTACGAACAGCTCGTCGCCTACGAAGCCCAGTTCGGCTGGTTGCGGCTGCGGCCCTCCACGGCCAGGGGACTGCGCGGGCACCTGGGCGAGCTGCTGAACGCCGGCGAGTCGTGGTGCTGGGTGGCCGAGCGCGGCGGGCACGTCGCCGGGATGATGACCGTCGAGCCGCCCTCCGCCGCGGACTGGATCGCCTCGCTCACCACCGCGTCACCCGTCGCCTACCTGGGCCTGGCCTTCCTCGACCCGGCGCTGCGGGGTGTCGGCGTGGCCGACGCGATGGCCGCCAGGGTGGGCGCGCATCTTGACGCCGCGGGGGTGGGCGCGACGCTGCTGCACTACCAGGTGGCCAATCCGATGTCGGGCCCGTTCTGGGCGCGCCAGGGATACCGGCCCCTGCTGACGACGTGGGGCAAACACCTGGCCGCCGGGTAGGGTTCCCCGCTTCGTCAGCGAGATGACGGAGGCCCGGTCGAGGGGTGAACCTTCGCGCCGAAGGCTAGGGCCGGCCCAGGGCGCGGTAGTGCCAGCCGGCGGCGCGCCAGCGGGCCGGGTCGAGGGCGTTGCGGCCGTCGACGATCTTCCGCGTCGCCACCACCGCCCCGAGCTCCTCCGGGTCGAGCTGCACGAACTCGTTCCACTCGGTCAGCAGCAGCACCACGTTCGCCCCGCGCGCCGCCTCGGCCGCGGAGGTCGCGTAGCTCAGCTCGGGATGCGCCTTGCGCGCGTTGTCGAGCGCGATCGGGTCGTAGACGGACACGAGCCCGCCCTGCTGCCCGATCGTCGCCGCCACGTCGAGCGCCGGGGAGTCGCGGATGTCGTCGGAGTTCGGCTTGAACGCCGCGCCCAGCACACCCACCGTGCACCCGTGGAACGACCCGCCCGCCAGCTCGCGGGCCAGGTCGACCATGCGCGCCCGCCGCCGCATGTTGATCGCGTCGACCTCGCGCAGGAACGTCAGCGCCTGGTCGGCGCCCAGCTCGCCCGCGCGCGCCATGAAGGCCCTGATGTCCTTGGGCAGGCACCCGCCGCCGAACCCGAGCCCGGCGTTGAGGAAGCGCCCGCCGATCCTGTCGTCGTAGGACAGTGCCGTGGCCAGCTGCTGCACGTCGGCATGCGCCGCCTCGCACACCTCGGCCATGGCGTTGATGAAGGAGATCTTGGTCGCCAGGAAGGCGTTGGCGGCGGACTTGACCAGCTCGGCGGTGGCGAAGTCGGTCACCACCATCGGCACCTCGCCGAGCGGCCGGTAGACCTCGCGCAGGGTCTGCTCCGCCTTCTGCGACCGTACGCCGATCACGATCCGGTCCGGCTCGAGGGTGTCCTGTACGGCGAAGCCCTCGCGCAGGAACTCGGGGTTCCACGCCAGCTCCGCACCCGCGCCCGCCGGGGCGAGCCGCTGGATCTTGGCCGCCAGCCGCTCGGCCGTACCCACGGGCACGGTCGACTTGCCCACCACGAGGCACTCGCGGCCGAGATGCGGCGCCAGCGCCTCGACGGCGTCGTCGAGCTGGGAGACGTCGGCGGCGTACTCGCCCTTCTTCTGCGGCGTCCCGAGGCACATGAAGTGCACGTCGCCGAAGGCGGCGACCTCTTCGTAGGACGTCGTGAAGCGCAACCGCCCGGACTCCAGCCCGCGGCGCAGGAGTGGTTCGAGGCCCTCCTCGTGGATCGGCAACTCGCCGTTCTGGAGGCGGCGGATCTTGTCGGCGTCGATGTCGAGGCCGAGGACCTCGAAGCCGAGATCCGCCATGCACGCCGCGTGGGTGATCCCTAGGTATCCGGTTCCGATCACCGTCAGGCGAATTGGCACGTGGAGGCTCCCTTCATCGGCACGCATGTTACCGGCCCCCCACCACTACCTACCTCTGTGCCTCCACTCTGAGGACACAAACCGTACCCGCTAGTAACAAGATGGTAGGACGTCCTAGTATTTGTCCCATGTCTTTCTACGCGCCCACCGAAGAGCACGAGATGTTGCGCGAGACCGCCAGGGCCGTCGCCGACGAGAAGATCGCCCCCCGCGCCGCAGAGACCGACGAGACCGAGGAGTTCCCCTCCGACGTCTACAAGTCGCTGGTGGCGGCGGACCTGCACGCCGTCCACGTGCCTGAGGAGTACGGCGGCGCGGGTGCCGACGCGCTGGCCACGGTGATCGTCATCGAGGAGGTGGCCCGCGCCTGCGCGGCCTCGTCCCTCATCCCCGCCGTGAACAAGCTCGGCACCGTCCCCTTGATGCTCTCCGCCTCCGAAGAGCTCAAGCAGCGCTACCTGCCCCCGGTGGCCCGCGGCGAGGCGATGTTCTCCTACGCCCTGTCCGAAGCCGACGCGGGCTCGGACGCCGCGGCCATGAAGACCCGCGCCGAACTCGACGGCGACCACTACGTGCTCAACGGCACCAAGATGTGGATCACCAACGCCGGCGTGTCCGACTACTACACCGTCATGGCCGTCACCGCGCCCGGCGAGGGCGCCAGGGGCATCTCCGCCTTCGTCGTCGAGAAGTCCGACGAAGGCGTCTCCTTCGGGCCCAAGGAGAAGAAGCTCGGCATCAAGGGCTCGCCGACGCGCCAGGTCATCCTGGAGAACGTCCGCATCCCCGCGACCCGCATGATCGGCGAACCGGGCACCGGCTTCAAGACCGCCCTGGCCACGCTTGACCACACCCGCATCACCATCGCCGCCCAGGCCCTCGGCATCGCCCAGGGGGCACTCGACTACGCCCTCGGGTACGTCAAGGAGCGCAAGCAGTTCGGCAAGCCGATCGCCGACTTCCAGGGGCTGCAGTTCATGCTCGCGGACATGGCCATGAAGCTCGAGGCGGCCAGGCAGCTCACCTACCACGCGGCGGCCAAGTCCGAGCTCGCCATGCACGGACAGCCGCAGAAGGACCTCACCTTCCTGTCGAGCGCCGCCAAGTGCGCGGCCTCCGACGCGGCTATGGAGATCACCACGGATGCGGTGCAGTTGCTCGGCGGGTACGGGTACACGCGGGAGTTCCCGGTGGAGCGGATGATGCGTGATGCGAAGATCACGCAGATCTACGAGGGGACTAACCAGATCCAGCGGGTGGTCATGGCTCGCCAGCTGCTCAAGTAATCCCTCTTTTCTTTTTCGGTGGACGGCGAGGTCCCTCGCTGCGCTCGGGGCTGTGACAGTGGGGCTTCGCCCCACACCCCGGCGAGGGCGAACCCTCGCGCTCCCCGCGTGGTTGCTGTCTTCGGGTGCCGCCCGGTCTCGGCTGGGCGGGCCGAAGACGGCCGCGATGGGGCTGCCTGGCACGAGCCGACGGGGTGTTCACGATGCCCAAGAGTGATGACGGCGAGTTCCTCGACGTCATCCTCATGCACCGGGATGGACCCACATGTTCGGCCTCGGCCGTGATCCGCACCCCGGGGAAGCGCCGGATCTTTGAGCTCTACTTCGCAGGAGAGGTCGGTTCAGGGCTCGAGCCGCTGTATCTGCATTACGACGGAGAAATGCTGGGCGACATCCCCCCGCCGGCTCGTGAGGCCAGGCCCATGGTGGTCGGTGCCTCGGATCTACTACCGGATCGCCACTCCAGGGGAAGCGTCCTGACGAAGCTCTCAGCAGGCGCAGCACGTGTCGCCGCGCCAGGCCTCCCGGCCCTCCTTGGCGGCAACCCCGGCGATCACGAGCGCCGCCACCGGGTCGGCCCACCACCACCCGAACGCACTGTTGAGCGCCAGCCCCACCAGTAGCACTCCCGAAAGGTACGTGCACAGCAGGGTCTGTCTGGAGTCGGCAACCGCTGACGCGGAGCCGAGCTCCCGACCCGTGCGGCGCTGGGCGCGTGACAGCGAGGGCATGACCACGAGGCTGAGTGCGGCCAGGACCAGCCCCGCCGTCGAGTGCTCGGCCTGCCCGCCGCCCAGCAGGGCGCGCAGGGCGTCGAAGGTGACGTAGGCGGCCAGGGCGAAGAACGAGACGGCGATGACACGCAGGGCTGTGCGCTCGCGGCTCTCGTGGTCGGCGGTGGAGAACTGCCAGGCCACGGCGGTCGCGGAGGCGACCTCGACGATGGAGTCGAGGCCGAAGCCGATGAGTGCCGCCGAGGAGGCGGCGGTTCCGGCGGTGATGGCGACGATCGCTTCGATCACGTTGTAGGTGATGGTGGCGCCGACGAGCCAGCGGATGCGGCGCTGGAGCACGGTGCGGCGGGCGGGGGAGGGGCCCAGGGGGAGGGTGCTCATCAGCGGGTCCCCAGCGGGCTGCGCAGGGGAAGGGCGACCGTCTGCGGTCCGCGCCCGGGAGGGTGACCGTCAGTGGGCGTGCTGGCATGGGGAGTGTCACGGGGCCTGCGTGGCGTGGTGACCGTCAGTGGGCCGTGCCGCTGGAGGGTGGCCGGCAGGGGATCTGCTGCCGTGGCGACCGTCACGGGACCTCTCGGCAGGGTGATCATCAGGGCGCCGGGCGCAGCGTGACCGTGTGGCCGGTGGCTGAGAGCAGGTGTTCGGCCGAGGCGAGCAGGTCCATGAGCTCCGGGCGCGTCAGCGCGTAGAACGACTGCCGCCCCTCGGCCCGGTAGTCGACCAGCCCGCAGTCGCGCAGGCACGCCAGGTGCTTGGAGACCGTCGACTGGGCCAGGCCGAGCTCTGTGGTGAGATCGACGACACGGGCCTCTCCGCGCGCCAGGCGCCGCACGATGCGTAGCCGCGTCTCGTCGGACAGCGAGTGGAACAGGGCCGCGGCGGGTGAGACTCCTGCCGCGATGTCGGCGGAGACGCATCTGCCCGCATCATTGATCGCCATGTGGCGATGATAGCTGTGAAAGTGAATGAAAGGACAGACCCCCCGCATGCCTGCCGACCGCATCCGCCATGTCGCCCTCTCCTCCGTGACCCTCCCCTTGGCCAACCCCGTGAGCGATGCGAAGGTCCTCACGGGGCGCCAGAAGCCGATGACCGAGATCGCCTTCCTGTTCGCCGAGATCGCCACGCATGACGGGCAACGCGGCACAGGGTTCGGCTACTCCAAGCGAGCCGGGGGGCGGGCGCAGTACGCGCATGCCAAGGAGGTCGCCGAGGGCCTGCTGGGCGAGGATCCCTCGGACATCGGCCGGGTGTACGACAAGCTGTTGTGGGCCGGGGCGTCGGTGGGCAGGTCGGGGGTGGCCACGCAGGCGCTGGCGGCGATCGACGTCGCCCTGTGGGACCTGAAGGCCAGGCGGGCGGGGTTGCCGCTGGCCAAGCTGCTCGGTTCCTACCGCGACGAGGTGCGCACGTACAACACCTCGGGCGGGTTCCTGCACGCGCCGATCGAGGAGGTCAAGGAGCGGGCGAGCGCGTCGCTCCAGGCGGGGATCGGCGGGATCAAGATCAAGGTCGGCCAGCCTGACACCAAGGCCGATCTGCGGCGGCTGGCGGCGGTCCGCGAGCACATCGGCGACGACGTGCCGCTGATGGTCGACGCCAACCAGCAGTGGGACCGTGCCACCGCCTTGCGGTTCGGCCGGGCGGTGGAGGAGTTCGGGCTGGTGTGGATCGAGGAGCCGCTCGACGCCTACGACGCCGAGGGGCACGCCCGGCTCGCGGAGGCGCTCGACACCCCGATCGCGACCGGTGAGATGTTGTCGAGCGTCGCCGAGCACGTGCGGCTCATCGAGGCCAGGGCGGCCGACGTCATCCAGCCGGACGCGCCCCGGGTCGGCGGCATCACGTCGTTCCTGCGGCTGGCGACGCTGGCCGACCACGCCGGGCTCGACCTGGCGCCGCACTTCGCGATGGAGATCCACCTGCACCTGGCCGCCGCGTACCCGAGGGAGGCGTGGGTGGAGCATTTCGAGTGGCTGAACCCGCTGTTCGAGGAGCGGTTGGAGACGCGGGGCGGGCGCATGGTCGTGCCTGACCGTCCTGGGCTGGGGTTCACGTTGAGCGAGCAGTGCCGGAGGTGGACGGTCGAAAGGGTGGAGTACGGCAAGGCCTGAGGGTCGAGAGCCTCAGGCCCGGCGGGCGAGGTCGCGGGTGACGAGGATCCCGTCGTCGTCGCTGTAGAGGGTCGCGCCCGGCTGAAAGGTGATCCCTCCGAACGACACCGGCACGTCGCGCTCCCCCGTGCCCTCCTTGCCGCTCTTGCGGGGGTTGGACCCCAGGGCCTTCACCCCGAGCGCCAGCTCCCGCAGCGCCACGACGTCGCGCACCGCCCCGTTGATCACGACTCCCGCCCACCCGTTGGCCACGGCCGACCCGGCGATGAGGTCGCCCATGAGTGCGGTGTGTACCGACCCGCCGCCGTCGACCACCAGCACCCTGCCCTCTCCCGGCTCGCCCAGGATGGCCTTGAGCAGGGCGTTGTCCTGATGGCAGCGAACGGTCACGATCGGCCCGGAGAACGCCGCGTGCCCGCCGTACTGTCGTAGCTGCAGGTCGCAGGAGTCGAGCTCGTCGCCGCGCTCGTCGAACAGGTCAGCAGTCGAGATGCTCATGGAAGCTCACGCTAGTCGCAGGTGATCCCGGCAGGACAGGCGGCCGGCCGGGTGGCGGAGCCGTGGAACGTCACGCGGGTGCCCGCGGGGACGGTGATCGTGTAGTCCGCGCGGCATCCTTCGTCGCACGAGTAGCCGATCTCCAGGGCGCCGTCGTCCCAGGATTGGCTGTGCTCCAGCGGCCCGGCCCAGCTGCGCCTGCTGGTGACCTGGATACGCCCCGCCGTACCCGTAACGAGGGCGAAGCGGACGGGCCCGCTGGCGGAGATCGAGAAGGTGTCGCCCGTCAGCTCGTAGGCGGCGGTCTTGATGTCCGACTGAGGGACGGGCGGCTCGCGGTCGAACGGGCCGTTGGCGGCGAGGAGCGCTCCGCCGGCGACGAGGGCGCCGACGAGCAGGACGGGGGCGGTTCGCATGCCTCGACGATAGGAACCAGGTCGGTGGCGTGGCGATGGGGCGGGGTGCCGGTCTGCTGGTGGAGCCAGCACCACCACAAAGGCTGACTTGTCCAGACAAGTCAGTGCTGTGTACACGTGGGGTTCACGCCGCGCCGACAGGCTGTCCCCATGCGCAAGATTGTCGTGCTGACGGCGGCAGCCGTACTGGCTCTCATCACAGCGGCCCCGGCCGCGCAGGCGGCTCCCGACGGCGCCATCACCCCCGTCTCGACCACGGTGAAAGCGGGCGATCCCGCCACCTTCGCCTACACCACCCCCAGACCACACAAGAAGAACTGGATTGGCCTGTACACCGACCCGGGCAACGGCCCGGTGGACCAGAAGTACGTGGGCCCGTCGCTCGCCTGGGTCTACGTCCCGGACGCCACGGGTACGGCGAGCCTGGACACCGCGGGGCTGGAGCCGGGCGACTACGTCGCCTACGCCCTGGCCCAGGACGGCTATGAATGGCTGGCCCAGCCTGCGAAGCTGCGCATCGTGAGCAACGAACCGCTGCGCTTCGCCACCGATCGCATCCCCCTGCGCAACGCCCGTGCCAAGAGCGCCTACGCGGCCACGATCGCCGGCCTGGCCAGGGGCAACACCGAAGGGCTGAGCTTCGCCAAGACCGACGGTCCCGCGTGGGTGAACGTCTCCGCCGACGGCCGGGTGACCGGCACCCCGCCGGCGAGCGCCTCGGCCAAGACGGCGCGGGTCGGCGTGGCGGCGTCCAACGGCGCGGGCGAGAGCCGTACGGCGGAGCTGACGATCGACGTGCGCCCGCCTGGCGGCCCGCTGGTGCCCGAGCTGAAGGCGCTGAGCTGGAACCTGTGGCACGGCGGCAGCCAGGTGAACCACGGCAGGGACAAGCAGCTGAAGTTCCTGCTCGACCACGACATCGACGTCGTGGGCCTGCAGGAGACCTCCGGCACCGCGGCCAAGGCCCTGGGCGAGGCGCTGGGCTGGGACTACTACCAGAGCTCGGGAAGCGTCGGCGTGATCAGCCGCTACCCGATCACCGCGCGCACCGCGCCGGGCGGCCTGCCGGTCGTCGCCACCCGGGTCGACCTCGGCGGCAGGCAGCTGTCGTTGTGGAGCGCCCACCTCGGCTACACGCCCTACGGCCCGTACGACGCGTGCTTCGGCAAGATGACCGTCGAGCAGCTGCTCGCTCAGGAGGCCGCATCCGGCAGGACCGCGCAGATCGAGGGCATCGTCCGCGCGATGGCCGCAGACCTGGAGGCGGCGGGCCGCGGGACGCCGGTCCTGCTGACGGGCGACTTCAACGCCCCTTCGCATCTCGACTGGACGCGGGCGGCCGCCCGCTGCGGCTACGCCCAGGTGCCGTGGCCCACCTCGGTCCTGCCGGAGCAGGCGGGCCTGCGCGACTCCTTCCGCGTCGCCCATCCCGATCCCGTCGCCGAGCCGGGTGTCACGTGGTCGCCCATCTACCCGATCTTCACCGGGGGATACGGCCACGACGGTCACAAGGGCGAGCCCGAGCCGCAGGACCGGATCGACTTCATCCACTTCACGGGCGCCCTGGAGGTCGTGAGCTCGCGGACCGTCGTGACCGGCACGCCGGCGCCGGTGCCCGGCCACCGGGACAACGAGTGGACCTCCGACCACGCGGCCGTGCTGACGGTGTTCAGGGCCGGATGAGCAGGCCGGGCATGCTGGCGGTGATCAGGGCTGGGTGAGAACACCCGGCGTGTTGGTGATGATCCCGTCCACCCCGGCCGCGATGAGCCGGCGGGCCGCGGCGCGTGAGTCCACCGTCCACGGGAAGATCTTCATCCCGTGGCGGTGCACCTGCCGCACGTACGACGCGGTCACGTCGCGGTAGGGCGGGTTGATGTGGGTGGCGAAGCGCGCCAGCTCGTCCAGGCGTGACACCGCAGGGGTCCCGAGCAGGCCCACCGGCACGTCGGGGGCCCAGCGGTGGAAGCGCCGCATCGACGCCCAGTCGAACGACTGCACCAGAGCCCGCACCCCCGACGAGCTCAGTTCCGTCGCGACCCGCTGCTCGATGCCCTGGTACAGGCGCGGCGCCTTGAGCTCCACGAGCGCTCCCGCCCCGCTGCCGCGCAGCTCGCCCAGTACGGCACGCAGGGTCGGCACACGCTCGCCCCTGAACCGCGCGCCGTACCAGGATCCGGCGTCGAGGCGGCGGATCTCGGCCAGGGTCAGGTCGCGCACCCGCCACGGCGAGCGCCCGGGGAAGACCCGTTCGGCGTCGGTGGTGCGGGCCAGGCTGGTGTCGTGCATGAGCACCAGCTTGCGGTCCCTGGTCTGCTGGACGTCGAACTCGACCAGGTCGGCGCCGTGCCGCAGGGCGAGTTTGACGGCGGCCAGGGTGTTCTCGGGGGCGTCGGCCGAGGAGCCGCGGTGGGCGACGACCGTGACGGTGGCGGCGGCGGCGGGTGAGGCGGCGAGCAGCATCGTCGTGATCAGGAGAGCGCAGAGCGAGTGACGCATGCCGGGTATATGACCAAGATCACTGACTGTGAGTGGGACAAGTGAGTAACTTCAGCCGACCATGAGATGAGCGTTACCGCAGAAACCGGCGAAAGCCGCAAAGCGGTAGTTTGTCCGCGTGGGATCCGCGACCCTTGTCCCCCAGACGCGCACGATGGAGCTGTCCGCCGACGACGCCTGGACCACCCTGCGCCAGTACGGCCTGCGCCGCCTGGCCCATGACTCCTTCGTCCGTTTCCGCTACGGCGACGGCATGAGTCACTCGCGCGCCCTGGCCTTCCAGATGTGCCTGTCGATCATCCCCGGCGCCATCGCCCTGGTCGGCCTCAGCTCGGTCGCCCACCAGGAACACCTCGGCCAGGTGCTGCAGCTGGCCCTGAGCAACCTGGCGCCGGGCGAGGGCGGCGCCGCCGTGCTCGACATCCTCAACCGCGGAGCCAGGACCAGGGACGCGGTCGCCCTCTGGCTGGGCCTGGTCACCGCGGTGGTCTCGTTGACCAGCACGATGGCCCAGGTCGAGCGGGGCGCCAACCGGATCTACGGGATGGAGCGCGACCGTCCCTTCCACCGCAAGTACGGCAGGGCCATCGTGCTCGCGCTCACGGCGGGCGGCCTGATGGTGATCGGCTTCGTCGTCATGGTCGGCGGAGGCGCGATCGGCGACGCGCTGGCCCGGGTCTACCAGTGGGGCCCCGGTCTGCGCACCGCCTTCGACGTGGTGCGCTGGCCGGTGGGCTTCCTGCTCGCCCTGGTCTCGACCTCCGTACTGTTCCGCACCTCGCCCCGGCGCAGGCAGCCAGGGCACACGTGGCTGGCCTTCGGCGCGCTCGTGACGCTCGCACTCTGGATGATCTTCACGCTGGGCCTCGCGCTCTACACCACCAGGAGCGGCACCTTCGGCAGCACGTACGGCCCGCTGACCGCCGTCATGGCGCTGCTGCTGTGGTCGTTCCTCAGCTCCATCGCCCTCTTCCTGGGCCTGGCCTTCGCCGCGCAGCTGGAGAGCTGCAGGGCGGGCTGCCTCGACCCCGCCCTGCCCGATTCCGGCCCGACCGCCCACGAGGAGCGCGAACCGCTCGTCGGCGCGGTCGGCTCCGCGGCCATCGCGGCGACGAAGCGGCTCATCCGCCTAGCTCAGCGGAACCGTCCACCACTCGGACGCGACCGTGAGCCCGGCCAGCCGCAGGGCTGAGCGTTTGGCCTCGTCGGCCTGCCCGCACACCACCACGACCTGGACCGCGCCACGGGAACGCGCCTCGTCGCACGCCGCCTCCAGCAGCGCGACGCCCACCGTGCGCCAGGAGGTGTCGTCGATCACCGAGAAGTCGTCGATGAGGCAGGTGAGCCCGCCCGGGTCGTAGACCGGGGGAGAGGGCACCAAGGTCGCGATCACGAAGCCCGCGAAGCCGTCGGAGGCGGCCACCAGGCTGATCGCCGAGGGCTGCTCGACCAGCTTGGCCAGGAAGGCCGCGTGCCCCTCCTCGGCCCCTTCCGCACGCCGCCAGAACAGCGGCTGGTAGTGCTCGTACTGCTCACGCCGCCGCGCCATGAGCTTGACCATGTCGTCCACGTCGCCGGGTAACGCCGCACGGATCATGGATTGAGCGTAACTATTCACTATGTGTATAGTCGCGCCATGTCGATCGCTCACGTGCTCCTCGGTCTGCTCGCCGAGGGACCCAAGCACGGCTACGAGCTCAAGAAGGGGCACGACGAACGCCTGCCGGGCAACCGCCCGCTGGCCTACGGCCAGGTCTACGCCACGCTCCAGCGCCTGGAGCGCGACGGGCTGGCCGAGGTGGCCGAAACCCAGCGAGAAGGCGGACCTGAGCGCACCGTCTACGCCGTCACCGAGGCGGGCAGGGCCGAGTTGTCCAGGTGGCTGGAGGAGACCGAGCCGCCCGTGCCGTACATCTCCAGCCCGCTGTTCGCCCGCGTCGCCGTCGCGGGAGAGCGCGCCGACGGATACCTGGTCAGGCAGCGCGCCGCGCACCTGGCCCGCATGCGCGAGCTCACCGCCGAGAAGGGCGCGGGTACGCCCGCCCAGGTACTGGCGGCCGACTTCGCGCTGCAGCATCTCGACGCCGACCTGCGCTGGATCGAGACCGCCCTGGCGCGGTTGAAGGGGGACGATCATGCTTGAGGGCCGCAGCCTGATCAAGTCGTACGGCAGGACCACGGCCTTGTCGGGGGTCTCGCTCCGCCTGGAAGCGGGCGAGATCGTCACGCTGGACGGCAGGCGCATCGACACCCTTGGCGAGGCCGAGCTCACCCGGTTACGCAGGGAGAGCTTCGGGGTGATCTTCCAGTTCGGCGAGCTCGTGCCCGAGCTGACCGCGCTGGAGAACGTGGCGCTGCCGCTGATGTTCAACGGCCACGGCAGGAACGACGCGCTGGGCGTCGCGGCCGGGTGGCTGGACAGGCTGGAACAGACCGAGCTCGGCGGCCGGCGCCCTAGCGAGTTGTCGGGCGGCCAGATCCAGCAGGTGGCGCTGACCAGGGCGCTGGTGACCGGGCCGCGGATCGTCTTCGCCGACGAGCCCACGGGGGCGCTCGACACCCTGGCGGGGGAGCGGGTCATGCGGCTGCTCACCGACACCGCCCGCGCGAGCCGTACGGCCGTGCTGATCGTCACCCACGACAACCGCGTCGCGGCCTACGCCGACAGAGAGATCGCCCTGCGCGACGGCGTGGTGCTCGCCGGGAGCGCCCGATGACGGACCTGTTACGCATGCTCCGCCGCGGCCGCTCCCGGGCCGAGCGGATCCGCGACCGCCTCACCGCCGCAGGTTCCGCGATGGCCGCCTTCCTGCTCTGCTACGGCATCAGCCTGGTCGACCTCGGCGACGAGTGGAGCTCCCTGGCGGGCCTGGCGCTCGGCATCATGGCCGTTCCCGCCGCCGGGCTCATCCACCAGGCCCACCGGCTGGCCACGACCACCAGGGAGCGCCGTCTGGCGGCCCTGCGCCTGGCCGGGGCCACGCCCGCCGAGGTGCGGCGCCTCGGCGCGCTCGAAGGCGGCAGGCTGGCGCTGCTCGGCTCCCTGGCCGGGTCCGCCCTCTACCTGCTGACCCACCTGACCGGGCCGTACACCCAGGTCCCCGTGATCGTCGCCCTCGTGACCGCCGGCGGGGTCGTCGCGGGCGCTCGCGCGGGACGGCATGTCGTCGCCACCCCGCTCGGCGTGGTCCGCCGCGCGCGACGGCGGGGGCCGCGCGTGCTTGACCTGCTGCTGGCCGTCGCGGGCGTCGCCATGGTGGTCACCGGCTTCTTCGCGAGGGGCCGCTTCCCGCTCTTCGGCAAGTACGGCACGGCGGTGCTGATCGCGGCCGGCCTGGTCCTGATCCTCTTCGGGCTGACGCTGGCGGCGACGTGGCTGATCCGCGCCGTGGCCCGGCGGATCGGCAGCCGGGCGGCGAGCCCCGAGACGCTCCTGGCCGCCCGCGCCGTCGAGGACGACCCGCGGGGCTGGGCCAGGGCTCTGTCGCTGGTCGCGCTGGCGGTCTTCTTCGAGGGCGCGGCCGGGGCGCAGCAGGCGCTGATGGGCCGATACCTCGTGGCTCACGCCCTGGTCGACACCGCCGTGCTGATCGCGCTGGGTACCGCGGCGGTCGCGCTGGTGGTGCACCAGGCCGAGGAGCTCATCGACCGCCGCCGCTCCTACGCCACCCTCTCGGCGGCCGGAGTGCCCGCGCGCGCTCTGGGCAGGGTGCTGCTCAGGCAGGCGATGATCGCCTCGGCTCCGGTCTGCCTGGTGGCCTCCGCCGCTGGCCTGCTGGTCGTCGTCGCGGTACCCTCGCCCGATCTCGAAGGTATCGGGTGGGCCGTCTCCAGGGCGGTGATCGCGGCCGTGATAGGAGTCGCGGCCGCGGCCCTGGTGGCCATGGCGGCCCGCCCGCTCCTTCGGCAGGTCCTCAGCTCAGCGCGGCAAGAAGCTCGCTGACGTGGCGCAGCGGGTCGTCGTGGTCGGCCGGACGCAGCACCACGGTGTGCGCGCCCGCCCGGTCGAGCTCGGCCAGGCGGGCGGCGGCCTGCTCGGCGGTGCCCGACACCGAGAAGACCTCGCTGGGGTCGATCTTGAGGAAGCCCGCGGTGCCCTGGACGATCGCGTCGGGCAGGGTGCCGATCATCAGGTTGGTGAGGACCACGATCTCGTGGTCCGGCGCGGGGGCGATGTGCTTGAGCGCCTGGGCGAGCAGGGCGGGCCCGTAGCCCTCCGGCACGATCGTGCCCTGCGCGAGCCGTCCCGACGCCGCCAGTGACCGGGGGCCGAGGACGCCCGCCATGATCGGCGGGACGGCGGCGGGCGGGTGCACCAGTGCGACGTCCGACAGGTGCACCTCGCGTCCGTCGAGCGTCACCCGCTCGCCGCGCAGCAGCGCGCCCACGGCCACGATGGTCTCCTCCAGCAGCCCCAGCGGCGAGCGGGCAGCCGCGCCGACCTGGCGCATCCAGTCCTGCACGCCGTGGCCGATGCCCGCCACCAGGCGTCCGGGGTGCAACCGGGCCAGGTTGCCGAGCTCCATGGCGAGCAGCGCGGGGTTGCGCAGGGGAGCGGGGGCGATGCCGAGGCCCACCCGCAGGCGTCCGGTCACCGCCAGGGCGGTGGCGGCGGAGGTCAGCCCGCCGGTCCAGCCCAGGTCCTCGACCACCCACAGGTCGTCGACGCGGGGCATGGCGTCGAGGGCCCGCGCGTAGGGGATCAGCTGCTCCGGCGCCAGGTCGCGGTCGAACATCACGCCGATTCTCATCCGGATCTCCAGTAGTAGCGGAACAGCCGCCCGGTCTGGGCGTATCCGGCGCGGGCGAAGGCGGCCGCCATGGGAGCGTTGCCCACGTCGGTCGCGGCCACGATACGCTCCAGCCCCGCCTCGGCCAGGGTCCGGGTGCCGCGTGCCAGCAGGTCGTCGACCAGGCCGTGGCCGCGCAGGTCGGGGACGACGCCGATGTAGGCGATCGAGTGGTCGTCGGGCACGACCAGCCCGACCGGCCGGTTCCCCGAGAAGCCGACGACGAACCAGTCGGGCTTGCCCTTGCGGTGGACCAGGTCGGCGTACATGCCCGTGGCCTCGTGCAACGCGCCGCGTGTGGCGACCTCGATCCTGGTGTCGTGGTCGAGCGAGCCCCGCGAGATCTCCACGAGCAGGTTGACGACGTAGGGCGCCCCCAGGTCGCGGGCGGGACGGTAGGTCAGCCGCCCGGACTCCTCCGGCAGGTCGCTGCCCGCCGCCCACTCGAACCGCAGCCGCTCGACCTCCAGCCGGAATCCGGCCTCCAGCACCGCCGTGTGCTCGATGGAGCGATCCAAGGAGGGTGTCAGGCCGGGGCTGAGCGCGATGTCGTGGATCATCTTGTCGACGCCGAGCGAGGCCAGGCCCTCACGCAGCAGCGCGGCTCCCGCCGACGCGTCGAGCCCGGGCTCGAAGTACCAGGTGATCACCGGGTCGGCGCCGCGATAGGGAGCCCAGAAGCACACGCGCGCCTGATCCTTCACGAAACACCACTCGGGCCTGGTCCGGCCCTCTTCGCCGGCGGCGACCAGCGCGGAGCGGGCGGGCTCGGGGAACTGCTCGAACAAGGTCAGAGGCCTCCGGGGAAAGGGCGATCTCCTCCCAATCGATCATAGCCGGACGAGCCGGAAGAAGGCCCGGACCTCCTCGACGAACACCTCGGGCTGTTCCATGGCCGCGAAGTGCCCGCCCTTGTCGAGTTCGTTCCAGTAGCGCAGGTCGGCGTAGCGTCGCGCGGCCCAGCGGCGCGACGGGCGCGGCACCTCGCGGGGAAAGATGGAGCCCCCGGTGGGCACGGTGATGCGGTCGGTGGTGGCGGTGGTGAACCACGAGGACACCTCGCGGATGCTCTCCCAGTACAGGCGCGCAGAGGAGGCCGCCGTGCCGGTCAGCCAGTAGAGCGTGACGTTGTCGAGCAGCCGGTCGCGGGAGAACGGCATGCCGTCGCTCCAGGCGTGGAACTTCTCCACGATCCACGCGCACAGCCCGGCGGGGGAGTCGGTCAGGCCGTAGCCGAGGGTCTGCGGGCGGGTGGCCATCTGGCCGGAGTACCCGGACTCCCACTGGGCGGCGTGCTCCAGGTCGGCCAGGGCGGTGCGTTCGGCCGCGGTCAGGTCGTCGTGCAGCGGCGCGGCCAGGGGAGCGGCGAGCGGCGGCACGAGGTGGATGCCGGCCAGGCGTTCCGGGTGCTTCTTGGCCAGGAGGGTCGAGATGGTGGTGCCCCAGTCGTGGCCCTGCGCGCCGTACGTGTCGTAGCCGAGCCGGTCCATCAGCGTGGCCCAGGCCTCCGCGATGCGGTGGACGGTCCAGCCGGTGTGCGCGGGACGGTCGCTGAAGCCGTAGCCCGGCAGCGAGGGGCAGATCACGTGGAAGGCGTCACGGGGATCGGGCGGGTCGGTCAGCGGGCCGATCACGTCGAGGAACTCCAGCACGGAGCCGGGCCAGCCGTGCGTCATGATCAGCGGCATGGCCTCGGGATGGCGGGAACGCGCGTGCATGACGTGGATGCCGACGCCGTCGATCCGGGTGCGGAACTGCGGCAGGGCATTGAGGCGTGCCTCCACCGCGCGCCAGTCGTACTCCTCGGCCCAGTAGCGGCACAGCTCGCGCAGGTACGACAGCGGCACGCCCTGCGACCAGTCGCCGACCGGCTCCTCATCGGGCCAGCGTGTACGGCGGAGCCGATCGCGCAGGTCGTCGAGGTCGGCCTGCGCCGCCTGGATCCTGATCGGTTCCAGGCCCTCGGGTGATCCCGGGCTCGAACCGGTGGCTCCGGGAGACCCGGGACCCGAGGGCGTGGGCGCACCCGATGCGGGCGGCGGCACCCGTCAGGCCGCCGCGTCCAGGGCTTCGCGCATCGAGCGCGTCGTCCGGAAGTGCCCGTCGAGGTTGGTGATGGTCAGCAGCCGCTCGATCATCCCGGGCCCGACCACCAGCACCAGCGAGCCTCCCGCGTGCCGTACCCGCTGGAGCGTGCGCACCAGGAGCCCGAGCCCGGAGGAGTCGCAGAACGGCACCTCGCTCAGATCGAGGACGAGATGAGGAGGTTCCCCGGCCGGCCACGCCTGATCGATGAACGCTCGCACCCGCGGGACCGCGAGGTGGTCCAGCTCGCCGTGGAGCTGGAAGACAGTACAGGGGCTCTCCTGCTTCATCTGGACAACCATGGCTCTACCTCCGAACCAGGAGCTGCCCTAATTGAGAGGTTGTATGCCTATTTCTTGCAGATATTCTGACTTGCTGTTCGAGTCGCCGGAGCGGTCGAGGTGGGACCAGGGGTCGGCGTTACGGTGACTTTGACCTTGCGCACCTTGGGCTGGTCGGTGCCGAGCACCAGCTCGACGCCCTGGACGTCGGTCTGCTTCAGCTCCGCGCCCGGAATCGCCGCCGCCAGGGTGCGGGCGGAGTCTTCGCGTCCCGCGCCGTAGCGGATGACGGTCTTGGTGAAGTCCTTGCGCGCGGTGTTGCCCGCCGTCTCGGGCACCAGGAATCCCGCGCCCAGCAGCGCGTCGCGGGTGCGCGCGCCCATGCCCTGGATGTCGGTGCCGTTGAGCACCCGCACCTGGATGCGCTCGGGCGGCACGGTCAGCGGAGGAGCGCTGGGCGAGGCCGACGCCGACGCCGAGGGCGACGGCTGGGCGGGCTCGGCGACGTCCTGGTCCGCCTTGATCCTGCCGAACAGCTGGGCGGCGCCGTCCTTGTCCCACAGCACCGCCGACTCGCCGGTCGGGGTCTTGAAGTCGACGTCCGAGATCGGGATCTGGGCGAACCTCACGTTGTCGAGCGAGGTGTCGCGCAGCTGGGTGACCAGGGCGTTCAGGTCCTTCTGCGGGTCGATCTTGACGCTCGCCTGCACGCTCTGGATGAACTTGCCCAGCGCGGCGGGATCGGTCAGGGTCTGCGGGCTGAGCACCTTGTCGAGCAGGGCCGACATGACCTGCTGCTGGCGGTCGATGCGGTCGAGGTCGGAGCGCACGGTGGCGCGGGTGCGGGCGTAGAAGAGCGACTGCACGCCGTCGAGCTGGTGGGTGCCCGCCGCCAGATTGAACTTGATCTTCTGGTCGTTGATCGGCACCGGAGTGCAGACCGTGATGCCCTTGACGGCGTCGACCACGTCGATGAAGCCCAGGACGTTGACCTCGACATAGAGGTTGATGGGCAGGCCGGTGGCCTCCTGGACGGTCTTGACCGTCAGCTTCGGGCCGCCGAGCTGGTAAGCCGAGTTGATCTTGTGGTCACCCTTGCCCGGCACCTTCACCCAGGTGTCGCGCGGCAGGCTGACCACGGTGACCTTGCTGTGGTCCTCCGACAGATGGATGATCATCATCGTGTCGGTGCGCTGGCCCACCTCGCGGCCCAGCTTCAGCTGGCGCTGGTCGCGCCGCGACAGGTCGTCGCGCTTGTCGACGCCGACGAGCAGGATGTTCATCGCGCCCTCGGACTGGATGCCGGACGCGCCCGCGTCGACCGAGCCGAAGCCGCTCAGGCCGTACGTGGAGGTCGCCCACACCGCGCCGCTGCCGATCAGCACGACGCCCGACATCGCACCGGCGAGGATCAGGTTGCGCCGGCGCCTTCGCGGAGCCTTGCGCGGGGAGCGTGGGATGGTGACCCCGCCGTAGGCGTCGCCGCCCACATGCACACCACCGTCATCCACGCGCGCCCCCCGTTGGAGAAGGTTGCCCAACCACCCTGCTCGTACAGTAGCGTGAGCCCCGCTATGAAGCAGTTCCCCGACGCGCCGTCCACGCAGACCGGACTCTGGCCTCCCGTCTCCGTGATCATGCCCGTCCTCAACGAGGAGCGCCACCTCGACGAGGCCGTGACCATGGTCCTGTCGCAGGATTACCCAGGCCAGATCGAGGTCGTCCTGGCCGTGGGTCCCTCCCACGACCGCACCCAGGAGGTGGCCGACGCGATCGCAGCCCGCGATCCGCGCGTCACCGTGGTGCCCAACCCGACCGGCCGCACCCCCAACGCCCTCAACGCCGCGATCGCCGCCACGACCTGCGAGATCATCGCCAGGGTCGACGGCCACGCGATGCTGCCCTCCGACTACCTGAAGGTCGCGGTCGAGACGCTGCGCGAGACCGGCGCCGACAACGTCGGCGGCGTCATGGCCGCCGAGGGCGTCACCGCCTTCGAGCAGGCCGTCGCACGCGCGATGACCTCCAAGATCGGGGTGGGCGCCGCCGCCTTCCACGTGGGCGGCACGGCGGGACCCGCCGACACCGTCTACCTCGGCGTGTTCAGGCGCTCGGCGCTGCTGCGGGTCGGCGGCTACGACGAACACTTCCAGCGGGCGCAAGACTGGGAGATGAACCACCGCATCCGCCAGACCGGCGGCCTGGTGTGGTTCCAGCCGCGCATGCGCGTGTCCTACCGGCCGCGCCCCAACGTCAAGGCGCTGGCCAAGCAGTACTTCCACTACGGCCGCTGGCGGCGCGTGGTGGCGCGCACCCACGAGGGCACGATCAACCTGCGCTACCTGGCCCCGCCCGGCGCGGTGCTGGCGATGCTGGCCGGGCTGCTCGTGTCGCCGTGGTTCCCGCTCGGCCTGATCATCCCCGGCGGCTACCTGCTGGCGATCGGCGCGGGCACCGTGCTGACCGGCAGCGGCCTGCCTTCCGGGGTGAAGGCCAGGCTCATGCTCGTCTACATCACCATGCACCTCTCCTGGGGCTGGGGTTTCCTCACCAGCCCTCGAAAGCTCTCTCGACCGACCTCCTGAAGCGCGTCAGCGCGTCCGGGTAGTCGGGTCCGAGCTGGTAGGTGCGCAGCTTGCGGCGGGCCTCGGCCAACGTGTCGGGCCCGTCCAGCAGCACGTCGAGGCCCTCCAGGTCCTGGCCGATCAGCACACCCGCCTCCGAGCTCGGATAACGCTCGGCGAAGGCGCGGTCGGGCATGCCCGACACGTTGGTGACCGCGTACGGCTTGCCGCTGGCCAGGAAGTCGGAGACGACGCTGGAGATGTCGCCGATCATCACGTCGGCGTTGTTGAAGCACTCGTAGAGGTGCGGCTGCTGCCCGGCGACGATCAGGTGGGTGATGCGCGAGCCCGCCCCGCCCGACGACGGGTGACGGGCCTTGGCGTTGGCCAGGTTGGCCGACTCCAGCATGGCGACGATCTTCTTGCCCGCCCGCCTGGCCGCCTTGTCGCGGTGCCCGGTCAGCGGGTGCGGCTTGTAGATCACCCGCACCCCGCGCTCCAGGAGCGCCTTGACCAGGCGCGGGCCCATCGTCGTGAGCGACGTGTGGTACAGGTCGTCGGTCCAGCCCTCCCACGTGGGGGCGTACAACACCGTCATGTACGGCAGGGCGGGCCCTTCATGGGAGACCCCGTCGAGCTGCGGCCTGCCCACCTCGTGGACGTTCTCGTCACGCACCCCCACCCTGGCCTTCCGATAGCGGTCGCGCCCGGCGGGACCCGCCACCCACACCTCGTCGTAGACCTTGGAGAACGGGTTGAACGAGGCCTCCTTGTCGCTGTCGCCGTGGCCGATGAACGCGCTGCGCATGCCCTGGATGCGCAGCATGTGGATGTTCTTGCCCACGTTGGCGACGTAGAGGCACAACCGGGCGCTGGACAGCGCGTGGAAGCCCATGAGGTCGGCCGACGACGGGATGCACACGACCGGCAGGGAGGTCGCGCCCAGCAGCTCGGCGATGCCCCGCTCGCGCAGCACCACGATCGTGCGCCGGCCGGCCCGCTCCATTGTCCCGAGCCACATGCGCACCTGGTAGGCGCCCTGCGGCACGCCGGAGAAGTAGAGGACCACCTCCGGCTCGTACGCCCTGACCTGGCGCTCCACGACCTCCAGGACCCTCGCCGCGTTCGTGAGCGGCTCCGCCCGCCGTACGTAGGGGAGCAGGGCGGCCGAGCCCGCCAGGCCCAGCAGCAACGCCACGCCCGCGCCGACCGCCCCGGCCGTCGCGCTCACCGCGGCGCCCAGCACGGGCAGCGCGTCCAGGTAGAGGAAACGCACCCCCCGGTAGTTGGTGAGGAACTCGGGAGGCTCCGAGGGGATCCGCAGCTCGGAGACGTCGAGGTTGCGCGTCGTCACGGGCATCTGCGCCAGCGTGTGGCGCAGCCGTACGGCCAGGCCCGTCTGGACCGCGCGCACCCCGTGCATCGCGAACAGCCCGGCGGCCAGGGCGATGAACCACGGCGAGTCGGCGCCGGCCGTCCTGGCCACCAGCAGCAGCGCCGCCATCTCGCGGATCGTGAACCG
This sequence comes from Nonomuraea soli, assembly GCF_013761175.1. Classification (GTDB taxonomy): domain Bacteria; phylum Actinomycetota; class Actinomycetes; order Streptosporangiales; family Streptosporangiaceae; genus Nonomuraea; species Nonomuraea soli. The sequence goes on from NZ_JACDUR010000004.1 coordinate 244,685, forward strand.
CAGCGTCGCGCCCAGATGCACCTTCGACAGCACGGCCAGGAAGGAGCGGGGCGCGACGAGTTCGGCGGCGTAGGAGACCACGGCGACCGCGGCGAACCACAGCGGCGACGGCCACAGGGCGGTGATCAGCAACAGCGGATACACGCCCAGCAGCACGGCGATCGCACAGAGTCTCCTCATGTGATCACACGGTAATCGCCCCATCCAGCCGAACATCGACGACCTGGCCGGTGAGGTCGGAAATCAGTACATCGATGGAGGTCTGGGCCACCGCGCGAGGCGAGAGCAGCGTGTGCGCCGGCTCCTCGCCGAAGGCCCGCTCCCGCATCGGCGTGCTCGTGCGCTCCGGGTTGACGCAGTTGACCCTGATGCCGTCGCTCGCCCACTCGTCGGCCAGGGCCTGGGTCAGGTTGACCACCGCCGCCTTGGTCGAGGAGTAGATGCTGTAGTCGGCGCGGCCCCTGGTGTACGACGAGGAGGTGTAGAGCAGCAGCCTGCCGCGCGTGTCACGAAGGTACGGGTAGGCGGCGCGGGCCACGTTGACCGGGCCCAGGTAGTTGACGCCGACCGTCTCGGCGATCGTCTCCTCGCTGGACTCGGCCAGCTTGCCCATGTGCAGCACGCCCGCCGTGTTGACCACGTAGTCGGCGCGGCCCACCGCGGCCAGGGCCTTGGCGACGCTGTCGTAGTCCTCCACCCTGGTGTCGTTCTGGGTACGGGAGAAGGAATGCACGGTCGCGCCGTAGCCGCGCGCCAGCTCCACCACATCGGCGCCGATGCCGTACGAACCCCCGAAGACCACCACGGTCTTGCCCGCCAGCGCCTCGCGGTAGGCGAAACTCGACGGCAGCGGCGCGGTCACCGCGGTCAGCTGGAAGAGCTTGTCGGCGATGTGCACGTCGACCGGATGCGTGACCTTGATGTTGTGCTCGCTGCCCGGAACGATGTAGATCGGCACGTCGGGCAGGTAACGCAGCACCACACCGCAGTCGTCGGTCGCGGGATGCTTGTCGAAGTCCGCGTCGGCGAAGGCCCGCTCGTAGGCCTCGCGGATCACGCTGAGCCTGAAGCACTGCGGCGTCTGGCCCCTGCGCAGCCGCGACCGGTCGGGGATGTCGCGGATGATCTCACCGCGCGGCCCCGGCGCCGCCACCACGATCGTGTCCGAGCTCGGGATCGCGACGTCGACCGCCTCGTACAACTTCAGCGCCTGGACGCACTCGGTGATGATCGAAGGCTTCAGCAGCGGACGGACCGCGTCGTGCAGCAGCACGTTGCACTCCTGCGGCCCCAGCGCCTTCAGCGCCCGCCAGGTCGTCTCCGTACGGCTGGCGCCGCCCTCCAGCACCTGGCTGACCTTGCCGAACCCGGACCTGGCCACGAGCTCCTCGGCCTCGCCCGCGAAGCCGGGCGTCATCAGGACGATGATCTCGTCGATCTCCGGTGCGCCGTTGAACAGGGCGAGAGTGTGCTCCAGGATCGTCTTGCCGGCAATCTTGATGAGCTGTTTGGGCGTGTTCAGCCCGATCCGTTGCCCCACCCCTCCGGCAAGGACGACGGCCACGGAGCGAAGTCGAGAATCGCCAGTCATACGGCGAGGGTAACGGGGCTTTCGGGGGTTGCCTCGCTACGCTGTGTTCACGCACTCCCTCGCGACCGGGAGGAGACCTGCGCTTTGCCGGAACAGATGACCCGCGAGAGCACCACCACCGCCGCGGTGGTCCTGGCCACCACACCCGCCTGCCGGCTCGCCTGCGCCGACGGCACCCTAGTCGACCGGCTGAGCGGCCAGCTGGGCGAACTACCCGTCCGTGAGGTGCACATCGTGCCCTCGGGCGGCGGCCTGGCCGACGACCTGCGAGCCGTCGCCCAGCTCGCCCGCCTGACCCACGGCCCCGTCGTCGTGCTGCCCGCCGACATCGTCGCGCACACCGAGTCGCTCGCGCTCCTGCTCGAGCACCCGTCGCACGACACCGCCGCCCTCGTCTCGCCCGACCGCCCGCCAGGGCCCCTGCACCCGCCCGTACGGCTGCAAGGCGGGCGGGTCGCCGCCGCGGGCAGCTCCTTCCACACCGTCCCCGAGGCCAACGCGACCTTCCTGTCCGTGCTCCAGGTCGGCGAGGCCGACCTCGGCTGCCTGGCCGACATCTCCGACGAGCTCGCCGACCTCGTCGCCGCCGGACGCCTCGGCCCCGTCACCGCCATCGAGGCCACCGACCTGCTCCTCGTCGGCCTCGTCCGCTCCGGCGTCGGCGTACGCGCCGCCCAGATCGGACCCCTGCACTGCGGGCGCGTCACCGGGCAGAGCGGCGTCGACTCCGCCGTCACCCGCCTCGCCGACGTCGACGAGGCCCGCGTACGGCTCGACACCGCGGTCAAGACCGACGACGGCTTCTTCGCCACCCACTTCGTCTCGTCATGGAGCAAACCGCTGGTACGGCTCGCGGCCCGGCTCAAGCTGAAGCCCAACTCCGTCACCGGGATCTCGATCGGCCTCGCCGTCCTGGCAGCCGTATGGTTCACCTACGGCGCACGCTGGGCGCAAGTGCTCGGCGGGGTGCTGTTCTACCTGTCGTTCGTGCTCGACTGCGTCGACGGGCAGCTGGCGCGCTACACCCGCGAGTTCACCCCGCTGGGCGCGTGGGCCGACGCCATGGCCGACCGGTTCAAGGAATACCTCGTCTACGCCGGCCTCGCCATCGGCTACGCGGCCGGCCTCGGCAACCCCGACGGCATCTGGTACCTGGCCGTCGGCGCGATGATCCTCCAGGTCACCCGGCACACCGTCGACTTCTCCTTCGCCGGGGCAGTCTCCGACGCCGCCCGCGTCGGCGCCGCCTGGGCCCGGCCGCCCCGCTCCCTCATGGAACCCGCCGACCAGGGACCCCACGGCATCCGGGCCCGCCTCGAACGCGACACACTCACCCGATGGCTGAAGAAGATGATCGTCCTGCCGATCGGCGAGCGCACCGCGCTCATCGCCATCACAGCCGCCGTCTTCAACGCCCGCGTCACCTTCCTGTCACTGCTCGGCTGGGGGGCCGTAGCGCTGCTCTACCAGCTCATCGGGCGGATCGAGAGGGCCTCGACATGATCTCCGTGCACATGACGCCCATCCCGCGCAGCTCCGTCGTCGCCTACCGCGACGACGGGCCCATCTCACGGGCCATGGGATTCATGGTCGCCGGGCAACTACCCCCGCTGCCGCCCCTCGTCGTCGCGGCGTTCGTCATCGGCGTGCTGATGGTGATCGGGATCGCCGGGTCCAACGACTGGGCCGTGCTGGCGCTCGCGATGACACTCTTGCTCGCGGGGCCGGGCAGCTCACACCCCCACGACGGGCGCTACGACTGGATGGCGCCGCCGCTGTTGCGGGGGATCGAGTACATCTGCATCGCGGCGGTGGGATTCGCGCACGAGGTGGGACCGCTGTGGATCTTCGCGTTGCTGGGGGCGATGGCGTTTCACCACTACGACCTGGTGTATCGGCTCAGGCAGAGGGTCTACCCGCCGCCCTGGCTGTCGACGTTCGGGCTGGGATGGGACGGGCGGATGATCGCCGTCTCGCTGGGAGTCGTGGCGGGGTGGCCCACGGTGGGGTTCGGGGTGCTGGCGGCGTATTTGTGGGTGTTCTTCGGGTGGGAGAGCCTGACGTGCTGGCTGGCGGCGCCTCGGGGGGAGCGGCAGGGGTAGGTCTGCATCGTTCGGCACTCGTCAGGGGCTTTGTCGGTGCCTGGCTCGCTATGCGGCCCTCGTCATCTGCCGTCTCGCCAGCCCGCCTTGTCTCGCTAGCCCTTTCTAGCCCGCCCTCTCTCGCCAGTCCGCCCTCTGTCGCTAGCTCGCCCGCCCTCTAGCCCACCCTCCCTCTAGCCCACCCTCCTTCTACGCTCATCGCCGCGCGAAAGGTCCTCGCGAGCGGGCGCTGCGCACTTGCAGCTCGGGCTGTTCTCCCAGCCGCGCCAGGTCGCGGCCCCCGGTCGAGCTCGCTCCGCTCGCACGTCTCGCCCAAGGCCCGTGCTTCGCCCGGGCACCCCATGGTGAGGCGCCGGGTGAAGCCGGGCACTGTGGGCGGAGCAGTCATGCGAGCCCCGAGGCTAGCTCCCTGTGGGGCCGCGTGGCCTCGGGTCGACGGGGGTGTGCCGGAGTGCGCGAACCTTGGATGGAAATGCTCTGCTCGGTGAAGCTCCGCGGCCATTCTCGGGGCCGAGCGGCGTGGAGCTGCGCGGCCATTCCCGGGGCCGAGTGGCGTGGACTCAGACGGCTAGGACCTCGGCGGTGGTTGGGCATGTGAGAGCGCGGCGGATCCAGAGGTCAAGTTCGGCCAGATCCGTGCAGCCCTCGATGCGAGCGCGTTGCTCGGGTGACACGGTGAGGCCACGGGCTCCGAGCGTGATGAGCAGCGCTTCGACCTTGCCCTCGGCGCGTCCCTCGGCCTTGCCTTCAGCGCGGCCCTCTGCCCTGCCTTCTTCCCTGCCCTCGGTGCGGCCGATGCCCCGTTGTTCCTTCGCCATGTCGCTGTATGCGGGGATCTGGAGCCGCGTCACTGGACGACAGAACCCAGGACCTCGGCGGTTGTTGGGCATGTGAGAGCGCGGCGGATCCAGAGGTCAAGTTGGGCCAGATCCGTGCAGCCCTCGATGCGAGCGCGTTGCTCGGGTGACACGGTGAGGCCACGGGCTTCGAGCGTGATGAGCAGCGCTTCGACCTTGCCCTCGGCGCGTCCCTCGGCCTTGCCTTCAGCGCGGCCCTCTGCCCTGCCTTCGACTCGTCCCTCTTCCCTGCCCTCGGTGCGGCCGATGCCCCGTTGTTCCTTCGCCATGTCGCTGTATGCGGGGATCTGGAGCTTCATCGTCGCCTCCATGCGCTGCCTGATTGTCCGGGTGGCCTTGGCTGCCGCGTGTTCATAGTAATACGCCGCGTAGTCGCGAGGGAGGTGTGCCATCCCTCGGCAGAACGCCTCCGCCACGTCTGGCCGGTCTCCGTGGGCGATCACCGACAGGACGAACAGGGCGGGATCGGTCTCCATCATGGCGGGGTCGGTGATGGCGGGGATGTCGTCTGGTCCCACGAAGCAGATTTCCACCGACAGGGTGAGGCATCCCGACGTCACTGTGACCTCGCGGTCGAACTTCTTGTAGGTCGGGTCGGGTGTGAAGAAGACGATGTGGATCGGCTTGCGGTAGTGGAGCCACAGCGTGGCCGCGTAGCGGATCGTCTGATCCAGCTTGCCCTGGGTGATGCGGGTCTCGATCTCGCTGATGAGGGAGAAGCTGCGGTCGTGGATGGGGCCGCCGACGAGCACGGTGTCGGCGTAGCACGAGGTGGACACGCGGTCGTTGAGCTCGCCGTCGGTGGCTTGCACGGGGACGTCGGGGAGGGTGACGTGCCCGACGGTGCGCAGGAATCGTACGGCGAGCTCGGGATGTTCCCTGATCAGACTGTTGGCCGCGTCGTGGGAGGGGGTGGGCATGCCGAATATGTTCGGGCTTGGCTACACAGAGTGTCAACGCGATTTCGAAAATAGTAACGAGTTCTCGGTGGGTCAGTAGGGGAGGTAGTAGCTGAGGATGTCCGCGCTCAGTGGGGGGAACAGCGCGTGGAAGAGCTCTTTGTCCCTCGCGTACACGTCTGGGCGGAGGCGGGCCAGGCCTTCGGTTCCCAGGGGGCCGAAGAGTAGCGCCGGGAGGTAGTCGGGGGCGACTCCGATGCCGCCGGCGGATCCGGGGCTCTGCATGGCGCGGCCGGTGACGACCTCGCCGAGGCCGTTCTCCAGGACGGGCAGCCTGTAGTGCTTTCCGAAGGTGGAGATCACGATCTGCTCGCGCTCCAGGCCTGCTGCGGTGAGGCGCTGCCACAGGACGGGGCGTAGGTGGTTGAGGAGGGTCGCGGGGTCGGGGATGCGGACGTAGTACTGGTTCGCCTGGGTGTGGGGTTCCGGCTGGAGGTGCCGCTGCCAGGTGGTGCCGGTGACCGTACCGGATCGGTGGACGACGCGGACGCCCGCGTGGGCCGCCGAGGCGGCGCGCAGGAGGTCGGCGGCTGCCGCTTCGTCGGCCGCGGTGGCCTCGGCGAGGAGCACCTCGCCGTCGTCGGGCGGGGTGACGCGGGCGCAGGCGACCACGGTGCCGGAACGTTCGAGGACCCACAGGGTGCTGGAGTCGTGCGCCAGCAGCCAGCGCCAGCGGGGCGCGGGGTGCGGCATGGCGACGTCGAAGCGGCTCTGGGCCGCTTCCTGGAGGGCGATCATGGCGGGGATGTCGGCGGGCACGGCGGGCCGGAGGACGGAGCCGCCGGTGGGGGAGCCGGCGCCCTGCGAAGCACCGTCGCCCGTGCCTCGTACGGTGAGTGCCGGTGGGATGTCGATCGCGTACTCATACCCGAACACCCGATAGAAGTACGGAATCCCGATCATCACCTGCACGACCTGCCCCCGAGCCGCCGACCGCTCGTGGGCCCACGCCATGAGCGCCCTGACGAGCCCCCGCCCCTCGTAGGCCCGGTCCGTGGCGACCAGCTCGACCTGACCCGCGCCGAGCCGTACGGAGCCCACCCGGACGACCTCGTCCAGCAGCGTCGCCGTGGACACCACCCGGTCCCCGTCGACGACCACGGCGCAGGCGTCCCAGCCCACGTCGGGGTCCTCGACGACGAGCCGGTGGTCGAGGGCGTCGGCGGCGTCGCCGCGTTCGGTGAGGAGGGCGGTGATCTGGTCGAGGTCGGAGGGCCGTCCGGGACGCAAAATCAGGCCGTCGCCCAGGGGAGTCTCGGTCACGGCGGAGTACTATCGCACCGCCCGGTCCGCCCGTCCATCGGATTTCCACTCGACCGATCAGGGCCGCCTGGCAACTAACCTATGGACGTGGAGATTCTCCACGAATGCAATATCGAGCGGCCGAAGGCCTCTCGAAGCCTTTGGACCCTCCGGGAGTTTACGTTGCTGGGAATGGTGCTGGCCGCTGGGGCCGGACGACGGCTGCGGCCCTACACCGACACGCTGCCCAAGGCGCTCGTGCCGGTCGACGGCGACACCACGATCATGGACATCTCCATCCGCAACCTGGCCGCGGTCGGCCTGCGGGAGATCGTCATCATCGTCGGCTACCAGGCTCAGGCGGTCCATGAGCGCAAGGACGGCTTCGAGAAGCGCTACGGCGTCAAGCTCGAGCTCGTCCACAACGACAAGGCCGAGGAGTGGAACAACGCCTACTCCCTGTGGTGCGCGCGCGACTACTTTGCGCAGGGCGCGCTGCTCGTCAACGGTGACACCGTGCACCCGGTGAGCGTCGAGGAGACCCTGCTGGCCGCTCCGGAGACCAGCGACATCCTGCTCGCGGTCGACAACGTGAAGAAGCTGGCCGACGAGGAGATGAAGGTCACGCTCGACGGCGGCGACCTCAAGCGGATCACCAAGCTGATGGATCCGGCCGACGCCTACGGCGAGTACATCGGGGCGACGCTGATCCGGCCGGGTGCGGCCGAGCGGCTGGCCGACGCGCTGAAGACGACCTTCGAGGGCGACCCGCAGCTGTACTACGAGGACGGTTACCAGGTGATGGTCGACCGCGGCGAGAAGATCCACGTCGCGCCGATCGGCGATGTGAAGTGGGTCGAGGTCGACAACCACGACGACCTGGCCAAGGCGCGTCAGATCGCCGGCGGGTACGAGGCCGGCGCGTGACGCGCCGGCCCACCCGCCACGACGGCGGCGCGGCCGTCGTCATGAGTCCGACCGAAGTCCGCGACGCCGACGTCGCTTCCTGAGAGGGTGCGTAGATGCCGCTTCTCGCGAGGATGTTGCCCGCCCCCCTGACCATGGACGTACGGCGGGGCGCGGTCGCGCAGCTCGGCGCGGTCCTGGCCGACAGCCGGGTGGCCACCTCGGGCAGGGTCGCCGTGGCGGTCGGCCCCGGCCAGGGCGATGTGATCGAGGGCCTGATCGCCCCCACCCTCGCCGAGGCCGAGGTGTTCCGCGTGGCCGACGGCTCGGTCGACGCCGCCGTCTCGCTCGGCGCGGATCTGCGCAAGGGCGCCTACGAGGTGGTCGTGGGCGTGGGCGGCGGCCGTACGATCGACGCCACGAAGTACGCCGCCTCGCTGGCGGGCATCCCGATGGTGGCGGTGGCCACCAATCTCTCGCACGACGGCATCTGCTCGCCGACGGCCTCGCTCACCTACGAGGGCGGCAAGGGTTCCTTCGGCGTGCCGATGCCGCTGGCGATCCTGGTCGACCTGGATTTCGTGCACAACGCGCCCGAGTCGCTGGTGCGTTCCGGCGTCGGCGACGTGATCAGCAATCTGTCGGCGATCGAGGACTGGCAGCTGGGCAACGTCGAGCGTGGGGAGCCGATCGACGGCCTGGCCTGCTCGATGGCGCGCACGGCGGCGGAGGCGCTGGTGGGGCGGCGCGACTCGATCGAGTCCGACGCGTTCCTGACGGTGCTGGCGGAGTCGCTCATCCTGTCGGGCATGTCGATGGTGATCGCGGGGTCGTCGCGTCCTTCGAGTGGCGGTGACCATGAGATCCTTCATGCCGTGGATCAGCTTTTTCCCGGCACGTCCAACCATGGGGAGCTCGCCGGCATCGGCGCGGCCTTCTGCTTCTTCCTGCGGGAGGACCGGCAGCGCCTCGACCAGGTGAGCGACTGCCTGCGTCAGCACAAGCTGCCGCTGCTGCCGGATCACATCGGGCTGACCAACGAGCAGTTCACGCAGGCTGTGCTGTTCGCGCCTTCGACCCGTCCCGGCCGTTACACGATCCTCGAGCACCTGCGCCTGTCGGAGTCCGAGGTTCGGGATCGGGTGGAGGACTATGTCCGCACCGTCGGTAGCTGAGCTCCGGGCCGTCGCCCAGCCGGAGGGTCACCTCACGCGGCGCAACGGCGAGCACTGGGCGGGCGTGATGTACATGCGCCGCCTGTCGATCTACGTCACGTGGTTGCTGACCAAGACGTCGATCAGCCCCAACCAGGTCACCTGGATCATGACGTTCGCCGGCATTCTCGGCGGCGTCGTGCTGGCCTTCGACGGCCTGCTCGCCGCGGTCGGCTCGTTCCTGCTGATCCAGGTCTACCTGCTGCTCGACTGCTCCGACGGCGAGCTGGCCCGCTGGACGGGCAAGACCTCGCTGGCGGGCGTCTACCTCGACCGGGTGGGCGCGTACTTCACCGAGGCGGCGCTGCTGATCGGCCTGGGCTGGCGGGCGTCGCAGAGCCTGCCCGACTGGTACACCGTGCTCGGTTTCGCCGCCGCGCTGGGCGCGATCCTCATCAAGTCGGAGACCGATCTCGTCGACGTGGCCAGGGCGCGTGCGGGGCTGCCGGCCGCCACGGAGGCCAGCGCCGGCCAGATCAGGTCGGGTCTGCTGGCGCTGGGCCGGCGGATCGTGGGCTCGACCAAGTTCCACCGGATCGTGCAGCCGGTCGAACTCTCAATACTCGCCCTGATCACGGCCGTGATCGATATGGTGGTCGGCAACCTGACTGCGACGCGAGTGCTGACCGTGGCCTGTGTGGTCGCCGCCGCGCTGCAGGTGGTGCTTCACCTGGTGAGCATTCTCGCATCGAGGCGGTTGAGATGATCTGGAACCGGCCGGGGGGACTGTCCGTCGTACTGATCGGACGCCCGCGGTTCGGTGGGGGTTCACTGGCGGTTCCGATACTCTTGTCGACATCAATACCAGGACATAGTCAGACCAACAGACTCGGTGATCATGACAGAATGCCACGCCCGTGCTCTCGACGCGTCAAGGCGATGACCCGTTGAAGATCTCGTGCGTCGTCCTCACCATGGGAAACCGGGTCGCGGAGCTGAACCGGGCGGTCGAGTCCGCGCTGAACCAGATCGACGGCGACGTCGAGGTGGTGATCGTGGGCAATGGCGCCGACGTGCCCGAGCTGTCGGCTACGCCACCCGATGGCTCCTCGGCGACCGTCAAGACGGTCCGGCTGGAGGAGAACGTCGGCATTCCCGCTGGCCGTAACCGTGGTGTGGAAGAGTGCTCGGGCGATGTCGTGCTGTTCCTCGACGACGACGGCTGGTACGCCAACCAGAAGGTCGCCGCGCACGTGCGCGACCGGTTCGCGACCGAACCCGACCTCGCGGTGTTGTCCTTCCGGGTCATGGACCCTGAGGGCACCGGATCGCAGCGCCGCCACGTGCCGCGGCTGCGCGCGGGCGACCCCGAGCGTTCCTCGCCGGTGACCACGTTCCTCGGCGGCGCCTCTGCCGTACGGCGGAGCGCTTTCCTGCAGGTCGGCGGGCTTCCGGAGCGGTTCTTCTACGCCCACGAGGAGACCGACCTGGCCTGGCGGCTGCTGGGCGAGGGCTACCGCATCGAGTACGACGCCGAGACGGTCATGTACCACCCGTGGGTGCCGCCGACCAGGCACGACAACTTCTACCGGCTCAACGCGCGCAACCGCGTCTGGCTGGCCAGGCGCAACCTGCCGTGGCCGCTGGCGGCGCTCTACCTCATCGACTGGGTGGTGCTGACCCTCTTGCGTGAGCGGTCCGGCCAGGCGCTGAAGGCGTGGTTCGGCGGCTTCGTGGAGGGACTGCGCACTCCGGCGGGCGAGCGCCGCCCGATGGCGTGGCGCACCGCGTGGCGCATGGTGAAGCTGGGCCGCCCGCCGATCGTCTAGGCGCCCTCCCAGGCGGCGCCGTCCCAGACGGTGGCCTCGCCGAACTCCGCCGCGGCATGCCCTGTCACGCTGGTGAACAGGGCCCGCTTGGGCAGTCCGAGCTCGCTCAGCTCCTTGGCCACCGGATGGTTGCCCAGCCGGATCAGCGCCCCGCCCGGCCGTACCCTCGCCCCGGCGAAGGACGCCCTGGCGGGCACGGTGCGGGTCACCCCGTCCTGGTGGGTGTAGGCGGTCACGGGCATGAGCCCGCTGCCGCCCGGCATGGGCAGGCCCGGCCGCAGCAGCAGGTCGACCACCATGCGCCCGTCCTTGCGGACGATGCACCTCTTGTACGGCGAGGCGAGCCGCAGGTCGATCTCCGCCAGTTCCTTGGGGAAGCCCCAGATGCCGCGTCCCGCCGACAGGGTGAAGCCCTGGTCGACCGGCAGCCAGTGCACGAAGGCCCCGGCGTTCCTGATGTCGGACAGTCCGGGCGTGGCTTTCACGCCGGGTGGGCGGACCAGGAAGGTCACGCCGAACTCGTGGTAGGTGTCCAGGTCGCCGTCGCGGTAGTCGACGAAGACGAGCATGCAGACGGCCTTCCCGGGGAGGAACTCGGCGACGTCGAGGCCGGAGTAGGCCAGGACGGCGCGGGCGGAGTCGGCCCGTACGGCGTAGGCGGCTGTGCACACCGTCGCGTCGCGGATGCGCACCGGCATCTCGACGGTCCGGCCCTGGATCAGGTGCGATGCCATGCTTCAAGTACATCAACCGTGAGGCTCGGTGACCAGGAGAGTCCGGCGTATCTCTCCATCAGCCGCACGAAAGCCGGGGCGTGGTCGGGCCAGTCGTGGCGCAGCCGCGCCTCCACGTGGCCGCGGGTGCCCAGCAGGCCGCGCAGTCCGGGGTCCTCCTTGAGGTCCAGGACGGCCTGCAGGGCGGCCTCGACGTCGAGGGGCACGACCCGTCCGCAGCCGACGCGCTCGACGATCTCCTGCGGGGTGCTGACCACCGGGACCCCGCGCCCCATGTAGTCGAGGATCCTGGTCGGCAGCCCCTCGCGCCGGGTCAGCGACAGGCCCGCCAGCGCCCCCTCGGTCATCCTGAGGGCGTGCCGCAGCGGGACGTACCCGAACCAGTCCAGCAGCCCTTCCCGTTGCGCGTCGCGCAGCATGGGGCGCACGGCGGGGTCGGCGGCGCCGATGAGGTCGAGGCGAACGCCGTGCGGCGCCAGCCGCCTGGCCAGGCCGATGAGCTCGGCGACGCCGGACTCGGCCGACAGCCGGCCGAGATGGACCACCCTGGTGTCGCCCGGAGGCGGGGGAGACGGGGACACCAGGGTGGCCTCGGGAACGGAACCGGAGTCGACCACGTGGTGGCGACGGTGCGCACGCGCGGCTGTGAGCCTGTTCAGAGGCCCGTCCACGTGCTCGCGCATGTCCCAGACGACGGGAGGCCGTCGCAGCGGCAGGAGGCGCAGCAGGTCGATGTCGTGGGCGATGAGCAGGTCGGCGTCGCGGCAGCCGCGGCGAAGGGCGTGGCGGGCGGTGTTGAGCCCGCCGCCCCGCCGTACGTCGATGGCCCTGACCTTGGCGGTCGGGGTCACGTTGTAGAAGGAGAAGGGGGCGACATAGGTCACCTCGTGGCCCGCGTCGAGCAACGCCCTGATCTGCCTGTGCCTGATCCGGGCGTCCTCGGGGTGGTGGACGATCGTGGCGACGCATACCCGCATACGTCGATGCTGCGCTTTGTCCCCTTCGCTGACGTTAATGCGGGCGGAACTACGGCTTAACTTCCGCCGGAGGGGGCGCGGTCGACGGGCGGCGGTAGAGCCAGGTCAGCCTCGGCTCGATGATCCACTTGAAGACCGTGCGCGTGATCGGCAGGCACAGCACGATGGCCAGGGCGAAGGCGCTGGTGGCGATCGCCATCGCGCCCAGCGGCCCGTGGAGCCACGGCAGGTCGAGCAGGCCGGTCTCCTTGGCGATGAGCACCGGGATGCCGTGGAGCAGGTAGCAGTAGAGGGTGCGGGTGCCCAGGTCGGTGTACCAGGTCTCGCGGCGCGGTACGAGCGCCAGGAAGGCGAAGCAGACGGCCAGCGAGGCGCCCAGGATCGCCACGTGTTCCAGGAGGCCCATCCACCACGACAGGCCCATGTCCTTGTAGCTGTGCTTGAAGTAGAACGGCTTGAGCGAGAAACGCTTCAGGGAGATCAGCATCGCCACGCCGGCCGCGCCGAGCAGCGTGACCGCGGCCAGGATCTTGACCCAGCGGCGGTTGAGCCGGTCGAAGTGCTCCGGCTGCAGGGTCAGGCCGATGACGAAGAAGGGCATGAGGCCGAAGAAGCGGTCCATGCTGAACTCGCCGGAGATCTGCGAGAAGCCGGCGAACAGGTAGACGGCGATCGCCGCCGGGATCGGGAACTTCATGCGCTTCCACACCGGGGTGGAGAGCCGCCAGAACAGCAGCGCGACCAGGTACCAGTTCAGCCAGGCCGGGTCGATGATCGTCAGGCTCCACTTCTGCCCGAGGGCGGTGCGGAGCGCGGCGTAGCCCACCTCGACGATCACGTAGGGCACGAGGAAGGTGTCGACCAGCTTGTTGGTCTTGGCGTTGGAGTTCCAGAAGTTTCTGGACAGGTAGCCGCTGATGATGACGAACAGCGGCATGTGGAAGGTGTAGATGAAGATGTAGAGCGACCTGGACGAGTCGGCGTTGAGTGTGGGCACCAGGGAGTGCCCCACGACCACCGTCGCGATCAGCAGGAACTTGACGTTGTCCAGGTACGGCTCGCGGCCGCGCTTGGGCGGTGGTGCTTCCTGCTGCTCGGGCTCGGATTCCGGCTGGGGCTCCTGCCACTTGGTCCACAGGTCCCGGTCGTCGGGGCGAGCCGACTGCGCGGGGACCGCTGGAGAGTGTCGGGTGTCAGTCACGGAGGAAGACGCTCTTTCGGGGGATCAGCAGAACGGGCCTCCCTTTCAGGAGACCCGATCTAGCGTATCGTCCGGACTTGACTCCCACTTGCCCAAGCCTTGTTTCCACAGAAACCTTGCAGCTCAGGCGCACACGTTCTTCTGGTCGGCGGTGACGGTGTTGGCCTGGACGGCCTTGCTGGTGGTGGTCGGCACTCGTACGCCCTGGTAGTCGGCCCCGATGATCACCTGGACGATCGGGCCCTCCTTGACCTCGCCGGTCGCCTCGGGGGCCGTCACGCCCGCGCTGGGCGTGTAGGGGTTGAGGGTGGCGGGCTTGACCTTGGTCGCCTCGGCGGGCTTGGTGCCGCTCATCTTGGCCGCCGCGAGCTGGGCGTAGGGGGCGTCGGCCTCGGACTTGGCGGAGTAGAGCACCTTGGTCTTCCCGGCCTGCTCCTTGGTGTTGCCGATGCCGACGACCTTGAAGCCCCACTTGGTCAGCTCGTCGGCGACCCGCTGCGCCTCGCCCTGCCGGTCGGAGCCGTTGAGCACCTGGATGCGCACCTCCTGCGGCTTGACCGTGACCTTGGGCGCCGTGGCGGCCGGGCTCGGCTCGACCTCGATGTCCTGGGCGATCTGCTTGAACAGCTCGTTCGCCTCCGGCTGCTGCCACTGCACCCGGTTGGGGTCGGCCGGGTAGGCCACGACGGGCACCTTGATGAACTTGACTCCACTGGCGCTCAGCGACTTGGCGCTGGCGGCGATGTCGAGCAGCGTCTGCGGGTCGTTGGCGAGCTCGGGGTTCATGGTGACCGACTTGCCCGCCACCTTGATCAGTTCGAGCAGCTTGGCGGGGTTGGACAGCAGGCCCTCCTGGGTCACCTTCTTCACCATGTTGCTGAGGAGCTGCTGCTGGCGGGTGATGCGCTGCAGGTCGCTGCCGTCGCCGTAGTGGCGCAGGCGCATCACGGCCAGCGCCTGGTTGCCGGTGAGCAGGTGGTTTCCGGCGGTGATGTTGAGCTTGGAGTTCTTGTCCTGGACGGGCTGCTTGAAGCAGAACGACACGCCGTCCATGGCGTCGATGATGTTCTTGAAGCCGGTGAAGTCGACCTCGACGAAGTGGTCGATCGCGATGCCGGTGAGCACCTGGATCGTCTCGATCGTGCACGTGATGCCGCCGGTGTTGTAGGCGGAGTTGATCATGTCGGTGCGGCCCGCCTGGACGGCGCCGTTCTCCGCCTTGCACTGCGGGATCTGCACCATCGAGTCGCGGGGGAGGCTCAGCACCTGCACCTTGTCGCGGCTCGGGGAGATGTGCATCAGCAGGATCGTGTCGGTGCGCTTGCCGCCCGCGTCGGCCTGGCGCGACAGGGCCCTGCCGTACTTGGCGTTGTCGCCCTCGCGGGTGTCGGAGCCGACGATCAGCACGTTGAGCGCGCCGGTCTGGTTCACCGGGGCCTTGTTGATCAGGTCTTTCTTGAAGTCCTTGGTGTTCACCGCGCCGAACGCGTCGCGGTAGAGCCAGTAGGCCGTGAGCGAGGTGCCCACCATGATCACGGTGAGCGCGATGCTGACCCAGGCGAGGACCCGCATCTTGCCGGGGCCTTCCGGCTGCTTGGCGCGGCGGCCTCGTGGCGGCAGGTCGTCGGGGGGCGGCGGAGCGGAGGCACGGTGGGAACGGCCCGGCTGGGTGGGCGCCACGCGGCGATCCTGGACGGACACGCCTCGATAGTCACTCATACAACCATTCCTCTGCGCACACGGCCCTCCTCGTCCCGAAGATCGCCAGGCCGCTTACGCTGGCTCGGTCGCTCGGTCATCCGCGCCATGAGAGTAAGTCACCCGCGGCGCGCCCGTCGCCATGATCGAAGGAAATCGACCGTGACCCAGGCGTGATGTATCCGCCAGAGAGCATACTCAGACTCGGACATTTCGTGGAATAACAACGTGAAAAGCTTTACGGATCGCGACGAATCGACACCGCTGCGGCCAGGCACGCGAGAGGTACGGCGGGCAGGACGTAGCGGTAGTCGAACTCGGCCACGGCGGGCGGAGTCGCCAGCAACGCCCACGCGGTCGTCCAAGGCAGGAGCCAACGGGCAGGCTGGGAGCTTCTGACCTGCCGGAACTTCCGCGTCACGGCCATCGCCGGGGGGACGAGGAGGATCACGAGGAGGACCGCCCCCGGCAACCTCACGATTTCCTGATAATTCCGCATCCATCCGGCATACGGCTCGACAATCCGCGTCGAGATGTCGCCCTGCTCGTACTCCCTGGCGAAGTCGGCGCCCACCACGGCCGCGTGCCGCGTCGGCGCCGCAGGAGGCGTGGCGGGGAACCGGTAGTAGCCGTAGATCTCCGCGTCGGGGTAGACCGGACGGCCCCACATGAACGACCTGACCAGCTCGCCGCCGACCGACGCCAGGTAGTCGAGAGGCTGGGTGCGGATCGCCAGCAGCGCGAAACGCATCGCCAGCGCCTCGTTCTCCCGGGTGAAGGTCTCGCCCGGCAGCTTGACCAGGGGAGCGCCGGGCGACCAGACGTACTCCTGCGAGGGCGGGCGCTCACCGGCCGGCCTGGGGTCGCAGAGCACCGCCAGGTCGGGCGGCGGCCGCATCTTCTCGCAGTCGGCGAAGGACATCGTGCGGGCGTACAGGAAGACGCCGTTGGCCCCCACGATGCCCAGCCGCTGGTAGGTCGCGTAGAACCAGGCCCCGTAGGCGAACACCGGGACCAGCGCCGCCACCAGCAGGACCGTGGCCTTCCTCGGCCGCCTGCGCAGCACCATCCACGCGGCCACGACCACGATCAGGGGCAGGCCCACCGTCCTGGTCAGCGTCGCCGCCGCCAGCAGCAGGCCGATCGCCACCGCCGGAGGGTCGTCCCTCATCGCCAGCACCACGGCGGCGACCACCAGGGCCATGAACAGCGTGTCGGAGACCAGGAGGTGCTCGAGCTCGATCTGGTAGGCGTCGAGCAGCACGGGAGCCGCCGCCAGCGTGGCCGCCCAGCGCGGGCCCTTGCGCGAGGCGGCCCAGTAGACGAGCACGCCCACGGCGAGACCGAGCAGGTGCTGCACCCCGGCGACGACGGCGAAGCTGCGGAAGGGCTCCAGCAGCTTCATGAACATCGAGTAGCCCGCCGGGCGCACCAGGTCGGGTCGGGGGCGCATGACCGTCACGACGTAGGTGTAGGAGTCGGGGAACCACAGGGCGGGGCGGTAACCCAGCATCGTGATCACCCGCAGGGCGGTGGCGACGGCCAGGAGCGCCACGAACCACGGATGCCGCCGTGCCGTACCGGCGGCGCGTGCCCACACCCTGGACGCCGCGCCCGAGAGACCGGTGGCGCCTTGCCCCACCATGGAAACCGCGCCCGCGAGGCCACCCCGCACCCCGCTCACCTCCCGCACGTCCACCGTCTCCGGGTACGCTACCGGCCCCCGGCACTGCTCAGGGCGTCACCGGGCGCGTCGGCGCGGGCATTGGATACGCTCGCGATCACCGATGGCGACCCTGCGCTCCACCACACGCCCGTCGGCGGGCCGCGTGCTCGCCGTGGCCTCCGTGCTGCCCGCGCTCCTGCTCGCGGGCTGGATCCTGGCCGGACTGCCGCTGCTGCTCGCGGGCGGCTTCCATGCGCTGCCCGCCGTCCTGCTCGCCGTACCCCTCATGGCCGCCCTGTGCTGGGCGGCGCTGCGGCGGCCCGTCGCCGCCGTCGAGGCCACGGCCCGGCAGGTCGCCGCCGTCTTCGCGGTCGCCGCGGCGTCGGGGGTCTTCAACGCCGTCTTCCACAGCGAGCAGCTGATCGTCCGCCGCGACCCGGCGACCTACGCCCAGTACGCGATCTGGATCGCCGGGCACGGCTCCCTGCCGATCCCCTTCCAGGAGGCGGCCTTCGGCGGCCCCGACCCCGCGCTGGTCTTCGGCAGCGTCGGCTTCTTCGAGCAGCCCGAGGGCGTGGTGCCGCAGTTCATGCCCGGCTCGCCGCTGCTGCTGGCGCTGGGCGAGTGGCTCGATGTGCTGCTGCTGACCCCGGCCCTGATGGGGGCGCTGGCCGTCGTGGTCGTCGCGGGGCTGACCGCGCGCCTGGCCGGTGCCCGCTGGGCCGCCCTGGCGGGGCTGACGTTCGCGGTGGCGATCCCGGTCCTCTACACCTCGCGCACCACCTTCAGCGAGATCCCGTCGCTGGTCCTGCTGTTCGGCGGGATGATCCTGCTCCACGAGGCCCTGTCCGCGAGGCCGCGCGCGCTGGGGGCGGGGCTGGCCGGGCTGGTGTTCGGCTGCGCCGTCCTGGTCAGGATCGACGGCCTGCGCGACGTGCTCCCGGTGCTGGCCTTCGCGGGGCTGCTGATCGCCCTGTCACGCGTGCGCAGAGCGCGGGCCCAGGGGCCGTCCGGAGGGCTGCGGGAAGGGCTCGGCCGCTCCGGCGCCGCCCTCCTGCTCGGCCTGGCCGCCGGTGTCGCCCTCGCCTTCCTGGTCGCCTACCTTCTGGCCCGCCCCTACCTGACCTATCTGTCGCGCTCGGTCGTCCCCCTGCTGGGCATCTGCGCCGCCGTTCTCCTGCTCACCGCCCTCGGCGCCCTCCTCGCGCCCCGGCTCGCCCGCCTGCGCCTGCCCGCGCGCCTGCCCGACCTGGCCGCCGCCCTGGTCGGCCTGCTGATGCTCGGCCTGGCCGTACGCCCGTGGCTGCAGACCGTGCGGCGCACGCCGGTCACCGAGGAGGACCGGCTCACCTACGAGTTCCTCAAGCGCCTCGACGGCGACGGCACCCGCCTCTACTTCGAGGACTCCCTGTGGTGGGTGATCTGGTACGTCGGCCCGGTCACCGTCGTCCTGGCCACCCTCGCCGCGGCCGTGCTCGTCCGCCGGCTGCTGCGTGGCGGGAGCAGGTGGCAGGAGTGGCTCCTGCCGCTGGCCCTCATCGGCTGGACCACCGTCACCACCCTGCTGCGCCCCGAGATCACCCCCGACCAGCCGTGGGCCTCCCGGCGCCTGGTGCCCGTCGTCCTGCCCGGCCTGATCCTGCTGGGCGCCTGGGGCCTGGCCTGGCTGCGCGGCCGCACCACCCGCTCCTGGCCGATCGCCGTCGCGGCGGTGCTGCTGTTCTTGCCCGGCGCCGTGGTCTCGATCGGCACGGCCTTCACCCCCGTCGAGCGCGGCGAGCAGGCGGCGGTCGAGTCGATGTGCTCGCGCATCCCCGCCGACGCCTCGGTGCTGATCGTCGAGCGGGTGACCGGCGACAGGTTCACCCAGGTCGTGCGCGGCCAGTGCGGTGTCCCCGCCGCCCAGGTCCGCCGGCCCGAGGGCGCGGACATCCCGCCGGAGGCCGAGGTGCGGCGGTTGATCGATCGGGTCAGGGCGGCGGGCCGGGTGCCGGTGGTGCTGGCGGCGGAGGAGTCCCAGGTCTCGGCGTTCGGTACGGCGGAGCAGGTGATGGCCCTGGTGACGCGGCAGGACGAACGGTCGCTGACGTCGCCGCCGAATGGCACGTGGGGGCTGACGGTCAACGTGTGGATGGGGCGTCCGGGGTAAAGGAGTAGTACGGCCCGATCCTGGAGTAGTGCACTCGGCCCTATCCGGGGCAGGGTAGCCTCAAGCCCCGTGAGCAGCACTGGACCCGCCGTGGATGAAGCGCCGTACGTAACGATTGTCCTGCCGTGCTACAACGAGCAGGATCACGTGATCGACGAAGTCGACCGCATCTGCAAGGCGATGGACTCCAGCGGCTACACCTACGAACTGGTCGCCGTCGACGACTGCTCCACCGACTCCACCCTCGCCCGCCTCCAGGAAGCGGTCTCGCGCTACCCCAACATGCGCATCCGCGCCTTCCACCGCAACGGCGGCTCGGGCACGGTGCGGCGCATCGGCACGCAGGAGGCGCGCGGCGAGATCGTCGTGTGGACCGACGCCGACATGACCTACCCGAACGAGCGCATCCCCGAGCTGGTCCAGCTCCTGGAGAAGGACATCACCATCGACCAGGTGGTCGGGGCGCGCACCTCGGAGGAGGGCTCGCACAAGATGTTGCGGGTCCCGGCCAAGTGGGTGATCAGGAAGGTCGCCGAGCGCCTGGCGAGCCAGAGGATCCCCGACCTGAACTCCGGCCTGCGGGCCTTCCGCAAGAGCGTGGCCAGGCCCTATCTCCGGCTGCTGCCTCCCGGCTTCTCCTGCGTCACGACGATCACGCTGTCGTTCCTGATGAACCAGCACGACATCTACTACCTGCCGATCGACTACGCGAAGCGGGCGGGCACGTCGAAGTTCAGCTTCATCTCCGACGCCTACCGCTACATCCTGCAGGTGCTGCGGATGATCATGTACTTCAACCCGCTCAAGGTGCTGATGCCGCTGGCGTTGTGGCTGGTCGGGATCGGGCTGGCCAAGGCCGTCTACGACAACGTCAAGACGCCGTTCTACCTGGCCAACAACACCATCATGATCTTCATGTCGGGTCTGATCATCGCGGCGGTGGCGTTGCTGGCCGACCTGATTGTGCGGTCCAGGGGCGAATGAGGATCGCGATCGTCGGCCCGACCTACCCCTACAAGGGCGGCGGGGCGCAGCACACCACGGAGCTGGCGCGCAGGCTCGCGCAGCAGGGCCATGACGTGGTCATCGAGTCGTGGCGGGCGCAGTACCCGAAGTTCCTCTACCCGGGTCAGCAGACGATCAGTGATCCGGAGGGTGTGCCCTACCACCGCACCAGGCGCGACCTCGACTGGCGCAACCCTTTCGGATGGGTGGCGTGCGGGCGGCGGCTGCGGCGCGCCGACCTGGTGATCCTGGCGGTGCTGAGCCCCGTGCAGGTGCCCGCCTACCTGGGCGTCCTGGCCGGGATCGGCGGGCGCACCAAGACGGTCACGTTGTGCCACAACGTGCTGCCGCACGAGCGCAAGCCTTACGACAAGCCGCTGATGAAGGCCCTGCTGAACAGGGTCGACGCGGTCCTGGCGCACTCCGAGCAGCAGGCCGACCTGGCCAGGGAGCTGACCGCCAAGCCGGTGAGCGTGGCGGCGATGGCGCCGCACCTGCCCTCGACGACGGGCGAGCGCAACCTCGAGGTGCACAGGCGGCTGCTGTTCTTCGGCATCGTCCGGCCTTACAAGGGTCTCGACCTGCTGCTCAGGGCGTTGCCGTCCGACGTCTCGCTCACGGTGGCGGGGGAGTTCTGGGGCGGGCTCGACGACACCAAGCGGCTGATCGAGCAGCTGGGCAACGGCGACCGCGTCGAGCTGCGGCCCGGCTATGTGGCCGCAGACGACGTGCCGGCGTTGTTCGCGCGGGCCGACGCGCTCGTGCTGCCCTACCGCAGCGCCACGGCCAGCCAGAACGTCTGGCTCGGTCACGAGCACGGTGTCCCGGTGATCGCGACGCGGGTCGGCGCGCTGGCCGACCACGTGACCGACGGCGTCGACGGCCTGCTGGTCAAGCCCGACGACGTCGCCGACCTGCGCGCGACGATCGAGCGGTTCTACGAGCCCGGCGTGCCGGAGCTGCTGCGGTCGGGCGTCAAGGCGGTCGACCCTGAGCCGTTCTGGTCGTCGTACGTCGAGGTGCTGCTCGACCTCTGACGGCCGAGCACGAAGAAGTAGGCCGCGGCCATGATCAGCTCGGAGAGCGTGAAGACCAGCCGCGAGACGATCCCGATGGCCAGCGCGGCGGGCACGCTCCCCAGCGCGACCCACAGCGCTCCCTCTCGCACGCCGATGCCCGAGGGGATGAAGAAGGCCAGCAGCCCGGTCGCCCAGGCGAAGGCGAAGGCGCCGGTCGACAGCAGGTAGGCTCCGCCGCCGAGAAGATGGACGTGCAGGCCCCAGCAGGCCCAGCCCAGCGCGGTCCAGCCGACCGCGACGAGCAGCGCCCGGCCGGGCAGGACACTCTCCAGCGGCTCCTTGCGGGCCAGCCGCAGGGCCAGGTTGAGGCCCCACGTCAGCACGCGGGGATGCAGGCAGACGATGATCACCGGGATCAGCAGCATGAGCCAGCGCGCCTCGGCGAAGGCCTGCTGGGCGGTGGCGGCCGCGATCGTCAGCGCCACGCCCAGGTTGATCACGAGCCCGAGCGAGATGACGGCGAAGGTGCGGCGGGGCGGGCTGCCGTGTCTGGTGCCCAGCTCCATCATGGCCGCGTAGGCCCACACGGTGCCGGGGATGTACTTGCCCAGCTGCCCCACGAACATGATCCGCCCGGCGACACCGACCCGCATCGGCGTGCCCAGCCCGGCCATGATGCGGCGCCAGGCCATCAGCATGCACTGCTGCCCGGCGAGCACGGCGCCGAGCGCCGCCACGACGGACCACACCGACATGTCGGCCAGGGCCTTGCTGGTGTCGTCCCAGTTCGCGGCCACGCTCCACCCGAGGAAGGCCAGGGCGACCAGGGCGAGCAGGACCCTGACCCACGGGGAGGTGCGCAGCCGGGTGAGCATCCGCACAGCCTAACCCTGTGATCTCAGGTAGAGCCAGGCTCCGGTCCCGATGACGGCCAGCGCCGCCAGCACCGCGAAGGCGATCTTGAGAGCGCTGTAGGGCCGGTCGCCGTCGACCTCGCCGCTCATGCCGTTGATCAGCACCTGGTAGGTCGTGCCGCCGAACAGGTAGCAGCCGATCCACACCGGCAGTAGGAGCAGCTTGAAGTAGCGGCTGGAGTAGTCGGTCGTGACCGAGTGCACCCGCTGCACGTCGCCGCCGATGTCGTGTCGCACGTCCTGCTCGATGACCTCGGCCATCTCCTGCTTGGCCAGCTCCAGCCCGGCCTGCGGCTCGATGTCGTAGCGCAGGCTGTGGTGCCCGGTGACGAAGCGGGTGTCGAAGGCGGTGGCCCGCTCCAGCGGCCACGGCTCCAGCTTGCCGAGCCGTTCCTTGGTGGCGTGGGTGGTCGCGGGCACGAGCACGTCGTCGAAGCCGCGCGCCACGGTGCCGCTGGCGGGGTACCAGCGGGTCTTGCGCACCCGCCGGGTGCGGCTCTTGCCCTCGGAGTCGGTGTAGCTCTCGCTTTCCCAGTAGTGCTCGCCGCGCTGGCCGGTGTAATCGGAGACGGTGTGGGCGTCGAAGGTCCAGTGCGGCAGGTAGGTCGACTTCATCGACTCGGCCTCGGTGACCTTCTTGAGCCGGTTCGGGGCGAACCAGCGGGTGCGCACCCACGAGCGCAGCGCGTCGCGGGCGCCCGCGCGGTCCAGCGCGAACGGCAGCACCGCCTCGGGGGCGATCTGGTCGCCCGAGCCGACGTCGGCGATCAGCGGGCCGCCGCAGAACTGGCAGAGCTTGGAGATCGCGTCGCTCTCGGTGCGCGCCTGGCAGCCGGGGCAGACCAGCCGGTTGGGCGCGAGCGCCACGACCCGCGGCTTGGCCAGGAACGCGTCGTAGGAGTGCTCGGCGATCGTGCGCTCGGCCGGGTCGATACGCTGCTCGTGACCGCAGTACGGGCAGCGCAGCAGCGTGGTGCCCGGCGCGAACTCCACGCCGGCGCCGCAGCCGTCACAGGGGGACATCATGCTCCAGGCAGTGGGGGCGGGGTGAGCCCGAGCTCGGGCACCTGGCTCGCCGGCAGCCACTGGGGCATGCCGGCTTTCCAGACGAGGGTGTCGGGGGTGAGCGCGGGCAGCGCGTCGCGGGTGAACGGGCCGAGCTGCTGCCCGTCGCGGCCGACGAACCACTGCTCCTGGGGGAGCGCGGGAGGACGGTTGACCATCTGCTGGGCGGCGGCGATCCCCATGCCGAGGCCGACACCCTCGCTCACGGCGCCGGCCGTGCCCAGGGCGTTGGCGGTCTGGTACTGGGTGTAGCGGCCCAGGTCGCCGAGCACGCCCATTGACGCCCGCTTGTCGAGGGCGGCCTCCACGTCCGGCGGGAAGGAGACGTTGGCGATGAACAGCGCGGGAACGCTGACGCCCACGGCCGCGAGCTGCTCGCCGACCGTACGGCCCAGCAGCTCGCCCAGCTCGCTCTGCCGTACGGCCAGGTCGAGCGCGGGCACCCCGGCGAGGGCCGCGGCGATGCGGCTGACGATCTGGCCGCGCAGGAAGCCCTCGACCTCCTCGGTGCGGAAGCGGGCGTCGGTTCCGGCCAGCTCGGCGAGGAACCTCGCGGGGTCGGTGACGCGGGCGGAGTAGGAGCCGAAGGCGCGCAGCCGTACCGGGCCGAACTCCGGGTCCCGCACCATGATGGGGTTCTGGGTGCCCCACTTGAGATCGGTGAACTGCCGGGTGCTGACGAAGTAGACCTCGGCCTTGAAGGGCGAGTCGAAGCCGTGCTTCCAGCCCTGGAGCGTCGACAGGATCGGCAGGTTGCGGGTGGCCAGGGTGTGCGTGCCGGGCGGGAAGACGTCGGCGACACGGCCCTCGTTGACGAAGACGGCCGTCTGCGATTCGCGCACGACGAGCTGTGCGCCGTTCTTGATCTCGTTGTCGTGGCGAGGGAAGCGCCACACGATCGTGTCGCGGCTGTCGTCGAGCCACTCGATGATGTCGATGAACTCGCCGCGGATGCTGTCCCAAAGTCCCACTAAATCCCCCTTTGTCGTGAGACCGGAAAGCCTAGTGCTCCTGGATTGATGACGGATTGACACAGCCGCACGGGTACTGTGGGGCAGCGTGGCAAGGCAAAAGCAGCTCGAATACTCCGAGTTCCAGGGCGCGATGCTCGACGAGGGCAAGCGCCGCAGGAAGGCCGCCAAGATCATCGCGGTGCTGGAGCACTTCCGCGGACCGCTCGGCGGGCTGACCGTGGGCGACGTCGGCTGCTCGGCGGGATTCATCGCCGACGAGCTGTCGAAGGTCTCCGGCCACACCTTCGGCGTCGACATCGACGTCCCCGGCCTGCGCAGGGCCGCCGACCGTTTCGGCGCCACCGTGGCGTTCGTCTGCGGTGACGGCACCGCGCTGCCCTTCCCCGACAACTCGGTCGACGTGCTGGTCTTCAACCACATCTACGAGCACGTCGTCGACCCCGACGCGGTCGTGGCCGACATGCACCGGGTGCTGAAGGACGACGGGGTGCTCTACCTCGGGCTGGGCAACAAGCTCGGCATCATGGAGCCCCACTACAAGCTGCCGTTCCTGTCGTACCTTCCCGAGAAGGCGGCCGACCGCTACGTGCGGGCCTTCGGCCGGGCCGACCACTACTACGAGCGGTTCCGCACCCGGCGCGGGCTGCGCCGCATGCTGCGCGCCTTCCACGTGTGGGACTACACCTTCCCCGTGCTGGCCACCCCGCAGAGCTTCGCCGGGGGCGAGCTGTTCCCCGGCGCCGTCGGCCGGGCGGCGCAGGCCGTGCTGGCCCGCGCGCCGCGGGCGGCGCTGCGGCTGGTCCTGCCCCTGGTGCCCACCTACATCTGGGTCGCCACCAAACGCCCGGCACGTCCCGCCGGGGCCGCGCTGCCCCAGCCTCCGCAGCCGCTGTGAAGAAGATCGTCAGGATCGCCTTCCTGGCGGTCGCTCTGGGATTCGGCGCGTGGGCGATCTACCGGCAGTGGGACGAGGTCGTCGCGGGCTTCGCACGCCTGTCGTGGCCGATGGTGGCGCTGTCGCTCGTCGCGGTGGTGGCCGCGCTGCTCGGCGCCATGCTCACCTGGCGCAGCCTCCTGAACGACCTCGGCTCCCGCCTGTCGTTCCGCGACGGCGCGAAGGTCTTCTTCGTGGGCCAGCTCGGCAAGTACATCCCCGGCGCGCTCTGGCCGGTCATCGCGCAGATGGAGATGGGCAAGGACCTGGGCGTGCCGCGCTCGCGCAGCGCCGCCGCCTTCTTCCTGATGATGCCCATCCAGCTCGCCACGGGGCTGCTCGTCACCCTGGCGACACTCGGCTGGAGCAGCTACGGCTGGGTGCTGCTGGCCATCCCGGTGCTGCTGGTGCTGCTGGAGCCGAAGGTGATCAACTACGTGATCTCCTTCGTGCTGCGCAAGCTCAAGCGCGAGCCGCTGGAGCACCCCCTGTCGCGCAAGGGCATGCTGACCGCGCTCGGCTGGGCGCTGACGGGCTGGCTCGCGTACGGCCTGCACCTGTACTTCGTCGTGGGCAGCGACCTGATCTTCTGCATCGGCGCCTTCGCCCTGTCGTGGTGTCTCGGGATCCTCACCTTCGTCGTACCCGCCGGGGCGGGAGTGCGCGAGATCGCCATGGTCGCCGTGCTCGCGCCGCTGCTCCCGCAGGGTGACGCCATCGCCGTGGCGCTGGTCTCGCGCATCGTCATCATCGCCGGCGACGCCCTCTGCGCCGGGCTCGCGGGCCTGACCGCCAAGCGCGCGGGTGTGTGATACATGCCACAAGGCGGCGCCGCGGATTAGGGTAAAGGGGATGCAAGGTCTTGAGGGGAGAGATCTGCGTGATGCCTCGGGTGCTCATCGACGCGGCAGCGGTCCCCGCCGACCGCGGTGCTCTGATCCGCTACGTCGACGGCCTGACAGGAGCGCTCCATCGGGCCGGCGCCGACCTGATCATCGTCTGCCAGCGCGCGGACGCCGACCGTTACTCCCGGCTCGCTCCATCCGCGAGGGTGATCCCCGGGCCGCCGTCGATCACCAACCGGTCCACCAGGCTCACCTGGGAGCAGACCAGCCTGCCCGTGCTCGCCCAGCAGGCGGGCGCCCAGGTGATCCACGCGCCCTACTACTCCATGCCGATGCGCTCGGGGCTCCCGACCGTGGTCACCGTGCACGACGTGACATGGTTCACCGACCCGAGCAGGCACGGCCTGGAGAAGGCCTCCTACATCCGCTCGGCCACCCGCACCGCCGCGCGCCGCGCCAACCGGGTGATCGTGCCCTCCAAGGCCACCCGCGACGAGCTCATCCGTGTCCTGGCCGCCGACCCCACCCGCATCGACGTCGCCTACCACGGCGTCGACCAGGCGATCTTCCATCCTCCCTCGGAGGCGGAGATCAAGCGGGCCACCAACCGCTGCGGGCTGCACGGCCGGCCGTACGTGGCCTTCCTCGGCGCGCTGGAGCCGCGTAAGAACGTTCCCAACCTGATCCGTGGGTTCGCCCGGGCGGTGGAGGGCATGACCGACCCGCCCGCGCTGGTGATCGGCGGAGGCGTGCACGAGGAGGACGTCGACGCCGCCTGCCGCGAGCTGGCCGCGACGGTCCGCGTCGTGCGGCCCGGCTACCTGTCGAACGGCGAGATCTGCGGCTTCCTCGGCGGCGCCCAGGTGGTGGCCTTCCCGTCGATGGGCGAGGGCTTCGGCCTGCCGGTGCTGGAGGCGATGGCCTGCGGCGCCCCCGTGCTCACCACCCACCGCACCTCCCTGCCCGAGGTCGGCGGTGACGCGGTCGCCTACACCGAACCCGACGCCGCCGCCATCGCCGTGGCCCTGCGCCAGCTGCTCGACGCCCCGGAACGCCTGGCCCAGCTGAGCGCGGCGGGCCTGGCCAGAGCGCGCGAGTTCACCTGGGACGCTTCGGCCGAAGCACATCTCGGCGCCTATCTACGCGCCGTCGAATAGACTCCCCCAGGTGATGGAGCACTCTTTGCCGAACCTGGAGGCGGTCCTCCTTGTCGGAGGGCTCGGGACGCGCCTGCGGCCCCTCACCCTCGACTCGCCCAAGCACCTGCTGCCGACAGCCGGGGTGCCGTTCCTGGCACACCAGCTGGCCCAGGCGCGCTCGTTCGGCGTCCGTCGCATCGTCTTCGCCACCTCCTACAAGGCCTCGATGTTCGAGCCCGTCTTCGGAGACGGCTCCGCGCTCGGGCTGGAGCTCGTCTACATGGAGGAGGAGAGCCCGCTGGGCACCGGCGGCGCGATCCGCAACGCCGCGGACGCCCTGACGTGCGCCGACGACGCTCCGGTGCTCATCCTGAACGGCGACATCCTCTCCGGGCACGACGTCGGCGCCCAGGTGCGTGAGCACGTCTCGCGGCAGGCCGCCGTCACCCTGCACCTCACCGAGGTCGACGACCCGACCCGCTTCGGGTGCGTCCCCACCGACTCCACCGGCCGGGTCACCGCCTTCCTGGAGAAGACGCCCAACCCCGTCACCAACCGCATCAACGCCGGGTGCTACGTGTTCACCCGCTCGGTCATC
This sequence comes from Nonomuraea soli, assembly GCF_013761175.1. Lineage (GTDB taxonomy): Bacteria > Actinomycetota > Actinomycetes > Streptosporangiales > Streptosporangiaceae > Nonomuraea > Nonomuraea soli. The sequence goes on from NZ_JACDUR010000004.1 coordinate 272,243, forward strand.
GACACCATCCCCGCCGGTGAGGTCGTCTCCGTCGAGCGGCAGACCTTCCCCGGGCTGATCGAGTCGGGCGCGCTGGTGCTCGGCTACGCCGACCAGGCCTACTGGCTCGACGTGGGCACGCCCGCCGCGTTCGTACGCGGCTCCGCCGACCTCGTCCTCGGCAGGCTCTCCTCACCGGCCCTGCCGGGGCCGGTCGGAGAGTCGCTGCTGCTGCCGGGCGCCGACGTCTCGGCCGAGGCCAAGGTCGACGGCGGCACGACCGTCGCCGCGGGCGCGGTCGTCGAGGCCGGCGCCACCGTCACCGGCAGCGTGCTGCTGGAGGGCAGCGTGGTGGCCTCGGGGGCGACCGTCGTCGACTCCGTCGTGGGCAAGGGCGCCCGCGTCCGCTCCGGCGCCTCGGTGCGCGACGCCGTGGTGGGCGACAGATCCGTCATCGGGGCGGGCAACGAACTCCAGGCCGGGATCCGCATCTGGCCCGACGTCACCCTGAGCGACTGCTCCGTGCGCTGGTCGAGCGACATCTGACGATAAAGTCACCCCCTATGCAGATCATCAAGGGCGCAGGGGAATGGGCTCAACCGGAAGCGAGTGACTGGGTCGAGCACCTCAAGGTGCCCGACCTGTCGATCGGCACGTACTGCATTCCCGTGGGCGGCGTCGACAAGCAGAGCCCGCACACCGAGGACGAGATCTACGTGGTGACCACCGGCCGGGCCCGGATCGTGACCCCGACCGGGGAGGAGCAGGTCGGCCCCGGTGCGGTGATCTTCGTCCCGGCGGGTGAGGAGCACCGTTTCGTCGACATCACCGAGAACCTGACCCTCCTGGTCGTGTTCGGCCCCGCGTACGGCTCGCGGGCCGGACGCTGAGGCCTCAGCGGCGCACGATGTGCACATGGGTGGCCGCGGCGGTGCTGACCTGCTCGGCCACCCGGTAGGCGCTCGGCAGCGTGTCGAGGCCGTCGAAGAGCCGTTCGCCGGCGCCGACCAGGACCGGTGAGATCGCCAGCCGCATGTCGTCGACCAGCCCGGCGGCCAGGTACTGCCGGATCGTCGCCGCTCCGCCCGCCAGGTGCACGTCCTTGCCGCCCGCCGCGGCCCTGGCCAGCTCCAGCACCTCGGCGGGGGAGCCGTCCACGAAGTGGAAGGCGTTGCCGCCCTCCAGCTCGAAGCTCGGGCGCGGGTGGTGGGTCATGACGAAGACGTCGTTGTGGTAGGGCGGGTTGTCGCCCCACCAGCCGGTCCACGACAGGTCCTCCCACGGCCCGCGGGAGGCGCTGAACATGTTCCTGCCCATGATCGTGGCGCCGAAGTGGCCGACGGCGCCCCTGACCCACTTGTCGTCGGGGCTCTCCACGCCGCCTTCCAGGCCGTGGGTCTCGTGGAAGGCGCGCGTGCTGGTCATCCAGTCGTGCAGGTGGTCGGCCCCGTCGCCGAAGGGTGCGTCCTGCCGCTGGCCGACCCCGGCGGCGTAGCCGTCGAGGGAGATGGTGAAGGTGGAGACGACGAGCTTGGACATGGGGTTCTTCCTCACGGTCGAAGGTGTCTTTCACCCCTTGGTCGGAGCCGACGTCGTGTTCTCTACATCCATTACCGTGACAACGTGATGGAACGGATGTGGGCGCCGGAAGGGCCGCTCGACGTGGGCGGCATCCTGGGCCCGCACCAGCACGGCGGCGGCGATCCCACCTTCCGCCGCACGCCCGACGCCGCCGTGTGGCGCACGAGCCGTACACCGCTGGGTCCTGGCACGCTGAGGATCACCGCGGGCGGCGGCACGGTCAGGGGGCAGGCCTGGGGCCCGGGAGCGGAGTGGCTGCTCGACACCCTGCCCGCCCTGCTCGGGGCCGACGACGATCCGGCGGGGTTCGTGCTCCACCACCCCCTGCTCAAGGAGGTCGTCAGGAGGCACAGGGTGCCGCGGATCGGGCGCTCGGGCAGGGTGATGGAGGCCTTGGTGCCCGCCGTGCTGGAGCAGAAGGTCGTGGGCCAGGAGGCCTGGCGGGCGTGGCGGTGGCTGCTGCGCCGCTACGGCGAGGCGGCGCCAGGACCGGCGCCGGAGGGCATGCGGGTGGTGCCGGAGGCCGCCGTGTGGAGGCGGATCCCGGCGTGGGACTGGCACCGGTCAGGCGCGGAGGCGGTACGGGCCAGGACCATCGCGACCGCAGCCTGGCATGCCGAGAAGCTGGAGTCGGCCAAGGACAGCGCCGAGGCCGACCGCCTGCTGCGGGCGCTGCCCGGCATCGGCGTCTGGACCTCGGCCGAGGTCAGGCAACGTGCGTTCGGCGACCCCGACGCGGTGAGCGTCGGCGACTTCCACCTGGCCAAGATCGTCGGCTACGCGCTCACCGGCGAGAAGACCGATGACGCGGGGATGATGCGGCTGCTGGAGCCGTACGAGGGTCATCGTCACCGCGCCACGATCGTCATCGGCCTGAGCGGGCTGCGGCCGCCCGCCAGGGGGCCGCGCAACTCCGTCAGGGACTATCGCGCCTTCTGAAGCCGTGTTCGGCTCCGCGACTTCAGAAAGCCGCCCTAACCGATCACCTGCCCGCGGCTGACGTTGACCACCGTCGCGGTCATCGCCCGCGCCTGGTCGGAGACCAGGAAGAGCGCCACGTCGGCGAACTCCGTCAGGGTGAGGTTCTCCCCGAGCAGGGTCTCGCCCGGCTGGTTCAGGAACTCCTGCAGGGGCACGCCCGCCCGCCGCGCGAACTCGGTCCAGATCTCCTTGGCGTGCGAGCCCGCATACGCGCTCTCGGAGATGCCGTTGGCGCGCAGGCACACCAGGCGCACGCCGCTGGGCCGCAGCTCGGCGGCGAGCTGGCGCGACAGGTGCTCCACCGCGGCGCAGGCCGTACCGAACCCGCCGGTCGGGGCGGCGGGAACCCCCGAGGCGGTGGCCGACAGCGTGAGGATCACCCCGCCCGGTCGCATGCGGCGGGCGGCTGCGGTGGCGGTGACGAAGGTGCTGCGCGTGTAGGCGGCGATCGGCACGGAGTACTCCTCCGGGCTGAGTTCCAGGAGCGGGCGCCCCTGGAGGTGCGGCACGCCGATCGCGTTGGCCGAGATGTCGAAGGCGCCCAGCGCCTCGGCGTGCGCCTCCACCGACCTCGGGTCGAGCGCGTCGACCTCGGCCGCCCCTGCCGCGCCGATCTCCGCCGCCAGCTTGCCCAGATCGCGCCCGGCGAGGTGCACCTCGGCGCCCGCCTGGACGAAGGCCCGCGCGAGCGTGCCGCCCAGGGCCCCGCCCGCGCCGTAGACCACGGCTGTCTTTCCGTTGAGAATCATCGGTTCCTCCTTGTGGAGCACCGACGAATCAGCCACCCCCGGAATCGACACCGGCGAGCATCTTCCGCAGATGTCGTCGCTCCACCTCGGTGGGCGCCAGCTCCAGGGCCTCGCGGTAGGCGGCCGCGGCCTCCTCCGCCCGGCCCAGCCGCCGCAGGAAGTCAGCCCGTACGGCGGGCAGCAGGTGATAGCCCGGCAGCGACAGCCGATCGACGGCGGCCAGGCCCGCCCCTGGCCCGTCGGCCATGCCGATCGCGACCGCCCGGTTCAGCTCCACCACCGGCGACGGCACGAGCTTGGCGAGATGGCCGTAGAGCCCGGAGATCTGCGGCCAGTCAGGCCCGCCCGGTTCCACGTGGCAGGCGGCGATGGCGGCCTGCACCTGGTAGGGCCCAGGTCTCCTCCTGCGCAGGGCCGACTCCAGCAGCGAGCGTCCCTCGGCGATCAGCTCGGGGTTCCAGCGCTCGCGGTCCTGGTCGTCCAGCGTCACCAGTTCGCCGTCGGCGTCGAGCCTGGCCGGCCGCCTGGCCTCGTGCAGCAGCATGAGCGCCAGGAGCCCGAGCGCCTCGGGCTCGTCGGGCATCAGCCGGGCCAGCATGCGGCCCAGCCTGATCGCCTCGGCGCTCAGCCCCGCCTCCACGACGGAGTACCCCTGGTTGAACAGCAGATAGATGACCGCGAGCACGGCAGCGGTGCGCTCGGGCAGCTGGTGGTCGGGCGGCACGCGGTAGGGGATGCCGGCGTTGCGGATGCGTCGCTTGGCGCGCACCAGGCGCTGCGCCATCGTCGCCTCGGGCACCAGGAAGGCCCTGGCCAGCTCGGCGGTGCCCAGGCCGAGCAGTGTGCGCAGGGTGAGGGCCACCTGCGCGTCCAGCGACAGCGCAGGGTGACAGCAGGTGAAGATCAGGCTGAGCAGGTCCGTGTCAGGTTCGCGTTCCTGGCTGGTCACCGCCGCCTCCCGCAGCTTGGCCGCGCCGACCGCCTCCCGGCGCAGCAGATCCTTGGCCCGGTTGCGGGCCACCGTGGTCAGCCACGCTCCGGGCCTGCTGGGCAGCCCGTCGCGCGGCCAGGTCTCCAGGGCGCGCATGCAGGCGTCCTGGAGGCACTCCTCGGCCAGGTCCCAGTCACCCGTCAGCCCGATCAGCGTGGCCAGGACCTGGGCGCGTTCGTCGCGGAAGACCTGCTCGATCACTCCCACAACGGCCGCACCTCGATCACTCCGACCCGTGCCACGGGATGCGCGGCGGCGACCTCGATGGCCTCGTCGAGGTCGCGGCAGTCGAGCAGGGCGAAGCCGGCGATCTGCTCCTTGCTCTCGGCGAAGGGACCGTCGGCGATCAGGACGGCGTCGTCGCGCACCTGGACGCTGGTGGCGTCCTCACTGCCGCGCAGGCGCGCCGCGGTCACCAGGACGCCCCGCCGCCGCATCTCCCGGAGCCAGTCGCCGTGGGCGGGATCGGCGACGACCTCCTCGTCGGAGGGCAGTGCCGACTCCAGGCCCGCGATCATCATCAGATACCTCATACCCATACGACGAACGGGGGTTCCGGATTTCGACAGGCCCTTCCCCCGGACCTGGGTGCGGCGTCGGAACCCAGAGGGCCGTAATGTGCCCGTATGACTCTGGTCAGCGACACCGCCCTCCGCCGAGCCCTCGCCCGCGCGCGCGACGGGAAGGCCCTCGACACCACCGAGGCGACGGTTCTCCTGCACGCCCGCGACGGGCACCTCGACACCCTGCTCGACCACGCCTCCCGCGTGCGCGACGCCGGGCTGCGGGACGTCGGGCGCGAGGGGATCATCACATACAGCAAGAAGGTCTTCATCCCGCTGACCCGCCTGTGTCGCGACAAGTGCGGCTACTGCACGTTCGCCACCGCGCCGCACAAGCTGCCCAGCGCCTTCCTGAGCCCCGACGAGGTGCTGGAGATCGCCCGCCAGGGTGCGGCCATGGGCTGCAAGGAGGCCCTGTTCACCCTCGGCGACCGGCCGGAGGACCGCTGGCGCCAGGCCCGCGAGTGGCTCGACGCGCACGGGTACGACGACACCCTGTCCTACGTCAGGGCCATGGCGATCAGGGTGCTGGAGGAGACCGGCCTGCTGCCGCACCTCAACCCGGGCGTCATGTCGTGGCGCGACCTGCAGCGCCTCAAGCCCGTCGCGCCGTCGATGGGGATGATGCTGGAGACGACCTCGCGGCGGCTGTTCGAGGAGAAGGGCGCGGCCCACTACGGCTCGCCCGACAAGGACCCCGCCGTACGGCTGCGCGTCCTGGAGGACGCCGGGCGGGTCAACGTGCCCTTCACCACCGGCATCCTCATCGGCATCGGCGAGACCGTCGAGGACCGCGCCGAGTCGATCTTCGCGATCCGCAAGGTCGCCCGCGAGTACGGCGGCATCCAGGAGGTCATCGTCCAGAACTTCCGCGCCAAGCCCGACACGGCCATGCGCGGCATGCCGGACGCCGACCTCCAGGAGCTGGCGGCGACGATCGCGGTGACCCGCCTCGTGCTCGGCCCGCGCATGCGCGTGCAGGCGCCGCCGAACCTCGTCGACTCCGAGTACGACCTGATGATCAGGGCCGGGATCGACGACTGGGGCGGCGTCTCGCCGCTCACCCCCGACCACGTCAACCCCGAGCGCCCCTGGCCGCACATCGACGACCTGGCCGCCCGTACGGCGGAGGCCGGATTCACGCTGCGCGAGCGCCTGACGATCTACCCGGAGTACGTGCTGGCCGGAGAGCCGTGGCTCGACCCGCGGGTCGCCGGGCACGTGGCCGCCCTCGCCGACCCCGTCACCGGCCTGGCCGCGGACGTCATCCCCACCGGCAGGCCCTGGCAGGAGCCCGACGGCGGATTCGCCGCCACCGGCCGCGTGGACCTGCACGTCGAGGTCGACACCGAGGGCCGCTCCGCCGACCGGCGCGACGACTTCGACTCCGTCTACGGCGACTGGGAGGCGCTCAAGGAGCGGCTCGACTCCTCCGGTCCCGCCGTCATCCTCGGCGAGGTGCGCCAGGCCCTGCGCAAGGCCGAGGCCGACCCCACGTCGCTGACCGACGCCGAGGCCGTGGCGCTGCTGAGCGCCGACGGCGAGGAGCTGCGGGCCCTGACCGGGCTCGCCGACGAGCTGCGCAGGCAGGCCAAGGGCGACGACATCACCTACGTCGTCAACAGGAACATCAACTTCACCAACGTCTGCTACACCGGCTGCCGCTTCTGCGCCTTCGCCCAGCGCAGGACCGACGCCGACGCCTACACCCTCAGCCTCGACCAGGTGGCGGTCAGGGCCCAGGAGGCCTGGGACGCCGGGGCGACCGAGGTCTGCATGCAGGGCGGCATCCACCCCGACCTGCCGGGCACGGCGTACTTCGACATCGCCAGGGCCGTCAAGCAGAAGACCCCTGACATGCACGTGCACGCCTTCTCGCCGATGGAGGTCATCAACGGCGCGAGCCGTACGAACCTGTCCATCGAGGACTGGCTGCGCGCGGCCAGGGAGGCGGGCGTCGACTCCCTGCCGGGAACGGCCGCCGAGATCCTCGACGACGACGTGCGGTGGGTGCTGACCAAGGGCAAGCTCCCGACGCGGGAGTGGATCGACGTGATCACCACGGCGCACAGGGTCGGCATCCCGACGACGTCCACGATGATGTACGGCCACGTCGACACGCACGAGCACTGGGTCAAGCACATCAGGCTGATCAGGAGCATCCAGGAGGAGACCGGCGGCTTCTCCGAGTTCGTGCTGCTGCCGTTCGTGCACCACAGCGCACCGATCTACCTGGCGGGCATCGCCCGTCCCGGGCCCACGGCGCAGGAGAACCGCGCGGTGCACGCGCTGGCCCGCATCCTGCTGCACGGCGCGATCGACAACATCCAGTGCTCGTGGGTGAAGCTGCGCGACGCCCTGTGCCAGGAGGTGCTCGACGGCGGCGTCAACGACCTGGGCGGCACGCTGATGGAGGAGACCATCAGCCGCATGGCCGGATCGGAGAACGGCTCCTACAAGACGATCAGCGAGCTGCGCGCGATGGCCGCCGCCACCGGCCGCCCGGTACGGCAGCGCACGACGGAGTACGGCGTGCCCGATGCCGAACGGCAGAAGGCCGCCGAGGCGAGCGACGGCGTGTGCAAGTCTGTTCTGCGGGTGGTGCCGCTGTAACGAGTTCTCTATGCTCCGACGCAGGTTGTAAGCCACGGAAAGGTCAGTTGTGCGGCAAGGTCGACACCGCCCCTTGCTGACGCCCGAAGGCCGACGTCGCAAGGCGTTCTGGCGGGGTGTCACGGCAGGGCTGGGCGCTGTTGCGCTGATAGCCGCGACGCTGGTGGCGATCTCCGTCGCCGGCGAGCGCGGGTGCGTGGCGCGGGATCCGGTTCTGGTCAGCGTGGCCGCGGCGGTCGACGTGGCGCCCGCGGCGATGGAGGCCGCGGGCCGCTTCAACAGGACCAGGGCCTCGGCCGACGGCCGGTGCGTCCTGGTCCAGGTGAGCGAGCAGCCGCCGGCCCCGGTGCTGCGCACGCTGATCGGCGACCACGCGGGCGTCGGGGAACGCCCCGACGCCTGGATCACCGACTCCTCGGCGTGGATCCGGCTGGCCGGGCTCCCGGGAGAGCCGGTGACCGTGGCCACCTCGCCGCTGGTCTTCGCCACCCGCTCGTCGCTGGCGGCCACGTTCGCGGTCAGTCGTACGGAGATGAACTGGCGCATGGTCTTCCCCGCCACGGTCCGCGGCAGGGTGGCGCCCAACGACGACGAGCCCGACATCGTGCGCGTGCCCGACCCGTCGCAGGCGGGCGCGGGCATCGCCACGGTCGCCGCGGCGCGTGACGTGGTCGGCGAGAGCCCCGACGCCGACAAGTCGCTGACGGCCTTCGTGCGCTGGGCGCAGGCGGGTTCGGCACCCGACTACCGCACGCTGCTTGCGGGCATGGAGAGCTCCTTCTGGAAGCGGCCCGTGGTGATCGTGCCCGAGCAGTCGGTGTGGGCGCACAACCTGCAGGGTGCCGCCGATCCCGTGGTCGCGCTGCATCCGCGCGAGGGCACCATCAACCTCGACTATCCCTACGCGGTCACCGCGAACGACGGGCCCGCGGCCGAGGGCGCCAGACTGTTCGGCCAGTGGCTGCGGGGGAGCGAGGCGCAGGACATCGTGCGCCGCGCGGGCTTCCGGTCGGGCGACGGGAGCCTCGGGCCGATCTCACCGGGACCCCAGCTGCCCACCACCGAGCCGAAACTGCGCGAGGCGGTCACGCCCACCGACCTCGACGAGGCGCTGGGAGCCTGGAGCCGCCTGGCCCCGCCGACGAACATGCTGGTGCTGGCCGACACCTCGCGCCACATGGCCGAGCCGCTGAAGGACAGCACCCGGCTGGGCGTGGCGATGGAGGCCGCCAAGCTGGGACTGCAGCTGTTCCCCGACTCCACGCACATGGGCATGTGGGAGTTCGACGAGGAGCACCGCGAGCGCATCTCGCTGGGGCCGGTCAACGAGCCCGAGTCGGGCCAGACCGTGCGGCGCGGCCTGCTCATGGAGACGATCGCCACGCTGAAGCCCCGCAAGAAGCGCGACAGCTCGCTCTACGAGGCGATCGCCGACGGCTTCCGCGAGATGGGCGAGCGCTACGACGAGGGCATGAACAACACCCTCCTGGTGATCACCTCGGGCCGCGACGACGGGGGCTCGCGCAGCCGCCTGCTCGAGCGGCTGCGCGAGGAGTGGGATCCCGACCGGCCGATCCAGATCGTGCTGATCGCGTTCGGGTCGGGGGTGGACCGCGACGGCCTGGGCGAGATCACCTCGGCGACCAACGGTTCCCTGCATGTGGCCCAGGAGCCGGGCGAGATCATCGACGTGTTCCTCGCCGCTCTCGCCCGGCGCCTGTGCCATCCGACCTGTCGTTAGACGCGTTCCCAGAGAGCGGGAACGTTCGGGGGCTCCCAGCCCGCGATCGCGGTGTGGGACTGGCGGCAACGGTAGGTGAGGCCGCCGTAGGTGACGGTGGTGCCGGCGCTGTAGGCGGTGCCGGCCTTCCAGGTGCCTCCAGGCGAGCTCGTCGGCGTGGGCGTGGGGGTGGGGGTGGGGCTCTGCGTGGCCGTGGGCGTCGGTGACGGGCTGGGCTGCGGCCCGCCGCCGATGTTCAGGTCCAGGCAGGCGTAGAAGGCCATCGGGGTGTCGGCGACATTCCAGATGGCCAGGACCTTCTGCCGGCCGCTGAAGCCGGAGAAGTTGACGGTGTGGCTGAAGCTCGCCGGAGGTTGCCTGCCTCCGTCGTTGAAGACCGCCACGCGCGTGCCGCCGATGTAGTACTCCCACGTGCTGGTGGAGTGACGGGCGGTGATCTTCCAGGTCAGTGTGGCCGTGGTGCCGACGTTGGTCACCGGCCACGGCTTGCTGTCGTCGTTGAGCGGCGCCCAGCGGGAGTCACCCGCGTGGCAGTTGCGCTGGCCCTTGGGTCCCTCGACGCTCTGAGGTTCCCAGATGATGGGCCCGCAGTTGGCCACGCGCCCGGCGGCGCAGTGGTCCTGCCGGCTGGAGGGGTTGGTGATCCAGCCGTGCGCTTGTGCCGGACTGCTCGTCACGACGATGGAGGTCGCGATCCCCATGAGGACCGCGAAGAGTAACGTGAGTGCCCTTCTCATCGAGTATGGCTCCTCTACTTGGGGGGATGGCTCCAAAGTAAAGGAAAGTTTCCTAACGGTAAACGGGTTCTGACAGTTTCGGTCAGCCTCCGTGCCCGACTTCGATGACGCCCGCGGCGTCGTCCATGGTCCAGCGGGAGTCGAGCCCCTCCATCGCGAGCTGCACAAGCACGTTCTGCACCGCCGCGCCAAGGGCGAGCAGCCGGGCGGGCGTGGGTTCGCCCACCACCGACGGCACGATCCGGTACGGCGAGGCGTCGCCGTCGACCGTGAAGCGCCACGCCTTCTCGCCCGTGGGGGAGGCGGCGGCGTCGGCCGCCATGAGTGCCCGCCGTACCGCCTCGGGGTCGACGGGCCGGTCGGTGAACGACGTGACCGTACGGCGCGCGAACACCACGTCGCGCGAGCCGTACCTGAACATGTCCTCGTCGGCCGGACGGACCAGCGGGCGCACGCCCGGCCCGTCGTCGTCGGTCACCAGATGCGACAGGCCGCGCACGATCGCCACCGGGACGTTGCCGAGCTTGCCCTTGACCAGCTCGGCCGCCGAGGCGATCTCGTCGGCCAGCGCGGTCACGGTGGCGCTCAGCGGATTGCCGTGCGTGTCGGTGCCGCCGCGGAAGTCCTCCAGCGGGAGCACCCCGGCGGCGCCGATCGCCACGTCGGTCAGCCCGTGGCGCCACGGCCGGCCGAAGGTGTCGGTGACGATGACGCCCACCCGCCCGCGCAGGCCCTTCCTGATCCGCCTGGCGGAGGCGTCGGGGTCTTCTGGCAGCAGCAGGATCGTGCCGGGCGCGGTGTTGGAGGCGTCGACGCCCGCCGCCGCCATGACGAAGCCGTGGCGGGTCTGGGAGATGACCGTGTCGCCGCGCCTGGCGACCACCCGCACGGTCTCCTCCATGATCGCGGCGGTGCGGTCGGGAGCCTGGCGCACCCGGCCCTCGGCCTTGCTCACGATCTTCGAGGTGACCACGACGATGTCGCCGTCCTCCAGATCGCCGATCAGGCTGGCGATGTCGTCGCCCGGGCCGACCTCGGGAATGCCGAGGACCGGCAGGATCTCGATCATCGTGCCAGGTCCAGGGCGAGATCGAGAGCGGCCCCGGCCAGGGCGCGGGTGGCGTCGGGGTCGCTCATGAGCAGCGGGCGGGCCTGGACGGTCACGCCGTCGAGGGCGACGCCCGCGTCCTCCTGCGCCACCAGCCAGCCGTCGAGCAACGGCCTGCCGTACAGCTCCAGCACGGCCTGGGCGCTCGTCTCCACCCCGATCGCGGCCAGCGTGGCGTCGGCCATGCCGCGCACGGGCGCGCCGCCGATGATGGGGGAGACGCCGACCACCGTCTTGGCGGCGACCGCGTCACGGATGCCCGGCACCTGCAGGATGGTGCCGACGCTGACCACCGGGTTCGACGGCGGCAGGATCACGACGTCGGCCTCGGCGATCGCCTCGAGCACGCCAGGAGCCGGCTTGGCGGTGTCGACGCCGACCAGGGCGATCGACTCGGCGGGTACCGAGGCGCGCATCCTGACCCACCACTCCTGGAAGTGGATGGCCCGCTTCCCGCGCTCGTCGGTGATGACCACATGGGTCTCGCACCGGTCGTCGCTCATCGGGATCAGCCGGACACCCGGCTGCCAGCGCGCGCACAACGCCTCGGTGATCTGGCTCAGCGGGTAACCCGCCTCCAGCATCTGCGAGCGCACGATGTGGGTGGCGAAGTCGCGGTCGCCCAGGCCGAACCACTGCGGCTCGACGCCGTAGGCGGCCAGCTCCTCCTTGACGGCGTGCGTCTCCTTCTCGCGGCCCCAGCCCTGCTCCTCGTTGATGCCTCCGCCGAGGGTGTACATGACCGTGTCGAGGTCGGGGCAGACCCGCAGGCCGAACAGGGTGATGTCGTCGCCGGTGTTACCGATCACGGTGATCTCGGCGTCGGGGGCGGCGGCCTTGAGACCTCGCAGGAAGCGGGCTCCGCCGATGCCGCCGGCCAGGGAGACGATACGCATGCCGCCCAGTCTGTCACCCCTGTCTTGGAGGTAAGGCTTCACCTCCCGGCACACAGGTATAGGGGCATATTTGATGAATTGTGATAGATGCGGTTGGTGGGTCGGCCGACGTCCGAGTGCCTTCTGTGGCAAACTCCACTCCGGACCAAAGGGTCCAAATGGGGGTGCTGTGAGTAAATCTGACGTCAACCGGCTCCGAGAACCAGCCGCCTGGGTGATCATCGGCTGGGCCGGTGTGAACATCCTGGGCGGGCTCGTCGAGTCGTTCATCGGTGACGCTCCCTCCTTCACAGACCGCGCGGCCGCCTACCTGTCGCCGCTCACCTCACCGCTCAGCACCGCGCTGCTCTTCGGCGCGCTGCTGCTCGTCACCTCCTTCGGCGCACCGCCGCTGCGGGCCAAGGCGATCCCGGCCGCCATCGCCGGAGAACTGGCCGCCTCAGGTCTGCTCGGCGGGCTCGGAGTGCTGCTCACCCTCGGCGCGGCCGAGGGGTCGAGCGTGGTGTGGGCGCTGCTCAGCGGCCTGCTCGAGGTCGGGCTGATCGTGCTCGCACTGCTCTACGTGCGGCCGCTGGTGCTCGGTGGCAAGCCCTCAGGGCCGGTGTTCAGCTCGGCGCAGCCGTACACGCCGCCGTCGGGGTTCGCGCAGGAGGGCTTCGGCCAGCCCGCGTACGGCCAGCCGCCGGTGCCAGGCTCCGGAGTGCAGCCGATTCCGGGGGCGGGCGTGCAGCCGCAGTACGGCCAGCAGCCGGTTTCCGGGGTGCAGCCGATCCCGGGGGCCGGGGTGCAGCCGATCCCTGGCGCCGGGGTTCAGCCGATGGGGGGCCAGCAGTTCGGCCAGCCCGCCTACGGGCAGCCCGCCTATGGCCAGCCTTCTTACGGCCAGCCTTCCTACGACCAGGCTGACGCGCCTTCCTACGGCCAGCCCGAGGCCCCGCAGCCCGCTTTCGGCCAGCCCGACATCGCGCAGCCCTCGTACGGCCAGCCTTCCCAAGCCCAGCCCTCGTACGGCCAGCCCGATGTCCAGGCGGCGCCCATGCAGCCCTTCCCGGCGCCGCAGCTCTCGCCCGACCCCCTCCAGGCGTCCGAGCCGGCGGCCCCGAACACGCTGCCCGCGCTCCCCGCGCCGATGCCGGGCGAGTACACGCCCCCGCCGTACGTTCCCGCCGACGCGCAGCCCTCGGTCTACCAGGGCGCCGACAGCATGCCGAACACCTACGCGCCCCCGCACTCGCAGGGCGGCTACCAGCCCGCCGAGACCCGGCCCGACGTCTACCCGCCGGCGGAGGCTTACCAGCCGCCCGTCGAGGGATACCAGTCCGTCGACAGCCAGCCCGGCGGCTACCAGTCGTTCGAGAGCCAGCCCGGCGGCGGTTACACCCCCTCCCACTCGGCCCCGTCGCTGCCCGGCTACATCCCCGCCGAGACGCAGCCGGAGCTCGGCCACTCCGCCCCCGAGCAGCAGCCGTACTACACCCAGCCGCCCGCCTTCACGCCTTCCCCGGCCGAGCAGCAGGGTGGCCAGCCGTTCACCGGCTTCTCGGGCCACGAGTTCGCCCAGCCGTACCAGCAGGAGCCCGAGCCTCCGGTCGACCCGCGCTCGCAGCAGCTGCTCGACGCCTACCAGCAGGCCGACTCCTACCAGGCGTCCTCAGGGGTTCACCAGCCGCTGAGGGTGCCCGACTACAGCGCTCCGCAGCAGGCGCAGCCGTACGACGACCCGTTCGGCCACCCGCAGCAGCCTTCCCACCAGCAGTCCTCCCACCAGGCGCCGCAGCCGTGGCCCGCCGAGCAGCCGCCGGCCGAGTCCACCGTGCGACTCGACGCCTCGATGTACCGGGGCGACGCGCTGGCCTCGCCTCCGGGAGCCGCCGGAGACGACCCGATCGATCCCACCGCCATCTACACGCCAGATCCACGCAGGTAAGAGCCGGGCAAAGAGCGGCTAGAGAGAAGGTGAGCCACGGGCGGCAGTCAATCCCGCCCTGGTACGGTTCCGACCGCTGACAGCGTTGAACGAGTCAGGCCAACGCCATGGATAACGGCGTCGGCCGCATCGCAACCGCACAGGATGAGCACACCGGGGCGAGCTGGTCTTTCCCCGGATACCGGCATGCCGCTTGACGTCCCGTGCTGCACACGCGTGTAATTACAGCCATGTTGTTACGCCTCCGAGATGGGTAAGAGGGAGGCGAATCATGGGGGGCTCCATTGCGGGCGGGCGGCAGGGAGGTGTGCAGTGGCCGATCTGGTCATCGCACCTGAGGACATGGACGGCGAGGAGCTCGGGTGGCAGGAGCGTGCGTTGTGCGCGCAGACTGACCCCGAGGCCTTCTTCCCTGAAAAGGGAGGATCGACCAGAGAAGCGAAGAAGGTCTGTCGCGCCTGTGAGGTGCGTGCGGAGTGTCTTGAATACGCGTTGGAGCACGACGAGCGGTTCGGCATCTGGGGTGGGTTGTCCGAGCGCGAGCGTCGTAGGCTGAAGCGTCAAGCGGTCTGAACGACTTTTTCGAAAAAGGGTCACCTTCGGGTGGCCCTTTTTCGTGGGCCCGATTCCCGGGGGTCAGCGGCCGTCGTAGCCGGGGTCGACGGCGTCGGGCGACAACCCGAGAAGCGTGGCCACCTGCTCGACGACCACGTCGTGGATGAGCGCCCCGAGAGTGTCGCGGTCGCGGGCACGCGCCTCCAGCGGGCGGCGGTAGACCACGACGGCGGCGGGGTTGCGGCCGCTGGCGGCGTCCGCGCGGCCGAACGGCACCGTCTCGGGACCGGGACGGCCGGGACCGTCGCCCAGCTCCGACAACGGCGGCACATCCTCCACGGCGAACTCCACCGACGCCAGCTGCTTGCCCCACTGCGGGCGCAGCCGGTCGACGGCGTCGAGCACCAGATCGTCGAAGCGTTCGCTGCGGGAGCGCGCCATCGGCACCCACGAAGGAGCGAGCGGGCCGCGCAGGCCCCTGCCGTGCCGATCGCGGCGGCGGGGGCTCACGGGCACTCGCTTGGCTGTGTCACGGAACCAGTCTACGAAAAGGCTGTGATAGGTGTCCGAATTGTGGCGACACGATCGGTAAGAGTGCTGAGGTAGTGGCGCCGGGGTCGCTTACCGGATACGGTCCCTCCGTGAGCCCCGTCCGCCGCTGTTCCCGCACTGCTTGCAGTCAGCCTGCCGTCTTCACGCTCACGTACGTGTACGCCGATTCGACCGCCGTGCTCGGCCCCCTGGCGACGTACGCGGAGCCACACTGCTATGACCTGTGCGCCGAACACGCCGAACGGCTGACAGCACCCCGCGGCTGGGAGGTCGTGCGCCTGCCGACCGACTCCTCCGCCCCCAGCACCGACGACCTCGAAGCGCTGGCCAACGCCGTGCGCGAAGCCGCCAGGCCCGCGCCGGGCGGCACCGAACCCGTCGGCCAGGGCGTGGAGGTGAGCCGGCGCGGCCACCTGCGGGTGCTGCGGTCGGCGCAGCAGCAGCGAGACCGATAGGCTCGTCAGCGATACATGTAGTCGACACTGGGTGGAGCTGACGCGTGGGCGACCTCGCCAGGATCTTCAAGGCGTACGACGTTCGCGGCGTGGTGCCAGACGAGCTTGACGAGCCGACCGCCGAAGCCGTGGGGGCGGCGTTCGTCGAGGTGACCGGCGCGTCGTCGCTCGTCGTCGCGCGCGACATGCGGGTGTCGGGCAAGGCGCTCGTGGAGGCCTTCGTCAGGGGCGCGCTCTCACGCGGCGCCCACGTCATCGACGCCGGGCTCGGCTCCACCGACCTGCTCTACTACGCCAGCGGCAGCCTCGGCCTGCCCGGCGCGATGTTCACCGCCAGCCACAACCCGGCCCGCTACAACGGCCTGAAGATGTGTCACGCCGGAGCCGTGCCCGTGGGCTCCGACACCGGGCTCACCACCATCCGCGACCGCGCCGCCGAGCTCCTCGGCACCTCGCCCGGCGAGCCGACCGGCACCGTCGAGGAGCGCGACTTCCTGCCCGGATACGCCGACCACCTCAAGTCGCTGGTCGACCTGTCCGGCATCCGGCCGCTCAAGGTCGTCGTCGACGCCGGCAACGCGATGGGCGGCCACACCGTGCCCGCCGTCTTCGCCGGGCTGCCCCTCGACCTGGTGCCCCTCTACTTCGAGCTCGACGGCACCTTCCCCAACCACGAGGCCAACCCGCTGGAGCCCGACAACCTGCGCGACCTGCAGAAGGCCGTCCTCGACCACGGAGCCGACCTCGGCCTGGCCTTCGACGGCGACGCCGACCGCTGCTGGGTCGTCGACGAGCGCGGCGAGTCCGTGTCGCCCTCGGCGATCACGGCGCTGGTGGCCACGCGCGAACTGGCCAAGCATCCCGGCAGCGTGATCATCCACAACCTGATCACCTCGCGTGCCGTACCCGAGATCGTCACCGAGCACGGCGGCCGGCCCGAGCGCACCCGCGTCGGCCACTCCTTCATCAAGGCCGAGATGGCCCGCACCGGTGCCGTCTTCGGGGGCGAGCACTCCGCTCACTACTATTTCCGTGACTTCTGGTTCGCCGACTCCGGCATGCTGGCCGCACTCCACGTGCTGGCCGCGCTGGGGGAGCAGGACCGGCCGCTGTCGGAGGTGGTGGCGATCTACTCCCGCTACCACGCTTCGGGCGAAATCAACAGCACCGTCGCCGACGTCCCGGCTGCAATGGAGCTCGTACGGCAGGCGTTCGCCGGGAGGGGAGAGGTCGACGAGCTCGACGGGCTCACCGTCACCGGCCCCGGCTGGTGGTTCAACCTGCGCCCGTCCAACACCGAGCCGCTGCTGCGCCTGAATGCCGAGGCCGACGACGAGGCGACGATGACGACGATCCGTGACGAGGTACTTCGGAGGTTGGCTAAGTGAAGATCGACGACTGGCTGCTGGAGATCCTGGCCTGCCCGGCGTGCAAGTCCCCGCTGCGGGCCGAGTCCGAAGAACTCGCCTGCACCTCGTGCGGCCTGATCTACCCCGTACGCGACGACATCCCCGTGCTGCTGGTCGACGAGGCCAGGAAGCCGTCGTGATCTGGCAGGAACACCTGCTCGACGACCAGACCCACCTGACAGAGACCGACCCGGGCGGCATGCTGCCCTCGGTCGCGAACGCAGCCGCCCACGTGCGCACCGCCTACCGCATCGCGCTGGAGAGCGGCGTCGACAAGCTCCAGGGCCGCCCGCGCGCCATCGTGGTCGTCGGCATGGGCGCTCCCGGGCTCGTCGGCGACATCCTGGCCACGGTCTGCGGCCCCGGCGCCCCGGTGCCCATCCTCACCGTCAGCGCCCACCGGCTGCCCGGCTGGGTCGGCGCCGCCGACCTGGTGATCGCCATCTCCGGCTCCGGCTTCGGCCGCGAAACCGTCGCGGTGGCCACCGAGGCGGTCAGACGCGGCTGCCACCTGCTTGCCGTCGGCCGCGCCGGCTCGCCGCTGGAGGCCATCGCCAAGCAGGCGTCGGCGATGTTCGTCGCGGTGCCCACGCACGGGCCCTCGCGCTCCAACCTGTGGCTGCTGGCCATCCCCGCGATGGTCGCCCTGTCCTCGCTCGGCCTCATCCGCGCCGACGCCGACGACTACGAGCAGATGGCGGTGCTCCTCGAAGACATCGCCCACCGGTGCCGGCCGAGCAGCGAATCGTTCGTCAACCCGGGCAAGACGCTCGCCATGGAACTGGCCGGGAACGTACCGCTCATCTGGGGCTCCTCGGCGGTCGCCGCCGTGGCCGCCCATCGCATGGCTACCCAGCTCGGCAAGAACGCCAAATACCCCGCGCTCCACGGCGCCCTGTTCGACCAGGTCGCCACCTTCGACGGGCCCATGGCCGAGCGCGACATCTTCGCCGACGAGCCCGGCTTCTCCGTGCGCCTGGTGGTGCTGCGCGACCGCGACGAGGACCCGGAGCTCACCCGGCGTCGCGTGTTGTCCATCCAGCTCGCCGAGGACCGCGGCGTTCCGGTCTCCGAGATCATGGCCGAGGGGGAGCACGCCATCCAGCGCCTGGCCACGCTGATCGAGCTGGTCGACTACGCGAGTGTCTACCTGGCCCTGGGGTATGGGCTCGATCCGACCCCGGTTTCGGCCGTCGCGGAGCTCAAGTCCAGAATTTCCCAATAGGATCCCCTGGACGTGAAAACGATCAGATGAGTGGAGTGGACCAGTGAGTGCTGGTGGCGGTACCAAAGCGATCATCGCGGCCCTTGCCGCCAACATATCCATCGCTATCGCAAAGTTCTTCGCAGCCGCCATGACG
This sequence comes from Nonomuraea soli, assembly GCF_013761175.1. Classification (GTDB taxonomy): domain Bacteria; phylum Actinomycetota; class Actinomycetes; order Streptosporangiales; family Streptosporangiaceae; genus Nonomuraea; species Nonomuraea soli. Next base: position 290,441 of record NZ_JACDUR010000004.1, read on the forward strand.
GGCTCGTCCTCGATGCTGGCCGAAGGCATCCACTCGGTCGCAGACTCGGGCAACCAGGTCCTGCTCCTCGTCGGCGGCAAGCGCGCCCAGCGCGCGAGCACCAAGGTCCACCCCTTCGGCTACGGCCGCGAACGCTACTTCTACGCCTTCGTCGTCGCGGTCGTGCTCTTCGCCATCGGCGCGGTGTTCTCCATCTACGAAGGCATCCACAAGTGGAGCAGCGACGAAGGGCTGAAGGACCCCTGGTGGGCCGTCGGCGTCCTGGTCTTCGCGATCATCGCCGAGACCTTCTCCTTCCGCACCGCGATCATCGAGTCCAACCGCGTGCGCGGCAAGCAGTCCTGGGTGGCGTTCGTACGGCGGGCCAAGTCGCCCGAGCTCCCCGTCATCCTCCTGGAGGACCTCGGCGCGCTCCTCGGCCTGATCTTCGCCCTCTTCGGCGTGAGCATGGCCATGATCACCGGCGACGTGAGATGGGACGCCCTGGGCACCCTCATGATCGGTGTCCTGCTCGCCGTCATCTCCGTCATCCTGGCCGTCGAGACCAAGTCCCTCCTCATCGGCGAAAGCGCCGACCCGGGCACCGAAGACCAGATCCGCGCCGCCCTCGAGAACGCACCCGAGGTCGACCGCATCATCCACATGAAGACGCTGCACCTCGGGCCCGAGGAACTACTGGTGGCGGCCAAGATCGCCGTCCAGCACGACGACACGGCGGCAGAGGTCGCCCGCGGCATCGACGAGGCCGAGCAGCGCATCCGCGAGGCGGTGCCGATCGCGCGGGTCATCTACCTGGAGCCCGACCTCGACCGTAGCGCCAAGCCCCTCACCTGACGGCTCGGTCCTCGCTGGTCGGGCGCCTTCGGCGCTGGTGGGGCTTGGGCTGTGCTTGGCGGGGGTGGTCCTTCGGCCCACCCCCAGGCCCCGTGGTCGATGGCCCGGGGGCCATCGACACCCCGTCCGGGGTTCTCGCTCTGCGGCCCCTTCCACGGGCATGGGCCTCGCGGGGTCGTGCGCCTTCGGCGCCGGCGGGCTCGGGCTGTGTTCAGTGGGGGGTGGTCCTTCGGCCCACCCCCCACACCCCCGTGGTCGATGGCCTGGGGGCCATCGACACCCCGCTCGTGGTTCCCGACGATGCCCCTTCCCGGCTTGGGCCTCGCTGGTCGGGCGCCTTCAGCGCTGGCGGCCGAGGGCGCGTTCTCTTGCACGACACGGCCGGGACGTGTGCCCGGATGCCCCCGTTGACGCACGGCCGCCTGCCCGCCAGGTCAGTCCGTAGCGTCGCGGACGTCCTTGCCCTGTTCGACGAACGCCTTGAAGTCCTGCATGTGCTGGAGCGACTGCTTGCGGAAGGCGCCGGGCATCAGCAACCCCACCAGCTTCATCACCACCCCGTTGAACCGGTACTCGTTCTCGCTCTCCCAGAGCGTCGTGTCCGGCCCGGTTTCGGTCAGTCGTTCGCGTGCGGCGCTCCACATGCCGTCGGCGACGATCTCGCGCTCGAAGTGGACGACGACGTTCGTCGGGATCTCGCGCAGGTCGGCCGGTTCCCGGCGGGTGATGGTCTCGGTGGCCTCCATCTTCTGCTTGCCCGTCTGCATCACGACGCGCGACCGGGTGCCGAGGTGTCCGTGTTCCCCGTTGAGCGGCTCGTGCACCACCAGGCCTCGCAGCCAGTAGGGCAGCTGGGCGGGGTCGGCGAGCAGGTGGGCCACCTTCTCCCGGGGCTGGGCGATCTCGATGGAGACGGTGTACTTCATGGGCGCATCATTCTTTCCTTCTGGGTGCTCGCCAGTGCTCGCTTCACGATTCGTCGGGGGCGTAGAACCGGGTGGTGGCCTCGACTGCGGCGGCGACGTGCGCCGGTTCGCCTCCGGCGGCCAGATGGGCCTGGCCCCAGGCGGCGGCGCTGCGCCGGCTGAACTCGCGGCCTTCCGGCGACCGCTCGAACTCCTCGTGATCGGAGAGCTCGCCGTCGGTGAGGAACCGGGCGAGGGTGAGCAGGGCCAGGTCCCAGCCGACGCCGCCGGCGCCGGGGCCGTAGGTGGGGAAGGAGGGCTCCTCGATGAAGGCCGCGTGGATCAGTTCGAGCTGCGTGGCGCCGCCGCGGCCCGGGCTCAGGCGCACTTCCACCTCGCTGGTGCCGGGCCAGGCGTCGGCGTCCGGTCCGTAGAGCCAGGACACCTTGAGCAGATGGGGCGGCTCACACAGGAGGATGTCGCCGTGCTCGCCGCTGCCCAGCTGGAAGGTGCCGCCGAGCCGGAGGTCGCCGCTGACCGAGTTCAGCCAGCGGCGCAGGCGTCCGGGGTTGGTGATGGCGTCCCAGACGTCGTCGATCTCCGCGTCGTATCGGCGCCGCAGTTCCACGGTGTACGCCTCGCCGGCGGGCACGGTGCCGCTGCCCATGGTCCGGTGGACGGCGGCGAGCTCGTCGAGTACGTCTTTCACGTCGTGCCTCCGTCGGTGCCGGGCCCGGTCTGCGCTGTGGTGTCCCCGGCGGTCCGGGGTCGGCGCGCACGTTTGCCGCGGGCCAGCTCGGTTCCCAGGGCGTCGAGGTGTTGCTCCCAGAACCGGCGGAACCGGTCGAGCCACGCGTCGACCTCGCTCAGCGGCCCGGGCTCGACGGCGTAGATCCGCCGGGTGCCCTCGGCCCGCACTGACGCGAACCCGTTGTCGCGCAGCACGCGCAGGTGCTGGGAGACGGCGGGCTGGGAGATGGCGAACTCGGCCCGGATGACGTCCGTGATCGCCCCGGAGGTCTGCTCGCCGTCGGCGAGCAGCTCCAGGATGCGACGGCGTACGGGGTCGCCGAGGATGTCGAAGGCGTGCACGACGAGGAGTGTACCGGTCTGCGGTTATATAAGCGAAGCCTGATTCTTCTGGCTGCAGGAAGCTCCGGCGCTCCCGGACGAAAGCGAGAGCAAAGCGGTCCCGGATACCGTCCGCTGACGAAGACGGGCGCAGCCCCGTCACAGTCGAAGGGACAGCATTGACATCATCCCCCTCCTAAAGGAGGGGATTCCCACGGTCACCCGTGAGACCTTCCTGCTTCACAGCCGACTGCCCGCCAGAGAGGACTCTCCTTGAGGTCTAACGTCAGCTCCACAGGCGTTTCACCTCTCCGCCAGCCCGGCGGCGAGCACGTTCTTGGCCGCGTTCACGTCCCGATCGTGGGATGCGCCGCAGGCGCACACCCACTCCCGGACGTGCAGCGGCATCTTCTCTTGCAAGGTTCCGCACGCCGAGCACAGCTTGGAGGAGGGGAACCAGCGGTCCACCGCGACAACGGTCCGCCCATACCAGGCTGCTTTGTACTCCAGCATGCTCCGGAGTTCTCGCCAGGACGCGTCCGAGATGGCGCGGGCCAGGCAGTGGTTCTTGACCAGGTTGCGGACGGTCAGGTCCTCCACGGCGATCACTTGGTTCTCGCGAACAAGCCGTGTCGTGACCTTGTGCAGGTGGTCCCTTCTGCGGTCGGTGATGCGGGCGTACACCCTGGCGACCCGCAGTTTCGCCTTGGCCCGGTTCGCGCTGCCCGTCTCTTTACGGGCCAGGGCCCGCTGCGCCTTGGCGAGTTTGCGCCGGTCAGCTTGTTCGTGGCGCGGGTTGGCGATCTTCTCTCCGGTGGAGAGTGCGGCCAGCGCCGTGATCCCGGCGTCGATCCCCACCTTCGACGCCACGGGCGGAAGCGGGCTGATCTTCTCCTCGACCAGGATCGAGACGAACCAGCGTCCGGCCGTGTCCTTCGACACGGTCACCGTGGACGGCCGCGCTCCCCGCGGCAGCGGACGCGACCACACGATCGCCAGCGGACTGTCCATCTTCGCCAGCGTCAGCGCGCCCTCTCGCCAGCGGAACGCCGAGCGGGTGTATTCCGCCGACAGTCGCGACCTCTTACGCGACTTGAAGGCAGGGTACTTGGCTCGCTTGGCGAAGAAGTTCGCGAACGCCGTCTGGAGGTGGCGAAGCGCCTGCTGGAGTGGCACGGACGACACCTCGGACAGGAAGTCGTAGTCGCCGCTGCGTTTCCACTGCGTGAGTGCGGCCGATGATTCCACGTAGGAGATCCGGCGCCCTTCGAGGGCGTAGGCGCGGGTGCGCTCGTCGAGAGCTTTGTTGTAGACGAGGCGGACGCAGCCGAACGTCCGGGCAAGCTCTTGGGCCTGCTCGGTGGTCGGGTGGAAGCGGTACTTGTAGGCCCGCTTCACGGTCTGCGCCACTCCCCTCACATCCTACCGCGCAATCAGCTGAGAATCGTGCGCATGTTCTCATCGCCGGTCCGCCTAGCGGCGAATCGGCTACCCCTGTCCTGCTCCGCAGGGGTCCGATGCCTCCTCCGCCTGAAGGCGGGGGTCTCCTCGGAGGTTCCCGATGAAGTTCGGAGTCAGCTGCATTCTGGCGACGATGGCAGGCGCTCTCCTGGTCACCGCCGCCCCCGCTTCCGCGAGCGCCGGCGCCATCACCTTCACCTGCCGCTACGACGCCAACGTCCGTAGCTCTCCCTACACCGGGCGTCCCAACGTGATCGACATCTGCTACACGGGGACCCGCATCAACCCGCGCTGCTGGGTGCGTGGCGGCTGGTCCAACGGGGACAACCGCTGGTACCGGCTCTACCTCGGCCAGCAGACGCGGGAGCAGGCTTTCATCCACTTCAGCCAGGTGTCGACCTCGGGAAGCGGAGGAATCGGCGCCTGCTAGACACGATGCGGGACCGCGCGTGATCAGTTCATCCGCTGATACCCCGTCCCTCCGTCGAGCAGTTCCCGGATGATGTCCAGGTGCCCGACGTGGCGGGCGGTCTCCTCGATCATGTGGCACAGGACGTACCGCAGCGACGCCGCCCGCTCCTCGGGGCGGCCGCGTTCGACGGCGTCCAGCGGCAGGCCGGCGATCGCCGCGTTGGAGCGCGCGCACTCGGCGTCGTAGTCGTCGAGCAGCCGCGCCAGGGGCACGTCGTCGACGAACATCTCCGCGTCGACGTGCCCGTCCTTGGTCCACGGCGTCTGGCCGGTGTCGGGGACGCCGAGCAGGCCCAGATGGAACCAGGAGTACTCGACCCACCGCAGGTGCGCCACCACCCCGGCCACCGTCATCAGCGGTGACGTGGGCAGGAGCGCGCGGTGGGAGTCGTCCTCGCTGAGGCCTTCGCATTTCATCCGGACGAACGAACGCTGAAGGTCGAGCCATCCGGTCAGTTGTGCTCGCTCGCCGGCGGTCAGCGGCGGGCGTCGGGTTTCGGTCATCGAGAAGCTCCAGATGCGTGAAGTGGAGCCGCCCGGGTGGTCAGCCGCGGATGCGGCGGACGGGCGGCACGATGGTCGAGCTCGACATCGCGCTCACCTCCTCTCCGTCGCCGAAGGGGTGCCGGGCTCTCCGGCAGTCGCACCGTACAGGCCGGGTTCTCGATGGGGGAACCGGTTTTCCGGCGCCCACCGGAGGTCACCGCCACCCCAGCAGCTCCTCGCACGCCTCCACACCGGCGACCCGGACCTCCGGCCGGGGCGCCCACTCCTCACGCACCAGCCGGAAGCGCATCTCGGTGCCGATCCCGCGCCCCTGGAACGACGTGCTCAGCCACGAGCCCGACGTTTTCCCGACAGGCCAGCCGTGCGGGTGAGGGGTTTCCGCCGGGCGGCTGAGGCCGTACGGCGGGCGGGGCTGCGAGGGTCGTCGCATTCTCCCTGGAAGGACGTCCCATGTCAGACCCCCACCGGCTCAGAAGGCTCGCGGCCGGTTCCTCCCTCCTCGTCACGCCCGTGCTCTACATCGCCGGAGTGGTCATCGACCCGGCGCTGCGCCAGGGCGGGGGCGACACCACCGGCGTGTACGGCCGGTTCCCCGAGCAGGTCTCGGTCAGCGCCACGCTCCTGCACTGGAGCTGGGTGCTGCTCGTCCCCGGGATCATCGGCATGATCCACCTGGTCAGGCGCCGCCATGTCCTGCTCGGCCACATCGTCGGCGCCGTCGCGCTGCTCGGAGTGGTGAACTTCTCCGCGCTCATGCTCAGCGACTTCGTCTACAGCACCCTGGAGCGCGCCATGCCCCCCGCCGTGGGAGCCAAGCTCGCGGACGAGGCGCTGGCCGATCCGGGGGCGACGTTCGGCTTCCAGATCCCCGGTTTCGCCGGGCTGGTGGCGCTGCTGCTGCTCGGGCTGGTGCTGGCCGCTGATCGCCAGGTGCCGTGGTGGGCGCCCGTCGCGATGCTGGCGGGCGTGTTCACGGCGCCGATCTTTCCCATCGGGACCGTCGTGGGCGGTGTGCTCTTCCTGGCGGGCTCGGGGGCGATGGGCCTGCGCATGCTGCGGATGAGCCAGCAGGAGTGGAACGGCGTGTCCGCTCAGCCGGCCGCGGTGGCCGACGGGAAGCACGCCAGCACCCGGTAGCCGCCGCCCGGTGCGGCGCCCGTGGTGAGCGTGCCGCCGTGGAGGGTGACGCGCTCGCGCATGCCGATCTGGCCGAACCCGCCGGCGTGCCCGGCCGTGGCCGGACCTGCGCCGTCGTCGGTCAGCTCGACGGTCACCTGCCCGGGGGCGTAGGTGACGGTGAGCTCGACCCGGGAGGCGCCGGCGTGCTTGAGCACGTTCGTGAGGCTCTCCTGGACCACCCGGTAGGCCGCAAGGTCCACGTCGGAGGGTACGGCACGGCGGGAACCGGCGATCGTCAGCGTGACGTCCACGCCGGATTCCTCCATCTGGGCCACGAGGTCGCCGAGCCGGTCCAGGCCCGGGCGGGATCCCTCGGAATCCTCCACCTCGCGCAGCATGCCGAGCATGAGGGCCAGCTCGCCGACCGCCTCACGTCCGGCCTGCTCGACGACCTGGAGCAGCTCGCGTTCCCGTGTCGCCTCCTCGCCCAGCATCATGCGGACCCCGCCCGCGTGCAGGGTCATGACGCTCACGTTGTGCGAGATGACGTCGTGCAGGTCCCTGGCGATGCGGGCCCGTTCCTCGGCGACCGCCCGCCTGGCCCGTTCCTCGCGCTCCGCCTCCAGCCGGGCGGTGAGGGCGGCCAGCCGGGTGGTCTGGGCGGTCTGGCGGCGCAGCAGGATGCCGCTGCCGTACGCGACGCCGAGGAAGATCGCGGTGATGAGCATTTCGGGCACATCGGTGATCTCCAGCGTCTGGAGGAAGATGTAGGCGCCGATGACGCAGCCCAGGCCCGCGATGCCGTGACGGCTGCGCAGGTCGTAGGCGGCGGCGATGGTGTGGGCGAGGATGAGCATGGAGTACAGGTGCCAGGCGGCGTAGTAGGCGGTGCCCGGCGACAGCTGCACGACGGCCTCGCCGACCGCGATCAGGACGAGCAGGGCCGTGATGGGGAAGCGGTTCCTCACCAGGAGCAGGGCGCCCGCGGCCAGGGTGCCGGCGGCGAACAGGTGCGGGCTGCCGATCTCGCCGGGCGATCCGCCTCGCCTGCCGTACGACTCGACGAGGCCCGCGGCGGTGACCGACAGGGACAGGAACACGTCGAGGCGGCTGGGCCGCCGGCCCCGCGCCGGGGCGGTGATCACGCGTGCCCCGGACGGATGATCCCCGTCTCGTAGGCGAAGACGACGGCCTGGGTGCGGTTGCGCAGCCCCAGCTTGTGCAGCACCTGGGCCACGTGGGTACGGATGGTGGCCTCGCCCAGCACGACCTGCTCGGCGATCTCCTTGTTCGACAGCCCGCGTGCCATCAGCATCAGCACCTCCCGCTCCCTGCCGGTGAGCGCCTGCAGCTCAGGGCTCGCCACGGCCTCCTCCTGGGCGGCGAAGGTGCTGATGAGCCGCATGGTCGCGGCCGGATCGATGAGCGCGTCGCCCGAGGCCGCCACCCTGATCGCGTCGATCAGCCGCTCCGGCGCCGACGACTTGAGCACGAAGCCGTGGGCCCCGAGCCGGAGCGAGGCGTGGAGGTTCTCGTCGGTGTCGAAGGTGGTGAGCATCAGGACCCTGGGCGGGTCGGCGTCGGCCAGCAGGTGCCGGGCGGCGCGCAGCCCGTCGAGCCTGGGCATGGTGATGTCCATCAGCACCACGTCGGGCCGGGTGCGGCGGGCCAGGTCGAGCGCGTCGACACCGTCGGCCGCCTCGCCCACGACCTCGATGCCCTCGCTCTGCTCGACGACCAGCCGGATCCCCGCCCTGATGAGCGCCTGGTCGTCGGCGATGAGGACCCTGATGTCCGGCATGGGCACAGCCTAGTGGGACCTTCCGCCCCTCCCCGGTGACGGTTCATGTCCCGGCCATCTGCGCGACAGCGACCAGTCATGACTCATCGTGATACTTCGCCACATGCGCACCACCACGATCCTTCGCCTGGCCGCCTGCGGCCTGGCACTGTCCACGACGCTCGTCACGGCGAACACCGCCGACGCCGCCTCTCCCCAGGGCATCGAGCTGACCTTCCTCGGCCGCTACACCGCCGGATCCGTCGGCGTCGGCGCCCAGGAGATCCCCGCCTACGACCCGGCCACCCGCCGCGTGTTCGTCATCAACGCCGAGGCGGGCACCGTGGACGTGCTCGACATCCGCGACCCCCGCGCGCCGCGCAAGGTCGCCACCCTGACCGCACCCGGCGCCAACAGCGTCGCGGTCCACGGCGGGCTCGTCGCGGTCGCGCAGCAGGGCACAGCCAAGACCGACCCGGGCAGCGTGGCGTTCTTCGACGCCAGCACCGGCCGCAAGCTGCGTCAGGTCACCGTCGGAGCGCTGCCCGACATGCTGACCTTCACCCCGGACGGCAGGCAGGTCGTCGTCGCCAACGAGGGCGAGCCCGAGTCGTACTGCGCGGGCCAGGAGAACGACCCCGAAGGCTCGGTCAGCATCATCGACGTACGGCGCGGCACCGTGCGCAGCGCGGGCTTCCAGGCCTGGAACGGCCGCGAGGACGAGCTGCGCGCCCAGGGTGTGCGCATCAGCGGCCCCGGCGCCGCCGCCGCGAACGACCTTGAACCCGAGTACGTCACCGTCGAGGGCGGCACCGCCTGGGTGACCCTCCAGGAGAACAACGCCCTGGCCGTCGTCGACCTGCGCAGCGCGAAGGTGCGGAGCATCCTCCCGCTCGGCCTCAAGGACCACTCGGCCGAGGGCGCCGGCCTGGACGCCTCCGACCGCGACGGCAAGGCCGACATCCGCACCCACCCGGTCAAGGGCATGTACATGCCCGACTCGATCGCCGACTTCCGCTCGCGTGGCCGTACCTTCCTGGTCACCGCCAACGAGGGTGACAGCCGCGACTGGGACTGCCACTCCGACGAGGCGCGGGTCAAGAGCCTCAAGCTGTCGCCCATCGCCTTCCCCGACGCCGCCGCGCTCCAGAAGGACCCCGAGCTCGGCCGTCTCACCGTCGCCGCCGACTCGCCCAAGGACGCCACGGGCGCCTACACCGAGCTGCGCGTCTTCGGCGGCCGGTCGATCTCCGTGCGCTCCGCCTCCGGCGAGCTGGTGTGGGACTCGGGTGACCAGCTGGAGCGGCTGATCGCCGAGAGGTACCCGGCGAACTTCAACGCCGACCACGAGGCCAACGACTTCGACACCCGCAGCGACAACAAGGGTCCCGAGCCCGAGGGCGTCACCGTCGGCGCGGTCAGGGGACGCACCTACGCCTTCGCCGGGCTGGAGCGGGTCGGCGGGATCGTCGCCTACGACGTGACCGATCCGAGCGACGCGCGCCTGGCCGGCTACGTCAACTCGCGTGACTTCTCCGGCGACGTCGAGGCCGGGACCGCCGGTGACCTGGGGCCCGAGGGTGTGCTGTTCGTCGCGGCCCACGACAGCCCCACCCACCGCCCCCTGCTGGTGGTCGGCCACGAGATCAGCGGCACGACCGCGATCTACGAGGTCCGCTGACGACCACGCGGGACCCGGCCGTACGTCACCGCGTCCAGAGCGCCGTGAAGTACGGCCGGGCGGCCGTCCCCGCGACCTGCACCGACACCGGGCGGTACCCGCGCGGGGCGGTCCTGACGCGGGCGGCGTCGCCGTACATGAAGGTCCTGGCCTTCGCCTTGCGCCACACGACGGTGTAACGACGGTCGGGGCTGGCGGCGACGGTGAGCGGCCGGTGATCGGGATGGGCACGCTGCCAGCGGCGCACCGTGGACCAGCTCTGGTCGACGGTCGTGGTCCATTCCTGCGCGCCCTCGTCCGGCTCCCACACCGCCGCGTACCTCCGGTCGCCCGGCGGGCCGTAGACGTTGACCCAGCGCAGCGTGTGGTCTCCCCGGGCCCTGATGGCGCGGTTGCGCGCGACGAACTGCTTCTCGGTCAGCCGCCAGAAGCACAGGTTGTACGGCGTGCGCTGCCTGATCATGACGCCGGAGTACCTGGCACGCCGCCACGAGCCCGTCCCGGCGATCAGCTTGATCCGGTAGCCCTGCTTCACGCTCTCCGCCAGGAACCGGCTGGTCGCGGTGGAGCTGAGCCCGGTGAAGAACCGTTGTTGCGGCCCCGGGGCCCGGGTCCACACGGCGGTGTAGCGCTCGCCGCGCGACAACGTGAGCGAGGTGAGCCGGAAACCCTCCACGACCAGCTCGGCCATGCGGGCCTGGTGCTTGGCGCGGCTGAAGTTGTAGTAGACGCGGGTGGTGGGGGTGGTCGCCTCGGCGGGGAAGGCGGAGCGCGGCTTGGACTGGTGGTCGACCGGGGGCGGCGGCGTGGTGACCGGGGTGGTGGGCGGCGGCGCGACCCGCACACAGCCCGCCGTTTCGGGCGGCAGGGCGCTGACGACCAGCACCGCCGCGGTCAGCGCGGCGGCCGAGCCCGCCAGCAGGGGGAGCTGGGTGCGCTTGAAGCGTCGCGGGGCAGGCGCGGGTTCGCCGTCGCTGAGCCGTACGAGCAGCTCGGCCGCGCTGGGACGGGCGGAGGGCTTCCTGGCCAGCGCGGCCCGCACCGGGGCGCGCAGTTGCTCGGGCAGGAGAGACAGGTCCGGAGCGGTGGTGGCGTGGTCGCCGGTGGCGGCGAGGTAGACGACGCGGCCCCAGTCGAAGACGTCGGCGGGTTCGCCGATCCCCGCGCGGTGGATCGCGGCCAGTCCCCTGGCCAGCGCCGACGCGGGCCCGACGAGCTCCCGCGAGGCCGCCGGGTCTTGGTCTTCCCCGTACTCGCTGACGATGTACGTCAGCGAGCCCTCGACGTCGGCGTCGAGCACCCTGGCCATCCAGCCGGGGTCGGCCCGCAGGGAGTCCTCGACCTCGCGGATGAACCGGGCGCCCTCCCGCAGGACCCTCAGCGTGACCTTGCTGCCGTCAGGCGCGAGCGCGAGGAAGCCCGCGTCCTGGTCGTCGCCCAGCCGCGCACGGAGCAGGTAGGGCCCGACCTGGCGTGGATCGTGCTCCGCGAGGGACTGCATTCACCGGATAATAGTGATTCAACAGACAGAAACGTCGGCCTGGGAGAACAAGCAGCGATTGTCCTTGTCGGCGAGAACCGCCTTCTTGATCGACGGGAACTGCGTCAGATTCGCCTTGAGCGCGTAAATGATGACCGCGTCGCCGAGATGTCCGGGGCCGTAAGCCGTACGGCAGAAGCGCACGCGCGCCGTCTCCTGCTTGATCGTGATCTGGAAGTCGCCTCCGCAGTCGGAGGGGCCGATGAGCTTGAAGTTCGAGAACATGCCCCTTCGCCGCTCGGCCTTGGTCGGGCCGGCGACGAACTGCTGCACGACGAAACGCGCCAGCCCCAGGTCGGGCGAGACGCGCTTGGCGGCGGCGAGCTGGGGCGGGTAGTTGCCGTCGGTCGGGAAATAGACCTTCACCGGGTGGCCGGACGCCTGCGGGAACATGAGCGCCACGGCTAACAGAATCTCTTTCACGTTCTGTTGGACGCCTGACCCCGGTTCTGCGTTAGCAGCCGCAGCGCCTTCTCCTTCTCGAAATCCAGCGCCCGGCGAGGAGCCTGCAGCCGCCCGATCCGCAGACCCAGGTCTCGTACGGCCTGCGCCACGGAGGGCTCGCTGAGCACGCGCAGGGCGAAGGCGAGCTCGGCCGGCGAGACGTCGAACCTCTTCTCCAGCTCCACCCCCTGGGCCACCGCCGCCAGCTCCTCCTCGCCGAACCTGCGGTGCGCGCCCCGCTCCCTGACCGGCGGCAGCAGGCCCAGCGCTTCGCGGTATCGGAGCATGCGCGGGGACATGCCCAGACGCTTCGCGGCCTCGGTGATACGCATTCTTACATTCTTATGGAAGATTCCCCGTCCACAAGATGCGACCCGGTCCGGAGCGGCCTAAACTCGTCCGCGACGACATTCGTAGAGGGGAATCAGATGGACTTCAAGGTCGCCGACCTGTCCTTGGCCGACTTCGGCCGCAAGGAGATCCGGCTCGCCGAGCACGAGATGCCCGGCCTGATGGCGGTCCGTCGCGAGTACGCGGAGTCCCAGCCCCTCCGCGGCGCCAAGATCATGGGCTCGCTGCACATGACCATCCAGACCGCCGTCCTCATCGAGACGCTGGTCGCGCTCGGCGCCGAGGTGCGCTGGGTGTCGTGCAACATCTTCTCCACCCAGGACCACGCCGCCGCCGCGGTCGTCGTCGGCCCCGAGGGCACCGTCGAGAACCCGCAGGGCGTGCCGGTGTTCGCCTGGAAGGGCGAGACGCTGGAGGAGTACTGGTGGTGCACCGAGCAGGCGCTCAACTGGCCCGGCGGTGACGGCCCCAACATGATCCTCGACGACGGCGGCGACGCCACGCTCCTGGTCCACAAGGGTGCGGAGTACGAAAAGGCCGGCGCCGTGCCGTCCGCCACCGACTCCGACCCGGAGGAGTGGCACGTCATCATCGACCTGCTCAAGCGCACCGTCGGCCCCGACAAGACGTGGACGAAGATCGCCGAGCAGATCAAGGGTGTCACCGAGGAGACCACCACGGGCGTCCACCGCCTGTACGAGATGTTCAAGGCGGGCTCGCTGCTCTTCCCGGCGATCAACGTCAACGACTCGGTCACCAAGTCGAAGTTCGACAACAAGTACGGCTGCCGCCACTCCGTGATCGACGGCCTCAACCGCGCCACCGACGTGCTCATCGGCGGCAAGGTCGCCGTGGTCTGCGGCTACGGCGACGTCGGCAAGGGCTGCGCCGACGCCCTGCGCGGCCAGGGCGCCCGCGTCATCGTCACCGAGATCGACCCGATCTGCGCGCTGCAGGCGGCCATGGACGGCTTCCAGGTCACCACCCTGGAGGAGGTCGTCTCCTACGCCGACATCTTCGTGACGACGACCGGCAACTTCAACATCATCACGGCCGACCACATGGCCAGGATGAAGCACAACGCGATCGTCTCCAACATCGGCCACTTCGACAACGAGATCGACATGGCGGGCCTGGCCCGCGTGCCCGGCATCGAGAAGTCCGAGGTCAAGCCGCAGGTCCACACCTGGGCCTTCCCCGACGGCCACCAGATCATCGTCCTGGCCGAGGGCCGCCTGATGAACCTCGGCTGCGCCACCGGCCACCCGTCGTTCGTCATGTCGAACTCCTTCACCAACCAGGTGATCGCGCAGATCGAGCTGTTCACCAAGACCGACGAGTACCCGATCGGCGTCTACGTGCTGCCCAAGCACCTCGACGAGAAGGTCGCCCGTCTGCACCTCGACGCCCTTGGCGTGAAGCTCACCGAGCTGACCAAGGAGCAGGCCGAGTACATCGGCGTCGCGGTCGAGGGTCCGTACAAGTCGGACCACTACCGCTACTGAGTTCTCCGAGGTGCCCGCCGGGGTCTCGGCCCCCGGCGGGCGCCTTTTCGTACCAGAGGGAGACCGGGTGACAGGCGAGGCGAGAATCGGCTGGGCGGCCAGATCGATGCCGGTGCTGACCGCGATCGGGTCCGGCTTCGGCGACGAGCGTCCGTTCGAGGGCCTGAGGATCGCCGCCTGCCTGCACGTGACGGCGGAGACGGCGGTCCTGATGGGCGCGCTCAAGGCCGGAGGCGCGCACATCGCGCTGGCGGCCTCGAATCCGCTGTCGACCCAGGACGACGTGGCCCAGGCCCTCGAGGAGTACGGCATCGCCGTCCACGCCAAGGCCGGGGTCGACAGGGCCACCTACTACCGCCACATCAACCAGGCGCTCGACATCGCGCCCGACATCGTCCTCGACGACGGCTGCGACCTGGTCAACACCCTGCACACCGAGCGCAGAGACCTGCTCGACGGCGTGCGCGGCGGCTGCGAGGAGACCACGACGGGCATCATCCGCCTGCGCCAGATGGCGGCGGAGCAGGCCCTGAGCTTCCCGGTGGTCGCGGTGAACGACACCAGGACCAAGCGCATGTTCGACAACCGCTACGGCACCGGCCAGTCGACCTTCGACGGCATCATGCGGGCGACCAACGCCATGCTCGCCGGGCGCGTCGTCGTGGTCGCGGGCTTCGGCTACTGCGGCAGGGGAGTGGCCGAGCGCGCCAAGGGCCTGGGGGCCAGGGTCCTGGTCACGGAGATCGACCCGGTCAAGGCGCTCGACGCGATGTTGCAGGGCTACGAGGTCAAGCCCATGGAGGAGGCCGCCAGGACCGGCGACGTGTTCGTCACCGTCACCGGCAACCGCGACGTGATCCGCCGCGAGCACCTGGAGGTCATGAAGGACGGCGCCATCCTGGCCAACGCCGGGCACTTCGACGTCGAGATCGACGTGCGGGCGCTGGAGGAGCTGGCCGTCGAGGTGCACCACGGCGTGCGGCCCAACACCGACGAGTACGTCCTGCCCTCGGGTCACCGGCTGCTCCTGCTCGCCGAGGGCCGCCTGGTCAACCTCACGGCGGCCGAGGGCCACCCGGCGGCCGTGATGGACATGTCCTTCTCCGCCCAGGCGCTCGCGGTGGCGTGGCTGGTCAGGGAGCACGAGCGGCTGGAGCCGGGCGTCTACGACGTGCCGGAGGAGATCGACGTCGAGGTGGCCAGGCTGAAGCTGGCCGCGGCCGGTGCGGCGATCGACTCGCTCACCCCGGTCCAGGAGGACTACCTGCACTCCTGGCGGCTGGGCTCGTAACCGGGGCCGCCGACCCCCTTGGTTGAACGTGCAATCTTATGGATAATCCTGCTCACTTCCGTACACAACGGAGTGAAAGGGAGACATCCATGTCCCTCCGTGGCTTATCGAGCCGCATCCTGCTCATCGTGGGCCTGGTCGTCGCAGGAACGGCCGCTCCCGCGAACGCCGCTCCCGAGGACTTCGTCAAGAGCGACAACATCACCCTCCAAGCCCACCTTGACCTGCCCGCCGGCGCGAGGATCAACAGCGACATCGCCTTCCAGGGCGACTACGCCTACGTCGGCAACTTCACCGGCTTCGCCATCTACGACATCAAGCACCCCCAGCAACCCAGGCTCGTCAGCTCGGTCAGCTGCCCCGGCGGCCAGATGGACGTGACCATCCTGGGCGACCTCCTGGTCACCTCGGTCGACGACTCCCTGAGCAACGACTCCTGCCAGGCGGTGCCCCAATCCGCCCGGATCAAGGAGTCCTGGGAGGGCCTGCGCATCTTCGACGTCAGCGACAAGGCCAACCCGCGCTACATCAAGTCCGTCGAGACCAACTGCGGGTCGCACACCCACACGATGGTCCCCGACAAGACCGGTGAGGCGTTCTACGTCTACGTCTCCTCCTACTTCCCGTCGGTCAACTTCCCCGACTGCCAGCCGCCCCACGACAAGATCTCGGTGGTGAAGGTCCCGATCGCCAACCCGGCCGCGGCCGCGGTGGTCAGCACCCCGGCGATCTTCCCCGACGGCACCGGATACCCCGGCGCCGCCAGCACCAGCGGATGCCACGACATCACCGTCTACGCCGCACTCGACCTGGCCGCGGGCGCCTGCATGGGCGACGGTGTGCTGCTGGACATCTCCAACCGCGAGCAGCCGAGGGTCATCGAGCAGGTGACCGACGCCAACTTCGCCTTCTGGCACTCGGCGACCTTCAACAACGACGGCACCAAGGTGATCTTCACCGACGAGCTCGGCGGCGGCACCTCGCCGCGCTGCACCGCCACCGAGGGCCCGACCCGCGGCGCCGACGCCATCTTCGACATCGAGAGCAGGCAGCTCGTCTTCAAGAGCTACTTCAAGATCTCGCGCCTGCAGACCCTGACGGAGAACTGCGTGGCGCACAACGGCTCGCTCATCCCGGTCAAGAACCGGGACGTCATGGTCCAGGCCTGGTACCAGGGCGGCCTGTCGGTGTTCGACTTCACCGACTCGGCCAACCCGGTGGAGATCGCCTACTTCGACCGCGCGCCGTTCAACGACAGCCAGCTCACGCTGGCCGGCTACTGGTCCACGTACTACTACAACGGCTACATCTTCGGCAGCGAGATCGCTCGCGGCTTCGACGTGTTCAAGGTCAACGACCCGCGCGTCAACCAGGCCAACAGCGTCAAGACCGACCTGCTGAACGTCCAGACCCAGGAGCGTTACCGCGAGCGCGGCAACGGCCGTCCCGGAGGCGGGCACTGATCCGTGACGCACGACCCTGATCCGGTACGGCCCCGCCGTACCGGATCAGAGCTCGGCCTGGATGCGCCTCATCCGCCCGATCTCGGCGGACTGCGTGGCGCCCACGTCGTTGGCCAGCTCCAGCACCACCCGGTGCGAGCCGTTGATGACCTCCTTCTCGGCCATCTCCACGGCCCCCTGGTGATGCCTGATCATCAGCTCCAGGAACAGCTTGTCGAACGCCGCCCCCGAGGCCGCCTTGAGCTGCTCCATCTGCTCCGGTGTGGCCATGCCGGGCATGCCGGCGTGGGAGGCGTGGTGGTCGGGCGCCTTCTGGCCCTGCTCCTGCAGCCACGAGGTCATGTACTGGATCTCCGGCGCCTGGGAGTCCTTGATCCGTGAGGCGATGGCCTTGACCTTGGCGTTGGCCGCCCTGGAGGGCGCCAGCACGCTCATGTCGAGCGCCTGGCGGTGGTGGAGGATCATGTCGCTCATGAAGGTGACGTCCGCCGCGTTGACCGTGGGGGTCGGCACCGCCTGCTCGGCCTGCTGGGGGCTGAGCGTCGTGGCCTGCTCGCCTGGTCTGCCGGGGGCGATGACGGGCGCGGTGGAATCGGCCCGCGGCGGCTGCTCGGGTGTCGAGCTGCAGCCGGTCAGCGCCAGCACGGCCGCGCCGGTCAGGGTGATGAGCGCCACGCGCAACGGGTTCTCCTCCGCCGGGGGGTGGTCAGGTGCGCATCGTAACGCCGTGAACGGTATTCATGCCGCTTTGCTTTACATGCCAATGAATCCGGTTATCTCCTGACATGGTGGGCTCGGTCTCGACCCTCATCCGGAGGTCTCCTCGTGGCGTCACGAACCAGCCGGGCCGCGTTGGTCCTGCTCTCCTGCTTCGCGCTCTTCGCCTCTCCCGTCCAGGCCGCGGAGGGCGGGGGAACGGCGAGCTCCAACGTCAAGCTCGTGGCCAACGTGCCCAAGAAGGCGCCGTTCGACGACTCCACGGCCTACGCCACCGACATGGCCTTCCAGGGGCGCTACGCCTTCGTCGGCAACTACAACGGCTTCACGATCTACGACATCGGCGACCCGGCCAAGCCGTCGATCGTCAGCCAGGTGCTGTGCCCCGGCGCCCAGAACGACGTCTCGGTCCACGGCGACCTGCTGTTCCTGTCGGTCGACGAGCCCCGCAGCAACGACTCCTGCAAGAGCGACTTCGGCACTCCCACCAGCAGGAAGTCGTGGGAGGGCATCCGCGTCTTCGACATCAAGGACAAACGCCGGCCGCGCTACCTCAAGGCCGTCGAGACCGCCTGCGGCTCCCACACCCACACGCTCGTGCCGGACAAGAAGGGCGCCGCGGTCTACCTCTACGTCTCCTCCTACGACCCGGCCGACCTGTTCCCCGAGTGCAAGCCGCCGCACGACAAGATCTCCATCGTCAAGGTGCCGCTGAAGAGCCCCAGGTCCGCCAAGGTCGTCTCCACCCCCGTGCTCTTCCCCGAGGGCGGCAACGAATCGCAGGACGGCCTGCTGCTGGGCACCTCCGGATGCCACGACATCACCGTCTACCCGAAGAAGGACCTGGCCGCGGGCGCGTGCATGGGCGACGGCGTGCTGCTCGACATCGCCGACCGCGAGCACCCGAAGGTGATCGACACCGTCACCGACGACAACTTCGCCTTCTGGCACTCGGCGACCTTCAACAACGCGGGCACCAAGGTCGTCTTCACCGACGAGCTCGGCGGCGGCCTCGCGGCCACCTGCACCAAGGCCGTCGGCCCCAAGCGCGGCGCCGACGCCGTCTTCGACATCGCCGACCGCACGCTCGTGTTCCGCAGCTACTACAAGATCCCGCGCCACCAGAAGGCCGGGGAGAACTGCGTCGCCCACAACGGCTCGCTCGTGCCGGTCAAGGGCCGCGACATCATGGTCCAGGCCTGGTACCAGGGCGGCGTCTCGGTCTGGGACTTCACCGACTCGCGCAAGCCCGTCGAGATCGGCTACTTCGACCGCGGGCCGTTCAAACCGCGCGACGTGGCGGGCTCCTGGTCGGCCTACTACTACAACGGCTTCGTCTTCAGCAGCGAGATCCAGCGCGGGCTCGACGTGCTCAAGCTCACCGACAAGCGCACGGGACCGGCGGCCAGGGTCAGGCTCCGGGTCCTCAACGCGCAGACGCAGTACGGCTTCTAGCCCGCTCCGGATCCTCAACGCGCAGACGCAGTACGGCTTCTGGCCCGCTCCGGATCCTCAACGCGCAGACGCGGTACGGCTTCTGGCCCGCTCAGACCGGCGGGGCGAACCCCCCAGGAGTGGCCGGGGGCCGCTCGTCGCGCCGGTCCTGGTGGTACGGCACCGCGGGAGCCGCGAACCCCGGGTGCCGCCCCGGCGGCGGGGGCGCCACGGCCCCCGGCGGAGGTGGCGGCGGGAAACCCGGCTGCTGGTACGGCGGGGCGGCCATCGGGTGGCCCTGCGCGTAACCGGGGGAGACACCTGCCTGCCGTGCCAGCCGTACCTCGGTCCTGGAGCGGCGCTCGGCCAGGACGGCGCTGAGGTAGGCGTGCGGTGGCACGCCGGGCGGAGGCGGCGGTGAGACGACGGCGGCCACCTGGGCGGCGATCCGCATCCCCATCTCGTGCTGGACCTGGGGGCTGAGCTGGTGCCAGCGCACCAGATACTGCCTGGCCGCCGCCGCCACCTCGTCGGGCAACTGCGACAACTCCAGCGTGCGCGCCCACGACGCGAGCTGCGGCGGCATCTGCGCCATGGTGGTCTCGGGCCGCGGACCCCGCTCGGAGATCACGATGGTCCCGGCGAACACGTCGCCGAGCCGCTTGCCCCGCTCCGAGACCAGCGCCGTGATCAGCGCGGGAGCCCCCCACAACATCCAGAACTCCACGAATCCCGCCAAGCCGCGGAACAACGCCTGGCGGAACCGCACAGGACCGCCGTCGTCGCCGACGACCCGCAGCCCGAGCGCCAGCTTGCCCAGGCTGCGCCCGCGGCTCAACGTCTCGAACGCCACCGGATAGCCGATCGTGACCAGCAGGACCAGCAGGATGTTCGCCGCCGCGAACAGGGCGGGATCACTGACGAACGCGAAGAGCGTCAGCAGGAAGAACACCCCGATCAGCACCGTCCACTGGACGACCAGGTCGATGATGATCGCCAGCGCCCTCGTGGGCATCTGCGCGACCCGCACCTCCACGACGACGGCGTCGCCGGTGACTACCTCGGACATGCTCCGAGCCTATTGCGTCACAATGACTGGGTGGATATCGATGCTTTCGTCGCCGTGCATCGCCCGGCCTGGGACCGCCTCGAGCACCTCGTCTCCAGACGCGGCAAGCTGTCGGGTGCGGAGGTCGACGAGCTCGTCGACCTCTACCAGCGGGTCTCCACGCACCTGTCGATCGTCCGCTCGGGGCGTGCGGACGCGCTGCTCGTCGGGCGCCTGTCCGCGCTGGTGGCACGCGCCCGCTCCGCCGTGACGGGCGCCCACACGCCCGCGTGGCGGCAGCTGGCCAGGTTCTTCACCGTCTCCTTCCCCGTCGTCGCCTACCGGGCCCGCTGGTGGTGGCTCGGCGCCACGCTGGCCTTCCTGATCGTCTCCTGGGTCATGGGCGCGTGGATCGCGGGCGACCCCGAGGTGCAGGCGGCCATCGCGACCGACGAGGAGATCACCCAGCTCGTCGAGCACGACTTCGCCGACTACTACTCCGAGAACCCCGCGGCCTCCTTCGCCAGTCGTGTGTGGGTCAACAACGCCTGGGCGTCCATGCTCATGATCATCTCGGCGATCTTCATGGGGTTGCCCGTCCCGTACTTCCTGTGGACCAACGCCGCCAACGTCGCCGTCTCCGGCGGGCTCATGGCCTCGCGCGGCAAGCTCGACATCTTCTTCGGGCTCATCACCCCGCACGGCCTGCTCGAACTCACCGCCGTCTTCCTGGCCGCGGGCGTGGGCATGCGCCTGGGCTGGACCGTCATCGACCCGGGACCACGCCGCCGCCTGGAGGCGCTCGCCGAACAGGGGCGCGCCGTCATCGCCGTCGCACTCGGGCTGGTCGTCGTGCTGTTCGTCTCCGGCCTCATCGAGGCCCTCGTCACGCCGTCGGGCCTGCCGACCTGGGCACGCATCGCCATCGGCGTGGTGGCCGAGGCGGTGTTCCTGGCCTACGTCGTGGTGTTCGGGCGCCGGGCACTGCTGGCCAGGGAGAGCGGCGACATGGAACGCGCCCCCGACGTCGCACCCACAGCCTGACCAAGGCCCTGCCACCGGCCTCCGGGCCTGCCACCCGGCCTCGGGATCCCTGCGTGGCCCCTGCACCCGGCTTCGAGCCCGGCGTGGCCCTGCCACGTCGCCTTGGACCTTGGCGCGGCCCTTACCCGGCCGTAGGGCCCTGGCGCGGTCCTACAAGCGTCCCTGGGACTTGAGCGCGAGGTAGGCGTCGGCCAGGGCCGGCGCGAACTCCTCCGGCACGGCGTCGACCACCTCGACCCCGTGACGCCGCAACCGGGCGGTGACCCGGCGGCGGTCGGCCATGGCCCGCTCGGCGGCGGCCGCGTCGTAGACCTGCTCGGCCGACCCGTGCAAGCCCGCCATCGCCGTCACCCGCGGATCGGACACCGCGGCGACCAGCAGCAGATGCCGCGAGGAGAGCTGGCCCAGCACCGGCATCAGACCCTCCTCCAGCGAGGCGGAGTTGAGGTCGGTCAGCAGCACGACGAGGCAGCGGTGCCTGGCACGCGACAACACGGCGGCGACCATCCCGGGACCGTCGGCCTCGATGAGCTCCGCCTCGATGGGCGCCATCACGTTGACGAGCGAGGGCAGCAGTTCGGTCTTCGACGCGCCCGACAGCCAGGCGCGGACCGAGCGGTCGTAGGCGAGGAAGTCGACCCGGTCACCGGCACGCGCGGCCAGGGCGGCCAGCAGCAGCGCGGCGTCCATCGACCAGTCGAGCCTGGGCCACCCGGGCGCGGGCAGCGGGCCGGGATCGATGAGCAGCCCACCACCGGCGCCGGCGGCGGGTCGGGCGCCCGCCAGCGGGATCGGCGCGGAGCCCACCCGCCCGGCCGACGTGCGGCCCGTGTCGAGCACGATCAGCACCCGCCGGTCACGCTCCGGCCGCCAGGTGCGCACCACCACGTCGTTGCGCCGCGCGGTGGCACGCCAGTCGATCGACCGCACGTCGTCACCGGCGACGTATTCACGCAAGGAGTCGAACTCGGTGCCCTGCCCCCGCACGAGCGCCGGGTGCTGGCCGTCGAGCTCGCGCAGCCTGGCCAGCCGCGAGGGCAGGTGCTTGCGCGACAGGAACGGCGGCAACACCCGCACCGACCACGGCGACGAGTGCCCGCCCTGCCGCGCCGCAAGACCCAGCGGCCCCAGCGACCTGACGGTGACCGCCTCCGACCGCCGGTCGCCGCGCCTGACCGGGGTGAGCACGACGGAGTACCGCCTGCGCTCGCCCGGCGGCACGTCGACGGCCTGCGACCTGGGCCACGCCCCTGCCGAGGGAGCCCAGGCGTCACGCAGCACCCCTCGGACGCGCCGCTTGCCGGGGTTCTCGACGACGAGGTCGACCGTGGCGGTCTGGCCGAGCCGTACGACCGTGTCGCCCGAGCGATGGAAGACGAGCGGGCGCACGGAGCCCGCCAGCGCCAGGTCGAGCACGATGGCCGCCGCCAGCAGCAGGCAGACCCCTGCCACGGCCAGCACCGGGTCGGGGGCGATGAGCACCACCACGATGCCCAGCGCCGCGACGAGCGCCGCGCGTCCGGTCAGAGCCATGCGATCACCGGGGCACGGGGACCGAGGAGAGGATGCCGTCGAGCAGCCCGTCGGCGGTCGCGCCCTCGAGCTCGGCCTCGGGCCGCAGCTGCACGCGGTGGCGCAGCGCGGGACGGGCCAGGGCCTTGACGTCGTCGGGCGTCACGTAGGTGCGCCCCGACAACCACGCCCACGCCCGCGAGGCGGCCAGCAACGCCGTCGCGCCACGAGGGGAGACGCCGAGCTGGAACGAGGGCGACTGCCGGGTGGCCCGGCAGACGTCGACCACGTAGCCGAGCACCTCGGGAGCCACGTGGGTGGTGGCCACGGACTCGCGGGCGACGGCCAGATCCTCGGCCGTGGCCACCGGCCTGATCTCGGACAGGTCGCGCGGGTCGAACCCGTGCGCGTGGCGCTCCAGCACCGCGATCTCGTGCTCGCGCGGCGGCAGCGGCACAGTGAGCTTGAGCAGGAACCGGTCGAGCTGGGCCTCGGGTAGCTGGTAGGTGCCTTCGTACTCGACCGGGTTCTGCGTGGCGCAGACGACGAACGGATCGGGCAGCGCGCGCGGGTCGCCCTCGACGCTGACCTGCCGCTCCTCCATCGCCTCCAGCAGCGCCGCCTGCGTCTTCGGCGGCGTGCGGTTGATCTCGTCGGCGAGCAGCAGGTTGGTGAAGACCGGGCCCTGCTTGAACTCGAACTCCGACGACTTCGCGTCGTAGATGAGCGACCCGGTGACGTCGCCCGGCATCAGGTCGGGGGTGAACTGCACACGCTTGAAGTCGAGCGACAGCGCCGCGGCCAGGGTGCGGACCATGAGCGTCTTGGCCACGCCCGGCACGCCCTCCAGGAGCACGTGACCCCGGCACAGTAGGGCGATGACCAGCCCGGTCACCACGGCGTCCTGGCCGACGACGGCCTTGGCCACCTCGGCACGCAACGCCCCGAGCGCCTCCCGCGACGCGTCACCGCGACCGGCCACCCGGGTCGTTTCCTCAGTGTTCATGGTCGCGACCGCTCTCCACTCGTTGGCATCGCAAGCTCGCTCTCTCGCGGAGAGCTCCTTCGCTCGGGGTTCATGGTCGCGACCGCTCTCCACTCGTCGGCATGGCTCTCTCGCTCGTCCGATCACCGTTCACTGATCTGCCTTTCCAGGTGGTCAAGGTATCCGGCCAGACCGACAAGAGCGCCGTCGTCGGCCGGCGGCGGGCCGTACAGGGCGGCGCCGACCAGATGCGGGTCCTGTCCGGTCCGTACGGCTATCGCGGAGACGACCGCGTCGGCCCCCGAATCGACGGTGAGCCCGAGCCTGGGCAGCACGCGGGCCAGCATGCCCGCCCGCAGCGCCGCGGCGGCACGGTCACGCGCGCGGCGGGCCCGGTAGAGGCCGCCGTGCCCCTCGACGCTCTCGGCCGCGCGCACGACGACCGGGAGCTTCTCCACGACCACGGGCCCCAGCCTCCTGGAGCGCCACACGATGGTCACCAGCAGGGCGATGAGCGCCATCACGACGCCCCAGCCCACGTTCGGCGACATGAGATCGTAGATCGACTTGTCGCCGCCGACGGGGCCGCCCTCGTCGGCGGGCGGGTTGACCAGCCAGGTGACCGCGCTCTTGGAGCTCGCCAGGTTGAGTGCCAGCGCCGCGTTGCCGTCCTCGTCGAGGCGCATGTTGGTCATGAACTGCATGTCGCCCACGACGGTCACGGTGCGGCCGGAGACGGCGTAGGTGAGCAGGGTGGGGCCGTCGGGCGACGGGTAGCAGCCGACGGAACCGCCGGGGCCGCTGAGCGGGCTGCCGCCGAGGAAGACGCTCCCCGCGGCGCGCGCGGCGGGCAGGTCGCACTCGGGCTCGCGGCTGCGCACGCGGGCGCCGTCGAGGTCGCGCCGCACCTCGGGGGCGAGGTCCTCCAGGTAGGGGCTGCCGGCGTCGATCAGCAGGTCGCCGCCGAGCCGGTCCATGTCGTCGTGGTAGACGTTGCCGGTCACCAGGATCAGCCGGTCGCCGCTCAGGCGCAGGGCCGCGTCGACAGAGTCGACCCGGTCGACGGTGACGCCCCGGGCGCGCAGCAGCTGCGCCAGTGCCTTGCCACCGGACAGGGAGGTGTCGTCGGGGTCGAGGTAGCGGGCCTCACGGGCGCCGCCGGACAGCAGCACGCCGATCGTGGCCGCGACGACGAGGAGCACGCCGACCAGCAGCGGGGCTCGCAGGGAACGCCAGATGCCGCGCGTGGTGGGGGAGGTGGAGGTCGTCACCGGCGTCCTCCGGAACGGTGCCCGGCGCGCACGGAGCTGATGGGCGGAAAGGCGGCCACGGCGGGGCCCATGGCAAGGGCGGCCACGGCGGGGCTCATGACGCGCCTCCCTGGTGCGGCCCGTTGGCCGTCGTGGTGCTCAGGGGTGCGGGTCTGGCGCGGCGGAGGCGTTCGTCGAGGTCGGCGATCACGCCGTACGCCTGGGACGTGCCGGGCACATCCCCATAAGTCACGTCGTCGAAGATCCGGGCCGCCTGCGTCAGCTCCGCCGCGAACGCCGGCAGCGCCCGCCCCGCCTCTGCGGCCAGTTCGTCGGCGGTACGGCCGGGCAGCCCGTCGACGAGCGCCCGCTCCTCCAGGTCGCGGGCGATGGCGCGCAGCCGCTCGCGCACGGCGTCGGCCCAGCGTCCCTCGGAGGCGAACCGTTCCGCGTTGCCCCGGTGGTCGGCCGCGCTGAGCGTGCGCTCGCCGAACAGCACGTCCGCCCCAGCGGAGGAGCGCCGCGAGGTGTGGCGCAGCCGCCAGACCACCAGCGCCACGACGGCCGCCAGGATCGCCACGATGAGTACCGCGCCCAGCACCCCGAGGCCGGGACCGCCGGGCACCTCGGGGTTCATCATGTCGCCCAGGAACTGCTTGAGCCGCCGCCACAGCTCGTCGACCAGCGGCTCCTGCTGGTATTCGGGCTTGCCCAGCTCTCGCGCCGCCTCGCCGGCGGCCTCGTCGCGGCCTGTCGGTGTCACTGGCGGGCGGAGTTCGACGGGTGCCAGAGGTCGTCGGCGGAGGCGTGCACCCAGCCCTGCCGCTGCTGCTCGATCGCGGCGGTCTGCAGCACCAGGTCGAACGCCTCGCTGCGCATGCGCCGGTCGGTGTAGAGCAGCCCTGAGACACCTGCCTGGATGGGGTAGGAGATCATCCCGCCGATCATGGTGCCGAGCGTGATGAGGATCGCCGACACGATCAGGGAGCCGGTGGTGTTGCCGCCGAGCATGCCGACGAAAGTGCCGACGAGGGTGAACGGCAGGCCGATGATCGCGCTGACGAACCCGGCCAGCAGCATGGTGACGAGCAGGATGCCGAGCACACGCCAGAAGTCGCCGCTCACCAGCTGCCACGAGCGCCTCATCGCCTCGACCGGCCCGCGCCGCTCCAGGACCACCGCGGGGGTGGCGAAGGAGAAGCGGGTCATGACGAAAAGGGCGTAGGGGGCGTAGATGATCAGCGCGAGGAACATGAAGCCGAGGAAGGCACCGTCGCTCATGCCGGATCCGCCCATGACGAAGAAGAGCGGCACCAGCACCACCAGGGGCGCGATGGTCAGCAGGGTCATCAGGCCCACGACGCCGAACAGCGCGGGCCAGCGGCCCTTCAGCAGCGACCACGCCTCGCCGGCGGTGATGCGCCCGCCGAAGACCGCGCGGCCGAGGATGCGGGTGAGCACCCCGGTCAGCAGCGTGACGGCGATGAAGCCGATGAGGTAGGACAGGATGCTCCCGCCGTAGCTGGACAGGAAGCCGGAGTTGATGCTGCGCTCCACCTCCTGCGGGTCGGCGTACGGGTTGGTCAGCAGGCTGCCCATGGGGCCGAGCAGGAGCGCCTGGCTGATCGCCACGGGGATGGCCACCAGCAGGGCGGTGATCGCCGACAGGCCGAGCACGGCCTTCGGGTTGGAGCGGATCAGCTTGATCGAGCCGTCGAGCACGTCGCCCAGGGACAGCGGCCGCAGCGGGATGATGCCGGGGCGCATCGCCGGGGCATGCGGGTGCTGGTAGCCGCCCTGGTGGCCGGGATGCCCGTAGGGCTGCGGCTGCTGGCCGTAATACGGCTGCTGGCCGTACGGGGCGGCGGGTCCCGCGGGAGGCGGCGCCTCGCCGTACGGCGCGGGCGGCACGGGCGGAACGGGCGGTGCGGGCGGCGCGGGCTGCTGGCCCGGCTGGCTGGGCTGCTGGCCGGGGGCGGCCCAGGGGGAGGACGCGGGGGCCCCATAGGGCGGCGGCTGGTCGGCCGCCCAGCCGGGGGGCCTCTCGTGACCTTCAGACATAGGTCAATCCTGGCATGCGTGGCTTGCACTGCGGTTGCGCGGACGCTCAATAACAGGGCGTTTCGGGGCAAGCCACACCCTGGGGATGGCCTAATGACGGTCGGTTACCGCAGACTGAGATCGGGGGAGAACCATCAAGCGTAAAATTTGACTTTTGACGGTCTCACGTCACATCCACGAGCTGGGCAAGGGTAACCTCTCAGCAATCTGACAGTATGTCCCACAATGCGTAGAACGAATGAGGGGCCATGAAAGGTCGCGTGCTTGTCGTCGACGACGACGCCGCTCTCGCCGAGATGCTCGGCATCGTGTTGCGGGGAGAAGGTTTCGAGCCCTCCTTTGTCTCCGACGGTGACAAGGCCCTGGATGCGTTCCGCGACACCCGTCCGGATCTGGTCCTGCTGGACCTGATGCTCCCCGGCGCCGACGGCATCGACGTGTGCCGCCGGATCCGGGCCGAGTCGGGCGTGCCGATCGTCATGCTCACCGCCAAGAGCGACACCATCGACGTGGTGCTCGGCCTCGAGTCGGGAGCCGACGACTACATCGTCAAGCCCTTCAAGCCGAAGGAGCTCATCGCCCGCGTGCGCGCCCGCCTGCGCCGCACGGACGAGCCGACCCCGGAGATCCTCCAGATCGGCGACATCACCATCGATGTGGCCGGCCACTCGGTCAAGCGGAACGAGGAGACCATCAACCTCACCCCGCTTGAGTTCGACCTGCTGGTCGCCCTCGCTCGCAAGCCGCGCCAGGTCTTCACCCGCGAAGTGCTGCTCGAGCAGGTCTGGGGCTACCGGCACGCCGCCGACACCCGTCTGGTCAACGTGCACGTGCAGCGCCTGCGCGCGAAGATCGAGAAGGACCCGGAGCACCCCGAGATCGTGGTGACCGTCCGTGGCGTCGGTTACAAGGCCGGTCCCGCCTAAGAGGCCGCCGGTATGCCCCCCTCACGGAAACCCTCGACTCGCAGACGGACATTTCGCCAAATACTCGGAGGTGTCCGTAGGCGGGCACGCCGTGCCGCGGGCCGGGTGCGCCGCATGTGGCGGCGTTCCCTCCAGTTGCAGGTGGTCACCAGCACGCTGGTGATCTCGATGACCATGGTCGCCGTGCTGGGCGTCTTCCTGTTCCAGTCGATCAGCACCTCGGTCATCAACCAGCGCAAGGCCTCCGCGATCGCCGACGCGATCAGCGACACCGTGATGATCAGGGACGCGATCTCGTCAGGCTCCGGCGCCGACGAGACGCCCAAGGCGGGAGACCTCGTCTCGCCCCCGCTCGACCGCGCCTTCGACGGACTCAGGCCCCCCGCGGGGAGCGACCGCCGCTACGAGGTCTACATCCGCGCCGAGAACTCCCCCGGCGGCGGCCGCGCCTCCGGCGGCATCCCCGAGGACGCCATCCCCCAGCAGCTCATCCGCGACCTTGAGGACCTGCGCGACAAGGGAAGGTACGGCGACGCCTACCGGCGGGAGTTCACCGGGCTGATCTCCTTCAGGGCGTCGAGCAGGCCGCAGGTCGCGCTCGTCACCGGCGTGGTGATCGACCACGAGTACCAGGTCTACCACTTCTTCCCGCTCGTGGAGGAGGAGGCCACCCTGGCCAACGTGCGCCAGGTCCTCGTCCTGGTCGGCGCCGGCCTGGTGCTGCTCCTGGCCGCCATCGCCTCGCTGGTCACCCGCCAGGTCGTCACTCCTGTACGGCTCGCGCGACAGGCCGCCGAGCGCCTGGCCGCGGGCAAGCTCGACGAGCGCCTGAAGGTCCGCGGCGAGGACGACCTGGCCCGCCTGGCGACCTCGTTCAACGAGATGGCCGCCAACCTGGCGCTCAAGATCCACCAGCTGGAGGAGCTGTCGCAGGTGCAGCGGCAGTTCGTCTCCGACGTCTCGCACGAACTGCGCACCCCGCTGACCACCGTGCGCATGGCCGCCGACCTCATCCACGACGCCCGCGAGGACTTCGACCCGATGGTCTCGCGCTCGGCCGAGCTGATGCAGGCGCAGCTGGAGCGTTTCGAGTCGATGCTGGCCGACCTCCTGGAGATCAGCCGCTACGACGCGGGCGTCGCCACCCTCGACCTGGAGCCCACCGACCTGCGCGACGTGGTGCTGCGCGCGGTGGCCGACTCCGAGTCACTGGCCGAGCGCCACGCCACCCGCTTCGACCTGCGCCTGCCCAACGAGCCGTGCATGACGGAGATCGACAGCCGCAGGGTCGAGCGCATCCTGCGCAACCTGCTCTTCAACGCCATCGAACACGGCGAGGGCAAGGACATCGTCGTGACCGTCGGCCAGGACCGCGACGCCGTGGCCGTGGCCGTACGCGACCACGGGGTCGGGCTCAAGACGGGCGAGGAGCAGATGGTCTTCGACCGCTTCTGGCGCGCCGACCCCTCGCGGGCACGCACCATCGGCGGCACCGGGCTGGGCCTGGCCATCTCCCGGGAGGACGCCGCGCTGCACGGGGGCTGGCTGCAGGCGTGGGGGCAGCCGGGCGAGGGTTCGCAGTTCCGTCTCACGCTGCCGCGCGACGCCAGCGTGGAGCTGAAGGGTTCGCCGCTGTCTCTGGAGCCGCCGGAGATCCAGATCCGGCGGGCCTGGCGCGGGCACATCACGCCGGTGCTCGCACCGGCCACGGGGGAGTTCCATGGTGAGTAAGCGACTGGCCACGCTCGTGGTGGCGGCCTGCGTGGCCTCCACCGGGGCTTCCGGCTGCTCGGTCATCTCCCTGAGCAGCGCCCCCACCGCGCCCGTCCTGTCGGACCACGGCGACACCCTCGGCGAGCCGTTCCACCAGCTGATCCCCTCCGCACCCCAGCCCACCTGGGACTCCAAGCAGGTCGTCGAGGGCATGCAGGCGGCCATGGCCGTCTTCGACGACGAGGGCATCGACAAGACGCTGTGGAAGTACCTCACCGCGGACGCACGACAGGAGTGGAAGCCCGACGGCTCGATCGCGGTGCTCGACTGGGTCAAGGCGGTGCCCGACCCCGAGGCCAAGCCGAACGACGCGGAGACCACGGTCACACTCACCGGCAACCAGATCGCCGAGATCAAGCCCGACGGGCGCTCGGTCCAGCTGACCGACCCGCTGCCGGTCAGCCACCGCATCACCCTGAAGAGGGTCGGCCAGGAGGGCTACCGCGTCTCCGGCTTCGACCACCCCAGGATGTTGCTGACCGCCGCCGACGTCGAGCGCTCCTACAAGAACGCCCGGCTCTTCTACGTCTCGCCCGACGGCAGCCGCATGGTCGGCGACCTGGTGAAGGTGCGGCGCGAGGTCGACCAGAACCTCGCGGAGAGCTACGTCAGCCGCCTCCTCAAGGGCCCCAGCGACGCGCTCGGCAAAGCGGTCAACAGCTCCCTGCCGGTCGGCGCCAAGGTCGGCTACGTGGAGCTGCGCGGAGACAGGGTGGCCGTCAACCTCGTCGGCGGCTTCAGCCCCGGCACCCTGCGCACCAGCGAGCTCAGCGACCAGCTCGGCTTCACCCTCAAGGAGTTCGCGCGCGGGCTCGACATCGAGGTGCTCCACAACGGCGAGCCCTTCTTCGGCAGCGCGTCGCTGGTGATCAGGGCCGCGGAGTACAACGCGCCGCAGTCGTCGAACTGGCCCGCCTACTACCTCAGCGCCGGCCAGGTCTACCAGGAGTCGGAGCCGGGCAAGGACTTCCACGCGATCGGCGAGCCGGCCCCGCAGGGAGCCGCGGCCTCCGACCTGGCGATCTCGCCCGACCGCCAGCACTTCGCCGTGCGCGCCTCCGACGGCATCTGGATGCAGGAGAACGGCACCTGGCGCCCGGTCATCCCGCAGGCCGACCTGCGGGCTCCCGTGTGGCGCAGCGACGGCACCCTGTGGACCTACGACAACGCGCGCTCGTTGTTCCTGCGCTTCGACCCCGTCTCTCAGCAGCGGCAGGAGATCCCCGCGCCGCTGCTCAAGGGCGCGACCGTCGACAAGTTCGCCTTCGCCCGCGACGGCGTGCGCGTCGCGCTCATCGTCAGGGACGTCGTCGGACGGCAGTCGCTCCAGGTGGGCGCGGTGAGCCCGCTGGAGGTGGGTAACTTCCAGAAGCTCGACGAGGCCAAGGAGAAGGACCCCGAGGAGTTCCGCGACATCGCCTGGGAGATCGGCGGGGAGAGCCTGTTCCTGCTGACCGACGCGGTCATCTACCGGGTCAGCCTCATAGGGGGCAGCCCGAAGCCGGAGATCCAGGTCAAGAACGCCGACTTCATCGCCGTGCAGGGGCCGCGGCTGCTCGTGGGGAGCAAGAACTCCGTGCTGACGCTCAACGTGAGCAACCAGAAACTCGACAACCTCGTCGACGGCCAGGAGACGCTGCCGATCTACCCGGCCTTCCCCGCCTGATCCGCGAATCTGTCGGCGGCGCCTGGCACAGTGACGGTCATGCTCGCGGCTCTGGTGGATTTCCTGACCCCGCAGCGCTGCCTGGGGTGTGGCGTGCCGGGGGAGGCGTTGTGCGGGCTCTGCCTGGCTCCTGAGCCCGCCAGGAGGGTGCCTGAGCCGGCGCCGGAGGGGCTGCCCGACTGCTGGTCGGCCGGCGCCTACGAGGGGCCGCTACGGCAGGCGATCCTGGCCTGCAAGGAACGCGGGCGCACCACCCTCACCCACCCCCTGGGCCAGGCCCTCGCCTACGTCCTGACCCACGCCCTGCCCGCGGCCCCGCCCTCCGCGCTGCCCGCGGGCTCGCCCGCCCGGCGCGCGGCCCTGCCCTCCGCCCTGCCGTCTGCGTTGCCCGCCTCCCAGCCCCCTCCGGTGCGTTCCGGCCATCCCGTGGGCCCCGGCGGGCTCGCCGGTGCCCCGCCGCTGGACCCCCGTGCGCTCGACGGAGGACTGACCCTGGTGCCCGTGCCGAGTGCGCGGCGTGCCGTGCGGGGCCGGGGTCACGACCCCGTCGCCGCCCTGGCCGCCCACGCGGCCAGGGCCCTGCGGGCCCATGGCTGGCGGGTGGACGCCAGGCAGGCGCTCACCCAGACCCGCCGGGTCGCCGACCAGGCGGGTCTGGCGGCCGGGAGCCGCGCCGCCAACCTGGCGGGCTCGCTGCGCGCCATCCGCCCCGTCACGGGCCGGGTGGTGCTCGTCGACGACGTGGTGACGACGGGAGCGAGCCTCGCCGAGGCGGCCAGGGCGCTGCGCGCGTCAGGGGCGGAGGCACGGCTGGCCGTGACGCTCGCCGCGACACGCCGAAGATCATGATTTTTTCACCGTCACTCTGGGTAAAAGAAGATCAAACTCTTCGCCCTCACCGGCGGGTCACACCTCTGTATCCCCGCTGCCCCTGCTACCCAGCTCACCGGATGTGAGTGGCGCACACATAAGGGATGCAGCACGCTCGAACAGTGCCCCCTGGGACCCACGACATCTTTGGGAAAATCACGCAAAGTGATCCTTTGGCCCGTCCTCCGGCTGACATTCCCCGCCGTTGCAGATAGCGTTCTGACATGGCACCCGTTCGGGTCCGTGGTTGCGCAGAGCTGGGAGAAGTCCCAGCTCCGCTAGCCGATGCCAGCCGCAGGCAAAACGGTCCACGTAAGGCGACTCTTTGTCGACTGATCACGGTGCGGCTTAGGAGTAAGTCCTGCCTCCCCGGGGGTCCAGATGTCCCCCGACCAGGAGAGAAGGTCGGTAGTGGCACAGAGCCGCGAAATCCTCAGCAGGCGAATGTGGGGTCGAAGACCAGGTCGGCCGGACGGGTGCCGTCGAGATTCCTGGTGATGGTGAGCCGGAAGAGGGTAACGGTGAAGGAGAGACGGACGAACCTCGCACGGCAAGCAGGTAGCCGGGCGCTCTATCGCACTCGCTAGAGGTAGGGGGGTTGTTGCATGGACATCATCGTCAAGGGCCGGCACACCGGAGTGAGTGATCGGTTCCGAGACCACGTGACGACCAAGCTGGCCAGGATCGAGCGGCTGAACAACAAGCTGATCCGCGTCGACGTGGAGGTATCCAAGGAACGCAACCCGCGCATCATCGACCAGCGCGAGCGAGTGGAGCTGACGATCCACTCCCGTGGTCCCGCCATCAGGGCGGAGGCGTCGGCCGACGACCGCTTCGCGGCACTCGATCTCGCCCTCGACAAACTGGAAGGCCGCCTGCGCAGGCTGGCCGACCGCCGCAAGGTCCACCACGGCAACCACGGCACCCCTTCTGTGGGAGAGCTGACCGCCGCCCTCGCCGAGCTGCCTCCGCAGCCCGCGAAGGTCGTGCCGGAGCAGGCCGCCGCCGAGGAGGACGAGGAGTACACCCTCCCGGATCCCAAGCAGTACGACGACCTCGTACCCATCGAGATGGACGGCGACGGGCCGCTCATCGTCCGCGAGAAGTTCCACAACGCCGAGCCGGTGACGATCGACCAGGCTCTGCTGGAGATGGAGCTCGTGGGCCACGACTTCTATCTGTTCCGAGACAAGGAGAGCGGCCAGCCGAGCGTTGTTTACCGGCGGCGCGGCTACAACTACGGCGTGTTGCGGCTCGTCGAGCCCTGATCGCCGGCCAGTAGATCTTCTCGACCACCCAAGGACCGCAAAACCCGTGCCATTATGGCGGTTCAACGGCTCTGGCCCCCCACGAGGAGGAGACGTGAGCAAGCGCAGCGGGCAGCATGGCCCCCATCGCCCTGTCTGCCCTGCGGCTCAGCAGGCGCGACCTTCGGAGGCGGTCGCGTGACGGAAACGAATCGCGATCCCATCCGCGTGCTCATCGTGGATGACCACCAGATGATCCGGCACGGGCTCGCCATGACCCTGACCACCGAGCACGACATCGAGGTGGTCGGGGAGGCGAGCGACGGGCTCGAGGCGGTCGAGATGGCCGACCGGCTCCTGCCCGACGTGGTCCTGATGGACGTCCGCATGCCGCGCAGGAGCGGCATCGAGGCGACCAGGGGCATCAAGTCCTCGGTCCCGAGCACGCGCATCATCATGCTGACCGTCAGCGACGAGGAGGAAGATCTCTTCGAGGCCATCAAGGCAGGAGCGACCGGCTACCTCCTCAAGGACGTCCAGCTCGACGAGGTCCCCGATGCCGTCCGCGGCGTCCACGAGGGGCAGTCGCTCATCAATCCGGCCATGGCCGCCAAGCTCATCAACGAGTTCGCGAGCATGAGCCGCAAGGAGGCCGAACGCCCGCCCCAGTTGCCCGTCCCCCGGCTCACCGAGCGGGAGATGGAAGTGCTGAGGCTGGTGGCCAAGGGCATGAACAACCGTGAGATCGCCAAGCAGCTGTTCATCTCCGAGAACACCGTGAAGAACCACGTGCGCAACATTCTCGACAAGCTGCAGCTGCACTCCCGCATGGAGGCTGTGGTCTACGCCGTGCGAGAGCGGATGCTCGAGATCACCTGACGGACCCGGAGGCCGCCGGTGGAGCCCGGGTCGGAGGATCGGGCTCTTCGCGGCGGCCTCACGTCACCAGGTGCCCGCGCACGTAGTCCTCGTCGATCTCCACCCCCAGCCCCGGCCCCGTGGGCACGCGGGCCACGCCGCCCGAGACGTCCACGCCGGGTCCGAGCACGTGCCGCGAGATCACGAACTGGCGACCGTTGAGGTCGGCGGGAAAGGTCATGCCGAAGGCCGCGAACAGGTGGAGCGAGGCGGCCAGGCCCAGGTCGCAGTCGGTGAGTCCCGAGCCGATGAGGGAGAGTCCGAAGTCCTCGGCCAGGGCGCACATCCGGCGCGACAGGTGGAGCCCGCCGCTGCGCTGCACCTTGGCGACGGCGATGTCGAGCGCGCCGAGCCTGGCGAAGGCCGCCAGGTCGGTGGGGTGCACCAGGCTCTCGTCCAGGGCGACCGGGATGGGGCTGCGGCGGCGCAGCTCGGCGTGGCCGATCGGGTCGTTGGCGCGCAGCGGTTGTTCCAGTACGGCGACGCCCAGCGGGTCGAGGGCGCGGGCGAGCCGCAGCGCGTTGCCGAAGGTGTAGGCCTGGTTGGCGTCGACCCAGAGGGTGGCGTCCGGCGCGGCCGCGCGTACGGCCTCGACGCGCCGCACGTCGGCCTCCAGCGAGCCGAGTCCGACCTTGACCTTGAAGGCGCGGTAGCCGGCTTCCAGCCCTTCGTCCACGTCGTCGGAGGCGATCCAGCACAGGGGGATCTCGCCGACTCGCCGCTGGCCCCACAGCTCGCCGACCGACAACCCCAGGGCGCGTCCGAGCAGGTCGTGCAGGGCCAGGTCGAGCGCCGATCTGGCCAGCGGCATGCCCATCGTCAGGCCCGCCCTGATCACCTGGTCGAACAGCCGCACCGCCCCGTCGAGGTCCCACACGGGATGGCCGATCAGCGCGGGCGCCAGGTAGCGGGTGATCGTCGAGGTGATGCTCTCGGTGGTCTCGTAGGTCCAGGTGGGCGCGGGGGTGGCGGCGCCCCAGCCGCTGAGGCCGCCCGCGCGGACGCGGACGAGCACCCTGGGATGCGTGCCGCCGCCGCGCGTGACCACCCCGCCGGCGATCGAGAAGTCTCGTACGGCAGGCAGATCCACGACATAACAGTCGATCTTCTCCACCAATAAAGAATG
Source organism: Nonomuraea soli (assembly GCF_013761175.1). Lineage (GTDB taxonomy): Bacteria > Actinomycetota > Actinomycetes > Streptosporangiales > Streptosporangiaceae > Nonomuraea > Nonomuraea soli. The sequence continues at coordinate 325,441 of NZ_JACDUR010000004.1, forward strand.
AATTCCTGCCTTTTTGTGAGCGTTCATCTTTCCAGTGAAGCACGAAAAACCGCTATTGACGCCGGTTGATTCATAAAGCATGATTCCGGCCATGACGAGCGCTGATGACAGAAATTCATTCCCCAAGGGAATGAAATCTGCCCTGGTGGCCGAACGCCTCCGCGAGGAGATCGCCTCCGGCCGCTGGCCGGTCGGTATGCGCCTGCCCACCGAACCGCACCTGGCCGAGACCTACGCCGTGGGGCTCAACACGGTCCGGCGCGCGGTGGGAATCCTGGTCGCGGAGGGCGTCGTGGACCGCCGCCAGGGTTCGGGCACCTACGTGACGGCCATCCCCGCTCGCAGCGCGGGCAGCGGGCACCTCGTCGGGGTCCTGGTGCCCTCGACCTCCTACTACTACCCGCGGGTGATCGAGGGCATCGAGCGGGTGCTGGCGGCGGCCGGCGCGGGCGTCATCCTGGCCAGCTCGGAGTACCGCCCCCACCTGGAGGGCGAGCGCGTCGCCAGGCTGCTCGACAGCGGCGCCCAAGGGCTGATCCTGGTGCCGAACCTGCACGTCATGGACGATCCGCAGGCCCACGTCGACTCCCTGCGCGAGCTGCCCGTGCCGTACATCCTGGCCGAGCGCCGCCCGCCGAGCCCGGATCCCGACGACCCGACCTCCTACGTGGTCACCAACCACGCGGGCGGTGTGTACGCCGCGATGCGGCACCTGGTCCGGCTCGGGCACACCCGGATCGGCCACCTGGGCAGGGTCAGGACCGGCACCGGGAAGATCATCACGGACGGCTACGAGCGGGCCGTCCAAGGTCTGGGCACCACCCGGATCCCCGAGGCGATCGTCGCCCACGAGGAGTGGGCCCCCGACGGCATCTTCGAGTTCGCCCGCGCCTGCCGCGACAACCAGGTCACCGCCGTGTTCTGCCACGGCGATCGCGACGCCGCGACCCTGCTGGCCAGCGCGCGCAGGCTCGGCATGCGCGTGCCCGACGACCTGGCCCTGGTCACCTACGACGACGAGGTGGCCGAACTGGGCGACCCGCCGCTCACCGCGGTGGCGCCCCCGAAGGGCGAGCTCGGCGCGCTGGCGGCCGAGCTGCTGCTGCGGCGCCTGACCACCGGGCCCACCGTGCCTCCGCACCGGGTCGAGCTGCAGCCCCGCCTGATCGTCCGCGCCTCCTGCGGCGCGACGGTCACCTCTCAGCACTGAACGGAAAGGATCACCCCCCATGCGAGCAAGGACCCCCGCCGCCCTGATCGCGCTCCTGGCCATGGCCGCCTGCGGCAGCGGGCCGGCCGCCGAGAGCGACGGCAGGACCACCATCACCCTTGGCTACTACGCCGAGGCGGGAGGCCCCGCCGACGGCACGATGCGCAAGCTCGTGGCCGACTTCATGAAGGCCAACCCCACCGTCAACGTCAAGATCGAGTCGGCGGCCTACGACGAGTTCTACACGCGCCTGCGCACCCAGCTGGCCGGTCGCAAGGCCCCCGACGTGTGGCTCTCGGACGGCGCGCTCGTCCAGGAGTACGCCGGCCGCAAGAGCCTGCGCGACCTGAACGACCTGGCCAAGAGCCTCAACGCCGACGACTACTACGGCATCGACCTGATCAGGAAGTCCGACCCCCAGGGCAGGCTCTTCGGCTTCCCGCAGGGCGCCCAGACGGCCGTGCTCTTCTACAACCGGACGATGTTCAAGCAGGCGGGCCTCGCCGAGCCGACCGGCGAGTGGACCTACGACGACCTGATGGCCGCGGCGAAGAAGCTAACCAAGGACACCAACGGCGACGGCAAGCCCGACGTGTACGGCTTCCGCAGCTACTCCAAGAGTTTCACCGAGAGCTGGTGGCCCCTGGTCAAGGCCTTCGGCGGCGACATCCTCGACGACGGCGGCAAGGTCGCCGTCGACTCCCAGCCCGCCCGCGACGGCCTGAACTGGATGCTCAAGGCCATGCACGAGGAGAAGGTCTCGCCCGACGTGGTGACGACCGACGCCCTCGGCGGCTCCCAGACGCTCTTCCCCAGCGGCGTCGTGGCGATGCAACTGGGCATCTACGCCCGCATCCAGACCGCCGCCCAGGGCGACATCGACTTCGGGGTCGCCCCGATGCCCAAGGGCCCCGGCGGCAAGCGCGGCGAGATCGCCAACATCAACTCCTGGGTGATCAACAGCGCCTCCGCCGACCCGCAGGCCAAGGCCGCCTGGAAGTGGATCGAGTTCTTCAGCGGCGAGGGCCCGCAGACCGCCTGGACGCAGATCGGCGAGGCCGTGCCGATCAACAAGAAGGTCGCCGCCTCGCCCGCCTTCCTGGAGCCGGGCAAGCCTCCGGCGGGCCGCCAGGTCTTCCTCGACGCGCTGGCCGTCGCCGACGACCTCGGGCTGAACCCGGTGTGGAGCGAGTACACCGGCGCGCTGGCCAAGCCGATCACCTCGGCCCTGTCGAAGGAGGTGCCGGTGGACGCCGCACTCAAGACCGCCCAGGCCGACGCCCAGGCGGCGATCGACCGGTTCACCCCCGGTGGCTAGCCTCAGGGACCGGTTGTGGGCCACCCTGTTCGCCTCGCCGTACCTCGCTCATCTGATCCTGCTGACGGCCTGGCCGGTGCTTGCGCTGGCCTACCTCAGCTTCACCGACTACGACACGGTGTCCGACCCGGAGTGGGTCGGGCTGGACAACTACACACGGCTGCTGGGTGACGAGGCCTTCTGGTCCAGTCTGGGCAACACCGGGGTGTTCGCCCTGCTCTACGTGCCCGCCCAGACCGTGCTGGCGCTCGTGCTGGCCGTGGCGCTGAACCAGAAGATCCGCTTCATCCCGCTGCTGCGCGGCGCGTACTTCGTTCCGGTCGTCTCCTCGTGGGTGGTCATCGCCTACGTCGCCGACTCGGTCTTCAACCCGCGCACCGGCTCGGCCAACACCGTGCTCGGCTGGTTCGGGATCGACCCGCAGGCGTGGCTGAACAGCCCGGCGCTGGTCATCCCGACCCTGGCGGCGGTGGCCGTGTGGAAGGGCGTCGGCTACATGATGGTGCTCTTCCTGGCCGCCCTCCAGGCGATCCCGCAGGAACGCTACGAGGCGGCCATGGTCGACGGCGGCAACGCCTGGCACCGCTTCCGCCACATCACCGTGCCGGGCGTCTCCGGCACGACCTTCCTGGTGCTGGTGCTCTCCACGATCACCACGCTGCAGGCCTTCGAGCAGGTCTACGTCATGACCGACGGCGGCCCGAGCGGGGCCAGCGAGCTGACCGTGCTCTACATGTACCGGCAGGGCTTCCAGTTCTTCCAGCTCGGCTACGCGGCGGCGATCGCCTGGGTGCTGTTCGCGATCATCCTGCTCTTCACGCTCGTCCAGCTGTGGTTGCAGAGGCGGTGGGTGCACTATGCCTAAGCGCCTGGCCTACCTGGTGCTCGTCGCGGGGGCCGCGGTCATGCTGCTGCCGTTCCTCGCCTCGTTGTTCAACTCGCTCAAGACCTACGCCGACTACATCGCCGTGCCGCCGGGCTTCCTGCCCGACCCGTTCGAGTGGTCGAACTGGACGCAGGTCTGGGAGCGGGCGCCGTTCGGCGTCTACGCGGCCAACAGCCTGCTGATCGCCTCGCTGGCGGCCTTCGGCAACGTGCTGAGCAGCGCGATGGTCGGTCACGCGCTGGCCAGGATGAAGCTGCCCGCCCGCGGCGCGCTCCTGACGGCCGCCCTGGCGACCATGATGCTGCCGACCGTCGTCACGATCATCCCGTCGTTCATCCTGTTCCGCGAGTTCGGCTGGCTCGACACGTTCCTGCCGCTGATCGTGCCGTTCTGGCTGGCCACGCCGTTCGGGATCTTCCTGATGCGGCAGAGCTTCCTGGCCGTGCCCAAGGAGTTCGAGGAGGCCGCGACCATCGACGGCGCTGGTCCGTGGCGGGTGTTCACGAGGATCCACCTGCCGCTGGTCAAGCCGGCCCTGGCCACGCTGACCGTGTTCACCTTCATGAGCTCGTGGGGCGCGGTCCTGGAGCCGACCGTCTACCTCACCTCGCCCGACAAGCTCACCCTGCCGATCGGGGTGATGGGCCTGCGCGGCCAGTTCGTCGGCAACGACCAGCTCGTCACGGCGGCGGCGCTCATGTCGCTGCTGCCGATTCTCGTGCTCTTCCTCATCGCCCAGCGCTATTTCGTGCGCGGAGCGATGGCCGCCGGCCTCAAAGGCTGATCTAAGGAGATTGTTCAGTGCACACCAACGAGCCTTTCCGGCTCGGGATCATCGGTTCCGGCATCGTCGCCGCCCTCCACGTCAAGGCGGCCCGCACGCTGCCCCAGGTCGAGGTGGCGGCGGTCTGCGACATCCGGACCGACGCGGCCGAAGCCATGGCCGCCGACGCGGGGGCGGCCGCCTACCCGGGGCATCGCGAGATGCTCGCGGCGGAGCGGCTGGACGGCGTCATCGTGACCTCGCCGCACACGCTGCACGCCCAGCAGACCCTGGACGTGGCGGCTGCGGGCGTGCACGTGCTGGTCGAAAAGCCCATGGGGACCTCGGTCGAGGACTGCACGGCCATGATCGAGGCTTGCCGTACGGCCGGCGTGACACTCGCCGTGGGCCACGTCATGCGGTTCAGCGAGACCGCCAGGATGGCCGAGAAGGTCGTCTCCTCCGGCGAGCTCGGCCCTGTCAGGGCGATCACCCACCGGCGTTCCGCCCGCTACAGCCGCGACTCGCGTCCCGCCTGGTTCTTCGACCCGGCGCTGGCCGGGGGCGGGATCGTGATGAACGTCGGCACCCACGGCCTGGACCGCATCCAGTGGCTGGGCGGCGGCGAGATCGAGACCGTCCACGCCCACGTGTGGCACCGGGGCGGGCTGGAGATCGAGACCGACGCCATCGGGGTGGCCGAGCTGTCGAGCGGGGTCAAGGCGGGCTTCACCTTCACCACGGCCGCCGTGCCGTACACGGACGAGACCCTCGTGCTCTGCGAGGACGGTTCGCTGCGCTGGTCGGCCACCGAGGGCCTGTGGGTCAGCAGGGACGGCGAGGCGGAGGCCCGGCTCGCCGACCCCGACGAGGAGACCGCCGACGCCTTCGCGGCGCAGCTCGCCGCCTTCGTCGAGTCGTGCAGGACCGGCACGTCCCCGGCCGTCACCGGAGAGTACGGCAGGCAGGTGGTCTCCACCGTGCTGGCGATCTACGAGGCGGGGTCATGAGGGCGGCGTTCAGCACGCTCGGCTGCCCCGGCGCCCCGGTCGAGCAGGTCATCGCGTACGGCTTCCCGGGCGTGGAGCTGCGCTGCGCGACGGGCGAGCTGCTGCCGCCCGACGCCTCCGACCGTACGGCCAGGCGTGTCGGCTCCCGGCTGGCCGAAGCGGGCGTGCAGGTCGTGTGCCTGGCGACGTACGTCCAGGCGGGCATCCCCGACGACGGCGTGGAGGAGTCGCTGGCACGCCACATCGAGCTGGCCGACCAGGTGGGCGCCTCCTTCGTCCGGGTCTTCGGCGGCGAGCCCGGCGACCCCGGCGTGGCCGCCAGGGCGGCGGCACGGCTCGCCGCCTGCGTCCCCGCGGCACAGGAGGCAGGGGTGACGGTGCTGCTGGAGACGCACGACGCCTTCCTCACCGGGCGGGCGGTCGCAGGCGTGCTCGACCTGGTCGCCTCACCGTCGGTGGGGGCGTTGTGGGACGTGGTCAACCCGTGGCGGGCGGGGGAGCCGCTCGCCGACACCGCCGACCTGCTGCGCCCCTGGTTACGGCACGCGCAGGTCAAGGACGTGGCCTCCACCGGCGAACTGGCGCCCGTGGTGCCCGGCACGGGCGCGGTGCCGCTGGAGGCCTTCATGGCCGAGCTGGGCCGCATCGGCTACGACGGCTGGGTCTCCCTGGAGTGGGAGGCCGCCTGGTACCCGCAGGCTCCCGCGCTCGACGAGGCGCTCCCGGCCTTCCGCGCGCTGATGAGGGAGCGGGTGCGATGAACACGGTCGCCGAGCTCCGCGACGCCCTGTCCACCCCCTCGCCGGAGGTCGTCGAGAGCCTGGCACGCGGCGAGGGCGACATCATGCTCCTCGGCGTCGGCGGCAAGATCGGCCCCGAGCTCGCGGTGATGGCCAGGAAGGCGCTCGACCTGGCGGGAAGCCGGGCCCGGGTCATCGGTGTGGCCCGCGGCCTGCCGGACGACACCGACCTCTACCTGAAGCGGGCGGGCGTGCTCGTCGAGCGCGCCGACCTGATGACCGGCCTGCACCGCCTGCCCGACGCCTCCCGCGTCGTCTATCTCGCCGGCCGCAAGTTCGGCACCTCAGGGGCCGAGCACGGCACCTGGGCGCTCAACACCTACCTGCCCGGCCGGGTCATGGAGCGCTTCCCGCACAGCCGCGTCGTGGCCTTCTCCACCGGCAACGTCTACCCGCTGGTCCCGGTCACCAGCGGCGGCGCCGACGAGGACACCCCGCCGGGCCCCGTCGGCGAGTACGCCGCCTCCTGCCTGGGCCGCGAGCGGATCATCGAGCACTTCTCCAGAGCCAACGGCACCCCCGCGGCGATCGTCCGCCTCAACTACGCGGTCGAGGCCCGCTACGGGGTGCTGCTGGAGCTGGCCACGGCCGTGCACCGGGGAGACCCCGTCGACCTGGCCACCGGCAACGTCAACGTCGTCTGGCAGGGCGACGTGAACGCCACGACGCTCCGGCTGTTCGAGCACTGCGCGGCTCCGCCGTACGTGCTCAACGTGGCAGGACCGGAGACCGCCTCCGTGCGCTGGCTGGCCCGGCAACTCGCCGCCCGGCTCGGCACCGAGGCCCGCTTCACCGGCTCGGAGGAGCCCACGGCGCTGCTGTCCAACGCCGCACGCTGCGCCGCGCTCTTCGGCCATCCCACCGTCCCGCTGCACCGGCTGCTGGACCTGACCGCCGACTGGGTGCGGTCAGGGGCGGCCGTCCACGGCAAGGACACCCACTTCCAGGAACGAGAAGGACGCTACTGATGCCGGCCATCCTGGCACCCCCCGCGGAACGCACCCTGCTCGAAGGCGTCATCATCCCCGCACACCCCCTCGTCATCACCTCCGGCGGCACGCTCGACGAGCGCCGCCAGCGGGCGCTGACCCGCTACTACCTCGACGCCGGAGCGGGCGGGCTCGCCGTCGGCGTGCACACCACCCAGTTCGGCATCCGCGGCGCGGGGCTCCTGGAGCCCGTGCTCGCCCTGGCCGCCGACGAGGCGGCCGGCCGCGCCCCCGTGCTGGTCGCGGGCGTGGCGGGCGGTACGGCCCAGGCCGTGTGCGAGGCCGCCCTGGCCGCCTCCCTCGGCTACGACCTGGCCATGGTCATCCTGCGCGGCCTGGACCACCTGTCCGACCGCGAGCTGGTCGCCCACCTGGCCGAGGTCGGCGAGGTGCTGCCGCTGTGCGGCTTCTACCTGCAGCCGGCCGTCGGCGGCCGGGTCCTCGGCGTGGACTTCTGGCGCGAGGTGGCCCAGCTGCCCGCCCTGCGCGCGGTGAAGATCGCCCCGTTCGACCGCTACCGCACCCTCGACGTGGTCCGCGCGGTGTGCGAGTCGGGGCGGGCCGACGAGATCGCCCTCTACACGGGCAACGACGACAACATCCTGGTCGACCTGCTCACGGAGTACTCCGTGGGAGACGTCACCAAGCGCATCGTCGGCGGGCTGCTCGGCCAGACGGCCGTGTGGACACGCCGCGCGGTGGAGCTGCTGAAGCTGGCCCACGAGGCGGTCAGGACCGGGCGCGTCGACAACTCGCTGCTCACCCTGGCCGCCCAGCTCACCGACGCCAACGGCGCCGTCTTCGACGTGGCCAACGGCTTCGCCGGCTGCATCGCGGGCGTCCACGAGATCCTGCGGCGCCAGGGACTGCTGGCCGAGGTCAGGCTCCTGGACCCGGAAGAAGGGCTCTCGCCCGGCCAGGCCGCCGAGCTCGACCGCGTCATCGCCGCCTACCCGCAACTCCTGGACGACGAGTTCGTCGCCCGCCACCGTGACGCGTGGCTGGCGGCGGCATGAGGCGCCCGATCGCCGCCCTGGCCGCGCTGCTGGTGGCCGTCGCCCCGATCCACGCGACCCCGGCATCGGCCGTGACCGCCACCGCCGGGGTGAACCTCGTGCCCAATCCCGGCTTCGAGGCGGCCACGCCCGCCACCGAGGCCTGCCCGGCCCCCGCCTGGTGCACCCCGTGGCAGAGCTCCACCTACGCCATCGACACCACCGTGGCCGCCGAGGGCAGCCGCTCGATGCGGATCGACGGCTCGCCGACCAAGAAGATCGGCGGCTTCGTCACCGTCCCCCTCAACCAGGCCACCACCCCGATCGTCCGCATCTCGGCCCAGGTCAAGCTCGACGCGATCACCATGGCCGACTACACCGACTTCCCCGGCGCGGCCCGCGTCTCGCTCAACTTCAGCTACGTCAACAGCGCGGGAACCACCGTCTACACCGGCTCCGGCCTGCTCGGCGGCATCCTCACCGGCACCCGCGACTGGACCGCGCTGGAGGGCACCTTCAAGGTGCCGCCGCTGACCACCAGGGTCCAGATCATCAACACCGTCCAGACCTCCACCGGCACCATGTGGGTCGACGACGTCCGGGTGACACCCGGCTCGGCCTGGCTCCACCCCGAAACCGCCACCAAGCGGGCGGCCCAGGGGAGCGAGGCCACCTTCCTGGTCACGGTCACCAACCGGCGCGCCGTGGCCGACTCGCTGCGACTCGCCGTGGACCACGGCACGGTCACCCCGGCGGTCACCGGCGAGCTCAAGCCCGGAGAGTCCGCCCTGGTCATGGTGAAGACCCCGGCCTCGGCCGTCCTGACCGCGACACCCGGCGGCGACGCCTCACTCGCCCAGCGGGCCACGCTCACCGTCGAGCAGGCCACAGCGAAGAGCGGCGAACCGCGCGTCTACGCGACACCGGCCGAGCTCGACGCCCTCCGCGAGCGGATCGCCGGGCAGCCGTGGGCGGCCAGGGCGTTCGACACCACCGTCAGGGCGGAGGCCGACGCCTGGCTGGCCAGGCCGCTGGACCAGACCGTCTTCCACGGCGGCTGGAGCGGCAACTTCAAGTGCCCCGGCACCAACACCATGCTGACCTTCGACTACTCCAGCCCGGCCGCGCACCGCTGCCCCCTGGACGGCAAGACCTACAGCGGCGAGCCGTACAACAGCGCGTGGGTGGAGATCTGGCACAACAACGCCGCCCAGGCCGCCTCCGACCTCGGCCTCGCCTACCGCATGACCGGCAAGGCGGAGTACGCCGCCAAGGCGCGCGACATCCTGCGCTACTACGCCGACCGGTTCCTGGCGGTGCCACTCAACGCGCTCTACGGGCGCATCCACTACCAGTCGCTCGACGAGGCGGTCGCGGCCATCGGGCTGATCGACGCCTACGACCTGGTGCGCGACACCCTCACCGAGGCCGAGCGGGTCGACGTCGAGGGCAATCTGCTGCGCCCGCTGGCCGAACTGCTGATCTCCAGCCCCATGGCCACCTCCAACTTCCAGGCCTGGACGGCGGCGGCGGTGCACGGGGCGGGCGCGGCGATCGACGACGACGCGCTGCGCTCCGCCGGCCTGGCCGACACCGAGTTCCTGCTCGACAAGGCCATCGTGAGCGACGGCTGGTGGTGGGAGGGCTCGGCCAGCTACCACGTGTACGCGCTCCAGGCGCTTACGCAGGTCGCCATCTCGGCGCGCGAGCGCGACTACCGGAACGATCCGCGCTTCAAGTCGATGTACACCACGCTCCTGCCCTACCTCCACCCCGACCAGACCGTTCCCGCCGCGGGCGACGGCGGCACGTGGGGTCGCAGGTTCGGGCCGAACTTCACGATGTTCGCCGAGTGGGCCTACGCCGCCTACGGCGACCCCGACTTCGCCGCAGGGCTCGGCCTCGCCTACCACAACCTGGGCACGCCGCGGATCGACCGCTGGGCCCTGCGGTTCGGCGCCGACGAGATCCCCAAGGGCCCGGGGACGAGGCAGCGCAGCACCACGTTCCGAGGTCTCGGCGAGACCGTGCTGCGCGGCGGCGAACCGGCCAACCTGATTCCCAACGGCGACCTGGAGGAGGCCGCGCTCGACTCCGCGCAGCGGCCCGCCTACTGGAAGCTGGAGGGTGACTGGGACGGCCACACCGTCAAGGGACGGGCCGGCCAGGTCTTCCCGGTCGACGGCACGAGGCTGGCGCACCTGCGGCTCACGGCGCTGGGAACCGGCACGGTCAAGCTGACCTTCCTCGACTCCAGGGGCCGGACGGTCGGATCTGCCGAGGGCGGCGCGGACGTCACCCTCGACGTGCCCACCCGCACGCGTGCCGTACGGCTCGCGATCGACGGCGCCTTCGAGCGGCTGGACCTGTGGCCCGCCGACCTGGTACGCGACGGCGGGTTCGAGGACGGCGGCGCGGGCTGGACCCGCAGCGGGACCACCCTGATCTCCCCGCTCGCCCACCGCGGCGAGAAGGCGGCGATGGCCGCCAGAGGACGGTGGAGCAGCGACATCCCCGTCACCGGCGGCCAGGTCGGGACCGTGGCGCTGCGAGCGCGCGCCCAGGGACTGGGCACGGTCGAGCTGTCGTTCGTGACCAGGGACGGCTCGGTCACCACCCCCGTCACCAGGTCCTTCGCCGGCACGTGGAAGGCGCTGGCCATCGAGTCGGCCGTGCCGCGCGAGGCCGTCGCGGCACGCGTCACCCTCGCGGCCGACCGGGCCGCCGGCTTCTTCGACGACGTCGCCCTGCTGTACGGCTCGGCCGTCGACCCCTTCCAGGCCGACGCGCTCCGGCTGGACCACGGCATCCCGGGCGGCAGCCACGGACATGCCGACAAGCTCCACCTCGACGTGACCGGCGGCGGGCTGCAGTCGACGGACCTGGGCATGGTCTACGGCTCCGACAACGCCGACCTGACCAACAACTGGTACCGGGAGACGGTCTCGCACAACACGGTCATCGTCGACGGCCGCAGCCAGGACCGGGCCATGCGGGGTTCGCTGACGTTCTTCGGCGTCACCCCCGGGCTGCGGGTCGTCGACGCCGGGGCCAAGGACGGCGACGTGGCGATCCGCCGCGCCGACCTCATGACCGACCGCTACACGCTCGACGTGTTCGACGCGACGGGCACCGCCGCCCACCGCTACGACCAGTCGTGGCACGGGCAGGGCACGCTGGAGGTGAGCGGGCCCGCCATGACGCCGCCGCCGTGCGGCGACTGTGTACTCAACCCCGCCGACACCGACTTCGGCTATCACCGGCTCAAGCGGGTCGCCGAGGGTACGGCGGCCGACGGCAGGTGGCAGGCACAATGGACCTCCGACACGGCCGTGCTGTCGCTGCGGTCGCTGGAGCCGGTCCCGACCGGGGTCCTGCACACCAGCGGGCCGGGCGAGGCCACCACCGGGCAGCCGATCCCGTTCCTGCTGGCCAGGCGGGAAGGACAGGCGCGCACCCGCTTCACCACTCTCATCGAGACCCGGTCGCGGGCCGACCGGGCGGCCGTGGACGACGCCCGTCGCGTCGCCGACGGGCACGTCCAGGTCGACCTGGCCGGCGGGCTGCGCGACGACGTGCTCTTCGACTCCGGCTACGCGCTGCTGAGGCGCACCTCGGGCGGCGCCCCCGTCGGGGTGGACCTGATGCGGCGCTCGTCGGTGACCGTGGACGGCGTCGAGTGGGTTACGGTCTCGCAGCCGATCGAGCGGGCCTCCGTCGCCTACGCGGGCTCCGACCTGCGGCTGACCGTGCCACGGGGTACGGCGGGGCGGTACTCGGTGTCCGTCCACGCCCCTGGCATCCGTAATGTCACTTTGAATGGCGAAGCCGTGTCATTTGTCCGGTCCGGCGACAAGATCACCGTCGCCGTCACCATCTCCTAGGAGCACCCCATGACGGCGCACCTGCGGCCCTACCACCCCTCCGACCTGGCAGGGATCTACCGGGTGTGCCACGAGGTCGACGGGGCGGGACGGGCGGAGGCACCGCGCTTCCACGACCCCGACCTGCCCGGTCACCTCTACGCCGGGCCGTACGCGGTCCACGAGCCCGGCCTGTGCTTCGTCGTCGCCGATCGCCGCGGCGTCGCCGGCTACGTCGTCGGCACCGCCTCCACGCCCGCCTTCCTCGACTGGGCGCGCCAGCACTGGTGGCCGGTGCTGCGCGCCCGCCACCCCCGCCGCACCGACCCCGGCGACGGCACCCTCGACCACCGGTACGTCGATGCGATCCACGACTACCCGGACGTGCGCGAGCCCTGGCTCACCAGCCACCCGGCCCAGGCGCACATCAAGCTCGCGGCGCGGCTGCAAGGACAGGGCTGGGGCCACCGCCTCATGTCCGCCCTCACCACGTCACTGCGCGAACGGCAGGCGCCCGGCCTGCACCTCGGCGTCGCCGAGGCCAACGGCAGGGCACTGGCCTTCTACGCCGCGCTGGGCTTCACCGAAGCCCGGCGTCACCCCTGGGGACGCACGCTCGTCCTCGACCTCTGAGACAGGAGCCAGTCCATGAGAGGAAAGGTCCTCACCGCACTCGTCTCCTTATTCACCCTCATCCCCGGCACGGCCGCCCTGGCCGTGCCACGCGTCAACACCTTCGAACGCCCCGAAAGAGGCGCCGCCTACACCCTGGCCGCCTGGGCCGCCGACGGCTGGAACGCGCCCTGGGAGGAGGGCATGAGCACCCGCACCTGGATCGACGGCTACAACTTCAGCCACTCGGGCGGCAAATCGCTGCGCGTCTTCTACCCGAAGGGCAAGATCGGCCCCGCCGACTCCGGCGCGCAGGCGCCACTCGCGCTGACCCCCGCCCGGGAGTACTACCTGTCGTACTGGGCGCGCTACAGCAGCGACTTCAGCTGGGGCACCACGGAATTCGCCGGCAAGCTCGGGCTCGGGCTGGCCGGCGGAGCGTCATGCTCGGGCGGCCAGGTCTGCGACGGCTACAACGGATTCAGCTCACGCATGATCTGGCGGCGCAACAACGGCCAGGCGGCGATCTACTACTACCACATGGGTCACGCGGGGCAATACGGCGACTACGCCGTGCTCAAGCGCGACGGCGCCGACATCCTGTATCCGCGCGGGCAGTGGTTCAACATCGTCCAGCGGCTCAAGGTCAACACCGTCACCAACGGCAACGCCAACGCCGACGGCGAGATCGAGATCTTCTACAACGGCGTCTCCGCCGCCCAGGTCACCGGGCTGCGCTTCGTACGCAACGGCGACCTGATCGACCGGGCCTACTTCTCGTCCTTCTTCGGAGGCGCGACCACCACCTTCGCCCCCGCCAACGACTCCTACATCTGGTACGACGACCTCAAGGTCGCCACCAGCCGGGCCGACATCTGCGAGCTCGCACCGGGCGGCTGCCACACCCGCACCTTCCAGGCCGAGGGCTACACGGCCATGAAGGGCGTCATCACCGAGCCCACCCCCGACACCGGAGGCGGGCAGAACGTCGGGTCGTTCGACAGCACCGACTGGATCGCCTTCGGCGGGGTCACCATCCCGTCGGCCGGACGCTACCTCGTGGAGTACCGGGTGTCGTCGCCCGGCAGCGGGGCGACGATCTCGCTGGACATCGGGGCAGGTGCCACGCCGCTCGGGAACGTCAGCGTGCCGAACACGGGCAGCTGGGCGAGCTACCGGACGATCTCGCGTGAGGTCGACCTGCCGGCCGGCACCCACCAGTTCGGGGTGTACGCGGTGACGGGCGGATTCAACCTCAACTGGTGGAAGCTCACCAAGATCTACTGAGCGCGCCGGGCTCACCGGGCTCGCCGGGCTCGGTGAGCTGAGGTCTAGTGCGGCTCTCTCGCCAGTTCGGCGGCGAGCTGGGGCGGGTCGACGCGCTCGACCCGCACCGAGTCGCACCCCACCCACGAGGCCGCCTCCCACAACGCGGCCCTGATCCCCTCGACGGCTCGGGCCGGGCTGATGCCCGGCTCGAGGCCGATCTGGCGGGCGACGAAGGTGGTGCCCTCGCGGGCGGGGTCGACGCGGGCGATCAGGCGTCCGCCGGAGAGCACGGGCATGGTGAAGTAGCCGTGGACCCGCTTGGCCTTGGGGACGTAGAGCTCCAGGACGTAGTCGAAGCCGAACACGCGCGAGGTGCGGCCCCGGTGCCAGATGAGGGAGTCGAAGGGGGAGACCAGCGTGGAGCGGTGCCTCCCGCGCACCTCGGACTCCAGCAGCGCCGGATCCACCCACGCGTTCGGCACCTTCGCCGGCCCGGCCGCCGCCGCCGAGCCGACCGCTGCGGACCCGGCCACCGCCGAGCCCGCCGTCGCCAGGCGGGTGCTTCCCGCCGAGCCTGCCGTCGCCAGGCGGGTGGTTCCCGCCGGGCGGCGGGCTTCCGGCCAGCCCGTCACGTGCGCGGGCACCAGGCCCGCCGCGCCGCTCAGCAGCGCCTCGTCGAGCAGCGCCGCGTACTGGTTCTTCACCCGCAGGAAGTCGACCAGGTCACCACGCGTCGCCACCCCCAGCGAACGCCCGGCGATCCGCGCCAGCGCCACGATGCACTCGGCGTCGGACAGCTCCTGCGCCAGCGCCTCGGCGGGAACCGCCCGCTCGGCCAGGTCGTAGACCCTCCGCCAGCCCACCCTGCGCGTGCACACCAGCTCGCCGATGTCGAGCAGCCACTCCAGCCCGATCTTGGAGTCGGACCAGTCCCACCACGGCCCGCCGTTCTTGGCGCCGCCCACGTCGGAGGTGGTGATGGGCCCGCTGTCGCGCACCTGGTCGAGCAGCTTCTCGACCCCGTCGGGCACCTTGTGCCAGCGCACCCCGCGCTCGCGGAAGGCGCGGCGGCGGAAGCCGTACAGGGGCCAGTGCTCGATCGGCAGGATGCACGCGGCGTGGCACCAGTATTCGAAGCTGCGGGCCGGTGAGTCCCAGTAGGAACGTTCGACGGCCGGTCTGCCGATGGCGCCCAGGCGGGAGTAGGCGACGAGTTCGTGGGAGCGGGCCAGCACGGAGACGGTGTCGAGCTGGATGGCCCCGAGGCGGCGCAACATGGTGTGGGCGCCGCCGCGCCGGGCGTCGGCTCCGATGAACCCCTGGGCGCTCAGGACCAGGCGGCGTGCCTCGTCGGCCGTCAGCTCGACCGTCAACTCCGTCATGTCCGCGAAGCGTAGCGGGGGCCACCGACAGAACGGACTCGGGCCAAGGCCGCACGGGACGAAAGCCGCGAGAGCCAGGAGCCGCGTGGGACAAAAGCCGCGAGAGCCGGGGGCCGCACGGGACGCAAAACCCGCAAGAGCCAGGGACCGCATGAAACAGAAAGGGCACCGCCGTACTTCCCCGGCGATGCCCGCTCCGTCAGTTGCTACCGCTCAGCGGTGGTCATCCGATGACATGCCCGCCCGGGGCGCGTCGATCACGACATCGGACATGATGTCGAAGACCAGGGCGAGAATGCCGCCCACGACGATGACGCCGACGCCGATCCAGACGAGCAGCCAGTTGGCCTGGGTCAGCCCGAACCCGCCCACGACGACTCCGAGGAACATGACGGTGACCGCGAGCCACGAAGACGCCCTGCCGCCGTGGCTGCCGAGGTTCTGTTCGCCCGCCATGGCCTTTTCTCCTTTACCCCTACGAGTGCTGTGAAAGGCATTCTCGCAGAACGGGTCGGCGGACCGCTCGTCGCGGTGGCTGTGTCTGGTGGCTGAACCGCCTACGATGGCACTGGGGAAGTATGTCTCGGCCTCTCCACCTGGCGGTCGCGCCGGGGTAGACCTGCGAGGAGCTTTACATAAAGTGGCAGCCATTCTGGACAGAATCCTTCGCGCCGGCGAAGGCAAGACCCTGCGCAAGCTGAAGCGGATCGCCGATCAGGTCAACTCCATCGAGGACGACTTCAAGGGCATGTCCGACGCCGAACTCCGGGCGATGACCGACGAGTTCAAGCAGCGTCATGCCGACGGTGAGTCCCTCGACGACCTGCTGCCCGAGGCGTTCGCCACCGTGCGCGAGGCGGCACGTCGCGTGCTGCACCAGCGCCCCTACGACGTGCAGATCATGGGCGGCGCCAACCTCCACCTGGGCAACATCTCGGAGATGAAGACCGGTGAGGGCAAGACCCTGACCTGCACCCTGCCCGCCTACCTCAACGCGCTGTCGGGCAAGGGCGTGCACGTCGTCACGGTCAACGACTACCTCGCCTCGCGCGACGCCGAGAAGATGGGCCGCATCCACCGCTTCCTCGGGCTGGAGGTCGGCTGCATCATCTCCGGCCAGTCGCCCGACGAGCGCCGCAAGCAGTACGCCGCCGACATCACCTACGGCACGAACAACGAGTTCGGCTTCGACTACCTGCGCGACAACATGGCGTGGTCGCTCGAGGAGTGCGTGCAGCGCGGCCACAACTTCGCGGTCGTCGACGAGGTCGACTCCATCCTCATCGACGAGGCCCGTACCCCGCTGATCATCTCCGGCCCCGGCGAGCAGTCCGGCAAGTGGTATGCCGAGTTCGCCAAGCTGGTGCCCCGCCTCCGCCGCGGCGTCGAGGCGAAGAACCCGGGTGAGGAGTCGACGGGCGACTACGTCGTCGACGAGAAGAAGCGCACGGTCGGCATCCTCGAGGCCGGTGTGGCCAAGATCGAAGACTGGCTGGGCATCGACAACCTCTACAAGCCCGAGAACACCCACCTCGTCGGCTTCCTGAACAACGCCCTGAAGGCCAAGGAGCTGTTCAAGAAGGACAAGGACTACATCGTCACCAACGGCGAGGTCCTCATCGTCGACGAGTTCACCGGGCGCATCCTCCACGGCCGCCGCTACAACGAGGGCATGCACCAGGCCATCGAGGCCAAGGAAGGCGTGGCGATCAAGGACGAGAACCAGACTCTCGCCACCGTCACCCTGCAGAACTACTTCCGCCTCTACGACAAGCTCGCCGGCATGACCGGTACGGCCGCGACCGAGGCGAACGAGTTCCACCAGACGTACAAGATCGGCGTGGTCCCCATCCCGACCAACAAGCCGATGATCCGCAAGGACCAGCCCGACCTGATCTACCGCACCGAGGACGCCAAGTTCATGGCCGTCGTCGAGGACCTGGTCGAGCGGTACGGCAAGGGCCAGCCCTGCCTGGTCGGCACCACGAGCGTCGAGAAGTCCGAGCGCCTGTCGAAGATGCTCAAGCGCCGCGGCGTCCCGCACGAGGTGCTCAACGCCAAGAACCACGCCCGTGAGGCGACGATCATCGCCGAGGCGGGGCGCAAGGGCGCCATCACCGTCGCCACCAACATGGCCGGTCGAGGCACCGACATCATGCTCGGCGGCAACCCCGAGTTCCGCGCCGACCTCGAGCTCAAGGCCAAGGGTCTCGACCCGGTCGATACGCCGGAGGAGTACGAGAAGGCCTGGCCCGGCGCCCTGGAGACGGCCGAGGCCGCGGTCAAGGCCGAGCACGACGAGGTCACCGAGATCGGCGGCCTCTACGTCCTGGGCACCGAGCGCCACGAGTCGCGACGCATCGACAACCAGCTTCGCGGCCGTTCCGGCCGTCAGGGTGACCCGGGCGAGTCGCGCTTCTACCTGTCGCTCGGCGACGACCTGATGCGCCTGTTCAACTCGCCCCGCGTCGAGGCGATCATGATCCGCATGAACATCCCCGACGACCAGCCCATCGAGTCGGGCATCGTCACCAAGGCCGTCGCCTCCGCCCAGCACCAGGTCGAGCAGCAGAACTTCGAGATCCGCAAGGAAGTTCTGAAGTACGACGAGGTCATGAACCGCCAGCGCAAGGTCATCTACGCCGAGCGCCGCCGCGTCCTCGAGGGCGCCGACCTGCACGACCAGATCCGCGGCTTCATCGGCGAGGTGATCGACGGCTACGTGGCCGGCGCCACCTCCGAGGGCTTCGCGGAGGAGTGGGACCTCGACAAGCTGTGGAAGGCCTTCGCGGAGCTCTTCCCGATCCAGATCACCGTCGACGACGTCGTCGAGGCGGCCGGCGGCAGGGAAGACCTCACCGCCGAGCTCCTCGCCGAGAAGGTCAAGGACGACGCCTTCCGCGCCTACGAGGCCCGCGAGGCCGAGCTGGGCGCCGAGACCGTCCGTGAGCTGGAGCGCCGGGTCATCCTCTCCGTGCTCGACCGCAAGTGGCGCGAGCACCTCTACGAGATGGACTACCTGCGCGAGGGCATCGGCATGCGGGCCTACGCGCAGAAGGACCCGCAGATCGAGTACCAGCGCGAGGGCTTCGAGATGTTCTCGGCGATGCTCGAGGGCATCAAGGAGGACACGGTCGGGTTCCTGTTCAACCTCGAGGTCGAGGTGCAGGAGTCGCCCATCGTCGAGGAGGAGTCGGCCGAGATCGCCGAGACCCGGAGCATCATCGCTCGTGGGCTGCGCGGTCCCGAGCGGCCCGCCCAGCTCGACTACAGCGCTCCGGGCGAGTCCGGCGAGGTGGAGCACACGCTCGTGCAGACCACGCCCGAGCAGCGCGCCGCCTACGGCAACGTCGAGCGCAACGCGCCCTGCCCGTGCGGTTCGGGCAAGAAGTACAAGCGCTGCCACGGCGACCCGAAGCACGCCGCGTAGCCGCTGACCATCGAAGAACGGCCCGCCGGGGGAGTCCCCCGGCGGGCCGTTCGCGTGTGGCGGTGCGTTATTCGTCGGGCCCCTGGGTGTTCCAGGCCCGGGTCCTCATCTGGTTGTCCGGGCAGATCACCTCCGACACGCTGGTCCCGCCGACCATGGGGCCGTGGGTCGGAACGCTGGCGATGAAGGTGCAGTGCACATGCACCTGGTGCCAGTGCCTCCAGGTGCCGGGCGGGCAGATCGAGCGGGCGCCCTGCCGTTCGTCGACCGAGAAGGTCAGGACGTAACAGGGTCCGACCGGGTCGGCGGCCACGGGCGCCGGGCAGGTCAGCGACAGGCCGATCATCGCGCCGGCGAGGAGGATCGTTCGCTTCATACTCGCGCCCTTCTAGCGCTGGTGGAGGTTGATGCAGCTGGCCCAGCCGTTGCCGACCTTCTCTCCGGTGTCCCGCCAGGTGCTGCGGTAGTAGTTGTTGATCCGGTCGTCGGTGTGGTCGTAGGTGAAGTCGATGCGGCCCTGCCGCCACCCCCAGCTCATGTACTTGCTGTAGTTCTTCTTGTCGCAGTCGTTGGCGAAGGGCCAGTCGGGGTCGGCGCTGGCCGGCTGGGCGACCAGCAGGAGAGAGCCCGCGGCCACGAGGGCGGTCGTGAGCGTCGCTGCGAGCTTGGCGGGTGCGTTCATGGGTGACTCCTGTGCTCGGGGCCGGCGAAGGGGCCGGCGCCTGTGGATCGTGCGGCGGATCGTGGTTGCCCGATCACCGCCGGTGAGCACAGCCAACCTGGCCGGGCGTGGTGTCCAACAGGGCCGCGGCCACACTGGGCCGGTCCCGGACGATCTCCAGCCGATCTCGGACACGCTCAGTGATCGCTTGTAAACTGTCCAGCGCTGAACGGCCCGTCAGGAGAGGGATGCGGACGATGAGTGAGGCTCCGGGCGGCGGACAGCATCCCGACATCTCCAGGGCGCTGGAGTCCGTCACCCGGCACGAGGATCTGGTGAAGCTGCTGGTCGAGCAGTTCGCCCGGGCCGACGTGTCGCTGCGCGAGCTGGAGGCTCGGGCCGACAGGCTGGGCGGCGCACGCCTGCCGCGCACCACCTGCGCTGACATGCTGGCCGGGCGGCGCTTTCCGAAGAAGGCCGTCATGGTGGCGTTCCTGCGAGGATGCCGCGTGCCCGACCGTCAGCTTCCGGAGTGGGAGCGGGCCTGGGAGCGGGTCAGGGTCCACCAGCTCCCGGCAGCCGTCGCGGCCACCGGGCAGGTCCACCGCGCTCCGGCGACCGAGCAGGCCCCGATGGCCGACCCCGCGTCGGCGGTCGAGCGGGCCCCGATGGCCGACCGAGAGTCGGCGGTCGAAGGTGCTCCGGTGGCCGACCCCGCTTCGGCACCCGCGGGTTCCCCAGCGGCCGACGCCGCGTCGGCGATCGAGCGTGTCCCGGTGATCGGGCAAGCTCCGGTGATCGGGCAGGCTCCGGTGATCGCGCAGGCGCCGGCGACCGCCGGTCCCGCCTGGGTGATCGAACGGGCCCCCGTGAACGAGACGGACCGCTGGCGGCGCATGGCGCTGCTCACCGGAGCGGCCGCCGTCGTGGCCCTGGGGGTCGTGGTCGTTCTCGTGTGGCGCCCGGAGGGGCAGGAGCGCGAGTCTCCCGACGCGATCGCCGATCCGGCCCAGATCGTCACCGACGACGGCCGTGCCTTCCCGCTGGGAGGATCGAGCCGGTTCACCGTTTCGGTCCATCCGGGCAACACCGGCGTGCGCCTGACCCGGCGGCTGGACGCGGGAGTCGGGCTGCAGCACGCCGTCATCACCATCGACGGCGTGAAAGCCGCCGAGTGGCGCCCGCTGCTGGAGGACAGTGTCTACAAGTGGAGGAACCAGGTCGTGACCATCCCGCCGCATCTGACGGCGGGGCGCGGCACGCTGACCGTCGTCAACACGTGCGTGTCGCCGTCGGGGTTCAACGAGTTCCTCTACGTCGTGGAGCACGAGGTGAACGGCATGTGGTCGACCGCCGACACGGTGGACGTCGGCAGGGGGCACGCGGTGAGCGAGTCCTCGCACGACTATCGCGTCGTGGGGGAGGACTGGGCGGACACGCAGACGTTCGCCTACCCACCGCACGCCGAGGACCGCAGCGTCCGCTGAGTCCGCCGTGTGAGCCAGAGCGGGCCGCCCGCCCGAGCCGACCGGGCCGCCCACCCGAGCCGACCGGGCCGCCCGCCCGAGCCGACCGGGCCGCCCACCCGATGACCGGGGAGGCGGCCCGCGAAGACCGGCGCGTCAGGCGGTCTCGAAGTCCGTGCACACCCACTGGACCCCACGACGCTCCAGCCGTACGGCAAGCGCGTGGCTCCTGGTGCCGCAGTGCACGAGCACGCACATCTCCACGGCCCCGTCGCGGGGCTCCTGCACGTGGGGCGCGCCCACGAAGGGCGGCCGGTCGGTCCTGAGCATGCGCCCGGCGCGCACGAGTTCGCGGTAGGCCCGGTCGCTGAGCCGGTCGGCCAGGCTCGACGGCGGGCGGCGGCCGGCGAGGACCTCGGCCAGGGCCTGCCCGAAGTGCCTGAGCCTGCGCTCGTCGGGCGCGGGCTCGGCGGGAGTCCAGACCAGGTGCTGCGGAAGGGGGAAAGACAAGGTGCCTCCTCGTTCGAGACGGTCACCTCTAAGAGGATTCGGCCGCCCCGCCGGATACCTGGCGGCCGAGATCGCAGCGGGTTGGGAGGGTTACGTCGCGAAGATCCCCCAGGAGCCGGGCATTAAGGTCGTCGGCCGCGACCGGGCGGATGCCCGGAATCAGGCCGGCTTCTGGGCGGTGGACGACTCCGGGTCCTCCTCGGGTTCGCGCCCCGGCGTCATGATGTTCAGCTTCCTGATCAGGAAGCTGAAGATCGCGTAGTACACGACGAAGTACACCAGCCCCATCACGATGATCAGGAACAGCCCCTGCGTGTTGGACTTGGTCGCGTTGAGGAGCATGTCGATGCCGCCGGCGGAGAAGCTGAAGCCGAGCCTGGTGTCCAGGAAGGCCATCAGCGCCATCGACACCCCGGTCAGCAGCGCGTGCACGACGAACAGCACCGGCGCGACGAAGATGAACGCGAACTCGATCGGCTCGGTGATGCCCGTGACGAACGCGGTCAGCGCGCCGCCGATCATGATGCTGCCCACCGCGGCCTGCCGGTGCTTGGGCGCCGCCCGCCAGATGGCGAGTGCCGCGGCGGGCACGGCGAACATGAGCACGGGGAAGAAGCCGGTCATGAAGATGCCCGCGCCCTGCTGCCCGATGGCGTAGCACTTGAGGTCTCCGGCGGCGTGCACCCCGTTGACGGTGCATTCGGGGATGACCGTCCACACGATCGAGTTGATGAAGTGGTGCAGCCCCAGCGGGATCAGCAGCCGGTTGGCCACGCCGTAGACGCCAGCGCCGATCACCGAGTTGGTCGCCAGCCAGTCGCCGAAGCTGGTCAGCCCCTCGCCGATGGGCGGCCAGATCAGGCCGATGATCACGCCGAGCGCCATGGCGGCCACGGCGGTGACGATGGGCACGAAGCGGCGCCCGCCGAAGAAGGCCAGCCAGGTGGGCAGCTTGATGCGGTAGTAGCGCTGCCACAACACGGCCGCGAGCAGGCCGATGGCGATGCCGCCGAGCACGCCGGTGGGCTGGCTGGAGGCGGCCTGGTTGATGACCGTGCTGCCGTCCTGGAGGGTGAGCGTGACCTTCTGCTGGATCGATTCGGCGTCGGAGTTGAAGAACATGCGCCGCGTGACCTGGTCGAACACGAGGTAGCCGACGAGCGCGGCCAGCGCGGTCGAGCCGTCGGCCTTCTTGGCGAAGCCGATGGCCACGCCGATCGCGAACAGGATCGGCAGGTTGTCGAAGAGCGCTCCACCGGCCGCCGCGAAGATCTCGGCCACATTGGCCGACCAGGCGAAGCCGGGGACGTCGGCCAGGCCGCCGGGCTCGGCCCCGTTGGAGCCGAGCATGTCGGGCTGGCCGAAGCGCAGCAGCAGACCGGCCGCGGGCAGGACGGCGATGGGGAGCATCAGCGAGCGGCCGATGCGCTGCAGCACGGCGAAGGCCGACGACCAGAACGACTTGCCGCCTTCGACGGCCGCTGTGCTCATGCCAGAACCCCTCGATGAATCCGAAGGGGGATGCCGGAGTCCTTCCCCGATTGTCAAGGCATAGCACCAGGTTCTGGTCAAGTGTTATGCCCGCGTGCCGTACCCGGAAAAGCGGGTCTGACCTGGGCGTACGCCCTTCCATAAGACGGTGTGGGGAGTGAGGTGATATGGCCGCGGCGGCGAACGTTCTCGTTACGTTTGCGGCGCACCCCCCAATTCGAGGAGAGATCTACATGCTCCGCAAGCAAGCCGCGGGGATGGGCGTCACCCTCGCCCTCGTCCTCGCCGCGATTCCGGCGGTCGCCCAGGCCACCGCCGAACCGCCCAACCCTTACACTCAGGCCCAGCAGGAACACAGCGCCGTCTCCGACCCCGACCCCAAGCTGGTCGAGGCGGTCAGCCGTGACCTGGGGATCACCGCCGACCAGGCCGAGGTGCGGCTCGTCAACGAGGCCGCGGCGGCCCAGGTCGAGTCGCTGTACGCGGGCAAGCTCGGCGCCTCCTTCGCTGGCCTGTGGGTCTCGGGACCGACGGCCACGCTGTCCATCGCCACCACCTCCACGGCCCAGTTGCAGACCATCCGCGACCTGGGCGGCACCCCGATCCTGGTCGCCGACCCGCTCACCACGCTGGAGGGCGTCAAGGCCAGGCTCGACTCGCTGAAGCTGCCGCGCGGCGTCGCGTCGTGGTTCGTGGACGTGCGGGCCAACAAGGTCGTCGTGCTCACCCGTGACGTCGGCCGCACCCAGCTGTTCATCGACGCCAGCGGCGTCGACACCGGCAAGGTGCTGGTCCAGTCCACCACCGAGCGGCCCGTACCGTACTACGACGTGCGCGGCGGCGACGCGTACTACATCGGCAGCGGCAGCCGCTGCTCGGTCGGCTTCCCCGTGCAGCGCGCGGGCAGCCAGGGCGGGTTCGTCACCGCGGGTCACTGCGGTTCGACGGGCCAGACGACGACCGGCTACAACCGGGTCGCGCAGGGCACCTTCCGCGGTTCCTCGTTCCCCGGCAACGACTATGCCTGGGTCGAGGTCAACAGCCAGTGGACGCCGACCCGCCTGGTCAACGCCTACAGCGCCGGCCTGATCACGATCACCGGCTCGACGCAGGCGGCCGTGGGCTCCTCGATCTGCCGTTCCGGCTCGACCACGCAGTACCACTGCGGCACGATCGGCCAGCACGGCACCAGCGTCACCTACCCGCAGGGCACCGTTTCCGGCGTCACCCGCACCTCGGTCTGCGCCGAGCCGGGCGACTCGGGCGGCTCGTTCTTCTCCGGCAGCCAGGCGCAGGGCGTCACCTCGGGCGGCTCGGGCAACTGCAGCTCCGGCGGGACGACCTACCACCAGCCGGTCAACGAGATCCTGCAGACCTACGGCCTGTCGCTGGTCAGCACCGGCGGTCCGACCAGCTCGCCGACGAGCTCGCCGACCGGCTCGCCCCCCGGCGGCACCTGGGCGCCGTACACCGCGTACGCGGTCGGTTCCACGGTGACGTACGGCGGAGCCAGTTACCGGTGCATCCAGGCCCACACGTCCCTTCCGGGCTGGGAGCCGTCGAACGTGCCGGCCCTGTGGCAGCGCCTCTAGCCGGTTCTTGAAGAGGGTTCGCCGGAGTCCACGTCGGGCTCCGGCTCCCTCCCGGGGGTGAGGATGTTCAGCCGCTTGATGAGGAAGCTGAACACGAAGTAGTAAATGACGGCATAAATCGCCCCTAGTGTGAGCACCGCCCACAGGTTCTGCGTGTTCGACTTGCTGGCATTCAGCAGCAGGTCGATGAGCCCCGCCGAGAACCCGAACCCGAGCTGGGCGTCGAGCAAGGTCATGATCGCCATCGCGGCCCCGGTGAGCAGCGCGTGCACGACGAACAGCACCGGCGCGACGAAGACGAAGGCGAACTCGATCGGCTCGGTGATGCCGGTGACGAACGAGGCCAGGCCCGCCGACAACATGATGCCGCCCACGGTCGCGCGGCGGTGCGGGGGAGCCGCCCGCCACATGGCCAGCGCCGCGGCCGGCAACGCGAACATCATCACCGGGAAGAAGCCGGTCATGAACTCGCCCGCCGTCGGGTCGCCGGCGAAGTAGCAGTTCCAGTCGCCGCCCAGGGTCTTGCCGTCGACCTGACACTCGGGCACCAGGTACCAGACGATCGAGTTGGCGAAGTGGTGCAGTCCGAGGGGGATGAGCAGCCGGTTCAGCACGCCGTAGATCCCCGTGCCCACGGCTCCCGCGCCCGCCAGCAGCTCGCCCGCGTGCTCGATCCACTCCGCCAGCACCGGCCAGAGCCACCCGATCAGCACGCCCAGCAGCAGCGCCACGATCGAGGTGATGATCGGCACGAACCTGCGCCCGCCGAAGAAGGCCAGCCACGCGGGCAGCTTGATGCGGTGGAAACGCTGCCACAGCAGGGCGGTGACCAGGCCGATCAGGATGCCGCCGAGGATGCGGGTGGGATTCTGGGTGCCGTAGTTGATGACCTCCTCGAGCGAATCGGTCCTGATCAGGACCTGCTCGCGGATGCCGGAGCCGAGGAACATCGTCCGCGTCACCCGGTCGAAGACCAGGTAGCCCACGACCGCCGACAACGCCGTGGTGCCGTCGGACTTGCGCGCGAAGCCGATGGCCACACCGACGGCGAACAGCAGCGGCAGGTTCTCCAGCAGCGCCGCTCCGGCCGCGGCGATCACCGCGGCCACGTCGGTCATCCAGTGGAAGCCCGACACGTCGGCCAGGCCGCCCGGCTCCGGGCCGTTGGAGCCCAGCATGTCGGGCTGGCCGAAGCGCATCAGCAGGGCGGCTGCCGGTAACGCGGCGATGGGCAACATCAGCGAGCGGCCCAGGCGCTGCATCACGCCCATCAGTCGGGCGAACGGCGAAACGGTCGCTGCGGTCTCGTTCACCGGGGATCCTCGGGAGGTGCGGGGGGAGAACAGGAACAAGGCCGCCGTGCCGTACGGCACAGCGGTCAGGGGCGGCGCGCGGGCATCTCCAGGCTGGTGCGCAGCTGGTAACGGTCGGCACGATAGGTGGAGACGCCGAGCTCCGCGCAGACCCCGCCGGAGAAGGAGCGGCGCGACAGCAGGAGCACGGCCCCGCCGCGGTCCAGCTTCAGCAGGTCGGCGTCGGACGGGTCGGCGATGCCGCCGTCGATGGTCAGCTCTCCGGCGTCCATGACCAGCCCGTGGCGCTTCTCCAGCAGCTCGTAGAGCGAGCGCTCGGCCAGATCGTAGTCGCCCAGGTCGGGCGCCAGGTAGACCGGGATGTGCGCGCGCTCGATGGCCAGCGGTTCGCCGTCGGCCGTGCGCAGCCGTTCGATGAAGTGCACCTCGTCGCCGGGCTGGATGCCCAGTTCCTTGGCCAGGTGGGCGCTGGCCCTGACGACGCGCCGGTCGAGGTCGCGCGAGCCGGGGACGAGCCCGCGTGCGCGCATGTCGTCGGTGAAGGAGGTGAGCTGGAGCGCGAGCTCGATCTTGGGGCGGGCCACGAAGGTGCCCTTGCCGGGCACGCGGTGCAGGCGTCCCTCGCTGACCAGGTGGTCGACCGCCTGGCGCACCGTCATCCGCGACAGGCCGAAGCGCTGGCAGAGCTCGCGTTCCGACGGGATCGCCGCCCCGATGCTGAGCTCGTTGTTCTCGATGAGATCCAGCAGGATCTCGCGCAGCTGGAAGTACTTGGGCACCGGACTGTCCGGATCGATATGCGCCACAAAGCCTCCCGTAAGCTATGGTTCGTACTGGTCTAGTCCGGACTAGACCAGCTTGCCAAGATATTAGTTGATAGGAGCAGTATGGCCACCCAGATGCGTAGCGAGATCGCCGAACAGCCGGCGGCACTCCGAGCCACACTGGAGGCCCTGCTGCCCCGTGTCGGCGAGGTGCGAGCGCTCGGCGAGCAGACCAAGAGCCTGCTGTTCATCGCGCGCGGAACGTCCGACAACGCCGCAGTCTACGGGCGTTACCTCATCGAATCGCACGCGGGACGCCTGGCGGCCCTGGCCGCGCCCTCGATCGCGACCACCTACAAGCGCAAGCTCGACCTCGACGGCGTGCTCGCGGTGGCCATCTCCCAGTCGGGCAAGACCGAGGAGATCGTCGAGACCCTCGCGTGGGCCAAGGACTGCGGCGCCGCCACGGTCGGCATCACCAACGGTGGTCCGGACAGCCCCCTCGCCCAGGCGGCGGACCTGGCGCTGTGCACCGAGGCGGGCGTCGAGAAGGCCGTCCCGGCGACCAAGACCTACACCACCCAGCTGGCCGCCCTGGCCGTGCTGGCGATCGGCCTGGGCGCCGACGTGAACCCCGACGACCTGCAGAAGGTGCCCGACGCCGTCGAGCGCCTGATCGCCGAGCCCGGCGACCTGGAGGCCGTCGTCGAGGGCCTGGCCGACAAGCCCGGCGTGGTCGTCTCCGGCCGCGGCCTGGCCTTCTCGACCGCCCTGGAGACGGCGCTCAAGCTCAAGGAGGCCTGCTACCTGCACGCCATGGGCCTGTCGTACGCCGACCTGCTGCACGGGCCGATCGCCGTCGTCGACGAGGACACCCCCGCGCTGCTGGTGGCCGCCGAGAACAGTCCGACCCTGCAGGGCACGGTCGCGCTGGCCGAGCGGGTCGTCTCCGCGGGCGCCTCGGCCTTCACCGTCGGCGGCGGCGCCGCTCTGGCCAAGGCGGGCACGGCCGCGCTGAACGGCCCGGACCTGCCCGAGTGGGTCGCCCCGATGGGCCTGATCGTCCCCGGCCAGCTGCTCACCGAGGCGCTCGCCCGCCGCCTGGGCATCGACCCCGACGCGCCGAGAGGCTTGAACAAGGTCACGCAGACCGACTGATCTACCCTGGTCAGCAAGGGGGAACAACCATGGCAGCAAGTGCAGAGGCGATCATCGCCGGGCTCGGTGGCGCCGACAACATCATCGAGATCGAGCCATGCATCACGAGGTTGCGGACCGAGGTGCACGACGCGTCCAAGGTCGACCAGGCGGCCCTGAAGGCCGCCGGCGCGCACGGCGTCATGGCGGCGGGCAACGTCGTCCAGGTCGTCGTGGGACCGGAGGCCGACACCATAGCCAGCGACATCGAGGACATCATCGGCTGAGACCATGACCACCACTGTTATCGCCCCCGTGGAGGGGTCGGCTGTGGGCTTGGCGGCGGTGCCGGATCCGGTGTTCTCCGCTGGCATGGTCGGTCCGGGAACGGCTATCGACCCGATTCGGGGACCGGGTAAAGCGGTCGCTCCCATCGCCGGAAAAATCATGAAGTTGCATCCGCACGCCTACGTCATCGTGGGGGACGACGGCAAGGGCGTGCTGGTCCATCTAGGCATCGACACGGTCCAGCTCAAGGGCGAGGGCTTCCAGCTGCTCGCCGCGGAGGGCGACCGGGTCAGCGCGGGCCAGCCCGTCGTGGCCTGGGATCCCGCGGCGATCGAGGCGGGCGGGCGTTCGCCCGTCTGCCCGGTCGTGGCGCTCGACGCGCCCATCGAGTCAGTGACGGGGGTCGCTCTGGGAATGGTTCACGTAGGTGATGAACTGTTCCAGTTGGGATGATCTGACGGAAAGGATGGTGCACAGATGGCTGAGCGCAAGGTGACCGTGGTGGCCGAGGTGGGACTGCACGCGAGGCCCGCCGCGACCTTCGTCCAGGCCGCCGCCAAGGCGGAGGGCGAGGTGACGATCGCCAAGCCGGGCAAGGACCCGGTCAACGCCAAGAGCATCCTGGCGGTGATGGGGCTCGACGTGCGGCAGGGCGAGGAGGTCGTGATCGCCGGCGACGACGAGATGTTGCTCGACGAGCTCGCGGCCATAGCGTCGGCGCCATGAGACTCCAGGGAGTCGGTGTCAGCACCGGGGTCGGGTACGGCCCTGCCTACGTGATCAGTGACGCGATTCCCGAACCCCCCGCCGGTGAGCGCCACGACGGAGACGCCGAGGCGGAGCAGGACCGGGCCGCCCAGGCCGTGGAGCGCGTGGCCGAGGATCTCGAGCTACGCGGCTCCAAGGCCGGCGGCCAGGCCCGCGACGTCCTCGGCGCGCTGGCCATGATGGCGCGCGATCCCGGCCTGGCCGTCGAGATCAAGGATCTCGTGGCCACCGGCCTGTCGGCGCCGCGAGCCATCTTCGAGGCCTTCCAGAAGTACCGCGACCTGCTCGCGGCGGCCGGCGGCTACCTGGGCGAGCGGGCCGCCGACCTCGACGACATCCGCGACCGCGCCGTCGCCGTGCTCACCGGGCGGCGCATGCCGGGCGTGCCCGCGGAACCGGCCGACGGCGCCCGGCCGTACGTGCTCGTCGCCCGCGACCTGGCGCCCGCCGACACCGCGCTGCTCACCCCGGCGATCGTGGCCGCGTTCGTCACCGAGGACGGCGGGCCGACCAGCCACACCGCCATCCTCGCCCGCGCGATGGGCGTCCCGGCCGTGGTCGCCTGCCACGACGCGCTCTCGCTCACCGGGGACCTGCTCGTCGACGGCGGCTCCGGCCTGGTGGTCCAGGAACCCGCGAGCGACGAGGTCTCCTCGGTACGGCAGGCGGACGCCTCACGCCGCGCCCTCCTGGAGGCCGCGACCGGCCCGGGGCGCACCGCCGACGGGCATCCCGTGCCGCTGCTGGCCAACGTGGGCGGCCCCGCCGACCTGGAGCTCGCCCTGCGCAACGGGGCGGAGGGCGTGGGCCTCTACCGCACCGAGTTCCTCTTCCTCGACCGCGCCGAGGCCCCGACCGCCGCCGAGCAGGCCGAGGCCTACCGCGCGGTCCTGGAGGCCTTCCCGGACGGCAAGGTCGTGGTGCGCACCCTCGACGCCGGGGCCGACAAGCCGCTGGCCTTCCTGCCGCCGCCGGGGGAGGAGCCCAATCCGGCGCTGGGGGTGCGCGGCCTGCGCATGTTCAGGATCTTCCCCGACATCATGTCCGGTCAGCTCGGCGCGCTCGCCGAGGCGGCTGCGGGCCTGACCGCCCAGGTCCAGGTCATGGCGCCCATGGTCGCCACCGCGCACGAGGCCGCCTGGTTCGCCGCCGCCTGCCGTACCGCCGGATTGCGTGAGGCCGGGGTGATGATCGAGGTGCCGGCCGCCGCGCTGCGCTCGGACGACCTCGCCGCCGAGGTGGACTTCCTCTCCATCGGCACCAACGACCTGGCGCAGTACACCTTCGCCGCCGACCGGCAGCTGGGCACGCTCAGCAAGCTGCAGAACGCCTGGCAGCCCGCGCTGCTCGACATGATCGCCGCCGCGGTCGGCTCGCACGGCAAGCCCTGCGGCGTCTGCGGCGAGGCCGCCGCCGACCCGGCGATGGCCTGCGTGCTCGTCGGGCTGGGGGTGACGTCGTTGTCGATGGCGGCGCCCGCCCTGCCCGCCGTACGCGCGGCACTGGCCGGGCACACGCGCGAGCAGTGCCGTGCGGCGGCTCGCGCGGCACGGGCCGCCACCACGGCGGACCAGGCCCGCGAGGCGGCACGGGGGATGTTGCCGGGGCTCGGGGACCTGGGGCTGTAAGGGGTCAGCCGAAGGCGTTCTGCTGCTTGAGCGCCTCGCCCTCCATGGCGTCGAAGTACGCGCGGAAGTCGACGGCCACCTCCTCGGCCAGTTTCCTGTCCATGCCCTGGCCGACGAGCAGGTCGGTGAACGCTGCGACGTAGCTGTCGCGCAGTCCCTCGGCGTACTGCTCGGGCGTGATGTCGTCGGGCTGGCCCGCCAGCCATTGCGCGAACTTGTTGGCGCCCAGCTGCGCGGCCACCCCGGCCAGCGACGACAGGGCCGCATCACTGATCTTGGCGGTACCAAGGCCGGTGAAGAAGCCCAGGTAGAGCTCGCGCTCCTGCTTCGACGAGTCTTCGCGGCGCAGGTTGTCGCCCTGCGCGGAGTAGATGGCGCCCATGACGATGCCCAGGGGCCCGAGGGCGGCGACCATCTCGTCGTTGAGCGCCGGGTCCGCCGCCATCTTCTCGTAGTCGCCGCCGTGCTCGGCGAGCAGCGTCTCGAACCCGCTTCCCGCCATCAGCTCGGCGACCTGCCGTGCGAGGGCGTCGGACGACGACTTGTGCACGATCGCGCCCCCGAGGAAGTCCTGCACCATCTCGGGCGTCACTCCCGCCGGCAGGAGCGGCTCCCTGGCCGGCGGCAGGTCGAGGCCGGGCACGCCGTCGACGTAGGAGGCGGCCATCAGGTGACCGGCGTTCTCCAGATACGGCAGGAACGCCGTGGTCAGCGCGAGCGACAACGCTTCGTCTCCGGCCATGGCGTCGACGAAGTAGTCCTGCGAGCCCAGCCGCAGCACGTTGCTCCAGGCCCGGTCGAGGGTCTCGGGGTTGGAGGTGGTCTGGTCCAGCGCGCCGGGCAGCGAGGCGGCCAGGGCCTTGCGATACTCGGGGTCGGCCAGCATGCGGGGGTCGAGCAGCAGGTTCGCGGTCGCCGGGTCGGCCAGCAGCTCCTGCAGCAGCTCCGGGTGATGGCCCAGGGCCGTCATCGTGAGCGAGGTGTTGTAGTCGGTGACGCCCACGGCCAGGCCGAACGTCTGGGTGAGGACGGGCACCGCCGCGCGGACGAAGTCCTCTGGCATCCGGGTCGAGACCAGCAGCACCGCCATGGCGTCCAGGCCGAGGCGGTCCAGGAGGTGGGCGCGCAGCTCGGGGTCGTCGGCGGCCGCGATGGCGTCCATGAGCGGCTGGAACCTCTCCTGGAAGTAGGCCAGCTGCTCGGGGCTGAGCCCGAGGTGCGAGCCGGGGCCGTACGCCTCGGTGGCCTTGTTGAGCAGGGCCACGACGTTCTCCTTGCCGAAGGCGCGCAGGAAGGCCGCGGCGTACTCCGGATCCTTCAGCTCGTCCTGGTGCGCGGCCAGCCACTCCTCGACCGCCCGCCAGTCGCCGTCGCGTTCTGCCTTGGCCCACAGCTCCTTGAACTCCGCGCCGTCGGCCGCGCCCTGCTCGGCGGCCTTCTTCGCGCTCTCGAACCGGGTGCTGCCGTAGACGGTCTCGCCGTCGACCGTGGCGTCGGGGGCCGAGGTGATCACCTTGACGCGCCACGTCAGCTCGCGGGCCGACTCCTCCAGGAAGGCGCGATACCTCTGATAGACGGTGAAGGACGCCTGCGCCTCCAGGACGGCGTCCGACTGGGCGACGCACAGGGCGTGCTTGAGATCGGCCAGGAAGCCGTCGGAGATCGCGTTCCTGGCACTGTCCATGGCGGCCACCAGCTCGCGGGCGCCCTCCGGGTGGATGCCGACGTAGCTCATCGGTTGCGGTTCTCCTCGAGCTTGTCCGCCGACCGGCGCAGGTTGCCCGCGGTGTCGAGGTAGGGGTTGCGGTAGCCGGGGATCTTCTTGGCGAACGCGGGATCGCCCAGCAGGGCCCGGTGGAACGGCTCGGAGGCCGGTCCGGACCAGACCGGCTCGCCGTCCCGTTCGAGTTTGGCGGCCACGTCCTTGGTGAAGGAGGCCACGGTGCCCGCCCACTCGTCGAACCTGCGCGCCGCGATCCGCTTGGCGGACGCCTCGTCCGCGGAGGAGTTGAACGTCAGCGGCGGGAAGGCGCTTCCGCCGCCTCCCGCGCTGTCCTCGTATGCCATGCCGTGGGACGCTAAGGCGGGCCGATATGGTTTCGCTTTTGCGTGGCTATTGGCCCCAGGTGCGGTCCGTGCACGTCGTCACCTGGATACGGTGGGTGTCATGGTTCGAGGCATCCGCACGGCACGGCTCCTGGCGATCGCGACCGTGATGACGGCCTGCGCGGCCACGGCCCCCGCCCAGTCGCCGCCGACCGCGGCCAACGTCGTCAGCCCGCGGCCCTCCGCCGCTCCGGCGACCTCCGCGGCCTCGGATCCGGTCAAGCGGGTGCTGGCCGGGATGAGTGTCGAGGAGAAGGTCGGCCAGCTGCTCATGCCGGTGCTGCCGGGCACCGCCGCCGATGCCAGAACGATCAGGAAGTACCACCTCGGCGGCGTGATCCTCTTCCCCGACAACATCAAGACCGTCCCGCAGGTGGTGGCACTGACCAACGGCCTGCAGGCGGCGGGCAAGGTGCCGATGCTGATCGGCACCGACCAGGAGAACGGCATCGTGTCGCGGGTCGGCGCGCTGATGACGAAGTTCCCCGGCGCCTCGGTGATCGGCGACACCGGCGACCCCGCGCTCTCCCGCGCCGTGGCCGAGGCCACCGGCGAGGAGCTGCGCGCGCTGGGCGTCAACCTCGACTTCGCGCCCGTCGCCGACGTCAACGTCAACCCGCGCAACCCGGTCATCGGCCGGCGCGCCTACGGCGACGACCCGGCCAAGGTCTCCACGATGGTGGCCGCGGCCGTCAAGGGTTTCGCCGACTCGGGTGTGGCCGCCACAGCCAAGCACTTTCCCGGCCACGGCGACACGACCACCGACAGCCACACCGGGCTCCCGGTCATCAAGCACACGCGTAAGCAGTGGGAGAAGCTCGACGCCCCGCCCTTCAAGGCGGCGATCGCGGCGGGCGTCGACGCCATCATGACGGCCCACATCGTCATCCCCTCCCTCGACCCCTCCGGCGATCCGGCCACGCTCTCCAAGCCGGTGCTGACCGGGCTGCTGCGCGGCAAGCTGGGGTTCAAGGGCGTCATCAGCACCGACGCGCTCAACATGGAAGGCGTGCGCACCAAGTACGGCGACGGCGAGGTGGCCGTGCGGGCCGTGCTGGCGGGGGCTGACCTGCTGCTCATGCCGCCCAGCCTCGACAAGGCGTACGGCTCGGTGCTGGCGGCGGTGAAGTCGGGGCGCATCTCGCAGCAGCGGCTCGACGAGTCGGTGACGCGGCTGCTGCAGCTGCGCCAGAAGCTGGGGATCCTGCGCAAGGCCCCGGAAGCCTCGGTGGCGCGGGCGCAGGAGGTGCTGCGGTCGGCCGAGCACCGCAGGCTGGCCGCCAAGGTGGTGCGGGCCGGCCGTTAGGGAGCGGCCACGTGCCCCAGGAAGAGCGGGGTGCGCGTCGGCAGGTGGACGATCACGAAGGCGAACGGGTGGTCGGCACGGACCACCGCCTCCGCCTGCGGTCCGGCCGACGCGGGGAAGGCCATGCCGGTGACCGCCGCGGCCTCGGTGCCCTGCTCGTCGACGGTGATGGTCGCCCGGTGGATCGCCGCGCCGAGGAAGAGGCCGTCGGCGATGCCGGAGAAGTCGTTGCTCTTCAGCGGGATCCGCTCGCGCAGGTCGATCGAGGTGCCGAAGTCCCACTTGGGCATCGCAAGGTCCACCGGCAGCTCCTTGAGCGAGCTGCCGACCTGCCGCAACGTCTGCGGTGACAGCAGGCCCGCCGGAGCGGTGCCCGCGGGCGGGACGAGGACCCACATGGCCAGCTCGCTCTCGGCGTAGCGCAGCTCGACGGCCTGCCAGCCCTCACCCTCGGCGTAGCGCAGGGGCGTCTTGTGGCGCATCAGCGTGGTCTGGACCGTCGTGCCGTCCCCGCGGGTGAAGGCGGCCTGCTCCGGCGGCTCCTTGCCGAACGGCTGGTCCCAGTCGGCCCTCAGGTAGACGGCGTTGGTGATCACGGCCTTGGTGTCGGGGTCGAGCCGGTCGAAGACCTTCTTGATGCGCCCGGCCGTCTGCTCGTCGGCCCAGGCGTCGATCACCTTGGTGGCGTCGCCGCGGAAGTCGACCTCGCGCACGCCGGTGCCGTACTGCGCGGCCAGGGTGTGCAGGAAGGGCTGTTTCGGCGTGAAGCCGCGCTGGGTGAACAGGCCGTTGGCGATGGCGACCACCGGGGGCTCGCGCCGCTGCTCGTTCTCCTCCCGCTCCCGAGCGGGTGGCGGCGGGCCGTACGTCGTGACGATCTGGCTGGTGAGCAGGTTGAACGCGGTGTGCGGGCCTTCGGCGGGGAAGCCGAAGAGGGCGTCGAGCTCGGTGCCCGTCGCCGGGGCCGCGCCCGCCCTGGCCATGCCGTAGGCGTAGGCGATGCTCAGCGGGGAGATCACGTGGTTCTCGGCGGGGCGGGCGGTCCTGCCGTACAGCTCGCAGGCGAAGGCGGTCAGGCCGCGCACGGTCTCCTCGACCGGCGCCTCGCGGACGGTCTCGCGTTCCACTCCCACCGCGGTGATCACGTCGGCGTCTCCCGTGGATCCGCAGGCCGCCACGAACACCAGCAGCCCGGCCAGTAGTCTGCGCACACCTCTAGGACGGCGCGGCGGATCTCCTGGGTTCATCTAGAATCTAATTCTGTGATCAAAGGTGTACTTATCGACTGGGGTGGGGTGCTGACCGGCTCGATGGGCGAGTCGATCATGCACTGGATCGAGACCGACCGCATCGACCACGACCATTACCGCGAGGTCATGCGCGACCTCGTGGCGGAGGCCTACTCGCGCGACACCGCCGACAACCTGATCCACGCGCTGGAGAGGGGCGAGATCCCGCCCGCCGACTTCGAGGAGCGGCTGGCCGTCCAGCTGCGCACCCTCGACGGCGTGCCGCCGGTGGCCGCCGGCCTGATGAGCCGCATGTTCGCGGGCTTCGCGCGCGACGAGGCCATGTACGGCATGCTGCGCGAGGTGCGCAAGCACGGCGTCAAGACGTGCCTGCTCTCCAACTCGTGGGGCAACTCCTACCCTCGCGAGGGCTGGGACGAGCTCTTCGACGCGATCGTGATCTCCGGCGAGGTCGGCATGCGCAAGCCGGAGCCGCGCATCTTCCACCACGCGCTCGACCTGATCGGGCTGCGCCCGGACGAGTGCGCGTTCATCGACGACATCGAGGCCAACATCGCCGCCGCCGAGGCGCTCGGCATCAACGGCATCCTGCACAAGGACGCCGCCACCACCATCGCGGAGCTGGAGCGGCTGTTGCGCTCGCCCTGAGCCGGTCCCGGCTTCGCACGTCACCCTCGCTGGCATGATTGACCTCATGCGTGTCTATCTGCCGTGCACCATCCCGGCCCTGGCCCGAGCGGCCGAGACCGGGGAGGTCGGTCCAGCTCCTCTCACGGGCTTCGCCGTGACGCCCTCGCTCACCGAGTGGTACGCCTCGGGCGACACCGAGGAGCTGGAGTACGTCGCCCTGACCGAGGCGGCCCGCGCCTCGCTGCGCATGCTCGCCGCCGACCGGGCCGACGGCGTCGTCGCGCCCGGGCGGCGCGTCGTGATCGCCGCCGACGTGCCCGACGACATCGTCGTGGCGGGAGCGGCGCTGGAGGAGCGGGCCAGGGTACGGCTGCGCGAGGCGGTGCCGATGGCCAAGGTCGCCGCCGTGCACGTCGACGACCGCTTCGCCGCACGCGACATCGAGGAGGCGGTCGTCGCTCTTCCCGCCGCCGACCAGGGCGACGACGACGCCAAGTTCACCGTCGACGGCGCCGAGGCGCACGAGCTCCTGTGGTACGCGACGCAGGAGATACCTGACATCCTCGAAGATGTAAGGCATGACTGAACACATTCTCTGGGACTGGAACGGCACCCTTTTCGACGACATCGACGCCATCGTCGGTGCGACCAACGAGGTCTTCCTGCCCTACGAACTGCCGCCGCTCGACGCCGACGGCTTCCGCGCCGTCTACACCCGGCCGGTGTGGGCGACCTACGAGGTCATCCTCGGCCGCGAGCTGCGCGAGGGCGAATGGCGCCTGCTCGACGACGGGTTCCACGAGAGCTACTTCCGCCTGATGACGGCCTGCCGGCTGGCCGAGGGCGCCGAGGCCATGATCAAGGCCTGGTCCGGCACCCAGTCGTTGTGCTCCATGGCGCCCCACTCCCACCTGGAACCCCTGGTGACCTCCTTCGGGCTCGACACCTACTTCGTGCGCGTCGACGGCCTGCGCGACGGGGCCACCGGCGGCGAGAAGGCCGATCACATGCTGGCGCACATCCGGGCGGCCGGGGTCGACCCGGCCAAGACCCTCGTGATCGGCGACAGCGTCGACGACGGCGTGGCCGCCAGGCACGTCGGCGCGCGGGCGGTGCTGTACACCGGCGGGATGACGCCGCGGGCGAAGCTCGAAGAGACGGGATTCCCCGTGGTGGACAGCCTTGCCGAAGCGCTCAACCATGCTTAAATCGGTCGTCCCATCGGTTTGAAGGGCCTGCCGGCCGTACCCTTGTGCCCGTGAAGTCCCGCCTCGTGCTCTGGAACGTCGACCTCACGCTCGTCGACGTCCCGATCGTCACCCGCGACGCGTACGCCGAGGCGTTCCGCGTCGTGACGGGCCGCCCCCTCGTGAAGCTCGCTCCCGCCCTCGGACGACCGGAGTCGGAGATCGTCTTCGACGTGTTCGCGCGCAACGGGATCCAGCCGGAGGACGACTACCTGCCGCGCTTCCTGGCCGCGCTGGCCGTGTCGTTCGCCTCCCGCGCCGACCGGATCGCCGCCACCGGCCGCATGATGGCCGGCGCCCGCGAGGCGCTCGAGGCGGTGGCGCGGCTCGACGGCGTGGTGCAGTCGCTGCTCACCGGGTCGATCAAGAGCAACGCCGTGCACAAGCTGCGGGCCTTCGGGCTCGACGGGCACGTCGACTTCGAGATCGGGGGGTACGGCGAGGAGGTCTACCCCAAGGCGGCGCTGGTGCAGGTGGCGCAGGGGCGGGCCAAGCAGAGGTACGGCACGGCGTTCGCGGCGGCGAACACGGTGGTGATCGGCGACTCCACGCACGACGTGCAGGCGGCCCGCATCGGCGGGGCTGCGGTGATCGGGGTGGCGTCGGGCCGGTCGATGGCCTCCGAACTGCGGGAGGCGGGAGCGGACGTGGTGCTGCCCGACCTGTCCAACGCCTCGGAGGTCGTGGCCGCGGTGGCCGGGCTGACCTCGCCGGTGGACCGCAAGGCGGGATAGCCCGATCCGGCGGTGACGCGCCGGTCTTGGCGCGAGCGCGCACAGCGGTCATCATCGGCCTATGCGGCTGCTGGTGCGCTTGTGGGTGATGGTGCTCCTGGCCCAGTCCCAGCCAGGCATCACGCCCCCCGGCAACGGACGGTCGGGCGACCAGGGCGTCCTGTGTCCCCACTGCCGTGTCCCGCAGTCCGCGCGGCCGCCGCGCCACACGTGCAGCCGCTGCCGGAAGTGTTTCCTGGTGCGGGCGTGCACTTCGCGCGCCAAGGAGAGCCACTACATGGTGAACGGCGGCGACAGGCACGGCTGGCGGTGCGACGTGGACAACCGTGTCATGGGCTACGACCGCCCCATCGCCGCGCTGGTGAAGTGTCCCGAGCGCCGATGCGGCTGTTTCAACGTGCGCACCGGCGCTGTCATGACATGCGAGTATTGCGGCCAAAGATTCAGAACCAGCTGAGGTCACAGATGGCGAACCTGCTCTCGGGCGCGTCCGGAGGCATCACCCGGATCGGGCGCTATTTCACGATCGTCAGCGCCATTCCCGCCGCGCTGTTCGCCACCTACCTCTACGTCCTCATCAAGAGCGGAGCCTGGACCGGCACGCTGGACTGGGCGAAGGTCTTCGACGGGCTGCAACTGGCCGACGTCGCGCTGCTGACGATCCTCACGGCGGCGGGGGCGCTGGCGGCCAACCCCCTGCAGTTCATGCTCATCCAGTTCATGGAGGGCTACTGGAACGGTGCGCTGCTACGGCCCCTGGCCCTCCTGCGCACCCTCCACCACCGCCGCCGATACCAGGAGACCGAGGACCAGATCGACGCCAGCGCCTGGTACCTGAGCCGGCTCGACGCCGACCACCGGCCTCCTTCGCGCCGAGCGACGCTCGACGCCCTTCGCGCGGACGCCCTGAACGCGGAGATGCGCCGCATCCGGGCGGGCTACCCCGACGGACTCGACGAGGTGCTGCCCACCCGGCTCGGCAACATGCTGCGCCGCTACGAACGGCGCGCGGGCTCCATGTACGGCATCGACTCGCTCGTGGCCGTTCCGCGCATGGCCATGACCGCGCAGGCGCCGGAGCTGAGCTACCTGACCAATCAGCGCACCCAGATGGAACTGGCCGTGCGCACGGCCGTTCTCGGGTTCGTCGCCGCTGTCGTGACGATTCCGTTCATGTGGCACCAGGGCGCCTGGCTGCTGCTGGCGGCTGTTCCCTACGCCATCGCCTACACCTCGTACCGGGGCGCGGTGGCGCTGGCCGCCGAATACGGCACCGCGATCGCGACGCTCATCGACATGAACAGGTTCGCCCTCTACGACCGGCTCCGGCTGGCCCATCCGGACGACAGTGCGGTCGAGCGTGAGCGCAACGTGGTCCTGATGAAGATCCTCGAGGCGGACCCCCGCACCCGCGAGGCCGCGCCGCTCCTCGCCTACGTCCCGCCCGCACAGCCGCCGGAGGCGGTCGCGGAGCAGGCGACGGATCCGACATCCGGCGAGGAATGACCGAGTGACAGAGACACCCGCGCAGACCACGGCGCAGGCGGCAGACGACAACGATCTCCCCCTGGGCCTGCCCGTCACCGACGAGGACCTCAGGCCGCCCGCGAGCCCGCCCGCCCCGGCCCGGACTCCCGGGCGTGAGCTGCGGGGACGCGATCGGTGGTTGTGGTTGTGGCCGCTCCTCACCCTGGGCGTCATGGTCGGCGTGGGGATGCTCTGGGGGTCGCTGGGCACCTTCCTCAGCGGCGTGATCGTCGTGGCGGCCCTCATCCTGTTCGTCGGCGACGAGGTGCTCCAGACGGCTCACCGGCTGGCGGTGACGATCCTGGCGGTGGTACTCGTCGTGATCGGCTGGATGGGATACCAGCGCGGTGTGCCGTTCTTCTCCACGGAGACGCTGAAGGCCGGCGGAGCCTCCCCGTCCGAGAGCGCCCCGTCGCCCGTGGACCTTCGCGGCAGGAAGCTGACCGCCGACGACCTCAAGGGGGTCAACCTGCGCGGCGCCGACCTCGCCGGCGCCGTTCTCGACGGACTGGACCTGCACGGCGTCGATCTCAGCGGGGTCAACGCCCAGGGAGCATCGTTCCGCAGGTCGATGCTGGACCGGGCGCAGCTGAACGACGCCGATCTGCGGGGCGCCGACCTGCGCGAGGCCTGCTTGTACGGCGCGCAGCTGCGCCGGGCGGACCTGCGCGGCGTGGACGCGACCGGTGCCGACACCACGGACGTCGTGGCCGACACGGAGACGCTGGAACGGGCGGCGTCATGGCCTGACGAAGGCACGGCGGGTAGATGCGGCTCCAGCTCTTGAAGAACTTAAGTTCTTCGAGTTGAGAGCTTAAGAAAATTAAGGTTCAATGAGGGCCATGGTGGACTGGCAGGAGCTGACGGATCTGACGCGCGGGCAGCCGTTCGTGGTCGAGCGGGTCCGGCTCACCGGCAGCGGCATCGCGGTCGAGGGGCAGTTCGAGCCGCCGCAGCTGGCCCGGCTCGGCGTCGAGGACCAGGTGTTCGTGGCCGCGTTCGTGCGGTCGCACGGCTCGATCAAGGAGATGGAGCGGATCTTCGGAGTGAGCTACCCGACGGTCAAGTCTCGCCTGAACCGGATCGCCGAGCAGCTCGACTTCGTCGACACCGACCCGGCGCCGATAGGCGCCGACGTCGTCGAACGCCTGCGCCGCGGGGAGATCGGCGTTCAGGAGGCGCTGGCCGAGCTGGAGCGTCCACGATGATCCCGATGCTGGTGACGATCCGCCGTCGCCGCCCGGGCGGGCGCTGGAGGCGGCTCGCGGTGCCCGTGCTCCCTGTGCTGCTGGTGCTGTCGCCGCTGCTGCTGCTCGCCGTCCTGGCGGGGCTGGTGGCGTGCCTCGTCTTCCGGGTGAATCCGGCGCAGGCGCTGGCCGTCGCCGGGCGGGTGGCGGGGGCGCTGCCCGGCACCCTGATCGAGGTCGACGACGGGCGTACGGCCCTGCGGATAAGCGTGAGATGAGCGAATGTGAGCAACGGATGAACGAGCAGCGCCGCCAGATCCTGCAGATGCTCGCCGACGGCAAGATCACGGCGGGGGAGGCGGAGCGGCTGCTCGACGCCCTCGACCGCGAGAAGCCCGCGTCGCCGCGGGCGAGGCCCCGATACCTTCGGGTCCTGGTGAGCTGGGACGACGACTTCGACGGGCCGGGCAGGGTCAACGTCAGGGTGCCGCTGCAACTGCTGCGGGCCGGCGTGCGGCTCGCCAGCCTCCTGCCTCCCCAGGCACTCGCCAGGGCCAACGACGAACTGGCCAGATCGGGCGTGCCGATCGATCTCACCCAGCTCAAGCCGCAGCACCTCGACGATCTCGTGGAGCACCTCGACGACCTCACCGTCGATGTCGACCAGCCCGACGCCAAAGTACGGCTCTACTGCGAATGACCACCGACCGTGATGAAGGGAAGATGCCGGCCATGACCGAGTTGCGAGCGTCCGACGAGGACCGTGATCGGGTCATCACGGTGCTGCACGCCGCCGTGGGCGACGGCCGCCTCGACCCGGTCGAGTTCGACGAACGGCTCGACGCGGCGCTGACCGCCCGCACCGTCGCCGCGCTGACCCCGCTCGTCGCCGATCTGGTCGCCGAGCCCGGCGGCTTCGGGGCGCTCGCGCTGCCCGCCGACCCGCCCGCCGAGTCGCTGACCATCAAGGAGAAGCACGGCTCCGTGCGCCGCGACGGCCGCTGGACCCTGCCGCGACGGCTGGAGCTGCGCACCGCGTGGAGCGACGTGCTGCTCGACCTGACCGGCGCGGTGCGCAGCGGGCCCGAGCTGGTGATCGAGATGCGGGTGAGCGGCGGGGCCGTGGAGTTGCTCCTGGCGCCCGGCATGGTGGTCGACGCCAACGAGCTGTCCGTACGACACGGGGTGGTCGACATCGCCCGCGACGGCGACGACGGCACGCCGCAGACGTTGCGCGTCCGCCTGGTGGGCCGCATGCGCCACGGCAGGATCGGCGCCAGGTGGCAGGCCGCCCGCCGTACGGCCATCGGGTCGTGAGGCTCGCGGGTCGTGGAGCTCGCGGGTCGTGGAGCTCGCGGGTCGTGAGGCTCGCGGGGCGTGGGCCGGGCGGGCGGTGACGGCGCGGGGCGCGGTCACCAGGTGACCGGCAGGCGGTGCACGCCGTAGAGATCCATGTCGTGGCGCATCGGGATCTCCTCGGCGGGCACGGCCAGCCGGAGCGCCGGGAATCTACGCATGAGCGCGGGCAGGGTCACCCGCATCTCGACCCGGGCCAGCTGCTGGCCGAGACACTGGTGGATCCCGTAGCCAAAGCCCAGATGACCGGTGGCAGCACGACGCAGGTCGAGGACATCGGGGTTCGGGTACTTCACCGGGTCGCGGTTGCCCGCCACGACCGACAGGGCCACACTCTCCCCGGCCGACACCAGCCGGCCGCCCACCTCGACGTCTTCCAGGGCCGCTCTGGCGCCGGTGTGGACGATGCTGAGGTAGCGCATCAGCTCCTCCACCGCGCTCTCCGGGCTCTCCTGGAGAGCGGGGAGCTGGTCAGGATGCTCCAGGAGCGCGTAGGTGCCCAGGGCGATCATGTTCGTGGTGGTGTCGAGTCCCGCCCCGAGCAGAAATCCTCCGACGCCCGCGAGCTCGTCGTCGCTCAGGTCGGTGTCGGTCAGGTCGCTGAGCAGGTCGTCGGTGGGGCGGGTGCGCTTGGCCGCCACGAGCTGCCTGACGTATTCGCCGATCGCGCCGAACGTGGCGTACTGCTCCTCTGGTGTGGCGTCCAGCCTGCTCATGCGGGCCGCGTGGCCGGCGAAGTCCTCCCGGTCGGCGTACGGCACGCCGAGCAGCTCGCAGATCATCAGCGCCGGGACCGGCCGGGCGAGAGACTCCACCAGGTCGACGGGCGCGCCCTGCCCGGCCATGGCGTCGAGGTGCTCGGCGGTGAGCTCCTCGGCCCGCTCGGTGAGCTGGTTCATGCGGCGCACGGTGAACTTGCCCGCCAGCAGCTTGCGGTAGCGGGTGTGCTGGGGCGCGTCCATCCCGGTCAGGTCGCCGACGGGTGCGGGCGGCATCTGGCCCACGTCGGCGAGCGGGTAGTGGAGCAGCTCGTAGCGCGAGCTGAAGCGCTGGTCGGCCAGCACGGCGCGGATCAGGGGATAGCTCGTCACCAGCCAGCCGAGGTGGCCGTCGGGGAAGCGCATCCGCGTGATCGGCCGCTCGGAGCGCAACCGGGCCAGCTCGACGGGCGGGTCGAAAGGGCGTCCAGCGGGCCGCCGGGTGGGGAGCGTTACCTCGGTCATGCCTAGCCTCCTGTGAACAGCGTACTGAATATGTGAACACTGTACGCAGCAGTTTGCGCTGTGCGCAATCGCGTTACACTGTGCATGAACAGGAGGGCCGCATGCCGAACCCAGACAGCCCGATCCCGTCGGTGTGGACCCGCCCGCCGAAGAAGGCGCCCGCCCTCAGCCGCGAACAGATCGTCGCCGCGGCCATGAAACTGCTCGACACCGAAGGGCTCGAAGCGCTGAGCCTGCGCCGCCTGGGCGTCGAGCTCGGCGCCGCGGCCACCGCCTTCTACCGTCACGTCGCCAACAAGGACGAGCTCATCGAGCTGGTCGTGAACGAGGTCTACGGCGAGCTGCGGATCGACGGCGAAGCCCCGTGGCGCGAATCGGTGACCGTGATCGCTCACAGCTTCCGCGCCGCGATCCTGCGCCATCCGTGGTTCGTCTCGGTGATCGGCGAGGTCGGCCTGGCCTACCTCGGGCCCAACGTGATGGGCAAGACCGACCAGATGCTCGCCGTGCTGGAACGGGCCGGATTCGCCCTGGAAGATGCCGATCTGGCGATGACCGCCGTGTTGTCGTTCGTGGTCGGCCACACCACCAGCGAGGCGGCCTGGCTGACCACGCTCGCCCGCAGCGGCCGGAGCGAGCAGGAGTGGATGGACGGCCTGGTCCCGGTCGCCGAGCAGGCCGCCCAGCCGTACCCGGCCCTGCGGCGCCTGTTCGAGCTGCAGCGACGATCCGGTGCGGCGACGCGGGAGGACAGTTTCGCCTACGGTCTCGAGCTCATCCTCGACAGTCTGGAGCGGCGAATGCGATGAATCTTGGCGGGTTGCTTCGCTCATGCCGGTCGATAGCGGCTTTCTCCCTCGCATATGCGGATGTAGGCTGATGTCGCCGCGTCCCGTCATGGTGTGAGGAGCCCCAGTGAAGCTCGGCCGTGTTCACCGATGGGCGATCGCCGCCCCCGTCGCCCTCGCGCTGGCCGTACTGTCCGGATGCGGCACGAGCGAGCCGTCCGCCGCGGGCGGACCGGCCAAGGAGCTCACCGTCTTCGCCGCCGCCTCGCTGACCGGCACGTTCACCGAGCTCGGCAAGACCTTCGAAGCCGCGCACCCCGGAGTCACGGTGAGGTTCAACTTCGGCTCCAGCGCGACGCTGGCCCAGCAGATCGTCCAGGGCGCCCCCGCCGACGTGTTCGCCGCGGCCAGCCCGGCGACCATGAAGACCGTCACCGACGCCTCCCTGGCCGCCGCCTCGCCCGCCACGTTCGTGCGCAACAAGCTGCAGATCGCGGTCCCGGCCGCCAACCCGGCCAAGGTCGACGAGCTGAAGGACCTGTCCGACCCGGCCGTGAAGGTGGCGTTGTGCGCCGAGCAGGTGCCGTGCGGCGCCGCCGCGCTCAAGGCACTGGAGGCGGCCGGGGTGAAGGTCACGCCGGTCACGCTGGAACAGGACGTGAAGGCGACGCTCACCAAGGTCGAGCTGGGCGAGGTAGACGCGGCGCTGGTCTATACGACAGACGTGATCGCGTCGGCGGGCAAGGTGACCGGCATCGCCTTCCCCGAGGCCGACAAGGCGGTCAACGACTACCCGATCGTCACGCTGTCGAAGGCTCCGGCGGCGGAACTGGCCGGGCAGTTCGTCGAGCTGGTGTTGTCGCAGCAGGGCAGGGACGTGCTGACCAAGGCGGGCTTCGAGGCTCCCTGACGGTGTGCGCCCGGAGCTCCCAAACCGCGCACTCCAGGCACCGGTTCAGGCGGCTCCCAGGCTCGGCGTCGTCCCGGTACAGGGCGACCCCCCTACGGCACCGCCCCCGTGGGGGCCGTATCGGGACGAGCCTAAGCCGGGGGAGCCCCGCACACCCATGACCAAACGCGCCAATACCCTCCAATTTGGTGCCACCATGTCAAAAGTCCTGACTTATGGCGTGATGTGCGGCGCATTGTTACGATCTCCGCCCGTGGAGGAAGCGACGGATTGCATCCTGCTGCCCAAGCTCCTGATCGAGACATCAGGCCTGGACCCCGAGCGGACAGCGGAACACGTGGGCATCCCCGGCTGGGCCATGGGCACCGACCACGCCGCGGTCGCCAGCGCCTGCTACCTGCGCACCTGGGAACTCGTCGAGCACGCCGTAGGACGCTCCGACATCGGCCTGGTGATCGCCCAGCACTACGTCGTCGGCGCGCTCGGGCTCTACGACTACCTGTTCATCACCGCGCCGACCATGGCCGAAGGCTTCGCCGCCACCGGAATGT
Source organism: Nonomuraea soli (assembly GCF_013761175.1). Taxonomy (GTDB): domain Bacteria; phylum Actinomycetota; class Actinomycetes; order Streptosporangiales; family Streptosporangiaceae; genus Nonomuraea; species Nonomuraea soli. The sequence goes on from NZ_JACDUR010000004.1 coordinate 370,401, forward strand.
TCATGGACACGGTGAGCACCAACTGGCATTTCGAGCCCGGCACGGAGACCGAGCAGGAGATCTCCTTCAACGTCCAGCTCAGAAGCGGCGGCGGCCGGGGCGGCGAACTGGCCATGCAGTTCGGGCTCGCCGGCGTCTTCAGCCGCGCCCGCAGGGTCACCGGCCGGCCCATCAGCCCGATCCGGGTCGCCTTCCGCCAGCGCGCGCCGCGGCACCAGGAGTCGTTCCGCGCCGCCTTCGGCTCCGGCGAGATCGAGTTCGGTGCCCCGGTCGACTCGGTCACGCTGCGCAAGGCCGACATGCGCCTGCCCTTCCTCGGAGCCGACCCGCTGCTGGGGAACATCCTGCGGCGCTATGCCGAAACCCTCACGCCGCCACCCGCCGCGACCACCTGGCTCGACCGCTTCCGCCAAACCGCCGCCGCCTCCCTCGGCGCGGGCCCGTCGTTGAACGGCGTGGCGGCACGGCTGGGGGTAAGCCCGCGCACGCTGCAGCGCCGCCTCGCGGAGGCGGGGACGACGTGGCGGGTGGAACTGGACCGGTTGAGGCGAGCGGAGTTCGAGCGGGGGCAGGGAGCGGGGGCGGCGGACCTCACGCGACGGCTGGGGTACGCGGACGCCCGCTCGTTGTCCCGCGCGGTGCGGCGGTGGCGGTAGGGCTTGGCTTCAGGGTGTGCCATTGCCTGCGCGAAGGCTGTCTTCACGCTTCCACCCGCTCCGCTCACGTGCCATCACACGTTGACGTCGTCATCGGAGTGACCTGCACCCACCCGCCGGCGTCGCATGCTTGAACAACGCCGAGATCGACCGCCGAAACCGCGCCTGCGACGACGGACCCTGCAACCGCCCGTCAAGCTCGCCCTGCTCCCGTGTGGTCCTACGCCTTGATCCGGCAATCTCCAAACAACGAAGCGCCCGGCGACACCGAATCAACGGCAACGACCGGGGGGTCCGGGGGCCGGAAGGCCCCCGGCAGGGGGTCTTGGGGGGCTGGGCCCCCCAATGAGGGGAGCCCGAGCCCGCCCCGCGCCGAAGGCGCACGACCCGCGAGGCCCATGCCGTCAGGGGAGGGTGGTGGGCAGCCCGTTGAGGAAGCGTGCCGCGATGGGTGCCGCCACCGCCGACCCCGCGCCCCCGCCCTCCACCACCACGGCGAATGCCAGATCCCCCCGGTACCCGATGAACCAGGCGTGCGACGGCGGTTCCGCCCCCGACCCGTACTCCGCCGTCCCCGTCTTGCCGGCCGTTCCGTCAGGGAAGGGCACCGAGTGCGCCGTCCCTTCTGTCACCACGGCGGGCATGAGCGACCGCAGGGCCTTGAGCACCGGCGGCTCGAGGGTGCGGGTGGCGGGCTGGTCGGCGAGGAGGTCGGCGGGCAGGAGCCGGGGCGGGCGCCAGGTGCCGTCGGCGATGGCGGCGGCGACGGCGGCCATGTTGAGCGGGCTGGCCAGCACTCTGCCCTGCCCGATGGAGGCGGAGGCGAGGTCGGTGGCGTCCTTGGGGGCCGGGAAGTCGGCTCGTACGGCGGGCACGCCGGGGTTGATGGGCACGCCGAATCCGAAGTCCCCGGCGACCTTGGCCAGCCGCGAGGCGCCGAGGTCGGCGACGGTCATGGCGCCGAAGGTCGTGTTGCACGAGTGCGCGAACGCGTCGCGGAAGGGCAGTGTGCCGTAGTCGCGGAATTTGGCGTTGTGGAACGGGAAGCCGCCGATGTTCTGCTCGGCCGGGCATTGCACGGTCTGTTCGGCGGAGACGCCGTCGGCGACGAGGGCGGAGGCGGTGACGACCTTGAAGGTCGATCCGGGCGGGTATTTGCCCATCAGCGCCCGGTCGAAGCCGCCCCGGTTGTTGACCACTGCGAGGATCTCGCCGGTCGACGAGCGCAGGGCGACGAGGGAGGCGGGTGCGTCCACGTCCTCCAGGGCTCGGGCTCCGGCGCGGTGCACGCGCAGGTCGAGTGTGGTGCGGATGGACGGGCGATTCTTGACGGAGGTGGCGGCGAGGGTCCTGACCAGCCGGTCGCCCTGGTAGACGGCCAGCCGCGAGCTGCTGGCGCCGCCGTCTTCGTCCTTCAGCCCGGCGACGATCTGCTGGACCGATCCCGGGACGTCGCCCGTGTCGATCCTGGCTCCGGTGGCCGACAGGATGGGCACCTTCTCCTGCGAGGTGAGCAGCCGCAGGCGCCGTCCCGGCTTGAGGTCGGGCTGGATGGTGGCGGGTGTCCAGGACACCTTCCAGGTGCGGTCGTGCTCGATGAGGGTCAGCTTGTGCGTGTAGGAGAGCGTGCCGACGCGTGCGGTGAAGGCGCCGTCGGCTCCTGCTTCGATGGTCATCTTCGGCAGCCCCCGGTGCCAGGGGACGAAGTCGGCGGGTGGCTCGGCCACCAGGGCCTTCATCGCCGGATAGTCTCGCCGCCCCCAGGCCGACAGGTAGGCGGCGGCGGTCTCCTCGGGGGATCCTTCGGTCCTGGTGAACCATACGACCCCCGCGGCGGCGACCAGAGGCACCACCAGCCCTGCTGCGATGTAACGTCCCTTCCCCATGACCCCAGAGGACACCAGAGACCGGACATTGATGTCCAATATCGATATCAGCCCCAGAGTCATATAAAAATGGATATATGGACCTGGTCAGGCACCTCCGCTACTTCGTGGTCGTCGCCGAGGAACTGCACTTCGGCAACGCCGCGATCCGGCTCGGCATGGCCCAGCCGCCCCTCAGCCAGCGCATCAAGCGCCTCGAGACCGAGCTCGGCACCCGCCTGTTCGACCGCTCCGCCCGCCAGGTGCGCCTGACGGAGGCCGGCAGGCTCCTGCTCGGCGAGGCGCGCGAGATCGTCGCCCGCGTCGACCGGCTCAAGGAGCTGGCGCGCACCGGCGAGGGCACGGTGCTCAAGGTCGGTGTGCCGCCCGACCTGGCCGCCGCCGTGATCGCCGAGCTGGTGGCGGCCTTCCGCGAGGACAACCCGGAGGTACGGCTGGCGCCGGTGGAGCTGTGGACGGCCGAGCAGGTCGCGGCGCTGGCCGACGGGACGATCGACGCGGGCCTGGTCAGGCATCCGATCACCGCGGCGGGCCTGGGCTTCGGCCCGGCGCTGGTCCAGGTGCCCGGCGTGCTGCTGGCGGAGCAGGACCCGCTGGCGCGCTTCCGCGAGGTGCACCTGGCCGACCTGGCGGGGCGCGATCTGCTCATGCCTCCCGAGGACGGGCTGCTCGCGGAGACCCTGGCCGAGTGCCGCCGGCGCGGGTTCGTGCCCGCCCAGCTCCACCACGGTGTCGGGCTCGGGCTGGTGCTGGCGGGGGCGGCGGTGTCGTTCGGTGCTCCCGCCCAGGTGCCGGGGCTGGCGTGGCGACCGCTGCTCGGCTCGCCGCTCGCGTGGCGGGTCTCTACCGCCTGGCGTGCGGAGACGCCTATGATCGCCCAGTTCGCGGCGGCAGCCGTACGGACCTTGAAAGGCAGGGCCGGGATGAGCGATGAGGGTTCCGCGCCCGCGCGGCGGGTCAGCGGCCGTCCGGGGTTCCTGTCGTGAGCCTCGGAAGGGATGGGGCCGGGGTTTCCGTCGTGAACCTCGAAAGGGAGTTCCGGATGGCCGGGGTCGACGGCTGGCTGCACGCCGTCGATCTCGACAGCGGCGCGCAGGTGGGGCACGGGCCCGACACGCCCGTGGTCACAGCCTCGATCTTCAAGGTGCCGCTGCTGGTCGAGCTGGCCAGGCAGGCCGACGCGGGCGTGCTCGACTGGGCCGAGCAGGTCACCGTCACCGACGCCGACCGGGTCTTCGGCCCGACCGGGGTCTCTGCCTTCCTCGACGACGCCACGCTGTCGCTGCGCGACCTGGCCCTGCTGATGATCGCGCTGAGCGACAACACCGCCGCCGACCTGCTGCTGGCCAGGGTCGGAGCGGACCGGGTCAACGCCATGCTGGACGGCTTCGGGTTCACCGGGACACGCGTGGTGTCGGGCGCGGCCGGGCTGTTCCAGAGCACGGTCGAGGACGTGGGCAGGGCCTGGCCGGTGGTCGATCCGGAGGAGGTCGCCAGGCTCCGGGTCCTGGACCCGGCGCAGACCAACCGCAGCACGCCCCGGGAGTGCACGGGCCTGCTCGAACTCATCTGGACCGACCGTGCCGCCTCTCCGGAGCGGAGCGCCTGGATGCGCACGGTGCTGGGCCGCCAGGTCTGGCCGCACCGGCTGGCCTCCGGATTCCCGTACGACGATGTGGGCGTCTCGGGCAAGACAGGCACGCTGCCGACGGTGCGCAACGAGATCGGCGTGGTGGAGTACCCCGACGGGGGCAGGTACGCGGTGGCGGTCTTCACGCGTGCGCATTCCACGGCCTACAACCAGCCGAGGGCCGACGCGGTCATCGGTACGGCGGCGCGTATGGCGGTGGACCACCTACGTGGGTAACCCGATATGTGTGCCCCCATGATGACTTCGCACGAAGGGCAGGCCAGGATGGGACATATGGTTGCTGAAGGCGAGCTGCTCTGGGAGCCCACGGAAGAGGCCGTCGCGCAGGCCAGGATCACGCGCTACTTCCAGGCGCGCGGCCTGAGCGACTACGAGCAGGCATGGCAGTGGTCCGTGGACGATCCAGAGACGTTCTGGAGCTCCATCTGGGACCACTTCGACGTGATCGGTGAGCGTGGTGACGGGCCCGTCATCACTGGGACGATGCCCGCGGCCGAATGGTTCACCGGCAGTAGCCTCAATTACGCCGAGAACGCGCTCCGTCACCGTGAGGGCAAGGCGGTCGTCTTCCGGTCCGAGCACGGCGTACGGCAGGAGCTGTCCTGGCAGGAGTTGCGCGGCGAGGTCGCCCGGGTGCGCACCGGCCTGGTCAAGCTGGGTGTCGGCCGCGGTGACCGGGTCGCCGCCTACCTGCCGAACATCCCGCAGGCGCTTGTCGCGTTCCTGGCCACCGCCTCCTTGGGGGCGATCTGGTCGGCGGCCTCGCCCGACTTCGGCGTGCCCAGCGTGGTCGACCGGTTCACCCAGATCGAGCCCAAGGTCCTCATCGCCGTCGACGGCTACCACTACAACGGCAGGAGCTTCGACCGCTCGCAGGCCGTCCACGACATCGCCGCGGCGCTTCCGTCGTTGCGCGCGACCGTCTGGATCCCGTACCTGACGGCCGCCGAGGAGCACCGCCCGCCGCAGCAGGCCGAGCCGGCGCCCGGTCACGGCTCGGCGCTGCCCAGCGGCGAGGTCATCGGCTGGGAGGGGCTGCGCCAGGAGGAGGGGCCGCTGGAGTTCGAGCGCGTGCCCTTCGGCCACCCCTTGTGGATCGTGTACTCCAGCGGCACCACCGGCCTGCCCAAGCCGATCGTGCACGGCCACGGCGGCGTGGTGCTCGAACACGTCAAGGCGCTCAGCTTCCACCAGGATCTGGGCGAGGGCGATGTGTTCTTCTGGTACACCACCACCGGCTGGATGATGTGGAACTACCTCGTCGGCGCCCTGCTGGTGGGAGCGGTTCCGATCCTCTACGACGGGGCTCCGGGCGACCTGTGGGCGCTGGCGCGCGAGGAGGGCGTCAGCTACATGGGCGTCGGCGCGCCGTACATCCTGGCCTGCATGAAGTCCGGCGCCAAGCCCGACGGGCTGCGGCTGCGCGGGCTGGGCTCCACCGGCTCGCCGCTGCCGCCCGAGGGCTTCGCCTGGGTGGCCGAGAACCTTCCCGGCGTGCCGGTCGGCTCGTTCTCCGGCGGCACCGACGTCTGCACCGGCTTCGTCGGCTGGACGCCGCTGCACCCGGTGCGCGCGGGTGTCATCTCGTGCCGGTCGCTGGGCGCGCGCGTCAAGTCCCTCGACCCGTCGGGCAAGCCGGTGATCGGCGAGGTGGGGGAGCTGGTGGTGACGCGGCCCATGCCGTCGATGCCGGTCATGTTCTGGAACGACCCCGACGGGTCGCGCTATCGCGACAGCTACTTCGACGTCTACCAGGGGATCTGGCGGCACGGCGACTGGATCAAGATCAACGACGACGGCTCGTGCGTCATCTACGGCCGCTCGGACTCCACGCTCAACCGCGGCGGCGTGCGCATGGGCACCAGCGAGTTCTACCGGGTCGTCGAGCGCTTCCCCGAGATCGCCGACTCGCTCGTCATCGACACCGGCCAGCTCGGTCAGGACGGCAGGCTGCTGCTCTACGTGACCATGGTCGAGGGCGCCACGCTCAGGGACGACCTGGTCATGACCCTGCGCCGCACCCTGCGCGAGGAACTGTCGCCGCGGCACGTGCCCGACCAGATCATCGAGGTGCCCGGCATCCCGCGCACCCTGTCGGGCAAGAAACTGGAGGTGCCGGTGAGGAAGATCCTGCTCGGCACCCCCGTGGAGGAGGCGGCCAACCGGGACGCGATGGCCAATCCCGACGTTCTACGCTTCTTCCGCCCCTAGGAACGGCAGGCACGCCTCCAGGCCGTGGATCTCGATGTCCGGCCTGGGGGTCCAGTCCTGCACGGCAAGGCGGAACAGCCTGACGTTGACGCGCCTGCCCTGCCGGTTGTGGGTGCGCATGCCGTCCTCGTGGTAGCCGAGCTTGCGGGTCACTCCCAGCGAGGCCAGGTTGTCCTCGAAGACGTCGGTGGTGGCGTAGTCGGCCTTCAGCCCGGCGAAGGCCAGGTGGAGGATGGCGCCGCGCATCTCGGTGCCGATGCCCTGCCCCTGGAACCTCCTGCCGATCCACGAGCCCGACAGCACCTCCTTGCGCACGGCGAAGTCGGAGGCGGTCAGGCCCTGGAAGCCGATGGCCCGGCCGTCGTGGACGACGGCCAGTTCCAGGCTCCAGTCCTCGGGCGTGACGCCGCCCCACAGGCGGAACTGGTGCTGGATCACGCTGAGTGCCCGCTTGCCCGGCGTGGTGTCGCTCCACGGGAAGGTGAAGGGCATGAATCCCGGCTCGTGCACTCCCTCGGCGGCCACGTCGGCGATCTGCTCGAGGTCATCGAGGCTCGGGAACCGCAACTCCAGCCGAGGCGTGGTGAGCTTCAGATCGAACAGAGGGAAGTGCCGCATTGGTGAAGTGTGCCAGGTCAGTCCACCTGTAGGCGAAATGATTATGCATGCGCGTCAGCTCCAGCAGCCGCATCACGGACGGCGCCGGGTCGAGCAGGAGCAGGCTCTCGGTCCTGTGCGCGATCCGCACCAGCGCCGTCAGCCCGGCCGCGTCCATGAAGGTGACGTGCGAGAGCGACAGTCTGATGTGCCGCGCCCTGGTGGCCGCGACCACCATCATCAAATGGCTGGTCGAGGAGACGTCGAACTCCCCCGCCACCAGCAGCAACGCCGTGTCGTCGACGCTGTGGATCTCAATGCGAAGGCCCATGGCCGCTCCAGACATGCCGTTGGCGGAAGGCCGCCGGGGTCTGGAGCGGTTGGTCGGTCAGGTATTGCTGTCTGTAGTCGTACCAGGTTGCGGAGCGCGCTGCCACCCCTTCCCCTCGATCACCGCGAGAGCGATGTCCGAGAGGCGGTGGTTGCCGCTCCTGGCGAAGCGGCGCAGCTCTTCGAAGGCGGCGTCCACGGTGGTGTCCATCCGTTCCGCCAGGACACCCTTGGCCTGCTCGATGACGACGCGGCTGTGCAGGGCGTGCTGGAGCTGCTCGGCCACCAGCTCGCGCTGCCTGGCCGTACGCTCCTGCAGGATCCCGATCGTCGCCACGTCGGCCAGCGCCTGCGCGATGCGCACCTCGGTCTCTCCGAGGGGCGCCGGCGAGGCGCGGAAGAGGTTGAGCGCGCCGATCACGGAGCCCTGGTGCCTCATGGGCAGCGCGCACACCGAGGCGAAGCCCGCCCGCTGGGCCGCCCGCGAGAACGAGGGCCAGCGCCTGGGCTCGGTCGCGGTGAAGTCGACCCGCTGGCCGCTGCGATAACACTCGACGCACGGCCCCTCGTCGGCCTGCAGCTGGAACAGTTCCAGCACCCTGGCCTGCTCGGAGGAGGCGGCGACGAGCTGCAGGCGTTCGCGGTTGCCCGCCAGCAGCAGTCCCGCCGCGTCGACCGCCAGCAACGAAACGCAGTGGCCGGTGAGGCCTTCGAGGAAGTCGATGACGTCGAAGTCCTCGACGAGCGTGTCGGCCAGGCCCACGAAGGCGTCGGCCAGTTCGGCGTCCCTGCTCATGACCGGCCTCCTTCCGTGAATCTCAGGCGGCGCTCCAGCACCCTGCGCGACACCTCCGACAGGCGCATCTCGTGCTCGCGCGCGTACTGACGCAGGTGCACGAAGGCCTGTTCCAGGCTGACCCCCAGCTGGACCGAGACCATCCCGGTGGCCTGGTGGGTCTCGATGGCGCCGGTGTCGGCCTCGGGGTAGTAGGCGGCGCCCGACAACATCACCTCGAGCAGCCCGCCGGCCAGCCCGAGTGCCTGGCCCCAGGCCCAGCGCGACAACCCTCCCGGCCTGGTTCGATACAGGGAGACCCCGCCGAGCCGGATGGCTCCCTCACGGAGTGGCAAGACGAAAACGGCGCGTACCCCGCTGCCGAGCGCCCCCAGGGTGAAATCGGGCCAGCGGGTCTGGAAATGGGTGAGGTCGAGGTCCGTCGCCGCCACCGGGCCTCCGGTGCGCCAGGCGTCGAGTGCCGGTCCCTCACCGAGCGTCGACTGCATGTCCTCCAGCCGGTCGGCCAGATCGTCGCTGCTGTAGAGCAGCGACAGGGACTGGCCACCCACCCACGCGGCCACGGCGTCCATGCCGAGCGCATCTTGGGCCGTGGCGCACAGGCGAGAGATCACAGCTTGCTCGGCAGCACCGACCGCGACTGTCATTGACCCCGCCTCGTCCCGCTTCTCCTCCTGACCGGACGTTGATTGATTGACCGTCATGACCATCACGACTGCCCTGAAATGCGGGTTCAGAACCCCTGGGGCAGCCGGAACAGGCGATCGGGGTCGTAGGCGGCCTTCACCTGGGCCAGTCGCGCGGCGTTGCGGCCGTAGTAGGCGGTGCGCCAGGAGGCCAGGTCGGGATCGATGTAGTTGACGTACGCGTGGTCGCCCAGGTGCGGGGAGAGCGCCCCGTGCACCCCGCGCACCCAGCTCCGGTCGCGGCCCGGCGCGTAGTACTGCACGCTGAACAACGCCTGCCGGTGCGGGAAGGCCGTCGCTCCCTCGGGGACACGGGCGACGGCGCCGCCCATCGCGTCGAGCAGGACGGTGTGGCGGCCCTTCCTGGCCACCCAGGCGACCAGGGCGTCCACGCCCGCCGCCGGGATCCTGCGGTAGGCGAAGTGCGACTTGGCGGTGAAGGCCTCGCGCGACAGCCGCCCGTCGCGCGTCTGGCCGGGCAGGTGGCACTGGGAGACCGACAGCCCCGAGCAACCCGCCATGATCATCATCGCGTCGTGGTGCGTCGTCTGCCGGACCAGGCGTGACGACGGGGCGCCCAGCCGGTCGGTCAGCGGCTTGAGCAGGGGGGCCAGCCCGGCCTGCGTGCCCAGGAAGAGCCCGCCGATCTGCACGTCGAGGCCGCCGGTGTCGCGCGACAGGTGCAGGTTGGCCCACAACGCGTCGGGCGCGGCGGGCGCCCACGACTGCCAGGCCCTGACCGCCTGCGCGGCCTTCTTCCACGGCCAGTGCAGGAAGAACGCGGTGACCTGCGCGGTCTGGTGGGCCAGGAAGGTGAAGGAGACGGCGACTCCCACATTGCCGCCGCCCCCACCCCTGCACGCCCAGAACAGCTCCGCGTGGTGCTGGGCGTCGCACGTCAGGAGCCGCCCGTCGGCGGTGACGATCTGCACCGACTCCAGGGCGTCACAGGTCAGTCCGTACTTGCGGGCGACGACGCCGATGCCGCCGCCGAGCGTCAGCCCGCTCACGCCCACGGTCGGGCAGGTCCCGGCGGGGATGCTCACGCCGTGGCGGGCGAGCTTGCCGTAGACGTCGACGAGCTTGGCGCCCGCTCCGACGGTCGCGCGGCCGTCGCGGTAGGTGACGCCGTTCATCCGGGACACGTCGACGACCAGGCCGGGGCCGGTGGACCAGCCCGCGTAGGAGTGGCCGCCCGACCTCGGGTGCACGGCGAGCTGGTTCTTGCGGGCGAAGGCCAGGCAGGCCGAGACGTCGGAGGCCCCGGCGCAGTAGGCGACGCCGCCGGGCCGTACGGAGTCGAAGGCCGGGTTGAACAGCCTGCGGGCGCCGTCGTAGGCCCGGTCGCCAGGGCGCACGAGGGTGCCCTTGAGAGTACGGCCCAGCCCCGCCCAGTCGGGCGGAGGCGCGAAGGACAGCAGCGGGGCCAACGCCGCAGATTGCAGGAAAAGCCGTCGATCCACGCATGTGAGACGGGCGAGTGCCCCATGAGGTTGGGTCACAGATGTGTCACCGACGCGGACACCACCTCAGCGGCGGGTCCACACCGGCTGGCGGAAGTGCGCCACCCTCGACTCGTCCGCCGCCCGCCCCAGCAGCACGACCTCGCGGAACTGCCACAGGATCGCGCCCGTCGGCGCGTGGATGCGCATGTCCGGCGCGAGCCACATCTGCAGCAGCGGCGGACCGTCTGGCAGGTCCACCCACTTCGGCACGTCGTCGGCCGCCAGCCGCTCCAGCGGCACCCGGTGCGCCGAGTGCACCTCCTGCGGGTCGGGCCGCAGCGGCTGGGCGACGGCGGGCACGGCGACGATCGGCGTGATCGCGAAGCCCGACGCCGCCGGGAAGTCGTCGAGCCTGCCCACCACGTCGGCGGGCCCGGCGACGAGGCCGAGCTCCTCCTCCAGCTCGCGCAGCGCCGCCCGCTCCGGCGGCTCGCCCGGCTCGGCCCTGCCGCCCGGCAGCCCCCACTGGCCGGCGTTGCGGCCGCGATAGGCGCGCTTGATGACGACCACGCAGGGCGAGCCGTCGTCGCCCGGCACCACGCACAACACCACCGCCGCGGCCCGCATGCCGGGCGCGCTCTCCAGGGTCGTGTGCTCGTAACCGGCGAGCCGTTCGCGAGCGGCCCGGCGGAACTCGGTCACTCGCGAGGGCGTCATGCCGCCGATCATCCCTGATCGGTCACCGATCGCGCATCCCGCGCCTCGATCACGGGGATCGCGGTCAGGACCAGGTCGCCGATGCGTCCCGCCGCGCGCAGGTCATCGCCGACCTGGGCGAACCTGGCCAGCTGTCCGGCCGTGCCGTACAGCTCGAAGCGGTCGAGGCCCGCCCTGAGCGACAGCTTGCGCGCGGACTTCTCGCCGCGGATGGCCGACAGCGCCGCCCCCGCCGCCGCCAGCAGCTCCGCGTCGCCGCCCGCCGGCAGCTCGCCGGCGGCGGGCCAGCTCGCCAGGTGGATCGAGCCCTCCCGCCACCACGACCAGACCTCCTCCGTCACGTACGGCAGGACGGGCGCGAGCAGCCTGAGCACCACCGACAGGGCGGTGCGCAGCGTGGAGACCGCCGAGGCGTCGCCCGCGTAGGCGCGCTCCTTGACCAGCTCCAGATAGTCGTCGCAGAACGACCAGAAGAACCGCTCGGAGACCTCCAGAGCCGTGGTGTAGTCGAAGGACTCGAAGGCGTCCGTGGCCCGCTCCACGACCTGGCGCAGCGCGGCGAGCAGGGCCAGGTCGAGGGGCCGCGACGGCTTCCCGCCCGCGTCCTCGAACGACAGGATGAAACGCCCCGCATTGAGGATCTTGGTCGCGAGCCTGCGCCCGACCTTCATCTGGCTCTCGTCGAAGGGCGTGTCCATGCCCGGCCGCGCACCCGCCGCCCGCCACCGCACCGCATCGGTGCCGTACCTCTCCAGCACCCCGATCGGCGTCGTGGCGTTGCCCGCGGACTTGCTCATCTTCCTGCGGTCGGGGTCGACCACCCATCCGGAGATCATCGAGCTCCTCCAGGGCAGCGCGCCGTGCTCGAAGTGTGCCCGCAGCACCCTGCCGAACAGCCACGTGCGGATGATCTCGTGCGCGTGCGTGTTGAGATCCATCGGGAAGGTGCGCGCGAACAGGTCGGGATCGCGCTCCCACCCGCACACGATCTGCGGCGTCAGGCCCGAGGTGGCCCAGGTGTCCATCACGTCGGGATCGGCCGCGAAGCCGTACGGCACGCCGCGCTGCTCCTCGGTGAAACCCTCGGGCACGTCGAGGTGGGGGTCGACCGGCAGCCTCGACTCCTCGGGCAGGATCGGCCGGTCGTGGATCGGCTCGCCGTCGGCGTCGAGGGGGTACCAGACGGGGAAGGGCACGCCGAACCAGCGCTGGCGGCTGATCAGCCAGTCGCCGTTGAGGCCGTCGACCCAGTTCTCGTAGCGGTGGCGCATGAACTCCGGCGCCCACCCCAGCTCGCGGCCCCTGGCCTTCAGCGTCGCGCGCAGCTCCGGGTCGCGCCCGCCGTTGCGCAGGTACCACTGGCGGCTCGTGACGATCTCCAGCGGGAGCTCGCCCTTCTCGTAGAACTTCACCTGGTGAGTGATCGGGCGCGGCTCCGCGAGCCCGAGCTCCTCGACGATGCGCTTCCTGGCCTGCTTGGCCGTCAGCCCTTCATGAGGGGTGCCGGGCAGGAACCGCCCGTCCCTGCCCATGATCGCGCGGACCGGCAGGTCCAGCTCGCGCCACCAGATCACGTCCGTCACGTCGCCGAACGTGCAGACCATGGCCAGCCCGGTGCCCTTGTCAGGATCGGCCAGGTGGTGGCTCAGGACCGGCACCTCGTACCCGTACAGGGGGACGGTCGCCGTCGTGCCGTACACGTCCTGGTATCGCGGGTCGTCCGGGTGCCCGACCAGCGCGACGCACGCCGGCAGCAGCTCGGGCCTGGTCGTGTCGATCTCCAGGTCGCCGAATCTGATCCGGTGATAGGCGCCGGGCCGCTCGCGGTCCTCCAGCTCCGCCTGGGCGACCGCCGTCTGGAAGGTGACGTCCCACAACGTGGGCGCCTCCGCCTGGTAGGCCTCGCCCCTGGCCAGGTTGCGCAGGAACGCCAGCTGCGAGACCCGCGCGGAGGCGGGGCCCACGGTCGTGTAGAGGTGGTCCCAGTCGACCGACAGGCCCAGCCTGCGCCACAGCGCCTCGAAGGCCGCCTCGTCCTGGGCGATCAGCTCGTGGCACAACTCCACGAACTTCGTCCGGCCCACCTCGGCCGGCGTGATGCCGTAGTGGTTCTGCACGCGACGCTCGGTGGGCAGGCCGTTGTCGTCCCAGCCCATCGGGTAGAAGACCGCGTAGCCGCGCATGCGCTTGTAGCGGGCGATCAGGTCGGTGTGGGTGTAGGAGAACACCTGGCCCGCGTGCAGCGAGCCGGAGGCGGTGGGGGGAGGGGTGTCGATGGAGTAGACACGCTCGCGCGGCTGGGAGCGGTCGAAACGGTAGGTTCCCTGGCTCGCCCAGCGGTGGTTCCACTTGGCTTCGAGGCCGTCAAGGGATGGCTTGTCCATGGTTGTTCCATGTGGGAAGGCACGCCGGTCGGGCGTGAAAGGATCGGGGACGCGAAGGCGGCGCCTATCGGCGCACGGCTACTCGCGCCCGGGCGTTGCCGAGGCGCTGCACGCGTGTGAACGATCCTTGAGCCATCGGCATCAGGATAGCCGATGGCTCTAAGCCAGGCGGAGGGCGAGCGCGGGGCACATCTCGACGGCACGGCGGGCCTCCTTCGCCATCCAGCCGGGCACCGTACGGAACGACGGATAGCCGAACTCGTCCAGGTCGACGAACTCCGGCAGCAGGTGCGCGCAGAGCCCGTGCCCCTCGCAGCGGGTCCAGTCGACGTCGAGCCGGTAGCTGGGCTCGTCCGACGACTCGGGCAGGGGCAGCACCCCGCGCACGGGCCGGCCGCAGGTGCCCGACTCCAGGTGGGCGGCGACGTCGTCGGCGAAGGCGTCGAGGGCCGACAGGACGAAGCGCGCGGTGCCGTCGGGGTGGAAGCAGGCTCCACGCCGCTCGACGGCCCGTACGGCACGCCGCACCGAGTCGGACGAGCCGTGCCCCTCGCACAACGCGACCAGCGCGCGGGCGACCTCGGGCAGGCCCATCCTGCAGGGCCCGCACTGCCCGGACGACTGGGCGGCCAGGTAGGCGGCCACCCGGGTGGTCTCGCCCAGCGGGCAGGTGTCGGAGCCGAGGGGGACGATGATGCCCGCGCCCAGGGTGGCGCCCGCGGCCTCCAGCCCGAGACGGGAGATCTCGACGCCGGGCGGCGGTGGCGCCTGCGGTGACGCCTGAGGGAGCGCGGGGAACGGGTCGGTGGGCGCCTGCGACAGCGCGGGGAAGGGGCCGGTGACGGGGGCGGGGAAAGGGTCGGTAACAGGGGCGGGGAAGGCTCCCGTCACCGGGGCGGGGAAGGGTCCCGTCACCGGGGCGGGGAAGGGTCCCGTCACCGGGGCGGGGACGAGGGAGAGTACGGCGGGGGCCGGAAGTGGCGGCTCGCTCACCGCCGATGGGGGCCCGACCGCCGATCCCGGCAGCCACGAGCCGTGGTAGCCCCCCATGAGCACCCCGTCGCCCGCCTCCAGCGAACACAACTCCAGCACCGCGGCCAGCGGCGTGCCGTACGGCACCTCGACCACGTGCGTGCCGCCGACGGTCAGCAGCGTGGTGCCGGGCTCGCGCGAGGTCCCCACCGAGGCGTAGCCCTCCACGCCGTGCTCGGCCAGGATCGCCAGCTGGGCGAAGGTCTCGGCGTTCGACAACAACGTGGGCAGCCCGTCCACCCCGGCGGTCGCCGCGCGGCGTTTGCGCCCCGGAGGCGAGGCGTCCAGCCCGTTGACCCCGCGCACGAGCGCCCCGCCCTCACCGGTGATGAACCGCTCGGGCAGGCCGACGACGCGGATCGGCAGATGGGATTCCGCGGCCCCGGCCACGCTGGCGGCGCGGCGCTCGGCGACGGCCGCCTCGACGGAGGCCAGGGGCACGCTGCCGGCGGCGACGGCGACGACCACCTCGCGCGCGTGCAGCGACTCGGCCGCCAGGACCGCGCCGTCGAGCACCAGGTGCGGGGTGCGCACCAGGAGCATCGCGTCCTTGCAGCTGGCGGGCTCACCCTCGGCGGCGTTGACCAGGACGACGCTCTCGCGCGAGCCCGCGGAGACGGCGCGGAGCTTGCGCCCGAAAGGGAAGGCGGCGCCCCCGCGCCCGCGCAGATCCACCTCGTCGACCTGGGCGATGAGGTTCGTCAGGTCGCGTGGCGCGGGGGTGCCGTGCAGGGTGCGGTGAGCCGGCAGGTCCAGCCGGCGGCAGTGGTCCAGCCCGGCGGTGAGGCGGGCGGGCCCGATGCGCAGGACGGGCGGGACTCGGTGGGGGATCATCGAATCTCCTTGGGTATAGAACCGCTGGGCTCCACCGCGAATCGAACAAAGATGCGATAACTGCTTGATCGCCCAGTAGAATCTGAGGCCTGGCGCAGTTGGTGAAGCGGGCCTACAACAGGGCGTTGGACGAGCGGACCTTCGCCTACGCGTCCGGTGGTCGTCGGGCGTCGTATGCGGAGTCGTCGGCCGCGCTCACGGAGTGGAAGAAGACCGAGGAACTGGCCTTCCTCAACGAGGTGTCCTGCGTTCCGCTCCAACAGGCGTTGCGGCATCTGCAAGCTGCCTTCGTGAATTTCTTCGCTCGACGCGCCGGATACCCGACGTTCAAATCGCGCAAGAAGTCGCGCGCCAGCGCGGAGTACACCCGCTCGGCGTTCCGCTGGCGCGACGGACGCCTCATCCTGGCGAAGATGGACAGCCCTCTCGACATCCGCTGGTCGCGTCCACTGCCCGAGGGGGCGGAGCCGTCCACTGTCACGGTAAGTCGGGACCCGGCCGGGCGTTGGTTCGTGTCCATGCTGGTCGAGGAGGAGATCTCGGCGCTGCCGCCAGTGGAGGCGTCGGTAGGTGTGGACGCGGGAATCGCGACGCTGGCCACGCTCTCGACGGGCGAGAAGATCGTGAACCCGCGTCATGAACGTATCGACCGGCGCAGGCTCGCCAAGGCTCAGCGGGCGCTGGCTCGAAAGCAGAAGGGGTCGAACAACCGGGCCAAGGCCCGTCGGCAGGTAGCGAAGGTGTACGCACGGATCGCCGACCGCAGGCGAGACCACCTGCACAAGGTCACCACTCGGCTTGTTCGCGAGAACCAAGTGATCGCCGTGGAAGACCTGGCCGTCCGCAACCTGGTCAAGAACCGTGCGCCGGCCCGAGCCATCTCGGATGTGAGCTGGCGGGAGTTCCGCTCGATGCTGGAGTACAAGGCCGGGTGGTACGGGCGCACATTGGTGGCGGTGGACCGCTGGTTCCCCTCCTCCAAGCTTTGCTCGCTCTGCGGGGCCATGCGCGAGTCGATGCCGCTCAACGTCCGTGAGTGGCAGTGTGACTGCGGCGCGCGCCACGATCGGGACGTCAACGCCGCGATGAACGTGCTCGCCGCCGGGCTGGTGGAGAGCTGAAACGCCTGTGGAGCCGGCGTAAGGCCCGGGCAGCGCAAGCTGGACGGGCGGCTGGCGGTGAAGCAGGAAACTCGATCCGTGAGGATGGGAGTCTCCCGGGTTCACCCGTGGGGAGGATGTCAACCGGCTCTCCGGTACTGGGCGAGGTCGACTGGGGCGTTGACGGCGGGGACGGTGGTGGTGGACGGCTCGGCCGGGGCCTCGGCGGTGACCTCGGGCGCGTGCACCTTCTCCGGTACGGCAGGCGGCCTGATCAGCGTCGCCCAGAGCCGGACGAGCAGGGCGGCGCCCACGGCGGCCAGGCAGGCCAGGTAGGCCCAGGTGACCCAGCCCGCGGGGGCGCGTCCCGCGGACAGGCCGTGCATGATCGCCATGGGCCAGGCCAGGTAGGAGGCGCCGTGTAGCATGCGCCACAGCCCCGGCCTGGCCGTACTGGCGAACCGGCCCCGCAGGACGCCGCTGGTGGCGGCCATGAGCACGAGGGCGGCGGCGGCCAGCCCGAGCGCGGAGACCCGGTCGATCTTCATGGCGATGTGGATCGTGAGGAAGGCCACCCCGGCCGCGGCGGCGATGCGGTGGGCCAGCTGGACCCGCACGCGGTTGGGCGCGGCCAGCAGCACCCGTTCGCTGGCCAGCAGGCCGAGGGCGACGGTGGCGGTGAGCGAGACGAGCGAGAAGACGCCGACGTAGAAGTCGAGGAAGACGAGCATTTCCAGGCCGCGGGGGGAGCGGGCCAGCGCGATCACGGACAGGAGCACCGCGGTGAACGAGGCGATCGCGCCGAGCCTCATGTTCCGGGTGTCGAGCGTGGTGGCATGCCGGGGTTGGCGTCGATGAAGCATGGGTTCCTCTCCCAGGGGTCGCTTGAGGGTGCTGCCCGGGAGGGTCACCTAGCAGCGGCGGCCGCGGTTGATGCAGTTGACGACGGTGGCCATCAGCCGGTCGGGCATCACGTTGGCGAAGTCGGCGTGGTCGGTGATCGGGTTGTGCTTCTGCTCGGGGAAGGCGTCGAGGGCGTAGGAGGGCCCCGTGGGCACCGAGTAGGTGAGGATCATCCGCAGTTGCGGGATGGCGCGCGTGCCTGCCGGGCACCTGCCGCCCTGGGGGAAGAGCACGTGGGTGCGGTGGTTGGCGCTGTCGGTGTTCTGGCCGTCCCAGCAGCTGGGGAAGTCGAGGATGCGCACGACCTGGCTGCCGCGCGGGCACAGCGGGTACTTGGTGGTGACCCGGTTGGTGAAGCCGGTGCACGTCCACTGGGCGCGGGCGTTGGCGCCGCCGTTGGTGGCGGCCTTGGCGTCGCCGGTGATCATGCGCAGGAACCTCGGCATGGCGCTGACCCGCTGGCCGGGGCTGCGGAAGAGCATGATCGCCTGGCGGGGCCTGAGCACGACGCCGACGTTGCCGTCGGGGTCGTCGACGTTGGCGTCGATCTTGCGGTTGCGCAGGACCGGCCAGAAGTAGGTCGAGCGGTCGTTCAGCCGGCAGGTGGTGCCGGCGGCGGCCAGTGACTGGTCGGTGGAGAACGCGTCGGTCGAGAGGTTGCCGACGTAGTCGTGCAGGTGGTGGGCGCCGTTGCTGACGCCGGGGGCGACGATGAAGTTGTCGGGGTTGTTGTGGCCGTTGCCGTTGGTGCCGCACTGCGAGACGAAGCTGCCGCCGCGGCCGAACAGGTTGGCGTTGCCGTTGGCGGGCACCTGGCGGATGTTGACGAAGTCCTCGACGAACGGGCCGAGGTCGGCGCACTCGTCGTTCGTCTGGGTCGGCGAGGGCGAGGCGGAGGCGGACGGCGAGGCGCTGGGGTCGCCGGTGGGCTCCTCGGTGGGCTGCTGCGTCGGGTCGGGCGGCGCCTCCTCCGACGGCGTCGGGGTGGGCCTGCGGCGCCGGCTGTCCTGGGACGGCTCCTCGGTGGGCTCCTCCTGGGCGGTGGGTTCCTGCGACGGGTCGGGCGGGGCCTGCGCCCCGGCGTTCTGCTGTTCGGAATTCTGCTGCTCCGGGTTCTGCTGCTGCTGGTTCAGCTGGTCCTGCCGGGAGTGGCCGGCAGGGTCGCAGTGGTCGGCCAGCACGGGGGCGGCGGTGAGCACACCCGCGGTGACGAGGCCGCCGGCCAGTACGGCAAGCGCCGAACAGGCGGCAGCCAGGCGTTTCGATCTCATGTGATCCCTCCTGGAAGTGGTGAGGGCGTGGGCGGTTCCGGCAGCGCGAAGTGGTCGACGAGCCCGGTGGACTCCAGGAGCGTCATGTGCCGCATCACGACCACGACGGCCTTCTGGGCGAACTTGCGGATCTCGTCGTTGCGTGTGCCGGCCCGGACCGCGGCCACGACGGTGAAGACCTTGCCGTGGGCGGCCCTGAGCAGGTTGGCGAAGTCCCGGTCGTAGGAGGCGCCGGTCTTCGACGACAGCTGGGCCATCCAGCGCTGCTGGTCGGGGGAGGCCGCGCTGGGCAGGTCCACGCCGAGCTGGGCGGCGACCTTGCGTACCTCGATGTCGAGCTTGGTGTGGTCTTCGACGAGGTGCCTGCCGACGTCCTTGACCTTCTCGCTCTGGGCGCTGGTCTGGGCCTGCTGGCCGGTGGGGATCTCCCACAGGCCCGCCTGCCGTACCTTGATCAGGAAGTCGATGTCGGCGGGCCCCAGGGGGCCGGTCGAGGTGGCTCGCCAGCCCGCTCCGAGGGCGGGCTGGCCGGCCGACGGCAGCACGAGCGCGACGGTGACCACGGCCGCCAGCGCGAAGCCGCCGAGCATGACCGTCGTGCCGGCGATATC
This sequence comes from Nonomuraea soli, assembly GCF_013761175.1. GTDB lineage: Bacteria > Actinomycetota > Actinomycetes > Streptosporangiales > Streptosporangiaceae > Nonomuraea > Nonomuraea soli. The sequence goes on from NZ_JACDUR010000004.1 coordinate 389,511, forward strand.
GGCGAATCGTCTTCGCATGATCCGAGGTACGCGGGCCCTGCCACCCCGGTTCACAAGATGTGCACAGATAGTCAGAAATGACTGGAGTTATCAGAGTGACTACCGAGGCGATAACGAAGATGTAAAGATGTGCGCCGTGTTAGCTCACTCCAAGGACGATGAGCAACGCATCGCGCTGCTCTACCAGCAGTTCGGCGGGCCGCTCTTGCGTCACGTGCGCAGATCGACCGGCAATGATCTCCAATGGGCGGAGGACGTCGTCCAGGAGACCATCGTCCGGGCCTGGCGCAACTCCGCACGGTTGCACTGGGAACCCGGGCTCCTGTGGGCGTGGCTGCTCACCGTGGCCAGGCGCATCGTCATCGACGGCCGCAGGCGTCGCAGCGCCCGGCCGACCGAGGTCGAGCCGCCCGAGGCCGACACCATCTCGGTGCCGGACGGCGCCGATCGGACCCTGTCGGCGATCGTGGTCGCCGACGCGCTCGGGCATCTGTCCGACGAACACCGCGAAGTCATTGAACAGACCTACCTGCGGGACCGTACGATAAGTGAAGCGGCGGAGATACTGGGGATTCCGCCGGGCACGGTGAAGTCGAGGCTCTACTACGCGATCAGAGCCCTCCGTGAGCTGCTGCGTGAGAAGGGGGCGGCCGGCTGATGCATCCAGAGGTGGCGGCCTACGTGCTCGGTGTCCTCGACGACGACGAGACCGAGCGCTTCGAACGCCATCTCGACGGCTGCGCCGACTGCCGGCGCGAGATTCAGGAGCTGCAAGAGGTGCCCCTCGCCCTCGACGAACTGAAGCAACAATCCTCCCGCGTTGACGATTAGCCGCTTTTCGGGTGGTATCAGGAACGTGCGTGGGGGAGATGGCATGCCATCGAACAGGCAGTTCGGCGAGGAGGGCGGTCGGCTGTCCTACGGCGCCTACCTTCGGCTTCCCGAACTTCTCGCCCAGCAGTTGCCGCAGTCGAACGCCCCCGACGAGTTGCTGTTCATCACCATCCATCAGGTCTACGAGCTGTGGTTCAAGCTGCTGCTGCACGAGCTCGAGTCCGCGCGAGAAGCCATGTTCAACGACGAGCTGTGGCAGGCCCGGCATGTGTTCCGCCGGGTCCACGCGGTCGAACGGGTGCTGATCGAGCAGGTGGAGGTCCTGGAGACGATGACTCCCCAGGACTTCCTGGAATTCCGTTCCAAGCTGGCCCCGGCCAGCGGCTTCCAGTCCGTGCAGTTCCGCGAGCTGGAGTTCCTGTCGGGGCTGAAGGAGGCGCGCTACCTCACGGGGTTGCGCGACGCCAGCGAGGACGAACTCGCCCGGCTGCGCCGCCGCATGGACGAGCCCACGCTGTGGGATGCTTATCTCACCGCCCTCTCTCAGCGCGGCCTGGAGACCTCCGACGAGGAGCTCATGGGGTCGCTGCTTGCGGTGGCGAGGGACCGCAGGACCTACGACGACCTGTGGCAACTGGCCGAAGATCTGCTGACCCACGACGAGACGGCCGCGCTGTGGCGTATGCGTCACGTCCAGATGGTCGAACGGCAGATCGGCACCAAATCCGGCACCGGGGGCTCCACCGGGGCTCCGTACCTGCGGGGCCGGACACGAATGCACTACTTCCCACTGCTGTGGGAACTAAGGGCCTGGCTCTAAATCATGGTTAAACCCTCACAAAGGAGTGAGAGCGACATGCCGCTCGAAGAGGCCAAGGACGAACTGCTCCAGCGGGCGGCGCACCAGTGCGCCGACGTGCCTCCGGAGGAGGCGCTGGCATTTCTCCGGGTCTATTACCGGCACGTCGCGCCCGAGGATCTGCTCGAGCGCAACCCGGTTGACATCTACGGTCCGGCCATGTCGGAGAAACATCTTGCGGAGGTGCGGCCCCAGGGCCGCGCGCTGGTGCGCGTCTACACGCCCACCGTGGAGGAGAACGGCTGGGATCCCGGCCACTCCGTGGTCGAGGTGGTCACCGACGACATGCCGTTCCTGGTCGACAGCGTCACGATGGAGCTGACCAGGCACGACATCGGCGTGCACCTGATCGTCCACCCGCAGATGCGGGTGCGCCGCGACATGACGGGACGGCTGCTGGGCCGCGGTCAGGAGGACATCACCGGCCAGATGCAGGTCGAGTCGTGGATGCACATCGAGATCGACCGCCAGTCCGACCCGACCAGGCTCAAGGAGCTGGAGGCCGATCTCCAGCGGGTCCTGGCCGACGTACGGCACGCGGTCGAGGACTTCGTGAAGATGCGCGCCCTGGCGGTGCAGACCGCCGAGGACCTGTCCGACAACCCGCCCCCGCTGGAGCCCGCGGAGGTCGAGGACAGCATCCACCTGCTCAAGTGGCTGGCCGACGGGCACTTCACCTTCCTCGGCTACAGGGAGTACCGCCTCGACAGCGCCGAAGACTCCCTGCGCGCGGTGCCGGGCGCGGCCCTGGGCATCCTGCGCGACGACAAGGCGGGGTCCGACAGCTTCGCGGCCATGCCGGCCGAGCTGCGCGCCAAGGCCCGCGAGCGGCAGCTGCTGATCATCACCAAGGCCAACTCCCGCGCGACCGTCCACCGCAGCGCCTACCTCGACTACGTCGGCGTCAAGCTCTTCTCGCCCGAGGGCGAGGTCATCGGCGAGCGCCGCTTCCTGGGCCTGTTCACCCATGTCGCCTACAACGAGTCGATCTCCCGCATCCCGGTGCTGCGCCGCAAGCTCGCCGAGGTGCTCGACGCCGCCGGGCTGACCCCCGAGTCGCACGACGGCAAGGACCTCATCGAGATCCTCGAGACCTTCCCGCGCGACGAGCTCTTCCAGACCTCCGTCGAGCAGCTCGTCCCGATCGCCCAGGGCGTGCTGCGGCTGCGCGAGCGCAAGCAGGTCAGGCTGTTCCTGCGCCGCGACGACTACGGCCGCTTCATCTCCTGCCTGATCTACCTGCCGCGCGACCGCTACACCACCAAGGTCCGGCTCAAGATGCAGGAGCTGCTGCTCAAGGCGCTGGGCGGCGCCACGCTCGACTACAGCGCGATGATCGGCGAGTCGGCGCTGGCCCGGCTGCACGTGGTCGTGCGCGGCAGGCGGGGCGAGCCGCTCCCGCAGCCGAAGGTGGATGTCGAGGAGCTGGAGTCCCGGCTGGCCGCGATCACGCGGTCGTGGGAGGACGACCTGGCCGACGCGCTCACCGAGATGACCTCCGAGGTCGACGCGCCCCAGCTCGCCAGGCGCTACCAGAACGCCTTCCCCGAGGGCTACAAGGTCGACTTCCCGCCCAAGCTGGCCGTCGTCGACCTCAAGCGGCTCGAGGAACTGGTCGGGGCCTCGCCCGACGAGATCAGCATCAACCTCTACGAGCCCTACGACGTGACCGAGGGTGAGCGGCGGCTGAAGATCTACAAGCTGGGCTCGCCGATCTCGCTGTCGAAGGCGCTCCCGCTCATCCAGCGGCTCGGCGTCGAGGTCGTCGACGAGCGACCCTACGAGGTCGACCGCGACAACGACCCCTCCACCAAGAACGCCTGGATCTACGACTTCGGGCTGCGCTACAGCCCCTCGCCCGAGGTGGGGCGCGAAGACTTCAAGCGCCTGTTCCAGGACGGCCTGTCGGCGCTGTGGAACGGCAGGGCCGCGGCCGACAACTTCAACGCGCTCATCCTGGTCGCCGGGCTGACCTGGGAGCAGGTCGAGATCCTGCGGGTCTACGCCAAGTACCTCCGCCAGGCGGGCTCCACCTTCAGCCAGCGCTACATGGAGCGGGTGCTCACCGGCAACGTGCGGCTGGCGCGGCTGCTGGTCAGCCTGTTCGAGGCGCGGCTCGACCCCAAGCGTTCGGAGGAGACGCGCCACGAGATGGCCGAGGCGCTCACCGAGGAGATCCTCGGCGCGCTCGACGAGGTGGCCTCGCTCGACGAGGACCGCATCCTGCGCGCCTACCTGGAGATGATCCAGTCCACGCTGCGCACCAACTACTTTCAGCACGGCCCCGACGGCAAGCGCAAGCCGTACATCTCGCTGAAGCTGGACCCGCAGGCGATCAGCGTGCTGCCGCTGCCGCGGCCCAAGTACGAGATCTTCGTCTACTCCGCGCGCGTCGAGGGCGTGCACCTGCGCTTCGGCAAGGTGGCCAGGGGCGGACTGCGCTGGTCCGACCGCATGGAGGACTTCCGCACCGAGATCCTCGGCCTGGTCAAGGCGCAGATGGTGAAGAACACCGTCATCGTGCCGACCGGCTCCAAGGGCGGGTTCGTCGTCAAGAAGCCGCCGGTGTCGGGTTCTCGCGAGGATGTGCTCGCCGAGGGCGTGGCCTGCTACCGGATGTTCATCTCCGGCCTGCTCGACGTCACCGACAACCTGGTCGAGGGCTCGGTCGTGCCGCCGCCCGACGTCGTACGGCACGACGGCGACGACACCTACCTGGTGGTGGCGGCCGACAAGGGCACCGCGACCTTCTCCGACATCGCCAACAGCGTGGCCAAGGAGTACGGCTTCTGGCTGGGCGACGCCTTCGCCTCCGGCGGCTCGGTCGGCTACGACCACAAGGCGATGGGCATCACCGCGCGCGGCGCCTGGGAGTCGGTGAAGTACCACTTCCGCACGACGGGCGTCGACATCCAGACCACCGACTTCACCGTCGTCGGCATCGGCGACATGTCGGGCGACGTGTTCGGCAACGGCATGCTGCTGTCGCCGCACATCCGCCTGGTGGCCGCCTTCGACCACCGGCACATCTTCGTCGACCCCGAGCCCGACTCGGCCGCCACCTTCGAGGAGCGCAAGCGCCTGTTCGAGCTGCCGCGCAGCTCGTGGGCCGACTACAACGCCGAGCTGATCTCCGCGGGCGGCGGGGTGTGGCCGCGCTCCGCCAAGTCGATCCCGCTGTCGCCGCAGCTGCGCGCGGCGCTGGGCATCGACGGCAACGTCAACGCGATGGCGCCCAACGACCTGATCAACGCCATCCTCAAGGCGCCCGTCGACCTGCTGTGGAACGGCGGCATCGGCACCTACGTCAAGGGCGGCGCCGAGTCGAACGCCGACGTCGGCGACAAGGCCAACGACGCCCTGCGGGTCAACGGCGCCGACCTGCGCTGCAAGGTGGTCGGCGAGGGCGGCAACCTGGGCCTGACCCAGCTGGCCCGCATCGAGTTCGCGCTCAACGGCGGGCTGGTCAACACCGACTTCATCGACAACTCGGCGGGCGTCGACACCTCCGACCACGAGGTGAACATCAAGATCCTGCTCGACGAGGTCGTGCGCGACGGCGAGCTCACCGACAAGCAGCGCAACCAGGTCTTCCGCGAGATGACCGACGAGGTCGCCGACCTGGTCCTGCGCGACAACTACGCGCAGAACGTGGTGCTGGCCGCCGCCCGCGCCCAGTCCGTGGAGATGCTCCACATCCACGCCCGCTACCTGCGCAGGCTGGAGCGCGACGGGCTGGTCAACCGCGAGCTGGAGTTCCTGCCCTCCGACAAGACGCTGGCCGAGCGGCGCCAGGCGCGGCTCGGGCTGACCGCGCCGGAGTTCTCGGTGCTGCTGGCCTACACCAAGCTCGTGGTCGACGCCGAGCTGCTCGCCTCCGACCTGCCCGACGACCCGTACCTGGCCTCCTGGCTGGTGTCGTACTTCCCGTCGGCGTTGCGCGAGCGGTTCCGCACCTACATGGACGCCCACCCGCTGCGCCGCGAGATCATCACCACCTGCGTGACGAACGAGCTGGTCAACTCCACCGGCACGTCGTTCATGTTCCGGCTGGGGGAGGAGACCGGCGCGTCGGCCTCCGACATCGCCAAGGCCTGGCTGGTCACCCGCGAGGTCTTCGACCTGCCCAGCTTCTTCCGCGCCGTCGAGGAGCTCGACAACAAGGTCGACACCGCCACGCAGATCGCCATGCTGCTGGAGGCGCGCAAGCTCTGCGAGCGCGGCACCCGGTGGCTGCTGACCAACCGGCGGCCCCCGCTCGACCTGGCCGGCTCGGTCGCCTTCTTCGTCAAGGGCGTCAACGGGCTGCTCACCCACATGCCCAAGCTGCTCACCGGGCCCGACCTGGCCGCCTTCGAGGATCGGCGCGACTCGTTCGTGGCGCGTGCCGTACCTCTGGAGCTGGCCGAGCGGGCGGCGGCGATGGTGCCGGCGTACTCCACCTTCGACCTGGTCGAGACGGCCTTCTCGGCCGGCAGGCCGGTCGGGGAGGTGGCCGAGGTCTACTTCGATCTGGCCGACCGGCTGCAGCTCGCGCGCCTGCGCGAGCGGATCATCGCCCTGCCCCGCGACAGCCGCTGGAACTCCATGGCGCGCTCGGCGCTGCGCGACGACCTCTACGCGGCGCACGCCTCGCTGACCCGTGACGTGCTGGCGCAGAGCACGACCGGGCAGTCGCCCGAGGAGCGGCTGGGCTTGTGGACCGAGGCGAACTCGGCGGCGGTCTCGCGGGCCAGGCAGACGCTGTCGGAGATCTGGGAGAGCGACAACTTCGACCTGGCGACGCTCTCGGTGGCCCTGCGGGCCATCCGCACCCTGGTGGCGTCGAGCGGCCTGCCGCACACCGAGGCGTGAGCCGGAGGGTACGGCAGGCGCCGCGCGCCTGCCGTACCCCTCTAGTTGTCGGCCTTGGCCTGGTAGACGCCGCCGTCGTGGGCGATCACGACGGCGGGCTTGGTCGAGTCGATGGGCGGCACGGCGGTGGCGTACTGGTGCATCTCGGAGGTCTTCAGCGACAACTGCGCCCACAGGCTCGGCTCCAGGCCGCGCAGTTCCTCGGGCACCGGGATGCCCAGGCCCTTCTTGTCGAGCCGGTTGGTGATGGAGGTCGACTGGTTCAGTGAATACTGCACCAGCGCGCCGCCGCCAGTGGTGCGCAGCGCGAAGGTGCGCAGCTCACCCGCCGAGAAGATCGAGTCGTAGTCGTAGCCCAGGCCCTTCCACCGCTTGCGGTCGGCGGCGATCTTGTCGGCCGTCTCGGTGGTGTAGGGGCCGGGTGCGATGAGACCGGCCGCGATGCCCTCGGGACCGGCCTCCGCCACCGACGCGTGCAGGGGCGCCATGAAGGTGGGGCTGATGGCCACGCTCTTGTCGGTGCTCGACAGCGGCGTGGCGTAGCCGTCGGCGTCGAGCTCGACGGCGGGCGGCTCCTGGCCGGGCTCCAGCACCGCCACGGAGGTCAGCAGCCAGTCGGCGCCCTGCCCGACGAAGGTGACGATCGCCGGGCGCCCGTCGCGCTCGGCGATCGCCGAGAACCACGGGTTGCGGTCGCCGGCCGCCAGCCTCGGCACCCACACCGTGGGCTTGCCCCACCTGTGCGGCGCGGGGAACCGGCTGGCGTCGTACTCGGCCATCGTCAGCGTGGCCCTGCCGCCGGTCACCTGGTCGCGGGCGTACCACTGGAAGCCCGCGCCGCGATTGACCGCGTCGGTCGCCACGTAGGCGTTGAACACCTCGCGCGCCTCGCCGGGCGTGATGGGCGGCTTCTCGGCCGTCGCCGTGGCGGAAGCCGCCGCGACCGGCGACTGTCTGGGCTGTTCCACAGGCGTGTCGCTGCACCCGGCCACCGCCAGGAAGGCGGCGGCGAGCGCCAGCACTCCCCGCCGACCGTATGCACGCACCTCGACATGTTACGGCGTGCCGTACCCTTGATAGACGTGGCAGACAAGGATCCGGCAGAAGAGATCGGCGAGCTCTCCAACACCCTCGCCAGCATCAAGGACGTGCTCGACCTCGATGCGATGCGCAAGCAGATCGCCGCGCTCGAAGAGCAGGTGGCCGCGCCGGATCTCTGGGACGACCCCGAGCAGGCGCAGAAGGTCACCAGCAAGCTCTCGCACCTCCAGGGCGAGCTCAACCGCGTCGAGGCCCTGGTGCGGCGCCTCGACGACCTGGGCGTGCTGTTCGAGCTGGCGGCGGAGGAAGACGACCCCGACACGCTCGCCGAGGCGCACCGCGAGCTGGGCTCGCTGCGCGGCGACGTCAACGCCCTCGAGGTGCGCACCCTGCTCTCGGGCGAGTACGACGCCCGAGAGGCTCTGGTGACCATCAACTCCCAGGCCGGTGGCGTCGACGCCGCCGACTGGGCGCAGATGCTCCTGCGCATGTACCTCCGCTGGGCCGAGCGCAAGGGCTACCCGTCGGAGGTCTACGAGACCTCCTACGCGGAGGAGGCGGGCATCAAGTCGGCCACCTTCACCGTCAAGGCGCCCTACGCCTACGGCACGCTGCGCGGCGAGCACGGCACCCACCGGCTGGTGCGCATCTCGCCCTTCGACAACCAGGGCCGCCGTCAGACCTCGTTCGCGGGCGTCGACATCGTGCCGGTCGTCGAGCAGACCGACCACATCGACATCAACGAGGACGAGCTCCGCATCGACGTCTACCGGTCGTCAGGACCCGGCGGCCAGGGCGTCAACACCACCGACTCGGCCGTCCGCATCACCCACCTGCCCACCGGCATCGTGGTCTCCTGCCAGAACGAGCGCTCCCAGCTGCAGAACCGCGCCACCGCGATGGCGGTGCTTCAGGCCAAGCTGCTCGAGCGCAAGCGGCAGGAGGAGGCGGAGAAGATGTCGGAGCTGCGCGGCGCCACGACCACCTCGTGGGGCACCCAGATCCGCAACTACGTGCTGCACCCGTACCAGATCGTGAAGGACCTGCGCACGGGCACCGAGGCGGGCAACCCGACGGCCGTGCTCGACGGCGACATCGACGACTTCATCGAGAGCGAGATCCGCTGGATGCGGCGCCAGGAGTCGGGCGCCGAGTAGCCGGCGTGGTCAGAGGCCGGCGCGCACCTCGTCGGCCCTGCGCATCACCTCGTTCAGCACGCGGTGGGCGACTTCGAGGTCGGCTGGATCGAAGTCGCCGAAGACCTGGCCCGTGATGGGGGCGATGGTCTCCGACAGGCGCGTGTGGAGGGCGGCGCCCTCCTGGGTGGTCCTGGTCAGGCCGTCGTCGCCGACGCCGATCAGGCCGCGGGCCGCCAGGTCGTCGAGGAGGGCGGCGGCGCCCGCCGGGTCGAGGCCGAGCTGCCTCTGCCCGGCGAGGAAGTCACGCAGGTCGCCGGGGGCCATCGGCCCGCGCAGGGTCAGCACCCTCAGCGCGAGGTAGCCGTTGCCGCTCACGCCGGTCGGCGCGAGAACTCCTTCGAGCAGGCCGCGCAGCGCGCCTTGCGCTTCCGCGATGTCCTGGCCGGTCAGTGCGGGTGGCTGGGTCATGATGTCGCTCCCGTCTCCGAGCAGTGTCTTGAGTGTCTCCACGAGTTGCCGGGTGCGCGGGCTGTCGAGCCCGCCGATCGGCGCGGTGTTCTCCTGTTGCAGGTCGCGGATGACCGCGATGGCGCGCAGGGCCGTCTCGGCGCCCGCGGGGGTCAGGGCGAGCTGGACGGCTCGCGGATCGTGGGGGTGTTCGATGCGGGTCAGCAGGCCGGCAGTCTCGAGAGCCCGGGCGAGCTTGGAGACGTAGATCGGCTCCAGGCCCGCGAAGTCGGCCAGTTGCCGCTGGCTGGGCTGCGCGCCCCGGCGCGAGAGGCCGTAGAGCGAGGCGAGCAGTGAATACTGCGCGTGGGTCAGCCCGAGAGGCGTCAGCGCCCGGTCGGCCGCGGCGCGCCACTTCATCGTGAGCCGCCACAGGAGATAGCCGGGAACCTCACTAGCTGCCATGGACATAATGTACATGGCAACTATGTGACGCGAAAGAGGCCGGGGACGGGGTCCCCGGCCTCTTTTTCCCTCGCCTCAGGAGTGCGGGCAGGTGTTGCGGTACTCCGAGATGTCACGGTCGCCGACCGGCGGCGGGCACAGGAACTGCTCGTAACGCAGGTCGTCGTCGATGAACCGCTTGAGCCACGCGACGCTGAACTTGCCGATGGTCGGGTTGGTGGTGTTCGGCGCGAAGTGGCTGGCGCCGTCGAGCTCCAGGTAGGCCTTGTCCAGCGAGCTCGGCAGGCTGTTGTAGAACGGCTCCGAGTGGCTGGTGACCGAGGCGATCGAGTCGTTCTCGGCACCGATGATCATCGTCGGCACCTGGACCTCCGACCAGCTCTTGTCGAGGTTCCACGGCGTGAGCGGCACCGCGGCCTGCAGTGACGGCCTGCTGGCTGAGGCCTCCAGGGTGCCGCCGCCGCCCATCGAGTGGCCCATCACGCCCAGCCGCGAGGCGTCGAGCCTGCTGCGGACGGTGCTGCGCTCGGTCAGGTAGTCGAGCGCGGCCAGGAGCTGCCTGCCACGGCTGGCCGGCTGGTCGCTGCGGGTGATGGTGTCGATGTTGAACACCACGAAGCCGTGCGAGGCGATGCGCTCGGCCAGCCACGCCATGCTCGACCGCGAGGCCGTGTAGCCGGGGGCGATGGCCACACCGCCGAAGGTGCCTTCCGCGGTGCTGGTCGGGTAGTAGATCGTCCCGCCGCCGAAGCCGGTCACCACGAGCGAGGAGACCGTGGTGTCGGAGACGGAGAACGGCCCGCGCGAGGCTTCGAGCACGGCCTCGGTGGGGTCGGGGCCGCGCTGGTACGGGCTGGCGGAGGCATGGGCAGGTGCGGTCGCCACCACCACCGAGGCCAGTGTGGCCAGGGCGGCGAGGGTGCGGGCGAAGGTGAGTTGCATGCGGCTGACTCCCTGTCCGATGGGGGGAACACGGAGCATTGTTCTGTTGGCGGAGCCTTCTGCGCATCGGTGAAATCGCCAGTCAAGACAGCAGCCGTGCCAGATCCACCCGCGACCTGATCCCCAGCCTGGTGAAGACGTTGCGCAGGTGGTGGTCGACCGTGCGCGGGCTGAGGAACAGCTGCGCGGCCACCTCCCGGTTCGTCGCGCCCTCGGCGACCATGCGGGCGATCTGCAACTGCTGGGCGGTGAGCGTGTCCAGGGAGGCGGGGCGCGGCGGCCCCACGGTCTCGCCCGACGCCCGCAGCTCCGCGCGTGCCTGCTCGGCCCACAGGCGCGTGCCGTACCTCTCGAACGCCTCCAGGGCCTCCTGCAGGTGCTCGCGGGCGGCGCCCGGCTGACGCTCGCGCCGCAGCGCCCCGCCGTACAGCAGCAGGGTCCTGGCCCGCTCGAACTCGCAGGCGCCATGCCGGTGCAGCTCGATCGCCTCGCGGAAACTCTCGCGGGCGGCGCCCGGCGCGGCCAGCAGGGCGTGGCACCTGGCCGCCAGCGCCCGCCTGTCGGGGTTGCGCATGCTGCCGGTCCAGCGGTCGAGCGCGGGCATCGCCGACTCGGCGCGCTCCCGGTCGCCCGCCCGCACGGCCGCCTCGACCAGATTCGGCGTCGCCATGATCCGGATCACCACGTGATCGTGACGGCCGCGCGGACGCAGCCGCTCGGCCGCGCTGCCCGTACGGCCGGCCGCCAGGTCGAGATGGCCCAGCGCCCAGTCGCCCAGCGCTCCCGCCACGCCGACCCCGTGCGCGTCGGCCAACTCCATCGCCGCCGTGGCGCGGATGCGGCACGTCTCCGCGTCCCCCTGGACGGCCGCGACCACCGCCAGCCAGCCCAGGTGCTGGGCGGCGCTGTTGAGCTGGCCGGTCTCCCTGGCCAGGCGCAGGCCCTCCATCGCGTGCTCGGCGACCGAGGCGTAACGCCCGCGCCAGATCTGGACGTGGATCATCGTCTCCAGCACCTGCGGCACCACCGAGACCGCGCCGCGCGCCCTGGCCGTGGCGATGGCCCTGGCCGACAGCCGCACCGCCTGGCGGTCCTCGCCCAGCATCAGGCTGGCGACCGTCGCCCACACCAGCACCGACGGGTTGTCCACAGCGGGAGCCAGCTCCAGCACCCGGTGCAGCGGCGCCGCGGCCTCGGCGTGGCGTCCGCGGAAGGTCGCCGAGACCCCCGCCAGGTAGTCGAACATCAGGCGCACCTCCGGCGGGTCGTCGGGGGAGCGCAGCGCGGCCGCCTGACGCGCGACCGCGACGAAACGGCGGTTGTCGGCGGCCAGATAGCTGGCCTCGGCCGCCCTGACGAGCGTGCGTACGGCCAGCGCCCGGTCGTGGTCGAGCAGCGACCTGGCCGCGGTGAGCAGTTCCTCGCAGGCGCTGGCGGTCTCGCCCAGGCGCAGCTCCAGGCTGCCCCGCACCAGCCCCGCCCGGCCGCGTACCTCCTCGGGGACGGCCAGGGAGCCCAGGCGGGAGAGCAGGTCCCTGGCCCGCCACGGACGTCCCGCCGACCACGCGTGCCTGGCCGCGGCGGCCATCCGGGCGGCCTTGAGGTGGGTTCTCGCGGTCAGCTCGGCGGCACGCTCGTAGGCGCGCGAGGGGTCGGGGAAGCTGCCCTCGGGGGCCGAGCCGTACGGCGCAGCGGTGGCCAGCTCGTCGGCCAGGCGCTCGGCGGGACCGTCGAGCGCGGCGGCCCGATGCCACGCCAGCCGCCGCCTGCGCCCGTCGGCCGGCGCCTGCGCGGCCTTGGCGGTGCCGGCCTCGGCCACGGTTCCGCCGATCTCCACGTCAATCGTGGAGGTCTCCGACAGCGCCCGCGCCAGCGTGCGGTGGGCCGCGAGGCGGTCGGCCAGGCAGGCGCCGTGGTAGATCACCGTGCGCAGATGCGGGTCGGCGATCTCCCATCGCCCGCCCGCCGGCCTCACCAGCCCGGCGGCCTCCGCGGGCTCCAGCGCACCCAGATCGGCCCCGCACGCCCGCACCAGCGTCGCGCAGTCCAGCTCGGGATCGGCCGCGACGAGCAGCAGCACCCGCCTGCTGGCGCACGGCAACGCCGACAGCCGCTCCGTGTGAGCCCTCCACAACCGCCCGCCGCGCGGGATCACCTCGGGCGGAGGCTGGCGGTGGAGCGCTCCCGCCAGCTCGGCCAGCGCCAGCGGCACCCCGTGGGCCGCCCGGTCCAGCGCCGCGCCCACGTCGTCGGCCATCCCCGGCACCAGGTCCGCCAGGAGCGCCCGGCTGCTGGAGCTGTCCAAGGGGGCGAGGTCCAGCACCGGGATGCCCTCGACAGGCCCGAGCTCGCCGCGCGCCGTGAGGACCATGGCCACCGGCCGCCCGGCCAGCCGCCGGGCCAGGAAGAAGAGCGTCTGTCTGCTGGGCCCGTCGAGCAGGTGAACGTCGTCGACGCACACCAGCACCGGACGCTCCAGGGAGTCGAGGAGCTCCAGCACCGCCACCGGCAGGGCCAGGCCGGACGGCGGCGTGCCGTCCAGGGCGGGGGAGCCGTCGAGCGTGTGCAGGAGGGCGTGCAGTCCGGCGTACGGCAGGCGGCTCTCGTCGCCCGCGCCGCATCCCTTGAGCACGAGGAAGCCCTTCGCCGCGGCCGCCCGGCCCGCCACGACTGTCAGGCCCGCCATCGTGACCGCCTGGTCCAGCAGGGCCGTACGGCCCAGGCCGGGCCCGCCGGTCAGCAGCAGCGCCCCTCCGGAGCCCGCCGCGGCGCCCTCGACGAGCCGCCGCAGCGCCTCCTCCTCGCGCTCCCTGCCGTACAGCGAAGATGAGGCAGACACACGTCCAGTGTTACGACGGCATGACGAATCTGAACAGGCCCGATTAACGGCCGGTGATTTCGCCGATGCGGATCGGACGACGCGGGGTCAGACGAGGTGCTGCAGGAGGACGAGCGTCAGGAGCAGCGTGGCGAGCAGGATCGCGGCGACGGTCGCCGGCGTCAGGGCGAAGCCGTGGCGATGCATGCGCTCTCGGTTGGCGCGGCACGTGGCGCACCGGCCCTCGATGACGGGATGTGCGCAGTTGGCGCAGACAAGGTGTTCGCAACTCATACTGCTCCCCAGTCTAGGCGCTCAATCGTTTTGTTTCCGTTATGGACGTTCCATGCCAGTCTTCCCCCTAGACTGTCCTCCAGCCAATCGGAACGTCGATCATCAGTAAAGATAGACGCCCCCGATCGGTCAGCGGTGGGAAGTGGGCTTGTGCCGCCCGCTCTCCAGCTTGGCCCCTAGACTGGTACGCCGTGATGCTCTCGTGATCCATTTCGACAACGTCACCAAGGTCTACGCGAATCAGAACAGGCCCGCGCTGGACCATGTCTCCGTAGACATCGACAAGAGCGAGTTCGTGTTCCTGGTCGGTCCGTCCGGCTCCGGGAAGTCGACCTTCCTGAGGTTGATCCTCAAGGAGGAGCGGCCCAATTCCGGTGCCATCCACGTGGCAGGCAAGGATCTCGCCAGGCTGTCCAACTTCAAGGTGCCGCACCTGCGCCGCCGCATCGGCTGCGTGTTCCAGGACTTCCGGCTCCTGCCCAACAAGAACGTCTACGAGAACGTGGCGTTCGCGCTCGAGGTCATCGGCAAGCCACGGCGGTTCATCCGCAAGGTGGTGCCCGAGGTGATCGAGCTGGTCGGCCTTGAGGGCAAGGCCCACCGCATGCCCGACGAGCTGTCCGGCGGTGAGCAGCAGCGTGTCGCGATGGCGCGCGCGTTCGTCAACCGCCCGATGATCCTGCTGGCCGACGAGCCGACCGGAAACATCGACCCTGCCACCTCGATCGGCATCATGAAGGTGCTCGACCGGATCAACAGGACCGGCACCACCGTCGTCATGGCCACGCACGACGCGGCCATCGTCGACTCCATGCGTAAGCGGGTCGTGGAGCTGGAGGACGGCAAGATCGTCCGAGACCAGTCGCGTGGCGTGTACGGCCAGGCGTACTGACCAAGGAGAAGCATGCGCATCAATTTCATCCTCTCCGAGGTCTGGATCGGCCTTCGCCGAAACCTGACCATGACGGTCGCGGTGATCGTGACCGTCGCCGTCGGCATGGCCATGCTCGGTGTCGGTTTCCTGATCACCACGCAGGTCAACAGCATGAAGGACTACTGGTTCGACAAGGTCGAAGTCTCGGTATTCCTCTGCAGCAAGAACTCCGCCGACCCCGACTGCAAGGGCAAGGGCGCCACTGCGGCCGAGATGGAGACGTTGAAGGCCAAGCTCGAGAGCATGCCCGAGGTCGAGGGGGTGATCTTCGAGAACAAGGCCGCCGCTTACAAGAACTTCCAGGAGAGCAGCGCCAGCAAGACGCTCCTGGAGGTCACCACCGCCGAGGACATGCCCGAGTCCTTCCGGGTGAAGCTGAAGAACCCCGACATCTCCACGCCGGTGCTCCAGGCCATGCAGGGCCAGCCCGGCGTCTCCAGCGTGGTCAACCAGAGAGACCTGCTGGGCGGGTTCTTCGGGCTGCTCGATGCGCTGCGCAGTGCTTCCTACGTCCTGGCGGGCGTGGTGGTGATCGCCTCGATCCTGCTGATCGCCAACACCGTGCGACTGTCGGCGTTCAACCGTCGGCGGGAGACCGGCATCATGCGCCTCGTCGGCGCCTCCAACCTCTACA
Organism: Nonomuraea soli; assembly: GCF_013761175.1. Taxonomy (GTDB): domain Bacteria; phylum Actinomycetota; class Actinomycetes; order Streptosporangiales; family Streptosporangiaceae; genus Nonomuraea; species Nonomuraea soli. The sequence continues at coordinate 404,772 of NZ_JACDUR010000004.1, forward strand.
TCCAGCTGCCCTTCGTGATGGAGGGCATGATCGCCGGACTGATCGGCAGTGTCGGCGCCGCGATCATGCTGATCCTCGCCAAGGTCTTCGTGTTCGAGGAGTTCCAGACCTTCCTGGCTCCCGGATCGCAGCTGCAGTGGGACTCGGTGGCGTGGGCGATCGTGTGGACGCTTGTCATCGGTGTGGCGATCTGTGTCGTGGCCTCCTTCGTCACCCTGCGCCGCTACCTGCGCGTCTAGCCGTCGGATGGGGCGCGCACGCGCCCCATCGGCGGGGCGCGGCAGAACGGTAAGGTGTACGTATGCCACGTGAGACCGGGCGGAAGCTCATCGCCCAGAACAAGCGTGCCCGGCACGACTACCACATCGGCGACGTCCTGGAGGCGGGTCTCGTCCTGCAGGGCACCGAGGTCAAGTCGCTGCGCGAAGGCCGGGCCTCGCTGACCGACGGCTATGCCACGGTCGAGAACGACGAGGCGTGGCTGCTCAACGTCCACATCCCCGAATACGCCCAGGGCACGTGGACCAACCACACCGCGCGCCGCAAGCGCAAGCTGCTGCTCAACCGCAAGGAGATCGACAAGCTCGCCGCCAAGCTCAAGGAGGGCGGGCTGACGATCGTGCCGCTGTCGCTCTACTTCAAGGACGGCCGGGCGAAGGTCGAGATCGGCCTGGGCCGCGGCAAGAAAGACTGGGACAAGCGCCAGACCCTCGCCGAGCAGCAGGCCAAGCGCGAGATGGCACGCGAGGTCCGCGCACGCACCCGCTGATCCACCCTTGGCGCGGCCGGCCGTGCCCTATCGAGTTGTGAGTCGAACCAGCCCGTGAAACGAAGCAGCCGAATCAAGCGCACCCTGTCCGCGACCGCCGTGCTGGCGCTCGCGAGCATGACGCTGACCGCCTGCTTCGAGGAGCCCTCGCCGCACGAGGCGATCCGCGACTTCCTGGTGGGCTGGAAGCAGGAGCAGTACGACCTGGCCGCCGCGCGCACCGACGCCGACCCCAAGATCGTCGCCAAGGCGCTCAGCGACGCCAAGCTCGACCTCGACGCCAACTCCTTCGAGTTCAAGATCAATTCGGTGAAGCGCAGCGGCGACCAGGCCAAGGCCGACTTCACCGCCGAGGTCGACCTGGGCGAGAACAACCCGCTGTGGGTCTACGACGGGGCGCTCCCGCTCCGCGTGGTCGACGGCCGGTGGAAGGTGCACTGGTCGCCCTCGGTCCTCCACCCCAAGCTCGGCGAAGGACAACGCTTCGCCGTACCCACCAAGCCCGTCGGGCGGCGGGCCATCGTCGACCGCGACGGCGCCTCGCTCCAGACCGACATGCAGCTCTACGTCGTCGGCGTCACCCCCGGCCAGCTCGGCGCCGACGCGGAAGAGGTGTGCAACCGGCTGGCCGGCATCACCGGCTACGCCGCCGACCGGCTGCTCAGCAAGGTGCGCTCCTCCCCGCCCAGCGACTTCGTGCCGCTGGTCACCCTCGGCGCCAAGCGCCACCAGGAGCTCAGGGCGCAGCTGCAGGACATCAAGGGCATCCAGATCAACCAGGAGCCGCACCCGGTCGCCCCGGCCGATCCCAAGGGCATCGTCGGCTCGGTGAGCACCCTGACCGCCCGCGGCGAGCAGCAGCTCGGCGGCCCGCAGCGGGCAGGCGACTCCATCGGCCGCAGCGGCCTGCAGCGTGCCTACCAGGATCACCTGACCGGATCCACGGTCACCAAGGTCGTCACGCTCGACCTGAAGACCGGGGAGGAGGTCGCGGTCCTCGACGAGCTCGAGAGCCAGCGCGACGCGGTCGAGGTGCACACCACCATCGACTCCTCGATCCAGCGGGCCGCGCAGACCGCCGTCCAGGGCATCTCGGCCGGCACCCTCGTCGCCGTCGAGGCCTCCACCGGCAAGATCCTCGCCGTGAGCACCGCGGGCAGCTTCGACCAGATCAAGGACAGCCTCGACGGCCAGTATCCCGGCGGCACCGCGATGTCCATCGTCGCCGCCTACGCCCTGCTCAAGGCCGACCGCGACCCCAAGATGAAGCTGCCCTGCGCGCCCAGGCGCACCGTCGGCGGCGCCTGGTTCGAGAACTCCGGCGCCCAGTCGGTCCAGCCGACGGCCTCGGGCACCCTCCAGAGCAACTTCGCCAACGGCTGCGTCACCGGCCTGGCCTCGCTGGCCCGCCTCGTCGACGCCGAGCAGCTGGCGCGCAGCTCGGAGGAGCTCGGCATCGGCAAGCCGTGGAAGCTGCCGCTGGCCTCCTTCAGCGGCAAGTGGCCCAAGACGCCGGGCGACGCCGAGAAGGCCCAGGCCATCGCCGGCCAGAACATCGAGATCAGCCCGCTCGGCATGGCCCTGATCGCCGGCTCCCTGGCCTCCGGCACCTGGAACCCTCCGCTGCTGGTCACCAAGCCGACCTCGCCCGACCCGTCCCAGGCGACCCTCCCGCAGGCGCAGCCCGCCGCCGTCCCGCTCGACGGCAAGGCCCGCGACTCGCTGGTCTCGATGATGCGCCTGGGCGTCAGGGCCGGCACCGCCCGCCCCGCCGGCACCGTCAACAACGTCCACGGCATCCGCGCCGACGTCCCCGGCAAGACCCTGAGCTGGTTCGTTGGCTGGCAGGGCGACGTGGCCATCGCCGTCCTCGCCGACAAGGCCGACCCCTCCGCCCTCGCAGGACGCTTCTTCAGCGCCGTTGGCAACTCTTCGTGATTAATTCGTGACAGCGAGCAACCTTTTCGGTCACGCTGTGCGTCTTCCCTAATGACTGGATCGCTCGGGGGGTTGCGGTCCCAGTCGCTGTGATGAGATAGGGCTTCATCTCGGGGGAAGCCCTGCCGTCCGGACCGGCTCGACCCTGCCGGTCGGCCCTCGGGGATGCGTGCTGCTTGCCGTGTTCCCGAGGGCTTCGGCATTTAGTGGAATGCGCTTCACCTCGCAGGTGTTGTAAGGTCTTAGACAGTTCACACCTGGGGGTGATTGGTCTCGACTTTGACCTTGCAAGTCAGGAGAAGCGGGCCGAGGACGGCGGACATAACCTCGTAAATCCTGTGACCGCAAACCACAAGTGCCAACTCTAAGAGCACTGTCGAGGCGAAGTCCAACTTCGCCCTCGTCGCCTAAACAGCGACCGACTGTCAGCCTGAGACTGCCTTCGGCTCAGGACCTGGCATCGCTAGAAGGCTCAACCGCTAGCCCCGGTCACGGGGGCGTGCGGGAAATCTAACAGTGACTGGGCCCGTCGGTGATCCGCCTGCGGAAGCACCGGGGCCGAGAAAAGCGTCAAGCAGGCTGCGCCCGGAGAAGCCCTGGTTTGGGGTTGAAGGACGCGGGTTCGATTCCCGCCACCTCCACCAGAGGTAACCGCCTCTGACCTGCCGATACGGCACAAGGTCAGGGGCGGTTTTCTTATCTGTGCACGCGTGGTGGAAGCTCCTTGGCCACCTTCGTAGATCTTGATGAGCCAACCCCGACCGAGTATGGGCGATACCTGAGGGACCCATGTCCTTGAACACCGTTCCGGATGGGGACAGGCCGGTCGGGCCTCGATCTGGGAAGAGCTCGAACCAGAGCCGACTCCTCGCGCCCGGATCTGGTGAACGAGCGCCCGCTCCCTTACCCTGCGCGCAGGGGCAAGAAATCTTCAGAAACGGGGCGCACCACTTCATGATCTCGCGATTAACGAGGGCACTTCTGCCTGCCAGCCTGCTCCTGGCGCTGGCCGCGGCACCCGCGCAAGCGGCCACCGTCACCGCAACCGTCACGCTCAGACCCTCTGCCTGGGCCTACGTCTCCTCCTCTGAACCCAAGAGCGAGTTCATCGACGTCCAGGAGCCGGCGACGCTCGGCCTGCAGGGAGGCTTCGGGCAGGCGCCGGACGAACCGGCGAGCATCAGGAGGTCGTTGTTCACCTACGACCTCGCCGGCCTGCGCAACGTGCGCGTCACCGGCGTGAGCTTCACTTTCGTGCCCACCGTCGAGCCCGGATGCGACAACCGGGTCCGGGGGTTCTCCTTCTGGCGGACCGGCCCGATCGACAAGCACACGTCCTGGGACCGCCAGCCGCAGTGGGAGGAGCGGATCGGCGCGGCCATGGGCGACTGGGGCGGGCCATGTGCCCCCAACGACGTGTTCTGGCCGTACGTGATTCCGGTGCAGGACGCGTTTCCCGCCGGGGCCGAGACGGTGACCGTCGGGATCCGCGGCAGCGAGACGGTCTCCCAGGGAAGACTGCTGCTGGACAACAGACCGGCGATGGTCGTCACTTATGAGTACGACCGGCGCGAGTATCCGATCGTGACGACCCTGCCGTACCAGGAGCTTCCTGAGACGGCCTTGGCGTACGTGGAGTCCGGGCACCAGAACGTGCCTCACTGGAACCCGACGGGGAAGGACGTCATGCGGGTCGGCTCGCCCGACGGGCACCGGCGTTACCGCTCGTTCATCCGCTTCGACCTCTCCTCGCTGCGGGACGACCCGATCTATCACGCCCGCCTGTACTTCCTCGACGCCGAAGCGTGCCGCGCCGGAGAAGGGCCGGTCGAGGCGTGGGAGACGGGGGCGATCTCGGAGGAGACGACCTGGCACCGGCAACCGGTGTGGGAGCGGCTGATCGACACCTACGTCTGGGGGGAGTGCGGGGACTGGCCCAAGATCTCCTTCGATCTGACCAGGGCGATCAAGGAGGCGCGGGAGGCCGGCCGCACGACTGTGACCATCGGGCTGCGCTCGGTGAACGAGACCGACCGGCTCGGCTCGATGAAGTTGGGGACCGGGACGAGGCTCAAGATCTCGTTCCGTCACCCGCTGCAGACCCCCGTCGATCTCATGACCGATCCCGATGGGTTCTGGCGGCCGAATCTCCCGCCAGCGCCGCCGGTTCCCTGCCTCAGCGGGGAGGCCAGGCGCTATGTGTCCTTCGTACCGATGCCCAAGGCGGTCTTCAGCGGCGGCGGACCGCAGTGGCGGGCGACGTGGCAATGGCAGACGCTGGACGGTCAGCCCCGCCACGAGGAGACCGGCGAGTTCACGACGGAAACGGTTGCCCGCGCCTCGCGCATCGGCACCGACGGGGAGGCGCTGCGCTGGCGAGTGCGAGCCGAGGACTCCACCGGAGAGGTCAGCGAGTGGAGCCAGTGGTGTGAGTACGTCGTGGACACCACGCGGCCAGACGTCGCACCCGGGGTGACGGGCAGGCCGTACACCGGCTATGACCCGGTGGGGGCGCCCGGAGTGCCCGGCACCTTCACCTTCACCACGCGCGGGGTCGCGGACGCCGCCGAATTCGCTGTCATACCGTACGGCCACAGCATGCCGACCTATGTCCCCGTCGGGGCGGACGGCACGACGACCTGGACCTGGACGCCCACCCAGAGCGGGTTCCACCAGGTGTTCGTCGCCACCGTCGATCGGGCGGGCAACTGGAGTCCTGGGACGTTCTACTACTTCCTCGTCGGGCAGGCGCCACCGCAGTAGGCCGGCCTTCGCGCTTCCTCGGGGGTGGGTGCTTCACCCCCGAGGTGTGCGCGCCGATCAGTGTCAGGCTCGTCCGCTGGCTTTCTGGCTGCGGCGGCTGACCGAGTCGATGACCACGGCGGCCAGCAGCACCGCGCCGGTGACCATGAACTGGATGGAGTTGCTCACGCCCTGCAGCGCCATGCCCGAGGCGATCGACTGGATGACCAGCATGCCCAGCAGAGCCGAGAAGGTGCTGCCACGGCCGCCGAACAGGGAGGTGCCGCCGATGACGGCCGCGGCGATGGCCATCATGAGCACGTTGCTCTGGCCGGTGGCCTGGCTGGCGCTGGCGATGCGGGAGGCGGCGAAGATGCCGCCGAGCGCGGCGAAGGAGCCGGAGATGGCGAAGACCGACATGCGGATGAAGGCCACGTTGATGCCGGCCCGGCGGGCGGCCTCGATGTTGCCGCCGACCGCGAAGATGCTCCTGCCGTACTTGGTACGGCGCAGCACGAAGTCGGTGACGACCACGACGGCCAGGAAGATCAGCAGCGCGAGCGGGAGGCCGCGGTAGAGGTTGAGGATGTAGGCGGCGCCGAAGGCCACCACGGCCAGCACCGCCGTACGGAAGACGATGTCGCCCATCGAGCGCGACGGCACGCCGGCTTTGCGGCGGCGGGCGTTGCCGGCGAGCGAGACGATCAGGAACGCGGCCGTCGCCAGGGCGGCCAGGCCGTAGGCGGCGATGACGTAGGCGAAGTAGGTGCCGGTGAGGTCGGAGATCAGGCCGTCGGGCAGGTTGATGGTGCCGTTCGGGCCGAGCACCCACAGCTGGAAGCCGGTCCAGGCGAGCATGCCGGCCAGGGTGACCACGAACGACGGCACGCCGATCTTGGCGAAGAAGAATCCGTGGATCAGGCCCATCGTCGCGCCCACCGCCACCGAGACGATGATCGCCAGGACCGGGTTCCAGCCCTGGTTGACGCTGAGCACGGCCAGGATGGCCGCGCAGGCGCCGCTGACGGCGCCGGCCGACAGGTCGATCTCGCCGAGCAGCAGCACGAAGACGATGCCCACGGAGATCAGGCCGGTGGCCACGATGTCGACGCTGAGGTTCGACAGGTTCTGCGCCGACAGGAAGCGGTCGTTGAGGGTCTGGAAGACGATCCAGATGACGACCAGGCCGATGATCACCGGCAGCGGGCCGAGCTCGCCGCCCTTGATGCGGCGTCTGGCCTCGCCCAGGTAGCCGGCCAGGCCTTCCTCTCGCACCAGCAGCCGCGGGTCGACCTGGGCGTCCGACGCGGGGCCCTGGGTGTCGCTCATGTGCCCCCCTCGGAGCGTTGCCGGCGGCGGGACACCGCGTTGTCGGACGCGCCGGTGATCGCGGCGATGATCTCTTCCTGGGTGGTGGTCCTGGCGTCGAAGACGCCGTTGTTCTGACCGAGCCGCAGCACCGCCACCCTGTCGGCGACCGCCTTGACGTCGACCATGTTGTGGCTGATGAGGATCACGCCGAGGTTCTGGGCGCGCAGGCGTTCGACCAGGTCGAGCACCTGGGCGGTCTGCTCGACGCCGAGGGCGGCGGTGGGCTCGTCGAGCAGGACGACCTTGGGTTCGCCCAGCAGGGAGCGCGAGATGGCGACGGTCTGCCGCTGGCCGCCGGAGAGCGAGGCGACCGGGATGCGCACGCTCGGGATCTTGATCGAGAGCGTGTTCAGCAGGTCGCGTGAGCGCTTCTCCATCGCCACCTCGTCGAGCACGCCGAGGCGGCGGATCTCGTTGCCGAGGTAGAGGTTGCCGACGACGTCGAGGTTGTCGCAGAGTGCGAGGTCCTGGTAGACGGTGGCGATGCCGAGCGACTGCGCCTCGCTCGGGCTGTGGATGGTGACCGGCCGGCCCTCCCAGTGGATCTCCCCTTCGTCGGGCGGGCCGACGCCGGCGATGACCTTGATCATCGTGGACTTGCCGGCGCCGTTGTCGCCGACCAGCGCGACGACCTCGCCGGCGTGGACCTCGAGTGAGACGTCCTTCAACGCCTGCACGGCGCCGAAGCGCTTGGAGATGCCCTCCAGGGCCAGGACCGGTGCCACGTCATTCCAGCCCGGCGGCCTTGCAGGCCTCGGCGACCTGCGCGGTGCAGATCTCCTGGACGGTCCAGAAGTTGTCCTTCACCACGGTGTCGCCGATGTTGTCCTTGTTGACGACGATCGGGGTGATGATCTTTGCCGGGATCGCGTTGTTGGTCCCGTTGTCGACCGTGCTCGTGCTCTCGACCTCCTGGCCGGTGCCGAGCGCGATCGCCATCTTGGCGGCGCTCTCCGCCTCGGGCTTGATCGGCTTGTAGATCGTCATGGTCTGGGTGCCCAGCAGGATGCGCTGGATGCCCGCGAGCTCGGCGTCCTGGCCGGTCAGCGGGGTGCCGGGCTTGACGCCCGAGTTCTGCATGGCTTTGGCGATGCCGCCGGCCATGCCGTCGTTGGCGGAGTAGACGCCGATGACGTTCTGCGCGCCGAGCGCGGTGAACGCGCCGTTGGCCTGGGTGTTGGCCTGGTCGGGGCTCCAGTCGGGAGTGTCGTACTCCTTGCCGATGGTGACCTGGCCGTCGAGCACCTCGTGGGCGCCCTTCTTGAAGTCGGCCGCGTTCGGGTCGGTGGGCGAGCCGTTGATCATGACGATCGGACCCCGCTTGGGGTCGCCGCCTGCCTTCAGCGCGTCGAGCAGGGCCTGGCCCTGCATCTTGCCCACTTGAAGGTTGTCGAAGGAGATGTAACCGGCGACCGGGCCGCCGGCCAGCCGGTCATAGGCGATGACCTTGGCACCCTGGTCGGTCGCCTTCTTCACCGAGGCCGCGATGGCCTTGGCGTCCACCGCGTCCAGGATCAGGACCTTCACCCCGTTGGTCAGCATGGTGTCGACCTGCTGCTGCTGGAGGTTCGGGTCCTGGTTGGCGTTGTTGTAGACGACCTCGCACTTGGGGCAGAGGCTCTTGATGTTGTCGGTGATGTAGGGCCGGTCGAACTTCTCGTAACGGGCCGTCTTCGACTCGGGAAGCAGCAGGCCGATCTTGAAGCCCTGCTCCACGGTGCCGATCGCGCTGGCGCTCCCCGTCGGGGTGCCGCCCGCGCTTCCGCCGCCTGATTCGCCTGCCGTGCCGCAGGCCGTCGCCAACCCAAGGACGGTCAGCAGACCGCCGATAACCTGTGCTTTCACACGGCGAGCCGTACCCACGCGGACACCTCAAGGCGCGCCGCCCTCGGTAGCTTTGCGCCGTTGTGCCGCTTTCTTGGCCATTGTCGGCACGACCGGCAGGCGGGGAGGTTCTTTTGCGGACGCCCGGCGCTACTGCGGCCGGTGAAGGGAGAAGTCGTCGAACTCGACCCTGATCGTGCCGTCCGCGCTCTCCGAGGTCTCCACGACGAGCCCGGCCTTGGACTTCTGGCCCCCGGTGAACACCTCCTCGTCGGTGGTCTCGACGACCTTCTCGCCGTCGACCCACATCGTCAGCCGGCTGCCCGCGCACGTGGCCTGCAGCTTCGTCGCCCGGCCCACCTCGGGGGCGGCGACCCTGGCCGGGCCGCCGAGTGGCGTGCGGGCGCCGTGGGAGACCTTGAAGAGCCTGACCTGGCCGTCGAGGCGGAGCAGGAACATGTAGCCGTTCGGGACGTCCTCGTCGTGGCGGCAGAGCAGGCCGAACTCGCCGTCCGGCGTGGAGGCGTCGCGCAGGACCGCGGTGACGCCGATCATGGAGTCCCGCAGGTTGTCGGTCGGGGCCAGGCTGACGTTGACGGGGTAGGTCCTGGCCGCCTGCATGGCGTAGACGCCGCGGGTGATGTCGTGGCCGCGGATGCCGCCTCCGGCAGGGTCGAACGCCCAGCCGTCCCAGCCGCGTCGCTCCAGGAAGTCGTCCTGGAACAGGGGTGTTCCGGCGGCGGCTACGCCCGCTCCCGGCTGGCCGCCGCTGAGCCGTACGGTCAGGACGACGGCGGCGGAGACGGCGAGCGCGGCCACGGCCGCGCCGACGGCCAGCACCCGCCCGCTCGGGCGACGGCGACCGCGGGACGGCAGGGTGTCCGGCCTTGCGGCATCCGGGGCCGGGCCGGAGGGCACGGCGTACGGCGGGCCGTCGACTGGCGTGGTGTACGGCGCGCCGTCGGTTGACGGGGTGTACGGCGGGCGGCCGGGTGGCAGGGTGTCGCGGTCTGTGTCACCCGTGCCCCAGGAGACGTCCCCGGGCACGTGGACGGTCTCCGGGCCGGGGAAGGCGCCCGGCGCGGCGGCGAGGGCCTCGGGCGTGGTGGCGTCACCCACGAGTACGGCAAGCAGGTGCCTGGCCGTGGGCCGGGCGGCGGGGTCTTTGGCCAGGGCGGGCACCACCAGCTCCCTGATCGCCGGCTCCAGCCCGTCCAAGGACGGCTCCCCGTGCAGGATCTGGTTGATCGTCGCAGGCAGCGTCCCCCTCTCGAACGGCGTGCGCCCGGTGCCCGCCATCGCGATCAGGCACCCCCAGGAGAACACGTCCGACGCCGGTGTCGCCGGCTCCCCGCCGAGGATCTCGGGAGCGATGTAGTGCGGCGTGCCGATCAGCTCGCCGGAGCCGGTCAGCGCGCCGACGTCGTCCAGGGCGCGGGCGATGCCGAAGTCGATCACCCGCGGCCCGACCGGCGACAGGAGCACGTTCGACGCCTTGAGGTCGCGGTGCACGATGCCCGCCTCGTGGATGGCGATCAGGGCCGTGGCGACGCCCACGGCCAGCGCCTCCAGGCTCGCCCCCGACAGCGGCCCCCGCTCCTGGATCGCTTCGAGCAGGGTGGGGCCCTCGACGTACTCGGTGACCACGTACAGCCGGTCGCCCTCGTAGCCGGACTCGATCAGCGGGGCGGTGCAGAACCGCCGCACCCGCTTGGCCGCCTCCGCCTCCCTGGCGAACCTGCGGCGGAAGGTGTCGTGCTCGGCGAGGCCGGGGTTGATGACCTTGACCGCGGCCTGCCTGCCGTACTCGTCGACCCCGAGGTAGACGGTGCCCATGCCGCCGTGACCCAGCCGGCCGAGCAGACGGTAGCGGCCGATCCGCCGGGGGTCGGAGGTGCCGAGCTCGTTCATCGCTGCCTCGCGTCTCGAGGAGTTCCACCTTACGTAGGTAGTCGCTCGGCGGGCCCCCGGTGTGACACCTAGGCGGGCGGCTCCAGCATCGGGACGAGGAAGCGCCGGGCGACGGCGGCGAGCTGGGTGTCGTCGTCGAGGTCGATGATGGCGCTCGGGATCGCCAGGAAGGAGGTCGAGATGCGCACCATCATCTCGGCCACGAGGTCGACGTCGAGGTCGTCCGAGACGTGGCCGGCGCGCTGTTCGCGGCGGAGCTGGCCGGCGACGAACTGGCGGACGGTGGCGAGGGTCTGGCCGCCGTCGGCCATCATGGACGGGACGAGGAGGTCGGGTTCGGTGACGATGAGGCCGCCGATCAGAGGGTTGTCGCGGATGGCGCGCAGCGAGCTGACGAAGCCGAGCACGACCCTGTCGGCGGCGGTGTCGGCCTGCTCGATGTCGATGAGGAACCGGTCGAAGTAGCGGCGGAACTCGCGGCGCACCACGTGTTCGACGAGCGTGTCCTTGGTGTCGAAGCGGCGGTAGACGGTGATGCGCGAGACCTTCGCCAGCCGGGCGACGTCTTCCATGGTGGAGCGGCGGATGCCTATCCGGCAGAACTGCTCGTAGGCCGCGTCGAGGATGCGGGTCCTGAGCTCGTCGGGGTCGCCGACCTGTTCGACGGCGTCGAAGTAGGCGCGTTCCAGCAACGACTCCGAGTCCGACGGTGCCATGAATCCGGACAGCACAGATTCCACGATCACCCTCCTGTGCCGATTCTGCCTCAGATGCGGGCCTTGTGATGCCTGTCACACTGTGGTCTGATGATGAATGATACACAGATTCATGGTTTGTATCTAAGTATCAAGGCCTGAAGCACATGCCCCGAGCGAGACCCCCCACCTCGAAGGAGTGCAGGCATGGCAGAGTTGAGCAGGCGCACGATGCTGATCTCGGGCAGCGCCCTGGGAGCGCTCGGCGCGTTAGGAGTGGCCTCCCCGGCCCAGGCCGGAACCCTGGCCGACGGGTGGACCTGGCCCGCGAGCGGGTCGATCGCGGGGTCGGGCACCGGCGCCGACCCGCGGTGGGTCTGGGACGACGAGGCCGACCCGCTCCTCGCCTCGCTGTTCGAGCGCGGCCTCATCCCCGAGGTCAACCGGCTCCTGTACGACTGGAACCGCAACGACCAGCCCCTGCCCGCCGGGCTCCCCGAGGACCTGCGGGCCTTCATGGAGCAGGCGCGCCAGCTCCCGTCATGGGCCGACCCCGCCAACCTGGCGGCGGGAGCCGGATTCCACGCGCTCAAGGGCAACTACATCGTCGTCCTCACCATCGTCGGCGCCGGCATGCTGGCCACCTCCATCCCCAAGGAGGCCCGCGCGGTCTACTACTCCGCGGGCGGGGCGGACCTGAAGGACCGGGTCGCCAAGACCAACATCCTGGCCTACGCGGTCAGGCCCGCCAACGCCTGGGCGGCCGGCGGCACGGCCGTCGTCGAGGCGGTGAAGACGCGGCTGGTGCACGCGGCCGTCAGGCACCTGCTGCAGTCGTCGCCGTACTGGACGGGCCCCATCCCGATCAGCCAGGAGGACATGCTCGTCACCTGGCACACCCTGGCGACCTACTCCATGCGCGGGATGCGCGACTGGGGCGTGCGCATCTCCTCGTCCGAATCCGTCGGCTACCTGCAGTCGTTGCAGGTCATGGGGCACATGCTCGGCATCAGGGACGAGTTCATGCCCGCCACCTGGGAGACGTCGTACACCCAGTCGGACATCGTCCTGCCCAGGAACATGGGTCCGACCAGGGAGGGCGTGGAGCTCAACGCCATCCTGCGCACCATGCTCGCGGAGATGACCAGCGGGCCTGGCGGCATCGACAAGCCCCTCGTCAACGCGTTCTCCCGCTACCTCACGGGCAACCAGGTGGCCGACTGGAACGGCATCCCGCGCGAGCCGCTGTGGGACCCGGTCGTCAGGACGGCTTGGCCGCTGCTGGTGAAGTTCAGGGAAGGGCTGATCGGGCTGCCGCTGGTACCCGCCACCGCGTGGCTGCTGGACGAGATGATCAAGAAGTGGAGCACGTACTACCTCACCAGAGGCGCGGAGACCAAGATCGTGATCCCGACGGGCAACCGCCCGAGCTGACCCCTCGGATCCTCGGCTCACGGGCAGGTGGATGATCAGGCGGCCCGCAATCACCGATCAAGCGGCATGCAATGCGCACCCGATACACCTGTGGAGGCACCCAGAACAAGGAACAAAGAGGAACCCCCGTGGCAAGCACCGGCATCATCATGGCCATCGCCATCACCCTCGGAACGACGCTCATCCTGGCCCTCGTCGGCCTCCCGTTCTTGCTCGGCGCACTCCGCGGCAGGCAGTTGCTGACCAGCGGCCTCCCGCGCCAGGCCGAGATCGAGTACATGGGCGACACCGGCGTCACCGTCAACGGCCAGCCGATGGTGAGCTTCGGGCTCATCGTGCACCAGCCCGAGGGGGCCGCCTACCGCGTCACTCACCGGCAGACGTTGCCGCGCATCCCGATGGGGCTGATCGTGCCGGGCGCCGTGGTGCCGGTGCGCGTCGATCCGCAGCGTGGTGACCGGGTGCACATCGACTGGGCCGCGTGGCGGCCGGCGTATCCCGGCGCGTGAGGGAGGCGGGCCCGCGATCCGGCGGGCGAGGTCCAGGTGATCGCCCCTGATCAGTTGATCGGGGGCGTTTTCGCGTCATTTGGGCCTTGTGGGGGCGGGGAGGGGCGCTTATTGTCTCGCTTGTTCGTTAGGAAGCTTTCCTAACCATCGAAGGAGACGCACCCCCCATGCTCCGATCCCTCACTGTGGTCGCGCTGGCGGCGATCGTCGCCGCGGGCTTACCGGCCACACCCTCCCAAGCCGCCCCCACCAGGTACGAGGCCGAGAACGCCACCGTCTCGCAGGGCCTGGTGGAGTCGAACCACGCCGGATTCAGCGGCGCCGGGTTCGTCAACTACGACAACGTCACCGGCTCCTCGGTGGAGTTCACCGTCGACGCCGCGAGCGCGGGCACCGCCACGCTGACCCTCCGCTACGCCAACGGCACCACCGCCAACCGGCCGATGGCGATCTCGGTGAACGGCGGGGCGGCGGTCAATCGCGACTTCCCCGGCACCGGCGCCTGGACCACCTGGACCTCGACCACGCTGACCGCCCCGCTCAACGCGGGGAGCAACACGATCAGGGCGACCGCCACGACGGCCAACGGCGGCCCCAACCTCGACTTCCTCGACGCCGAGGTCGCGGCGCCGGCGGCCGACTACCAGGCCGAGAACGCCACGATCTCCCAGGGCGTGGTGGAGTCGAACCACGCCGGGTTCACCGGCACCGGCTTCGTCAACTACGACAACGTCACCGGCTCCCACGTGCAGTTCACCGTCAACGCCGCCCAGGCGGGCAGCGCCGCGCTGACGTTCCGCTTCGCCAACGGCACCACGACGAACCGGCCGATGGCGATCTCGGTGAACGGCGGGGCGGCGGTCAGCCGCGACTTCCCGGGCACCGGAGCCTGGAGCACCTGGCAGGAGGTCACCGTCGACGCCCAGCTCAACGCGGGCGCCAACACCGTCAGGGCGGCGGCGACCACCGCCAACGGCGGGCCGAACCTGGACCGGCTGGCCGTCTCGGCGAGCGGCCCGCCCGACACCCAGAAGCCGTCCGTTCCCGGTAACCCGAGGGTGACCGGCACCAGCTCCAGCTCGATCAGCCTGGCCTGGGACGCCTCCACCGACAACAGCGGCACGATCAAGGACTACCGGGTCCGCGAGGGCGAGACCGTGGTCGCCACCGTCACCGGCACGACCGCCACGATCAGCGGCCTGGCGCCCGCGACCAGCCACACCTACACGATCACCGCTCGCGACCCGTCCGGCAACGAGTCCGACCGTGGTGCCGCCGTCACCGGCACCACGGGCACGGGCGGCGGCGACACCCCGGTCGAGGCCAACGGCCAGCTGCGGGTGTGCGGCCTGAAGTTGTGCAACGAGTCGGGCAAGCAGATCCAGCTGCGCGGCATGAGCTCGCACGGCATCCAGTGGCACTACGACTGCCTCAACACCGCCTCGCTCAACGCCCTGGCCGCGGACTGGAAGTCCGATGTCCTGCGCATCTCGATGTACATCCAGGAGGACGGCTACGACACCAACCCGCGCCTGTTCACCGACCGGGTGCACAACCTCATCGAGCAGGCCACCTCGCGCGGCATGTACGCCATCGTCGACTGGCACATGCTCAACCCCGGTGATCCGTACGCCAACGGCAACCTGGCCAAGGCCAAGACCTTCTTCACCGAGATCGCCCAGCGGCACAACGACAAGAAGAACCTGCTCTACGAGATCATGAACGAGCCGAGCGGTGTGGCGTGGTCCCGCATCAGGAACTACGCCCACGAGATCATCCCGGTGATCCGCGCCAACGACCCCGAGAGCCTGATCCTGGTCGGCACCCGCGCCTGGTCGTCGCTGGGCGTCTCGGAGGGCTCCGACGAGAGCGAGATCGTCGCCAGCCCGGTCAACGCCACCAACATCATGTACACGTTCCACTTCTACGCGGGCTCGCACGGCAGCGAATACCTGGACACCCTCTCCAGCGCCGCCGACCGCCTGCCGATGTTCGTCACCGAGTTCGGCACGCAGACCGCCTCCGGTGGAGGCTCGAACAACTTCACCAGGTCGCAGCAGTACATCGACCTCATGAAGGCCAAGAAGATCAGCTGGGTGAACTGGAACTTCTCCGACGACCCGCTGTCGGGCGCGGTGTTCACCGAGGGCACCTGCCCCGGCGGGCCCTTCACCGGCACGACGAGGCTGAAGGAGGCGGGACGCTGGATCCGCGACCAGGTCCGGCTGCCTGACGACTTCTGAAAGAGGATCTGAAGGACTTCCGAAGCCCGCCGCGGCATCGTCAGGGACATGAGAAACGACCTGACGATGACCACGGTGGGCAGGAAGACCGGGCGGCCGCGCCGTACCGAGCACGCGTTCGACCTCGACGGCGAGCGGCTGGTGCTGGTCGGGGTCGGCTCGGAGCAGGGCCCGTTGCTGCCCGGCTGGTACCGGGACCTGATGGTGCACCCGGACGCCGAGGTCCTGGTGGGCCGGGAGAGCTTCCAGGTGAAGGCGCACACGGCGCGAGGAGCGGAACGGCGGCGGTTGTGGAAGAAGGTGGTGGCGAAGGAGCCGATCTACCAGCGTTACGCCGACTCGGCGAGAGGTGAGGTGCCCGTCGTGGTGCTGGAGAAGGCCTAGATATCGGTCATCCGATATGGTCAAGATCCGGCAAAGAGAGGGGTTGCCATGCGGCGGACCGTCGCCCTCACCGCCCTGGCGGCGGCACTGACACTGACCGGATGCGGGCTGGCCGAGGAGCCCTCGACGGCGCGGGAACCCAAGGCGGCGCAGGAGCCCACGACGGCGCCGACGGCCACTCCGACCGTCGGGGTGCAGGTCGAGGAGGGCAAGGCGATCGCGGGCACGATCGCCGACGTCTCCGCCGGAGGCCAGACCGGCAAGGCCAAGCTGGAGATCATGTCGCTGAAGCGGCAGGGCAAGACCACCACGCTGAACTTCACCGTCACCGCCCTCGACGGCAAGGTCAACATGCACAACGGCATGGGCGGGCACACCCTGGACTTCACGGTCTCGGGTGTCAGCCTGATCGACCCGGTCAACGGCAAGCGATATCGGGTCGCCCGTAACGGCACCGACGACAAGGCGGAGTGCGTCTGCAGCGGCACGCAGGGCATGTTCCTGGCCCCCGGCGACGACGCCTCGGGCAGCGCCTACGCGGTCTTCGGCGCGCCGCCGGCCGAGGTGACCAAGGTGGACGTGGAGTTCCCGATGATCGGCGTGATCCACGATGTCCCGCTCTCTTGAGCTGCTGCTGGCGCTGACCCTGGCCGTCGACCCGAGCACCCCGGTGGAGGACCTGGTCTTCCCGGTCGAGGACATCGTGGCCGAGGTCGAGTCGATGGACGGCGCGCAGAGCGAGAGCACCCGCGACGGCGAGGTGACGGTGGCGCTCACCAGCGACGTGCTGTTCGCGCTGGACAGGTGGGTGCTGACGGCCAGGGCCAGGCAGCGCCTGACCCGGGTCGCCGACCAGGTCGGGCGGCGGAGCGCCGGCGGGACGATCCGCATCGAGGGGCACACCGACGACCAGGGGTCCGACGCCTACAACGTGGCGCTGTCGCGCAAGCGCGCCGAGGCGGTCAAACGGTTCCTGGCCTCGCGGCTGGAGGGCGCCTTCGAGGTCCGTGGGTACGGCGAGGCCAGGCCGAAGTGGCCCAACGTGGTCGAGGGCAGGGCGGTTCCGGCCAACCAGGCGAAGAACCGCCGCGTGGAGATCGTCTTCACGGCCAAGCCGTCAGGGTGAGTCGTCCTCGGGAGCGAGTCGGCGTGCCCGGGGTACGGTCACTGCGCCTGGAGTTCGCCCAGGGTCACGGTGACGGTCTGGGTGGAGCCGTCGGGCCTGACGATCTCGACCTTGGCCTGGTCGCCGGGTTGCAGTCCGGCCAGGACCTCGGCCAGCGCCCCCATCGTGGGAGTCTCGACGCCGTTGACCGACAGGATGATGTCGCCCGGCTTGATTCCCGCCTGCGCGGCGCCGCCGTTCGGGACCACCGAGACGACCTGTACGCCGAGCGGGCGGCCGTCGGGGCCGAGAACGCCGCTGCCCTGGATGCCGAGGGCGGCCCGGTGGGTGTTGGTGACCTTGCCGTCCTTGATGATCTGGTCGGCGATGTCGGTGGCGGTGTTGCTCGGGATGGCGAAGCCGATGCCGGGCGCGGCGCTGTCGCCGAGTTCGGGGTTGGTGGCGGCCAGCGTGGGGATGCCGACGACCTCGGCGCTGAGGTTGACCAGCGCGCCGCCGCTGTTGCCGGGGTTGATGGCGGCGGAGGTCTGGATGGCGTTGGCGATGACCCCGCCGGGCGGGGGTTCAGAGACCGTACGGCCCAGCGCGGAGATGATGCCGTTGGTGACGCTGCCCGACAGGCCCAGGGGGTTGCCCATGGCCAGCACGATCTGGCCGACCCGCGCCTTGGCCGAGTCGGCGAACTTGGCCGGGCGCAGCCCCGTGGCGTCGGAGACCTTGATCACCGCCAGGTCTCCTTCGGGGAAGGAGGCGACGAGCTCGGCGGGCCGGGACGCGCCGCCGGTGGCCAGGGTCACCTCCAGCTGCGTGGCCTGGCCCACGACGTGGGCGTTGGTCACGATGTGCCCGGCGGTGTCGTAGACGATGCCGGAGCCCAGTCCCACCTTCGTGTTGATCTGCACGACGGAGGGCATCACCTGGGTGATGACCTGTTCGTAGGCGGCTTCCAGGGCGAAGGCGCCTGCGGTGGGCTGGGCCGCGGGCGTCGTGCCCGTGGCCGTCGGGGTGGCGGTCGAGGTGGTGGGTGCGGGGGAGGAGCACCCGGCGGCCAGTGCGAGCAGCAAGGCGCAGAGCTTGATCCTCATGCGCCGGTATCTTCCCTGATCAGCGGGAAAGATACGCCTCCCGGACGTCGGTCCTGCTGAGCTTGCCGGTGGGGGTGCGCGGCAGCGTCCGCCTGAACTCGATGACCCTCGGGTGTTTGTGGCGGGCCAGGCGTGCGGCGCACAACTCCAGCAGGTCGGAGGCCGAGACCTCGGCGCCCGCCACGGGCTGCACGAGGGCGACCACGCGGTGGCCCCACTCGGGGTCGGGCACGCCGATCACCGCCGCGTCGGCCACGCCCGGATGCTCGACCAGCACCGCCTCGATCTCGGCCGGGTAGATGTTCACCCCGCCGGAGATGATCAGGTCGGTCCGCCGGTCCAGCAGGAACAGGTAGCCGTCGTCGTCGAGGTAGCCGATGTCGCCCGGGGTGTAGTCGCGCCCGCGCATCGCGGAGGCGGTCTTGCCGGGGTCGTTGTGGTACTCGAAGCGGTTGATGCCGCCGATGTAGACCAGTCCGGGCTCGCCTGGCGGCTGCTCGTGGCCGTCGTCGCCGACGATGCTGAAGCTCATGCCGTCGAGCGCTCTGCCGACCGTGCCGGGCTTGGCCAGCCACTCGGCGGAGGAGACCATGGTGGCCACGGCCGCCTCGGTGGAGCCGTAGTACTCCCACACGACGGGCCCGACCCAGTCGATCATGGCCTGCTTGACCGCCGGAGGGCAGGGGGCGGCGCCGTGGTAGAGGTGGGTGAGGCTCGACAGGTCGTACTTCTCACGATCGGGTACGGCCAGCAGCCGGTGGAACATCGTGGGCACCATGAACGCGTTGGTCACCCGGTAGCGCGCGATCAGCTCCAGCGTCGCCACCGGGTCGAACCGCTCGGGCGCCACGACGGCGTGCCCGAGGTGCAGGGCCATCATCGCCTGGCCGTACGGAGCCGAGTGGTAGAGCTGCGAGCAGACCAGGTGCACGCCCCCGAAGGGCAGCTGGAAGTGCCGCCAGCTCTTGCGCATCAGGATCGGGTGGAGATCCTCGGGAGGCAGCTCCAGCAGGCGGCGCCGCACTCCCTTGGGGCGGCCGGTGGTGCCCGAGGTGTAGAGCATCATCGACCCCGCCCAGCGCTCCCCGGGTGGCCCGTCGGGGCCGTCGGGCAGGTCGCCGGGGGAGGTGATCACGACCTTGGCGCCGCAGTCGGCGACGATGTAGTCGATCTCGTCGGTGGTGTAGTGCCAGTTGACCGGCACGTGGTAGGCGCCGATCTGGTAGGTGGCCAGCATCAGCGTCAGCGCCTCGGGCCCGTTGGGCAGCACGCTGACGACCGTGTCGCCGCGGCCGACGCCCCGGGCGAGCAGCCCGTTCGACACCCGGTTCACCCGCGACAGTAAGGCGCCGTAGGACAGCTCGTGCTCCGGCAGGGCGGGCCGATCAGGCTCCGCTGCGGCGATCTCGTAGAAGCCCCTCATGGTCGGGACTTTATAGAACAACGTTCTGTAGGCAAAAGGGCTCAGGCCCTGACGTACTCTCAAGCGCATGGGCGACGATTTCCTGCCCTCCCATGAAGCGCCCACGGCACCCTTCCAGCGTGTCGTGGTCCCCGAGGAGCCACGACCCGACCGCAGGCGGCCATTGATCCTGCTCGGCGCCGCCGCCGCGACCGCCGCGGCGGTCGCCGGGGTCTTCGCGCTCTTCTCCGGTGACCAGCCGCGCAAAGGGGCCGCCACCCCGACGCCCGTGCGCGCCGAGGCCTCGCCCTCCGCCACGGCGACGGGGCTGAGCGGTGCGCCGGAGAGCCTGCCGTACGCCGGGTTCGACGGCGAGACCAGCAAGATCACCGGGACGATCGCCGACAAGCACTCCCTGGTGAGCTATCCGCACCTCGGCAAGCCGTGGGTGCCCAAGAACTACGCGCCGTTCGCCGTCGCCCAGCGGGTGGGCGAGGTGGCCACGCCGCACACCCTGATCGGCTCGGCCATGGTGCCGATCAACGACCTGCCCGAGCCCAAGAGCGAGGCCGACTACCGGCGCTACGCCGAGCGCGCGGTCGGCTGGGCCCTGCGCACCCACTTCCCGGAGGGAAGCGCGGCCACGTGGACCGCGTCCCAGAAGCTCGCCAAGGGCAAGGGCTGGCTCCTCGGCTTCACCGCCACCTACCGGGGCGGCACCTCTCAAGGCCTGCTCGCGGTGGTCGAGGTGGGCAAGAAGAAGCCCGCGATGGTGCTGGCCGCCGTGCCCGACACGCGCAAGGAACTGTGGCCCGACCTCAACACCCTGGTCAAGGGGGTACGAAAATCATAGAAGCATCCTCTAGAATAACCTTCTAGCCAGTTTGACGACACTGTCGACGAAGGAGCTTCCATGGCGATCGGGTTGAGCGAGGAGCACGAGGCGCTCCGCGAGTCCGTGGCGGGCTGGGCCGAGCGGCACATCGCCCCCCGCGAGACGGCGGAGGGGCGCCCCGGCTTCTGGGCCGGGCTGGCCGAGCAGGGACTGCTCGGACTGCACCTGCCCGAGGAGTCCGGCGGGTCCGGATACGGCCTGCTGGAGACCGCCGTCGCCATCGAGGCGCTGGCCGAGCGGGTCGCGCCGGGGCCGTACGTGCCCACCGTGCTGGCCAGCGCGGTGATCCACGCCTCCAAGCGCCACGACCTGCTTGCCGGTCTGGCCGACGGCACGCTGACCGGCGCGGTGGCCCTCACGGGCTCGCTGAGCGGCACCCGCGGCGACGACGGGGTCCTCACGATCTCCGGTACGGCGGACCCGGTGCTCGGCGCCGACCTCGCCGACATCCTGGTGCTGCCCGTCGGCACCTCCGAGGGCGAGGAGTGGGTAGCCGTCGACGCGGCCGCGCTCACCGTCACCCCGGTCAAGTCCCTCGACATCACCCGGGCCGTGGCCAAGGTCGAGGCCGATGGCGTGGCCGTACCCGCCGAGCGTGTGCTCGACGGCGTCGAGGGTCCCGACGTGCTCAACCTCGCCGCGATCCTGCTCGGCGCCGAGGCGGCGGGCCTGGCCTCCTGGTGCGTGAAGGCCGCTTCCGACTACGCCAAGGTGCGCGAGCAGTTCGGCCGCCCGATCGGCCAGTTCCAGGGCATCAAGCACAAGCTCTCCCGCATGCTCGTCGCGCTGGAGCAGGCGCGTGCCACGGTGTGGGACGCCACCCGGGCCGAGGGCAAGGAGCTGGAGTTCGCCGCCGCCGTCGCCGGTGTCATGGCGCCCGACGCGGCCGTGCAGTGCGCCAAGGACGCCGTGCAGACCTTCGGCGGCATCGGCTACACCTACGAGCACGACGCCCACCTCTACCTGCGCCGCGCGCTCACCATCCGGGCGCTGCTCGGCTCCAGCTCCGAGTGGGCCGCCTCCGTCACCTCTCTCGCCCTGTCCGGTGTCAGCCGCGAGATGGAGATCGACCTGCCCGAGGACGCCGAGCCGCTGCGCGAGGCGATCCGGGCGGAGATCGCCGCCATCGCCGCTCTGAGCACCGAGCCGAACGGCCACGCCAACCGCGGCAACGACCAGAAGCGGGCGCTGGCCGACCAGGGCTTCGTCATGCCGCACCTGCCCAAGCCGTGGGGCCGCGCCGCCTCCCCGCTGGAGCAGGTGCTCATCCACCAGGAGCTGCGGGCCGCCAAGGTCAAGCTCCCGCAGATGATCATCGGCGCCTGGGTGGTGCCCTCCATCGCGGTGTACGGCACGCGCGAGCAGCAGGAGCGTTTCCTGCCGCAGACGCTGTCCGGCGAGACGATCTGGTGCCAGCTGTTCTCCGAGCCCGGCGCCGGCTCCGACCTGGCCAACGTGCAGATGAAGGCCGAGAAGGTCGAGGGCGGCTGGAAGCTCAACGGCCAGAAGATCTGGACCTCCGTCGCGCACGTCGCCGAGTGGGGCATCTGCATCGCCCGCACCGACAGCAGCAAGCCCAAGCACGACGGCATCACCTACTTCCTGGTCGACATGAAGTCGTCCGGCGTGACGGTGCGCCCGCTCACCGAGATGACCGGCGAGAACCTGTTCAACGAGGTCTTCCTCGACGACGTGTTCGTCCCCGACGACCTGGTGGTCGGGGAGGTCGACGACGGCTGGCGGGTGGCGCGCAACACGCTGTCCAACGAGCGCGTCTCGTTGTCGTCCGGCTCGGGCGGCACCGGCTCGTCCGTGCCCGACCTGCTGGGCCTCGTCGGCCGCCTGGGCCGCGAGCTCACCCCGGCCGAGGCCGTCGAGCTGGCCCACGTCGTGTGCGAGGGCCACTCGATCAACGCCCTGTCGCTGCGGGTCACCCTCAAGCAGCTGGCGGGCAACGAGCCTGGCGCCGACGCCTCGGTGCGCAAGCTGCTGTCGACCTCGCACGCCCAGCACGTCTCCGAGACCGCGGTGAACCTGCTCGGCGCCGCCTCCGTGGTCGCGGCCGACATGCGCCTGGGAGACGCGGGTTACTGGAACCGCGCGGTCCTGGCCACCCGGGCCATGACCATCTACGGCGGTACCACCGAGGTGCAGCTCAACATCATCGGCGAGCGCATGCTCGGCCTGCCGCGCGACCCGGAGCCCGGCAAGTAGGCCCCCGGTGGGGGATCGGTGTCAGCACCGATTCCCCACCGGATCCGGCGCTGTCATCATCGGACCATGAAGGCTGCGCTGGCCGTGGGCGGCATCGCCGCCGTCGCCTCGGCGATCTCGTTACGGGCCTGGGCCGAGGGTTTCCAGTACGGCGGCAACAGCCCGTTCCTTGTGCTGTCGATGGCCGTCGCCGTGGTCGTGACCTACCTGGCGGCGCAGCGGCGACGGTCGCTCCTGGCGGTCGCCGCCGCCCTCATGCTCTACCTGGTCTCCACGGCCGTAGCCGTGGAGCTCGCCGGGCTGCGCGGACAGCGCGACCCCTTCGCGGTGGTGGCGGTGATCGTGCACGCCTGCGGTTACATCCTGCCCGTCGCCCTGCTCCAGGCCGCCTTCATCGCGGCGGGGGAGCGGCTGGGGGTGGTGCGCCGCCGTGGACGGCTGCTCGCGCGGTGGGTGGTCGGCTACGCGGCGGTCTACTGGATCGTGGCCGCGCTGGCCGTGCCGGTCGGCGTGCCGTACGAGGACATCCAACCGCTCCTGGACCTCGGCGAGGACTGGAGCTGGGCGCTCGCGCTGCCCTGGATGCTGGGCGTGCTGGCCGGTCCCGTCGTGATGTGGCGGGCGGTACGGCGGGCACGGGGCGAGCCGCGCGCCCGCGCCCTGGTGGTGGCGGTGCTCAGCCTGGCGCCGATCGTGACGATCGTGTTCTGCGTGTTGGCGGGCTTCATGGCGTTCGACTTCGGCCTGCTCAGCGTCGAGTTCGGGGAGTGGGCCCTGGCCATCGCCTTCTCCCTGCCCTTCGTGGTGTGCGCGCCCGGGCTGCTCCACGCCCTGGGCTCCGCGCAGCCCTCCCCTTCCGAGCGCTGGATGCGCGTCCTGGCGACCTTCGTGGCGCTGCCCCTCGGGATCGTGGTGGTGGCGGTGAGCTCGATCGTCGGGAGCAGGTTCGGTTCCGTGCTGCCGATCGTGGTGGCCACGCTGGCCGTCGCCGGGGCGATCGCGGTGGTGCGGCGCAGGCTCGTGCGTTTCCTGGTGTTGTGGGCCGACCCGGTGCGGGCGCGCACCGCACGGCTGGTGCGCGAGCACGACGGCAGCCTGCGTCCCGCCGCCGGCGTCGAGGCGATCCTGCGGCAGTCGCTGGGGGAGCCGGAGCTCACGCTGCTGCTGCGCCTGCCGGAAGGCCGGGGGTGGGTGACCGTCGACGGCACGGCGTGTGACGAGCCGGGCACGGCCTTCGGCGACTCGGCGCGGCTCACGGGGCTCACCGAGGACGGCGACCTGCCGGGCTGCCTGGCCGAGGTGGCCCCCCTGATCGACAGGGCGGTGCTCGAAGTGGCCGTGCGCGACCAGGCCGCCCGCGTCGAGGAGGCCGTCTCCGGCGAGCGCAGGCGTCTCGAACGCGACCTCCACGACGGCGTCCAGGGGCGCCTGCTCGCGCTGGCCCTCGACCTGAAGATGGCCGAGCACACCGTGGGCGGCGAGGCGCGGCTCCTGCTGAACGATGCCGCCGAGAGCCTCGGCGCGGCGATCGGCGAGCTGCGCTCCCTGGCCGGCGGCGACATGCCGGAGCTGCTCAGCAGACGCGGGCTGAAGGCGGCGCTGGCGGACCTGACCGGGCGCATGCCGGTGCCGATCAGCCTGGCCGTCACCGACTTCCGGCTTCCCGCCCAGCAGGAGACGATCGCCTACCTGGTCGTCTGCGAGGCGGTCACCAACGCGCTCAAGCACGCCAGGGCCGACTCCATCGACGTGGAGGTCGTGGTGGAGGCGGGCCGCGCGACGGTGACCGTGCGCGACGACGGGTGCGGCGGCGCCGACCTGCGCGCGGGGACGGGCCTGCGGGGCCTGGCCGAGCGGGTGCGCAGCGCCGGAGGGCACCTGATGGTCAGCGACGCCCGGCCGCGCGGCACCGTGCTGGAGGTGACGCTCCCGTGCGAGTCGTGATCGCCGAGGACCTGGTCCTGCTGCGCCAGAGCATCGCCCGCCTCCTGGAGCAGCACGGCATCGAGGTCGTGGCCCAGGCGGGCGACGCGGCGGCCCTGGTCGACGCGGTCGTGGCGCACCGGCCCGATCTCGTGATCGCCGACGTGCGCATGCCGCCGACCTTCACCGACGAGGGGGCCAGGGCGGCGCTGATGCTCCGCGACCGCTATCCGGATCTGGCGGTCCTGATGCTCTCGCACATCGTCGAGCCCGCCCTGGCCATGCGCCTGGCGGGCGGCCGTCCGGCGAGCTTCGGCTACCTGCTGAAGGACCGCGTGCTCGACCTCGACGACTTCGTGGCCGCCGTCGAACGGGTCGTCGGCGGCGGCACCGCCATCGACCGGCAGGTGATCGACCACTACCTGGTCGGCACCTCGCTCAGCGGCCGCGAACGCGAGGTACTCGGCCTGCTGGCCCAGGGGCTGAGCAACCAGGCCATCGCCCGCCACCTGGTGCTGTCGGAGCGCACGGTCGACACGCATCTCGCCTCGATCTTCGTCAAGCTCGGCCTGCCGCAGGACGGCGAGCACAACCGCCGCGTGCGCGCCACCCTGATGTGGCTGCGGAACCGGAGCTAGCACCGAGGCGTACGGCAGGGCCGCAAACCTACCGTCAGCCGCATGACCACCATCTCCCTCCTGGGCCGCCTGGCCCCGCTCGGACCGCTCGCCATGGCGGGCTGGGCCCTGTCCGTCCCGTACCAGCTCTCGGAAGAGCCGCGGACCTGGATCCCCAGGGCGGCCGCCGAGTCCGGCCGCCTCCAGGTGGCCTTCGTCATGCTCCTGCTGTTCGCCATGACCGCCACGGCGGGTGCGATCGTCACCGGGCTCGTCGCCAGGCGGGCCTCGCTCGGAATCGGGACGACCGGCCTGGTGCTCACCGTGACCGGCTTCGGCGCGGTCTCCTTCAGCGGCGCGGGCTACGACGCTGCGGCCGTCGCCGCGCACCGGGTCGGCGCCCCGGCCGAGCGGGTGCTCGCGGAGCTCGACACGTTCGCGGCCCCCATGATCGCGGGCGCGGTGTTCGTCCCGCTGATGGCGCTGGGCGTCATCCTCATGGGCGTCGCGTTGTGGCGGGGCAGGGCGGTGCCGCGCTGGGCGGCCGCGCTGCTGATCGCCGCCTTCCCGGTGATCCTGGTCGGCGGCGCCTTCTCGACCATCGTCAACGCCGCGGGCTGGCTTTTGATGGCCGTGGGCTTCTGGGCCGCTGGTGAGGCTTTTGTACGGCAAAGCGCGCGCTACCCTGTAGCCCCCTCCGGAATGTGAGCACCTGTGACCGTCGTCCGGCGCCTGGCCCCCGCGCTCCTCGGGGTCGCGCTGGCCGTGCTCGCCCTCGGCCCGGCCCTGGGGCCCGGTTTCGTGCTCCGCTACGACATGGTGTTCGTGCCCGACCCGCCGATCCTGCCCGACACCGGCGGCTTCCCCCGGGCGGTGCCCAGCGACCTGGTGATGGCGCTCCTGTCGCGGGTCGTGCCCGCGCAGCTCGTGCAGAAGGCCGTACTGGTGGGGATCTTCGTCCTGGCGGCCACGGGGGCGGCCGCGCTGGTGCCGAAAGGCACCCTGGCCAAGCTCGCCGCGGCGGCCTTCTACGGATGGAACATCTACCTGGCACAGCGGCTCCTGCTCGGCCAGTGGGCGTTGCTGCTGGGCGTGGCGGCACTGCCCTGGGCGATCAAAGCCCTCGCCCCCGGCTCCGGGCGCGCCGCGTGGTGGTGGTTGCCGCTGGCGCTGCTGCCCGCCGCCGTGGGCGGCTTCCAGGCGATGCTCGTCTCGGCGCTGGCGCTGCTGCCCGTCGCCGCCTTCGTGCGGCGGCTCCCGGCCGCGCTGCTCTGGCTGGCGCTCCTGTCCCTGCCGTGGCTGGTGCCGGCGCTGGCCGCGCAGGCGGTGACGGACCCGGTGGGCGTCGACGCCTTCGCGGCCCGCGCCGACGGGCCGTTCGGGGTGCTGGGCAGCCTGCTGGCCGGGGGCGGCATCTGGAACGCCGAGGCGGGGGTGCCTGGCCAGGACGACTGGTGGCAGGCGACCGCCCGCCTGCTGCTCGCCGTCGCAGGGCTCGCGGGTTTCGTACGGTTGGGCAGGTCGAAGGAGCGCCCTGCATGGTGGACGGGCCTGGCGGTGGCCTCGGCGGCGGGCCTTGTGATCGCCGCGCTCGGCCCGCTGGTGCTGGAGCAGCTCATCGCCCTGTGGCCCGGATTCGGCCCCCTGCGCGACGGGCAGGTCTACGTGGCGCCGATGGTGCTCGCGGTGGCGGTCGGACTGTCGTCGCTGCCGGTGCCCCGGCCCTTGGTCATCGTCGCACCGCTCCTGGTGCTGCCGACCTTCGCCCTGGGCGCCTTCGGCAGACTCGACGCGGTGCGTTACCCCGGCGACTGGCGGGCCGTCCAGAGGATCGTGAATGAGGATTCCGCGCCGGGGGCGCTGCTGACGTTGCCGTGGAGTGCCTACCGTGCTCACGCGTGGAACGAGCACCGGGTGATCCTCGACCCGGCGACGAAGCTGTTCGACCGCCGTGTGGTGTGGAACGACGGGCTCAGGATCGGCATGGCGGACGGCCGGGTTCTTGTCCTTGATGTCGAAGATCCGCTCGCCCGAAAAGTGGGTGAGCAACTAGGCCGAAACGTCCTCGACGAGTCCACAATCCGTTACGTTCTGCTTCCCGCAAGTGAGAACACGTTCCTCACGGACGACCCTGCCTGGCGGCCTGTGTTCCAAGGCCGGGAGCTCTTGCTGCTGCGGCGATAAGCAAAAAGTCTGGGGTACCCGAGAGTAACTTGCTTTGTTACGGTTTGACCAATGCACTGGCCATGGTCATGAACGCGTTCTAATCTCACAGAACTCGCATGCATCTGGAGGGAGAGCCCGGTGGTTCGAATCCTCGCGGCCCTGATCATCGGCGCCGTACTGGCGGTAGGGGCTTCGGCTGCGGTTGTCAACGTGGCCGCGCCGACCGCGGAGGCGCCGCCCAATCAGCCGCTCTACAACTACGGCAACAGGTGACCTTGATCCTTCCGGCCTGACGGCCAAGTCAACGAGTTCGGGGCGTGGCTTCGCCATGCCCTAGAAGAGGAGCGATCGTGGTCATGACCGGTGGGCAGACGGAGACGCAGACGCTCACCGGACAGCTGAGCGGCCTCCGGGTCGCCCTGTGCAACTTCCGCGAGCCGCGGCAGGCGGCCGCGGGAGGCGCAGAGGAATACGCCTGGCAGATCAGCCGGTACTTCGTCGCGGAGGGCGCTGAGGTCACCTTCCTGACCAGCAGGGAGCCCGGCCAGTCTCGCCAGGAACGCTGCGACGGCATCGACCTGCGTCGTATGGGCAACCGCTTCCTGGTCTACCTGC
This sequence comes from Nonomuraea soli, assembly GCF_013761175.1. GTDB lineage: Bacteria > Actinomycetota > Actinomycetes > Streptosporangiales > Streptosporangiaceae > Nonomuraea > Nonomuraea soli. The sequence continues at coordinate 432,635 of NZ_JACDUR010000004.1, forward strand.
TGGTGCCCCTCTGGCTGCTCCTGCGCCGGCGCCGCTTCGACGTGGTCATCGACTGCATGAACGGCATCCCGTTCTTCTCCCCGGTGGTCGTGCGCCGCCGTACCACCGTGATCAGTCTCGTCCACCACGTGCATGACCGGCAGTTCCACGCGTTCTTTCCGCGCTGGCCGGCCAGGGTCGGCTGCTTCGTCGAAGGACCGGTCGCGCGCCTGGTCTACCGGCGCTGCCCAACCGTGACCGTCTCGGAGTCGTCACGCCACGATCTGCGCGAGAAGCTGCGGTGGCTCGCCCCGATCCAGGTGATCCCCAACGGCAGCCCCGCCCGCGTCAGGACCGAGGGACCGCCCGCCAGCGGCGAGCCCGCGCTGGTCTATGTCGGCAGGCTGATCGGGCACAAGCGCGTCGAGCAGGTGGCCGACCTGGCCGAGCAACTCGCCGACGACTATCCCGCGCTGCGCGTGCACATCGTCGGCCGCGGCCCCGAGCTGGAGCCCCTCGCCGCGGCCGGGCGCGAGCGGGTGCACGTCCACGGTTTCCTCGACGACCCAGCCAAGGATGCCATCCTCGCCTCGGCGCTGCTGAACGTCACCGCCTCGGAGTTCGAGGGCTGGGGGCTGACCGTCATCGAGGCCGCCGCGCTGGGCGTGCCCACGGTCGCCTACGACGTGGCCGGTCTGCGCGATTCCGTGCGCGACGGCGAGACCGGGTGGCTGGTCAAGGAGGGCGAGACCTTCGCCGATGTCGTACGGCGAGCGGTCAAGGAACTGTCGGACCCGCGACGCCGTACGGAGATCCAGTTGGCGTGCGTGACCTGGGCGGGACAGTTCTCGTGGTCCCGGACCGGCGCTAATATGACCGAGCTCTTGCTGACAAATTCCGATATCAAGAGATCTGAGTGACTTCGAAGGCCGACGAATCAGGAACGGGAATCCGCCACCGGCTACGCCTGATCGCGGGATGCCTGTTTCTGACGGCGGTCGCGTTCAACACGATGCCCGAGCGGATCCTGTCGGAGACCAAAGTCGACATGGCCGTCGATCCGGTCGGCTTCCTGTCCAGGGCGTTGTACCTGTGGGACGACAGCTACTTCGGCCACCTGCAGAACCAGGCCTACGGCTACCTGTTCCCGATGGGCCCGTTCTACGCCGCAGGACTGGGCCTGGGCATCCCCGCGTGGAACGTTCAGCGGATGTGGATGGCCCTGGTGCTATGCGCGGCCTTCGTCGGAGCCGTGCACCTGCTGCGTGCGCTCCGCATCGGCAACCATTGGACCCGCTTGGTGGCAGGCCTGGCCTACGCGCTGGCCCCACACGCGCAGGCCCTGGTCGGCATCAACTCCTCGGAGTTCCTGCCCAGCGCCGTGCTGCCGTGGATCATGCTTCCGCTGGTGCACGGGGCGCGCGGGCGCTGGGGGCCACGCAGGGCGGCGCTCCTTTCGGCCGCGGCGCTTCTGTTCGCCGGAGGCGTCAATGCGGCCGCCGAGCTCGCGGTGCTGGTCATCCCCCTGATCTACCTGCTCACCCGGCGCGGCCCAGGACGACTCAGGATGCTGCTGTGGTGGCTGCCCGCAGTGGCGCTGGCGAGCACGTGGTGGCTGGCCTCGCTGGTGCTGCTGGGCCGCTACATCTTCTCCTTCCTGCCGTACATCGAGACCGCGGGGGCCGTCACCTCGGTCACGTCGCTGGCCAACGTGCTGCGCGGCACGTCCAGCTGGCTCGGCTTCCTGCGCGTGGACGGCCGCGACTGGGTGCCCGCCTCGGCTGAGCTGTCCACTCATCCGTGGCTGATCGCCGCCACGCTCGCGGTCGCCGCGCTGGGGCTGGCGGGCCTGGCCGCGCGGCGCAATCCAGAACGCGCCTTCCTGCTGATCACCCTGCTCGTCGGGGTGGCGGTGGTCTCCGCCGGCCACGTCACCGATCTCGCCACCCCGCTCACACCCGCGCTGCGCGAGCTGTTCGACGGGCCGCTCGCGGCCTTCCGCAACCTGCACAAGTTCGACGCGCTCGTCCGCCTGCCGCTGGTCGCGGGCCTGGCGATGCTGCTGGCCCAGGTCAAGCCGCGGCGCGTCGTCGTGCCCGTGACCGCCGCACTCGTCGGGGTGACCATGCTCCCTGTGGCCGCCTTCGGGCTGTCGACGGGCGGGTCGTTCTGGAACTTCCCCGACCATTGGCAGCAGGCGGGCGCCTGGCTCGACGAGCACGCGGGCGAGGGCCTGGTGCTGGCGGTGCCGGGCTCGCGGCGCGGAGAGTACGACTGGGGCCGCCCGCTGGACGAGCCTATGCAGTCGCTGCTGAAGAAGGCCCGCTGGGCCACCAGCAGCAACATGCCCTGGGGCTCCGCTGGCGTGAGCAGGCTGCTGCGCGCGATCGACGAACGGTTCGCCGGAGGGCAAGGCTCTGAAGGGCTGACCACCGTGCTGCGCCGCATGGGGGTGCGCTACCTGCTGGTCCGCAACGACCTGGATCGCGCCACCATCACCGAGGGCTGGCCCGCCCGCGTACACGAGGCCATCGAGGAGTCGCCCGGCCTGTTCAGGGTCGGCGGGTACGGCAAGCAGGTCGGCATCCCGCAGCACACCACCGCCTCAGGCTGGATCGACCAGCCGTACGACGCCCTGGAGATCTACGAGGTCGCCGGCACCGCCCCACTCGTGGGGACCGTATCCACGGCCGGGACCATCCGCGTCACCGGAGGTCCTGAGGCGCTGCTGCCGCTGGCCGACGAACAGCTGCTCACCGACGACAGGCCCACCCTGATCGGCGACGACAGCCCGGGCACCGAGGTGCCCACGGCCGACACCGTGCTCACCGACACCCTGCGCAAACGCCAGCTGGCCTTCAGCGACGTTCACCGGGCGACCTCGGCCACCCTCGCCGAGGGCGAGAAGTTCGCCAGGAAACCCCCGGCCGACGACCTGACCGATCCCGCCTGGACCGGCTACACGACCACGGCCGCCTACCACGGCGTCTCCGGCGTCACCGCCTCCTCCTCCGAGGCAGAGCTGGACGCCACCTCGCAGACCCGCGACGCGGGCCGCCTGCCGTACGCAGCCCTGGACCGGGACCTGCGCACCGGCTGGCGCAGCCACGGCTGGGACGGCGCGATCGGCCAGTGGCTGGAGGTGCGCTTCAGCCGGCCCGTACGGCTCGGTATGATCACGCTGGCTCTCGACCGCAGCGTCGAGGTGGCACCGGTGGCGCAGATCCGCGTCGACAGCGATGCGGGCAGCCGCCTGATCGACGTCGACCCCGGGCAGGTCCGGCAGACGCTGCTGGTGCCCACCGGGCTCAGCAGCCGGCTGCGCGTCACGGTGACGCGGCTGGCCAGGCCCGACCCCTTCCGGGCTCCGCCCAGAGTCGGCATCCTGGAACTGACCATCCCCGGCGTTGATGCGGCGCGGACCCTGTCGGTTCCCGGCGTGAAGGAGGACGGCAAGGGCGTGCCGACCGCCGTGCTCAGCCGCCAGGGCGGCGCGTCGCCGTGCATGCACGGCTCCTATGCCTGGGCCTGCTCGCAGCGCCTGGCCATTCAGGGAGACGATGGCAACGGCTTCGACCGCACCATCGTCACCCAGGAACCGGGGGAACGGGTGATCACCGGCCGGGCGGTCATGACGTCGCCCGGCGCGCTGGCCAGGCAGCTCGAATCGCCTGGTTCCCCGATCAAGGTGCGGGCCTCCTCCGTGGCGGTGGATCACAGTGCCGTGGGAGCGCGCTCCGCCATGGACGGCGACCGGCGCACCGCCTGGTACGCCCACCCGGACGACCTGCGTCCCACCCTCACCGTCGACCTGGGGGAGACCAAGAAGCTGTCGTGGCTGCGGGTGCGCCTGCCCGACGCCTACCTGGGCGCGTCGCCGATGCGGCTGACCGTGCGGTCCGGCTGGCAGAGCCGTACAGGATGGGTGGGCGCCGACGGCCTGTTCACCTTCGCGCCGATCACGGCGAGCGTCTTCAAGCTGGAGTTCACGGCAGCCGCACGCCAGGAGGTTGAGGTCATCGAACTCCAGGTGCCGGGGACCGATCCGCTGCCGTCGCTGGAGGGGCAGCAGGCCCGGCGGTCGTGCGGCTTCGGTCCCAGCCTGGAGGTCAACGGCCGCCGCGTGCCGACCGAGGTGGTCGGCGGCACCCTCGACGACCTGGCGCACGGCAGGCCGGTCAGCTTCCGCAGCTGCGCACGGGTGGCCGTGGCGGCGGGGCCGATCAGGATCGTCTCGCCCTCGACCGACGACTTCCAGATCCAGTCGATGGCGGTGCGTCCCAAGAGCTCGCAGGTTGACAGGCCCCAGGTGCGGATGACCGCCGCCAAGCCGCTCAGCTGGACCCCGGCCGAGCGGCGGGTGCCGGTCAGCACCACCCAGGAGAGCTACCTGATCGTCAACGAGAACTTCAACGTGGGCTGGCGGGCCAGCCTCGCCGGGCGTGTGCTCACCCCCGTACGGCTCGACGGCTGGCGGCAGGCCTGGCTGCTGCCCGAGACGGCGTCGGGCGTGGTCGCCATGACCTACGTGCCCGACCGGCCCTACACCTGGACCCTGGCGGGCGGTGGGGCGCTGGCGCTGCTCGTGGTGCTGGCCGCCCTGATCCCCTCGCGTCCGAGGGCCCCGCTGCGGCCCGCCGGGCTGTCGGCGGCCGGGCTGACGCTGGTCCTGGCAGGAATCGGGCTGGCGACCGCGGGCTGGGCCGGGCTCTCCGTCGCGGTGGCGGGTTTCCTGATCTTCCGGCAGCTGAGTACAGTCGCGGGCGCGGAACACCTGCGTCCGCCCTTGTCGCGGCTGGCCCGCCGGATGGCGAGCCCGTGGCTGATCCCCGTGGCGCTGGCTGGAGCATGGGCCACCCTGGGGCTCCCGGTCGCGCAGCTGTTCTGCCTGTTCGCCCTGGCCCTGCTCGCCGCGGCCAATTGGAGTCTGGAAGCCAGGTGGCCGCATGAGGCTGCGTAGCGTGGCGCTCGTGCTGATCGCGCTGTCGGTACTGGTGAAGGGCCTGATCGTGCAGGAGGCGTTCTTCAAGGAGGACGACTTCGAGTTCAGCGCCCGCGCGGTCGAGGACAGCCTCGGCTGGGACTACCTGACCAGGATGCATCACGGCCAGTTCATGCCCGGCGGCTTCCTGCTGGCCTGGGTGCTGACCCGCATCGCGCCCTACTCTTGGGGCCTGGTCACGGGGGTCGGCCTGGTCGGCCATGCGCTGGCCGGCTTGGCCGTGCTTCACATGCTGACCGTGGTGTTCGGCCGCCGCCGGGGGATTCTGGTGCCACTGGCGATCTTCCTGTTCAGCGTGCTGACCGTGCCCGTAACCGCCTGGTGGGCCGCCATGCTGAACACCATCCCGCTGCTGATCGCCCTGCCCATGGCGGTGGCTGCCCACGTCAAGCACCTGCGTACCGGCCGGCTGCCGCTCGCGCTGCAGGCCGTCGGATGGGTCCTGTTCGGCCTGGCCTTCTTCCTCAAGGCCGCCGTCATCGTCATCCTCCTGCTGGCTCTGACGCTCGGCTACTTCCGCGACCGCGCACGTGTCGGACCCCGGACCTGGATCCTGTACGGCACGGCGCTGGCTGGATACGTGATGCTCTACTTCACGCTCGGAGGCGGTGGAGCCGACGAGGGATCGGGCTTCCCCGGCGTCCCCGTCGCCCTGGACCTCACCTGGCAGCTGCTCGGCAGAACCCTGGCCACCAGCGTGCTGGGCGGGCCGGGCCGCTGGTTCTCCGGACACGACTGGGCCACGGTCAGCCCCCTCCTCACGGTGGTGATCGTCGCACTGGTGCTGCTGGCCGTGCTGGTGGCGCTGACCATCCGCTACCGCCGCCGGGCGGTGTGGGCCTGGCTGATCCTGCTCGGCTACGTGCTGGCCGCCGGCCTCGCGCCGGTGCTGGTCGGCAGGGCGCACATGCTAGGTGGCTTCCTCGGCAGCGACACCCGCTACCTGGCGGATGCCGTCCCGGTGATGGCCCTCGTCATCGGGCTGCTCACCATGCCGGTGGTGGGCGAGGCGGAGCCGTACAGGAGGGAACTTCCCAGCCGGGAGGTGCGCTTCGGGACCGGCGGGATGCTGCTCGGGGGTTTCCTGGTCGGCTCGCTGATCTCGATCACCTTGTTCGGCACTCACCTGGGCTCGCGCAGGGCCGAGTTCATCGCCAACGCCCGTCAGGCACTGGCCGAGCTGCCCAACGACCGGCCGATCTTCGACCGCGTGGCGCCCGACTTCATGATCTCGCCGACCTACGGGGAGTACGCCCTTCTCTCCCGGATCGTCCTGCCGCTGGCCCCGCAGCGCATGCTGGAGCTCTACCTGCCCGGCGCCGGCCCGGAGGGGCTCGTCTTCGACGACCAGGGCAGGCTCAGGCCGGTCACCGTGGACGGTCGGAAGGTCGACCCGCCCGGGTCGTGCTGGAAGGCCGACGGCACGGACGTCGTGGTGCCGCTGCACGAGCCTGTGCCGCTCGGCGGGCTCGTCAGGCTCGGCACCTACTCGCCGGGACCCGGCCGCGTCACGCTGGTGCTGGGCGACGACAGGAAACATGTGGAGGTTGGCGAGGGGCTGTCCCAGATCTACTTCACCGCGCCGGGCGACCTGCGCAGCGTACGGCTCACCGAGATGACCCAGGGGGTGAAGATGTGTTTCGGCGACCTCACGATCGGTCGGCCCGTCGCGGCGCCATGAGGCGGCTCGCCATGGCCACGGCCGGGATCGGCTCCTTCCTGCTCGTCATGGCCGTCCTGCTGCCGTTCGCCGTGTATGGCAGGGCGCTGGCTCATCCCGTCGACCCGGCGCTGACCGTGCGCATGGAGGGTGATCGGGGCACCGTCTTCGACACCGCAGAGCTGCGCGAACGGACAGGGGAGTCGCTGGTGCAGACCATCGTCCTGTCGGGCGACCGCGGCGCCGCCGACTCCGAGGTGGCCGTCTGGACCGAGTTCGCCACGCTCAACCGGTCGGGCGGCGAACGGGTCGACTACCGGCAGCGGCGGCTGGGCTTCGACCGGCGAACTGGATTTGCCGTCGACTGCTGCGCCGCCTACCCTGCCAAGGCCAGTGGCCTGGCCTTCCGCTGGCCCTTCGACGCGAGTCGGCGCGACTATCCGCTCACCGATCCGGTCACCGGGCAGAGCTTTCCCGCGCGGTTCCAGGCCGTGGAGAGTCTGCACGGCCTGACCGTCCACCGCTATGCGCAGACCGTGCCGCGCACCTTCACCGGGGAGGGCATCGCCCTGCCGTACTCCGTCCTGTCGGTTCAGGGCAGGGGCCAGGTGACACTGGAACGGCACGTGGCGATCACGAGGAGCGTGTGGGTCGAGCCGGTCAGCGGCATCCCGGTGAAGGTGACGGAGCAGCGGGTCGACACGTTGGTGGCTCCCGGCGGTCAGGAGGCCAGGACCCTGCTGCGGGCCGAACTGACGACGAGCGCGGCCGACACGGCGGCGCTGGCCGCTTCGGCGCGGCGGGTGGTGCTCTACTCCGCCCTGATGCGGACCGTGCTACCGCTGGTCTTCGGTGGGCTCGGGCTGGTGATGACGGCAACGGGCTTGTGGTCGGGGTGGCGGGTCAGCTCCGCGCCTCCGCCGGCTCGGCAGGAGCAGGCGCAGGACGAGAGCGCGCCCGGGCCCCGAGCCGCTGAAGCGGGCGCTCCACCAGGCGATAGCTGACATCGGACACCGCCACCGTGATGGCGGACACGGCCAGCAGGTTCGTGAGGAAGCCTCCGGTCCACTGCTGCTGTCCGGTCAGCTCGTACCAGGCGTACAGGACGACGAACTGCCACAGGAAGATGCCGTAGGAGATGCGCCCCAGGTAGGCCATCACCGGGCTGCCGAGCAGCCTGCCCGGCAGGCTGGCGTCCGCGGCCACGGGCGCCAGCAGGAAGAACGCCACCACCGTGTAGAGCATCAGCTCGAACATGCTGGTCCAGAGGTGGTCGATGCCGAAGAAGCGCGGCCCGCTGATCGGCGTGGCGGCGATGGCGTAGGTGAATGCGGCCGCCAGCCAGCACGAGCCCCACGAGCCCGCCAGCGCGCGGCTCAGGCGTGCGCCGCGTCCCTCCGGATCGGCCACGGCCCACACCGCCACGACGGTGAGGATCATGCCGGCGCTGAAGTACGTCAGGCCGCGCGGCAGCCACAGCGACATCGACGGGGAGTGGACCGGGTAGTACGTCAGCACGCACCATACGTAGGACAGCGCGGCCAGCACCCCCAGGCCCAGCAGCAGCCGCTTCGCCCTGGCGTCCACGCTCTGCCCGCCGCGACGGGCGAAGGCGTCCAGTGCCCAGGCGATCAGGGGCAGCGCCAGGTAGAAGCTGACCTCGACGCTGAGGCTCCACATTTGGGCCAGTCCACGCGGCCCCAGGTTCGGCGCCCACCACTGGTCCATGTCGTAGACCTGGCCGAGCAACAGCAGCTCGATCCAGGTCACCACGTTGTCGAGATGTTCGCGGCTCCACAGCAGCATGGCGGTGACCACCACCAGCCAGTAGGCGGGCAGGATGCGAAGGGCACGCTTGCGGAAGTAGGACCGCAGATCCGGGCCGGGCCGGTGGAGCAGCAGCCGCATTGCCCAGGGGCGGTAGAGCAGCAGGCCGGAGAGCGCGAAGAAGATCGGGACGGCGACATCGCCGCGGGCCAGCAGGCTGGGGTAGAAGCCGGGCTGCATCCCCGCTCCGGTCTCCATGGCCACGTGGAAGGTGAGCACCACGAAAGCCGCGACGGCACGAACGCCGTCAAGCGGAGTCTGGTGACCGTCGACCCGTGGGGTAGAACCTGTTTCGGTCACTATTTCGCATCCCTCGGTGACGTTGCTCACTGGCGGCACTAACATTACCGCTCAGTAGAAATCTCATTTCAGTACATAGAGGGTCCTCGTCTCAAGCCCCCAGCAGGAGGATTCATGCGCCGGATTGTCTCTGTCGTGCTTATCGGTCTCGGGGCGTTCTGTATCGCGCTCGCACCGCTGGTGAAGTTCTGGGCCGCCGACAAGATCATCTCGTCCGGGGTCAAGTCCAACCAGTTCGGGGTCAGCAACCTGGAGGCCAAGGGGGCGCAGTACTTCTCCCGGCAGGACCTCAAGGTCCTGACCGCCGACCTCGACATCATCGTCACCACGCGCGGCGACGTGAAGGAGGCCAACGCCGACCGCGTCGTCTGGGACGAGGCCACGGTCGTCAACGACCGCACCAACAACCGCCGCGTCATCGACCTGTCCGAGCGGCGCAGCGCCTTCGACCGCGCCAGCGGCGTGGGCGTCAACTGCTGCGGCGTCAACGTGCAGAAGGAGCCGGTCCAGATCGAGGGGCAGATCTACAAGTTCCCCTTCGGTGTGGAGAAGAAGACCTACAAGGTCTTCAACAGCACCGTGCGCAAGGCCTACGACGCCACGTTCGTCAAGGAAGACGTGGTCAACGGCCTGCCGGTCTACGTCTTCGAGCAGACCGTGCCCGCGACCAAGACCCAGACCCTCACCGCTCCCGCCAACGTCTTCGGCATGACCCAGACCGGCGACGTGCAGCTCGACCGCTGGTACGAAGGCAAGAACACCTACTGGATCGAGCCGGTCACCGGTTCCCCGGTCAAGCAGGAGCAGCAGCGCAACGAGGTGCTCAAGAGCTCCGACGGCGTCGAGCGCTCCAAGGCCTTCGTGGCGACCGCGGTGATGACCCCCGACACGATCAAGGGCCTGGTCGACAGCGCCTCCAGCGGCAAGAGCCAGATCAACCTGATCACCAACACCCTGCCGCTGATCCTTCTCGTGGTGGGTGCGGTGCTGCTGGTCGGCGGAATCCTGATCGGGCGCCGCAAGACTAACTAGAACCTGTTTCACTTCAGTTGTATCGTCTGGGGCATGCGGACCCGTGTCACAGACATGCTGGGAATCGAGTTACCGATCTTCGCATTCAGTCACTGCCGCGACGTCGTCGCGGCAGTGAGCCGCGCCGGGGGCATGGGTGTCCTCGGCGCTCTCTACTTCACCCCCGAAGAGCTCGAGATGGAGCTCAAATGGATCGACGACCACGTCGACGGCAAGCCCTACGGCGTCGACGTGGTCATGCCCGCCTCCTACGCCGGCGCGGACTTCGCCCCTGAGGAACTCGTCGGGCGACTGCAGGGCATGATCCCCGAAGGGCACCGGGCATTCGTCGACGACCTGCTGGCCGCGCACAACGTGCCCGAGTCGAGCGGCGAGGCGGGCAAGGTGCTGCTCGGCTGGACCGACGCCACAGCCAGGCCCCAGGTCGAGGTGGCGCTACGGCACCCGATCGCGCTGCTGGCCAACGCGCTCGGCCCGCCTCCGGCCGACGTGGTCGAACTGGCCCACCAGCACGGCGTGAAGGTCGCCGCCCTGGCCTCCACCCCGCGCCATGCCGTCAAGCAGGTCGAGGTGGGCGTCGACATCGTCGTCGCGCAGGGCACCGAGGCCGGAGGGCACACCGGGGAGATCACCACCATGGTGCTCATCCCCCAGGTCGTGGACGCGGTCGACGTGCCGGTGCTGGCGGCGGGCGGGATCGGCGACGGCCGCCAGATGGCCGCGGGCATGGCGCTGGGCGCCGAGGGCGTGTGGACCGGCTCGATCTGGCTCACCGTCGAGGAGGCCGACACCCCGGCCATGGCCCGGCAGCGCATCCTGGCGGCGACCTCGCGCGACACCGTGCGCTCGCGGTCGTGGACGGGCAAGCCGGCGCGGCTGCTCAAGAACGAGTGGACCGACGCCTGGGAGTCGGAGGACTCCCCGGGGACCCTGCCGATGCCGCTGCAGTTCATGCTCGTCTCCGACGCGCTGCGGCGCATCGGGCGCTCGGACGCCTCCGAGCTGGCGACGTTCCCGGCCGGGCAGATCATCGGGACCATGAACCAGGTCAAATCGGCGAAGGACGTCGTGTTCGACCTGGTGTCCGGCTACATCGAGGCGGTGGAACGGCTCGGCGGCCTGGAGAAGTGACTCTCAGCGGCCCTCGTACGTCGCGGGCCGCTTCTCCTTGAAGGCCCGTGATCCCTCCTTGGCGTCCTCGGAGCCGATCACGGGCCAGCCGTACTCGTCGGAGACCTTCAGCGCCTCCGGCTCCGCCATGCCCAGCGTGTCGCGATAGGTGCGCAGGATCGCCTGTACGGCCAGCGGCCCGGAGGAGGCGATGTCGTCGGCGATCTCCCGCGCGCTCTGGAGCGCCTGACCGTCGGGGACCACCCGGTTGACCAGCCCCATCCGCAGCGCCTCTGCCGCGGTGATCGAGCGGCCGGTGAGCAGCAGGTCCATGGCGTGGCAGTAGGGGATCTGCCGCGGCAGCCTGATGGCGGCGCCGCCCATCGGGAACAGCGCCCGCTTGGCCTCGAACAGCCCGAGCGTGGCCGACTCCGCCACGACCCGCAGGTCGGTGCCGATCAGCAGTTCGGTGCCGCCGGCCACGGCGTAGCCCTCGACGGCGCAGACGATGGGCTTGGTGGGCAGCTCCAGACGCAGCAGGCCCTTCCAGTGGTAGTCCTGGATCCTGGCCGCGCGTTCCTGGACCGCGGGGTCGGTGGAGGGCGTGCCCATGGCCTTCAGGTCGGCGCCCGCGCAGAAGACGCCCTCGGCGCCGGTCAGGATGGCCACCCGGACGCCGGGCTCCTCGGAGATGTACGCCCAGGCCGAGGCCAGTCCGACCAGCATGTCGGAGGAGAGCGCGTTGCGCGCCTCCGGGCGGTTCATGGTCACGGTGACGACATGGCCGTCGCGCTCGATGCGGCAGTGAGGGGTGCTGATCGGCAGGAGATCCATGCGCCCCACACTAACCAAGCAATCGCTAGCTCACCAGGTGCGCGTAGACGATGATGTTGTCCTCGTAGTGTCCCGTCGCCTGGTCGAACGCGCCACCGCAGGTGATCAGCCGCAGCTCGGCCGCGTCAGTCTTGCCGTACACCTTGCCGGTCGGGAAGGCGTCCTTGCCGACCTGCTCCAGGGCGTCGACCGCGAACCTGGCCGTGGTGCCGTCCTCGCGGTCGACGGTGATCACGGCGCCCGGCCTCAGGTCGTGGACCTTGGAGAAGACGGCCGGCTTGCCGTACGCGTCGACATGGCCCACCAGGACGGCCCCGCCCGCCTCGCCGGGCGTGGGGCGATGCTTGTACCAGCCGACCAGGCCGGGCTCGGCCAGCGGCGGCACCTCGATCGTCTGGTCGGCGTTGAGGCCGACCGGGTCGATCACCGCGTCCTTCACGCCGATGTCCGGGATGCTCATCGACACCGGCTCCGACTCCGGCAGCTCGGCGACCTCCTCGGCGAACATGCCCACCGGCTCCGGCGCCCGCGTGGTGGCCGCCGCCACCGGCCGCTTCTCGGCGGCCTGCGCCGGCAGCGGCTCGCCCTTGATCGCCCCCGCGACCATCAGGCAGCCGCAGAACACCAGGATCGCCGCCAACGTCTGGAACATCGTGCGCTTCAAGCTCTTCCCCCTGTTCGGTGCTGGATAGCAGAGTGCCGCCGCGGCCCCTTCACGGGGCCGAGGCGGCGAACTCCCAGTCGGCTCTGGGCCGACTCTGCTCAGGCCTGCTCGGCCTTGCGGCGGCCCCACACGGCCGAACCGGCGCCACCGGCGATCAGCAGACCGCCCAGCGCCACCCCGGCCATGTTGTTCTGAGCCAGGCCGCCGCCGGTCGCCGCGCCACCCTTGGGGGTGAAGTCGTCCGACTGCGCGACCACGCGGGTCCTGACCGTGAGCTTGTCGGCGTCGGAGGCGCCGTTCACGTAGGCCTTGAACCAGTACCCGCCGGCCTTGACGTAGGACGGCACGTGGAAGCGCTTGGCGGCCACGCCGAACCTGTTCACCGAGACCTTGAACGCCTTGCCGTTCGGGTCGACGATGACGACCTTGGTACCAGGAGCCACGTGCTTGGTCGCGACGAAGGCGGTGAACTTGCCGCCCGCGACGACCGAGCCGGGGTTGAGCTCAAGGTTGACCTGGGCCTTCGGAGCGGGCTTCACCACGGTGAGGGTGGCGGAGTCACGCTTGCCCGCGACCTCGGCGGTCACGGTGTAGCGGCCGGGCTTGGTGCCCTTGGGCGCGGTCAGCTTCACGCGGGCCGTGCCGTACGCGTCGGTCCTGGCGTAGTGACGCTTGCCGCCGGGGTCGGTGAAGGTGACCAGGCTGCCGGGCTTGACGTTCTTGGTCGTCACGCCCGCGTGGTAGCTCTGGCCGGCGACCACGGCGCGCGGCTCGAGGCCGAGGTCCACGCTCGGCGCGGCCTGCTCGCCCTTGATGGTGACCGAGGTCCTGGCGCGGCCGACCTCGGCGCCCGCGGCATCCTTGAAGACGACGAACACCGGGTAGGTGCCGGGCTTGGCCCCGGGGTTGGTGGCGACCTGCCCGGTCCTGGTGGTGCCGAGCGTCATGTTCTCGGTGATCTTCGCCCAGAACGCCGGCGACTCGATGTAGGCGTCGGCGGCCTTGCCGGTCACCGTGTAGGTGACGCGCTCGCCGGCCTTGACGGCGGCGGGGGAGACCGAGATGCCGAAGGCGACGGGCTTGTCGGCCTCGACCGTGATGCTGCCCTCGGCCTTGCCCCAGCGGCCGAAGTCGGCGCGGACCGCGCTGCTGCCCGGCTTGGCGTCCTTGGCGATGACGGCGGTGAAGGTGGCGCGGCCGACGCCCTTGCCGGCGTCCTTCAGCGGCACGGTGTAGGTGCGCTCGAAGGCGTCGCCGCTGACGATGGCCTCACCGGCGCGCAGGTCGCCGACGACGTCGACGGTCACCGACTCGCCCGGGACGACGACGTGCTTCATGCCGATGCGCGGCTCGATGGAGGCGACCTCGGTCACCTTGAGCCGGGTGCTCACCTTGCCGAAGCGGTTGGCGTCGGCGCGCACGTCGAAGGTGCCGCTGTCGGCTTGGGCCGGGACGGTGAAGGTGTACTCGGCCACGCCGTAGCCGTCGCTGTCGCCGGACAGCGGGACGGTCTTGGCGCCGAACAGGTCCGAGCTGAAGATGATCTCGCCGGCCCGGGAGTCGGCGTGGGCGCGCACGGTGACCTGCTGGCCGGCCTTGGCCTCGTAGGTGCTCAGGCCGATCTTGAGCTCCTGGGCCACCTCGGTGACCTTGAGATTGGCGCTGTCGGACCTGCCGCCCGCCGTGACGGTGACGGGGAAGGTGCCGCTGTCGGCCTTGGCGGGGACGGTGAAGGTGATCTCGCCGAAGCCGCGGTCGAGCTTGACGGTCCGGGTGCCGAACAGGTCGGAGCTGAACGTCGCGGAGTCGATCCGGTGCGAGGTGTGCACGCGGGCCGTGACCTGCTGGCCGGCCTTGGCCTCGTAGGTGCTCAGCCCGAGCTTGACGTTGTAGTGGCCCGTCCCGGCTTCCGGGGTCTGGGCCGGCGGGGTCGGACGCTCGGTCGGACGCGCGGCGGGCTTCTCGGCCGGCTTGCCCGAAGGCTGCTCCGAAGGCTGCTCGGAAGGCGCCGGCGACTGCTGCTCGACGGCGGCGGCCAGGTCCGCGGGGATCTCGTCGGCCATCGCGGGGGCGGCGGTGAGGACCGCGAGGCCCAGCGCGCCGGCCACGGCGAGTGACTTGCTGAAACGCATCTTCTTCCAATCGACGAAGGAAGGCGCGGGGTTCGGGAGACCCCCGATCTCGGGAAACACGCCACCTTCGCGCTGGACATCATGTCGTACAAAGACACCGTAAAGCGGACAAAAACGGCAGCCCTTGGGATCTTTTGCACTTTCATTACCAAACCGCAACGAAACGGACTAATGGGACTAGAGTGTACTGGTGAGGTGATCATCCCAAGCGCTTGCTAGGTAAGCCCTGGCGGGGTTAGTCTGCGGCCACCGAACGAGAACCTGTTCTCGTTCGGTCGTTCGGAGCCTTGCCGTCCCGCCCGGAACGTGATTCGCTCCGATCGCCGTCCCGAGGGGAAGACCGCGAGGGAGTTCCGATGGGCACGCTCGGCTTCTGGAGATTGGCGCAGGCGGATCCCGAGTGGGTCGCCGCGGTGGATCCCGACGGCACGGAACACCGTGCCGGGGACCTGCTCGCGCGGGCCAACCGGATGGTGCACGGCTTACGCGAGCTGGGGCTGCAACCCGGCGACGGCTTGTGCGGCCTCGTCCCGAACGGCGTCGACGGGCTGGTGCTCTACCTCGCCGCCCTGCAGGCCGGCTGGTACTACACCCCGATCAACTGGCACCTGACCGGCCCCGAGATCGGCTACATCGTGGCCGACAGCGAGGCCAAGGCGTTCTTCGTGCACCCGAGGTTCGCCGAGGAGGGCGGGCGGGCCGCCGAGGCGATCGACGCCTCGCGCCGCTTCGCCTTCGGTGAGATCCCCGGGTTCAGGCCCGTCGGCGAGCTGGTCGACGCCATGCCCGACACGCTGCCTGGCGACCGTACGGCGGGCGCCACGATGCACTACACCTCGGGCACCACCGGCAAGCCGAAGGGAGTGCGCCGCAGGCTCAGCGGCCTGGACCCCGACGACGGCGCCGAGCTGATGACCTTCCTGCTGTCGCTGTTCGGCATGACGCCCGGCAAGCCCAACGCCCACCTGGTCACCTCGCCGAACTACCACACGGCCGTCACCCAGTTCGGCGGCACGGCCCTGCACATGGGCCACACCCTCGTCTACATGGACAAGTGGGACCCCGAGGAGACGCTGCGCCTGTGCGAGCGCCACCGGGTCACCAACTCCCACCTCGTGCCGACGCACTTCAAGCGCCTCCTGGCCCTGCCCGACGAGGTGAAGGGGGCCTACGACCTCTCGTCGCTGCGCTGGATGATCCACGCGGCCGCGCCCTGCCCGGTCCCGGTCAAGCAGGCGATGCTCGAGTGGTGGGGCGACTGCGTCTACGAGTACTACGCGGCCACCGAGGGCGGCGGCACGATCGCCACCCCCGAGGACTGGAAGGCGCACCCGGGCACCGTCGGCAAGGCCTGGCCGATCAGCGAGCTGCTCATCGTCGACGACGAGCTGAAACCTGTTCCAACCGGCACCCCCGGCACGATCTACATGAAGATGATGGGCGTCTCCTTCGAGTACAAGGGCGACCGGGCCAAGACCGAGGCGGGCCGGCTCGACGACTACTTCACCGTCGGCGACATCGGCTACCTCGACGACGAGGGTTTCCTGTTCCTGTGCGACCGCAAGGCCGACATGATCATCTCGGGCGGGACCAACATCTACCCGGCCGAGATCGAGAACGAGATCATGATCCACCCCAAGGTCGCCGACGTCGCCGTGTTCGGCGTCCCCGACGAGGAGTGGGGCGAGCAGATCAAGGCCGTCATCGAGGCCGCTCCCGGCTCCACCCCCGGCCCCGAGCTCGCGCAGGAGATCCTCGCCTCGCTGGAGGGCCGCCTGGCCAGGATGAAGTGGCCCAAGAGCGTCGACTTCATCGCCGAGATGCCCCGCGAACCCAACGGCAAGCTGCTCAAACGCAAGTTGCGCGATCCCTACTGGGAGGGACATGGCCGTGCCATCTGAGGACCTCGTCGCCGATCACGTGCTGGAGTTCCCCGGCGGTTACACCCGCACCACCGGGCCGGTGATCGGGCGCTTCCTCACCGAGTTACGCGACGGCCGGATCCTCGGCGTGCGCACCCAGGAGGGACGGGTGCTGGTCCCGCCCCTTGAATACGACCCCGGCACCGGCGACCCGGTCACCGGCGAGTGGGTCGAGGTCGGGCCCTCCGGCACGCTGGCCGCCTGGTCCTGGGTGCACGAACCGCGACCGCAGCACCCGCTCGACCGGCCCTTCGCCTGGGCGCTGATCAAGCTCGACGGCGCCGACACCTGCCTGGTCCACGCCGTCGACGCGGGTGACCCCAAGACGCTCAGGCCGGGCACCAGGGTCAGGCCACGCTGGAGCGCGGAACGCACCGGGTCGATCACCGACATCGCCTGCTTCGTGCCCGAGGTGACGCGCATCGTCTCGCCGGTGCGCGTGCCGTACAAGATCAGGGCCGGAGCCTCGCTCAGCCGCTTCCTGGAGGGCATCCGCGCCGGGACCTTCCTCGGCAGCCGCTGCACCACCTGCGACAAGGTCTACGTGCCGTACCGGTCGTCGTGCCCGGAGTGCGGCAACGCCATCAGCGGCGAGGTCACCCTGCCCGACACCGGCACGGTCACCACGTTCGCGATCAACAACCTGCCCGACCCCCGCGCGCCGCAAGTGCCGTTCGTCTCGGCGTACATCCTCATCGACGGCGCCGACGTGCCGATGATCGCCCTGCTCGGCGACGTCCCGGCCCACGAGGTACGGCAGGGCATGCGCGTGCGCGCGGTCTGGGTCCCGGAGGAGGAGCGTACGGCGGGCATGGGCAACATCAAGTGGTTCGCGCCCACCGGCGAACAGGACGTGGAGCTCTGATGCGGGACGTAGCGATCGTCGCCTTCGCCCAGACCCGGCACACCGCCACCGACTCCGGACTGTCCGAGCCCGAGCTCATGCTGCCCGTGCTGGAGGAGATCCGCTCCCAGACCGGGATGCGGCGCTTCGGCTTCACCTGCTCGGGCTCCTGCGACTACCTGGCGGGCGCCCCGTTCTCCTTCGTCTCCGCGCTCGACGCCGTCGGCGCCTGGCCGCCCATCGCCGAGTCGCACGTCGAGATGGACGGCGCCTGGGCACTCTACGAGGCCTGGGTCAGGCTCCAGCACGGCGACGTCGACACCGCCCTCGTCTACGGCTTCGGCAAGTCGTCGCTGGGCGACCTGCGCTCGATCATGACCCTTCAGCTTGACCCGTACTACCTCTACCCGCTCGGACTCGACCAGCTGTCGTACGCCGCCCTGCAGGCCTCGGCCCTGGGCGCGTCGCGGGCCGACCTCGACGCGGTGGCGCGGCGCAGCCGCGAGGCCGGGGCTACCAACCCCCACGCGCTCGAACTGCCCGCGGAACCGGGCGATCCCGTGGTGGACCCGCTGCTGGCCTGGGACATCGCGCCGATCACCGACGGCGCCGCGGCCGTCGTCCTGGCCGCAGGCGACGCGATCGCCGACCTGGCCGCCCGTCCCGCCTACATCACCGGCATCGCCCATCGCATAGACCCCCACTACCTGGGTATGCGGGATCTGGCCCGGTCGGCCTCCGCCGCCGATGCCGCACGAGCGGCGGGGGTCGGCAAGGGTCACGTCGACGTCGCCGAGCTCCATGCCTGCTTCAGCCACGAGGAGCTCATCCTCCGCGAGGCCCTCGGCCTGCCCGATTCCACGCTCGTGAACCCGTCGGGGGGAGCGCTGTGCGCCAACCCCGTGATGGCCACCGGGCTCATCCGCATCGGCGAGGCCGCGCGCCGCGTCATGGACGGCACCGCCTCCCGCGCGGTCGGCCACGCCGCGAGCGGGCCGTGCCTCCAGCACAACCTCGTCACCGTCCTGGAGGGGTGAACGACCGTGAGCAACCGTTGCGCGGTGATCGGCGTCGGCCAGACGGCCTACACGACCAAACGCCACGACGTGTCGATCGCGGGCCTGGTCCGCGAGGCGGCGCTCAGGGCCCTGGAGGACGCGGGCCTGACCTTCAAGGACATCGACGCCGTGGTGATCGGCAAGGCCCCGGACCTGTTCGAGGGCGTCATGATGCCCGAGGCGTACCTGGCCGACGCGCTGGGCGCGGCCGGCAAGCCGATGATGCGCGTCCACACGGCGGGCAGCGTCGGAGGATCGACCGGCCTGGTGGGCGCCAGCCTCATCCAGGGCGGCGTGCACGAGAGAGTCCTGGTGGTCGCCTTCGAGAAGCAGTCGGAGTCGAACGCCACCTGGGCGCTGTCGACCCACCTGCCGTTCAACGCCTCGCTGGTGGTGGGCGCGGGAGGCTACTTCGCGCCGCACATCAGGGAGTACATCAGGCGCTCCGGCGCCCCCGACCACATCGGCACGCTCGTCGCGGTCAAGGACCGGCTCAACGCGCTGAAGAACCCCTACGCCCATCTGAAGATCCCCGGGATCAACCGCGAGATGGTCGAGAGCACCCCGATGTTGTGGGAGCCGATCCGCTACCTGGAGACCTGCCCGTCGAGTGACGGGGCCTGCGCGATGGTGCTGTCGTCCGAGAGCAAGGTGACCGGCACCCCCGCCTGGGTGCTCGGCACGGCCATGCGCTCGGAGCCGATCTTCCGCGCGGGCCGCGACACCGTCAACCCGCAGGGCGGCAAGGACTGCGCGGCCGACGTCTACGCGCAGGCGGGCATCACCGACCCGCGTCGCGAACTCGACGTGGCCGAGGTGTACGTGCCCTTCTCCTGGTACGAGCCGATGTGGCTGGAGAACCTCGGCTTCGCGGCCGAGGGCGAGGGCTGGAAGCTGACCGAGTCGGGCGCGACCGCGCTCGACGGCGACATCCCGTGGAACGCCTCGGGCGGGGTGTTGTCGAGCAACCCGATCGGGGCGTCAGGGCTGATCAGGTTCGCCGAGGCGGCTCAGCAGGTCAGAGGGATGGCGGGGGAGCACCAGGTGGACGGCGCGCGGCGGGCGCTGGGCCATGCGTACGGCGGAGGCGCCCAGTTCTTCGCCATGTGGATCGTCGGGAGCCGCAAGCCCTGAGGAGGAGCCGATGGAGTTCAACCACGCCGACCTGTTCGAGGGGCTGGTCGACACGGTCGGGGAACGCACCGCGCTGGTCTGCGGTGAGGACCGGCGCACCTTCCTGGAACTGGAGGAGGAGGCCAACCGGCTGGCCCACCACCTCCAGGCCCAGGGGGTGGGGCCAGGCGACCACGTCGGCATGCAGCTCTACAACGGCGTCGAATACGTGGCCACGCTGCTGGCGACGTTGAAGCTCCGCGCGGTGCCGATCAACGTGAACTACCGCTATGTCGAAGCGGAGCTGCGCTACCTCTACCAGGACTCCGACATCGTGGCGCTCGTCTACGACGTGGAGTTCGCCGGCCGGGTGGCGGCGTCGCTGACGCCCAAGATCACGACGAGGGTCGTGGTGGGCGGGCAGGACGAGGGCGCCGTGCCGTACCAGGAGGCCCTGGCGGCCGCCTCGCCGGTCAGGGACTTCGAGACCCGTTCCGGCCAGGACGTCTACATCATCTACACCGGCGGCACCACCGGCATGCCCAAGGGCGCGATGTGGCACGTCGAGGACCTGTTCATGGCCTTCGGCGGCGGCAATCCGTACGGCGAGCCGCGCGCGACGCCGCAGGAGGTGATCGACGCCGCGGTCGCCGCCAACCCGTTCGTGATGATGGCGGCGCCCCCGCTGATGCACGGGGCGGCGCAGGTGGGCACGTTCCTGGCGTGGTGGATGGGCGCGGCGATCGCCTACGTGCGGCGCTTCGACGCCGACGAGGTGTGGCGCACGGTGGAGCGCGAGCGGGTGCTGACGGTCAACATCACCGGTGACGCGATGGCCAGGCCGCTGGCCGACGCGCTGGAGCGCAACAGCTACGACCTGTCGGGTCTGATGGTGGTCAGCTCCACGGGCGCGATCCTGTCCGGCGCGGTGCGTGACCGGCTGCAGGAGCTCTTACCCAACGTCATGATCCTCGATAATTTCGGATCGACCGAATCCGGGTACACGGCTTCGGGGGTTCCGGGGTCGACTCCGGAGAAGGGTCTGAAATACCAACCCAACGCGACCTCGAGAATCGCGGTCCTCGACGAGAAGCTCCAGCCGGTCGGACCTGGCCAGATGGGCACGATGGCCAAAGCCGGGCACATCGCCTTCGGTTACTACAACGACCCCGAGAAGACCGCGAAAACCTTCGCCACCGACGAGAACGGCACCCGCTGGCTGCTCACCGGCGACCTGGCCACGATCGACGACGACGGCATCATCACCATCCTGGGCCGAGGCTCGCAGTGCATCAACACCGGCGGCGAGAAGGTCTTCCCCGAGGAGGTGGAGGCCGTGCTCAAGGGCCATGAGGCGGTCTTCGACGCGGTCGTGACGGCGGTGCCCGACGAGTTGTGGGGGTCGCGGGTCGCGGCGGTGGTCGAACCCCGTCCCGGTGTCGAGGTGACGCAGGAGGATCTCGACGCCCACTGCAGGGAGCGGCTGTCGGGCTACAAGGTGCCGCGCACGTATGTGTTCGTCGAGCGGATGCAGCGTTCGCCCGCGGGCAAGGCCGACTATCGCTGGGCACGGGAAACGGCCGAGGCCGCAAGCTGACGGGAAGTGCTACGTCGTGGCACGACGGCTCCGGTCGTGCCACGACGCCGTTGAGGAGAAGCTCCTCTAGCTCTTGGACGTGGCCAGGTAGGCGCCCA
This sequence comes from Nonomuraea soli, assembly GCF_013761175.1. Lineage (GTDB taxonomy): Bacteria > Actinomycetota > Actinomycetes > Streptosporangiales > Streptosporangiaceae > Nonomuraea > Nonomuraea soli. The sequence continues at coordinate 453,807 of NZ_JACDUR010000004.1, forward strand.
GGCCCAGGTAGATCAGCCCGCTGCCGACGTTGAGCCGGCGGCGGGCCCTGGCCGAGCCGCGCAGCTTGCCGGCCAGCGCCGACGCCAGCAGCGCAAAGGCGCCGTCGGAGGCCAGGCCCAGCACGATCCACACCGCGCCCAGCAGCGCGATCTGCGGCGCCACCGGGTGGGCGGTGTCGACGAACTGCGGCAGGAAGGCCAGGAAGAAGATCGCGGTCTTCGGGTTGAGCACGTTGACCACGAAGCCCTCCCAGAACAACCTCTTCTTGGAGTGCACCTTCAGCTCCACCAGGTCCGCGGTGTCGCGCTTGATGATCGCGCGGACGCCGAGGTAGACGAGGTAGGCCACGCCCAGGACCTTGACGATGGTGAAGGCGGTGGCGCTGGCGGCCAGCAGGGCGCTGATGCCCAGGGCGGCGGCCACGACATGGACGACCGAACCCGCGTGGATGCCCGCCACCGAGACCAGGCCGGCGGCCCTGCCTTGCGCGACGCTCCTGGTGACGATGTAGACCACGGCGGGTCCTGGCACCACGAGCAGCGCCAGCGTGGCGGCGCAGAACAGGGCGAGAGTCGTCAGATCTGGCATGTCACCAGCGTAGAAGCGCCGTCAACGGGTTATGCACAGGGCGTCGAGCAGCGCCGCGGTGCTGGGCTGGTCGGGCGGCTCGCCGTACACGGCCGCGTAGACGTGCCTGGTCGAGCCGGGGATGGGCGCGATGCCGACGGCGGGATGGCGGTGCGCCTGCAGCGCCAGGCCAGGCAGGACGGTCAGGCCCAGCCCGGCCGCCACCAGCGCCTGGACGGCGACGATGTCGTCGCTGGTGAAGGAGATCGACGGGTCGAACCCGGCACGCGCGCACATGTCGAGCAGGTGGCTGCGGCAACGGTCGCACCCGGCGATCCAGTCGGCGTCTCGGTGGTCGGCGAGGTCTCCTGACAGCTCGGAGTCCGGGCCGATCAGGTAGCTCGGGTCGTCGAGCAGGTGGATCATGCGGATGTCGCCGTCCTCCGGCTCGGTGTCGTCGTAGCGGAAGATGACCGCCACGTCGACGCGCCCCGCTCGCAGCAGGCGCAGGGCCTCGGGCGGCTCGGTCTCGGTGAGCTGGAGGCGCAGGCCCGGATGCTCCCGTGACAGGCGGCGCGCGGCCTCCGGGACGAACGTGCCCAGCGCCGAGGGGAAGGCCGCCAGCCGTACGCGGCCCGACCTGAGCCCGACGTGCGCGGCGAGTTCCTCGGAGGTGGCGTCGAGCCGTTCGATGATCTCGGCCGCGCGCTCGGCGAGCAGCCGTCCCGCCGAGGTCAGGCGGATGCCCCGGCCGACGCGCTGCAGCAGCTTGGTGCCGGTCTCGGCTTCGAGGCGCGACAGGTGGTGGCTGACGGAGGGCTGCGAGTAGTGCAGGTCGCGCGCGGCGGCGGTGAGCGACCCCCGGCGCGCCACGGCGACCAGGACGCGGAGCCGGGTTACATCAAGCATGTCTATATATAACCCCAAACACTTCTGTTGGACCTATAGGTGGGTCGTGGAGCAGTGTAAGAGGGGAAGGAGAAATAACTCTATTCCCTAGGGGGAAACCATGAATATGGTCGCGACCCTGACCCGCCCCGGCCTCGCCACCCTGGTCGACGGCGTCCGCCGCATCACCGCCGCCGGCCGGTCCAAGCGCGAGACCGCCTTCGCCGTCGCCGACTTCCTGCGCGCCCACCTGCCGGGTCTCGACATCCTCACCGAGCAGGAGCGGGCGGGGAAGGCCGAGACCTACCACTCGTTCCCGCTGCACGCGGAGACGGGCTTCTCGATCGTGGCCGTGGTGTGGCGCCCAGGACAGGGGACGGTCATCCACGACCACCTGTCCTGGTGCGCGTTCGGGGTGCTGAGCGGGAACGAGCACGAGACGCTCTACCGGGACATGGGGGACCACCTGGTGGAGATCGGGCGCGCGGACAACCGGCCGGGGGAGGTCAGCGGGTTCGCGCCGCCCGGAGACATCCACTCGGTGATCAATACCAATGACGAGGTGGGGGTGTCGATCCACATCTACGGCGCCGACGTCAGCCGGACGGGAAGCAGTGTGCGCCGGGTGTACGACCTTCCCGTCCTGTGACCGCATGGGCCTCCCACCACCGGGCGCTTCGCGCCGCTCGGGGTCGGGCTCCCCTCCTTTGGGGGGCCGAGCCCCCCAAGACCCCCAGCCGGGGGCCTGCCGGCCCCCGGACCCCCGGTCGTTACCGTGATTCGGGCCGAGTATCGCCGGGCGCTTCGTGGCCGTGAAGAGACGCGCCCACGGCGCGACCAGGCCGCACGTGGCCGCAGGGTCGGCTACCTGTGCAACCGGCATCGACGACCAAGCCGGCGCCGGCCTGCGCACCCGCCAGAAGTTCAGCCGCCCGCACTGCTCGTGGACCAACGGCAAGCCGGACGCCTCAACCGCACCCCGGCCGCCGAATGGGCCTACCGTCAGCAACCAGCACCTCACCGGCTCCGTCGGGCCCTGACTGGGCCACTACAACACCCAGCGACCTCACTGAGTCTCGGCGGCCGGCCACCCATCACCCGACTGTCACGCAGCCATGGCCAACTACACCTAGACCACCCTGGGGCGACTGCCCCGACGCCCCCGGGCGGCGGGTTCAGCCCCGTGCCGCGTCCGCCTGCCAGGGCCGTAGCAGCCGCTGCCACTGGGCGGGCCAGTTGAGCAACGCGATCACCCCCGCCACCACGAGGTGGATCGGCGCCGACAGGCTCTCCTGCACCGGGTCATGGCTGACGATGTGCGTGGTCACCGCCCCCGTCAGCACGAACACCAACCCGGCCGCCCCCAGGAACCGGGCCCGCCGCCGAGGTATGACCAGCAGCACCGCGCAGGCGAGCTCCAGGGCGCCGACGGCGAACCGGAACCACGGCGGGTACCCCCAGTCCGCGAACCTGACCGCGTAGTCCTGCCCGAAGGGCCCGACCCCTGGCCAGTACTTGGTGACCGCCCCGAGCAGAAACTCGGCCGCGACGATCCAGTACACGACGGTGGCCGCGTGCTTGCGCATCTCAGTCCTCCGCTGCCTGGGTGAGCCCGACGACGTTGCCGTCGGCGTCGGTGACGAGCGCGGTGAGCTTGCCGCCGCCGACGTCGGTGATGTCCTGCCGCAGGACGGCCCCGGTGGTGAGCAGCCGCTGCAGGCTGGCGGCGATGTCCTGGACGTGCCAGTAGCAGACGGGTCCGGTCATGCCCTGCCGGTGGCCGTTGGGGTCGAGGCCGATGTCCTGGCCGTCGACGTGGTAGCCGACGTAGTAGACCTCGTCCATGTACGGTTCCGCTCCGACCAGCGCGCCGAAGACCGTCTTGGCCTTGGCGAGGTCGCTGACCGGGTAGATGATCGTCTCCACTTTCGGCATGTTGACTCCTCTCTCGCTGGTGAGCGGCCTCTGGTGTGGCGGCTCTGATGCCACGGTAGGGATCGTCCCCGGCGGGCCGTGAGACCAGAACGTGCCAACCAGGGGACGGAACCCGCCACCCTCTGAGCAGCGGCGTCGCCCTGTTCTAGGCTGACGATCGTGACGAGGGGCACGATGCCGCCCTACGTGGTGAGCCTTGTGTTGGAGGCGGCGTCCGCCGCGGGGGTCGCGCGTGAAGAGCTCGCCCGCCTCCCGGGTGTGAGCAGCCTCGACCAGCCGGGCATCCGGGTGCCGACGATGACGCTGACCCGGTTGTGGGAGGTCGCGGCGGGTGCGTTCACCGAGGCGGGAGGCGCGCCACGGGTCGCGGGGCTGTGGACTCCCGGCCGGTTCCACGTCTGGGACTACGTGATCAGGTCGTCGCCCGATCTGGCAGAGGCCTTCCGGCTGGCCGCCCGTCATCTGCCCGCCGTCACCGATCCCGACAGCGCGTTCGACGTGCGCCTGGACTCGGCGGGCCGGCTGACGGTGGCCACGAGGCCGGTGCCCACGTTCGGCCGGGTGGGCGCGCTGATCGGCGAGTTCGTCCTGGGCCTCCTCCTGCAGCAGGCGGGCACGGCGCTGGGCCGTCCGGTGGTGCCGGTCGCCGTCGCCGTCGCGGGTGAGCCGCCGCGCTCGTACCGTCATCTGGTCGAGGCGTACGGCACGCATGAGATCCAGTTCGGCGCCCCGGTCTCGTCGATCACCTTCTCCGCCGCCGACGCGGCGGCACCGCTGCCGGGGGCCGATCCGGCCCTCGCGGTGATCGTGCAGGACCATGCCGTGCATTCGGTGAGCACGGCGAGGCTGCTGCTCGGCTGGCTCGACAAGGTCCATGCCGAGGTGGCCGAGTGTTTCCCCGACGGGCCTCCCTCGCTCGACAGGGTCGCCCGCAGGATGGCCATGAGTCCCAGGACCTTCCAGCGCAGGCTGCACGAGGAGGGTACGAGCTGGCGCGAGGAGGTGGAGAAGGTGCGCGAGGCGGAGGCGACGCGGTTGCTGCGCGACACCCGGCTCACCATCGACGTGATCGCCGCCCGGGTCGGCTACTCCGACATCCGGGCGTTACGCCGGGCCTTTCACCGCTGGCACGGTCACGCGCCGGCCGACTTCCGCCGGCGCTCGCCCTCGGGGTGACGATGGGCGTCGAGCCGGGCGAGGATGCGGTTCACGTCGCCCCGCTCGCCCGGCGGCAGCGGCGCGCCCACTGACGCTCGCAGCGCCTGCGCTTCGGCCAGGAGCCGGGTCGCCTCCTCCGTCTCCCCGGCGAGAGAACGAGCTCCGGCCAGCCCTTCCTTGGCCAGGGCCACGGCGCGCGGATCGGCCGTCGCCTCCGCGGCGGCCAGGCCCTGGAGCTGCAGCCGGGTCGCCGTGGCGGCGTCGCCGCGCTGCTCGGCGACGAAGCCCAGCTCGGCCAGCAGGAAGGCGGTGCCCGCCAGGCCCTTGACGTCGTCGAGCCAGCTCAGCCACCGGCGCAGCCGGGTCTCGGCCTCGTCGAGCCGTCCTTGGCGGCGGGCCACCATGCCCAGGCCGACCTCGGAGAACTCCAGCGCCGACCGGTACGACTGGCGGGTGGCCAGCTGTACGGCGCGCTCGTGCAGGGTCCTGGCCCTGCCGAGGTCGCCGGTGAGCAGGGCGACGCGGCCCAGCGCGGCGAGCCTGAACGCGACGGCGGGCCACAGCCCCAGCTCCTCGGCGTGTTCGAGCCCCTCCTCGCGCAGCTTGGCCGCCTGGTCGTAGTCGCCGCCGATCTCGGCCAGCATCGCCAGGGAGTCGGCGGCCTCCAGCTGCCCCCAGCGGTCGCCGAGCTCGGTGAAGGCGGCCAGGGCGTGCTCGCCGTCGGCGCGGCTCGCGGCCAGGTCGCCCAGGGCCATGGCCAGGTGGGAGCGGGTGGCGAGGGCCGCGGCCCGGGTCCAGGCGTCGCCCTCCTGGCGGGCTCGTTCCAGCACCTGCTCGATGCGGCGCAGGTTCGCGGCGAAGTCGCCGTAGGCCCACCGCACGTGCACGGCGAACCACGAGGCCCGCACGCCACCCGTCGCGACGGTGTCGGGGGGTTCGCCCAGGGCCGTGGACATGCCCGCGAGCCAGGCGCGGTCGCCTCCCGACGCCGCCAGCGCGTCGCGTGCCTCCACCAGGCGCCCCCGCAGGTGCCGGTACCAGGCCAGCGCGTCCGCCAGCCGTGCGTCGTGTACGAGCCCGAAGTCGGCAGCCTCCGCGTCGAGCCGCGCCAGCCACTCCCGCTGCCGTGCCCCGCGCACCTCGGGTTCGGCCCGTACGGCCAGGCCGACGAAGTAGGCGTGATGCAGGTCCCGTATCCGCGATTCCTCACCCGAGTCCGCCAGCTTCTCGCGGGCGTAGGCGCCGATCGACTGCAGCAGCAGGTAGCGCGGCCCGGCCCCGACGACCACCAATGACCGGTCGGCCAGCCGCGCCAGCTCCTCGGCTCCGACGCCGACCGCCTCGGCCGCCTCCAGCGTGCAGCCCCCGGCGAAGATCGACAGCCGCCGCAGCGCCGTACGCTCCGCCTCCGACAGCAGCTCCCAGCTCCAGTCGATGACCGCGCGCAGGGTGCGCTGCCGGGCGGGCAGGCCGCGGATCTCGGGGCTGAGCGTGGCGAACCGGTCGTCGAGCCGCCTGGCCAGCTCCTCCAGCCCCAGCGCGCGCACCCGGGGCGCGGCCAGTTCCAGCGCGAGGGGCAGGCAGTCGAGCCTCCGGCAGATCTCGGCGACCAGGTCGCCCGGTTCGACGGCGGCCCGTTCGGCGAACAGCTCGACGGCGGCGGGCTCGCTGAGCGGCTCCACGTCGAACCTGGCCTCGCCCGGCAGGCCGAGCGGTTGCCGGCTGGTGGCCAGGATCCTCAGCCCGGGCGCGGCGCCCAGCAGGGTGCGGGCGAGTTCGGCGACGTCGTCGATCACCTGCTCGCAGTTGTCGAGGAGCAGCAGGGTCCGCTTGTCGCGCAGGGCGTCGGTCAGGGGGATGTCGTCGCGGATGCCGAGCGTCGCGGAGATCGACCGGGTGAGGTCGGCGGCCGTGCGGGCCGCGGCGAGCTCGACCAGCCACACCCCGTCGGGCGCCGAGTGCGCCAGCCCGTTGGCGGCGGCCAGCGCCAGGCGGGTCTTGCCGACGCCGCCGGGCCCGGCGAGGGTCACCAGCCGGGCCCGGCCGAGCAGGTCCCCGACTCGTCGCACCGCTCCGTCGCGCCCTACCAGCCGGGTCAGCGGGGCGGGCAGGTTGGTTCTGGCGGGCTCCTGCCGGACCATCGCCAGGTGGAGCTCCCGCAGCTCAGGACCGGGGTCGACGCCGAGCTCCTCGGCCAGCCGTACCCTGAACCCGTCGAACGCCGTGAGCGCCTCGTGCCGCCGCCCGGCCCGATCGAGGGCCCTGAGGTGCAGCGCGAGCAGCCGCTCGCGGAACGGGTGCGCCTCGACCAGCGCGCCGAGCTCCACCGCCCGGCCCAGCGCCAGCCGTACCTCCGCCCGCTCCTCGATCAGCGCCAGCCGCAGCTCCTCCAGCCGCGCGGCGTACGGCACGGCGAAGTCGAGCCCTTCCAGCACGGGACCACGCCACAGGCCCAGCGCCTCGTCAAGCAGGTCGGCTCTGGCGGTGAGCTCGGAGGCGGCGCGGGCGGCGGCGGCCAGGCGCTCGAACTGCGCGGCGTCGAGCCACTCCACGACCACCTGGTAGCCGCCCGCCCGCCGCACCACCAGCCCGCGGTCGCCGAGTGCCCCTCTGAGCTGGGAGACGCGCGCCTGCAGCACGGCGGCGGCGTTGCGCGGCGGCTCGTCGCCCCACAGGTCCTCGATGAGGATCTCGGCGGGCACCGGCCGGGGCGCGTGGATGAGCAGGTCGGCCAGGAGCGCGCGGACCTTGGTCTCGGCCACGGCGAGCGGCCGGCCGTCGTCCGCCCACACCATCAGTGGACCAAGCACTCCGAACCGCACCAGGTCAGGCTATCCGTAGGAAACCCGTAGCCCGCTCCGGCAGAGTCACGGCCATGACGAAGAACGTGACGATTGCCGGTCTGGGCGCGATGGGATCGAAGATGGCCGAGGTCTACCTCGACCACGGTTACGAGGTGACGGTCTGGAACCGCACGGCCGCCAAGGCCGACCCGCTGGTCGCCAGGGGAGCGGTCAGGGCCGACACCGCCGCCACGGGTGCGTTGATCCTGATCAGCCAGGTCGACTACCGCTCCATGTACGACAGCCTCGGCGACGCGGACCTGAGCGGCAAGGTGCTGGTCAACCTGAGCTCCGACACCCCGCAGACCCTGCGTGAGGCGGCCCGCTGGGTGAGTGAACGCGGCGGCGAGCTGGTCACGGCGGGCATCATGGTGCCGCCGCCCGGCATCGGCCAGCCCGGCGCCTACAGCTTCTACAGCGGCAGCGAGAGCCTGGTCGAGCGGCACCGGCAGACGCTGGAGGTGCTGGGCGAGGTGAAGTTCATGGGGGAGGACCACGGGCTGGCCATGGCCTACTACACCGCGAGCCTGCACCTGTTCTTCTCCACGCTGGCCGCCTTCATGCAGGGCGCCGCGCTGGTCGGCGACGCGGGCACGTTCCTGCCGTTCGCCCAGGAGACCATGGTCGAGCTGGGCGGCGACGGGCCGATGGGCTATCTGAAGATCCTCGCCCGGGAGATCGAGCAGGGGGTCTATCCGGGCGGCGAGAACAACATGCACATGATGGCCGTGAGCATGGAGCACATCCTGCACGCGAGCAAGGACGCCGGCCTCGACGTGACCCTGCCGGCCGCGCTGGCGGAGGTGATGAACAGGACCGTCGGCAGCGGCCACGCCGCCGACGGGCTGGGCAGCGTCTACGAGGTGATCCGGCCGCGCAGCAGGTCCATCAGCTCGGTGTGAACCTCCTCGATCGAGCGGTCGGGACGCAGCACCTTCCGCTCGATCGAGACGGTCAGCACCATGCCGAAGACCGCCGTGGGCGCGACGCCTCCGGGCACGTGGCGCTCGTAGACGCTGATGACCCGGGAGCGCAGCGCGGCCACGGCGTCCTGCCAGGCCGTACGCCACATCTCGGCCAGCAGGACCCGCGCGAACGGCCCGTAGCGGGCGAAGAACTCCAGCTGGGCGAGCACGGCGGCGTCGAGGTCGCCGGCCTCGCCCATGGCGTCGGCGAGCAGGCCGATGCCGTAGTCGAGCAGCTGCGCGAACAGCTGCTCCTTGCTGCCGAAGTTGTAGAAGACCGTGCCCTTGGCGACTCCGGCGCGTTCGGCGATGGCCTCCACGGTCGTCGCCGTGTAGCCCTGCTCGGCCATCAGCTCGATGGCCGCGGCGAACACCTTGAGCCGGGTCTCCTGGCGGGTCACAGCGCCAGCTCCGGGTGGAGCCTGCGCATCGACCAGGTGCGACCCCGGTGTACGGCCAGCACGGTCAGCGCGAGGCCCAGCAGAAGGAAGGCGGACAGCACCCCGCAAGCCTGCCACACCACGGTGAGGTCGCCGCCGCTGATCAGCCGCCGCAACGCCGCGACGAGCCAGCTCATCGGCAACCACGGCGAGATCGTCTGGAAGAAGCCGGGTGAGGTCTCGATCGGGTAGGTGCCCGCGGCCGAGGTGAGCTGGAGCATCAGCAACGCCAGCGCCACCACCCGACCGGGTGGTCCGAGCAGCGCGTTGACCGCCTGGATCAGGGCCAGGAAGGCGGCGCTCGCCAGGAGCAGCATGCCCGCCAGCCCCCACCAGTGCGCCGCCTCCAGGCCCAGCAGCCTGAGCGCGCCGAGCAGGATGCCCACCTGGGCGAGGCCGAGGACCGCCGCGGGAATCCAGCCCGCGAGGGCGGTCCTGAGGGCGCCGGTGGTGCCCGCGAGCAGGCGGGGGTTGAGCGGCCGCAGCACCATGTAGGCGATCATCGCGCCCACCCACAACGCCAGCGGCACGAAGAACGGCGCGAAGCCGGTGCCGTAGTTGGGCACCTCGTTCTCCACGGAGGTGGCCAGCTTGACCGGGTCGCTCATGACCTCGCTGCGGCTCTCGCGCTCGCTGTCGGAGTAGTCGGGGATCTGCGAGGCGCCCTTGCCGAGCCCGTCCGCCAGTTCGCCCGAGCCGTCGGCCAGCTTGCCGAGCCCCTGGCCGAGGTCGTCGGCGCCGTCGTGGAGCTTGCCGACGCCCGCCTGGAGCGAACCGGCGCCCTGGTGCAGTTTGCCGACACCGCTCTGCAGCTGCCCGGCACCGTCGCTGAGCTTGCCGATCCCGCCGCCCAGCTTGCCGACGCCGGCGCCGAGCTCGGCCAGTCCGTCGCCGACCTTCGCGGAGCCGGCGGCGAGCTTGGCGGCGCCTGCTTCCAGCTGTCCTGCCCCGGAGCCGACCTGGCCGAGCTTCTCGTGGACGGTCGCGGATCCGTCGGCCAGCTTGGCCAGACCCGCGTCGAGTTCGGCGAACTGGTTGCGCACGCCGTCGAGCTTGGGGCCGAGCTGGGGCGCGATCCTGGCGATCTCGCGTGCCTGCCTGGCCAGCTCGCGCGCCTTGTCCGGCAGGTCGCTCGGGCGCGTGCCCAGCTCGCCTGCCTGGCCGGACAGGGCGGCGCTCTGCTCGGAGGCGCGCTCCGCCGAGGTGGCGGCGCCCCTGAGCAGTTCGCGGACCTGCGGGTCGGCGTCGGGCCCGAGCGCGTCGAGCGCGGAACGCGCCTGTTCCGCGGCGCTGGAGGCGTGCTGGCCCACCTGGCCGGCCTTGGCCGCCAGCCGTTCCGCTGCGCCGGTGCCGGCCCCGTCGGCGAGGGCGTCGGCGGCGTCGGCCACCGCCTCGGCCGCGGCGGCGACCTTGGGGCCGTACTCGTCGAGGAGGGGCACGTAGGTGTCGGCCAGCCGGTTGACGGTGGCGAGCTGGGCGTGCACCTGCTCGTAGGCCTGGCGGTTGCCCTCGGCCAGCGGTCCGGTGCCCTCGTCGCGCAGCCTGGCCACGCCGTCCCGGAGCTCGCCCAGCTTGCCCTGCAGCGTGGTCAGCCCCGTGGTGACCTGCTGCGAGCCGTCGCGCAGCTTCACCGCCCCGGCCGACAGTTTGGCGGTGGCGGTGCCGGCCTCGTTCAGCCCCACGGTCAGCTTCCTGCTGCCCTGGACGGCGGAGCCGAGGCCGCCCGTCAGCTCGCGCGTGCCCTGCTCGGCGTCGCCCAGCCCCTGGCTCAGCCGGCCGGCGCCCTCGCCGGCCTCGGCCGCGCCCTCCTGGAGCTGCCCGGCGCCGTCGGCGGCCTCAGTCGTCTTGTCGTGGATGTCGGAGAAGGAGAGGAAGACCTTGTCGAAGTAGCCCTGGACGGCCGTCCGCGACGCCGCGGCCCGCACCTCGTCGAAGACCGCGTCGGAGATCGTGCCCATGATGTAGGAGCGGCCGGTGTCGACACGCACCCCCAGCTCGGCGGGCTCCTTCGTGCCGGTCAGCCGCGAGCTGAAGTCGGCCGGGATGGTCAGCGCGACGTAGAAGCCGCCGTCGCGCACCCCGTCGGCCGCCTGCCGCGCGTCGACGTCGCGCCAGCCGAACACCTTCCGCTCGCGCAGCTCGTCGGCGAGCTCGGGACCGTAGGTGCCGGTGTCCTCCACGACCAGGGCGACCGGCAGCCTGTCCAGGTTGCCCTGCGGATCCCAGAACGACCACAGGTAAAGGCCCGCGTACAGCAGTGGCAGCAGCACCACCCCGGCCAGCGCCGCCCTGGTCAGCCTCGACCTGGTGAACCTGCGCAGCTCTCTCATCACAACTCCACCAGGTGATCGAAACGGGCGGGCGGCTGCACGCAGGAGGCGACCACGGCGACGTCGAGCCCGCGCAGCAGGTCCCACAGCACGTCCTGCCGGTCGGCGGGCAGGCCCCGGTCGACGTTGTCGGCCAGGATCACGCCCGGCCGGTCGAGGAGGGCGAGCGCGAGGCCGAGCCGTACGGCCTGCTCGCGGTCCAGCTCACCGGCGGCGGTCCGGTCGCCGGCGGTGAAGCCGACCCGTTCCAGGACCCGCTGGTACGGCACGCGCCTGCGCTCCCGCAGGTGCTCGCGGACCGTGAGCTGACGGTCGAGGTCGGTGACCCCGTCAACGAGCGCGAGCGCGGCGACCCGGCGGATCTGCCTGGGCCTGGCGTGCCCTGCCACGGTCAGCGTTCCGGAGGAGGGCCGCATCCGCCCCGCGAGGGTCAGCAGCAGGCTCGTGCGCCCGCTGCCGGCCGCCCCCGCGACGACGGTCAGCTCACCGGAGGCGGCGCTCAGGGTGACGTCCGAGAACACCCCCTCGACCGACAGATCCTTCGCGACGATCACGTGGCCCTCCTTTAAACTGACCAGTCAGTACAAAAGGTAGCGCACAAAAAGAGGGCCCCGTCCTCCGGGACCCTTCTCCGCCTAGCGCAGCTCGCCTTCCAGCAGGCCCATCATCACCATGTCGTGCCACTTGCCGCCCCGGCGGAAGCCGTCGCGCGCGACGCCCTCCTGCACGAAGCCCACCTTCTCGTACACCCTGCGCGCCGCCACGTTGTCGGCGACGACCCACAGCTCGATCCGGTGCAGCCGCATCTCCTCGAACCCGTAGCGGCACATCACCCGCATCGCGTCGCTGGCCAGGCCCCTGCCCCACTGGTCCTTCTCGCCGATCCACAGGTCGAGCTGCGCCATGCCCAGCTCCGGCTGGGCGTCGCGCAGCCGGATCGCCCCGACCAGCTTGTCGTCGCCGAGGGTCTCGATGCCCAGCAGGGTGGTGGCGTAGGAGTTCGTGTCACGCTCCAGATGCCGCCTGGTGAGCTGGGCCAGGGACTCGGGATAGCCCGCGTTCATCCAGCGCACCACCTCGGGGTCGGCGCCCCAGCGCCACAACGACGGGGCGTCGTCGGGTTCGAGCGGGCGGAGGCGGACCTTGGTTCCAGTGAACATGCCCTCTGTCTATCAGGGGTGGTCAACCGGTTTTCTCTGCCAGAAAGCCCGCGGCGGGACGCCGCGGGCTCTCGTAGTGCGACTCAGATGCCGCTGGGCTCTCGCGAGGTGACTCAGACGCCGAGGGCCGAAGGAAGCCCGAGCTCGCGCAGGAAGAGCGCCTCCGTCGTCGCGGTGCGGCGCAGCTCCTCGAGATCGAGCCGCTCGTTGGGCGCGTGGATGTTGGCCGCTTCGTCCTCCGCGCCGAACAGCAGGATCTCCGCCAGCGGGAACTGCTTGAGCAGCGTGTTCACCAGCGGGATCGACCCGCCCGCGCCCACGTCGCGCGGGGCACGGCCGAAGGCGCGCTCCATGGCGCGGTTGAGTGCCGAGCGTGCCTTGCCGCCCGAGTCGGCCTGGAAGCCCGACCCGACCGTCAGGTCGCCGAACGACACCTGCACGCCCCACGGCGCCACCTGGCGCAGGAACTCCATGACCGCCTCGGAGGTGGTCTTGGGATCGCCGGACGGAGGAACGCGGACGGTCACGCGGGCACGCGCGACCGGCTGGACGGCGTTGACGGCGCCCGAGACGGTCGGCACGTCGAGGCCGGTGACCGTGATCGCGTAGGAGGCCCACAGACGGTCGGCGAGCGAGCCGGAGCCGACCAGCGATACACCGTCGATCACCCCGGCGACCTCGCGGAACTCCTCCTCCGACGGCCCCTGGCCGAGGAAGGCGCCACGGGGCAGGCCCGGCACGCGGATGTCGCCGTTGTCGTCGTGGAGCGCGGTGAGCATGCGCATCAGCGCGGCGAGCGCGTCGGGCGCCGCACCGCCGAAGGAGCCGCTGTGCAGGGCCTCCTTGAGCGAGCGCACCTCGATGGTGAAGGCCGCCATGCCGCGCAGCGAGGTCGTCACCGACGGGTCGCCGACCTTCGGGTTGCCGGTGTCGGCGACCACGATGGCGTCGGCGCGCAGCAGCTCGGGGTTCTGCTCGACGAAGGCCTCCAGGCGCTCGCCGGCGTACTCCTCCTGGCCCTCGATGATGACCTTGATGTTGACCGGGAAGTGGCCCTGGAAGGCGCGCAACGCGGTGACGTGGGAGATGATGCCGGACTTGTCGTCGGCAGCCCCGCGGCCGAAGAGCTGGCCGTCGATGAGGGTCGGCTCGAAGGGCGGGGTGCGCCAGTTGGCCGGGTCGCCGGCGGGCTGCACGTCGTAGTGCGCGTACAGCAGCACGGTCGGGGCGCCGGCCGGGCCCTGTGCCTCGCCGTAGACGGCGGGGAAGCTGCCCTCCACCGGGATCTGCTGCACGTGGTGCAGGCCCACGGAACGCAGCAGTTCCTCGGTCACGGCCGCGGCGGCGAGGACGGGCTCCTCCGGGTGGCCGGGAAAGGCCACCGACGGGATGGCGACAAGGCGCTTGAGCTCCTCGACAGCCTGGGGCATCGCCGCGGCGACAGCGCTCTCGATCTGGTCAGGTGTCACCGGACTAATCTCCCGGATCGTTCTCGTCGTTGAGTTCGGTACGTCTCATTGGATCACACACGGTTACCCAGCGTGCAAATCGGGTTGACTCGCCGAACAAATCTACCTGCGGATTTCGTTGCCGTTACAAGTCGAGATTGCGGATACCTGTTTTCTTGCAGAGTGTTGCCACGCTTTCGCTTGGCAATACCGGCTGTGACCAGGCACACTGTGGGAAGTTCGACACAAGGGAAGATACAGATGAGCGCACAGCAGGCGGCTCAGGACCATCTCTGGCTCCACTTCACACGGCACTCCGGCGGCAAGATCCCCATGATCGTGAGGGGTGAGGGTTCCTACATCTGGGACGCCGACGGCAAGCGTTACCTCGACGGACTGGCGGGCCTGTTCGTGGTCCAGGCCGGACACGGGCGCTCCGAGCTGGCCGAGGCGGCCGCCAAGCAGGCCCAGGAGCTGGCCTTCTTCCCCCTGTGGTCCTACGCCCACCCCAAGGCGGCGGAACTGGCCGCGCGCATCGCGGAGCAGACGCCGGGCGAGCTGAACCGGGTCTTCTTCACCACCGGAGGCGGCGAGGCCGTCGAGACCGCGTGGAAGCTGGCCAAGCAGTACTTCAAGATGGTCGGCAAGCCGCTGAAGCACAAGGTCATCAGCCGCCAGATCGCCTACCACGGCACCACCCAGGGCGCCCTGTCGATCACCGGCGTGCCCTTCTTCAAGCAGATGTTCGAGCCGCTGGTGCCGGGACGCGTCGCCGTACCCAACACCAACCACTACCGGGCCGACGAGATCACCGGCGTGCCGGGCATGACGCCCGAGCAGTACGGCATCTGGGCCGCCGACCGCGTCGCCCGCGCCATCGAGATGGAGGGCCCCGACACGGTGGCCGCCGTCTTCGCCGAGCCGGTGCAGAACGCGGGCGGCTGCTTCCCGCCGCCGCCCGGCTACTTCCAGCGGCTGCGCGAGATCTGCGACCACTACGACGTGCTGCTGGTCTCCGACGAGGTCATCTGCGCGTTCGGCCGGCTCGGGACGATGTTCGGCGGGCAGAAGTTCGACTACGTGCCCGACATCATCACCTGTGCCAAGGGCCTGACCAGCGGTTACTCGCCTCTTGGGGCGATGATCGCGCACGAGCGGCTGTTCGAGCCGTTCAAGGGCGAGGGCGAGATGTTCGCCCACGGTTACACCTTCGGCGGCCACCCGGTCTCCGCCGCGGTCGCGCTGGCCAACCTCGACATCTTCGAGCGCGAGGACCTGCTCGGGCATGTCACCCGCAACGAGCCCGTCTTCCGGCAGACGCTGGAGAAGCTGTACGACCTGCCCATCGTGGGTGACGTGCGCGGCTCCGGCTTCTTCTGGGGCATCGAGCTGGTCAAGGACAAGACGACCAAGGAGACCTTCAACGCCGAGGAGTCGGAGCGGCTGATCAGAGGCATGCTCAGCCACTCCCTGTTCGACGCGGGCCTGTACTGCCGCGCGGATGACCGGGGCGACCCCGTCATCCAGCTGTCCCCCCCGCTGATCGCGGGCCCGAAGGAATTCGACGAGATGGAATCCATCCTGAGAAGAGTTCTTTCGGACATCTGGGCCAAGTTGTAAAATTCTTTCAACGACGAAAGAGGAACCGAGATGAAGATCGGCGTCCCCGCCGAGGTGAAGAACCACGAATACCGTGTCGCCGCCACCCCCGCCGGCGTGCACGAGCTGGTTCGCCACGGCCACGAGGTCCATGTCCAGCGGGGTGCCGGTCTGGGCTCGCACATCACGGACGAGGAGTACCTCGCCGTGGGCGCCAAGATCGTCGACACCGCCGACGCGACCTGGGCGGAAGCCGAGATGGTGCTCAAGGTCAAGGAGCCCATCGCCGAGGAGTTCCACCGGCTGCGCGACGACCTCGTGCTCTTCACCTACCTTCACCTGGCCGCCGGCGCCGACTGCGCGAGCGCGCTGCTCGGCGCGGGCACCACGGGCATCGCCTACGAGACCGTCCAGGTCGGCCACGCCCTGCCGCTGCTGGCCCCGATGTCCGAGGTCGCGGGCCGGCTGGCCCCGCAGGTCGGCGCCTACAACCTGATGCGCTTCAACGGCGGGCGCGGCGTGCTGCCCGGCGGCGTGCCCGGCGTGGCTCCCGCCAAGGTGGTCGTCATTGGCGGCGGCGTCTCCGGTCTCAACTCCGCGCAGATCGCCGTCGGCATGGGCGCCGACGTCACCGTGCTCGACACCAACATCGACCGGCTGCGCTTCATCGACGCCATCTACCAGGGCCGCCTGAAGACCCTCGTCTCCAACTCGCTCACCATCGAGCAGGAGGTGCTCCAGGCCGACCTGGTCATCGGCGCCGTGCTCATCCCGGGCGCCAAGGCCCCGACGCTGGTCTCCAACGAGCTGGTCTCCCGCATGAAGCCGGGCTCCGTGCTCGTCGACATCGCCATCGACCAGGGCGGCTGCTTCGAGGACTCGCGTCCCACCACGCACGCCGAGCCAACCTACAAGGTGCACAACTCGGTCTTCTACTGCGTGGCCAACATGCCGGGCTCGGTGGCCAACACCTCGACCTACGCGCTGACCAACGCGACCCTGCCCTACGCGGTCAAGCTGGCCGACCTGGGCTGGCGCGAGGCGCTGCGGATGGACCCGGCGCTGGCGCTCGGGCTCAACACCCACGCGGGCGCGCTCACCAACGAGCCGGTCGCCGAGGCCCTGGGCCTGCCGTACACCCCGGTCTCCGAGGTGCTGGCCGCCTAGTAGCCGGTGTTACGCACGATCTCGTCAGGGGTGAGCTGCTCGCGCGCCGTGGTCACCGACCACCGGTGGCCGAAGGGGTCCCGCAGGACTCCGTAGCGCTCACCCCAGAACATCTCCTGCACCGGCATGAGCACCTCGGCCCCGGCGTCGATCGCGTTGCGCGCGACCGCGTCGGGGTCGTCGACCTCCAGCAGGATCATCACCGGGCTGCCCCCGACGGTCGGCGGCGCCAGGGCGCCCAGCTCGGGCGTCTCCTCGCTCACCAGCAGCCGTCCCGCGCCCACCTGCAGCTCGACGAAGAGGATCACCCCGTTGGGCAGCGTGTTGCGGAAGACCTCCACCGCCCCGAAGGCCTCGCGGTAGAACTCCACGGCCCGGTCGGTGCCCAGCACGAACAGGTGGGGGCTCAGCCCCGTCGGCCTGATCGACGTCATGTCACTCCCGCCTCCCTGGCGGCCTCCACCATGCGCGTGAGCAGCGCGACCTCGGATCTCAAGGTCTGCTCGCCCGGCCCGGTGAGGCGGTAGTAGCGGCGGCGCGCGTCGTGCGGCGCGCCGGGGTCGTCCTCGTCGGTCTCCTCCACCAGCCCGTCGGCCAGCAGCCGGCTGATGGTGCGATACAGCGTGCCGGGACCCAGCCTGACGGCCCCGTCGCTGACCTGCTCGACGAACCGCATCACCGCATACCCGTGGGCGGGACCCTTGGCCAGGGCCAGCAGGACATGGAATCCGGCGCCGGTCAGCATGTTGACACGATAACACCACGATGGTTATATCCAAGTTGGGTATAACCACGAGGAGGACATCATGGCTATCTCCGTCAGCCAGGTCTCGCTCTACTACCAGGACCAGGACGCCGCGCTGCGCTTCTGGACCGACCAGGTGGGCTTCGAGGTCGCCACCGACCTGCCGTACGGTCACGACCGCTGGATCGAGGTGGCCCCGCCCGGCGGGGGAGTGCGGCTGGTCCTCTACAAGGCCGCGCCCGACTGGCCGACGCTGTCGTCGGACAAGCCCAACTACGTGCTCTTCGAGACCGACGACCTCGTCAAGACCCACGAGGAGCTCAGCGCGCGCGGCGTGCGGTTCACGATGGAGCCCAGGCAGGAGGGCTGGGGCTGGTCCGCGGTCTTCACCGACCCCGAGGGCCACCTGTTCCACCTCGGCCAGAAGCGCTAGCGGCTCTCCAGCTTGCCGCGCAGCCGGCGTGCCGTCGCCAGCACGTGCTCGATCTCGGTACGGCTCGGCCACGGCGCGGTGCCCGGCCGCAGCAACGTGGCCCTGACCGCGGCCAGGTGCTCGACGGCCGCGGCGTGCAGCCCGCTGCGCTGGGTCAGCCACGCCACCACGTCCGCGTGATCACGCAGCGGCCGGGTGACCAGGTCCCACGTGCCCAGGATCTCCGTCAGATCGGGTACGGCCAGCGGCACCGCTCCGCGCCTCCCGGTCGCCGCCGCGGCGAGTTCCGCCCGCGCGGTCAGCTCGGGCTCGGCCAGCCGGTCCCACGTCGGCGGGGGCGGATCGGCCAGCCACTGCTCGGCCTCCTGGGGCCGTCCGGTGGCGGTCAGCAGCCCGCCCAGCTCCATCGCAGCCCGGTGGTGCCCGGCCAGCGCGGCCTGGCGGAACCAGTGCTGCCCGCCCGCCAGGTCTCCGTTCTCGGCGATGAGCAGCAGCCCGAAATTGAACGCCGACTCGGCGTCGCCGCTGGCCGCGGCCCGTCCGAACCAGTGGCTGGCGCCCGCCGAGTCGGCCAGCTCCACGCAGACGAAGCCGGCCATGCGCTGGTCCTCCAGCCGCCCGGCCGCCGCGGCTCGCTCGAACCAGGCCAGCGCCGTGCGCAGATCCCTGCGTGACAACGCGATCCCGCCCAGCTGCGATGCCGAGCCCGGGTGCTCGCTCTTGGCCGCCAGCCGGTAGAAGGCCTCGGCACCCTCCGGGTCGCGCCGTGCCTGCAGCAGGAGTCCGAGGTGGTAGGCCGCCTCCGCGTGCCCGCTGCGCGCGGCGTACTCCCACCACTGGGCCGTGTCACCCTCCTCGCCTGCGGAGTAGGCCAGGAACCCCAGGTCGTGGGCGGAGGCCACGTCGCCCTCCGCCGCCGCCCGCCGGTGCCACTCGCGCGCGATGGGCAGCTCGCCGGCGTCCTCGCAGATCAGCGCCAGCCGCCTGGCCGCGGTGCGCGACCCCGCGTGCGCGGCGCGCTCGAACCACACCCGCGCGCCGCTCAGGTCGCCGCGCTGCTCCAGCAGGAGGGTGGCCAGGCTGAGCGCCGCCTCGGTGTCGCCCATGCCCGCGGCCAGCTCGTACCAGGTGACGGCCTCTTCCAGGCTGCCGTGCTTCTCGTGCCAGACCCCCAGATTGAACGAGCTGTCGACGTTGCCGGAGGCCGCCGCGCGCTCCCACCAGTGACGGGCCGCCGCCCGGTCGCCGCGGGCCGCGTAGAGCTTGCCCAGCCGGTGCGCGGCCGTGGCGTCACCCCGCTGCGCCGCTGCCAGCAGCTCGGGTTCGTCTCCCGTTCGTGGCGCGGGAACGGCCGCGGTCGCCTGCTCCGCCTGCTCCGGCTGCTCGGTCTGCCACCACGACATGTGCCCCTCCCCGGGTGTGATGGACAGGGTGACATGTGACGGCATGGTTGCGGAGCGTAATCACCGTATTTTCTCGCTCCGACTTTTCCTGTTGTCAGCTTTTCTTGTGATATTCCCGAGGCGCGATATTTGTTATGAGGCTGTTGTTTCCGTAGGAAATGATGTGGCCCCTTGGATCGATCCAGAGGGGTATCAGTGAAATCGTTGATAGTGGCGTTGCGCCGGGTGGGGGGAACCTTGGCCGCCATGGCCCTGGTCTCCGGCGCGCTCGCCTCGGGAGCTGCCGCAGCGCCGACACCGGTGGTGTTCGGTGCGGCCACCGCCACGCCCAAGACCCAGACCGTCGAGTGCCCGACCACCGTGAAGCTGACCACCACGGCCAAGGTCAAGGCGCCCGTGACGCTCGCCTACCAGTGGGTCTTCGCGAATGGCACCAAGAGCGCTGTGAAGCAGTACAAAATTGGCGGAAAGGGCATAAAGCCCATTCGTCTCACCACGACCGTAAAGGTCACCGGTGACGCCAAGGGCTGGGGCGCGGTCCGCGTGATCTCGCCGGTCAAGAAGGTCTCCAAGAAGGCCTGGTTCGCCGTTTCCTGCACCGGCGCCGACGCGCACACGGGCGGGTCCACCTGGGTGGGCACGACCTACGTGCACGAGCCGGAGAAGCCCTCCACGACGGCGCCGGCCGCCAACCCGGTCACCACGGTCAACCTGACAGCCGCGCCGAAGGACTACGCCGGCCGCTGCCCGACCGACGTGGCGCTCACGGCGAGCTTCCTGTTCGCCGCCTCGGCCAAGCCGTTCGTCGTGACCTACCGCCTTCGTGACTCCCTCGGGAACACCGGCCAGTGGCGCACCATGAACGTGGCCGCCGGGCCCGTCGCGGCGCGCACCGTCGACCTGGGCAAGATCAAGACCGCCAAGTCCGGCTGGCACCAGGTCGAGGTCGGCCAGTCCAACGGGCTGCTCTCCAACCGGGCCACCCACACGATCGTCTGTGGCGTGCCCGCGGTCACCCTGAACAAGGCCCAGGCCTACCCCGGCCAGACCGTCACCGTCACCGCCGCCTTCGTCGGCTCCGACGTCAAGACGATCTCCTCCAAGGCGTTCACCCCCGAGACCCACACCGCCCCGGCGGGCAAGCGCGACTACACCTTCGACGCCACGGTCTCGCCGGCCCTGGGCGAGCACGAGGTCAAGGCGGTCTTCGCCGACGGCGACACCGCCACGGCCAAGCTCACCGTCGTGGCCGACCCCAGCCCGGTCAAGGGCGTCAAGCTCACCCTCGACCCGGCCGCCCACGAGGGCCGCTGCCCGATCAAGGTCAAGGTCGGCGCGACCTTCGACCTGACCGGCTACCCCGCCCAGGCGCTGTCGATCAAGTGGCGCCCGGCCGGCGCCGAGCAGTGGAAGACGCTCGCCGTGCCCGCCGGCCACGGCGGCAGCTTCACCGCCCAGCTCGACGAGCTGACCGTCACCGAGAGCAAGAAGGGCGCCTACCGGATCGAGATCCAGCAGGCCGACAACCTCAAGTCCAACGAGGTGCCCTTCGAGTACCTGTGCGGTGAGCCGTCCATCACGCTGTCCGCGCCCACCGCCCACCCGGGCGACACGGTCAAGGTCACCGTGAAGGGCTTCGGCTCCGACGTGAAGACCGTCACCTCCAAGGCCTTCACGCCCGAGCTGCACACCGCTCCGGCGGGCAAGCGCGAGTGGTCCTTCGACGCCATCGTCTCCGCCGCCCTGGGCGAGCACGAGGTCAAGGCGGTCTTCGCCGACAACGACACCGTGAGCGCCAAGCTCAAGGTGGAGCCGGTGCCGAACCCGGTGCAGAAGTTCACCGTCGATGTCGATCCGGCCACCTACGTGGGCAAGTGCCCGACCGACCTCGAGGTCACGGCCAAGCTCGCGGGCATCCCCGCCGGGGTGAACAGCATCCAGTACAAGCGCGTCGGCACCGACACGTGGACCACGCTGGCCATCCCCGCCGGGCACGCCGAGCCGTACGTGGTCCAGCTGCCCTCGCTGCGCTACACCGAGTCCGGCAAGGCGAGCGTGCAGTACGTGATCAACCAGCCGGACAAGCTGGAGTCCAACACCGAGCACGTCGTGGTCACCTGCGGAGAGCCGACGATCACGCTGAGCAAGTCGGAGGCCTACCCCGGTGACCAGGTGAAGGTCACGGTCAACGGGTTCGACTCCGACATCAGGAAGATCTACTCGGACGCCTTCGAGCCGTCCACCCGCGACCCGCTCGGCACGCCGCGCACCTACGAGTACGTGGCCGTCGTCAGCGACGAGCTGGGCACGCACACCGTCACCGCCGAGACCTACAACGGCGGCAAGGCGACCGCGACCATCAAGGTCGTCCCCGACCCCAACAAGGTCAAGGGCGTGCACATCTGGTTCGGCGACGACGACTACAAGGGCCGCTGCCCGGTGTCGCTGCCGCTCACCGTCAAGTTCACCGGCCTGCCCAGGGGCAAGCAGACGATCCAGTACCGGATCGCCGGCACCACGGCGTGGCAGTCGGTGGAGGTGAACCCGGTGCTGGGGGTCGCCGTCGAGACGGTGCGGGTCCCGGTGACGCAGTCGGGCAAGGGCTCGGTGAAGATCGAGATCAACCAGCCCGACAAGCTGACCTCCAACGCCGAGGGCTACGAGGTCGAGTGCGTGCAGCCGAGCATCACG
Source organism: Nonomuraea soli (assembly GCF_013761175.1). Classification (GTDB taxonomy): domain Bacteria; phylum Actinomycetota; class Actinomycetes; order Streptosporangiales; family Streptosporangiaceae; genus Nonomuraea; species Nonomuraea soli. The sequence goes on from NZ_JACDUR010000004.1 coordinate 475,580, forward strand.
CTGCGCCCGGCCGTCACCCGCGCGGGCGGCGAGGTCGAGGTTGAGGTGAAGGGCATCGACTCCAAGGTCGTCCGCGTCTACTCCGAGGCGTTCGACCCGAAGGAGTACAAGCCCAAGTACCCCGACGAGTACTACGAGCGTGACCACACGGTCGGCTCCAAGGTCGCGCCCGGCACCTACGAGGTGAGCGCCACGCTCGCCGACGGCACCGTGCTCAAGGCCCAGCTCACCGTGGCGCCTCCGCAGGTCAAGAGCATCGCGTTCGCGACCAGCCCGACCGTGCCGACGAACAACAAGATGGCCTGCGGCACCGTGGTGACGGTGAAGGCCACACTCACGCTCGCCGCCCCGGCGAGCGCGGCGCAGGCCGTGTTGTGGAAGTCCGACAGGGACAACGCCTGGAAGACGGCCACCGTGCCGGCGGGCCAGACGTCGGTCACAGTCGACGTGCTGTCGTACACGGTCACCAAGAGCAAGCCGGACGACAAGTTCATCGACGTCTCCGTCAACCAGGCGGACGACATCAGCGAGACCTTCAAGTTCGAGCCGTACTGCCAGTAGTGAACCTGATGAAGCCGCTGTACATCCCCATCGAGCACGTGTAACGCAGCGTGCCGGGAGGCTGGGGCGGTAGCCGGACGATCGCCGGGAGCGCGTAGTCGCGACCGGCGATCGTCACGGTCCTGGTGCACCCCGCCTCGTGCGTCTTGAAGACCAGCTCCACGGCCTGCCCCGCGGGGGCGGTGACGAGGGCGGGGCGGTAGCCGGTGCCGGTGGCCCAGATGGTGAGCGGCCCCGTCGAGGCCGCCGCCGGGGCGGGCGTCCGGGGCAGCCAGCCGCCGAGGCTGAGACCGGAGCCGATCGTCCACACGCCCACGGCGAAGGCCGCGACCCCGGTCAGCAGGGCCAGGCGGGTCTGGGAGATCCTGCGCAGGATCACGCCCAGCAAGGCGAAGGCGGGAGCGGTGCCCGCGACGAATCCGGCCATCACGGCGGCGCCGCCGAGCGCGGATCCGCTGGAGACGGCGACCATCTCCATGCCGAGCGTCACGCCGCAGGGGATCAGGATCGTGGCCGCGCCCAGGAGCAGCGCGCTCCTGCCGAGGTGCCGGGGCGGCTCGTGCGGGGCGCATCCCGACTTCTCGCGTCTGATGAGGCGGACGGCGAAGACCAGCACCGTCAGTCCCGCCACGACGAGCAGGACCGCGCGAACCCGCGGAGACAGGGTGATCGCCGACCCGGCCAGGCCGAGCAGCGCTCCGGCCAGCACGTGCGAGATCAGGCGGCCGGTGAGGAAGCGGCCCAGGACCATCGGATCGGCCCGGGGCGGGCGGCAGGAGGCGCAGCAGCCACCGCCGCACCGATCCGTACGATCCACCAGGCCCACCAGGAGGCCGCCCTGCACCGCCGTACAGGACGCGGTCCCCGCGACCAGGCCGGCTGCCAGCCCGCTCACGAACAGCGAGACCGGCTCCACGCGCTCAGTGCACGACGGTCAGGTTGTCCAGGCTGCCGTTCTTGGCCAGTTCGACGATCGAGCCGAACTGGTCGAGGCTCATCTCCACCCGCTGGCCGAAATCGTCGGTGATGACGACCTGCTTCTCCTCGGGGGCCGCCGGGTCGAAGAACAACTCGGGGCATCCGCAACTGCACTGGCCGCAGAACCTGGCGATCGACTGCATCTCGTCCCTCGCTTCTCGATGTAGTCCTGTACGGAAGGTAACCGCGGCGCCTGACTGCGGCCAGTAACAGTTGTTTCACCCCCTGGAACGGTTAGGTCCGGGCTCCCTTGAGCACGGAAACCTTCTCGAAGTACTCGTCGTCGCTCATCTCGCCGCGGGCGTACCTTTCGGCGAGGATCTGCTCCGCGCCCGCGATCGGGCTGGAGGCGGCCGGTGTACGGCGGCGCCACCGGGTGATGAAGAAGGCGGCCAGGGCCACCCAGACAAGCGGGACGATCGGCCAGAAGAAACCCCAGTGTGCGTGCATCTCTTTCCTCCTTTGACGTACTCCAAGGGTCGCCGCCGGGACCGCGCGCGACATCGGCTCGCGGGCTCGTCGTGGTGTGCGACCGGGGTGGTGCATGAGCGGCCGTCCGGCTCCTCCCGCGGTCGTAGACGGACCTCAGGGTTCTCGGGGCAGGGCCCTGATAAATGAGTGGCAGCCCGCGTGAATGGCGGGTTACCTTTTACCCATCGAACGCGACGAAAAGGAAAGAGGAAACGTGGAAGCCATGACCGCGCGAATCCTCGCGGAGGCCCGCGGGTAGCTCACACGCTCCCTCACCGGCCGCCGCGGACCCCTTGTCCGGGCGGCTTTTTCGTTGCCCCGCAGACAACTCCATAACCGGAGAACGAGCTCTTCCGCTCTCCGATGGCTGCCCGCTTCCCGCAATCCACACTGCGGGTACGGCAGAGCCCGTGGGCACACTACCGCGACGGGCAAAACGTTCGGGCTGATGGTGAAACAGGAATCACACCTGCCTTGCAAGCAGGAATTCGGGGTTCGATTCCCCGCCGGTCCACGATCCCGCGGCCTGCCGTACGGTCAACGCACCGGGCGGCGGCGCGATGGAACCACGGACACCGTCCTCAGCCGTCCAAGGTGAAATCGCGGGCCGCGGGACCGCACGGCCCGTTGGTCCAGTGGTGAGGACGCCTGACTCTCAATCAGGAGGCCACCGGTTCGAATCCGGTACGGGCTGCACGACGCTCGGTGGTGCAAGGGTGGCACGCAGGCCTCATAAGCCTGAGGTTCGGGGTTCGAGTCCCTGCCGAGCGACCTGTCACAACCAGCCCGGCTTGACCAGGCCGGACTCGTAGGCGATCACGACGAGCTGCGCCCGGTCGCGGGCGTGCAGCTTCATCATCGTCCGGCTGACGTGGGTCTTGGCCGTCGCGGGCGACATGAACAGCTTCGCCGCGATCTCGTCGTTCGTCATGCCCGTGCCCACCAGCGACAGGACCTCGCGTTCCCGCTCGGTGAGCTGGTCGAGGCCGGTCATCTCCATCGGCTCCTTGGCGCGCGAGGCGTACTCGGCGATCAGCCGCCGGGTGACGCTCGGCGACAGCAGCGCGTCGCCCGAGGCGACCACGCGCACCGCCTGGATGAGCTCGGTCGGCTCGGTGTCCTTGACGAGGAAGCCGCTGGCGCCGCCGCGCAGCGCCTCGAAGACGTACTCGTCGAGCTCGAACGTGGTCAGGATGATGATGCGCGGGCCCTCGGGCATCTGCCGGGTGGCGGTCAGGCCGTCGGTGCCCGGCATGCGGATGTCCATGAGCACCACGTCGGGCTGGTGCTGGGCGGCCAGCCGCACGGCCTCGGCGCCGTCGGAGGCCTCGGCCACCACGGTCATGTCGGGCTGGGCGTCGAGCAGGGCCTTGAATCCGGCGCGGACCAGGGCCTGGTCGTCGGCGAGCAGCAGCTTGATCATGGTCGTCATTCTGTCGTCTCCAGCGGCAGGCGTGCGGTGACGCGGAAGCCCTCGTCGGTGGGTCCGGCGGTGAAGGTGCCGCCGAGGGCCGCGGCACGCTCGCGCATGCCGGGGATGCCGTTGCCGCCGCCCTCTTCCGCGACGGCCGCGGGCGCGTGGCCGCCCTTGCTGGTGACCTGGACCAGCAGCTGCCTGCCGTACTCCAGCAGGACGGTCACGCGGGCGCCGGGCGCGTGCTTGGCGGCGTTGGTGAGCGACTCCTGGACGATGCGGTAGGCGGCGCGCTCGACGCCGGGCGGCAGCGGGCGGGTGCCCGCGCGGGTCAGTTTCACGTCGAGGCCGGAGCGTTCGACGAGCTCGTCGAGGCGGTCGAGGCCGGCGGTGGGGGAGCGGGGCGCGCCTTCGCGCAGCACGTTGAGGACCGAGCGCATCTCGCCGAGCACCTCCTTGGAGGCGGTCTTGATGGTGGCCAGCGCGGTGCGGGCCTGCTCGGGGTGATCGTCGATGAGGTGCAGCGCGGTGGAGGCCTGGACGTGGATGAGCGAGATGTTGTGCGCCAGCACGTCGTGCAGCTCCTGGGCCATGGTCAGGCGTTCCTCGCTGGCCTGGCGGCGCGACTCCTCCTCCTTGGTGCGCAGGGTCTCGCGCCGCCGCTCGCGCACCATGCGGCCGAGCTCGGCGGCGACCATGAGCAGCATGGTGGAGGTGCCGATCCAGACGCCGTGGAAGGGGTCGCGCTGCCCGATGGACCAGGCGTAGACGATGAAGGTGATCAGCGTGGACCCGGCGATGAGCCAGGCGGCCAGGCGCCTGCCGTCGAGGACGAGCGCGACCAGCATGATTATCGGGCTGAAGAAGACCGGCCCGTACGGATAGCCGCCCCACAGGTAGAGGAAGGTCGCCAGGAGGGTGACGAGCGTGGCCGCGACGGGATATCTGCGGCGTACGGCCAGCATGGCAGGACCGACGAGCAGCAGCACGTTGGCGTAGAGGTCGGGGGCCTGGCGCGGCAGGTCCTTCTGCCCCAGATAGGCGGCAGACGACAGCGTCACCTGCACGAGGGCGACGATCACCGCCGCCAGAAGGTCCTTTTTCCGCACACGACCACGCTAGGGCACCCCGGCGACCGGCCGCATCCCACAGGTGTGGCAGAAGGGCCTACCCCCGGTGGTGTAGCTGAGTCATGGTGTTGGCATGATCCGACTCATCCTCGTGGGAGCGCTGATCGCTCCGTCCGGGCCCGCCGCTACGACGGACCCGGGCAAGGTCCCGGTTCAGGAGGGGTACGGCGGTGCGGTCTCCACCGTCGACCTCGATGCCAGCAAGGCCGCGATCGAGGTGTTGCGCAGGGGCGGCAACGCCATCGACGCCGCGGTGGCCGCCGGAGCGGTGCTCGGCGTGACCGAGCCGTACTCCGCGGGCGCGGCGGGCGGCGGCTTCATGGTTATCTACTCGGGCGGCCGCGTGCACACCATCGACGGCCGCGAGACCGCGCCCAAGGCCATGACCTCCACGTCGCTGGAGGGCATCCCGTTCGAGGAGGCCGTCACCAGCGGCCTGTCGGCGGGTGTCCCGGGCTCCGTGGCCCAGTGGGAGCTGGCGCTGCGCCGCTTCGGCTCCATCTCCCTTCGCGAGGCGCTGCGCCCGGCGATCGCGGTCGCCGAGAACGGCTTCGTGGTGGACCAGACCTTCCACGACCAGACCGCCGCCAACGCCGCCCGCTTCAAGGACATCGCCTCCACCGCCAAGCTCTACCTGCCGGGCGGCGCGCCCCCGGTCGTGGGCTCGGTCTTCAAGAACCCCGAGCTGGCCGAGACCTACCGCCAGCTGGCCCGCCGCGGCCCGAACTGGATGTACGGCGGGCAGCTGGGCCGCGAGATCGTCGCCACGGTCAAGAATCCGCCCGTGACGCCGGGCTCGACCCGCAACGTGCGCCCCGGCCTCATGGAGCTGCGCGACCTGCGCGACTACCAGGCGCTGATGCGCGAGCCCACGCGCATCGACTACAAGGGCATGCAGGTCTACGGCATGGCGCCGCCCTCCTCCGGAGGCTCCACGGTCGGTGAGGCGCTCAACATCATCGAGGCCCTGCCCAAGGTCGGCCTGCACGAGTATCTGGAGGCCTCCCGCCTGGCCTTCGCCGATCGCGGCAAGTACGTCGGCGACATCCCGGGGGTGCCGCTGCGCCAGCTGCTCTCCGACGGCTTCGCCAAGGAGCGCGCCTGCCTGATCGGCGAGCGTGCCATGCCGCACCCGGCCGCCCCCGGCGTGCCCGACGGCGACTACTCCGGCTGCTCGGCCTCCGCCTTCGAGCCGGCTCCCGTCGCGACCGAGGGGCCGGAGACCACGCACCTGGTCGTGGCCGACCGGTGGGGCAACGTGGTGGCCTACAACCTGACCATCGAGTCGACCGGCGGCAACGGCATCGTCGTGCCGGGACGCGGGCTGCTGCTCAACAACGAGCTCACCGACTTCACCTTCGGCTCGGCGCCGGGCGACCCCAACCTGCCGGCCCCGGGCAAGCGCCCGCGTTCGTCGATGGCGCCCACGATCGTCTTCAAGCACGGCAAGCCGGTGCTGGCCGTCGGCTCGCCCGGCGGTTCGACGATCATCACGACGGTGCTGCAGATCCTGCTCAACCGCTACGAGTTCGGCATGGAGCTGCCCGCCGCCCTGGCCGCTCCGCGGGCCACGCAGCGCAACACCGCCCAGACCCAGGCGGAGCCGGCCTTCCTGGCCGAGCACGAGGCGGCGCTGGAGGCCTTCGGCCACGATCTGGTGCTCAACCCCGAGATCGGGGCGGCGACCGCTCTGGAGTTCGTCGGGCGAGGGCGGGTCCAGGCCGTCGCGGAACCCACCCGCAGGGGAGGGGGTAGCGCGCTGGTGGTCAACCCGGCGCGATGAGTCAGCGGGCTGACTGAATGACGCGGCACCCGGTCTCGCGTCGGGCGGTTTGGTGAGACCGGGTGGCGCACCCCCGTTGACCGTCGCGGCGAACGGGGCACACTCACGTGTGTGGCGCAGGTCGAGCACGTCGTCGTACTGATGCTGGAGAACCGGTCCTTCGATCACATGCTGGGCTTCCTGGCCCATCCCGATCCCGCCTTCGACGGGCTCAGGCACGGCGGGCCGTACACCAACCCCGGCTGGGAGGGCGGCCCGCCGGTCGCGGCGACGGCCGACGCGCGGCCGGTCATCCCGGTCGACCCCGACCACTCGCACGACGCGGCCGTGGAGCAGTTCGCCGAGGGCAACCAGGGCTTCGTCACCTCCTTCGAGCGCAAGGCCAGGGGGCTGGCGCAGCCGTCCTTCGGCGGCCTGCTCGGGCCGGTGATCAACTTCTTCTTCCGGCTCTTCAGCAGGCCGACGGAGAAGCGGGGCATGGGTCCGATCGTCATGCGCTGCCAGGACCCGGCCAACGTGCCGGTGCTGGCGACGCTCGCCACGGAGTTCGCGGTGTGCACCCGGTGGTTCTGCTCGGTGCCGGGCGAGACCTGGCCCAACCGCAACTACCTGCACGCGGCGACCTCCGACGGCGAGACGTCGATCCACCCGCGCTTCTACACCAACAAGACGATCTTCGAGTTGCTGGAGGAGGCCGGGCACGACTGGCGGATCTACCACGACGACGTGCCGCAGGCGTGGGCCTTCAGCAACCTGTGGAACTCCGCCGAGCGCATCGCGCGCTGGCGCGACATCTCCGAGCTGGCCGCCGACGCGGCCGCCGGGGACCTGCCCGCCTACACCTTCGTCGAGCCCAACCACCGGCCGCCGGTCAGGCTCAACGACCGGCCGAGCAACAGCCAGCATCCCGGCAACAACGTCGCCGACGACTGGAAGCCGGGCGACGACACCGACTTCGCCCGCGCCGAGGGCCTGATCGCGGGGATCTACGAGGCGCTGAGAGGCAATCCCGAGCTGTTCGCCACGACGGTCTTCGTGGTCACCTACGACGAGCACGGGGGGCTCTACGACCACGTCGCGCCGCCGACGGGCCTGCGCGACCCCGGCACGGCGCCCAGCCCGCTGGGCCGCATCCTGCGCTTCCTGGCCTACAAGAACAGCTCCGCCTTCGACTTCTCCAGCACCGGCGGCAGGGTGCCCGCCGTCGTCGTCTCGCCACTCATCCCGCCCGGCACGCTGTGCACGGCGACGATGGAGCACGCGTCGGTGCCCGCCACGCTCAGGGCGCTGTTCGCGCCGGACGCGCCGCCGCTGACCGCGCGCGACGCCGGCGCGGCCAGGTTCGACACGCTGTGCACGCTGCCGGCGCCGCGCTCCGCCGTACCCGACCTGTCCGGTTTCGTACGGCACGCGCTCACGATGGAGGCTGCCGCAGAGCCGCCCGCCGAGAGGCTCCCCGACCATGCCCAGGAGCTGGCCGTGCTGGCCAGAAGGGTGAAGGCCAGGCTGGAGCGCCGTCCCGCCGTCTTCCCGGGTGTGAGCTGGCAGGCCAGGGACCGGCGCTCCTTCGGCCCGGCACTCGACTCCTTCCGCGAGGCCGCCGAGCGGGCCCGCGTCAGTAGATGAGCTCGTAGGCGCCGGTGTTCACCTTGCGCGTGCGTGCCCAGTACTCGAAGGTGAAGCCCGGCCACAACGTGCGGTTGACGCCGTGCTCGTCCAGATACCAGGAGCGGCAGCCGCCCTCCGCCCACACCAGCCGGTCGAGCCGCTCCTGCAGGCGCCGGTTGAAGGCACGCTGGTGCGAGGGGAGCACGTCGATGGCCCTGGCCTTCGTGCGCGACAGCAGCCGCAGGCATTCCATGACGTAGCGGACCTGAGACTCGATCATGAAGACCACCGAGTTGTGCCCCAGGCCGGTGTTGGGGCCGAGCAGGAAGAACAGGTTGGGGAAGCCGGACGTCGTGATGCCGTAGTAGGTCTCGATGCCGTCGCGCCAGGCGTCCTGGATCTTCAGCCCGTCGCGCCCGATGATGCGCTGGTCGTTGAGGGCGTCGACGACCTTGAACCCGGTGCCGTAGACGATCACGTCGACCTCGATCTCCTCGCCGGAGGCGGTGACGACGCCCGTCGGCGTGATCGCGGTGATCGCGGAGGTGTCGAGGGTGACGTTGGGCCTGGTCAGCGCCGGATAGTAGTCGCTGGACAGCAGGATGCGCTTGCACCCGATGGTGTAGTCGGGGGTGAGCTTGGCGCGCAGCTCGGGGTCGGGAACCTGCTGCTCCAGATGGCGCAGGGCCATGCGCTCGTGCACCTTCATCAGGCGCGGGTCGATGGTGAAGCCGAGCGCGCGGGTCTCCAGCGACCAGTAGATGGCGTTGCGGAGGGTCCTGGCGCCGCCGGGACGTTCGACGAACTTCTTGAGCCGTCCGGTGATGGGGAAGTCCGGCTTGGGCTGGATCCACGGCGGGGTGCGCTGGAAGAGGGTCAGGTGGGCGGTCTGGGGGGCGATCCGCGGCACGAACTGGATGGCCGAGGCGCCGGTGCCGATGACGGCGACGCGTTTGCCGGTGAGGTCGATCGAGTGGTCCCACTCGGCGGAGTGGAAGGCGGGACCGGCGAACGACTCCCGCCCCGGGATGTCCGGAAATTTCGGGATGTGGAGGGCGCCGATTCCGGACACCACCGCCTTGCACCGCAGCGGAGCGCCACCCGCGACGGCCACCTCCCACTCCCGCGCCGCGTCGTCCCACTCCAGGCCCACGACCTCCTGGCCGAAACGGAAGTGGCCTGCCAGGCCGTACCTCTCGACGCAGGAGCGCATGTACCGCCAGATCTCCTCCTGCGGCGAGAACATGCGCGACCAGCCGGGGTTGAGGTCGAAGGAGAAGGAGTACATGTGCGAGGGCACGTCGCAGGCGCAGCCGGGGTAGGTGTTGTCGCGCCAGGTCCCGCCCAGGTCGGCGGCCTTCTCCAGGATGACGAAGTCGTGGTACCCGGCGTCCTTCAGCTTGATCGCCATGCCGATCCCGGCGAAGCCGGAACCGATGATCACAATGCCCGGCTCAGCCATTGGCTCTCCTGTAGGACTCGAACTCTCGATGCGCCGGTGAGACGGCGATATAGGCGAGCGCCTGCCGTACGTCGCCCTCCTGCGAAGGGTGGAAGCCGGGCCGCAGGTAGCGCGGCATGGCCAGGACCAGGCTGCGCAACGTCGGCACCCGCCCCTGGCCGGCACGATAGAAGAAGTGCGACCACTTCGGCGCGATCCGCCCGCGCACGATCGGGTCGTGCTCCATCAGGAACCGCCCGCCGTTCATGATCAGGTAGATCATGGCCGGCCCGGTGCCGGCCATCGTCCGCACCCGCCGCGCGTAGGAGCCGTCGAGGTGCGTGAACAGGTCGAAGGCCACGCTGCGGTGCTCGACCTCCTCGGCGCCGTGCCAGCGCAGCAGGTCCATCATGACCGCGTCGGCGCCCGCGTCGTCGAGGGGCTCGGCGTCGAGGATCCACTGCCCGAGCACGGCAGTGTAGTGCTCGATGGCCGCGATGATCGCCACCCGCTCCAGCAGCCAGAAGCGCCGGGCGGAGGGCGGCAGCGTGTGGTCGCCCAGCAGCCGCTCGAACAGCCACTCCACGTTCTCGACGAACGGCGTCGGGTCCAGTCCCTGCTCGCGCAGGTGCTCCAGCACCCGCTGGTGGGCCACGGCGTGCGTGCCCTCCTGCCCCATGAAGCCCTTGACCTGCTCCTTGAGCAGCGGGTCGGTGATGTGGGGCAGAGCCTGCTTGAAGACGTGCACGAACCAGCGTTCGCCGGCGGGCAGCAGCAGGTGGAGGGTGTTGATCAGGTGCGTGGTGAACGGGTCGCCCGGCACCCAGTGCAGCGGCGTGTCCTCCCAGGAGAAGCGCACCCTGCGCGGCGCGATTTTATTGGACACAAAGTCCAATGTAATAACAGAACAATATTCAGTCTAGAGTGACCGGTGTCACAGTGTCTCGGGCACGACGAAACCGCGCCGTGAGCGGGCTCCCGCGGCGCGGACAGGGCTGCCGCCGTCAGCGGAGCAGTAGGTACGCCACGACGCCGACGATCGCGATCGCCAGGACGACCGCGATGACGGGCAGCACCATGGAGCGCTGCTTCGGCTGTGTGGCCTCGTTGTCCACCCGGTTCGCGTACGCGCGGAACTGCTGGGTGTTGCCCGCGGGATCGAGGTGCTGGTCAGACATGACCAGCACTGTATCCGCGAACGGTGGTCGATTTGCACCTTTTCGACACATCCGAGGGTCGCAGGGGAGACCGGTCCTATCTGCGGATACCTTTGACTCATGCTGCGCACCCTCCTCGCCCCCCGCCTGTGGGGACTGCACCTGGTGGTGATCGCAGCCGTCGCCGCCTTCATCTTCCTGGGCCGGTGGCAGCTGGGCGTCTTCGAGGACTCGGGCCGCCCGCACGCCGCGGACGACCCCGCGCCCGTCGCCGTCGAACAGGTCATCAAACCCGGCTCCGGCTTCGACGGAACCCCCAGGCACCGGGTGACCGCGAGCGGCACCTACGACGCCGCCCTCCAGCTGTTCGTCGTCGACCGCAAGCCCGACGCCGACGCGGTCGGCGGCAAGGCCTCGCGCGACGAGGGCTTCTGGGTGCTCACCCCGATCCGCCTCGACGACGGCACGCTCGTGCCCGTCGTGCGTTCCTGGGTGGCCCGGCAGGCCGACGCCCCCGCGGTGCCGAGCGGCAAGGTCCAGGTCACCGGCCGGGTCAGCCCGCCGGAGTCGACCGACAGCGTGCAGCGGCGCTCGGGAACCCAGCCGGGGCAGGTGCAGACCGTCTCGACCTCCGAGCTGATCAACCTGTGGCCCGGGGAGCAGGTGCGCAACGGCTTCGTCGTCGCCTCCGACTCCGGCGTCGCGGCCGCACCACCCCAGCAGGGCGGTAGCGTGACCTGGCGTAACCTCGCCTACGCGCTGAACTGGTGGATCTTCGCGGTCTTCGCAGTTTTCATGTGGTTTCACTACGTACGCGAAGCCGTACGGACATCGAGAGGACAGCAGTGGAGTCAGCCCTCAAGCCCTTCAGAGTTCTCGCCTACATCGTCGGGGTGATGCTGCTGGTGCTGTGCGTGGGCATGGTGCTGAAGTACATCGTCGGCGTCGACTGGTGGCCCTCGCTCGTCATCGCGCAGATCCACGGCTTCCTCTACATGGTCTACCTGGTCGCCACCATGAACCTGGGCATGAAGGCACGCTGGAGCTGGCCGAAGATCCTGGGCGTGATGCTCGGCGGCACCGTGCCGTTCCTGTCGTTCTACGTCGAGCGACGGGTGACCGAGCAGATCCATCAGGCGGAGGAACCGAGCGGATCCCCCGCCTGACGCGGGCCTCAGTGGCCGATGCCGCGCCTGCGAGCTCTCTTGAGCCGCTCACGCTGCGACTGGTCGAGCATGAGATAGCCGACGACAGGCGCGGCGATGACACCGAGCACGACCAGCGTGGTGATCCAACCCCAGCCGAAGATGAACAGTGAGAGCAGGACGGCGGCGCCTGCGCCGATGGCGTACTTCTTCATGGGCGACATCATCAACTCCTAGAGACGCGGGCCCTTCCCATTCTGCAACGTCTCATACCCTCATGACGGTTCCTGGCCGCGATATATCGCATCCCTGATCCTCGCCAGGTCCTCCTCCAGAGCGGGCGAGGCGGGCATGCCGCAGGTCAGACGCGTCGAGGCCGCCTCGTCGAGCAGCCGCGCGGCCTCCTCGAACAATCCGGCGAGCGCGTGCGCGCCGGCCAGCCCCTCCAGCGCGCCCGCGATGTCGCCGGGCGCGTCCATCGCCTTGGCCTCGTCCAGCGCCTGCCGGTGCAGCTCCATCGCCGTCGCGGCCTGACCCCTCAGCTCGGCGATGTAGCCGAGCTCGATGAGGATCATCGTGTTGTGCACCGCCCCCGGCTCCAGCAGCAGGCGCAGATGCCGCTCCGCCAGGTCGAGGCGGCCGCTGCGGCGCGCGGCGTAGCCGAGCACGGTCCTGGCGAACACCAGCGTCGTGCGGAACCCCTGCTCCGTGGCCAGATCCAGGGCGCGCTGGCCCAGGTCGAACGCCTGCTCGTGCTCCCCGCGCTGGGTGGCGATCCAGCCCAGCCAGCACAACCGGTCGGCGGCGTCGGGCCACAACCCCAGCTCCTCCGCCAGGCGCAGCGCCTCGGTGTTGGCCAGGACCGCCCGCTCGTAGTCGCCGGTCATCTCCGCCAGCGCCGCCAGCCACTCGGCCGCGCGCAGCGAACCCCACGGGTCGTCGCGCAGCAGCTCGGCCGCGCGAGTCGCGGTGCTCTCCAGCTCGGCCAGGTCGGCGCGCATGTGCGCGGCCATCGCCGAGAGGATCAGCGTCGCGCCCTCGCCCCACCGGTCGCCCACGGCACGGAAACGTTCCAGCAGCTCGGGTGCGCGGTCCAGGTCGTTGGTGGCGATGGCGTGGAACCACTGGGCGCGCGCCCGCTCACCCGGGTCGGCGATGTCCTCGTACGGCACCGCGGTCGTCCGCTCGCCCTGGGCCGCGGCGAAGGCGGACTGCCAGGCCAGTGCTCTGGCCCGCTCGCTCGCCCGTGAGACGCCGTCCTCGCCTTCCAGAGCCGCCGCCAGCGCGCGGCGTGCCTCGACGAGCCGTCCGCGCAGGTACCAGTACCACCCCAGCGCGTTGACCAGCCGCAGCGCGTACGGCCCGCGCTGAGCGGCACGCAGGTTGGCCGCCTCGGAGTCCAGGCGCTTCAGCCACTCGGCCTGGCCGAGCCCGTGCAGGTCCGCCCGCTCCGCCAGCTCCGTGTAGTAGGCAGCGTGGCGCCGCCGTACCTCCGCCTCCTCGCCCGCCTCCCGCAGCCGCTCGGCGCAGAAGGCGGCCACCGACTCCAGGAGCCGGTAGCGGGTCGCGCCCGGCCCGTGCACCACCGTGACCAGCGAACGGTCGACCAGCCTGACCAGCAGGTCGAGCACGTCGAGCCCAGGTTCCGCGCACACCGCCTCGGCGGCCTCCAGCGTGCAGCCGTCGGCGTGCGCGGCCAGGCGGCGCAGCACCACGCGCTCGTCGGCGGAAAGCAGGTCCCAGCTCCAGGCGATCATCGCGGTGAGCGTCTGCTGCCGAGGTGGCGCACCCCGGTGGCCGGTCTGCAGCAGCCGGAACCGGTCGTCGAGCCGGGACACCAGCCCGTCGACGCCGAGCGCGCGCACGCGGGTGGCCGCCAGCTCCAGCGCCAGCGGGATGCCGTCGAGCCTCTTGCACAGCAGTGCCACGCCGTCGTCCTGGCCGTCGGCCACCTTGCTCCGCGCCCTGAACAGCCGCATCGCGTCGGACAGGTCGAGCGGCGGCACACTCCACACCGCCTCGCCCGGCACCCCCAGCGGCTCGCGGCTGGTGGCCAGCAGGCTCAGCCCAGGAGCACCGCGCAGCAACTGCCCCGCCAGCCCGGCCGCCTGGTCGATCACGTGCTCGCAGTTGTCGAGCACGATCAGCATCGAACGCTCGCGCAGCGCCTCCACCAGCGGGACGTCGTCGCGCAGTCCCAGACTCGCCGCCAGGTGGGCGGCCAGATCGGTGCGCGCGTCGGCGCCCGCCAGCTCCACCAGCCACGCCGGCCTGCCCCTGGCCGCCTCCAGCGCCAGCGTCGTCTTGCCGACCCCGCCCGAGCCCGTCAGCGTGACCAGGCGGTTGCCCTCCAGCAGCGCGCCGATCTCGGCCAGCGCCTCGTCGCGGCCGATCAGCTCGACCAGCGCGGCGGGCAGATTCGACGCCGGTACGGCACGCGGCGCCGAGAGCGCCGGATCCTGGCGCAGGATCCGCTGGTACAGCTCGGCCAGCTCCGGGCTCGGATCCAGGCCCAGCTCGTCGGCGAGACGATCACGCAGGTCCTGGTAGGCGTCCAGAGCCTCGCCCTGGCGGCCCGCACGATACAGGGCCTTGATCTGTACGGCACGCAGCCGCTCACGCAGCGGATGCGCATCGACGAGCTCGGCCACATCGACCGGCATGCCCAGCTCCAGCCGGGCCTCGGCCAGCTCCTCCGCGCAGGCCAGCCGCTGCTCCTCCAGCCGCGCCACCGCCGCCCTGGCGAACTCCTCATCGGCGAAGTCGGCCAGCGCCGGACCCCGCCACAACCGCAGCGCCTCCTCCAGCCGCCGCACCCGTGTCTGGGCGTCGCCCGGCGTGTTCACCAGCTCATGGAAGGCCACCACGTCGATCGCGTCGCTCTGGAGGAGATAGCCAGGCGCGCGCGACACGACCAGCTCGGCGCCGATCGCCTTGCGCAGCTGCGACACGCGCACCTGCAGGCTGGCGGTCGGGTTCGACGGCGGCTCCTCGCCCCACAGGTCGTCGACCAGCCGATCCACCGAGACGACCCGGCCGTGGCTCAGCAGCAGGTCCGCCAGGAGCGCGCGCACCTTCAGGCCCGGCACGGACACCGGCTCGCCGTCGTCCGTCCACACCCCAAGCGGTCCAAGCAGGCCAAAGCGCATAAGCCCCTACCTTAAGACTTCGGTAAGCGCGGCCCGGCATCGTTACGGCCATGAGGGAAATGCGGATCGCGGTCATCATCGCCAGCACACGGCAGGGGCGCTTCGGCCCCACCGTCGCCGGCTGGTTCGCCGAGCAGGCCCGCAAGCACTTCCAGGTCGACCTGATCGACCTGGCCCAGGCGGGGCTGCCCGCGATGCTCCAGGACGACGAACCCGCCGAGGTCGCCGCCCTGGGATCGAGGCTGGCCGCGGCCGATGGTTTCGTGATCGTGACTCCCGAGTACAACCATAGTTTCCCCGCTCCGCTGAAGACCGCGCTCGACTGGTACTTCGAGGAGTGGCACGCCAAACCGGTGAGCTTCGTCGCCTACGGGCGCGAGAGCGGCGGGCTGATGGCGGTCGCGCAGCTGCGGCAGATCTGCATCGAGCTGCGTGCCGTACCCATCCGCGAGATCGTCGCCCTGCCCAACTACTGGGAGCTGTTCACCGCGGAAGGCGCGTGGCCCAGGCCGTACGCGGTCTGCGACGAGGCAGTCAAGACCATGCTCGACCGGCTCGGCTGGTGGGCACAGATTCTGAGGAACGGAAGGACCGAGTCATGAGGAAGATCATCAACTCGACGTACGTCACGCTCGACGGTGTGCAGGAGGACCCGCAGGACTGGTCGTTCACGTACTTCAACGAGGAGGCGGCGGCGCTCGCCCACGAGCAGCTGTTCTCCAGCGGCGCGCTGCTCATGGGCCGGCGCACCTACGAAGGCTTCGCCGAAGCCTGGCCCGGCCGCGACGGCGACTTCGCCGACCGCATCAACGGCATGCCGAAGTACGTGGCGACCACCACGCTCGACAAGCTCGACTGGGACAACTCCCACCTCATCACCGGCGACCTCGTCACCGAGGTGACCAAGCTCAAGCAGGAGGACGGGCAGGACATCCTCATGTACGGCTACGGCCCGGTCGCACGCAAGCTGATGGAGAACGGCCTGCTCGACGAGCTGCGGCTGTGGGTGCACCCGGAGATCGTCGGCCGCGGCGGGCCCGCAGGGCTCCTCTACCACGAGGGCAGCGCGGGCCGGCTGCAGCTCGCCGACGTCAAGACCTTCGCCACCGGGGTGGTCGTGCTCACCCTGCGCGCGAACTGACGATCGCCTTCAGCTCCTCCCGCAGCGCCTCCGGAGCGGGGCGCTGGGCGGGATCGCCGGACAGGAGCTTGAACAGCACCGTGGCCAGGGTGTCCGCCCTGGTCAGCGGCGCGCCAGGAGCAGGCGGGCGACCCTCCACGGCCGTGTACAGGGTGGCACCCAGCGACCACAGATCGGACGCGGGCACCAGGTTGCCCTCGGGGGCGGTGTACGGGCTGGAAGCACGTGGGGGCGAGGGAGGCGTCAGGCTGGCCCTGCCGTCGTCGGCCAGGAGCACGTTCTGCGGGCAGACGGAGCCGTGACGGCCGCCGCCGGCGTGGATGGCGCTGAGCTGGTCGAGCAGGTCGAGCCCCAGCCCCGCCACCTCGGCGGGCGGCAGCGGGCCATCGGCTTCGAGGAGCTGCTCCAGCCGCACGTCTGCGCTGGGGGTCGGGGGGTGCTCGACGGTTACGGCGTTGGCGGGGTCGAGGGAGGCGGGGCGCGCTCCCGGCACGGCCAGGGGCACCTCGGGCGCACCGGGGACGGGCGAGCCTTCGCCGGGCGCCGTGGCGCCGGGCGATTCGGCCACGGGTGCTCCGGGCATGGGCGGCCCGGCCAGCGGCGCGCCGGGCAACGGCGCCCCGGGCAACGGCGGCCCCGCGATTGGCGGCCCGGCGCTAGGTGGCTCGCCGAGCGGTGCTCCCGTGGCAGGTGGCGTGGACGGCGGGACCGTGGGCTGCGGTTCGGCGGCCCGCTTCTGCTTGCGGCGGAAGACGCGCATCAGGCCGCGCGGCCGCTCAGGCTCCGGCCCACCGGCACCCGGCGCGGCGCCAGGCACCCCGTGCGGCGGAGCGACGGGGCCCGACGGCGGAGCGAACGGCGCGCCACCAGGGCCGTGAGGAGGCCCGGCCCCCCCGGCACCCGGCGCGGCGACCGCCATGGGACCGGCAACCCCGGCGCCCGGCATTCCCTCGGCAGGCCCCTCGTGCGCCAGCTCCGCCAGCGCCCGGCCGACGCCGTCCGGTGGCACCTGTCCGTCGAGCATCGCCCGCACCAGCCCCCGCAGCGGATCCACCGCCGCCACCGGCTCGCCCCCCGGAGGTCGCCCCTCCAGCGCGAAGTGCAAGGTGGCCGCCAGCGACCACAGGTCCGCCGACGGCGGCAGGTTCGGGTGCGGCCCGCTCAGCCCGGTGAGGACCGCCCGTCCGGTGGTGGTGAGCATCACGTTCCCCGGGTTCACCCGCCCGTGCACGAACCCGGCGGCGTGCGCGCAGGCGAGCGCGTTGAACACCTGCAGGCCCACGCGTGCCGCCTGGACGACGGGCAGCGGGTGCCGTGACGTGACGGCGGTCTCCAGCGACGCCCCCGACACGAACTCCATCACCAGCCAGCCCTCGTCGAGCACCTCGTGCACATGCACGAGCGACGCGTGGCGCAGCCCTGCGGTGGCGCGCGCGTCACGCACGGCGTCCTGCAGTGTCTGCGGCGGAACCCGCAGCTCCTTGACGGCTACGTCGCGGTGGAGCTCCTCGTCGAAGGCCAGCCGTACGGCACCGTCGCCGAGGGGGTTCAGCAGCCGATAGCGCCCGGCCAGCTTCATGAAAAGCCACGATATCGGTTGGTAAGGCCCTCGGGCATCGACCGTTGCGCAATTCGTCTACCGCCGATACCGTCGATGATCAGGTCCTAGCGACACGAAGGAGGTGAGGAGTCGCATGTTCCGCATCGTGATGTCGCGCTCCCGCCTCGGGAGGCGCTCCTAAGCTTCAGGAGCTTTCTTGTCCCGTTTCCTTCAGGGAGAGCTCGGGCTCTTCCACAGCTGTGCGCATGTGCCCGCTAGCGTGGGCGCCTTCAAGCACCCCTTCGACGAGTCGCTCGCGAAGGGGATGTACCGGCCCGAGTGGACCTTCGTCGCGCTGAGCGGCGACGAGGTCGTCGGCCGGATCGCCTTCTGGGGTCCGCCTGACGGCGCGCACCCCTTCCACCTCGACTACTTCGACTTCGACACCGTCGAGACGGGCGCCGCGCTGCTCAGGCACGCGTACGGCGCGGTCGTCACCGGCGACTACCGCGCTCCGGTCGGACCCCGCCCGACCTACGAGTTGTTCCTGCGCGACGGCTGGGACCAGGTGCCCGGCGCGGAGGGCGAGCTCAAAGCACGGAGGGAGGCGGCCGAGCGGGGCGGGCTGACCTTCCTGCGCGAGCGGCTGAACCTGAGGTGGCTGCCGGAGTACGGCCTGCCCGAGCGTTCCACCCGGCTGACCTTCACCCCGGCCGACGACGACGAGCTCGTGCTGGAGCTGTTGTCTCGCATCGTGGTGGGCAGCCTCGACGTCTCCGACCAGCAGGAGCTGCTCACCAAGCCGCCCAGGCTGGTGGCCGGGCAGACGCTGGAGGAGGTCGCCTCGATGCCGGGCGGGCGCTCGCGCTGGCGGCTGGGGTACCACGACGGGGAGCCGGTGGGCGTGGTGATGGGCACCCGCAACCCGGGCTCGGCGACCATCGGCTACATCGGGGTCGACCCGGCCCACCGCGGCAACGGCTACGCCTTCGACCTGCTCGCCGAGGCGATGCACCTGTTCGCGGAAGAGGGTGAGCCGCACATCGGCGACGCCACCGACGTGGGCAACACCCCGATGGCGGCGGTGTTCGACCGCGCGGGTTACCGGGTGACCGGGCGCGTCCTGGTGTTCATCTAGCCGCGAGCCACTCCTTGTGGGCCTGCCACACGCGGGCCCACAAGCGCTCCCTGTCGAAGGCGCCGAAGTTCAGCCCGAAGACGTCGGCGAGCGCGGCGAAGTAGTCGCCGGGCGTCTCCAGGGTGGCGACGAGCTGCCCGTTGCGGGTGAGCGTCAGCCCGCGCAGGCTGTCGACCCCGGCGGAGTCGCGCCGCTGGACGGTCGCCACCCGTACGAAGCCGGACTCCGGCGAGGTGGTCAGATATTCGTGCTTCTGGGCGAACGCCGACATCTCCGCCGGGGCGAGGCCGAAGTCCATGCCCTCGAAGGAGCCCGACGGGTCGTGGTCGAAGCGCCACCCGAACTCCGACGGGCGCAGGCCGTACTCGAAGGGTCCTTGCCGGTAGCGCCCCTCCACGAGCGGCAGCGGTTCGTGGAGTGCGTCGCCGAGGCCCAGGTCGGCCAGCCAGAGCCCGTCGGGGAAGGCGACGGTGAGCACGAGGTGGTTGGCGGTGATGCCCGGCTCGACGCCGCTGGTCTGCACGCCGCCGACGTGGCGTGTCACCTGGAACCCCATCGCCCTGGCCAGCTCGGAGAAGGCGCCGTTGAGGTGGTAGCAGTATCCGCCGCGCCCGCGCAGGATGCGCCCGGCCGACTCCAGGGGGTCGACGGTGGTCGGCCGCCCGAGCCAGATTTCCAGGGCTTCGTACGGCACGCGCTCGATGTGGGCGATGTGCAGCTGGATCAGGGTGTCGATGGTGGCCGGGGCGCCGAGCAGGTCGGGGCGGCCGAGGCGGGTGAGGTAGGCGGCGATGTCCACTCGGAACAGTCTGCACAGAATGTGCACGAATGAGGAAGTGCCCTCTGCACAGCCACTCTCTAGTCTACGAAGCGTGAAACGGGTGCTACTGGTCGAAGACGACGCGACGATCGCGCTGGCCGTACGTGATCGGCTGGCGGCGGAGGGCTTCGACGTGCGGGTCGCCGGGGACGGCACGCGGGCCCTCGCGGAGTACGGCAAGGCGGAGCCGGATCTGGTCATCCTGGACCGGTTGCTGCCCGGCCTGGACGGGCTGGAGGTGTGCCGCCGGATGCAGGCGGCCCGTCCGGTGCCGGTGCTGATGCTGACCGCGCTGGGTGAGGAGACCGATGTGCTCGTCGGCTTGGGCGTGGGCGCCGACGACTACCTCACCAAGCCGTTCAGCATGCGCGAGCTGGTGGCCAGGATCCACGCGTTGCTGCGCAGGGTGGAGCGGGCGGCGCAGCTCGCGACCGAGGACACGGTCATCCGGGTGGGTGAGGTGGAGATCGACACCGCCGCCCGCCGGGTGTTCGTGGGAGGTGTGGAGGCGCAGCTGACCAGGACCGAGTTCGACCTGCTGCGGCGGCTGGCCGAGCGGCCGGGGCAGGTGTTCGAGCGTGACCGGCTGCTGTCGGACATCTGGGGCTTCTCTGAGGCCGCGGCGACGAGGACCGTCGACAGCCATGTGCGGGCCCTGCGCAAGAAGCTGGGTCCCGATGTGGTCCGTACGGTCCACGGCGTGGGCTACGCGCTGGTGCGCCGATGAGGCCGCTCGACTTCCTGGGCCGGATCAAGGTCAAGCTCGGGCTGATCATCGTGCTGGCGGTGGCCACGGCCTTCGCCGTCTACGAGTTCGCCGCGCCGCTGCCGCGCGAGTGGCGCATCGTCGTCGCGGTCGCGCTCGCGCTCGTCATGGTGCAGGTGCTGGCCCAGGGCATGACCAAGCCGCTGCGCGAGATGGCCAAGGCGGCGCAGACCGTCGCCAAGGGCCGCTACGACCTGCGCGTGAGCGCCACCTCGCGCGACGAGGTGGGGGAGCTGGCCAGGGCGTTCAACGCGATGGCCGCCGATCTGGGCGAGGTCGACAGGCAGCGCAGGGAGCTGGTCGCCAACGTCAGCCACGAGCTGCGCACGCCCATCACCGGGCTGCGTGCCGTACTGGAGAACGTGGTCGACGGCGTCTCGCCGCCCGACACGCTGCGGACCGCGCTCGCCCAGACGGAACGGCTCGGGCGCCTGGTCGCCCAGCTGCTGGACCTGTCGCGCCTGGACTCGGGGGCCAGGCTCGTCGAGGCCGAGACGGTGGAGCTGGCGCCGCTGGTTGAGCAGGTCGTGCGCGAGTCGGCGGCGGCGCGCGACGACGTGAGCATCGAGACCGGCGTCCCGCGTGAGGCGGTCGTGCGGGCCGATCCCGACCTGCTGGCCCAGGTGCTGGCGAACCTGCTGGACAACGCGGTACGGCACAGCCCGGAGCACGGAGTCGTCACCGTTTCCGTCTCCGGCAGCACCATCACCGTGGCCGACCGGGGGCCTGGCATCCCCGAGTCGGCCCGTGCCCGGGTGTTCGAGCGGTTCTCCCGGCTGGACGCCGCCCGCGCGGCCGACGCCGGGGGAGCGGGACTCGGGCTGGCGATCGTCAGGGAGATCGTCGAGTTGCACGGCGGCTCCATCCACATAGGCGACGGCGCGGGCTGCCGCATGATCGTCGATCTGCCGGGGAGGCTCACGATGGCGGAGACGCCGTTGGAGAAGGTGGCAGGGGAACCGGCCGCCGAGAGCGTGGGTGTTCGGGGTGCGGAGGCCGAGCCGGCCGTCGTGGCGGGCGGGCACGAGACGGCGGCGACCGCGGTGGCCGCAGTGGCCACAGTGGAGGGGCCGGTGGCCGCGGCCGAGCCCGAGCGTGAGGCCGTCTCGGCGGGCGCACCGGCCGCCGCGGCGGGTCCCGCTGACGTGTCGATCCCCGCACCGGCTCTCGCGCCGGCCCCCGCACCGGCCGCTGCCGCGGTCCATGTGCCGGTGGCCGCGATGGCGCCGGGCGGTCATGGCGGCGCGGTGCCGTACGCGGCGCCGCTGGTCATGCCCGGGATGGGCAAGCTCGTGGCGGGATGCGTCATCGGGGTGAGCGGCGGCTTCTTCGCCGGGCTGATGGCGGCGGTCTTCGCCTCCGTCGGCCTCGGCGGGGGTGCGGCGGTGCTGGTGCTCATCGTCTTCATCCTGGCCGGCGGCTTCTTCGGCACCTGGGCGGGCGCGGCCAGCAGGCGGCGCAGCATCGAGGAGGCCCTGGCCCGGCAGCAGGCGGACGCGCGCAGGGCCGCGGTGATGTCCGGCCACACCATCGACACGAAGCAGGTCGCCGTGAACCAACCCCCTCTCCCGCAGGTCCAGGGGAGCCAGCCCCACGCCGCGCAGCCGTACGGCCCGCAGCCCCAGAGCCAGCTCCAGGGCCAGCAGCACGGCCAGCCCCAGGCCTTCGGTCCGCCGCCACCGCCGCCTCTCTACGTTCCTCCGCCCCTGTTCCCGAGGCCGGACCTGCCCGAGACCCCCCGCTGGCTGCTGCCGGCGGCGGCCGGGGCCGGCGTGTTCGCCGCCGTCGCCATCCCGGACGCGGCACCCGGCCTCGGCCTGGTCCTGGTGGCTCTCGTGGTGGCCGCGGCGGCGCTGCCCGCGGTGGCCAGGCGGGTGACGCCGTGGACGATCGCCTTCGGCGCGATCGCCGTCGGCCTGATCTCGGTGGCCGCCTGGCGAGACGCCGACTGGCTGGTCGCCCTGTGCGTCATGGGCGGGTTCGGGCTGGGCGCGCTGGCCGTCTCCGGCGCGGGCGCCGGATGGCTGGGCGTGATCCGCGGCGGCGCGTCGGTGCTGCTGTCGATGATCCCGGTGCCGTGGTTCCTGGCGGCGCCGCTCAAGCAGCTCACCGCGCGCAGGCGCATCATGCCCATCGTGGGGGGGCTGGGCATCACCGCGTTCCTGCTGCTGATCTTCGGCGGGCTGTTCTCCTCGGCCGACGCGGTGTTCGCCGGCTACGTCGAGCAGCTGCTGACGACGCCTGCCTGGGCGGAGTCGATTCCGGGGCGTCTGTTCGTCTTCGTGGTGGTCGCCGCGGGGCTGGCGGCGCTGGTGCTGGTGGCGCTGCGCCCGGTGGTGGACCCGGTGAGCCCGTCGTTCAGGACCCAGGTCAGCCCGGCGCTGTGGGTGGTCCCGCTGAGCGCGCTGAACATCCTGTTCGCGCTCTTCGTGACGCTGCAGATCGCGGTGCTGTTCGGCGGCGACGAGCGGGTGCTGCGCACGTCGGGCCTGACGTACGCGGAGTACGCCAGGCAGGGCTTCTTCCAGCTCGTCTTCGTCAGCGTGATCGTGGTCGCGATCGTCGCGGTGACCAGCGCGGTGGTGCGCACGAGCAACCGTGGACGCTGGCTGCTGGCGGCCGAGCTGGGAACGCTGTGCGCGCTGACGATGGTGATCCTGTTCTCCGCCTGGCACCGCATGGACCTGTACGTCGAGGCCTACGGCTGGACACGGCTGCGGATCTCCGTGCAGGCGGCGATCTACGGGCTGGCGATCCTGTTCGTGCTGATCCTCGTCGCCGGTGCCGTACGGCTGGCGGGCCGCGGGTCCGGCTGGCTGCCCAGGACCGTGGTGCTCGTCGCCGGGCTGGGGCTGTTCGCCTTCGCGCTCGTCAACCCCGACTACCAGGTGGCCGTGTCGCAGGTGGAGCGCCAGCGCATGGACGCCTCCTACCTGCGCGACCTGGGGGCGGAGGCCGCACCCGCCCTGGACCGCGCGCCCGAGCCGCAGCGCAGCTGCCTGCTGCGGGCGGTGGGGGTGAGCGAGGGCCCGCACGACTGGCGCTCGTGGAACCTGGCCAGGTCCGGCGCGACGGAGCTGATCGCGGCCAAGGGACTGGTCGACGGGCCGTGCCCGTGACGGCGAGAGGCACGAATCGGGTTTAATCACGGAGTGGCTTTCGATGTGATCATCCGGGGCGGGCAGGTGCTCGACGGCACCGGCGCTCCGGCGTTCCGCGCGGATGTGGCGATCGACGGTGACCGGATCGCCGCGGTCGGCCGGCTGGAGCAGGCCGAGGCCGGGCTGGTGGTGGAGGCGGCGGGGCGGTACGTCGCGCCGGGGTTCGTCGACTGCCACGCGCACGGCGACGCCGTGTTCGACGACGAGGAGGTGCAGCTCGCGGCCCTGCGCCAGGGGGTGACCACGTTCGTCCTCGGGCAGGACGGGCTGTCGTTCGCCCCCGGTTCCTCGAAGACCGTGCGCTACGCGACACGCTACTTCGCCGCCGTCAACGGCGGGCTCGACATGCCGTGGTCGAGCGACCTGCCCGCGGACGGCTCGGTCTCCGTCGACGACCTGCTGTCCGTCTACGACCGCAACACCGCGCTCAACACCGCCTACCTGCTGCCGCACGGCACGATCCGCTACGACGTCATGGAAGCCTCGCCCGACGAGCCCTCCGGCGACCAGCTGAGGCAGATGCTGCGCCGGGTGGAGAAGGGCCTGTCGGAGGGCGCCGTCGGGATGTCGACGGGCCTGGAGTACCTTCCTGGCCGCTACGCCACCGCCTCCGAGCTGGCCGCGCTCTGCCGCCCGCTGGGCCGCCTGCCGTACGTGACCCACATGCGGGCGTACGGCGCCCGCGCGGGGGTGGGCATGGACGAGGTGATGGAGATCGCCGCCCTGTCAGGCGCCGCGATGCACGTCTCCCACCTGCACGGACCGGCGGACGTGCTGCTGCCGCTCGTGGCCCGCGCCCATGACCGTGACGTCGACCTGACCTTCGACACCTACCCGTACCTGCGGGGGAGCACGATCCTGGCGATGGTGGTGCTGCCGCCGTCGGTGCCCGCGGCCGAGGTGGGCAGGGCGATCGAGATGCTCGAGTCCGACGCGCTCGACGAGCACTGGGAGTCGCTGGAGGAGGTCTGGCCCCGCCTGACGATCTCGCACGCGCCCGGTCTGACCTGGAGCGAGGGGCTGACCATGGTCGAGGCGGCGGAGCGCGCCGGCCAGAAGCCCGCCGACTTCTGCCGCAGGCTGCTCATCACGACCGAGCTCGAGGCCGGCTGCGTCTCCGCCCGGCCCGACGAGGGACCGGAGGGCGAGGAGTCGGTGCGGCGCATGCTGCGCCACCCGGCGCACACGGGCGGCTCCGACGGCATCTACGTCGGAGGCCACCCGCATCCGCGCGGCTTCGGCGCCTTCGCCCGCTTCCTGGGCCGTCACGTGCGCGAACTCGGCGACTGGAGCTGGCCCGAGGCGATCGTGCACCTGGCCTCCCACCCGTCCAGGCGCTTCGGGCTCGACGACCGCGGGCTGGTGCGCCCGGGCTTCGCCGCCGACCTCGTGGTGATCGACCCGTCGACCGTGGCCGACCTGGCGACCTACGCGGCTCCGCGCACGCTCGCGGCGGGCATCGACGAGGTCTTCGTGTCGGGCGTCCGGGTGCTTTCCGGAGGGGCGCTGACGGGCGTCACTCCTGGTCGGGCCCTTCGTTCTCATTGATAGGGTCGGTTGCGGACAAAGGGGGGTGCATCGGGGTGGGCTCGATCTTCGACGGTTCGTACGGCTTCCCCCTGATGGTCGTCCACCGTGAGGCGCTCGAGCACAACATCGCCACGATGGCGGCCTTCACCCGCGAGCACGGCCTGGAGTTCGCCCCGCACGCCAAGACGCACCTGTCACGTGAGATCGCCACCCGGCAGCTCGCCGCCGGAGCCTGGGGCCTGACCGTGGCCACCTGGCGGCAGGCGCAGGCGGCCGTCTCCTTCGGCGCGCCGCGCGTGCTGGTGGCCAACCAGGTCGTCGACCCGCACGGGCTGCGCTGGATCGCCTCGCAGGACGTGGAGATCCTCTCGTTCGTCGACTCGCGCGCCGGCGTCGACCTGCTGGCGCGGCATGCGGGGGACCAGCCGTTCCCGGTGCTGGCCGAACTCGGCCACGAGGGCGGCAGGGCCGGGTGCAGGACCCTCGACGAGCTCCTCGACCTGGCCACCTACGTGCAGCGGAGCGAGGGCGTGACGCTCGCGGGCGTCGCCGGCTACGAGGGCTCGCTGAAGAGCGCCGACGAGGTCAGGACCTACCTGCGACTGCTGCAGGACGCCGTCGAGCACCTGCGCGTCAAGAGCCCCTACCTCACCGTCGGCGGCAGCCAGTGGTTCGACGTGATCGGCCGCGAGCTGGTCACCACCCAGGCCAGGGTGCTGCTGCGCAGCGGCGCCTACGTCACGCACGACGACGGCTACTACCGCGAACGCACCCCCTTCACCCGCATCGACGGCTCGCTGCGGCCCGCCCTGGAGATCTGGGCGCACGTGCTCTCCGTGCCAGAACCCGGCCTGGCCGTCGTGGGCATGGGCAAGCGCGACGCGCCCTTCGACGAGGGGCTGCCGATCCCGCGCAAGGCCGGGCTCGAGGTCGTCAAGATGCAGGACCAGCACACTATCGTGCGCGGCTCCGCCGAGGTGGGCGAGCTGCTGGCCTTCGGGATCTCGCACCCGTGCACGGCCTTCGACAAGTGGCGCGAGATGCCGCTCGTCGACGCGGACTACCAGGTTGTCGAGACGATAAGGATCTCCTTGTGAAGAAAGAACTGCGGACCGACGAAGGTGCGGCGCCGGTCGGGGCCTACTCCCAGGGACTGGTCGTGGGCGACTTCGTCTACACCTCGGGCATGGGGCCGCTCGACCCGGAGACCGGCCAGGTCGTGGGCGACGACATCGAGACCCAGACCCACCAGACGATGAAGAACCTGGGCGCCGTCCTGGCCGCCCACGGGCTCGGCTTCGACGACGTGATCAAGTCGACCGTGCACCTGCAGGACCTCAAGGGGGACTTCGCCCGCTACAACGAGGTGTACAAGTCCTACTTCACCCCGCCCTTCCCGGTGCGCACCACCGTGGGGTCGCAGCTGATGGACATCCTCGTCGAGATCGACTTCGTCGCCCACAAGAGCTCCTGAGCATGGACAGCTCCGTGTTCGTCTTCGCGGAGGACCTGCACGGCGAGGGCGCCGAGCGGGTCCTCGACCGGGTGCGTGGGTACGGCGCGGCAGGGGTGACCGTCGGCGCCGTGCACCACGCCTCGCGCGACGTGACGCCCCACGGGCTGTCCAAGCTGACCACGCGCCACGACGGGGCGCACTTCCCGCTGCCCGCCGATCTGTTCGCCGGGCAGCGGCTGCGGCCCCCGGTGGGCCTCACGGAGACCTTCGACGGGTTGCGCGACGCGTGCCGTACGAGGGGGCTCAAGCTCCATGGGTGGACGGTGTTCCTGCGCAACGGCACGCTGGGCGCCGAGCATCCCGACGTGACCGTGCGCAACTGCTTCGGCGACCGCGGCCACCCGATCGACCTGTGCCCGGCCCACCCCGACGTACGGCAGTACGCGGTCTCGCTGGCGCGTGCCGTGGCCAGGCTCGGCGTCGACAGCGTCGTGGCCGAGTCGCTCCACTACCGCCCGCTGCGGGCCGAGCGCTCGTTCGTGCCCTTCGGGCCGATGGACGCCTACCTGATGGCGCTGTGCTTCTGCGACTACTGCCTCGGCAGGGCGGCCGACCTCGGGGTCAACGCCGAGGCGGCACGCGAGGAGTGCGCCAGGGTCGTCGCCGGGGTGCTCGCGGGAGACCCTCCCGCGCAGGGAGAGGTGACCAGGGCGGCGCTGACCGCCTACGCGGGACCCGAGGTCGTCGCCTACGCGCGTGCCCGCACCGAGACGGTGACCTCGCTGGTGTCGGAGGTGGCCCAGGCGGTCGCCGCCGAGGGCTCGCGGCTGGTGTTCGTCGACTCGACGGGCGCGGTCAAGGGCTACCGCGACGGGCTGCCCACGCCGGGGCTGGCCGCGCACGACGCCTGGCAGTTCGGCGTCGACCTCGTGGCGCTGGGCGACCTGGTGCCGTCGTTCGCGGTGCTCGCCTACGCGCGCGACGCGGCCAGGGTGGCCGACGACGTCGGCGCCTACCTGCGGTCGGTGGGCAAGGACCGGGAGGTGCGCGCGGTCCTGCGTCCCGGCTACCCCGACAGCGACTCGGCCGACCGGCTCGCGGCCAAGGTGCGCGGCGTCAAGGCGGCCGGCGCCTTCGCTGTCGACTTCTACGCCTACGGGCTGATGTCGTTCCCGGTGCTGGAGCGTATACCGCACGCGCTCATCTGAGTGCCCCGGCGAGAAGTGGGAGCGCTCTCTCCAGTTCTCGGGTCCAGTACGGCCAGGCGTGCGTGCCGGGGCCGTACAGGCTCACCGTGACCTGCGCGCCCGCCTTCTCGGCGGCGGCGACGAATCGCCGGTTCTGCTCCTCGATCGTGGCCTCGCCGTTGTCCTTGGGGGTCGACGGCGAGTCGAGCGGTCCCGGCTCGCCGTTGCCGCAGGCGACGTAGAGCGGGATGCCGGTGAGCTCGGCGACCAGGGACGTGGGGCTGTGCTTCGGGATGTCCTCGTCGCGCCACAGGTCGCGCGACCGGTCGCGGGCCAGGTAGTCGGCGTCGGCGCGGCCGGCGTCGAGCAGGCCGGAGAAGGAGGCCGCGGCCCTGAACATGCCGGGGTGGCGGGCGGCGTAGGCGAAGGCGCCGAGGCCGCCCATGGAGAAGCCGGCGATGGCGCGCCTGCCGTTGCCGCCGTAGGTGGTCTCCAGGTAGGGGATCAGCTCCTTGATGTGGAAGCTCTCCCACTGGGGGCCGTCGGCCCAGTCGCTGTAGAACCCGGCGTGGCCGCCTTCCAGGGCGATGACGATGACCGGGAGATCCTTGGTGAGCTCGTCGGCCTGGCCTCGGGCCGTCCAGTCGATCGTGTTCTCGTGGCAGCAGCCTTCGAGGAGGTAGAGGACGGGCCAGGTGGTGCCGGGCTTCCAGCCGGTAGGGAGGAGGACCTCGGCCAGGGTCTGCGTCGTGAGGCTGGGGGAGGCGACGGTCAGGGAGACGCCGCGCTGCGACTTTTCCTCTTTTATGACTTTCAAGGCTGGCGTCTGGGCGTTTTTCGTGATTTCAGTGTTTTTCGGGATCTCGGTGTTTTTTGGGATTTCGGCGGCGCACCCGGCCGTGAAGGCGAGCACCAAGGTCAGGAGGAGGCGGAGGGCCACGTGAAGATTGTGGCGCTTCGCCCCGGTGTCGATCAACGGCGGCCCGCGAAGGCGGTCACCACGCCCATGCCGATGTAGACCACGCCGCTGAAGATGCGCAGGCCGCGCGCCCTGGCGGCCATCCTCGTGCCCAGCGCGCCCGCGGCGAACGCGTAGACGACGTTCGAGGTCAGGCCCAGAGCCGACAGGGTGATGCCGAAGATCACGATCTGCAGGGCGGGCGAGCCCGACTCCGGGTGCACGAACTGCGGCAGGAAGGCCAGGAAGAACAGCGCCACCTTGGGATTGAGGACGTTGACCAGGACCGCTTCGAGGAAGACCTTGCGCAGCGGCTGCGGGGTGACCGACCGGGTCGTCGCCGTGTCCTTGGCGGTGAGAGTCCTGATGCCCAGGTAGAACAGGTAGGCGACGCCCGCCCACTTCACGATGCCGAACAGGGTCGCCGACCGGCTGATCAGCACCGAGAGGCCCGCCGCCGCGGCCACGGTGTGCACCAGCGTGCCGACCTCGACGCCGAAAGCGCTGGCCAGGCCCGCCGTCCGTCCCTGGGCCAGGCCCCGGGCCGTGATGTAGAGATGGTTGGGGCCCGGGATCAGGACGAGGGTGAGGGAGGCGAGCACGAAGAGTGCGTATGTCGACCAGGTGATCACGATTACCGAGGATATTTCCTGGTCCGATGGATGAAGGGGTCCAATGCCGTCGCCGGTCGCTGGACCATTGGGTTGTCGGCCGCGCGTGGCATAGTGGCCAGCATGAACGGGTTGCTGATCGGACGCTCCGCCGAGCTGGAGGCGCTTGTGCGGGTGCTCGACGCCGCCGCCTCCGGCGTCGCCGGCACCGCTCTGATCGGCGGCGACGCCGGGATAGGCAAGACCCGGCTGGTGACGGAGCTGTCGGCCGAGGCGCGCGAGCGTGGCTTCCACGTCCTGGTCGGGCAGTGCGCCGAACTCGGCGACGCCCTGCCGTACCTTCCCCTGATCGACGCCCTGCGCGAGCCGTCCATCCGCCCGGCCGTCGAGTCGCGGCCGATCCTGCGCGGCGAGGTCCTCGACGGCGGCGGGTCGGGGCTCACCCAGCAGCGGCTGTTCGGGTCGTTGCTGGAGCTGCTCGGCGAGGTGCAGCCGGTGCTGCTGATCATCGAGGACCTGCACTGGGCCGACCGGTCGACCCGCGACCTGCTGATCTTCCTCAGCCGCATGGTGCAGCGCGGGCAGGTCTGCGTCGTCGGCACCTACCGCACCGACGACCTGCACCGCCGCCACCCCCTGCGGCCGGTGCTGGCCGAGCTGCAGCGGCTGCCGACGGTGTCGGCGCTGGAGCTGCGGCCCCTGGGAGCCGACGACATGTCCCGATTCATCGCCTCCTTGGGCGATGCGCCCTCGATGGTGCTCTCCCAGGTCGTCGAGCGCGCCGAGGGCAACCCCTTCTACGCCGAAGAACTCTTCGCGGCCGCCGCCGAGGGTTCCGGCGAGAGCATGCCCGACGGTCTGGCCAGCCTGCTCATGTCGCGGGTCGAACTACTGTCGGAAGAGGCGCAGAGCGTGCTGCGCGCCGCCGCCGTCGCCGGGCGCAAGGTCGACGACTCCCTCCTGCGCGAGGTCACGGGCCTGCGCGTGCCCGAGTTCGAGGAGGCCGTGCGCGAGATCGTCTTCCGCGGCCTCCTGCGCGTCGACGGCTACGGCTACACCTTCCGCCACGCCCTGCTCCAGGAGGCCGTCTACACCGACCTGCTGCCCGGCGAGCGCACCCGCCTCCACGCCTCCTTCGCCCGCCTGATCACCTCGCCAGCCGAGCTCGCCCACCACTTCCTGGCCTCCCACGATCTGGCCGGAGCGCTGTCCGCCTCCGCCCGCGCCGGACGCGAGGCCGAACGCGTCGGAGCCCCCGCCGAAGCCCACCGCCACTACGACCAGGTCCTGTCGCTGTGGGACCGCGTCACCGAGCCCGAGGCGCTGGCCGGAGAAGACCGGATCTCGCTGGCCCTGCGCAGCGCCGTCATGGCCGCTGACAGCGGCGACAACCACCGCGCCGTCACCCAGCTGCGCGCCCTGCCGCCCAGCGCCGAGGTCAACGAACGCCTCTCCTACTACCTCTACGAGCTCCACCACGACGGCGCCTCCGTCGAAGCCGCCGAGGAGGCCGTCAGCACCGCCGCCGACGACGCCGTACGCGCCCGCGCCCTGGCGACCCTCGCCCGCTGCCTGGCCTGGACCTCCCGCCACGCCGAAGTCTCCGACATCGCCGCCAAAGCCCTCGACACGGCCAGGCTCGCCGGAGCCCGCGACGCCGAGACCAGCGCCCTGGTCACCCTCGCCGTGTACGCCGAGAACGCCGGCGACCACGCCCGCGCCATCGAACTCCTCGACGCCGCCATCGCCCACCCCTCCGGCAACCTGGCCATCGACCTGCGGGCCGAATTCATCCGCGCCCGCGTCTCCTACGACAACGGCGACCTGCCCGGCGCCGCCGCCGTCGCCGAACGCGGCATCAAGCGAGCCCACGACAGCGGGCTGTCCTGGAGCACCTACGGCACCGACCTGCGGTTCCTGCGCTTCCTCGTCCACTACGTGCTGGGCGAGTGGGACCAGGCCGAATCCCTGGCCGCCTCCTTCGGCGCCCGCGTGGGGCGCGTCTCCGAGGCCATCCTGTCGTCGTTCGCGCTCTTCATCGAGGTCGCCCGCGGCCTGCCGACCGTCGAAGACCGGCTCACCTGGATCGAGCCCTTCTGGAACGAGCCGATCGCCTCCTACATGTCCCGCGGCCTGGCCGCCGAGCGTGCGCTCTGGCAAGGAGACCCCGACCTCGCGCTCACCCACGTGCACGCCGTCCTCGACCTGATGGACGGGCCCGACCCGGGCGCCATCCGCATCGCCGCCACCGGACTGTGGGCCCTGGCCGAACTCGGCCGCACCGACGGCGCCGACGCCCTCATCGCCCAGGCCCGCCTGTCGTTCACCACCGGGCCCGACGGCAAACCCACCGCACTCGGGCCCGAAGGGCGGGCCTGGATGATGCGCGCCGAAGCCGAATACGCCCGCGTCCACGGCGACCACGACGTCGCCCGGTGGAAGGACGTGGTGGCGGCCTTCGACTACGGGTTCGTGTACGAGATCGCGCGGTCGCGCTGGCGGCTCGCCGAGGCCCTCCTGTCGACGGGCGAACGGGACGCCGCGCAGGCCGAGTGGTCGCTCGCCCGGGAGTCCGCCGCCGGTCTGGGGGCGGCGCCGCTGCTGGAGGCGCTCGAGGAGTTCGGCCGCCGCGCCCGCTTCTCGGCGCGCACCCCGTCGTCGGGCGGCGGGCTGACGGCCCGGGAGCTGGAGGTGCTGGGCCTGGTGGCGGAGGGGCTGCCGAACCGGGAGATCGCGGAGCGGTTGTTCATCGCGCAGAAGACCGTTTCTGTGCACGTGTCGAACATCCTGGGGAAGCTGGGGGTGTCGACGCGGGGGCAGGCGGCGGCTGAGGGGCGACGGCTCGGCCTCTTCTGAGGGCATGGGCCTCGCGGTGTCGTGCGCCTTCGGCGCTTGGGGCTCGGGCTCCCCTGATTGGGGGGCCTAGCCCCCCCAAGGCCCCCTGCCGGGGGCCTTCCGGCCCCCGGACCCCCGGTCGTTGCCGGGGGTGGAGGGGATGGTGGTGGGGCGCCTGGATGGGGCTTGGGGGTGTCTGCAGGGGACGACGTAGTGGGTCTGCTTATGGGTTGCGGTGAATTGAGCGATGTCGCCCGTTGCCCGTTGCCCGTTGCCTGAGCTTCGGCGCGCTCGTTGGCCGATGCCGGGCTCTTGGGCGCCCGCGCTGACGCTGTCAAATCGCCCGCCACTTGCTCGGCATTCGCCTGCACGGGGAGGGCGGCCTTGGGCTGCGTGCAGCCTCGAGCCTGCGCGCAGTCTTGGGTCTGCGCGCGGCCTGGGGTCTGCGTGCGGTCTTGAGTTTGCCTGCGGTCTCAAGTCCTGCGTGCGGCTTTGGGTCTGCCTGCGGTCTCAAGCCCTGCGTGCGGCCTCGAGCCTGTGTTGCGGCCCTGAGCGCCATGCGCGCCCGACGAGCACCCGTGCCCGACACGCCAACTGCCTGAGGGCCGAGCTCAGACTCTCCGCCGCTCCGGCCCCATGGCCGCCAGATCCCTCACGATCTGGATCAGCTCCGCCGGATCGAACGGCTTCGTAAGATACGCGTCCACCCCGGCCCCCAGCCCGCGACGCTTGTCGTCGTCCTGCGCCCTGGCCGTGATCAGCACCACCCGGATGTGCCTTGTCTCCTCATCCGTCCTGAGCCTGGTGGCCGTCACCCACCCGTCGAGGTGCGGCATCATCACGTCAAGCGTGATGACATCCGGCATGACGTCGAGCACCCGCTCCAGACAGTCCTGCCCGTCGGTCGCCTGCTCGACGTCGAACCCCTCCATCGTCAGGTTGACCGCGATCAGCTGACGGATCACTTCGTCGTCGTCGACAACCAGCACCTTGCCCAATACCTCGCCCACGGCCGCCAAGCTAACCCCTGGAGAGGGGGTCACGTGCGGTTTTCGTTGGATGTGGGGGTGGTGGATTAAGGGCGTGCAGAGTGGTGGGGGATTGCTGATAGCCTTGTTCCGCATCGCTCCCGTAGCTCAGGGGATAGAGCACCGGCCTCCGGAGCCGGGTGCGCAGGTTCGAATCCTGCCGGGAGCACTTGAGAGCGCCAACGTGAACGGGCGGGACTTCGTGAGATCGAAGTCCCGCCCGTTCACGTTGGTGCCGGTCCGTAAGCTCTGATCATGTCCAGCATCGAAGAGCTCGTCATCACCCGCCGCCTGCGTGTCCCCGTCGACAGCCGGGCGGTCGGCGACGGCGAGGCTGCTACGCGGCAGCTGGACGCGGCGCTGCTCAGCGTGGGCTTCGCCTGCTCGCCCGCCCTGCTTCTGCGTCTGGCCGGGCTGCCCGGCGAGCAGGTGATCGATCTGGGTGTGAGAGTCCTCGCGGCGGTGCGGCGCCTGGTGGGCGATCATGTGCGGCACAACGTGTACTTCGTCGACTTTCCGGCCGACGTCCCGGAGACGGTGGACTTCTGGGCGTCCCTGATGCGCGAGACCGTGCCCACGTTCAACCTGCTCGACCTGCCCGGATACGGGCGCTATCAGCACACCTTCGCCGACCTGGTGACCGCGCACGGTGAGTTCGTGGCGACGGCGGGTGACCGGGTGACCGTGCTGCAGGTGGGCGGCACGCTCCAGGACGAAGCTCGTGAGCTCTACCTGTCGCTGGCGGGGTCGGAGGTCCCGTTGGCGGCGGAGGATCTGGCGGCGTTGCGGATGCTGGCCGCTTTCTGTCCTGGGGAGACGCCGTCCAGGATCCCGGTGCGGGAGAACCGGGCGGTCGTCAACGAGGTGCGACTGGCGGCCGGGCTGCCCTTGGCCGTCGACACGGTGACGGATGTCCTGCGGCTGGCCTGCGCCTGTTCGGGCGGGGACGTCACGCTGGTCACCCCTGCCCGGTTTCGTTCCTTCCGCCGCCCTGAGCGCCGTGTTCTGCTGGCGGCCCTGGACGCGATGAAGCCGAGCAAACACGCCGACGTCCTGCGCCACCGGGAGCAGTGGAAGCGTCTGGGTGAGCGGCTGCACCCTCACGAGTACCCGCAGTTCCCTCGGGCCGCCGAGCTCTTCGAGGTCGCCAGGGGGGTGCGCCAGGTTCGCAGCATTGAGGGCAGGGTGGAGCTGGCCCTGACCGCGGGCCGTACAGAGGAAGCCGCCGGACTGCTGGAGCGGACGCCGGGTGCGCTGCTGCGACGGCTGGACCACCTGTTGCGTGCGGGCGGCGGCTCCGCCGTACTGAAGGCGGCGGAGAGGGCCGCTCCCGACGTGTCCGGGCGCGTGCTGCTCTCCCTGCGCGAGCATCTGCAGAACCGGCTCGCGCCCGCGGACCGGACGTTCACCAACCGGTACGGCAGGGCATGGACGACCGCCGACACACGCCAGCCGCTGGACGAGGGGATTCTGGCCCACGTGCTGGCCATGCTCGACGCCGAGATCGCCTCGCGGCTGCCCGATCCTGGCGAGCTGGTCGTCGATCCCGATGTGATCGACGTGGCGTTGCCGTTGTCGGGCAAGGCGGTCGCGCCCGGGCTCGGGATGCTGCCGCGCGGGTCGGTGTCGCGGGTCGACGGGGAGGTGCTGCGGTTCTTCGTGCACTGGCGGGAGACCTCGCAGCGGACCGACTACGACTTGTCGGCGCTCATGCTGGACGCTTCCTTCGAGCGCCCGACGCAGATCTCGTGGACGAACTACCGCAGCAGCTTCGCCACGTATTCGGGGGATTTGACCGAGGCTCCCGAAGGGGCGTCGGAATTCATCGACCTCAAACTCGGAAAGGCCGACAAGTCAGTCATCATCCCGCAGGTGAACATTTATGCGGGCGAGGAGTTCAATGAGGCGGCCGAGGCCTTCTTTGGCTACATGAGCAGGGATTCGACGCAGAAGGGCCTGCCATTCGAACCGCGAACCGTCCGAGCCAAGTCCGATCTGCGGGGATCTGGAAGGATCGCCCTTCCGCTGGTCTTCCTGCGAGGTGACGATGGGGGCTGGCGGGCCAAGTGGTTGCACCTCTATCTGCGTGGATATCCATCCTTCAACCAGGTTGAGGGTAATCGCGTCAGCACGTCGCAACTGGTCCGTTCGATTGTGGAGCGCCGCTATCTGACCGTCGGCTATCTGGTCGGCCTGCTGCGTGAGAAGGCGTCGGGACAGGGACAGGTCACTCGCATCGGGCTCGACCCGTCCGCGGGCGGCTACACCCCTTCCACGCTGCACGAGCTGATCCCCGCCTGATACCGTCGCATGGGTGAGGCCATGGGAGGGCTTCCTTCTCACATCTCTGTAAGCCAGCTCTCCCGCTTTCCTCGCATTCACGGTGGGCGCGGCCATTCGGGTGCTTCCTTCTCTCCTGGTTCGATTCCAGGAAGGCCCTTCCGGGCCTTCTGGCGGTTCTAGCGCCCGAGCCCTCCGCGCCCACCGAAATTGTCGGCGGCGTTCCTTACCCTCCAGGCATGACCACAGCGACGCAGGCGTATTCCTACGCCGCGCCCTCCTCCCTCACCGCCGGTCACCTGGGCTTTTCCACCTCAGGTGGCGCCGGGCTCGCGCCCCGCTTCTTCAGCGGCGTGATCACCCAGCCCGCTCCCGCCGCCGCCGCCCTGTTGGGGGTGGCCGACGTGGCGATGACCCGCTACCACCAGCCGAGGCCGGGCTGGACCCGCGACCCGGTGGTGACGTGCGGGGGAGACCGGCTGCGCTTCGAGTCCTTCTCCGCGTGCGGCGGGGTCTACGCCCGGCTCGACCTGCTCGGTCCCGCCCTCGATGGCGAGGTCTTCGACCGCGGCACCACCAACGTCGACGTCAACCCGCCCCTGCGGGTGGCGCTCGCCCGCGTGGGCGCCCGCGACGGCCTCCACCTGGGCGTCGGCGCCGACGAGCTGACCGTCACCACGCTCGACGGCGCGGTGGTGGAGAAGAAGGTGCCCCTGCCCGAGCGATGGCTGCGCGGCTTCGCGGAGGTGCAGGTCATCGCGGCGGGCATGGACCAGCGGGCCGAGCTGACCGGCGTCTCGGCGGTGCGGTTCCTCCGCTCCCTGCCCAAGCGCGCCGCCGCCGATCTCTGGGCCGTCCCCGCCGCCCGCGACCTGCGTGTCTCGGACCACCCCTCGGCCGGCGCCGTCCATCTGGCGGGCGTCGGACGGCTCGCCACGCTCATGCCGCTCCTGCGCTTCGCGAAGGCTCTCAGGGTGTACGGCCCGGCGGGCGGTTCGTCGTCGGCCGCTTCGAGTGCCTGGGAGCTCGAACTTCCTGGAATGCGCTACACGCTGGTGCTGTCCCCCGAACGATGGCGGGGGTTCTCCGGCGAGGGCGCGTCGCTGCTCGACCTGGCGGGGGAGGAGACGGAGGCCGACGCCGACGTGGTGGGCATGCTCCTCAACTACGAGCCCGAGGTCGAGACGGGCCTGCTGGCCGACCGCGCCGGGTTGCCCGTCTCCCGGGTCCGCGCAGCCCTCACCCAGCTGGGCATGGCGGGGCGCGTGGGGTACGACCTGGGAGAAGCTGCCTACTTCCACCGCGAGCTGCCCTACGACCGGGAGCATGTGCGCGAGCTGCATCCGCGGCTGAGCTCGGCGCGTGCCCTGGTGGCCGCGGGCGCGGTGCGCCTGCTGGGTGACCGGGCGCTGGTGCGGACCGACGGTGGGGTGCGGGAGGTGGTCCTGGCCGACGGGTCGTGCACCTGCCCGTGGTGGTGGGATCACCGGGGCTCACGCGGACCGTGCAAGCACGTGCTCGCCGCCGGGATCGCCGCCAAGACCCTCGTGGAGAGCACCCCGTGACCACCACCTGGCCCGATGTCCGCGACCTGATCGCCGGGTGCCGTCCGGTGCAGCTGTCCCGGCTCCTGCTCACGCTGACCGGCGAGGAGCGCGCGGAAATCGCCGCCCACCTGCCGGCCTTCCTCAAGGAGATGCGCTCCGCCGCGACCAGGATCGCGCGGGCGTTCTGGAACGACATCCCCGCCTCCGAGCTCGACCTGCCCGGCTGGGCGGCGGGAAGGCTCGACCATGCCGAGTTCGCCGGCGACGTCCACGAAACGTACGCCGCCTGCCTGCGCCTCGCGGGCGCGGCCACCCTGCCCGCCGCCGCCGCGGCCAAGTGGCTCGCCCACCGCGATCTCAACCCGCGCTGGGAGTCCGACCGGCACGACAGCCGCCTGCTCCAGGTGCTCGCCTCCCGCCCGACGGCCTGGCAGGGCGAGGTGGGCGTACGGCTCGCGGAACGCATCAGGCGTCCCGGCGACACGATCGTCCCCCTGGTCCTCGAGCTTCTCCGGTCCAGCGGGGCCGAACCGCCCAAACACGACCCCCTGGTGGTGGCCTGGGTGAGCGGTCCGGTGCTCAAGGACGACCCTCTCGCCCCCTGGCTTCTGCCCCGCGTGTTCGAAGCGGAAGGAGCAGGCCGAGCCCTGCGCGACGAGCAGGTGCCCTCCGCTTCCGTGCCCCGCGCCACCCCGTGGTTGCGTGCCGTGGCCGCGATGCCCCGCGAGCAGCTCCTTGACGCCCTCCTCACCCGCTTCTTCAGCGGCGGCGACCAGCTCGACCTGCGCTTCTTCGTGCGGCTCCACACCATGGCGGCCCCCACCCCCGAAGAGCGCACCGCCCGCCTGCGCGACTACGTCCGCCTCCTGCCCGCCTCCCCTGGCACCGTCGCGGAGCTGGCCCTGGACCAGGTGCGGCACCTGGAGTTCGACGACGAAGCGGATCTGGTGGAGGCGATCGAAGCCCTCACCTTCCGCCCCGAGATCAAGCTCGCCACGGCAGGGCTTCGCTGGTTCGCCGACCTGATGAAGGAGCGTCCCGCGCTGGCACCCGACCTGGCGCCGGCGCTGGCCAACGCCTTCAGCCACACCGCCTGGGCGGTGCAGCATCGTGCCGAGCAACTGGCGTTGAAGCATGCCGCCGCGCTCAGGCCCGCCGCGGCGATCCTGGCGCAAGCCGTACCCCATCTGCCTCCCGCGTCGGGGGCCAAGGTGGCGGCGTGCTTCGGCGGCGAGGTGACGCCGGAGGGGCCCTGCGGGCCCGAGGTGTTCGTGCCTGGCACGTTGCCGGAGGTGGCGGCCGAGTCGCGGTCGCGGTTGCCCGAACCTACGCTGAGCTCGGGCGTCCGCCATGTGAACGGCCTGACGGCCGAGCAGTGGATGGCGGCGTTCGTCGGACGGCTGGCGGACCGCGAGGCGTTACGGGCGGAGCTGGCCGCGACGGAACAACTCGCCGAGCCGTACCTCTTCTCGCTGGATGCCTGGCCGTCGGCCTCGATGTGGCTCACGGCCCTCGCCACCGAGGTCGTGGCTCCGGGCACTGATCCTGGCGTCCCCGACCCGGAGCCGGTGGACCGCTGGGCGGACACCAGCTTCCAGGTCAAGGTGGTCGTGACGGAGCCGGACGAAGCGGAAAGTGCCGAGACGCAACCGGGGCCGTGGTTCACCGAGATGCCCCCCGACGCGCGGGAGGAGATCTTCCGGCAGCTTGACGGCATCGGCGTCGAGGCGGAGCGCATCGCCGCCATGCGCGATGGTGGGCCGGTGCCGCCTCCGGGCTCGGACGAGCCTTTCTGGACCGTCTCCGTCATGTCCTTCGGCTTCAGCTCCTTCTTCCGCGACGAGGAGGCCGAGCGCGTCGAGCTGGAGCGCCGCCGTAGCCGCATGCCGTACCACAGCAGCGTCGCCCCGCTGCAACTGTTCATGCTGCGCCGCCTGCATGAGCTGTACCAGGCACTCCGTGAGGGCACGGTGCCGCCCGTCCTGCTGGCCACCCCCACCTGGAGCACCGGCCATCTCGACCCCGACGTCCTGGTGGATCGGTTGGCCACCTGCGCGGCGGCGGGAGCGCACCCTCTGAAGGCCGACTTCCAGCAGGCGCTCCTGCGCCTTCCCCGAGGGGCGCACCCCGAGGCGGCGGCGCGCGCCGCCGCGATCGGCTCCCGCGCGGCCGGCCAGGCGGCCGACTGGCTGGCGCGGGGCGGCCTGCCCGACCCGGAGACGGGAGTGGCCTGGAAGCCGGACGGCATCGACCCCGTCCCGGCGCTCAGCGCGGAACCCACCGGTTACGACCTGATCGACCAGCTCCTGAGCGCTCCCGCGCGGTGGCGGGCGGAGGATACCTACGACGGCATGCGCTGGTGGGCGCAGGCCATGCCCTCCCACCGGGAGGTGGTGGCGGTCCACTATCTGCCGTACCTGGTCGATCGGTGGAACCACTCCAACGTGGGGGCCGACTCGCTGGAGGCGCTGATCCAAGCGGACGGCCCGGTCGGCGAGGCGATGGCCGCCTTGGTCGCCGGCCTCCTGACCCGCCCCCACGGCCCCGGCGCGCACCTGATCCTGCACCTGGCGGTCCGTGGCCACCCCGACGCGGGCGCGGTGGGCCGTCACCTCGGCGGCCTGATTCGCCACTCCGAGGTGGAGATCCGCCGGGTTCTCCCGCTTCTGGACCAGGCGGCCCGCGAGGGTGCCCACGCTCAGGTGTGGGAGATGCTCCGCGCGCTGCTGCCGGTGGTGCTGCCCGCGGGGGAGGAGAGGGCGAACGTCAACCACAGTGACCTCGTGGCCTTCGCCGCCCGGGTCGCGGGCTGGGTGGGGGCCCGGGGGGAGATCCCCGAGGTGGCCGTCCACGCGGCGGGGAAGGGGCAGAGCCGGTTCCGTCGCGAGTGCCGGGCGTTGAACGCCGTGATCGTCGGCGGCTGAGTCGCGGCGGCGCCCGCCGATCACCCCACCCCGGCCCTCTGCCGTTCGGGCTCGATCACGACCACGACACGTTCCTCCTCCCTCGGGTACGGCATGCCGGTGTACTTCACGGCCACCCGGTCGA
Source organism: Nonomuraea soli (assembly GCF_013761175.1). Lineage (GTDB taxonomy): Bacteria > Actinomycetota > Actinomycetes > Streptosporangiales > Streptosporangiaceae > Nonomuraea > Nonomuraea soli. The sequence goes on from NZ_JACDUR010000004.1 coordinate 515,463, forward strand.
CGATCTCCCAGGCCGCCTCACCCTCCACCCACTCGACGACCCGCCCGCGCATCACCACGGGCTCGAACGGGTTGTCCACGGGCGCGATCGACAGCGCCACCCGGGGGTCACGGCGCAGGTTGCGAGCCTTGCGCGTGTCCGGCCCGGTGAACAGGACGACGCGCTCGCCCAGAGTGCCGACGAAGACGGGGGCGACGTGAGGGGAGCCATCGGGCAGGACGGTGGCGAGGTGGGCGATCGAGGCGCCGTCGAGGACGCGGCGCACAGCGGGATCGAGCATGGAGCACTCCTTCAGCGGCATTCGCGGGCACGCCACGCGACGTGGCCGGGATCGTTCCCGGTCCGCCGCTGACGAAAATTCGCAGGTCAGATGGCTTGGGGAAAGTCGAGGAACCGGTGGGGGTCGTAGGCGTGCTTGACCGCTGCCAGCCGGGTGCGGTTGCCCGCGTGGTAGGCCGGCGCCCAGTCGTCGAGCGCCGGGTCGGGGAAGTTGGGGTAGACGCGTCCGGAGGCGTCGGGGTGGGCCGTTGCCCAGGAGCGGTCGATCCACGGGTCGTCCGCATGAGCGATGTGTTCGAGCAGGAAACGTTCGCCGCGGTGGGCGAAGGCGGTGGCGTCCTCGGCGACCCGGTTGTACGCGCCGCCCATGGCGGTGAACGTCAGCTGCCGGTGCCCGGCGCTCCTGGGTTCGGTGAGCAGGGTCAGGAGAGAGGTGAGAGTCCGAGAGGACATGGGGCGGACGAAGAATTCGGATCTGATCCTCACCTCGCGGGAGTCGGGGCCGGCGAGGGTGCCCTTCAGGCGGTGGTACGGCACGCCGGGCCGCAGGTCGATCTCGGGGGCGAGGTGCCGGAGCGCTTCCCTGGTGGCCGCCGGGCCGAGGGCGGAGGCGCCGACGAGCCTCGCCCGGACGTCAGCCGTGCCCGGCACCGAGTCGAGGGTGAGGTTGACGGTGATGTCGTCGGGAAGGTCGGGCGCCCACGTCTGCCAGGCTGCGGCCAGGTCGCGGGCGGCCGTTCCGTGGCGGTGTCCCTCGATGGGGATGACGTCCGGCTCGGCGACGGTGGCGAATCGCAGCGACGTGACCACGCCGAACTGCCCGCCGCCCGCGCCGCGCAGCGCCCAGAACAGGTCGGGTTCGTGCCGGGTGTCGCACTCCACGACCCTGCCGCCGGGCAGTACGGCCTGAGCGCCGACGAGGCGGTCGCAGGTGAGCCCGTGTTTGCGGCCGAGCAGGCCGATGCCGCCTCCGAGGGTGAGGCCGGTGATGCCGACCGTGGGGCCGCACCCCGCGGGCAGGGTGCGGGCCTGGGTGTGGAGGGCGGCGTAGACCTGCTCCAGGCGGGCGCCGGCGCCGATCGTCGCCGTCCCGTCTTCCGAAACGGAGATGCGGTCGAGCCCGGACACGTCGAGCACGATGCCGTCCGTCGTCGATCGTCCGGCGAAGCAGTGGCCGCCGTTGCGCGGGGTGAGCCGGTGTCCCGTGGCTGCTGCGTACGCCATGGTGGCGGCGACGTCGGAGACGGAGCGGCACAGGACCACGAGCCTGGGCCGCACCTCACGGAAGGCCGGGCGGCGGATCGCGTCGTAGCCCGGTGAGCCGGGAGTGAGCAGCTCGCCGTCGAGTGAGGCGCTGAACGCGGCGAGGGCGGGATCGGGCACGAGGGAGACCCTAGGCGCGGGGCGACGGCGCGGGCTTGAACAAACCGCGCACGTTCAGCTCGGAAGCAGCGGAGGGGCGGAAGGAGCCGAAAGGGCGAAAGGAGCGGCGGGAGCGGCCGGTCGCGGGCCCCCGGAAGGAGCGGCGGCCGGTTACGGGCCGTGAGGGAGGAGCGGTGGCCGGTTGCGGGCCGCGAGGAAGGGCCGGTACGAGGCGGAGTGGTCGTGCCCGCACGCACACCGATCGATGGCGCCTCCGAGCAGCCCGCTCGGTGTCAGCCCCGTCAGCCGCAGGCACTCACGGCTGAGATGCGCCTGATCCGCGTAGCCCACGTCGGCAGCCGGCCCCGCCATGCCCTCCGCCCCGCGCCGCCCCGACGCCACGGCGCCGGCCTGGGCCAGGGCGAGGAACCCCTGGAACCGCAGTGTCCGCTGAAGCGCCTTGGGGCTCACTCCGACCGCGTGCAGGCAGCGCCGTCGCAGCTGGCTGGCGGAGAGCCCGAGGTGAGCGGCCAGGCCGTCGACGGACATCGGCTGCCACGGCATCAGAGCCCTCACCGCCTCGCCCACCAGAGGATCGGCGCCTGCCGTACCCCGGAACTCGCGCAGCAGGCGGGCCTGCACGAGCGTGAGCGCCCGCTCCGGCGTCGCCGCCCCGGCCAGGCGTTCCGCCACGTCTCCCCACGGCCCTTCCAGGGTTATCCGCTGGTCGACCAGGTCGTCCAGCGGCGCAGGGAGCGGCGGCGCGCTCCCCGGGTGGAAGCGCACGCCGACGAGTGTGGTGCGCGGCGGTATGACCTCGATCGCCGGCCCGGTCAGCGGTCCGATCAGCTGCGGAAACTCGCCGAGCGGAAAATGCATCTCCACGCCGCCTGTGGGCAGATGCCTCTGCACATAGGCGTTCTCACCGGTGCGCTGGATCCAGACCGTCCGCACCAGCCCCGCCAGCTGCGGTAACGGCGGGCGCTCGACATAGGACTCCACCAAGCCATCGTCGCACTGGGCGACAGTCAGTACAGTGGAGACAGACGTCTCAGGAGGAAGGGGAGAAGGCCCACAGGGTTGCCACGCGTGGATATAGAGACTGAGCAAGCGGTCAGCGCTCCAGAGGCGGTGTGGGAAGTCGCGCCGTACCCCCTGCTCGTCGTGTCTCCGTCCGGCACCGTCGAGGTGGCCAACGCCGCGGCCCGAGCCCTCCTGCCCGACGCCGCTCCCGGCGTCGCGATCATCGATGCCGCCCCCGCCTGGTTGTCGCAGGCGTACGCCCAGGGACCGATCCAGGCGGTCAGCGGCCCGATCGGCGAACGCACCTACGAGGCCCACCCCTCCATGCTCGGCGCGGGCACCGCGTGGTGGTTCGCCGACGACACCGACCATCGCCTGGCCCGCGAGGAGCTGCGGCTCGAGCGCGAGCGCACCGCGTTCCTCTCGCAGGCGTCCACCGAGCTGCTGTCGTCGCTCAACATGGACCGCTGCATGGAGGTCACGGCGCGGCTGGCCACGCGCCACCTGGCCGACGCCGCCCTCGTCATCACGCCGAGAGCCGGCCGCCGCTACCCGATCGCCTACTGCGGGCCCGACGGGCGGGTCGTGCGCGAGAGCCTGGTCGTCGACCCGGGGGTGGTGCCCGGCCTGGCCGAGGCGCTGCAGGGGTTCCCGCCGATGCCGTCGCGCTGGATCGACCCGACCGCCGCGCCCGAGTGGCTGGCCCGCCCGGAGTTCGGTCCCGTCGGCTCCGTCGTGGTGACGGCGCTGCCCGGCCACGGCGTGCCCGCGGGTGTGCTCGTCCTGCTCCGCCGTACGGATCAGGCGGCGTTCACCGACAGCGAGGAGATCGTCGCCCGCCTCTTCGCGGCCCGTGCCGGAGCGGCCATGTCCGCCGCGCGCCTCTACACCGAGCAGGTCTCCATCACCGAGACCCTCATGCGCGAGCTGCTGCCACCGAAGGTCCAGCGGCTCGACGGCGTCGACATCGCCGCGCGCTACCGCGCCTCCGTCGACAGCGAGCTCGTCGGCGGCGACTTCTACGACCTGCACCCGGCCACGCAGGCCGGTCAGGAGTCCCTGATCGTGCTCGGCGACGTCTGCGGCAAGGGCCTGAGGGCGGCGGTGCTCACCGGCAAGATCCGCAACACCCTGCACGCCCTGCTGCCCATGGCCGCCGACCACCAGCGGGTCCTGGGGCTGCTCAACGACGTGCTCATGGACGAAGACAACGCCCGTTTCGTCACGCTGGTCCTGGCCTCCGTACGGCGTGACGCCCACCAGGTCACGCTGCGGCTGACCAGCGCCGGCCACCCGCTGCCCTTCGTCGTCAGGAACGACGGCACCGTCGAGGACGTCGACAGCAGGGGCACCCTCATCGGCGCCCTGCCCACGATCCGCTCCAACACGGCCGAGGTCGTGCTCCAGCCGGGCGAGACCTGCCTGCTCTACACCGACGGCATCACCGAGGCCAAGGGCGGCCCGCTCGGCGACGAGTTCTTCGGCGAGAACCGCCTGCGCGACGAGCTCCAGCAGTGCGCCGGCATGCCGCCTCAGGCGCTGGCCGAACGTATCCAGATGCTCGCCTCCGAATGGGTCGGCGGCGGCCACCACGACGACATGGCCGTCATAGCCATCACCGCGCCGCGCGGACGCCACCTCAGCGCGGTTGGGGGGCGCAGCCGGGGCAGGTACACGGCATGACCCATCGCACCATCGCCGCACCCGGCGGCGTCATCCCCGCATGGACGGCACGGCTGTGGGATGCCGTCCTCGACGGCGACGAGTTCGCCGCCGTCGATCTCGTCGACGCCGCGCTCGACGAGGGAGTCGAGCCCGAGTCGTTCCTCCTCGACGTCGTGGCGCCCGTGCAGGCCAGGGTGGGGGCCGAGTGGGCCGCCAACCGGCTCACCGTCGCCCAGGAGCACGCCGCCACCGCCATCAACGAGCGGGTCGTCGCCGCCCTCGCCCTCCATCCGGCCGCGCGCCGTACCTCCCGCTCGGCCGCGCCGGCCGGACGCATCACGATCGCCTGCATCGACGGCGAGTGGCACGCCCTGCCCGCCCGCATCCTGGCCGAGGTGCTGCGCCTGCGCGGCTGGCAGGTCGACTTCCTCGGCGCCCAGGTCCCGACCCACCATCTCATCACGCACATCCACCGCACCGCGCCGCAGGTGGTCGGCCTGTCGAGCAGCATCCCCACCCGGCTGCCCACCGCGCACGCGGCCATCACCGCCTGCCAGGCCACCGGCACCCCCGTCCTGGTCGGCGGCGCCGCGTTCGGCCCCGGCGGAGACTACGCCGAGATCCTCGGCGCCGACGCCTGGGCGCCCGACGCCCGCGCGGCGGCCGAGCTGATCCCCTCGATCGCCCCGCGCACTCCGGCGCCCCAGCAGGCCGCCATCGACGACCTGCCGCACCTGGCCGACCAGGAGTACACCATGGTCAGCCGTACGGCAGGCACGCTGGTCAAGAGCATCATGACCGGGCTCGAGGAGCGGTTCCCCGCCATGGCCTCCTACACCCCGAAGCAGCGCGGGCACACGGCCGAGGACGTCGCCCACATCGTCGCGTTCCTGGCGACAGCCCTGTACCTGGACGAAGAGCGGCTGTTCACCGATTTCATCACCTGGACCTCCGGCATCCTCACCGTCAGGGGAGTGCCCGCCCTCAGCCTGGTGCCCACGCTCGAGCTGCTGGCCCAGGAGCTGTCCGACTTCCCGCGGGCGCGCGCCATGATCACCGCCGCCCTGGGGACGATCACCGCGCCTCCTCCCGGCGACGCGGAACCCGCACTCCCGCACGACCACGGAAAGCCCGCATGACCAGCTACGCCCAGGATTCTTTCACCGTGGTCGAGGTCTCCTCGAACTCCCTCGCAGCCGCCTTCCGGCTGCGAGGGGACCTCGACTACGTCAGCGCCGAGGACCTGCTCACCGTCGTCACGGCCCGGCTCCGCCAGGCCCCGGCACCGCGGGAGATCCGCCTCGACTGCGCCGGGCTGGGCATCTGCGACTCCACGGGCCTGTCGGTCCTGCTCGTCATCCGCCGCCGCGCCGACGCCGTGGGAACCCGGCTCCACCTCGACAACCGGGGAGCCGCGCTGAACCGGCTCCTCGACATCACCGGCACACGAGAGCACCTCGTCGCCGGACGCGACGGGGTGCACTCAAGCTGACCGCGCCTCGCCGGTCTGCTCGCCGCCTGTGATGGTGAGCAGTGCCCGCGCGGCCTCCAGGCTGCGCGCGGACCGGATGTGGCCGGTCAGCCCGGTGCGCTCCAGCCACCCCTCGCACACCGGCGACGGCCGCGACAACACCAGCGCCCCACCGGCCGACGTCGCCGCGCGCCACACCATGATGAGCGCGCCGAGTCCGGAGGAGTCGATGAAACCCACCTGGGACAGATCGAGCACCACGGCGGGGACCCGATCGTCGCCGATCAACGCCAGGACCTGGTCGCGGAGCGACGTCGAGTTTCTGTAATCGACGTCGCCACTCACGTGGACGGCGAGCCACTCGCCCCGGTCCTCGATCCTCAGCCGCAGTTCGACGTCGCTGACAGGACCACTGCCTTCCAAGACGTCCACCTCCCTGCCCTGTCGCTACCCCGACGTCGCACGATCACTCGGATCTACGTTATCGGTCGGAGGGATGTGTGTCAGGGCACTCCACGGCCAAGAAGGAGGATCGAGCCATGCCGGGCGATGATCTCTACCACCTGCTGCGCTCCTACGACCCGAGCGACGTGTCGATGCAGCGGTTCCACACCGTCTGGTGCGAGGGCATCCCGGTCGAGGAGGCCGTCTCGCTGCTCGGCGCCGACCCCGCGACGGGCACGCCGGACCGTTTCTGCGAGTGGGGGCCGGGCTCCGACGGCGACGGCGAGCAAGCCGGAGGCCTGCTCGCCGGCACTTTCGACGGCTGGACGGTGCTGATCGGCGATCACCGCTGCACCGCCGACGACGTGGTGACCGAACTCTCCCGCCGCGACCGCCGGACGCTCGCCCTCGCGTGGGACTACCACGGCGAAAGCCTGCTCAAGTACGCACGATCAGGAGAGCTGATCACGGTCCTCGACGTCTTCGACCCCGAGGACCGTTCGGGCGCCGATCCTGACGCCCTGGACGCCTGCCTGGAGGGCCTGCGCTTCGACCTCGACGAAGGCGAGCCCGCCGTCGAACCGGCGGAGGCGTTCACCTCCGCGCTGGTCGTGATCGGCAGGGTGGTGGGGCGCCCGCTCGACCGGGAGTGGCTCGACGCGCCTCACACCGGCTACGTCGTCCCCGGGTACGAGGAGTGGGTGTAGCCCGCCTACCAGCGCAGCAGTGCCGCCACCCCGTTGTAGTCGGCCAGCCCGGCCGCCGCTTCGGGTCCCAGGACGGTGAGGGTGGCCCCGCTGTCCAGGACGGCCTCGATCATGCGCTCCCCGAGGTCGGACTCCTCGGCCCCCTCGCCCGACTCGAACAGGAACCCGTCGGCCCCCCGTACCCCGCTCCACCGTCCGGCCTCGTCCAGCAGCAGGTGCTCGACGCGTCCCTCGTTGAGCAGCGCGAGCGTCTGGTTGAGCCCCAGCGCCCCCTTGCCTCCCGACTTGGCCGTGTCGATGGCTCGCGCGACCAGGGCCTGGTCGCGCGAGACCCGGGTGGCGGCGAGTTCGCCTGACACGTGCTTGGCGACCTCGCCGGGGGCGAGGGCGTCGATGATGAGGTCGACGGTGACGGGCGTCATGGGGCGCATGGCCGCGGCCAGGACCTCGGTCACGGGCGGGGCACCGATGAGCAGGACGTCGACCCATCCGCGCGAGCGCGCCTCGGCGGTGACCGCCGGGCCTGCGGCGTGGATCTGGCGGCGCAGGTTGTCGTCGACGCGCGACTGGAACTTGTCGGTGTGGGTGGCGACGGGCTGGGAGCCGCCGCCGGGGCCGCCGCCCGGGCCGGGGCCGCGCATGAGGCGCCAGTCCTCGGTGTCGATGTCGAACGGCTTGCGCTCGAGCTCCTCGGCCATGCCGTACCTGAAGTCGATCAGCCGGAGCCCGTCGCGCGAGACGACGACGAGGCCGGCGGGCGCGCTGGTGGCCATGGCGCTGACCAGCGGGCGCACGTAGGCGGTCGATTCGAGGGTGGCGCAGTCCTCGACGGGCACCTGGAGCGAGATCTTCCTGATGTCGGAGCGGTCGCTCACCGAGGCGAACAGGGCGCGGCCGATGCCGGGCTCGGAGGCGTCGGTGAGCTCGTGCAGCTCGGGTTCGAGGGATTCGAGCCGGTTCAGGACGGCGGTGCGACGTTCGCGGTCGGGCCAGGAGGCGATCTCCTCGCGCAGCGCGGACAGCTCGTTGCGCAGGCGGATGCCCCACGCGGGGCGCTTGGACGCCTCTTCCTGCGGGGTCGCGCAGGCGTAGAGGGACAGTACGCCGATCTGGTCCTTCATGGTCACGAGGTCGCGGAGGAAGGTCTGGTCGAAAGGCACGTCTTCTCCCTTGGTGTCGTCCGTCTCTTCCGACCATACGAAGGAGAAATGTCCCAACCTGAGAGTTTTGCCGGATCTAGAGCCAAAGGTGGCAATGATCTGAAATCCGGAGGGCGATGTCTTTCATCATGAGTACATCACCCTTCGGGTCGTTCTTCGGTGAGGACCCCTTCCGCGGCTTCGACATGCTCGCGGGACGGCTGTTCGGAGGGGCTCAGGACTCCTGGCCGCCCAACCGGCCGGGCACGCAGCGGATCGACGTGGGCAAGCTGCTCACCGAGCAGGCCAGGGAGCTGCTGAGGCGGGCACTGGCCCTGGCGGGCTCGCGCGGCGCCGCCGACCTCGATGTACTCGACCTGCTCCAGGCCGCCGCGGGCGACCCCGCGACCAGAACGTTGCTGATGAACGCCGGGGCCAACCCCGAGAAGCTCGACGAGCTGATCAGCGCCATGATCCCCAAGGGCCCCGAGGGCGACCCGCCCACCACGCTGACCCCGGCGGCCAAGCGGGCGCTGCTCGACGCGCAGCGCATCTCGCAGGCCATGGGCGACTCCTACATCGGCCCCGAGCACCTGGTGACGGCCATGGCGGCCAACCCGGACTCGGCGGCGTCCCGGCTGCTCAAGGCCTCGGGCGTGTCGGCCAACGAGCTGCAGGAGTCGGCGCGTGACGAGCGGCAGCCGAGTAAGACGCCGACCGTCGAGGAGTACGGCAGGGACCTCACCGAGGAGGCCAGGGCCGGCAAGCTGGACCCGGTCGTCGGCCGTGAGGACGAGATCGAGCAGGCCATCGAGGTGCTCTCGCGGCGGCGCAAGAACAACCCGGTGCTGATCGGCGAGCCGGGCGTGGGCAAGACGGCGATCGTCGAGGGCATCGCCCAGCGCATCGTCAACGGCAGCGTTCCCGACACGCTCAAGGGCCGCCGGGTGATCGCGCTGGACCTGACGGGCATGGTCGCCGGGTCGAAGTACCGCGGCGAGTTCGAGGAGCGCATGAAGAAGGTGATCGACGAGATCACCGCCAACAGCCAGGACATGATCGTCTTCATCGACGAGGTGCACACCGTGGTCGGCGCGGGCGCCGTCGAGGGCGGCATGGACGCGGGCAACATGCTCAAGCCCGCCCTGGCCCGCGGCGAGCTCAACGTGGTCGCCGCCACGACGATCGACGAGTATCGCAAGAACATCGAGAAGGACGCGGCGCTGGAACGGCGCTTCCAGCCGATCCTGGTCCCCGAGCCGAGCGTCGACGACACGGTCGGCATCCTGGCCGGGCTGCGCGACCGCTACGAGGCCCACCACCAGGTCCGGCTCGCCGACGACGCGCTGGACGCCGCCGCCCGGCTGTCCGACCGCTACATCAACGACCGGTTCCTGCCCGACAAGGCGATCGACCTGATGGACCAGGCCGCGGCCAGGGTACGGCTGCGCGCGACGACGCCCGACGAGGGGGCGCGCGAGCTGGAGGAGCGGGTCGAGGAGCTGCGCAGGGACAAGGAGCAGGCGGTCAGGAGCGAGGACTACGACCGCGCCAAGCAGCTGACCGCCGAGATCGAGCGGGCGCGCGACGAACTCGAGAACGCCCGCCACGGCCACGACGACGTCCCGGAGGTCACCGCGCAGGACGTGGCCGAGGTGGTCTCGCGCCTGACCGGCATCCCGGCCAGCCAGCTCACCGAGGCCGAGCGCGAGCGCCTGCTCAAGCTGGAGGAGCACCTGCACGAGCGGGTCATCGGCCAGGACGAGGCGGTGGTCGCCGTCGCCGAGGCCGTACGGCGGGCCCGCGCGGGGCTGTCGGACCCGAACCGGCCGATCGGCAGCTTCATGTTCCTCGGCCCGACGGGCGTGGGCAAGACGGAGCTGGCCAGGGCCCTGGCCGACGCGCTGTTCGGCGGCGAGGACCACATGATCCGCATCGACATGTCCGAATACCAGGACAAGCACACCGTCTCCCGGCTCGTGGGCGCGCCTCCCGGCTACGTCGGCTACGACGAGGCGGGCCAGCTGACCGAGGCGGTACGGCGGCGCCCGCACACCGTGGTGCTCTTCGACGAGATCGAGAAGGCCCACCCGGACGTCATGAACATCATGCTCCAGCTGCTCGACGACGGCCGCCTGACCGACGGGCAGGGCCGTACGGTCGACTTCACCAACACCGTGGTGATCATGACGAGCAACATCGGCTCCTCGCTGATCCTGATGAGCGACGCCGACACCGCCACCCTCAAGGACCAGCTCATGGACCTGCTCCAGCAGCAGCTGCGTCCGGAGCTGCTCAACCGGATCGACGAGATCATCGTCTTCCATCGCCTGGAGAAGCAGGAGATCCGCCAGATCACCGCCCTGCTGCTCGACAAGACCAGGCGGCGGCTGGCCGCCCAGGAGGTCGAGCTCAAGGTCACCGACCAGGCCATGGACTGGCTGGCCGAGCAGGGCTACAAGCCGGAGTTCGGCGCCCGTCCGCTCCGCCGTACGGTGCAGCGCGAGGTCGACAACCGGCTGTCGACCATGCTGATCAACGGCGACGTCAACCCGGGGGACCGGGTGCTGGTGGAGGCCGAGAACGGGCGGCTGACGGTGGTGGTCGACGGCAGCGGCGAGTTCGAGACCCGCGCCGGGCACCTACCGCCGTCGGAGGGTGACGATCGACTCGGAGTCGCCGTTGACGACGGAGACGGCCAGCCACAGCTGTGAGGTGCCGGGGACGCTGGTGATGCGCGCGCGGGTCACCTCGCCGGGCGACGGCGTCAGCTCGCGGGTCCAGGTGCCGCCGTCCCCGTGCAGGATGACGACGTGGTTGGGGTAGGCGTCGTCGGTCGCCGCGATCCACACCTCGCGCGGCCCCGTGGCGGTCACGCCGACCGGCTCGGCGGTGCCGCCGGGGAGCTGCGCCGGGGTCCACGCGCGGCCGTCCCAGTGCAGGGCCAGCGGCGCCCGGCCGGCCGTGCCCACCGCCCACACGTCGTCGCCGCCGTTCTGCCAGACGCCGGTCAGCTCGCCTTCCAGCAGGTCGGGCAGCGGCTGCCGGGCGAACGAGCCGTCCCGGCCGTGCCAGAGGGCGGGGCGGCCGGAGGCAGAACCCGTGACCCAGGCGTGGCCCGCGCCCGCGTCGACGGCGGTGAGCGCCACCGTGTTGTCGTCCTGGTCGAGGACGGTGGTGAAGCGCGTGCCGTCCCACGTCGCGACGTCCGCTGCTGAGATGACGATTGCGCGGGGCCCGTCGCCGGCGACGTCACGCGGCCGGATGGGCGTCTTGATCCGGCGCCAGGCGCGCCCGTCCCAGTGCATGGCGTCCTTGTCGCCGCCCACCGCCCAGACGTTGGCCGGGCCGTCGGAGTCGATCCCGTGGAAGGACCCCGCCTGCCCGGCGGGGAGCGCGTGCCAGCGGGTGCCGTCCCAGCGGCGCAGCGTCGCGGTGACGCCGTCCTCCCAGCCGGTGTAGCCGACGGCCCAGGCGGCGCCTGGGCCCGCGGCGGTGATGTCGTGCAGGCCTCGCTCCCAGGCGTCGTCGCCGGGCAGGCCGGTCACGCGCTCCCATCGCAGTGACAGGGGGATCTCCTCCAGCGTCGCGGCGGCGGGAGAAGGCGGGGGAGGGGGAGCGGGCTGGGAGGTGCAGCCCACCAGCACGCAGCTCAGGAGGGCGATCACCCGGCGCCTCATCCGCTCCTCCTCATCACGAACGGGCGCTCGTTGCCGCCCACGATCCACGGGACACTGCCCGCCACGGCGAGCTCCAGTCCGTGCGACGACCCTGCTCGGGCGGCGCGCCGATCCCGCCGACCGCCCACACCTCGGACGGCCCGCGCCGGGCGATCGCGCTCAGATGGCCGTCCTGTACGGCGGGCACGGCGACTTCGGCGAACGGGGCGTCGGGGCGGGAGCGATGCCAGAGCGCGGGACGGAGCGAGCGGCACGACGTGTCCGTCCTGGTGCCCGCCAGCCACGTGTGACCGTCGCCCGACGCCACCGCCGCGACGGCGGCCGGCCGCCCGTGGGCCAGCCGCGCACCGCGCCCGTCCCACGTGGCCACCGACAGCGCGCCGTGATCGGAGCAGACGGCCGTCACCTGCTCGCCGTCGGCGGCGAGCTCGTTCACCGGCATCCCGGCCGCAAGCAGCCACGCCGCTCTATTCCACCGTGTTCCGGCCCCGGCTCATCGGGCGAGAGGGCCAGCAGGGCGCCGGCCAGGAGCGCGGCGACTCTCACGGCGCCGCCCTGCGCAGGTTCACGTTCGCGGAGCGCAGCGGCGCCAGGTGTTCCTCCGGAGTTCCGGCGTCGACGATCACCAGGTCGAAGTCCGTCAGCGCCGCCAACCGGTGCACCCCCTGCTTGCCGAACTTGGTGTGGTCGATCAGCAGCACCCGCTGGTCGGCGCAGTCCATCATGGCGCGTTTGACCGCGACCGTCTCCTGCGACTGGTGGTAGCAGGAGCCGTGGGTGACCGCGGTGGTCGAGGCGAACAGGAAGTCGGCGCGCAGCGACCTGACGGCGTCGGTGGTGCGCATGCCGAGGAAGGCGTCGTAGGCGGGATAGTAGGCGCCGCCCAGGGAGATGAGGTCGATGGAGGCCTCGCCGACGAGGTGGTTGACCGCGGCCAGGAAGTTGGTGATCACGGTGAGCGGTCCGCGGGAGGGAAGCAGCGCGGCCAGGGCCAGGGCGGTGGTGCTCTCGTCGAGGATCACCGACATGCCCGGCTCGATCATGGTGACGGCCGCCTCGGCCAGGCGTTGTTTCTGCGCGGCCATGGCCTGCCTGCGGTGCCGTACGTCGCCGTGGTGGAGGGCGGAGGGCTGGGCGGTGGCACCGCCGCGCACCTTGCGCAGCCAGCCCTCGGTCTGCAGGGCGTCGATGTCGCGGTGGATGGTCATGACGCTGACGCCGAAGGCCTCGGCCAGGTCCTCCATGCGCGCGAAGCCCTCGTCGGTGACGCGGCGGCGGATCTGGTCGCGCCGCTCGCGCGGGCCGAGAACATCACCCTCCATCCGGCCAACCTAACAGGAAGCGTGTTAGATATCACGACTTATTGACATATCGCGGTAGGCAAGTGTTGGGTTCTTATCGTGAAAGGTGCGATCTGCGTCGATGCCGGCACCACGATGATCAAGGCGGTCGCCTACGACGGCGGCGGCCGCGAGACAGCGCTGGCCCGCAGGCCCACGAGGGTGACCCGGCCCGCCCCCGGCCACTCGGAACAGGACATGGACGAGGTGTGGGCGGCCGTGGTGGCCTGCGTGCGTGAGGTCGTGGCGGCCGCCGGGGCGGTCGACTTCCTGGCGATCACCGCGCAGGGCGACGGCCTGTGGCTGGTCGACGAGCGCAACCGCCCCACAGGGCCGGCCCTCCTGTGGAACGACGGCAGGGCCGCCGCCATCGTCACCGGATGGGAGGAGCGGGGCGTGCTCGCGCGCGCCTTCCCGATCAACGGCTCGGTGACCTTCGCAGGCCTGCCCAACGCCATCCTCGCCTGGCTCGGCGAGCACGACCCGGCCAGGCTGGAACGCTCGGCCGCCGCGCTGACCTGCGGCGGCTGGATCTTCGCCAACCTCACGGGCCGCCGGGCGATCGACAGCTCCGACGCGGCGGCGCCGTTCACGGACCTGGCGACCGGCGAGTACTCCGCCGACCTCCTGACCCTGTACGGCATGAGCTGGGCACGGAGGTTGTTACCCGCCAGGATCGCCGACGAGCACCGCACCGCCCCCCTGACCACCGCCGAGCTGGGCCTGCCGCCCGGCACGCCGGTGGTGATGGCCCCCTACGACATCGCCGCCACCGCCATCGGGGTGGGCGCGACCGAGCCCGGCCAGGCCTGCGGCATCCTGGGCACCACCCTGTGCACGGAGATCGTGACCGCCGACCCCGCTCCGGGGAGCGCGCAGGCGGGCTTCACCGTCGCGCTCGGCCTGCCACGGCGGCACCTGCGGGTCTTCCCGACGCTCGCCGGAGTCGAGGTGATCCACTGGGCCTGCACCCTGCTCGGCCTGCGCGACCCCGAGGAACTGGGTCGCAGGGCCGCGCCCGACACCAGAGGGCTGAGCTTCCTGCCTTACCTGTCACCGGCGGGGGAGCGGGCGCCGTTCCGCGATCCCGGCATCCGCGGCTCGATGCACGGCCTGACCGTGGAGCACGGGCCCGAGCACGTGGCGCGTGCCGTCCTGGAAGGCCTGAGCCTGGTGATCCGCGACTGCCTGGAGGCGGCCGGGAGCCCGCCCGGGGAACTGCGGGTATGCGGTGGGGGAGCGGCCAGCGAGGAGTGGACCCAGCTGATCGCCGACGCGACGGGGGTGACGGTGCTGAGGCCGGTCGACACGGAGGCGGGAGCCAGGGGCGCCTACCAGGTGGGACGCCTGCAACTGGGGCAGGAGCCGGTGGCCCCCGCCGTCAGGGACGTATGGGTGCCGCGCGGCGACCTCGACGACGCGTACGAGCGTTTCGTCAGGCTGAGGGGCGTGCGGTGAGCACGTGGATGGGCGTCGACCTGGGCACCCAGAGTGTGCGCGCGCTCCTGGTGACCGCCGACGGCGAGGTGGTGGGGATGGGGTCGCGGCCCCTGACCGGCCACCGCGACGGCCCGCGTCACGAGCAGGACCCCGAGCAGTGGTGGAACGCGGTCGCGCTGGCGTGCAGGCAGGCCGCCGCAGGCAGGAGCGACATCGAGGGCGTCGCGGTCGACGCCACCTCGGGGACGGTGCTGCTGACCGATGACGACGGCCGTCCCCTCAGCCCTGCGCTGATGTACGACGACACACGGGCCGCGGCCGAGGTGGAGGCGATCAACGACAGGGGCGCCGCCGTCTGGGCCGAGCTCGGCTACCGGCGCATGCAGGCCTCCTGGGCACTGCCCAAGGCGCACTGGCTGCTCAGGCACCACGGCCATGGCCGGGTCACGCACCAGAGCGACTTCGTCAACCGTCGGCTGACCGGTCACGAGGTGGCCACCGACCTGAGCAACGCGCTCAAGACGGGCGCGCACCTGATCGGGGAACGCTGGCCGTACGAAGCCCTCGGCCTGCCCGACGACGTGCTGCCGGATCTCGTGCGCTCCGGCACGCCGCTCGGTGTGGTCTGCGAGCGGGCGGCCGAGGCCACCGGCATCCCCGCGGGCACGCCGGTGATCGCCGGCATGACCGACGGCTGCGCCGCCCAGCTCGGCGCGGGCGGCATCGAGCCGGGCAGCTGGAACTCCGTGCTGGGCACCACGCTGGTGATCAAGGGCGTCACGCGCGACCTGCTGCACGACCCCCTGGGCGCCGTCTACTCCCACCGCTCGCCCACGGGCGCGTGGCTGCCCGGCGGCGCCTCCAGCACCGGTTCCGGAGTGATCGCCCGGGACTTCGCCGACCCCGACCGGCTTTCGGGTGCGGTGGCCTTCACCGACGTGCTGGCCTATCCGCTCCTCGGCACGGGGGAACGCTTCCCCTTCGTGGCCCAGGAGGCGGAGGCCTTCATGATCGGCGAGCCGCGAGACGAGGCCGAGCATTTCGCCGCCGTGCTGCAGGGTGTCGGGTTCGTGGAACGGCTCTGCTTCGACTACCTGGACCTGCTCGGCGCCCCCGACGGCGGGCGGCTCACGCTGACCGGCGGCGCCGCCCGCAACCATTACTGGTGCCGGCTGCGTGCCGACATCCTGGACCGCCCCGTCACCCTCCTGGAGAACGCGGAACCGGCCCTCGGCATGGCGATCCTGGCCGCGGGGGAGCACGGCGGCACGATGGTCAGGGTCAGGCAGACCCTCGACCCCACGGGTGCGGGACGGTTCGACGAGCCCTACCTGCGCCTGGTCGAAGCGCTGCACGAACGCGGCTGGCTGCCCGCAGCGCTCGCCGCGCACGCCGAAGAGAGGACATCACGATGACCCGCCTCGTCCTGGTCCGCCACGGTGAGACGGTCTGGCACGCGGAGAACCGCTACGCCGGCGTCAGCGACGTCGGCCTGACCGAACGAGGCCACCGGCAGGCGGAACGGCTGGCCGAGTGGGCGGGCTCCGCGGGCCTGGCCGCCGTCTGGAGCTCCACGCTGTCGCGGGCCAGTCTCACCGCCGAGCGCAGCACCACCAGGCTCGGCCTGCCGCTCGGCGTCGACGAGCGCCTGCGCGAACTCGACTTCGGCCAAGGCGAGGGTCTGACCAGGCAGGAGATGGCCGGGCGTTTCCCCGAGGCGCTGGAGGCGTTCAAGGCCGATCCGGTCGCCCACCACCTGCCAGGCGGCGAGGACCCGGTCAGGGCCGCGGAACGGTTCGCCGGATGCCTGGCCGGCATCGCCGCCGCGCACGAGGGCGAGCGGGTCCTGGTCGTGGCGCACACCACGGCGATCCGTCTCACGTTGTGCCGCCTGATCGGGCTGCCGCTGCGCGAATACCGGCGGGTCTTCCCCTCCCTGCGCAACTGCGCGCTGACCGAGATCGAGCTGGACGGCCCGCGAGCCGCCGTCCTGGAGTACAACGGAGCCCTCGCATGAGACTGCTGGCCGCAGGCGACCACTTCGTCCTCAACAGCCTGTTCAGGCAGGAGCTGCGGGGCTACGACCTGGAGATCGGCGAGCTGACCCTGCCCTGGCCGGTGGAGCCGTTCGGCCCGGTCGCCGAGGTCGGCGAGGCCTCCGGCACCGAGGAGCAGCTGATCGAGGCGCTGCGCGGGGCGGAGATCTGCGTGACCCAGATGGCCCCGCTGACCGAGCGGGTCCTGGACGCGAGCCCTGACCTGAGGCTCTTCTGCGTCGGCCGCGGCGGCCCGGTCAACGCCAACCTGCGGGCGGCGGCCGAGCGCGGCGTCCGGGTGACCTTCGCGCCGGGACGCAACGCCACCGCGACGGCCGAGCACACCGTGGCCATGATCCTGGCCGCGATCCGCCGCATCCCGCAGACCCACGCCGAGCTGCGGCAGGGCGTCTGGCGCAGCGACTACTACCGCTTCGACGCCGTCGGTCCCGAGCTGGAGGGCGGCACGGCCGGCGTGGTCGGTTACGGCGCGATCGGCCGCAAGGTGGCGCGGATCCTGGAGGGCTTCGGGGCCGCCGTGCTGGTCCACGACCCCTACGTGCCCGAGCGCAGCGTCCCGCTCGACGAGTTGCTCGCCAGGAGCGGCGTCGTCACCCTGCACGCCCGCGCCACGCCCGGCAATGCCGGCATGATCGGCGCGCGGGAGCTGGACCTCATGCCCGCCGGCTCGGTGCTGGTCAACTGCGCACGCGGCAGCCTGGTCGACTACGACGCGGTCTGCGACGCGCTGGAGCGGGGCCACCTGTTCGCGGCCGCCTTCGACGTCTTCCCCGAGGAGCCCCTTCCGGCGGGTTCCCGCCTGCTGACCACCGAGGGGGTCGTCATGACCCCGCACCTGGCGGGGGCGAGCAGGCAGACCGCGCAGAAGGCCGCCCGCATCGTCGCCGCCGAGGTGGGCCGCTACCTGCGCGGCGAGCCCCTCCTGCACCTGGCGAACGGGTGAAGGTCAGGCGGCTCCCACGATCCGCAGCGCGAAATCGGCGTAGGTCTCGGCGATCTGCTCGGGGGAGTACGGCACGCCGGAGCCGTACCAGTTGGCCACGCGCATGCCCATGCCGCTGATCGCGGTCACCGCCAGGAAGGCGTCCGGCACGTCGAACACCTCCTCGCTGATGCCCTCGTTGATGATGTCCATGAGCAGCTGCCGCCCGTCGGCGCGCAGCAACATCGCGGGAGCGGCCATCTCGGGCGACAGCGCGTGCAGCTCGTTGTTGGAGACGACGGCCAGCAGCGGGTATTCGGCGTGGGCCAGGACGTGCTCGCGTACCACGGTGCGCAGCCGCTCGACGGAGTCGCGCCCCTGCGCGCCGACCAGGCGGGCGTGGTGCGCCTCGTGGCCGATGCGCACGAGCTCGGCCAGGACGTGCTCCTTGCTGGGGTAGTGCGCGTAGAGGGTGGCGGAGCGGATCTGGCAGGCGTGCGCGAGGTCGCGGATCGAGGTGCCGTGGAAGCCCTGCTCGGCGAAGAGCAGCAGGGCTTCGCGCAGGATCCTGCCGGAGGTGCCCTCCAGCAGGACGCTCGGCGGCAGCCGCACGTCGGAGGTGCCGACCCGGCGCTGGTCGAGGTCGGGCAGGGCTGCCGATCGATCGATAGTCACAGGCTCATTCTGCCGTGATGTCGGCCTGGTTCGTCTCGGGCAGGGCCAGGGCGCAGGCCAGCGAGACGAGCATGGACAGCGCCACGTACGCGGCCACGCTCCAGGCGCCCAGCGAGGCGAGCAGGGCGGTGGCGATGAGCGGGGCCAGGCCGCCGCCGAGGACGGCGCCGATCTGGCCGGCCAGGGAGGCGCCGCTGAAGCGCACGGAGGTGGGGAACTGCTCGGCGATGAAGGTGATCAGCGGTGAGTACATGATCGTGACGAAGCCGAACGCGAGCGCGTAGGCCAGGTAGATCACCGTGGTGTCGCCGGTGTCGAGCAGGCGGAAGAAGGCGAAGCTGTAGAGCGCGACGAGGGCGGAGCCGAGGGCGACCATCGGGCGGCGCCCGAAGCGGTCGGAGAGCTTGCCGCACAGCGGGCCGAAGACGATGACGACCAGCGAGCCGACGGCCACGGCGACCAGCGGCACCTGCGCGGGCAGCTTGAGCGTGGCGGTCATGTAGGAGCCCGCGAAGACGAGCAGCACGTAGAAGACCACGTAGAAGCCGAATCCGGTGCCCACGCCGAGCAGCAGCGGGCGGGTGTGGCGGCGGAAGACCTCCATGACGGGCATGGCGTGCCTGGTCCTGGTCTCGGAGAAGGCGGGGCTCTCCGGGGCCTTGGCGCGGATGACCAGGCCGACGACGACCAGGACCGCCGACAGCAGGAACGGGATGCGCCAGCCGTACGACAGGAAGTCGGCCTTGTCCATGCCGGCCACGACCATGATGGCGATGGTGGCCAGCAGCAGGCCGGCTGGTCCGGCGGCGGGGATGAAGCTGCCGACGTATCCGCGGCGGTGGCGCGGGGCGAACTCGGTGGTCATCAGGACCGCGCCGGTCACCTCGCCGCCGTAGGAGAAGCCCTGGACGACCCGGAGCACGATCAGCAGGATCGGGGCCCAGATGCCGATGCCGGCGTAGGTGGGCAGCAGGCCCATGGCGGTGGTGGCCAGGCCGGCGACCAGGAGGGTCATGACGAGCATGGATTTGCGTCCGACGCGGTCGCCGTAGTGTCCGGCGACGATGGCGCCGATCGGGCGGGCCACGAAGCCGATCGCGAACCCGGCGAAGGCCACCAGGGTGCCCACGGTCGGGTCGCTGCTGGGGAAGAAGAGGGTGTTGAAGACCAGGGCGGTCATGAAGCCGTAGAGCAGGAAGTCGTACTGCTCGATGACGGTGCCGACGAAGCTGCCGACGGTCACCCGCAGCAGGGGGCTCTTGGTTTCGACGGGCATGGGGGGTGCCTCCTTCGCGAGCCGATCGATCGATCGGTAGGCAGGGACTCTAGCGATCGATCGATCGGCTGGGAAGGGGGTGTCAGGGCACGAGTGCGTTGCGGCGCACGTCGGACCAGGTGCTCGTGTCGGTGCAGATCCCGCAGTTCGGCCCGTAGAACAGGGCGCGTGCCTCCTGGTCGCCCATCAGCTGGAAGCGGAACCAGGCGGTGGTGGGCGCGGCGAACGGCCCCGGGTCACCGACGACCGTGAAGTGGTCGGCGCGCCGTACCTCGCCGTAGATCGCCGGGATGTGATCGGCGTCGTTGTAGAACGACTTGACCAGCGCGGGGAAGACGATGCTGTCGTACTGACCGGCCATCAGGAAGGCGGGCCCGTCGACGGCGTCGATGTTGGCCAGCGGACCGGGCTGGATCGGCAGGATGGTGTCGACGCGCGCGTCGTCGCCGACCACGATCGCCGCGGCGCCGCCCTGGGAGTGGCCGGAGGCGCCGATGTGCTCCAGGTCGACCTTGCCGTGGAAGATGCTCGACGGGTCGGCGTCGCGGGCGGCCAGGGCGTCGATCCCGGCGCGCATCGAGATGCCCAGGTTCGACATCGGGGTGTTGGCCGCCGAGACGATGAAGCCGTGGCTGGCCCACTGCAGCATCAGGTCGCGGTAGACGACGGGGAAGGCGAAGGTGCCGTTGCCCCAGACGATCACGGGGTGGCGGCGGGTGCTCTGGGCGATGTCGCGCGGGTAGTACAGGGTGTTGACCGCGCCGACCTCGACGGCGGTGGCGTACGGCCCGGCCGCGCCGTAGTTCGTGGCCGCGTGGGCGGGCGGGGCGGCGGTCAGCATCGTGGCGATCAGCGCTGCCACGGGCAGCAGGCGTCGGAACATGGACGGTCCTCTCCAGGCTGGGGGCTTGAACGCATCCTGGATAAGAGATCGGCCCGCGTCTGTCCGCACTTGGGGCAATGATTGACCGTGAGGTTTGGGCAATGTGACGATCCGACGGTGCCCGACCTCTACTCCCGCATGGCCCCGCGGGTCCGAGAGCTCACCGCCGAGGTGGTCGCGCGGTGCGCCGCCGAGGTGCCCTTCTACCGGGAGCTGCCGCGCGAGACGCTCGACGGCGAGGTCACGCGGTCCGTCGCCGCGGTCTTCGGCCTCCTGCTGCGCTCGCTGCGCGACCCCGGCATCCTGGGTCCCGGCGAGCTGACCCGCATCATCGAGTGGTCCGCCCGCCGGGCCGAGGAGCGGCTGCCGCTGCCCGCGGCGATGACCGCCTACCTGATCGGCGCCGAGGTCTGGTGGCGCGCCCTGTGCGCGACGGCCACGCCCGACGAGCTCGCGGACGCGGGCTCGGGGCTGCTCGGCTGCCTGCGGGCCGCGGTGCCGGCGGTGGCCCTGGCCCACGACCAGGCGGCCGAGGACGTCAGAGGCGAGGAACGCAGGGTCCGCCGTGCCCTGGTGTCGGCGCTGTTCGCCGGGCAGCCCTACCAGGCGCTCGCGGAGGCGGCGCGGATCGAGGTGGCCCCCGCCTACGACGTCGTCGTCTACGCGTTCGAGGGCGGCCCGCGGGCACGCCTGGTCCAGTCGGCCCTCGACGCGCACGCGGGCACGCTGGTGCTGGCCGACCCCGACGAGGGCGTGGCGCTGCTGCCCGATCGGGGCACGCCCGAGCTCGGCTGCCTGGCCGGACGGCTGATCGGGGACGTGGGCCCGGTGCTGCTGGCCGCCGCGCGCGCCACCGACCCCGCGGGCATCCCTGGCGCGCTGGAGGAGGCCCGGCGGGTGATGGAGATCGTCCAGCGTCTCGGGCGGCCGCCGGGGCTCTATCGTTTCGACGACGTGCTGCTGGAGTATCAACTGGCCAGGCCGGGCGCCGGACTCGACCGGCTGGCGGCCAAGCTCGACCCGCTGGCCGCGCACCCGCACCTGGTCGACACCCTGCGCGCCTTCGTCAACCGCGGCCACAACCGCCGCCAGACCTCCCTCGACCTGCACATCCACCGCAACACGCTCGACTACAGGCTGCAGCGGGTGAGCCTGCTCACCGGCCTGGACCTGGGCGTGCCCGCCCAGGCCAGGCTCCTCGAAGCGGCCCTGACCGCGCGTGACCTGCTCTAGATCCAGGCCTTCAGCTCCTCGTCGCGTGGTGCGTGGACGATCCCGGACTCGGGCGCGTCGAACACCATGACCGGCCGCGAGGCGTCCCAGGCCGGCCAGCCCGGATCGCCGCCCGATGCGAACGCGATCCAGGCCCGGTGCATCGTGTCGGCGAGCGGCTGCGGTGCTTCGGGGCCGGTGAGCTCCCGCGCCGCCGCCAGGTTGTCGAAGACGAAGCCGATCTCCAGGGCGTGGCAGGCCCCCAGATCGCGCTCGGGCGAGCGCCAGGCGAACTCGTAGACGAAGCTCCTGCCCCGGTGGGAGTCGGCCAGCCTGTTGATCGGCCCGCGCAGCAGCATGTCGGTGGCGATCTCGCCGAGGATCTCGCCCGGCGGGGCGCCCGGCCTGCTGGAGCGGTAGAGCCCGGCCGCCCGCCACGGGATGCGGAACTTGAGCATGGCCAGCCGCAGCACCAGCGGGCTGATGCGGTGCACCGCCCCGGTCGGCACCAGCCACAGCCGGTACTCCTCCCGGTTGGCCCCGACCAGCAGGTCCACGTCGGCCGGCAGCGCGCCGTCGGGCACCACGACGTCGCCGTCGGTCACGATGTGGAAGCCGGGACCGCCGGTGATCGGATTGCCCTTGGAGGTGGCGGTGACCTGGGCGTCGAGCAGGCTCGACGGATCGACGTCGGCGAAGGCCGCGGCCCTGGGCGGCACCCCGAGCGCGCGCGCCATCACTTTGACGATCTTGGCGCCCTCCTTGCGCGAGACGGTGTGCGGCGGGCCGCTCTGCATCGCGGCCCGGTGGAACAGGCCGCGCGCGTGCGGGCTGGTCAGCAGGGCGGCGATGCAGATGGCCCCGGCCGACTCGCCGAAGACCGTCACGTTGCCGGGGTCGCCGCCGAAGGCCGCGATGTTGTCACGCACCCACCGCAGAGCCTCCAGCTGGTCGAGCAGGCCGCGGTTGTCGGGGGCGTCGGGGAAGACGCCGAAGCCCTCGACGCCGAGCCGGTAGTTGACCGAGACCAGCACGACCCCGTCGCGGGCGAAGGCGGCGCCGTCGTAGAGGGGGATCGTGTTGGAGCCGTTGCGCAACGATCCGCCGTGGATCCACACCATCACGGGCAGGCTCAGACCCGGCGCGGGGGAGGGCGTCCAGACGTTGACGTTGAGGCAGTCGTCCCCGGCCACGTCCGGATCGGGAAGGATCTCGTCCAGCGGCGGCCGGTAGGGCCGTTTCGGCGCCGTCGCCCCGAAGGAGAGGCAGTCCCGCACCCCGTCCCAGGGGGTGACCGGCTGCGGAGCGAGGAATCGCCGGGCCCCGAAGGGCGGGGCGGCGTAGGGCACGCCGAGGAAGGCGGCGACCCCGTCCTGGATGCGCCCCCGGATCTTGCCGTGCCGGGTGACCGCGATGGTGTCCATGCATGGATCCTACCGATCGATCGATCGGCAACAAGGCTCTGCTCTAGTGTCAACCTCGTCGGCCGCCGAAGGAGTGTGCACGGTATGGCTCACGACTTCTCCGCCTTCGTACGGCGGCGCGGCGCGCATCACCTGCGCACCGCGGTCCTGCTCACCGGCGACTGGCACGCCGCGGAGGACCTGCTGCAGAGCTGCCTGGTCAAGCTGTACAAGGCCTGGCCGCGCCTCGACACGGCCACCGATCCCGACGCCTACCTGCGGCGCACGCTGGTCAACACCCATCGATCCTGGTGGCGGGTGAGCTGGCGCAGAGAGACGCCGAGCGACGCCATGCCCGACCCGCCGGCCCGGCCCGAGGACCCCGCGCTGGCGCTGGCCGTACGGCAGGCGCTGGAGATCCTGCCGCCACGCCAGCGGCTGGCGCTGGTCCTGCGGTATTTCGAGGATCTGCCGGAAACGCAGGTGGCCGAGCTCATGGGCTGCTCGGTCGGCAGCGTCAAGACGCACACCCACCGGGGCGTGCGCAGGCTGCGCGAGGTACTCGGCGCGGAGCTGATCCCCGATGACGACGAAGTGGAGGCAAGGCGATGAACGAGGCGACGGAGCGGGCGGTCAGGTCACTGCTGGCCACCGCGAGCGACGGCGGCCCCGAGCGGGTCGAGTTCGAGGCGCCGGCACGGCGGCGCCGGGTGCTCGTGCCCGTGCTGGCCGCACTGGCAGCGGCCCTGGCGGCGGTGATCACCATGACGAGCACCACCGGCTCGGCCCTGGCGGTGGTCACCGCGGCCGCCGAGCGCACGGCGGGCGACAGCTTCAGGGTGACGGGCTCCTCCGTCTCACCCGAGAAGAGCATGACCTCGACCGGCTACTTCGACCCCGCGGCCAGGACCGGCCGTACGGTCGTCGAGGGAACCGGACGGGAGACCAGGTTCATCGGCGACCAGGTCTACCAGTACGACGGCGTGAGGTGGACGGTCGAGCCCAGGGTGGACGACCCGCCGGTCTTCAAGCTCGCCTACATGGACCCGCAGGCCGCGCTGGCCCAGCTCCAGGCGGCCAGCCAGGTCAAGGAGGAGGGCGCGGCCCCGGGCGACGGCTGGACCGGCACCCGCTACTCCTTCGAGATCGACCTGCCCGACCTCAAGGGCGACCGGCACGTGACGGGCATCGTCGACATCGACGAGCAGGGCCGGGTCCGGCACATGGAGATGCAGGTCGGCGACAGCCGCAACGTGGCCGACTACTTCGACTTCGGGGCCCGGGAGGAGGTGGCGGCACCCCCGGACGCGCAGCCCGCGCCGGACGGCAAGCGGAGCACCCGTCCCTGACCGCTACCGAGTGCGCTGAAAGCCGTACGCCACGTGTCCGATAGGGGCACAATGAGCTCAACGATGGACCAGGTGCCCGGGCCCGATCCATCACCCCCCGCTTGAAGGGTTCAGGTGATGAAAAGCGTGCCCGCGTTCGGCGGCGTCCTTGACGACGCCCCGCTGCTGGAAGGCGTGCTCGGCGCCAGCAGCGAGGGCGTCGTCCTGTGCGCGTCGGACGACACAGTCTTGCTCGCCAACGCCGCTGCGAAGGCGCTGGTGCCCGAGCTCACCCCTGGCTACTCGGTCTCGGCCGGGAGCCTCACCGGACTGTTCGATCTCATGGCCGCGGAAGGGCAGAGCCGCGAAGCCGAACACCGAGGCCGTCGCCTCAAGGTGCGAAGGCAGCACGTGGCCGGCTCACACCGCGTGTGGTACCTCCGCGACACCAGTGCCGACACCCTGCTGGCCGAGCGCCGGCAGGCCGACTTCCTGGCCGAGGCGGGCCTCCGCCTGACGGCCTCGCTGAACGTGCGCCGCTGCGCGCACGCCGCGGTCCGCCTGGCCACCGACTTCCTGGCCGACGCCGCGATCCTGCTGCTGCCCGCCCGCAGGCGGCACGTCGAGTGGGTGCGCGGCGCGGCCGGGCGCGAGGCCGACGAGGGCCGCACACCCCTGGCGGCCATGTCCGAGGTGCCGGGGGTCACCGACGCGCTGTTCGGCTCGGCGGTGCCCAGCCGGTGGCTCGACCCGCTCCTGGTGCCCGCCTGGCTCACCCCTCCGGGCTTCGGCCAGGTGCGGGCGCTGTCGGTGGCGGCGCTGCCCGGTGACGGCGTGCCCGCGGGCGCGCTCCTGCTGTTGCGGCGCGAGGGCAGCGCTCTGTTCGACGACCAGGCCGAGACGCTGGTGCGGCTGTTCGCGGCCCGGGTCGGCGCCGCGATCTGCACCGCCGCCCGCTACCAGGAACAGGCTGACGTCAACGCCGCGCTGAGCGCCTGCCTGGCCCCCGGCCAGCCGTACGTCTCGTGGGCCGACGCGGCGGGCACGATCCGCACCTGCCCGGAGGCCGGCAGGACCGGCGGCGACTTCCTCGACATCCAGGAGCGCGAGGGAGAGCTCATGGTGGCGCTCGGCGACGTGTGCGGGCGAGGGGCACGCGCAGCGCTGACCGCCTCACAACTGCGCCACTCGTTGCGCATGCTGCAGAGTGTCGAGCGGCGTCCGGTGCCGCTCATGAACCTGATCAACAGGGGGCTGCCGCGCGCCGGCGTGCCCAGCCCCTACCTGTCGCTGGCGCTGTGCTCGATGCGCCCGCTGCCCGGCGGCGGACTGCGGGCCACGCTCGCCTCCGCCGGCCATCCCGCCCCGCTGGTGCTGCGCTGCGACGGCAGCGTGCGCGCGCTGCCCGTGAGCGGCGCGCCGCTCGGGGCCTTCGACGACGACGAGCTGGGCCTGCGCGCCGTCGACTTCGAGCTCGCGCCGGGCGAGCTGTGCCTGCTCCACGCCGACGGCAACGCCGAGGCGCTCGGCGGCCCCGGCAAGGGCGAGCCGTACGGCACCGCCCGGCTGGCCGACGCGCTGGCCGGATGCGAGGGCATGCCCGCCACGGCCGTGGTCGAGCGGCTGGACCAGCTGATCACCGAATGGACCGGAGGAGACGAGCTCGACGATCGAGGGCTGCTGGCGGTCAGGGCCCGGCCCCCCGCACGGAAGGAGCGCGACGATCATGGATGACGTCCTGACGAAGGCGAGAGCGCGTTTCCTCGACCACATCGGCGACGGCGACGAGC
This sequence comes from Nonomuraea soli, assembly GCF_013761175.1. Lineage (GTDB taxonomy): Bacteria > Actinomycetota > Actinomycetes > Streptosporangiales > Streptosporangiaceae > Nonomuraea > Nonomuraea soli. The sequence continues at coordinate 541,559 of NZ_JACDUR010000004.1, forward strand.
CGGGCGCGGTGGACCAGGCCCTGCGGCTGCTGGAGCTCGGCGTCCCCGCGGAACGGCTGCTCATGGAGGTGATCGCCCCGGTCCAGCACGACGTGGGCCGGCTGTGGGCGCAGAACCACTGGAGCGTGGCGCGCGAACACCGGGCCAGTGCCATCAGCGAGCGCGCGGTGGGCGCGGTCATGACGCAGGCGCGCCCCGATCCGTGGCACGGCGGCAGGGTCGCGGTGGCCTGCGTCGACGGGGACTTCCACGCCCTGCCCGTGCGCCTGGTGGCCGAGGTCCTCAGGCTGTACGGCTGGCGCGTCGACTACCTGGGCGCCAGCGTTCCGGCCCCCCAACTGGTGGCTCACCTGCACCAGAGCGGGTGCGACGCCGTCGCCCTGGGCTGCTCGCGGGCGAGCGCGCTGCCGAAGGCGCACGCCACGATACGGGCCGGCCAGGCGGCCGGGGTGACCGTGCTCGCGGGCGGTCAGGGGTTCGGCGCCGACGGCAGGTACGCCCGCCGGTTCGGCGCGGACCTGTGGGCGGAGTCCGCGGCCGGGGCGGCGCGCGCCGTCTCGGGCGGCGTACGGCGCCCCGCCATCGTCGAGCCGGAGCCGCCGGCCGACGAGGAGTACCTCAGGGTGGCGCGCTCGCGCGGCTCGCTGGCCGAGCGCATGGCCCTGGAGGAGGCCATCGACGTGATCGACTTCCTGGCGGCGGCGCTCTACACCGACGACAGCACCGTCTTCACCGACTTCGTGACGTGGCTGGTGCCCGTCAGGAAGGTCCGGGGGCTCGACGCCGGCCACCTCGTCGACGCCCTGTCCGAGCTGGCGGGCGCGTTTCGCGACTTCCCGCGCGGCGAGAGGCTTCTCGCCGACGGCATCCGGGCGGCGTCATGTTGAGCAGGAGCCACCTGCAGATCGAGGTCAGATCCCTGGAACCTGGGGTCTGCCAGCTGATCCTGGTCGGGGACCTCGACTTCGACACCGCGGGCCAGCTGCCCGTGTCGGCCGCTCCGCTGCTGGCGGCGGGCGTCACGCGCTTGGACGTCGACCTGTCGAAGCTGGAGTTCATCGACTCCTCCGGCCTGGGCGCGCTGATCCGGGTGCGCAAGGACGCCAGGCGGCACGACGCCGGGATGCGGCTGGTGGCCATGACGCCACGGGTGCGGCGGCTGCTCCGGGTGACGTGCCTCGACACCGTCTTCGACCTGGGACCTGACCTCTAACCGCCGAGGGCGGCGGTCAGCCGCCTGGCAAGGGTGGTGTTGCGGCGCTGGCCGAGCCGCGACACCGCCAGTTCCAGCGCCTTGCGCTGGCCGACCAGCACCACCCAGGCCTTGGCCCGGGTGACCAGGGTGTAGAGCAGGCGGCGTCGCAGCATGATGCCGCCCGCCTCCACCACGACGGGCGCCACGACGAACGGGTATTCGCTGCCCTGCGAGCGGTGCACGCTGATCGCGTAGGCCTGGGTCAGGTCGTCGAGCTCGTCGAAGCCGTAGGTCACGCTCTGCTCGTCGACGACCAGCTCCACGGTGCGCTCCTCGGGGGAGAGCGCGGTGACCACGCCGGTCTCGCCGTTGAAGACGCCCTTGTCGTAGTTGTTGCGGATCGGCATGACCCGGTCGCCCACGCGGAAGACGGAGGAGCCCGCCCAGTGCTCGGGCCGGTCGGCGCCGGGCGGGTTGAGCCGTTCCTGCAGCATGCGGCCCAGCTCGGCGGTGCCCGCCAGGCCCTTGCGCATCGGGCACAGCACCTGCACCTGGTCGGGGGAGACGCCCTGCTTGCGCGGGATGCCCACGGTGGCCAGCTCCACCACGCGGGAGGCCACCTGGGCGGGATCGTCGATCTCCTCGAACCAGAACCCGCCGCCGCCCGGCAGCTGCGGCATGGCTCCCGCGCGGATGTCGTGCGCCGCGCGGACGATCGCGCTGCCCGAGGCCTGGCGGAAGATGTGCGTGAGCCGCACCCGGGGGATCTCCTCGACCTGCAGCAGGTCGGCCAGGACGCTGCCGGGGCCGATGCTGGGCAGCTGGTCGGAGTCGCCGACGAGCAGCACGTGGCTGCCCGACGGCACCGCGGAGCACAGCCGGGTGGCCAGGTGCAGGTCGAGCATGGACGCCTCGTCGATGACGATCAGGTCGGCCTGGGAGGGCACCTGGTCGAAGAGCGCCTCGGGGTCGGGCTCGATGCCGAGCATACGATGCACCGTCATCGCGGGCAGCCCCGTCAGCTCCGACAGCCGCTTGGCCGCCTTGCCGGTCGGCGCGCAGAGCGTGACCCGGCCGCCCATGGACCGCACGGTCGAGGCGATGACCTTCACGGTGTGGCTCTTGCCGCAGCCGGGGCCGCCGGTGAGGATCGACAGGGTGCTGGTCAGCGCCATGTTGACGGCCGCCTGCTGGTCTTCGTGCAGCGACGGGTCGTCGTCGAAGAGCCGCAGCCGCAGCGTGGAGCGGGCCCTGACCAGCCGGGTGAGCTCGGCGGTCAGCTTGACCTCGCGCCCGTGCAGCTCCTTGAGGAAGACGGCGTCGGCCTCGACGACCACGCGCTGCTCGGCGCGCAGCGCGTCGAGCTGCTGCCTGATCGGCTCCTCGTCCTGCTCCAGGAGCTCGACGGTCTGCGTCACCAGGGCGGTGGGCGACAGGAAGCAGTGGCCGCCGCCGCTGGCCGCGCCTTCGAGCCGGTCGACCAGGGCGGCCTTGAGGCGCTGCGGGCTGTTCTCCGGCACGCCGGAGCGCAGGGCGATGCGGTCGGCGGTGGCGAACGCGATGCCGCGCACGGCGCCGATCAGCCGGTAGGGGTCCTCGACCAGGACATGCTCGGACTCGGCGCCGAAGGCCTGGTAGACCTTGGCGGCCAGGAGCGGGCTGACGCCGAAACCCTGCAGCGTCACCATCAGCGCGGCGACGGCCTTCTGCTCCTGCCAGGCCTCGACGATCTGGTTCTGCCGCACGGGACCGATGTTGATCACTTCGCGCAGGCGGGCGGGCTCGGTGTCGATGATCTTCAGGCTCTCCTCGCCGAACTGGCTGACGATCGCCTGGGCCAGGCGCGGGCCGATGCCGCGGATCAGGCCGGAGCCGAGGTAGAGCTGGATGGCGCGGACGGTGGCGGGCATGATGCGCTCGCAGGCGCTCACCTTGAAGCGGCTGCCGTGCCTGGCGTGCTCCTCCCACTCGCCGGTCAGCCGCAGCGTCTCGCCCGGCTGCACGGCCGCCAGCGCGCGCCCGGCGGCCACGAACGCGGGCAGGCCGTCGGCGCTCATGCGCGCCACGGTGTATTCGTCCTCGCGGACGTACACGAGCTGCTCGACGGAGGCCTCCACGAAGGGAACCCTAGGTCATCTGTGGAATCACGTGTTATATGAATTGGTGGCGCTGATTCTTGACGGCGTGTCGGTACGGCAGGGCGGCCAGACTTGGCTCGACCGCGTCGACCTGGAGTTCCTCGACGGGCTCACCACCCTGATCGGCCCCCTGGGCGCGGGCAAGACGACCTTGATGAGAGTCGCCGCGGGCCTCCGGTCACCCACGACGGGCCGCATCCTGGTCGACGGTAAAGATGTCAGTTCGGTCTCGGTGCGAAAGCGATCTGTGGCTTTCGTCTACCAGCAGTTCATCAATTACCCGTCGCTGACGGTCTACGACAACATCGCCTCGCCGCTGCGCTCGCTGCCGCGCGAGCAGGCCGACGCCCGCGTGCGCGAGGTCGCCGAGCTGATGGGGCTCGGCGAGTTCCTGCGGCGCAGGCCCGCCGAGCTCTCGGGAGGCCAGCAGCAGCGCACCGCGATCGCCCGCGCGCTGGCCCGCCCGGTCGACGTGCTGCTGCTCGACGAGCCGCTGGCCAACCTCGACTACAAGCTACGCGAGCAGTTACGCGCCGACCTCAAGACGATGTTCTCCGGCTCCCGGGGCGTGGTCGTCTACTCCACCGCCGACCCGGCCGAGGCGCTGACGTTCGCCGCGCCGACGGTCGTCCTGGGCAAGGGCCAGGTGCTGCACGTCGGCTCGGTGACCGAGATGTACGCCAGGCCGCCGACCCTGGAGGTCGCCCGCACCCTCAGCGATCCGCCGCTCAACCTGCTGCCCGGCGTGGTGCGCGACGGCCGCATCGAGTGCCTGGGCGCCTCCTTCCCCGCGCCGCGCGCCCACGAGTCCGGCAGGGCCGTACGCCTGGGTGTGCACCCGCACCAGGTGGCGATCTCCCGCTCGCGCGCCGAACAGCTGGCCTTCCCGGCCGAGATCCGCCTGGCCGAGGTGACCGGCAGCGCCACCTTCCTGCACCTGATGCTCGCCGACGACCTCCACCTGGTCGCCCACCTGGAGGGCACCCAGGTGTTCGAGCCGGGCGAGCGCACCACCGCCTACGTCGACCCCGCCCACGTCTTCGTCTTCTCCGACAACGGCGAGCTGCTGGCGGCCTCGGCGACGGAGGTGGACCTGCATGGCTGACATCCGGCTGGAGGAGGTCGGCCACCGCTACACCGACGACTGGGCGGTGCGGCCCATGACGTGGACGTGGCGCAGCGGTCGCGCCTACGCGCTGCTCGGCCCGAGCGGCTGCGGCAAGACGACCCTGCTCAACATCATCTCCGGGCTGCTGACGCCCACCCAGGGGCGTGTCTACTTCGACGACAGGGACGTCACCTCGGTGCCCACGGCCGGGCGCGACATCGCCCAGGTCTTCCAGTTCCCCGTGCTGTACGAGGAGATGTCGGTCTACAACAACCTGGCCTTCCCCCTGCGCAACCGCAAGTACCCGCGCAAGGAGGTCGACGAGCGGGTACGCCGCGTCGCCTCGCTGCTCGGGCTGGAGGAGCACCTGGGCAGGCGGGCCAGGCGGCTCGACGCGGGACGCCAGCAGATCGTCAGCCTCGGCCGGGGCCTGGTGCGTTCCGGCGTGGCCGCGGTGCTGCTCGACGAGCCGCTGACCGTCGTGGACCCGGCGCTGAAGTGGACACTGCGCAGCAAGCTCAAGGAGATCCACCGCGACACCGGGCACACGCTGATCTACGTCACCCACGACCAGACCGAGGCGCTCACCTTCGCCGACGAGGTCGTGGTCCTCAAGGACGGCGCGATCGTGCAGTCGGGCACGCCGGAGGAGCTGTTCCTGTCGCCCGCGCACGAGTTCGTCGGACACTTCATCGGCTCGCCCGGCATGAACATGCTGCCCGCGACGGTCGTGGACGGCGAGGTCAGGATCGGCGGCGCGTGCGTTGGCCGGGCAGCCGGTCTGCCGCTGCCCGGCGAGCGCGGGGCCCCAGGATCGACGGGTACGGCCGGATCGGTGATCACGGGTCCCGTCCCCGGCCCGCGCTCGGCGCAGGCCATGCCGATCAGCGCGGGCCCGGTACGGCTCGGCGTGCGCCCCGAGTTCGTGCGCCTGGGCGGGAGCGGCCTGTCCGCCCGCGTGACCGGCGTCGACGACCTGGGCGCCTACCTCCTGGTCCACGCCGAGGTCGACGGCCACGCGCTGACCGCCAAGACCGCGCCCGGCGCCCCCGTGAGCGGAGAGCACGTGCGCTTCGAGAGGGCTTTCCTCTTCCGGGACGAGGTGAGGATCGGGGAGGTGGTGGCATGAGCGACGGAAGGCAGAAGCACAACCGCGCGTGGTGGCTGGTCCTGCCCGTGGTGGTCTCGGTGGCCTTCACCGCGATCATCCCGCTGATGACCGTGGTCAACTACTCGGTGCAGGACATCTTCAGCCCGTTCGACCGGATCTTCGTCGGGCTCGACTGGTTCCGCGACGTCGCCCGCGACCCCGAGGTGCGCGGCGCCCTGGTCAGGACCCTGATCTTCTCGGCCCAGGTGCTGCTGATCGAGATCCCGCTCGGCGTGCTGATCGCGGTGTGCATGCCGCGGCGGGGCTGGACGGTGAGCGTGGCGCTGGTGCTGGTCGCGCTGCCGCTGCTGATCCCGTGGAACGTGGTCGGCACCATCTGGCAGATCTTCGCCCGCGGCGACATCGGGCTCGGCGGCTGGGCGGTCAACAAGGTCGTCAACTTCAACTACACGCTCGACTCGGCCGACGCCTGGATCACGGTCCTGGCCATGGACGTGTGGCACTGGACCCCGCTGGTGGTGCTGCTGGCCTACGCCGGGCTGCGCTCGATCCCCGACCCCTACTTCCAGGCGGCTCAGATCGACGGCGCCTCGGCCTGGGCGACCTTCCGCCACATCCAGCTGCCCCGGCTGCGAGGGGTGCTGACCATCGCGATCCTGCTGCGCTTCATGGACAGCTTCATGATCTACACCGAGCCGTTCGTGGTGACCGGCGGCGGCCCCGGCAACGCGACCTCGTTCCTGAGCATCCTGCTGTCGAAGATCGCGGTCGGGCAGTTCGACCTCGGGCCCGCCGGCGCTTTCTCGCTGCTGTACTTCCTGATCGTGCAGATCGTCTGCTACGTCTTCTTCACCGTCCTGACGAGGAGCGGCCGATGAGACGGCTTCCCTGGGCACGCACGGTCTTCTGGCTGTACGCGGCCACGCTGATGTTGCCGCTGCTGTGGATGTTCGGCATGTCGATCCGCCCCAACGCCGACATCCTGGGCGCCTTCTCGCTGGTGCCGCAGCGGGTGACGCTGGAGAACTACGAGACGTTCTTCACCGACTCGACGTGGTACTCCAGCTACCTCAACTCGATCGTCTACACCTCGATGAACACGGTGATGTCGCTCGTCGTGGCGCTCCCGGCGGCCTACGCCTTCTCGCGCTTCCGTTTCGCGGGCGACAAGCACCTGTTCTTCTGGCTGCTCACCAACCGCATGGCGCCGCCCGCGGTGTTCCTGCTGCCGTTCTTCCAGATCTACCAGAGCGTGGGGCTGTTCGACACGCACCTGGGCGTGGCCCTGGCGCACATGCTCTTCAACGTGCCGCTGGCCGTGTGGATCCTGGAAGGCTTCATGTCGGGCATCCCGCGCGAGATCGACGAGACCGCGGCGATCGACGGCTACTCCCTGCCTGGCTTCTTCTTCAGGATCTTCCTGCCGATGATCCGCTCGGCGATCGGCGTGACGGCCTTCTTCTGCTTCATGTTCAGCTGGGTCGAGCTGCTCATCGCCAGGACCATCACCTCGGTCGACGCCAAGCCCATCGCCGCCACGATGACCCGCACGGTCAGCGCGGCCGGTGTCGACTGGGGCCTGCTCGCCGCCGCCGGTGTCATGACGATCATCCCTGGAGCCATCCTCATCTGGTTCGTGCGCAACTACATTGCCAAGGGCTTCGCGCTGGGGAGGGTGTGATGTTCGACTGGATGCTCTGGACGACGCCCACGGCGCTCGTCTTCGCGGGCATCGCCGCCCTGCTCCTGATCATGGGGGTCTGGGCCAGGCTCTCACCGCCCATCGCACGCCGCGGGTTCCTGCGCATCGAGACCGACCGGGGCGACCGCCTCTACATCGGGCTGATCAGCGCCGCCGCCTTCCTGGTGCTCTGGATCGCCGTCACCGACCTGTCCATGCTCCTCGCTCTGGGGGGTGCACTCGTACTGATCGTCGTCATCGGGAGGTGGGGATGAAACACCAAGCAATGGCACTGCTGGCCCTGCTGGGGCTGGTCGCCTGCTCTCAGGAGCCGGGCGCCGACTTCAACGAGGCGAACGCGCGGGCGGCCGCGCAGCGGTGGGTGAGCGGAGAGTTCACCCCGTCGACTCTCTCCAAGGAGCAGCAGCTCGCGGAGATGGAGTGGTTCATGAAGGCGGCCGCGCCGTACCGCGGCATGCAGATCAACGTGGTCTCCGAGACGATCACCACCCACGAGTACGAAGCGCAGACCCTCGCCAAGGCGTTCAGCGAGATCACCGGGATCAGGCTCAAGCACGACCTGATCCAGGAGGGCGACGTCGTCGAGAAGCTGCAGACCCAGATCCAGGGCAACCAGAACATCTACGACGCCTACGTCAACGACTCCGACCTCATCGGCACCCACTCGCGCGGCAACGCGGTCATCCCGCTGTCCGACTACATCAACGGTGAAGGCAAGGCGGTCACCTCACCCACCCTGGACCTGCAGGACTTCATCGGGATCAGCTTCACCACCGGGCCGGACAAGAAGGTCTACCAGCTGCCCGACCAGCAGTTCGCCAACCTCTACTGGTTCCGCTACGACTGGTTCACCGACGAGAAGATCAAGAAGCAGTTCAAGGACGCCTACGGCTACGACCTGGGCGTGCCGGTCAACTGGGCGGCCTACGAGGACATCGCCGACTTCTTCACCAACAAGGTCAACGGCGACGGCACGATCGACGGCAAGAAGGTCTACGGCCACATGGACTACGGCCGCAAGGACCCGTCGCTGGGCTGGCGCTTCACCGACGCGTGGTTGTCGATGGCCGGCAACGGCGACCCCGGCATCCCCAACGGCTTGCCGGTCGACGACTGGGGCATCAGGGTGGAGAACTGCCGCCCGGTCGGCTCCAGCGTCACCCGCGGCGGCGACACCAACGGGCCCGCCGCCGTCTACGCGCTGACCAAGTACGTCGACTGGATGAAGAAGTACGCCCCGCGCGAGGCGGCCGGGATGAACTTCAGCGAGTCCGGCCCGGTGCCCGCCCAGGGCGCGATCGCCCAGCAGATCTTCTGGTACACCGCCTTCACCGCCGACATGACCAAGCAGGGCCTGCCGGTCGTCGACTCCGAGGGCAAGCCGAAGTGGCGCATGGCCCCCAGCCCGCACGGCGCCTACTGGAAGGACGGCCACAAGCTCGGCTACCAGGACGCCGGATCGTGGACGTTCCTGAAGAACACCCCGAAGGAACGCCGCGACGCGGCCTGGCTCTACGCCCAGTTCGTCACCTCCAAGTCCGTCTCGCTGAAGAAGTCGATCACCGGGCTGACCTTCATCCGCGACAGCGACATCAGGTCCGACCACTTCACCCAGAACGCCGACAGGTACGGCGGGCTGATCGAGTTCTACCGCTCGCCCGCCCGCGTGCAATGGACCCCTACCGGCACGAACGTGCCCGACTATCCCAAGCTGGCCCAGCTGTGGTGGCAGAACGTGGCCACCGCGGTGACCGGCGAGACCACGCCGCAGCAGTCGATGGACAACCTGGCCAAGCAGCAGGACGACATCCTGGCGCGCCTGGAGCGCATCGGGTACGGCGGCGACTGCGCGCCCAAGCTCAACCCCGAGCAGAGCGCGCAGACCTGGCTCGACCAGCCGGGCGCCCCCGCGCCCAAGCTCGCCGACGAGCGGGGCAAGCCGGAGACGCTCGACTACGACAAGCTGCTCGCCACCTGGAAGAACGCCGACTGACGTGTGAGTGACCCGGCCCGGGCAGCTCCCGGCCATGAAGACGCCGATCCGCCTCGCGGTTCTCGCACTCGCCCTGACCTCCTGCGCCAAGGGCACAGGGGGTCAGGCGGCGCCGCAGGAGGCCGGCACGTTCAACCCGGGCGCCGCGTACACGGGCACGATCACGGTGATGGGCATCGCCGGCGTCGACGAGGTGGCCACCACCCGCCTCGACCTGGCCAAGGCCGCCCTGGGCGGAGCCGACGTCAAGCGCACCGAAGGCGACCTGGACGTGCAGCAGTTCCTGTCGTCGGTCGCCTCGGGCTCCCCGCCCGACCTCGTCTACGCCATCCGCGACCAGATCGGCACCTTCGCCTCGCGGGGTGCGATCATCCCGCTCGGCGCCTGCATCGAGGGCGAGCAGATCGACGTCGGCATGTATGACGACGCCGCGCTCGCCCAGGTCACCCTGGGCGACGAGGTGTGGGGCATCCCCGAGTTCAACCAGGTCCAGATCACCATGGCCAATGCCGGCCTGCTGGACAAGGCGGGGTTGACCATCGCGGACGTCAACGGCTCCGGCTGGGAGAACATCACCGCCGCGGCGCGGAAGCTGCACCAGAACGCCGGCGGCAAGCTGAAGGTCATCGGCTTCGACAGCAAGCTGCCGGAGTTCTTACCCCTGTGGGCCAAGGCCAACGGCGCCGACCTGCTGTCCGAGGACGGCAGGACCGCCCGGCTGAACGACCCCAAGGTGGTCGAGGCACTGACCTTCGCCGCGGGCGTCTACGACACGCAGGGCGGCTTCGCCAAGGTCAAGGCGCTGCGCGACGCGGCCGACTTCTTCGGCAAGGGCAACCAGTTCGCCAAGAACGAGCTGGGCGCGATGCCGATGGAGCAGTGGTACGTCAACGTGCTCAACGACGAGTCGCCCAAGGCGGCCATGGCCTTCGACGCCTTCCGCGACAAGGAGGGCAACCCGCTGGCCTACTCCTCGGGCCGCGCCTGGGCCATTCCCAAGGGCGCCAAGAACCCCGAGGCCGCCTGCCGCTTCGCCAAGCACATGACGCTGGTCGACACCTGGAGGGCGGCCGCGCAGGCCCGGGTGGACCTGCGCACCAAGGAGAACAAGCCCTTCACCGGCATCCTGACCGGCAACGAGCAGGCCGACGAGACCATCGAGTCGATGCTCACCCCCGGCGGCCAGCCCTGGGACACCGGCGTGAAGGCCGTCTACGAGGCCAACGACAACAACTTCAGCCTCCCGGCCAACCCGGCGGGCGAGGAGTTCAAGAAGGCCTGGCAGGATGCCGCCAACCGGGTCCTGAACGGGCAGATGGGGCCGAAGGAGAGCCTCGACAGGGCCCAGCAGGAGGCGCAGGCCGCGCTCGACAAGGCGTGGGCCGGGTGGACGAAGCGAACCAACTGAGATGAGGCGGCGTGACACCCGGGCGGCCCTGCTGTTCATCAGCCCGTGGATCATCGGATTCCTGATCTTCACTCTCTGGCCGGTGCTGTACAGCGGCTACCTCTCGCTGACCGACTACGACGTGATCAACGACCCGAACTTCGTGGGCTTCGACAACTACGCGGCGCTGTTCGAGGATCCCAAGATCGGGCTCGCCTTCCGCAACACGCTGATCTTCGCCGCGATGTCGGTCCCCGCCCAACTCGTCGTCGCGCTCGCGCTCGCGCTGCTGCTGAACGCCGCGGCGCGGGCCACCGGCTTCTTCCGCACCGCCTTCTTCCTGCCCAAGATGACCCCGCCGGTGGCGGTCGGGATCCTGTTGCTGATGCTCTTCAACGGTCAGAGCGGGCTGATCAACAGCGTGCTGGGCGTCTTCGGGATCGACGGGCCCTCCTGGACCACCGATCCCGGCTGGGTCAAGCCCGGGCTGGTGCTGATGAGCCTGTGGACCGTCGGGGCCACGGTGATCATCCTGCTGGCGGCGCTGCGTGCCGTACCCCAGGAGCTCTATGACGCGGCTCTGGTCGACGGGGCCGGATGGTGGCGGCGCACGCTGCGGGTCACCGTGCCGATGATCAGCCCGACGATCTTCTTCGTCGTCGTCGTGGACACCATCGGCGCCCTGCAGTCCTTCACCGAGGCCTACACCGCCTTCTTCGGCTCCGGCAACACCACTTACAGCAACGACGCCGCGCTCTTCTATGTGATCTACCTGTTCCAGCAGGCCTTCGAGTTCCTGCACATGGGTTACGCCTCCGCCATGGCCTGGGTGCTGTTCATCGTGATCATGGCGATCACGGTGGTGCAGGTGCTGGTCTCCAGGCGCTACGTGCACTACGAGGGGCGGCCATGAGGAAGGCGCTCATCTGGAGCACGCTGGCGCTGCTGTCGGTGGTGTTCATCTATCCGTTCGTCTGGCTGCTCAGCGCCTCCTTCAAGCCCCGCGGAGAGGTCTTCGACCACAGGCTGATCCCGGAGACCTTCACCTTCGAGAACTACCTGAAGGTCTGGCAGGAGGCCCCGATGGGGCTGTGGATGCTGAACACGGCCTACGTGACCGTGCTGGCCGCCGTGGCGGTCACCGTCACCAGCGCCATGGTCGCCTGGGGCTTCGCCTACTTCCGCTTCCCCGGACGCAACCTGCTCTTCGGCGTCGTGCTGGCGACCATGATGCTGCCCGGCGCCGTCACCATGATCCCGACGTACCTCATCTGGAACTCGCTCGGCATGGTCGGCACGCTCACCCCGCTGTGGGCGCAGAACCTGTTCGGCAGCGCCTTCTACATCTTCCTGCTGCGCCAGTTCTTCCTCGGCCTGCCGCGCGAGCCGTTCGAGGCGGCCAGGGTCGACGGGGCGAACAACTGGACGATCTTCTCCCGGATCGCGCTGCCGCTGTGCCGTCCGGCGATCGTGGTGACCTGGCTGTTCGAGTTCCAGGCCGCCTGGACCGACCTGATGCGGCCGCTGATCTACCTGCGCGACTCCTCGACCTTCACCGTGCCGCGCGGGCTCAAGGCGCTCCTGGACGCCTACGGGTTCGGCGGCGAGTGGCACTGGGAGATCGTGATGACCGCCAGCGTCATCACCACCGTGCCGATGATCATCCTGTTCTTCCTCGGGCAGCGTCACTTCGTCAAGGGCATCGCCACGACGGGCGGCAAGGGCTGATCCGGGGCCTACACCCTCCTGGGGTAAGGTACCTGCCGTGCCCGTTCGACTCGTGCTCCTGATCGCCCTCACGCTGGGCCTCGGCGGCATGCACACGATCGGGCACGTCTCGCCGGAACACTGCCACAGCGTCTCCGCCGACCACCGGCCCGACCCCTCGTCGGTGTGCGTCGCCGTCGCCGCCTCGCCCGTCGTTCTGGTGGCCGTCCTCGGAGGGGCCCTGCCGCCCGTGCCCCTGCCCCTCGCCCTGCCGTACGGCATGCGGCCGCCGGCCGAACCGGTCGCCCGCCCGCCGCCGCGCACCACGGTCCTTCGTCAGTAGGCCGGATCCCGCCTCCGGACCCATCCAGACGAAGACACCAAGGAGCACGATGTTCAAGCGCACGATCGTCGCCGTGGCGGGAGCGCTGGCGCTGGCCGCCTGCGGAAACACCTCGACCACCGTGACCCCGGCGACCCCGGCGTCCTCGCCCGCCGCGAGCGCCGCGTCGTTCAACGACGCGGACGTGATGTTCGCGCAGATGATGATCCCGCACCACCGGCAGGCCGTGCGGATGGCCGATCTGGCCGCCACCCGGGCGGCCGACCCCGAGATCAAGGAGCTCGCCGGCAGGATCAAGGCCGCGCAGGACCCCGAGATCACCACCCTGACGGGGTGGCTGACCGCATGGGGCGAGCCCGTCGAGGCGCCGATGCACCACGGCATGCCGGGCATGCTGTCCGACGACGACATGGCCAGGCTGGGCGCGGCCCAGGGCGCCGCGTTCGACAGGCTCTTCGCCGAGCAGATGATCGCCCACCACGAGGGAGCGATCGAGATGGCCGAGACCGAACGGTCCGACGGCCGTGATCCCGCCGCGAAGGCGCTGGCCAAGGAGATCGCCGAGGCGCAGAAGGCCGAGGTCGCGCAGCTCAGGAAGATCCTCGAACGGATCTGACGGAGCGAAGGGCACACCGGGCTAAGGTGTGCCCTTCAAATTTTTTCGCCACATGTGTCGAGGAAGCGTGAGCGGCTTCGACCTGTTGGTGGAAGGCACGGAAAGGAAAGTAATCATGAGTGTTGATGTCATTCGTCCCGGTGACCCGTCCTACGAGCAGGTCTCCGGTTCGTTCGCCCACAGCGGCAGCCCCGCGCACGTGTTCCTGCCGCGTTCCGCCGCCGAGGTCGCCGAGGCCGTCGGCTTCGCGCGTGACGGCGGCCTGGAGTTGTCGGTGCGCAGCGGCGGCCACCACGGCGCCGGCTACGCCACCAACGACGGTGGTGTGATCATCGATCTGTCCCGGCTGAACACGATCGAGGTCGACGGCGACCGGGTGGTCATCGAGCCGGGCGCGCACTGGCACCAGGTGGCCGAGACGCTGGCGCCGTACGGCCTGGCCCTCTCCTCCGGCGACACCCGCTCGGTCGGGGTCGGCGGGTTGCTGGTCGGCGGCGGCATCGGATGGCTGGTGCGCAAGTACGGCCTGACGATCGACCACGTGACGGCCGTCGAGGTGGTGACGGCCTCGGGCGAGATCCTGCGGGCCTCCGAGGCGGAGAACGCCGACCTGTTCTGGGCCGTGCGCGGCGGCGGTGGCCAGGCCGGGATCGTGGTGAGGTTCGAGCTGGTCGTCCCGCGGGAGACGCTCGTCACCTTCGCGCGCTACACCTACGCGGCCGACGACATCGCCTCGGTGCTGAAGACCTGGCGCGACGTGATGCGCACGGCCGACGAGGGGCTCACCTCGACGGCCTCGATCTTCCCCGCCTTCGGCCCCGACGGATCGCCGTCGCTGTCGATCGCCGCCGCCTACGCGGGCGACGACCACTCCGGCGTCGAGGTCCTGGCCGGGCTCGGGGAACTGGTCGACAAGGAGGTCAAGGTCGTGCCGTACGCGGAGGTGCTGGAGGAGGCGGGCCTGCCGCCCGGCTGGCAGCCGATCGTGCGCAACCGCCTGTCGCCCGACCTGTCCGACGCGGCCATCGACACGCTGGCCGCGGCGCAGGTCCCGCTCATGTACCGCGAGGTCCGATTCATCGGCGGCGCGCTGAACCGCGTGGCGCCCGAGGCCACGGCCTTCGCGCACCGGGACGCCGAGGTCATGATCTCCACGGTGCTCCTGGGCGCCCCGGAGGACCACCCGGCACGGCTGGAGGCCTTCGAGGAGCTCTGGGCCGGCCTGCGCCCGCACGTGAAGGGCGCGTACGGCAACTTCATCACCCACCCGGACGCCGACGACGTCGCCGAGGTCTACCCGGCCGCGACCGCGGAACGCCTGGCGGCCGTCAAGCGCGCCCACGACCCGGGCGGCCTGTTCAGCCGCAACCTGCCCATCACGGCAGGCGCAGTTCCTCGGGACTGACCCCGGGGGCCGTCTCGACGAGCGACAGACCGTCGCCGGTGACGTCCACCACGCACAGATTCGTGATCACGCGGTGGACGCACCGGCGGCCGGTCAGCGGCAGGTCGCACTCGGCGACCAGCTTGGGAGCGCCGTCCTTGGCGGTGTGCTCCATCACGACGATCACCCGGCGGGCGCCGTGGATCAGGTCCATGGCCCCGCCCATGCCCTTGACCAGCTTGCCGGGCACCATCCAGTTGGCCAGGTCGCCGTGTCGCGACACCTGCATCGCGCCGAGCACCGCCACGTCGATGTGGCCGCCGCGAATCATCCCGAACGACAACGCGGAGTCGAAGTAGCTGGCCCCCGGCACGACCGTCACGGTCTCCTTGCCGGCGTTGATCAGGTCGGGGTCGACGTCCTGCCTGGCCGGGTAGGGGCCCACGCCGAGCACGCCGTTCTCGGAGTGAAGCCAGACGCCGACGCCAGGAGGCAGGAACTCGGGGATGCGCGTCGGCAGCCCGATGCCCAGGTTGACGTAGTCGCCGTCACGCAGCTCGGCCGCCGCGCGGGCGAGCATCTCATCGCGGGTCCACGGCATCAGGCACGCACCGTCAACTTCTCGATGCCCTTCTGTACGGCTTGCGCGGGCGTCAGCACCACCACCCGCTGGACGAACACACCCGGCAGGTGCACCTCGTCGGGATCCAGCTCGGTCAGCTCCTCGACCTCGGCGATGGTGACCTTGCCCGCCATGGCGGCGAGCGGGTTGAAGTTCCTGGCGGACTTGTTGAAGACCAGGTTCCCGTGGCGATCGGCCCTGGCCGCGCGCACCAAGGCGTAGTCGGTGGTGATGGCGCGCTCCAGCACGTACTCCCTGCCGTCGAACCGCCTGACCTCCTTCGGCTCCGACAACCCGGTGCCCATCGGCATGCCGCCCTCGGCCACCTGGGTGCCGACGCCCGCCGGGGTGTAGAAGGCCGGGATGCCGCACCCGCCGGCCCTGAGCCGCTCGGCCAGGCTGCCCTGGGGGACCAGTTCGACCTCCAGCTCGCCGGCGAGCAGGAGGCGGGCGAACTCCTTGTTCTCGCCGATGTAGGAGGCGGTCACCCGGGAGATGCGCCCCTCGGCCAGGAGCACGCCCAGCCCTCCGCCGTCGACGCCGCAGTTGTTCGAGACCACCGCCAGATCCCGCACGTTCCTGTCATGCAGTGCCTGGATCAGGACCGTCGGCACGCCGCTGAGGCCGAAACCGCCCACCGCGAACGACGTGCCGTCCCGCACGTCCGCCACCGCCTCGGCCGCGGAGGCCACCACCTTGTCAGTCACGTTCGTATAGTGAACGAAGGGTGCAGTATCAGTCAATTTCCCCAGATAGTGGATCGTTCTCTATAAGAACGAATGTGCGCGATGCGGCTTTGGTCGAGCGGGCGGTAGGCTCCTGCGACTATGGAGCACGCCGAGCTTTTGGACCGCGTACGCGAGCTGCGCGGCGAGGGGAAATCGCCCAAGCAGATCGCCAGGGCGCTGGGTCTGTCACCCGCCGCCGTCGCCCCTCTCGTCAGGGAGGTGGCCGCCGCTGCCGCCCAGCGCGAGCCCGGCGAGGCCGAGCTGCTCGGCTGCTGGATGAACTCGGGGTGGAGCGCCGGGCTGGCCTTCGACGCCTCGCGCGGCTGGAGCGACGACGCGCCCGACGACACCTCGGCCGCGGGCATGGTCAGCGTCCTGGTGGCGCGCAGGCACGGCTACGACAAGGTCTCCGTCTGCGGCTACCTGGCCGACGTGTACTGCCTCGGCGTCAGGAACGCCATGGGGCCGGAGATCATGGACGAGCGCGAGCTCAGCAAGTACCGGCAGTTCTTCTTCGGGGAGTACGCCGGGTGGCAGGCCGTCCCTCTGGAACTGGCCAGGCAGGTCGTGATGGGCTCCGTGGAGTACGCCAGGGGGCTGGGGTTCGAACCGCTCAGGTTCGACGAGGCCCAGGGGCATCTCGGGGAGTGGGAGATCCCGTCGGCGATCACCTTCGGGCGGAACGGCAGGCCGTTCTACGCGGCCGTGGCGGACGACGAGGCCAGGAAGATCGTCAGAGTGCTGGAGAAGTCGCTAGGGGCCGGGAACTTCGACTACGAGGTCGAGTCGGCGGACGGTGCGTCGCTGTGGGGGCGGGTGGTCTAGCCTGCCCCCGGGTCAGCGGGCGTTGCGGCGGTCGGTGGCCGGGCGGCGGACGATGGCGCGGACGCGGGTCTGGCGGCGCCTGCGGGTGCGCCCGCGGCCGTCGTCGTCGGTGTCGGGTGCGATGATCTCTGCGAACCAGGGGTGCATGGCGGTTGCTCCTTCGCTGCTCATGCGCGGTGCTCGTGCGCGTGTGCGGTGTGGTGCGAGGGCGGTGTGCGTGGCTCAGGCGGCCAGGCGCAGGGCGGGAGCGCCGGCCGGGTAGGCCATGGCGACGGCCCGCAGGGCCCAGCGCATCCGGGTGACGTAGGACTCGGGGTGGTCGCCCGCTTCCTGGGCGACGTAGGCGGCACAGGCCTCGGCGTCGCATGCGCAGGTCTCGATGGCCGCCCGCACCCGCTCGGGGGTCAGGTCGGTCGAGGGCTGCAGCGGCGAGGCGAACAGAACTTGGGCCAGATCGGACGTGGTGCTCATCGCGGGCCTCCTCGTTGGTTGCTTCACCAGTACAGACCGGTGTGCGCCGACAAACTCATCGTTCGCCGCCAAGGAATTTCCGACATCCGTGCTTGACCCTGATTGTCCACTGAGCGGACTCCGGGATGACCCCTACAGGTACCCCAGACCTTGCTCCGACATATGTTACGAAACAGCCACCCCGGCGAGGCGATGACTTTTCGCCGCCCCGACCGTCTACAAAAGCAGGAAGGGGGTGAGGTGATGACGGGTGGACTGGCGCTGCTTGAGCGCGCCATCTCCTACACGCTGGGCAGCCTGGTCCTGGTGACCCCGCAGGCGCTCGACCGGCCGACGCCCTGCTCGGCGTGGGACCTGCGGGCCTTGCTGGCGCACATGGACGACTCGCTCGCGGCCTTGTTCGAGGCCGCCGACCTGGGCGAGGTGGAGTACGACCCGGCTCCGGTGGGCCGGCACCGGGCTTCGCAGGCCGTGGGCGACCCGGTGGCGAGCCTGCGGTTGCGGGCCTGCCGCCTGATCGGCGCCTGGACGTGGGCGGGCGAGGAGGGCGTCGTCACGGTCGGCGGGTGCCCGCTGACCGCGATGACCGTGGCGGGAGTCGGGGCGATCGAGGTCGCGGTGCACGGCTGGGACGTGGCCATGGCCTGCGGCCAGAACCGGCCGATACCGGGACCGCTGGCGACGGAACTGATGGAACTGGCGCCGGTGCTGATCGACGACGACGACCGGCCGGTGCGGTTCGCCGCGCGGGTCCCCGTCGGCCCGGCGGCCACGCCGGGCGAGCGGCTGCTGGCCTACCTGGGCCGCGCCGCCCGCTGAGCGTCCGCCTCCGGGCGGGCGCTCGTGCACCGGACCGTTGACGGCCCGACTATACTCGGTATTATACCGAGTATGAGCATCCGCCACGCCCTGCTCGCCCTGCTCAGCGAGGGCCCCAAGTACGGCCTGCAGCTGCGCCAGGAGTTCGAGGCGCGCACGGGCGAGGTGTGGCCGCTCAACGTCGGCCAGGTCTACACGACCCTGCAGCGCCTCGACCGCGACGGCCTGGTCGCGTCCGGCCAGGCCGCGGGGGAGGGCCTGCAGAACGTCTACCAGCTCACGGATTCAGGCCGCGACGAGCTGGCGGCCTGGCTGCGCACGCCGCCGGCCACCACGGCGCCCCCGCGCGACGAGCTGGTCATCAAGGTCCTCGTGGCGACCACGGTGCCG
The DNA here is from genome assembly GCF_013761175.1 of Nonomuraea soli. GTDB lineage: Bacteria > Actinomycetota > Actinomycetes > Streptosporangiales > Streptosporangiaceae > Nonomuraea > Nonomuraea soli. The sequence goes on from NZ_JACDUR010000004.1 coordinate 560,098, forward strand.
GGCATCGACGTACGCGAGCTGCTGCAGATCCACAGGAAGCACGTCGTCCAGGCCATGCAGCAGTACACCCAGCTCAAGGAGGACGAGCCGGACCTGGGGCTGGCGCTGGTGGTCGACTCCGAACTGTTCCGGCTGGAAGGTGTCATCCGTTGGCTCGACTCGGCCGAGACACGGCTGGGCGGGAGGCTGCACGATGATCGAGTTACGCGGGGTCACGAAGGTCTACGGCAGCGGCCCGGCCGAGGTGCGGGCGCTCGATGAGATCGACCTGAGCGTCGCGCCCGGCGAACTGGTCGCCCTCATGGGCCCCAGTGGCTCGGGCAAGAGCACCCTGCTGACCATCGCGGGCACGCTGGAGCGCGCGACGGCGGGAACGGTGCTGATCGCCGGCCAGGACGTCTCGCGGCTGGGCAAGGACGAGCTGGCCAGGCTGCGCAGGCGCTCGATCGGCTACGTCTTCCAGGACTTCAACCTCCTGGCCGGGCTGACCGCCGTGGAGAACGTGATGGTGCCGCGCGAGCTCGACGGCCTGGGCCACCGGCGGGCGTGCCCGCGCTGGCCACGCTGGGCGGCTGGCTCCTGGCCGGCAAGGAGCCCGCGGTGATCTCCAGGCGGGTGCTGGAATGAGACGGACCCTGCCGGTCGTGCCCGCCCTGCTGCCGGTTCTGCTGCTGGTCGTGGGCTGCGCCGGCTACCAGCGCGGCGACCTCGACGACGCGGTCAGGCGCGTCAGGAACGCCGGGGCCGTCGGCGCCCAGGCGATGATGGCCGTGGACGGGCGCTTCATCGCCGCCACCAGCGGCCCCGCCGTACCCGAGAACGGGCACTTCCGCATCGGCAGCACGACCAAGACCTTCGTCGCCACCGTGGTGCTCCAGTTGCGCGCGGAGGGCAGGCTCCGGCTGGAGGACCCGGTGGCCACGCACCTGCCGGGCGTGATCCCGGAGCAGATCACCGTCACGGACCTGCTGCGGCACACCAGCGGCCTGCCCGACTACAGCCAGGATCCCGCATGGGACCCGTTCGCTTCGGCCGAGGACTTCGCCGAGCGGCGGTTCCAGCACTACACCGCGCGAGACCTGGTCGAGGTCGCCATGCGCCGCCCGCCCAGAAGCGAGCCAGGGCTCGCGCACCAGTACTCCAACACCAACTACGTCGTGCTCGGCATGCTGATCGAGGCGGTGACCGGGCGTGGCTGGCAGCGGGAGGTGCGCGGCCGGATCATCGAGCCGCTCGGCCTGACCGGGACGAGCACGGGGGAGGGCACGCGGGTCCCCGAGCCGCACGCCAGGGGCTTCACCCGCTTCGAGACCGGAGGCCCGCTGGTGGACACCACGAGGCTCGACCCCAGCGCGGGCGACGCGGGCGGTGCGATCATCAGCACCCCGCGCGACCTGCTGCGCTTCTTCGCCGCCCTGCTCGGCGGCGAGCTCCTCGCGCCCGCCGAACTGGCCGCCATGAAGAGCACGGTGCCCGCCGAGGGCGGGAGGTACGGCCTGGGCCTGGCGTGGAGCGAGCTGACGTGCGGCGGGGGTTACTGGAGGCACGGCGGGTCCGTGCCCGGCTACCTGACGTACGAGGGATTCGCCGACGACGGCAGCCGCGGTGTCGTGCTGTCGGTGTCGAGCATGTCGATGGACGGATTCTCCGACCTGGAGCAGGACGCGGCCGCTCAGGAGCTGATCGATGCGGCGTTGTGCGCTTGACAAATTTTTTTGTCGCGTGCACGCTGGGGATATGTTCGACGTGGCAGTGATCGAAGATCCCGGTGCGGCGGAGGCGTCGCTGGATCCCATGCGGGCGCGCCTGCTGGCCGAACTGGCCGAACCCGGCTCCGCCAGCAGCCTGGCGGCGAAGGTGGGCCTGCCCCGGCAGAAGGTCAACTACCACCTGCGCACCCTGGAGAAGCACGGCCTGGTGGAGCTCGTCGAAGAGCGCAGGAAGGGCAACTTCACCGAGCGTGTCCTGCGGGCGTCGGCGGCTTCCTACGTGATCTCGCCGAGCGCGCTGGGCGCCGTGCAGCCGGACCCGGGCAAGGCCCCCGACCGGCTGTCGGCCCGCTGGCTGCTGGCGCTCGCGGCCCGCCTGATCAAGGAGGTGGGCCTGCTGGTCACCGGCGCCACCAAGGCGGGCAAGAAGGTGGCCACCTTCGCCCTGGACGCCGAGGTGCGCTTCGCCAGCGGAGCCGACCGGGCGGCGTTCGCCGAGGAGCTCGCGCACGCTGTCGCGACTCTTGTCAGCAAATATCACGACGAAAACGCGGAAGGCGGCCGTCCCCACCGGGTCCTGATCGCCGTGCACCCCGCCGTTAAGGAGCAGCAGTGACCAAGGAATTCGAGATCAGCAAAGAGGTTGAGCTGCCGGCCACGCCCGAGCAGGTCTGGGAGGCCATCGCCACCGGTCCCGGTCTGGCGTCATGGCTCTTCCCGCATTCGGTGGACCCCGGCGTCGGCGGCAAGCTCCGCCTGGAGGTCGCGGGCTACACCGAGGAGTCGACCATCACCGGCTGGGACCCGCCCAGGCGGCTGACCGTCGAGAGCCCTCCCGGCGAGGACGGCACGCTCATGGCCTTCGAGTACCTCATCGAGGGGCGCGACGGCGGCAGCACGGTGCTGAAGTTCGTGCACAGCGGCCACCTCGGCGAGGGCTGGGGCGACGAGTACGTCATCATGACCGGCCACGGCTGGGACCAGTACCTTCACTCGCTGTCGGAGTACCTCACCCACTTCCCGGGACGCCACGCCGTCTACGTGCTGGCCGAGGGGCCCAAGGAGCAGACCGAGGTGTGGCCGGCGTTCGCCGCGGCGCTCGGGCTGTCGGAGATGCCCGCCCCGGGTGACACCGTGCGGCTGCCGAACGGCGCGCAGGGCGTGGTCGACTACACGGTCGAGCCGGCGTTCTACGGGTTCTTCCTGGGAGTGCGCACGGAGGACGGGCTCTACCGCTTCCAGGGCAAGCCGGACTCGGTCGACATCGCCCACCACCTGTTCGGCGCCGACGTCGACCAGAAGGAGTCCGAGCGTTACTGGCGCGAGTGGATCACCGGCGTCTACGCCTGAGCCGGGGTCGCAGCGTGAACAAAGGGTGCGCCATGAGCCGGGGTCGCGCCGCGAGCGGTCTCAGTGGGGCTCGCGGGTGATCCACTGGTAGGCCACCAGGGCCGCCCCGCCCGCCGCGCAGGCCGCCGCAACCGCGGTCATCACCACCGCGTACCCGGTGACCTGCGCCGCGAAGGCGGCCACCAGCGGCGCCATCGCCTTGGCCGCCAGGATCGGCAGGGCGGTGGCGCCGCTGATCGAGGCGTAGGCCGCCGTGCCGTACCTTTCGGCCAGCAGCGCGGGGCGGGCGATGGTGGCCACCCCGAAGCCCAGCCCGAACAGGACCACCGAGCCGATCGCCCCCGGCACGCTCCGCCCGGTCAGGGGCAGCAGCAGCGCGGCCAGCGCCTGCAGGCCGAAGACCGCGGCGGTGACCAGGGCGATCGGCCAGCGGCTCTGCAGGCCGGTGGTGATCACGCGCCCGGTCACCGACAGCACGCCGAGCAGACCCGCCACGGTGGCGGCGAACAACGGCGGATGGCCCAGCACGATCAGATACGTCACCAGCAGCATCGCCACCACCGCGACCGCACCGGTCTGGGTGAGGAAGGCGAAGGCCAGCAGCCAGAACGGCCGCTCGCGCAGGGCCGCGCCCACCCCGGCGGGGGCTCGGGTCAGAGCCCTCACCCGAGGCAGGGTCGCGTGCAGCGGCACCGCGATCACCCCGTAGCCCGCGGCCAGGATCACCAGCGCCGTGCGCCAGCCGTACTCCTCCACCAGCAGTCCCGTGAGCGGCATGAAGACGGTCGAGGCGAATCCGGCGACGATCGTGACCGACAGGAGCGCTCTGGAGCGCCGTTCCGGGTCGAACCAGGCGACGATCACGGCGAAGGCGGCCTCGTAGAGCACCATCGCCGCGGCCACGCCCAGCACCAGGCAGACCAGGTAGAGCTGGAGCAGGTTCTGCACCTGCGACCAGGCGAGCAGGCCGGCGGTGCCGAGCAGCGAGCCCAGGGTCATCATGCCGCGCCCGCCGCGCCGGTCGAGCCGGCGGCCCAGGAGCGGGGCGGCCAGTCCGGACACCAGGTTCGCGAGCGTGATCGCCACGGTCAGCTGGGCGACGCCGGCGCCCAGGTCGCGGCTCATGGGCGGGATGAAGACCGAAAAGGCGTAGTACAGGACGCCGAAACCGATGGTCTGGGTGATCGCCAGCGCGGCGACCAATCGGGGTCCCGTCGTCCGTGCGCGGAGCACGCCTTCGACTCTCGCACGACTGATCCGGATCTTCAGTGACTAGGGTCACAATATGGGCGATACATATGTGGTGACCGGAGGAGCACAGGGCATCGGACGCGCGATCGTGGAGGCGCTGCCCGGCAAGGTCGTTGTGATCGACCGGGCAGGACCCGCCGACGTGGTGGGGGACGCGGGCGACCCGGCCGTGGCGGCGCGGGCCGCCGACCTGGCCGAGGAGTACGGCACGCTCAGGGGCTGGGTGAACAACGCCGCGATCTTCCAGGACGCGTCGCTGCACTCCTCCCCTGTCGAGGAGGTGCTGGGGCTCATCCAGGCCAACCTCGCCCTGGCCGTCGTGGGGTGCGCGGAGGCCGTACGCAGGTTCATGGCGCGCGGGAGCGGGGGAGCGATCGTCAACGTCACCTCCCACCAGGCGCAGCGGCCCGTGCCCGGCGCCCTGCCGTACGCCACCGCGAAGGCGGGCGTCGAAGGGCTCACCCGCGCCCTCGCCGTGGAGTACGGCAGGCACGGGATCAGGGTCAACGCCGTGGCGCCCGGCACGGTGGCCACCGCCCGCTACCGCGAGATGGTCGCCGAGCGCGGCCCGTCGGTCGAGGCGGAGGTGGCCAGGCTGCAGCCGCTCGGCCGCGCCGCGGGACCGGAGGAGGTCGCGGCGACCGTGGCCTACCTGCTGTCGGACGCGGCGAGCTTCGTCTCGGGCGTGAGCGTGCCGGTCGACGGCGGCCGCGCGGCCCTGGGCCTGGACCCCGAGGCGATCTGAGCGCTGCGTCTCCAGGGCCCGAGGCGATCTGAGCGCTGCGTCTCCAGGGCCCGAGGCGATCTGAGCGCTGCGTCTCCAGGGCCCGAGGCGATCTGCGCCCCGCGCGCCCTGCGCCGGGCACACCCGAGCTTCACGGCCTGTGGCCGGGGGCTCAGGCCAGGCAGCGCAGGGCGGAGGCGAGTTCCTGGTCCAGCGGGTGATCGGCGGGCAGCCGCCCCACGGTGGCCTCCACGAACTCGGGGAAGGACAGCGTGGCGCCGGCGTCGCCGGCGTGCACCCACATCTGCTCGGCCGTCTGCTCCACCTGGACCTTCGCCCCCGCCTCCTCCAGGGCGAACCGGCCGACGTCGACGCGCCACCGCGTGCGCGCCTCCGCCTCGTCGTCGCCGACCTCGGCGCCCACGTCGTCGGCATGCGTGGCGTACTCCGAGCAGTAGTGGAAGGTCTGCAGCCCCACCGGATACGGCCCGGCGGCGGTCGCCAGGGTGGCGTCGCGTCCGAGGGCCCGCATGCGCTCGCGCGTCTGCCCGTTGCGCTCTCGCCACTCGGCCAGCACGTCGGCGACGGGCAGGTCACGCCGCTGCTCCACGCACCACTGGTTGAAGTCGTCGAATCCGCGTACGCCGACCTCCTCCAGCTTGGCCATCAGCGCGGGCACGGAGCCGTCGAGGCAGGCGTGGTTGTAGAGCTCCTCGCCGGCCAGGTGGCCCAGCACGTCGCGCACCGACCAGCCTTCGCAGCGGGTGGGCCTGGCCCAGCCGCGCTCGTCGAGCGTGGCGAAGTGCCGGTCGAGCCGGGCCGCCTCGGTGTCGAAGATGTCGAAGGGATCGTGATTGTCCAGCATGCCTGCAGCCCTACCCACGAAAGAGCCCGGCTCCTCTCCGGAGCCGGGCTCTGTTCGCTCACTTCTTAGTGGTGGGAGTACCAGGAGCGCTTGACGCGCACGTACTCGTAGCCACTGGTCGAGCCGTTGAGCTCGTCGTTACCGGCGAACACGGCCTTGAACGTGCCGGACTTCCACGCCTTGGTGGTGGCGTAGAAGCGGCCGTGACGGTCGGTCCAGTCGCGGGCGACCCACTTCCAGCCGCTGTGACGGCTCTGGCGGTAGTAGATGTTGACCTTCTCGCCGCTCGCGTTGTGCCAGCCCTCGTCGTTCACCTGGAGGCGACCGGCGAAGTAGATCTTCTTGCCCTTCTTCACGCTCTCCGGGTTGGCGGAGAAGTGCCTGAAGCGGGTGTCGAGCTTGCCCGCCGGGGCCTGCTCGACGTAGAAGTAGGCGCGGTCGGAGTCCGTCTTGCTGGTCTGGACGTCCGTGGCGAGCGCGGTGGCCTTCCACTTACCGGCCGGGTCGTTGCCGTTGAACGAGACGGTGTACACCCACTTCTCGGTGTTGCCGATCTCCTTGGCGACGAACGTGCGGACCTGTCCGTCGGCGGGCTCGACCGCGATCTCGACCTTGTCGACATCGGGCGACGCCTCGACGACGATCTTCACCTTGGTCTCGCCGCCGCGCGGCACCTTCACCGGGTTCGGCGAGATGTCGACGATGTCCACCGTGGGATCGGTGGTGGTCGCGAACGCCGCGCTCGCGGGAACGAGCATGGTGCTACCGGCTGCGACGGCCAGAAGAGATACTGCGAGTTTCTTCATGAGGGTGCTGATTCCTCTCCCCGTTACCAGGGGGTCGGCTCGGGACTGCCGACCCTCTATTTACTTTGAGGCACAAATTGGGGAGAAGGTTGACTCAAGTTGCGGAAAGTTTGTGATCAAGGTTCTGACCTGGTGGATCATGACAGAATCCGTTTACCTAGTTTTGGGATGACCGAAATACGCGTCAGGCGGCCAGGACCCGGAGCTCGGCGAGCTGCGCCGCAGGCCAGCCGGTGTTCCCCGTGAACACCAGGCGTACGTAGCGCACGGCCGCCATGTTGAAGCCCACCGCGACGACGTTGCCCGCCGCCGGGTCGAAGACGTGCTCGCGCGGGCCGACGATCTTCGAGAACGTCACGCCGTCCGTGCTGCCCTCGACGGAGACGGTCTGGGTGCGGGCGCCCCAGGCGGGCGGAAGGGCCAGCTCCACCTGGTAGATCCGGCAGCTGCCGCCCAGGTCGACGGTGAGGGTCTGCGGGAAGGCGTGGTTGTGGCTCTCCCAGTAGGTGGCCGCGTCGCCGTCGACGCTGTTGGCAGGCGCGTAACCCTGCTGCGCGGTGCCCTGGGCCGGGCGGCCGAGGGCGGCGTTCTTGCCCGCGCCGGAGAAGGCCCGCACCTCGGCGATCTTCACCGTCTGGGGGCCGCCCGTGAAGTGCAAGGACAGGCAGCACCCGTACGCGGGCGGGAAGCTGACGGTCACCTGGTTCCCCGTGGCGGGGTCGAAGGTGTAGCTGCGCGCCGGGACGACGTCCTCGTAGTCGGCGAGCCCGGCGTAGGCGGCCCGCACCGCGAACGTGAGCGACCTGGCCGGCTCGCCCGCGGGGGCCTGGATCACCACCTTGTCGGCGGTACGGCGCCCGCCCTGGAAGGCGTAGTTGATGCCGACCTCGGTGAGACCGGCGGGGACCTCCCAGTAGGTGGCAGGGTCGCGGTCGACCGAGTGGTAGCCCCAGTGGCCGGGGGTGCCGGGCAGGGTGCGGTTGTAGCCCATCTGCAGTGGCAGCTCGCTGCCGGGCGGGATCACACCGGATCTGGCGCGGGCCACCGCGGCGTAGGCGTCGAGCTTGCCGTTGCCCCACACGGCGTTGCTGCTGCCGTCGGCGGCGTAGGCGCAGGTGGTGTCCTGCACGCGGATCGCGGTCGCGTCGAGGATCACGCGCGTGTCGTCGACCATGCCGCGCAGGGACGGCATCGCCGACCACATCAGGGCGACCGTCGCCGCGGTGTGCGGTGAGGCCATGGAGGTGCCGCTGTAGCTCGCGTACGCGCCGCCGGGCACCGCGGACCGCACGTCGACGCCGGGTGCGGAGAGGTCGGGCTTGGTGTAGGAGGTGTCGCCGCCCCGGCTCGAGAACGGCGCGATGACGTCCTCGGCGTCGAAGGCCGCCGAGGCGTAGGCCTGGCCGTTGCCGCCGGGATAGCCGGTGGTCATGCAGGCGGGACCGTCGTTGCCGACGGAGAAGGCGGGGAAGATGCCTGCCCTCACCCAGGAGTCCAGGACGTCGATGTACCACTCGCTGTAGCCGATGCTGCCCCAGGAGTTGTTGACGATGTCGGGCGCCAGGTCGGGCCGGGGATCGGCGCCGGACAGGTCGGTCGGCGCCAGCATCCACTGACCGGCCGCCAGCAGGTGCGCGGCCGAACACGTCGTCTGCTCGCAGGCCTTGGCCGCGATCCACTTCACGTCGGGCGCGACGCCGATGCCGCCGGATCCCGCCATGGTGCCCATCGTGTGGGTGCCGTGGCCGTCGGTGTCGCAGGGCGCCGCCGCCGGGCAGGCCTGGGCGGGATCGAACCAGTTGTGGTCGTGGTCGACGCCGGAGCCGGACTGGCCGCGGTACTGCCCGGCGAGAGCGGGATGGTCCCACTGCACGCCCGTGTCGATGTTGGCGACCACGATGCCCTGCCCGCGCGCGCCGTGCTCGGTCCACGTCCGGTCCGCGCGGATCTTGCTGACGTTCCACTCGACGCCCTCGGAAGACGCCTGGGCGGGGGAGGTGGCGACGGGCACGGTCATCGGCACCGGCCGGTCGGCCTCGACCCTGGCGACCTCGGGCAACCTCGCCAGGCGGGCGCGGAGGGCGGCATCGCCCCTGACCTGGATCGTGTTGGAGATCCAGAACGAGGTGTACTCGGCGCCGACGTCGTGCAGGAGATCGATGGCCCGCTTCTGGGCGGAGTCCGCCGCGCTCTTCCGCGCGCGGATCACCTCCGTGCTCTTGGCGGGCTTGGTCTTCTTGCTCTCAAGGCCGCGGAAGTCGGCGTCCTGGGCGAAGCGCAACCAGAAGACCTCTTCCGCCGTCGCGGAGGCAGACTGGGCAGGCACGAGGCCGCCGATCAGTCCCACCGCGACGGCCGCAACTAACCTCCATTTGATCATCATATTCTTAGCATAAGCATGAAAAAAGACGACAAGATGACAAACAGGGGTGCGGCAGATGGCCGCACCCCTGTTCAGCAGGAGGAATCCGTCAGTTGATGTTGATGGTGAAGGTGGTCGTGGTGTTGCGGATGTTGGTGTGGTTGTTGGTCATGGTGAGGTTGTTGAAGGTGACCGACCCCACCGCCGGACCCTGGCCGGGCTCGGGGAGCTCGTTGGCCCAGAGGGCGAAGCCCGACTTGGCGTCGAACGCGTCGCCGCTCTTCTTCGCCCCCGAGATGCTGATGTTCGTCAGGACCGTGTCGGTCATGGGGTTCTCCGGCTGACCGCCGTTGTACTTCGTCTGGAACATGATCCCGTGATACGTGGGATCGACGATGTCCACGTTGGTGACGCGGATGCCGCGGAACTCCTTGGAGGCCGAGAACAGCCAGATGCCCGGGAAGGTCTGGGCGCCCCAGAAGTGGCCGCCCGCCCGCATGATCGAGATGTTCTCGAACCTCGTCGGCGTGGTGCCGAACCCGCGGAACGGGTAGCCGAAGTCGAGCGAGCTGATCGTGATGCCCGAGTAGGTCAGCGTGTCGGCGATGTAGATGTTGCGGAAGACGTTGTCGAGACCGCCGTAGACCGCCAGGCCCGCGGCACGCCACGACAGCGTGGCCGACAGGTTCTCGAAGACGTTGCCCGTATTGTCGCCCTGGGCGATGTCCTGCGCGTTGAACAGGGCGAACGCGTCGTCTCCCGACGTTCTGGAGTCGACGTTCCGCACCGTGTTGTTGCGGCTGTTGTTGGTGAAGTTGATCGCGTCCGCGAACAGGTTGCGCGCACGGCTGTTGGTGACGTTGACGTTCTGGATGTTGGTGCCCCAGACCATGACCACCTGGTGCTCGACCCAGAGGTTGTCGAGGGTGAGGTTGCTGACGCCGGTCAGGTTGAACACCTTGCCGGGGCCGTCGATGCGCGAGATGTAGTTGCCGAACACGGCGAACCCGGTGAACGACGAGCCGCCGGCGGTCGCGGCCACGTCGAAGCCGACGTCGGTGTTGGACTGGCCGGTGGGGGCGTAGAACCTGGAGAACCAGGGGCCGGCGCCGACCAGCTTGATCGCCTTGCCGTACACGTTGAACTTCTGGCTGATCTGGTAGGTGCCGGCGGGCAGGTACACGCCCTCCCAGCCGCTCTCCATCCTGGCCTTGTCGAGGGCCGCCTGCACGTCCTGGTGGCTGGTGCCGTTGGGGACGACGTACTTGGCGGGATCGGGGTTGGCGATCGGCGCGACCTGTTCGGTGTCGATGAAGTCGATCGCGTAGGTGGTGCTGTTGGCGGCGTCCTTCTGCAGGCGGATCTTGGTGCCCGCCGGGAAGGTGCCGTCGAGCATCACGTTGGCCTCGTCGTAGATGTGGCGCGGTGCGCCGGAGCCGGGCGACTCGTTGGGTCCGGCCTCGGGCCCGTAGTGCCACATGTGCCGCGAGGTCAGGTTGATCGCCTTGTGGAAGGCGCCGTTGACGTAGACGTTCAGGGTGGAGTTGATGCCGCCACCGCCCGGCGCGTCGGGGATGGAGAACCGGGTGACCAGCGTGTTCGTACTGGCCTTGGTGGTGAACTCGACGAAGGCGCCCGTCTGGTTGAGCGTGACGGCCTTGCGGCCCGAGGCCTCGCCGTCCAGCTCGCCGATGTCGCGGCTGGGGCCGACCACGGCGGCGCCTCCGCCGGTGGCGGCGTCTTCCGCCTCGTAGTGGTCGTAGGGCATGTTGGCGCCGCGTCCCACGAACAGTGACTGGCTGACGGTGTTGTTGGCCCGCTTCACCGGCAGCTCGTTGGCGTCGTCGGCGACGACCGCGCGCACGGTGAAGCGGCCGTTGGCGGCGGTCCAGGTGCCCATGGTGACCGGCGAGGTGGTGGCGCCGGCCGCGATGGCCCCGTTGTGGCTGCCCGTCAGCGTCCTGACCGTGGCGCCCGAGTCGTCCAGCACGGTGACCGTGATGGGGTGCGCGCCCGCGGCGGAGGCCACGGTGCCCTGGTTCTTCAGCGCCACGGAGAAGGTGACCGTGCCGCCGTTCGACGGGTTGCCGGGCGACCAGGTCACCAGCGGCACCAGGTCCGAGCTGTCGACCTGGCGGACCACCAGGGCGGAGGAGGCGGTGAAGGAGTTGTTGCCCTCGTCCTGCTCGACGACCGTGCCGGCCTCGTCGGCCTTGGCGGTCAGCGCGTAGGAGCCGGCGTCACGCGGGCCGATCCCGGCGGTGACGGTCGTGGAGGCGCCGGCCGCCAGGGCGCCGACGTTCGCCGTACCGACCTTGGTCTCGCCGAGGTAGAGGTTGACGTTCGTCGCCGCGGAGGCGGCGGTGCCCTGGTTCCTGACCGTGGCCGACAGGGTGATCGCGTCGGTCTCGACGGGCGAGGCCGGCGTCCACGACGCGGCGGTGACCACGAGATCGGGGTTGGGGGCGGCGGAGCCGAACACCTGGAACTCGGCGATCTGACCGCCGGGTGCGCCGGTGTTGCTGGAGATCCTCAGCTGCACGTCGGCGACGGTGGCCGTGAGTGGGATGGTCACGCTGTTGCCGGAGGCGGGGTTGAAGACGTAGTCGGCGGCCGCCTTGAGGCTGGTGTAGGCCGTGGCGCCCTGGTCGCGGCCCAGGATCTGGATGTTCTGGGTACGGGTGCCCCACGCGGTGGCCGGGTTGAGCTTGAGCACGACCTGGGTGAGGTTGGCGTTGGCGCCCAGCTTGACGGTGAGGGTGTTGGGGAAGGCGCCCGAGTTGGCCTCCCAGTAGGTGTTCAGGTCGCCGTCGACCGCGTTGGCCGCCACGAAGGTGTGGACGTGGCCCGACTCGACGACCTCCTTGCCGCTCGCGAGGTTCGTCCCGGTCCCCGTGCCGGTGCGGGTGACCGCGTTGCTCTCGGCGGAGACGTTGCCCGCGGCGTCCTTGGCCTTGACGTGGTAGGTCACCGTGGCGGTCGCCGGCTGGTTGTCGGTGTGGGTGGTGACGTTCCCGCCCACCGAGGCGCGGAGCGCGCCGTTGGCGTAGATGTCGTAGCCGGTGACCCCGACGTTGTCGGTGGAGGCGGTCCAGGTGAGCTGGATCTGGCCGCTCGCCGGCTGGGTGTAGGCCAGGTTCGAGGGCGCGGTCGGCGCCTGGGTGTCACCGGTGTCGCCCTGGCGGGTGACGGTGTTGCCGGCGGGTGACTGGTTGCCCGCGGCGTCCTTGGCCTTGACGTAGTAGGAGACCGTCTCGCTCGCCGGCCGGTTGTCGGTGTAGGTGGTGACGTTGCCCGCGACGCTGGTCAGCAGGGCGTTGTTGGCGTAGACGTCGTAGCCGGTGACCCCGACGTTGTCGGTGGAGGCGGTCCAGGTGAGCCGGATCTGGCCGCTCGCCGGCTGGGTGTAGGCCAGGTTCGCCGGTGCGGTCGGCGCCTGGGTGTCACCGGAGTCCGGTCCGTAGACCTCGAGCTCCGACAGCTGCCCCGCGGGCCAGCCGGTGTTGGCGGTGATGTGCACCCTGACGTATCGGACGATCGCCGCGTTGAAGGTGATCGTCGCCGTCGGGGTGAAGGCGCGGCCCGCCGACGCCACGAGGTCGGTGAAGGTGGTCCCGTCGGTGCTTCCGCGGACCGCGAGGGTCTGGGTGCGCGACTCCCACGTGGACGGCAGCTTCAGCACGACCTTGTTGACGCTGACGGCCGAGCCCAGGTCCACCTGGATCCACTGGGGGAAGGCGTTGTTGGCGCTCTCCCAGTAGGTGGCCTGGTTGCCGTCGTTGGCGTTGCCCGCGACGAAGCCGTTGACGGTCGTGCTGGAGCTCATCGCCCGGCCCGACGCGAGGTTGCCGGAGGAGGTGGCCGTGCCGTAGATCTCGAACTCCGACAGCTGGCCCGCCTGCCAGCCGGTGTTGGCGGTGATGTTGACGCGGACGTAGCGGGTGGTGGTGGCCGGGAAGTTGATCGTCACGGTGTTGCCGTTGCCGGGGGAGAACGTGTACGCCGCCGAGCTGACGATGGCGCCGAAGCCGGTGCCGTCGGTGCTGCCCTGGACGGTCAGCGTCTGTGTCCTCGACTCCCAGCCCGCCGGCAGCTTCAGGACCACCTGGTCGATGCTGGTGCTCGTGCCGAGATCCACCCTGGCCCACTGGGGGAAGGCGTTGTTGGCGCTCTCCCAGTAGGTGGCCTGGTTGCCGTCGTTGACGTTGCCGGCCGTGTAGCCCTGGGTGGAGGAGCTGGTCGTGACGGGTTTGCCGGCTGCGAGGTTGGGGCCGCCCGCTGCCATCGCGGGGGCCGCGGGTAAGCCGACGGCCGCCATCAGGGTCGCGATCATGACCGCGACCAGGCGAAGGATCGAGGGGCGTTGTCTCATGGGGGGCCTCATGGGGGGTGCGAACCTCTCTTGGGGCGTGCTGAGTTGGCCTCACCATAAGATGGCCAGCAGAAGGCTGCAATATTTCGACTAGATTTCGCAGATAGTCGACTGACTGCTGAAGTTGATGTGCGCACGACCGGTGTGTCGCCGTTGTGCGCTCGCCATATGCAGGACCTTCGCCCGAGGGAGCGCAAGCTCTTGCGCAAGTGCCGCAGTATGCTTGCGCTCGTGACTGAATCCCCGGCGTCCGGCCGCACCGCCACCCGTCGGCTCGCCGAGGTCGCCAAGAAGGTCGGCGTCAGCGAGGCCACCGTCAGCCGCGTGCTGAACGGCAAGCCCGGCGTCTCCGAGGCGACCCGCGCGGCCGTGCTCACAGCGCTCGACGTGCTCGGCTACGAGCGGCCCACCCAGCTGCGCGGCGAACGTGCCCGCCTGGTCGGCCTGGTGCTGCCGGAACTGGCCAACCCGATCTTCCCCGCGCTGGCCGAGGTGGTCGGCGGCGCGCTGGCCCAGCGCGGCTTCACCCCCGTGCTCTGCACCCGTACGGCAGGCGGCCTGTCCGAGGCCGACTACGTCGAGATGCTGCTCGACCAGCAGGTCTCCGGCGTCGTCTTCGCCGGCGGCCACTTCGCGGAGGACGACGCACCCCACGACCACTACCACCGCCTGCTGGAGCTGCGCCTGCCGGTGGTGCTGGTCAACGCCGCCACCGAGGGCCTGGCCTTCCCGCGTGTGTCGACCGACGACGAGGTCGCCGTGGAGCAGGCTTTCGGCCACCTGGTCTCGCTGGGCCACGAGCGCATCGGCATGGTGCTCGGCCCCGAGGACCACGTGCCCTCCAACCGCAAGCTCCAGGCCTTCCGCGCCGAGGCCGCCAGGGCCGGGCTGGAGGTCGGGCCGCAGGACGTGGAACGCAGCCTCTTCGCGCTGGAGGGCGGCCAGGCCGTGACCAATCGCCTGGTCAAGCGCGGCATCACCGGCATCATCTGCGCCAGCGACGTGCTCGCCCTCGGTGCCATAAGAGCCGTGCGGCGCCTGGGTCTGTCGGTGCCCGAGGACGTCTCGGTCGTCGGCTACGACGACTCGGCCTTCATGAACTGCACCCACCCGCCGCTCACCACCGTGCGCCAGCCCCTGGAGTCGATCGGGCGCACGGCCGTCACGCTCCTGGTGAGCCAGATCGACGGGGCGGTGGCCTCCACGGAGGAGCTGCTGTTCGAGCCCGAGCTGGTCGTGCGCGGGTCCACCGGCCCCGTGCGCGCGAAGGTCGGCGCCTGAGCCAGAGCCACCCATCTTCAGGGCTTCCGGACTGTCCGGAAGCCCTTTTTAGTGCACATACGTCGTCTTGTCACTTTCTTGCATCGATCACGTCGATGTCTTGCTGGCTTCTGTAGCGGTTTGTATGTTTCTTGCACCAACGCGCCGTGAAACGGGCTCGTAACCTCAGGAGGAGCCTTAATGAAGCCCCGTAACCTCGCGATCCTGCTCAGCGCAGGCCTCGCGCTCGCCGCTGCCGGGTGCAGCAGCGAGCAGACCCCGGCAGCACAGTCGCCCTCCGCGCAGAGCACGGCGGGCGGCACCGCACCGGCGGCCGCTGCCGCACCGGTCACGGTCACGGTGGCCTGCAAGCCGCCCAAGACCGACCCGCGTAACCGCAAGACCTGGGAGGAGGACGTCGCCGAATTCCAGAAGATGTATCCGCACATCACGCTCGAGAGCACCGACAACTTCCCGTGCTTCGACCCGCAGACGTTCCCCGCCCGTCTGGCCGGCGGTCAGCTCGAGGACATGTTCTTCGTACCCGTGACGAACACGTCGCAGATCATCTCCCAGAAGCTCGCCCAGGACATCACGCCCTACGTCGAGTCGGTGAAGACCTACAAGGACGTCAACAAGGACGTCCTGTCGCTCTTCCAGGCCGACGGCGCGACCTACGGCCTGCCCAGCGCCGGCTACGGCACCGGCCTGGTCTACAACCGCAAGCTCTTCGAGCAGGCCGGTCTCGACCCCAACACCCCGCCCAAGACCTGGGCCGAGGTGCGCGAGGCCGCCAAGAAGATCACCGCCCTGGGCTCCGGCTACATCGGCTTCGGTGAGTACGCCGGCGGCGCGACCGGCGGCTGGCACTTCATGCAGCACCTGTACGCCCGCGGCGGCGACGTGGTCAAGGACGGCAAGGCCGCCTTCAACAGCCCCGAGGGCAAGGCCGTCCTGCAGAACCTCAAGGACATGCGCTGGACCGACAAGAGCATGGGCAGCCGCCTGCTGATCGGCTGGGAGTCGCTCATGCAGCCGATGGGCGCCGGCAAGGTCGGCATGATGCTCGGCGCACCCGACGTGGTGCCCGGCGTCGTCAACGGATTCAAGGGCCAGTTCGCCGACTACGGCGTGACCGTGGCCCCCGAGGCCAAGCACGCCCAGATCGGCGGCGGCGGCTTCATGTTCCACCCGCGCGCCACCCCTGACCAGATCAAGGCCGGTCTGCTCTGGCTCGAGTTCCAGTTCCTGACCCCGGGCAAGGGCCAGTTCAACCTCGAGCGCGGCAAGGCGATCGGCAACGCGGTCGGCGTGCCCGACAACACCGTCTTCGCCGGCAGCCCCACCGGGCAGGCGATCGAGGACCTGCGCAAGGCCAACGCCACCGTGCCGGTCGACCAGTACGCCGGTTACAACCAGGGCATCGCCACCGTGACGCCCAAGCCCGAGCCGCCGATGGCCCAGGAGATCTACGCCGTGCTCGACGTGGCCATGTCGGCCGTGCTGAGCCGGGAGGACGCCAACGTCGACGAGTTGCTGGCGGAAGCCGAGACCAAGGTCAACGCCCTGCTCAGCAAGGCGGGCGTGGCGGGCTAGCCAGTCCGGGGATGCCGGTCCCGCCCAGGGCCGGCATCCCCGCCGATCTCCTGGAGATTCCCATGATCAAGCGCAACCTGACGGCCTACGGCTTCATGTGCGCGGCACTGATCTGCTTCACCTTCTTCGCCTGGTACCCGATCGTCCACCAGTTCCTGCTGAGCTTCCAGCAGACCAACTTCGTCACCGAGGCGGAGTGGGTCGGGCTCGACAACTTCCGGACGGTCATCGAGGACCCGGCGTTCGGGACGGCGTGGCTGAACACGCTGGCCTTCACGGGGCTGGCGCTGCTGTGCGGATACGTGGTGCCGTTCGTCGTGGCCCTCGTGCTGAACGAGCTGCGGCACTGCCGCGCCTACCTCAGGTTCGTCGTCTACCTGCCGGTCATGCTGCCGCCCATCGTCGGCGTGCTGCTGTTCCGCTGGTTCTACGACCCGGGACCCGGTCTGTTCAACCAGATCCTCGACCTGTTCGGCATCCCCGGCCTGGCCTGGCTCGACTCCACCAGCACCGCGCTGATCTCCCTGGTGATCGTCTCGACCTGGATGAACCTCGGCAGCGCCACGCTGATCTACCTGGCGGCCTTGCAGAACATCCCGAGCGATCTGTACGAGGCCGCCGAGCTCGACGGGGCCGGGCTCTTCAGGCGCATCCGCTTCGTCACCATCCCGCAGACGCGGCTGATCCTGCTGCTCATGCTCATGCTGCAGATCGTCGCCACCATGCAGGTGTTCCTGGAGCCCTTCCTGCTCACCGGCGGCGGCCCGGAGAACGCCACCGTCACGGTGGCCTACCTGATGTACCAGTACGCCTTCGTCTACGGCGGCAACTTCGGCGCCGGCGGCGCGCTCGGGATGATGCTCATGTTCGTCCTGCTGGCGTTCGCGGCCGTGCAGCTGCGGCTCACGCGCGAGGAGAAGATGTGATGTCAGACCTCATGACAAAGCCGCGCCACACGTCACCGGCCGGCCACCGCGGCACGCCGCGGCGCAGGCCGAAGAAGCCCATCCCCTCGCACCTGCGCACGCTCGTCTCGCCGCACCAGCTCAACTCGCCCTGGGGACGGCGCATCTACTGGGCCGTGCTGGTCACGGTCGTGGTCTCGTTCACGCTGATCTTCGTCTTCCCGCTCTACTGGATGGTCACGGGCGCGATGAAGAGCGGCGAGGAGATCGCCCAGATGCCGCCCACGCTGTGGCCGGCCGCACCCACCCTCGACGCCTTCGTCGAGGCCTGGGAGCTGTTCGACCTGCCCACGCTGCTGCGCAACACCGGCTTCTACGCGCTCGGCGCCTGGCTGTTCACGATGATCGTGGACGTCACCGCCGCCTACGCCCTGTCGAAGCTGCGCCCGGTGCTCGGCAACGTCATCCTGGGCGCGATGCTCGCCACCCTGATGATCCCGCCGATGGTGGTGCTCATCCCCACCTACCTGGTCGCTGTCGAGATGCCGGTCTTCGGCTGGGAGCTGCTGAACACCCCCTGGGCCATCTGGTTCCCCGCGGCAGCCAACGGGTTCAACATCTTCCTGCTCAAGCGCTTCTTCGACTCCATCCCGCGCGAGCTGATCGAGGCCGCGCAGATCGACGGGGCGGGACCGCTGCGCATCCTGGTCTCGGTGGTGATCCCCGTCTCGCGGCCGATCCTCGGCGTGGTCTCCATCTTCACCGTGGTCGCCACCTTCCGCGACTTCGTCTGGCCGCTGCTCGTCCTCACCGAGGACGAGACCATGACGATCAGCGTCGGCCTCTCGCAGGTGTCGAACATGGTCACCCAGAACGCCCTGATGGCGGGCTTGGTCGTGGCGAGCATCCCCACGATCATTGTTTTCTTCTTCTTCCAACGGCACATCATGGCGGGCCTGACCGCCGGAAGTCTGAAAGGCTGAGCATGCCCGAAACGTGGTGGCGGGGAGCCGCGGTCTACCAGGTCTACCTGCGTAGCTTCGCCGACGGAAACGGCGACGGGACGGGGGACCTGGCCGGGCTGCGCGCACGCCTGCCGTACATCGCAGACCTCGGGATGAACGCCATCTGGCTCAACCCCTGGTATCCCTCGCCCATGGCCGACGGCGGGTACGACGTGGCCGACTACCGCGACATCCACCCCGACTTCGGCACCCTCACCGAGGCCGAGGAGTTCATCAACGAGGCCCACGCGCTGGGCATCAAGGTGATCATCGATGTGGTGCCCAACCACTCCTCGGTGGCGTCGGAGTGGTTCCAGGAGGCCCTGCGCGACCCGTCCAAGCGTGACCGGTTCTGGTTCGCCGACGAGCCGGCCAACGAGTGGAAGTCGATCTTCGGCGGTCCCGCCTGGTCGCAGGTGGACGACGGCCAGTGGTACCTCCACCTGTTCGACCCGGGTCAGCCCGACTTCAACTGGACCAATCCCGAGGTTCACCAGGAGTTCCACGACGTGCTGCGCTTCTGGTTCGACCGGGGCGTGGACGGCATCCGCATCGACTCGGCGGCGCTGCTGGGCAAGGACTTCGACGGCGGCGACCCCGACGGCTACACCGACCTGCCCGAGGTGCACGAGATCTACCGCTCGTGGCGGCGGCTGGCCGACGAGTACGACCAGCGCATCCTCATCGGCGAGGTCTGGTTCGCCGACCAGGAGCGTTTCGCCAGCTACCTGCGTCCCGACGAGATGCACACCGCCTTCAACTTCGACTTTTTGGCGGCACCGTGGGACTGCGCGAAGCTGCGCGCCTCCATCGAGCAGACCCTCACCACGCACACCCCGCTCGGCGCCCCGCCCACCTGGGTGCTGTCGAACCACGACGTGGCCCGCGTGGTCACCAGGTACGGCAGGGCCGAGACGTCGTGGGACCACGGCGAGCGGCGTGACGGCGTGCCGTCCGACCTCGAACTCGGCTACCGCCGATCCCGCGCGGCCGCGCTGCTCGCCATGGCGCTGCCCGGCTCCATCTACGTCTACCAGGGCGAGGAGCTCGGACTGCCGGAGGTCGACGCCATCCCCGACGAGCTGCGGCAGGACCCCATGTTCACCCGCTCGGGCGGCACGGTTCCTGGCCGCGACGGCTGCCGGGTGCCGATGCCGTGGTCGGGGGAGGAGCCGCCGTTCGGCTTCGGTGCGGGCGACACCTGGATGCCCCAGCCGGCCGACTGGCGCAAGCTCACCGTCGAGACGCAGGAGGCCGACCTCGGCTCCATGCTCAACCTGTACAGGACCGCGCTGGCGATCCGGCGCGAGCACCTCGGCGACGGCTCGCTGACCTGGCTGGACCTCGGCCCCCAGGTGCTGGCCTTCACCCGGGAGTCCGGCCTGACCTGCGTGGTCAACTTCGGCCCCGACCCGGTGCGGCTCCCGGCGCACGGCAGGCTCCTGCTGGCGAGCGGCTCGCTCGACGGCGACGCGCTGCCGGCCGAGACCGCGGTGTGGCTCGTCTGAGGCCACGATCCACCCCGCGTACGGCGGGCAGCCCCGAGCCGCCCGCCGTACCCGAAACTGCCCGGCGCAACACGACAGGCGGCTTGCGAGGAGCCGCGTCGGAGGTACCGGCGTGAAGTTCCGGATCCTGGGATCACTCACCGTCGACGCAGAGGCCGGCCCGGTCGATCTGGGCCCGGCCAAACAACGCACGGTCCTGGCGGCGCTGCTGCTGGAGGCCAACCGCATCGTCCCGGTCGACCGCCTGGTGGCGGCGGCCTGGGAAGGTGAGCCGCCACGGTCGGCGGTCGCCAACGTCCGCACCTACGCCTCCCGATTACGCAAGACGCTCAGGGAGCGCGTCGAGAGCCGCCCGCCCGGCTTCGTCCTCCACGTGGGCGACGACGAGCTGGACCTGGCCGCCTTCCGCGAGCTGGCCGGACGGGGGCGGGCCGCGCTGGCGGCGGGGCACGACGGCGAGGCGGTCGCCACCCTGGGCGAGGCGCTGTCGTTGTGGCGGGGCGCCGCCGCCGAGGACCTGAGCCGCTCGGCCGGACTGGAGGCGCCGCTGGCGGCGCTGGACGAGCAGCGGCTGGCGGTGCTGGAGGACTGGATCGCCGCCAGGCAGCGGCTCGGGCACGACGGGCAGCTGATCGACGAGCTGCGGCGGCTGACCGACACGCATCCGCTGCGCGAGCGGCTGTGGTCGCAGCTCATCCTGGCCCGCTATCGCGGCGGGGACATCGGGGGCGCACTGGCGGGGTACGCGCAGGCCAGGAACGTGCTGGCGGAGAACCTGGGCGTGGATCCCGGGCCCGAGCTGGTGCGCATGCACCAGGCGGTGCTCACCCGCGATCCCGCGCTCGACCTGCTCGACACCCACCCGCCGGGACCGCGCCACCCCACTGACTCCTTCCCCCGCCCCGCCGACGCGCTGGGGCGCTTCGTGGCGCCCGATCGGGCCGCCCCCGACCCCGGTACACGCCAGCACGCGGTGCCGAGGGAACTGCCCGCCGACACCTCCGTCCTGGTCGGCCGCGACAAGGAGCTCCACCTCCTGCTCGACTCCGTCATCGGCGGCCCCGAGCACGCCCACGGACCCACCGTCCTGGTCCTGCACGGCCCCGCGGGCATCGGCAAGTCCGTCCTGGCCGTCCGCGCGGCGAGCCTGCTGGCCGAGCACTTCCCCGACGGCCAGCTCTTCGCCGACCTGCGTGGCACCGCGACGTCCAGGAAACAGCCCCGCAAGGTCCTGGCCGGCTTCCTGCGCTCGCTGGGCGTGCCCGACCGGCGCATCCCCGACGACGAGGACGAGACCGCCGCCCGCTACCGCTCCATCACCGCCGACCGCCGGCTGCTCATCCTGCTGGAGGACGCGGCCGACGAGGCACAGGTCAGGCCGCTGGTGCCCGCCGCTCCCGGCAGCATCGTCGTCATCACCGCCCGCCGCCCGCTGGCCGCCCTCGACGGCGCCGCCCACCTGCACCTGGAGCGCCTGTCGCCGGACGCGGCCGAGGAACTCCTGGTACGGCTGTGCGGCCCGGAACGGGTGGAGGCCGAGCGCGAGGAGACGCACCGCCTGGCCGCCCGATGCCGCGGGCTGCCGCTGGCGCTGCGCATCGCCGCCGCCCGTCTCGTCGCCGACCCCCTGCTTCCCGTTTCCGCACTCGGCGACCATCTCGAATACGGAGACCTGACCATTCATCTCTCCTGATACATCAGCCATACATCGGCGAATGTATGAGAAATAACGGCCCCCTCGTTAGTGTCGTTTCCGGTTCGGCAGGAACCTGATCGAGAGGAAATCGGAAATGGCACTGTTGGAAAAGGCGGCCGACCGCCTGCTCTCCGTGGTGGCGCCGAGGAAGGAAGCGGCCGCCGCCTGCAGCCCGTACTGCTGGTGGCAGCAGATCTGGGACGGCTGGTACCAGTACTGCTGCAAGTACCCGAACTGCGACGTCGTCTGCCGCTGACGTGAGGGTTCCGGGGGCGGGCGGCCGGTCCGCCCCCGGAAACCCGAGGGATGCCATGAATGGTGTAGCAGCGGGTTGTCAATGGGCGCTCGGAATTGTTTTCCTGACGGCCGTGGCCGGTAAGGCGCGCGATTTTCCCGGATTTCGCGCGTCCCTCTCCTCCATGGCTCCTGGAATGGCGGGCTGGGCTGTTCCCGTCGTCGTGGCGGAAATGTTCACCGCTTTGTCACTGCTGATTCCCGCGACCAGCCGATGGGGCTTCGCGGCGGCCGTGGCGCTGTCGGCCGGGTTCGCCGTGGTCGTGCTGCGCGCACTGGCCGGGGGGCACCACGAGCCGTGCCCGTGCTTCGGCGTCAGCGCCAGGCCGCTGGGCCGCAGGCACGTCGTGCGCAACGGGTTGCTGACAGCGCTTGCCCTGGCCGGGCTGGCCGCCGGCGATCCAGCGGGACCGGGTGCCGAGGTCTGGCCGGTGGCGGTGCTCGCCGGCGGGTGCGCGGCGGTCCTGCTGATCTTCTTCGACGACCTCGTCGAGCTGTTCCTCCCTGTCTCCAGGAGTGTGTGATGGTCTATCTCGTCGTCGTGCTTACCGTGTTGTGCCTGGTCAACCTGCTGCTCACCGTGGGAGTCGTCCGGCGGTTGCGCGAGCACACCGAGCTGCTGGCCGAGCAGGCGGCCGCGCCGCCACCGCCGTTGCGCCCCGGCACCCGGGTACCGGGCTACGCCGAGCTGACCGGCGCGACGGAGGAGAGCGTGATCGGCTTCCTGTCGCCCGGCTGCGAGCCGTGCCGCACCCTGTTGCCCGGCTTCCTGGAGCGCGCGGGCGCCGCCCGCTCCTCCCTGGCCGTCGTGGTCGGCGGCGCCGATCGCGCCAAGGAGTACACCGACCGGATCACCGGGCCCGTCGAGGTGGCCGTCGAGGAGATGGGCGGCCCCCTGACCTCGGCCTTCCAGGTCACCGTCTTCCCGACCTTCTTCGTGGTCGCCCCCGACGGCACCGTCCTGGGCAGCGGCAACGGCCTCACCGCGCTGGAGCGGCCCGCAGAGGCAGGCGCCAGGCCGTGACCGGGCGCGGGGGGACGAGGCACGCAGCCGCCGAGGCGGCGCGGCTGATCTGGGTGGCGGCGCCCGGCGGGGTGGCGGCCTTCCTGCTGGTGACGCTGGCGGAGGCGGCGGCTCCGGTGGTCGCCGCGTGGATGCTGAAGCTGACGCTCGACACGCTGGCGGCCGGGGGCGACATCCTGTGGCCCGCGCTCGCCATGGCCGTCACCGGCCTGGCCTCGGCGACGGCGCCGCAGCTGACCCGCTACCTGTCGGCCGAGCTGGGCAGGCGGGTGGGGGTGCGCGCCCTCGACCGGCTGTTCACCGCGCTCGACCGGTTCGTGGGGCTGGCACCCTTCGAGGATCCCGCCTTCCTGGACCGGCTGCGGCTGGCCCAGCAGGGGGCGAGCACGTCGGGGCAGTTCGTGTCGGGCGTGTTCGGCATGGCCAGGGCGGCGGTGTCACTCGTCGGCTTCCTCGCCGCCCTGCTGGTGATCAGCCCGCTGCTGGCGCTGGTCGTGGCCGTCACGGCGGCACCGGCGTGGTGGGCGGAGCTGACCTTGTCGCGCGGGCGCGCGGCGATGCTCTGGCGCATCACGCCCAACCAGCGCAAGGAGATCTTCTACAGCCAGCTCCTCGGCAGCGTGGAGGCCGCCAAGGAGATCAGGCTGTTCGGCCTGGGACCGTTCCTGCGCGGGCGCATGCTCGGCGAGCGGGACCTGGCGAACGCGGGACAGCGGGCGATGGACCGCAAGGAGCTGGCCGCCCAGGGCGGCCTGGGCCTGCTCGGCGCGTTGGCCGCGGGCGCCGGGCTGGTCTGGGCGGTCCTCGCCGCGCGGCGCGGCGAGCTGACCGTGGGCGACGTCTCGCTCCTGCTGGCAGCCGTGGCCAGCACCCAGGCGGCGGCGGGCACCCTGGTGCGCTCGGCCGCCGACACCCACCAGCAGCTGATCATCTTCGGTCACCACACCGCCGTCGTCACGACGGAGCCCGACCTGCCGCTGCCCGCGCTCCCCACCACGGTCCCGGCCGGAGGGCAGGGCATCGAGCTGCGCGACGTCTGGTTCCGCTACAGCGACGAGCACCCCTGGGTGCTGCGCGGGGTGAACCTCACCGTCCCGACCGGCCGCGCCGTGGCCCTGGTCGGGCTGAACGGCGCGGGCAAGTCGACGCTGGTCAAGCTGCTGTGCAGGCTCTACGACCCGACCAGGGGCACGATCCTGTGGAACGGCGTCGACGTGCGAGAGCTGGACCCGGCCGAACTGCGCGGGCGCATCAGCGCCGTCTTCCAGGACCACATGGGCTACGACTTCAGCGCCTCCGACAACATCGCGGTCGGGGACCTCACCGCCCACGGCGACCCGGCCAGGATCGGCGCCGCCGCACAACGCGCGGGCGTCCACGACCAGCTGATGGCTCTGCCCCAGGGCTACGACACCCCGCTCACCCGCACCTTCGCCGACGGCACGGGCGCCGGGGTGACGCTCTCGGGCGGCCAGTGGCAGCGGGTCGCCCTGGCCAGAGCCATCCTGCGAGGCGACCGCGACCTCATGATCCTCGACGAGCCCAGCTCCGGGCTCGACCCGCAGGCCGAGCACGACGTGCACGAGCGCATGCTGCGCTACCGCGCCGGGCGTACCAGCCTGCTCATCTCCCACCGGCTCAACGCCGTACGGCACGCGGACACGATCGCGGTTCTGGACGAGGGGGTCATCGTGGAATCAGGACACCACGACGAGCTGATGGAAGCGGGCGGCGGCTACGCCCGGCTCTTCCACCTGCAGGCGCAGGGCTACCGCGACGAGCTGGTGACGCCGTGACCGCGGCGTGGATCGCCCTGGCCGCGGCCCTGCCCGCGGGGCTGGTGTGGTGGATCAGGAGCCGCTTCGTCGTCGTCACCGTCAACGGTGGCAGCATGCGGCCCACCTACGAGCCGGGCGACCGGGTGCTGGTGCGCCGGGTGGCGGCCGAGCGGGTCAAGGCGGGCGACGTGGTGCTGATGGCCAGCGCCGCCCCGGTGCTGCGCGGCGGTGAGGGGCTCGGGCTGGTCAAGCGCGCGCTGGCCGTACCGGGGGATCCGGTGCCGCGCGAGCGGGTGCCCGCGCTGGCCGGCGCCCGCGAGCACACCGTGCCGCCGGGACGGGTGGTGCTGGTCGGCGACCATCCGGGCAGCGACGACTCGCGTCAGTACGGCTACTTCCCGCTGGCCGACCTGCTCGGCGTCGTCGTCAGGAAGTTGCCGTGAGCGGGCGCAGCGGCGGGCTGACCTGGGCGCAGCGCGAGTGGTTCATGTGGGTGCCTCCCGGTTCGCCCAACGCCTTCGAGGCCAACCAGACGTGCGTGTCGCCCGGCTACGGCGCGGGGCTCGACCACGTGATCACCGCCGTGCGCGACGTGCTCGCCCGGCACGAAGGCCTGCGCACACTCGTCAGCCGCGAGCCCGGTCACGCGTCAGGGGAACTGCGCCAGCACGTGCAGGAGGTCGACGAGCGGCTGGCCGACGTCATCCGCGTCCACCGCGACGGCGGCGAGCTCGGCCAGGCCGCGTGGCACCCCTTCGACCTGACGGCCGAGTGGCCCGTCAGGGTGCACGTGTTCACCGCCGGGCGCCGGGTGCGCAGGATCGCCCTGGTGCTCGACCACTCGGCCGTGGACGCCTGGGCGATCCGGGTGCTCTGCTCCGACCTGGCCGCCGCGATCAGGGCGCGGTCCTCCGGGCTCGAGCCGTACGGCCCGCGCGAGGTGGAGCAGCCGATCGACGCCGCCGGCTGGGAGGCCTCGCCGCAGGGCCGCGCGCACCAGGCGCGGGCGGAGCGGTTCTGGCACGCCAGGCTCACCGACCTGCGCGGACGGCTCGACGGCCACCGGGCCAGGCCCAGGGCGAGCCGGAGCCTGTCCGCCGAGCCGTACCACTCGTGCAGGCTGGCCTCCGGACGGCTGGCCGGGGCGGCGACGGCGCTCTCGGCGGCGAGCGGGTTGCCCGTCGCCTCCGTCTACCTGGCGGCGTTCGGCGTGAGCGTGCGGCGGGCCGAGGAGGCGCCGGCCGCCGGAGTCTTCGCCTTCACCGCCAACCGGCTGAGCCCGGGCGCCAAGGCCTCGGTACGCAAGGCCGTCATGCACGCGCCCGTCGTCGTCGGCGACGGCGGCCTGAGCGACGAGCTGCACGGATGCGCGGCGCAGCAGCTGCACGGGCACCGCTTCGCCAACCTCGACCCGCGCGAGTCGACCCGGATGTGCGACGAGCTGCTCGGCGGCCACCACAGGACCGGGGTGGCGTACGCGCGCTTCAACTACATCGACGACACGGTGGTGGGGCCGCTGGCCAACAGCCGGTCGCTCGACGAGGAGGCGATCCGCTACCAGGACCCGGCCGAGCAGGAGCGCCTGTTCCACCGCCGGCCGCGCGGGGACGGCGCGGAGTACCAGCTGACCGTGCAGCACAGCACGGCGGGCGCGCTGCTGACGCTGGCCTGGCGCGAGGACACCGGCTGGGGCGAGCAGGCCGAGGACATGCTGCGCGGCCTGGCCGAGCTGGTGGTGGGGGAGGCGTCGCGATGAGCACCACGACGCGGCTGCTCGCGGCCCGCGCCGCCGAGAATCCCGACGGCCCGGCGCTCGTGCTGCACGGGGTCGGCGAGCTCACCCACGGCGGGTGGCAGGAACGCGCGCTGGCCGCCGCTCGCGGCCTCGTGGCGCGGGGGCTGCGGCCGGGCGAGCGGGTCGGCCTGCGGTACGGCGGGGCGGGATGGCTCGACTACGCGGTCGCCTTCCTGGCGGTCCACCACGCGGGCGGCGTGGCGGTGCCGCTGCCCGCCCACCTGAGAGAAGCCGAGCTCACCCGCCTCCTGGAGGACTGCGGCGCCACCGCGCTCCTCCACGACAGCCCAGCCATTGCGCTCCCGCACGACACTTCGGCCATCGCCACTCTTGGACCGCTCCGATGGCAGGCGGAGCTGGCCGAACTCGACGGGACCTGCGCCGCGCTGCCTCGCCCGCCGTCGCCCGGTGACCTGGCGCAGATCCTCTACACCTCGGGCACCACCGGCAGGCCCAAGGGCGTGGCGGCCACCCACGCCAACCTCGCCTGGGGCAGGGGCGGCCGCAGGCGGCCCTTCGCCCACTCCAGGCACCTCGTCCACGCCTTCCCGATCGGCACCAACGCCGGCCAGATCATGCTCATGAACGCCCTCGACGCCCACCCGGCGGTGGTCACGCTGCCCGCCTTCACGCCGGTGCGCTTCGCCAGGCTCATCGAGCGCTACGCGGCGGGCACCGTCTTCGTCGTGCCCGCGATGGCCGTCGAGTTGCTCGACTCCGGCGCGCACCAGCGCTTCGACCTGACGAGCGTCCTGCTGCTCGGCTCGGCCGCGGCCCCGCTGCCCGAGGCGGTCTGCGCCCGGCTGGCCAGGGCGCTGCCGCGGGCGACGATCACCAACTACTACACCTCGACCGAGGCCGCGCCCGCCCAGACCGTCATGATGTACGACCCGGGCAGGCCGGGCAGCGTCGGCCGGGCCGTCGCGGGCGGCCAGGTCAGGATCGCCACCGCCGACGGCGAGCCGCTGCCCGCGGGCGAGACGGGCGAGGTGTGGCTGCGCTCGCCCGCCGTTCCGCGCGCCTACTACGGCGATCCGGAGTCGACACGCGGCGTCTTCCGCGACGGCTGGATCCGCATGGGCGA
Source organism: Nonomuraea soli (assembly GCF_013761175.1). Lineage (GTDB taxonomy): Bacteria > Actinomycetota > Actinomycetes > Streptosporangiales > Streptosporangiaceae > Nonomuraea > Nonomuraea soli. The sequence continues at coordinate 587,481 of NZ_JACDUR010000004.1, forward strand.
CCTGGGCCGCATCGACGCCGACGGCTACCTCTACCTCGCCGACCGGGCGGGCGACGTGGTCAAGTCGGGCGGCTTCAAGGTCTCCACGCTCCACGTCGAGGAGGCCGTCTACCAGCACGCCGACGTCGTCGAGGCGGCGGTGGTCGGGGTGCCGCACCCGGTTCTGGGCACGCAGCTGGCCGCCGCGGTGGTGCTGCGCGCCCCGCTGCCGCCCGAGGATCTGCGGGCCTTCCTGGCAGGACGGCTGGCCCCGCACGAGTTGCCGGCACGCGTGGTGGAGCTGGAACGCCTGCCACGCAACGCCGGCGGCAAGGTCGACAAGCACGCGCTCCGCAGGAGGCTGGGATGAGTCAGGCATCGTTCGTGCAGCACGGGATGTGGGTCATGCGAGGCGCCGGTGCCGCCTACCACATGCCGATGCTCGTGGAGTTACCCGGCGAGGCCGACCCCGGCGTGCTGGCCAAGGCGTGCGCCGCGGTGGCCGAGCGCCACCCGCTGCTGTCCAGCGCGCTGCGCGAGCAGGACGGCGTGGCCGTGATCGTCCCCGCGGCCCGGCCGTCCGAGCTGCGCGTGGCCGGTCCGGGCGACAGCGTGGAGGACGACATCGCCCGCCCGTTCGACCTCGGCACCGGGCCGCTGGTGCGCTTCACCCTGTTCGCGCCGCGCACCCTGCTGGTGACCGCCCACCACGTCGCCTTCGACGGGCACTCCAAGGACCTGCTGCTGCGCGACCTGCTGTCCGCCTACGACGGCGTGGTCCAGGATCCGCCCGCCACCGGATTCTCCGAGCTCGCCGAGGCGGAACGCGAGCGGGTGGCGCGAGCCCTGCCCGAGGCCCGCGCCTTCTGGCGGCCGCGCTGGAGCGAGCCGGTGCCGGTGATGGTCGCCGGGCACCTGCTGAGCTCGCGCGCGTCAGGGCCGGGACAGGTCCTGGCCTTCGAGCTGCCCAGGGTCGAGCTCGACGGGCTCACCGTCTTCGAGACCACGCTCGCCGCGCTGCACGCGCTGCTGTTCCTGTACGGCAACAGCCGGGTCGGCACCGCCGTGGACCTGTCCACCCGGCGCCCCGAGAGCGCCGAGGTGATCGGCCCGTTCGTCAATGAGCTCCCCGTGGAGTCACGCCCGTCGGCCGACCTGCCCTTTCACCGCTTCGCCGGATCGTTGCGCGCCGAGTGCCGGGCGATCTACCGGCATCGGGAGGTGCCGCTGGCCCGCGCGCTGCCGGGGCTGCGCCCGCACGCCGCGCTCGCGCCCGTCTCGCTCAGCTACCGCAGGCGGCAGCCGTACCACGGGACCGCCGCGGTGGACTGGCTGGTGCACAACGGCGCGGTGCGGGGAGAGCTGCAGCTGCAGCTCGTCGACGACGGCGCCTCCCTGACGGCGAGCCTGCGCTGCTCGGCTCGTGCCGCCGCCGTGGCGGGCGAGCTGGCCGCGCACCTGCGTGCCGTACTGGAGCAGGTCGCGGCCACGCCGCAGGTGGCGCTCGGCGAGCTGGCCGAACCCGCCACGGAACACCTCACGCAGGCCGCCGCGCCCGAGCCGCGGGCTCCGGCCGGACCCGTCGACGAGGAACTGGCCGGGCGGCTGCGCGCGATCTGGGAGGAGGTCCTGCAGATCTCGCCGATCGGCCTGCACGACGACCTGTTCGACCTGGGCGGCCACTCGCTGACCGTCACCCAGATCATCGCCCGCATGCACGGGCAGCTCGGCATCGAGGTACCGCTCGACCTGTTCTTCGACAACCCCACCATCGCCGGAGTGCTCGATGAACTGCGCACCCGCTGACCTGGAGGCGATGCTGATGATCAGGCACTTCGAGCTGGCGCTGCTCGACCTGTTCGCGCGGGGCGAGCTGGGCGGCACCACGCACACCTGCCTGGGCCAGGAGTACGTGCCCGTCGCCATGACGCCCCTGCTCGGCCCCCACGACCACGTCTTCAGCAACCACCGCGGGCATGGCCACTACCTGGCCAGGTTCGGCGACCCCCACGGCCTGCTGGCCGAGATCATGGGCCGCGAGGGCGCGATCTGCGGCGGCGTCGGCGGTAGCCAGCACATCCGCCGCGAGGGCTACCTGTCAACCGGCGTGCAGGGCGAGAGCCTGCCGCTGGCGGCGGGCAGCGCCCTGCACCTCAAGCGCACCTGGCCCGGCGCTCTCGCCTGCGCCTACATCGGCGACGGCACCTGGGGGCAGGGTGCCGTCTACGAGACGCTGAACATCGCCGCCCTCTGGAAGCTGCCGCTGCTGGTCGTGGTCGAGCACAACGGCATCGCCCAGTCCACACCCGCCTCCGCGCACCTGGCGGGCGACATCGCCGGACGCGCCGCCGCCTTCGGCGTGCGTCACGTGAGCGTCGGCTCGCTGGAGGTCGGCGAGATCAGGCGGGCCCTGGAGCCGCTCGTCGCCGGGGTCCGGCTCGGTGAGCCGCTGGTGGCCGAGTTCGTCACCCATCGGCTCGGGCCGCACAGCAAGGGCGACGACACCCGCGACCCCGCCGACGTGGCCCGCATCCCCGACTGGCACGCCCGCTACGAGACGCTGGACGGCTTCGCGGCGATGGACAGCGCGGCGCGCGAGCTGGTGGCGACCGTCGTCGCGGACGTCGCCGCCCGGCCGCCCGTCCGCCGGGAGGAGGCATGAGAGTGGCGGACAACCTCAACGCCGCCCTGCACGGCGTGCTCGGCGACGACCCGCGCGCCTACCTGCTCGGTGAGGACATCCTCGACCCGTACGGCGGAGCCTTCAAGATCACGCGCGGTCTGTCCGGGCGCTTCCCCGGCCGGGTGCTCGGCACCCCGATCAGCGAGAACGCCATCACCGGCCTCGCCACCGGGCTGGCCCTGGCCGGTGACACCGCGATCGTCGAGATCATGTTCGCCGACTTCGTGGCGCTCGCGTTCGACCAGATCTACAACTGCGCCAGCAAGTCGGTCACCATGTTCGGCTCGCGGCTGCCGATGCGCCTGGTCGTGCGCTGCCCGTCGGGAGGCGGACGCGGTTACGGCCCCACCCACAGCCAGAGCCCGATGAAGCACTTCATCGGCATGCCGGGCCTGGCGTTGTACGAGATGTCGCCGCTGCACGACAACCGGGCGGTCTTCGCCGAGATGCTGGAGCGGGCGCAGCCGTGCCTGTTCTTCGAGGACAAGGTGCTCTACACGCGGCGCATGTACGACGTGCCCTCGCCCTTCCGCTGGGAGGCGGACGGCGGGGTGGCCAGGGTGTGGCTGGACGAGCGGCCGGACTGCGTGATCGTCGCGCCGGGCGGCATGGTGCCCAGGGCGCTGGAGGCGATGCGCTCGCTGCTGCTGGAGTCGGAGATCAGCTGCGCTCTGGTGGTGCCGTCACGGCTGTACCCCTTCACCGCCGAGGTGCCCGCCGCGCGGGCGGTCGTCGTGGCCGAGGAGAGCACCGCCGGCGGCACCTGGGGATCCGAGGTCGCGCAGGTGCTGCACCGGCGGTTGTGGGGCTCGCTGCGGCGGCCGGTCACCCAGGTCAGCTCCCGCGACAGCGTCATCCCCGCCGCCGCGCACCTGGAGCGCGACGTGATCGTGGACGCCGACGACATCCGCAGGGCCGTGAAGGAGGCGCTTCGTGACTGACATCAGGGTGCCAAGGCTCAACTCCAACGACGCCGACTACCTGCTCGTGGAGTGGCTGGCGGGCGACGGCCGCGAGGTGAAGGAGGGCGAGCCGCTCGTCGTGGTCGAGACGTCCAAGACCGCCGAGGAGCTGGAGAGCCCCGCCTCGGGTTTCGTGCGGCACGCGGTCGCGGCCGGGACGACGGTGACACCCGGACAGGTGATCGCCGACGTGACGGCCCTGCCGCACGCCGCGTCAGCGGGCGTCGCCGCACCCGCCCGCGCCTTCGCGGAGGCCCCGGCCGCCGACGGCCCGGTGATCACCGAGCCGGCCCGCGCGCTCATGGCCGAGCACGGCCTCACCGACGAGCAGGTGCGCGGGCTCGACGTGCCCGTCGTGCGCCGCGCCGACATCGAAGGCCTGCTCACCGCCGCCCCCGCCCCCGCCTTGTCCGCCGCCCCCGCCCCTGCCGCCGCCGCGTCCGGCGCGGTCACGCTGTCGCGCGTGCAGCAGGCCGTCGGCAGGGCCGTCGCCCTCTCCCACGCCACCATCCCCGCCGCGTACGCCGTCGTCCGCATGGACCTCGGCGCCGCGCTCCAGCGTGCCGCCCGCCTCACCCGCGAGGTGCGCCGCCCCGTCGGCCTGGCCGAGCTGTTCGTCCACGCCGTCGCGGGCCTGCATCCCGCCTTCCCGCTGTTCTTCGCCACCCTCGACGGCGACAGAGCCCTCCTCGCACCGGCGCCCAGGGTCGGCGTCACCCTGGACCTCGGCCACGGCCTGTTCGTGCCCGTCGTCCACGACACCTCCGACCTGGCCCGCATCGCCGTACGCCTGACCGAGCTCAGGCTCGCCGCCGCGAGCGGGACCTTCCGCGCTGCGGACCTCGACGGCGCCACCATCGCCGTCACCCTGCACACCGAGGCCGAGGTGATGCTCGCCATCCCCTTCGTCTTCCCCGGCCACGCCTGCGCGCTGGCGGTCACCGCTCCCCGGCCGGAGGCCGTCGTCCTGCCGGACGGCACCATCGCGGCCCGCACCATCGCGCACATCGGGCTGGCCTACGACCACCGATTGATCAACGGACGAGAGGCCGCGTCGTTCCTCGGCGCGCTCAAGGAGGCTCTGACGTGACGACTACCGACCACGTGATGCGCCAGTGGCTGGCCCAAGCCCTGTCGCGATGTTGCGAAGGACGGCTGAGCGCCGACGACATCATGGCGGCGGACTGCTCGTTCCTGGCGATGGGCGTCGACTCGATCGCCATGGTCAGGCTGGTAGACGCCGTGGAGTGCGAGTTCGACGTGATCCTCGACGGCCGCTTCCCCGAGGACCTCGACGCGCTGGCCGCCCTCCTGGAGCTCGAGACCTCGGGGGCCGGCCGTGGCTGACCGGGCGGCGATCGTGGGCGCGGGCCTGGCGGGCTCGCTGCTGGCGCTGTTCCTGGCCCGTCGCGGCCACCGGGTGGAGGTCTTCGAGCGGCGGGGCGACCCGCGCGCGATCGGATGCGAGGAGGGCCGCTCGATCAATCTGGGACTGTCGGCGCGCGGCATCCGCGCGTTGCGGCTGGCAGGGTTGTGGGAGCGCGTCAGGGCCGTGTCGGTGCCCATGCGCGGGCGTATGGTGCACCCGCCCTCCGGCCCGCCCTTCTTTCAGCCCTACGGACGTGACCCCGGCCAGATCCTCTACTCGATCCGCCGCGACGCTCTCAGCTCGATCCTCATCGACCAGGCCGAGAAGCAGCCCGACGTGCGCTTCTTCTTCGACGCCCAGGTCAGCGGCATCGACAGGGAGTCGCCCGCGCTCACCGTCTCCGGCCGGGGCCGCGTCGAGGCCGACTTCGTCGTCGGCGCGGACGGCGTCTCCTCCCTGGTACGGCGGGCCGTGCCCGGCGGCGTGCGCACCGACGTGCTCGAATGGGGGTACAAGGAGCTGCACCTGCCGGAGACCGACCGGCCGCAGGCGCTGCACGTGTGGCCGGGCGAGGGCGCGCTCATGGTCGCCCACCCCAACCTCGACGGCTCGCTGACCTGCACGGCCTTCCTGCCCCATGACGTCATCGCCGCACTGCCGGGCTGCCGCGCGATCGAGGCCTTCTTCGACCGGGTCCTGCCCGGCGCGAGGGAGCTCGTCCCCGACCTGGCCGGCCAGTTCGCCGCCGCGCCCGCAGGACAGCTCACCACCGTCAGGGCCACGAGCTGGCACCACGCCGACCGCCTGGTCCTCGTCGGCGACGCCTGCCACGCCGTCTACCCCTTCTACGGCCAGGGCATGAACTCCTCGCTGGAGGACTGCGTCGTCCTGGAGGAGTGCCTGGCCCGCCATCCAGGCGACCGCCTGGCCGCCTTCGCCGACTACCAGCGGCTGCGCAAACCGCACACCGACGTGCTCGCCGACCTGTCGGCCGACAACTTCCTGGAGCTGCGCGACCGGCTGCGCTCACCGCTGCACCTGGCGCGCAAGCACGCCGACGTGGTGCTCAACCGGCTCTTCCCCCGGCACTGGCAGCCGCTCTACACGATGATCTCGCACACCACCATGCCGTACGGCCAGGCGCTGCGCCGGGCCCGCCGCCAGGACGCCGTGCTGCGTGCCGCCGCCGGGGCGGGACTCCTGGCGGGCGCCGCCCTGGTCATGCGCGGAAGGGCGGCCAGGACGTGATCATCCATCCTGACGACCCCGCCCTGCGCCTGGTCGAGGTGGGCACGCTGGAAGAGCTGGCCGAGCCGTACAGGGACGCCGCCGCGCGGGTGGCCGCGTGGGCGCGCGAGTTCCTGTGCCGCCCGCACCCCGAGCTGGGCCGCCGCGGGCCCGTCTGCCCGTACGCGCAGGGCTCCATCGACCGGGGCCGGTTCTACCTGGCGGTACGGCCCGGCGTTCCGTCGTCGGCCGCCGAGGTGGTGCGCGCGCTGGAGCCGTACCGGGCCTGGTTCGCCGACCTCGCCCCGCGCGAGAAACCCGACTCCCTGCACACGGCGGTGCTGGTGCTCTTCCCCGACGCCGGCGACCGGCTCGACCTCATCGACGGCGCGCAGCAGGAGCTGAAGGACGCCTACGTGCCCGACGGGCTGATGATCGGCGAGTTCCACCCGGGGCCGCCGGACAAGGGCGGCCTGTGGAACCCCGACCTGCGCCCGCTGGCCGCCCCCGTGCCGATGCTGGTCATCAGGCACATGGTCGCCACCGACCTGCCCTTCCTGGCGGGGGACGCCGCCCACCTGCGCGCCTACCGGCGGCTGCACGGCGAAGCGGGGCAGCGGCGCGTTCCGGAACATCTGCGAGAGGCGGTGGCCGAGCGGTGACGACCGTCGTTCTGAGCCCCGAGCAGGAACGGTTGTGGTTCCTGCAGCAGGCAGGGCTGGGCGGGGAGGCCTACCTGGTGTGGGCGGCGCACCGGCTGTCGGGCGCGCTCGACGTGCCGCTCCTCGGGCAGGCCGTGGGCGCGCTGGTCGAACGCCATCCGGCGCTGCGCACGGCCGTGGCCGCCGGGGCGGACGGCAGGCCGGAAGGCAGGGTGTGCCCCGCCGTGGACGTGCCCTTCGAGGTCGCGCCGCCAGCCACGGAGGAAGAGGCCAGGCAGCTGGTCGACGCCTTCGTGGCCGAGCCGTTCTCGCTCGCCAGGGCGCCCCTGGTGCGGGTGCTGCTCGTGCCGCTGGGCGAGGGCGAGCACATCCTGGCGCTGGCCGCCCATCACCTCGCGTGCGACGGGCCGTCGCTGGAGGTGCTGGTCGACGAGCTGTACCGGCTGTACGGGGGCGAGACGTTGCCCCCGCCGCCCGCAGTGTCGCCCCAGCCCGGCGACCCGGAGGCGGAACGTGCCTACTGGCGGGAGCGGCTCGCCGGGGCGCCCGCCGTCCTCGACCTGCCGCTCGACCGCCCCCGCCAGGACCGGCCGGGCTCGCGCGGCGCCCGCCACGTCCTCCCGCTTCCGCAGGAACTCGTCGACGGCCTGGCCGTGGCCGCCAAGGAGACCAGGACCAGCGCGTTCATGCTGGTGCTCGCCGCCGTGGCGGTCGTGCTCGGGCGCTTCGCCGACGAGGAGGACGTGGTCGTCGGCAGCCCGGTCAGCAACCGCGAGCATCCCGGCGCGGTCGGCATGTTCGTCAACACCCTCGCCCTCCGCGCCGACCTCGGCGGCGACCCCACGCTCGGCGAGCTGGTCAGGCAGGTGCGGCGCACCGTGCTGGGCGCGCTGACACACCGGCGGCTGCCGTTCGACGAGGTCGTGGAGCTGTCGGGAGTGGCCAGGGACCTGCGGCACAACCCGCTGTTCCAGGTGATGCTCGTCGTCGACCTGCCGGGAGAGGGCGTCCGCGACGTGCCAGGGCTGGAGGTCGCTCCGTACGCCCTGCCCGCGCCCGCCGCCCGGTTCGACCTGACCGTGGTGGCCTCGCTGGGCGCTACGGGCACGCTGGCCTTCGACTACGCGGCCGAGCTGTTCGACGAGGCGACGGTGGCCAGGATGGCCGAGCACCTGGTGAGCGTGCTCGGGGCGCTGGCGGGGGAGCGGGACAGGCGGCTGGGTGAGCTCACCTTCCCGGGCTCCGCGCCATCCACGTGGCCTCATGGCGCCTTCGCCGCGGTCGAGCCCGTCCACGAGCAGTTCGCCCGGCGTGCCGCCGCCGATCCCCTGGCGCCCGCGCTGATCGGCGACGGCCCGCCGCTCGCCTACGGGACGCTGGAGCGGCGCGCCAACCACCTGGCCCACCGGCTGCGGGCGCTCGGGGTCACTGCGGGCGAGACGGTCGCTGTCCTCCTGCCCGCCGGCGCCGACGCGCTGGTCGCCATCCTGGGCGTGCTCAGGGCGGGCGGCGCCTACGTGCCGCTGGACCCCGGGCAACCGGCGGCGCGGCTGGCCGACCTCATCGCCGACGCCGGATGCCGCGCCGTCATCGAGGCCGAGATCGGGGCGGCGATCGGGGCCGAGATCGGGGGTGACAACGGGGCCGAGATCGGGGCGGCGATCGGGGGTGAGGCCGGGACCGCGATCACCGTTGACGATCGCGAGGCCGCGCACCCGCCACCCCCCGCGGCAGCCGACCTCGCCTACGTGATCTACACCTCGGGCTCCACCGGCCGTCCCAAGGGCGTCGCGGTGACCCACGACAGCCTCGCCCGCCTGACCGAGGCGTTCCGGGACGTGCACGACTGCTTCGCCCCCGGACAGCGCGTGCTCATGATCCCCCCGCTGACCTTCGACGCCTCGGCGGGCGACCTGTTCCCCGCGCTCACCGGCGGCGCGGCCCTCGTCGTGCACCCCGACCCCGCCGAGCTCGACGGCCCCGGCCTGGTCGACTTCTGCGCCCGGCACGGCGTCACCGCGGTCGACACCGCCTCGGCGTTGTGGCGGAAGTGGACCGAGGAGCTCGGCCCCGTCCCCGCCGACTGGCCGGTGACCACCATGATGGTCGGCGGCGAGCGAGTCCCGGCCGACTCCCTGCGCGCCTGGGCACGCAAGACCGGCGGGAAGATCGCGTTCTACAACCACTACGGCCCCACCGAGGCGACGGTCTGCGCGACCGTGCACCGCACCGTCGACGGCGGCGACACGGCCGTGTCCCTGCCCATCGGCCGGCCGCTGCCGCACGTGCGCGCCCACGTCCTCGACCGCCACGGCAGGCGCGTGCCCACCGGGGTACGCGGCGAGCTGCACCTGGGCGGGCCGTGCCTGGCCAGAGGCTACGTCGGCAGCCCCGAGCTCACGCGCGCCGCCTTCGTGCCCGACCCCTTCTCCGGCGGGCTCATGTACCGCACCGGCGACCTGGTCAGGCAGGACGCCGACGGCGTGCTGCACTTCCTGGGCCGCGCCGACCGGCAGATCAAGCTGCGCGGGCGGCGCATCGAACCCGGAGAGGTCGAGTCAGCCCTCGCCGCCCACCCCGCCGTGCGGGACTCGGCGGTCGTCGCCCGCGACGAGCTGCTGATCGCCTACGTCACCGGGCACCGCACCGGCGACCTGCGCGACTTCCTGCGCGAGCGGTTGCCGGGCCACCTGGTGCCCGCGGCGTTCGTGTGGATGGACACGATCCCGCTGACCGCCCACGGCAAGGTCGACGAGGCTGCGCTGCCCGCCCCCGTGCTGGGCGCGGCCGTCTACGAGCCGCCGTCCGGGCGGATCGAGCGGGTGCTCGCCGGGATCTGGGAGCGGCGGCTCGGAGCGGAGCGGGTGGGCAGGCACGACGGGTTCTTCGAGGCGGGCGGTCACTCGCTGCTGGCGGCCTCGGTGGTGGCCGACATCGAAAGGGAGCTGGGGGCGCGGCTGCCGATCGCGGCCCTGTTCGCCGCCCGCGACCTGGCGACCCTGGCGGCCTCCCTGACTTCGAACGGACCCGCCTCGACCCGGGTTGGACCCGACTCGGACCGGGTCGGACCCGACTCGGACCGGGCCGAGCTCGCCGCCGACCTGGTGGTGCCCGCCGACATCCGGCCGGGCCCGAGCCGTACGGGACCTCCGCGCCGGATCCTGCTCACCGGCGCCACCGGCTTCCTCGGCCCGCACGTCCTGGAGGAGCTGTCGCGCCACGACGGCCTCCGCGTGCGATGCCTCACCCTCGACGGAACCGCACCCGGCGGCACCGAGGCGGTGCGCGGCGACCTGACCCGCCCGCTGCTCGGCCTGCCGCCCTCGGCGTTCGAGGAACTGGCCGAGGAGACGGACCTCGTCGTCCATCTGGCCAGGCAGGTCAGCTTCGTCCTGCCGTACGGGCGGCTGCGCGCGGTGAACGTCACGGGCATGGCCGGGATCCTGCGCCTGGCCGCGACGGGACCGGTCACCCCCGTGCACACCGTCTCGACCCTCGGCGTGTTCCTCGGCCACCCCGGCACCGTCACCGAGCGCAGCGTTCCCGGCGAACCCCGGTCGGGCGGCTACTACCTGAGCCGGTGGGCGGGCGAGCGGCTGGCGATCACCGCCGGGGAGCGGGGGCTGCCCGTCACCCTGCACCGGCCCGCCCGCGTGGGGCCGCACAGCCGCACCGGCCGGTGGAGTCCCGGCGACCACCTGGCCCGCATGATCATCGCGTCGGCCCAACTGGGTCTCGTCCCCGACCTGGCACACGAGGAGGACCTGTTGCCCGCCGACCACCTGGCCCAGGCCGTCGTACGGCACGCGCTGGCCGGCTCTACGGCCACGTTGCACCACTTCAACGGGCTGACGGTCGGCTACCCGCAGATCGCCGCCGTCCTCACCCAGGCGGGCGCGCCCGTCGACCTCGTCCCCTGGCACACCTGGCTGGCAGCCGCCCGTGGCCGTACCGACCTGGCCGTCACCCCGCTGCTGCCGTCGTTCACCGACGAGCCGCCGCCGGCACGACGCCCCCGGTTCGACTGCCGCGCCACCCTGGCGGCCACCGGCCTGCCCGGCCCGCCGTCCGCCCGCGACCTGCTCGCCCTCGCGGTCGAGCGGTTCGCCGCGGACGGCCTCCTGGAGCGGGTCCCGTCATGCCGGGGCTGAGCGTGCGGCGCTTCGCCGGGATCTGGACGGCCGAGCTGGTGTCGGTGATCGGCTCCAGCCTGACCGCGTTCGTGCTGAGCGTCTGGGTCTACCAGGAGTCGGGCTCGGAGACGCAGTTCGCCCTGAACATGCTCTGCGCCACCCTGCCCGGCCTGCTGATCACCCCGTTCGCCGGGGTGATCGTCGACCGTTTCGACCGCCGCGCCGTGCTGCTCCTGGCCGACGCCGGGGCGGCGGCCGTCACCCTGGTGCTGGCCGTCCTGGCGCACACCGGGCACCTGCAGGTCTGGCACGTCTACCCGGCCACCGTGGTCGCCGCCGTCTGCGGCACCTTCCACCTGACCGTCTACCAGGCGATGACGCCCCTGCTCGTGCCGGAACGCCACCTCGGCCGGGCCAACGGGCTGCTGCAGACCACGTTCGCGCTGCAGATCGCCGCCCCCGTCCTCGCCGGGACGCTGATGGAGGCGGTGGGACTGCGCGGGGTGTTCCTGCTCGACCTGCTGTCGTTCGCCGTCGTCGCGTGCGTGGTGGCGTCGACCCGGCTGCCGCGGTCGATCCTGCGTCCCGCCGAGCACGCCGTGCCGCCCTCGTTCGGGGCCGACCTGACCTTCGGGTTCGCCCGGCTGCGAGCAGGCGGGCTGCTGCCGCTGGTGGCCGCCTTCGCGGCCTTCAACTTCGTGTTCGCCGTCGCCGGGGTGCTGATCAGGCCGCTCATCCTGTCGTTCGCCACGCCCGCGACGCTCGGTCTGCTGGTGTTCGCCGGCGGAGCCGGGCTGTTCGCGGGCAGCCTGGTCATGGGCGCGTGGGGCGGGCCGCGGCGCAAGGTCGCCGGGGCGGGGGTCTTCATGCTGCTGGGCTCCGTCGCCCTGGCCGGGCACGCACTGCGGCCCTCCGTGCTGCTGATCGCGGTGGTGGCGCCCGCGTTCCTGTTCACGATCCCGATCGTGAACGCCTGCCTCACCACCGTGCTGCAGAGCCGTACGGAGGCCGCGGCGCAGGGGAGGGTGCTGGCCTCCGCCCGCACCGTCAGCCAGCTCGCCGTGCCGCTCGCGTACCTGATCGCGGCGCCGCTGGCCGAGCACGTGATGGCGCCCGCGCTTCTGCCCGGCGGGGCGCTGGCCGGGGTGCTCGGCGGGGTGCTGGGCACCGGGGAGGGACGGGGCATCGCGCTGGTCTTCCTCGCCGACGGGGTGCTGCTGCTCGTGGCCGGGGCGGCGACGCTGCTGCTGCCCAGGCTGCGCCGCCTCGACACCACCGCGCCCCCCACCGGCCACCCCGCCCCCGCCCTCAACCGCTGACCACCCGCCCGCAGCCTCCTGCGGCGCCCAGATCTGTCTCGTTCCCCCGTCCCGAGAGCGCACGACGCCATGCCCCTGCACCTGACCCCCGAATCTCGAGAGCGCACGACGCCATGCCCCTGCACCTGACCCCCGACGACGCCGCGCCGTACCTCGACGGACGCGCGCCCGGCGCGCACCTCGACGTGATCGGCGCCATGACCGTGCACGCCGTCGCCGCGGCGCTGCGCCTGGGCGTCTTCGCCGCCCTGGGCGCCCCGGCCGACGCGCCCACCCTCGCGCGCACCCTCGACGCCGACCCCGCCGCCCTCACCGTCCTGCTCGACGTGCTGGTCGCGACCGGCTACCTCGCCCGCGAAGGCCCCCGCTACCGGCTCACGCCGCTCGCCGGAACCCTGGACTGGTACGGCGACAGCCTGCTGTTCTGGCACGAGGTGACCGGCGAGCTGTGGAGCGGCCTGACCGAGTCGATCCGCGGCGGCGGCCGCGGCGCCGACTTCTACACCTGGCTCGGCGACCGCCCCGAGGCCCGCTCCCGCTTCGAGACCATCCTGTACGGCCAGGCCGACTGGCTCAGCACCGAGATCGTCACCCTGGCGCCCCCGCCACCCGGCGCCACGCGGCTGCTCGACCTCGGCGGCGGCCATGCCCGCTACAGCCTCGCCTACTGCGCCGCCCACCCCCGCCTGCACGCCACCGTCGCCGACCTGCCCGCCGCCCTGGATGCGGGGATGTCCGCCGCCAAGCAGGCCGGGCTCGACGAGCGTGTCACCTTCGACGGCCGCGACCTCACGGCCGCACTGCCGTACCGGGACCAGGACTGCGTCCTGCTCTTCAACCTCCTGCACGGCTTCCCGGCCGCCCGGGCCCGCGCCCTGGTGGCCGCCGCCGCCGGGACGTTGCGCCCCGGCGGCCGCCTGATCATCCTGGAACGCGACCCCGACCGCGCGGCCGACCCGGTGACCGGCGCGTTCAGCCGCCTGTTCGCGCTCAACCTGCACCACACCCAGGGCGGAACCCTGCACACCCTCGCCGACCTGGCGGCCTGGGCGCGGGAGTGCGGCCTGACGGAGCCGGGCGTCGCCGACCTCACCCGGTCGCCGGCCCACCGGCTCCTGATCGCCGATCTGCCGCCCGGAACTCCTCGGCCGTGATCCCCAGCAACACCACGTCCTCGTAGCGGCCCGCCGCGTACCGGCTGCGCCTTCGGCGGCCCTCGGTGACGAATCCCAGCGCGCCGTGAAGCTCCAGCGAGCCCTCGTTCGAGGCGTAGACCTCGATGTCGCACTTCTGGAAGCGCCGCTCGCCGAACATGTAGCGCAGGAGCAGGGCGACGGCCTCGCTCGCGTAGCCCCTGCGCTGGTGCGGGTTGCCGACAGCGACGCCGTACGAGAACGTGCCGTGCAGGCGGTCGGCGTGATGCGTGTTGATCATGCCGACCGGTGCGTCGTCACGCACATCGGCGATGACCAGCCGGAACTCGTCGAAGTCCGGATCCTGCTCAGCCAGTTCCCTGGCCCACGCCCGCGCACGCTCGGCCGAGCGCGGCGGGGTGACCAGCCAGCCGTTGCGCTGATCGTCGGAGAAGCTGTCGAAGGCGGCGAACGCCTCCCAGTCGCCGGGTTCCGCGCCCCGCAACCGCACCCGCTCGCCCACCCATGCCGAAGTCATGCTTCCCATGATCGCCGGTCAGCGGATCCTGGCTCCGTAGGCGTGCTCGACCTTCATCGTCATGAGCACCCGCCGGTCCGAGACCATGACCTCGCGGTACTCCTCCCAGTCCGGATGCTCGCCCGCGGCCTTGCGGTAATAGTCGACCAGCGCCTCCACCTCCGGCCCCCGCGGATCGGAACCCGGGCCCGTGAGGGTGGCCACGCCTTCGACGGTCGCCCACTCCCACCCGTCGGAGCTGGTCACGGTGAGGGTGGCGCGCGGGTCGCGGCGCAGGTTGGCCGTCTTGGCCCGGCCCTCCGTCATCGACACGTGCACGATGCCGGACTCCGGGTCGTAGTAGGGCGTGACCGGCGACAGCTGGGGCCGCCCGTCCGACTTGATCGTCGCCAGGATGCCCAGGCGGCTGCGGGCGAGCAGCGCGAGCGGGTCAAACGAGTGTTCAGTCATGATCGTGCTCCCGATGGTGTGCGGAACTGATCGATCAGGGCAGCGTAACTCTCGCCCTCCCGACCGGCCGCGACCGCCCGCCTCGCGATTTCCCTGACGGACCCCGGCAGACCTGGGTCGACCCCGAGGACCTCGCTCTCCTCCACGAGGTGGTCCATCGCGGCCAGGTGCGTGGCGATGGTCGCGTCGGTCGCCGTGAAGTCCTTCTTGTCGATCTGCTCGGCGTAGCCGGGAAGCCACCCGGCGACGGTCCCGATGGTCGGCCCCGCGAGCGACGCGAACGCCGAGGCCTCCACGCCCGCCGCGGTCAGCATCGCGGCGCCGTGCAGGAAACCGTTCAGGACGCTCCACATCACGCCCAGCAGGGCCACGTCGTAGAGCGAGGCGAGCCCGTGGTCCTCGCCGAGGTGGAGGCTCTGCCCGCCCAAGGCGCTCAGGGCGGCCTGGTGGCGGTCGAACACCTCGCCCGGCCCGCTGTACAGCACGACGGCCTCGTCGGTGGCGATGGCCTGCGGGATCGCCATGATCGCGCCGTCCAGGTAGGCGGCCCCACGCGACGCCGCCCACTCGGCGGTGCTCCTGGCCTGCTCGGCCGTCCCCGACGTCAGGTTCACCACCGCCCGTCCCGTCAGCTCCAGCGGGTCGAGCAACTCGCGCGCCGCCGCGTAGTCGGTCACGCACAGGACGACGAGCTCGCTCGCCGCGACCGCCTCCGCCACCGATCCGGCGGCCTTCGCGCCCTGGGCGACGAGGGGCTCGGCCTTGCTCGCCGTACGGTTCCACACGGTCGTCTCATGCCCGGCGGTCAGGAACGCGCCGGCGAGTGCCTGGCCCATGAGGCCCAGGCCGATTACGGAGATCTGCATGGCAGTATCAAAAACGTTGATACCGGTATGAAGGTCAAGCAGGGGAGCGATCATGCTGATCGGGGAGCTGAGCCGCCGCACCAGAGTCCACACCCACCAGCTGCGCTACTACGAGGCGCAAGGGCTGCTCGAACCTCGCCGCGGCGGCAACGGGTACCGGGAGTACGGCGAGGACGCGGTGCTGACCGTCACCCAGATCAGGCGCCTGCTCGCGGCCGGGCTCTCGACGCAGGAGATCGCGTACATCCTGCCCTGCGCCACCGGCCCCGAGCCGGAGCTGTACGCGTGTGAGGAGCTGCTGGAGCTGCTCAGGACGCGGATGAGCGGGCTGGACGAGCACATCGGCACGCTCGTGCAGTCGCGGCAGGCGCTCAGCGACTTCATCGCCGCCACGGAGGAACGGGTGGCGGTCTGAGCCCTACTCGACGCACAGGCAGAACGGATGCCCCGCCGGGTCGAGGAAGACCCGGAAGGTCGTGCCCGGCTGGTGTTCGTGCTTGGTGGCCCCCAGCTCCAGCACCGCCGCCTCGGCCGTGTCGAGGTCGTCGACCATCAGGTCGAGGTGCATCTGCTGCGGCACCTCCTGGGCGGGCCACTCCGGCGGGGTGTAGCCGTCGACCTGCTGGAAGGAGATGCAGGCGCCGTAGTCGGCCTTGATGTCGGCCCAGCCGGGCGAGGTCTCGACCTTCCAGCCGAGCATCCCGGCGTAGAAGGCGGCCAGCGCCTCGGCGTCGGGGCAGTCGAGGACGGTGGTCGGGAAGGATGCGATAGCCATGGGGAGCACACTAGGCGGGGTGACGGACGTTTTCCGTCCGGAATGAACCCCAAATCCGGTGGCCGGATCTGGACAGGGCAATTCAGTTGCCGAAAAAGCCACCTAAGATCCGGATGGGGGCATGGAGTGCCAGTCCGTTGTCTCCCGAAGGATGCGCCGAGTGTCAGATTCTCCACCGCGACCGCCAGGGGCAGACCAGACGACCGCGGCCCTGACGGTGACCATTCTGATCGGGCTCGGCCAGATACTCGCGGTATGGACGGCCGAGGCCCGGCTCGTCGTCGGGTTGCTCTTTCTGGTCATATGCATCTATCTGCTACAGAAGTTCTGGGACGGCACGTCGCGGTTGTACAGGGTGCTCGGCATCGCGAGCATCGCCGTCGCCCTCGTCGTCACGTCTCTCGCGGCCGCCGGCCTCGTCTCCGGCCGGGCCAAACCCCCCGCCGCCAAGCCCGCGACCAGCTCGCCCTCGCCGACCGCCGGCGCCTCCCTCCCGGCCAGCCCGTCGCCCTCGGTGTACACCGTCAGTTCGAGCACCGACAAGCCCGAAGGGGCGATGTTCCTGGCCGACCTGGGAGAAAGCGCCGAGTCGTCGGACAACGTGAGTTCACTCGGAGAGTTCGACCTCAACGGCATCGCCTACGAGAAGAGCGTGAGAGTGGACGCGGGATGCATGAGCGAGCAATTCTCCGCGACCGGGCGGGGCAAATGGGTGGACTTCACTTTCGATCCTTCCTACTCGTCCTTTCAGGCCATCATCGGCTTGGACGATTCGAGCAGCAGAAGGGTCGAAAGCCTGTCCTATCGGATCTTTGTCGGCGGCTTCGAGGTCGACTCTGGAACGATCTACGCCGACGGGCAGGAACGGCTCAACATCCCCATCGCCGGTGCCCGGCAACTGCGCCTCCTGGTCGACCCGTCGGAGTACGTGAGCTGCTCGTCCATCAGCAGGGACGGCGACATCATCTGGGGCAACGCGATCCTCGTCCCCTGATACCGGGGCGTTTCCACGACCACTAGGCTGATCGTTCGCCGGTGGAAGGGGGGCGGTTGACGATGGCCGCGGAAGAGGACTTCAAGCAGGTCGGCGACGAACTGGCCGACCTGGGGGTGAGGGTCTCCAGGATGATGGGGCGGCCCGCGCTCAAGGACCGGGCGGGCAAGGTGTTCGCGAGCCTGCAGCGGGACGGGGCGATGGTGTTCCGGCTGGTGAGGGATACGCCGGAGCACGCGGCCGCGCTCGACCTGCCGGGGGCGTCGTTGTTCGACCCGATGGGGCAGGGGAAGGTCGTCAAGGACTGGGTAGCGGTGCCCCACTCGTCGGTGGACAGGTGGACGGACCTGGCCGAGGCGGCGCTCAGCCGGCCGCGTTGAGCGACGAGGCCCTGGATACCAGTGGCAACCCTTGCTGAACTACGAGCCATCATCGGACCTCCCCTCAGGCGGCCGGTTCCGGCGAACTGGCCCGCGGTCGAGGAGAACCTGAACACTCCGCTCCCGGCCGACTACAAGGAATTCCTCGACCACTACGGGACCGTCGCCTTCGATCTGTCTCTGGGGCTCCTGGTGGCCAACTTGGGCGGGACCTCCGCAAGCACCCCTCGTGAGGGCTGGATGGAGTTCCTCGAGCCGCTGGACCCGATCTCCGGCTACGGCGAACCCATGGAAATCGTGGACGACTCGAACAACGTCCTTGGGGAGCGATTGTTCGACGTCTATCCCCGGCAGGGAGGACTGGCTCCTTGGGGGTCGACGCAGTTCGGGCACGTCTGCCTCTGGGAGATGACCGGGGAGCCGGACGAGTGGGTCGTCTGGGTCACCGATGAAGACGCGATGTCCATCTGGCGGCATGACGGCGGATTCGTCGACTTTCTCATCAAGGCCAACAAGGGCACGCTCCGGTGTCCCGTTATCCATGAGAACGGGCACCTCGACGGGGTCATCTGGGACCCCTTCGACGGTCAGTGAGAGATCGCCGCCCAACCCGGTCGGCAATGGCGGCCATGCGGGGTCCCAGGCGGCAGCCCCAACGGGGCCCCTGCTGTCAGGCGGAGTCGCGGATGACCAGTTCCGTGGGAAGGATGACCGGGTCCGACGGCCCGCCCTGGAAGAGGCCGAGCAGTAGCTGCACCATCGCCGACGCCTGGTCGGCGACCGGGTGCCGCATGGTGGTGAGCGGCGGGTCGGTGTACTTGGCCGCCTCGATGTCGTCGAACCCGACCAGCGCCACATCGCCCGGCACGCTGCGTCCCGCCTGGCGGAGCGCCTGCAGGGCGCCCACGGCCATCAGGTCGTTGGCGACGAACACGGCGTCGAGCGACGGGTCGTCGCGCAGGAGCTGGCGCATGGCGATGGCGCCCGACTCGCGGGTGAAGTCGCCGACGGCGACGATGGAGCGGCGGTCGGAGTCGCGCAGGACGTTGCGGTAGCCGGCGAGCCGGTCCTGGCCGGCGATCATGTCGAGCGGTCCCGCGATGGTCGCGATGCGCGTGCGCCCGCTGTCGAGGAGGTGGCGCACCGCCTTCTCGGCGCCGCCGACGTTGTCGTTGTCGACGAAGGGGATGTCGATGGGTACGGCGGGCCTGCCGTACGACACGACGGGGACGCGCATGCGGGCGATGGCCGAGGGCAGCGGGTCGGCGCCGTGCATGGAGATGAGCATGACGCCGTCGACGTGGCCGCTGGCGATGTAGCGCTCCACGCGGGCGTGTGACTTGGCCGTGGAGGCCAGCATGAGGACGACCTGCTTGTCGGCCGCCTCCAGCTCCAGGGAGGCCGAGCGGATGACGGTGGCGAACAGGGGGTCGTCGGAGAAGACGCGGGTGGGGGGTTCCGACACCACGAGGGCGACGGAGTCGGTGCGCTGGGTGACGAGGCTGCGGGCGGCGGAGTTGGGCACGTAGCCGAGCTCGTCGATGGCACGGAGCACGACGTCGCGGATGTGGGGTGCGACGGTGGTCTGGCCGTTGACGACTCGGGAGACGGTGGCGCGGGAGACGCCCGCTCGCGCCGCCACCGCCTCCAGGGTCGGACGCTTCATCCCTTGATCCCGCCGGCGAGCAGGCCGCGGACGAAGTATCGCTGCATTGAGAGGAACACCACGAGAGGAATGATGACAGAGACGAAGGCTCCTGCGGTCAGCCGCTGCCATTCGTCGCCGCGGGTGCCGGCCATCTGCGCGAGCCGTACGGTCATCGGCGCGGATTCGGCGGTGCCGCCCGCGAAGATGAGGCCGACGAGCAGGTCGTTCCAGACCCAGAGGAACTGGAAGATCGCGAAGGTGGCGAGGGCGGGTGCGACGAGGGGCAGGATGATGCGCCGGATGATCTGGCCGTGGGTGGCGCCGTCGACGCGGGCGGCCTCGATGAGGTCGCCGGGCAGTTCGGCCATGAAGTTGTGGAGCAGGAAGATGGCGAAGGACAGGGCGAAGCAGGTGTGGGCGAACCAGACCTGGACGAATGGTTGCATCTCGCCCAGTTCCCAGGCGGGCAGCAGCGTGACCCCGAAGACCGTGACGCCCTGGGAGAAGAACGACAGCAGCGGGACCAGGGCCATCTGCAGCGGCACGATCTGCAGGGCGAAGATGCCGAGGTAGATCCAGTCGCGCCCGGGGAACTTCAGCCAGGCCAGCGCGTAGGCCGCTAGGGCGGCGAAGGCCAGGGGGAAGAGCACCGAGGGCACGGTGATGACGATGGAGTTGATCAGGAAGCGGAACAGCTGCCCCGAGGACGAGGAGGAGCCGAAGAGCACCTCCTGGTAGTTCTCCAGGGTCAGGTTCGGCGTGCCGAAGAAGGTCCACCAGCCGGTCGACTTGATCTCGTCCTCTGGACGGAACGATGACAGCAGCAGGCCGAAGGTGGGTGTGGTCCACAGCAGCGCGATGATCAGCGCGATCAGCGAGGCCGTACGGGTGGCGAGCTTGCTCCGCACGCGAGAGGCAGCGTTCATCGGGCCTTCTGCACCTTTCGCTGGTACCAGACGATCGGCATGACCAGCACGAACAGGAAGACCGCCAGTGCGGCGCCCTTGCCTGTCTCGCCGAAGCGGAAGGCGTTGTTGTACATGTCGACCGCGATGACGCTGGTGTCGAAGTTGCCGTTGGTCATGGTCCTGACGATGTCGAAGAGCTTCAGGGTGCCGATGGCCTGGGTGACACCGACGACGATCACGGCGTTCCTGATGGAGGGCAGCGTGACGCGGAAGAACATGGAGAACGGTCCCGCGCCGTCGAGCCTGGCGGCCTCGACGATCTCGGCGGGGATGCCCTTGATCGCCGCTGAGAGCACGACGGTGGCGAAGCCCGCCTGGATCCAGACCAGGACCAGGATCAGGAAGAACGTGTTGTACGGCGCTTCCAGCAGCCACTGGCGGGGCTCTCCGCCGAGCCAGACGACGATCTGGTTGAGCAGGCCGATCTGGTCGGCCTCCTCGGGGCGGTAGGCGTAGACGAACTTCCAGATGATGCCCGCGCCGACGAAGGAGATCGCCATGGGCAGGAAGACCAGCGCCTTGGCCAGCCGCTCGAAGCGGGTGCGGTCGACGAGCACCGCGTAGACCAGGCCGATCGAGGTGACCAGGAGCGGGGTCAGCACCAGCCAGATGAGCGTGTTGCGCAACGTCAGCAGGGCCTCGGGCTGGGTGAACATCCACACGTAGTTGTCGAGCCCGACGAAACGCTGGGAGTCGCCGCTCATGAAGGACAGCAGCGCGGTCCTGATGGTCGGGACCAGGAGGCCGATGGTCATCAGGATGAGGGCCGGGGCCAGCATGATCGTCGCGGTGAACCGCGACGTGCGGTCGAGCACCAGGATGATCAGGCCGACCACGGCGAGGAAGGCGACGACGCCGAGCAGCAGCATGACAAGCTTGGGCTGCTCGGCGCCGAAGTCGAAATCGAGATCCATATGATCAGTTGGTGGGCCAGGACTTGTCGATGGCGTCGAGCGCCTCCTGGGTGCTCTTGCCGTTGATCCAGGCGGTCATCTCCTTCCAGAAGGTGCCCGCGCCCACGGCGGCCGGCATCAGGTCGGATCCGTCGAAGCGGAAGACCGTGGCCGGGTCGCGCAGGATCTCCATCGACAGCTTGTCGATCGGGTTCTGGGCCAGGGAGATGTCGACGCCCTTGTTGGCCGAGACGTACGTGGCCAGCTTCATGCGGGCGTTGGCGAAGTCAGGGCTGGTCAAGTACAGCTGCATGGCCTTGACCTCGGGCTTGTCGGTGAAGGCCGCGACGAACTCGCCGGCGCCGAGCACCGGCTTGGAGGAAGTGTCGTTACCCGGCAGGTAGAAGGCGAAGACGTCGCCGTCCTCGGCCACCTTGGTGCCCTCGGGCCAGAAGTTGGCGTAGAACGAGGCCTGGCGGTGCAGGCCGCACTTGCCGGTGGTGATCGGGACGCCGCCCTCCTGGAAGGCGGTGGAGGAGATGGACTTGACCGGTCCGTATCCGCCGTTGACGTACTTGTCGTTCTTGAGGATCGCGCCGACCTTGTCGACCGCCGAGACGACCTTCGGGTCGTTGAACTTCAGCGTGTGGTCGACCCACTGGTCGTAGCCCTCGGGCCCGACGTCGCGCAGGATGATGTCCTCGATCCAGTCGGTGGCCGGCCAGCCGGTGGCGTCGCCCGATTCGATGCCCGCGCACCAGGGCTTGATGCCCTTTGCGGCGATGGTGTCGGTGAGGGTCATCAGCTCGGCCCAGGTGGTGGGGATCTTCCACCCGTTCTCGGCGAACATCTTGGGTGAGTACCAGACGAACGACTTCACGCTGGCGCCCAGCGGGGCGGCGTAGAAGGTGCCGTCAACGGTGCCGTACTTCTTCCAGTCGGCCGACCAGTTCTGGTCGGTCGCCGCGGTCACCTCGGGGGAGGCGGGCTTGAGCTTGCCGGCCTTGGCGAAGCGGGCCAGGAGGCCGGGCTGCGGGAAGAAGGCCAGGTCGGGCGGGTTGCCGCCGTCGACGCGCACCTGGATCTGCGCCTCGAACTCGCCGGTGCCCTCGTAGGTGACCTGGACTCCTGTGCACTCGGAGAACTGCTTCCAGGTCTGCTCGAAGAGCTCGGCTTCCTTGTCGCGGATCGGCGAGTAGATGGAGATCTTGGTGCCTTCGAACTTGCCGTACTTGGCGAACGGCTGGCACTCGGCCGAGACGGGCGCGGGAGCGCCGCCGGTGGCCTGGGGGGTTTGTTCCTGACTGGTTCCACAGGCCGAGGCAAGGAGGGCGAGGCCTATGGATCCAACCAGCAGCGGGCGACGAGACATGGGGTGAGCCTCCAGTGAAGTGGGAGCGCTCTCTAAGCTGTTAAACCGGTGTAACAAAGTCAATACCAGGATGATTACGGAGAGCGTTCGCCGTTCCACAGCGATCTCATACGGATAACAATCGCCTCGGCAGATCATAGGTGACCCGTTCCACGACCCCGAGCGGGGTGGCCGCGCGGCCACCCCGCCCCTGCTCACCAGCCGTTGGCGCCGATGACCTGCTTGTACCAGAGGGCGCTGTCCTTCGGCGTGCGCACCAGCGACTCGTAGTCGACGTGCACGATGCCGAAGCGCTTGTCGTAGCCGAAGGCCCACTCGAAGTTGTCGAGCAGCGACCACACCAGATAGCCGCGCACGTCGGCCCCCTGCTGGATGGCGTTGTGCACCGCCCCCAGGTGGCCCTCCAGGTACGACTGCCTGCCCGGGTCGTGCACGCGGCCGTCGACCACGACGTCGTCGAACGCCGCGCCGTTCTCGGTGATCATCAGGCCGACCTCGGGATAGTCCTGCGAGAGCCGTACCAGCAGCCTCGACAGCCCGCTCGGCACGATGGGCCAGCCCATCGCGGTGGTCGGCGCGTCGGCGGGGCTGAAGCGCACGTCCTGCGAGCCCGGCCAGGCGGCGTCGGCGGGGATGCCGGGCCCGGCCTCGACCACGGTCGGGTTGTAGTAGTTGATCCCGATCAGGTCGATCGGCTGGTTGATGGTCTCCAGGTCGCCGTCCAGGATGTGGTCCAGGCCGCCCTCCGCCGAGCGGGCCCGCAGCACCTCCTCCGGGTAGCGGCCGCGCAGCGCCGGCTCCAGGAACTGGCCCTGCAGGAGGGCGTCGATCCTGCGCACGGCCTCGGCGTCGGCCTCGGAGGCCTCGGCGGCCGGGTCGTGCACCTGTGCGGGTGTCATGACCGGCGAGGCGTTGACCACCAGCATGATCTGCTCGGCGCCCTGGGCGCGCAGTGCCTGCGCGGCCAGGCCGTGGGCGAGCAGCAGGTGGTGGCTCGCCCTGAAGGAGTCGGAGGCGGCGGTACGGCCCGGCGCGTGCACGCCGTTGCCGTAGCCGAGGAAGGCGCTGACCCACGGCTCGTTGAGCGTGGCCCAGTTGCGCACCCGGTCACCGAGCTTGTCGTACACGGCGCGCGCGTAGTCGGCGAACCGGTAGGCGGTGTCGCGGTCGGTCCACCCGCCCCGGTCCTCCAGGGCCTGCGGCAGGTCCCAGTGGTAGAGCGTCACATACGGGTCAATCTCATGCTCAAGCAGTTCGTCAACAAGCCTGTCGTAGAAAGCCAGCCCCGCCGGGTTGACCGCGCCCTGGCCGTCGGGCTGCACCCGGGGCCAGGCCACGGAGAACCGGTAGGCGCCGAGGTTCAGCTCCTTCATCAGCGCCACATCGTCGCGGTAGCGGTGATAGTGGTCGCAGGCCACGTCACCGGTGTGGCCCTCGAAGACCTTGCCGGGCGTGTGCGAGAAGGTGTCCCAGATGGACTGGCCGCGGCCCTCCTCCTTGACCGCTCCCTCGATCTGGTAGGACGCCGTCGCGGCGCCCCAGATGAAGTTCTCAGGGAAGACCACGGTCCCCCGAGCTGCCATGGTCGTGATCGTCATCCCTTGACGGCTCCTTGCATGATTCCTCCGATGATCTGCTTGCCGAGCAGTGTGAAGATCAGGACCAGCGGCAGGGTTCCCACCGCGGTCCCGGCCAGCCCGAGCACGTAGTCGTTGGTGTAGCCGCTGGCCAGCGTGGACAGGGCGACCTGGACCGTCGGGTTCTCCGGGGTCAGGACCACCAGCGGCCAGAAGTAGTCGTTCCAGGCCGTCATGAACGTGAGCATGCCGAGCACCGCGGCCGCGGGCCGCGCCGTCGGGATCACCACGTGCCAGAACAGGCCCCAGGTGGTGGCGCCGTCGACCCGGCCGGCTTCGAGCAGCTCGGTCGGCAGCGCGCGGGACAGGAACTGCGTCATGAAGAAGACGCCGAAGGCGTTGACGAGCGAGGGCACGATGAGCGCGTAGAGCGACCCGGTCCACTCGATCTTCACCATGAGCATGTAGAGAGGGATGATGCCGAGCTGAGCAGGGACCATCATGGTGCCCACCGTGATCAGAAGCATGGCGTTCCTGCCCCTGAACCGTAGCTTGGCGAAGGCGAACCCGGCCAGGGTCGACAGGAACATCACCGACAGCGCGATCCCGCCGGCCACGATGACGGAGTTGGCCAGCGCCAGCCAGAACGGCACGGTGTCGAAGACGCGGGAGACGTTCTCGAAGAAGTTGCCGCCGGGCAGCAGCGGCGGCGGCACCTCGGCCAGCGCCGAGTTGTGACGGCTGGCCACCACGATGCTGTAGTACAGCGGGAAGGCGGAGAAGAACGCCACCGCCGTCAGGCACAGGTAGGCGAAACCCTTGCGGCTCATTTCAGCGCCCCTCCCATCCGGCGGGTGAGCAGGTAGTTGATCCCGGCAGCGATCAGGACGAACAGGAACATCACCCAGGAGGCGGCCGAGGCGTAGCCGAAGTCGAAGCTGGTGAAGCCGACCTCGTAGACGTAGAGCGAGAGCGTCTGGAACTGCCGGTCGGGCCCGCCGCTCGCCACGCCGCCGCCGCTGGTCTGGCCGAACAGCAGGGGCTCGGCCATGATCTGCATCGCGCCGATCGTGGAGACGATGACCACGAAGATGATGGTCGGCTTGATCATCGGAATGGTGATCTTGCGGAGCTGCTTGAAGCTGGAGGCGCCGTCGATCGTGGCGGCCTCGTAGAGCTCCTTCGGCACGGCCTGCATCGCGGCCAGGAAGATCAGCGCGTTGTACCCGGTCCACCGCCACATGATCATCACCGAGATGGCCACATGGCTGCTGGCCGTACCCTCGTGCCACGCGATCGGCTCCACCCCCACCAGGCCGATCACCCAGTTGATCACGCCGTAGTCGCGGCCGAACAGCTGGCTGAAGATGACCACGACGGCGACCACGCTGGTGACGTTCGGGACCAGCATCGTGATGCGGAAGAACGTCTGCGCCTTCAGCGGCCTGTTCAGCAGGTGCGCCAGCCAGATCGCCAGCACCAGCTGCGGCACCGTGGAGATGATGCCGATCGAGAGGGTGTTGAAGGTGGCGTTCCAGAAGTAGTCGTCGCCGAACAGCGTGGAGAAGTTGTCCAGGCCGATGAAGGTGTGCTCGTCGGAGGTCAGCGTCCACTCGTGCAGGCTGACCCAGGCCGTGTAAATGAGCGGGAACAGGCCGAAGGCGCAGAACAGCAGGAAGAAGGGGGCGACATAGGCGTACGGCGATGCCTTCATGTCGAGTGAGTGGGACAGGCGTCCCTTGGGACGGTGCCGCCCCGGTTCCGATTTCACCGCCCTCATGACCTCGGGCGCGCGCGTGGTCATCGTTACTCCTTCAGAGGTGGATTCGCGGGCATGGAATCGCGGCGCGGGCCCGGCTCTGCGCCGGTCCCGCGCCGCACCCCCGAGCTACTTGATCTTCTTGACGTCCTCGAGCACCTGGGCCCAGGACTCGTCAGGGGACTGCTTGCCCTGCTCCACGCGGCCGAGGCCGTTGCCGATGGCGGTGCGCACGTCGGCCTCCTTCGGGCCGAGGTGCTGCGGCTTGAGCGCCTTGGCGGCGTCGGAGTAGATCTTGCCGATCGGGGCGTCACCGAAGAACGGCTTGGTGAACGACTGGATCGACGGGTCGTCGTAGAGCGCCGGGATCGAGGGGAAGGTGCCCTCCTCCTTGAAGACCTTGGCCTGGTTCTCCTTGGAGGTCAGGAAGTCGATCAGCTCGGCGGCCTCCTTCGGGTGCTTGCCCATCTTGGGCAGCATCAGGTGCGAGCCGCCGCTGTTGCCGGAGCCGCCGGGCACCGTGGCGATGTCCCACTTGCCGGTGGCGTCCTTGGCCTGCTCCTGGATGAAGCCGGTCATCCAGGCCGGGCAGATGATCGTGGCGAACGAGCCCTTGGCGAAGCCGGTGTTCCACGGCGGCGAGAAGGCGGCGAGCTTGGCGCTCAGGTTGTTCTGGGAGATGGCGTTGGACAGGTCCCAGGCCTTCTTCACGTCGGGGTTGCTGTCGACGATGATGGTGTCGTTGGCGTCGTACAGGCCGGTCGGGGCCTGGTTGACCATGGCGCGGAAGATCTCACCGGGGGAGTCGACGAACTTGGCTCCCGCCACGTTGGCGGCGGAGAACTTCTTGCCCGTCTCGATGTACTGCTCCCAGGTCGGCCACAGGGCCGCGACCTCGTCGCGGTTGGTGGGCAGGCCGGCCTTCTCGAACAGGTCCTTGCGGTAGCACATGGCCAGGCCGCCGACGTCGGTGCCCAGGCCCATGATGGTGGAGCCGTCCTTGCTGACGCCCTGCGCCCACTTCCACTCGAGGTAGTCGGCCTGGCGCTTGTCGAGCCCGAACTCCTTGAGGTTGTGGAACTTGGCGGGCTGGGAGGTGAAGGTGCTGATGTAGCCCACCTCGACGGCCTCGACGTCGGCCGCGCCCGCGTTGGTGGCCAGGCGCTTGATCAGGTTGTTGTGGTGGTCGTTGAACTGCGTGACGCGCTCGACGATCTCCACGTTGGGGTGGGTCTTCTTGAACTCCTCGTACAGCGGCTTGAAGCCGAAGTCACCGAACAGGCCGATGGTGAGGGTGATCTTCTCCGCGGGCTTGGCGGGGTCCGCCGTCGAACCGGTGCCCGTGCTGGTGCCCGTGGTGCCACCGCCGCAGGCGGCGAGGCCGAGGACCAGCAGCGACGCGGCGACAGCCCGCCGGGCCGTGGAGTACGGACTGGCCATGGAAACCATCCCTGGGTTGCTAAATGATCATGAAGAGAGCGCTCCCTCAGAGGGTGACGCAGGCTTAACCTGGCCGTCAACGCCCGGAAACGTAACAATCTGTGATACGAGAGAACGCTCTCTCGATCATTTGGCGTCTTTGCAGGTAGCAGCGCAAAAGGAAGGGAGCGCTCTCCGAAGTTTCTGGCGGAAGGTCTCAGCCGCGGGTGGCCGAGCGGGTCCTGACCCCGTCGCCGCCCGACAACACCTGACCCAGCACCCGGGCGTACATGCGCCCGGGGCTCGGCTCCGTCGTGAGGAAGCCGGGAAGCATCGGCAGGTCCACCGCGAAGGGCTGCAGCAAGGAGTAGAGCTCGTTGACGTCGGAGGGCCGGTCCTCCGGGCGCTTCTCCAGCAGGGCCGCCAGGACCCTGCCCAGCTTGGGCGGCAGGCCCGCGATGGCGGGAGCCGGCTCCTTGACCTGCTTCTCGAAGACCGCGTAATCGGTGGGGCCGGTGAACAGCGGCTGCCCGGTGAGCATCTCGTGCAGCACGCAGCCCAGGGAGTACAGGTCGCTGCGGGCGTCGGAGACGCCCCGCTGGATCTGCTCGGGAGCCATGTAGGCCGGAGTGCCGAGGATCTGGCCGATGCGGGTGAACTGGGCGACGTCGGCCTCGCGGAGCATCGCCAGGCCGAAGTCGAGCACCTTGACGCTGCCGTCGGGGCAGAGCATGAGGTTGGTGGGCTTCAGGTCGCGGTGGCAGATCGACAGGGCGTGGGCGGCCGACAGGACCGCGCAGGACTGGGCGGCGATGGCCGCCGCCCAGGGCACCGGCAGCGGGCCGTGCTCGCTGACCACGTCGCCCACGGTGACACCCTGGATGAACTGCATCACCTGGAAGAGCCGCTGCTCGTGGGTGCCGAAGTCGTACAGGACGGGGGCGCCCGGATGCTCCAGCCTCGCCAGGATGCGCGCCTCACGGATGAAGCGGCGTTCGAGCTCCTCGTCGGGGACGCTGGTGAAGCGCAGCAGCTTGACCGCCACCTGCCGGTCGAGATGCAGGTCGTGGCCCGCGTAGACGGCGCCCATGCCACCCTGGCCGAGAGGGAGGTCGTCGAGAACGTAACGGTCGCCGATGACCATGAACCCCCCTCCCTGTCCTACCGGAAAAAGCTACACCTTTACGGCGTGGCAGGGCTTTCCGGAGAAGGGAGCAGATGCCCGTCGGCCAGACCCTCGAAACCCAGCCGGATCAACGACTGGCCGAGCGCGGCGCTCTCGCGCAGGGTGGCCTCCAGCAGGACCAGGGAGCGGAACGACCTGCCGTACTCGCGCTGATCGGCCAGCGGGAGGCGCGGCAGCCGGGTGCGGCGGGCGTCGAACCTGCTGGATCCCGCGGTGGGCCTGCTGGATCCGGCCGCCCGCAGGAAGCCGGCGAGGAAGTCGGGGTCGAGCCGCTCGGGGTCGGCCCGGTAGAGCGTCAGGTGCGGGCCCAGCGCCACCCCGGAGAAGCCGACGACCCTGACGCTGGAGTAGGAGGCCACGACGTCGCCCGGCTCGACCATGACCAGCTCCTGGCCGGCGTCGGCCCGTCCCGAGGGCGCGGCCCCGTGGAGCATGTCGTCGCCGGTGAGCACGGGCACCTCGCCGCCGTCGAGCACCATGCGGGCGGGCGCCTGCAGGATCGTGAGCAGCCCCGCCCTGGCCAGGTCGCCGACGGTCGTGGCGGGATGCCCGGCCGGCTGGTCGAGCACCTTGAGGTCGGGAGGCGAGGCGGCGACGGCCAGGAAACGTTCGCGGGTCTCGGCGAAGAGCCTGCCCAGGTCGTCGCGGCGCTGGTGGAGCGCGGGCGTCAGGTCGACGTCGTCGGTCAGCAGGTCGATGATGCGCACCCCGGGACCGCCGAGGCTCACCTGCGCCAGGTCGGGGCCCGCCTCGACCAGGGCGACTTCCGACGGCGGGCGTTCCCCGGGCAGGGGCCTGCGCAGGATCCACAGATCGGAGGCGCCCACGTTGACCACGGCCCGGATCGCTCCAGCGCGCAGCAGGTTGGCCCGGATGCGGCGCCCGGCCTTGCGGCCGGCCGCGGCGGGGGGCATGACGATGGCGACCGAGCCGCCCGGCCTGACGCGGGCCAGGCAGTGCTGCACCCAGGCCAGCTCCGGCTCGCCGCGCGGCGGCAGGCCGTACTCCCAGCGGGTGTCGGCGGTCAGCTCCTCGTGGCCCCAGGACCGCTCGCCGAACGGCGGCTCGCACACGACCGCGTCGGCCTGCTCGCCGGGGAAAGCGTCGTGGCGCAGCGAGTCGCCCGCCACGACGCGCGCCGGGGTGCCGGCCAGCGCGAGGCGCGCGGCGGTGATCGCGGCCGACGGCTCGCTGAGCTCCTGTCCGAGCGCCCGGGACGGCGAGGCCGCCAGCAGGAGCGTGCCCACCCCGCAGGCGGGGTCGAGCACCGTGCCCGTCGTGGCGCCGGCCAGCCGCACCATCAGCGCGGCCAGGTCGCCGCGCGTGACCGACAGCTGGCGCGAGTGCGCCTCCAGGTAACGCTCGCAGAGCAGCTCGTAGGCGGCGCCCGGCCCCAGCTCGGCGGCCATTTCGGTGACGAGCGCGGCCACGTCCGGCTCCAGAGAGTGATCTTCACCGGTCAGCAGGGCGCCGGTCTGCGCGACCAGTTCGGCCAGACGCAAATCTCCTGCCGCTTTCAGGCGTTGCCACACCCGATCAGCGGTCGATACCTGGTAGGACTTGCCGTAGCGGCGTAGCCACGCCTCCACCTGGCGCAGCGAGAAGAGGGGCTGGCTGGTCGTGCCGTCGACGGGCTGGGGAAAATCGTCATGACGACGACGCCAGTTGCTGACCGCGGCCCGCCCGACGCCGGCGAGCCGGGCGATGTCGCCGGCGTTGACGGTCGGGTCGTGGCTCATGGAAGTACGGTAGCACGCTTGTGAAGTCTTTCAACCAATGATTTACTGGTGTCTATGAAGCACAACATCCGCTATGCCGCGGGATCAGACGTCGGCCGCCGCAGAGAGCAGAACGAGGACGCGGGCTACGCGAGCGCGCGCCTGCTCGCGGTGGCGGATGGCATGGGTGGACACGCGGCGGGTGAGCTGGCCAGCTCGGCCGCGATCGCGGTGATGCGCGAGCTCGACACGAAGCTGCCCGAGACCGGCGCCGACCTGGAGGCCGCGCTGGAGGGCGCGGTGGCCGAGGCGGGGCGCCGCCTGGTCGAGCTGGCGGAGATCGACCCGGCCCGCAGGGGCATGGGAACGACCGTGACCGCCATGTTGTGGGACGGGTACGCCTTCTCGCTGGCGCACCTCGGCGACTCGCGCGGCTACCTGCTGCGCGACGGCGCGCTCTACCAGATGACCAAGGATCACACGCTGGTCCAGTCGATGGTCGACGAGGGGCGGATCACCGAGGATCAGGCCGCGGTGCACCCACGCCGCTCGATGGTGCTCCGCGTGCTCGGCAGCGAGGGCAGGGCGGATCCCGACATGGCGCTGCGCGAAGCCCAGCTCGGCGATCGTTACCTCCTGTGTTCCGACGGCCTCACCAACGTGCTCGGTCCCGAGACCCTGCACGAGGTGCTGACCACGCTGGCAGACCCGGCCGCCGCCGTCCAGCGGTTGATCGATCTGGCGAACGAGGGAGGTTCGCCCGACAACGTCACCGTGGTCGTCGCCGATGTGGTCAGCCCCGGTGAAGGGGATGAGATGGTCTACCGCGTAGGGGCGGGGGCCTAACCTCTGGAGTGCTATTTCACCTCATAGGTTGACAACTTGCGGATGTCCGGCGCGGTCCGCCGATGCGGCAATTACAGTCCATCGGTAGCCGCCTCGTTCTCTGTGGAGGAGTCGTCCTGGATCCGATCGGTGAAGATCTCCTGGAAGCGGTACGCCCTGAACTCGGCTATCGGGAGAAGGGCGGCCAGTACACGAAATACGGTGAGTGGTACGCGGATCGGCTCAACGACTCCCAGTACCGCAACGCGCCCTGGTGTGACATGTTCCTCGCCTGGGCGGCGGAGAAGGCAGGCGTCGAGGACTTCGTGGGCCAGTTCGCCTGGACCCCGTCTCATGCCGCCTGGTTCATCAAGCACGGCGCGTGGTCGGCGACACCCGAGCCGGGAGCCCTGGTCTTCTTCGACTGGAGCGGCGGCAAGAGCTACAAGGGCATCGACCACGTGGGCATCGTCGAACGCGTCGACGGCAAGAAGATCCACACCATCGAGGCCAACGTCGACCGCGTCTGGCTCAAGCGCAAGGTCCGCACGGGCGACAAGATCGTCGGATACGGCTTACCGAGCAAGGTGCAGTCCGCGCTGAAGGTCACCCCGGAGCCGATGCAGGGCAAGCCCGAGACCGTGACGGTCCTGGCCGAGCGCGAGGAACCCGACGACCGCCCCTTCGACGGCCCGATCATCCCGATCACCATCCTGCTGGGCATGGTGCTGAGCATCGTGGTTGGAGCGCTCCACCTCACCGGACGCCGCCGCGGCACCCACCGGCTCCTGGCCCGCGAGGCCCCGCAGCCGGTTCGATTGCACCCCTATTCGAAGCGTGAGAAGGCCGGAGCTGGGAAATAGTAGGACGTCCTAGTATCTTTCGTCTTGGCACCTCACGAAGGAGTGACAGGACGTGCACGTACCGGCCCACCCCGTACGGTTCGTGACCGCAGCGGCTTTGTTCGACGGCCACGACGCCGCGATCAACATCATGCGGCGCATCCTCCAGACCCAAGGCGCCGAGGTCGTGCACCTCGGCCACAACCGATCCGTCGACGAGATCGTCACCGCCGCCATCCAGGAGGACGTGCAGGGTGTGGCGATCAGCTCCTACCAGGGCGGGCACGTCGAGTTCTTCAAGTACCTCGTCGACCTGCTGCGCGAGCGCGGGGCCGGGCACGTCAAGGTGTACGGCGGAGGCGGCGGGGTCATCGTGCCCGACGAGATCGCCGACCTGCAGGGCTACGGCGTGACCCGGATCTTCTCGCCCGAGGACGGGCAGAAGCTGGGGCTGCCAGGGATGATCAACCAGCTGATCGCCGAGTGCGACCAGGAGCTGGGTGAGGCACCCTCGGTGGAGGCCGTGCTCTCGGGCGACCAGCCGGCGCTGGCGCGGGCGATCACGCTCATCGAGTCGGGGCGCGCGCCGCAGGAGCTCCTGGCGGGCATCCGCGCGGCCGGAACCGGGGCCGCCCACGATGAGACCCCCCGCCACCTGGCTCCCATCCTCGGTATCACCGGCACCGGCGGCTCGGGCAAGTCCTCCCTCACCGACGAACTGCTGCGCCGCTTCCGCCTCGACCACGACGACAAGCTGCGCATCGCCGTCATCGCCATCGACCCCACCCGCCGCAAGGGCGGCGGCGCGCTGCTCGGCGACCGCATCCGCATGAACGCCCTCGGCGCGCAGACCTACTTCCGTTCCCTGGCCACCAGGGGGGCCGCGGCCGAGGTGCCGGCCCATCTCGACGACGTGATCGCCGCCTGCCGGGCCGCCGGCTACGACCTGATCATCGTCGAGACCCCCGGCATCGGCCAGGGCGACGCCGGGATCGTGCCGCACGTCGACGTCCCGATCTACGTCATGACGCCCGAGTTCGGCGCGGCCTCCCAGCTGGAGAAGATCGACATGCTCGACTTCGCCGAGGCCGTGGTCATCAACAAGTACGAGCGCCGGGGGGCCGAGGACGCCCTGCGCGACGTGCGCCGCCAGCTCGTGCGCAACCGGGCCGCCTTCGGCGTCTCACCCGACGACATGCCCGTCTTCGGCACCATCGCCGCCCGCTACAACGACGCCGGCGTCACCGCGCTCTACCAGCACCTGCGCGGCCTGCTCACCGACAAGGGCCTGACCTCGGGTCCCGGCCTGCTGCCGAAGGTCTCCGGCCGCACCTCGCAGACGGCCGCCGCGATCGTCCCGCCCAAGCGGGTGCGCTATCTGGCCGAGATCGCCGAGACGGTCCGCGAATACCACGCCGAGACCGAGCGCCAGGTCGAGATCGCCCGCCGCCGCCAGCAACTGACCGCCGTCCGCGCCCTCCTCGACGCGCCCGAGGGCCAGCTCGACGAGCTCCTGCACCGGGCCGAGGACGAGCTGAGCGAGGAGAGCAGGGGCCTGCTGGAGGAGTGGCCGAGCCTGCGCGAGCAGTACACGGCCGACGAGCTGGTCGTGAAGGTGCGCGACAAGGAGATCCACACCCCGCTGTGGCGCGAGACGCTGAGCGGCAACCGCATCCCGCGCGTCGCCGTCCCCCGGTACCAGGACCACGGCGAGCTGCTGAGCTTCCTGCGGCGTGAGAACCTTCCCGGGCGTTTCCCCTTCACCGCGGGCGTCTTCCCCTTCAAGCGCGACGACGAGGACCCCACCCGCATGTTCGCGGGCGAGGGCGACCCGTTCCGCACCAACCGCCGTTTCAAGCTCCTGTCGGAGGGCCAGCCGGCCACGCGCCTCTCGACCGCCTTCGACTCGGTGACGCTGTACGGCAACGACCCGGCGCTGCGGCCCGACATCTACGGCAAGGTCGGCACCTCGGGCGTCTCCATCGCCACGCTCGACGACATGAAGGTGCTCTACGACGGCTTCGACCTGAGCGCTCCGAACACGTCGGTGTCGATGACGATCAACGGTCCCGCCCCGACGATCCTGGCGTTCTACCTCAACGCCGCGATCGACCAGGCGGTCGAGCGCTTCGCCGCCGAGCACGGCCGCGAGCCGTCCGCCGAGGAGCACCAGGAGCTGAGGGCCAGGACCCTCGCCACCGTGCGGGGCACGGTCCAGGCCGACATCCTGAAGGAGGACCAGGGCCAGAACACCTGCATCTTCTCCACGGAGTTCAGCCTGCGCATGATGGCCGACATCCAGGAGTGGTTCGTCAGGCAGCGGGTGCGCAACTTCTACTCCGTCTCGATCTCCGGCTACCACATCGCCGAGGCCGGGGCCAACCCCATCAGCCAGCTGGCCTTCACGCTGGCCAACGGCTTCACCTACGTCGAGGCCTACCTGGCCAGGCAGATGAAGGTCGACGACTTCGCGCCGAACCTGTCGTTCTTCTTCTCCAACGGCATGGACCCCGAATACAGCGTGCTGGGCCGGGTGGCCAGGCGTATCTGGGCCGTCGCGATGCGCGAGAGGTACGGCGCGGGCGAGCGGTCGCAGAAGCTGAAGTACCACATCCAGACCAGCGGCCGGTCGCTGCACGCCCAGGAGATGAACTTCAACGACATCAGGACCACTCTCCAGGCCCTGATCGCGATCTACGACAACTGCAACAGCCTGCACACCAACGCCTACGACGAGGCGGTGACGACCCCGAGCGCCGAGTCGGTACGGCGGGCCATGGCGATCCAGCTGATCATCAACCGCGAGTGGGGCCTGGCGCGCAACGAGAACCCGCTCCAGGGCGCCTTCGTCATCGACGAGCTCACCGACCTGGTCGAGGAGGCGGTGCTGAAGGAGTTCGAGCGGCTGTCGGACCGGGGCGGCGTGCTGGGCGCGATGGAGACCGGCTACCAGCGCGGCAAGATCCAGGACGAGTCGATGCTCTACGAGACGCGCAAGCACGACGGCTCGTTGCCGATCATCGGCGTGAACACCTTCCGCGGCCCCGACGAGGCGCCGCAGAAGAAGCTGGAGCTGGCGCGCGGCACGGAGGAGGAGAAGCAGTCGCAGCTGCGGCGGCTGGAGGCCTTCCACGAGCGCAACCGCGCCGAGGCCCCGCAGGCGCTGCGGCGGCTGCGGGAGGCGGCGATGTCCGACGGGAACGCCTTCGAGGTGCTGATGGACGTGGCCAGGGTCTGCTCGCTGGGGCAGATCACCGACGCGCTGTTCGAGGCGGGCGGACAATACCGGCGTAACGTCTGAGGCGGCAGGGTATCCCCCGGAAATGGGGGATATCTTCGCGCGCCTGCCCGAGCTCGGTGACGGACTGGCCGAGCTCTACAAGGACCTGCACACCCATCCCGAGCTGTCGTTCGCCGAACACCGCACCGCGGGCGTGGTCGCCGGGCGGCTGCGCGCCCTCGGCCTGGAGGTGACCGAGGGCGTCGGGCGCACCGGAGTGGTGGGCCTGCTGCGCAACGGCGACGGCCCGACCGTGCTGCTGCGCGCCGACTTCGACGCGCTGCCCGTGGAGGAACGCACCGGCCTGCCGTACGCCAGCACGGCCCGCGGCACCGACCCCGACGGCAACGACGTGCCGGTCATGCACGCCTGCGGCCACGACGTGCACGTGACGTGCCTCATCGGCGCCCTCGACCTGCTGGCGGGCGATCGCGAGAGCTGGTCGGGCACGGTCATGGCGGTCTTCCAGCCGGCCGAGGAGCTCGGCTCGGGCGCCCAGGCCATGGTCGACGACCGGCTCTTCGAGCGGTTCGGCACCCCTGACGTTGTGCTCGGCCAGCACGTCGCACCCGCTCCCGCGGGATGGGTCGGCATCCACGCCGGCCCCGCCTTCGCCGGCTCCGACGGGCTCAGGGTCACCCTGTACGGCAAGGGCGGGCACGGCTCCCGGCCGGAGACCACGATCGACCCGGTCGTGATGGCCGCCGCGACGATCATGAGGTTGCAGACGATCGTGTCGCGGGAGGTGGCGGGCGGCGAGACCGCCGTCGTCACCGTGGGCTCCGTCCACGCGGGCACCAAGGAGAACATCATCCCCGACGAGGCGGAGCTCAAGCTCAACATCCGCAGCTACACCGAGCCCGTCAGGGCCAAGGTGCTGGGCGCCGTCGAGCGCATCGTCAAGGCCGAGGCGGCCGCCGCGGGGGCGCTCAAGGATCCCGTGATCGAGTCGCTGCACGGCTTCCCGGCACTCGTCAACGACGTCACGGCCACCGCCAGGGTCGAGTCCGTGCTGAAGGCGACGTTCGGCGAGGACAAGGTGATCGATCCGGGGGCGGTGACCGGCAGCGAGGACGTCGGGGTGTTCGCCACCGCGGCCGGTGTGCCGCTCGCGTACTGGCTGCTGGGCGGCATCGACCCGGAGACCTACCTGAAGGCCCTCCAGGCGGGCACGGTCGAGCAGGACATCCCCGCCAACCACTCACCGCTGTTCGCGCCGGTGATCGAGCCGACGCTCGGCACGGGGGTGAAGGCGCTGGTCGCGGTGGCGTTTGAGTGGTTGTCGCCGCACCGCTAGGCTTCCCGCCATGTTTCGGCGTTTTATCCCTATGGTGGCGCTCGCCGGGCTGGTAGCCGCCTGCGGCGGAACCGGCGACATGGGCGCGCAGCTGGCCAAGGACGGCGACAAGATCCTTGCCGAGGGCGGGTGGCAGGAGCCGTCCGTCACCAGCAAGGCGGAGGAGTGCAACGACGGCTGGGTCGTCTACCGGGCCTCGGCTGTCCTGCCGACCGAGGAAACCGACCTGGAGAAGGCGCTGGGTGGGGCCACCACGATCGTCAACGAGCGGCTGAGCAGCGCGGGGTACACCGCCGACCCCGCCAACGCGCAGGCGCTCCCGCTCAACGGCGGGCTCAAGCTCAACTACTCCAAGGCCGGCGTGAACTTCAAGATCACCCTGACCCGGCCGGGGGAGAAGGGCGTCGGTGTGATGCTGCAGGGCTCGACCGCCTGTTAGCTAGGCTGATGAAGTGATCACGACCCTGGCGGTGGAGAACTATCGCTCGCTGCGCCGCCTGGTGATCGAGATCGGCTCCCTCACCGTCGTCACCGGGGCCAACGGCAGCGGCAAGTCCAACCTCTACCGCGCGCTGCGCCTGCTCTCCGATGCCGGGCGCAACGGCGCCGTGGCGGCGCTGGCCCGCGAGGGCGGGCTGGAGTCCACCCTGTGGGCCGGCCCCGAGCAGGGCGCCCGCCGGGGGCGTGCCGTCCAGGGCACGGTACGCAGCTCCTCCGTCAGCCTCAAGCTCGGCTTCGCCGGCGACGACCTCGGGTACGCCGTCGACTTCGGGCTGCCCGTCGGAGGCGAGGCCAGGTCGGCGTTCAACCTCGACCCCGAGATCAAGAGCGAGGCCGTCTGGGGCGGGCCGATCCTGCGCCCGGCCACCCTGCTCGCCGAACGCCACGGGCCCGTGGCCCGCGTCCGCGGCGACGACGGCTGGGAGCACGTGCCCTACCGGCTGCAGGCCTTCGACAGCGTGCTGGCCGAGGTGGCCGACCTGGACCTGCTGATGATCCGCGAGCGTATCCGCTCCTGGCGCTTCTACGACCACCTGCGCACCGACGCCGAGGCACCCGCGCGGATGGCGCAGATCGGCACCCGCACGCCCGTGCTCGGTCACGACGGCGCCGACCTGGCCGCCGCGCTGCAGACCATCATCGAGATCGGCGACGCCGACGCGCTCGACAAGGCCGTCTCCGACGCCTTCCCCGGCAGCGCCGTCCAGGTGGCCCAGATCGGCGGCGGCCGCCTGGAGCTTCAGCTGCGCCAGCACGGGCTGCTGCGGCCGCTCAGCGGGGCCGAGCTGTCGGACGGGACGCTGCGCTACCTGCTGCTGGTGGCCGCGCTGCTGACCCCGCGCCCTCCCGCCCTGCTGGTGCTCAACGAACCGGAGACGAGCCTCCACCCGGATCTGCTCGAACCCCTGGCCGAGCTGGTGTCCACCGCCGCGGGCAAGACCCAGCTGGTCCTGGTCAGCCATGCCCGGCCGCTGGTGGCGGCGCTGGCCGAGCGCGGCGCGTCGGTCGTCGAGCTGGTCAAGGAGCTGGGCGAGACCCGGGTCGAGGGCTACGGCCCGCTCGACGGCCCGGCGTGGACCTGGCCGAAACGCTGATCCTCGGGGCGAGCCGATATTGGCCCGTTCCAAAACCCCGCCCGTCTCACCCGCAGAGCGAGCAGTGGGTGCGGCGGCGCGCATGGCGGCGCACGTGCCCGCGCGGAGCGCCGGAGAGTGAGGCGTCGCTGGTGAGGATGGCCAGCTCCAGCCGCCGCAGATCGGCGGAGGGCTCCAGGCCGAGGTTCTCGGTCAGATAGCGCCGTCCGTCACGGTAGGCCTGGAGCGCGTCGGCCTGCCGTCCGGCCCGGTACAGGGCGATCATCAGCTGGCCGCGGAAACGTTCCTGGAGCGGGTACTCCTTCACCAGCACCGACAGCTCGCCGATCAGGTCGGCATGCCGGGCCAGGCGCAGGTCGGCGTCGATGCAGTCGCCCAGGGCCGCCAGCCGTTCCTCGTTGAGCCGGGTGGCCTCCTGGTGTAGCAGCGGGGTGTCCTCCAGGCCGTGCAGGGCGGGCCCGCGCCACAACCGCAGCGCGCTGTGCAGGAGCTGGCTGGCCTCGCTGACCCGCCCGGCGGCCAGGTGGCGCCGGCCGTCGAAGACGAAACGTTCGAAGCGGTGGGCGTCGACGGCTTCCGCGGGGGCGTGCAGGGCGTAGCCCGAGGAGCGCCGGACGATCACCTCGCGGGCGCCCAGGATGCGTCGCAGGCGATGTAACTGCAGGCGCAGCCGGGTGCTGCCCAGCTCGCCCGCCTCCGGTCCCCAGAGCGCGTCGATGAGCACGTCGGTGTGGACGACCGTGCCCGCCCGGCACAGCAGGAGTGCCAGCAGCGCCTGCTGCTTGACCGACCGCACGGGCAGTTGGGAATCGCCGTCTATGACTTCGAGAGCACCCAATATTCCGAATCGCACGGCTCGCTCCTGGATCCTCACAAAGATTTTTGGACTAAAGGAGGATAAAGCCTGCACGGAGAGTGCAGGCGCTGTTCCGGAGAGAAACCGACGGGAAACTGAAGTGAAACTCCCTGATCTCACACTGACTTCATCATTCGCTCCATGTCGGAGATAAATCCATGAAAAAAGGCTATTTGGCGTGGACAGCCCTCCCGATGTTGCTAAGCCTCACATCGGTTCCAGCCACCCATATCTCCCCTAAGCCGAATATCGGGCAAAGCGTCTCGCATGACGGTCACGACCACGGCGCACCCGACCGCGGGGAGGTCGCCAGGCCGAAGCCGGAGAAGGGCAAGGCGCTGCCCAAGGTGAAGCTCGCCCCCATCGAGGTCACCTCCGACGCCCAGGCCAGGACCCTGGCCGCGCCCGTCACCAACAAGGTGGGCCTGCGCGCCCTCGTGGTCGCCGTCGACGGCGACGACTTCGGCCTGGCCACCTGGAAGGCGGTGCTGGACCGCGTCGGCATGCCGTACGACGTCGTCCAGACCAGAACCGAGGCGCTGCCCGAGCTCCTGCGCGCCGACGGCGCCGGCAAGTACAACGCGATCCTGCTCACCAACAACTCGCTGCTCTACCACGACGGCAGCGGCTTCGTCAGCGGCCTGGACGCCCAGGAATGGAACGCTCTATGGGCCTACGAGCGTGACTTCGCGGTGCGGCAGGTCTCGCTCTACACCGCCTACGGCAGCTTCCCCGAGGACTACTGCCTGCGCCCCGGCACGGAGAACGGCAACGCGACCAACGCCACCCTCACCACGCAGGGCGCGCCCGTCTTCGACTACCTCAAGTCGAACGTGTCGATCCCGATCACGCTCTCCTACGTCTACCGCTCCGCGCTGCAGCCGGGCTGCGCCGCCGAGCCGATCCTGCAGTCGGGCAGCGACGTGCTGGGCGTCAAGAGCACCAGCACCGACGGACGCGAGCGCATGGCGCTGACCTTCACCTCCAACCAGTACCTGCCCCAGGCCGACCTGCTGACCTACGGCCTGCTGCGGTGGGCGACGCGCGGGCTCATGCTCGGCGAGCGCAAGCACTACCTGAACGTGGACGTGGACGACTGGTTCAACTCCACCGACCACCTGCTGGCCGACGGGACGATCTCCCCCACCCCCTTCCGCATCACCCAGGGCGACGCCTCCAGCACGCTCTCCCAGCAGAACGCCTTCCGCGCGGCCAACCCGCTGGCCTCCGGCTTCAAGCTCAACATCGCCTACAACGGCGAGGGCGCCAACCCGAACGGGCTCGTCCTGTGCCTGCTCAACCTGGGCGGTGAGCCGCTGAGCAACTGGTCGAAGTGCAACCAGGCGCAGTTCACGTGGATCAACCACACGATGACCCACCCGAAGATGAACGACACCGACTACACGACCAGCCTCAACGAGATCAACCAGAACCTCACGCGGGCACAGCAGATGGGCATCCCGGTCGACAGGACCGTCCTGAAGACCGGAGAGTACTCCGGCCTGGGCGTCTACCACCCGGACCCCAACAACGACATCGACCCGCCCACGGACTTCGGCCTGGCCGCCTCCAACCCGAACCTGCTGCAGGCGGCCAAGGACGCCGGCGTGAAGTACCTGCACGGCAACATGTCGTTCAACAGCCACAAGCCGAGCTGCTTCAACTGCGGCATCTACCATCCGCTGGAGCAGTCGCTGCTGATCGTGCCCGACTGGCCCGTCAACGTCGCCTACCACGTCACCAACCAGGCGGAGGAGACGACCTTCTACAACTCCTACTACGGCCCGCATGGCAAGTTCCCCTACTGGCCGGTCAACCAGACCTACACCCAGATCGTCGACCACGAGTCGAACGTCGGCCTCCAGCACGTCATGTCGGGCTCGGTCTATTCGCACACCTTCCACCAGGGCAACCTGCGGAACTACGGCGGCAACAAGAACCTGACCTTCGACTGGATCAACGCCGTCGTCAACAAGTACAAGTCGTACTACAACGTCCCGCTCGTCACGCCGAACTGGGGCGGCCTGGCCGGCTACGTCGCCGGCCGCAACGCCCACTTCTCGGCCCTCACCGCCGGCGCCGACGCCGTCTACGACCGTACGGCAGGCACGATCACCTTCACCTCGCCCGCCAACGGCTCGGTGCTGGCCACCAACGCCGGAGGCGCCGCCTACGGCACCGACAAGACCGCGACCATCGCGCTCACCGCCAACACCCCTGTGACCGTCGCGGCGAGTCCACGCCCGTGACATCGAAGGTAACTCTGGTATCCGAGGGCACCTACCCGTTCGCCATGGGCGGTGTGAGCGTCTGGATGGACCAGCTCATCCGGGGCATGCCCGACTACACGTGGGACGTCGTGACGCTCACGGTGGACGGCGCGGAACGCCCGGTCTGGGACCTCCCGGACAACCTCGACCAGGTCATCTCGCTGCCCCTGTGGGTGAGCACCCTCCGGCGCTCTTCTCGAGCGCCGGAGGCGTCCTTCCACACGGCCTACGGGGAGTTCCTGAGGATGATCCTCACCCCGGCCGTCATGGGGGAGGGCAGCAGGCAGTTCATCGGCGTGCTCGAGGAGCTGTCGAGCTTCCCCGACCTGCTCGGCGCGATCACCAGCACCGAGGCGCTGACCCAGCTGATGGACTGCTGGTACTGGAACCGGCTCGACGGCATCAACCTGGCCGACGCCATCACCGCCGCCAACCTGCTGGGGCACATGCTGCGCCCGCTGGCCGCCGAGCCGATCAGGACCGACCTGACGCACGTGGCCATGAACGGGCTGAGCATGCTGGTGGCGATGGCCGCCAAGTGGAGGTACGGCACGCCCATCGTGCTCTCCGAGCACGGCGTCTACCTGCGCGAGCGTTACCTGCAGTACCTGACGGAGCCGGTCAGCCACCCCGTGCGGGTCATGCTCCTCAGCTTCTTCCGCCGCCTGGCCGGCGCCTCCTACGCGATCGCCGACCGCATCGCGCCGCACTCCTCCTACAACAAACGCTGGCAGGTGCGCGGCGGCGCGGACCCCTCGCGGATCCACGTCATGTACAACGGCGTCGACCCCACCGACTTCCCGCTGGCCACCGGCGAACCCGACCGGCCGACCCTGGTCTTCATGGGGCGCATCGACCCGCTCAAGGACCTGCACACCCTGATCCGCGCCTTCGCGATCATCAGGGAGAAGCTGCCCGACGCCGTGCTGCGCATGTTCGGCGGCACCCCCGAGGGCAACGAGACCTACCACGCGAGCTGCCAGGCGCTCATCGAGGAACTGGGCCTCGTGGGCTCCGCCATCCTGGAAGGCAGGGTCACCTCGCCCGTCCACGCCTACCACGCGGGCCACATCGTGATGCTGACCAGCATCTCGGAAGGCTTCCCCTACACCGTCGTGGAGGCCATGGCCTGCGGCAGGGCGACCGTGTGCACCAACGTCGGAGGCGTGGCGGAGGCGGTGGCCGAGGCCGGGATCGTCGTGGCGCCCCGTGACCACGTCGCCGTCGCCGAGGCGGCCGTACGGCTGCTGACCGACGCGCCGATGCGCGCCCGCATGGGCGCCCTGGCCCGCAAGCGTGTCCTCGAACGTTTCACCCTGCAGCAGTCTCTTGACGACTATCGCCAGGTCTACCAGGAGTTACTGTGAGCGATGAACTGGCCGATCAATTACGGCCGAAGCTCGTCCACGCCGTCGAGCCGCTCCAGGTGGCCGCCGCGCTGGAATCCGAAGGCCTCAACGACAAGATCGCCCGCGACCGATACGGGCACACCGACGTCTTCTCCCTCGCGGAGGAGGTCTACGCCCGGCTGGCCCGGGAGGCGCGGCCGCCGGTGGAGCCCGCGCCCCGCCGTCCCCGCATGCTCGCCCAGCTCAGCCACGGCCTGCTGTACGGCATGCCGGGCGCCCTGCTGCCGGCCACCTCGGCGCTGGTCGGCGCCCAGTGGCTGATGCCGGGCCTGGTCCTCACCACCGGAGCCGGCTGGATCCTCGGGGGCTGCATGGCCCGCATGGTGTACGGCAAGCCTGACTCCGCCTGGACGGTCGTCGTCTACGGCCTGGTGGCCGGAGCCGTGGCCGCGCTGGCCATCGGGCTGCTGGTCCAGGGCCCACCGGCGCTGCTGGCGCTCTGCGTCGTACAGATCACCTTCCAGCTCTGCTCCGGCATGCTGCTCATCCACCACCAGGAGGCGCTGCTGGCCGTCCTGATGGGACCGGGAGTCGTCGCGGGCGTCACCTATCTCGTCATTGGCACGCCGTTCGCCGCGATCGTCGCGGTGGTCGTCGGCACGCTGTGCATCGCGGGCGTCACGGGAGCGGCCCTCGTGCTCACCTCACGGCAACGCGCGCCGCTCGCCGTACCCAGAGGTCTGCTCCTCGGTCTCGTGCACAGCCTGCTGACCGCGCTCTTCCTGCTCCAGGCCGAGGCCCGCTACGTGGTGGGCCGCCCCGACATCGCCATCGCCGGCGCCGGGCTGGTGCTCGGCATGGGGGTGCTGGAGTTCCGCGCCCACTGCTTCGAGACCGACGTCCGCTCGGTGATCAGGCAGGTGTGCTACCCGGCCGAGTTCACCCGCCACGGCCACCGGCTGCTGCTCGCCGGGCTGGGCATCTGCCTGGCGGTCCTGACCGTGTTGTCGGCGCCGCCGCTGCTGCTGGTCTCGATCACGGCGGAGGGCGCGGTCATGGCCCTGGCGCACGTCGTGCTCGGCGGCGCCTACTTCCTGGCCTTCCTGCTGGCCAACCAGGGCAGAGTCGTCGAGCTCTGCCTGGCGCAGGGGGCCGCCCTGCTCATCCATCCAGGCCTGCGGCTGGTCGCCCCCGTCCCGGTGCTCTCGGACACCCTGCTCTTCCTGGCCGCCTGCCTGCTCTTCCTCTGCCTCCTGCTCGTCCTGATGGCCGCCCGCCTCAGAGACGTGTGGGCCTACCGATAGGAGCATTCTCATGCATGTCGTCATCCTCGCCGGTGGCAAGGGGGTGCGCCTGCGCCCCTACACCTCCGCCCTGCCCAAGCCACTCGTGCCGATCGGGGAGGAGTACGCCATCCTCGACATCATCCTGCGGCAGCTCGTCTCCCAGGGCTTCACCAGCGCGACCCTGGCCGTGGGCCACCTCAGCCCGCTGATCAGGGCCTTCGTCGGCGACGGCTCACGATGGGGGCTCCAGGTCGACTAC
Source organism: Nonomuraea soli (assembly GCF_013761175.1). Taxonomy (GTDB): domain Bacteria; phylum Actinomycetota; class Actinomycetes; order Streptosporangiales; family Streptosporangiaceae; genus Nonomuraea; species Nonomuraea soli. The sequence goes on from NZ_JACDUR010000004.1 coordinate 631,350, forward strand.
ACCGAGGAGGTCAAGCCGCTGTCCACCATCGGGCCGCTGTTCTCCATCCGCGACCGGCTGCCCGAGCACTTCCTCGTCATGAACGGGGACGTGCTGACCACGCTCAACTACGCCTCGCTGCTGACCTCGCACGGGCTGAGCGGAGCGCCGCTGACCGTGGCCACGGCGCCGCGCGTCGTCAAGATCGACTTCGGGGTGCTGGAGGCGGGATCGGGATTCATCACCGGATTCCGGGAGAAGCCGCTGCTGTCCTACCTGGTCAGCATGGGTGTCTACGCGCTGTCGCGCAGCGCCATCGACGACTACCCCGAGGGCATGTCGTTCGGCTTCGACGAGCTGGTGCTCGACCTGCTGGCCAGGCAGAGCCCGCCGGCCGTCTTCGAGTTCGACGGGTACTGGCTCGACATCGGGCGGCCCGACGACTACGACGAGGCCAACGCCCGCTTCGAGGAGTACAGGGGGCTGCTGCTGCCGCCGGAGAAGGAGCCGGTGGCATGAGCGACACCTCGGGGGGCCCGCGCCGGGTGCTGCTCTTCGGCGCCTCCGGCTTCATCGGCCGCTGGGTGCGCGCCCAGCTCGACGGCGACCCGCGCGTGTCCGAGCTGCACTGCCCGGGCCGCGCCCGGCTCGACCTGCTCACCGCCGGCGCCGCCGAGGTCGCCGACCTGCTGGCCGAGACCCGGCCCGACCTGATACTCAACTGCATGGGCAAACTCACCGGACCGCCCGACGTGCTGCTGCGCGCCAACGCCGGTGTCGTCGCCCTGCTCCTGCACGCCATGGCCGAGGTCACTCCGACCGCTCGCCTGGTACGGCTCGGCTCGGCCGCCGAATACGGCGCCTGCGTTCCCGGCTACACCATCCAGGAGGACGACGCCGCCCTGCCGCTCAGCGACTACGGCGTCAGCCACCTCGCCGGCTCCGGCCTCGTCCGCAACAGCGCGCTCGACGCCGTATCGCTGCGCGTCTTCAACCCCGTCGGCCCCGGCACCTCCGACGCCAGCGTCCTGGGCCGGGCCCGCGACCTCCTGCGGGAGGCGGTCGCCACCGGCGCCTCCTCGATCAGCCTCGGCTCGCTGGCCGCCATGCGCGACTTCATCGACGTCAGAGACGTCGCCGACGCCGTCGTGGCCGCCGCCTTCGCCCCCTCCACACCCGAGCGGATCTTCAACGTGGGCAGCGGCCAGGCGCTCCCGGTCAGGGTCCCGGTGGCGCTGCTCGCCCGCGAACACGGCTTCGACGGCGACATCCACGAGAGCGAGCCCAGCTCGGCCCGCTCCGCCGCCGTGCAATGGAGCCAGGCCGACATCGGCCGCGCCCGCCGCCTCCTCGGCTGGGAGCCGAAACGCACGCTCGAGACCTCCATCCGTGACATGACACAGCTAGGGAGCACGATCAATGCCTAAGACCGTCGCCGTCGTCGGCATGGGGTACGTGGGCCTCACGCTCACCGCCGCCATGGCCCGCAACGGTTACACCGTGTACGGCGTGGACGCCAACCCGTCCGTTGTCGAGGCGCTGTCCAACGGGCGCATCCACGTGTTCGAGCCCGGCGTGGCCGAAGTGTTCGCCGAGCACCTCGGCACCCGGATCCACGTCGGCTCGGCCATCCCGGACCAGCCGCTGGACGCCGCCATCCTGGCCGTCTCCACCCCCGTCGTGAACCAGAAGCCCGACCTGTCGAACCTCGAGGCCGCCGCCGTACACGTGGCCGAGAAGTGCCGGCCCGACACCCTCGTGGTCGTACGGAGCACCGTGCCCGTCGGCACCAGCCGTACGGTCGTCCTGCCCCGCCTGTGGCAGGACGCCCGGCTGATCATGGCGCCCGAGCGGACCATCCAGGGCCAGGCCCTGCGCGAACTCGTGGAGCTGCCCCAGGTCATCGGCGGGCTCGACAGCCCCAGCCTGGCCGCCGGCATCGACCTGTTCGAAGGCCTGGCCGACCAGATCGTCCCCGTGTCGAGCCTGGAGACGGCCGAGCTGGTCAAACTCTCCAACAACTGCCACACCGACCTGATCTACGCCTACGGCAACGAGGTCGCGCTCATCGCCGAGCAGCACGGGCTCGACCCGCTGGAGGTCATCGCCGCCACCAACCTCGACTACCCGCGGCCCGACCTGGCCAAGCCCGGCTACGTGGGCGGCGGCTGCCTGTCGAAGGACCCCTACATCATGCTCGCCAGCGGCGCCTCCTCCCTCGTGCGCTCCGCCCGTGAGCTCAACGAGCGCCTGCCCGCCCACGTCGCCTCCCGCATGGTCGACCTCATCCGCGAGGAGTTCGGCACCTGCGAAGGCATCCGCCTCTCGGTGCTCGGCTGGGCCTACAAGGGCTGGCCCGCCACCGACGACATGCGCGGAACCCCCATCGAGGTGATGATGCCGATCTTCCAGGTCGCCGGGCTGATCGTCCAAGGCCACGACCCGCTCGTGCCGGAGGAGGTGATCAGGCAGTACGGCGGGCAGCCGATGAGCCTGGACAAGGCCGTCTCCTCCGCCGACGCGCTACTGGTGATCAACGACCACCCCGACTACCGCGAGCTGTCGATCGAGGAAGCACAGGCCAAGGTGGTCTTCGACTCCTGGCGCATCCTCGACGAGGAGACCGTGCTGGAGCGGGGCGCCCGCTACGCCGGGATCGGATACGCCCGATGAGGGCCCTGCTGCTGGGCGGCGCCGGCTTCATCGGCCTGCACCTGGCCCGCCGCCTCCTCGCCGACGGCCACTCCGTCACCATCGTCGACGACTTCTCGCGCGGCAAGCACGACTTCGGCGACCTCGGCGACGTGCGCTCCCTCGACCTGACCCTGGCCTCCTCCTACTCCACCCTGGACAAGGACGGCTGGGACCAGATCTACATGCTGGCCGCCATCGTCGGCGTCAGGAACGTCGAAGCCGACCCCGGCCGCGTCCTGCGCGTCAACTCCCTGGCCCTGCTCCACCTGCTCGACTGGATCAAACCGGGGCAGCGCCTGTTCTTCGCCTCCACCAGCGAGGCCTACGCCGGAGGCGTCTCGGCAGGACTCGTCCCCGTACCCACCCCGGAAACGGTGCCGCTCCTGATCGAGGACGTCGGCTCGGCACGCTACAGCTACGCCATCAGCAAGGCGCTCGGCGAAGCCGCCGTCATCCACAGCCCCGCCGCCGCCGTCGTCGGACGCTTCCACAACGTCTACGGACCCCGCATGGGCGCCGACCACGTCATCCCCGAACTGTCCCTGCGCGCCCTGCGCGGCGAGGACCCCTTCCGCCTCTACGGCTCCGACCAGTCACGCGCCTTCTGCTACGTCGACGACGCCGTCGAAGCCATGGTCAGGCTCATGGACGCCGACTTCTCCGGCATCGTCCACATCGGCAACCCGGAAGAGACCAACATCGGCGACCTGGCCAAACTCGTGCTCCGCGTCGCCGGAGCATCACCGCAGATCGACGCCGTCCCCGCCCCGCCCGGCTCCGTCGCCCGCCGATGCCCCGACATCTCCCTCCTCCAGCAGGTCACCGGCTTCACCCCCCAGATCTCCCTCGAAGAAGGCGTACGCCGCACCTTCGCCTGGTACCGGGAGCAGCTGTGAGGAAGCCGATCTGCTTCTACTACGGCGACAAGGAACTCGAACGGCTGTCCCGCTTCGAGAAAGTCGTCCTCCAGGCCGACTTCTACTCCCCGCCGGAACTGGCCGAGCTTCGCTCCCGCGGCGTCCACACACTCGGCTACCTGTCCCTGTCCGAGGACGTCGGCCCCGCCGCCCCATGGCAGCGCGCCGAACGCAACCCCGACTGGGGTGGCGCCTTCGTCCACGTGGGCGACCCCGGCTGGATGGCCCACGTCGTCGACCAGGCCCGCCGCGCCGTCGCCGGCGGCTTCGCCGGGCTCTTCCTCGACACCCTCAACCTCGAGCAGACCTTTCCCGAGGACCTGCCCCACCTGCTCACCCTCATCGCCGCGATCAGAGAGGAGGCACGGCCCGACTACCTGCTCGCCAACCGAGGGTTCGCCCTGCTCCCGCAGCTGGCCTCGCTCGTGGACGGGATCCTCTTCGAGTCGTTCTCCGCACGGTGGGTGGACATGGAGCACTACGCGCCATGGCCCGACGACGTGCTCGCCTTCCACGGGCAGGTGGCGGAGCAGCTGCTGGAGTACGACCTGGACCTCTACGCGCTGGACTACGCGGACGGGCGGGAGCTGACGGACTTCGCCTACCGGCGGGCGCGGGAGTTCGGCATGTTGTGCTTCGTCAGCGATCGGGCCCTCTCCCGCCTCTGACGGCTCGGGCCTCGCAGGTCGTGCGCCTTCGGCGCTGGTCGGCCTCGGGCTGTGCCTGGTGGGGGTGGTCCTTCGGCCCACCCCCACACCCCCTAGGTCGATGGCCCGGGGGCCATCGACAACCCGTCCGTAGTTCTCGCCCCTCGCCCCCCTTCCACGGGCATGGGCCTCGCGGGGGTCGTGCGCCTTCGGCGCTGGTCGGCCTCGGGCTGTGCCTGGTGGGGGTGGTCCTTCGGCCCACCCCCACACCCCCGAGGTCGATGGCCCGGGGGCCATCGACACCCCGCTCGGGGTTCTCGGGCGCGGATGGTCCTTGGCTCAGGGTCGATAGTGTGCGACCGTCCGGCCTTATCGGTCAGGATGAACCGGGGAGCCGAGCAGGCATCCTCACGCCTGGTAGGGATCCACCAGCGAGAACGGAGTCCGTGCGAGTTCCAGCGGAGGCTCAGGAAAGGCGGGCCCCACGGTGTAGAACCGAGCACGGGTCTTCCCGACAGGTGTGAGCAGCTGAGCCGTCACCAGGTCGCGAAGGTCACGCTGAGCCTGCTGCACGCTCAACCCCTCGGCCGCCTCGTAGCGGCTGCGCCGTACACGCCCGGAGACCGCGACGTCGTGGAGTGCGGTGACCACCCGCTCGTCCAGCCCGCGATGCCGGGCGAACTCCTCGAGGAGAACCCACACCCGGTTGGAGCGGTCGAGCCGGGCGTGTACCGATTGAGCCTGCTGGTGGTAGGCGGTGAGGTTGAAGCGGATCCACTCCGACACGTCTTGATCGGGGTGGTAGGTCACACCTCGGCGGGCGAGCACGGAGTAGTACTCCCACGTGTTGCCCGGGCGGCCCAGCCAGGCCTCGATGGAGGAGAATTCCGGCGCCAGGGTGCCGTCTCTGGAGATGAGCAGGGTCTGCAGGGAGCGTGACATCCGGCCGTTGCCGTCGGCCCAGGGGTGGATCGAGACCAGGTGCAGGTGCGACATGGCCGCTCGGATCAGGGGGCTGGTGCCGTCGTCGGTGTTGAGCCAGTCGGTGAGTTCCGACATCAGGCCCGGCACCTGGGATGCCTCGGGGGCGGTGTAGGCGGCGATGCTGGGGTCGCGGGCGTCGGTGACGTAGACGGGGCCTCGTCTCCACTGGCCGGCGGGCTTGCGGATGGAGTGGCGGTGGCCCTGGAGCATCCAGTGCAGGGCGTTGATGAAGCCGGTGCTGTAGGCGAAGTCGGGGGCGTCGTGGAGTGACTGGATGTAGGTCATCATTCGCTGGTAGGCGAGGGTCTCCTCGCGGTTCTCGTCGGTGACGTCGACGTCTCGTTCACCCTCCATCAGGTCCTCCACGTCGATGGTGGAGACCTTGAAGCCCTCGATGGAGTTGGACGCGGCGATCGCGTCGGCGGCGAGGAACTTTCGTAGACCGGCGATCAGCTTGGCGGGAGCGCTGAGGGCATGGTGGTGCAGGTCCCTCCGGGCGGCTTTGATCTCCAGAAGGACTCTGCTGTCTTCTGATGTGAGGATGGGCGTGCGATAGAGCATTGCTGCCATGTCTAGGGTGGATGTGTGCGAGATGACCTGGGTGTCGATGTCGATGTGCCCGACCGAGTCGACCGCATCGTGTCGATCGTTCCCTCCCTCACCGAATCGGTGGCCGCAACGGGCAAGCTCGTAGGTGCGACCGACTGGTGCACCCACCCCCATGACCTCGATGTCTCAAGGGTCAGGGGCACGAAGAACCCGGATCTGGCGAAGATCGCTGCCCTCAACCCCGATGTGGTTCTCGCCAACTTCGAGGAGAACCGGGAACCCGACCTTCAAGCCCTCCGTGACCAGGGCATCGCTGTGTGGGTGACCAGGATTCGGACAGTGGAGGAGGCTTTCGAGTCGCTGGCGAGGATGTTCGAGCATGCCTGCCGTACGCCCAAGCCCTCCTGGCTGCGTGAGGCTGAGCGGGTCTGGAGCGACTTGCCCCGGCCGGAAACGAGGCGGACGGCGGTCGTTCCGATCTGGCGCAGGCCATGGATGGTTGTGGGCAGTGGCACGTTCACCGGGGATGTGTTGCGCAGGCTGGGGATCGACAACCTGTATGAGGGGCACGAGGAGCGGTATCCGAAGGTGTCCTTGGGTGAGCTTGTCAGCGAAAATCCGGATCTGGTGATTTTGCCGGATGAGCCTTATATGTTCACCGCGGATGACGGGCCCGAGTGTTTTCCCGGGCAGAAGACCGTGCTGGTCAGCGGGCGCTATCTGACTTGGTACGGCCCGAGTCTGGTCGAGGCGCCGGGGGCGCTCGCGATCGGTTGAGCAGGCCGGAGGGATCCGGCCCGCTCAACACGCGACGAATCGATCAGTCGAACAGTTCCTCGGCGGTGGACACGTCGAAGGCCTCCACGAACCATCGCCTCAGGACGTCGGGGTCGGTGCAGGACTCGATGCGGGCGCGGGCGTCGTCGCTGACCTCGACCTCGTTGTGGGCGAGGACCCCCAGAAGCGCTTCCGCCAGCCCCTTCGCCAGCCCCTTCGCCACGCCCTCGCGCTCGAGAACCGTCTGGTAGTCGATGCTCCTCATGCTCATCATTCTGCTCCAATAGTCGAACGCTGTCGTTCCCCGGAGCCCCGCCTCCGCGAAGGCGGCAAGTTCCGTGGCGAGGTCGGTCGGGATGGTGGCCAGGGCGATGCAGAGCACCTCCAGGATCGCCTCGGCCTCCGGTCGCTCCGCGTGGACGAGTGCGGAGAAGACGGTGAGAACCAGGTCACTGCATGCCTGGTCGAAGTCGGTGACGGCCGGAAGGTCGTCAGGACCTATAGCGAGCGGGCAGACGATCAGGCAGGGTCGATCAGGCAGCCCGATGTAGTGGAACCTCCGGGCCCAGCCTGCGGTCTTCGCGTCGCGCGAGATCACCAGCAGGATCGGCTGCGCGTCGTACTTGGCCGTGACGTAGCTGACGTAGTAGGCCCAGGCCGCGGGCTTGTGCTTGTCCTCGCAGCCTTGGGCTTCGACGATGAGGACGTACGGTCCGTCATCGGTGTCGAGGACGAGCACGGTGTCGCCGCGCCTGATGACGACCTTCGCCTCCGCCATCTCCTCGTCGAGAACCTGAACGGAAGGCTATCGGATGACTACTCTCCGAATCTGGTGAATACGGCAGCATGATCGCCACATAGCCGGGTAGCCAGGTCAGGGTGCCCATCAAGCCGGAGGAGTGGTTCCTGACCGCGCAGGAGCGCGGCAACCCCGCGACCAAGCTGGAGCCTTGGACGACGGGGAACCTCGTGCGCCCGCTCATCCACGGAGCCACCTACTTCTCAGAACTCAAGGCCTGCATCGACGCCCTCGAGAAGGACGACCTGCTGCTGTTCTCCGACTGGCGGGGCGATCCCGACGAGCGGCTGACCGAGGACGGGCCGGGGGTGGCCGAGGTCATGGCGCAGGCGTCCGCGAGGGGTGCCCTGGTCAGGGGTCTGATCTGGCGTTCGCACCTCGACAAGCTGCGCTTCAGCGCGGCCGAGAACCGGCATCTGGGCGAGAAGATCGAGGAGGCCGGTGGCCAGGCGCTGCTGGACACGCGGGTACGGCCGGGCGGTTCGCATCACCAGAAGTTCGTGATCGTCCGGCATGACCGGCGCCCGCAGGACGACGTGGCGTTCGTCGGCGGCATCGATCTGTGTCACAGCCGCCGCGACGACGCGAGTCACCGGGGTGACCCGCAGGCGGCGCCGATGCCTGATGTGTACGGCGAGCGCCCGCCCTGGCACGACGTGCAGGTGGCGATCAAGGGTCCGGCCGTGGCCGAGGTGGAGAAGGTGTTCTGCGAGCGCTGGGAGGATCCGGCGCCGGAGACGCGTCAGCCGTTCAGGAGGCTGCGCGACCATTTCTCGCACATGGACGACGTGCCGCCGCTGCCCAAGCCGGGGCCGCCGCCCGCTCCGGCCGGGCCGCATGCCGTACAGCTGCTCAGGACCTATCCGTATCGCAGGCTCGCCTATCCGTTCGCCCCGCTGGGGGAGTTCAGTGTGGCCAGGGCCTACGGGAAGGTGCTGGGGAACGCGCGTGACCTGGTCTACCTGGAGGACCAGTACCTGTGGTCCACCGAGGTGATCGAGCCGTTCGCGCGGGCGCTGCGGGAGTCGCCGGAGCTCAGGATGATCATCGTGGTCCCGCGTTACCCGGACCAGGACGGCTGGCTGGCGGGGCCGGCGAGCCAGATCGGGCGGGCCGACGCGCTGGTCAGGCTGCAGCGGGCCGGCGGCGACCGGGTGGCGGTGTACGACCTGGAGAACCATGACGGCGTGCCGGTCTACGTGCACGCCAAGGTCTGCGTGGTCGACGACACGTGGGCCTCGGTCGGCTCCGACAACGTGAACCTGCGCTCGTGGAGTTACGACTCCGAGCTGAGCTGCGCGGTGCTCGATCACAGTTTCGCCCGCGGCCTGCGGCGCACGCTGGCCGCCGAGCACCTGGACGACGACGACCCGCCCGAGGACGTCTTCGAGGCGTTCAGGGAGTCGGCCGACCGGCTGGAGTCGTGGCACGAGTCCGGGTGCAAGGGCCCGCGTCCGCCGGGACGGCTGCGCCCGCACCCTTCGACCGAACTGACCCGGTGGCGCCGCAGGCTCGTCTACCCCCTGTACAAGGTGGCGGTGGATCCCGACGGGCGCCCGCCGGCGCTGAGGAGATCGGGAAGCTTCTGATGGCCAAGAACCTCACTGTCAACCTGACCCTGGCCTCCGCCGTGGTGGCGGCGGTCAGCATCCCCTTCCTGCTGATCACGATCCTGGTGAAGGTGGTCTTCCCGCCCCTTCACCGGCTGGACCGGACGGTCGCCGAGGCCATGAACGCCTACGGGCTGGCACGCCCGCTCCGCACGCAGCTGATCAACGTGTGGAGCGAGGTCTTCGGGCCGTGGCCGTGGCGGATCGCCGTCCTGGCGCTGGCCGCTTGGGTGGCCTATCGCGGCGCCAGGCGGCTGGCCGTCTGGGCGGTCACCACGATCACGGTCGGCGGCCTGCTCAACCTGGCGCTGAAGGCGCTCACCGACCGCGCGAGGCCGGTCTTCCCCGATCCGCTGGCGCTCGCGCCGGGCGAGTCGTTCCCGTCGGGCCACGCGATGACGGCCACGATGGGCGCCGGGATCGTCGTGCTGATGCTGCTGCCGGTGATGACGCGAAGGCTGCGGATCTGGGCGTGGGTGATCGCGGGCTTCCTGGCCCTGTCGGTCGCCTACACCCGCGTCGCCCTGGGCGTGCACTGGGTGAGCGACGCCGTGGGAGGGGTACTGCTGGGCATCGCCGTCATCGCGGCGACCACGATCGCCTTCGAGCGCTGGCGCCGTGACAGCGGCCGCCGTCCCGCCGAGCCGGTCGTGGAAGGAGTGGAACCCGAAGCGGCAAAGGAGATCTCCCATCACTAGGCACGGGCACGTCATCGACTATCTGAAATCCCTCGTGGCGCCTCTCCTGGGATTGCTCCTGGTCACCTTCGCCGTCGGCAAGGCGGCCATGGGGCTGAACTCGGTGGAGACCCCCGCCATGCGCGACATCGCCCAGGAGCGCACGGCCGACCTGAACACCCTCACCGACTTCGGCAGCAGCCTGTCGGACACCCCGTACATCGTGGGCTTCACCGCTCTGTTCGCGATCGTCTTCCGCCTGGTGTTCAAACGCTGGCTGGAGTCGGTCTTCCTGATCCTGGCCGTGTGGTCGCAGTCGCTGGTCTTCCTGGCCACGACCGAGCTCGTCGGCCGCTCCCGGCCGCCGGTGGAGCACCTGGATCCGGCGCCGCCCACCTCCAGCTGGCCATCGGGGCACGTCAGCGCCGCCGTCTGCTTCTACGGCGCGATGACGGTGATCCTGCTCATGCGCACGCCACGAGCCTGGCACCCGCTGTGGTGGACGATCGGCATCCTGGCGCCCGCGGCGGTGGCGCTGTCGCGGATCTACCGGGGCATGCACTTCTTCAGCGACGTGCTGTGGGGCGTGCTGCTCGGGCTGGTCTGCCTGTTCGTGGTGCGCCGGGCGATCCTGGTCAGGAAAGAGCGGCATCCACGGTTGACGGCGACAGCACATGCTCCATCACCATGACCGCGGTGCCCACGATGCCCGCCCGCTCGCCGAGTGAGGCCGTGACGATCTCCAGGTTGCGCGTGGTGTACGGCAGGCTGCGGCGGTAGACGCTCTCGCGGATGCCGGTCAGGTAGTGCTCGCCGGTCTCGGCCATGTCGCCGGCGAGCACGAGCACCCCGGGATTGAGCAGGCTGACCGCGGTGGCCAGCACGACGCCGAGCGTGCGGCCCGCCTCCTGGGTGCGGGCGATGGCCGCCGGGTCGCCGGCGTGCACCTGGCGCACCACGGCGCGGCTGGATTCCAGGCCGAGGTCGCCGGCCAGCGCGAACCCGCTGGCGAGCGAGGCCACGCAGCCGCGCGAGCCGCAGGTGCACACCCGGTCGTCGGTCTCGCGCAGCCGTACGTGGCCGATGTTGCCCGCCGCCTCGTCGACGCCGCGGTAGATCGCGCCGTCGAGCACGATGCCCGCCCCGATGCCGGTGGAGACCTTGACCAGCAGCAACGACCGGCAGTGGCGCCACTTGGACCACCACTCGCCCAGCGCCATGGCCTTGGCGTCGTTCTCCACGAGGATCGGCACGTCGAAGCTCTGGCGGATGGCCTCCTTGATCGGGTGGTCGTCCCAGCCGGGCATCAGGAAGGACCTGATCACCCGGCCGGTCTCGTGGTCGACCGAGCCGGGCAGGTCGAGGCCGATGCCGCAGACCTGGGCGGCCGAGCGTCCGGTGCGGTCGAGCAGGCGCTGGAACGCCTGCCGTACCCAGGTCAGCACCCGGTCGGGGCCCAGCTCGATGGGCATCTCGGTGAACTCCTCGGCCAGCGGGCGGGCCGCGAGGTCGGTCAGCGCCGCCCTGGCGTGGTGGGCCCCGAGGTCGGCCACGAGGACCAGGTGGTTGCTGGAGTCGACGTCGAGCACGCTGGGCGGGCGACCGCCGCCGGAGGAGGCCACGCCGGACTCGTGGATGTAGCCCCCGTCGATCAGCCGGTCGACCCGGTCGGTGATCGTCGAGCGGGACAGGCCCGTGAACTCGATCAGCTCCTTGCGGGTACGGCAGGAGCCCTCCCTGATCAGCTGGAGGACCTGTCCTGCCGTCAACATGCCTTATCCCTTCTCCGCACCGGCTGTGAGACCCTCCGTGAGCAGCCGTTCGCTGGCGAAGAACAGCACCACGATGGGAAGTGTCAGAACCACCGATCCTGCCATGAGAACCGTGGTCGGGATCTCGATACTCCCCGCCAGCTGCGACAACCCGAGCGAGACCGTCCACCGGTCACGCCGTTCGACCAGGAAGAGCAGCGCGAACAGGAACTCGTTCCAGGCGATCATGAACGCGTACAGGCCGGTCGCCATGAGCGAGGGTTTCGACAGCGGCAGCACGACCCGCCAGATCGTCTCGACGCGTCCGCAGCCGTCGATCGCCGCCGCCTCCTCGACGCTCGCCGGGACGGTCTCGAAGTAGTTGCGCAGCATGTACACGGTGACCGGCACGGTCTGCGCGATGTAGACGAGGATCAGCCCCGGCAGCGAGCCGCGCAGCCCGATCATCGTGAAGAGCACGAAGAGCGGGATGGCCAGCACGATCGCCGGGAACAGGTAGACGGCCAGGAACAGGAAGTGCACCTGGCGGCGCCCGAAGAAGTCCAGCCTGGCCACCGCGTAGGCGCCGGGGATGGAGATCAGCAGGGTCACCACGACCGACGCGACGGCCACGATGGCGCTGTTGGCCATGAAGGTGAGGAAGCCCTGCCTGGTCAGCACGTCGCGGTAGGTGGCGAGGGTCCACCGCTCGGGCAGCAGCGAGCCGGGGTCCAGGATGAGCTCCTGGATGTCGCGCACCGACAACATGACCATGTAGAAGAACGGGAAGGCGGTGACGAGGAAGAGCACCGCGATGGTGATCGGCCGCAGCACCCTGAACAGCGCGCGCTCGAACCTATCTCTGCTCATCGGCGCTCCCGAACGACCGCAGGTAGACGATGAGGAAGACGACGAGCACCAGGGCGAGCACGATGGCCTGGGCGGCCGAGGCGCCGATGTCGTCGCGGGCGGTCAGGAAGTTGTAGACGCGCACGCTGACCACCTCGGTGCCCGCTCCGCCGCCGGTGAGCAGGTAGACGTCGTCGAACTTGGTGAAGGTGAAGACGAAGCGCAGCACGCTGAGCAGGGCGACGATCCGCCACAGCTGCGGCATGATCACGTAGCGGAACCGCTGGGTGGGTGTGGCCCCGTCGACCGTCGCCGCCTCCTCCAGCTCGTGCGGCATCGCCTGCAGCCGCGCCAGGATGAACAGGAAGGCGAAGGGGAAGTAGCGCCAGGCCTCGAAGAGGATGACCGTGATCAGCGCGACCGGCACCTCCATGCCCAGGAAGGTGCCCTTGGCCTGGGTGAGGAAGGCGACGGGCTCGGCCAGCCACGTGTTGACGATGCCGAACTGCGGGTTGAGCATCACCTCCCACAGGAACGCCACCGCCACCACCGGCGCGATGTACGGCACCAGGATGCTGGCCCTGATGATGGTGCGGCCGGGGAAGCGGTCACGCAGGGCGAGCGCCGCGACCAGGCCGATGACGATCGACAGGGCGGTCCCGGCGATCGTGTAGATGAGCGTGTTGACCAGCGAGCCCCAGAAGCCCGGCTCGGCCAGCACGTAGGTGAAGTTCTCCAGGGTGTAGTTGCCGAACAGGCCCGCCCGCCTGATGTTGATCAGGCGGACGTCCTGGAAGGCCAGCATGATGGCCCATAACAGCGGCACCACCACGACGACCAGCGTGATGATCAGCGTGGGGGAGATGAGGGCCAGGCCGGCCCTCGCCTCCTGCTGCCGTAGGGTGCGGACCCTCATTCGCGGATCCCGCGCTTGATGGTCTCCACATCGGTCTTGGCCTGGGCGGCGGCGGCCTGTGCGGTGAGTGAGCCGTCGACGATCCCGGCCAGCGCCTTGGGCACCGGCAGCTCGCCCATGGTGGCGCCGACCAGCTTGCCCTGGCCCTGCGGGATGCCCCAGCGGGCGAAGGTGTCGGGCGAGGTGCGCAGCGCCTCCAGCACGTCGGCCGGGTAGATCTCCGACAGCGGCTTCTTGGTGTCGACCCCGGCGGGCAGCTTGTCCCACTTGTCGGCGAAGGTGGTGCGGGTCGGGAACTTGCCCTCGGGCGCCATGCCCAGCCAGCGCTCGTAGCCCTCGTTCATCAGGTAGGACACGAACTTCTGCGCGGGGTCGGCGGAGGCGTCACGCGTGATCACCCAGGAGACGATCTCGCCGTACTGCGCGGGCGCGCTCCCGTCGGGCCCCTTCAACGCGGTGACGACACCGGTGTTCTTGGCCAGCCACTCCTTGTTGGCCCTGCACTCCTGGCAGGAGGGCAGGGCGTCGTTCCGCAGCGAGGCCATCTCGTCGAGGATGAACGACGACCAGATCATCATGGCCGCCTTCCCCGAGAAGTAGGTGGCCCGGGTGGAGTCGACGTCCTGCATGCCCTTCACGGAGTACTGCGAGGCGACCTTGGCGTAGAACTCGAAGGCACGCACGCAGTTCGGCGAGTCGAGGGCGACGTTTCCCGACTGGTCGACCAGTTCGCAGCCGTTGGCGAGCGCCACGTGCTCGAAGCTCTGCGCGGTGAAGGAGTCCTTGGGGGCGATCGCCATGGTGATGCCGGCCGTACCTCCGGTGTTGAGCTTGGCGGCCGCCGCCTCCAGCGCCTCGTAGGTGTCGGGCGGAGCCAGGCCCGCCTTCTCGAACAGGTCCTTGCGGTAGAGGATGAGCTGCGCCCACCCGTCGCTCGGCACCGCCAGCAGCTTGCCGCCGGCGGTGTTGAGCTCCAGGGCGCGCTTGGAGAAGGTGTCGCGCCCGAGCTGGTCCACCACCTTGGCGGGCGTCTCGGTGTCGAGCAGGTCGTTGGCCTCCAGCTCGCGCACCGCCGACAGCGGCAGCGCCCCGATCACGTCGGGCAGGGTGCCCGCCGCCGCCGCGGAGGTCACGGTCTGGCTGAACTGGTCTTCCGCGACGCCCACCAGCTCGACCTTGATGCCGGTCTTCTGGGTGAACTCGTCGACGATCTTCTGCTGGACCGCGATGCGGTCGGCCAGGTTCTCCTCGGTCCAGACGGTGATCTGGTTGTCCGCCTGCTCGCCGGGCTGCCCGTCGTCGCCGCACGCGCTGATGGCCAGGGCGAGTAACGCGGCGGAGAAGACGGCGGTGACCCTGTTCGGCATGGCACGCTCCTCACTTTTGAAGGATGAGCCGCCTTTACCCCCTTACGAGAGGCCGCAACGTGTGGTACGCGATTTCGAGACCGGCTTGAACCCGACTCGTGCTCCCGCTCCACACCGGATCCTCATGCTCCACAGAGACCACACCGTCGTATCCGCCCTCCTGGAGGGCGTCGATCACGCCGGTCCAGTCGACGCAGCCGCGCCCCGGCACCCGGTAGCGGTACCAGCCCTTCTCGCCGCTGACCGGGCCGTAGAAGCCCCACCGGTCGATCGCCCGGCCGAGGATCTCGGTGTCCTTGGCCTGCACGTGCGCGATGTGGTCGATGTACGGCCGGACGGCGGCGACGGGATCGATGCCCACGGCGACGCAGTGGGAGGGGTCGAAGTTGAGCTTCAGCCCGAGGGTGAACATCCATTCCCACAGCTCGGGGGAGTAGGCGAGGTTGCCGGGATGGCCGTCCTGGTGCCACGACTTCATGGGGCAGTTCTCGATCACCAGCTCGACGCCGTGCCGCGTGGCGTGCTCGACGAGCGGGCCGAAGACGTCGGTGGCCTTGCGAAGGTTGTCGGCGACGCTCAGTGACGGATCGCGCCCGACGAAGGTGCCGACCGTGGGGCAGCCGAGGGCTGCCGCGGCCTCGACGCACCGCCGTACATGGGCGTTGACCTGCGTGGAGGCGAGGTTGTTGTCGTAGTAGGCGAGCGAAGAAAGCGTCAGCCCGGTGTCATCGAAGATCTTCCTGACGCGCGTGTGTTCGGCGTCGTCGAAGGCGTCGGGTCTGATGTGATTTCGGTCATCCGTTGTCGGCCACGCAGCGACCTCCAGGGCTTCGAAGCCCTGGTCGGCTGCCCACCGCGCGATGGCGGAAAGGCCGGTTTCCGGAAGACATGCAGTCAGGAAGCCCAATTTCATAAGCCATCTCCAGCAGAAGTCGTACACTTATAACTGGCAAATGCCAAACTTTTGACTGATCGAAAAGCGTAAGTGTGGGGAATGCGCGTCATCACTATTGAAGAACCTGGCGTCGTCGGCGTGCGTGTGGAACGCTCCGGCGATCTCGAGCCGGGCCACGTGCGAGTGCGGACGATCTACTCCGGAGTCTCCGCCGGCACGGAGTTGACCGCCTACCGGGGCACCAACCCCTACCTGTCCCGCCAGTGGGACACCGAGCGACGCCTGTTCGTCGAGGGCCACACTCACGCCTACCCGCTGGCCGGCTGGGGTTACCAGGAGGTCGGGGAGGTCGTCGAGGCCGCGCCCGACGTCACGGACCCGCCCGTGGGCAGCCTGGTGTGGGGCGTCTGGGGCCACCGCGAGGAGGCGGTGCTCCCGGCAGGGAAGCTCGCCGGCCACGTCATCCCGCCGGGTGCCGACCCGATCGCGGGCGTCTTCGCGCGGGTCGGCGCCATCGCGCTCAACGCCGTGCACGCCGCCGACATCCACCTGGGCGACCAGGTCGCGATCTTCGGCCAGGGCGTCATCGGCCTGCTCGCCACCCGCCTGGCCCAGCTCAGCGGCGCCCGCGTCGTGGCCGCCGAGGGCATCCCGGCCCGGCTGGAACTGGCCAAGGCCTTCGGCGCCGCCGAGACCTTCGACATCCTCACCGGCTCGTGCGCCGAGTTCGTGCGCAAGCGCATCAGCGGCGCCGACACCGCCATCGAGCTGTCGGGCAACGTGCGCGGCCTGCACGAGGCCATCAGGACCGTACGGCAGGGCGGCCGGGTGGTGGCGGCCGGCTTCTACCAGGGCGACGCCATGGGCCTGCGGCTCGGCGAGGAGTTCCACCACAACCAGGTGCAGCTGGTCTCCAGCCAGATCGGCGGGGTCGCCTCGTGGCTGTCGCACCGCTGGGACGTGGAGCGCCTGCAGCGCACCTTCATGGAGCTCGTCCACCGGGGCGAGGTCGACGTGCTCCGGCTGGTCACCCATGTGATGCCCGCCGACGACGCCTCCGCGGCGTTCGAACTGCTCGACCACCACGCTGCGGAGGTGCTGCAGCTGGTGTTCAGATTTGGAGAGACACCGTGAAGCTCGCCGTACAGGAACAGCTGCTGCCCGGACGGACCCTGCAGGAGAAGTTCGCCTTCGCGGTGGACGCCGGGTTCGACGCCATCGAACTGCGCGGCAAGGGCGACTTCCACTTCGCCACCCGCCTCACCGAGCTCAAGCGGGCGCTGGGCGACGGGGTGGTGATGCCGACGGTGTGCGTGGACATGCCGCACTTCATCGGCGACTTCGACCCGGCCAAGCGCAAGGACGCCGTGCAGCAGCTCAGGTCGCAGCTGAGCGTGATCGGCGAGCTCGGCGGCATCGGCGTCATGACCCCGGCCTCCTGGGGCCAGTTCTCCCGCCGCCTGCCGCCGTTCGAGCCGCCGCGCGGCGCGGAGGAGGACCGCGAGGTCCTGGCCGAGGCGCTGGGCCAGCTCGGCGAGCACGCGCAGCGCAACGGCGTGCTGATCATGCTGGAGCCGCTGAACCGTTATGAGAACCACATGGTCAACACGCTCGCGGAAGCGGTTTCCTACTGCGCCATGGACTCCATCAGGATCGTGGGCGACACCTACCACATGAACATCGAGGAGGACGACCCCTGCCGTTCCCTCGTGGAGGCCGCGCCGTACCTGGCCCACATGCAGATCAGCGAGTCGAACCGCAACCAGCCCGGCACCGGCCACGTCGACTGGGCCGCCGAGCTGGCCACTCTCGACGCCATCGGCTACGACGGCTACCTCGCCCTGGAGTGCAGGCTCCGTGGCGAGCCCGAGATCGTCCTTCCGCAGACAGCAGCCTTCATCAGGAAATTCCTATGATTCTCCGCGACGCCGTCCGAGTCCTGGTCGCCAACTGGGACGGTTCCCACACCGTCCCGAGCCGCAGGCTCTACCCCCACCAGTGGAGCTGGGACTCCGCCTTCGTGGCCATCGGCAACGCCCGCTGGTCGCCTCGACGGGCCAGGGCCGAGCTGCTCACCCTGTTCGGGGCCCAGTGGCGCGACGGCAGGGTGCCGCACATCGTCTTCAACCCCGCGGTGCCCGAGGGCGCCTACTTCCCCGGCCCCGAGTTCTGGGAGGTGCGCGCCCCGTCCGGCACCGCCACCTCCGGCATCGTGCAACCGCCGGTCCACGCGCTGGCGGCCTGGAGGGTCCACCAGGCCGCCCCCGACAGTCCCGACAGCAGGGCCTTCCTCTCGCGGATCTACCCGCGCCTGGTCGCCCAGCAGCAGTTCCTGCGTACGGCACGGCGCAGCCAGGAGGGCCTGGTCTCGATCGTGCACCCGTGGGAGTCGGGCATGGACAACAGCCCGGCGTGGGACCGGGTGCTGGCCGAGGTGGAGGCGGGTCCGATGGGCGCGGTGCGCCGCGACCTGGCCCACGTCAGCGCGGAGGAGCGCCCCACCGACCGCGACTACGAGCGCTACGCCGCGCTCGCCCGCGCCTACCGCGACACCGGTTACCGCCGCGCGGGCGCCTTCGAGGTGGAGTGCCCCCTGTTCAACGCCGCCTACGCGGTGGCCGAGCACCACCTCGCCCTCATCGCCGAGCGGATCGGGTGCGACCCCGAGCCGCACGAGCAGGAGGCGGCGGCGATGACCTCGGCGATGGTCGAGCACCTCTACGACGACGGCCTGTTCCACGCGCGCGACCCGCGCAGCGGCAGGCTGCTGCGCTCGCACAGCGCCGCCGGGCTGGTGCCGCTCATGCTGCCCGGCCTGCCGCGCGAGGTGGCCAGCGCCCTCATCGGCTCCGCGCTCGACCGCTTCGAGGTCAAGGGCGGGCTGATCCCCAGCTTCGCTCCCGGCGCGCCCGAGTTCGACGCCGCACGCTACTGGCGCGGGCCGAGCTGGATCAACCTCACCTGGCTGATCTGGCAGGGCCTGCGCGAGCGCCGCCCCGACCTGGGCGCGCTGGTCGCCGACGGGATGGTCAGGGCGGTCACGCACGCCGGGTTCCGCGAGTACTTCGACCCGTTCACCCTGGAGGGCCACGGCTGCCGCGACTTCAGCTGGTCAGCCGCTCTCGTGCTGGACATCGCGGCGGAGCACGGCCTGGACGGTGTGCCTGCGGCGAGTGGCCAGGTCATACAGGAGATCGGGCGCCTCGTCGAAGGCGACCACGTCGGTGATCACGTGCTCGCCTAGCTCGTCGCCGTGCTCGCGCAGGAGCTGGATCGTCTCGTGCGACAGCCGCTCGCGGTCCCACGAGTGGGCCAGGCCACGCGGCACCCGGCCGATCTGGGCGCACCTGAGGGCCAGCCCGTTGTGGTGGAACTCCTCGCCGAGCCGTACCTCGTGGGCGCCGTCGGTGTAGAAGGCCAGGTCGATCACGGCGCCCTGGGGGCGCAGGAGCTTCAGCGCCAGGGCCAGCGCCCTGGCCTGACCCCGGCACTGGAAGACGACGTCGGCGCCGCGGTCGTTGGGTCCGTGGCGCCAGCGGCGCTTCAGCTCCAGGGCGGGATCGCCGCTGAGGGTCAGGAAGCCGAGCCGGTCGGCGATTGCGAGCCGGTCGGGCGTCTCGTCGAGCACCGCCACCTCCGCCGCGCCGTACGCCCTGGCGAACTGCGCGACGAGCAGGCCGACCACGCCCGCGCCCGTCACCGCCACCCTGCGCCCGCGCACCCCGTCGCCCAGGCTCCGCACGGACTGGCCGTGCAGGTCGTGGGCGGCGTGCAGCAGGCCGTTGGCGCAGATCGGGCCCATGTGGGCCACGTAGATGCCCATCAGCGGGTCGAAGCCGGGAGGCAGTTCGACGAAGCGGTCGGTCATCGGGTCGGCGACGTAGCCGGTGCGGTGGCCGTAGGCCATCGCCACCCGCGCGCCGGGCTTCAGCATCGAGGTCCTGCTCTCGACGACCTCGCCGACCTGCATGTAGCCGATGCCGCGCACCGGGTAGGCCGCTCCTGGCGTGCCCTCGGTGAACAGCCCGAGTGACGGGTCCCAGACCGACTTCAGGTAGGGGTTGACGCCCTTGACGAAGGTCAGCTCCGTGCCCGCCGAGACGCCGCTGAACAGCGTCTCCACGCGGAAGCCCCCGTCAGGGATGTCGGCCGGTTTCTCCTCGACCCAGCTGATCTCGCCGGGCCCGTCGATGCTCAGCACCTTGTTCACAGCGTCACCGGTCCCTCCTCGAGAGCCGAGCGGGCCAGCGCCAGCGCCAGCCGATGCGTCCGTACCGCCTCTTCGTACGGCACGCGCACATCGGCGGGCTCGCCCCGCACGGCGTTGACGAACTCGCGGTCCACCCGGACCTTGGCCTGCCCATCGTCCTCGTGAACGGCCTGCCCGTCGACCACCAGGCTCGTCTCGCTGATCTCCAGCGACAGGCCCTGGGCGTGGATCTCCAGGTCGGCCCGGTGTTTGCGCTCCAGCGCGCACGTGGTGGCCAGCAGCCCGGCGGCGCCGCCACGGAAGCGCAGCACCGCCCCGGTCGCCCAGTCGACGCCGTCGGCCGTGCTGGGCACGGCGTGCACCATGCTCACCTCGCCGGCCAGGACACGGGCCAGATCCAGGACGTGGACGGCCTGCTCGACGATCTGGCCGCCTGACATCTCGCGGTCGATCCACCACGGCACCGGCGGCACCTTGTCCAGCCAGTGCCCGGCGACCAGGCGGATCTCGCGGTCCCGCAGCAGATCCTGCGCGCGCTCCAGGACGTGCAAATAGCGCCAGTGATGGCCGACCGCGGAAGGCAGGCCGCGGCGTGAGAGTTCGGCCGCGATCTTTTCTGCGGTGGCGAGATCCACCGCCAGCGGCTTTTCTACGAAAATCGGCAGATTGCACGACAGCGAGTCAAGCTCCGGGTTACCGTGCGCGAAAGGAGGAACGCAGACGTAGACCGCATCGATCTCGCCGGCATCCAGGAGGTCGGCATGGCCGCCGTAGGCGGGGGCGCCATGCCGTGAGGCCAATGCCTCGGCTTTGTGGGGATCCGTGTCGGCGACGCCCACGATCGTCACGTCGGGGAAAGCGGAAAGGACGTCCGCGTGGCGGGCGGCGACATTTCCGGCGCCGATGATGCCGATACGAACTTTTTCGAGGGACATGGTCGGCATATCCCACTTCTGCGACGCAGCAAACGGGATGTTCGAAAGACGCACCCAGGGGCAGGGAAACGGCGGCCATCACCTCTTGAGGGGTTGACTGCATGAAAAGAGATTCCCTGGCGCGTGCCAGGCAGTGGCTGGGCCCCCGCACGACCCACGCGGCCGACTGGCCGCTCGACGTGCTGCGCCTGGCCAAGGGCACGACCACGGTCAGCGTCGTGCTGCCCGCGAGGAACGAGGAGAACACGGTCGGGAAGATCGTGTCGGTGATCCGCCGTGATCTGGCGGATCTGGTGGACGAGATCCTGGTCGTCGACTCGCGCTCTACCGATTCCACCGCGGCCGTGGCCGCGAAGGCGGGAGCCCGGGTCGTGCACCAGGACGACGTGCTGCCGGACATGCCATATATGTCGGGGAAGGGGGAGGCGCTGTGGAAAGGGCTGGCAGCCTCGACCGGTGATCTGGTCGTCTTCATCGACGCCGATCTGCGCAACTTCGGGGCCCACTTCGTCTCGGGCCTGCTCGGCCCGCTGCTCACCGATCCATCGGTGCACTACGTCAAGGCCGCCTACGACCGGCCGCTCGGCGACAAGCGCGGCGAGGGCGGCCGGGTGACGGAACTCCTGGCCAGGCCCATGCTCAACCTGTTCTGGCCCGAGCTGGCCGGGTTCGTCCAGCCGCTGGGCGGCGAGTACGCCGGACGGCGCGAGACCCTGGAGCGGGTGCCGTTCGTCACCGAATACGGGGTCGAGACGGCGCTGCTCATCGACCTGCTCGGGCTCGTCGGACTGGACGCGATGGCCCAGGTGGACCTGGGCAGCCGCGAGCACAGCCACCAGTCCACCACCGCGCTGGGCAGGATGGCCGGGCAGATCATGCTCACCGCGTGGTCCCGGCTGGAACGCGAGGGGCGCATCGTCGCCTCCGAGGCTCCCGCCTCGCTGCTGATGCAGTTCAGCGCCGAGCGGGAGGTGACCGTCACCGACGTCGCCGTGGCCGAACGGCCGCCGCTGGCCTCGGTGTTCGACAGCGTCATGGAGGAGGGGGCGGCCTGATGAAGGTGCTGATGAACGCCGGGCCGTGGCTGCCCGTCCCTCCGGCCGGATACGGCGGCATCGAGAACGTCGTCGCCACGCTCGTGCCCGCGCTGCGCGCCAAGGGGGTCGAGATCGTGCTCGCCTCCGTGGGCACGTCCGGCCTGGAGGTGGAGGAGCGGATCTCGGCCTTCGACGAGGGCCAGTTCCGCGAGCTGCAGAAGCCGTACAACCAGGTCATGGGCCTGGCCCACGCCCACCAGGCGCGGGTGGTGGCCGAGTTACGGCGCCGCGACGACATCGACCTGGTCCACGACCACCTGGAGGTCGTCGGCCCCGCCGTCCTGGCGGCCGCGGGAGGCCCACCCGTCCTGCACACGCTCCACTGGGACCTGCGCAAGCACCCGGCCTTCTACGGCTCGTGGCCCAAGGAGATCGCGGTCAACGGGGTCTCGCGGTCCCAGATCGCCCGTGCCCCCGCCGCGCTGCGCGACGCCTCGCTCGGCGCCGTCCACCTGGCCACCCCGCTGGCCGGAAGCACGCTGCGGGCCGAGACCAACGACCACCTGATCGTGCTGGGCCGCGTCTGCTCGCTCAAGGGCCAGCACATCGCCGCCCGCATCTGCCAGAAGCTCGGCCTCGGGCTCGTCCTGGCCGGACCGGTCAGCGGGCTCAACACCGCCGCCGAGCTGGAGGCGGTCGCGGGCGACCCGGAACATCCGCTGCACGGTCACCCCGACGTGCGCTACCACCTCGAAGAGGTCTCCCGCTATCTCGACGGCGACCTGGTGCGGTGGATCGGTGGCGTGGGCGGCGACGAGCGCGACCGGCTCTACGCCTCCGCCCGCGCCGCGCTCTTCCCCATCCAGTGGGACGAGCCGGGCGGCACCGCGGTCGTCGAGGCCATGGCCCTGGGAGTGCCGCCGATCGGGCTGCGGCGCGGCTGCCTGCCCGAGCTGATCGACCACGGCCGCACCGGCTTCCTCGCCGACACCGAGGAGGAACTGGCCGAGCTGGTGCTGCGCGCCCACGAGATCGATCCGGAGGAGTGCCGCCGCGAGGCCCGCGAGCGGTTCTCACCCGAGATCATGGCCGAGCAGTACCTCCGGCTCTACGAGCGCGTGCTCGCCTGAGTCCGGTCCCCGCGGTTGCGGTTCACGCGTAACCGCGGGGAAGCACGGTCACCGGGCACGTCGAGGCACGCACGACCTTGACGGCCGCCTCGCCCACGAAGACCCGGTGCGCCTGGGCGTCCTCGCTGGCCGCGCAGACCAGCAGCTCGCCGGGCAGCCACTCGATGGCCTGCATCGCCGCCGGCACGTCGAAGCCCTCGGCGATCTCCGCCTCCGCCTCCAGCCCGCTGCTCTCCCATGCCAGCCGTACGGCAAGCGCCAGATCGTCGCGCAGCCGGTCGTCCTCGCCGGTGCGCAGGTCGAGCGTGACCAGCCGCAGCGGCACCCCGAGCCGGAGCGCCGCCTGCGCCACCCGCTCCACCGCCTCGTCGGCCTGCGGGCGGCGCACGTACATGAGCGTCAGCCGCTCCGGGTCCTCGGGCGGTTCGTAGCCGTCGGGGACGAGCATCACCGCCTCGGGCGACAGGTGCAGCAGGTGGTCGGCGGTGCTGCCGACCGAGATGCGCCCGTGCTGGCCGCCCGCGGCCGAGCCGATGACCACCAGATCCGCCCGGATCCTGCTCGACAGCACGCCCAGCCCGCGCCCCGCGCCGCGGCTCTCGAAGGCCAGATACTCGGCCGGCACGTCGCCGAGCCGCATCGCCGCGTGCGCGAGATTGGCCTGCGCCTCCACCGCCAGGCCCGGACTCTTCGGCGGGTAGACGGTCGCCACCGTCAGCTCCCCGCCGGTCACCCGGGTGATCGCGGCTCCCATCGCCAGCGCCTCACGTCCTCCGGAGTCGTGGGTGTATCCGACCACGACGTGCTCACCGATCACAAACGCCTCCCTACCCCTGCTGAGCAGGGAATACGCGGCATCAGCCACCAGTTGTACACAAGTGGAGGCGATTGAGAGTTGAAGATCACACTCGACACCCGGATCCAAGGTTCACTCGGTCTGATGACGCTCCAGGAAGCCGTCGCCCACCTGCGCGCCCGAGACCTCACCTGCCTCGTCGATCCGGTTCTGCTCGACGGCAAGGTGGCCGTCTTCACCGAATGCGTCGAGCACGGCTACACCCCGCTCCGCAGCGAGATCATGGCCGCGTACTTCGTGGCGGAACGCGACGCCGCGCAGGACGCCTTCGACGGCGGGCTGATCACCGAGGGCGAGCTGCGGCAGAAGCTCGCGGACCTGTCCCGCCAGCTGCTCAGCTGAGATGATCGCGGCATGGACCTCGACGACATCAGGGCCGCCGCCTCCCGCATAGCCGGCGCCGTCGTGCGCACCCCGCTGGTGCGATGCGGCGAGCTGTGGATCAAGCCGGAGAGCCTGCAGCCCATCGGGGCCTTCAAACTGCGCGGCGCCTACAACGCCCTGGCCGAGCTGAGGCCCGCGGGCGTCGTGACGCACTCGTCGGGCAACCACGGCCAGGCGCTGGCTTACGCGGCCAAGTCGTTCGGCATCCCCTGCGTCGTCGTGGTGCCGGAGGGCGCCCCAGCCGTCAAGACCACAGCCATCGCGGGCCACGGGGCCGAGCTGGTGATCGTCCCGCCCGACCAGCGGGTGATCGCCGCCGAGAAGCTCGCCACCGAACGCGGGCTCACCATGATCCCGCCCTACGACCACCCGTCGATCATCGCCGGGCAGGGGACCATCGGCCTGGAGATCGTCGAGGACCTGCCCGACGTCGAGGTCGTGCTCATCCCGGTCAGCGGCGGCGGCCTCGCCTCCGGCATCGCCACCGCCGTCAAACTCCTGCGCCCCGATGTAGCGGTCTACGGCGTGGAACCCGAACTCGCCGCCGACGCCCTCGAATCGCTGACGCTCGGCAGGCGCGTGTCATGGGACACCTCGCGCACCTTCCGCACCATCGCCGACGGCCTGCGCGCCGACCTGTCCGACCTGACCTTCTCGATCCTGCGCGAGCGCCTCGACGGCATCGTGACCGTCACCGAGGACCAGATCAAGCACGCCATGCGGCACCTGGCGCTCAAGGGCCGCCTCGTCGCCGAGCCCAGCGGCGCCGTCGCCACCGCCGCCCATCTGGAGGGCAAGGTAGGCCAGGGCAGGACGGTCGCGATCCTCTCGGGCGGCAACGTCGACCCGGAGCTGTTCGGCCAGGTGATCCAGGGCGGCTGAGCGTCAGACCCGCACCCAGTCGTGCCTGTCGAGGAACCCGCGCTCCCCGTTGGCGTACTCCGCGAAGGCCCGCCGTACCTCCTCCAGGTCGCCGACCATGGCCCGCCGCATGAAGCCTTCCTTGTACTCCAGCTCGTAGCCGGGCGAGACCTGGATGAAGTGCTGCCCGAACACCACGAGCGCGGCGAACGGATTGCCCGGCGACAACGTGCCCAGAAAGTCACGCACCAGCCCCAGGTCCGGGTTGACCACGATCATCCCGTCACCCGTGTGCAGCTGCATCTCCGGATAGACGCCGAGCGGTCCGCGGTTGTGCACCAGATCCCGCTGCGGGTCGTAGCAGACCAGCCCCTGCGCCGCCGCGGCGGCGAACACCCGGTTGGAGACCTCGTCCATCTCCTCGGGTTCCATCGTCACCAGCACCGCGTCGGGGTACTCGACGGCGTGCCCGGGGAACTCCTTGGCGAAGGCCGCCAGCAGCGAACCACCGGGCCCGCCCTCGCGCACGGCCAGATACCTCGCCCGCGCCCGGTCCCTCGAGATCGACTGCTCGGCCGCCGCCCAGCACATCAGCTCAACGCTCATTCGATGATTGTGGCAGCTCACACGTCCGGCTTCTCAGAAGCGGGAACCAGCTCCACCGTGCAGTGGGCACACCGGCGCGCCTCGAGCGGGATCTCGCTCAGGCACTCGGGGCACTCCTTGGTGGTCGCCTGCTTCTCACCCTCGAACAGGCGCACCAGCCTGCTCATCGGGGTGACGATCAGCCAGTAGACGACGGCCGCCATGATGACGAAGGCGAGCAGGTTGTTCAGGAAGTCGCCGTACTTGAAGACGCTGCCGTTGATCGTGAAGGAGTACTCGGCGAAGTTCGGCTGGCGCCCGCCGGTGATCGCTCCGATGAACGGGGTGATGAGGTCCTTGACCAGGGCTGTGATGAGGCTGCTGAAAGCCGCGCCGATGATGACGCCGACGGCCAGCTCGACGATGTTGCCTCGCAGGAGGAATTTCTTGAAGCCACCCATGACTGTGCGCCCTTGCCACGAGCGGTCGGGTCAAACCCCCTCAGATGCTGTCGAAGCTGCCCTCCTTGATGGCGTCGCGGAAGTTCTCCCACTCCGTTGTGGTGAACGACAGGACTGCTCCGCCGGCATCCTTGCTGTCTCGAACGAGGACGGACCCGCCGTCTCTGGCGACCTCGACGCAGTTGCCGTTGTTGCAGGAAAGCCATTCCAGCTCGTCGGGAGCCTGGGAGGGACTCATGCGCTACCTCGCTGAGGGATCGACTGCAACGCGCAAGACGCAATCTTAACCCGGATGTTTCGCCCAAAGTTATTGAAGGGACGCAATACAGCAAAAGGGGTGGATGTGGTAGACATCCACCCCTCGAAAAGTCTGGCTGTTAGGCCTTTTTGAGCCTTTGGAGGAAATATTCCCAATCGTCCTGGTCGACAGAGAGAATAGGCCCATTGTCGTCCTTTGTGTCGCGGAGTCCAATTCGCCCGTCCGGCAGGGCTGCCACAGCAACGCAGCTACCGTTGTTGCACTTCGAGGCAACCCTCCAGGCGGGTTCCCTCTGTGGGGTCGGGGTCATTGTTGCTCCTGTGACAGGTGTGATTCTCGAGAAAATCCTAGCGCCCACTGTTCATGCCAGTGTTTCGAACCACCGACCCTGCGCCAGAATGCGCGCGACCGACTCCTGCGGGCTCAGCGCCACGGCGCGCAAGTGATCGAGTACCTCGTTGAAGCGCTCGAGTTGTCTGGGTCGTTCCGTGAAGATCTGGCCTGCCAGCGTCTCCATGTACACCGTGTCCGCCAGGCTCGCCTCCGGCGCGAACTCCAGCAGCATGAACGCGCTGTCCAGCCCCATGTGCGCCCCATTCGTGTAGGGCACGACCTGGATCGTGATGTGCGGTTGCTCAGCGGCCATGGCCACCTGCGCGAGCTGTTGGGCCATGACGGCAGGGCCCCCGATGTGGCGGTGGAGCGCGGACTCATCCAGCACCACCCAGTAACGCGGCGGGTTCGCCTTGGAGAGGATCTCCTGGCGCTTCATGCGGCCGTCGACCCGCGCATCGAGGACGTCGGGCTCGATCTGCGGCAGATACCCCTTGATGATCGCCCTGGCGTAGTCGGGCGTCTGCAACAGCCCGGGAATCGTGGTCGTCTCGTACTCCGAGATCGCCACGGCGTCGTTCTCCAGCCCTGGCAGCGGCCGGAAGTCGACGTCCTCCAGTTCCTGCCACCAGCCCTGCTCGTGGGCCTCTCTGGCCAGCTTCATCAGCGGGCCGTCCGGTACGCCGTACAGCTCACACAGTGCGCGTACGTCACGGAGGCTCGGCCGCCGCTTCGCCGTTTCGATGCGGCTGATCTGACCGGGAGACAGCAGCACCCGATCGGCCACATCCTTGATGTTGAGCCCTACCTGCTCCCGCAGCTCTCGCAGCTGCCGGGCGAGTTGCCGCTGGCGAAGGGTGGGATTGGCGCCCGCCATGCGCCAGAGGCTACACCTCGACAGGTTCCGCGCGCCCGGCAGTTAGGAAATCGTCACCGGTACGTTCCTTTGGCAATTGCCATTGGCACGACAAATCCGGGTAAAGACCCATCATGGACGCCAACAACCTCGCTCTGAACTGGCGCAGGTCCTTACTGGACCTGCTGGACGAATGGATCTTCGCCGCGCTCGACAGGCACGCGCGATGCCAGGGATGGGAGATCCGCCGCCCCGCACCCTTCATCCGGGTCTACCGCAATCCCGCCGTGGGAAGGTGCCGCGCGTGCGCGGGTGAGGGGTTCGACGACCGCGGGCTGTGCCGCGCCTGTCTCGGCTCGGGGCGGGGGCGGCCGTGACGAAGCGGAGGCTGCTCGACGAGCTGAACCGTGCGACCACCCCCACAGCGCGACCGAACGTCCTGGTCGCGCTGTGGCGGTGGAGGTACGAACTGGGCGCGGCGATCACCATCGTGCTCGTCGTGACGACCGTGGGACCGCTGCCGCTGGCCGTACCGCTTCTGCTGCTCCTCTGGCCACCCGGAAGGTCGGAGGTGTGGGGGCGGATCCGGTGCGTGATCGTCGCGCACCGGATCCGTGTCGGGTTCGTGCAGGCCTACCTCGTCAACCGCAGGGGGCAGATCCCGGTGATCGCGTGGTGCGCGCCGGCGCCGTGGGGGGAGCGGGCGTGGGTGTGGTGCCGGGCGGGGATCACGCCCGGCGAGATCGCCGACAGGCCCGAGGTGATCGCGACGGCCTGCTGGGCGCACTCGGTCGAGGTGCTGCCGCACCCGCGCAAGCCGCACTGGGTGCTTCTCGAAATAGTGCGGGGCTAGAAGCGGCCCTGCTGGAGCTCGGTCATCTGGTGATCGTGGCGCATGAGGTGTGACTGGAGGGGAACACCGCTCTAGGCAGTCGCCGAGTCCTGGGCGAACATGAACGAGAGAGCCGGCAAGGGAGCCCCTGCATGATCGAGATCTGGCCGGGAGACCCTTACCCTCTCGGCGCCACGTACGACGGCGCGGGCACGAACTTCGCGCTGTACACCGAGGCCGCCGACCGCGTGGAGTTGTGCCTGTTCGACGATGCCGACGTCGAGGAGCGCGTGACGCTGACCGAGTGCGAGGGGTTCGTCTGGCACGGTTACCTGCCGGGCGTCGGTCCGGGGCAGCGGTACGGCTACCGGGTGCACGGGCCGTACCAGCCGGCGCGTGGGTTGCGCTGCAACCCGAACAAGCTGCTGATCGACCCGTACGCCAAGGCCATCGAGGGCGGGGTGCGCTGGGACGAGGCGGTGTACGGTTACCCGTTCGGCGAGCCCGACAGCAGGAACGACCACGACTCGGCGCCCTTCGTGCCTAGGTCCGTGGTGATCAACCCGTTCTTCGGATGGGGTCACGACCGCCCGCCCGCCACGCCGTACCACGACACGGTCATCTACGAGGCCCACGTGCGCGGCCTGACGATCGCGCACCCGAAGATCCCCGACCGGATCAAGGGCACGTACGCGGCGCTGGGGCATCCGGAGATCCTCGACCACCTGACGAAGCTGGGGGTCACGGCGCTGGAGCTGATGCCGGTGCACCAGTTCGTGACCGACCAGCACCTGGAGGAGAAGGGCCTCAGCAACTACTGGGGTTACAACACCATCGGCTTCTTCGCCCCGCACAACCGTTACTCCAGCCAGGGCCAGCGGGGCGGGCAGGTGCTGGAGTTCAAGGCGATGGTGCGCAGCCTGCACGAGGCGGGCATCGAGGTGATCCTGGACGTGGTCTACAACCACACCGCCGAGGGCAACCATCTCGGGCCGACGCTGAGCTGGCGGGGGATCGACAACGAGAACTACTACCGGCTGGTCGACGGCGACCAGCGCTACTACATGGACACGACGGGCACCGGCAACAGCCTGTTGATGCGCAGCCCGCACGTCCTTCAGATGATCATGGACAGCCTGCGTTACTGGGTGACCGAGATGCACGTCGACGGCTTCCGCTTCGACCTGGCCTCCACCCTGGCGAGGGAGCTGCACGAGGTCGACAGGCTGAGCGCCTTCTTCGACCTCGTGCAGCAGGACCCGGTGCTCAGCCAGGTGAAGCTGATCGCCGAGCCCTGGGACGTGGGGCCGGGCGGCTACCAGGTCGGCAACTTCCCGTCGCGGTGGACGGAGTGGAACGGCCGGTACCGGGACACCATTCGCGACCTGTGGAGGGGCGAGCCGGCGACGTTGCCGGAGTTCGGCAGCCGCCTGACCGGGTCGAGCGACCTGTACCAGGACGACAGCCGCAGACCCGCCGCCTCCATCAATTTCGTCACATGTCATGACGGGTTCACGCTGAACGACCTCGTCTCCTACAACCACAAGCACAACGAGGCCAACGGCGAGGACAACCACGACGGCGCCGACGACAACAGGTCGTGGAACTGCGGGGTGGAAGGACCGGCCGACACCGCCGTCGAGGCCCTGCGCGAGCAGCAGAAGCGCAACTTCCTGACGACGCTCTTCCTGTCGCAGGGCGTGCCGATGCTCAGCCACGGCGACGAGCTCAACCGCACCCAGCGGGGCAACAACAACGCCTACTGCCAGGACAACGACCTCAGCTGGGTCGACTGGTCGGACGTGCACGGCAACTGGCTGCTGATGGAGTTCACCCAGCGCCTGGCCAAGCTCAGGCGCGAGCATCCCGTCTTCCGCCGCAGGCGCTTCTTCTACGGCAGGCCGGTGCGGGGGCTCAACGACATCGCGTGGCTCACCCCCGAGGGCCAGCCGATGACCGACGCCGACTGGAACGTCGGCTACGCCAGGTCGCTGGCGGTGTTCCTGAACGGGGACGCGATCACCGAGCCCGACAGGCGCGGCCGGCGGATCAAGGACGACTCGTTCCTGCTGCTGTTCAACGCCCACCACGACACCATCGGCTTCACCGTTCCCAAGGACTACGGGGAGATGTGGCTGACCGAGATCGACACCGCGATGCCCATCATCGTGGAGAGCCAGGTGAGCAGGGCGGGGGAGACCGTGCCGGTGGCCGGGCGTTCTGTGCAGGTGATGCGCCGTGTCTAGGCCCGTCTCGACCTACCGGCTGCAGCTAACGCCCGACTTCGGCTTCGCCCGGGTCGCCGAGCTGGCGCCGTACCTGCGCGACCTGGGCGTCAGCCACGTCTACCTCTCGCCGATCCTCCAGGCGGTCCCCGAGTCGAGGCACGGGTACGACGTCACCGACCACTCGCGCATCCGCGAGGAGTTCGGCGGGGCCAAGGGCTTCAAGGAGATGGCCGGGCAACTGGCGGCGCACGATCTGGGCATCGTGGTCGACATCGTGCCCAACCATATGACCGTCCCCGTGCCGGAGTCGGGCAACCTCCAGCTCTGGGAGGTGCTGAAGGACGGCTCGGCGTCGCGTTTCGCCCGGTGGTTCGACATCGACTGGGCCGGCGGGAAGGTCGCGATGCCGGTGATCGGTGACGCGACAGAACCGGTCGAGGACGGCGAGGTCGTGAGATATCACGATCACGAGTTCCCGGTGGGCGGCCACTACCGCCTGGTCGACTGGCGGCAGGGCCCCGGGTACCGGCGCTTCTTCGACGTCTCCAGTCTCATCGGCCTGCGGGTGGAGGACCCTGAGGTCTTCTTCGCCACCCACGAGGTGATCTTCTGGCTGATCGACGAGGGCCTGATCGACGGGTTACGGGTCGACCACCCTGACGGGCTGGCCGACCCGCAGGGCTACCTGGAGGCCCTGCGCCGCAGGAGCGGCGGCCTGTGGACGGTCGTGGAGAAGATCCTCATCGGCGAGGAACGCCTGCCCGAGGAGTGGGCCTGCCACGGCACGACAGGCTACGAAGTGCTCAACCGCGTCACCAGGCTGTTCACCGACGCCTCCCACGAGGCCGAGCTGGTGGGCCTCTACGCCGAGTTCACCGGCTGGCCCGCCGAGTACGAGCCCGTCATGATCGCGGCCAAGCGCGAGGTCGTCGACCTGTTCTTCCAGGCGGAGGTGAGCAGGCTGGCCAGGTCGGCCGGCGTCGACCCGGCCGCGGTCGCGGAGCTGCTCGTGGCCATGCCGGTCTACCGCGCCTACGTCCGCCCCGGCGGCAAGCCGTCGCCGGAGGCCGTCGCCATCGTCCAGCGGGCCGCCGCGAGCTGCTCGCCCGCCGTCCTGTCGCTCGTCGAGCAGGTGCTGTACGGCTCGGCCGACGTGGTCACCCGCTTCCAGCAGACCACGGGCCCGGTGATGGCCAAGGGCGTGGAGGACACGGCCCTGTACCGCTGGTTCCCCCTGTCGTGCCTCAACGAGGTGGGCGGCGAGCCGGATCAGTTCGGCCTCGGCCTCGACGACTTCCACGCCTACGCGGCCACGCTGCGCCCCACGAGCATGACCACGCTCTCCACCCACGACACCAAACGCTCCGAGGACGTGCGCGCCCGCCTGGCCGTCCTGTCGGAGCTGCCGCAGGAGTGGGCGGCGCAGGTGCGCGAGTGGTCGGCTCGGGTGAGCTTCGACCCGCACCTCGACTACCTGGCCTGGCAGAACCTCGCCGCCGCCTGGCCGATCACCGCCGAGCGTTTCACCGACTACCTGCTCAAGGCGGCCAGGGAGGCCAAGACCCGCACCTCGTGGGTACGCCAGGACCACGACTACGAGGAGGGGCTGCGCTCCTTCGCGGCCGAGGCGGTCCGGCTGCCGATCGGCGAGTTCACCGAGCGCCTGGATCCGCACGCGATGGTCAACTCGCTGGGGCAGAAGCTCGTCCAGCTCATGCTGCCCGGCGTGCCCGACGTCTACCAGGGCAACGAGACGACCGACTTCTCCCTGGTCGACCCCGACAACCGCCGCCCGGTCGGCTACCCGCGCGTGCCCGCCTGCGCCTGGGACGAGGCCAAGCTCCGATTGACCCGCCAGGCGCTGCTGCTGCGCCGCAGGCTCGATCCGGCTCTGCCGTACGAGGGGATGGCGGCGGAGGGCGCGGCGGCGGAGCACGTGATCGCCTTCGCGCGCGGGCGGGCCGCCGTCGCGGTGGCCACCCGCCTTCCCGTACGGCTGGCACGGCGCGGCGGCTGGGGCGGCACGAGCCTCATGCTGCCGCCGGGCAGCTGGAGAGACCTCATGACGGGCGCGACACACACCGGCAAGATCCCGCTCGCGCACCTGCTCGGTCGTTATCCTGTCGCACTCCTGGAGAGACATGATCTTTGAAGTCTGGGCGCCACGGGCGTCGCGCGTCGAGATCCTCCCCTGGCAGCGGGAGCTGCGTGCCGAGGGAGGTGGCTGGTGGTCGGTGGAGGTGCCGGAAGCGGGGCACGGCAGCGACTACCGTTACATGATCGACGGCGACGGCCCGTACCCGGACCCGAGATCGCGGCGCCAGCCCGAAGGCATCTTCGGGCCCAGCCGCGTCTACGACCACGCCAGGTTCACCTGGGAGGACCACGAGTGGAAGGGCCGCGACCTGCGCGGCTCGGTGATCTACGAGCTCCACGTGGGCGCCTTCACCCCCGAGGGCACCTTCGCGGCGGCGATCGGCAAGCTGGAGCACCTGGTCGAGCTGGGTGTCGACTTCGTGGAGATCATGCCGGTCGCCCCGGTGCCCGGCGGGCGCAACTGGGGCTACGACGGCGTCGACCTGTACGCGGTGAACGAGACCTACGGCGGCCCCGACGGCCTGAAGATGCTGGTCGACGCCTGCCACCGGGCCGGGCTCGGGGTCATACTCGACGTCGTCTACAACCACTTGGGGCCGTCGGGCAACTTCCTGCATCCCTTCGGGCCCTACCTGACCGGGACCCAGGGGAGCTACTGGGGCGAGGCGGTCAACCTCGACGGGCCGGACTCCGACGAGGTGCGGCGCTACTTCATGGACAACGCCGTTCAGTGGCTGCGTGACTACCACATCGACGGGCTGCGGCTCGACGCCGTGCACGCCCTGCACGACCGGCGGGCCGTGCACTTCCTGGCCGAGCTCGCGGACGAGATCGACGCGCTCTCCTGTCACCTGGGGCGCCCGCTGACCCTGATCGCCGAGTCCGATCTCAACGACCCGCGCATGATCATGCCGCGCGAGGCCGGCGGGTACGGCATGGCGGCCCAGTGGAGCGACGACCTGCACCACGCGATCCACGCCGCGGTGACCGGCGAGAACCACGGCTACTATGCCGACTTCGCGCCGCTGGCCTCGCTGGCCAAGGCGCTGACCAGCGGGTTCGTCCACGATGGTGGATACTCCGGATTCCGCCGCCGCAGCCACGGCAAGCCGTTCACCGGTCCGGGACACCGGCTGGTGTGCTGCTCGCAGAATCACGACCAGATCGGCAACAGGCCGCGCGGCGACCGGATGACGCCCGCGCAGCTGCGCCTGGCCGCCGGGATCCTGCTGGCCTCGCCGTACACACCGATGTTGTTCATGGGGGAGGAGTGGGGGACCCGCAGCCCCTTCCTGTTCTTCACCGACCACGTCGAGCCGGCGCTGCGCGAGGGCGAGGGGGAGCGCCGGCGCCGCGAGTTCGAGGGATTCGGGTATGAATGGGATGCGCCGGACCCGGGCGACGAGGAGAGCTTCCTGCGATCCAAGGTCGACTGGAGCGAGTTGAAGGAGGAGGAGCACTGGTCGCTGCTGTGCTGGTATCGCGACCTGATTGCGCTCCGTAAGGCGCTGCCCGAGCTTACTGACCCGCGCCTTGACCGGGTCAGGGTGGAGTTCGACGAGGCGGCGCGCTGGTTGCGGATGGGCCGGCAGTCACTCTCCGTAGTAGTAAATTTTTGTCCGGATTCTGTGACATTACCCCTCTCTGAGACCCCTATCCTACTGATCGCTGAAGAGGGTGTTTCTGCAGATCAGGGGGCTTTGCGAATACCCGGGCAAAGCATGGTGATCTACCGCTCGGTGACGTGACCGTTATATACGTCCGTAGCTGACTGTTACATTTATCCAGGTACTCTGCCGATTGTCGTCATAGGCGCGTCAAGGGAGTTTCAAGGCGCGAGACGGCGTCAACGTTGCGGGGGTGGCCCACTGATGGGGGCCCTCTGACCCCCGTTCAGCGCGATCGGAGGGTGATGGGCAGGTACCTGCTGCGCAGGTTGGCGATGAATGTCGTCTTGGTGGCGATCGCGGCCAGTCTGGCCTACATGCTCGCCGCCACGACCATGAACCCCCGTGCCTCTTATGAGGGACGCCAGCCGCCGGTTCCCGTGGAAGTGATCGACCGCACGCTCGACAACTACAACCTCAACGACAAGACCCCCGTGCTCGAGCGCTACGTTCGCTGGGCATCGGGCGTGGTCACCGGAGACTTCGGATCGAAGTGGAACGGCGGCTCCGTCGGCGAGGAGATGGGCAGGCGGATCGGGGTCAGCCTCCGGCTGCTGTTCATCGGAACCATCGTCGGGTTCGCCCTGGGCGTCGCGTTGGGCGCCTATTCCGCGGTCAGACAGTACAAGCTCAGCGACCGGGTGATCGGCGTTGGATCCTTCGTGGTCATGGCGATCCCCGTGTTCGTCATGGCCACGATGCTGGCCATCGCGACCTACAACCTCAACCGCGGGCTGGGCTTCACGCTGATCGAGTACACGGGTGAGTACAACCCCAACGTCACCGGCTTCTGGCCGCTGCTGTTCAACCGCCTGAACCACCTGATCCTGCCGACCATCTCGCTGAGCCTGGGCGCCATCGCCTTCTACAGCCGCATCCAGCGCAACATGATGCTCGACGTGCTGGGCCAGGACTTCGTCCGCACGGCCATGGCCAAGGGCCTGCGCCGCCGTACCGCCCTGTTCCGCCACGCGCTGCGCACCGCGCTGATCCCCTCGGCCACCTACTTCGCCTTCGCCTTCGGCACCATGTTCGTCGGCGCCACCTTCACCGAGAAGATCTTCGCCTGGCACGGTATGGGCGCCTGGCTGGTGGACTCCATCCAGCAGAACGACGTCAACTCGGTCGCGGCCGTCGCGCTGTTCACCGCCGCCTGCATCCTCATCGCGGCGTTCATCTCCGACCTGCTGGTGGCGGCCCTCGATCCTCGGGTGCGGGTGAGCTAGATGCGTTCCAAGGTTGTTCTCGGCCGGATGCTCAAGAACCGGCAGGCCCGCTACGGCATGATCGCCTTCGTGGCCCTGGTCCTGCTGGCCTACGTGGGACCGTTCGTCGGCCCCTACGACTGGACTGACAAGGACTTCCTGTCCTTCCTGGTGCCGCCGGGCGGCGACCACTGGTGGGGCACCACCACCATCGGCCAGGACATGTACGCGCTGACGCTGCGCGGCATGCAGAAGTCGATCGTCATCGGCGTGCTGACCGCGCTCATCGCCACCACCCTCGCGGCCATCGTCGGCGCCTTCGCCGGCTACTTCGGCGGCTGGATCGACAAGGCCCTCATGTGGGGCGTCGACCTGCTGCTGGTGCTGCCCTCCTTCCTGGTCATCGCGATCATCTCGCCGCGGCTGAAGGAGAGCTCCTGGCTCTGGTTCGTGGTGCTGCTGGCGGTGTTCACCTGGATGATCACCTCCCGGGTGGTCCGCAGCATGACGCTCTCCCTGCGCGAGCGTGAGTACGTGCAGGCCGCGGTCTACATGGGCATCCCGCGCTGGAAGATCATCCTCAA
The DNA here is from genome assembly GCF_013761175.1 of Nonomuraea soli. Taxonomy (GTDB): domain Bacteria; phylum Actinomycetota; class Actinomycetes; order Streptosporangiales; family Streptosporangiaceae; genus Nonomuraea; species Nonomuraea soli. The sequence goes on from NZ_JACDUR010000004.1 coordinate 667,281, forward strand.
GCACATCGTGCCCAACCTGTCGTCGCTGCTGATCATCGACTACACGCTCAACGTGAGCGGCGCGGTCATCGGCGAGGCGGCCCTGTCGTTCTTCGGCTTCGGCATCCAGCCGCCCGAGGTCTCCCTCGGCACCCTCATCGCGGAAGGCGCCCGCAACGCCACCGGATACCCGTGGCTGTTCGCCTTCCCCGCCGGACTGCTGGTCCTGCTGGTCCTGAGCATCAACCTCATCGGCGACGGCCTGCGCGACGCACTCGACCCGGGGAGCAATTCTTGAGCCCGATTCTTGAGGTCAACGACCTCACGGTCACCTTCCCCGGCGGCATCCAGGCCGTCCGTGGCGTCAGCTACCAGGTCTCGCGCGGCGAGGTCCTGGGCATCGTGGGCGAGTCGGGATCCGGCAAGTCGGTCACCTCGCTCGCCGTCATGGGCCTGCTGCCCCGCAACGCCGTCGTCAGCGGCTCGGTGAAGCTGCACGGCAAGGAACTGCTGGGCATGGACGAGGGCGACCTCGTCAAGGTGCGCGGCAAGGCGATCAGCATGATCTTCCAGGATCCGCTGTCGGCCTTCACACCCGTCTACACCATCGGCAACCAGCTGGCCGAGGCCGTCCGCATCCACCAGAAGGTGGGCAAGGACGCCGCCGCCAAGAAGGCCGTCGAGCTGCTCGACCTGGTCGGCATCCCGCACCCGGCGATCCGCGCCAAGTCCTTCCCGCACGAGTTCTCCGGCGGTATGCGGCAGCGCGCGATGATCGCCATGGCCATCGCCAACGACCCCGACCTGCTCATCTGCGACGAGCCGACCACCGCGCTCGACGTGACGATCCAGGCCCAGATCCTCGAGGTCCTCAAGACCGCGCAGCAGGAGACCGGCGCCGGCATCGTGATGATCACGCACGACCTCGGCGTCGTCGCCGGCATGGCCGACCGCGTGATGGTCATGTACGCGGGCAAGCCGGTCGAGGAAGGCGCGGTCGACGACATCTACTACCGGCCGCGCATGCCGTACACGATGGGTCTGCTGGCCTCCATCCCGCGCGTCGACGGAGCCGAGGGCCCGCTGGTGCCGATCGAGGGCAACCCGCCCTCGCCCAAGAACCTGCCGACGGGATGCCCCTTCGCGCCGCGCTGCCCGATGCGGGTGGACGCGTGCGAGGAGGAGGAGCCGCCGCTGGTGGCCATCGGCGGCGACCGGCACGTGGCCTGCATCCGCTCCCGCGAGATCGAGCACAAGAACCTCACCGGCCAGGACGTCTTCCCCACCCCGGTCATCGAGCACGCCCCCATCGAGCGGGTGCCGCGCGAGCAGCGCACCACGGTGCTGGAGCTGGAGAACCTCATCAGGCACTACCCCCTGATGAAGGGCGCGGTGTTCAAGCGCCGCGTCGGCACCGTGCACGCGGTCGACGGCATCAGCTTCGACATCGTCGAGGGTGAGACGCTGGCGCTGGTGGGCGAGTCGGGCTGCGGCAAGACCACGACGCTGCAGCAGATCATGCAGCTGCAGCCGCCGCAGGACGGCCGCATCGTGGTGCTCGGCAAGGACAGCTCCAAGCTCGACAAGGGCACGCGCAAGGCCCTGCGCCGCGACCTGCAGATCGTCTTCCAGGACCCGATGGCCGCGCTCGACCCGCGCATGCCGGTGAGCGACATCATCGCCGAGCCGCTGCGCGCCCACGGCCACAAGGACACCGACGCCAAGGTCAAGGAGCTGCTGGAGCTCGTGGGCCTGTCGGCCACCGACGGCGACCGTTACCCGCAGCACTTCTCCGGCGGCCAGCGCCAGCGCATCGGCATCGCCCGCGCGCTCGCGCTGGAGCCGAAGCTGCTGGTGCTCGACGAGCCGGTCTCCGCGCTCGACGTGTCCATCCAGGCGGGTGTCATCAACCTGCTGGAGGACCTGAAGGGCCGCCTGGGTCTTTCGTACCTGTTCGTGGCACACGACCTGGCCGTGGTCCGTCACCTGGCGGACCGGGTCGCGGTCATGTACCTGGGCCGGATCGCCGAGCTCGGCTCGGTGGACCGTGTCTACGACCACCCTGCCCATCCCTACACGCAGGCACTGCTGTCGGCAATTCCGTTGCCCGACCCTGAGATGGAGCGTACGCGTAAGCGCATCCTCCTCGAAGGTGACCTGCCAAGCCCGGCTGACCCCCCATCAGGTTGCCGGTTCCGCACCCGTTGCCCGAAGTTCGCGCGCCTGAGCGAGCACGAGCGGACGCGGTGTGTGGAGGAAGAGCCCGTAGTAATCCGGTTGGCGAACGCTGGCGACCATGGCGCCGCCTGCCACTACGCGGAAGAGATCGAGGTCATCACGGCCTCGGACGATCAGGAGGAACAGTGAAGGTTCGTTACCGGGCCGCGGCGGCGACCGCCGTCCTGGCCATGGCCGTCGCGGCTTGCGGCGGGGGCGGCACCACCACCAACAACAACGGCCAGCCCAACGCCGCCCAGTCTGAGGCGAACAAGAAGATCACCGAGGAGATGCCCGGCATCTCCATCGCCCCGGTCGACTACGCGCAGGTCAAGGACGGCGGCACGCTGACGCTGCCCAAGGGCCAGTGGCCGTCGCAGTGGAACCCGTGGCACGTCGACGGCAACCAGTCCGACACCAACGACATGCTCGAGACCCTGCTGCCGCAGTTCGAGATCTCGAACGACAAGGCCGAGTTCACGGCCAACAAGGACTACCTCGACTCCGTCAACCTGGACACCTCGTCCGGCAAGCAGGTCGTGACCTACAAGATCGCCGAGAAGGCGACCTGGTCCGACGGCACGCCGATCACGTGGGCCGACTTCGAGGCCGCCTGGAAGGCGCAGAACGGCTCGGACAAGAAGTACAAGCCGGCCTCCACCCAGGGCTTCGACCGCATGGAGTCGGTCGTCAAGGGCGCCACCGACAAGGACGTCATCGTGACGTTCAAGGAGAACTACCCCGAGTGGCACGGCCTGTTCAACGGCCTCATCCCGGCGAAGTACCTGTCGGACGTCAAGGAGTACGACAGCGCCTACCTGCAGAAGGTTCCGGTCACCGCCGGCCCCTTCAAGGTGGAGAAGATCGACGAGGCCACCAAGACCCTCACCGTCGTCCGTGACGACAAGTGGTGGGGCCAGAAGGCCAAGCTCGACAAGATCATCTTCCGTGTGATCGAGACCCCGGCCGCCCAGGTCAACGCGTTCGCCAACGGCGAGCTCGACGCCGTCGACATCCCCCCGGGCAGCCCGGCCGACCTCAAGCGCGCCAAGGAAGTCCCCAACGCGGACATCCGCAAGGCCTTCGCGCCGAACTGGCGTCACATCACGGTCAACAACCAGTCCGAGTTCCTCAAGGAGAAGTCGGTCCGGCAGGCCGTCGCCTACGCGATCAACCGTGACGTCATCGCCCAGTCCGACCTGAAGGACATGGACTGGCCGATCGCCACGCTGAACAACCACGTGTTCATGAACAACCACAAGGGTTACGTGGACAACGCCGGTGACCTCGGCAAGTACAACCTCGACAAGGCCAAGCAGCTCCTCGACGCGGCCGGCTGGAAGCAGGAAGGCGAGTACCGGAAGAAGGACGGCAAGGAGTTCTCGCTGAACTTCGTCGTCCCGGCCGGCGTCCCCTACGCCAAGACCGAGGGCGAGCTCACCCAGGCGATGCTGAAGGAGGCGGGGATCAAGCTGACGATCAACGCCGTTCCTGACGACAAGTTCTTCACGGACTTCATCATCAAGGGCGACTTCGACCTGGTGCCGTTCTCCTGGATCGGCACGCCGCAGCCCATCGGTGGCCTGCAGCAGATCTACAAGTCGGGCTCCGAGTCCAACTTCCCGAAGGCCTCCGACCCGGCGGTGGACGCGGCCATCGACGCGGCCGTCGGCGAGATGGACCCGGCCAAGGCGATCGAGCTGGCCAACGCGGCCGACAAGCTGATCTTCGACATGGTGCACACCATCCCGCTGTACCAGCGCCCCGACATCGTGGCGGCCAAGAAGACGCTGGCCAACTACGGCTCGTTCGGGTACCAGTCGGAGGACTGGACCTCGGTCGGCTTCACCGGCTGATCTAGCTCTACCTGAAACCCCTGGCAGGCATCGTCCTGCCGGGGGTTTCCCCTTTGCGGGCCCGCCTTCCCGGCGGCGCCCGCGCCGTGCCCGCCCTGTTTGGGGGCGGTGCTCACTGTTACCGGCGATGCTCGCCCCTTGCCGGCGGTCGGTGATCGCCCCCAGCCCAGTCCCCGCCTTCCCTTCTCTGCCGCGTCCTCTGCCCTTGCCCCCCGTCCTCTGCCCTTGCCCCTGCCCATCCCCCTGCCCATGCCCCTGTCCCTGCCCGTGCCCCTCCCTCCCCCTTCCTCCCTCCCTCTCCCTAGGCCTCACTCACCTCGACAACCTGACACGGCGGCCATTCGAGAGGCTTTGTCCTGTGGAAAACCACCCCCATCCACAGAACCCCATTCGGCCCCCACCACTCGCCCCTCCCTTCCCCATCCTGGGCCCAGTTGCTTTGCTCTGGAGGCCCCGTCATGGAGATCACCTACGCCCTGCCCTCGATGCTGGCGTCACTCTTCGTCGTCGTGCTTGAGCGCTCGCCCCTGGCGGTCGACTCTGTCCTGCCGTGGCGCATAGGCCGCCCCTTCCGGCGACCCGCCCGCGCCGCCCTCGGCAGCCCCCTGCTCACCATCACCCACCACGCCTCCACCTGGCGTCCCGCCGGCGCCGACCTGTCCCCGGAAGACCGCCGCCTCGTCCGCCGCTCCCGCGCCCACGTCCTGGTCTCCTGTACGGCACCGCCCCGCGCCCTGCCCTTCTCCCTCCAGGTGGCCAGAGCCGCAGCCCGCGCCATCTCCTCGGAGGGCACCGGCCTGGTCGTCGACACGATCATCGGCCGCCCCCTCTTCCAATGCGACGGCTGCCCGGCGGAGCGCCCCACCTTCCAGCTGGACGACGAGTGGGTCGCCTGGGACGTCACGGTCAACGACCACGCCACCTGCCCCCCGTGGAACCCCGCCGACCACCTGGCCTGCACCTGCCTGCGCGTCACCACCCGAGGCCTGCGCCGTTTCGCCCTCCCCGAACTCACCCTCGACGGCGCCGCCTGCTCCCACAACCTGTGCGCGGTCACCCTCCTCCGAGCCGTGGCCCAGCAGTTCGTCTCCGACCACTTCGCCTTCCTCACCACCCACCCCGCCGCCACCACCCGCACCATCGACGACCACCTCCTGGTCTCCGCCGATTCCCCCCTCTCATCGGCCCCCTTCCAGGTCCGCCTCACCCCCTGCGAAGACCCCGGCGGCACCCTCGGCCGCCTCCGCGTCCACCCATCCCCAGGAGCCGGCGCCCTCGCATGCCTCAAGGTCGGCCCGCCATCAGGCTTCACCGGCACCCTTAACGAGTGGCTCTGCGCCACCCAACGCGTGGAGCTCACCAGCCACACCGCCCGCACCCAGCCCTCGCCACAGGAGGTGCCATCCCCAAGCCGCCCAAGACTGATCCCCCTCCCGCCCAAGGCCCTGGCGCCACCCCAGCCCCTCATCCCATCTCAGGCCCTCGCTCCACCCCAGCCCCTCGGTCCACCCCAGCCCCTGGCTTCGCCCCAGGCCCAGGGTTCGCCCCAGGCATTCATCTCACCCCAGCCCCTCACCCCATCTCAGGCCCTCGGTCCACTCCAGCCCTTCACCCCTTCCCGGCCCCTCACCCCTTCTCAGCCCTTCGCCCCTCCCCAACCCCACAGCCCACCCCGACCCCCCGCCCTATCCCCGCAGCTCGCGCCCGAACGAGGTCCCCACGCCCGCCTCACGCGGGTGCCACAGCCCGCCCGCCCAACGCAGGTGGCGCAGGCTGGCCCAATGCGGACGGCAGAGATCGGCCTCACGCCGATACCGCAAGGTGGCCCCACAACCGTCGAGCAGGGCAGCCCCGCGCCGGAACCGCACGGCGGCCCCGAGTCAGCACCCCATGGCAGCCCGACCGCAGTGCCACAGAGCGGCTTCGAGTGGCCGGTGCTGCCCGGCGGCTCCGCGCCGGTGCTCTGGGTGAATCCAGCGCCCGTGCCCCCAACCAGCGCGGGGTCGGCACCATCGGCCGGCTCCATGCCAGCGCCGAGGGCCGTGATCGTGCCGGAGGACGCCCATGTGCAAAACGCCGTCGAACCCGTGCGGCGACGCCGGTGGGGTCGCGTTGGCAGGCGCGACGCCGCATGAGCAACCATCCCACTCGCCAGAAGCTGTCGCCTTCTGTACGCACGCGCCTTCTGTACGCACGCGCCTTCTGTGCGTCACGCGTCCCCTGTATGGCACGCGTCCCCTATACGGCACGCGTCCAGCAGTCGCGGACCCAGGCTCCCGGCGATCCCCGGACCAGGCCTTCGACGATTTCGAGCCAGGCGTACGGCAATCAGGGACGCGGAACCCCGGCAAACAACAATGCCGGGTCCGTCGACCCCGAGTACACCAGCCGCGGGCGGAGCAGAAAATCCGCATACGCGGTGGAAGCGGTGGCGCACCAGGTGATGATCTTGGGCAGAGTCACGGCGAACCCAAGCCCGGCCAGCACACACAGCACCGGCCACAGCGTGAACGGCAGCGCCCACGCGTACAGCGGGTAGGCGAGCCCAGCTAGAGACAGCAGCCACCACAGGACCACAGTGAGCGCGCCGCCAGCGGTGACGACGAAGCCGGTGAGACAGAAGGCAAGATTCCGCCATGCACGCGCACCGAAGAGAGCACGGGCGGGGGATCTCTCAGCGAAGGGGGAGGCGAAAGACGTGCGCCCAAGCGCCCCAGGACTGGCAGCGGATGTGTGGAGCCTGACACTGGAGGCACGGGCCGCAACGAAAGCAAAGGGGTCTGCGTAGGGACGAATGTGACGGGCCGTGAGCTCACTGCCGGCCATGCAGGTCAGCGCCAGGACGGCAGGCGCGGCGACGGAGCCGAGAAGGGAAAGCGGTCCGAGACCGGTGGCGAGGAAGGGCAGGAGAAACAGCACCCCGGTCGCCGCGACCCCCGTGGCGGCGACAGCGAAGCGGAAGGCCGCTCCGCTCGTCTCGGAAAGGAGATCCGCTGTGTCCCGGAAGATCGACTGCCCCATGCAGTCAACGGTAGGCAGCGGTGAAGAGCGTAGCCATGACGCCAGCAACCGAGTCAGGGTAGGGAAAACCCCACCATCCGCCTGTACCTGCCACCCCTGTCGCGCCGTTCAGCCGGTGGCGGCGCTCCTCCGCGTTGGCATGCGCGCACGTCAGGACACCGGAGGAGGCGAGGGGCGTGACTCCTGCGTGCAGGTCCGCCGATCGTACGTCCGCCGATCGTACGTCCGCCGGTGGTACGTCCGCCGGTGGTACGTCGGCCGGTGGTACGTCCGCTGGTCGTACGTCGGCTGGCTCGTCCGGTCTCCGCTACCTGTCCGGCCTCTGCGTCACGTCTGCCCTACGCGTCACGTCTGCCCTACGCGTTACGCCCGGCCTACGCGTTACGCCCGGCCTACGCGTTACGCCCGGCCTCTGCGACCGACTGGCCCACGTGACCCGCCCCCGCGCCGCTACAGGTGACGTTCCAGCGACTCCACCTTGCTCGTCATCCCGTCCGTGACCCCCGCCCGGATGTCCGCCTTGAGAACGAGCCCCACCCGAGGCGCCACCTCGCCCACCGCCTCCACAGCCTGCTTGATGACCGCCATGACCTCGTCCCACTCACCCTCGACGGTGGTGAACATGGCGTCGGTGTGGTTCGGCAGTCCGCTGGCGCGGACGACCTTGACGGCGCGGGCGACGGGTTCGGCGACGGCCTCGCCGACGCCGAGCGGGGTGATGGAGAAGGCGACGATCATGCCTTCGATGATACGAACTTCGCCAGCAGCCGCTCCAGCTCCGCCTGTTCGCTTGTCGACAGGGTGGAGAAGATCTGCGCGCTGACCGATGACTGCAACTGCTCGATGGTGACGAGTGCCTCCGTGCCTGCGGGGGTGAGGTCGAGGCGGGTGGCGCGTCGGTCGGCGGGGTCGGGGTGGCGGGTGAGGAGGCCTTCGGATTCGAGGGCGTCCACCAGCGGCGTCACGGCTCGGGCGGTGACGCCCATGGCGGATGCGGCTTCGGCCATCTTGAGGCGCGGCGCGGAGCCGACGGTGGTCAGGAGGCGGACCCTGGCCGGCGACAGGCCGTGCTCGCCGAAGGCGGCGGTGCCGCGCTGGGAGAACAACCGTGAGGCTGCCATCAGAAGTTCTCCGAGACGGGCCGCGTCGGCCATGGACGACTCCTTAGTGAAAGAGGTAATAATGAAAGAGGTAACTATCTGGGAGGGTAACGATGCGGACCATTGTGGTGGCGGGCGCGACCGGGAACCAGGGTGGCGCGGCCGTCGAGGCGCTGTTAGCCGGTGGGTGGCGGGTGCGGGCGCTTACGCGTGACGTCGAATCGGGGAAGGCCAGGGCGCTGGAGGGAAAGGGGGCGGAGGTCTGGGAGGGTGACTTCGGGCGGCCGGACACTCTGGTGAGGGCGTTCGAGGGGGCCTATGGGGTCTTTTCTGTGCAGACGCGCGGGAAGGCTGAGGTGCGGCAGGGTGTCGCGGTGGCCGAGGCTGCCAGGAGGGCAGGCGTCGAGCATCTCGTCTATACGAGCGTCGGGGGCGTCGAGCGTGTGCGCGGGATCCCGCATTTCGATACGAAATGGGAGATCGAGCGACACATCGTCGCCAGCGGCCCGCCGTACACGTTTCTGCGGCCCTCGACCTTCATGGAGACGTTCGCGGTGAAGGGCGCGGGGATCGGGCTGTCGATGATGGCGGCGACGCTGGGGGAGCACGGGACGCTGCAGATGGTGGCGGCGCGTGACATCGGGGTGTTCGCGCGGATCGCCTTCGACAAGCGGCTCGTCGGCCAGAGCCTGGAGTTGGCCGGCGACGAGCTGACCGTGCCGCGCATCGGCGAGATCGCGGGCGTGCCGTACAGGAAGATCCCCAGGAGCCTGCTCAGGCTCATGGGGAAGGAGGGCCGGATGTTCTTCTGGTTCGCCGAGTCGGGCTATCAGGCGGACATCGCGGCCCTGCGTGCGCTGCACCCCGGCCTGCTCACGTTCGGAGCGTGGCGCGAGGAGCAGCGCAGCGTCTGACGGACCTTGACCTGGACCTTGTCCTCGGTGCGGTGCATGGAGGAGCTGCGCAGCGTCGGTCCCGTCTCGGTGCGGCGCGTGCAGCAGGTGCGCCGCGTCCGACGGGTCTCGGTGCGGCGCGTGCAGCAGGTGCGCCGCGTCCGACGGGTCTTGGTGTGGCGTGCGCAGCAAAGGCGCCGCGTCCGACGAGCCCCGGTGCCGCGCGTGGAGCGGCGGCGCAGCACCTGGCGGGCCTCAGTGGTCGTGGGCGTGGTCGTGCTCTTCGTCTTCGTCCTCGGGACCGTCGGACGGCTCGACACCCAGCACGGCCTCGCGCGGCTCCACCTCGTCGATGTGCTCGACCAGGCCGAGCACGTGGTCGGGCTCGATGAGCCACTGCAGTGCGGTCGCGCCGGTCTCGTCGGCGCTCACCAGCTCGGCCTGCTCCTTGCGCTCCTCGTCGGTGAGGTCGGCCTCCGGGTGGTGGATCTCCTTCAGGGCCGCGGCCTGAAGCGCGTCGACGTCGATCACCTCGACGGTCAGCTCCACAGTCAGGCGCAGGAACTTCGGTTCATCACTCATGGTTCCAGAGCCTAGGGCAGTTTCCAGTCGACGGGGGCGGCGCCTTGCTGGACGAGTAGCTGATTGGACCGGCTGAACGGGCGCGAGTTGAAGAATCCGCTGCGTGCCGACAGCGGCGACGGGTGGGCGGACTCCACCAGGGGGACGCCGCCGAGCATGGGGGCGAGGTTGCGCGCGTCGCGCCCCCACAGGATGGCGACCATGGGCTTGCCGCGCCCGACCAGCGCCTTGATCGCCTGCTCGGTGACCTGCTCCCAGCCCTTGCCGCGGTGGGAGGCGGGCTTGCCCGGCATGACGGTGAGCACCCGGTTGAGCAGGAGCACGCCCTGCTCGGTCCACGGGGTGAGGTCGCCGTTGGAGGGAGCGGGGTGACCGAGGTCGGCCATGTACTCCTTGTAGATGTTGACGAGGCTGCCCGGCAGCGGGCGCACGTCGGCGGCGACGGAGAACGACATCCCGATGGGGTGCCCCGGCGTCGGGTAGGGGTCCTGGCCCATGATCAGCACCTTGACGTCGTCGAAGGGCTGCTGGAAAGCGCGCAGGACGTGGGGGCCGGAAGGGAGGTACTGCCGGCCTTCGGCGATCTCCTTGCGGAGGAACTCACCCATGGCGGCGATCTGGTCGGCGACGGGCTCCAACGCCTTGGCCCAACCGGCTTCAACGACTTCATGCAGGGGACGAGCGGCCATGGCCGTTCAGCCTAACGGCGAAAGGTACGGCTTGCGCCGGGAACGCCGGGCGCGAGCCGTACCAGAATGATCACAAGGCGGGCTTGCCCGGCTTGAACAGCCACGCGTCGAAGAGGACGTCCAACTGCTGTCCTGAGATTTCCTCGCTCAGACTGATGAAGCGGGCGGTGTCGGCGTTGCCGTACTTGTAGCGCGCAGCCCACTCCCGCAGAATCGAGAAGAACGCCGTGTCGCCGACGGCCCGGCGCAGGACGTGCAGCGTCATCGCGCCCCTGTCGTAGACGGGATCGTGGAAGAGTGCCTCGGGCCCGCCTGGATCGGCGGTCGGCGTCTCCCAGAACGCGTCGTCGGCAGGCACGGCGTAGGCGCGGTCGAACGACGCCTGGAGGGTGCGCGTGCCGAGCCGGTCGAGCCACAACCATTCGCCGTAGGTCGCGAAGCCCTCGTTGAGCCAGATGTCCTGCCAGCGCGTCGGCGTCACCGAGTTGCCGAACCACTGGTGGGCGAGCTCGTGCGCGAGCAGCGACTCGCTCGGCACGACCGGGTAGATCGGCCGGGTCTGGGTCTCCAGCGCGTAGCCGACGTTCGGCTCGTGGTCGATGATGCCGCCGGTCGAGCTGAACGGGTAGGGCCCGAACAGGCCGCTGAAGTAGTCGAGCACGGGCGCGTGCCGTGACGGGAAGCTCCCGGCCTTGCCGGCCATCTTCGGGTCGACGGCGGTGATGGTGCGGTAGCCGCCGATGGAGGCGTCGCCGAGCTCGAACTTGCCGATGGTGACGGTGGTCAGGTAGGAGGCCATCGGCTCGCGGGCGTCCCACACGAACGTCGTGCGCCCGCCGCCGGAGCTCCTGGAGGTCAGGTCGCCGTTGGCGACGGCGACGCGCGTGTCGGGCACGGTGACCGTGAAGCGGTAGGTCGCCTTGTCGGTCATGTGGTGGTTGCCCGGGTACCAGGTCATCGCGCCCTGCGGCTCGTTGGCGTTGTAGACGCCGTCGCTGGTGCGGATCCAGCCGTCGCGCGCGCCGTCGGGGTCGAGCACGTGGGTGGGCTTGCCGTCGTAGCGCACCACGGTGGTGAAGGACTGGCCGGAGGAGAGCGAGGCGCTGACGACCAGTTCGTCTCCGGCGCGCGAGAAGGCCGCCGCCGCGCCGTTCACCGTCACCGAGCGCACTGTCAGGCTCCCGGCCAGGTCGAGGTTGAAGGCGCTCAGAGCCTGGGTGGCGCGGGCGGAGATGGTGGCGGAGGCGGCGAGGGCGTCGGAGCTCGGGTTGTAGTCGAGGGCCAGGTCGTAGTGGAGGGCGTCGTACCCGCCGTTGCCCTGGCCGGGGAAGTAGGGATCGCCCGCGCCTGGGGCGCCGGGCGCGCTTGTGGCGGCGGAGGAGGGGGTGAGGGGAAGGGCCAAGAGTGCTGCTGCCGTCAGCGCGACTATCCGCTTCATGACACTTCTTTCATCGTTCAGGGGGATATGTGTTGCATACACCTCATTGGGGCCGTTGGGAACGGAGGATTTACGAGATTGGCCAGGCCTGGGAGCCTGCCGTACGGCGGAGCGTTGTGCGAGGGCGGCGGCGAGCGCCGGGCCCTCGGCCCCGTCGATCACGGCCCGGTCGGCCTGCGCCCGTCGGACTCGGCGAGTAGCGGGTGCCCGCCTGCCCCCTCGGAAGGCGGGCACCCGCGGGGTTCACTTGACCGAGCCGGCCATCATGCCCTGCACGAAGTACCGCTGGAAGGCGAAGAACAGCACCAGCGGGATGATCAGCGACAGGAACGCGCCGGGCGCGAGGATGTCGACGTTGGTCCCGAACTGCCGCATCTCCGACTGCAGCGCCTTGGTCATCGGCTGGGACTCGGTGTCGGCGAAGACCAGGGCGATGAGCATGTCGTTCCACACCCACAGGAACTGGAAGATCCCCAGCGACGCGATCGCCGGCTTGCCCAGCGGGAACACGACACGGGCGAAGATCTTCCACTCGGGTGCGCCGTCCATGCGGGCGGCCTCCAGGAGCGAGGCGGGGATGCCCACGAAGAAGTTGCGCAGCAGGAAGATCGCGAACGGCAGGCCGAAGGCGACGTGGAAGAGCACCACGCCCGGGATCGAGCCGAAGATGCCCAGCCCGCCGTAGAGCGAGGCGATGGGGATCAGTGCGATCTGGATGGGCACGATGAGCAGCCCGACCACGATGAGGAAGAGCAGGTCGCGTCCGGGGAAGTCCATCCAGGCGAAGGCGTAGGCGGCCATCGCCGCGATGCCGATCACCAGGATCGTGGTGGGCACGGTGATGAGGACCGTGTTCCAGAACGACGAGGTGAAGCCGGTCGCCAGCAGGCTGCTGTAGGCCTGGAAGGTGAGGTCGGCGGGCTTGGTGAAGACGGTCCACCAGCCCTCCGCGGCGTTGACGGTCTCGTCGCGCAGCGAGACCACCAGCAGGCCGAGGGTGGGCACCAGCCAGAACAGCCCGATGAGGATCATCACGACCTGGACCAGTCCGCTGCCCAGCAGATCCACGATCCTGCTCAGGCCGCCGCGCTTGATCTCGCCGGCGTGGGCGCCGGTGCTGCTCATGTGTCCTCCCTCCGGAAGCGCCGGATATTCATGATCATGAACGGCAGGACCAGGATCAGCAGGAAGATGGCGATCGCGCTGCCCATGCCCTGGTTGCCGCCGCCCCCGAAGGACACCCGCCACATCTCCAGGGCCAGCACCATGGCCTCGTCCTGCACGGAGGCCGGGGCGATGATGAAGACCAGGTCGAAGACCTTCAGGGTATTGATGATCATCGTCACGAAGACGACGAGCAGCACGGGCGACAGCAGCGGAACGGTGATCTTGCGGAAGACCTGCCACTCGGTGGCGCCGTCGATGCGGGCGGCCTCCAGCGCGTCACGCGGGATGGCGGCCAGCCCCGCCGCGATCAGCACCATGGCGAATCCCGCCCACACCCAGACGAACGCCCCGATGATGGCCGGAGTGATGAAGGTCGGGCCGAGCCAGGACAACCCGCCGTAGCGGGCGGTGAAGTTCGACTGCGGCAGCCGTACCTCGTAGGCGCCCGAGACGCCCTCGAAGGCGAAGGAGCCGTCGTCGGCGGTCGTGGCCGTGGCCACGACGTTGCCGCCCTGCACGGCCTCCACCGTCATGCCCGGCAGGCCGCGCTCGTTGGGATCGATCTCGCCGTTGCGGCCGCCGCCGCCCGGGGTGAAGTCGAACCAGACGGCGCCCGAAGCGCCGGCCTTTGCGGGCTGCGCGGACTCCGGCAGGGTGCCCGCCTTGATGCCGACGATGGGGATGAGCGCGGGCTGACCGGTCGCGACGACCCCGCCGCCCTCGGCCCGTACGGCATCGCCCTCGCGTGGCCGGGCGTCGGGATAGCCCTGGCTGGAGGAGAAGGTGTCGCCGACGCTGGTCAGGATGGCGTTGGCGACACCCTTGTCCGGGTCCTGCTCGTAGACCAGGCGGAAGATGACGCCCGCGGCCATCAGCGAGACGGCCATCGGCATGAAGACGATCAGCTTGAACGCGGTCGACCACCGGATGCGCTCGGTCAGCACGGCGAAGATCAGGCCGAGTGTGGTGACCAGGATGGGGGCGATGACCACCCAGATCAGGTTGTTCCTGATCGTGGTGAGCATGCTGGCGTCGCTGAAGATCGTCATGTAGTTGCCCAGGCCGACGAAGTCCGACGGCTGGGGCCCCGACAGGCTCCTGACGATGGAGTAGATGATCGGGTAGACCACCCAGACGCCCAGCAGGATCGCGGCGGGCAGCAGGAAGACGTAGGCGAGCGTGGGGGAGGGGCCCAGGCGCCTGCGCCTGCCCTTCACCGCGGTGGGCGCCGCGGGACCCGCGGTCGCCAGCTCAGGGATGGCGGGCTCCTGACTCGTGGAGGGGGTGGCGGGCTCCGGGCTCGTGGAGGGGGTGGCGGGCTCCTGTGGGGTGGGAGGGGTGGCGGGCTCCTGGGTCGTTGCGGGGGTGGTGAGCTCGGGGGACGGCCCGGTGGCGGGCCCGCTCCTCGACGAATCCTGTGAGGAGTCGTCGGAGGGCGGACCCTGGGGGCCGCGCACCTGATCGGTCACGGCTGGTTCCTTCCGGGGGCTAGTTCTTCCAGGCCTTCTTGGCTTCCGCCTCGAGCTGCGTCTGGATGTTCTTCACGTCCGAGGGGTTGCGCAGCAGGTCCTGCAGGAGCTTCCACTCGCCCTTGCCGTCGGTGCCGCCGAAGGCGCTGGGCGCCAGGTCGGACATGTCGTAGCGGACCGTCTCACCGGCGCTGATGATCGTCTGGCCGAGCTGCTTGGTCAGCGGGTCCGGGTAGTTGTCGGGCGAGACGTTGCGGTTGGGCGACAGGTAGCCGGGCAGCTTGGCCCAGACCTCGCCGCCCTCCTTGGAGGCCAGGAACTCCAGCAGCGCCTGGGCGCCGGGGGAGTCCTTCAGCACCACGGCGATGTCGCCGCCGAGCACGACCGGGGCGGTGTCGCCGATCTTCGGGAAGGGGAAGGTCTTGGCCTCCTCGCCGACCTTGGCGCCGGACTCGACGGCCGAGACCGCCACGAAGTCCGCCTCGATGACCATGGCCGCCTTCTTCTGGCCGTAGACCTGGGTGACGCAGGTCGGGAAGTCCGTCTGGAGCGCTCCGCTGGAGCCGCCGTTGACGAACTCCTTCTTGCTGAACAGCTCGCCCATGCGGGTCAGTGCCACGCCGACGGACTCGTCGGTCCAGGGGATCTCGTGCTTGGACAGCTGGTCGTACTTCTCGGGACCCGCGGTCGACAGGTAGACGTTCTCGAACAGGTCGGTCAGCGTCCAGCCGGAGGCGCCGCAGAAGGAGAAGGGCGCGGTGCCGGAGTCGGCGATGGTCTGGGCGGCGGTGACGAGCTCCTGCCAGTTGGTCGGGGGCTGCACGCCGGCCTCGTCGAAGGCGCTCTGGCGGTACCAGACCAGCGACTTGTGCGCCGCCTTGACCAGCACGCCGTACGGCTTGCCGTCGGCCGAGCCGAGCTCCTTCCAGTAGTCGGTGTAGTTCTCGTCGAGCTGCTTGACCACCGCGTCGCCGAGCGGCTTGAGGGCGTCCTGGTCGGCGTACTGCTGCACGAGGCCGGGCTGGGGCAGGATCGCGACGTCGGGCGGGCTGCCGCCCTGGATGCGCGGCCCGAGGTAGGCGCCGGTGTCCTCGCCGGTGGAGGCGTAGGTGACCTGGGCGCCGGTCTTGTCGGTGAAGGCCTTCAGCACCTGCTCGAAGTTCTTCTGCTCCTCGCCGGTCCACTTCGCGGCGACCTCGATCTTCACCCCCTCCAGCGTCTTGCCGCCGGCGGCCGCCGAGGGGGAGCCGCCCGCCTGGGTGGGGGTGGTGGTGGGGGCGTTGCCGCAGGCCGCGAGGGCGATCGCGAGTCCGGCGGCGGTCAGTGCCTTGCGCATGAATGCCTCACTGGGTTTTGAGCACCTCGGAGAGTTCCGCCTTCAACGAGGCCGCCACGTCCGCGGCGGACTCCGTGTACGGCGGAGCAAGCGCCTTGGCGACGTTGCTGGCGATGACCAGGCTCAACTGGTTGTAGTTGGCGCTGGCCGGCCGCCGCTCGGCCGCCAGGATGCTCTCCTTGAGCACGGGCAGGTAGGGGAATCGTTCGATCAGCCCGGGATCGTCGTAGAGCTCGGTCCACACCGGCGGGAAGGAGCCGTCGGTCAGGACTCTGCGCTGGTTGTCCAGGCTGGTGAAGTAGTGGATGAAGGCCTGGGCGGTCTGCTGGTGACGCGAGTGGGCGCTGATGGCCAGGTTGTTGCCGCCCAGCACGCTCGGCCCTGGTAGCCGGGTGACGGCGAACTTGCCGCGGACCGCCGAGCCGGGCGCGGTGGCGGGGCCGTAGGCGTGCGGCCAGTTGCGCATGAAGGCCAGCCGTCCCTGCTGGAAGGCCAGCCGGGACTCCTCCTCCTTGAAGCTCAGCGACTCCTGGGGGATCCAGCCTTCGCGCAGGCCCTGCACGAGGTAGTCGAGCGCGGTGGTGGCGGTCCCGGTCTCCAGCGTGACCTGGGTGCCCTCGGGGTCGAGGATCCGGCCCCCGGCCGCCTGGACCGCCTCGGAGAAGTTCACGGTCAGGCCCTCGTAGGCCAGGAACTGGCCCGCGTAGCCGCCGATCGTGTGCTTCTTGCGGATGCCCACGGCCTGCCGCCGCAGCTCCGCCCAGGAGGCGGGCGGCTTGGCGACCAGGTCGGTGCGGTAGTAGAGCAGTCCCGCGTTGCTGGTGTACGGCACCGCCCAGAGCTTGTCGCGGTAGATCGCGGTCTCGACGACGGGCGGCAGGAACCTGTCGAGGGGGAAGGCCCCGCGCTCCAGGGGGATGATCCAGCCGTTGTCGGCGAACTCCGCGGTCATGGTGACGTCCAGGCCGAGCACGTCGTACCTGTCGCTCTTGGACTGCAGGTTGGCGGCCATCTGGGCACGTTGCTCGTCGGCCGCCTCCGGCAGTTCCAGCAGCGTCACCTTCTCGGCCGGGTGGGCCTGGTTCCAGCGGTCCAGCAGGGGTTGCAGGTACGCCGTGGTGTCGCGGCCGGTGGCGAAGGTGATCGGTCCGGTCCCGCTCGTCCGGCCGTCGGTGTCGGAGGCGCCCGCGCCCGCGCATCCCGTCACCGCCAGGAGCACGGCGACGGTGAGCAGCGAGCGAAACACCGGTTACCTCCGCATTACATACGTGTTAGGTAGATGCATTCATGTTATGCACACCCGTAAACTGGCAGTCAACGGACCGTCCGGTAACGCCTGCGTAACAGGGGAGGTGCGGCGTGCGGTTGCACCTTCTGGCACTGCTCGCCAAGGAGCCCGCTCACGGCTACGAGCTGAAGCAGGCTCTGGAACAGACCTTCGGCGCCGCGTACCCCTCCCCGAATATCGGCCAGATATACGTGACCCTGGCTCGCCTCGAGAAGGACGGCCTGGTCAGAGCCGTCGACGTCGAGCAGTCCAACCGGCCGAACAAGAAGGTCTACTACCTCACCGCCACGGGCAGGGAAGCGCTCACGACCTGGGTGGAGGAGCCCACCGAGGGCCCGCGGGTGCGTGACGAGTTCTACATGAAGCTGGTCCTGGCCCCGCTGACCGGCATCGCCGACCGCATGGCGCTGATCAGCCGCCAGCGGCGCCACTACCTTGGTCTGATGCGCGAGCTCAACGAGGTGATGGAGCGCAGCGAGTCCACGGTCGCCCGGTTGCTGGTCGAAGGGGCGATGCTGCACCTCCAGGCCGATCTCGACTGGCTCGAACGCTGCCAGGAGGAGTTGTGCTGAAGGCACACAACCTGGTCAAGATCTACGCCGCCTCCGGTGTGCCCGTGCATGCCGTACGAGGCCTGGACCTGGAGATCGAGGCGGGAGAGTTCGTCGCGATCATGGGGCCGTCCGGTTCCGGCAAGTCCACGCTCATCCACATGCTCGGCGGCCTCGACCCGCGCACCAGCGGCGAGATCTGGCTCGACGGCAAGCGTGTCGACACGCTCTCGGAGAGCGGCTGGGCGCTGCTTCGCCGCAAGAAGGTGGGCTTCGTCTTCCAGGGCTTCAACCTGGTCGCCAACATGACCGTCGCCGACAACGTCGAGCTGCCCGCCCTGCTGGCCGGCACCTCCCCGCGCGAGGCGCGCGAGCGCCGCGAGCAGCTCCTCGACAAGCTGAGCCTGAGCGACCGCGCCGAGGCCTCGCCCGGCCAGCTGTCAGGCGGCGAGCAGCAGCGGGTGGCCCTGGCCAGGGCGCTGGCCAACCGGCCGGCGCTGCTGCTGGCCGACGAGCCGACCGGCAACCTCGACAGCCGCAACACCCGCGACGTGCTGCGCCTGCTCGGCGAGGTGCACCGGGGCGGCCAGACGATCGTCATGGTGACCCACGACGCCCGCGTGGCGGCGCTGGCCGACCGGGTGGTGTCGCTGCTCGACGGCGAGATCGTCGACGACGGCCGCATCCCGAGACGCAAGATCGCCGGCGCCGGCGAGGTCATCGACCTCCGATGAGAAACCCTCGATGAGAGACCTGCGACGAGACCTGCGACGAGACCTGCGATGAGAGACCCCCGATGAGCCGCCGCCCATGAGCACCGCACGCGCCGCGACCCGCTGGATCAGCGCCGACCTGCGGGCCAGGAAAGGCCAGGCGGCGCTGACGGTGCTGGCCGTGGCGGGCATCCTCGCGGCCCTGCTGACCGGGGCGACCCTGCTCGAAGAGGGCACCAACCCGTGGCGCTCGCTGTTCGGCCAGACCAACGGCGCGCACATCTGGATCCACACCACCGAGCGCCCCGACGTGTGGCGGCTGCGCGAGCTCGACGGCGTGGCCACCTCCGCGGGGCCGTACCGCTCGGCGCCGGTCACGCTCGTGCAGGACGGCAAGCGGCCGCAGGCGGCGCTGCGCGGCCTGCCCGCCCAGCTCCCCGAGGTGGCCAGACCGCAGGTCCAGGAGGGCAGGTGGCTGAGCTCGGAGCAGCCGGACGGCGCGGTGGTCGAACGTTCCTTCGCCAGGGCGTCGGGCCTGCGGCTGGGCGCGCCGCTGACCCTCAACACGGTCGGCGGCTCGCGCCAGGTGCTCTACGTGCGCGGCATCGCCGACTCGGCCGAACAGGGCTTCTATCCCGAGTGGACCCCCGGGCTGATCTGGGTGCTGCCCAGCACGCTCGACAGGATCGAGCCCAAGCACGAGCTCAGCGAGTGGGTGACGGGGCTGCGGCTCGCCGACGCCGACGCCACCCAGGTGGTGTCGCAGCGGGTGCTGGTCGAGCTGCGGCAGGTGGAGCGCGTGTACACCTGGCGCGAGGTGCGGGCGGCGATGGAGCTCGACAACCGGCTGCTGGGCACCCTGCTGGCGCTGTTCGGCGTGGTCGGGCTGGTCGCCGCGGCGCTTGCGCTGGCCAACGCGGCGGGCGGGCGCGTGCTCGGCCAGCTGCGCGATCTGGCGACGCTCAAGTCGCTCGGCTTCACGCGCGGCCAGGTGGCGCTCCTGCTGGTGGCGGAGCACGGCGCGCTCGGCCTGCTCGGCATCGGCATCGGCCTGGCCGCCGGCTGGGTGCTGCCGGTGGTGTTGCTGGGCGCCGGAGCGGCCGCGCCGCTGCCGGTGCTGGCCATCGGGGCGGGCGCCGCGCTCGTGGTGCTGGCCGCGGTCGGCCTGCCCGCCTGGCGCGGCGGGCGCACCCCGCCGATCCCGGCCGCTCCCGCCGCGCCGCCCAGGGGCCACCTGTCGCGGCTGGCCAGGCTGGCCCTGCTCGTACGGCTGCCGCCCGCGCTGGTGCTCGGCACCCGCGACGCCTTCACCCGCCGGGTGCCGGCTTTCCTGACGGCTTTCGGGCTGGCCGTGCCCATGATGATGATCACGATCGGGCTGGGGGTGTGGGCGACGCTCGACGGTTTCCTGAAAAATCCTGAGCAGGTGGGTCAGAGCGCGGCCCTCATCGTCAAGACCGGCAAACTCACCCAGGGCCAGGCCGAGGAACTGATCGCCCGCGAACCCGGCGTCGAACGTTCCTACCCGGGCAGCACCGTCAACGCCCTGGCCCCAGGCGAGGCCCGCTCGGTCCAGGTCAGGGCCATCGGCGGCTCCCGCGAGCCGTACCCCTATCCGGTGGCGGAAGGGCGCGGCTACAGCCAGCCCGGCGAGGGCGTGGCAGGGCAGGGTCTGCTCGACCTGCTCGGCGTGAAGATCGGCGACCGGGTGCGCCTGACCGTGGGCGGCAGCCCGCTCATCGTCCGCATCGTGGGCCGGGTGGTCGAGCCCGACCTCGACGGCCAGGTGCTGTCGGTCGGCCTCGACACGCTGGAGGCCAAGGACAGCGTGCCGCCCGGCTACCACGCGCTCGTGCTGAAACCGGGCGCCGATCCCGGCGAGGTGCGGCTGCGCCTGCTGTCGGCCTCGCAGGAGGGTCTCGACGTGCAGCGGGTCGTCAACCCGGCCGAGCGGCTCGGGGTGCTCAGGCCGGTCATCGCCGCGCTGATCGCGGTGCTCGCCCTGATCGGGCTGGCCAACCTGCTCACCGCCATCGGCCTCGGCCTGCGCGACCACGCCTCCGACCTGGCGGTGCTCAAGGCGATGGGGCTCACGCCCCGCCAGGTCACCGCGACCCTCGTGACGGCGACCGGGCTCCTGGTGGTGGCCGGGGTGCTGACCGGCACCGCCGTGGGCGCCGCCACCGTGACCGGGCTGATCGACCTGCAGGGCCACACCAGCGGTGTCGGGGCGGGCATCGGGCGACCGCCCGCCGCGGCCACCCTGGTCGTGACGGTGCTCGCGGCCGTGAGCGCGGCCCTCGCGGTGGCCCTGATCCCGGCCCGCCGCGCCGCCCGCGCCCACGTCACCACCGCCAGGCTCACGCACGGGGTTCCCAGCGGAAGGTCCTGACGGCCACCGCGACGGCCGCGGCGGCGATGGCGGCGCACAACGCCAGCGTCAGCGGCGCCGTACCGACCGGCCCGTCCCACGACAGGCGGATGAGCTGCGAGATCGCGCCGCCCGGCACCAGCAGCTGCGGCAAGGAGACCGCGTCCACCGGGGTGTTGAGCACCCAGAACATGCCGCCGAACAGCAGCAGGTAGACGGGAGCGGTGGTGATCTGGGCGGCCTCGGGCGTGCGGGTGAAGGCGGCGGTGAGGAAGGCGAAGGCGCCCCAGGTGACCGCCGCCGTGAGCGCGGCGGCGAGCAGCAGCAGGGGGCGGCCGGGCAGCTGACCGGCCAGGCCCAGGAAGAGCACGATCTGCAGGAGTGACAGCAGGACCAGCGGCCCGATCAGCCCGGCGACGATCGACGACACCGGGGCGGGCGACGAGCGCAGGCGCTTCAGGTAGAGCTGCTGCCGCCTGCTGGTCAGGGTGGTGGTGCCGGTCAGGAAGACGGTGAAGCCCATCATCATCATGACGTGCAGCACGGTCATCTCGGGGCGTTCGTTGCGTCCGGTGACCAGCATGAGGGCGATGAAGCCGAGCGGCAGCACGGTCGCCATCACGAGGGTGGTGCGGTTGCGGACGATCAGCCGGAGCTCGGCCAGCGCGATAGTGATCATGAGTTCACGTCCTTGAAGATCTCGGCGAGGGAGGCTTCGGTGGCCGACAGCTGCTTGAGGGTCTGGCCCTCGGCGTCGGCCCAGGTCAGCAGGCGGTGCAGGTCGGCCTGGAGGCAGCGGGTGCGGATCGTCAGGCGCCTGCCGTCGAGCGCGGCCTCGCCCTCGAAGAGCGGCAGCTTGTCGGGCACGGCGGGCAGCTCGCAGCGGATCCTGGAGGCGTGGGCGCCCACGACCTCCGCCAGCGTGCCGCTGACCGCGATACGGCCCCTGTGCATGATCGCGATCCGGTCGGCCAGTGCCTCGGCCTCTTCCAGGTAGTGGGTGGTGAGCAGGATGCTCCGGCCTCGCTCCAGCAGGTCACGCAGTACCCGCCAGGTGCGCTCGCGCGACTCGGGGTCGAGGCCGGTAGTCGGCTCGTCGAGGAAGAGCAGGTCGGGGTCGGTCGAGATGGCCAGCGCCAGGTCCAGTCTGCGCCGCTCACCGCCCGACAGCTGCTGCACCCGCACGTCGCGCCGGTGGTCCAGGTCCACCTCGGCCAGGGGGTCGGCGGGTCCCTGACGCCCGGGGTGCAGCCGCTGCCACATGCGCAGCGTCTCGGCGGCGGTCAGCTCGCCGGCGAACCCGGAGTCCTGCAGCATGGTCGCGACCGTCCCGGCCAGGCGGCGCCGGTGGGCGAAGGGGTCCAGGCCCATGACGCGCACCTGGCCCTCCTGGGCCCGGCGGTGACCCTCCAGGGTCTCCAGCGTCGTGGTCTTGCCCGCGCCGTTGGTGCCGAGCAGGGCGAACATCTCGCCCTGGTGAACCCGCAGATCGATGCCGTCGACGGCGACGAAATCGCCGTAGGTGGCCCGCAGTCCCTCTACCTCAACTGGTGTCATGGCCCAAGACTCGCCCGCGCCGCCCACGGCCAGTAGTGCCGGAAGCGGCCGTGCCCGCGTGGCATTGTCACGAGAACCGATGACACATGTCACACGCCCTGGCAGGCACAATCTCCGGTATGCGAGCCTCACCGCTGACCAGACTGCGGCACGTGACGATCTGGACCCTGGCCGGTCCGCCGCTCGTGTTGTGGCCGCTGCTGGTGATGCCCCTCGCCGGCGAGGGCGCGCGAGGGGTGGTCGCGATCGTGCTCGTCACGCTGCTCGTGGTGACCACGATCAGGCTCATGCTGCGGGCCGTGGACATCGTGCGCGGGCGGGGCGCGTGGCTGGAGGCCGTCTCGGGCGGCCTGGCGGCGACGGCGGCGTTCCCGCTGATCCGGCAGATCGGCGACCGGCCCGCCGCGCTGTTCTGGAGCATGGCGGCAGGACTGCTCGCCATGGCGATCGCGCTCCGGCTGCCGCGGGGCCGGCGCGTCCCGGCGATCCTGGCGGCCGCGGTCGCGATCCTGGCGGCCCAGTGGATCAGCGGGTACCCTCCCGCGACGGCCGCGCTGATGGGAGCCTCGGCCCTGGGCACCGCCGCGGGTGTCGGCATGCAGTGGTGGACCTACGAGGTGGCGCAGCGGCTGGAGGATGCCAGGGTGGTGGCGGCGGAGCTGGCCGTGGCCGAGGAACGGCTGCGCTTCGCGGCCGAGCTCCACGACATCCAGGGGCACCACCTGCAGGTGATCGCGCTCAAGAGCGAGCTGGCCGCCCGCGTCGCCGACCGCGACAAGGCCGTCGAGCTGATGCGGGAGGTCCAGGAGCTGGCCCGCGAGGCGCTCACCGACACCCGCGCCGTGGTCGGCGGCTACCGGCAGGTCTCGCTCTCGGTCGAGCTGGCCAACGCGGTCAAGGTGCTCAGGGCGGCGGGCGTGGCGGCGACCGTCACGGCCGACGACGAGGTGGGGGGTACGGCGGGGCGCCTGCTCGGGCTGGTGGCGCGCGAGGCCACCACCAACATCCTCAGGCACTCCCACGCCTCGAGGGCGAGCGTAGTGCTGGCCGTCCAGGAGGGGCATGGCACGCTGACGGTGACGAACGACGGCGCCGAGGAGGCATCCGCGGCGGGGAGCGGCCTGGCCGCCCTGGCCGAGCGGGTGGAGGCGGCGGGTGGACGGCTGAGCTGGGGCAACGAGCAGGGGAGTTTCACGGTGCGGGCTGTGGTGCCGGCATGATCCGGGTGCTGATCGCCGATGACGAGGCGCTGATCAGGGGCGCGCTGGTGGCGCTGCTGGGCCTCGAGGGCGACCTGGAGATCGTGGCAGAGGAGGAGACGAGCACCGGTGCGGTGGCGGCAGCCGTACGCACCAGGCCCGACGTCGCGGTTCTCGACCTGGAGATGCCGCCGGGCGACGGGCTGGTGGCCGCCGAGCAGATCGACGCGCCCGTGGTGCTCGTGACCCGGCACGCGCGGCCGGGGGTGTTGCGGCGGGCGTTGTCCACCGGGGTGCGGGCGTTCGTGCCGAAGACCACGCCCGCGTCGCGGCTGGCGGAGATCATCCGCGAGGTGCACGCGGGCAGGCGGTACGTCGACCCCGACATCGCCGCCTCCGCGCTGACCGAGAACGACTGCCCGCTGACCGCGCGGGAGCTGGAGGTCCTGCGGGCGGCCAGGTCGGGTGAGTCGATCGCGTGGATCTCCGAGCAGGTGCACCTGGCGCCGGGGACCGTCCGCAACTACCTGTCGTCGGCGATGGCCAAGATCGGCGTCTCGTCCAGGCATGCCGCGGCGCAGCATGCCTGGGAGCAAGGCTGGATCTAGAGGTCCTTCAGCGCGAACCAGTAGAAACCGTGACCCGGCAGGGTGAGAAGGTACGGCAGCGAGCCGATCTTCGGGAAGTGCACGCCACCGCGCGCCTCGACCGGCGTCATGCCCTCGAAGCGGCGCAGGTCGAGCTCGACCGGCTGCGGGAACTTCGCCAGGTTGTTCACGCACAGCATCAGGTCGTCGCCCTCCTCCCGCAGGAAGGTGAGCACCGACGAGTTCGACGACCACATCTCCGTGTAGGCGCCCGTGCCGAAGACCGGGTGCTGCTTGCGGATCTGCAGCATGCGGCGCGTGAAGTGCAGCATGGAACCCTCGCTGCGCTCCTGCGCCTCCACGTTGACCGCCTGGAAACCGTAGATCGGATCCATGACCGCGGGCAGGTAGAGCCGTCCCGGGTCCGCGGTGGAGAAGCCCGCGTTGCGGTCGGGGCTCCACTGCATCGGCGTGCGCACCGCGTCGCGGTCCTCCAGCCAGATGTTGTCACCCATGCCGATCTCGTCGCCGTAGTACATGACGGGCGAGCCGGGCAGGGAGAACAGCAGGGCGTGGAAGAGCTCGATCAGGTCGCGGTCGTTGTCGAGCAGCGGGGCCAGGCGGCGCCGGATGCCCAGGTAGGCCCGCATGCGCGGGTCCTTGGCGTACTCGGCGTGCATGTAGTCGCGCTCTTCCTCGGTGACGGTCTCCAGGGTGAGCTCGTCGTGGTTGCGCAGGAAGATGCCCCACTGGGCGGTGTCGGGAAGCTTCGGCGTGCGCGACATGATCTCCGAGATCGGCTCGCGCGACTGCTTCTTGACCGCCATGTAGATGCGCGGCATGAGCGGGAAGTGGAAGGCCATGTGGCATTCGTCGCCGCCCACGGTCGGGTCGCCGAAGTACTCGACCACGTCCTCCGGCCAGCCGTTGGCCTCCGCGAGCAGCACCCGGTCGGGATAGAGCCTGTCGACCTCGGCCCGCACCTTGCGCAGGTAGGCGTGGGTCTCGGGCAGGCCGCTGCAGGAGGTGCCCTCCCGCTCGAACAGGTACGGCACGGCGTCGAGCCGGAAGCCGTCGATGCCCAGGTCGAGCCAGAAGCGCAGCACCTCCAGCATCGCCTCCTGCACCGCCGGATTGTCGTAGTTGAGATCCGGCTGGTGGTGGAAGAACCGATGCCAGTAGTACTGCTTGCGCACCGGGTCGTAGGTCCAGTTGGACTCCTCCGCCCCGATGAAGATGATCGGCGCGTCCGGATAGCCGGTGGGCTCGTCGGCCCACACGTAGAAGTCGCCGTAGGGCCCCTCGGGATCGTGGCGCGAGGCCTGGAACCACGGGTGCTTGTCACTGGTGTGGTTCATCACCAGGTCGGTGATGATGCGCAGGCCGCGCGCGTGCGCCGACTCGATGAGCTGCACGAAGTCGGCCAGGTCGCCGAACTCGGGCAAGATCTTCATGTAGTCGGAGATGTCGTAGCCGCCGTCACGAAGCGGCGACTCGTACAACGGCAGCAACCACAGGCAGTCGACTCCGAGCCACTGCAGGTAGTCGAGCTTGCTGGCGAGACCCTTGAGGTCGCCGGTTCCGTCTCCGTTGGAGTCCTTGAACCCCCGGACCAGCACCTCGTAGAACACCGCCCGCTTGTACCAGCTGGGGTCCTCCCACTTGAAGGACTCACCGACGGATGGGTTGGTCATATGACGCTCACAGAAGGAGATGTGGGCAGGACGAAGTCACCGGTTCCCCGGCATCAGTTGTGTGGTGACCGCGCCGCTGGAGTCGTCATCCCTGCGCACTCCATGCCCTTTCCGGGGATTGCCCGGATGTTCGCGGCGCTTACGGGCCGAACACTACCAGTCCCCGGGGTATCCGGAACCCGGATCTCGACTTGCTTACGTCATACCCTCGAGATCAGTCTGTAATCTTCTGGTTACCTACTGTTCCCATGGCCCGTCAAGCGACTCGAACCCGAAGTCGCCGAGCCAGGCACCGAAGAGCGTGAGACCACGCACCCAGAACCTGTCGTTCCAGCCACGGAAACGGGTCAGCGCGTCGGGACCGGCGGCGATGACCGCGTGCAGCTCGTCGGAGAGCAGGCCGGGCACCACGCGCTGGAGCCGGGTGAGATGGGCGTGGGAGTAGGCGCGGGCGGGCGCGGCGGTCGAGCGCAGCGGCACCCTCCTGAGCGGCTGCTTGACCACGTTCGTCGACGGCAGCGCCGCCACCCTCGGGTTGGAGGCGTGCAGCAGCTCGCGGTAGAACCTGCCGCCGTCCTTGCGGGCCACGCCCACCGACAGGGCGGCGTCGAAGAAGGCCGGGTGGATGAACGGCGCCGCGAACGACGCCTCAGGGCCGACCAGGTTGACCGCGCTGCGGGCGATGCCCCGCACGGTGCGCGTGTGCAGCACCGACAGCGGCAGCTCCGCGCGGTGACCGTGGAACATCGAGGTCGACTCCGCGAAGGAGCCCCTGACCGAATCGCCGGCCCACCGCGCCGCCGCCTCGCTCAGGAACGGCATCGAGGGCGCGCCCAGCGACAGCGAGTCGAGCAGTGCGGCGCTGCGCTCGGCCTGGGTGCGCGCCTGCAGGGCCGAGCCGCTGACCATGAAGTTCTTCAGCAGCGGGCCGCCGGCCAGGCCGTCGATGAGGATGCGGCCCGACTGGTGCACCTCCTTGGCGAAGGGGGCGTACCAGGCGTGGTGCGGCGTGAGCCACTCGAGCCTGCGGGCCACCTCCAGGGCGTCGCCGGGGTAGGCGGCGGGGTCCTGGGTGACGACGCGGTGGGGGATGCCCAGCTCGCGGGTGATGGACCTGGCGAAGGCGATGTCGGTGTCGGTGCCGTCGTCGGGGCTGGTCGTCCACGACTCCACGTCGGCGCCGCGCGCCACGGCGACGCTGGCCAGCAGGCGGGAGTCGTAGCCGCCGGAGACCGGCACCAGCAACGGGCGGCCGTCGTAGTCCTTGTAGACCTCGTGCAGGATCTCCAGCAGCTCACCGGCGCTGGTCCAGGCCTCGTAGGGCTCCTGGCGCAGCCAGCGGGGCAGCCTGCGCTCGGTGCCGAGCCTGCCGCCGGCGAGGGTGATGGCGCTGGAGCCGGGCAGGCGCTTGACGCGGGAGTACGGCGTGGCCTCGCCCAGGGGGAAGGTCACCTGGATGATCGAGGCCCAGGCCTGCCAGTCGATCTCCACGCCGGCGATCTGCAGCAGGGGCTCGATCAGGGAGGAGAAGTAGACGGCGTCGGCGTGCCGGACGTAGTAGAGGTCGACCAGGCCGAGGGCGCCGGCATGGAGCACCAGCTTTTCCGGCGAACCGATCAGTCCGGGCGTCTCGTAGGTCTCGGCGACCGAGATCCACTCCGCCGCGCCGTACGGCTTGCGCTCACCCCACGCGAAGGCGAACTCGTCGCCGGCACGGTGGTAGGGCGGCAGCGGAACGCTGCTGAACAGGGCGGCCTCATCGGTGCGCAGCGCGGGCTTGACCCGCGGTCCTGCCGCGGTCAGCCGGTCGAGCAGCGCGCCGTCGATCCGGCCGAGGGCGCCGCAGACGTAGGGCCGCACATTGAACTGCACCGGATGTCATCCCTTCGAGCCACCAATGTGCAAAGAGTATCCTTCGGAATCGTGAGTACGGAGCTGGAGAGCACTCGTCGGGCCCTTCGGGAGGCTATTTCCCAGGCCGAACACGCGGCCGAGCTGGCGCGCCTGCTTGATGCGGCGCAGGCCAGGCTCGCCGAGGCCGAGCGCAGCGCCGAGGAGGCGCGCGCCCTGGCTGCGCGGCTGGAGGAGACCGAGGAACGGCTGACCAAGGAGCGCGAGGCCGGGGAGAGACTCCGCAAGGAGGTCGCCGAGCAGCGCTACCAGACCGAGGTCGCGCAGTGGAAGCTCTCCTCGATGAAGGTCGCCCGGTGGAACCGCATAGGGGATGCGCTCAAGTCGGGCAAGAGCAACCCGGTGCGGCTGGCCAAGGGGCTGAAGGGCGCGGCCAGGGCGGTCAAGCGCCCGGCGGCGCCCAAGCGCAGGCCGATCCCGATCGCCTCTGCCGACGACAGGCCCTCCTTCCAGGCCGTCTCCTCGACCCGCACGGTCGACGGCGCCTCCTTCCGTCTCAAGCCCTTTCGCATCCCGACCGGACCCAACACCCGGCCGCACCTGACGGCCGCGGTCATCGCCGACCCGCACGCCGAGGCGCTGCTGCGCTACGAGTGGCGCCAGACCACCGGGTTCACCCCGCGTGACTTCGCCCGCGTGCTGCCGCTGGAGATGCCGCACCTGCTCGTCGTCGAGTCCGTCACCGAGGGGCCCTGGGCCTCCGAGATCGTCGGCACGCCGGGCGACGGCCTGCGCGCCCTGCTGGCGTGGTGCGCCGAGCGCGGCATCCGCACGGTCTTCTGGCACACCGCCTCCTCCGCGCACGGGGGGAGCATCGCCGACTACTCCGCCGCGGCCGAGCTGTTCGATCACCGCTTCACCGTCGAGTCCGCCTCCGGCTGGCCGCAGTTGCCCTTCGGCATCCAGCCCCGGGTGCACAACCCGCTGCCGCTGCCGGGCGGCCGCATCGACCGCGTGCTCACCCTGGAGCAGCTCCTGCCCGAGGAGTTGTCCTATCCCGACCAGCTCACCTCCTACCGCTGGCCGGCGGCGGTCTCGGTGCCGCCCGGCACGCCGCAGTGGCGCGCGGCCGAGATCGCGGCGTGCGGCACCTCCATCGGCCCCGAGCCCGACTCCCGCCGCGCCCACGCGGCCCTGCGCCGCGCCTACGCGGGCGGCACCATGACCGAGCACGTCGACGCCCTGCTGGAGGCCATCGGCCTGCCCAGCCACCGCGCGACGCTCGACATCTCCGTCATGCAGGTGCTCCCCTCCGCCGACCTGGCCGAGCCGGCGCTGGCCCAGATCGCCAAGCAGGCGGGGGTGGTGCAGCTCGTGCTGTTCGCCCCCGCCGAGATCGAGGCGCGGGCCCGCGAGGCGCTGCCCGGCGTCGACGTGATCTTCCGCCCGCTCGACCCGGCGCTGTCGACGGGCGCCATGCTCGACCGCGGTCTCGACCTGTGCGAGGCCGACCTGGTCGCGGTGATGGACCCGCGCGACGTGTACGGCAAGCACTACCTGTCGGATCTGACCAGGGCGTTCCAGTTCACCACCGCCGACATCGTGGGCAAGGCCGCCTACTACGCCCACCTGCGCGCCGCCCAGGCGACCCTGCTGAAGCAGCCGGAGGCGGAGTACTCCTACGTGCCCGAGATCAACGGCGCCACCCTGCTGGCCCGCCGGGGCCCGCTGAGGGAGCTGGGGATCGCGGACCTGACGGAGGGCTGGGACGAGGTGCTGATGCGCCAGTGCCGGACCGACGGGGTCAGGGTGTTCTCGGCCGACCGGTTCGGCTACGTGCGGGTGCGCGACGAGGACCGGTGGCTGCTGGGGGCCGCTCAGCTGGTCGAATACGGCTCGGCGGAGCCGCACGCACTCATCTGAGTCTCGATTTCGGGACATTTCGCGGACACCATCGCCATGAAAACCGCGAGACACTCCTACCAGCGAGCTCGGCGCCAACGGGGGAAATCGGCGCCGGGCCTTCGCTTTTTCCGGGACCTCGCCTCGATAATCTCTTGAGCGGGATTCTGGCGTGGGGGTGTTGTTCGGTGCCTTTCGCGGTGATCGGAGCGGAGTGGGTCTGCAGCCTGCCGAATAACACGAAAAATCGGGACAAAGAGGTTGATGAGGTCATCCGGGACGCCCGGGCGGTCCATTCCCCCGAGAACCTCGCCGACTTCCTCGGCAGACGGCAGGCCGCCCTCGACCACTCCTGGCCCTTCCTGCTCGACTTCGCCCGCTCCGAGATCGCCGCCGGCCGGCGCGAGGTGGAGTGGATCGGCCACATCCTCATCTCGCTCGGCGAGCTCGCCGCCCAAGCCGCGGGTCACTTCCTGATCGCCTACGCCTCGCCCCCGACGAGCGATCCGCGGCCCGCCCACTTCGAGCGCGCGGCCGGCGCCTACCGGGAGCTGGGCAGGCCGCTGCCCGCCGCCCTGTCGGCCCTGGCCGCCGAGCTCGCGACCTTCACACCGCAGAGGATCCGCCAGGGCGTCGACGTCGGCGCGCTCAAGCAGGCGGCCGAGGAGGTGGGCAAGGCCGACGCAGGCTGCGGCAGGCGGATCGCCCACCCCGTGGTCACCCACATCGCCTGCCTGCAGCTGGCCAAGCAGGTGATGTCCGGCGGGCCGATCCCGTCGATGGCCTTCGCCGTCTCCGACGACGACCTCGTCGTGCTGCGCATCGGCATGGTCGGGGCACTGGCGCGGCCCGACCGGGCGGCGGAGGCGGCCCGGTGGATCCAGCGGCTGCGCGGCCTGCCGGAGGGCTCCCACGAGGAGCTCGACCACCTCGTCGACCTGCTCGGCGACGTGCGCGACTGGGAGCCTCGCCTGGTGCTGCTGCGCGACATGCTCGACGCGGGTGACCAGCGCGACGTGACCCTGACCGACCTGGCCGGCACCCTGCTCGAACTGCGGCGCTGGCCCGAGGCCAAGGCCGAGCTGAAGGCCAGGCTCGAGGCACGCACCGGCAGGGAGCGCAACGACCTGCTGCGCGCCATGGTGCGGATGGGCTCGATCGCGGCCGATCCCGAAGCGCGCGCGTGGGCCCTGATGCTGGAGCAGCCTCCCGCGCCCAGGGCCGAACGCAACCTGCGCGCCCACTACGAGGGCGGCTCGCTGACCATCGATCCGTCGGTGCCGCCCGGCGAGGTCCAGGAGCACATCATGGCCGCCATGATCATGGGTCTGGCGCCGGAGCAGGCGGCGATCCTGCGCGACGACCTCAAGGAGCAGGATCCCGAGCTGCACGCCAGGGTGCTCAGGCTGCTCCCGCTGGCGGCGCGCCCGGTCTCCACGGCGGGCGCCCACCTGGCCAGGGCGACGGAGCTGTTCCGCGAGAACCGCTACGAGGAGGCGATCGGTGAGTTCCAGGCGGCGCTGGCGATCGAGCCCGACCTGGAGTACGGCAGGCTCGGCCTGGGCGACTCCTACTACATGACCGGCCGCTACGAGCTGGCGATCGCCCAGTTCAGGCGGTCGATCGCGATCCGCCCGACGCCCCAGGCCTGGCGTTTCCTCGGCGACGCCATCCTGCGCGGTCCCGGGCCGCGGCATGAGGCCAGGCAGTGCTACGAGCGGGCCCTGGCCCTGGATCCCGACTACCAGGGCGCCCGCGAGATGCTGCGCCTGGTGAGCGGTACACCATAGGAAGGGTGGAGTTCGACATCCTTGGCGAGCCGCCCACTCCCGAGGGGACGTGGGTGCGCGAGGCGGCGTACGTGTCGGCCGCGGCGCTCAGGCGCGGGCTCGACCCGCACGAGCTCGCGGCTCGTGTGCCGGGCGCCCGCGTGCTGCCGGGCGGGCTGATCAGGATCGTCGTCGAGGTGCCGGGCGAGCTGCTGAACGGCACCTTCGAGCGCGTCGAGGACCAGGGCTGGCCCGATCTGCCGCGCACCTGGGAGAACCCCGGCTTCGTGGTGCGCTACGCCGCCGCGCGGGCAGCGAACGCGCGGCGATGGGCGGGCGATCTCGGCGTGCCGGGTGAGCCGTTCGAGCCGCGGCTGCTCGACGGCCCCTGGGACCGCAAAGTCCTGCGCGTGCTGGCCGAGCTGCCCGGCAGGAGGTCGAGCCGCGATCCCGGGTGGCCGGCGTATCTGGTGCGGCTCGCGACCGCCTATCACGATGCGCACGAGAACGCCCCGGCTCACCCCAAGGGTGACGAAGAGCCCAGCGAGCTCCATACGGCGCGTATAAGGCTCGCGCAAGCCGTACAGAAAGTACTTCCTGTGACAAAGCAGGTCTGAAGGAAAATCTCCGTCTCGACTGGTGGGCAGGATGTCCACCTGCTTCCGCGCGTCCGATAGCCTCGTTCGGGTGAGCCGATTCGTCCACCCCGCCGGGGACAGGCACGCCGAGATGCTGCCTCAGGAGCGCCCGCCGCAGGCGCCCGCCGACCTCAACCGGATCCACCCCGAGATCTGGCCGCGAACGTCCGGTCGGACCGACGGCGCGCTCACGATCGGCGGCGTTGACGTCCGCGACCTGGCCGAGCAGTACGGCACGCCGCTCTACGTCCTCGACGAGGACGACGTGCGCTCCCGCATGCGCGACTACGCCTCCGCGTTCGCCGGCTCCGAGGTGCACTACGCCGGCAAGGCGTTCCTGTGCAAGGAGATGGTGCGCTGGCTCGACGCCGAGGGTCTGAGCCTCGACGTGGCCAGCGGCGGCGAGCTCGCCGTGGCGCTGGCCGTCGGCTTCCCGCCCGAGCGCATCACGATGCACGGCAACAACAAGTCCGAGGCCGAGCTGACCCGCGCCCTGGAGATCGGCGTCGGGCACATCGTGGTCGACTCCTACGAGGAGATCGCCCGCCTGGGTTACCTGGCCGACAAGTACGGCAAGCGCCCTGACGTCATGATCCGGGTGACCACCGGCGTCGAGGCGCACACCCACGAGTTCATCGCCACCGCCCACGACGACCAGAAGTTCGGCCTGTCGCTGAACACCGGGGCGGCGGCCGAGGCGGTCCGCAGGATCCTGGCGCTGCCGCAGCTCAACCTGGTCGGCCTGCACTCCCACATCGGGTCGCAGATCGTCGACACCGCCGGGTTCGAGGTGGCCGCGCGCCGCCTGACCACGCTGCTGGTGGCGATCAAGGAAGAGCACGGCGTCGTCCTGCCGGAGCTCGACCTGGGCGGCGGCTACGGCATCGCCTACACCCCCGACGAGGTCGCGCCCGACGTCAAGGAGATCGCCGACTCCCTGCGCGAGATCGTGGCGAAGGTCTGCACCGGCGCCGGGCTGCCGGTGCCGAAGCTGACCGTCGAGCCGGGACGCGGCATCGTCGGACCGGGAGGCATCAGCCTCTACACGGTCGGCACCGTCAAGGACGTCGAGGGTCTGCGCACCTACGTCAGCGTCGACGGCGGCATGAGCGACAACGTGCGCACCGCGCTGTACGGCGCCGAATACACCACGCTGCTGGCCAGCCGCGAGTCCCACGCCCAGCCGATGCTCAGCCGGGTGGTCGGCAAGCACTGCGAGAGCGGCGACATCATCGTGCGCGACCACTACCTGCCGGGCGACCTGGCACCAGGCGACCTGCTGGCGGTCGCCGCCACCGGCGCCTACTGCCGGTCGCTGGCCAGCAACTACAACTACCTGCCCAAGCCCGCCGTGGTCGCCGTCCGCAACGGCCAGTCCCGCGTCATCGTGCAGGGTGAGACCGAGGACGACCTCTTGAGGGGGCAGCTGTGAGCGACAAACCGTTGAAAGTGGCCCTGCTGGGCTGCGGAGTGGTCGGCTCGCAGGTCGTCAAGCTCATGCGCGAGCAGGCCGGCGACCTGGCCGCCCGCATCGGCGCTCCGCTGGAGCTGGCCGGCGTCGCCGTACGCAAGCTCGGGCGCAAGCGCGACGTCGAGATCGACCCCGCGCTGGTCACCACCGACGCCGAGGGCCTGGTCGCCCGCGACGACGTCGACATCGTCGTGGAGGTGATCGGCGGGATCGAGCCCGCGCGCTCCCTCATCGTCTCGGCGCTGTCGGGCGGCAAGTCCGTCGTCACCGCCAACAAGGCGCTGCTGGCCGAGGACGGCGCGACGTTGTTCGAGGCGGCCCGCCAGGGCAACGGCGACCTCTACTACGAGGCCAGCGTCGCGGGGGCGATCCCGCTGCTGCGCCCGCTGCGCGAGTCGCTGGCCGGCGACCACGTCAAACGGGTGCTGGGCATCGTCAACGGCACCACCAACTACATCCTCGACAAGATGGACTCCACCGGCGCCTCCTTCACCGACGCGCTGGAGGAGGCCCAGTCGCTGGGCTACGCCGAGGCCGACCCGACCGCCGACGTCGAGGGCTTCGACGCCGCGGCCAAGGCCGCGATCCTGGCGTCGCTGGCCTTCCACAGCCGGGTGACCGCCGCCGAGGTGCACCGCGAGGGCATCACCGAGATCACCGCGACCGACGTCGCCTCCGCCAAGGCGATGGGCTACGTCATCAAGCTGCTGGCCATCTGCGCCAAGTCCGACGACGGCCGCTCGATCGGCGTGCGCGTGCACCCGGCGATGATCCCGCGCACGCACCCGCTGGCCGGAGTGCGCGAGGCCTACAACGCCGTGTTCGTCGAGGCCGAGTCGGCCGGGCAGCTGATGTTCTACGGCAAGGGCGCCGGCGGCGCGCCGACCGCCTCCGCGGTGCTGGGCGACATCGTCGCCGTGGCGCGCAACCGCCGGGCGGGCACACGCGGGCCCGACGAGTCCACCTACGCCGACCTGCCGGTGCACGAGATGGGGGCCACGGTCACGCGCTGCCACGTGGCGCTCGACGTGGCCGACAAGCCGGGCGTCCTGGCCCGGGTGGCCGAGGAGTTCGCCCAGCACGACGTCTCGATCCAGACCGTGCGCCAGGAGGGCCACGGTGACGACGCCCAGCTCGTCATCGTCACCCACCAGGCCACCGACGCGGCGCTGACCGCCACCATGGCGGGGCTGCGCGAGCTCGACATCGTGCGGGCCGTGGCCAGCGTCATGCGCGTCGAGGGCGACTGACCGCCCGCGAGACATGGAAGAGCCCGCCTCCCGTGGCCTGGGGGGCGGGCTCTTCGCTGTACGGCAGAGCCTGGCGTGCCCACGCGGGGCCCGTGCCGTACGGCCTGGGGGTCAGCCCGTGACGGTCAGGGTGGTGCGGGCGGAGCCGCCGTCCTTGCATCGCACGACCACCGGGTAGGCGCCGGCGCGGGCGGCCTTGAGCGCCGGCGCCCAGGCGACGGCGGGCACGGGGGCGTTCACCCGCACCGGCTTGAACGCGTTGGAGGCGATCGAGGCGACCTGGGAGTTGCCGCAGACGGCGGTCACGGTGACGGAGCCGCCGGTGGCCACCTTGACCGGGCTGACGCCGACGCCCGCGGAGACGGCCGACAGCACGATCGGTCCTGCGGTGGAGGTGGGCGCCGGCGTGGGCGTGGACGTCGGCTTGGAGGTCGGGGTGGCCGTGGGGGTGGGCTTGGGCGTCGCGGTCGCCGTCGGGGCCACGGTGGGCGCGGGGGTCGGGTTGGAGCCGCCGAAGACGACGTCGCTGCAGGAGTAGAAGGCCTCGGGGCTGTCGCTGCGCTGCCAGATCGCGTAGATCAGGTGACGGCCGGACTTGACCGGCAGCTTGGCGTCCAGGACGTAGGCGCCGTTGGAGAGCTCCGGGCCGGACTTCTTGAGGAACGGCGTGCTCTCCAGGTCCGACCACTTCAGCGGCTTGGCCGGGTCGTAGCCGTCCCTGGTGATGTACAGCTCGAACGCACCGGCGTGCGGAGCGGTGGCGCGGAACTGGAAGGTGTGGGCGGCGCCGCTGGTCAGGCTGGTGGCGGGCCAGTCGGCGCGCGCCTGGTCGAAGCCGCGGTACTTGGCGCGGCCCGCGCTGCACAGCTGGCCGTCGGGGATGAGCTCGCGGTGGCGGCCCGCGGCGGCGGCGATGTTGACCTCGTTCCAGTCGTAGAGCGGCTGCGTGCCGCCCAGGGCGACGGCGGCCTTGCACGCGGCCGTCCTGGGGTTCTCGGGGCCTTCGGTGTAGCAGACCATCGTGCGGCTGGGCGGGTTGTTCATGGTGCCGTGCGCGTTCGCCGCTCCGGGGACGAGCGTGAGCACGAGCACGGTGGGGGCGGCCAGGCTGGTGGCGACGATCGCCTTGCGGTTGATCTGCATGGAGCCAACCCTGGACCACCTCCGATGCCGAAATATGCTGCTTAAGCGGCCGTTAAGGTCGGCTTATGGGCTTCTTGACGAGGCCGGTGCGCAACCAGACCTGCACCTGAGCACCTCCCAGCGAGGAGGTGTCGAGCCGCAACGAGCCGCCGGTCGACTCGGCCAGCCGGCGGGCGATGTCGAGGCCGAGCCCGGTGGAACCCGCGCCGCTCGCGCCGCGCGTCAGCGCCGTCTCCGGGTCGGGGATGCCGCCTCCGGCGTCGGCCACCAGGATGCCCACCGTGCCCGATCCCTCGTGCAGCGTGACCGTGAACGCCGTGCCCTCGGCGGTGTGACGGAAGACGTTGCCGAGCAGCGCGTCGACCGCGGCGCCGAGGTCGGCGGCGGCCACCGGCACCCGCACCGGCAGGGTGGCGCCCACCAGGTCCCACGGCCTGCCCTGGTCCTCGGCCAGCGCCGACCAGAACGTCAGCCGCTCGCGCAGCACCTCGGCCGCGTCGCAGCCCTCCGCCGGCGCCCTGGAGGGCCTGCGCGCCGCGGCGATGATCTGGTCGACCTCGCCCTCCAGCCTGCCCAGCGCCCGGCGGCTCTGCTCCGCTCCCGGCCCGAGGTGGTCCAGGCTCAGCCTGAGCGCGGTCAGCGGGGTGCGCAGGCGGTGCGACAGGTCGGCCGCCAGCTCACGTTCGGCCGCCAGGAGGTGGCTGACCTGGTTGGCCATGGCGTTGAAGGCCGTGGCCGCCGCGACCAGCTCGGGCGGCCCTTCGGGGTGGATGCGCTCGTTGAGCTCGCCCCTGCCCAGGGCGGTGGCGGCCCGGCCGAGCCGCCGCGTGGCGCGCACCACGCGGGCGCCCAGCCGGTCACCGACCAGCACCGAGCCGAGCACCAGCACCAGGGCCACGCCGGTCAGCACCGCCCACGAGCCGACCACGCCCCGGTTGAGCTCGCCCGCCGGGACGAACACCTCGATCACCGCGCTGCGCGCGTGGTCGAGGGCGACCGGGCGCAGCAGGATGTGGCCGTCGGCCCGTTCGAGGGTGCTCGCCGCCGTCTGCTCGGCCGCCCTGGCCACCTCGGCGGCCGGGGCCCGGCCGGTGCCGCCGACGACCCGTGCGGGCCGCTCGACGACGTGGACGACCAGGTCGCCGCGCCTGCCCGCCGCCGTACGCGCCATCGCCAGCTCCAGGTCGGCGGCCTCGGTGGTGACGGCCAGCACCGGGACCAGCGCCGAGACCTGGCGCTCGGCGTCGGCCAGCGCCCTGCTCTGCGCGGTCTCCTTGACGATGAGGGCCAGCGGCACCAGGAAGGCCAGCGCCACCATGGAGGTGACCGCGACCATCAGGACCGCGAGCGTGCGCCTCATCGCGGCGCTGACAACATGACGCCCACCCCGCGCACGGTGTGCAGGTACCTGGGAACGGCCGCGCTCTCGCCGAGCTTGCGCCGCAGCCACGACAGGTGCACGTCGATCGTCTGGTCGTCGCCGTAGGACTGCTGCCACACCTCCGTCAGCAGCTCACGCCGCGAGACCACCCGGTCGGCGCGGGCGGCCAGATAGGCCAGCAGGTCGAACTCGCGCCTGGTCAGCGACAGCGGAACGCCGTCGAGCGTGGCCGCGCGCCTGTCCAGATCCAGCCGGAGCCCGCCCGCGTCGAGCAGCCTCGGCCGGAGCGTCGCCGACCTGGCCCTGCGCAGCACGGCGTCGAGGCGGGCGGCCAGGTGGTCACCCGAGAACGGCTTGACCAGGTAGTCGTCGGCGCCGATCTCCAGCAGCCTGACGATCTCGGACTCCTCGTCGCGGGCGGTGGCCACGATGACCGGCACGTCGGAGATGCCGCGCACCATGCGCAGCGCCTCGGCGCCGTCGAGGTCGGGCAGGCCCAGGTCGAGGATGACGGCGTCGGGCGGGTTCTGCGAGATCTCCCGCAGGGCGTCGAGCGCGCACCCGGCGCTGCGGACGGCGTGCCGCCGCCGGGCGAGCTCGTGGATCAGCGCCGACCGCACGAACTCGTCGTCCTCGACCACCAGAACCGTCGCCATGGCGGACCAGATTACGGTAGATACCGCCTCCTCATGGCGGACCTGATTGCGGTACATAATGCAACGCATGCGGCGAGCCATGAAGTATGTCGCGCTCTGGGCGCTGGCTACCGCTGTGGCGATCTCGATCGCGTGGTTCGGAGTGCGTGGCGTGTTGCGCGGTGAGCTGTCGGACGTCGTGATCGAGCCCGTCGCGGCGCGCACCGTCTCGGGCCCCGAAGCCGTACCACTCCCGGCCTCGGCCAGGCCCACGTCCGCCAAGCCCGTCCCGTCCCGGTCCACCCCCGCCGAACCCACCGCCGAACCCAGCGCCGAGTCCAGCAGGACCCCGGTTCGGCCGCGCCCCACTGCGTCGCGCAAGCCCTCCGCGACCAGGGCTCCCAGCCCGTCCCCGCAGGTCGCCGGCAACGTACGAGTGGTCACCGCCAAGGGCGGCGAGGTCACCTTCACCGTCGGCGACGAGGGCTGCAGGCTCGTCTCCGCCACGCCGAAGAGCGGCTACACCGCCAAGGTGACCGAGACGGCCGACTGGATCCGGGTGGACCTGGTCCAGGGCGACCACGGCTCGGCGATCTTCTGCGTCGGCCGCGAACGCCGCACCGACCTGTGGGAGTACTAGCCGCGCCGCTCGTGCCTGTGCAGCGCCAGCCGTACGAGCGAGGCGAAGACCAGCGACATCAGCAGCAGCACGGCCACCGAGCGCAGCCAGGTGCCCGCCTCGTGGTCCCACAGGCCGTCGCGCATCGGCGACACGTCGATGCTCTGCAGGTCGACCGTGGCCGCCGCGGCGGCGTACCCCCACCGGCTGGGCACCAGCCAGGCCAGCTGCTCCAGGCCCGTCCTGCCGACCACCTCGATCAGCTTCCCGATGAAGATGAACTGCGCCATGATCAGCACGACCATCGCCATCATCGCCTGCTCGTTGGTCGACACCAGCGCGCTGACCACGAGCCCCATGAGCGAGCACGAGAAGGCCACCAGGGCGACCACGAACACCAGCTCGACGGGCCCGAGCAGCAGCGGGTCCGACGGGCCCGCCCGGCCCAGCAGGCTGAGCCAGACGAACAGGGCGGCCTGGACGAGGTTGATCGCGCCGAGCACGAACGCCTTCGACAGCAGGTAGGCCAGGGGCGACAGGCCCACCGCCCGTTCGCGGCGGTAGATCGGCCCCTCCTTGACGATCTCCCTGATCGCCCCGATGAGGCCCATGAGGGCGGCCCCGAAGATCAGGATGATCAGCAGCGTGCCCGCCTCCTCCGAGCGGCCCTGCTCCGGAGGTCCCAGGCCGTCGGAGCCCTCGACCACGCGCGTCATGAGGGCCAGCGCGATCGGCAGTCCGATCATGGACATCGCCGCGAGCCGGTCGGAGCGGATGACCGAAGCCATGCGCCTGGCCAGGATGGTGAACTGCCGCCCAGGGCTCTGCTTGGGCGGCGGCGCCCCCGGCTGGCGGGTCTGGGGTACGGCGGAGCCGCCGCCGGCGGCGCTGTAGCGCTGATGGTAGGCCGACTGGCGGAACCGGGCCGCCCACAACTCGGGCTCCTCGGAGACCATGCGGAAGACCTCGGCGTACTCCTGCACGCCGAAGAACGGCAGCAGCTCGTCGGGGGGCCCGAAGTAGCCGACCTTGCCGCCACGGCACAGCACCAGCACCCGGTCGCAGAACCCCAGGTGCAGCACGCTGTGGGTGACCACCACGACCGTGCGCCCATCGTCGGCCAGGGCCCGCAGCGTGCTCATGACCTCCTTGTCGAGCGACGGGTCCAGGCCGGAGGTCGGCTCGTCGAGGAAGAGCAGCGACGGCTTGGTCAGCAGCTCCAGCGCCACGCTGGTGCGCTTGCGCTGGCCGCCGGACAGCCGGTCGATGCGCAGCTTGCGCCGCTCGGTCAGGCCGAGCTGGCTCAGCACCTCCTCGATGCGGTGGCGGCGCTCGGCCGCCGACACGTCCTGCGGGAAACGCAGGGCCGCCGCGTAGCCGAGCGCCCGCTCGACCGTCAGCTCCTTGTGCAGGATGTCGTCCTGGGGCACCAGCCCGATGCGGTGGCGCAGGTCGTCGTAGTTGGCGTACAGGTCGCGGCCCTCGTAGACCACCCGTCCCGAGGTGGCGGGGCGAAAGCCGGTCAGGGCGCCCAGGAGCGTCGACTTGCCCGCGCCCGACGGCCCGACCACCGCCATCAGGCTGCGCGCCTCCAGATGCAGGCTGACGCCGTCGAGCAGGACCGCCTTGCCCGCCCGCACGGTCAGCTCCTGCGCCTGGAGCGAGACGGCGCCGGTGTCGACGTGGACCGCGATGCGATCGCCCAGGTAGAGCAGCTGGTGATGGCCGACGGAGACCAGGTCGCCAGGGGTGAGCCAGCTCTGC
This sequence comes from Nonomuraea soli, assembly GCF_013761175.1. Taxonomy (GTDB): domain Bacteria; phylum Actinomycetota; class Actinomycetes; order Streptosporangiales; family Streptosporangiaceae; genus Nonomuraea; species Nonomuraea soli. The sequence goes on from NZ_JACDUR010000004.1 coordinate 707,411, forward strand.
GTCACCCGGTGGCCGTTGACATAGGTGCCGTTGCGGGCGCCCAGGTCACGCACGAGCACACCCTGCTGGGTGCGCTCGATCAGGGCGTGCTTGCGCGAGACGAGCAGGTCGTCTTCCAGCGGCAGGTTGTTGTCGGGGGAGCGGCCGATGCTCAGCACCGGGCCCAGGGGCAGCACGACCAGCGGCTTGCCCAGCCCCGACGCTCCCGCGGCGGGCGGCATCGTCGGCCGGCCGACCATCGTGGCGGGGACCTCGGGCAGGCGCGGGGGTGGCGGGGGAGGGGCCTGCGGTGGCAGGACCTCGGCCGTCTCCGGCGCCAGCTCGATCAGCGGCCCGTGCTCGGCCCCGCCGAGCCGGATCGAGGCGGGGGCGGTGATCTCCAGGTCGAAGATGCGGCGCGCCCCGAGATAGGTGCCGTTGCGGCTGCCCAGGTCGCGTAAGACCCAGATGCCCTGGTGGCAGAAGAGCTCCGCGTGGTGGCGGGAGATCCGCGCATCGACGATCGCGATGTCGCCCTCTCGCCCAATGGTCACGTGCTGCCCCGGCCTCAGCTCGAACCGCCCGGCCGGGGTGCGCACGACAATCCCCGTCATTCGGATCAGGATGTCGCGCCCGGTCGCCGAACGAAAGAGGTGAGTCCGATTTTCCGGACCGCGCGCCGCAGGACCGTGCGGTCACGTTTGACCGCCTCCCGCCGCCAGGCCTCCGCCTTGCCCTTCCAGCGTTCGGCGTCGCGGGCGCCCTTGGCGGCCTCGCGGCGCAGCTGCTGGGTCTCCGCCTGGAGAGCCGCGATGCGCTTGCGCAGCCGCAGCACCTCCTTGTCGACCGGCTCCGGCTGGGGCACGCGCCGCGGGTAGGTCGCGGGGCGCCGGGCGAAGCCGTACTGCCGGCCGTCGAGCCACTCGACGCCGAACAGCTCGTGCACCACGTCGTCGAGCGCCTCGTCCGGCGAGCCGACCCGGCGGGCGCGGGCGAACGCGGCGGTGCGCTCCAGCCTGACCGTCGTCACGCCGTGCTCGTTCTCCTCCAGCGCCAGGTTGAGCAGGCCACCGTCCCTGGCCTCCAGGTGCTGGACCAGGCCGGACACGGTGCCGTGCCCTGCCGTCCAGCCGGGCGGGCAGCGCAGGACGAACGGCGCGGAAGGCTCGAAAACCGTCGCCAGCCGTACCCGGGAGTCGTGCTCGAAGGCCGCGTACAGCAGCCGCAGGTCCAGCAGCGGCTCGTTCAGCGGGGAGCGGCGGCCCGCGGCCAGCGTGTCCCACGCCCCGACCACGGTGACCCGCAGGTCGGGCAGGTCGGAGGCGAGCAGCGCGTCCACGGCCGCGCGGGTGTCCTCGTACCCCTCGGCGACCACGACCGCGTCCACGTACGGCACCAGCCACTGCCGCCCGCGGTCGGTGCGCAGATACCTGCGGTACGGCACGCGGTCGGCGACATACGGGTCGTTGTGCCGCTTCATCGCGGGATAGTCGCGCATCGCGGTCGGCAGCCCGAGATGCCAGGCCCGCGCCTCGGGGTCCGGCACGAACACCGCCCCCGCCTGGGTCAGCCGGTAGCCAAGCTCGGTGTCCTCGGCCAGCACCAGCGAGGTGTCGAGGCCCCCGGCCTCCAGCAGGAACGCGCGACGGTAGGAGGCCGTCGCCCCCACGTGCACGTGCCCGGCCAGCGAGTTCGGCGCCGTCCGCAGGCCGTCGTGCGCCTCGATGATCGCCTCGGCCCAGTCGTGCCGCTGCCCGGCCAGGTCGAAGAACTCCTCGTACGGCTTGCGCAGCAGGTCCTCAGGCGAGGGCGGCCGCGAGGAGGTGAAGTCGATCCAGCCCAGCACCACCAGGTAGTCGGCCAGGTGGTGCCAGCGCATGTGCATGGCCACGTGCTCGGGCACCGGCACCATGTCGGCGTCGAGGACGAGCACCACGTCGCCCGTGGCGGCCTCCACCCCGGCCTGCACCGCCCAGGCCCTGCCCCAGCCGCCCTCCGGCGCCCTGATGATCTTCGGCGCCGTCAGCGGCACCGGGCTGCCGTCGTCCACGACGACGACGTCCATCAGGCCGGCCGGGTAGGTCTGCGCCGACAGCGCGGCCAGCGTGAGGTCAAGGGTGTCCTGGCAGCCGTGGGCAGGGATGACCACGGTCACCGTCAGCTCCTGCCGCGCCGGCGCCGGGGGCTGCCCGTAGTCGTTGTGCCTGATCCTCACGTCAGCTCCATCAGCTCGCAGGGCCGGAATCCGCGCCACTGTCTCCGGTTGCGTTGCAGGAAGGTGCCGATGGGCTCCTGCCAGGTGTGGTTGGCCGCCGGTCCGCGGCGCAGGATGTAGCCCAGGCCGTGGGTGCGGTAGATCTGGCCGCCGGCCGCCTGCAGGGCCTCCTGGAACTGGGTGTCGACCGAGCGGCGCAGCGGGCGGAAGCCGCCGATCGCCTGGAAGGCCGAACGCTCGACCAGGATCGTGCCTCCCGCGACGAAGCTGGTGATCTGCTCGGTGACCTGGGTGCGGTGCACGGTCACGTCGATCGACGACAGGTAGACGAACTCCGGAACCGTGCCGACCACCTGCGCGCCCGAGTAGGCGTGCGCGAGCAGCAGGTCCGCCAGGAAGTCGGGGCCGTACCAGTCGTCGTCGTCCATCTTCAGCAGGAACGAGCCGGAGGCGCGGGCGGCGGCCTCGTTGAGGACCTCGCCGAAGATCGCCTCGCTCTCGAAGACGGTGACGGGATGGTCGAACCGCTTGAGCGCCTCCACCACCGACGGGTGCTCCTGGGAGACGCCGTGCAGGGCGAGGATCACCTCCAGCTGGACCCCGCGCTGGCGGGCGACCTGCTCCAGCGCGAAGCCGACCATCTCGGCGCGGCGGGTGCACAGGAGCACGGAGGTCAGCGGGGGCGTGGGAGCGGGGGCGCCGAGCTGCTCCCACCGGGCCGCCACGCCGTGGGTGCGCAGGGCCTCGCGGCGCAGCCGTACGCTGTGCTCTTCTCGCCGCAACTCGTCGGTGAGGGCGTCCGCGCCGTTGGCGGTGCCGTACGGGCCGGTCAGCAGCGCGGCCAGCGGCTCGCCCAGCCCGCCCGCCCAGCGCGGCACCTCCTGGGCCACCAGCGGCACTCCCGCGGCGGCCAGCCCCGCGACCACGCGGACCGCGGCGAGCGGCCCGGTGTGCGGGCTGCGGGCCGGAGGTACGGCGGAGCCGCCGCGATGCCAGTCGACCTCCACCCCGCGCAACGGCCGCAGCCGGGCGACGTCGGCGTCGGTCACGCCACCGGACTCGGCGAAGACCGCCACGGGCCTGCCGTCGAGCAGCACCGTCCAGCGGCCCTCGACCTCGGCCAGCACGCCCGTGCCCTTCGACGGCGTGGTGACGAAGCCCATGGGATTGACCAGGCGCTCGTCCACCGGCGGGATCATGGTCGGGTCGGTCAGCACCTCGGCCAGTTCCGTGCCGCCCGGCCTGCCCAGGCTCTCCCAGGTCGCCGCGGCGGTGGTGGGCCGGTCGATCGGCTCCTCGTCGCCCGCGAAGCCGGCGTCGAAGAAGCCGGTGTCGAAGCTGTCGACGGTGCGCAGCACCATGTCGCCCCCCGGTGCGCCGACGCGGTCGGGCACCGGCCCCGCGGGCTCGACGGGCGTGGCGTTCGGGTCGCCGGGCCGCCAGTCGGCCGCGCCCACTCCGGCCAGCGCGGCGGCGGGGGCGGCGATCACGTCGAGGCGGTGACCGGCGAAGGCGCGGGCGACGGCGGTCACGACGCGCCCGGCCGGGGTCGGCTTGGAGAAGGACGCCTCCACCAGCCACAGGCGGGGGCGGGGCTGGTGCACGCGCAGGTCGGTGAGGGCACGCCAGCGGTGGGCCGGGGTCGGCGTGGGCACCGGCGCCGGGTGCGAGGGCGGGGTGTCGAGGATCGCCACGACCACCCTGGCGGTGTCGGGCAGCAGCTTGTGCAGGGTGGCGGCGCGGCGCAGGTCGGCGGGGGCGCCGGCGAGCACGAGCACCTCGGGGGCGGAGGCCGCGTCCAGGTCGAGCAGCTCGTGGTCGAGGTCGACGCCGCCGGGCGCGGCGTCGAGCCCGACGTGGAAGACCCGGGCCTTCGGCATGCTCGCGATGAGGTCGGCGGGTGTCATGCGGGCGTCGGGGCCGGCGGGCTTCGGGCGGATGGCGGGGTCGGCGGTCGTCATGCCCGGCCCCTCGTGGCCCGCGCCTCGCGCCGGGCGCTCATCCGGCGCTCCGCAGGGCGCGCAGCAGGCCGCGGCGGCTCTTGGCGGCGGTGAGCGCCTCGATCTCGGCCTTCAACCGCTCGATCTCCCTGCCCCGGTCGGAGGCCAGGGCGCGCCACTTCGCCGCGTCGCCGCCGAGCGGCTCGGCGACGTCGCTGAAACCGCACTCGCCGCCGCCCACCCAGATCGATCCGGCCGTCTCGTGCACCAGGTCGTCGATGTCGCCTTCGTGGAAGCGGGCGCGTGAGAAGGCCGCGGTGCGCTCCAGGCGCGCCGCCACCACGCCGTCCTGCCCCTCGGCCAGGGCCACGCTGACCAGCCCGAGATCGTGCTTGATCAGCCGGGCGACGGTCTCGCCGCCGAGCGCCCATCCGGCGGGCACGGTCAGCAGGTAGGGGGCGGGGGCCGCGGAGAGCGGGGCCCTGGTGGCGAAGCCGACCCGGGGCTCGTGCGCGTACAGGTTGCGGACCAGCCGCAGGTCGAGCAGTGGATCGTCGAGGCTGGACCGGCGCTCCCCGGTCAGCGTGTCCCAGGGCCCGACGAGGGTGACCGCGATGTCGGGCAGCGACTGCGCCAGCGCCGAGTCCACGGTGGTCCTGGTCTCCTCGTAGCCGCCCACGGGCACCACGACCCGCACGTACGGCACCAGCCACTGACGGCGGGGGTGGTTGCGCAGCCAGCGCAGGTCGGGGATGAGATCGCCCAGGAAGGACCAGTTGTGCCGGTGCACCTCCTTCTCCCGGTTCATCACCGTGGAGGGCCCGTGGTGCCAGGCCCGCGCCTGCTCGTCGGCGACGAACACCGCGCCCGCCTGGGCCAGCCGGTAACCCAGCTCGGTGTCCTCGGCCATGTTCAGCGTGACGTCGACGCCGCCTGCCGCCTCCAGCAGGCTCCGCCGCACCGAGGTCGTGGCCCCGGTGTGCAGCAGGTAGGCGCTGGAGCCCGCGTCCTTCAGCCGTCGCGTCTCCTCGAGCTGCCTGACCGTGTAGGCGCTGCGGGTCTCCTCGGGGGTGAGGAACACCAGGTCGCCGATGACGACGGCGTAGTCGAGCGCGTGGTGCCAGCGCATGTGGGCTTCGAGGTGGTCCTCGGCCAGGACCACGTCGGCGTCGAGCCAGTGGATCACCTGGCCCGTCGCGGCCCGTGCCCCGGCCTGCCGTGCCGCGCCCCGTCCCCATCCTTCGGCCGGCCGGACGAACCGGGCGTCGCCGGTCAGGGCCGGCGAGCTCCCGTCGTCGGCGACGATCACCTCGACCAGGTGGCGCGGATAGGTCTGCCGGTGCACGGCGGCGAGCGTGCGGTCCAGGTCGGCCTGGCAGTCACGGGCGGGGATGACGACCGACACGGTCAGCTCCGGCGTCCAGGAGCCGAGCTCGGGGACACGCAGCGCCCCGTAGTCGTTGCCGCGGATCATCGGGCCGCCTTCAGCAGGTTGCGCAGCTCCTCGGCCTGCGCCATGGCGTTGACCCTGTCCTCGCCCAGTGAGGCCAGGATGGCGGCGAGGTCCTCCTGACGCTGCGCCGAGCCGTCGTCGAGCTTGGCGGCCAGTGCCGCCACCTGCTGCTCGACCTTCTGCAGGGCCGCCTCGTGGCGCTTGACGCGCAGCTCGATGCGGTGCGCCTTGCCGTCCACGCGCCGGGCGATCATGACCAGGTAGGCCACACCCAGGAAGATCGCGGCCTCGCCGTACGAGAGCAGGTCGGTGAGGGCGGCCACCGCAGCTAGGGCGGCGGCGACGGCGGCGATCGCGGCCATGGCGCGGGGGGAGGGCATCCGCACAGAGCCTTTCTGGTTACGCAGCGTGAGCTGGCTGATGGATATTTCCACCATATGCAACTCAAACGGTGTCTTACCTCAGAAATCCCTGAGAGAGTCCTGTGCTTACTTTGCGGGCAAGCCTCGCAACTCGGTCAAGTCATCGTAAAGTAGGCGCGACCTACGCGATGAGGAGTCCATGGGCGGTTTCGTGCGCACCCCTGAGAAGGGGATGGCCGAGGTGCGCTGGACCGGCGGAGTCTGGCGCCCCTCCGACGAGGACGTGCGCACCCTGCGCGGTCTGGAGATCGAGTGGCCGGAGGCGCGGGTGCCCCTCGACGGCCTGGCCCGGCTGGCCGCCTCGGGCGTGCCGCTCAGCGCGCAGCACGCCCCCTCCTGGGTGCCCGCCGGACTGGCCGCCGTCCTGACGGACCGGGCCTGGCTGGAGTGCGTGCCCGACGGCACCGCCCGCTGCGTGGCCGACCTGCGCCGCGAGGAGCACAGCGTGCGGTTGCGCCGCGCCGTGCTCCCGCTGCCCTCCCGCCCGTCGATCAGCATCGTGATGTCCACCATGCGCCCGTGGCTGGTCACCTCGGCTCTCGAGCAGATGGCCGCGCAGCGGCACGTCGAGGCCGAGATCGTGCTCGGCCTGCACGGCGTGCCCTTCGAGTCCGTACGGCAGGCGGTCGAGCGGTGCCCGCTGCCCGTCTCGTGGATCGAGGCCGACCAGGAGACGCCCTTCGGTGAGGTGCTCAACCAGGCCGTCGCGCGGGCCGCGGGCACCTATGTCGCCAAATGGGACGACGACGACTGGTACGGCGCCGAACACCTGGCCGACCTGCTGCGCGCCATGGACGCCAACGGAGCCGACGTGGTGGGAACCACGGGCGAGTTCTTCTACCTGGAACCGCTCGACGTGACCGTCAGGCGCACCCGCTTCGCCAGCGGCGCCGACTACCCGAGCGAGGTCTGGTCCGACCACGTCGCGGGCGGCACCATCTGCCTGGCCGCCGAGCGGCTGCGGGAGATCGGCGGGTTCCCCGCGCTTCCCCGCGCCGTCGACAAGCAGTTCCTCGCGGCCGCCACCGGCGCGGGCGCGCGGATCTACCGCACCCACGGACTCGGCTACATGCTGCGCCGCGCCTCCGGAACCCGGCACACCTGGCAACTGCCCCTGGCGCACTTCCTGCGCGTGCAGACCAGCCAGTGGCACGGCTTCCGCCCGAGCACGCTGATGGAGCGCTCATGCGCGTGAAAGGCAACGACTACCGCGCCCTGCGCCCGCCGGCGGGCGACTGGACGCCGACGCTGAGGGTGAGCGTGATCATCCCGGCCTACGGCGGGCAGGACAAGCTCGACCTGGTGCTGGAGGCCCTGCGCAGGCAGACGTATCCGGCCGCCCTGACCGAGGTCGTCGTCGTCGACAACGGCAGCTCGCCCCCGCTGGAGGTGCCGTCGTGGGTGAAGGCGGTGCACTGCCCGCAGCCCGGCCGCGCCACCGCCCGCAACGCGGGACTCGCGGTCGCCTCCGGCGACGTCATCCACTGGCTCGACTCCGACGTGCTGCTGCTGCCCGGCGCGCTGGAGGCGCACATGCGCTGGCACCACGCCGCGCCGTACCTCTCGGTCACCAGCATGATCCGCTTCACCTCCGCCCCGGTGCCCGCCGAGCTCCCGGACGACCTGGAAGCCGCCTTCGAGCCGGCGCAGCCGCACGGGTGGATCGTCGACCTGCTGGAACGCACCGACGGGCTGGTCGGCGGCACCCAGCGGCCCTTCAGCCTGCACGTCGGCGGGGCGACCTCGGTCAACGCGGCGCTCGTCGCCGCCGCCGGGCCGATGGACGAGGAGCTCATCCTCGGCCAGGACACCGAGATGGGTTACCGCCTGGCCCAGGCCGGCGCCGTGTTCGTGCCCGCGATGGACGCCCGCGCCTACCATCTCGGGCCCACCATGCGCATGCGCGACAAGGCGCCCATCGACCGGGTGAGCCACGCCTTCGTGGCCGACCGCATCCCCACCTACCGGTGGCTGCGCTCGCACCCGACCAGGCAGTGGAAGGTGCCGTACGTCGCGGCGGTGGTGCCGGCCGGTTCCTACGAGGAGACCCGCGCGACCGTCGACGCGCTGCTCGCCGGGACGATCGCCGACGTGACGGTCCTGCTGACCGGGCCGTGGGGCACGCTGGAGCAGGAACGCCGGGCGCCGCTCAAGGATCCCCGCCTGGACCTGGTGCTGCTGCGCGGGCACTACGCCCACGACGGGCGGGTCCGGCTCGTCGAGGAGGCCGTCCACGATCCCGCCGTGCCGTACGTCCTGCGCCTGCCCGCCGGATGGGTGCCGGGCGCCGACACCGTCGCCCGGCTGCTCGACCTGGCCGGCGACGAGGGCTACGGACTGGTCAACGTGCTGCTGTCTGAGGATCCCGAGGTCAGGGCCCGGCTGGAGCAGGCGTCCGCGTTCGCCCGCGCGGCCATCGTGGCACGGCCGGGGGAAGCGCTCGACGACGCCGTCGACGACGTGTCCGGCGTGGGCTGGGCCGACGGGGAGAGCTACGGGTTCGGGCGCGAACCCCGGCAGACGCCCGGACGGCGCAGCGCCTACCGTGCCCGGCTGGAGGCACAACGCGAGGCGGCCAGGCACGCCGCCGAGATCGCGCGGCTGACCGCCGAGATCGCGCGCCTGCGCGGCCAGGTCGACAAGTGGCGCACCGAGGCGTCCAGCTGGCGGCGCGCCTCCGTGGAACTGCGCCGTGAGGTGGGTGCGCTGCGGCGCCAGCTGGGTACGCTGCGGCGGCGCAGCTGGCGGAAGGTCGCCTCGTCCATCAAGCAGGTCGTGAAGAACCGCCTGCCGTAGCCGCCCCGCCCCCTAGTGGCGGTGCAGCGCCGAACGCAGCTTGCCGAACAGGCCCGCCGGGGGCTCGGCAGGAGCCTGGGCCGGCTGCGCGGGCCGGGCGGACGGCGAGGGTGTGGCGATCTTCGCGGATTCGGCGGGTTGCGCGGATTCGGCGGGCTGCCCGGTTCCGGCGGGCTTCGCGGATTCGGCGGGCTGCCCGGTTCCGGCGGGCTGCGCGGTTTTGGCGGGCTGCGCGGGCGTCTGTGCCGGTGCCGCAGGCTGCTTGGGAGGCGGCCAGTAGCGGCCGGGCTCGACGTGACGCACCCCGTGGGTCTGCTCGACCCGCCAGTCGACCGGGCCGCCCAGGAACCGGAGCCGGCCCAGCGCCGAGGTGCGCTCCAGGCGCGCGGAGCGCCCGCCGGGCAGGTCCACGACGAGCACCCCCGTCAGGTCCTCCTGCACCGTCTCGATCATCCGCTCCAGCGTGACGCGGTGCAGCGGCACCTCCAGCGGGCCGCTGTAGCGGAACGGGATCGGCGCGGGCGTGCGCGAGGCCTCGCCGATGAGCCGCACACGCTGGTCGTTGGCGAACAGGCCGCGCAGATGACGCAGGTCGAACGCCGGGTCGTCGAGCACCGGATGCCGCCCGTCGGAGAGCGACGCCCACGGCCCGACCAGCGTCACCACGACGTCGTGCAGCTTGCCGTCCAGCGCCGCCGAGACCGCCTCCCGCACCGCCGACGGCTCGGCGCCGGTGACGTCGTAGACGATCTCCACATAGGGCACCAGGTAGCTGCGCCCGCGGTCCTTGCGCAGGTCGCGGCGGAGCGGGATGCGCTGGGCCAGGAAGGGCTCCACCGCGCGGACCGCGCGGTCGCGGTCGACGTGCTGGGCGGGCAACCCCAGGTGGACGGCGAGCGCCTGCTCGTCGGGGATGAAGACCACGCCGTGCATGGCCAGCCGGTAGGCGAACTCGGTGTCCTCGCCACGCAGCACGTTCGGGTCGAGCCCGCCCACCTCGTCGAAGACGTCGCGCTTGAGCGACAGGGTGGGGCCGGTGCACACGTGGTACGGATTGCGGCTCTTGCGCAGGCCGTCGGTCCTGGCGATCGTCGCCTCGGTCGAGCTCGGCACGGCCCGCTCCAGGTCGAACAGCTCACCCAGGTCGCGGGCGTCGCGCACCTCCTCGGGAGTGGGCGCCTCGGGTTCGACGAAGAGCTTGCGGCCGATCGTCACCAGGTAACCGGCGAGGCTGTGCCAGCGGGCGAGCGCCTCGATGTGCGGGCGGGCGACGACCATGTCGGCGTCGAGGCGCTGGATGATCTCGCCCTCGGCGTGCCGTACGCCGGTGTTGACCGCGTTGGAGATGCCCCAGCCCGACTCCGGGCGGACGATGCGCGTGTTCGCCGGGCGCAGCTCCGGCAGGCGGGTGAGCGTGTCGCCGTCGTCGACGACCAGGACCTCCATGAGATGGTCCGGGTAGGTCTGCGCGGCCAGCGCGGCGAGCACCAGGTCCAGGTGCGGTGCGTTGTGCGCCGGGATGATCACGCTGACGGTGTCGGCCGGTGTCCAGGTGCCCAGGTCGGGCGGCGTCAGCGGCGAGAAGTCGTTCTGCCGCACCACGGGACGCGCTCTCATATCGATTTGACCCCCTAAGGGCGACCTTATCGATGATTGCTGGGGGTTGGCTGGAGAAGCGGGTGTCCAGAACGTGGACCGCACGCCTCATTCGCGGCCGGTTGGGCCTAGACTCAGTGGCCAATACCGCAGGTAGTGTCGCTAGGAGACGATCATGACCAGGGCGTGGCGCGGACTGATAGAGGAGTATCGAGACCGGCTGCCGGTCACGACGAAAACTCCTGTCGTCACGCTCCTCGAAGGCGGTACCCCGCTCGTCCCCGCACACCGCGTCTCCGCCCTCACGGGCTGCGAGGTCTACCTCAAGGTCGAGGGCCTCAACCCGACCGGCAGCTTCAAGGACCGCGGCATGACCATGGCCATCAGCAAGGCCGTGGAAGAGGGGGCCAAGGCGGTCATCTGCGCCTCCACCGGCAACACCTCGGCCTCCGCCGCCGCCTACGCCGTGCGCGCCGGGCTGACCTGCGCGGTGCTCGTGCCGCGCGGCAAGATCGCGATGGGCAAGCTCGCCCAGGCGCTCGTCCACGGCGCCACCCTGCTCCAGGTCGAGGGCTCCTTCGACGACTGCCTGGAGATGACACGCAAGCTGTCGGAGAACTACCCGATCGCGCTGGTCAATTCCGTCAACCCCTTCCGGCTCCAGGGTCAGAAGACCGCCGCCTTCGAGATCGTCGACACGCTCGGCGACGCGCCCGACATCCACTGCATCCCGGTGGGCAACGCGGGCAACATCTCGGCGTACTGGATGGGCTACCAGGAGTACTTCAGCGACTCCGTCTCGACGAAGACCCCGCGCATGTTCGGCTTCCAGGCCTCGGGCTCGGCGCCCATCGTCAACGGCGCGCCCGTGACCCACCCGCACACCATCGCCACCGCCATCCGCATCGGCAACCCCGCCTCCTGGCAGCTCGCCGAGGCCGCGCGCGACGAGTCGGGCGGCGTCATCGAGTCGGTGACCGACCGGCAGATCGCGGCGGCCTACAAGATCCTGGCCCAGGAGGAGGGTGTCTTCGTGGAGCTCGCCTCCGCCGCCTCCGTCGCCGGGCTGCTGCAGGCGCACGCCGCGGGCAAGGTCGAGCCGGGACAGAAGATCGTGTGCACCGTGACCGGCAACGGCCTCAAGGACCCCGACTGGGCCATCTCCGGAGCCCCCTCTCCGGTGACCATCCCGATCGACGTGCACGCGGCGGCCTCGGCCCTGTCGCTGGCCTGAAAGACGTTCCGCTCCGCGGCCAGAGCGCCGCGGCGCCCGGCTAGGAGTTGAATGAGCGTGAGCAAGGTCGTCGTGCGCGTGCCGGCGACATCCGCCAACCTGGGCCCCGGCTTCGACAGCCTGGGCCTGGCGCTGGCCCACCACGACCACGTCGAGGCGGAGCTCGTCGACGGGGAGAGCGCCGTCGTCGTCGAGGGCGCGGGCGCGGGGGAGGTCGGTGACGGCGAGGAGCATCTCATCGTGCGCGTGATGCGCACGACGTTCGCCCGCATGGGCGTCGACCAGCCGGCCGGCATCCGGCTGCGCTGCCGCAACATCATCCCGCACGCGCGGGGGATGGGCTCGTCGTCGGCGGCCATCGTGGCGGGCATCTACGCCGCCCGCGCTCTCGCCGGTGCGGCCCCGGACTCCGCGCCCGGCACCCTCGGCGATGGCGCTCCGGGCCGTGATGGTTCCGGCGCTCCAGGTCACGATGATTCGGGCGCTCCGGGCCGCGGTGGTTCCGGCGCCGCCGGTGATGGCGGTTCGGGTGGTGGTTCCGGCGCCGCCGGTGATGGCGGTTCGGGCGCTCCGGGTCATGATGGTTCCGGCGCCTCCGGTCGTGGGGGTTCCGGCGCCCGGCCGTCGACCGTCTTCACCGACGACGACGTGTTCGCGCTGGCGACCGAGCTGGAGGGGCACCCCGACAACGTCGCCCCCTGCATCTTCGGCGGCCTGACCATCTCGTGGAGCGACCAGTCCGGCATTCCGCGTATGGTGAAACTGACGCCCGATGCGGCGATTCAGCCCGTCGTCCTCATTCCGTCGTCGAGACTGTCGACGGAAACGGCACGCGGGCTGCTCCCGAAGGACGTGCCCCACAAGGACGCGTCCTTCAATTCAGGCCGATCCGCACTGCTGATCGCGGCGCTTACCCAGCGTCCGGAAAGCAGCCTCCTGCTGGCGGCCACCGAAGACCGGCTCCACCAGAATTACCGCGCGCCTGCGATGCGCAAGACCGCGGACCTGGTAGAACGGCTGAGGTCGCGGGGCGTGCCCGCGGTCGTCTCGGGCGCGGGTCCCACGATTCTGGTGTTTTCCACCACGGATACCCAGGATTTGATCGCGCCAGAAGTGGGTAATGACTGGCTCATCCAGCATTTGGACGTCGACCCGGATGGTGCGGGCGTTCAGGTCCCCGAGACACGCTGATGACTCTTTAGACCTTCAGGGAATAGCCGTGTGCGCTGGTGATGTTAGGCTGGTAGCCGCACCAGATGCCCCCATGGTGGGTGCGTGCTTGTCAGTCGTACATCGCTGCACCATGCTTGGGCGGCGCGGCTGTCTCCCCGGAATCCGTCGCTTCCGATCGGCCCACACCCGGTTGGCTCGACGAGAGGCGAAGACGACGGGGTCTGCGCGGTTCGATCCATCTGGCGACAGCAATCTGGGGGGCACTTCTCCTGCCGTCACCGTCCTGTGGCGGTCTGGACAAGCCCCTCCCCAAGCGTGGCGGCCTCTGGCCGAAGAACACAGATGTGCACCCCGACCCGGTCTGTCCTGCCGGATCGACAGCACCTCCGGGACGACCGGCGACACCTGCCGGCGCCCGACCCCTGGGAAGGACCTTTAGTTGAGCGACACCACCGAACTCCTCTCCGACGCAAGCGCGTCCGGCGACACCCCCACCCGCGCCGCGGCCAAGCCGCGTGCGCGTCGCTCCGGCACCGGCCTGTCCGCCAAGGTGCTGCCCGAGCTGCAGAAAATGGCTGCGGAGCTCGGCATCAGCGGGACCGGACGGATGCGGAAGAGCCAGCTCATCGCCGCGATCCAGGAGAAGACGGGTGAAGGGGCCCCCGCCCCCGCCGAGACGCCGGTTGCCTCGGCCGTCGCGGCGGAGCCGGCCGAGCGGCCCGCCCGTAGCCGCAGGGAGCGTTCCCGCGTCAAGGCCTCCGACGACGCTCCGGCGGCCCCTGCGCCCGCCGCCGAGCCCGTCGCGCCCGTCGTGGCCGCCGCCGAGCCGGTGGTCGCGGCCGCCGAGCCCGTCGTCGAGCAGCCCTCGGCCCACTCCTCCGACCAGGGCGAAGGCCGTGGCGAGCGGGAGAGCCGGCGCGAGCGCCGCAACCGCCGTGAGCGTGGCGAGCGCGGTGAGCGCACCGAGACCCGCGGCGACACCCGCCCCGACAACCGCAGCGACAGCCGTGGCGAGCGCCAGGAGCGTTCCGACCGCGGTGAGCGTTCCGACCGCGGCGGCCGCGACGACCGTGCTGAGCGCGGCGACCGCGCCGACCGTGGCGAGCGCGTCGAGCGCCAGGAGCGCGCCGACCGCGGTGACCGCGGCGACCAGCGCCAGGGCGGCGACAACCGCCAGCAGCAGGGCGGCAACGACCGCCAGCAGGGTGGCGGCTCGTCCTTCGACGACGACGACCGCGGTGGCCGTGGCCGCCGTGGCCGCCTGCGCGAGCGCAACCGTGGCAGGGGCCGCGAGCGCTTCGACAGCAACGAGCCGGTCATCGGCGACGACGATGTCCTGATCCCGATCGCGGGCATCCTCGACATCCTCGACAACTACGCCTTCGTGCGCACCAGCGGCTACCTGCCCGGATCCAACGACGTCTACGTGTCGCTGGCCCAGATCCGCCGCAACGGCCTGCGCAAGGGCGACGTCGTCACCGGCGCCGTGCGCCAGCCTCGCGACGGCGAGCGCCGCGAGAAGTTCAACGCCCTGGTCCGCCTCGACACCGTCAACGGCATGGACCCGGAGCAGGCGCGCAACCGCCCCGACTTCAACAAGCTCACGCCGCTCTACCCGCAGGAGCGCCTGCGGCTGGAGACCGAGCCGAACATCCTGACCACCAGGATCATCGACATGGTCTCGCCGATCGGCAAGGGCCAGCGTGGTCTGATCGTCTCGCCGCCCAAGGCCGGTAAGACGATGGTGCTGCAGTCGATCGCCAACGCGATCACCCGCAACAACCCCGAGTGCCACCTCATGGTCGTCCTCGTCGACGAGCGTCCCGAGGAAGTCACCGACATGCAGCGCTCGGTCAAGGGCGAGGTCATCCACTCGACCTTCGACCGTCCGGCCGAAGACCACACGACCGTCGCCGAGCTGGCCATCGAGCGTGCCAAGCGCCTGGTCGAGCTGGGCCACGACGTGGTCGTCCTGCTCGACTCGATCACCCGTCTGGGCCGCGCCTACAACCTGGCGGCCCCGGCTTCCGGCCGCATCCTGTCGGGTGGTGTCGACTCGACCGCGCTCTACCCGCCGAAGCGTTTCTTCGGCGCCGCGCGCAACATCGAGAACGGCGGCTCGCTGACCATCCTGGCGACCGCCCTCGTCGAGACCGGATCCAAGATGGACGAGGTCATCTTCGAGGAGTTCAAGGGCACCGGCAACATGGAGCTCAAGCTCAACCGGCAGCTCGCCGACAAGCGGATCTTCCCGGCCGTCGACGTCGACGCGTCCGGCACCCGCAAGGAAGAGATCCTCATGGCCAAGGAGGAGCTCCAGATCGTCTGGAAGCTCCGCCGGGTCCTCCACGCGCTCGACATGCAGCAGGCGCTGGAGCTTCTCCTGGAGAAGATGAAGGAGACCAAGTCCAACGCGGAGTTCCTGCTCCAGGTGCAGAAGACCACGGTCAGCAACGACCGCGACTGACGCTCCGTTCGACGAAGCGCCCCGGGTTCACGCCCGGGGCGCTTCGCCGTGTCCGGGGTGGTCGCGCATCACCCTCAGAGGCGAGGCCAAGAGTGGCGCCAGGCTCAGCGACTGCCCAGCCACGCAGCCGTGCCGTACCGCTCGTACGGCATGCGGGCCGATGAGTAGCTGCGCCGCGGTCTGGGCCGCGCTCAGGAGTCTCGTCTCCAGTGGGCCCGCTCGGTGCGTGATCGCCGCTGGGTGCCCGCCCGGCTGACCGCGTCGGAGGCGAGCAGGAGCCTGAAGCGGCGGTTGCCGCGCAGGCCGGCATCGGCTCGGTCTTCGGCGAACTGGATGATTCGGACAAGGGGTGTTCGCTCCCGGCGGCGAGGGTAAAACCACGGGTCGGGAATCCGGGTCGCTCCACTCCGCGCCGATCGTGCCCGGTCAGGCAGCCGAAGGGGAGTGGGGCATGCTCAAAGACCGGGTGCCGATGGGCCCGAACGGGCCTATCGGGGTGGTGGTCGATCCCCGCACCTGGCGCGCCGTGCCGTACCTTCTGGTCAGCCTGGCGCTGGGGACCGGCTGGTTCGTGCTGCTGGTCACGGCGGTGCCGCTCTCGCTGGCCCTCGTTCTGGTCTGGGTGGGTCTGCCGCTGTTACTGGCGACGATGTTGCTGTGGCGGGGCGCGGCGATGCTCGAACGCAGGCTGCTCGGCCTCACGCTGGGCGTGCGCATCCGCGACCCCTACCGGCGCCGGCCGCGGCGCGGGCTGGTGCGCTGGGTGGTCACCGACCCCGCGACCTGGAAGGACCTGGGCTACCTGCTGCTGTACTTCCCGCTGAGCCTCGTCGAGTTCGTCGCCTCGGCGACGTTGTGGGCGCTGACCGTGGGGCTGCTCAGCGCGCCCCTGACGCTGGCGCTGGGCGAGCGGCCGAGTTTCGCGGGAGTCGTCCTGGCCGACGGCTGGCCGCAGAGCGTGCTGGCCGGCGTCGCGGGAGTGGTCGCCCTGGTCGTCACCCTCTACGCCGTCAAGGGCATGGCCTGGCTGCACGGCACGCTCGCGGCGCTGCTGCTCGGCGGCAGCGAGGTGGAACGGCTGCGCGCCTCGCGCAAGCGCGGCATCGACGCCGCCGAGGCCGAACGGCGCAGGATCGAACGTGACCTGCACGACGGCGCCCAGCAGCGGCTGCTCGCCGTCGCGGTCGACCTGGGCCGGGCGCAGGCTAAGTTCGACGCGGCGCCGGAGGAGGCCCGCGAGCTGCTCGTCCAGGCGCACGTCGGCACCCGCCAGGCGATCGCCGAGCTGCGTGACCTCGCCAGGGGCATCCATCCGGCGATCCTCACAGAACGAGGCCTCGACGCGGCCCTGTCGGCCCTGGCCGCCAGAGCGCCGTTCCGCGTCGACGTCTCCATGGAGATCATCGACCGGCCGCCACCGGCGGTGGAGAGCATCGCCTACTTCACCGTCGCCGAGGCCCTGACGAACATGGCCAGGCACTCCGGCGCCACGGAGGCCTCCGTCCGGGTGACGCGAGACGACCAGGTGGTGATCGTGGAAGTGCTCGACAACGGTGTCGGCGGCGCGGCCGTACGGCACGGCGGCGGGCTCTCGGGCCTGGCCGACCGGGCGGCGACCATCGACGGGCTGCTGACCGTCAACAGCCCCGCGGGCGGCCCCACCCTGCTGAGAGCGGAGCTGCCATGCGAGTGGTGATCGCCGAGGACTCCGTGCTGCTGCGCGAGGGAGTCGTCCGGCTGCTGGCCGACGGCGGCATCGAGACGCTCGCGGCCGTGTCGGACGGCGCCGCGCTGGTGGCCGCCGTCCAGGACCTGCGGCCCGACCTCGCCATCGTCGACGTACGCATGCCGCCGGGCTTCACCGACGAGGGCCTGCGTGCGGCGCTGCGCATCCGCCGGATCCTGCCGGTCTTCCCCGTGCTGGTGTTGTCGCAGTACGTGGAGGAGCACTACGCGGCCGAGCTGATCGGGCCTGGGGTGGGCTACCTGCTGAAGGAGCGGATCTCGGAGGTCGCGGAGTTCCTCGACGCGGTGCGCCGGGTGGCCTCGGGCGGGACCCTCGTCGATCCGGAGGTGATCTCGCAGCTGCTCGGGCGGCAGAGGAGGGGTAGCGTGCTCGACTCGCTGTCGCCGCGGGAGCGGGAGGTGCTGGGGCTGATGGCGGAGGGGAGGTCGAACACGGCCATCGCGGGGCGGCTGGCGGTGACGGAGGGGGCGGTGGAGAAACACATTTCCGGAATTTTCGGGAAATTGCGCCTCGGCCCCGAACCCGACGACCACCGCCGGGTACTCGCCGTCCTGACGTTCCTCGGTACGGCGAGCACCCGATCGGGGCTCGGCTGACGTCCTACGTGTGCGGTGGGACGCCCGTTCTCTGTGCTGCCGGGCGTCCGGTGTGCGGTGGGACGCCCGCTTTCTGTGCTGCCGGGCGTCCGATGTGCGGTGGGACGCCCGGCTCCTCGGCTAGCGGATGTCCACCAGCTTCGAGGTGGCGTACGACTTCTTGGTCTTGCTGGTGCCCGGCACGATCACGCGCCAGTAGCCGTCGTACTTCTGCTTCACGTTCTTCTGCCAGATGCCCGTGGAGGTGGTCTTGACGAAGCCCATGAAGGTGAAGCTCTTCTTGCCCTTCTTCTTGAAGTAGAGCTCGAGGATCTTGCCGCTGTAGCCCTTGGTGCCGCGGTAGGCCTTGCCGGAGAGCTTGAAGGCCTTGGAGAGCTTGGCCTTGGCGGGCGCCTTGATGGTGATGCGCGACTTGGTCTTGGTGGCGATGCCGTCGACGGGGGCGACGACCGTGAAGTTGTGGCCGGTGGCCTCGATCTGCTCGTTGTTACGCGTGGCCTTGACGACGAAGTACCAGCTGCCAGGCGTCGTGTCGTCGGCGAGGTGGGCGGTGTTGCGGTAGAGGCCGTCGCCGTCCTGGTAGAGCGGGACGTTGACCCACATGGTGCCGTCGTGCGAGCGAAGCTCCATGCTGACGTTCTTGGCGTTCTTGACCTCGGCGACGACCTTCAGCGGGACGTCGACGCCCTTCTTGAGCTGGACGGTCGTGGGGGAGACGGTGCCGGAGGCGACGGCCGACTGTCCGGCGACCGCGAACTCCTTGCAGCTCTCCGTGCTGCCGGAGGCCCGGGCGACGGTGACCTTGAGCTTCCAGTTGCCGACCTTGTCCTTGTTGGACTCCTTGATGAGGAAGGAGCCCTTCACCTCGGCGGTCGTCGGCGCGCTCGGCGTGTGGGTGAAGGGGGCGGGGGTCTCGCCGGGGTTGGGGATGAGCGGCGGCTTGACCACGTGGTTCGGCGGGGGAACGGCGGTGTCGAGGGTCACGGCGGGTCCCGCGGCGTCCCCGGTCATGAGGACCTGGACCTGGACCGACGTGATGGTCGGCGCGACGTGGTAGCTCTCGGAGCCGGCGGCGCCGGTCGTCACCACCGGGTAGCCCTTGTCCGTGGGAGGGCCGTAGGGGTCCTTGAGCGTGAACGAGAACGCGACCTTGTTGTCATCCTTGAGGGGGACGTAGGCGTCACCCACGGTGATCGTTGACACGTCCGTCGACAACCCGCACGCAGCCGCCGTGGCCTGAGCCGTCGCGGGCACGGCGGCGGCAGCCCCGAGGCCGGTCGAGAAGACCGCTGCCCCGGCTACGGTCGCGAAGAACGACCGCATCCTTCTGTTCATCTGATGGGGTTCCTTTAACTCGGTCAACCTGGGGGAAAAGTTGCGGTTTGGGCACCGGAGCCTAGTGTGACGGAAGTGACACGTCCATATCCCGCCTTCCGGCCTGCCGAGGAATGCCTCGTGGCCTGGGATGGTTCAACCATCTGGCACACTGGTAGCTGAACCGTCGCGGTACCGGTTCCCGCCCGCGCGCACCCCGTGTGCGACTGCGCGCAAAGCCGTACGAATCACTTGGCGACCCGGCGACCGCACCTCGAAAGGACAGCAATGAAGAAGGACATTCACCCCGACTACCACGTGACGCAGGTCAGCTGCGCGTGCGGTAGCTCCTTCACGACCCGCAGCACCGCGAAGAACGGCGTCATCCACGCCGACGTGTGCTCGGCCTGCCACCCGTTCTACACGGGCAAGCAGAAGATCCTCGACACCGGCGGCCGCGTGGCCCGCTTCGAGAAGCGGTTCGGCAAGAAGGCTTAGCTTCCCAAACGCCGGTCCGGGCGCGCGTGATCAGCGCGCCCCGGGCCGGCGTTTGTCGGTTCCACAGCGAAAGCCCATTCAAGGAGAAGCACGGTGAACCTGGACGAGTTGCTCAAGGAGTATTCCGAGCTGGAGCTGCAGCTCGCCGACCCCGCCGTGCACGCCGACCAGAACAAGGCGCGCACGCTGGGCAAGCGCTATGCCCAGCTGACCCCGATCGTCGGCACCTACCGCGAGCTCGACAGCGTTCGCGACGACCTCGCCACGGCCAAGGAGCTGGCGGCGGAGGACGAAGGGTTCGCCGAGGAGGCCGCGGAGCTCGAGGAACGCATCCCCAAGCTGGAGGAGCGCCTCAAACACCTGCTCATCCCGCGTGATCCCAACGATGACAAGGACATCATCATGGAGATCAAGGCGGGCGAGGGCGGTGAGGAGTCCGCGCTGTTCGCGGGCGACCTGCTGCGCATGTATCTCCGCTACGCCGAGCGCCTCGGCTGGAAGACCGAGATCATCGAGGCCCAGCACTCCGACCTGGGCGGCTACAAGGACGTCACCGTCGGCATCAAGGCCAAGGGCGACGAGGGCGTGTGGTCGCGGCTGAAGTACGAAGGCGGCGTGCACCGCGTGCAGCGTGTCCCCGCCACCGAGTCGCAGGGCCGCATCCACACCAGCGCCACGGGCGTGCTGGTCTACCCGGAGGCGGAGGAGGTCGACGTCCAGATCGACGCCAACGACCTGCGCATCGACGTCTACCGTTCGAGCGGCCCCGGCGGCCAGTCGGTCAACACCACCGACTCCGCCGTACGGATCACGCACCTGCCCACGGGCGTCGTCGTCAGCTGCCAGAACGAAAAGAGCCAGCTGCAGAACAAGGAGTCGGCGCTGCGCATCCTGCGAGCCCGGCTGCTGTCGCTCGCCCAGGAGCAGGCCGACGCCGCAGCCCAGGCCGAGCGCAAGTCGCAGGTGCGCACGATGGACCGCAGCGAGCGCATCCGCACCTACAACTTCCCGGAAAACCGCATCTCCGACCACCGCGTCGGCTTCAAGGCGTATAACCTCGACCAGGTCCTTGACGGCGAGCTGAACGCCGTCACCCAAGCCCTCATCGACGCCGAGATGGCGGAGAAGCTCGCCGCACACACATGACATTTCTAATGGACGAAATCGCACACGCCACAGCCCGCCTGGCTGAGGCAGGCGTCCCCTCACCGCGCACCGACGCCGAGGAGATCGCCGCGTTCGTCCATGGCGTGCGCCGGAGCGAGCTGCACACGGTCGGAGACTCCGACTTCGACGCGCTCTTCTGGGAGGGCATCGCGCGCCGCGAGGCGCGCGAGCCCCTGCAGCACATCACCGGCAAGGCCTACTTCCGCTACCTGGAGCTGAACGTCGGCCCCGGCGTGTTCGTGCCGCGCCCCGAGACCGAGGTCATGGCCGGCTGGGCCATCGAGACCCTGCGCGCGATGGACGTCAACGAGCCCCTCGTCGTCGACCTCGGCACCGGCTCCGGCGCGATCGCCCTGTCGATCGCCCAGGAGGTCGCGCTGGCCGAGGTGCACGCGGTGGAGATCGACCCCGACGCGTACGGCTGGGCCAAGCGCAACATCACCGAGCTCGGACAGGGCAGGGTGCACCTGCACCCGGAAGACCTCACCAGCGCGCTGCCCGAGCTCAACGGCAAGGTCGACCTGGTCATCTCCAACCCGCCCTACATCCCGCCCGGCGCCATCCCGCGCGACCCCGAGGTGCGCGACTACGACCCCAAGCGGGCGTTGTACGGCACCGGAGACGACGGCCTGGGCGAGGTCAGAGCCGTCGAGAGCACCGCGCGCAGGCTGCTCAGGCCGGGCGGCTGGGTCGCGGTCGAACACGCCGACGAGCAAGGCCAGTCGGTGTACCTGCTCTTCCCCGAATCGCAGGGCTGGCGCGACACGCGGCTGCGCCAGGACCTGACACGCCGAGACCGGTTCGTCACGGCCAGGCTGGACCAAGGATAGGAAGAGGCGTCATGGCGGTTTTCGACTGTTCAGATCCCGATCAGCGGGCGGCCGGCATCCTCGAGGCCGCGGCAGCCGTACGGCGTGGCGAACTCGTCGTGATGCCCACCGACACGGTCTACGGCATCGGCGCCGACGCCTTCGTCCACGCGGCCGTCGCCTCGCTGCTCGACACCAAGGGCCGCGGCCGCGAGATGCCGCCGCCCGTCCTGGTCGGCACCGTACGCGCCGCCACCGCTCTGGTCGAGGAGATGGGCCCGTACGGCCAGGACCTCATCGACGCCTTCTGGCCGGGACCGCTCACCATCGTCGTCAAGTCCAACCGCGCCCTGTCGTGGGACCTGGGCGACACCAAGGGCACCGTGGCCATCCGCATGCCGCTGCACCCTGTCGCGCTCGACCTGCTCAAGGAGACCGGCCCCATGGCCGTGTCCAGCGCCAACCGCTCCGGCGCCCCGGCCGCCACCACCGCCGCCAACGCCGAGGAGCAGCTGGGCGACTCGGTCGCCGTCTACCTCGACGGCGGTCCCTGCGCCGACGACGTGCCCTCGACCATCATCGACCTGACCACGGCCATCCCGCGCCTGCTCAGGAAGGGCGCGATCCCGGTGGAGAAGCTGCGCGGCATCGTCGGATACGTCGCCACCGACGCGTGAGTCGATACCTTCTGCTTATCCCGCCGGTGTGATCAGCCGCCGCCGACCTACCGTGTGTGGGTGGCGAAATTCGACGGCATGGACCCCAAGCTGGTGCGCGAGCTGCTGGCGGAGGTACGGCACGCGGCCGTGCAGATGCGCCAGATCGAGGGCAGGATCTCGCAGCTCACCGGCGGGGCGGGGCTGGCAGTGCAGGCCGGGCAGCGACCCGGGCAGGTGGCCGACTCGTGTGACGAGATGGTGCGCGATGTGACGACCCGGCTGGAGCTGCTGGAGAAGCGCGAGGACTCGGGGAACTCGACGCCGGTCTCGGGAGGCGAGTCGACCACGCCCGCCGACGACAAGCCGGAGGCGTCGAAGCCCGCTGACGACGGGAAACCGGAGGCGTCGAAGCCGGCCGATGACGGGAAACCGGAAGCTTCCAAGCCGGCGGAGGACAAACCCGACGAGTCCAAGCCTGAGGCGTCCAAGCCCGCCGAGGACAAGCCCGACGCCACCAAGCCCGCCGAGGACAAGCCCGACGCCACCAAACCGGCCGACGACGGCAAGCCGGTGCAGGAGAAGCCGGACGCGACCCCCGGCCCCGACACCGCGAAGGACGGCGCCGACACCCAGGTGGCCGATCCTCCGGCCACCCGCGACGACACCCCGGCCAAGGACCACCCCGACGACCTGGCCATCGGCAAACCCCAGGTCGTCGAGATCGACGGCGTGAAGGTGCTGCAGGTCCCGGTCGACCAGCCGACGGCCAAGGAGATCGAGGACCTGCTGGCCAAGATGGACCAGGTCCAGCCCGTCGACATGCCGGGGCAGGAGCAGGGGCCGCAGGTGCAGCCCGCCGACGACGGCGACGTCAAGAAGTGGGCCGCCGACGGCAGCGACGTCGTCTCGGTGGAGGCCAACAGGCTCACTCCGGCG
The DNA here is from genome assembly GCF_013761175.1 of Nonomuraea soli. Classification (GTDB taxonomy): domain Bacteria; phylum Actinomycetota; class Actinomycetes; order Streptosporangiales; family Streptosporangiaceae; genus Nonomuraea; species Nonomuraea soli. The sequence goes on from NZ_JACDUR010000004.1 coordinate 730,412, forward strand.
GAGCTGAAGGAGCTGATCGAGAAGAGCTCCGAGATCCCGCCGATGGAGATGCCGAGTGTGGAGGTGCCCAAGGGGGAGTGGGGCAAGGGCGACTGGGCGCCGGAGAACATCAAGCCCGACGGCCCTCCTGGATCGGTGGATCCGGGCGGTCCCGCGACGCAGAGCACGACGGCGGGCGGCGACACCCCGCAGACCACACCGACCACCGGCGACGCCGCCCAGGGCACGCCGATCGCCGCTCAGGGCACGCCGGTCCCGGCCCAGGGCACGCCGGTCGGCTCGCAGGGGACGCCGCAGCTTGACGGGAGCCCTGGGCAGGCCGAGCCGGCGGTGGCGGGTTCGCCGGTTCAGGTGCTGCCCATCGCGACGGGCGGGGACCCGGCGCTGCTGGGGCCGCTCGCCGGTGGCAGCAACGGTGACGTGCAGCAGTGGGCCAACGACGGCAGCGACGTCGTGTCGGTGGAGGCCGACCGGCTCACTCCGGCGGAGTTGAAGGAGCTGATCGAGAAGAGCTCCGAGATCCCGCCGATGGAGATGCCGAGTGTGGAGGTGCCCAAGGGGGAGTGGGGCAAGGGCGAGTGGGTGCCGGAGGACATCAAGCCCGACGGCCCCCCGGGCTCGGTCGACCCGGGCGCCCCGGCCTGACCCGCGCCCGGGAGCTACGGCCAACAGGCCGCAGCGCCCGGTGCCACGGCCCGCAAGCCCGCCCGCCCGGCGCTACGGCGCGTGGCCGCAGCGCCGTCCCAAGCCATCTCACCCCGAAGGAGAAACCCCCGTATGTACGCCGACCCGCCCGCCCCCCAGCCGCAGCGCCCAGGGGAGACCCCGCCGACCGCGGGCACCGCCGGGGCCCTGGAAGGCCAGCCGCAGGCCTGGCAGTTCAATCCCGACTACCAGCGCCTGGTCACCCTCTGGCAGAGCGTCCTGCCCATGCTGGAAACCCTCACGGGCAGCCTCGACAAGGCCTACCAGATGGCCCGCAGCCCCCAGACGTGGGACGCCCCGGTGGGTGCCCGTTATGTCGAGGACATCGGCGAGTGGCGTACCAGGCTGCGCCTGTACAGGCAGGCGGTGCTGACGGCGATCAGCGACCAGGCGGCCGACACGCCGCGCTGGATCCCGGCCGCCTCGGCGACGCCGCGTGCCTTCTCCTGACCTGAAGCCGGGCATAAAGTGATGAAGTGGGAGAGACTCCCTTCTACGGGCCCGACTTCCGTCGCCTCCAGAGCCAGGACCCCGACGTCGCCAGGGTCCTGCTGGACGAGCTCGCCCGCGTGCGCGGCGGCATCCAGCTGATCGCCAGCGAGAACTTCACCAGCCCCGCCGTACTGGCAGCGCTGGGGTCCACGCTGACCAACAAGTACGCCGAGGGCTACCCGGGCAGGCGCTACTACGGCGGCTGCGAGGTCGTCGACAAGGTGGAGTACCTGGCGATCCAGCGCGCCAGGCGGCTCCTGGGCGCCGAGCACGCCAATGTGCAGCCGCATTCGGGCACCAGCGCCAACCTGGCCGCCTATGCCGCGTTGCTGCAGCCCGGTGACACCATGCTGGCGATGGACCTGGCCCACGGCGGCCACCTGACCCACGGCTCGCGGGTGAACTTCTCCGGCCGCTGGTTCGACGTCGTCTCGTACGGCGTGCGGCGCGACAGCGAGCTCATCGACTACGACGAGGTTCGTGACCTGGCGATCCGCCACCGTCCCAAGGTCATCGTGTGCGGCGCCACGGCCTATCCGCGCCTGATCGACTTCTCGGTCTTCCGCGGTATCGCCGACGAGGTGGGCGCCTGGTTGCTGGCGGACGTGGCGCACACTATTGGGTTGATGGCCGGTGGCGCCATCCCGTCCGCCGTGCCGTACGCGGACGTCGTCACCTTCACCACGCACAAGGCGCTGCGCGGTCCGCGCGGCGGGGGCATTGTCTGTACGGCCGAGCTGGCCCAGCGGATTGACCGGGCGGTTTTTCCGTTCATCCAGGACGGCCCTCAGATGCACACCATCGCGGCGAAAGCGGTGGCCTTCGGCGAGGCCCTTCAACCGGAGTTCGCGAGTTATGCCAGGAAAGTCGTGGTGAACGCCCAGGCGTTGTGCGAATCATTGGCGGCGGAAGGCATGCGACCGGTGGCCGGGGGTACCGACACCCATCTGGCGTTGATCGACCTGCGAGGGTCGGGAGTGACCGGGGCGGAGGCTGAGCGGAGGTGCGCGCAGGTGGGTATAACCCTCAACAGGAACGTGATTCCGTACGATCCGGAACCCCCGACGATCACCTCGGGCATCCGGGTCGGCACGCCCTGTGTGACGACGCAGGGTATGGGTCCTGAAGAGCTCGAAGAGGTGGGCGCGCTCGTCGCCCGGGCCGTCCGTAATCGGGAAAGCACGGATGTCACACGGACGAGGGTTTCCAGTATCGTAGCCATCCACCAGCCGTATCCCAGCGATTTATAAGCTGAGTCTGTGTCCTTTTCCGGTCACAGCAGGCCGGAGCATCCGGGAGACTTGGGTTCGTGCGCGAATACCTCTACATGGCGCTTGTCGCGGCGGTGGTGACCTTCCTGCTGGTCCCGTTGGTCCGCAGGTTCGCCATCCGCATCGGCGCCATGCCGGAGGTTCGCGACCGCGACGTCCACACGACGCCGACCCCGCGGCTCGGGGGTCTGGCGATGTACGGCGGGCTGGTCGCCGCCCTGCTCACCACCCACGAACTTCCTCACACCGGTCCGGTGCTCGCGGCCAGCAACACCGTGGTGGCGCTGATCGTCGCGGGCGGCATCATCACCTTCACCGGCTTCCTCGACGACTGGTGGGGGATGGACCCGTTCATCAAGATGGGCGGGCAGATCGCGGCGGCCGGCGTGCTGGTCTACAACGGCATGCGGCTGACCTACATCCCGCTGCCGCGTGACTGGGGACCTCCGCTCTTCCTCGACGACCTGTCCAGCGCGGTGATCACGATCCTGGTGATCGTGGTGATCATCAACGCGGTCAACTTCGTCGACGGGCTCGACGGCCTGGCGTCCGGCATCGTCTGCATCTCGGCCATGGCCACCTGGGCCTACTCCATCCGGCTCGACCAGGTGCTCGAAGACAACCGCATCAACGTGACCGCCGCCGTCATGGCCATCCTCATCGGCGTGTGTCTCGGCTTCCTGCCGCACAACTTCCACCCGGCGCGCATCTTCATGGGCGACACCGGGGCGATGCTGCTCGGCCTGGTCCTGGGTTCCTCACTGATCACGGTCACGTCGGCCGCCGATCCCGAGCTGATCGTCGACGTGAACAAGTTCGGCGCCCTGATCCCGCTGCTGATCCCGCTGTCGGTGCTGGTGCTGCCGCTGATCGACCTGGTCACCGCGGTCGTGCGGCGCACCTCGCGCGGCATGTCGCCGTTCGCGCCCGACCGCGGCCACCTGCACCACCTGCTGATGGACCTGGGCCACTCGCACCGCCGCTCGGTGCTGATCCTCTACGCGTGGACGTTCCTGTTCGCCTTCGGGCTGACGGGCATGTCCGTGCTCGGGGTGCCGGTCATCTTCTTCCCGCTGATCATCGTGCTCGCCGTGGGCGTGCTCATCCTCATGGCCGCGCCCCGCTGGCGGAGCAAGGGCTCGCACCACGCGCCCCGCGGCCCGCGCTGGCGCCGCCGGGTCTCCCCGGAGGAGGACGACGGTGGCCCGCCCACCGGTCCGATGCCTCCCATCAGGGCAGAGTCCACCGCGCTGCGGTGATCAGGCCTTGATCGAAAACTAGAAACGGCAGGTAAAAGCGGTCATCCCAGAGCTTGTGATATCTTTCACGAGCAGGGGTTCCCAAGCCCAAATGGAAGCAACCGCTCGCTTGACAACTGTTTCTGGAGACCACATGCAGGCCAACGACGTGCGCGTTCTGAAAAGCGCCGCGCTGCCCACTCTCGTGGTGGGGGCGGTCACGGTCGTGGTGGCACTCCTGATGGCGGGTGGCAAGGGCGCGCTCGGCGCGCTCCTCGGCACCGTGCTGGTCGGGGTTTTCTTCAGCATCAGCGTGGTAGCCGTGTCCTATGCCTCACGCATCTCGCCCCAGGTCATGGCCATGGCGGCGATGGGCAGCTACCTGGTCAAGGTCGTCGTCCTGATGATCGTGCTGCGCGCGTTCGGCGACACCACCGCCTGGAACCCCAAGGCCTTCGCCTGGGCCGTCGTGGTCTGCACCATCGTGTGGACGGCGGCGGAAGTGCGTGCCTTCGTCAAGACCAAGATGCTCTACGTCGATCCCGACGCGGGAAAGTCATGAGCGCGGGTAAAGTGACGGGGCCCGATATGACTAGTCCTTCTCCTCCCTGCTATCGTCGGGCGCGCGATGAGCGAACAGGAACGCAGACCGGAAGACGACGGTCGCGACTTCGCCGACGCCGCATGGTCAGCTCCCAGCTACGTTCTCTCTGGAATAGCGATCTACGGCGGACTCGGCTGGTTGCTGGACCGTTGGCTGGGCACGTCCGCGCTCTTCCCCATAGGCGTTGTTCTGGGGGTCGTCCTCTCCGTGTATCTGTTCTACCGGAAGTACGGTCGCTAGCTCAGGGCTGCACCCTTGTGACCACCTACCACCTCGAAGGGAACGCCGCGTGAATGCGCTGACGCTCCTCGCCTCCGACCCGGACAAGTTCACGCCTCCGACACCGCAAGAGCTGTTCGAGCTGCCTCCCATCGGCGGCATTTACTGGCTCACCAAGCCGGTCATCCTGGCGGTGCTCACGTCCATCATCGTGATCGTGTTCTGCTGGAGCGCTTTCGCCAAGCCGAAGCTGGTTCCGCGCGGCATCCAGAACGTCGGCGAGATCGGCTACATGTTCGTTCGCGACCAGGTGGCCAGGCCCTTCCTGGGCAAGGACGCCGACCGGTGGATGGGCCTGCTGCTCAGCATGTTCTTCATGATCTGGGTCTGGAACCTCATGGGGGTCATCCCCTTCATCCAGTTCCCGGTCGCCTCCCACATCGCCTTCCCGGCGGTGCTGGCCATCACGGTCTACGTGATCAAGATCTTCCTGGGCGTCAAGCACCAGGGTGGCATCGGCTACTTCAAGAACATGATGTTCCCTCCGGGCATTCCGAAGGGCATGTACGTCCTGCTTGCTCCGCTCGAGTTCGCCTCGAACATGATTCTCGCGCCGTTCACGCACATGGTGCGACTGTTCGCGAACATGTTCGCCGGCCACATGCTCCTGGCCTTCTTCAGCATGGTGGGCTTCTGGTTCCTGTTCGAGAAGCTCACGCCCCTCGGCGCAGCCGTGGGCGTGCTCGGCGTCGTCATGACGATCGTGTTCACCGCCCTGGAACTGCTGATCCAGTTCCTGCAGGCGTACCTGTTCGCGATGCTCGCCGCCATGTACATCGGCGGCGCACTGCACGCCGAGCACTAGACCACCCGAATAAGTGTCCAGACCGGTTGAAAGACGATCGACCGGCCTACCAGAAAAGGAATCACCGCAATGAGCGTTCTCGCTGAGGTCTCCGGCAACGTCACCGCCATCGGTTACGGCCTTGCCGCCATCGGCCCCGGCATCGGCGTCGGCATCATCTTCGGTCAGGGTGTGCAGGCCATCGCCCGCAACCCCGAGGCCTACGGTCTGATCCGTCAGAACATGCTCCTCGGCTTCGTTCTCACCGAGGCCCTCGCCCTGATCGGTCTGGTCGCGCCGTTCATCCTCGCCGGCGTCTGACCGATCACCGACGAACCTGACGAAAGGCTGCATTCATGACACTGGCAGCTAAGCTCCTCGCCGCGGAGGAGGGGGCCTACAACCCCCTCATGCCGCACACCTACGAGCTCGTCATCGGCAGCTTCGCGTTCGCCGTCGTCGCCTTCTTCCTCATCAAGGTCCTCACCCCGCGCATCCAGAAGACCCTTCAGGAGCGCACCGAGGCCATCGAGGGCGGCATCCTCAAGGCCGAGAAGGCGCAGGCCGAGGCCGCGGCTCTGCAGCAGCAGTACCGCGAGCAGCTGAACGAGGCACGCACGGAGGCCGCGCGTCTTCGTGAGGAGGCTCGCGAGCAGGCCGCGCAGCTGAAGGCCGAGCTCCGTGAGGAGGCGCAGGCCGAGGCCCGTCGCATCATCGACGCGGCGCACGCGCAGATCGAGGCGGACCGCCAGCAGGCGTTCTCGCAGCTGCGCACCGAGATCGGCCGCCTGTCGACCGACCTGGCCGGCCGCATCGTGGGCGAGTCCCTCGAGGACGAAGCCCGTCAGCGCCGCACCATCGACCGCTTCCTCGACGAGCTCGAGGGCTCGGCCCCGGCGGTGCGCTGATGCGCGGTCTGAGCAGAGCTTCCCTGGCCACGGTCGAAGAGCGCTTCAACGCCGTCGCCGGCTCGGCCGACCTCGGCCGGCTGGCCGACGACCTCGACGCGGTCGTGGACCTGCTGGACCGCGAGCACGGCCTGCGCCGTGCGCTGTCGGACCCGGCGCGCCCGGCCGAGCAGAAGGCTCAGACCGTACGCGCCCTGCTCGGCGGCAAGGTCAGCGACGCCGCGGTGGAGACCACCGTGGCAGCCGCCGAGGCCAAGTGGTCGAAGGCGAGCGACATGACCGCCGCGCTCGAGCGTTACAGCGTGGTGGCATCGGCCGCGGAGGCCGAGTCGCAGGGCCGCATCGACGAGGTGGAGGACGAGCTCTTCCGCTTCGGCCGCATCGTGGCCGCCAACCCCGAGCTGCGTCGGGCACTGGCCGACCAGGCCGCTCCCGTGCAGGGCAAGCAGGAGCTCCTGCGAAACCTGCTCGGCGGCAAGGTCGCCCCGTCCAGCCTGCGGCTCATCACCCAGGCCGCCGTGCACCCGCGCGGGCGTAGCCTGGAAACAGGGCTGGAGGAGATCGGTCAGCTCGTGGCTCAGCAGCGCCAGCGACTCGTCGCGGTGGTGCGCAGCGCGGTCGAGCTCACCGATGCGCAGAAGCAGCGCCTCGCTGCGTGGCTGCGCAACTCCTACGGTCGTGACGTGCACCTGAACGTTGAGGTGGACCCGCGAGTGATCGGTGGATTCTCGGTCCGCGTAGGCGACGAGATCATCGACACCACGATCGTGGGTCGTATCGAAGAAGTCCGCCGCCGGTTGGCCGGCTAAGGCGATTGAGGAGACGAAAGAGAGATGGCGGAGCTTACGATCCGGCCGGATGAGATCCGGGACGCGCTTGAGCGCTTCGTCCAGGCGTACGAACCGGAAGGCGCCGCGCGCGAGGAGATCGGGACCGTCGTCGACTGTGGCGACGGTATCGCCCACGTCTCCGGACTGCCCTCGGCGATGGCCAACGAGCTGCTCGAGTTCGAGGACGGCACGCGTGGTCTGGCGCTGAACCTCGACACGCGCGAGATCGGTGTCGTTATCCTGGGCGACTTCAGCAAGATCGAGGAGGGCCAGACGGTCCGCCGGACGGGCGAGGTCCTGTCCGTGCCCGTCGGCGACAACTTCCTCGGCCGCGTGGTCGACCCCCTCGGCAACCCGCTCGACGGCAAGGGTGCGATCGAGGCCGAGGGCCTTCGCGCCCTCGAGCTGCAGGCCCCTTCTGTCGTGCAGCGCCAGCCGGTGAAGGAGTCCCTCGCCACCGGCATCAAGGCGATCGACGCCATGACCGCGATCGGCCGTGGCCAGCGTCAGCTGATCATCGGTGACCGTGGCACGGGCAAGACCGCCATCGCCGTGGACACGATCCTCAACCAGCGCGAGAACTGGCTGTCGGGCGACCCGAGCAAGCAGGTTCGCTGCGTCTACGTCGCCGTCGGCCAGAAGGGCTCGACGATCGCGCAGGTCCGTGGCCGCCTGGAGGAGGCGGGCGCGATGGAGTACACCACCATCGTCGCCGCTCCGGCCTCCGACGCCGCGGGTTACAAGTACCTCGCCCCCTACACCGGCTCGGCCATCGGCCAGCACTGGATGTACCAGGGCAAGCACGTCCTGATCGTCTTCGACGACCTGACCAAGCAGGCCGACGCCTACCGCGCCGTGTCCCTGCTGCTGCGTCGCCCGCCGGGCCGTGAGGCCTTCCCCGGCGACGTCTTCTACTTGCACTCGCGCCTCCTGGAGCGCTGCGCCAAGCTCTCCGACGACATGGGCGCCGGGTCGATGACGGGTCTGCCGATCATCGAGACCAAGGGCAACGACGTCTCGGCGTTCATCCCGACCAACGTCATCTCCATCACCGACGGCCAGGTCTTCCTCGAGACCGACCTGTTCAACGCCGGTGTGCGCCCCGCCATCAACGTCGGTATCTCCGTCTCCCGAGTCGGTGGTTCCGCGCAGGCCAAGGCGATGCGCAAGGTGGCGGGCACGCTCCGTCTGGCCCTGTCGCAGTACCGCGACCTGGAGGCCTTCGCCTCCTTCGCCTCCGACCTCGACGCCGCCTCCAAGGCTCAGCTGGAGCGTGGTCAGCGTCTGGTCGAGCTGCTCAAGCAGCCGCAGTACTCCCCGTTCTCCCTGGAGCGCGAGGTCGTCTCGGTGTGGGCGGGCACGACCGGTGAGCTGGACGAGGTTCCGGTCAGCGACATCCGTCGCTTCGAGTCGGAGTTCCTCGACTACGTCAACAGCGGCCACAAGGGCATCTTCGACACCATCCGTGAGACCCGTGAGCTCTCCGACGACACGGTGACCGCGCTCAAGGGCGCCATCACCGAGTTCAAGAAGGGCTTCACCACCTCGTCGGGTGAGCTGCTGGTCCAGGACGAGCCGGTCGCGCCGCTCGACAAGGACGAGGTCGGCCAGGAGAAGATCCAGAAGGTCGTCCGCAAGGCGGAGAGCTAGGCCGATGGGAGCCCAACTCAGACTGCTGAGGCGGCGGATCAAGTCGGTCAAGTCGACCGCCAAGATCACCAAGGCCCAGGAGCTCATCGCCTCTTCGCGGATCGTGAAGGCGCAGCAGCGGATGGCGGCGGCGCTGCCGTACGAGCGTGAGATCACTCGCGCCGTCACGGGCGTCGTCAGCAACACCGTGAGCGTCGATCATCCGCTGACCGTGGCCAAGGAGAACCCCTCCAAGGCCGGCGTGCTCATCATCACCAGCGACCGCGGTTTCTGCGGCGGCTTCAACGCCAACCTGCTGCGCGAGGCGGAGGCCCTCAAGGGTCACCTCAACGAGCGCGGGCTGGAGACGGTGCCGTTCGTGGTGGGCCGCAAGGGCATCACCTGGCACTCCTTCCGCGGGCGCGAGATGGGCGGGCAGTGGGACGGGTTCTCCGACAACCCCTCCTACCGCAACGCCAAGGAGATCGCCGACACGCTGATCGAGTCCTTCAAGGACGAGAACGGCATCGACGAGATCCACATCGTCTCGACGGAGTTCGTCTCGATGCTGACGCAGAACGTCGTCATCAAGCGCGTGCTGCCGCTGGAGATCGAGGAGACCGAGCCGTCGGAGTCCGTCGCGATTCCGCCGTACTACGAGTTCGAGCCGACGGCCGACGAGGTGCTCAACACGCTGCTGCCGCGCTACGTGGAGTCGCGCATCTTCAGCGCGCTGCTCCAGTCGGCCGCCTCCGAGCACGCCGCTCGTCGCCGGGCCATGAAGTCGGCGACCGACAACGCCAACGAGCTCGTCCGGGTCTTCACCCAGGAGATGAACAAGGCTCGCCAGGCCGAGATCACCCAGGAAATCAGCGAGATCGTCGGTGGCGCGAACGCGCTGGCTGACGCCGCAGCGGGGAAAGAGTGAAATGACTGCAGAGACTGTTGAGACCACGACCGGCACCGGCCGCGTCGCGCGTGTCACGGGCCCGGTCGTCGACGTGGAGTTCCCCGTCGAGGCCATGCCCGACATCTACAACGCCCTCAACGTGGACGTCGTCCTCGGCGAGGAGACCAAGAAGCTGACCCTCGAGGTCGCGCAGCACCTGGGTGACAACCTGGTCCGCGCCATCTCCATGCAGCCCACCGACGGTCTGGTCCGCGGCGCCGCCGTGACCGACTCCGGCGCGCCGATCTCGGTGCCCGTCGGCGACGTCGTCAAGGGCCACGTGTGGAACGCGCTCGGCGAGTCGCTCGACGTGCCGACCGCCTCCCTGAAGGTCACCGAGAAGTGGGGCATCCACCGCCCGAGCCCGGCCTTCGACCAGCTCGAGTCGCGCACCGAGATGCTGCCCACCGGCATCAAGGTCATCGACCTGCTCACCCCGTACGTGAAGGGTGGCAAGATCGGTCTGTTCGGTGGCGCCGGTGTCGGCAAGACCGTTCTGATCCAGGAGATGATCCGCCGAGTCGCGCTGAAGTTCTCCGGAACCTCGTGCTTCGCGGGCGTCGGCGAGCGTACCCGTGAGGGCAACGACCTCTGGCTGGAGATGGAGGAGGCCGGCGTTCTCAAGGACACCGCCCTCGTCTTCGGCCAGATGGACGAGCCGCCGGGCACCCGTCTGCGCGTGGCGCTGTCCGCCCTGACCATGGCGGAGTACTTCCGCGATGTGCAGAAGCAGGACGTGCTGCTCTTCATCGACAACATCTTCCGCTTCACCCAGGCCGGTTCCGAGGTCTCCACCCTCCTCGGCCGTATGCCGTCCGCCGTGGGTTACCAGCCCACGCTGGCCGACGAGATGGGTGTGCTCCAGGAGCGCATCACCTCGACGCGTGGCCACTCGATCACCTCGATGCAGGCGATCTACGTGCCCGCGGACGACATCACCGACCCGGCGCCGCACAACGCCTTCGCCCACCTCGACGCTCAGACGGTTCTGTCCCGTCCGATCTCCGAGAAGGGCATCTACCCGGCGGTGGACCCGCTCGACTCCTCCTCGCGCATCCTCGACCCGACCGTCGTCGGCGAGGAGCACTACGCGGTGGCCCAGGAGACCAAGCGGATCCTGCAGAAGTACCGCGAGCTCCAGGACATCATCGCGATCCTCGGTATCGACGAACTGTCCGAAGAGGACAAGGTCACCGTCAACCGGGCCCGCCGTATCGAGCGTTTCCTGTCGCACCCGATGTACGCCGCCGAGGCGTTCACCGGCCAGCCGGGTGAGTTCGTGCCGCTGGACGAGACGATCGCCTCGTTCAAGGGCCTGTGCGAGGGCAAGTACGACCACCTGCCCGAGCAGGCGTTCTTCATGGTCGGCGGCATCGAGCAGGCCGAGGCCAAGGCTCGCGAGCTGTCCAAGTAGGCTGCGCTGAGGTGCCGGATCCGTCCGGCACCTCACTGATCAGGAAAGGAACCTACGACAGTGGCGAAGCTACGAGTAGGTGTCGTCTCACCGGAGCGTGAGATCTGGTCGGGCGAGGCCGACATGGTGATTGCCAAGACCGTCGAGGGCGAGATCGGTATTCTTCCTCGACACGCACCCGTTCTCGGCGTGCTGGTCGAAGGCGGCATCCTCAAGGTCAAGCGCGAGGGTGAGGCCGACCTCGTGGCCGCGGTTCACGGTGGCTTCATCTCCGTGGCCGACAACGAGGTCTCCGTGCTGGCCGAGGTCGCCGAGCTCGGCTCCGAGGTCGACGTGGCGGCCGCGCGTGACGCCTTGACGCGGGCCCAGGCCTCGATCGAGGCCAACCAGGACGACGCCGACGCGGCGATCGAGGTCAAGCGTGCCCAGGCCCGGCTCCGGGCCGCGGGCGAGGAATCCTGACCTTCGCTCGGCCGGGCCGGACAACTGAAGAGGTCTGACGACTCAACCGAGAGGGCGGCGATGACGGCGGCACTGACGATCACGATTTCGTGTGTGCTGCTGCTCGCCGCCTTTCTGGTCTTCCGCGCCATCATGCTGGCCAGGGGCACGCTGCCCTGCCGCCTGCAGGTCAAGGGGCACGGCTGGCGCCGGGGAGTGGCCCGCTACGCCGCCGGTGAGCTCCACTGGACGCCGCTCCTGGGTGTACGACTGAGGCCGCGCCACGCGATCGCGAGGCGCGGCCTCGTCGTTTCCGGCCGCCGCCAGCTCGACGACGGCCTGTGGGCGATCGATTGTGTGTCGGACCGGGCGGAGGTGTCGCTGGCCATGAGCCACGACGCGCTCACCGGCTTCCTGGCCTGGCTGGAGTCGGCTCCTCCCGGCGCCTACCTCGACGTCTCCTAGCGGGTCCCGCCGGGCTTCCAGAGGATCTCCGTGCCGTCGTGGGCGACGCGGCACAGGATGAACAGCAGGTCCGAGAGCCGGTTGAGGTATTTCGCGGTCAGCGGGTTGACGTCGTCGTGGGCCTGCAGTGCCGCCCAGGCGGTGCGTTCGGCTCGCCGTACGGTCACCCGGGCCAGGTGCAGCTGCGCCGTGGCGGCGTCGCCGCCGGGCAGGATGAAGCTCCGCAGCGGCTTCAGGGCGGCGTTGAAGGCGTCGCACCGGCTCTCGAGCCACTCGATGTAGGACGGCTCCACCCGCAGCGGCGGGAACTCCGGATTCTCCACGACCGGCGTGGCCAGGTCGGCGCCCACGTCGAACAGTTCGTTCTGCACGCGGACGAGCACCTCGGCGATCGCGGGGGACAGGGTGCCGAAGGCCAGGGCGATGCCGATGTGCGCGTTGGCCTCCTCGACGTCGGCGTAGGCGGCGAGCCGTACGTCGTTCTTGGACACCCGGCTCATGTCGCTCAGGCCCGTTGTGCCGTCGTCGCCGGTGCGGGTGTAGATGCGGGAGAGGACGACGGGCTTGTCCTTGTCGGCTCGGGTCATGAGCCCACCCTAATGACAAATGTCATCCGAGTCGGACGCAAGATCCATGCCCGGCCGGTGATTCCGGCGACTACCTGGGGCAACCCGCCCTCCAGGAGCATGGTGGACATGACGACAGCGATCGACGTGACGGGCCTGCGGCAGTCGTACGGCGACTTCGAAGCCGTGCGCGGCATCACCTTCGACGTACGGCAGGGCGAGCTGTTCGCGCTGCTGGGCACCAACGGCGCGGGCAAGACCACCACGATGGAGGTGCTCGCGGGTTACTCCCGGCCCTCCGGCGGAAGCGTGCGGGTGCTCGGCCTCGACCCGGTCAAGGCGCGCAGGCAGCTGCGTCCCCGCATGTCGATCATGCTCCAGGAGGCGGGTTTCCTGGGCGACCTGACCGTCGCCGAGACGGTCGAGCTGTGGCGCGGCATGGCCAAGGACGCCGGCCGCGAGCCGCTGACGGGCAACCCGATCGAGCTGGTGGAGCTGACGAGCAAGGCCAAGGTCAAGGTGAAGCAGCTGTCGGGTGGCCAGAAGCGCCGCCTGGATCTGGCGCTGGCCATCCTGAGCCTGCCCGAGGTGCTCTTCCTCGACGAGCCGACCACCGGCATGGACCCCGAGGCGCGCCAGCGCACCTGGGAGATCGTGCGCTCGCTGCGGGAGGCCGGGACGACGATCCTGCTGACCACCCACTATCTGGAGGAGGCAGAACGTCTGGCCGACCGGCTGGCGATCATGCACGAGGGCGTGATCCGCATCGCCGGCACGGTCGACGAGGTCGTGGCCACCAGCGGCGACCAGCTCAGCTTCCGCCTGCCCGAGCGCCACGAGCTGCTGCCGGCCATCGAGGACCGGCCGCCGTCGATCGCCGGCGGCAGGGCGGCCTACAAGGTGTACGGCAGTGCCCACGGCGCCATGCGCGAGCTGCTCGACTGGGCCGACAAGTACCAGGTGGACCTGGAGCGCCTGGAAGTGCGCCCCGGCACCCTCGACGACGTTTTCCTGCGTGTCGCCAAGGAGGCGAAGTGAAGACCGACGCCCTGCACGCCGTACGGCTGGCCAGGACCGACCTGAAGCTGCTCGGCCGCAACTACGTCGCGCTGTTCAACGTGATGGTCCTGCCGCTGCTGTTCGGTTTCCTCTACCTGCAGATGACGGAGGACCCGACGTTCGTACTGTCGGGCATGCCGGGCATCCTGCTGATCTTCACGGCCTTCCTGAACCTGGTCAACACCTTCACCGCCCGCCGTGAGGAGCTGGTTCTCAAGCGGCTGCGCGGTGGCCAGAGCTCGGCGGCGGCCATCTTCGGCGGGGCCGGTCTCGGCGCCCTGGCGGTCTTCGTCTTCCAGGTCGTGCTGCTGATCGTGCTGACCAACCGCTACGCGGGAGCCCTGCCCACCAACCCGGTGCCGATGATCGTCGGCGGCCTGCTCGGTGTGGCCGTCTTCGCCCTGCTGGCCGCGGCCTTCTCGGGCATCACACCGAGCGCCGAGATGGCGCAGCTGACCCCGATGCCGGTGCTGATCGTCCTGATGTTCGCCGCGCCGCTGGCCTGGCCGCTGGACCAGATGCCCGCCGCGCTGGAGATCGTCTCCCGTGTCCTGCCGGTCACCCCGGTGATGGAGTTGATGCGGGCGGGCTACTACGGTGCATCTCTGGGTGAAATGTCGGTTTATGTCGCCACGCTGCTGGGCTGGGTGGCCGTCAGCGCGCTGCTCGTCAAGCTGTTCTTCCGCTGGGACCCCCGGCACAACTGAGAAGGAACCCCCGATGCTGGAGATAACCGGACTGCGCAAGCAGTTCCCTGGTGGCAAGGTCGCGCTCGACGGCGTGGGCTTCGAGGTACGGCCGGGCGAGCTGTACGGCTTCGTCGGCGCCAACGGAGCCGGCAAGACCACCACGATGCGGATCGTCATGGGCGTGCTGCTGTCCGACGCCGGCCAGGTGAGCTGGCAGGGCAGGCCGCTCGACGCCGACACCCGCAAGCGGATCGGCTACATGCCCGAAGAGCGCGGCCTCTACCAGAAGATGCGCGTGGCCGAGCAGATCGAGTACTTCGGCCAGCTGCACGGCATGAGCGCCGCGGCCGCCCGCACGGCCACGAACGACCTGCTGGAGCGCCTGACCCTGACCGAGCGCAGGAACGACGCGGTCGAGGCGCTGTCGCTGGGCAACCAGCAGCGTGTGCAGCTCGCCGTGGCCCTGGTGCACGATCCCGAGCTGCTCATCCTCGACGAGCCCTTCTCCGGGCTCGACCCGATCGCGGTCGAGGCCCTTTCGACGGTGTTGCAGGAGCGGGCCAGGGGCGGCGTGCCCGTGCTCTTCTCCAGCCACCAGCTTGAGCTCGTCGAGCGCCTGTGCGACGCGGTCGGCATCATCTCGGCCGGGCGCATGGTCGCCACCGGGAGCGTCGAGACCCTGCAGGCCGCGGCCGGCCGGGCCCTGAAGGTCGTCGTACGGGGCGCCGAGCCGGGCTGGGCCGACGGCCTGCCCGGCGAGCTGGCCGTGCAGGGCGACCGTCATGTCCTGGTCACCAGCGGGGGCGACGACCAGGAGATCCTTCGCAGGGCCGTCAAGTCGGGCCACGTCGAGCACTTCGGCTTCGAGCGGGCCTCTCTCACCGAGATCTTCAAGGAGGCCGTGGCATGAGCGCCGTGTGGTTGGTGGCCAAGCGGGAGATCGTCACCACGGTCAGGACCAGGTCCTTCATCATCGGCCTGATCGTCACCGCCGTGGTGGTCGGCGTGGTGGCCTTCCTTCCCAAGTTCTTCGACGGACCGGACAAGTACACGATCGGCCTGGTCAACTCCCAGGAGCTGCCGCTCAAGCAGGCGCTGCCCGAGGCGGAGTTCACCTTCAAGACCTTCCAGGACCGCGCCGCCGCCACCAAGGCCGTGCTCGACGGCGACCTGGACGCCGCGCTGGTCGACGGGACGACGGTGCTCACCGACGGTCAGATCGAGACCGAGCTCGGCGTGCTGATGCAGAGCGTCAACCGCGAGGTGAAGCTGGGCGCCGCCGGGGTGAACGTGCCGCCGCTGGCCATGGAGTCGGTCGGCGCCGACACCCGCTACGAGGACGCGCGAAGAGGCATAGCGTTCCTGCTGGTCATCGTGCTGTTCGGCCTGGTCATCCAGTCGGTCTCGATGGTCGCGATGGGCGTCGTCGAGGAGAAGGGCAGCCGGATCGTCGAGATCCTGCTCGCCTCGCTGCGGCCGTGGCAGCTGCTCGTGGGGAAGGTCGTCGGGCTCGGCGTGATCGGGCTGATCAACCTGGCCGTGGTCCTGGTCGTCGGCATCGGCGCCGCGGTGGCCTCCGGCTTCGCCGAGAACTTCCCGCCGGGCATGGCGGGCATCATCGCGGGCACGATGATCTGGTTCCTGCTGGGGTACGCCTTCTTCGCCACCTACTCGGCGTCGCTGGCCTCGCTGGTCTCGCGCCAGGAGGAGGTGGGGAACGTCCTCGGCCCGATGATGCTCACCGTGATGGTCACCTACGGTGTGTCGATCTACGCCACCGGCGACCCGTCGAGCACGCTGTCGACCGTCATGTCGCTGATCCCGCCGTTCTCCTCGATGGTCATGCCGGTCCGCATGGCGGCGGCGGAGGTGCCGCTGTGGGAGGTGGGCGTCGCCATGCTGATCATGATGGCCGCCGTCGCGGGCATCGCGGCCGTGGGAGCCCGCGTCTACGAGCGCGCCGTGCTTCGCACCGGAGCCCGGCTGAAGTTCACCGAAGTGCTGCGCAGTCGTTGATGGGAGAGTTCAGCAAGGCACGTCGTGCCACCTGGCACATGCTCGGCCTGGCGTTGTGGATGACCTGGGGATGCGCGATCGCCGCGTTCTTCGCCACACCCGAGCCGATCTGGTGGCGCGGCGTGCTTGTGCTGATCGGGCTGATCGCCTTCAGCCGCTTCTATCTGGGCATTCTCAAGGTCCTGCTCGAACGGGCCTATCCGGCTCGCCAGGTCGCCGTCGCCGGCGGTCTGGCGGTCCTCATCGCCCTCGTGGGCGGGTTCGAGCCGTTCGGGTGCGGGTTCGTCCTGGTCGCCTGGCTCTCGGTGGCCGTGGTCAACGTCGGCAAGCGGGCGGCGGCGATCATGAGTGTCGTGGTCGGCGCCGCCTGGGGTGCGATGCTGCCGTTCGTGATCACGCCCGCCTTCGCGCCGGTGGCCGTCCAGCTGGTCATGGTCATCGTGCTGCTGCTCAGCGTGCCGGGTTCCAACCGGCTGTGGGTCTGGATCTACACCCTGGCCATCCAGGCGGAGGAGGGCAAGGAGGCCAGGGCGCGGCTGGCGGTCGCGGAGGAGCGCCTGCGCTTCGCCCGCGACCTGCACGACCTGGTCGGGCACCAGCTGTCCGCCATCGCCGTCAAGACCGAGCTGGCCGTACGGCTCACGCGGGCCGGTCGTGCCGAGGCGGCCGATGAGCTCACCGAGGTCCACGGGCTGACCAGGAGGGCGCTGAAGGAGCTGCGCGAGGCCGTGCGAGGCTATCGCGAGTTGGATCTCAACGCCGAGCTGACCAGCGTGCGCAGCGTGCTGGAGGCGGCGGGCGTGCGGTGCGAGCTGCATCTGCCGTACCGGAACGTGCCGGACGTCGCGGCGCCGGTCTTCGCCTACGTGGTCCGCGAGGCGGCCACGAACGTGCTCAAGCACAGCCAGGCGACGCGGTGCGACATCACCGTGCGCTTCACCGGCGAGGAGGCGGCGCTCGAGGTGCGCAACGACGGGGTCGTACGGCGCGCGGCCGAGGATCTGGGCAGCGGCCTGAGCGGCCTGACCGAGCGGCTGGAGGCCATCGGTGGCAAGCTCACCGCCCGTCCGTCCGGCGGTGAGTTCCTTCTTGTCGCGAGTGTCCCGCTCGGTTAACGTGCGCTGGTGATCTTACGCGGCAACGTCCCGCGCATGGCGACCGTCTGGGCGCTGACGATGGGTGTGGCGCTCGCCTGGACGGGAGCGGTGAGAGGCCTGATCGAGCACCCCGTCGGGCCCTGGCAGGCGGCGGGTGCGATCGCCGCGATGGTGCTGTTCAGCGTGCTCTACATCCGGATCAGCCGGGCGGCGGTGGCCGGTGGGCGGCGGTGGGCGGACCTGGCCGCCGCCGGAGCGGTCGCGCTGGCGCTGGTCGCCTGGATGGACGTGGGCGGTGAGCCTCGTCTGTGGGCGCTGCTCGGGCCGATCTGGGCCTCGGCGGCCGTGCTGGTCATGAGCCCGTGGCCGGCGATGCTGGTCTGCGCGGCCGTCGCGGGCGGCTACCTCGTGCTGACTCCGGAGGCGGACTCCGGCTCGGCGTTCACCTACGTCACGCTCTGCTTCGGCATCCCGTGGGCCAACCGGCTGCAGCTGTGGTTCTGGAAGATCATCCAGCAGGCCGAGGCGGGCAAGAAGGCGCAGGCCGCGCTGGCGGTGGCCGAGGAGCGGCTGCGCTTCTCCCGCGACCTGCACGACCTGGTCGGGCACAGCCTCTCGGTCATCGCGGTCAAGAGCGAGCTGGCGGTGAAGCTGGCCAGGCGTGACCAGGAGCGGGCGGAGACCGAGATGGCCGAGGTGCGCACCCTGGCCAAACAGGCACTCGGCGAGATCCGCTCCGCGGTCCAGGGGTATCGCAGCGTCGATCTGGCCGCCGAGCTGCGCGCCATGCGCCTGACGCTCGAGGCGGCGGGCATCGCCTGCTCGATCGAGGAGCCGCCCCGCGACCTGCCCGCCGAGGTGGCCACGCTCCTGGCCTGGGTGGCCAGGGAGGGCACCACCAACGTGCTCAGGCACAGCGGCGCGACCACCGTGAGCATCGCCTTCGACGTGCGCGAAGGCGAGCTGGAACTCCTGATGCGCAACGACGGAGCCGGCGAGCCGGGGTCGGGGAACGGCACGGGGCTGACCGGGCTGGCCGAACGCGTGACTACCCTCCGTGGTGAGTTTCGGGCGGGCCCAGAGGCCGGGGGCCACTTCGTGGTCGGAGTCGTGGTGCCCTGGAGTAGGTCGGCGACGATCGGGTAGTTCACCTGAGCAGGCAGGATTGATCACGCTAAGTGATCTATGTCTGATTCAAGGAGGTGACATGCGAGTCCGTAAGACTCCGGGAGCACAGGTGGTCAGGGTCGGGCCTCGGCTCGACGCGGGGACCGTCGCCGGAGTACGCCCGCGACTGCACCATGCGGTCGACACGGGCGACGGAGACCTGGTGGTCGACCTCTCCGAGCTGGAGATGATCGACGCCACCGGTCTCGGTGTGCTGGTGGGCACGCATCGGCGCGCACTTGGCGCGCACCGTCACCTCGTTCTCCGCAATGTGCCGCCGAGGATCATGCGGGTGCTGGCCGTGACCCGGCTGAATCGGGTGTTGCGGGTGGAGGCGCCTGCGGCAGCGGTGGCCTGAGGGGGCCAGGGTCCGGCGGTTCTCGGGAGTACGCCGGAGCCTCCCCGTCTTTCGAGACAGGCGGTGATCAGCCGCCGCCTGTCTCCCCCTCACATCTGCTGCCGGAGCCTGGTCAGGGTCCGGGGGCTCTGCGCGTCGAGCCAGTCGGCCAGCTGCTCGAAGGAGACGCAGCGCACCTCGTCGCGGCGGCAGGCCTCGTCCATCACCGTGATGAGGGCGCGCATGTAGATGCCGTCGTTCCAGCTCTCGAAGTGGTTGCCGATGAAGACCGGCGCGCGGTCGCCGTCGAGGCTGCCCTCGATGGCGCGCAGGTAGGCCTCGGTGGTCTGGCGCTCCCAGCGGTTCCACTCGTGCGGACGTCCCGATTTCGCGCCGCTGTGCAGGGTGAAGAAGTTGTAGTCCATGGCCAGGACCATGCGGCCGCTGCCGGGCATGCGGATGCTGGGCAGCGGGAACTGCCACAGGCCCGCGCGCCGGTGCGGCCACGAGACGGTGCCGGTGCCCGAGGCGTCGTAGCGCCAGCCGTACTGCTTGAAGGCTCTGAACATGGCCTCGCGGCGGCCCTCCAGGCAGGGCGTGCGGCCGCCCTTGACCACGTCGCGGATGCGGAAGGGCAGGTCGGGCCGATGGTCGCGGCCGGAGTTGGCCCGCCAGTTCTCCACGATGGTGTGGAACTGCTCGATCTCGTCGCGCCAGTCGCCCGCCGACCAGCTCCTGACCCCGTCGGATCCGCAGAAGTGGCCGTTGAAGTGGGTGCCGATCTCGTGGCCCGCGGTGTAGGCCGCGGCCAGCTCCTCGGCCTGCTCGTCGATCCTTCCCGGCCGCTGGAAGCCGATGTCGGAGCTGCCGGGCCTGCGCCCCGGCGGGCGGTAGAGCTCCTTGCGGTCGGAGGGCAGCAGGTAGACGCCCGACAGGAAGAACGTCAGGAACGCGTTGTTGCGCTCGGCGGTCTCGCGGAAGACAGGGAACCAGCCCTGGTCGTCGACGCCCGCGCCGTCGAAGGAGATGACGACGAACTGCGGCGGACGCTCGCCGTCGCGCAGCCGGCAGCGCTCGAACACCTCGGTGGTCCCGCCGCTCTCCGGGCACCAGCTCCGGTGCGAGCCCTTGGCCGCGACCGCCGGCCGCGTGGGCGCGGCGGCTGCGGTGGGCCTGGCTTCGGGAGGCGGCGCCTGCGGTGTTATCGCGGAATCGACGGAACGGCCCGTGATTCCGAGCCGTTCCGACAGTGGCGCCGCGGTGACTTGACCACACGCGCTCAAGGCGAGTGACATGCCGATAAGCGGTGTGAATACCCCCCGAGTCACCTTGTCATGTAATCACACTCCGTCATCAACGGTGCGGAATGACCTTCTGAACACGAGGAGGGCGACCTGAACGAGTTCCTCGACCGAGGGGGCGGGATCCGCCAGGACCCATTCGATGAGCAACTCCTGAATCGCGCCGACCATGGCCAGCGAGAGCAGGTGCAGATTGGCCGGAGGGGGCTCGTAGGCGATCGTCGCCTCTTCGATGAGGCGGGCGAACATCTCGACGGCGCGCTGGCGCGACGCCGTGAGCACGTCGCCTGACCTGCGTACTTCCAGGTGCATGATGCGGGCGCGGCGCCAGTCGGCCGTTGTGAACTCGATATATGCGCGTATTCCGGACTTTATTTGTCCGTCTAATGTCTGCGGGGCGTCCTGGAGGGCTTTGGTGATGGCGGCCATGCTTTCTTCCACGCACTGTTCGTGGATGGCGCGCAGGAGTTCCTCCCGGCCTCCGAAACACTCGTAGAAGGCGCGGTTGGAGATCCGCGCCTCCGCACAGAGCCGCTCGATTGTGGTCGCCGTGAAACCAGGCTTGGCATACAGCGTGTAAGCGGCCGCCATCAGCCGCTCGCGTCTGTCGGCCAGTCTTTGCTCAGCCGACATTCCCCGGTAAGACCGGTTCATTGCACCCCGTCCAAATGATCGTGAGCCCCCAGAACCCACAATTATGGACGGATGATCTTATTTGGGAAAGATGGGACAGATCACCTTTTGCGGCGACCGTGAAGGAACGTGACAAGCCTGATCAACCGTTCCACCTCCGCCTCGCCCTTCTTGAAGGTGGTCAGGTTCATGCCCGGCATGGCGAAGCGCTGGCGCGAGATGGCCTTGGGCCTGGTGAATTCCCGCAGGCCATCGGCTCCGTGGATGCGCCCGAAGCCCGACTCGCCCACACCGCCGAAGGGCAGCGAGGGGATCGCGGCGAAGGAGATCACGGAGTTGATCGCGGTCATGCCGCTGCGCATGAGGCGCGCCAGCTCCATCGCCCTGCGCGAGTTCTTCGTGAAGATCGTTCCCGCCAGGCCGTACGCGCTGGCGTTGGCCAGCTCCAGCGCCTCCTGCGCGTCGCGCGTGCGCCGGACGGTGATCGTCGGGCCGAAGGTCTCCTCGCGCACCGCGGGGGAGTCCTCGGGCACGTCCTCGATGATGACCGGCTCGACGTACGGCACGCGCACCGACTCCGGCCCGCCCACCAGGGTCTTGCCGGTCTTGGCCGCGTCGTCGATGTGGCGCTTGATGATGTCGAGCTGCCCCGGCATCGTGATCGGCCCGTAGTGCTCCCCGGCCTTCACCTCCTTGGCCATGGAGGTGAGCTTGCCGACGAAGGCCTCGTAGACCTGGTCGACCACGTAGACACGTTCCACGCCCACGCAGGTCTGCCCGGCGTTGGACATCGCGCCCCACAGGCACGCGTCGGCCGCGGCGTCGAGGTCGGCGTCGGCGTCGACGATGAAGGCGTCCTTGCCGCCGCACTCGGCGACCAGCGGGGTGAGGTTCTCCGCGCACGCGGCCATGACACGCTTGGCGGTGGCGTAGGAGCCGGTGAAGGCGATCTTCTTGACCCGGGGGTCCTTCGCCAGTGCCGCGCCGGTCTCGCCCAGGCCGGTGACGGTCTGCAGGACCGGGTACTCCGGCACCGACTCGGCGAACAGCTCGGCCAGCTTGACGCCCACGCCCGGCGTGAGCTCGCTGGGCTTGAAGACGACCGCGTTGCCCGCGGCCAGGGCGTAGGCGATGGAGCCCATCGGCGTGAAGACCGGGTAGTTCCACGGCCCGATGACGCCGACCACGCCGAGCGGCAGGTACTCCAGCGTGGCGGCCATGTTCATGCCGATCATGCCGGTGGAGACGCGGCGGGGGCGCAGGACCTTGTGCGCGTTGCGCGCGGCCCAGTCGAGGTGGGTGATCGTCAGCACGATCTCGAGCGTCGCGTCGCCGATCGGCTTGCCGGTCTCGTCGTGCACCACCTGGGCGAGCTCGCGCAGGTTCCTGGTGACGACCGCCTTGTAGTCGAGGAGCCTGCGGCGGCGCTCCTGGTGGCCGATGCCGGCCCACCAGCGGGCCGCTTCCTCGGCCCTGCTCACAGCCTCGTGCACCGCGTCGGCGGCCTGCTTGGGGTAGCTGCCCACGACCTGTCCCGTCGCGGGATTGAGGGAGTCGAACGTCAGGGTCGTCATGACTCGTAACGATAGTCCTGTAACTCAGCGCTTACTAGAGCAAGCCTCTGTTCATCGCCGTCGTGACCGCAGCCGTGCGGTCGGAGACGCCGAGCTTGCCGAAGACCCGCAGCAGATGCGTCTTGACCGTGGTCTCGCTGATGAACAACCGCTGGCCGATCTCGGCGTTCGTCAGGCCACGCGCGACCAGGGCCAGCACCTCGGTCTCGCGCGGCGTCAGCGACTCGGCGGCGGGCGCGCGCATCCTCGTGACCAGCTTCGTCGCGACCGAGGGCGACAGGACCGTCTCGCCCCTGAGCGCGCCGTGGATGGCCCTGAGCAGGTCAGGGCGGCTGGTGTCCTTGAGCAGATAGCCGGCCGCCCCCGCCTCCACGGCACGCACGATGTCGTGGTCGGTCTCGTAGGTGGTCAGAACGATCACCCTCGTGTGCTGATTTTTCATGATCCGGGCGATGGCGTCGACACCGTCGCCGCCCGGCATGCGCAGATCCATGAGGATGACGTCAGGATCCAGCTCGCGGGCCCTGACCACCGCCTCGTCGCCGGAGGACGCCTCGCCCACCACCTCGACGTCGGCCTCCAGCATGCCGCGCAGCCCCTCGCGGACCACCGGATGGTCGTCGACGATCAGGACCCGGGTGCGCTGCTCCGGGGTCATGCGGGTACCTCCACCGTCAATGTCGTCCCCTGTCCAGGCGGTCCGGCCAGCTCGACCGTGCCGCCCGCCTCCTCCACGCGGGTGCGCATCGCGCGCAGGCCGTACCCCTGCGGGTTGCCGGCCACCAAACCCGCCCCGTCGTCCTCGACGCGCAGCCGTACCGTGCGCGTGCCGTACGTCACCGTGACCCGCACCTCGCTCGCGGCCGCGTGCTTGCGCACGTTCGACAGCCCCTCCTGGAGGGCTCTGACCAGCACCACCTCGATGGCCGGCGGCAACGCCCTGCTCTCGCCCTCCGCCTCGAACGTGACGCCCGCCCCGATCTCCTCGGCCGTCCGCCCGGCGATCCTGCGCATCGAGTCGAGCAGCGTGCGCTCGTCGAGCGGAGCCGGGGCCAGCGCCGCGACCAGGGCACGCGCCTCGGCCAGGTTCTCCCGCGCGGTCCTTACGGCAAGCGGCACGTTCCTGGCCGGATCGGGGGCCTGAAGGAGCATGATGATGCTGCCGAAGCCCTGCGCGAGAGTGTCGTGGATCTCCCCGGCCAGCCGTTCGCGCTCCTGACGGGCCCCCGCCTCCGCCGACAGCCTGGCCACCTCCGCCCTGCTGGCCTCCAGCTGCTTGATCAGCTCCGCCCGCTCCCGGCTCTGCTCGATGATCCGCGTCGCCCAGATGCCGAAGGCCGAGGAGAAGAACAGCGTGATCGTGACGATCACGATGATCTCGTAGAAGTGCCCCTCGGAGAACCTGTAGATCACCGGAGGGACGCAGAGGATCACCACGGCCGCGATCGCCCGCCGGGCCGGCAGGGCCAGGAAACACTGCGCGCACAGGCCGAACAGCGCGTAGGTGGCCGGTCCCGAGATCAGCGCGGGCGGGATGTAGAGCACGAGCATCCCGACGATGTAGAGCAGGCCGCGGCGATCGTCGCCGCCGACGATCGCCGGACGCCCCAGCAGGACGTAGAGCGGCAGGATCGCCAGCAGGCATCCGGCGACGGTCGCCTTGGTCAGGGCGGACTCGTTGACCAGCAGGACGAAGAAGACCGGCACCGCGATCGAGATGACCAGCACCAGCTCCCAGCCCCACAGCCGGTCGTAGATCTCGCTCGACCGCTGCGCGAGGTCGGTCATCCGTCGCGGCGGCTCTTCCACCGGAATGTCATCAGGCACAACACCAAGCCTCCGATCACCCAGGCTCCCAGGACCAGGGCCGTCTTGGCCAGCTCGTAGGAACCGGTCGGCTGCAGCACCAGGCCCCCGTCGCCCAGGAACACCGCGCGCAGGCCCTGGCACATCCACTTGAGCGGGAAGATCGCCGCCACGTCCGTCAGCCAGCCCGGCAACTCGGTGAAGGGGATGAACACCCCCGAGATGAACTGCAGCACCAGGAAGGGCAGCGTGATCACCGCACCGGCGCTCTTGGCCGATCCGGCCAGGCTGCTGGCGGCGATGCCCAGCAGACACCCCGAGGTCAGGCCCAGGAACACCACCCACGCGAAGGTCAGCCAGGCCGTGCCCCGCGGCAGGTCGATGTCGTAGAGCAGCACGGCCACCGCGAGCAGGAGGGCGATCTCGCACAGCGCCATCACCAGAACGCTGCCGACCTTCCCCGCGAAGTACGCGTATTTCGGCAGCGGCGTGCCGCTGAGCCGCTTGAGCGCCCCCTCCTCGCGCTCCACCGCGATGCTGATGCCCAGGTTCTGCAGGCTCACCGCGAGAACCGCCGCGCCGATCATCCCGGCCGTGTAGACCTCGGCCACCGTCACACCGGTGCCCGGATACTCGCCCGTGAAGATCGAGCCGAACAACACCAGCAGGACGATCGGGAGCGAGAAGGTGAAGACCACCTGGTCACGCTCGCGGAAGAACACCTTCAGCTCGAACCCCGCCCTGGCCAGCGCCACCGTCATCGCGACGCTCCGATCAGCTCCAGGTAGGTGTCCTCCAGCGTCGGCCTGACCACCTGCAGGCCAGGCACCTCGCCCCCGTACCGCCCGGCCAGCTCCGTCACCGTCGCGGTCGGGCTGTCGGTCCGCACGCTGCCCTCCGCCCAGCTCACCGTCGCCCTGCCGCCGGACCTGCCGCCCAGCGTGCGCGGATCGCCCTCGGCCACGATGCGCCCCCTGGCGATCACCGCCACCCGATCCGCCAGCGCCTCCGCCTCGTCGAGATAGTGCGTGGTCAGCAGGATCGTGGTCCCCTGCAACCCCTTGATCAGCTCCCAGAACCGCCTGCGCGCCTCCGGATCGAACCCGGTCGTCGGCTCGTCCAGGAAGAGCAGCTCGGGATCTCCCACCAGGCCCAGGGCCACGTCCACCCTGCGGCGCTGCCCGCCGGACAGGCGGCCGACGCGCTGATGGCGCTGCGCACCGAGCCCCACCTGCTCGATCAGCTCGTCGGGGTTCCGGGGACGGGGGTAGAAGGTGGCGAAGTGGCGCACCACCTCCCGCACCGTCACCTCGGCGGTGTCGTTCGAGGTCTGCAGCACGATGCCGATCCGCTCCCGCCACCGCCTGCCCGCCCGGCCCGGATCCTCGCCCAGGACCGTCACCTCGCCGCCGTCGCGCCTGCGGTGGCCTTCGAGGATCTCGACGGTCGTGGACTTCCCCGCGCCGTTGGGGCCGAGAAGCGCGAAGATCTCGCCCCTGCCGATGGCCAGGTCGACGGACTGGACTGCTTGGAGACTGCCGTAGCTCTTGGTCAGCCCCTTGATGCTCACCACTGGGTCCATGGGTCAAGCGTCCGTGTCGTACGGCTCGCGCGGGACCACCGGTGGACCGACCGCGCCGTCCTCCGAACGGAGGACGGCCACCCGCTCGTGATCTCCACCACGGCATCGAGAACACCGGGTCAGAACAGCGTCGGATTCTCCGGCTCGATGCCGCGCAGAGCGTCGTAGTCGAGCGTCACGCAGTCGATGCCCCGATCGGCCGCCAGCACCCTGGCCTGGGGCTTGATCTCCTGCGCTGCGAAGATCCCCTTCACCGGAGCCAGCAGCGGATCTCTGTTGAGCAGCTCCAGATAGCGCGTGAGCTGCTCCACGCCATCGATCTCGCCCCGGCGCTTGATCTCCACGGCGACCGTGGCGCCCTTGGCGTCACGGCACAGGATGTCGACCGGCCCGATCGCGGTCATGAACTCGCGCCGCACCAGGCTCCAGCCCTCGCCCAGGGTGGTGATGTGCTCGGCGAGCAACTCCTGCAGGTGCGCCTCCACCCCGTCCTTGATCAGGCCGGGGTCGATGCCGAGCTCGTGGGAGAAGTCGTGGAGGATCTCCTCCATCGTCATGACCAGCTTCTCGCCCGTCTTGCCGTGGGTGACGGTCCACGTGCCGCCGTCCTCGGAGAGCTTGCAGGGTGGGTTCATCCAGTTGAGCGGCTTGAAGGCACGGTCGTCGGCGTGGATGCTGACGCTGCCGTCGGCCTTGATGAGAATGAGGCGGGGGGCCATCGGCAGGT
Organism: Nonomuraea soli; assembly: GCF_013761175.1. Taxonomy (GTDB): domain Bacteria; phylum Actinomycetota; class Actinomycetes; order Streptosporangiales; family Streptosporangiaceae; genus Nonomuraea; species Nonomuraea soli. The sequence continues at coordinate 756,975 of NZ_JACDUR010000004.1, forward strand.
GTGCCGTGAGCCGCCCGATGTAATCCACGCTGCAGCGCGCGATGACCAGACGCATGCAGAGCAGTCTCCCAGAGCCGCCGGGTGGCGGGTGCCTTCTCCGGAGAGCGCGCGTTCACCGCCGCAGTACCGTGACGTCGTATGACCGTCACCGAGATCACCGCGGACCTGGTCCGCGCGCTGCTGCGCGAGCAGCACCCGGACCTCGCGGGGCTGCCCGTGCGCGAGGTCGCGGGAGGATGGGGCAACCAGATGTGGCGCCTCGGCGACGACCTGGCCGTCCGCATGCAGCGCATGGACCCCACCCCGGAGCTCCAGCTCAAGGAGCGGCGGTGGCTGCCCGTGCTGGCCCCGCTCCTGCCGCTCCCGGTGCCGACCCCGGTGCGGTTCGGCGAACCGTCCGAGCGGTTCCCCAGGCACTGGACCGTGATGACGTGGGTTCACGGCGAGCCGCTCGACCGCGGCTCGATCGGCCGTGGCGATCACGCGGCCGACACCCTGGCGGGCTTCCTGCGCGCGCTCCACGTCGAGGCGCCCGCCGACGCGCCCATCGCCGGGGACCGCGGCGCCCACCCCAGGGACTGCACGGACGGCTTCGAGCGCTTTATCCAGGCTGTCGACCCCGACGCCCTCGCCGGTGTCACCGCCCAGGTCAGGGCCGTCTGGGACGACGCCGTGGCGGCCGAGGCGTGGGAGGGCGGGCCGGTGTGGGTGCACGGCGACCTCCACCCCGCGAACGTCGTCGTCGCCGACGGCACGCTCGCGGGCATCGTCGACTTCGGCGACATGTTCGCGGGCGATCCGGCCTGGGACCTCGCCGCCGCATGGGTGCTGCTGCCCGCGGGGACGGCCTCGCGGTTCTTCGACAGGTACGGGCTCGCCGGCGAAGCGGCGATCCGTCGGGCCCGGGGGCTGGCGGCGTTGAAGAGCCTCTTCCTCATGCTCATGGGGCAGAACGGGGATCGGGGACTTCCTGGCGGGAAACCCCACTGGGGGCCGGTGGGGCGGGCGGCCCTTGATCGTGTGCTGAAGGGTGTGTGACGCGCGCTTTCCGTGTCCCCGAGCCGAGCTGAGAGCCTTGTGGGCGGGTCGCGGGTGTGCTCCGAAGTGGGAAGATGGGGGAATGGCGGTTGAATTGGCGGTTGTGGGTGTGATGGGTGCCGGCTGCCGGAGTGTGTTCCCGGGTGGGCCGGCGGCATGAGCCCGCGCAAGGCGCGTCGCCGCGACGACGACCAGCGGCCGCTGGGCTTCCCGTCAGGCGGGGAGAAGATCGAGGAGTGGCCCGACGGCGACTGGAGGGTGCGGCCGCTGTCCGGGGCGTCGTCGGGCAAGCAGTACCGCTGCCCCGGATGTGATCAGGAGATCCTCCCGGGTAAGCCACACCTGGTGACCTGGCCCGACTGGACGGGCGGCGACGCGGAGCGGCGCCACTGGCACACGACCTGCTGGCGCAAGCGGCTCGATCGGGGTCCCGGGCGTAGCCGGTACTGAGGTCACCGGCCCATGGCAGGGTCGTTACTGTGCAGGCGGGACGGAACGGTGACGGAAGGACGGGCATGGAGATTCGTGCGGCCACGGAGTTGCCGGCGCGGCGCGAGGACATCGAGTTGCACACCGCCGACGATCTGACGCTCGTCGGCGAGCTGGCCGTGCCGGAGGGCGGGGCGCCGGTGGCGACGCTGGTGACTTTGCATCCGCTCCCGACGCACGGCGGGTTCATGGACAGCCACGTGTACAAGAAGGCCGCCAACCGGCTGCCGGCGCTGGCGGATCTGGCGGTGCTGCGCTTCAACACCCGGGGCACCTCGTCCGATCGCGGCACCTCGGAGGGGGCGTTCGACGGCGGCGAGGGCGAGCGGTTCGACGTGGCGGCGGCGCTGGAGTACGCCGAGTTCCACGACCTGCCGCGCGTGTGGGTGGTGGGCTGGTCGTTCGGCACCGAGCTGGCGCTGAAATGGGCGCACGATCCGCTGGTGGAGGGGGCGATCCTGCTGTCGCCGCCGCTGCACAGGGCCACCGACGACGATCTTGACAGATGGGCGGAGTTCGGCAGGCCGCTGACGGTGCTGGTGCCGGAGTTCGACGACTATCTGCGGCCCGAGGAGGCGCGGGCGCGGTTCTCGCGGGTGCCGCAGGCCGAGGTGATCGGGGTCGACGGGGCCAAGCATCTGTGGGTCGGCGAGCCGTACGTCAGGATCGTGCTGGACGAGATCGTGAAAAGGGTGAACCCCGCGGCCTTCCCTCTGCCCACGGAGTGGTCACTAGAATAACGTTCTATGCAGGCTTTCGATCTTTCCGGCAAGACGGCGCTCGTCACGGGAGCGTCGCGGGGCATCGGCAGGGCCATCGCGGTGGCCTACGCGCAGGCGGGCGCCGACCTGGCGCTGGTCTCCAGGTCCGCGGAGTCGCTGGACGAGGTGGCCAAGGAGGTCCAGCAGCACGGCAGGCGCGCCGTGGTGGTCCCCGCCGATCTGAGCGATCGTGACGCGGCGACGCGTGCCGTCCACCAGAGCATCGCCGAGCTCGGCCACCTCGACGTCGTCGTCAACAACGCGGGCGGCTCGAACTTCATGGTCGAGTTCAAGGACCTGCGCCTGTCGGGCTGGGACAAGCTCATGCGCCTCAACCTCGACTCGGCGATGGCGGTCTGCCACGCGGTGGCGCCGCACCTGCTGGGCCGCTGGTCCGGGTCGGTGATCAACGTGGCGTCGGTCGGCGGGCTGGGCGCCGCTCCGCTCCTGGCCCCGTACGGCGCGGCGAAGGCGGCCCTGGTGTCGCTGACCAGGTCGCTGGCGGTGGAGTGGGGCGCGATGGGAGTGCGCGTCAACGCGCTGTGCCCCGGCTGGGTGGCCACCGACCTCAACAGCAACCTGCGGGAGGACGAGGAGACCAGCAAGCGCACGGTCGGCAACGTGCCGCTGCGGCGCTGGGGCACCCCGGAGGAGATGGCGCATCCGGCGGTCTTCCTGGCGAGCGACGCGTCCGCTTACATGACGGGTCAGGTCCTGGTCGTGGACGGCGGTTTGACGGTCGGCTGATAACCGATATTTGGGTGGATGACCAAAGGGCGGCCGGTCATCAACCGGGCTACCGTGTGATCCGTGCAGCTTCACACGAGATCAGCCGGGAGCGGCCTCCCTGTCGTCCTGCTCCACGCCTTCCCGCTCTCGTCGGCCATGTGGCTGGCCCAACGGGAGGGCCTGGCGGCCACCTGCCGCGTGATCACTCCCGATCTGCGGGGGTTCGGCGGCTCGCGGCTGCCGGAGGAGGAGCCGTCGCTCGACCTCATGGCCGACGACGTCGCGGAGCTGCTCGACCGCGAGGGGATCGAGCGGGCGGTGATCGGCGGCCAGTCGATGGGCGGCTACGTCACGATGGCCTTCTGCCGCCGCCACCCTGACCGGGTGCTCGGGGTCATCCTGGCCGACACGAAGGCGAGCGCCGACCAGGAAGCCGCGCGCGACAACCGCGAGCGGATCGCGCGGGCCGTGCTCGACGGCGGGCCCGAGGTGCTGATCCAGGAGGTGCTGCCCGCGCTCACCGGCACGACCACCAAGCAGCGGCGCGCCATGGTGCACGGCAGGGTGCGGGAGCTCGTGCGCTCGGCCCCGCCGGGGGCGGTCGCGTGGGCGCAGCGGGCGATGGCGGCGCGGCCCGACAGCTTCGACACCCTCGCGGCGCTGAAGGCGCCGGTGCTGGTCATCGTGGGGGAGGAGGACGAGCTGTCGCCGGTGGCCGACGCCGAGGCCATGGCGCGTGCCGTACCCGAGGGTTCGTCGCTGACGGTGATCGAGAAGGCGGGGCACCTGAGCGCGGTCGAGCAGCCGGAGGCGTTCAACGCGGCGGTGGCCCGCTTCGTCCGGGAGCTGGCCCCCCACCCGTGACCTAGTGCCCCGCCTGCCGGGGGTGCACCAGCTCGCGGATGATCAGGGCGATGGCGGCGGCCACCGGGATGGCCAGCAACGCGCCGACGATGCCGAGCAGCGCGCCGCCGATGAGCGCCGCGATCACGGTGACCGCCGGGGTGACGTTGACCGAGCGCGTCATGACGCGCGGGTAGATCAGGTAGTTCTCGACCTGCTGGTAGACCACGAAGAAGACCAGGCAGGCCAGCCCCAGCGGCAGCGACTGCAGCAGCGCCACGAGGGTGACCACCGCCGCGCCGATCGTGGCGCCGACCAGGGGGATGAGGTCGAGCACCGCCACCACCAGGGCGAGCGCGAGCGCGTACTTGACCCCGGCGAAGTGCAGGAAGATCCAGCTGACGACGCCCGCGATGACCGAGATGAGGATGTTGCCCGCGACGTAGCCGCCGATGCCGCTGAGGATCTGGTCGGTGATCGACTCCGTGCGGTAGCGCCGGGAGGCGGGCACCAGCTTGAGCAGGTACTGCTTGGTGGAGTGCAGGGAGCCGAGGAAGTAGAGCATCAGCACGAGCAGGGTGAGACCGTTGAAGACGCCCCCGAGCACCTCGACGCCGGCGTTGAGTATGCCGCCCGCGAGCGTGGGGCCGAGCTGCGAGGCGACGAAGGAGATCGCCTGCTGGATGATCCCGTACTCCGCGTCGAGCTGCTGGACCGTCGGGTTCTGCTGCAGTTCGGTCAGGTAGCCGGGCAGCGCCTGGATGAAGGCGGTCAGCTCGCGGCTGACCGGCGGCACGATGGCCAGGCCGAACAGGGCGAACAGCACGATCACCGAGGCGAAGACGATCGAGATGGCCCAGCGCCTGGCCAGCCCCCTGCGCTGCAGCGCCTCCACGGCGGGGTTGAGCCCGATCGCCAAAAACATCGCCACCACGATGAGGATGATCACGCTGAGGGAGTGGATGACCATCTGGCCGATCGCGATCGCGGTCAGCACGCCCAGGCCGCCGATCAGGCCGAACAGGAAGGGCCCCCTGGTCAGCGGCTTGCCGGGCAGGCCGTAGACGTGGGTGTCCGATGGGGCGGGCTCCTCCGTGACGGCGTGCGCGGGCTCGTCTTGCTGGGACACGGCAGCTCCAAATGGGGATAAATCCGGCTTTAGCCGTATGAAATGCGAAAGGAGAGCCTAGCGAAAGGCCAGGCTCTCCTTGGACGGGTTTCGCTGCTACAGGCGTTGCCAGAGCGCCGGGACGTTGGACGGCTCCCAGCCGGCCAGCGCGGTGTGCGGCTGGCGGCACTGGTAGTTGACGCCCTGGTAGGTCACCCGGTCACCGGCGGCGTACGCGGTGCCCGCCCGCCAGGCGGGGTAGGTGCCGGTGGGAGTCACGGTCGGGCTCGACGTCACGGTGGGGGTGACGGTCGGGCTGGACGTCACGGTGGGGGTGACGGTCGGGCTGGACGTCACGGTGGGGGTGACGGTCGGGCTGGACGTGACCGTGGGGGTGATCGTCGGGCTGGACGTCACGGTCGGGGTGATCGTCGGGCTGCTGGTCGGGCCGCTGCAGAGGCCGACCTCGCGCCACACGTCGTTGGTGCCCGGCTCGTTGTTCTGCGACCACCATCTGGCCTCCCACACCTTGCCCTTGTGCGAGACCCGCTGGCCGCCCGTGTAGATCTTGCCCGCCTCCCACGGAGGCTCCGTGCACGTGCCGCCGGTCGGGGTGACGGTGGGCGAGGCCGTGGGCGTGACCACGGTGCCGCCGCGCGCCAGGTCCTGCACCAGGCCGTACGTCCTGCCGCCGAAGGTGACCGTGTAGTTGTTCGGTCCGGGAGCTGGCAGGTAGTAGACGTAGTCCATGGTCACCGAGGCGCCGGGCGCGAGCGACTGCCAGGCCGGCAGCTTGACCGAGACCCGGTTGTAGTCGCCCTTGAGCCCGCCGATGTTGTTCGCGCCGGTGTGCTCCTTGCCGATCACGGTCAGCCCGAAGCCGGACTGGTCCTTGGCGTTGGGCGGCGAGGCGGCGGAGTAGTCCCACTGGAACTCGGCGCCGCCCGGCACGGTCACCGCGGACCGGTTGGTGATCTTCAGCTTGGCGCTGATCGGGTAGTTGCTGTCGCCGACCGGGAAGCCGCCCGCCTCGATGGTGATGTCGAGCTTCTCGGCGGGGATGGCCACCTTGGCGCGGGTCGCGTTGTACGGCGCGGCGGTCTTGAGCGTGTCGTGGGCCAGCGTGGTCAGCGTGTCACCCATGAAGTACTCGGAGCCGGTCCACTTGTAGTCGCCCGCGAGCTCCCAGATCATCATGCCGCCGAGGCCGGTGTCGCGGACGTACTCCGCCTTGGCCCTGATCGACTGCTCGTCCTCGGTCGACAGGAACACCTTCTTGCTGGAGTTCCACAACCACGGCGCGACCAGCGTCGAGTCGTAGTGGCGGGCGTAGGTGCCGGAGATCCGGTCGTTCGGGTCGTTGACCGGGTCCAGGCCGTACTGCCCGATGTAGGAGCCCTGGATGCCGCGCTCCAGGTTCTTGGCGTGCCACATCGGGTTGCCGCCGCCGGGCGTCTCGGCCTGGCCGTCCAGGTCGTGCCAGACGTTGTCGATGCCGATCGCGCCGTCGCCGCAGGTCGTCAGCCCGGTGGGGCAGCCCGAGCTCTTGGGCGCCGTGCCCCACAGGCCGTTGGTGCCGCCGTTGACGTTCTTCCAGCCGCGCGTGTAGTACGGCACGCCGATGTTGATGCGGCCTGGGGGCATGGCGCCGCGGAAGTAGTGGTAGGCCCAGTCGGTGTTCAGGTACCCGATGCCGCCGTACTGCGAGGTCGTGTAGACGCCCCACTTGGCCAGTTCGGCGTCCTTGCCGTCGTCGTAGAGCGCGGCGTTCGGCCCGACGAACTCGTTCCACGCGCCGTGCAGGTCGTAGGACATGATGTTGACGTAGTCGAGGTACTGCGTCACCTGGAAGGTCTCCATGCCGCGCAGCAGGTATCCGCTGGCGGGGGCGGCGATGGTGAGCAGGTAGTACTTACCGTCCTGGGCCGAGGCGCGGTCCAGGCGCTCACGCAGCGACTTCATCAGCTTGACGTAGTTGCCCATGAGCGTGGCCCGCCGGGCGTTGGCGATCTGGAAGTCGAGCGGGTTGCCCGCGTCCTTCATGCTCGTGGGGTACTCGTAGTCGATGTCCACGCCGTTGAAGCCGTACTTGCGGATGAACGACACGGCCGAGTCGGCGAAGGTGTCGATCGCCGCCTGGCTGTCGGTCATCGTGTAGAAGCCGCCCGACGCCTGCCGGTTGCCCGCGTCGTCGAAGTACCCGCCGCTCTCGGCCCAGCCGCCGACGCTGATCAGCGTCTTGGCGTGCGGGTTCTGCTTCTTGAGCGTGTTGAGCAGGTTGAAGTGCCCCTTGTACGGCAGGGCGGGATCCTGGCCGGGGAAGGTCATCCCGGTCGCCGGGTTGGACGCGTTGTCGGCGCCCACCGAGATCCTGTTGTCGGGTCCCACGTGGGCGAAGGCGTAGTTGATGTGGGTGATCTTCGACCAGGGGATGTTGCTGGCCAGGTAGGCGGGCTGGCCGTTCTGCCCGTGGCGCCAGCCGGTGAAGTAGCCGATGACGCGGCGCGGGTGGTCCGCGCCCATCTTCTCCCGGCCGTTCTCGTCGTAGACGTCGCAGTAGGGGACCGTGACGTCGGCCGTCTTGTACAGCCCGTCGGGGCGGCAGGTCTCGTGGTCGACCGCGGCGTCGACCCTCGTGGCGGCCGTGGCGGCCAGGGCCGTCGCCGCCAGGGCCAGGGCCGCGGCGCAGGCGGCAAGTCGCAGTCTCGCTAAGCGGGGGGTGGTGCTCATCATCGCCGTCCAGGGGGTGAAAAGGCGTTGTTGAGCGCGAACGTAAGGCGGCGCGGACAGCCGGGTCAATGGTTTCTTTTAGGAAAGTTTCCAAATAATTAATCGGCCTGAGTGATGCTGACCACGACGTTCCCGCGCTTGTGACCGGTCTCCACGTGGCGGTGCGCCTCGGCGATGTGCTCGAAGGGATAGCGGCGGTCGATGACGACACGCAGCTGGCCCGCCTCCAGGAGCCCCCTGATGAGCTGGAGCGCCTGGTTCTTCTCCACCGACATGCCGGTGACGACCCTCGGGGTGACCAGGGAGAGCAGGGAGTTGTGCAGGCCGGTGGTGACGGCGTAGCGGCCCCGCCTGCCCAGAACGGCCCTGGCCCTGGCGAAGGACGACTTGCCCAGGGTGTCGAAGACGATGTCGTACCTCGCCCCGCCGCGGCTGTAGTCCTGCTTGGTGTAGTCGATCACCTCGTCGGCGCCCAGTTCGGTCACCAGATCGGCGTTGGACGGGCCGCAGACCGCCGTCACGTGCGCCCCGAGCCGCTTGGCCAGCTGGACGGCGTAGCTCCCGATGCTTCCCGAAGCCCCGTAGATCAGGACCCTGTGGCCCGGACGGATCCCCGCCTTGCTCAGGAAGTGCAGCGCCGTCGACGCCCCGTCGACTGATGCCGCGGCCTCCTCGAAGCCGGCCGTGGCCGGCTTGAGCGCCAGCGAGGCCTGCTGCGGCAGGCACACGTACTCCGCGTTCGCCCCCAGCCGGAACCCCGTGAACCCGAACACCTCGTCGCCGGGTCCGAACCTGGTGACCTTGCTCCCCACTGCCTCGACCTGCCCGGCCAGCTCCGTGCCCAGCCTCCGCATGCGCTTGCGCGGGCGCAGGAAGCCGAGGATGACCCTGCCCCACAGCGGGCGGCCCCGCCGCATCGCGCACTCCGCCGAGGTGACCGTCGTCGCCCGCACCTTGATCAGCACCTCGCCGTCCCTGGGGCGAGGCTTCGGCACCTGGTGGAGGCTGATGACCTCGGGCGGGCCGAACCTGGTGTAGACCGCTGCCTTCATGGGGCCAGCATGGAGGACGGCCGCTGTGGAGAAGCTGAGAGCGCTCATGATCCGGACGGACCGAAACGTTCGGTCCTGATGGCGCCGGGATCGTGACCGAGGCCCACGAGCAGATCGGCGGCCGCCTCGACGAAGCCGGTGGGCCCGCACACGAAGCAGGCGGCGCCGGGACCGTCGAGATCCGCGGCGGTCAGGCGGCCGGGCGGGCGGGGGTGGCCGCCGGGCGCCTCCCGGGTGTAGAGCAGGCTGACCCGCACCCCCGGGTCGGGGCTCAGCAGCTCCGAGGCGTAGTGGAGCCGGCCCGGCGAGCGCAGCGAATGGACCAGGTGGAAGGGGGCGCGCACCCCCGCCGCCCGGCGAGCGCGGATCATGGCCATCATCGGCACGATCCCCGCGCCGCCGGAGACCAGCAGCACCGGCGTCGTGGCGGGGCGCCAGACGAACCAGCCGCCGATCGGGCCGTGGATCTCCACCTGGTCGCCGACTCTCAACTCGTCGGTGAGGTAGGGGGAGACCTCGCCGTCGTCGATGCGCTCCACGGTCAGCTCCACGCCCTCGGCGCTCGCCAGAGAGTAGCTGCGGCGGGCGCTGTAGCCGTCCGGCGCGGTCAGCCGTACGTCGACGTGCTGGCCGGGCAGGTGACCCGGCCAGTCAGGCGCGTCGAAGACCAGCGTGCGGGAGCCGGCGGTCTCGTCGTGGGCGCCGGCCAGGCGGACGGTACGCCACCTAGTCATCGGCGTAGCGCTGCTCGCGCCAGGGATCGCCGTAGTTGTGGTACCCGGCGCTCTCCCACAGGCCGGGGTGGTCCTGGTGCAGCAGGCGGATGCCGCGCACCCACTTGGCCGACTTCCAGAAGTACAGGTGCGGGACCAGCAGCCGGGCAGGACCGCCGTGCTGGGGCGCCAGCTCGTGGCCGTCGTAGCCGTAGGCGATCCAGGCCTTGCCGTCCAGCAGGTCCTCCAGCGGGAGGTTGGTGGTGTAGCCGCCGTAGCAGTAGACCAGCGCGTAGTCCGCGGCCGTCTCCACCCGCTCGAAGAGCACGTCGAGCGAGACGCCCCGCCAGCGGGTGTCGAGCTTGGACCAGCTGGTCACGCAGTGGATGTCCACGGTCGGCGTCTCGGACGGCAGGGCCGTCAGCTCCTCCCAGCTCCACCGGTGCACCTGCTCGGTCTCGGTGTCGATGGCGAACTCCCACCGATCCAGCGGTATCCGGGGCGTCGGCCCGGCCGACAGGACAGGAAAGCCCTGGGTGAGGTACTGCCCGGGCGGCAGCCGGTCGTCGCGGTGGTGCTTGCCGCGGAAGCCTCGGGAGAAGACCGTCACGACGGCTCCTGCTGGGCGCGGGCGAACCACTGCTGGATCTGGGCGTCGCGGCAGACGGTGGTGAGCAGGTCGGCGGTCACCGGATCACGGCCGACGTCCGGGTTGCCCAGCCATGCGACGGCCACCGCGGCGACGCGGCCCAGTCCGGCGTCCATGGCGGCCAGGGCCTGACCGGTGGTGAGCCGGCCGAAGGGCAGCGACTCCAGGGTGGTGCGTTCGCTCAGTGTCTCGCTGCCGGCGTCAGGCCAGCCGCCGAGGGCGGTGATGCGCTCGGCCAGCGTGTCGGCGTGGGAGCGCAGGGTCTGCGCGAGCTCGTCCAGCCAGTGGTGCACGGGCAGGAACGTGGCGCCGCGCACGTTCCAGTGTGCCTGCCTGGCCTGCGACGCCAGCTCGGCGACGTCGACGAGGACGTCCTGCAGGGCTGCGGTCGCCAGGTGGGCGGGCTGCGTGGAGGTCATGCTCTTCGCGTCCTTTCGTGGATGGATCCGGCCTCCGCGGCGCGTGCCGCGGAGGCCGGCCCCCGGTGTCAGGAGTGGTCCAGGGCCCAGGCGAGGGCGTGGTCGGCGACCTCCTCCCAGCCCTTCTCCGCGGGCATCAGGTGGGCACGGCCGGCGAACTCGACCACCTCGGTGATGGTGTGCTCCGACTTGTAGTGCGCGGCGTTGGAGCGCTGGATCTTGGGCGGCATGAGGTTGTCGTGCTCACCCGAGATGAACAGCAGCGGCTTGCGGGCGTCGTTGCGGTAGTTCACCCAGTTGTCGTCCTTGCCCGGGTGGATGTTGGCCAGCGCGCTGCCCCAGAAGACGTTCCCCGACGCGGGGATGTGGTAGCGCTCGTAGGTGGCGCGGGCCTCGTCCTCGGGGAAGGTGTTGGTGAAGGCGTAGCGCCAGTGGTCGTAGTCGAGGCCGACCGCGCGGTGCCGGTTGGCGGGGTTCTTCAGGACCGGGAAGGTGGCCTTGATCTGCGAGAGCGGGATGATCTTGACGCCCTCGGTGGGCGCGGAGTTGATCGCCACGCCCGCCGCCCCGTACCCGTGGTCGAGCAGGATCTGGGTGAAGACGCCGCCCGCCGAGTGGCCCATGAGGATCGGCGGCTTGTCCAGGCCGCCGACGAGCTTCTCCAGCGAGCTGATGATCTCCGGGACGCTGAGCCGCTCGATCGGCGTCGGGTCGGCGTTGAGCGCCTCGACCTCGACCTCGAAGCCGGGGTAGGCGGGGGCCAGGACCCTGAAGCCCTTGCGCTCGTAGTGGGCGACCCAGTTCTCCCAGCTGCGCGGGGTGACCCAGAAGCCGTGGATCAGGACGATCGTGTCGGGTTTCATCGCGATGCTCCTAGCGGGTTGAGGCGTGGGCGGCGAAGATGACGGCCGCCGCCGCGGCAGGGTGGGAGATCATGACGACGTGCGAGGAGTTGATCTCGGTGACCTTGCTGCCGGCGCGCTTGGCCATGAACCGCTGAGCGGCCGGCGGGATGACCTTGTCCTGGGTCGGGATGAGGTACCAGGACGGGATGCTCTTCCAGGCGGGGGCGCCGCTGGCGCCGGACAGCCCGCCGACGCTGCCGGGACGCTGGGTGGCGGCCATCAGCCGGGTGGTGTGCTCGGGCAGGTCGGCGGCGAACACCGCGCGGAACTGGGCGGGGTCGATGTATCCGTCGGTACCCGGCTCGGTGCTGCCGGGAATCGGGTAGTGGCGCGCGATGAGGGCATGGCCGAGCTCGCTGCCGGGGAACTGCCCGGCCAGCTGCAGGGCGCTCTCGCCCTCGTCGGGAGCGAAGGCGCCGAGGTAGACCAGGGCCCTGACGTTGTCGTGGCCGCGGGCGGCGTTGGTGATGACGACGCCGCCGTAGGAGTGGGCCGCCAGGATGACCGGCCCCGGGATGGTGTCGATGATGCTGGAGACGTAGGCGGCGTCGGCCGTGGTGTCGCGCAGCGGGTTGGCCGGGGCGATGACCGGGAAGCCCGCCCGCTGCAGCAGGGCGATGACGCCGTTGAAGCCGGAGGCGTCGGCGAAGGCGCCGTGCACCAGCACGACAGTGGGTTTGGCGGTCGAGCCGGTCGAGCTGGTCGTGGTGTTCGCCTGCGCGGAGGCGGCCCCCGTGATGGCGAGCAGGGCGATGGTGAGAACGGCGAGCAATCGCTTGATCATGATCGGAGGCCCTTTCAGGAGGCGAGGAAGGCGAGCAGGTCGTCGTTGAACTCGCGCTCGAAGGCGCCGGCCAGGCCGTGCGGGGCGCCCGGGTAGACCTTGAGCGTGGCGTCCTTGACCAGCTCGGCGGCCTTGGGAGCCGAGGCGACGAAGGGGACGATCTGGTCGTCGTCGCCGTGGGCGATCAGGGTCGGGATGTCGAAGCTCTTGAGGTCCTCGACGAAGTCCGTCTCCGAGAAGGCCCTGATGCAGTCGAGCGCACCCTTGACGCCGACCTGCATGCTCCACAGCCAGAAGGCGTCGATGACACCCTGCGACACCTCGGCGCCCGGCCGGTTGTAGCCGTAGAAGGGGACGGCCAGGTCCTTGTAGAACTGCGAACGATCGTTGCTCACCCCGGCCCTGATGCCGTCGAACACCTCGATGGGCAGGCCCTCCGGGTTGTCGTCGGTCTTGAGCATCAGCGGCGGCACGGCGCCCAGCAGGACCGCCTTGGACACGCGGGAGGTGCCGTGCCGTCCGATGTAGCGGGTGACCTCGCCGCCGCCGGTGGAGTGGCCGACCAGTACGGCGTCACGCAGGTCCAGGGTTTCGATCAGCTGGGCCAGGTCGTCGGCGTAGGTGTCCATGGCGTTGCCGTCCCACGGCTGGCTGGAGCGGCCGTGGCCGCGCCGGTCGTGGGCGATGGCACGGTAGCCGTGCGATGCCACCAGGTGCATCTGGTTGTCCCAGGCGTCGGCGTTGAGCGGCCACCCGTGGCTGAAGACGACCGGACGGCCCGAGCCCCAGTCCTTGTAGAAGATCTCGGTTCCGTCCGAGGTGGTCACGTAAGGCATGTCAGGTTCCTTCAAGTCGGTGTCGATGGCACGACGCTAGGTCTGCGGTGCCGGGGTCGAAATCGGTCAGATGACTGCATGTGAGCCGACGGGCTCGTGACTTAAGCGGTCACCCAGCTCCTTGGCGCGGGTCTCGGGGGCGAGCAGGACCGCGATGCCGATGACGGCCGAGCAGCCCATGAGCAGCAGGGCGATGGGCCACGACGCGCCGCCCGCGTTCGCGACCAGGGTGGCCGCCACGAGGGGTGCGGGCCCGCTGGCCAGCGCGGCCGTCCACTCGCGGGAGACGGCGATGCCGCTGTAGCGGTGCCGCGTGCCGAACAGCTCGGTCAGCATCGAGCCGAGGACGGCGAACATCGCGGTCACGCAGACGCCGTAGCCGAGCGTGAGCGCGAGGATCACCAGCACGGGCCGGCCGGTGTCGATCAGCCAGAACATCGGGAAGGCGAACAGGGACAGGGAGAGCGCGGCGCCGAGGAAGACGGGGCGGCGGCCGACGCGATCGGCCAGCAGCCCGAACAGCGGCATGAGCACGATCCCCACGACGGCGGAGACGATGTTCGCCGTCAGGCCGACCGTGGCGGGCAGCCCGAGCGTCTTGGTGACGTACGACAGCACGAAGACGTTGAGGATGTAGCCGATCGCGCCGTACGGGGCGTTGAGGGCGACGGCGATCAGCAGGTGACGCGGCTGCCGCCTGACGACCTCCAGCACGGGGAAACGGCTCACCCCTCGCGCCCGCTCGCGCTCGAAGAGCTCGGATTCCGGCACCCGGATCCTGAAGAACAGCCCGACGCCGACGCCCACCAGGCTGAGCAGGAACGGCACCCGCCAGCCCCACGACTCGAACGACGGCAGCGGCGCGAACACGGTGAAGACCAGGGTGGCGACCAGGATGCCGATCTGCACGCCCGTGCCGGGAAGCGAGGCCCACAGGCCGCGCCGCCGCGGGTCGCTGGTCTCGGCGACCATGACCAGGGCGCCGGCGAACTCGGCTCCGGCGCCGAATCCCTGGGCCAGCCGGAGCACCACGAGCATGATGGGCGCCGCCAGCCCCACCTGGTCGTAGGTGGGCAGCAGGCCGATGCAGGTCGTGGACAGCCCCATCAGCAGCAGCGTCAGGACCAGGGCGGGCTTGCGCCCGAGCCGGTCGCCGACGTGCCCGAACACGACTCCGCCGATGGGCCGGGCCAGGAAGCCGACGGCGAACGCGGTGAAGGAGCCGAGGGTGCCCGCCAGGGGAGCGTCGGCGGGGAAGAACTGGTCGTTGAAGACGATCGCCGCGGCCAGCCCGAAGAGCGCTAGGTCGTAGAACTCGACCGCGGTGCCGATGACGGCGGCCTTGGTCACTGATCTGTTGGTCATGACTGCCTCCTTGAGAGTCGGCTTTGAGGCGTGCGGAATCGGCGGGCGGCGCGTCACGTACGGGCCGTCCGGGGGAGGGGAGGGTCAGAGGGCCGCCTGGCGGATGAGGTCGGCCACCGCGGCGGGCTGGGAGATGTGGACGGCGTGGCTGCCGATGACCTCGACGACGGTCGAGCCGGCACGCTCGGCCATCATGCGCTGGGTCGGCGGCGGGATCATCCGGTCCTGGGTCGCGAGCAGGTACCAGCTGGGCCGGTGCCTCCACGCGGGCTCGGCGACCGGCCCGCGCAGGGCGTCCACGCCCCACGGGACCTGTGAGTCGGCCATGAACGCGGCCAGCCGGTCGGGCAGGTCGGCGGCGAACCAGCCGGCGAACTTCTCGCGGTCGAGCAGGAGCATGCCGTCCACCGGGGGGAGGACGGGCGGCAGGGTGGCGATGAGGCTTCCGACCGATTCGCCCCGGTCGGGGGCGAACGCGGCGACGTACACCAGCGACGCGACGTTGGGATGGGCGCCGATCATGCTGACGACCACCCCACCGTAGGAGTGCCCGACCAGGACGGCGGGACCGTCGAGGCCGTCCAGGACCCGGCGGGCCGCCGCGGCGTCGCCCTCCAGCGACAACGCCCGGTTCTGCACGACGTGGACACGCAGCCCGTGCCAGGTCAGTTCCTCGTGGACACCACGCCAGCCGGATCCGTCCACGAAGGCACCGTGCACCAGCACGATGTCCCTGATCGTGGTCATGGTCGCTCCCGAGCTGGGAGGACAGGCCCTGTGCCTGTCCCGTTGCACACCATCAAAGTCGCCGGCGTGCTGGGGGACCACGCAGAACAGCATGCAGAAGTGGTGCGGAACCGTCAGGACGCGAGGTCGCGGCAGCGGTCGCTCGCGTCGCTGTCGCCGATGGCCTCGAAGACCTCGGCCGCCCTCGCGTAGGTCTGACGGCTCTCGCCGGCCCGGCCCTCCTCTGCCAGCAGGGAGGCCAGCGTCTGCAGGGCGCCCGCCATGACGGCAAGCACCTGAGCTTCCTCAAGCAGGACGATCGCCTCGGTGAGCCTGGCGATCGCCTCGGATCTGCGGCCGAGAAGTCCCAGGCATTCGCCGATGCGGGCCAGCGCGATTGACCGGGTGAAAGCCGCCGCGTTCGGCAGCAGGCCTGACGCGTCGTCGTTCACCAGGTCCCACAAGGCCAGGTAGTGCTCCAGAGCCTGCGGGTACTGGCCGGCGTCGCGGTAGCAGGTGCCCAGGGAGCCGAGGCAGTGGCTGTAGGCCTCGACGTCGCCGTCGGCCTTGAAGATCTCCGCCGCCCGGCTCTGCGCCTCGATGGCCTCGTCGAGCCTGCCGAGCCTGCGCAGCGCGCCCGCCGCGAAGTGGTGGGCGGAGGCGATCTCCTCGGAGCTGCCGCCACGCACGGCCAGATCCATCGCCTGCGCCGTGTAGCGCAGCGCGGCCTCCATGTCGCCTCCCGACACCAACTGGTCCGCGGCCAGCGCGTTCAGATGCGCGGCCTGGCGGGGCAGATCTCCCAGAGCGGCGGCCGCCTTCGCGCCGAGGGTGAAGACGTCGGGCCAGTGCCCCGCGTGCATCCACCGGTCGGCGAAGCGGATCATCGACATGCCCAGCAGGAGCACTGCGGCGTGCCCGCCACGGTCGGCGGCCTGGCGCAACGCACCCAGCCAGTTGTCCACGTTCGCTCGCAGCCAGCGGTCGGCCTCCTCCTGGGTGGACAGGCCCGTGAGTTCGGGGTCGCGATGGCTGTGGATCGGTTCGAACCACGATCCCGCGCTGGTGGCCATCCGCAGCAGCCATGAGGTCACCGCGTCGACGACCGCGTCGCGATCGGCAGCGGGTTCCTCCGCCCTGAGCCGCTCGCGGGCGAACAGCAGGACCAGGTCGTGGAAGCGGTAGCGTCCCGACGCCCCGTCCTGCAGCAGGCCCAGGTCGACGAGCTCGTCGAGGGCGTCCCACGCCCCGGCGATCGACGTGCCGCCCGCGACGGAGGACAGGGCGGCGTCGAAGTCGCGGCCCGGCACCAGGGACAGGCGGCGGAAGACCCGCCGCGTGTCCTCCGCGAGCTGGTCGTAGGAGAGCCCGAACGCCGTGGCGATCTTCAGGTCGCCCGCGCTGAGCTGGTCCAGGCGGCGCTCCTCGTCCGTCAGCCGGGCGGCGAAGTCGGCGGCGTTCCAGCCGGGACGGCTGGCCAGCCGGTTGCCGGCGATCCGCAGCGCGAGCGGCAGCCCGCCGCACAACTGCGCCAGATCCCAGAGGGCGGGGTCCGCGTCCGGGGTGCCGCGGTCCTTCAGGATCCCGGTCAGCAACTGCGTGGCCTCCATCGGCGGCAACGGCCCGAGGCTGAGCCTGCGCACGCCCTCCAGCCCGGCCAGCAGGCGGCGGCCGGTCACCAGGGCCCTGGCCGTGCCGCCGCCAGGCAGCAGCGGCCTGACCTGCTCCTCGGAGGCGGCGTTGTCGAGCACGACCAGGACGCGCCGCTCGCGCAGGAGCGAGCGGTACAACGAAGCCCGTTCGCCGACGCCGCCAGGAAGCTGCTGATCCGTCAGGCCGAGCGCACGCAGCAGCATGCCCAGCGCCTCATCGGAGGGCAGGGGCTCGGCGGACATGCCGAACAGGTCGAGGAAGAACACCCCGTCGGGGAAGTCCGGCCGCAGCGTGTGGGCGGCGCGGATCGCCAGGGTGGACTTGCCCAGCCCGGCGGATCCGGTGATGAGCCCCGGTCCCGCCTCGCCCGCCCGCATCACCTCAGCGGCCCAGGCCAGCTCCGCGGACCGGCCCGTGAAGTCATCGACGGGCCTGGGCAGTTCGCACAATCCGGTCGGCCTGGCCCAGTGGTCGCGCAGGCGGCCCTCGCGCGCCAGCTCGATGAGCTGCTCGCGTTCGGCGCCCGCCAGGCGCAGGGCGTCGGCCAGCGCGGTCACGGTCCGGTGCTGCGGGCCCTTGCTGCGCCCGCGCTCCATGTCGGACAGCGTGCGGGCACTGACTCCCGACGCCTCGGCGAGCTGTTCCAGCGTCAGGCGTGCCGCGCGCCGATGGCGTCGCAGCACCTCCGCGAAGCTGAGTGGAGTGGCGATGGGGGGACTCCCTCTGCACGATCCGGTGGAGATCAGGCACAGCTTACGGCCGGCCCCGCCTCTAGTCTCGTGCCGGGTGGCCTCAGGGCCGGCCCGCGTCAGCGGTGCCGAGCGCCCTGGCCAGGAAGTGCCCGGCCTGGTCGATCGCCTCCTGGGCGGAATGGGTGCCGCGCAGGGCGTTGAGCGTCATGAAGCCGTGGATGACGCCCAGATAGCGGACCGCCGTCACCGGCACGCCCGCCTCGCGCAGCCGTACGGCATAGGCCTCGCCCTCGTCGCGCAGCACGTCGGCCTCGGCGGTGATCACCAGCGTCGGCGGGAGGCCGCTCAGCTCCCTGCGCGTGGCCCGCAGCGGTGAAGCGGTGCTCTCGGCCCGCCTGCCGTCGTCAGGGATGTACTGGTCCCAGTACCAGCGCATCCCGTCGGCCCGCAGGAAGTAGCCCTCGGCGAAGTCGCGGTAGGAGCCGGTGTCGCACGAGGCGTCGGTCGCCGGGTACAGCAGCACCTGCCCGGCCAGCCGCCCGCCCGCTCGCAGGGCCAGGGCCGCCGCCAGGTTCCCGCCGGCGACCGCGATGCGGGAGGCGTCCAGCGCGAGCCCGGCGCCGTGCCGTCTCACCCAGTCCAGCGCGCCGAGGCACTCCTCGAGCGCGACCGGGTACCGCGCCTCGGGGGCGGAGCTGTAGTGCACGAACGCCACCGCCGTCCTGGCCTTCAGCGCCAGCTCGCGGGCGAGCCTGCTGTCGGAGTGCTCGCCGCCGAACACCCAGTCGCCGTGCATGTACAGCACCACCGGCAGGGTGTCGTCGCAGTGTTCGGGACGGTAGACGGTCAGGCCGGCGATCTCCTGGCTGACGGTGCCGGGGACCAGGATCTGCGGCTGCTGGACGTCGCGCATGGCCTGGCGCCCCTCCCTCGGCGCCATGCCGTACAGGAACGGCGGGCTCGCGGTGGCGTCGGCGAAGGCCTGAGCGGCAGGATCCAGCACCGGCTTTGTCATGAAGGCTCCCGGACAACAGCGGATGGCGTGCCGACACTAGGGTGAGGACACGCCCCGGGGTATGCGTCGCATGACGTATTTCGCGGCACAGTAAGCGAGCGGCACAGTAAACGATTCGTGCGAGAGAAGCGGGAGAGCGCAGATGGCCCTGTTCGGGCGTGAGCGCGAGACCGCCCAGGTCGAGAGCCTGGTGACGCGGATCCCCGAGCAGGGCGACGCGCTGGTGATCAGAGGCGAGGCGGGCATCGGCAAGTCGGCCCTGCTGGCGGTCGCCCTCGACTGCGCGCGGGCGCGCGGGTTCGCCACGGCCATGGCCGCGGGCGTGCAGAGCGAGACCCATCTGCCCTTCGCGGGGCTGCACCAGCTGATCCAGCCGATGCTCGAGACCGCCTCCGAGCTGCCGGTCGCCCAGCGCGACGCCCTGCTCAACGCGTTCGGCATGGGCGACGGCCAGCCTCCCCAGCCCTTCCTCGTCGCGCTGGCCGTACTGAACCTGCTCGGCGAGACCGCGTCGGCCAGCCCGCTGCTCGTCGTGGTGGAGGACCTGCAGTGGCTCGACCGGCCCACCACCGAGGTCCTGGCCTTCGTCGCCCGGCGCCTGAGATCCGAGCCGATCGGGATGATCCTGGCCGTGCGCGAAGGGTATGCCACCACCTTCGACGACATCGGCCTGCCGGAGCTGAGCCTGGGCACGCTCGATCTGTCGGCGGCCGAGAAACTGCTCGACAGCCGGCCGTCCAAGCTCTCCGCCGGCGTGCGATGGCGGGTGCTGGCCGAAGCGGCCGGTAACCCGCTCGCCCTCGTCGAGCTGCCGGTCGCCCTCGGCAGGGAGCCCGGCCCGCCCTCCGGGGAGTTCCTGCCGCTCACGGCCCGGCTGGAGCGCTCCTTCGCCACCCGCCTGGCTGAACTGCCGCGACGCACCAGGATGCTGCTGCTGGCCAGTGCCGCCAACGACAGCCACGACCTGCGCGAGGCCCTGACGGCCGCGGGCGCGGCCACCGGGACCCGGCTGTCGCTGGCCGACCTGGCCCCGGCGATCGACCTCGGCCTGGTGATGCTGCACGAACGGGTGGTGCGCTTCCGCCACCCCCTCGTGCGCTCGGCCATCTACCAGAAGGCAGGACCGCTCGACCGGCAGGTCGTCCACCTGGCGCTGGCCGACGTGCACGCCCAGGACCCCGACCGCAGGGCCTGGCACCGGGCGGCCGCGCTCGACCACCCCGACGAGAGCGTCGCGGCCGACCTGGAGCACGTGGCGCTCCGGGCCAGGCAACGCGGCGCGCTCACCGTGGCGGTCACCGCCCTGCGCCGCGCGGCGGAGCTCAGCGAGCACCTGCCCGATCGTGCCATGCGCCTGCTGCGCGCCGCGGAGCTCGCCTTCGAGCTGGGGCGCGGCGAGCTGATCACCGAACTGCTCGCCCTGATGGACCCCACCCTGCTCGCCGGGCAGGAACGTGCCAGGCTCGCGTGGCTGAACGAGATGCTGGAGGAGGGCCGCAACGAGGGGCCGCAGCGGGTACGCCGGCTCATCGCCACCGCCGAGGAGCTGGAGAGCTCCGAAGACCAGGCCCTGGCACGCAACTTCGTCCGAGCGGCGGCGATGCGCTGCTGGTGGCGCGACCCCGGCCCTGAGCTGCGCGGCCGGGTCGTCGCCCTGGCCGAACGGCTGGCCGCGCACGACGACGACCCCGAGCTGCTGGTCGCGCTGGCCACCGCCGCGCCGGTCGAACGGGCGGGCGAGCTGATCGAGCGGCTGACCAGGTTACGGGAGACGCGGTTCGACGGCGCCATGGGCAGGCTGCTGGGCGTGGCCGCCAGCACGATCGGCGCCTACGAGCTGTCGGCCGCCTTCCTGGACGACTCCATCGGCGAGCTGCGCGCCCAGGGACGGCTCGGGGTGCTGGCTCAGTCGCTGACGTCGCAGGCGGTCAACCGCGTGCTGGGCGGCGACTGGCCCAGCGCCATGCTGGTGGCCGAGGAGTGCGAGCGGCTGACCAGGGAGACCCACCAGCCCCGCTGGCAGTCGGCCTCCCTGGCGATCCTGGCCCTGCTCGCCGGGCTGCGCGGCGACGCGGAGCACGGGCTGGAGCTGGCCGCCAGGAGCGAGCGGGTGCTGGGGAGCGTCACCATCGCCTCCAACATCGCCATGATCCAGTGGGCCAGGGGCCTGATCGCGCTGTGCTCGGGCCGGCACGACACCGCCTTCGGCCACCTGTGGCGCATCTTCGACCGCCGCGACGCCGCCTACCATCCCAACTGGGGCTCGGTCACGATCAGCGAGCTGTCCGAGGCCGCGGTGACGGCCGAGCACCGCGACCTGGCCCGTACGGCCCTGGCGGAGATGGAGCTCATGGGCGCCCGGTCGCCCTCTCCCTACCTGCACGTGAACCTGCGCCATGCCAGAGCCGTGCTGGCCGACGACCCCGACGAGGCCGGCGCCCTGTTCGAGGCCGCCCTCGCCGCCGACCTGTCCTCATGGCCCACCGCGCGGGCACGGCTGCTGCTCGCGCAGGGCGTGTGGCTGCGCCGCCGGCGCCGGATCGTCGAGGCCCGCGGCCCGCTGCGTGCCGCCCGCGACGCCTGCGACAAGCTCGGGCTGCTGGCCTGGGGCGAGAAGGCCCGCCAGGAACTGCGCGCCACGGGCGAGGGCAGCCACCTGCGCGTGCCGAGCTCCGCCGAGCAGCTCACCCCGCAGGAGCTGCACATCGCCAAACTGGCCGCGACCGGCCTGTCCAACCGCGAGATCGGCCAGCAGCTCTACCTGTCGCACCGCACGGTCGGCACCCACCTGCACCACGCCTTCCGCAAGCTGGGCATCACCTCACGCGGCCAGCTGCGCGACGTCCTCTAAGTCACGCCGTCCGCGGCGTCTACGTCATGCGACCGATACCCCGCGCGCGGGGCGGCTGCCTACCGTCGTGGCATGCCGTCAACTCGCCAGGAACTCCAGCAGCAGCTGGTTCCACTGCTCGTCGTGGGTGAGCGGGGCTCCGTGCGGCGCGTCGGGAATCGTGACGAGCGCGCTGCCCGCGATCGCCCGCACCAGCCGTGCCCCGCTGTCCAGCCGCGGGACGAACGCGTCGCCCTCACCGTGGATGATCAGCGTGGGCACGGCGACGGCCGCCAGGTCGCCGGCGGGATCGGCCGACCCCCACGCCGTCATCGACTCCGCGGTGGCCCGCGGAGAGGCGCCGGCGGCCAGGCCGAGCAGGTACAGGCGGGTCCGCTCGTCCAGGGCGCTGTAGCCGTCGACGGCGAAGAAGCGCAGCAGCAGGTCGTCGAGCATCGGGATGCGGTGCCGCCGCGAGGCGGCCCTCAGCTCGTCGGCGAGCGGGTCCGGATACACCACCGGGCTGCCCAGGACCAGGCGGGCCACCCGCCGCGACGCCGCCGCGTAGCCGACCGCCTCCGCGCAGCCGGTGGAGAAGCCCACCAGCGTCACCCCGGTCAGGTCGAGCGCCTCGACCAGGGCCGCCAGATCGGCCGTGAACGTGGCGTGGTCATAGCCGTGCCACGGCCGGCTGGAGTCGCCGAAACCGCGCCGGTCGTAGCAGACCACCCGGCGCCCCGCCTCGACGAGCGCGCCGATCTGGGGCTCCCAGAACCGGCACGACAGGGGCCAGCCGTGCACCAGGACGACGGGCGGCCCGTCGCCGACGTCCTCGTAGAAGAGGCTCACGTCTGTTCCCACCTGTAGTCGCGGCACCCGCCCAGCATGCCCCGACCGGCAGGCCCGGCAATCGGTCAAATGACTGCACTCAGGAGACGCACACCA
The DNA here is from genome assembly GCF_013761175.1 of Nonomuraea soli. GTDB lineage: Bacteria > Actinomycetota > Actinomycetes > Streptosporangiales > Streptosporangiaceae > Nonomuraea > Nonomuraea soli. Next base: position 779,257 of record NZ_JACDUR010000004.1, read on the forward strand.
CATGGACATCATCGGACGCGCCGCGGAACTGGACACCCTTCGGCAGGCGATCGACCGCGCACCCGGCGTGCTGCCCAACCTCGTTCTGCACGGCGACCCCGGCGTGGGCAAGTCCGTGCTGCTGCGGGCCGGGATCGCCCACGCCAGGCAGCGGGGCATGCGGGTCCTGGGCGGCAGCGGCTTCGAATCCGAGGCCCAGCTCGCCTATGCCGGACTGCACCAGCTGTTCGCGCCGGTGATGGGCTACCTGGAGCGGGTGGAGCCCTTCCACCGCGACATCCTGCGCCGTGTGCTGGGCATGCAGGAGGGGTCCGCGCCCGACCGGCTGGCGATCTCGGTGGCGTCGCTGGCGCTGCTGGCCGCGGTGGCCGAGGACGGGCCGGTCCTGATCGCCGTCGAGGACGCCCACTGGGTGGACCACCTCACGCGCGAGGTGATGATGTTCGTCCTGCTCCGGCTCGAACCCTACGACCTGCGGGCCGTCTTCGCCCGCCGGCCGCTGACGGCCACCGAACGTGTCACGCCGGGCGTGCACATGCTGGAGGTCGCACCGCTCGACGACCAGGCCGCCGGGCTGCTGCTCGACCGGCTCCACCCGGACCTGCCGCCGTCGGTGCGCGAGCGGGTGCTCACCGAGGCGGCGGGCAACCCTCTGGCCATCACCGAGCTGCCGCAGACCTCCGTCGGCGTCGAACTGCTCCCTGGCGGTGCACCCCTGCGGACCCGGCTGGAGACCGGGTTCGCGGGCCGGCTGCTGGAGCTGGCGCCGCGGATCAGGACGACGCTGCTGGTGGCCGCGCTCGACGGCGACCGGCTGGAGCATCGGGCCGAGCTGTCGCCGTACGAGCTGCTGGAGGCCGAGCGCGCGGGCCTCGTCACGCGCGACTCGACACCGTCCGGCCTGCGCTTCCGCCACCCGCTGGTCAGATCGGCGATCATCAGGACGGCCTCGCCCGAGGAGACCCGCGGGGCCCACGCCGTCCTGGCCGACCATCACCAGGCCGACCCCGAGCTGCGCATGTGGCACCTGGCCGCGGCCACCGTCGAGCCGGACGAGCGGGTGGCCGCCGAGATCGAGAAGGCCGCCCGCGCGGTGTCCTCGCGGGGCGGCAGCGGGCTGGCCGTCAAGGCGCTCCAGCGGGCCGCCGAACTGACCCCCGACCCGTCCGCGCGTGCCGTACGGCTGGAGCACGCCGCCGAGCTGGCCGGCGAGTCGGGCCAGCTCGCCCTCGCCCAGGCCCTGCTGGATGAGGCACGCCGGCACCTGGACAACCCCTCCAGAGCCCTGGCCACCAGGGCGCAGATCCTCATGCTGCGCCACGGCGACCTCGACGCCGCCCGCCGCCTGCTGCGCAGCACGCCGTCGGCGGGGCCGCTGGTCAGGGTGATGGCGGCCTCCTACGTCCAGGACGCGAAGGAGTGGGCGGAGGTGTCCGACGTGGTCGCCGGCTGCGACGACGACCTCGCCCGCCTGCTGCACGACGTGTTCCTGGGCAGCAGCTCGGCCGACGTCGTGCGCACCGCGCTCGACACGCTGCCCGCCGACGCGCCCCCCGGCCGGGTGGCGGCCCTGTTCCGCGCCGCCACCTGGATGGACCTGCTGCCCGAGTACCGCGACCGCATCCGTGCGCTGACCGAGGGCGAGACCGGGCAGGGCGCGGTGACCCACGCCGCCAGCGGCTACTGGCTCGCCGCCCACGACCACTTCCTGGCCGGACGATGGGAGGAGGCGGAGGGCGCCGCCAACGCGGGCCTCGACCTGTGCGTCCGCCACGACCTGGAACTGCTGGCCCACGACCTGCGCTGCAGCCTGGGCTGGCTGGCCGCCGCCAGGGGCGACGCCGACAGCGCCCGCGAATACAGCAGGACCGTCGAGGAGTGGGCCGCCCCGCGAGGCAGCGGCCTGCACCTGTCCCTGTCGGCGCGCAACCTCGGGCTCGCCGCGATGGCGCACGGCGACTACGAGACGGCCTACACGCACTGGACGAGGATCAGTCCGGCCGGGGACATCCCGTCACACGTGGCGTTCGCGCCGTGGGCGGTCTTCGAGCTGGTGGAGTCGGCGATGCGCACCGGGCGCACGGACGAGGCGAAGGCGCACGCCGCCGCCGCGCTCCCGCTGGCCGCCCGCGCGCCCCGGCTGCGCCTGCACGTCATGGCCGCCCAGGCCCTGGTCGCGCCGGACGAGGAGGCGGTCGCGCTGTTCAAGGCCGCGCTCGCGCTGCCCAGGACCGAACGCTGGCCGTTCGACCACGCCCGCGTCCGGCTCGCGCTCGGCGAGCTGCAACGCCGCCGGCTGCGGCCCGGCGAGGCGCGGCCCGAGCTGCGCAGGGCCGCCGACCTGTTCGCCTCCGTCGGCGCGACCGCCTGGCAGCAGCGGGCCGAGCAGGAACTGCGCGCCACCGGCGTGGCCGTGGCGCAGCGCTCGCGCGGCGTGCACGGGCTGACCGCGCAGCAGCTGGAGGTGGCCCGCCTGGCGGCCTCCGGGCTGAGCAACAAGGAGATCGGGGAGCGGCTGTTCCTGTCGGCGCGCACGGTGAGCGCTCACCTGTACCGGATCTTCCCCCGGCTGGGCATCACCTCGCGGGCGGCTCTGCGTGACGCGCTGGCCGATGCGGGCGATGCAGTCAACTGACCGATTCGTCCCTGGCCGCCGGTCGCCGATGCTCGTGCCGTGATCGAACTGGCACGAACCGAGGAGACCGTCATGACCGTCCGTTCCCAGCACCGCGGCCTGAGCCTGCTGATCGCCGCACTCACCCTGCCCCTCGGCCTGACCGCCGCCGTCACCCCGGCCTCGGCCTCGGCCTCCGCCAAACCCACCGTGGTGCTGGTGCACGGGGTGTTCGCCGACTCCTCCGGGTGGAACGAGACCATCGCCAGACTTCAACGGGCCGGCTTCCCGGTGATCGCCGCCGCCAACCCCCTGCGTGACCTGGACGGCGACGCCGCCTACGTCTCCAGCATCATCGACACCATCCCCGGCCCCGTCATCATGGTCGGCCACTCGTACGGCGGCGCCGCCATCACCAACGCCGCCCGCGGCCACGCCAACGTCAAGGCCCTGGTCTACGTCGCCGCCTTCGCGCCCGACAAGGGCGAGACTCCGCTGGAGCTGGCGGGCAAGTTCCCCGGCAGCAAGCTGCCCCCGGCGCTCGTGGTCAGGCCCTATCCGGGCGGCAAGGACGGCTACATCGACCCGGCGAGGTTCCGCGACGTGTTCGCCGCCGACCTGCCCGCCTCGCAGACCCGGCTCATGGCCGCCACCCAGCGGCCGGGCAGCGTGGGCGGCCTGTCAGGGCACAGCGGGGTGCCGGCGTGGAAGAGCGTGCCGTCGTGGTTCGTGATCCCGTCGAAGGACAACGTGATCCCGCCCGCGGTGCAGAGGTTCATGGCCAAGCGAGCGGGAGGCACGATCACGGAGGTCGCGGGGGCGTCGCACGTGGTCATGATGTCGCGGCCCGACACGGTCGTGCGGCAGATCGTCGCCGCCCACACCGCCACCCGCTGACGACAGGCGAGCCCGGCTGCTGTCGACTGGCGAGCGCGGCTGCTGTCGACTGGCGAGCCCAATCGCTGTCGACAGGTGAGCCCGACCGCTGTCGACAGGCGAGCCCGGCGCCCTCCGGTGAGGAGGTCGCCGGGCTCGCCCAGCCGTCAATCGATCAGTCCCCGGACCGGCGGGTGACTACTCCTGCCACCACTCGGCGTCGTCGTCGGCCGTCTTGGACTCCTCCTTGGAGTTCGCCGAGTTCGAGTTCGAGTTCGGCACGGGCGCGGCGGCCGCGACCGGCTGGGGGGTCGGCTTGTCGTTGGCCGGGGCGATCGCCGGCTTGGCGGGCGCCGCGGTGACGGGGGCGGGCTCGGGCTCCATGCCCGGCAGCGAGGCGCCGCCGAGCAGCTGGCGCAGCTGGGCCAGGTGGCTGGTGATGCTGTCGCGCTGGCGGGTGAGGTCGTCGACGTGGCGCTGCATCTGGGTGCGGATGCGCTCGGCCTCGGCCTTGGCGTCGGCGACGATGTGCTCGGCGCTGGCCTTGGCCTCGGTGGCGAGCTGCTCGGACTGCTTGCGAGCGTTGGCGACCATCTGCTTGGCGTGCGAGTCGGCCTCACGGCGGGTCTGCTCGGCCTGCTGGGTGGCCTTGGCGGAGCGGGACTCGGCGGTGGCGGCGCGCTGCTCGGCCTCGGCGACCAGCTTCTGGGTGTTGGCCTGGGCGGTGGCGTGGCGCTCGGCGTCCTGGCGCTCGGCCTCCTCGCGGCGGGCGGCGAGCTGGATCTCGAACTCGGCCTCGTCCTGGGCGCGCTTGGCCTCGGACTCCTCCAGGACCCGCTGGGCCTGGGCGCGCATCTCGTCGGCCTGGCGCTTGGCGGTGGTGAGGACCTCGTCGCGCTCACGCTTGGTGGAGGCGCGCAGCTGGGCGACCTCACGCTCGGTGGTGGTGCGCAGCTTGGCGATCTCGCGCTCGGCGTCGGCGCGCTTCTCGGCGACCTCGTGGTCGGCGGTGGCGCGCAGCTTGGCGACCTCGCGCTCGGTGATCGCGGTGAGCTCGTCGGCCTCGCGACGGGCGGTGGAGCGGGTCTCGTCGGCCTCGCGCTCGGCCGTGGTGCGCGCCTCTTCCGCCTCCCGGGAAGCCTGCGCGCGCACGGAGGCGGCCTCGCTCTCGGCGGCGGCGCGCATGTCGGCGGCCTCCACCTTGGCGGCAGCCTTGATCTCGTTGGCTTCCGACCTGGCGGCCTGCACGAGCTCGGTCGCCTGTTCCTCGGCCAGGCGCAGCAACTGCTCGATGCGGGCGCCGAGACCGGAGTAGGTCGGCCGCTCCTGCTCCTGGAGCTGGCGCTGGGAGTCGCCCAGGTCACGCTGGAGTGCGGTGACCTGTTCGCGGGCCGTTCGCAGCTCGCCGTCGAGCTGCTTCAGGTGATCGTGGACCTGGTGCCGGTCATAACCACGGAGCACCACGTCGAACTCGCGCGCGGGGGCGTCCTCGAAGAAGTTGTTGAGCTGGGCGTCGATGTCGGACTGCATGGAGGCTCGATCCTGGGTTGTCGAGACGGCTACACGTGCCGGACGGGGGGTTCGGGGCACCCGAGCCGGGAGCCGTGGCTCGACAGCCAGGCTCCCATGTCCGGTGGAAAGCCAGCGTACTCCGCTGTTGGCGCGTTCGAGGCCCCGTCCGACTATCTGCGTTACCCGTTACTTGTGAACGTTATTTGCGTTTGCGGCCGTAACCGGTGCTAGACCGCGGGCTTGGCCCCCTGGACCAGCTCCGTCAGCATTCCTCCCACGTCCTTCGGATGAAGAAACGCGATGGACGAGCCCATGGAGCCGTGACGTGGCTTCTCGTCGAGCAGCCTGACACCCTTGGTCGCGATCTGCTCCATGGTGTCGGAGACGTCGCCTACCCCGAAGGCCACATGATGGACACCCTCGCCGCGCTTGGCGAGGAACTTGCCGACGGGGGAGTCGGGGGAGAGGGGCTCCAGGAGCTGGATGTAGGAGTCGCCGGAGACGCGGAGCATGGCCTCCTTGACGCCCTGTTCCTCGTTCACCTCCCGGGCGACTACCTCGAGCTCGAACAGCTCGGAGAACAGCTTGATCTTCGCCTCTAGATCGTGGCAGGCGATGCCGACGTGATCGATGCGCAGCAGCATGCGACTATCGTGGCAAAGGACGCCGCATTGATGCCAGTGGAGGTCCCCATGTCTGGTTCCGTCATCGTCGCCGGAGCTCGCACACCGATCGGAAAGCTGCTCGGTTCCCTGTCCGGTCTGTCCGCCACCGACCTGGGCGGAATCGCCATCAAGGCGGCGTTGGAGCGGTCCGGTATCACCGGCGACCAGGTCGAGTACGTGATCATGGGTCAGGTGCTGCAGGCGGGCGCGGGGCAGATCCCCTCCCGCCAGGCCGCCGTCAACGCGGGCATCCCGATGACCGTGCCGTCGCTCACGATCAACAAGGTGTGCCTGTCCGGCCTCGACGCCATCGCCATGGCCGACCAGCTCATCCGCGCGGGCGAGTTCGACATCGTGGTCGCCGGCGGCATGGAGTCCATGACCAACGCGCCGCACCTGCTGCCCGGCCTGCGCAAGGGCGTGAAGTACGGCAACAGCCAGGTGGTCGACTCGATGGCGCACGACGGCCTGTTCTGCGCCTTCGACCAGTGCGCGATGGGTGAGTCGACCGAGCGCCACAACGGCCGCCTGGGCATCAACCGCGAGGAGCAGGACTCCTTCTCCGCCCGCTCCCACCAGCTCGCCGCCGCCGCGATCAAGAACGGCGTCTTCGACGACGAGATCGTCCCCGTCGACATCCCCAAGAAGGGCCTGTTCAAGGACGACGAGGGCGTGCGCGGCGACACGACGGCCGAGACCCTGGCCCGCCTGCGTCCCGCCTTCGCCGCCGACGGCACGATCACCGCGGGCTCCGCTTCACAGATCTCCGACGGCGCCTGCGCGGTGGTCGTCATGTCCAAGGCCAAGGCCGAGGAGCTCGGCCTGCCGTGGCTGGCCGAGATCGGCCGCCACGGCAACGTCGCCGGCCCCGACGCCTCCCTGCAGTCGCAGCCCGCCAACGCGATCAAGCACGCTCTCGGCAAGCAGGGGCTGTCCGCCTCCGACCTCGACCTGGTCGAGATCAACGAGGCGTTCGCCAGCGTCGTGCTCCAGTCGGTCAAGGAGCTCGGCATCGACATGGACAAGGTCAACGTCAACGGCGGCGGCATCGCGCTCGGCCACCCGATCGGCGCCTCGGGCGCGCGCATCGTCCTGGCCCTCGCCCACGAGCTGAAGCGCCGTGGTGGAGGGCTCGGCGCCGCCGGCCTGTGCGGCGGCGGCGGTCAGGGCGACGCGCTCATCATCAGGGTTCCCTGACCGACGGTGTGCGGCCGATCCGGCCCGCGTGACTCCTGCCCCGCTAGAGCCACCGGGCCGTCGGCCACGCCTCCAGCTTCCAGGCGCTGTCCCAGAACATCCACTCGTACTCCGTGGCCTTCACGAACGCCTCGGCCATGGCCGTACGGTCGCCGCGCTCGGCCAGCCGGTCGGTGATCGCGCGGGCCCGGGTGACGGCGGCCTCGAACGACGGGTCGGCGTAGGTGGCGATCCAGGCGCGGTAGGGGTGGTCGTCGCCGCTGTGCTTGACGAGTGCCTGGCCGACGTCCTGGTAGACCCAGAAGCAGGGCAGCACCGCCGCGGCCAGCACCTCGTACGGCGCGGCGAGCGCGACGGCCTGCAGCCACGAGGAGTAGGCCAGGGCGGTCGGCGAGGTGGGCACGCCGGTCAGGTCGGCCGCGGTCAGGCCGTACTCCTCGATGTAGCCCTCGTGGAGGGTGCGCTCTGCGGCGATGGCGCCATGGGCGCTCTGCGACCAGAAGGCGATCTCGTCGGGGTCGCTCGCCCGCACCGCGGCGGTGGCCAGTGCCTTGGCGAAGGCCTCCAGATAGCGGGCGTCCTGGACGATGTAGAAGGCGAAACGTTCGCGGTCCAGGGTGCCGTCGGCGAGGGCGGCGTTGAAGGGGTGTTCGTGGATGGCGGCCAGCAGCGTGCTCGTGCGGGCCCAGACGTCGTCGGTGAACATGACGTTCCCTTCGCTAGTGCTAGCTAGATCAGGTTCGACGGGTGTGTTCTCAGCCCTTTTGCGACATATGGGCACCCCGCGTCATGGTTCACCCTAGCGGACTACGTGTTCTTGGGGCGCTTGGGCGCCCATCGGTGGCGGCTGCGGCCGGCCTGGCGGGCGCGGCGCTCGTCGGCGGCCTCGCGGTGGAGTTCCTCGATGTGACCCTTGATGGCCAGGTATTCGATGTCGGGAAACATGTATTAATCATCTGGCTAAGGCCCGGGGCGCCACATGAGGGAGATGCCTTATTCCTCGCTCCCTTCGCACGCGTAGGCATACTTCGGCGCCTTATAGGCGTCCACGGGCCGGGTGAGCCCGGTGCGCGCGTCGATGCTGAAGACCGCGTGCTCGGTGCGGCGGCACGACCTCGCGGTGATCATCTCCTGGGTCGACCAGTACAGGTGCTCGACGCGGTGCTTGGCGGGCACCGTGGCCCGCACCTCGTGCGTGATCCTCCCGGTCCGCAGGTTGTACAGGCGCAACCTGCCCGTGCCCGCGGCGAGCGTGGCCACGGTGGTGCCGTCGGGGGAGAGGGCGAACGGCGCGTTGGCCGCCACCGCCTGCGGCGGGGTGTCGACGAGCGCCGTCGAGCCCCGCTCGTCGATGAGGACCAGGTCCGTGGTGTTGAGGAGGGTCAGGCGGGTGAGCAGCAACCGGCCGCCGTTCACCGAGGCGACGCCGCCCGAGTCGTCCACCGCCCACAGCCGGCGGCCCGTCGCCGTGTCGAACAGCTCGATCCGGCCGCTCTCCCGCGAGCCGATCAGGCCGTCGCCGTCGGGGGAGAGCGTCAGGAACTCGAAGGGGCGAGGGCCGAGGTCGACGACGCCTCCCGCCAGATGGCGGACCGTGAGCCGCGCGTCGCGGTAGTAGGCGAGGGTGAGGCCGTCGGCCGACACCGCCAGAGGCGCGCGGCCGGCGTCCATCTCCTCGTCGGGCCGGGCCCTGGCCTCGTGGAACCGCTCGGACCTGCCCGAGCGCCGCAGCAGCGTCCAGGGGGAGCACGAGTCGACGCAGCCCGCTCCGTAGGCGAGCCGGACGGGGTCGGGCGGCGCGGTCCCGGGTGGTGGTGGCTGTGCCGTGCACGCCGTGAGGAGCAGGCAGAGCATGAGGAGGCGGCGCATCGTCAGCCTCCGCAGAACTCGGCCGTGAAGGCGTCGGCCTTGATCTTGTAGGTCTCCCTGACCTGGCCCGCCCCCGTGCGGACGTCATAGGTCATGACCGTCACCTTCCTGGCGCGCTCGGCGTGGACGGTCAGGGTGTCGGCCCCGGTCCAGTCGATCACCGAGACGCCCTCGGGCAGCTTCACCGGCACACCCGCGCGCACCTGGTCGGCGGCCAGGTCGTAGACGAACAGCAGGCGGTTGACGGTGAGCGCGACGTGCCTGCCGTCCGGGCTCAGGGCCAGCGGCGCGTTGGCCGCCACGACCTGCGGCGGGACGATCCTCCTCAGGACGGCTCCCGCCGGTGAGCGGACGGTGAGCTCGGTCGTCTTGTCGGCGGTCAACCGGCTGGTGAGGGTGAGGCTTCCCCCGAAGCCCACGAACTGCTCGGCGGCCCGCCACAGGGTCCTGCCGGTGGTGGTGTCGACGACCTGGACGTCGCCGTCGCCTCCGGCGGCCAGGAGGCCGCCGTTCTGCGAGAGTTTCAGGGTGCTGGCCGTCGTGCCTGGAACGGCGACGCGTTTCTCGCCCATTTTCCAGACATAAAGCGTTTTGTTGGAGCGGCCGACATAGGCGACATGGTGGCCGTCGCCGCTCACCGCGATGGGAGCGGCGACCATGTTGCTGGGGTCGCCTGCCGTACGGGCATCCTCGAGCCGCACCTCGCGGCCCGAGTGCATGGTCAGCCGCCAATCTCCGCAGATCAGCGGGCAACCTTTCAGTGAGACGTACCTGATCGCATCGTGATGCGGCTGCGGTTGGAGCAGCGCGATCAGTAAAACCCCCGTGACTAACGTCATGTCCCGTTGGATGCCGCTCTTTCAAGATTTGTTGCTAGATACCGCTCTAGGCTCCGACGGTGAACGTCACGCTGACCTTGGTGAAGCCGAGCGACTTCAGCAGGCCCTCCAGCATGAGCTTGGTGTTGGTGTCCGCCCGGTTGCGCAGATCGCTGGAGACCGCCGCCTCGGCGATCTTCTTCTCCGCCAGCAGGTAGAGCTCGCGCTGGTCGGGCGGGGAGCCGGCGAGAAAATCGGAGACCCGGTCGACGAAGCCCTTCTGCTGGGCGAAGACGTACGAGCGGGAGTTGTCCAGGTTGGGCTTCTCGAGCTGGGCCCGGGGGATGCGGATGCTCGCCTCGGTGCGGGCCTCGTTGACCTTCACCGCGTCCTTGGCCAGCCCCGAGAAGTCGACGTAGGCGTCGACGTTGCCGGCGCCGACGAAGAGCGTGCGCTCACCCTTGATCGAGGCGGGAAGGAAGTTGGCGTCCTTCTCCAGGTCCACCACGACCTGGAAGCTGCCGGTCGCCGCCTCGAAACGGGCCAGGTTGTGGATGGACTGCAGCAGCACGGGCTGGCTGCGGTCGATGGTGCGCTCGCCCAGCGGATCCACCCAGGACCAGGCCAGGCGCAGACCCACCGCTAACAGCGCGACCAGGACGAGGGCCAGCGCGACATATCGCCACCTGCGACGCAGGACAGTGTTCATGATCTGAGCACTACCCCTTGTGAGGCCCTCATTGCCACCCAGGAGGTGAGATCTCCGAGACCGTCGCCGTCGGGTAGATCGGATAGACCTGCGTCACGCTCGGCGTGGGCCGCGCCGGATCCGCCATCGGCCCCGGTCCGCCGCCGAAGTGCCTGCTGGACAGCCTGCAGGCCTGGAAGTCGTTGTAGAACATGCGCAGCCACTCGCGCCGCTGGTGCTCGCTGAGCCCGGAGAACCAGGCCGCGGCGTACTGGTGCTCCGGCAGCGGCCCGCCGGGCAGCGGCTCGCCGCGCAGCCACGCCACCACGATCTCCCGGTAGCCGTCGCCGGGCGAATCGGTGCACTTGGCCGCCAGGCTCTCGACGTAGGCGTCCACCGCCTCGTCGGCGAAGCCGTTCGACAGGTCGGCCATCTGGATCGGCACGATCCCCGCGCCCGCCCGCAGCTCGGAGCCCAGCGGCCGCTGCTCCACCCGGGTGAAGGCCGCGGGCGTGCCGGAAAGCCGCGACGCGATCCGCGTGAACGCCGCCGACAACTCCGTCAGCCCGCCCCGCATACCCGGATGCACGCACACCGTGATCGGCCAGTCCTCGCAGGCGTAGGCGATCGGCCGCGTCGCGGCCACCTCCTGCTTGGTCACCAGCCGCGCCACCCCGGCACCCGCCGCCAGTACGGCCAGCATCGCGCACGCCAGCACCAGCGGCCGCCTCGTCACCCACGCCGCCCAGCCCAGCAGCAGCGCCAGCGTCAGCCCCAGCAGCCACATCGTCTGGTCGAGGAAGGCGGCGCTGGTCAGACCCTGGAACAGGTCGTACGGCTCGCCCGTGCCCGGCGCCAGCCGGTCGGCCCAGGTGCTGCCGTCGGCCAGCCACGTGAACAGGGCATAGCAGCCCAGCCCGGCCAGCGGCGGCGTCAGAGCACGCGGCAGCAGCCAGCCGGTCACCCAGCCGATCATCACGTACAGCGCCAGCCCGGCCATCCCCATGCCCAGACCGGCCACGCTCAGCCGTCCCGCCTGCTCGGTGAGCACCGTCTTGACCGCCAGCACCAGCACCGTGGCCGCGAACGCGCCCACGACGACCAGCACGATGGACAGCGGCGCCTTCAGTGCACGCCACGTGCTCACCCGCGCCATCTTCGGCCGGGCGCGCAGCGCACGCCGCTTGCGCAGCGCCACCCACGCGGCGAACGCCGCCGCCACCGGCCCGGTCAGCCGCAGCGAACCGATCACCGCGACGACGATGTTCTCCCACGCGTCGACGCCGGGAATCAGCACACTCCACGCGGCCACCAGCCCCACGGCCAGCAGGACCGCCACGGTGACCGCCGCGCTGAGTTTCAGTTCTTCACGCGTGATCGCCGCACTTTCACGCACACGAAGTCCAGATGAAATACATCACTACCCCCCGGTAGGTGACCCCCGTTCACCCTTCGTAGCGAGAACCATAACTGAGCGTGATGTTTCGCGAGCAGTTTCTTGGTCAAGCGATGAATCTGCTCGCTCTCCGTAACCACACGAAACAGGCGCTACCGTTACGCTGTGCCGCTCAACCTGCCTTTCGACCCCATCGAGCGCGCCGCGGAGAGCTGGCGTGTTCACTTCGGACCGTCCTCAGCCATGGCCGCCGTCACCTCGATCATGAGAGCGCACCAGATCCTGCTGTCGCAATTGGACGCACTGCTCAAGCCCTATGACTTGACCTTCGCCAGATACGAGGCATTGGTTCTGTTGACCTTCAGCAGAACGGGAGCCCTCCCGCTGTCGAAAATCGGCGAACGCCTCATGGTCCACCCCACCAGCGTCACCAACACCGTCGACCGCCTCGAACGCGCCGGACTCGTCAGCCGACAGCGCAACCCGCGCGACGGCCGCGGCGTCCTGGCCGAGATCACCCCCCAGGGCCGCGACGCCGTACGGCAGGCCACGGCGGACCTCATGGCCGCCGAGTTCGGCATGAGCGCCTACCCCGCCTCCGACTTGGAGGAGATGTTCGGCCTCCTCCGCACGCTACGGGTGGCGGCAGGTGACTTCGCCATGCGGCAAGATGAAGAGCATGGCGGACATCTCTAGGCCCGGGTCGCTCTACGGAGCTGTGGATCTGGGCGCCAGGAAGCAGGCATTGGACGCGCAGGCGCGGCGCGAGGCGGCAGGCCCCCAGTCCGCGGCGGCCTCGATCGTCGACGTGACCGAGGAGACCTTCACCACCGACGTGGTCGAAGCCTCCATGGCGGTGCCGGTCATCGTCGACCTGTGGTCACCACGCGCCCCCGGCAGCGCCCAGCTCAGCCCGATCCTCGAGAAGGTCGTCGGCGAACTCGGCGGCCGCGCCGTCCTGGCCCGCATCAACGTCGACGCCAGCCCGCAGATCGTCCAGGCCCTGCGCGTGCAGGCCGTCCCCACCGTCCTGGCCATCTTCCAGGGCCAGCCCGTCACCGGCTTCGCCCAGGTGCTGCCCGAGCCCGAGGTCCGGCGATGGATCGACGAGCTCATGGGGGCGATCGAGAAGTTCTACGAGGCCAACCCGTCGCTGCGCCCCACCTTCGACGACGACGCGCCCGAGGGCCCCACCGAGCCCCCGGCCGACCCCGACCTCCTCGCCGCGGAGCAGGCCATCGACGCCGGCGACCTCGACGCCGCCGCTGCCGCCTACGAGCGGCTGCTCGCGCGCAAGCCCGGCGACGAAGACGCACGCATGGGGCTGGCGGGCGTGGGGCTCATCCAGCGCACCGTATCGGTCGACCCGGCCGACATCGACCGGCGCCTCGGCGACCCGGGCGACCTCGAGGCGCAGCTGGTGGCAGCCGACCTCGAGATGTTGTCGGGCGGGGTGGAGCAGGCGTTCGAGCGGCTCATCGGCGTGGTGAAGCGGACCTCGGGGGACGACAGGGACAAGGTGCGCAAGCACCTGCTGTCGCTGTTCGAGGCGCTGCCCGCGGACGACCCTGCCCTGGCACAGGCCCGCCGGGCACTTTCCAGCGCCCTCTTCTAACGGCTCGGGCCTCGCGGGGTCGTGCGCCTTCGGCGCTGGCGGGCTCGGGCTGTGTCCAGTGGGGGTGGTCCTTCGGCCCACCCCCACACCCCCGAGGTCGATGGCCCGGGGGCCATCGACACCCCGTGCGGGGGTCCCTTCCGCGATTCGGCGTGGCAAGCGGGGGTCTTAAGTCGTGAGGCTGAGATGCGGATTCGCATGCCGACGATGCCTACCTAGGTGATCGGCCACTCGGCTCGATAGGGTTCGACCCCCTCCAGCGCAGCGAACAGCGTGCCCCTGACGGGGAGCCTTGGGGCGACCGGCAGGGCAAGGGGTCCTGCAGTCGGTGCGATGGACGCTTCCAGTCCTCGGGCGACACTGCCGCGTCGAAGCTGTAGCGCGGAGGCAGCCATCGATGTGCGGATCACCGACGTTACGGTTCTGCTGGCATCGCGGGCGTGAAATCGCAGCCGGGGCCCTACCCTCGCGCATGCAAGACCCCCACACCCGCTCAGATCCGAATCACCACCTTCCCGAACGCCCGCCCCTCCGCGTAATACCGGTAAGCCTCCGCCGCCTCCTCAAACCCGAACACCCGATCAACAACCGGCCGGATCCTCCCAACCGTGATCGCCCGGTTCATCGCCTCGAACTGCGCCCGGCTCCCCACCGCGACCGCCCGCACGCTCGCCCCCGAGGCGAACAGCGCCCGGGGGTCCAGTGGCGACGCCGTTCCGCCCAGGAAGCCCACGCAGGCGACCTGCCCCCCGATCCGCGCCGCTCTGAGCGACGCCTCCAGCGTCCCGGCCACGTCCACGACGCGGTCGGCCCCTCGCCCGCCCGTCAGTTCCACGACGGTGCCGGCCCAGTCCGGCACGGCGCGATAGTCGATGACCTCGTCGGCCCCCAGTGCCTTCAGGCGCCGCGCTTTCTCCCCGCTGCTCGTCGTGGCGATCACGCGGGCTCCCAGCGCCTTGCCGTACTGCAACGCGAAGAGCGACACGCCGCCCGAGCCCTGAACCACCACCGTCTGCCCGGCCAGAAGGCCGGCGCCGTCGCCGGTCAGCGCGTTCCATGCGGTGACCGCGGCGCAGGGGAGCGTGGCGGCCTCCTCCCAGGTCAGGTGATCGGGAACCGCCACCAGCCCGCCCTCGTCGATCACCGCGAGTTCGGTGAGCATGCCGTCCAGCGAGCCGCCGCGCTGGGGCAGGTGTTCCAGGCCGAAGGGGCCGTCGTGCCAGCTGGGGAAGAGGGTGGCGGCGGCGCGGTCGCCGGCGCGGAACCGGGTGACGCCGGGACCGACGGCGACGACCTCGCCCGCGCCGTCGGAGTTCGGGATCACGTCCGGTTTCACCGGAAGCACGTACTCGCCGCGTGCCACCAGCAGCTCGCGGTAGCTCAGCGAGCTGGCCCGTACGGCGAGCAGGACCTGGCCGGGGCCGGGGGCGGGATCTTCGTGTTTCCTCATGGTCAGCGCGTCGATCCCTGCGCCGCTGTCGAGGTGGTAGCTACGCATGCGCCTCCACCTCGATGATCTCGGCGCCCGTCTTGCTGTAGCCGAGGGCTTCGACGATGAGCCCGTCGCGGATGTGCATCAGGTTCACGCCGCGCACGGAGTCGGCGGGGCCGTCGCCGAAGCGGTAGCGCCAGCGGATCGTGGCCCGGTCGCCGAGCACGACCACGTCCTCGGGCTCGAACTGGGTGGTGCGGTCGTCGGCGAGGGCCCGCCAGAACGTCAGACAGGCTTCGCGGCCTTCGTAGCGGGCGCCGTCGGGCGCGGGCTGGATGGCTTCCATCACGCAGTCGTCGCCGATCAGGTCGTCCAGGAGGTCGGGCTCGTGGTGGACGAATGCGCGGTTGAAGCGGTCGATGACCTCGGCCGTGGTGCGGTGGGACACGTGGACTCCAAAGAGATAGAACGTTCGGTCTACCCGGACCATATAGACCGGTTGATCTACTCGTCAACCCGTGGCACTCTTGAGACCTATGAGCAGCCGCACCGCACCCGGCCCGCGCGAACGTCTCCTGGACGCCGCCCAGAAGCTGACCTACAGCCATGGCGTCGGCGTCGGCGTCGACACGCTCCTCAAGGCGGCCAACGTGGCGCGGCGCTCCCTGTACGAGCACTTCGACGGCAAGGACGGCCTGATCGCCGAGGTGCTGAGGCGCAGCACCGCCGAGGACGAGGCGCGCTACGAGGAGACCATGCGGGCCGCGGGGGACGACCCGCGGGAGCGGCTCCTGGCGATCTTCGACAAGCTGGGCGAGATCATCGCCGAGCCCGACTTCCGCGGCTGCCGCTATCTCGCCGCCGACCTGGCGCTGGCCGACCCCGACCATCCGGGGCACGCCGTCACGCGCGACTATCGCAAGCGCGTGCACCGCCTCATCGAGCACGAACTGGTCGCGCTCGGGCACCGGAAGCCCGCACGCGCGGCCGAGCAACTGCTGCTCCTGATCGACGGCACCCTGGCCGCCGGTGCTACCCGCCCGGGTACCGACCCTGCCGCATCCGCCCGCGAGCTGGCGGAACACATCCTCGACGCCGCCGGGTAGGGCCACCGCTTAGGCATGGACGCCGGCTGGGCCGTACAGCGTGAGCATGGGTGTACTCAGGACAGGGCCCCCGGCGGCGGGCGACCGTTGTCGTGACATCGCTCCATCCGACACGGAAGGACCCCTCACGATGAATCGCACCCGCTCGGCACTCCTCGCGGCCGGCCTCCTGGCCGGCGTCATCGCCGCCTCGGGGGCGGCCGCAACCTCGGCCTCGGCCGCCCAGAGCACACAGAACGCACAAAGCACCCAGAGTGCCCAGAGCACACAGAACTTCCAGTGGTTCCAGATCGTCGCCGAGCACAGCGGCATGTGCCTGGACGTCGCGGGCGCGAGCACGGCTCACGCTGCCGACGTCATCCAGGGCACCTGCGGCGGTCCCGGCGCGGGCAGGAACCAGCACTGGCGGCTGGAAGGCGTGCCCGGCTTCGCCCGTCACGTGCGCGTCATCGCCCGGCACAGCGGCAAGTGCCTGGACGTGGCGCACGTCAGCGCCGCCCACGGCGCCAACGTCCTGCAGGCCTTCTGCGGCGGGCCGGGGGCGGCGGCGAACCAGCTGTGGGAGATGAGGTCGCTGCGCTCTGGAACGCTCCAGCCGTTCAGGTTCGTCGCGCTGCACAGCGGAAAGTGCCTGGACGTCAAGCACGCGAGCCTCGCTCACGCCGCGGACGTCATCCAGGGCACCTGCGGCGGCCTGGGCTCCGGCGCCAACCAGGTGTGGCGGCTACGGCTGGTCGCCGTCGCGAAGAGCTGACGCGCCCAGCAGAAGTGCCCGGAGCGCACCCCCCACGGCCTCCAGGTCCACCGCCTCCGGGGCGACCCGCCACTGCGCGTGCACCCCGATGACCGCACCCACCAGCAACACGGTGAACGCCTCCGCCCCCACCCCCGGCGGCAGCGCCCCCTCAGGAATGTGTCGTCCGAGCCCGTCGCGGAGCGCCGCGTGCAGTCTGGCGTAGTGCTCACGGATGGGGGAGTCCGCCTCCACCGCCTCGGCCAGCAGGGTGATGAACAGGCGCGCCACCGGCAACCGCACGAAACCCATCACCCGGTCGAACGGATCGTCCGACGGCCGGTCGAACCCGTCCAGTACGGCACGCAGCCGGTCGTCGAGCACCGCTTCCAGCAGCCCCAGCTTGTTGCCGAAGTGCCACGGGATGGAGCCCCGGCTGATGCCGGCCCGCTCGGCGATGTCGATGAAGCTCGTCCGCCGGTACCCCTGCTCGGCGAAGAGCTCGGCGGCCGCCGCCACCAGCAGCCTGCGGCTCTCCTGTGTGCGCTCGTCGCGTCGCGTGGCCATGACATCCAACATAGCCAATGTCGCTCAACATGTTCTATGTTAGCCAACATAGAAAGGAGCAACCATGTTGCTGCGATGGGCGAGCGGAATCATGATCGTGCTGGGACTGGGTCACCTGTCCCTCGTGACGCTGAGCGCGGGGGAGGAGATCGCCGGGTGGGCGGAGCGGGGCCTGTGGGCCGCCGTTCCGCTGACGCTGGGCGGCGGCGGGGACGCCGCGACCATGAGCACCAAACTGACCTTCTGGAGCGGCCCGGGAAGCTTCTCCGTGCCGCTGGTCGTGCTGGGGTGCCTGATCTGGCACCTGGCTGGACGCGGCGTCGCCGTACCCGCCGCCGTCGGCTGGGCCGTCGCGGCGTGGTGCGTCGTGGGCGGCGTCCTGCTGGTGCCGTCGCCGTTCTTCGTCGGCGCCGTCGCCGGAGTACTCATCGTCGTGGCGGCACGGAAGAGCACCCACAGTGACGATCCCGTCACCGCTGCGTGAGGTGATGCCATCCCTGAGGCTGGAGTGACCGATGATGCGGCCGGGGAGCATCGGGAACATGGCGAGCACATTCCAGCGGGACAAGGTCAACCTCGTCTTCACCGCGATGGACGCCGACGGCGACGGGGTCCTGCGCGAAGACGACTTCGTGGCACTCGCGCGCCGGTGGGCGAGCGTGCGGGTGGCGGGCGACGAGGACCGCCTGATCGCGATCATGCACGGCTGGTGGAGCACACTGGCCGCCCGATCGCGCGACCCGCGGTCGGTGGCCGTCGACGACGTCCTCACCGTGGTCGACCTGCTCGGCCAGATGCCGGACGCGGTCACGGCCACCGCCGACGCCATGTTCGAGGCCGTCGACGAGGACGGCGACGGGCGCATCTCGCCGGTGGAGTACCGGCTCATGATCGAGGCGTGGAACGGCCGCCCCACCGACACCGCCGACGCCTTCGCCCGGCTCGACCTCGACGGCGACGGCATCATCTCCCGGTCGGAGTTCGCCCGGCACTGGAGCGAGTTCTGGGCGGGCGACGACCCCGCCGCCCCCGGCGCCTACGTCTTCGGCACACCACGCGCCGCCTGACTCGTCCAGGGACTGTCGCAGGCGCCTGCCAGACTCCGGGCCATGGATGTCGTTCGCAAGAGGCTGCACGGCGTCGACTTCTCCGGCCGTCACTTCGCGGGCTTCCACGCGCGCGGCGCTTCGTTCGTCGAATGCGACTTCACGGAGGCCGGCTTCGATCAGCTGTCGCTGGGCACGTCGATGTCGCGGCAGACGATCTTCCGTGACTGCGTCTTCGAGCGAGGTGGCCGCCCTGGGCCGCGACACCAATGCCTTCACCGGCAACGACTTCACCGGCGCGGAGCTCGACGGCGTCGCCTTCCACGACATCGACCTGCGAGCCCAGCGGTTGCCCGGGCTGCCGGGCCACGCGCTGATCGACCGGGTCGCCGACCGGGTGCGCGCGACGCTCGCGCTGGTCGAGCGCTGGCCGGACGAGCGTCATCGCGACGAGGCACGCCGAAGTCTCGAATTCCTCGCGCGACACAGAGGCGACGAGGCGCTGGTCACGCCGAGAGACCTGGGCCGCAAGCTCCCGCCCGCCCTGCGTCAGGAGCTCTTCGAGGCGATCAGACGCAGGTCCAGCGATACATCCCCTGACCCAGGCTCACCGCCTCGCGAGCCAGGTCCCGAAGCCCCGTGACGCGCTCTCTCTCGTAGTCGGCCAGCAGCTCGTCATCGGCGTACTCCCGCAGCCGGGAGTCGTCGACGGCGGCCAGCGCCGCGACGACCTCGTCCGGCACCCGGTCGACCCCCGACGACTCCTCGTCGTCGGCAACGGGAAGGCAGCGGCCGAACTCACTCGGATCGCGGCCGCTGAGCTCGGCTGCCAGGTCGTCGGGGTCGTCGAGCCAGCCCTTGCAGTCGAGATACGGCAGCCGCGCTCCGGCGGGCCCGCTCGCCAGGATGCGTTCCGCCGCCTGGTCGGAATCGATCAGGAAGTAGTCCACCAAGACGCCCATGGCGCGCAGCCTAGATCCCGTCACCGACAGGATGGTCAAATGGGGCGATGACCAAGGAGGAGCCTGCCACGAGACAGCGAGCGGACGGCGACAGCAGCGCCGTTCGCCGGCCGAGCGGAACCCCGGCATGAGCCACCCCGACGAGGAGTTCCTGCGCCGCCAGTACGGCTGGAGCGGGGCGCTCCGGGTGACGCGCGGCCCGCGCGGCGCGCTGGGGCAGATCTGGCGCGTCGAGACGGGCGACGACGTCCACGCGCTCAAGGAGATCTACGCCGACCCGCCGGGTGACGGCCGGATCGAGGCGGAGCTGGACTTCACCCGCCGCGCCGAGCGGGCCGGGGTCAGGTCTCCGCGGAGCCGCCCCGACCTGTGGGGCCGTCACCTGGTGGCCACTCCCCGCGGCACGTGGTTGCGCCTGTACGAGTGGCTGGAGCTGACGCGCGTCGACCTGGCGGAGGCCGCCCTTCCCGCCGAGCTGGGCGCGCTGCTGGCCCGCCTGCACCTGGCGGCGCCGCCCGCCAGGACGGAACTCGACGGCATCGTGCAGCACCCCTGGTACCACCGCGTGTCGCCGATCCCCGAGCGCTGGGCGCAGTTGTGCGCGGTGTTGTCCCCGCCCGACCAGGACGAGCTGGTGCTCTGCCATCGTGACCTGCATCCGGAGAACATCCTGCGCGACGAGCGGGGCGGGCTGGTCGTCGTCGACTGGGACAACCTCGGTACGGCGACGCCGTCGAGGGAGCTGGCCGCGGCGCTGTTCGACTGGTTCTGCGACGGCCCGGAGCCGGATCTCGGCGCGATGGGGCACATGTACGACTCCTACGTCGCAGAAGGCGGTCCTGGCAGGATCGGCGGGCAGGAGGACTTCACCATGCTGGTGGCGACCAGGGTGAACTTCCTGCAGTTGCAACTGCGCAAGGTCGAGGATCCGGCCCATCGTGAGTGGGCCGAGCGGGAGATCGCCGAGAGCCTGCGCATCATGCCGGCGCCCCGTCACTTCGCCCTCGTCCGCGACCTCCTGCGCTCCCGCCCCGGGCCGAAATAGCACGTGGCGCACCTCGGCTCCGGCTCCGGCGAGTGGGTTCGTGGCGATCGTGCGGGATTATCTCCTCCGGGGCGTTTGCGAGCCACCATCACAGCGTTAACCTGGCACTATGCGAGTCGTCACGATCTCGGCGACGTACGGCACCGCCGGCAGTGTCATCGGCCCCGCGGTGGCCGAACGCCTGGGCGTGCCCTTCGTGGACCGCGCGATCCCCAGTGCCGTGGCCGAGGAGCTCGGATGCACGCTGGAGGAGGCGCTGGCCCACGACGACCGGGCGGAACACGGCCTCGGAAGGCTGCTGTCGGGGACGATGCGCCTGCCGACCGTCACCTTCGGCGGCGTCGACATGTACGTGCCCGGCGCGATGCCGCTCGCGCCGGAGGAGTTCGTGCGCCGCACCGAGAAGCTGTTGAAGGAGTCCGCCCGCAACCAGGGCGGCGTCTTCCTGGGCCGCGGCGGGGCGCTCGTCCTGGCCGACGTCCCCGGCGCGCTGCACGTGCGGCTCGACGCGCCGGTGCGCAGGCGGGTGCTGCAGACCGCCGCCTACTCCGAGATCAGCGAACGCCAGGCCCGCAAGGTGATCGACGACAACGACCGGGCGCGCACGGCCTATGTGCGCCACTTCTACCGGGCGGATCCCGCCGACCCCTCCCACTACCACCTGGTGATCGACAGCACCACCATCCCGGCCCCGGTCTGCGTCGACCTCATCACGAGCGCGGCCGAGGCGCTGAACTGAAAAATCTTCTTCGTTAGCCGCACGTCACCAGGCAGTGCTCCGGAGATGGCACCATTGACTGCACCCTTTTAGTGCTGAGGAGCGGATTGACGTGGCCACGGTCCCGAGCGTGTCGTACTCCATCACCGTCCGGCTCGAGGTGCCGGCGGGCGGCAAGGCCGTCAGCCAGCTCACCCACGCCGTAGAGTCGGCGGGCGGGGTGGTGACCGCCCTCGACGTGACCAACGCGGGTCACGAGAAGCTCCGCATCGACGTGACCTGCGCCGCGCGTGACACCGACCACGCGCAGGCGATCGTCGACCAGCTCGACGCCATCGAGGGCGTCGTCATCCACAAGGTCTCCGACCGTACGTTCCTCATGCACCTCGGCGGCAAGATCGAGATGAAGTCGAAGGTGCCGCTGCGCAACCGCGACGACCTGTCGATGGCCTACACGCCCGGTGTGGCGCGGGTCTCGATGGCCATCGCGCGCAACCCGGAGGACGCCCGCCGCCTGACCATCAAGCGCAACAGCGTCGCGGTCGTCACCGACGGCTCCGCCGTCCTCGGACTCGGCAACATCGGTCCCGCCGCGGCCCTGCCGGTCATGGAGGGCAAGGCCGCCCTGTTCAAGCGCTTCGCCGACATCGACGCCTGGCCGATCTGCCTCGACACCCAGGACGTCGACGAGATCGTCTCCATCGTGCGGGCCATCGCGCCCGGCTTCGGCGGCATCAACCTGGAAGACATCTCCGCCCCCCGCTGCTTCGAGGTCGAGCGCCGCCTGCGCGAGCTGCTCGACATCCCGGTCTTCCACGACGACCAGCACGGCACCGCCATCTGCGTGCTCGCCGCCCTGACCAACGCGCTGCGCGTGGTCGGCAAGCAGCTGCCCGACGTGCGCATCGCCATGGCGGGCGCGGGCGCGGCCGGCACGGCCGTGCTGCGGCTGCTGCTGGCCGCCGGGGCGCGCAACGTCATCGTCTGCGACTATCTCGGCGCCGTGCACGCCGGGCGCGAAGACCTCGACGAGTCGCTGCGCTGGATCGCCGAGCACACCAACGCCGAGGGCTACTCCGGCGACCTGCGCGGCGCGGTGAAGGGCGCCGACGTGTTCGTGGGCGTCTCCGCCCCCGGCATCCTCACCGGCGACGACATCGCCACCATGGCCGACGACGCGGTGGTCTTCGCCCTGGCCAACCCCGAGCCCGAGGTCGCGCCCGACGAGGCCGCCGCGCACGCCGCCGTGGTGGCGACCGGCCGCTCCGACTTCCCGAACCAGATCAACAACGTGCTGGCCTTCCCCGGCGTCTTCCGCGGCCTGCTCGACGCCCAGGCCGACGGGGTGAGCGAGGAGATGCTGCTGGCCGCCGCCCGCGCGCTGGCCGCCGTGGTGACCCCGGAGGAGCTGGGTCCCAACTACATCATCCCCTCGGTCTTCCACCCCGACGTGGCCACCGTGGTCGCCGCCGCGGTCCGCGAGGCCGCCGGCGGCCGCGCACGAGGGTTCACCGAGGCCTAACCGGCGTTCGCGCGAGGCCGGGCGGGGAGCAGCGCCGCCGCCACGACCAGGGCGGCGTTGACCAGCACGGCCGTGGAGATGTCCGTCATCACGACCACCGCGCTCATGATCGGGATGCCCATCGTGATCCCGACCTGCTGCGACATGGTCGCCAGGCCCGTGGCCAGGCCCTGCTCGGAGTCGGGCACGCTCGTCGCCCTGACCATGAAGCCCACGATGGCGACCATGTTGCCGACGCCGCCGACGAACGTGGCGGCGAGCAACAGCCAGATCCACCCCGATTCGCTGCCGAGCAGGGCCAGGGCGGCGGTGGCCACGGCCTGCACCGCGAAGCCGTACAGCAGGATCCTGGGGCTCTTGATCCTGGGGGCGAGCAGGCCGCCGAGCACCGTGCCCAGGCCCAGCACTCCGAAGGCCAGGCCGGTCGCGAGCGGGGTGTAGCCGAGCACGTTCTGCAGGTAGAGCGTCATCAGGAAGACCAGCGAGGTCTCGGTGGCGAAGGCCAGCAGGCCCGCCAGGTTGGCCCACTTGACCTGCTTGAGCACCTTGATCGA
This sequence comes from Nonomuraea soli, assembly GCF_013761175.1. Lineage (GTDB taxonomy): Bacteria > Actinomycetota > Actinomycetes > Streptosporangiales > Streptosporangiaceae > Nonomuraea > Nonomuraea soli. The sequence goes on from NZ_JACDUR010000004.1 coordinate 802,192, forward strand.
CACCAGCGGCGCGGCGGCCCGTCGCTCGACGAACCAGAACGCCACCAGCAGCACGATCCCCGCCGCGAGAGCGGGAAGGTTGGTGTGGCTGAGGCCGAAGACCAGGGCGAGCAGGCCGAGGGTGACGGTGACGGCGCCGGGCACGTCCATGCGCGGGCGCTCGGCCGGGCGGCTCTCGGAGATGACCATCGGGGCGAGCACCAGGACGGCCGCCGCCACGGGCACGTTGATGAAGAACGCCCACCGCCAGCTCAGCAACTCCGTCAGCAGCCCGCCCAGGATCGCGCCCGAGGTGAAGCCCGCCGACATCAGCGCGCCGTTGAGTCCCAGCGCCTTCCTGCGCAGCGGCCCCTCGGGGAACGACGTGGTCAGCAGGGCCAGTCCGGCGGGGGTGACGACGGCGGTGGCCAGCCCCTGCAGGACGCGGGCCGGCAGGAGGATCTCCGGCTCCGTCGCCAGGCCTCCCACCAGCGACGACAGTCCGAGCAACGCCATGCCGCCCAGGAACAGCCGCCGCCTGCCGAACAGGTCGGCCACCCGGCCCGCCAGCAGCGTGAACCCGGCCGCGGCCAGGGCGAAGGTGGTGGCGATCCACTGCAGGTCGGCCAGGGCGAACCCGAGTCCCTCGCCGATCACCGGGAGGGCCACGTTCAGGATGGAGAAGTCGACGGCGAGCATGAACTGCGAGCCGAGCAGCAAGGTCAGCACCAGCTTCTGGCGCCCGGTCATGCGATCTTGGAGAAACACGATGGGGACTCCTTAATGGGAGATATTTCCCGTTAAGATAGCACTAGGAGGTTGCTAATGGAACAGGAGTCCCGTTTGTCGGGTAGTCAGCGTCCGGGAGGGCGTACGGCACGCGTGCGCGCCGCCGTCCTGGAGGCCACCCAGGACGAGTTGGTGGAGCGCGGATTTCACGGGCTGGCCATGGACCAGGTCGCGGCGCGGGCGGGGGTGGGCAAGACGACCGTCTACCGGCGCTGGGGCGGGCCCGCCGGGCTCGTCGCCGACCTGATGGACTCGCTCGCCACCGAGTCGGCGCCGCACGCGGACACGGGGACGATCGAGGGAGATCTGCTGGAGAACGCCCGCAACGTCCTCGGGGCGATCACCGACGCGCGGCTGGGGGCGACCTTCCAGGCCGTGATCGCGGCGGCGACGTGCGACGAGGAGGCGTCGCGAGCGCTGCACGGGTTCTACACGCGCAGGATCGAGGAATGGGCCCGGGTGGTCGACCTGGCCGTCGAGAGGGGCGAACTGCCCGCCGGGACCGACGGCGGGGAGGTGATCAGGGCCGTCTCCGCGCCTTTGTACTACCGGCTGGTGGTCACCCGGGAAGAGGTCACCGGCGACGTCGCGGCGCGGGTCGCCGGCCAGGTCCTGGCCGCCGCCCGCGCCGGCGCCTTCGTCCGGGCTAGAACCTGAAGGTCTCGCGCGGCCAGATCGCGCTCATCCACCAGGCGATGCCGCCGACCATCAACAGTCCCGCGCCGGTGGCCAGCTTGCCCATCAGGTCGGCGGGCGGCCCCGTGTACGGCAGCCGCCTGCCGTACCCCCAGTCGTTGTTGTTCCGGTGGTACGGCTTGCGCTTGCAGTCGTTGTAGACCTTCTCCTCGGCCACCTCGACGTTGTTGCTCACCACGGTGATCCTGGCGCTGTCGCGGGGATCGACGGTCACCGTCTCCTTGTTGGTCTCGCCGGTGTCGGGGTCGCCGCGGTCGATGCGCTCGCCGTCCTTGAGCACCGTGTACTCCGTGCGCTTCGAGCCCTGGTTGGTGATCGTCACCGTGACCTGGTTGGAGCGGCAGTTCACGTCGCTGAACTCCACCTTGAGCGGGGGCGGCTCCGCCAGGGCGATCCCGGGGACGATGATGGCGGCGCCGACGGGCACGGCCGCCAGCGCGAGACGGAGTGGTGAAATCATGTGACATGCCCCCGAAACAGTGATCTTTGCTACCTACAGTGCCCATATGATTGCGGAAAGTAACATGACTTGCTCGGGGGAGCGGGAAGCCCGTCCGACCCCTCATCATGGATGTATGGCGGAGGCGATCTACGTCGGCGGGTTACTGGTGGCAACACCACTGCTCGACGACCCCAACTTCCGGCGTAGCGTGGTGCTCGTCCTCGAACACGACCGCGACGGCGGCACACTCGGCGTGGTGCTCAACCGGCCCAGCGAGATCTCGGTGACCCAGGTCCTGCCCGTGTGGGACTCCCTGGTGACCGGGCCGCCCGTGCTGTTCGAAGGCGGGCCGGTGCAGACCGACAGCGCCCTGGCCCTGGCCGCCGTCCCCAGCGGGGAGGAGCCGCTCGGCTGGCGCCGCCTGCACGCCGCGGCGCCCTCCGTCGCGCGCCTGGGCACGGTCGACCTCGACGCGCCGCCGGAGATCCTGCGCGGGGAGATCGCCCAGATGCGCATCTTCGCGGGCTACGCGGGGTGGACGTCAGGGCAGCTGGAGGGGGAGATCGCCGAGGGGGCCTGGTACGTGGTCGACTCGGAGATGGGCGACACCTTCCACCAGGACCCGGCGGGGCTGTGGCGGCAGGTGCTGCGTCGGCAGCCGGGGGAGCTGGCGTTCGTGGCCACCTGTCCCGACGACCCGACGATGAACTGACTCGCCTCCCGTCCCGGCCGCGGTCACCCGGGAAACAGCCAGGCGAACGCGGCCACGCTCTTGTCCACGTACGCGGCGACGCCGTACGCCAGGTCCTCCAGCACGCTGCAGCGCGCGTGGAAGACCGCCCGCTCCCTGATCCCGTCGGCCTCGCCGTAAGCCCGCAGGGCGGAGTCGAGCGCGACCGGGCCGAGGTCGCGATACAGCAGCCCGAAGTCGTAGGCGGGGTCGCACAGGGCCGCGTCGCTCCAGTCGATGACGCCCGTCACGGCCAGCGTCGCCGGGTCCACCAGCACATGCTCGATCCCCAGGTCGTTGTGCGAGAACACCGGCTCGTACCCGTCGTGCGGCGGCGGAGCGGCGAGGAACGCCTCGATGCGCGGCCGGTAAGCGGCCGGCACCTGGCCCGCCACCGCCGCGTAGGTCTCGGCCGCCTCCTCCAGCCAGGCCGCGCCCGGCTGCACGTCCAGCTCCACCAGTGAGACCATCCGGCCGGCGTGGAGGGCGGCGAGCAGTTCGCCGACGGTCGTGCCGAGCCGGGCCGCCGAGGGGTCCGGGACGGGCAGGCCGAGCAGCGGCGTGCCGGGAAGCCTGCGGTAGCCGAGGCACCCCAGCCCGGGATCGGCGAAGAGCGGTTCCGGGACCGGGACGGGCGAGATGCGGGCGACGGCGTGCAGCAGGCGGGCCTCGGCGTCGATCCGCGCGGCCCGGCTCTCCGGGTCGGGGTCCTTGCTGAAGCGCACGATCAGCTCGCCGTCCAGCTCGAACGCGACGTTGTCCTCACCCTCGCCCAGCCGGGTGATCGAGCCCGCCCGGTGGTGCGGCAGCCTGGCGGCCACGGCCTCACGGACACGGTCGTCGCTCCACGTCTCCATGGCTAGGACTCTAGATCGCCCGCCAGAACCGCGGGCGCGAGCTCGCGCCACTCCCGCAGTGGCGCCCGGTCCTGGTCGGCCGTGAGCACCTGGAGGCAGACGTGGTCGGCACCCGCGTCGAGGTGCTCGCGCACCCGCTTCTCCACGACGTCCACGTCCCCGTAGGCCACGATGGTGTCGACGAGGCGGCGGCTGGGGCCGGCGAAGTCGGCGTCGTCGAAGCCCTGGCGGCGCAGGCTGGCGGTCTGGTGCGGGGCGTTGCGCGCGTAGAAGCCGACGTGCTGGGCGGCCACCTCGCGGGCCCGGCCGGTGTCGGTGTCGAGGACGACGGCCTGCTCGACGGCCAGCAGGGCTCTCGGTCCCATGATCTCGCGGGCGCGGCGGGTGTGCTCGACGCCGACGAAGTACGGGTGGGCGCCGAGGGTGCGTTCGGCGGCCAGGGCGAGCATCTTGGGCCCGAGCGCGGCCAGCACGCGGCGGGGCGGATCGGCGGGCGCGGGGGAGTTGAGCGGGATGGCGTCCATGGCGTCGAGGTAGCCGGTCATGGTCCGTACGGCGTCGCCGCGGCTGGGGATGCTGTAGCCGTCCATGTGAAGGGGTTCGTCGCTGACGCGGTGCCCGCCGATGCCGAGCAGGTAGCGGCCGGGGAAGGCCTCGTTGAGCGAACGTTCCGCCGCGGCCATGGCTATCGGGTCGCGCAGGGCGATGTTGGCGATGCCCGAGGCGACGGTGAGGCGGCTGGTGGCCGAAAGGGTCATCCAGGCCTGGCTGACGGTGTCGCGGCCGAATCCTTCGCCGAACCACAGGGTGCGGTAGCCGAGCTCCTCGATCTCGGCTGCGGTCTCGGCGACGCGGGTGGCGGGCAGGGCGTCCAGGGCGAAGGTCCAGATGCCGGCTTTTCCAAGCATGAGTGAACTCCCTCATATACGGAGAGGCTCTCCGGTTGTCTGGCCGGTACGATACGGAGAACCGCTCCGCTTGTGCAACCCTGGAGAACGTGATGAGGGCCGACGCGCGCCGCAACTACGACCACCTCGTGGCCACGGCCAGGGCGGTCTTCGCCGAGGAGGGGCCGCAGGCGTCGCTGAACGAGGTCGCGCGGCGGGCGAAGGTGGGCCCCGGCACGCTCTACCGGCACTTCCCGACGCGTCAGGCCCTGCTGGTGGCCGTCTTCAGGGAACGCATCGAGCGCCTGTGCGCCCTGGCCGAGCAGTCAGGCTCGGCCCCCGCGGGGGAGGCGCTGACGGGGTGGTTGCGCGCGCTGCTGGTGCACGCCCAGACCGACGGCGGCCTGGCGGCGGGCATGGCCGACGACCCGGGGTTCGACTGCCACGCGCGGCTGATCGGCGCCGCGACGGGCCTGCTCGACAGGGCCGGGCAGGCGGGCGCGGTGCGCGACGGGGTCGAGGTCGAGGACCTGTTCCAGCTCGTCACCGGGATCGCGATGACCGCGCCCAAGGACCGGGGGGAGCGCCTGCTGATGCTGGCGCTGGAAGGAGTGCTGGCGGACGGTCCTAGGCGGCCAGGTCCCAGCCGGGCCTGAAGGAGGCCTCGACGACCACGAGGGTCGCCTCCATCCGCCCCGTCAGCTCAGCCAGGTCGGTGATCTCCTGCCCCGGGCACTCGAAGCCCACCCGCATGGCCGCCATCGCGAACCCGACGATCAGGGCGGGAAGCTGGTCGGTGGCCGGGTCGCGGCCGGTGCGCCGGGCGACCTCCTCCACCAGCCGCAGCTCCGTCTGTGACCCCCTGGCCACGGCCCGTCCGACCAGCATCGGGTTGTTTTCGTAAAGTTTGCGAACTTTGAGGAACCGATCCGTGTCTTCCGGCGTTGAGTTCCTCATGTCGGCGATCACCGCGCGCACGCAGTGCAGCAGCGAGGTGAACGGCGGCTCGTCGAGGGGCCGGTCGCGCAGGCACTCCTGCATGATCTCCTCGCCGTGGTCGTGCCACCACAGGGCGAGGTGCTCCTTGCTGGAGAAGTAGCGGAAGAAGGTACGCGAGGAGACGTCGACGACCCCGGCGATCTGCTCGACGGTGGTGGTCTCGTATCCTTGTTCGAGGAACAGGTCGAGCGCCGCGTCGAGAAGCGCCAGGCGCGTCTTCTCCTTCTTGCGTTCACGCAGACCCATGCTGGTCACTCCCTCGAAACCTTCCTGTCACAGTATGACAGATGTCACGGTCTGAAAAATAAAACCCATTTGTCATCTGTCACTCCCTGACATACATTACCTGAGGCTTAAGAGACGTATGCCCTGAAATGGGGCAGGTAGTTGAGGGGGAACTCATGGCGCAGGCGAAGACGGTGGGCCTGCCACCGTCGGACAGCCCGGCCGCTCCGGCTGGCAATCCGTGGCTGACGCTGCTGGCGGTCTGTCTCGGCGTCATCATGGTCATGCTCGACGGCACGGTCATGGGCATCGCCGCACCGGTGATGGGCGCCGAGCTCGGCGCGACCCTGCAGGACATGCAGTGGGTGACCAACGGTTACCTGCTCGCCCTGGCGGTCTTCCTGATCACGGCGGGCAAGCTCGGAGACCTCTTCGGGCACAAGCGGGTCTTCCTGATCGGTGTCGCCGGTTTCGCCATCAGCTCGCTGGCCATCGCGCTCAGCAGCGGCGTGACCATGCTGATCGTCTTCCGGGTCCTTCAGGGCCTGTTCGGCGCGCTGCTCCAGCCCGCCGCACTGGCGCTGCTGCGCGGGGCGTTCCCGAAGGAGAAGCTCGGCCAGGCCATGGGCGCCTGGGGCGCGATCATCGGTCTCTCCAGCGCGGCCGGCCCCATCCTGGGCGGCCTGCTCGTGGAGAACGTCAGCTGGCAGTCGGTGTTCTACATCAACGTGCCGGTCGGCATCATCGCCCTGATCATGGGCATCGTCATCATCAAGGAGAAGCGCACCTCGATCCTCGGCAAGGTCGACTGGCTGGGTGTCGTGCTGCTCTCCGGCATGATGTTCTCCCTCGTCTGGATGATCATCAAGGCTCCCGAGTGGGGCTGGGGCGACGCCATGACGCTGGGCTGGCTGGCCGCGACCGTGGTCCTCGGCGCCGGATTCGTCTGGTGGCAGAGCAAGGCTCGTGAGCCGCTGATCCCGCTGTCGCTCTTCAAGAACCGTTCGATCTCCATCGGCACGTTCCTGATGATGATGGTCGCCTTCGCGATGTTCGGCGCCATGTTCTTCCTGGGCTTCTTCTTCCAGGGTGTGCACGGCCTGACCCCGCTCGACGCCGGTCTGCGCATGCTGCCGATGTCCGCGGGCATGATCGTGGCCTCGCCGCTCGCGGCGGTGCTGCTCGGCAAGCTCGGCCCGAAGATCACGATGGCCGCCGGTCTGCTGGTCACCGCGGTCGCGATGTTCCTGATGTCGCAGCTGACCGTCGACGCCTCGTTCCTCGCGACCGGTCTGCCCTTCCTCCTGCTGGCCTTCGGCCTGTCGCCGGTGTTCGTCGGCGCGACCGAGATCATCGTGGGCAACGCCCCGATGGAGCTCGCCGGCGCGGCGGGCGGCCTGCAGCAGTCGGCCATGCAGGTCGGCGGCGCCCTCGGCACCGCCATCCTGGGCGCGGTCATGTCGAGCACGATCGCCACCAAGCTGCCCGAATACCTCGGGCCGCAGGTCACCCAGGCGCTCCCGCCGGGTGCGCTGGAGGGGCTGGAGAAGGCCGCCGCGTTCGGCACCGTGCCGCCGCAGGCCACGGTCAACCAGCCCGCGGAGGCGGTCAACCTGCTGACCAGCGCCGTGCACAACTCCTTCATGGACGGCATGCACACCGCGTTCATCGTCAGCACCGTCGTCATGGTCATCACCGCGGGCCTGGCCCTGCTGGTGAAGTCCGGCCGCAAGATCGAGGACGCCCCGGTCCACATCGGCTGACCGGCACCCTTTCCGTACGGCTCCCGCCAGATCCCTGGCGGGAGCCGTACACAATGGCAGGCATGAAGAACTGCCCCTGCGGGTTGCCCGCCGCCTACCGCGACTGCTGCGGGAGGTTGCACGACGGCCAGGTCAAAGCCGGTACGGCGGAGCAGCTCATGCGCTCGCGCTACAGCGCCTACGCCAAGCGCCTGGCCGCCTACCTGCGCGAGACCTGGCACCCGTCGACCCGTCCCGAGCGCATCGACTTCGAGCGCGGCCTGGAGTGGACCGGCCTGACGATCGAGCGCGCGGAGGGCGGCTCGCCCTTCCACACCGAGGGCACCGTCGAGTTCCGCGCCCGCTTCCACCAGCGCGGCGCCGAGGGCGAGATGCACGAGATCAGCCGCTTCACCCGCTACGACGGGGCCTGGGTCTACGTCGACGGCAAGGTCGAGTAGAGCTCCCTCAGATCCGCCAGCTCGGAGGCGGGCACGCGCAACCGGATCTCGGGCGAGGGCGCGAACGATTCCACCTGGTCCCAGGTGACGTGCCTGCTGCCGCGATGCAGCCGCCGTACGACCACCCGGACCAGCCACGGGCCGGCGCCACCGGGACCACGTTCGTAGCCGAACAGCTGGCCGGTGTTGCGCGGCACCACGACCAGACCGCTCACCCGCAGCGCGTTGGCCGCCGGGCCGAGCAGGTGGCCGTCCTGGCTCAGCCGTACGTCGGCCACCTGGCCCACCACGCGGCCCTCCGCGTCGGTCACCGTACGGCCCAGCAGTTCGCTGACGCGCATCGCTCCCCGATGCTGCCGGTCAGGGGGCGGCTCATCGTCGTGCGCGGGAGCGCCGCTGCCCGGCAGGGGAGCGATGAGGTGGACCCGCGTCCAGCGTTCGAGCGCGGCCTCGGCCGGGTCACCGCCCACCTTGAGCGCGCTGCCGATGTCGGTGACCAGGCGCATGGGGATGCGGCGCGGAGCCGGGTCCTCCTCGGGGCGCAGCAGCGTGGTGACCGCCACCATGAGCCGCCCGATCACCCCGCCGATGCGCGGTCCGAGGGCGAGCGGCCCGGTCAGGAGCGCGCTGACGTACAGCCGGCCGTCGCGGTCGTAGTCCAGCTCCAGGTCGTCGGCCTTGCTCACCATGCGCGCGTCGTCGGCCCGCACCACCTGGCGGTCGAGCAGGTGGAGCTGGGCGTGCAGGGTCCTGGCAGCGGTCATTGGCCCGCCTTCGTCGCGATCATCAGCGGGATGGCGGCCACCGACACCACCAGCAGCAGGATCATGTACAGGGTGCCGAGCAGGTTGGAGAAACGGCCGTTGACGTGCACGCCCATGTAGTCGGGATCGTTGGCGATCATCAGGACCGGCAGATAGGTCAGCGGCAGCGCCACGGCGGAGAAGATCAGGGAGTACTCCGTCACCTTGATCGGGTCGATGGTGGTGAGGATCAGCGCGGTGGCGATGATCAGCGTCACCAGCAGCGTGGCGTGGAACCTCGAAGCGTCGCGCGGCCGGACGAACTTGCCCCACTGCCAGCCGAAGTACTGGCTGATCGTGTAACCCGACGACAACGCCGTCTCCAGGGTCGCGCCGAACGTGGCCGCGAACACGCCGAAGATGACCGCGACCAGGCCGACCTGCCCGAGACCCACCGCGGCGGGCAGCGCCATCTGGCCCAGCGAGCCGACCTCGATGCCGTGCGGGAGGAAGAGCGTCGCGCCGCACGCGGCGATGGCCAGCGACAGGAAGCCGCCGAGCGGGAAGCCGATGAACACGTTCGCCCTGGCCTCGCCGAGGTCACGGCGTGTCCAGCGCTCCTCGACGCCGCCGGAGGAGAAGAAGAACACCTCGTACGGCGTCATCGCCGCGCCGAGCAGCGCGATCGCGTAGTACCAGTAGGTGGGCGCGCCCTCGCTCTCCGGAGGGCTCGTCAGCTGCCGCCCCAGTTCGCCCCAGTCGGGGCCCAGCTGCCACAGCGCCACCGCGAACACGATCAGCGCCAGCCCCGCCAGCCCGAACACCCGCTCCATGGTGGAGAAGCGCACCCGCCAGATGACCAGCCACGCCACCAGCGCCACCCCCGGCACCCACACCAGGTAGTCGATGCCGGTGGCCAGCTCCAGCGCCAGGGCGGCGCCGCCGATCTCCGCGGCCAGCGTCAGCAGGTTGATGGCGAAGGAGGCCAGCAGGTTGGTCAGGCCGGTCCGCGGGCCCAGCCGCTCGCGCACCAGGTCGAACACCGGACGCCCCGAGACCGCCGCGATGCGCCCCGACATCTCCGCGAACAGGCAGATGCCCACCACGCCGACGATCACCACCCACGCCAGCGACATGCCGAACCTGGCCCCGACCAGCGAGTTGGCCACCAGGTCGCCGATGTCGACGAAGCCCCCGATCGCGGTCAGGATGCCGAGCGTCACCCCCAGCAGCTTCTTCACCGGTGCGCCTCCCCGAAGGCACGCAGCTCCGCGCCGACCTCCCCGAGCGCCGCCGCGGCCCCGGCCGGGTCGGCGATGCGGTCGCGCCTGACCTGGATGAGCAGGTCCTGCACCTGCTCGGCCGCCTCCTGGGTGAGGCCGAGGACCTGGTCGCGCATCGCGTCAGCGGAGGCGGAGGGCGGCTGCACGGCGCCGAACTGGTCGTTCAGGCTGGACAGCGAACCGGCCGCCTCGGTGAGGACGGTCTTGAGATAGGGACGCGTCAGATCGGGCTCGTGCTGGACGGCCAGCCGGACGAACTCCACGTCGGAGGCGGCCGACTCGGCGGTCATCCCGGCCTTGAGCGCGTAGTCGTGATGGTCCCACGCGGGGCTGGAGCAGCTCGTCACGGCGAGCGCGGCCAGGACGGCCAGCGCCCGCCTCACGAGCGCCGCCGCAGCACGAAGTAGGCCAGGACCCCGAGGAGTACGGTCAGCTGCCCCCAGGCGAGGAGCAGAACCAGTCCCTCATCTCGCACGGGGTGTCATCTGCCCTATCGCGGCGGCATCATGCCTGACCAGGGGTGATGACGAGCCGCACGCGCCCGGAGGCGGGCGTCTGGACGGTGAGGATCCGGCGGGCACGGTCCCACGAGGCGGTGCCCGTGGAGGCCTTGCCGCCGCCGGGGAACTCGTCGGCCGGCAGGTAGATCTCGGTCGGGCCGCTGCCGTTGGCCTCGAACTCCACGGTCAGCCTGCCCGGCTCGGCGCTGATCCGGGTGGGCGTGCCGCCGATCGCCCGCGGGTAGGCGCGGTCCATGACCTTGACCAGCGGCCCCGCCCTGCCGTCGGTGTACGGTCCCCAGGGGCCGTCGTCGCGTGACCAGTAGGCGCGGCCCATGCCGAGCTCGTCACCGAGGTCGAGCACGGACTCCACCATCTCGGACGAACCCGGCTTGGTCATGTCGAGCCCGAACTCGCCCAGCACGATCGGGGCCTTGAGCCGCTCCGCCGTACGGAGCATGTTCTCCTTCCACCAGCCGACGGTGCGGTCGGTCCACTCGCGCGAGCCGCCCTCGTAGCCGTCGCCCAGGTCGAGGGGGAGCGGGTACAGGTGCGGTGCGAGCACGACGCGGTCGTCGTCGAAGGACGGCAGCGCGGTGGGCAGGCCCCAGTTGACGCCGACCGCTTGCGGTTCGACGAAGATCCAGTTGGCGGGGTCGACCGAGCGGATCTGCTTGATGCAGCGGCGGTAGAGCTCGGCCAGCGGGCCGCTCTCGAACGCGGCGCCCTGGAGCGAGCCGCCCCAGGGCTCGTTCATCAGGTCGTAGCCGATGACCGCCGGATCGTCCTTGAAGCGGGCGGCGACCGCCTTCCAGGCGCCCGCGTAGCGGTCCATGAGTTCCGGGTGCTCGCCCGTGGTGTTCCAGAAGTGGTCGAAGGCGCGGATGACACCCGGCTCCAGGTAGTACATCTCCCAGGTCCAGTGGCCGGTGGCGACAGGCAGGCCGTCCAGGTGGGTGGCCCACCGCGGCGCACCGTTGCCCGCCTCGCCGCCGGGGGTGATCGAGTTGCCCCACAGGTCCTGGTGCATGTCGAGCAGCACGTGGTAGCCGCGCTTGCCGTACCAGGCGACCCGCTCGGCCACCTGGTCCAGGTACTTCGTGTCGTAGACGCCCGGCTGGGGCTCGACCGCGCGCCACTGCAGGAGGAAGCGGACGAAGTTGGTGCCCATGTCGGCGTATTCGCGCTCGACGTCGGCCTCGGTCAGCTTCGGCAGGCCGTCGGGGGTGCCCTTGGCGCTGCTGGCGGTGTTGAAGCCGTGCAGCATCAGCGCGCGGCCCTGGTCGTCGGTGATGAAGCGGGCCATCGGCTCGGGCGCGGAACGGGTGGCCGCCGCCACGCCGCCCGCGATGAGGACGACCGCCATGACGGCCAGACCGGTGCGCTTCATCGACCATTGCCTCCGTTTCGGGTGGCCGCTAGCCTGCCGAACATGAGCATTGTTCGCAATAGCCTGGCGGGGATCGTTACCGCGGTGATCGTCGTGGCCTTCGGCCTCTTCGGCGGCGTCCTGGCCACGCGGGTGGGCTACCTGACCGTGCTGTCGGCCGTCGGCGCGCCGTACGGCCTGCCGGGGCTGCGGATCATGCCGCTGGGGGAGACGCCGTGGGGGCTCTTCCTCGCCGACGTGGTGGCCGCGGTGGTGCTGGTCGTGCTGGTATGGCGGGCCAGGCGCGGCTTCTGGGGCACCTGGGGCGTCTTCGTCGTGGCGGCCGTCGCGGCCAACCTGCTGCGCGCCGTGGCGATGTCGGCCGCGCTGCATTCGGCCCTGGGCGCCTACGCCGGGCAACTGGCAGGAGCGGTGCTGGCGGGGTTGGTGTGGGGACTCGCCCTGGGCTGGATCCCGGCCCTGGCCCGAGCGGGCATAAACTCGTCAAGGTGAGTACGCAGATCCTCCCCGAGCAGAAAACCACGCCGCAGACGTCGCACGGCGACGGGGACCACGAGCGGTTCGCCCACTATGCCGACCGCAACAAGATCACCGAGGCCATGGTGACCGGCACGCCCATCCGCGCCCTGTGCGGCAAGGTGTGGGTGCCCAGCCGGGATCCGAAGAAGTTCCCGGTCTGTCCGGAATGCAAGGAGATTTACGAGGGGTTGCCCGACGGAGAGCCCAACAACGAGTGAGTGTTGCTCACGGCTGATCACGTTCGGTGGAGCTACGGTCACAGTACCTACTAGCTCATGCCGTAACGGGGGATCCGCATGGCTCGGCGCGCGACCGCCGTCACCTTGGTGTGCCTTCTTGCCGCCTGGCCGGCCGTGGCCGTCCAGGCCGAGCCCGGATCCGGCTGCCGCGTGGCCGCCCGCACGTCACGGCTGCCCGAGCCGTACGCACCCACGCCCGGCCAGGTCACCGACGCTCTCGCCGACCTGGCCGAGCGGATGGAAGGCGCGCCCGCACCGGCCGCCAAGCTGACCGTGCCGCTGTGGGTCCACGTGCTCACCGACGGCCGCCGCCGCCCGCCGGACGCCGCGATCAAGGAGCAGGTCGCCACGCTCAACGCCGCCTACGGCGGCCAGTACGGCGGGCCCGACACCGGGGTGCGCTTCGAGCTGAAGGGCATCGCGGTCAAGCAGCAGGCCGACTGGTTCGTCGACCCGCTGCTGCACGAGCGCCAGATGAAGGGCGAGCTGCGCAAGGGCGGGCCCGAGACGCTCAATCTCTACATCGCCCAGCTGAGCGAGCTGGTGCTGGGGTATTCCACCTATCCCCACTGGTACCGGGGCGCGCCCATCAACGACGGCGTCGTCATCGACTGGCGCAGCCTGCCGGGCGGCTCGCTGCGCAACTTCGACCGCGGCTACACCGGCGTGCACGAGATCGGGCACTGGCTGGGGCTCTTCCACACCTTCGAGAACGGCTGCGAGGCGCCCGGCGACGGGGTCGACGACACCCCGTACGAAGCGACGCCGACGGAGGGCTGCCCGGCGGCGAAGGACACCTGCAGGGCGCCCGGCACCGATCCCATCCACAACTTCATGGACTACGCCCACGACCGGTGCATGCAGGAGTTCACGGCAGGCCAGGGGGCGCGCATGCACGAAATGTGGGCGGCATACCGGTCATCACCGGAAATGTCGGATCGCCTACCCTAGATGAGTGACAGCACCGAAGACTCTTGACGCTCCATACGTACCTCCCCGCATCTTCGGTCCCCAGTACCGCACCGCCACGCTGGGCATCCTGCTCGTCGTCACCCTCATCGCCTTCGAGGGCATGTCGGTCGGCGTCGCCATGCCCAAGGTCTCCGCCGAGCTCAACGCGCTCAACCTGTACGGCATCAGCTTCTCCGCCTTCCTGATCGCCAGCCTCTTCGCCAACGTGGTGGCAGGGCTCTGGTCGGACCGGCGCGGCCATACCGTGCCGTTCCTGGTGGGCGTCGGGATGTTCGTCGCGGGCATGGCGCTGGCGGGCGCGGCGGGTCACGCCATGGTCTTCGTGGCGGCGCGAGCCGTCCAGGGCCTCGGAGCCGGAGCCACGATCGTGGCGATCTACGTGATGGTCGCCCGCGTCTACCCGCCCGACGCCCGGCCCAAGGTCTTCGCGGCGCTGTCGGCCGCCTGGGTCGTGCCCGCCATGGTGGGCCCGGCCGTCGCCGGATTCGTCACCGAGGCCTTCAGTTGGCGCTGGGTCTTCTACGGCATCATCCCGCTCGTGGTGCCCGCGCTCGTCATGCTGCTGCCCGCACTACGCCAGACCGCCGGTACGGCAGGCGAACCGTCCAGCGGGCCGCGCTCCAGGCCGCTGCCCATGTCGCTGGCCGCCACCGCCACCGCCGGAGGCGCCGCCCTGCTCCTCGCGGGGCTCACCGGCCTGCAGACCTCCCCGGTCGCGGGAACCGTCATGGCCGCCGTCGGCCTCGTCGCCCTGGTGCTCAGCCTGCCCAGGCTGCTGCCACCCGGCGCGATGCGCTTCGGCCGCGGGCTGCCCACCACGATCATGATGCGCGGCCTGCTGTCGGCGGCGTTCTTCGGCGTGAACACCTACATCCCGCTGGTGCTGGAGGAGGTCAAGCGGTTCAGCACCGTCCAGGCGGGCATGGCGCTCACCTTCGGTGCGCTGGGCTGGTCACTCGGCTCCTACCTGCAGAGCCGCAAGGTCGTCCCCGCCCACACCCGCATCCGGCGCGGCGCCGCCTTCGTCACCCTCGGCTCGCTCGTCACCACGGTCGCCATGATCCCGGCCGTGACCGGGTGGATCATGGTGCCCGCGTGGATCATCGCCGGATTCGGCATGGGCATCGGCATGGCCACCGTCAGCGTCACCGCGATGAAGCAGTCACCCGCCAACGAGCAGGGCGCCAACTCCGCGGCCCTGTCGGTCACCGACATGCTCGGCTCCGCCCTGGCCACCGGGATCGCGGGCGCCATCGTCAACGTCATCGGACACCAGCCGGATCAGCTCGCGACCGGGTTCGTCGTCGTGGTCGGGCTCATGGCGGTCGTCGGAGTGCTCGGCGTGAGCGTGGCGGGACGGGTCAAAGACTGACTCATTTGCCCCCGTCGCCCCAGCGATCACGGATTCCCTGACCGGCGCCGTCCCGAGTGGTAAACCTCGGGACAGGGAGGTGTCATGGAGGACGATCATCGCGTCTGGCCGGCGGAGGGCGACGACGATCCACCGTGGAACCCGCGCCTTCGCCGTACGGCCTCGCGCGACGTGGAGCGGCCGTCGGAACGCGGGCCGGATCCGGACGCGGACTGGGCCAGGCCCGCGGGGCGCGGTGGGCCGGGGCACGACGCGGACTGGGACCATACGGGCGGCTGGGACCGGCCTGCGGGGCGCGGCGGGCCGGGGCACGACGTGGACTGGGGCCGTGAGGGCGGTCGCGGGTCTGGGCACGACACGGACTGGGGTCGTGAGAGCGGTCGCGGGCCGGCGTACGACGACGGCTGGGACCGGCCTTCCCCTGGCGCCGGCGGCTTCGAGGACCGCCACCTCCCGTGGGAGGAGTCCCTCCCCCCATCGGCCCGCATCCACGGCACCCCCACCGCTCCCACCAGGCAATACCGCACCCCCGGTGGCGGCCGGCGGCGCAGGTGGGGCCGCCGCCTGGGCGCGCTGCTGGCCCTGACCCTCGCGGGCGGCCTCGTCGCGGGCCTGGCCGCCGTGCTGCTGCGCCTGCCCGCCCCCAGCGCCCCCGACACCGTCCTGGCCGACCCGCAGGCGGGCCTGACCCTCCAGCTCCCGCCCGGCTGGCGCGAGGCCGCCGTGCCCCCGGTGACCGGCTTCACCTCCGCGGCGCGCGACGACGGCGGAGCACTCCTCATGATCAGAAAGGTCACCGGCGCCGACGTGAAGACCCTGGCGGGCGACTACGCCGGCCTGCTCCTCCAGGGCGACCGCATGGCCGTGGTCGCCGACACGCCGACCAGCCGCTCCATCCGCGCCGAGTACGACGACGTGGTCAACCGCCCCGCCTACCTCCGTGTGACTCTTGTCACCCGCGGCACCGCCCAGATCCTGCTCGTCGGCCTGCTCCAGCCGGACGAACCCACAGCCAGACAGGCCCTCGACAGCCTCATGAACACCGTCAAATAACGCTCATATCACGCGGGGGAGATCTTGGCCAGGATTGGTCGTGCACGGCACGTCTTGTCGGTGCCGCCGATTACCCTTGGGTCACTGTGAGAGAGCTGAGCCCACGAGACCCAGAGGTGATGACGGTGCCCATCCGATCCCAGGGGCACCCACAGCTTCGCGAGGAGGCCGCGTGAGCACTTTCGCGGCATCCCACCTCTCGCCCTCCTACCCCGACCGGGCCGCCTGGGGCACCGCCCCCAAGCTGCGCGCCTGGCAGCAGGAAGCCTTCGATCTCTACTCCCGCGTCCAGCCGCGCGACTTCCTCACCGTCGCGACCCCGGGCGCCGGCAAGACCACCTACGCCCTGCGCATCGCCAGCGAACTGCTCGACCTCGGCGTCATCCGGGCCATCACCATCGTCACCCCCACCGAACACCTCAAGCGCCAGTGGGCCGACGCCGCGAGCAAGGTCGGCATCAGCATCGACCCCGAGTTCAAGAACAGCCAGGGCGCGACCTCCCGCGACTACATCGGCGTCGCGGTCACCTACGCCCAGGTCGCCATGCACCCGGCGCTCCACCGCGCCCGCACCGAGGCGCGCAAGACACTCGTCATCTTCGACGAGGTCCACCACGCGGGCGACGCCAAGTCCTGGGGCGACGGCATCCGCGAGGCCTTCGAGCCCGCCACCCGCCGCCTCCAGCTGACCGGCACCCCGTTCCGCTCCGACGACTCGCCCATCCCCTTCGTGCTCTACGAGGAGGACGAAGAGGGCTTCAAGCGCAGCCGCGCCGACTACTCCTACGGCTACGGCCCGGCACTCAACGACGGCGTCGTGCGCCCCGTCATCTTCCTGGCCTACTCCGGCGAGATGAAATGGCGCACCAGAGCCGGCGACGAGATCGCCGCCACCCTCGGCACGCCGCTCACCAAGGACCAGCTCTCCCAGGCCTGGCGCGCCGCGCTCGACCCCAAGGGCGACTGGATCCGCCAGGTGCTCCAGGCCGCCGACCGGCGGCTGACAGAGGTACGGCGAGGCGTGCCCGACGCCGGCGGCCTCGTCATCGCCACCGACCACGAGACCGCCCGCGCCTACGCCAAACACCTGCGCAACATCTGCGGCGAGGGCGCCACCATCGTCCTGTCCGACGACCCCGGCGCGTCGAAGAAGATCAAGGGCTTCTCCGCCTCTCAGGACCGCTGGATCGTCGCCGTCCGCATGGTCTCAGAAGGCGTCGACATCCCGCGCCTGTGCGTCGGCGTCTACGCCACCTCCACCCAGACCCCGCTCTTCTTCGCCCAGGCCATCGGCCGCTTCGTGCGAGCGCGCAAGCGCGGCGAGACCGCCTCGGTGTTCCTGCCGAGCGTGCCCAACCTGCTCGGGCTGGCCAACGAGATGGAGGCCGAGCGCGACCACGTCCTCAACAAGCGCCAGCCCGAAGACGGCCTCGACGACTCCCTGCTCGACGACGCCAACCGCCGCCAGGACAACCCCGACGTCCTGGGCGACGAGCTGCCGTTCGAGACGATGGAGACGACGGCGACCTTCGACCGGGTGCTCTTCGACGGCGGCGAGTTCGGCACCGGGGCCGAGGTGGGATCCGCCGAAGAGGAAGACTTCCTCGGCCTGCCCGGGCTGCTGGAGCCCGACCAGGTGGCCACACTGCTGCGCAAACGCCAGGCCGACCAGCAGGCCGCCCGCCGCGCCAAGCCGGTCTCGGCGCCCGTGGAGCTGTCGCCGCACGAACAGATCGCCGAGCTGCGGCGCGAGCTCAACGGCCTCGTCGGGGCCTGGAACCACCGCACGGGGCAGCCGCACGGGGTCATCCACTCGGAGCTGAGGCGTGCCTGCGGTGGACCGCCGATCGCGCAGGCCACGGCTGAGCAGATCCAGGAGCGGATCGCCAAGATCAGGGCTTGGGCCACGCAGCGGTCTCGCTGACATCCCCGCCTTCCCGCCCCCCGCCCGCCCACCCACCCGCCCCCGGTCCTGCTCGGGCTGGGGGCCTCTGGCAGTTGCCGTTCGGGGGTGAGGGAGAGGGCCTGCCGCGCTCGGGTCCGCCGGGGTGAGGCTCGGATGGTTCGCGCTCGGGTCCGCTGGGGTGAGGCTCGGGCGGTCGCTTTTCGGGCCCGCTCGGGTGGCCGCTCTCTGGCCCGCTTGGGTGAGGCGCGGGTGGCCGCCTTCGCAAGCGGCTGGGTCGCTGGGCGCCGCGCCTGATGGTGACTGGCCGCCGTCCACGGCGCGCCGAGTTCCGCCGTCCCGCGTCTCGCCGACCCGGCGCGGGGTGAGGGGTGGCGGGACCGGTGGACGCGGTGGTGCAGCAGAGGGCTCCCTCACGCCGTGGGTGCTGTCCAACCTCGGTGAGATGGCCCGGTGGCGTCCCGAGCGCCGGTGCTGCACCCTCGACGGCGAGGCGGTCGGCGTGCAGGACCTGTCGGCGACGGACTTCGCCGTCACCCGCGAGGTGCACACCGGTTCCCGGCTGGGCAGCCGTTTCCAGGGGCGGGGGCTGGGCACCGAGATGCGTCCTGCATCTGGCCTTCGCCGGGCTCGGCGCGGTGTCGGCGATCTCGTCGGCGTTCGAGCACAACGGCGCGTCCCTGGCCGTCTCGCGCAAGCTCGGGGCTGGAGGCGTGCCTGCCGCATTTCACGGGGACACGGCGATGACGAGCTTCGCGCGGGCGTGCCGTACGCCGAAGTGGCGCATGGCGTCGGGCGTCTCGTCCAGCGGGTAGGTCTGCTCGATCGAGGGGGTCACGGTGCCCGCTTCGACCAGTTCGGTCAGGTCGTGCAGGCCGTGGGCGTCGAGTACGGCCATGGGTGCCAGCAGTGTGTGGCCGGCGAAGCGGTTTCTGGCGACGGCGCCGATGACGCGTGCCATCGGGCCGAGGAGGCGGCCGCCGGTGGCGCTGGACAGGACGAGGGCGCCGGTGGGCGTCAGGGTGCGGCGTTGGGCGGACAGGGGGTGGTTGCCCGCGATGTCGAGGATCAGGTCGTAGCGCCGCGGTCCGCGCGTGTAGTTCTCGCGGGTGTAGTCGATGACGTGGTCGGCGCCGAGTGACGTGACCAGGTCGGCGTTGCGCGTGCTGCACACGCCGGTCACCTCCGCGCCGGTGGCCTTGGCGATCTGCACGGCGAAGGTGCCCACGCCGCCGGACGCGCCGTTGATCAGGACGTGCTGACCGGCCGTGATCCCGCCCTTGCGCAGGCAGTGGAGGGCGGTGTAGCCGGCCAGTGGTACGGCTGCCGCCTGCTCGAAGGTCAGGCGGGCGGGCTTGGGGGCGAGCCTGCCCTCGGGGACGGCGACGAGTTCGGCGAAGCTGCCCGACTGCGCTTCGCCGTACACCTCGTCACCGGGGCGGAAGCGGGTCACGCCGGCGCCGGCCGCTTCGACGGTTCCGGCGAGGTCCCTGCCCCTGACCTTGGCGCGGGGGCCGGGCAGGCCGAAGGCCAGGCGGCTCAGGTACGGCACGCCGGTCATGGTGGCCCAGTCGGCGTGGTTGACGGAGGAGGCGTGCACTCTGACCAGCACCTCGCCGTCTCGGGCGGTGGGCGGGTCGATGTCGTCGAGGGTGAGCGTCTCGGCGGGGCCGTACGAACGTTGCGTGATCGCCTTCATGGGGGTCGCCTCATTCCACCGTGCGGAGGATCTGCTCGATCGCGGCAGTGCGGGTGCGCAGCTCGGCGAGGTCGGCGGCCACGCGCTGCTGGGTGTCGAGGTGGTGCTCGGCGAGCTGCTCGTAGCGGCGCACCAGCTGGCGCAGGTCTTCCTGGGTGGCGGCCGACGTCTTGAGCTTGCGTAATTCGGTGACGGTCGCGGCGATGGCGATGAGCAGCACCAGCGCCAGGGTGAGCAGGCCGAGCGTGAGCACCGTGCCCGGCCAGGTCGCCGGCTCGGCCGACGTGAGGTCCATCAGGGCTTCTCCTGGTCCGTGGGAGGAAGGGTCCGTACGGCCTCGGCCAGCGCCGAGGCGGTGAGGTGGAGGTCGAAGTCCACGACTTCGTAGTACTTCATGGCCTTGCCGTCGTCGGACAGCTCCAGGCTGCCGACGATCAGCCCCGCGGCCTCCAGCCGTTGCAGGTGCATGTGGAGGAGCGGGCGGCTGATGCCGATCTCGCGGGCCAGGTGACTGACGTAGTCGCGGCCTCCGGCGAGCTGGGCGACGATGCGCAGCCGCAGGGGGTTGGCCAGCGCCGACAACATCGCGAGGAGCTCGTCGCCCGTCGGTGTCACAACTCTCCTACACCTGAAAGATTCTTCTTACACGTATAACGGTAACCTGAACCAGGGTGGGAGGGAAGAGCGTCTTTGGGTGGATATGGACGGGGCGCCGGTCGATCAGTGAGGGATGACCTCGTCGCTGCGGCCGTCGAGGGTGCGGGTGCGCGGCGGCAGGTCGACGGCGAGCCGTACGGTGGCCTGCCCGCCGGTGACCCGCACGGGAGCGGTCCGGACGCCGGGGTGATGGCCGTCGAGCGGACCTTCGTGCACCCAGACGCGCAGTTTCCTGCCCTTGTGGCGGAGCATGACGAGGGCGGTGTCGCACTCGTCGGAGGCGGCCTTCCAGGCGAGGGTCAGGTGGGAACCGGCGATCCTGGCGTGCGAGGGCACCGGGCGGCGTTCGGCGCAGACCGCGGGAGCGGGCTGTACGGCGGGCGCGACAGGGGAGGCGACGACCTCAGTGGGCGCGGGGTGGGCCGGGGTGAGAGCGATGGTGCCCGCTTCCAGCAGGCCGAGCCCGAGCACCGCGGCGACACGGGCGAGGGCGCGGCCGCGGATGAGGAACCACAGGGCCACGGGAGCGAGCAGGAGCCAGGCCGCGCCAAGAGCGGTGGTGAGCATGGAGACCTCACAGGAGCGAAAATGTCACTCACCGTCATAGCGCGGAAGCGCTCTGTATGTGTGCGCTTTACCTGAGGATGGGTGCCCCTTCGAGGACGGCTCCCGCCTCGTCCAGTTCGGCCAGCGCGTGGTCGGTCGTCTCCTTGGCCACCCCGGCGGTCAGGCCGAGCAGCACCCTGGTGGCGAAGCCGTGCTTGACCGCGTCGAGGGCGGTGGCGCGCACGCAGTGGTCGGTGGCGATGCCGACCACGTCGACGGAGTGCACGCCGCGCTCGCCCAGCCACTCGGCCAGCGTCTGACCGTCGCCCGAGGCGCCCTCGAAGCCGCTGTAGGCGGCGCTTCGGGAACCCTTGCTGAACACCTCCTCCACGGCGGCCACGTCGAAGGCCGGGTGGAAGTCGGCGCCCGGCGTGCCGACGACGCAGTGGGGCGGCCAGCTGGTGACGTAGTCGGGCTCCTGGGCGAAGTGGGTGCCGGGGTCGACGTGGTAGTCGCGGGTGGCCACGACGTGGTCGTACGGGTGGTCGGCGACGTGCCGGGTGATCCCGGCGGCCACTTCGGAGCCGCCGGAGACCGGGAGGCTGCCGCCCTCGCAGAAGTCGTTCTGCACATCGACGATGATCAGCGCAGTGCTCACAAGTCCGACTTTACGCCGCCCGCCGGTTCGTTCCAGCGAGCCGGGGCCGTGGCGGAGTGTCGCCCTAGGCGAACTCCGTCGGGATCGCCGCGTACCCGCGTCCCAGGTGCAGCGCCTCCTGCGGCAGCAGCGCGATGGCCTCCCTGTGCCGGGCGCGGGCGGCCTCCAGGGGTTCGGCGCCGATCACCTCGCCGTCGCGGACGAGCTGGTGCAGCAGCGGGACGCCGCCGTCGGGGGCGGTGCCCGAGGTGGTGACGAACTCCGTCTCGTAGCGCCCGGCGTCGTCGAGCAGGCGGTAGGCCTGCTTGCGCCCGCCGCGCGACGGCTTGCCGACCGAACGTTTGGCGACGGGTTCGAGCTTGCCGGTTGCGGTCTCGCGGGCGACCAGCTTGTAGACCAGCGCCGCGGTCGGCACGCCGGAGCCGGTCACGACGGAGGTGCCCACGCCGTAGCCGTCGACGGGGGCGGCGGCGAGCGCGGCGATGGCGTACTCGTCGAGGTCGGAGGTGACCAGGATGCGCGTGGAGAAGGCGCCGAGCGAGTCGAGCTGCTCGCGCACCTCCTGGGCGGCCACGGCCAGGTCGCCCGAGTCGATGCGGACCGCGCCGAGCTTGCTGCCGGCCACCTCGACCGCGGTCCGTACGGCCTGCGCTACGTCGTAGGTGTCGACGAGCAGGGTGGTGGAGGCCCCGAGCGTGGCGACCTGCGCCTCGAAGGCGGCCTGCTCGGAGTCGTGCAGCAGGGTGAAGGCGTGCGCGGCCGTGCCCGCCGTGGGCACGCCGTACAGGCGACTCGCCATGAGGTTGGAGGTGGAGGAGAATCCCGCGATGTAGGCGGCCCGCGCGGCGGCGACGGCGGCCCACTCGTGGGTGCGGCGCGAGCCCATCTCGATGATCGGTCGCCCGGCGGCGGCGGTGGTCATGCGGGAGGCGGCAGAGGCGATGGCGCAGTCGTGGTTGAGGACCGACAGGATCATCGTCTCCAGGAGGACCGCTTCGGCGAAGGTGCCCTCGACGACCATGATCGGGGAGGCGGGGAAGTACACGTCTCCCTCGCGGTAGCCGTACACATGCCCGGAAAATCGGTAATCGGCGAGAAACTCTAGAGTCTGCGCATCGACCGCCGTCGCCAGGAACTCCAGCTCATCCGGGCGGAATCGGAAGCTTTCCAGCGAGTCCAGGACTCTTCCGGTGCCCGCAACCACCCCATACCGCCGCCCTCCGGGCAGGTGGCGGGCGAAGACCTCGAAGACCGCGCGCCGGTGGGCGGCGCCGCTGCGCAACGCGGCCTGCAACATCGTCAGCTCATAGTGATCTGTGAGCAACGCAGTGCTCATGGTCATAGTCACGAGTCGAGACTACGGCCCAGATAGGGCAGACTCGGGGATGTGGGTAGCACCGCTCCAATCGCCGTCGAGCGTCCGTCATCGGACGTCCGGCCCGATCTGCCGTGGGTGACCATCGTCTGGAACGACCCGGTGAACCTCATGTCTTATGTGACCTATGTCTTCCAGACGGTCTTCGGTTACTCCAAGGAGAAGGCCGAGAAGCTGATGATGGACGTGCACCACAAGGGCAAGGCCGTCGTGTCGAGCGGCACGCGCGAAGAGATGGAACGCGATGTGCAGATTCTTCACTCCTACGGCCTGTGGGCGACACTCCAGCAGGACTCGGTCCACTGACATGAGCTCAGGATTCAAGCCGCGCAAGGGCGGCGGGGTCATCGCCCACTTCGAGCCGGCCGAGGCCTCGATCCTGCGTTCCCTCGTCACGATGGTGCTCGGCATGGTCGAGCCCGGCCACGTCAGCGACGACCCGCTGGAGCGCGCGCTGGGCATCGGCTCCAGCGAGGCGCCTTCCGACCCGGTGCTCGCCCGGCTGTTCCCCAGCGCCTACAGCGACGAGGAGCAGGCGGCGGAGTTCCGCCGCTACACCGAGACCTCCCTGCGCGAGGCCAAGCGGGCCGACGCGCAGACCATGCTCGACACCGCCCAGGCCGGGCGCACCGAGCTGACCCCCGAGCAGGCGCAGGCGTGGATGCGGGCGCTTAACGACGTACGGCTGACGCTGGGCACGCGGCTGGAGGTCACCGAGGAGATCCACGACGAGATCGCCGGCATGTCGGAGGACGATCCGCGCTACCCGGCGTTCGTGATGTACGACTGGCTCACCTACTTGCAGGACACCCTCGTCCGCGCCCTCTGGTAGCCCGGGTGGTAGCTTCCAGCACATGCTGGAGATCTCGCAGGAGCTGGTCGACAAGATGATCGAGCACGCCCGCCGGGACCACCCCGACGAGGCGTGCGGGGTGATCGCCGGACGCGACGGCGTGCCGGAGCGCTTCGTCGAAATGGAGAACGCCGAGCGTTCGCCCACCTTCTACCGCTTCGACTCCAAGGAGCAGCTGAAGGTCTGGCGGGAGATGGACGACCGCGACGAGGAGCCGGTGGTGATCTACCACTCGCACACCGCCACCGAGGCCTACCCCTCGCGGACCGACGTTTCCTACGCGAGCGAGCCGAACGCCCACTACGTGCTGGTGTCCACCCGGGATGAAACCAGGGCGGAGCTGCGTTCTTTCCGCATTGTGGACGGCGTCATCACCGAAGAAGAAGTCCGGATAAACTGACCATCATGAGGAGCGCAGCCCCCGTGGTACAGAGCGTGGTACAGAGCTACCTCTTCGCGCACACTCCTTCTGTCGTCGTCTACGACTGTCGCTGAGCGCGCTCTCGCGACCGGTCCACCAACAACACGACACAAGGATTGATCATGGCTGTGGAAGTCCGTATCCCGACCATCCTCCGCAACTACACCGACGGCGCCAAGGCCGTCGCCGCCGAGGGCGCCACGCTCGACGAGCTCATCGCCAACCTCGAGAGCAACCACCCCGGCATCAAGGACCGCCTGGTCGACAAGGGCGCCCTGCGCCGCTTCGTCAACGTCTACCTCAACGACGAGGACGTGCGCTTCCTCGGCGGCCTCGGCACCCCCGTCTCCGACGGCGACACCGTGACCGTCCTTCCGGCGGTCGCCGGCGGCATGGCGTAGTCATGCGGTTCGACTCATTGATCGATTCGGTCGGCCGTACCCCTCTCGTCGGCCTGCCCCGCCTCTCGCCCTCCGACGACGTGCGCGTCTGGGCCAAGCTGGAGGACCGCAACCCGACCGGGTCGATCAAGGACAGGCCCGCGCTCTGGATGATCGAGCAGGCCGAGAAGGACGGCCTGCTCACCCCCGGCTGCACGATCCTGGAGCCCACCAGCGGCAACACCGGCATCTCCCTGGCCATGTCGGCCAAGCTCAAGGGCTACCGGCTGATCTGCGTCATGCCCGAGAACACCTCGGAGGAGCGGCGGCAGCTGCTGCGCATGTGGGGCGCGGAGATCATCTCCTCGCCGGCCGCGGGCGGCTCCAACGAAGCCGTGCGCGTCGCCAAGGGCCTCGCGGCGGACAACCCCTCCTGGGTGATGCTGTACCAGTACGGCAACCCGGCCAACTGGCGCTCCCACTACGAGACCACCGGCCCCGAGATCCTGGCCGACCTGCCCCGCGTCACCCACTTCGTGGCCGGACTCGGCACCACCGGCACCCTCATGGGCGTCGGCCGTTTCCTGCGCGAGCAGGTGCCCGGGGTGCAGATCGTCGCCGCCGAGCCGAGGTACGGCGAGCTGGTGTACGGCCTGCGCAACGTCGACGAGGGCTTCATCCCCGAGCTGTACGATGAGTCCGTGCTGACGACCCGCTTCTCCGTGGGTTCGGGCGACGCGCTCCGCCGGACCCGCGAGCTGCTGGCCGCTGAGGGCATCTTCGCCGGGATCTCCACGGGAGCCGCCCTGCACGCCGCCCTCGGCGTGGCGGCCAAGGCCGTCAAGGCGGGGGAACGGGCCGACATCGTGTTCGTGGTGGCCGACGGCGGCTGGAAGTACCTGTCGACCGGCGCCTACGAGGGCACGCTCGACGAGGCGGAGGACCGCCTGGAAGGCCAGCTCTGGGCCTGAGCCCGCGCCGGCGCGACGGCCGTCGGGCTTCACGGTCGCGTCAGGGCGGCCAGCAAGGCTTCACCGTCGCGTCAGGGCCGCCAGCAAGGCTTCACCGTCGCGTCAGGGCCGACACCAGGTCGGTCCAGGCGCGATGCGGCCTGAACACCGGGTAGGGCACGGGTCTCAGCGTGGCCTCGGAGGTCCACACCACGTCCACCCCCGCGTCCGCGCGCACCTGACCCACCCGGGCCGCCCGCCACGTGTGCAGGTTCTCCTCGTCCACCCACACCATGCCCTCCGGCGCGCGCACGCTCTGGCCGCGCAGGGCGGCCGAGACCACGGACGGCTCGGCCGAGCCCGCCCGCAGCACCGCCTGCGACCACAGGTGCACCCCCGCGTAGGCGGCCTGCGCGGCGTCGGTGATGGCGGCCTCCGGTCCGAACCGGCGGCGGAACCGGTGCACGAAGGAGAGGTTGGCCGTGCCCGGCAGCTCCTGGAAGTAGGAGCGGGCGACGTAGGCGCCGGGCGGGGCGGCGGCGGGGTCGGCGGGCGGGAGCCAGAGCGTCGGCAGGCGTCGCGGGGTCTGGCCGAAGCGGGTGAGCTCGTGGAGGAACGACACCACGACGGGCCCGGCGATGCTGCACACGAGGGCCTGCGGACGGGACGTCATGATCTCGCGGACCAGCACCGGCAGGGTGGATGCGTCGGCGCCCAGGTAGGCCTCGCCGAGGACTCGCCCGCCCAGTTGCGTGAGCTGGTCGCGGGCGACGGCGTTGACCGCGCGCGAGGCCAGGTCGTCGGAGCCGACGAGGTAGACGTTGCGGCCGAGGTGCTGCTTGAGCCAGCGGATCGCGGGCTGGACGAGCTGGTTGGGCGTCGCGCCGACGTGGACGACGTTCGGGGAGCTCTCGAGGCCCTCGTAGGCGGCCGGGTGGACGAGCAGGCCGCGGTGTTTCTCGAAGAGCGGGGTCAGCTGCCTGCGGACGGGGGAGGCGTGGCCGCCGAAGACGACGCTGACCCGTTCCCCGGCGAGCAGTCGGGCGGCCTGGGCCACGGGCTCGGAGGCCGCGTCCAGGACGACGGGCCTGATCTCGCGCCCGCGCAGGCCCCCGGCGGCGTTGAGCTCCTCGATGGCCAGCAGCGCGCCGTCGTGCGCCGGGCGCTCCGGGCCGGACAGAACACCGGACAGGGGGTGCAGGATGCCGACCTTGATGGGGTCGCGGCGCAGGACCTCGGCCTGCGCGCACCCGGAGGCGAGGACCAGGACGGCCGCCAGGACGGCGCGCATCACACCTCCAGCGGGGGCATGCCGGTCCACGCCCTGATGAACGGCTCGGGAGAGACCGGCAGGTTGCGGTCGAAGGGCCCGTCGAGCGCGGAGACGATGTACAGCGAGAGCATCAGCACCCCGGCGAGCACCCCGATGAGCAGCAGGTGCAGCCCCCTGCTGCGGACCACGAACAGGCTGCCGGTCGCGAGCTTGGCGGAGGCGCCGATGTACAACATCACCCACACGAGGCCGGGAACCCGGTCACCGGCGGCGAGCATGCGCTGGCGGCGGCTGTCGGTGAGCTCGTTCAGCTTGGTCAGCGACTGGCTGTACAGGGGGCTGGCCCGCTCACGGTCCTCCATGTCGGTGTAGGCGCTCCAGATCTCCACGAGCGTGGCGTCGGCGCGCTCACTGGAGCGGCCGAAGGCCATGAGGGGCCACTCCTCCTGGACGACGAGCCGCAGGTAGCTGCGGGCCGCGCCCTGGACCTGGCGCTGGACCGGCGCGGAGAAGCCGCGTGACATGCGTCCGAGCATGACGACGGCGTTGCTCTCCCTGACGATCGTGGCCTGCGTCTGGGTGTAGCCCTGCCACACCACCATGATCGCCGAGCCGACCAGGATGGCGTAGACGGAGCCGACGATGGCGAAGGTGCCGTTGATGACGTCGTTGTCACCGCGCGAGAGACCGTCGAGCGGGAAGGCCCTGCGCAGCAGGGTGAGGGCGAAGCGGGCGAACAGCAGGGCCAGCGTGACGACGGCGACCGCGTCGGCCCAGGCCGGCAGCGTGCTGTGGCGCAGCAGGAGGATGAAGGCGATCTGGGTGAGCAGGGCGCCGAGCAGGGCCTGCCAGCGTTTCAGACCCTGACCTCGTAGGCCGCCCCGTCGATGATCAGCATCTGCCTCTGCTCCCGTGGAGGAGGGCGGCGCCCCGTCGGGGGTTCCAGCCTGACCCGATCGTGTCCCGTCTGGCTCACCCTGACCGCCGCCAGATCGACCACGATGTCGGGCGTGGTAAACGTGCCGGTCAGACATGCTCGCACCTCCTCGGCACGCACCTCACCCGGGGCGTCGTCCGGCTTGCTGATCGTGGACGTGCCGTCCCTGAGCAGTTCCACCACCAGCGGGGTAGGGCTCTCCGCGAGCACGAGCCCGGCGGCGGCCGCACCCGCCAGCTCCTGAAGCCGGCCAGGACGCCAGCCGTAGTGCCAGATGCCCGCCGCGGCCGGCGCCGCCTCCTCGACCGGGCCGGTGACGACGACGTCCATGCGGCGTGTCAGCGCCTCGGCCAGCGGCCGGGCGCGGGCCGGGCCGTCGCTGACGTAGGCGGCGCGGCCGCCGATGCGCTTGACCGTCTCGGCACACCTGGCCCGGGGCGTGCCCGCCGCGTCGACGAGCAGCCTGACCCGCGCCGCCAGGCACGCGGCGAGCAGTTCCATCGACAGGACGGACCACTCCGCGGCCAGCACGTCGACGGAGGCGAAGCCGGCCCAGCCCTTGAAGCAGCCGATCCTCAGCACACGGAGTAATGTGATCAGTTACTAACCGTCATAAACCCTGGTCAAGAAATTTCCTCATCTTGCACGCGCCCGCAAAGAGAAGCGGCCGCCCCCGGAATCCGGGGACGGCCGCCGCGCGGGAGGACCTTTAGTTGAAGAGCACCCTCAGGGAGAAGGTGGTGGTGTC
The DNA here is from genome assembly GCF_013761175.1 of Nonomuraea soli. Classification (GTDB taxonomy): domain Bacteria; phylum Actinomycetota; class Actinomycetes; order Streptosporangiales; family Streptosporangiaceae; genus Nonomuraea; species Nonomuraea soli. The sequence goes on from NZ_JACDUR010000004.1 coordinate 830,470, forward strand.
GCCGTCCTGCGCGCTGGAGATGCCGACCGCCCTGAGCGCCGCCGCGTTGGCCTTGTCGTCGCCCTCCAGGGAGGAGAGGTAGAACTTCTCGATCTTGTCGAGGTCGACGAAGATGGCGTACGTGGCGTTGCCCGAGTCGGGGATGGCCGTCTTGAAGGTCTCGCTGTCGCCCAGCGTGCCCTCCTCGTTGAGCTTCTTGGCGTAGGCGTCGGTGGTGGCCACCGTGAACACGCCGTCACCCGAGACCTTGCCGAACTGGGGCACCTGCTGGCCGGAGTCGGTGAGCAGCTTCTGGATCTTGTCCAGCAGCGCCTGCGCCTTGGCCGGGTCGGTGGTCAGGCGGAGCCCGACGTTGGGCATCTCGCCGTCGAGGCCCTCGGAGTCGACGGCGACGGTGAGGTTCTTGCCGAGCAGGGTGGCCAGATCGCCGGGGATCTGGATACCGGCCTGCTGCTTGAACTGCTCGATCATCTGGGTCGCCGTCGGGTCGGCGGCGGTGATGGTCTTCTCGTAGGTGGACCAGAACTTGGTGACCATCTGGTCCAGGCCGGAGACGGAGATCGCGCCGGCGGTGCTGGCGGGCAGCTTGGACAGGTCGGCCGTGACCAGGTCGCCCTCGACGCCGCCGCTGTAGCCGCGGATCAGGCCGGTCAGCTCGGCGAAGGAGCTGTCGAAGCGCAGCGCGCCGACCAGGCGGGCGTTCTTGATCTGGTCGACCAGCGGCTGCTGCTCGGCCGGGATCTCGGCCTTGGCCAGGTCCATCAGCTTGCCGAAGTCGGCCCAGAAGGACAGGACGCCGTCGCCGTTGAGCGCGGTGAAGTCGTCGCTGAAGGCGGTGTTCTCGGCCAGCGTGGGCGCCGTGGCGTGCTTGTCGGCGTTGGCCTGGGTGTCGGTGATGATCGCGTAGCCGTCACGGAAGGCCAGGCCGTACTTGGCGTCCTTGCCGGCCAGCTTGGCGATGCCGGACTTGGCCGCGGCCTCGTCGGTCACCTGGACGGCCACCGCCACGCCGGGCTCCTCGCCGCCACTGGGCAGGACGGCGATGCCGAGCCGGTCGCCGAGCCACGGCTCGACGTCGGCGGCGTAGTTGACGCCCTTGAGGTCCTCGCTGTCCTTCTGGATCGCCTCGAAGAGCGACTTGCGAGGGTCGTCGCCGGAGAGCTTGCCCTTGGTGACGGTGAACTTCTGGGACAGGGCCAGGAGGGCGGCCTTCTGTCCCGCGTCGGGGTTGATGTCGAAGCGCACGTAGCCGATGGCGTTGCCGGGCAGCACGTCGTGGGGCTGGGTGCCGCCGCCGAGCAGGCCGGTCGCGCTCACGACCGCCCAGGCGCCACCACCGAGCAGCACCACGGCCAGCGCCGCGGCGATCGCCACGATCCAGCCCTTGCGGCCCTTCTTGCCGGGCTCGGGACCGCCGAACTGGAGGGACTCCTGGCCGGAGGAGGGCTGCCCAAACTGCGCCTGCTGGCCGTACTGCGGGGCCTGCTGCTGCCCGTACTGGGCCTGCTGCCCGTACTGCGGGGCCTGGCCGTACTGCTGCTGCTGACCATAGGAAGGCTGCTGGCCATAGGACGGCTGCTGCCCTTGAGGTGGCTGCTGGCCATACGACGGCTGCTGGCCATATGACGGCTGCTGCTGGCCGTACTGCGGAGCCTGCCCGTACTGCTGGCCCTGCCCGTACTGCGGGGCCTGGCCGTAAGCAGGCTGCTGTCCATACTGAGGCTGCTGCCCGTGCTGCTGCCCGGACTGCCCGTAAGGCTGCTGCGGGGGATAGGGCTGCTGCCCGCTCTGAAGCGGCATCGTGGGCGGGTTCTCGGGCTCCTGCCCCTGGTTCCAACGGTAGGCGACGGTGGGGTCGTACTCCGGTCCGTTGCCTGAGGGGGTGTTAGCAGACATCACTCAACTCACAAAGTGGACTTTTCGGCCAGATGTAAGCTAGCTGATGTTGGTTTATATGCGCTTGCAGAGCGCTATATGCGAGAAAGATCCTTTCTCGACGCCTTGATGTGCACCTCGCCCTCGCCGTACTCGCTGACGCTTTCCCAGGGCACGAAGATGCTGCGGGCGTAGACGATCTTCGCCAGCACATCCGAGAACCACCCGTTGCGCTCCCGGGTCAGGCCGTACAGCCAGGGCGCCCGGTTGGTCGAGACGACCAGGCCCATCAGTGCGGGGTTGGCGGCCTCCTTGTTCCTGACCAGGCGCACGTCCACGATGTGACCGACCAGCACTCCGTGCTGATCCCATACGCACTGCCCCATGAGCTCTGAAACCCCCGTCATGTGGCGAACTCTGTCACGTTTTCCCAGGTAGACAGGTGGATGACCCGATGCCGTAGAGTATGTCTTTACTAGAACATAATTCGGGAGTGGGTGCATGACGAAGTTCGACGAGGCGACGCAGGCCATCAGGGTCGACGAGACCACCTATGACGTCTGTCTCGACCCGGGCTACTCCATCGGTGGTCCGCTGAACGGCGGTTATCTCATGGCCGTGCTGCTGCGGGCCGTGGTGGACGCCTCGCCGCACGAGCATCCGGTGAGCACGACCACGCAGTTCCTCAAGGCGCCCACACCGGGGCCCGCCCGCGTGATCGTGCAGCAGCTGAAGGCGGGAAGGACGGCGGCCTTCACTAGGGCCACGCTGGTGAAGGACGACATCGCCCACCTGGAGGCCCTGGTGACCACGGCGACCCTGCCCGCCGAGCAGGACGTGGTCTACACCGGCGGTCCCGAGCACCTGATGCCGCCTCCTGACGACTGCGTCAGGCTGCCCGACCCCAAGCCGGAATCGGGCATGACGCTCAACGCCCAGATGGAGATGCGCTTCGACCCGCCGACGATCGGCTGGCTGAAGGGCGAGCCGACCGGCCGCCCCGAGGCGCGCGCCCACTTCCGCATGGCCGAGCCGCAGGATCCCGACCCGTTCGTCCTGGCCCTGGCCGTCGACGCCCTGCCGCCGGTGGTGTTCTCGGCCGGCCTGCGCGGCTGGGCGCCGACGGTGGACCTGACCTGGCACCTGCGCGCGCTTCCCGCCCCCGGCTGGCTGACCCTGCTGGGCGGCGGACGGCTGATCGCGGACGGCTGGTTCGACGAGGAGGTCGAGGTCTGGGACTCGGCGGGCAGGCTGGTCGCCCAGTCCCGCCAGCTCGCCAGGGTCGGCAGGGGCTGACCCCGTATCGGAGGGCGGCATGCCACAGTAACGCCCGATACGCACCGGGACACCCGGTGGTTGTGAGCATTCTTACGCTGACCAGCGGTGAAAGGTCGCCTACCCTCTGAGTCGTGCCAGATGCGAGCATCGGAGTCTTCGACAGCGGGGTGGGCGGCCTGACGGTCGCCAGGGCGATCATCGATCAGCTGCCTCACGAGTCCATCACCTACGTGGCCGACACGGCGCATCAGCCGTACGGCCCGAAGCGGATCGCCGAGCTGCGCGCCTACGCGCTCGAGGTGATGGACCACCTCGTCGAGTCGGGCGTCAAGATGCTCGTGATCGCCTGCAACAGCGCCAGCGCGGCCGTCCTGCGCGACGCGCGAGAGCGGTACGACGTGCCCGTCGTCGAAGTGATCCAGCCGGCCACCCGGCGTGCCGTACGGGCGACGAGGAACGGCAGGGTCGGCGTCATCGCCACCCGCGCCACCATCGCGTCGCTCGCCTACGACGACGCCTTCGCCGCCGCCCCCGACGTCCAGCTCACCGGCGTGGCCGCCCCGCGCCTGGTGGAGTTCGTCGAGCGCGGAGAGACGATGAGCGACGAACTCATCGACGTCGTGCGCGGCTACCTGGCGCCCGTCCAGGACGCCGGATGCGACACGCTCATCCTCGGCTGCACCCACTACCCGCTGCTCACCGGCGCGATCTCCTACGTCGCCGGCGACGGGCTCACGCTGGTCTCCAGCGCGGACGAGACGGCCAAGGACGTCTACCGCATCCTGCATGATCGCGGCCTGGCGGCCGGAAGCGACGCCACCCCCCGGCACCGTTTCCGCGCCACCGGCGATTCCGACCTCTTCGCCCAGCTAGGGCGACGATTCCTGGGCCCGGAGATCGTCGCGGTCGAATTCGCTCCTGTGGGGGGAAGTACTCCTAACGGGAGGATTCGATGAAGGTAACCATCGTCGGCTGCTCGGGCAGCTTCCCCGGCCCCGACAGCCCGGCATCCTGCTATCTCCTCGAAGCCGAGGGATTCCGGATGCTGCTCGACTTCGGCAGCGGCGCGCTCGGAGCACTCCAGCGCCATATCGGCCTCTACGACGTGGACGCCATCTGCCTGTCTCATCTCCATGCCGATCACTGCCTCGACCTGTGCGGCTACCACGTGGTCAGGACGTACGGCCCGGCCGCGCCCTACCCCCGCGTGCCCGTCTACGCGCCCGCCGACGCGCCGCGCCGCCTCGCCGACGCGTACGGCATGCCCGACGAGCCCGCCCTGGAGACCGCCTTCGACTTCCGCGTGCTGACGCCGGGCACGTTCGAGATCGGCCCGTTCACCGTCACCGCCGGCCTGGTCAACCACCCGGTCGAGGCGTACGGCTTCCGCGTCGCGCACGGCGGCCGCTCCATCGCCTACTCGGGCGACACCGGCCAGAGCGACGAGCTCGTACGGCTGGCCGACGGGGTCGACCTGCTGCTGTGCGAGGCGTCCTTCCTCGACCAGCCCGACCTGCCCACCGACCTGCACCTGTCGGGCAGGCAGGCGGCCGAGCACGCCGCCAAGGCCGGGGCGGGCAGGCTGGTCCTCACCCACCTGGTGCCCTGGCACGACACGGCCAGGGTGCTCGACGACGCCGCGCACGGTGGCTACGACGGCCCGATCGAGCTGGCCAGGAGCGGAGCGGTGTACGAGCTGGCCTGAGCCTCAGGAGTTGGCCTGGATCTGGTCGAAGTCGCGCACGTGCACCAGCGGCGACCACAGGATGGGCACCGCGGCCAGGACCTTGCCCGTCATCAGCACCCACAACGCGCCGCGCACGGTCAGGTGCGTGGCGAGCACGCCGCCGAGCAGGCCGCCCAGCGGGACCATGCCCCAGGTGATGAACTGGCTGGCGGCGTTGACGCGGCCCAGCAGGTTCGACGGGGTGACGTTCTGGCGGTAGGTCAGGGCGCCGATCGAGAACAGCGTCATGCCGAAGGTGATCATCGCCGACGTGATGATGTAGAAGCTGACCCGCCAGTCGGCCTCGGTCATCGGCAGCAGCAGGGCGAAGGGCGAGGTGACGATCAGCGGGAACCAGGTGATGCGGGCGGTGCCGTAGCGGTCGACCAGCCGTTTGCCCAGCAGGCCCGACAGCACGCCGCCGATGCCGCCGCCGACGAGCACCAGACCGATCACTCCGGGCGCGAGGTCGACCGTGTCGGCCAGGAAGATGACGCCCAGGGCGAGCACGCCGCTGACGCACAGCGTGGTGGCCGCGCTGACGATGATGTTGATGCGCATCACCGGCTCGCGCATCAGGAAGCTCAGGCCCTCGCCCACGTCCTTGACCAGGCCGCGGCTCTCGTGACGCTCGGGGCGCGGGTCGGGCGACTTGATGAGGGACAGGCTGATCGCCGAGCCCAGCGCCGAGATCGCCATCGCCATCATGGTCAGCGGGGCTCCCACGGCCTGGACGATCGCTCCGCCGATGGTGGGACCGATGCCGAAGCCCGCGCTGCGCACCATCTGGAGCTTGGAGTTGCCGTCGGGCAAGGATTCCTTGGCCACGAGGTCGGGGAGATAGGTCTGGTCGGCTACGTCGTTGAAGACCTGGGCGCATCCCAGGAGCAACGCGATGCCGTACATGATCGTCATATTGAGCAGACCGAGCGACCACAGCAGCGGGATCGCCGACAGCAACACGAACCGCGACGCGTCGCTGACCACCATGACGCGGCGGCGGCGCCACCGGTCGACCCAGACGCCAGAAGGCAGCCCGAGCACCAGGGTGGCCACGCTCTGCGCGGCGGCTAACAGTCCCACTTCGAGGGGGGAGGCGTTCAATGACAACACGGCGACGAGCGGCAGGGCCACCCTCGCCACGTTGGCTCCCGTCTCGTTCAATATGTGGGAGGTAAGGAAGAGGCGGAAATCGGGGTTCCGCAACACCCCCGTTGTCATTGCGTAAGGATCCCTGTTCGTAGGCAACGGGTCAAGTGCGATCTGTCAGGGGACTAGGCTGATCAGCATGTCTCGAACGGATGGGCGCACGCCCGATCAACTCCGCCCCATCACGATCACCCGTGACTGGCTGGCGCACGCCGAGGGCTCGGTGCTGGTCGAGTTCGGTGACACGAAGGTGCTCTGCGCGGCCTCGGTCCAGGACAACGTCCCGCGCTGGCGCAAGGGCAGCGGGCTCGGCTGGGTGACGGCCGAATACTCGATGCTGCCGCGCGCCACCAACACCCGCAACGACCGCGAGTCGGTCAAGGGCCGCATCGGCGGGCGCACCCACGAGATCTCCCGGCTGATCGGCCGTTCCCTGCGGCCCTGCCTCGACCTCAAGGCCCTGGGCGAGAACTCCATCGTGCTCGACTGCGACGTGCTCCAGGCCGACGGCGGCACCCGCACCGCCGCCATCACCGGCGCCTACGTCGCGCTGGCCGACGCGGTCGCGTGGATGCGCAAGCGCAAAATGTGCCCCGGCGACCCGCTGGTGGGCTCGGTCTCCGCGGTCTCGGTCGGCGTCATCGGCGGGGTGCCGATGCTCGACCTGTGCTACACCGAGGACGTCTCCGCCCACACCGATATGAACGTGGTCATGACCGGCTCCGGCGCCTTCGTCGAGGTGCAGGGCACCGCCGAAGGCGCGCCGTTCGACCGCGGCACCCTCGACCAGCTGCTCGACCTGGCCGTCTCCGGCTGCTCCCGGCTGGCGGAGCTGCAGCGGGAGGCGCTGGGCTCATGAGGATCGTGCTCGCCACCCGCAACGCCGGCAAGATCGCCGAGCTCCGGCGCATCCTCGACTTCGACATCGTGGGGCTGGAAGCCTTCCCCGAGATCGGCGACGTCAAGGAGACCGGGCTCACCTTCGCCGCGAACGCCCTGCTCAAGGCGCACGCCGTCGCCCAGCAGTCGGGCCTGCCGGCCGTCGCCGACGACTCCGGCCTCTGCGTCGACGCGCTCAACGGCATGCCGGGCATCTTCTCGGCCCGCTGGTCCGGCCGCCACGGCGACGACCAGGCCAACCTCGACCTGCTGCTGGCGCAGATCTCCGACGTCCCGGCCGAGCACCGCGGCGGCGCCTTCGTCTGCGCGGCCGCGCTCGCGCTTCCCGACGGCCAGGAGCGCGTGGTCGAGGGCGTGCTGCGCGGCACGGTCATCTCCGAGCCGCGCGGAAGCGGCGGCTTCGGCTACGACCCCGTCTTCGTGCCCGAGGGCTCCGAGCGCACCACGGCCGAGCTGACGGCCGCGGAGAAGGACGCCATCAGCCACCGGGGCCTCGCCTTCCGCGCGCTGGTCCCCGTGGTGCGCGAAGTCCTGACGTAACCGCGTCGTAAGATCCGGGCGGCCCTCTCAGGCGTAGTTTCTGAATGTGAACGACACTTCTGCCGTCCCCGCCTGGGCGGGCGCCGTGGCGGGCCTCGTCGCCGGGGCGGTCGGCCTGGGCGTGGCCCAGGTGCTGGCCGGATTCGTCAACCCGGCCTCCTTCCCCGTGGTGGCGGTGGGCGACGCCGTCGTCGACCTGTCGCCCGCCTGGCTGAAGGACTGGGCGATCAGCACCTTCGGCGAAAACGACAAGACCGTCCTGGTCGCCGGCGTCTTCGTCGTGCTCGCCCTGGCCGCCGCCGCGCTCGGTGTCCTGTCGCGGACCAGGCTCGCGTACGGCAGAGCCGGATTCGCCGCGCTCGGCGTCGTGGGAGCCTGGGCGGTGCTCACCCGCCCCTCCGCCGGGCCCTTCGACGTGCTGCCCGCGGCGGTGGGCATCCTGGCCACGGTCGGGGCACTCGGCTGGCTCCTGCGCCGCGCTGCCGCACCAGGCGAACCCGCCCTGTCCAGCCCGACCGACCAGGGCGTGTTCGACAGGCGCAGGTTCCTGACCGGCGCGGTCGGCGGCACTCTGGTGGCCGGCGCCGGCACCGCCCTGGGCCGCGCCTGGTCGGGCGGCTCGCAGGTGGAGCAGGCCAGGCAGGCCGTCCCGCTGCCACGGGCGGCCGCCCCCGCTTCCGCGCTCCCGGCGGGCGCCGACCTCAAGCTGCCCGGGTTGTCACCCTTCGTCACCCCGACCGCCGACTTCTACCGCGTCGACACCGCCCTGCTGCTGCCGCGCATCGAACCCGCCCAGTGGCGGCTGCGCATCCACGGGCTCGTCGACCGCCCGGTCGAGCTCTCCTACGACGACCTGCTCAAGCGCCCGCTCACCGAGGCAGACGTCACGCTCACCTGCGTCTCGAACGAGGTGGGCGGGCCCTACGCGGGCAACGCCCGGTGGCTCGGAGTGCCGATGGCCGCCATCCTCAAGGAGGTCGGCGTGCAGAAGGGCGCCGACATGCTGCTGTCGACCTCCCACGACGGCTGGACCTGCGGCACCCCGCTCGACGTGGTCACCGACGGCCGCGACGCCCTGTTCGCCGTCGCCATGAACGGCGAGGCGCTCCCGATCGGCCACGGCTTCCCGGTCCGGCAGGTCGTGCCGGGACTGTACGGATACGTGTCGGCCACCAAGTGGGTGGTCGACCTCAAGGTGACGAGGTTCGACGCCGACAAGGCCTACTGGTCGACACGCGGCTGGTCGGAGAAGGGGCCGATCAAGACCCAGTCGCGGATCGACCTGCCCAGGAACCGGGCGAACCTGGCCCCGGGCCGCACCACCATCGCCGGGGTGGCCTGGGCGCAGCACAAGGGCATCGACGCGGTGGAGGTCAGGGTCGACGGTGGTCCGTGGCGCCAGGCGCGGCTGGCCGAGGTGCCGGGGCCCGACACCTGGCGGCAGTGGGCGATCGACTGGGACGCCACGGCGGGCGAGCACACCATCGAGGTGCGCGCCACCGACAGCACCGGCTACACCCAGACCGAGCAGCGTGCGTCGCCCGCGCCCGACGGCGCCACCGGGTGGCACACCGTCACGGTTTCCGTGGATTGATCCGGGTACGGCACGTGGGAATCCCTCACGACTGCGCCAAGTCCCCGGTCGCGTGGTGGCCGCCACGCCTACCATCGGGGTCGTGTTTCGCGACCGCAGTCCCGTCGAGGGCGCCTACAACCCGGTGGTCGCCGACGGGGTGCGCTGGCTCGATTACGAGCGGGCCGCCGCGGGGGAGCAAGAGGGACGCCAGGGTGCTCAAGCGCAGGAGCGTGAACCGCTCGACTGGTTCGACCGCGCCGACCGGCCGCCGAGGTTGTCCGGCTGCCGGCCGTACGGGATGCCGGGGGGTCTGGCCAGGCCCGACCCGCAGGCCGAGCGGGATCTGGCCCGCGCGCTCCCGCCCGGCACCCGCTTCGCCGACCCGCGCAGCACGTGGGTGCGGCTGATCAACGCCGAAGGTCCGGCGGGCGACCCGTTCCGCGCGGGCAACGCCGCAGACTGCGCCCTGGCGGTGGTCTCCACCTGGCACGGCGAGCCCGCGGTGGCCGCGCCGAGACAGCCGGAGTACGACCGGGTGGGCAGGCCGCTGCTCACCGGCGAGACGGGCGCGGCCTCGCGCATGCAGACCTGGCTCGGGCAGCCGCTGGTCTCCGAAGGGCCGGGGCGGCAGGCCTGTGCGTCGATCTCCGGCCGCCTGCTGGAGGCCGGGCACGGGGCCTGCGCCGTCCTGGTCGGGCGGTGGTCGACGGGCGGCTCGCACGCCTGGAACGCCGTCAACCACCACGGTGAGGTGATCTGGATCGACGCGCAGCGCGGGCTGCCCGCCGTGGAACCCTGCTATCCGTCGGCGGCCGAGCTGTTCTGCGCGGTGCTCGACCGGCGGGGGCGGGCCGGATGAGGCTGGAGCAGGCCAGGGCCCTGGCCGAGGAGTACTTCAACGGCGTGCGCGACGAGGCCCTGCCGGTCGGCATCCATGCCTTCGACGGCGGTTACGTGGCCTGGACCCGCGACGACGGCGAACCCGGCGTCCTGCCCGAGACGATCGGCGCCGGATGCATCGTGATCGACCGCGCGACGGGCGAGGTGTCGATCCGGCCCCTGCTCGAACCCGAGACGGTGGCCGAGCACTGGCCGGGACCGACACTGCGCTAGCCGCGAGCTCAGCCCGAGGCCAGCGCGCCCACCACCGAGGCGCGGGCCGCGCGCCGCGCCGGCAGCAGCGAGGCGATCACCCCGGCCACGCCCGCGACGACGATCAGCAGCCCGACCTGCGTGTACGGCAGGACGAACGAGACGTTGTCGAGCAAGGACCGGACCGCGAGCCAGCCGAACGCCGTGCCGAGCCCGACGCCGATCAGCGCGCCCACGAGCCCGAGAACCAGGGCCTCGACCGAGAGCATGCCGCGCAGCTGCGGGCGGGTGAGGCCGAGCGCCCGCAGCAGCGCCGACTCCCTGGTGCGCTCGTGGACCGAGAGCGACAGCGTGTTGGCGATGCCGACCAGCGAGATGAGCACGGCCAGGCCGAGCAGCGCCGTGATGATCATCAGGGCCATGTCGAGCGAGTCCTCGAACTCGCCGCGCATGTCGGTGGTGCTCTGCACCAGGACCGCCGGGTAGGCCTCCAGCGCGTTGTCGAGAGCCTTGCGCGCCTGGTCGGGATCGGCCCCGGCCTTGACGTTGGCGGCGAGCATGGAGTCGCCGACCTTGCCGAAGTAGCCGTCGAAGGCTGCCGCCCCGACCACGATGCCAGGCAGCGGGGTGCCGTCGCCCAGCACGGCGACCACCTTCAGCGCGACCTTGCCCGACCGCTTCGTGGTGATCTCGACCTCGTCGCCGACCTTGAGCCCCTCGTCCTTGGCGAGGTACGCGGCGATCGCCGCCGTGCCGGGGGCCAGCTCCTTCATCGATCCGGACTCGACGGTGAACGGCAGGGGGCCCTCGAAGGCGCCCACCGTGCGCCTGCCCGCCTCGGCGGAGCGGATCTCGATGACGTCGGCCAGCTCGGGAGTCTCCCGCAGGGCCGCCGCCACGCTGCGCGGGATCCCGCCCTCGCCGGAGCGAGACTGCATCATGTAGTCGACGGGGAACTGCTGGTCGAGCTCGGCCCCGATGGACGCGCGGGACGACGCCGTGATCACCGAGATGAGCGTCATCAGCGTCACCCCGATCGTCAGCGCGATCGTCGTGGTCGCCGCCCGGCGCGGGTTGCGCGAGGAGTTGTCGACCGCCAGACGGCCGGGCACGCCGAACAGCCTGCGCGGAATCCAGCCGACCAGCGTCGACAGCGGCCTGACCAGGATCGGGCCGAGCACCAGGATCGCCAGGAAGATCAGCGAGCTGCCGGTCATGGCGACCACGAGCGTGGGCACCTCGCCGACCTTCATCGTCAGCGCGTACCCGGCCAGGCCCAGCCCGGCCAGCAGGAGCAGCCCGCCCGACAGCGTGCGCAGCAGGCCCGCCCTGAAGGTCTGCTCCTCCACCTGGCTGCGCAGCGCCGCGATGGGTGCCACCCGGGTGGCCGTGCGCGCCGGCAGCAGCGCGGCGCCGACCGTGACGACCAGGCCGAGGACCAGGCAGATCACGATGGTGGCCGGCTGCAGCGAGGCCGCCGCACCGGTGGGCAGGGGGGCGTCGAAGGCGTCGAGCACGGCCAGCGCGCCGCCGCCCAGGCCGTACCCGACGGCCAGGCCCATCAGCGAGGACAGCAGGCCGACCACGGCCGACTCCAGCAGGATCGAGCCGAAGACCTGGCCGCGCGTGGCACCGACGCAGCGCAGCAGCGCCAGCTCCCGGGTGCGCTGGGCGATGAGGATGTTGAAGGTGTTGTAGATGACCAGCGCGGCCACCATCATCGCCACCAGGCCGAACAGCAGCAGAGCCATGCCGATCTGCTCGGTGCCCATGCCCGCGCTCTCGGCCAGCCTGTCGGCCAGCTCGGCGCCGGTCTGCACCGTGTAGCCCTGGCTCTCGATGCGCTGCTTGAGCACCGCCGCGTCGGCGCCCTTGACGTCGATCTCGTGGAAGCCCTTCTCACCCGTCAGCTTCTGGACGGTGTCCAGGGTGTAGCCGACCCCGCCGAAGGCCGTGACCGCCTGGTCGATGCCGGGGTCGAAGATCCCGACCACGGCGAACTCGTGCCTGGCCTGCTCGGCGTCCAGGACGGTGATGGTGTCGCCGACCTTGAAGCCCTGGGCCCGTGCGGTGTTCTCGTCGACGATGGCCTGGTCGCCGGCGGCGGGCAGGGCGCCGGAGACGAGAGTGGTGCGGTTCAGGTCGCCGGTGGAGACCGACAGGGCCTGGGCGGGGTAGTCACCGGCCGCCCTGCCGTCCTTGCCGAGCAGCAGCGCCTCGCCGCCGGCCAGGCCCTGGGCGTCGGTGACGCCCTCGGTGTCCTTGACCCGCTTCAGGTCGGCGGCGGTGAGCCGCTTGTCCGGCCCGGCGATCACCGCGACGGTGACCTTCTCGGCGGAGGCGGTCACCCCCTGCTTGAAACCGGCCTCCAGGGTGTCGGTCAGCACGAACGTGCCCGCGATGAAGCCGACGCCCAGCGCGATCGCCAGGGCGGTGAGCACCAGGCGCAGCTTGTGCGCCCGCAGCCCGGCCATGGTCGTCTTCAGCACCTCACGCCTCCAGCTTCATCAGCGTGTCGAGCACACTCTGCGGCGTCGGCCGGAAGATCTCGGTGACCAGCGAGCCGTCACGCAGGAACACCACACGGTCGGCGTAGGAGGCGGCCAGCGGGTCGTGGGTGACCATGACGATGGTCTGGCCCAGCTCACGCACGCTGGTGCGCAGGAACGACAGCACCTCGGCGCCGCTGCGCGAGTCCAGGTTGCCGGTCGGCTCGTCGGCGAAGATCACCTGCGGCTTGCTGATGAGCGCACGCGCCACGGCCACACGCTGCTGCTGGCCACCCGAGAGTTCCGAGGGGCGGTGACTGAGACGGTCCTTCAGCCCCACCGTCTCCACGACCCTGTCGAACAGCACCTGGTCGGCCTGGCGCCCGGAGATGTCGAGCGGCAGGCGGATGTTCTGCTCGGCGTTCAGCGTCGGCAGCAGATTGAACGCCTGGAAGATGAAGCCGATGCGGTCGCGGCGCAGCAGGGTGAGCTGCTTGTCGCTCAGCCCCGTCAGCTCCACGTCACCGATGTGGACCGTACCGGCGGTGACCGTGTCGAGCCCGGCCAGGCAGTGCATCAGCGTGGACTTGCCGGACCCCGACGGGCCCATGATGGCGGTGAAGGCGCCCGTGTCGAAGGCCACGTTCACCTCGCGCAGGGCGTGCACTTCCGCATCGCCCCTGCCGTACACCTTGGACAGCCCCTTCGCGGTCACCGCTGTCGTGCTCACGTTCGTCATGTGACCCAAGGTAGAAGCGCATTTTGCCGCAACCATGGGACCGCAGGAGGGACTTGGCGTGCGCCTGGCGACTACCCGGGTCAGCCTTTCGGCCGAGGCGTGACCAGGCCGTGCTCGTAGGCGTAGACCACGACCTGGGCACGGTCGCGCAGGCCGAGCTTGGCCAGGATGCGGCCCAGGTGCGTCTTGACCGTCGCCTCCGCCACGTGCAGGATCGCCGCGATCTCCTGGTTCGACTGGCCGCGCGCCACCTCCAGCAGCACCTCGTGCTCGCGGGCCGTCAGCTCCTCCGTGACCTTCACGGGCGCGGGGGAGTGCGCGGCGAACTCGGCGAGCATGCGCCGCAGGGTGCTCGGCGCGACCACCGCGTCGCCGGCGTGCACGGTGCGGATCGCACTGACCAGGTCGTCAGGCGGCACGTCCTTGAGCAGGAAACCCGAGGCCCCGGCGCGGACCGCCGCGTAGGCGTACTCATCGAGGTCGAAAGTGGTCAGGATGAGCACCTTCGGGCCGGTGATCCTGGCCGTCGCGGCCACCCCGTCCATGCGGGGCATGCGCACGTCCATCAGCACCACGTCGACCTCGACGCTTCGCAGCAGGTCGAGGGCCTCCTGGCCGTCTCCGGCCTCGGCCACCACCTCGATGTCGGGCTGGGCGGCCAGCACCATGGAGAAGCCCATGCGCAACAACGCCTGGTCGTCGACCAGCATCACCCTGATCATGCCGCCTCCGTCATCGGGAGGCGGGCGCACACCTCGAAGCCGCCGCCCGGCCGCGGCCTGGCCGTGACCGCCCCGCCGTACATGGAAGCCCGCTCCCGCATGCCGACCAGGCCGTGACCGCCGCCACCGGCGGGCGCACCCGCCCCCCGGCCGTCGTCGGTGACCTTCACGATCACCTCAGGCCCCTGGTAGTCGAGCTCGACCAGCGCCTTGACACCCGGACCTCCGTGCTTGAGCGCGTTGGTGAGCGCCTCCTGGACGATGCGATAGATCGTCAGCTGCTCGCCCTCCGGCAGGCCGCGCGGCGTGCCCGCCACCCGCAGCTCCACCGGCAGCCCGGCACCCTTGACCAGGTCGGTGAGCTGGGCCAAGCCCGGCTGCGGCAGGTAGTCGGTGGCCGTCTCGTCCTGGCGCAGCACCCCCACCAGCCTGCGCATCTCCGCCAGCGCGTCGCGCCCGGTCTTCGAGATGGTCTGTACGGCACGGCGAGCCAGCTCGGGGTCGCGGTCGAGCGCGTAGGCGGCGCCGTCGGCCTGGACCACGATCACGCTGACGTTGTGCGCCACGACGTCGTGCAACTCGCGGGCGATGCGGGTGCGCTCGGCCGTCGCGGCGATCCTGGCCTGCTGGTCGCGCTCACGCTCGGCCCGCTCGGCCCGCTCCTCCAGGCCCTCCACGTAGCGGCGGCGCGTGCTGGAGTACAGCCCGGCCAGCCACACGGTGACCACGAGGATCGAGAAGCTGAAGAACTGGCTGAGGGTGACCGTGTCCCACTGCGACAACCCCAGGAACACCCCGAGCTCCGCGACCAGCATCGCCGCCAGCGCCCAGCGGAAGGTGTCGCGCAGTGCCATGGAGTAGAGCGCCACGATGACCGCGAAGTTCGCCGGCAGGATCGGGACGTGGGCCAGCCACTGGGCGAAGCAGAGCAGCGAGATGATCGTGAACACCAGCCGGTAGCGGTCGCGCCGCCAGACCAGCGGGGTGATGAGCACGGCCGTGAGGGCCAGGTACCCGAGCGCGCCGACGTAGGTGCCCGGCTGCGGGGCGAAGCCCTGCATCGCCGTGTACGACTCCAGGTACATCAGGCATACGAAGAGCAGCGGTGACAGCTTGATGGCATCGATCACCCTGCTGTGCCGCTTCGACCACGCGCGAACCCTGCCGAACACCTCTTCACGATATGGAGCCGTGAGGGTGGTCGGGTCCGCCTCCAGACGGAGAATGCGGTACGACTGCGGTCTTACGCGAGTTTTACCCCTCCTCCGGCATGCTCCTCTCAAGGGGAGTGAGTAAGGGGAAGATCGTGACGGCAGATCATGATCGCAATGTCGGGCCGCGCGGCGAAGAGGAAGCGCCGCGCGGCCCGGCTCCTTCCACGGAGCGACTGGCCTACGGCGAGTTACCGCCGGAGCCGCCCATCGTCTACGAGCCGCCCCCGCCGGCGGCCGTTCGTCGCCGCCCGTTGGCCTGGCGAGACTCCCGGCTGATCGGCGTGGGTGCGGCGGGCGTGGTGCTGGGGGCGGTGCTCGGCGGCTCGATGGTCGCGGCGCTGGGCGAGCGCGACGAACGCGGGCCGCTGAGGGTGCGGTGGCATCCACCGGCGGAGTGTTCCGTGGACGGCGTGCCGTGTGACGGGCCGATCGTCCGTCCGTTCAGGGACGGCCCGCCGGCGGAACCGCGGCCGGGCGAGTGACCCCAGGGGTGCGGGCGGGGGGACTTGAACCCCCACGGTTTTCACCACCAGAACCTAAATCTGGCGCGTCTGCCATTCCGCCACGCCCGCTACACCACGACGGGTGTTGCTAGCTTAGCGCCCTATCCGAGGCCGATTTTCTTCTTGAGCGACGCCACGTGCCCCGTCGCCTTCACGTTGTAGAGGGCCAGCTCCACCTTCCCGTCGCCGTCGAGCACGAAGGTGGAGCGGAGCACCCCCTCGATCTCCTTGCCGTACAGCTTCTTCAGCCCGAAGGCCCCGTAGGCCTTGTGCACCTCCAGCGAGGTGTCCGACAGCAGCGGGAAGGTCAGCGCGTCGCGCTCGACGAACTTGGCGAGCTTGGCGGGGGCGTCCTTCGACACGCCGAGCACGACGAAGCCCTCCGAGGTGAGCTGGGCCAGGTTGTCGCGGAAGTCGCAGGCCTGCTTGGTGCAGCCGGGCGTCATCGCCGCGGGGTAGAAGTAGAGGATGACCCGCTTGCCCCGGTAGTCGGAGAGGCTGACGCTGCTGCCGTCGGCGGCCGTCAGCGTGAATTCGGGCGCGGCGTCACCCGGTTCGAGTCTGGTATCGGTCATGCGGTTAACCTACCCGTGACGAGCTGACAGACTGATCACCCTGGGCGAGAGGAGAGTCATGGCCGAGACGACCGACCCCGATGAGCTGGAGGCGCGGATCGCCAAGACCCGGGCCGAGCTGGCGCACACCGTCGACGCCATCGCCGACCGGGTGAGCCCCAAGCGGGTCGCCGAGCGGAGCGTGGAGAGCGTCAAGGAGCGTGCCGGCGCGTTCGTGGCCTCGGTGGGCGACGCGCTGGGGGTGCGTCAGAAGCCGGTCCAGCTGGGTGAGGATCCCGACGGGTTGTGGGACGAAGAGCAGCCGAACCTGGCGCCGGTGCTGATCGGGGTGGGCGCGGTGCTGGTGGTGGGTGCGGCGATCGTGCTGCTGCGCCGCCGCAGGAAGCGTTAGCTCACAGGAAGGTCTGGCCCTCGCCGCGGTAGGTGGGGGCGCGCTCCACGATCTCCTCGCCGTCGACGAGGTGAAGCGTGTCGAAGCGCTCGCACAGCTCGCCCGACTTGGCGTGGCGGAACCATACGCGGTCGCCGATGGCCAGGTCCTGGGCGGGCTGGCCGATGAGCGGGGTCTGCACCTCCCCGGCACCCTCGTCGGGGGAGAAGCGCAGGCCGGCGGGCAGGTACGGCTGGGGCAGGCGGCTGGCGCCGGGGGAGCCCGAGGCGATGTAGCCGCCGCCGAGCACCGTGACGCAGTCGGGCCCGGGGCGGCGCACCACGGGCAGGGCGAAGAGCGCGGCGGGGCGGCCGGTGAAGCTGCGGTAGTGGTCGAACAGGCGCGGGTGGAACAGCCCGGAGCCGGCGGCGACCTCGGTGACGGCCTTCTCGCGTACGGTCTTCTCCACCGAGCCGGTGCCGCCGCCGTTGACGAACTCCAGGTCGGCGAAGTGGCGCACCGCGTTCACGATGCGGCCCCTGCGCAGGATGAGCTCGCGCTGCGACCGCGCCTGCATCACCCGGACGACCCGGGCGAAGGCGGCATTGCCCTGCGGGTTGTCGCCGACGCCCGCGATCTGGGCCTCGTAGGCGAGCAGGCCGACCAGGCGCAGGCCGGGGCGCTTGGCGATGTCGGCGGCCAGGTCGGCGGCCTCGTCGGGGGTGCGGACGGGGGAGCGCAGCGCGCCGGCGCGGAAGCGGCCGCCGAAGGCGAGGAAGCCCGCGTCGATGTCGAGGCAGATGCGGATCTCGTGCTTGGGGCCGAGCTCGGTGAGGAAGTCGAGGTGCTCGGCGCTGTCGATGGTGATCGCGATCTCGCGCGCCGCGCGGGGGTCCTCTGTCAGCCGCCGGAGGGCCGCTCTGTCGACGGTCGGGTAGGCCACGAGCACGTCGGTGAAGCCCTGTTCGACCAGCCACAACGCCTCGGGCAGGGTGAAGGCCATGATGCCCTGGAAACCTTCGGTGGCCAGCACCCGTTCGAGGACGGCGCGGGAGCGGATGGACTTGCTCGCCACCCTGATCGGCTTGCCCGCCGCGCGCCGTACGAGGTCCGCCGCGTTGGCTCGCAGGGCCGCGAGGTCGACGATCGCGAACGGCGGCTCGAGAGCGGCGGTGGCACGGTCGTAGCGCTGGCGGTCATCCATACGAGCAGCGTAACGACATATGGGGCAAATGAATATGAGTTGGATTCATGTCTGGTAATGATCAGGGAAACCGGCGGCGGGTGCGGGCGCGTGGCGACAGCCGCCGGGTGTAGCTCTGATCGGTGTGACCTCCACACTCCAGGACAGACTCCTCGGCACGGGCACAGCGGGTGAAGCTCCGCGCCGCAGGTCCACCCGGGCACTGCGGCCCGCGCGCACCCCCGCCGGAGTGGCGCTCGCCACCCTCCTGACCGTCTCGCTGAGCCTGCTCGCCGTCGAGCTGATCTGCGCGCTCATGGGCTCCCCGCTCGGCCTGCTGCCGCTGGACGAGCTCATCGAACTGGGCGGCAGGCACGTGTGGGCGGAGCTGTCCGTCGCCGGGCTCGTGCTCGCCGCGATCGGGATGGGGATGCTGCTGCTGGCCGCGCTGCCCGGCCGCACCAGGCTCGCTCCGCTGGAGACCGCCGACCCGCTGATCGTCATCGGCATCACCCGCTCGGGGCTGCGCCGCAGCCTGCGCGACGTCGCACAGCAGGTCGACGGGGTCACCAAGGCGCGCGTGCAGCTGCGGCGGCGCACGATCGAGGTCACCGTGATCACCCGGGAGGACTGCCCGGGATCCCTGCTGCGCCAGGTCGGCACGGCGGTGGGCGACAGGCTGGCGGCGCTGGGCGCGCTGTGCGGCGGCGAGGTCGTCGTACGGCTGCGCAGGAGGGGGATCTGATGCGGCAGTATTCGGGCAACCGGATCGGGCTGACGGTCGTCGGCTTCGTCCTGCTGCTGTCCGGCGGGTTCGTCTGGCTGCGCGGCACCCACCTGGCGCCCAAGACCAAGGTGGTGCCGCCGCGCCTGGCCGACAGCGTGGCCGACCAGCCGTGGATGTTGTGGCTCGTCGCGCTGCTCCTGGTCTTCCTGACGCTCGTGTGCCTGCGCTGGCTGCTGCTGTCACTCGGATGGGGCCGGGTCGGGCAGCGGACCGAGACCGGGGCGGCGATGCTCACCGTGGGGCTGAAGGACCTCGACGGGGTGAGCGCCACCTCCGTGCGGGTGGTGGGGGACGGCGAGCGGCTGCGGGTCGGGATCACCTGCCGGGCCTCGGCGGACCTGGGCGCCGTGGTGGGCAAGCTCGACCGCGAGCTGGTGGGGAAGATCCGTCGCGAGGTGTGCGACAACGAGCTCGGCACGCTCGTGCGGGTGCACGTCCGCAAGTAGGGGCGGTTCTGCCTTTTCGCGGACTTATGCGGGTGGCGAACTCGGTGGATCGGCGAGATCGGCCGAGCGTAGCCTGCGAGTCATGAAGGTCGTCGAACTGCCCGATGGGGCGCGGGTGCGCGGGCGCGGCCTGCGCCGATCCGACGGTGCGGCCGAGCCCGTCGACTACGGCCTCTACCTGGCCCCCTTCGAGCCCGCCTGGGAGCACTCCTACCTGCGCTGGCCCGACTTCTGGGTGCCGAGCGACCCCGACAGGGCCGTGGCGCTCATCCGCGACCTGCACGCCCGCGCGCTCGCCGGGCAGCGGGTGGAGGTGGCCTGCGGCGGAGGGATCGGCCGCACCGGCACGGTGATCGCGTGCCTGGCCGTCCTGTCGGGGATCCCGCGAGCCGACGCGGTGGCCTGGACGCGCGCCCACTACCACCGGCGGGCCGTCGAGACGCCTTGGCAGCGGCGATGGATCGCGCGGGTCACCTGAAGCTCTGATATCTCTTGTTGTCCATGCGCAAGTACCTCATCATCGGCGTCCAGGGCAGCGGCAAGGGCACCCAGGCCGGGTTGCTGGCCAAGGCGTACGACCTCGTGCACATCAACGTCGGCGACATCTTCCGCTGGCACGTGCAGCAGCACACCAAGCTCGGCGCCCTGGTCCGCCGGACGATGGCCGCGGGAGAGCTGATCGGCGACGAGCACGTGGAGAAGATCGTGCGCGACCGCCTGGAGCAGCACGACTGGAACTACGGCTTCATCATCGACGGCTTTCCCCGCAACCGCCGCCAGACCGAGTTCTTCCTGGAGTCCTACGACATCGACGGCGTCATCCACCTCGACCTGCCCGACGACGAGGTCAGGCGCCGCGTGCTCGCCCGGCGGCTGTGCCCCAACTGCGGCATGGACTACAACCTCATCTACGACCGCCCGGCGGAGGAGGGGATCTGCGAGGTGTGCGGCCACGAGCTCGTGCGACGGGCCGACGACACGGAGGAGGCGCTGTCGGAGCGGCTGCGCACCTACAACGAGAAGACCAATCCCATCCTCGACCTGCTGCGGCGCAAGGAGTACGTCTTCACGGTCAACGCGGCCCAGTCGGTCGACGAGGTCCAGACCTCCATCAGGGAGAAGCTCGGGCTGGATTTCTAATGCTTGCAGGCTGCCTGATGCGTTAGTAAAGTGACTAACGCATCGGAGCCTCTGGAGGCATTAGTCATGGTTGCCGTACCCCGCATCGAACACCGCCACGTCGAGGTCGACGGCGTCCGCGTCTTCTACCGCGAAACCGTCCCCGACCGCGCCGACGCCCCCGTCCTGCTGCTCCTGCACGGCTTCCCCTCGGCCTCCCACCAGTTCCGCCGCCTCATGGATGCGCTCGGCACGCAGTACCGCATGATCGCCCCCGACTACCCCGGCTTCGGCCACACCGCCGTCCCGGAGGGCTTCACCTACTCCTTCGAGCGCCTGGCCGACATCACCGAGGGCTTCGTGCAGCGGCTCGGTGTCGAGCGCTTCATCATGTACGTCTTCGACTTCGGCGCCCCCGTCGGCTTCCGCCTCGCCGTACGCCACCCGTCGTGGATCGCCGGGCTCATCGTGCAGAACGGCAACGCGTACGCCGAAGGCCTGTCGGAGGCGGCCCGATCCTTCATCGCCCTGCGCCCCGACGTGCCCGGCGACGCCGACGTCGTGCGCTCGCTGCTCACCCTGGACGGCACCCGCGGCCAGTACCTCACCGGAGTGAACGAGCCCGCCCTCGTCGCCCCCGACGGCTGGACCCTCGACCAGCACTTCCTCGACCTGCCAGGACGCCGGGAAGCCCAGCTCGCCCTCGCCTTCGACTACCACACGAACGTCGAGCGGTACCCCGCCTGGCAGGAGTGGCTGCGCACCCACACCCCGCCCACGCTCATCGTGTGGGGACGCCACGACCCGTTCTTCCCCGAGCCCGGCGCCCGCGCCTACCTGCGCGACCTGCCCTCGGCCTCGCTCCACCTGCTCGACACCGGGCACTTCGCCCTGGAGGACCGGCTCCCCGAGATCGCCCCGCTCATCGCGAAGTTCGTCACGGCCACCCGGCAGCCTTCATGACCTGTACGGCCAGCTCCGGCGGGGTCTCGCGCCCGACGTCGACGACCACGTCCTCCAGGCCGGCCCGCTCCAGGATCCCGTGGAGCTCGCCGGACCGCGCGAGGTGCCACGACAACGATTCGGCCTCCAGGACGTGCCGGTGCGCGAGCCTGGCACGCACCTCGGGCAGACGCGGACGCAGGCGGCAGACCGTCAGTTCCGCGCCCACCGCCTCGGCCAGCCTGGCGCGCTCCTCGACGGTCTCGATCACCCCGGCCAGCACGAGCCTGGTGAACCCCGCCTCGAGGTAGCCGGCCGCCAGGCTCCGCAGATTGCGCAGCGTCAGGCGGAAATGGAACGGGTCGTCCGGGGGCGCGGGCCAGGCCTGCCGGATGGCGTCGAGGTCGATGACGGCGTTGGGCACGCCTTGCTCGCTCAACGCCTCGCCCACCGCCCCCGCTGTGGTCGTCTTGCCCGCGCCCACGGTGCCGATGATCAGAAGTGCTCGCGCGTCGCTCATCGGCCCATGACATCAAAGGCGCCCACCCGGACGCCAACGCCTTACGGCGTGACGCCCCGGGACAGGCGCAGCCGGTCAGCCCCGGTCGCGGGCGGCGCCGGAGAGGATCTGGTCGATCCGCGCGGCGAGCTCGACGTCGCGCGGGGTCACCCCGCCCGCCTCGTGCGTCGACAGCCTGAAACGCACGCCGTCGCCGGTGCGCTGGATGTCGGGATGGTGTCCCAGCGTCTCGGCCTCGTTGTTCACGGCCTCGCTCAGCCACCCGAAGTTGTCATCGGTGATGGGCACATCCTTGATCAGGGCGTCTCCGTCTCTGCGCCAGCTCTCCAGGGCCGCCAGCGCGGTCTCGATGTCCGCGTCGGTCAGGCGCTCGGTCATGGTGCCTCCGGTCCGGTCGTAGGTGCGGTCGCCGGACCGGCTACCACCGTGGGAGGGCTTCACACCAAAGCGCCCGAGCAGGGCGGAGACAGGACGGGGGGCGGGGCGGCCATGTCGGCGGGCTGACGGCCGGATGACGCCGGTCCGCGGCATCGTCGTCATGGTGCGGCCCCACCCGGAATCTCCCGCCTACGGCACGGTCCCGCCGTACCTCCTGCGTCTGACGGTCGACGCGGCCAGGGCCGCCGGCGTGCGTGAGGAGAGCCTGGCACGGGTGCCCGGCCTCGGCGCGATCGCCGAGGACGGCATCCGCCTGCCGTCGGTCATGGCCCTGCGCCTGTGGGAGGTGGCCGGTGCGGCCATCGAGAGCTGGGGCGGCGGCGCCAGGGTCGCGCAGCTGTGGACGCCGGGGCGCCTCAACGTCTGGGACTACCTGTTCCGCAGCGCCCCCACGCTGGAGGACGGCCTGCGCGTCGCCTCGCGCCTGCTGCCCGCCGTCCGTGATCCCCTGGAGGGCGCGCGGGTCACGCGGGACGGCTCGGAGCTGGTCACGGTCACCTACCGCACGCCGTACGGCGGCATGCCGGGAGCGTCGCACGTCAGCGAGCTGGCGCTCGGGCTCATCCTGCAGGAGGCCCGGGCGGCCACGGGCAGGCCGATCGTGCCG
This sequence comes from Nonomuraea soli, assembly GCF_013761175.1. GTDB lineage: Bacteria > Actinomycetota > Actinomycetes > Streptosporangiales > Streptosporangiaceae > Nonomuraea > Nonomuraea soli. The sequence continues at coordinate 853,260 of NZ_JACDUR010000004.1, forward strand.
CTGCGGGTGTCGTTGCCGCACGAGGCGCCGCACGATCATCGGCACCTGGTGGAGATCTTCGGGACCCGGGCGATCGAGTTCGGCGCGGGGCGCACGGCGATCGTGTTCGGCGCGGCCGACGCGGCGGCGCCGCTGCCAAGCGCCGATCCGACCCTGTCGGCCATCATCCAGGGCTACGCCGAGACCGCGATCACGAGCGCCCGCCCGGTCATGGGCTGGCTCGGCAAGGTGCACGGCGAGGTGGCAGCGGCCTTCCGCGAGGGAACCCCCACGCTCGCGCTGGTGGCGCACCGCCTGGCCATGAGCCCGCGGACCCTGCAGCGGCGGCTGGGCGAGGAGGGCACCACCTGGCGGGAGGAACTGGAGCGGGTACGGCACGCAGAATCGGCCCGGCTGCTGCGCGAAACGTCGCTGGGGATCGAGTCCATCGCGGCCAGGGTCGGCTACCAGGACGTCCGGGCGCTGCGACGGGCCTTCCAGCGCATCCACGGGCACCCGCCGAGCCTCTACCGCAGGCGTCACGCCGCCTGAGAGGTGACGCGTCCTGGTCCCCTCGCTGGCGCGTTCCGGTCTCTCGGCCGCCCGCTCGTGATCCCTAGCGTGGAGGCAGTTCACGAGAGGAGAACACGACATGCGACTGACAGTGACCACCTTCACCACCCTTGACGGCGTCGCGCAGAGCCCGGGTGCGCCCGACGAGGATCCCAGCGGCGGCTTCACCCACGGCGGCTGGGTGGGACCCTACGCCGACGAGGAGTTCGGCAAGACCGTCGGTGACTGGTTCACCGACGCGGGTGCCTTCCTGTTCGGACGCGTGACCTACGAGGCCATGGCCGCCTACTGGTCGCAGGCGACCGACGAGTCCGACGTGGTGACGCGGAAGCTCAACACGCTGCCCAAGTACGTGGCCTCGCGCGGCAGGCCGGTCCTCGACTGGGCCGGGTCACGCCTGATCGAAGGCGACGTGGCGCGGGCGGTCGCGGCGCTCAAGGCCGCACCCGGCGGGGAGCTCCAGGTGCACGGCAGCCTCGGACTGGTCCAGACGCTGGTCAGAGCCGGCCTGGTCGACGAGTTCCGGCTGCTGGTGGCCCCCGTGGTGATCGGCAGGGGCAAGCGGCTGTTCGACGACATCGTGCCCACCCGGCTGGAACTGGTCGAAAGCCGCTCGACGGGGGCAGGAGTGATGATCCAGGTCTACCGGCCGGAGCCCGCGTAGGCGGGCATGCCCGACGGCGCGGCCCTGCTGGAGACGGCGCACGGGGCCTTCGCCGCCGGGCTGGCGGTGCTGGTCCTCCTCACGCTGGGGCGCTCACGGGAGGGCTCGTGGGGTGAGAGAACGGAAGCCGGGACCCGAGGTGATCGGGTCCCGGCTTCGTGCGTCGTCAGCTCCAGTCGCGGCTCTCGGTCGACGTCACGCGGGTGCCGTCGGTCCCCGCGCCGGGCTCGCCCGTGACGCGGGTGCCGTCCGTGCCGACACCCGGATCGCCCGTCACGCGGGTGCCCGCAGCGGCGGCCGAGGCGGAGACCCCGAGCGCCGCCACGGACAGAGCAGCCAGCAGCACCCCTGCGGCGACACGCTTGCCAAACTTCATCATCGTCTGCCTTTCGCTGGAAAATCGCTTGCAGGCAGACGACATCACGCACGGCTGTCATTCCGGCGTCGCGCCGGTGTCGCCACAGGTCGCAGGCACGTCGGACGGCGGCGGCACGTAGCCCGTAAGCCGCGCCAGCGCGTCGGCCGACCGGGCGTACCGCTCGGCCTCCTCACCCCGCGACAGTTCCCGGAGGATGAGCAGCGCCTGGCACTCCAGCACCCGCCACGAGAAGCGCCGCGCCTGCTCCAGCCCCTCCGACGCCTGAGAGCGGGCGGCCTCGCGCTCGCCCGCGGCCAGCAGGGTCAGGGCCAGCCCGAGCTGCGCCTCGGTGGCGATGGGCCGATGCCCGAGCACCTCGGCGAGCTCACGCGCCTGCCAGTAGTACTCCCGCGCGGCCACGAGGTCTCCGCACACGCGCAGCACATGGCCTCTGGCCCGCAGCGCGGCCGCGGCGACGGCGGATCGCCCGGCCTTCCTGCCCACCTCCATGGCACGCCGGGCGTAGGAGGCGGCCGCGTCGAGATCGCCCTCGTCGGCGGCCAGGAGGGCGGCGTCGGCCAGGACGAACCCGGTGTGCCGGTCGTCGTCCATCGCCAGGCACGCCCGGATCTCCTCGCGCGCCTGCTCCGCCCGTCCCAGGAACCGGTAGGCGTTGGCCAGGTTGTGCCGCGTCGCCCGCCGGATCGACGGGGAACGGGTGACCTCGCCGCTCTCGGTGGCGTGCCGTACGGCCGGCTCCAGCTCGCCCAGCCGGATGAGCACGCCCGACAGGTTCAGCAGGGCGATGTCCAGCAGAGGCGGCGGCCCGATCGTGCGCAGCACGCCGATGCCCTCCTGGATGGAATCGCGGGCCTGGAGGCACTCGCCCTGATCGTCGAGGGCGAGCCCGATGTTGACCAGGGTGATGCCCTCGCCCAGCCGGTGTCCGGCGGCGCGGAAGTGGGTGAGGGCCTGGCTCGCCAGTTCCGCGGCCTTGGAGGCGTGGCCGCGGGTCTGCTCCAGGGCGCCGTGGCTCTGGTACATCACGGCCATGGCGTCGTGGTCGCCCTCGGTTCTGGCGGCCTCCAGCCCGGTGGCGACGGCGGTGCGCCAGTCGGCCAGGTGCTGCTCCGACGACAGGTACAGGCGCAGACCGTCGGCCAGGTGCCAGGCCCGCGGGCGCAGCGCCGGGTCGGCCGCGCAGGCGACGAGGGCGGCCATGAGGTTGTCGCGTTCGTCGTCCAGCCAGGCCATGGCGCTCGCCGCGTCGGCGAAGGCGCCCTCGTCGACCGGGCGGGGCAGGCGGGTCAGCGGGGTGTGGCGGAAGCGGATGGCGGCGTCGAGCAGGTGCTGGTAGCGGTCGAGCAGGCGGGTGAGCGCGGCGGGCGCGTCGTGGTCCCGCTCGACCTGCTCGATCGCGTAGAGGCGGAGCAGGTCGTGGAAGGCGTAGCGGCCGGGGGAGCGGCGGTGGAGCAGGCTGGCGTCGGCGAGCATCTCCAGGACGGCGGCGCCGGTGACGGCCGCGTGCGTTCCCAGAAGCGCCTCGGCCGCGTCGGCGGTGAAGTCGCGGCCCGGCACCACCCCCAGCCGCCTGAACAGGGTCTGAGCCACCGACGGCAGGCCCCGGTAGGCCTGGGCGAAGGAGGCCCGTACGGCGGTGCTCGGGTCGCCCGCCGCGGCCAGGCCCAGGACGCCGTCACGCGAGCCGAGCCGGTCCGCCAGCGCGGCGACGGTCAGGTCCTCCCGCGCGGCGACGTTGGCGGCGGCGATGCGCAGGGCCAGCGGCAGGTACCCGCACACCTCGGCCAGCCGCCGGACCGGCTCGGTGGGCTCGCCGGGCGCGTCGAGGACGCTGGTGATCAGCGTCGCCGCCTCGTCGGGCGGCAGCACGTCGAGGGTGATCGCGGTGCCGCCCTGCAGCGCCGCCAGACCTGCCAGCGCCGTCCGGCTCGTCACGATCACCGCGCTGCCCGGCGTGCCGGGAAGGAGCGACCGGACGTGCTCGGCGTTGCGGGCGTCGTCGAGGAGCAGCAGGATCCGCCGGTCACGCAGCGCGGAACGCAGCGCGGCGGCACGTTCGTCGGCCCCGTCGGGCATCTCGGCGGGCCGGACCCCGGCCAGGCGCAGCAGGGCGCCGAGCACCTCGCCCGGCGGCCTGGGGCGCAACGACGCGCCGTGCAGGGAGACGAACCACTGACCGTCGGGGAAGTGCGGGGTGAGGCGGTGGGCGAGGTGCACGGCGAGCGCCGTCTTGCCCACTCCCGGCGGGCCGCTCAGCGCGGCGATCGGGACCCGCCTCCGGTCGAGCAGGACCCGGCCGGCCCGGTCGATGGCCGCCCCGCGACCGACGAAGGGATAGACGTCGAGAGGCAGCTGGGCGTGGACCTGCCAGCCGTCGTCGTCGGCCCGGTCGTCGACCGCGGCCAGGGCCGGGTCGGAGATCAGAATCGCCTGACGCAGGTCGCGCAGGTCGGGCGAGGGGTCCAGGCCGAGCTCCGTGGCGAGCAGGCCGGCCAGGTCGTCGTAGGCGGCCAGGGCGTCGGCCTGCCGCCCCGAGCGGTACAGCGCGATCATCAGATGCCGCCATAACCGCTCCCGCAGCGGATACGCGCGGGTGAGAGTGGCCAGGCGGGGGAGCACGTCGGCGTGGTCACCGGTCGCCAGCCGGGCTTCGATCAGCAGGTCGAGGGCCTGCAGCCGCTCCTCCACCAGGCCGGGCACCACGTGGCGCGCCAGCCAGGTCGAGCTCAGTCCTGACAGCGGCTCACCGGCCCACAGCTCGTCGGCGCGGGTGAGCAGCTCGATGCGGGTGGCCTGCCCGGGCGCCTGCCGGGCGTCGGCGACCAGCAGGCGGAAGGTGTCGAGATCGACCTCGTCCGGTTTGGCGGTGAGGGAGTAGCCGTGGGGGTGGGTGGTGATGCGTTCCCTGCCGAGAACGGCGCGCAGGCGCCTGACGTAGGTCTGCACGGTGCCCTTGGGATCCTCAGGCGGGTCTTCGTCCCACAGGGCGTAGGTCAGCTCGTGCCAGGGCACGACGCGGTTGGTCCGCACGAGGAGGACGGCGAGCAGGGTGCGGAGCTGGTTCGCCGAGACGGGCACCGGTTGCCCGGCGCGCGTCACCTCCAGCGGCCCCAGGATGCCGAACCGCACTGCGCCTCCCCCGACGGAGGGATCTCGCCCTCAGCACTCGATGACGTTCACCGCGAGCCCGCCCCGCGACGTCTCCTTGTACTTGTCGAGCATGTCACGCCCGGTGTCGCGCATCGTCTTGATCGCCTTGTCGAGCGAGACGAAGTGCTTGCCGTCGCCGCGCAGGGCGATGCGCGCGGCCGTGATCGCCTTGATGGACGCCACGGCGTTGCGCTCGATGCACGGGATCTGCACCAGGCCCCCGATGGGGTCGCACGTCAGCCCGAGGTTGTGCTCGATCCCGATCTCCGCCGCATTCTCCACCTGCTCGGGGGTCCCCCCGAGCACCTCGGTGAGACCCGCGGCGGCCATGGAGCACGCGGATCCGACCTCGCCCTGGCAGCCGACCTCGGCGCCGGAGATGGACGCGTTCTCCTTGAACAGCACGCCGACGGCGGCGGCGGTGAGGAGGAAGCGGATCACGCCGTCGTCGTCGGCGCCGGGGACGAAGCGGTTGTAGTACGTGAGCACCGCGGGGATGATGCCCGCCGCGCCGTTGGTGGGCGCGGTGACGATGCGTCCGCCGGCGGCGTTCTCCTCGTTGACCGCGAGGGCGAACAGCGTCACCCAGTCCATGGTCTGCAGCGAGTCGGCGGCGGGGGACTCGGACTGGAGCTTGCGGTGCAGGTGGTGGGCACGGCGCTTGACCTTGAGCCCGCCGGGCAGCACGCCTTCCGTCTTGGTGCCGCGCTCGACGCATTCGGTCATGACGCGCCAGATGTTGAGCAGCCCCGAGCGGATCTCGGCGACGGAGCGGCCGAAGGCCTTCTCGTTCTCCATCATGAGCCCGGAGATCGACAGGCCGGTCTCGGAGCAGTGGGCGAGCAGTTCGGTGGCGGTGGTGAAGGGGTGGGGCAGGACGGTGTCGTCGGGCTTGATGCGGTCGGCGCCGGCGGCGTTCTCGTCGACGACGAAGCCGCCGCCGACGGAGTAGTAGATCTTCTCGCGCAGCACGGAGCCGTCGGCGGCGAAGGCGGTGAACTTCATGCCGTTGGGGTGGCCGGGAAGGGAGATCTTCCGTTCGAAGACGAGGTCCTCGCCCACGACGAAGGGGATCGTGTGCTTGCCGAAGAGCTCGATGGTGCCGCTGGAGCGCATGGCGGCCAGGCGCTCGTCGATGCTGTCGACGTCGACCAGTTCGGGCTTCTCGCCGGACAGGCCGAGCAGCACGGCCTTGTCGCTGCCGTGGCCCTTGCCGGTCAGGCCGAGCGAGCCGTACAGGATGGCTTCGACGCGGGCGACCGAGCCGAGCTGGCCGTCGGACTCAAGGCCGCGCGCGAACTTGTGCGCGGCGGCCATCGGGCCGCCGGTGTGCGAGCTCGACGGGCCGATGCCGATCTTGAAGAGGTCGAAGACGCTGATCGCCATTGACTTGCGCCTTTCACAAGAAGGAGGGGGTTCCGGAGCCACCGGCACGGCGGCTCCGGGACAAGCGAGAAATCAGGAGTCGCCCGAGGTGAGGGCGGTGTACTCCTCGGCGGACAGCAGGTCCTCGTGGTCACCCTCGACGCGCACGCGGAACATCCAGCCCTCGCCGTACGGGTCGGTGTTGACCAGGTCGGGCTTGTCCACGACGGCCTGGTTGACCTCGACGACCTCGCCGCCGAGCGGGGCGTAGATCTCGCTCACCGACTTGGTCGACTCGACCTCGCCCACGGAGTCGCCGGCCTGGACGTTCGCGCCGACCTCGGGAAGCTGCACGTAGACCACGTCGCCGAGCGCCTCGGCGGCGAAGGCGGTGACGCCAACGGTCACGGTGAGGCCGTCATCGAGGCCGGCCACCCACTCGTGTTCCTTGGTGTAGCTGAGGTCGTCAGGGATGTTGCTCACTTGTTCCTCCTGTAAAAGGGCAGCTCAACCAGGTCCATAGGCTCTTGGCTGCCCCGGATGTCAACGGCTAGGCCGTCGGAGACCTCTGTGTCGACGTAGGCCATCGCGATGGGCTTGCCCAGGGTGGGCGAAGGCGCGCCGCTGGTGACCTCGCCGACCGTCTGGTCGCCGACCACGACCGGGAACCCGTGGCGCGGGATCCGGCGGCCCCGGGCGACGAGGCCGACCAGCCGGCGCCTGGGCGCGCTGTCTCGCAGCGGTTCCAGCGCGGCCCTGCCGACGAAGTCTCCGGGCTTGTCGAATTTCACCACCCGACCCAGTCCGGCGTCGAACGGGGTCAGCGATTCGTTCAGCTCATTGCCGTACAGGGGCATACCCGCCTCGAGGCGGAGCGTGTCACGGCACGAGAGCCCCGCGGGGATCATTCCGTACGGCTCGCCGGCCTTCGTCAGCTCGCCCCACAACGCCTCGGCGTCGTCGCCGGCGACGAACAGCTCGAAGCCGTCCTCGCCGGTGTATCCGGTGCGGGCGATGAGCGCCGAGACGCCGGCGACGGTGCCGGGCAGCCCGGCGTAGTACTTCAGCGAAGGGAGGTCGGCGTCGGTCAGCGAGGAGAGGATCTCCTGCGAGCGCGGCCCCTGCACGGCGATGAGCGCCCACTGGTCGGAGCGGTCGTCGACGACGGCGTCGAAGTTCTTGGCGCGGTTGGTCAGCGCCAGGGCGACGGAGTGGTAGTTGGAGGCGTTGGCGACGACCATGAACTCCTCGTCGGCCAGGCGGTAGACGATGAGATCGTCGAGCACGCCGCCGGCCGGGTTGGTGATCATGGTGTAGCGGGCGCGGCCGGGCGCCAGCGCGGACAGGTGGCCGACCAGCGCGTAGTCGAGGGCCTGGCCCGCCTGCGGGCCGGTCACGAAGATCTCGCCCATGTGGGAGAGGTCGAACAGGCCCGCCGCCTCGCGCACGGCGCGGTGTTCGGCGGACTCGCTTCCGTATCGCAGCGGCATCAGCCAGCCGGCGAAGTCGGTCAGGGTCGCGCCGAGACTCTCGTGGATGTCTCGCAGCGGTGTCGGTCGGGACATGTTCGCACCTCAGAGGCAGGGTCGGATGCCAGGATCCTCCCCCTCTGTCATGATGCCTGAGAGTTTCGCCTGGTTGTTTGCCAGACTTTCACCTTCGGCGAGGCCCGGACGGCCTGCTTTCCAGAGGTCACCCTGGCCCGTACGGTCCTTTGCCTTGAGAGGTTCGCGGGGAGGGCTTGCTCCTTCAGGGGCCCTGACCGGATTGTCAGGACACTCTCCCGCACGGGTTCATCGGTGTCACGCCTAAGCCTAGTGGAATCCCCATCAGGGCGGAACGGTCGTGCGCGGGTCGTGCGAGTCGGCGGCGGATCGAACCTCGGCCGGCACCGATACGTCTGAGAGGGCATGCGCGCACTCGCACTCGCCGCCCTCGTCCTGCTGACCGCCTGCGGCGCGGAAGCGGCCGCCCAGCGGCCCGGACGCTACACCGCCGACGCCATCACCATGCTGGAGAGCCCTGACCACGGCCCCCAGCTGTGCTCGTTCGTGGCCGAGTCGTACCCGCCGCAGTGCGGCGGCCCCGACGTCGTCGGCTGGGACTGGTCCAAGGTCCGCCACGAGAGCGCCAACGGGACGAAGTGGGGCAGCTACCGGGTGGTCGGCACGTGGGACGGCTCCCGCCTGACGCTGACCGAGCCGGCCGGCGAGCCGCGCACGATCGTGGTGCGGGAACAGCGGTTCGCCTCGCCGTGTCCCGCGCCGGAGGGCGGCTGGCGGCCCGCCGATCCCGCCAAGGCCACGCAGGAGGCCCTGCAGGCGACCCAGCAGCGGCTGGAGTCCGAGCCTTCCGTGGGCGGGGTGTGGCTGGACCAGAGCTATCTCGACGCGATCCCGGGCTACGACGGCAGCAAGCCGGAATGGGCGGAGAAGTACGCCAACGACCCGACCAAGCTGGTGCTCAACGTGAAGTTCACGGGTGACCTGACGGGCAGGGAGGCGTGGATCCGCGAGACGTGGGGCGGCCCGCTGTGCGTGAGCCAGGCGCGGCGCTCCGAGGCGGAGCTGCGGCGCGTCCAGGAGTCGCTGGGCGAGGGCTACGTCCACACGTCCGTCGACATCATGAAGGAGCAGGTGACCGCCGGGGTCTGGGTGGCCACGGAAGAACTCCGGCACCGGCTCGACGCTGAGCACGGTGCCGGAGTCGTGATCCTCGAACCGGTGCTGAAACCGGTCGATTAGGGAACCGCGTGGCCGCAAACCCCCAGCCCGAGACCACGCGGTCGCTCTGTTCTCCCTACAGGCGCTGCCAGAGAGCCGGCACGTTTGGCGGCTCCCATCCGGGCAGCGAGGTGTGCCCTTGCAGGCACCGGTAGCTCACGCCCTGGTAGGTCACCGTGGCACCGGCCTGGTAGGCGGTGTACGGCGCCCAGCTCGTCTCGCCGCCGCCCCCGCCGACCGTCAGCGAGAAGGTGACCGAGCGATCGACGGTGGCCCCGTCGCCGCTGAGCGTGATCGGATAGGTCCCGGCGGGCACCGACGCGCCCACCGCGATCGAGACGGCCGACGACTGTCCCGACTGGATGGAGGCCGGGCTGAACGACACCGAGACGCCCGCGGGCGCTCCGGACGACGACAGCGCCACGGTCTGCGCGTTGCCCGAGGTCACCTGGGTGGCGACCGTGGCCGAGGCCGACTGCCCGGCCGAGACCGTGGCCGACGACGGGCTGACCGTCATCGAGTAGTCGTTGCCGGGCGGGTTGACGGTTCCCACCGCCAGCGCCCACAACACGTGTGCGGCCGCGTCGGCGTTGCGGTCCAGCGCCGTGGTGTTGACGTTGGACGGGTAGGTGTCGCAGGCCGAGTGGTAGCACCGGTCGAACGACTGGTTGGCCTGGCCGCCCCACTTGGCCGCCTGGGCGGCCGTCTTGCGTTCCGAGGCGCCGGTGAACACACCGCCGACGCGCACGCCCGCGCTCTTGAACGGAGCGTGGTCGCTGCGGCCGTCGCCGACCCGCTCGGGCTCGGTCGGCACGCCGATGGAGGAGTAGTAGGAGTTGAACAGCTGCTGCAGGGCCGCGTCGTCGTCGTAGACGAAGTAGCCCGGGTTGGGCGAGCCGGTCATGTCGAAGTTGAGGTAGGCCTCGACCCCGGACGCCCCGCCGTTCTGCACGTAGTAGCGGGAGCCGACCAGTCCCTGCTCCTCGGCTCCCCACCAGGCGAAGCGCACATGCTTGGTCAGGGAGGGCCGCTGGGCGGAGACGGCCAGGGCGACCTCCAGCAACGACGCGCTGCCGGTGCCGTTGTCGTTGATGCCGGGGCCCGACGCGACGCTGTCGAGGTGGGCGCCCAGCATGACCGTCGGTCCCGAGGGACCTGAGGGCCAGTCGGCGATGAGGTTGCTGCCGCCGGTGAAGGACTGCACCCGGGTGGTGTAGCCCGCGGCGTCGAGCCTGCCCTTGATGTAGTTCAGGGAGGCGGTGAAGCCGGGCCGTCCGGAGGCGCGGTTGCCTCCGTTGGCGCTGGCGATCGACTGCAGCTGGCTCAGGTGGGCGGTGATGCTCCCGACGGGGATGTCAGGAGCCGCCGCCGCGTTCGCTGAGGCAGGTGCGAACAGGCAGGTCAGCGCCAGCGCGGCGGCCAGCGCCGACCCGAGGATTCGCCTGATCACAACCGCTGCCACAGGGCCGGGGTGTTCGGCGGCTCCCAGCCCGGCAGGGAGGTGTGGCCCTGCAGGCACCGGTAGTTCACGCCGTTGTAGGAGACCTGGGCGCCCACCGCGTAGGCGGTCCACGGCTGCCAGGTGGTGCCCTGGCCGCCGGTCACGGTCAGGCTGAAGGTCGCGCTCCGGTCGGCGGAGGTCCCGTCACCGTTGACGCTGATGGAGTAGGTGTTGGGCGCGACCGAGGCGCCGACCGAGATGGACACGGTCGAGGACTGGCCCGACTGGATGGTCTGCGGGCTGAACGACACGGTCACGCCCGCCGGTGCGCCGGAGGCGCTGAGCGAGACGGACTGGGCGCTGCCCGAGGTGACCTGGGTCTGGACCGTCGTGGTGGTGGATCCGCCCGCCGCGACCGAGGCCGAGGTGGGGCTCAGGCCCAGGGTGTAGTCGTTGCCCTGCGACTGGCCGACGGTCAGCGAGTAGCTCGCCTGCCGGTCCACGGTGGCTCCGTCGGCGTTGACGGTGACCGAGTGGGTGCCCTGCGGGCTGGAGGCCGAGGTCGACAGGGTCAGGGTCGAGCTCTGGCCGGCGCTGATGGTGGCCGGGCTGAACGAGGCGGTCACACCGGCGGGCAGCGTGCCGGCCGACAGCGTGATCTGCTGCGCGGAGCCGCTGGTCACGGTGGTCCTGACCGTGGTCGTGACGCTCTGGCCCGGCTGGGCGCTGCCGGCGGCGGGGTCGAGCGACAGCGAGTAGTCGTTGCCCTGCGTGGAGCAGGTCGGGTCACCGGCGCGCGGGCCGAGGTTGATGCCCTTCCAGGCCTCCAGCACCACGTTGAACTCGGTGCAGCTGGGGGCGAAGAGGGTCTTGGCGGCGTTCAGGGTCGCGACGCGGGCCTTGAGGTGGGTCCACGGCGAGGTCTTGTTGTTCAGCGCGGTCATGAAGACCTGGCCGGCCTTCTGGATGCCGATGCCGGTGATCGCCGGGCCGCTGTCGCAGCGGGTGCTGGCGCTGGTGCCCGCGGCGGTCAGCACGAACCAGTGGTTCTGCGGGCCGGCGCCGGCGTGCACCTCGGGGAAGGAGCCGGTGTAGCAGTTGGGGTGGCCGAGCGCCGACGGGTTGGCCATGTTGCGGATCGCGCCGCCGGGGCCGCTGCCGAGCCCGGTCTCCTCGCCGACCAGCCAGTCGGCCGGGTCGTTGGGGTTGTTGGCGAACGACTCGGTCAGCGCGCCGAAGATGTCGCCGGTGGACTCGTTCAGGCCGCCGGACTCGTTGCCGCCGCCGGCGCCGCCGGGCGTGGTCTGGAAGATGGCGTGGCCGTACTCGTGGCCGACGACGTCCATCGGGTTGAGCTGCTTGCGAGCCGCACCGGTCTTGCCGTTGTGGCCGTAGTTGGTGAAGCTGCCGTTCCAGTAGGCGTTGGCCTCGTTGAGCCCCACCCGCGCGGGGAAGGTGCCGCCGCTGCCGTTGACGCCGTTGCGGCCCAGCCACTGGCGCAGCATGTCCCATTCCTTCTGCGCGGCGTAGAGCACGTCGGCGCAGGCGGTGGGCAGGTCGGTGGCGCCGCCGTTGCCGAGCACGCCGCCCTGCAGCGTGTAGGCCTGGCCGGACTGGTTGCCGCACGACAGGCCGGGGCGCGTGCTGTCGCTCGACGTCGAGCCGGCGTCGATGGTCACGGTGCCGTTGTGGTGGCCGTTGCCCGTGGCGTCGCGCACCAGGTCGTAGCTGTCGATGACCTTGCCGGTCTGGGCGTCGACGTAGACGTGCAGCACGCTGGGCTTGGCGCTGGTGACGACGCTCTCCCAGGCCAGCACCGGCTTGCCGGTGGTGACGTGGACCAGCAGCTTCGGCGTGCTGACGCCGGTGGCCCTGCGCAGCTGGGCGCGCGCGGTCACGGCCGCGGTGGCGGCGCTGATCGCGGGCGTGGTGGACAGGTCGATCTCCGCCTGCTGGCCGGTGGTCACGGAGTTGACGACCTGGCCGGACGCGTCGGTGCCGACGACGACCTCGCCGCCGTGGACCGGCAGGCCCTTGTAGGTCCGGTTGTAGGTCAGGAACTGCAGGCCCTTGGCGCCTTCGACGGCGGAGGCGAGGTGGAAGTCCTCCTCGGCGGAGGCCTGCACGCTGGACAGCACGCCCTGGCTGCTGGTGATGGCCAGCTCCCGGGGCGGCGGATCTGACTGGGCCTGCGCGCTCGTCGAGCCCAGTTGGGTGAGGGCTAACGCGAGCACGGCGGCAGCCCCCAATTTGATCTTGGGGTTCACTGGTGGCTCCTTGTGGGGGGTGATTGAGCAGCTCCCAGTGGACACCGCGCGTTCGACGACCGGTAACCCAACAATTTGTCATAACGCGGGGCTATAGCGGCTTGTGCCGCCTCAGCCAGGCCCGATAGTCGGGGCTGCGCAGGGCCTCGGCCCAATAGGTCTTGGTCACCGCCTGCACCAGGTCCTTGGAGTGCGGCTCCATCGGCCCCTGCTCGGTCCAGCCCAGCAGGTGGGTGAACCGCAGCGGCGAGTCCTTGAGCGGCCGGATGACGATGCGCTCGCGGGCGGGCCCGCTGGCCTGGAAGAGCCCGACGCAGCGGCCCTCCGAGATCAGGTCCAGGGCCACGTCCACGGTGACCCCGTAGGCCACGCGCGGGGTGAAGCCGTAGGCGGCGCAGGTGTCCCAGAAGTGCTCGCGCGGGGCGGCGTCCAGCACGCCCGGCTGCGCCCACGCCTCGGGTGCCAGGTCGGTGAGGTCGATCTCGTCGACGCCGGAGAGGGGATGCTGGGGCGAGAGCCCCACGAAGATCGGTTCTGTGGCGATGTGGGCGTAGGCGGTGCCGTGAGGCGCGGTCATCTCGTGGCCCGGATACTCGTCGAGGCTGGCCAGCTCGATGCGGGCCGACTCCAGCAGGCCGGGTATGACCTCGGTCGACTCCTCGGTGCGCAGGCTGACCTGGGCGTCGGGTAACAGCCCGTGCAGGCTGCGCGCCACCATCCCGGCCAGCCTGGTCAGCGCGCAGGCGACCCGGATGTGCGCGGAGTTGCCCGCGAAGCGCCTGGTGCTGCGTTCGAGGTCGTCGAAGGCCGGCAGCAGCGACCTCGACCTCGACAGCAGCCAGGCGCCGAGCGCGGTGGGATGGGCGCCGTCGTGCCCGCGCTCGAACAGGCGCCCGCCGAACATGCGCTCGATGCGGCGCAGCTGTGCGGCCAGGGCCGGTTGCGACATGCCCATCGTCGCCGCGGCCTTGGAGATGCTCCCGGTGTCGGCGATCGCGCACAGCACTCTCAGGTGACGAACCTCGAGCTCCACAACCCTGAGTTTATTAGTAAAGAACCTTTAGAGTAAGACCCAATTAACAAGCGGTGACCAGGGCTTCGAACAGGTGACAGTCTTCCGCGGCCTCCGGATGCCACTGCACCGCCAGAGCGAAGGCCCGGCCTTCGACCTCGACCGCCTCGATCGTGCCGTCGTCGGCGTGGGCGGAGACGGTCAGCCCGTCGCCCAGCCGCTCGATGGCCTGGTGGTGGTAGTGGGGCACCGTGGGATTCGCCGGCAGGATGCCCGCCAGCTTCGTGCCCGGCACGATCTTCACGGGCGCCTGGCCGAAGGTCGCGGGGGCGGGGGAGTGGCCCTCGTGGCCCACCACGTCGGGCAGGTGCTGGTGGAGCGAGCCGCCCAGGGCCACGTTGAGCACCTGCAGGCCGCGGCAGATGCCCAGGTAGGGGATGCCGCGATCGAGGGCGCTCTCCAGGATCGCGAACTCGGCCGCGTCGCGGAACTCGCGGACGTAGCCGACACGCGGATGCGGCGCCGTGCCGTACCTGGACGGATCGATGTCGCCGCCGCCCGCCAGGATCAGCCCGTCGAGCCGCGCGGGCAGCTCGGACGGGTCTCCGGCGGGCGGGATGAGCACCGGCTGGCCGCCCGCGCGCACCACCTGCTCCACGTACATGTACGGCAGCAGCGCGACCTTCATGTCCCACACGGTGAAGCGCGCGGGCTCGACGTAGCAGGTGATGCCGATGACGGGGCGGCTCATGGCTACAAGGGTGTCACGTAGGCGCCGGAGATGCCGCCGTCGACCAGGAACTCCGCCCCGGTGATGAAGGAGGCGTCGTCGGAGGCGAGGAAGGCCACCGCGGCCGCGATCTCCGAGGCCTCGGCGAAGCGGCCGACCGGGATGTGCACCAGGCGGCGCTGGGCCCGCTCGGGGTCCTTGGCGAACAGCTCCTGCAGCAGCGGGGTGTTGACCGGCCCGGGGCACAGCGCGTTGACGCGGATGCCCTCGCGCGCGAACTGCACGCCGAGCTCGCGCGACATCGCCAGCACGCCGCCCTTGGAGGCGGTGTAGGAGATCTGCGAGGTCGCCGACCCCATCACCGCGACGAAGGAGGCGGTGTTGATGATCGAGCCCTTGCCCTGCCGCCGCATGTACGGGATCACGGCCTTGCAGCACAGGTAGACGCTGGTCAGGTTGACCTCCTGGACCCGGCGCCACGCGTCGATGCCGGTCTCCAGGATCGAGTCGTCGTCGGGAGGGGAGATGCCCGCGTTGTTGAAGGCGATGTCGACGCTGCCGTAGGTCTCGAACGCGGTGAGATACATGCGCTCGACGGCGTCGGCGTCGGTCACGTCGGCGTCGACGAAGATCCCGCCGACCTCGGCCGCGACCTTCGTGCCCGCCTCCTCGTCGACGTCGACGCAGACGACCTTCGCGCCCTCCTCGGCGAACCTCCTGGCGGTCGCCAGGCCGATGCCGCTGCCCGCGCCGGTGATGACGGCGACGCGGTCCTGCAAACGGTGCATGCTCACACTCATTCCGTGGAAATGAAGACGTTCTTGGTCTCGGTGAAGGCGTCGAGCGCGTCCGCGCCCAGCTCCCTGCCCAGGCCCGACTGCTTGAAGCCGCCGAACGGGGTCCAGTAACGCACGCTGGAGTGCGAGTTCACGCTCAGCGCGCCCGACTCCACCGCCCGCGCCACCCGCAGGGCCCTGCCCACGTCCCTGGTCCAGATGGAGCCGGACAGGCCGTAGGGGGTGTCGTTGGCGATCTCGACGGCGTGCGCCTCGTCGCGGAAGGGCACCACCGACACGACCGGGCCGAAGATCTCCTCGGTGAAGGCCCGGTCGCCGAGCGAGGACGTCAGCACGGTCGGCGGGAACCAGTAGCCCCTGCCCGTGGGGCAGTCGCCGGTGACGTACGGCTCGCGGTCGACGAAGCCCCTGACGCGCTCGAGGTGCTCGGCGCTGATGAGCGGCCCCATCTCGGTCTCGGGCGAGAGCGGGTCGCCGACCTTGACCTGTCGTACGGCACGCGCGAGCCGTTCGAGGAACTCGTCGTGCACGTCCTGCTGCACCAGGATCCTCGAACGGGCGCAGCAGTCCTGGCCGGAGTTGTCGAAGACGGCGTACGGCGCGGTCCTGGCGGCCTTGTCGAGGTCGGAGTCGTTGAAGACGATGTTGGCCGACTTGCCGCCGAGCTCCAGGGTCAGCCGCTTGACCTGCCGCCCGCAGGAGGCGGCGATCTGCCTGCCCACCTCGGTCGAGCCGGTGAACACGATCTTGGCCACGTCGGGATGCTCCACCAGGCGGGCGCCCGCGACCTCCCCTGCTCCAGGCAGCACCTGGAGCACCCCCTCGGGGAGGCCCGCCGCCAGGGCCAGCTCGGCCAGCCGCAGCGCCGTCAGCGGGGTCCACTCGGCGGGCTTGACGATCACCGTGTTGCCCGCCGCGAGAGCCGGGGCCACGCCCCAGGTCATGATCACCATCGGGAAGTTCCACGGCACGATGACGCCGACGACTCCCAGAGGCTCCTGGAAGGTGACGTCCACGCCGCCGGGCACCGGGATCTGGCGCCCGTGATGGCGTTCGGGCGCACCGGAGTAGAAGGTGAGCACGTCGCGCACGTTGCCCGCCTCCCAGCGGGCGTTGCCGATCGGGTGGCCGGAGTTGCGGACCTCCAGCTGGGCCAGCTCCTCGGCGTGCTCCTCGACCAGCGCGGCGAAACGCCGCAGCAGCCGGGCCCGCTCGCCCGGCGCCGTCTCGCGCCAGGAGCGGAAGGCCGTCCTGGCGACGGAGACCGCGCGGTCGACCTCGGAGGCGTCGGCCATCTCGATGTCGGCGACGACCTCTTCCGTCGCCGGATTGATGATCTTCAAAGTCGTTCGAATCCCCTGAACAGTTCCCAGTCCGTGACCGCCGCGTCGAAGGCGGCCAGTTCCACGCGCGCGTTGTTGGCGTAGTGGGCGACCACCTCGTCGCCGAAGCTCTCGCGCGCCAGCTTGGAGCCCTCGAAGAGGGCCAGCGCGTCGCGCAGCGTGTGCGGCACGCTCTCGGCGCCGCTGGCGTAGGCGTTGCCCGTGAAGGGCTCCTCCAGCGGCAGCTCGTTGTCGATGCCGTGCAGCCCGGCGGCGATCAGGGCGGCGACCGCGAGGTAGGGGTTGACGTCCCCGCCCGGCACCCGGTTCTCGATCCGGAGCGAGTCGCCGTGGCCCACCAGACGCAGCGCGCAGGTGCGGTTGTCCACACCCCACTTGATTGCGGTCGGGGCGAAACTGCCCGGCACGTATCTCTTGTAGGAATTGATGTTCGGGGCGTAGAGCAGGGTGAGTTCCCGCAGGCAGGCGAGTTGCCCGGCGATGAAACGAGCACCGAGTTCGGAAAGTCCGAATGGCCGATCTCCGGCCATAATCGGGTCATTGTCCACAGATCTCAGCGAGATGTGGATATGACAGGAATTGCCCTCGCGCTGATTGGGCTTGGCCATGAAGGTGATCGACCGGCCCTCCTGGGCGGCGATCTCCTTGGAGCCGTTCTTGTAGATCGCGTGGTTGTCACAGGTGCGCAGAGCCGTGTCGTAGCGGAAGGCGATCTCGTGCTGGCCCAGGTTGCACTCGCCCTTGGCCGACTCGACGTACATGCCCGCGCCCTCCATCGCCAGCCGGATGCGCCGCAGCAGGGGCTCGACGCGGGCCGTACCGAGGAGGGAGTAGTCGACGTTGTACTGGTTGGCCGGGGTCAGGTCGCGGTAGGCGCGCCGCCAGGCCTCCTCGTAGGAGGTGTCGAAGACGACGAACTCCAGCTCCGTGCCGACATAGGCGGCAAGTCCCCGCTCGGCCAGCCGGTCGAGCTGCCTGCGCAGGATCTGGCGCGGCGAGGCCACCACGTCGGCGCCGTCGTTCCAGACCAGATCGGCCATGAGCATGGCCGTGCCCTCCTGCCAGGGCACCAGCCGCAGGGTCGACAGGTCGGGCCGCATCATGAAGTCGCCGTAGCCGCGCTCCCACGACGACATCGCGTAGCCGCCGACGGTGTTCATCTCCACGTCGACGGCGAGCAGGTAGTTGCAGCCCTCGGAGCCATGTTTCAGCACCTCGTCGAGAAAGAAGCGCGCCGACAGGCGCTTGCCCTGCAGCCGCCCCTGCATGTCGACGAGCGCCAGCAGGACCGTGTCCACACGCCCGGCTGACACCTCGTGTCGTAGTTCGTCGAGAGATATCACCTGCGGAGAGCTCCCGTTCCCGATTAATGGGCTAGTGTTAGACCATTGAGGTGCATCCCGGGAGCCGTTGTCAAGTGGAAGATGCCGCGCGTCTGATGACGATGCTGCGCCCCGTGCGGGCCGGCAACGCCTTCGAGGAGACCGTCGAACGGCTCCTGCAGGCGATCAAGCTCGGCGTCGTCCCGCCGGGGGAGAAGCTGCCGCCGGAGCGCGAGCTCGCCGTCCAGCTCGGCATCAGCCGCGTCACCCTGCGCGAGGCCATCAGGGCGCTGCAGGACGCGGGCTTCCTCGAGGTACGGCGGGGCAGGTACGGCGGCGCCTTCGTCACCTACCAGGCGCCCGCCCCCGGCACCGGAGACCTGAAGCGCGTCATCGCCGACATGGGCACCGACGACCTGGCCGACGCCCTGACCTTCCGCATGGCCGTCGAATGCGGCGCCGCCCAGGTCCTGGCGGTCATGGAGCTGACCCAGGAACAACGCGACACCCTCAGCCGCCGCCTGGAGGAGCTCAACCGCGCCTGCCCCGAGGACTACCGCCGCCTCGACACCGCCTTCCACCTGTCGATCGCCGAGCTCACCGGCTCGCCGCTGCTGGCAGCCGCCTGCGCCGACGCGCGCATGCGGGTCGGCGACCTGCTCAACGCCATCCCGATGCTGCAGGTCAACATCGATCACGCCGCCGCCCAGCACGCCGCCATCGTCACCGCGATCCTCGGCGGCGACCCGGAAGCGGCCAGACGGGCCGTGGCCGAACATCTTGACGGGACCGCCGCCCTGCTAAGAGGCTTTCTGTCCTGATGACGGCGATCCGCTTCCAGGTGCTCGGTCCGTTGCGCGCCTGGCGGGGCGACGCGGAGATCGAGCTGGGCACGGCACGACAGCGCAGGGTGCTGGCCGTCCTCCTGCTGGGCACCGGGCGCACGGTCACCGTCTCCGAGCTCATCGACACCGTGTGGGGCGAGAGCGCCCCCGCCTCGGTGATCAACGTCATCCAGACCTACGTCGGCCGCCTGCGCAGGGCCACCGGCGACGCGAGCTGGTTACGCACCACCTCCACCGGCTACCAGGTCGACCCCGACCGCTGCGACCTGGACCTGCTCGACTTCCGCGACCTCGCGGAGCGCGGGCGGCCGGTGGAGGCGCTGGCCCGGTGGACCGGGCCGCTGCTGGCCGACCTGGGCCCCGAGGTGCGCGGCAGCGCCCAGGCCCTCGGAGTGGCGAGAGAACGGCTCCGCGTGCTCGACGAGGCTGCCGAGCACGCCCTGCGCCACGGCGGTGCCGCGCAGGTCCTGCCGCACCTGCGCGCGACCGCCGCCGAGGAGCAGCTCAACGAGGGCGTGCACGCCCACCTCATGCTCGCCCTGGCCGCCACCGGCGCCCAGGCCGAGGCCCTGGCCGTCTACTCCGACATCACCGGCCGCCTCGACGAGCAGCTCGGCATCGACCCCTCGCCCCGGCTGCGCGAAGCCCACGTCAGAGTGCTCAGGCAGGCCGCCCAGCCGCCGCCCGAACAGCCCAAGGACTTCTGGCGCGGACGCCGCCCTCCGCCCGTCGACCTCGTGGGGCGCGAGCACGACCTCGACTCCCTGGCCAGGCTGCTGGCCGACCACCGCATCGTCACCCTCGTCGGACCCGGCGGCGCCGGCAAGAGCGCGCTCGCCTTCGCCCTGGCACGCCGCTCGCGCCGCGTCGCCGTCCTCGAACTCGGGCCGCTGCCCGCCACCGCCGACCTGGAGATCCTCACCGGCATCCTGGAGGTCGACGACCTCGACGACGACGAACTCCTGGTGCTCCTCGACAACGTCGAGCACCTGACGCGTACGGCGGGGCAGCTGGTGGAGCGGCTGCTCGGCGCCTACCCGGGCCTGACCGTGCTGGCCACCTCGCGCCAGCCCCTGGGAGTCTCGGGCGAGGTGCTGTGGGACGTGGCGCCGCTGGCCGTACGCCCGGCCGTCGAGCTGTTCGTGCGCCGCGCCCGCCAGCACAGCCCGACGCTCGCCCCCGACCTCGTCCTGGCGGCCGAGCTGTGCACCCGCCTCGACGGCATCCCGCTGGCCGTCGAGCTGGCCGCGGCGCGCCTGCGCACCATGTCCGTGCGCGACCTGCTCGACCGCCTGCACGACCAGCTCGGCCTGCTCGGCGGCGACCGCCTGACCCTGCCGCACCAGCGGTCCATCGTCTCGTCCGTCGAGTGGAGCATCGCCCTGCTGGACGAGCCGGAGCGGCTGCTCCTGACCCGGCTCAGCGTCTTCGCCGGCTCGTTCGACCTGCTGGCCGCCGAGGCCGTGGGAAGCGGCGCGCGCGTCGCCGAGCTGCTCGGCCACCTCATCGACCGCTCACTGGTGCAGGCGCAGCGGGGCGAGGAGTACTCCTATCGCATCCTCATCCCGATCCGCGACTCCTGCCGCGCCCTGGCCGACCCCGGCGAGCTGAGCTCCGCGCGCGACGCCCATCTGCTGCACCTCCGCTCGCTGGCGGAGGCTTCCAGCGGTCCCGAACTGGCCGACCGGCTGCACACCCGCTTCGCCGACCTGATGGCCGCACTCGACTGGGGGCTGCGGCCCGGCGGGCCGGCCCTGCGCGAGGGCGTGGAACTGCTCACCCTGGCCAGGCCGCTGTGGGACCGCGACATCGGCCAGATCGACGCCGTGCGCCGCTGGACCGGCCAGGCGCTCGACCGGCAGGCGGAACTCGAACCCGAGCTGCGCGGACGGCTGCTGCAATGGGCCGGGCGCCTCGCCTACATGGCCGACCGGCTGCCCGAGGCACGAGAAAGGCTCACCCGGGCACTGGACTTCCTCGCCGACCCGGCAGCCCGCGCCGACGTACTCCTGGGCCTGGCCGCCGTCAGCGACGTGCTGCTCGACGACGACGCCGCCGACCTCGCCCGCGCCGCCGTCGCGGCCGCCCGCCGTACCGGCGACGACGCCAGGATCGTCGACGCCTGCGCGGGAGCGGCCGTGATCCTGGCCTGGCGCGGCCACATCGACGAGGCCGACCGGTCGGTGCGCTCGGCCTACGAGGCCGCCGAGGACAGCGGCCTGCCCTCCGACCGCTGCCGCTGGGTCCACGCCCTGGTGGCCCTGCGCGCCGGACGCCTCGCCGAGGCCGGCCAGGCCGCCGACCTGGTGCTCGACCGCGGCGGCGCCCCCAACACGGTCATCCAGGCGCAGATCTGCAAGGCCTGGACCCGCGTCCTGACCGGCCTGGTCGACGAGGCGCTGGAGATCCTCGACGAGGCCGCCGAGCTCAGCGCCAGGACGGGATGGACCACGCTCGTCCCCGAGATCCTCGAGACGCGCGCGCACGCCCACCGCCGCGCCGGCCGCCGCGAGGAGGCCAGGGCGGCACTGGTCGAGTGCCTGCGCGCCGGGTTGCCGCTCAACGACCTCGGCACCCTGTTCCGCGCGGTCCACCTGGCCGCCCTGATGGCCACGGAGGACCACGATCGCTCCGCCGAGACCCTGCAGGCGATGGCCGCCGCCTGCAGGGCCCGCATCCGTTACGAACCCTGGCCCCTGCGGGCCGAGGACGTCAGCGGCTGGGAGGCACGGCCGGCGGTTGCCGTGCCCCCCGATGCCGCCCCCCGTGCCGACCTGGTGGGGAAGGCCGCCAGGTCGGTGCTTCATCATTTCTCCTAGGGCCATGCCCGGGGTGTCGGACACCCTGGTTCGTCTCCAACGTCCCGGTCGCAGGGAGGCTCCCAGTCGATCTGGTCACCGGTCTCGAGCCAGTCCTCGGCGCCGTACTCCTCCCAGGTGAATCTGACCAGGTAGTGCATGTCGAGCAGGTCGCGGTCGTGGGCGTCCAGCATCAGCGAACGCACCGCACCGTATCCGGACTTGTCGGGACTGAGACCCCCGTCCGTCCCGACCGTGGCCTCCTGGTACGGGAAGCCCTGTTCGTTGCTGCGGGCGAGGGACACCTGGATGTCCGGGACCTGGCCGCCCTCGGGCCAGTCGCGCACTTCCAGAGTGGTCCACTCCGACCCGCACTCCGCGCTCTGGTGGACCAGCAGCCTCGCCCTCGCCCCGTTCCTGAGCGCCTTGCTCTTGGCCGCGAAGATCGCGGCGCTGTTCAGACAGTTCGAGGTCGTCGCCTTGAGCCCGTCGCACGAGGCGACCGCCTGCCCTCCTCCTACGTCCTTGCACTGCACCGCGTCCCCCGCCGCTGCTGGCTGCGCCCCTGTGACGGCGCCTGCCAGCACCGCCGCCGCCAGCAGGGCCATGACCTTCCCCATGTACCGTGTCTCCCTTGTTCGGGGCCCCCGCGAAAAGCCTCGCCCGAGCCGCTGGATTTTTGCTGAACCCGCCCCATCGGGCATCCTGGAGGCCAGCGCGACTGGCGGCCGGAGGATGGAATCGACCATCGGGGAGCTCGTCGTGGGAGCCGACCGCCTGGGCGACCACGTGACGAGGGAGTCGTATGTCCAACGCGAGGATGCTGCCGGGTGGCCCGGTGGCCGAGGCGATTCTGGCCGATGTCCGCAAGCGTGTCGAGGCCATGAAGGCCCAGGGAGTGACGCCGTCGCTGGCCACCATCCTGGTGGGCGACGACGACGCGAGCGCCGGCTACATCCGCATCAAGCAGAAGCAGGCCGCCGAGCTCGGCTTCGAGTCGCCGCACGCCCACCTGCCCGCCGACGCCAAGCAGGAGGACCTGCTGGCCGTCATCCAGGGCTACAACGACGACCGTGCCGTCCACGGCGTGCTCGTGCAGTATCCGGTGCCGGGCCACCTCGACTACGACGCGGCGCTGCAGTCGCTCGATCCCGACAAGGACGTCGACGGCCTGCACCCGCTGAACATGGGACGCCTGGCGCTGGGCATGCCGGGCCCGCTGCCGTGCACCCCGGCCGGCATCGAGGAGATCCTGGCCTTCTACGAGATCCCCGTCTCCGGCAAGAACGTGGTCATCCTGGGCCGTGGCGCGACGCTGGGCAGGCCGCTGGCGATGTTGCTGGCGCAGAAGCGGCCCACCGCCAACGCCGCCGTCACGGTGGTGCACACCGGCGTGCCCGACTGGGCCGACTACACCCGCCGCGCCGACATCCTCATCGCCGCCGCGGGCGTGCCGGGCATCGTCCGGCCCGAGCACGTACGGCCCGGCGCGGTGGTCATCGGCGGCGGCGTGCGCTACGAGGGACGCCGCCTGCTGCCCGACGTCGACGAGTCGGTCGAGGAGGTCGCCGGCGCGATCACTCCGCGGGTCGGCGGCGTGGGTCCCACGACTGTGGCCATGCTGTTCCGGAATGCTATTGCCGCTGCCGAAAGGGCGTAATTTCCCGCAAGTCGTGCTTTCGTAGAGAGATGAGCCCGACACGGTTAGGCCAGGTGCGCTGGTGGGCGGCGCGGCTGCTCACCACCTCCGGGTTGCTGCTCATGGTGGGGGGAGCCGGGCTGGGCGTGGCCGGCCTCCAGCTGAGCCCGGAGATCGTGGGCATCGCCCCGCTCCCGGGCGTGGAGACCTTCGAGGTGGCCAGGCCGCTGCCGCTCGACGGGCCCGCGGGCGAGGGGATCGTGCTGCACGCCGAGTGCCTGAGCGGCTGCCCGGTCCTGCTGATCACGCGGCAGGGCGGCGAGTTCCACCTGGGGCCCGGCGTCTCGCTCGAAAGCACCACACTGTCGCCCGACGGCCGCCTGCTGGCGACCTCGCGTCCCGGCGGCGGTGTCCTGGTGCGCGAGCTGACCAGCGACAGGGACACGCTCGTGGTGCCGCCCAGGTCCGCGCCCGGCGGCTCGCGGCTGGTGCCGTGGGGGTGGACGGGCGACCTGCTGGTGATGCGGCACGTGCGGGCCGGACGCGACGGGTGGGCCACGGCCGGGCTCGACGGGAGCAGGACACACGACCTGAAGCCGACCGCGGCCGAGGTGGCGGGGATGCGCGCGACGGCGCTGACGCTCGACCTGGTCGCGTTGCGCGAGTCGGGCGACCGGCGGCACCTGCGGCTCTACGGGCCGGACGGGACTGTCCGGGCCGACCTGTACGTGGAGCGGCTGCGGTCGGTGATCTCGCCTGCGGGCCACACGGTCCGCTGACCGCCGAGCGCGAGGTCGTCAGGCGGGTGTCGTTTAGCGCACGCCGTCGGGCCAGAGGTTGTCAGGCGGGTGTCGTCCAGCGCACGCCGTCGGGCCAGGTGAGTGTCAGGCGCTCCGCGGCGTCGACGGCGGGCAGGGGCTCGTCGTGCTCGCCCAGGATCGCGGCCGACACCGCCCAGCCGTCCGCCGCCACCCCGCCGAGCACCGGCACCGCGGCGGGGGCGCCGAACGCCGTGCCCTCGGGCGCCCGCGCCACCGACGCCCGCGCGAAGCCGTACAGCCCGACCAGCCTCGACCTCGGGTGTCCCGGCGACCTCAGGGTGACGCTTGTGACGCTCAGCCCGTCGGCCTCGCCGTCGCCGGGGACGGCCCAGCCGGTCTGGGTGACGGCCGCGCCGGCGACCACGCGGTGGACGCGGATCTCGGTGGCGCCGCGCACCACGCTGAAGCTGGTCACCCCCTCCGAGGCCGAGCCCGCCCAGGCCAGCTCGCCCTCCTGGCCTGCGCCCAGCGGGACGATCTTCCCGCGCGCCACACCGGCGGCCGTGAAGTCGTTGTCCGCCACCCCGGTCGCCACCCCACTCGTCGGCCCGGTGCGGGTGGAGTAGGCGTACCGGTCGTAGAGCGGATCGCCGAGGTGGTGCTGGCTGCCGTGGTTGATCAGCCTGGCCACGTCGCCGGTGTTGTGCACGATCATCCCGGGCGCCGCCAGGGCTATCACCCCGGTCGGCCCGTGCTCCTCGCGCTCCGTCCACACGGGGTGCTCCGGCGGCAGCAGCAGCCCGACGAAGGCCTTCGACGCCCAGTACGGCGAGGCGTAGCCGGAGTACGGCTGCAGCGAGGGCTCGTGCGGCCCGTGGTAGCCGAGCGTGAGCAGCCCTTCGGGCGACAGGGCGCCCGCGTCGAGGAAGTACCGCAGCACCGACGAGGCGATGCCCCTGGTCTGGCCGGGCCGCAGGGGAGTGGCGCCGGCGAGTGCCCCGGCGAACAGCGACGACACCGATCCGAAGCGGTAGGTGAGCGAGCGCCCGTGGTAGAGCATGCCGCCGCCGTGGTCGAAGGTGAGGGCGTAGCCGCGCAGGAACTCGCGCAGCCGCGTGCCGTACACGCCCTGGTCGCGGCCCGACAGCAGGTGGTGGAGCACCGGGTACAGGTGCATGGCCCAGCCGTTGTAGTGGTCGAAGGAGCGGTTGGCGCCGTCGGAGTACCAGCCCTCGCCGACGTACCAGTCCTCGATGCGCTGCAGTCCGCGCGGGTCGGCCGGGCGTCCGACGGCCGACAGGAAGCCGCCGACCATGACGGGGAAGAGCCACCAGTTGTTGTCGGCAGGCTCGTGGTCGAGGGCCCCCGACAACCAGGCGGCGACCGCGTCCTGGGTCGTGGCGGGCAGGGTGTCCCACAGCCGTTCGCGGGTCAGCCACAGGCACAGGGCGATCGAGGCCGCCTCGACCATGGACTGGGCGCGGTCGGTGATCGGCTGCCAGACGCGCGGCCCGGCCTCCAGCCCGATCCGGTACGGCTCCAGCAGGTCGGCGGGCCCCCCGCCCGCCACCCGGAAGGCGGCGAGCAGGAAGGTGCGCGCGTACCCCTCCAGCCCGTCGCAGCGTGACCAGCTCTCGCGCCCCGGCAGGACGATCTCGGCCCGGTCGGCGCTGCGGTACGGCTCGACGGCGGCGAGCAGGCCGTCGGCGACGGCCTCCCAGTGCGTCCGGGTCCATCCGGTGATCGGACTGAGCGATCGATCTTCCGGCGGGAGAACGAACATGCGGGGGCCTCCAGAGAACGCGGGTGGCCGAAAACGTATCAGAGCGATCGAACGAAAGAAACGTTCACAAACGAAAGCGACACTCGGTAGGATCGGTCTGTCGAGTCCTAAGGAGCCCCCCAGTGTTCGTCGAGCAACGCCATGAACTCATCCTCCGCGAGGTGCGCGAGCGCGGCTCCGTGCGCCTGGCCGAGCTGGCGGAGAGCCTGGGCGTGTCCATGGTCACGCTGCGCAGGGACGTCGAGCACCTGGCCGGGCGCGGCCTGGTGCATCGGGTGCACGGCGGCATCACGCTGCCGGAGCCGGCCCAGGAGAGCACGCCGCGCGAGACGATGACGATCGGCATGCTGGTCCCCGCGGCGACCTACTACTACCCGAACGTGATCAGGGGCGCCCGCGAGCGCGCCGCCGAGCTGGGCGCGCGCCTGGTGCTCGGGGTCTCGCGCTACGACGAGGCCGAGGAACGCATGCAGGTCAAGCAGCTGATCAACGGTGGGGTCGACGGCCTGCTGCTGACCCTCACCAGGCAGCCCGACGCGAGCCACGCCGAGTGGCTGTCCGGCATCGGCGTGCCCGCCGTCCTGGTGGAGCGCAAGGCGGAGCTGGGAGGCGCTGCCTCGCTGCTCGACGCGGTGGCCTCCGACCATCCCCACGGCGCCTTCCTGGGCGTGCGGCACCTGGCCGAGCTGGGGCATCGCCGCGTGGCCATGGTGACGCGGGTCAGCCCGACCGCGCCGCGCATCCGCGAGGGCTTCCTGGCGGCCGTGCGCGCCTTCGGCCTGGACGATCCGGGCGAGCTGGCCATCGACCAGGACGGTCCCACCGACGCGCAGGCCGGCGCGGTGGTCGAGGCGATCAGGGGCGGCGTCACGGGGCTGCTGGTGCACAACGACGAGGACGCGTTGCTGCTGGTGCAGCACCTGAGGGTGGCCGGGGTGAGGCTGCCGGACGAGGTGTCGATCGTCGCCTACGACGACGAGGTCGCGGCGCTCAGCGATCCGCCGCTCACCGCGGTCGCCCCGCCCAAGGCCGCCGTCGGCCGTCATGCCGTCGACCTGCTGGTTCGCCGGATCCAGGAGGGCTCGAGCATGCCCGGTCAGCACCTAGCCTTGCTGCCGGAGCTTCGGGTTCGCGATTCTTCGATCGCTCACGAGTGAAATACTTTCGTTACTGATCGATCACTAGACATTCGATCGAAAATGAGCGAATGATGTTCCATCGCGATTGATTCCCCCCAAGGAGCAACGATGGGACGCACACTCGCCGTCGCCGCGGCGCTGGCCGGCATGTCTCTTCTCGCCGCTTGCGGAGGCGAGAGCGCCGCTCCCGCCGCCGCGCCGGCCGGACAGCCCGCCACGGTCACCTTCTGGGGCTGGGCCAAGGGCACCCAGCAGGTCGTCGACGCCTTCAACAAGTCGCACAAGGACATCCAGATCAAGTTCGAGGAGATCCCCTCGGGCAACGCGGGCGGCTACGCGAAGTTCGCCAACGCGGTCAAGGCCGGCAACGCGCCGGACGTGATGTCGATCGAGTACCCGCAGCTGCCCGACTTCGTCAACCAGGGCGCGCTGCAGGACATCACCGCCGAGATCGGCGACGTGAAGTCCAAGTACCCCGCCAACGTCTTCAGCCTGGTCGAACTGGGCGGCAAGGCCTGGTCGCTGCCGATGGACGCCGCCCCGCAGGTCTTCTTCTACCGCAAGGACCTGTTCGAGGCCAACAAGATCGACGTGCCCAAGACCTGGGACGACTTCCGCGCCGCCGCCGAGAAGGTCAAGAAGGCCGACGACAAGGCCCGCATCGCCACCTTCTTCCCCGACGACCCCAGCGTGCTCACCGCCCTGTCCTGGCAGGCCGGCGCCAAGTGGTTCGGCACCGAGGGCGACGCCTGGAAGGTCTCCATCAACGACGAGGCCACCAAGAAGGTCGCCGACTACTGGCAGGGCCTGGTCAAGGACGACCTCGTCAAGGTGCAGGCCTCCTTCTCCCAGGAGTGGAACGCCGCCTTCGAGGACAACTCGCTGTGGGGTTACGTCGGCGCCAACTGGGGCGCGGGCGTGATGAAGGGCAACCACGCCGGACAGGCCGGCAAGTGGGCCATCGCACCGGCCCCGAACTGGGGCACCCCCGCCAGCGGCATGCTCGGCGGCACCACCTTCGGCGTCAGCGCCAACAGCAAGAACACCAAGGCCTCCGTCGAGGTCATCAAGTGGCTGACCGGCTCGGAGGAGGCCTGGACCTCCCGCCTGTCGTCGGGCACCTCCAGCGGCTTCCCCGCCATCCCCGACCTGGTGCCGGTCGCGCAGAAGTCCTTCGACGCCTCCTTCTACGGCGGGCAGGACATCTACGCGCTGTTCACCGAGGCCTACGGCAGCATCCAGCCCGGCTGGACCTGGGGCCCGAGCATGGTCCAGGTGCTGACCGCCTTCAAGGACTCGCTCGGCAAGGTCTCCACCGGCGGCACCACCATCCCCGAGGTCCTGGAGAGCGTCCAGCAGGCCACCGTGGCCGAGATCAAGGGACGCGGCCTCAACGTCGCCGCCTGACCTCTCGAACCCGCCAGTGCCAGCCCCTAAGGACATTCATGGCCACCACCGTTGAGGCGCCGCCGCCCCCCACCCGGGCCAAGCCGCGGCCCTCGCCCCGCCGTACCGAGAACTGGCGCAGGCGGGGAGCGATCACGCTGTTCACCGCGCCGTTCTTCGTGCTGTTCGCCGGGGTCATCGTCGCTCCGCTGGGCTACGCGCTCTACCTGAGCCTGTTCAGCGAGAAGTCCTCCGGCCTGGGCTTCGGCGGCAAGGAGACGGTCTTCGTCGGGCTGTCGAACTACCTCGACACCCTGGCCGACCGGGCCTTCACCGACGGCTTTTTGGTGGTGGCCGGATACTGCCTGATCTACATCCCGCTGATGATCGGCGGGGCGCTGGCACTGGCGCTGCTGCTGGACTCGGGGCTGGCCAGGCTGAGCAAGTTCTTCCAACTGGCCCTGTTCATGCCGCACGTGGTGCCCGGGGTGATCGCCGGACTGATCTGGCTCTACCTCTACACCCCGGGCATCAGCCCGATCATCGACCTGCTGGGCGACGTCGACTTCCTGGGAGCGAGCAACGTGCTCGGCTCGGTGGTCAACATCGCCCTGTGGGAGTGGATCGGCTACAACATGATCATCTACTTCGCGGCGCTGCAGGCCATCCCGCGCGAGGTGATCGAGGCGGCCACCATCGACGGCGCCGGAGCCCTCAGGACCGCGATCTCGGTGAAGCTGCCGCTCATCAGGGCCGCCGTCATCACGACCGTGCTGTTCACGATCATCGGCTCGCTGCAGCTGTTCACCGAGCCCATGGTGCTCGACAACCCCAGCGACGGCGTGGTCAGCACCTGGACGCCGAACATGTACGCCTACACCGAGGCCTTCGCCAAGAACGACTACGGCCAGGCCGCCGCGTCGAGCCTGATCCTCGCCGGACTGGCCGCCGCGCTGTCGTTCTTCGTCACGAGGTGGGGGAACAGGACGCGATGAACCGCCTGATGTCCAGGGGCGCGGTCAACGCCCTGCTGATCCTCGCGGCCGCCTACACACTGCTGCCGCTGAGCTGGCTGCTGTTCTCCTCGACCAAGTCGCTGCCCGACCTCTACGCCACGAGCGGCTTCGCCTTCGGCGACCTCAACCTGGGCGCCAACCTCGCCAAGGTCGCGGGCGAGGGCGACGGGATCTTCTTCCGCTGGTACCTCAACAGCGTGCTGTACGCCGGAGTCGGCGGCGCGATCAGCGCCCTGGTCAGCGTGATGTGCGGCTACGCCTTCGACAAGTACGCCTGGCTGGGCAAGGAGAAGCTGTTCGGGCTGGTCCTGCTCGGCGTGCTCGTGCCCACCACCGCCACCGCGCTGCCGTTGTACCTGCTCGCCTCCAAGGCCGGGCTGGTCAACACCTTCTGGGCGGTCTTCATCCCGGTGCTGGTCCACCCGTTCGGCGTCTACCTGGCCAGGGTGCTGTCGTCCGGCTACGTGCCGGGCGAGGTGCTGGAGGCCGCCCGCTCCGACGGCGCGGGCGAGGTGCGCACCTTCTTCTCGATCGCGCTGCCCATGCTCAAGCCGGCATTCGTGACCATCTTCCTGTTCCAGTTCACCGCCATCTGGAACAACTTCTTCCTGCCGCTGGTCATGCTGTCGGACCAGAAGCTCTTCCCGCTCAGCCTCGGCCTGTTCTCCTGGAACTCCCAGGCCTACGCCTTCCCGGAGTACCAGACCCTGACGATCACCGGGGCGCTGCTGTCGATCGTGCCGCTGCTGGTGGTCTTCGGCTTCCTGCAGCGTTTCTGGAAGGCCGGCATGACCGCGGGGAGCGTCAAGTGACCATCGCACGACCCAGGACGCTCGTCGCCATGAGCGCCGACGTCGCCGACCGCCTCCTCCAGGCCCCCGTCCGCAGCCGCCTGTCCACGGTCGCCGACGTCGATCCCGGTCTGGTGGTCACCGACTTCTCCCAGGTGGACCTGACCAAGGTCGAGGTGCTGTTCACCTCGTGGGGCTGCCCCGAGGTGACCGCCGAAGTGCTGGACCGCGCGCCCGCGCTCAGAGCCGTCGTGCACGCGGCCGGCTCGGTCAAGCACCACCTGACCGACGCGGTCTGGCAGCGCGGCATCGCCGTCTCCTCGGCCGCCGCCGCCAACGCCGAACCGGTCGCCGAGTTCACCCTCGCCTCCATCCTGTTCGCCAACAAGCGCGTGATCGACATCGCCCGCGCCTACCGC
Source organism: Nonomuraea soli (assembly GCF_013761175.1). Classification (GTDB taxonomy): domain Bacteria; phylum Actinomycetota; class Actinomycetes; order Streptosporangiales; family Streptosporangiaceae; genus Nonomuraea; species Nonomuraea soli. The sequence continues at coordinate 883,582 of NZ_JACDUR010000004.1, forward strand.
GAAGAACGGCGGACCGGCGACTGGGACCGGCTCTACCCCGGCTTCGGCAACTACCGCAAGACCGTCGGCGTCGTCGGCGCCTCCCGCATCGGCCGCCGCGTGATCGAACTGCTGCGCCCCTTCGACCTGGACGTGCTGGTCAGCGACCCGTACCTGCGCGACGACCTCGGAGTGCCCACGGTCGGCCTCGACGAGCTGGTCGAGCGCTCCGACGTGGTCTCGCTGCACGCGCCCGACCTGCCCGAGACCCGGCACCTCATCGACGTCCGACGGCTGGCCCGCATGCGCGACGGCGCCACGCTGATCAACACCGCCCGCGCCGCCCTGGTCGACCAGGACGCGCTCACCCGCGAGCTGCTCTCCGGGCGGCTGTACGCCGTGCTCGACCACACCGAGCCGGAGTTCCTGCCCGCGGGCTCGCCCCTCTACGACCTGCCCAACGTGCTGGTCACCCCGCACATCGCCGGCTCGCTCGGAGGCGAGCTGGCCAGGATGGCCGACCTGGCCGTGGACGAGCTGGCCCGCCACGCGCGCGGGCTGGCCTTCGAGTACGCGGTGGAGCCCGCCAGCCTGTCCCGCTCCGCCTGACCCCCATCGGCCCCTCGCCCTAGCAGAGGTACGGCAGGCATACCCTTGAGTGACGATGGGGGAGTGGTTTCAGCAGGGCATCATCGCGACGGGACGGCTGCCGCTGTTCTGCTTCTTCGCCGCGCTCATCAGCGCCTTCCTCTTCACCCGCGTCAACGTGCGCCTCATCCGTGCCAAGATCGGCTGGTTCCGCAACGTCAACGTCGGTGACATGCACATCCACCACGTCGTCTTCGGCGTGGTGCTCATGCTCGTCGGCGGCGTCACCGGGCTGATGGTCTCGGGCTCCCAAACCTGGTACGCCGTGGCCGCCACCGTCTTCGGCATCGGCGCCGCCCTCGTGCTCGACGAGTTCGCCCTGATCCTCCACCTGCACGACGTGTACTGGGAGGAGGAAGGGCGCACCTCGGTCGACGCGGTGTTCGTCGCCATCGCCATCACCGGCCTGCTCCTGGTGGGCCTGCGGCCCCTCGTCATCGACTACGGCGGCTTCTTCGCCAGCGCCTGGTTCATGGTCGGCAACCTCTTACTGGCCATCATCACCCTGCTCAAGGGCAAGATCTGGACCGGCCTCGTGGGCCTGTTCGTCCCCCCGCTGCTCCTCGTTGGCGCCGTCCGCCTGGCCCGGCCCGGCTCGCCGTGGGCGCACTGGTTCTTCGCCGGGAGACGCCCGCGCAAGCTCGCCACCGCCATCCACCGCGAGGAGCGGTGGCGGCGGCCGGTGATCAGGGCCAAGATCGCCGTCCAGGAGTTCGTCTCGGGCCGCCACGACCTGCCGTCGACGCGCAAACGACGCGGGCCATCGGGATGACCACGACGCCCCCTCCCGACCACCGTCAGACGGCCGCCGCACCCTCGCGGCCGGCCGAGCCCTCGCCGCCAGCCGGGCCAGCGCCTGACGTCGAGCAGCGTGTGCTGGCCGCCCTCGCTCCGCTGGGTGACGCCCACGACCTGCTCCTCGCAGGCCCCCACGCCCTCCACGCCCACGGCCTCCGCCCCCACGCCCTCATCCTCGGCCTCGCCGATCCTCCTCATGCCTCCCTGACCCTCGTCACGCGCTCGCCCCGCCGCCTCCCGGCCACCGTCGACGCCATCGCCCGAGCCCTGCGAGCAACCGGCCTCGACTGCGCGCCGCACCGCGATGGCCTGCTGATCGCCCAGGCATACGAGCTGACCGTGGCCGGCGAGAACCTCCGGCACCCGGCCGTGCCCCACGACCCGCTGCCGGTCATTTCCCTCGACGACGCCGTCGGCCTCGCCGTACGAGCCCTCCATGACCGCGGCCTGGCCGGTGACGTGCTCGACGTGGCGTCGGCCGCCCACCTGTACAGCTTCCTGGAGCTGGAGAGCCTGGGCCGCACCCACCTCGACTCCTTCTCGGTGCACGAGCTGCTCATGCGCCTGGAGTTCGTGGAGGAGATGGACGACGAGCGCCTGGACGGCGAGATCCGCGCCCTGGTGCTGTCGTGGATCGAGGAGATCAAGCTGCGCAGAGCCGAGGAGGGCGACATCGACGTCGACGACCCCGACCTGCCCGCCCTCGACTAGGTGTTGCCGGTCTGTCCGCCGGCGCGCAGCTGGAGACGTGTCGCCGTGCGGACGAGGTCGGCGACGGCTCTGGACCTGCTGTGTGGCGGCCAGGCGACGACGGTCGTGACGGCCGGCGCGTCCGGCACCGGCACGACGGCGTAGTCGTCGCGTAGCTGCTCACGAAGCGACTCGGGCACGACGGCGCACGCCAGTCCGAGCGCGATCAGCTGGAACAGCTGGGTGTGGTCACGAACCTGCGGGCCGGCGCCGTCCGGATGGCCGCCGTCCCGTCCAGGCCAGCGCGGCAGCGGCAGTCCCGCCTCGGTCCTGACCTCCTCGAACGACAGGCGCGCCCGGTTGGCGAGCGGATGGCCCTTGGGCAGGACCACGACCTGCTGCTCGCTGTGGAGATCCTCGGTGTCGAATCCGGCCGTCGTGTCATAGGGCCGGTGGAGCAGAGCGACGTCGGCACGCCCGGTGCGCAGCAGGAACTCCGGCTCGCCCGGCCCGCACAGCATCACCTCGACGGCCACGGCGCCCGGTTCGGCGGCGTAGGCGGCCAGGAGCTTCGACAACAGTTCCCTGGAAGCTCCGGCCTTGGCGGCCAGGACCACACCCGGCTGGTCTCCCGCGGCGCGGCGGGTGCGGCGCTCGGCGGCTTCGACCGCGTCGAGCGCGGTCCGTGCCTCCCTCAGCAGCACCGACCCGGCCTCGGTCAAGGCGACGGCGCGAGGGGTGCGGTGCAGCAGAACGACTCCGAGCCGCCGCTCCAGCTGCTGGATCGCCCGCGACAGTGGTGGCTGCGCCATCGCGAGCCGTTGTGCCGCCCGCCCGAAGTGCAACTCCTCGGCGACGGCGACGAAGTATCGCAACTCCCGCGTCTCCACCGGGCCATCGTAGCCAGCCTCGACCAGGACCGATACCTGTGCGGTATCGCCGAGCACCTGACCGGTCTTGGACGCCTCACCCGGCCCCGCAACATGATCGACGGCATGAGCGAACGGACGATCGCGCTGGTGACCGGCGCGAACAAGGGAATCGGATTCGAGATCGCCGCAGGCCTGGGCGCGCTCGGCTGGCGCATCGGGGTGGGCGCGCGCGATCGGCGGCGCCGCGACACCGCGGTGGAGAAGCTGCGCGCCGCCGGGACCGATGCGTTCGGCGTGCCGCTCGACGTGAGCGATGACGCGAGCGTGGCCGCCGCGGCCGAGCTGATCGCCGACCAGGCCGGAGGGCTCGACGTCCTGGTCAACAATGCCGCGATCACCGGCGGCACGCCGCAGACACCCAGCACGCTCGATCCCGCGACCGTGCGAGCTGTCGTGGAGACCAATGTGATCGGCGTCATCCGGGTGACCAACGCGATGCTGCCGCTGCTGCGCGGCTCGGCATCACCGCGAATCGTCAACATGTCGAGCAGCGTCGGCTCGCTCGCCCTGCAGACCGCCCCCGGCGTCGACATGGGCCCGGTTCCCGCCGCCTACCTGGCCTCGAAGACCTTCCTCAACGCCCTCACCATCCAATACGTCAAGGAACTGAGCGGCACCGGCATCCTGATCAACTCCGGTTGCCCCGGCTTCACCGCCACCGACCTCAACGGCTTCCAAGGCGTCCGCACACCGGAACAGGGCGCGGCCATCGCGATCCGCCTCGCGACCCTGCCCGACGACGGACCGACCGGCGCATTCCTCGACGACGCCGGACCGGTGCCCTGGTAACCGGCAAGCGCGGCCCATGATCAAGGCCGAGTGGGCAGGAGTCACAGCACCCCGGCGGCTGAGCGGATCACCAGGCCGGTGCCGAGGAGGACCACCATGGCGGCGGTGCCGGTGGGGGCCAGGCCCGAGAGGCGGGCGGCGAGTTTCATGCCGGAGGCGGCGCGGCGCTCCAGGCGGTCGGCGAGTTTGACGAGCAGCAGGCCGGTGGCGGTGAGGGTGGCGGCCATGCCGAGGCCGTAGGCGGTGACGAGGGCGATGCCGAACCAGGTGCGGCCCAGGGCGATGGCGCCGAGCAGGACGATGAGGGCTGACGGGCTGGGCACGAGGCCGCCCGCGACGCCCAGGCCGATCAACCCGGCGCGACGGCTGCGGTGGGGGCGGCTCCCCTGGGGGTCGCCATCGTGACCGGCGTCGTGGTCAGCGTCGTGCTCATGCCCGTGCTCATGCCCGTGCCCGTGCCCATGTCCGTGGCCGTGCCCATGACCGTGCCCATGACCGTGCCCGTGCCCATGTCCGTGCCCATGACCGTGCCCATGCCCATGCCCATGCCCGTCGAGGCCGTGGCCGCGGAGGGCGGACCAGAGGAGGCGGGCGCCGATGACGACGATGAGCGCCCCGCTGGCCACCCCCAGCCACCCCAGCACCGACTCCCCGGCCAGCGAGCTGGCCACCGTGAGGAGCACGCCCACCGCCAGCACCCCGGCCGTGTGCGTGACCGTCACGGTGGCGCCGACGACGAGGGCGTCGCGGGGGCGGCCGCGGCGGCCGGCGAGGTAGGCGGCCATGACCGTCTTGCCGTGCCCCGGGATGAGCGCGTGCCCAGCCCCCAGCACGGCGGCGAGGGCGATGGCGAGCAGGCCGAGGGGCACGGTGAGCGTGTCGGCGCCGATGAGGCCGGTGAAGACGCTGTCGATGTAGGTGAACAGGTCGCCGAGGAACCAGCCGGAGGGCAGCGAGGGAGCGGCGGCGGCCGACGAGGGGGCGCCGGTCACGCTGATGGTGGCCGAGCGCTGGTCCAGGGGGGAGGAGAGCAGGTCGGCCGGGTAGGAGCGCAGCTCGTCGCTGATGCTCGCCGAGGGCAGCGGGGCGCCGTTCGAGGTCGCCTGCCGTACGAGGGGGCCGCCGACCACGATCTCGCGCCAGCCGATGCGCTCCTGCTCGAAGGCGTCGGTGAACTCGATCGTGGACGCGGGCCGTACGGAGGCGACGAGGGAGCAGGTGAGCCGGGAGGTCTCCAGGCCGCCCTGGCCGGGCTGGTAGGAGAACGACGCGTCGGCCACCCGCCACGGCACCGGGGTGCCGTCGATGACGAGGCGCTGTGCGGAGGCGAGCGTGGCGCACTGCTCGGCGGCGGGGCGCGCGGTGGGCCTGCCCTGGAGGGTCGGCAGTTCGGCGGCGTCGACCACGGCGGTGTTCTCGACGCGGTCGGCGAAGACCCGCAGGCCGTTGTAGTGGTTGACGGTGAAGTTGCCCAGCGGGTGCGCCAGCACGAGGGCGACGAGCAGCATTCTCATGAGAACCTCGCGAGCGCGGGCAGGGCGGGGTCGAAGGTCGGGTTGTAGGTGCGGGCGAGCGATGTGCCGCGCAGGCCGAGGGCCTGTTCGATCTCGGCCCGGTGGTGGTGCAGGAGGGCGTTGCGCCAGCCGGTCGCGGTGGCCTGTTTCGCGTACGGCAGAGCCTCGCGCGAGCGGCCCGCCCGGTGAAGCGCCCAGGCGAGCGCGTCGGCGGCGACGGGATTGGGGTTGCGCCCGAACTCGGCGCGCGCGTGCCGTACGGCCAGCGCCGGGTCGCCGTGGTCGGCCTCGAACTCGGCCAGGGTCAGGTCGTCGAGCACTCCGGATTCGGTGGCCAGACGCTGCTGGGCGCGCAGGAGGGTCCAGTCGGGGGCGAGCCCGGCCTTGATGCGCACCTCGCCGTACTCCACGAGGTACTGCGGCAGGGGCAGGCGCCCGACGACGGACTCGTAGAGGGGCAGCGCCGCCTTCAGGTCGCCGGACAGGGCGTGGGCGCGGGCCTGGCCGGCGATGGCCGGGGTGAAGGAGGGCATCGCCTGCAGCGCCTGGCCGTACCACTGCTGCGCCTGGGCGAGCTCGCCCGATCGCAGTGCCAGCTCGCCCAGGTAGAAGCGGCAGTAGGCGACGTCGGCCGGCTGGTAGGCGTCGGCGAGGGCGTATTCGAGGTGGCGCCGCGCGCCGGCGAGGTCGCCGCGGAGTTCGGCGGCGTAGGAGGCGCGGCTGAAGGAGGCCACGCCGGGGCGCAGGGCGATCATGCGCTCGATGGCCTGGCCGGCCCGGTCGTGGTCGCCGAGCTGGGTGCGGGCGTCGGCCAGGACGCCGAGGGCGGTGGTGCTGTAGGGGTTGGCGGCGACGGCCCGTTCGGCGAGCCGTACGGCCTGGGAGAAGTCGTGGCGGGCGGCGGCGAGGGCGGCGCCGGCGGTGAGCACCGCGTCGTCCTGGGGTGCCAGCCCGTTGGCCTTGATCAGGGCTTGTTCGGCCTTGGGGTAGAAGGCGGGGTTGCCGGTGATGCGGGCCTGTTCGAGGTGTTCGGTGGCGAGCCGGGCCCAGCCTCGGTAGTCGCCGGGCAGGCGCTGGAGGCGGGACTGGAGGGTTTCCGTGGTGCGGGTGGCCGCGCTCTGCTGGGGCGGCGCGGCCACGGTGGCGACGGTGAAGATCAGCGCCCCGGCCAGCACGACGCCGCCTGCCGCGATGAGGACACGCATGAGCTGAACTCCTTCGGACGGAACGGGGGGACGGCGGGCTCCAGGGAGACGAGGGAAGGAGCCCGCCGAGTTCTGCTGCGGCCTTACTTGGCTCCGGCGGTGTTCACGCCGGAGTTCGAGGGCAGGGCCATGTACGGGAACGTCGAGCCGAACGGCTTGTCGTTGGCGTCGACCTTGTCGGTCAGCGCGGGCACGAGCTTGCCGGAGGTCGCGGCGCCGGCGAGCGCCTGGAGCTCGATGTCGAGCACGTCGTCGGCCAGGCGGCGGCCGTTCGGGAAGCCCTGCAGGTCACCGGCGAGGACGCCGAGCCGGTTGGGGTCCTTCGAGGGCGGGATCGACATGTTGAGTCGCAGCATCTCGGCGGGACGCAGCTTGCCCGCGTCCTTGTTGAGCGTCTGCGAGTTCAGGTCGGCCATGATCGGGCCGTTGCCCTTGGCGATGCCGGTCAGGAAGATCTCGACCAGGTCGTTGCGCGGGGTGGCGGGCGCCTTGATGCCGTAGATGGCCTCCAGGAGCTTGGGCACCTCGGGCTCGGTGACGCGCTTGACGACGGCGGGGACGTCGGCGTCCTTGTGCGGGGGCAGCGCGTTGAAGGCGTCCTTCAGCCCTGCGGGCACGACGACCTCGTTGACCAGCGGGTTGCCCAGGCGGGAGACCTGGACGTAGCCGTTCGGCGTCCACTTGTCGACGGTGGTCCACACGCCGATGACCGGGTTGCGCTTGACGTCGCCCTTGAGGGCCAGGTCCTTGGCGGGCACCTGCACGCCCAGCGTGCTGATGTTGTAGCCGCGGACGCTGTCCTGGCCGACCTCGGACAGGTTGCCGCCGTAGAGCAGGTCGAAGACGCGCAGGTCGAGGAAGAAGGCGTCGTCGGACTGCCCGGCGTAGGTCTTGCCGCCGCCCGGCAGGTTGCGGATGGCCTGGTTCCTCAGGGTGCCGTAGTCGGGGATGGAGGCGGGTCCCACGTTGCTGGGGGCGGCGATCGCGTTGTTGATGAGCGTCTGGGTGCCCGACTCGGTGATGCGCTTGAGCGTGTAGCGCTGCTTGTAGAGCAGGTTCTCGTCGTCGAGCGAGGTCACGGGGCCGTTGTTGTACAGGAACGTGGTGTTGCCGCGCTTGTCGTCGTCGCGGAAGGTCCACTGGTAGCTGATGTCGGGCTTGGCGTCACCGTCGTTGTCGATCCTGATGTAGTACCGCGAGCGGGTGTCCCAGGTGTAGAAGTTGGGGCCGCCGTTGGGCTCCTGGAAGGGGAGCCAGTTGCCGAGCAGGGTGACGGTGTCGGGCTTGTCGGGGCTGACGAACGCGTAGACGTCGGTGTCGTCGTTGCGCGGGTCGCCCGCGATCATCGGGGCTTCGCGGTGTGAGGAAGCCGTGCCGGTGTCGGGCCGGAGGAAGGCGAGCGAGGAGGCGGTCAACGCCACCGCGACGCCTAGCCCGACTACTGTGCGCCGGTTGATCCGGAGCTCCATGGTTGGGTCCTTGTCTCGTGACTGTCGGAGAGAAGAGGTTCCGGCCGGGTTCCTCGACGCTCTATTCGTCGCGAGTCGGCGAGCGGATTGCGTCTCCTTCCCAGGGAGTAGAAGTCAACTTTGGTTGACATACTTAGGTCGTCAATTTAGGTTGACCGGTGTAGAACCCGATCCCTGAAACGTTGGAGCAGGCATGAGTCAGGAACGCCCCGAGGGCACCGTCGACCCCGGGCCCAAAGCCCCCCTGCGTGACTTGTTCGCCTATCTGCGCCCCCATCGCACGATCCTCGTGGTGGGCGGCCTGCTGTCCGTGCTCGGCTCGGGGGCGGCGCTGGCCATCCCCCAGGTGGCCGAGTACATCGTCAACGCCTTCGGCTCCGGCGAACCCGTCGGCGGGTTGCTGATCGGGTTGACGGTCGCCGTGATCGTGGGTGCGGCGATCATGGCCTTCGGCGGCTACATCATGGAACGCACCGGTGAGGGCATCGTCTACGACGCCCGCCGCAAGCTGGTCGACCGCATGTTCCGCCTGAAGGTCGCCGACGTCGACCGGCTCAAGCCCGGCGACCTGCTGTCGCGGGTGACGGGTGACACCACCCTGCTGCGCACGGTGCTGACCAACGGCCTCATCGAGTCGATCGGCGCCTTCTTCATGCTCATCGGCGCGATCGTGCTGATGGCGCTGAAGGACGGCGTGCTCTTCCTGGTCACCCTGCTGGTGCTGGTCGTGGTCGGCGGCATGGTCGCCACGCTGATGCCGCGCATCCAGAAGGCCCAGTTCAAGGCGCAGGAGGCGGTCGGCGACATGGGCGCGGTCCTGGACCGGGCGCTGCAGGCCTACCGCACGGTCAAGGCCAGCGGCGTGGAGGAGCGCGAGATCGCCATCGTCGGCGACGCCGCGGAACGGGCACGCAAGCGCGGCGTGCAGGTCGCCGTCTGGGGCTCCCTGGCGGGCGTCTCCACCTGGGTGGCCTTCCAGATCGCCTTCGTGGCGGTCTTCGCCATCGGCGGCGCGCGGGTGGCGTCTGGGGCGCTGGAGGTGGCAGAGCTGATCGCCTTCTTCCTCTACCTGTTCTTCCTGGTCATGCCCATCGGCCAGCTCGTGCAGGGCGCCATCCTGGTCCAGAACGGCCTGGCCGCGCTGCAGCGCATGAAGGAGGTCGAGGACCTTCCCGCCGAGGAGACCGGCGTCGCCGTCGGTACGGCTTCGCACGAGCCCGTCGGGTTGACCTTCCGCGACGTGCACTTCCGCTACGGCGACGACAGGCCGACCGTGCACAACGGCGTCAGCTTCGAGGTGCCGCCCGGCGGCCTGACCGCCCTCGTCGGGCCCTCCGGCGCGGGCAAGTCCACGGTCTTCGCCCTGCTGGAGCGCTTCTACGAGCACCAGGAGGGCACGATCACGGTCGGCGGGCGCGACATCCGCGACTGGCCGCTGAACGACCTGCGCGCCTCGTTCGGCTACGTCGAGCAGGACGCGCCGGTGCTGGCGGGCACGCTCAGGGAGAACCTGCTCTTCGCCGCGAACGGCGCCTCGGAGGAGGAGCTGACCCGGGCCATCAGGCGCACCAGGCTCGACGACCTGGTCTCGCGCCTGCCCGACGGACTGGAGACCGCGGTCGGCCACCGGGGCGTGCTGCTGTCGGGCGGCGAGCGGCAGCGGGTGGCCATCGCCAGGGCGCTGCTGCGCAAGCCGCGCCTGCTGCTGCTCGACGAGGCGACCTCGCAGCTCGACGCGGTCAACGAGCTGCGCCTGCGCGAGGTGATCGCCGAGGTGGCGGCGGAGACCACGGTGCTGGTGATCGCGCACCGGCTGTCGACCGTGACCAATGCCGACCGCATCGTGGTGATGGAGGGCGGCACCGTGCGGGCCGTCGGCACCCACGACGAGCTGGTGGGGGAGGACGACCTCTACCGCGAGCTGGCCGCGACCCAGTTCCTGACCGCCTGACGACCCAGGGCCGCCTCTGCGTGTAATCTGCCTTTGAATAGGTTCATTCACGAAGGGGTGGCCATGAGCCGGACCGTCAGAGCACCACGCGGCACCACGCTGACCGCGAAGGGCTGGCCTCAGGAGGCCGCCCTGCGCATGCTCCAGAACAACCTCGACCCCGAGGTCGCCGAGCACCCCGAGCAGCTGGTCGTCTACGGCGGCTCGGGCAAGGCGGCACGCGACTGGCCGTCGTTCGACGCGCTGGTGCGCACCCTGACCACGCTGGAGGGCGACGAGACCCTGCTGGTGCAGTCGGGCCGCCCGGTCGGCGTGTTCCGCACCCACGAGTGGGCGCCGCGCGTGCTCATCGCCAACTCCAACCTGGTGCCCGACTGGGCCAACTGGGAGGAGTTCCGCCGGCTGGAGGCGGCCGGGCTGACCATGTACGGGCAGATGACCGCCGGTTCGTGGATCTACATCGGCACCCAGGGCATCCTGCAGGGCACCTACGAGACCTTCGCCGCCGTCGCCGACAAACGGTTCAACGGCACCCTGGCCGGCACGATCACGCTGACCGCGGGCCTCGGCGGCATGGGCGGCGCCCAGCCGCTGGCCGTCACCATGAACGGCGGCGTCGCGATCTGCATCGACTGCGACCCGCGCAGCGTCAGGCGCCGCATCGAGCACCGCTACCTCGACGTCGAGGCCGCCAGCCTCGACGAGGCGCTGCGCCTGGCCTACGAGGCCCGCGACCAGCGCCGGCCGCTGTCGATCGGCGTGGTGGCCAACGCGGCGCAGGCGCTGCCCGAGCTGCTGGCCAAGGGCGCCGAGATCGACATCGTGACCGACCAGACCTCGGCGCACGACCCGCTCATGTACCTGCCGGTCGGGGTGGCCTTCGACGACATGGCCGCCGAGCGCGAGAAGGACCCCGCCGGGTTCACGCAGAAGGCGCGCGAGTCGATGGCCACCCACGTCGAGGCCATGGTCGGCTTCCTCGACGCGGGCGCGGAGGTCTTCGACTACGGCAACAGCATCCGCGGCGAGGCGCAGCTCGCGGGCTACTCCCGGGCCTTCGCCTTCCCCGGCTTCGTGCCCGCCTACATCCGGCCGCTGTTCTGCGAGGGCAAGGGCCCGTTCCGCTGGGCGGCGCTGTCGGGCGACCCGGCCGACATCGCCAGGACCGACAAGGCGATGCTGGAGCTGTTCCCCGAGAACGAGCCGCTGGCGCGCTGGATCCGCATGGCGGGCGAGCGGGTGCACTTCCAGGGTCTGCCCGCGCGTATCTGCTGGCTCGGGTACGGCGAGCGGCACCTGGCGGGCGAGCGCTTCAACGACATGGTGGCCTCGGGCGAGCTGCGGGCGCCGATCGTGATCGGCCGCGACCACCTCGACTGCGGTTCCGTCGCCTCGCCGTACCGCGAGACCGAGGGCATGGCCGACGGCTCCGACGCCATCGCCGACTGGCCGCTGCTGAACGCGATGCTCAACACCGCCTCCGGCGCCGCGTGGGTCTCCATCCACCACGGCGGCGGGGTCGGCATCGGGCGCTCGATCCACTCCGGCCAGGTCACCGTCGCCGACGGTACGGCGCTGGCGCGCGAGAAGGTCAGCCGGGTGCTCACCAACGACCCGGGCACCGGCGTGATGCGTCATGTGGATGCCGGGTACGACGAGGCCATAGAGGTGGCGGAGAATCGAGGGGTGCGCATCCCGATGCGCGAGTCCTGAGAAGGCGGGTGGGTGATGGGCGGGCTCGGCGGGCTCCTCGACGGGGTACGGCTGTCGCCCGCCCAGCGCAGGATCGCCCTCTACCTCTCCGAACACCTCGACGAGGCGATCTTCCTGTCCAGCGTGGAGCTGGCCGAGCGGGCCGGCGTCAGCCAGCCGTCGGTGACGAGGTTCGCCGTGGCCCTGGGTTTCGCCGGCTATCCGGAGCTGCGCCAGGCGCTCAGACCCCTGGTGCTGGGCCGTACGGCGGGCGAGCCCGGGCTGATCGAGAGCGCGATCGACGGCGAGATCCGCAACCTCGGCCTGCTGCGCTCCCGCCTCGACGGCGCTCCTGCCGTGGAGGCCGGGCACGGCCAGGCGCCGCCGCCGCCGCTGCGGATCAAGGAGGCCGGTGAGGCGCTGGCCGCGGCGGACCCGCTGCCGATCTTCGGTCTGCGGGTCTCGGCCGGGCTGGCCACCACGCTCGGCTACTACGCCAGGCTCATCCACCCCGACGTGCGGTTGTTCACCCACGGCGGCTCCGAGCTGCTCGACGGCCTGCGCATCGTGCAGCGCGCGGGCGCGCAGTGGGTGCTCGCCGTGGTGCTGCCGCGCTATCCCGCCGAGTCGATCCAGGCGCTGGAGTACGCCGACAAGCTGGGGCTCAGGCGTGTGGTGATCACCGACCGGCCGGGCCTGCCCGCCGACATCACGCTCGACGCGCCGGTCGGCGACCGGCTGGTCTTCGACTCGCACGCAGCCCCGCTGGCGGTGGCCATGGCCCTGGTGGAGGCCATGGCCGACGCGGCGCCGCTGCGCACCCAGGCCCGGCTGGAAGACTACGAACGTTCCTCCGACGAGGCGGGCATCTTCCTACCCGGCGAGCCGCCGTAGCCCGCGCACCGACCACGAGATCGTCAGCGCGGCCAGGCCCAGCATGATGACGAAGCCGAGCAGCACGTTGAAGTCGCCGAAGTCGCCGGCGAACAGCGCCCTGCCCGCCTCGGTCGGGTGGTAGAAGGGCGTGAACCAGGCGACCTTCTCCAGCCAGGCGGGCCCGTAGGCCATCGGCAGCAACGCTCCGGACAACAACATCAGCGGCAGCATGACGAACTGCATGATCGAGCCCATGGCGTTCTCGTCCTTGGTCGCCAGCGCCAGGCCGTAGGCGGCTCCGGCGGCCATCAGCCCGGTCGCCACCATCAGCAGCAGCATCAGCAGGAGCGCGACCACGCCGATCCGCATGCCGAGCACGAACCCGAGCACCAGGAAGACCGCCGACTGCACCAGCAGCATCACGGTGTCGCGCAGCATGCGGCCCAGCAGGATCGACGGACGCGAGGCGGGGCTGACCGCCAGACGCTCCAGCACCCCGGACTTCAGCTCCATGATGGTGCCGTAGCCCGCGGTGAAGGAGCTGAAGAGCGCCGTCATGACGAGCATGCCGGGCGCGAAGACGTCGAGTGCCTTGCCCATGTCGCCGTTGAAGGCCTGCCCGGCGAAGAGCGGGGCGAACAGCAGCAGGTAGAGCACCGGCTGCATCAGCCCCAGGAGCGGCCAGACCGGGTTGCGCATGAGCGCGCGCATCTCGTAGCCGAAGAACAACCAGGTGTCGCGGATCATGATTCTGCTCCGGTGTCACGCAGCGAACGGCCGGTCTTGGCCAGGAAGACGTCGTCCAGGGTCGCGCTGGTCATGGCGATGGACTTGATCTGGAGCTGCCGCTCCTCCAGCGTGCGCAGCAGCGAGGGCAGGGTGTGCTCGCCGTCGTCGACGTAGACGCGCAGCAGGTCGTCGTCGACGCGGGTCTCCTTGGCGTACGGCGCGAGCACCTCGGCTCCGCGCCCGAGGTCGTCCAGGCGCAGCGAGATCACATCGCCCTGGATCTGCCGCTTGAGCTCGGAGGCGGTGCCCTCGGCCACGATCACGCCGTGGTCGACGATCGCCAGCCGGTCGCACAGGGCGTCGGCCTCCTCCAGGTAGTGCGTCGACAGCAGCACGCTGGTGCCCTGCTCGCGAAGTTCGGCGATGCGGTCCCAGAGGTTGGCGCGGTTCTGCGGGTCCAGGCCGGTGGTGGGCTCGTCGAGGAAGAGCAGCGGCGGGCTGTGCACCAGGCCCAGGCCGATGGCCACGCGGCGCTTCTGGCCTCCCGAGAGGGTACGGGCGGGCCGGTCGGCGAACTCGACCAGGTCGAGGCGCTTGAGGACGCTCTCGACGGCGTTCTCGACGTCGGCGACGCCGTAGATCCTGGCGCCGAAGGTGATCTGGGCGCGGGGGCTGACGTTCTCGTCCACCCCGCCGGCCTGGCTGACGTAGCCCAGGCTGCGCCGTACCAGGCCCGGCTCCTTGAGCAGGTTGTGCCCGGCCACCGTGGCGGTGCCCGAGTCGGGGGTGATGAGGGTGGCCAGCATGCGGATGGTGGTCGTCTTGCCGGCGCCGTTGGGTCCGAGGACGCCGTAGATCTGGCCCTTGTCGACCTGCAGGCTGACCTCTTTGACCGCCTCGACGGTCTGGGTGCCTTTTCTGGATTTAGTGGTGAATGTCTTGCGCAGCTCTCGCGCGTCGATGATCATCGGGGGGATTCTCCTCTTGGTTAGGGGAGTTCTTCGTCCTCGACTCGTTTGACCGCCTGCAGGCACCAGGCCAGCTGGTTCTCGAGCATGCCGACGGTCAGCCGCAGGTTCTCGTCGATGTGCCGCGGGGCGCCGTACGCCTGTTTGCCGCCGAAGGCACGCTTGCACATCTCGACGGACAACTCCAGTTGTTTGATGCGCGCCCGCAGCGCTCCCAGCAGCTCCGGGCGATCGAGCCGGTCCATGAAGGTCAGCGACACCTGGAACGGGTCGACGATCGGCTGGATCTCGTACCAGCTCGTCAGCAGCATGCGGTGGAACTCAAGGCGGCCCAGCTGGGTGATGCCGTAGACGGTCTTGCCCGCCTTGCCGCGCTCGACGATCTCCAGCAGGCCCTCCTCCGCCATCCTGCCGAGGCCGTGGTAGATCGAGCCGAAGGCCACGTTGGCCCAGCTGTCGGCGCCCCACAACTCCAGCGTCTGGCGCACCCGGTAGCCGGTGAGCGGCTCGTCGAGCAGGGTGCCGAGGATCAGCAGGCGCGTCGAGGACATACTCAAATTTGAATACAAACTTGAGTATGATGTCAACCGTGAAGACCGCACTGATCACCGGAGCCTCCCGCGGCGTGGGCGCCGCCCTGGCCCGCGCCCTGGCGCCCACCCACCGGCTCGTCCTCGGCGGCCGTGACCGCGCCGCGCTCGACGCCCTCGCCGGGCAGCTGCCCGCCGCCGTCGCCTGGCCCGTGGAGCTCACCTCGGTCACCGAGGCCGACCTGCCCGAGCTCGACCGGCTCGACGTGCTGGTGCACAGCGCGGGCGTGGTGCGCCTGGGCTCCGTCGCCGACACCCCCGCGCAGGTCTGGCGCGACACCTACGAGGTCAACGTGGTCGCCGTCGCCGAGCTGACCCGGCTGCTGCTGCCGGCCCTGCGCGCCGCCTCCGGCCACGTGG
This sequence comes from Nonomuraea soli, assembly GCF_013761175.1. Taxonomy (GTDB): domain Bacteria; phylum Actinomycetota; class Actinomycetes; order Streptosporangiales; family Streptosporangiaceae; genus Nonomuraea; species Nonomuraea soli. Next base: position 898,772 of record NZ_JACDUR010000004.1, read on the forward strand.
TCTGCGTCAACTCGGGTGCCGGGCTCAACGCCAACCCCGGGTGGGGCTCCTACGCCGCCTCGAAGTTCGCCCTGCGCGCCTTCGCCGACGTGCTGCGGCACGAGGAGCCGGGGCTGCGGGTGACGACGGTCTACCCCGGCCGCATCGCCACCGACATGCAGCGCTCGGTGCGCGAGCAGGAGGGCGAGGCGTTCGAGCCGTCCAACTACCTGGAGGTGGAATCGGTGGCCAGGGCGATCGTGGCCGCGCTGGAGGCGGGGCCCGACGCGCACCTCACGGACCTGACGCTGCGCCCGCGCCCGCGGTCCTGACCTCCGTGGCGGGCGTGTGAACTTCCCGGTGAATGAAGTCATTCACTACAGTGGGATCCATGCTCGAAGACCTGGCCCGCATCGGGCTCGACCCCTCGACCGGTGGCTACCTGCGTGACGCCTGGTCGGCCGCCGACCTGACCCTGCGCGAGTGGTTCCGCGACCAGGCCGCCCAGCGCGGCCTGGACCTGCACGAAGACCGCAACGGCAACCTGTGGGCCTGGTGGGGCGACTCCTCGGGCGAGCCCGGCGTGGTCACCGGCAGCCATCTCGACTCGGTGCGGCAGGGCGGCGCGTTCGACGGGCCGCTCGGCGTCGTCTCCGCCTTCCAGGCGGTCGACCTGCTCAGGGAGCGGGGTTTCACCCCTTCCAAGCCGATCGGCGTCGCCTGCTTCACCGACGAGGAGGGCGCGCGTTTCGGGGTGCCGTGTATGGGGTCGCGGCTGCTGACGGGCGTGCTCGACCCCGAGCGGGCCCGCGGCCTGGCCGACGACAACGGCGACCGGCTCGGCGAGGTGCTGGCCAGACAGGGACGCAACCCCGGGGAGCTGGGAGCCGACCCCGAGACGCTGGCGCGGATCGGGGTGTTCGTCGAGCTCCACGTCGAGCAGGGACGCGGACTGGCCGACCACGACTGCCCCGTGGGCGTCGCGTCGGCGATCTGGCCGCACGGGCGCTGGCGCTTCGACTTCCGCGGCCAGGCCAACCACGCCGGGACCACGCGGCTGGAGGACCGCGACGACCCGATGCTCGCCTACGCGGCCAAGGTGCTGGCCGCGCGGGAGGCGGCGGTCAAGCACGGCGTGGTGGCGACCTTCGGCAAGCTGCGGGTCTCGCCCAACAACGCCAACGCCGTCCCCGGACTGGTGTCGGCCTGGCTCGACTCGCGCGGCGCGGGCGAGGCCGAGGTGCGCGCGCTGGTCGCCGAGCTGTCCGAGGGAGCCACCGTCAGCGAGGAGTCGTGGACTCCCGTCGTCGACTTCGACGTCGCCCTCAGGGAGCGGGTGGCGGTCGCCGCCCACCGAGCGCTCGGCGCGCCGGGCGGCCCGGGCATGATGGTGCCCGTGCTGCCGACCGGCGCCGGGCACGACGCCGGGATCCTGGCGGGGGCCGGAGTGCCGAGCGCGATGCTTTTCGTCCGCAACCCGACGGGTATCTCCCACTCTCCTGAGGAACACGCCGAGCAGGCCGACTGCGAGGCGGGCGTCGCCGCGCTGGCGGGCGTGCTCGAGGAGTTGTGCCGATGACGACGTACTGGTGCGAATACGCGTGGCTGCCCGACGGGCCGTCGCAGAGCGTGCTGATCGAGGTCGAGGGCGCGCGAATCATCCAGATCGGCCAGGGAGCGCAGGGCGGCGCGGAGAAACTGGCGGGCCTGACGATCCCCGGCCTGGCCAACGCCCACTCCCACGCCTTCCACCGGGCGCTGCGCGGCCACACCCAGGCGGGCAAGGGCGACTTCTGGACCTGGCGCGACCAGATGTACTCCATCGCGGCCAAGCTCGACCCGGATTCGTACCTGAACCTCGCCAGGGCCGTCTACGCCGAGATGGCGCTGGCCGGCGTCACCTGCGTAGGCGAGTTCCACTACCTGCACCACGGCCCCGGCGGCGTGCCGTACCACGACCCCAACGAGATGGGCCACGCGCTCGTGCGGGCCGCGCGCGACGCGGGGCTGCGCATGACGCTCCTCGACACCTGCTACCTCACCGGAGGCGTCGGCACGGCGCTGTCCGGTGCGCAGGTCAGGTTCGGCGACGGTACGGCGGAGCGGTGGGCGGTCAGGGCGGACGGGCTCGCGGCCGCCTACCGGGGACAGCCCGACGTCGAGATCGGCGCCGCCATCCACTCGGTCCGCGCGGTGCCGCCCGAGCAGATGCACGTCGTCAGCGAGTTCTCCCACCGCCACGCCGCTCCGCTGCACGCCCACGTCAGCGAGCAGCGCGCCGAGAACGACGCGTGCGTGCGCATGTACTCGGCCACGCCGGTACAGCTCCTGCACGAGCACGGCGCGCTCGGCCCGCGCTCCACGGCGGTGCACGCCACCCACCTGACCGAGGTCGACGTGCACCTGCTCGGCCACTCGCGCACCGCGGTGTGCATGTGCCCGACGACCGAGCGCGACCTGGCCGACGGCATCGGGCCCGCCCGCACACTGTTCGAGCACGGCTCGCCGATCACGCTGGGCTCCGACAGCCACGCGGTGATCGACCTGTTCGAGGAGGCGCGGGCGGTCGAGCTGAACGAGCGGCTCGCCTCGGAGAAGCGCGGCCACTGGCCCGCCGCCGAGCTGCTGGCCGCCGCCACCTCGGCCGGTCACGCCTCGCTCGGCTTCCCCGACGCCGGGATGCTGGTGCCGGGCGCCTGGGCGGACCTGGTGTCCGTGCGCCTGGACTCGGTCCGTACGGCGGGCGCGGGAGGGGCCGAGGCGGTGGTCTTCGCGGCGACGGCGGCCGACGTGCACAGCGTGGTGTCGAGCGGCCGCCGGATCGTCGAGGACGGCCGCCACAGTCAAGGAGACGTCGGCCAGGCGCTGGCCGAAGCGATTGGAGCCCTCAGGTGAGCCTGCTCATCGACAACATCGGCCTGCTGTACACCGGCGACCCCGAGCGCGAGGAGCTCACCGGCGCGGCGGTCGTCATCCAGGACGAGCGCATCGCGTGGGTGGGAGAGCCGGGCAAGGCCCCGGAAACCGACGAGCGCCACGACGCCGAGGGACGGGCCGTGATCCCCGGCTTCGTCGACAGCCACGCCCACCTGGTCTTCGCCGGTGACCGCACGGCGGAGTTCAACGCCCGCATGTCCGGCCAGAGCTACACCGCGGGAGGCATCCGCACCACGGTCGCGGCCACCCGCGCCGCCTCCGAGGAGGCTCTCGGCACGCGCATGCGGGCGCTGGTCGAGGAGATGCGCGCCCAGGGCACCACCACCGTCGAGATCAAGAGCGGCTACGGGCTCACCGTCGACGACGAGGCCAGGGCGCTGCGCCTGGCCCGGCAGGTCACCGAGGAGACCACCTACCTCGGGGCGCACGTCGTGCCGCAGGGGATCGAGGCCGACGACTACGTGCGGCTGGTGACCGGCGACATGCTCGCGGCCTGCGCGCCGTACGCGAAGTGGGTCGACGTCTTCTGCGAGCGCGGCGCCTTCGACGGCGACCAGACCAGGGAGATCCTCACCGCGGGGACGAAGGCGGGACTGCTGCCCCGGGTGCACGCCAACCAGCTCACCCAGGGGCCGGGCGTGCGCATCGCCGTGGAACTCGGCGCCGCCAGCGCCGACCACTGCACCCACCTGTCCGACGCCGACGTCGAGGCGCTGGCCTCGTCGAACACGGTGGCCACGCTGCTGCCCGGCGCGGAGTTCTCCACCCGGTCGCCCTACCCCGACGCCAGGAGGCTGATCGACGCGGGCGCCACCGTGGCCATCGCCACCGACTGCAATCCCGGTTCGTCGTTCACGTCGTCGATGGCGTTTTGTATCGCGCTCGCCGTACGGGAAATGAGAATGACGCCTTTGGAGGCGATCAGAGCGGCCACGTACGGCGGAGCCAGGGCGCTACGGCGTGACGACATCGGCATGATCCGCGCTGGCAACCGTGCTGACCTGGTCGTTCTTGACGCGCCGAGTTATGTGCATCTCGCATATCGCCCCGGAGTACCGATGATTAGGCGCGTTTTCTCCTCCTGAAGGAGGAGGCGGGAAACCATCCGATCGGCGTACTTCTTGGGGGAATCTTTGCCACGGGCCGGACGTTGCCGGGGTATAGAACGCAGCTGCGGGAACGAGGTGCCTGGGGATGGCAAGGCCTACGGGGAATCGCACGCAGGAGCAGGCGGTCGCGGATCGCGACCTGCTTGGGACCTACCTGGCCGAGATCGGGCGGGTCCCGTTGCTCAGTGCCGAAGAGGAGGTAGACCTGGCCAAGCGCATCGAGGCAGGGCTCTTCGCCGAGCAGATACTCGACAGCGGGGGCAGCGAGCCGCGCATCGGGGACGCCCTCGACGAGGAGCTCAACGCGCTGGCGGTGTCGGGGCAGCGGGCCAAGGACGAGTTCATCCAGGCCAACCTCCGGCTGGTGGTGGCGGTGGCGCGCAAGTACTCCGGGCGTGGCATGCCGCTGATCGACCTGGTCCAGGAGGGGAACCTGGGCCTGGTGCGCGCGGTGGAGAAGTTCGACTACCGGCGTGGGTACAAGTTCTCGACCTACGCCACGTGGTGGATCAGGCAGTCGGTGGGGCGGGCGATCCACGAGCAGGCGCGGCCGGTGCGCCTACCCACGCACGCCGGCGAGCAGATGACCCGGTTGATGCGGGTGCGGCGCGACATGCTGGCCGAGTTCGACGTGGAGCCGACCGACGACGATCTGGCCTCGGTGCTCGAGCTGCCGATCGAGCGGGTGCGCGAGCTGCGCCGCTGGGCCTCCGACCCGGTGTCGCTGCAGCTGGGCGTGGGTGACGAGGACGAGACCGAGCTGGGCGACATGATCGCCGACGAGACGTGGGCGGACCCGGAGCAGCAGGCGATCGACATCCTGGAGCGCGAGCGCCTCGACGAGTGGCTGCACGGGCTTGAGGGCGACACGAGCGAGATGCTGCGCTGGCGTTACGGGCTGGTCGACGGGCGCGAGCACACGCTGACGGAGGTCGGCGAGCGTTACGGCATCGGCCGTGACCGCGCGCGGCGCATCGAGCGCGACGCGCTGGCCAGGCTCAGGAAGATGGCCTCCTCGGCCGCCTGAGCATCACGACGCTCGAATACGCGGAGAGCCCCGCCCGATCCCGGGCGGGGCTCTCCGCGTTTCTCCGGCCTATCGGCTCGGCGTCGGGCTCACCTGGAAGAAGGCGGCCCTCCACTCCCCGTCCCTGCGCACCAGCACGGTCGTGGCGTACAGCCGCATGGTCATCGGACCGGCGCCTTCGGCCAGGACGTCGATCTCGACGGTGCTGCTGTGCACGAGGCTGTCGTCCGTCAGCTTCACGATCTTGTGGTCGGACTGCTCGGTGCGCGTGTACGGGTTCCGGTTCTCGGCGAACCCGCGCAGGATCGCCTCGCGGTCGGTGACCACGCCCCAGTGCGAGACGCTGATCGCGTCGTCGGTGAGGAACTTGTCGTAGAAGACCGCGTCGCCCTCGCGGTTGGCCTGCCATGCGCGATCGGTGAGTTCGATGATCTCGTTGTCCATGACACCAGTTTAACCGGTGTCATAGGATGGTGTCCATGGAGATGGTGCTGACGGGCCGCGACGGCCAGAGCTTCCGCTTCGACGCGGGTGCGTTGTGCCTGGAGTTCCTGCTGTCGGGCGTGCTGGAGCCGTGGGAGCGACTGCACGAGGCCGCGGACCTGGCGGACTGGATCCCGCGCTCGCGCCTGGGCGTCGAGGGACCGGTCGAGGTGGGCGGGCACGAGATCGACGGGGCCAAGCGGCTGCGGGCGGCGATCTGGCGGCTGGCCGTGGCCGTGACCGGCGACAAGGAGATCACGCCGCCGCTCTCGGGGGAGGCGTATCGGACGGGGGAGCGCTCGGCGGACCTGGAGACGCTCAACGAGTTCGCCGCCGCGCCGCCGCCGGTGCCGGTGATCGACGGGGAGCTGCGGCGGTCGTGGGCGGCGCCGGTGACGGGTACGCAGTTCCTGTCGGCGGTCGCGCGTGATGCCGTGGAACTGTTCGGCGGTGATCGGCTGGAGCGGTTGCGGATGTGCGGCGGCGACCGCTGTGTCCTGATATTTCTGGACACGTCACGGCCGGGGGCGCGCCGCTGGTGCTCCATGGACCGCTGCGGCAACCGCCACAAGATGCGAACCCGCCGCACCAGGGCCTGAGGCGGCGATCAGAGCCCCAGGTCGTCCAGCTCCTTGCGCAACGCCGCGCGGGAGTCGGCGGGCGGCGCGGCGGACGCCCGCGGGCGGTCGCGGAACAGCCAGCCGCCCGCCACACCGGCCACGAACCCGAACACGTGGGCCTGCCACCCGATCCCCTCCTGCGGCAGCAGCCCGGTGAAGGTGTAGGCGAAACACAGCGCCATGACCACGCCCACCACGATGTCGATCAGATGCCGGTCGAAGACGCCGCGCACCAGGATGTAGCCGAAATACCCGAAGACCACGCCGCTGGCGCCCGCGCCGATGCTCATCGGGTCACTGGTGAACCACGCCCCGAGGCCGCTGACCAGGATGATCATCCCGGTCACCCAGAGGAACCTGCCGACCCCCCGGTAGGCGGCGAGGAAGCCGAAGATGAACAGCGGTCCCGAGTTGCCGTGGATGTGCCCCCAGCCCCAGTGCAGGAACGGCGCCGTGGCGATGTCGGGCAGGCTGGCGGGGTTCCACGCCTGGACGCCGAACTCGTCGCTCAGGGTGTAGCCGGTCATCCAGTTGACGATCTGCACCGCCCAGATGAAGGCCAGGAATCCGACCATCACCCAGAAGGCCTTTCGTGCCTCCGCGACCATGATCTCCGCTGTCACGCGGTCGAGTATCAGGCCCCTGAGTCACGATCAGGGCTCAGCCCAGGTACTTCTGCAAGTCGTCGAGGATCTTCCCCGCGGCCGTGACGCCGATTCCGGTCATCCAGATCTCGTCGTCGACGTTGTGCTTGGCCGCCTTGAGGTTGCTCCAGAGCGGTCCCGCCGTGATCGAGGCCTGCTGGTCCTGGGCGGCCTTGCCGTACGCGGTGTAGAAGAGCACGTCGGCGTCCGCCTGCGCCAGGTTCTCGGGGGACAGCTTGCCGAACCGCTTGTCGTCCTGGCCGGCGAGCAGCTGGGCCTCGGGCCTGGCCACCGCGGCGTCGCCGAGCACGATGCCGCTGAACGACTCGGGACCGTAGACGCGGATCTCGGTGGGCATGAACCGGACGATGCTCACCTTCTTGTCGGTCTTGATGGTCTTGGCGCGCGCCTCGTAGTCGGACAGGAGCTTGGCCGCCTGCTCCTTCTTGCCCAGTGCCTCGGCGTCGAGCAGGAAGTTCTCCTTCCACGTGATGCCGACCTTCTCGGTGAAGACCGTGGGCGCGATCTTGGCGAGCTTGTCGTAGAGGGCGGCCTGGCGGAACTTGCTGCCGAGGATGAGGTCGGGCTTGAGCGCCGCGATGGCCTCCAGGCTGGGCGCCTGCAGTGTGCCGACGGGCTTGGTGTCGTTCAGCGCGGCGCCGAGGTAGGCGGGCCACTTCTGGTTCTCGCCCGCCTGGGCGGCGCCGACCGGGCTCAGCCCGAGCGAGACCATCGTGTCGAGCTTGTCGGTGTCGAGGACGACCACGCGCTGGGGCGTCCTGGGCACCGTGGTCTGGCCCATGGCGTGCTTGACGGTGGGTCCGTCGGCGGTGCTCGCCGGGCCGGACGAGCCGCAGGCGGACAGGGCCAGGACGGGGAGCACGGCCAGAGCGGCCAGGCGCAGACGCATTTCTGTGAATCCTCTGTCGGTTAGTTAGGTGACCCTAAGTATCCCATAAAGGCCCCTGTGAGCTGTCCGAAACATCCGCGAAACACCCTTCCTCCGAGATTCACGAATGCGAAACACACCTGGTCGTGCCCTGAAACGGCGGAAGAACACAGTTCGGTTCAGCGTCAGTGCGCAGCCGGTCAACGAGGTCCTGGAGGCGTCCACTGCGACTCGTGAACAACCGGCCACAGCCAATCTCTGAAGGAGGGTCGCGTCGATGATCGATGGCGGCACTACCACCTGGATGCTGGTTTGCACCGCCCTGGTGCTGCTGATGACTCCAGGCCTCGCACTCTTCTACGGGGGCATGACCCGCGCCAAGAGCGTCCTGAACATGATGATGATGTCGTTCGCGAGCATCATCGTGGTCACGATCGCCTGGGTGATCTACGGCTTCTCCCTCTTCTTCGACCCCGCGGGCGACGGCAGCGGAATCGTCAACAAGCTGGTCGGCGGCCTCGACTACCTCGGTCTGACCGGCGTGTTCAACGCCGTGTACGAGAACCTCATCGTCGAGGACGCGGCCAAGCAGATCACCGCGGAAGCCGCGGCGGCCGACAACTTCCCGCTGATGGTCTTCTCGGCCTTCCAGCTGACCTTCGCGATCATCACGGTCGCGCTGATCAGCGGTGCGATCGCCGACCGCGCCAAGTTCGGCGCCTGGGTGCTGTTCGCCGGCGTCTGGGTCACCCTCGTCTACTTCCCGGTCGCGCACTGGGTCTGGGGCGGCGGCTGGCTCGGCCAGCTCGGCATCGAGGACTTCGCGGGCGGCACGGTCGTCCACATCAACGCCGGAGCCGCGGCCCTGGCCCTCGCCCTGGTGCTGGGCAAGCGCAAGGGCTGGGGCAAGGAGCCGATGCGCCCGCACAACCTGACCCTGGTCCTGCTCGGCACGGGCATCCTGTGGTTCGGCTGGTTCGGCTTCAACGCCGGCTCCGAGCTGGCTCCCGACCAGACCGCCGGTCTGGCCTTCATGAACACCCAGATCGCCACCGCCGTCGCCGCGGGCACCTGGATCGTCGTGGAGAAGCTGCGCGACAAGCACTCGACCACCCTGGGTGTGGCCTCCGGCGCGGTCGCCGGTCTGGTCGCCATCACCCCCGCCTGCGGCTTCGTCGACCCGTGGGCGGCCGCGGTCATCGGCCTGCTGGCCGGCGCCGCCTGCTGCTACGCGGTGGGCTGGAAGAACAAGCTCGGCTACGACGACTCGCTCGACGTGGTCGGCGTGCACCTGGTCGGCGGTGTCGTCGGCGCCGTCTCCCTGGGCTTCGTCGCCAACTACCCGTTCCTGCCCGGCCAGAACAAGGGTGTCCTGATGGAGGGCGGCCAGTGGAGCCAGGTGGGTCTGCAGATCCTCGGCCCGGTCGCGGTCGGTCTCTACTCGTTCGTGGTTTCCTGGGTCCTCGGCAAGATCATTGACAAGACCATGGGCTTCCGCATCAGCGAGGAGGCCGAGGTCGCCGGCATCGACATCACGTCGCACGCCGAGACCGGCTACGACCTCGGCAGCGTTCACGCCTCCGGCGTGATCTCCTCCAACGGTCCCGTGAGCACAGTTAAGAAGGTGGACGCATGAGGCTCATCACCGCGGTCATCAAGCCCTTCAAGCTCGATGACGTGAAGGCCGCCCTGGAGCAGTTCGGGGTCAAGGGCATGACGGTCAGCGAGGCCAGCGGCTATGGCCGGCAGAAGGGCCACACCGAGGTCTACCGCGGCGCGGAGTACCAGGTCGACCTGGTGCCGAAGGTCCGCCTGGAGGTGCTGGCCGAGGAGGACGACGCCGAGGACGTCATCGACGTCATCGTCAAGGCGGCGCAGACCGGCAAGATCGGCGACGGCAAGGTCTGGTCCGTCCCGGTCGACACGGTCATCCGTGTCCGCACCGGTGAGCGCGGGCCCGAGGCGCTGTAGTGCGGAAGCTTCCGATGCTCGACGAAGCGCTCGGTCGGTAGCACGGTGCGAGGAGAAGCCCGCTCGTTCGCCGCGGCCCGCAAGGAGCGGGCCGCGGACATCGACCGCTGGCTGAAGGATCTGGCCCGTACGGCAGGCGCGATCGGCAAGGTCGCGCTTGTCGCGGTCGGCTCACTGGGCCGCTCGGAGCTGGCTCCCGGCAGCGACCTGGACCTGGTCCTGCTGCATGACGGGAGCCAGGACATCGGCCGGGTGGCCGACCGGATCTGGTACCCGATCTGGGATTCGGGGGTCGGCCTCGACCACTCGGTCCGCACGGTCGACGAGGCCGTCAAGGTGGCCCGCCAGGACCTGAAGGCGGTTCTCGGCCTGATCCAGGCCAGGCACGTGGCGGGCGATCCCGAGCTGACCAGGAGCGTGCGCGAGGCGGTGCTGGCCGAATGGCGTGTCGACTCCCGCCGCCGCCTCGGCGAGCTGCGCGAGGCCGCCGACAAACGCGCCGAGAGCGCCGGGGAGCTGGCCTTCCTCCTCGAACCCGATCTGAAAGACTGCCGGGGCGGGCTGCGTGACGTGCAGGCGATGCAGGCCGTGGCCGCCGCCTGGGTGGCCTCCGCCCCCGGCCCGCGGGTCCGCGAGGCCTACGAGTTCGTCCTGGATGTACGGCACGCGCTGCACGTGGTGACCACCCGCGGCGCCGACCGGCTGGTGTTGCAGGAGCAGGACGCCGTCGCGGGCACTCTGGGGCTGCTCGACGCCGACGCGCTGATGCGCCGCCTGGCCGAGGCCGGCCGTACGGTCTCCCATGCTTTCGACGGCACCTGGCGCACGGTCGACCGCCTGCTGTCCGGCCCGACGCCGCGCGGGCGCAGGCCGGTCGCCGACGGCGTGGTCGAGCACGGCGGCGAGGTCGTGCTGGCCCGCGGGGTCGACCCGCGCAAGGACCCGGTGCTCGTGTTGCGCGCCGCGGCCGCGGCCGCCGAGGCCGGGCTGCCGCTGGCCCCCGCCACCGTCTCCACGCTGGCCGCCCAGTCGCCGCCCATGCCGGTGCCCTGGCCCACGGAGGCCCGCGACGCGCTGGTGGCGCTGCTGGGCGCGGGCCGCGCTGCGGTCCCCGTGTGGGAGGAGCTCGACCAGGCGGGCGTGCTGGTGAAGCTGCTGCCCGACTGGGAGCGGGTGCGGCACCGGCCGCAGCGCAATCCCATCCACCGATTCACCGTCGACCGGCATCTGATCGAGGCCGCGGCCAACGCCGCCGCCTACACGCGCGAGGTGTCGCGCCCCGACCTGCTGCTGATCGCGGCGCTCCTCCACGACATCGGCAAGGGCTGGCCGGGCGACCATTCGGAGACCGGCGAGGTGGTCGTGCGCGACATCGGCTCCCGGCTGGGGTTGCCGGCGGCCGACGTGGACACGCTCGCCGCGGTCGTACGCCACCATCTGCTGTTGCCGGAGACCGCGACCCGGCGCGACCTCGACGATCCGATGACGATCGAGAAGGTGGCCAAGGCGGTCGGTTCTCGCGAGGTGCTGGAGTTGTTGTCGGCGCTGGCGGTGGCGGACGGCCACGCGACCGGCCCTGCGGCGTGGAACAGCTGGAAGGCCGGGCTGGTCGCCGACCTGGTGCGGCGGGTGCGCTCGATGCTGGCGGGGTCGCCGCCGCCCAAGGCGCCCACGCTGTCGATCGAGCAGACCGCGCTCGCCCGTCACGGGGGAGGGGCGGTGCGAGTGCAGGGTCCCAAGGTCACCGTGGTCGCCCCGGACCGTCCCGGCCTGCTCTGGCGTGCGGCGGGCGTGCTGGCCGCGCACCACCTGGTGATCCGCTCGGCGTCGTCGGCCGCCGCGGGCGACACCGCCGTGATCGAGTTCTCGGTGGTTCCTGAGTACGGCTCGCCGCCCGACCCGGCGACGCTGGAAGCCGATCTGCGCCTGGTGCTGGCCGGGCGGCTCGACATCGAGCAGCGACTGGCCCGCAGGGCCCGGTCGATCAGGCCCGCGCGCGTGCCGGTGGCGCCTCCGCGCGTCTCGCTTGTTGACGACGCGTCTGCCACTGCGACAGTTGTCGAAGTCAGAGCGCACGACCGACCAGGGCTTTTGTGGCGGATTGGTCGGGCTTTCGGGGAATGTGGGCTTGACGTGAAAGCTGCGCGTGTGGAGACTCTGGGCGCGGAGGCGGTAGACGTCTTCTACGTGGTTGACCGCGCCGGTCGCCCCCTCAGCGACGACGCGCATCGCAGCGAAGTCCGTGACCAGGTGCTTGCCGCACTGCGATAACCGGACATGCACGGTCTGTGGTCACATTTGTAACAATTGTGTCGGTTTTGCCTGGTCATGCATGTGCTGCGGATACCTTGTGGACGACTTAATACCCGTTTTACTGCGGGATGATCGAGGGGTAGCGAGCAGCGGTGACAACGCGTAACAACGTGCCGGACCCGGGCACAGGGGGTGCCTGGCCGGACCAAGGTGGGGCCCCCAAGGGCAGGCGCGACCGCCAGAAGCGGTCGATGCCCAAGTTCGCGCTGCGTAACTGGCGCGTGAGATGGCGGCTCACGGCGCTCATCCTGGTTCCCACCATCGCCGGCGTCACCCTCGCCGGCGCGCGCGTGGTCACCTCCATCGAGAGCGTCGGCAGCTACACCCGCGTGGCCACGGCCGCCGAGACGGCCGGACGCCTGCGCGAGACGCTCCAGGCCATCGGGCTGGAGCGTGACACCGTCGGCTGGTACGTGATTTCCGGCAACAACAAGTCACTCCGCGAGCACTCGGAAGCCCGCGTCAAGGACACCGACCGCGCCATCGCCCGGGTCCTGGACGACCTGGCCACCATCGACGACTCCTACGGCACCCGCGCCGCCGAGCGCGCCAAGAGCGCCGCCGCCTCACTGCGCGGCCTGCCCAGCGTGCGCAAGGAGAAGAACCCCGCCCGCTACTCCGGCGTCATCGACAACCTGCTGCGTCTGCACGAAGAGCTCAGCCTCACCACCAACGACCCGCAGATCGTCGGCCAGCTGCGTGGCCTGAGCGCGCTCGCCCGCGCCAAGGAAGCCATCTCCCAGCAGCGCATCATGCTGCTGCAGGCCTCCTACCAGGACGGTGCGACCACCGCCCAGCAGGTCGAGGACTTCATCGCGATGCGCGACCGGCAGAAGAGCGCCGTCAGCGCCTTCGGCTCCGAGGCCGGCTCCAAGGCGGCGCTCGACCTCAGCTCCGCGCTGAACCAGGAGAAGTTCTACAAGACCGAGCTCACCAAGGCCCGCGCCATCGTGCTCGCCGGCAGCAAGGGCGCCTCGGGCGTGACGCTCCAGAAGCGCCTGATCGCCGACGACGCCAAGGGCATCACCGCCTGGTTCAACGACAACTCGTGGGTCGTCGAGCAGATCCGCACCCAGGTCGAGAACAAGTACGCCGAGCAGGCCCTCCTGCGCGCCGAGGAGCTGCGCGAGGCCGAGGTCCGCAACGCGATCCTCGCCGGTGTCGCGATCCTCGTGCTCCTGCTGCTGGTCCTGCTCCTGACCGTCGCGATCGCCCGCTCCATGGTCAGCCCGCTGCGCCGCCTGCGCTCCGAGGCCCTGGAGATCGCCGGTATCCGGCTTCCCGACGTGGTGCGCAACCTGCGCGTCTCCGGCGAGACCACCCCGCCCGACGTGCTGCCCATCCCGATCGACGGCAAGGACGAGATCGGCGAAGTGGCCCAGGCCTTCGACGAGGTCCACCGCCAGGCCGTACGGCTCGCGGCCGAGGAGGCCGAGCTGCGCGGCAACATCAGCGCGATGTTCGTCAACCTCTCCCGCCGCACCCAGACCCTGGTGGAGCGTCAGATCTCCCTGATCGACGGTCTGGAGAAGGGCGAGCAGGACGGCGGCCGACTGGCCGACCTGTTCAAGCTCGACCACCTGGCCACCCGCATGCGCCGCAACTCCGAGAACCTCCTGGTCCTCGCCGGTCACGAGCCCGCGCGGCGCCGCAGCCAGCCCGCCCGCCTCGTCGACGTCGTGCGCGCCGCCCTGTCGGAGGTCGAGGACTACGAGCGCGTCCAGGTCCGCGTGCACCGCGCCACCATGGTGGTCGGCAGCGCCGCCAACGACCTCGTCCACCTCGTCGCCGAGCTGGTCGAGAACGCCGTGCAGTTCTCGCCGAAGAACTCCCAGGTCGGCGTCTCCAGCAGCGTCATCGAGGGCGGTGGAGCGCTGCTGTCGGTGAGCGACTCCGGCATCTCGATGACCGACGAGGAGATCGCCGAGGCCAACCGGCGCCTGGCCGAGCCGCCCGTCGTCGACGTGTCGGTCTCCCGGCGCATGGGTCTGTTCGTGGTCGGCCGCCTGGCCCTGCGCCACGGCATCCGCGTGCAGCTGCGCAAGGGCGAGGGCAGCGGTCTGATCGCGATGATCCTGCTCCCGCAGTCGCTCATCCCCGACAGCGGCCAGCAGCCCGCGCCCCAGCGCCCCGCGTTCGGCGGCAACCAGAACTACCAGCCCCAGCCCAACGGCGCCTTCCCCTCCTACGGGGACAGCTGGGACACCACCGGCGGCGCTTCCGCGCAGCGCCAGGGCCTGGGCTCCTTCACCGCCGACACGACCGGCTCCTTCTCCCAGCCCAGCGCTTTCACGCCTGGCTCGCATCCGAGCTTCCCGAGCAACCCGGGCAGCTACCCGAGCCTGGAGAACGCCGCCTTCCCGAGCCTCGACAACGCGAACTTCCCGAGCTTCCCCAGCGGTGACAATCCGCTTCCCCAGCGGGAGCCGCGCCCCCACGGTGACGAAGCCCAGGGACAGCCGGCATTCGGCGATCAGCGCCCCGGCTCCGCCTTCCCGTCGTTCGGATCCAACGACCAGCCGTCCCACAACCCGTACCCGTCGTTCGGATCCAACGACCAGGGCGGCGGATCCTTCCCGTCGTTCGGGCAGAACGAGCCGCAGACGGGTGCCTTCAGCCGGCCCACCGGGGGTTTCCCGAACCCGATGCCCGCGCCGCACTCCGCCGGAGAGCTGCGCAGGCCGCCGCACCAGCCCCCGTCGGTCGAGGTCTCGCCGATGGAGCCGGAGCGCGAGGAGTTCCTGCCGATCTTCGCCGCGGTGGAGTCGGCCTGGTTCCGCAGGCCCGACGCGACCAGCGACACGCAGCGCCCGGCCGCGCCCGCCGCGTCCGGGCCGCCCGCCGGTTCCGCTGCACCCGAGGAGCGGGACTCTCCCGCGCCTGCCGTACCCTCTGGCGAGGACGCCTGGCGTACGGCGGCCGACGCCGGTTGGCGCGCGGCCCAGGCCGCCAGCGACCCCAGCCTCGGTGGCATCACCCAGGCTGGACTGCCCCGCCGTACCCCGAAGGCCAACCTGGTTCCGGGCACGGTCAGCCAGTCGGCCCAGCCGCAGCCGCAACCGGCGGCCCCCGCCCCGCCGCCCTCGGCGGACCGGGTCCGCAGCCGGTTGTCCAGCTTCCAGCAGGGTGTCCGGCGTGGCCGCGCCGAGCTCAACGAGCAGGAGGACTGAGCGTGAGCGAGCTTAAGAATCTGCGCACGCTTGCGATCAAGGAGGAAGTAGCGTGACGACCCTCAGTCATGAGGCTCATCGGTTCGACTGGTTGATCACCGACTTCGTGCGCAACACCCCCGGTGTCGCCCACGCCGTCGTGGTCTCCGCCGACGGACTGTGCCTGGCCGCCTCCGAGGGCTTCCCCCCGGACCGCGCCGACCAGCTCGCCGCGGTCTCGGCCGGGCTGCTCTCGCTCACCGTGGGCGCCTCCCGGGTGTTCGAGGGTGGCGCCGTGACGCAGACAGTCGTGGAGATGCAGCGTGGACTGCTGCTGGTCATGGCGATCAGCGACGGCTCCGTGCTCACCGTCCTGGCCGCTCCCGACTGCGACATGGGACTGGTGGCCTACCAGATGACCCTGCTGGTCGACCGGGCCGGACAGGCGCTGACGCCGTCGCTCCGGGCCGAGCTGCAGGCCGCGCGGATCCGGTGATGTGATGGTGTACGGCGCCGACGGCGCGGGGGAGGACGAACCCCTGTTCCGCCCGTATGCGGTGACGGGCGGCCGGTCGGAACCTCGCTATCACCTCGCGATGGAGACCCTGGTCTCCTCCATGTCGATCCCGGACGACGAGCTCGCCCTGCTCACCCCCGAGCAGGAGGCCATCATGCAGTTGTGCAGGACCTTCCGCTCCGTGGCGGAGATCTCGGCTCTGCTGCGTGTCCCGCTGGGGGTGGCCCGCGTGCTGGTCGCGGACATGTCCGACGAAGGACTCGTCCGCCTGCACCAGCCGCAGCTGAAGCAGGGACAGCCAGACCTCACTATGCTCGAAAGGGTGCTCAGTGGACTTCGCAGGCTCTAGCCCCGGGCTGACTTCCACGAAGATCGTGGTAGCCGGTGGCTTCGGCGTCGGCAAGACGACGTTCGTGGGCGCCGTGTCCGAGATCCTCCCGCTGACGACCGAGGCGGTCATGACCGACGCCTCGGCGAGCGTGGACGACCTGTCGCTCACGCCGACCAAGCAGACCACCACGGTCGCGATGGACTTCGGCCGGCTCTCGCTCGACCGTGACCTGATCCTGTACCTGTTCGGCACGCCCGGACAGCACCGGTTCTGGTTCATGTGGGACGACCTGGTGCGCGGCGCCATCGGCGCCGTGGTCCTGGTCGACACCCGCCGCCTGGCCGACAGCTTCCCGGCGATCGACTACTTCGAAGAGGCCAAGCTGCCCTTCGTGATCGCGATCAACGGCTGGGACGGCTCCTTCCTGCACGGCGAGGACGAGGTACGCGAGGCTCTCGCGCTCTCGCCGCACGTGCCGATCGTGCGCACCGACGCGCGCCACCGCGAGGCGGTCAAGCAGACGCTGATCACGCTCGTTGAGCACGTCGTGCGCATCCGCGCCGCCTACGGGGCGCCGGCCTAGGCACGCACACCCCTCTCACCGGTTCCGGCGCCCGCCGGAACCGGTTTTCGGGTTTTCCGGCCGTCGGTCCCGGCTACCGGCCTGGATAGGGTGAAGGGGCTGATCGAGAGGGGATCGACGTGCCGCGGGGCAGGTTGAGGGTCTATCTGGGCGCCGCGCCCGGGGTGGGCAAGACCTTCGCCATGCTCGGGGAGGGGCGCCGGGCCAGGGATCGCGGGCGCGACGTGGTCGTCGGCTTCGTCGAGACCCACGGCAGGGCGCACACCGCCGAGCTGCTCGACGGCCTGGAGGTCGTCCCGCGCGCGCTGGTCCAGCATCGGGGCAGGAGCTTCACCGAGCTCGACGTGGAGGCGGTGCTGGCCCGCGCACCCAGGCTGGTGCTGATCGACGAGCTGGCCCACACCAACGTGCCGGGCTCGCGCAACGCCAAGCGCTGGCAGGACGTCGAGGAGATCCTCGAGGCGGGCGTCAACGTCATCTCGACGCTCAACGTGCAGCACCTGGAGTCGCTCAACGACGTGGTGCACGAGATCACCGGGGTGCAGCAGCGCGAGACCGTCCCCGACGAGGTCGTACGGCGGGCCGACCAGGTCGAGCTCGTCGACATGGCGCCGGAGGCGCTGCGGCGGCGCCTGGCGCACGGCAACGTCTACCCTCCCGAGAAGGTCGACGCCGCGCTGTCCAACTACTTCCGCGAGGGCAACCTCACGGCGCTGCGCGAACTGGCGCTGCTGTGGGTGGCGGGCAAGGTCGACGAGCAGCTCGACCGCTACCGCGCCGACCACGGCATCCGCGGCACCTGGGAGGCTCGCGAGCGGGTGGTGGTCGCCCTGACCGGCGGGCCCGAGGGCGACACGCTCATCAGGCGGGCGGCCAGGGTCGCCGACCGCAGCAAGGGCGCCGATCTGCTGGCCGTCCACGTGACCAGTGCCGACGGGCTGGCGACAGGCGATCCCGCCCAGCTGGCACGCCAGCGCGGTCTGGTCGAGTCGCTCGGCGGCACCTACCACCAGGTGGTCGGCGACGACATTCCCAAGGCGCTGCTGGAGTTCGCCTCCGCGGTGAACGCCACCCAGCTCGTGCTCGGGGCCTCGCGGCGCGGGCGCCTGGCCCAGCTGCTGTCGCGAGGCGTCGGCGTGGAGACGATCGCCCAGTCGGGCTCCATCGACGTCCACATGATCACGCACGCGGAGGCCAAGCGGGGCAGGCGGCGCCGCCAGCGTTCCAGGGCCGCGCTGACCCGGCGGCGGCGGCTGACCGGCTGGGCGATGGCGCTGCTGGGCATGCCGGGCCTGGCCGCCGTCCTGATCCCGGCCCGCGACGAGCTGTCGCTGCCCAGCCAGATCCTCTTCTTCCTGGTGCTGACCGTGGCGGTCGCGCTGGTCGGCGGCATGTGGCCGGCGGTCACCGCGGCGGTGGCGGGCTCGGTGCTGCTCAACTACTACTTCACCTCGCCGCTGCACGAGTTCATGATCAGCAGTCCCGACAACTTCTTCGCCCTGGTCGTGTTCGTGCTGGTGGCGGTCGCGGTGAGCAGCATCGTCGACACCGCCGCCCGCCGCACCAGAGAGGCGGCCCAGGCCGGCGCCGACGCCGAGATCCTGGCCACGCTGGCCGGACACGTGCTGCGCGGGGAGTCGGCCCTGCCGTCGCTGCTGGCGCGCCTGCGCGAGACCTTCGGCCTGGGCGCCGCGACCCTGCTCGAACGCTCCGCCGACCAGGAGTGGCGGATCGTCGCCACCTCGGGCGGGCCGCCCTGCGCCACCCCCGCGCAGGGCGACACCGACGTGGTGATCGACGAGAACCTGGTGCTCGCCGCCAGGGGCGAGCCGCTGGAGGCCGCCGATCGCCGGGTCCTGGAGGCCTTCGCCGCCGAGATCGCGGTGGCGCTGCGCCACCAGCGGCTGGCCGAGGCCGCGTCGCGCGCCCAGCCGCTGGCCGAGGCCGATCGTATGCGGACCGCGCTGCTCGCGGCCGTCAGCCACGACCTGCGCACCCCGCTGGCCTCGGCCAAGGCGGCGGTCGACTCGCTGCTGTCGACGGAGGTCGACTGGTCGCCCGGCGACCGCCGCGAGCTGCTGGTCACCGCGGAGGAGTCGCTGGTCAAGCTGAACCGGCTGGTCGTCAACCTGCTCGACATGAGCAGGCTGCAGGCGGGTGTGCTCGGCGTGGCCGCGCAGCCGGTGGCGCTGGAGGAGATCGTGCCCCGCGCGGTCGACGAGCTGGGCCCGCTGGCCGACCGGGTCGAGGGCGACATCTCCTTCGAGCTGCCGGAGGTCGTGGCCGACCCGGCGCTGCTCGAACGGGTCCTGGTCAACCTGATGGCCAACGCGGTCCGATACAGTCCGGCCGACCGCACCGTGCTGGTGAGCGCCAGCCGGCACGGAGGCCAGGTGGAGATCCGCGTGGCCGACCGCGGCCCCGGCATCCCGCCGGAGGCGCACGAGCGGGTCTTCCAGCCCTTCCAGCGGCTGGGCGACCGCGACAACCACAGCGGCGTCGGGCTGGGCCTGGCCCTGTCGCGTGGCCTGACCGAGGCCATGGGTGGCACCCTGACACCGGAGGAGACACCCGGGGGAGGCCTCACCATGACCCTGACACTGCCGATCAAGGAAAGACCATGACCCGCGTCCTCGTCGTCGACGACGAACCGCAGATCCTGCGCGCGTTGCGCATCAACCTGGCCGCCAGGCACTACGAGGTGGCCGAGGCCGCCGACGGCGGCGAGGCGCTGCGGCTGGCCGCGGAGTTCCGGCCCGACGTGGTCGTCCTCGACCTCGGCCTGCCCGACATCGACGGGGTCGACGTGATCCACGGCATCAGGGGCTGGAGCTCGATGCCGATCCTGGTGCTGTCGGGCCGGGCGGGCAACCAGGACAAGGTGGAGGCCCTCGACGCGGGCGCCGACGACTACGTCACCAAGCCGTTCAACATCGAGGAGCTGCTGGCGCGCCTGCGGGCGGTGACCCGGCGCAGCGTGCTGCACGAGGAGGGCCTGTCGAAGATCAAGATCGGCGACCACCTGGTCGACCTGACCAGCAAGACGGTCTCGGGCGACGTACGGCTGACGCCGACCGAGTGGCACATCCTGCAGATCCTCCTGCACAACCCCGGCAAACTGGTCAGCCAGCGGCAGTTGCTGACCGAGGTCTGGGGGACCAAGTACCTCAGGGAGACCCACTACCTGCGTCAGTACCTGGGCCAGCTGCGGCGCAAGCTGGAGCGTGACCCCGCGCACCCGGTCCACCTGATCACCGAGCCGGGCATGGGTTACCGCTTCCAGCCCTGAGCTACCGCTGCCAGTCCTGAGCTACCGCTGCCAGCCCTGAGCTACCGCTTCCGGCCCTGAGCCGCGAGAGTCGGCCTCAGTCGCGCACCAGCGCCTCGACGCCGTCGAGGATACGTTCCAGGCCGAACTCGAAGGCGTGGTCCGGGTCGTAGGCCGACTGGTGGGCCTCGCCCGCCGCCTGGCCGACGCGGGTGGCGACGGGGTAGCGGGTGGTGTCGGCGATGCGCGCGAGGAACGGCGCGTGCGCGGCCCACCACTGCTCGTCCGAGAGCCCGGTGGCCTGCTCGGCGCGGGCCACGTCGACGGCACCGCGCGCGCTGCCGTGCACGAAGTCGGTGACGAGGGTCAGCACGGAGTCCATCTCGATGTCGGTCAGGCCGATGCCGTCGATGGCGCGCAGCTCGTATTCGTACTTGGCGGTCACGTTGGGCCCGAGCACCGGCCGGTTGCTGGCCACCTGGAGCAGCCAGGGATGGCGCAGGTAGAGCGCCCAGTTCTCGCGGGCGATGTGGCGCAGCCGGTCGCGCCAGCCGCCGGTCACGTCCGCGGGCCGGTCGGTCTCGCCGTAGACGGTGTCGAGCATGACGTCGAGCAGTTCGGGCTTGCCCGGCACGTAGGTGTACAGGGACATGGTGCCGACGCCGAGTCTCTCGGCGACCCTGCGCATCGACAACGCCTGCAGGCCCTCCTCGTCGGCGACGGCGATGGCCGCGCGGACGATGCGGTCGACGTTGAGCTCCGGCTTGCCCTTGCGGCTGGGCTTCTCGCTGGTGCGCCAGAGCAGCGCCAGGCTGCGGGCGGGGTCGCCCTTGCCTGAGTACTCGGTGGTCATGATTCGTACGGTACACCGTACGCTTGCCTTCAATGAACCGTATGCTGTACGGTACGCCGTATGATTAACGCGCAGGGCTTGAGAAAGGTCTACGGAGACCGGGCCGCGCTCGACGGGTTCGACCTCGAGGTGCGCGAAGGCACCGTCTGCGGCCTGCTCGGGCCGAACGGAGCGGGCAAGACGACGGCGGTGCGCATCCTGACCACGCTCCTGCGGCCCGACGGCGGCAGGGCCGAGGTCGCCGGATTCGACGTGACCCGCCAGGGCGGCCAGGTGCGGCGGAGCATCGGCCTGGTCGGCCAGAACGCGGCGCTCGACGAACTGCTCAGCGGCCGTCAGAACCTGGAGCTGTTCGGCCGCCTCTACCACCTGGGCGCCAGGCGGGCGCGAGTCAGGGCGCAGGAGCTCCTGGAGCGCTTCGGCCTCGACGACACCGGCGGCAAACCGGTCAGGACCTACTCGGGCGGCATGCGCCGCCGCCTCGACCTGGCCGCGGGGATGATCCTCTCGCCGCCGGTGCTCTTCCTCGACGAGCCCACGACCGGCCTGGACCCGCGCAGCCGCAGCGAGGTCTGGAAGGCCGTGCGCGACCTGGTCGCGGAGGGCGCCACGGTGCTGCTGACCACGCAGTACCTGGAGGAGGCCGACCAGCTCGCCGACCGCATCTCGGTGATCGACGCCGGTCGTGTGGTCGCCGAGGGCACGGCCGACGAGCTCAAGTCGGGGATCGGCGGCGACCGCCTCGACGTGGTCGTCCGGCACGCCGGGGACCTGGGCGAGGCGGCGGCGGTGCTGGAGCGGATCGCGGGAGGCGCCGCGGAACACGACCCCGACACCCGCCACGTCAGCGTCCCGGTGCGCGACCGCATCGCCGCGCTGACCGAGGCGGCCGCGGCGCTGAAGTCCATCGAGATCGAGGACCTGGCGGTGCGGCGCCCGACCCTCGACGAGGTGTTCCTCGACCTGACCCAGAAGGCGGAGAAATGATCACGGACGCACGCTGGGCGCTGGCCGACGGATGGACGGTGGCCAGGCGCGACCTGCTCCACTGGGTGGTGCAACCGGCCTCCGCGATCTTCGGGCTGATCTTCCCCGTCATGATCACGCTGGTCTTCGGCTATCTGTTCGGCGGGGCCGTGGCCGTACCGGAGGGCGCGAACTACTTCGACTTCCTCATGCCCGGCATGTACGGCATGACGATGCTCTTCGGGCTGTCGGCCACGATGGTCGCGGTGACCACCGACGCCTCCAAGGGCGTGACCGACCGCTTCCGCTCGATGCCCATGTCGCCCTCGGCCGTGCTGCTCGGCCGCAGCATCGCCGACCTGCTGCACTCGGCGCTGCTGCTGGTCCTCATGCTCGGCACCGGCCTGGCCGTCGGCTGGCGGCCGGTCAACGGCCCCGGCCAGGCGATGGCCGCCGTCGGCCTGCTCCTGCTGCTGCGCCTTGCGCTGTTGTGGGCGGGCATCTACCTGGGCCTGCTGGTCAGGGATCCGGGCGCGGTCGTCGCGGTCCAGACCCTGGAGTTCCCGATCGGCTTCCTGTCGAACGCCTTCGTCGCGCCCGGCAGCATGCCGGGCTGGCTGGGCGCGATAGCGGAGTGGAACCCGCTGTCGTCCACGGTCGCCGCCACGCGGGAGCTGTTCGGCAACCCGTCGTGGGGCGGCGAGTCATGGGTCGCCCAGCACCCGGTGCTCATGGCGCTCGTGTGGCCGTTGGCGCTGCTGGCGATCTTCTTCCCGCTGTCGGTGCGCGCCTACCGTCAGCTGGAACGCCGGTAGAACTCCAGCGGCTCGGGAGGCAGCGGGGTGTTGCCCAGGATGAGGTCGGCCGACTTCTCCGCCAGCATCATCACCGGCGCGTAGATGTTGCCGTTCGTCACGTACGGCATGGCCGAGGCGTCGACCACCCGCAGTCCCTCCAGGCCGTGCACCCGCATGGTCTCCGGGTCGAGCACCGACAGCTCGTCCACGCCCATGCGTGCCGTACAGGAGGGGTGCAGGGCGGTCTCGCCGTCACGGCGCACCCAGTCGAGGATCTCCTCGTCGGTCTCCACGCCGGGGCCCGGGCTGATCTCGCCGCCGTTGAGATCGGCCCAGGCGGGTTGCGACAGGATGCGCCTGGCGTGGTGGACGGCCTCGATCCACTCGCGGCGGTCCTGGTCGGTGGAGAGGTAGTTGAAGCGCAGCTCCGGCTTGACGGCGACATCGCCTGACGTGATACGGACCGAACCCCTCGCATCGCTGTACATCGGTCCGATGTGGAGCTGGTAGCCGTGCCCTCCGGCCGGAGCCGAGCCGTCGTAGCGCACCGCGATCGGCAGGAAGTGGATCATCAGGTTCGGATACGCCACCTCGTCGTTCGAGCACAGGAAGCCGCCCGCCTCGAAGTGGTTGGTCGCCCCTGGACCCTTGCGCCTGAACAGCCAGTCGGCCCCGATGAAGGGCCGCCGCCACATGGCCAGCGACGGTTGCTGCGAGACCGGCTTGAGGCAGGCGTGCTGCACGTAGACCTCCAGGTGGTCCTGGAGGTTCTCGCCCACGCCGGGCAGGTCGTGCACCACCCGCACGCCGGCCGCCTCCAGCACCGCGCGTGGTCCCACACCGGAGACCTGGAGCAACTGGGGCGTGTTGATCGCCCCGCCGCACAGGATGATCTCCTCGCCGCGGATCACCGACCCGCCGACCTCGACGCCGACCGCCCGCGTGCCCTCGAACACGATGCGCGAGACCATCGCGCGGGTGCGCACGGTGAGGTTCTTCCTGCCGCGCACGGGGTGCAGGTAGGCGCGGGCGGCGCTGAGCCGTCGCCCCCGGTGCAGGTTGCGGTCGAAGGCGGCGAAGCCTTCCTGGCGGAAGCCGTTCACGTCGTCGGTCAGTTCGTGCCCCGCCTCGCGCACGGCGGCGAAGAACGCGTCGAACAGCGGGCCCTGCGCGGGCCCGCGCTCCAGCTTGAGCGGCCCCGACGACCCGCGGAAGGGCGAGTCCGGGTCGGCCAGGCAGTTCTCCATCTTCCTGAAGTACGGCAGGCAGTGGGCGTAGTCCCAGCTCTTCATCCCGGGATCGGCGGCCCAGCGCTCGTAGTCGAGGGGGTTGCCGCGCTGGAAGATCATGCCGTTGATGCTGCTGGAGCCGCCGAGCACCTTGCCGCGCGCGTGGTAGACGCGCCGCTCGCCCATGTGCGGCTCGGGCTCGGACTCGTACTTCCAGTCGTAGAAGCGGCTGCCGATCGGGAACATCAGCGCGGCGGGCATGTGGATGAAGACGTCCCACGGGTAGTCGGGCCGCCCGGCCTCCAGCACCAGGACGCGCGCCGAGGCGCTCAGCCGGTTGGCCAGGGCGCTCCCGGCGGACCCTCCGCCGACGACGATGTAATCCCACGTGGTCACCGGGGCATCCAGTCCTTCCAGACGATCTTGTTTTCCTCGACCCACTTCTTGGCCGCCTGGTCGGCCGTCATGCCGCCGTTGACGATGTCGCTGGCCACCTTGTTCTGGTGATCGTTGCTCCAGGAGAAGTTGCGCACCAGCTCGTAGGCGCGCCCGCCCTCGCGGGCGAACTTGGCGCTGACGACCTTGTCGAGCAGGTAGGGCGGGTAGTCGCAGGCGACCTTGACCGCGTCGGCGTCGCAGCCGATGGCGTAGGGCGGCAGCGTCACCTTGGCCAGTTTGACCTTGGTGAACAGCCATTGCGGCTCGTAGAAGTACATGAGCAGCGGTGTGCGGTTCTTGGTGGCGTCCTGGGCCGCCTTGATCAGCGCGTCCTCGCTGCCCGCGTAAACGACCTTGAAATCGAGGCCGAGATTGGTCACCAGGGCCTTGTCGTTGGTGACGAAGCTCGGATCGCCATCAAGCAGCTGACCGAAATTCCCGGATTTGTTGGTCCGGAATAGAGCGGCGCGCTTTTTGAGGTTCCGCCAATCGGTGATCCCCGGGTATTGCTCCGCCATCCATTGAGGGACGTACCACCCGATGATCCCTTTGTTGCCGTTCAGTCCGGCCGAAAGTGCGACCCTCTTGTCCTCGATGTAGATCTTCTTGAGATCGTCGTGCCCCCAGTTCTCGACGATCACATCGGTCTGCCCGTTCTCGAATCCGGGCCACGACTTCTTCTCGTCGGCCACCGGGCGGCGCACCACCTTGTAGCCGAGCTCGTGTTGCAGCAGGTAGGCCATGACGGCCGCGGTGGCCTCGTAGCCCAGCCAGCCGTGTACGTCGATGCGCACCGTGTAGTCGGCCGCCTCCGCCGTGGTCGGCGTCTGCTCGGCGCTGCACGCCGCCAGCAGGACGACCGCCAGGGGGACGGCAAGCAGTCTGCGATTCATAGGGGAGCTCCATGCCCGGGGCCGGAAGAGGCCCCGGGCGGTCAGCGGAAGATCACTTGGGGATCCAGGCCTGCCACTTGGTGGCGTTGGCCTCGACCCACTTCTTGGCGGCTTCCTCCGGCGTCATGCCGTCGTTGATGTCCATGGCGACCTGGTTCTGGTCCGCGTTGGTCCAGCTGAAGTTCTTGACCAGGTCGTAGGCCTTGCCGCCGGTGTCGGCGAACTTCTTGCTCACGATCTTGTCGAGGTCCAGCTCGGCGTAGTCGCAGGCGACCTTCTTGGGGTCGGCGTCGCAGCCCTCGGTGTAGGCGGGCAGGTTCACGCGCACCAGCTCGGTCTTGCTGAACAGCCAGTGCGGGTCCCAGAAGTAGAACAGCAGCGGCTTCTGCTGCTCCTGCGCCTGCTGGGCGCCCTTGATGAGGGCCGCCTCCGAGCCGCCGGTGACGACCTTGAAGTTCAGCTTGAGGTTCTTGATCAGCGCTTCCTCGTTGCTGACGTAGGACGGGTCGCCGAACAGCAGCGCGCCCTTGCCGCCGGACTCCGAGGTCTTGAACAGGTCGGCGTACTTGTTGAGGTTCTTCCAGTCGGTGATGTCCGGGTACTTGTCGGCCATCCACTTGGGCACGTACCAGCCGATGACGCCCTTGTTCCCGGTCGAGCCCGCCTCGACGGCGACGCCGTCCGTCTCGATGTACTTCTTCTTGAGGTCGTCGTGACCCCAGTTCTCGATGATGACGTCGACCTGGCCGTTGGCGAAGCCCTCCCAGGCGAGCTGCTCCTTGATCTCGGGCAGCTCCACGGTGTAGCCGAGCTCGTTCTTCATCAGGTAGGCCACGACGGCCGCGCTGGCCTCGTAACCCACCCACGGGTTGATGGCGATCTTCACGGTGCCGCCGGCCGACGGCTGCGCGCTGGCACTGGCCGAACCCGAGGGGGCCGGCGCGGCGCTCGGAGTGTCCTCCACCTTGGCGCCGCCGCACCCCGCGAGGGCGACACCGAGCATGAGGACGCCCGCGAGCAGGCGAATCTTCATAGCGATTTCCTTCTCAAGGGGGGAGGGCGCCTGTCGGCGCCCTGCGTGATCCGGTCGAGCATGATTCCGAGCAGCACGATCGCGACACCGGCGGCGAAGCCCATGCCGAAGTCCGTGCGCTGGGAGAAGCCCGACACGACGTCGTAGCCGAGCGCGCCGCCACCGACCAGCGCGCCCAGCACGACCATGGCGAGTGTCATGACGATGCCCTGGTTGGCCGCCAGCAGGATGGCCTTGCGCGCCATCGGCAGCTGCACCTTCCACAACATCTGGCGAGGGGTCGACCCCGCCGACAGCGCCGCCTCCACCACGGTGGGCGGCACGTTACGAATGCCCTCCTCGACCAGGCGCACCACCGGCGGCACGGCGTAGATCACCGAGGCGAAGATCGCGGTGAACCTGGTCGCGCCGAACAGCGCCAGCGCGGGCAGCAGGTAGACGAAGGCGGGCAGCGTCTGCGCGGCGTCGAGAAGTGGCCGCTGGAAGGCCGAGAACCGGGCGGAGCGGGCGCCCAGGATGCCGAGCGAGACGCCGATGGCCAGGGTGGCGGCCACCGCCACGATCACCATGGCCAGGGTGACCATGCTGTGCTCCCACAGGGCCAGCAGCACGATCGCCGCGACGCACACGGCCACCGTCACCGCCGGCCGTACGCCGCCGATCCGCCACGCGAGGGCCAGCAGCGCCAGTGCCACCAGCCACCACGGGGCCGAGGTCAGCACCCCTTCCAGCGGGTTGAGCAGGAAGAGGCTGACGGCTTCCTTGATCGCGTCGGTGACCTCGAACCACGAACGCTCGGCCCAGCGCACTGCCTCGTTGACCGGCTGCGCCGTACGCAGCACCCACGGCCACTCGGCGGGCAGCACGAAGGTCAGGCCGGCCCCGGCCAGGCCGGCCGCCACGGCGTACGGCACCCGCGAGGGCCGGAAGCGTTGCCGCGAGGCGGCCATGGTGGTGCGGTCGAGGGCGATGCCGATCAGCACGATGGCCAGGCCCGCGGGCAGCATGAGCCCGACGTTCTCGCGCGACAGGCCCTTGATGATGTCGGAGCCGAGGCCGGGGGAGTTGATCAGGTTGGCGATGACGACCATCGACAGCGCCATCATGATCGTCTGGTTGATCGCCAGCCCCATCGTCGAGCGCGCCAGCGGCAGGTAGACCTTGGTGAGGGTCTGCCGTGGCGTGGCGCCCAGCGACGCCGAGGCCTCCACGGCGGTGGGGGAGACCTGCTCGATGGCCAGCGCGGTGATGCGGATCGCGGGCGGGATGGAATAGATCATCGTGGCCGCCACCCCCGCCGGTGCGCCGATCTGGAAGAACAGCACCATCGGCGCGAGGTAGGCGAAGGTCGGCATGATCTGCATGAAGTCGAGCACCGGGCCGAGCGCCCTGCGCAGGCGCGGTGAACGTCCCGCCCACACGCCGAGCGGCAACCCGATCGCCAGCGACAGCAGCACCGACGCGCCCACCAGGGCGAGGGTGTCGACGGTGAGGGTCCACACGCCCAGCACGCCGCAGGCGGCCAGGCTCGCCATCGCCAGCAGGCCGGTCCTCCAGCCGCCGGCCAGCCAGCCGAGGGCGCCCATGACGCCGATGAGGCCGGGCCAGCCCAGGCCGTGCAGCGAAGTCTGGAGCAGGGCGAACAGGCCGCCGATGAAGAGCCGGACATAGTTGACGAAGTAGAGGAAGAGCGGGCTGTCGTTCTTGTGCGCGTCGACCCACTCGCGCAGCTCGGTGATCGCGGTGAACTGGGGCGCGTCGTCGTCGTGGGGCAGCGTTCCCGAGCCGCGCAGCAGCAGGTAGGCCAGGACGAGGACGAGCGTGAACGCGGCGGGCGCCGCCCAGCGCGGTAAGCGGAAGGCGGGCGGCGGTGCGAGGCCGGGCTCAGCGGCCATGACACCTCCACCGCGTGGAGCTCCGGCGTGCGCGAGGCCGGGCGCTCATGCCGTCACCGGCTGACGGGGCGCCATGGCGGCCAGGATGTCGACCCGGTCGACCACGCCCACGAGCCGCTCGCCGTCGGTCACCCTGATGGGCAGCGCGGTGGCGGTGGCGACCTGCACGGCGTCCTTGATGAGGGTCGAGGCGGGTAACGGCGGACCCTCCATCGAGTCGTGCTCGTCGGGCTCGCGGCAGATCCAGCGCAGCGAGAGCACGTCGCTGCGCGGTACGTCGCGCACGAAGTCGGCCACGTAGTCGTCGGCGGGCGCGCCCACGAGCTCCTCCGGCGTGCCGAGCTGGACGATCGAGCCGTCGCGCATGATCGCGATGCGCTCGCCCAGCTTCAGCGCCTCGGCCAGGTCGTGGGTGATGAAGACCATGGTCTTGCCCACCTCGCGGTGCAGCCGGATGATCTCGGCCTGCATGTCGCGGCGGATGAGCGGGTCGAGCGCGCTGAACGGCTCGTCGAAGAGCATCACCTGCGGCTCGACCGCCAGCGCCCTGGCCAGGCCGACCCGCTGCTGCATGCCGCCGGAGAGCTGGTCCGGGTAGGAGCCGGCATGTCCGTCGAGGCCGACCAGGGTGAGGATCTCGCGCGCACGCGCGTGCCGTGCGGCCTTGGCGACGCCCTGCACCTCCAGCCCGTAGGCGACGTTGTCGATGACGCGGCGGTGGGGGAGCAGGCCGAAGTGCTGGAAGACCATGCTGACCCGGTGCCGGCGCAGCTCGCGCAGGCCGGCGGGGGTGGCGCGCAGGACGTCGTCGCCGCCGATGGCGATCTCGCCCGCGGTCGGTTCGATGAGCCGGGTCAGGCAGCGGACGAGCGTGGACTTGCCGCTGCCCGACAGGCCCATGACGACGAACACCTCGCCGGGCCGTACCTCGAAGCTCACGTCGCGGACGGCGGCGGTGCAGCCGGTCCTCTCGCGGAGGGCGGCGGGTTCCAGGAGGCGGTCATCGCTCGTCAGGACACGTTCGGCCTTCGGGCCGAAGATCTTCCACAGTCCCTTGACCTCGATGCCAGCACTTTCTGGACCAATCCGCACAATTCCCTCCAGAAGGTCGCAGCATGCTGGGGCACAACATATGACCTGAATAGAGGCTTCCTCAACGTCGTGACCTGCTGGAGCCCTGACTGTTACGTAATGGAACGCGCCAATCGCCCATGGTCGGACAGTAAACGTATTAAGTGAATAAGAGGGACGGAAGTGGGGGCTCCAGCTTTCTTCTCGCCTGCCCCATAGCTCGACTTTTGTCGCGTAATGTGTGCTTGGCCGAGCTGGTAGTGATTGTTGAATATTCTCCCAAGGACATTGAGATGGGTGACAGACGGCCTCGAGCGAGGGATGTCGGTGGATGGCGCTTACGCAACTGGCGGGTGCGAGCCCGCCTGGTGGCCCTCATCCTGGTTCCGACAGCGGCGGCCGTCCTGCTGGGCGGCGTGCAACTCCTCAGCTCCAGCAGCGCTGCGGCTGACTACGCGAGGACCAGCAGGCTGGCCCAGCTGTCGTCGCAGACGGGACTGCTGGTCCACCGGCTCGCCGAGGAACGCGCCCGGGTGGCCTGGTTCATCGCGCTGGGCCGCCCCTCCGGCTCCCGCGAGGCCGTCGAGCGGCAGCGGAGTGAGACCGACGCGGCCGTCCTCGACGTGCGCGACGCCATCGCCGAGCTCGGCGGCGACGTCACGGGCCGCACCGCCGACGAGGTCGAGGCCATGACGGCCCGCCTCGACGACCTGACGGGACTGCGCCGCCAGGCCTTCGACGGCGATCTGCTGCCCGCCGCCGCGATCGACTCCTACGGCACGATCGTCAAGGACCTGCTCACCATCCACGACGAGGTCAGCAAGGGCGCCACCGACGACGCGCTGTTCCGTCAGACCCGCGTGCTGCACTCCCTGGCCCTGGCCAAGGAGAGCTTCTCGATCCAGCAGGCGCTGATCACCACCGCCGTGGTCGCGGGCAGGATCGACGACGACCAGCTCAAGCGCCTGCTCGGCGAGCTGGCCACCGAGCAGAACGAGCGCAGGGCCTTCGCCGCCGAGGCGACCGCCGACGAGCGCCGCGTGTTCGACGAGAAGGTCAGCACGCGCGCCGCCGACCAGGCGCTGTTCCTGCGCGAGCTGGTGCTCACGCGGGCCACCGCCGGCGTCCCGCTCGACGACCTCGACCTGACCCAGAACGACGACCCGCGCCAGTGGTTCGAAGCAAGCAAGGTGATCGTCGACTCCCTGCGCGAGGTCGAGACCGCCCACGCGGCCGGGATCGTCCTGCGCAGCGAGCAGCTCAGCTCCACGGAACGCGGGCGCGCCATGGTCGTGGCCGTCGCCGTGCTCGCCCTCCTCGTCGCGGTCCTGCTGATCACCACCGGGGTGGCGCGCTCGCTCGTGCGCCCGCTGCGCCGCCTGCGCCGCGACGCCCTGGAGGTCGCCGGGCGCCGCCTGCCGGACTTCGTCCAGCGGCTGCGCGAGGGCGCCGCCTTCGACCCGGCCATGCTGCCCGCGGGCGGCCACTACGCCCAGGACGAGGTCGGCGAGGTCGCGCGGGCCTTCGACGAGGTGCACAGGGAGGCCGTACGGCTGGCGGGCGAGGAGGCGCGCCTGCGCTCCAACGTCAACGCCATGTTCGTCAACCTCTCCCGGCGCTCCCAGACCCTGGTCGAGCGCCAGCTCACCCTCATCGAGCGGCTGGAGCGCGGCGAGCGCGACGACACCCGTCTGGGCGACCTGTTCAAGCTCGACCACCTGGCCACCCGCATGCGCCGCAACAGCGAGAACCTCCTGGTCCTGGCCGGGCAGGAGACCTCGCGCAAGTGGAGCGAACCCGTCGAGCTGCTCGACGTCGTGCGCGCCGCTCTGGGTGAGGTCGACGGCTACGACCGGGTCAGCGTGCAGATCCAGTCGGACGTGGCGATCGCCGGTCAGGCGGTCAACGACGTGGTGCACCTGCTGGCCGAGCTGATCGAGAACGCCGTCTCCTTCTCCCGGCACGACAGCCGGGTCAGCGTCACCAGCAACCGCGTCGACGGCGGCTCGCTCATGCTCTCGGTCACCGACCACGGCATCGGCATGAGCGCGGAGGAGCTCGCCCAGGCCAACTGGCGGCTGGCCAACCCGCCCGTCGTGGACGTCTCCATCGCCCGGCGCATGGGTCTGTTCGTGGTCGGCCGGCTGGCGCTGCGCCACCAGATCCGGGTCCAGCTGCGCCAGCAGGACGTGGGCGGCCTGGCGGCGATGGTGCTGCTGCCCGATCGCATGCTCACCGAGGTGTCGGCGCACGTGCCGCCCGCGCCGCCGATCAGCATGCTGCCGCCCGACCCCTTCGGCCGCGGGCATCCGTCCTTCGACCACGGGCACCCGTCCTTCGACCGCGGCCAGCCGTCCTTCGGCCACGGCCATCCCTCCTTCGACCCGATGCCTACGGTCGACACCCTCGACAGGGTCGAGTCGGCGGCCTCCTGGTTCACCAAGACGCCGAGCCCGAGCGACTACTCGCTGGCCGAGATGACCGGGCCGCTGGAGCGCGTGGAGACCGGCGCCGCCGCCGCGACGCCCGAGCTGCCCGAGGTCGTCGACGTACCGGTGATCTCCCAGGCCCAGGCGCTGTCGATGGAGCCGCCACCCACGGCTCAGGAGGAGCCTCCCAGCAGCTGGTTCGTCAAGTCCGGCCGCCCGAGCGAGCCGCAGCCCCAGGACGGCTGGCGCACGCCGGAGCCCGGTGGCGCGATGCGCACGGCCGAGGTCGCCAGTCAGCCGCTCCTGGGAGGAACCACGTCCGCGGGCTTGCCGAGACGCACACCGAAGGCGAATCTGGTTCCGGGAACCGCCGCGCCGGAGCCGGCCTCCCGGCCGTCCGCCGGGCCCGTCCCGCCCGTCTCGCCCGACGAGCTGCGTGACCGGTTCTCCAACTTCCAGCAGGGCGTCAGGAAAGGCCGTGCGGAGATTGAGGAGGAGCCCCAATGAGAGAGATGAGCCAGGCTGCCCGCGATGTGAACTGGCTGGTGACGGGATTCGTCGATGACGTGCCCGGCGTGGCGCACGCCGTGGTGGTCTCCTCCGACGGCTTGCCGATGGCCTTCTCCCGCGGATTTCCCAAGGACCGGGCCGACCAGCTGGCGGCGATCGCCGCGGGATTGATCAGTCTGACCCAGGGCGCCGCGCGGGTCTTCGAAGGCGGCCCGGTCAACCAGACCCTGGTGGAGATGCAGCGTGGCCTGCTGCTGGTCATGTCGATCAGCGACGGATCCTGCCTGGCGGTGCTGGCCGCGCCCGACTGCGACATGGGCCTGGTGGCCTACCAGATGACCGTGCTGGTGGAGCGGGCGGGACAGGTGCTCACCCCGGCTGTGCGGGCGGAACTGTCGGCCTCGCGCCCTTGGTGATGGGAGGAGGCCGATGACCTCGTGGAATGAGGAACGCAGCTCGCTGGTGCGCATGTACGCCGTCACCGGCGGGCGCACCACGCCGCGGACCAACCTGGCCATGGAGGCCCTCGTCTCCTCGGCCACGTCGGCCCAGCTCGGCCCCACCTACTCGCGCGAGTATCGTGCGATCAGCGAGTTGTGCCGCCAGGTGCGCTCGGTGGCCGAGGTCTCGGCGCTGCTGGCCGTCCCGATCGGGGTGGCCAGGGTGCTGATCGCCGACATGGAGGCCGAGGGGCTGGTGCGGATCTACCAGCCGCAGCTGGAGGCCGGAGCGCCGCAGCTGAACCTGCTGGAAAGGGTGCTCAGTGGACTACGCAGGCTCTAGCCCCGGGCTCACCTCGACCAAGATCGTGGTCGCGGGGGGCTTCGGGGTCGGCAAGACCACCTTCGTCGGCGCGGTCTCGGAGATCATGCCGCTGACGACGGAGGCGGTCATGACCGACGCGTCGGTCGGCGTCGACGATCTGGGCATGACACCGCTGAAGTCGACCACGACGGTGGCGATGGACTTCGGGCGTGTCTCGCTCGACCGCGACCTGATCCTGTACCTGTTCGGCACGCCGGGCCAGCACCGGTTCTGGTTCATGTGGGACGACCTGGTCAGGGGTGCGATCGGCGCGGTCGTGCTGGTCGACACCCGCCGCCTGGCCGACAGCTTCCCGGCGATCGACTACTTCGAGGAGGCCCGCCTGCCGTTCGTGGTCGGCATCAACGGCTGGGACGGGCAGTTCGCCTACGGGGAGAACGACGTCAGGGACGCGCTCGCGTTGCCGCCGCACGTCCCCGTGGTCCGCACCGACGCCAGGCGGCGCGACGCGGTCAAGGGCGTGCTCATCACCCTGGTCGAGCACGCCCTGCGCATCCGCGCCGCGCAGCAGGTCTACTGATTCCACCAGGTGGCGGCCACCAGCTCCGCCACCAGCGTCTCCGTCAGCAGGGCGACGTCGGGATCGTCGTCGTGACGGTAGCGCAGGTCCCTGCCCACGGTGAGCACGGTCGAGCCGCGCTGCCGTACCCACTCCATGGCCTGCTCGTCGTAGGCGCTGCCGGGGAACAGGATCGCCCGGTAGTCGAGCGTCTTGGTCAGGTAGACGTCGACGTGTGACCAGTCGCCGCTCTCGCAGGCGTCGGCCGGGCGGCGCGGTCCCTCGCGGAACATCAGCGCCGACTGCTGCGCCGACGACAGGCGCTCGGCCGGGGCGATCGTGTAGACGCCGTGGGGGCCGTCGAGCAGCTCGCAGGTCTTGGGCAGCCACTCGTCCCGGCGCTCCAGCAGGTCGGAAGCGGCCTCGGCGGCCTTCCTGACCAGGGCGGGCAGGTCGCGTCCCCCGCCGGTCAGCCGCTCCTCCAGCGCCATCAGCTGGACCAGCGTGTGCTGGAAGGTACGGCAGGCGACGCCGCCGCGCTCCTCACCCGCCTCCATCAGGACCACCTCGCGCGCGGCGCCGGCGATCGCGGAGCCCGGGTTGTTGGTCAGCGCCACGACGTCGTCGTAGTGCGCGAGGACGTCGAGGGTCTCGCGGCTGCCGCCGGTGGCCGAGATCGCCACCACCAGCAGGTCGTCGGCCGGCGGGAGCGGCCGGGCGGCGGAGGCGTACTCCGCGTGAGCGTCGACGCCCAGGGCCCGCAGGCGGCGCGCCGCCACCCCCGCGGCGTACCTGGAGCTGCCCATGCCGAGGAACAGGACCCTGCGGAAGCCGCCGCGCCACGGGTTGCCCCGCTCCAGACCGGCGGCCAGCGCCTTCAGGGCCCGGGGCTTGGCCTCCAGGTCGGCGAGGAAGAGGTCGGGATGCACTCAGTATCGTCCTTTCAGCACGCCCATCGGGGCGTAGCGCCAGCGGGGCAGGTGGCGGGCGGCGTAGATGAGCTCGCGGCACTCCTGCTCGACTTCGTACGGCTTGAGCAGGCTCTCATCCAGGGGCAGCCGCTCGCGGTAGGCGGCCAGGAATTGCTCGCGCGCCTCGGCCGCCCAGGCGTGGGCCCGCCCGGTGGGCGTCTGCCTGCGCTTGATCGCCACCTGGGCGACATGCTCCAGGCTCGTCGTCATCTGGGCGACGTCGCGTTCCCTGGGCTGGTACGGCTCGGCGCCGTCGAGGGTGGGGTTGCCGTCGAAGTCGATCACCGCGTAGCCGCCGTCCCACTGGAGGATCTGGCCCACGTGGAAGTCGCCGTGGATGCGGATCGGGCCGGTGACCCGGCCGGGCATGGCCAGGTCGGCCTTCATGCGGTGGGCCACGCTCGCCAGCCACTCGCCGTCTTCCCCCTCCGTCAGCCTCAACGCCTCGCTGAGTGCTTGCTCAGCCCTGGCGGCGGCGCGCTCCGGTTCAGGCGCTCGCATCGGGGCGGCGGGCGTGGGCGAAGGGAGGGTGGCCAGGGCGACGTGAAGATCCGCCGCGAGGGTGCCGAGACGGCCCGCGAAGGTCACCTCACCGGTCTCGCAGAAGTCGATGCACCACTCCCATCCGTCACGCGCCCCCGGCAGGAAGCCGGTCACCAGCGCCACCAGGTGGGAGTCCGTCGTCACCGCGGCGTACGGCGGCGCGGTGTCGGTGAACCCGGCCCTGACCAGGTGTCCCAGCACGGCTGGAGCCGGATGGGGCAGGGCGGCGGGGGGCGTCAGCCACTTGACCACGACCCGCTCGTCCACCACGACGGAGAGGTTCGTCTGGTCAACGGTGATGGCCCGCTCGGAGGGGCCGGCGGCGGGCAGGGGCGCGAACCGCTCGACGGCGAAAGGCGCCGGGACCTCACCGGACAGGGCGGCGAGAAGTGCGGAGGAGAGCCCGTGCTCGCTTGTGGTAATCGGATTCTCACCTACGGCGAGCAAGCGGGACCAAACTGAAGCTGACTTCAAGAACTGACCAAACTTCCAGGCAGCACAACGTTCGTTAGTGTTGCTCAAGTTTAAAAGTTCTGCAAAAGTCCTACCCTGGCCTGATCTATCAGCACTTGCATCGAGGAGTACCGGTCGTGTTCCGTACCCGATTCACCCGTCGTCTCCCGGCCGCTGTAGCGGTCGCCGGACTCGCGCTGGCCGCAGCGGCGTGCGGCGGTGAGTCGTCGAACAACAGCGCGGCGAGCGCGCCCGCCACCACCGCGGCCCAGCTCAACCCGCAGGCGGACCTGTCCAAGCAGAGCGTCACCATCACGGTCTGGGACGGCTACACGCCCAAGGAACTGCCGGAGAAGGCCAAGGCGGCCCTCAAGATCTCCAACATCGAGATCGGCCTGCACGACACCAACGAGAAGGCCATGGCCAAGCTGACCGCCTCCGGTGACAGCGGTGTCGACGTGGCGTTCGTCTCCGGCCAGTACGCCCAGGCGCTCAACGACGCCGGCCTGCTGGAGCCGATCCACCCCGAGCTGATCCCGAACCTGGCCAACCTCTACCCCGAGGCCACCCAGCTGTCCTACGACAAGGGCAACAAGTTCTCCGTGCCCTACACCTGGGGCACGACAGGCCTGTGCTACCGCAAGGACCTGCTGAAGGCCACGCCGACGAGCTGGAACGACCTGCTCAACCCGCCGGCCGAGGCGGTCAAGAAGGTCACCATGATGACCACCGAGCGCTGGCTGGCGCTGCCCGCGATCAAGGCGCTGGGCCTGAGCGTCAACACCGACAAGGACGAGGACATCGCCAAGGTCAAAGAGCTGCTGCTCAAGGCCAAGCCGAACCTCCTGGGCTACGACGACCTGACCTTCGGCGAGAAGCTGAAGAGCGGCGAGGCCGTCATGGTCGAGGCGTGGGACGGCTGGTGCCCGACCTCCGAGAAGAACATCGGCTGGGTCGTGCCCAAGGAGGGCTCCGACCTGTGGGTGGACACCATGGTGATCATGAAGTCGTCCAAGAACAAGGAAGCCGCCCACGCACTGATCAACTACATCCTCGACCCGGAGATCCACAGCTGGGCCGCGGCCAACATCGGCTACAAGGTGCCGAACAAGGCCGCCATGGACAAGGTCGAGATCCCCGCGGGCTCCCTGCTCGGCATCACCCCGGCCGAGCTGCTGCAGGGCGAGTCCATCATCGACCTCGGTGAGGCCGCCACCAAGTACACCCGCCTGGCCAGCGAGGTCGCGGCGCAGCAATGACACGCACGTCCAGGCCGCGCCGGACAGCCACGCGGTGGCTGTCCGGCGCGGCTTTCCTGGGACCAGGGCTGATCTACCTGATCGTGCTCATGCTGATCCCGCTGGCCCTGGTCCTGGGTTACACGGTTTTCCAGCGCGGCCGCTTCGGCGGGATCGTCTACGAGTTCACCACCGAGAACTTCGCCAGGCTGATCGATCCGCTCTACCTCGACGTCGTCCTGGATTCGCTTAAGCTGGCCACGATCACCACGGTGATCGCGCTGCTGCTGGGCTACCCCACGGCCTATGTGATTGCGAACCTGCCGCGCAAGTGGAAGACGATCGCGCTGGTCGCGGTCGTGCTGCCGTTCTGGACCAGCTTCATCATCCGCATGTACGCCCTGACGATCCTCATGAGCGGGCCCGGCCTGATCAACTCGCTGCTGGGCACCGAGTTCGAGCTGCTCTACAACGAGGGCGCCATCGTGGTCGGCCTGCTCTACTCCTACCTGCCGCTGATGGTGCTGCCGCTCTACAGCTCGATCGAGCGGCTCGACCCCCAGCTGCTGGAGGCCTCGGCCAACCTGGGCGCCTCCAGGGCGACGACGTTCCGGCGCGTGACGCTGCCGCTGACGCTTCCGGGCGCCATGACCGGCGCGCTGTTCGTGTTCGTCCCGAGCTTCGGCAACTTCGTCATCCCCGAGCTGCTGGGCGGCGGCAAGAGCCTCATGGTCGGCAACCTGATCCAGACCGAGTTCCTCAAGGCTCGCGACTGGCCCTTCGGTTCCACGCTGGCGCTCGCGCTGATCGCGGTGCTGCTGGTGCTCCTGCTCGTCCAGGCGAGGGTGGCCCGCCGTGCTTAGGGTTCCGTTCTGGCTGACCTACGTCTTCCTCTACCTGCCCATCGCGGTGCTGGTGTGGATGTCGTTCAACGCGGGTGACTCGCCCTACGTCTTCGAGGGCTTCAGCCTGAAGTGGTACGGCGAGTTCCTCGCCAACGACCGCATCGCCGAGGGCCTGGTCAACACCCTCTTCGTGGCGGTGGGCTCGACGGTGCTCGCCACCGTCCTGGGCACGCTGCTGGCGGTGGGGCTGGCCAGGCACACCCGCTCCAAGGTGCTCGACGCGGTCGCGCTCATGCCCGCGATCCTGCCCGACCTGGTGCTGGCGATCGGCCTGCTGGCCTTCTACGCGCTGGTCCAGGTCACGCTGGGCCTGTGGTCGGTGATGCTCTCGCACGCCGTCTTCTCGATGGCCTTCGTGGCCGCGGTCGTGCGCACCCGGCTCACCCACGCTGACCCCTCCCTGGAGGAGGCCTCGCGCGACCTGGGCGCGGGAGCCGTGCGGACCTTCGTGAAGATCACGCTGCCGCAGCTGGCGCCGGGCATCGTGGCCGGCGCGCTGCTGGCCTTCACGCTGTCGCTCGACGAGTTCGTGATCGCCTTCTTCACCATCGGGCCGACGGAGCAGACGTTGCCCATCGTGATCTATTCGATGCTCCGGTTCGGCGTGAAGCCGGAGGCCAACGCGCTGGCGACGGTCCTGCTGCTCATCAGCTTCACCGCGGTGATCGCGGGCCAGCGCCTCACCAAGATCGGAGAACGTGGTGCTCACGATTGACCGGGTCAGCCGTCGCTTCGGTGAGGTCACCGCGCTCGACGAGGTCAGCCTCACCATCGGCCAGGGCGAGTTCTTCGCCCTGCTCGGGCCGAGCGGCTGCGGCAAGACGACGCTGCTGCGCATCCTGGCGGGCTTCGAGACCCCCGACAGCGGCGACGTCACGCTCGACGGCGGCGACCTGCTGGCCCTGAAGCCGGAGCGCCGGCCGATCAACCTGATGTTCCAGTCGTACGCGCTGTTCCCGCACATGAACGTCGCCAAGAACGTCGCCTACGGCCTGGAGCAGGAGCGGCTCGGCAAGGACGAGATCCGCCGGCGGGTCGGCGAGGTCCTGGAGACCGTGGGCCTGTCGGCGATGGCGGGGCGCAAGCCGCAGCAGTTGTCCGGCGGCCAGCGCCAGCGGGTGGCCCTGGCCCGCGCCATCGTCAAGCGCCCCCGCCTGCTGCTGCTCGACGAGCCGCTGTCGGCGCTCGACAAGAAGGTCCGCGCGGACATGCAGCTGGAGCTCAAGCGGCTGCAGAACGAGGTCGGCATCACCTTCGTCGTGGTCACCCACGACCAGGAGGAGGCCATGTCGCTGGCCGACCGGATCGCGGTGTTCGAGTCGGGCAGGGTCTGCCAGGTCGACGCGCCCATCGCGTTGTACGAGCGGCCCGCCTCGCGGTTCGTGGCCGACTTCGTCGGCGCCAACAACCTCTTCGAGGGAACCGCGAGCGCCAGGGGCCTGAGCAACGGCCACTTCGGCACGCTCCCGGCCGAGGGGGAGCTGCCCGAGGGCGCTCCCGCGTTGCTGGCCGTACGGCCCGAGAAGATCAGCCTGGCCGCCGACCGCGGGCTGGCGGGCACGGTCGCGGACGTGAGCTTCTACGGCGGCGTCTCGCACGTCTCGGTGGACGTGACCGGCCATCCCAAGCCCGTGCTCGTCGCGGTTCAGGGAGCCAGCCAGGTCCGGCCCGGCGAGCGGGTCAGGCTGGGCTGGCGCCCGGAGGACGCGGTGCTCATCAGTGGATGAGCTCGCAGCCCGTCGCCGTGCGGGCGTACGACATGATCAGCTCGGCCGCCTCGGCCGGGCCGATCGCCGGGTGCCTGGCGGTGATGCGGTAGCCGTAGGCGTCCTCCAGAGCCACCAGGTTGCGCGCGATCGTGATCGGCTCGGCGGTGAGCGTGAAGACGCCCAGGGCGGCTCCGGTGTCGAGAATGGCTTGATACATCGCCACCTGACGGTCGTACAGGGCGGTGAGCATCAGGCCGTACATCCGGTTGCGCCCGGCCGCTCCTCCGCATTCGTTGAGCAGCCGGACATCCGGGTCCTCCGGGCCGGTCGGAAGGCCGGCGCGGATGGTGGTGACGAGCTTTTCCACCGGGTCGGTGAGATCGGCGATGCGCTTGACCCGCTGTTCGTAGAAACGCTCCAATCCCGCCTGCTGGGCGTCGATCAGCAATTCGGACAGCTCGGGGTAGTGGTAGAGCACCGCACCGGAGGTCAGTCCGGCCTCTTCGGCGACGTGAGCGAGCTGCACGCGATCGATGCCGTGTCGCACGATGGCGCGACGGGCGGCCTCGATGAGGTCGATTCGTCGGTCAGATCGACTTTTACGCTGCGTCACGGGTGCCATAGTGCCGCGAAGATGACCTTTCCGCCAGATGATGTTGTGAAGCGAAATTCAAGCCCCCGGAGATGACTATGTCGCTAACCATCCTTTTCATGCCCGAGAGTGCCTACGGGCCCACGAACAATTGCATCGGCATCGGCGACATTCTGCGCAAGCGCGGACACCGGGTGGTCTTCGCGGCCGAGGCCTCCTGGAAGGGCAAGCTGGAGGCCCTGGGCTTCGAGGAGGACCTGGTCGACCTCGCTCCTCCGGCCGACGACGCCGAGGAGCAGGACCCGGGCCAGTTCTGGAAGGACTTCATCCGCGAGACCGCGCCCGAGTACCGCAAGACCACGCTGGAGCAGCTCTCCACGGTCACCAAGCCGATCTGGGACTCCCTCATCGACGGCGCCAAGTACTGCGAGCCGCAGCTCAAGGCGATCATCGAGCGCGTACGGCCCGACGTCATCGTCGAGGACAACGTCATCACCTTCCCGGCGCTGCTGACCGCGGGCAAGCCGTTCGTGCGCATCGTCTCGTGCAACCCGCTGGAGGTACGCGGCCCGCAGATCGCCCCGGTCTTCTCCGGCCTGCCCGCCGGCGACCGCTCCGAGTGGGAGGCCTTCCGCGCGGAGTACGACCGCACCCACCGCGAGGTCTGGAGCGCCTTCAACGAGTGGAGCGTCGAGCAGGGCACCGAGCCGCTGCCCGACCTGGACTTCATCCACTCCGGCGCCCTCAACCTCTACGTCTACCCGGAGGCGCTCGACTACACCGCCGAGCGCCCGCTCGACGCGAGCTGGCACCGCCTCGACTCCTCGGTGCGCGAGACCGACGAGGAGTTCGAGCTGCCCTTCGAGCGTCGCGAGGGCGCCTCGCTGGTCTACTTCTCGCTCGGCTCGCTGGGCTCCTCCGACGTGGAGCTCATGCAGCGCGTGATCGACGTGCTGGGCACCACGCAGCACCAGTACATCGTCTCCAAGGGCCCGCTGCACGCCGAGATCAAGCTCGCCGACAACATGTGGGGCGCGGAGTTCGTGCCGCAGACGAAGATCATCCCGCTCTGCGACCTGGTCATCACCCACGGCGGCAACAACACCACCACCGAGGCGATGCACTTCGGCAAGCCGATGATCCTGCTGCCCCTGTTCTGGGACCAGTACGACAACGCCCAGCGGGTGCACGAGCTCGGCTACGGCGTGCGCCTGTCCACCTACACCTTCACCGACGAGGAGCTGACCGGCGCGGTCGCCACGCTCCTGGGCGACAGCGAGCTGCGTGCTCGCCTGGCCGCCACGGGTGAGGAGATCCGTCGTCGCGACGGCCTGCGCAAGGCCGCCGACCTCATCGAACAGCTCGGAGCCTAGGTCCTGTCATGCCCCAACTGATCAACCCCGCCACCGGCCTGCCGATCGAGCATGTCGCCGACACCCAGGTCGAGGCCGTGGCCCAGGCCGTACAGCGGGCCCGCCAGGCCTTCGGCGAATGGTCGCAGGCGACTCCCGGCGAGCGCGCCAGGGTGCTGCTGCGCCTGGCCGACCTGGTGGAGGCCGACGCCGATGAGCTGACCAGGCTCGAGGTCGAGGAGACCGGCAAGCCCGCGGCCGTCTTCCGCGACGGCGAGCTGCCCTTCGCCGTCGACAACCTGCGCTTCTTCGCCGGCGCCGCCCGCTCGCTGGAGGGCTCGGGGGCGGGGGTGTTCAGTCAGGGCTACACCTCGGTCATGCTGCGCCGCCCCGTCGGCGTGGTCGGCTCGATCGCACCGTGGAACTTCCCGTTCATCATGGCGGTCTGGAAGATCGCCCCCGCTCTCGCCGCGGGCAACGCCGTGGTGATCAAGCCGGCGCCGATGACCCCGCGCAGCACGCTGCGCCTTCGCGAGTTGTGCGTGCGGGCGGGCGCTCCCGTCGAGGTCGTGCTCGGCGGCGGTGAGGTCGGCCAGGCCCTGGTCACCGACCCCGGCGTCGACATGGTCAGCGTCACCGGCTCCACCGAGACCGGGCGCGCGGTCATGACCGGGGCGGCCGCCTCCTTGAAGCGGGTGCACCTGGAGCTCGGCGGCAAGGCTCCGGCGCTGGTGTTCGCCGACGCCGACCTGGCCGAGATGGCCAGGGGCGTGGCGATGGGCGCGACCTACAACACCGGCCAGGACTGCACGGCCGCGACGCGCGTCTACGTGGACCGGCAGGTGTACGGCGAGGCGGTCGAGGCCATGCGCTCGGTGATGTCGAAGATCGTCTATGGCGACCCCTGGGACTCCTCGACCGACATCGGGCCGCTCATCTCCGCCGGGCACCGCGACCGGGTGCACGGCTTCGTCTCGGGCACCGTGGCTCACGGCGGGTTCGTCCCCGAGGGACCCGGCTTCTACTACCCGCCCACCCTGATCACCGACGTGGCGCAGTCGAGCGAGGTGGTCCAGGGCGAGATCTTCGGTCCGGTGCTGGTCGTGCTCCCCTTCGACGGGGAGGACGAGGCGGTGCGGCTGGCCAACGACACCAGGTACGGCCTGGCCTCGTCGGTCTGGTCGCGCGACGTCTCCCGGGCGATGCGCGTGTCGCACCGCCTAGACGTCGGCGTGACCTGGATCAACGACCACCTGCCGATCGCCAGCGAAGCCCCGCACGGCGGGGTCAAGGGAAGCGGGTTCGGCAAGGACATGAGCCAGGAGGCGGTCCAGGAGTACTCGGTGACCCGTCACCTCATGATCAAGCACGCGGCGCCGGCCGAACGAGACTCGTTCCGGCCTGCCTAAAAAGCACGTTTTGGGCGTTTTCTAGGGAAAAGGTCGGTTCGCCGATGTGGTAGGGGTTGTGTTCCAATTGCCCTGCCCAAATCTTCCCCCATGCGCCCCACACGTGTCAGTTTCGAGCACACGTTACGGCGAGAGGTTGCGTACAAAGTGAGGAAGGAAAACCCCAAGCGCGTCGCGCCAGGGGAGCACACCGGCGGACGGTTCCAGCTGGGGAACTGGCGCGTGCGCTCACGGCTCGTGGCGCTGATCCTCATCCCCACGGTCGTGGGCGTGCTCCTCGCCGCCATCCAGCTGACCAACGCCATCGGCACCAGCGCCGAGTACCGGCGGCTGACCCAGGTGGCCGAGCTCGTGCAGCGCCTGTCCACGCTCTCCCACGAGCTGGGCAAGGAACGTTCGCTGACCGCCTGGCTGGTGGCCGACCATCGGGCCAGTGCCCACCTGGTCAAGCTGCGCGACCAGCAGAAGGTCGTCGACGCCGCCAGAGCCAAGGTGATCGACGCCA
Organism: Nonomuraea soli; assembly: GCF_013761175.1. Taxonomy (GTDB): domain Bacteria; phylum Actinomycetota; class Actinomycetes; order Streptosporangiales; family Streptosporangiaceae; genus Nonomuraea; species Nonomuraea soli. The sequence goes on from NZ_JACDUR010000004.1 coordinate 941,707, forward strand.
CGGCCGCCATCGACGCCGAGCACCAGCCGCGTGTGCGCCAGGCCACCGACGAGATCCGCCGCTGGCTCAACGGCCTGCCGTCGCTGCGCTCCTCGGTCGTCGGCCAGAGCGCGCCGCCGCGTGCCGCCATCCGCACCTACACCAGCCTCATCCAGGTGCTGCGCGGCCTGCAGGGTGAACTGGGCACCGTGGGCGACGACGACCAGCTCGTCGGCGACTCCGCCGCCTTCGGAGCTCTGCACCAGGCCAAGGAGGAGGTCTCCCGGCAGCAGGCCATCCTCGTGGTGGCCCTGGTCGAGCGCCGCCTCGACTACGACGACCTTTCCGACTTCCTCGGTTCCTGGGACCGCCAGCAGGCCGAGCTCGACACCTTCACGGCCGAGGCGGCCGCCACCGAGGCGGCGCTGTACAAGAAGAACGTGCGCGGCCAGTCCGTCGACCGCGCCGACGCCATGCGCCAGCGGGCCCTGTCCCAGCTGCGTGAGTACCGCACCATCCGCGACCTCGACATCACCACCAAGCGTGACCTCAACGTCTGGCACGCCAGCACCACCGTGACGGTGGACGCGATGCGCAAGGTCGAGATGGTCCTGGCCGACAAGATCGTGAAGCGGACCGAGGAGCTGAGCGACACCGAGCTCCGCTACGCGATCATCTCCGCCGCGGTCATCCTGGTCCTGCTCCTCCTCGTGCTGCTCATCACCGCCTGGGTGGCCGGCTCGCTGGTCCGCCCGCTGCGCACCCTGCGCTCGGAGGCGCTGGAGATCGCCGGCTTCCGCCTGCCCGACACCGTGCGCACCCTGCGCGAGAGCGGCGAGACCGCGACGCCGAAGATCACCTCGATCGGCGTGGGCACCCGCGACGAGATCGGTGAAGTGGCCCGGGCCTTCGACGAGGTCCACCGCGAGGCGGTACGGCTCGCCGGCGACGAGGCCAAGCTGCGCGCCAACGTCAACGCGATGTTCGTCAACCTCTCCCGGCGTTCGCAGACCCTGGTCGAGCGTCAGCTGCAGCTGATCGAGGACCTGGAGCACGGCGAGGAGGACGAGTCCAGGCTCGGGAACCTGTTCCGCCTCGACCACCTGGCCACCCGCATGCGGCGTAACAGCGAGAACCTCCTGGTCCTCGCCGGCCACGAGAGCGCGCGCCGCTGGAGCGAGCCGGTCGCTCTCGTCGACGTCGCCCGCGCCTCCCTGTCCGAGGTCGAGAACTACGAGCGGGTCAGCATCCAGATCCCCTCCGACGTCGAGATCGTCGGCCCGGCCGTCACCGACACCGTTCACCTGCTGGCCGAGCTGATCGAGAACGCCATCTCCTTCTCGCCCCGCGAGACCAAGGTCGTGGTGACCACCGCCTCCGCCCCCGGCGGCGTGGTCGTCTCGGTCACCGACCAGGGCATCGGCCTGACCGCCGAGGAGCTCACCGAGCTCAACTGGCGCCTGGCCAACCCTCCGGTCGTGGACGTCTCCGTCGCCCGCCGCATGGGCCTGTTCGTGGTCGGCCGGCTGGCCCTGCGCCACGGCGTCCAGGTCCAGCTGCGCTCGCGGCAGGAGGGCCCTGGACTGATCGCGATGGTGCTGCTCCCGGCGGTGCTCATCGCCCCGTCCAACGCCCCCACCCAGCAGATCCCGGCGATGGCCGCCGCCTTCCAGGGCGAGGGCCCGGCCTCCCTGGCCGGCGGCCCGTCGCGCGGCGCCTTCGCCGAGGCGCCCTCGTCCGACCTGTTCTCCTCGGGCACGCCCTTCCCGCGCGCCGAGCCCGGTCAGCCGACCGGCGCTCCCGCGGGCGCCGGGGTCATGCACACCCCGTGGCCCGACACCCTGCCGCCGCCCGGAGGCGGCTGGCCCTCGGTGTCGGGGGAGGAGCCCGAGCTGTTCACCGAGCGGCCCGCGCGCCTGGCCGACGAGCCCGCGAACGACGACCCCTGGTCGGCGCTGCCTCCGGCCGAGGACGCCTGGTCGACGCGCCCCGGCGCGCCGTCCGCGCGTGCCGCGGCGCCCGACACCGCCTCGCGCCCCGGCGACTTGTGGACGCCGCGCTCGGCCGACTCCTGGTCGACCGGCTCGCAGGGTTCCGACTGGTCCACCGGCTCGCAGGGTTCGGACTGGTCCACCGGCTCGCAGGGCTCGGACACCACCTGGTCCGCCGGCTCCCAGCGGGGTTCCGACACCGCCTGGCCCGCCTTCGACCAGCCCAACCCCAGCGAGCTGACCGGACCGCTGCCCGTCTTCCGCGACTCGCCCCTGGAGGAGCAGGACGAGGAGTTCCTGCCGATCTTCGAGCAGGTGCAGACCTCGGACTGGTTCACCAAGCCGGCGGTCCTGGCCCAGCCCGGCCCGCCGGAGCCCGCTCCGCAGGCCTTCCAGACGCCGGAGGTCTCCGCCCCGGCGGCGATGCCTCCCGGACAGGGCCTGCCCCAGCGCCAGCCGTCGCCGGTCACCGCCTCCGGCCTGCCGCAGCGTGACCCCTCCGGCGGTGGCCAGCCCCCGTACGAGGGACTGCCCCAGCGGGACCCGGGCCGGGGCGCCCTGCCCCAGCGCGACCCGGCCTCGGGTGGCGGCCTGCCGCAGCGCGACCCCAGCGGGGGCGGCGGCCTGCCGCAGCGCCAGCCTGCCGGAGGCGGCTTCCCGCCGGGCGCACCTCTGAGCCCCGGCGGCCCGCTGACCGGCGGACCGTCCGAGCAGGCCTCGTCGGGACAGACCCAGAACGGGCTGCCCCGCCGCGTGCCCAAGGCCAACCTGGTGCCGGGATCGGTGCCGACCTCCGGTTCGTTGTTCGGCGAGCCGGCCGAGCCGGTCTCCCCCGACCGGCTGCGCAGCCGGTTGTCCAGCTACCAGCAAGGTGTACGGCAGGGCCGTGAAGAAATTGGAGAGGAATGACCATGAGAGAACTGAGCCAGGGTGCGCGCGGGATCAGCTGGTTGATCACTGATTTCGTCAACAACGTGCCGGGCGTGGCGCACACCGTGGTGGTCTCCGCCGACGGACTGCCGCTCGCCTACTCGGAGGGCTTCCCGAAGGACCGGGCCGACCAGCTGGCCGCGGTGGCCTCCGGCGTGGTCAGCCTCACGGCGGGCGCGGCCCGGGTGTTCGAGGGCGGCGCGGTCAGCCAGACGGTGATCGAGATGCAGCGCGGCCTTTTGATGATCATGTCGATCAGCGATGGGTCCAGCCTGGCCGTGCTCGCTTCGGCCGACTGTGACATGGGCCTGGTCGCCTACCAGATGACGCTGCTCGTGGAGCGCGCCGGGCAGGTGCTCACGCCTGCCGTACGAGCCGAATTGCAGGCCTCGCGGCCGCACTAGTCGGCGCCGACGGGAGACAAGACAGTGTCAGATCAGGGTTGGACGGGTGATAACAGCCCCACCTCGGACGGCGCGCGGCGCAAGTCGAGCTCGCTGGTGCGGCCGTATGCCGTGACCGGCGGGCGCACCGCTCCGCGCATCAAGTTCGCGATGGAGGCGTTGGTATCGCTTCCGGCTGAATTGACAGCCGCGCATCAAGACATTTCACTAGTCAGTCCGGAGTATCAGACGATCATCCAGCTGGCTCGCCAGGTGCGGTCGGTCGCCGAGATCTCCGCACTTTTACGACAGCCGCTCGGCGTGGTCCGAGTTCTGATCGCTGACATGGCGGCAGAGGGTCTGATCCGTGTCCACCAGCCTGCGCTGGAATCGGGTAGCCCGGACCTCAACCTGCTCGAAAGGGTGCTCAGTGGACTTCGCAGGCTCTAGGGGCCTCTCCTCGACGAAGATCGTCGTCGCGGGAGGCTTCGGCGTGGGCAAGACGACCTTCGTGGGGGCGGTGTCGGAGATCCTTCCGCTCACCACCGAGGCCGTGATGACCGACGCCTCGGCGGGCGTGGACGACCTGTCGCTCACGCCCACCAAGACGACGACCACCGTCGCGATGGACTTCGGCCGTGTCTCCCTCGACCAGGACCTGATCCTCTACCTGTTCGGCACGCCCGGGCAGCACCGGTTCTGGTTCATGTGGGACGACCTGGTGCGCGGCGCCATCGGCGCCGTGGTCCTGGTCGACACCCGCCGCCTGGCCGACAGCTTCCCTGCGATCGACTACTTCGAGGAGGCGGGCCTGCCGTTCGTCATCGGCATCAACGGGTGGGACGGCGCCTTCCCTCACCAGAGCGAGGAGGTGCGCGAGGCCCTGTCGCTCTCGCCGCACGTGCCGATCGTGACGCTGGACGCGCGTTCGCGTGACGCGGTCAAGCAGACCCTCATCACGCTCGTCGAGCACGCCCTCACCCGGCACATGACGGCCAGCGCCTGAGGCCCGCCCGGCTGCGGGCGATCACCCCGCCCGCAGCTGCGGTGGTTGCTGCGCCATCAGCGGAGCCACGTCCAGCCTCGCCTTCAGGTGCCCGAACTCCGCCATGAAGTCGGCGACCCGCTGGACCCGCTTGACGTCGAGAGTGATCGGGTAGGCGGGCAGGACCATCGCGGCCGCCGTCGCGGCGTCGATCCGCGTGTAGGTGGGGAGCACGTCCTGCACGGCCCTGCGGTCGCCCGCGGCCAGCTTCTGCGCCTTCAGGAGGGCACGCTGGAAGGCCGCCATCGTCCTCGGATGCTGCGCGGCCCAGTCGTCGGAGGCCACCCAGCCGGCGACCGGGAAGTCCGCGGTGGGCCCGGCGACGGTGTCGGCGAGCTTGATCCCGCCCGCCTTCTCCACGGCCGTCACGTAGGGCTCCCAGGCGTTGGAGGCGTCGGCCCGGCCCTCGCTCAGGGCTCGTGGATGGTCCGGGTACGGCACGCGCACCATGGTCACGTCGTCCGGCTCCATCCCGTTGGCCTTCAGCGTCACCTCCACCAGCAACGTGCTGATCCCGGCGGGAGCGGCGACCTTCATGCCGCGCAGTTCCCGGATCGTGGTGACGCCCGAGTCCTTCTGGGCCATGAGCGCGGCCGTACCGGTGCCGGCCTGGGAGGCGTCGGCGACGACCCTGAGCCTGGCGCCCTTGTCGACGAGGTCGAAGACGGTCATGTAGTCGGCGATGGCCAGGTCGAGCTCGCCCGCGGCGAGCCTGGGCACGGCGCGTGTGCCGTCATCGACGATCTCGGCCTTGACGGTGAGCCCTTCTTCCTCGAAGAAGCTCCTCTGGAGGGCGATGTAGAGCGGGGCCGCGTCGGGGGTCGGCAGGACGGCGACGCGAAGCTCGGTCCTCTCCGGCCCGCTGCCGGAATCCGGGCCGGCGCAGGCGGACACCACCAGCGTCAGGCCGGCCAGGACGGCGCCCCATCTCATGGCGGATCACCCTAGTCCGCGGCGATCCGGCCCGGAAGCGTCCCAGGCGGCCGGCGCACCCCTGCCGGGGCCCGTCGACCCCCTTTACCAGCCAATATGTGCAGCTCTAACGGAAAATCCCGCTTTCCAGGTATATGCTCTGGTTGCTCTCACCCCTCCGGCGTTTCGGTGCATGCATGCGATTAGCCCTGCGGAATTGGCGCGTGCGCTGGCGACTCATCGCGATCATCATCGTGCCCGCGGTCGCCGCGCTCGTCATGGGCGGGTTGCAGGTGGCCGGCTCCATGAGGCAGGCCGATCAGTACCAGCTCGTCATGGACCGTGCCCAGCTCGGCGAGACGATCTACGAGCTGATCCACAATCTGTCGGCCGAGCGCGACCAGGCGGTGCGCTACATCTCCGCCTCACGCGCCGAGACCAGGCTCGCCTCGCTCCAGCGGGCCTTCGGCCGGGTGGACACGATCGTCGCCACGGTGACCACGCAGGCCGCCCGCCTCGATCCTCCCTCGGAGCCCGCCGGTCGCATCGTGGCCAGACTGGAGCAGCTCCCGCTCGTCCGCGACCTCGTGCTGACCAGCGAGCTCCCCGCCCTGTCGGCGATGGCACGCTACGACGATCTCGTCACCGTGCTGCAGGAGTTCAACCAGGAGATCGCCCGCGACAGCCCCGAAGGCCAGATCAAGAACACCACCCTCGCCCTGGCCGCGTTGTCACGGGCCAAGGACCAGGCGGCCAGGCTGCGCTCGGTCATGACCGGGGTCCTGCTGGCGGGAGAGCTGCGCCCGGCCCAGCTGAACGTCCTCATCGGCGCCCAGGCACGCGTGGAGGGCGAGGTCGCCACCTACCGGCAGCTGGCCACCGTCGAGCAGCGCCAGCTCTACCACGACACCGTGACGGGCCAGAAGATCGACCAGGCCGAGCTGTACCGGATGGTGGCGCTGACCCAGGCGGAGAACGGGCGGACCATCCTCGACCTGGTCCCCGGCAGCAGTCGCGACGCCGAGCTGTGGTCGGAGGCCGCCTGCGCCAAGGTCGACGCGATGCGCCTGCTGGAACAGCGCCTGATGCAGTCGATCCACGTGCACACCCTGGCGTTGCGCTCCCAGGCCCACCGCGACGGCGGCATCGCCGCGCTCGCCACCGGCGCCATGATCCTGCTCGTCCTCCTGGTCGCCCTGGCCATGGCCCGGTCGCTGGTGCGGCCGCTGCGGCGGCTGCGCAGCGAGGCCCTGCAGATCGCCAACGAGCGGCTGCCCGAGACCGTCCGGATGCTGCGCGAGCACGGCGAGCACGCCGCGCCGCCGGTGGAGCCCATCGGCGTGCACGGCGACGACGAGGTCGGCGATCTCGCGCGGGCCTTCGACGAGGTCCACCGCGAGGCCGTACGGCTGGCGCAGGAGGAAGCCGGCGTGCGGGCCAACGTCAACGCCATGTTCGTCAACCTCTCCCGCCGCTCCCAGGCACTGGTCGAGCGGCAGATCACCCTCATCGACAGCCTCGAACAGGGGGAGTGGCAGCCCGACACGCTCACCAAGCTCGACCTGCTGGCCACCCGCATGCGACGCAACGGCGACAACCTGCTGGTGCTGGCCGGGCAGGATCCGGTCAGGCGCTGGACGCAGCCGGTCAGGCTGAGCGACATCGCCGTGGCCGTCCTGGAGGAGCTGGAGGACTCGGAGCGGGTGTCGGCGCATATGCCCGACGGGGTCGCGGTCAGCGGCGAGGCCGCCAACGACCTCGTGCACCTGCTGGCCGAGCTCGCCGAGAACGCGCTGGCCTACTCCCCGCTGGCCAGCCCGGTGACGATGGCGGGCAGCCGCTTCGACGGTGGGGGGATCATGGTGGCGCTGTCGGACGTGGGCATCGGCATGACGCCCGACGAGGTGCTGCAGGCCAACCAGCGCCTGGCGCACGCCGCGGCGATGGACGTGACGGCGTCGCGGCGCATGGGGCACTTCGTGGTCGCCCGCCTGGCCAGGCGGCACCGCATCCGCGTCCAGGTGCGGGCCAACGAGGAGGGCGGGCTGACGGCGCTGGTCCTGCTGCCCTCCGCGCTGCTCACCAGCCCCGTGGAGGGCGGCCTGCGGGTCAGGCTCAGGCCGCGGGTGAGGCCGGTGACGCCGCCGTGGCCTCCCGACACCACAGCGGGGCTCGCGGACCTGTCGCTGCCGCTGGGCGCCCACCCGCTGGTGCCCGAGCCGGGGGGATCGGAGGACGACTTCCTGCCGATCTTCGCCTCCGTGCAGTCCGCGTGGTTCGGCGCGGACGGCGAGTGGGGTTCGGCCAAGACCGACGAGGGCTGGAACGCCGCGGCGGTCGTGGGCAACCCGGTGAAGGACCCTCCGACCGCGGCGGGACTGCCCAAGCGGGTGCCCAAGGCCAACCTGGTGCCCGGCTCCGCGCCCAGCGGGGCGATGCCCAGAGGTGTGACGCCCACGCCGACGCACGCGCCCGCCTCGCTGGTGCGCAGCAGGCTGAACAGCTTCCAGGAGGGCGTGCGGGCCGCCAAGGCGGACATCAGCGAGGGACGGCTCTGACAGGGCGCCTGACAGCGGAGGGCGCCCGGCACCCGCCGCGGGGATCAGGTGCGGGGATCAGGCGTGGGTGCGCTCGACGCCGCGCACCAGGCGGCCCACCTCGGCGCGCAGGTGCACGAAGTCGGGGTGCTCGCGCGTGGTGATCTGGTCGCGCGGCGCGGGCAGGTCCACCTTCAGGTCGCCGACCACGTGGGCCGGGGCCTTCGACAACACCACGACCCGGTCACCGACGTAGACGCTCTCGTCGATGTCGTGGGTGATGAGCACGATGGTCATCGTGTGGTGCCCGCGCACCTGCAGGACCAGGTCCTCCAGGTCCTCGCGGGTCTGCGCGTCGACCGAGCCGAAGGGCTCGTCCATGAGCATCAGGGTGGGGCGGTAGGCCAGCGCCCGGGCGATGGAGACCCGCTGCTGCATGCCTCCCGACAGCTGGAAGGGGTACTTCTTGCCCGCCCCGGCCAGGCCCACGGACTCCAGGGCCTCCTCGGCGGCGGCTCTGCGCCGGGCCTTGTCCATGGTGCGCCGCCGCAGGGGCATGGCGACGTTGTCGGCCACCGTCATCCAGGGGAACAACGAGCGGCTGTAGTCCTGGAAGACCACCGCGAGGTCGTCGGGGGTCTTGGTAACGGTGCGCCCCCCGATGGCGATCTGGCCGCCGGTGGGCTTGATGAGCCCGGCGATCGAGCGCAGGAGGGTGGACTTCCCGCAGCCGGAAGGGCCCACGATGCACAGCAGTTCGCCCTCGGCCACGCTGAGGCTCAGCCCGTCGATGGCGTGGTGGGCGGAGGGGCCGCTGCCGTATGTGTGCGTGAGGTTCGAAATCTCGAGCAAGCTGGATTCCTTGAGGCGCGAGCTACCTGAGCATGGGGACTCTATCCGACCATTGGTCCGGGAGCCACGCGAGCGCACCAATTACCGACAAAATGGGTCAAATGCACTTTTCGGGAGGCTTGCAACTTTAGTTAACTACGCCGGGATATCATCTCACCTGCCTCGTTGACATCGCTTCGCTGAAGATGGTCGGATTTTCCAGCCGCTTCACCCCTCCCCTCACTGGAGATTCGATGAACAAGCGTTTAGCCACGTCAATCGCGATGTGCGTGGTGATGCTCGCCTCCACGGGCACCGCCGCCGTGGCGGAGGAGACCTCCGACCCCACCCACCCGGGACCGGTCTACATCCAGGTCACCGACCAGGCCGGCAAGCTCGCCCTGCAGACGTACGGCCGGCCCGACGGGGAGGACATGGTCTTCCGCATCTCCGGTTCGGTCTACGCCAACGTCGAGGGCAACGCCCTGGCGCCCGGCATCGTCCACGGGCAGAAGCTCTTCAACATCGAGGGCTACAACATCAGGCAGCTGTACCGGGTGCCCAACACCAACCAGCTCTACCAGCTCTCGCGCGAGATCGTCTTCTACACCGACCCCAACAACCCCACGCAGATCCTGACGCAGTGGACCAACCCGATCGACGGCAAGACCTACCCGGTCGTCCCGATCAACAACGCCAACGTGAACTTCGGTCCCTTCAACGTCACCTCCAGCTTCGTCGGCCCCACCCTGCGCACGATGCACGACGAGGTCGAGTGGACCAGCGACATCCCGGTGCGCACGAACTTCGGCACCACCCTGGGGGAGAGCTTCGGGCTGAAGAACGGCACCTACTCGGCGATGGAGATGTTCGACTTCTACGTCGACCTCGACGAGGTGTACGCCAGGGCCACCGGCAACGGCTGGTACCCCGCCGGGCACATGAAGACCAAGATCAGCTGGGCGCGCACGAGCCCGTGGGCGCCGTTCATGTGCCTGCCCGAGACGAGTGTCCAGGGGCAGCTCACCTACCACGCCCGCAGCTGGTCGCTGGCGGGCTACTCCAGCCTGGAGCCGTGGATCCGCACCGCCGTCGACGCCAACTGGCCGCTGTACAAGACCAGCCCCAGCGCCCCCGGTACGAGCGAGAACTCCTGGACCTCCTTCTACAACAAGCAGCTGGGCGGTGGCACCTCCACCTGGGCCCAGTGGTGCGCGACCAACGGAGCGTAGCTGTATGACACAGGTCAGGAACCCGCTGACCGGGAAGCCCGACCACGTGCTGTGCCCGCCGTCCGCCGCGCACCTCGCGTCGGCGGCGGCGGGACTGCGCGAGGCGGCCGCGGCCTGGCGGGCGACGGACAGGGGTCCTGCCCTGACCCGGCTGGCACAGGCCATCGCGACCGACGATGCCCTGCTGGAGGCGCTGGTCGCCGACACCGGGCGGACGGGCGAGTCGCTGCTGGAACGGCAGATCGTGGCCGGGCTGATCCACCGCTGGGTGGCCCAGGCTCCCGCCCTGCTCGCCGCGCCCGACGACGCCCCGGCCTCGCTGCCGGGGATCGTCGTCGGCGGCGAGGCCGTGCCGTACGAGCTGGTCGGGGTGATCAGCCCGTGGAACCTGCCGCTGCTGCTCGGCATGATCGACGCGGTTCCCGCCCTGGCCGCGGGGTGCGCCGTGATCGTCAAGCCGAGCGAGGTCACCCCCCGCTTCATCGAGCCGCTGATGCGGCTGGTGCCGGAGGAGGTGCCGCTGCTGCTGGTCGAGGGCGACGGCACCACAGGCGCCGAGATGGTGCCGCTGGTCGACGCGCTGGTCTTCACCGGCAGCGTCCCCACCGGCAGGAAGGTCGCACAAGCCGCCGCCCGCGCCTTCGTCCCGGCCTTCCTCGAACTCGGCGGCAAGGACCCGGCGATCGTGCTGGAGGGCGCCGACCTGGACAGGACCGCCTCGGCGATCCTGTGGGGCGCCACGGCCAACGCCGGGCAGTCGTGCCAGTCGATCGAGCGGATCTACGTCGAGCGGTCGGTCCACGACGAGTTCGTGGACCTGCTCGCCGCCAAGGCCGGCGCGGTCGGGCTCACCTGCGAGGGCGGGCCGATCGGCCCGATCATCGCGGCCGACCAGGTCGAGGTCATCGAGCGGCACCTGGCCGACGCCGTCGAACGCGGCGCGCGCGTGCACACCGGCGGCGTGGTCGAGGAGCACGGCGGCGGCCTGTGGTGCCGCCCGACCGTCCTGTCCGGCGTCGACCACTCGATGCTCGTCATGACCGAGGAGACGTTCGGCCCGCTGTTGCCGGTGATGCCGGTGGCCGACGCCGACGAGGCGGTGGCCATGGCCAACGACTCCGCCTACGGCCTGTCGGCGGCGGTCTTCGCCGCCGACGAGACCGGCGCCAGGGCCGTCGCGGCGCGTCTGCAGGTGGGCGCGGTGAGCGTCAACGACGCCTCGCTGACCGCCCTGGTCCACGAGGGCGAGAAGAACTCCTTCAAGCTGTCCGGCCTGGGCGGCTCACGCATGGGCAAGGCCTCGATCCAGCGCTTCGTGCGACGCCGGTCCTACCTGGTCAACCGTTCCCAAGGTGCGGATCCTTGGTGGCACAACACTGAGAAGGGCGAAAACTGATGGGACTGCGCGAGGACATGCCGCTGCTGGCACGGCACGAGGGCGAGTGGGAGGGCACCTACACCCACCTCGACGGCGAGGGCAACCTCATCGACCGGCACCGCTCGCACCTGACCTGCCGGATCGTCGACGACGTGACCTACCACCAGACCAACCGTTACACCTGGGACGACGGCCGTACGGAGGTCCTGGAGTTCCCGGGCACGTATCTGGGCGAGGGCCGCTGCGGTTTCGACACCGAGCGCATCAGGGGCACGTTCTGGGAGCTCGACGACTCGACGATCTACCTGCACTGGATCTACAAGGCCGAGGGCGAGGACATGCGGCTGTTCGAGCTGATCGTGCTGAGCGACGACGGCAAGAGCAAGAGCCGGGTGTGGCAGTGGATCAGGAACGGGGAGTGCGTCAAGCGCACCCTCATCGACGAGAAGCGTGTGGCCTAGACAGCAGAAAAGGGGAGGCGGGTGTTCGCCCGCCTCCCCTTTCTCTTTGCCTGCCTACAGGTCGGAGGCGGCCTTCCTGGACTGGTGGTGCCACGAGAGCACCACCCGCTCCACGGCGATGAAGGCCGAGTTGAGCACGATGCCCAGCACGCCGAGCAGGACGATGCCCGCCCACATGGCCGGGATGTCGAACTCGCTCTGGGCCTCCAGCAGCCGGTGTCCGATGCCCTCGCTGCTGCCCACCAGCTCGGAGACGACCATCATGATCAGCGCCAGGGAGACGCTGAGCCGCAGTCCCGCGAAGATCTTGGGCGCGGCGGCGGGCAGGATGATACGGAGAATGCGCTGCGTCGTGCTGACCCGGAAGACCGTGCCCGTCTCGATGTACTGGCGGTCGACGTAGCGCGCGCCGTCCATCGAGTTGATCAGCACCGGCCAGATGACGCCGTAGACGATCGACGCCACCTGCATCGGGGTGCCGATCTTGAACAGCAGCAGGAAGACCGGCAGCAACGTGGAGGGCGGCACCGAGCGTCCGAAGTGCAGCAGCGGCTCCACGAGCGCCGCCAGCCTGGCCGATCGGCCCAGCATCAGCCCCACGACCACCCCGGCGGCCGCCGCGGCGGCCCAGCCCACGAAGAGCCTGGTCAGGCTGGGCACCAGGTCGTCGAGCGCCTCGTCGGTCAGGAAGGCCTGCGACAGGGGCCCGGAGAACCACATCTCGTGCAGGCGCACCACGATCACCGACGGCGGCGGGAAGTAGACGGCCTCCAGCTGCCTGGTGCTCACCTCCCAGACGACCGCCGTCACCGGGATCAGCCAGTACCACAGCAGGCCGGTGCCGAAGCGGCCGACACGGCCGCGTCGTGCCGCGAGCGTCATCCTGCCACCCCCGCCCTGGCCTGGTGCCAGCGGAAGACCCTGCGCTCGCCCATGGTGAACAGCAGGTTGACGGCCAGGCCGATGAAGCCCGCCCACACCGTGGCCGCGAGCATGCGGTCGACGCGGTTGGCCCCGCCGGCCAGGGAGATGAAGGTGCCCAGGCCGCCGTCGCCCGCGGCGATGAGCTCCACGCTGACCGCGACGATGAGCGTCACCGAGACGGCGATGCGGATGCCGGTGGCGATGAACGGGGCCGCGCTCGGCAGGTTCACCCGCAGGACGACCGCCAGCGGGCCGAAGCCGAAGCTGCGCAGCGTCTCCTTGGCGAGCGGGTCGACGTCCGCCAGGCCGTACATGGTGTTGATCAGCAGGGGCCAGGCGCAGGTGTAGGCCACCAGGGCCGTCTTGGCGTCCTGGCTGGCCGGGAAGAGGAACATGGCCAGCGGGATGAGCGAGACCGACGGGATCGGCCGCAGGAACTCCACCAGGGGCCGCACCGAGCGTTCGACCATCGGCACCGTCCCCAGGAGCAGACCCGCGGGAACGGCCGTGACCAGGGCGATCAGCAGGCCCAGCGCGCAGGCCTCCAGCGTGGCCAGCACGTCGATCAGGAACTTCTCTTCGAAGGGAAGGCCGGCGGCCGCGACCAGCACGTCCGACACATACGGGAGCAGGCCGGGATCGATCAGCCCGACCCGGCCCGCCAGCTCAACGAGGACGAGGAACCCCAGGACACCGCAGGCGCCCAGGATTCCTCGTCTGTAACGCGAAGGGGTCATCCGGAAATGTTGGCGACGTACGTCGAGACGTCCGGCTTGGCCTTGATGTAGCCCAGGCCGGTCAGCAGGTCGGCCAGCGCCTGGAACTTGGTCTTGTCGACCTCGGCGGAGAAGACGCCGAGCTTCATGGCCTTGGCGGCCTCGGCCGGGATCTGGGTGTAGGTCGGGACGACCTCGTCGATGGCGGCGCGGTCACTGCCGGCCAGCGCCTGCGCCTTGGCCAGCGCGCGCTGGAAGGCGGCGGCGGTCTTCGGGTTCTTGGCGACCCACTCCTCGGTGACGCCCCAGCCGTCGATCGGGAAGGAGGCGGTCGGACCGGACATCGTGTCGATCACCTGGGTCGCGCCGAGCTGCTGCTGGGCGGCGGTCAGGAACGGCTCCACCAGCCAGGCGGCGTCGACCTTGCCCGAGGCCAGCGCGCCGAGCTGGTCGGCGAACTGCACCGCGACGTACTTGACGTCCTGGTCGGGGGTGAGACCGGCGGCCTGCAGGTGGGCGTTGGTGACGGCCTGGCCCATGGCCTTGAGGGCGTTGACCGCGATGGTCTTGCCCTTCAGGTCCGCGGCGGTCTTGACCGCCGAGCCCTTCGGCACCACGACCCCGGCGACGCCGGGCGCGCCCTCCTGGACGTGCTGGATCAGGCGGACCTTGGCCGCGCCCGAGTCGTTGATCGCGATGAGCGACACGTAGCTGGTGAGGAAGGCGTCCATGCTGCCGTTGAGGATCTTCGGCATCACCGCCTGCGGAGCCTGGATGATCTCCGTCTTGACGGTCAGGCCCTCCTCCTTGAAGAAACCGCGCTTCTCGGCGATGAAGAGCGGGGCCGACGACGGCACCGGTACGACACCGACGAGCAACTCCGTCTTCTCGAGGCCCCCACCGGCCGGGGCGGCGGAGGCCGAGCCGGCGGGCGAAGCCGTCGAGGTGGCGGTCTGGTTGCCACCGGACCCACAGGCGGTCATGGTCAGCGCGGTGGCCAACCCCGCGACGAATATCTGAGTCAGCCTTCTCATTGCGCTGCTCCCTGGAAAATCATGGATTCGACGTCGATCTTGTTCTTCAGATAGCCGAAGTCGTACATGAGGTCGGCCACCCGCTGGATCCGGCTCGCGTTGAGCGAGGTCGGGAAGGTCCCCATGGCCATCGTCATGACGGCCACCTTGGGGATCTGGGTGTACTCGGGGACCACGTCCGCGAGCGCGGAGCGGTCCGTCGCCGCCAGTCGCTGGGCCTTGGTGACGGCCCGCTGGAAGGCGGCGGCGGTCTTGGGGTGCTTGGCCGCCCAGTCCTCTGTGGTGCCCCAGCCGTCGATCGGCAGGGCGTCGGTCGGCCCGGAGTTGGTGTCGAGCAGAAGCCGCGCACCCTCCTGCTGGGCGGCGGTGAGGAAGGGCTCCACGAGCCAGGCGGCGTCCACCTGGCCGCCGAACAGAGCCGGGAGCTGCTTGTCGAAGTTGAAGACGACGAACTTCACGTCCGTCGGGGTCAGGCTGTTGATCTGCAAATGGGCGGAGACCGACAGCTCGCCGAGATTCTTCAGCGAGTTGACCGCGATCGTCTTGCCCTTGAGGTCTTCGGCGGTCTGGATCCGTGAGCCCTTGGCCACCACGACGCCGGCGATGCCGGGGGCGCCCTGCAAGGTGTCGGAGAGGATCTTGAGCTTCTGGCCCGCGTCCTGGATGTTCAGCATCGAGACGTAGCTGCCCTTGAAGATGTCCATGCTGCCGTTGGCGACCAGGGGCATCGCGGCCTGCGGGGCCTGGATGACCGTCGTCTTGACGGTCAGCCCCTCTTCCTTGAAGAAGTTCCGCTTCATGGCGATGAAGACCGGGGCGGAGGAGGGGGTGGGGGTGATCCCGATGTTCAGCGTGGTCTTCTCCAGCGGACCGCTGGCCGCGCCTGCGGACTCACTCGGCGCGCTGTTGCTGCAGGCAGCGAGGGTTAACGCCACCAATCCGATAACGGACGCACGTGCGAGAGGCCCGAAAATCATGACTCTCCTTGGGGGAGGGGAAGTTGTACGCGCGCGGGGCCCGAGGGGTAGGGGGGCAGAGCCGTGCGGACAGGACGGAGATCGTACAGGACCTTATCCGTCAATGGCCATGAATCATTTCGTTCTGGACACACCACTTGTTGGGAATTGGAGAGGTATGTCCGCTTTATAGCTTCTTGACACCCGATGTCGGATGAATTGAGGCGTATGAGGCTAATGTTCTGTTGGCCTGACAGGTCAGGATGTGCTCAAATTACTTCTTGCCTCAAGAGGAACGTCGTGGATCCCCATTTACCCGAGGCTGCTCGTGGGACGGGCACCGGTCCTGTCAGGCCAGTCAGAGCGAGACCTGGATCAGGCGACAGAAGGGCGAAAGGCGTGAAGAGCGGCAGGTTCGCACTGCGCAACTGGCGAGTTCGATGGCGTCTCATCGCCCTCATCGCGGTGCCGACGGCGGTAAGTGTCCTGGTGGGCGCCTTACAGATCGTCGACTCCATCTCGCGGGTCAACGAATACCAGCGCAGCTTGGAGAAGGCCGAGCTCAGTGCCGCCATCGCGGAACTGGCCGACGCGCTCGAGCTCGAACGCGACAGGGCGGTCGCCTTCGTGGCCGACGGCCGCACGGAGAAGCTGCGGGAGCTGTACAGCAACGCCTTCCCGGCGGTCGACGAGGCCATGGCGAAGGTGACGACGAGAGCCGCGGTCATCGACACCTCGCACGGTGAGACCGCCGACACCCTGGCCGCGACCGCCGTGGGCCGCCTCGCGGAAGTCAAGATCGTCCGCGACCAGGCGACCAAGAACAGCTTCCTCGCGCTCCCGACGCTGAACAAGTACTCCCAGATCATCGACGTCCTGGAAGCCTTCCACGAAGAGGTCGACCAGGGAGCCCTGGACGAGTCGCTCAGCAAGTCCATCCAGGCCATGGCGGCACTCAACCGCGCCAAGGACCACGCCTCCGCCATGCGCGCCCTGCTGTCGGCCGCGGTCCTCAGCGGCAGCTTCAAGACCGAGGAGTTCAACGCCTTCACCGCCGCCTACGCCCAGCGGGAAAGCGAGGTCAACTCCTTCAAGTCCCTGGCCTCCATCGACCACAGGCAGGCCTACGACGACACCGTCACCGGCGCCAAGGTCGACCGCGCCGAGCTGTACCGTCTCGTCGCCCAGGCCCAGCAGCTCAAGGGAGTCAGGACACTCGACCTGGACCCGAAGATCCGCCAGGACGCCGACCGCTGGTTCGACGTCATCAGCTTCACCGTCAGCAGCATGCGCACGGTGGAGAAGCAACTGTCGGACTCGATCATCCAGCAGATCCAGACCCTCCAGGACTCCGCGCAGCGCTCGGCGCTGCTGGCCGCCGGCGGCAGTGGCCTGCTCCTGCTGCTGGTGCTGCTCGTCACCACCCTCATGGCCCGCTCGCTGGTCCGCCCGCTGCGCAGGCTGCGCAGCGAAGCGCTCCAGATCGCCGGCACCGGCCTGCCGGAGACCGTCCGCGTCCTGCGCGAGACGGGCGAGCCCGCCACGGGCTCGGTCATGCCGATCGGCGTCGACTCGGAAGACGAGATCGGTGAAGTGGCGCGGGCCTTCGACGAGGTCCACCGCGAGGCGGTACGGCTCGCCGGCGAGGAAGCCCGCCTGCGCGCCAACGTCAACGCGATGTTCGTCAACCTCTCCCGGCGCTCCCAGACCCTGGTCGAGCGCCAGATCACCCTCATCGACGGCCTGGAGCAGGGCGAGCAGGACGAGCAGCGGCTCGGCAACCTGTTCAAGCTCGACCACCTGGCCACCCGCATGCGCCGCAACAGCGAGAACCTCCTGGTCCTCGCCGGCCAGGAGCCGCCGCGCCGCTGGAGCCAGCCGGTGCAGCTGGTCGACGTGGCCCGCGCCTCGCTGTCCGAGGTCGAGAACTACGAGCGGGTCGTCCTGCAGGTTCCCGGCGGCGTCGCCGTCGCGGGCCAGGCGGTCAACGACATCATCCACCTGCTCGCCGAGCTGGTGGAGAACGCGCTGTCGTTCTCCCCGCGCGAGACCCGCGTCACCGTGTCGGGCAGCAGGATCGACGGCGGCGGCATGATGGTCGCGATCACCGACCAGGGCATCGGCATGACCCAGGAGGAGCTGGCCCACGCCAACGAGCGGCTGGAGCACAGCCCCGACGTCGACGTGTCGGTCTCCCGGCGCATGGGCCTGTTCGTGGTCGCCAGGCTGGCCCACCGCCACGGCGTGCGCGTACAGCTGCGCCCGCACGGCGCGGGCGGCCTGACCGCGATGGTGCTGCTTCCCGAATCGCTGCTGGGCGCGCCGCTCGCCACCGGCGCACCCTCCACCGGCTTCGAGACCGACTCCTTCGCCGCCGTGCAGGCGCCGATCAACCGCTTCGCCGGCGGGCCCGCCGACCCGTTCCCCTCGCAGGACCCCTTCGCCGGGGGCGCGCAGGCGCCGGGCTGGGGCACGCCTGCCGTACCCGAGCAGCTGGCCGGGTCGTGGCCGAGCGCTCCGCAGTGGCCCTCCGACCCCGGACCCTCGTGGCCGTCGGAGCCGCAGGTCGCCACCGGCGGATTCGACACCCAGGACCCGTGGTTGTCGTCACGTGGCTGGAACGCCCCCGCGCAGGCGCCGGAGGAGCCCGCTCCCTCATCCTCGTGGTCGTTCGGTGAGCCCCCGCCCGCCCGGCGACAGCGCTACGACTTCCCCGACCCCGACGAGGCCGCGCCGCTCCCACGCCGTTCCTTCGGCTTCCCCGAGACGGAGTCGGCCGCGACAGGCCCCATCCCGGTGGTCAAGCCGGCCGCGGGCGACGAGTTCCTGCCGATCTTCGCCTCGGTCGAGTCCGCCTGGTTCGAGCAGGGCGGCGGCAACAGCGCCTCCTGGGGATCGACCAAGGCCGACGCCGGATGGACCGCCGCCGCCGCGGCACGCGAGCCGGTCGCCGACGCGCCGACCTCCGCGGGCCTGCCCAAACGTGTGCCGAAGGCGAACCTGGTGCCCGGCTCGGCCGGCGCGTCCGCCGCTCCGGCCGCGGCCCCCGTCGCGGCGCCCAAGACGCCCATGCCGATGCCGGCGCCGACCTACGCACCCGATCGGGTCAGGAGCCGGTTGTCCAGTTTCCAGCAGGGATTCCGCGCGGCCCGCGCGGATCTCAACGAGGGCCGGGCGTATCCCGCGGGCCCCGGCCACGTTGAAAGCAGGGAGGAGGGCCAATGAACGATCTGAGTCACGCGGCTCGCGGAGTCGACTGGTTGATCACCGACTTCGTCTCCGGCGTGCCAGGTGTCGCGCACGCCGTGGTCGTCTCCTCTGACGGCCTGCCACTGGCCTCGTCGGCGGGCTTCCCGCCCGACCGCGCCGACCAGCTCGCCGCGATCGCCTCCGGTCTGATCAGCCTCACCCAGGGCGCCGCAAGGGTCTTCGAGGGAGGCGCGGTCAACCAGACGATCGTGGAGATGCAGCGCGGGCTGATGCTGATCATGGCGATCAGCGACGGCTCCTGCATGGCGGTGCTGGCCGCACCGGACTGCGACATGGGACTGGTGGCCTACCAGATGACGTTGATGGTCGAGCGGGCGGGCCAGGTGCTGACGCCTGCCGTACGCGCCGAGCTTCGCGCCAGCCAGACCAGGTGAGCCGATGACGGATCCCCGGTGGAACAGCGGTGGGTGGGACCCGCTGCCTCAACCCCCTCCCCAATCCGATCCCGCCTCGCCGGTGCGCCCCTACGCGGTGACCGGCGGACGTACGGCCCCGCGGATGAAGCTGGCGATGGAGGCTCTGGTCTCCTCGGCGACGGCCGAGCGCAGGGAACTCACGCACATGACTCCGGAGTACCAGGCGATCAGCCAGTTATGCAGGCAGGTCCGCTCGGTCGCCGAAGTCTCCGCGCTGCTGCGGATCCCGCTGGGCGTGGTCAGAGTGCTGATCGCCGACATGGCGGCAGAAGGTCTGGTCCGAGTGCACCAGCCTGAATTGAACTCGGGCAGGCCCAACCGGGTGCTGCTGGAAAGGGTACTCAGTGGACTTCGCAGGCTTTGAGACGACCTCCGCGAAGATCGTGGTGGCCGGTGGTTTCGGAGTCGGCAAGACGACCTTCGTCGGCGCGGTCTCCGAGATCATGCCGCTGACCACGGAGGCGGTCATGACCGACGCGTCCGTAGGCGTCGACGACCTGGCGATGACGCCACTGAAGTCGACCACGACGGTGGCCATGGACTTCGGCCGTGTCTCGCTCGACCGCGACCTGCTGCTCTACCTGTTCGGCACCCCGGGCCAGCAGCGATTCTGGTTCATGTGGGACGACCTGGTGCGCGGCGCCATCGGCGCCATCGTGCTGGTCGACAGCCGCCGCCTGGCCGACAGCTTCTCGGCCATCGACTACTTCGAGGAAGCGCAGCTGCCCTTCGTGATCGGCCTCAACGGCTGGGACGGCAAGTTCGCGCACGGCGACACCGAGGTGCGCGAGGCTCTGACCTTGTCTCCCTCCGTCCCGCTCGTACGGCTCGACGCGCGTGAACGGGGCTCGGTGAAGTCCTCGTTGATCACGCTTGTGGAGCACGCGCTCAACGTCGACGCCGCGGTCTCCGGTTGGGGATAGGCTGGAAGCCAAGCCTAAATATCCCGAGGACTGGTCCACCACGTGTTCGAGACGCTATCCGACCGCCTGACATCGGTCTTCTCCTCCCTCCGGTCGAAGGGACGCCTTTCCGAGGCCGACATCGACGCGACGTGCCGCGAGATCCGCATCGCACTGCTCGAGGCCGATGTCGCGCTTCCCGTGGTCAGGGCGTTCGTCGCCCAGGTCAAGGAGCGCGCCCGCGGCGCGGAGGTCTCCCAGGCACTCAACCCCGCCCAGCAGGTCGTCAAGATCGTCAACGACGAGCTCATCGCCATCCTGGGCGGCGAGACGCGCCGGCTGCGCTACGCCAAGACCCCGCCCACGGTCATCATGCTCGCGGGTCTGCAGGGCGCCGGTAAGACCACCCTGGCCGGCAAGCTGGCCAAGTGGCTGGTCGCCCAGAACCACGTGCCCCTGCTCGTCGCCGCCGACCTCCAGCGCCCCAACGCCGTGCAGCAGCTGCAGGTCATGGGCCAGCGCGCCGGAGTGGCCGTCTACGCGCCCTTCGAGGGCAACGGCGTCGGCGACCCGGTGCGGGCCGCACGCGACTCGATCGAGTACGCCAAGCGCCAGCAGCACGACATCGTCATCATCGACACCGCCGGCCGCCTGGGCATCGACTCCGAGCTGATGAAGCAGGCCGCCGACATCCGCGACGCGGTCTCGCCCGACGAGGTCCTGTTCGTCGTCGACGCCATGATCGGCCAGGACGCCGTGACCACGGCGCAGGCCTTCATGGAGGGCGTCGGCTTCGACGGCGTGGTGCTCACCAAGCTCGACGGCGACGCCCGAGGCGGCGCCGCGCTCTCGGTGCGCCACATCACCGGCAAGCCGATCATGTTCGCGTCGACCGGTGAGAAGCTCGAGGACTTCGACGCCTTCCACCCCGACCGCATGGCCTCCCGCATCCTCGACATGGGTGACATCCTCACCCTGATCGAGCAGGCCCAGAAGACCTTCGACGAGGAGCAGGCCGCCAAGATGGCGGGCAAGCTCACCTCCGGCGAGGACTTCACGCTCGAAGACTTCCTCGAGCAGATGATGATGGTCCGCAAGATGGGGCCGATCAAGAACCTGCTCGGCATGATGCCCGGCATGGGGCAGATGCGCGACCAGCTCAACTCCATCGACGAGCGCGACCTCGACCGCATCCAGGCGATCATCCGGTCGATGACGCCCGGCGAGCGCGCCGACCCCAAGATGATCAACGGCTCCCGCCGGGCGCGCATCGCCCGCGGCTCCGGCGTCGAGGTCTCCGCGGTCAACAACCTCGTCACGCGCTTCTTCGAGGCGCAGAAGATGATGAAGAAGATGGCCAGCGGCATCGGCATCCCCGGCATGCCGGGACGTGGCGGCAAGCAGGGCAAGCAGGCCAAGAAGGCCAAGGGCCGCCGCGTCAGCGGCGACCCGCGCAAGGCCGCGCTGGGCAAGGCCAAGCCCGAGGCCGCCGACGACGAGCCGAAGCCCACCAAGGGCGGTGCACTGGGCAACCTGCGCCTGCCGCCGGGGATGCAGCTGCCGCCGGGGTTCGATCCCTCCAAGTTGAACCTGCCGGACCAGAAGTGACACCGCGGCGAGCCGGGTGGTGGGGCCGGCTCCGGGCGTTCGCCGGGAGCCTGGTCGACGGCTCGCGGCGGTCTCGGCTGGTGATCGCGGTGCTGGTGCTGGCGATCGCGGTGCTGTATGCGATGCAGGCATGGGGGATCATTCCTCGCGCATAGGGATGATCCCTGAGGCCGTGCCCCGAGAGATCGGGGCACGGCCTTTTTGGTTGCGTGCCCTGCTCGGGGGTCAGGTGGCCGGCGTGGCCGGCCGGGGCTGAGGTGTGTCGCTCGGGGCGTCCGGTGTGCCTTCTGGCCGGGGGTGGTGTCTTCTCATCGACGGAAGGGCGGCGAGTGCTGCCGGCAGAACCACGGTCAGTACCGCCACGCCGAGGAAGGCCTGCTGCACGCCGAAAGCGTCGGCGAGCATCCCGAAATACGCAGGCCCACCCAGAAACCCGAGGTAGGCGGCTGTGGAGATGACGGATGCCGCCCGCCCGCGCGACCCGTCGGGGACCCGGCGCAGGCCGTACGACAGCAGGGTCGGGAAGAGGACCGAGGTGCCCGCCGCGGCGAGGACGACTCCGGCCAGCGCGAGCGGCAACGTGGAGGCCGATGCCGTCACCACACCTCCAGCCGTGGCGATCACGCTGCCGCCGACCAGCGTGGCGATCGGACGGCTCAGGGTGAGGGGCGCGGCCGAGAAGCGCAGCACGGCGGCCGTCGTGGCGAAGAGCGCGGGCGCGGCCGAGGCCAGCAGGGGAGAGGCGGCGAACGAGTCGGTCAGCAGGACGGCGCCCCAGGACTGATAGGCGTTCTCCGATGCGAAAGCCAGGGCGCCGATCGCGCCGATGACGAGCGGGACGGCCCACCAGGGCGCCCCTTGACCCGCGCCTGCGCGCGACGGCGCCGCACGATCGCGGTCCGGTGCCGGGATCGAGCGCGTCGAGGCGACGACGGCCACGCCCAGCGCGACGGCGATCACGGCGGCCGCGCCGAAGTTCACCCACAGGCTGCCCGCCAGACCGGCGAGGGCACCCGCTCCCAGGCTGGAGAGCGCGACGGCCGCGGAGAAGGCGGCGTGCGAGCGCGACACCACGGGCCGCCCCGTGTGTCTCTCCACGGTCGCCGCCAGCGTGTTGATCGCCACGTCGGCCGCCCCCGAGGCCGCTCCCACCAGGAGGATCCCCGCGCACAACGCCACGAGGTCCCCCGAGGCGAAGGCGAGCACGACACCCGCGACGCCCAGCAGCGCGAGAAGCACTCCCGCCACGCGCAACCCGAGCCTGTCGACGAGGTGGCCGGTCACGAGCATGGCGGGCAGGGCTCCCGCGGCCACGAAGAGCAGGGCGTTGCCGAACTGCGTGTCGCTCACTCCGGCTTGGGTGCGCAGGAGGGGAAGGGTCGCGCCCCACACACCCCAGAAAGCGCCGAATCCGGCGAATCCGAGGAGGGGAGCCAGGCGGGGCATGCTACGCATGTGTGTAACGCTACACAACTACCATGGGTCTGTGCGAAGACGTGTGACGCTGAAGGACGTGGCGGATCGGGCGGGTGTGTCCCTCATGACCGCCTCCTACACCTTCACGCGCCCGTCGCGGGTCGCGGCCGCCACCCGAGAGCGCGTGCACCAGGCGGCAGCAGAGCTCGGCTACCACCCCGACCCCGTGGGCCGCGCGCTGAAGTACGGCCGCACCCACCAGCTCGGCGTCGTGTTCGGCGAGCACCTCGCCTACGCCTTCGACGACCCCCAGGCCGCCCAGTTCCTGGCCGGGGTCGCCGAGGTCTGCGTCGAAGAAGGCCTCGGACTGTCGCTGATCCCCACCCGCGGCGACGACGCCGACGCGGACCGCGTGCTCTCCGCCGCGGTCGACGCGTTCGTGCTGTGGACCACGTCCGAGGACGACCCCGTCCTGGCGGCGGTCGCCGGCGACCCCCGCCCCGCCGCCATCCAGGGCGGCCCACGGCGCGAGGGGATCGCGTGCGTCACCCAGGACGACCACGCCGCCGCCCTGGCGATGGCCACGCTCGGACTGCGTGACGGCAGGTCGCCCGTGGTCATCTCCTTCCCGCTCGACCGCCGGCGGGAGCCCGGGCTGACGAGCGGCGCGCACGTGCCCGAGCGCGTGCCCTTCCACGTCACCAACGCCCGCCTGAACGGCTTCCGCGAAGCGGTCGCGGGGGCGGGGCTCGACTGGGCGGGCACCCCCGTCGCCGTCGTGGCGCGCAACTCCCGCCAGGACGGGCTCGACGCCGCCCGGCTGCTCGCACCCCACCTCGCCGCTCACGGGGTCGTCATGGCCATGAGCGACGAGCTCGCCCTGGGGGCGCGCCAGGCGTTGCACGACAGCCACCCGGGCCTGGTCTACCTGGGGTGGGACGCGTCGCAGGAGGGGCGGCGGGCGGGCATCGTATCCGTCACCAACCCGCTGCGGGAGCAGGGGCGCCGCTGCGCGGAACTGGCGGTGAAGGACGACCGGCGGGGCGCCGCCGAGATCCCGTGGACCATCGTCGGCGCCCTGCCGTGAGGCGTCGCGGCCTCTCCCACAGCCCGCCCTCGCCGCTGCGACGGCTCCCGCTTATGCGCCTGCCTTCGCCGTAGTGACGGCATGGGTCTCAGCGCCTGCCTTCGCCGTAGTCACGGTTTCGGTCTGAGCGCCTGCCCTCGCCGCCGTGGCGGACCGCCGTACGCTGCTTTCGCTGTCGCCGGTGCCCTGCCGTACGGCGGCGCGGTGCCGTACGGCAGGCCGGGCCGTACGGCGGGCGTGGGCGTGTGGCCGGCCCCACGGGAGCGTCAGCGGCGGCGAGCCATGTAGCGGACGGTCAGACCGAGCGCGATCGCGGCCAGCGCGGCCATCGGCCAGACGAGGTGCAGGCCGGTGAAGGGCAGCTCGTCGCGGCCCGAGACCATGGACATGTCCCCGTCGTCATCGCCACCGTCGTGAGGAGGCCTGGGCGACGGGTTGTCGTCGGGCGTCGGCTTGGGAGAGGTCGTCGGAGGCTCGGTCGGCGGCTCCGTCGGGCTGGGCGACGTCGCGGTGGGCGTGGGTGTCGTGGGCGTGGGCGTCGGCGTCTCGGTCTGGATGGAGTTCGTCGGCGTCGGAGTGGTGATCGTCGGAGTGGGCGTAGGGGTGGTGACTGTGGGCGTGGGCGTCGGAGTGGTGACCGTGGGAGTGGGCGTCGGGCTGGTGGTCGTGGGAGTGGGTGTCGGGGTGGTGGGCGTCTCGGTCGGGCACGGCGTCGTGGACGTGGGTGTCGGAGTCGTGGGTGTCGGCGTGGGGACCGAGTTGCAGTTCGCCTCGGTCCTGGCCAGGACGAGGAAGGCCAGGTCGCCCGAGTAGATCTCGTAGTCCGCATCGTCGCGCAGGACGGCGGTGAAGGTCACCTCGGTGCGCGCCTCGGCAGGAAGCGTTCCCAGTGGGGTGACGACATCGGTCCTGCTCGCGGTGACATCCGCGGTCGCCACGCCTGGGAAGCCGAGCTGGTCGCCGGTCAGCGTCCTGGTCACGGTCCCGCCGTTGTTCAAGGCTGTTCCACCGGCAGGAGCCTCCCCGAAGACGCGGATGGTGCCCGGCGCCGTCTGTACGGCGGCGAATCCGTCGGCCTGCTCGGTGCACTGCGCGAAGTTGCTGACGTTGCCCGTGAACAGCAGCGGGATCTGAGCTGATGGCGCGAGCTTGAACTGGTCGACGACCAGGTTCGACGAGCCTCGCCACGCGTCGGGCGCGTCCACTCCCGAAGCCTCGAGGGTGCCGGTGGCGAGGGTCATGTACTGCGTCACGCCGTCCGGATCCGGCCACGTCGGATGGACCGCGCTCTCCGTCCCCGGTGTGTCGTCGACCGCGACAGACCCCCAAGTGCCCTGGAAGGCCGCCTGGTTGATCTCGGGAATCGCAGGAAGGGTCAGCTCCGCGCCGTTGGCGTGCCCGTAATCGCCGGGAGTCGCCCTCGCCGAGAAGGTGAGCAGCGCGCCGACCGACACGGTCGCCACGGCTGCCGTCAGCAGCGCGCGAGACTTGAGTGTGATGGTCACGTGAGAAATTGGCAGGTAAGAACGCATGGCGCACCTGCTGGACACACCGTGCT
Organism: Nonomuraea soli; assembly: GCF_013761175.1. Classification (GTDB taxonomy): domain Bacteria; phylum Actinomycetota; class Actinomycetes; order Streptosporangiales; family Streptosporangiaceae; genus Nonomuraea; species Nonomuraea soli. Next base: position 967,273 of record NZ_JACDUR010000004.1, read on the forward strand.
TGCCGATGCTTTGCGAACGCCTGCCGTACCTGGTCGTATGCAGTGCTCGCCATCTGGCACAATGACATGTTGGAACACCGTGACTGTGTGGGTGCCCTCTCATCTCCCGCCTGTCGCGCCTGTCCCTTCGAGCGGCTTCGCATCGTGCCCCACTCGATGAGACGCCGTTCACCCGCGCTCTAATGCAGGAGAGACCACACCCGTGGCAGTCAAGATCAAGCTCAAGCGGCTCGGCATGATCCGCAACCCGCAGTACCGTGTCATCGTCGCCGACAGCCGCACCAAGCGTGACGGCCGGGCGATCGAGGAGATCGGCCTGTACCACCCGAAGGAGAACCCTTCGGTCATCCAGATCGACGCCGAGCGCGCCGCTTACTGGCTGGGTGTCGGCGCGCAGCCGACCGAGCCGGTTCTCAAGCTGCTCAAGCTCACCGGCGACTGGCAGAAGTTCAAGGGTGAGCCGGCTCCGGCCCCGCTGAAGGTGGCCGAGCCCAAGGCCGACCGTCACGCGATCTACGAGGCCGCGGCCAAGGAGGCCATGTCCGGTGGCGACACCGGCACCGCCGCCACCACGCCGCGGAAGGCCAAGAAGGCCGAGCCGAAGAAGGAAGAGGGCTCTGCGGCCAATAGCGCCGAGGAGGCCTCCGCCGAGACTCCGGCCGAGGCCTGACATGCTCGAGGAGGCACTCGAGCACCTCGTGAAGGGCATCGTCGAACATCCCGACGACGTCCGGGTCCGTGCCCGCCGCATCCGCAGCGGGAGCGTGCTCGAGGTCCGGGTGCATCCCGACGACCTCGGCAAGGTCATCGGCCGCAACGGCCGCACCGCCAAGGCGCTGCGCACTGTCGTCAACGCCCTGTCCGGAGGGAAGCGCGTCCAGGTCGATCTTCGTGACCTGTACGAAGTGGCCCGCTAGCGGAAGTTTCGTCTGAACGCGCCCTCATCGGTTTCGTGCCGGTGGGGGTGCGGTCGTTTCTGAGGAGTTCATTGTGGAGCTAGCCGTCGGCCGCATCGGCCGTCCCCACGGGGTGCGCGGCGAGGTGACCGTCGAGGTGCTCACCGACGACCCGGAGGCCCGTTTCCAGCCGGGCACCGCCTTCGGCGACCTCGTGGTGGAGGCCGCGCGCTGGCACAAGGGCGTGCTGCTGCTGCGGATCGAGGGGGTCGGCTCCCGCGACGAGGCCGAGGAGTTGCGCGACACGATGCTCCTCATCGACTCCGCCGACGTCGCGGCCTCCGACGACCCCGACGAGTTCCACGACCACCAGCTCATCGGGCTGCGCGTGGTGACCGTCGCGGGGGCGGAGGTCGGCGAGGTGACCGACGTGCTCCACCACGGGCAGGATCTGCTGGTGGTGGGCAAGGACGTGTTCATCCCGTTCGTCAAGGCGCTCGTCCCGGTCGTCGACCTGGAGGGCGGCAAGCTCGTCGTCGATCCTCCCGAGGGGCTGCTGGAGTCGTGAGGGCCGACATCGTCTCGATCTTCCCCGAGTACTTCTCGCCGCTCGAGGTCTCCCTCATCGGCAAGGCCCGCGCGTCCGGCACCCTCGATGTGCGGCTGCACCAGCTGCGTGACTGGGCGCACGACGTGCACAAGACCGTCGACGACACCCCGTACGGCGGCGGCCCCGGCATGGTGATGAAGCCGGAGATCTGGGGAGCGGCGCTCGACGACATCGCCGGCGACGGCTCGCCCGTCCTGGTGGTGCCGACGCCGAGCGGCCGCCCCTTCACCCAGGCGATGGCGCAGGAGCTGGCCGCCGAGCCCTGGCTGGTGTTCGCGTGCGGACGCTACGAGGGCATCGACTCGCGGGTCATGGTGGAGTACGGCAGGCGGATGCGGGTCGTGGAGGTCAGCATCGGCGACTACGTCCTGGCCGGGGGCGAGGTCGCGGTCCTGGTGATGATCGAGGCGATCGGCCGGTTGCTGCCCGGGGTGCTGGGCAACGCCAACTCCGTCGTGGACGACTCCTTCGCTCCGGGGGCGATGGAGAACCTCCTGGAGGGTCCCGTCTACACCAAGCCGCCCGTCTGGCGTGAGCATGCCGTACCCGATGTGCTTCTGTCCGGGCATCACGGCAAGGTGGCGCGGTGGCGGCGAGACCAGGCGCTGCGCCGTACGGTCGACAACCGGCCGGATCTCGCGGCGCGCCTGACCGGGCTTGACAAGCATGATCGGGCGCTGCTCGACGAGCTGTCGTTTCGCGTCGGGCCGGAAGATATGGCACACTGAATCGCTGGCCCGGTTGACCGGGTCTTGTCATCATGCACGCGTGTCCCCCTCGAGCCGAGGCCGGGTGGACCTCCGGGTGCTCATCGAAACGTTGAGGAACTGCTGTCATGCACACGAAGATCCAGGAGCTCGACAAGGCGGGCCTGCGCAGCGACGTCCCGGACTTCCGTCCCGGCGACACGCTCGAGGTCCACGTGCGAGTCGTCGAAGGTAACCGCTCGCGTATCCAGGTCTTCAAGGGCTTCGTGCTCCGCCGTCAGGGCGCCGGCGTCCGCGAGACCTTCACGGTCCGTAAGGTCAGCTACGGTGTCGGCGTCGAGCGCACCTTCCCGGTGCACAGCCCGGTCATCGAGAAGGTCGTCCTCGTGACTCGCGGTGACGTCCGTCGCGCCAAGCTCTACTACATGCGCGACCTGCGCGGCAAGGCCGCCCGCATCCGCGAGAAGCGCGACAACACCTCCAAGTAAGCTTCAGGTGTCCGAAATGACCCGGTACGGCACAGCCGTACCGGGTCATTTCCTTTATCTTGAGGCGACGCGTGACGGGTGTAGCGTCGGTCCAGGCTTGTCGCGCACGCGCATCATCTAGGCTCGGGTAGCGATGAGTAGCGAGAGCCAGGACAACGAGGTGGACGTGGTCGCGGAAGACACCCAGAAGCCCGCCAAGGACAAGAAGGACAAAAAGGGGTCGTTCTGGAAGGAACTCCCCGTCCTGGTGGTCGTGGCGCTGGTCCTGGCCCTGATCATCAAGACCTTCGTCGTGCAGGCGTTCTACATCCCGTCGGAGTCGATGGAGAACACCCTCCTCGTCAACGACCGGGTCCTGGTCAACAAGCTCGTCTACCACACACGTGACATCGAGCGCGGCGACATCGTGGTCTTCAACGGCATCGACTCCTGGGACGCCGAGGTCTTCTACGAGGAGCCGTCGAACCCCGTCGTCGGCTTCTTCCGCTGGATCGGCACCGCCTTCGGCGTCATCCCCGGCGAGAAGGACTACATCAAGCGCGTCATCGGCATCGGCGGAGACCGGGTCAAATGCTGCGACTCCAAGGGCCGCGTCACCGTCAACGGCGTCGCCATCGACGAGAAGAGCTACCTCTATCCGGGTGACGTGCCGTCACTGACGTTCTTCGACGTCAAGGTGCCCGCCGGTGCGCTGTGGGTGATGGGCGACCACCGCTCGGTCTCCCAGGACTCCCGCAGTCACCAGGGCGAGCCCGGCGGCGGTACGATCCCTGTCGATCACGTGGTCGGACGCGCCTTCGTGATCGTGTGGCCCTTCTCCCGGGCCACCGTGCTCCCCATCCCAGAAACGTTCGCCCAGCCCGCCCTGCAGGCCATGGGCGGCGCCATACCGCTGCTCGCGGGTTTCGCGGGCGCGGTCCCCCTTGTGTTGCTGCGGCGGAGGTTGTTGTTTTGGCGGAAGAAGAAGTGACGGAGCCTGCCAAGAAGAAGAAAAAGGGCGGCGGGTTCCGCGAGACGATCTTCCTCTTGGCCGGTGGCGTCGGACTGGCGCTGGTGCTGCAGGCTTTCGTGGTCGGCTCGTTCTACATCCCCTCGGAGTCGATGGAGAACACCCTGCTCGTCAACGACAGGGTGTTCGTCAACAAGCTCGACCCCTCCGTCGACCGCGGTGAGATCGTGGTGTTCAAGGGGTGGAACGGCGAAGACACCATCAAGCGGGTGATCGCCGTGGGCGGTGACAAGGTGGTGTGCTGCGACTCCAAGCGGCGGATCACGGTCAACGGTGTGGCGTTGGACGAGCCTTATCTGTATCCGGACGACTATCCGTCGGGTGACGACTTCAGTGTGACGGTGCCGCCTGGGAAGTTGTGGCTGATGGGGGACCATCGGTCGGCTTCCGCGGATTCGCGGGCGCATTACGAGCGGTCGGAGGGGTGGATCTCCGAGGACGACGTGATCGGTACGGCGATGCTGCGGTACTGGCCGCTCAACCGGATCTCCACGTTCTCGACGCCTGAGACGTTCTCCAAGGTTCACTGAGGCGCCGGACAGCGGGCTCTGGGTGCGTGCCCCAGAGCCCGGTGCTTCTTCGTCCCGCGCCGGTCTCGGCGTCAGCCGCACCCACCTTGGCGTAGGGTCGCACGGTCGTCCCGCTCTGCCTCCGAGAGGCGCAGTGCGGCCGTGTCCCGCCGCTGCGGGGTCGCAGTGCGGCCGTGTCCCGCCGCTGCGGGGTCGCAGCGCGGTCGCCCCCGCCCCTCCGCCCCCGCCTCTGCTTACGCGAGTCATGGCGCGTTCGTCCCCCTGCCACCGCCAGGCGCAGTGCAGCCGTTCCCCCCTCGCGCCTCCCGCGGAATCCTTACGGCCTTACGGCGGGCCGTTACCTGCCGCCAGACGTCAGCCGCAGCGTGGCCCGTCCGCGCCTCGTCCTACCGCGCATCGCAGGCGGACCCAAAACCGCTCCCACCTGCGCACCAAGCCCTCTCCGCCCACCCGATGGAGGACCCGCCCACCACTCCCGCGGTTCGGCTCAGCGCGCATTTGGTCGCGGGTTGCGGCATATGGGGCGTACGCTGCCTCTGCCATGACATTTTCGTTCCGCCCCCGGCCGAGCGTCGTCCGCCGCGACTCCGGGCTCTACGCCTACGAGCGGGCTCTGGCTCGGCGCGGCCTGACGCCGGTGGCCGGGGTCGACGAGGCCGGGCGGGGCGCCTGTGCGGGGCCTCTGGTGGTCTCAGCCGTGGTGCTGCGGCGCGAGATCCCCGGCCTGGGCGACTCCAAACTCCTGACGCCTGCCGTACGAGAGCGCCTGTTCGCGCTGATCATGAAGTCCGCCTTCGTCGAGACCGTGATCATCCCGCCCGAGGTGATCGACACGCGCGGCCTGCACAAGTGCAACGTCGAGGGAATGCGCCGCGCGATCGCGCGGTTGTCATTCGTCCCGGAGTACATCCTCACCGACGGCTTCCCGGTGCCGGGCCTTCCCGCCCCGTCACTGGCCGTGTGGAAGGGCGACCAGGTCGCCGCGTGCGTCGCGGCGGCGTCGATCGTGGCGAAGGTGACCAGGGACCGCATCATGACTTCGCTCGACGCGGAATTCCCTCAGTACGGCTTCGCCGAACACAAGGGGTATACAACGCTTCAGCACCGATTGGCGCTGCAGGAGCACGGGCCGTGCGACCACCATCGCTTCTCCTTCGTCACGGTCAGTAGACGGATACGCGAGAATGGAGATGTGGGGGCCGCATGACGGGCGCGACAGGAGGGACTCGATGAGCGCAGAGGATCTCGAGAAGTACGAGACCGAGATGGAGCTGCAGCTTTACCGCGAGTACCGCGACGTTGTCGGCTTGTTCACATACGTCGTGGAGACCGAGCGGCGCTTCTATCTCACCAACTCGGTGGACCTGGAGGTCCGCACGGCCGAGAACGGCGACGTGTTCTTCGACGTGAAGATGCAGGACGCGTGGGTGTGGGACATGTACCGCCCGGCACGGTTCGTGAAGAACGTGCGGGTGGTGACATTCAAGGACGTGAACGTCGAGGAACTGGCCAAGAGCGATCTCGAGATGCCCAAGGAAGGCTTCTCCGGCTGACAGCCCTCCGCAGGCTGGCCGTACCCCCCGTCGACCTGGGCGCCGCCTGCAAGGCGAATGCCGGCGCCAGGTCGCGTCCGCCCCGAGGCCGGCTCCGCAGGTGACCTTGCCGTAGGACTCGGCCTACATCACCGCCTCGTGCTCCAGCTCGGCGTGCCGTCCACCCCCACACCCGGCTTCGAGGCCTTCATCCCCGCCACAGCGGCCCGCCTCCACCCAGCCACCGGTCGCCACCGCTTCCGGCCACGGCCTCTACGCGACGTGGACTCCACATCCGCGCCCGCTTCGGCCTCGCGTCCCGGTGCTGCCCTCGGCCCTCGCCCCCCGCCCGCGCCCCCTACCCCCGGCCCCGGGCGCCGGCTCCCAGCGGCCCAGCAAGTTCCCAAGGGCCCGCCACGCGCCGAAGACTCAGCAAGCCCACCGCGACTCACCAAGCCCTTTCCCACCAAGCCCCCTTATCCACAGAACCCGTTTCACCCCCTCCCCAGCCCCGCCCCCTCCGCGAAGGTCTTCCCCGGAGGTGGTCCCCATGGCCGCGAAAGACGATCTCGGCAGGCACGGCGAGCAACTGGCCGCCGATTACCTGACCGCCGCAGGCATGCGAATCCTGGAACGCAACTGGCGCTCCAGAAGGGGCGAGATCGACATCCTCGCCCGCGACGGCGTAGACCTCGTCGTGGTCGAGGTGAAGACCCGATCGAGCCGCTCACACGGCACGGCGCTCGAGTCCGTACGGCCCGCGAAGCTGGCCCGTCTGCGCACACTCGCCGCCCAATGGCTGTCCGCCCAGCCCTCGACGTTCCGCGCCGTCCGCATCGACGTGATCGCCCTTGAGCGTTTCGCAGGCGACTACTCCATCCGCCACATCCGCGGCGTGGTGGTCTGAATGGCCGTCGCTCGCACCAGAAGCGTCGCCCTCATCGGCGTCACCGCCCGCGGCATCGAGGTCGAGGCCGACGTCGGCAACGGCCTGGCGGGCATCCACCTGATCGGCCTGCCCGATACCTCGCTCAGCGAGGCCCGAGACCGTGTCAGATCGGCGATGGTCAACAGCCACTACCCCTGGCCCGACGCCCGCATCACCGTCAGCCTCTTCCCCGCCACCCTGCCCAAACGCGGCAGCCACTTCGACCTGGCTATCGCGGTCGCCATCCTGGGTGCCGCGGGCGCCGTGCCGGCCGACCGCATCGCCACGCCGTTCTTCCTCGGCGAGCTGGGCCTGGACGGCAGGCTCCGCCCGGTGCGCGGCATCCTGCCCTCCGTCCTGGGCGCGGCCAAGACCGGCGAGGCCACCGTGGTCGTCCCGGCGTCCAATGCTGCCGAGGCGGCCCTTGTCCCCGACGTACGAGTCGTGCCGATCCACGACCTGCGCCAGCTGGTGGAATGGCTCCGCAGCGGCGAGGAACCACCAGAAACCGACGAGCCCGAGTCAGCCACGATCCCCGTCACCGAACCCTCGTCCCTCGACCTGTCCGACGTGGCCGGTCAGCCCCTCGCCCGCCGCGCCCTGGAGGTGTGCGCGGCGGGCGGCCACAACCTCTGGCTCCACGGCCCACCAGGCACCGGCAAGACCCTCCTCGCGGAGCGCCTCCCCACCCTGCTGCCCGACCTGGAGATCGACCATGCCCTCGAAGTCACCGCGATCCACTCGGTAGCCGGAGTCCTCCCGCCCAGCAGCCCGATGATCACCCGGCCGCCCTTCGTCGCCCCTCACCACACCGCCACGGCCGCGGCCCTGGTGGGCGGCGGCAGCGCGGTCGTCCGTCCCGGCGCGGTCTCCTTGGCTCATCGGGGCACCCTCTTCCTCGACGAGGCCCCCGAGTTCCCCCGCCACGTCCTCGACTGTCTCAGGCAGCCCCTGGAGTCCGGCAACGTCAACGTCTCCCGCGCCGCGGGCACGGTGACCTTCCCGGCCCGCTTCATGCTGATCCTCGCGGCGAACCCCTGCCCGTGCGCCCAACCGGCCGACAAGAGCGACGTCTGCGAGTGCTCCCCGTCCATGCGCCGGCGCTACCAGGGCCGCCTGTCCGGCCCCCTCCAGGACCGCATCGACCTCAAGGTCACCGTCGCCCGCTCCAGCAAGCGAGAGCTGATGGCCGACCGCCAGTTCGTGGAGACCAGCGCCACCGTGGCCACCCGCGTCCTCCACGCCCGCCAGCGCGCCGCCAAGCGCCTCGACAGCACCCCATGGCGCACCAACGCCGAGATCCCGCCAACGGCGCTGCACGGCGAATTCCGCCTGTCGGAGGCGGCGATGAAGCCCATCACATCGTGCCTCGACTCGGGCTCGCTCACAGCCCGCGGTCTCGATCGTGTGGTGCGCGTGTCCTGGACCATCGCCGATCTCGCGGACAAGGACATCCCCGGCGAAGAGGACACCGCCCAGGCGCTTGCACTGTGGCTGGGGGTGGGCGCGTGAACGAGCTGACCGCTCGCGTGATCCTCATGCGCATCGCGGAGGTTGGAGACCCGGTCATGGGCTGGCTGGTCGAACAGTACGGCGCGATCGAGGCGGTGAACATCGTCCGCGCAGGCTCCCCGCCCGCCTCCGGCCCCTACCGCGCCCCAGACCCCGCGAGGAAGCGGGCAGCAGCAGCGACACCCGCAACCGCCGGCCAGCAGGACAGGGCACCCACAACGGCCAAGCAGCAAGATCCGGTCTCCACACCGGCGCAGTGGCCGGCTACGGCACCCACCGATCCCTCAACCCAGCACTCATCAGCCACCCCGGATGCGACTTCAGCTGCCAGCATCCCCTCAGCAGCTAACGCCGCCTCAGCTGCCAGCATCCCCTCAGCAGCTAACGCCGCCTCAGCTGCCAGCATCACCTCAGCGGCTGACGGCACCCCAGCCCTTACCGCTTCACCGTCACCGGTGAGTCGTGCCGCCACCCCATCATCCTCATCGCCGGGAGCCGCCACCTCAATGTCCAGCGACCGTCCAGGAGCCGTCCTGAACAGGCGTCTGGCGACCTGGCAGGCGCGCCTCCCTCAAGCCGACCCCACAGCCGACTTGGCCGCAGGCGAACGCGCAGGAGCACGGTTGGTGACCCCGGGCGACCCAGAATGGCCCACCCAACTCTCCGACCTCGGCCCCGGCATCCCTCTCGGCCTCTGGCTCCGTGGTTCAGCCGACCTACGCTTCTCCTGCCTACGCTCGGTAGCCATCGTCGGCGCCCGCGCCGCCACCGCCTACGGCGTCCACGTAGCCTCCGACTTCGCCGTCGAACTGAGCGACGCGGGCTGGACGGTGGTCTCCGGAGGTGCGTACGGCATCGACGGCGCAGCCCACCGCGGCGCCCTGATCGGCGGCTCTCCCACAGTCGCCGTACTCGCCAACGGCGTCGACGTCTGCTATCCCACCGGCCACACCCAGCTGTTCGACGCCATCCGCGAGCAGGGAGTCCTGGTCAGCGAATGCCCTCCAGGCACCCACCCGACGCGCTCCCGTTTCCTCATCCGCAACCGCCTCATCGCCGCCCTGTCGCGCGGCACCGTGGTCATCGAAGCCGCCGTACGCAGCGGCGCCCTCAACACGGCCGGTCACGCGGTGACCCTGCAACGCCCCCTGGCCGCAGTCCCCGGCTCGATCACCTCTGAGGTCTCCGCCGGCTGCCACCGCCTGCTCCGCGAGGGCCGTGCGGTATGCGTGACCAACCACGAGGAGGTGGTCGAGCTCGTCGGTGAGCTGGGCACCGACCTGGCACCGGAGCCTCGCGGCCCCGTCCTACCCCGAGACAGCCTGAGCGAGACCACGCGTCGAGTCCTCGACGCCGTGCCTGCGAGAGGAGGAGCCGGGACAGCGTCCATCGCTGTGAGCGCCGGAGTGGACCTCAGCACCGCGCTGAGCAGCCTAGGTAGCTTGGCCGCGGCCGGTTTCGTCGAGCGATGCACGAAGGGCTGGCGGGTCCGCCGACACTCGTGAAGGGGCGACCACTTGGAGCCGTCTGAGCGACCCCGGGGAGCCGCCGCCGGACGAGCGCGTCGCTGAGGCGGCTAGGCCTGACTCTGGCGCCTCAAGTTAGTCGCGGTGCTGGCCTCGCGGTGCTGGCCTCGCGGTGCTGGCTCGCGGTGCTGGCTCGCGGTGCTGGGTTGCGGGGCTGGCTCGAGGTGCTGGCTCGTCGGGCTGGGTAGCGGTGCTTGGCTCCCCGGCGGGGTGTGGTGCAGCGGGGCTTGGCGTGGGGTGCCGGGACTCGATGTGCCGGGGCTCGAAGTGGTGGGCGCCCGATGTGGCAGCAGGCGGGCGGATGGAGTGGGCGTATGGAGAGGGCCCGAAGAAATGGGACCGAAAGAGTGGGGCTCGCCTTGAGAACTGCGGTCGGAATGCGCCGGGCGCGGGTCCCGCGCTGCCGATCGGGCGTCGCCTCGTAGAGGGTGGAGACTGGGGCGATCGGGTAGATCAGACAAGCCGAACAGCAAGCAGCTTCAGTGAGTGTCGAGCGGAGGTTCGCGGTGGCGGTCCGTGAAGACGACAACACGAGCCCGCGGGGCGAGGTCGATCCGCGAGGCTCGTACGGTGGGAGCCGCTCCAACGGTGGGCGAGGTTCGCAGGGCAATGGCAGCTCGCGGGGGGAAGCCGGACTGCATGGTGAGGCCGGTCTGCATGGTGAGGCCGGTCTGCATGGTGAGGCCGGTCTGCATGGTGAGGCCGGTCTGCATGGTGAGGCCGGTCTGCATGGTGAGGGCGGTCCTTACGGTGACGGCGGTCCGTACGGTGAGGGCGGTTCCCGAAGGGGGGCCGGGGCGCGAGGGGAGCGGTACTCGGCGGGCGGGGGTTCCGCGCAGGAGTCTGAAGTTCCTCCTGGGGCTGGCGGCGCGTCGACGATCATCGGGGAGTTCGAGCGGCACCTCCGCTACGAACGTGACCTCAGCCCGCACACCGTGCGCGCATACCTGACCGACCTGGGGAGTTTGCTCGCGCATCTGGACGATGGTGGGCTGGGCGGGCTGGACATCTCCACGCTGCGGGCCTGGTTGGGGGAGCAGCATGCGGCGGGGCTGTCGAGGGCGACGCTGGCCAGGCGTACGGCGTGCGCTAGGAGCTTCACCGCCTATTGCTATCGGCGGGGGTGGTTGGCGAGTGATCCGGGGCTCTTGCTGGGGAGTGCGAAGTCTCCTCGATCGTTGCCTGCCGTACTGGATCAGGAGCAGGCCCGGGCCGCGCTGGAGCCTCGTGGGGAGGGGGAGGCGGTTGATCTCAGGGATCAGGCGATGCTTGAGCTTCTTTATGCGACCGGCATTCGGGTCAGTGAGTTGTGCCAGCTGGATGTGGATGACGTGGACCGTGGGCGGCGGGTGATCCGGGTGCTGGGGAAGGGGCGTAAGGAGCGGTCTGTGCCGTTCGGGTTGCCTGCGTTGCGCGCCCTCGATCGGTGGTGTGTTTATGGGCGGCCGTTGTGGATCAAGGAGAGGACTGGGGCGGCGCTTTTTCTGGGGGTTCGGGGGGGTCGCATTGATCAGGGGACGGTGCGGCGTGTCGTGCACGCTCGGCTGCGGCAGGTTGAGGGAGCGCCTGATCTGAGCCCGCACGGACTGCGGCACAGTGCTGCGACGCATTTGCTGGAGGGCGGAGCGGATCTGCGCAGCGTGCAGGAGCTGCTGGGGCATGCTTCGTTGAACACCACGCAGATCTATACGCATGTCTCGATTGAGCGGTTGCGGGCTGCGTTTCGGCAGGCGCATCCCCGCGCTTGAGGCCGGCCGGGGGGCGGCGGCCGGAAGCCCTGGAGGTGGCGGCTGGAGCCCTGGGGTGGCTACTGCGGTGCGGCTGGAGCCTTGGGGTGGCTACTGCGGTGCGGCTGGGGGTGGTGAGGTGAGGAGGAAGGCGGGTGGGGTGGCTTGCCACTCCTCTGCTCGGAGCGAGTTGAGGGCCTCCACGATGCGCTTCTCCTCGTAGACGAAGTGCGTCTCGATCAGTGCTGCCAGGCCGTTCAGCTCTCCTCGGATTCGTTGCGCCTCGGCGGGGGTTGGGGCGGGCGCGTCTTCGGCGAGGGTGTTCAGGAGGGCTTGGAGCTTGTGCATGCTGTCGGTGACGATCTCGTGGTCGCGGCCCAGTTCGTCGAGGATCGGGCGTAGCTCGGGGAACTGTTTGGCCAGTGCGGGGAAGGCGCTGGTGTCCTCGCCTGTGTGGTGGCGGGTGAGGGCTGAGCAGAACGTCAGGCAGTGGGTCTGGAGGTCCTGCGGGCGGGTGCCTTCGCCGGCGAGATAGGCGTCCACGTCGTCGCGGAGTTCGGCCAGTTGTTCTCGCAGCCAGATGTGCACGCTGATCAGCTGGTTGCCGAACGTTTCCAGGCGGGCGTTTCGTGAGTTTTGTGTCCTCATATGTCGCTTCATGATGACATGCGGGTGCGTGCTGATCGATCAGGTGGTCCTGGCCAGTGGGGGAACAGGCGGACTTGGCCGAAGCCGACGAGGAGCAGGGGATCCAGGTATTGGCGAGTGCGGATCAGGCCCCAGCGGAGGCAGGAGACGCGGCAGTGGCCTGGGGCGTCTTGGAGCACGCCTAGCTGGGTGCCGGTGGTGACTTGTTGGCCCGGCCGTACGGAGGGCTGGACGGGGAGGTAGGTGGTGCGCAGGCCGTTGGGGTGGATGACTGTCACCACGCTGCGGTCGGCTATGGGGCCTGCGTGGCCGATCGTGCCGGGGCCGGCGGACAGGACTGGGGTGCCGGGGGATGCGGCGAGGTCGGTGCCGCGGTGGCCGCGGAGCCAGGGGGCTGGTGGGGGTGTGAAGGGGCGCAGGACGTGGGGGCGGGTGGGGAGGGGCCAGGACCAGCTGCGGGGGAGGGGGTCGGGGAGAGGCTCGGATTCCGTGTGGGGTGGGGGGCGGAGGTACGGCTCGGTGGAGGTGGACGTGGAGGTGGACGTGGAGGTGGACGCGAGGGCGGGCGCGAGGGCGCGCGCGGTGGTGGAGGCGGATGCGGTGGGGGTGGGTCCGATGGTGGTGGTGGAGACGGGGTTGGGTGGGGTGGGGTGCGGAGTGATTTGAGCCTTCGGAATGGCCGATGTCTGGGGGGCCGCTGGGGAGTGAGGGGTGAGCCACATGACGGTGGTGGTGAGGAGGAGGGCGGCCAGGCGAGTTGCGGTGCGGCGCCGGGTGGGGGTGGGGCTGGCTGGGGGAGGGGAATCGGGCATGGCGGCATGGTGGCTGGAGCGGCGCTGGCTGGGGCGGGCCGAATGCGGTTCTGTGGATGGGGCCTGCGAACAACCGGGACGGTGATGGGCGGGGCGTGGCATGCTGCTCGGCGTTCGGTACCTGGGGTTCGAGGTGCGAGGTTCGAGTGCGGTGGGCTCGCGGGAGCGGGAGCGGGAGGGAAGGTGCGATCCGTGTACGAGAAGGCGATCGCGGAGCTGGCCTCTTCGGTGCAGGTCGAGCTGCCGCCGGTGCGGGTGGTGGACGACGGGGCTCGGTTGCCCTCCCCCTTCAAGGTGGAGGAAGCCGCCGCGGTGTCCGTGGGGGCGGCGCTGGGGGCCGCTGCGGGGCTGGTGGGTGGCGAGGGCGAACTGGAGATGCGGGAGGCCCTGGCCGCGTTCCTGGATGAGCGGTTCTTCAGGGTCAACAACAAGCCGCCCCTGATGTGGGCGCCGTTCTCCGGCGACTATCGGGCGGCCGACGGGTGGGTGCGGCTGCACTGCAATTTCGACCATCACCGCGAGGCCGTACTTCGGGCACTGGGGTTGAAGCCGAAGGCTGAGCGGGAGGAGGTCGAGGAGGCTTGCGCCGGCCGTACGGCTCGCGGGGTCGAGGACGCGGTGACGGCGGAGGGCGGGTGCGCGGGGGCGCTGCGGACGATGGAGGAGTGGGCCGCGCATCCGCAGTCGCGGGCCGTACGGGAGTTGCCGCTCGTGGGGATGGAGCGGGTCGGGGGCGCGCCTGCGGGGGCCGGGCGGCGGCGGGCCGGGGAGTGGCCGCTGGAAGGGGTGAGGGTTCTGGATCTCACCCGGGTGATCGCGGGGCCAGTGGCGACCAGGACGCTGGCCGCGCATGGGGCGAAGGTGCTTCGGGTGGGGGCTCCGGCGTTGCCGGAGGTGGCGGGGCTGGTGGTCAGTACGGCTTTCGGGAAGCGCTCGACCTTGCTCGATCTTCGTTCTGAGAAGGGGGCGAGGCGGTTGCGGGAGCTGGTCGCGGGGGCGGATGTGATCGTCCGGGGGTATCGGCCGGGGGCGTTGGAGGGGCTGGGGTTCGGGGTCGAGGAGCTGGCGAGCCTTCGTCCGGGGATTGTTTGTGTTGATATTTCGGCGTATGGGGGGCGGGGGCCCTGGGGGATGAGGCGCGGGTTCGACAGTTTGGTGCAGATGGTCACCGGTATCGCCCACGGACCCGAGCCGGAGCCGTTGCCTGCTCAGGTGCTTGATCACGCGACCGGGTATCTGGCGGCGTTCGGGGCCATGGCGGCTCTGGCTCGTCAGGGGGCGGAGGGCGGCTCCTGGCGGGTGGAGCTGTCGCTGGCCAGGACGGCGCAGTGGCTGGTGGAGATGGGGCAGGCCGCTCCTGTCGAGCGGTTCCGTATCGACGGGCTGCTGGGGGAGATGGAGTCCACCTTCGGCGAGCTGACCTATGTGCTGCCGCCCGGGCGGATCGACGGGCGCAGGCCTGAGTGGACCGGCCCGCCGCCGATGAAGGGGCAGCATCATCCCGAGTGGTGGTGACGGCGGGCGTCAACGGAGCCACGGCTTGGCGAGGGTGAGGGCGTCCAGGGCACCGGGGATGGTGGCGGTGGTGGAGCCGGGCGTCGGGGTTAACGGGGACGTCGCACGGTCGTACAGCCAGCGGAGGCGGCGGCGGGCGGAGGTACTCATGGGTGGCTCCTTCGTTGTCGGTTACGGGCGGTGGGACGTGCGCAGGGGTGAGGCCCAGATCCAGACGCTGCTCAGGGCGATGCCGGCGGCGCAGATCCAGATGACGGGGCGCAGGCCGATCAGCTCGGCGAGCAGGCCGCCGAGGAGGCCGCCGAGGGCCATGACGCCCTGGGTGGCGAAGTTGATCGTGGAGTTCACGCGGCCGCGCACCTCGACCGGGGCGTCGCGGAGGATGACCGCGCCGAGGCTGGTGGCGAAGGCGACCACGATGCCGCCGGTGATCAGGCCGGTGCTGAGCAGCATCGTGAGCTTCCACCACAGCGGCCCGTCGAGCAGGGCGACGGTGACGATGCTGAGCGGGAAGAACAGGACGGAGCCGAGCAGGATGCGGTTCTCGCCGAAGCGCCTGACCAGGCGGGTGGTGACCCAGGCGCCGAGCAGGCCGCCCGCGCCGGAGACCGCGGTGAGCAGGCCGAGCAGGCCCTCGGGGATGTCCAGGACCTTGACCATGAAGAGCATGTGGACGGCCGTGTAGGCCATGGCGAAGAAGTTGATCGTCGTGCCCGAGCCGAGGAGCGCGCGCAGTGTCGGGTCGGTGATGGTGGCGCGCAGGCCCTCGGCGACGTCGCGGGTCAGGCCCCGTGAGGGGGCGGGCTCGTTGTGCTCGGGAGTCCTGATCGAGCGCAGGAGGAAGGCCGAGACCAGGAAGGACACGCCCTCGACGAGCACCGCGATCGGCGCGGTGAGGAACTGGACCAGCGCTCCAGCGAGGCCGGGACCGGCCACCGAGGCGACGGAGTAGGAGGCGTGGAAGCCCGCGAGGGCCTCGGTGCGCTGGTCGGCGTGGACCACGGCGGCCAGGTGGGGAAAGTTGGCGGCCTTGAACAGCGTCGCCGCCGTCCCGATGACCAGAGCGACCACGATGAGCCAGGTGACCGACAGGGTGCCCGCCAGCCAGGCGGCGGGCACCGAGAGGGCGGCCAGGGCCGAGACCAGCTCGCATCCGATCATCAGGGGCCGGTGACGGCGCAGCCGGTCGGCGATGGCGCCCGCGTGCAGGCCCAGGAGCAGCGTCGGAACGAACGCCGCGGCCGTCAGCACCCCCATCTGGGCGGGGGAGGCGGACAGCAGGGTGATGGCGGTGAGGGGGATGGCCAGGCGGGAGACCTCGGAGCCGGTGATCGAGGAGGTCCTGGCCGACCACAGGAGGCGGTAATCGCGCTGCTTGCGCAGGGGGATCGGCTGGAACACCGGGGGCTCCGAGGGGGATGCGGTCGAGTCGTGAAGGGTTTCCTTCATGACTCTGAAGGTAATCCTTCAGAACTATGAAAGCAACCCTTCAGATTGCTATTCTTCTCGCATGACGGAACGTCACCAGCCCCTGAGCGACCCGAAGGCCATGCGCGCGCTCGCCCATCCGGCCAGGTTGGCGATGCTCAACCACCTCGCGGTGGTGGGTACGGCGACTGCCACAGAACTGGCCGAGGTCGTGGGAGTGAGCCCGAGCGCGGCCAGCTATCACATGCGGATGCTGGAGAAGTACGGCTTCGCGGCCGACGCGCCCGCGCGCAGCGACGGCAGGGAACGGGTGTGGAAGCACCACTCGGCCGGCATCACGCTGTCGCACGAGCCCGGCGAGCCGGGGGAGACGCGGGCGGCCAGGGACCTGCTCGTCGACGCGATCTGGAGCGACGCGGAGCGAGAGGCGCGACGGGCGCTGGCCCAGGTGGAGCAGACGTCCGAGGAGTGGCGTGGAGCGACCGTCTTCGCCCGCAGCACGCTGATCGTCACGGCGGAGGAGCTGAAAGGGCTCACCGAGGAGATCGAGAAGCTCGTGGAGCCCTTTCTGGCCAAGCACCGCCAGGGTGGCAAAAGGCCTGAGGGCGCACAGGTGGCCGAGGCGCAGTACCGGCTGTTCCCGCGGGCGGAACGCCGTACGCCGGGGCTTCCGACTGAGGACCACGACGCTCGGGTGGCGGGCGAAGAGGCCTGAGAGCTCTGCGGTTCCTGGGGCCTGAGCAGTGCCGTGGCGACGCCGGGCGGGGGCTTGTGGGCAGGCAGGAGTGGTGACGCGGGTCAAGGCCGCTCGGTCAGGAGGTACACTTTTCGATGGCCTGTAACTACGGCCAACTTCGCATGCCCCACCGCGAGCCGGTCCCTCGGTCCTGGTGAAAACCAGGCTGGAGCGGCTCAGGGGCATCAGGGCGGGAGTCGCGAGGCGCCCGCAGCACAACCGAGAACCGCGCAGCGATGCGCGCCGACCTGGAGGACCAGCACATGGCCCCCGTCGTAACCATGCGACAGCTGCTCGAGAGCGGCGTTCACTTCGGCCACCAGACCCGCCGGTGGAACCCGAAGATGAAGCGCTTCATCTTCACCGAGCGCAACGGTATCTACATCATCGACCTGCAGAAGTCGCTGTCGTTCATCGACCGCGCCTTCGACTTCGTCAAGGAGACCGTCGCCCACGGCGGCACCATCCTGTTCATCGGCACGAAGAAGCAGGCCCAGGAGGCCATCGCCGAGCAGGCCACCCGAGTCGGCATGCCGTACGTCAACCAGCGCTGGCTGGGCGGCATGCTCACCAACTTCTCCACCGTGCACAAGCGGCTTCAGCGTCTGAAGGAGCTCGAGGAGCTCGACTTCGACAACGTCGCCGGCTCGGGGCTCACCAAGAAGGAGCTCCTCATGCGCCGCCGCGAGAAGGAGAAGCTGGAGCGCACCCTCGGCGGTATCCGTGACATGGGCCGCGTGCCCAGCGCGGTGTGGGTCGTCGACACCAAGAAGGAGCACATCGCGATCTCCGAGGCCCGCAAGCTGGGCATCCCGGTCGTCGCGATCCTCGACACCAACTGCGACCCCGACGAGGTCGACTACCCGATCCCGGGCAACGACGACGCCATCCGCGCCGTCGGCCTGCTGACCCGCGTCGTCGCCGACGGTGTCGCCGCCGGTCTCATGGCCCGCTCCGGCGCCGCTCGCGGTGACGAGAAGCCCGCTGCCGCCGAGCCGCTGGCCGAGTGGGAGCGCGAGCTCATCGAGGGTGCCGAGGCCGCGGCTCCGGCCGCCGCCGCTGCTGAGGTCGCCGAGGCCCCCGCCGCTGAGGCCGAGGTCGCTGAGGCCGAGGTCGCTGAGGCCGAGGTCGCCGAGGTCGCCGAGGTCGCTGAGGCTCCGGCCGCCGAGGAGGCCGCCGAGGCCCCCGCCGCCGACGCTGAGGCCGAGGCCGAGAAGGCCTGAGGCGGCTGACGCCACCAGGGCAGGCAACGGGCCACCGCCGGTGAACTCCGGCCGTGTCGGGCAGAGGCTTCAGGCCGAAACCGGGTACGGCCGGCGCCGCGCGAAAGGCCGGGCACCGTCGCAGCCGGGCCGGAACGTGATTCCGGCCCGCGCGGCTGGGCAGAGGCGCGGAAGCGCCGAAACCCGCCAGGCCGAGCCTGGCAGGGGAGCTCGGCAGAGACCGGCAGAGACCGCAATCCGCCGGGCCGACCCGGTAGGGACCGAGACCCGCGAGGGCCGGGCGGAGATCCACGGCCAGGTGGCCGGGTGAGCCCGATGGCTTGCAGGTACGGCAGGAGCCGCGAGGCGACGGCCGCACCACAGCCGGAATGGCGAACAGCCAAGCCGGCACCGAGGCTTCACGGGCCGGCGTCCGACGAGGACGCGGGCCCGAACACACGACGACATCCCACGAGGAAAAGCAAAATGGCTTCCGTGAACATGGCCGACGTCAAGCGGCTTCGTGAGCTGACCGCCGCGGGCATGATGGACTGCAAGAAGGCGCTCGAGGAGTCCGAGGGCGACTTCGACCGCGCCGTCGAGATCCTGCGTCTCAAGGGCGCCAAGGACGTCGGCAAGCGCGAGTCGCGCACCGCCTCCAACGGCCTCATCGCCGTCAAGCAGGACGGCGAGTCCGCCGCGGCGCTGCTCGAGCTCAACTGCGAGACCGACTTCGTCGCCAAGGGCGAGCGTTTCCAGGAGCTGGCGGCCGAGGTCGTCGAGCACATCCTGGCCAGCAAGCCCGCCGACGTCCCGGCGCTGCTGAGCTCGGAGTACGCCGGCAAGTCGGTCCAGAACCACCTCGACGAGGCCAACGCCGCGCTGGGTGAGAAGATCGAGATCCGCCGCTTCGCGGTGCTCGAGGGTGGCTACATCGGCGCCTACATGCACAAGACCGACCCGCAGCTGCCGCCGGCGGTGGGTGTGCTCGTGCAGCTCGACAAGCCGAACGCCGACGTCGCCAAGGACATCGCGCAGCACGCCGCCGCCATGGCGCCGAAGTACCTCAACGCCGAGGCCGTCCCGGCCGAGGTCGTCGAGAAGGAGCGCGCGCTCTTCGAGGAGATGACCCGCGACGAGGGCAAGCCCGAGGCCGCGATCGCCAAGATCGTCGAGGGCCGCGTCAACGGCTGGTACAAGGACTTCACCCTGCTGCAGCAGGCGTTCGTCAAGGACAACAAGAAGTCGATCGCCAAGTACGCCGACGAGAACGGCGTCGAGGTGCTGGCCTTTGTTCGTTTCAAGGTCGGTCAGGCTTAGTCTCAGTCCCGAGGGACGTCAGAACCAACAACGAGGAGGCCGCCGTCGTGCAGGAGAACCAGGAGCCAGCTACGTCGGCGGCTTCGTCGTATGCGGAACAGGGCAGGGCCCCGCTTCGGTGGAAGCGGGTGATGTTGAAGCTGTCCGGCGAGGCGTTCGCCGGCGGTGAGCCGCTCGGCATCGACGCGGCGGTGGTGGGCCAGCTGGCCGACTCCATCGCCGACGCGGTGCAGGAGGGCGTGCAGGTCTCCGTGGTGGTCGGCGGCGGCAACATGTTCCGCGGCGCCGCGCTGTCCAAGCAGGGCTTGGATCGCGCCAGGGCCGACTACATGGGCATGCTCGGCACCGTGATCAACTGCCTGGCGCTCCAGGACTTCCTGGAGAAGCGGGGCATCGACACCCGGGTCCAGACCGCCATCACCATGCAGCAGGTCGCCGAGCCCTTCCTGCCGCGCCGCGCCATCAGGCACCTCGAGAAGGGCCGCGTGGTGATCTTCGGTGCCGGACTCGGCTCGCCGTACTTCTCCACCGACACCTGCGCCGCCCAGCGAGCGCTGGAAATCGGTGCGGAGGCGCTGCTGAAGGGCACTCAGGTGGATGGAGTCTATGACTCGGATCCGCGCAAGAACCCCGATGCGGTCAGGTTCGACCACCTCGACTACGCCGAGGTCCTGGTGCGCGACCTCGCCGTCATGGACCAGACCGCGATCAGCCTGTGCAGGGAGAACGACCTGCCCATCGTCGTGTTCGACCTGATGGGCGAGGGCAACATCCTGCGCGCTGTCCGCGGTGAGAAGATCGGCACGCTGGTGAGTCCGGCAGGGAAGTAGGAGCGAACCCGACGAGCGAGCTTCGCGATGTTTCGCGAGGCAAGTACGGAAAGGTGAGCGACGGGAGGCAGGAGCCGCTGTGATCGACGAAACTCTCCTCGAAGCCGAGGAAAAGATGGACAAGGCCGTGTCGGTCGCGAAGGAGGACTTCGCGAACATCCGGACGGGCCGTGTCACCCCGCAGATGTTCAACAAGATCAACGCCGAGTACTACGGGACCCCGACGCCGATCCAGCAGTTGGCCTCGTTCTCGGTGCCCGAGGCCCGGATGGTCATCATCCAGGCCTTCGACCGCGGTTCGGTCACGGCGATCGTCAAGGCGATCCGTGAGTCCGACCTCGGCGTGAACCCCACCGACGACGGTGCGACGATCCGCGTGGTCTTCCCCGAGCTGTCGGAGGAGCGGCGCAAGGAGTACATCAAGGTCGCGCGGACCAAGGCCGAGCACGCCAAGGTCTCCGTCCGCAACATCCGGCGCTCGGCCAAGGAAGTCCTCGACAAGATGATCAAGGACGGCGAGGCCGGCGAGGACGAGGTGCGCCGCGCCGAGAAGGAACTCGACGACATCACCCAGCGGCACGTCGCCAAGATCGACGAGCTGCTGAAGCACAAGGAAGCCGAGCTGCTCGAGGTCTGAGCGTCCGGCTGTCGCCAGGTCCCCGCACCCCTCGTGGTGCGGGGACTCTCGCGTAGCTCGGGCGGGATTCCTCGGACGCCGCCCGCGACCTGGGTGTTGTGCGCTGCCGGGTGACGGCGAGGCCGTCGAGGGCAGTGGTACGGCAGGCGCCCGGTGACGCGTGGCCCCGACCGCAGGGACGTGGTGGGCGCGCCGAAAGGGTGGCGCCTGCCGCAGAAGCGCGGCGCGTGCCGCAGGGTGGCGTGTGTCGCGGAAAGCGGTGCGCGTGCCGAAGTGGTGGCGTGTGTCGCAGGAAGCGTGGCGTGTGCCGAAACCGGTGGCGCGGGCCGTACGAAGATGACGCTGGGGCGTGTCCCAGGTGACGCGCGCGTAACAGGTAGGGTGCGTGAGGTGCTCGCCGCTGGGCCGGGCGCACGCGTGTGGAACGTCCAGGACCCTGGGCGAGCAAGAACGGGCCGGGAGTTTTCGTGGAAGAACGTACGGCCGGCACCGGCCCGAGCGGCGGCAGCCGTACCGGCCGGAACCTGCCCGCCGCGATCGCCGTGGGCGTGGGCCTGGGCGCGCTGGTCATCGTCTCGCTCTTCACCGTCAAGGAGATCTTCCTCGCGGTGGTCCTGGGAGCGGTCGGCGTGGGCGTGGTGGAGCTGGTCCGGGCCTTCGCGACGCGTGACATCAAGGTGCCGATGATCCCGGTGCTGGCCGGCATGACGGCGATGATCTGCGGCGCCTACTGGGGCGGGCCCGGCTGGCTGGTCGGCTCGTTCGCGATCTTCACGTTCGTGGTGCTGATCTGGCGCATGTTCGCCGCTGGCACCGAGGGGTACGTCCGCGACTCCACGGCGTCGGTCTTCACCCTGGTCTATCCGGCGTTGCTGGCCGCCTTCGTGGCGCTGCTGCTGCAGCCCGACGACGGCCACTACCGGGTGCTGATCTTCGTCGCGGTGACCGTCGCCAGCGACATCGGCGGGTACGCGGCCGGGGTGCTGTTCGGCAAGCACAAGATGTCGATCATCAGCCCGAAGAAGACCTGGGAGGGGTTCGCCGGGTCCGTCCTCGCCTGTGTGGGGGTGGGGGCGTGGCTGGTGGTCTGGCTGATGGGCGGCCAGATCTGGCAGGGCGCGCTGATCGGCGCGCTGGTCGCGGTGCTGGCCACGCTGGGCGACCTGATCGAGTCGATGATCAAGCGCGACCTGGGGATCAAGGACCTGGGGTCGATCCTGCCGGGGCACGGCGGCCTCATGGATCGGCTCGACTCGCTCGTGGCCACGCTGATCCCGGTCTACGTGCTCCTGAGCTGGTTCTTCTAGCGCCAGGCCCCGGTCTACGTGCTCCTGAGCTGGCTCTTCTAACGCCATGCCCCCGTCTACGTGCTCCTGAGCTGGCTCTTCTAGCGCCAGACCCCGGTTTCTTCCAGCGCCGAGTGCCGGTCCTGCCGGCAGGGGCGCCGGTTCGTCAACGCCAGGGCTGCAGCCACAACCATCGAACGGCCTCGCCGCCGAAGGCGAAGCCTGACATGTCGGGCATGTCCGGAGGTTCGGCGTCGAGCATCACCCCGCTGTACTCCGGGCCGAACGGGAATGTCTCCGGCTCGTGATACCACTTGGCGGTGTGCCCATGCCCGAGCCAGGTGACCGAATGCCAGGGATACTGCGCCAGCCACACCAGCAGCAGCGCCGCGTCCCGCGGATCGTCGTGCGTGGCCACCGCCAGCTCGATGCGCGCGTAGGCGTCGGGACGATCGATCCACTGCTCGACCGTCGGCATGCGCTGGCAGCTCATCCCCACCGTCGACAACACGGTGACCTCCCGGTCGCCGTGCGGGGGCCGCTCGGTGATGCCCACCGTGGGCATGCGCTCGCCGCTGGCGTCCCAGTACCTTCCCGCGGGGCCGAGAGCGCCGTCCAGGTGGCCCATCACGAACTGCTGGAACGACGCCCAGCTGCCCTCGGCGTGCCGCCACTGCCAGTAGGACCTGGCCTTCGCGACGCGAGGCGCCAGACCCTCCAGGGCCTCGTCGAGCGCCCAGGCGAAGGGCGTCTCGCCGATCGCGTCCTTCGCGTAACCGGGCATGCCGCGGCTCATGTCCGCCCAGCCAGGAATGACCGCGAGAAGGTCGTCGTTCTCATACAGGGCGACGCCGTCACCCTCCTCGAACCAGAGGGGGGTCAGCTGGCCGAGAGGTCTGCGTCCGGCCGGATGGCCGGTGTTCGCCCTGGGCATCAGCGGCGGCCGGCCGGCGTTGACCCGGCCCAGGTCGATGACCGCGGGAGCGCTGCGGTGGTTGGCCAGCCAGACTGCTCCATGGACGGTGCCGTCGGGCGAGCACAGGTAAGCTACCGAGGACTCCTCGTCACGCTCCACGACCAGCGTGCGGCTTCCGTAGGGGTTGCCGGCAGTGAGGACGACCTCGGTAAGCCCCTCGCCTGTGTCTCCGGAGAGTCCGGAACCCAAGGCCGGCCGGAAAATCGCCATACATCTGGATACTTTAGATCGTCCCGGAGTGTTACGTGAGTCAGAAGACCGGAGTCACCGCGCCAGAGTCGGGTGCGGCCGGGAAGCAGAAGCCCCCGGCCAAGGAGCGGCCGCTGCTGCAGTTCGTCGCGCCGCGGCGAGCCAAGCCCGCCCGCCACCTGGCCGACCTGACGATGGCCGAGCGCCGCGCCGCCGTCGCCGAGCTGGGTGAGAAGCCCTTCCGCGCCGACCAGCTCTCACGCCACTACTTCACCCACCTGACCACCGACGTGGCCGCCATGACCGACCTTCCGGCGGCGGCCCGCGAGAAGCTCTCCGCGCTGATGCCGCCGCTGCTCACCTCCGTCCGCGAGATGACCACCGACGCGGGCACCACACGCAAGACGCTGTGGCGGCTGTTCGACGGGGCGCTGGTCGAGTCCGTGCTGATGCGCTACACCGACCGCGTCACCATGTGCGTCTCCTCCCAGGCCGGATGCGGCATGAACTGCCCCTTCTGCGCCACCGGCCAGGCGGGCCTGACCCGCAACATGTCCACGGCCGAGATCGTCGAGCAGGTGGTCGCCGGCGGGCGGGCGCTGGCCAACGGCGAGGTTCCCGGCGGTGCGGGGCGGGTCAGCAACATCGTCTTCATGGGCATGGGCGAGCCGCTGGCCAACTACAAGGCCGTCATGGGGGCCGTGCGCCGCATCACCGACCCCGCACCCGACGGGCTGGGGATCTCCGCGCGCAACGTGACGGTGTCGACCGTCGGGCTGGTGCCCGCGATCGCCAAGCTCGCCGACGAGGGGCTTCCGGTGACGCTCGCCCTGTCGCTGCACGCGCCCGACGACGAGCTGCGCGACACGCTCGTGCCGATCAACACGCGCTGGAAGGTCGCCGAGGTGCTCGACGCGGCCTGGGCCTATGCGGCCAAGACCAAGCGGCGGGTGTCGATCGAGTACGCGCTGATCAAGGACATCAACGATCAGGAGTGGCGGGCGGATCTGCTCGGGAAGCTGATCAAGAACAAGCTCGTGCATGTGAACCTGATTCCGCTGAACCCGACACCGGGGTCGAAGTGGACCGCCTCGCGGCCCGAGGACGAGCGGGCGTTCGTGCGGCGGCTGGAGTTCCACGGCGTGCCGGTCACCGTCCGCGACACGCGGGGCCGCGACATCGACGGCGCCTGCGGCCAGCTGGCGGCGGCCGAGTAGCGTCCAGGACGGCCGGGAGGCGACCTGTGCCGCCGCATGGCGGGCCCGGGGTGGCGCGCTGGGACCAGCGCGCACCGATGGCCCGGCGCGGCGGTCAACAGCCACGTACGGCGGGCGCGTCGCGGTGGGTCGCCTGCGGCGGGCGCGGGTCCGGTCAGGGTCGCGCACGGCGGCGCGCGTCCGGTCAGGGGCGGGTACGGCGGAGCTGGGCGTAGCCGGCGAAGGCCGCCGCCAACCACACCACCGAGATCCCCGCGATCAACGGCAACTGCTCCACCAGCTGGTTGTCGTTGGCCGCCTTCATCCACCCGGTCACCGGCACCGTCAGCCAGTACACCGAACTGCGCCCCACCAGCAGCATCACGATGTACCCCAGGATCAGCACCATGATGGAGATCGCCGGGCTGGGCAGGATGGCGCGGCTGGTCAGCGCGCCGAGGGCGGTGCCGGTGAGGGCCGCGATCAGGTGCAGCGCGACCCCGGCGGCCAGCACCGCAGTGGTGATGGGGGTGGCGATGCCGATCACCAGGGCGGCGGCCAGGGCCACGGCGGCGAAGAGCACGTTGGCGCCGAGTGCCGCGAGCAGCCCGGCGGCGACCTCGCGTGAGGGGCCGCCGACGGAGGTGGCCGAGATGACGCGCTGGCCGTCGGGCTCGGTGTCGAGGACGCTGCGGGCGGCCCAGGCCAGGAAGGGGATCATCAGTGCCGCGGAGTCGGCGAGCACGGCGGCTTCCTTGCCGGCGGGGGCGACGTTGCTGTGCAGGATCGCCAGCATGATCAGGATCGGCAGCAGTGCCTGGTAGACGCGGTGGGAGCGCACGTAGGCGGTGAGGCGGAAGCGGGTCAGGGCGATCATCGTTCTGCCTCGTATCCCGCCTCGCGCATCCTGGCCACGAAGGCGTCGGCTTTGTCGGCGGGCAGGGTGACCCGCACCGTGGCGGGGGCGCAGTTCCCCATGGCCGGCTCCGCGCTGCCCTCCTTCACGCTGCCCTCCTCCGCGCTGCCCTCCTCCGCGCTGCCCTCCTCCGCGCTGCCCTCCTCCGCGCTGCCCTCCTCCGCGCTGCCCTCCTTCACGCTGCCCTCCTTCACACGCCCGTCCACCACCGACCACCGGCGCACCGAGGGCACGTCCTGCAGCCCGCCCTGGTGGTCGCTGGCGACCACGATGCCCGAGCGGGCGCGCACCTCGGCGATGATGGCCGGCAGCGCCTCCCGCGTGGTGACGTCGAGCCCCGCGAACGGCTCGTCGAGGATCAGCAGCCCGGGGGCGCACATGAGGGCCTGCACCAGCCCCACCTTGTGCGCGCTGCCCTTGGACAGTTCGCCGAGCCGTACGGACAGCAGCGGTTCGAGCCCGAGGCGGGCGCACCAGGGCTCCCAGGAGGCCGTGCCGCGGACGCGGGCGAGGTGGGTGAGGTATCCGGCGACCGTGAAGGGCTGGTCGGCGGGGAAACGGTCGGGGGCGAAGCCGACCACGGAGGGCCGGTCGACGATCGAGCCGCCGGTCGGGCGGGTGATCCCGGCGAGCAGCCGCAGCAGAGTGGACTTGCCCGCCCCGTTGGCGCCCACGACTTCGATCACGTCGCCGGGCGCGAGCCGTACGGCGACGTCGCGCAGGACGGAGGGTCCACGACGGCGGTAGGCGAAGGAGACGTTCGACAGCTGCATGACACTTGTAACCGTATAGGCACAACTCGCCGGTAGCCCCGCGAGAGCCGGGACAATGGACGGGACATCAGCCCGCAGCAGGAGGACCAGGCTTGAATCGCTTTCCGCGCGTCACGGGTTTGCGGTCAGGCTACGACCCTCTCGAAGTCGACACGCTGATCGCCCGTATCGAGGCCACGCTGGGCAGGGGGCCGCAGGAGCTGCGCCCGGTGACGGCCGACGAGGTGCGGCGGGCGACCTTCGCCGTGCGCCGCCGCGGCTACAAGGAGATGGCGGTCGACTTCGCCCTGGAGGCGTTCGTCGTGGCGCTGGAGACCAAGCAGCGGGCTCCTGTCCGGCTGGCGTTCACCGAGCCGACGGAGCATCTGCGCAGGGAGCAGTGGTTCGAGGAGCAGGCGGCCAGGGTGGAGCGGGTGGCGTTCCGGCCGGGCCGGATGGGCGGCGGCTACAGCGAGGACGCGGTCGACGCCTTCCTCGACCGCATCGTGGCCACGCTGCGCGGCACGACCGAGCAGCCGCTGCGGCCGGAGGAGCTGCGGGAGGCGAGTTTTCCCACGGTGATGGTGCGCCCCGGCTATCTGATCCAGGACGTAGACGCGTTCCTGGCCGAGATCGGTGAGGTGCTGGGCCAGCGCTGGCCGTCGGCCCGTACAGGCGGGCTGATCTAGAGCGGGTCGCCGAGGAGCCGACCGCCGGGCTGATTTGGAGCGGGTCGCCGAGGAGCCGATCGCCGGGCTGAGCTAAGGCCGATCGCCGGACTGATCTAGACCGCCGCCAGGCCGCCCTTGAGCTCGCGGTTCCTGACGAGTGCCACCGCCGCCGAGGCGATGGGCGCGGCGAGGAAGGCTCCGGTGATCCCCGCCAGGACGCTGCCGACCGCGATGGCGATGAGGATGACGGCTCCCGGCAAGTCGAGCGCCCGCCCGTAGATCTGCGGCGCGAGCACGTGCCCTTCGATCTGCTGCACGGCGATGGTCACGCCGACCACGATGAGCGCCACCACCCAGCCGTGGGCGGCGAAGGCGACGGCGGCGGCCAGGAGCCCGGCGACGAAGGCTCCGACGATCGGCAGGAAGGCGCCGATGAAGGTCAGTACGGCCAGCGGCAGGGCGATGGGCACCTTGAGGATCCACAGGGCCAGTCCGATGAAGAACCCGTCGACGAGCCCGACGAGGGCGACGCCGCGGATGTAACGGCCGATCACGTCGAAGACGAGCGCGCCGCCGTCGCGCACCCTGGGGCGTGCCTTGATCGGCAGCAGCTCCACCAGCCAGGCGAAGAGGCGGTCGCCGCCGTGGGTGAAGTAGATCGCGAGGATGAGGGCCAGCACGGCCCCGATGACGACCTCGCCGACCACCTTGGCGCCGGTCAGCGCGCTGGTGGCCAGCTCGCTGGCCCGCTCGTCGATGTAGGCCCTCGTCTGCTGCAGCAGGTTGTTGAGCGTCTGGTCGTCCAGGCCGAGCGAGATCGCCAGCTCGTGGAGCTGGTCGACGGCCTGGCCCACGCTCTCCTTGAGCTGGGCGAAGCCGTCGACGGTCGGCTGTACCAGCAGGGCGATGAACGCTCCTCCCAGCACCACCCCGCCGAGGCAGACGAGCGTCGTGGACAGCCCGCGTCCCATGCCGCGCGAGCGCAGCCAGCGCGCGGGCGGCAGGAACAGCGTGGTCAGGAACATGCCGAGGATGATCGGGATGACGACGGTGCGCAGGTACCACAGGAACAGGGCGATCACCACGATGAGGGCGATCACCCCGAGTGCGCGCCACGCCCTGGTTGCGGTGGCCATAGGGCGATCTTTCCCCCGTGGGCCGGAAGTGACACTAGTGCTGTTCGCGCTTCGCCTCCCGATAGGCCCCGTAACCTGCGCTGTCCTCCGCGACGGGAACGTCCCACCAGGCCTCGGAGGAGGGCGAGTCGACCATCGGGTCGGTGCGCACGTAGACGACCGTCGTGGCCGTGGACGCCCGCGCCGTCTCCAGCGCCTTGCGCAGGTCGTCGATGCTCTCGGCCCGCAGGACCACCGCTCCGAGCGAGGCCGCGTTGGCAGCCAGGTCGACCGGCAGCGGCCCGCCGTCGTAGCGGCCGCTTCCGCGGTGGGCGTAGGAGGTGCCGAGCCGTTCGGCGCCGACGCTCTCCGACAGGCGCCCGATCGAGGCGAACCCGGCATTGTCGACCAGCACGACCGTGAGCTTGACGCCCTCGGCGACGGCGGTGACCAGCTCCTGGGCCATCATCAGGTACGAGCCGTCGCCCACCATCACGAAGACCTCGCGGTCGGGGCGCGCCATCTTCACGCCCAGGCCGCCGGCGATCTCGTAGCCCATGCAGCTGTAGCCGTACTCGACGTGGTAGCTGCCCGGCCCGCTCGGCCGCCAGAGTTTGTGCAGGTCGCCGGGCATCGACCCGGCGGCGCAGACGACCACGCCGTCGTCGCCCGCCGCCGCGTTGACCGCGCCGATGACGGCCGGCTGGGGCAGCACGGGCGAGGAGTCCAGGGCGTAGGCGGCGTCGACCGCGGCGTTCCAGCCGCGGTTGAGCTCGCCGACGCGGGAGCGGTACGCCTCGGAGGTGGCCCAGCCCTCGCAGGCGAGCGCGAGGTCGGCCAGCCCGGCCCGGGCGTCGGCGACCAGCGGCAGCCCGGTCAGCTTGCCCGCGTCGAAGGCGGCCACATTGAGGTTGATCACGGCGGCCGAGGCGGGGAAGAGCGAGCGGGAAGCGGTGGTGAAGTCGCTGTAGCGGGTGCCGATGCCGATGATCAGGTCGGCCTCGCGGGCCAGCGTGTTGGCGGCGGTCGTGCCGGTCGCGCCGACCGCCCCGGCCGCGAGCGGGTGACCGTACGGCAGAGCGCCCTTGCCCGCCTGCGTCTCGGCGACGGCGATGCCGTACCTCTCGGCGAAGGCTCGCAGGGCCTCGCAGGCCTCGCTGTAGATCACTCCGCCGCCCGCGACGATCAGCGGCCGGGCCGAGCCCTTGAGCAGCGCGGCGGCCCGCTCCAGGACCGCCTGTTCCGGACGCGGACGCGGGATGTGCCACACGCGGCGCCCGAACAGCTCCTCCGGCCAGTCGAACCCCTCCGCCTGGACGTCCTGCGGCAGCGCGAGCGTGACCGCGCCGGTCTCGACCGGGTCGGTGAGCACCCGCATCGCGGCCAGCAGCGCCGGCGGCAGCTGCTCGGGCCGGTTGATCCGGTCCCAGTAGCGCGAGACCGGCTTGAAGCAGTCGTTGACGGAGATGTCGTACGAGCGGGGGTCCTCCAGTTCCTGGAGCACCGGGCTCGCCACGCGGGTGGAGAAGATGTCGCCGGGCAGCAGCAGCACCGGCAGCCGGTTGATCGTCGCGCCCGCCGCCCCGGTGACCATGTTCGTGGCGCCAGGACCGATCGAGGTGGTGCACGCCAGCGTGGCCAGGCGGTTGCTGGCCCTGGCGTAGGCGGCGGCCGTGTGCACCATCGCCTGCTCGTTGCGTGCCAGGTGGTAGGGCAGGTCGCCGTTGGCCGCCAGGGCCTGGCCGAGCCCGGCCACGTTGCCGTGGCCGAAGATGCCGAAGAGCCCGCCGAAGAAGGGGCGCTCGACACCGTCGCGCTCGGAGTGCTGTGCGGCGAGGAAACGGGTGACGGCCTGCGCGACCGACAGCCTGATCATGGGGTCCTCCCGAAGGGCAGCCGGGGATCGGTCTCCTGCTCGGTCCAGGTCCCCCTGATCCAGGCGTGCGCGGGGTCGTCGCAGAAGGCCATGGATCGTTCGTCGGCCGGGCCGGCCAGGACGTTCAGGTAGTACAGGTCGTATCCGGGCGCCGCCATCGACGGCCCGTGGTAGCCGTAGGGGACCAGCACCACGGCGCCCGAGGAGACCTCGGCCAGGGTGTCGATGTGGCCGCGCTCGGAGCTGTAGACGCGCTGGTATCCGGGCCCGCCCTCGAAGTAGTAGATCTCCTCCAGCACGGCCTCGCCCTCGTGCGCGGTGTCGTGCTTGTGCGGGGGATAGGAGGACCAGTTGCCCGCCGGCGTGAGCACCTCGACGGCGACGAGCTTGTCGCACTCGAAGACGCCGGGGGCGGCGAAGTTGTTGACCTGGCGGGTCGCCTGGCCCGCCCCTCTGATCTCGACCGGGACGGCGGAGGCGGGCTGGTGCCGGGGCGGCAGCGCTCTGGTCGCGCGGGCCGCGGGCAGGGCGATCCGGCCCGAGCCGGTGAGCGTGACCGCGGCGCCGATCGGCAGGTAGGCGAAGTCGGTGGGCCCGGAGAAGACCGACTCGCGGCCGGCCAGGCGGAAGACCGCGGGGTCGCCGGCCGGCGAACCAGAGGTGATCGTCACAGCGCACGAGCCGGAGAGCGGGACGACGAGCATCTCCTCCTCCCCGGTCGGGAAGGTGACCGTGCCCGACAACTCCACGATCCGCAGCCCGGAGTAGGTCCATCCGGCCAGCTCGGGCGTGATCTCCACGGACCAGGGTGACGAGGCGGCCTTGCCGTACGGAATGAACGTCATCGAGAATCCTCCCTGACCAGAGCGGCGGCGGCGTCCACCGCGGCGGCGACGTCGTCGTCTGGAGGGTAGAGCAGCGCGCGCCCGACGACGAGCCCGCGCACTCCCGGCAGGCGCAGGGCACGCTCCCAGGAGGCCAGCGCGGAGTCGAGGTGCGCCGGGTCGCCGCCGAGCAGCAGCGCGGGCAGCGTGGTGGCGGCCATGACGGCCTCCATCTCGGGCAGGCACGGGATCTTGAGCCAGGTGTAGGCCGAGGTGGTGCCGAGCGCCTGGGCGACGGAGACGGCGCGGATGACGGCCTCGACCGACAGGTCGTTGCGCAGGGAGCCGGAGACGCGCGCGGACCAGAAGGGCTCGACCATGGCCAGCAGCCCGCGCCTGGCCAGCGCGCTGACGGCCTGCGAGCACGCCTCGAGGGTGGAGGCGGTGGCGGGGTCGCCCGGGTCGATGCGGCACAACATCTTGCCGCCGTCGAGGCGTAAGTCGAGCAGGGCGCCGGCGTCGAAGGCGGTGAAGCGGTCGTCGGCCTCGAAGACGGTGCCGGGCAGGCCGCCGCGGTTCATGGAGCCGATCACGATCTTGCCGTCGAGCGCGCCGAGCAGCAGCAGGTCCTCGATCACGTCGGGCGCGGCGAGCACGCCGTCGACGCCGGGACGCGACAGGGCCAGCCGGAGGCGGTCGAGCAGGTCGTGGCGGCTGGCCATCGCCAGGGGCCGGTCGCGTACGGCGAGCGAGCCGCGGGCCGGGTGGTCGGCGGCCAGGAGGAAGAGCCGGTCTTTCAGGACGCCGGGAACGCGCCGGGATGCGGCCTCGGCGATGAGCGACGGCCTGGTGGCCCGGATGTGAGTCAGCCGGTCGTACCCGCTCATCGTGATGTCCAAGGCGCCTCCCTAGAAACACAGTATGTCATGACATCATGCCTTAGATTGTGACAGGACCGTAATCGCTGTCCATGACATCTCCCCGTCACATCGAGTGGAATCGTTTACTGACCGCGAAACCGCAGCGTAAGCCAGACCCACGAGTTGATAACAGGTCTTTACGTCGTCTTCATGTCATGACATATTAGGCGCCCTGATGCCTCCCATTTCGGACAGCCCCGGAGGGTATGCATGAAGAGATCAGTGGTCGCAGTGCTCGCCGCTTCGGGCCTGGCCTTAACGGCCTGCGGCAGCGGCGGCTCCGGCGAATCCGGCAGCGGCACGATCGAGCTGACCATCACCCAGAACGCGATCGCGGGTGGCAAGAACGCCAACGCCGCCGATCACCTGACCAAGTGGATCATCCCCGAGTTCGAGAAGACGCACCCCAACGTCAAGGTGAAGTTCGTCCCGAACGGCGTGGACGACGAGCAGTACAAGACCAAGCTGGCCCTGGACCTCAAGTCCGGCAAGGGCGCCGACATCATGGACATCGACGGCATCTGGGCCGGAGAGTTCGCCGAGGCCGGCTACATCAAGCCGCTGGCCGAGGTGGCGCCCGACAGCGAGAAGTGGGACGGCTGGGCCCAGATCCCCGAAGCCGTCCAGGGCCTGACCACCTTCAACGGCAAACGTTACGCCCTGCCGATCGGCACCGACGGCCGCGTGCTCTACTTCAACAAGACCCTCTTCTCCAAGGCCGGCCTGCCCGCCGACTGGCAGCCGGCCAGCTGGCAGGAGGTGCTCGACGCCGCGCAGAAGCTCAAGGACTCCGGCGTCCCCGTGCCGATCCAGATCAACGCCGGCACCGCGATGGGCGAGGCCACCACCATGCAGGGCGTGCTGCCGCTGCTGGCGGGGGCCGGCGGCGAGGTCTACAAGGACGGCAAGTGGTCGGGCGCGACCCAGCCGCTCAAGGACGCGCTCACGCTCTACCAGAAGATCTACGGCGGCAGTGGGCTCGGCGACCCCAAGCTCCAGCAGGAGGCCAAGGGCCGCGACAAGTCGTTCGCCCAGTTCGCCGAGGGCAAGATCGGCATCCTGATGGAGGGCGACTACTTCTGGCGCGGCGTCGTCAACCCCAAGGACGGCGTGGCCAAGATGGCCGACCGCGACACGGTCGTCGGCTTCACCAGGATCCCGGCGATCGAGCCCGGCAAGGGCATCCGCGGCCAGGACTTCGTGAGCATGTCGGGCGGAGCGCTGCGCACGCTCAACCCGAACACCAAGCACCCGAAGGAGGCCTTCGAACTGCTGGCCTTCACCCTGTCGCCCGAGGCGCTGAAGCAGGAGACCAAGAGCGCGGTGCGCATCACGCCGCGCAACGACGTCAACAAGGAGATCCTCACCGGTGACCCGCTGCTCAGCTACATCTCGGAGAACGTGCTGCCGGTGACCGCCTACCGGCCCCCGCTCGCGGTCTACCCGCAGGTGTCGGTGGCGCTCCAGGAGGCGTCCGCGGCGGTGATCAACGGCACGGCGCCCGACCAGGCGGCGGCCGACTACGCCAAGAAGCTCGAAGGACTCGTTGGTGGCGCTGACAAGATCGCAAGCTGACGAGGAAGCCCAGGGGGCACCCGGCCACGGCGCTCAGGCGCCGCGGCCGGGTGCGGCCCGGTTCGCCACCGACGCCGCGGGCCTGGGAGTCGGCAGGGCGGCGGCGTTCGTCGCGCCCGCGCTGATCCTCATCGCGATCTTCCTGGTCTTCCCCGCCCTGTGGGTCATCCTGCTGGGCCTGTCGAACTACAGCCTGACCGGCGCGGCGGCGGCCAACCCCGAGTTCGTCGGCCTCGACTACTTCGCCAAGGCCCTGACCGACGGCAGGTTCGGCAACTCCACCTGGCTGACCTTCCAGTTCGTGCTCGGCTCGGCGGTCATCGGCCAGGCGGTGCTCGGGTTCATCCTGGCCAAGGTGCTGCACGGCCGGATCAAGCGGCTGGT
Organism: Nonomuraea soli; assembly: GCF_013761175.1. Lineage (GTDB taxonomy): Bacteria > Actinomycetota > Actinomycetes > Streptosporangiales > Streptosporangiaceae > Nonomuraea > Nonomuraea soli. Next base: position 1,000,546 of record NZ_JACDUR010000004.1, read on the forward strand.
CGAAGGCCTGGTCATCCTGGCCTGGATCCTGCCCAGCGCGGTGGTGTCGTTCCTGTGGGTGGCGCTGCTCGACCGCGACAGCGGCACACTCAACGCGCTGCTCGGCATCCCCGGCTTCGCCTGGCTGATCGACCACCCGATGTTGTCGATCATCATCTTCAACACCTGGCGCGGCACCGCCTTCTCGATGATGTTGTACGGCGCGGCACTCGGGAACGTCCCGCCCAGCCACCTGGAGAGCGCCCGCCTGGCCGGAGCCAACGCCTGGCAGCAACTGCGCGACGTGATCTTCCCGCACATCCGCGGCCACATCCTCACGAACCTGCTGCTGATCAGCCTGTGGACCTTCAACGACTTCTCGCCGTTCCTGCTCACCGCGGGAGGCCCCGACGGCAAGTCGGAGGTGCTGGCGGTCTTCGTCTACAAGGTGGCGCTGTTCGGCGGCGAGCTGGGGTACGGCGCGGCCGTCTCCACCGTCATCCTGCTGATCAACCTGGTGGTGGCCGTCTTCTATCTCAGAATGCTCAGAAAACGATGACGCGATTCGTCCTGGGCCGCATCGGCTTCTATACCTTCGTCGCGGTGGTGCTGGCCTTCTTCAGCGTCCCGCTGCTGTGGCTGCTGACCGCGCCCTTCACCGACACCCCCACCTACCGTGTGAAGATCCCGGACTTCACGGTCGCGAACTTCGCCGCCATGTGGGAGCACCCCTACGCCCTCGGCTCGCTGGGCAACTCCCTGATCCTGGCGATCGGCACGGCGGTCATCGTCGTGGCGCTGGCCGCCCTGGCGGCCTACGCGCTCAGCCGGGTCCGCATGCCCGGCCGCGACGCGCTGCTCTACACCCTGCTGCTGCTCTCCTCGATCATCACGGGCACCGCGGCGATGGTCCCGCTCTTCCAGCTCGCGGTCACCGTCGGGCTGATCGACTCGCAGTTCGGGCTGATCCTCATCATGACCGGCGGCCTGCTGCCCGCCGCGATCTTCATGCTGAAGGACTTTATGGACTCCACGCCCAAGTCCTACGAGGAGTCGGCGCGCGTCTTCGGCGCCTCGCCCCTGCAGATCGTGCGGCACGTGGTGGTGCCCCTGGTCCGGCCGGGCCTGGCGACCATCGCGGTGTGGGCGGTCGCCAACGTCTGGGGCAACTTCCTCATGCCCTACCTGCTCCTCAGCGACGTGGAGAAGCAACCCGCCGCGGTGATCATGTACACCCTGTACACCGAGGGCGGCCAGGCCAACCTGCGCCTGCTGTCCACGTTCGGACTGCTCTACTCCATCCCCGTGGTGCTCATGTATCTGTTCGTCAGCAAGAAGTACGGCTTCCGCTTCCACGGAGGGATCAAGGCATGACCGAGCTTGTCGAGGTCATCAATAGGCACAGCATCTTGATCGTGAGGCCGACGAAGGAGGCCTCATGATCGAGCTCAAGAGCCTGACCAAGGTCTATCCGGGCGGGGTGAAGGCGCTCGACGCCCTCGACCTGGAGATCCGCGACGGCGAGTTCTTCGCGCTGCTCGGCCCCTCGGGCTGCGGCAAGACCACCCTGCTGCGCACCATCGCGGGCCTGGAGACCGCCACCTCCGGCCAGGTCGTGATCGGCTCCAAGGACGTCACCCACGTCCAGCCGGGCGCGCGGGACGTGGCGATGGTCTTCCAGGACTACGCGCTCTTCCCGCACATGGACGTCACCGACAACATCTCCTACCCGCTGCGCATCAAGAAGGTCGCCAAGCCCGCGCGGACCGCCAAGGCCGCCGAGGTCGGCGCCCGGCTGGGCCTCGAGGGCCTGATGGACCGCAGGCCAGGACAGCTGTCGGGCGGCCAGCAGCAGCGTGTCGCCCTCGCCCGCGTGATGGCCACCCAGGCGCAGGCCTTCCTGTTCGACGAACCGCTGTCGAACCTCGACGCGCGGCTGCGCCTGGAGGCCCGCACCTTCCTCAAGAAACTCCAGCGCGAGCTGGGCGTGACCACCGTCTTCGTCACCCACGACCAGGCCGAGGCCCTGGCCATGGCCGACCGCATGGCGGTCATGGAGGCCGGGCACATCCGGCAGATCGGTACCCCCGCCGAGGTCTTCCAGCGCCCGGCGAACACCTTCGTCGCAGGATTCATCGGCTCGACCCCGATGAACCTGCTTGACGGGACCGTTCGCGGCGAGACCCTGGAGGTGGCAGGGTGCAAGGTGCCCGCCCCTGCCGCCGGTCTCAGGGATGGAGAGAAGATCGTGTACGGCGTGCGTCCCGAGTACGTCACCTACTCCGTCGAACCCGTCGACGGCTCCATCGCGGGGAAGGTCGTGCTCTCCGAGAGCCTGGGGGCCTCCCACCTCGTCACCCTCGAAGCGGCGGGTGAGACGGTGCAGGTCATCGTGCCGGAAGGCGACGAGCCCGCGCTGGGCGACGAGGGCTACGCGGTGCCCAGGACCGACCGGGCGCTGATCTACCGAGACGGGGAGCTGGTGTGAGGTCACGCTGGACACTGGACGACCGGCTGGAGCGCATCCTGCGCGAGGTGCCCTTCGAGGTGCCCGCCGGGACGGCCGCGGTGACGGTGAAGCTGCGTTACGACCGCTCGCAGGGCGTGCTCGACCTGGGGTGCGGCTCGCCGTACGGCTTCCGCGGCTGGTCGGGCGGCGCGCGCGACGAGTACACCGTCACCCGCGAGTGGGCCACGCCCGGCTACCTGCCGGGCGAGATCGAGCCGGGGGTGTGGCAGGTCTGGCTGCGGCTGCACCGCATCCCACCCGGCGGCCTCGACTTCGAGCTCGACATCACCACCTCCGCCGAGGTCCCGGCCAGGCCCGCCGATCCCGTCGTGCCGACCGCCGAGCGGCCGCCCGCGCGCGACATCCCGGCCGTCGGCGCGCTGCGATGGTGGGCGGGCGACTTCCACGCCCACACCGTGCACAGCGACGGCTCGCTGACCGTGCCCCAGCTGGCGCAGCTGGCCAGGAGCCGCGGCCTCGACTTCCTGGCCGTGACCGACCACAACACCGTCAGCCATCACCCCGAGCTGCCGCTCGCCGACGGCATCACGCTGCTGCCCGGCCAGGAGGTCACCACCGACCGAGGGCACGCCAACGTCTTCGGCGACGTCGGCTGGGTCGACTTCCGCCAGGACGCAGACTCCTGGACCGAGCGTGGCCTGATGTCGATCAACCACCCGCTCGGCGGCGACTGCGCCTGGCTGCAGCCGATCAAGAACAGGCCGCAGGTCGCCGAGGTGTGGCATTCCGGCTGGTGGGACCGCCGCTGGGGAGCCCCGCTGGCCTGGGCGGAAGCCTGGCGCGACGACGTGATCCCGATCGGCGGCAGCGACTTCCACCGCGACGGCAGCGACGGCCTGCCCGGCGCGCCCACGACCTGGGTGCTGGCCGAGGACCCGACGCTGGTCTTCGACGCCGTACGGCAGGGCCGTACCGCGATCTCGGCCGGGCCCGACGCGCCGCTGCTGCTGAGACTCGGCGACGAACTGCTCGCCCTCGACGCCGACGGCCTGGTGCTGGTGCGTCCCGACGGCTTTCGGCAGGTGATCCGCGGCGAGCGGGTCCTGCTGTCAGGCGGAGCGGGCACGCACCGGCTGGAGACCCACGAGAACGAGGTGATGGCGCTGTGCGCCTGATCGCGAACGCGCCGGTGAGCTTCGGCGTCTTCGAGCCGGGACAGCCGCCACTCGCCGCGGAGGAACTGGTCGCCGCCCTGTCCGAGGCCGGGTACGACGGCATCGACCTGGGGCCGCTGGGCTACCTCGACCTGGGCAGGCTCGCGGGGCTGCGCCTGGCGGGCGGCTGGGTGGACGTGCCGGAGGAGTCCTTCGACGACCTCGACGCCACGCTCGACGCCTTCGGCCGCGCACCCTCGGCTCCGTTCAGGCCGGTGCCCACGCTGGGACCCCCGTCGATGCCCGCCCGCTTCGCCCGCCCCGGGCACGGCGAGCCGGAGATGACGGACTGGGCGGCATTCGCGGCGCAGGTCCAGGCCGCCGCGGACCGATGCAGGGAGCGCGGCTACGAGCCCGCCCTGCACCACCACCTCGGTCACGCCGTCGAGACGCCCGACGAGATCGAGCGCCTGCTGGAGCTCACCGACGTCAAGCTCTGCCTCGACACCGGCCACCTCCTGCTGGCCGGCGGAGACCCGGTCAAGGCGCTGGCCGACTGGTCGGAACGCATCGGCCAGGTGCACGTCAAGGACGCCTCGTCCGCCCTCATGAACGGCGACCTGCGCTCCATGATGGGCGCGGGCGTCTTCACCCCGCTGGGCGAGGGCGACCTCGACCTGCCGGGCGTCGTCGCCGCGCTGCGCGACTACGAGGGCTGGATCGTCGTCGAGCAGGACACCCTGCCCGCCCACCGCCGCACCGCCGACATCGTCGCCGACCAGGCCGCCAACCTGAGAAAGCTGAAGGAGCTGGGACTGTGAGAATTGCTCTCGTCGGATGCGGGGCCGTGACGCAGGCCGTCTACGTGCCGCTGCTGTCCAGGCGGCGCGAGCTGTTCGAGGTGCGGGCGGTCTGCGACCTGTCGCGGACGCTCGCCGACGCCGTCGCCGACCGGCTGGGCGCCCCGGGCCGCTACACCTCGTTGCAGGCCATGCTCGCCGACGGCGGTTTCGACGCGGTGCTCGTGCTGGCCTCCGGCTCGCACGGCGAGACGGTGCGGCTGGCGCTCGAAGCCGGTTACGCGGTGTTCTGCGAGAAGCCCCTGGCCCTGACCAGGGCCGAGGTCGCGGCCCTGCCGCCGGGCAGGCTGATGGTCGGCTACATGAAGCAGTACGACCCGGCGGTCCTGCGGGCCGTCGAGCTGCTGCGCGATGTGGAGATCCGCTCGGTCGAGGTCACCGTGCTGCACCCGAGCGGGGAGTCGCAGCTCGCCTTCGCCAACCTGGTCCATGCCGCCGACGCCGATCTGACGCAGGTGCGCAAGGCGGAGCAGGCGCTGCTGGACCAGGCTCTGGGGGCCGACGCTCCGGAGAGTGTGCGTTCGGTCTACAACATCAGCCTCGGCTCCATCTGCCACGACCTGTCGCTGCTGCGGCGCTTCACCGGCTCGCCCACCGCCGTCGAGCACGTGGCGACCTGGGGTCCGGCGCCCGGTTCCGTGGAGATCTCCGGGTTGCTGCCCGGTTCCGCGCGGTTCTCCATCAGGTGGCACTACCTGGAGGACTACCCGGCCTACCGGGAGACCGTCGCGATCCACCACTCGGAGGGCACGCTGGAGCTGGCCTTCCCCTCGCCGTACCTGATGAACGCCCCGACCGTGCTGACCGTCGTCTCGCCCGGCGAGGCGCGCACGGAGTGGCGTGACGTCACCGAGGCCTTCGAGACGCAGCTCCTGGCCTTCCACGCGGGCGAGGAACCGCTGACCGGGGCCGAGGGGGCCCTGGAGGACATCGTCACCGCGCAACGTATCGCCGCCCGCTTCGCCGTACAGAACGCTCTTCCTCTCGGAGGGGAAGCCCGTGAGCTCTGACATCGTCGTCGTCCCGCACACCCACTGGGACCGTGAGTGGTACGAGCCGTTCCAGCGGTTCAGGCTGCGGCTGGTCTCCCTGCTCGACGAGGTGCTCGACCGCATGGAGGCCGATCCCGGCTACCACTTCACCCTCGACGGGCAGATGGCCTGCGTCGACGACTACCTGGAGGTGCGGCCGGAGAACCAGGGCCGCATCGAGGCGCTGGTGCTCCAGGGGCGGCTGGCGATCGGGCCCTGGCAGATCCTGCTCGACGAGTTCCTGTGTTCCGGCGAGACGATCGTCCGCAACCTGGAGATCGGCATGGAGCGGGCCGACAAGCTCGGCGGGCACATGCCGGTCGGCTACCTGCCCGACATGTTCGGCCACACCGCCCAGATGCCGCAGATCCTGCGGCTGGCGGGCCTGGAGCACGCGTGCGTCTACCGCGGCGTGCCGTCCTCGGTCGTGACCTCGGCCTTCTCCTGGGTCGCGCCCGACGGCACCCCGATCCGCACGCAGTACCTTCCCGAGGGCGGCTACGGCAACGGCGCCCACCTGTTCGAGGTGCCAGGCGAGCTCGACAAGCGTGCCGCCGAGTTCGTCGAGCGCATGGCGCGCTGGGGGAGCGGGCCCTTCCTGGCCATGTACGGCGCCGACCACTCCGCGCCCGTCGCCGGACTGCCCGCGATGGTGACCGCCCTGGGCGCCCGCATGGACACCCTGTCAGGGTTCGTCGGCGGAACGGCCGACGGCCTGCCTGTCGTCGCCGGCGAGCTGCGCTCCCACGCCCGCGCCAACATCCTGCCCGGCGTCATCTCGGTCCGCGCGCACGTCAAGCAGGCCATGGGCCGCGCCGAGCGCATGGTCGAGCGGTACGCCGAACCCCTGGCGGCCCTGTGGGGAGCCGACTGGCCGGGACGTTTCCTCGACATGGCCTGGTGGCGCCTGGTCGACGCCTCGGGACACGACTCGGTCACCGGCTGCGGGGTCGACGACACCGCCCAGCAGGTCGCCGCCCGCATCGCCGAGGCCGAACACCTCGGCCAGGCGGTCCGCGACATGGTCACCGCCCGGCTGTCGGCCACCGTGCCCGCGGGAGCCGTGCTCGTCGTCAACCCGACGCCAGCCGTACGGCAGAGCGTCGCGTTCTTCGAGGTCGCCGGGCTCGACCCGCTGCCGGTGCCCTCGCAGACCCTCGAATACGCGCCGACGCTCCTGCTCGACGAGGAGATGGAGCCCTCGGTCGCGCTGAGCTTCATCCACGGCACCGAGCTGTACGGCCAGCACATCACCGGCTGGTCGGTCGAGGACGGCGTGCTCACCTTCACCGTCGCCCGCGACTCCGACGTGGCGTTCAACGTCGCCGAGCTGCGCGGCCACCTGGAGGGCGTCACCCGCGTCCGCATCGAGGCCGAGCCCCGCCGCACGGTGGCGGCCCTGGTCGAGGTCCCCCCTCTCGGCCACGTCGCCCTCGCGCCCGTCGCGCCGCTGGGCCAGGCGGCCGCCCCCACCGCGCCGGTGCGGCGAGTCGAGACGCCGGTGGATTCCGGCGCGCCTCGTACGGCGCTCACCAACGGCCTCGTCACCGTCGAGCTCGCCGACGACGGCACCCTGACCCTCACCGGCCAGGACGGCGTCGCCATCACCGGCGCCGGGCGGATCGTCGACGGCGGCGACGTGGGCGACACCTACAACCACGCCCCTCCCGTCCACGACCTGCTGGTCGACCAGCCGTCCCAGGTCGAGGTGGAGCCGATCTGCTCAGGCCCGATCGTGGCGGCGTTCGACGTGCGCCGGACCTACGACTGGCCAAGGTACGGCGGTCACCGCACCGGTGAGCCCGACCCCCGCTCCTGGGCCGACGCCCCGCCCGAGCAGGGCCCGGAAGGCACCGAGGAGACCGTCGTCACCACCCGCGTCGAGCTGCGGGCGGGCGAGCCGTTCGTGCGCCTGACCGTCACCTTCGACAACCGCTCGGTCGACCACCGGGTGCGCCTGCACGTCCCCCTGCCGGAGCGGGCCACAAGCTCGCTGGCCGAGGGCCAGTTCGCGGTGGTCGAGCGCCCGCTGACGAGTGAGGGAGGCTGCGGCGAGACCCCGCTGCCGACCTTCCCCGCCTCCGGGTGGGTGGCCGCGGGCGGCGCCGCGGTGTTGCTGGAGCACGTCACGGAGTACGAGGTCACCGAGGACAACGAGCTGGCACTGACCCTGCTGCGTTCGGTCGGCTACCTGTCGCGCAACCGCAACGGCCTGCGGCCCGAGCCCGCCGGTCCGCAGCTGGCGACCCCTGCCGCCCAGTCGCGCGGGGTGAGGCAGGTGAGCCTGGCGCTCATGCCGTACGGTCCGCAGGTCGCGCCGGCGGCGGAGGTCTTCCGCCACGACCTGCTCGCCGTCCCCGGCTCCGGCCCGCGCGGGCTCGGCCTGCCGGAGGCGGGCACCGGGCTGGAGGTGAGCGGCGCGGTCATGACCTCGCTCAGGAGGCGTGACGGCCGGCTGGAGCTGCGCATGCTCGCCCACGAGGCGGGCGAGGCGGTCGTGTCGGGCGCCATCACCGCCGCCCGCCGCGCCGACCTGCGCGGACGGCCGGGCGAGGAGCTGACCGTGAGCGAGGGCACACTGCGGCTGCCGGTGCGTGCCTGGGAGATCGTCACGGTGCAGCTGCTCCGATGATCACTTCCGGACCGCGGCCGCACCATGACGACCGGCCTAGTCCTGCATGCCGAGCTGGCGCGCGGCCCTGATCGCCAGCCACACCTCGGCGAAGGCCTCGGTCGACGACAGGTCGCGCCCGGTCAGCGCCGAGAAGCGCCGCAGCCGGTAGGCCAGGGTGTTGGGATGCACGTGCAGCGCCGACGCGGCCTCCTCGGTGCGCCGGTCGCGCTCCATCCAGGTGCGCACCGAGGTCACCAGCCGCGAGCCGTGCGCGGAGTCGTAGGCGAGCACCTCGCCCAGCACGTGCTCGACCAGGGCGGTGAGGGTCCACGGATCGTCGGGCAGCCAGCGTCCTGTCGTGTCCTCGCCGTAGTGCACCAGCGGCCGGCCCGACTCGGCGGCCCGTGAGGCCGCCCATCCGGCCTCCCGCTGGGCCACGCGGGTCGACTCGCCGGGCGGGAAGGGCCGCGAGACCCCGGCCGACACCCCCGGCACCGAGGCGACGGCCTCGCAGAGCGACTCCGGCCCGAGCACGTGGTGGTCGTCGCCCCGGCGCAGCAGCAGATGGGGCAGGTCGTCGAGGGCGCGGCGCAGCTGGTCGTCGGGGACGCCTCGCACGACCAGCAGCACCACGTCCGCCTCCAGGCCCAGGCGGGCCAGGCGGCGGCGCGCGGTGGCCGGGTCGAGTACGTCCTGCAGCAGCTCGGCGAGGGTCTCGGCGCCCTCGCGGCGTAGCGTCTCACGGTCGTGGCGTGCCATGGCCACCTGCAGGGCCGCCACGGTGGCGATGTGCTGGGCGACCGCGAGCCCGGCGGGCTGCGCGCCGTCGCGGCCGAGGGCCACGATGAAGCCGGCGGGGCCTCCCGGCGCGGGCACCGGCAGCACGAAACCGCCCGGAATGGTCGGCGGGGCGTCGGGCTCGTCCGGGATCACCGCCGGATCGGGGACCGGCACGCCGGGCAGCAGCGGGCGGCCCGCGGGCGTGCAGGCGAAGACGTCGTAGCCGGACAGCCGCTCCAGCCGCCGGAAGAGGGAGGCGGTGTCGAGATCCTCGGCGGCCAGCCAGCGCAGCGCGCCGAACACCTGCAACTGGGCGCCGAGCCGCTGCCTCGCGTCCTCCTGCACGGCCGCCGCCACCTCCTGCGCGATGGCGATGAACGGCACCGCCAGCGGCACCTCCAGCACCGGCATGCCACGCTCCGTCGCCGCGTCGAAGAAGGCCGCGTGCAGCGGAGGCACGTGCAGCTGGGCCGACAACGCCAGGGCCGACACCCCGGCGTCGTCGAGGCGCTCCAGGTAGGCCCGCTGGGCCGCCGCCGTACGGGGGATCGCGATGCCCGTCGTCATGATGACCTCGGCGCCCAGCAACCACGGCGTCGGGTCGTCGAGCTCGCTGACGTGCGCCCACGACACAGGGCGCGACAGACCGGGCTCCCCGGCGAGAACCCGCAGCTGGAGAGCGGGGGAGCGGACAAGATCCTCCACCGAGACTTTTGTGGCCACCCACAAAGCATAGGAACCACTTTCATGGCGAGCACAATTGTCCCCCGGCGGCGCGGCTTGCACACTCTGCGTCATGACTCGAGGACCCGTCGACTCCAGCAAGATCCCCCGGTTCGCCGGACCGGCCACCTTCGCCCGGCTGCCACGCCTGGACGAGGTGGAGCGGGCCGACGTGACCGTGATCGGCGTGCCCTTCGACAGCGGCGTGTCCTACCGGCCCGGCGCCAGGTTCGGCCCGGCGGCGGTCCGCGAGGCCTCGCGGCTGCTGCGGCCCTACCACCCGGGCCTCGACGTCTCGCCGTTCGAGCGGGTCCAGGTCGCCGACGGCGGCGACATCGCGTGCAACCCGTTCCACATCGAGGAGGCGGTCGAGACCATCGACGCGGCCGCGTCGTCCATCGACTCCCGCCTGGTCACCATCGGCGGCGACCACACGATCGCACTGCCGCTGCTGCGCGCCGCCGCCCGCAAGCACGGACCGGTCGCGCTGCTGCACTTCGACGCCCACCTCGACACCTGGGACACCTACTTCGGCGCCGCCTACACCCACGGCACCCCGTTCCGCCGCGCGGTCGAGGAGGGCATCCTCGACACCGAGGCGCTCAGCCACGTCGGCATCCGCGGCCCCCTGTACGGCAAGCGCGACCTGGAGGAGGACCGCCGCCTCGGCTTCGGCATCGTCACCTCCGCCGACGTCATGCGCCGGGGGATCGACGAGGTCGTCGACGCCCTGCGTCAGCGCATCGGCGAGCGCCCCCTGTACGTCTCGGTCGACATCGACGTGCTCGACCCCGCCCACGCGCCCGGCACCGGCACCCCGGAGGCCGGCGGCATGACCAGCCGGGAGCTGCTGGAGATCCTGCGCGGCCTGGCCGGATGCAACCTGGTCGGCGCGGACGTGGTGGAGGTCGCCCCCGCCTACGACCACGCCGAGATCACCTCCATCGCCGCCTCGCACGTGGCCTACGACCTGGTCAGCCTCCTAGCCCTCCGGGAGAACAAGTGAGCACCCCCATCACCGAAGTCGAGACCTACGGCGTCGAGCGCATCCCCGACGCCGACCGGACCGCCACCCCGTTCGACCTGTTCAGGGTGGCGTTCGGCGGCGCGAACACCTTCGCCACCTGCGTGCTCGGCGCCTTCCCCATCCTGTTCGGCCTGTCGTTCTGGCAGGGACTGGCCGCCACCGTGCTCGGCCTGGTCGTCGGCGCGCTCATCCTGGCGCCGATGTCGCTGTTCGGCCCGCTCAACGGCACCAACAACGCCGTCTCCTCCAGCGCCCACCTGGGCGTGCACGGCCGGGTCGTCGGCTCGTTCCTGTCGCTGCTGACCGCGATCGCCTTCTTCTCCATCTCCGTCTGGTCGTCGGGCGACGCCCTGGTCGGGGGCGCGCACCGGCTGGTCGGCCTCCCGGAGAACGACGTGATGTACGGCCTGGCCTACGCGGTGTTCGCCGGGCTCGTCCTGATCGTGTGCGTGTACGGCTTCCGCTTCATGCTCTTCGTCAACAAGATCGCCGTCGCCGCCGCCTCCCTGCTGTTCGTGCTGGGCGCCTTCGCCTTCGCCGGAGACTTCGACCCCTCCTACGCCGGGTCGGTGACGCCGGAGCTGTTCTGGCCCTCCTTCATCGGGGCGGCGCTGATCGTGCTGTCCAACCCGGTCTCCTTCGGCGCCTTCCTCGGCGACTGGTCGCGCTACATCCCCGCCTCGACACCACGGCGCAAGGTCATGGCGGCGGCCTTCCTGTCGCAGATCGCCACGATCATCCCCTTCACCTTCGGCCTGGCCACCGCCTCGATCGCCGCCGTCAAGGCCCCCGACTACGGCGCCAACTACGTCGGCGGCTTGCTGGCCGTCTCCCCGGCCTGGTTCTTCGTCCCCGTCTGCCTCATCGCCCTGATCGGCGGCATGTCGACGGGAACGACCTCGCTGTACGGCACCGGCCTGGACTTCTCCAGCGTCTTCCCGCGCTTCTCCCGGGTCCAGGCGACGCTGTTCATCGGCACCCTGTCGATCGTCTTCATCTTCATCGGCCGCTTCGCCGCCAACCTCACCGCTTCGATCTCCACCTTCGCCACACTCATCATCACCTGCACGGCGCCCTGGATGATCATCATGACGCTCGGCTACGTCACCCGGCGCGGCTGGTACGACCCGGAGGCGCTGCAGGTGTTCAACCGCCGCCAGCGCGGCGGGCGCTACTGGTTCACGCACGGCTGGAACTGGCGCGGCCTGACCGCCTGGGTCACCGCCGCGCTGGTCGCGCTGCTCTTCGTCAACCTGCCCGGCCAGTTCGTCGGGCCGTTCGGCGAGCTCGCCGGAGGCGTCGACATCTCGCTGCCGCTCGGCCTGGCCCTGGCCGCGCTGCTCTACCTGGCGCTGCTGACGCTCTTCCCCGAGCCCCGCGAGGTGTTCGGTCCGCAAGGACCCCGGTGGGTCAGGAGCGCCGACACCCCCGTACCGCCGATCGTTGCTGTCACAGTAGAGGTGTGATGCTGATCGACCTGTCCGTGCCGATCACCAGCGGCATGCCCGTCTACCCGGGCGATCCCGAGGTGCTGGTCGCCCCGGCGCTCACCGTGGCGGCCGACGGGGTCAACGTGCTCGCCCTCCACCTCGGCTCACAGTCGGGCACGCACGTCGACGCCCCGTTCCACATCGACGACTCGCTGCCCGACCTCGACGAGCTGCCGCTGTCGCGTTTCGTGGGCCCGTGTGTGGTGGTGGACGTGCGCGGCATGCCGCCGCGCTCCGCCATCCCCGCCTCGGCCTTCTCCGAGGTGCCGCCCGACGTGCTGGTGCTGGTCGCCACCGGCTGGTCGGCGTACTGGGGGAGCGAGCGTTACCTGGAGCATCCGTACCTGAGCTGGGGCGCCGCCGCCCTGCTCGTGGCGCGCGGCACGCGGGCGGTGGCGATCGACGCGCTCAGCGTCGACCCCACGCCCGCCCAGACCTTCCCGGCCCACCGGGAGCTCTGCGGGGCCCACGTGGTGATCGGGGAGAACCTCACCAACCTGGAGCCGGTGATCGCCGCTCAGCGTGCGGGGCGGCCGATCGAGTTGTCGCTGCTGCCGATCAGGATCGGCTCGGCGGACGGTGCTCCGGTGCGGGCGGTGGCGAAGATCGCCTGAGCTCCTCCGCGACACGGTCCAGCACGTCGGACCACGGCCGGGCGGGCACCACCGGCGCCCCGGCCAGGCGTCCCCGCTCGGCGAGCCAGTCGCCGTACAGCAGGCTCACCCGGGCGCGCCCGCGCTGCTCGCCCTCCTCGGGCTCACGTGCGCGGTAGTTGGCGACCAGCTGCTCCTCGTCGGCCTCGTGCAGCACGATCGATCTGACGCCCCGCCGTACGACAGGCAGGAGGTAGTCGCCCTCGATGACCACGGGCGTGGAGGTCGACAGATGGTTGCCGACGACCGCCTCGACCGCCGGCACGAGCGCGCGGGCGACGGCGATCTGCAGCTCCACGATCTCCTCGGGAGGCAGGTGGACCGCTTCCGGATGGGCGTCCCAGTAGTGCAGCGCCGGCAGCTGCTCGGGCGTCGTCACGGCCTTCAGCGCCTCGACGATGTCGTCGACCTCGACCAGCGGCACTCCGAGGCGCGCGGCCAGAGGGTAGGACAGGCGGCTCTTGCCCGTTCCCGAGGCGCCGCAGACGAGGACGATCACAAAGCGTGATCCTAGGGCGTCTTCTTCAGCAGGGAGAGCATCAGCGTGATCTGGTCCTTGCGTGACAGCTCCACCTGCTTGGCCCAGTCCTTCACCTCGGGGTTGGCGCCGGCGAAGCCCTCCTTGACCGCCAGCTGGGCGGCGTCGTCCTGGTGGGCGATGAGCAGGTTGAGCAGGTCGCGGTCGAAGTTCTTCGACTTGCGCAGGGAGGTGATCTTCTGGAAGTCGGTCTCGGGGACCTCGTGACCGGCATGGGCGTCCGACGGAGCCGTGAGCGGCTGCCGCCACCCGTGCAGCCACCGGGTCATCCGGGTGATCTCTTCCGTCTGGGTGCTCTCGATCGCCGCGGCCAGGGTCTTGAGCTCGGCACTCCTGGCCTGTTCCCGCCCCAGCCTGACGATCTCCACGCCCTGCTTGTGATGGGGGATCATCATCTGCAGGAACATGACGTCGTCGGCGTTGACCGGATCGGCGGCGTTCTGCTCGGCCGCCCCGCACCCCGCGAGGAGCAGGACGGCGAGCAGGAACACGACTGCTTTCATCAGACCTTGCGCCACAGCGCCGCGACGTTCGGCGGCTCCCAGCCGGTCAGTGCGGTGTGCGGCTGCAGGCACTCGTAGGTGGAGCCGTTGTAGGTGACACGGTCACCGGCCCGGTAGGCGGTGCCCGCCGCCCAGGTCCCGCCCGGCTGGGTGACCGTCGGGGTGGGTGTCGGGCTGGAGGTCGGCGAGACCGTCACGGTCGGCGTGGGCGACGGCGAGGGCGTCGTGCCGCCGCCGAAGTTCACGTCGGAGCAGGTGTAGAAGGCCTCGTTGCTGCCCACCACGCGCTGCCAGATGGAGTACAGGATGTGCCTGCCGCTGCGCTGGGGCAGGTTGATCGTCCAGTTGGTGAAGGTCGACGGGTTCTGGTTGTTGAAGGTCTGGATGTGCACCAGGTCCGACCACTTCAACGGCATCGTCGGGTTCCAGCCCTCGCGGGTGATGTAGAACTCGAAGTTGCTGTTGGAGTGCGGAGCGGACGCGTGGTAGGTCAGCGTGAAGGCGCCGGAGCGCACGTTCGTGGCGGGCCAGTCCGCGCGCTGCAGGTCGAGGCCGCGATACTTGTCGCGTCCCGCGCTGCACAGCTTGCCATCGGGGATCAACTGGCGATGCCGCCCACCGGCCTCCAGCAGCGACACCTCGTTCCAGTCGTAGTAGGCCTGCGTGCCTCCGGCCGCCACGGCGGCCTTGCAGGCGTCTGACTTGGGGGTCTCGGGGCCTTCGTTCTTGCAGACGTAGACCCTGCTGGGCGGGTTGGACATGGTGCCGTGAGCGTGGGCCGCGCTCGCGGGAAGCAGGACGACCGCTCCCGTGACCGCGGCGGCCGCGGCCAGAACTGTTCTGCGCACTTCAACTCCTGGGGGGTGAACAGGAATTAAAAGGAAACCTTCCTAAGAATTAATCACCCCACCGCTGGCACGCAAGGCTCTTATGCGGCTCTTAAGGAAAATTGGGCCCCCCTAGCGGGCGCCCCAGGAGTAGGTCTGCTTACGCAGCTTCAGGTAGACGAAGGACTCCGTGGCCCGCACGGCGGGGATGGCCCGGATCTTGCTGAGGATCTCGAGCAGGTGCGGGTCGCCCTCGCACACGACCTCGACGATGACGTCGAAGGACCCGGCCGTCAGCACCACGTAGTCGATCTCGGTGATCGCCGCGAGCTCGTCGGCGACCGCCTCCAGATCGCCCTCGCAGTTGATGCCGATCATCGCCTGCCGCGGGAAGCCGAGCGTGAGCGGATCGGTCACCGCCACGATCTGCATGACACCCGTGTCCTGCAGCCGCTGGACGCGCTGCCGTACCGCGGCCTCGGAGAGCCCGACCGCCTTACCGATGGCGGCGTACGGCATGCGACCGTCGGATTGCAGCTGTTCGATGATCTGCTTGGAGAGGTCGTCGAGCACGACGGGTCCCGCCACAGCGTCGTTCCCCCGGCGTGCCTTTGGCGGTGTCGTCATGGATCACCTTCCGCAAGCGTCGTTGGTGCGACATGTTGTCAGTTCTCCGCCCTCTGTCAAGCGAATTCGTAGCATTTTGGTATCGTCGCAACGGAATCCCTTGTCGAGGCCAGGTTGCTCTGTCAGAGTCGCGGCAACCCAGCCCACCTCACCAGGAGGTCACATCTTGAATCGTCTGCAGAACTTCATCAACGGGAAGTTCGTGGATGCCAAGAGCGGCCGCTACTCCGATGTCATCGATCCGTGCACCGGTGAGGCCTATCTCCAGGCACCCGTCTCCGGCCAGGAGGACGTCGACGCGGCCTACGCCGCCGCGGCTGCCGCCTTCGAGACCTGGGGGACGACCACTCCGGGCGAGCGCGCCAATCTCCTGCTGAAGGTGGCCGACGCCATCGAGGCGCGCGCGGACGAGATCAACGACGCCGAGTGCCGCAACACCGGCAAGCCGCGCGCCCGCATGGCCGAGGACGAGACCCCGGTCGCCGCCGACCACTTCCGCTTCTTCGCGGGCGCCGCCCGCACGCTGGAGGGCCCGACGGCGGGAGAGTTCCTCGCCGAGCACACCAGCGTCATCCGGCACGAGCCCGTCGGCGTGATCGGCCAGGTCACCCCGTGGAACTACCCGATGATGATGGCGGTGTGGAAGATCGCTCCCGCGATCGCCGCGGGCAACACGGTCGTGCTCAAGCCGTCCGACACCACCCCGGCCTCCACCGTCAAGCTCGCCGAGATCATCGGTGAGGTCCTGCCGGCCGGCGTCTTCAACGTCGTCACCGGCGACCGCGAGACCGGCGCGCTGGTGGTCGGCCACCCGACCGCCTCGATGGTGGCCATCACGGGCAGCGTCGGCGCGGGCATGGCAGTCGCCAAGAGCGCCGCCGACGACCTCAAGCGCGTCCACCTGGAGCTCGGCGGCAAGGCGCCCGTCGTGGTCTTCGAGGACGTCAAGGACATCGCCGACGTCGCGGGCAAGATCGCCACGGCCGGCCTCTACAACGCCGGCCAGGACTGCACCGCCGCCTGCCGCGTGCTGGTGCACGAGAGCATCCACGACGAGTTCGTGGCCGCGCTGAGCGAGGCCGCGTCGGGCACCGTCACCGGCGACCTGTCCGACGAGGACGCCCTGTACGGCCCGCTGAACAACGAGAACCAGCTGGCCAGGGTCAGCGGCTTCTTCGAGCGCCTGCCCGGTCACGCCAAGGTCCTCACCGGCGGCCACCGCGTCGGCGACAAGGGCTACTTCTTCGCTCCCACCGTCGTCGACGGCCTCAAGCAGGACGACGAGATGGTGCAGAACGAGATCTTCGGCCCGGTCATCACCGTGCAGACCTTCTCCGATGAGGCCGACGCCCTGGCCAAGGCCAACGGCGTGCAGTACGGCCTGAGCGGCTCGGTGTGGACCTCCGACCACGGGCGGGCCATGCGCATGTCGAACCGCCTCGACTTCGGCGTGGTCTGGGTCAACACTCACATACCCTTCGTGAGCGAGATGCCGCACGGCGGCTTCAAGCACTCTGGTTACGGCAAGGACCTGTCGGTGTTCGGCCTGCACGACTACACCCGGGTCAAGCACGTCATGCACTACATCGGAGACTAGGTTTGCACGCGATCCAGCTTGACGGCGTCGTCAAGGAATACACGTCACACGGCGAGGTCGTCCAGGCTGTGAAGGGCGTCACGCTGGATATCGCCGAGGGGGAGTTCTTCTCCCTCCTCGGCCCCTCCGGGTGCGGCAAGACCACCACGATGCGCATGATCGCGGGCTTCGAGGAGCCCACGCGCGGGTCGGTCCGCCTGCACGGCGAGGACGTCACCAACGTCCCGCCGAACAAGCGCGACGTGAACATGGTCTTCCAGTCCTACGCGCTGTTCCCGCACATGAACGTCTGGGACAACGTCGCCTTCGGGCTGAAGCAGAAGAAGGTGCCGACGGCCGACATCCAGCGCCGGGTGGGCGAGATCCTGGAGATCGTCGACCTCAAGGGCCGCGAGAAGCGCCGTCCGCGCGAGATGTCCGGCGGGCAGCAGCAGCGGGTGGCCCTGGCCAGGGCACTGGTCAACCACCCGCGGGCCCTCCTGCTCGACGAGCCGCTCGGCGCCCTGGACCTGAAGCTGCGCCAGGCGATGCAGCTGGAGCTCAAGCGCATCCAGCGCGAGGTGGGCATCACCTTCGTCTACGTCACCCACGACCAGAGCGAGGCGCTCACCATGAGCGACCGCATCGCGGTGATGAACGACGGCCTGGTGGAGCAGCTCGCCGACCCGCGCACGATCTACGAGCGGCCCGCCAGTCCGTTCGTGGCCGGATTTATCGGCACATCCAATCTCTTGTCGGGTACGGCTGTCGCGGGCGTGGTGAAGCTCGGCGAGGGCAGGGTACTGGTGCCCGGCCAGGACGGGGATGTCACCGTCACCGTACGACCCGAGAAGATCACCATCTGCCCGGACCGGCCAGAAGGTGAAATTTCGGCCGTGCCCGGAAAGGTGGATGAAGTGGTCTACCTGGGCACATATAACAGTTACACCGTCCGCCTCGCTGACGGGGCCGAGGTAACGGTGTTTCAGCAGAATGCCGTGGATGCCACTCTGACAGCGGAGCGGGGCGACTCCGTCTGGTTGTCGTGGCAGCCGCAGCACTCGTACGTGATTGGAAGTTGATGGACCCTCTGCTCCTCCGTGGGATGACCACGCCCCGCACGCGGCGAAATGTCCTTAAGCTCGGCGGTTTGTCGGCTGCCGCTCTCGCCCTCGCCGCCTGCGGCGTCCAGGGTCAGAAGCAGGCCGCCCCCAAGCCGGACGCGGTCAAGGACTTCTGGGCCAAGCAGAAGAAGAACGGCAAGGTCGTCTTCGCCAACTGGCCCGAGTACATGCCCGAGGACCAGGCGCCGCTCAAGGCCTTCAGCCAGGCCAGCGGCATCTCCTACGAGTACAAGGAAGTCATCCAGGAGAACGCCGAGTTCTTCGGCAAGTCGCGCCCCGTCCTGGCCGCCGGCCAGTCGCTCGGCTACGACATCGTCGTCATGACCAACGGCGTCCAGCTGCAGCACATGATCGAGCTCGGCTACGCCGTACCGCTCGACCACGCGCAGCTGCCCAACTTCGCCGCCAACGCCGGCGACAAGTACAAGCAGCGCGCCTACGACCCGGGCAACCAGTACACCGTGCCCTACACCTCGGGCATCACCGGCATCGCCTACAACACCGACCACGTCAAGGAAGCTCCCACGAGCATCCAGGCGCTGTTCGACCCCAAGTACAAGGGTCGCGTCGGCATGCACAGCGACGCCCAGGAGATCGGCAACTTCGGTATGTTCGCCATCGGCGTCGACCCGGAGAAGTCGACCGAGGCCGACTGGCGCAAGGCCGGCGAGCTGCTGAAGAAGCAGCGCGAAGACGGCATCGTGCGCAAGTACTACGAGCAGAACTACATCGACGCCGTCTCCAAGGGCGACGTCTGGCTGACCATGGGCTGGTCGGGCGACGTCTTCCAGCGCCAGCTCGCCGGTGAGCCGGTCGGCTTCGTCGTGCCGCAGGAGGGCGGCACGATCTGGACCGACAACATGCTCATCCCCAAGGGCGCGGCCAACCCCGTCGACGCCCTGATGCTGATGGACTACCTCTACCAGCCGGCCGCCGCCGCGCAGCTGGAGGAGTACATCCAGTACATCTCGCCGGTCCCGGCGGTCAAGGACATCCTCACCCAGAAGCTCGGCACCGCCGAGGGTGAGGACAAGGAAGGCCTGCAGGCGATGGTCGACAGCCCGCTGATCTTCCCGACCGACGCCGACTACGCCAAGCTCCGCGCCTACCGCAGCCTGACCACCGCCGAGGAGCAGGTCTACAACGGCATCTTCCAAGCGATCACGCAGGCCTGACCCATGCGCAGCCGCCTCACCCCCTACCTGCTGGCGTTGCCGAGCTGGATCTGGCTCGGCGCCTTCCTGGTCGTGCCCCTCGCGGCCATGGCGTCGGTGTCCACCCAGTCCGGCAACGTCATCGACGGCTTCGTCCAGACCTTCAGCTTCGGCAACTACGCGGACGCCATCAGCCAGTACAGCCCGCAGCTGCTCAGATCTCTGTGGTACGGCGGGGCGGCCACGCTCGCGATGGTGCTGATCGGGTATCCGGTGGCCTACTGGATCGCCTTCCGCGGCGGCAACCGGAAGGCCACCTACCTGTTCCTGCTGCTGCTGCCGTTCTTCGTGTCGTTCGTGCTGCGCACCATCTCCTGGAACTTCATGCTCTCGGGAGACGGCATCCTGCTCGGGCCGCTGAAGGACTGGGGGCTGCTGCCGTCCGACTTCCAGATCACCGCGACGGCGTTCGCGGTGATCTCCGGGCTCACCTACAACTGGCTGCCGTTCATGATCCTGCCGATCTACGTCAGCCTGGAGCGCGTGGACCCGAGGGTCATGGAGGCCGCCCACGACCTCTACGCCTCGCGGACCACGGTCTTCCGCAAGATCGTGCTGCCGCTGTCGCTGCCCGGCGTCTTCGCCGGCGTGCTGATGACCTTCGTGCCCGCCGTCGCCGACCCGATCAACGCGGCCGTGCTCGGCGGCACCAACAACACGATGATCGGCAACATCATCTCGACGCTCTACCTGACGAACGCCAACTACCCGGCCGCCGCCGCGCTGTCCTTCAGCCTCATGGCGGTGCTGCTGGTCGGCATCTTCGTCTACGCCCGCGCGCTGGGCACCGAGAACGTGCTGGAGGCGGCGGCCCGATGAAGCTGCTCAAGGCCTACACCTGGCTCGTCATCCTCTGGCTCGCCTCGCCGATCTTCGTGATGATCCTGTTCGGCTTCAACGACACGCCGAGCAAGTCGAACACCTCCTGGCACGGCTTCACGCTCAAGTGGTACCGCGAGCTGTTCGCCATCGACGGCCTCACCGACGCGCTGATCACCTCGCTGCTCATCGCCGTCGTCTCGACGGCCATCACGGTCGTCATCGGCACCATGCTCGGCCTGGCGCTGGGCAAGCACCGCTTCAAGGGGCAGGGCGCGACCAACTTCCTGGTCTTCGCCGCCATCTCCACGCCCGAACTGGTGATGGGCGCCTCGCTGCTGTCGCTGTTCGTCTCGGCCAACCTGCCGCGCGACTCGATCACGATCATCATCGCGCACGTGCTGTTCTCCCTCGCCTTCGTGACGGTGACCGTACGAGCCCGCGTGCTGACACTCGACCCCTCCCTCGAGGAGGCGGCCAAGGACCTGGGAGCCTCGCCCTGGGGCACCTTCCGCCAGGTCACCCTGCCCGCCATCCTGCCGGGCGTGCTGGCGGGGGCCATGCTGGCCTTCGCCCTCTCCATCGACGACTACGTGGTGACGAGCTTCGTCAACGGCTCGACGATCACCTTCCCGCTGTGGATCGTAGGATCGGTGAAGACTGGGATCCCACCCCAGGTCAACGTGATGGGAACACTCATCTTCGGCATCGGTGTGCTGATCGCGATCTCGCAGTCGATCGCGGCCCGGCGCCGGGGCTAGGTTTTTCTGCAAAGAACAGGGAGGCGAGATCGGATCTAGGCGGGGGGAACCCGCGCTTGGTCAACTGACTGATCGGGCAATCAATCAACTGTCTGAATTGTGACTCACGAGGGAAGTGAGATTTGTGGATCCGCTGAAGGCGCTTGCTGATGCGGAGCGCAAGCCGTACTGGCTGGACGAAGATCCGGCCGAGCCCGAACCCCTGCCTCGCCTGTTCGGGCAGACCACTGCCGACCTGGCCATCGTCGGCGGCGGATTCTCGGGTCTGTGGACCGCGCTGCTGGCCAAGGAACGCGACCCCAAACGCGACGTCGTGCTGCTCGAAGCGCAGACCGTCGGCTGGGCCGCATCGGGACGCAACGGGGGCTTCTGCCACGCGTCGCTCACCCACGGCCTGGAGAACGGCCTCGAACGCTGGCCGCAGGAGATCTCCACGCTCTACCGGCTGGGCATCGAGAACCTCGACGAGATCGAGGAGACCATCCGCCGCTACGACATCGACTGCTCCTGGGAACGCACCGGCGAGATGAACGTGGCCACCGAGCCATGGCAGCTCGACGGCATGGAGGAGGCGTACACCATAGGGCGTGAGCTCGGCATGGACATCCAGTTCCTGGATGCCACGCAGGCCCGCGCCGAAGTCAACTCGCCCACCTACCTCGGCGGGCTGTGGGAGCGCGGCGACTGCGCCATGCTCGACCCCGCCCGTCTCGCCTGGGGACTGCGCCAGGCGTGCCTGTCGCTGGGAGTGCGCATCTACGAGCACTCCCGCGTCCTCGGCATGGACCGCGACGGCACCTCGATGGCGCTGACCACGCAGTACGGCACGCTCCAGGCCGCCAGGGTCGTCCTCGGCACCGGGGTCTTCTCGCCGCTGCTCAAGCGGCTGAGGTACTACGTCGTACCCGTCTACGACTACGCCCTGATGACCGAGCCGCTCACGGTCGAGCAGCGCGAGTCGATCGGCTGGCACAACCGGCAGGGCATGGGCGACAACGCCTACCAGTTCCACTACTACCGGATCACCGACGACAACAGCATCCTGTGGGGCGGCTACGACGCCGTCTACTACACCGGAGGCAAGATCAAGTCGTCGTACGACCAGCGCGACACCACCTTCCTCAAGCTCGCCGAGCAGTTCTACGACACCTTCCCGCAACTGGAGGACGTCAAGTTCTCCCACCGGTGGGGCGGCGTCATCGACACCTGCAGCCGCTACTCGGCGTTCTACGGCACGGCGTACGGCTCGCGGGTCGCCTACGCGGTCGGCTACACCGGACTCGGCGTCGCCGCCACGCGGTTCGGGGCCAACGTCATGCTCGACCTCCTCGACGGCAGGGAGACGGAGCGGACGCGGCTGCAGATGGTGAAGGAGAAGCCCATCCCGTTCCCGCCCGAGCCGTTCCGGTCGGCGGCCATCCAGCTCACGCGCTGGTCGATCGCCCAGGCCGACCGCAAGGAGGGAAAGCGCAACCTGTGGCTGAGGACCCTGGACCGGGTGGGGCTGGGGTTCGACTCGTAGAGTTCTGAACAGTGGTGGCTCAGGTCACGCGTGCCCTGAGCCACCACTCGGGACGAAACGGGGGAGAGATGAACGACTTCGCGATTGGCGACATCGTGCAGGTGACGGGCACCACCATGACCGGCAACGTGGGCACGGTCGTCTCCATCGACGACAAGCGCGGCAAGTACCTGGTGCGCATCAGCGACGTGACCCAGAACTACTTCACCGCCGACGAGCTGAAGCCTTTCTCGCCTTAGTGCCTTACGAGAACCGGGCAGTCGCCCGCGCACGTGTTCGAGCCTCGGGCACGATCATCGGCGTCCCCGTCTGCGGGTCGGGGATCACCTCGCACCTCACCTCGAACACCTCCTCCACGAGCCCGGGCGTGACGATCTCCATGGGATCCCCCTCCGCCACGATCCGTCCGTCCCGCATCGCGATCAGGTGCGTCGCGTAGCGGCACGCCTGGTTGAGGTCGTGCAGGACCGCCACGAGCGTGCGCCCCTCCTCGTGGAGGTCGGCGCACAGGTCGAGCACCTCGATCTGGTGGGAGATGTCCAGGAACGTCGTCGGCTCGTCGAGCAGCAGGATGGGCGTCTCCTGCGCCAGGGCCATGGCGAGCCAGGCTCGCTGACGCTGGCCGCCCGACAACTCGTCGACCCGGCGTTCGGCCAGGTCGGTGACGTCGGTGGCGGCCATGGCGGAGGCGACGGCGGCGGCGTCGGCCGACGACCACTGGCGCATGAGCCGCTGGTGCGGGTAGCGGCCGCGGCCGACGAGGTCGGCGACGGTGATGCCGTCGGGGACGACGGCGCTCTGGGGGAGCAGGCCCAGGCGCCTGGCGACCTCCTTGGTCGGCAGGGAGGTGATGAGCTGCCCGTCGAGGTGGACGGTGCCGGCCTTGGGCTTGAGCATGCGGGCCAGGGCGCGCAGCAGGGTGGACTTGCCGCAGGCGTTGGGGCCGATGATGACGGTGAAGGAACCGTCGGGGATCTCCACCGACAGGTCGGAGGCGACCAGGCGGTTGTCGTAGGCCAGGGTGAGGCCGGCGCCGGACAGTCTCACGGCGGTTCCTTTCGCAGCGGGTGCAGGCCGTGTCACCGCGGGTCTTTCCGCAGCAGGTACAGCAGGTACAGGCCGCCGAGGGCGCCGGTCATCACGCCGACGGGCAGCTGGACGGGGTCGAGCAGCCGCTGGGCGGCCAGGTCGGAGAGGGTGACCAGCAGGGCGCCGGTGAGGGCGGAGGCGGTGAGGACCACGCCGGCCGAGCCGGTCAGGCGGCGGGCGAGCTGGGGTGCGGCGAGGGCGACGAAGACGATGGGGCCGGCGGTGGCGGTGGCGGCGCCGCACAGCAGGACTCCGGCGGCGATCGCCGCGCCGCGCACCGGTTCGACGCGGACGCCGACGGCGCGGGCGGAGTCGTCGCCCAGTTCCATCATGCGCATGGGCCGCGACAGGGCGGCGCACGCGGGGATCAGGACCGCGAGCGTGGCCAGCATGGGGAGCGCGTGTTCCCAGGTGCGCCCGCCGAGGCTGCCGGTCAGCCAGGCGGCGGCGGAGGCCGATTCCCAGAGGTTGGCCCTGGTGAGCAGGTAGTTGTTGGCCGCGACGAGCAGTGCGCTGGTGCCGATGCCGACCAGGACGAGCCGGTAGCCCTGGACGCCGCCGCCGCGGGCCGACAGCACGTAGATGGCGACGGCGCAGGCGATGCAGCCCAGCATCGACCCGCCGGCGATCTGCCAGGCCGTACCTCCGAAGATGACCGCGACGATGCCGCCGGTGGCCGCTCCGGAGGTGAAGCCGATGAAGTCGGGGCTGCCGAGCGGGTTGCGGGTGAGGCTCTGGAAGATCGCGCCGCTGAGGCCGAAGGCGGCGCCGACGGCGATGCCGGTGACGACGCGGGGGGCGCGCAGCTTGTTGACGATGAGTTCGGCGACGGGGGTGCTCTGGCCGAAGACGGCGGTCATGACGTCGCCGATGGGCACGTTGAACTCGCCGACGGAGATGGCCACGATGGCCGCGCAGAACGTCAGGGCGGCCAGTGCCGTCACGACGAGGACGGTGCGCGGAGCCAGGCGGACGGACCAGGGGCCGAGGCCGAGCGAGGGCGGATTCCAGGCGGCGCGCTCACCTGCCGGGCTGGCCGTGGAGGTCTTGGGTGAGCCGCTCACAACGCCACCAGCCTTCGGCGCCGGGCCAGCAGGATGAAGACCGGCGCCCCGAGGAAGGCGGCCATGATGCCGACCTGGACCTCGCCGGGCAGGGCGATCACGCGCCCGGCGACGTCGGCCGCCAGCAGCAGGACGGGCGCCAGAACGGCGGTGTACGGCAGCAGCCACCGCTGGTCGGCTCCGACCACGGCACGCACGGCATGGGGTACGGCCAGGCCGACGAACCAGATGGGGCCCGCGGCGGCGGTGGCCGAGCCGCACAGCAGGGTGACGGCCAGGGCGGTCAGCCCGCGGGTCCGGCCGACGTTGACGCCGACGGCGCGCCCCGCCTCCTCGCCGAGTGCCAGCCCGTTGAGGGGGCGGGCGAGCAGCAGTCCCAGGACCAGCCCGACGATCATGAAGGGTGCCAGCCGTACCAGCACGTCTCCTGTCTGGGCGGCCAGCGATCCGGTCAGCCAGAAGCGCATCTTGTCGTAGGTCTTGGTGTCGATGCGCAGGATGGCCTGCGCCACGGCCAGCAACACCATGCCGACGGCGACCCCGGCCAGCGCGAGCCGTACGGGGCTGGCGCCGCTGCGGTTGGCGGTGCCGATGGAGTAGACGAGCACCGACGCGAGCGCGGCGCCCGCGAAGGCGAACCAGACGTAGAGCGCCGGGTCGGTGAGGCCGAGCAGCGCGATGGCGATGGTGACGCCGACGGCGGCGCCCTCGCTGATGCCGAGCAGGCCGGGGTCGGCCAGCGGGTTGCGGGTCAGGCTCTGGATGAGCGCGCCTGCCAGGCCGAGGCAGGCGCCGACGCCGATGCCGAGGAGCGTGCGGGGGATGCGGACTTCGCGGATGACCGTGTGGTCGGTGGAGCCGTCGGGCGCCGTCAGCGCATCGAGCACGATGGGCAGCGGGATTGAGCGCGCGCCCACCGCGACGCTGACGAGGGCGGCCACCACCAGCAGGGCCAGGGCCAGGGCGAGCCCCGTGGCCAGCGGGAGCTGCCGCCCTCGCTGAGCGGGCGGGGATGTGACGGACACGGACTCCTCTTTCCGGGTAATGCATCGGTAAGGCTAACCTAATCACATCTTCAATTAGGTAAGGCTAGCCTTAGGAGTCGTCATGACCCCGGATCACCCCCTGCCCAGGCGCGGGTTCCTCGCCGCGACGGGAGCCATGCTCCTCCTCGCCGGCTGCGGCACGAGCCAGAGCGCGAGCCCGAGCCCGAGCGCGAGCCCCGGCACAGGCCAGAGCACGGGACCCAGCCAGGCGGCCGGCCCCTGGAGCTACACCGACGACCGGGGCAAGAAGATCGAGCTGCCGCAGCGCCCGACCCGCATCGTCACGCAGGTCAGCGCGGGCGCGGCGCTGTGGGACTTCGGGGTACGCCCGATCGGCCTGTTCGGTCCGCACAAGCTCGCCGACGGCGGCAGGGACCCCGAGGCCGGTGAGATCGACGTCAGCACCGTCCAGACGATCGGCAACGTCTGGGACGAGTTCAACATCGAGAAGTACATCTCCCTCCAGCCCGAGCTGCTGGTCAGCGGCATGTACATCAAGGACCAGCTCTGGTACGTGCCGGAGAAGTCCAAGGAGCAGATCGAGGCCGTCGCGCCCACGATCGGCATCAACTTCGCCGGCCGCAGCGGCGAGGAGGTCATCGGCAAATACTCCGAGCTGGCCGGGCTGCTCGGCGCCGACCTCGGCGCGCCCGCGATCACCGAGGCGAAGGCCCGCTACGACAGGGCGCTGGCCGAGCTGAAGGCCTTCGCGTCCGCGCAGGGCGAGCTGAAGATCCTGTTCGCCGGCGCCAGCCCCGACCTGTTCTACATCTGCCACCCGCCGGAGTTCCCCGACCTCAAGCTCGTGACCGAGGGCGCCGGGGTGAAGCTGATCGTGCCGGAGACGGTCGACCAGGGCGGCTACTACGAGTCGATCAGCTGGGAGAAGATCGACAAGTACGCCGCGGACGCGCTCTTCATCGACGCCCGCGCGCAGTCGATGAAGGTCGAGGAGATGGCCAAGAAGCCCACCTGGGGCAAGCTGCCCGCGGTGAAGGCGGGCCAGGTCTACCCCTGGCGGGCCGAGGCGCGCTACAGCTACCAGGGCTACGCGATCATGCTGGAGGAGCTGGTCGCCAACCTGAAGAAGGTCAAGCGGGTGCTCTGAAGCACCGGTTCTCCGCGGCGGCCGGCTTCGGGGGAGCCGGCACGGGGGTGGGCTGTTCCAGGGGTGCCGGCCGCTCCAGGGGCCGCTCGTTCACGGCGGGTTCCGGCTTGCGCTTGGCGGTGCCGTACAGCTTGACCTTGGTGCGCTGCACGCGGCCCGGCTCCAGCTCCAGGTCGTGCACGGTGCGGCGGGAGCCGTACGCGTCGCTCACCCGCAGGTCGAAGCGCTTGCCGGCGCCCTTGGCGCTGACCCAGTAGTTGTCGGTGCCGCGTCGCAGGTCGAGCCAGTCGTCGCCGGCCCGCAGCTCCACCAGCTTGACCGGGTTGCCGTGGTCGATGACCTGCACGGCGGCCCAGCTCGTCGACGAGCCGGGCTTGACCCGGAAGGACAGCGCCTTGGCGGGCGAAGGGTCGCGGATCTGCCGGTAGGCGATGCTCTCGACGCCCTTGCCCCGGTCGGTGATGCGCTCGAAGGCGGCCTGGTTGAGATCGAGGTCGCCCAGCCGGCAGCCGGGGCACTGGTCGACGACCTGCACCCTGACGATGCCGCGCGGCCCGGCCACCGCCAGGAAGGTGCCGCAGGCCCTGGAGCCCGCGTACTCCTGGGGCGAGACCGAGGCGAACAACGTGCCCTTGGCGGCTCCGGCCAGCGAGCAGTTGCCCGTGCCGGTGTTCATGTTGAACAGGTAGGCCTTGCCCGTCCTGGTCGGCGCCGGTATCGGGTCGGCGCAGGCCGAATCCTGGTGAATGGCGAAGAGTGTCACGCTGACCGCGGTGACCAGGGACAGCCCCGTCACGCCACGGCGTCGTCTTCTGTGTTCCCCCACGATGGATACATAGGGGAATCGGCCGACTACGTTACGTACCTCGCTTTGAGCTCGGGTGGCGTGGCCGGGAGACTGTGCACCATGAGAATCGAGTTCGCGAGCGACGGTGTGACGCTCGTCGGCGACCTGCGTGTGCCCTCCGGCGACGGCCCGTTCCCCGCGCTGGTCTTCACCGGCCCGTTCACCGGGGTGCGCGACCAGGTCACCGGGCTCTACGCCGAGCGCCTCACCGCCGAGGGCTACGTCACCCTGGCCTTCGACCACCGCAACTGGGGCGAGTCGGGCGGGCAGCCGCGCAACCACGAAGACGTCCAGGGCAAGCTCCACGACCTGCGCGCCGCCGTGTCGTCGCTGCGCGCCCGCCCCGACGTCGACGGCTCGCGCATCGGCGCCGTGGGCATCTGCCTCGGCGGCGGCTACGCCCTCAAGTTCGCCGCCTTCGACCCGCGCGTGCGGACCTTCGTCGGCATCGCCGGCGCCTACAACAACCCGTACGGCATGCGGGCGGGCATGGACTACCAGAGCGCCCTGGCGAGCTTCACCGAGGTGCTGGAGCGCCAGGACCAGGGCGGGCAGGTGGAGTACCTCCCGGCGGTGGCGCAGGAGGGCGAGGCCGCCATGCCGGGCGACGAGCCCTACGCCTACTACGGCTCGACCGCCTCGCCGGCCTGGGAGAACCGGGTCACCCGGGCGAGCATCCGCGAGCTGGTCACGATGGACAACATGATGGGGGCCGACTTCCTGTCACCCAAACCCGCCCTGATCGTGCACGGCGTGATCGACCGGTTCTGCTCGCCGGAGGGCGCCGAGGAGGCCTTCAAGCGGCTCGACGAGCCGAAGAAGCTCGTGTGGCTCGATGCGCGCAAGCACATCGACCTCTACGACGGCGAGCCGTACGTCACCCAGGCCGTCGAGGCGACCGCCGCCTTCCTGCGCGAGCATCTCTGAGAGCCGCCCGAACGCGCCCCGGGTGTCTCCAAAGACGAGGGTGCCTACATCGATCGATGTAGGCCCGACTTCGCCCGCGGTGCCGAGGTTCCCGCACGATCCGCTTGCGACGCTGGAGGTATGAAGCGGATCGATGCGCTCGACGTGCTCCGCGGCGTCGCGATTCTGGGCACCCTGGGCACCAACATCTGGATCTTCACCGCTCCCGGCGGACCGGCCGACCTGCTGGGCACGCCTTCGGGAGCGGCCGAGACCTTTCTGCGCTTCCTGACCAACGGCAAGTTCCTCGGCCTGCTGACGCTGCTGTTCGGCGTCGGCCTGGAGCTGCAGTACCGCAGCGCCGTCCGTAAGGGACTGCGCTGGCCGGGCCGTTACCTGTGGCGGGCGAGCCTGCTGTTCGTCGAGGGGCTGCTGCACTACATCCTGATCTTCGAGTTCGACGTGCTCATGGGCTACGCGCTCACCTCGATGATCGTGGCGTACCTCATCGGGCGCAGCGACCGCGTCGTGCGCGGCTGGATGATCGGCGCCGGCGCGGTCCACCTGGTGATCGTCGGCCTGATCACGCTCGCGCTGCTCTACGCGCCGCCGACGGCGCCCTCCGGCACCACGCTGTTCAGCGAGGGCAGCTGGCTGGACCAGGTGCAGTCGCGCCTGCAGAACCCCGGTGTCTACCGCGTCGAGCTCATCTTCATCATCCCGATGGGCATCGTGCTCTTCCTGGCAGGCTCTCGCCTGCTGCGGGCCGGGGTCTTCGAGCCCGAGGGGGAGGCTCTGCGGCGCCGCCTGATGGTCGCCGGGCTGGGCGTGGCCGCCCCGCTCAACCTGCTGACCTCCTTCGCCGGTCCCGCGTGGTTCGCCGTCGACCGCTACATCCTGCCGCCGCTGGTGGCGCTGGGCCTGCTCGGGCTGATCACCTCGGTGGTGCTGCGCCTGCGCGGCGAGCCCGGCGTGGTCCGCAGGGGCCTGACGAACGTCGGCCGGACCGCCCTGTCGTGCTACATCTTCCAGAACCTCGTCGCGAGCTTCCTGTGCTACGGCTGGGGCCTGGGCCTGGCCGCCCGGCTCGACTGGCTGCGCCCGTGGTGGGTGCCGGTGGCCTGGGCGGGCATCTGCCTGCTGTTCATGGTGCTCGCCTCGTTGTGGCTGCGGCGCTTCTCCCGCGGACCGGCCGAACTCGCCTGGCAATGGGCATACATGGCGCCATTCCGAAAGAGTGTGACGAGCGCGGCAAGCGGGAAATGATCCCTCCGTACCCCCGAATACGGATCTTTTCGGGGGTACGGCATGCGGATCGCCATCGTGGGACTCTTCGGACTTGTGGCTGCCTGCTCCGCCACACCCTCGCCGCCCGTCACCCTCATGAAGGTCCGCGACGTCGCCGCCCCCTGCGAGGTCAGCTACCGCGACAAGGGCGCCGAGCGCACCGCCCGCACCCGCCTGGCCCGCGACCTGACACGCTACGTCTCCCGCCAGCCTGGCCGCGTCGCCTTCGCCGCCCACGACCTGGCCACCGGCGCCACCTTCGGCCACCGCGAGCACGAGAACGGCATGATCACCGCCAGCGGCTCCAAGGTCGACATCCTCACCGCCCTGATGTTGCGCCGCGACCGGCTCGGCGACCACGAACGCGACCTGGCCACCCGCATGATCCGCGAGAGCGACAACCGCGCCGCCGACGCGCTGTGGTGGCGGGTCGGCGGCGGCTACGGCATGGGCCGCTTCTACCGGCAGGCCGGGCTGCGCGAGACCGTGCCGGGGCCCTCGCGCTTCTGGGGAGGCACCAACACCAGCCCCCACGACCGGATCCGGCTGCTGAAACTCCTGGCCCGCGGCGGCAAGGGGCTCACCCCCGCCGACCGCTCGCTCATCCTGTCGCTCATGGGGCGCGTCGTGCCCGACCAGGCCTGGGGTGTCAGCGCCGCCGCCAGGCCCGGCGACACCGTGGCGCTCAAGAACGGATGGACGCCGCGGCCGTTCATCCACAACACCTGGGCGGTGACCAGTTACGGCCGCATCACCGGGCCGGGCCGCGACCTCCTGCTCGCCGTACAGACCGATCTGCAGTCGGGGGAGGGGCGCGGCATCCAGACCATCGAAGGGCTCTCGCGGCTGCTCGGCCGCCGCCTCGACGGGCTGCGCGCCACCCGCACCGTGCAGTGCCACGGGCGGCTCTGACTCCGACTCCCGATCTTCAGCAAGATCTCCTGTAGGGTGCTGTGGTCGACTCGACGTGTCCAAACGGGGGCCACGTGCGCGGTCGGGATCACGGCGGCCTGCCCCCTGATCGACGACTAGGAGCATCTGTGCGAAGAAGATCGTCGTTGTTCGCCGCGGCCCTGGTGGCCGCGCTCTCCGTTTTACCCGCCGCGCCGGTGTCCGCAGAACCGGCGGGCGCCATCACCTGGGCGCCGTGTGAGGAGGAGCCCACCACGGAGTGCGGCACGCTCGCCGTACCCATCGACTGGTCCCGGCCCGACGGGCCCACCATCGACATGGCCGTCGCCCGCCGCAAGGCCACCGACCCGTCGGCCCGCGTCGGCAGCCTGGTGATCAACCCGGGCGGTCCCGGCGGATCGGGCGTGGAGGCCGTCTACGGCGCGCCTGACTTCTTCACCGAGGAGCTGCGCAAACGGTTCGACATCGTCGGCTTCGACCCGCGCGGCGTCGGCCGCAGCCACCCGGTGATCTGCTCGGCGCCGGTGTACAACCGCATGCCGCACGCCGTCATGAAGAGCCACGCCGACTTCCTGCGCTGGACCGTCTACGCCAAGGTGCTGCGCGCCGACTGCCGCGCCCGCACCGGCCCGCTGTACGACCACGTCGACTCCCGCAACGTCGCCCGCGACATGGACGCGCTGCGCGCCGCCCTCGGCGAGGAGAAGCTCAACTACTACGGCATCTCGTACGGCACGCTGATCGGCCAGATGTACGCCGAGCTGTTCCCGAGCCGTATCCGCGCCATGGCGCTCGACAGCAACATGGACCACAGCCTGGGCGTCAAGGCCTTCCTCGACACCGAGGCCGCCGGGGTCGAGGACGCCTTCGACCAGTTCGTCGGCTGGTGCGACCAGGAGCCGAGCTGCGCGTTGTACGGCAAGGACGTGCGCGCGGTCTGGGAGCGCATCCTGGCCAAGGCCCGCGCCGGCACGCTGTACTGGCCGGGCGCGGAGGAGCAGCCGATGACCGAGCTGCAGGTGCTCTACAACGGCGTGCTCGGCACGGAAGGTCCCGCCTGGCAGCTGCTGAGCGAGGTGATGCGCATGCTCGACGGCGGCGAGCCCCCGTCGTGGATCCCGCCGCTGCCCGGCCGCCAGCCCGTGTCGGGGCCGGTCGCCGAGCTGCCGACCGCGGTGCTCTGCCAGGACTACAACCTCACCGTGCGCAGCTACCGGGAGTACGCGTCGCTGCTGCGCAGCTCCAAGCGGCTCGCACCCGACATGCGCTACAACCCGATGCCGATCGAGGACCTGCCGGTCTGCCTCAACCATCCCACCACCAACCCGCAGCACCGGCTGAACTACACCGGCGAGGCCACGATCCTGCTCGCCTCGTCGCTGCACGACCCCTCCACGCCCTACGCCTGGACCGCCAACGTGGCCAGGCAGCTCGGATCCAAGGCGCGCCTGCTGACCTACGAGGGCTGGGGCCACCGGATCTACGGCAAGGAGGAGTGCAGCACCGTCCCGATCGACAACTACCTGATCTCGCTCACCCTGCCTCCCGAGGGATACCACTGCGAGGTCGGCGGCCGTGCGGAGATGAGGTCGAGCAAGCAGCAGCGCGAGTTGTGGCCTACCGACGGGCTGCCTTTCTAGCCAGCAGACTGACGGCCGGGAAGCCCCTTCTGGGGTCCTCGGCCCCGGCGTGGACGAGCCGGGCGACCTCGGTCAGCCCGGCCTCGGCCAGCAACGCCGAGACCTCGTCGGGTGACCACCGGTAGGCGGTGGTCACCACGTGGTCGTACGGCTCCGGCGGCGCGCCCGGGTCGTCATGCCCGGCGAAACACACGAGCAGATGCCCGCCGGGAGCCAGCACGCGGCCGAACTCGGCGAAGATCGCGGGCATCCCGGCGGGCGGCGTGTGAATGATCGACCAGTGCGACAACACGCCGCCCACCGACTCGTCGGCCAGGTCGAGCGCCGACAGCTCGCCGACCGCGAAACGTATGCCCGGATAGGCCTCGCGCGCCAGCCGGATCATCTCCGGCGACAGGTCGACACCGAAGGCGTCGAGCCCGAGCGAACGCAGGTGAGCGGTGAGGTATCCGGGGCCGCACCCGAGGTCGGCCACGACGCCGCCCGGCACGAGCTCGGCGAAGGCGGCCAGGAGACCCCGATCCAGGGGGCGGTCACGCAGCATGTCGCCGAACCGCTCGGCGTACAGGGCGGAGACCTCGTCGTAGGAGGTGCGGGTGACGGTGAGGTGGGCGGAGTCGGTCACGGCACAGCACGCTAGCCGGTGCCACCGACAGGAATCGGGGCGGCCGCGGTCTTCGCCGTGCTGAGCCTCACACCGGCCGCGCCTGCCGTACGGCCTGCTTGAACTCGGGACACTCGACGACCGGGTCGTGGTCGCAGACGGCGACGTGGCGCAGGCTGTCGCGCAGCCGGGTGAGCTGCGCGATGCGGGCGTCGACCTCGCGCTCCTTGGCGGCGATGTGGGCGCGGAGCGCGGTGTCGGAAGGGCGCACGCTGAGGAACGACGCGATCTGGGCGAGGGTGAACCCGGCGTCGCGGGCGCAGCGGATCAGGTCGAGGCGTTCGATCACGCTGGGATCGTAGGCGCGGCGCAGGCCGTTGCGGGTGTCGGCGGCGATGAGGCCCTTGCGTTCGTAGAAGCGCAGGACGGAGGGGGCCAGACCGGTACGGCGGGCGACTTCGGCGATGTCGAGGAAAGTCATTGACTTGAAGCGTAGTTCAAGTAGCAGGCTGGACGCCATGCGGATTCACCACCTGAACCTCGGTTCCATGCGGAAGATCGACCCCACCTACGACGCGCTCAGCCCCGCGCCCGCCGTCTGCCACGCCCTGCTCATCGAAACAGCCTCCGACGGCCTCGTCCTCGTCGAGACCGGCCTGGGCACGGACGACGTGGAGCGGCCCGTGGAACTGCTCGACCACGAGTGGACCGACCAGGTCCAGCCCGCCCTGCTGGCGGCGGAGACCGGCGTGGAGCAGGTCGCCGGCCTGGGCTTCGACCCCGGCGACGTGCGGCACATCGTGCTGACGCACCTCGACGTCGACCACAGCGGCGGCCTGCCCGACTTCCCGCAGGCCCAGGTGCACGTCATGGCGGCCGAACTGGCGGCCGCCCGCGCGGAGGCGCCCAGCCGGCGCTACCGTCCCGGCCACTGGGCGCACGAGCCGCGCTGGGTCCTGTACGAAGAGGAAGGCGAGGACTGGCTCGGCTTCGAACGCGTCCAGCCCGTGCGCGGCCTCGGAGACGACCTGCTGTTCGTCCCGCTCGGCGGGCACTCCGCCGGCCACGCGGGGATCGCGGTACGGCAGGGCGAACGCTGGCTGCTGCACGCCGGCGACGCCTACACCTACCACCGCGAACTCGACCGGACCGACCCGCACCCGCATCCGCTCATGGACTTCGTGGCCCAGCTCGCCCAGGTCGACGCCGAACTGCGGCTGGCGAACCTGGAGCGCATGCGCGAACTGCCCAGGGACCGGGTGAACGTGATCTGCGCCCACGACCCGTGGGAGTTCGACGCCGCCGGTGGAGCACGGTGATCATGGGCTGGGTGGTTTGATAGATACCATCATTGGTATATATCATTCATAGTATGTACGAGATCGAGATGGAGCCCGAAGTCGAGGCCTGGCTGCTGACCCTGGATTTCGCCCACTACCAGCGGGTGATGTACAGCGTCGATACCTACCTCGTTGAGCGTGGCGACAGGCTCGATGGCGACCACACGAAAGCGCTGCGCGACGGCGTCCGAGAGCTTCGGGTCATTCTGGGACCGCGCGCTTGGAGGCTCACATACTGGCTGCCCGGTGGGCGCGGCCACGTGATCGTGCTGCTGACCGTGTTCTCCAAAACTCGTGAGGGACCGCAGAAGGGCGACGTGGATGCGGCGGTGAAGGCCAAACGCACATGTGAAGAGCTGCACACCGGCGAGGCTGACCACGTTTTCGAGAGGATTGAGTGATATGGCCGGACATGGCAAGTGGAACACGTTGAAGGCGAAGCGGCTGGCGGGCGAGTCGGCCGAAGAGCACCCGGAATATGTCCAGGCCGGTCTCGACATCCAGCTCGGAGACATGGTGCGGGAGCGGCGCCGGGCGCTTGGCCTGTCGCAGAAGGAGGTCGCTGAGGCTGCGGGAATCACTCAGCCTGCGCTGTCCAGGATCGAGGGTGGCGGCGGGATACCGACGCTGGCGATGCTGGATCGCATCGGCAAGGCGATGCACACGGAGTTCACGTTCAGCGTTGGTGAAACTCCAGCACGGCGCCATGCCGAGGCTGCTCCCGGTGACCTGCCTTGTCGCCACCGCGAGAGTCGCGAGCGACGTGGCGTTCGGATCGGACGCTTCCGGTGGATCGTCCGCGAGGGCAAGGCTGGCGCGAACAGGATCTTCATGGCGTCAGGGGAGGCGGAGACACGCAAGGCTCGCTCGAAATCGCTGTGAAACGTCGAGCAGGACCCGCGCCTGCTCGACCCCGCGTGCGGACGTTCGCTGCCAGAGGTCGCTCGCCACAGCAGGACCAGGGGCGGGTGGGTGGGCGGGCGGGGGGTGGGTCGAGGGGGTGATGGGATGACATCGCCTATGATGGTTGTTTGTCCTGCTAGACCGCACGGCGGCCGATATCTCGGTATCTACCCCGGTCGAACACCCAACCGACCAGGGAATCCAAGCCGTGAAGCAATACCTCGACGTCCTCGCCACGCCCGGCGCCTGGCGCTTTCTCGCGCCCGCGCTGCTGGCGCGCCTCCCCTATGCCATGCTCCAGCTGGGCGTGCTCCTGCTGGTCGAGTGGTCGACCGGTTCCTATGGCGCGGCCGGGATCGCGGCTGCGGCGGCTGCTGTGGCGCAGGCGCTGGTGGGGCCGCAGACCGGGAAGCTGGCTGACCGTTTCGGTCAGGCCAGGGTGCTGCTGCCCCAGTTGTTCGTCCATGCGGTCGCGCTCGGCTCCCTGCTGTTCCTGGCCGCGTCAAGTGCCGCCGTGCCGTACCTGGTGCTGGTGGCGGCGCTGGCGGGGGCGTCGGTGCCGCAGGTGGCGGCGATGGTGAGGGCACGCTGGTCGCACACGCTGAGCGGTTCGAGCAGGCTCGGCACGGCGTTCGCCGTGGAGTCGATCACCGATGAGCTGACCTTCACGATCGCCCCGATGTTGCTGGTGGCGCTGTCGACGGGTTTCAGCCCGGTGGTGGCGTTGCTGGGGGCGCTGGGGTTGATCGTGGTGGGCACGGTGGTGTTCGCGCTGGTGAGGCAGGGCGCGCCGGAGCCGATGCCGGTCAAGGTGCGTGCCAGCAGGGGCGTGCTGCGGGCGCGCGGGGTGGCGCTGCTGGCGGCGGCGTTCCTGGCGACGGGCGCGGTGTTCGGCGCCATGCAGGTGGGCATCACGGCGATCGCGGGTGCTCAGGCGGGCACGGTCTACGGCACGTTCTCGGCCGCCAGCATGGCGGGCGGCCTGCTGTACGGCGTGATCAGGTGGCGGGTGCCGCTCAATGTACGGCTCGGCGGGGGCCTGGCGATCCTGGCCGCCGCGACGACCGCGCTGTCGTTCGCCGACTCGACCGCCACGCTGTACGGCGCGGCGGCGCTGGCGGGTGTGATCATCGCCCCTGTGGTGATCACGGGCTATACGATCATCGACAGCCTGGTGCCCGCCGAGGTGCGGACGGAGGCCTTCACGTGGCTCAACGGCGCGATCGGTCTGGGCATCGCCACGGGCGCGGCGGTGGCCGGTCAGCTGGTGGACCGTTTCGGGCCTGATCTGGCCTTCGTGGTGCCGCCGTTGATGACCGGCCTGGCCGCTGTGCTGGTGTTCACCCGGATGCGGAGCCTGACCGCCGCGAACACGGGGGACGCGGCGAACAGCGGGACCGCCGCGAACACCGGGGACGCCGCGAACAACGACACCGCCGCGATCACCGAGGACGCCGGGGTCAGGACACCCGAGCAGACAGGATCTCCTCGGGGATGACCTTGGGCACGCCGCGCAGTCCCACGAAGGCGAGCACGGCGACGACGGCCAGGGTGGCCGCGGTCACCAGCCCGGTGACGTGCACGCCTTCGACGAAGGCGAGCCGCGCGGCCTCGATGACGGGCCGGGCCTCGTCGGCGGGCAGGGTGCCCGCGTAGGCGAGCGCGCCCGCGATGGATTCGCGTGCCTGCGCCGGCCCGGTCATGGCCGAGGTGTACACCGAGTTGAGCACGGTGCCCAGCACCGCGATGCCGAGCGCGCCGCCGAGCTCGAAGGCGGTCTCGGAGATCGCCGCCGCGGCTCCGGCCCGCTCGCGGGGCGCGGTGGCCAGCACGTTGTCGTTGTTGACGGTGAAGGTCAGCCCGATGCCGACGCCGCCGAGCATCATGACGGGCAGCAGCACCAGGTAGGTGAGCGAGGTGCCGAGGCTGGAGTAGTACAGGAACGACAGGCCGGTCAGGAACAGGCCGAGGGCGACGACGCCGTTCCTGCCGAGGTAGGAGATGAGCTTGGCGGCGAGCATGCCGCCGATGGCTCCGGCCAGGCCGCCGGGCAGCCCGGCCAGGCCCGCCTGCAGCGGCGACCAGCCCAGGACCAGCTGGAAGTACCAGGCGAAGATCAGCGACATCGACATCATGGTGAACATGGCCAGCACGTTGGTGCCGATGGAGGCGCTGAAGGCGCGGTGGCGGAAGAGCCGCACGTCGATGAGCGGCTCGGCGAGCCGGGTCTGGCGCCAGACGAACAGGGTGAGCAGCGCCAGGCCGCCCGCGAAGATCCAGCCGTAGGAGCCCTCCTTGACGGCGTAGATGACGCCCACGATGCCCGCGCACGACATGAGCACGCTGGCCAGGTCGATGCGTCCGGCGTTCTCGTTGCGCGACTCGGGCAGCACGAGCCAGCCGCCGATCAGCACGGCGGCCATGATGGGCACGTTGATGAGGAAGACGGAGCCCCACCAGAAGTGGTCGAGCAGCAGCCCGCCGACGACCGGGCCGACGGCGAAGCCGGCCGCGCTCATGCCGCTCCAGATGCCGATCGCGGTGGTGCGCTCGGTGGCGTCGGTGAAGACGTTGCGGATGATCGACAGCGTGGAGGGCATGATCGTGGCGCCGGCGACGCCCAGCAGCACGCGGGCGGCGATGAGCAGCTCGGGGCTGGGCGCGTACGCGGTCAGCACGGAGGCGGCGCCGAAGGCTGCGGAGCCGATCAGCAGGAGTTTCTTGCGCCCGATGCGGTCTCCGACGTTGCCCATGGTGATGAGCAGCCCGGCGACGGCGAATCCGTAGGCGTCGCCGATCCACAGCAGCTGCGTGGAGGTGGCGCCCAGGTCCCCGACCAGCTGGGGGAGTGCCAGGTGCAGGACTGTCAGGTCCAGCGAAAGCAGGAGCGTGGCGGTGCACGCGATGGCCAGGCAGGCCCACTTGTTCTTCATGCCGTCACTGTGCGAGGTCGCGCTGACCGCCCGCCTACCGCGCGCTGACGATCTCCAGTGCCTCGGCGGGCGAGGCGGTCAGCAGCCGCTCGGCCAGCGCGGAGTCGCCTTCGCGCCCGGCCACCTCGGCCAGTCCGCGCACGGCCTGATGGGCGGTGGGCACGATGGACTCGGCGCACCGGAGCAGCAGGCCGAGGAAGCGGTCGTGGGCGTCGCCCAGGTCGCCGCGCTCCATCGCCAGCCTGCCGAGCGCCAGCTCCGCCCTGGCCTGGATGAAGACGGAGGAGTACCAGTCGGCGGGATTGTGGGTCATCGACTGCGAGATCAGGTCCTCGGCCCTGTCGGGGTCACCGGAGATCAGGGCCAGCTCGCCCATGCCGAGTATCGCCCGCGAGAGGCTCTCGACGGAGCCCGCGCGGCGCGACAGGTCGGCCGAGCGGTGGTAGCACGATTCTGCCTGTTCGTACTCACCCAGCGCGACCAGGCAGTCGGCGCGACGGCACAGGTATTCGGCCACGTCCGCGACGGAGCCGATCTGCTCCGACAATGCCAGGGCCTCGTCGGCCAGGGCCAGCGCCCCGGCGTGGTGGCCTTCCTCGAACTCCAGGTCGATCAGGCCGGACAGGGCGAGCGTGATGCCCCAGCGGTCGCCCACCGCCCTGAAGCCCTCCAGTCCGCGCTGGAATCCCTGCCGGGCCAGGGCGTGCTGGCCGAGGTTGAACCAGACGAACGCGGGCCCCATGTGGGTGAGGGCGCCCACCCACGGCGACAGTCCTTCGCGAGGGAAGGCCGCCATGTCCTCCACGTCCAGGTCGGCCGGAGGTCCGATGAAGACCGACATGAGCATGTTGAGGATGTCGATGCCGTAGGGGAAGTGGGCCATGGAGGCGGCGAAGGGCCGCAGCCCGTCGAGCCGCTCGCGCAGTTCGCCGGTGACGCCCGCCCATGAGGCGACCAGCACGCACAGGGCGTACTCCTCCCACGCCTTCTCGGCGGGCCGGGGCACCTGGCGCAGCAGGTCGGCCGCCAGCGTGGCGCTGGTCACCCGGTGGCCGCGCAGCCACCAGTAGCACGCCAGGTTGGCCACCAGGCGCAGGCCGAAGGTGGTCCGCCCTTCCTCGATCGCCCAGCGCAGCGCGGCGTTGAGGTCGTCGCGCTCCTCGTCGAGCAGCGCCAGCGCCTCCAGCTGGTCCGCCCCGCGCAACGTCGCCTCGGTCGATTCGGCCAGGCGCAGGTAGTGGTCGGCGTGCGCCTGCCGTACGGTGGCGACCTCACCGGCGGCGGCGAGCTCCTCGGCGCAGAAGGCCCTGATGGTCTCCAGCATGCGGTAGCGCCCGTCGAGCTCCTCCACCAGCGACTTGTCGACCAGGGAGAGCAGCACCTCCTCCGGCAGGCCGCAGACCTCGGTGGCCGCCGCCAGCCGGGCGCCGCCGACGAACACGGTCAGCCGTCTGGCCATCGCCTGCTCCTCGGCGTCGAGCAGTTCCCAGCTCCACGCGACGACCGCGCGCAGCGTCTGGTGCCGTGGCATGGCCGTACGGCTGCCGCGGGCCAGCAGCCGGAAGCGGTCGTCGATCCTGGTGGCCAGCTCGGCGGGCGGCAGGGTGCGCAGCCGGGCGGCGGCCAGCTCGATGGCCAGCGGCAGCCCGTCGAGGGCGCGGCAGATGCGCAGGACCACCTCGATGTTGCCCTCGTCGAGGGTGAAACCCTGGCGTGCGGCGGCGGCCCTGTCGGCGAACAGCCGGACCGCGGGGTAGTCGAGCGCCTGGTCGGCGGGGGTGCCGGAGGCGGGCACCCGCAGCGGGCTGACCGGGTAGATGGCCTCGCCGGTGATGCCCAGCGCCTCGCGGCTGGTGGCCAGCACGCGTAGCGAGGGGCAGGCCGACAGCAGCCGGTCGGCCAGCTCGGCGGCGGCGCCGACCAGGTGTTCGCAGTTGTCGAGGACGAGCAGCAGCTTGCGTTCGGCCAGCGCGGTGACCAGCCGGGCGGTGGGGTCGAGCACCGATCGTCCCGCGGTGCCCACGGCGGCCTCGCGGATGCCCAGCGCCTCCAGGACGGCGACGGGCACCTCGGCGTCGTCGAGGACGGTCGCCAGCTCCACCACGCAGACGTCGCCCGGCGCGCGCCCGGCGGCCTCGACGGCGAGCCTGGTCTTGCCCGCGCCGCCCGCCCCGATGAGGGTGACCAGGCGGGTCTCGCCCAGCATCGTCTCGACGGTGGCCAGCTCGTCGGCGCGGCCCACGAAGCTGGTGAGCTGGGCGCGCAGGCCCTGCCTGGTCGACTTCAACGCGTTGAGCGCCGGGTCGGCGCGCAGCACCGCCAGCTGGGCCGCCGCCAATTCGGGCCCGGGTTCGACGCCCAGCTCCTCGTCGAGGATGCGCCGCCCCTCCTCGTAGCTGGCCAGCGCGTCGGCCTGGCGGCCGCTGCCGTACAGGGCGCGGATGAGCTGGGCGCGCAGGCGCTCGCGCAGCGGGTGCTCGTGCACCAGCTCGCTCAGCTCGGCCACGAGTTCGCGGTGCCTGCCGAGGTCGAGCCGGGCCTCGATGCCGTCCTCGACGACGGCGAGGCGGCGTTCTGCCAGGCGGGTGACGATCGCGGGCGCGGCCTCGGGAACGCCTCGCCACAGGTCCAGCGCCTGGCTCAGGGCGGAGTCGGCGGCGGACGGGTCGCCTTCCGCCAGCGCCCGCCGCCCCTCGGCGGCCAGTTGCTCGAAGCGGTGCAGGTCGACCTGGAGCGGGTCGACCGCCAGCCGGTAGCCCGCCGCGGTGTGCTCGACGAACTGCCTGCCCAGGGCCCTGCGCAGCCGGGAGACCTGTGACTGCAGCGCGTTGGCCGCGTCGTCGGGCGGGTGCTCGCCGTACAGGCCGTCGATGAGCTGGTCGGCGGGGATCACCCGGCCCGCCTCCATGGCCAGCAGGACCAGCAGCGCGCGCACGCGCGGTCCGCCGACCTCGAGGCCGTCCGCCCGCACCGGCCCCAGAATCTCCACCAGCATGGTCACGATTATCGCGGCAACAGACCCATGATCCGGGCGATGCTCGGCATTTCGGGCGCAGCCTCCCGATCGTGGATGGCCAGCGCCGTCTCCAGCGCTCCGCGCAGCGCCGCCCGGTAGAGCAGCGATCCCGTGCTGATCCTGGCCACTCCTGCCGCGGCCAGTTCCTCCACCGGGGGCCCCGCGGCCTGGTAGAGCACGTTGAGCGGCCGGACGGCGGCCACCTCGGCGATCGTCGCCAGGTCGGTCAGGCCGGGCACGAAGATGCCGTCGGCGAAGGAGTAGGCCTGGACCCGCTCGAAGACGTCGCCGGTGCCGAGCCAGTGGGTGTCGGTGCGGGCGTTGACGAAGACGCCGTGGCCGACGGCCGCCTGGAGGATGTCGCGCTGGTGGGTGATCTCCCTGAGCGTGCCGTCGGGGCGCCCGTCCTCGATGTTCACCCCGTGGACGCCGAGCTCCTTGAGGATCAGTACCAGCTCGGCCACCTCGTCGGGGTCGTCGCTGAAGCCCGCCTCGACGTCGACGCTGACCATGACGTCGAGGGGCCGCAGGGCCGCGGCCAGCGCGATCGTCTCGTTCATGGTGGCGCCGGCGGCGTCGCGCTTGCCGTGCACGGCGGCGACCCCGAGGCTGGTCGTGGCGACCGCCGGGAAGCCGTGGTCGGCCAGCAGCGCTGCCGAGCCGTAGTCCCAGGCGTTGGGGAGCAGGAACGGATCTCCTGGGCGGTGCAGGTCGGCGAAGGTCATGACAGCGCTCCTTCCACGATCGCCAGGGCGTGCGCCGGGGCGGGGCACGGGCGCGTGCCGTACCCGAACGTCAGCACCGGCCCCTCGCGATTGGCGGCGGCCACGTCGATGTCGGCGCCCACCCGCCGCAGCACGCGCACGGGCGGGTCGAAGCGCAGGACCTCCTCGACCGGACGCGTGCGCGCTTTGGCGATCAGCGCGCCGGTGGCGGCGTGCGCCTGCAGCAGGATGGTGGCGCGCGGCACGTCGAGCAGTTCCAGCAGGAGGGCCGCCCCCTCGTCGGCCTCCTGGTCGCGCTCGCCCGACAGGTAGCCGCGCGCCGCGCCGTCCACCGCCGTGACGAGCTCTTCGAGGTCGGCGACTCCGAAGGCCGCGCCCAGCACCAGCGCGGGCACCCGCTCGGCGGGTTCGTGCCGCAGGCCGGCAGCGGCCCTGCGCAGGTCGGCCGGGTCGAGCGTGGCGAGAACCTCCTCGACGGCCTCGCGCCGCTCGGCGTGCTCCTGGCCGCTGCTGAAGCGGCAGACCAGGGAACGCAGCCGGGCCAGCGCCCCCGGACCGTCGTCGGCGGGCGGCGGCACCGCGCCGGGATCTGACAGCAGCGCGCGTGCCTCGTCGTTGTCCGTGATCAGCATGCCCTCACGGTAGGCGCGGAACGTTTAGCCGGGGGTCGAAGTGTTCAGGCGACGAGCTTGAGCGGCGGGCGCTCCTGCGTGCCGGGCTCCTCGGCGGCCTGGGCGGCCGGGGTCCTGGCGGCCAGGGCCATCGCCACGATGACGACGATCTCGAAGGCGACCAGGCCGCGCTCCAGGAAGCCGTAGTAGGCGCCGCCGTTGATCCACGCCGAGGTGAACGCGGCCGGGTGGGCGGCCAGGTAGACCACCAGGGCGGCGGCGGAGGTCGCGCTGAGCGCGCGCACCGCGTTCCAGCGGGCCAGCGACTCCCGTCCGCGGGCCAGCACCCAGCCGGCCACGGGCAGCGCGGTGAAGAACATCGCGGCGCCCCAGCGGTGGAGCTCCCCGCCGAGCGTGTTGGCGCCGTCGTGCGGGTCGGTCGGGAACACGGCGCTGAGCATCAGGCCCGCCCCCGCCACGATGAGCAGGACCCGGGCGGCAGCGCTCTTGTTCGGCTCCCGTACGGCCAGCCCGTAGGCCAGGAACAGGCAGGCGGAGGCGAGCGCGAGCATGCCGATCATGACGGGCAGCATCCCGCCCTGGACCAGCGCGTAGTCGCTGAGCAGCGTCTGCGTGGGCAGCGCCAGATGGACGTAGGTCAACCCCAGCAACGCCATGACGCAGCCGGCGACAACCCCAATGATCATCGGGACACCTCATCGTAGATCTGTTCGAAGCGGGCGAGCGAGGCCTGGTGGTCGTGGGACATGGCCATGTCGCGGGAGACGCGGCCCATGTGCTCGCGCAGCACGTCGTTGGTGAGGATCTCGGTCAGGTGCCTGGCCAGCTCGATCACGTTGCCCGGCTGGTAGAGGTGGCCGTTGCCGCCGATCAGGTGCGGCAGCGCCATCGCGTCGGCGGCCACCACCGGCAGCCCGCTGGCCATCGCCTCCAGTGTCGCGATGCTCTGCAGCTCCGCGACGCCCGGCATGGCGAAGGCGTCGGCCGCGGCGAACGCCTGCGGCATCCGCTCGTCGGGGACGAACCCCAGGAACCTCACCCGGTCGCCGACGCCGATGCGCTGGGCCAGCTTCTCCAGGACCTCGCGCTGGTTGCCCTGTCCCACGAAGGCCGCCTGGGCGTCGGTGGTGTTGAGGATGTGCGGCAGGGCCCGCACGATCTCGTCGAGGCGCTTCTCCTCGTCGAGGCGACCCACGAACAGCACGGTGGGCCGGTCCTCCAGGTCGAAGAGCTTGCGCGCCCAGGCCTTCGGCTCGGTGTGCGGGTGGAAGCGGGTCAGGTCGATGCCGCACGAGACGGCCTCGACCTCGCGGCCGAAGCCCTGGTCCGACAGGAGTTTGGCGGCCAGCATCGTCGGCGTGGTGATGTGGTCGGCCCGGTCGAAGATGCGCGAGAAGTCCCTCCAGGCCAGCTTGCCGGCCTGGGCGCGCAGCCGGGAGGGGATGTGCGCGAACTGGAAGAGGTTGTCGGGCATGAAGTGGTTGGTCGCCACGACGGGCACCCCGCGGCGGCGGGCCGCGGCGATCGCCGCCCTGCCGACCACGAAGTGGCCCTGGGTGTGCAGCACGTCGGGGGAGATCGCCTCGAACAGCCGGTCCAGGCGGCCGGGCACGGTCACCCGCATCGTCGGGTGCAGCAGGATCGGCGCCGAGCGCAGCCGGTGTACCACCACGCCGTCGACCAGGTCGGTCTTGCGCGGGCCGTCCTCGGAGGCGCACACCACGTGCACCTCGTTGCCCCGCTCGGCAAGGCCCGTGGCCAGGCGGTGGGTGAAGTAGGCGGCGCCGTTGACGTCGGGCGGGTAGGTGTCGGTCGAGATCAGCACGCGGCGCGGCCTGGTCGGGACGGGCTGCTGAAGTTCCTCGGCGAGCGTGTGCAGCGGGATGGCCATCAGTGGGTCCTTTCCAGGGGGGTGGTTCTGGCGAGAGCGAAGGTTCCGCCCGCGGCGAGCGCGGCGGCCAGGATCGGGAGGATCCCGGAAGGCAGGGGTTCGCCCAGCAGCAGAGCGCCGAAGGCGACCGCGGTGAGCGGGTCGGCGATCTGCAGCGAGGCGAAGGAGACACCGAAGTGGCCGACGGCGTAGGCACGCTGCAGCATCATCAGCGCCAGGAAGGCGGGGATCGGCAGGGCCAGGGCGTACCACCAGTTCCAGCCGCCGTCGACGAGGACGCGCACGAGCGTGGCGGTCGCGCCGTACAGCACGCCCGAGCTGGTGGCCAGCAGGGCCGCGCGCCC
The DNA here is from genome assembly GCF_013761175.1 of Nonomuraea soli. Taxonomy (GTDB): domain Bacteria; phylum Actinomycetota; class Actinomycetes; order Streptosporangiales; family Streptosporangiaceae; genus Nonomuraea; species Nonomuraea soli. The sequence goes on from NZ_JACDUR010000004.1 coordinate 1,045,125, forward strand.
GGCCAGGCCGGTGACGCGGGAGCCCGCCCACAGCAGCACCGCGGCGATGCCGGAGACGCCCAGCAGGATCACGGCGTCACGCGGGCTGAAGGAGGTCGGTCCCGTGTGCGGGGGAACCAGCATGACCAGCCCGATCAGGCCGATGGCCACCACCGCCGCGGCGACCAGTTCCTGCCTGGCGGGCCTGCGTCCGTGCAGGGCGGCCGCGATCGGCAGGGCGAACAGCAGGCTGGCCACGCCCATCGGCTGGACGACGGTCAACGGCCCCAGGCCCAGGGCCACGATGTGGAGCGCGCCGCCGGCCAGGATCGCCAGGCCGCCCAGCAGCCAGCGGGGCCTGCGCAGCAGCGCTCGCATGCTCGGCTTGCCGCTGGCCGCCTCGAACTGCTGGAAGGCGGCGCCGAGTGCGAAGAACAACGAGCCGGCGAGGGCCACGGCCGCGGCCAGCACAGTCATCGCGCACTCCTTTCACTGGGATGGTTGCCGTCGTTGATGTCCGTCAGGCGAACATTCAGGAGTCTTGAGAAGAGTTCTGGGCTGCTTCTACGAGCACCCTGGGAGAGTTCTGTGAACGCTTGCGGAACCAGCGCACGGCCTCCACCACGACGGTGATCGTGACGGCGATGCCCAGGCCCAGCAGCAGCCCCTTGATCGGGTCGTTCTCGAAGGCCATGCCGCCGAAGAAGCCGATCAGGCCGGAGTAGACCGCCCACGAGGAGGCGGCGATCACGTCGAAGAAGGTGAAGGACCGCAGCGGGTAGCGCACCGCGCCCATGGTGATCGTCGTCGCGGTACGCCCTCCGGGGATGTACCGCGCGATCACCAGGACCAGGCCGCCACGCTCGTCCAGGGCCTTGCGGGCCCAGACGAACGCCTTCTTGTCCCGCAGCCTGCCGCCCGACTTGTGCCCGATCAGGTAGGAGATGTGGTCTCCCGCCAGTGCCCCCAGGCCGGCCACCAGGATGACCAGCGCCAGGTTGGTCTGGCCGGTCGCCGCGAACACCCCGGCGGTGATCACGGAGGTCTCCGCAGGGACGATCGGGAAGAACCCGTCCAGGACCGCCAGCGCGAAGATCGCCAGGTACAACCATGGCGAGGACATCACCTGATGGAGGAGGTCCAGGATTGTTTGCGACATGCCGATGTCTCCGATCACCGTGGGAGGGTCACCCCAGCCTGGTCCGCACCCTGTTGCGCGGACATCGGGGAAGTCCCCTAGTCGCCCCCGGAGGGGTACCTGACCGAAGCTAGGTACCGCGCCGGAGGTGGGACATCGGCCGATAGGCGAGTACCGGCCCTGACTTTCGTCATCCTCACGACCACGATCCTTCCGAGCCGGAGCGTCCCGGACAGGAGTGCAGGTATCCGACTGCGGGGTGGAGCCAGCTTCACCGTCCGATAGGCAGTAACCCCCACCTGACTTTCGTCAGGGGCGGATCGTCGCAGGTGGACGCTAGGGTCGGGCGGGTGAGAAGAACGCGACGCCAGCTGCTGTCCGACGTGCTGCTGTGGGCCGTGCTGTCGGTGCTGGTGGCCGCGGCGGGCCCCGACCCGGTGACGGACCTGCCCGCCTTCCTCGGGGTGACGGGCGCCCGCGTCGCCCTGGTGGGGGTGGCCGTCGCGGTGGGCCGCCCCTGGCCGCCGGCGGCCGTGCTGCTGCTGTCGGCGGCGTTGCCGCCCAGCATGACCGAGTCGCTGGCCACCAGCGATGTGACCTGGCTCAACCCGGCGCTCGTCGACATCAAGGTCTTCCCGGTCGCGGCGATCACCCCCGGCGTGATCTGGTACTCCTACCTGACCGGGCGCCGCATGACGCGGCAGTGGCCGGCGCTCGCGGTCTTCGCCGTGGTGACCGCAGGCGGGCTGCTGATCGGCCAGTGGATCACGGTCCTGTCGGGCCTGCTGCTCGCCTACGTCCTGCCGTACGGCCTGGGCCTGCTGCGGCGCGGCCTGTCGCAGCAGCGCGAGCGCGCCACGCAGTCCGCCGAGGCGCAGGCACGCCTGCGCGAGCGCACCCGCATCGCGCACGACATGCACGACTCGCTCGGCCACGACCTGGCGCTGATCGCCGTGCGCGCGGCGGCCCTGGAGATGATGGACGGGGCGCACGCCAAGGCCGCGGGGGAGCTGCGCGAGGCCGCCTCGGCGGCGACCGAGCGGCTACGGGAGATCATCGGCCTGCTGCGCGAGGACGGCGCCGCCCCGCTCGTGCCCGTCGGCGAGGACGTCGCCGCACTGGTGGCGCGGGCTCGCGACTCCGGCATGACGATCACGCTCACCGCCGACGGCGCCGAGCCGGCACTGGCCCACCGCGTGGTCCAGGAGGGCCTGACCAACGCCGCCAAGCACGCTCCCGGCGCCCGCGTGGCCGTGTCCGTCACCGCGTCGCTGATCACCGTGCGCAACGGCCCGCCCGCCGGCCGGCACGTCGCCCGCTCCGGCGGCCTGGGCCTGGCGGGCCTGCGGGAGAGGGTACGGCTCGCGGGAGGCACGCTGGAGGCGGGCCCTGACGGCGACGGCTACCTGCTCACCGTGAAACTCCCCCATGAGGGGGAGGCGCCTCCCCGCTAGGCGGGAGGCCGGGCGGTCCCGGCGCGAGCAGGCTGGATGCCATGACAACCTCGCCCGGAAGGATCGTCGCGGGAGTCGTGGCCATGGCCGCGACCCTGCCCTACCTCACACTCAAGCTGCTCTGGCTCACCGGCACCTACGTGGGAGTGAGCAGGCCCGAGCTGTTCGCGACCGCGAAGATGATCGGAGCCAACGCGGCCACCTTCGCCCTCGACGCCGTCGGACTGGTCCTGGCGCTGGCCTTCATCACGCGATGGGGTCTGCGGTTGCCCGCCTGGCTGGTGGCGCTGCCGCTGTGGGTGGGCACCGGCCTGCTCGGCACCATCGTCGTCGGCACCCCCCTGACCGTGCTCGTGGAGGGACTGGCCCCCTTCTCCGGTGACGAGGTCATCGCGAGCTGGGTGTTCATGGTCGTCTACGGCGGCTTCATCGTGCAGGGCATCGCGCTGGCCGCCGCCTTCGCCTTCTACGCCGCCGACCGCTGGCCCGCCGCCTGGTCGGGGAGGTACGGCACGGCGCCGCCACTGCAGCGGGTGGTCGCCTGGGGTGCCCTGATCATGTGCGTCGTGGTCGGCGGGGCCAAGTTCGCCCTGGCCGAGCGCATCCCCGAGCTCGTGGCCGGAGTGCTCGCGCTGGCGGCGGGGGCCGGCTACCTGGCCCTGGTGCTGGGCAGGAGGCGCCTGCCGTACCTGATGATGGCCTGGGTCGGATCGGGATCGATGTTCGGCTGGGCCCTCTACACGCTCATCATCATGATCGTCCAGGGGGTGCCGACGACCGCCCACATGGTCGAGCTGTTCGCCCTCATGACCGGACTGGTGCTCGGGGTGGCCGGAGCCTTCCTGCTGACCTCAGGCGGGGGCGTGGTGCAGGCGGCGCAGGACCCGCTTGAACGCGACGATCGAGAAGGTGATCGCCGACCCGCTTATCAGGGCCACCACTGAGGTGCGGATCAGCATGTAGCCGCCGAGCGTCTCGTGCAGCACCAGGTAGATGCTCACCGCGGAGTTGGTCAGCATGACGAAGGCCCACAGCAGGGTGATGCGCACGAAGAACCGGCGCACCCGCTCGTGCTTGAGCACCGCCTGCGGCAGGTGGATGTAGTCGAGGGTGAGCTTCTGCACCATCGGCTTGTTGAGCCTGATGGAGGCCAGGAAGATCAGGCTCAGGCAGATGGTGCCGAGCTCGGGCTGGATGAAGAACGACTGCCAGCTGCCGAAGAAGAAGGAGACCAGCGCGCGGATGGTGACCGCCGTCGCCGCGAGGAACATCGTGGCCGGGACCTTCGTCCTGCGCACCAGCCGCACGCCCACGCAGAGGTAGACCCAGGTGATGGAGGCGACCAGGGCCAGTTCGAAGCCCAGCAGCGCCATCACGGAGTAGAACACCGCGAGGGGGGCGACCACGCCTTCGAGCAGGCGGGGCGCCGCCTGCCGCAACAAGGTGGTCAGGCGAGGGAGAGTGACCGGGGGATGGTTCAAGACTGCTCCGCGGTTCGACCGGATACCGACGACTACCCAAACATGAGGGGGTATTCACCACCGGGACGCCGGGGGTGCGCGCCGGTGGCCTACCGTACCCGACCCCGCCGGGTGCCACTGTCGCTTTCTACACGTTCGGCCTTGCAGCTCACTAACCGAGCGAGGCGGTCGCCAGCTTGGCGCCGAAGCCGAGGAAGAGCACGCCGATCCCGGAGGTGAGGGTCGCCGACAGGCGCCTGCGGGAGCGGAACTGCGAGGCCAGGAAGGTGCCGCCGAAGATCAGCGTCGACAGGTAGAGCACGCTGAACAGCTGCAGGATCACCCCGAGGATGAGGAAGGGCACCGCGGGCGTGGCGTAGGAGGTGTCGACGAACTGCACGAAGACCGAGACGATGAAGAGGATCGCCTTCGGGTTCAGCAGGCTGATCACCAGCGCCTTGCGGAACGGGCTGGGATCGGCGGCGACCTGCACCCGCTCTTCGGTCTTGTCGCGGCGCCAGGCGCCGCGGATCATCTGGAAGCCGATCCACCCCAGGTAGGCCGCGCCCGCGTACTTCACGATCGTGAACAGCAGCGGGCTCGACTGCAGCAACGACGCCGCGCCGAGCGCCGCGGCGAGCATGAGGACGGTGTCGCCGACGAACACCCCGGCCGCCGCGCGATAGCCCTCGCGCACTCCGCGCTGGGCGGCCGTGGTCAGGACGTAGATCGAGTTGGGTCCGGGCAGGAGCACGATCAGCAGCGCGGCCAGCACGTAGGCCCAGATGTTGGTGACACCGAAGAACATGGATGAATGTTAGGGCTTGTACCAGTGCGCCCCGGTTTGCCGGTATCCCAGAATGCCGTAGACGGCGTCCACCATCGCCTGGCCGCGCGGGTTGATGCCGAGTCCGATGCCCTGCTTGTTCATCGTGTACCCGAACGACAGCCGCTCGGCCGGGTCGCAGAAGCCCACGGAACCGCCCATGCCGGCATGACCGAAGGCCGTCTCCGACATCAGAGCCCCGTCGGAGTCGGCGCCCGGCAGGTAGGTGTTGTCCATCGACTTCATGTACCCCAGGCTCCAGCGGGTCGGGACCATCAGCATCGCATCGCCGCCCGCCGAGGCGGTCTGCCCCATGAGGGCCAGCTGCGCCGGTGTGACCAGGTCACCGCCGCCCTGCGCGAGCGGCTGGTACAGGCCCGCCAGCCCGCGGGCGTTGGTGATCGCCCCGACCGCGCCGAACTCCGCGGCATACGCCGCCCTGCTGTCGGACTCGGCCAGGTAGCCGGCGTTGTTGCCCAGCAGCAGCGCCTGCATCGAGGCCGGGTCGCTCATCGCCGCCGTGTAGAACGAGGACAGCTCGGCGCCTATGTCCGCGGGGATCGTCACCGCCACCCGATGATCGTGCTCCTCCGGCAGGCCCAGCCAGAACTCCAGGCCCAGCGGCTCGGCCACCTCCTCGCGGAAGAAGGTGCCCAGCGAGCGGCCGCTGATCCTCCTGACGACCTCGCCGACCAGGAAGCCGAAGGTCAGCGCGTGGTAGCCGTGGCGGGTGCCGGGCACCCAGAACGGTTCCTCCTCGGCGAGCGTGTCGACCATGAGCTTCCAGTCGTAGAAGCTGCCCTGGGCGAGCGGCGTGCGCAGTGCGGGCAGGCCCGCCTGGTGGGAGAGCAGGTGACGCACCCGCGTGCCCTCCTTGCCGCGCGTGCCGTACTCCGGCCAGTAGCGCGTGACCGGCGCGTTGAGGTCGAGCTCGCCCCGCGAGGCCAGGATGTGGGCGCACAACGCCGTGGCGCCCTTGGTGCACGACCACACGTGGCCGACGGTGTCGCGGTCCCACGCGCGCTCGCCCGCGGAGCCGCCCCACAGGTCCACGACGGTCTGACCGTCCACGATGACGCAGACGGAGGCGCCGACCTCGCCGCGCTCGGCGAGGTTGCGCTCGAACTCCTCAGCGACCTGGGCGAAGCGCGGGTCGCAGGTGCCTTGTACGGTCATTTCACGAATGGACCACGAAACTGGCCGACCGTCCAGTATGTCTAGCCCTTCACTGCTCCGCCCAGGTTGAACGAACCCGCCAGATACCGGTTGACCGCCACGTAGAGGATCACCGCCGGCGTCGTGTAGATGATCGAGAACGCCGCCAGCTCGCCATAGGCCACCTGCCCGTACTGCGTGAAGAACGTGAAGATCGTCATGGCCGCCGGTTGTTTCTCCGGCGCGTCGAGCAGGATGAGCGGCGCGAAGAAGTTGCCCCACTGCCCGACGAACACGAAGATCCCCACGACCGCGATGCCCGGCGCCATGAGCGGCGCGACGACCCTGGTGAGCGACTGCACCCACCCCGCGCCGTCGACCCACGCCGCCTCCTCCAGGCTGATCGGCACCCCGTCCATGAAGTTCTTCATCAGCCAGATCGCGAACGGCAGCGAACTGGCCGACAGGAACACGATCATCGCGGGCACCGAGCCGTAGAGGTTGAGCCTGAAGAACATCGAGTAGACCGGCACCAGGATCGCCACCACCGGCAGGCCCGTCGAGAACAGCAGCGTGAGCATGAAGTGCCGCTTGTAGCGCAGCCGGTAGCGCGACAGCGGGTAGGCCGCCAGCGCGGAGACGATCACGGTCAGGGCCGCCGTGCCACCCGAGATGATCACCGAGTTGATGAGCGGCAGGACCGTGGTCTCCCAGGTCAGCACCGCCTCGAAGTTGGTCAGGCTGAACTCCCAGGTGGGCTCGGCGGCCAGGTTCGCGCCGGGCTGCACGGAGGCGAGCAGCACCCAGGCGAACGGGCCGAGGAAGGCTGCCACGATGACGCCCAGCGCGATGGGCGGCGCCCAGCGTCCCATCATTCCTCCACCCTGATCAGCCGGAGGTAGACCAGTGAGAACAGCGCCCCGATGACCAGGAGCACCAGGGCGATCGCCGAGCCGTACCCGATCTCGAAGTACTTGAAGGCCTGCTCGTACATGTAGAGCGGGGTGGTCTGCGAGGCATTGCCCGGACCGCCTCCCGTCAGCGTGTAGATCAGGCCGAACGAGGCCAGCGTCTGTAGCGTGATCAGCATCAGGTTGGCCAGGATGGAGCGCCTGATCAGCGGCAGCGTGACGTGGACGAGCCGCTGCCGGGCCCCGGCGCCGTCGACCGCGGCCGCCTCCGTCAGGTCACGCGGCACCTCCGACAACGCCGCCGAGTAGACCAGCATCGAGAAGGCCGTGCCGCGCCAGACGTTGGCCAGCACGACCGCGAGCATCGGCGCGGTGTAGAGCCACTCCTGCTCCAGCCCGAGGACGGTGTTGAGGGTGCCGTCCTCGGACAGGAACGAGAACCAGCACAGCGCCGCCACCACCTCGGGCATCACCCAGGCGCCGATGACGACGCCGTTGACCACGCCGCGCGTCGTCCGTGAGCGGCCCCGCTGCAGCAGCGCGATGATCAGGCCCAGGGTGTTCTGGCCGATCACCGCCGAGCCGATCACGAAGACGAAGGTCAGCAGGAAGCTGTTGAGGAAGTTCTCGTCGCCGAACATGCGCACGAAGTTCGCCGTGCCGATGAACTGAGAGTCGACCGAGGCCGACCCGGTGAGCGTCTCGTTGGTGAAGGCGATGTAGACGCTCCACAGGATCGGCCCGACCATGAACAGGCCCAGCAGCACCAGCGCGGGCCCCAGGGGGAGCAGCCAGCGTCTCATCCCGTGGCGGCGACCTTGTCGGGCCCGCCCACCGCCGACGGCAGCCGTTCGGCGTAGGTCCTGGCCGCCTCCTCCGGGCTCTGCGCGCCCGTGGTGACCGCCTCCATGGCCTCCTGGATCTGGTTGGAGACCTTCGGGTACTCCTCGAAGGCCGGACGGTAGTGCGTGACCGAGGCCAGGTCGGTCCAGAACTTGATGGTCGGGTTGTCCTTGGTGTAGCTCGGGTCCTCCGCCACGTCCTTGCGCGGCGTCAGGTCACCGGTGCCGACCGAGTAGAGCAGGGTGTTGTCCTTGTTGGTGGCGGTGGTGATGAAGTCGAAGGCCTCCTGCTTGAACGTCGTGTAGGAGCTCATCGCCATCACCCAGCCGCCCGACATGCTCACCGCGCCCGGCGCCTCGCCGTTCTGGGTGGGCATCCTGGTCCAGCCGATCTTGTCCTGCCACTCGGGCCAGGGCTTGGGCGCGGTGGGCCGCCAGGCGGCCGACATCCAGGCGCCGTCGAGGGCGATGCCGAGCTCGCCCTTCGGGAACCACTCCAGCGTCACCTTGTCGCCGAGCTTGGCGTTGTGCGCGTCGGCGAGCTTGGGGCCGAGCTCCTCGCGGTAGACGGTGTTGACGAACGTCAGGGAGTCGGTGAAGCCTTTGGAGCCGGTCAGCCACTTCTTCCGCGTCTCGTCGTAGAGGGTGCCCCCGGGCGTGCCGTACAGGAGCATCTCGAAGCCCTGCATGGTCGACGCCTCGCCGTGGATCTTGGTGGAGTACATCGTGAAGGGGATCGCGCCGGGCACCTTCTGCTTGATCGCGCGGGCCGCCGTCAGGACGTCGTTCCAGGTCTTCGGCTCCCACGGCACCTGGATGCCGGCCTTGGCCAGGACGTCCTTGTGGTACCACAGGCCGCGGGTGTCGGTGCTGATCGGGACGCCGTAGATCTTGTCGTCGCCGCCCTTGGCGGCCTGCTTGACGCTGTCGGCGTACTGCGCCTGCCAGTCGGGCCACTTCGCGAGGTAGTCGTCGAGCGGGGAGAGCTTGCCCGCGGCGACGTCGGCGTTGACCTGGAAGGTGTCGTGGTAGTACAGGTCGGGCGCGGAGTCGGCGGAGCGGTTGAGCAGCGCGAGCTTGGTGTAGTACACCTCGTTGTTGCCCTGCACGGGGGTGAGCTTGATGGTCACCCCCGGGTGGGCGGCTTCGTACTGCTTCTTGGCGTTCTGCAGCATCTTCTCCAGATGTGGCCACGTGGGCTCGACCTTGTAGAGGACTTCGAGCTCCTTGACGCCCGTGGTGGACGGTTGCTCGGTGCTCGAGCAGGCTGTTAACAGGAGCAGGGAAGCAATGAGAACACGTTTCATGACGGCCTCCTTGACTAGAACGTAAATCTATTTGATTTACAAAGTCAACGATTTCTGTGACATTGACCACATGCATAAGGGCACGAACCTGCCCAAGGTCGGCAGCTTCAACCGAGCGGTGGTGCTGGAGTCCATCCAGGTCGGCGACGGCATCAGCCGGGTCCAGATCGCCGAGCGCACCGGCCTGACCGCGCAGACCGTCTCGGTGATCGTGCGGCGGCTCCTGGAGGAGGGCCTGGTCGTCGAGGACGGCCACCAGAGCTCCAGTGGCGGCAAGCCCCGCACGATCCTGCGCGTCGACCCCGCCGCGGGCTACGCGATCGGCATCCACTTCGACCCCGTCGAGATCACCTACGTCCTGGCCGACCTGGCCGGCCGTCCCGTGGTCAAGCTGCACCGCAAGGTACGGCAGGCGGTGCCCGACGCGGTGGTCAGGACCATGGCCCGTACGGCGCGGCGGCTGCTGCGCGACGCGGGTATCCCCGACTCCAAGGTGCTGGGACTCGGTCTGGCCGCCCCCGGCCCCCTCGACGCCAAGGGCGTCATCGTCAACCCGCCGAGGCTGCCAGGCTGGGACCGCGTGCCCATCCGCGAGCAGGTGGAGAGCCTCATCGGCTTCCCCGTCACCGTCGACAACGACGCCACCGCCGCCGCCATCGGCGAACGCTGGGCCGGGCTGGCCCGCAGCACGCCCGGTTTCGTCTACCTCTACCTCGGCACCGGCATCGGCGGCGGCATGTTCCTCGACAACCAGATCTACCGTGGCCGCTCGCTGAACGCCGCCGAGCTGGGCCACATCACCGTCGTGCCCGACGGGCCCGAGTGCTACTGCGGCAACCGGGGCTGCGTCGAGGCGTTGTGCTGCCCCAGCGCCATCGTCGCAGCCGCCCGCGAGCGGCTCGCCCTCGGCGCGGCGTCGTCGTTGTCGCCGCACCGGCTCACCCACGCGCGCGTGTGCGCGGCCGCCGCGGCGGGCGACCCGCTGGCGCGTTCGGTCATCGACGAGGCCGCCGCCCGCCTGGCCGACGCGGCCGTCTCGATCGTCAACATGCTCGACATCGACCTGCTCGTGCTCGGGGGTCCCGCGCTGCGCGAGGTGGGGGAGGTCTACCGGGCCGCCATCTCCGAGGCGGTCGCCGGGCGGGTGCTGGCCAGGCGGCTGCATGCCGTACGCGTGGAGGTCTCGCCCATCGCGGCCGACGCCGCCGCCATCGGCGCCGCCTCGCTCGTCTTCCACGCCACCTACGCGCCGCGGATCGACGCACTGGTCAGAGAGGCCTGAAGGGCTTTACCAACAATCCCCACTGGTTTACTATGAATTTAGAACGACTCGCCGCGGGCGCCGGGGCTGGCGGCACCACGGCGGGGCGTCGGCTGGGTCCGTACGGCTCGCGCGGCTGGGGTGGCCGCGCGAGCCGTACGCGTGCTCAGGCCTGCTCGGCCAGGGGGAGCACGCGGTACGGCACGACGGCGGACAGCGTGATCACCGTGCTGCTCCGCCGTACCCCGTCGATGGCCAGCATGCGATCGATGACCTGCTGGATGTGCTCGTGGTCGCGCCCCGCGATACGGCACCACACGTCACCGGGCCCGGTCACGATGTGCGCTTCGAGCAGTTCCGGGATGGTCTTCAGGGTCCGGGAGATGTCCGCGCGCGAACCCTGCTCGACCTCCAGGGTCGTGAACGCCTGGACGGGGTGGCCGAGGGCCTTGGGTGAGAGGTTCGGGCCGAAATCGACGATCACCTGGTCGGCGGTCATGCGGTCGAGGCGGGCCTGGACCGTGCCCCGCGCGACGCGCAGGAGCCTGGCGAGTTCGAGCAGCCCGCTCCTGGGCCGCTCGTGCACGAGTTTGAGGATCTTCAGGTCGAGATCGTCAAGCCCTTTGAGACGTGCTGGCATATCAGCCAGTTATATCCCGATATAGCTGGCTAAATGGCAGTGAAACTAGATCGGTGTTGTCAGCCGTCCAGGACCATGCCGACACTCCCTCCCGTGACCTCGCACAACCACCCCTTCGTGCCCTACCGCCCCGAGCGCCTGCCCGCCGACGAGATGATCCGCCGGGGCGAGGAGTTCTACGCCCACGTCGACAGGCGGCGCAGCGTGCGCTCCTTCTCGCCGGATCCCGTGCCGCGCGAGTGCATCGACCTGGCCGTCCTCGCCGCCAACACCGCCCCGTCCGGAGCCCACCAGCAACCGTGGAAGTTCGTGGTCATCGGCGACCCCGCCGTGAAGCGCCGCATCCGCGAGGCCGCCGAGATCGAGGAGCGGCAGAACTACGAGGGCGGACGCCTCACCCCGGAATGGCGCACCGCCCTCGCCCCGCTGGAGACCACCTCGGACAAGGGATACCTGGAGGTGGCGCCCTGGCTCGTCGTCTGCTTCGCCGAGAAGTACGGCACGCGGGAGGACGGGAGCCGGGTGAAGCACTACTACGTCAACGAGAGCGTCGGGATCGCGTGCGGCCTGTTCATCACCGCCCTGCACACGATGGGACTGTCGACGCTCACCCACACGCCCAACCCGATGGCCTTCCTCGGCACGATCTGCGAGCGGCCGGCGAACGAGCGGGCCTACATCCTGTTCCCCGTGGGCTATCCGGCGCCCGACGCGGAGGTGCCCGACCTCACCAGGAAGCCGCTCTCACGCGTCCTCGGGTAGCGGCTCGCCCGTCTCCAGCAGCGACTTCAGGCTCGCCACCACGTTCGGCCAGCCGTGGCTGACCATCTCGGCCAGGCTCGACCCCGGCTCGAAGCCGTCGTGCACGACGGTGAGCTTCACGACCTGCGACGTGGCCTCCTCGATCGTGAAGGTGACCTTCGACCTGGACTCGGCCGACAGGCGGGCGAGCAGGTCGTCGTCCCAGCCGAAGCGCGCGGCGAGCTCCGGGGTGACGGCGTGCCAGGTGTAGGACAGGCGCTTGAAGGGATCGGCCTCCAGCACGACCTGCTCGGGGTCGCTGATCGTCACGCCGTGGTTGTCCCAGGTCATCGGCGAGCCCGCCGCCCAGTCCGTGGCGAACTCCGTGGCCCAGTAGCGGCGCGTGAAGGCGGGCTCGGTGAGCGCCTGCCAGAGCTTCTGCGGGGTGGTGCGGATGTAGGTGGTGTAGACGAAGGTGGGCGCGTCCATCGGGGTCTCCTCCAAGGCGGATTTCAGGTCGGCCAGGGCCTGGACCCTGGCCTGGTCGTAGCGGCTGATCCAGCGGTGGGCGATCTCGTGCACGGGCGCGGCGTTGAGGTAGTGGAGCTTCTCGCGGCCCCGGCGCACGGTGGTGACGAGCCCGGCCTCCTCCAGCACCGTCAGGTGCTTGCTGACGGACTGCCTGGCCATGTCGAGCCCGGCGCACAGCTCGCGCAGCGTCTGCCCGTTGCGGGCGTTGAGCGAGTCGAGCAACGCGCGACGGCTCGGGTCGGCCAGTGCCTTGAACACCTCGTCCATGCTCGCCCTCTGTCATCATGCAGCCGTTTGGCTGCCTTTTCACGTTAGGCAGCCAGGTGGCTGCATGTCAAGGTGGAGTAACGCCAGGGTGGTGAAAGGCGACGTAGTCAACGAACTGTCGGCCGCACCCGACTGGGGGACGCCATGTCCGCTGACACCGAAGCCGTCGTCCGCGAGCTCCGCGAGCTCGCAGACCGGGCCGCCATCACCCAGGTCCTGCACACCTACGCCCGCCTCGTCGACGAGCGGGAGTACGACGCCGTGGCGGGACTGTTCACCGACGACTGCCTGGCCGACTACGGGCAGGGCGAGGGCGACACCCTGCGCTCGGCCAAGGAGGTCACCGACTGGCTGACCCGGCAGCTGCGCCACATGACGGTCACCAGCCACCACATCTCCAACGTGGAGATCCGCTTCACCGACGCCGACCACGCCGACACGGTGGCCTACCTGTACGCCTGGCACATCATGCCCGGCCTGGACGTCGACCCGGTCGTGATGGGGCGCTACGTCGACCGCTTCGTGCGCACCCCGGCCCACGGCTGGCGCATCGCCGAGCGGCGCCTGTTCGCGCACGGCCTGGTCGGAGTGCCGGAAGGGATCCTGAGACCGCTCCCCAGAAAGGACCTCTAGGCGCGTGTCGTGCGGGGCCCGGCGTCGATCGTCTCCCTTCCGGAGACGAAACACGCGGAGGCGATGATTCGAGCAGCTCAGCCAGGAAGGCTTCGAAGCGCGCGCGAAGTACCTGCTCAAGCGCGGCTACCGCTGGCGTTCGCGGGTGCTCCACACCGGCACCACGGTCAGCGCCGCGAGCGCCGCCGCGAACCACAGCGCCACCGTGACGTCGGCCGAGTCGACGATCAGCCCGCCCACCAGCGCGCCCAGCGCGATGGCCAGGTTGAACACCACCGTGTTGAGCACCGTCGCGGCCTCGATGCGGTCCGGCGCGGCCTTGAAGATCAGCATCTGCACCCCGACGGGCACCCCGCCGAACGCCAGGCCCCACAACAGCAGGAGGGCGATGCCGGTGACGGGCACGGTGCCCACGAGCGGGAAGAGCGCCAGCACCCCGCCGAGCAGCAGGCTGCCGGCGATGATCGTGCCCTGCGCGTTGCGCGCGGCCGCGCTCCCGGCGAGGAAGGTTCCCGCCACGCCCGCCACGCCGAACGCCAGCAACATCGGCCCGATCAGAGCGGCGTCCACCCCGGTGTGCTCCTGCAGGATCGGGCTGACGAAGGTGTAGGCCGTCATGTGCCCGCTGACGAGCAGGAAGGTGGTCAGCACGGCCGCGCGGACGACGCGGTCGCCGAACATCCCGAACAGCGCGCCCATCCTGAGCGGTTCCGCCGCCGGGATCGGCGGCAGCAGCACGAACAGGGAGACCAGGGCGGCCAGGCCGAGCCCGGCCAGGATCAGGAAGGCGACACGCCAGTCGGTGAGCCCGCCGACGAACGTCCCGGCGGGGACGCCGAACACGTTGGCGGCGGTGGCGCCGCCGAAGGCGATCGAGGTCGCCCGGCCGACGTGCGAGCCGGGCACGAGCCGTACGGCGATGCCCGCCGCCAGGGCCCAGAAGCCGCCGATGCTGATCCCGACGAGGAAGCGCGCCGTCAGCAGCATGGGGAAGCCCGAGGCCAGGAACGACAACAGGTTGGCCGCCACCATCAGGGTGACGAGCCCGAGCAGGACGACGCGGCGGTCGAGGCGCCCGATCGCGACCGGGACCAGCAGCGCGCTGACGGAGGCGACGAGGCCGGGCACGGTGACCATGAGGCCGGCCGTGCCCTCGGTGACGCCGAGGTCGCCGCCGATGGAGGTGAGCAGCCCGACGGGCAGCTGCTCGGCGGTCACCACCAGGAACGTGCCGGCCGCCACGGCCAGCACCGACAGCCAGTGCTTGAGCGTCACACGTTCTTCGTGGACGAGGGTCATGGTTCTGCTCTCCTTCAGAGTGCCGCGCCGACGCGTTCCCGGCGGGGGAGCGTGGGCGGGGTGAGGTCGACGCGGGTGCGGGCGGGTCCCTGGCCGAGCAGGGTGCCGCCGAGGGCGATGGCCATGCCCAGCACCTGGAGCGGGGTGAGGTCCTGGCCGAGTGCGGCCCAGCCGATGACGGTCGCGGAGACCGGGCTGAGCAGGGCCAGGAAGGAGACCGAGGTGGCGGGGAGGCGCGAGATGCCGCGGAACCAGTTCCAGTAGGCGAGCGCGGTGCCGATGACGCCGAGGTAGAGGTAGCCGATGACGGCCGAGCCGTCCAGGGCGGGCGGCGCGCCCTCGACGAGGAGGGCGAGGGGCACGAGCAGCAGGCCGCCGGCGGCGAGCTGCCAGCCGGCCAGGGCCAGCGGGCCCACCCCGTCCGGCCGGCCCCAGCGCTTGGCCAGCACGGTGCCGGCCGTCATGGAGGCGGCCCCGGCCAGTCCCGCGGCGATTCCCACGGCGTCGAGCGCCGCGCCGGAACGCAGCACCACCAGGCCCACGCCCAGCACCCCCGCCATCCCGGCCAGCACCTTCTGCCAGGTGGGCCGCTCGCCCAGCAGGAGGGCGGCCAGTCCGAGCGCGAACAGCGGGCCGACCGCGCCCAGCACCGCGGCCACCCCGCCGGGCAGGCGGTAGGCCGCCAGGAACAGCAGGGGGAAGAAGGCGCCGATGTTGAGCACGCCGAGCACCGCCGACCGCCAGATCCACACGCCGCGCGGCAGGACCCGGGAGACCGCCAGCAGCACCAGGCCCGCGGGCAGTGCCCGCATCAGCGCCGTGAACAGGGGGCGGTCGGGCGGGAGGAACTCGGTGGTGACGGCATAGGTGGAGCCCCAGGCGATGGGCGTCAGGGAGGTGAGGGCGACGGTGCGCCATCGTGTGACGAGAGTGGACATCGTTTGCCTCTCCATTCATAATCTCAACGTTGAGATAATCACCCACGAACGCCTCAACGTCAAGTAGATGAACGTTAAGATAGTCATCGTTGAGAGGAGTGCCCGATGGCGGACGCCGTGGACGAGGTGCTGGCGCAGTGGAAGCGAGAACGTCCCGACGTCGACGTCTGGCCCATGGGCGTCGTCGGACGCATCACCCGCCTGTCCCTGATCCTCGACAAGGAGCTGAAGGACTTCTTCGCCGGTCACGACCTCGAACGATGGGAATTCGACGTCCTGGCCACGCTGCGCCGCTCCGGCCCGCCGTACGAACTGACGGCGGGCGCGCTCAACAAGGCGGCCATGGTCACCTCGGGCGCGATCACCAACCGCATCGACCGGCTGACCGCCAGGGGCCTGGTCGAGCGCGTGCGCGACGACGCCGACCGGCGCTCGGTCCGGGTCAGGCTCACCGACCGGGGCTGGACGCTGATCGAGGAGCTCGTCCCCCTGCACGTCGCCAACGAGGCGCGCATCCTGCGGGCGCTGAGCGGGCAGGAACGGGACGACCTCGCGGGCGCCCTGCGCGACCTGCTGGAATCGCTCGGAGACACCTCGCTGGAGTAGGCAGGATGACCCTCTTCTCATCGTCGTGGGCCGCGCTGCGCGCCGCGGTCGCGGGCCTGTCCGACGACGACTTCGCACGCCCGTCGGGCTGCGCCGGCTGGCTGGTGCGCGACCTGGTCTGCCACCTGGTCATCGACGCCCAGGATGTCCTGATCACCCTGGCCACCCCGGCCGAGGGCGAGCCGACCCGCGACGCGCTCACCTACTGGGAGGTCTCCGGCACCCCGCCGACCGGCGACGACGACCTCGACGCGCTGACCGTACGGCTGGCGGCCGCCTACCGGGAGCCGCGTCTGCTCACGTTCCACCTCGACGACGTCGGCTCCGCCGCGGGACGCGCCGCGGACCTGGCCGATCCCGGCATGCGCGTCGGCACCCGAGACCAGGTGCTCACCGCGGGCGACTACCTGTCGGCCTACGTCCTGGAGTGGACGCTGCACCACCTCGACCTGATCGCGCACCTCCCGCACGTGCCCGGCCCGCCCGCCGCCGGCCTGGCCCGCTCGCGCGCGATGCTGGAGGGGATCGCCGGGGCGCCTTTCCCCGCGTCGTTCTCCGACGCCGGCGCGCTGCTGACCGGCACCGGACGGCGCGCGCCGTCCGACGCCGAGCGAGCGGAACTGGGAGGCCTCGCCGAACGGCTCCCGCTGGTCCTGGGCTAGAACAGGTTGTGCGAGGGCCAGGTCGCGACGGCCCGGTGAACCTCCCACATCATCGTGTCCAGATCGACCCGGTTGCCGTTCGACACCGCCATCCAGCAGAACTCCCCGGCCGTGCGCACCAGCACGGCCTCGGTCCCGTTGGGCGTGAGCCGCCCGGTGTGCCACCACGTGTCCGCCTTGTTGACCGCCCACCCGCAGGCGTATCCGTCGAAGACGGACGAAGGAGTGGTCATCACCCGCGTCGTGTCGGAGCGCAGCAGGTCGGGCACGGCCCCGAACCCGTCGGCCCGGACGGCGAAGCGCAGGATGTCGGTCGGTGAGGCGAGCCAGCCTCCGTGGGCGTCCATGCGCCGGGCCGGGATGGCGTACGGATCGGTCCCGTAGTAGATCACCTCGTCGGAGCGCCGCTGCGCCAGGGTGTCGCCCGCCAGATGCATGTTGGTGATCCCGCTCGGGGCCAGCACGTTGCGTCGCACGTATTCCGCGTAGCCCATCCCGCTGACCGTCTCGATGATGCGCCCGAGCAGGCAGTAGCCGAAGTTGGAGTACAGGTGCCTGGCGCCAGGCGCGTGCTTCTGGGGCTGGTTGTCGAGGGTCCAGGTGATCAGCTGGGCATGGGTCATCGCCGGGTTCTTGAACATCGGGTCGTCACCGTCGTTGGGCCAGCCTCCCGAGGTGTGCTGCAGCAGGTGCCGCACGGTGATCGCCCGCAGGTTCGCGGTGTAGGGCTTGGTGCCGAAGCGGGTGCCGAGCAGCGCGCCCTGGCCGAAGACGCGCTGGTCGAGCGTCAGCCGTCCGGCCTCGACGAGCCGCATGACGGCCACCGCGGTGATCGGCTTGGAGATACTCGCGACGCGCATCAGGTGGCGGGGCGTGACGCGCTCGCCGGTGTCCCGCCTGGCCAGGCCGTACCCCTTGGCCAGGACGAGCCGTCCGCGGCGGGCCACCGCCAGCGAGATGCCCGCGACTCCCGAGCCGGTGAGGTGGCGGTTGACGACCGTGTCGACGGCGGCGAAGTCACCCGCGGCGGGGGTCTGGTGCACCCAGATCGCGGCGAATCGTGGCGAGCCGTAGCCGCTGACCTGCAGCGGCCGGTAGCCGCGGCGCTGGTGGTCGTCGAAGGCGGCCTGGTAGGCGGCGGAGTCCAGGCCGTGCCTGGCCGACCAGCGCGGTCCGGCGCCCTGCGCCCAGATCGCGGCGTACAGATCGTTCCCGTCGACGGTGTAGCCGCTGACGTGCACGGGCCGGTAGCCCTGTGCGGTGAGGCGGGTGAACTCGGCCTGGTACTGCGCGGAGGTGAGGTTGTGGCGGGCCACCCACGGCGGGCCGGCGGTCTGCTCCCAGATGGCCGCGAACAGCGCCTGGCGGCCCGACTGGTAGCCGTCGACGCAGGTCAGCCGGTAACCCTGCCCGGTGAGACGGGTGAACTCGGCCTGGTACTGCGCGGAGGTGAGGTTGTGGCGGGCCACCCACGGCGAGCCGCCGGCGCGCTCCCAGATGGCGGCGAAGTGCGGCCGGCCGCCGACGTCGTAGCCGCTCACCTGGACGAGGCGGTACCCCTGCCCGGTGACCCGCGTGAACTCGGCCTGGTACTGCTCCGAGGTCAGCCCGTGGCGGGCGATGAGCGGCGGGCCCGGCGCCTTCTCCCAGATGCCCGCGTATCTGGCCTGGCCGCCCGCGGCGTAGCCGCTCACGTGGGCGGGCCGGTAGCCGAGGGCGGAGAGCCGGTCCCACTCGGCCTGGTACTGCGCGGAGGTGAGGTTGTGCCTGGCGACCCAGCCGGACGGGGTCCGGCCGGTCGGAGCGGTGATCCCGGCCCAGTCGAGCCCGATCGCCATGCCCAGCGCGGCACCCGCGTGGAGCACGTCGCGTCTGCTGTGAACGGTCATGTCTCCGAGCATGTGCGGCCCCGGCGGAGGCGTCATGAGCAGGCCGTACTCAAGTGGGGGATTTGGGCCTTGTGGGGGTCGGTTGTCAAGGCTACGATCGCCACAACTCTTAGGAAACTTTCCTAAAAGAAATCATGAATTGGGACTCCAGATGTCGCGATCACCCCCGCGATGGCCCCGATAGAGCTGCGGAAACCGTCTCCACGGCGCCGTTTCCTCCCGGCACGGGATGAGGACCGCCCCAACGTCTCCCTGTCGTGGGAGCGATCATGAGGCGCGCTGCTTTCTTACCTGACTTGACAGTCCCAGCAAGCCTCCGGCACCCCCTGATTCCGTACGGCTCGCGGCAGCTTGACACCCCCCACGCGAGCCGTACGGCCACCCCTGGAGCATCCATGAAATTCCGGGTCATAGCGGCGACCCTTGCCGCGCTCTGCCTGACCTCCGCCCCAGTCCAGCTCATCGCACCCCCCGCCGCGGTCGCCGCTGCGGCCTGGGCCCCGTACACCGCCTACGCCGTGGGCGCGGTGGTCACCTACAACGGCACCGACTACACCGCCATCCAGGGGCACACCTCCCTGCCCGGCTGGGAGCCGCCGAACGTCCCGGCCCTGTGGAAGGCCGGAGGCACCTCGCTCCCGGCGCCCGGCCAGCCCGGCGCGGCCACCGTGACGGCGACCGGCACCTCGATCTCCCTGTCGTGGGGCGCCTCCTCCGGGACCGTGACCGGTTACCGGGTCTACGAGGGCTCGACGCTCAAGACCACCGTGACCGGCACCAGCGCCACCATCTCCGGCCTGGCCGCCTGCGAGTCGCACACCTACACGATCAAGGCCTACAACAGCTCGGGCGAGTCCGCCGGACGTGACGCCTCCGGCTCCACCACCGGCTGCGTCAACCTGCCCGGCCAGCCGGGCACGGTGACCGCGACGGCCACGAACACCTCGATCTCCCTGTCGTGGGGCGCCTCCTCCGGGACCGTGACCGGTTACCGGGTCTACGAGGGCTCGACGCTCAAGACCACCGTGACCGGCACCAGCGCCACCATCTCCGGCCTGGGCACCTGCGAGCCGCACACCTACACCGTCAAGGGCTACAACGCCAACGGCGAGGGACCGGGCCGCGACGGCTCGGCGACCACCACCGGCTGCAACCCCGGCGGCGGCCTGCCCAAGCACTTCCTCACCGGCTACTGGCACAACTTCGTCAACCCGGCGACCGAGCTGAAGCTGTCGCAGGTCCCGAACGAGTACGACCTGATCGCCGTCGCCTTCGGCGAGGCCACCACCACCCCGGGTCAGGTCGTCTTCGCCCTGGACAGCGCGCTTGCCACCGCCGTGGGCGGCTATACCGAGGCCCAGTTCAAGGCCGACATCGCGGCGCTCAAGCAGCGCGGCAAGAAGGTCATCCTGAGCGTCGGCGGCGAGACCGGCCGGGTCCAGGTCGCCTCCAGCTCCGCGGCGAGCGCCTTCGCCTCCAGCGTGCACGGGCTCATGCAGAGCTACGGCTTCGACGGCGTCGACATCGACCTGGAGAACGGCCTCAACGCCACCTACATGGCCCAGGCGCTGCGCGACCTGCGCGGCCGCGTGGGAGCGGGCCTGATCATCACGATGGCCCCGCAGACCATCGACATGCAGTCGACCGGGATGGAGTACTTCAAGCTCGCCCTGGCGATCAAGGACATCCTCACCGTCGTCCACATGCAGTACTACAACTCCGGCTCGATGCTCGGCTGCGACCAGTCCTTCGCCTACTCGCAAGGGACCGTCAACTTCATGACCGCCCTGGCCTGCATCCAGCTGGAGAACGGGCTGCGCCCCGACCAGGTCTCCCTGGGCCTGCCCGCGGGACCCGGCGCGGCCGGCGGCGGAGTCGTCGCGCCCAGCCTGGTCAACCAGGCGCTCACCTGCCTGGCCACCAGGAACAGCTGCGGCTCGTTCGTCCCGCCCCGCGCCTACCCGGACATCCGCGGCGCGATGACCTGGTCGATCAACTGGGACGCCAGCCACAACTGGAACTTCTCCAAGACCGTCAAGCCCCACCTCCAAGGAATGCCATGAAACTCCGCGTCATAGTGGCGACGGTGGCGGCACTCTTCGCCACGAGTGCGCCGGTCGTGCTCCTCGCACCCACCGCGGCGGTCGCCGCCGCGGCCTGGGCCCCCTACACCGCCTACGCCGTCGGCGCGGTGGTCACCTACAACGGCATCGACTACACGGCGATCCAGGGGCACACCTCGCTGCCCGGCTGGGAGCCGCCTAACGTCCCGGCCCTGTGGAAGCCCGGCGGCGGCACCCCCCAGCCAGGCGTGCCCGGACAGCCGGGCGCGGCCAGCGTGACCGGCGCGACCAACAGCTCCCTCACCCTGGGCTGGGGCGCCTCCAGCGGCACCGTCACCGGCTACCGCGTCTACGAGGGCAGCACGGTCAGGAGCACGGGCAGCGGCACCAGCGCCACCATCTCCGGCCTGGGCACCTGCACCACGCACACCTACACGGTCAAGGCCTACAACAACGTGGGCGAGTCGGCGGGCCGTGACGTCACGGGCACCACCACCGGCTGCCCGACCAACCCCGACCCGACCAAGATGGCGGGCGCGCCCTACCTCTACATGGGCTGGGGCAATCCGCCCAACCCCGGCACCGTCATGGACGCCACCGGCGTGAAGTCCTTCACCATGGCCTTCATCCTGTCGAGCGGCGGCTGCACCCCGGCCTGGGACGGCAACCGGCCGCTCACCGGCGGCGCCGACCAGCAGGCGATCAACACGATCAAGTCGAAGGGCGGCAACGTCCAGATCTCCTTCGGTGGATGGTCGGGCAACAAGCTGGGCCCGAACTGCTCCACCCCGGCCGCGTTCGCCGGTGCCGTACAGCAGGTCATCAACGCGGTCGGACCCGCGGTCGTGGACTTCGACATCGAGAACACCGACGAGTTCGAGAACTACACCGTGCAGGACCGCATCCTGAACGCGCTGAAGATCGTCAAGCAGAACAACCCGAACGTCAAGGTCGTCGTGACCTTCGGCACCACCCGCACCGGGCCCAACAGCCACGGCATCCGCCTGATCAACCAGGCCAAGGCGCTCGCGGTGCCGATCGACAACTTCACGATCATGCCGTTCGACTTCGGCAGCTCCAACATCTACCAGGACACCGTCAACGCCTCCGAGGGCCTGAAGAACGCGCTGAAGTCGGCCTACGGCTACACCGACGCGCAGGCCTACGCCCGCATGGGCATCTCGGGCATGAACGGCCTGTCCGACCAGCAGGAGATGACCAGCACCGCGACCTGGACCCAGATCCGTGACTGGGCCAGGTCGAAGGGTCTGACCCGGCTGGCCTACTGGGCCGTCAACCGTGACAGGCCCTGCCCCGGCGGCGGCGTGACCTCCAACTGCAGCGGCATCTCGCAGCCTGAGTGGGAGTTCACCCGCATCACCGCGGGCTTCTGACCAGCGGTCCGCGGCGCCGGAGGTCGGGATCCGGCGCCGCGGAGCGCTTTCCCGAAGAGTTTCCTGTGAGTTGTGTCACCCGATTCTGACGTGTTATATGCGCATTGACCTGGGGTTTTGTAGGGGTATGGGATTGCTGGGACCGGTGGCGGGCTCCTTCGTGGGTACGGCAGGCTAGTGGCCACCATGGAACACGCAGTGCTCACAGGCCTGGTCCTGCTCGTCGGAGTCGCCGTCGCCCTCATCGCCCAGTGGCGTGACTGGCGGCCCTCCCTCACCGTCGCCGTCCTCCTCGGCGTCGCGGTGCGCGCGGTCATCTACTTCGCCTCCGCCGACGACGCCTTCCAGCCGGTCGACTACGAGGAGAGCTTCAGGCCGGCCGGCGAGGCGGTGCTCAACCGCCAGGATCCGGTGCTGGGCAGCGAGGGCGGCTGGCACTTCCTGCCGACGATCCCCTACATGTACGGGATCCTGCTGTGGCTCGGCCTGCCGTGGGAGTACGCCGGTCGCCTGGTGACCGTGGTCGCCGACATCGCGCTCATCCCGCTCGTGGCCAAGCTCGCCGGCGGCGCCAAGGCCAACCTGCGGGCGCTGCAGTACGCGCTCAACCCCCTCGCGCTGCTCGTCGCCGCCCACCACGGCCAGGTCGAGCCGGTGGCGCTGGCCTTCGGCGTGGCCGCCTTCGTGGTGGCGCGCGGACCCGGCTCGCCCGAGCGCACCGGCTTCACCATGCCGGTCATGGAGCGCGTGCGGATGTACGGCGTGGCGGAGGCCCCCAACCGGGCCTGGGCCTGGGTGAAACGTTCGCTGCGCCCCCTCGCCGACGACCGCGTCACGCTGAAGCGCGGCATGCTGGCGGGCCTGCTCATGGGCCTGGCGTTGTGCGCCAAGAGCTGGCCGATCTGGCTGATCCCCGGCATGTTGCTGCTCCTGCCGACCATGCGCGCGCGGATCGTCTCGCTCCTGTTCACCGGCGCGGTCCCGATCTTCTTCCTGGTCACCCTGCCGATCTTCGCGGGCACGGCCTTCCACCAGATCCCCGAGGTCATCCGCGAAATCAAGAACATCCGCCCGATCGTCGGCGAGTGGGGCTGGACCCCGTGGATCACCGGCGGCGACTGGGCGCTGATCCCGTGGGCGGCCCAGCTCGGCACCTATCTGATCTACGCCTCGGTGCTCGTCGTCATCTACCTGTGGCGCAAGGCCGATCCGATCGACATGACGATCGCCATCCTGCTGGCCTTCATGGTCGTCACGCCCCGCCTGGGCGCGCAGTACCTCATGTGGTTCATGCCCTTCCTCATCGCCAGGCCCACCCGCTTCGCCTGGCCGGCGATCCTGGCGGTGTCGGCCTGGTCGGCCTACGGCTACCTCTACATGACGCAGCTCGCCGTCGACCCCTGGTGGTACGCCCACCGCGACTGGTCACGCTTCTCGATCGTGATCCTCCCGCTGCTGGTGATGGCCATGCCGTGGGGCCGCCGCGACCCGCAGTCGCAGCGGCCCGTCCAGGCTCCCGGCGTCAGCCCCGCATTGAGCGGAACAACGTGACCCACTGATCGGGATGCACGTAGCCGACGACGGTGTCGTGGGCGATGCCCGCCTCCTGGAAGGCGTGCCTCGGCCTGCCCAGTGAGGCGTAGAGCGAGCCGCCCACTCCCTGGAAGCCGCGCTCGACCAGCTCCAGGTAGGCCCCGCGGTCCTCGGCGAGCGGCTCGGGCCGCCTGTCGACGCGCAGGATCCCGGAGTCGACCGACGGCACGGGACGGAAGCTCTCCCGGTCGATGCGACCGGCCAGCTCCCAGGTGAACCACGGCCACGAGGCCACGGTCACCAGGCTCCAGCGTCCGTAGTCGCCGGAACGTTTGCGCGCGTACTCGAGCTGGGTGACGAGCGTCGCGCTCGTCAGGTGCCGGGCGCGCAGGCACCAGTCCACGATCTTCGAGGTGGCCGAGAACGGGATGTTGCCGACGACCGAGAACGGCCGGTCGGGCGCCTTGGCGGAGGTGAAGTCGCCCTTGACCACGGTGGCTCCGGTGGCCCTGGCCCTGAGCTTGGCCGCCAGCAGCGGGTCGAGCTCGTAGGCGATTACCTCGGCCCGTTCAGCCAGTTCCCTGGTGAGGGCGCCTTCGCCGGGACCCGGTTCCAGGACGAGCCCGTGCGGGTCGGCGATCTTGACGATCTGCTTGATCGCCGTCCGGTCGGTGAGGAAGTTCTGCGAGAGTTCACGCCTGGCCCGGTCGCGAGGCGTGCGGCCTTGCGGGGAGCGCGTGGCCTTCTTCTGGGTGTGCGAATAGTTGCCGAATGCGAATGACTGCGCCACAGCTGATGCCCTTCCGGGTCGCTTCGAGAAAGAGGAGGTCTCGAAGGGCCCTGGGCACGCCAGGCGGAGCTGAGGTGTCCGCCTAGCGGGCCAGAGCCCGGCCGCGGCGGATACGAATGAAGCAGGCGCAGGTGGATGCTGTCATGCGAGAGACAATACGGAACGCTCCGTCTCGGCGCAACGTGATATCTCGGAGGCATGCGCTTACGCCGGTTCCTGCTCGTGCTGGTCCTCGCCGGGTGTTCCCCCGTCAAGCAGGTGCCCGTCGAGGCCGAGGCCCAGGCCCTGGTGAAGGCCGGTTCACCGGGCGCCGTCGTCTACGTCGCCGACGGCGGCCAGGTCTGGCAGGCCGCGGCGGGGCAGGCAGAACCGGGCATGCCCCTGCGAACCGACCACCGCTTCCGCATCGCCAGCATCACCAAGACCTTCACCGCGACGCTCCTCGCCAGACGGATCAGGGCAGGAGAGCTGAGCCTCACCGACCGCGTCGACCGGCTGCTGCCAGGCGTCACCACCTCCACGGCCACCGTCGGCGACCTGGCCAGGCACACCAGCGGCCTCCGCGACTACCTGCGCTCCACCGAGTTCGTCCGCACCATGTCGGCCGACGGCAACCACCTCAAGGAGTGGACGCCGGAGCAGCTCATCGCCTTCGCGGGCGAACCGGGCAGGCCAGGAGGCGCGTTCGCCTACTCCAACACCAACTACATCCTGCTCGGGATGATCCTGGAGAAGCTCGCGCGCAAGCCGTACAGGGAGCAGATCGCCGAGTTCGGGCTGCCCGACACCGAACTCCCGGCCGCGCTGCTGCCCGACCGGCTCGCGCACGGCACCCACCTCGACGGATCCGACGGGACCACCGACGCCAGCGCCTCGTTGTACTTCAGCGCGGGCGGCCTGGTCTCCACCGTCGCCGACATCGCGGCCTTCTACCGCGCGCTGCCGCCGATCGACTACGGCATCTTCACCGAGAGGCTGTCCTGCGGCGTCGAGGTGCACAGCCACTCCGGCATGCTGCTCGGCTACAGCGGCATCGCCCTGGTCACGCCCGACCGGCGGCGGGTGGTCGTCGTGCAGCTCAACTCCAGCCACGCGGGCTCCGCCATCGCCGCCGGGCATCGCCTCATGTGCGCGCTTTGATGCTGCCTTGAACTTCGTATGACCATGCTGGCCTCATGAAGGTACTTGTCGTCGACGACGAGCCGAACATCCGCGACCTGCTGGCCGAGACCCTGCGGCTGGTGTCGTTCGACGTGCGGACGGCGGGCTCGGGGGCCGAGGCGCTGAGCGCGGCCCGCGAGTTCGTCCCCGACCTGGTCGTGCTCGACGTGATGATGGACGACCTCGACGGCTTCGAGGTCGCCAGGCGGCTGGAGGAGCGCTACCCGGTGCTCTTCCTGACCGCCAGGGACGCGGTGGCCGACCGGGTACGCGGGCTGAAACTCGGCGCCGACGACTACGTCGTCAAGCCGTTCAGCCTGGAGGAACTGGTGCTGCGCATCCGGGCGATCCTGCGCCGCAGCGCGCCGGACGCCGGGCGCGGCGAGCCGCTTCGCTACGCCGACCTGGAACTGGACGCCGACAAACACGAGGTACGGCGGGGCGGCACGCCCGTCGAGCTGTCACCCACGGAGTTCAACCTGCTCGAATACCTGCTCACCAATGCCGGACGGGTGGTCAGCAAGGCCCAGATCCTCGACAGCGTCTGGCGCTACGACTTCGACGGCGACTCCAGCATCGTCGAGTCCTACATCTACTACCTGCGCAAGAAGATCGGCGACCCGCAGCTGATCCAGACCGTGCGCGGCGTCGGCTACTCCCTACGGCTGCCGTCATGAGCCTGCGCGCCCGCCTCGTGCTGATCGTCCTCGGGCTCACCACCGTGGCGTTCCTGCTGGCCAACGCGGTGGGCATCGCACTGCTGCGCGGCGAGCTGGTCAAGCGCGTCGACGCCCAGTTCGGCAAGCTGGAGAAGGCCTCGACGGCGCTGCCCGCCGCGGCGCTGATGTTGTCGTCGCGCAAGGACCTGCCCGCCGACCTCGTCGACGTCCTCGGCGACAGGCTCAGGGACGAGCTGCGCTTCTACCTCTTCAACGCCGACGGCACCATGCGGCCGGTCCTGTCGGCCGGGAGCCAGGGCCCCGAGCTCGGCGAGCCGCGCTTCGGCGAGCCGTACACAGTGCCGGGCACCGGCGGCCCGTCGTGGCGGGTCCGTGCCGTGCGCATGCCCGACGGCGGCGGAGCCCTGGTGATCGCCCAGTCGCTCAAGCAGGTCGAGGAGACCGAACGGTCGCTGATCGTCATCAACGTGGTCGTCCCCGCGTCCGTGCTGCTCCTGCTCGGGCTCGTCGCCGCCACCGTCGTACGGCTCGGCCTGCTGCCGCTGACACGCATGGAACGCACCGCCACCCGCATCGCCCACGGCGACTTCGGACGCCGCATGCGCCAGGCCGACCCGCGCACCGAGCCCGGCCGGCTCGGCGTCGCCATGAACGTCATGCTCGACCGGCTGGAGGAGGAGATCGCCGCCCGCACGGAGTCGGAGGCCAGGCTGCGGCGCTTCCTCGCCGACGCCTCCCACGAGCTGCGCACCCCCCTCACCTCCGTGCGCGGCTTCGCCGAACTGCACCGGCGCGGCGGCGGCGAACCCGACGAGCTGATGCGGCGCATCGAGGACGAGGCCACCCGCATGGGCGTCCTCGTCAACGACCTGCTCACGCTCGCCCAGCTCGACGAGGAACGCCCGCTGGAACGTGCACCCGTGGACCTGCTGGAGATCGCCGCCGACACCGTCCGCGACGCCCGCGCCCGCCTCCCAAGGCGATCGGTCAGGCTCACCGGCCCCCTTCAGCCCGTCACCGTGCCCGGCGACGAGCTGCGGCTGCGCCAGGTCGCCGCCAACCTCGTCGGCAACGCGCTCACCCACACCGACGCCCCCGTCGAGGTCAGAGTGCTGCACGAGGGCGGCTTCGCCGTCCTGGAGGTCGCCGACAGCGGCCCGGGTGTCGCGCCCGAGCACGTGCCGCACCTGTTCGAGCGGCTCTACCGCGTCAGCCGGGGCCGCTCACGCGCCGCCGGAGGCGCGGGACTGGGTCTGGCCATCGTCGCGGCCATCGCGCGCGCCCACGGCGGCACCGTCGGCGTCGACACCCGGCCCGGTGAGGGCAGCCGCTTCCGCGTACTCCTACCTGTGGTCGAGGCGGCTCCGAGCTCGCTTTGAAGCAGGCCGTGCACGGTCGGGGACATGAGAAGAATCCTTCCCGCCCTGACCCTCGTGATGGGCATGTCGCTGACGGCCGGATGCGGCGCCTCCCAGGCCGCGGGCGGCGTGGCCTCCGTGAGCGGCGCCACCGCCACCTCCGCGGCCCCGGCCGCCACCGGCACCGCCGACCAGCTGGAGCAGGGCCGCGTCTTCGCCCAGTGCATGCGCGACAACGGCGTGCCGATGGAGGACCCCGACCCCGCCCAGGGCCTGGCCGGCCGCATGGGCAAGGTCGACCACAACTCCGCGGCCTTCAAGAAGGCGCTCGAGGCCTGCCGCGACGTCGCCCCCTTCGCCGACCGCAAGGAACTCACCCCGGAGGACCTGGAGAAAATGCGCGCGTTCGCCGCGTGCATGCGCGACAACGGCGTCGACATGCCCGACCCCGACCCCGCGGGCGGCTTCGCGGCGCAGATCGGCAAGATCAAGCCGGACGACCCCAAGGTCGCCAAGGCCCTGGAGGCGTGCAACGACGAGCTCGGGTCGATGCGGGGCAGGAAGTGAGCCGCGCCAGGCTGCTCGCGTGGAGCGCGGGCGGCGCCCTGCTCGCCGCCGCCGTCGCA
Organism: Nonomuraea soli; assembly: GCF_013761175.1. Lineage (GTDB taxonomy): Bacteria > Actinomycetota > Actinomycetes > Streptosporangiales > Streptosporangiaceae > Nonomuraea > Nonomuraea soli. The sequence continues at coordinate 1,073,269 of NZ_JACDUR010000004.1, forward strand.
GCCGCCTCGCTCGGCTTCGGCGGACAGCCGGGCACCGCAGAACCCGCCAGGACCCCGCCCGCGACCGCGACGGTCGAGCGCATCACACTCACCGACACCAAGACCGTCTCAGGAACCCTCGGGTACGGCTCGCCGGTCACCGTCACCACCACCGGCGGCGGCACCATCACCTGGCTGCCCGCCGAAGGCGCCACCATCACCCGCGGCAGGGCCGTCTACAGCGTCGACGCCGACCGGGTGCCCCTGCTGTACGGCACGCTGCCGCTCTACCGCACCCTGGCCGACGGCGTCTCGGGCGACGACGTCAAGCTCCTGGAGACCAACCTCGCCAAGCTCGGCTACACCGGATTCGACGCCGACTCCTCCTACACGTGGGCCACCGCGGAGGCCGTCGAGCAGTGGCAGGACGACCTCGGCCTGCCCGTCACCGGCAGCGTCCAGCCCGGCGACGTCGTCGTCGCCGCCGGGCCCCTGCGCGTCGCCTCGCTCAAGGCGGCGCTCGGCGCCCACACCGCAGGTCCCGTGCTCACCGCCACCTCCACCACCAAGCAGGTCTCCGTCGCCCTCGACGCCTCCGACCGCCACCTGGTACGGCCGGGCATGAAGGCCACCGTCGAGCTGCCCGACGGATCCACCGTCCCCGGCACCGTGAAGGACGTCGGCAAGGTCGCCACCCAGAAGGACGACGCCACCACGGTCGAGCTGACCCTCTCCGTCGGCAGGACCGGCTTCGACACCGGGCCCGTCGAGGTCACCATCGTCGCCGCGACACGCAAGGACGTGCTCGCCGTACCCGTCGGAGCCCTCGTCGCCCTGGCCGAGGGCGGCTACGGCGTGCAGGTGGCCGACGGGAGCGCGCTCACCTACCAGGCCGTCGAGACCGGCATGTTCGCCGACGGCAAGGTCGAGGTCACCGGCGTCCCCGAAGGCGCCACCGTGGTGGTGCCCTCGTGATCGTCACCCTTCACGACGTGACCAAGACCTACGGGCCGGTCGAGGCGCTGCGCGGCGTACACCTGTCGGTCGAACCGGGCGAGCTCGTCGCCATCGTCGGGCCGTCGGGATCGGGCAAGTCCACGATGCTCAACATGATCGGCACGCTCGACCGGCCCACCGGCGGCACGGTGCGGATCGCGGGCCACGACGTCGCCGCCCTGTCCGACCGGGAACTGTCGGCGCTGCGCGCCCGGCTGATCGGGTTCGTGTTCCAGTCGTTCCACCTCGCCCCGGGGGTTCCCGTGCTCGACAACGTGGCCGACGGCCTCCTGTACAGCGGCGTACGGCTGCGCGCCAGGCGGTCACGGGCGGCCGACGCGCTCGAACGTGTCGGGCTGGAGCACCGGCTCGGACACCGCCCCCACCAACTGTCCGGCGGCGAACGGCAACGCGTGGCCATCGCCAGGGCGGTGGTGGGGGAGCCGGCGCTCCTGCTGGCCGACGAGCCGACGGGCAACCTCGACTCCCGATCGGGGGCAGGGGTGATGGCGCTGCTGCGTGACCTCAACCGGAGCGGGACGACGGTGGTCATCATCACCCACGACCGCGACATCGCCGCGTCACTGCCACGCCGCGTCGAGATGCTCGACGGCCGCATCCTCGACCCGCCTTCTCGGCCCGTTTCGTCTCTCTCGCGGTCGATGTCCCACCCCGCTTCGGAGGCCGGCCCATGACCCCCGCCAGGCTCACCCCCGCCCGGCTCAGCCTGGGCGACGTCGCACGGGTCGGCGGCGCCGGCCTGCGCACCCGCCCCATCCGCGTGTTCCTGTCCGCCCTGGGCATCGCCATCGGCATCGCCGCCATGCTCGGCGTGGTCGGCATCTCCGCCTCCAGCCAGGAGGAGCTCAACCGCCGCCTCGACGCCCTCGGCACCAACCTGCTCAAGGTCTCACCAGGCCAGAGCCTGTTCGGCGAGGCTTCCCACCTGCCGCTCGAAGCCGAAGGCATGATCGCCCAGATCCCCGCCGTGACCACGGTCACCGCCGTCGGCGTCACCCCGGCCAAGGTCTATCGCAACGAGCACATCCCGGCCAGCCAGACGGGCTCGGTGTCCGTGCTCGCCGCCCGCCTCGACCTGCCCGCCGACACGGGGGCCGCCGTCGCCGCCGGGACCTGGCTCAACGCCGCCACCCACAACTACCCGGCCGTCGTCCTCGGCGCCAAGGCCGCCGCCCGCCTCGGCGTCGAACGTCCAGGACCCGACCAGCGTGTCTGGCTGGGCGGCGAACGGTTCACCGTCGTCGGCGTGCTCGCCCCCGCCGCACTCGCACCGGAACTCGACCTGGCCGCCCTCGTCGGCTGGCCGGTCGCCGTCTCACGGCTCGGCTTCGACGGCTACCCGACCACGGTCTACACCCGCGCCACCGAAGCCCATGTGCAGGCCGTACGAGACGTCCTGGCCGCCACCGCCAACCCCGAGGCGCCCAACGAGGTCGAGGTCTCGCGCCCCTCCGACGTCCTGGCCGCCAAACAGGCCACCGACGCCACCCTCAACGCCCTCCTCCTCGGCCTCGGCGGCGTCGCCCTCCTCGTCGGCGGGGTCGGCGTCGCCAACACGATGGTCATCTCCGTGCTCGAACGCCGCGCGGAGATCGGCCTGCGCCGCTCACTCGGAGCCGGACGCGGCCAGATCCGCCTGCAGTTCCTCACCGAGTCGGCACTGCTGTCGCTACTGGGCGGCCTCGGCGGCGTGGTGCTCGGCATCGGCGTCACCTCGCTGTACTCCACGCTCCAGGACTGGCCGACCATCGTGCCGTTCTGGGCCATGGCGGGAGGCGTCGTCGCCACCCTCGTGATCGGCGCGCTGGCCGGCTTCTACCCCGCGCTCAGAGCCGCCCGCATGTCACCCACCGAGGCGCTGGCGGCACCATGACCGATTTCTACAAGAGCCCGCCCGGGCCCGTCACTAGGGTCGGAGACATGCCAGACCTGCTTGCTCAAGCCGAGACGTTCCTGCACGACCAAGCCCGCCTCCTCGACAGGTACCGCTTCGAGGCGCTCTTCCGCGAAGGCCCGCGCGAGCGGGTCCTCGACACCCTGCGGTGCTACCGGAACCCCGACGGCGGATTCGGCAACGCCCTCGAACCCGACCTGCGCGGCGCGGCCAGCCAGCCAGAACCCGTCGAGATCGCCTTCTGGATCCTCGACGAACTCGACGCCTTCGACGACCCGATGGTGCTCACGGCCTGCGACTACCTGGCCTCGATCACCACCCCCGACGGCGGCGTCCCGTTCGTCCTGCCGTCCGTGCGGTCCACCCGGCGGGCACCCTGGTGGGAGACCCCCGACGACCCGCCGGGACACCTCATCCCCACCGCCTCACTCGCCGGCCTGCTGCACAAGCACGGCATCACCCACCCGTGGCTGGAGGGGGCGACCCGCTTCTGCTGGGAGCGGATCGGGCAGGTGAAGGAGACCACACCGTACGAGGCCAGAGCGATCGTGCCCTTCCTCGAGCTCGTGCCCGACAGGGAGCGGGCGGAGGCGGAGTTCACCCGGTTGAAGGGGGCGATTCTCGACACGGTGACCTTCGACCCGGAGGCGTCGGGAGACGCGCACTTCCCGCTCGACTTCGCACCGGCGCCGTCCAGGCTGCCCCTGTTCGAGCCCGAGACGATCGAGCGGCATCTCGACGCGTTGGAGGGGATGCTGGCGCGGGATGGAGGGGTGGTGCCCAACTGGCCGATCTGGACACCGGTGGTCGGGCACGAGTGGGCGGGGTACCTGACGGTGCACCGCCTCAAGACCCTGCACGCCTACGGCCGCCTGCCGTAGAACAGCCACCTGTCGTAGAACAGCCGCCTGTCGTAGAACAGCCGCCTGTCGTAGAACAGCCATCGGCCGCAGACCAGCGCGGCCATCGGCTACGGGCGGCCCGCTCGGCCGCCCGCCTCGCGCCTGACCGGTGGGCCGCCTGCCGTACGGCGGTGCCTTCCGGCGCCTCGCCGCCAGGGCAGGTCAGCGCAGCAGGTGGCTCATCGGCACCCCCGCCAGGCGCTTCACATCGTTCGCGAGGTGAGCCTGGTCGGCGTAACCGCTCTCAGCGGCGGCCAAGGCGAGCGGGGTGCCGCCCCGAGCCAGCCGCAGCGCCCGCTGGAACCGCACGATCCGCTGCAACACCTTGGGCGAGTAGCCGAACGCGCCCACCGCACGACGGTGCAACTGCCGGGCACTGAACCCGAGATCCCACGCCACCTCGGCGACCGACCGCCCGGCTCGCAGCGCCGCCGCGATCGAGGGCGCCGCCGGGTCAGGCGGCGCGGTGTCACGAATCAGCGCGGCGATGCCCGGCAAACGATCCGCCACCGGCACATCGGCCAGGTCGCCCACGGAGGCGACGCCCCTCACCGCCGCCCGATCCCTCATGGAGGCCGAGCCCCTCGCCGCCGTCAGATCCCGCATGGGGGCCGGGCCGCTCACCGCCGCCAGATCCCGCATGGAGGCCGCGCCGCCGCTCACCGCCGTCAGGTCACGCAGGGGCACTCGCTGATCCACCAGCTCGTCGATCGGCAACCCCAGCGCCCCGCCCACTGCCCCCGGCCGGAACCGAATCCCGAAATACCGGTCGCCCGGCACCATCGCCGTCGGCATCGGCCCCGTGTCAGGCCCGGCGACGTGCGGCCCCTGCGGCCCCCAGATCACATCCACACACCCGTCGGGCACCACCAGATGCACGCCGGAGGCCTCGCTCACCTGCTCCCACACGCACACCAGCCGGTGCGCGAGCGAGGGCGGCGGTGCGTGCTCCACGTACATGGTTCACCACGCTACCCAGGCTCACTGACAATTCGTTCGTCCCCCGATATGAGGGCCGCCGCCCACCGGGCCGTCGGATCGCTGTCGATGAGCAGCGCCCGGGTGAGCAGGCTGAGCGGGATGGCGAGCAGCGCGCCGAGCGGCCCGAGGACGAACGCCCAGACGATGAGCGACAACAGCGTCATCGTCGTCGATAGCCCGACGGCGTCGCCGAGGAACTTGGGCTGGATGAACGACTGGATGACGACGTTGATGGCGCAGTAGGCGACGATCACGAGGATCATCTGCTTCAGCCCGCCGTCGAGCAGTGCGAGCAGCGCCGGGGGGATCAGCCCCATGATGAAGCCGATATTCGGGATGTAGTTCGTGATGAGCGCCAGCACGCCCCACAGCAGGGGGATCGGCACCGACAGCAGGTAGAGCGCGATCACGTCGAGTGTGGCGCAGACGAGTCCGAAGGCGGTGGAGACCAGCAGGTAGCGCCGCGTCTTGCTGGCGAAGGTGGCGAGTGCGGTGACCAGTTGCGGCTTGCTGCGGCTGCCTGCGGCGAAGATGCGCTGCATGACGGGAGCGTCGAGCGACATCGCCAGGAGCAGGACGACCATGAGGAACAGGCTCGACAACAGACCCACCACGCCTGTGAGCAACCCTTGGGCGAAGCCGACGAGTTTGCCCGGGTCGAGGCTCTTGACCGCCTGGTCGAGCTGGGCGTTGCCGATGCCGAAGCGGGCGAGCAGCAGCTGCGACTCCTTGACGAGCGTGTTGAACTGGTCGGCGTAGGCGGGCAGCAGCGCGGCGAGCTGGGTGACGGCGAGGCTCAGGATGGCGACCATGCCCAGCAGGACGAGGACCACGATCAGGAACGGCAGCGCGACCTGCAGCCACAGGGGCGCCCCGCGCCGGCGCAGCCAGTTGCGCACGGGGGAGACCGCCAGGACCAGCACGAGTGCCAGGACGATCGGCCCCAGAATGGACGAAACCTCGCGCATGCCGAAGAGCGTCACCACTGCCGCAGCAGTGCCGACCAGCACGATCAACGCTCTGGGCAGTGCCTGAACAGCCATCACTCTCGTGACATACCCGCTTTTTCGAGTCAGGGCGTACGGCAGGCGTGTCGTGATCGTTTCGTGGCCAGTTCATGGTTTGAAGTCGTCATGAGCACTCGGGAGCGCTGCTAATCTTTCTAAGCCGACGTCGTGCGGCGCAACTCCCTTCCCTTGGTGGTGGCGGTGCTGCGCGTGTGGCGGTGGCTCCCTCAGACTCGGTGGTCTGGAGATCGGTTCGCGGATCGGTTGAAAGGCTGGTAAGTTAGAGGGGTTGCCCCGGAAACGGGGCGGTCGAAATTCCCGCAGGTGAATCGGTCCGAGTCAATTTGACAGAGACTGGGCCGCCTGAGAGAATTAAGACATAACGGAACGAAGCGCCCCGGGCTAGTGCAGACGGTGTTCGCGTCCGTTTCTTGAGAACTCAACAGTGTGTTTAAAAGCCAGTGCAAGAGTTATTTCTTGCAACACCTCGTCTAGAATTTCTAGGCATTTGTTGCTGGGTTTCGAATAATCCTTTTATGGAGAGTTTGATCCTGGCTCAGGACGAACGCTGGCGGCGTGCTTAACACATGCAA